>NZ_JBBOQA010000001.1:0-4800000 GCF_038003885.1 Paenibacillus sp. FSL R10-2788 | reverse complement strand
GTTATAAACCTGGCACAGCTCCATTAATGTATTTTTGGTACAATTATAATGGAAAAGTAAGAATCAAAATTGATGGAACATCTATTTGTCCAACACTCGGGGGCTATTCTCTTCAAGACACACCAAATATAACAATAATGGAATCAAATGCAAGCTGGAATATTGCCTCAATAAGCAGATGGAAACTGTTATCAACTGTTTGGTCTAAAACTGATACAGGAAAAAATAGAACGACTTTTTCTAATATCAAAGTTGACGGAACACCTATTTCTAGCAGTGCATTATCAGGCCCACTGAACGATCATTCGAATGTCACTGTCAGTGGAAATAATGTAATTACAATTGTTGTAAATAGTGACATTTACAATTAAAATAATGGACAGTAGATACTTTTGTGTCTATTGTCCATTATTATTTAAAGGAGGAATCGTATGAAGGTAGTTTTTAAAGCAATCTTACTTACATCTGTTATTACGTTAATGCTAGGAGGGACTGGCGTAAACGCTTCACGCAGCAAGCCAGTCATTTACATTAATGATGAAAAGTTAGACATTTATGCAAATGTCACTTATCTTGGAACAACTCTTGTCCCTATGCGACCCATTTTTGAAAAGTATGGAATGTCGATTGAATGGGATAATAACACAAAAACTGTGACAGCATCAAAAGATAATAAAGTTATAGTGTTAACAAATAATTCTTATGATGCATTATTAAATGGAGAAAAAGTTGTATTAAATCAAGCACCATCACTTGAACCTACGAGTAATATCTTTTATGTAAATCTGAGATTTATTTCTGAAGCATTGGGGGCAAAAGTGAATTGGGAAAAAACAGAGAATGATGCTAAGATTCACATTGATTTTGCAAAGTAGTTTTTATTTATTATCATAAATATCAAATAATAAATGCCTACCGTTGATATGGAATGGCGTTTATTATTTGCGTTATATTATAAATTTGGTAGTAATTTAAAATGATTAGTTAGAAAATATCTCCTGCTTAAAGAACGTATGCTCGGTATATAATGCATATACAAAAAAAATATTCTATAAGGGGGATGTTGGCATAGATTTCTAATGATAAGTGAACCACTGTCCGCGGCAAGAGCTATCAACAAATCAATGCAGCAAAAAGACACTGAGAATCTGAAGTGCTCCCTGTCAAGTGGACAGTGTAAAAAACAAAAATAGTTAGTTTAGATACCTCAGTTCGTATTGCCAGAACTGAGGTATCTTCGTTATGCAGCTCGTCGGTATTCGCTAGGTGACAAGCCATCCAAACACTCTGTGTAGCGGTAATTATTGTAGTAGTGAATATATTTGCTAACCTCTGTAAGGACATCATCATAGGTGTCATACTTTGTAAGATAATAGCTTTCTGACTTGTATGTACCCCAAAAACGCTCAATAGGTTGGTTGTCCAAACACCGACTCACACGAGACATGCTTTTCTTAAATCCGTATTTTATATGAAGTCGGTTGTACTCATGAGACGTGTACTGGAAGCCTCTGTCGCTTTGTAAAAGAGGGGATACGCCAGGATTCTTTGCGTAAGCCCTCTTCAACGTATCCATCACGAGTTTATTGTTGTTAGAATGGCTTAATACCCATGAGACAATGGAATTATCATAGACATCAATAATAGCGCTCAAATAGGCTTTGCGCCCATTCCCGTACTTCAGTTCAGTCACATCTGTACACCATTTTGAATTAGGAGAATTGGCATCAAAGTTACGGTTCATTACATTTTCAGCTACATGGATCTCCGTAGCTTTCACATAACTTGCTCGTTTTCTGCGAATGACCGCTTTAAGCCCAAGAGCACACATGATTCGGTAATAACGCTTTTTGTTGTACTTCTTTTTGAGCTTTCGGTTTAATTGCGTACGCATTTGACGATAGCCAAGTATCCCTTTTCGCTTGTCATAACGAAGCTTTACTTCTTTGGCTAACGCACGAATTTCAAGTTCCATGCTAGAGGGTTTCCATTTTAACCACTTGTAATAGGCAGATCGAGCAACCCCAGCTAACGCACACAACTTCGTAATTGCGTGACCTTTTTCTTTGTTCAGTTCTTGAATCGCTTGATACAAGTTTACTTGCCGAACGAGGGTTAGCGTGTATTTCGTCGCTTGATCTCCGCCAACTTTTTTGCGAAGTCATTCTCCATCTCTAGGTATTCATTTCGCGCTTCTAGCTCTTTAATCCGTAGCTTAAGACGTTCATGCTCATCTAGTTCTTCTACAGGCTTTTTGCGACCGCGATTGTCCTGAAGAGCCTCCTCCCGGCCAGCTTGATATTTCCGAACCCATGCGTAAACTTGCTGATAAGATACTCCGTACTTTTCAATCGCTTTCTGATAATCCAATCCATTAGCGATGGTATATTGTGCAATTTCAATGCGTTCTTCGAAAGTTGTTTTACGTCCTTGGTTCATATGAGATAGTCCTTTTCCTGTATGTGTAGGTTTCAATTCTATCTCATTAGTATACTTGGTAATCCATTTTGTCAAAACACTTCTGCTTGAAATATAATGCTTGTTTGTCACCTCTTCAACGGAGCAACGACCAGACAACACTTCGTTAACAGCAGCAAGCTTCAATTCCTTTGGGTATGATTTCCATGTTCTCGATTCCCTCAACCCGTCCAAACCATCTGCTTTATATTTCCTAATCCATTCTCTAACTGTGTGTGAACTAAGACCTAGCTGCTTTGCCTCATAGTTTGGATTTGACTTGTGCTCAAGGCACAGCCCTACGACATGTAATTTTACTTTTAAAGATGTTGGACTTCTATTAGACATTAGAAAAACTCCCATCATTGTAGCAGTAGAAGTTTTTGTTTTTTCTACTGTCTACTATGATGGGAGCTTATCAATCTATTCATCAGTGTCTTTTTTGTGGATACTTTTCCACCAACATTTTATTTCATCGTTCTTGTAATCATTTCATTCAGAAGGTTGGAATTTAAAGTAACTTAATCAGCTCTTCTAGCTCGTCAACCATACCTTTCGCAAGTTCAAAATTATTGTCTTTTAAAGCTAATTCTATTTTCATTTCAACTGCTTTTTTATTTTGTTCATTTTCTAAATAATCTTTATCAAAATGACTGGCATAAATCATCTTTCTGAATTTTCGCATACTCATTTTTCTAATCGTCTTCTCGTCAATGATTAGTACATAATCCATACCATTTACTACGGAATAGAAATCATGAGAAATCATGAGAATCGCACCTTTATAGTCTTCAATGGCTTTCTCCAGTGCGATTTGTGTATAGGTGTCTAAATGGCTTGTCGGTTCATCAAGAAGCAATAAGTTTGCTTTGCTAGCAGAAACTTTTGCCAATTGCAGTATATTTTTTTCGCCACCAGATAAAGATTCTATCTTTTGATTAAGAATTTCTCCTTCAAAGCCATAGTTTGAAAGATGTGCTCTAATCTCGTCATAAGTTGCAAACCCGGCATCGATGAAGTCTTCTAGTATGGTATTAGAATCCTTTAGCACTTCGTCTTGAAGCTGAGAAAGATAAGCCACTTTAATATCAGAATTCATTTTAATTGAATCATGATTATTTTTAAAGATATCTCGGAGTAAAGTCGTTTTCCCGGTACCGTTTGGACCGATAAGGGCTACTTTATCTGTAGGTTTCATCTCAAAGTTAACATTTTCTAAAATCAACTCATCAAAGGAAACACTATAATTATTCACATTTAAAACAGTGATGTCTTCTTCAAATTCATTGTCCACACCAAAACTGATTTTTGGTTGCTTAATATCAACGAATGGCGCTTTAATTTTTCGCGCTTCCAATCTTTCTTGAAACTTAACCCTAGCTTTTAACGCTCTCCCTCTAGATGCTTCTGAATTATAGGTTGCGATCGCTCTAAGATTATCAATAATGTTATCGTATCTCTCTATCTCTTCTTGTTCAGCGACTGCGATTTCTTGTAACTCAATTTTCGTCTGAAGTAATGAGAAGTTATACTCAATATATCGCCCATCGAACTCTTGGATCTCCATATTTTCAAGGTGTATAATTTTGTTAAAACAATGATTCAATAGATAACGGTTATGCGTAACCACTAGCAATATTCCTTTGTGAGCATTAATAAGATTTTTAAGTGCATTTAGGTTTTCAAAATCTAAAAATACATCGGGCTCATCCATAATCATTAAGTCTGGATTAGTCAGCATTTCCTTCATCACTTGAATAAGCTTGAATTCCCCACCACTTAGGTCGGATACCCTAGCATCTTTTAGTTTCAAGAGGTTGGCTAAATTTAGTTTCTTATTAATATTGCTTTCAAAATCATTTCCATCCATTAAATCAAAGGCATCTAGAGCTAATTGATACTTTTCGAGTAATGAATCAATATCTGATGATGTTTCCATTTCAGTGAGAATAGCTGTTATTTCATTTTGTATCTTAATAAATTCTTCTCCTATATATTCAAAAACGGTTGTTTCTTTAGATTTGTCTAGTTGCGAAAACTGACTTACATACCCAATTTTGCAGGTTGGGTCCATCTCTAGCTTGCCTTCGAACAAATATTTTTCTGGATCCATTAGTATATCGATCAGTGTACTTTTACCACTGCCGCTTGTTCCTATAAAAGCGCAATGTTGTGCCTCTTCAAGCGTAAATGAAATGTTTTTATATAGTTCTTTTTGCGGGAATGCGAAGGATAAGTTATCAACTTTTATCATAGTGTTACCTTTCTTAACTAAAAATAGTGACTATTATAAGATGTATTGAAGAGCACAGATTTTGAGTTTACCGTTGATAGAGTAACACTGTTTACAAGCAACTTCAATCATTTCGCATTAAAGGTGTTAAAATCATCTGATAATACAATCTTACAGACTATTAAATTATGGTCATAAAACCTATAAATACCTTATGGCTACAACTCGGAATTTATTGCCTTGGTAGAAGATAAGCTGCGGAAAATATTCCATTTAATGTTATAGTGGATTTAGTAAGAATAAATCCTTTGTTTTTTTTAAGATACGTACATGCTTGAATTTATTAAGGAGAATCATAGCTACAGATGTAAATAACTTAAGTGTAATATTAAAATTATGGAGGGAATATGAAATTTCATTTGAGATATGTAATTCTATCTTTTTGTGTACTATTCTTTTTGTCAGGATGTAGCTGGAATGCAATCACTGAAAAAGAATTAGATAAATTTATCGAACGTGAAAATTTGGATTATGTTTCTATACAAAAGTTAAACGACGAGGAATATTACATTTTTAGCTTGCCCTATATTTATATTTATCGTAGTGCTTCTGACTATACTAAATCTACGGGTATGATACGAGATGAGATAGTTATTGGTGGTTTGGAGAAAGGTTCGATTGGACTTGTAATTAATAATACGCAAGTTTTAAAAGATGCTAAAACATTTTCAGTAGTGATTGACAGTAAAACTCGTGAGTATGAATATACAGGTGGAAAATATCTAATTATAAAAGATAGTAGAATTTGGAATCCGACTGCCCAATTAAAAATTATTTTCTCAAATGATGAAAACGAAACAATATTTGAATCAGATTATTAAAGAAGATTTATTAGTTTTTTACAACTATTTTCATGTTCTTATTTTGCTGATTTTCTATTACATGAGTATCACTTGAAAATACATATAAGAACCCTCTTTGCTGCTCCAACATTACCATTAACGGATGATGAAAAGAATGGGTAGAAGATTATGAAAATATTAATTTGTCGTATTAGTGAATGTAACGTATTGAAGGTATAAACCTCATGCGTAAACCACAAAGTGATTTCGTAGATTCTGATGATACCTATCTTCAAAATTAAATTGAAACAAATAAGGAGAACTCTTTATGACAATCCCATCAGGAATAACATGTGAACACGTAATCAGTGGTAAAATATTCCTTGAATATCTTTGGTTTATGTTTATAAGAGCAAGAGTCATATAAACTGAATTTGAAAGTGGGAGAATAGTTTATGGATTTAAAGAAAATTAATTCTTTAACAAAGTACCCTAGCATTCTTACATATCATCAACTAGGTGAACGAGGTCGGTTAAATGATGTTTTAACGGAGTCAAGAGGCTTCGCAGAATTAGACGATATTTTTGTTTACGAAAAAGTTGATGGTGAAAATTCAAGGATCATTTTATTGAAAAATGATGTTAATGAAGTTGATTATCTAATTGGTTCCAGAGAAGAATTGTTATATGCAAAAGGAGATAGAATCGGTAATCCTTATGGGAACATTGCGGAATTTCTTAAGCCGTTAGCAGAAAAAGTAATTGCAGATATCTTTCCTAAGGCTGACTGGGCATTAACCGTAATTTATCAGGAATCTTATGGAGGAAAAACTAAAGCATCCAAGAACTATTCTGACAGAAAAACTCAAGGGTATCGTGTATTTGATATGTTCTCCTTGAATAAGGATGAATTATATAGACTTCTTAAGTTATCGCAGGAGAAAATTGCGGTGTGGCGTGATCACGGAAATCAACCATTTTATGATGAAATTGAGAAGAAGAGATTTATTGAAAGCATGGATTTGCAGTCCGCACCACTTCTTGAAACCATAAAGGGTTCCGAGTTTCCAACTTCTCTTGAGAGTACATATTCTTATTTAAAAAGATTCGAGAATACTCAAGTAGGAATCGACGCAACAGGCAAATCAGAAGGAATCATTGTTAGAACAACGGATCGTAAACAAATTAGAAAAATACGGCTTGAAGATTATGAAAGAACGTTTAGAAAGTAATAGAAAAATAAACATTTTGCCAAAAATTGAGGTTCGATATGATAAATGTTTATCTTGATGACTTACGAGACTGTCCAGAAGGATTCACCTTGGCAAGGACATTTGAAGATGCTGTTAAACTATTTGAAAATAATGAAGTGAATATCCTAACTCTTGACCATGATTTAGGTGAAGGCGCCGATGGAATTGAACTAAAGAATGGGTATGATTTCGTAAAATACTTTTGTGAGTATGGTTTAAGGGCGAATAAGATATATCATCATACGGATAATCCTGTAGGAAGAAGGAATATGTACGAGACCTTATTGGCTGCTCAACGTAGAGGTTTTATAAATGAAGATATAGAAATTTACTATTATCCCGTAACCGTTAATAAATATAGTGGAGATTAATAAGAGGATTCTTTATTATGGAATGAAGCTATTAGTACGAAACAATAAAAAAACGGAGTGGGATAATATTATTAGTTCTTTTAGCAACGATGGATATGATAATAGTTCTGACCAGTAAATGCAATTCTGTGAGGCTCTTCTACATGGTTTAGGATTTAATCGGCAATCAACCTGCTTACGGTACCACATTCCCTCCAAGTTACTGTCCTTGGCAGGAAAATTTGTTCCATGGTATATTCAGTGTACTAAGAAATCGCTCTTTTGGAATAGCTGACCGCACGTTCGATACAGCAATTGGACAACGGTCCGTTCCAGTATGGATGCCAGGAGGGAGACTACATGTTGGAGAATACCTGCCGCAATTTAGATGAACATCAGTACTCTATATGTCTGAAGCGGATTTATGAGCCGGCGGATCCGGAGGACGGGTACCGGATACTGGTGGACAGGCTGTGGGCACGCGGAATTACGAAACCACAGGCGGCATTAGACGAATGGATGAAGGAGATTGCTCCAAGCCCGGAGCTGCGCAAATGGTTTGACCACATGCCGGAGCGTTTTGCGGCATTCAGTGACCGTTATATCCGGGAACTGGAGGAAGATCCGACGCGCGTGAGACTTGCAGCGACAATCCGTGAACGGGTGCTGAAACAGGATGTTACGTTGGTATATGCCGCGAAAGACCCAATACATAATCATGCGAATGTATTATATAAATGGCTGCTTTCCAGATAAAAAGCACACGGATCTCCCCCGAATCGTTAAGGATTTCGAGGGAGGCCCGTGTGCTTTTTTTAATAAATAAAATTAGATGCTGGGTGAATAGATTCATAATCAAATTGTTGTTCAATTGGAGTGCGGTCCGAAAAACTCATAATGAATTTGCTCTTCTTTCATCCCGAGCCTGGGCAGTTCGCCAATCATCGCTTCCATTGTTGGGCGAATACACGCTGCAAGAATTACTGATTAACAAAGCTGATTTGCGTGCCATCCTGCAAGCTAGAAATGAGGTCACGCCTCCTCAAACAGAAGACGTTCTTCATCCCGGCTATGAATCGCGTTCACAACCAGCAGCGCGTGGAACTGGTGAAGCACCTCCGGAGTGAGGCCTTCTTCCGCAAGCAATGCTTTGACATCTTTTACTATAATCCGCAATAATTCATGATCACGTGTAAGCCCAAGAACTGCGTCTTGCAGGTTAGGATTCTTCCGGGCCATTTCCTGGTAGAACCCGTCTTCCTCCGCGTCAGCATGGCTGATAATCCGCGTCTCCCAGTACTCAATTAGATGTTCGGCGGCCTGATGCGCCACTTCAAATTCCTTCGCTTCCAGCAGTTCTTCCACTTCTTCGGTCTTGGCTACAGCGCCGGAGAGCCCGCCCTGATGAATGGCATGGTGGGCATGCAACTGGCGTAGTGAGGGTCCTGGCATGTTGCTTCATCCTCCCGTTTTTCGAAAATATAAGAATCTATATGTTTCATATGATAATGATCATTCTACTTCTCGCTGAAACGGTACCGTCTTCAAAAAAGGACGGTAAAGCCGTTTCCACTTGCCAGTATAGCACACGAATTTGCAGAGGAATTCCCGCTAAGGAATTCCCCGGACCAAAAAGAGGGAAGTCCCTAATGGGATCCTCTGCCCGGGAAGTAAACGGCAGGAACACAGCTTTTCTCCTCAGTGGGAAAGGCTTTTTGCTTTTTATTCAGATCGAGGGAATTCCCGAGGTTCAATAGGTGTTTCCCTAATGGGAAGCACGGCCGGGTAGATCCATAATGGTATTAATTGAATAAATTTTGAAGGGAGTGTTCTGGATCGATGAAGAAGAAATTCGGACTTAACTTTTTTAAACCGGTTGAAAGCTATTCCGGAAACTGGTCCATTCTTGAAGAGAAAAATAGAGATTGGGAGAATATGTACCGCCAGCGCTGGTCTCACGATAAAGTAGTGCGTACCACTCACGGAGTCAACTGTACAGGCTCCTGCAGCTGGAAGGTGTTTGTGAAGAACGGAATCATTACTTGGGAAAATCAGCAGATCGATTATCCTTCCTGCGGACCGGATATGCCGGAGTTTGAACCGCGCGGTTGTCCCCGCGGAGCTACCTTCTCGTGGTACGAATATAGTCCATTGCGCGTGAAATACCCGTATATCAGAGGGAAACTGTGGCGGCTGTGGCAAACGGCGTTGAAGGAGCATGACAATTACATCGATGCCTGGGCCAGTATTGTTGAAGACCCCGAGAAGGCTAGCCAGTACAAGAAGGCGCGCGGTAAAGGTGGACATATACGTGTAGCCTGGGACGACGCGCTGCGGCTGATCTCGGCCCAGCTGATCTACACGATCCGGAAATACGGTCCCGACCGCATCGCCGGCTTCACACCGATTCCGGCCATGTCCATGGTCAGCTACGCATCGGGGGCGCGATTCATATCACTACTAGGCGGTCAAATGCTCAGTTTCTATGACTGGTATGCTGATCTTCCTCCGGCTTCCCCGCAAATTTGGGGCGAGCAGACGGATGTTCCAGAATCTTCGGATTGGTACAACGCCGGTTACCTGATGATGTGGGGCTCTAACGTACCGCTAACTCGGACGCCGGATGCCCACTTTATGACTGAAGTACGCTATAAGGGAACCAAAGTCGTGTCGGTGGCACCGGATCTCGCAGAGAACGTCAAATTCGCCGACAACTGGCTGGCCCCGAATCCAGGGTCGGACGCTGCGCTTGCCCAGGCCATGACGCATGTCATTCTGCAAGAGTTCTACCAGGAACGCCAGGAGCCGATGTTCCTGAATTATGCGAAGCAATATACAGATATGCCTTTCCTGATTCTGCTTGACCCT
Organism: Paenibacillus sp. FSL R10-2788; assembly: GCF_038003885.1. Lineage (NCBI taxonomy): Bacteria > Bacillati > Bacillota > Bacilli > Caryophanales > Paenibacillaceae > Paenibacillus > Paenibacillus sp. FSL R10-2788. The sequence goes on along the minus strand of NZ_JBBOQA010000001.1, from coordinate 4,789,997 downwards.
CATGAGGATGCCCTTAAAGGCGGACGTTTCTTGCGGGCGAGTGATCTTGGAGATAACTCCCAGCACTCAGACTGGAAACCGGTAATCTTTGACGAGGTGGCTGGTGAGATGATGGTTCCGAACGGTACCATGGGGCAGCGCTGGGAGGAAGGAAAGAAATGGAATCTGATCCTCGAGCGGGAAGACGGCAGTAAAGTAGAACCCGCCTTGACCATCGAAGGCCACGGAGAAGAGTGGACGGAAATCGTGTTCCCGTACTTCGATAATGCCGGCAACGGCACCTTCAGACGGGTGATTCCGGCCCGCAAAATACGGCTTGCCGACGGTGCAGAACGTTATGCCGCCACAGTCTATGATCTGATGATGAGCCAGTATGGCATCGCACGTACAGAAAGTCCGCTTAACGCAAAGGGATATGAGGATCAATCCTCTTATTACACCCCGGCATGGCAAGAGAAGATTACGACGGTAAAGGCGAGTGTCGTAGTTCAGATTGCCCGCGAATTTGCCCAGAATGCGATTGATACGGGTGGACGCTCTATGATCATCATGGGCGCAGGGATTAATCACTGGTTCAACAGCGATACCATCTATCGTTCCATTCTGAATCTAGTGGTGCTGACCGCTTCCCAAGGTGTTAACGGCGGCGGCTGGGCGCATTATGTTGGTCAGGAGAAATGCCGTCCGATTGAAGGCTGGTCAACGGTTGCTTTTGCCAAGGACTGGCAGGGTCCGGCACGTCAGCAGAACGCGACTTCGTTCTTCTATTTCGCAACAGAGCAATGGCGTTATGAGGAGAGCGGCACTGATTCACTGAAATCGCCGACTGGAGGGGATGTAGCTTACCAACATCCGGCTGACTATAACGTATTGGCTGCCCGTCTCGGATGGCTGCCATCCTTCCCGCAATTCAACAAGAACAGTCTTCTGTTCGCCGAGGAAGCCGCACAGCAAGGCAAGAAGACTAACAGCGAGATTATCAGTCACACCGTGGAAGAGATTAAATCACGGAAAACACGGTTTGCCGTGGAAGATCCCGGCGCACCGGAGAACTTTCCCCGTTCATTATTTATCTGGCGCTCGAACCTGATTTCAAGCTCTGCCAAAGGGCAGGAATACTTCATGAAGCATTTGCTCGGAGCTTCCGACGGTCTGCTGGCCGAGCCGAATGAAGAACAGAAACCGGAAGAGATTATCTGGCGTGAGGATGTCGAAGGTAAGCTCGATCTGATGGTTGCCCTGGATTTCCGGATGACGACAACACCCCTCTATGCAGATATCGTGCTGCCGGCCGCAACCTGGTATGAGAAAACAGATCTGTCGTCGACTGACATGCATCCGTTTGTTCATCCGTTCAATCCGGCAGTTAACCCGCTGTGGGAATCCCGGTCGGATTGGGATATTTACCGCCAGCTGGCTGAGGTATTCTCCGAAATGGCAAAATCGCATCTGCCTGGCGTTTATAAGGATGTTGTGATGTCACCGCTCGGCCATGATTCGGTAAGCGAGATCTCACAGCCGATGGGTCTTGTCAAAGACTGGACCAAAGGCGAAGTTCCGGCTATCCCGGGCAAAACAATGCCGAACTTTACTATTGTAGAGCGTGATTATACTAAAATTCATGACAAATACATTTCACTCGGACCTAACCTCGCAATCGGCAAAGCAGGCGCGCACGGCATCAGCTTCTCTGTCGCCGAAGAATATGAGGAATTGAAGAAGCTCAGCGGTGTTTATTTCGATGAAACGATTAAAAACGGACTGCCGAAGCTGCAGACTGCCCGCCAGGCCGCAGATACGATTCTTCACCTGTCTTCGGCTACCAACGGGCGCGTGTCCCAGAAGGCTTACGCTGCAGCGGAGAAGGATTCAGGAGTAGAGCTGCGGGATATCTCGGCGGACCGGGCCGCAGAAAAGATTACGTTCCAGAGCATCACCGCACAGCCGCGGGAAGTCATTCCGACACCGGTATTCAGCGGGTCGAACAAGCAGGGACGGCGCTATTCACCGTTCACCACGAACATTGAACGTCTCGTTCCGTTCCGGACGCTGACCGGAAGACAGCATTTCTACATTGACCATGAAATCTTCCAGCAGTTCGGCGAAGCGCTGCCGGTTTACAAGCCAACGTTGCCTCCGATGGTCTTCGGGCCGCGTGACAAGGAAGTGAAGGGTGGACAGGATTCTCTGGTTCTGAGATATCTGACACCGCACGGGAAATGGAATATCCATTCGACCTATCAGGATAACCAGCACATGCTGACGTTGTTCCGGGGCGGTCCAACCGTGTGGATCAATAATGAGGATGCTGCGGCACATCACATTGAGGATAATGACTGGCTCGAAGTCTACAACCGTAACGGTGTCGTAACTGCACGCGCGGTTGTCAGTCACCGGATGCCGAGAGGCACCATGTTTATGTACCATGCCCAGGACAAGCACATTCAAGTACCGGGCTCTGAAATTACGGATACGCGCGGCGGAAGCCACAATGCGCCTACCCGGATTCATCTGAAGCCTACCCAGATGGTCGGCGGATACGCACAGCTCAGCTACGGTTTTAACTACTATGGTCCGATCGGCAACCAGCGTGATGTCTACGTAGCCGTCCGCAAAATGAAGGAGGTCAACTGGCTTGAAAATTAAAGCGCAAGTTGCAATGGTAATGAATCTGGATAAATGCATCGGCTGCCACACCTGCAGCGTGACCTGCAAGACGACCTGGACGAACCGTAAAGGTGCGGAATATATGTGGTTCAATAACGTGGAAACGAAACCGGGGATTGGTTATCCGAAACGCTGGGAAGACCAGGAGCTCTACAAGGGCGGCTGGCAGCTGCGCAAGGGGAAGCTGGAGCTGAAATCCGGCAATAAGCTGTCCAAGATTGCGCTCGGCAAAATCTTCTACAACCCCGACATGCCGGAGATGAAGGATTATTATGAACCGTGGACTTACAATTATGAGCATCTGACGAATGCAGGAGAGCAAAAGCATTCCCCGGTGGCGCGGGCTCATTCTGCTGTAACAGGCGAGAAGATGGATCTGGAATGGGGGCCTAACTGGGAGGATGATCTGGCGGGAGCGCATGTAACCGGCCCGCTTGACCCGAATATCCAGAAGATCGAGGAAGAAATTAAATTCAACTTCGAGAAATCGTTTATGATCTATCTGCCGCGCCTCTGTGAACACTGCCTCAACCCAAGCTGTGTCGCCTCCTGCCCTTCAGGTGCGATGTACAAACGGGATGAAGACGGGATTGTTCTGGTCGACCAGGAAGCCTGCCGAGGCTGGAGATATTGCATGACTGGCTGTCCGTATAAAAAAGTGTATTTCAACTGGCAGACCAACAAAGCGGAGAAGTGCACCTTCTGTTTCCCGCGTGTGGAAGCAGGACTGCCTACGGTATGCTCCGAGACCTGTACAGGCCGAATCCGCTATCTCGGGGTTCTGCTGTATGATGCCGACAAGGTTCTTGATGCCGCATCCACCCCGGACGAGAAAGATTTGTACAAAGCACAATGTGATCTGTTCATGAATCCGCATGATCCGGAAGTCATTGCCCAGGCGAGAAAAGATGGTATCTCTGAGGATTGGCTGGAGGCAGCCCAGAACTCACCGGTCTATAAACTGGCGATTGAGCACAAGCTTGCCTTCCCGCTTCACCCGGAATACCGCACACTGCCTATGGTGTGGTATGTGCCGCCGCTTAGCCCGATCATGAATTATTTTGAAGGTAAAGATTCGCTGAAGAATCCCGATATGATTTTCCCGGCTATCGAAGAGATGCGCACACCGATCCAGTATCTGGCGAACATACTGACCGCAGGCGATACGGAGACCGTCAAAGAAGCCCTGCAGCGGATGGCCATGATGCGCTCCTACATGCGCGCTAAATCCTCAGGCCAAGGGTTTGACGCTAGCCGTCTTGAACGTGTCGGTATGACAGCACAGCAGACAGAGGAAATGTACCGGCTGCTCGCGATTGCCAAATATGAAGACCGTTTCGTGATCCCAACCTCCCACAAGGAGCAGCACATGAACCCTTACCGTGCCCAGGGCTCGACCGGTTTCGGAAACGGGATGGGCGATATGGGCTCCGGCTCCGGTTGTGACGGCTGCGGACCTGCCAGCTCTGCCGGCGACACGATGAAGACCGGCAAGGAAATGTATGAAGAGAATTTCTACGGGGGGATTTGGCGTGATTGATCTGATCAAACTGCATGATTACAAGGAATCCTTCGGTTATTTCGCCCTGCAGCTCATGTACCCGGAGAAGCTGGACTTTCATCCGGCTTTTCTGGAAGAGGCGTTTGACAGTACTCATCCGGGTTATGCCCATGTGCATACCTATTGGAAGCAAATGCAGAGCTTCAGTCTGGATGAGATTCAGGAGAGTTATGCCGCTACATTTGATTTTCAGAAGGACTGCGCCTTGTATATGACCTATTTCAAATTTGAGGAGGCCAAGGAACGGGGGCAAATGCTCGCCAAGTTGAAGCTTCTGTACGAAATGTTCGGTCTGGAAATGCCGGAGGAAGAACTACCTGATTATTTGCCGCTTATGTGTGAATTTCTATATGCCGCGCAGTGGTTGGAAGTCCCGGGAGCGCCGGAGAATTTCCGGATGCTGATAGCGATTCTTGAGGATGGTACGTATCATCTGCTCAAGGCTCTGGAACGAAATGAAAGTCCCTATTTCCATCTGGTCAAGGGATTGCGCGAAACATTAAAAGCTTGTGCTGAACAGGAGGCCCTGAGTCAATGAATATGCTGGGTCAGTTTTTATGGGTCATTTTTCCCTACATGTGTATGGTGATCTTTATCGGCGGACATATTTTTCGTTATCGTAAGGATCAGTTTAACTGGACGGCCAAATCAAGTGAGTTTATTGAAAAGAAACAACTGAAATTCGGCAGCATTCTGTTCCACCTCGGAATTATGCCGGTTATCCTGGGCCATATTGGCGGGCTCGCTGTTCCGAAATCATGGCTGGAATCCATCGGCGTAAGTGATCATCTTTACCATATCGGCGCGGTATACATCGGGGGCATCTTCGGTGCAGCCACACTGCTCGGGATGCTGATTCTGACTTCGCGGCGCTTTACGCTTAAGAATGTCCGCCGTCTCAGCAGTGCATCGGACCTGATAGTCAACTCACTCCTCCTGTTTATCGTGTTTATGGGGATGTACTCTACCATTGTAACGAATGCCGTACAACCTGAGTTTGACTACCGCGATACGATTTCTGTCTGGTTCCGCGGCCTGTTCATGTTCCGTCCGGACCCGTCACTGATGAGTGATGTGCCGTTTTCCTTCAAGCTTCACATCTTGTCGGGGTTTGCCATCTTTGCCTTTTGGCCGTTCACCCGGTTGGTCCATGTATGGAGTGTTCCGTTGAATTATATAGGCAGAAGTTATATCCTATACAGAAGAAATAAATCGAATTAACGGAAAGAGTTGCGTGGACTTCTTTTCCTGTTCTAATCGAGGAGAGAAAACGATGAACAATAAGGTGGATTATCAAATCGAACTTGACCGGATCCGCGCAGCTCTAGGATATGACTTCATGTCGCTGGCTCTTGCTGAACCTGCGGAATATGACTATGTAATTCGGTGGAAATACGCCTCAGGGAACACTAATGACCGTTACAAACGGATTGTACTTCAATCCGGCAGAGGGATTGCAGGGATCGTGTTCAAGACCGGAAAACCGTTCTTAATCCCTTCTGTGCAGACAGATGTGAAGCCTGATACCTTGTTTAATTATCCCATTACTAAGATGGAGAATTTGAACAGTATTGGTGCTGTACCGGTGTGGAATGATGCCCGCGTCGCAGGCGTGCTTCTAGGCGGTTTCAGGGGTGAACGGCAGGTAACCGCTGAAATGCTGAGAGACCTGGACAGGGTAGCACGTAAGGGGATTGGAGACTTGAACGGGAAGGAATTGTTGCTCAGTTGATGACACCCGGAATGGATCTGCGGAGCCTGCTCATGACGAAGCTGTTCGAGAACAGCTCGGAGGCGATGTTCTTTTTTGACCGGCAAGGGAAAGCCCTGGCGATGAATCCGGCTGCCGAGAACATCGTTGACCAGGATATCCTGAAGCAGTTGTATCAGGGAAATCCGGAGGCACTATGCGGGACCTGCCGGGGATACACTAGTGAGACGGAGCTCCGCACATGCCTTAATTGTTACTTTCATACACCGGACTCAGAGGAATTTACCTCTTATCAAGTCTATCTGGAGACGAAAGATAAGGGGATTGTCCCTTATGCCGCCACCTTTCACACGATAGATGACGAGAATGGTATCAGAGTGTTTATGCTCAGGGATCTGAGCAGACAGTTCACGACACAAGAGAAGTTCTACCAGAACAAGATGATGAAGCATATCATTGAGGCGCAGGAGAATGAACGCAAGCGGATATCCCGTGAACTGCATGACAGCGTTGCCCAAGAGCTGATGAGTGCCGTGATTGATCTGCGTGTGCTCAAATATATGACAGCTGATGAACAGCTGCTGAAGAAGGTGAAGCAGACCGAAGTATCCATGACAAGACTTCTGAATGATATCCGCAACCTTTCCGTGGAGCTCAGGCCGGCTGCACTTGATGATTTCGGGCTGGAGGCTGCATTCCGGTCACACTTCAAGCGGATGGAACAAAGCTACGGACTTATAATTGAATATGAGTCCCGGCTTTTGGAGAAACGGTATGAGAGTGAGATTGAAACCGTCATGTACCGTGTATGCCAGGAAGCTGTGTTGAACGCCCTGAAGTATGCCCAGGTAGACAGCGTCAAAGTATCTCTTACAGAAAATGACGGCGTGCTGCGGCTTCTGATTAAGGATGAGGGAACAGGCTTCATTCAGGGAGACGAACCCAATGGAACCGGACTTGGTCTTTTTGGCATGCAGGAACGGGCGGAGCTGGTGGGTGGCACCTTCACCGTAGATTCAGGGATAGGTAGGGGCACAACCATTATTTTACAGGTGCCAGTAGGATTATCCCGAGGAAAGGAATGAGCTTCTGATGAAGATCGTCATTGCAGACGACCATGCGATCGTACGGAGCGGATTCTCCATGATTCTCAATTTTCAGGATGACATAGAAGTGATCGGAGCGGCGGCAGACGGGAGGGAAGCTTATATAATGGTTGCCAAATTCCGGCCGGATATTCTGATTATGGATTTAAGCATGCCTCCGGGCGAAAGTGGGCTGGTTGCAACCGGGAAGATTAAAGAGGATTATCCCGATACCAAAATCCTAATTCTGACGATGCATGACGATGATGAATATCTTTTTCATGTATTGAAGAACGGGGCCTCCGGTTATGTTCTCAAAAGCGCTCCGGACGAGGAGCTTTTGCTGGCCATCCGGACCATTTATGAAGGCGGCACTTATATCCATCCTAAGATGGCGACCTCACTGGTCCGTGAATTTATTAAGCAGGACAAATCCGCCGGTACAGAGGATCTGTTTGAGCTGTTGTCCAAACGTGAACTGGAGATCCTGCCGCTTATCGCCAAGGGATACGGGAACAAGGAAATCGCAGAGAAGCTGTTTATTTCGGTAAAAACGGTGGAAGCCCACAAAGCGAAAATTATGGAGAAGTTAAACCTTAAAAGCAGACCGGAGCTGGTCGAGTATGCTTTAAGGAAAAAAATGCTGGATTTCTGATTTGCAAATGGAGGGTTAGCAGGATGCCGGAAAATACAGGGCTCAAGTTTACGATGCCCGCCATGCGTATTCTTGAGAATGAACACCGCTATTTATCATTTCTGATGGAAGAATGGCATGCCCTTGTACTCTGGTTTGAACACGATCAGCCCGCTCTGGAAGAATCTAGGACACAGCTGCATAAGCTGCGTAAGGCGATTCTGGAGTTTACTGGTCCGTTGAAGAAGCATACTGTGAAGGAAGAAACGTTTTTTTTTCCGCTGCTTGGCAGTTATATCGGCTTTGAACAAGGACCACTGGTCGGCATCCAGGAGGAGCACCGCGAGATTGACGGATATATAGGGCATTTCCTGCATTACACAGAGGGCAATATAGATATGCTGCCGCTTGAGGATATCCGCGCAGCTGTTAAGGATGCAGGGGAGGCTTTTGAGGTTCTGACGGTACACTTTGTCAAAGAAGAGACTGTCATTTACCCGATGGCCGAGCATCAGCTGAGTGCGAAAGACAAAGAACGGTTAAGCCAGCAATTGAATACGCTCATTACGTGAGAATGAACAGGCTGCTCCTACTTGGGGCGGCTTTTTTGGGTCTTATTAAGAGAGTAGATAAGGTATTATGTTTCATTTGTGATAGGAGTGAATAAGTTCTGGAGCATGGCCCCACTATGTGGGGTTATTTTATTTTTAGGGTTTCCCCTGTCAGGGAAAGGGGACTCCCCTATATCTGAGCCGGGGGATCGGCGGATACAATGAGTACAGGAAGTATTGGTATGAATAATCAAGAGAATAAACGGCGAAAAGGTGAGTCGAATGATTAAAAAAATGCAATTGCCGCTACAAACATTAAACTTGATTACTGGATTCATGGTGTGGGTGATCATCTCTTCCCTGATGCCCTTTATTTCCGAGGATATCAGCATTCCTCCGGGGCGGCTAGCGATGGTCACGGCTATTCCGGTGGTGCTCGGCTCTATTCTAAGGATTCCTTTAGGCTATTATGCAAACATTCTGGGAGCACGCATTATTTTTATGTTCAGCTTTATCCTGCTTTTGTTTCCGGTATATTTCATCAGTGAAGCATCCTCGGTCACTCATTTAATTATCGGAGGTTTGTTCCTGGGAATCGGCGGAGCCGTTTTTTCGGTAGGTGTAACCTCTTTGCCGAAGTATTTCCCTAAAGATAAGCATGGTCTGGTCAACGGAATCTACGGGATCGGGAATATCGGAACAGCTGTCACTACCTTCTCGGCTCCGATTGTGGCAGCACAGATTGGCTGGGCACCCGCGGTTAAAATGTATCTTATCCTGTTACTGGTATTTATCGCATTAAATTTCTTCTTTGGGGATCGTCATGAGCCTAAACTCAAAACGCCGATTATTGAACAGATCAAGGGCGTGTCCAAAAATGAAAAGCTCTGGCTTTTCTCCTTGTTCTATTTCATAACCTTTGGCTCCTTCGTTGCCTTCACTATTTATCTGCCGAACTTTCTAGTTTCGAACTTCGGTCTGGAAAAAGTGGATGCCGGGATGCGCACAGCCGGCTTCATTGCCGTTGCGACCTTCTTCCGGCCGATAGGCGGCTGGCTTGCCGACAAGTTCCAGCCTTTGTTTCTGCTTACCGGCACATTCAGTATTTATACGGTTGCAGCAATCATCCTGGCATTTATGCCTGACATGGGCTTATATACAGTAGGTTGCCTTGCTATTGCGTTCAGCGCGGGAATCGGTAACGGAGTCATATTCAAATTAGTCCCACTGTACTTCAATAAGCAGGCGGGTGTCGCCAACGGGATCGTATCGATGATGGGCGGTCTGGGCGGTTTTTTCCCTCCCATTATGCTGTCGGTGATTTATTCGGCTACAGGGCAATATTCCATCGGGTTCATGCTGCTCTCTCAGGTAGCGCTGGCCAGTCTGGTGCTGGTAGTGTGGATCTATTTTCAGGACCGGCTTGCGCTTACCTCTGAAGTGTTCAATTCTACCGGACAGGGGATTCTGGTTACGGATGTCTCCGGTCTGATCAAGACCGTCAATCCGGCGTTCACGAAGCTCACCGGCTATACGGAAGACGAAGTTCTTGGCAGACAGCCCAGCATTCTGAAGTCAGGCCGCCAATCCAAGGAGTTCTACCGCTTAATGTGGAGCGAAGTCAGGGAGAAGGGGATGTGGCAGGGTGAAATCTGGAACAAGCGCAAGGGCGGGGAAGAGTATTTGCAGTGGCTGAATATCAGCGCTGTAAAGGATGAGACCGGCGAAGATGTCCGGTATGTAGGCACATTCAGCGATATTACGGAGAAATAACCGGATGAACCGTTTTTTAGTACGGCACTAAGTTAGGAGCAGATGAAGGTGGAAAAGACCAGAACTCCGGTTACCGTTGCCGAAGCTGTATTCCGGGTAACTGAAAGAGCATGTCGCATAGGTACAGAAAGGATTCCACTTGCTGAAAGCTATGGACGGATCCTGGCGGAGCCGCTGACGGCAACCCATGATGTTCCGCATTTTACCCGATCACCCTATGACGGATATGCAATTTCTTCGGCAGATTCTGCCGGTGCTTCCGGTAATAACAGGATCAGCTTTACTGTAGTAGATCATATCGGCGCAGGGGCAGTATCTCAGATTGCAATTGGGCCATGCGAAGCTGTCCGTCTGATGACGGGAGCGGCGCTGCCGGCAGGAGCGGATGCTGTAGTTATGTTTGAACAGGCCACAGCAGCAGGTCATACGTTTACAATCCGTAAAGCTTTTGCGCCACAGGAGAATCTGTCCCTGAAGGGTGAAGATATGCGGTCAGGAGAAATGATCGTTCCGGCCGGCAGCTTCATTCATCCCGGGATTGTAGCGCTGCTGGCTACATTCGGTTATGGGTATGTTCAGGTCGGTAAGCGGCCGGTAGTAGGGATATTGTCTACGGGAACCGAACTGCTGGAGGTGACAGCACAGCTTGCACCCGGCAAAATCCGCAACAGTAACGGACCGATGATCGCAGCCCAGCTCGCCCGGATGGGTATTCCTTACCGGATGTATGATACAGCCGCAGACCAACTGGAAGCATGCCTGCTGACGGTGCGGAAGGCAATGACAGAAACAGACTGCCTGATCACAACGGGAGGTGTGTCCGTCGGTGATTATGACTACCTGCCGGAAATATATAACCGTCTCGGGGCTGATGTGCTGTTCAACAAGGTGGCGATGCGTCCGGGCAGCGTGACCACAGTTGCGGTTGCCGGGGATAAGTACTTGTTCGGACTGTCCGGCAATCCTTCTGCCTGCTTCACAGGCTTCGAGCTGTTTGTTAGACCCGCCCTGCTCAAAATGATGGGAGCGGATAAAATTTATCTGCCGCGCACGACGGCGGTACTGGCAGAGGATTACCCAAAGGCCAATCCGTTCACCCGGTTTATCCGGGCTGTTCATGACCGCACCTCGGTGCGTCCTGCCGGTTTCAATAAATCTAATGCCGTATCTTCCATCGCACGCGGGAATTCGCTGATTGTGCTGCCGGGCGGGACAAGAGGTTACGCCGCAGGTGATCTTGTTGATGTACTGCTTCTGGGTGTTGAAGAAGGTACTGATAAATGGGTACTGTAAGCCTACCGGAAGGGAGATAAGAGTCATGAATGCACATCCACTAAAGGATCAATTGCGACGGCCTATCCATGATTTGCGGATTTCGGTAACAGACCGGTGCAATTTCCGCTGTTCCTACTGCATGCCGAAGGAAGTGTTCGGTGATGATTATGCATTCCTCCCCGCAAGCGAGCTGTTAACCTTTGAGGAAATCTGCCGGCTGACGAAGCTGTTCGTATCCCTTGGAGTAAGCAAAATCCGGTTGACCGGTGGCGAGCCGCTTATGCGGCGTAATCTGCCTGAGCTTGTTGCGGGAATCCGCGCTATCGGCGGTGTAAAAGATATGGGACTGACGACGAATGGGGTACTGCTCGGTGCGCAGGCAGCGCCACTGTATGCTGCGGGACTCCGCAGACTGAACGTCAGCTTGGATGCTTTGGAGCATAAGCGGTTTGGAAAAATGAACGGACGGGGCTTTACGTCTGGATTAATTCTGCGTCATATTGATCATGCCGTAGAAGCCGGGTTTGAGGTCAAAGTAAACATGGTGGTACAAAGAGGTGTGAACGAATCGGAGATTGTACCGATGGCTGCCTATTTCAAGGATAAGAATATAACTTTGCGGTTCATTGAGTTTATGGATGCCGGCAACGATAACGGCTGGAGCTATGAGAAGGTTGTAACCAAACGGGAAATACTGGAGCGCCTCCAAGGCTCATTTGAACTGGAAGCACAGGACCATAATTATTTTGGCGAGGTAGCCAAAAGGTACCGGCACAAGGGTAGCTGTACCGAGGTCGGTTTTATTACTTCCGTATCTGAATCGTTCTGCTCTTCCTGTACACGTGCCCGGCTGTCTTCCGACGGCAAATTGTACACTTGCCTGTTCGCATCAGACGGTTTTGATCTCAGGGAAATGCTCCGCAGCGGGGCGAGTGACCAAAGCCTGCTGCTAGCCATTAGGGATGTATGGGAGCAGCGGACAGACCGTTACTCCGATGAGCGGACAGAACAAACCGTGAAGAACAGAACAAAGATCGGCATGTCCTATATTGGAGGTTAAAGAGCAGAATGCAATTTCAGCTGTTGATCGAGCCGGATGGCAGATCATTTTTGGCTGAGCAATGTATCCTTATTGTACCTCCAGGATCGAGCAATCCGGAAATGATCGCAGAATAGACTAACGCAACAACAAGGAAGCTCCTCTACCCGGATTACCGGCAGATGAGCTTTCTGGTTTTTTACAACTGTATACTAGAAGTACAACACGAGCACAGACACATATAACATAAAGGAGAAGCCAATTTCGATGATTCCGGTACGTTTTACTGTGATGCCCGTCTTTGGCAGGACAGCTGCCCGCACAAGCAGGATGAGCAGCGGAACAAGCAGAGATGGAAACAGGAACAGCCCGGCTGCTGCAACCAGCAGGTGATATAGAACAGATCCGTAATAGAAGCTAATATTATTTCGTTCACGGATGATGGTTTTGACATACAAAGCGGTTCCGACAAAGTACAGGACAGCCAGCAGGAACAACTCGGTCGCTGTCCGCCAGCTTTCTCCCTGACCGACGTAGAAGACCGGATAAATGATCAGGCAAAATGCCAAAATGGCCGAGATATCATTGAGCAGGGCACGTTCATTTTTAGTTTTTGCATAATAGAGATTTACAGCGAACAAAGGCACGAGCGGTAGAACAAACCATAACAACTTAGGTTCGGCTACTACCAGATAGACGATCAAAGGGAGTAGCAGAATTCCATATACCTTCAAGGGCTGGGCATAGCGTTTAAATCTTCCTGTCTTCACCCCCTGCAGTAAAGGAAAACTGAACAAATAGATCAGAAGCCAGCAAGCAAACAGCGGAATATGTATCGGTTGCCCCTGGGATGCGGCTACCCCGAACAGAAAGGGAAGGACGAGCATCGCCCAGGCGCCGTGCTGGTTAGGGATATACTTCTTCATAGTAAACATCCTCCTACCCTGAAATATCATGGCATGCGAGGATGCCATACTCTTTAACTATACGTTTTTCCTTGAGGGGACCCGGGTGATTTGAAGCACTAATCATTTTAAGAAAAGGAGTAAACATCGTGAGTATGGAATCTCATCATGCAACAGTACAGGGTCCGGTTCCTGTATTACAAATTGTCGGGTACAAGAATAGCGGAAAAACAACACTTGCCTGCCGTTTAATTCGAGCTCTATCTACTCAAGGTATACGCGTCGGGTCTGCTAAACACGATGCTCACCATTTTCAATTAGATGATCCGGGTACAGACAGCAGCAGGCATCTGCTGCACGGTGCGATTGAAACCGTACTGACATCGTCTGAGGCTACAAGAATAATGCGGAAGTCCGAGACTTCATTAGAAGAAATCGTACAGTCTATGTATGGTAAGGTTGATCTGCTGATTGCTGAAGGGTTCAAATCTGCAGATTATCCCAAAATCGCCTTGATCCGCAATGTAAATGAAATGATAAATCTGCGAAGTCAAGCAACGAATATTTATATGTGGTTAAGCTGGGAGGAGGACGCTAATATGAAAAGTGTAACGTCTGTGGTAAGCAAGAATACTACCCCTGTACTACTTTTAAGGGATCAAGCTCTTATAGATCAGGAGGTCCTCAACCTGGCTTTGTCGCTGCTTCAATCTAATATAGGAATCCCTGACATAAGAGAAGGAGATTCCCTTACAGGAGGTGCACATTGTGCTGACTGGAATAATACTGGCAGGGGGACAGAATTCCCGGATGAAGGGTCGGAATAAAGCGCTCCTGACCTATCACGGGGAGCATTTTATTGTTAGACAGGTGAAGGAGATGCGTACCCTTTGCTCCAAGATCATTATTGTTACGAAAGATGCATCCCTGTATGAGGATTGTCTTCCATCCGGTCTCATTTTTCTACCGGACATCTATGAAGGGCATGGACCCTTAAGCGGGTTTCATGCCGCTTTTGTCAGGGTGGAAACGGATTATGCTTGGGTTGTCGGATGCGATAGTCCTAATATTTCAGCCCCTGCAGCTTCGTGGATGCTCACCCGGTTCAAGGAAGGCGACTATGATGCTGTTCTTCCCATCATTAACGGTAAGCATCAGATGCTCCATGGGGTATATCGGCCGCACCTGATTTTGCCAAGTATCATTGATAGACTGGAAACACGACAGTACCAGCTATCAGGATTATTAGATTCGATGCATTGGTTAGGGGTAGATAAGGGCGACCTTGCTGGTGCTGGTATATATGAGGATTTCACTGTAGATGTAGATACACCTGAGCAATATAAGGATTTGCTGCATCTATCGAAAGGGAGTGATCACATGGGCAGTTCATTATTTGAAATTACAGACGGACCGATCACACCAGCGGAGGTATCTGATAAAGTCCTGCGTAGAGAAGCGGGAGCGATTACCTTATTCCTAGGCACTGTACGGGAGTTCACGCAGGGTAAGCGGACATTATATCTTGAATATGAAGCTTATCCGCTCATGGCTGTAGCGCAATTGGAACGAATCGGGCAGGAAGTGAATGAGCGTTGGCCAAATACTATGGTTGCTGTAACCCATAGGATAGGAAAACTTGAAATCACTGATATCGCCGTTGTGATCGCTGTATCCTCGCCGCACCGTAAGGCCGCTTACGAAGCGAATGAATATGTGATTGACCGGATTAAAGAAATCGTGCCTATTTGGAAAAAAGAAATGGGCGAAGACGGCGAAGCATGGGTTGGCGATCAGCTGAATCAATTAACCTATCCGGAAGGGCGGCCATTTTTTCCGGATGTTTCTGCAGAAGATAAGAAGTAGAGGCGGCTATTAATGAAGCAGGGGAGGAAGCAAAGAACATAAATGAGTACTGCTCGAATTGCCTTGTAGTATAATATTAATCAATTCAAGCCATCTAAACCTAAGGCAGCAATAGAACATAGGGATTTTTACCCAAAAAGCGAGGCGTAAGGAAATGAATGCAGCAGAGTTTCAACAGTATGTTAAGGAGTTCAGTGAAATCAAAGGGTTTGATACCAGCACCATTGAGCAGAGAATGCTGTACTTAATGACTGAGGTTGGGGAGTTGTCCAAAGAAGTTTTGTCCGTATCTTTTCATCCAGATGCAGAGCGGAAAGAAAACTTGGGATACGAGATGTACGATGTGGTGTGGAATATTTTTGATCTGGCCAATAAACTTGGCATTGATCTGGAGCAGGCTTTTAAACGTAAGCTGGAGATTAATGAACAGAGGACTTGGGAGTAAGGTGTATCTATTGAATACTATAAAAAAAAATCCAAGGACCTCCCCTGTGGGAAGCCTTGGATTTTTTTCACCCGAAATTTTATTTAAATGAAGCATAACCTTCATCAGCCATTACAACACTACCGTTAATTGCACTAGCTTCTGGTAAGGAGAGCAAGTATACAGTGTCTGCAACTTGTTCAGGCAATGTTAATTTGTTACCCATTACTTTACTCTTCATTTGGTCGACCATTCCTTGATCTTTATATCCTTGGATAATTGGCGTATCCACAGCGCCTGGAGCAACGGCAAGCACGCGGATACCATGGACGGAAAGTTCTAGTGCTGCGGATTTAGTCATCATAATGACCGCACCTTTGGAAGCGTGATATGCGAATGTACCTGGGGAAGCTAGGAATCCAAATACAGAAGCTGTATTGATGATCACACCTTTAATGCCGAGCTCACGCATTTTTTTACCAGCAGCGATAATCCCATGGGCTACGCCATGCTGATTGACATTAATGACACTATGATAATCCTTAAGGTCTTGGTCTAGTACAGGAGTGACGCGGCCGATGCCGGCATTGTTGAACATTACGTCAATTCTTCCATAAGTATCTACAGTTTTCTGAACGAGTGCTTCAACTTCTTCGTATTTTGAGACGTCAGTTTTGACGAAAATAGCTTCGCCACCATCTTTAATAATTTGTGCTACCGTTTCTTCACCTAATTGTTGATTGAAATCGGCAACGACAACTTGATCACCTTTACTTGCAAATTTAATGGCGGTTTGTTTCCCGATTCCACTGGCTCCACCTGTTATTACGGCTACTCTTTTGTCTGTCATTTGAGTTTCCTCCTCGAGAAATATAGTTATACTAGAAATGAAAGTTGATATAGTAAAAATGGTTACTTACTAACTTATTTACATTGTAGCACTTGTCTAAATTAATTAAAATTTAAGTAAATTTAATAGTTATTAAGTAAAGATTAACTTAAGGGGTGATTCAAATGAATTTGGAGCAGTGCGAGAATATCGTAGAAGTCGCAAAGATTGGTTCTTTAACCAAAGCAGCTCAGAATCGTCATATCACTCTATCCGCAATGAGCCAGTCCATTACCATGCTGGAGGCTGAGCTGGGAGTTACTTTGTTCATCCGTTCGCGCGGGCAAAAGGCGGTTCCCACAGCAGAAGGAAATGCCATTATTAGCAAAGCAAATGAAGTCCTGATGAAAGTAAATGAATTAAAAGAAGAAGCACAGATTTACAGCGATACGTTAAGTGGTCATTTGAAAATTGCTACGATACCTGGACCCATGCATTTGATGGTGAAGGTAATCTCTAGCTTTAAGGCAGATTTTCCAAATGTGAAAATAGAGATTTTTGAAAAGGGACCTAAAGAAATTCTGGATAATGTACTGCAGGATGAAATGGACATTGGACTTATGGTCTCGCCGGAGGGAATGCCTGACAAATATAAAGGGGTTAAGTTTGAACGGTTAGTGGAAGGAAAGATTGTAGTCGGTGTACATCCTCACTCACCGCTTGCCCTGAATTCCATCCTTACACCTGCTCAGTTAGTGGGGCAGACGTTGGTTTTATACGATGATTCTTACATTAAGGACTATGTAGAGCGATATTTATCTGGCTATGGGCCGATCAATTTGCTTTTTGTAAGTAACAACACACGGGCGATTGAGAATGCAGTTGCAGAAGGACTGGCCATCACAATTGGTCTGGATTATTCGTTTCTGAAAATATCAGAGGGTTCTCCAGCCTTCATGAAAACCATCGAGTTACGATCACCAGATACCCGTGCGAAATATTCAGGAGCTATTGTCTCTGCTTCAAAACAGACCTCCCAGACCGCCCGGAGATTTATCAACAGGCTAAAGCATGAATTTGATGAAATGATTAGACGAAGTTAACAGTATGCCTTGGTAAATTTTATCTAACCTTTACGCTTCCTAGTTAATATTAACCCTATGATGTTGTCCAAGCTCAGATCGATATTAGGACAGCCAAGTGGGGAGGATGTCAACATAGTGAGATGGTATCTTAGGCAAATTAATGTTGTTATTATCTTTGTTTTGTTGATTTCGTTGTTACAACCGGGAGCAATTGTTCGCGCTTCCATTTCTGATTTATATTTACCAGCAACAGATTACGGAACCGTTATTGATGTTCGCCAAACAGAGCTTGCACCCGGGGCGATGTATACCTGGATAGATCTCCAGAATGAACGTGGTTTACAAAAGATACATGCAGTGGAGTTCAACCCGCAACAAGGAAATTTGGAGCTGCGGGCAGGTACGAAGGATGGAAAGGTATACGGTATGAAGGGCGTTACCGAAATGGCCATGTATGCGGATTCGCCTGGAAACCGAGTGATCGCAGGGATCAACGGTGATTTCTATGAAATCCCCGGTTTTGCTACGGGTGTTCCCAATGGACTTTAAGCTTACACCAAGAGTAGTGTATCTGTGGCTAGCCGTAACATTTCGGCATTCAATGATATTGGTCTTGCTCCACAGTGGGCTCAAGAGGCAATCAGTGAAGTGTACAGACTTGGTTTGATGCAAGGACGTGCTGAAGGGCAATTTGCACCGGACCAAAACGGAACACGTGCTGAAAGTGCACAGATGATCCTCAACCTGCTGAGTGTTATGGAGTAATGATTATGGCCAGTCTCAGGTTTATAGGGACTGGCTGTTTTTTTGATAATTGGATTAGTGGGATATACGCAGGATACGCACGCATGAATACACTGAGGGGGAAGCGGAGTAAAAGTAAAAATAAGGGTGTGACACAAAAGGTAAGTGTATATGGAGAACAGAGAACTAAGGCACGCTCGCTAAGGTACAATAAAGCTGAGGCACGCTCGCTGAGGTGTGCTAAAGCTAAAGTACGCTCACTGAGGTACGCTAAAGCTAAAGTGCGCCAACAGCGACGCACACTTGGTAAGTTTGGCTCGGACGAGCTACTTTTATCAAGAAAGTTTGTTTTAACAGATAGCCTCGATGGTTTGGGATCGTAACGGACTGTATTGCCGCTATTTGAACTTTTTGGTCTATTTTTCCAATTTTTCGGACTCCATAGCTCTTATTGTCATACTTTTGCACGGAATCGTAATATATTTTAATGAATAGCTGCATTTGAGTCCGATAGCTGAGCAGAATGGCAGAAATCAGCTTAATAAGGTCTCCTCGGTCCGATGAAGTAGAATTGAGTTAATAAGGTGAGTAAGGTGAGTAAGGTGAGTAAGGTGAGTAAGGTGAGCTATGTGAGCCAAGTGAGCTAGGTAAGTCAAGTGAGTAAAGTGAGCAAGTTGAGAAGGTGAGCTAGATGAGTAAAGTAAGTAAACTGAGTCAGTAAACGGAAGATAAGATGCAGAATACAGATGGGGTTTAAGCGTATAGTAAAACTGAGGCGAGTATCGAGCATATTCCAAATCCTTACAGACGAGCGCTGAGTCTTTTTCCGGTATTTTGTAAAGATAGGGTTATATTGGGCGTGGAATACTGGGAATTGCTCTTCAGAGGCAAGTAAAAACAAGGAATAATTGTTATTAGCCAACACAAATTGTTATGTTGTGTTATGATAGTAGGGAGGTGACTCCCATGAATGATTTTGAGAACTATCCCGATGAGCTGGGTAATTTCATTCGGCACATCAGAAAGACGAGAGGGTTAACCTTAAGAGGACTGGAAGAAAAGAGCGGTATAAGTTACTCACAGCTCAGCAAAATCGAACGTGGAGAGAGCATTCCGCTTAAAGACAATCTGGACAAGATCATTGAAGCGCTTGGAACGGATCTGAAGAATCGGATGTACCATTTGGCAGATTATATGCCAGATATTGAATATATCAAGACCTTGAAGCAAGGATATGAGCTGCCACAGCTCAAACAGTCTCAAGATTATATCTACGAGACAGCCTTTAACAAGCTTAAGGAATTCAGAGCGAAGGAAGGGAAAGAAACATCGTACGTTTCCTTTGATTCGAATGAAGTTATAGTTTACGAAACGGAATATGGGGCAGGAATGGTAATAGAGAAGATTGAGAAATACAATCTGACCGATGTCCTGAACGATAAGTTTGAGGGTAACCTCGACTCCTTAAGAAAGAGCCCCCGTAAAGGGCGTCAAGCCTTTCTATTTGGCGAGTGGCTACGGGAGTGCGTTTATGAACTGAAGGAAGAGGAACAGGATCAGGTCATACAAGCACTTAAAGAATTTACTCAGTTTAAAGTACAACAAATAAAGGGTGCTTATAAATAATGTATGCCTTTTGCTAATGATCTCAAAAATGAATGAATGTTGCCCTTTCTTGCAGCCATCTATTCATCTTGATCCATAAACTAACAACTAAAAATGGTTTGACAGAAAAGGGGATATTAATAATGAAAATTAACATGAAGTTTACCAGCAAGGGCAAAGTCGCTATAGAGAATTTTAATAACGAGGAATTGCTGGAGATCTTCGCACGTTACATCAAGACATTATCCAAAAAGTATGACATCGAAGTTGATGTTCCTCTTGAAGCGAATCAAAACATTGTTGGTGATGGTGCGGTAATCGCAACTGCAAAAAATGTGAAATGTGATGTTGAAACTTTCTTTAAAGAATTGGGCAGAGATATTAAAGTTCCTTTGAAGAAAAGACTCGGCGGCAAATTGGAGAATGTTTTCAAAACAGAAATTACAGAATAGAGCATTATTTTTATCTGAGATTAACCATCATATGTGCATTTAAAAAAGGTAGGGCCGCGGAGGCTCTACCTTTTTTATGTTTATGTACTTAACTTAAGGCGACCTAAGGAGCTTATTGTTGGTTGAAGCTGGAGAAAAATGTGTACCATGCGTCAGTGTGAATTTAATGGGGAAGGGGATGTTATATATTTTCAGAATCTATGAGATTTCTACTTCTCATGATATCTTTAATAATTTCAATGAAATCCGGTAATGCATGGGCATCAACCGCTAGCTCATAGATTCTTAGTAAATCCTCGTCAGATATCGATTCCAGGGATGAGGGGCGTGGAGAGGGATGAAAATAGTAATTCATTATGATCCTCCATCATTAATTGTTTTTATTATAGGTTTATCTATATGGTATCATTTGGAATAGGATCCGTCTCCTGTCATTCATCCTACGAATTTATCTTTACATTTGAGGATTATTATGGCATAATGTGCGATTTTGAGGAAAATGCTAAAAAGTTTCAATTTTTAATAAAATAATCCCGGCATGTGTGAACATGCCGGGATTATTAAAAACTGAATTTTATTCTGACGGTTTTTTCTTTTGTGAAGCAAGATACTTCTTAAGGCGAGGTTCATTGGATTCCGAAACAGTAGTGAACTGCGTACCTTGATTAAAGCATACAATCTTCCGCCCGGGATCATAGCCTTCTATGTTGTTGATATTGACGACATTGCTGCGGTCAAGGCGTTCGAATCCCTTACCCTCATACGCTACGGAAAGATCGGAAAGCGTGGTGGGGAGAATAAATTCGCCTTCTTTCGTATGGACGAATATTGTATTTTTATAATTCGAGAAATACAATATATCTTCCTCTAGAATATCACTAGAGGAACCGTCTTTCTGTAAGACACGCATCTTTTCCCCATCCTTGTTTAATTACTTGCGCAGTTCTTTTGGAATTTCAGGGCTGTAAGCTGCTGGTTTTAGAATTTTTGTAAAAACTTGAGCAGAAGTACCCAGTAGGTTAGAAGCATAACGAGCTAAGGTTTTTTTCATCTGATTGACCTCCTTTGTAATGGGATTATAACTGTAAAGGATTGAACTAAAAATGCCAATCCAATGACAGACGAATGGATCCAAAAATTCAAAGAAACCAGAATTATGGAAATGATCTTTAAACCCAAATACCATTCTTTGGGGATTTGAGCATTAACATCAGGATTCGGAGCACATAAGATCATTACAAGTAAAGAAAAAAGATTAATCCAAATCAAATGGTTATGTATTAGATAGGTAATATGAGGGATAAGTGAACAGATAAAGATAGATACAATATTGCAGGACCTTGCGGATTTTAAATGCACACCACCAGATGACATTCTTAGGAGTATGAAACTGAATAAGGCTAAGAATGTTTCTTTTAGCTGTCCAGTGAGCCCGCCAATGCATAATGAAGTCATAATAATTAATAAAGTATTCAGAATAATGCTAAGGGCATAATGCATGATTTCAATAGAATGCGTTTGCTCTGGATTACTTTTCTTAATGAACTCAACAATTTTAAGAGATAAATGATTCATAATTATTTCTGTCCTTTTTGTATGAGAAATATAGATATCCCCATAATAGTATTCCATAGAGAAATGGGATTATGAAAAAGAAACGAGATTCAAAAAAGTAGTTGAGTGAAGTAACGACAATTATTGTAGGAAGATTAAGAGCGAATAATATTTTTTCATTAGTCGTTGGTTTAATTTTTACATCGGGTTTATCAGGTACAAAGTCATATCCAATACGTTTATGACCTACATACATACCAATGAGAATCGCGGTTAATGCTGATAAAACCTGCATTGTGATCATGTTTTTGGTAATCGGGTTCAAGATATTTAGAGGCATGATGATTACAGAGTTTAATAGATACATAAGACTGGTCTGAATCACCAAGTATGCTTGATAGGTCATCCCGGTTAATATAGAAGCGTAGAAGGGATGAATCCGGAATAACATCCACATAAAACAAAACATTAGTGCATATTGTGAGAAAATATCTAATGGAAACATCCCATAGTTGATCCTAATTGTATAAGAAAAAAAGCCCATAATAAAACTAGCAAACACCATCTCTTTATGATATAAGTCAATTTTGAAAATTTTGAAAGCCAGAAAGAACATCGCATAAGTCTCAAGTATTGAAAATATCATAAAAAGAATAAAATCTAGCATGCCGACACTCCCGATGACTTCTAGTTTAACCAACCCTATTATTGCAAGTATCGTATAAAATGAGCTAAAATACAACAACTACAGTATAATTTTCCTCCTATTTTTTCAAAAAAATTCAAAATGAGAGGGGTTTAGACATGGATCGACGTCCAGAAAGCAGTGAGTATCTCGAAGAATTATCAAAATATGTCGATTTAGTGCCAGCTGAAGGAGACATCATTACTATTTTTAGAGAGCAGACGGATGAGATTTGCACTTTTATTTCGAATCTTACGGAAGAACAAGGGGACTATCGTTACGCTCCGGAGAAATGGAGTATCAAGGAAATGGTCGGACATCTGGCTGATACCGGAAGAATCATGTCCTACCGTTTATTGTGCATCGCCAGAGGGGATACGACTCCACTGCCGGGTTTTGAAGAGAAAGACTATGTACTTACCGCCAATTTCGAAGCGCACACTTTAAAAGCGTTGCTGGCCCACTACAATCTTGTTCGAGAATCGACATTACTCCTAATGGAAACTCTGCCGGAGGAAGCATGGATCCGGAAGGGAACTGTTAACGAGGCTACTCTTTCTGCGAGAGCTCAGGCCTGCATTATGATTGGACATGACCATCATCATTTGAATATTCTTAAAGAAAGATATTTAGGGTAATATCTTCTTAATCAAAAAAGCATTCCAATAGCCTTTATGGCTTTGGGATGCTTTTTATACACGGCTATAGCGGTGGATTCTTGTGACATTTGCGGCATACCGGATAGTAAGCTTCATTACCACCAATCTGGATTTGCTTGCCGCTATATACGGGCTTGCCGTTTTCTACTCGTAGAGCCATAGTAGCTTTGCGCTCGCAGAACCAGCAGATCGTCTTCATTTCCTCAATTTTATCAGCGTAGATCAGCATATATTTGCTGCCTTCAAATAACTGATTCTGAAAATCATTTTTAAGTCCGAAGGCCATTACCGGAATACCCAGCTCATCAACGATACGCACTAGCTGGAGAATACATTCCTTGCTTAGAAATTGACATTCATCAATAAGTACACAGTGTGGTTTAGGTTGGTTACTGCTGACGATATTATAAATATCTGTGTTCTCATCGATGGGGATTGCTTGTTTCCGAAGCCCAATACGAGAAGAAATAAAACCAACCTCGTCCCGGTCGTCTATGGATGGAGTGAAAATAAGCACCGATTTCCCCTGCTCTTCATAATTATGTGCAACCTTGAGTATCTCAATAGATTTACCACTGTTCATTGCTCCGTATTTGAAAAACAATTGTGCCACTTCCATCTATCCTTTCGTAAAAACAATGATCATATCTTAAAAATGCGACCTTATTAGAGTATCATATTCGGATCGGATGTATCCAGTGAAAACATTGCGATTGATTGGATGTGGTATGATAAGTGGTAATAAGAGATGGGAAAGGAAGTAATAAGTGTGACTGAAAGATTAGATGAATATAAGGAACGGTTAGCTCTTTTGCAGCAGAATGGAGATTTATCCAGTGACACTGAAAGCTTGCTGGAAGAAATGATGGCGGATTTGGTGGAATTGAATCGGAGTAATAAAGCACTGCGTCGAGCAATACTGAAAACTGGACAGGCTTCCACGATGTCAACTCGGTTAAGGGATGCACTGTACGAATAGAAAAAGAGGGTATGCGAATGGCTTTGATTTTCTCTTTTCTCAAAAAATATAAGGTAGCTGCAATAGCTGCCCTTGTAATGATGCTCATTGAATTGACGGTAGAATTATCACAGCCTTTGATCATTTCCAAAATCATTGACTTAGGGATCCGAGAAAAAGATACCTCTGTAGTATGGCTGTGGGGCAGTATATTGATCGGCAGCGCGGTAGTTGCGTTTACAGCCGGGGTACTCAGTTCTTTTTTTGCTGCCCATGCAAGTCAGAGCTTTGCGTTCGATCTTAGGGACAAATTGTACGAAAAGGTACAGTCTTTTACGTATGAAGTATTCAATCGTTTTGCTACCTCGTCACTGATTACCCGTCTGACTGGTGATGTATCACAGCTGCAGGATACTATTTTTATGAGCTTGCGCTTTATGACACGGGTGCCACTTGTTGTGGTAGGCAGTGTGATTATGGCGTTAGTTGTTCATGTGAAGCTGGGATTACTGCTGACGGTGGCGTTACCTTTGTTGATTTTTTTCCTCTACTGGATTATGAGAAAAGCTTCCTTGTTATTTCGTACGGTCCAGCAGCGTTTAGACGGAGTTAATGGCGTGATTCAGGAGAATCTTACGGGTATTCGCTTGATCCGCGTATTTGTGCGTATGGGGTATGAGATTGAACGTTTCACGGTATTTAGCGGGAATTTGATGAGATCAACGGTGTCTGCCTTGCGTTTGACTGAGACGACGATGCCTTTTGTTATGCTTATTGTGAATGCGGCGATTTTGGCGATTTTATGGTTTGGACGGATAGCCATTTCCAATGGGGATGCTACTTTGGGTCAGACTGTTGCTGTTATTAATTACTCCTTGCGAACGATTGGAGCACTATCAGCGATATCTGGTCTTGTTGTAACGTTTTCCCGCGCTCGGGCCTCCTCTCAGCGTGTTTCAGAAGTTATGGAAGCGGGAGCTGGAGTTCATGAAGGCGGGACTTTGCAAGGCGAACCGATTCAGGGCCACGTTAAATTTGAAGGCGTTTGCTTTAAGTATCCTAATAGTGATATCTCTGTCCTGGAGGACATTCATTTTGAAGTAGCTGCTGGTGAGCGAGTAGCGATTATGGGGGCGACCGGATCTGGAAAATCCTCACTCGTGAGTCTGATTCCGCGCTTGTATGAAGAGACTGACGGCACCATTTGGATTGACGGTGAAAAAAGTGCTGATATTGATATTTTCAGACTGCGGAGATCGATAGGTTATGTGCCTCAGGAATTGCAGCTTTTCAGCGGATCAATCCGCAATAATATTGCATGGGGCAATGAACACGCCACACTGGAACAAATCCAACAAGCAGCGGCGGCTGCACAAATTCACGAGACGGTAAAAGGGTTGCCGGATGGCTATGACACGATGCTTGGTCAACGAGGGGTTAATCTCTCCGGCGGACAAAAGCAGCGGTTAACGATTGCCCGCGCACTTGTTAGGAAACCGGCTATGTTGATCCTTGATGACAGCACCAGTGCACTTGATGCGGTTACGGAAGGGCTTTTGCTGGAGGCGCTAAAGGATATCTCCTGTACAACCTTTTTGATTACTCAGAAAATCAGTTCAACGGCATCAGCCGATTTGATCCTGTTGCTGGATGAGGGACGATTAATTGGCAAAGGCTCGCATAAGGAGCTTATGGCAAGCTCCGAGCTGTACCGCAAGATTTATGAATCACAGGTAGAGGAGGCGAAGCAGCATGTTCAAAGCATTAATTGAACCTTTTCGTCATCCTAAACCGAACTTTGAACTTGGCGTGGGACGAAGTCTAGGGACAGCATCTGGCGGCAAACCCAAAGCAAAGGCGAAGGATTGGTCAGGGACGCTGATCCGGATCTGGAGTTATCTAGCTGAGCGTAAAGCCAAGCTTATTCTTGTACTGATCATGGTTGTCTTCAGCTCAGCGCTAGCGCTGCTGGGGCCATACATGATTGGCAGAGCGGTGGATAATTATCTGGAAGGTACCGGCGGGCGCTCATGGGTTGTTTTTCTGACAAGCCTTGCTTGTGTGTACATTTTTTATTCTCTGACTTCTTGGCTGCAAAACATATGGATGATCGAAATTGCTCAAGAAACTGTATTACGGATGCGTACGGAGCTATTCTCCCATTTACACCGTCTGCCCATTTCCTTTTTTAATCGGAGACAGCAGGGAGAAATTATGAGCCGTCTTACCAATGATATCGAGAACGTCAGCTCTACGTTGAATAGCTCGGCTATTCAGATATTTTCAAGTGTCTTAACCTTGCTGGGAACCGTAGGGGTTATGCTGTGGCTTAGTCCCTTGTTGACGCTGCTCACATTCCTCGTCGTGCCTTTGATGTTGTTAGGCATGCGCTGGATTACACGCCGTACAGGTCCACTATTTAAAGAACGTCAGCGCAATGTAGGGGAGCTTAACGGTTATATTGAGGAGACCTTATCCGGACAACGGATTATCAAGGCTTTTTCACAAGAGGAACGGGTCATCTCCGGTTTTCATGAACGCAACAAGCGAATTATGCTGTCAGGTTACTGGGCGCAGTCCATTTCTGGTTTCATCCCCAAGCTTATGAATGGTCTTAATAATCTCAGCTTCGCCATTGTTGCAGGAATTGGTGGTCTGCTTGCGATCCGTGGGTCGATTACAGTGGGTGTGATCATCGTATTCGTTGAATATACCCGCCAGTTTACTCGTCCGCTTAATGATTTAGCGAATCAGTGGAATACCTTGCTTTCAGCGGTGGCAGGGGCAGAACGGGTGTTTGAAGTGCTGGACGAAGAGACCGAGGCTAAAGATGAAGGTGCAGCCATATCACTTGAAACTGTACAGGGTGCGGTGAAGTTTGAAAATGTAGCTTTTTCTTATGATGGAGGTTCTAACACGCTGCAGGATATCAGCTTTGAAGCGAAGCCTGGTGAGATGATCGCTTTAGTTGGACCTACCGGTGCAGGCAAAACAACGCTAATAGGGCTGTTATCCCGTTTTTATGATCCTAATCAGGGGAAAATCACGCTGGATGGCTTAGATATCACTTCGATTCGGCGGGAAAGCTTGAGAAGTCATATGGCCTTTGTATTGCAGGATTCCTTTTTGTTCAAAGGGAGTATCCGCGATAACATCCGGTACGGGAGGCTGGATGCGTCCGATGAAGAGGTTGAAGAGGCGGCTAAGCTGGCCAATGCCCATTCTTTTATTATGCGAATGCCCGAAGGTTATGAACGGATGCTCTCGGCGGATGGCAGCGGTATAAGCCAAGGGCAGAAGCAGCTGCTCTCCATTGCGAGAGCGATTCTTGCTAACCCCTCTATGCTTGTGCTTGATGAAGCAACCAGCAGTATTGATACAGTGACCGAGATCAAGATTCAGGAAGGGCTGCAGGCGCTGATGAAAGGGCGAACGAGCTTCGTCATCGCTCATAGACTTGGCACGATTCGTGCGGCTGATCGAATTCTTGTGCTTCAGGGCGGCAGATTATTGCAGCAAGGCTCTCATGAAGAGCTGCTGAAGCAAAGCGGACTGTACAGTGAGTTGGTACAGGGGCGGCGGAAAGAGGCGCTTGATAAGGCGGGTATTTAAGAAAAAGGCGAGAATTTTCAGGGAGCGCAGATTGCGTCCATGAAGTTCTCGCCTTTATGTTATTTGTGATAGATAACGAGCACCAGATCGGGTGAGCTGGGAGGGTTTGAATGTGGGGAAATCTATTGTACAAATTACAATCAGCAGGGTAATAAGGCTTGATTGTGTGCGATTCGAGATTCATATGATCAGATGAACAAATGATGAGATGAAAATGCTGATTCTAAGTTTAGTATAGCATCTTAAGAGATCGTTTCCTGCGTTCCGGCTTGTTTCGCCTTTTGCTTCTCCTTGAACCTTGGACCTACGTAATTCTTCTTACGGTCCCTAGCCAGAATCCAGCCACCAAGGAAAGTCATGCCAGCTGCGAAGAGCAGCAATCCACCACCGAAATGCAGCCAAGCAAAGTGGGGCACAACGGTATCATCACCATGCATGGATATGTAATCAAAAATATCATCCTTCATCATAAGGAAGCCCTTCATTGCTATTAAGCCCGGAAACACAAGAATAAGGATGGCAATGAAGCGTGAAATTAACAGTTTCATAAGTGTCTCCTACCCCTCTTAGCCCTTTAGATTCACCCATATGATAACGCTTTAGCAAGAAAAAGTCCATTTGCATATGACGTTTATAAGTTTTGTAATAGAGCAAAAAGAGAGTACAATATACTAAGTAAAATGAACTTACGTGTAATGACTGGAGGATACATATCATGACAATTTCATGTGACGTGGCCATACTTGGCGGAGGTACTGGAGGGTATGTGGCGGCTATTCGCGCTGCACAGCTTGGAAAGTCCGTTGTCGTCATCGAAATGGACAAACTGGGAGGAACCTGTCTGCATCGGGGCTGCATTCCTAGTAAATCACTGCTCCGTAGTGCAGAGGTATATGCTGAAATCAATGAGAGTGAGAGCTATGGCATTGAGACAAGCGGTGTACAGCTGGTATTCCCAAAGGTACAGAAACGCAAAGAAGCTGTAGTTGAGCAACTTCATCAAGGCGTACAATATTTGATGCGCAAAAATAAAATACAAGTTGTCAAAGGTAAAGGGCGCGTAACGGGTCCTTCTATTTTTTCTCCGCGCAGCGGTGCTGTAGCTGTGGAACTGGAAGATGGGGAGATGGAAACAGTAGTTTCCAGCCATCTTATTATCGCTACGGGCTCACGCCCACGAGTATTGCCTGGTCTCGAACCAGACGGGAAAGTGATTCTTAGCAGTGATGAAGCGCTCACGCTCGAAGAGCTGCCATCTTCTATCATTATTGTGGGCGGCGGTGTAATTGGTGTCGAATGGGCTTCAATGCTGGCTGATTTTGGAGTGCAGGTGACTGTGGTTGAAGCGGCAGGTCAGTTACTGCCTCAAGAGGATGAAGAGATAGCTAAGGAACTGCAACGGTTGTTGAAAAAGCGTGGTGTTAAGGTACTGACTGAAACTACAGTGGATGCTGCAACCTGCCAGGTAACGGAGGATGGAATTTCGATCGAAGCCCGTAAGGGAGAGCAAAGTCAAAGCCTATCCGCAGAAAAATTGCTTGTATCCGTAGGCAGAGTGGCCAACATCGAGAATATTGGTCTTGAAAACACAGATATTCGCTTTGACAAAGGGATTATTGCTGTAAACGCTAGTATGCAGACGGCAGAACCGCATATTTATGCGATTGGTGACTGCATCGGCGGGCTTCAATTGGCTCATGCAGCCAGTCATGAAGGGATTATGGCGGTTAACCATCTATCTGGTGAGAAGCTACATCCTTACCATACACATTTAGTACCACGTTGTGTCTATACTCGGCCTGAGGTAGCAAGTGTGGGCTACACCGTGAAGGAAGCTAAAGAGCTTGGACATGTTGTAGTGATTGGCAAGTTCCCATTTTCGGCCATTGGCAAGGCAATTGTATATGGCCAGAAGGACGGATTTGTCAAAGTTGTTGCCGATCGTAGCAGTGGAGATATTCTTGGTGTGCAGATGATTGGTCCTCATGTGACCGATTTAATTGGAGAAGCGGCCTTGGCACAGCTTCTGGATGCAACACCTTGGGAGATTGGTGAAGCTATACATGCTCACCCTACCCTTTCGGAGATTATCGGAGAAGCAATGTTAGCTGTGGATGGAAGATCTATTGGATTTTAGTTTTTCTTAGCTTTTCTTTTTGGGTAGAAAGGGATTATAATATACTCAAGCCAAGTCTTAGTACCAGGTTTTAAGATCAGGGCACAATTGGTCTTAATTCCTGTAAGACTTCAGGCTTTATGAATAAGGAGGTATCTCTTTATGGAATCCCAAGGTACTGTAGAAACGATTAACAGACATAAGCAGCTTGGACTTAGTGACGGCCAGGTCATCGATATGTACAGATATATGTCGCTCGCTCGTAAATACGATGAGCGCAGTCTGCTGCTTCAGCGCGCTGGCAAGATCAACTTTCATGTCTCCGGCATAGGCCAGGAGGCGGGTCAGGTGGCGGCGGCGTTCGCGCTGGACCGGCAAAATGATTATTTTTTACCGTATTACCGCGATTATGCTTTCGTGCTCTCAGTGGGTATGACTACACGCGAACTTATGTTGTCCGTATTCGCAAAGGCAGAAGATCCAAACAGTGGTGGGCGGCAAATGCCAGGTCACTTTGGCAGCAAACGTCTGCGTATTGTGACAGGGTCAAGCCCTGTAACCACGCAGGTCCCTCATGCGGTTGGCTTTGCTCTGGCGGCCAAAATGCAGAAGAAGAAATTCGTCTCATTTGTAACCTTCGGTGAAGGTTCCAGCAATCAGGGGGATTTTCATGAAGCTTGTAACTTTGCCGGAGTGAATAAGCTGCCGGTTATTATCATGTGCCAGAACAATCAGTACGCAATCTCTGTTCCTGTTCATAAACAGTTAGGCGGCAAGGTTAGCGACCGTGCGCTGGGTTATGGATTTCCTGGTGTGCGTGTAGACGGAAACGATCCGCTTGAGGTTTATCGTGTCGTTAAGGAAGCGCGGGAAAGAGCCCTCGCGGGTGAAGGTCCTACGCTGATTGAAGCGATGATGTACCGTTTGTCTCCACACTCCACCTCAGATAATGATCTGGCTTACCGGACCAAAGAAGAGGTTGATGAGAACTGGAAGAAGGACGGCGTAGCAGGATTCCGTAATTACTTGATCGGTCTGGGATTGTGGAGTGACGAGCAAGAACAAGATCTTGCTGCTGAATGCAATCTTGAGCTTAAAGCGGCTATCGAATATGCCGATAATGCTCCGTTCCCGAAACCGGAAGACACACTGCTGCATGTATACAGTGATTCCGACCTCAAAGGAGGGGCATAAACCATGGCTATAATGGAATATATCGATGCCATCAGGCTCGCGATGAAGGAAGAAATGGAGCGCGATGATTCCGTGTTCGTGCTTGGTGAGGACGTTGGTCTCAAAGGCGGCGTATTTACCACAACTAAAGGTCTACAGGAACAGTTTGGCGAAGAGCGGGTTATGGATACACCCCTCGCTGAATCAGCGATTGCTGGTGTAGCCATCGGAGCAGCTATGTACGGAATGAAACCAATTGCTGAAATGCAATACTCCGACTTTATGCTTCCAGCGACGAATCAAATCATTAGTGAAGCGGCTAAAATCCGTTATCGTTCAAATAACGATTGGAGTTGCCCGGTTGTCATTCGTGCCCCTATTGGCGGCGGGGTGTTCGGCGGTTTGTATCATTCACAGTGTCCAGAATCGATTTTCTTTGGTACACCTGGATTGAAGATTGTAGCGCCTTACTCCGCTTATGATGCTAAAGGTTTGTTGAAGGCAGCCGTACGTGATCCTGATCCGGTTCTTTTCTTTGAGAACAAAAAGTGTTACAAGCTGATCAAGGAAGAAGTGCCGGAAGGGGATTACACCGTTCCAATTGGCGAAGCTAATCTGTTGCGTGAGGGAACGGATATTACGGTGATTGGCTACAGTCTTCCGCTGCATTTTGCTATGCAGGCTGCGGAAGAATTGGAACGCGAGGAAGGAATTACAGCACATATTCTTGATCTGCGTACCTTGCAACCGCTGGATCGTGATGCGATTATTGCTGCTGCCCGTCAGACCGGTAAGGTATTGATTGTGCATGAAGATAATAAAACAGGCGGAATTGGCGGCGAAGTGGCGGCCATTATCGCTGAGCATTGTCTGTTCGAGCTGGATGCACCGATCTTCCGTCTCTGTGGTCCCGATGTTCCGGCGATGCCAATCAGCCCGCCAATGGAGAAGTTTTTCATGCTAAGTAAAGAAAAAGTGAAGGCGGAAATGCTCCGGCTAGCACAATATTAATTTGTTAAGTAGATGCGAAGCTTCCTAAAACTCAAGTGATGCTTACGAAGCAAGTTTTACTGCGTAGTCTTTCTAAGAGTCATTGCTTCGTAAAACTTTTAAGGAGTGAAAAGATGTCTGACAACCAAAAGTTGACTGACGTGATCATGCCGCAGCTGGCAGAATCGCTGGTATCGGCGACGATCGGCAAATGGCTGAAGAAACCGGGTGAACCGGTAGAGCAATATGAACCACTATGTGAGCTTATTACAGATAAAGTAAATGCTGAATTACCTTCAACGATCGATGGAGTTATGGGTGAACTATTAGCGGAAGAAGGCCAGGTTGTCAATGTCGGCGAAGTCATTTGTCGTATAGCCGTGCCTGTGGCTGCCTCTGCTGCTGCTCCAAGTACGAATCAGACGACAATTGCATCGAATGCTTCTAATGATGTTGCAGGGCAGAAGTCCACTGCAAATGCTGGCGATTCGATGCGTGCTCGTTATTCTCCTGCAGTACAGACACTGGCTGCTGAGCATAACATTGATCTATCGTTGGTTACTGGTACAGGTATGGGTGGCAGAATTACCCGTAAAGATGTGCTAACCTTCTTAGAAAAAGGTGGAGCTACATCCGCAGCTTCAACTCCTGCTAGTCAGCCTGCCCCGTCTGTATCACAACCACCAGCTCCACAGTTTGTTCAAACCGAAGTGAAGAAAGCAGAAGAGCCTCTTCGCCATTCCGGGCTACATTTGAGCGAATCTCCGCGTATTCCAACGATAGAGGTTGAGGGTGGACGAGGAAGCAGTTCGGAATATCTGATTGATGTAACACCAATCCGAAACACAATTGCTACAAGAATGCGCCAGAGTGTCTCGGAGATTCCACATGCTTGGACGATGATTGAGGTGGACGTGACTAATCTGGTAGCGCTGCGCAATAAACATAAGGAAGAATTCAAGCGCAAGGAAGGCATCAATCTAACCTATCTGGCTTTCATGATGAAGGCTGTTGTGAGTGCGATTAAGGATTACCCGATTATGAACTCTGTCTGGGCTGTAGACAAAATTATTGTCAAACGTGATATCAATATCTCGTTAGCGGTAGGTACAGAAGATTCGGTTATCACTCCTGTGATTAAGAAGGCTGATCAGAAAAATGTTGCTGGGTTGGCTCGTGAGATTGATGAATTGGCACAAAAAACACGCGAAGGCAAACTTAGTCTGGAAGATTTGCAGGGAGGGACTTTCACTGTAAATAATACAGGCTCGTTTGGCTCCATTCTTTCTTATCCAATCATTAACTATCCACAAGCAGCGATTCTGACCTTTGAATCGATTGTGAAAAAGCCTGTGGTCATCAATGATATGATTGCTGTTCGCTCAATGGCTAATATTTGTCTGTCCCTGGATCACCGGATTCTGGACGGAGTCATTTGTGGCCGTTTCTTGCAACGCGTCAAGGATAATATAGAAGGATATACACCGGACACTAAGCTCTATTAATGAATAACTAGCCAAACTGTGCAGGCAGGAGACTGGAAAAGGGGACCTGACGGTATGAAAAATACGGATTTTCGTAAGCTGCAGATTTCATATGACCCCATTATGGAGTATGGGACGGCCTGGGAGCTGCAAAAAGAAAGTGTGCATGCCATTGATTCTGGCGAGCAGCCGGAGCGACTTATTCTTTTGCAGCATCCGCCTACCTATACTATCGGTTCACAAAATCATCCTGAACATCTTCTCTTGGATCAAGAGCAGCTCGAAGAAAAAGGAATCGCGCTGTTTGAAATCGATCGCGGAGGAGATATTACATATCACGGACCAGGTCAGCTTGTAGGTTATCCGATCCTTAAGCTCGGAGAGGATGGCAAAGTGGATTTGCATGGGTACTTGCGCAGTCTGGAGGCTGTTATTATTGATTATTTGGCATCCTACGGAATTGTCGGAGATCGTAAACCGGAGTTTACCGGAGTCTGGGTTGGCGATGAGAAGATCTGTGCTATTGGTGTGAAGTTTAATAAGAGTAAATTTCGAAGAGGTTTTATTACCAGTCATGGTTTTGCTTTTAACATTTCTGAGGGGATTGCGGCGCGCGGGTTTCAAGGGATTATTCCATGCGGGATCACCGATTTTGGAATAACTTCTCTAGAGGAATGTGCAGGTCGTCGATTTGAGCTTCAAGAGGTGGCTAGAGAGCTGGTCCCATATTTCTTGAAACATTTTCCATATGAAGAGCTGATGGATACTTTCTGTGATATAGCAAAGGCTGA
Organism: Paenibacillus sp. FSL R10-2788; assembly: GCF_038003885.1. Classification (NCBI taxonomy): domain Bacteria; kingdom Bacillati; phylum Bacillota; class Bacilli; order Caryophanales; family Paenibacillaceae; genus Paenibacillus; species Paenibacillus sp. FSL R10-2788. The sequence goes on along the minus strand of NZ_JBBOQA010000001.1, from coordinate 4,755,769 downwards.
TTAAGAACAAACGTGCAGGCCAAATAGCGGCAAGGTGTTCCTAGCCGCTATTATTAATGCTTCCTGAGCAATGTTTAACCTGCAAGGAACGGCTCGATAACCATAAATAGCGTAGAGGCAATCATGGCAAACAACATGACGTAGATGAAGATCTTGAACCATTTATTACGTTGCATGGGTAACTCCTTTAGATTTAGTTTAAGTTATTAACATGAAGATGGTAATGCCGTACAACCATTGTACCGTATTCACGAAAGAGAGGGAAGTCCAGTGATTTCACAAGACCGATTGATTCAGGAGTTTATGGAACTTGTCCAAGTTGATAGCGAAACAAGAAATGAACGGCAGATTGCCGATGTCCTTAAGAGTAAGTTTAACGCACTGGGTTTAGAAGTGCTCGAAGACGATTCCCAGGAAAGAACCGGACATGGAGCAGGTAATCTATTCATTACCTGGCCAGCTGAGAATGGAGGAGCTGCTCCAAAGCTTCTGTTCACTTGCCATATGGATACGGTTGTTCCCGGACAAAATATCAAGCCTACACTTGGTTCAGATGGATGGATTACAAGTGATGGCACTACGATTCTTGGAGCCGATGACAAAGCAGGGCTTGCTGCGTTGTTCGAAGCCATTCGTGTTATCCAAGAGCAAAAGCTTCCGCATGGTCAGATTCAATTCGTGATTACAGCGGGTGAAGAATCTGGATTGCTGGGCGCACGTTCGATGGATCCAAGTAACTTGGATGCTGACTTCGGCTTTGCACTTGATTCCAATGGTGAAGTTGGAGCGATTGCGGTGGCAGCACCGACACAGGCTAAAATCACGATGCAAATCTTTGGGAAATCGGCTCATGCTGGCGTGAACCCTGAGGACGGCATCAGCGCAATTCAAGTCGCTAGCAAAGCGATTGCAGCCATGAAGCTGGGTCGTATTGATAATGAAACCACAGCGAATATTGGAAAGTTCGCTGGCGGCGGCCCAACGAATGTAGTGTGTGATCACGTTCAGTTGGATGCAGAAGCACGCAGTATTGTGCAGGAGAAGGTAGGCGATCAAATCGCTTCGATGCGCGAAGCACTCGAGACAACTGTGCGGGAATACGGCGCAGAATGCGAATTCCGCAGTGAAATCATCTACCCTGCTTTTAGCTTTAATGAGCATGATGCAGTAGTGCAGCTTGCACAGCGGGCCATTACTTCTATGGGGCTTACTCCACGTCTGTTCCACTCTGGCGGAGGTAGTGACGCTAATGTATTCAACGGTCTAGATGTTCCGACTGTTAACCTTGCAGTGGGTTATGAACATATCCATACTACCAAGGAACGGATTAAAGCCGAAGATATCGTTAAAGTGGCTGAACTCGTTGTGAATATTGTAAAAGAGAGCGCAAAGGGCTAATTGCCTTATAAAACAGCAGAGCAGCGATCTTACCGTAACGGAGGATTGCTGCTCTGCATTTTTTTATGGGGAGTTTAGTGTAGCAATATCAAGGTAAATCCAAAAAAAGTCATGCGACCTCTAACGCCGCTTTTGGCGAGTCTCGAAGTAGAAATTTTCGGAATGCTCCGATGAAGTCTTCATGCCAGTAGCGACACTGGGGTCCATAGGCATATCCATGTGCAGAGAGCGATAGCGTCAAGTCACCACCCTCTCTTGAGGCTAAAGGACCCAGATGACGCTATAAGCAAAATTATCGCCATTTGAGCAGAATTTCGGACACCAGTGCAGCTATTCCTTAGGAAGAGGAGCATATAGTGTGTTTTTCATGCTGATAGCGGCAATGGAGTCCGATAGCATAGCAAAAGGGGAAAAGGTGTGTTTAAGGGCAGCTGTGTCCGATAGCGTCAAGTCCGTCCCCTCTCTTGAGGCAAAAGGACCCAGATGACGCTATAAGCAATATTATCGCCATTTGAGCAGAGTTTCGGACACCAGCGCAGCTAATCCTTAAAAAGAGGAGTATATAGTGTGTTTTTTGTGCTGATAGCTGCACTGGGGTCCGATAGCATCGCAAAAGTACGAGAAAGGTGTGTTTAAGGTCAACTGAGTCCGATAGCACGAGTCACATCCGATAGTGCGAGACACATCCGACAGCGCGAGTCACATCACATAGTGCCGAGACACATCACACAGCAACGAGTCACATTCGATAGCACCGAGACACAACAGATAGCGTCAAGTCCGCCCCCTCTCTTGAGGCTAAAGGACCAGATGACGCTATAAGCAATATTATCGCCATTTGAGCAGAATTTCGGACACCAGTGCAGCTATTCCTTAAGAAGAGGTGCACATAGTGTGTTTTTCATGCTGATAGCGTCACTGGGGTCCGACAGCATAGCAAAAGTGGGGAAAACGTGTGTTTAAGGTCAACTGAGTCCGATAGCGTACAAAGATAGGCGCAATAGCGATCTAATCAAACAAGTTGTGCTAGATATCAACATCGTAAGCGCGTTAGTCGCTTAATCAAACAACTTGTGCCCAATACCAGCATCGTAAGCACAAAAGTCCCTCTAATCGGGGAGGACGCAAAAAGACTGGGGTGCCCCAGCAGCCATTTCATGGCTTTTGAGACACCCCTATAGTTGTGTGAACATGTATGGCTAAGTCCCAGAGGAGAGGATGAATTCATCCTGCCTTGGACGGAAGGATTGTAGATTGATCGTGCAGGGAAAGAATGTATGCCAGGGGCATATCGCGCCCATACTGCTGGATCCATCCAGCCAAGATGGCCTTTATTTCCTCCGGCTTACCTACCATCATAACTGCGGATGAGCTTGTACGGCTGAAGATTTCGTTCATCTGAAATTCCTTCTTTCCCTTTAAGTTTGCTATAATACACCGTATGCACAATAGAGAAAAAGGAGACCAGAAACTTTATGGGAGAACAACATTTGCACAGCAAACCCGAGCTTGATGAAGTGACATTGTCTACACAGCCTGTTTTTGATGGGAAGATTATATCTTTGCAGGTGGACACAGTGAGACTGCCTGATGGAAATACTGCGACACGTGAAGTTGTGAAGCATCCCGGTGCTGTAGCGGTGCTTGCTTTAAACAACAACAAAATGCTTGTTGTAGAGCAATACCGTCAGCCCATGCAACGCACTGAGGTGGAAATTCCTGCTGGGAAGCTGGATAAAGGTGAAGATCCATTAGTTGCGGCTGGTCGTGAACTTCAGGAAGAGACTGGATTTCACAGTGGAGATCTGAAATTGCTTAAATCCTTCTATACTTCTCCCGGCTTCGCCGATGAGATTATTCATTTGTATGTGACTACTAACGCTCAACCAGGGGATATGTCACTGGACGAGGACGAATTCCTAGAGGTTTCGGAGCTTACCCTGGAGGAAGCGTATCAATATATGGCTGACGGGCGCATCGCGGATGCAAAAACGATGATGGCAGTGTACGCTTGGCATCTATACACGCTGACAGGCCAATGGAATTAACAACTGAACTGAAGAGTTTCTATTGCGATTTGCATGTTCATATTGGACGAACGTCGGAAGGTCAGGCTGTCAAAATTAGCGGCAGCCGCGAGCTTACCTTTGCGGGCATTGCCAAAGAAGCTGCAGAGCGCAAGGGACTAGAAATGATCGGTATTATAGACAGTCATTCACCTGGCGTACTGCGGGATATTCAGCGCTCTTTGGAATCTGGAGAGATGACGTTAGCTGAAGGTGGAGGGATTGCTTACCGAGGGACTACGATCATTCTGGGGACAGAGATTGAAATCCGCGAGCCGGGGCGAAAAGAGTGCCATGTGCTCGCTTACATGCCGGACGTGGAACGCATGACCGACTTTAGTGCGTGGATGAGCCGCTATATGCGGAATGTGAATCTAAGTTCCCAGCGCCTGTATGCTCCGGCTAGGGAGCTTCAGGATGAGATTTACGGGCGGGGAGGCATTCTTATTCCTGCACATATTTTCACGCCTCACAAGGGCTTGTACGGCTGTGCTGCAGAGCGTATGGCGGACATCTTTGATCTGGACCGCATAGCTGCGGTTGAACTCGGGCTGAGTGCGGATTCCGAAATGGCTGGATATCTTTCTGAACTTGATAATTACACGTTTCTAACCAACTCAGATGCGCATTCACTGGGTAAGCTAGGGCGTGAGTATAATGTGATGGAGCTGGCACAGCCTTCGTTCGCTGAACTGCGGCTTGCACTCGAACGTAAAGATGGACGGAAGGTAATTGCAAATTTCGGACTTAATCCACGGCTTGGCAAATACCACCGGAGCTATTGCGGGGGCTGCGGCAGTATTATTGATGAGGCTTATGTCAACGCGGATCGTTGCCAATATTGCGGCAGTCTTAAGCTGGTTAGAGGTGTCTTCGACCGGATCCTAGATATTGCTGACCGCAAGACGCCGATAGTGCCTGCTGACCGTCCACCCTATCATTATCAGGTTCCGCTTGAATTTATCCCGGGGTTAGGGAAGGCGAAGATGAACGCGTTACTGCAAGCATTTGGAACTGAGATGAACATTTTACATGGTTGTGGTGAAGCGGAAATTGCCAGCGTTGTAGGTGCGGATCTGGCGTCGATGATCGTCCAGGCCCGCTCTGGCATTTTGGAGCTATCAGCAGGCGGTGGCGGGACGTACGGTAAAGTGGTACAGCCCAGAAAGTAGAGTCATTACCTAAAGGACAAGTCATATCGCGGGACGTTTTCTCATATGGTGTAACATGTAACCGGAAAGGGGAACGTCCCAAATGCGTAATTTACGGCTGATGATGAAGGAACAGACGCCTCTGTATATTTTTGTCGGCGTATTATTTCTGGTAGGTGTTGTATTTGGAGCTCTTATCGTTAGTGCGCTTACGATGGATCAGCAGCAGGAGCTGGGGGATTATCTGGGGAATTTCTTTGTTACGGTTGATCAGCAAGGTCTGCCAGCCGCACCTGATTCGTACTGGAGTATAGCAGCCTTGAATCTGAAATGGATCGGACTGATCTGGATTCTTGGGTTGTCGGTCATTGGGCTGCCGGGAATTTTGATTCTTGATTTTTTAAAAGGGGTACTGATCGGTTTTACGGTTGGCTGTCTGGTCAGTCAATATTCTTGGCATGGGATGTTGTTCGCGTTAGTTTCTGTGGCTCCACATAATCTGGTGCTGATCCCTGTGCTGCTGGTTAGCAGTGCAGCTGCGATAGCTTTTTCCTTGCAGATGATCCGCAGCCGGGTGATGGGACAACGCCGGACGCCAGTGACTCGTCCTTTTACCATGTACACTATATTGTCATTTGTGATGGCGCTTTTGATCCTGGGTATTTCATGTTTTGAGACCTGGGTTACACCAACCATGATGCGTTGGGTCACGCCTTCACTTGTACAAGCGGTGACGACCTTGACTGTGCAGTAAAAGCGTTTGACTTCTGAAAGCGACACCCCCTATAATGGAAGAAGTGGTTTGAAGACCGGTGCGGTAATTATCCAAGGGGGAGGGAGACAGGTGGAAGCACGGATAGACAAGATTAAGCAACAGTTACAATCCCAAGGATACAAGCTTACACCCCAACGGGAAGCGACCTTAAGAGTGCTGCTGGAGAATGAGGAAGATCATCTTAGCGCGGAAGACGTATTTATGCTCGTGAAGGAGAAAGCTCCCGAGATTGGTCTTGCGACTGTGTATCGTACCCTCGAACTTCTCAGTGAGCTACATGTCGTAGAAAAGATCAATTTCGGCGACGGTGTAGCCCGGTATGATTTGCGAACAGATACTGCGAAGCATCATCATCATCACTTAATTTGTGTGCAATGCGGCAGTATGGATGAGATTCGCGAGGATTGGCTCGGTCCGCTGGAAGAGCGACTGGAGAAAGAGTTTAATTTCACAGTGCTTGATCATAGACTTGATTTCCATGGGATTTGCTACCGCTGTACTGATAAGAACAATACAGACGGAAATCCATCCTAAGTTATCTTATATTAAGAATTAACTTCACAAGTCCTCCCCGGTTCCTATACCGGAGGGGGCTTTTTAAATGATTAGTCTATTAGAGCCATACATATCAGCCTTTTTTGGAGCATAAAATGAAGGACGAGCAGAATTCATTTATATGTAATAGGAGGCGTCCTTATGATTGTTTCTGTGCCCAAAACAGTGCGCAAGCTGTATTTTATGATCATGTTTGTGGCTCTAAGCTATTTACTCTACTATGCTATGAGCTGGCTAGGGGAATGGCTTAGTCCGATAGAGAACTATGGAATTCCTGAAGGCACTGCTGTTCGGGCATTTGATCACGCCGAGGTTGGTGATGATGGTCTGGATGCAAGGCAGCGCTTACGTTTCTATTACTGGTTCGGAGAATGAAAGCTCCGCAGGAAGCAGGAACAAGCGAGAAGAATGTCGAAGAAAGCTAGGGTGGATTTATGCAGAGTAAGAGTTGTGTACACATCTGCTGAAGCCTCATGCTGAATGTGCTGCAGGAAGACACTAAGAGTAGCTGCGCCAGGACAGGAGCGTGAAATAATGAAGTCACACTTGCAGCCTTTTTTACATTATTTGTCCGGAGATAAAGGCTTGTCCCCGAATACACTGGAATCTTACGGTAGGGATGTATCGCAGTTTCTAGAGTTTGCTGAAGAGCGGGGGGCTGAACAGCCTGAAGAAATCCGAAGATCTCATGTGATGTTATATCTTGGCTCCTTACGCGGAGCGGGAAGAGCCACTGCAACGCTCAACAGAAACGCGGTGTCCCTGCGGGCCTTTTTTCATTATTTGTTGAAGGAACGTTTAATTGAGCAGGATCCAACACTGGACATGGAAACCATGAAGCCTGATAAGAAGCCACCTATGGTGCTTGCGGTTTCGGAGGTTGAGCGGCTGCTGGCTGCTCCAGATGTGAGTACAGTACAAGGGATGCGCGATAAGGCAATGCTGGAATTGCTCTACGCAACGGGAATAAAGGTTTCTGAATTGATTTCTCTTAACGTAGACGATGTGCATACGGACATGAAGTTTGCGCGCTGTACAGGGACTTCGGGCAAGGAACGAGTGGTTCCCATTGGAACCATTGCTGCTGAGAGTGTAGCAGCTTACACTTCTCTTATGCGGGACAAGCTGCTTCGTGATCATCAGGAGGAGCCGGCCATGTTCCTGAATAGCCTAGGTGGGCGATTAACCCGCCAGGGGTTCTGGAAAATCATAAAAAAATACGCACGGGAAGCAAACATTGAGCAGGATATTACACCGCATACGCTTAGGCATTCCTTCGCCGCCCATTTACTGGAAGGTGGAGCGGATTTGCGTTCCGTACAACAAATGCTGGGTCATGCTGATATTTCGACGACTCAGATTTATAACGGTATCGCCCGTAAGAATATGAAGGAAGTATATGAGAGCCATCATCCCAGAGCTCGCTGATCATGCTTCAAAGATGCTTTTTGTGAGTAAGATAGTTATGATGGAATCATACTTATAGGATAGACTGGGGAATGGGTAATTTTCCACAGGTTATCCTTTGGCAGAAACGGATACCTGACAGGCGATACATTGTATCGCTAGCTACGGAAGCATCTGACTTCCGGGAGAAGGTACAGCCGTTTCTTCTTGTTGGTGCAAACGAATGAACTAACGATCTATATTAAAAAAGGAGTGAAGACAATATGTCCTCATTTAAACGAATTGGTTTTATTGTTCTGGATAGTGTAGGTATCGGAGAAGCTCCAGATGCTGCGAATTTTGGTGATGCGGGTTCACATACGCTTGGTCATATTTTGAACCGTGTTCCCGGATTGAAACTCCCTAACCTACAGCAGTTAGGATTAGCTAATATTGCTCCGCTGCCGCCGCTTGAACCTGTAGCTTCACCAACAGGATATTATGGCAAGATGCAGGAAGTATCTGTCGGTAAGGATACGATGACCGGGCACTGGGAGCTGATGGGGCTGAAGATCGAGGTTCCATTCAATACGTATCCGGATGGATTTCCGACAGAATTGATTGAAAAATTCGAAGCAGCAACTGGCCGGAAAGTGATCGGTAATAAACCAGCTTCCGGTACGGAAATTCTAGTTGAATATGGCGAAGAGCAGATGAAGACCGGAGCTTGGATTGTCTACACCTCTGCGGACAGTGTATTCCAGCTTGCGGCACATGAAGATATCATTCCACTGGAAGAGCTGTACAGCGCATGTAAAATCGCCCGTGAGCTAACTATGGCTCCAGAATTCTCCGTAGGGCGTGTTATTGCTCGTCCATATGTTGGCGAACCAGGAAAGTTCGTACGGACCTCAAATCGCCATGATTATGCCGTGAAACCACCGGAACCAACGGTAATGAACGCGCTGGCTGATATCGGAAAAGATGTTATCGCGGTAGGAAAGATCAACGATATTTTCACAGGTGAAGGGGTTACAGCTTCTTACCCTACGAAGAGCAATGAACATGGTATCGAAGTCACCATTGAGCAACTTCGCCAACCGTTCAATGGCTTGCTGTTCACGAATCTGGTGGATTTTGACTCTTTATATGGACACCGTCGCGATCCGGAAGGATATGGTCATGCACTGGAAGTATTCGATCAGGCGCTGCCTGAAATTCTATCCACGCTTGGTGAAGATGACCTGTTGATTATTTCAGCAGATCATGGGAATGATCCAATCCATAGCGGAACAGATCATACTCGTGAATATGTGCCACTGCTTATTTACAGCCCACGCCTTAAGCATCCAGATAGCTTAGGTATTCGTGAGACCTTCTCGGATGTTGCCGCAACCATTGCTGATAATTTCGGTGCGAAGGCGCCGCAGTATGGGACAAGCTTTTTAGCGAAACTGCAATAAAAGGATGTGGGTTGCGCCACAACATTCATTAAGGAGGATCATCCATAGCATGTTAACTCAAAAAGAAATTCAAGAAGCAGCCATTTATATAAAAGACAAATGTCCGGTGGCTCCGGAAATTGGATTGATCCTTGGTTCAGGACTCGGTGTGCTGGCAGACCTGATCACCGATGGAATCAGCATTCCATATGATGAGATTCCTCACTTCCCTGTGTCCACTGTAGAAGGGCATGAGGGAGAACTGCTGATCGGTATGATTGAAGGACGCCGTGTCGTGATGATGAAGGGCCGCTTTCATATGTATGAAGGATATGGACCGGAGGTAACGGCATTCCCTGTTCGGGTTATGAAAGAACTTGGTATAGCCAGCCTATTAGTAACTAATGCTGCTGGTGGAGTGAACACAGATTTCACGCCGGGCGATCTTATGCTCCTTACGGATCATCTGAATATGACGGGTCGGAACCCGTTAATAGGACCTAATGATCCTGCACTGGGCGTGCGCTTCCCGGATATGTCAACCGCTTATAGTCGCCGCCTAATCAAGGTAGCGAAGGAAACGGCAGCGCAGCAGAATTTCGAATTCAAAGAAGGCGTATATGCAGGTCTGCTGGGACCTTGCTACGAAACACCTGCTGAAATCGTAATGCTTCGTCATCTAGGGGCTGACGCTGTGGGCATGTCTACTGTGTCGGAAACCATTGTTGCCCGTCATGCAGGTATCGAGGTATTGGGTATCTCCTGTATTACTAACATGGCTGCGGGAATTCTGGATCAACCTCTCAACCATGAAGAGGTTATGGAAACTGCAGACCGTGTGCGTGAGCGTTTCCTGAAGCTGGTGTTGGGCTTTATTCCGAAAATGTAATTTCGGGTACTGCATTTTGAATTTTTGGGAGGTCCAATCTATGACACAAGTGAATGAACTTGAGCCATTGACGTTTGAACAGATAATGAAGGTAACTAATTTGACTAGACCAAAATTTATCGGACTTGCTCGCGCAATTGTCCGTGAAGTGCAGGTGTAATATGAGAGCTGTCGATATTATTCAGAAAAAAAGAGATGGCGGAGAGCTGAGTCGTGAGGAAATTTCCTTTCTAATTCAGGGCTATAGTAAAGGTGAAGTGCCTGATTATCAGCTCTCTGCTTGGGCAATGGCTGTTTATTTTCAAGGCATGAACGCGCGGGAAACCGGCGATCTAACGATGGAAATGGCGATGTCCGGCGATCAAGTAGATCTTAGCCCAATCGCAGGTATTAAAGTCGATAAACACTCCACAGGCGGAGTGGGCGATAAAACAACTGTAGTATTGGCACCCTTGGTAGCTTCTGCTGGAGTACCGGTAGCGAAGATGTCCGGTCGTGGACTTGGGCACACTGGAGGCACGCTCGATAAGCTGGAGTCAATCAGTGGTTTCTCTATCGAGATGGCTCGTGAGCGTTTCTTTGACCAAGTAGGGGAGATCGGGGCTGCCGTGATCGGTCAGTCGGGCAACATTACACCCGCAGACAAAAAGCTGTATGCCCTTCGGGATGTAACTGCAACAGTTGAATCCATCCCCCTTATTGCAAGCTCTGTGATGAGCAAGAAGATTGCAGCAGGTGCGGATGCGATCGTGTTGGATGTCAAAACAGGCAGCGGTGCTTTTATGAAGACGCTGGATGATTCTATAGCACTCGCTCAGGCGATGGTTGACATTGGAACGCATCTGGGTCGCAATACCGTTGCAATCATCAGTGATATGGACCAGCCGCTTGGTTACGGGATCGGAAATGCGTTGGAAATTAAGGAAGGAATCGAGACCTTGAAGGGTCATGGTCCAAAGGATCTACAGGAGGTCTGTCTTATTCTGGGCAGCCAGATGCTTGTTCTTGGCGGCAAAGCCAAGGATGAAGCGGAGGCACGTTCGATTCTTATGACGCATATTGAAGATGGCAGTGCGCTAGAGAAGTTCAAACAAATCGTGAAGGCACAAGGTGGAGATGTATCGCAAATTGATTCTCCGGAGAAGCTCCCTACTGCTAAGCGATTCATTGAAGTGAAGGCGAAAACGAAGGGGTTCATAGAAGGTATTCAGGCCGAGGAAATTGGCGTTGCGGCTATGCTGCTTGGAGCTGGACGTGAAACTAAGGAATCTGTAATCGATCTGGCTGTGGGGATTCAACTCTCCAAAAAGGTTGGAGATGCTGTAGAGATTGGCGAGACGCTTGCAGTCTTGCATATCAACGATGCCAGTGAGAAGAAAGTTGAGGAAGCTGAAGGTAAGGTGTTAGAAGCCTACCGTATCACTTCTGAACCTGTTCCTGCCCAACCTTTGGTATTTGCACTTGTTACTAAAGATGGGGTAACACGGTACTAGTCAAGGTAATATAAATATTGTCATGGCTATGGCCGTAAACAGACAACAAAGCAGCGATCCTCCCATAACGGGAAGGTCGCTGCTTTGCGTTTTGCTCAATGGTGCAATATTTATAACTGATTATTGATCTTATTGAAAATCTGCGAAGCCCCGCTGCTTGTATTACATAATACGACCACAGTCTCGCCACTAGCTGGATAAATAGCCGACCGGAAGGAAACACCGGGATCATAGCCCATAATGTGAAATTTGAACACTTTTTCTTCGCGGAGGGTAATCCATACACCATAACCATAATAGCCTTCGCCATCCACATGTACATGGGGAGTAAGCAATAATGAAGTGATTACTGGACTCAATAATGTATGGTTCATTAACCCGATCCAGAATAGCTGCAGGTCGGGGGCAGTGACGAAAGCTCCACCGTCAGCGCCTCCTTTTACCGGGATTGAGTAGATGTTGGTTCTCCAGTTCCCGTTCTCTTCCTCTATGTATCCTAGTGCACAGTTGGCAGGTAAGGCATCTAACGTGAAGTAACCGGATTGCTCCATTCCGCAAGGCTTAAAGATGTGATGCTCTACATAATCGGAAAAAGACATTTCACTCAGTTCCTCCACCAGAAGGCCTAGCACGATATAGCCGGCATTGTTGTAGTGGAAACGTTCGCCCGGGGTCCACATCATGGGAAGGGTTCGGAACATCGGCACAAAATCCTCAAGCTGTCGCAAGGTGTACATAGGCCGTGCCTTCCACAGGTCCTCGAAATCATCCATAATTGTTTCATCAAAATAATCCGGAATACCAGAGCTATGCGTAAGTAGCTGATGAATGGTGATGTCAGGACTAAAGAGAGGGAACTCTACCTTTTTAAGATAATCTATTAGTCTACTTTCAAAAGAAATCAATCCCTGATCGACCAGCTGGCAGACAGCAATCGCGGTAAATATTTTACATCCGGAAGCAATGCCGAACCGGGTATGAATATTGTTTTCGCGCTTATCCGACTTATTGGCATAACCGTAACAGCTGCTGCTGACTTCTTTATCATGTTGTTGTACCAGCACTACACCAGAGAAATTGTTCTGTGTAGCTTCTGCTTCAATACAATCTGCAAGGTGGTTCATCTGTATATTCACTCCTCTATAAGCAGTTAAGTTCTTAAATAGCATTCGTTAAAATATTCCATTTTCCTTTAAAGTGAATACGAAAAAATTGGAAATACTTAAAATTTGAAATAATTTTTGATCTCCCCTATAATAAAAATGCTCTGCAACTACTGCTGGGCTTTTTTTAATTGACAACAACATTACTTCTTGGGATAAATTATTATAGTTATTTACTTAGAAATGGAATAATTTCCACCCTTTCTGACGAAACTGGAACACAGTACCTGTGATATGAAGGTTAACGTTCAGGAGGGGAACCATTGTGAGAAAAATGCGTTTTGCTGTGCTTGTGCTCTGTATCGTTGTGTCGGTTCTAGGACCGATGTCAGGTGCTTATGCTGAGGAAAAAAGCAAGGATTCTGGCAGTAATGCTGCCGCTGTAGATCTTGCGCCTGGTGCGCGTTCTGCGATTTTGATGGATGCAGGCACCGGCACTATTATTTATGAAAAGAACAGCCATGATAAGCTGCCTCCCGCAAGTATTACGAAGATTATGACGATGCTGCTTACGGTGGAAGCACTGGATGAAGGAAGACTGCAACTGACGGATAAGGTGCGCACGAGTGAATATGCCGCGTCGATGGGCGGATCGCAAATTTTCCTGGAGCCTGGTGAAGAAATGTCGGTGGATGAGATGCTCAAAGGCATCGCTATGGCCTCCGGTAATGATGCATCTGTGGCGATGGCAGAGAAAATAGCGGGTTCGGAGAGCGCTTTTGTCGATCTGATGAATAAAAGAGCGGAAGAGCTGGGTCTGAAAGATACCCACTTTGCCAATTGCAACGGTCTTCCAGCTGCTAATCACTATTCCTCAGCCTACGATATTGCGGTAATTAGCCGGGAGCTTTTAAAGCATGATAGAATTATCAAATATACCGGTTCCTATCAGGATTATCTGCGTAAGGATTCCACCAAACCATTCTGGTTGGTAAACACGAACAAGCTTGTACGTTTCTATACAGGCGCTGATGGACTGAAAACAGGATATACCGCTGAAGCAAAATTCTGCTTATCCGCTACGGCTGCAAGAGACGGTCTGCGTGCTGTTGCTGTTGTGCTGGGTGAGCCGAACACGAAGACACGTAACAGTGAAGTGTCGGGCATGTTTGACTATCTCTTTTCGCAATATAAGATCCACACTATTCACAAAGAAGGGGACGCTATTGGTACCCTTAAGATTGAGAAGGGTGTGAAGTCCGAGCTGCCGATTACGGCGAAAGAGACGTATAGTGTTCTTTTGAAAAAAGGTGTGACGCAAGAAGGCATTCGTCACGAACTAGTACTTCCAGAAAGCGTGAAGGCACCAGTGGCTGAAGGCCAGTCCATAGGCAAGCTGGTTGTCTACCAAGGAACCCAAGTGATTAAAGAGTATGAACTTAAAGCAGGGGAAGCTGTGGCAAAAGCAGGCTGGTGGAAGCTCTTTAAACGTACAACAGGCTCGATGTTCGGCATGGATTAAAAAGAGCTTTTTTGTAGATTGCGCCCATGTGCTTTGTAGATTCATAGGGGTTTTCTTCTAGTTTTGTCGTGAGGCAGGATTCCTGATTTGCCACGTAGAAACCTTGTCCTTGAAGAGAATGGGTACTGTCTCTTAAGGCCAAGTTTTCAAAGCAACGAAGAGGAGAGTGGCAAGCATGAATTCTAATGTGGAAATGGAGCATCACAGGGGTGTGCTGATTGTCCGTTTATCTGGGGAACTCGATCATCATGCCGCCGATTTTGTAAGAATGGATATGGATGAAGCGATTATGCGGGGTCAGGTATCGCATTTGATCCTTAGTCTTAAGCATCTGCAGTTTATGGACAGTTCGGGTCTCGGCGTAATTCTGGGAAGGTATAAACTGATCCATAGTAAAGGCGGCAAAATGGTGGTGTGTGATGCAACGGCACCTGTGAAGCGACTTCTGGAAATGTCAGGCCTGTTCAAGATCATGCCCCTATATGACGACGAGAGTACTGCACTCTCGGATTTGGAGGTTGCGTTATGACAAATGGTAAGGCTGGTAACTTCATGAACGTGCAGTTCGCTGCACTCTCGGAGAACGAATCATTCGCGCGTGTAGTTGTAGCGGCGTTCGTTTCTAGGCTTGATCCTACAATGGACGAGCTGAATGATCTGAAGACAGTCGTGTCGGAGGCGGTCACCAATTGTATTATTCATGGGTATGATAGTGATCCGGAAGGTATTGTGACTATTTCAGCTTCGCTGGACAACGAAACGGTACATTTAACCATTGAGGATCAGGGACGGGGCATTGAGGATTTGGAGCTGGCACAACAGCCGCTATATACCTCAAAGCCAGAGCTGGAGCGGTCGGGCATGGGCTTTACCATTATGGAGAATTTCATGGATGAATTTGAAGTCACTAGTGAACCGGGACACGGCACTTCGATCTCAATGAAGAAAACCATCGTTTCGAAAAAAGCTTTATACAATTAGGGGTTGGAGCCATGGATGCAGAGTCAAAAAAAGCTCCGCCGACCTATTTGGACGATGCGGAGGTCAAACGTCTTATCGCGCTCAGTCAGGCCGGAGATAATCTTGCCCGGGACACACTAGTTAGCTGCAATATCCGGTTGGTCTGGTCGGTAGTGCAGCGGTTTATGAACCGCGGGTATGAACCTGACGATTTGTTCCAGATCGGTTGCATCGGGCTCTTGAAGTCCGTTGATAAGTTCGACCTCAGCTATGAGGTCAAATTCTCCACTTATGCCGTGCCGATGATCATTGGCGAGATTCAGCGTTTCCTTCGCGACGATGGAACCTTGAAAGTTAGCCGTTCTCTTAAGGAGATGGCTAATAAGGTCCGCAAGATGAAGGATGAAATGTCTAAGACGCTGGACCGTCTGCCTACCATCGGTGAAGTTGCTGAGGCACTGGGAGTTACCCCTGAAGAAGTGGTATTTGCTCAGGAAGCTAACAAGCCACCGACCTCGATTCATGAGACTGTGTTCGAGAATGATGGCGACCCGATCACACTGATTGATCAAATCGCTGACGAATCACAGGAACGCTGGTTTGATAAGCTGGCACTGAATGAGGCTATCGGAGGTCTCAGCGAGCGTGAACGGCTGATTGTTTATCTTCGATATTACCGTGACCAAACGCAGTCAGAGGTTGCTAGTCGCCTTGGGATTTCTCAAGTGCAGGTATCCCGGCTGGAGAAGAAAATATTGCAGAATATCCGCGAGCAGATTGCTCAGTAGATAATGGCTAAAATGTAAAGACGCTTGTGAAATAGCGAATAGGAAGAAAAAGCCGCCCCGAAAAGGGGGGGCTTTTTATGTGGAGGGAATCTCAATATGCATTCACTTGGTGACAAGGATATGACCTCATGGTCTATTGACATGGAAGCGAATTTGCTGACAATGTCGAATGTTTTGGAGAATTGGGTGGACTGTTCAGATCATGCTTTACCGCATAACCCCAATTTTTTACGTGAATATGTGTACGGTGAGGATCTTGAACGGTTTGATGCGTATATAGATAAATTATACTCTGGTCACCTATGTAATCTTGAGTATCGTATGCAGTTACCTGCAAAAGCGCTGAAGTGGGTTCAAAGTATAGGCACGCCCGTTTTTAATCAAGAGCATAAGGTTTGTAGAATAGATGGCGTAATCATAGATATCACGGAACAAAAAAATGCTCAAGCCCAGTTAGAGAATAGCTTTTCTCTGTATCAGCAGATGTTTGCTACGATCGATGTGGCGATTTGGTCTTACGATTACGTATCACGGAAAATGTTATTCATATCGGATGCCATTTTCAATATCACGGGATATTCACCAGAACAGGCGAAGGAAGATGACTTTTGGCTAAGAATTGCTCCTAAAGAAGAGCGGCCTTTAATTCAAGAGATTATAACTACAGTGGGGCAAGGAATAAGCAATCTTAGTGAATATCGGATCATCCATGCCAGCGGTGAACTCCGATGGGTCCAAGTCAGGATCATTCCCAGTATGGATGAGACAGGGGCAGTGGTACGGCTCAATGGGATCTTAATCGACCATACGGAAAAAAAGCAGATGCAAGAGGTTCTATTAAAAAGCGAGCAGCGCTACAAATCCCTGTTTGACCATAACCCAGATATCGTGTGTGAATTGGATCTGCAGGGCAGCATTGTAGCTATCAATCCAGCGGCAGATCAAATTACTGGAGAAGCTTTTAATAGATTCGGAGAAAACTTATCCATTGTGAATTTATTTGGTGCAGAGAATTCGCATATGATGTCTGATTATTTTGAGAAAACGGTTGGCGGAGTTCTGCAGCATTACACGGTTACTTCTGTCCGCGAGAATGGATTAGTTAACCATTGGTCGATGAAAAACATCCCTGTACATGAAAACAATCAAATTGTGGGTACCTTTGTTATCGCAAGAGATATCACTGCATCTGTGGAGGTGGAAAAGCGGCTGGCTCAGCGGGAGGCGGAGTACAGGCTTATTACAGAGAATATGGAGGATATGATTGGGGTTCTGGATCAGCAAGGGAACTTCATTATTGCTTCGTCCTCTTGTGAGAAAATTATTGGTCTTCCTGTTGGTTCAATAAAGAACACAACCATTTTGGAGTATATTCATCCTGATGAACAAGAAGTGTTGCGGGAACAGATCTTGGATATTTTTCGGACAAAAGTATGTAAGATGTTTTACAATCGGTTTATTCACATCAAAGGTCACATTATAGATCTGGAATGCTTGGGTACACCTGTTCTTGGTGAGGATGGAGAAGTAGTTAGTATTGTGATTGTAGCGAGAGACATTACAAAAAGGGTCCAGATGGAGAGTGAACTTAGAGAAAGCGAGGAACTCAATCGGCTGCTTATTGATATGTCACCTGAAGCGGTAGTACTCCATAGTGAATATAAATTCCTTTATGTGAATTTTTCCTGTTTAGGATTGTTTGGAGTTTGCAGTGAGGATCAATTGATTGGCACCTCTATTTTTAATTGGGCCCACCCAGACTATATAACGCTGGCTAGAGATCGGATGCGTGAAATCTATTATGGACCCAATCGGATATTAGCTCCTATTGAACAAAAGGTCGTGCGGTCAGATGGATCTATTATCGATGTAGAAGTAACAGCTAGCTCAATTCTATATAAGGGTAAGGTTGCATGTATCTCTATCTTTAGGGATATCAGTGATCGGAAAAAAATTGAGGTGGAAAGACAGCTTACAG
Organism: Paenibacillus sp. FSL R10-2788; assembly: GCF_038003885.1. Classification (NCBI taxonomy): domain Bacteria; kingdom Bacillati; phylum Bacillota; class Bacilli; order Caryophanales; family Paenibacillaceae; genus Paenibacillus; species Paenibacillus sp. FSL R10-2788. The sequence continues at coordinate 4,738,263 of NZ_JBBOQA010000001.1, read as the reverse complement.
AGCAGATCATTCGGAACAGCGAGGAAAGGTATTTCAACTTACAGATGAGTCTTGATCAATTCTCGCAAGATTTGTTTGGTGCGATGAAGATCAGTCACATGGAACAACGATTACTAAAAGAAGTTAGAGAAGTCTTGCGGGTTACCAATATTTGTATGGTTGAAGTTGAAGATAACCATGATAAAATATGCGAGATTATTGAGACAGAGCGGGGCTATTCACTTAAGATCGGAGAGTTCCGAAGAAAAAGCTATATTCTATCCATTAATGAGAAGTCTATTTTATTAGAAATAAGTTCTGTTCGAGTGTGGCTGAAGACGATTACCCGTTATGTTAGTGTGTTATTTGATAATTTTTTGCTCATAGAAGATCTAACTAAGGACCTTGAGTTAGCGGCTTCCGAGCAAGCTCCGACATGGTTACTACGCTTTATGTTTAATTTATCCGAGAATGAACGCAAACGGCTTGCTCAAGATTTACATGATTCAGCACTTCAAGAACAGATCATCTGGTATCGTAAGCTTGATAATTTTTTAAGTGATAAATCCGTTACGGGGGAACTAAAGGAGCAGTTAGAACAGATCACAGAAGGTTTACTCGATGTTATCTATGAACTGCGGATTATCTGCAATGAGCTTAGGCCACCAGCATTAATCAATGAGGGGCTTGCTTCCTCACTTGAGACATTGTTTGAATTTGCTCAGTTGCGGAACGACTATCAGATATATTTTGAGTCAAACGCTTTCAGGCATAAGTTAAAAGACGAGATTCTAATAGGTCTGTACCGTATTGTGCAGGAACTTTTGGCTAATGCAGCTAAACATTCCTGTGCCACAGAAGTACGTATCTCCTTAGCTAGTGAAGGGCAACAGGTGCTTTTGGATTATGAAGATAACGGAATTGGAATGAGCCTTTTAGGAGAGGATTCTATTAAGAGTATGGGGATTTATGGGATGAAAGAAAGGGTTCGCAGTATGGATGGGACCATACGATTTCTTTCGCCAGAGAATAAGGGATTAGCTGTCTTTATATCCATACCTGCAGATTAATCATGGGGCATAATAAGGGGATAGGGGTGTATTAGGCATGATTCAAATTTTGTTAGTGGACGACCATCCCTCTGTCATGGAAGGGACTAAGATGATACTGGAACAAGAGGGAGATATGAAGGTTACCCTAGCCAATTCAGCCCATGAGGCGCTTAACATGGTGGGTAGCCATACGTTTGACGTGATGTTGTTTGATCTTCATATCGCTGATGGGAATGGGATTGATTTGGCGAAGGAAGTCTTAAAAATAAACGCAGACGCGATTATCTTAATCTATACCGGATACGAAATTACTAACAAATTTAACTTGATGATTGAATCGGGTCTGTTTGGGTTTATTTCAAAAACGACCAATAGAGAGCAGTTGGTTGCAGCAGTGCGTTGTGCTTTAAGGGGAGATGTCATTTTGCCTCATACCCTAGTTAAACAGTTAAGAAAAGTATCATCTAAAGGAATGGAGATTAATGTTGACCAAGCAAACCCGAAGATAAGCAAAAAAGAGCATGAAATGCTGACAGAGATTGCAAAAGGAAAAAGCAACAAGGAAATAGCAGAGATTGTACTTATGAGTCAACGATCGCTGGAATACAGTTTAACGAGTCTGTTCCAGAAGCTAAATGTGAAATCAAGAATTGAAGCGGCAATAAAAGCTAAACGACTGGGCATATTGAAGGAGTCCGATTTCAACAATTCACTATGAAAATTCGTAACAAACAAATAGATCAAAATCCCATTCACGGTTCTGTGAGGCGGGATTTTTTGGTCTGCGCTTTTTTTGCGGGATGACGCAATATTTTTGCGTGGTCGCGCTATTTTTTTTCGGTTACCTTAATCTGCTTACCGTATATGATGAAATAGTTCCTAAGAATTACTAAAAAATGACTAACGCCAATGAGGGGCTGAAGAAAATGAAGTGGTTTTATAATTTAAGAACAGCAGTGAAGTTAATCTCCGCATTTCTGTTAGTATCCGCAATATTGTGCTTTGTAGGATTCTATGGAATTACGAATTTGAGTAAGATGGACCGCTCTATCGTGGACATGTATGAAAACCGCTTAACACCTATAGCTTATCTGGGAGAAGCGAATGAACTATTTTTAACAAATAGAATCAATATCCGTGATATAAACACGATGGCTAAAACAGTGGCAGAAAAGAAAGAATACGAAGATAAAATACATAAAAACGTTCAAAGTATTGAAGAGATCATGGGTAAATATAGCAAGACTGCGTTGAGAGCTGAAGAATTAGCCATAATGAAGGATTATCCTGAGATCTGGAAACGGTATATCACAAGCCTGGATGAGGCTATTGAATTAAATAATACAAATATTAGTAATGAGAAATATACAAATTTTTTGCTTGTAAGTGATTTGCAAACAGCTACAACAGAGCTGACTGACTTTCTGCAAAATTTAATAGACATCAATATGAAGCAGGCTCAAGGTTCGATTGTTAATGCCAATGACCTTTATCAGTCCTCTCGTTTGATTACGTTTAGCGTTACTATTGTTGCGCTGCTCATCAGTATTGGTCTGGGTCTTCTAATATCGCAGATCATAGCACGGCCTCTAAATCAAGTAATGCGCCTGCTAGGTAAAGTGGCTAATGGTGATTTAAGCGAAACGTCGAATCTGGAATCTAAGGACGAGATTGGAATGCTAGCTTATTCTGTTAATGAAATGGTTCTGAACCTAAGACGAACTGTGAGCGGCATTTCTTCTTCTGCGGAAAGTGTCTCAGCTGCTGCACAGCAAATCTCAGCAAGTACAGAGGAAGTAGCTAGTGGAAGTATGAGTCAAGCTAGTGCAGCACAAACGATGAATGAGTTGTTCCGAGAATTATCTGCGGCGATTAATTCAGTAGCCCAGAGTGCTGAACAGGCCTCTGAGCTTTCAGATCAAACGATGCGTATAGCTCAAGATGGAGGGATCGTGGTTAAGAACTCCGTACAAGGAATGGCAGTACTGGATACTCAAATGTCTAGACTTGCGGAAGATTCCGATAAGATTGGTGAGATTATTGCGGTGATTGAAGATATTGCCCAACAGACAAATCTGCTAGCCCTGAACGCAGCGATAGAAGCGGCCCGCGCAGGTGAACAAGGTCGAGGTTTTGCCGTTGTTGCGAATGAAGTAAGAAAGTTAGCTGAGCGGAGCAGTGGGGCTACGAAACAAATCACGGGCATTATCAAAGAAATGCAGAAGAATACGCAGCATAGTGTAAATGCTGTAGTAGAAGGAGTAGCTTTTTCACAAAAAAATGGAGAAGCCTTTGAACATATCCTTACGATGGTGAACGATACCGCTCATAAAGTAACAGAAATTGCGGCTGCCAGTGAAGAACAGGCGGCACAATCATCTGAGGTGATGTTCTCAATTGAGAGCATATCCGCCGCAACTGAAGAAATGGCGGCAAGCAGCAGTGAAACGGCAACGACGGCCAATGCTTTGGCTCAGCTAGCAGAAGAGTTAAATAGTCTGGTATCAATTTTTAAAGTTAAATAAACAGTGTCAGGGGTATTATCATTGATAGGAGAGGAGAAGTAGTGCAAAAAATAAAGGTGCTCGTTGTAGCTGCTTCAGTAACCATGCGTAAACAGATCTCGAACCTAATTTCGGAGGACTCAACCCTCGAGGTCATTGGAGTAGCTCGAAATGCATCCGAAGCGATCAGCATGGTTCAAAAACTCAGGCCCGATGTCGTGGCTATAGATATAGAAATGCCGGAATTGAACGGTTTGGTAGCACTCACAAGCATAATGTCACAGCGGCCAACACCTATACTTATCCTGAGCTCAGCTACAAAGGAAGGTATAACTGCAACCATTACTGCTCTACAAAATGGTGCAGTAGATTTCATCTCCAAGCCAGCTCAATCTTATGGACCTGGTCTATACAGCATAAAAGATGAGTTATTATTCAAAATTAAGAAAGCCGCTGAAATTCCTTTAAGAACTCTTATTCTTAACAATATAAACATCTCCAAAGTGAAAGCTCGACAAGAGAAACAAAAAAACGATAAGAGTGGATGTACAGAAGTCATTGAGCAGATCGTGGGAATTGGATGTGGAGTAGGAGGGCCGAAGGCATTAGAAATCTTAATTACCTCACTTCCAGCGAGCTTCCCGTATCCCCTGCTAATTGTGCAACATATGCCGCCTAAGTACACAAAAGCATTGGCGGAACGACTGAATCGGTTCTCAAGTGTACGGGTGGTGGAAGCCAAGGACAAGCAATCGGTGCTCGGGGGAACCGTCTATATCGCTCCAGGTAATTTTCATATGACCATCATTCAGGAGGGGCAAGATCTCAGAATAAAACTTATGAAAAAGCCTGCAGTGAATGGGCACTGTCCTTCGGTCGATGTCTTGTTTGGGTCTATATCTGCATTAACTGGTCTACAGCAGCATTTAATCCTAATGACCGGAATGGGAAATGATGGCGCTAAAGGGATGCTAGCTGCCAAACATGCTGGTGCCCAATCAACGCTTGTAGAATCGCAAGAAACTTCTATTGAAAGTGAAATGCCTGAAGCAGCGGCGAAGCTGGGTTGTGTGGATTACGAGCTGCCCTCGCATTTGTTAGCCTCGAAGATTATGGAGGTTACGGGGGAGCTGAGATACCGAAGGGACACATTTCCATCAGTTTGAACGGTCTTATTTTACTTCTGAAAAAGCGTTGGCAGGATAAAATCCGCCAATGCTTTTTTGTATTTCAGGTTGACACTTTCAAGTGATAACAATTATCATTTACGGAGCTAGAGTAGAGATTATGTAACTCATCGTATACAAGGAGCGAAGAAGGAGAGGTTTGCGATGACTTTAAATATATTGAATATGGAAATTCATGATCTTTTTGATCAATTTACAGAACGGATAGAGGGGCATGTTGAGCATAACCAATGGGAACAACGGCTTACTATTCCTTCACATATTGGTAAGGGAACTGTCACCCGTACACGGATTCGTCCAGGTATGGAGATTATGTATACGGACATAACTTACGAACAAGATATGAAGCTCTACATTCAAGAAGCTTGTCCGTTGTTTGAACTAAGCTATAATCTAAGCGGAGAAATCTATTGCGAATGGAACGGCAAGGAAAGTTACACGGATAAACAAATGGGCAACGTCCTTTTTCTAGAGGATGTTCAGGTGTATGAAGAGAAAAAAGCAGGTGTCCCCAATCAATTGCTGGAAATACGGTTAGCTCCTAGTGAACTGCTGAATTACGCCGGAGATTTATCGGAGACACAGCAAATGGAAACCTGGCTTAGACATCATCGTGGCAATATTGATCGTTATCCAGATACTGCGGCAATCCGAAAATGTGTCTCCGAAATAATCCACTGTACCTATCATGGAACATTGAGACGTTTATATATGGAGAGCAAAGCCCTTGAATTTATTGCTTTGTTTGGTGAGTCTGATGGTTACGGTTCTATTAGCGATAGTATGACGCTGCGGCACGATGATATTACCAATCTGAAGCGGGTACATGAATTGGTGCAAATCCATTTCGAACAACCGTTATCTATACGTGAGTTGGCTAAGCGGGTAGGTATCAACGAATTCAAGCTGAAAAAAGGCTTCCGCGAATTATTTGGCATGACGATCTTCGAGCTAGTACGTATAAAAAGGATGGAGAAAGCGCTCTGGTATATGGAGGTTGAAGGTTTGAATATAGGGAAAACAGCTGTTTCGGTCGGATATAGCAATGTCAGCAATTTCACGACGACCTTTCGTAAGCATTATGGCTGCAATCCAAGCGAATACTTAAAACGTATCGAACAACAGAGTTTGGAACGAAACAGGCTGTAGGAAGATTTGTAAATGCAGAAAGCTTAAAGCTTCAAGTGTTAGAACATAGGGTTCGGAATCGAACGTTATATTCTGTCTGCTTGAGGTTTTTTTGTGTTTGCTCCCTTATCAAGGAGTGCACCTCCCTTAACAGGTAGAGAAAAAGACCACTCTAAATGATAATAATTACATAGATTGCAGATAAAAAGGTGGTTATACAATGGAACAACAACAAGTAGATTCGCGCCGGTGGTATGCGCTGGGGGTTATTTTACTGCCAACATTACTTATTTCATTAAATACTTATATGATTCAAGTTGCGCTTCCATCTATGCAATATAGCTTGAACGCAAGCTTTTCGGAAGCACAGCTTATCGTTACCGGATTTTCGCTAGGATTAGCTGTGGCGTTGATTATTAGTGGAAAGCTTGGAGATATATACGGCAGGAAACGGATGTTGCTGATCGGGGTAAGCGGGTTTACGGTCATGGCAGTATTGGGCGGAGTGACCTCAGATCCGGCTCTTCTGATTGTTATTCGGATTGTGCAGGGATTGGCTGCGGCGCTTATTCAACCTCAGGTTCTATCTACGCTGCAGGTCAGCTTTCTGCCAAAGGAAAAAGGGCTTGTTTTCGGCATTTACGGCGCCATGATTGGTTTTGGATTTGCATTCGGATTCATCCTCGGAGGCACTATTGTGAATTGGAATCCGTTCGATCTCGGTTGGCGGACGGTGTTTTTTTTCAATGTGCCATTTGGACTTCTCGTCCTGCTGTTAATGCCGATTGTACCTGAAACACGGGCTGAGCAGGCGCACAGTATTGATTGGACTGGAAGCTTCCTTCTGCTGATCGGTTTGTTCCTGCTGATCTATCCGTTGTCAGAGGGACAAAAACAAGGGTGGCCGTTGTGGATTTTTGGCTGTCTAATGTTAGCTCTTTTCGTGTTGTTTACTTTTATCTGGGTTGAAAATCGAAAGGGAAAGCAGGGGGCGTTACCGTTAGTCGATCTGTCTATTTTCAGAGATCGAACATTTAGCGCAGGTCTGGCAACCGTTCTTGTCCTTTATCTAAGTATGTTCTCTTTCTTTTTTATTTTGAGCTATTATATGCAATTTGGTTTGCACTATAGTGTTCAAGATACGAGTATGGTTTTCTTGCCTATAGGGATAGGCTTTTTTCTGACTTCCTTAATCTCGTCTCGAATGGTCAAAAGATGGGGGATGAGTGTACTTAAGATAGGAGCGCTGATGATGGGTAGCTGTAGCCTGCTGCTTATGTTAGAGCTAAATGTGGACGTTACGAATCTGCTGGACCCCCGTAATATCCTAATATTATTGATATATGGTTTCGGTCTCGGAATGGCTACTACGCCCCTAGTTAACGTCACGCTTAGTTCAGTACCCCCAAAGATCACGGGCACGGGTTCAGGCTTGATCACTACCTTTATGTATTTTGCGAATTCGTTAGGAGTGGCGTTAATCGGTATTTTATTCTCCGCTTCGCTAAAGCATTCTCTTTTGGAAGCAGATCTAGCGGATTATGTAAGGGCGTTTTCCTTCTCATTAGCAGCAATCGGAGGACTTGCTTTTACTGGTTTTCTTTGCCTTTGTTTTTTGCGGGAGCGGAAATTATAGAGGAGGTATCCTGCTTTTTTTGCGCTGTGAGCAATCTAACAAAAGAACGCCCTTCTTAGCTTTATAGTAATACCGAGTGATTGAATTCCATTTAATGTAACTCAATCCAAACCTATCAATGAGAAGGTGCCAGGATGTCCATACTGCAAGTAGAGAATCTCTCAAAAGAATACAAAGGAAAAGGCAAAACGAATCGGTATCGAGCGCTGAACGGGATTAGTCTTACTGTGGACAGTGGCGAGTTTGTGGCGATTATGGGACCCTCGGGGAGCGGAAAAACGACATTTTTAAATATACTAAGCGGAATCGATACGGAGTATAGTGGGGTTGTAAGAATTGCAGAGACTAGTATAAGTGAGATGTCCAAGAACGAGCTTGCGCTTTTTCGCCGGCAGCGTATGGGATTCGTTTTTCAGGATTACAATCTGCTGGATAGTCTGACCCTACGGGAAAATATCATGGTGCCCATGGTGCTGGATGATCAAGAGGTAGAAGATATCAATGCCAAGACAGATGAGACGTTATCGCTATTTGATCTGGATGAGGTGAAGGACAAATATCCTTATATGGTTTCAGGGGGGCAACAGCAGCGTGCGGCGATCAGCAGGGCGATTATTAATCATCCAGATGTGATTTTTGCGGACGAGCCGACGGGGAATTTGGATTCCAAATCCTCGAGTACGGTGATGGCGACCTTCGCCAAGCTCAACACTCTAAAAGGAGCAACGATAGTGATGGTCACGCATGATCCTTTTGCGGCCAGCTATTGTAATCGCGTGCTTTTTATCAAAGATGGGAAGGCTCTACTAGAGATTGCTAGAGAGAATAAAGAGCGCAGAGCATTTTTTGATCTGATTCTGGAGAACCTGGCCTTTATTGGAGGGGGAGAAGATGACCTTTAGGAGAATGGCATTTCAGATATTTAAGGCGAATCTTAGAAGATATTTGTTGTTTTTCTTATGCAGCAGCTTTACAGTCATGATCTTTTTTACATTTTATTCGCTGTACAGTAATCCTGATTTTAATGACCCTTATCAAGTGAATGGGATGGTGTCGGGTAATTTATATGCTCCTTTTTTGGTGATAAGAGTGTTTGCTGTTCTGTTTATTGTATATGCGCAAATGGCCTTTTTGAAATTTAGAAAAAGCGACTTCGGGCTATTAATGGTACTTGGAATGACAAGCCACAATATCCGCAAAATCATTTTGTTCGAGAATAGTATGATCGCTTTAGCCTCGATTCTCACTGGTTTAGGTGCAGGGACGGTTTTCTCCGGTATTTTTTTCTTCATTGTTTCGTTGTTTGTAAATATTGGGGACAGTGCTTTTATACTGACGCCGGATAGTTATCTGTATACCATTAAATTCTTCGCGGTGATTTACATAGTTGTGATTGCAATCAATTTCCTATTCACTTTGAGATACAGCATTTTACGTCTTTTAAAAGAATCCAGAACCGCAGAACGCAACCTGATTCATGGGAAAATCACCGGAGTCATCGGAGTTTTACTGTTGGGAATCTCCGTTTATAATATGCTCACTCATTACAACCCTTCCGATGCTCGCATGATGTTAATAAATCTGGGAATTAGTATGTTGGGCGTTTATTTGCTGCTGTCAGGACTTGGGGACTGGATGAAACTTTTTATATCGCGATCAAGCAGAGCATATCACAAGCACCTGCTGTTTAGTTCCAATTTGATCTATACCCTTGGTCGCTCCAAAGTAGTGCTTTCTCTCATCACCTTTCTCGTCTTCATCACGATTTCTCTAAGCGGGATTATTTTTTATTTGACCTGGAATGCTGAGGAAATTCCGGTTGCAAACAATCCATATGATATTGCCTATTCAGAAGTATTCGGAAAAAATAGCATCTCACCAAAAATACTAAGTGAGATCACGGATCATGGCGCTACGCCGCTGCTTTCACACCAAAAGCTGGAGTATATCGACTTGTTTAATTTTAAAATATTTCTGGACCAGAATATAAACGCATTAATCGGCTCTGATTATCATGTGGAGAAAGATCACTTTCTAAATCTGGCCACAGTTGCACAAGGAGAAGAGTGGAAGAATCAAAGACCGGAAATGCCGACCTTTGACCTGACGCTTGCTTCCGGGAAGTATACGCTGTATTCACAAGGTATCCTATTTCACATGGTATTTAACCCTGTGCCGAATTTAATGAATGGTCTTCATATCATTGTAAACGAAGAGGATTATATGGCGCTGAAAGCGGAAAATAGAAAAGGGATCGGTATCCTTCAGCTCCTGAATTTTAAGGATTGGAAAAAAACTGCGGATATAGATGCTAAGTTAAATGCCGCTTTAGCCAAATATAACAAAGACAATACAGAGTCCTGGTATGGCAATGAGCGGCAAGAGGCCCTCGTATTTTCTACGAAGTCTAGAATAAGTGACTATCTACAGTTACAGGAGTCTGGCCGATTTGGAATCTTCGTAATTTCATTTGTTGGTTTAATATTTTTCGGCGCCTCCGGGATAGTGCTGCATTTCAGTATTCAGACCGATTTAGAGCGTGAGCGGATCAAATTCAGGAAGCTGAACAAGATTGGAATTACTACTAAGGACGTGGCTCGTATTATAGGCGGCCCTTTAAAAGTGCTGTTTTTTCTCCCTTATGCATTAGGTATTGCATTGTCTTCTTTTTATGTTGTCAGTTCTTCCAGGGTTGAAATGTCTACAGCTCTGGAGCCGATGTGGTTTTGTTTGTTGGTGGGCGGAGCATATCTTTTATTTCAAGTCCTTTTTTATCGTATATACACCAAAATATACACTCACAATATGCTGGCACATATTAAGCTACTCGATATTCCCTTAATAGAACAAAATGAGATTTCAATTTAATCCCAAATATGATAATATTGGTGCACAAAACGTGGGGGGATTCCATTTGAAAAAGATTTTTTCCAGAATTGCAGTCGCATTAATGATCTTGACCCTTGTTGCGATAGTCACTTGCTTTTATATTGGTGAATTCACCTATGCGTATGGATTAATTTTGGTGCTGTTTTTCGTATTTGCGGGGATGGGACAGCTCTATAAGCTTAAAAATGATGAGTATATGTACAATAAATTAAATAACACCGATGAGTATAATGAATATACTAGATGATATAAATTTAACAGAAGCTTATTATGTATAGCCAAACACCCCACTTTAGACAGTGCCTAAAGTAGGGTGTTTTTGTATGTGCCTATGTTTATTTCTTACCGTTGCGTTCAAGAATCATATCTACGAACAGATCAATCTGTGCGGTAATCGCAATCGGATCATAGCGGTAGTAGGTATCAAAATCATTGTAGAATAGATGATCGTTCTTCGCAGCATCAAGTCCGTTCCAAACTGGAGATTCCTTCAGTTCTTTCAGCTTATCTCCTTTTTTGTCAGGATCATAAGTGGTGAGGAACATGTAGTCAGCTGCATATTCTGGCAATAGCTCCATGGACAGCTGCAACGTTTGGTTGTCGTTGCTGTTTTTAGTAGGCATTTTTAGCTTCAGTGCGTTATAAAGGGCTTGTCCACCCCGGCCAGCATTATTTCCGAAGGTCCATAGCTCACCTTTATCAGTCAGCTCATAGATTCCAAAAGTATCATTTTCATTTACGACACCTTTAAGCTTCTCGCGGCCTTCAGCAGCCTTTTTCTCAAAGTCAGCAATAAATTGTTCAGCTTTGTCAGGCACACCTACAATGTCACCGAACAGTTTAACAGTTTCATAGATATTTGTAGCAGTTCCGTATGGAATATGAATGGTTGGAGCAATTTTGGATAAAGCATCGTAGTTATCATCATACATAACGACGATTAGATCAGGTGTAAGTTCCAGAGCTTTCTCGGCGTTAACTGGAGCACCGACATCTTGTGTGTTTGTGAGCAGGTCTTTCAAGAAGGGATTATCAAAGGTACTAGGTTCGACACCTACAACATTTGCTCCTACGGAGAGCAACTCCCCACCATAATAATCTGTAATAATCCGCTGTGGTTTTACAGGTATTTGCACAGTACCTTTAGTGGTTTCATAGCTACGCATTTCAGCAGCTGAAGCCTCAGGAGCAGTCGTTGGCTCAGTGCTCGGTGCTGTAGTTGCTTCTGTTGTTTCTGTTGGTTTATTAGATGAAGCATTGTTTGTTCCCCCGCAAGCTGTCACAAATACAGACAATAACATTATGAGTGCCAGGATGGGGAAGAGGGTCTTTCTTTTTAGCATGATAAACCTCCCTATATATGTGTACCAACAAATAATAATGAGAATCATTATCATTATTATTTTCAATTTGAACTTTATCAAATCCTAGAATTCCTGTCAATGCAATAAAATAAATGCCTCCTATTAAATCTATCTATTGCCAAACCTAGGAAGGCTCATTTACAATAGCATAGTGATAATGAGAATCAATTTCATAGAAATAGGGTGGCATTCATGAATCAACAGATATCTTCCAAGATTAGACCTAATAAAGGGTCAGCCATACAAGAGTTCCGTTCACGTCCTTGGGCTGCCACGTTAATCTTGGTTGGCGGTCTGGTACTATTAGCACTAGGTATCGCTGTTTCAGTCTCCTTTGGAGCGGCTGATATTAAACTTTCTGTGGTATGGGCAGCTGTGTTTCACTTTGATCCGGAGATCATGGATCATCAGATTATTAGAGAATTACGATTACCCCGTGTACTTGGCGGGGCCATGATAGGGGCCAGCTTTGCAGTTGCGGGTGCCATTATGCAGGGAATGACCCGAAATCCACTCGCAGATTCAGGTTTGATGGGCATCAACTCAGGCGCAGGATTTGCGCTGGCGCTTTGTTTTGCATTTTTCCCGAATCTATCGTTTATGTATTTAATCCTATATTCCTTCATTGGTGCCGGAGTAGGGGCTGGGGTTGTGTATGGGGTCGGATCATTGGCCAAGGGAGGGCTGACTCCTGCTCGTCTGGTGCTGGCAGGTGCTGCTTTTAGTGCACTGCTGTCAGCGCTGAGTGAAGGGGTAGCTTTATATTTTCACATTGGGCAAGATTTGGCTTTCTGGTATGCGGGAGGCGTGGCTGGGACGAAATGGATTCAGCTTAAAGTCATGTTCCCTTGGATAGGAGCAGCGTTAATTGGGGCTATGGTAATATCCCGATCGATTACAATGCTCAGCCTAGGTGACGATGTTGCTAAAGGGCTAGGCCAGCGCACAGGGCTTGTTAAGCTGGCAGGGACTTTAATCGTATTGATTCTGGCTGGATCATCAGTTGCAGTAGTAGGAGCCGTTGGGTTCATTGGACTAATTATTCCCCATTTGACCCGTTTTTTTGTAGGTGTGGATTACAGATGGATCATTCCATGTTCAGCTATTCTTGGCAGTCTGCTTGCAGTATTTGCAGATTTAACAGCACGGATGATTAATCCCCCTAATGAAACGCCGCTTGGAGCAATTATTGCACTGATCGGTGTACCTTTCTTCCTTTATCTTGCACGTAAAGAAAGGAGGGAACTGTAATGATAGAGAAAACTTCATTCGATTCCTTCCAAGCCGCCAAAAATAAACGTGGCTTAGTTATAATGATTATTTTAGCTGTACTGATTGTTATTGCTTTTATTATTAGTATGAATACAGGATACATACGTTTGACACCTATGGAGCTGCTTAATACGTTATTCGGTAAAGGGACGGATAAGCAAGAGTTAATCTTGTTTCAATTTCGGCTACCGCGTATTGTGATCTCCGTTCTGATAGGCGCAGGTTTGGCTGTATCCGGAGCTGTGATGCAGGGCGTCTTTCGTAATGCTTTGGCCGACCCCGGCATCTTAGGGATTAACGCTGGTGCAGGAATTATGGTTATGCTGTTAATATCTTTTTATCCGACGGCAACCGCGGCTCCGGTGTATCTGCTGCCTATGGTGGCGTTTGTTGGTGCGGGAATTACTGCTGCCTTGATCTATGTCTTAGCTTATAAACGGCATGAAGGAATAAAACCCATGCGACTGTTGCTGACCGGTGTAGCGGTTGCAGCTGGAATGAGTGCAGCGATGATCGTGCTGACTCTTCGGCTGGATCCGGAGAAGTATCAGTTTGTGGCTACTTGGCTTGCAGGAAGTATTTGGGGCACAAGCTGGAAGTTTGTACTTTCTTTACTACCGTGGATCGTAATTCTCGTGCCGTATGTCATCTATAAAGCAAGGGTAATGAACGTCCTTAATTTGGGTGAACAGACAGCTGTAGGACTTGGGGCTGCTGTAACGAAAGAACAATTCCGGCTTCTTGCGGCTGCGGTTGGTCTAGCTGCGGCAAGTGTTGCTGTGAGTGGTGGGATTGGCTTTGTCGGCCTTGTCGGCCCCCATTTGGCGAGACGACTAGTTGGACCCAAACATCAGCTCATGCTGCCAACCTCAGCGCTGCTCGGCTCACTGCTAGTTATTATAGCGGATACCATTGGGCGCTGGATCTTACAGCCATCTGAGATCCCCACTGGAATTGTTGTTGCTGTAATTGGAGCGCCATACTTTTTGTATTTGCTAGCCCGTACTAAATCTTGATGAAAGAGGATGGTCAATCACCGGAAGGAGCGAATTTTTACAATGTTGCGTCGTTTTTTTTCTTACTATAGACCCTATAAGGGATTGTTTATTCTTGATTTCTCCTGTGCTATTGCTGCTGCACTGCTGGAACTAGTCTTCCCGCTGGCGGTTAACCGGGTAGTGGATGATATGCTGCCAAGTGGGAATTGGAAATGGATTCTCTATTCTTGCCTCGGTTTGCTGGGGATATATATCGTCAGCGCCTTTATGCATTTTGTCGTTACTTATTGGGGGCATAAGCTGGGGATCAATATCGAGTCGGATATGAGAAAAAAGCTATTTGATCGTGTGCAGAAGCTCTCTTTCAACTTCTTCGATAATAACAAAACAGGCCATTTGGTCTCGCGGATGACAAATGATCTGATGGACATCGGTGAGATTGCCCACCATGGTCCTGAAGATTTATTCATAGCAGTGATGACGCTGCTTGGTGTATTCGGTATCATGCTTAGCATCAATTGGCAATTAGCTATTCTAACCTTTGTAATTGTCCCGCTGATGATTTATTTATCCATGTACTTCAGTCGCAAAATGTCCAAAGCGTTCCACATCATGTTCGCGGACATTGCTGACTATAACGCACGCGTAGAAAACAATGTAAGTGGGATCCGTGTTGTGCAAGCTTTTGCTAATGAGAATCATGAAATTTCCCGTTTTGCAGTTAATAACGAACGCTTCCGTATTACGAAGCTTATGACCTATCGAATTATGGCTTGGAATTCATCCTTTAGCTTTGTGCTTATGAAACTGGTCTCATTATTCGTACTCGTGTGCGGAACCTATTTTGTAATCCAGAAGCAAATGACTTACGGTGAATTTATTGCTTTTGTGATGTTGTCTAATGTCTTCTTAGGACCTTTGCAACAGATTAACTCGGTCATTGAGACCTATCCTAAAGGGATCGCTGGTTTCAAACGTTATCTTGAACTGCTGGAGACGGAGCCAGATGTTGATGACGCAAAAGACGCTAAGCCAGTGTCTCATCTGTCAGGGAATATAACCTTCCAGGATGTAGCTTTTGCTTATAGTGATAAAGAAAAGGTGCTAACCAATGTGAACTTATCGATTTCGGCAGGAGAGACGGTTGCACTTGTGGGTCCATCCGGTGCTGGTAAGACAACACTTTGCAGCTTGCTGCCACGCTTTTACGATGTAAGCGAAGGCAACATCTCTATTGATGGAATAGATATTCGCTCCATGACGTTAGAATCACTTCGTTCCCATATCGGGATTGTACAACAAGATGTATTTCTGTTTGACGGAACCATCCGTGAGAACATTGCTTACGGCAGATTGGGAGCTTCCGATGAAGAAATCTGGGAGGCTGCGGGACGCGCTCAGCTGGAAGAACTGATCAAATCTCAGCCTGCTGGGCTGGATACAATGATCGGTGAGAGAGGCGTCAAGCTTTCTGGCGGCCAGAAGCAGAGGTTGTCCATCGCCCGGATGTTCTTGAAGAATCCGACGATTCTCATTTTGGACGAAGCAACCTCTGCATTGGATACTGAAACGGAGTCCGCTATACAAGAGGCTCTCGCCGAGTTGTCTGAAGGACGCACAACACTTGTTATTGCTCATCGCCTTGCAACGATCAGAAATGCGGACCGTATTGTTGTCGTTGCGGAAGGCGGCATCGCAGAACAAGGTAAGCATGAGGAACTGCTGCAGACTGCCGGAATTTACAGCCGATTGCATGAAGCGCAGTTTGGAGCTTAAGTAGCTGAAGGGATCACTAGAATATAATTTTGGAGGGACACGATGAATAAACAACTGGAATTATACGATGTAACCATTATTGGTGGCGGACCTGCTGGGATGTATACAGCTTTTTATAGTGGAATGAGAGACTTGAAGACAAAGTTAATTGAAGCGAAGGATGAGCTCGGAGGAAGAATGCTTATTTATCCCGAAAAAATGATCTGGGATGTAGGAGGCGTAACCCCAACTCTTTGCCATCAACTGATCGGTCAGCTCAAGGAGCAAGCTCAAACCTTCGATCCGACTATTGTGCTGGGTCAGCAAATTATGAATCAAGAGAGACAAGAAGATGGGACGTACATCTTGACCTCTTCTACTGGGGAACAACATTGGACCCGCACAGTCATTTTGGCAATTGGTTACGGAATTCTACAGATGGCAAAGCTTGAAATTGAAGGTGCAGATCGTTATGAGGTGACGAATCTTCATTATACCGTTCAAGAGCTGGAGCCGTTCCGCGGTAAAAGAGTGCTAATCTCCGGTGGAGGCAACTCCGCAGTAGATTGGGCGAATGAATTGGAGCCCATCGCTGCAAGTGTGACGATTGCGCATCGCCGCGAACAGTTTGGCGGACATGAGAAAAACATTGTGCGGATGAAGGAATCCTCAGTCAATGTCCGTGCGCCATATGCAGTAAGCCAATTACACAGCAGTAATGGTGAAACGATAGATCAGGTTACGATCAGCCATATAGAGACAGGTGAAACAGAGCAGTTTGAAGTGGATGCTGTCATTGTGAATCATGGTCTGAAGAGCGATTTTGGTCCGTTAAAAGAATGGGGCCTTGATATGGGCGAGTGGTGTGCGAATGTAACTGATAAGCTGGAGACCAATCTTCCGGGTATATTCGCAGCAGGTGACTTTGTGGATTATGCGAGCAAGGTTCGTTTGATCGCAGGCGCTTTCACTGATGCGGCTCTGGCGCTTAATAGCGCAAAGCTGTACATTGACCCGACCGCGGCCAAAGTCGCTTACGTATCTTCTCACAATGAACGGTTCAAAGAGAAGAATAAAGCGCTTGGAGTCGTTGACGACCACTAAGGATAGAGGCTTCTCAAACCATAAAATCTGAAGTTTTATATAAAGCGTATAGGGGATCTTATCCATTTCGAGCGGAGAGAACCCTTATACGCTTGCTTTCTATTTTATGGGTTATTAAGTCTAGCAGTCTGGAAGGGAGCAGGAATGAAGCTATCAAATAATAACCCGGTTCATAGAATTTATCTGTTAAAAGAGGCAGGGAAACGCCAATGCGGCGGCGGTCACATCAATAAACCCCAGATTGCCCAGTCCCCACTCTTCCTGACACCAATAGAAGCTATCGTTCAAATAACCATAGAAGGAGAGACAGTAGCTCTGAAAAATGGTGAAATTCTTTTTCTAAGCGCAGGTGCGACTTATCAAATTAATGCTCCATTAGAGACTGTTATCTCTGTTCTAGCAATTTCCTATGAGGTATATGGGCTAAGCAATAGCACGGAGCAAGAATTGGTCTATGGACTTTGCCGTGAAATTTTTCCGGTCAATGGGATTTTACCTATACGTACGACGAATAAAATAACCCGCTTATTCAGCGAATTGGAAGATGTTGCTGCCAATAATTTAGAAGCACAGGCAGATAGAATTCAATCCTTGCTGTATCAGCTACATCAACTGGACGTAGAGGCTGACGCTGAAGCAGACATTACGGATAGTTCATATTTCAGAATGCTCTCTTATATCCACCAGAATTTCCAAAGGGAGATTACGCGGGAGATGATGTCTCGAATGATGGGCTTCAATCCTCGTTATTTCTCAGTATGGTTCGCAAGCAGACGGGTTGGAGCTTCACCGAATATGTAACTCATTTAAGAGTAAATAAAGCGAAAAAACACTTGATGTCCAGCAAAGCAACAATACAGGAAATTTCGCAAAAAGTAGGCTATACAGATGGACTATATCTGAGCCGCAAATTCAAGCAAGTCACCGGGATGACCCCAACAGAATTCCGTTTACGTCCCAAACCGAAGCGGATAGTAGCGTTACAATTTTTAGGGGATTTACTTGCGCTGGGAGTGAAGCCTGTCGCGGTTGAAGAAGATGTGATGAACTACTCCTTGCTTTTGCTGCCGGAACTGGCGGGTGTGCGATCATTTGAGTTGCAGGGATGTCCGGCGGAAGCGGACTGGTCTGGGCTAGATGCCGATCTAGTTATTGCACCGACCTATCTGAGCCCTCGTCAGCTTAAATGCATGGAAAAGTTGGGTCCACTAGTTACTGTGGAGTGTGATAAAATGGACCGCCTGGAACAGATTCGTTTATTCGGCAGACTGCTGGGAGAAGAGGAGCGGGCAGAGGCATGGATAAGGCACTATCATTTGAAAATAGATTTGGCCAAGCAGCGCTTGTCCTCATTAATTGAATCTGGTGAAACGGTAGCGGTGTATGAGATTAGGCAAGATAACAGTATTTATATCTGGAATTATACAGCCCGAGGGGTGTACAATCTGTATCCAATGCTGGGGGTAACTCCACCGGACAAGGTAAGGTCAGATGTTCTGGAGCGGAATGATCATTTATGCATCTCACTGTCGGAATTGCCAATATACGCGGCTGACCATATGTTTGTGGTTGTATCAGGACAAGAGGACTGGATGTCGAGAACACGTAAACGCATTAGTAAAAGCGCGGTTTGGCGCAATCTTCCAGCATTCAGGAATGAATGCATATATTACCTGAAGCTTGAGGAATTTTGGGGCAGCGAAGGGCTTGCGCTCGAACGCCAGCTGGAAATACAGACAGATTTGTTAACCGGCCATAAATTAAGCTGACAATCGTCCATAGCTTAATTGATGTATTAGCGTGTATATATGTTTTCCCGCGGAGACGGTATATTAAACAAAGATCTTAATGATATTGATTATCAATATCATAATAATATAAAGTCTCAAGGGGGATTTACATTGTACAGAATTATATCGTTAGGAAAAACAAGCATGATAGCTGTTATGCTTACGCTGGTGCTGCTGTTGAGCGCATGCGGACAAGCTGCTAATCAGGGGAATGCTCCAGCTAGCACGTCGGCTGAAGTGGCTAAAAGCACTAATGATTCTGTAGTTGCCAGCACGGAGCCGGCTGCTGATGCAGAGTATTGGACGTACGAAAGCGACAAAGGCCCGGTGCAGATCCCACGCAATCCACAAAGAGTTGTGATTCCGGTACAAGACTTTATTGGTGATCTTCTGACGCTTGGCGTGACGCCCATTGCCGTTGCCGGGAATGACATCTTGAACCATCCATATTTCAAAGAGGCGCTGACAGGTGTAGAAGTAGTAGGCGATGACATGACGGTGTCCCTGGAGAAAATAACGAGCCTCGAACCGGACTTGATTATCACTTATCAGGAAGATACCTATGAGCAAATCTCTAAGATTGCTCCGACTGTCTTTATTCCTTGGGGCAAATACGACTATAAGGAACGATTGATCGAGATCGGGAAAATCTTGAACAAGGAGCAGCAGGCTGTAAAGTGGGTGGCGGATTTCAATCAGAAGCTGGAAGCGAAAAAAGCGGAATTGGCTGATCTGATCGCAGCTGACAAAAAGGTGGCGATCTTTGAAATTGCCGGTAAAGAGCTGTATTTATACGGTTCGTCATATGGGCGCGGTGGAGAGATTATATATAACGGATTGGGGCTGCATGCACCTGATCTTGTCCAAGAGGCAGCCTTTAAAGAAGGCTGGGCTTCCCTCTCACTTGAAGCGTTGCCCGAGTACTTAGGTGAAGCTGATTATATCTTCCAAGGCTTCAGCCGTGGTGTGGAGCAGGATAAGCTGGACATTCTGGACAGTGTCTTCTGGCAGAACCTACCTGCTGTCAAGTCGGGTCATGTATTCACCTACGATCTAAAAACTTATTATCTATCCGATGCTTATGCGCTGGACAAGCAGCTGGATGAGATAGTTACGTTGCTGAAGTCTCTTCAATAAGTTAATTTCAAAAGAGTAAAAGGGGATGTTCGCTGAGCTATAGTAGCTCAAGGACATCCCTTTTGCGTATTTATATTCCAAGTTAAGGGAGGTTATAGATTCCATTTGTTGCATAAAAAAGCGGTGTAGAACAAATAGTATGAGCAGGAGGTGTTAATGATGGACCCCTTTAACTCTACTATTTTGGACGATAATCTTAAAGAGCTTCAAGAAAGGCTTGGCCATAGCCCTGATATTGTTATTCGTAGAATTAAATCCACTACCACACAGGTTGAGGTAGCTGCTGTATATATTGAGGGATTAATAGAAAAATTAATGGTCAACGAGTTTGTGGAGCATGCGATGTCGTTCGATAAGCTAAGTGAAGAAAACCCGGTGGTAACATCCGCTGAAGATATCTTTTTGTATATGAAAGAAGTGGCGAGAGGGATCGGAGAAGAACAGACACTTGAAGATTGGGATGTGCTTTTTGAGGCTTTATTCTCTGGTGATACCATTCTTTGGGTCAACGGGATAAGGGCAGCTATCAGAGGGAATACAAGCGGCGGTGAGGTTAGAGCGGTATCGGACGCTACAACTCAAGTAGCCATTCGTGGCTCCAAGGAAGGCTTCACAGAATCTATTGGGACGAATATCTCTCTGGTGCGCAGGAAAATAAAAAGCCCTAATCTCTGGGTGGAGTCGATGAAGATAGGTGACGTCACGCAAACGAATGTATCTATTATGTATATTCATGGAATCGTCAATGATAATACCTTAAAGGAGCTCAGAACTAAGCTGCAAAGCATTGATATAGACGGGATTCTGGAATCTGGATACATTGAGCAATTTTTAGAAGATACTCCCTTTTCTCCATTCCCAACATTATATAATACGGAACGTCCTGACAGTGTTGCAGGAAATCTTTTAGAAGGTCGAGTTGCTATTTTTGTGGACGGGACCCCGTTTGTGCTGATTGCACCTACAACCTTTTTTATGTTTTTACATGCCGTAGAAGATTATTACCAGCGTTATGATATCACGACTTTGATCCGATTATTGAGATTTATTTGCCTTGTTATTTCGTTATTTGGCCCAGCGTTATTTATTGCAATTCTAACCTTTCATCAAGAAATGATCCCAACGGCCTTACTTATTAATTTTGCTTCACAAAGGGAGGGGGTTCCATTTCCGGCTTTTATTGAGGCTATGCTGATGGAATTTACCTTTGAGATTATACGTGAAGCAGGAATTCGTATGCCATCCCCTATAGGCCAAACTGTGTCGATCATTGGGGGCTTAGTGTTAGGACAGGCAGCCGTACAAGCCGGTATTGTCTCTCCTGCAATGGTTATTGTAGTTTCACTTACAGGAATATCCAGCTTTGCTACTCCCGCTTTTAATATGGCTCTTTCCATACGTATCTTGCGTTTCATCATTATGTTTATCGCAGCCTTTATGGGGCTTTATGGAATAACGATCTTTACTTTTATTTTGGTTGCTCATATGTGTAGCTTGAAATCGTTGGGTTTTCCGTATATGTCTCCATTTGGTCCTTTTATCGCTGAGAATCAGAAGGACTCGATCTTGCGTGTGCCCTTGAAATATATGAAAACTCGGCCGCGTCTTGTTAGCCAAAAAAATAATACTCGACTTAAGGTGAATGATGGGAAGCCGGGGAGTGGCAAATGAAGGTCGGATGGATGATGCGTTCATTTATTTGTATATGCTGCTTAATGTTGCTGACAAGCTGCTGGAACAGTCGGGAATTAAACAATTTAGGCATTGTGACTGGTATAGGTGTGGATAAGGTGCCGAATAAAGAGGAATATCATGTTACTTTTCAGATTGTGAATCCATCCTCAACAGCCACAAGTGCAGGAGCTAGCACCGGACAACCCACGGTCACTATTTATTCTTCTACGGACCGTACGATCTTTGGCGCTTTTCGCAAGACTTCAAAAAAGGCGGCAAGACAGATGTTTTTTGCACACACGCAGCTATTAGTTTTAGGCGAATCTACAGTGAAGAGCGGTATTGATGGGATTTTTGACATCTTTGAAAGGTCCCATGAGCTGCGGCTCAACACGAATGTTATTGTAGCCAGAGATACGGAAGCATCCTCTATTCTGAAACTATTGCTTCCCGTAGAAAGCCTGCCTGCAATTGGGATTATTAAAAAGAGTAAAAATACCGCTAGAATATATGGAGAAAGCCGGGATATCAATGTTTTTGAGCTAATTAATGGTCTCAGTGGAGAAGGGTCAGTGGTGATATCCGGAGCCAGAATTCTTGGAGACGCTGAAGAAGGAACTAAAAAATCCGGGATGGAGCAAACTAAAGTAAAAGCACTTGTCACAATGAGCGGGCTTAGCGTATTGAAAAAAGGGGTTTTTCAGGGGTGGCTGGATGGCCCTCTTGCTCGGGGGGCACTATGGGTACAGAACGAGATTAATGAAACCAGTATTAATGTAGATTCAAATGAGGTTAAAGATTCGATAGCCGTTAACATTAATTATTCAAAAACAAAAATTAAGATTGAACTCCGCAATAAAGTACCCGTCATTCATGTAAATGTTGTGGAAGAGGGGACGCTTAGTGAGGCACAGAGTTATATTGAGCTAAGTGATAGAGAGGTAATCGTTCAGTTGGAACAACAAGTGGCTCTTAAAACTAAACAGGAAATAACCCAAGCCTTACAGGCTGCTCAAACTATGAAATGCGATATTTTCAATTTCGGGAATGAACTGAAGCGCACAAATCCAAAAGCATGGGAGACTGTTAAGGACGATTGGGAGTCAGTGTTCGCGGAAGCGGAAGTGGATGTTTCTGTAGAGGCCTATATTCGCAGTGTTGGAATGAGATTAGAGCCGAAATTGTTAAAGGAAAAATGAAAGTGTTCAGTGAGAAAGGTGGGAGAAGGCCACTTTATGAAAAAAGAAACCATCAGCGCGAGTCAATTATTTGCTTTGATTTTTTTGTTTGAATTGGGAACGGCCCTTGTGGTACCGATTGGACTTGAAAGTGGCCATGCTGTCTGGATTGCTATTCTGTTAGCTTTGCCCGGTGGACTTCTTTTGTATTTGATTTATGTTTATTTATACCGGCAATATCCGGGCATGATTATTAGCGGTTATACAAGAAAGATACTGGGCAATGTTATAGGCTGGCCGTTAAGCTTAACATATATTCCAATCCTTCTCTTCAATGGCTCCCGAAATCTGCATGAATCAGGTGAGTTGTTAATAGCTGCTTCTTACGACAGAACACCCGTGTTCATCATTTATGCAATGATGGTTGTTGCGGTAATTTACATCTTAAATAAGGGGATTGAGGTGTTTGCGCGGGCGGCTGAGATTTATATGCTGATTATAATATTGTTGGGCTTGACCAGTTGCTTTTTGGTTATTGCCGCCGGACTTGTAAAACTAGATAACTTGTTTCCGTTACAGGCCTCGGATTGGAAGAATGCATTGAAATCAGCCTATCTGAATATATGGCTATTTCCGTTCGGGGAGATGGTATGTTTCACTACGATTTTACCTCATATCAAAAAAACCAAGGTAGCAAAAAGAACCGGAATCATCGCAATTACTTTATGCGGATTATTACTCAGTTTTACCCATGCCATCGAAATATCCGTTCTAGGAACAGAAATCTACAGTAGAGCCAATTTTCCGATGTTCACTACGATAACGTTAGTAAACCTGGCCAATTTCATTCAACGTTTGGACGCGCTTGTGCTCTTAACCTTAATCATTGGAGTCTTTTTTAAAATGTCAGTATATTGCTACGCTGCAATGGTAGTCACCGCGGATCTATTCAAGGTGCAAGACAGCAGAAAGCTCGCCGTTCCCGTTGGTATTGTTGTTTTGTTCGGGGCTTTTATTAGTTCAGCGAATTATCCGATACATATGGACGAAGGAAGGATATTTCTGAAATATATTTTGCCGTATTTCTGTGCCGCTGTACCTATTCTCTTGTGCATCGTTCATTACATCCGCAGAAAATTAGGGAGCATAGGTTAGTTTATTTTATTTGATGGATTTATTGCTTCTATTTCGGATAGAGGATGTAATTGTAATAACAAAAGGTAAGGAGATAAAAACGAGCATAGTTATTGATTCCTGTATGCTTGTAGCTGCAAAGGAGTCATAGATCGTCCGCATTGAAGCGGTGAGGTTTTCTCCTGATAAAAGGTCGATGATTACTGCCATCAGCAACCCCATAAAAGCAAGCATGAAATATAGTAATAGTAATTTCATATTGATCAACTCCATTTGCTAGATTAACCTTAGGCTAAATGTATTATTACCTCTTGAGTGTTTTTGTAGTCAAAAGAAATAACAAATCCCCTACTGCTCCAACGTTGTTGGAAGCAGTAGGGGATTCTAATTTAAGCGCATTTTATTGTGTAAGCCAAGCAGCCAGTTCTTCGGTCTGGGATAACACGGCAATTGGATCATAGTACCAGGACCGTTCTTCTTTCCATACATATAGATGGCCATTTTTTACAGCGGGTAGGCTACTCCAGATTGGATCAGCTTTGTAATCAGCTTCTGTACGGTTATTGGAAGTTAAGATAATATAATCTCCTGCGTATTTAGCGAGTGCCTCTGTAGAGATTTCCGCCCATTGCTTCTCCATAATTTCTGCGGCCACAGCTGTAGGGGGCTTACGACCCAGCGCCTGATAGACAGGCTGTCCGCCTCGGCCAAAGTTATCGCCATAGGCCCAAATGGATTTTCCGCCGTCTTCCATGATGGAAAATGTTGCATCTGCAGGGATTACTTTGTCTACTTTGGCTTTAGCTTCAGCTATCCGTTTGTCGTAATCTGCAAGCCAGCTTTTGGCTGCCTCTTCCTTACCAAGGAGTTCTCCGAAATAGGTTAATTCGGCATGAGCATCTTTCAGATCACCATATGGCACAACGATGGTTGGAGCAATTTTGCTTAGTGCTTCATAGCTTTCAGCTTGTCCAGAAATAATCAAATCAGGATTAAGTGCGATGATTTTTTCAGGTGACATTTTGCCGTAAGTTCCAGTGTCTGCAACTCCAGTAAGTGCCTCCTTAAAATACATATTCTCCAGTGTTAATCCGGGAGCACCAACAGGAATGGTATCTAGCGCAATCAGACTGCCCAGATATTCCTCAGCGACAATCCTTTTAGGTTGAACAGGGATTTCAATATCACCATTTATAGTAGTGACCTTTTTAAGAGCAGCTGCTTCAGTAGTTTCTGTTGGTTGACTAGTTTTGGTAGGTACTGCAGTTGCCGATGATGTGTTGCTGGTGTTACTGCCTGTATTCCCCACAGAATTATTGGAATTCCCGCAAGCTGATATGACTAGAATTAATGCCAGCATGAAGGGAAAAAGAAACCAATGGGTTTGTTTGGAGCTATTTTTTCCTGGATTATGCAATTTGTTGTTCCCCCTATGTATATTGATTATCATTCTCAATAAGAACTTTACAAGCTTCACCGGGTATTTACTATGGACGGATATGATCTCAGCTTATGCAAATTTATGATGTCATTACCCGTAGCAATTCTTGAAGCTGTGCCTGTGAGGACAGTGGGTCAAATCCGTAGAACATATCAGCCTGGTTCAGAATATATACCCGTCCGTTTCGGACTGCATCTAATTGCTTCCAAGCTTTAGAATGTAGTAGGCGAGTAAAACGTTGTCTTCCCTCAGATGATGAAGGGATGCTAGTGATAATAATATGGTCAGCAGGAAACGATACGATATCCTCAATAGATGCCTCTAAGTACCCGGAATCTGTGATCCCCTTTTCAATAATTACGGAGGGGGGCTTGAAGCCAAGATCACCGTATAGAATTTGGCAACCTCTGCCGAAGCTGCTACTGAAACAGTAGGCGGATCGGGAGCTAACCTCCCATACGATAGCCGTACCTCTCTCCATTCCTATTGCATGGTTTAATAACCCGTTGGCGGTAAGACAAAGTCTGTCATAATGACTTAGCCACTGTTCAGCACGCTGTCGTCGATTCACAACCTCGGCAATCAGAGCAAATTGCTCTCGCCAACTCATTTGCATAAAGGGCAGCTCAATAACCGGAGCAACAGGAGTCAGAATCTTATTGTCGGGTAGACTGTAGCCGATAATGACGTCTGGTTTTACCGCAGCTACTGAGTCATAGAGTAATGAAAATTTACCTTCGCTCATTTGAAGCTGTTTGGAAGCGGGAACTTGTTCCAAGCTATGCTGCCATTCGGAATAAACCCCGAGTTGAGGCATGATTTCCAGTACTCGCAGGCTAGCGGTGTGATTATAGTTCAGGGCAACGACCCGTTTATTCTTATTCTGGTAGGCTGTAGGTGAAACGCCAACAAGCTGCTTGAATTTTCGGCTCAAATAAGTTCCCTCTTCGTAACCAACCTCATGTGCCAATGTTGTCAGATTGGGAGAACTGGTGAGGATTCGTTGCTGGGCTTTACGGATTCTTAGTAGTGTAATATAAGCACTGAAGGATAGACCTATTGATTTGCGAAAGGTTCTCGAAAAGTGCTCGGGGCTCACTTCAGCTAAAGCAGCCATTTGATCCCGCGTGATATCTTCATTGTAATGAGCTTCTATATACTCAGTCACCCGTTCCATCCAACTGCTTGATCTTTCTTTATGGGATGTCAGTTCACCATGAAGCTCCACGATGAACTGGGTGAATAGCTGCTGGACCCTAAACGGCTTTTGTTTATCAGCGTCTATCCAGGCACTGTAAAGCTCACCTGCCAAGGCTATCAAACGAGTGGAGGCATGGTGGACAGGGGAGTTGTCATTTATAAAAATGTCCTCATTTTTACTCTGGAGTATACAGGAATACTCAATCCATATCCCCTTTAACTGTAATTCAGGTTCCATCTTCAATAAAGAAGAACTACTAAGGGCTATTAAGCTTCCGGCCATGACCTTGTGTATCTTACCGTCTATTTCAAGAAAACCTTTCCCATCCCAGATCATCATAAGGCTGGAATTAGTAGAAGAAATGTTTGAGGCTGTGTAGTTGGTTATTCCCGATAAGCTGATGACCCGAAGGGGCATATAAAAAGGATGGGATGGATAAGGCATCCCGTCGGATTGGATCTGCATGTAGTAATCCCCTTCTTTTCATTGATAATCATTCTCATTTATAGTATAACAGTCTTTCTTACTATTGACTATAATGATGCTTATGATAGTGTTTAAAATAATCCACGAACGGAATAGGGTTAGCTGATAAGAAGGGGTTGAAGTCATCCATGACGACCTGGAATTTACAAGGAACTGTAAGTCACTTATTAATATGTAACGGTAGCAGCTGCAAGAAACACAAAGGTGAAGAGGTAGCTGAAGCGATAGAAGACGAGATTGAGAAGCAGGGCGCACAAAGTCTTATACATACGACTGTGACCCGTTGTAATGGAAGATGTTCAGATGCTTGTGTGGTGATCGCTTATCCCGAAGGTGTGTGGTACAAAGAGATTACACCTAAGCTGGCGAAATCATTAGTGCGGAAACATTTGCAGGGGGAGAAGCTTGAAGATCACTTGTTATACACCTATGATGGACAATTGATTGCTTCAAATGAAAAGGGCGCTAAAGGGAAAAAGAAAAAATAGCAAGGCTTGTAAGTACCTTTTAGCTGCGCTTCTAACCCTGTACAGATGAATATCTCGTGCAGGGTTATTTATTTATAAACAGGGGAGGATTATGATTGAATTGGATTATAACCAGACTCGTAATAGGACTGTGTGCTTAATTAAGGACATCAAATTTGACTTGCAGGGCTAACGTTGACTATGCTATTAAAAAGTGAATGAAATAACACAGTATATATGATGGTTTATAGGGGAGAGGGTACGATGGAGAGGCTGCAGGTGTGGCCAGAGAAGTTCAAAAAATTTTTTCTGAATAATAAATTTGTAGTAGTGCTGCTCATTATGCTGCTGGTTGGAATTAATATTCTGGTATTCTCCAAAATACCGTTTATTTTTAAGCCGATATCAGTATTGCTGCACACCGTGGCCGCACCATTATTACTGGCAGGTATAGCTTATTATTTGCTGAATCCGTTGGTAGATCGGATGGAGAAAAGATCCCGAATAAAACGTGTATATGCAATAATCATCCTATATTTGTTGATTGCTGGTCTCATCACGCTGGTTTTGTTTATGGTCATTCCAATTAT
Source organism: Paenibacillus sp. FSL R10-2788 (assembly GCF_038003885.1). Taxonomy (NCBI): domain Bacteria; kingdom Bacillati; phylum Bacillota; class Bacilli; order Caryophanales; family Paenibacillaceae; genus Paenibacillus; species Paenibacillus sp. FSL R10-2788. The sequence goes on along the minus strand of NZ_JBBOQA010000001.1, from coordinate 4,710,297 downwards.
ACGGACTCAGCTATCAGGTTTGATCGACAATTTTCCAAGGTATAGTGAATTAATTCAAGAACGGTTTATGGATCTGACCGGAACGGAGTTCTTTGGGCAAGTTCAAGATAGTATCGGAACGAACCTTAGTGAGATAACATCTAAGATTACGGCGTGGGGCAGTTCTTTTCTGAATAATGCCTTGACGGGTGTTGGCAGCTTTGTAGGAGCCCTTACAGAGATTGTCTTGGCGGTTGTAACGACGCCATTTATTTTGTTCTACTTGCTTCGCGATGGAAAAAAATTGCCGGATTATATTCTGAAGTTTGTACCTACTTCTCTGCAGCCGCAGACTCGTATGGTCATGTCGGAGATGAACAGTCAGGTATCCTCTTACATACGCGGGCAAATTATTGTCAGCTGCTGTATTGGTCTGCTGCTCTATATTGGCTATTTAATCATTGGTTTGGAATACTCTCTCGTTCTGGCTATTGCTGCTGCTTGTACAGCAGTTGTTCCTTATCTGGGCCCGGCAATCGCAATTACACCTGCCTTAATTGTTGCGATGGTTACTTCTCCATTTATGCTGTTGAAGATGATTATCGTGTGGACAGCTGTTCAGCTGATTGAAGGGAAATTTATCTCACCACAGATCATGGGCAAGACGTTGAAGATTCATCCAATAACCATTATTTTTGTAATTATATTCGCAGGTAAAATGTTTGGAATTCTGGGGATTATCCTTGCAGTTCCGGGTTATGCGGTACTTAAGGTGGTATTTACACATCTTTTTGAATGGTTCCGGTTTCGATCCGGCTTATATAAACAGATTGAAGAGAATAAGGAATAATGTGGAAGGGTGAAATGTAATGGGAGCACCAATAGCAGTAACCTCTTATGGTAAGCTTCAAGGAATACAGGAGGGCGATGTGAACATTTGGCGTGGGGTCCCTTTTGCAGCTCCACCTGTTGGAGAACTTCGGTTTCGTGCACCACAGCCACCAGAAGCCTGGGATGGGGTTAGAGATGCTTCTGAATTTGGTCCAGTTAGTCATCAGCCAGCGGATACGAGAGGTACTCGGTTCGGTGGCAAGACGCCGCTTCATTCCGAGGATTGTCTGTATTTAAATATTTGGGCGCCAGCAGTTCATGATGAGCCCCTGCCGGTTATGTTCTGGATTCACGGGGGGACGTTTGTGACCGGGGCTGGAAGTCAGCCGCAGTTTGACGGCACAAGCTTCGCTGAACGCGGCAAAGTAATCTTAGTGACCATTAACTATCGGCTGGGTCCATTTGGATTCATGAATTTGTCTCCATTTGGCCATGGGCTTGCTTCTAATCAAGGTTTATTGGATCAAATCGCCGCACTGGAATGGGTAAAGCTGAATATTGCTGCTTTTGGTGGGGACCCGCAGCGGGTAACTGTATTCGGGGAGTCAGCAGGGAGTATGAGTATCGCAGCCCTTTTGGCCATGCCAGCAGCGAAGGGGTTGTTCGCTGGTGCGATTATGCAAAGCGGGGCTGCTCAGACGCTGCCTTCCGAGCAGGGGAAGTACATTGCAGCTGCACTACTAGCTGAATTAGGGATTGCTCCAGATGGAGATGCCAGTCTTCTGCAAACATTTTCTTCTGAACAAATTATCGATGCAGCCGCAAGAATGACTAAAAAATTAACAGGTGGCTCAATAGGTATGTTATTTCAGCCTGTCATTGATGGGGATACACTTCCTGTAGAACCTGCACAGGCTGTGGCAGAAGGATCGGCACAGGGTATTCCGCTATTGATCGGAACCAATCGTGATGAGGGCAACTTGTTCTTCAGAGAAGAATCGCCTGAGGCAGACTTTGACGATTCACTCAAGGCGCTGGAGCAGATGATGGGTACTGGGAGTCTGAAGGAGATTGCGAACCATTATTCATCCTCATGGGAGGGACAAGCCGAAATTCTAACGGATCTTTACTTCTGGGGAACCTCGGTGTCCCTGGCAGAGAACCAACTGAAATATGCACCTGTCTGGATGTACCGTTTTGACGGCACGATCCCAGGTCATCCATTGTTAAATAAAGCTGTGCATAGTGCAGAAATCGTCTATGCCTTTAATAATCTATCTCATCTAACCCATCTTAGGGCAGAAATTAATCCAACGATGCAGAAGTTGGCTGAAGTTATGCATGATGCTTGGATTGCTTTCGCTCATCAAGGAAATCCGGCTACAGCAGAGAGGTTATGGCCGAAATACAATCTGGAGGAACGGGCTACCTTGATCTTTGATGAAGATACGCATGTAGCTTATGATCCTGAGTCAGAGAAACGCAAAAGAATTGTCACTATGCTGGCTTAAGAAGATTGAGAGGCTGAATAAAGATGCAGGTAGAAGGCTTTAACCATGTGACCGTAAATGTCAGTAATTTAGCGAATTCCCTGAATTTCTACACAGGAGTTCTGGGCCTTCAGCTAGTTCATAGAGGTAAAACTGATGCTTATCTGGAATGGGGAAGTGCCTGGATATGTCTTCTTGAAAAGCCTGATTATATGGCGATTGCAGATAAAGTAGTTGGGGTAGACCATATCGCTTTTAGTATTGCAGAGGAACATTTTGAGGAAGCCGTCCAAGTATTGCAAACCCAGAATGTGCCCATAATTAGAGGGCCAATCAAACGGGGAATAGGCTGGACGGTCAATTTTCTAGATCCGGATGGTATACAGCTAGAGCTACATACCTCGAATCTGCGGGAACGAATGAGTGTTTGGAACACAACTACCGAATAAAAGATGGGTGTCCTATCAGCCTGCATGGCTAATGGGACACCCATTTTTTTAACGACCTAAATATTCTTTGATTCCTAAAACTACTGCTTCGGCTATTTTATTCTGGATGTCCGGGGTAAAGAGTAATGCTTCATCCTTGGTATTGCTTAAGTAACCACATTCTAATAATATTGCAGGCATTTTGGTTTCTCTTGTTACATGATAGTTAGCTTGACGAACCCCTCGGTCCTGCAGTCCTGTAGCAACTGCGAGGTATTTGTGAACGGTTTGAGCGAATAATAAGCTATCGTTACGTGTGTAATAGGTCTCTGTGCCACTAGGATTACTTTTACTGCCCGCCGGAATACTATTGGCATGAACAGAGATAAATAGATCGGCTTTTACATTGTTGGCGAGGTTAGATCTGTCCTGTAGAGTTGGGTATGTATCGCCACTGCGCGTGAGTATAACCTCGATATTTGGTTCTTTCTTTAGTAATTCTGCAATTTTCAGTGCTGTCGGCAAGGTGAAATCTTTCTCTTTAAGCTTGTTAACACTTGAACTCCCTGGATCTTTCCCTCCATGTCCTGCATCAATGACGATTATCTTCTTGTCTGTGTTGCCGGTAGAAGGTGGAGGAGTTGTAACCGGTACTTCTGGTAAGGTGGTTTCAGGAAGCGTAACGCTAGTCCCATTAAGATCCACAATAATAAGTCCATCATTAGCATTTATCAGACTGTAGCTATTAGCGCTGTTTAGATCAATGACGATCCGAATGGTCGATGGGGAACTGCTGAACAATGAATAGCGAACGGCAGAGACATTAGGATAGTCGGTAACCGTTAACTGTCCGCTTTGGTTCTTTCCTACGGAAAGATTCTGATGGAAGTCGGTTCCAAAGCCAGTATTCGGTAAATCCACGACAATTCGGTCTTTGTCTGTCATAGTGAACAGGGTAGGTTTTATACTGCCGTTCACTGCAATAACCAGCTGGTTATTGATGAAGCTAAGATTGGTGACTGCAGTCACTGAGCTATTCCCTTCAGTTGCTGTATTCCCGGTTGATCCGTTCTCCGAAGGTGCTGTTGGAGTGGGTTCTGGAACCGTAACTTCCGGATCGCTTCCCCCAACCTCAGGCACTGGAGAGGTTAAATATACGGTTTTGGTTACATTGTCCCAACCGACAGTAGTTCCTGTCTGTTCCCCAACAAATCTTAAAGGAACAAGGGTTGTGCTGCCACTGAGAAACGGAGGGTTGTCCAGTTTGACCTGTTTCCCTGAAGCTTCTGCCATCGTATTATCCACGATCAGTTTTAAAGTAGTTCCCTTTTGCTCAATGATCGCTGTCTTGGCCACATTATCCCATTTCACGGTATAACCAAGCTGTTCCGCAACAACGCGAAGAGGAACCATTACACTGCCATTTACAATTTGTACCTGTGCTTCTTTGGAAATCTTAAGATCGTTGCCGTCTAGGTTGATGTGTGTTTCCGTAGAGCCGGCATAACCAGTTCCTGGATGAACCAGCACCAACAAAAGCAGCAGTAACGCCAAAAAACCAAACTTTTTCATCTGCAATCCCTACCATCCCCGTTTATTGGTCTCTAGCAATTCTTACTTTTTCTTCCTTTGATGCCGTTTAAGGCTCGTATAAAGTATAAACGACAATAGTTTCCAAAAGTTGCGCTCTACAAGCGATAAAAAGGAAAATTTTCGGTATAAAAATAGAAAAAGAGCCTTCCCAAACATTTGGGATAGCTCTCATTCGCTAGAGATATGTTATTTTAACGATGTATAACCTGTTTTCTCTACCAATTTCTGACCTTGAGAAGATTGAATCCAATCCAGAAAGGGTTGAATATTAGGGTTGTCGCTTCCCGCGGTCACTGCATAAAATTCTGTTGCCAATGGGTACTGTCCACTACGAATACTTTCCTTGTCTGGTTGGATACCATCGATGGCCAGCAGGGCTATTTCCCCGTTCCGATTCATTTCTGAGGCGTAAAATAAGAAGCTGTAGCCCAGTGCATTTTTATAGTTTCGATAGCTGGAGGTTTGTTGAATGATACCGCTCATAATATCCGCTACGTCTTCTTGAGGCGGCTTCATGAGTGGAGTGTCCTTCATAAACTTTTGCAACATCGTCTGGCTTCCACTATCTTCAGGCCGTTGAAAAGCACGGATTCGGTTATTAGCTCCGCCTAAATCTTTCCAATTTGTGATCTTGCCTGCGTAAATATCTTTAAGTTGAGCGGTGGAAAGTCCGGTTACGTCGTTTCGTTTGTTTACAAAAAATACGAAGGCCTCGCGGCCGATCGGCGTAAGCTTCAGTTCGACACCTTTGCGCTTAGCTTCTTTTTGTTGTGCGATTGACGGAGCCGCTACAAATATAATATCGGTTTCTCCTTCAATTAATCTCTTGTAAGCTTCAGGTGTGCTGCTGCAAATTACTTGACTTGTTTGAAAATCATACGGATTATAATAACCCTCAGGATAAGTAGTTTGAACGAAAGCTGAATACAGTGGATAAAGTGCGGTTGCGCCGTCCAATCTTGGAAGATTGCTAGCGATATGATAGGAAGAAGGTTCATCCAGATTCACTGCTTTGGTCTTCTCAGCAAAGGGTTCATATTGTAGCAGATTAACCTCCCGATCATCGACCATGGCAATTCTGTTGACGTACGCTTGCTTGATCTCATATCCTGCGGTCGCGAGCAGACTAAGTCCGAGGATAGATAACAATACAATATTGCTTGTTTTTCGTGACAACACATTAAATATGATAAGTACAACATAGATGGCTAATACGATCGCTAAGATTGCCACAAGTGGGGTATAAAACAGCAGTCCTCCGTAAAGCGCAGTAATTATAGCACCTATGAATCCTAAAAAAGCTATTCCTCCAACGGCAAAGATGGAGAACAATAACTTCGTCCAGAATGCTTCTTTCATAACAACCTCCTCGACATGATTACTAAACTATGGAAAAATCAACATATTTTCATTATACAGAAGTTTTTTGGATGAAGCAGTAGAACAATTACGAACAAACATGTAATAAAATGCTGCGAAACATGAAAGTAATGTGTACATTTTCATAAAGTACTGGACGAATGGCAAGAAGAGGTTTATTCTGAGATTGTGAAAAAAACAACGGAATACAAGATTCTCGGGGTAGGGTGAAATTCCCGACCGGCGGTAATGTTCAAAGTGAACTGAGCCCGCGACTCACTTGTTCTGCTTGCAGAGAAGTGACTGATCTGGTGTAAATCCAGAGCCGACGGTAAAGTCCGGATGGGAGAGGATCATAAGATAAAGACGCTAGGAGTCTATCCTTGTACGTCTTTATTGATAATGCCCCCGAGTTTACCTTTTTGGTAATTCGGGGGTTTTTGGTCTCTTATCGAGGGTTTGTATCGACAAGGAGAATGAAATTATGAGTAATGTTACAGCTTCATCATCAACTAAGGTTGGCAGTACATCAGCGCTACGCAGTGGATTTTGGCTCGTTGTGATTGGTGCAGCATTATGGGGCGTTGATCCGCTCTTTCGTATCATCCTGTTAAAATCTTTGACCTCATCGCAAATTGTTCTTCTGGAGCATGTGGTGCTTTTCTTGGCTGCTTCACCTGTTCTTTGGCGTCACCGGGCGGAGCTTAAAGGAATTGGATTTCGCCAGATTGGTGCTTTATTGATTGTTTCATGGGGAGGTTCTGCCGGGGCGACGATCCTATTTACGATGGCACTTTCCAGTGGGGATTTGAATGCGGTGCTGTTACTGCAAAAGCTTCAGCCAATATTCGCGATCGGTCTAGCTGCTTTAATTCTTAAAGAACGTTTGCCTAAAAATTTCGGACCACTCATTGTGTTGGCGCTGGTAGGAACCTATCTGCTGACCTTTGGCTGGAGTATCCCTTTCGGACATGTGAATAACTTTATTGGGGTTAGCAGTCTGATGGCCTTGGGAGCAGCTGCACTGTGGGGGGGATCGACAGTCATGGGACGTTATCTGCTCGGTTCTATGAAATATGAGACAGTGACTTCGCTGCGGTTTATCCTTGCGCTTCCTTTACTGTTCGTTATCACTACGCTAGAAGGTGCACCGTGGCAGATTCATGGCGGGTTTGGTGCATCGGCAGCCATTGCGATTAATCTATTGCTGCAAGCTTTGCTGCCAGGACTTCTTAGTATGTTGTTGTATTACAAAGGGCTTAGCACGACCAAAGCTTCCTTCGCCACATTAGCTGAACTCAGCTTTCCTATGACGGGAGTAATCATCAACTGGATCGTGTTCCAACAGCTGGTCACTATCCCGCAGATTCTCGGATTTGCCTTGATCTGGGTCGCTTTATTCTTTTTATCTAATCAACAGTCCAAACCACAAACGCTCTGAGCAAATTGAAGTGGAATGGTTCTACCTATATAAAGATGATTCGAAGCCTTATGGCTTTCGGATCATCTTTTTTTGTATGTGATTTTACTCCTTGCTTAGATCAAATCGACTGCAAAAACTGCTGAAATGTTTCTAATGTAACATATAGCAGAATTAATAAAGCGTTTACAATTAGGGGGTGCACAAAATGACTGTGCCACTGAGTACATAATCCATTATTAAATTATTTAGGAGGAAACAGACATTGAAGAAATCATTTGTATTATTTATGATTCTGACCTTTCTTATTTCCCCTTTTACGTTTGGGCCGTCTGCTCAAGCGGCAGGAGATGAGAATATTGCCCTAGGTAAGCCTGCAATATCAGATAGTGAGCTTGCAGGGTATGAAGCGGGTAACGCAGTGGATGCGGATGAATGGAACACACATTGGACGGCGAATGACGGGAGCTTTCCTCATTGGCTGGAAGTAGATTTGCAAGGTGCATATGATTTGTCAGGTGCAACCGTCATCTGGAATGCATGGAGTTACATTAATCAATATACGATTGAAGTATCACGTGATCATAAGGTATGGACAACAGTTGTGGACAAAAGTCAGAGTAGCAGTGTAGAGCAAACTCAGTACAATGCTTTCAAGCTGCGGAATGTTTCTTATGTAAGGGTCAACCTGACCGGCATCAACGGCGGAAAATGGGCAGCCATTAATGATCTGAAGGTCTGGGGTGTTCCCGCAGCCGGCCCGCCGCATGAGCCGGCACAGGGTGAAATACAAACTGTACTGCCAGTACGGTTGGACACGGAAATTGGGCAAGCCCCTGAGCTTCCAAGTGTTGTAACTGTGGTATATAGCAATTCTGACACGGAGGATGCTCAGGTTACTTGGGATGTGATCCTGCCAGCAGAGTATTCCCGTCCCGGAACCTTTACAGTAAGCGGTTCTATCTCAGGTACTGTGCAGAAGGCAGTGGCGAAGGTAACAGTAGTAGGTGACAGCAGCACGCCTATTGTCGGATTTGAGAGCATAAATGTCAGCACAATTACGGATGTGCCTGCTTTATTGCCATCAGTGGTAACGGCTATATACGAAGATGGGTCAAGCAAACAGCTGCCTGTAACCTGGGATGACCTTACTGAGGCGGAGTACGCGGTTGAAGGAACTTACAGCGTAATGGGGAAAGTTGCAGGGACAGACCTACAACCCACAGCTGATATTCAGGTTACTCCGCTTGTGCTGCAATCCGGGTTCATAAAAGGTGCGGACATTTCCACACTGGAAGCGATTGAGGATGCCGGTGGAAAGTATTACGACAATGGAGTAGAAAAGGATTTGCTGGATATTCTTAAAAGCCGGGGTGTAAATTACATTCGGCTACGTTTATGGAATGATCCTCAGGAAGCTGGCGGCTATAATGACCGTGAGCATGTTGTGGAAATGGCGCAGCGCGTCAAAGCCAAAGGGTTTAAGCTGTTGCTTGATTTCCATTATTCTGATTTCTGGGCTGACCCCGGAAAGCAAAACAAGCCGGGAGCATGGGCGGATTACTCCTATGATGAATTGAAGCAAGCGGTATATGACTATACCAAAGATGTTATGGATGAGCTAAAGGAAAAGGGAGCTTCACCCGATATGGTCCAAATCGGAAATGAGATTAATGGGGGCTTGTTATGGCCTGACGGCAAATCCTATGATCAAGAGAATGCTTTTGAGAAGGTTGTTCCGCTTCTAGAGAGTGGAGTGAAGGGAGTTAGAGACAGCCAGAGTGCAGATCAGGATATCAAAATTATGATCCATCTTGCTGAAGGTGGCAAAAATGATATGTTTCGTTGGTTCTTTGACGAATTAACGAAGCGGAATCTTGATTATGACGTGATCGGCGCGTCCTTTTATCCGTATTGGAGCGGAACGATGGATAGCCTGCAGTTTAACTTGGACGATATCTCTAAACGATATGGTAAAGAAGTGATTGTGACGGAAACCGCATATCCTTACACGTTGCAGGACGGCGACAACTTTGAGAATAACATCGCTCGTCAGGATCAGCTAGACGGCAGTGGCTTCCCAGCTACGGTTGCAGGTCAAATGGCTGAGGTCAAAACAGTAATGAATGTATTGTCCAAAGTACCCGATGGTAAAGGAACAGGCTTGTTCTATTGGGAACCAGCTTGGATTCCAGTGCAAGGTGTAGGCTGGAAGGTAGGCGAAGGAAATGCTTGGGAGAATCAGGCAATGTTCGATTTTGCAGGGAATGCACTCTCTTCATTAAATGTCTTCAAAACCCCGGTGGCCGGTGAGGGGGGCGAAGAGGAACCGGGAACGGGAGGAAATCCCGGCACTGGTGGGGAACCCGGAACGGGAGGAAATCCTGACACTGGCGAGGAACCCGGAACGGGAGGAAATAATCCCGGCACTGGTGAGGAACCCGGAACGGAAGGGAATCCTGGCACTGGTGAAGAACCCGGAACGGGAGTTAATCCTGATCCTGTCATCACGGTCAGAGATTCAAGCGTTGTAAATTCAGCAAATAAAGCAGTGGTCGAACATACAGCGGCAGGACAACTTCAGGTGAAGGCACAAGCAGGAATTTCCGGTATAGCTGATATCACGCTAAGTATAGAGGATATCAATAAGGCGCTGTCGACGCTTCCGGCGGATGAAAAACTGGTTATTTCTGTTCTGCCATCGACGGGAGAGCTTAAGGGAGCAGTCGTTCATCTTCCGTTGAGTTCTATACTAGAGCAGGGCAAACATCCTCAAATAGTAATTGTATATGGTGCGGCCTCTGTTACGGTTTCTACGGAAGCTAGTGCAGGAATTATAAAGACGGGAGCTAAGGAACTAACGCTCACACTGGTTCAGGTAGCTGCGCCAACCTTGCCTGCACCATTGGCAACTGGAGCAAAAGACTACCCGGCCTATAACATCCAAGTGTCAGTAGACGGGACTTCTATCGATGTTTTCAAAAAAGGAGCAATATCGGTAGCCTGCCACTACAAGCTGAAGCTCGGGGAGCAGAGCCAGCGGATTGCTGTTTATTCGATACTTGCTGATGGAAAACTTGAAGTTATCAAAGCTGTGCGGTACAACCCAACCGCGGAACAGATTGTGTTTAATCCAAGTCATTTCAGCATTTATGCTGCGGGGTACGCAGAGGTGGGGTACACAGATTTAAAAGCAGCAGATTGGGCCACGTTAGCGATTGAATCCTTGACGGCTAAAGGGATCGTGCAAGGAATAGGAAACGGGATCTTTAATCCGCAAGGGGAGGTTACACGCGCTGAATTTGTCAGCATGCTGCTGTCCGCGCTGGAGCTAAAAGCAGAAAGAGGAACAGGCAGTTTTAAAGATGTGAACCTTGATGCGTGGTATAGCTCTGTTGTGATTACTGCTGGGAAATTGGGTGTTGTACAAGGACATGCGGATGGCACTTTTGGCCCGAATGATAAATTGTCCCGTGAAGAAATGGCAGCTATTTCGTATCGTGCGCTTAAGTTGGTGGAGAAAGTGAACGATCAGACGGATGTGAACGTTATTTCTTTTAAAGATAAAGACCTGATCTCGATGTATGCCAGTGAAGGGATAACAGCGCTTGCGCAGGCTGGGATTATCAATGGATTCGAAGATGGCAATTTCCGCCCGCAAGCCCATACAACACGCGCTGAAGCAGCTTACATCATACTCAATCTTTTGCAGCAATAATAGGCAGACAGGCAATAACTGTGCTCGAAAAGGCAGTTAGGGCCTGTCTTTACCACATTTTTTAGATATTTATCTTTTCGCAAGTAGGGATTGTTTGTACAATAGGGGCTATGACATTTGAGCCGGAGAGTGAAGGAACGTGTATAGATATAATTTATTTACCAAAATCGTGAGTATCATGGTCATTATGCTGATCCCGATAACCATCCTTTACTTCTATTCCAATAAAACGACCACGGATGTGCTGCGTACGGAGTTAAATACTTCGAATAATAATCAGCTTAGTTTTTTTCAGAATCAGGTAGAAAGTAATATGGAGTTATTGTCCTCGTGGCCGATTCTGCTGATCCATGATCCTGATATCCTCAGCCTTAAGGATACTTATCTGGAAAAAGGGCGTTTGAATCTGGATACGATAAACCTGATCAAACGGATTCAGACCAAAATCAGCATTCAAGAAAGCTCCTCCAATTGGAAAAGTAAGCTGTATTTATACTCCCCATCCATTCACCGTATGGTATCTGAAAATGATGCGAAATTATACGAAGATGAGGATCTGAAGCGGGAAGTGAAGTCAGGCTGGCATGTGGAGAAGATTGAAGGGCAGGAGGGTGACCGCTTCGTATTCTCGTGGTTTTCTTTTACACCTTTTATGTCAGAATTCGCTCCGGAAAAAGTCAAAACGATTATGAAGGTAGAGTTCGACAGCCGGAACATAGAAGATATGCTGGATAAATTCAAGAGTGATGGCAGAAGAGATCCTTTTTATTATAAGCAGGGAACAGGACTTATTTTTAACCGCAGTGCCGACAAGGTGTTAGCCAAAGAATTGGTAGACAGGCTGGAAGAGACCCAACTGAAACCTAGTGAGAATCGCACGGTCAAAATAGAAGGTGAATCCTACAGTGTAAATATCGTCTATTCGGACAAAATGGGCTGGTATTTGATCGACTATATGCCGCTAACTGAAATCTTACATCCGATCCTGACCTCTAATCGTTTATTTTATTTTGCGATCAGTGCTTTGTTGTTAATGAGCTGTCTCGTAGCTTATCTGTTATATGTTCAAGTGCAGGTACCTATAAGGTTATTGGTTGGAGGCTTTCAACGGTTGAAGCAAGGGGACTATTCTACGCGAGTGGAGATTAAAGGGAAGAATGAATTCAGCTTTCTGTCCGGCCGGTTTAACAGTATGGTAGAACAGATTCAGATGCTGATCGAGAATGTGCTGATGGAGAAAATCCACGTTCGCGAAGCCCGCTTAAAGCAGCTTCAATCACAGATTAATCCACATTTTTTCTATAATTGCTTCTCCTTTATTACAAGTATGGCGAAGCTCGATAATATGGGTGCGGTCGTTGGAATGTCGCATAATTTGTCCCGATATTACAGATACACCACTCGTCAGGAACGTGATTTGGTTGCGCTGTCTGAAGAGGTGGAATTTGTGAATCATTATCTGGAGATCCAGAAGATGAGGATGAGCAGACTTCGTTATGAGATCAATATCCCACCGCAAATGCGCAAAAGAGAGCTTCCGCCGCTCGTACTGCAGCCTCTGGTGGAGAATGCGGTTATACATGGAATTGAGCCCATCGCCAAAGAGGGCCTGGTGCGGATTACGGGTTCATGTGTAGGCAGAGAAATGACGCTTACGGTTGAGGACGATGGTCAGGGAATGACGCCAGAGGGAATTATAGAACTGGAAAATAAACTAAGCAGGGCGATGGATGAAGAAATGGGCTGCGGTTTATGGAATGTGCATCAGAGAATGCGGCTGCGTTTTGGGGAGACGTCTGGTTTGCGCATCTCGCCTTCTCCACTCGGAGGGTTACAGGTGACACTGCAGTGGTTGCTGCCCTACACAGACAATGAAATGGAATGACATCTAGGAGGGGAAAGAATGATAGAGCTGTTGTTAGTTGATGATGAGCCCTATGTTACGGAAAGTTTAGCTCGTACTATTCCATGGGCTGAAATCGGGGTGAAGCAGGTGCATCAAGCGGCATCGGGTGCTGAAGCTCTGCAAATTATGGAACAGCAGGCTATAGATATTATGGTTACTGATATTTCAATGCCAGGAATGACTGGCCTGCAATTAATAGAAGCCGTAGGCGAGAAATGGCCAAATATTCGGTCCATTTTATTGACGGGTTATTCCGATTTTCAATATGCGAAAAAAGCTATTCAACTGCAGGCATTTGATTATATTTTGAAGCCGGTAAGTGATGACGAGTTTATCAAAAGCGTATCCGGTGCGATTGAATCTTTGAAAGATGAATGGGAAGCCCATGATAGATATCATTTGCTGCTGTATAATCGCAAAGCCGATTACAGTGTTTTGCGGGCTAATCTGATGCACGAATTGCTTCTTGGCAGGGTGCTGTCCGAGCGGACGCTGGCCATTAAGCTGAAGGAATATGAAATCTCCTTCCAGCCGGACGCTGAAGCGGCGATGCTGCTGATTCAGCTTGGTAAACATTATGCCGCCATGGATCACCATTCGGTTTCTCTAATGGAATATGCGATCGGTAACATTGCCGAGGAGCTTTTTAAGGAGCAGTTCCATGTCTGGTTCTGCAAAGCGCCGCATGATTGCTTGATTCTGCTTGTTGAATTAAAGCCGGCAGTTCAGCAGAGATTGGAGCAAATGGCTAACTATGAAGCTGCAAGGCAGCAAGTCCTAAAAGCGGTGATCGCGAATTTCCAAATTAGTGTAAGCAATTACCTCAAGGGTGAGATTTCACTGATTGTAACGGAGTGGTTCACCTTTCCAGAGGGGATGACGGCTGCCTATCGAAGCGGCCTTAGCTCGATGTATTTGGCAGCACATGATGAATCCAGTTCCGTGCTGTTTTTGGATGATCGCCAGCATCAGGAGACGATGAGCATCAAATCGCTCGAATGTCTTTATCGTCCACCTACACTCATTCATCTGCTGGAATCCAAACAATGGGATACAGCAAGGCAAAAAATTGCTGACGTGTTCCGGGATATGGAGAATGCACGGTTTTCTAGTGAACATCTGTACGAGGTCTTTCTATCGATAACGAATGCATTTATGTATATAGCGCATAAGAGTGGCCAGTTCATCTCCAAGATTGACCAATACGCTTTAGATCCGTTGTTGACGCAGAGTATTATTGTTTCTTTTGATAAGCTTAAAGAATGGGCGTTTGATATGCTCGATAAGCTTCAGAAGGAGCTATCCGAAAGCGATCAGAATACGAAAAGTTATATTATCAAGCAGGTCCATGAGCTGGTAGGAAACCATTCGGGTCATGAGCTGTCCGTCAAAACCATTGCCGATCATGTATATTTGCATCCTGTCTACTTGTCCAAGATTTATAAGGCTGAGACTGGGGAAGGGCTTGGGGACTATATTATTCGGATGCGGATGGAACGGGCACTTTATCTGCTTAAAAATACGAATAAAAAAATCTATGAAATCACCTCTGAGCTTGGATATCAAAATCCGCAATATTTCAGTAAGATGTTCAAAAAACACTACCATATGACACCAAATGAATTCCGGGACGGATAGAGGTTGAGAAAGGTGCAGAAACCTTGTTTAAATGACGTATTCGGGCTTAGAATCGTTCCCTATAATTAAATTGTAACCAACACTTATGGAATCCAAGGGGGAACAAAATGAGCGCGATGAAGAGAAAAAGATGGCTGCCGCTCCTGTGTATGAGCATGCTTTTGGCGGGTAGCCTTGCGGGCTGTTCAGGCAATAACGCTGCTAATAGTAAAGACACTGCTGGAGATAAAACAGCTGGTGAAGCGACTGCAAATACAGCTTCCAATTCTGAAAACGCCTACAAGGATAAATACGATCCTGAGGTGACATTTACAACCGCATGGGGCGTGGACCCTGAGCTTAAATTCAAAAACGGTGAAAGCATTGAGAATAACGTGGCTACAAAATGGGCTAAAGAAAAATTCGGCATCAACATTAAGTCCCTTTGGTCCATCACAGATACGAACGGCTCATTTGGTACGAAGCTGCGTTTATCCATGTCTTCAGGTCAGGACATGCCTGATGTCGTAACCATCGGTACAGCCGACAACACAATTGCACAGGATTTGATCGATTCCGGCATGTATGCTGATGTAGGAACTTTGTTTGATAAATATGCTTCAGATACATGGAAAGAAGCGATGGCACAGGATCCTAACGTTTGGAACCAATACAGCCGTGATGGAAAAAGAATGGGTCTGCCTGTTCTCGATTATGCATATAACCATGATTACATTCTGTGGATCCGCCAAGATTGGCTGGATAAGCTGAATATGCAAGCACCGAAGACGATCGATGAGCTGGAAAAAGTGATGGATGCGTTCAAGAATCAGAACCCTGATGGCTTGGCACCAGACAAGGTAACTCCACTTAGTATCGGCTTTAAAACAACGATGAACACTTGGATGGGCGACCCTTCTTGGATCTTTGGTGCTTACGGAACCTTGCCACAGCAATGGAATCTAGATGCTGATGGTAAACTAGAATACGGCTCGGTAAATGCTGGCATGAAGCAAGGGCTAGAAAAACTGAAGGAATGGTTGGCGAAAGGTTATATTCCTCAGGAAGCAGCTCTTTGGGATGAGAACAAAACTGCCGAACCAGCAGTTGCAGGTACAGCAGGGATTCTCCCGGGTCCTTACTGGATGAGCGGCTGGCCGCTTCAGGATACCGTGAAGAACTCTCCAGATGCAGTATGGGCTCCAATTGAAATTCCAGCGGGTCCGGAAGGAAAAGTTATGCGTCATGGCACACAATTCACTAACGGTGTAACTTTGATCAGCACGAAAATGAAAAATCCAGAAGCCTTCTTTACTTATCAAAACTATCTGTTCGATAACTTTGCTAATCCAACGCCAGGCAGTGAACTGGATAACGGTCTTTTTGCAGGATACGACTATGAGCTAGACGCGAACGGCAAGATGATCGAAAATGATAAAATTGCTGGCGGTTATGTGAATAGCGTTCGTTATATGCTGGTTCGTGACGGTGCCCGGATCCCGGATGCCCAAATGAAAGCACTCCTTAACCTGGCAGATGGCGCAGAGCCAACAACCCGCCTGGAGAAAGACGTAGCTGTGAATTATGGTAAAGATACCCCAGCTGCTGCAAAAGTTCTGCTGGCGCAAGAGGATAAATCCTTTAAGAATATGTTCACAGGTCCTACGACCGAAACTATGAAATCGAAGATGGACTATCTGAACAAAATTGAGAACCAAACGTTTAATGAAATCATCTATGGCAACAAACCGCTGGATGCATTTGATTCCTTTGTAGCGACCTGGAAATCAGGTGGTGGCGATCAAATCACTAAAGAAGTTAACGAATGGTATGACAGCGTAAAATAAGGTTTGGATTTAGTTTGGCTAGGTAAAAAGCAGCAAACGGGACCGTCTCTTCAGCCGTAGTATTAGGCTTTAGGGAGGGTCCCTGTTTGCGTTTGGAGTCCTCTTTTTTCTATGTGATAAAGAGATTGCTTTTGTACCATATATATTGGTTTTGCTCGCTATTTGAGGAATTCGGGCGTTGCTATAATTTGAGTATGGTTACAGAAGAACTTGACACGATATGGGGGACCAAGGATGAGAACACTAAAAAAAACATGGCCTTTTCACTTGATGTTATTGCCGGCGATGATATTCCTGATCATCTTCAGCTTTATTCCAATGGGCGGAATTGTGATGGCATTTCAGGATTATAAGCCATGGCTGAAAATTTCAGGCTCGGCATGGGTTGGATTGGACAATTTCCGTTATCTGTTTGAACGTAATGACAGTATGCAGGTCATTTGGAATACATTGATTATTGCTGTTCTAAAAATGATTTTCAATCTGGCTGTACCGTTTGTGTTCGCCATTTTGTTAAATGAGATTCGCAAGGTATACATACAGCGCACTATTCAGACGCTGGTTTACTTGCCTCACTTTTTATCTTGGGTTATTCTCGGCGGGATATTGCTGGATTTGCTTGCTACAGATGGTTTTGTCAATCAGATCTTAGGCAGCATGGGCTTCAAACCCATCTTTTTCTTAGGGGATAACAACTGGTTCCGGTTCACAGTTATTCTCACAGATGTGTGGAAGGAATTTGGTTATAATACGATCGTCTTCCTAGCTGCTCTAGCAGGAATCAATCCTTCATTATATGAGGCTGCTGAAATAGACGGCGCTAACCGCTGGAAGCAGACACGTTTTATCACAATGCCATCTCTATTGCCAATGGTTGTGGTGGTAGGTACCTTGGCTCTCGGAAATGTATTGAACGCAGGGTTTGACCAGATTTTTAACCTCTACAATCCACTGGTCTATCAGAAAGGCGATATTATTGATACCTTCGTGTACCGCACGGCTATTCTGAATGGTGAGATGGGCTTTGGTACGGCAATCGGACTGTTTAAGTCGGCCATTAGTATGATCCTAATTCTCGTCTCGTACAGTTTGGCTAAGAAGTGGGCAGGATATCGCATTTTCTAATCTACCAAAGGAAGAGGGAGACAACTTATGTATTACAAAACAAGAGGTTATCGTATATTCAATGTGTTTAATACTTGCTTTCTAATCCTGCTCGCACTGATGTGTATTGTACCTTTGATTCACGTGCTGGCTGTATCCTTTAGCGCGAAGTCGGCAGCTGACGCCAATTTGGTAGGATTATGGCCAAAGCAATTCTCTCTGGAAGCTTATAAAAAGACAGTAAACAATCCAATCTTCCTACACTCCATCTGGGTATCTGTACAAAGAACCATACTCGGGACTGGACTTACACTATTAATTACTTTTCTGGCAGCCTACCCGTTGTCCAAAGAAAACTCAGCCTTCAAGGGCCGTAATGTCTACTCTTGGTTGTTCGTTTTCAGTATGGTGTTCAACGGCGGATTGATTCCATTTTACATTGTGATTCAAAAGATTGGTTTGATGGATTCCTTCTGGGTACTTGTTCTGCCAGGTGCGGTAAATACGTTCTTGGTGATTCTGATGCTGAACTTCTTCCGTGGTATTCCAAAAGATCTGGAGGAGGCCTCGCTTATAGACGGAGCCGGACATTTCCGTACGTTGTTCAGCATTTACTTGCCGATTTCTTTACCATCGATCGCTACGATTGCCTTGTTTAGTATGGTGTTCCATTGGAACTCCTGGTTTGATGGACTATTGTATTTGAATAATTCCAAACAATTTCCACTGGCGACATTCCTGCAGACGGTTATCATTCAACGGGATATGAGCTCCATGAGCATCAATCCAAAGGAAATGGAGCTGATCTCGCAGACGACGGTGAGAGCCGCGCAAATATTTATCGGAGCCGCTCCAATTTTGATCGTATATCCTTTCCTGCAAAAATATTTTGTTAAAGGGATGACACTTGGTTCTGTAAAGGAGTAGCAATGATGACAACTACATTTATCAATGGAATGGATATTTCGTTTCTGGATGAAATTGAACAGGCACGGTATGTTGGATTACTTGCGATCTAACTGATGAATTGGCAGAAACAAGAAGACAGCTTAAGGTTAATTACCTTGAGCTGTCTTCTTTTTAATTTCCAGAAGAAGGATTGGCCTTTCCTGATACCTATAAACAAGCAACATTTCAGTATTTCAGGAAATTGATTCAGAGCAGCAAGAGTAAAAATAAGGCTTTACTCCCATACTACCGTTATCTTGGACCTGAGCTTCACCATAACCTTTAGGAGGAATGCGGATGAAACAACATTCTGCTCCCACCATCTATATACAGCTTAAAAATCGGGTGATGGTTCCCAAGGGTAAAGGTGTCACATTGGGTGATATTGCTTTTTTGATAGCGGAGCCTGAGCTGAAAGAGTCGTTGGAGACAATTCTCTTAATGAAGCCGGAGCAAAGTGACGGCAATCTGATTTTGATTGATCTGTTGATGGTTATCCCCCGGATATATGAACTTATACCGAATGCAGACATTGAACCGATCGGTGAAGGGAGGACGATTGTACAGATTGAGAGTCAGGTGGAGAGACGGAAACCTTCGGTGGCGATGTTTGTTTTAGTGTGGCTGCTGCTTTTCTTTGGGTCTGCTCTGACGATTATGAACTTTCATGCTGATGTAAATATGCTGGAGGTACAAATTCGAATTGTGGAGATGCTAACGGGTCATCGGGATGAGCATCCCTATATATTTCAGATTGCTTATTCTCTGGGCATCGGGTTTGGGATGGTCATTTTTTTCAACCATTTATTTAAAAAGAAGTGGAACGAGGAGCCTACTCCGCTGGAAGTGGAAATGTATCTGTATCAGAAGAACATCGACCAATATGTCATCAATGAGGAATACAGCAAGATGAGGCGCCGAAGTGAAAACCAATCTGAGAATACGGAGGACTGAAGATGACGGCACCCATAGCACTGGGACTAAATTTGCTGCTGGGCATTGCGGGTGGTATTGCTGTAGGCGGTGGAGTGATCGCTCTATTTGTTGTGCTGGATATGGTGCCGCGTCTGGCGCAATTAACCTCTTCTTACGATAAAGTTCATTGGTATGAAGGCGCGATGGTAGGTGGATCTTTAGTAGGTACTGTTAGTGATTTTTGGAATTGGAAAATTACCTCAGGTCCTCTAGTTGAACTTGGTGTAGGACTATTTGATGGGATTTTTGTCGGGATGCTCGCTGCAGCATTGACCGAGGTATTAAATGTGCTGCCGATACTCGCTAAACGCTTAAATATGACACATTATCTATTCGGTCTGTTAATGGCGATGGTGAGTGGGAAGGTCGCGGGTTCTTTGTTCGACTGGTTTGTATACCGACAGTAAACAGGGGGTTATGAAATGAGCAAGTTTATTCACAGCGGTGATTCTGCACCGGAAGATGACCATCTGGAAGATAATGCTGCAGCTGCTGCAGCAATGAAGACAACTGCAGCGGATCTAGTTGCAGATCACACAGAACCTGTAGGAGCTTCAGCTATCGGGGAAAGTGAAGATTCAGCGGAAAATTCTACAACAACTGAAACTAGCCAAGACCAGGAGGATGCAGAGGCGTCAGCCGAATTAGGCACTGAGCTGCAAGACGCAGATGCAACTACAGAGCAGGGAACAGAGCAGCAGGATGCGGAAGCCACTGCGGAGCAGGGAACAGGGCAGCAGGATGCAGCAGATGCCACTGCGGAGCAGGGAACAGGGCAACAAGATGCAGAAGCATCGGATGAGCTCGGCAATCAGGAGCCCAATGAGCCGAGTAAAGGTTTTTTTGCCAGGTTATTTGGTATGGATTCAGAGGATTCGGAATTAGATGATGAGGCACAGGATCAGAATGCTCAGGCAGCAGGAGGCACAGATAACGGTACCGGAACCGGGGAGGGTTCTCAAGCTCAACCGAAGCCTTCGAAGAAGCAGGCGAAGCAGCAGACTCAGAACAAAGGGAAAAATAAGCTGCAAGACAAACGCGATAGTGAGCATTCTAACTCATTAAAGGAATCCGTTATTTATTGGCAAGGCAATGATCATATCCCAGGTTCTCTACAAGAAACAAAAAACACGCTGACCGAAGTGATGGGACTGGGATCAAGTTTTGATGTGACGTTTAGAGAAATGTCCTTTGGGGGACATAAGACAGCTTTACTCTGTTTAAGCGGATTCACCAACGAAGATGTAACGGATGAAATTCTGAAACGACTAACCTACCTTTCTTCAGAAAATTTGTCCGCAGGTGTGTTAGGTAGCTTTATGAACGAATACATCCCTCATATTCAAGTTGAAGAGGGTAGTGTATTAAGTGAATGTTTCGATAAAGTATTAAAAGGAATGAGCGCACTATTTATTGAGGGTGAGAACAAAGTTATCCTAATGGATACTCGATCTTACCCAATGCGAAGTCCTGATGAACCCTCGATTGATCGGGTGGTACGTGGTGCGCGTGATGGTTTTACAGAAACCCTGCTTAGTAATATTTCACTTGTAAGAAGACGGATACGTGATCCGGGGCTGAAGCTTGAAATGTTTCAAGTGGGACGGCGGACACGGACAGATGTCTGTGTGGCTTACATCGATGATATCGTTGATAAAACACAGGTTACGTCTGTCATCGATAAAATCAACAGCATCGATATCGATGGTATTCCACTGGCGGATAAGCAATTGGAGGAAGCGATTATCGGCGGAGGGTGGAACCCTTATCCTATGGTGCGTTATTCTGAACGCCCTGACGTTGTTGCCTCCAATTTATTGGAGGGACGGGTCATATTATTCGTGGATACCTCACCCATTGTAATTGTTCTTCCGACCACCTTTTTTGATCTTTGCCAGCATGCGGAGGAGAATCGTCAGACTCCTTTTATGGGGACATATCTGCGGTGGGTCCGTTTCATCGGCATCTTCGCCTCCATGTTCCTGCTCCCGTTATGGATGCTGCTTGTTATCCATCCTGAGTTAAAGCCTGCTATGCTGGATTTTATCGGGCCGCAAAAGACAGCGAGAATTCCTATTCTCGCTCAGTTTCTGATTGTAGAGCTTGGGGTTGATTTACTGCGGATGGCCGCCGTGCATACCCCAACACCTTTAGGCTCAGCGATGGGTCTGATTGCAGCCATATTGATTGGTGATATAGCGGTGCAGAGCGGTCTGTTTGTAAACGAAGTAGTACTATATATGGCGGTAGCCTCAATCGGTATGTTCGCGACTCCGAGTTATGAGCTGGGTCTGGCGAATCGTATAGTCAGGCTTGTGTTATTAATTGCCGTAGCGGCGTTCCAGGTACCAGGCTTTATGATTGGCACGACGTTGCTGACTATCTTCTTAACCACTCATCGGTCCTATAACTCCTCATATATGTGGCCGTTTATACCCTTTAATGCAAAGGCAATGAGTGAAATTCTATTGCGTAAACCGGTCCTAAGTTCGAAGGAAAGACCGTCTTTTAACAAAACCAGAGACAATACTAGAATGCCGCCATCTCAAGAGAATGAGTAACAATCGTAGGAAAATACAAAACTACTGCAAATTAGTCCATTCAATGGAGTTCCCACTGTCTGTTATACTGAATACACTAAGACAGGGTGGAACCTTGATATTCCACAGAAATTGGAGGACTAAAGAATGTTTCTACACGGTACTAGCCGCATTAACGATGCTGGGCATTTGGAGATCGGCGGATGTGATGTAACTGAATTGAAAGCGGAATATGGAACCCCGCTATATATATTGGACGAGCAATTGGTTAGACAACGTTGCCGGGAATATATGGATGCTTTTAAAGCCTCCGGCCTTGGTTTCCAAGTAGCTTACGCAAGCAAAGCGTTTTCAGTAATGGCAATGGTTCGTTTGGCTGATGAAGAAGGTTTGTCACTGGATGTTGTATCTGACGGCGAACTATATACAGCTTTGCAAGCTGGCTTCCCGGCAGAACGTATTCATTTTCATGGCAACAATAAGACATCTGAAGAGATTGAAATGGCGATTGATGCCAAAATCGGCTGCTTTGTAGTCGATAATCTGGTAGAGCTTAACCTTTTGCAGTCCATTGCCGCACGTAAAGAAGTTAATGTGAACATCTTATTGCGGGTGACACCAGGTGTAGAAGCGCATACTCATGAATATACCGCAACTGGCCAGACGGATTCCAAATTCGGTTTTGATATCGGTAACGGATCGGCCTATGAAGCAGTGAAAGCAGCAGTCAGCAAAAAGAATATCACGCTGCTTGGTGTGCATTCCCATATTGGTTCGCAGATCTTTGAAACCGATGGTTTCCAGCTGGCTGTTGAGCGTGTGGCAACTTTTGCCCGCAGTGTTAAAGAAGGCTTGGAAGTGGACTTCCGTGTAGTCAATCTTGGCGGAGGTTTCGGCATTCGTTATGTTGAGGGAGATACCCCACTACATGTTTCTGAATATGTTGCAGCGATTACGGATGCAGTGAAGACTCATTTTGCGGGAATTTATAGTGCTTTGCCGGAAATTTGGGTGGAGCCGGGCCGTAGTATTGTTGGAGATGCAGGTACTACATTGTACACTGTAGGATCTAACAAGGACATTCCTGGCGTGCGTAAGTACGTTGCTGTTGATGGTGGAATGACCGATAATCCACGCCCTGCTTTGTATCAGTCTAAATACGAGGCATTGCTTGCTAACCGTGCTAACGAAGACGCAACTGAGACTGTCTCCATCGCTGGTAAATGCTGCGAGAGCGGAGATATGTTGATCTGGGATGTAGAGCTGCCGAAGGCTGAAAGCGGCGATTTGTTGGCTGTAGCCTGCACAGGTGCGTATAATTACTCCATGGCCAGCAACTATAACCGTCTTCGCCGTCCGGCTTTAGTATTCGTACAGAACGGACAAAGCGATCTTGTAGTGCGTCGTGAAAGCTATACGGATCTTATTGCCAACGATATTGTTCCAGAGCGTATCGCCAAACAGACAGTTGTTGCTAAGTAAAAGCCTGCTGCTGTAAGGTGGGTAAGGTTGAGCAGCATACAGAGCAAGCAGGAAAGTCTCCTGCTTGCTTTGCTTTGTGCGTGGTTTCATAGTAATATAATTGAGGTATTCTAAATTTGTTAATTTTGAAAGGGGTCATTTACATATGGCAAAGCAAGCGAAAATCACTCTAGAAAATGGCGGCGTAGTGCTGCTGGACTTGTTCGATCAAGATGCACCTAACACTGTAGCCAACTTTGAAAAGCTGGCAAAAGAAGGTTTCTACAACGGATTAACATTCCACCGTGTTATCCCTGGTTTCGTTGCTCAAGGCGGATGCCCTAACGGAACTGGATCTGGCGGTCCAGGATACACAATCAACTGCGAAATTAACCCAAACAAACACGAACGCGGAACACTTGCTATGGCACATGCGGGTAAGAACACAGGCGGAAGCCAGTTCTACATCTGCTACGCTCCACAACCACACTTGGATGGAGTACACACTGTGTTTGGTAAAGTAGTAGAAGGCATGGATCTTGTTGATGCTTTCAAAGGACGCGACAAAATGACTTCGGTAGAAATCATCGAAGCTTAAGATTTAATAGTTAAAAAGCCAGTCTCCGAATATCGGGGCTGGCTTTTTTGTGTTGTTAAAGAATCCGCCTAACCTGTGTACGCCGCGAATTGCGCCGTTCTGGCAGCCAGAAGAATATCAAATACATGGCAAGAAACACAGTGAAGGCAAACAGCTCTTCAACAAGCAGGTAATAAGGATAAGGTCCAAAATAATCCAATACGGAATAGGTGCTAGGCTTCTGGGATAGGAACATGTAGTTTGAGCCTAGGAAGTAATTAGCAGTCCAGATGCAGGCAGCCACAATATTGAGGCCAAGCATGGTGATGAGTAACGATCTCCAAGTCGGCTTGTAGCCCTCAATCCAGGTCATATAAAGAGACGCCAGAATAATAGAACCATGAGCTATAAAAAACAGGAGAAAGCGGAAATGAGGGAACGGATAAACTAGGTTAGGGGTAAGCAAAGCAATAAATGCTCCGCCGATCCCGGCAAAGTAGAGAAAGGAATAAAGGGTTCGACTGCGTGAAATTAACATGATAATAGACAGCAGTAGAGTGATTCCACAGAGCTCGAACGGTAATGAGGAGCTGGAGCGCCAGATGTTCTGAGAGATGTACCACATTTGCAGCCCGGCTTCTGAGACTACAAGTAGAATGATTAGCAGCAAACGCACACTTTGCCGAAGTCTTGAATCTGCACGAATTTCAAACCGTAAGCCATAGAGCAGTAGACAACTTAACGTAATGATAGACAGCGCAACCCAATGCGAAGATGAGAACATGATGAAATCCTCCGCGTGCTGGCGATCAAAAAAAGATGAAAGCTGCATAGACAAACCTCCTTTGAACGTGAAAACATCCATCAAAAATAAAGTTTGAGAATTTTAATAATATTGATTCTAGATATCCATAAATTGGGTATATATGTATATGTTCTGTCAACTCCACCACATAAGGAAGACTTTTCATTATATTAACATAAGATGGGGCGCTGGGTGCGGAATTACATATGAAGCTTTTGAACAAACAGGGGTGGAAAACAATTAGAACAAGAAAATGGAGGCAAAAAGAACATGTTTAAGAAAAAAATAAGTGTAATGGTCATTATTTTGATGCTTATGGCACAATATGCCTATGGCATCGGATTTGCTCCGCAAGTAAAAGCGGCTGCGATTGATGACGAAAGAAATATCATCACCAGTGTTTCGATGGCTGTTTACGGGCCGGATGGAATCACAGTCACGAATAGCGTATACGAACAAGATGCTAATGTTACCTTGGATTATAATTGGTCTCTTCCTAAAAATCATAATTACAAGCAGGGCGACACTTTTACTTTTCAGCTACCGGAACAGTTCCAGCTATTTAATGATTTTAACGGACCCTTAGTCTCTGAGGATGGAGATGTAGGGAGCTTTGAAGTCAGGCAAAATTCACATGAAGTGATAATGACTTTTAATGACTACATAGAAATGCATGATGACGTGCAGGGAACGCTGCGGTTAAATACTAAATTCGATAAACAGAAAATCTCGGGCAGTACTATTCAGAATATTTTATTTCCCGTGAGCGGCGGTATTCAGACAGTGACAGTGAATTTTAAACCAAGTGTTGGATCGACTATAGAGAAGAGAGGTATTCCCGAAGGCTTCAATGCGAACCAAATATTATGGACTGTTGATGTCAATAAGTCTTTGGAAGCCGTGGGGAATGCCATTGTGATAGACCCCATCCCTTCAGGCTTATCATTAAATACTCCAGTCACTGTGAGCGTGTATCAACTGAGCATTCAATTGGATGGTTCAGTAACGGAAGGAGCATTGCTCGACACAAGCAAATACTCTGCAGAGCTCTCCGGAGGGTCACTGATTGTCCGTTTTACGGAGCCTGTGATTAAAGAGGCTTACCGTATTGTATATTCCACAGGGATTACTAATGACCATCAGCTAAGCTTCACCAATACTGCAACTTTTTCAGGAGATGGGCAAGAGCCTGCCAGTTCCTCTGCCACAGTGAATGTAGAACGTGGAGGAAGCTTGAAAAAGTATTCCACAAGCTATGATGGGGGCAAGCAGATCATTTCCTGGGCAATTGAATATAACTACAGTGAAAAGAACATCCCGAAAGGAAACGCTGTGTTAACAGATTTGTTCGATGATTCTCAAGAGCTGGTAGCCGATTCGCTAAAAGTATATGCTGTGCAGCTGGATTCTTCCGGTGGTGCAACGTTAGGCAATGTTTTGACAAAGGATGTTGACTACACGGTTGTTTCCACCTCAGACGTTCATAAGGCTGGATTTCTATTGCAATTTGTACACGATGTTACTTCACCATATCGAATCGAATATAAGACAAAAGCGATAAAGCGCGTGTTTGAGGATGCCACCATAACTAATACAGTCTCCGATAGTACGTATAGTAATCAGGCTACCCGATTAATCCGGTCTTCCATTCTTTATAAGACTTTATCAACCGTAGATTATCAGAATAAAACATTGGGCTGGAAGGTCACATTGAATAGTGACAATTACCCGATGAGCCATGTTGCAGTTACCGAATCCTTCCCATTTGGCGGCCTAAAGTTTATTCCGGAATCACTGGTGATTAGAAATCTGAATGGAAATGTTTTAAATCCGAATAACTATAATCTAGTGTACAACTCACCTGTCGAGCCTAATAAAGGCTTCAAGGTAGTGTTTAATTCACCAATATCTGGACTTTACACGATTAGCTATTCTACAGAATTTGACAAGGATTGGATTTGGGCTAAAACTGAAAATTTCAATAACAAAGTTCGCTTAGACTGGATGGACACTACTGAAGCCTTACGCACGATAGAAGCAGAAGGGTTATTCATTCCTAGACCTGAAGCGAAAAACAATGGATTTAAAGGAGGAGCCTACGATGCTTCAACTAAAGAAATTACTTGGACGATAGGCGCCAATTATAACGGCAAAACCCTCGAAGCTCCGGCGCTTGTTGATATTTTAAAATCAGGCCAGACCTTGGTTCCTGGTTCACTTAAAGTTTACACTATGAATATTGCAAAGAATGGTGATCCTACCAAGGGTGGAGAAGTGAATCGTAATAAATATACCTATAGCTTAAATAGCGATAATGAATTAAAGGTCATTTTTACAGATACGATTAACTCCGCTTTCTACATTGAATTTAACACAAGTCTTGAAGGGCAAATAATAGGCACTACTATTGATAATAAAGCTAATCTCTATGATGGAACAAAAGTGGTTTCCAAAGATTTGACCGCCTCCGTAAAAATTCCTTTTGGAGAGGATTATGTGCTGAAGGACGGCACACAAAACGGGGATAAAATCGACTGGAGCCTGCAAATTAACCGGGGGCAGTCTACTGTAAAGGATGCTTTAATCAAAGATACTCCTAGTGCTAATCAAATTTTGCTGCAGAATTCATTCCATCTATATCCTACGGCTGTAGCTGTGAACGGAGATATCACGAAAAGCGGCCCTGAATTGATTCAGGGTATTGATTATAGCGTAGTTAATACAACGGATGCCGATGGAAAACAATCCTTTGAGTTAAGCTTTGCCATCGAAATCAGCAGGGCTTACATTCTCGAATATCAATCCCTGATTGTGGCTAACACTGGAGACAAAGTAATAAATACTGTACATTTCAGTGGTTTTAACGGCAGCGAAATAAGTAAAGAGACCTCCAAAGAAATTATTGTCGGGGTCTCCAGCGGTTCTGGCACAGGCAGCGGGGTTAGAGGCACCCTCAATATTAAGAAGCTAGATGCTGAAGATAACTTAAAAGCGCTTGGTGATGCGGCTTTTGCATTGTATCGACTAAATGGAGCGGAACGTGTATTGATTAACAGTCTAACTACAGATGCAGAGGGTACAGCTACATTCAATAAAATATGGCTGGGTAGCTATGTATTGGTGGAGACAGCAGCTCCAAATGGTTACGTGCTCGATACATCCGAGCATCCAGTGGAGATTCGTTCCTCGTCAGCGATTCAACTGGTGATTACGAATCAAAAAGCAGTGGAGCCAACGCCTACGGCAACACCAGAACCAACCGATGCTCCAACAACAACACCAGAGCCAACCGTAATACCTGCACCATCAACAACGCCAGAACCGACGGTTTCTCCATCACCAGAAGCGACTACTGCACCTACACCAATCCCTACAAGCAGCACATCTGGAGGTTCGGTGGTACCCACGTCTACAAGTTCGCCCGTACCAGGGGTAATTATTAATGATCCAGCTGTTCCTGCTGGTCCTGGAATTGCCGCCGATCTAGGATCCGCGCCATCAACCGATGAGGGAATTCCTGAGCAAGAGATAACCGAAGATGAAATTCCTTTAGGAGAAGTTGATATCGATGATGAAGAAGTACCAAAGGGTACGGTGAACAATAGCACTTCGGTTGCTCCTCAGCTG
This sequence comes from Paenibacillus sp. FSL R10-2788, assembly GCF_038003885.1. Classification (NCBI taxonomy): domain Bacteria; kingdom Bacillati; phylum Bacillota; class Bacilli; order Caryophanales; family Paenibacillaceae; genus Paenibacillus; species Paenibacillus sp. FSL R10-2788. The sequence continues at coordinate 4,682,072 of NZ_JBBOQA010000001.1, read as the reverse complement.
CCGAAGACAGGTGAGAATAGTCCAATGCCACTGTATCTGTCGGGAATTGGGTTGATAACGATAGGCTTTGTTTTGAACCGAGTATTTAGACGTAGGGGTAAGACGGAGTGATTGAGATTAGTGTGATTTAAGCTTTTATGCAAAAGCACCCAGCATGATAAATGCCGGGTGCTTTTGTGCTTTTTTTGAAAAATTTATGGCTGATTCTTAAGTGTACCGGGACTAAAACTTTTCCTCCTGGCAGTAGTGGCGCAGCATCAATGGTGAGAGCTTTCCCGTTCACGAGTGCTTTGACACTGCCCACAGTCATAGTAACGGTGTTCTCGGCGTGCTTAAGCTAAAGATCAGTAGCGGTCGGCGATGCTTAGCTGTCGCGGTATGAATGAAATGGCCCCTAGCATAGTTAAATAAGATGGATAATAATATTAGAGGAATTCCTCACTTATAGCAGAGTTGGTATGAAATGATCTTAAGGCTTTATGTTATGAAATCTTATCATTTTCTTAATGGATGAGATTGTACAAAAAATCCCCGCAAGCATCATTCGCTCACAGGGAAAGAGGTTTCAAATTCAGTTTGTTTGCGTGTGCTTTTGGCTGTAATGGTTCCGCCGTGAAGCTCTGCAATACTCTTGGCTATGGCGAGCCCTAAGCCACTTCCGCCTGTCTCTCGGGAGCGGGATTTATCGACACGATAAAAGCGTTTAAATAAGTGGGGGAGGTCGGATGCAGGGATAGGAGTACCATAATTCGTACATACAGCAACTATTCTACCGTCTTTTCTAACAACAGAAATGTCTAGAATTTTCCCTTCCTTTCCGTATCTTACGGCATTGGTAAATAGGTTCTCATACAATCGCACCAGCTCATCCGCATCTCCGTTGATGATCAGAGGAGCTGTATCCGTATGAATGCGGTAGATCATATCTGCTTGTTCCAGTACGGGTGCAAATTCCTCAATCAGCTGTTCGAGCAGCTTGCCGAGATCTACAGGCTCAATATTTAGCGGTAATCCGCTGCTGCTGACGCGTGTGTATTCAAATAAATCGTCGATTAGCTTTTTAAGAGTCAGAGATTTCTCATAGGCAATATTCACATAATAACGCAGCTCAACCTCGTTTTTATAACGATCCTTCTCCACATATTCAAGGAATCCGAGAACAGAGGTTAGTGGGGTTCGGAGGTCATGGGACACACCTGTGATTAGGTCATTTTTGGCTTTTGCAGCGGCTCGTTCTTCCTCTATAGCAGATTTTAGCTTGCCAGCCATTGTGTTCATATTTTCAGCGAGCTTTCCGAGTTCATCCGTACCTGATACCGGCACCTTGAAAGACAAATTGCCATCCGCAATGGCCTGAACTCCGCTCGTAATGTTATGAAGATTCTTAGTTGTATTTCTGGACAGTTTTAGGATGAAAAAAATAAATAAAGGAATCCCTATAAGAATTACAACTGGCGTCGATCCAATGGTATTGATCACCCAGAGAATGAGTCTGACTCCCCAAAAGGAGCGCGAAGGATTTAACCACAGCAATAGTGAAGTGCCATAATAGCTGCCCATTAAGATTAAAGCGGTGAGTGCTAGGCTTGTTAAGCTGAAGCCAACTATTTTCCAGGATAGGGTATCGAATCGTTTAAAGTTCAACTAGAAGGACCTCCTTTTTCCAGTTTGTAGCCAACGCCCCATACCGTTTTTAAGTATTGTGGTTTACGCGGATCTTCTTCTATTTTTTCTCTGATTTTACGAATATGCACCATGAGTGTATTGGTGCTTTCCAGGAATTGTTCTTTCCATACTTTGGCGTAGATCTGCTCCATGCTTAGGACTTGTCCTCTATTACGGGCGAGCAGCTCTAGAATCGCAAATTCTCGCGGGGTAAGTTTAACTGGCTGATCATCCACACTAACTTCATGCGTAACCGAATTAATAACCAAGCCATCAATGATGATTTCATCCTGTTTGGCGTTTAGATCTGCCATGTAATTTCGAGTTCTGCGCAGCTGGGATTTAACACGGGCAACTAACTCCAGCGGACTAAAAGGTTTCGTAACATAATCATCTGCACCTACGCTAAGTCCGTTGATTTTATCAAGTTCCTGCCCTTTAGCAGATAACATGATGATCGGAAATTTTTGCGTTTCACGAATTTTAATACAAGCCTCAATGCCGTCCATATTAGGCATCATGATATCAAGAACCATGAGGTCTATAGTCTCTCTATTGATAATTTCGAGTGCTTCCAGCCCGTCTCTGGCAGTTAACAGCCGATAGCCCTCGTTCTCCAGATAGATCTGCATTAGTTTAATAATCTCGGCTTCGTCGTCCACCAATAGCAGCGTTGCGTTGTGCATTTCTCAACGTCCTTTCTTGCTTGTAAAGCAATCTTGCTATAAGAAGTATACAACATTTTCTTGTTTGGAAGCCTCATTTGAAGACCGGTGAAGGCAAAGGAACTGTATTGCAGCTCATAAATTAGTGGAATAAAAGACCAAATCGCCCACAGCATTATGCCAGTTTGTTTTTTCTTTTAGCTTGCTCTGATCGCTGTGCCTCAATCCATGTTTTGATCTGTGATAATACATTCCCAGCCATGCCCCTAACATGCAGTTCTGGAATCTTTTTTAAGAGTTGTCATGATAGAAATCTTCCTTTCTTGTAGTGCTTAAACCCTATTTAACAGGAGACTTCTTAACAACGCTGGCAGATAAAAGTAAAGGGAAACTTAATAGTTTCTTAACAAGTCTTAAGAATTAGGAAGCTACTATGCTATAATAATTTCAAATTAAATATGTTGGGGGTAATTTGGAATATGTGGAAGGAATTTAAAGCTTTTGCCTTGAAAGGAAATGTTCTTGATTTAGCGGTTGCGGTCATTATTGGAGCTGCATTCGGAAAGATTGTAACTTCATTAGTAAATGACATTATTATGCCAATTGCAGGTTTGCTTACTGGTGGGATAGATTTGAAGGATCGGGTGCTTGAAGTCAGTACGGACCTGAAAATACCTTATGGACTATTTTTACAATCGGTTGTGGATTTCTTTATTATTTCATTTTCCATTTTTTTGGTTATCAAGCTGGCCAATAAATTTCAGCGCAAAGAAGCCGTTAAAGTTGAAGTGGTGGAGACTCCAGCACCTGCAGAGGATATCGTGCTGCTTACGGAAATTCGTGATCTTTTGAAACAACAAGAACGTGGTTTGTAATCATGAAATATAACCAAGAAGCGCCAGGAGTCCTTGTCCTGGCGCTTCTTGGTTTCCTTTTATAAACTCAGTACAATCTATAATCTAGTTACAAATTTTAAGTAAATATAATAAACGCACTTGCATTTCGCTGGTGTAAGTGATAATTTTGTTAGTAAGGAAAACTTGAACCTCAATTAAATAAAGGATCAATCCTTCAGGGCAGGGTGTAATTCCCTACCGGCGGTGATGCTGTTGTAGAAGTAACTTATTAAGTTCATCTACAGTGCTCAGTCCGCTACCCGGCTCGCGTTGTTGACGCGAACGGTGGACCTGGTGAAATTCCGGGACCGACAGTATAGTCTGGATGGAAGAAGGAGAGGTTGACCGCTTGTCTGCAATGGACTGGCGGATCGCAGTGTTTTCATATAATTATGTGCGATATTTCACAATACCCGTCGATTGACGGCTATTTAAGCACACTTTTATTTGGACTGCCGATTAACTCTCGCATAACCCATCTTGAACTCCTCCTGGAGAATGAGATGGGTTTTTCTGTTTTTTTAGCTTAAGAATAGACAGCAGTGGATAGGAGGAAGAGATGGACAACATGAATGATGAGTTTTATATGTCGCTAGCACTGGACATGGCCGAACGTGCCCAAGGGCAAACGGGAATTAACCCTGTTGTTGGTTGCGTTGTGGTGAAGAATGGAGCAATGATTGGACTCGGAACTCATTTGCAGCGCGGTACGGGGCATGCCGAGGTGCACGCTTTGAATATGGCAGCTGGGCAGGCACAGGGCAGTACGGCATATGTCACACTAGAACCGTGCAGCCATTATGGAAAAACTCCACCTTGCAGCCAAAGGCTGATCGATGAAGGGGTAGCTAGGGTTGTAGTTGCTTGTGAAGACCCGAACCCTCAGGTGGCAGGAAGAGGAATCCAAATGCTGCGTGACCAAGGGATTGAGGTCGAAGTTGGTTTGCTGCGTGATCGCGCGTTTCGATTGAATGAGCGTTTTATCAAATATATTTTGACAAAACAACCTTTTGTTACGCTGAAGAGTGCTAGCACGCTTGATGGCAATCTGGCTACCAAATCTGGTGACAGTAAATGGATTTCGAATGGGGAAGTGCGGGAGATCGTACATACGCTGCGGCATCGGCATCAGGGCATCATGGTCGGTGTGAATACAGTGATTGCTGATAATCCCTCTCTGACAACAAGAACAGAAGTGCCTGGCATTAACCCGACGCGGATCATCATTGATTCCGGGCTACGTATTCCTCTGGATTCGGCAGTTGTATGTGATGGCCTAGCGCCTACTCTTATTGTAACAACCGATGCTGCAGATCCTGCTAAGAAGGCTGCACTGCTGAAAGCAGATGTTCAAATCGTTGTGTGCGGAGCAGGTCCAAGAGTGGATCTGAAGGCGGCCATGATATCCCTTGGCGAAATGGAAATTGGCTCTATTTTGCTTGAAGGCGGGGGAACGCTGAACGGTGCGATGCTGGAAAGCGGGCTAGTGGATCGTGTGATTCTCTTCTTCGCTCCAAAAATTGTCGGTGGTGGTGCAGAAGCGAAAGGGACTTTCGTATTCCCGGGTGTAGAGCTGATGAAGGATGCGATCTCACTTGAAGGATTGGAAGTAAAAGTGCTAGGAGATAATGTATGTATCAGCGGTACTCCGGTACGCTAACAAAAGCTATGCAAGAAGTGAATTTGAGGAAGTAATGCTTTTTAGGAGGGATATCATGTTCACCGGATTAATTGAAGAGGTTGGTGTTTTGCGCAGTGTCTCCGCCGGTGGGGAAATGATGGTGCTGAATATTGCCGCTTCGGTCATCATGGATGATCTAAAAATCGGTGACAGTGTGTCCGTCAATGGGGTTTGCCTTACGGCGACAACTTTGGGCGATCATTCCTTTACAGTGGATGTAATGCCACAGACCTACCGGAATAGCAACCTGAAGGAACTGAAGCCCGGCAGCCGGATGAATCTGGAACGAGCGATGGCAGCTGGCGGGCGTTTTGGAGGACATATTGTTCAAGGACATGTTGATGGCACTGGCATTATTAAGAGTGTAAAACGTGATCAAAATGCTGTCGTATTCGAGATTGCACCGGATCGTAAATCACTATTTAAATATATTATCCCTAAGGGATCGATCACGATCGACGGCATTAGTTTAACTGTAGTGAAGACTACGGCCTCATCGCTGGCAGTGTCCATTATTCCGCATACGTTAGGGGAAACAGTACTGACGCACAAACGGGCCGGGGATAGTGTGAATATCGAGTGTGATGTACTTGGCAAATATGTAGATCATCTGTTGCATTATGGCTCAGCCGCCCAAGATGAAGAAGGCGAGAGCAGCTCCGGGATTAGTCATGATTTCTTGGCGGCGAACGGGTTTGTCTAAATAAAGAGTTTGCTTACGAAGAAGGGAATAATCTTTCGTAAAGCTTTTAGGAGGATAGGATCATGAGCGAGCAATCGAAAAAGGAAAGTGTCTTGGATCCGATTGAAGATGCGATTTATGACTTAATGCGCGGTAAAGTCATCATTGTAGTGGATGATGAAGATCGTGAGAATGAAGGGGATTTTATAGCCCTTGCTGAACGGGCGACACCAGAGGTCATCAATTTTATGATTACTGAGGGACGTGGATTGGTTTGTATGCCTATTACCCAGGAGCGTGCGGCAGAACTTGAACTGCAAGCCATGGTAACCCACAATACCGATAATCACGGTACGGCTTTTACCGTATCTGTTGACCATATTGATACAACCACTGGGATCTCTGCGGGGGAAAGATCTTTGACCGTTAAGGCCATGATCGATCCAAAAGCGAAACCTGCTGATTTCCGCAGACCGGGGCATATGTTCCCGCTGATTGCGAAAAAAGGTGGCGTTCTGCGCCGCTCCGGACATACGGAGGCTGCTGTTGATCTAGCGCGGATGTGTGGCGCTTATCCAGCCAGTGTCATTTGCGAGATTATCAAGGAAGATGGCTCAATGGCCCGCTTACCTGATCTAATCGAAATTGCCCGCAAGCATGATCTTAAGCTGATCAGCATCAAGGATCTTATTCATTATCGAAATGAAAAAGAACAACTCGTCACGCGAGAAGTGTCTGTACGACTTCCTACCGACTTTGGGGATTTTCAGACCATAGCTTATACAAATGAAGTGGATGATAAAGAGCATGTAGCTTTGGTAAAAGGAGATATTTCCGGCGATGAGCCAGTACTTGTACGTGTTCATTCCGAATGCCTGACGGGTGATGTATTCCACTCCCATCGTTGCGATTGCGGCCCGCAATTTGAAGCTGCACTGCGGCAGATCGAAACTGCCGGCAGGGGCGTGTTGCTCTATATGCGCCAAGAAGGCAGAGGCATTGGCCTTATCAATAAGCTTCGGGCTTACAAGCTGCAAGAGGAAGGTCTTGACACTGTAGATGCGAATCTAAAGCTTGGTTTTCCAGCAGATCTGCGTGATTATGGAATTGGAGCACAAATTCTGAAGGATCTGGGTGTGCGCCAAATCCGTCTGCTCACGAACAACCCGCGTAAGATCAAAGGGCTGGAGGGTTATGGATTGGAAGTCGTTGAGCGCGTGCCGATACAAATGCCGGAGAACAAGGACAACACCAACTATCTCCACACGAAGCAAGCGAAGCTTGGACATATGCTGTCTTTTGACGATATTGAACAAAATGAGGATTCGAAAGCTTAACCATACATTATAAAAAACGAAGGGTAGATGATGGATATGCCGAAATATTTAGAAGGACACTTAGTTTCTGAGGGGTTAAAATACGGAGTTGTTGTAGGACGTTTTAATGAATTTATTACCAGCAAGCTTTTGTCAGGTGCACTCGATGCCTTTAAACGCCATGGTGTCGGTGATGATGAAGTGGATGTTGCTTGGGTTCCAGGGGTATTTGAAATTCCATTGATCGCGCAAAAAATGGCTGAAAGCGGCAAATACGACGCTGTAATTACCTTAGGAACGGTTATCCGTGGTTCCACTACACACTATGATTATGTATGTAATGAAGTTGCCAAAGGAGTAGCCGCTATCAATCTTAAGACCGGCGTGCCAACCATTTTTGGCGTAGTTACTACTGAAAATATTGAACAGGCCATCGAGCGATCAGGAACTAAAGCAGGCAATAAAGGCTGGGATGCTGCGACTGCTGCGATTGAAATGGCGAATCTTAACAAACTGTTTAAGTAAGTCAGCTATTGACGAATCAGTCGAATTCGTGCTTATTTATAGTATAAGAAGAAAGCATGGATTATAAGAGCCCTTTCTACTTGTGTAGCGTCCAGACGGGCGCTGCACTTTACTTTTTTTGGCGGGAGGATGCTTCGTGACTGTATTGTACAAGCTGGAGACGTTTGAAGGTCCGCTGGATCTGCTCTTGCATTTAATTGATAAGGCGGAAATCGACATCCAGGACATTCCGGTCGCCGAGATCACCGAACAGTATATGGAATACCTGCGTAGCATGCAGGAGCTTGAATTGGATATTACGAGTGAATTTCTCGTGATGGCCGCTACCCTTTTATCTATAAAGAGCAAGCTATTGCTGCCCAAACCACCGGTCATTGAGATCGATGATTTTGAATATTACGAAGAGGATGAATTTGATCCACGAGCTGAACTTGTTCAGCGACTGATTGAGTATCGTAAGTTCAAGAGTATTGCTGTACATCTAATGGATATGGAGAGCGAGCGGAGCTTGATTTTTACGAAGGAGCCTGAGGATTTGGGTCCATTCGTGCCAGAAGAGATTGATCAAACGCTAAAAGGACTACATACCTCAGACTTAATATCCGCTTTTCGTAAAGCGCTAAGTAAGGCTGCCAGAAGGTCTTCTTACCAGCGGATCACCCGGGATGAAATATCGGTAAAAGATCGTATACGTGATGTATCAGATGCGCTGCAGCGCAGAGGAACAGGCGGTAAGCTGCATTTCTCCGCACTGCTTCACGATGAAATGGCACGGCACGAAATCGTAGTTACTTTTCTTGCGATTCTGGAACTGATGAAAATGAAGGCGATTTTTTGCTACCAAGAGAAATTGTTTGATGACATCGTAATGGAGTGGAGAGGAGGAGAACACTTCAATGGATTACAAAACGCTGAAATCGATTATTGAGGGCCTGCTGTTTCTATCAGGGGATGAAGGAATCTCTGTACGCCAAGTGGCTGAAATTACGGAACAGCGCCCAGAGCTTGCGGCCGGAGCATTAGAGGAACTGAAAGAAGATTATGTAGCACAGGAGCGGGGCTTACAGGTAGTGCAAATTGCCGGGAACTATCGGCTGGCTACATTGCCTGATCATGCCCACTATTTTGAGCGTCTGGCCTATTCACCATCCAGATCAACCTTGTCTCAGGCTGCCTTAGAGACTCTCGCAATCGTGGCTTATCGCCAACCGATTACGCGGGTGGAGATTGAAGAAATCCGGGGTGTGAAGTCGGAACGCGCAATTCATACGCTGAATAACAAGGATTTGATTCATGAGGTTGGTCGTGCGGAAGCGGTAGGCCGGCCAATTCTGTACGGGACGACTAAATCCTTCTTGGAGAGCTTTGGTCTTGCCAGTCTAAAGGATCTGCCGGAACCAACGAACTTTGAGTCCACGGATAATTTGGAAGAAGAGACGCAGCTATTGTTCAATAAGCTGGATACTCAAATGACGTTTGAGGATGTCGAGCTGCCTTAGTTCGTACGAGAACGCTAATAATTGTATTGAAGGGACTGCCCTTAAACCATTTATGTGGTTTGGGATAGTCCCTATTTTTATTTAAGCTCATATTTTTTATGCAAACCCCGAATTTTTTCCAGCTTAAATTGCCATACTAAACCAAAGGTTCCCATTATTAAGGTTTCTTGGAGGTAAATACGTGACGTTATGGCTTGCAATTCCCCTCGTTTTGCTTGTGCTGGCACTGATCCTGGTCCTGTCTTCATCTATCGATTTCCGCATACGGTGTTATAAACATGGAAAAAATGACCTGCTCGAATTAGATATTACCTCTCTTTTTGGTCTGATAAAGCTTCACTATGAACTTCCCCAATTGGTTTTTAAGGGATTGGAGCAGGGTGTGTGGGGAAAGTTTAAAGAGACAGGGACTGCGACGACAGGTGTAGATACCGTAAAAGAAGAGATATTCGATAAAGAAAGAGTAATGCACTGGCGCGACAATGTTAACCAAGCTGTAAAATCTACACGCGGGTTGAAGGAATGGTTAAAAGAGACTGTAGCTCATGTGAAAATATCAAAGCTCGATTGGTCCACCGATTTCTCTCTTGGTGATGCAGCAGATACTGCGACCGCATCGGGAGCGGTTTGGGGCCTGAAGTGGAGTATTGTTGGTTTTATTTCGCAGTGGGTGAAATTGCAGCAGCACCCTCGAATTTTTGTTAAGCCTGTTTTTGAAGATGAGCTTTGTTTTGCAATGGAGTTTGTCTGTAAGGGGAAAATCTCAGTCGGCTATACTTTGTATGCCTTAATGCGGCTATCTCGGCGTGTCTTGCGTGAAAAAGGTGGGATCGGCCATTGGAGAAATCTGCTGAAACAGATGCGTCAGGAGCCACATGGGAAAGTTTAAAATGAAAGTTACATACAAATGGGCGGAAGTGGGGATGATATACGCTGTAGAAGAAAGAGAAATCGTACTCAATTAAAGGAGGAAACAATATGAGCGACCATCCTATTCAAGGCCTAATGCAAACAGCGATGGAAAATATCAAGGGCATGGTAGATGTGAATACCATTGTCGGAGATCCAGTACAAACTCCTGACGGCAGCATCATCCTGCCTATCAGTAAAGTTGCCTTTGGATTTGCTGCTGGTGGTAGTGATTATCGAGTAGAAGATTCTATAAGTGGTTCAAGCTCCCAAGGTGGAGTCAAAATGCTTCCATTTGGTGGAGGTAGCGGGGGAGGCGTCTCCATTCGACCGATCGCTTTTTTAGTGGTAGGTAAGGATGGAGTGAATATTGTCCCTCTGGACAATCAAACTCACCTATTCGAAAAAATCATCGACGCAACACCAGGGCTCATCGACAAAATTCAAACCATGTTCCAAACCAGCAATGCTGCAGCTCAAACGCCGCCAACACCTGCCACACCAGCAGCAGCACCTGTTAAAACCGATCCAAGTACATCTCAATCTTCAACTCATTAGGTACACATAATTCTACAAATAGCCTCGGGGATATCGCCATACATCAGGCGGTGTCCCTTTTTTGACGTATCAGAAAGTATATTTTGGTCCCCGCAAATTACCTGAAAAAATATCGAAGCAAGGCCTCACATTGTGGGGATATTTTGTGTGGAACATCCCAAGGAGTGGACATACCCTAAGGCTGGTCCGCATACACTTGTACAACATAAACACTTTTACTTAAGATCCGATAAGAAGCCGGAGGATGAACATGAAGACAATAACCCGTAAATGGCCATTCGCCTTAATATTGTGCCTTTCGCTGCTGCTTCTGGCGCCGCTATCTTCAATTCAGGCCGAGAACAGCTCTATCTCTACACATGCAAGAGCAGCGGCACTGATTGATGTGGAATCCGGGCGTATTTTGTACAGCAGCCGTGGGGATGAGCCTATGCTTATTGCCAGCTTGACCAAAATTATGACCGCCCTCGTCGCCATTGAGAATGGTGATTTAGCCTCTAAAGTCAAAGTAGGAAAAAATGCCTATGCGAAAGAAGGCTCTTCTATTTACTTGCAGCAGGGGGAAGAGATGACGCTGGAAAATATGCTGTATGGCCTGATGCTGCGCTCAGGGAATGATGCAGCAACGGCGATCGCTGAGCATATCGGTGGTTCTGAAGAAGGTTTTGTATACCTGATGAACGCTAAGGCTGAGGAGCTAGGGCTAACCCATACTCATTTTGCTAATCCCCATGGTCTTGACGCTGAAGGGCATTATTCAAGTGCCAACGACTTGGCTGTTCTGACCGCTTATGCTCTTCATAATCCTGTATTTAAAGAAATTGTGAAGACGCAGGAGAAAACTGCAGACAATCCAAATGAGAAATGGGATTACAAATGGAGAAACAAAAATAAGATGCTGTATTTATACGAGGGAGCGGACGGTGTAAAGACAGGTTATACCAAAAAAGCACTGCGCTGCCTTGTCAGCTCTGCCACCAGAAACGGCCAGCAGCTTGTTGCAGTTACTATAAATGACGGCGATGACTGGAATGATCATGCTTCCCTGCTAAACTTCGGGTTTAATCACTATCCGCTCAAAACACTGATCGAACGTGGTGATGCCGTGACGGGCTATAACTTTGTAACCTCCAAAACCTTTGCTTATCCACTTGGACAAGGTGAACAAAATAGAGTGATCACGAAACTTGTTTTGAATCAGAAGGAAACGGTCTCAGCCGAAGCTACGCGAGCAAATTTTGGATTGCAAGGGGCGCTTGTGCTGGAGCTGGGCGGAAAAGAAATAGGCCGCGTGCCGGTGTATACTCCTGAGAATCTGCCTCCTGAGCAATCTGCTTATATGAAAAAGTATAGTCCCACACTAGCCCAGTCTTATCCGGCAAACAATTGGTTCCAGGCGCTGGGCAGTGCGCTGAAAGCTCTATTTGAAATGGGAGCGAGTTCGAAATAAGAAAATGGGCTGATGAATGAAGAAGGAGGCGTATCCATGATTAACGGGATTTGGCTAGGAATGATCATCATCGGTTTTCTGTTCGCCGCCGTTAACGGCAGAATGGATGAGTTTACAGCCGCCGTATTCGACGGAGCCAAGAGTGGGGTAACGGTTAGTTTTGGCTTAATCAGTGTGCTTGTGTTCTGGCTTGGAATCATGAAGATAGCAGAAGATGCAGGTTTGCTTAAAAAGATTGCCAAGGTGCTTGGCCCTGTCGTAGCTTTTTTATTCCCTGATGTGCCGAAAGGGCATCCTGCCATTGGATATATTCTCTCCAATATGAGTGCTAATCTGCTGGGACTAGGCAATGCCGCAACGCCAATGGGCATCAAGGCGATGCAGGAGCTGCAAAAGCTTAACCCTGATAAAGAGACCGCCACACCAGCCATGTGTACTCTTCTAGCACTTAACACAGCAAGCATTACGCTTATCCCAGCCACACTGATTGCCATCCGGTTAAACTATGGTTCAGCCGATCCCGCAGGCATAGTAGGTACAACACTTGCAGCAACGGCCGTGGCGACACTTGCAGCGATTGCGGCAGACCGGTTTTTCCGAAGGCTGACTTTACTGCGCAAACCGCCGAAGCCCCCTTCAGCAAAGTCTGGGGTTCCTCCTTTGACGAAGACAACACTCCCTAATTCCTCATTGAAAGGGTGAACGTGATTTGTACCAGTTCATCAGTCTCATATCGGCATGGGCGATTCCGGTCATGATCACGTTCATCCCGCTCTATGCTTTTACGCGCAAAGTGCCAGTCTACGAATCCTTTGTTGAAGGCGCGAAAGATGGGTTTGGCACGGCCATTGCGATTATTCCCCATCTTGTGGGGATGCTGGTTGCGATCAGTGTTTTTCGCGCTTCTGGTGCGCTGGACTTTTTCATGGGTTTCATTTCCCCTGCCCTGCGTGGGCTTGGTGTTCCTGCCGAAGTATTGCCGCTTGGTCTTCTGCGGCCGCTTACGGGGACAGGGTCGCTTGCCTACACTACGGATCTGATCCGTGTGCATGGCCCGGATTCTTTAATTGGTATGATTGCTTCCACCATACAGGGGAGCACAGATACAACGCTGTATGTTTTGACCGTTTACTTTGGAGCTGTAGGCGTACGGAATGGCCGTTATGCGCTTAAGGTTGGCCTGTTCTCCGATGTTGTCGGCTTTGTCGCTGCGATCGCTGTGTGTCTGCTATTATTTGGATAGTCACCCCATTGCCCCCCTGAACATATGCTATTGCAGCAATGTGGAGGGGGGCATTCCGCAATGAACTATAAAGGTTTTATTCTGCATCATTCTAGCTGTACATCCATTAACGGTAAAGGTTTTGACTTCTGGGTAGGAGTGGATGGCGCAATTTATGCAGCACCGCTACTGACAGATCCAGAGTATATTCATATTTGTTTGGAAGGTGATTTTGGAAAGGAAGTGGGCGATCCTCCAATATCCGGAAGGAAGGAGCAGCTTTTTGCAACGGCTAAACTCGTTTTAGAATTAGTAGAACGCTACCAAATCTCCCCTTTAATCATCGAACCCCACAATAATTCCTGCCCAGGAGCATTTTTTCCTTGGAATGAACTTGTGATTTATCCCTCTGATGGTTATCATTGATCTGAGGTGACTAGTCGAATATGGAAAGATTACAGAAAATTTTGGCGCAGGCCGGTGTGGCGTCCAGACGTAAGTGTGAAGAAATGATTTTGGCCGGTAAAGTGGAAGTCAACGGGGAACTCGTAACTACGCTTGGCACGAAGGTGGACCCCGCAACAGATATTATTAAAGTTTCCGGTAGACTGATCCGGGGCGAGAACAAAATCTATATTATGTTCAACAAACCTAAGGGAGTTATCACAAGCGCTTCCGATCCAAAGGGTCGTAAGGTTGTAACTGACTACCTAAAAGGAATTACTGAACGGGTTTACCCTGTAGGCCGGCTCGATTACGATACGGAAGGTTTGCTGCTGCTGACAAATGATGGGGACTTTGCTAACTTGCTAACCCATCCGAAGCACCATGTACCTAAGACGTATCATGCTACGGTCAAGGGTATACCGCATGGTACTGCATTGGACAAGCTGAAAGCTGGCATTAAGCTGGAAGATGGCATGACAGCGCCTGCGGAAGTAGAGTACAAGGATATTGATGAAGCAAATAAAGAAGCGGTAATCAGCATCACGATTCACGAAGGACGTAATCGTCAGGTACGACGCATGTTTGATGCGATTTCACACCCCGTACTCCGTCTGAAACGGATTTCATTCGGGGATATTATGCTGCAAAATCTCAAACGTGGCTCATACCGTCATTTGACCAAGGATGAAATTAACCATCTGCAGCAAATTGCCAAAGCAGGATTGCTTAAAGAAAGAACTCCACGTAAAGAGTCATAAAGACACAGAATATTCACAATTAAACCCCCTAAAGCTGTGACGAAATTCGCTATAATGTTCATAGGATGTTCACACCTTACAACATAAGTATGAGTTGCGTCACAGAAGGGGGCTTTACGTGTGGGTAAAGCAAGAAAACCAATTCAAATCGTGATTCTGTTTCTAATTGTTATAGTGGGCGGTTATGCCATCGGTTCCTCTGTATTTGGGGGAAGCGGCAAACCAGAGGAAGGGAGCAAAGCACCTTCCTTTGATTTGCTTGGGCTTGACGGTCTGGCTCATACCCTAGACGAATATAAGGGCAAGACTATTGTGCTTAATTTCTGGGGCTCTTGGTGTGCACCTTGTGTCAAAGAAATGCCGGCTCTCCAAGCGCAATGGGAGAAATGGAAGGACAAGGACGTAGTGGTCTTAGGCATTAATGTGGGCGAAGACCGGATGACTGTCGAGAATTTTGTGAAGCAAGTAAACATCGATTTTCCGATTTTGATGGACACTGGACGTGATGCTGTACGAAGTTATGGTATTTCTCCGCTGCCAACTACCTTATTCATTAATTCCAAGGGTAAAATTGACAACATTCATATCGGCCAGCTTGATTTGAATTCACTTGATGATCAAATTGGGAAGCTGGTGGATTGATGAGTGAACGCGAGGCATTTATAACCAATACCAAATGTGAATGTGGTCACCAGAACCCTGTAGGCACTGTTTTATGCGAAGCATGCGGGAAGCCGTTGGGTAAAGAATCAGACTGGGGCGAGAATTTGGAAATGCGTTACGATGGCGTAGCTCGCCGTTCTCAGCGCGTTAACCCGGGGATTATTGATCGGGTGTGGAACTTTTTCTCTTCCGTCAAAATAGCGATCTATCTGATCGTGTTGACACTTATAGGCTCTATGTTAGGGACGATTTTCCCGCAGGAGAGTACTTTTCTTAATATTGATGCCTCAATTTATTACAAGCAAGAGTACGGAACAGCCGGATATATTTATCACAAACTTGGACTTTCACATACATACGAATCCTGGTGGTTTGTAACTCTACTCGTAATGATCGGCGCTTCACTTGTGATCTGTAGCTTGGACCGAGTACTTCCGCTCTATAAGGCCTTAACCAGGCAGAAGATTCGGAAACATCGTCAGTTCTTAACTCGGCAAAAAGCTGTGTTAGTAACTGAAGTACAAGAGGAACCAGAAGCTTGGGTAGCCCGGGTAATTCAGCCAATGCGTAAAAAGGGCTATCGCGTGAAGACGGATGGAGGAGCTCTGCTGGCAGAGAAACATCGCTTCAGCCGCTGGGGACCTTATGTAATACATATTGGCTTAATTATTTTTTTACTTGCTGTATTAGCAAGAGGATTGCCGGGACTGAACATGGATCAGCATCTTGCTTTCCCGCAAGGGGAGATCACACAGATTCCGGACACCACCTATTATTTGAAAAATGAGAAATTCACCGTGGAGTTTTATACGGAGGAAGAGATGCCTGAGGAATTTCGAGGCAAAAAAATACTTCCAAAGCTATTCCAGACCCAAGCTGTGCTTTATGAATGCACCGCGGATTGTGGAGACCCTTCGAAGGAACCACAGCTATCCGAGGTGACGAAACATGATATCCAAGTAAATTCACCTTTGGATTATAAAGGATTGAAAGCGTATCAGTTTGATTATGATCTGACCCCGGTGCTGCGTTCGGTACAGCCTGAGCTTAAGAATTCCACCACTGGCGAGGCGTTCGGCAAATTTAAGCTGGACATGAAGAATCCTCCGCGGGCAATTCAGGCGGGTCCTTATACTTTAACTTTGAAAGAAAAGTATATGGATTTTGGTCTAAATGAGGATGGACAGCCGATTTCCAAATCACCTTATCCGAATGCACCTGCTTTTTTGTTCCTGATACAAGGTCCGGATCTCCCGGCGGAAGGGCAGCAGTATTTCTATTTTCCTAAACAGGTGGATAAGGCGCAGTTTCAACAGGCTGCCATTAACGATAAGCTTGGCGGGAGCAATAGATTTCTTGAGCTTGAAGTGGACAACATGAGCGACGTTGATTTTTCGGAATCGACTACTTACTTGAATATACGTATTGATCGTGCAATGCCGTTTGTATGGCTAGGTGCAGCAATCGTGATGCTGGGTTTAGTGCTTGGCTTCTACTGGCAGCATAGACGTATCTGGCTTACCGTTGCTAACGGGGAGCTTATCCTCGGAGGACATACGAACAAGAACTGGTTCGGTTTCCGCCGTGAGATCGTTTCTATTTTAGAAAAAGTAGATCTGGTAGTCGATGAAAAATCATTAGATAATGGAGGAGGCCTTTCATGAGCTTGCTCGACATCAGCAGCGCTGTCTTTATTGCCGCATTTTTATTATACAGCGGTTCGTTTATGTTATTCACTATCGCCATCATGGGTCGCAAGTGGTCAGGCCGCAAGCCGGAGGAACATACCGCACGTTGGGGCAAAATTGCTTTTATTTTCTCTTCAATAGGTCTTATCTTTCATCTTATTTATTTCTTTACACGTTGGGCGGGCTCAGGGCATATTCCGGTCAGCAACATGTACGAGTTCATGACTTTTTTATCGATGATGGTCATGGTTGCCTTTACTGTGATGTACGCTATTTATCGTAAGGTAATCTTGGGTCTCTTTGCAGTTCCAATCAGTATTATTGTGATGGCTTATGCCGCAGTATTTCCACAGGAAGTACAGCCGCTGATTCCATCTCTTCAATCGAACTATTTAAAGATTCACGTAACACTGGCTGCACTAGGTGAATCCTTCTTCGCAGTAGGGTTTGCGGCGGGACTGATGTATCTGCTGCGAACAGTCAATTTTTCCAGTAAAGAGAAGGCGGATCGCAAGCAACAGAGGCTGGTCGAATTTACTCTCTTTTCAATCATTGTTATAATTGGGTTTCTGGGTTCTGTTTTTGCATTCCGCGGAGCAGGCTACGAAACTGTTTTTGTCCGTCCGAACGTTACGATTGACAGCCCCGGGCAGGAAAATAGTACAATAGAGAAAGTGAGTTATCGAATGCCGCCGATTGTGGCACCTCACAATAGCGAAATTGAGAGCTTCCAGTCGTTTCTTGGCATAAAAGAACCACTCTTTGAGGCACCATCTTGGATGAATGGTGTAAATGCTGGACGGAAGTTTAATACTGTAATTTGGTCACTCCTTTCCGGATTAATCCTCTACGGAGTTCTTCGCTTGATCGTACGTAAACCGCTGGGCACTGCTTTACACCCAGTGATGGACGGAATTGATGAGGGCGATCTAGATGAGATTACGTATAGGGCGATAGCCATTGGCTTTCCTATTTTCACATTAGGCGCTTTGATCTTTGCAATGATATGGGCGCAAATCGCTTGGGGAAGATTCTGGGGATGGGATCCTAAGGAAGTCTGGGCGCTTGTCACTTGGCTCTTCTATAGCGCTTATCTTCATTTACGTTTGGCTCGTGGATGGCAAGGAAGAAAATCTGCCTGGCTGGCTGTGCTTGGCTTCCTGGTCGTAATGTTTACTCTGGTTGGCGTTAATTTAGTCATCGCCGGACTTCATTCTTACGCGGGGACGGACTGAGCATAGTTTACCTGTTAACGTTGCACAATGGTTTAAAGATTACGTTCTACTGTATTGATGAAGGGGTTGTAGTGAAATGGCAGATCATTTAAACAGAATTCTGGTAGTGGATGATGAGGAACGTATTCGCCGCCTGCTAAAGATGTATCTTGAAAAAGAAGGTTATGAAATCGATGAAGCGGAAGACGGAGAAATCGCTCTTCGTAAAGCAACAGCAAATGACTACGGTCTAATATTGCTGGATGTTATGCTGCCTGGCATCGATGGGATGGAAGTGCTGACAAGACTCAGAGGAGTGAAGTCAACACCGGTGTTAATGCTTACAGCTAAAGGCGAAGAGATCAACCGTGTTCAGGGCTTTGAGATGGGCGCAGACGATTACGTTGTGAAGCCCTTCAGTCCACGTGAAGTCATTTACCGGGTGAAGGCTATTATGCGCCGTTCTTCGGCAACTGCTTTCTTGTCCAAGGAGAGCAATTCCAGCAATAACATTGTATTTACTCATCTTATTATTGAGCATGATGCTCACCGTGTGACTGCTGGTGGTGAAGAAGTGAGTTTGACACCTAAAGAATATGAACTTCTGCATTATTTGGCTATTTCGCCGGATAAAGTATTTTCTCGTGAAGAACTGCTTAAGGATGTCTGGAATTATGAATTTTTCGGAGATTTGCGTACTGTAGATACTCACGTAAAACGCCTTCGTGAAAAACTGAATAAAGTATCACCGGAATCCGCAGCGATGATTACGACCGTATGGGGCGTAGGCTACAAACTAGAGGTACCTAAATAAGTGAACTTCTGGAGAAGTCTTGTCGGCAAACTGTGGGTTACGATCATCTGCCTGGTCGCTGTCGTACTTATTACCTTGGGGTTATTTTTGCTTCCCTACATAGACAGTAACTTTGCCAATTCCGGAGATATCAAACGTTTATTTATGTATACTTGTATGATCGGATTTTCTTTGACTACATTTTTTGCGTTATTTTTGTTTACCAAAATCACCCAGCCGATGCAGCGTGTCATTGAAGCTGCGAATAACATTCGCCGGGGAGAATACGGAACAAGGCTTACGCTGGTCACAAGTGATGAAATTGGCCAGTTGGCGACTTCCTTTAACCATATGGCTGAGGAGCTTGAAGAGAATATTCGCAGTCTGCATCATGAGAAGGGGCATTTATCTAGCGTACTGCGCAGTATGAGCGATGCTGTGATCACCTTTGATATTGAAGGGCAGATTATTTTGACCAATCCGCACGGCCAAGCTCTGCTAGAGAGCTGGAGCGATTTGCAGTGGGAACATGCGAGTGATGCTGAGCTCCATCCCGAAACGGCTGAGAGCAGTGTTCCGCCTCCCCTGCGTCCTTTATTTTTAAGCACCCTGAAACAAGGTGGCGATGACCGCTCCAATGTACATGTGCGGCAGGGCGTCTGGTCTGTTCATATGGCACCATTATATTCTGAAGGCAGCATCCGGGGAGTAGTTGCTGTACTGCGGGATGTGACGGAAGAGGTGCGTCTGGAAAAGATGCGCAGAGACTTCGTTGCTAACGTCTCCCATGAAATACGCACTCCGTTGTCGATGATGCAAGGGTACAGTGAGGCTTTATTGGACGGGATGGCTTCATCCCCCGAAGAAAGCAGTGAGCTGATCCAGGTCATTCATGACGAATCACTGCGTATGGGGCGTCTGGTTAAGGATTTGCTTGATCTTGCCCGAATGGAAGCCGGACATACGGATATGATGAAAGCTCAGGTGGACATGAATGAACTGCTGGAACGAGTCTACCGTAAATTTTCTGTACGTGCCAAAGAGCGCGATATCCATCTTCACTTGCAGCAACAGAGCGATATTGCTGTTCTGAAGGCAGCGGATGAGGATAAACTGGAACAAGTCCTAACCAATTTACTCGATAATGCTTTCCGCCACACACAGGGTGGCAAAAAAATCACGGTTCATACAGGAACTTGTGTATTAGAAGGCCGTCGTTATCTTGAGATTAAAATTCAGGATGAAGGGGTTGGAATTCCACCAGAGGATCTGCCGTATATATTCGACCGCTTCTACAAAGCTGATAAGGCGCGTGTACGGGGAGAATCAGGTGGAACGGGACTTGGGCTTGCGATTGTTAAAAATATTGTAGAGTCGCATCACGGGACCATCTCAGCTTCAAGCAAACTAGGCGAAAGTACAACCTTTACGCTAAGACTTCCTGTCGAAAAACAGTAATTCCAAACACAATGTGTGATAGCGCCTCTGACAGCAGAGGTGCTTTTTGTTGAAACAAACACATTAATCTTGTTCATCGTGGAACATATCTTGTAGGTTTTGCTTGGGAGGGCATAGAATGATTTTATCTTTAGACCAAGGTACTACCAGCTCACGAGCCATATTGTTCGATACGGAGGCTAAATGGGTCTCACAAGGTCAATATGAAGTTAAACAATCCTTCCCCCATCCAGGCTGGGTAGAGCATGACCCTGAGCAAATCTGGGCGTCACAGCTCGCAGCGGCAAGAGATGCGATTGCGCGGGGTGGCATAGCAGTTGAGGAGATCTCTGCCATCGGAATAACCAATCAGAGAGAAACAGCTTTAATCTGGGATAAAATAACTGGCAAACCGATATACCCTGCGATTGTGTGGCAGGACAGGCGTACTGCAGAGCAATGTGAAGAACTTAAAAGTAAAGGGCTGGAGCAAGTTATTGCGAGCAAGACGGGCCTTGTTGTAGATGCTTATTTCTCAGCTACCAAAATCTCCTGGATACTGGATCATGTGGATGGCGCCCGAGAACGGGCGAATCGTGGGGAACTTCTAGCAGGGACGATCGACAGCTGGTTAATTTGGAGACTTACTTGCGGAGCCGTACATGTCACGGATGTTACCAATGCCTCACGTACGATGCTGTTTAATCTTCATGAACGGTGCTGGGATGAAGAGCTAATGGAAGAGCTCCGTATTCCGCGTGCCATCCTGCCAGAAGTAAGAATGTCTGGCGGCGAATTTGGAGTAGCAGACAAACAGTGGTTCGGGGCGGACATTCCAATTCGCTCTGTACTTGGAGATCAACAGGCCGCATTGTTTGGACATACTTGTCTAGAACCCGGCAGTGCCAAAAACACCTATGGTACAGGCTGTTTTATTCTAATGAACACAGGCACAGAAGCTGTAGCCTCCAGTCATGGCTTGTTGACCACTGTAGCTTGGGGTATGGGAGATGAACTCTATTATGCCCTAGAGGGCAGTGTGTTCGTGGCCGGAGCGGCTGTTCAGTGGCTGCAGGAGGGTCTTGGTCTTATAGAGGAGCCAGCAGGCTCAGAAGATAAAGCACGGGAAGTAGAGGACAGTGAAGGGGTTATCGTTGTGCCTGCGTTTACCGGACTGGGGGCACCCTATTGGGATATGTATGCCCGTGGAGCCATATTTGGCCTTACTAGAGGCACTACCTCAGGACATCTGGTGCGAGCTACATTGGAGTCCTTAGCCTTTCAATCTAGAGATGTAATAGGAGCTATGGAAAAAGACGCAGGCATGCCATTGACCGGCCTTCGTGTGGATGGCGGAGCTGTGCGTAACGATTTGCTGATGCAATTCCAGTCTGATATCCTGGGCAGTGAGGTTACTAGAACAACCTATGCGGAGACAACAGCTTTGGGTGCGGCGCTTCTGGCCGGGTTAACGTCCGGAGTCTGGACACGTGCCCAGCTAGAGAGCTTCAACAAGGCTGAGAGGGTCTTCTCGCCTGAGATGGGTATAACTGAGCGGGAAGGTCGTTACAACGCCTGGAAGGACGCTGTAGCGCGTACCATGGGTTGGGAGAAGCATGAAGGATATCAGTGATAAAGGAGCTGTATATATCTATGGTCAACGGAACCGAATCTGATCTGCCGGGCGGACTATCTAAGCCGGCGCTTCGAGCCCTGCATGGGGCTGGATATGTTCAGCTTCAACAATTCAGCAAGCTTACTGAAGCAGAGCTTCTGCAGCTACATGGATTGGGGCCAAAGGCGATCGTCCTATTACGGAGTGCTCTCGCGGAAAAGGGGCTCACCTTTGCGAGTAAGTCCTGATGTTGCGTTCATATTTATATTAAAAAGCAGCAAGCTTAGGTGAATCCCTAGCTTGCCGCTTTTTGTTATACAGCTCCTAATATTCAATAACAAATGCTACATTTTGCCAACCGGCACCCACTGTCCAGAACAGGACTTTATCACCACGTTCGATCTTTCCAGTAGTTACAGCTTTATGTAGAGCAATAAATGGGCTGCTGGTAGAGGTATATCCGAATTCATCCCCTATGTATACCGCTACATTGCGATCAATGCCGACTTTCTCACACATCTCTAAGATATTAGGCAGTGAAAACTGTGAGAAGCAGGCTGCTTTAATGGCTTCAGGCGCGATATTGTTGTTAGACAGTAGAGTACGAATAGACTCAGAAGCAGCATCTATGCAAATGGAATTATCAAAAGGAATAAACTTCACATTAAACTCTCCAGCCGCTACACCTTGTTTACCCAGTTTAGCCAGGCCTGCGCACGGGAACTTGGAATTATCGCAAACACAAGGATCCGTTTGGTAGATAGAGTCAATGAAACCGACCACATCCTCAGCTTGTTCAAGAATGACTGCCGCCGCTGCATCACCGAAGTTAGCGTAATAGACTGGATCATTCTTATCGGCATGAGGGGTTACATAATCGGAGCCGATGACCAACGCTCGTTTAATCCTAGGATTCGCTTGCATCTGACGGCTAACCTGTTCCACAGAAGCCGTCATACCCGCACAATTAGCATTACTGTCAATGCAGATCGTATGGGATGCGCCTTTGATCAAACGGTGAATCATTAATGAGTTGGTAGGAAAGATATACTCAGGAGTTTGACTTGCATAGGCAATAAGGTCGATATCGGCACCTGTGACTCCAGAACATTCCTGGCAGCCTCAAAAGCCATCGTAAGGGAATTCTCATCCGCATCCTTAATACTATACCGTGTAATACGACCTAATGCGGATAATAGACCTCGAATATCAATGCCTTTTTCGTCAAAATGCTTAATGAAAAAGTCGTTACCAACTATATTGCTGGGATGATAGATATCAATGCCTTTAATACGAATTCCGGTCATAATACGCCTCCAGGAAAGCAGTAAAATGTGGCCTACATATTAAGATTAAAAGATCTAGACTGTAACCGCAGAAATGATCTCGATGTTATCGAGTCCAGCTTTACGGCCAAGACGGGAAAGCTGCATTTTGAGGATCGGGTTATTTTCAAGCGTTAGATTTACTTTTACAAATCCATCATTCTTAAACATTACAAAGCAGCTTTCTAAAAGAGGTACAACATCTGGTGCAGTTACATTTAGCTTTCTGCAGTCGATTTTTAGTTCATAGTCAGCTGGAGTAATTGGATTGATAGTTTGTTGATAAGCTTGAATAGATTTTAGACCATCTTCTTCAGAAAATGTTCCATCTAACTCAATGTTAATAACCTTGTTTGTAGTGTCTGTCTTCAAAACGAAACTTCCCATGCCTAAATCTCTCCCATAGATTGAATTTGTCCAAAACAGTTCGACTGCAATATCCAGCCATGTATATCCATTTAGCTGTTTTATAAAAGTCAAAATTCGACACTATACAGCAAGTAATGGGATATTCCGACTCTATTATAGGCATATTTTTCAAGTGTATGCAATAATAAAGTCGAATTTTGTATATTGTTGTCGAACTGTTGGGTTATTGGATTTCTTCTATGGTTGCAAGCAGGATATTAAAAGCTGTAATGATTCTAGGTGCCCCTATAACGGGTACTAAGTGTAATAGAATACCTTTAAGCTGTTCTACGGTAACTCCAACACGAAGGGCCATGACATAATGAACGCCCAACTGTTCGAATTGACCCATTGAAATTAAAGATGAAATGACTGCGATTTCCTTCCAGTCAGGGGCTATAGTATTACGTTGAAAAATATCGCCATAGGCATTCCCCATAATAAATTCAGCCAAGTCAGGGAAGTGGTCTTTAATTGGAGCTAGTGCTTTTGCGCCATAGTCTCCTGATAGATTCGTGAAGTGGTTGAGACCACTGTTGATATTTTCCTTCATGGTTAGCCTCCTAGTTTAGGTTCAAAGTACGGTGTGCAGTCGGAGGGACTTCATCACGGTCTGTTAGTAGTTCAATAACGGCAACATGGTTTAGAGCTACCGCATCTTTAATTGCAGCTGTGAATTCATCCGCATTCTCACATTTGTAGCCTTTAGCACCTAGAGATTCAGCGAATTTTACGGCGTCCATTGGTACTTCATATAGAGTTCCATCGATACGACCTGTGGTTTTCTCCATACCCTTAAGAGCCATATCTAGTTGCTTATTATTGACCACGATAAAGATGACAGGGATATCTTTGCAGACAGCGGTGTTAATCTCAGCGCCGAGCATCATGAAACAACCATCACCTGTAATGCAGAGGATAGTTTCTTCAGGAGCAGCAACTTTTGCACCAATAGCCATGCCGATCGAATTACCCATGCAAGCAAAATACGCATCAAAAACAAAGCTGCCCGGTTTCTTAACCTTGTACCATTTTGCAGCGTGGAATCCATGACTTCCATCATCAACGAAAATTGAATTATTATAAGGGATCAAATCACTTAAAGTGCTCATTACCGAAGCAAGGGAAAGATTCTTGAGGGTTGGAAGCTCTTCTGAATAATCCGCATCGGCCAAAGCCTCACGTTTGGTGATTGTGTTTGGGTCAATATGATTTAGGCAGTGCACCAAATTATCGCGCAGGTCCCCAGTGACCGGTATCGTTTTGGACAATAGTATTTTTCCGACAAAGGTTGGATCAATATCAAATTGAATTAAAGTTGCTGGATGATTCTCCCGTTTAAGATTACAGATGGTCATATCACTTAAACGTGATCCAAGCACTATAAATAAATCGCTTTTATTCAATAAATCGTCCCCGTGGGTCGAACCGCCAACGCCAATAGGACCATGATAGAGTGGGTGATCCCAGACTATAGCCCCTTTTCCACCTGGAGATGTTACTACAGGAATATTAAAAGTTTCTGCGAGTTGAACAAGCTCTTTATGTGCTCCGGAGCGGTTAATTCCTTTACCCGCAATAATCAAAGGATTCTTAGCAGCTTGAATAGCATCGATGACTCTATCGATATTAGCTTGACTAATTAGAGATTCTCTTTCTGGGATTACTATATTGCATTCTTCCAATACTTCAGTTTGTACATCAAAAGGAATACAAAGATGAACAGGACCCCGTTTGGTCAGGGCCACAGAAATCGCATGATTAAAAATAGTACCAAAGTGATCCCCACGTTCAACCAATTTACTGAACAAGGTGGCAGGTTTGAACATATCAGCTAAATCAGCCAGAAAAGAGGTGGAGTCCTGACATTGAGGAATTCCAAGCTCTGTAATGGATTGGTGGCCGGTAATAAATAGGACAGGTAGGTTGTTAGCTTTCGCATGTGCTGCTGCTGTAAGCAGGTTAGTTCCCCCAGGACCCGAAGTACCAAATGCTACGCCTAGGTTACCCGTTTTCAGCGCATACCCTGCTGCTTCGAATCCGGAGCTTGCTTCATGTCTGCCGGGAATAAATTCAATACCGTAATCCACCATCTTTAGAACTATTGGACAAATGGATTTGCCAATGATCCCAAAAGAATGGGTGACTCCAAGGTTACGTAGTGCTTCCGCCATGTAATCTGCGACTGTCTTCAAAAGAAACACCTCACAAGTTTTTTGATATATATTAGTTATTAATCTACCGAATAGATACGATAGATCAATATACTCAAAAAGTAAAAACCTGTGCTCTATAGTAAGCACAGGTTGGTGGCATAAGGCACCGCTAAGACTGAACAATAGTTCAGCCGTCCTGGTTCCTCTGCAACCTGGCAATCATGGCCTCAAACGAAAAAATGAGGCTGTAGATCCATGGTTTTGCGTCATCCTCTTTCGAGGATTTTGCCAATATTAATTTATAGTTGATAAGAATAATTTTCCTTTACAATATATTCCTCATTAATTTTTGTCAACATAATCCGCTAAAAAAACTCGAAATTTGACGAAAGTCTTGTCCAAGAGATGAAGTTTTGCCTCGCGAAAAAAACTGCCACCTAAGACTCAGCTTAGGTGGCAGTTGATAGTTTTGAACTAGAATTTAAAGATATGAATGGTTTTTTGCAGATTAAATACGGCCTGGGTCATTTTTTCCGTTTCTTCTGCAACAGACTGCAGGGCATTAATCTGTTCATTCATAGCCGCCGATACCTCTTCCGTGCCAGCAGCAGTTTCTTCGGTGATTGCTGAGATATTCTCAATTGCACTGGAAATTTTCAAGGCACTTTCTAGCATAAGATCACTCTCCGCAGAGAATGAAGAGATTTGCTCGGTAATGTACTGCACGCTTTGTACAATTTGTGCGAAAATATGGGCAGATTGAGTGATCATTTCATTCTGAACCTGCACAACCTCTTCATTGATGGCAATATTATCGATGGCTTGTTTAATATCTGACTCAATGCTGCGGACCAAGCCGAATACTTCTTTTGTGGATGCCGTAGATTCTTCAGCAAGCTTGCGAACCTCTTGAGCTACAACGGCAAAACCCCGACCATGCTCTCCGGCACGAGCAGCTTCGATGGAGGCATTCAGTGACAGCAGGTTGGTCTGCTCAGCGATCTCTGTGATGGTCTTGGTGATCATCGTAATCCCGCGGGCATTTTGTGAGAGAGCTTCAATAGTATCAGCCACTTTTTGTGTAGCCTCTATGTTTTTGCGCATGCCTTCAGCCTGTGTATCTACGGATTGGCGCCCTTGCTCAACAAGTTCTAAGGTATGTATTGAACGTCTGTTCATTTCTTTGGTGGAGTTCGTATAATTGGATACTTTGGTCTCAATGTCTTTAATGGATTCTGTCATATCAGCGATATCCGTAGATATTTCATTTGCACCAAGAGCGAGCTCAGTAGAAGAAGAGGCTACTTGTGCCATGACAATCTTCAGGTTCTGGTTCTTATCTTCGATTCCGCGGCTTGCATCCATAACTTGACGGGTGATCTGCGATGCATCGGTCAGAATCTTCTTGAGCTTATCAATCATTGTGTTAAAGGAGCGGCTTACGTCACCCATTGAGCCATTTTCGTCCGCTCTGCTAGTGAAATCGCCCTTCGAAATACTGTGAGATACATTAGCAATATCATCAAAAGATGATGTAAGCGTTCTCTCCACGAAGCGAGCAACAGGTAAAGTCAGACCTGCAAGAACAACTACTAGTATAATTCCTACGAGAAATTGACCTAGAATCATTAACGTAACTAAGACAGGAATAGCAAACAGTGCGGCAACGAGGTAACATCCGGCAACAATTCTTTGTTTTAACGGAAGTTTGTGCATCCAGCTCATTGGTAAAATGTCCCCCTTATTAAATTTTATGTAATGGTGTTATTATAGGGGATTTATAGGTCATTGGTCTATAGAGAAGTGTCATAAATCTTCTTTAAGTAGTAGATATTTAGAATTCATGTCAAAATTCCTCATATATTGTGGAAATTGTTTTAATAGCAGACTTTACCATCCCTACTAGTTCGATAGGAGCTAAAACAATAACTGAAGGAGAGAAAGAGAGTACGATACGACAGGCAGATTCTATAGCATTAAACTCGGCCTCCACGTTCATCCACCCAGTATTAGCAGAGGGTTCTACTAAAGTTATAGTTACATATCTTTCACGTTGTAATTCTTTAAGAATAGACTCATTCACCTTTAAGTTCACTACATATTTTGGCAGTGCTGCTTTAAAAGCTAAAGTCGATTGTTCCCAGTAGCTTTTTAAATCAAAAGCCTCAGGTCTGACAAATGATTCATAAGTTGCGTCAGCTTGTATTAATCTCGACACGCGAAAAGTCCGCATTTCACCCTCGGTTCGTGCCACTACATACCAAACTCCACGTTTTGCGACTAACCCGAGAGGTTCAATGAAACGCTCCTTCATCTCGTCATTCCGTGGGTAAGTGATCTTCACTTTACGGTCTTCCCAAACAGCTTCCTGCAAGACAGATAGGAACGGGTACGTCTCGTCGGAAGGGTGCCAGCTGGCACCATCAATATGAATGCGCTGGCTCAGGTAACTGGCTGGATTATTCGGCCTGGATGGGGAAGCAGCCTCCAGCTTGAGTACGGCAGAAGAAAAGTCGTTTTGTATACCCAGATCTTTTAAAATCGAGGAGTCTGCGGACAGCAGCAGAGTAGCAATCTCTGAGGGCTTCATACCCGTTAACGAGGTTCGGTATCCTTCCGTGAGCATCCAGCCCCCTTCGCGTCCCCGTTCGGCAAGAATCGGTATTCCTGCTGTACATAAGGCTTCCATATCTCTAAACACAGTTCGTTCAGACACTTCTAAGGTCTGGGCTAGCTCACGGGACGTCATCTTTCCACGATTTTGCAGCAAAAGTAAGATGGATAACAAACGATCGGCTCTCATTAAGGGAACATGCCTCCTCCTAATAAATGTTAGTCAGTTCTTAATTAATTATTATATTATATATGTCAGTTGATGTCATATTAAAGAATTATACTTATATAAGGTAAGGATTAAATATAGAACATTTAGAGAAAAACAAATGTAGAAAGGATTGAGAACATGACTTTAAAAGGAAAAGTAGCATTGGTCACCGGAGGCAGCAGAGGTGCTGGTAGAGGAATTGCATTGGAGCTGGCAAGGAAAGGTGCATTCGTTTATATTACGGGCAGAACGACAGAGGCCTCTGGCACAGGGCAAAGCAAGCGGAGCATTGATAACGTGCTTAGGGAAATAAAAGCGGAGGGAGGGTCCGGCAGCGCCATACGATGTGATCATACAAAAGATCAGGAGACAGAGACGGTCATTCGCCAGATTGCTTCAGAGCAAGGGCGGCTTGATATTTTAGTCAACAATGTATGGGGCGGCAACGATTTACTTATTGAGCAGAAGTCTTTCTGGGAGCTTCCAACAGCGCATTGGGACAATATGTTTAATGCGGGTGTGAGGGCACAGTTGGTAACAAATTATTACGCCATACCTTTAATGCGCGAGGCAAAAGCTGGCGGTCTAATCATCCACACAACCTTTTGGGATCATTACAAATATCTCGGAAACTTCTATTATGATCTTTCTAAAAATACACTTGTGCGCATGGCCTACGGGTTATCGATTGAGCTTAAAGAGGACAACATTGCAGTTATTCCTCTTACTCCGGGCTGGATGAGGACAGAGGCGGTGTTGGAGAGCATGAACACGGATGAGGAGCATTGGCATGAGGTTGAAGAATTGCAGATGACTGAATCCACAACCTATATCGGTAGGGCAGCCGCTGCTCTCGCAACCGATCCTGAGGTTATGTCTATGACCGGTCAACCGCAGCAGGTTGCTAAGCTCGCTGAAAAGTATGGATTTACCGACATCGATGGGCGGACTGTTCCCGCATTCTTAGTCTAAACAGCAAACTTGATCTGTTTGATCCCATTTCTGTGTACGAAGCAGTAAAGGACAGAGCTGATCTTAAATGCAGCATTTTCGTATATTTAGGACGCTATCGGTCCCCATAGATGCTATTGATAGGCAAAACACCTGATTTAGCTCTCTTTTTGAGGAATAGCGGCACTGGAGTCCGAAACACTGCTTCAAAGGTGAAGTTATTGCTTATAAGGCCATCTGGGTCCGTAAGTCTCCAGGGGAACTCGATTCGGTGTTGTAAATGAAGCCGAAATAGGTCGACGATCAACAACAAAAGCAGCGAAACTCCTATAAGGGGAGAGTCGCTGCTCTGTTGTTTGATTTCTATCTTATTGCTTACAGAAGAATGATTTCTTCGGCAGTGTTGATTTCTGGCAGGCCAGCAAGCTTCACAAGCACATGAGTAGGTACAGCTTTATCAACGGTCAGCAGCATGATTGCTTCGCCACCAACGATTTTACGTCCCACTTGCATGGAGGCGATATTGACATCATTTTCACCCAGCAATGTGCCCACAAGTCCGATAATCCCTGGTTTGTCGTTATGGGATACGACGATTTGATGTCCTTCAGGAGCGATATCAACTGGGAACTTGTTCACTTGAACAATTCTTTCTCCATAACCTTGCAGCAATGTTCCGGCTACGAGACGTTCTTGGTCGTGATCTGTTTTAAGGGTCACGGTAATCAGATTAGTGAACCCTTTAGTTTTGGAAGCTTTAGTTATTACTACATTAACGTCGCGTGTTTTTGCCAAGTGCATGGAGTTAACGATGTTAACATCCTCAGCGAAGTGGCGGGAGAGCACGCCTTTCACAATATAACGAGTAAGTGGTTGGGTATCGACATCTGACAGATCACCCGCATACTCAACATGGATTTCACGAATAGCACTATCTGTAATTTGGGTAACAAAGCTGCCCAGCTTCTCACCAAGTGTGAAGTAAGGCTGGAGTTTGTTCATTACGCTTGGAGCAACTGGAGGAATATTTACAGCATTGATGAACGGTTCATTACGCAGAATATGCAGTACTTGTTCCGATACATCGATCGCTACATTCTCCTGAGCTTCAATTGTAGAAGCGCCCAAGTGAGGAGTCACGATAATTTTTGGATGCGACAAGAATGGGTGATCTGCTTGTGGCGGCTCTTTTTCGAATACGTCAAATGCAGCGCCAGCAACAATACCGCTATCAATAGCTTCTACTAACGCCATTTCATCAATTACACCACCACGGGCACAGTTGATGATGCGCATTCCCTTTTTCATCACTTCAAATTGCGGGCGGGAAATCATATGGCGTGTTTCCGGAGTAAGTGGAGTGTGCACAGTAATGAAGTCTGCTCCGCGGACTACATCGTCAACGGAAGCTAATTTTACTTCCAGTTTCTCAGCACGCTCAGCAGTTAAGAAAGGATCAAAAGCAAGGATTTCCATGCCGAAAGCTTTGGCACGTTTAGCCACTTCGCTACCGATTCTGCCCATTCCCAGTACACCTAAAGTTTTGCCGCGAAGCTCTACACCCACGAAGGTTTTTCTATCCCAGGTTCCACCAATTGTTTTTGCATAAGCTTGTGGAATGTGACGGGCCAGTGCCATCATCATTGCAAAAGCATGCTCACAAGTTGTAATGGTATTTCCATCAGGAGCGTTGATAACAACAACCCCACGTTGAGTAGCAGCTTCCAGCTTGATATTATCTACACCCACACCTGCACGACCAATGACCTTTAAGTTTTTTCCAGCTTCGATAATTTTTTCAGTTACTGTAGTTTGACTGCGGACGAGTAGACCATCATATTCACCGATGATTGCAACGAGCTCATCTTCACTGAGACCTGTTTTTTTGTCTACAACTACATCTGTTGCGTCCATCAATTGCTGAATGCCCAAATCACTGATTGGATCCGATACTAATACTTTAAACATGGTTTCTTATCCCCCTTAAAGTTGAAAAGCTTTATATGTCGAGGACGCCCTGATGGGCAGTCCACAATACCAGAAGGTTCACGAACTAGTAGAGAAAAACATGTAATAATAGTAGATCAACGCGGTGTCGCACAAAAGAAACAGCGTGCAAGAGTACCGCGAAATCGGTAACTTTGGGCATAAGGTAGTATTTATGGGGGATTAGGGAATTAAAAAAACTCCCAACCCCATACTACTGCCGTAGTAAGGGACGAGAGTTATCTTCGTGGTACCACCCTAATTCACTGCAACTTGGAAGAAGCAGCCTCATTGGCCTGCATAGGCCACACTGTTAACGGAGTTGATCCGATTGTACCTACTTTAAGGTTCGATACAATATCTCAGGAGCGCTAAAGATAGCTGTTCGTCACCGGTTTGCACCAACCACCGGCTCTCTGAAGACTTCCAGGATCTTTGTTCCATCATCGGTTTTGAATGATTAATTTTTTCATAATGTAACACGGTATGCAAGTTGTGTCAATAGGCTTTACAAGTAGCGTTTCTTGAAGTGAACTTCATTTTTCGTTATGATTCAATAACTGGTTCTATTCAAAAAAGAACGGAAGCTGAGGGAGTGTCTCCCTGTTATAATACTGTTCCCGCCATTTTATAAAATCCTGTTCCTGCACAGCACCTGTAGAAATCAACAAGGTTACTGAGGACTGGATATCCGAAAGATTTAATGAGTTTGCAGTGCCTGAGTAAATCATATCGTCTATTTTAGCAGTGATGTCCTGAGGATCATAACCTGCAAAAATTCCGCGATTCAACATCATGTCAGCGATAGAAGCATTCTTCAAAAGAAGGGGCATTTTTTTCCACTGAATGAAAGACATCGTTTTTAGTTCGCCAGGTGCAGAAGGTATTTTCTGGTTTGTCTTAGAGCCCCATTTTAGCATAGAATCATAGAAGTTCTTTTGTGCTAACAGACCGTACTTCACGGCGCCAGTTGTAAATTCATCATTTTTCAATAACTTTGCGGTCTCTGCACCAGATGCACTAGTAGAGACTTTGCCGGAGGCCTTAGAAAATAAAGTTAAGCTTTTGAGTACATTGACCTGTGACTGATGTAATAGAGGAGAGTTAGTGAAAATAGAATCTTGATTAACTCTCTTATATTGCTGGTCTGCTAGAATACTTAGATTCTTCATTACTGCCGCATTCATACGAGCATCTGTGCTGCGCGCTAACTTATCTACTTGAATGTTCCAATTCCGCTTGAATTCCCGATAGGGCAAAAATACGTTATGATAGAAAGTAACCAGATCCTGCTGTTGATAAGAGCCCGTGAATTCTACTAAACCATTCATACTTGATTGATTGTCATATTTGGCTTCAGTTTTGTCTGCGCCAACCTTGACACCAGTAAAAAATGCGGCGAAGGCGCAAACTAGGAAAAACAAAAAAACTAGCGTGTATAACATTTGATTGCGGGACTTACGTTTGCTCATAATAAATGCTCCTTTTTCTGGGGGGATTATCCTATGTATTATGTATTGATAGCAACACTATGGACGGTTTCTCTCTCGGAGCTGCCCGAAAAAAATAAAGAACAGGCAGGTCACGATGAAAAAATTCAAATTTGGCGAGATTAAGGTTAAAAAGGTAGAACCAGGCCAGTTGACAGACCGTCTTCTGCTGCTCAATCTCTATATCACTCAGGGGCTCACATTAATTATCGGTTTGATATGGATATTATTTCAGAAAAGAAATCCTTTTCAGCTATTAATTATTCCAGAAAAAGTACATTTTGTGGCATGGGGCCTCGGACTTGCTGCTGCAATGCTAATTGTTGACTATTTATTGACACATATTGTCCCTGAGGAAAGCATGGATGATGGTGGAATAAACGACCTTTTATTTCGAAATCGCCCTGTGTGGCATATTATCGTCATAGCAGCAATTGTATCGGTATGTGAGGAGCTCTTATTCCGCGGTGCCATCCAATATTCCATTGGCCCTTATTGGACGAGTATAGTATTTGCTCTTATTCATGTCCGTTATTTACGTCACTTTGTACCTACCGGCTGGGTGTTCTTAAGCAGTTATGGTCTTGGATATATTTACATTCAATCGGGCAGCCTCTGGGCCCCTATACTATGTCACTTCTTCATCGACCTGATCTCAGGTCTGGTGATCCGCTATAGGAGGGAATCATGAGTGAGGAATTAAGCCGGGTAAAGTCTCGACAAAAACAACACAAAAGTGAAAGCAAACATCCTGGCAAAAGTAAAAAAGAGAAGCGGACTTCGGAGGCTGTAAAAAAGGCTACTCCTGAAAAGAAGTCTGCTCCTATAAAGAAAAATGCTACCGCTCGGGTCTCTACGGCAACTTTATCAAGAAAAGCTCGCCGCCCAGCAGGTTCTGCAAAGCGCTCTTCCACAGGAAGTAAAGAGAAGGACGAAGAATCTGCTCCTTCTCGTTCAGATACTTATTCTTCAGAAAAAGTTCGTCTAAGCAAGATGTTTGTGAACTCTTTGATTTTTATCTTTGTTATTTTGCTGATAGGGCTGCTTTGGTGGGGAATTGAAGGAGCGCCTCCACTGAGTACATTATGGTGAGTACATGGGCATGGGGAGTGGTCTTGGCCATTCTATTGATAGCTGCGGCTGTTGTCATAATCATGGTGATCAACGCGTTTAGAAACAGAATTATTACCGAGGAAATAATGCTAGATTCGCTACCTGAAGAGTTCGATGGATTTCGTATCTTGTTTATAACAGATATCCATCGCCGCCGCCTTCCGTCCGCGCTTCTGATGCCATTAAAGGGTGGAGTAGATGTTGTCTTTCTGGGAGGAGATCTAACGGAAAAAGATAGCCCTTTAAATCGTCTTGTCGATAATATGACTCTAGTTACTTCTATTGCATCTACCTATGTAGTGCATGGAAATCATGATTATCGGGCTAATATTACAAGGGTGGATGAGATTATTCAGGGCAGTGGTGCAAAACTGTTAATGGATGAAAATGTGGCTTTTGAACGTGAGGGAGCTAAACTTTGGTTAACCGGAATTGATTTTCCGAAAAATGGGGGTAAAACTCCATACCGTCCTTTTCCGCAATTAACCACAAACACTTCTGCTGAAGATACCTGTCGTATAATTCTTGTACATGATCCGCTTTGGTTGTCCAAGCGCCAAAGTGTGCCAGCGGACCTGATTCTGGCAGGTCATACGCATGGGGGCCAGGTGATCCTTCCGTTTGTGGGTCAAAGACATGTTGAGCATTTCTATCATAAATATGACGCTGGAAAGTTTAGTTGGCCAAGAGGTGACGGTTCCGCAAAAAATGCGCTGCTGCTGATCAGCAGAGGGTTTGGAACAGCACATCTGCCAATTCGCTGGGGCAGTCCTGCTGAAATGCATGTGCTGACACTGCGTAAATCAACCCAATAGTGCTTACTCTTTCCAGTAAGAAAAATAGGTAGCGTAAAAAAAGGGGGGTCCAAAGCCATGCAAATGGCTTTTGGAACCCCCTTCTATTTTTCGTTTGATTTGAAACATTTGCACTGACGAAGCAATTATCGGACATGTACGGATAATGAGATCAACGCATTTTTAGCTCAATGCTGCGCGGATCAACAAAGCTATATCCTTTGCCCTCAAGTGTAGTGAGCAGGGTATCCAGACCTTCAACGGTCCATGGTAGCTCATGCATCAGGATATTACTGCCAGAATGCAGCTGATCGGTAACATTGCTGATCAATTTTTCTGTCTTACCCGTTTCTTTTTCTTTCATTTCCCAGTCAAGAGAGCCTACAGACCAGGTCATGTATAACATTCCATTCTCGGCAGCGACCTTCTTGCCAACATCCCCGCCAGCACCATGTGGCGGACGGAAAAAGTGAGGAGCTTCTCCCAGCGTTTCTTTGACAATATTTTGAACATTTTCGATTTGCTTTTTAACCTCAGTATAGGACTTGTCTTTCAATACAATATGATCCCAGCTGTGGTTGCCGATAATTCCACCGCGGTTATGTATTAACTCCAGAAGCTCAGGATGCTCCTTAACACGATAACCATTCACGAAAAAGATGGCTTTAGCTTGATGTTTGTCCAGAACATCCATCAAAGGGTTAATCATTGCCGCATCTTTAGGACCGTCGTCAAAGGTGAGCAAAACCACTTTTTTATTTGTAGCTTCCTCATTAGGGACGATATCGTAATTTTTGTTCATATGGTACAGCAGTGGAATTTCAGCGGATGCTTCGCCCTTACTGGCAGTACTATTTCCTGTAGTACCTCCATCTGCTGTTGCTTCAGGTGATGGCGCCGTAGTTTCTGCGCTTTGTGTAGCTGCCGCCGTGGGCGGATTGTTTGAGGCATTTGTTTCCTTAGCTGTATTTCCATTTGCACCGCTGTTGCCACAGGCAGTAAGCAACAAGGTAGCCAATAGGAGCACTGATGTCATTTTACCCACTTTTTTCAACTCGCTTTCTTGTTATTAGGTTGTATGAGCCGGAATCTTTCCGCGAACACTAAACATGATTTTACCATACAAGGAGGCTGGAAATATGAATACTTCGTCATTTTTATGCGGGGTGCTGATGGGCGCCGCAGCCAGTATGATTATGTCCAAAAAGCGGAATTCTTTAATGTCTTCGCTAGGGCAATCGGGTGGTTCCATGAGTGGAGCTGCAGATAAAGCAAAAGAAAAAATAATCGGTATGGCCACGACTGGTTTTGGTAACACTGCTGTTTCAAGCAGTAATGCTCAAAGTAACGGTTCAAGTAGCGGAACCACTGAGCATAAGACTGAATCACCAGTGAAGTCGAAGGAATCCAATCTTAAATTGTTAAAGGAATTCATTCGCAGCAATCCTGAAGTGAAGAGCGAAGTAGAGCAGATTCTTAAAGAAACGCATACAACCATACCGGGATTGTAACCGTAAAGGACTCCATCAGAATCATTTTGGGGATGAAATATTCCGCAGAATGATTCTTTTTTATTATTCAGGGCTCTGAAAATGGTTTATTCAATAGAGAGGATTTTATATATTTATTTACGTGCATTTATCTCGGCAAAATGATAACATACTTACATAGTAACCATTTTTGGCTCATTACTCGGGACTCATCATACATTATAATAAATGAGCTTGCAAAAGGAGGATCCTGTCATGAGAATAGAGCGATTAAGTCAAGATAAGATACGGATTTTCCTCACTTTTGACGACCTGAGCGAGCGGGGCATCCAGAAGGAAGACATGTGGCAGGAAGTTCCTAAGGTTCATGACCTGTTTACGGAGATGATGGATCAAGCATATAGTGAACTAGGTTTTGATGCCACGGGTCCGCTTGCCGTAGAAGTTTTCGCATTGCCCGCGCAAGGTATGGTCGTTATAGTGACCCGAGGAAAATATGATCACCATCAGTACGGTGCGTCCGGGGAAGAAGAATTGCCAGAAGAGATTTATGAAATGGAAGTTACTCTTGAACAAAGCGACTCCATTGTATATGCATTCCGCGATTTCGAGGTTCTGGTTGAAGCGGCCCATGTGCTCATCGGTAATATTACTTCCCAGGGGAAACTGTATTCTTATAACAATAAATGGTATCTGTATTTCGATCCAAAGGAATTTGAAGAAACGGCGTTGTCAGGTCTTGTTGGCGTACTAGCTGAGTTTGGAGATTCCTCACCGGTCACAGAAGCTGTTCTCGATGAATATGGGAAAACAGTGATGCCGGAGAATGCGGTCCAGTTATTGTGCACTCATTTTAAGCGTCAGGAGTAATTAGGCAAGATCTAGGGGCTGATGACCATTGTTTAGGCCGATCAGCCCTAGTCTTGTTGTTGGTGATATGTCGGTCATTCTTGTATCAAAGTTATCATCTACCTTGCTGTGTAACGGCAGTAATAGGGTTTAGGGGTGTAGGGAGGTTATTCGGTGCTCGTGTTATCGGTTATTTCGTCGGCAGTGGCGCCGGGACTTGCTCTGTTGACCTTTTTTTATCTGAAAGACAAGTATGATCAAGAACCGCTTCATGTAGTCATTAAAGTATTCTTGCTCGGCCTTCTGATTGTGTTTCCTGTCATGATCATTCAGAGAGGGCTGATGCTGGGACTAAATGGCGGTCCGTATGTGGAGTCGTTTCTCATATCCGCTGGCGTGGAAGAATGTCTAAAATGGTTTGTGCTTTACCATATGATTTACAATCATACCGAATTTGACGAGCCATATGATGGGATACTATACGCTGTGGCGATTTCGCTCGGCTTCGCAACAATAGAAAATGTAATGTACGCTTGGTATAGCAACGCTTCAATCGGATCAATGTTTCTGAGAGCACTTCTTCCGGTTTCTGGACACGCTATGTTTGGTGTGATCATGGGCTACCATATGGGGAGGGCGAAGTTCACAAAAGGTGTTAAGACCCGGAGAATTCTGGTTTTTTCGCTACTGTTGCCATGGATGTGGCATGGGATATATGACTTTATTTTGAGTACGACAGCTAACTATTGGATATGGTTTATTGTGCCTCTGATGGCTATCCTATGGTATGGAGGTATGGGAAAGGTAGCTAGGGCCAACAGCCGTTCTCCTTTCCGCTTTCTGAAACGTGAAGAAGAGGTTAACCTATAATCGAGATGGACACACTTATATTCGAAGGGCAGTTCCTAGTAAGGAATTCCAGAGAGGAGAGAGGTGTCTTTTTTTGCGTATAAAAGTACGTATCGTTTGCAAACAGTGCGGTGAGACCTACATATTAAGAGGGATTAAAGAGCATGGTATCATTCAAACCGGCTTTAAACAATGCCTTTGCAGTAATAGCAGTGGCTTTGAGATTGAAGAAAGAGCATGAGCGGACGTTATAGTCACATGGTGTAGCAACTTCAGTGCATAAGACTCCTAGTTTATTGTCAAACTAACGCCAATAAGCTATCGAAAGGAGTCTTGTAGCCCTATGTACAAAAGATTAAGTGCTGTAATGTTCCCGCTGACCGCGCTGCTGCTGATTGGTGCGCTTGTGTGGGGTTATCAGGAGAACCAGGAGAAGAATTCAATACTAATTAAGGCGGAAAACCAATATCAACGCGCCTTTCACGATTTGTCCTATCATGTGGACCGTCTTCATGGTGAGCTTGGAAATACGCTTGCGGTTAATTCTGCTTCTAACGGAATGCACCGCAAAGGACTCGTCAATGTGTGGCGGATGACCAGTGAGGCCCAAAATGAGATTAATCAGCTGCCGCTGACCTTGCTGCCATTTAGCAAAACAGAGGAGTTTCTGTCCAAAATCTCCAACTTTTCTTATAAAGCCGGGATTCGTGACTTCACTAAAAAACCTCTGACAGATGGAGAATTGAGTAATCTAAAAGCATTGTATAAGAACTCGGGAGAAATCTCTAAGGATTTGCAAGAGGTACAGAATAAAGTCATTGGCAACCGGCTGCGCTGGATGGATGTTGAAACGGCATTGGCAACAGAAAATAAAGCGGAGGACAACACGATTATTGACGGTTTCAAAACGGTGGATAAACGTGTTGGCGCATACCCTGAGCTAGACTGGGGCCCTTCAGTAGCAAGCATTTACGATAAACGTTCCGTCAAAATGCTCGGAGGTAACCCCGTGACTGCCGAAGACATCAAACGTAAGGCATTGAAGTTCGCGGATGCGGGCTCCAACGCTAAAGTCGATGTTAAAGAAAATGGGAAGAACACCGAATGGCCATCCTATACGGCAACAGTTAGTGGTTCGAATGAAAAGCACACCATCAGTATGGATTTCACAAAAAATGGCGGATTGCTGATCTCTTATTATGATAACCGTGAGATTGGACCTGCCAAGGTAGCTATTAAAGAAGCAGTTACCAAAGCCGAGAAGTTTCTTGAGAAAAAAGGATATCCCCATATGACTGCAGTTAGCGCTGATCGTTATGATAATATCGGGAATTTGACCTTTGTGACCAAACAGAATGATGTATTGATTTATCCTGAAAAAATGACTATTCGTATGGGGCTGGATACAGGTGATACCATCGGTTTTGAGGCCAGCGAATATGTTAAAGAGCATAAGGACAACCGTCAGCTTCCAAAACCAAAGCTTACTCTTGCTGAGGCGAGAAAATTTCTGAATTCTGATTTCAAGGAGCAATACAATCGCTTGTCCTGGATTAAAAATGATGATTCCGTCGAGGTCTTGACTTACGAGTTCGGTGGAGGGGTCAATGGCTCAAAGTATCGTATTTATATTAACGCTGAGGATGGAATTGAAGAGTCTGTGGAAGAAATCAGACCTTCTTCGGGGTCTGAGGCAAAATAAAAGGGAGGGCGCATCCAGCAGTTGGGTGCGTCCCTTTTTTTTGCAATATCTATAAAATATATCTGACTGGCTGATATTCCCATGCTATAATCAGGCTTAGTGATAATTACTAAACTGATGTGGCGGTGACATCTTTGTATCCTAAAATTAACGAATATCTATACATACAGGTTGCTTCCAGTGACGCTGCTGAAGCAGAAGTTGAATATAGATCAAGAATTGCAGAGACGGAAGAAGACGCATTTCTGATTGAAATTCCTATGCAGGAGAGCAATGGTCGTCTAAAAAGGCTCTTTATGGGGGACGAGCTTTCGGTCTATTTTTTAACTGAGGGTGGCATTAAAAATTACTTTAATACTTATGTGCTGGGCTTTAAAGAAGATGTAATTCGTATGGTCAGGATTCAAAAGCCGGAGACAGATTCGATATTTAAGATCCAGAGAAGAAGCTTTTTCCGAGTGAATGCTGATCTAGAGCTTGCTGTGAAGGATAGCCTTGGCAAACGGTTCCTGGTTCGTACAGATGATATTGGTGGCGGAGGAATCTCCTTTTTGGTGGATAACCAGGTTAAGCTGGAGGTTGGTAATAAATTGTCCTGCTGGGTACTGGTTCCTTATCGAAACGGAAGCACGGAGCATGTCAATTTTGAAGGTGAAGTAGTGCGCATTAAAAAGCTTGAGAATGGACGTCTTTTAGCCATGTTGAAATTTGTCGCTATTTCAGATTTGGAACGCCAGAAAATTATCCGTTATTGCTTCGAACGTCAGTTTGATTTCCGCAACAGATAAGCATTTTTAACAGCTCTATTAAGCTGTCTGATTTTGCACTGAAGTATAAACTGTGGTATAATTTTATAAGTCGCAGGCAATGCCTGCTTTTTTCTTGATAATATCATCAAGCATAACAATTTATGTGTGCTCCTTGATATTGCAGGAATAGTTTTCGTAACGCTAGATGTTTTTTTATGAAAGAGTGTTTGAGGAGGAATGCCCCGTTGGATAGGCAGGGTACACATACTTATGACAGAATAAACGTCGCCATCGACGGACCTGCCGGGGCAGGCAAGAGCACTGTAGCCCGATTGGTAGCCCAGAAGTTGTCTTATATCTATGTTGATACTGGTGCAATGTACCGGGCAATCACCTGGTATATGATCCAAGAAGACATTGAACCGGAAGATCAGCAGCGAGTGAACGAGAAGGTTCGCGACATGGTGATTGAACTTATTCCGGAACGAGACATTCAGAAGGTGCTGATTAATGGGGAAGACGTGACCCCACATATTCGGAGCCTTCAGGTTAGCGGCCTTGTGTCGCAGTATGCGAAGATCGAGGATGTAAGATCCAGACTGAGTCAATTGCAGCGTCAGATGGCGCTTCGCAAAGGCGTGGTAATGGATGGCCGCGATATCGGTACAACCGTGCTGCCGGATGCCGAGGTAAAGATTTTTATGACGGCAAGTGTGGAAGAACGAGCTCTCCGTCGTTATAAGGAACTGAGAGACGCGGAATCGGTGACGCTTCAGCAGCTTGAACACGATATTGCAAAGCGGGACCGTCTGGATGAAGGACGGGAGATTTCACCGCTGCGCCGTGCAGAGGATGCTATTCTTCTGGATACGACCTTAATGAATATCGATCAAGTTGTGGAGGCCATTGTATCCCACTGTAGATCTCATGTTGACGGGGAGAGAAATCATTTATGATTTATGCAATTTGTGTTGGATTGCTTCGCTTGATTTACGCAATCCTTTTCCCGCTTAAGATTGTGGGGAAAGAAAATGTGCCAAAGGAGGGCGGGGTACTGCTCTGCGCTAACCACATTAGTCTGCTTGATCCAATGACTATTGGAATTAAGCTGGACCGTCAGGTAAAGTATATGGCTAAGGCTGAACTGTTTGAGGTTCCGGTGCTCGGCTGGCTCATTAATAAATTGGGTGCTTTTCCGGTGAAACGTGGCGGCGTAAGCAAAGAATCCATAAAAACGGCCCTTAACACACTTCGTAATGGTAATGTCATGGGTATCTTCCCGGAGGGTACGCGTAACTCTGATGCCGGAGTGGCCAAGAAGGGTGCTGCTAGCTTTGCACTTCGAAGTGGCGCAGCAGTTATTCCAGCGGCTATTATCGGCCAGTATAAACCTTTTCGACGCATGGTCGTTGTCTACGGTGCTCCTGTAGACCTTAGTCAATTTGCCGGTGCGGGGAGCGAATCTCTCGAGGCTGTTACCGATGTCATTATGGATCGCATCCGTGAGATGAAAGAGACAGGTAAACCAAGTGCTAGTTAAGGGATGAGCAGAGCAATAAATTTTGCTCAATGTTTTGATTAAATAACGGCATAGCCGCTATTTTTTGGAACATACTATCATCAA
This sequence comes from Paenibacillus sp. FSL R10-2788, assembly GCF_038003885.1. NCBI lineage: Bacteria > Bacillati > Bacillota > Bacilli > Caryophanales > Paenibacillaceae > Paenibacillus > Paenibacillus sp. FSL R10-2788. The sequence goes on along the minus strand of NZ_JBBOQA010000001.1, from coordinate 4,640,079 downwards.
GTGTAAGTGGCAATATCAAGCATTGCTTGTTTTGAACTCTGCTATACGCAGGTTTAAATAAATGGGGTTTTGAATCGAGGAGGCTAATCACATGTCTGAAGAAATTAAAAATCAGGAAGCTGCGGAAAAGAATGAATCCGTAGAAGCGGTGGATTCCGCTGTGACAGAAAATAACGGAGCTGTAGAAGAAGTTGCTGCCGTTAACGAAGAAGAAGTGACTAACCAAGCTGACTTGGAAATCATTTCTCTGAAAAAAGGCGATACCGTGAAAGGAACAATCGTCAAAATCGAAGATAACCAAGCTTATGTAAGCATTGGATATAAATACGACGGTGTGATTCCAATTCGCGAATTGTCCGCAGTACAACTGGACAACGCTGCTGCAGCAGTAGAAGTTGGACAGGAAGTAGAATGTAAAGTTGTCAGCATCAACGACAACAAGGAAAGCCTTGTTCTTTCCAAACGTGCAGTTGATAGTGAAAAATCATGGGAAGATCTTGAGAAATACTTCGCTTCCCAAGAAGCTTTCGAAGTTACTGTGGCTGACGTTGTTAAAGGCGGCCTAGTAGCTGATGTTGGAGCTCGTGGATTTATTCCAGCTTCCATGGTAGAGCGTCATTTCGTTGAAGATTTCAGCGATTACAAAGGCCGTACCTTGCGTGTTAAAGTGAAAGAACTTGACCGTGAGAACAGCAAAGTAATCTTGTCTGCTAAAGAAGTTCTTGAAGAAGAATTCGAAGCTAACAAGCTGAAAATTATGGCTGAGCTATCTGAAGGCCAAATCATCGAAGGTACAGTACAACGTCTGACTCAATTCGGCGCATTTGTTGATGTGGGCGGAGTTGACGGTCTTGTACACGTATCTGAAATCGCTTGGAGTCACGTAGAGAAACCTTCTGATGTAGTATCCGAAGGTGATAAAGTACGTGTTAAAGTATTGAAGGTTGATCCTGAAAAAGGAAAAATCAGCCTGAGCATCAAAGCTGCTGCTCCAGGTCCTTGGGACTCTGCTGCTGGCGAAATCAACATCGGTGATGTTGTAACAGGCGTTGTAAAACGTCTTGTGAACTTCGGAGCGTTCGTAGAATTGCTTCCGGGTGTGGAAGGTCTTGTGCACATCTCACAAATCTCCCACAAACACATCGCTACTCCACACGAAGTATTGAAAGAAGGACAAGAAGTTCAAGTGAAAGTTCTGGACTTCAATCCATCCGAGAAACGTGTTAGCCTGAGCATCAAAGAAACTGAAGAAGCTCCAGCTCCATCTGCTAGACCTGAACGCAGCAATAGCAGAGACAGAGCTCCTAAAGAAGTTCTGAACAACCCTAACGTTTCCCTTAGCAACGAAGGCCTTAGCTTTACGCTTGCTGAACGTTTTGGTGATAAGCTGGACAAATTTAAGGGTAATAACTAATCCCTAAACGAGCTTTTGAATATACGGGTAAAGTAATCGGCGAGCCCTCGATACGGGGGTTCGCCGATTGTCTTTTTTTCGGAACCGGCAGGATTGATGAGAGTTAACATGATTGTTAGCCAATTTAAATGTTTTTTGCTATGATGAGTAACGTAAGGATGACAGGAGGAATGAATATGGCAAGACCCGTTGTGGCAATCGTTGGGAGGCCTAACGTCGGGAAATCGACGATATTTAATCGGCTGATTGGCGATAGATTAGCCATTGTAGAAGATAAACCGGGGATTACACGTGACCGGATTTATGGTATTTCAGATTGGAACGGTAAGTCGTTCAGTGTGATTGATACCGGAGGTATTGAAATTGATGGAGAAGACACAATTCTGAAATCAATCCGCGTTCAAGCGGAGCTGGCGATTGAAGAAGCGGATGTTATTGTATTTATGTGTGAGGCAAAGAGTGGTGTGACGAATTCAGATGAAGAGGTAGCTCAGATTCTGTTCCGTTCAGGTAAACCGGTCGTTCTTGCCATCAACAAAGTGGATAATATGAAGCGTGCGGATGATATTTATGAGTTCTATAGCCTTGGTTTTGGGGATCCAATCGGAATTTCTGGTAGTCACGGAACCGGACTCGGCGATTTGCTAGATGCTGTAGTTGAGCGCCTACCTGAGAAAATAGATGATGAATACGATGAGGATGTCATTCGTGTAGCTTTGATTGGCCGTCCGAATGTAGGGAAATCCTCTTTGGTCAACGCGATTTTGGGCGAAGAACGTGTTATCGTCAGTGATATTGCAGGGACAACAAGAGATGCTATCGATACTCCTTTTGAACGTGATGGGCAACGTTATGTGCTTATCGATACGGCAGGTATGCGTAAAAAAGGCAAGGTATACGAGAACATTGAGAAATACAGTGTTATGCGTGCTATGCGTGCGATTGAACGGGCTGATGTGGTCCTCGTTGTAATTAACGGCGAAGAGGGCATCATCGATCAGGACAAGCATATTGCTGGTTATGCACATGAAGCTGGTAAAGCATCTATTTTTGTTGTGAACAAATGGGACGCCATTGTGAAAGACGATAAGACTATGCAAAACTTTGAGACTAAGATTCGTGACCATTTCTTGTTTATGAGTTACGCACCGGTTGTCTTTTTGTCGGCCTTAACCAAACAGCGTTTGCAAAAACTGCTGCCTGTTGTACAGCATGTATCTCAACAGCACGCACTGCGCATTACTACACATTTGGTGAACGACGTTGTATCTGATGCAATCGCGATTAACCCTCCACCAACTGACAAAGGCCGTCGCTTGCGTATTAACTACGTAACGCAGGTTGCGGTGAAGCCGCCTACGATTGTGGTGTTCGTGAATGATCCATCGCTGATGCACTTCTCCTATGAACGTTATCTGGAGAATAAAATTCGCGCAGCGTTTAATTTCGAAGGAACACCAATCCGTCTCTTTACACGGCGCAAATCCGAAAACGAAGGTTAGGGGAGAAGAAGTGTGGCGCTTGAACTTCTGGTTATCGTTGTAAGCTATTTGCTTGGTTCTGTCAGCTTTAGTGTACTGCTTGCAAAGTTGCTAAAGGGAATTGATATCCGTCAATACGGAAGCGGAAATGCGGGGGCTACCAATACACTGCGTGTATTGGGTAAAGGTCCTGCAATATTAGTGCTGTTGCTGGATGTGCTGAAAGGGGTTGCCGCTGTATGGTTAGGAACCTGGGTCGGCGGATGGGGAACCTGGGTTCCGGCTCTTTGCGGAATCGCTGCCATCATCGGACATAATTGGCCGCTCTATTTTCGTTTTCGTGGGGGGAAAGGCATTGCTACTACGATCGGTGTTATGGCTACGCTTTGTTTATGGCCAGCGCTGCTCGCCGGTATCATCGCCATCCTGTCTATCTTTATCACACGTTACGTGTCCCTTGGCTCATTAATTTTTGTAGCACTGACACCAGTGGCTTTATTGTTGACAGGATTTACACAACCTGTGCTCTGGACCAGTATTATTATTGCGGTCTTCGCCTTCTGGCGGCACCGGACGAATATTGTAAAGATCGTAGAAGGCCGTGAGAACAAGATAGGCTCAAAAGTTAAAGGAGGGAATCGTGTTGTCTGATAAAGTTACCGTACTTGTAGCGGGGAGCTGGGGAACTGCGCTGGCTAGTGTGCTGGCTGCAAACCACTCGGAAGTTTATCTGTGGACACGCAACTCTGATCAAGCTGCCGAGATCAATGGCTCTCATACGAATAATAAGTATCTACCTGGCATCGCTCTGCCAGCTAACATTATTGCAACTACGGATATGGAAACGGCAGTGTCCGGTTCTAAGGCGGTTGTAATTGTGGCTCCGTCTTCAGGAATGCGGCAGGTTGCTCGCAGTCTGAAGCCATTCTGGAAGGATGACATGTTATGTGTCCATGCTACGAAGGGCTTTGAGTCGGAAAGCAATAAGCGGATGTCTATCGTAATTGCAGAGGAACTGGGCTGTGACGAAGGGCAGATCGTTGTGCTCTCCGGTCCAAGTCATGCAGAGGAAGTTGTACGTCTGTGCCCTACAACAGTTGTAGTTGCTTCACCTGATGACAAGCGTAGCGCCGAAGCGCAGGAATTGTTCATCAACAACGATTTCCGTGTATATACGAATCGTGATCAGGTTGGGGTAGAGCTTGCCGGTGCTCTTAAGAATATTATTGCCCTTGGTGCAGGCCTATCCGATGGCCTTGGATATGGGGACAATGCTAAAGCAGCGCTTTTAACCCGTGGACTCGCTGAGATCTCTCGGGTGGGAGTTGAGCTTGGAGCCAATCCTTTGACCTTTGCCGGCCTTGCCGGAATTGGCGATCTTGTTGTGACAGCTACTAGTCAGCACAGCCGTAACTGGCGCGCTGGGTCCATGCTTGGTCAAGGTAAGCCGCTGGCCGAGGTGCTGGAATCCATGGGGATGGTAGTCGAAGGTATTCGTACTACCGAAGCAGCTTATGCAATTTCGCTCAAACTGGGTGTGCAGATGCCGATTACGGATCAGATTTATCATGTGCTCTTTCAAGGAAGAAGCCCACGCAGTGCAGTTGAAGCCTTGATGGGTCGTGATCGTAAACCTGAGCTTGAGTCGATCTCCCAGGAAACTTGGGAGCAGTGGCATTCCTGATCCTGTTCACCTTTTTCCGCAAATTCTCATATGTTGTAATGGGGATTGACGGAGGAGGGATGAAAAGTGAGCAGAGATTTTTCCAAGGATGCATTGAACGCCATTAACAGAAAGGCGGGCAAGAACATTACGGAAAGTGCCGTCAAAAAGCTAGCCAGTACGGTAAAGCCAGGAACTACGCAGAATGAAGCCCAGCTCCGCCAGTTAATTAAGCAGGTGTCATCAATGGCGAAAGTGCCGGTCAGTGAAGCTACTGTGCAGGAGATTATCAATGCCGTTAAAAAAGGCGGCGCAGGTTCCAGCACAATGGAGTCTTTAATGAAAATGATGCTTAAAAAATAGCTTTATGTTGGGTGAGCAAAAGAAAACGGATCAATGAATGATTCCGTCGTCTTTTGCTTTTTTTTATATTCCTGATAATTTTCACGAAGCGTAGTTTATTTAAAATAATACATAAAAAATGATGTTTTTTTACAGAAAAGGATAAGGTCATGATATAATAGTCCCTAATAAATTACAGGCGAATGGGGGCTTTGACCATGGATCCGATGACAAAAATGTGGTTATCCCTGATTGCGATGCTGATTATGGGATTATCAGTATTTCTTATAACTTTTGCTCGGAGCAAAACCAAGGGCTTGCTTAAGGCTGTACTGTCTATACTTGCTTTTGTCATCATGTTAGTGGGCCTATTGGGCGGAGTTGTTTCAATTATGTAAGCAATTACATAGTGTTGAGGAAGGAAGTAACATCATGAAATCTCAAAAAGGAGTTACCGTTGTATTTCAACCAGAAGGCCGTAAAGCTGTTGTGAACCGTGGCATTTCGTTATTAGAGGCTGCTCGTAAAGCAGGAGTGCCAATAACAACTAGATGCGGAGGCAAAGCAGGCTGTCTGATGTGCAAGGTTACAGTCGCGAAGGAAGAGGCTGCTGCAGTAAGGCCTCCCGGTGATATTGAGCGGCGTAAGCTTGGATCGGCCTTAGAAGAAGGAACGCGTCTGGCCTGTCAGGCTGCCGTATGGAGCGACGTAACCGTTCAGGTGCCGGAAGATCCACTGAAGGCTGCGGTGCGCCGTAAGCTTGAAGCAGCGCGGCGTGGGGAAGAAGATGAGCTGTGGTAGCGTAAGAATGTCACCGTGGGAGGGACTCGGTTGGAGTTTATAGGATATAAAATGAAACTGAAGGCAGGGGCCAAGATTTTGCTAGGGATGGTATCGCTCGCGCTTACGCTTTCGGGCTGTCTATACCCAGGTGAAGAGAAGCGGGCTAGTGTTAATTATCGGGAAAGTGTTAAACGGATACAAGCAGCCGTTGATGATTATCAACAGGAGGAAGGGGTACTGCCCATTCTTAATGCGGATGAAACTACTCCAAGGTATGAGAAGTTTCGTATCGACTTGGGGAAGCTGAATAATAAGGGATATTTGGATGATATACCGGCTACCGCTTTTGAGCAGGGTGGAAGTGCTTATTTTCTTATTTTGAATGAGGAAATTGATCCTGTGGTGAAGGTGATGGACCTTGTTACGGTTCAAAAGGTGAATGACGTGCAACGACAGGTTAACCGCTATAAATCAGCTCATGGCGGCAACCTGCCTGTGCTTGATGAGCTATACCCCGGATTGTATACTATTGATCATAAGCAGGCGGGTACAAGCTCTATAACGTTAACTAGTGTCTATTCCGGTCAAGTTCTTGACTTTATCATGGATAAGGATGGAACTGTCTACGTAGATTATGTTTTTGATATCATGGCTGCCGTCGATAAGAAGGGTGGAGAGCGCGACAAGAATCAGGACTTGCGACTGGATCTGGAGGAAGCTTCATATTACGTTCCCGTAAAGTCTTTGCCGTATCTATGGATTAATAATCAGCCGATCCCACAGCCTCCAAGTTAGAGTTATAGTTTAAAAGCGTCTAAGCTTCGGTTTTATCCGGGGCATTAGGCGTTTTTTGTTTATAACCTTTTAATCTCAGCATCCACTAAAAATAGTTCTATCAAAGAATCCTAGCTCATAAGATGGATGAGTAAGCTTCCGGGCGTCAGACGCCTTGCGGCGCGCAGACTTAACTTTTTTGAAATTACATTGGGAAATGCGCGAATACGGGTCATAAATTCGTTCCGGATACATATGATGATACTAGTCCAAATGCATGTCCGAGCATTCGGAGTTTAGCGCGGGGCAAGTACGTCCCGGTCGAAAGCAGCTAGGCTTCGGGCGGGCATACGATAAGTCCGGTTGATGTCCTGCAAGGGTCAGATTACCGGCGGAACGCGAAGTCGATGCTCTTCAGGCATTTTTTCTTCGGAGTAATATGAGGAGGGGATCTCTTTTGGAAAAAGTGGATATTTTCAAGGACATTGCCGAGCGTACCGGCGGAGACATTTATCTTGGCGTCGTCGGCGCGGTTCGCACGGGGAAATCGACATTTATCAAGCGCTTCATGGAAACAATTGTCCTGCCAAACATCACGAATGAGGCTGATCGAGTAAGAGCTGTGGATGAGCTTCCGCAAAGCGCAGCAGGCAAAACGATTATGACGACAGAACCGAAGTTTGTGCCTAACAACGCAGTCCAAATCAAGGTTGCGGAAGGGCTTGAGGTTAATGTTCGTCTGGTAGACTGTGTGGGTTACGCTGTAGAAGGTGCAAAAGGCTACGAGGATGAAAATGGACCACGAATGATCTCTACACCTTGGTTTGAAGAGCCTATTCCTTTTCAGGAAGCGGCAGAAATCGGGACACGTAAGGTTATTCAGGAGCATTCAACGCTAGGTGTAGTGGTAACAACAGATGGTACGATTGCAGAAATTCCGCGGAACTCGTACGTGGACTCTGAAGAGCGCGTCATTGCAGAGCTGAAGGAAGTGGGTAAGCCATTTGTGCTTGTCATTAACTCCACCCGGCCACGCAGTGAGGAAGCGCAGCAGCTCCGTAACGAGCTAGCCATCAAATACGATATCCCAGTTATGACGCTAAGCGCCGCAAACATGAGCGAAGATGACGTAACTGGTGTGCTGCGGGAAGTGCTTTATGAATTCCCAGTGCATGAAGTAAATGTAAACCTGCCAAGCTGGGTTATGGTGCTTGGAGAAAACCACTGGCTGCGTAGTAGTTATGAGAACTCCGTTCGCGATACGGTAAAAGACATTCGCCGCTTGCGGGATGTTGACCGCCTCGTATCTCAGTTCACCGAATATGACTTTATTGATAAAGCTGGCCTAAGTGGTATGAACATGGGTCAGGGCGTAGCAGAGATCGACCTGTATGCTCCAGAAGAGCTGTACGATCAAGTTCTGATGGAAGTGGTCGGGGTTGAGATCCGCGGTAAAGATCATTTGCTCCAGCTTATGCAGGAGTTCTCGCATGCGAAACGAGAATACGACCGATTCTCAGAAGCATTGGAAATGGTCAAGACTACAGGTTATGGTATCGCGGCTCCATCCTTAGCCGAAATGGCGCTCGACGAGCCAGAACTGATACGTCAGGGCTCTCGCTTCGGGGTTCGCTTAAAGGCTACTGCACCGTCCATTCATATGATTCGGGTGGATGTGGAGTCTGAATTCTCGCCAATCATCGGAACGGAAAAGCAAAGCGAAGAGCTGGTTCGTTATCTGATGCAGGACTTTGAGAATGATCCTATTAAGATTTGGGAATCCGATATTTTTGGCCGCTCCCTGCACTCCATTGTTAGAGAAGGCATTCAAGGCAAGATAGCTATGATGCCGGATAATGCACGCTACAAGCTGCAAGAAACGCTTGGCCGCATTATTAACGAGGGTTCCGGCGGACTTATTGCAATTATTCTCTAAGCTGAATATAAATAAATTCAAAGAGTGGGAGAAATCCTGCTCTTTTTATTTGTATATATCCTAAAACTTGATTCCTAGTTCCTATAATAACGGTGAATCTGACTCAATTATTCTGATGAAATAAAGACCTAAACTGCTCCTATAGGTCTAACAAATTAGATCGAATTTAGATAAATATGCACGGATAGATGATAATTTCTGCTCCTTTTTTGAGTAACAGCTTGAATTTATGGATGGGCTGTATTACTATAAGTTTGTTGCGCTTCAAGGTCTAAGGGCGCCAAAGTTAAGTTTTAAACGGGATTATCACGTATATTTTACGTTGAAACGGAAACAGTGTATGATACCGGAGAATTTACTCAGGGAGGTGAGAAAACATGAATAAATCAGATTTGATCAATGTAGTTACAGAAGCAACTGAACTTCCCAAGAAGGATGCTACTAAAGCTGTAGATGCGGTTTTCGAAGCAATTACAGAAGCACTGCAAAGCGGTGATAAAGTACAACTGGTTGGATTCGGAAACTTTGAAGTGCGTGAGCGTTCTGCACGTAAAGGCCGTAACCCGCAAACTGGTGAAGAAATCGAAATTCCTGCAAGCAAGGTACCGGCATTCAAACCCGGTAAGGCGCTGAAAGACGGAATCAAATAAAGATTTCTACATACCTATCCCATAGTCTTTTAAGAACAACTATGCCGCCCTCCAAGGCGGCATTTGTTTTTTGAAATACTATGAACTGTATAATAGGTTTAGAGGAGGATGAGTGATGATGGATAAAAATACGGGTACTACTCCGCTTCCAACGGGCAGCGACTATATTGTGGTTAAAGCTAAAGATAATGGCGTTCAGGTCATTGGGCTAACCAGAGGTACAGATACACGTTTTCATCATACAGAGAAGCTGGATAAGGGCGAGGTATTGATTGCCCAGTTTACTGATCATACCTCAGCGATGAAGATTCGCGGTAAGGCTGAAATATGGACAAAGCACGGACAATTGGAAAGTGAAAGCTGAAAAGCAGGCATAGCCTGCTTTTTTTCAAAATATAGTAAAGATAAATGATCGTATTAGCTAAGAGTGGGAATTATGGATAAGGAGGCGTGTTCATGAACAAGGCCTGGTGGGTCGGAGCCGTATTACTCTTGACTGCAACCTCTGCTGTAATATTGCCCAAAGTGGCAGATATGGATTCTACCTTACAGCAACGCAATGGTGCAGTAGAGACTTTTACTGGCGGCCATAACACAGTGCTAGACAACGATAATCTTGTTGATGTTCTTGGCGCACTTCCATTGACCTTATCCATTGATAGCGTAGGCTGGGAGGATCACGTTCTGTCACTGGATTTAAAAGTGAGCGGAAATGATCATGAACCCCAGGAGCTTTATCGAAATATGGCGCAGGCTATTTCTTTTGCTTTTCAAGAAACCTCGAATGTGGATCAGCTTTTGCTGCGCATCGTGGTCATGGATAAATGGCTGGATAGCCGCCGGCTGCTGCTAGCAGGGGATATCAGACGCACGGAGTGGTCGGCTGAACTCCAGAATGAACTTCAGTCTGCGGGTAATCTCCCCATATCCGAGCGACTCAAGACGGGCTTCCGTATTAGTGAGACTGAGCTCTGGAAGAAGCAGTTCATTTATCCTTGAGAAGAATAAAAGAAACTCAGTCGTACCACAGTGCGTGACAAAAAAACATGTGATATAATAGACAAGATTGTGAACAAAGGAATTATTATTAATGTCAATGGCTTCGGAGGCTGAAATGAAACCGTACTGCATACCGCAACTGGCAAAACCCTACACCGACTACGACATGATTCAGAAGCATACGGATTTGCCGCCGTTTTCTGATGGCCGGGGTCATTTGTTATATATTTTTCTAAACCATGGATCTTCTGTTAAAGGAAATGCTGGTGAGTTGTATACGCTCGTAACAGCACTTATTCAACTTGGACTAGATACACATGAGGTAATTGACCGCTCGAATGATAGACGCGGTGGAGATCCTATGCGTTCCCGTCAATTAAAGGTATTGGCTGGCGATTATTTCAGTAGCTGGTTTTACCATCTGCTTGCAAAGAGTGATCAAATTGAGATGGTTGGAATCTTGAGTAAGGCGATTGCTGATTTTAATGTCTTGAAAGCGAACCTCTATGTGAAGATGAGAGGAATCCGTCTTTCGGCTGAACAATACTTGCGGCACATGGTACAGCTCAATATGCGGCTGTTCCTTTCTTTTACGCCCATGATCGAGAATTCCTTAGTGGAGTTGTGGGAGAAGTTATTGACAGAATTCAGTCAGTGCGAAACTGTTGCCATAGAGCTTCAGCGTTGTGATAACCTTGAGAATGCTAGCAATGGTTATTGCTACTGGAAGATGCTGGAGTCAGCGACAGAGGAAGAACGCAAACAGCTTCAAGACCAGAACCTTGATCAGAAGGACTGGAAGATGCTGAAGATGAAATATAAATGTGATTCTCTGCTGACGGACAAGCTTCATCAGTCGATTCAGTCGATTCAGGGACTATTACAAAGCGTTAAAGACGAAAGCCTGCTTAGAGAGCTTGAGATAGCGCTGGATCGTATTCTCCTGCAGATGAAAGTCTCAGGACAAGCAGCCGTGGAGGGTTAGTGGATGACTATGGACAAAACTACAACTGCTGTGGGTGATAACAGCAAGCCGAAGGAACAGTTTGTGCACTCGGTGTTTGAGAGTATTGCAGGTAAATATGATTTGATGAATGATATCTTAAGCTTTCGCCGCCATAAGGCTTGGCGCAAGTTCACGATGAAGAAGATGGGCATGAAGCGCGGGGATTCAGCTGTAGACTTATGCTGCGGCACTTGCGATTGGAGCATTGCCTTGGCAGAAGCCACACAGACAGGGAATGTGATAGGACTTGACTTTAGTGCTGGCATGCTTGAAGTGGGGCGCCGTAAGGTGGAGGAGCGCAAGCTTCAGGACCGGATCTCTCTCGTACAGGGCAATGCTATGGAGTTGCCTTTTGAAGACAACGCATTCGATTATGCAACGATTGGTTTTGGACTCCGCAACGTACCGGATCTTGTTCAAGTGCTGAACGAGATGAAACGCGTGGTAAAACCCGGAGGAATGGTGGTCTGCCTGGAGCTTTCCAAGCCGATGAAACAACCGTTTAAAGGTATCTATTTCTTTTATTTTCAGCGTGTACTTCCATTGCTGGGCAAGTTATTCGCTAAAAGGTATGAGCAATACAAATGGCTGCCAGAATCGCTGGCGCTGTTCCCTGACCGGGAGCAATTAGCTGCTATTTTCCGTGAAACCGGACTGCAAAAAGTGGAATCCTTCCCCTTGACCGGAGGCATCGCGGCATTACATATTGGGCTCAAGGAGAACGGGAATGTTTAAGAAAATCGGTATCTTTTTACAAATGATCAAGTTTGAACATACGGTATTTGCTTTACCTTTTGCTTTTATGGGCGCTTTACTTGGTTCCGTTGTCATGTCTGGCACGCTACCTTCCTGGAGCCAGATTGGTTGGATCGTAGTGGCTATGTTTGGGGCACGGAGCGCTGCTATGGGGCTGAATCGACTGATTGACCGGATAAGTGATGCTAAGAATCCTCGCACAGCGGGAAGGGCTATTCCTGCAGGATTATTGAAGATCGGTGAAGTCGTCATTTTTATTGGCATTTCGTTTTTCTTACTCTTTTGGGCAGCCTTTAAGCTGAATCCTTTGTCGGCCAAGCTCTTGCCAATCGCAGTTTTCCTTCTTGTTATTTATTCATTTACGAAGCGCTTTACATGGGCTTGCCATCTTATCCTCGGTCTGACCATTGCGCTTGCACCTTTAGGCGGTTGGGTAGCTGTGACCGGTAGCGTGAATTGGACTTCAATGGTATTTTACTTCACTATTGTGTTTTGGACTGCAGGTTTTGATGTAATTTATTCTTGTCAGGATGTTGAGTTTGATCTAAAAGAGGGCTTGAAGTCCATTCCGGTTCGGTTCGGGGTTCAAGGTGCACTCATTATTGCCCGCGTATTTCACATTCTCACGGCGATTGGATTCGTATCGTTGCTGTTTATGACGGATTTAAGCTGGTGGTATGTAGCAGGCATGATCATCGCATATATTATTCTCTTTTATGAGCATTACATTGTATCTCCGAGTGACCTGAGCCGTCTGCAGACTGCTTTTTTCACTATGAACGGCGTATTGAGCATCGTAGTGTTCTCTTTCACTTTGATTGACTTGGTGGTGCAGTTCTACTAATGACGCTTACTAAACCGAAAAACATCGTGGTTGGAATTACAGGAGCAAGCGGTGCGATATATGGTGTTCGTCTAACTGAAACCTTGCTGTCACTAGGCTACTCCGTGCATTTGGTGGTTAGCAATGCGGGCTGGCGCGTATTTAAAGAAGAACTTGGCTATATCGCATCAGACCGGGAGGGCTTTTTGAACGAAAGGTTCAAAGGCTATCCCGGTTCTCTGCTTTATCATCCAGTTGCGGATATCGGCGCATCCATTGCAAGTGGTTCGTTTCGTGTGGAAGGGATGATTATTATGCCTTGCTCTATGGGAACATTGTCCGCGGTAGCGAATGGGACCTCTGATAATCTGATGACACGTGCTGCTGACGTTATGCTCAAGGAAGGACGCCCACTGGTGCTTGTTCCTCGTGAGACTCCACTGCATGCCATTCATCTAGAGAATATGTTGAAGCTGTCCCGTCTGGGAGTTCGGATGATTCCCGCAATGCCGGCTTTTTATTTCGGGCCGCAAAGTATGGATGATCTGATTGATTTCATGGTGGGCAAAGTGCTTGACAGCTTTAATATTGAACACAATTTATTTCGAAGATGGGGGGATTGAAAGGATGGACAATAACAGCCACACCATCATCGGCAAAATCAGCTATACCAACTCATGGCCGGTATTTCACAATTTTCATCCCTCTGCATTAAAATATCCTGCAGAGATGGTGAGTGAGGTACCTGCCATTCTTAATCAGGGGATGAGCCGTGGAACTATTCATGTAGGTGCTTTATCCTCTTTTGCTTATGCTGAGGCCAGTGACAAATTATTACTACTACCTGATTTATCGGTTAGCGCGGACGGTCCTGTGAGATCAATATTCCTTTTTTCCAGGGTGCCATTTGCTCAGATTGGTAGCGGTAAGATTGCTGTTACGAATACTTCTGCAACCTCGGTAAATTTGCTGAAAATTTTAATGGAAAAAGCTTTTGGCAATAAACCGGAATATATTAGCGCTAATCCTGATTTGGATGCCATGATGCATGAAGCGGATGCCTGCTTATTAATTGGTGATAATGCTATTAAAGCCTCATGGCAGGATCAAGGTTATATCGTTACTGATCTAGCTGAGGTTTGGAAGGAATGGACGGGCTTAGGGATGACCTTTGCGGTCTGGGCAGTGAACCGAAAGGCTGCTGAGGACAAACCGGAGGCTATTTCTGAGATTGCAGAGGCTTTTGCCGAGAGTAAAATGCGGGGATTGAGAGATTTAGATCCTATTGTACAAGCAGCTTGTTCTAACATTGGAGGAACAAAGTCTTATTGGGAAGGGTACTTCCGCAATTTATGTTATGATTTTGGAGAAAGGCAGCAGCAAGGTTTGAACCTCTATTTCCGCTATGCCTATGAGATGGGCCTGCTGCCGCAGGAAGTGAAGATGGAGATTTGGAGCCATAAACTGTTGACACGGGTGAAAGAATGAAACGACTGCAAATATTCGGATTACTGAACAGAGATATGGATCAGATTGAAAAAGAGCTGTACCGTAGTGTACAGGGGGATGACGATCTGCTTACAGAAACCTCCCTGCATTTATTAAAGGCAGGCGGCAAAAGATTACGTCCCGTATTTGTCCTGATGGGCGGGAAATTCGGTAAGTATGATCTGGAAAAGCTGAAACGGGTGGCGATACCGTTAGAGTTGATCCATAGCGCTTCACTGGTCCATGATGATGTGATCGACGATGCAGAATTGCGCCGTGGTGAACTCACCGTAAAAGCAAAATGGGGCGATAAAATTGCCATGTACACTGGTGACTACATATATGCAAAAGCGCTGGTAATGACTACGGAGCTGAAGAATCCACGAATTCATCAAATTCTGTCTAAGGCGATGATCGAAATGTCGATCGGAGAGATGGAGCAGATTCGTGACTTTTTCAACAGTGAGCAAAGTGTACGTCATTATCTACGGCGTATCCGCCGCAAAACAGCCCTGCTGATTGCAGTTAGCTGCCAACTCGGCGCACTTGCTGCTGAGGCAGATCCAGAAGTAGCTCGCCTGCTTTATAATTATGGATATAACGTGGGTATGGCGTTCCAGATTCGTGATGATTTACTGGATCTCTCAGGCACAGAGAAACAGATCGGTAAACCTCCGGGTAGTGATATGCGTCAAGGAAACATTACACTTCCAGTGATTTATAGTCTTGAGGATGAGCGGCTGCGCGAGTCATTGCTTGAGGAACTGAAGTCTATACGTGAGGGCCATAGCACGGTAGGACGTGCGATTGATCTTATACTTTCCGGAGACGGAATCGCCCGCTCTGAGGAGCTCGCTTCACGTTATATTGACAAGGCGCTGGCGGCGCTGGAACAATTGCCTAATAATAAGACTAAGCGCAATCTGCGTGATATTGCTTATTTTATAACAGGAAGAAGTTATTGATCTTCTGGTGAGATTGAAATTAAACGTTTCCAGAAAGCAATGTTTCTGTTAAGATAGCGTCAAAACAACCCTTCAAATGGGAAAATGGAGAGTGCTTCTATGGAAAAGACGTATCTGATGGTCAAGCCTGATGGAGTTCAACGTGGATTAATAGGGCGTATTGTTACCCGCTTTGAGGATAAGGGGTTTAAATTGGTCGCTGCTAAGCTGATTACAGTTAGTGAGGATCAAGCGAAAAGACATTATGCTGAGCATGCAGGCAAAGACTTTTTTTCGGAGCTGGTCTCTTTCATCACTTCAGGTCCAGTGTTTGCAATGGTATGGGAAGGCGATGATGTTGTTACGTTATCCCGGACACTCATAGGCAAGACAAAAGTTGGAGAAGCTCTGCCAGGCACGATTCGTGGCGACTTTGCCAGCCATACACCACTTAATCTAATTCATGGATCAGACTCGCCTGAAAGTGCAGAACGGGAAATTGCTAATTTCTTTGCTCCAGATGAACTGAATCAGTATAACAAAGACATCGCAGTCTGGATGTAAGGTCCAGGTGGGAGGCAGGGGATTAACATGTCTGATCGTAATGTTGCAGCATTAACAACAGATCCGGATTATAGCGGATTTATTCACAACGTTAAACAAAGCACCGGAATTGATCTGGCTCAATATAAAGAAGCGCAGATGAAGCGGCGTTTGACGACTCTTCGGATGAAGAATGGGTATCATACCTTCAGTGATTTTTTTGCAGCGATGATGAAAAATAAGGACTTATTTTATGAATTTTTAGATCGAATGACGATCAATGTCTCTGAGTTCTGGCGGAATCCGAATCGCTGGGAAGTTTTGCGGGATATTATCCTTCCTGACCTCCAGCAGTCAGGCCGCAAATTAAAGCTGTGGAGCGCGGCGTGTTCCACTGGCGAAGAGCCTTACACGCTGGCTATGATTTTGTCGGACAAGAATATATTGGCGCAGACAGGCATTCTTGCCACTGACATTGATGATGGCGCTTTATCCAAAGCAAAGCAAGGTCTTTATTTGGAACGTTCTTTAAAGGATGTGCCGAAAGACGTGGCAGCACGTTACTTTACACCGGAAGGCCCTGTTTTCAAGGTCAGCGATTCACTTAAGAAAAACATAGATTTCCGCAAACAGAATCTGCTCTTGGACAAGTTCGACGAAGGTTTTGATCTTATTATTTGTCGCAATGTAATGATCTATTTTACTGAAGAGGCGAAGAACAAGCTCTATCATAAGTTTTCGGCTAGCTTACGTCCGGGTGGTTATTTGTTTGTGGGCAGCACAGAGCAAATCTTTACACCGGCTCAATACGGTTTTGAATCGACGGAAACTTTTTTCTATCGTAAAAAATAAATATTTTTTGCTCCTTCGCCATTAACTTCAAAGGTATACTTTCGCAAAAGTTCAGTGATACTGGATAGTAGAATCTGTACGCTAAGTGAAAGGAAAGTTAAACCGATGGACAAAAGCAAGGTCATTGCCGCGTACAAACGAGGCTTTATCACCGTTCGTGAGTGCGGGCAAATTCTCGGTGTGGAAGAAATGCAATTGGAGCGCCTTCTGCAGCTGGAAGAGCGTAAGTCTACATTCCCTCCACCAAGTCAGCGGCTCGGCAGCTAACAAGCTGAGGACCCAGCCGAGGAGCGCCATTCATACTCTTAAGGGTATGGATGGCGCTTTTTATTTCGATATACATAGAGTGTTTCTAGGGAGAGCCCTTTCTTGTCAAAGCGGATTCCCTATACTATAATGAGCAAAGATCATAGGATTTTAGCGGTTTACAGTTTAAAAGTATAAAAGGGGGAAGACATCATGAGTTTACGCTATTTAACAGCGGGGGAAACGCACGGCCCCCAGCTAACGGCTATTATTGAGGGATTGCCAAGTAATTTAACTTTGGATTTTGAAGAGCTTAACTTTCAATTGCATCGTCGACAAAAGGGATACGGACGTGGACGCCGCATGCAGATTGAGAAAGATACGGCACAAATAGTCGGTGGAGTACGTCACGGCTATACTACAGGTGCTCCGGTAGCCTTGGTAGTAGAGAACAAGGATTGGACTCACTGGAAGAACATAATGAATATTGAACCTATTCCAGGCAGTGATGAAGAAAAACGCCGGGTAAATCGGCCGCGTCCTGGACATGCAGATTTGAATGGTGGATTGAAGTACAATCATACGGATCTTCGCAATGTTCTGGAGCGCTCCAGTGCCCGCGAAACAGCAGCCAGAGTTGCATGTGGCGCTGTAGCCAGACAGCTGCTGGCAGCTTTTGGTGTGAAAGTAGCAGGTCAAGTCATTCGTATTGGTGAAATTGAGGCACCTGCTAATGATCTGCCTATCGATGAGCTGATTGAACGCACAGAACAGTCCTCTGTCAGAGTTGTCGACAAAGAAACGGAACAGAAAATGGAGGCTTACATAGATCAAATCAAGGAAGAGGGCGACTCCATCGGTGGAATCGTTGAATGTATCGTCGAAGGACTGCCCATCGGACTTGGCAGCTATGTACAGTCAGACCGGAAGCTGGACGGGGCGATCGCTGGGGCAGTGATGTCGATTAATGCCTTCAAAGGCGTTGAAATCGGCATTGGGTTTGAAGCAGGTAAATTGCGTGGATCGCAAGTCCATGATGAAATTATGTATGAAGCTTCTAAAGGATACTATCGCGCAAGCAATCGTTTAGGCGGTTTTGAAGGCGGGATGACGAATGGTATGCCGATAGTGGTTCGTGGTGTTATGAAGCCTATTCCTACCTTGTATAAGCCACTTCAAAGTGTAGATATCGATACGAAAGAACCTTTTACAGCTCAAGTAGAACGTTCGGATGCATGTGCAGTTCCAGCGGCATGTGTGGTTCTGGAAAGCGTAGTGGCATGGGAAGTTGCCAAAGCTTTTCTTGATAAATTCGGCGGGGATTCTCTCGAAGAAATTAAAGCGAACTATGAAAACTATCTTGCACAATTGGAGAGTTATTAATCATGCGTACGATCAATGTAGATTTAGGAGATCGTTCTTATCCAATTCACATCGGTAGTGGTCTGCTGCAGAACATTGGCCAGTACTGTGCTGAGGCTGGACTGTCCACTCGCAGCCCAATACTGGTTGTGAGTGATAGTGAAGTAGCTCCACTGTATTTACCGTCGCTTGAAGAAGCTCTACGTCAGCAAGGCTATACCGTAGTCAGCCACATTATGCCGGCAGGGGAAGCATCCAAATCATTAACCGTGTATGAAGAGGTTATGACGACCGCGATTCAAGCGGGACTGGATCGCAACTCAGCGGTGTTGGCTTTAGGTGGCGGGGTTGTTGGTGATTTAGCTGGTTTTGTAGCAGCTACCTACATGCGCGGAATAGGATTTCTACAAATTCCAACGACGATTCTAGCCCATGACAGCAGCGTAGGCGGCAAAGTGGCTGTCAATCATCCACTAGCCAAAAATATGGTTGGTGCGTTCTATCAACCTTCGCTGGTGCTTTACGATTTGGATACCCTTCGCACGCTTCCGCCACGCCAAGTCTCTTCTGGCCTGGCTGAAGTAGTGAAGCATGGTCTGATTATGGACAAAGAATTCGCATATTGGTGCCGTGAACATGCTGATGAGCTGCTTGCTCTGAATGCTGAAGCACTCGGCTATGCCCTTGAGCGCGGTTGTGCAATCAAGGCTCATGTCGTAGCGAACGATGAACGTGAGCATGGACTTCGGGCGATTCTGAATTTAGGACATACGATCGGACATGCTATTGAAGCGGTTGGCGGATATGGCGTATTTTTGCACGGTGAAGCGATTGCGATTGGTATGGCGGGTTCGGCGCTGCTGGCTGTAAAGCTTGGACATGATCGATCCATTTATGAGGATACAGTATCTATGTTATCTGCACTTTCATTGCCTATACAGCTTCCTTCTGAATATGATGAAGAGGAGCTAATGGAAGCAATGATGCATGATAAGAAATTCAAAGAAGGCAGAATGACTTTTATTGTGCCTGATGCCATAGGAGCCGTAAGCATTGTAAACGATGTACAGGAATCGCTTGTGCGAGAGGTTCTCGCAGAGCTTAAAAAGGAGGGGAAACCGTGGTAAATCGAGGGATTCGCGGAGCAACTACCGTGATTAATAACGAAGAAACAGAGATTTTGCGTGAAACCGTTGTGCTGCTGCGGGAGATCGTAGAACGTAATGATGTTATAGCTGAGGATATTAGCAATGTATGGATTACGATGACCAATGATCTGGATGCTACTTTTCCGGCAAGAGCCATTCGTGAGATTGAGGGCTGGGAAATGGTGCCACTTATGTGTTCAACGGAGATCCCTGTTAAAGGCAGTCTGCCGATGTGTATCCGGTTAATGGTGCAGTTTAATACGGATAAATCACAGCGTGAGATCCGCCATGTATATCTGAATGAAGCTCAGAAGCTTCGTCCGGATTTGTCGCAGAGTAAGTCTTAAATTTGAGTTGTGGGTTGTCAATGACCCTTGTCATCATGTATAGTGTAATTAGCCGAGTATAGAAGAGTTTAGTTGAGTTGAGATGAGTATAGTTGAGCAGAGTGCAAGAAATTTTTGCGAATATAAGAAAGTATAAGCTTTGTTCTATACATTCTTATATTTCACGCATATACGCTTACCGTCCTTATAAGGACGCTGAAGACGTTTATGCCTGATTAGCAGTTTTTGTGTACGCAGAGTCTTTATTTTGATATGTACTGGAGTGTTATTTCACATCCGTGATGTATCTTATTTAGAGATAAGTCTGTAGGCACAACATAACGATGCTGATCATTGCTCAAAAACATATACTTACTTACACAAACCCTCTACTTTGGTAGAGGGTTTTTCTGTTTTTCGGAAAGATTTATATAACTAAGGGGGCATCTAAAAATGACGAATCCGAGTGTTCAAGAGGTGGTAAAGCTGTCGCAGGATTATAATCTGATTCCTGTTGTGAAGCGGCTGCTGGCTGATATGGAAACACCTATCCGGTTATTCCAACGTTTTGCTGAACGTGACCGCGCGTTCTTACTAGAAAGTGTAGAGGGCGGCAAACAATGGGCCCGGTACTCGTTCATCGGCAGCGATCCCTTTTTAATGATATCGGGAAAAAAGGGTGCAATTAACGTAGAGATCGACGGTAAGAAAAAACAGCTGCATGGAAAGCCGATTGAGGAGCTTAAAGCACTGCTTCGTTCATACCGTAGCCCTAAGCTGGATGAGATGCCGCCATTTACTGGAGGAGCTATCGGATTTTTTGGATATGATCTGCTGCAATATTATGAGAAGCTGCCTGAGCATCCAGTAGATGATCTCCAAATGGATGATATCCGGTTTATGTTCTGTGATCGCATCATTGTTTTTGATCATGTGAAACAACAAATTCTCCTAGTTGGCAACCTGCATGTTAAAGACGGTGATACGGACTCAGATATCAAATCCAATTACGAAAGCTTAAGTCGTAAGCTTGAGGATATGGCCGAAGAGCTGCAAAAGGAAGGGCCAAAGGAAAATGTGAACCGCCGCAGCATTCCGCAGGATATTGAGCTGGGTGAGATTCATTCCAACCTGACTAAAGAACAATATATCAACAACGTAGAACAAGCGAAGGAATACATTCGGGCTGGCGATATTTTTCAAGTGGTGTTGTCGCAGCGCCTGCATATTGAAACGGAGGTTTCTCCACTGCATGTATACCGGATGCTCAGGACGCTTAACCCATCTCCATATATGTATTATTTGAAAATGGATGAAGAGATTATTGTTGGAACCTCACCGGAAGCGCTCGTAAAGGTAGATGGAAACCGTGTGGAGACACGGCCGATTGCCGGAACAAGACCAAGAGGTGAAAGTGAAGCTTCGGATCGTGCTTACGCCGCGGAGCTGCTGGAGGATGAAAAAGAACGTGCAGAGCATTTGATGCTAGTTGATCTAGGTCGTAATGATCTAGGAAGAGTGTCCAAATTCGGTTCTGTAAAATGCGATTCCTTTATGGAAATTGAAAGATACTCTCATGTCATGCATATGGTATCGAATGTGTCAGGCACGCTTAGCGAGGATAAAGATTTCTTTGATGCCTTTCTCTCCTGTCTGCCAGCCGGTACTGTCTCAGGAGCACCTAAGCTACGGGCAATGGAGATTATTGCTGAATTGGAGCGAGAAGCCCGTGGTGCTTATGCGGGGGCGATTGGATATTTGGGATTCTCGGGAAATATGGATTCTTGTATCACCATCCGTACAATTATCTTCCGTAAGGGCAGAGCATATGTGCAGGCTGGGGCGGGTATCGTTTGGGACTCGGTTCCGGAGAAAGAGTATGAAGAGACGGTGAATAAAGCGAAGGGCATGCTAAAAGCTATTCGTATGGCAGAGGCTATGTTCCCACCCGAGATAAAAGAGAAACAAGTCATCAATCAAGATTACATGTACACATATACCCCTGAACAGGTGGTTTGATTAATATAAAAGATTACATTAAGGCTGGGAGGATGAACATTATGGATGCAACAAAATTGATACAATCAGGAATCGCTGGACTAATCGAAGGCAAAAGTCTGACACGTGGAGAAGCACGGGATATAATGGGTGCAATCATGCTGGGAGAGGCTTCTCAGGCGCAAATCGGATCACTGCTGACCGCTTTACGGATTAAGGGAGAGACCGTGGAGGAAATTACGGGGTTTGCGGAAGCCATGAGAGGTTTCGGCACACCTGTCCTTACTGAAAAAGCGCGTCTGCTAGATACATGTGGTACGGGCGGTTCCGGCATCCATAAGTTTAATATTTCTACCGCCTCAGCGATTATTTCATCAGCGGCTTCTGTACGAGTTGCCAAACATGGCAACCGCTCAGCTTCCGGTAGAGCAGGAAGTGCAGATGTACTTGAAGCTTTGGGCGTCAACATTCATCTGAATGCGGATCAGGCTCGGGAATGCTTGGATCGAATCGGCATTTGTTTTTTATTCGCGCAAATCTATCATCCTTCGATGCGGCATGCGGCGGCACCGCGTAAAGAGCTTGGAGTGCGGACGATTTTTAATATGCTTGGTCCGCTTACGAATCCCGCGGGTGCTGACCGTCAGCTGCTGGGGATTTATGATCGGAATAAGACAGAGACGGTGGCTAATGTACTGAAGGAGCTGGGGTCCAAGCGTGCGATGGTTGTCAGCAGCTTGGATGGTCTGGATGAAATCAGCATCTCGGCCCCTACATTAGTGTCTGAGCTAAAAGAGGGCACCGTAACCACGTATGAGGTAACGCCAGAGGCATTAGGTCTTAACAGACATCCACTGGAAGCTGTGCTGGGTGGAGATGCAGCTGAAAATGCAGCGATTATTACCTCGGTCCTTCAAGGGCAGATTAATCCTTATCGCGATATCGTTCTTGCTAACGCCGGAGCCTGTATATATGTTGCTGGTCTGGCAGATACCATGGCCGGAGGCGTAGAGAGAGCAAAAGATGTAGTGGATTCAGGCAAGGCATTATCCAAGCTTAATCAGCTTGTAGCTATGACGGAGGAACTTAATTATGTATCTTGATAAAATTGTCGCGACTAAGATTAAAGAGGTTGAATTGCTCAGTAAAAACTTTTCGTTGGCACAAGCAGAGCGTGATATTGCGCTTCTTCCGGCAACAAGAGGCTTTCGTAAGGCTCTGACCCAAGGGAAGAACAGAGATATGGGCTTGATCGCTGAGGTGAAGAAGGCTTCTCCTTCCAAAGGGTTGATCCGTGAAGATTTTGATCCTGTTTCCATTGCAAAAGGATATGAAGCTGGAGGCGCTGATTGTTTATCTGTTCTGACGGACACAGAATATTTCCAGGGCAGCGCAGCTTATCTGCAGCAAGTGAAGGAAGCTGTAAATCTGCCGCTGCTTCGCAAAGATTTTATTATCGATGAGAAGCAAATCTACGAAGCACGTCTTCTCGGAGCGGATGCCGTGTTGTTGATCGTCGCTATTTTGACACCGGCACAACTGTCTCATTTTATAGATATAGCTTCAGGGCTTGGATTGGATATCTTGATTGAGGTGCATGACCGAAATGAACTGGCGGTTGTACTGAGCACAGAAAAGATAACCCAACCTAACGTCCTGCTAGGAATTAATAACCGTAATCTACGTACCTTCGAGACCTCTTTGGAGACAACAGCCGAGCTGGCAGCTCTTGTGCCGCAAGGTGTTCCAGTGATCAGCGAAAGTGGAATTTCCGGGTCAAAAGACATCGGCTACCTAAGAACTACTGGTGCTCACGGAGTGCTCGTTGGGGAGTATCTAATGCGTCAAGCTAACGTAGAGGATGCGGTTAACGGTTTGCTCGGTGAGCTTCCTAACGGAAAGGACCGTGTCCGGCATGGCTGAGACATTAGTAAAAATCTGTGGACTTCAGGACGTTGAAGTGCTAAAATCTATGTTACACTTACCACTAGATTATATCGGATTTGTTTTTGCACCTAGCCGCCGGAAGGTATCCATAGAGCGTGCTGCCGAACTGATTGCAGAACTTCCAAATTGGAAGACTGGTGAAATTCCTAAGGCTGCAGGAGTTTTTGTTAATCCGGAGCTGGATGAGTTGAACGAATTGTTGTCTGTGGTGCATTTAGATGTAATTCAGCTCCATGGACAGGAGAGCCCGGCTTTTTGCCAGCAGGTTCGCCAAGCTTATCCACAGGTTCAGGTATGGAAGGCACTGTCCGTTGCTGATCAAGAGCGGGATAAAGCTGAAAATGAATATACCTTGGAAGATTACGCAGCTGCAGTAGATGCGGTTTTATTAGATACTTATGATCCATTGCAGAGCGGCGGCTCTGGCCGAACCTTCGCATGGAACAAATTACCTGAGTACCAAGAAATTGCAGTACGACATGGCTTGCCCTTGTTTGTGGCTGGAGGGCTTCATTCAGATAATGTTGGTGAATTGCTTGATACCTATGTCCCGTATGGGGTAGACGTATCGAGTGGAGTAGAGACTGACGGCATTAAGGATATTCAAAAAATGACAGCTTTTGTGGAAAGGGTGAAGCAATCATGATACAAGTACCGGACCAGCATGGACGTTTCGGTTCATTCGGAGGCCGCTTCGTGCCCGAGACTTTGATGAATGCATTGATTGAGTTGGAGGAGGCCTACCGTAAGTTTTCGGCAGATCCAGCTTTTCAGGAAGAAATAGATTATCTATTAAAGCAGTATTCCGGACGGGAGACCCCGCTGTATTATGCGGAACGTCTGAGCAAACATCTGGGAGAAGCTAAAATATATTTGAAGCGTGAAGATTTGAATCATACAGGTGCCCATAAGATTAACAACGCGATTGGTCAAGGGATTTTGGCCAAAATGATGGGAAAAACGAAGGTAATCGCTGAGACTGGCGCGGGTCAACATGGTGTAGCCACAGCTACAGTTGCAGCTCTGCTAGGTATGGAATGTAAGGTGTTTATGGGGGAAGAGGATACGCGCCGCCAGGCCCTTAATGTATTCCGGATGAAGCTGCTTGGTGCAGAAGTGATTCCCGTTACTTCCGGATCGCGCACTTTAAAAGATGCCGGCAACGAAGCGCTTCGCTACTGGGTTAGCAATGTAGACGATACCTTCTATATATTGGGTTCAGCTGTAGGACCGCATCCTTATCCGATGATGGTCCGTAACTTTCAGCGGGTTATTGGGGATGAAACACGGCGCCAGATTCTGGAGGCTGAAGGAAGGCTGCCGGATCTGCTCGTAGCTGCTGTAGGCGGTGGCAGTAATGCCATCGGTATGTTCTATCCATTCGTTGAGGATGAAAGTGTCGGTATGATTGGTGTAGAGGCGGCTGGTAAAGGCATTGATACCCCTTTTCATGCGGCAACAATGAGTAAAGGAACTCATGGCGTATTCCAGGGTTCGATGAGTTATCTCCTGCAGGATGAGCATGGACAAGTAACAGAAGCACATTCCATCTCCGCAGGCCTGGATTATCCTGGTGTGGGTCCTGAACACTCCTATCTAAAAGATATCGAACGCGCAAAATATGTACCGATTACAGATGCAGAGGCGCTAGATGCATTGAAGCTGCTATGCGTAACGGAAGGCATTATTCCAGCGTTAGAATCGGCGCATGCGATAGCACATGTTGTAAAAATGGGTCCAACCCTTACTAAGGATGATATTGTTGTCATCTGCCTGTCAGGCCGGGGAGACAAAGATGTAGAATCCATTATGGCGTATACAGAAGGGAAGGGAACTGAATGACAACCCAAACTACAAACCGGATGGATTTGGTATTCCGGAAGCTTAAAGCTGAGAACCGGACCGCATTGATTCCTTTTCTGACTGTTGGAGATCCAGATTTGGAGACTACTCTTGCCATCATTACTGAACTGGAGACAGCAGGTGCAGATATTCTGGAGCTGGGAGTACCTTACTCTGATCCGCTTGCAGACGGCCCTGTAATTCAGCGAGCATCTGCCCGGGCACTGCGGGGTGAAGTTCACCTGCGCACTTGCATGGAGACCGCGTTAAAGGCTCGTGAAGCCGGCAGCAGTTTGCCATTTATCTTGTTTTCTTATTACAATCCTATCCTGCAAATGGGTCTTGATACGTTTTTTGCTGATCTGAACAAGCATGAAATTAGTGGACTTATTATCCCGGATCTTCCCGTTGAGGAATCAGCGGAGATGCGGCGCCGTAGTGATGAAGTTGGAGTCAACCTCATTCCTTTAGTTGCACCAACCTCAAGCGAACGTATTGCAAAGATTGTATCCGGTGCGAGCGGGTTTATCTATTGTGTATCTTCATTAGGGGTGACTGGAGAAAGATCCTCTTTCCATGCGGATGTAGAAGCCTTTATTGCTTCCGTTCGTCAAGCTACGGATCTGCCAGTGGCTGTAGGATTTGGGATCTCTACTGGCGAACAGGTTGCCCGTTTTGCTCAGATTTGCGATGGTGTTGTAGTAGGGAGTGCCATTGTCCGCAAAATAGAAGAAGTAATTCCGCTGCTCGATCATCCTGCTACGCGGAATGAGGGGCTGTTGCAAATTCGAGAATTTGTGGCACAATTAAAAAGACCATAACAGTGTCATTCTGACCTGTGTATAGTGGAGTAATCAACTATGGAGAGCGAGGACTATTCAATGAATCCAAAACCGAATATAGTTAATCTCCCTGTCTACAAACCAGGGAAACCTATAGACGAAGTCAAGAAGGAGCTTGGCTTAAGTGAGGTTATTAAGCTTGCATCCAATGAGAACCCGTATGGAGCTTCACCGAGTGCAAAAGAGGCAATTCTAGCAGAACTTGAGAATCTTTATCTTTATCCGGACGGCTCAGCCGTTGAATTGACTTCAGCACTTTCCAGCCGTCTTGGCGTGAATAACGACAATATTATTTTTGGCTGTGGCTCAGATGAGATTATTGCACTTATTGCTCGTGCCTTTTTCTTGCCAGGTGATGAGACCATCATGGCGGACCAGACCTTCTCCGTGTATAAGAGTAACGCAGACATCGAAAGTGCGGTATCTATTGAGGTGCCACTTGTAAAAGGGACACATGATCTGGATGGAATGCTGGCCCGTATAACAGACCGTACTAAGGTTATCTGGATCTGTAATCCGAATAACCCAACAGGTACGATTGTACCAGAGGAAGCTTTGGTTTCTTTCCTGGATGCTGTGCCTTCCAATGTAATGGTTGTCCTTGATGAGGCATACTGTGAGTATGTAACAGATCTTTCATACTCCAATGGCATCCAGTTACTGACTCGTTACAAGAATTTGGTTGTGCTTCGCACATTCTCCAAAATTTATGGCTTAGCTGCATTGCGTATTGGATACGGTGTTGCAAGTCCTGAGATCATTTCGTTGATCAACAAGGTACGCGAGCCATTTAATACCTCTCGTATTGCTCAAGCTGCAGCTCTTGCTGCTTTGAATGACCAAGATTATGTGCAGGAATGCCGTCGTCTTAATAGCGCGGGTATTGTTCAATTGCAAGGTGAATTCAAACGCCTGGGCCTAGAATCCTTCCCGGCACACGGTAACTTCATTATGGTAGATGTTCGTAAGCCTGCTGCAGAGGTCTTTGATGCTTTGATGCGTAAAGGAATCATCGTAAGAGCGGGTCATCAGGTTTATCCGACTTATATTCGGGTTACTGTGGGCTCGGCTGAGCAGAATACAGCTTTTATCACCGCGCTGGAACAAACTCTTATAGAGAGTGGAGTACGCGCCTAGTAATAACAGCAAGTCAAGACTAAAGAAGGCAGGTAGTTCAAAGAACATGACGACAAAAATAGCAATATTCGGTGTCGGTCTGATCGGAGGCTCACTGGCCCTTTGCTTTAAAGGCAAGGAGGGCCTGACCGTCGTTGGCCATGCCCACCGTCCTGAATCCGCGAGTAAGTATATTAGCAGAGGTGTGGTCGATAGTGCCACATTGTCTGTGGAGGAAGCGGCAATCGATGCCGATTTCATTTTTTTATGTGTGCCGGTGGGTATGCTAGAGGATTATTTGCAGCAGTTAAGCAAATTGCCGCTCAAGCCCGGCTGCATCATTACAGATGTTGGAAGTACGAAAGCTAGTATTGCCGCATGCGCAGTCTCTTTGGATATTCCTGGAGTACATTTTATCGGCGGTCACCCTATGGCAGGATCAGAGCGTTCAGGTGTTGAGGCAGCTTCATCGCTGTTGTTTGAGAATGCCTATTACGTATTAACGCCTCCACCGGGAGTGCCAGACGAGGCTTATCACGCGTTGGAGTCCTTACTCCACCTTACTAGAGCGCAGATTGTACGCCTTAATCCAGAACGTCATGATGAGATTGTAGGTGCCATTAGTCATTTGCCACATATTATTGCGGTTGCGCTGGTAAATCAGATTAAAGCTTATGATGATACTGACTCCTTGTATAGTACGTTAGCTGCAGGGGGCTTTCGGGATATTACACGGATTGCGTCCAGTGATCCAATTATTTGGCGTGATATCTTGTTAAACAATCGTTCAGTGATGCTTCGATTGTTGAAGGATTGGAACGAGGAAGTTTCTTCTTTTGTTCGTTTGCTGGAAAGTGAAGATGGTGTTGGGATTGAAGAGGCATTTCATGAAGCTAATGGCTTCCGTAGTCAATTGCCTGAACGGCGTAAAGGTATGATAGCACCTTTATTTGACCTACATATTGATGTACCCGATCATCCGGGGATTATCGGTCGTATTGCTACAGAGCTGGGGGATCAAGGAATTAACCTTAGCAACGTACAAATTATCGAAAGCCGTGAAGATGTTCCGGGGATTATGCGTCTCTCTTTCCGTCAGGAGAACGATATGGAGCGGGCGAAGATCCTGTTGCAGCATCATGATTATACGGTATACGTGTAGTATTAAGGTTCGCTCAGGTTCATTTTCAAATCGTAATAAACAGCAAAACAGCGATTCTCATGTGAATAGAGAATCGCTATTTTTTTTGTTTGTTGGTTTGTTGGCTGCTTACTTCAACATGCCGCCGTCAGTATCATCGGTATCGCCATCGCCATCGGTATCACTATAAGTACCAGTATAAGTACCACTATAAGTACCACTATAAGTACCACCTAGTACTTACGGACCCTAATGACGTTATTTGCTCGTTTTTTGCCTTTGAAGCAGTCTTTCGGACTCCACTGACACTATTTCATATGAAGAGGCTTATATTGTGTGTTTTTCGTGACAATAGCTGCTATGGGGTCCGTTAGCATCCCAAATGTGGATTAATGCTGCATTTAAGGTCATCTGTGTCCGATAGCGTCTTCGTACAAGCTAAATGTTTATTGGATCAACGAAGAAAAGAAAGGAGTGCCGCAAAATGCTTCCGGATTTATACCCGCAGACTCTAATTTAGGTTTGGTTTGTTGCAACTGTTCCCAAACTCGCTTTCTTCATTTCGATCAGTATTTCTTCCAAGAAATTCTCTGGTACTTGAATTTTCTTCGTCGTAACTAGCTTGGCTACCTACAAAACGATTTCTTGCTGCTCCTAGACCGACAATAAAGAGTAAAACCGAAGCGCCAAGCAGTATGAAAAGTGGCAGGTTCCAACTATTTGTCGTGTCATGCAAATATCCTATAAGGGCAGGACCAATTGCGGCAAGCAGATATCCGATCGATTGCGCCATACCAGACAGTTCCGCTGCTTGATGCGCACTTTTAGTACGTAAACCGAAAAACATCATGGACAAGCTAAAGGCGCAGCCTCCACCAATTCCGAGTATGATAATCCACAACAGAATGATATTGGAGCTTCCGTAAAGCAGTCCGAGCGTTCCCGTCAAAAGCAAAATGGTTGTGATGAACACTAACGAACGTTGATTTGACATTCGCCCTGCAATAACGGGGACAATAAAGGTAAATGGAAGCAGCGCTAACTGCATTATTGAGAGGTACCATCCTGATTGGCTTGAGTCAATGCCTTGCTGTTTTAAAATTTCAGGCAACCATGCGATTAGCACATAGAAAATCATGGACTGCATCCCCATAAACAAGGTTACTTGCCAGGCAAGAGGGGAACGCCAAACATTCACATCATTGCCGGCCATCTGTTGACTCGTCGAGGCTGTTTGCTTCGTATGCTTTCTTAATTGAGGCAACCAGCAGAGGATCGATATAAAGCTTAGGATCGCCCAAATTCCCAATGCACCCTGCCATTTTAAACCTGCGTTTGCAGCTAGCGGTACACTGATTCCCGAGGCGATCGCTCCAGATAAACTCATTGAAATTGCAAATACACCAGTCATGGCACCGATTTTATTAGGGAAATCGCGTTTGATTAAACTTGGCATTAATACATTACAAACGGCAATTGCAAATCCAAGAATTGCAGTTCCAATATACAGATTTGCAGCCCCAGATAAAGAACGTATTACAATACCAACAGTCAAAAAGATCAGGGCAAACAAAATTAAAAGTTCTACTCCATACCTACGTCCTAGTTTTGGTACTAGAGGCGATATTAAAGCAAAGGTAAGTAAAGGTACCGTTGTTATCAGGCCTGCTAAAGTATTGGAAATATGAACGTCACCCCTTATGAGACCCACTAAAGGACCGACCGAGGTTAAGGGAGCACGTAAATTTGCGGCAATAATAATAATGCCGAGTAGTAGCAGCCCTAAAGATGATGTTACAAATTTTTTATTCGGCATTCTTCATTTTCCCTCCCAGAATTAATGCGTACTAATATCCGCGCGGACAATGAAAGTATAGTATAATATATTTAATTTAACAATAAGTATTTCAAAGTTTACTTTTGTTGAGATAGTTCTATAACTTGAAATGCTTATATTAGTTAAAAAAAATACAACTCAGAGTATCCATATAGAATGGAATACTGAGTTGCATTTTATAGGTGAAATTTTCGACTTTTAGAAACCATATTTTAAGGAGATATGGAGCACTGTTTCGCTATTTGTATGATTGGTATAAGAGTGAGGGCGATCTGCACGAAAACTGATCGTATCATATTGATTCAATGTGTACATTTCTCCATCGACTCGAATTTCAATGGAACCAGTCATTACTGTCGCAATTTCAGTTGTATTCACATGATGACCTTCAGGGTGATACGAACTATTTGGCTGTAAGTAAGCCCGACACATTTCAATATCGTTGCTTACGTTTTTAAAGACGGGTTCAATGATCCAATTCTTTTGATCATTAGAAAACCGGAGACCTTCACCTGCTCGATACAGACTAACAGGGTCTTCAGATTTGAACAAAGCTAATAGGGGCAAAGATATGCCTTTTGAAATTTTCCATATTATCGCCAAAGTTGGATTTGTCTCGCCACGTTCGATATTCCCCAGAGTAAGTTTGCTTACGCCTGTTAATTCCGCTAAGTCATCTAAGCTCATGTTTTTTTCTTTTCTGTACTTTTTCAAGGCACCGCCGATTTGTAGTACCAGTTGTTTTGATTCATCGATTTCATCCATTTCAAATTCACCTCAATAAATAACTTTATAGCTAGTATATTGTTTATTTTGACTCTTTTCCATACGATTAGGATTAGAGGGTGGATAACACACGCAGCTAAACAAAATCTGACGTCTATGTAACGAACCTGCCCGTAGGTTTATCACCGTCCCCGGTTTAATCCTTTATTTTTGAAAAAGGAAGGATACCAATGGGGTGAGCGCAGAGGAGGCTATATTTGTAGTTGATCATCCAATGAATGACGTACAAGCGAGCCGTAACGCAGGGCTGCAAGGCATTTGGAAACGTAATGAGCATATACCTCTTCAAGTGGACGCAGACGGGGTAATAGATGATTGTGGGGATTTGTGGAAGCTAATTCGCTCGCTATAGTAAAATAATCTGATATTGACCATCTAAAAAAGGTAGAGCGCTTTCAGGACAAAAAAAGACCGCTTACAAAGTAAGCGGCTACAGTTCACAATAAATTGGAACCGTTAAGTATTGGATAGGAGTGGAGAGAAACCATACTGTACTTTTATTATATGTATACGTTTACATTTTGTCAACAGTTTTTAAAAATTGATAAATGTGTTATTTTTAAAGCCGGAATCTATGTCAGAAATCCAATGTCGGGTCTTGTTGGCGAGAGGACCTATCTTAAGTCTATTAATGTCATCCTATGAGAATATGTGGTACAATAGAGCAGGTATGTTTCTAGATTCGTTTC
This sequence comes from Paenibacillus sp. FSL R10-2788, assembly GCF_038003885.1. NCBI lineage: Bacteria > Bacillati > Bacillota > Bacilli > Caryophanales > Paenibacillaceae > Paenibacillus > Paenibacillus sp. FSL R10-2788. The sequence continues at coordinate 4,608,345 of NZ_JBBOQA010000001.1, read as the reverse complement.
TATATTTATTTAAAATTAGAAGTATGCCTTATTTCTTTTTGTCTTCTTCATATACATCATGCCTTAATTATCGGGTAGTTGAATATACATAGGTGTATTTCATAAAAAAACTAAAAATTTGCAGTAACACCGCAACTTTTAAAGCCCAAACCGGTATAATAAGTACGGACCGGATGGGAAAAGACGTGCAAGGGCGAGGAGGGCCAATCTCACCATGACGGATTCCCAGTTGATCCAGCAAATCAAACAAGGAAACACAGAATTATATTCAGAATTAATGCGTCGTTATCAACGTAAAATACTAGCATTTGTATATCATATGCTTAGAAATTCACATATGGAGCTTATCGCAGAGGACCTTTGTTCGGAGACCTTCTACAAGGCATTTCGTAGCTTGCATTCCTTTCGAGAGGTAGATGCTTCATTCTCAACATGGCTGTACACTATCGCCCGCAACACTGTGCTAAGTGAGCTTCGCAAGAACCGTGCCGGTAATGTATCTCTGGAAGAGAGTGGATATACACCAGTAGCACCGTTTGAAGTTGCACCCGAGCAGGCTGCATTGCGCAATGAACGGATGAATTTGGTCCGTGAGGCGATAAATAATCTTCCCGAAAAACAACGCTCTGCACTTATCCTACGTGAATATGATCAAATGGACTATCAAGAAATCGCAGAAATTTTAGATCAGAGTGTAAGCTCAGTGAAATCATTATTGTTTCGTGCCAGGAGTAGTGTGAAGCTTCAACTCGAATCCTATTTCAATGAGCCTGAAGTTGAAGAGCAGGTTGAGAGGGTGTAAGGCGAATGAATTGCAGGGAAGCGCAAGAATGTATTCCGCTCTTGTGGGACGCTCCCCCCACACATCCTAGGCGGATTTTACTTGAAAGACATATTGAAACTTGTCCTTACTGCGCTGCAGAATGGGCTCTATGGCAAGAGAGCAGCCTGCTTATGCAAGATTTGAGGGAAGAGATCAGTGAAGAGCGTGCTGAAGCCATAAATGTTAAAGTCATGGAGCGGATTTATTTAGAGAGTCCATGGTTGATGCCCGGTGACGGGAAATCTGCTGGGACCTCTGCTATTGTTCGCCATCGGCTTAGCTTATGGATCGCATGCTTTCTGGCAATATTTCTGTCCAGCGTTCTTTATTTTACGATGTTCAGAACTCCAGGTGATGCAGTTGTTGCTCAGAGTGGAATTGTGGAGACAGGTGTCGCTGGATCCTCGATGGAATGGCAATCAACGTATCCAATCTTGGGCTCTGAAGGTGGGATCATTGAACCCCTTGTTGTAAGTATGGGACCCACTCATCCTCAATACTGGATGATGTTATCGATGTTAGGTGTAGGCTTTGCAGTATTTTCATTAACTAGGCTGAATCGTTATCGCCGATCATAGAGGGTTATTAGACGTATGTCTTTGCTTCCGTTGTTTATAATATTCAGAACATTGAAGGAGTCCCTTTACTTAATGTAATGAGGGGCTTTTTGCATTGTAAAACTCATAAAAAGAAGACTTTTTATTTCATCCATGTTACATTAAGAGACAAATACTTTGCTGAAAAGGGGGAGGCAACATGCTAATCGGCTTGATACGCCATGGATTGACGGACTGGAACGCGATAGGGAAAATACAGGGACAAAGTGATATTCCACTTAATGATGAAGGACGGATGCAAGCTGCAATGCTTGCTGACCGCTTATTACAGGAACCGTACAGCTGGGACTACTGCGTTACTAGTAATCTTTCCCGCGCTGCTGAGACCGGTAAGATTATTGCTGACAAGTTAGGAATTCCGCTATTAGAACCTGATCAGCGTATCCGGGAACGTGCTTATGGGCAGGTAGAAGGGCTTACTGCCGCAGAACGTGAAGAGAAGTGGGGTAAGGAATGGAGCCAGCTCTCCCTCGGTCAAGAAACCGACGAACAGCTTCAGGCTCGGGCTCTTGCTTTTATGGAAGATATTTCTGCACTGCATCCCAATCGGAATATACTCGTCATATCCCATGGAGGATTTCTTGCTCAGCTGTATACTGCTCTTTACAAGGATAAGTATTCTGAACGAATTGGCAATCTATCCTTGACGATTCTGGAGAAGAAAGAGCGGGAATGGAATCCTATTTTATATAATTGTACTCGCCATATCCTGCAAAATCAGCATTAACCCGGGCTTCGGGTTATTTTTTTTGCAATAAAGGGAATAAAATAGGCAGTATTCCCCATAATGGTAGTAAAACGGTGAGGCGATAAAACATGAATCTGGCGGATATGCTTACTTATGCAGATATTGGACAGCTGACCGCCATAGCGGGCCGCTACCGGTGTGAATGCAAACAGAATTCCAAACACGACTTGATCCAAAGTATTTTGATTATGCTTGGAAGCAGAAGTTTTATGGAGTCTCATATCCGGGAATGCGCTCCGGAGGATTTACGGTTTTTGAATACATTGCTTTTTGATGAACGCACCTACTTTAGTCTTGAGGATTTGTTGGCCGTGGCAAGGCAAGCGTCCTTTGATGCACCTGAAGGGAAAACTGGAGGTTTCCGGGAGATGGTCTCTCGTTTCAAAAGTGGAGGCTGGCTTTTTAGTGGTTCCTCACAGCAGACCAGATATTTGTACCAGGTACCCAAGGATTTAAAAGAACGTTTTCGGGAGACGATGAGTGCACATATCAAAGAGAGCATCGCAACTAGCCCTGAACCTGTTATGTATCGCAGTGAAGGAGAATTAATGATCAGTGATCTGGTAATGCTGCTGAGATATATTAAGGACAATGAGCCAGAACTGAATCAGGAAGGGGCAATGTATAGGCGGTACCAGCAAGGTGTGATGAACGCGCTTCATATTCCGGAGGAGCTTCTTAGCAAAGGCGGTTGGAGATTTGGTTATGGGAGAGCTTGTGAGCATTATCCTCCAAGATTTGCGCTTTTGTATGACTATATTCGTCACCGCCGCTGGATCTCTGAGGAAGGCTTCCGGCTAAGGCTTACTGCGACCGGTGAGGCTGTGTTAAACGATGGAAAATGTGATTCGTTGATGCAGATATTCTCTTTTTGGTTAAGACTATATAAAGGGGCTGTGCCAAATCTACCTTCACTTGTGTATTGGATAAGCATCAGCGCCAGTAATTGGGTGACAGTACCTTCTTTAGTGGATGGTGTGGGGTGGCTAATTAAACCGTTTTATTATGACAGTGCTGCTTCTATTCTAGAGCAACGAATAATACGGATGATGGTGCACCTAGGGATGCTTAAATTGGGCGAGACTTCTGGTGGACTCGCTGTGATGATGACGCCATGGGGGATAGAGACAGCCGTACCTAAGTATCTTCGGTAGAGGTGCGCATGCGAAAAGGCTTATGGGGATTACATACGCAGATGTAGGAATCCGTTAATGCTGCTGATGGGTACAATAGAAGAAGTATTGAGCGTAATGGGCAAATATGTAGAACGAAGACAGGATTGATGAATATGCTTTAGTAGGTGCCGCTTCTCTTGAAACCGAAAACATAATCATCTTGATGGATATCAAAATATCAAATAACAAGAAAAAAGGATCTCTTAAACAGCGGAGGTGTATCGAATGGACAAAATGAAGGCTACGTATGAAGTGATGCTAGGACTTGCGGCAGAAATGGTGTGGGATGAAGCGCTGCGAAAGCGTCGCTCCGACATCTTGCACCGTGAGATTGACACGGCGCTGGCTACCGGAGATGAGATGGCTTTCCGAAATCTTACTGAGGAACTTAAAAGTTTGGCATAAAGAAATGCGCTTAGCGCATTTCTTTTTTTGCTTATAATCTACTCACTTTGCTTAAACGAACGAAAATAAAAAATCTAAATCTGGACGTTCATCCTCCTCCTTCAATATAATGGGTTCTATAACTTCAGGAAGATCTGCGAAAGATCAAAAAGATTAACAATTATACATAGGGAGATGAATGGAAATGAAATTCAGCGATTTTGAAGTGGACACTTGGGAAGAAAATCGAAAATTCTATGATACATGTCTCATACCTTTTACAGGATTAACTGGACTTGAGAGTCCTCCTGAGACCGTTCAGGCACTCGAAAGATTACGTAATTTCATGGATATGGTGGAAATACCGTTCAAGGGGCGGATCGTGACTTACCCAGCCATTCAGTATGCTGGAGAGGGTTATGTGAATTTAATTAATGAGATTTGCCAAAAAGTCAAATCCAGTGGTTTCCAGCATGTTGTGGTGTTGACAGCGGATGTACCTCTCCAAGAAAGCCAAATCTATGAAAGCGATTTAGTTCTCTCTCTGCCTATCATTGAGGCTTCTCCAGAAGGGGAGAATAACAGTGGAATTAGTATCAAAATTCAAGAGATGTGGCGGAGATGAACTCCTTATAAATGTGACAGAAAATCAACAATTACAGGTTGAAACCGCTTTTTAGCCTGTCACAAATTAGACAATATTCTTGACGGGTTTTGGAGCCTAAGCTATTATTAGGTTGAATCCAAATGGTATGTGATGTATTTCATTGAAAAGATTTGAAAACGGATTATTTATATTGAGACATCTCTGATCGGACACCACAGATACTTTCTTATATCTTGAGAAGGGGGTTATATAACAGTATGAGCAGCCATAATGAACAACAGGAGACATGGCCTGAACAACCACCCAGCCGTAAAGAGATGTCGCGCAGGCAATTTTTGACCTACACGCTTGGTGGCGCCACTGCTTTTATGGGGGCGGGTACAATTCTTCCAATGGTCCGTTTTGTCGTAGATCCGATATTACATAAGAAGGGTGCTGGAGATTTTATCAAGGTTGCTGAGATAAGCAAAATCACCGAAGAGCCCCAGGAATTTACTTTTGAATTGAAACAGAAGGACGGATGGTACGACAGTACAGCGACACTCACTGCGTGGATCCGGAAAGACGCGAAGGGTGATATTTATGCGCTTTCACCGATTTGTAAACATTTGGGATGTACGGTCGGGTGGAACAACAATAAAGCTCATCCGGACGAATATCACTGCCCTTGCCATGGTGCACGTTATACAAAGCTTGGCAAAAATCTCGAGGTTGCTCCTAAGCCGCTTGATCAGTATAAAACGAAATTCGATAACGGGTGGGTGCTTTTGGGAGACATTGTGCCAAATACAGTAGCTCGTGAGGAGGCGTAGTTCTGATGTTTAAAAATGTCTATAACTGGATTGACGAACGTCTGGATGTTACGCCAATTTGGAGAGACGTGGCCGATCACGAGGTTCCTGAGCATGTTAATCCGGCCCATCATTTCTCTGCGTTCGTGTATTGCTTTGGCGGACTGACCTTTTTTATTACAGTCATTCAGATTTTATCAGGTATGTTCTTAACGATGTATTATGTTCCGGACATTATTAATGCTTATGCTAGTGTTGAGTATTTACAGACAAGTGTTGCATTTGGACAGATTGTCCGCGGGATGCATCACTGGGGTGCAAGTCTAGTAATTGTTATGATGTTCCTTCATACGATGCGCGTCTTCTTTACAGGCTCTTACAAAGCGCCGCGTGAGATGAACTGGGTAGTTGGAATGCTGATTTTCTTCGTAATGTTGGGACTTGGTTTAACAGGTTACTTGTTGCCTTGGGATAATAAAGCTTATTTCGCAACAAAGGTAACTCTTGAAATAGCTAATTCTGTTCCAGTAATGGGGCCGGTGCTGAAGGAACTGATGCAAGGCGGAACGATTGTTGGCGCCGAAACCTTAACTCGGTTTTTCGCACTACATGTATTCTTCCTCCCAGCGGTGCTTCTTAGTCTGCTCGTAGGACACTTTATTATGATCCGCAGACAAGGGATTTCCGGACCGCTGTAAGTTAATCTGAGAGAGGAGGAATACGGATGGCACATGGAAACAATTCTAAGGAAAAGGTTGTATATGTCGGTGATTCCAGAGTTCGCAAAGGGAACGGATTTATCACACCTCCGGACTACACGGCTTACCCCGGCAAATCGGAAGCCTTTATCCCTAACTTTCTATTGAAGGAATGGATGGTCGGAGTCGTTGTACTTGTAGGAATATTAGTACTTACTATTTCAGAGCCAGCTCCGCTAGGGTTTCCAGCAAATGCTAGTGCTACGGTTATCCCGATTCCTGACTGGTATTTCTTGTTTCTCTATCAGTATTTGAAGCTCCCTTATGCTTCGGGCGATTATATCGTTCTGGGTACACTAGGAGTTACTGGTGTGGCTTTTGGTTCACTTCTGTTGGCTCCTTTTCTGGATACGGGTAGAGAGCGTCGCTTTTACCGTAGGCCGATTGCTTCATCTTTGATGTTCTTGTCCCTAGCAGCAATTGTTTATTTGACCAATACAGCCTGGACTGAATATAAACATGAAATGGCTGAAACGGGTCAGATTCCTGAAGATGTTCAACGGGAAGAAAAGGCGGCGGAGAACAGGGCAAAAGGTCTTCCAACCTCCAGCGCCGTTAAGGCAAAAGAAGTAGCAATTGTGGACAAGGATGATCCAGCTATGGGGCTCTACAAACAAGCCACTTGTATCACCTGTCACGCAGCGGATTTGAAAGGGGCAGGCGGACCTTCGCTTCGCGGAGTTGGGGACACTCATGACAAAGAAGCAATCCTTACTATTATAAAAGAGGGTCAAGGGCAGATGCCAAAAATGTACGATACCACGTTGGGAGCAGGTCTGTCAGAAGCGGATATCGATACTTTGGCCGGCTGGCTTGCCAAACAAAAAAGCGAACAGTAAAATAATGATAACGCAACCTGATCGTGCATGCGGTCAGGTTTTTGTATGTCTAAATGTAAAGTGCCACTACTTGGGGAGGTTAATAATCTGTATGCCAGTTCATTGGTTTAACAAACTGTTTAAGAACCGGGGAATTATTTGGTTGTTATTTATCGTAAATTTCCTGGGCACAATTTATGGCTACATATGGTATGGCAATCAACTGGAGTTCACTGCGGCTAATTATCCACACTGGCTGCTTCCATTTGTTCCGGATAGCCCAACCGCAAGTTTGTTTTTTACCTTAGCTCTGTTGCTGATGCTCTTCCCTCCAAAAAGCTACACAGGAAACAATGTAAGGGAACTTATTGAGGCTTTGGCGGTCGTTACGTCAGTGAAGTACGGGATATGGGCAGTGAGCATTATTTTTGCCGGGGGTTATCACGGTGATGTTTTGGTTTGGAAAGATTGGATGCTGGTAATCTCCCATACGGGGATGGCAGTTGAAGCGTTGATTTATGCAAGGTTTTTTTCTTTCCGCAAAATGATTCCATTAGCCTTACTATGGACACTCGCCAACGATATGCTGGATTATTCTTACGGAATCTATCCGTGGTTACCTTCTGTTTTGAACGATTATGTAATTCAGGTACAGTACTTTACTATGGCGCTTACGCTGCTTAGTGTTGCAGCTGCTTGGTTGTTTAGTAGAAGACAAAGACCGGTAGAGTCAATCTATCAGTTCAAGAATAGACGTTAGTAAGCAGTTCTATCCCTTGTCCCCCTGCCATACATTTAGAATTATAAGAAGTATAAGTTTTATACTATACTTTATCCTTATAATTTTACGAGAAACGAATATCGTCTTTAAAAGACGACAACGTCGTTTCTTCTTGGGTAGGAGGGGAGTTTCATGCTCCGCGGGAGATATTATGTAGTGGTTGTGCTAGTATTCTGCTGGCTACTGACCAGTATGGATGTTGTAAAGGCTTCAGCAGTGCTAGGGGATGATGGCGAAGGGTCTGGCAATGCTTCGAAGCAAAGCGCCGACGTTAGTTCGGGTAACGGTTTGGCAGTAATGAGCGGAAAGACTGGAGCACAGCAGCTGGAACAAGCCGCTGAGGCGTTGTATGGGTATGTTTTGGAAGGGGATGTAATGAAGGTCCGACAGGAGACCGAAGCGATCTCCAAGATCTTTGTGTCCACATCCTTTGAGGGAATGACCTCTGTGGAGGGGATTAATGCGTTGTCAGGGGCCATTATGGACCTGAAGGCTACAGTGGCAGGCGCGAAAATAAATCCACAGCAATGGGAAGCGGCAGCCGCCAAGCTACGTCTAGCTGCCAACAGTCTTAATCATCCGCGTCAGCCTATCTGGCTTCAGTACTACAAGCTGATTCGTGAGGATCTAAATGCGATGGAGCAAAGTGCGGTTGCAAATGATTTGGCGGGCTGGAAAACAGCTCTGGAAAGACTGCAGGGCAGGTATGATAACATCCGTCCGGCAGTGATTGTCTCCCGCCAGCCTGAAGTTGTGAGTGCTTTTGATTCTTGGCTCTCATATGCGGCCGGCATTCCTTCGTCCTCACAAAAAGTTGAACGTGCCCGCCTGCTTGAAATTGTATCTTATGGTCAGGATGCGGTAAGAGTGATGTTCGGAAAAGAGAAGGATGAACCCGCATTGTCCTTGCCGCTGACATCGCAAGAATTTGGGATTTGGGGAGGGTTAGCAGCAAGCTTCATTATAGCTGCGTTAGCCTATGTAGCTTATCGCAAGTACCGTGGTCAGAATCAGAATTGGAAGCCGATTCCGTAGGGTGAAATTATAAACAGCAAAAAGGAGTGTGGGCTTGAAATGGCCTACACTCCTTTTTATTTAGGTTTCTCGAAAGCCTTCTCCATGTACGTCGTGTACATCGCTAATAATTACGAAGGCGCGTGGATCAACGGATTTGACCAGCAGACTTAGCCGGCGAATTTCTTGCCTTGAGACTACACAGTACACCATATATTTAGCTTGCTTGGAATAAGCACCAATGGCAGGGATGAGGGTTACACCACGATCCATTTCCGCTGTAATCAGATCGGCAATTTGCGGTGCATCATCACTGATAATTGTAAATGCCTTGGCAGCATAGGCACCTTCTTGGATAAAATCTATAACTCGTGATGAGATGAAAACTGCGACAAGTGTGTAAAGTATTTTTTCTTTAGGAATGTAGAGGATGGAAGAGCCAATAATAATAATGTCGATGGCCAAAATAATCTGCCCCATGCTCCAGCCAAAATTCCGTCCCAGAATTCTTGCGACAATATCAACACCACCTGTTGTACCCCCAAAACGGAATACTAGCCCAAGCCCCGTTCCAAGCGTTACTCCTGCGTAAAGTGCCGCAAGAATAAAGTCGTGTTCGGTACTGAAGGGGATAATCCATCCCGCAGTAATCATTCGTTCGAAAACCCACAGGAAAAAGGTCAACGCCCCGATCCCTACACCTGTATACACAATTTGCCGCCCGCCTAGGACTTTCCAGCCCAGCAGAAACAAAGGAAGGTTGATCAGCAGTGTGGATAAAAAGATGGGAATACTAAAGGCATAATTAAGGAGAAGTGTGATCCCGGTTACGCCGCCTTCCATCAACTGATTTGGAATGATGAAATACAGTAGCCCGAAGGCATATACTGCGGCTCCGAGCAAGATGGGAGCGACTGTCTTGCTGATTGTAATTACCTTTTTTGAATTCATGAAATCCCTCGTTAGGCCTTTTGTAGGCAGTTTTTCTTTTCCTATAATAACTATACCTTTTCTTGCGTGTGTTAAAATATTCAAAAAAGATTGTCTTCAAAACGTCTTTACGATAACATAGGGGCAAACAGAAGGCAAGATATACAGAGGGGGAGAAGTTACATTTTATGGACAAAAGTCTTGGTGACATACAGCGTGAAGTAGACGCTTATATATCGCAGTTTAAGGAAGGGTACTTCAGTCCACTCTCTATGCTGGCCCGCATGTCCGAGGAAGTCGGAGAACTGGCTAGAGAGGTCAATCATGAGTTCGGTGAGAAGCCTAAGAAGTCTGATGAAGCTGAGAATTCCATTGAACTTGAACTGGGAGATATTCTGTTTATTACCGTTTGTTTTGCAAATTCTCTCGGGATAGACCTGACGGAAGCGCATAATAAGGTAATGCATAAATTTAATACCCGTGATGCGGGACGTTGGACACCGAAAGACACCGATTAGGCCTCTATAACATATGCTGTACCAAACGAACGGGATTTAGCCGTGAGGATGGTGAGTATATGGATCATAAGGATTATGTAAGAGAGGCTTACCGCTCGATATTGCGCAGTGACTTTGCCGAAGCTATTGTTTGCTTCGAGTCTGCAATTGCGGCAAGCCCTGCTGATGCCGAGGTTAGATATCGTTGTTCCATAACGTATGCCCGCAGTGGTATGCTAGATAAAGCTTTAGTTCATGCTCAGGCTGCTGTAAAGCTGGACACCAGCAAACCTGAGTATAGTCTGCATCTGCAGCATTTGCAGGCTATGATGCATGTACAGGAAGCCAAACGGTTGATAGAAGATGAAGACAACAAAACTCGCAACCCTTATCATCCGATTACACTGCTCAAAGAGGCGATTACCCTTGATCCATTATATGGGGATGCTTATGTATGGCTTGCTATCGCGCATAGTCGAGTGAATGAACATTTACAGGCTATGACTGCCTTAAAAGAAGTGATTTCGTTACATCCGGATGATTCTGGCTTGCGGGAATTGATGAGAGACCTTCAGAAATCCATACAATCGTATATGCAATAACTATATAACTAGTGAGAGCGAGGATGGAAAAAATATGAATAACAAGATCAGGGTCGTTGTATCCGGCGCAGGCGGAAGAATGGGTAAAGAGGTTGTTAAACTTGTATTGCAGGACGAAGAGCTGGAGTTAGCAGCAGCAGTAGATCGTTCTTCGGGCGATATTGATGCAGGGCGTCTGGTAGGTCTGGAAGACTCAGGCGTTATTGTAACTTCTGATCTTGAGGCCGCCCTCGCGGGAAGCAACGGAGATGTCCTTGTGGATTTCACTACACCACAGTCAGCGTATACGAATACAGCGCTAGCTATTAAGTACGGAGTGCGTCCGGTTATCGGTACAACCGGATTCACACCGGAGCAGATGGTGGAACTGGACAAGCAGTGTCAAGAACAGGGGATAGGCGGACTTATTGCTCCGAATTTCTCCATTGGGGCTATTCTATTGATGAAATTTGCGGCGCAAGCTTCAAAGTACTTCCCGCATCTGGAAATTATAGAGTATCATGGTGACCAGAAACTGGATGCTCCATCCGGAACTGCGGTCAAAACCGCAGAGATGATTTCGGAAGTTCGTGAGGAACTTCGTCAAGGTAATCCTAAAGAGGAAGAAACCATTGAAGGTGCCCGTGGTGGTTACTATAACGGATTCCGGATACATAGTGTCCGTCTTCCTGGTGTGTTTGCTCAAGAAGAAGTGATTTTTGGCGGATTCGGACAATCCTTGAAGATTCGCCATGATTCTTATGAGCGTGCGGGATATATGCCAGGCGTTAAGATGGGTATTGAAAAGGTAATGGGATATACAGGCTTGATCTATGGATTCGAGCACTTTATAGAATAGACAGGAGAGAACACCATGTTAAAGATCGCATTTATTGCCCACGATCGTAAAAAAGATGAAATCGTAAATTTTGTATTAGCTTATGAACATGTATTTGAAGGTCATGAACTTTTTTCTACAGGGACTACTGGCCAACGGATTATGGATGTAACTAACTTAAAAATTCATCGTTACATGTCTGGTCCATTAGGTGGAGATCAGCAAATCGGTGCAATGGTAGCACAGGATGAACTGGATCTTATTATTTTCATGCGTGATCCATTAATGGCGCAGCCACATGAACCTGATATTTCAGCTCTACTTCGTCTATGTGACGTATACGGGATACCGGTAGCTACGAATATTGCCACAGCGGAGGTTCTTGTGAAGGCGATTGATCGTGGTGATTTTGCTTGGCGTGCACTGGTTCATAAATACAAACCAGGTGTTGATGAATGAAGCTGGACATTCTTGTATTTGGTGCGCATGCAGATGATGCGGAGATCGGTATGGCAGGAACAATTGCAAAACATACCGCTGCGGGACTTAAGGTGGGACTTTGCGATTTAACAGCCGCGGAAATGTCATCGAACGGTACAGTAGAACTTCGCAAGCAAGAAGCGCAGCAAGCTGCAGACCTTCTCGGAGCATCCGTGCGGACAAACCTGGGTCTGCCAGATAGAGGGCTTTTTATTACAGCAGAGCATGTGGCGGCTGTGACTGCTGAAATTCGCCGCTTTTCTCCTACGATAGTTTTTGCTCCTTATTGGGAGGATCGTCATCCCGATCATATCGCCTGTAGCAAGCTGGTGGAAGAGGCTGTTTTTAATGCCAAGCTACGTAAATATATGCCGGACAAGCCGGCAATTCCTGCTCCACAGCTGTACTTCTATTTTATCAATGATTTAGGACGTACCGATCTTATTGTTGATGTTACTGAGCAATATGGCTTGAAGGAGCAGGCGTTGTCCTGCTATCGCTCCCAGTTCACCAAACCTCCGGGTGAGGATGCTGTATCCACACCGTTAACGGAAGGCTACATTGAACGAGTCCGTTCGAGAGATATGCTGCTTGGCCAGCGCAGGCTGATTCCTTATGCAGAAGGGTTTGCAACCAAGGTACCTCATACGGTGGAATTGTTTACTTAAGGAACGGATATAACGAAGTTTGTATGATAATATAATAAGCTGATTATGATTGATCCAGGAGTGCTTGGAATTAATACGCCATTGCGCTCCTGAGAGCTTTTTTTGAACAGCTTAGAGAAATAAAGTCCTGTGATTTTGAAAGAAACGGTGTTCGCTTCGCTTTTTTGAAAGCGGCCGACAAACAATAGATGATTCATTACACGAATCAATACTGGAGAAGAAGGAGACAGGAAGATGGATCGTATGCTGAAAATAGGAATTACCTGTTATCCGTCTCTTGGCGGTTCAGGCGTAGTTGCGACTGAATTAGGTAAACTCTTGGCCGAGAAGGGTCATGAAGTTCATTTTATTACACATAGTATCCCGTTCCGGTTGGGAACGTTTCAGAAAAATATTTTTTACCATGAGGTAGAAGTAAACGATTATTATGTATTCCGCTATCCCCCGTACGATCTAGCGCTTGCTACGAAGATGGCTCAGGTTGCCAAAATGCAAAATCTGGATCTTCTCCATGTTCACTATGCAGTGCCACACGCAGTGTGTGCTTTCCTTGCAAAGCAAATGCTTGGGAACGATATGAAGGTTGTAACGACTTTGCATGGCACGGATATAACGGTGCTTGGTCAGGATGAATCGCTTAAAGATTTGATTCGCCTGGGGATTAATGAAAGTGATGCCGTTACGGCGGTCTCTCAGGATCTTATTAGAGAAACAAGGGATGTCCTCGATATTACCCGCGACATTGATCTCACTTATAACTTCGTGGATCATCGGGTCTATTATCCGCGTGATGTAACGGATCTGCGGGGAGATTTCGCAGCGCCTGATGAGAAGATTCTGATGCATATCAGTAATTTCCGTCCTGTAAAAAGAGTCAGCGATGTTGTTGACGTTTTTGCCAAAGTGAATCGTGAACTGCCTTCCCGCCTGCTGCTTGTAGGGGAAGGTCCGGATCTTCCCAAAATTCAAGCCAAAATTAGCGAAATGGGTCTGGAAGATAAAGTTCGTTTTCTGGGAAGGCAGGATGAAATCGCTCAGGTGATCTCTTTAGCTGATCTGCTTCTGCTTCCTTCCGAGAAGGAAAGCTTTGGTCTGGTTGCTCTGGAAGCAATGGCTTGCGGCGTACCGACGATTGGCTCGCAAACCGGAGGCATTCCTGAGCTTATAGAGCATGGAAAGACTGGATTCCTTGCACCGATTGGCGATACAACGACTATGGCTAAATATGCAGTTAAGCTCCTGTCGGATGAACGTATGGTGCAACAGTTTAGAGAAGCTTGTTTACAAACAGCCTGCAAAGATTTCTGTAAGGATTCGATAACGAAGCAATATGAAGATATTTATTACCGGGTGCTGGGGCGCAAGGTACTTGGACTGGACCCAGTTCGGGGGTAAGGAGTCACATATGGAATGGACAATGGCACCTTCTGCGATGGCAATTGCAGCGGAGATTGTAATTTCCGAGTTAACCCAAAATGGCCACGAGGCTTATTGGGTTGGAGGATGTATTCGCGATGAGCTATTAGGTAGGCCAGTGCACGATATGGATATTACAACCTCAGCACTGCCGGAGGAAGTGATAGCTATCTTTGCGCGCAGTGTGCCAACAGGATTAGCTCATGGTACGGTCACCGTGATACAGGATGGTTGCGGGTTTGAAGTGACGACATACCGGACAGAAAGTGGTTATGTAGACCATCGTCGTCCTGAACATGTTTTTTTCGTGAACGATGTGAAGGAGGATCTTCGTCGTCGTGATTTCACGATCAACGCGATTTGCTGTGGATTAAATGGGGAACTTATTGATCCATTCGCAGGTGAGAAGGATCTACAGCTGCAGGTGATTCGCTGTGTAGGCGATGCGGAGGAGCGGTTTGACGAAGATGCGCTTCGCATGCTTCGCTGCATTCGTTTTGCATCGGTGCTGGATTTCTCCATCGCGAAGAACACGTGGAGGGGCCTGATGCGCCAGCGGGATAAGCTGGCGCATATTGCTGTGGAGCGTGTCCGCGCGGAGCTGGACCGCATCGTCGAGGGGCCGCATCCTCTGCGCGGCCTAGGCATGCTAGCGCGCTGCGAGCTGCTGGCGCGCGGCAAAGCCCCGTTCCCCTGGACCGGAACCGATATGGCGGCTGCTGCCGCCTTAACGGCCGGGATCGGGGAACTGGAGAGCGCCCGCCTGCGGTGGGCGCTTCTCCTCCATGCCCTGAAGCAGTCGGCCCAAGAGGCCGATGTGCTGCTGCGGGCATGGACGTTCTCGGGGACGACGCGGAGCGGCGTCGTCCAGGTGCTGCGGGTCCGCGAAGCTTGGACCGCTGCGCTAGAGGGCATGCCGCCGGATATGGGCGGCATGGAAGGTCTGCGGCGGCAATGGATCGCCGCCGTGCTGGCCTTCGGCGTGGAAGCCGCCGAAGGGTGGCTCTCGCTGCTGGCGATACTGCCAGCAGCCGCACCTACTCTTCCCACTGCGGCCTCTTCTGCCTTTTCCATCGTGGAATCGCCAGAGGCTGCAACCGCACCTGCCGCTGTAAATGTACAAGCGGCAAGAGAATGGATCGCGCAAATGCCGCTAACCAGCCTTTCGGAGCTTGAGATTACAGGCAATGAGCTGCTGGAGTCTTTGGACAAACGTCCGGGACCATGGCTCGGCAAAATGTTAAATGGACTCCTGCAAGCGGTCGCTTCAGGTGATTTACCTAACGATAAACAATTATTGCTGCTTGAAGCAAAAAGGATGGATGGACATGAGCGATGATAAAGCGCTGTCGCTAACTGAGCTGAAGCGAGAGACCTCCGCTTCGAATTGGATAGGCAACGTTCAGTTGCTGGAATCTGTGGTGTCCACTCAAGAAGAAGCTAAGTTTTTAGCGGAAAACGGCGCGCCGGAAGGAACAACCGTCATCGCAGAAGAACAGACGGGTGCCCGAGGCCGAATGGGAAGAAAGTGGTTCTCTCCCCGTGGCAAGGGCATTTGGATGAGTATTGTGTTACGGCCCCAATTACCCTTGTCGGAGACTCCGCAGCTGACATTGCTGGCTGGAGTTGCCGTCTGCAAGGCAATTCGACGGGTGACCGGTGTAGATGCCGGCATCAAATGGCCGAATGATCTGCTCGCAGGCGGTCGTAAGATTTGTGGAATTTTACTCGAATCTTCTCTAAGAGAAGGGGAGCTTCATTATTGCATTGCTGGAATTGGCATTTCCGCGAACATGACAGAGGAAGATTATCCCGATCATCTGCAGGAGGTCGCCACTTCACTTCGGATTGAGCGGGGGGGTGCTCCAGTTGACCGTTCTGAGCTGGTAAGGGCGGTTTTGGACGAACTGGATATGCATTACAATCTGTACATGAAGCAAGGTTTTAAACCTATAAAGGAGCTTTGGGAGTCCATGTCTGTGACTTTGGGGCGCCAGATCGCACTGAACAGCCCTCAGGGGCGTTCTGAAGGTGTGGTAGTGGGTTTGGATGAAATAGGTGGTCTACTGCTTAAAAACAGCTCAGGAGAGATCTCTAACGTATGCTCAGGTGAAATTGAACTTTTATAAGATTTATTTATATGACAGGGGTATCATCCCTTGTCATATTTTTTTCGTGTAATTCCGCGCTCTTTTTGATATACTATGGGTCGGAGGCGGTATCGTTTATCGAACTGTACTCTTGAATTGTAGAACTTTTTATATTTTTTATTACTGAAAGTACCTTCATAACTGCGTTTGACGGTTACGTTGGATTCTGCTCTGAGCCGTAAGGACCGAGACAGAAGGGACGATCGCAAGTGACTCTTTTTTGCCCTTCGGACCTTTTTAGCAAATGATTGCTAAAAGGTTTTTTTGTTGCGATTTTTACGGGCAGGTTACTTAAAAAAGGAGGACGAAAAGAGAAATGACAAACAAACAAGCACTAAATATTGTAAAAATGAAAAAAATGAAAGCAGAAGGTGTGCCACTGAGCATGCTGACCGCTTATGATTATCCATCTGCAGTTCTTGCAGAAGAAGCAGGTATCGACCTTATTTTGGTTGGTGACTCTCTTGGGAATGTAGTCCTTGGATACAATACAACTTTACCGGTAACGATTGAAGATATGGTGTACCATACCCGCTCGGTAACTCGAGGAGCACAAAGTACATTTATCGTGGCTGATATGCCATTTATGACGTATCACGGGAGTATAGATGAAACCCTGCGGGGTGTGCGCAGATTGATGCAGGAAGGGCGGGCTCATGCCGTCAAAATGGAAGGTGGACTTGAGATTTGTGAGACTGTAGCTACGGTTGTGGCTGCGGGAGTCCCTGTGCTGGGACACATCGGGCTTACTCCTCAATCCGTGAATATGATTGGTGGCTACCGGATTCAAGGCAAAGACGCCAAGGATGCCCAACGCCTGATGGATGAAGCTAAGGCGCTTGAGGCAGCAGGTGCTTTTGCAATCGTTTTGGAGCTGGTAACGGAAGAAGTAGCCCATGCAATCTCTGAAGCGCTTAGCATCCCAACCATTGGGATTGGTGCAGGCCGTTACTGTGATGGACAGGTATTGGTTTTCCATGATTTGCTGCGTTATGCCTCACCTTATCGTGAGAAACGTTTTGTCAAAACCTATGCGGATGTGGGTAATGTGATCCGTGAGGGCATCAGCCAGTATGTGAAGGAAGTGAAGGAACGTTCCTTCCCAGATGAAGGTCACGTTTTTAATGCAGATGAAACAGTCTTGGAATCTTTATATGGCGCTGCCAGAAAGGAAGGGAAATAAATGAGAGTGGTCAGAAGCATTGAGCAGCTGCGCGAAGCTTTGGAGTATATGAGACAAGGCGGGCACGCCCCGATTGGGTTCGTTCCTACGATGGGATACTTGCATGACGGACATGCCAGTCTGCTTCGCCGGGCTGGAGAAATGAGCCACACAGTGGTAATGAGCATTTTTGTGAATCCTTTGCAATTCGGGCCAAACGAGGATTATGATTCCTATCCGCGTGACGAGCGTCGTGATTTGGAACTCGCTGAACGTGAGGGAGTAGATATTGTATTTATCCCCAGTGTGGAAGAAATGTATCCGCAGCCTACTCGGACTACTGTCTCGGTATCGGAGCTTACTACCCGGCTATGTGGGGCTTCCCGCCCTGGGCATTTTGATGGTGTAACCACAGTGGTTAATAAATTCTTCAATATTGTACAGCCGGATTATGCTTTCTTTGGGCTGAAGGATGCTCAACAAGTTGCTGTCCTTCGCCGAATGGTGTCCGATCTTAATATGAATGTCGAAATTATCCCTTGTCCGATCGTTCGTGAAGGGGATGGACTTGCGCTCAGCTCACGTAACGTATTCTTGTCTCCAGAGGAGCGTAGTCAGGCATTGGTGTTATCTCGTTCCTTACGTGAAGCACGTCAGTCTATTGAAGAAGGAAAAGTAAGAACCGTTGCTGAAGTGCGGGAATTGTTGACATCGGTTATTTCCAGCTCTCCTCTAGCGGTGATTGATTATGCGGAGATCCTAACATTCCCTGATCTTGAAGGATTAGAGGATGAAGCTCTTTTATCAGAAGTGGATGGGGAAATTATTATAGCGCTTGCCGTGAAGTTTGGCAGAACACGCTTGATTGATAATAATGTATTTATTCCAAAGGAGGTTGCTGCACTTGTTTAGACATATGATGAAATCCAAAATTCACCGCGCAACAGTAACGGAAGCGAATTTGAACTATGTGGGCAGTATTACCATTGATGAGAGCTTGATGGAAGCCGCGGACATTCTTGAGAATGAAAAAGTTCAAATTGTGGATAACAACAATGGTTCGCGACTGGAGACCTATGTAATTCCTGGACCGCGTGGAAGCGGAGTGATCTGTCTCAATGGTGCCGCAGCTCGTCTTGTTCAGCCGGGCGATACAGTAATTATCATTTCGTATGCGATGTTGTCCTCGGAAGAACTGGAGTCACATAAGCCAACGGTGGTATTCGTGGATGAGAATAACAAACCAGTGAAGCTGGCTGATCATGAATTGCATGCTACAATCGCTTAATGTATGGACTTACGCCATGTAATGAATGGCAGGGATGAAAGACCCCGATCTCGCAGAAAATGAAGTCAGGCAAGCTGAACTGATTTCATCTTCAGTAAGGGGGGATAGCCCATGTTTCAACATTTGTTTGCTGAAATGAACAAGGTGCTTCAGGAGATCGTAACAGATTACCCTACAGCGGAGGGTGCCCGCCGGAACGAGCTTTTATGCAATTATAATATGCTGCATAGACTGAGCGATAAAGTGATGGATGAATGGCTCGCTTTTGCTGAGAAGCTAAGTCACTTTCGCGAAAGTGCGGATTTTACAGCAGTGGTCGAAGAGGAAGTGCCGGAACAGGAAGCACCAGAGCTGTGTATGGATTCCTTTGTAAGAGGTCAGGGATATTATAAGCTGCTGATGTATGGAAAGTGTATTGATCAGTTTAAAGAAGTTATTGCGCAATACCCGGATAGCTTGGCTGCTCGATTATATTTAGCCATCTCTTATCTGCAGGAAGGTGACGGTGAAGCCGCTTGGAGTCATCTGAGCCATATGCTGGGCTTGATACGGGAAACCAAGCTGAAAGCCATGGTATATAATGCTTTAGGCTGCATACGAGCCTCACAGGAACGTTTTAATGAAGCGCAGGAATTGTTTGACCTTGCCTTGCAGCATGACCCGGCGCTTCCGGAGCCAAACGTTAACTTAGAGGTATGCCGCCGTCGTGGAGGGAAGCTGCATTTTGGAAATCAGCTGGTTTCCCTTTTGTAAAAGAATAACGGTTTTGGAAATTTCTATTCAAGCGATGCATCCCCTGAACCAGTGGTGTGCATCGCCTTTTTTCGCAACTTCTGTTATGCTGATTAAGAGTCTCAATTGAAAGGGAATAGAATTATAATGAAATTTGCCGTGCTTGATTTTGAAACAACAGGAACCCAATCCGTGGGTGAAATTATCCAGGTTGGCCTTGCAATTATAGAAGAAGACCGGTCCATCTCCCGGGTATATGGTTCCTATGTCAAGCCCGGAACGCCGATTCCTCCTTTTATAACAGGTCTGACGGGGATTACCGATGATGATGTGAAGGATGCGCCTGAGCTGGATGAGATGATGATGGAGCTTGTTCCGCTCTTGGATGATGTTGTGCTTGTAGGGCATAATGTCGCTTTCGACTTCCATTTTTTACAAAATGCTTTAGATCGTTGTGGTTATTTGCCATTTCAAGGGCGGATTTTGGATACGATTGATTTTCTGAAAATTTGCTTTCCTTCGCTCACATCTTATCAGCTAGGCTCTGTCAGTGCTCATTTTGGAGTGACACATGATCGTCCGCATCAGGCAGATAGTGATGCACTTGCGACTGCTTTAGTGCTGTTGAAATGTCTGGAGGAGCTCTACGAGCTGCCGCTGCTTACGATCCAGAGACTCTGTGAGCTGTTTACCGAAGAGGATAGTGATCTGGGCTGGTACTTTGATGGTCTGCTGCGAGAGCGGGAAGCGGAGACGCTACAGCCCGAAGGTGATCTGACTTTCTATCGTCAATTAGCGCTTGCAGTAGGAGACTGGACGGAGTTAGCGCCACCTAGAGATGAGCATGTAGAGAATCCGCTAGCGAATTTATCTTTTACTGATTATATGGACGAAGTAACCAAACGACTTAAAGACACATTACCGCAGTATGAAAGCCGGGAAGCTCAGGATATTATGATCAATGAGGTGATGACGGCACTTGCCGAAGACAAACACCTACTGATCGAAGCGGGCACAGGAACCGGTAAATCGCTCGGTTATTTGTTGCCTGCCATTTATCAAAGCGTTCGCACCAATGAAAAAGTCATGGTCAGCACTCATACCATTAATCTGCAGGACCAATTGCGCGAGCGGGATATCCCTTTGTTAACGCAGGTAGTTCCTTTTCCGTTTAAAGCTGCTATTTTTAAGGGAAGAGGACATTATTTGTGTCTGCGTAAGTTTGAGCATAAAATTAATAAAAAGGACTTTATAAGCCCAAGGGAAGATGCGCTTACTGCAGCTCAGATGATCGTATGGCTCACTCAAAGTGAATCAGGGGATGATGAAGAGCTGAATTTAAGCGGCCGGGGCGGTGATTTCTGGGAGACGGTGGCAAGCGATACCGATTCCTGTCTGGGACGTTCCTGTCCTTGGTTCCGCAAATGCTATTATCATAGGGCCAAGCATGAAGCTGGGATTGCTGACGTGGTCATTACGAACCACTCCAAGCTATTCGCAGATGTTAAAGCTGGGCACCAGCTGCTTCCAGCTTACGAGCATCTTGTAATTGATGAAGCACATCATTTAGAAGATGTGGCTGGTAAACATCTTGGCATGCATATGAAGCATTTCACTGTGGCACACACGTTATCGCGACTGTATAAAGATAGCCGAAACGGACAGCTTCCTGCTCTGCGCCAGATCTTACAGTCGTCAGGCAGTGAAGAGGCTTCAGAATGGAGCGGAGTCATCGATCGGATCTACCCGGATCTGCTTACTGTCAAAGAAACCTGGGATGCACTCAGCGACAAGCTGTTCAGCCTTTTGCCGGAACGCAGTGATGCAGCAGCAGGGGAAGCGGGACAACTGGTTATGCGTTTGCTTCCCGCCCGTAAGCCGAAGGATTGGGATGAATTAGTTGCGCTTGAGAACACTATGAATCTGACGTTAAGCGACATCATCCGTAAGGGTGATAAAATGCTTAATGAGATGCGTGACCAGGAAAGCCAATCCTCAGCAGACAGTCTTGTTACTGATATTAGCGGTTTATTTAAGGATTTGGCTTCCATACGTGAGCAAGTAAGATTCTTTATGGGGCTGAATGACGATAATGTAGTATATTGGCTGGAGGCAAATGGAAATTACCGCAGCAAATCACTGCAGATGTATGCCGTCCCTGTGGATGTTAGCAGCCAGCTTAAAGAGTTGTTCTTCGATAAGAAAAAAAGCATCGTGCTTACCTCGGCGACGCTGTCTGTAGATAAATCTTTTCAGTTTATGATTGATAATCTCGGACTTAACGAAGCTGCGGAAGAGGGACGTCTAATGACCTCACTCCTTCCTTCTCCCTTTAAGTATCGCGAGCAGGCGCTTCTAGTTATACCGCGTGATTTTCCTAGTGTGAAGGGCAGTGTGGGCGATGCTCGATTTGTCGATACACTCGTACAGTCGTTAGCAGAAGCTGCCAAAACAACACGTGGGCGGATGCTGGTTCTGTTTACTTCTTATAAAATGCTGCGTCAGGTATATGATCCGCTTAAAGAGGCTTTGGCCTCACAAGAGATTACGGTGCTTGGTCAAGGCGTGGAAGGTGGCAGCCGGAGCAAGCTGATCCGCCGCTTTCAGGACAGTGCAGCATCCGTTCTGCTGGGGACGAGCAGCTTCTGGGAAGGTGTAGATATTCCAGGTGAAGCACTGACTTGCCTGGCCATCGTGAGACTTCCGTTTCAACCGCCGAATCACCCGTTGGCGGAAGCGAAGTCGGAGTTATTGCAGGCTCAGAAGAAGAATCCGTTCATGAAATTGTCTGTTCCTCAAGCGGTTATTCGCTTTAAGCAGGGATTCGGAAGACTGGTTCGCACGGCGCAGGATCGCGGAATAGTTATTGTTTATGATACAAGGGTTATTGAATCTCATTACGGGAAGTATTTCCTTTATTCATTGCCTGGTCCCAAAATGGAGCATATGCTGACTGATCAAATGGTCCCCCGCATAGCGGAATGGCTAGAGGATGGCGGCGCTTCTTAAAATGCTCGTCTTCAGTTTAGCTCCTCCTTATCCTTAAGGGCGGTAAGTTACAGTACCGCCCTTAATAAGGAGAGGTATACGTTTGAATATGGATTTTCACAAGAACATTACTATTTTTAGGAGG
Source organism: Paenibacillus sp. FSL R10-2788 (assembly GCF_038003885.1). Lineage (NCBI taxonomy): Bacteria > Bacillati > Bacillota > Bacilli > Caryophanales > Paenibacillaceae > Paenibacillus > Paenibacillus sp. FSL R10-2788. Next base: position 4,585,954 of record NZ_JBBOQA010000001.1, on the reverse strand, counting down.
AAAAATATGAAATCGGATAAAATATCAGAAGCCGTTGTTCGCAGACTACCTGTGTATTTGCGTTTTTTGAATGATCTCCAGAATCGCGAAATATTAACAGTTTCCTCTCAGGAACTTGGACAAAAGCTTGATCTTAATCCCGCACAGATTCGTAAGGATTTAGCGTATTTTGGTGACTTCGGCAGAAAAGGTATCGGCTATGATGTAACGTATCTTATTGAGAAAATCCGTCATATCCTGAAGCTGGATCAACAGCTTAATGTAGCTTTAGTTGGAGCAGGTAATCTCGGACATGCCTTGTCTAATTACAATGCATATCTCAAAGATACTATGAAAATCACCGCTATATTTGATTCGTACGCTCCTAAGGTTGGACGTAAGATCAACTCCCTTACTGTGCAACCAATGGATGAACTAGGCAGCACGATTCGTGAGCAAGGTATTCGCATTGCCATTATTACCGTACCTGATTCAGAAGCTCAAAATGTAGCAGATATTCTCATTTCTTCTGGGATTGAAGCAATTTTGAACTTTGCCCCTGTGATTCTGAAGACACCACCGAATATCCGGGTGCATGCAGCTGATTTTACAACTGATCTGCAAAGTCTTGCGTATTACTTGCGGGATGGAAAGGAAGAAAGCGAACATGAACAACAATAAAACGATAATTAAGGGCGGGTATTTTCTGACTCCGGGAACGGATGAGCCGGTTCTGAGTGGATATATGACTATTGAAGATGATTTAATCACTTACATAGGAAAAGAAGAGCCTCAGATGGAAGCTGGAGTGCAAGTGGTTGATGGCAGCCGTCTGCTGTTCATGCCTGGACTTGTAAACACACATGGTCATGCGGCGATGTCTTTGCTGCGTGGATATGGAGATGATTTAGCGCTACAAGTGTGGCTTCAGGAGAAGATGTGGCCGATGGAGGAAAAGTTCACCGGTGATGATGTATACTGGGGAACCTCCTTATCTGTATTGGAAATGCTGAAGGGTGGAACTACGACCTTCCTCGATATGTATGATCATATGGACCGAGTAGCTGAGGTAGCTGAGTTATCAGGTATCCGTTCCGTATTGATGCGTGGTGTGATTGGGTTATGTCCAGAGGATGTACAGAATCACAAGCTTGCGGAAGCGATTTCTTTTGCCCGTAACTGGCATGGAAAGGCTGACGGTAGAATTACTACTATGATCTCGCCGCACGCCCCTTATACTTGCCCTCCGGACTTCCTGGTTAAGTTCGTGCAGGCAGCGCATGATCTGGATTTACCGATGCATACGCATATGTCCGAAACGAAACGTGAAGTGGAACAAAATGTGGCGGATTACGGGTTGCGTCCTGTAGCTCACTTAGAGAAGCTTGGAATGTTCACACGTCCCTCGATAGTTGCACATGGTGTTCATTTAAATGATGAAGAGATTGAGATCTTGGCTCGCCATAATGTGGGTGTCTCTCATAATCCGGGCAGTAATTTGAAGCTGGCTAGCGGAGTGGCTCGGGTTACTGATCTTCTAAAAGCTGGTGTGAAGGTGTCTCTTGGCACGGATGGCGCGGCAAGCAACAATAACTTGGATATGTTTGAAGAGATGCGGCTTGCAGCTCTCATTCATAAGGGTGTCAGCGGTGATCCAACGGCTGTTCCAGCTCCAGAAGCTCTACGTATGGCTACAGAATATGGCGCCCAGTCCATCTTTTTAAATAATGTAGGTAGACTTGCTGTTGGGATGAAAGCTGATTTCATTGCAATTGATATAGATCAGCCGCATTTGCTGCCACACACAGATCTGTTGTCTCATGCAGTTTACTCTGCTAGCGCTAAGGATGTTGAGCATGTGTGGGTGAATGGTAAACAGGTCATCAAGCATGGACAATGCTTAACCCTGGATGAGGAAGCTATCCGGCGTAAAGCGCAAGAAGCCTTCGAAGGTTTATTGAAGCGTTAAGTCTGGAGAATAACGAATAAATAATAGGCTGCGACTTTTTGCTTTTAGCAAAAGTTGCGGCCTTTTGTACATTTTAAGGCTGGGAAAGCTAGAAAATTATGAAATTTTGGATAAACACGCGGGTGTGTTATATAATCAAAAAAGATATATTACTAGAAAGGGAGCTGTACCTTGAAGAAAAGGAAAAAATGGATCCTCCTGGGGTCAGTTCTGATTCTGCTCCTGGGGTTTGGACTTATCCAGTTCTATGCCTATATTATGAAAGATCAATGGAACGAGCGGGATATCGCCAAGGATGTTGCCAAAACCAGAGCGGGTCTAACAGAGGTAACCAAAGCACAAAAATCGGTTTGGGATGAAAATGCAGTGTACTGGGTTTTAACAGGAAAAAATGAAGCCGGGACTGCTCTTATGGTCTGGGTCCGCTTTACGGTAGATGGAAAATTTGCTGAAGGCGACGACGCAGTGTTTGCTGAGGAACTAAGTAAAGGAACCTCAGAAGCCCAAATACGCGGCATTATCAAAGCTGATCTTCCGGACATAACGATTGAACGCTTGCTGCCGGGAGTATATAACGGAGAGTATGCTTGGCAGCTTTTTTATAAACAGAGCGGTCGGTATTATTATCAATTTTATCGGTTTTCGGATGGGTCCCGAATGGGTGAAGGTTACAGTTTACCTAAAAGTTAAGCCGAACATAAGGAAATTAAGGGTGGCAATGTAAACAAGCGAACTTATTATAAGTTCGCTTGTTTACATTTATTTGATGTACAAAAGTGATATACTAAGTGATATACTGAATGGGTGGTTATCACCGAATATTCTCTTAAATTCACATACAAAAATAGGCCGATTGATTAAAAATCAAGGCCGATTTTGTCGAAAACGAGGAATATATTTGGTATTGATGGAAATATTTAAAAAATTAAATTTTAAATATATTCACATTTATTTTGAAATTAGTATATACACCTGTGATATACTACTACTTGTAATTAGAACAGCAATAAGAGACTTCAGTCTCTCTGATGAGCTCTCAAGTAGCTATAAATTATTATACTGAGCTTTATATTTTGTCATCTTTGAGAGGAGGACGTTTCTTGAAATTACGTCTTGTACCTGTGCTGATAACGTCTCTACTGTCGGCTACTCTATTGTTTGGTGGCTTCTTTTTGTATCGTCAGTTTGCAATGCAGGAACCACTTCAGAAGATTGTATCTCAATATGAGGGCGTCAATGATTCTCATATCAGTATTAACCGCAATGAGGTCACTTTGAAACTTGATCTCCAGCCAGGCACGAAATTACGTGAACTGGTTCAGTACGTCTCTAAAGAAGGAAAATCGATGATTGATGGACGTACACTGAAACTTGATGTAGAACAGAACTCCAGTGAACTGCTGGATGAATACTGGGATAAAGCGATGTTCTCTGTAGCTGAAGCCATGGAGAGCCGTAAATATACACTTATACCCACAGAACTTGATGGACTCAAAGCGCAATATCCGCAATATAAAAATGTGATAGCCTCAACAGAAATTGACGACAATAATGTCTATGTAAGCTTAAGTAATGGAAAAGAAAGCAAATTTATTATTTTGCCGCGCAAACCTGCGACATTGGGGGTATGGAATAATGCCTAAATACCTTAAAGAAATTCTAATCGGATTTGTTCCTGTCTTGTTTATTTTTATGGCTTTTCTAGGCATTAATATATTCCCGATTGTAATTGCTGCTGGGATGCTCACGGCTTTACTTATCATTGCTCATTTAAGAGGCGGACTTGCGGTAAATGCAGGTGCCGGGAAGAAACGCAAGAAGGATGGACCTTCAAAGCTTACTTTTGAAGAAATTGGCGGGCAAGACAATGCAAAGCAGGAGCTTCGTGAAGCGTTGGATTTTCTGATCCGGCATGAGGAAATCAGCAAATTCGGGATTCGGCCTTTGAAAGGGATTCTGCTTACAGGCCCTCCAGGAACAGGTAAGACCCTTATGGCTAGAGCAGCAGCACATTATACGAACTCTGTATTTGTGGCAGCATCAGGCAGTGAGTTTGTAGAAATGTACGTAGGTGTCGGTGCCGGCCGTATTCGCGATTTGTTTAAGGATGCCCGTACCCGCGCCCTTAAGGAAAACAAGCAAAGCGCTATTATTTTCATAGATGAAATTGACGTAATTGGCGGTAAGCGTGAAGGCGGACAGCAGCGAGAATATGATCAGACCTTGAATCAGCTGTTGACCGAGATGGACGGGATCTATAACAACGAAACGCCGCGCATTCTGCTGGTAGCAGCCACTAACCGTAAAGAAATGCTTGATTCAGCATTGCTGCGTCCTGGACGGTTTGACCGTCATATTCAAGTCGACATGCCTGATAAAAAAGGCCGTAAATCGATTCTCGAATTGCATGCCAAAAATAAGCCGCTTCATGTAAATGTGAACCTCGACAAAATTTCCGAAGAAGCCTATGGTTTTTCCGGTGCTCAGCTCGAAAGTGTTATGAATGAGGCAGCAATTTATATGATGCGTGAGGAATTGACAGAGGTTGAGCAGCGGCATCTGTCGATGGCGATTGACAAGGTTATGATGGGGGAAAAAACGGACAGAGAAACTAACCACGAAGAGAAAAAACGGGTGGCGATCCACGAATTGGGACATGCCATTATGGCAGAGCTGCTGCGTCCGGGAAGTGTTAGTCAGGTTACGCTGACTCCGCGGGGGCAAGCCCTTGGTTATGTACGTCACAATCCTCAGCAAGAGCAGTATTTGTACACCAAAGATTATCTCGAAGATCAGATTATGATCGCACTTGGTGGAGCGGCTGCAGAAGAAATGTATTATGGCGGACGAAGCACTGGTTCGCGTGGCGATTTTGATCAAGCCCTGAATATTGTCGAAACCATGATGAAATCCGGATTAACTTCGTTGGGTATCGCCAAGCTGGAAATGGTTACCACCGAAGAGCTTATGAAGGAAAACAGTAAAATATTGGATGAATTGATGGTGCGTACTCACGACCACCTTGAAAAGCAACGAAATGTATTTGATTACTCCCTTGACATTTTAATGAAGGAAGAAGTGCTCTCTGGAGAGCAATTTCGATGTCAATTTCGTGACAGCGTGCGTTTACCAGCATAAATATTTATGCTGGTTATTTTTTTTTACTTTTCAGGCATGCTAAGATATCATTATATGTCGGGCTTTATAAATTTTTGCGACAGACAAGGTACAATACAAAAGTATAGATACCTGAAAGGATGGAGACTTTTTTATGAATTTCAAGAAAATTGGTGTCATCGGCGGTGGCACAATGGGACAAGGGATTGCCGAAATGCTGGCAGCCAAGGGCCTGGATGTATTGCTGGTGGAGAAAACCCCTGAGAAACTGGACTACTCCTACGAAATGATCGAGACAAGTCTAGATAAGCAACTGGAGAAATGGGCGATCACTCAAGCTGAGAAGAAGCTGATTCTTAGCCGCATTCAAAAAGTGACACATTTCGCAGAGCTGAGCTCTTGTGACATGGTTATCGAAACAATCGTTGAGGATTTAGAAGAAAAGAAAAAAATATTAAATCAACTGGATCAAGTATGTCCAAACCACATTATTCTTGCCAGCAATACGTCAACACTTAGCTTGACTGAACTTGCAAGTTCTACAATGTATCCGGAACGCGTGATCGGAATGCATTTCATATACCCTGTAGCTAAAGTGGATCTTGTTGAAATTGTACGCGGTCTGAAAACTTCAGATGCTACTTTTGAAGATACAAAATCCTTTGTTGATGAAATTGTTGAGAAAAAAGGTGTAATGATTTATGAATCCCCAGGATTTGTAACATCACGCCTCATTTGCTTGTTTATCAATGAAGCTATGCACGTGCTGCAAGAAGGCGTTGCCTCCGCACAGGATATTGACGATGCTATGCGTATTGGTTATCAATTCCAATATGGACCGCTTGAAATGGCTGACAGATTCGGTCTGGATTCGGTTCTTGCTGCACTTGAAAATATGTTCCGTGAATATGGTGAGCTGAAATATCGTCCTTCCACGATCCTTAAGAAGATGGTGCGTGCAGGACAATTGGGTATGAAATCAGGCGAAGGCTTCTTCCAGTACGACAAGGATGGTGACCGTATATGAATATTCTAGTAATTAACTCCGGTAGTTCTTCTTTAAAATATCAATTGTACAATATGGCTGATGAATCCGTTTTGGCTAAAGGTTTGGTGGAACGTATCGGGATGGATTCCTCCATTCTGAACCATAAACCTACTGGTAAAGCTGAAGTAACAGAAGTAAGTGAAATTTTGGAGCATAACACAGCGATTCGTAAAGTTCTAGCTTGCCTAACGGATAAAGAGCATGGCGTTATTGAATCCATTAAAGAAATCAATGCTGTGGGTCACCGTGTAGTACATGGTGGTGAATTCTTCAAAGCTTCCGCACTTGTGGACGCTGATGCCAAGACTAAAATTCGTCAATTGTTTGACCTTGCACCACTGCATAACCCAGCAGCAATGATGGGGATTACGGCTTCTGAAGTAAATATGCCGGGTGTACCGCAGGTTGTTGTATTCGATACTGCATTCCACCAAACAATGCCTGAAAAAGCTTATATGTACGCGATTCCTAGAGTACTGTACAATAAATATAAAGTTCGTCGGTATGGCGCACACGGTACATCACACGACTTCGTAAGCAAAGCTGCTGCGGAGTACTTGGAGCGTCCGTTGGAAGATCTGAAGATCATTACTTGTCATATCGGTAACGGAGGTAGCGTAACTGCAGTTCAAGATGGAGTGTCTGTGGATACTTCCATGGGTATGACTCCTCTGGAAGGTTTGATGATGGGGACTCGCAGTGGTGATCTTGATCCAGCAATTGTTCCTTACGTGATGAATAAGGAAGAATTGTCCGTAGGAGAAGTTAACTCCATGTTGAACAAACATAGTGGACTCCTAGCAATTTCGGGCGTAAGCAGTGATATGCGTGATATTATTGAGGGTATGGAAAAAGGTGAGCCTAATTCCACGCTAGCTTTTGAAATGTATGAGTACCGCTTGCGCAAGTATATCGGTTCTTATGCGGCTGCTATGAACGGTGTAGATGCTATCGTATTCACTGCTGGTGTTGGTGAAAATGCTTCATTGCTACGTGAGAAACTGCTAAATAACCTTACGTTCCTGGGTATTGAGTTGGATGTTGAAGCTAACAAAGTTCGCTCCGGCGACCCGCGTCGTATCTCTACGGTAGATTCCAAAGTGCAGGTGCTTGTAGTTCCGACTAACGAAGAACTTGTCATCGCACGTGATACAAACCGTATTGTGCAAGGAATTAACGGCTAAATTAGAGGAGAGATTGAAGGCATGGCTAACAAGAGTGTAATCAAGAACGTGAATGAACATGTTGGAGAAAGTGTTGTTATCGGTTGTTGGGTAAACAACAAGCGCTCCAGTGGTAAAATTCAGTTCCTGCAGCTTCGCGATGGTACAGGTTATATTCAGGGAGTTGTAGTGAAATCAGAAGTGCCTGAAGAGGTATGGGACGCAGCTAAGAGCCTCACGCAGGAAAGCTCATTGTATGTGACTGGTATTATTCGTGAGGAGCCTCGCAGTCAATCCGGTTTTGAAATGACTGTTACCGGAATTGAACTTCTGCACCTTACAGAGAATTATCCAATTACTCCGAAAGAGCATGGCGTTGATTTCTTGATGGATCACCGTCACCTCTGGCTCCGTGCCTCGAAGCAGCGGGCTGTTCTGGTTATTCGTGCGGAGATTATCCGGGCAATTCAACAGTTCTTCAACGAGAGCGGATTTACAAAGGTGGATCCTCCGATTCTGACGCCAACGTCAGCAGAGGGAACTACTAACTTGTTCCACACGAAATACTTCGATGAGGATGCTTACCTGACCCAAAGCGGACAGTTATACATGGAAGCTGCAGCTATGGCACTGGGCCGTGTATATTCCTTTGGACCAACCTTCCGTGCGGAGAAATCTAAGACTCGTCGCCACTTGATCGAGTTCTGGATGATCGAGCCGGAAATGGCCTTCACAGATCATGAAGAAAGCTTGAAGGTTCAGGAAGAGTTTATTAGCTTCGTAGTGCAATCCGTATTGAAGAATTGCCGTGCGGAGTTGGAAGCGGTAGGCCGCGATATTTCCAAGCTGGAGAATATCAAAGCACCATTCCCACGCATTACTTATGACGATGCGATCAAGTTCTTGAATGATAAAGGCTTTGAAGATATTGCTTGGGGTGATGATTTCGGTGCACCTCATGAAACAGCAATCGCTGAAGCATACGATAAACCTGTATTTATTACTCATTATCCTGCTTCATTCAAAGCGTTCTACATGAAGCCGGATCCAAATCGTCCTGAAGTCGTACTGTGTGCTGATATGATCGCTCCTGAAGGTTATGGAGAGATTATTGGGGGTTCACAGCGGATCGATGATCCTGCACTGCTTGAAGAGCGTTATAAAGAGCACAATCTTTCGATGGATTCTTATAAATGGTACATGGATCTGCGTACTTACGGATCTGTACCTCACTCCGGTTTTGGACTTGGGCTTGAGCGTACTGTAGCTTGGATCTGTGGTCTTGACCATGTACGTGAGACTATTCCATTCCCACGTACACTGTACCGCCTCTACCCATAAGTTCTTAGGATTTGAACAAAGGGGGAAGCACATGGACGGCAAGACATGGAGTACCTGGAGCGAAGGCGTCTCCTTCGGTCTGGAGAACGGAATGGCCGTCATACCTTACGCTTTACTGAAGTATTACCGGAAGCTGAATTTAAGCGGAAGTGAAGCCATGCTGCTGATTCATCTGCTCTCCTTCAGGCAAGTAGAAGGGATTGAGTTCCCTTCTCTGGAGGAGCTTCAGGTTGTAACTGGTCGTAGCATTTCCGTTCTAGCCGGAGAATTGCAGAAGCTCATGAAGGAAGGTTTCATTAGCATCGATGGAGACAACGATGAGCTAAGAGATATCCATTATGAACGCTACAATTTCTCAGGGCTATATGGAAAGCTAGGTGCTTATCTTGCGACAGCTGTACAAGAAAATGAGCAAGATAAGGACAAGGGAGCATATGGAACATCAGCTCCCCGGGCTGCTGCGTCAGGTGGAGGATTCGGAACTCCCCCCACATCTCCTTCTTCACTTGGAGATAAAGAGGAGAGCCGGAATCTATTCAGTATTTTCGAGAAGGAATTCGGGCGCCCGCTGTCTCCAATGGAATGTGAGACGATTTCCAGCTGGGTGGATCAAGACCGATATCCTGAAGAGCTGATTCTATTAGCACTCAAGGAATCCGTATTTGCGGGGAAGGTTCATTTTCGTTATATCGACCGGATATTGCTGGAATGGGCCCGTAACCGGGTCAAGAACGCTCAGGATGTTAAGACGTATACACAAAAATTCCGCAATGGTGGAAGATAGATCGTTTAGGAGAGAACCGTATTGCTTTAGCTATTGCTAGAGTCTGTACGGTTCTTTTTTTATTTTTTTAGATAAGTGCAGGGGTAGGCGAAGATCTCAGCGTCTATTATTGTGGGAAGGAGGGGAGAGTCATTGAGGAAGAGCTATTAATCAAGCGGATTTGCCAAGGAGACGAAGATGCGTTTCGCCAGTTTGTAAATACATACAGTCAGCATATATACAAAATCACCTATTCTGTATTACGTGAAGCCAAAGGGGCTGAAGACGCTGCTCAGGAAGCTTTTCTTCAGATGTATAAATCTCTCCCTGACTACCGTTATCAAGGCTTAAAATCATGGATTACACGGATCGCCTTAAATAAGGCTATTGATGCCAAACGTAAACGTGATCGGCTACGAGAGTTGCCTGTTGACTATGAGCTTGTGCTGAGCCAGACACCTTCTAATGAGGAGGATGTACTAGCCACTGTTGTCCGTCGTGACCGGATGAATCGTCTGTCGGGTGAGATCAACAATTTACCGGAGGGTCATCGGGAAATTATGGTGGCTTATTATCTGGAAAATAAAAAATATGAGCAAATTGCTGCTGAAAATGAAATTACTCTGAAGACGGTGGAGTCCAGACTATATAGGGCGAGACAATGGATGCGAAAACATTGGAAGGAGGACGAATGGCTATGATGAAGAGTGGAGAAAACCTAATTCGCCGCGAGCAGGCAAAAGCTTATCTTGAAGGGCAAGAAGATAGTATAGAGCGAGATGAATGGGAACAGTTGCTGCTCAAGGATGAAGACACATTTGTTTCGTACATGGAGATGCTGGATGAGCTAAAGGAGGATCTGCCTTCATTGGAGAATTCGTCTGCTTTTACAGAGAGAGTTATGGGAGATTGGGTGGTTACAGTGAGATCTTCAGTAGTCATAGAAGAAGTAGCGGGGCAAGAAGAAGGATCACGGCGTTATCGCTGGTATGAAAAAACAATCTTTCATTATGCCGTTGCTGCTTCATTAACGCTGTTGATTATGTCTTCCGGGATGTTTGATAAGTTACTCACGGGTGAAATGGAGCTTGTTGTCCCTAAGAAAGATAATGCGCCATCTTATAGCGAACAATTCATGCAAGCCACCAGCGGATGGTTGAGCCGGATTATGGACGGAAGACAGAAATGAGAGGAGAAATGAACAATGCAACAGCAGCGTAATAAAATTAAGGGTCTTTTTCTTAATATGATTCCTGGAGCAGGTCATTATTATATGGGAAGACGCCCACAAGGGATTGTTTATTTTTTGCTAAGCTTTGGTGTGTTATTTATGTCATTCTTAATCGCTATGGCTGAAGGGGATGAGGGAATTCTGGCATTGGGAGTGATCGGATTCTTACTTCTATGGATTCTTTCGATGATTCATCTGGTGATTAAATTACTGCAAATGCCCACTCCAATTGTAGCGCCTGATGGATCAATGCCGGATTTTAGTTCTACTATGCCCGTAAAGACGGAGGATAATGACCGTGTACATGTCATTTTATTGTCTTTCATTCCTGGATTGGGTCATTTTCATATGGGGCTGATGCAGCGTGGACTATCCTTTCTGATTTCTTTTTTCGGATTCATGACCGTTATGTTGTTCTTGGCCGGAATTACTTCGAGTGATGCATTTTTGCTGCTGTTTGGAGTATTGCCAGTAATTTGGCTGTATTGCATGTTTGATGCAGTTCAGCTGATCCATCGTAAACAAGCAGGAGAAATGCTTGTTGACCGCACATTATTCGAAGAGATGGAGGCTGGACGTGAGGAAGGTCGACGCAGCAAAGTATTAGCGACATTACTCTCCGCATTTCCTGGTGCTGGACAGATGTATCTGGGACTGCAAAAAAGAGGACTCCAGCTCATGCTTCTTTTCTTAGGAAGTATTTATGTCATGGATCTATTGCGGTTAACATTGCTCTTTTTCCTTATCCCGGTCATTTGGTTCTATAGCTTATTCGATGGCTTACAGTTAGTTAGCCGATATGGACGTGAACCTTTGCAGGATAAGCCGGTTATCGAAGGTTTCTTAAATCATCAAGGCTGGCTCGGAGCAGTCCTGATGTGTCTCGGATTATACTTTATTGTTGTGAATGTCGCAGTTCCTGCCATCGATATCAGATTTCCAGAATGGCGGCTGGAATATCGCGTAAATGAATATTTTAAGACCATTGTCGTCTCCGTGTTATTGATTGGTGGTGGGGTGAAGCTGATGACTGGAAGTAAGAATAATAAGAGTAGAAAAGGGGCGGGGGGTCAATCTTGAATAATCCAGTAGAAGTAGAGCCGGGAGTCATGGTAACTAGCGAGTTTCCAGTGAACGAAGGGAAATCTAGAAGTTGGCGTGTAGGTACGTTGTCGATGGGACTGAGCCTTTTATTTCTGGGGGCATTAATAATGGTCTCTCAGTGGAAAGGAGCGGATGTGTTCGAGACAACGCTTGCTTGGTGGCCGCTCATTTTTATCTTACTTGGTTTAGAAATTGTAATTTACACCTTATGGTTCCGTGGTAAAGGGAAAATGTACTATGATGTGCTAAGTGTTCTGTTCGTCGGATTTCTGGCAGTGTGCTGTTTAGTATTCGCAGGAGTCAGCTCTTTAGGATTAACACAAGAACTTAGACATGTGATCTCATCTACGGAGGAGAATTATTCCTTGCCGGAATGGAAGGGGAATGTTCCACAGGGTGTAGGCACACTTATAATCCAGGCTGCTGAACCTTATGGAATTATGGTTGATCGAACGGCTGGGAACGAGTTGAATGTATTTGGGAGTTATTCCACGGCAGAAGGGCAACTCAAGCAAGAGCAAGAGAAGCGGCTGTTGCAAACTAAACAAGTCGGAGACACATTTTACGTCATTTTAGGAGACATACCTAGACATCTAGTATTCGATAACTCCAGGAATGCATTGAACGTGACCATTGCGGCTCCTGTAAATCTAAAGGTAATCGTAAGAGATAATTATGGAAATGTTGTAACAAGATAAAAAAAAGATCGCTTCCCACCCGATGAGGGGATGGACTGCGATCTTTTTTTGGTTAAGAACGAAGCTCTTTCTCTAGGGCAGCACCCATTTCACGTGAGCGCTCGGCACATCGGTTAACTGCAGCAATCACAGTTTCAAAGAATTCCCCTCGTTCAAGCACTTCTATAGCTGCTTGTGTTGAACCGTTAGGGGAAGTAACCTTCTTACGGAGTGCTGCGGGTTCTTCTCCCGTCTGTTGTACCATTCGGGCAGCACCCAGCACTGTTTGAACAGTTAATTCGGTGCTTTGATCAAGTGGCAGCCCACCACGGATACCAGCGGCGATCATGGCTTCCATCATGTAATAGATATACGCAGGCCCGCTGCCTGAAATTCCGGTCAAGGTTTCCATACGTTCCTCATCAATGACTGTTGTAAGCCCGACAGCCTCAAAGATATTAAGAGCAAGGCGACGGCCTCTTTCGTCTACTTCTTTGGAGAAGGCTAGACCAGTGGCACCCAGACCGATGGAACTGGAAGTGTTAGGCATTGTGCGAACAATAGGCTGTGCTTTGCCAAGTAGACCTTGCATGGTGCGAATAGATAGACCTGCAATGACAGAAACTACGATCTGATCCGGAGAAAGAATTGGACCTAGTCCGCGTAAGGATTCTGCAGCATCTTTAGGTTTCATTGCCAGTACTATTACTGGTGCGTTCCGTAAGTATTCTATTTTTTGTTCGGGATCATTTGTGCCTATTACACCATAACGGCTTTTTAGTTCTGCCAGACGTTCACTGCTGCTGCGATTGAGCATGATGACATTATCGGACTTCACGATATTGCGGCTAATCATCCCGCGAACGATGGCTTCTGCCATGGAGCCTGCGCCATAAAAAACAATATTATGATTCATGAGTGGAACTGATGGATGCTGACACATGGCTAAAATCCTCCTAAAAGTTGTGTGATAGAAAACTTAAACGTGTATACTAACCCCGAATTTGTCCCGTTCCGTAGATCTTATATTTGGTTGAAGTTAGAGCAGGCAGACCCATCGGGCCACGAGCGTGGAGTTTCTGGGTACTGATACCAATCTCTGCACCGAATCCAAATTCAAAGCCATCCGTGAAGCGGGTTGAGGCATTGTGATAAACAGCGGCAGCATCCACTTCTTGTAAAAAGCGTGTGGCGTTCTCCTGATCTTCTGTTACGATACAATCCGAATGTTTCGTACCATACTGCGCGATATGCTGCATAGCATCTTCCAAATCACTGACGATTCTAATATTAAGGATATAATCGTTGTATTCTGTAGCATAGTCTTCTACGGTTGCAGGTAATACCCATGGGACAAGAGAGATGGTTTGTTGACAGCCACGAAGTTCTACATGAACCTCACGAAATGCTTCGGCTAAGGATAACAGATATTTGCTCGCGTAATCCTGATGAACGAGTAGTGTTTCCATAGAGTTACATACCGAAGGGCGCTGAGCTTTGGCATTTAAACTAATGTCCCGTGCCATTTCTGGCAAGGCAGTTGTGTCGAGATAAGTATGGCAGATGCCTGCTCCAGTTTCAATTACAGGAACGGTTGCGTTAAGGACTACATTTTGAATAAGAGAGCTGCCTCCGCGCGGGATAATCACATCTAAAAGTCCGTTCAGCTTTAGCATTTCATCTACTGAAGAACGATTAGGATCTTCAATCAGCTGAAGCGCGTTAGGCGGCATTGAGGTTTCAGCAAGAGCATTGTGCAGAACCTCGACAATTTTACGGTTGGAGGACAGGGCAGAGGAGCCCCCGCGCAACACAACAGCGTTGCCGGTTTTGAGACATAGACCTGCAGCATCAACAGTTACATTGGGACGTGCCTCGTAGATGATGCCGATCACACCAAGCGGAACACGCAGCTTCTGGATGTTGAGGCCGTTAGGACGTTCAATGCTTTCTAGCGTGTCACCGATAGGATCCGGTAATACAGCGATTTGTTGCAGGCCTTCGGCAATGCTGTTAATCCGGTCCACATCTAACGCTAACCGGTCGAGCATGGATTCCGGAGTTCCATTGAGTCTTCCTCGTTCCAAATCCTCCGCGTTGGCGGTGATAATGGCGGGAGCTTCGCGGCGAAGCGCATCGGCCATGACCAGCAGTGCTTCATTCTTCTGGCCAGTTGTTAAGCTTGCTAGAACTCCTGTAGTCACCTTGGCTAATTTACTCTTATTAATTACTTCACTCATGACGATTCCTCCCTATATTTGAATTGAAAAAAAATTGTTTATCTCAGTGTAATCCATTCGTCACGGTGAATGACCTCAAGCCGGTGTACTTCTCCCAGCTTTGGTACAATCTCACGGCTTGGCAGACCTTGAATGCTGCGCAGCTGAGCATCATCGTAATTTACAATCCCACGTCCAAGCAATTTGGAGTCGGGTCCAAGTACTTCTACAACATCTCCTGCGTGAAAGCTACCCTCTGTCTGTTTGACGCCTACAGGCAACAGGCTGTGACCGCCATGTAGCAAAGCTTCTACAGCCCCTTCGTCCACGTACAGGGAGCCGAGAGGGGTAGACATAAAGCCAAGCCATTGCTTTTTGACGGGGAGAGAGGATAGCTTCGTTGCAAAATAAGTGCCCCTGCCTTCTCCTGTTGCAGCAAGCTGTAAATCTCCAGGTTCGGTGGCTCTTCCGACAAAGACAGGAACACCACCCCGAGTAGCGATCTTGGCCGCATCGATTTTTGATCGCATACCGCCTGTTCCAACACTAGAGCCAGCTCCACCAGCAATAGCATATATCTCCGGTGTAATGTCATCTACGAACTGATAGCGGACAGCATCCGGATGCTTGCGGGGATCTCCACTGTATAAACCATCCATGTCGGTTAAGACAAGTAATCTAGAGGCTTTTAACAGGTTGGCTACTAGCGCAGAGAGGGTATCGTTATCGCCAAATTTCAGTTCATCTACGGAGACAGTGTCATTTTCGTTAAATACGGGCACCGCTCCTTGGCGAAGCAGCTCTTCTACAGTCATCATAGCGTTATTCATGGCTCTGCGGCTGCAGAAATCGGTGCGAGTCAGCAATATTTGCGCGGTAGTAATTCCATGCTGGGCAAAAGCTTCCTGATAGGCTTGCATCAGCAGCACCTGGCCAACAGCCGCAGCGGCCTGCTTCTCATGCAGCAGCTTCGGACGTGCTGGATAACCGATACTGCGGAAGCCTGCGGCTACCGCACCAGAGGTTACTAACAACACCTCACAGCCGTTTTTCTTCAACTCGGCAATCTCTGAGGCAAAAAAGGAGACTGCTTCACGATTCAAACCGCCCTCGGGTCCGGTCAGCGAGCTGCTGCCTATTTTGACCACGATTCGCGTCGTCATTTCTGTCCACATCCTCTTCGTTTATTAAGTCCTGAAAACAACAAAAAGCCCCCATCCTTAGACTTAGCAAAGGACGAAAGCTTATAAACTTCCGCGGTACCACCTTCATTGATGAGGGATCATCCGACTTCATTCTCATAACGGGAGGATCCGTCCTGTTAGACACAGGCCGCTCGGGGGTAGGATTCGGAACGAAAACCGCGGTAAATTCTTTCAGCCTGTCGGAATCTACTCTCTAGGCGCGGTTAGACTCATTCTTACTGGTCCCGTCTGCACGTTTCACTTATTTTCAATAGAATACCATGGAGCTCGTTGCATTGCAAAGGGAAAACGTAGGATATATTTCTTCATGCAGAAAGCTCTAAATATTATGTTTAACCTCAAAGAGAAGGGGTAAAGAACTTATAATCTGTTACCAGGAGGTGGATTAAATTGACTAAAGACAACAATGCCGAGCAGGGACAGAATCAAGATTCAAACGAAGTAGCAGAGCTTCAGAATAGTGTGACTCGTGAATTTGTGGAAGAGCACACCGGGGCTCCAGTTGATAAGGGATTGGCTGATTCAAGTAAAGCACATGTGTCGGATGATCAGAACCGCCTGATTACACAGCGTAATTTGCGTAAATAATCTAGTACTGTTAAAAGAGGTTTACCTGAAAAAGTGCCCCGACAACCACGCGAATGGTTACTGGGGCACTTTATTTGTATATATTCTATTCTTCCGTTAATTCAGACACTGTTGATTTGAATGTCTCTACAAAAGCCTTTGCGGCCTTGGATAAATATCGTCCGCGTCGATATGCTACAACTAGCGTACGACTAGGCACTGGATCAGCGAGCGGTAAGTAGACTGGAACAAATTCACTCCGCGGTGCACGAGCGATAAAACGAGGAACAAGAGTCACGCCCATACCTGTTGCCACTAGGGATTGAACGGTTTCCATATTATTGCTCTCGAAAACGATTCGTGGCTCGAATCCGGCTTTCCGGCATAGTTCCACAGTCATTTTGCGGAAGCCCTGACCTTCCTTAAGTACGATAAAAGGTTCGTCCTTAAGCTCTTCAAGTGAGGTCCGTGTTCCATCTAGGATTCGTTTAGCGAGTGGATGTTCAGGAGGAACAGCGAGATCGATTCTTTCCTCTCCAAGCTCTTCATAAGCTAGTGCAGGAATTTCGAGGGGTAAGGAGAGCAGGCTTAAATCGGTTTGGCCACTTGCCGTGAGCTTCTCTAGGTTCATTGACGAGTCTTCGAGCAGCGTTATTTCTACCTCAGGATAATTTTGTTTAAAAACTGGAAGTACATGCGGCAGAAGATGTGCACCTGTAATCGGCATACTACCCACAACTACACGTCCAGTACGCAGTTCTGATATGTCGGACATTTCTTGCCGCAGCAGCTCCACTGCGTCAATGATAATCTGGGCTTGTTCAACGAATTTAGAACCTGCGTAGGTCAGCTCAACTGAGCTGGTATTACGCTGAAACAGCATTACGCCGAGCTCTTTTTCCAGTTTGGAAAGCTGCTGGCTGAGCGAGGGCTGGGCAATATGCAGCTTGTCCGCTGCACGAGAGAAGTTTTTTTCGGCTGCGATTTGCAGCACATACTGCAGTTGTCTCAGTTCCATGTATGAACTCCTTAGGAAAATGATTTACTTATAAGTATATCCTATTGGATTATAGTTTTGTATAGGCAACCCGAAAGAGCTTTCACTTCATCGCTCCTCAGGATTTGCGGGCTTGATTTCAAGAGATTAACCCTCCAACACTGACCGAAGTATCCGATATCCTCTAACAGTATATTTTTAGCGCCGGATCTTGAGAGTATCTATGAAATAACTGTATTTTGTACAGCTATTTCGTATGCAAAAGGGATCATTTTGGTTTTAAGTGTATTCTATACAACTAAAAACTAGAGTTCCCAGCTATAAGGCGATAATTCAAGAAAATAGCTGTACAAAATGCAGCTATATTCATTAACGAATGATTCACAGGAATATAGCTGTACAAAATACAACTAAACGCACCTACACACTACGCTTGCGCATCGCACCTACACATCACACTTGCGTATCGCTTCTACACACTACGCTTGCGCATCGCACCAACACCTCACACTTGCTCATCGCTCCTACATATTGCGCCTCAACATACCCTAACTCGGCTTATAGGTTCAGGCTATCACTTTTATAGATATCATATCTTGGAATTATAAAGACAGGGGTGTTATATTTAGATCATTCAAGAGAGACTCCACGCTCTCTTCCAATGAACGATTCTATTAATGAGGTGAAATTATGAGCAACAAGACAATGTTTGAGAAGATTTGGGAGAATCACGTTATTCATCAAGAGGAAGGTAAACCTAGCATTATTTATATTGATCTGCATTTGGTTCATGAAGTAACTTCTCCACAGGCTTTTGAAGGGCTTCGTCTCAGCAACCGGAAGGTTCGCCGTCCTGAGCTGACTTTCGCAACGATGGATCATAACGTACCAACTAAAGATCGTTTTAACATTAAAGATCCAATCTCCAAGCAACAAATTGATACCCTTTCTAAGAACTGTGCTGATTTTGGTGTAAGACTGTTCGATCTGAATGATATTGATCAAGGCGTTGTACACGTAATGGGTCCTGAAATCGGCTTGACACATCCTGGCAAAACTATCGTTTGCGGCGACAGCCATACCTCAACGCATGGTGCATTCGGCGCACTGGCATTCGGTATCGGAACTAGTGAAGTTGAACATGTAATGGCTACGCAATGTTTGCAGCAATCCAAAGCTAAGACAATGGAAGTACGCTTTACAGGCAAACGTAACCCTGGCGTAACAGCAAAAGATATGATCCTAGGTGTTATTGCTAAGTACGGTACTGATTTTGCCACAGGTTATGTAATTGAGTATACAGGCGAAGCTATTCGTGAATTGTCGATGGAAGAACGTATGACTGTCTGCAATATGTCGATCGAAGGTGGAGCAAGAGCTGGCTTGATTGCCCCTGATGAAACTACTTTTAATTATCTGCGTGGACGTCAATACGTACCGCAAGGCGAGGCTTATGATGCTGCTGTAGAAGCATGGAAGAGTCTTGTAAGCGACGAGGGCGCTCAGTACGATACGGTTGTTGAATTTGATGTGGAAACATTGATTCCACAAGTGACCTGGGGGACTAGCCCGGGCATGGGTACTGACATCAACTCCAGCGTACCGAATCCGGCTGACTTCACCACTGAAAATGAACGTAAAGCTGCTGAAAAAGCGCTTGAATATATGGATTTGACTCCTGGAACACCTATTTCTGAAATTCCGATTGATTATGTATTTATTGGTTCCTGCACTAACGGACGGATCGAAGATTTGAGAGCTGCAGCAGTGGTAGCTAAAGGTCATAAGGTGTCTGAAAAGGTTACTGCCATTGTTGTTCCAGGCTCGGGCCGTGTTAAGATGCAGGCTGAGAAAGAAGGACTTGATAAAGTCTTTACTGAAGCTGGCTTTGAATGGCGTGAAGCGGGATGCAGCATGTGCTTGGCCATGAACCCGGATGTTCTGCAGCCTGGACAACGCTGTGCATCTACCTCGAACCGTAACTTTGAAGGACGCCAAGGACGCGGAGGACGTACACATCTGGTATCTCCAGCTATGGCAGCCGCAGCTGCGATCAAAGGTCGTTTCACTGATGTACGTGATTGGAATTATAAGACGGAAGCCGTCAGCTCATAGAACTAGAGAGAACACGGGAGGATAAAACTATGGATGCTTTTAAAAAATTAACAGGAATTGTTGCACCAGTTGACCGGGTGAATGTAGATACGGATGCGATTATTCCGAAACAGTTTTTGAAACGGATTGAACGGACGGGATTTGGACAGTTTTTGTTCTATGAATGGCGTTTTGATGAAGAAGGTAACGATAATCCAGCCTTCGAAATGAATAAACCACGTTATCAAGGGGCTTCTGTTCTGATCTCACGCGCTAACTTTGGTTGTGGATCCTCTCGGGAGCATGCACCATGGGCGATTATGGATTACGGGTTCAGAGTTGTAATTGCACCTTCTTATGCGGATATCTTCTACAATAACTGCTTTAAGAACGGCATTCTGCCGATTAAGCTTTCGGAAGAGCAAGTGGATGAATTGTTCAAACGGACAGCTGAGCATGAGGACTACAAGCTGACAGTTGATCTTGAGAACAACGCTTTACAAGATGAATTCGGACTGAGCATCAACTTTGATCTGGATGAGCACCGTCGTCAATTCCTGCTGCAAGGCTTGGATGATATCGGTTTGACCCTTCAACATGCGGATGAAATTGCTGCTTATGAAGAGCGTCATGCTGCCAAGCTATTCTCTTAAAAAGAGGATATAACTGGTCTGATTCTTAAACTTTACAAAAGATACGCAAAACTTCTATTTCCGGGTGTCGGAAATAGAAGTTTTTTTGCTATAATCGATATATTCATTGGTCATTAAGGAAACATTTGGTGATTTCTGTCGTCTAAATACTTATCTAGGATCTATTACTTGCAGAAGGAGCGGAAAATGAGAATGAGAAGAGCTGGGCTTCGTATATTGCTGCTTTTGTTACTGCCATTATTATTATTATCATCCACCGGACAAGAAGCTGCCGCAGCTGGTAGCAGCGCAGGCAGAATTATTATGGACAATCAGGAACTTGCTTTGCCAAAAGGAATTAAGCTCGAAAACGTAAATGGTAGCGTTATGATTCCGGTCAGAGTGGTAGTAGAGAATCTTGGATTCGAGGTGTTATGGGAGCAGCAGACCCGGAAAGTAACCGTTCACCAGGATGGTAAAAGCATTGAGCTGGCGGTAGGACGGAAAACAGCTGATGCAGATGGGGTGACGTTTGATTTAAATGCAGCTCCTAAGCAGAGTGGCGGCACAGTACTCGTTCCAATTCGTTTCGTAAGCGAACAGTTCGGCTTAAAGGTGGGCTGGGATAATGTTGATAAAACTGTCTATTTGACAGGTGGACAAGTTAGCAATTCTGCAATGACACCTGAGGGGAATACTACCAATCCAACAGCAACTAATACACCTGTCCCAACTCCAAGTGCTACGCCGGGAAGTGACAACGGGACAACTGCTGGCAGTGTAGTGACTTCACCCAGCCCGACACCAGTTCCACAAACAACTACGGCACCGGGAAGCACAGCAGGAATTCCAACAGGCCCTCTAGTAAACGGGGCAGTATTCACTGAGAACCGACTTATTATCGCTGTGTCGGGGGCTACTAAGCCTAACGTTACAAAAATGAGCAACCCTGATCGAATCGTCGTAGATTTTCCGGGTGCTGCGTTCGATCCGGATTTCATTGGAAGTCTTACGGGTGTTACCACCACTGGCGGTCCACAAGGTAAGCTGGACGTTGCCGGCTACCCGCTCGTTTCTGAGATCCGTTATGCACTGTTCAGTGTGAGTCCGTCCACTGTCAGATTCGTAATTCAAACGGTTGGAAATCAACCGTACCAGCTTAGTACGGATGAAAGCACCGGGCTGGTTACGATTGATTTGAATGTAACTAGCAGCGGAGGCAACACCCCAGGGGCTAATGGAACGTTAGGTAAACCCATTGTAGTTCTAGATGCGGGGCATGGCGGAACTCAATCTGGAGCTGTCAGTCTCACAGGCAAGCTGGAAAAAGACTTCAATCTGGCCGTCATCCGCAAAGTACAAACGCTATTAACGCAGGAAGCATTAGTTGACGTGGTCTTTACTCGAACGGATGATGCTACCTTGGGGCTTCAGGATCGCGTGAAAATTGCGGAGGCTGCTAAAGCGAATCTCTTTATTTCAGTGCACGCGAATTCGCTAGATGTTGGATATCCAAATAGAGATAAAATAAATGGCAGTGAAACCTATTATTCTCGCAGTGATAGTCTGCCTCTTGCTCAGATTATGCATAAGCATTTATTAGCCGCTACTGGTTTTAAAGACAACGGGATTCGTACGAAAAGCCTACATGTTACACGAGAAACTACTATGCCGGCAGTCTTGCTGGAGGTAGGATATCTTACAAATTCAGGGAATGAGTCGGCGATGTATAGTGAGCAGCTTCAAGAGAAATTAGCGAGAGAAATTGTTGCCGGGATTAAGGAATATCTGGGGCTTTAAGATTTGAGGTTGGTGAGATTTCTCAATTTTTATGGAATATATTCGCAACCTTTATAGATTACCAGCGTCTAATAGAGGTCTGAGGTTGACGGAGACAGGGCACCACGATCGCCATTCACAGGCGAATACTAGATTCTTAGAGGTGAAGAATGAAGAAATTCAGTTTGATGTTGTTTTTGTTGCTCTTTGTGTTGGTTTTGCCTGAGCATGGACATGCTGCTGCCGCGAATAGCAAGATTTATCTGGACGGCAAAGAGATTACTGCAGGGCAAAAAGTACCGGTTGAAAATGTGAATGATACTATCATGGTACCGTTGAGATTGATCTCCGAGAGTCTTGGTTATACCGTGGGCTGGGATCAAAAAAGCAAAACGGTGACGATTGAACAGCAAGGTAAGGTCATCAAACTTATTGTTAATCAAAAGACAGCTTCGGTTGATGACAAAACAGTACAGCTTACCACTGCACCTGTCCTGCGGAGTGATACGACACTTGTACCTATACGGTTCATAAGTGAGCAGTTTGGTCTCACCGTCACTTGGGATAATGCAAAGAAGATCGTGTACCTTATTACCCCAGGATCCTCAAATGAAAACGGAAGTTCAGATGGAAACTCTGGAAATGGTGGATCTGAGGTTGTTCCGCCGGTAGATCCTACTAAGAATTTAACCATGATAAATGGTTTGAGCTTTAGTGAGAATCGTTTGAGCATTGCGATGGAAGGTAATTCAGCGCCAAAAGTAAGTGTAATGACAGGGCCGGATCGGTTAGTTATTGATTTTCCTAATGCCACTTTCTCAGATCTGTTTGGTACGGGACAAGTTCTTGATCCTGATCTGAATGGCAAACTGGAAGTGAAGGATTATCCTGATGTATCAGGCGTACGGTATTCGCTTTATAGCTCCAACCCTTATACTGTACGTTTTGTAATTGATTTGAATTATCCTAAGAATTATAACATCAGCGTATCTGGAACTGATTCTAAGTTGGTCATCATTGACCTGAATGCAGAAAGTACGGATGATACTTCAACACAGCCAGGTAATGATGGCAAGAAGCTCGTAGTACTGGATGCAGGGCACGGAGCTAAAGATTCTGGTGCAGTAGGAGTAACAGGAAAATACGAAAAGAATTTTAATTTAGCTATAGTACTTAAGACAGCAGCATTGCTGAAAAAAGAAAGTAATATCGACGTCGTACTGACACGCAGTGACGATACATTCTTGGAGCTCAAGGATAGGGCGGCTATGGCTAATAATTTAAAAGCAGATCTATTCATTTCTGTACATGCCAACAGTTCCGCATCTTCTGCGGCAAGCGGGACAGAAACGTATTATCAGCGGGAAGCCAGTAAGGCCTTAGCGAAAGTGATGCATAAGTATCTAGTTGAGGCTACAGGGCTTAGTGATCGCGGTGTACGATACGGGAATTTCCATGTCATTCGTGAAACGAAAATGCCTGCTGTTCTACTTGAAGTAGGATACCTTAGCAATAAGAAGGATGAGACATTGCTATTTACGGAAGCATTACAAAACAAAGTTGCTGCTTCAATAGTGAGTGGAATCAAGGAATATTTGGGTATAAAATAACAGACCAGTGGCAGACGAGCGCCGCAAAGTCAGCTTTCTGCTTTTATCTATAAAAAGGCAAGAAGTGGTTTTGCGGTACCTGTCTGCCCGTATTCATCTAGAGGAGGCGTTTATTAATGTTTAAACAAAAATGGACTATGGTTGGGGTTGCTGCGCTGCTTCTACTAGTGATTGCTGGCTGTGGAGATAAGCCTACTGCAGCTCCTGCTAATGGAGTGGAGCAAGATACTACAAACGTTGTAAGTGGTGCGGGAGAAAGTACCCCAGCTCCGTCTGATGATCAGGAAAGCGAAGTGGCTAGCACTCCGCAACCGACAGCAGATAATACTAATGCAGAAACACAGCCGTCATCGAAGCCGGTAGAAAATGAGACACAAAAGCAAAGCCAGAGTATTGAAGTTTATTACACAGATTCGCAAATTATGGATTTAGTGCCTGCTAAGACTACGATTAACTACTCTGACGATGTTGAGAAATATACAGAGACGTTCAAAGCACTGCAAAGTAATGAGAATACAGATCTTGTACCTTTATGGGGTAAAATTGAGCTGAAATCATTGAAATTCGTAGAGGGTCAAATCGTAATGGATATTCATAAACCAGATGAAGCTCAGCTTGGTGCGGGTGGAGAATCCTTTGCCATTACTTCACTTGCCAAAACTTATTTTCAATTTGCGGAAGTAAAGAGTATCGAAGTTTTAGTTGATGGTGAAAAGGTAGAAAGTCTGATGGGCCATGTGGACCTATTGCATCCTATGACTAGAGATAATTCTTAATTGGTCATGCAACAAAGGAATTAGGCATCTAGCTGACGAATTTTTAAACATACTATTTATTTGAGTCATAGAGAGGGGAATAATCTATTGTCCGCGCAAAAAAGGTCAAAACGTCCATTGAAGGCTTATTCTAATAAAGCAGTGTCGGCTGTTATGGCTGGTGTTATGGTTTTTGGTGGTGCAAGTGCAGTGTTTGCAGACACAGCTGCCACTACACCGACATCAACCACTACTCAATCTGTAGGGATTTTTAGCGATGTGAAGACAGGCTTCTGGGCTGAAAAACATATTTACAAACTCGCTTCACAAGGAATTGTGGTTGGGAATAATGGATTGTTCCGTCCTGGAGATTCTGTAACTCAACAGGAAGCAGTGCTTATGGCCCTGCGGTTTATGAAGTTGCAGGATAAAGTGGATGCTTCTTCTGCGGTAGCATTGCCTACCGATTTTAAGGTTACGAATTATTACAAGGATTATGTTGTGTTGGCTTTTCAACAAGGATTACTCGATAAAGCAACCGAAATGGCTCCAGATAATCTGAAGACTTCTTGGGGAGAGCGTAAAGCATCCCGGGAATGGATTGCGGAGCTGTTAATCCGCTCCCTTGGAAAAAGCGCAGATGCAGCAGGGGCTGCTAGTGAGCCAACTGGCTTTGCAGATGATACCAAAGTGTCTGCCAACAAACGTGGTTACATCAACGTTGCCGTTGATTTAGGCCTAGCCAATGGACTTGATGGCAATCGTTTTGATCCGCAAGGCGCTGTAACACGTGCGCAATTGGTGACTTTTTTCAGTCGCGCTGAAGCTCACAATACGGTTGAATACGACAACACGGTATCAGGAACGATCAGTCAATTAGCAGATGGGAAACTATCCGTCTATAACAACGGAAAGACTTCTACATATACCCTGGGAGCAAGCACTGCTTATTACACAAGTGCTTCTGAAAGCAGAATCAATCTAAGTGATGTCCAACCCTACACTAAGGTTACTGTAATTGGTGCGACATATAACGCGGCTTATGTTGAAGTGACTGACCCTACACAACAAGTAGAGACTCTGTCAGGAAACTTCGCCATGGTAGCTCCAGGTAATAAGCTTTGGTTAAAGTCACCAACAGGGTTCACTGAATACTACTACGATGAGACTACTTCCTTTGTGGATGTAAATGGAGCTGGAATTGAACCTGCTTCGCTGGTAACAGATAGTGTAGTTTCACTGCAACGTGAAACGTACAGTGGTTCGCATAAAGTAGTGAAGGTTCAAGTGACTTCAGGGGTCGTTAACAAAACAACAACAGGCACCATTCAAAGTGTAGACCTTACTGGCAAAAGCATTACTTTCAAAAATACCGCGGGTACAGTAGAAACTTTTAAATGGGAAGATGGGACTTCATTATTCAGCTCCCAAGCATCAGTGCTGAAACCTGCAGATTTGAAGACAGGTAATGCGGTGAAATATACGATTCAAGATAATGTGATCCGCACTGTAGAAGTGACGGAAGGTGTTGAACGGACAGTTGAGGGGGTACTTACCGAGCTGACTAGTTCCACAGTTGTTTACAAAAAAGCAGACGGAAATCGTGAGGTTAAACTGCTTGGCACTAAACCGACGATTGTTATTCCGAACATGAGTGGAGCAGTAGCTGATGATCTTATTGCTGATGCAGTAGGTGGGGACAAGATTCAGGTTACCTTAAACAGTAGCGATCAAGTCACCAAAATTGAAGTGTTAAGCCGCCAAATTGAGCAGTATAGTGGAGCAACAATTGTGGATTATAATAGCAAAACACAGCTCCTTACAGTTATGGACAGCAGCAAAAAAGCCCATGTGGTTCAGTTGGATGAGAAAACAAAGCTGATTTATGAAGGTGCATTGCCTAACTTAACTAATATGGGTGCGAAACTTATCGAGAACCGCAAAGTTAATCTGAAGGCAATAGGACAGCGGGCTTTGTCTTTGGAAATTGTCACAAAGTACGAAGGAACTTTAACAGCTGTTAATTCTACGTCGAAAACTCTTGTTTTGAAGCTTAATGATGGACAAAGTTTAACGATGCCTTATCCGCAACTTGTTGATCTCTTTGGTAAGACTAGTCCTTCCCTAAGTGATATTCCTATTGGAAGCAATGTAACGGCTTCACTGACTACAGGTCAGGATCTGATAGCGGTATTGAAAGTGAAGACTGTGCTGCAAGTTGAAGCGGCAACCGTGAATTCTGGAACCAACCGTTTGGGCATCAAATGGAATGGGGGAACCAGTGATATTAATACTTTGGCAATCCCGTTGACCAATGAAGCTGGTGAGAGCATTAAGCTAACGGATTTAAAAGCGGGAGATTATCTTAATGTGACTTTTGATGGTAGCTCACCGCTGGCTATTCAAGCAGTTAAGCTCACAACAGGCCAGGTAAGTTCTGTAGATGCCGCTGGGAATAGCGTAGTCGTGAAGGATTATGCTGGAGCTGCACAGACCTTAGCGGTAAGTGGAGGAGTCAAAATCATTCGTGACGGCTCGACAACGACTGCTCTTAGCAACTTGACGGCAGGGGACAGAGTAGAGATTCGCAAGGATCCGGATGGATCTACAACGATTCGTATTATGTCTCAGCTCAGTAGAACATTCTCACGTTATGAGAGTGCAACAAACTCATTGGTGACGAAGAGACCTAATTTGAACGATAAATATCAATTCTTTGTTCCTGCTAATGTTTATATTCATCAGGGAGATTCGACTTTATCCGTGCAATCTTTGAAAGAAAATGATAATATTATAATGTATTTCAATAATGATATTTTGGTTGAAATTGTGAAACAATAGTTGCAATGGTGGATTTCTGAGTGAATCACCGTCTTGACACAGGGGGCTTTACCTGCGTCAAGACGTTTTTTTTGAAATATAAGAAAGTATAAGTATTGCTCTTATACTGTATGTCTTATATTTCTCTCTTAAACGCTTACTGTTCTTATTAGGACAATCAAGGCGTTAATACTTGAAATATAATGCCAGTATCGTATGTGTTGAAATGTATGAATCCATACGTTATAATACATACTTTGCTTATATTTCTAACATTTGAGGTGAGACGCTCGATAGAATTTTCTGAGCGTTTTTGCTCCGTGGAGGGGACACTATGAAAGCTGCAGACGTCCGCCACATTTTGGATACGATTGGAGATTTGTTTCCGGATGCACATTGCGAGCTGAATCACAGTAACGCTTTTGAATTGACAATAGCGGTGCTGCTGTCAGCCCAATGTACGGATGCAACGGTGAACAAAGTGACCGAGGACCTGTTCCAAAAGTACAAAGCCCCCATCGATTATATTTCTGTGCCGCTGGAGGAATTGGAGGGGGATATCCGGCGCATCGGCTTATATCGTAACAAAGCTAAGCATATCCAAAGCCTGTGCTCTATACTCATAGAACAGTATGGCGGAGAAGTGCCTGAGGCACATGACTTGCTTGTAACGTTGCCAGGAGTAGGTCGTAAAACCGCTAACGTAGTAGTATCCAACGCATTTGGAGTTCCTGCCATTGCTGTGGACACTCATGTGGAGCGGGTTGCTAAACGACTTGCATTGGCAGGCTGGAAAGATTCTGTGCTGGAAGTGGAGAAAAAGCTGATGAAGGCTGTGCCACGTGATGAATGGACGCTCACGCATCACCGGCTAATCTTTTTCGGACGATATCACTGTAAGGCTCAGAATCCAAAATGTCAGGTTTGTCCGCTCCTTGATGTATGTCGAGAGGGCAAAAAACGTATGAAAACGGCTGTCGTCAGGAAAGCTAAAGATCATACGCCAAAAAGTTAAAAGTTAGAGTTGAAGAAGAGGATGGGATAGAGATGAAATGCATTTCTGTATACACAGATAATTTTGAGGTATTCTCGGATATTTTTGACCGCGTAGTGGAAAGCCCGCTGGAAGAAAATGAAGAGCAAGAAGTAGAGGGCATTACGATCAGTCATTCCGGTGACGTGCCTGAGCACTATCTGGAGCGTATGTCTGTAAAACCAGAGGTTGTCGTAATGAGAGACAAATCTCGTGGATTGACTATTCTGCAGCACGGAAAAGTATTCGAAATTCTGTTGCCTGTTTTGGAAACTGCATAATTGAGAAGTGACCTGAAATGGAGTCGGCCCTTGGGGCTGGCTCCTTTTTTTATTGAATATCTTTATATTTCTACGAGAAACGACTGTTGGCTTTACAGGACGACAACGTCGCTTCTTTTTTTTTATCATTTCGTAGGAGATGATAGGTTATTTTGTAAGTAGTGTGTATTTAATTTGTGTCAAACTGGTGATAAACTGTAATTATTATTTATAAAAATGTTCCGCGCTAAAGTTCAGAAATTGCACCTATATAAGTTTTGCATAAAAAAGAGCTTAAATCAGTATTCATGAATGGATTAAGATCAGTGCATGATTAAAAGGTAACTGTGGAGGTGGAATGTCTGTGGGAGCGGAACGGGTTAGAATTCAGAGAGAGACATTAAGTGAAACAGCATCGCTGCTTTCCCAGCTGAAAGATTTAATGCGCCACTGGGGCGATGAGAGTGCTGAACGAATATATGAAGATTTACAAAATAAAGAGGGTGGGAATGAACTGACCCTTGCTTTTTGTGGGCATTTTTCGGCAGGGAAATCCAGCATGATTAATCTTTTATGCGGTAGCTCAGTGTTACCTTCCGGACCTGTGCCGACTAGTGCCAATATTGTTTCAATCCGCAGCGGGGCTCCACGAGTGCTTATCTATCCAAGGGTTGAGGGAAATGAAAATGAATCTACCCCTGTAGAGACAACACCAGAAAGATTACAGGAATATTGTCGAAATGGCGGAGAATATTCCGCTATTGAAGTCTGGAATGAGTTTCCTCTTCTAGGGAAGCATGGTGTTCTATTGGATACACCTGGCGTGGATTCGACGGATGATGGCCACCAGGCGGCCACTCGTTCCGCGCTGCATTTAGCTGATGTCGTCTTTTATGTTATGGATTATAACCATGTACAGTCAGAGAATAATTTAGCATTTGCCAAAAATCTTAGTGACTGGGGCAAACCGCTCTATCTTATTGTTAATCAGATAGACAAGCACAGAGAACAAGAAATTTCCATTGAAGAATATAAACGCCAGCTTGAAAATGCTTTTGAGCAGTGGGGGATTCATTGTGCGGGGATTCTGTTTACCTCACTCAAAATGAAAGAGCACCCATTGAATCATTGGGATAATCTGCTGAACCTTATAACAGAGCTGTTGGAGCACAGGGAACAATTGCTTCAATATAGCTTGTCACGTTCCATTCATCATACAGCAGATTCTTCGCTAACCGCGTTCCGTGAAGACCAGCAGGAGGAACGGGAAACTTTTTTAGCTGAGCTAGAGGGTGCAGCGGTTACAGTTGTGATGGAAGAGCTGAAATCGCTGGAAGAAGAGAAGGCACTGCTTGAGGAGCTGCCTCAGCAATCACGAGCTAGCCTGCGAAGTGATCTTGATGCCTTACTCAATAATGCTAACTTAATGCCTGCGGATGTTAGAGAGGCGGCAGGGAGCTATGTGGAGAGTGTCAGCCCAGGCTTCCGCTTAGGTTTGTTCTCTACAGCCGGACGGCGGGAGAAGGAACAAGGCAAACGACTGGATGCCTGGCAAGGATTACTGGTCCGAGAGGTTTCCGCTCAGCTGGAATGGCATCTGATTCAGCTGGTACGTCAATGGGCGGAGAATCTCGGACTGTGGGCAGAGGAGGCAGAGACGACTCTGAAGCAAGGGTTCCCGGCGGTGAGCCAGGAATGGCTGGCGGCTGCAGTTAAGCCGGGAACGGGGAATAGCGGCGAGGCGCTGCTCAATTTCTGCCGCACACTTGCGGCAGATCTGAAGAGTCAATTCCGCCGCGCTGCGCTTTTAGTTGGCGATGAGCTGCTGGCGAAGCTGCCATCGCTTATTGAGGAGCAGCGCGCGGAACTCCAGCGCCGCGAACAGGCCCTTACGCGGCAGGCGAGCGCTGCCCGCGCCCTAGCCGCCCTGGACCGCGCGGCTGACGCCCGCGCGCACGAGCTAGCGGCGCTGCTGCCGCCGCGCCGGACCCTCACCCCCGGCATCCTGCCGGAGGTGAAGGTCACCCTGCGTGCGGCTGCGCAGAGCGCCGCACCGCGGGAGACCCAGCCGCGCGAACGCGCCGCGGCTGGAAGTGCCGCCGCCGCAAGCTGGGCGGCGGGAACGGCTTCGCCGGCGGGCGGACGCCGCCGGCTCTCGGCAGCCGCTGACGCGCTGGCGGCTGCGGCAGAGCTGCTGCGCCGCGAGCCAGCGATGGCATCTGCGGCGCGCAGTCTGGCTGCACGGGCGGAGGATCTCGCCGGCGGCCGCTTTACCCTTGCGCTGTTCGGTGCGTTCAGCGCAGGCAAATCTTCCTTCGCCAATGCTTTGCTCGGCGAAGAAGTGCTGCCCGTGTCGCCACACCCTGCCACGGCCGCAGTTAACCGCATATTGGCGCCGGAAGGAGACTTCCGCCATGCCAGCGCGGTTGTAACGATGAAGAGCATGGCGGATTTCTGGGATGACATCTGCCATTCCTTCAGCGTGCTGCAGCTTGGAGAGCCGCAACAGGATACGTGGACAGCAGTACTTGCGAACCTGCCAACACGGGGAATCCACCCCTCTGCGCTGCCGCATGCAGGATTTCTAAGAGCCGCAGCATCCGGTTGGGCTGAAGCGGAGCCGTTGCTAGGAACGGTGCGGACGGTTGATTTGGAAGAATATCGAAACCTAGTTGCGGAAGAGACCCGAGCTTGCTTTGTGCAAGGGATTGACCTCTATTATGCCTGTCCTTTGACTGAGAGCGGGATTGTGCTCGTAGATACACCAGGAGCAGATTCACTGCATGCACGTCACACTGGCGTAACCTTTAGTTACATGAAAAATGCGGATGCGATCTGTTTTTTGACCTATTATAACCACGCTTTTTCGAAGGCGGATCGCGGCCTCTTGGCCCAGCTGGGCCGCATTAAAGACAGCTTTGCTCTCGATAAAATGTTCTTTATTATTAATGCCTCCGATCTCGCTTCAAGCGAAGAAGAACTAGATGAGGTTAAAGCACATGTCGTTCAAAATCTGCGTGCCGGAGGTTTGCGGTCTCCGAGAATCTATGCTTTGTCCAGCTTGCTTGCTCTAGAAGCTAAAACTCAACATAATCACGATCTTTATGGAACCTCCCGCTTCAATGAATTTGAGCAAGCACTATCCAGCTTTGCTGGTGATGAGCTTCCTCAGCTTTCACTTAACGCAGCTGCTGAGAGTATCGCATCGGTTCGGCGCCGGGCTGAGGAATGGCAGAATCTGGCTTCCAAGGCGGCGGGCGAGCGTGAAGCCGGGTTAAAAGAACTGCAGGAACGGCGTCAGTTCGCCATGAAGCGGTTGTCTCTTTTGGAGACTGAGGAACGTCCTAGCAGAGATCTTATTCACGAAAGTGAAGAACTGATCTATCATGTGTGCCAGCGGATTAGCTTCTCCTTCAATAGAAATTTTCAGGAATCTTTTCATCCCTCCTTACTGCGTGAGGATGCAGGGAATTTAAAAGCCATTTTCTCTGCCTGTGGTGCCGAACTAATGCGTACTACTCAGCGCGAGCTTGAGCAAGAGCTATGGGCAACAACGCTGCGGCTAGAGAGCACGGGACGCAGGCTTGTTCATGAAGCTGCTGAAGCGGCAGCTACAGAGCTGCTCTTTTCCACGGAGGAATTTCATCTTATGGAGAATGAGGAGCAGGCTTGGCCATCTCCTAAGGATCTGGAATGCCAGCTTCAGCCTGTGCAGTGGTCCGCTTTATGGGGCCATTTCAAATCCCCGCGTTATTTCTTTGAGGGAACTGGGCGGGAATTGGTCAAAGGTGCGGCAGAGCCGCTTTTGAAAGAAGCGGTTAATCTTGCAGCGGCAGTGCAGAAGGAAAAATTAATTGCTCATTACGTCGAGAATATCAGCAGAGAATTAAAATCTGCTGCCGAAAGCCTGCAAGAAGGGCTTGCGGAGCAAGAGAAAGCGATGTTAGATCTCCTTAAAGGGGGTGAGACTGCAGATCATTGGGGCCAAATAAGCCACCAATTATCACGTCTAGAACAAACTTTCGTTGATAAAGTCGACAAAGTTCTGTGAAGTTTGTAGGAAAATGTCGAAGAACACTTGCAATCTGGCGTATGATGGATGAAAATAAAGAAGCCTGAAAATATACAATGAAACTGTTACGTTTTCTGAAATTCATAAAAACGAGACAGTCAATTTGCCGAAAGAGGTTGGAATCGACAATGTGGGGAGCTCCTTTTTCAGCTCAAAGCCGCAAGCTGTTGCTGCTGGGCAGCGGGGAACTGGGTAAGGAAGTCATAATTGAAGCTCAACGCCTTGGCGTAGAGACCGTAGCTGTAGACCGTTATACCGATGCACCGGCGATGGGTGTAGCTCATCGTTCACATGTAATTGATATGCTGGATGCAGAGGCGCTGAAAGCGCTGATTCGCTCTGAGAAACCGGATGTCATTGTTCCGGAGATTGAGGCAATTGCCACTCATGCTCTTCAAGAGCTTGAAGAAGAAGGCTTTTTCGTTGTTCCGACGGCGCGGGCGGCTCGGCTGACCATGGACAGAGAAGGGATTCGTCGTCTTGCGGCTGAAGACCTTGGACTGCCAACCGCTGATTACCGTTTTGCGGATAGTCTGGAAGAGCTGCAACAAGCTATAGCCGAGCTAGGCACTCCTTGTGTCATTAAGCCGATTATGAGTTCTTCTGGCAAGGGTCAGAGCGTATGCAAAAGCCCTGAGGATGCAGAAAACTGCTGGAACACTGCTTTGGATGGAGCGAGAGCTAAAGGAACACGGGTTATCGTGGAGGCTTTTGTTACTTTTGAGAGCGAGATTACTCTTTTGACGGTGCGTTCTGTGTCTGGAACGGTATTTTGTCCACCTATTGGACATATTCAGAAGGATGGAGATTACGTGGAATCCTGGCAGCCTCACTTTATGAAGCCAGAGCTGCTTGAAGAAGCGCAATCTATTGCAAAAGCAGTAACGGATCAGCTCGGAGGTTTCGGTATTTTTGGAGTGGAACTTTTTTTGACAGATCGAGGCGTATTGTTCAGTGAAGTGTCACCTAGACCCCATGATACGGGGATGGTCACGATGGCGACGCAGGATTTATCTCAATTTGCAGTGCATGTCAGAGCTATTCTTGGTTTTCCTGTCCAGTCAGTACAATTGCTGACACCTGGTGCCTCAGCTACGCTGAAGGCTGATGGAGAAGGACGAGCCTTTGCTGTGACCGGAATTGGTGAAGCTTTGGAACTGCCCAGGACTCAGGTTCGCGTATTTGGCAAACCGGAAGTTCGTCCTGGTCGGCGGATGGCAGTAGCGTTAAGTGCGGCGGAAGATGTGGAAATCGCGCGGACGATAGCCAAGCAGGCGGCGTCTATGCTAAAAGTGGAGGTATATGAGGATGAACAGTAGTACCATGGCACCTGTACTGGAAATTCGCAAATGCGGCTTGAATGATCTGGAGAGAGTTACAGCGCTTCTGCGGGAATTCGGCTATCCAACAACGCTAAGCGTGATGAAAGAGAGACTGGAAAGCATGGAGAACAGCAATCTCCAATGCACACTTGTAGCAGAGCTGAATAATGAAGTTGTGGGTATGATCGGCCTTAGACAGGTAAGCTCGTATTACAAACAGACAGATTGTATCACAGAGATTACTGCACTTATCGTATCAGAAGAACTCAGAGGAAACGGACTCGGTAAAAGACTTGTGGCCGCAGCAGAAGAATGGGCACGTGAGCAAGGTTGCTGTCAGCTTTTCCTCAGAAGTGGCAACCGCGTAGAACGCGCACCGGCACATGCTTTTTATCGTCATATCGGTTTCGAAAAGACAGCAGGCTATCGCTTTAACAAAGCGTTGCTATAATACTTATAGGTTACCGATCATCCCCATCCCAGCTACGGCGGGATGGTTTTTTTTTGCTCTGGAACTCTTTTTTTATATGTATTTAATATATTAATACCTAAAACTATTTAAATAACTTAACCATAGATGGATTGGTTTGAATCATATACAATAAAATTTATGACATCTAAAACGTTTCCAAAGAGGGATGAGACATGTATAAGCTAGTTCTTGCTGAAGATGAAGAAGACGTTAGGGAAGGCGTTATCGGGCAGATTGACTGGGAGCGTTACGGATTTGAGATTGTTGAGCAGGCGGAGAATGGACGGGAAGCTGCGGATGCCATAGACCGTTTGCTGCCGGATGTGGTAGTTACCGATATCCAAATGCCTTTTATGAATGGACTTCAGCTGGCTGAATGGATTCGTAGTCATCATCCTAACACTAAGATTATCATTTTGACTGGGTATGATGAATTTGAATATGCTCAGAAGGCGATAAAATTGCAAATTGATGAGTATATTTTGAAACCGTTCTCTTCGCAGGAATTAATTGAAGTATTGCTTAAGGTTAGAGCCACTATCGAGGCTGAAATTGCAGAAAAAGAAAATGTATTTGTACTCAGTGAGCATTACCGGAAAAGTCTGCCTGTGTTAAGGGAGCAATTTTTATCGTCCCTTATTTCGCGTAGATTGCGTACGGATGAAATTGCTGAGAAAAGCTCTGAATATGGCATAAAATTAACGGGACGGTGGTTTCAGGCTTCGGTAATTAGTGTGGATTATATTCGTCCTGAGCGGGAATCGGCTGGGGGTGCAGCAGGCAGGCAAATTTCTTTACGAGACACTGGTGAAAAGAATTTACAGCTATTCGCTGTGCTGAATATTGCTGAAGAAATATGCTCGAAGCATGGTTTTGGAAGGGTGTTTATTCATCGTGATGAGGTCGTATTGCTCACAATCCATGAAGAAGGGGAAGAAACTGATATCACTGGAAAGACTTTTGAGCTTCTTGAAGAAATCCGCCAGAACGTACAGCGTTTTCTGAAGCTGACGGTAACGGCAGGCTCCGGAACGGTCTGTTCATCGCCTGCTTTGTTATTTAATTCATTTGGGGATGCCATGCAGGCATTAGATTATCGGCTTATTCTCGGCAATAACCGGGTGATCTGGATTGAGGACGTTGAGTCACGTTCCAGCACACTGCTAACCTATGATGAACTAACCCAGCAATCCTTAATCCGGACGATTAAACTAGGTACGGTGCAAGAACTTAAAGAGGTTGTTGAGGAGTTATTTGCTGGTCTTGACGCAGAGCAGGTGTCTACACAGGATTATCAGATTTTTTTGCTGGAGATTTTTACATCTATCCTGCGAGTGGCTAAAGAATCCGGCAGTGAGGCTGCAAAGTATATTGGTTCTGGCATTTCGTCGCTAACTGCCATTAATAAATTTAATAGTATGGCCGAAGCCAAGCAATGGATTATTGCAGTCTGTAGCGGTTTAATGGATACGATTGCATTAGAACGTCAATCTTCCTATAAGCTGCTTATTGATGAAGCTAAAGAATATATACGCAGCCACTATGTTGAATCTGATATTTCCATCGGCAAGGTTTGTCAGCATTTACATATAAGTACCGGCTATTTTAGCAGTATTTTTAAGAAGGAAATGAAAATGACATTCGTTAGTTATCTTTTGCAAATTAGGTTAGAGGCAGCCAAGGAACTTTTGCGGTCCACAGAGCTAAAGGCTTTTGAAATCGCAGAAAAAATAGGTTTTGCCGATCCTAACTATTTCAGCTTTTGTTTCCGCAAAAAATATGGCCAATCTCCTAAAGAGTATAAAAACAGCTCCAGAGGAGGGTAAAGATGCTGAAGGATAAACCATATTCCTTTCCTCTAAGACCGCAGCATCCCAAAGGCGGAAAACGTCGGTTGTCCTCCAAGCTCCGAAGCATTCAAGTTACGATTACACTCACTTTTACATCTGTTGCCGTGCTGGTAGCTGTCGTTGTCAGTCTTATGCTGTACAACAAGTTTGCCAAGACCGCAGAAGAGAATGCCAATATGAATATGCAGCAGATCATTGAGCAAGTGAATTACAATCTGGGTCTTTATGTTAAGGGAATGCGCAATATTTTTGAGACAGCGGAGGAGCAGATTACGAATAGCCCTTCCGTGGATTCCGCTTTATTGACGGAAAGAATGGCTATGCTAATGGGGAGCAGAGAGGATCTGGTCTCGGCGGCTGTTTTTACACCACAGGGGAAATATGTCGTGGGTACACCCGGTCAGAAGCTGCGCAGCAACACACAGCTGGAGACTCAGAGCTGGTTTACGACGGCGCAAAGAACATCAGAGCTCTCCTATTCCGCACCTCATATTCAGAATTTATTCAAAGGTCAATATATCTGGGTCGTGTCTATCAGCAAATTAATTCAATATAAGGAGAACGGAGTCTTAAAAACCGGCATCCTGCTGATGGATTTTAACTTTCGAACCATTGATGAGCTGAGCAAGCAGGTTAAGCTTGGCAAAAGAGGATACGCTTACATCCTCGATCAGCTAGGAAATATTGTGTACCATCCCCAGCAGCAGCTGATTTACGCTGGCTTAAAATATGAGAATGTGGAGCCAGTACTGGAATATGCTTTTCGTAGCTATTTGGATGAGTCTACGGGTGAAAAACGTTTTATCACCGTAAGGACACTGGAACAGACAGGCTGGAAGATCGTGGGCGTGGCTTATTACGATGAGATTGTAACCACCAAACGTGATCTAAACACTTTTTTATCCTGGTTTTTAGCGGTAGTCATTTTATGCGTAATTATTGTATCCGTCTTTTTGTCTGCACGTATTGCCCGCCCTATCCGCAAGCTGGAACGGACGCTTCAGCAGGTGGGCGAAGGGGATCTCAACACTCGAATAGATGTCAGCGGGGCGTATGAGGTGGAACAGCTGTCCAAACGGTTTAACCTTATGCTGCAACGTATCCGCCAACTGATGGATCAGATTATTTATGAACAGGAAACCAAACGTAAAGGTGAGCTTGAAGTGCTGCAATCCCAGATCAATCCGCACTTTCTGTACAATACCCTGAATTCTGTGATCCGGCTCGCTGAACGCGGCAAGACTGAGGAGGTAGTCACGATGATTCAGTCCTTATCAAAGTTTTTCCGGATTAGCCTTAGTAAAGGGAATAATATGATTACCGTGCAGGAAGAGCTTGATCATGTTCGTCATTACCTTGTGATTCAGAGCTTTCGGTTCAAAAATAAGTTCCGCTACGAGATCGAGGCTCAGGATGAAGTGCTGCAGTGTCAGACTATTAAGCTAATTTTACAACCTATTGTGGAGAATGCCCTGTATCACGGGATTGAAATGATGCCTGATGAAGGTTTTATTTCGATCCAAGCGGAGCTGAAGGATGATCTTGTCATCATCCGCATTCGTGATAATGGACTGGGTATGTCCGAGGAGACTATGAAGGTTCTTTTAACTGGCGGCAGTAAGAGTATGCATGGCTCCGGGGTAGGCGTTAGAAATGTTAACGAGCGTATTGAGCTGTATTATGGGCGTGATTATGGTCTTTCTTTTGAAAGTGAAATTGAAGAAGGCACTACGGTTACTCTTATCTTCCCGGCACTCGCAGCAGGCGAGGGCAATCCTGGACATGAGGAGGATGAGACATCGGTATGAAAATCGTTCGTTTTTGGCTAACCCTGCTGGTATGTGTGGTGTTATGGACCACGATCACGTCTTGTTTTAATTCGGCACCTAATTATATCAATACGAACAAAACCCGCAATATTCATCTTATTGTGAAAATGAACAAAGGCGACTATTGGAATACAGTTAGATTGGGTGCAGAAGCCGCGGCACAGGAATTTAATGTGAAATTAACGTTCAAAGCTCCGAATGCGGAGAGTGATATTGCGGAACAGGTCAGAATGGTTGAGGACTCCATTAAAGAAAAAGCGGACGTTATTATTTTAGCTGCCAGCAGCTACATGGGACTTGCACAAGTGGTCGATCGGGCGGCATATTCCAAGATTCCCGTATTGTCTGTGGATGCAGAAGTCGGTTCGGCCAGAGTAAGAGCCTATGTGGGTTCAAACGGCTATGAAGCGGGACAAAAGTCTGCAGAAAGACTCATTCAACTGCTAAATGGATACGGGGAGGTCGGCATCATTAACTTCACAAATTCATCTTTGGGGGCGGAGCAGGAGTCTTCAAACGGCATTGAATATGGTGCAAGAGATGCAGAGGAACGGGAAAAGGGATTTTTAAATTACGCTGCCCGATATCCGAACATACAGGTAGTAGAGATTTCTTATACCACTTCGAGTATTAGTGATGCTGAAGAGCTGACACGGTTAATGCTGCTGAAACATCCAAATCTTCGCGGGATCGCCAGCTTGAATGAGACAGCTTCACAAGGGGCGGCAAAAGCTATCCAGAGCCGAGGGCTGCATAATATTAAAATGGTTGCGTTCGACAGCTCCCCGTCAATGATGGAGTTGCTGCAGGAGGGGACGGTTCAAGCGACCGTAATCCAAAATCCTTTTAGTAACGGGTATTTAGCCGTAAAACATGCCGTTGAGGTAATCGAAGGAATGGATGTTCCTGAACGTGTCGATACGGGCACTAAACTCATTGATTTGGACAATATGCTGTGGCCTGAGAATCAAAAATTGTTATTTCCCTTCGTCAGATAGTGGACGGGTTATTTTTGAAAAGACGAATGCCATCCTTAAAATGGGAGGTATTCGTTTTTTGGGTTCAGTAGAATTTTTATAAAAGTGAGTAGGATTTTATATTCGAAACCGTTTTCACCTAAGGCATAATATGGATGTGCCCGAGAGAATTCGGGGTTAAACCAAAAAAAAGAAGTATAAACAGGAGGTCAATGAATAATGAAAAAAATCACTTCCGTTCTTTTAGCAAGCGCAATACTGGGTGCAGCTCTGGCAGGCTGTGGCAATAGCAACAATAATGCAGACAGTGGTAAAGCTACCAATGCTCCAAAAACTGAAAATGCGGGTTCTTCCACTGAAACGCCAAAAGTAGGGGTAGCCATTTACAAATTTGACGATACCTTCATGACGGGTGTTCGTAACGCAATCGACACTGCTGCCAAAGGCATTGCTACTGTAGATATCGTAGATAGCCAAAATTCTCAACCCACACAAAATGACAAAGTTGACTTGTTCATCACCAAAAAATATAAAGGCATGCTGATCAATCCGGTTGACCGTACTGCGGCTGGCGTTATTATCGAAAAAGCAAAAGCGGCAAATATTCCGGTGGTCTTCCTGAACCGCGAGCCGCTGCCAGAAGATATGAAGAAATGGGATAAGGTTTATTATGTAGGCGCTAAAGCGGAAGAATCCGGAACTATGTCCGGTCAACTGATCGTGGACTACTGGAAGGCACATCCTGAAGCGGATAAAAACGGCGACGGTGTCCTCCAATACGTAATGCTAAAAGGCGAACCGGGGCACCAAGACGCTGAGCTTCGTACTACGTACTCCATCCAAGCAATTGAAGATGCCGGCATCAAGGTAGAAAAGCTGGCTGAAGATACTGCGATGTGGGACCGCGTAAAAGGGCAAGAAAAAATGGCAGCCTTCCTTGGCTCCCATGGCGACAAAATTGAAGCTGTGCTTGCGAACAACGACGATATGGCTCTCGGTTCAATCGAAGCTCTGAAAGCTTCAGGTTACTTCACGGGTGATAAATTTATGCCGGTAGTAGGTGTAGATGCTACTGCTCCTGCGATTCAAGCGCTGCAAGATGGAACGATGCTTGGTACCGTGCTGAATGATGCGAACAACCAAGGTAAAGCTGCGATCACAGTTGCTGCTCTGCTTGCTAAAGGAGAAACACCTACAAAAGATAACGTAGGCTTTGATATCACAGACAACCAATACGTGTGGATTTCCTATAAAAAGATCACCAAAGATAATATCGATGACGCCAAATAATAACGCTCTAATCTAGATGGAATTCATGATCATATAGCAGCAACGGGGAGCGGATATTCGCTCCTCGGATTTCTTTCAGGCAGGGAACAGGATGAAACCGCTGTGCCTCTCATGAAAAAAGAAAAAAGCGTAGGGGGCGTAACAACATGGAAAAAGCTGAGTTTTTGCTAGAAATGAATGACATTACTAAAGAATTCCCCGGCGTCAAAGCGCTGGATGCAGTTAGTTTAAAGGTCAGACCAGGTTCGGTGCATGCCCTTATGGGCGAGAATGGTGCGGGTAAGTCCACTTTAATGAAATGTCTCTTTGGTATTTATTCACCGGATGCCGGTGAGATTTTTTTGGAGGGTGAGAAGACCTCTATCGGAAGCTCAAATGACGCTTTGAAAAATGGGATATCCATGATTCACCAGGAGCTGCATCCCGTGCCGTTCCGAAGTGTGATGGAGAATATCTGGTTAGGACGTTTCCCAACCAAAGGGATTGGACCTTTTCAGTTTATTGACCATAAGAAAATGTACACTGACACGGAGAATTTGTTTAAAGATCTGGATATCGATCTGAATCCCGAGACATTAGTGGGTAAGCTGTCTGTATCCAAAATCCAATCCATTGAAATTGCGAAGGCTGTCTCTTTTCACTCCCGCGTTATTGTAATGGATGAACCTACTTCCTCCCTGACCAGTGTGGAGGTGGAGCATTTATTTCGGATCATACGGGATCTTAGGAGTAGAGGCGTAGCTATTATTTATATATCTCACAAAATGGAAGAGATTCTCGAAATTTCTGACGAGGTTACCATTATGCGGGACGGTAAAAAAATCGGAACCTGGCCAGCGGCGGAATTGACTACAGATCTTATCATTTCCAAAATGGTCGGCCGCGACTTGACCAATCGATTCCCAGAACGCTTTAACGTGCCTGGCGAAGTATATATGAAAGTGGAAGGATTAACCTCCCCTGAGGAAAGATCGTTTAAAGATGTTTCTTTTGAATTAAGACGAGGTGAGGTTTTAGGGATTGGTGGTCTGGTAGGCGCTCAGAGAACAGAGGTTATTGAAGCATTATTCGGCCTGCGGGCTATTAAATCGGGGACGATTTCTATCGATGGTAAGCGCATTCATATCCAATCTCCCAAGGATGCTAAGAAACACGGAATGGCCTTGCTTACCGAGGAACGGCGTGTCACTGGTATTTTTCCAGTCTTGTCTGTTCATGAAAATGGCGCAATCGCTAATCTGCATCGATACCAGAAACTACTACTTTTACTAGATGGAAAAAAGAAAAAAGAAGAAGTCGATAAAATGATTGAAAAATTACGGACCAAAACTCCAACAACCAAAACGCTGATCATGAATCTTTCTGGTGGTAATCAGCAAAAGGTGCTGCTCGCCAGATGGCTTCTAACCGAGCCCGAAATCCTGCTTCTGGACGAGCCGACTCGCGGTATCGACGTAGGGGCTAAATTCGAGATTTATTCGATTATTGCCGACTTGGCGCAGCAAGGGAAAAGCATCATTATGATCTCCTCAGAAATGCCGGAGCTGCTCGGAATGTCTGACCGTGTAATGGTCATGTCGGAAGGTAAGCTTACCGGAATACTAGAAGGCGGGCAAGCTACGGAAACCGAAGTTATGCGGCTCGCTGCACAGCATTAGGATAGGATTTCAATGATAGTTTTGCTGGGCGAAACTAGATTGGTTTACGAAGAGAATTACTCTTCGCGTAACTTTAAGGAGGAACACTACTAATGAACGCTAAAAGAGCCCAATCTTTTATTACTCAAAATGCCATTTATATTGTCTTGGTAATTCTGATTATGGGTATTGCCTTATATGAGCCGGCCTTTATCTCTGTAAATACTTTACGGGACATTCTTATTCAATCGTCAACACGGATTATCATCGCGCTTGGTGTTGCCTTCATCCTTATCACAGCTGGGACGGACTTGTCTGCTGGACGTGTGGTTGGTTTTACGGCGGTAATCTCTGCTTCGATGCTGCAAATTCCGGATTATTCCCGGCGGTTTTTTCCTGATCTGCCGCAGGTGCAAGTGTGGCTTCCGATCCTTATAGCTATCATCGCTGGTCTTCTCTGCGGACTCGTCAATGGTATTGTCGTCTCCAAGCTGAATGTCCCGCCGTTTATCGCAACACTGGGTACGATGGTTATCGTCTACGGCTTGAATTCCTTGTACTTTGACATGGATCCGAACCAATCGCAGCCGATTGGCGGTCTGCGTCCAGATTTCACTACAATCGGTTCCGGGTTTATTGGCAAGGGGCAATATTCAATCCCGTATATTGTGCTGATAGCCTTGGGTGTCGCCGCCATCGTATGGGTGGTGTTCAATAAAACCAAGCTGGGTAAGAACATGTACGCTATCGGCGGTAACATACAGGCAGCTAAAGTATCTGGCATCGATGTTTCCAAGAACTTGATCTATATCTATGCCATTGCTGGAGCCCTTTATGGTCTGGCGGGTGTGCTAGAGGCTGCAAGAACAGGTGGCGCAACCAATAACTACGGGAACATGTATGAGCTTGATGCGATTGCTGCTTGTGTAGTGGGCGGGGTGTCTACAACCGGTGGTATCGGAACGGTGCCAGGTGTCCTGGTCGGTGTTATTATCTTTACCTTAATCAACTACGGCCTGACCTTCATTGGCATCAGCCCTTACTATCAGTTGATTATCAAAGGTCTAATCATCATTGCCGCCGTCGCGTTTGATATGCGGAAGTATTCTTCGAAGAAATAGTTGCGTGTTGGATGTATGGTGATCATAGCGTTTGCTATTTATGGCAAACGCTTTTTGGTTTGTCCATTTCGCTTGCTGAGATTAAGCAATTCATAAGAAGCAATTCATAAGAAGCAATTCATAAGATGCAATTCATATGAACCAATTTAAAGTACCAATTCATAAGATGTAATTTAAAAGTACCGATTCATAAAAAGCAATTTAAAAGTACAATTTCACAAGTACCAATTCACAAGTACCAATTCACAAGTACCAATTCACAAGTACCAATTCACAAGTACTTAACGTCGCCCCCTTGCTC
The DNA here is from genome assembly GCF_038003885.1 of Paenibacillus sp. FSL R10-2788. Taxonomy (NCBI): domain Bacteria; kingdom Bacillati; phylum Bacillota; class Bacilli; order Caryophanales; family Paenibacillaceae; genus Paenibacillus; species Paenibacillus sp. FSL R10-2788. The sequence continues at coordinate 4,542,720 of NZ_JBBOQA010000001.1, read as the reverse complement.
CTCGCATAGAAAAACTACGCACGAGCACGAAAACTACCCACCATAACTATGTATGAAAAACTACCCACAAAAACTGGTTTAATTAGTTGGGGATAAACCACTTCCGCTCCCACTAGTACCATTGGCACCACCATCAACTACGCCAATAATATCAATTACACCAATAATGCCAACTACACCAATAATGCCACTAGCAGCACTGCTAACTACAGCGCTGCTAACTAAAGTACTACTAACTACGGTACTGCCAACCACAGCACTGTCAACCAAAACACCACTAACTACAGTACTACCAACTACACACAACACCAAAACTACCCACTAAGATGCGACCACGACCAAATAGCGTCGTCACCACCAACACACAGATCAACAATGGCTACTACCAACATGAAACAAACACACCACAAAAACTACCCGCGAAAATGTAACCACAACTAAACAGCGCCAGCAACACTAACATCAACATCAACATCAACATCAACATCAACATCAACATCAACATTATTTACCACCACAAACTTCAATCAACATTGCCACCCTTGCTCCATCAAATCTAATATTCCACCAATAGGATTTACTCGACCCAATAGTTGCACCTTCACCGCCACGGAACATCTACAGCATCATTACCATCACCAATTAATGTCATCAACACAAATACGGCTATCACACTCCACTCAATATTATCAGCATGAACACAGCAATCACGCCCACAAATCAATATCAGCAGCAATAACACGACCATCGCCATCAGGAGCACCACGAAAACACATCATATTCATCATAGCTCCCCAACAATATCAACAAACTAATATTAGTAACAGAACAGAAGCACCATGAGGCTAAAGAACGGTATAAATCCCGTAGGATTGGCTGAAATGAGCTATGTGGGACGATAGAACGGTAAAAATCCCGTAGAATTGGCTGAAACGAGCTACGTGGGGCGAAAGAACGGTATAAATCCCGTAGAATTGGCTGAACCGAGCTATGTGGGACGAAAGAACGGTATAAATCCCGCAGAATTGACTGAAACGAGCTATGTGAGGCGAATGAACGGTATAAATCCCGTAGAATTGGCTGAAACGAGCTACGTGTGGCGAATGAACGGTATAAATCCCGTAGAATTGGCTGAAACGAGCTACGTGTGGCGAATGAACGGTAAAAATCCCGTAGAATTGGCTGAAACGAGCTATGTGAGGCGAATGAACGGTAAAAATCCCGCAGAATGGGCTGAAACGAGCTATGTGAGGCGAATGAACGGTAAAAATCCCGCAGAATTGGCTGAAACGAGCTATGTATGGCGAATGAACGGTAAAAATCCCGTAGAATTGGCTGAAACGAGCTACGTGAGGCGAATGAAAGGTAAAAATCCCGCAGAATTAGCTGAAATGATATACAGAGGACGAAAGAGAGGCGAAAATGTCCTAGAATACGCCTACCCCCTCTGCGGATTCCCCACCAAAGCTCCTCTCTCCCCAGCCCCAAAGATCAAAAAGCACATAAACCAACGTTCTCCCATATTCTATAGGCAAATGCCTTTGTTAAAGGGGAGCGACTGGATGTTAAGGATTAGGTTGAATGAGCTGGGGAAAGGGAATGACAATGGACTGATACAGGCGGATGTATGGAAATGGGATGGCATTGGCTGGAACGAATATATTACTCAGCAGGATGAGGATTTCATACGTACGGAAGAGGAGTTATTTGTCACGATTCCGGCAGAAGCGGGATTATATCGTGTAGATTACTCTAATAAGCCTTTTGAGGCGCCATACTTATTGCCGGAGTGGGTGGGGGACGATCTGCGGACCACGGGTCTGCATCCGGCGCCGTTTAATCTCAAAGAGGGCACACTTTGGGGATATATTAATGACGAAGGCCGTGTTCAGATTGAACCTCGGTACGAATATGCTGAAGATTTTCAAAAGAACGGTCTTGCCGTAGTTCAGCGAAAAAATAGCAGCGGGCTCATTGACAGCACTGGAAGAGAACGAGTGAAGCCGATCTATTCTTTTATTGCGCCTTTTTCGGAAGAGCGCGCGGTAGTGTCGGATGCCAAGGGGTACACTTTTATTGATGAAAAAGGCAAAGAAGTGACGTCCGCCCGGTATGATTATCTGAACTCATTACATGAGGGGCGTGCACTATTTTCAAAACAAAATACAACCGGTGGCCAATCGCTATATGGATATGTGGACGCGCAAGGTAAAGAGGTGCTGCCCGCGATTTATGTGGATGCCAATGATTTTATGAACGGCGTGGCTTTGGTTAAAATCAAAGAAGGAGAGTATGCGCTCATCGATCCGGCTGGGAACATCCTGCATACTTATAACCATCCTTTTGTAGGAAGTCCGGGAGAAGGTTTACTCGCCTATCAAGCGACTGAAAACGGTAAATATGGCTATTTAAATACGGATGGTTCTGTAGCTATTCAGCCGCAATTCACCTCTGCTTTACCTTTTTCAGAGGGACGTGCGGTGGTGAATACCGCTGAGAATTATGGCAACGCCTACGGGCTGATTGATAAACAAGGGAAAATGATCATCCCGGTAAAATATTATGAAGTATTGCAGCTAGGTGAAGGCAGAGTAGCCATAGGAACGCCTGTATTCCCCAGCCAGCCTTATCGCGGATCACGTTACGTAATTGCAGATGCGGAAACGGGAGCGGTCCTGAGCAATCACACCCTGCTTGGCGTGAACAATTACCAGGAGGGATTGGCGTCTGTATTTGATGCAAAAGATACCTATTTTATCGATAGAAGTGGAAAAAAGGCAGCCCAGCCTCCAGTTATTCCAGGTGCAGGAACACTCACCCTTAGCGGACGTTTGATAAGAGCAGATGTAGATCAACGCACCTCTTATTATGATCGGCAGGGAAAGCAGGTTTGGCGCCAAAATGGAGTCATTCCGCTGAGACCTCCCTATTCCGTAGTGGAGAAGAAATACAAACCGAACAGGGATTATCTGGTGTATTATCCGGTCGTTGAAGGGATTGCCAGTGCGGAAGTTTCGCGAGAGGTTAACGATAAGCTGCGCAAGCTATCCCTTGCTGAAGACGTTGGGAGTGGAGGGGTTTCCCAGGACTTTAGTTATAATGGTGATTTTTCAGTCTCTTTCTTCCGTAAAAACCTGCTGGTGCTGGAGCTGACCGGATATCGTTTTCCTTTTGGAGCAGCACATGGAATGCCTACCAAAATCTATCCGCATATTAATTTGCGCAGCGGCAGGTTCTATAAGCTGGGAGATTTGTTCAAGCCGGGCAGCAGATATGTGGAGAAGCTCAGTAAAATTGTGGGCAAACAGATCGAGAACGATCCACAATATTCATATGTTTTTCCGGATACGTATAAAGGAATTACCTCGGATCAACCCTTCTTTGTGGATAATGAAGCGTTGTATCTGTATTTCGCACCTTATGAGATCGCTCCGTATTCTGCAGGTTTTCCAACCTTCCGGATTCCTTATGCGGAGATCATGGGATTGATCTCTACGGAGGGCGAGTTCTGGCAGTCGTTTCATTAATTGACAGGTATCCATAGGTTTGCTGAAGTTGCCGTCCTTTCGGGGAGGGCGACTTTTTTTGTGCTTTCTTTCGCGAATAATAGATGAATTGGTATTTTTAGGCAGGAAAACAGCGAAAGAAAGCGAATGTATCTAGGAATCAGAAATCTTACAGTCAAGACTATTATATGTAAAAAATTAGAAGCGCACATTTGAGAGATTTATGCTACAATGACTGAGGAACAAATTACAACTTTGTAACATTTGTAGATGGTCACTCTAGGCACAAGCATATATTACACGCAAGAAAAAAGGAGATGGCAGATTGAAGAACAAGACATTAAAAGCAATCATCGGTGGTAGTGTGGCAGCTGTTATGGCACTTAGTATTTCTCTTCCATTGGAAGCAAATGCGGCATCGAATGAATCGACAGTAACAATAAAAGGCACAAGTTATGAGCAAATATTACAATATTTTAAACAAGCTAATCTTGAGGGATTCCCTTTTTCGAATAGCACAATCGTGGTGACTAAGCCGCAAACTGGAACAGTACCAAACAAAGACAACACGACCACAACTACAACTACAAAACCGGTTACAAAGCCAGCAGACACAACTACTGTAACTAAGCCGACAGATAATACAACTACAACAGGTGCTGTGAGCAATAAAGGAACCTATGTTCAGCAAATCGTAACGCTGGTAAACAAAGAACGTGCAGCAGCTGGTTTGTCACCTGTAGCTGGATTGGACAGCCTGCACAAAGTTGCCGCTACAAAAGCTACGGATATGCGTTCGAATAACTATTTTTCACATACTTCACCTACGTATGGTTCACCATTTGATATGATGAAATCCTTTGGCATCACTTATAAAGCCGCAGGCGAGAACATCGCAATGGGACAAAAAACACCAGAAGAAGTTATGAAGGCATGGATGAATAGTCCAGGTCACCGCGCTAATATTTTGAATGCTAACTTCAATTATATCGGTGTAGGTTATGATAATAATTACTGGGTTCAAGAGTTTATTGGTAAATAATACGAGTAGATGCTTCAGGAAGAAATCGTTCTCCGATGTAAGTCGGGGAGCGGTTTTTTTTGTGTGGTGAAGATCAAAAATGCAACAAAAAAAGAAGCAAGGAACTTGTCCTTACTTCTTCTGTCTAGCTCTATGGGTTATGCAGGGGTCGAACCTGCGACCTGCCGATTAAGAGTCGGCTGCTCTACCAGCTAAGCTAATAACCCGTAATGTCTAAAGAGTCAACGGGAAATATTATATAATGGCATTAATTAAAAAGCCAGTATTTTTTTATTTTCAAAAAAGTCCACACTCGCTCCTCGGCATAAACACTGTAACAGCGGGATTTATTTCTTTGCTAGACATTTGCAAAACTTCTATGGAAGAATTATGTTTATGTAACATAGTTAAGATCTTTGTAAATTGTGGAACAATACATAATAGAACGGCATACGGAGGGATAGCTTTGAAGGATTCGAAATGGACATGGCGCAGCGTCAGCTTGATTTCCATAGTAACAACTATAGTTTTGATGGTTGGTTTATTTTATGCGGTTAAAGATATTATCTATCCGGTCGGAGAGGTTACCGAGAGCAGCTTGCCTCAGCAAACAGCCGCACCGGTGACGGAGACTGTCAAGCTCCTCAAAATTGTTGCGCTCGGGGATTCGCTTACCAAGGGGACTGGTGATAACACCGGAGAAGGGTTTGTTAAGCGTACGGTTACTGGTTTATCTGCAAAAGGTGTCACAGTAGACTTTTTAGGTAATATGGGGATTAACGGGTTGACTACTGCGGGGCTGTTAAGCAAACTGAACGAAGATGGTGTGGAGTATGCCTTGCGCATGTCGAATGTTGTTTTGCTATCCGTCGGAGGAAATGATCTGTTTAAGGATTCGGATATTCTTGAGAATAATGGGGCGCAGCAAGGAAACACAACTTCATCAACCTCTGAGCAGGAGCTGACTCCAGAGTCTTTATTAGCCGCTCTGCCAGAAGCAGCAGCTAGGCTGGAGAAGATTCTCGATAAAATCTCACAGATCAATCCAAATGCGCAAATTTACTATATGGGGCTGTATAATCCCTTTGGCGATATTCCAGAATTACTGGTACCAGGCAATCAAGCGGTAACGAAGTGGAATAATACGGCAATGGATATTATTAATAAGCATAGCAACATGACCTTGGTTCCTACGTTTGACTTGTTTAACAGACATTTGGACAAGTATCTATCCACCGATCATTTTCATCCTAATGGTGATGGCTATCAGCGAATCGGAGAACGGTTCATACAGGCTGTGCAGTAGTATATAGGTGAGTGTTAAATTTTGCAGTAAGATCATGTAGGTAAATGCCCTTTGAGCAAGTACAAACCGAGAAAATGACAGTCACAAGGAGCTAAATTAAATATGACAAAAGCGAATAGTGAAGACTCCGGCACAGTCGTCTTGTCTGTGGACGGGGTACGTAAAAAAATAGGACGGAAATGGATAATAGATGATGTTACTTTCGATGTGAGAAAAGGGGAGATTTTCGGCTTTCTCGGCCCTAACGGCGCTGGGAAGACGACCACGATCCGCATGCTTGTGGATTTGATTCGTCCTACTGAGGGCAAGATTACAGTATGTGGGTACAATGTGAACCGAAATCCGGAAAAAGCATTGCAATATGTAGGCTCTATCGTTGAGAATCCTGAGGTATATACCTATTTGACCGGGTGGGAGAATTTGCAGCATTTTGCCCGGATGCAGCCTGGTGTAGACAATGAACGTATTAGCGAAGTGGTAGATATTGTTCGATTAGATCAGCGGATACATGATAAGGTAAGTACATACTCGCTTGGGATGAGACAACGATTAGGCATTGCGCAGGCACTGTTGGGACGTCCACGGCTGCTTATTTTGGACGAGCCGACGAATGGACTTGACCCTAAAGGTATTAAGGAGCTGCGAGAATTCATTCGCAAGCTGGCGGATGAAGGGCTGGCGGTGTTCGTATCGAGCCATTTGCTAAGCGAAATTCAACTTCTTTGCGACCGTGTAGCGATAATTAGTAAAGGGCGTGTATTGGCTGTTGGTGCGGTAGATGAGCTGATCGCTCGTAATTCGCCGTATGTACTTTGGGAGCTGGAGCCTTTTGCTGAGGCTCGGGAAATGCTGGCTGATCGTTCAGATATTCAGATTCAGAAACTGGAAGACGTCACATTAGATGACTCAATTATTGCAGGGATGGGCCCCAATTCTTTAATAACGATCATGGATCAGGATCTGATCCCCGAGATTGTGGCCGTAATGGTTACTGCTGAAATCGAGGTGAGGGCTGTGCATAAAATTAATCCGACACTGGAACAGCTATTCTTGAAACTAACGGAGGGTGAGAATGTTGAGTAACTTGCTTCCGCTAATCCGTAATGAGTGCTTGAAGATTATAAAAAAGAAACGGTTTTATGTTATACTGCTGATTCTGATTGTACTGGTGCCTATGTTCACCTATGCACAGATGCGTTCAGCCGAACGGAGCCGGGAGAAGTTTAATTCCGATTGGCGGCTTGAGATCCAGCAGCAGATTATCGATAATCAAAATTCACTGGGAAGTGACCGGATTCCAGAGGAATGGAAGACTTATCGGCGAATATTTGTACAACAGCTTCAGTATTATCTTCACCATGACGTTAATCCGAATGAACCTAGCGGGGTTACCTTTACCCGTGAATTTATGGATAATTCGGTTACATTATTTATTCCGTTGCTTATTATGGCGGTGGCCTCAGATTTGGTCTCGGCCGAAAGGACAACTGGAACTATCAAAATGCTGTTGACTAGGCCGGTCAAGCGCTGGAAGGTGCTTTTTAGCAAAATGACAGCACTGCTAATGTTTGTCTCGCTTATCGTACTTTCCACATTTGCAATCAGCTACTTTATCTCTGGTCTCGCCTTTGGTTTTAAAGGCTTTAACATTCCTGTTTTCACAGGCTTTAAAATAAGTGGTGATTCGCTAGATATGTCTACTGTACATGCAGTGCCTCAGTGGAAATATATGCTTATGCAAGGTGGTTTGATTTGGTTCGTCAGCGTAGTGGTTGCACTGCTCGCATTCATGATCTCGGTGCTTGTTCGCAGTACTGCCGCGAGTATAGTAGTTATGATGGCCGCGCTGATTGCAGGTAGTATACTGACCAATATGGCCTCTGCCTGGACAACAGCGAAATATTTATTTATGGTAAATCTTGGACTGACCAGCTATTTGTCTGGTACTCCCGCCCCCATTGAAGGGATGTCCTTGTCATTTTCCATGGCTGTGCTGGCTGTATGGGGAGCCGCTTCGGTGATCATTTCATTCGCCGTCTTTACGAAAAGGGATATTTTGAATTAGAATGAACAAAGTGACCAAAACGTTTGTTTGCATTTCTTAGAAATATAGGAGAGTATAATTTCACGTTATATTCTATCCTTAGGTTTTTGGCAGTAACGGATACCGTTCTTAACAAAAAGGACGGCCAAGCCGTTTCTTCTTAGTATAGAGAAAAGAAGGAGGAGCATGAATGCTCGAACAGATCGATATGTTTGCTGAAGTTTCTAATAACGGCGAGAATGGCCGTACTGGATACGATGCTGACGACATTCAAGTGCTCGAGGGTCTGGTTGCAGTACGCAAACGACCTGGCATGTATATCGGCAGTACGAGTTCTTCAGGACTACATCATTTAGTATGGGAAATCGTAGATAATGCCGTAGATGAGCATTTAGCCAAGTATTGTACAAAGATTGACATACTGCTTCGCAAGGATGGCTCGGTAACCGTTAGCGATAATGGACGGGGGATCCCGACTGGAATGCATAAGACAGGGGTACCTACACCGCAAGTTGTATTTACAATTTTGCATGCGGGCGGTAAGTTCGGTGGATCGGGTTATAAAAAATCAGGCGGTTTGCATGGCGTAGGGGCTTCTGTCACAAACGCTTTGTCTGAATGGCTCGAAGTAGAAATTTATCGTGAGGGCAAAATCCATCGTCAGCGGTTTGAGTACTGGGTGGACAAGAAGGGCAAAGAGCATGTCGGCGAACCTGTAACTGGTCTTGAAATCTTGGGTAACACCAATAAAACTGGTTCGAAAATTACTTTCAAGCCAGATATTCGTGTCTTCCCAAATGGAATTGCTCTGAATTATGACACGCTGGCAGAGCGGGTTCAGGAGATTGCTTTTCTGAATTCCGGTCTGCGTATTACACTGCAAGATGAGCGGAGCAACCGTCAGGATGAGTTCTTTTATGAAGGTGGTGCCAGTCAATTTGTGCAGTTCCTCAACGAAGGTAAGGATGTTCTCCATGATGTTATTCATTTCAGTGCAGAAAAGGATGATATCGAGGTAGAAGTAGCTCTTCAATACAACGGAGGCTACACAGAAACCTTGGCTTCCTTCGTAAACTCCATTCCAACTCGCAGCGGGGGCACACATGAGACCGGCTTTAAAACTGCGTACACTCGTGTATTAAATGAATATGCCCGCCGCACGCAATTGCTTAAAGAAAAGGATAAAAACCTGGAAGGTAATGATCTGCGGGAAGGTATGATGGCTGTCATCAGTGTAAAAATGTCCGAGGTTGAATTTGTTGGACAGACGAAGGATCAGCTTGGCAGTGCTTCCGCCCGTAGTGCAGTAGATTATATTGTTTCTGAAAATATGGCGCGTTTCTTGGAAGAAAATCCACAAGTTGCGCAGAGCCTGCTGAAGAAATCGATTCAAGCGTCGAAAGCCCGGGAAGCGGCACGTAAAGCCCGCGATGAGATCCGCACAGGCAAGAAACGCAGCGAAAGCTCGAATCTTGGCGGTAAGCTGTCTCCTGCACAATCAAAGGACGTTACACGTACGGAGCTGTTCATCGTGGAAGGTGATTCCGCGGGTGGTTCGGCTAAGCAAGGCCGTGACTCTAAGATTCAAGCGATATTGCCGCTAAAAGGTAAACCGATGAATCCGGAGAAGGCTAAGCTGCTGGACATCCTGAAGAACGACGAGTATAAAGCAATTATTTCTACGATAGGCGCTGGAATTGGTCCGGATTTCACTGTCGAAGACAGCAATTATTCCAAAATTATCATTATGACCGATGCCGATACCGATGGAGCGCATATTCAGGTGCTGCTGCTGACATTTTTCTATCGTTATATGAAGCCTTTATTAGATGCAGGCAAGGTCTTTATCGCTCAGCCTCCACTTTATAAGTTGACCCGCAAAACGGGTAAGCTGGAGACCGTAAGGTATGCCTGGAGTGATGAAGAGCTGCAAAATTACTTAAAGGAATTCGGCAAAAACTTCGAGCTTCAGCGTTATAAAGGGTTGGGTGAGATGAACCCTGATCAGCTGTGGGAGACAACGATGAATCCAGAGTCGCGTACGCTGCTTCAGGTACAGATTGAGGATGCCGCTAAGGCGGAGCGCCGTGTTTCAACACTTATGGGTGACAAAGTCGATCCACGTAAACGCTGGATTGTTGAAAATGTCGATTTCACCGAAATTGTAGAGTAATGTCAGTGCTGCAAGTGACGATAATCCCGATTTTCTAAGAGTTTGGTGATTTATGGGACCAAGAAGATTTTTGGAACTGTAGGAGCGATAGTGCCCGGAATTCCAAAAATCCCTGAAGTACCCGAGAATCACCACACTATTTTAAAACGGGCAGTTTGAGGAACAGAAGGTGAGCAAAGTGAGTAGTTTATCAGAACAATTTTTGCCGGCATTTCTGGAAGAGGTCGTCGGTGACCGCTTTGGTCGGTATTCAAAATATATTATTCAGGACCGGGCAATCCCCGATGTCCGTGATGGACTTAAACCCGTGCAGCGCCGGATTCTTTACGCGATGTACGACTCCGGCAACACACCTGACAAGCCATACCGCAAGTCAGCCAAAACCGTCGGAGATGTAATGGGTAATTACCATCCACATGGTGACTCCTCTATTTACGATGGTATGGTACGTATGGCACAGCCTTGGAAGATGGGGCATGTGCTAGTTGACGGTCACGGCAACTGGGGCTCCATGGACGATGACCCAGCTGCGGCAATGCGTTATACAGAAGCACGGCTGTCTCCCATTGCAATGGAGATGATGCGTGATATCGAGAAGCGGACCGTCTTGTTTAAAGATAACTTTGACAATACCGCCAAAGAGCCTGTTGTGGTTCCTTCCCGGTATCCGAATCTGCTCGTAAATGGCACGAGTGGGATTTCTGCGGGTTTTGCTACTGAAATTCCGCCACATAATCTGCGTGAAGTAATTGACGCTTGTATCGCAGTGATGCAGAAGCCAAATATTGAGCTGGAAGAAATTATGACCTTTATGAAAGGTCCGGATTTCCCTACAGGCGGCACGATCATGGGCGGAGACGGCATCATGGATGCTTACCGCACAGGTAAAGGCCGTATTTACCTGCGCTCCAAGACAGAGATTGAGAATATGCGGGGCGGCAAGCAGCAAATCGTGATTACGGAAGTTCCATTCCAGATTGTAAAATCACGGCTGGTTACTTCCATGGAGAATATTCGGCTGGAGAAAAAGATCGATGGCATTGCCGAGGTTCGTGATGAGAGCGGCCGTGAGGGATTGCGGATTGTAGTCGAACTCAAAAAAGAGGCTGATGCTCAAGGCGTGTTGGCGTATCTGCTCAAAAAAACCGATCTTCAAATCACCTATAACTTCAATATGGTTGCTATTGTTAACAAAGCGCCTCAGCAGCTTGGTCTAAAAGCCATCCTGGAAGCTTATATCGCGCATCAGCGTGAAGTTGTGACTCATCGCACCCAGTTCGATCTGGAACGCGCAGAAGACCGTGCTCATGTCTTAGAGGGCTTAGTTAAAGCACTGAACATCCTGGATGAGGTTATCGCTGCGATCAAAGCTTCGAAAAACCGTCAAGATGCTCAGAACAATCTCGTATGGATGTTCGGCTTCAGTGAACGCCAAGCCGATTCGATCCTTACTTTGCAATTGTATCGTCTGACCAATCTGGAGATCACTTCACTCCAGAAAGAGTTAGATGAAATGATGGCAAAGATTACACATCTGCGCGGCATTTTGGAAAGCGACAAAAAGCTAGTTTCTGTAATCCGTAAGGAACTGCTGGAGATTCGCGACAAATACGGCATTGATCGCCGTTCTCTGATCCAAGGCGAAGTAGAGGAGCTCAAGGTTAGCCTTGAAGCGCTGGTCAACGCGGAGGATGTGCTAGTTGCTCTTTCAGCAGATGGTTATATTAAGCGGACTGGTATGCTTTCCTTCACCCGTTCAGGTGGGGAGCGTCATACCTCAGGCGTCAAAGAAGGCGACCATATCGTCAGGCTGCTGGATGTGAATACCCGTGACAGTCTGCTGGTATTTACCCGCAAGGGGCAATACTTCTTGCTTCCTGTGCACCAGATTCCGGAGTTTAAATGGAAAGAGCCTGGTACAGCGATTGTGAATGTCATTGGATTGTCTAAAGGAGATGGAATCGTTAGTGTGATTCCGGTTAATAATCTAGATGATCCGCAGCAAAGTCTTGTGTTCGTCACCCGTCGGGGTCAGGTGAAGCGTACAGAGCTCAAGGAATACTCTACAAGCCGTTCTGGAGCTGTAGCGGCCTGTAAGGTAGCCGAGGGTGATGAGATCATTACAGTGGCTTCCAGTACGAATGACAAGGACATTGTGCTGGTTACCCGTGAGGGAATGAGTATCCGATTCCATGAGAATGAGGTTAACCCTATGGGTCGCGTTGCATCTGGTGTAAGAGGAATTCAGCTGCGCGAGGGCGACGAGGTGATTTCCTGCTTCTGGGTCAGCGAAGATGAAGGCGAAATCCTTGCTATTTCTGATATTGGTTATGCGAAACGTTCATTACTTGTGGATTATCCATCACAAAGCCGTGGTGGCAAAGGAATGCCAACCTTCGAATTCAAGGAAGGCAAACGAATACGTCCAAATGGCAGCAGGTTAGCAGGGGCTTTCTATTGCAAGGAGCCATTAGAACTGAATGCCGTTACTCGTGAGAATGCCCACCATACGTTCTCCTCTGAATCAGCGCCGCTGGGCGAGCGTCGTTCTACAGGCAAACAGATTGTAGCTGTGGAGAAAAAGGATGAGATCATAAATCTTTTCCCATCGGTTCATTAAAACTAGCGATTAACAAGTGATTTTATAACGGCGTTTAGTCCGCTCTTTTGGAGGGTTGACTAAGCGTCGTTTTTTATTTTTTTATGCTGAAGGTCCGGCAGATTTATTTTTTCTTCTTTTGCAGGAAATGGAAGTTGTTTCGCGAAAATGTAGATATACCGGATAGAACCGCGAGGAAAGGAAGGAATAAGTGTGCATGCTTCTGAATTCAGTAAAATTTGGCATAAGATTTTAAAAGATTATAAATTACATATGGACAGTAATCTTGCTCCAACGCTGACGGATGCCCAACTTACTGTACTTGAACTGCTTCAGGAACGCGACGCCATGAAGCCTTCTGATCTGGCTCCACATTTGGCGACCAGTCCTGCAGCGGTTACGATGTTACTTGATCGGATGGAGAAGCATGAGCTTATTGTGCGGGAAAGAGATGCTTCGGACCGGCGGATTGTATGGGTGAGCATAACGGAGACTGGAAAGGAAGAAACTGCACGTGGTCTAAAGATCCGCAGTGATTTTTTTGCGGAAGCGCTTGATCCGATCTCCTCTCATAACCAACAGTTACTGCTCTACTTAATGGGCAAAATGGTTGTTACAACTACACCGGAGGGTTCTACACCTTGAAGCAAATAGCTTTGCTGTATCACTAGTGCATTTAGAGTATGTAGAAGCATTTAGAGGATGTAGAAGCATTTAGAGTGTTAGAAGTATTTAGAGTATGTAGAAGCATTTAGAGTGTTTTAGAGCAATTAGAGGCACCTAGATGAATCTAGATGCATTTAGTTGTATTTTGTACAGCTATTGTTTGCTAATTACTCGATTGATGAAATATAACTGTATTTTATACAACTATTTTCTTGATTTACTTCTCTTTTTGCAGTTTCCCTGATTTTTAATTGTAAAAAGTACACTTAAAATCCGATCTACTGCTTTTTTATTCGGAATAAGTGTATAGAATGCAGTTATCTTACTTTTCATTTCAGATTCCATCTAGGATCCACTGCTGAACCACTGCTGAACCACTGCTGAACCACTGCTGTTCCACTACTGATCCACCGCTGATCCACTGCTAAACAGAGCGGTTGACCGTTAGCTAAGTTCAGGCTGGAAGGTGGAAGGAATGTTTAATCTCGAAAGGATGTTTAATCTCAAAGGGATGTTCAATGCCCGGCTGGAATAATTGGACTAAGCATATCCTGCGGAGCTAGGAAGAACACTCCAGCGTGCGTGGATCCTCTTCCCATAGTCTGTTCAAGTAGCAGACGCAGAACCAAAAACGAGGCAGTGATTCTCCACTAACCGGAGAATCACTGCCTCGTTTTTATCGTTTCAATGCCTAGAAACGGCTGCTTTAGAACAGCCCTTTTTGTAGTGTTTCCCGCGGCCACAGATCCCAAGGATGGGTTTGTGGGGGCAGAGAGATGAGTTCCACTTCTTCTTTAGTAACAGGGTGAGGGAATCCTACAAGTGCTGACCATAACGCAATTTGTTGCCCCGGTTTGTTCACTGAAGCCCCGTACTTCTGATCACCGTATAATGGGCAGCCGATCGAACTTAGCTGCACCCGAATTTGGTGGGAACGCCCTGTAAGTAAATCAATCTTAAGCAGGCTGTATCCTTCTGCACTGTCAAGCACTGTGTAATCCAGAATTGCTTCCTTGCCGCCGGGAGTTCCTTTTCGAACCACGGTGACGGTGTTACTCTTTGCGTCTTTAAGCAGCGTATCTGTAAGACGGCCACGAGTGGCTGGCAGTTTACCATGCACGACTGTTAAATACACCTTATGAAAGCCGTGAGTACGGACACTCTCGGATAGTCTTGAAGCCGCTTTGGAAGTCTTGGCAAAAATCATTGCTCCCCCAACCGGTCGGTCCAAACGGTGGACCAGACCTATATAGACGTTGCCGGGTTTGTTGAAACGTTCCTTCACATCTTCTTTCAGCAGGTTCAGCAGGTCAGGATCGCCTGTTGCATCCTCCTGAACAGGAATATTCACAGGTTTTACAATCCCCAGAAGATGGTTGTCTTCGTACAACACTTCAAAGCGTTGCGATCCGCCGCTTACAGCCTCGTTGTTGCCGGAACTATGCTGTGTCATGGCTTACGCCTCCCAGCGACCCAGGATACCACATGGCAGGTTCATGCCGGAGGAGGTGATCGGAAGACCGATTTCGCCGGAGGTAAGCTTTCCGCCATAACGTTTGCCCATGGTCATGGACAACATGTTGCGCAGTACAGTTGGAGAAATACCAGTGGTGTAGGAATTAATGAGCATGAACAAAGGGTTGTCGCTCATAATCTCCATACAGCTCTCAAGGAAAGGGTACAAGCTTGATTCAAGCTTCCACATTTCTCCACCAGGTCCTCTTCCGTAAGAAGGAGGGTCCATAATAATCGCATCATATTTACTTCCGCGGCGTTGTTCACGTTGTACGAACTTGAATACATCATCCGTGATAAAGCGGACTGGACGTTCTCCAAGACCAGACAGCTGAACGTTTTCTTTCGCCCACTGCACCATACCTTTGGCTGCATCTACGTGAACGACAGACGCACCGGCACTCGCCGCTGCCACAGTAGCTCCACCTGTGTAAGCAAAAAGATTCAGCACTGAGATTGGACGGTTAGCCGCAGCAATCTTGTCCATCATCCAGCTCCAGTTGGCTGCTTGTTCAGGGAATAGTCCTGTATGCTTGAAGTTTGTAGGACGTAAGTGGAATTTTAATTTACCATAGCTAATCTTCCAATCGTCCGGAATCGTTTTTTTCATTTCCCATTGTCCGCCACCAGCGGAGGAACGGTGATAATGTCCGTGCACATCACGCCATTTAGCGGTCTCATTATTTAGAGGCCAAATAATCTGTGGATCAGGACGACGCAAGATAATATCGCCCCAGCGTTCGAGCTTTTCTCCACCGCCTGTATCAATTACTTCATAGTCTTTCCAATCGCTCGCTATATACATGATTTAATCCATCCTTCAAAAAAATTCATTTAGCCTTTATTGTACAACATTTCACCTGATTGCTACAAACAAATTACGCCTCAGCCAGCTTCACCAATTATTTTGTCCAATGCTAATGAAGTGTATAATATTCCCATGCTTATGCGGCTATTCAACTGGTGCTGCAAGACTTGATTGTGTATGATCAGATAGTAGAGTCCTTACCCTATTTACGATCGGAGAACTAAAGCTATGTTCAATCTCTCACCGCTGTATTTCCCTATAACTGCAAAACCCAACCACACTAGTGAGTTTCTGCCCAGCCATGCCTTGCAGCCGTTTATTCGCTGTTTTTGGGGTTCTGTAGATGTGGAGTCTATACAACAACCTGAGACGGAGACAATAATTCCGGACACCTGCATGGATATTATTTGGGATTTGGATAGGGTATCAGGCAATACAAATACTTTTTTCTCCGGCATCAATGACACTCCATTTGAAGTCTCTTCAGACAGAAAACCAGGGGGGAGTACAACCTTTGGGATCCGATTTCATTTCTGGGCAGTTCATTTTTTTGCAGATGATCATCTGCGGAATGTCTTGAATGCACATGTCGATGTAGAACATTATTTTGGCACTTTTAAAAAAGAGCTTGGTCATCTATTGGAGAAAGTAAACTCGATGGACGAAAGGATTGCAGCCGCTGAAGCCTATCTGCTTCGTCGTCTTGAGCGTGGAGGGCGGACTAACGATCGGATGATGAACGCAGTCTATACTATGGTTAAACAAAAAGGGATTGTGACCGCTGAGGATTTGGAGACCAGTTCTAATTTAAGCAGACGACAACTTGAACGGCTTTTTCAAGAATATATAGGTGTATCGCCTAAAAAAACAGCAGATCTCGTGCGGTTTCAGAATGTATGGCGGGAGATGTGTCATTTACCTGGGCAGACAAAGAATATGCAGGATCTTATTTTCGCGTATGGTTACAGTCACCAGTCCCATTTTATCAATAATTTCAAAAAATATGCTGGAAGAACCCCACTTGAAGCCTTGGTCTATGCAGGCCGAAGAATGTCGTAATTTTGCAATACAAAGCGTGTTAACCTTGTTAGACTAAACCCATGTAAGAAATGAGACATATTATGAAAATGAGAGGGGACAAGTTATGATTTCGTCTTTTGAAGGGACTAACATTTACACTAAAGATACTGCGGCGTCAGCTAAATTTTATACGGAGGTACTAGGAATTCCTATGCCTTTCGAAGGTTACGGTAATTTCGACGGGGCAAAGCTTGGTTTTGACAAGAAACAGCCGGGAATTATTATTTGGGATGCTGCAAAGTGGGAAAATCTTACGACAGGTTTTGTTAATTTAGTATTCGGCTGTGATAATCTTGATGAGACATACGAGCAGTTGAAAGCTAAGGGACTGGATTGTCAGCCACCTGTTACGATGGAATATGGCGGTAAAGAAATGAATTTTCGTGATCCTGATGGGAATCACATAACCTTGCTGGAAGGTGCTTATTAAGCTTCTTTTTAAGAAAAATGAGACGGAGCGCAAACTTCAACCGTGTGTAATAACGGGGAGTTTGCGTTTTTTTAACTTTATTTATTGACAATGATAATCATTATCAAATAGAATGAGGTGAAGCGTATATGATTTAAATTTAAGGTGTTAGTAGGGGAGGAACAGGAGTTTATGGCTAAAGTGCTTGTGGCATATGCTAGTTTAACTGGCAACACTGAAGAAATGGCTGAATTGATTGTAGAAGGAATACGCCAAGCAGGCGGTGAGGCTGTTTTGAAGTCGGTCACTGAATGTAATGCGATTGAGATAAAATCATATGAAGGCGTTCTGCTAGGGGCATATACTTGGGGAGACGGAGAGTTGCCGGATGAATCTCTTGATTTCTATGAGGAGATGGATGAACTTGATTTGACTGCCATGAAGTCAGCAGTTTTTGGTAGTGGGGATACAGGCTACGCCATTTATTGTGGGGCAGTGGATGTTATCGAGGAGAAGTTAAAGGAGCGTGGAGCAGTCATTTTGCAAGATAGCCTAAAGATTGAGTATGGCCCTAATGCTGTAGAAAAAGAAGCCTGCCGTCAATTCGGACGTCAATTCATCGAAGCCTGTATGGCGGTAACCTAAGATGGGGGGGCCAGTGGGAAGTTGGTTTAACAAAGCAAGGGCTGTACATACCCCTCCGTATAAACGGCTGCACGATTATCGCATGGAGCATATTATGCTGGGTGGGACTGAGAATTTAGCTAGCGGAGCTCAAGCGACGGGTCTCCCACGTTGGCGCCAGCAGGTTCAATATGCTGTGGGGCATACGCTTAATGACTTCTATAGTCTGCTGCCGGAAGTGCGGAGAGAGACACCTATACAATTTCTGTTAGAGCGACGGTGGCCTCCTAGGGGAGATGCTTTTCCCTCCCTTTTGCAATATTGGGATATCAAAACGAGTGTAGCTGATGAGCTTATGCGTATCGTTTCAAGCAATCATCTACAGGAGATTCCAGTGATGTTATATGAACAGTGGCATGTCCCAGTTCCAGCGTTGAATTTGGAGTTATCGATGATTACACAACTGGCTTGGAACTCTTCAAAAAGTGGCCGGAGCGTGAACATTCAGAAGTTTATGGTTAATGGCAATGAGGATATCATCACTGGATTTATGCATATGGCCAATGTTTTTTGCCATCATGCTTATGGTGAGCCAGCGGAGACCGTGGAAGTTTTCTCGCTGCTGGATGGACGTAAATACTGCTTTGCTGGAGAGGCAATCTCGCTTATGGAGTCACTGGATTATGTGCGTTTGTTATCCGTATTTCTTGAGCGTGAAGTGTTAGCTGACGGTTCCTTAAGCTGCAGCGATCGTAGAAATGAGAGAGGCGAAGCGAATTATTTACTATAATAAATATAGACCTCCTTATCTGCAGGTTAGAACACCAGCAAGTAAGGAGGTCTTATTGTTACTGCTTTATTAAAATCTCAAGAGTTAGGTCGGGGGATTAGCCGATAAATCGGTAATAATCCTGTTTATTCTGAATGACAAAGCCGCAGCTCTCATACAGCTTAAGTGCATTGGGATTATCCAGTGCGACCTCCAGATTTACACCATTATAATTTTGGCGCTCTCGTTCGATGGTCTGAAGAAGGGCGCTGCGGCCAATGCCAAGCCCACGTAGCTTTTTGTCGACTGTAAATCCATAGATCCAGGATTCATTATCTTCAGTCCACACTCGCATTTTCCCAACAGGCCTGCCGTCCATCTCGATCATAATATTCTCTTGCATATCTTCCTGTTTGTGCAACTCATACTGCTCGGCAGCATCTTCTGTCTTCATATCAAAACCTCCACAATCCAGTTCGACCAGAATGTGTGCCTCTTCTTCACGAGCTGGCCGTAAGACCACAGTCCCTGTTGCTGAGCTAACATCAGAAGAAACCATGGAATTGCCATCCCATTTCATTTGATATTCAGCGTGATTGAACTGTAGAGGCAAGGTTTGCAGGAAAGCAGTTCCAGATGAAGAAGCGGCGGGTGCATTTAGAAGAAGAGTAGAGACTTTATTGCGTTTGATTATGTTTTGTGCTCGGTTCCACAGAGAGGTGAAGATTCCGCGTCGACGGTAGCCTGGCCGAACCATGCCACAGACCTCCATATCGCTTCCAAAACCATAGAGTCCCAAGAAACCGACCAGTAATTCGTCCTCATAAGTCACAAGCCATTCCGTATCACCTGCGCTTGATGGCTGGCGGAGCATATCCCAATTCAGTTTTAATGAGATTCCTTCATATTGCTCACAGCGTTGTTGCAATTCCTCAATATTCTTAAAAGTGTCGGCAGACGTCAAACCCGTTTCCCCCTAAAGTGTATTTGAACTATTATAAGTTCGCATAGTTACTAAAAAAGCTTCGCGGAAACGGGAGCAGGTTTTAAGCTCTCCCGCCAGTATTCCCGCTCAGCACGTCTTTGTACTCCGGGTACTTCTCAAATTGATGCGCAGCATAGGAGCACACGGGTACAATTTTTAAATTCTCATTCCGAGCCTTGTCCACAACAGCACGTACAAGCTCTTGTCCAGTACCTTGCCCGCGCAGTTCTTCGGAGACACGAGTGTGGTCAATGACCAATTCCCCGGTTTCTTTATCCAAACTGTATGTGATTTCGGCAAGGTCCTTACCGTCATTAGCAACAAAAAAACGTCCGTTTTCATTTTGAATTTGCATCTTATGGCTTCACTCCTAATTAGTTATTGCCTATATTTTACTACCATTAATTGCAAAAAGCGAGGAGCGAACCAGATTGATTGTTCTTCGGGCTGAATGTTGCTTTCCTTGTTACCCGTGGATCGCTGCGCTGTATTTTTTGTTCATGTGGGCAACTTGGCCAAGCAGAATATAGCAAGTGAGAGTTAACTAACCTCGAGTATTTGTTTTGGTAAGCTGAAAACTGGGAACCCCCGGAACCCCCGGAACCCCGAAATGCCAGAACCCCGTAACCCCGTAACCCCGTAACCCCGTAACCCTTGGTTTTCCTATCCGCAGAACCTTTCGGACCCAGCTGACGCTATTTGCATATTTTTAGCCTTTTAAGTAAATTTTCGGACACCAGCGCAGCTATTCCTGTGGAATAGGCACTAAATTGGCGTTTTTTATGCCAATAGCGCCTATGGAGTCCGATAGCATGCTGAAAAGGGGATAATACTGCGAATAAGGTCAACTGTGTCCGATAGCGTAGGATACTAATCCTCCGTAGAACCTTTCGGACCAGAGTTCTAATTTCCCACTGATGCTTTCGGACCCAGCAGACGCTATTTGCACATATTTAGCCGTTTGAGTAAATTATCGGACACCAGTGCAGCTATTCCTTATGAATAGGCACGAAATAGGCATTTATAGTGTCAATAGCGCCTATGGTGAAGCTAGAATAAAAAGTGGACAGTAGTTAACAGACTGGCGATAATGAGTCCACGGAGGTGTGTTCACATGGGAGAACATCGACAACGGTATAACGAAGAATTTAAAAAACAGACAGTGCAGTTCATTCAAGAGCAAACAAAGACAGTGGGCGACTTGGCGGAAGAGCTCAACATCCCAAAAAGTACCCTGCATCAATGGATGAGCCAGTATCGAGAACTAAAGAATGAACCGGCAGCTAGCGTGGATCGAGTACGGGAACTCGAGGCACAGTTGAAAGAAATGAGCCGTCAACTTCAAGAAAAAGATAACAAGATTGCTGATGTGGAAGAGGAATTAGCGATCGTAAAAAAAGCAGTGCACATCTTCAGCAAACCAAGGAACTGAGATTCCAGTTTATTGAAAAACATCGCTCCGAGTTTCTCTTGGAGAAGATGTGCATGACCCTACATGTGTCACGGAGCGGGTACTACAAGTGGCGGACAGAAAAAAACAGTACGCATATGCTTCGTAAGGCTGCGATAATGAAGCGAATTCAGTATCATTTTGCAGACCATCAAAAGCGGTATGGGAGTCCGAAGATCACCCGCCTGTTGCATCAAGAAGGTTATACCGTTACCGAACGCACGGTGAGTGTGTACATGCGACATATGAAGCTTCGCTCCATTGTCTCCAAAACGTATCGCGTACAGACCACCGACTCCAATCATGACCATCCGATTGCCCCGAATACGCTGAACCAGCAATTTAAAATACTCAAACCCAATTCAGTATGGGTTACCGACATTACGTACATTCCTTGCCGGGGAGGGCGCTTGTACCTGGCTAGTGTGATGGACCTTTGCACGCGCGAAATCGTGGGGTGGCGCTTGGAGAACCATATGGAAACTAGCTTAATTTCGGGCGCCTTACAAGATGCTTACGAAGCTAAACAACCGGAAAAGGGTCTATTACATCACTCCGATAGAGGTTCTCAATATACTTCTCATGAATACACGAAGCAGTTGAAAGCGTATGGCATGGAGTCCAGCATGAGCCGCAGAGGTAACTGTTATGATAACGCCTGTATCGAGTCGTGGCACAGCATTTTGAAAAAGGAGCTCATTTATTGTAATCCACGATTCAAAACTAAGGAGCAAGCCTACCAGACACTTTTTCAATATATTGAGTTTTATTATAACCGCAAGCGAATGCATGGCGCGCTGGGGTATCTTTCTCCAGTTCGTTTTGCTGAGCAATTGACTAGAATGTCTGTTGCGTGACTGTCCACTTTCTTGACAGAGGTCCATGGAGTCCGATTGCTCACAAAAAATGGGATAATACTGCGAATAACGTCAACTGTGTCCGATAGCGTAGGATACTAATCCTCCGTAGAACCTTTCGGACCAGAGTTCTAATTTCCCACTGATGCTTTCGGACCCAGCTGACGCTATCTGCACATATTTAGCCGTTTGAGCAAAGTTTCGGACACCAGTGCAGCTATTCCTTATGAATAGGCTCGAAATAGGCATTTATAGTGTCAATAGCGCCTATGGAGTCCGATTGCTCACAAAAAATGGGATAATACTGCGAATAACGTCAACTGTGTCCGATAGCGTAGGATACTAATCCTCAGCAGAAGCTTACGGACCAGAGTCCTAATTCCCCACTGATGCTTTCGGACTCAGCAGACGCTATTAGCACATTTTTAGCCTTTTGAGCAAATTTTCGGACCCCAGTGCAGCTATTCCTTTGGAATAGGAGCGAAATAGGCATTTTTAATGCCCATAGAGCCTATGGAGTCCGATTGCACACAAAAAATGGGATAATACTGCGAATAACGTCAACTGTGTCCGATAGCGTAGGATACTAATCCTCAGCAGAAGCTTACGGACCAGAGTCCTAATTCCCCACTGATGCTTTCGGACTCAGCAGACGCTATTTGCACATTTTTAGCCTTTTGAGCAAATTTTCGGACCCCAGTGCAGCTATTCCTTTGGAATAGGAGCGAAATAGGCATTTTTAATGCCCATAGAGCCTATGGAGTCCGATCGCACACAAAAAATGGGATAATACTGCGAATAACGTCAACTGTGTCCGATAGCGTAGGATCCTAATTCTCCGCAGAAGCTTACGGACCAGAATCCTAATTCCTCACTGATGCTTTCGGACCCAGCAGACGCTATTTGCACATATTTAGCCGTTTGAGTAAATTTTCGGACACCAGAGCAGCTATTCCTTTGGAATAGGCACGAAATAGGTATTTTTAATGCCCATAGTGCCTATGGAGTCCGATAGCATGCTGAAAAGGAGATAATACTGCGAATTAGGTCAACTGAGTCCGATAGAGCTGAGTCCTGATCTCCCGCTGAAGCCTGCGGACCCAGCAGACGCTATTAGCACAAGGTCAACTGAGTCCGATAGAGCTGAGTCCTGATCTCCCGCTGAAGCCTGCGGACCCAGCAGACGCTATTAGCACAAGGTCAACTGAGTCCGATAGAGCTGAGTCCTGATCTCCCGCTGAAGCCAGCGGATCGAGCAGACGCTATTAGCACAAGCTCAGCTGTGTCCGATAGCGCCCACGCTCGCGGAAATGACAGCTAAACCAGCGTGCAATGCAGAAAATTCGGTGCTGAAACAGCAGCTAATGAATTTTTATACACTCCCGTTTATAGAGTAGCTTGCGTATTCTCAGGATAATACAATAAGATTAAGAGAATATCTCACTACTGAAAAGAACCGCTAGCAGGAGGAATCATTGTGGAATACAAGGTTGAGGTTGAATTTGGATCGATTTATGAATTGTTGAACAGCTTACATACTTATCTCTGCAAAAAATCCTATAAGAAGATTGATTTAGGGGTAGCGTGGGCTAATGAAATTGAAAGCACGCTCAGTGAAGAGCTGTTATCCCGTCTGAAAGAAACCGAACTAAACAATGAGTGGAAAATGTTGAATCTGCTCATTTACTGTTGTCCATTTAAGGATGATGTAGACAGTGTGTTGAACTGGATTGAACGGTTATCGGTTGGTGAGTTATATGAGACCTTATCAAAATATGTAAAGGTATTTCCAAGCCATATGGAGGATTACCGTAACCGCGTAGTATTTTTACTTTCCGAGTGGAACCGCCAGTACTTTAGCCAATGCAATCCTGCGATTTTGAGCAAACTGCAGCAGCATGCGGATTCGAAGAACACGGAGCTTAATGAACTGGACACTGCGGATTTCGTGAACAAGACGACCAACGGATTTTACTTCATGCCTACGGATGGGCTTAAGAAGCTCGTACTGATTCCACAGTATCATTTTCAGCCTGCTAATATTATCTATTGCTATGGGGAATTAACGATCTGCCATTATGCGGCGTGGATATCGATGGAGAATGAGGAAATCTCCCCTTTTATGTACAGAGCGATCCGTAGTCTGAGTGAAAAAAGCCGGCTAAAAATCCTCCAAGCCCTTAGTGATGGCCGTAAGACGTTTACCGAAATTGTTAAGCATGCGGGGATCTCGAAGGGGATTGTGCATGATCATATTTTTAATCTTCGTTGTGCAGGTTTGCTTCATGCCTATATTGAAGGAGAGAATGTCACCGGATACAGTCTGCGTCTTGAAGGTATTCATCGGATGAATGAGCAGCTATTCGAGTATTTGAAATAATGATTTTGAAAAAATATAACCGTCTGAAAGCCAGGACTTCTCTTATATATAGAGGGTTTTGGCTTTTTTTATTTGTTTTAATTATCGCCTAATTCTGTTTATGGAGAATTTTTTTGAAGTTCTCTCTTTACAGAACTCGAAAACCTTTCTATAATGAACATCAGATGTTATTCATACTTAACGGGTAGGAATTATAGTTATTATTCTATCAGAGAGAAAAGGGAGATAGGTACATGAGAAAAAATGCGATTGTAATCACTTCATTACTGCTTACGGGGTCACTGTTACTTTCTGCTTGCGCTAACAACAGTAATAACGAATCCTCATCCGCAAACAATGCGGCTGCAGGGACTAATTCAACCAATGTGGAAGCAACCACTGCACCAGAGATTGTTCCTGCGGGTGCTCTAAGCGAACCTTTTACTGCCACGGATTTATCCAAACTTCCAGCGGTGGCCCAGAAACGTACAGATACCATTATCGTCGGGCTTACGGACCCAAGCGGAGCGTTCACTCCTTATTTTCAACAAAGTGGTTATGATGGCAATGTCTCTTCACTGCTATACGCTTCTCTCGTAACTGTTGATGACAAAGGCGTTCCAACGCCGGAGCTTGCGGAGAGCTGGGATGTTTCAGATGATCAGCTTACATACACGTTCCACTTGAGAAAAGATTTGAAATTCAGCGACGGTTCACCGTTAACAGCGGATGATGTGGCATTTACATGGACGATCCAATACGACAAATCGTATGACGGTAGCTCCCAGCTTCCATCGCTAAATGTTAAAGGCGGCAAAGCCTACAAGGAAGGTACATCCCCTACAGTTGAGGGCATTAAAGTAATTGATCCACAGACGATCTCAGCAACCCTTGAGCAACCGAACGCAACGGCACTAGTACAGCTCGGCTCGAACGTACTGTCGAAAGCTTACTATGGCAAGGACTATAAAATTGGAAATCTTGAATACATTAAAAAGCTACATGAGAAGCCACTTGGCGATGGACCTTACAAGCTGGAGAAATTTATTCCTGGTCAAGAAGTGCGTTTTGTAGCGAATGAGAATTATTTCAAAGGTAAACCAAAGACGGAGCATTTCATCTACAAAACTACGGAAGGCGACGTGTGGCAGTTCGTAGAAACTGGTGAAGTGGACTACGCTTCCTTTAGTGCGACAGACGAGAATATCGAGAAGCTGAAAGCACTCGGTTTTGTGAATATTATTCCTTACACTCCAAGTACCTATGGTTACTTGCAAGTTAACCTGAAGCATGAGCAGCTCAAGGATAAGCTTGTACGTCAAGCTATTGTGTACGGTTTGGATCGTCAGAGTATTTATGTGGATGCAGCACAAGGTGCAGGTTCTATTGCCAACATCCCGGCATCGCCGATTTCCTGGTCTTACACTGAGGAAGGTATTAATCCTTACAAATATGATCCGGAAAAAGCAAAACAATTACTCGATGAAGCTGGCTGGACGGTAGGCGCGGGGGGGATCCGTGAAAAAGATGGCAAACCGCTGTCCATCCATTACCTCGGTTCGAAGAGTAAAAACACAGATATTTTCATCGCTGTAGCTAAAGAGAATTTTGAAGCGCTGGGTATCGAATTCCAGCCTGAGGTTTTCGCAGACTTTAACTCACTGGTATCGAAAGTAGAAGGTGGGGACTACGATCTCGTATCCTTCTCCACAAGCATGTTGACTGATCCGTCTGACGGGTTCATGCAATTCTTCGATGGAGAAATCACGGATTATGACAATCCGAAATTCCTGGAGCTGTACAACAAAGCCTTGGCCACTACTGATATTGAGGCACGCAAAGCGGTATATAAAGAGCTGTATCAGCTTTTCAATGATGAACTGCCTATTATTTTTACAAGTTATAAAAAGACAGTATACGCCTATAACGGACGTATTGAGAATCTATCGGTCAGCCCGTTCATCGGTCTTGCTGGCAGTCTGCCAACTTGGAGCCTGAAATAAATAAACCAGTGTCCCCTGCCCTGACTGGATTCAAGGGCAGGGGACGAATCATAAGGAGTCTGTCATGAGCGCTTATTTATCGAAAAGACTGTTGTACATGGTCATCATCTTATTTGCGGCATCATTATTGATCTTCTGTCTGTATGCTTCAACTCCCGGTGATTTCATAACCGGAAATATTAAATTGACCGCTGAACGCAAAGCTGAGCTTCGTGAAATCTACGGCTTAAACAAGCCTGTGCTTGAACGGTATGGGATCTGGATGAAGAATGCGCTGCATGGTGATTTCGGGTATTCCTTAGCTCAACAAAAGCCTGTGCTGCAGCTTTTTAATGATTATATTTGGAATTCCTTTTTGCTGGCTGCCGTATCTACGTTTCTAACGTGGGTGATTGCGGTCATTATTGGCGTCATCTCTGCCTATAAGCAATATTCCTGGTTCGATACACTCGTGATGATCGCTATATTTGCAGCAATGTCGCTGCCGTCATTTTTTATAGGCTTATTCCTGATCAAAATCCTGGCCGTCGATCTCAAGTGGCTGCCTCCAGGTGGAATAATCACCACGGGGAGTAATGCTACGGGTTTGGCTTACTTTAAGGAGATCGTAACGCATATGACCCTTCCGGTTGTAGTTATGACCCTTCTGGGATTAGGTTCGCTCACCCGTTATTTCCGCAGCAATATGATTGATGTCTTAAAACAGGATTATATCCGTACGGCACGCGCCAAAGGCCTAAAAGAACGCAAGGTGCTCTTTACACACGCCTTACGTAATGCCTTGCTGCCCGCAATTACACTGGTTGGTTTTGAGCTTCCAGCACTATTTGGCGGATCACTTATTATTGAGAAAATATTCAATTGGCCTGGGATTGGCCAACTGTATATGCAGTCCTTCGGACTAAGGGATTATCCTTTGCTGATGGGCTTTACGATGTTTATTGCCATACTTACCGTCATAGGAACGTTGCTTTCGGATGTTTTGTACCGGATTGCCGATCCTAGAGTTCGGCTATAGAGAGGAGGAAGCTGACGTGGCAGTTCAAAGTAATGTAGCTGGGATCGCGAAGCCGCAGACCACCAAAGGAAAATCCTCTTTATTCCGGCAATCCATGCGGAGGTTGCTAAAGAACAAGCTGGCGGTATCCGGATTTGTGGTGGTGATCTTTATGTTTGCGCTTTGTTTTATTGGTCCGCTGTTCTCACCTTATACGGATAACAAAATTAATATGGCTATGATGAACAAGGCACCCAATATGAAGCATTGGCTGGGCACTGATGCATTGGGCAGAGATATTCTGACCCGGGTAATGCAGGCGGGGCGCATTTCACTGACCGTAGGACTAGCATCAATGGTTCTTTCGGTGTTCATCGGTGCTCTTTTGGGGGCTATTGCTGGGTATTACCGCGGTATTGCCGATCAAATCATTATGCGGATTGCAGATCTTTTATTGACGGTCCCGAGTCTGCCACTGCTCTTTATTTTTGGTGCGTTATTATCGGAGTGGAAGATTCCAACGGATTATCGGATGTATATCGTTATGCTGATGCTTAGTATTGTTAGCTGGCCGGGTATGGCACGTATGGTACGGGGGCAAATGCTTAGCCTGCGTGAACGTGAGTTTATGCAGGCGGCGGTAGTATTAGGCCTCCGTGACCGACGTAAATTATTTAATCATTTGCTGCCGAATATCGTTCCGTTACTGATCGTTATGGCTACACTTAACATCGGTGGCGCTATATTGAGTGAATCGGTTCTTAGCTTTTTTGGGCTAGGTGTTATGCCGCCAACTCCAACCTGGGGCAATATGATTGATGCTGCGAATAATATGATCGACTTTCAGGATCGGCCGTGGCTGTGGATTCCACCAGGGTTATCGATTTTTGCGACAGTGATCGCGATCAATATCTTTGGAGACGGACTCCGGGACGTGCTTGATCCTAAACAGAAGAGGTAGGTGACCCTCAGATGAGTGATTTAATGAATATAGACGGTCTAAGTACATACTTCTTCACGGAAGAAGGAAAAGTGAAAGCCGTTGATGATGTAAGCTTCCGTGTTCGCGAGGGAGAGACGGTATGTATCGTTGGAGAATCGGGCTGCGGCAAAAGCGTGACCGCGATGTCCATCATGGGGCTTGTTGAGGAACCCGGGGGCAAGGTAGCCCAAGGGAAAATTGATTTTCAGGGTGAGGATTTGTTGAAAATGGACAAAAACACACTGCGAACCATCCG
This sequence comes from Paenibacillus sp. FSL R10-2788, assembly GCF_038003885.1. Lineage (NCBI taxonomy): Bacteria > Bacillati > Bacillota > Bacilli > Caryophanales > Paenibacillaceae > Paenibacillus > Paenibacillus sp. FSL R10-2788. The sequence continues at coordinate 4,514,311 of NZ_JBBOQA010000001.1, read as the reverse complement.
CGGGAATGAAATCGCGATGATCTTTCAGGAGCCCATGTCCTCCCTTAATCCTGTAATCAAGATCGGTGAGCAAATCATGGAGCCGCTGATTGTACATCTGAAGATGAACAAGAAACAGGCGCGTATCCGGGCGATTGAACTGATTAAGCAGGTAGGCATATCACGACCAGAGCAAATTGCTGATAGTTACCCGCATGAATTAAGTGGAGGTATGCTGCAGCGGATCATGATTGCTATTGCCATTGCCTGCAGTCCAAAACTTTTGATTGCTGATGAACCGACCACGGCGCTGGATGTAACGATTCAAGCGCAAATTCTGGATATGCTGCGTGAAATTAAAGATAGCTCGGGCATGTCCATTCTACTAATCACCCATGATCTTGGCGTAGTGGCAGAGATGGCCGATTATGTGATTGTTATGTATTCCGGAAAGATTGTGGAGGAGGGGGAAGTTGTTGAATTGTTCAACAACCCCAAACATCCCTATACAAAAGGGCTGCTCAAATCGAAGCCGGTAATCAATCAGCGACAGGATGAGCTGTATTCCATTCCAGGTCAAGTGCCAAATCCGCTTGAGCTGGTGCCCTCTTGTTATTTTCATGACCGCTGTGAGCATTGCATGCCTGTATGTGTCAGCCAGCAGCCCCTGCTTAAAGAGGTGGCCAGCAGACAAAAGGTAGCTTGCTGGTTGTATGAGGAGGCGGTTGTTCATGCCTGAGGCACTGCTTGAGGTCAATCATTTAAAGAAATATTTCCCTGTTACTAAGGGGCTCCTTAACCGAACCGTTGGGCATGTAAAGGCTGTTGACGATATTAGCATTACCCTTCAACCTGGGGAGACGTTTGGGCTTGTAGGGGAATCTGGGAGCGGCAAAAGTACAGTCGGACGGACGATTTTACGGCTAACGGATAAAACGGCAGGTGAGATCAAATTCAAAGGGATAGACATTCACTCCCTGTCTCCCGCTGAATTGCGCAATATTAGACCCCAAATGCAGTTGATCTTTCAAGATCCTTATAGCTCTCTTAACCCACGGGTTCGTATAGGAGATGCCATTGGTGAAGCTTTACTGGATCATGGTTTATGCTCAAGGTCCGAGGTGCGAGATCTGGTGCTTGAAGCGCTAGCAGCTTGCGGTTTATCTTCTTATCATATTGATCGCTTTCCGCATGAATTCTCCGGGGGGCAGCGGCAGCGGATCGGGATCGCCCGTGCGCTTGTTTTGAATCCTGAGCTGATCATTGCAGACGAACCAGTTTCAGCACTGGATGTTTCCATCCAAGCACAGATTATTAATTTATTCAGTAAGCTCCAGCAGAGTCGAGGGTTAACGTATTTGTTCATCTCCCATGACCTGAGTGTTGTGGAGCATTTGTGTTCAAGAATCGGTGTCATGTACCTGGGCTCTATGATGGAGACGGCTTCAAGAGATGAACTGTTTAAGAATCCGCTCCACCCGTATACCAAAGCGCTGCTGTCGGCTGTTCCGATTCCTATTCCAAAGCTGAAAAGGGAAAGGATTGTACTTAAGGGAGATATTCCGAGTCCGGTGAACCCGCCTTCTGGCTGTAAATTCCATACCCGTTGTCCCTTTGCGCAAGAGGTTTGCAGATCTGAAATCCCGGTATTTCGTGATGTTGGCAGTAACCATTTTGTAGCTTGTCATTTAGTTTGATAGTTGTCACAAATATAGCAATGATTTACTCCTAAGACATGAATAATTAATGTTGAATTGTATAATAATACAATTTGACCTTATTTTTGCCTGGGCTCAAAAGTCTTGAGAGGTTTCAAAGCCAGGTCAATGGGGTAATTAGAGAGTGGTTAGGTTAGGCGTACATATCTAATCGGTCTAGTATAAAATCCCTACTTAGGAGGAATCATCGTGAATACAACAGTACGTTTGACAGAAAGATCCGGCTCGACTTCTTCACAGCGCAGAAAAGGCTTTGTACCGGTAGTCGTGTACGGTGCAGGTTCAGATAGCCAGTCCTTTACAGCGGATGCTAAGACAATTTCAGGTATTTTAGCCAGCAACCCACGGGCTGTTCTTACTTTGGAATTGCCAGACTCGGGCAAAAAGAACGTGGTTATTCAAGAAATCCAACGTCAGCCAATATCCAAACAACTGCTGCACATTGATTTTCAGCAGATTGATATGAAGGCCAAATTGGATACCAAAGTAGCGTTCCACTTTACAGGTGAACCAGTAGGTGTGAAGAGCGGCGGCGTGCAACAAATTGAATTGCATGAGCTGGATATTCGCACACTTCCAGATAAAATAGCTGCATCCTTTGAAGTGGATATCAGTGGACTAGATATTGGTGATCAATTGCTGGTATCTGATTTGCCGAAGCATGAAGGCTGGGAAGTATTGACGCCTGAGGACACTTTGATTGTCCGTATTTCACCTCCAGCAGCGCAAGAGCCAACAGAAGAAGATACTGCTGAACCCGCTGCAGCTGAAACTGCTGGCGAAGATAAAGCAGAATAGTATAGAGATAAATAGTAAAGAGCAGATAGAATCCTTATAAAGGAGCTGTCTGCTCTTTTTGTTTTGCCTTCATAAATATGAATTCATAAAAAATATGCTGGTCTTTCGTATGGTTTCTCAAATGGCAATTTTGGTTGTTTCGCCTCATTTAGTTAAAAATTTACATAAAATCGTTGACGAACGGGTTTCTAAGCCTGAAAATGAGGACAATTACCATGGTGAAATATTCAAAAGTCCCTGTTGTTGCTGTTTGAAAACGCTTTAGTTTTTATGCTTCAAAGAACTCTCATTGCCTAGTTCATCATGATTAAGAGGAGGAAAGTTATGAAGATGAGGAAGCTGTTTTCGATCTTAATGACAAGTTTGCTGGTGCTTGGGGTAGCTCTACCCTTTGGTGGAAAAGCGAATGCAGATGCTGCAAGTGACGCTTCAAATCGTGCTTTAATCTGGTTGAAAGCCCAGCAGGATGTAACAGCGGGGTATGCTTTTGAGGGACTGGTAGATAGCTTTGAAGATTTCTGGGGACCAAACAACCCCAAACAGATTGTATACACGTATGATCAAGCGGTTGCAGCTATCGCCTTTATTGTAAAGGGTGAACGGACGCGGGCAGAGCAGGTTTTGAACAAAATGCGGGACATTCAAGATCCTTCCGGCTTCTGGCTGAATTCTTATTGGTATAACAACGGCTTCGGAGAAGAAATCCGTAAACATGTGGGACCCGTTGTATGGATGGCAATGGCTGCTATGGCTTATGAGAAGCAATATAATGATACACGGTATCGTCCGATGGCACTTAAAGCACTCGATTGGAGTTTACAGTATAAAAAGGCTAATGGCAGTATTGCAGGAGGATGGAGTGGTTGGAGTAATTCCGATGAGCCTTGGAGCTCAACCGAGCACAATATCGATATTTACCGGGTATTGCAGTATTATGCTTCGGTGGATTCCTCAAAGGCAGCCACTTATAACAGTGCGGCTTCTGGAGTCAAAACCTTCCTGGATAATTATGTGTGGGATGACACTGTCAAACGTTTCAAGGGGGGCTGGAAAAACGATACAAATCTGATCGACCCCAAAATACCTTTAGACGTGAACCCTTGGGGAGTGTTAGCTTTAGGCGTATCCGGGGCCCATAACTACGGCGCAAGCTTAACCTATGTGGAAAATGCCTCCGGCACCCCGGGAACACTAGCAAATCCGCGTTACAAGCAGACGCTTACTTACAATGATGCTGGGAATACGCTCACCGGATACGATTTTGACTGGACAGACGAAGTATTGCCGGCGTATGACGATAACGGAAATCAAATTGGCAATACGGGTGCTGACGTATGGTTTGAAGGAAGCGCATTCATGTCACTCGCTTATTATCTGCAAGGCAATGCCTCAAAGGCAGACGCCATTAATACAGAGATTATTAAAAAACAAGGCACAAGCGGTGCTTCGCTCGGGGGTATTCCCTACTCGCTGAAAGGGTCCAGCAACAGTTATTGGGTGATGGCGCAGCAAAACTGTGTTTCCAGCACAGGCTGGTTAATAATGTCCCTGCACCGGTTTAATCCATTCACAGGTCAATATTTGACGGGTGGTGGTAATACTGGGGATGCAGCCGCGCCAACCGCTCCCGCTAATCTAACGGTAACCAGTAAGACGGATACAGGAGTTATCTTAACCTGGTCCGCTTCTACCGATAATGTTGGCGTTACAGGTTATATTGTTTATCGCGGAACACAGCAGGTGTCCACTGTGGGGGGAACTACAGCTACTGTTAGTGGACTTACTCCAAGCACAGCCTATACGTTTACAGTAAAAGCTACGGATGCAGCAGGTAATTTATCCTCCGCTAGTAATACCGCAACAGTTACTACTAATTCCACTGGAGGCAGCGGAGGCGGTGATCATGTGACGGCTGACTTTACAGCAGGGGTAACGAGACTTTCTGCTACAGAGGCGAGTATCTATATTACACCTGTAACCAGTGCTCTTTATGTAGATGTACATTACAAGATTAGCGGTGGTTCCCAGCTTAATTACCGGATGACTAATAACTCAGGAACATGGAAGCAGACGGTGAGTGGATTAAGCGCTGGCAGCAGTATTGAGTACTGGTTCACTTATGAGAAATCCGGCCCGCAATATGATTCAGCACATTATACTTTTGTTCAGTAAGATTAGCAGTTCGTAAAAATCATTCTAAGAGAAGGCTGTTCCATGCTGCCATTTATAAGCGGCGGGGGCAGTCTTTTTTTGTGGGAAAAATAGTGAATAACCGTTAAATCCTTCTCAAGACGGAGGTCTGCTCTTAAGGTATGCTTTAAAATCTTTGGGGGAGACGTTAGGACTCGATGGTCACTAGCGTAGGTAGGTATGAGGTGAGTTTATTTTATTGGTTTTACAACGTAACAGTGTTATGTTACGATGGCTTCAAGGAGTGATAAGCATGGAAGAGGATTTGATCTCGAAGAAGCAGCTATTGGAATTAACCGGTATATCCTATGGGCAATTGTACCGCTGGAAGCGGAAGCAGTTGATTCCAGAGGAATGGTTTATCCGTAAATCTACGTTTACTGGACAGGAGACTTTTTTTCCAAAAGACATGATCTTGTCCCGTATCGATAATATTGTGAATATGAAAGATGGACTTTCTTTGGATGAAATGGCTGATAAGCTGTCAGATAAGGCTTCTTTTGACAGAGTAAGTGTATCTGCTGCGGAAATTATAGAACGTAACATTGTTTCGTCAGTGACACTGGGGAAATTTGGAGAGAGGCTTGGTGTCAAGAATGGATATAGCTTCGATCAGCTCACTTATTTATTGGCTGTAGACCGCCTGCTTAGTGCAGGGGAGATGAATATGGAGGAAGCAGAGCTCCTGTTTCGAACCTTAATGAATAAAGCCTCCAATCTTGAGAGTGAAAGCTGGGAGTTGTTTTTTATCCGCAAAATGGGGGTGTCATCCTTTATTCTGGCTCAGGCACCAGCGGAGTTATGGTTCGATGAAGGGGTAAAGCTGGTCAGTAAAATACTCAGTGCAGATGTAATAGAACAATTGAAAGGTAAGCTTGCTTTTAAGCTTGTTGAATAGGGGGTTACTGTAATGGATAAACGACAGCTGCCGGATCTGATTATAAACGGAGTCAGCGGGGGGGCAGGAGGTACTTATAACAGTGTGCAAATCGATGGTGTAGGCAAAGTAACGGGACCCATCGTGACGCGAATTTTTAAAGGAAATGGGCATATGAATTTGAAGAATGATCTCTCGGCGGAAGAAGCGGAATGCAATGGGACGATGAAAGTGCTGGGACATTTGCGTTTTAACTCCCTAAAGGTGGATGGAATGATTACTGTCGGTGAGAGCTTTCGGGGAGAAAGTTGCACTCTTCATGGAATGCTGAATATCAAGGGTGATTGTGAGCTTGAGGATTTTGCGGGGGAAGGAAGCTTTAGTGTCGGAGGTTTACTTAGTGCAGGACATGTAGACTTCAAACTGCAAGGGCAGGGAAAGGCGCATGAAATTGGTGTGGAGAGTCTAGTGATCCGGCAAACGAATAGTGGAGTCTGGAGCAAAATGTTAAGTGGAATCATCCCTAAATTAAGATCGGAGCTGCGGGCTCGGACTATTGAAGGAGATTTTATTGATTTAGAGTATACAATAGCGGATGTTATCAGGGGCAATATTGTGATTGTAGGGCCAGGCTGTACTATCGAACGGATAGAGTATCGTGATCAGATCACAGTACATCCAGAAGCAAAGGTTGGAAAGGTGGAGAAGATCGGTGAGTGAAGAAACAACTCGGAGTAATTTGAAAATAATAGGCACAACGACCTCAGCGGGAGGCTTCTTTCGGGACATTAAAGTTACTGGGGAAGGTCATTTTGCAGGTGATGTAGATTGTGAGAAGCTGAGCCTGACTGGAAATGCCAGAGTAGATGGAAACCTGCTAATGACCAAAATGAAAATAACCGGTGAGATGACACTTTTGGGTAATCTTGAAGGGGATTCCTTGCGGGGTCAGGGTGAAATTAAAGCAACCTCCGTAAAAATCGACGATATTCATCTTAATGGTAATTTGGAGGTCAATGGTGATTGTGAAGGTGAACATCTGCGTATTTCGGGCGCTCTCAATGTGGCAGGACTGCTAAGTGCGGAGCAACTGGAGATCAATTTATATGGAATAAGTAGAGCGAAAGAGGTTGGAGGCAGTGCTTTAACGATCAAAAAAAGCAAGACCGGAAAATTCCTGCATTTGATGAAGCAGAATCCTAAAGTGCTTTTTGAGGCTGGGCTCATTGAAGGCGATACGATAGAGCTGAATAATACAAAAGCAAATATTGTCAGAGGAGATCGGGTAATCATCGGTGTGGACTGTGAGATTGATACTGTGGAATACCGTAGTGTTTTGGAGATTCACAAGAATGCAATAGTGAGGCATCAAGTGAAGTTGTAACACATAGTTATAGATCTTTTGACAATGGGGAGTGGAATAAATGAGTGCTGCCAAAGCGCCCAATCTGGGCATTGTTATCGCAGGTCTGCTGTTAGGAATACTGATGGCCTCCATGGACAGCACCATCGTTGCTACAGCAATGGGCAATATTGTTGGGGAACTAGGCGGTATGGACAAATTTGTCTGGGTAACATCAGCTTATCTTGTAGCTGAGATGGCGGGGATGCCTATCTTTGGCAAGCTGTCTGATATGTATGGGCGTAAAAAGTTTTTTATTTTTGGGATTATTGTATTTATGGCAGGTTCGGCGCTTTGCGGGACGGCAGATACAATTACTCAGTTGGCTGCTTATCGGGCGGTTCAGGGAATTGGAGGCGGCGCGCTAGTGCCGATTGCTTTTGCCATAATGTTCGACGCCGTACCACTGGAGACACGGGGAAAGCTGGGCGGTGCATTTGGTGCGGTGTTTGGATTATCAAGTATTTTTGGTCCATTGCTAGGCGCGTATATCACCGATCATATTGCTTGGCAGTGGATATTTTATATTAACTTGCCGCTTGGACTATTGGCTTTTGTGATGGTCGTATTCTTTTATAAAGAATCACACGAGCATTCTAAACAACCTATTGATTGGCTGGGTGCGGGCACACTGCTGGGCTCTGTCATCTGCTTAATGTTTGCGTTGGAGCTGGGTGGAAAAGAGTACGCTTGGGGCTCATCGATGATCCTCGGCTTATTTGCAGCTTTTGCTATATTGGCGGCAGTGTTCCTTTTTGTAGAGACGAGAGCGAAAGAGCCGATCATTTCCTTTGCTTTATTCAAAAAAAGACTGTACGCCGTCAGCATTCTGTGCGCGCTATTTAGCGGTGCTGCATTTATCGTGGCTTCCGTATATATCCCGATCTTTATCCAAGGTGTATTAGGGGGTTCGGCTACCAATTCAGGACTTGTCCTGCTGCCGATGATGGTCGGCTCAGTAATTACCGCCACAACGGGAGGATTCCTGATGGCAAAAACCAGTTACCGCAATCTGCTGATTCCTACATTTATACTTTTGGTGATCGGCACAGGACTGGTAGCAACGCTTACTCCGGAAGCTTCACGTCTCTTGGTTACCTTGTACATGATTTTAATCGGATTGGGCATCGGCGCTTCCTTCTCTGTGTTAAGCACAGCAGCTATTCATGGTCTGACTGCGCAGCAACGCGGCTCCGCCAGCGCAACACTGAATTTCATTCGTTCGCTTGGCATGACCATTGGAATTACTACATTTGGCATTATTCAAAGCCATTATTTCTCGGGCAGTCTAACTAAGTTGCTCACAGCAAATGGAGGAGGAGCTGCTTCTGCGGGGGCTGTGGGGGCTATGGATTTTAAAGATCCGCATTCCCTGCTGTCGCCTGAGACTAGAGCACTCATTCCACCGGAAATTTTGAGCAAAATTACAGAGGGACTTTCCTCTTCCATTGCGAACACCTTCGCTTGGGCGGTTATTCCAGCTGCATTAGCTTTGCTGGCTTCCTTTTTTATGGGGCGTCAGAAAATGGATGCCTCCGCGGAGGGGGAAGTTAAGACGCCCGGGCATTAGGTTTTGCGGAAGACGTTGGGCATTCGAATAATGAGCGGAAAATAGTGCGTATTATACGGAATGCAGTGATTTGGTGTAAACAAACTATGGTTGTAAAGTGATGGAGCAGCTTCTCATTTGAGAGGCTGCTTTTTTATGTGTGGTTGGGAGTACAAATGAGCATGAACCCTCGAAGTAAGGGAGCTGCGTTGAAGGATGAGTAAATGCGATGAATCCTGGAAATAAGTGCATCTGAGTCCGATAGATGAGGGAATGCGATGGATTCAAGAATGAGTCCGATAGCATGAGCAAATGTCATGGATTCAAGAATGAGTCCGATAGCTTGAGCAAATGTGATGGATTCTTGATAGAAGTGCGCCTAAGAATGATGCGTGGAGTGTTGCGGACCGTATAGTCGCTATTGCTGATTTTTTAGCTACTTTGCGGTAGTTTCGGACTGTATTGTTCTTATGGGCATGAATTTGCTCATATTTGGACTATATTTGTGTGAATAGCTGCACCTGAGTCCGATAGCACGAGGAAAAACGCTGAATCCCGGAAATAAGTGCATCTGGGTCCGATAGCATGAGGGAATGCGGTGGATTCTAGAATGAGTCCGATAGTACAAGAAAATGTGATGGATTCTAGAATGAGTCCGATAGTACAAGAAAATGTGATGGATTCTAGATAGAAGTGTGCCAAAAAATGATGGGTGGAGTGTTGCGGACCGTATAGTCGCTATTGCTGATTTTTGAGCTACTTTGCCGTAGTTTCGGACTGTATTGCTCTTATGGGCATGAATTTGCTCATATTTGAACTATATTTGTGTGAATAGCTGCACCTGAGTCCAATAGCACAAGGAAAAACGCTGAATCCCGGAAATAAGTGCATCTGGGTCCGATAGCATGAGGGAATGCGGTGGATCCAAGAATGAGTCAGACTGTATGAGTGAATGCGATGAATTCTCGATAGACGTGTGCCTGATTTCGCAGCATGAAGTGTGTTTCGGACAGTATAGTCGCTATTGCTGATTTTTAAGCTACTTTGCGGTAGTTTCGGACTGTATTGCTCTTATGGGCATGAATTTGCTTATATTTGGACTATATTTGTGTGAATAGCTGCACCTGAGTCCGATAGTACGAGAAAATGTGTTGAATCCCGGAAATAAGTGCATCTGGGTCCGATGCAAGATCTATGAAGTGTGAAAGACCATAACGGATGAAGAGGACAAAGCGCACCATAGTTGATGTAGCGGACGAAGAGGACAAAGCGCACCATAGTTGATGGAGCGGACGAAGAGGACAAAGCGCACCGTAGTTGATGTATCGGACGAAGAGGACAAAGCGCACCATAGTTGATGTAGCAGATGAAGAGGACAAAACGCACCATAGTTGATGTAGTGAACGAGGAGGGTCTAGTTGCCCATAGCTCCCAAGCGTCCCTTAGAAACCATTTCTTTCAGCGGCAGGATGAGGGGAATTCCCGTCATCCTGCCGCTTTTTATAAGCCAAAAGGCATGTAGGCTCTACATCACTAGACCCACAGTGATTAGGTAGAAAATGGTCGAAATAGATGCGAATTTGGTTCACAAGCATCAGACGGTTCTCCAGTGAGGCCGTTCTGTGTTCTATCTCGCCATACATAATGGTTCTGATACTATGAAAACGTAATCAAAATCTGGGTATAGGAGATTCCGACATGGGGGTACCTTCTGGTGAATTACTTCCCAGCGTCGATCCGGTTCATCGATCCCGCTGGAAGATGAAGAACAAACATAAATTGTTCTTCATGGCTTTTCCGTTTCTTATTGTCACCTTTATTTTCTATTATCTGCCGATCAGCGGATGGATTTATGCATTTTATGATTTCATTCCCGGAATACCGTTGTCTGACACGCCATATGTCGGGTTGAAATGGTTCAAGACGATTGTATCCAATCCAACACAGACCGCAGAGGTTGTGCGCGTGCTGAAGAACACTCTTGCCATGAGTTCACTTGGACTAATTACCTCGATATTTCCAGTGATCTTTGCGATTTTTCTGACCGAGATTAAGTCAGGCTGGTATCGCAAGATGGTGCAGACGCTAACCACGATTCCGAACTTTATCAGCTGGATTCTGGTATATGCATTGGCTTTCTCGTTGTTCTCCGTTGATAACGGGGTCATCACGCACATTTTAGTGCAGCTTGGAATCGTTGATGAAGGTTATAACTTTTTAGCCTCCAGCTCGAATATTTGGGTCACGATGATCATTTGGTATTGGTGGAAATCGTTAGGCTGGGGTGCCATTCTCTATCTTGCTGCAATCGCAGGCATTGATCAAGAATTGTACGAGGCCGTTGAGGTGGATGGTGCAAGCCGGTTCCGTAAAATCTGGCATATTACCATTCCGGGTCTTGTCCCAACCTTCTTTGTCCTACTGCTGCTCTCCATAGGTAACCTAGTCAATAACGGGATGGAGCAGTACTTTGCCTTTCAAAATGCGATGAATAAAGATTCCATAGAAGTGCTGGATCTTTATGTATACAATATTGCGTTCGCTAACAACTTTCCGTTTGCCACAGCTGTCAGTATGCTGAAGTCGGTCGTCAGTGTAATTCTACTGTTCGCGGCAAACACATTATCCAAGATGGTGCGTGACGAATCTATCATTTAAGGCGGGGGTGATCCCATTTGAGAAAGAAAAAACTAACTTCTGGAGAATTAATCTTTCAAATTATTATCTACACACTCTTTGGATTGTTCACCCTGTCATGCATTTATCCATTCTACTATTTGTTCATTAATACGATCAGTTCGAATGATCTTAGCGCAGCGGGGTATATCAAATTTTATCCAAGGCAGATCCATTTTGATAACTATAGTAAGGTTCTAAGAATCAGTGGTTTAGGTCATGCGGCGACAGTCTCTATTTATAGAACAGTTGTTGGTACTTTGCTCACCGTTGGGTCTTCGGCATTCCTTGGGTACTTGTTCACCAAAAAGGAGATGTGGGGCCGGAGTATTTGGTACCGCAGTGTTGTAGTTACGATGTATTTCAGCGCAGGGCTGATCCCATGGTATATCACCATGCATAACTTGCATCTGACTAATAACTACCTGGCTTATATTTTGCCAACCATTATTACTCCTTTTAATATCATTTTGGTCAAAACCTTCGTCGAGGCTATTCCGCCCTCACTTGAGGAGTCGGCGTCAATGGATGGAGCAGGTTACTTCCGGGTGTTCTGGAGTATCATTGTTCCTCTTACAACACCTATCTTGGCTACGATTACGATTTTCTCAGCGGTGAATCAGTGGAATGCCTTTATTGATACGGCGTTTCTAATGACAGATACGAAATACTTTACGCTCCAGTTCTTATTATGGCGTTATTTGAACGAATCCAGCTCGCTCGCGGCCTTAATTCGTAATTCGCCAGATATGGCCGCTAGTGCAGCGAATATGCAGACTCCAACCTCTGTGCGGATGACTGTAACGATGATCGTCGTATTGCCGATTTTGATCGTGTATCCGTTCTTCCAACGCTTTTTCGTCAAAGGAATTATGATTGGTGCGGTTAAAGGCTGATGGGTGGCCGCTCTGGACCAGAACTGGGTTTTCCTCTGCTATAAGCAGAGTTGAACTATAAGTGAAGAGATGAAAGGGAGGGTATAAAGCAATGAGATTAAGAAGAGCATCGCTTGTCATGCTATCCGTAATCCTGGTCTTCGTTCTTGCAGCATGTGGCGGGGGGAATAATACGGCTAATTCGGGCAAAAACACGAGCACAGAGAAACCTACGTCGGCTGCCACAAATGCCCCGGCGGAGGAGACAGCAGCACCGGATGACGGAGCGCTTGATCATTCCAAGCCGCTGAAGCTGACTGTATTCTCAACAACCGCTAACTATGCCGGTCCACAGACCGGATGGTTTGCAAAAATCATCAAGGATAAGTTCAACATTGAAATGGACATTGTAGCTTCAAACCTGACTGGTGGAGATACCAAAATCTCTGCAATGATGGCTTCCGGTGATCTTGGAGATATCATTATTTTCGGTGACGACAAGAACCACTATCCAAATGCCATCAAAGGAAAGCTGCTCTTGGACTGGACACAGGACGGTCTTTTGGACAAATACGGAAAAGACATTTCTAGCACTTTCCCAAAAGCTATTGAGAAAGCAAAGGTAGCTTTTGGCGGTGGATCATCAGTCTTTGGTATGGGGAACAGCGTAGCTTCTAACCCATCCGGACCTTCTGAAGGAAAAGATATGACTTGGGGTCCAGACCTGCGCTTTGATCTTTACCAACAAATTGGAGCGCCAGAAATTACAAAGATTGAAGATTATCTGCCTGTGCTGAAAAAAATGCAAGAGCTCGAGCCTAAGAACGAACAAGGCAAAAAAACCTATGCTTTCTCGATGTGGTCTGATTGGGATGGCAACTATAAAATGACATTGGCTAAACAGTTCGCAAACATGATGGGCTATGACGAAATTCCTGATACTGCTGTGTATGTTAAGGCAGATGAAGAAAAGTATTATGACTTTTTATCCGAAGATAGCTGGTACATGAAATCGCTCAAGCTGTATTTTGAAGCTAACCAAATGGGGCTGGTTGATCCGGACTCTATGACGCAAAAATTCGACGATGTTGTAGCGAAATACAAAGATGGTCGTCTATTGTTCTCTTGGTTCCCATGGCTAGGAGCTGCTAACTACAATACACCAGAAAGAACAGCCGAAGGTAAAGGTTTTGCGCTAGTTCCGTTCAAAGATGAATTGATGTATTCCACAGGCTTCAATGTTTACGGTGGTAACGGTATTATTGCAATCGGCGCAAAAGCTAAGGAACCTGCTAGAATTATGGAATTCATTAACTGGATGTACACACCGGAAGGTGCAATGATTTCTGCAGGAAGTGGTACAGCAGTACCTAACGGACCTCAAGGTCTGACTTGGGATATTGATGCAAACGGCAAACCTGCAGTGACTGATTTTGGTTGGAAAGCTTATACTGATCAACAGAATACTCAAGTTCCTGCTGAATACGGCGGTGGTGACTACTACTATGGCTCCAATCAAATGAACTTCTCGTTTGTGGTTCCGGCGATGGTGAATCCAGAGAATAGTGAGCCATTCGATCATAATCTGTGGACAACAACCCTGGAACGTAACCCTTCCAAGCTTGATAGTGACTGGAGAGCGAAAATGGGCGTTCTGACTCCTAAGGAGTATTTTGAGAAAAACAATCTATTGGCTGTAGCACCACAAGGCTTCACTGGCAAAGAGCCGTTAACCATGGATAAAACAGTGGAACAAAAGAATAAACAAATCGGTACGGTTATTCAACAGATTTCCTGGAAAATGGTCTTTGCTAAAGATCAAGCGGAATATGATAAGTTGAATAAAGAAATGCATGATAAGGTAAATGGTCTTGGTTATTCCGAAGTTATGGATTTCTCGATTAAAAAGGCTGAGGAATTGTTCGAGGCCCGTAAAAGCGTTAAATAAACACGGCTAGTAACTATAAAATAAGGCGGGGCGGCGTGGAGGCTGTTCTGCCTTATTCTATTCAATTAAGGATAAATGTGGTATTCTCACATTAATATAAAACGCTTTCAGATAGAAAGAAGAGGATAATCCAGATGGTAAGAGTACCCCTGCGGAGTCATACTCCAGCTGTCAAATCCTTACGCAATACCTTATTTATCTATCTGGTAATCGGAACACTACTTCCGCTTCTCTTAGTAGGATTCGTAACCTACACCTCTATTTACTCCATCCTTTCAGGTAAAATTGGCAACGGGATCAGCGCTAGTCTGAGACAGGAAGCCTCAAGCCTGGAGAATGCCATCGACAATATGGATTTTGCCTCCAAGCAGTTTGCTCTGGACGGGCAGATTGTGCAGGAGATGTCCTCATTTATTCAGGAAAAACAAATTTTTCGCAAATCGCAAATGATGAATTCCATCAACCAGAAGATCAATCTAGTCAATTTTACGAACCCTTATATTGGACTTACAGCCTACATTATGCCGGACAGCGATGATCCCGTTCTGTTCACCAACATGAGCGCACGCAGAAATTTTGATATCAGTACATTGCCGTCTTTTATGCGATATAACGGGGCTGACTATTATGGACCACATCCCACTATGTACGCTGTTGGTGATAATCTCGTGTTCTCGGAGCAGCGGATTGTCCGTGTGCCGGGCCAGCATAAGCTTTATATTTATTTGGAGACGAATTATAGTTTGTTTCGCAAAATCTTCAATCAGGAGTCCTACGGGATGAAAGTAAATCATCTGCTGGTCAATCAGCAAGGTAATAGTACAAAAGTGATCGATGGCAAACTTCCGCTAAGTATTATTAAAGCTGCGGGAAGCAACTCTAATCTCACTCATGAAACGCTTAGTGGATATCATCTGTTTCGTTACGCGAGTCCTCAGGGCTGGAAGCTTATTGCCGTTGTGAAAAAATCTGAATTCAACAGTGAAATTTATTCTTGGTTTTATAAAATGATCTTACTTGCCTTCTCCACCCTTCTTTTTGCCGGATTTCTGGCTTGGATCATCTGGATGAAAATTTATGGTCCGTTGCGTAAGGTCAACCTTGAAATCAACCGAATGGCGGAAAATGTTACCGCTCCGGTAGCCTATACGAATGTGGAAGAATTTGATTTCGTGCTTACCAACTTTCAGCAGATGAAAAAACAGGTGAATGAGCTGATTGTTGCGGTTGCCCATAATGAGAAACAGAAAAGCCAATTTGAGATTGAGAAGTTGCTCAGCCAGATCAATCCTCATTTTTTGCATAATACCTTAAATACGGTACAGTGGATGGCCCGGCTAAACGGCCAGAAGGAGATCGACAAGCTGGTCACTCTTCTTGTAAAGGTGCTGCATTATAATTTGGGCAAGCAAAGCATCATTGTTACCATTGGCGAGGAAATTGAAGCGATTCGAAATTATATGGAGCTGCAGCGTATCCGTTATGATTATGAATTTGAATTTAACGTTGAAGCTGATGAGGATGTATTGTCTGTGGCAGTCCCGAGATTTTTGCTTCAGCCTCTGGTGGAGAACTCGATTTATCATGGATTAAGCGATAATGGCAAGGTAGATGTTGAGATAACGAAACATGGTGAAGGAGAAGTTCAGTTATGTGTAAAAGATAACGGCGCTGGGATGGATGCAGATACATTAGATCAGCTGTTGTCTGATGATGGAGCGAAAAAACGGGGACTTGGAATTGGTTTTTCATATGTGAACCGGATGCTTAGAACCTATTATGGAGAACAAATGAAGCTAGAGATGTTCAGTAAGCCAGGAGAAGGTACGGTTGTATCCATTGTGATTCCGAGGAAAGGTAAGGAGGACTTCGATGATTAAGGCTGTAGTTGTCGATGACGAGAGACTCGTGCGAAAAGGCTTCATATCCCTGATCGACTGGTCATCCTTAGGGATTGTTATAGTTGGGGAGGCAGGTGATGGTAAATCTGCTTTGGAGCTGCTTCAACAGCAGGAAGTAGATTTATTATTTGTGGATTTGACCATGCCAGGCATTTCAGGCTTCGAGCTCATTAAAATGGTTAGACAACGTTTCGCAGGTATTCGCTGTGTTGTCCTTACTTGTCATCATGAATTTGACTATGTTCAGGAGGCTATGCGTTTAGGAGCCGTTGACTATATTGTAAAAACACTGCTTGAGATGGAAAATGCGGATGATACTATCAGACGTCTTGTCGATCGCATTAAATGGGAGGACAATACTCGGGATGCTCTGGTTCGTGGGGAAAGTAAACGTATGGCTGCTGATAAAGCTCTGCTGTATTTGCCCCAAAATCATCAATGCAATGAAGAAGAATTATTTCAGCTGTCCAGCGTGAAAAATAATCCGCTTATTACTTTTCATGAGATGTGGATGTCGCCCTTATTGCATCGTTTCTCAATAGATGAGAGCAAACGTGAACTAAAGATCCAGCTATCCGGACGATGGCAGACCGCGCTGATCAGTGGATTGAGAGATCAACCGTTACAGGAATTAGAGGAACAGCTCACTGCGAAATTACGCCGTATTCTATTTTATCATCCTGAACCTGAGGATTTGACCTCATTGAAATATGAAGACATAAAGAAGGAACCAGGGGCTCCCTATTCAAAACAAGAGGCGGATAATCTGCTGGAGCAAGCACAGAATTTGAAGTGGACAATTGATGGAAATGAGTGGGAGAAATTTGTAGCAAACATACTTCAGCAGAAACCCCGTTCTGATCAGTTTCTGGCGTTTGCACACTCTCTAATACAAAGCTGGAGTTCTTTACTATTAAAGCCTGAAGATGCTGCTCAACTGGAAAGGGACATTTCCCATAATCTGAACTGGTGCCATTGGAAGAACTGGCTGCGGCGATTTTCTGATCATGTGGGACGAAGAATGCTGGAGCTTGGATTAACTAAAGAGGTTATGTCTTGTCTTATTCGCGCAGTTCGTTATATGCAGAGCCATGCAGGTGACAAAATCAATCAGAGCGACGTAGCAGCCGTCATTAATATGAGCCGTGGTTATTTCAGCCAATGTTTCGCTCGTTTTGCCGGAGAGACATTTGGTGAATGTTTACGGGGAATGCGGCTGGAGCTTGCCAAATCACTGCTGCTGGAGACTACACTTCCCGTCTGTGAGATTGCTTCGCGGTCCGGTTTTGAGGATGATCGTTATTTCAGCAGATTGTTTAGAGAACGTATTGGTAAATTACCAAGTGAATTCCGTGCGGAGGGGAAAAACCAAATATGAAATTTTGGAAATCTATCCTTCTAGTGTTTATGGTCATTGGAATGACATCTTGTCGTGACAATATCAGTACTGTAGATTCAGTTGCAAGCCCTCAGGCAGGGGATGAAGATACTTCTATCGCTTATAGTAAATATGAGGATCCGATTGTGATCCGGGTGGGATTTAAGGTTCCCGACTCGCGACTTAATACAGGTGACAGCAACGATAACAATCCAATCACCCGTTATTTAGAGAGCATTACGAATATCAAAGTGGTTCACTCCTGGGAAGCGAAGGGTGAGGATGCTTTTACGCAAAAGGTGCAGCTTGCCATTGATAGCAACGATTTGCCTGATGCCATGGTTGTGGATCGGGATCAATTGAAGAAATTAATTGATAATGACATGATTGAAGATTTGACAGAGACATATAAAATATATGGATCTGAACTTATCAAGGATATGTACAATTCTACAAAGGGAGAGGCATTAGAGGACGCTTCCCGCGACGGTAAATTATATGGATTACCGAATGTAGCTATTGATGCAGACTCTCCCGTGCTGCTCTGGGTACGTCAGGATTGGCTGGAGAAGCTGGAGCTGCGACCTCCACAAACTTTTGAAGACATCGAGAAAATTGCCAAAGCTTTTATTGAAAAAGACCCTGACGGGAATGGAAAAAGAGATACCGTCGGTCTAAGCGGCTACAAAAATATCGTATATGGAACTAAACCATTAGTTAATGGTCTGGATGCTGTTTTTAGTGCATTTCATGCTTTCCCCACGAATTGGATTAAGGATAACAACGGAAATATCGTGTATGGCTCCATTACACCAGAAACCAAACAAGCGCTTGCTAAACTTGCTGATTGGTATAAACACGGGTTGCTGGATCCGGACTTTGCACTATATAAGGAAACTCAGGAGCCTATTATTACAGGTAAATCAGGGATGTTTTTTGGTCCTTGGTGGATGCCTTATTATCCTTTGTCAGAGGCAGTGGCTTTGGATACGAAGGCAGAATGGAGAGCATATGCAGCTCCAGTTGATGATTCCGGTAAGTTTGTCGCTCATTTGGCTCCGGTAACAGATCGATATCTTGTTGTGCGTAAAGGGTTTGAACATCCAGAGGCTGTAATCAAGCAATTGAACGTGTTTACAAGACTCGAAAGAAGACAGGATCCTAATCAAGAGAAGGTAAAAAAGCTGGGTGATTTCTCTGCGCAGACAGGCATTCAGCTGCGTGCTTATTATCCGTTCGATCTTTTGATAGATTATAGGGATGCGATTGAGAAACATTATGCTGATATCCAGCAGGCTTTGCACGGAAAGATAGACCCGGATACATTAAATTCTGATACCCGGCTCATTTATGATCAATGGGTAGCGGAAACAGAGCAGCCCAAAAAAGATCTTGAAGGCTGGAAAGCAGCGAATGCGTATAAATATGGAGTAGCTGTGTTAACCTCAACTGCTATAGAGGGAGTGCGTGGGGTCTTTTATGGGAACACCCGACTTATGAAGACCAAATGGCCGGAACTGCAGAATCTGGAGAATGAGACGTTCTTAAATATTATTGTGGGTGATTCACCGCTTAGTGATTTTGATGTGTTTGTAGCTAAATGGAAGAGTATGGGCGGGGAAGAGATTACGGAAGAAGTTGCTGAAATTGTAAAGCAAAAGTAAACGTAAAAGTGGGATGCCTCAACAGCCGAGTGGCTTTGGGACATCCTTTTTCTTATGTTCTATTCTTCGTTTGTACTGATTTTTTGCAGCAGGAAATGTAGTTGCTCTACTTCTTCATCGGTTAAATGGCCCACAAGGCTTTTATTAAATTCATCTAAGATGGACTGTAAAACTGGGAAGAAATCGATGGCTTTCGGGGTAGGATATAGAAGGTGGGAGCGTCGATCATTAGGATCGTCTTTGCGCTCGATATACCCCGAATTCTCTAATTGCTTCACAGAACGTGCTGTAGTTGCTTTATCGAACTTCAATTCGGCAGTTAACTGATCCTGAGTAATGCCTGGCCGAGAAAGAATCAATTTAAGAAAGCTATGCTGTCCACCACTACCGATTCCATAAGGGACAAACTGCTTAACCAGTTTCTTTTGATTTTGACGGTGAAGATGGGAAATTAGCTTCCCGATAGGCTCTCTTGCCAATATAGACACCTCTTTGGGTTATAAGTTCGCTCATTTTTTGCCTTGAAATAAAGTGTACAATAAAGTCGTTGCGCACGCAACTAAATTGTTGTACACTGGGTATGGCGAGTTTGGTTGCGTGCGCAACTAAACGGTGATTATTAATATTTAATGAGGTGTTAGTTATGAGTTCTGTAAGTGCAACCTACCAAGAGGATAAAGAAATTCAGAAGAAGCGCTGGATGATTTTAATTGTTCTGAATATTTTTACGTTTATGTCCACCCTTGATGGTAGTATTGTCAATATTGCTCTGCCTGAGCTATCCAAACAACTGAAGTTGCCCATGGCGCAAATCGAATGGGTAACTACAGGTTATTTAATGGCGATCTGTGCAGCGATACTTTTCTTCGGCAAGCTTGGAGATATCGTAGGAAAGATTCGAATCTTTAAGATTGGCACCATTATATTTGTTATTGGATCTATGCTGTGTGGGCTTAGTGTAAGTTTACCAGCCTTGATCGCTTCGCGTGTTATTCAAGCCTTGGGTGCTTCGATGACCATGGCGAACAGTCAGGGAATTGTTACGGATATCTTTCCTGCCACGGAGCGTGGTAAAGCCCTTGGTTTCATTGGTACATTCGTGTCTCTGGGAAGTATAGCTGGTCCAAGTTTAGGCGGGATTATGGTTTCCACCTTAGGCTGGGAGTATATCTTTTGGGTTAACGTGCCTATTGGTCTGATCGCTATATTTTTTGGCTGGAAGGTATTGCCTAAGGATTTAACGAGAGTGAAATCTTCGATTGATGTGCCGGGCAGTTTACTGTTCGCTGTTTTTATTATTACTTTGTTCGCAGGATTATTACTAGGACAACAGCTAGGGTATGGTAACAGCTTAATTGTTACATCAATAATTGTTGCTGTCGTCAGCTTCATTGCTTTCATATGGATGGAGCTTCGTAGAAAAGAACCGTTGTTGCAGCTGTCATTATTTAAGAATCCGTTGTTTTCTTTAAGTATATTATGTGGTTTTCTCGTATTTACAGCGAATTTCTGCTTCAATATTATCGCGCCGTTTTATGCACAGAACATGCTTAATTTATCGCCATTCTATGCAGGCTTCTTGTTAATGCTGTTGCCGATATGTATGGTAGTCGTGGCTCCAATGAGTGGTGCGCTATCGGATAAAATAGGCTCTGAATTTTTGACTTTTGCGGGGCTGGTGGTCATGGTTATTGCACAGTTCGGATTAGCACAGCTTCATGTAGGAAGTTCTGTTGTGCTGGTAGGTGTGTGGATCGCTATGCTGGGTATAGGAAGTGGCCTGTTTCAATCGCCGAACAACTCGCTTGTTATGTCTAAGGTACCAAGAACACAGCTTGGTTCTGCGGGTAGTGTCAATTCGTTAGTTCGTAATGTCGGTATGGTTGTCGGCATTACAATTGCTACTACAATTCTTTTTCAAGTGATGAGCAGTAAAGCCGGCTATAGAGTGACAGGGTTAGTTCCCGGCCGACCAGAGTTATTTATCGAGGGTATGCATGTAGTGTTTGTAACCTCGGCATCCATATGTCTAGTGGCTGCTTTATTAACTGGCTGGAGATTGGTGAGTGCAAGAAGCGCCAGAGTGCAGTCATCGGAAAGATAACATAAAATGAAAAAGATCCTTCTGGCGCTACGGCTAAGAAGGATCTTCTTTGTGATGAAATTGTAGGGCTTCCTTAACGGCTTGCAAGTATTGATATTGATAACGCTCATCCGGTTCCAGATAGGCGCCTTCAGCCCATTCATTCCAGGCGTTGATATAAATATATTCACTTTTGAACATTTTTTTGGCGCGCTCAATTTGTCGTGAAAGGTATTGGCCGAATTTTTGAGGATTAGCACCTAAGGTGCTTTGTCCGGCAGGGCCTTTCCGTGGTGTGTTATCCCAGTTGACAAAGGCTCCCGGATATATGATTTCTCCGTCCCTATGGGGTGTCCGCTCCAACATGGATTCCCATAACTCATCATAATCAATTACGATATGCCTCTGATCCTCCACCTGCTTTGAGCTCCATAAATGCTTAACCCCGCCATGTGCGAATGTGTAATGCGGCTCAAATTCCAGACTGGCATCGAATCCTTGCTCTTTCTGTAGGGGGAAACCGCCCAGTGTCCGGACCAGATGAAGTCCTTTAAGTCCGTTCTGCAGAGCCAATTCGCGCCAATATTGAAGCATTTCTTCACAGCGCGGGATACTAGCAGATCTATAAATGATAAAGACAGGTTTATCTTCCACCCGGATATAACGATCATCTTTGAAGGCTTCCAGCAACGCAAAAAAGTGCATTCGCCAATCCCGTTCTTCTCCGTATTCCTGTGGCATCAGTACATCTTCTTCGGTGCCATCCCAGCTACGTGTCCATGGTTCGTTAGCCCAAGAAAGGCAAAAGGGGAAGTCAGGCTCTTTGCTCGCAAGAATCTGCTGAACCGGTTGTTCCAGTAGTCGCCTGCCATTAAACCAATAGTGATAATAACAAAAACCGTAAATGCCATGAGCCCTTGCAGTCTCTGCCTGCCATTGTTTCACTTTAGGATCCGTTAAATCATAGTAGTTATTATTTAATGGCTTCTTGGGCTGATCATGTTCAGGATAAAGGGCTGCAGCCTTCCTGACATTTGTCCATTCTGTAAAACCCTCACCCCACCAGGAATCGTTCTCTGTGATCTGATGAAACTGAGGCAATACAAAAGCAATGCATCTCAAGTCATGCCACCCCCTATGGTTCCTTGAATATTTTTCTCAGCAGTAACTTTCCTTGCTGGATATAAGAATGGTTATATTTAAGTTCCTTTAGAGCACGAGAGGCAGAAATTCTCCTTTCTTCACTATGTGAAAAATAGTGCTTAAAGCTTTCGGAGAGCTCTTTGAAGTTCTGGAAACGAATGAGATCTTCTTCTGCAATTCGGTAATTATGAAGATGGGGATGATCCTCCACTAACTGAAATACACCGCAAGCGGTGACCTCCATAATCTGCTGCATAGAACCAGTGCAATTGATGACGATTTTTGCTCCATTATAATAACTGGACATATCTTTACTATGGGTGATATCCAGGAAATTTCTGGGGGGGGTCCCAACCACGCCCGGCGATCATTACCTTAAGGCCTTGAAGCAGGTCTGAATACGCCAACGTGTAAAGCACACTATCGATTTGAAAATCGCCGAGAATGAGTACGTCACTCTGATAACAGTCCTCCACACGTCTTGGATAATAGAGATCCGTATCCGCAGCATATGGGAGATAACTGGAATGTTTGCCCCATAAACCCTGATAATAGATCAGATTAGCTATGTTCTGTGTGAAAATATAATCGAATAACAATGCCAGATTACGTTCTGTTGGAGTAAGACAAGCTGCATCTGCCATCCATACCGCTTTGGGAACGTTGGAAGTTTTCAGAGCAGGGAGGTTCTCCTCCGGAAATAGGGTCTCCGATCCTAGAGCTAATATTAGATCAGGTTGAAAATGGGCTAAATATTCCTCCAGATTATGCTGGAATTTAATAGCAAGTACTTCTTTGACCAAATGCCTTAGTTGATCTTTAAAAAGTCGTACATTAGGCATTTTATCGCTGGCCTCTGTAGGAACCAGCAGCAATATTCTTAATTGCTTGAGTTCCCGTTGCAGCGGCTCTGCTCTATAAGAGTTCATCTCAAGGATGAGGTTATGGTGTTGTGATGGATTAACTTGGCTGATGGTGACTTCGTGACTTGAAGGCCTTTCAGGAGTGAGCCTATTAGCTGTCTTCTTCATAATTCCTCCTGTATTCTGTGGAGCCAGTCGTCCGCTCTAGCACCGAGTCTTGCTAATCATTATATGTGTAGGGGGTTATTTTGACTTTAGGTATAAGACCATTAATCAGAGCCCTGAAGATAAAAAGCGGATTTAGTGAAAGCTGTATATCTATCTATGACAGGGCTGGCTTGTTTAACATAAGATATGCTATAAAACCTGAAAGGGATGATCGCCTTGCCAACCTTCGATAACGTTCTAGTTACAGGAAGTCAGACCATTCAAAATGATCTGCACGTTAATGGAAATGAGACTATCGATTCGAATCTGCATTTGAATGGTAGTCAGACCATAATGGGAAGCCTAAATGTGAACGGCAGTGAATCCATACTTGGTCATCTGGGGGTAACCGGTGAAATTAGCGGGGCAGGCACCATTAGAGCTGCAACCCGGTTGATCGCTACGAACCAAGCAACATTGCCACCAGGCGCTCCTACCAGCCTGCAACAAGTTCGATACTTTTCTGTAGGTGCTGTAGGTCAGACTGGTCTCGTGCTGAAGGGCACAGATGGAAATGATTATGTATTATTTATCGATTTGACTGGCGGAACACCTAATATTGGCATCCAACGGGCTTAATCAAGGTAAACTAACATTCTCAGCATCAGATTAATAAAAAACAGCAAGTCTCCTAAGTACAAATAGGGACTTGCTGTTTGAGGTTTCTATTAATTCTTAAAGCTATGAATTGGAGCTGGGATTCGTCCGCCACGATTAATGAAGTTCGCGCAGTTGAAGCCGTTCACTGCCATGACTGGTGCATATCCGAGCAGGCCGCCAAATTCGACGATTTCACCTACGTCCTTGCCGATTACTGGAATCACGCGAACCGCAGTGGTTTTGTTATTCACCATGCCAATTGCAGCTTCATCCGCGATGATACCGGAAATGGTCTCCTTGGTGGTGCTTCCTGGGATAGCTATCATATCCAGTCCCACGGAACAAACACAGGTCATAGCTTCCAGTTTCTCTAGTGTAAGGGCACCCCGCTGAACGGCTTGAATCATGCCGTGATCTTCACTGACTGGAATAAAGGCTCCACTAAGGCCACCTACATAGGAGGAGGCCATCACGCCACCTTTTTTAACATTGTCATTTAGGATCGCCAGAGCAGCGGTTGTTCCCGGTGCGCCAGCTTCCTCCAGACCCATGACTTGAAAGATTTCGGCAATGGAATCTCCGATTTCTGGAGTAGGGGCTAAGGATAGATCGATAATCCCAAAAGGAACATTCATCCGTTTGGAAGCCTCTTGAGCAACTAGCTGACCGACACGTGTGACTTTGAAGGCTGTCCGTTTAATGGTTTCACATAAGGTTTCAAAATCCTGCCCTCGAACCTCTTCAAGCGCACGTTTGATTACACCAGGACCGCTGACGCCAACGTTGATGACACATTCCCGCTCCCCAACCCCGTGAAATGCTCCGGCCATAAAAGGGTTGTCCTCGACTGCATTACAGAAGACTACCAGCTTGGCGCAGCCGATGGAATCCCGATCCTTGGTGCGTTCTGCAGTTTGGATAATAATGTCGCCCATTAATTTCACAGCATCCATGTTGATTCCACTTCTGGAGGAACCGACATTGACCGAGGAGCAGACTCTTTCAGTGACTGCCAATGCTTCAGGAATACTGTCGATCAGAATACGATCGCCTTTGGTGCAACCTTTTTGTACAAGTGCAGAGAAGCCGCCAATAAAGTTAACGCCTACCTCTTTTGCAGCCTTGTCCAGGATTTCAGCAACAGGTACATAGGTATCTGTCTTCACCGCACCAGCGGCAATAGCGATGGGTGTGACAGAAATCCGTTTGTTAACGATAGGAACCCCAAATTGTCTTTCCAGATCTTCACCCGTCTTTACGAGCTTTTCAGCGGATCTGGTGATTTTGTCATATACATTTTGATTAAAGGTGCGCATATCCGTGTGGGCACAATCCATGAGGCTGATCCCCATTGTTATGGTACGCACATCCAGATTCATTTCACGAATCATCTTATTCGTTTCTTGTACTTCCACTAGTGATATCATGGTCAGCCATCCTCCTAGATTCGGTGCATAATATTAAAAATATCCTCATGCTGAAGCTTGATTTCCACGCCAATCGATTCGCCAAGCAAATGTAATTCCTCTACAATATTCTCAAAAGCTTTAGTTGAGCTAGAAATGTCTACAATCATCATCATGTTAAAATAATCTTGAACGATCGTCTGCGAAATATCCAGAATGTTCAAATTGTGTTCGGCTAGATATGTACATACTTTAGCAATAATCCCTACTTTATCTTTTCCTAATACAGTAATAATTCCCTTCATGAATACAGCCTCCCTTTGTTTTTATTGATTTCACCGTGTATACGGAATGAACCATTCCAACTATTATTGCAAATGATGAAACAAGCTTCAACCAAAGGTTTTTTGTCAGTTTGATTAAATATTTATTTTGACAGCTGAAATTATAGAAAATTCATTTGACAGCCTATAAAAAATGTGATGAACTGAGAGTTTGATATGATAGTCTGAAGGAGTAAATATGACTACACAAAAATATAAAGACATGGTTGAGCAAAGAACGAAGATGACCCTCCAGGAATGGACGGAACAGGCGGAAGTGAAGGAAAAGGACATTTATCGTTTTTTGCATAATTTAAAAGGCACTGCTGGAACTGTCGGATTACCAGATGTCGAACAATTTGCCGAGGATACGCTGCCCTATTTCATGGAAAGCAGTCTTAAGAGTTGGTCGGTTGAGGAATGGGGGGATTATTTATATCCACTGATTCCATTGTTTAATGTCCATTCATTGGCAGCTTCAAGCTCTGTTAAAGCATTGGATAAAAAGGGACCTGCTGAGACGCTCACGCAGAATGATATTCTTCTTATCGACGACGATGTAGAGTTAGTTGCTTATCTGAAAGAGTCGTTGGAGAAGCAGAATTACTATGTAAGCATAGCCTTATCTGCTGAACGGGGACTCAAAATCTTTTATGAAACGAAACCAGATCTCATTCTGCTGGATATTCTTTTACCGGATAAAAGTGGGATTGAGGTGTTGAACCAAATTATCGGCAAGGCTAAAAAGGAACGAATTCCCATTATCATTATAAGTGGGGAGTACTCCAAAGCGACGCAAATGCATGCGTATTCGCTGGGGGTAATGGATTTTTTACCGAAGCCTGTAGATATTGATTTATTTCTGGTATTGATCAAAAATCGCTTTCAGCTTAAGAGAGAATGGCAGGAGTCCATCATCGTGGATGATTTGACCGGCGCATTCAATCGCAAACACTTTAATCAAGTCATGAAGCAGTTGATTGGTGATTTTAAGCGGACCAACCGCGTATTTTCGTTAGCGCTGATTGATTTGGATTATTTTAAAAACGTTAATGATACATATGGTCACCTAATCGGAGACGAAGTTCTGCAGGGCTTTTCCGAGCTTGTGAAGAATTCCATCCGTCTGGAGGATACCTTTTGCCGTTATGGGGGAGAAGAGTTTGCAGTGTTCTTACCTAACACGGATGCGGAATCTGCAATGTTGGTTATACAGCGTATTCAAGAGCGGTTTGCGGCTACTGACTTTTTTGCGAAAAATGAAATCTTTCATGTGACCATCTCTAGCGGGATTTCTGAGGTAACAGATGCCGAGAATATAGCCGATAAATTGATTGAGGAAGCAGATCAGGCTCTTTATGCCAGTAAGCATGCTGGAAGGAATCAGACAACGCTTTATTCGGACCATTTATCCACTACTAAAAAGCATTCGGTTCTGAATGTGATTGTTGTAGATGATGATACGCTAATTCGTAGAATTGTGACCAGTCAGTTCGCCATTTGGGAGCCGGATAATATTGCTGAGGTGAAGGTTAGCAGCTATGCGAATGGGCTTGATTTCCTGCAATCGGATTGGTATGCCGTGGATGAGAAGTATATTATTTTGCTGGATGGTGTGATGCCTGATCTGGATGGAGTAGAAGTTCTGGAAAGAATCCGCAAAACGTATCCGGAAGTAAATATATTAGTGATCATGCTGACGGGAAGAAATAATCAGGCGGATATTGTACATGCCCTGCAGATGGGTGCCGATGATTATGTAGTGAAACCGGTTCATATGCCTGAGTTATTGTCGAGAATAGAGCGGTTGGCTCATAGATTTTTGTTCTAATTGGTTTCTGAATATGTTGTGAGCACCAGGAGAGATCTAAAGCGGAGGGAATTAGGCAGCTATGCAAAAGGTAATGGTAGTGGATGATGAAGAAGTATTACGAATGTTAATTGTAGACACCTTAGAAGATTTGGAAGACGTGGAGATCCATACTGCCGAGAACGGATTAGAGGCGCTTTCAAAATTGTCACAGGATCATTATGATTTGGTGATATTGGATTATATGATGCCTGAAATGACAGGGATTGAAGTCCTAGGCCAACTGGATGATGAGAAAAAGAAGGCTACAGCTATTTTAATGTTAACAGCCAAAGCCCAAGATGTAGATCGTCTTCGAGCGGTAGATGCAGGCGCACGTTATTTTATGCCAAAACCTTTTAGTCCGATGGAACTCTTGCAGATTGTGGAGGGGATCCTAAGTGACAAAGGGAAGCAGCTCTAATCACAGTATTAAAAATAGATATTTTCGTATCATTGCCTTGGTTTTTTCGTTAATCATTATTATGGGATCTGTATTTTTATTTTTCATAAATAATGAGCAGAACAAATTAAGTAGAGACCGTGAAGTTCTGCAGAATAAGGCGGACACGATTAACGAATTGGCGACTGCATTAAATGAGGTTTTTTTCCGAGCGAGGGGATTCAGCGCACTTAAGAGTGACAATGAATTAGATCTCCTAAACTTAGGACTTGTTAACTTTGATAAGATTCTGGATACCTATTCTAATCTCAATTTATCTCCGGAAGAAGCCTTGTTTAGAGATGGTTTGAAAGCATTTTATGTTCAGTACAAAACTAAAGTTTTACCTGAAGCGATTCGGTTTGTCGAGGCAGACGATTATGTGTCTTTGAGAGCTCTATCCGCAGATGGCAACACGAAATCAGTGAATGATTTTTTAATGTATACAAAAGAGTACAAGCAACGATCCGATGCCGCATTAAATACTATGGCTATGGATTACATCAAACGTGCCAATGAATTTACCTTTATCGCATTCTTTTTCAGCACGATTATTCTGCTAATCTTCACCTTTATGATCTGGCGGATTCTGAAGAACCTTATAGATCCTATTCTGAAGCTGGAAGGGGCAACCCATTCCCTGGCTGCAGGAGAAGAAATTCTTCTGGGCAAGCTTAAGAATCAAGATGAAATTGGCCGACTTTATGATGCTTTTCTTAATATGGCTAGAAGTATTCAAGATAAAGAAGAAGAATTAATGATGCAGAATGAAGAGCTGCATGCGCAGCAGGATGAACTTCAGGATCAGCAATATAGGCTGCAACGCTCGCTTAGTGAAATTGAAAGTATGATGAAAGCTTTGGATCAATCGTCTGCGGTCGGGATCCTTACTGCTAAAGGTGTCTTTACCTACGCGAATGATAATTTAAGTGGATATACCCGCTATAAAAAGTCTGAGATTATCGGTTACACCTATAAGTTATTTGAACTTTATAATATCTCTGACGAGGGTTATCAGAAAATCTTTAACAAATTAAATACAGGCGGAGTGTGGAACAATGAGCTGCAGATTCTAGCCAAAGACGGATTGCCCATCTGGCTGCATCTGACGATTGTGCCGTACCTGAATGAAGAGGGTGTGATTTATCAATACATCCTTATTGCGAACGATATCACCTCAATGAAAAGCGTGCAGCAGGAGCTAGCCGAAACGTTAAAAAATACAGAACAGACCAAGATGATGCTTGAGCTTAATAATCAGCTGAATCATGATATTACTTATACCTTGGATAAGCATGAATTTGCCGATAAGTTTATTGAGTTTATGCATCGCCTGTATGCCTTTGATTCGAGTTTCTTCCTGCTTGTGAAAGATAATATCGCGGCTGTGAAAGGCATTCCGCAGGAGAATGTGGAGCGTTATCTTGATCATGAGAACAATGAGATATTATATCGCTTGCAAGCGGAAAAAACGTATCTAATCAAGCGTTTGGCCACACAACCAGAGCAAGGGATTTCTGCGAGTGAGGTCTATGTTTACGACTTCTACACTACTGTTGTGAACGCAGAGGATGAGATTCTTGCAGTGTTCTGTGGCAGCCGGATTGGTCATTCCTTCAGCAAAGAAGAGATTAATGAGGTTCAGGGGATGATGAACCGCGTAGCGCTGGCGATTGAACGTTTATTCATGTATGAAGAGATTGAACATGGACGAAAGCTGAATCGGGACATCGTAAATAATGTGAACGAGGGCATACAATTTGTGAATACAGAAGGTATGCTCCTGCAGATGAATAAAGCGTTGAGCAACATTTTTAATTATGAGTGGACAGAAGGAACTTTGATTCCCCGACAGAAATGGATGGATTATTTCATCGAGCACTCGAATGAGAACCATGAACTTCGGATGTTTTTTGAAAAAGCGATTGCTGAGGATGCTCTGGAATCCAGCAGCATGCAATACTCCATTGGAACTGAATCGATGAAGCATATTGATGTGTATGCGATCCCTGTATTCCGTCGCGAGCTGCGTATTGGTACATTGTTTGTCTACAGAGATATCACTAGAGAATATGAGCTGGACCTTATGAAATCTGATCTTGTCAGTACGGTAAGTCATGAGCTAAGAACACCGCTATCGAGTGTGCTTGGTTTCACAGAACTGCTATTGTCTAAGACCATGAAGCCTGAGAAGCAGCTTAAATATCTGGAGACGATTCATAAAGAAGCTAAACGACTGACGGAGCTCATAAATGATTTTCTTGATTTGCAGAGAATGGAGTCAGGTAAGCAGCAATATATCACGGAGCATTTGAATCTCAGTGAAATTGTATTAGGCGTAATTGATCAATATAAACTGAGCAGTACCCATCATGTGCTCCTAGTGGATGAGGCTTTGAATGCGGATGTTGATGTGGACAAGGATAAGATTGTCCAAGTTCTGACGAATCTATTAAGTAATGCGATTAAGTTCTCGCCTGATAACAATGAAGTTAAAGTACTGCTGCATAACGAGTCGGATAGGATTATTGTACGTATCCAGGATAATGGTCTTGGCATTCCTAAGGATCAAATAGGACAGCTATTCCAAAAATTCAGAAGAGTGGATAATAGCGCCTCTAAAAGAATTGGAGGAACAGGACTTGGACTTGCTATCTGTAAGGAGATCATTGAGAAGCAAAAGGGAAATATCGGTATAGATTCCGTAGAAGGAGAAGGCACTACCGTCTGGTTTAGCCTCCCTATCCTCCATGCGGAAGCGAGCCGGCAACAGGATGAGCTTAATAAATGGAGCACCGATAAAGAGCTCAAGCCTAATGTAATGATCGTTGAAGATGATTACAGTCTTTCGTTGCTTTTATCAGAAGAGCTTAAAGGGAAGGGCTTCCGTGTTACCCATCATTACCATCCACAGCAAGCTTTTGATCAGGCCTTGAAAACACCATTTGTGGCGATAGTGGTAGATTTGATGTTGGGTGAAGAGCTGGATGGCTGGGATTTGATCCGAATGCTTAAAGAAGATTCAAGAACTGAAAATATCCCTATCGTTATTTCTTCTGCTCTGGATCAATCGGATAAGAATCAATTAAACGATGTAATTCAAAAATATTTAACTAAACCTTATCCGCCCGGCGAGCTATCGAATACGCTTGAGGAGATAGTGAAGATTAAGACGGGGATCGGCGAGGTGTTATTTCCCGAAAGTAAGCAAAAATTATAGCTTTTATTTATCACAATATTTTATAAATAGTATCACTTTTTATAATGAAACCGATCAAAACAGGTTAAATCATACTGTTTTGATCGGTTTTTACGTACTATATAGATACTTTTTCAATAAATTACAATTATTAGGTTAAATCGACATCATTGATCGTTTACAATTATTGTGATAGCCTGATTTCATGAGGTACGGATCATCAGAAGATTTCATGTTTAGGAGAGGTGGATATTGTTGCAACTACAGGTAACGAACAGTCCTTTTAACGAGAGCCAAGTCGAGCTACTCAATCGTCTTCTACCATCCTTAACGGAGACACAGCAAATATGGCTTAGCGGTTATTTGTCGGCCATGGGCCTTACTACTGCACCATCGGCAGGTGCCGGGGTTCAAGCAGTGCAATCAAATACGATAGGAAATGCGGAAGGTAGTGCCGTTAGTCAACCTGTAGCTTCACGTGAAGTGACCGTGTTGTTTGGGTCCCAGACAGGGAATTGCCAACGGCTGGCTGGGAGCTTGTCCCGCAAGCTGGAGGAGCAAGGATTTCAGGTCACGATCACTGCGATGAACAGCTTTAAGCCCAATGCACTTAAGAAGGTTGAGAACCTCCTATTGCTGGTCAGTACTCACGGTGAAGGCGAGCCGCCAGATAATGCACGGATGTTCCATGAATTTCTCTATAGCAAAAGAGCCCCTCAATTAGAGAATCTGAAGTTCTCAGTGTTGGCACTGGGGGATACCTCTTACGAATTCTTTTGTCAGACCGGCAAAGACTTCGATCAGCGGCTTGAGGAACTTGGCGGCAAGCGGTTAAGTCCGCGTGTGGATTGTGATCTTGATTATGATGATTCGGTTACCGAATGGTTTGAAGGCGTGATTGGTGCCTTAAATGCACATTTAAATGCTCCGGCCATTGCGGCAAAAGCGGTTCAAGCTGCGGAAGACACAGATTCTCAGGAGCCTTTGTATACCCGCAACAATCCTTTTAAAGCGGAAGTATTAGAAAATCTAAATCTGAACGGACGCGGTTCCGACCGGGAGACCCGCCATTTGGAGCTATCACTAGAAGGCTCTAACATACAATTTGAGCCAGGGGATGCGCTGGGTGTCTACCCGGAGAATCATCCTGAATTGGTAGACGCTATTATTCATACTATGGGCTGGAATCCTAATGATATTGTTCCATTTAATAAAAAAGGGGAAGAAGGTTCCTTACGTGAGGCACTTCTTCACCACTATGAAATCACTGTATTAACCAAACCGTTGCTTGAGCAAGCGGCGAAGTTATCTTCTTCTAACAAACTAAAGGATTTATTGGCGCCAGAACGTGCGCAACAGCTTAAGGAATATATTCAAGGCCGCGATCTGCTCGATTTGGTTCAGGACTTCTCTCCATGGGAAGGTTCAGCCAGTAACTTTGTGACTATTTTGCGCAAGCTTCCAGCACGACTCTATTCAATTGCTAGCAGCTATAAAGCTAATCCAGATGAGGTTCATTTAACGGTTAGAGCTGTACGTTATGAGGCACATGGCCGTGAGCGTTATGGGGTCTGCTCGGTACATTGTGCTGAAAGAGTCCAGCCGGGAGATACGTTGCCCATCTACATTCAACATAATCCTAACTTTAAGCTTCCAACAAATCCTGATGCGCCGATCATTATGATTGGACCGGGGACAGGCGTTGCACCCTTCCGCTCTTTCTTGGAGGAACGTGGCGAGCTTGGGGTGGAAGGTAAATCATGGCTGTTCTACGGAGATCGGCATTTCGTGACGGACTTCCTCTATCAGACGGACTGGCAGAGAATGCTAAAAGACGGCTTGTTAACTAAGCTGGATGTTGCTTTCTCCCGTGATACCGAAGAGAAAGTATATGTTCAGCATCGCATTCTGGAAAAGAGCCGCGAGGTCTACGAATGGCTGCAAGCGGGAGCTCATATTTACATTTGCGGTGACGAGAAGCATATGGCACATGATGTTCATTCTGCTCTGATTACTGTCATCCAGCATGAGGGTGGGCTGAGTCCTGAAGAAGCGGCAGCTTATTTGGATAATATGCAGCAGGCGCAGCGCTACCAACGTGATGTTTACTAATGGATAGAGGAAAGTTATCGAATGACTTCGGGGGGAGATAACAACAATGGCAAACAATGAAAAGGTTAAGCCGATCGGCGGGCCTCCAAGTGATGTTGAACACATTAAGCAAGAGAGTAACTATCTGCGGGGCGCGCTTGTTGAGACATTAAGCAATCCGATTACCGGAGGTTTGCCGGAAGATGATAATCGGCTGCTGAAATTTCACGGAAGTTATATGCAGGACGATCGGGATTTACGCAATGAGCGTGAACGGCAAAAGCTGGAGCCTGCATTTCAGTTCATGCTTCGTGTAGTTGCCCCAGGCGGGGTAGCGACACCAGAGCAGTGGCTAGTGATGGATGATCTGGCACAAAAATACGGTAATGGGACCTTACGTCTGACTACCAGACAGGCGTTTCAAATGCACGGGGTACTCAAATGGAATCTTAAGAAAACCATTCGCAGCATTAATGATACGCTGATGACGACGCTGGCAGCTTGCGGCGATGTTAACCGTAACGTAATGAGTAATCCGAATCCTTACCAGTCAGAGGTGCATGCAGAGGTCTATGAATGGGCGCGCAAAGTGAGTGATCACTTATCCCCACGTACTCCCGCCTACCATGAGATTTGGCTAGACGGTGAAAAGGTAGTAGATAGCTTAGGCGAACGTGCGGAAGTAGAACCAATCTATGGTCCGGTATATTTACCTCGTAAATTTAAGATTGGTTTAGCGGTGCCACCTTCTAATGATGTGGATGTATTCTCGCAAGATCTGGGTTTTATCGCTATTCTGGAAAATGAGAAGCTAGTAGGCTTTAACGTTTCTGTAGGCGGCGGTATGGGGATGACTCATGGGGATACCAGTACTTATCCTCAGTTGGGACGTATTATTGGTTTTTGCCGTCCCGAACAGTTGATTGATGTGGCAGAAAAGACCGTAACGATCCAGCGGGATTATGGCAATCGCTCTGTCCGCAAAAATGCAAGGTTCAAATATACGATTGACCGCCACGGTCTGGAATGGTTCGTTGACGAACTGCATGAAAGACTCGGATGGCAGCTTGAAGCGGCACATGATTATCATTTTGATCACAACGGAGACCGTTACGGCTGGGTGAAGGGTACCAATGGAAAATGGAATCTGACACTTTATATCCAAAGCGGACGGATTCATGACCAAGAAGGATACACCTTGATGACTGGCTTGCGGGAGATTGCTAAAATCCATACTGGAGATTTCCGGCTAACGCCGAATCAGAATCTAACGATTGCCAACGTCACTACTGCCAAAAAACGAAAAGTAGCTGAGCTGGCTAAACAGCATGGACTTACAGATGGAGCACATCTTTCTGCATTGCGGCGCAGCTCCATGTCCTGTGTAGCACTGCCAACCTGCGGACTTGCGATGGCTGAAGCGGAACGTTATCTGCCTTCGTTGATAGATAAGCTGGAGCTTGTTATAGATAAAGCTGGTTTGCGCGACGAGGAAATTGTAATCCGGATGACCGGCTGCCCTAATGGATGTGCTAGACCGGCGCTGGGTGAAATCTCGTTTATCGGCAAGGCTCCAGGCAGATATAATATGTATTTAGGAGCAGGCTTTACGGGTGATCGCCTCAATAAAATGTATAAAGAAAACATAGATGAGAAGGAGATCCTAGAGACGCTTGAACCTATTCTTCACCGATATGCCAAAGAACGTCAACAAGGTGAGCATTTTGGAGATTTCGTGATCCGTGCAGATTATGTTAAAGCCGTTACCTCTGGACTTAATTTCCATGACTAAATGAAAGTAGATTTAAAAATGTCCCGGGGCCAGTTGGATGGCTGCCGGGGTATTTTTTGTGGTTTGGGCGTAGTTAGGTGCGCGAGGTGTCGTGTCGTACACAAAATGCTCCAGAGGTAAAGACGGTAGACAAGAGTAAATGAGCAGCAGATAAGCAGCAGATAAGCGCATACGAGTAGTAGATGAGCGGAAGATGAGTAGTAGATGAGCGATAGTAGAGCAGTAGATGAGCGCGACGAGCGGCAGTAGACTAACAAGGTGACGGACTCAGGAGCCCTTATTTTCTGAAACCTTGCCAATTTGCAGAGTATTCGGACACCAGCGCTGTTATGGGTATGAAAAGAGGCCGAAATAGGCCTTTTTCAGAGGAATAGCGTCTCTCCAGTCCGAAAGTTGCTCAAAACGGCTTAAATTGCACAAATAGCGTCATCTGAGTCCGAAAACCACAACCGAGTGTTCAAAAAGTAAAGAACGGCAGATGAGCAGCAGATGAGCGGCAGATGAGCGATAGTAGATTAACGTCAGAGTAATGAAAGAGTCGAATTAGATCGTGTGAAAGAGTGAAATCAGATCAGTAGGAGCAACAGTAGAGTAGTACGCAGAATAGCCAAACAAAAGAGCAGCAACCGACTAGCGGAACAATAGACGAGCAATAGTAAACTAACATCAAAGTAGTAACAGTCCAGCAGCAGACTAACAGCAGTAGATCACCGTTGACTGACAAATCTAGCAGCAGCCTTTATTTGATCTACAATAATCTAGTAAGATCCCAACATTTGCGCTACAACAGATCCATCAAAGTAGTAACAGTCCGACAGTAGACTAACATCAAAGTAACAACAGTCCGGGAGCAGACTAACAGCAGTAGATCACTGTTGACTGACAAATCTAGCAACAGTCATCTTTTGAGCTACTATAAGTAAGCATTATCCTAACATCTGCGCTACAACAGATCTAATTTTAAAAACCAGCAAGTCCCCAATCTTGGGAGGCTCGCTGGTTTATGTTTTTAAGGAGCGATGCCGGAGAGCAGTACATCGTTTTGATACAAGGTTACTTTGTTCCAAGTGCTGAAGGAAACTTTGGTTGGGTCGAACGAATAGTCATTTGCTTCATTGAAGTTAGACCAGTCGCTTTTATGCACTCGTAATTGGATTTCTCCTGACTGTCCACCGGCAGGTATGGAGCCCGCGCTAGCGTTGAAAGTAAGCTCAACATAAGAGTCGGCGTTCGTTCCACTAGTGGACCCAAGGGCAACCGATATATTAGAAGCACCGATCTGCGCCCAATCGATCACACCATTGAGGGAGGCGCTTCCATCTTTAGTAAAGTAATAACGAATTTTCAGTCCATTTAGATTGACTGCCGTTGTTCCGTTGTTATAAATGTTGAAGTAAGGTTTGATTGAGTTATCTGTAGCATTGGTATCTGCTGCACGGTAGTAAAGTGCCAGATTACTGGATGGCGAGCCGGTAGGAGTGGCTGTAGGTGTTACTGTTGCTGTTGGCGTAGCTGTTGGCGTTGGCGTAGCTGTTGGCGTTGGTGTTGGTGTTGGTGTAAGTGTTGGCGTAGGTGTAGGTGTAGGTGTAGGAGTTGTGCCACCATCCGGCACAGGTTGGTAACCAGGCGTTGTATAAATTTTATTAAGCACGGAGGTTGCTAAGGTTCCGTTTGCTCCATTAACGACTGTATTTCCCCAGTTGCTGAGTGTTCCTGCTGGACCGCTGGCTAGATCCAGATATTCGACGCCTCCGCCATTACCATACCAGGACCAGGCGAGCCATCCTACCTTTTTTTCCTTAGTGTAGCTCATAATGGTGGCTTCATCGACATCTCCACCCGTGTGCTTGTCACCGAATTCGCCGATAATCACGGGGGCTCCAATGGCCAAGGCACTATCGATATTGCTCTTAACGGTAGCAGCATTACCTCCGGCATATTCGTACATATGAATCGAGAAAATAGTATTTTTTAAGGTATCTGAATTATATACAGCCTGACCACTAGTGAAAATGGATTGTGGGTATTGACCCCATCCCGCTGCATCTACAACTAAAGTGTTCTTAATGCCCGCATTTCTTAACGCCGGAATTGCCGCTTGGTAACCACTGGCCCATGTTGCAGTGTTCCAAGAACCGTACCATTCATTAGCAATATTCACAATGACACGATCTTCTTTACCAATCAAAGCATCCTTGATGCTGATCCAATAGTTGACTGCAGCGTTAAGATCAGATGTGTTGTCTGAGCCAGTAGCATCATGCACTTCCAGCATGGCAATCAATTTATACTGATCACAAAGCTTAAGAATATTTTGGACATCCGCCAAGGTATCGAGAGACCACTTGCTGCCATTAGAAAGTACAATTCTGACGGTATTGGAGCCAGTGGCTGCAATGGCCGGTATTGCAGTAGCCAGATCGTTTTTGTACCAAGTGTGTGCATGATTAACCCCACGCATTACAAAAGGACTGCCGGTGGCATCATACAAAGTGGTACCGCTTACATAAAAGCCCTTAACAGAAGTGTTTGCTGCTGCTGCCTGCTGTTGAGGTAAAGAAATAGAAAGAGTAAGGATACTAATTAATACTAACAAACTGATTTTCCGGAACGAAAAATGCTTACTGAATTTCATCAACATTTCCTCCTTAATCAAATAGGGTTGCTTCTTAGATTATGCGTATCCTTCAGGTGGTTGCAGTAAATGCACTCAATTACAGGCATGTATCACCTCCTCAGTTATTTTGAATATAACATATAAAGGAATTTTTAGGAATAATAAATAATTTAACGATAACAATAATTTTATGTTTTATTAGAAAATAAGACGAAGTGCTGATCAGGCACTCGTCTTTCATCTAACATTATCATAAAAAATGATGTTATTTTTAGATTCAGGAAGGAAAATATAATTTTTTTTGACTAATGATTTGGATTTCTCGCGATTTTCTTTCATAATATAAAGGGTAAACTAAATACAAAAGAAGAACCGTTGCCCGAGAGCGATGAGTTCTGTACAGAAGAGGCGATATTATGATTATCATGAAAACGATGGAAGAGATCGAAAAAATGCGTGCGGCGGGAAAAATTCTCGCTGAATGTCATCGTCAAATTGCGCAAATTTTGCAGCCTGGTATTACGACCTGGGAAATTGATGAATTTGCAGAAAAATTTATATTGTCTCAAGGAGCTACTCCTGAGCAAAAAGGATATAATGGGTACCCGTACGCAACCTGTGCATCTGTAAATGATGTAATATGCCACGGATTTCCGAAAAAAGAGCCGCTAAAAGACGGGGATATCGTAACCATTGACATGGTTGTTAACTTAAACGGCTGGTTGGCAGATTCGGCCTGGTCTTACGGGATTGGCAATATTAGTGAACAGGCGACCAAACTTCTAGACACTACTAAGGAATCGTTATTCCGTGGAATCGAGCAGGCGGTTGCAGGCAACCGTATCGGGGATGTTGCGCATGCCATCCAAGTTTATGCAGAGTCTAACGGATTTTCTGTAGTACGTGATTTTATTGGCCACGGGATCGGTTCAGAAATGCATGAAGCTCCGGAAGTGCCTCACTATGGTCCAGCAGGGAGAGGGCCTCGTCTTAAAGAGGGGATGGTATTTACCATTGAGCCCATGCTGAACACAGGCAGTTACAGAACAAAAATTGATGCGGATGGTTGGACTGCGCGTACCATTGACGGTGGATTGTCAGCACAATATGAGCATACTTTGGCGATTACCCCACAAGGAACGATTATCCTGACTGAACTGTAATTTTGATGAAAAATAAAATGACCAGTCTCCGTATTGGAGATTGGTCATTTTTTATTAATCCGTAATGTTGCGAGTGTAATATTCAATGATATCTTTTCTCCTAATAATTCCAACAAATACACCCTCATTATCAATCACAGGAACGAAATTCTGATCCGCAGCGAGCGTCAGCATATCCTCCATTTCTGCATTAATGAGAACACTTTCGTTATGAACATGCTTTTGGATGTCACTTACTGGAACTTCCCCTATATTGTCAAAGGTTAAATCTGCTGTGTTTTTCAGCTTCCACAATAGATCACCCTCCGAAAGTGTTCCTACATATTTTCCTTCATTATCAATAATAGGGATAGCCGTGTAATGGTGCTGTTCTAATTGTTCTAAGGCTTCCAGCATGGATAGTGAGTTAGTGATATAGGCAACTTGATCTTTTGGCAACAAAAAAGAGGATAT
Organism: Paenibacillus sp. FSL R10-2788; assembly: GCF_038003885.1. Classification (NCBI taxonomy): domain Bacteria; kingdom Bacillati; phylum Bacillota; class Bacilli; order Caryophanales; family Paenibacillaceae; genus Paenibacillus; species Paenibacillus sp. FSL R10-2788. The sequence goes on along the minus strand of NZ_JBBOQA010000001.1, from coordinate 4,475,125 downwards.
TTCCATCGGCATGAACTCCTTTGTATTATGTTTTTTTGATTAGGCTACTTTTATTTAAACATACTTTTGGAATGGATAGAATTTTAAATTTTCATCCCTTGAATTATAGGTAATAAGTCCTATTGAATAGAGGTCGTATTTTGTCGATTAAAGATATATTATCCTAGAGTGGAGTTGTTCAGATGGCATTGTATCGAAGGCTTTCTTTAACGTTTAAGTTTGTTATGGTGGTAAGTTTAGTAATTATTGTGATCTTTTTCTTTAGTTTAGTCGCAAACCTGGCTAATCTGCGTAGTGTGAGCATATCCAACGGTGAACTTCAGGCAGAGATCGCAGGGAAAAGTTATGCGGAGACCATTCAGAATAGAATGATAGACATTCAGTCGACGGGTGAAGCGCTCGCTGAGGTACTGATTGAATCAAGAGAACGTCAAACCTTGGACCGTGAAGATGTTGTTTCTACAATGAAAACTATGCTTGAGCACAGACCAGAAATTTTTGGGATGAGCATATTATGGGAACCCAATGCTTTTGATCAGAACGATCAGGCTAATATAAATAAGATGCCATATGATGACGGTACGGGGCGTTTTATTCCTTATGTCTTTAGAAATCAAGGTGCAATTAAGGTTGAACCCTTAAAAAATTACGATGTAGAAGGTGCGGGTGATTATTACCTTTTACCTAAAAAAGAGAAAAAACCGGTCTATATTGAACCCTATTCCTATGAGACGACTGGTGGAGCAATAGAGATGATTTCGGTCATGCTGCCGATTTTGGATAAAACGGGTGCTTTTCTTGGGACTGTAGGGTTCGATGTTTCGTTAACCCAATTGCAGGAAGAAGCTGTTAACTATAAACCTCTGGGAGGTTATGTTTCTTTAATCACTGGTAATGGCAAATATGCAGCCAATCCAAATGATCCTCAAAGTGTACTCAAAGAGTTCGGTGATACAGAAGATAAAACATTACTGTGGAAGCGTGTGAAGAATGGGGAGGCCACACTGGGATACACGATAAATTCCAAGGGAGAAGACGTGCTGCGGACTTTTGTTCCGATACCAATGCCTGGAAGTGACCAGGTCTGGTACACACAGACAGCGATTTCTAAGGATGTAATCATGGCTGATTATGAACAAGCCAAAACAGAATTTTTTATCATTATGATTATTGGTATTTTGATTTTAGCTGTTATTGTTGGTCTTCAGCTATGGTTGATGGTAGTTAAACCGCTTCGCTTGTTATCTGATAAATTGCAGCTGATGTCTCAGGGTGATTTGACTCAAACCCTGCAGGTTCGAAATGATGATGAATTCGGCAAGATGGCTACACATTTTAATCATATGACCCATAAGCTTCGAGAAATGTTTGGACTTGTTGCTGATTTATCAATGTCTGTGGGAGCTACCTCTGAAGAGCTGACAGCTAACGCTGAGCAGACTGGGAAAGCTGCTGAACAAATTGCTGTGGCAATTGGACGAGTAGCCGAAGGAGCGCAGCTGCAGAGTGATTATGCGGGTGATTCTTCAATGGCGATGAGCGAGCTGAATGTTGGAGTGCAACGGATCGCTGACTCTTCGTCATCGGTGTCTGCGTCTGCAGATGAGGTTACCGATCAGACGAAAAAGGGCAGTGCGCAGCTTCAAATGGCAGTGAACCAAATGTCAGAGTTAAAGCTGTCTGTGGATGAGACGAGTCTGGCAATCGAACGTTTAGGCGAACGATCTGCTCAGATCAGCGGGATTATAGGCCTGATTTCGAACATAAGTAAACAGACCAATCTGTTGGCACTAAATGCGGCTATTGAGGCGTCCAGAGTGGGTGAACATGGCCGAGGTTTTGCTGTAGTGGCCTCAGAAATTCGTATGCTGGCAGATCAGACTAAAAAAGCTGCCGAACAAGTTACTGCTTTGGTTGAAGATGTGGTGCAAGATACTAATCAAGCTTCACAAGCAATGGCTGTCGGCAATGAAAAAGTAATTCTTGGTGTGCAAAGTGTATCTGATAGTGATCTTTTATTTACTTCGATTCTGACAGAGATGACGCAGGTGACTGATCAAATCCAAGAGGTGTCCGCAGCTGCACAGCAGATGACCGCGGGTACGGAGCAAATTTCAGTTACAGTTAAACAATTAGCCGATCTTGCTTCGGAAGCTTCATCTGACTCCCAAAGTGTGGCAGCAGCCTCAGAGGAGCAGCTTGCTTCTATGGAAGAGATCTCAGCTTCGTCGGAGTCACTTAGCTCAATGGTGCAAGACCTGTTGGATAAATTGTCCTATTTTAAAATTTAAATTCCCTTTTCAAATTTTAGAAAAAGGGCTATCCCCTAAGCTATGAAAATGACTGCTGTGTCGAAAGCACATGCTTAGTCACTGGAAAATACGCTTAGTAACCTGCTAAGGGACACAGTGGTCCTTAAACGTAGGATTATCCGATATTTGGAATGTTATCGGACTCCAGTGCAGCTATTGGCCCAAAAAATGCTTAATATGAGCCTCTTTCCAAGGAATAACGTCGCTGGTGTCCGAATTCTAGCTGTAAAGGATAAAAACATGTAAATAACGTCAACTGAGTCCGAAAGCCCCGCAGGATAATGAAAGTGTAGTTGAAGCAGACCGCGAATGACCAAAAAACGCCGAACAGCGATTCTTCGAGAACAGAAGAATCGCTGTTTTGTTGATTTTAAGATTTTGAAAGTGAGGAGGTCAGTCTCCACTCGTAGAATCACTTATGACACAGCTCCTTCTTTCTTCCCATTTTGTTCATAATGCAGAAGAGTATCTATTTGGTGTTAGCTGTGCTATAATCAATCTATCGAAAGTATTTACCTGGCGAATTCACATAGCGTAGAGGGTTATTCTTTAGACGTTAATAACCTTGTACCATATGTGAATTTTTATTTTTTTAGAGATTTTGTAAGAGATTTTTTGAGGATAAGAATAACATGTAAATAAAAATAAGGTGGTAATTATATTATGCAAACAGGAACAGTGAAATGGTTTAACGCAGACAAAGGTTTTGGTTTTATCGAGGTTGAAGGTGGAGAAGATGTATTCGTACATTTCAGCGCAATTACTGGTGACGGATTCAAGTCCCTGGATGAAGGACAACGTGTAGAATTTAACGTAGTTCAAGGCAATCGTGGTCAACAAGCTGAGAATGTTGTAAAACTGTAAGTAGTAAAATGAATCCCCAAACGTATCGTTTGGGGATTTTTTTATAGAAAGGTGGCGGATGTAAATGCAGGTGTTTGAAGACTGGAATTTAAAAGTTAAGAAAACCTTTAACGCTACAAGTAACAAGGAAGTATTGACGGTATCTGAAGCGGGAAGCTTGCTTGGGCTGTCTAAAGATCAAATGAAAAGTTATGTAGATCAGCATAAGTTGACTAAAGTTCCGATCATGAGAAGTGTCGTCAGATATCTTTTACTGAAGAGCGAGATCGATATGATTGTGAAAAAAATCTAAGATCAGCATTAATAAATAGGGTAGACCAATCCTTGATAGGATATGGTCTTTTTTTGTCTCACAAATTTCTTATAAATAGAAACTTATCGACCCGAAGATCGTCTATAATAATGGGATATTTTAGGTAACGGTGTCATCCAGTAAAAAAATATTCTCACAAGCTGGTGGTTATCTATCAAAACATTACGTGATATCTAAGGAGAAAATTATGAAACGACTAGAGTGTAAAGATTATTACAAAGCAATTGAGCCTTTAGAAAATGTGAAAATAAATACGATGTTTGCTGAGTCAGTGGTGAAGCAAGTCATTGCTGGCAGCGTATATGTTGACGATATCGTTAACCCGCGTGCTTTTTACATTGCACACCCTTGTGGAATGTCTTTATTAATTGGAGAGTCGGATAATGAAGAGTTTAAGCGCGACCTTTTTGATTACATAACCAATAAAAATATGATTCGGCATCATCAAGAGTTGCTGCAGGCTGATCCAGCGGGAGGTTGGCCGGAAGTTATCGCTCATTGGAGTGAACAGGAAATGCTCCATAGAAATACAAGGGTCAACTTCAGCTTTAACCGCGAGAGATATCTGAACCAGAAAGCTTCTTATCTTAACCAAGACCTTGAAGTGGTGCGAATGAACAAAGAACGGTTTATGGCGGCAACAGGAGGTGTCAATCCTAAGGATTTTTGGAGGAATGAAGAGCAATTTCTTGCTGAGGGGCTGGGCTTCAATATTCTTGATGCTGGGGAAATTGCCTCTACGGCATTTTCGGGTTTTGTTAATGAGCATCAACTGGAAATTGGCATAGAAACCTCAGAAGCACATCGGGGGAAGGGCTATGCCTACGCTGTCTGTTCAGCCTTAATCGAATACTGTCTAGAACATCAGCTTGAGCCGGTGTGGGCGTGTCGTCTGGATAACGAAGGTTCTTTCAACTTAGCGCATAGATTAGGCTTTGAGACAACCTACATGATTCCCTATTACCGGCTGGTAGAATCCGTCATCAGGAAGGGTTAAGGATCCGAATGAAAAATAAACAGATTACCCATTCAGCTTCTTCTTTTTCTTTAAGTAGAATTGAGAAAAAGAAGGTGAAGAAGAAAACTAAGACCAGCAGGAAAAAAAAGATCTGGCTATTTATGCTTGCTATCGTACTTATTGCTGGGCTAGGATCTTATGTTTTTCGTAAAGAACTGCTGATTTTCGGATTTAATAATGTTGTGGCTCCGACTATTGAACACACGCTTGATGGGTCATACGTTCCTTTAAAAAATAATGAAAATGCTGAAGCTCCTGGATTCCAACCCACGACGGATAATAAGGATCGTCCATTTTCTATCCTCCTATTGGGTACTGATCAGCGGGGAAAAGAGAACGGGCTTTCTGATTCGATTATATATACTGTGATTCGGCCAGTTGATCATAAAGTATTGTTCGTGTCGATCCCTCGTGATTCCTATGCAGAAATTATCGGAGCGGAAAATGTTAAAGGAGCTAGGAAAGAAACCAAGATTAATGCAGCACATTCCTATGGCGGTCCTCAGATGAGTGTAGACACCGTTAAAAATTTATTAAACGCGCCTATCGAATATTACGCTACTATTAATTTCAACGGTCTTGTGGGCGTTACAGATGCTCTAGGGGGTGTTGAACTTCCGATTACCAAGGTGATTGAGAACAAGAGCCCGGATCATGAGAAATTAAGAATTGAACCGAACAAACCGATTTATTCTGGCGCTGAAGCATTAATGTATGTAAGATACCGTGAGGATTCTGATTTTAAACGAACGGAGCGGCAGCGGATCTTTTTGAAATCTGCGCTTGAACGGATGAAGAGAGTAGATAATATCCTTAATATACAGAAAATCATCGAAATAGCAGGCAGTAATTTCCAAACCAATATGAAGTCAGACTTTATTCTTGATTTGGCGAAAAGAGTAATTCTCGAGGGGGGTACTCCTGAGATCACAAGCCATATGTTGCAGGGTGAAGGCAGACGGAAGGATCAATGGTATTATATGCTTGACGAAAATGATGTGAAGCGTACCCATGAGTTGATTGAGATTTGGCTGAATCCTGACTCTACCGATATGGATCTGGCCGCAGCTTCTGCGGATGACGCAGCATAGATGTTGTGACTGAATTATTTTATTTTTCATGTGGAGGTTGATCTCTCTGGCTGCAAAAACAAATGAGCAAATGTTACTCGAATTTAAGTCCCTCATCCCGTTCGTAGAATCTTTAGGGGAAGTATCAGACAAACATTGGAATCAGCCTATTGCAGCTGGTAAATGGACTGTAAAGGATATCATCTGTCATCTCATGTTATGGGATAAATATTTTTATGAAGGTGCGATTAAGAAAATAATTCTCCGGGAACCGATCACAACTAAGCATTTGGATTTTAACGAGTTTAATGCTAACGCTGTAGAATATGCTAAATTATTATCTGAACAAACATTAATTGAACAATTTGTACGTTATAGAACTAAAATCATAGATGCAGCTGCAGGGTTAACGGAAGATGAATTCAATCAGGAATATAAGGACGGAGATCGCAAAAAATTCAGCGTTCGCAAGTATTTGAGAAGTTTTATCCCACATGATAAGCATCATAAAAAACAGATTGAGCAGTTCTTAAAACCTTAAACCTTGGCGCGGTTTTGAACTAACTTCATGGATTGGCGTATGAGGATAGGACCAAACATGCTTCCGGCAGAGGCGGCAATTAAGGAATGGAAGGGGAATTTTATAGCAAAATAAAAGACCCATCCAGCAACAATATCAATAAGGATGAACTTCTTGATCTCGGATAATGGAATGGTCACGAAGACAATGGATTGTTTGTTTCTCACAGCAATGACCTCCTAATTTTAAGAAAACATCTTATAAATCCACTGTTCATTCTATTTTGGAACTAAGATGTCCCATTCCGTCTAAATCTACAATCGAATCGTAAAAAAAAGGAAGTATGCCTTGCGGATCTTTTTCGCAAAGTGTACTTCCTTTTTTGTATGTGAGGATATTATCTGACTAATATTTGGCAGGGTATGGAAAGTCACAGAAGATATATTCAATCACTAGTACAATGTAAGCGTTGTCTTTTGTGAAAATATATCCTAAAGGAGCTAAGCTATGAGAGTGAAGAGACTATCTTTTAACCAGCTTGTGTTTATCTGTTTAGGTTTTCAATACTTGTTAATGCGTTTGTTCTCTGCCGGCGAGGCGATCGTTATCACATCGATAGAGCTAGTAATATATATTGTTTATACTGTCGCCACCCTTGCCGGATTGTTTCTCCGGAGCAGACGAATTGATAGTGAAGCTGTATCTGGGTTGTCGTCGTTATTTTTCAGCGTGTTATGGACGGTGTCTTTGTTCTCACAATTTCGGAAAGAAAGTTATCCAAATGCTTTAACAATCATTAATTCGCTGGGGGTGTCTTCAGCGGTAATCGTGATGCTCACACAATTTATTATTTTGGCCAAGGCTTAGGCTTTAGCTGAAAAAAAAGGCGGGTGCCCCAGCAGCCATTTCATGGCTTATGCGGCACTCGTTTGTTTTTTTTCATCCCCAGAAATGAAAGCTCACCCTGTTCATTCCGTTTAAATTCAAATTCACTGTCATGCTTGGTATGATGGAATCTTGTTTCTGAGATAGGATAGAACGGTGTAACCTCTTCATCATTCCAGACAAAATAATAGTCCTGGCCCCTACGCTCTACGCTCGCTTTGCAGCCAAATCCCTCATAGGTCCCCATATATTCAGCATACATGCTATCATCAAGTGGGAAGGCTTGCGGGAATATCGGCATCTCGGCAGGCTCACCGAATACTAATCCAGATAGAGATTCCGTTAACTTGGTAATGGGGACACAATCATAATTGGTCAATATGATGACGGTCGTCTCCTCTTCTGGATATCTGTGCATTTCACTTCGGAAGCCGCGATAAGCGCCGCCGTGATACATTCTTTTGCGATCATAACGTTCGTCCAAAAACCAACCAAAACGATATTTGAGATTACTTGAATGAAAAGCCATCTCCAAAGTATCGTGGGATACTAATTGATCGGAGTATAACGCTTGATCCCACAGGAAAAGATCAGCAGCCGTCGAATACATAGCACCCGCTGATAGGATAGAGCTCATATTTATGTATTCACCCTGAGTATACTCACCCCATGAGGAATGATAAGGTGAGGCTAATTTTGAAATGATTTGCTGATTGTTATAAACTCCTGTATTTACCATGCCAAGAGGCTGTAATATAAAAGTAGTGATATAATCTTCAAATGTCATGCCTGTAATCTTCTCAATAATCATTCCTAATAAATAATAACCTGAATTATTATAGGAAAACGATGTGCCAGGCATAAATGCAGGCGGTTGACTCACAAATAGCTGTAACATCTCCAGTGGAGTCAGCTTCAGCTTATTTAATTTTTGATTATATTCGGGTAGAGAAGTGTAGTTGGCTATACCCGAGGTATGTCCCAGCAGATGAAGGACGGTAATCCCCTCGAATGCATGCTGTTCAGGAAGATACTTAAGGATCGGATCTTCCAGTCGCAGACGTTTTTGTTCTTTTAGCATCAGAATTGCCATGCCAGTGAATGACTTGGTTAATGACCAGATCCGGAATTTGGTATCTATAGTGTTCGGAACCTGATGTTCAAGATTCGCATATCCGTATGCTTTTTGTAGCTTGATTTCTCCATGCTGAGCTATTAAGACTGTGCCGCTCAGTGGCCAGCTTTGTTCGTATTTTTCTAAATATTGCTCCAGACGCTGGGATTGTTTATCCACAGGTAACCCCTCCTTAAAGGCATATTCTAACATAATACTAAATTCTGTTGAAGCGGAGAGAAATCCATGAGATATGATTGTTTAATTATTGATGATGAAACTGAACTTGCGGAGACCACCTGCGAATATTTTAATTTGTTTGATGTTCAAACCGCGTTTGTTACAAGCGCTGCTGCCTGTCGGAGCTTTTTGCGTGAGCATCAGGTCTCAATGTTACTGCTTGATATTAATTTAGGCGGTGAATCCGGCTTCCAGTTATGCAAAGAGCTGCGTCAGACGATGGGGATTCCTATCTTGTTTATTAGTGCCCGCTCCAGTGAAGATGATGTATTGATTGCTCTTGATATCGGAGGAGATGACTATATTCATAAGCCGTATACCCTGAGAGTGCTGCTCGCAAAAGTGAAGGCGGTGCTTAAACGCCACAATAACGAAGTTATAGCTGAGGCAGCGGTCCTTCAAGCCGGCTCTATCCAGATAGACCCTGAACTTAGGAGGGCAAGCCTTAATGGCGTAGCTCTCAAGCTGAAAACGATGGAATATAAACTGCTCAGCTATTTGATTCAGCATAAAAATAGGGTAATCCCCAAAGAGGAGTTATTTACAGAGGTATGGGGAGATGTTTTTGCGGGGGATGGCACCTTAAATGTACATATTCGCCATCTACGCGAGAAGATTGAGCAGAATCCTAATGATCCTCAGTACATCCGTACAGTATGGGGCATCGGTTATGCTTTTGAGGACAAATAGTTATGACTAAAAAACTGCTGTTGGCTCTTCTACTTACTATATTTGCCGCAAGTTTAACGCTCACATTCCTAATTCTTAATTTGCAGGAGGAGACAGGAACAGATAGAGTGGCTATCAATACCATTGTGAAGCTCACGGAACAGAACTGGGACAAGCTTGATCCGAACCTGTACAAGGAAGGTCCTTATGAATTTGCCATTATCGATACCGCGGGAGTACTTAAATATCAGACGGGAAATGCGATTTCCGTTACCGTTAACGAAGCCATCAACAATCGGGATACTCTAGTGGACGTTTTTGTTCAGGATAAGATGGTGGGTAAGGTGATTATTAATAATGATTACCATGCGATTTTTATACATATGAAAAAACAATTTATACAAGTTTCTATTGTGATGCTGCTACTGCTTACGGTTTTAGGCATTCTCTATATTTGGTTCCTGAATCGATCGGTTCTCCGTCCGTTTCGCAAAATGCAGCTATTCGCGAAGCATATCGCGAGAGGTGATCTGGAAGTTCCGCTGGAGATGGATCGTAATCATCTGTTTGGTGCTTTTACCGAAAGCTTTGATATGATGCGGGAAGAGCTTGCAGCGGCTAGACACAGCGAATATTTGGCGAATAAAAGTAAAAAGGAACTGGTTGCTAGTCTCAGTCATGATATTAAAACACCAGTTGCTTCGTTAAAGGCGATTACGGAACTGATGTTATTAAGCGCAAGGGATGAGAAGACCAGCAGACAGCTTAACACTTTGTATTCCAAAGCGGATCAGATTGATCGTCTGGTGACCGATATGTTCCATTCGACCTTAGAGGAACTAAATGAACTTAAAGTCAGCTTAACGGAGGAGCAAAGCCACCTGCTGATCCAAATTATAAATAATGTAAATTTCTATGAACGGATTTCAGCAGCAGCAGTGCCTGACTGTATCATTACGGTGGACTCCTTGCGGCTGCAGCAGGTGATTGATAATGTTGTGAATAATTCCTACAAATATGCCTACATAGACACACCTATTGATATTAGGTTCGAGATTACGGATCATTATCTGGAGGTAGATATTCTGGATTATGGCCCCGGGGTTCCGGAGGAGGAGCTGCCTTTAGTATTTAATAAATTTTTTCGGGGCAGTCTGGCCGTGAGCCAGAATGGTGCGGGTCTAGGCCTGTACATTTCCCGTTATATGATGCAAAAAATGCAAGGCGACATTGTGTGCTCCAATCGGGAGGATGGATTTACAGTCAAACTGCTAATTCCTTTAGCAGGACAGAATTAAGAATTAGCTAAGGATTGCACAAAGACATGTTAAGAACATTTAACGTACGATAAGGTTGCAATTACGAATGAGCTTGTGATTGCAGCCATTATATTTCGCGTAGAGCAATGATTTTCTTTTAGCGCAATTAATGAGCATGAATGTAAATGGAGTGTTCAACATGAGCGAAGTGAATAATAAAGTGCTGATGCAGACTAATAAGCTTGGAAAAACCTTCTCCCATGGAGGAACTCAGCAGCATGTTTTGAAAAATCTGGATCTGACCTTATATCATGGTGATTTCACGATTATCATGGGCAGCTCTGGTTCTGGTAAATCAACACTGCTGTATGCCATTTCGGGTATGGATAAGCCAACGCTTGGAGAGGTTCTATTTGAAGGTCAGGATATCACAGCCATGAGTAATGATCAGCTTGCGATATTCCGGCGGAAGAATTGTGGGTTCGTGTTTCAGCAGATTCATCTGCTGGATACGATGAGTGTCCTCGACAATGTATTATCTAGTGCTTTTCTTGTACAAAAGGATAGAGCAGGGGCTGTGAAAAAAGCCAAAAAGCTACTCTCAGATGTAGGTCTGGATGACTCTGTCTGGGGCAAGTTTCCGGCGCAAATCTCAGGTGGCGAAGCTCAGCGGGCGGGTATTATCCGGGCATTGATCAACAGTCCAAAAGCGGTTTTCGCTGATGAGCCGACAGGTGCGTTAAACAGTTCAGCAGGAATAGGTGTATTGCGCGTCCTCACTGAGGTGAATAGGCAAGGGCAAAGCATAATTATGGTTACACATGATCTTAAAACCGCGTTGCGTGGTAATCGGATATTGTATCTGCGGGACGGAGTCATCGTTGGTGATTTGCGTCTTACCCCTTATAGCGAAGATAACGGACCTGAACGGCAGCAGCAAGTACAGTCCTTTCTAACCGAATTGGGGTGGTAGGGATGAGCAGCCTAATAGGAAAACTAGCTTGGTCAAATATTCGTAAAAGAAAAAGCGCCACGCTTACACTCTTCATTTTGATCATGATAGCTGTGCTGCTGCTGAACATTGGCCTTACGGTCAGTTTAAAGCTAAATTCTTTTCAGCAAGAAAAAATGACTGAATTAAGGACTCCAGAAATAAGTGCATTTTTCCCAAAAGATGATCATCTAGAAGAGTATGAGGAGCTTGTGGATAGTTATTCATATACAGAAACCTGGGAGAATGAAGCAGCAATTCTGTTAGCAGACGCTAAAATGAAGTACGGACAAACGGACACTACGGTAGCTTTTATAATTCTTAACATGGATACACCGCGGACCAAGGGACTATTCAAGACAACGACTCCGTTAGGATCTAAGGATGCGGATATGATCTATTTGCCTTATTTGTTCCATGTTGGATCGGGGTATAACCTTGGCGATACCTTTTCTTTTGTATACGATAATAAGCCATTCTCTTATACCATAGGTGGCTTTATTGAGGAGCCGTTGCTAGGGACGTTAACTAATGGAGCTTTAAAAGTATTTTTGAATGATGAAGGTTATAAGCAGTTGGAGAAACGTCTTGGAACAGAAGCTCAGTACAGCTTTCTATCAGCAGATTTAACCGATCCTTTAAAGGATGTAAAGCTGGAACAAATGCTAAGTGAGCGGATTTTTGCCTCAGGAAGTACGGATCAATTTCAAGTCATGCGGGCAGAGGTTGGTCTCCAAGGGAACCGTGTTTTTGTTAATCTTTTAGCGGCCATTCTGATCGTATTTGCCCTGATTATGGTTCTGATCTCGCTTATTGTCATCAGGTTTCAAATATTGGGACATATTGAAGACAATTTGACGAATATCGGTATTTTAAAAGCCAACGGTTATACTTCATGGCAGATTAAAAACGCGCTTCTGCTACAGTTCACCTCAGTGTCAATCATCGCAGCTATACCGGGAGGTGGGTTATCTGGGCTGGTTATGCCGTTGGTAGGGAATATGATTTCGTCTTCAATCGGACTTCTGTGGCCAATATCCTTTGAAGGGGTCAGTGCAGTACTTAGTTTGGTTATTGTCTCTGGACTAGTGCTACTTGTTACCTATCTGTCGAGCCGGCGAATTCGGAACATTACTCCGATTACAGCTCTGCAGAGCGGAATCCTCACTCACAATTTTAAGCGGAACCCAATTCCACTCGAAACATCCCGAATGAATCTGCAATTCAGCTTAAGCCTTAAAGCTTTAGTAAGGCAAATGAAGCAGAATATGATGATCGTATTGATCGTTGCCGGATTAACCTTTTCTAGTATTTTTTGCTCTATATTGAATTTCAACTTTAAGGGAGACACCTCAGCAGTTATAAAACTGGTAGGTATAGAACGCAGCGACTTTTTGTTGTTGCCGAAAAACGGTGACCTACAGCAGGGGAAGTTTACAGAATTAGAAGCCATGCCAGGGGTTGAAAAGTTGACTGTATTGGATAGCATGGTCGCTTCGATTAAAAATACCAGCTTTATGCTCCGGGTATCTGACGATTATAGCAAGCTGGAGACACAAACCATATACAAAGGGCGAGAGCCTATTTATGATAATGAAATTGTGATTTCCGGTGTTATTGCAAAGTTGAAAAATACAGAAATAGGGGACGAGGTACCTATCACTTTTAATGGTGTGACGGAGAATTATTTGGTCACTGGCTTAAGCCAGCAGATTAGCCAACTTGGAATGGTGGCGAGTATGACCGGTGATGGAATGAGAAGACTTCAACCGGAGTACACCCCTCTGTCCATCAATGTGTATCTGAAAGAGGGGGGAGATGCGCAAGCTTTTGTGAAGGATCTGGAAGCACATTTCCCCGGAAAATGGAATATTACTAACATTCGAGAAACGGTTGATAGTACGCTCAGTACATTCACTGCCGCAGTATCTTCTATGACAGCAGTCATCACTGTGGTGACGATTATAGTAGTAAGCCTGATTTTATATTTAGTGATTAAGACTTTGATTCTGAAGCGGAAGCGTGAGTTCGGCATTCTTAAAGGAATGGGTTATACCACTTTTAATCTGATGACGCAGATTACCTTTAGTCTGTTTCCGGTGATTGTGGTGGGAGTAGCTTTGGGGAGTATAGGCGGTTATTTTTTCTCGGACTCTGCGTTTGTACTATTGCTCTCGAGTTTAGGGATTTATAACGTCCAACTGGCGGTTAGTTTGCCACAAGTATTGCTATTGTGTGCAGCCATTCTAGTAGTCGCTTATGCGGTGTCTATGCTTGTTGCCCGGCGAATTCGGAAGGTTAGTGTTTACGATTTGATTATGGACTAAGCAAAAGACAAAAAAACAACGAGCAGGAGGTTTGTTACTCCATACTCGTTGTTTTTTTTACATATTCATTCGTCCGTCATCATAATTGAATTGCCAATCAATGCCGAATTTATCTTTTAGACTACCATAACAAGAGCTCCAGAAGGTTTCTTGCAGTTCCATAACTACTTTACCGCCCTCTTGAAGTTTATTGAAATATTTCTTTATGTTATCTAAATCCTTACTAACTACGGAAAGACTAATATTGTTTCCTTCGATAAAAGGCATGCCTGGAAAAACATCAGAAAACATTACATTACTGCCTTCGATATTCAAGCGGGTGTGCATAACCAAATCTTTAGCTTCCTCAGGAAGAGTGAAATTGGGATCGGGTGGTGTTTCACCAAAGGTCATGATTTGTGGACGTTCAGTGCCAAACACCTCTGCGTAAAACTCTGCTGCGTCACGACAATTCCCGTTGAAATTAAGATAAACATCGATAGACATTTTTTTCACTCCTTAAAGGTTTGTTAGCGGCACATCAAAAGTTCTTAAAATTCAAAATACCTTATCACATCCACATTGTATCATTTACCAGTTTATAAACAAATATACTTTTAGTCTCATTATTAAACTTTTATTTCATCTACTATCTTCTAATTAAAAATAGGATATGGTAGTATTCAAGAAAAGGGATAATTTTCTATAAATTAAATAAAATTATATTTATGTTAAATAGTTGGGGTGGATTTGGGCTCGTGTTTGATCTTTACCACTGAGAGGAGGTGATGGTGAGTGCGGGTAAGGCATAGAGGAGGTGACAATTCTTTAAAGGAGTGAATACTGCAATTGTAGCATCGCGTGGCTATTAATAAATTATTTACGAATTTATTTAATTGTCGAAAGGAGAATAATAAATGACAAAAGCACTAAGGAAGCAAATGTTGTTATTGCTTACGATCATGGCTTTAGTTATCACCGGATATGCTCCTTCTACCACGTATGCCAGTGAGGCACATGTTGACAATCCGTTTGTAGGAGCTACAGCATATGTGAATCCTGATTATGCCGCACTGATTGATACCTCTATTGCTCAGGTTACCGATAGTACTTTAGTTTCCAAGATGGAGACCATTAAAAAATATCCGACAGCCGTATGGCTGGATCGAATTGCTGCAATTTATGGCGGAGAGGACAATGGAGGTAGAAAAAGTCTGGAACAGACTTTAGATGCCGTACTCGCGCAAAAGCAACCCAATACGCCGATTACAGCCACGTTCGTAATTTATGACATGCCTGGGCGGGATTGCCACGCTCTTGCCTCCAATGGCGAGCTGCCACTGACAGCTGCGGGTCTTACAACCTATAAGTCAGATTATGTTGACGTAATCGCCAGTATTTTTGCAAAGCCCAAATATAGTGACATTCGTATAGTGACTATCGTAGAGCCGGACTCGCTTCCGAATCTAGTCACCAATCTCAGCACACCAACAGTGTGCTCAAGCTAACTCCACGAATATTTACCGTGATGCTACGCGTTACACTTTAAATGCTCTCCATGCCATTCCGAATGTATATACTTACATGGATATTGGCCACTCCGGCTGGCTCGGATGGGATACTAACCGTGGCCCCGCTATCGACCTCTTTACTTCGGTTGTGTCAGGCACTACAGCTGGACTTGCTAGTGTCGATGGATTTATTACGAATACAGCCAATACCACTCCACTAGTAGAACCTAATCTTCCAGATCCGAATCTTACGATAGGCAGCCAGCAGCTTCGCTCCGCAAGTTATTATGAATGGAATCCGTATTTTGATGAAGCCGATTTCACAGCAGCTTTGTATTCAGGTTTTGTAGCAAAAGGTTGGCCTTCCACGATCGGCTTCCTTATTGATACCTCCCGTAACGGGTGGGGTGGACCTAATCGCCCGACTAGTGCAAGCGGAACAACCGTTAACGCTTATGCAGATTCCGGTCGGATTGATAAACGTCTCCATCGCGGCAATTGGTGTAATGCCAGCGGCGCTGGAATTGGAGAAGTTCCACAAGCAGCCCCTGCAGGTTATGCAGCCTCACATTTGGACGCATTTGTCTGGGTGAAACCTCCGGGAGAATCTGATGGTTCCAGCAGTGCCATTCCAAATAATGAAGGCAAGGGCTTTGACAGAATGTGTGATCCGACTTATACCAGCTCAAGCGGCACACTGACCGGTGCATTACCTAATGCGCCTGTATCAGGTCACTGGTTCCATGATCAATTTGTTCAGCTGGTACAGAATGCTTACCCTGTAATTCCTCTGAGCAACGGAGGGGGCACTGTAGTTCCAGAGGCACCCACTAACTTGGTAGCGACAGCGGGAGATGCAAAGGTAAGCCTGAGCTGGAGCGCATCCAGTGGTGCGACTAGTTAAACGGTAAAACGAGCGACCACAAGCGGAGGGCCGTATACCACAGTAGCGACAGGATTAACAGCTACGAGCTACTCCAACACCGCCTTAACGAACGGAACAACTTATTACTATGTTGTAAGCGCAACCAATAGTGTGGGAGAGAGTGTGGATTCTACACAAGCGAGTGCGACTCCAGCAGCAGTGGCGACTGTTCCCGCGGCACCAACCAATTTGGTAGCGACAGCAGGTGAGGCGAAAGTAAGCCTGAGCTGGAGCGCATCCAGTGGAGCGACTAGTTACACTGTGAAAAGTGCAACCACAAGCGGAGGACCGTACACTACTGTAGCGACAGGGCTAACGGCAACGAGCTACACCAACACGGGCCTAACGAACGGAACAACCTATTACTATGTTGTAAGCGCAAACAATAGTGTAGGAGAGAGTGTGAATTCGGGACAAGCAAGTGCGATCCCAGCAGCGGTGGCAACTGTTCCAGTGGCACCAACTAACTTGGTAGCGACAGCAGGAGATGCGAAAGTGAGCCTGAGCTGGAGCGCATCCAGTGGTGCGACGAGTTACACTGTGAAAAGTGCAACCACAAGCGGAGGACCGTACACCACTGTAGCAACAGGGCTAACGGCAACGAGCTACATCAACACGGGCTTAACGAACGGAACAACCTATTACTATGTTGTAAGCGCAACCAATAGTGCGGGAGAGAGTGTGAATTCGGCACAAGCGAGTGCTGTTCCACAAGTTCCGGCAGCAACTAGTCTGACGTTGCAGTATCGGGCGGGAGATACTAATGCGACAGACAATCAGATCAAACCTTATTTTAATATTAAAAATAACGGCACAGCCGCAGTGAACTTAAGCGATCTTAAAATCCGTTATTATTTCACTAAAGATAGTAATCAGACGTTAAACAGCGCAATTGACTGGGCACAAGTTGGCAACAATAATATTCAAGTCGCCTTTGCAGACTACACAGGCACGAATGCAGACACTTACGTTGAACTTTCGTTTACTTCTGCAGCTGGTTCCATTCCAGCTGGAGGCCAGTCCGGAGATATTCAGCTCAGAATATATAAATCCGATTGGACTAATTTTAACGAAGCCAATGACTACTCCTTTGATGCTACTAAAACTGCTTATACTAACTGGGATAAAGTGACACTTTATCAAAGTGATGCTCTCGTATGGGGGATTGCTCCGTAACGGAAAGCAGGGGATATTTAAAAGAGCCGCTGGAGTGATTGAAGTGCTCCCTGTCAAGTGGACAGTGTAAAAAACAAAAATAGTTAGTTTAGATACCTCAGTTCGTATTGCCAGAACTGAGGTATCTTCGTTATGCAGCTCGTCGGTATTCGCTAGGTGACAAGCCATCCAAACACTCTGTGTAGCGGTAATTATTGTAGTAGTGAATATATTTGCTAACCTCTGTAAGGACATCATCATAGGTGTCATACTTTGTAAGATAATAGCTTTCTGACTTGTATGTACCCCAAAAACGCTCAATAGGTTGGTTGTCCAAACACCGACTCACACGAGACATGCTTTTCTTAAATCCGTATTTTATATGAAGTCGGTTGTACTCATGAGACGTGTACTGGAAGCCTCTGTCGCTTTGTAAAAGAGGGGATACGCCAGGATTCTTTGCGTAAGCCCTCTTCAACGTATCCATCACGAGTTTATTGTTGTTAGAATGGCTTAATACCCATGAGACAATGGAATTATCATAGACATCAATAATAGCGCTCAAATAGGCTTTGCGCCCATTCCCGTACTTCAGTTCAGTCACATCTGTACACCATTTTGAATTAGGAGAATTGGCATCAAAGTTACGGTTCATTACATTTTCAGCTACATGGATCTCCGTAGCTTTCACATAACTTGCTCGTTTTCTGCGAATGACCGCTTTAAGCCCAAGAGCACACATGATTCGGTAATAACGCTTTTTGTTGTACTTCTTTTTGAGCTTTCGGTTTAATTGCGTACGCATTTGACGATAGCCAAGTATCCCTTTTCGCTTGTCATAACGAAGCTTTACTTCTTTGGCTAACGCACGAATTTCAAGTTCCATGCTAGAGGGTTTCCATTTTAACCACTTGTAATAGGCAGATCGAGCAACCCCAGCTAACGCACACAACTTCGTAATTGCGTGACCTTTTTCTTTGTTCAGTTCTTGAATCGCTTGATACAAGTTTACTTGCCGAACGAGGGTTAGCGTGTATTTCGTCGCTTGATCTCCGCCAACTTTTTTGCGAAGTCATTCTCCATCTCTAGGTATTCATTTCGCGCTTCTAGCTCTTTAATCCGTAGCTTAAGACGTTCATGCTCATCTAGTTCTTCTACAGGCTTTTTGCGACCGCGATTGTCCTGAAGAGCCTCCTCCCGGCCAGCTTGATATTTCCGAACCCATGCGTAAACTTGCTGATAAGATACTCCGTACTTTTCAATCGCTTTCTGATAATCCAATCCATTAGCGATGGTATATTGTGCAATTTCAATGCGTTCTTCGAAAGTTGTTTTACGTCCTTGGTTCATATGAGATAGTCCTTTTCCTGTATGTGTAGGTTTCAATTCTATCTCATTAGTATACTTGGTAATCCATTTTGTCAAAACACTTCTGCTTGAAATATAATGCTTGTTTGTCACCTCTTCAACGGAGCAACGACCAGACAACACTTCGTTAACAGCAGCAAGCTTCAATTCCTTTGGGTATGATTTCCATGTTCTCGATTCCCTCAACCCGTCCAAACCATCTGCTTTATATTTCCTAATCCATTCTCTAACTGTGTGTGAACTAAGACCTAGCTGCTTTGCCTCATAGTTTGGATTTGACTTGTGCTCAAGGCACAGCCCTACGACATGTAATTTTACTTTTAAAGATGTTGGACTTCTATTAGACATTAGAAAAACTCCCATCATTGTAGCAGTAGAAGTTTTTGTTTTTTCTACTGTCTACTATGATGGGAGCTTATCAGATCCTGGCGGCTCTTTCTGTATTATTTAATTCGTTTACCGAGTAGCACAAGCAGCCAGATGATTCCAGCCCCAACAATGGCGTGACCAAGCCCCGCAATATGGGGCAGGAAGCTAATATCACTGCCGTTAATTTGCAGCATTCCACGTGTAGCCATTGCACCAATCGTGATTAGAAGACCAATGTTATAGACAATGTACCATGCACCAAAAGATTTAGCCTCATGGATATTAAATAACTTATCTAAGATCATAGCAATAATAAAGAAAAAGAATCCTAAGATTAGAATGTGGGTGTGAAGCGCAACTAATATAGTATCTCCTGTGAAATCATTCATTTTAGTAATTTCGCGATAGGCCACTCCGGCTATCAAACCAAGAATTGCATAGAAAAAAGACGTGTAATACAATTTTTTCATAAGAATATCTCCTTTGTAGTTATCGTTATGATTGAAGTGTATCAAGCAATTAAGAACGCAATATGAACAAATGATTACAAGGTGAAAAAAATCACTAGTTTATAAATACATTATATCCTAAAGGAAGTTTCACTTTCCACGACGAACTGTACTACTAGAGAAATGAGAGGAGACTTAAGGAAAATATGAATGATAACATTGAAGTATTTCCGGTGCTCGAAACTGACCGCTTTATTTTGAGAAGAATTACACTGGATGATGCTAAAGAAATATATGATTATTTTTCAAAAGATGAAGTGACCCAGTATTATGATCTGGATAGCTTCACCGATATACAGCAAGCGATCAACCTTATCGAAAGATGGGATGAACGTTTCAAAGGCAAACAAAGCATTCGCTGGGGAATAGCCAGGCGTGAGGATAATATAATGATTGGTTCATGCGGATATCATAACTGGGCGCACAGAAATTTCAAAGCAGAGATTGGGTATGAATTATCTCCACTTTATTGGTGGCAGGGTGTGATGACGGAAGTTCTGACAGCTATTATTGCGTATGGCTTTGAGCATATGAAGCTCCATCGAATTGAGGCGTTTTATGATCCGGCTAATATTGCCTCCAAGAAGTCGCTTTTGAAAGCGGGCTTTAAGTATGAGGGGTTGTTACGCGAATCTTTTTTTGAAAAAGGTAGATTTGTAGATGCGGAGATTTGCTCTTTGTTAGCTTCCGATACGAACTAAGAAGTGTAAAATTAATAAAAGCAAGTTAACCATAATGCGAGAGGACGTATTATGGTTTTTTGTTTGTGATACAATAAATAGATTATCGAATTTATCCTACGTGGTACTAATCCAACATACATATCATGATGAAAGAAGGTGAAGGTATGGAGTTTGAGTATTTGCTTCGTGTAATTGGCGCGGGAATTTGTGGCGTATTAGTTGGATATGAACGCAAAAGCCGGATGAAAGAAGCTGGAGTTAGAACACATTTTGTTGTAGCCTTAGGTGCTGCACTCATGATGGTCATCTCCAAATATGGGTTTCAGGACCAAGCGGATTGGCCTAATCTTTCTCTTGATCCCGCTCGGATAGCTGCTCAGGTAGTAAGCGGAGTAGGTTTTTTGGGAGCAGGGATGATTTTTATGCAAAGACACACAGTCAAAGGGCTCACTACTGCTGCAGGGATTTGGGCAACAGCCGGAGTGGGCATGGCCATAGGGTCTGGTCTTTATATTCTTGGCGTAGGAGCAACGATAATCATTTTACTTGGGCAAAAGATCTTACACAGTCGTAACAGCTGGCTGGCCGCACCAAAAACCCAACAGCTCGTTATAAGTCTAGCTAACACAGAAGGCGCTATGGGCCGAATTCAAGAGTTACTTAAAGAACACAAAATTGCTGTTCTAAGTTTTCATGCTGAAAATAACAGTGTAGAATCCGAATTAAACGTAGAAATCGTTGTAAGATTGCCTGAATCATTTAATCCAGTGCAATTGTTATCGATGATCCAAGAGGACGCAGCCGTTAAGACCGTTGAGTTTCAATGATTTTTTAGCACCCTCGATGTAACTAACTCACTTCGCATCAAAGGTTACCTCCCTTTAGAGAGCTTCCTTTTGATGCGAGTGTTACCTTCCATTTTACAATCGATTCACACACCTCACATTAATCCAAACAAAATACTTCTTTCAGTCTTTCTATCCCAATTAATAGGATCAAGATTCAAATTAAATGCTAATTCATGGGTATGTGTGTTATGTCTGTGTTATATATTTAGTGGTTTTTGTGTCGGTTATCTTTAGTTAACCGCTTACATTTATTTTTAAATAAAAAATATGTCATTTATATTGACACATAAACCATGACCCTTTATTATTAATCCCATCACTGGAGAAACTAGATTAAAATTTAAATCAAACAATACATTATCAGCGCTTTATTTGCAAATATTTTCTTGTTTTTGTGGTTTATTAATCCAATTAATGCACTGGAGAAAATAATTAGGAGAATGCCCGTGAAAAAGCACGATCAGGATTTTATGAAGCGACAAAATCGTTTAACGGTTTTCGAAATTATAAAAAATCAACAACCGATTTCTCGCGCTTCTATTGCTAAGCAGACTGGTATGAGTCCTACGACTGTAAGTCGAATTGTCGGAGAGTTGACGGAGGAAGGATATTTACTCGATTCAGAGCAGGTATCATCAGGATTAGGTAGGAAATCAACGTTAATAGGTATGATGGACGCTTCTGTATTATCGGTTGGCGTTGAACTGGATCGCAGTCTTATGTCTATTGGAATTGTGGATTTACAAGGACAGCTTATCTGCAGTAGTCAATTTCCCCGTACACCAGACGAAAGTCCAGATCGAACGCTGGAGCGAATTAAGGATGCCATCGAACAATTGTTCCAGCTGCATGTGATTGACAGAACACGTATCGTGGGTATTGGCGTTGGACTTCCCGGCATTGTGAATAACGAAGAAGGAATTGTTGTCTTCTCTGTTCAGCTAGGATGGAAAAATGTGCCGTTAGCCAAACGCTTGAAGGAACTGACAGGTTTTGAAATCGCTGTGGACAATGAGCTGAAAGTAAGGGCTCTTGCAGAACATCTTAAAGGAGCCGCAGTCGGCTCCAGCCGTACGGCATTATTGGGGTTCGGTCAAGGCGTGGGTTCTGCGATGATTCTCGAGGGAGAGATTTACCGAGGGGTGATGAACAGTGCGGGTGAAATTGGGCATACGACAGTGGATCCTAACGGAATGATGTGTGAGTGCGGCAAAGCGGGCTGTTTACAGACTTATATAAATATCAGTTCTTTATTATCTGAAGCTAATCGGATTCGCCCGATCCGTACGATTGAGGAGTTATTCGCAGCAAAACATGCAGGAGAACAATGGGCGATTCACTTGATCGACCGTGCACTCATGTATATGGCGATCACCATTAATAATGTCGTATGCATGTATAACCCCGACAGCGTGATTTTGAGTGGAGAACTCGTGGACAAATTCCCGGATATATACGAAGAAGTTGAGCAGCTGTACCTCTCGCGCTTTACATGGGAGCCGCTTCGGGGTTCCTTTACGATTCATCGTTCGTTGCTGAATGAGAAGGGTGTAATTATCGGATCGGGACTTTTATCGCAGAACCGATTTTTTGCCTTAGATTAAATTAAATACTGCTGGGGAGGTTGTACAGATGGGATTTACAACATTGGTAGAAGAATATCGTGGTGACCTGCTGGAGAATGTGCATTATGGTGCAGTTAGTGTAGTTGATGAGAAGGGCAGCATTTTGTACAAAGCAGGTGATCCGGAGCATATGACTTATCTTCGCTCTGCTGCTAAGCCATTCCAAGCTTTGCCGGTAATGAAACGCCGGATCGATGAAGTATATGGTTTGACAAGTAAAGAAGCATCGCTGTTTACCGCTTCACACCGGGGAGAAGCCTTCCATATTGAAGCGCTTGAAGCTCTTTTTCAGAAAATGGGATTAAAAGAAGAGTCACTTCATTGCTGCTCTACATACCCGCTGAATGAAGAAGCCAAAGCAGAACGTCACCGGGCAAATGAGCCAACTCGTAAAATCTTTCATAACTGCTCAGGCAAACATGCAGGTTTAATGGGCCTTAGCAAATATATGGGTTGGGATATAGACACTTATTACGATCCTAACCATCCTGTACAACAGGAGATTCTTGAGATGATGGCTTATATCGCTGAAGTTCCCAAAGCGTCCATCCCGCAAGGTATTGATGGCTGTGGACTTCCTATCTTCGCACTTCCGCTTCATAAAATCGCTTATTCCTATCTAAAGCTAGCGTGTCCCGATTTGATAGAGGATACGGATATACGTAAGGCAGCCGCTGCCATTGCAAAACTTATGAACGATAACCCGGTTATGATTGCTGACACGAAATTTGTATGCTCAGAGCTCCTGAAGGATGACAATCTGACAGCTAAAGGTGGAGCAAAAGGGGTATACGGTATCGGACTCCGTAAGGAACGAATGGGTATATCACTGAAAGTATCCGACGGATCAGAACAAGTCTGGCCATGTATTATCGCATCGATTCTAGAACGTATTGGTTACAGCAATCAAGACACAATTGATCGCTTATATGCACTTGTGCCTAACACGATTGTTAATGATGGCGGTACTGTGGTCGGCGAACGCCGTGCTGTATTTCAATGGGAGATCTAGAGCATAAGGTCAAGAATAATCTTCAAGTTTGGTGATTAATCGGACTAGAAGCTTTTCTAATACATCGTTTGAATAGGGGAGTGTAAAAAATGAAAGCAAAAGGAAAAGTATGGTCAATGTTCATGCTGCTGCTTATTACAGTAGTAGTGACTGCAGGGTGCGGCAACAAAGCGAGCAACGAGGGACAAAAAGGCAATACTGCTGGTGGAACTGAAACTAGCACCCCAACTACAAAGAATGATAAAGACATTGTAATTGCCATCAATTCTAACTTTATTACGCTGGACCCTCATAACGCAAGCGATACGCATTCAATCAGCGCTGCCAGAACGATGTACGAAGGTCTGATGGGTTTTGATGAGAATATGAACGTAGTTCCTGTTCTTGCCGCAAGCCATTCCATAAGTGAAGACGGGTTGGTCTACACGTTCACGCTGCAAGAGAATGTTAAATTCCAAGACGGTACTGACTTTAATGCTGAAGCGGTTAAAGTTAACATTGCCCGTATTCAAGATGAGAAGAATAATCTGAGACTGCGCAAAAGCTTCGCAAAGGTAGCTAAAGTGGAGACTCCTGATGCCAAAACAGTGGTTATTACACTCAGCGAGCCGTACAACGCATTTTTAAATAAAGTAGCTATGGCACCTATTATTAGTCCGAAAGCTTTAGAAGAAAATGGCGCCGATATTTCGAAAAATCCTGTAGGAACGGGACCATTTAAGTTCAAAGAATGGGTGCAAGGCGACCGCTTGGTTGTCGTTAAGAACCCTGACTACTGGCAAGCTGGGTTGCCAAAAGTAGATAGTGTGACCTTTAGACCTGTTCCAGAGAATGGATCACGGATAGCCATGCTAAAAACCGGCGAGGCAGATTTCATTTATCCAATGCCAACGGAGCAAGTATCTGAGGTTGAAGGTCTTGAAGGAATTACTGTAGATACCATCGATTCGACAATTGTTCGTTATGTAACGTTAAATACGATGAAAAAACCTTTTGATGATGTGAAGGTTCGTCAAGCCATTAACTATGCTATCAATAAAGAAGCTTATATCAAAGTTGTGAAATCGGGTCTTGGCGCTAAGCTTGATTCCACGATGTCTTCCAAAACACAATACTATTCCCCACAAACAGGTTATGACTATGACATTGAAAAAGCT
The DNA here is from genome assembly GCF_038003885.1 of Paenibacillus sp. FSL R10-2788. NCBI lineage: Bacteria > Bacillati > Bacillota > Bacilli > Caryophanales > Paenibacillaceae > Paenibacillus > Paenibacillus sp. FSL R10-2788. The sequence continues at coordinate 4,450,402 of NZ_JBBOQA010000001.1, read as the reverse complement.
AAACAATTGCTTGCTGAGGCAGGATATCCTGATGGATTCGAAACCGAAATTTGGGGTGAAAATGAATCCGAAACTATGAAGGGTATGCAATTTATTCAGCAACAGCTAGCACTTGTAGGGATTAAGGTAGACGTGAAATCCATGGAAGGCGGCACATTGTCCGACCAAATTAACTCTGCTAAGACGCCAGAAGAAGCAAAAATTCAAATGTGGTATGTCAGCTGGTCTCCGTCTTCAGGTGATGCAGATGGTGCAACCAGAGGGTTGTTCAGTAGTGAAATGTTCCCGCCTGCTGGCTCAAATACAGCTTATTATAAAAATGAAAATGTAGACAAGTGGATCGCTGAGGCGAATAAATCTGTTGATCCAGAAGCGGCTAAATCCATTTATGGCAATATTCAAAAAACAATATGGGAAGATGCTCCATGGGCATTCATGGGCGTCGACCAAATCATCTCAGGCAAAAGATCGTATCTGGAAGGAGTTAAGGTCTTCCCCGATGGTTCCATTAATGTCCTGAATGCAGAAGTGAAATAATGCTAAACAAACGTTAGGTTTAATATCCCAAGAAATGAACGAGGCCGCTTCTGTAGTATGGTGGGAAGCGGCCTCACTAAATCATTTGTCGATACTGAAGGGGGCTTATGAGTTGGGTAGATATGCTTTACAAAGACTCCTCGGGGTTATTCCGCTGTTGTTCATTGTATCGGTGCTTGTCTTTTTGTTTATTCACTTAATCCCAGGCGATCCAGCCCGACTTATTGCCGGTAAAGATGCCACACTTGAAGAGATTCGTGGAATTCAGGAGCAGCTGGGTCTCAATCTGCCTTTGTGGAAGCAATACATAAACTACATGGGTGATCTGCTAAGTGGGAATCTGGGCAATTCGATCCGTTCAGGGATCCCGGTTACCGACATGCTAGAAAGCAGAGTAATGCCAACGTTGTGGCTGACTTTTCTCAGTATGGCCTGGGCTCTAATTATTGGTCTTCTAATTGGCGTGGTTTCAGCCGTTTATCGCAATCGGTGGCCAGATTATTTAGGGACGTTGACAGCTATTTCAGGGATGTCTATTCCTGGATTTTGGTTAGGCTTGGTACTCATTCAAATTTTCTCGGTAGAGCTTGGTTGGTTTCCAACAGGTGGTGTTGATTCCTGGAAGTCCTATATTCTTCCTTCCATTACACTTGGGATGGGAATTATGTCTATGTTGGCCCGTTATTCTAGGTCATCTATGCTGGAGACCCTTCGGGAGGATTATATCCGTACAGGACGTGCAAAAGGCTTACGCGAGTATGTTGTTATCGGCAGGCATGCGCTGCGCAACTCTTTGATTCAGGTGGTTACCGTAGCTGGACTTCAGTTTGGGTTCCTGCTCGGCGGCTCTGTAATGGTTGAGACGGTATTCAGTATTCCGGGTCTTGGTAGGCTGCTAGTAGACTCCATTTTGTTCCGGGATTATACAGTCATTCAAGCCTTACTGCTTCTGTTTGCTACACAATTTATTCTTATCAATCTATTAGTAGATTTATTGTATGGCGTACTTAATCCGAAAATAAGGTTTTCTCAGTAGCTAATGCGACTAAGAAGCAGAATTTCAATAGATTTATAGGGTGAATTTAGGATCAGGAGGGATATCATGAGTGACAATTCGGCGGTGATGGGAGCAAAATCTCCATTACCCGGAGAGGTACTGGCCCCGGAGAAAACAAAAGGCCGTATGGGTGTTTTTTTACGTAAGTTCAGTAAACAAAAGATGCCCCTTGTGGCCGCATTTTTTATTATATTGCTATTCCTAATTGCAATTTTCGGGCCATTTCTGACCCCGTATAATCCTGATGAACCAAACTACGATGCCCTTATGGCGGGTCCTTCTGCTGCACATTGGGCCGGGACAGACGAATATGGCCGTGATATTCTAAGCCGTTTGATTGATGGTACTCGCTTAACCTTAGCTGTCAGTCTCAGTTCCGTCTTAATCGCAGGCGTACTTGGAACCATCCTAGGTCTGTTAAGTGGATATTATGGCGGTTGGCTAGATCGGATTATTATGCGTGGCAGTGATGTACTATTTTCATTTCCTGACTTGCTGCTTGCCATTGGGATCGTCGCCATCCTCGGTCCGGGTCTATCCAATGTTGTTATCGCGGTTGCAGTCTTTGGTACTCCATCGTTCGCCCGAATTATTCGGAGCGTAACGCTGTCTGCGAAAGAAACATTGTTTGTGGAAGCTGCTCGTTCCATGGGAGCGAAGCATCGCCGGATTATTTGGCGTCATATTTTTCCTGAGACCGTGCCCAGCATTATCGTTAATCTATCCATGAAGATTGGCGGAGCGATCTTGGCCGCTGCATCACTAAGCTTTCTCGGAATGGGTGCAAAAACAACGGAGCCTGATTGGGGCGCAATGTTAAGTATGGGACGTGATTATTTAAGTATTGCTCCACATATCGTTTATTTTCCGGGGATAGCCATCTTTTTAACTGTACTTGCATTTAACCTGGTCGGGGACGGACTGCGTGATGCTCTTGATCCCAAAATGAAAAACTAAGGAGGGACAAGACATGACTCAACATTTGCTGGATGTACAAGGGCTGAAAACGGAGTTCAAACGCGGCGATGGAAGTATTACTGCGGTTGCGGGGGTAGACTTTGCTATTAAAAAAGGTGAAGTGCTAGGCCTGGTTGGTGAATCTGGTTGTGGCAAAAGTGTAACCTCATTATCGATCATGCGGTTGCTTAAAGATACGCCGGGTAGAATTTCTGAAGGTTCTGTGCGTTTTGAAGGAAAGGATTTGACGAAGATTTCTGAGAAGGAGATGCGCCAAATCCGGGGAAATGATCTGGCAATGATTTTTCAGGAGCCGATGACCTCTCTTAATCCAGTGCTGCGGATTGGACTGCAATTAACAGAGCCGATTAGACTGCATTTGGGTTATGGACGCAAGAAGGCTCGTGAGCATGCGATTCATATGTTGCGGCTTGTAGGTATCCCTCGCGCAGAGGAATTAATCGATGAATATCCGCATCAACTATCCGGCGGAATGAGACAGCGGGTCATGATTGCAATGGCCATGTCTTGTCATCCTAAGCTGTTGATTGCCGATGAACCCACGACCGCACTCGATGTAACGATTCAAGCGCAAATTCTTGATCTGATGAAGCAGTTGAAAGATGAACAGGATATGGGAATGCTGCTCATTACCCATGATCTTGGAGTAGTTGCCGAATTATGTGACCGGGTAGTTGTAATGTATGCAGGTCGTGTGGTGGAGGAAGCCTCTGTTCAGGAGCTGTTTGCCAGACCGCAGCATCCGTATACCAAGGGATTGATTCAATCGGTACCTAAGCTGCGCCACAATGTACATCGCTTGGAGTCAATAAAAGGAAATGTGCCAGACCTTTCACAAATGCCTGCCGGCTGTAAGTTTGCGCCTCGCTGCGACTTTGCCATGGAGCGTTGTCTGTCGCACGAACCTGAGCTACTTCCGATTGAGGGACTAGAGCGCAAAAGCCGTTGTTGGCTTACACAGCAGGAGGACACGGAAGGAGCGGGATGTTTATGAAAGAGACTCCACTAATTGAAGTTAAGGGTTTGAAGAAGTTGTTTTCTGTGAAGAAGGGCTTCTTCGGAACGACTAAATATTTGCACGCCGTTGATGGGATTTCATTCGCCATTCGTAAAGGAGAAACGTTCAGCCTTGTAGGTGAAAGTGGCTGTGGGAAATCGACTACGGGCAGACTAGTGACTCGCTTACTGGAACCCAATCATGGAGAAGTGTGGTTTAAGGGGCAAAATATTAGCCATATCTCAGATAACCAAATGCGGCCTCTGCGCAAAGATATGCAGATGGTGTTTCAAGACCCTTACGCTTCACTTAATCCACGCATGAAGGTGAAGGATCTTGTCGCCGAACCCCTGCTTATTCATACAAAGCTGTCCTCCAAAGAGCGGGATAAGCTAGCTTGCGAACTGCTGGAGACCGTTGGATTGAACAGTTTGCACGCTGAGCGATTTGCGTTTGAGTTCAGCGGTGGACAGCGGCAACGGATTGGGATTGCCCGGGCTTTGTCAGTGCGCCCTAGTCTAATCGTGGCGGATGAACCCGTGTCAGCACTGGATGTATCGATTCAGTCCCAAGTGTTGAATCTGTTACAGGACTTGCAGGAGGAATATGGCCTGACCTATTTATTCATCTCTCATGATCTTAGTGTGGTCGAGCATATTAGTGATCGAATTGGGGTCATGTATCTGGGTTCCCTTGTGGAGACGGCTGATAAGGATACATTGTATGACCGTCCCTTGCATCCTTACACCCAAGCGCTGCTATCTTCAGTTCCCGTGCCCGATCCAAGCTTGAAGAAGGAACGCATTATTCTAAAAGGTGACCTTCCAAGTCCCGTTGATCCGCCGACGGGCTGTCGCTTTCATACAAGATGCCCTTCCTGTATGGAGATCTGTAAGCAACATGTGCCTGTATTCCGGGAAGTTGGACCAGGTCATGAGCTCGCTTGTCATCTGTTTGATGAAGAAATGTTGAAACTAGAACGATAATTTTAAATGTGAGTACACTTTACGGAAAAGAAGGGACAGCTATGAATATCTTGTTCGATTCTGCTAATGGGGCGGATATGCTTATCTACTTAGCCTATGAAGAGGAGCCTTTTCCTCTTCGGCTGGGAGAAGCTCACAAACAGAGTGGCAGTGTGACATGGTTATATGCTCGTTCTGAGGAAGAGTCCGATGTGTTAGCTATTGGAATGGGAAAACGCAAGGCTCTTACGCTTGAGAAAATTCGTCGAGCAGCGGGATCTGCCGCCCGCTTAGCTCTAAGAGAAGGGCTGAATTTCGCTTCATTTGTTCGTAGGACAGCAGAAAGTGATATTTCCGCTGCGGATGAGCTGCAAGCATGGATTGAAGGCTGGCTTCTCGGATTATATCGTTTCCAAACCTATCGTGGCGTTACTAAAATAGACAATTCAGTTGATTTGCTGCTCCAGACAGCCGATTGGCCTGAGCTGACTAAGCTTGAACTGGAAGTTGTACTAAGTACTGGCCGCATACGCGCTGAAGGAGCAGTGGTTGCTCGCGATCTGGTGAATGAGGTGCCCGGGACTCTAAATCCGGATCGGTTCGCAGAATGGATGGTCGAATATTTCGAGCGTGATAACGCAGCAGTGAAAGTTCATGTTTACCGGGGGCAGGAGCTGGTTGACCTACAGATGAATGGGTTGCTGGCGGTTGGAGCAGGCAGTAAACACTCCCCGGCCCTCGTTGAAATTCGCTATGAGAGTAACCCTGAATTGCCAATGCTGGCATTGGTGGGTAAAGGTGTTACCTTCGATTTGGGTGGGATGAATGTTAAGACCGCAAGTGATATCAGCGATGCACGTATGGATATGGGTGGCGCAGCAGCTGTTATTGGGGCGCTGGATATTTTAGTACGGAATCAAGCTCATGTAAATGTGACCGCATTGATCCCAGTTGTTGATAACGTACCAGATGCTGAAGCGATGCTGCCATCGTCTGTTATACGCTATCCTAATGGGCTGACGGTTCAGGTTGCAAATACGGATGGCGAGGGGCGGCTTATTATCGCGGATGCGCTTATTCATGCAGCAAATATCGGGGCAACTAAGGTCATCGATATTGCAACACTTACTGGAAATGTTGGCGCAGCGCTAGGATTAGGTATCGCCGGCATATGGGGTGATGGAGAGATGACGCAGAACCTCGTCGAAATCGGTGAGCGCAATGGTGAGCGACTGTGGCCCATGCCGCTTATGGATGAATATGAAGTCGATCTTCGAAGCAATTACGCTGATCTACGTAATGTTAGTACTTCACCTTTTGCAGGTGCGATTACAGCAGCGCTTTTTATACGGCGTTTTGTAGCGGAATCGCTGAGCTGGGTTCATATTGATATGGCTGGGACGGTTCAGTACAAGCAGGATGTGGGGTATTCAGAAGCTGGAGCAACGGGCTATGGTGCTCGACTGCTCGCTGATTATGTCATGAAACAGGCACAACAATAACAACCGGAAGAGTGGGGGAAAGTTATGAGATTGGAAGTCATCGCTACCTGTATGGACGATGCTCTTACAGCCGAAGCGAACGGGGCTGACCGCCTGGAGCTCATTACTGCGATTACGGAAGGCGGTCTAACACCAGGGATAGGATTGGTGCAACAAGTTGCTAAATCGGTTAGCATTCCTGCGTTTGTTATGGTTCGCCCGCACAGCCGTTCTTTTTGCTATTCAAAGTATGACATTTTGACCATGGCAGCAGAGATAAAGCAAATTGCAGCCAGCGGAGCGGCGGGGATTGTGATTGGTGCGTTAACACCGGAAGGGACTATCGACGAGCGAGCGCTTGAAACATTATTGCCGTTGACCGATGGATTGCAAGTAACCTTCCACCGTGCTTTTGATGAGTTGAAGGATCAAATAGAAGGTTATCGAACGCTTTGTAAGTATCCGCAAATTACGCGTGTACTCACTTCTGCTGGGCCAGGTCCGGCACCAGAAGCTATTCCTGCTATGCGGAAGCTAGTCGAGGAATCAAGAGGTAAAACGGTAAGTATACTGGCTGGAAGCGGTTTGAAGCCGGAAGGTATTACTTCATTTATACATCAGACTGGAGTAACAGAAGTGCATTTTGGGTCGGCTGTTCGTTATGATAAAGACGCTTTGTCGCCAATCGATCCAGCAGCCTTACGGGCGTTAGCAGAGAGTATTCATTCTAACGGCTAATAATAGATAGTGAAAAGGTGAATGGGTTATGCAGAAGGTTGAGAGCTACGTAGTTGGAATCGATTTAGGAGGCACAAAAATTGCCGCAGCATTGTTCGATTCAAAGGGGACCGTGTTGAAACGGGAACTGATGGAAACGGCTGGGGCACGTACCGCTAAAGAAGTGGTGCAGCGAATGATCGATATGATCCGCTCCGTATCCGAAGGACGACCACTCACTGGAGTGGGGCTGGCTTCTCCCGGAGCTGTAAATAGCCAGGACGGGATCGTTATTCACGGCACCAATCTTCCGGAATGGGATAATGTTCCGCTGAAGCACTGGATGGAGTCGGAGCTAGGCGTTGAAGTAAAGGTAGTGAATGATGCGAACGCTGCGGCTTGGGGTGAGTATGTCCGAGGAGCTGGCAAAGGTGCAGACAACATGGTTTATGTTACCTTTAGCACAGGGATTGGAGCAGGTATCGTCATTGACGGCAAGCTGCTTCTTGGCAAAAATTCATTTGCTGGTGAACTAGGTCATAATATTATTGACCCGAACGGAACGGAATGTAGCTGTGGAAGATTCGGCTGCTGGGAAGTTTTCGCTTCGGGCACAGCGATTCGGGATATGGCGCTGCGAAGTATGGAGAGCAGACCGTCGATGATTACGGAACTGGCTAATATAAATGGAGAAAAAATTACTTCGCGGCACGTATTTGAAGCCATGGCACTTAACGATGCCGTGGCCGTCGAGGTTATTGACCGCAGTATTCATTATATGGCACTAGGTCTAGCCAATGCAGTTCATACGTTCAATCCTGATCGGATCGTGATCGGTGGAGGCGTGAGTAAGGCTGGAGATTTGTTATTCCCTGCACTGGTGGAGAAGACGGAGCAATTTGTCATGGATCCATATAAGGGTACTTTTACAATTGAACCTGCCGCTCTCAAAGACGATGTAGGTTTAATTGGAGCCGCAGCATTATTTCATACCGCTTAGGTGGAGTGAAAGATTGATTATAGCTTTCATTAACGAGGAGTTGGAGAGATGGGTGCAAGAGAAGAAAGAACGAAATGGTTCTTACAGGATAGGTTCGGGATGTTTATCCATTGGGGATTATATTCAATTCCTGCTAGAGGGGAATGGATACGCGGTAACGAGCGGATGAGTAGAGAGCATTACATGACGTATTTCGATGAATTTGACGCCTCTCGATATGATCCGAAGAAATGGGCAAGTGCAGCAAAAGCTGCGGGTCAGAAATACGCTGTTCTTACGACCAAACATCATGACGGGTTCTGTCTGTTCGATAGTAAGCTGACTGATTTCAAAGCCACTAATACGCCCGCTGGGCGTGATCTAGTGCGGGAATATGTAGACGCTTTCCGGGCTGAAGGGATTGCAGTAGGTCTATATTACTCTATCATAGACTGGCACCATGAGGATTATCCCGGATATGGAGATAAGGCACATCCTGATCGGGATAACGAAGCGGCTAAAGATAAGCCGATTGATTTCGATAGATACTTGGAGTATATGCATGGGCAAGTAAAGGAACTGCTCACCAATTACGGTAAAATCGACATTATGTGGTTTGACTTCTCCTACGATAATATGACAGGGGAGAAGTGGAAGGCGACGGAGCTTATCCGGATGATTCGTTCCATACAACCTGATACTATTATCGACAATCGATTAGGTGGCAATATTCGTGCGGCAGAACCTGAGGAATATGCTGGAGATTTCTTCTCCCCCGAGCAGATCATTCCACCTGGCGGCATTGTTGACGTAAACGGCCAATCCATCCCTTGGGAAGCCTGCATTACCCTTAATGACAACTGGGGTTATCATTCCGAGGATAAGAATTATAAATCAACCAAGCAAGTCATCCGTACGATGGTCGAATGTATCAGTAAGAATGGTAACCTGCTCCTCAATGTTGGACCAGATGCTAAAGGTGAAATGACACGGGAATCACTGGTTATCCTTGACGAAGTTGGGGAGTGGATGCGCCTTAATGGAGACAGTATTTATGGATGCGGGAAGTCTTTGTTACCTAAGCCAGAGTGGGGACGTTATACGCAAAAGGGCAATAAGTTATATGCGCACGTTTACGACCGTGGAATTGGCCCGATCTATTTCCAAGGCTTGAAAGGGAAGATTAAAAAGGCCAGATTACTACGTGATGGTACCGAGCTAAAGGTGGAGGCGCCGTGGATGGCTGAGGAATATTCGGATGTTGACGGTGGAGCGTTTATTACATTAAAAGGCGCGATGTTACCTGATGAGATGGATACGGTTATCGAGCTTGAACTATTTAATTAAATCAGAAGGAGTTGTCCTAGCAGCCATTCATGGCTTATGGGACAACTCCTTTTTTTCGTATTCTTCGCTAACATTTGCACATACGAAACACCTATCGGACACAGATGACACTAAACCCAGAAATATCGCACGTTTGGGATGCCAACGGACCGCATAGCCGCTATTGCCTTGAAACACCCCCGATATGGAGCTGATTCTAGGGAATAACGTCATTGGAGTCCGAAGCCCTGTTCTAAAGGCAGAAAATGTGCAAATTACGTCATCTGGGTCCGTAACTCTTAGAGGGTGACAAAACTGTTGAAGCTGTTGAATTTGTTGAAGCATTTGAAGCAGGCATTCAACGAGTCAGAAAACAAAGCGGCAATTCTCCAAATAACAGGAGAATCACCGCTCTGCGAATACTAGAGGCGAGCCTTGCGGAAGCCTTCATATATATTGAGGACCGCAACTAAAATCAAGACTGCTATACCTCCACCTACTAGCCCCGTTTCAAATTGGTTAGCTGTAGTAGTTAATAAATTAGACATGTAGTTAATGAATTCTTGGTTAAATACATTCGGATTTATAAGGATAACAGCGAATACAATAAGTACAATGAGCTCGAGGACCGTATTACATAATGCTAATTCTCTAGTCCATTGTCTCTTGATTAATTTATATATAGTTAATGCGACTTCTAATCCGATCACAATAAGAATAATAGGCCAATAATCAAGTAACACATGCTGATTAAAAGCTGGGGCTACGAAGTTAAGTGCGCCTTCACCGCCTCTATAGACTCTGATCAGGTGTTCAGCATTAAAATAAACAGTAGCCCAAATGGCAGTCCACAGTAAACTTCCGAACACTTCGAAGCTTGTAATTGCTTTTTTCTTATGGACAAGCGCGATATCCTTCAAATCATCAGGAGTCCATTTCCTTAATTTTGTAGTAAGCGGATGCCCTTCCTTTCCTTTATCCGCCCGTTCGATAATAGCGAACACAACAGTTATCCAAAAAAAGACTTGGATTCCTACTTCAAGGAAGGTTCCAATTCCTGTACTTATAACTGCAGTAACAATATCCGCAACTGTTTTATCGCCGCTGTAGCCAATCAAGTAATCAGCAACCAGAGCGATTAAAGAAACAACTACAGCGATTGGTATAATCATTTTTAATAACGTAACATATAAATCGAAATAGCGTGGGCCGATGAGATACATGGGCTGATCGCGGTACTCACTAGCTAAAATAGCTGGATTGCCCAATTTTTCAAGGACGGCCTTTACCTCTTTTTCGTCATAATCATCCGGTAACATATCCTCGATGGTTGATCGTAATTCTAATGCGATGTCTTCCCGATTTTGTTCCGGTAACCTCCGAGTAACTTCATGAATGTAAATCTCAATTAGCTTCATGGTCATCCTCCCCTTGTAATAGGCCGTAGAGTTCTTTCGAATTCTTAAGCCATTCTTCCTTTAGCTGTAAAAAAATCTCTACGCCATAGTCACTTAGAACATAATACTTACGGGGTCTGCTCTCGGATGTGTCCCAGCTGCTCGTCACTAATTCCTGTTTCTCTAATCGGCGAAGTAATGGATATAAGGTGCTTTGATCGATGATGATGCTGGATTCCTCCAACAATTGAACGAGCGAATATCCATACTGGGGTGTTCGTAATTGACTTAAAACGGCTAGCGTTAACGTACCTCTTCTAAGCTCTGTGATTAAAGAATTTAATAAAGTACTCATTCACCCACCTCATTATTTAAAATATAAGGATTTATAATCTCTTATAAATTGTTCTTATATTTTTGGTTTAAACGCTTGTTGTCCTTGAGAGGACGTCGAAGCCGCTTATACTTACTATGTGTCATACAGTATTCGATCTATACTATGCATCATACACTATTGTTGTTCCAACATCAATTGAATAAAATAATCTTCTAAGAAATAAATAAGAAAATTTTTCTATTTTGTGAAGCGGTTTGATTAAAAGGAGGTTGTGAAATGACCTCTTCAGTTTGGGGTGGAAGATCGATAAGTACATCACGAAATATCAAACATTCGGCATTGTTCTAAAGGGAGCAGAGCAGGTCATTGAGTTTGTGGAGGCGAATCGTTACTTATTGGAGGGGCGGCCGCAGACTTTTCAACACGGCGACTATCATGTAGGGAATATGATCATTACGAAGTCGAGGGAACTTGGAATTATTGATCTTAATAGATTTGATTATGGTGATCCTTGGGAGGAATTTAATCGCATTTCTTGGTGTGCACTAACGAGTCCAGAGTTCGCATCGGGCCGAATCCATGGGTATTTTAATCATGATGTTCCAGAGCTATTCTTTAGGCTTTTTATACCGAAGTGGTATTTGGCAAGTTATACTGAGTGAAAAGACTCAGCTATTTGAGATTAGTTAGGGGAATTGAGCGATGAATATACTGATTGCTGAAGATGAAACTGATATAAGAAAACTAGTGAAAATACATTTAGAAGATCGATCCTATCGAGTATTCGAAGCCAAGGATGGCATTGAGGCTTTAGAGGTTGTTAATCAACATGAAATAAATCTTGCCATTCTGGATATTGTAATGCCCAAGCTTGATGGGCTTAATCTGTTGCGACAGATAAGAGAGAAAAGCCATATTCCGGTTATCTTGTTAACTGCCCGCGGTGAAGAAATTGATAAGGTTGTTGGTTTAGGTCTTGGAGCGGACGATTATATGGTGAAGCCATTTAGTGCTTCAGAGCTTGTGGCTAGGGTTGAGGCGCAGCTGAGACGAAGAAATATATACGATCTTAGCCAATCGATAACTGAAGAAACAATCCAACATAGAGAATTGAAGCTGAATTTAAAGGAATGTATGTTGTACATAAATGAAAGTCCGGTTCTTTTAAATGCCAAGGAATATAAGGTATTACAATGTCTGATGCAGAGTCCTAATCAAATTTTTACGCCCAAAAAGTTATATGCAGCGGCGTGGGAAGAGGATTTCTATAGTGATAATAATACGATAATGGTTACCATCAGCCGTCTAAGGAATAAGATCGAACGGGACCCACACCATCCCGAATATATCGTTACAGTGCGTGGACTAGGTTACAAATTCTACAACCCAGGTAAATAAGATGAGAAAACAAAATATATCCTATCAATTGTTAAAAAACTATATCGCGATCTTTCTTATAACAACGGTTATAACGATATTGGTGATTGTTGCTTTATTTTGCATGAACAGGCTGGGATCTAAAGATATTATTTATAATCAGTTAACGGCTGCTAAGCTTATGCAAAATGACTATCAAAGAATTGACACTAGTGTTATTAATGATGTCGGGGGCAGTTTACAGGTTGTGAATTCCAATTACGAAGTCATAGACTCCATTGGCAACAATCCATTTACGTCCGAGCAGATTAGTGTCAAAGAATTTACGGATTTTCTAATGAATACTGGCGCTAACAAAAATATGATCACTGTTGAATATAATGAGCAGGAACAATTTTGGCTGATCGTCTCTTTACCTATACAAGTGAAAATGACAGGCAGTTTCCATTGGAATTCAGATTCACCTATGCAGGATCATACCCTTCGAATGCTTGGGTTTATTGGGTTAGGTTATTTGTTGATTCTGATTCTAAGCACGATGATTTATGCGAGAATTACGGCGGTTAGTTTCATTAAACCCTTAGACCAGTTGTCCGCTGCTGTTGAAAAAGTTAAGAATGGGGATTATTCAGCAAGAGTGCAGGTAGGCGGGAATCGGGAGTTTAGTCAACTGGAGCAGGCTTTTAATCATATGGCAGAAGTGATTCAGATCCAGACCTCGTTAAAAGAACAGAGTGAAAACAATCGAAAAAATCTAATATTAGATATATCCCATGATTTAAAAAATCCATTAACAAGTATTATGGGTTACGCAGAGCTTGAACTAAAAGAACAGGTGAGCGGTCGGATAGAACATTTGGAATTTGCCAAAATAATATACGAAAATAGTATCCGTGCCAATGTATTAATTCAGGATTTGTTTGAATTATCGAGAATGGAAAGTCCCGAATTCCGCTTGGATGTTACACCAGATGATTTCTCAGAATACTTGAGAGAAGAAATGATACATATGTTGCCCGAGCTTGAGGCTGCGGGTCTGATCCCTGATTTTGTAATCGAGCCAGAAGAAATAATTCTACAGTTTGATAAAAAAAGAATGAATCGAGTATTCTCAAACCTGCTTTATAATGCCATCGCTTATCAGGAGCAAGGTTCTACGTTTCAAGTTGTGCTGGAAAAGGTGAATGATGGAGCCAAGCTTACTTTTATTAATTACGGCGAACCATCAGCCTTGAACCCGGCAGGTTCTGGATTAGGGCTACTCATTGTTCAAAAAATAATAGCTGCTCATGGAGGGACTGTTCAGCTGAATACGCAAGATAACCAGTTTGAAATTATAATTGAGCTGAACCGGCAAATTTAAGGTCTATGTAAGATTACATTAAGTCGTATGAAATTTCCTAATGCTAAAATGGTTGATATTCAGTCTATTAACAATTTTACATGGGGGATTAGATTATAATGATTGATGAGAAATTAAGTAAATGGCAATTGATCATGGGCGTTATATTAGCAGTAATGTACTTTTTAGGCTTGTTCTCCATTCTCTTGATCCGGCCGGTTATGGAGATTCTTAACCATGTTTTTATTTGGCAGCCAGAACAACAAAATCGAATGGCCTTACTGTTGAATGGTCTGATCTACATAGGAGTGATTATAGGTATTAGAGGGTTCTATAAACAAGCTGTTCATGATTTCAGACAACACTGGGTGCGTAATATGGTATGGATCGTTTGGGGACTTTGTTTGATTATTATCATCGGAAGTATGTTGATTCCCACACTAATTTCCATCTTTCATCCCATTACAAAGTCTGTTAATGAGGTGGATTTACGGGCAATGTTGTCTTCGTATCCATTTATTTTTACAGTGAATGTGGTATGGATTGGTCCCGTGATTGAAGAATTAGTGTATCGGGCAACCATTTACAGAACGATCCGCAGGAAAAGTCGTCTTCTGGCTTATCTGATATCTTCCTTTTTATTTGGCTTCCAGCATGTCTATAGAGCCGTGGTTTTTCAGGGTAACTATAACGAAATGTGGAATATCTTCTCCTATATGACTGCTGGATTAATCTTTGCCTACCTATATGAGAAAAGAAAAAATATATTAGTGCCAATAGGTGCACACATGTTTAGTAATGGTTTATCTGTGCTTCTCTATTTCTTAAGTTAATACGAAACTTGACTCCACATCAGATTACTAGTAAACTGATAATCAAATAGATCCAATTCCAAAGCAATGGATGTGGCATAATGCGAAACAATGGATTCACTGAAGACAACAAACTAAGCTTGTTGATCTGGCTGCGGCTGGTAAGAGTTTATGACAATAGTAACGATCTTTCCAATGAGTTCTTGAAGCAGTTTGATTTAACGGTTAGCCAGTTTGATGCGTTAGTACAAATACTATTACATCAGCCTGTGACACAGATGGATATTGCAGAGCATTTAACCATTACTAAAGGTGGAGTATCACATATGCTTGGCAGATTAGAAAAAGAAGGATGGATTGAGCGTAAGCAGGATTGGAAGGTGAAGTATATTTCTTTAACTGAAAAGGGCCAGGCGCTTATCGAGAAAGTTCTTCCTTTGCAATCGGATTTCCAAGCTTCGTTATTCGATCCACTGACGGACGAGGAGAAAAAGGTATTTTACAGCATGCTTAAGAAGATTCACCGCCATAGCCAAAATGAGAATCGAATTCCACGAGGAGCTCAGTAGTTGCGCTAAAGCTTTATTCTGAATAAAGCTTCCTTTTTTCAGCATCAGTTTACTAGTAAACCATAATCATATTAGGAGGAAATTAAAATGAGCCAACAACAAATAACCGGACAACATCATGTATCAATGATTACTAAAGACGCTAAACAAAACCTATGGTTTTATACAAAAGTTCTGGGACTAAGACTTGTCAAAAAAACCGTAAATCAGGACGATCCAACCATGTACCATTTATTCTATGGCAACCCTAATGGCGCTCCAGGCACCGAGGTATCCTTTTTTGAAATGCCAAATGCAGGCCAGACCCGGAAAGGAACGAACAGCATTTCTGCAATCTCTCTTCTCGTTCCTAGCGATGAGGCCTTAGTATATTGGGCTAACAGATTAGATACATTTGAAATCGCTCATGAAGCTATCGTAAGTATAGAGGAGCGCAATTCGCTTACTTTTCAGGATAGTGATGAATTAACGGTTCATCTGGTGTCCGCAGAAAAAGATAATGTGACTCAACTGGTAGAACCTTGGATTACTGATGATATTCCACCACAATATGCCATTGTTGGTTTGGGTCCCGTTGAATTGACTGTCCGTGAGGCTAGCCGTACAAAGGCTGTTTTGGAGGATATTTTAGGCTATACACAAGTTCGTAGAGTGCCATCCATGGGTGACCCGAAGGTAATGGTGGATATTTATGAAACAGCTAAAGGCGGCTTGTACACTGAACTTCAGCTCAAAGAAGTTAATGATCAAGACCGGGAAAGACCGGGAAAAGGCAGTATTCATCATGTGGCTATAAGAGTGAAGGATCTGGAAGAGTTAACCGCATGGGCTGCTAAAATCACAGCTGCAGGGTTCAAGAACACAGGGGTCATTGATCGTTATTACTTCCATTCTTTGTATTTCCGTGATCCGAACCATATTCTTTTTGAGCTTGCTACAGATGGTCCAGGGTTTGAGATTGATGAATCTTTTGATGCGCTGGGCGAGAATTTGACCTTACCTTCTTTTCTGGAAGAACGCCGGGAAGAGATTGAATCGAAACTTCATCCTATCCAATAATATAGCTAAGAAATAAGAAAAACTATGAGATTGGAAAAAATTATATTAAAATCATTCCTATAAGGTTAGACGATGGTTTGATAAGGTTCACTTAAGGAGGTAAAGTGTGACGAATAAAATGATAGCTGCTCAGCGTTTATATAATCAGAAGATCGTTGATTCCAAGCTAATCAAGCCCGAACAGGTCGTTAAAGAATTAGGGGCAATACAGGCGCAGGATTACATGCAGGCGATGTGGGCGATCGGATTACGTACTCCATCTTCGAATTTAGCTGATATAGAGTGTGCTATCGTTGATCGCAAGATGATTCTGAATTGGACGCTGCGTGGTACGCTTCATTTTGTCCCACCGGAAGATGTAAAGTGGATGCATCAGCTATCTGTGCCGCGTTTAACGGGACAAACAAAGCGACGAAATGCAGAGCTTGGGCTAGATGATCAGACACTAGAACGTTGTAGACATATTATAGTTAATGCTTTACAAGGTGGAAAGCAGCTAGATCGTGCTCTTTTACTTCAGCTAATAGAAGAAGAAGGTATTCACACAGGGAACCAGCGTGGTTACCATATGTTGTGGAATGTTGCGTACCAAGGGCTGATTTGTTTCGGGCCGATGAATGGTAAGCAGCAAACGATTGTTTTGCTAGAGGAATGGGTGCCTCATTTTCGCGATCTTACTTACGAAGAGTCATTGTATGAACTCGCTCGGAGATATTTCACTGGACATGGTTTAGCAACTGTTCAAGATTTTGCTTGGTGGGCAGGCATAACCCTTACAGATGCCAGACGAGGACTGGAAGCGGCCAAAAGTCAACTGCAATCAGAGGTTATTGATGGCAGTGAGTATTGGATGTCTGCTCATCGGCTAGAGCCAACTGCTGAGGACTCGGGCGTTCATCTGCTTCCGGGTTTTGATGAGTACATTCTTGGTTATAAAGACCGAAGTGCCGTTCTAGAGCCCGACGTTGCTCCTTTGATAGTTCCGGGGAATAATGGTGTTTTTCTTCCAACGATTGTTGTGGAGGGTCAGGTTGTGGGTACATGGAAAAGAACTCTAAAGACCAAGGGGATCGAGATTGTGATCCATCCTTTTGCCGAGCTGGGCGATACGGAAAAGTTGGTACTTAAAGAAGCAGAGCGATATGCGGCATTTATCGGGCTGCCGATACTCAAAATGAATGTGAGTGGTTCATTGACATGAGTATTTCACTATTCTCATCATTCTCACCGTTTTCATCTTTCTTACCATACTTTTGTGCGCACCTTTAACGCTAACGGACACCAGTGCACTTATTAGCTCCTAAATGCTGATTTGCTGAGCTTTTCGGACTCCAATGCAGTTATTCCCGTCGCAGCACCACTTTTGCCCCCTGTTTTTGCGGAATAGCGGCATCTGGGTCCGATAGATTCGTAAAAAGACTACTTTTAGCTCAATAGCGCCTCCTGAGTCCGAAAGACAGAACGGCATAATGGGCGAATGGTGAATGGTTGAATGGATACCGATTACCGGATAACCGCTCACGAATGCACTCTGAGTAAAAAATAACCCGGCAGGGCGACCTGCCGGGTTTATTTCATAAATCTTATAGCTAGCTTAATTAGATTCGTCTAGCTAATTCAGCGCCTTCCCAAATCGCATTAAGCGCTCTACGCGCTTGCACCGCATCGCCAATTATATGATAAGGGATGGAGCTTTCCTCCAAGAAATCCTGAAGAGGTTGTTTGTTGAGGGCGCGTGAACCTACGGCGATTACTACATAATCAGCAGGTAGGCTGTGAGATTCGCCGTCTTTTTCAACAATTACGCTATCCCCTTGAATCGCCATACATTTGCTGTTGGTTATTAATTCAACGCCATGTCCATATAGACTTTCCATGACACAGATTTTACGCAAAAGTCCTAGATCATTAGCAACATCGGCTTGCATTTCAACTACAGTGATTTGATGTCCGCGTTCTACAAGCAGCTCTGCGACCTCAAGCCCCACTAAACCGCCACCGATAATAACGACTCTTCCTTCTGGATGAACCGTTCCCCACAACACATCATGTGAATTGACCACATGTGAACTGTCGACGCCTTCCACAGGCGGAATAATAGGAGAAGATCCGATTGCAAGAATGACCTCATCTGGACCAATTTCTTGGATTAATTCAGGTGTAACCTCTGTATTCAATCGAATGTCTACACCTTCACGTTTAGCGGTTTCTCCCATATGCAGAGCGGCTGCAGCCATTTCCTCTTTACGTGGTGCGGCGCCGGCAATATAAAGCTGTCCGCCTAGAATGTCATTTTTTTCGCATAATATTGGATGATGCCCACGTCGTTTCAGTGTGACAGCTGCTTCTAATCCACCAGGGCCACCACCAGCAATAAGTATTTTCTTGGGGATATTCGTTTGCTGCAATTCATATTCACTTTCACGGCCGGTTGCAGGATTAAACACACAGCTGATAAATGGCACATTAGGATTCACGAATCCATCGAAGCAGCCTTGGTCGCAACCCACACATTTAACGATGGTGTCTGCACGTCCGGCTAAAGCTTTATTGCAGAATTCCGGATCAGCCAGCTGCGCACGCCCAATGGCTACAAAATCAGCCAAACCCTCCGCGATTATCCGGTCTGCAATTGCTGGATCATTAATACGGCCTACGGCAATAACAGGGATGTTAACCACAGATTTAATTTGCGCTGCGTTATCTACATTGAAGCCCACAGGTAAATCGATTGGCGGAACTTCATATTTAATTGCAGCGCCAGCAGGGACCCCACGAGATACATTAATAGCATCAATTCCAGCTTCTTCAGCGAGCTTCGAGAAGAGCTTCATATCTTCCAGCGTAAGTCCGCCCGGTAGATCCTCAATTGCAGAAATTCTCATCAAGATAGGGAACCCAGGTCCAACCGCTTCCCGGATAGCGCGGATACAAGCCAACGGGAAGCGGCAACGATTCTCCCAAGAACCGCCGTATTCATCCTGACGAAAATTCATTGCAGGACTTAGAAATTGTTGGGGCAAATAACCATGGCCGGCATGGAATTCCACGCTGTCAAATCCGGCTTTCTTCGCACGTGAGGCTGTATCTGCGTAAGCTTGAACCATCTCGCCGACTTCATGATGCGCAAGTTCACGTGGTATATGACTTACGCCTTCAAATGGAACAGGTGAAGAGGAGACCTGAATTAGGTTGGGAGTTACTTTACCTCCATGCCATAACTGTAGACAGCTTTTGCCTCCTGCCTCTCGAATAGCTAATGCTAATTGAGCCATACCTGGAATAAATTTATCATCATAAAGGGCAGGAGCATCATCGGAGGCCGCCGTTGGGTGAATAGTTGTTACTTCTACAGTATTTAAGCCGTTGCCGCCTTTAGCTCGTGCTACATGGTAATCAATCAGACGATCACTGACGTATCCACCCGGCGCATTCATTTTCGTGCCCATCGCTGGTAAAATGACCCGGTTCTTAAGCTCCATATTTCCGATTGTGCCCTTGCTAAATAAATGTGTGAATTCCATATGATAACTTCCTCTCTACATATAGGTTAAAAATAAATAGGTTATTTTAACCTATATTAGCGAAAGGGTAGGGTGAAAGTATGTGCAAAAAATCACGAGTGATTTGGCAGGATTGTAGTAATTGAGGTAATATAAGAAAATGATGAACCGGATACGTATTCCGGAAGCCCGGAGGATGATTATGGATATTGAAGTTTTGATTCTGGCCCAATTAATGAAAGGGGCCAAACATGGTTATGAAATTAAAAAAAACATTATTTTTGTAATGGGCAATGATAAAATCGTAAACAATAACTCGCTTTATCCAAAGCTGAAATTATTTGAAAAGCGAAAATGGGTAATCAAAAAAACGGAAATTCAGGAACGCCGGCCTAAACGTTATGTATATTCTATAACTACTGAGGGTGAGGAGCGGTTTAACACCTGCTTAACAGAATTTACGCTGGAGACGATTAGAATTGATAATGAATGGTCTATTCGTCTTGCTTATTATGAGCTTTTGGATCAGGAGACACGTAGAAGATTGCTTGATTACAGAGAGACTTATATGAACGAAAAGCTGGACCATTTACAGCAGTTATCCAAAGTAGTAGGCAATAGTGAGGATATGGATTACTCTGAGGAGCTCTATTTTTACACCCGAAGTATGGTTTTACGAGAGATCGAGTTAATTAAGGAGCTGTCACGTAAATTAGAAGCATAAGGAAACAGTTTAGCACCCTATGAACCAATCATTTTTTAAAATATGAGGAGGTACAATAGAATATAAGATTGGAGAGTCAAGCTTATGACTGTGAAGAAATGGTTAAGTATGATACAAAAGTAGAAAACGATAATGAGTATAATTTGATGATTACTAATAACAGTCCGTTATTTTTGAAAAGCGTAGTTGTAACAGTTGAAGAAGAAGAAGAAAAAGATAACAATCACAAAAATGCTTTAATTGATGCTAATATCAACCGAGGTAATCAGAAGTGAGGATGCCCCCTGCTCAATAGAGAGCAGGGGGCATCCTCCTTAATTTGGCTAGTCTTTTATTGTTCGCCTTTATTTTTTGGCTTTAAAACCTGATGCTTGCATAAGCTTGGTGAATACTTCGGTGTTTTCGTAGATTCCAGTAAATAATTGTGCATTTTTGCCCATAGCTGTGATTGGAATATCAACCGCAGTATGGCCTGAGGTCGTCCAGTCCACTACAAAATTGTGTTTGGAATTGGCGATGGCGAATGGGCCGTCTTCTTTGGATATGCCGTCACCGGACTCATCATCTGCGTCAACTGCTTCAATAGAAAATCCGCCGGTCTCATGGTCGGCAAGAACTAGAACCAGTGTATCTGGATTCTTTTTGGCGAAGTCTTTGGCTACTTGCACGGATTTGTCCAGTTCTTGACCTGATTTAATCGTCATTTTAGCGTTGTTTTGGTGTGCAAATTCGTCAGTGCCTTCTTCTTCCACCATAAGGAAAAATCCCTTTTTATTTGTTGCTAGCGTATCTATAGCTTTCTTAGTCATCTCGGGCAGCGATACCACCGGATTATAAATATCTCCTTCACCCTCAGGCTTTTGCTGGAACATTTCCTCGTTTGCGAATATTCCAAGCAGCTTGCCGTCTTTTGCTTTTTGCATATCCGCTTTGTTCGTTACATAGGTGTAGCCCAATTGTTTAGCTTTATCAACAAGGTTTCCTTGCGTTCCTTTGCTTTTTTCTGAAGGATCTTCAGCGGGTTCATCTGGGAATTTGCCGGGATTGCCTGCGGGGTACCAGAAATCCTCACCCCCACCGAGCAGAACATCAACCTTGCTCTTAGTCAGAAGCTGAAGAGCGATATCACTTTGCTTTGAGCGGTCTTCAACGTGAGCACCAAATGCGGCGCCAGTCGCGTCTGTAATCTGACTAGTAGTAACGACACCAGTTGATTTCCCGGCATCTTTAGCATATTCCATAATGGTTTTAACACTTTTTTTATCGGCATCCATTCCGATAGCTCCATTATAAGTTTTCACACCGCTGGCATAGGCTGAAGCAGAAGCAGCCGAATCTGTAACAGGGACAGTGGAGCTTGTATGAATTAATCCAACGTATGGCATCGAATCCATTGCTAGATTTCCTTTTTCACCTACGGTGGCAAGCCGGATGGCATCACGCTGAGCAGCACCCATTCCGTCTCCAATAAACAGAATTACATTTCTTGTGTTCGAAGATGCTGCGTCTGCTTGATTAGGTGCATGAGTAGTGACTATGCTGGATACAAAAAGAGCCGTTGCCGCTGTCGCTACAATTGCTGTTTTGACGCCATGCTTTTTCGGTGATTTCATAATTTCCCTCCTAATGTATGTTTACAGTCTCATATTATAGTAGTTACATTAAGAGAATGTTTTCTTGTCTTGTAAAAAATGTAAAATGATAAAGCGAATATAAATTATCCGAGCTGTGATAAAAGATTTTAAAATAGAAAATATCTAGGTGTATTATTGGAATATTGGATATATTCATCTCTGAATACGGACTTTAAATGTTGCTCTTCTTGAAGAATTAGTAAATGAATCGCGGCAATGTTAAGAATGAATATTAGGAGTGTTAACAGATTGGGGTACATCAGATACAATCCCAGAAACATGAGATCAAACCCGACAAATGCAGCGTTTCTACTATATTTATAAATACCGTGTGTGATGAGTTTGGTTACAGTAGTCTTATCAATCCCAACTCTCCATGAAGTGCGCATAGCAATCATAGCTTGAATGAAAATAAAACATCCGAGGGCAGCTACACCAACACCGCTAAAGTGAATTACAGGAATATCAAACGGTTTACCTACAAGTGTAACCATAAAGGACTCTGCTACGGAAAAAACAAACCATGCTGCGCCCCATAAAAAAGTAGAGGTTTTTACCAATAGCTCGGTATAATGGATCTTAGATAGTTTATCGCCTTTAGCCAGAACGTTTCCTTTAATGTGGTTTTTCTTGTAAAGTATAAGGAGCTTTAATAGATAAGAAATTAGGAAGATGCAGAAAAGAAGTAGAGATAGGATATTTTTAAGATCGCTCATTATGATTTCCTCCTTACCAATACATATGAATGATTGCTCATATGTTTGTTTATATCTTATTTCCTAATATTGTACATGTCAACTAATTATTGATTTAGGGGGATATCGTGAAAACAAATGTATACAAAAAACGGTGGCTTTGGGTGTTGGTTATCGTGGTTATTGCACTTGCAGGTACTGTAATCGGTATGCTGCTTACGCAAACTGGGCTTGCAACCTTTACTTCCGATGCTTATGGAGTCTCTTTGAAGTATCCAATGGAATGGGTCGTAGATTCAGCAGATGATGAGAAGGGTCAGGGGGAGGATGGTTATTTTCAATTATCCGCTATGTCTGGAGAGGGACAATCAATAGATGAAGTAGCTGAAATTATTGCCTCCCATCAGCTGAAGCCTTATGGCTCCAATCCGCAAATCACTGAACTGACATTAGAGAGGTTAAAAGAGGAAGAGAAGGCAAAGTTGATTATGCCTTCTGCTGACCAAGGGGAGGAATGGAATCATCAAGCGGCGCTTATAATTAAATATCCCGAAGCGGTGAAAATAGGAGATGATGTATACTATTATTTTATTTTGCAGGGCGATAAGGAACATGTGGAGGAGATAGGTCAGACCGTAAGATTTACAGGTAAACCGTAAAGTGCTTGTGCACGAAGGTAGTCTATGGGTTTATTTACAGGGATATCCAAGAAATATTCCGACTGCCATGTTTGCGTTTTTTGAGCTTGGCGACTCGTGGGATTGTCCCAAGGCGGGTAGACTCGAAAAGCTCTTTTTCCACCTTCACCTTTAGCAGATAGAATATCTTGTTCTCCTAGGACAGCTTTTGGAAAAATAAATTGGCCAAAGTGATTCCCATTTCGTGTACTTATAACGAAGAGATCAGCAGGATCTGAGATGTCATAGGGTTGGATGGGATGATCTCCAATTCGCTCCCATAGTGTCACAAATTGCCCGACTTTAGTGGGTGTGATTTTAGCCACCCGGAATCTAATGGCCAGCGCATTTAAGGTAAAGATATATGCTCCGTATTCCGCATTTTGCGGTTCAAGAATTGGTTCGGAGCAATCAAACCTGCAAGGATTATATACTTCTTCCATGGTAGCAAGTAAGTCACTATGTAGGGTATCTAAAAAGCTCATCTTCTTATCATTCATCTGTTATTCTCCCATTTGAGTTCGTAATGTTCACTATCTTAATGCAAGTGAACCGAGTTCACAAGTCTAGGAATAATAGAGAAATTGGGCTTATGCTAAACTAGGGATCTTCAGAAGTGGTTATGGCGGAAACCTATTCGGGGGGGTGTTTGTTTTACTTACTGACGTATTGTCATTTGTTGGATTTTTTTATTAATATGGTTTTCCAAAGAAAAATAGTTTGTGATTTTTGGGGGAGCAGAAATTTTGGATATGATGAACATACTGGTTGAAGAACGCCATTGTCCTTTATGTAAAGAATTGAATCGTTGTGGCGCTGAAAGTGGTGACTGTTGGTGTTTCCATACAGAAATTCCACTCGAATTGCAAGAACAGATCCCGGAAGAACTGAGAGGGAAAGCTTGTATCTGCCAAAAATGCGTAGAAGCATTTAATAAACATTAACCGGGATTTTAATTAAACTCTCGACGAAAACCGTAATTTCATTGTATATAATTAAAGTGTAATCTAAAAAAATAATGGAGGCGCAGATGAGGAAGCCAATAATTGCAGTAGATATGGATGATACAATTTGCCATCTAGTGAAGCGAGCCATATACCATAATAATAATGATTTTCCCACGCATCTGCTACGGTATGAGGAAATGCTTGATTGGAATACGGATCATTTACGTCATCCGGATTGTACACAAGAGATTTTCTATGGGCGGCCCGGTCTGTATGAAGAGCTTGAACTGTTTGACGAACATGTCGTAGAAGAAATGGAGAAACTGCATAACGCTTATGATGTAATTATTGTTACGGCAGCCCAACCCCAGTCGGTGGTGGAAAAATGGAACTGGCTGCAGAAGCATATGCCGTTTATTCCGATTGAAAATTTCTTTACCTGTAAGCGAAAAAATCTTATTAGCTACGATCTATTGATCGATGACGGGGTGCATAACCTGGTTCCAGCATTGCAGGAGGGAAGAAAAGTGCTTTGTATTCCGCATCCATGGAATTTGCGGGCCCGTGAACAATATGCTTTTCCATTATTGACCTCATGGGAAGGTGCAAAAGAGAAGATAGATCAGATGTTAGGACGTCCAGAGAACGAATGAGACTGTTTTTTATAGATGATGTACAGAAAAATATCCTCCGCCAAAAAATGAAGGTATCCCATTAGCCATTATGGCTTTTGAGATACCTTTTTATATGTCTATTGCAGAAGCGCAATTTCATTATTATGCACTGAATGTAAATATGTTGAATTAGTGACATTTCGATTCTTGGACTCTTTTCTTTGTATATTATTGTATATAAAAGGAGTGGAGATAGTAGTGAGAACAATCGGAATTGATTTAGGAACGACCTATAGTCTTGCTGCTTATTGGGACGGCAGTCAGGCTGTAATTATTCCCAATGTACTCGGGGAGCATGTAACACCCTCGATTGTTAGTGTAGATGCAGGGGGAGAAGTATTAGTTGGAAGAATCGCACAGGAACGACTGATTACACATCCACAGTTAACCGCCTCGACTTTTAAGCGCTTTATGGGATCAGCAAAGAAATATACGCTAGGTTCGATGACTTTTACTCCTGAAGAGTTATCTTCTTTTGTTCTGCGGTCACTGAAAGAGGACGCGGAAAATCATCTAGGTGAGTCCGTAACGAAAGCTATAATCAGTGTTCCGGCTTATTTCAATGATGTTCAGCGGAAAGCAACTAAGAAAGCGGCTGAGCTGGCTGGTTTACAAGTAGAGCGGCTTATTAGTGAACCTACGGCGGCAGCACTCGCTTATGGCCTGCATCAGAATCAGGAGACTTCATTTCTTGTTTTTGATCTGGGTGGAGGAACCTTTGATGTGTCAATTCTGGAGCTTTTCGAAGGGGTAATGGATGTTAAGTCGATTGCCGGAGATAACTATCTAGGCGGGGAAGATTTCACGGAGATACTAGTGGCCTATTTTATCCAAAAGAATAAGCTGGACGCGGAATCGTTAACACCAATAACGAGGTCGATGTTGTATAAGCAGGCAGAGCAGAGTAAACGAATTCTTGGTACAGAGTCTGCTGCGACTATGCGGATAGTTATTAAAGAGGAAGAATACGTGCTGACTATAGATCGCTTAGAGCTTGAGCAATTGGTGCAACCGTTACTAATACGTCTAAGGCAGCCGATAGAAAGAACATTGCGGGATGCTTCTTTGCAGCCTTCCGATCTGGATGGGATTGTGATGATTGGGGGTGCGACTAAAATGCCTCTGATTAAGCAAATTATCAGCCGTATGTTCGGGAAAATGCCTTATGCGAATATCAGCCCAGATGAGACAGTCGCACTGGGAGCTGCGGTTCAGGTGGCCCTGAAGCAGCGTGATCAAGCGCTGGACGAAATGATTTTGACGGACGTTTGCCCCTATACATTAGGGACCAGTGTTCTGCGTAGAGGTTCAAGTGGACAAACGTCATCTGGACATTACTTTCCGATCATTGAACGTAATACTCCGATTCCTGTTAGCCGGGTAGAACGTCTATATACAGCTGCAGATAATCAGAAGATCATAAGTGTGGATGTGTATCAGGGGGAGAGTCCTCGCGTTGAAAATAATCTTTTCCTGGGAGAAATGGAGTTTCAGATTCCGCAAGCACCTCGGGGAGAAGAAAGTATTGATGTCAGATATACATATGATGTGAATGGGATTCTTGAGGTGGAGGTTACAACAGTTTCAACAGGTCAGAAGCATCAGATGATCATCGAGCAAAATGCTGGTGCAATGACGAAAAAGCAAATTGAAGCTCGTTTACTGGAACTGCGGAGTATCAAAATTCATCCGCGTGAGCGTACCGAGAACAGGCTTCTGCTTGCTAGAGGTGAGCGTTTATATGAAGAGGTGCTTGGGGACCAACGGAAGTTTATCGCACAGTGTCTGAAAGTATTCGAAGATGCTTTATATACTCAGAACGAGAAAGTGATTGAAAAAGCGGCACAAGCTTTCAATGAGCAATTGGCGGAAATTGAAGGGTGGTCATACTTCACATGACAATCTGGAGTATGTTGGAGATTGAACCCACAGATGAACTAGCTATCATCAAAAAGGCCTATGCCAAAAAACTGAAATCGCATCACCCCGAAGATGACCCTGAAGGATACCAGCAGCTTAGAGAAGCTTATGATACAGCTGTGAAATGGGCCCGCTCCGGGCAGCGTATAGCAAGCACTGTCCCTTCATTTGTAGGTGAGGATAAGAAAGAAATAGCGGAAGCAATATCAAAAGAAATAGAAGAAATGGTGATACAAGCAGAAAAAGTAATACGAGTAGATGAAGCTGAGGAGGAAGAAGGCGAGGAGGAAGAACAAGAAGTTGAGGAGGTAGACACCGAGGAAGAAGTAGAAGGGGCAACTTCTATACCGCATGAAAACGAGTGGGCGCTGGTTCGCCCTCTTCCCATCCAACTTGATGCTGATCTTCAAGAACAGCCAGCAGATATTTTTGACAGACAAATTAGGGAACTGTATGCGGATTTCTCGCGCCGGATTAAACAAGCTTCGTGGCATTCACTTTTGAATGAAGATTTCATGTGGAGTATAGAGCATCGTGATCGGCTAAGGGATAAGCTTATGTTGTTCCTTGATCAGCATCGGAATTTGCCTCATGCCGTATGGGAGGCTTTGGATTCATTTTTTCATTTTCGTGAGGACAAGGAAATATTTCTTCAACGTTATGATAATAAGTTAGTCGAGTACATACTAGGGCAGGTCGACGGAAGTTTGGAGATGCGTTATGAGTGTTTCCTTTTGCAGGCGTCTCTTGAGTTTGACATAGAACACTATCTAAATTTGAGGCGATCCGCTCAATTCATGCTGATGGAGGATAAACATACTGAAGCTGGTCAACTGCTCGACGAAGCAAATAAGCTGTTTCAGAATGATCCGGATCTGCAATTAATGCGAGCTAAGTATTGTCTGGATACTGCTGATTATATGGAAGCGCTGGTGTGTTTAAACCAAGTAACCACTATGTGGCCTAACGAAAGAGACGGTTACTTATTAAGAGGGCGGCTTCTCTACTATTTGCAGCGTTATGAGGAAGCGATGAAGGATTGTGAATATCTGTTGCAGGAGGATGCTGGAAATAGAGATGTGCAATGTTTAATTCTGGAATGTAAGATTGCACGTTCTCAAATTGAGGAAGCTCTTACACAAACGGAGACAAATGAGCCTAAAAAAGACGAGTTCGTTCATTTTCGTTATCTTGCGAATAAGTACATGTTGAAGAACAAAAAACTGTATCCACAACGTCTTCGTATCTCTTCGCTAGTAACCATTGGAAAGAACATTATAGGGCCTATATTATTCTATCTATTGGTTTTCCTGAAATTAAGCTGGTTCTATATTTTGGTATATACCATATGTTATTTTTCAGTTTCTGAGCTTCCCCCGCTTGTCAATGCGGTGTTCATTCTTATTATTCTATGGAAAATCAGGAACATTTGCAAAACAGCATACTTATTCTCGAACTAATATCAGGAGGCTCTACATGCTGAAGGAATACAATGTTAAGCAAAGAAAACGATTGGAAATGTATTTCCGCTGTCTTTCCTCTACCTGCATACGTGGTCTCTTAGGGAGATACTATGTGGTTTATGAGTTTGATTTCAGTAATGTCTTCTTCAAAAGAGGATTAATCAAAAATGCTTGTGAAAGATGGAATATCGAGGATGCTAACTCCTTTCATCGCCAAATTCGCTGGCTTTTAGAAGATGGCAACCGTGCAGAATATAGATCTTTACATGCTCGTTTAGCCACACTTTCCGAAACCTCACGCAGTAAATATCTTGAGGCACATAAGGATCATGAGGATTTTGTTAATCTGAAGGTTGTTGCACAAGGAATACATCAGTTGCCTTCTGGTGACATTTCTGCTTTTGGGTTAGCTTGGGTAATTTATCTGAGCCGGATTGGTTATGTTGAGGATTATTTGAAGAAGGAAGAAGCCTGGGAATACAAAATAGAAGCAGCAAGGCAGCTACAAGAACGTTATAGCAGTTGGGCGGATTATTATATAGCCTATTCCTTGGGCAGCAAATTTTCATTAGTACAATCCGGCGGATTAGATAATCTTTTTGAGACGGGATTGCAGAAGCTCATGCGAAATAGCAGCATTCTATACAGGGAAGCCGTTTGGGGGCAAAATCTGCAGCCGGAAGCCACTTAGTCCGTACTTAGGTAATTAATACCTATTGAATACCTATAGAATACCTATCCCGTGTAGCTTAAGGACCCAAAGGACGCTATTTGCAAATTTATAGCCCTTTGAGCCGGTTTTCGGACTCCAGTGCAGCTATTCCTTGAGGAAGGGGTCTTTTGTGGTGTTTTTCATGTCAATAGTGGCTATGCGGTCCGTTAGGATTCCAAATGGGGGATAATGCAGCATATAAGGTCAGCTGTGTCCGATAGGCTATTATGTCGTAAGTGTAAATGTGATATAAGCAAACGAAGTTTAGTGTTACAACACGAGCAAAGGTTTCGCTCAACGGATCAGATCAAAGAGCAAGCTAAAAGTAAAACGCAGCCGGAAGACCAAACAGTAAAACCCAACAGTAAAACCAAACAGTAAAACCAAACAGTAAAATCCAACAATAAACAATAAGACCCAACAGTAAAACCTAACAGTAAAATCCAACAGTAAACAATTAGACTAAACAGAAAATAGTAAGACTAAAACCAACAGTAAAACTCAAAAGTGAATCACAAAAAAAGAGGGAGTTCCAGCTGCTATAACATAGCTTTTGTAATTCTCTCTTTTTGTGATGCCGGATTAATCTTGACAGGATCTGATATTTGTATATAATTGGAATAGACCGACGGTCGGTCAATAGAATGGAGGACGTTTCAGATGAGAATTTCCAAAGAAGCGGAAGAACGTAGAAATGAAATATTGGATACAGCAGAAATGCTGTTTTTTACGAAAGGGTATACCAAAACGACAGTGAATGATGTCTTGCAGGCTATAGGTATTGCGAAGGGAACCTTTTACTATTATTTTAAATCGAAGGAAGAGGTCATGGATGCTGTAGTGCTGCGATTTATTGATGTTGGTGTAGCAACCGCTAAGCAAATTGCTGCAGATCCTAAGCTGACCGTTCATGAAAAGCTGCTGCAAATCATTATGGCGCAAAAGCCGGATACGGACAGAAAAAGCCAAATGATTGAGCAGTTCCATCAGGCTGATAATGCACAGCTGCACCAGAAAAGCTTGGTGGAAACCATTTTGCGGCTAACTCCTGTTTTGACGGAGGTCATTGAGCAGGGCATAGAGGAGGGACTGTTTCACAATCCGTATCCCCGGGAGACGATGGAATTTCTATTGATCACCTCTCAATTTCTTTTTGATGAAGGTATATTCAAGTGGCAGCCTGAGGAAATCATCCAGAAGATAAGAGCTTTTATCTATACGATGGAAATTACGCTAGGGGCGGAGAAAGGTAGCTTCGACTATGTGTTTCAAATGTTTGAGTAGGGGAGAGGGAATATTCTGAACAACAAATCCTTCGGAAATTTTATGATCATTTGGATGGGGGAGTGGATATCCAGTATTGGCAGCGGGTTGACGGCTTTCACCTTAGGGGTTTATGTGTTCCAGATGACGCAGACTGCCTCTAGCGTGGCACTTTTAACCTTATGTGCTTTTCTCCCTTCCATTGTGCTCAGTCCTTTTGGCGGCGTGTTAGCGGATCGGTTTGATCGTCGATTGATGATGATAGCAGGGGATTTGTTATCTGCTTTTGGACTAGTATATGTTCTCATCATCATGCTGCTGGGTGAACCTCATTTATGGCAGATTTGTCTGGGTGTGACGTTTAGTTCGATTTTTGTATCCTTGCTTGAACCTGCCTACAAGGCTACCATTACAGATTTATTAACAGAGAAGCAATTTGCCAAGGCCAGTGGTTTAGTTCAGCTTGCTGCGTCCTCAAAATATCTTCTTTCCCCTATCCTTGCCGGGATTTTGCTTAGCTTTATGGATATAACAACTATCCTGCTTATAGATATCTCAACCTTTCTAGTTACAGTTCTTGCAGTGATGGCTGTTCGCAGGAATCTACAGACTGAACACAGAGTCCCAACGAATCAGTCGTTTGTAAAAGATTTGAAGGAGGGCTGGGATGCTCTTATTTACACGAAAGGTGTACTGCAGCTTACGATCATTTTGTCTGTCGTTACTTTTTATGTGGGTTTTCTCCAAACCTTATATACGCCTATGCTTCTACCCTTTACGGATACGAAAACTCTAGGCACGGTATTGTCTGTAAGTGCTATAGGGATGTTGCTCGGCAGTCTGATTATTGGAGTTTTTAGCATCGATCGTAAATATATTAAAGTATTAGCGCTCGGCCTAGGATTCGCCGGTTTGTTTTTTTCATTGGTGGGTCTGACCACGAATGTTGCTTTTATTACAGCTGCTGGCTTTTTATTTTTTGCAACGTTGCCTTTTGTTAATACCAGTGCTGACGTTATGATTCGCAACCATATCCCAAATGACACACAGGGGCGGGCATGGGGGATCATTGGCATTTTATCACAACTTGGTTATGTGGCTGCGTATGCTTTTGCTGGCATATTGGCTGATAAAGTGTTTAATCCTCTTTTACGAGAGGGAGGTCTGCTTGCTTCATCAGTAGGTAAGGTGATAGGCACAGGGGAAGGACGGGGAATCGGCTTATTATTTATCATCTCTGGTTTGCTCATCATTATTATGGCATTTGTGATCCCCCGAATGAAATCCATTCGCTGTCTTGAACGTGAATAATTAAACGAATTAAAAACCATAAAGGAAAGAAATGAAGAGAAAGTTTGGAACTGTAGGAGCGATAGCGACCGCCTTTGTCTCCGGAAGTCCAAATTTTCGCGCAGTGACACTAATTCTAGTGATTATCTGTAGGTGGATTCAACTAAGGAGAGGAGAAGGCCCGTCAATGCTGCTACGAATTGTAAAAAGAGACCTTCAACGCAATAAAATCATTACCTTCGGATTATTTGTGTTTATCATGTTATCGGCTTTGCTTGTTGCTTCTGCGTCGCAAGTGATTATGGAATTGTCGGGGTCCTTGAATCAGCTATTGATTAAATCCAAAGCCCCTCATTTCGTGCAGATGCACGCAGGACAAATCGACAGCTCAGCAATCGAGAGCTTTACAGCTACTAATCCACTGGTGAAAGATCAACAAACCGTAGAGATGCTTAACTTGGATGGATCTAACGTTTATCTAGGCAGTAACCAAGGCTCGGAAGCAAACAGCGTGATGGATATCGGCTTTGTAGAGCAGAATCCTTCGTTTGATTTGCTGCTGAATTTAGAGAACAAGGTGATTGAGGTATCGGCAGGAGAAATCGCTGTCCCCATTTATTATATGAAGCAAAAGAATTTGAAAATCGGCGACGTAGTTAGCATTCTAGGTGAACAGTTCGATAAAAAGTTTGTGATTACTGATTTTGTAAGGGATGTCCAAATGAATCCAGCCATGGTCAGCTCCAAACGATTTGTCGTAAATACTGCTGACTTCATAGCGCTGAGACAGAATCTGGGTGAACCTGAATACCTGATTGAATTTCAGCTTACGGATCTATCCAAGCTCAATGATTTCCGCAATGAGTATCAATCCTCAAATCTGCCCAATAAAGGCCCCTCTATTGACTATCCTTTATTTAAAACGCTGAATGCACTGACGGATGGGATTATCGCAGTTGTTATTATTTTGGTAAGTGTTCTGCTGATGCTGATTGCTATTTTATGTCTCAGATTTACGATGATCGCTACCTTGGAAGAGGATTACAGAGAGATAGGTGTCATGAAAGCGATTGGGATCACGCAGCAAGATATTCGCAGCATTTATTTAGCAAAATATATCGTGATGGCAGCCGTCGCCTCTGTATGTGGATATTTACTATCTTTAGGTGTGGTGCGTTTGTTTACAGCCAATATTACTTTGTATTTGGGCGTTGCTCCTGCCAGTATACTTCAATATTTTGTTCCTGTCCTGGCGGTAGGTTTGATCTTTGGAGTTGTTGTATTCTTTTGCCGGATGATTCTTAGACGCTTTAATCGCATCACGGTTGTAGAAGCTTTACGGTCAGGTACGAGGGGTGAAGCAAGGATTAACACAAGCAGATTTTCACTTAGTAAGCGTAAATTTGTTAACGTGAATGCTTTTCTCGGGGTAAAAGATGTTTACGGGCGCTTCACCATGTACGGATTATTGTTCTTCGTATTTGTGATCAGTTTGTTTATCGTTTTAGTGCCAGTGAATATATTGAATACCCTTCAGTCTCCCCGGTTTGTTTCTTATATGGGCGTCGGTCAGAGCGATATTCGTATAGATTTGCAGCAATCGAACCAAATAGAGAAGCGTTTTAATGAGATGATAACCAAGCTTGAAAATGACCCGGACATCTCTAAATTATCTCCACTGATTACTTCTAGATTTAAGGTATTAGGTAGTGATGGTGTATGGGAATCGCTAAATGTTGAAACCGGTGACTTTACTATTTTTCCGCTCTCGTATGTTAATGGAGGAACTCCTAGCAGTGCAAGTGAGATCGCTCTTTCTGACCTGAACGCCAAGGAACTGAATAAAAAGGTGGGGGATACCGTTCTTTTAGAGGTTGCTGGGGTGGCAAAAAAATTGACTGTTAGCGGGATCTATCAGGATATAACTAATGGTGGCCGAACCGCAAAAGCGCAATTGCCATATGATCCGAAGACGGTTCTCTGGTATGTAGTAGCTTTGGATGTGAACCCGGGAATTTCCGTCCAGGCAAAAATGGATCAGTACACCAATTTATTTTATCCAGCAAAAATCACTCATCTGCAAAGCTATTTAGCTCAAACATTAGGAAATACAATTCGCCAATTGAAGCTAGTTACAGGCTTATCCATCGTTATCGCATTTTCGATTTCGGTATTGATTACCTCTTTATTTCTGAAAATGCTGCTTGCCAAGGATTCTTCGCAAACCGCTATTTTGAGAAGTGTTGGCTTTACGTTAGGAGATATTCGTAGGCAGTATCTGGTAAGGATGCTGATAATATCAGGGCTGGGCGTCATTCTTGGTACTTTTGCGGCTAACACTCTCGGGCAAAAAATTGCTCAAATGCTAGGCTCTTTTATGGGTGCTTCTAAGATACAGTTTGTAATCAATCCGGCGGTAGCCTATCTTATTCTTCCGCTACTTTTCATGCTGATTGTAGCGCTCACCACCGTAACAAGCACGATCTCAATGAGAAAATCCAGTATAGCCAAACTAATTGTCGAATGATAGGAGGTGGCAGAATGTTCATATTAGAGACGAAGGGGTTAAAAAAAAGTTATTCAACAGGGCAAGGAACTCCGCAGTCGATATTAAAGGATGTTCAGCTTCAGGTGTCACAGGGGGAATTCATAGCTGTCATGGGACCTTCTGGTTCAGGAAAATCAACATTGCTGTATACGATCAGCGGGATGGATAAGTTGACAGCGGGAAGTGTTATTTTTAAAGGGCAGGAGATCAGCGGAGTTTCAGAGAACGAATTAGCCGGACTGCGCTTAAAGCATATGGGCTTTATTTTTCAGCAAATGCATCTGTTAAAAAACTTGAATATCCGCGACAATATCATCCTGTCTGCTTATCGGGCGAGAACCAGCAGCCGTAGAACTATCAATAAAAGAGCAGCCGAGTTAATGAACAAAACAGGAATTGCTACGCTGGCTGAACGTGATATTACACAGGTGTCAGGAGGACAATTGCAAAGAGCAGCAATCTGCAGAGCACTCATTAATCAGCCAGATATATTGTTTGGCGATGAGCCAACCGGGGCGCTTAACTCAAAAGCAGCTAGTGAAATCATGGACATATTAGCAGATATTAATCAATCAGGAACAACGCTTATAATCGCCACACATGATGCTAAAGTCGCTGCTCAAGCTGAGCGTGTCTTATATATGCTAGATGGCAGCATTGCAGCTGAGCAACGGCTTGGAAAATATAATCGCGTAGATGGTGAATTGAAAAGGCGGGAGGAGAAGCTTGCGGCCTGGCTATTAAAGCTGGGATTCTGATTGGGGATCTAGCGCTGTACGAATGTCAAACAACGTTTTACAGTTTAATATCTGCCCAGCACTAAAACCTATTTTATATGCAATAATAACCACTCAATGCGAAGGCATTAAACAATTAAAAAAACTATTAACGCACCTCGATCATTGCTGATATAAACCGAACAAAAAAGCAATTGCCCCGGCACATCCGGATAACTGCAATTGCTTTTTTATTCACTTACTAATTCTTTAGAAAGCTTACGGCACTACGTAGATATTGGGTTTAGACACAGTGGGCATACCGTTGCCTAGGAAAAATCCTGTGTGCGGAGGTTGATTGTAAGCTGTATTCTGCCAGGCAATGCTCAACCGATATACTGGATCATGCATTAAGGTATATATTTTATTAGTGGTGATGTTCGTAGTTGTATAGATTCGTAGAGCCGAGTTATCGGACTTTCTCCAGATAGCCTCTTCGCGCCAGTCTCCAAGCAGGTCGGCCTGTAGGCTTGGCGTTGCTTTGGTACTATTGTTGGATGCTACGCTCGCTCCGGTTAATAAATTGGTAACGGAGTTACTTGCAGGGTTCCATTTATCAATCTTGACACCATCCAGCAGTTCGCGGGACAAGTCGCCATCCCACCAGATTCCAAAATTCACAGAAGGCATTGTGCTGCTTATTTTGGTGCCTGTAATGGAGTATAGGCCAACACCGTGAGCCCATACCTCTTCCCCGGGATAATTGGGATCAATATCGGCAGCCATCCCCCGGCCGGTATCTTTTCCCGTGTATACACCCCATAAGACCGTCCCGTTTGCAGCATCCCATACCGCAGCGCCATAGGGAGAACTAGTATTTTCCATGACTTTAAAAACTTCGAGACCGGGGCGGTTCGGATTTAAATCGCCTACATGCAGCGCGTCTCCATGACCCAGCCCTGTATTGTATAAGGTCGCACCGTTATTATCAATGGTTAAGGCACCATAAATGATCTCATCCTTACCATCGTTATCCACATCGGCTACACTTAAGCTATGATTACCTTGACCGGCGGTTCCAGCATTGGTGGAGCTATTGCTATCAAAGGTCCATTTACGAGTCAAAGCACTGCCATTCCAGTCAAAAGCTACAACGACTGTGCGTGTATAATAACCACGTGCCATAATGATGCTTGGATGTACTCCATCCAGATAGGCTACTCCTGCTAAAAAGCGGTCTACTCGATTGCCGTAATTGTCACCCCAACTGGATACCGTTCCTCTGGCAGGAACATAATCAATTGTGGTTAAGGCTTTCCCCGTTTGTCCGGAAAATACACTCAGATATTCAGGTCCGGTCAGGATATATCCACTGGAATTGCGATAATCTGCACTTGCGTTTCCAATGGTTACGCCAACTCCGTCAACCGTACCGTCTGCTGTTTTGCAGACTACTTCGGCTTTACCATCACCATTGAAATCATAGACTAGAAATTGAGTATAATGCGCGCCAGCCCGAATATTTTTGCCCAGATCAATTCGCCATAGCCGAGTTCCATTCAGCTTATAGGCATCCAGATAGACGTTGCCAGTATAGCCACTTTGCGAGTTGTCTTTGGAATTGGAAGGATCCCACTTCAATACGATTTCATATTCCCCGTCACCGTCTAAGTCACCCACGCTGGCATCATTGGCACTATAGGTATAACTTACGCCATCTGGCGTAGTGCCGCCAGCCGGAATCTGAATTGGAACGTCCAAATAATTGTTGGCCCATACATTTGCTGCTGGAGAATCAGATTGCTCAATACCGCCAACGATTGCTCGAACTGTATAGCTAGACGAAGCTGTGCCGGCGTTATCCTGATAATTCGTGCTGTCCGTGATTGGGGTAACGTTTACTTTTGTGCCATTGCGGTATAAATTAAAAGAAACCGACAGTTCTTCTGTTCCGAGTAGCCGCCAGCTCACAAATACACCGCTGGATACCTTCACTGCTACTAGTCCCCGATTTAGCTTTTCCGCTTGCCGGGCAGCTGCTGCCGACACAGAGGAAAGAGAGCCAAAAGCTGCCGTCCCTAAGGTAAAGACTAAAAACCAAATGATTACAAGATACCCTGATTGATGTAACCGCTTACTCATTAACGAAGCCTCCTTTTCATTTTTGGTTCACGAGGGTTACACAGGATGTCATAGTGAACAGTACATAATATTTCATAAAGATAAAAATATGTTTTAAATTTACTTGAACCATTTTATATGAGTACGGCTTCACTCACACGGAAAGGAATACATAACATGGAAAATATGAGCTATAATTTAAAATTCGCAACACTTTGTGCCAAATATAATCTGGGTCTGTTGATGAATGAACCTGAACCGATAACAGGTGGACTCTTGCACAGAATGTATCGCCTGCAAACGGATAAAGCGCAATACGCAGTAAAGGCCTTAAATCCTCAAATTATGCAACGAGATACAGCCATGTCTAATTATATTTTTTCTGAAATGGTTGCGAATCTGGCTTATCAAAAGGGGATCCATGCTGTTCCGGCAATCGTATCTAATGGCAGTAGTATGCACGAGGTTGAGGGGCAATTTTATTTATTGTTTCCATGGGTTCAGGGGAAGGCATTACCTTTAGGTGAAATAGATTTAGATTGTTGTAAAAAGATTGGGGCAATTCTTGCGCAGCTCCACATCATCGATTTCTCACAGGGAACGGATGATCATCACTTTGAAACGCTTATAGCGTCTAATGCTGCAGTTGCCAATTGGAAAGAGCTTGCTCTCAAAGGAGAGCAGCAGCGTGCAGAATGGTCAAGCTTGCTGGCAGATCACCTGCATAAGATAGAGAATTGGGAGGCATTGATTTATTCTTCAGCGAGTCTATTGACGAATCATTATGTTATCAGCCATCGGGATTTAGACCCCAAAAATGTCTTGTGGGATGAGCAGAAAGTTCCGATAATAATCGATTGGGAAGCAGCAGGACCTATTCATCCGACAGTAGAGCTGATAGATGTAGCTTTATATTGGTCAGGTTCTGAATCGGGAGATTTAAGCAAAAAGGCATTCTCAAATTTGATTAACAGCTATCTGGAGCATGGCGGAGAGATTTATGCGGATTGGCAGGTTGTGCTCAACTATGGCTTTTTGGGAAAATTAGAATGGTTAGCTTACAATATCAGACGTTCGCTAGGACTGGAGAGCTCGGATGACGCAGAACGGGAGCTGGGTACTTGTGAGGTAATCCGTACGATTAATGCATTACAGAACTATGCAGATTTTATTCCACAATGTTTATTATGGTTGGGAGATTTAGATAACCGTCACTACCTTTGGTGAGGATCATTTAGCAGGCCAACCTGCCAGGGAGTTTTATCGGAAATTTGGATTTAGTCCTTTGCAGGAATATGTTCCCGATGGACCGGATGGGGGTTCACGCCAAAAGTTTAAACTGACTGTAAGTTAAAAAGGAGGACTTATGAAGAAGTTTATAGTTATATCTGGCGTCTCGCTATTTTTGCTGGCGATTTCTTTTAACCCATTGTTCAACTATATACGTGAAAACAGGCAGGAAAGCAGATATGACTCCATGGGATGAAGAGGAGAAAGCCCCGCCTGGTGATATTGTCAAAGTTCAGTTCTTATTAAATGATCAAAAAATCTCCACCCCTGATGAAATATGGCTATCCAATCGGGACAGAGGCAGCAGATATTTTTCGTGGATAGATATTCTCACAGTAAAGGACCGAAAGACTGGTGAGGAACAAGTAAGTATAGTCCAAAGACTGACCGATGATAGTCAACCCATGGAAACAAGAAAATGGAAAATCATCACGATTGCACAAAACGGAGATGTAGACGAAGAGGTTCTCAGCTATGCGCAAAGAAGCAACAATCATTTAGGTGTCAAGCTAATCGAGTTCTCCGGTACCTCCCTTATGGGTATGGGGTATTATTCAGATGTTACTAAGGCCTATCCTAGTATTTTCTTCCCACTCCTATTTCCGTTTCTAACTGGAATAGCGGGTCTCCTGTTATTGATTTTTCTGGTTGTTCTATTACTGTTTGAGCTTCATCTTAGACGCGTTATTAGAAAAAGAGGGCGATAAAGAACACAGGATACATTCTGAAATTACTTGTAGTTTCGAATTACCTTTAATTTAGTGATAGTTGATAAGGCAAACAGCAGCAGTAAGACTCCGATTGAACCCATGACAGGACCAGGGCTGAAGAGATCAGACAAGAACGAGACAGCAGTAAGACCAATGGATGGGGCTACACTCATGATAGAACCTAATACACCGAACACCCTACCCTGGATGTCTTCTGAAACTTCCAGCCTAAGGATTGTATTAATCAGCAACGTGGAGAATGAGAACATGAAGCCAATCACAAGAATGATAGGAATGGCAATCGCAGCGGAAGTGACGAATGATAACAGGAGGTACAGGGGACCGAGACATAGCAGTCCAGTCATAATAAGGAAACCTCTGTTTTTCAATTTGGAGCCAAGCAGCAAGATCAGTCCGGACCCGATCATATAACCAAGTGGAATACAGGCTTCAATAAGTCCAAACTGAAAGGGAGTGGAATCCCACACTTTGACGGCCATAACCTGCGTCAACATCAGGGAGGGGACAAAAAATAAGGTTAAGGTAGGAAGCATAATCATAACGGCGCGTGCGAAAGGATACCTCCAAATATAGCGAATTCCATCAACCAGATCCTGTGTGAATTTCCGTTCTTTCTTGGGTGCGTTATTTAATTGAGTTGGCAAAGGAAGGGAGCGAACTGCTAAAACGAGCAGAAAGGAGAGGAAAAATGTAGCTCCATCAAATAAAATAGCGTCGGCTGCTCCAAAACTCGCTACGAAAATACCACCGGCTGAATAACCAATAGTCCGGCAGATGTTTTCAGACAAGTTCAACAATCCTACCGCTTTTTGTAGATGTTCTTTACCAACAACAGTAGTGATAGAAGCTTGGTATGCCGGGGACTGGAATAAAGCTGAAACGGTCGTAAGACCCGTCAGTATAGCGACTATAATGAACGATGTAGAGGGCAGGGAAATGGCTAAAGCAAGTGTCACTACGAGTCCGCAACTTATCAGATCGGTGATCAGCATGAGGGTTCGACGATTGACCCTATCCGCAAAAGTTCCCCCTATCGATCCAAGTAAAGAACTGAGCACTAAATTGATTATCGTGATGATGGCAATCATTTTGGCGCTGCCGGTCGTTTGCAGTACCCATAAACTTAAAGCAATACTATGAAAAGTGTTACCGAATAAGGAAATGGAGTACGAACTGAGTAGCAGCAGGAATCTCCGATTTCCCCAAAGAGAGGGATGAGCTTGAACAGCAGGGGGAACTTGTTTCACTAATACAGGATCAGGCATAAGTTATGCTCCCTTCAACTTAAACGCTTAAGTGAATAGACAAAAAAATTATTCTACAAAATAACAATTATTTTCTTGTGCGGAGTAGTCAGAATGATGCAATAATTTGTCCATGAGTTCAAATGCAGTAGCCGCTTTATCCCCTGTGAAAATGAATTTATGAACGTCATCGCCTAATATTTCCGGACAATTGCAGGTGCAAAGCACAGAGAGTTGTTCGAACCTCCCGTTTTTTTCAACGTAACTTCCAATAAACTCATTAATGACAATGGCCTCTTTATAGTCCCCCTCCTGTAAGAATGTATTTAATTCCTCCAAATTGACAACGGTGAATATCGCTTCTTCAGGTAATGGAATACTGTCCTGAATAAAGCGGGTGAGGAAAGAGTTATTGAAGCTCTCCATAATTAAACATACCTGTGAAAGGTCCTGTGGTTTTACCTTTTGCAGAGCTGCTCGATAGTTGAAAAGGACCTGCTTAAAGAGTTTATCTTCAATCATGCTGTCGATCAGAATCAAAGGAATTCCTTCTACAAAATGCTTGGAGATCGAATAAAAGGCTTCCTCGCGCACATCGATCAGAAATACAGCCTCCAGCTTTCTTTCTACGATAATATCCAAAGAAGGCTGATCAACATCAAGTGAATATAGCAGCGTATGGTAACCAGCATTTGTTAACCGTTGTTCCAAGGCATGTATAAATGAGAACTGGGCATGGAGCTTCCAGTGTGGTGTATGGGCTGAGGTGTTAACAAGCACACCTACCAATCCTGTTTTCTGATTCGCAAGTGAACGTGCCGCCAGATTGGGTATGTAGTGTAGTTCCTCGGCAAGCTGAAGAATCTGCTGGCGCGTTTTCTCAGGAATGGTTTGGTTGCAGACACGATTCAGAACATAGCTCACTGTTGCGACGGAGACATTGGCACGAAGTGCGATGTCCTTCATGGTTGTCTTTTTCACCAGTAAATAGCTCCCTTATCCTTGTGATATTTTCTAAAGATTAACATTCTGATCCCAAAGCGTCAATGGGAAGTGAGTGTGCAGTTAGATGACCCTGCTAGGTTCTAGAAATGGAAGAATTGCGGTGAAATTAATCTATCGGAATTAATAGATTCCATGTTATTCTAGTTAATAAAAATAATAGAAATAGGGGAAGTGTCGATGAAAAAATTGCTCCATGTTCTCTTTGTTTTAGTATTACTAATAGGTTTAAATGTAAGTGAAGAGAACACTGCATCTGCTGTACAGGCTAAACAGGTGTTGCGTATTGGTTTTGATTATATTCCTGTAGATCTAGATCCTGCCACTTCCACAGATAGTAGTACGACTACGGTCATTAAAGGGATATTTGAGGGATTGGTGCGTTTGAATGATGCGGGAGAGGCGGTTCCCGGGATAGCCAAGTCGTGGACAGTCTCCAAGGATGGGAAAACATACACGTTCTCCTTGCGGCCGAGCGCAAAATGGAGTAA
Organism: Paenibacillus sp. FSL R10-2788; assembly: GCF_038003885.1. Taxonomy (NCBI): domain Bacteria; kingdom Bacillati; phylum Bacillota; class Bacilli; order Caryophanales; family Paenibacillaceae; genus Paenibacillus; species Paenibacillus sp. FSL R10-2788. Next base: position 4,408,827 of record NZ_JBBOQA010000001.1, on the reverse strand, counting down.
TCAGCAGCAGGTTAAGGCTTCAGATTTTGAGTATGCATGGAAACAAGCGCTTGCACCTCAGTCTATGAATAGCTATGCATTCAAAATGTTCATAATTGCTAACGCAGAGAATTATCATAAAGGGAAGCTAAAGGAGTCTTCGAAAGTGGGTGTGAAAGCGTTAAATAACGATACACTCCAAGTGACTTTGAATGAAAAAACTTCACATTTCCCGCAGCTTCTCACGGAAAGTATTTACATGCCAATTAATGCGCAAGTCGCGAAAGCAGATAAGAATTGGGCGTACAATATTAAAACTATGGTTACTAATGGCCCTTTTAAACTGCAACAGTGGGATGAAAATTCGATTCATCTAATTAAAAATCCAAACTATTATGCGGCGCAAGAAATTCGTTTCTCAGAGGTGCATCTACTTCGGCCTAAAGCTGGAACACCTTCGCCAACTATGGCCTACTTAAACAATGAAGTTGACTGGGTAGGGGCAAAAGATGAGCTGATAGATAAGGCTTCTTTAAATTCTGTATTCCCTCAGGAGTTATATGCATTGCCGTATGCTTCTACATATTATTATCAGTTCAATCTAAGCAAAGCACCTTTCAAAAATCTGAAGATACGTAAAGCATTAGCCATGGCAGCTAACCGAGAATCTATCGGCTATGGTACACCTGCTTACGGTTTTATTCCTCGGAGTATTCGTGGTTCCAAGTTGAATTTTAGATCAGAGATTATTGATACACGGTATTTCAAAGAGGATGTAATACAGGCTAAGAAATTACTTCAGGAAGGTTTGAAGGAAGAGGGCTTAACTCAGCTTACTAGTTTTTCGATTATTATAAATGAAGGGCATGAAGAAATTGCAGAAGCCGTTATTAACAGCTGGAACAAAAATCTGGGCATTACAGTAGGTTTTGAGGTTCAACCCTGGGAAGATCTGCTTGATAATCGTCTTAAGCTGAATTATACAATGGCAAAAGCGGCATGGGCAGCCGACTATAACGATCCATCGACTTTTTTAGATTATTTCACATCTTGGAGCAGCGATAATGATTCGGGCTGGAGCAGTGCACTTTATGATAGTTATATTAAACAAGCTAGGCTTACATTAGACACTAGCGAACGAAACAAGCTTTATGCAAAAGCTGAAAAAATGCTCATTGACCAAATGGTCATCCTTCCGCTGTATTATTTTTATGCTGATGTTTTGCATAAACCTAACATTAAAAAAGTAAGTGTAGAGTATGATGGTTCCATATCTTTTTCAAGAGGGTATTTAATCTGAAAAATTATAGTAATAAAGACTATGAGGATACTTCCGCAGTTATTGGGAGTGTCCTTTTTGTATGGAATTAATCACCTTTGTGAAACCGCTTCAGATAACGACACAATATTGTGAAAATTTTCACCTATTTATTAAAAATTTTAATATATAATTAATTTATAATCAAAAACAAGGGGGATTTAAAATGAAGTTATTTAAAATGATGTTAGTAGCAGGCGTCTCGGTTGCAGTCTTGTCTGGTTGTGGTGCGAATAATAATAATGCGACTAATTTGGCGGCTACTACGGCTCCAGCTACAGAGCAAACGGATGCAGTTACTACAGCTTCAATCGTAAATCAAGCAGATGCGTTTACCAAGGCTGTAAGTAAAGATGGAAACTGGATTATTGCCATTCTAAATGATGTGACCATTGCCCAAGATGTTGTTGTTGAAGGCGAATTCCATGATAAAGGGGCCGCAGACGGCGACATCTACCGTAAGATTGCTCTTTATGCCCAAGACGCTGATCACAAAGTTACTGCCAATTACACACTCACTGTACCTAAGTTAACTGTACAAAGTGAAAATTTACGAGTTCAAGGCGGAACCATTAAAGGTGATGTTTATGTAGATGCGAACGGATTTAATCTGCATGAAACTTCGACTATTGATGGAAATCTTTACTTCGCAAACGAAGATGTGAAAGCAACTGCAGGGATTGAAGGTAAAGTGACTGGGGCAACTGAAGTTAAATAAGTTAGTGATGATTTCGATTAGGTAGAAGTAGAAGGACTAACTATATAGATAGAATTATCCGGATAGGTTCAGGAAAAAGGAATCAGTATGAATGGGCTGACTCATAATGGACTACACCCCATCTAGTTACCATATGAGAGCCAACGGCTTCGAAGTAACAAGTAATGGAGTATTGAAGCAGTGAATTATTGGAGTATGAAGTAATGGAGTATGAAGTAATGGAGTATGAAACATTGAAGTGTACAGTAGATGGTTTTAACTGTATTTTGTACAACTAAAATGCTCAAAACGCCCGGCCAATGCAAATAGCTGTATTTTGTACATCTATTTTCCTGATTTAATACTCTATAGGCTATTTCTCTAGTTTTTAATTGTATAGAATACACTTAAAGTTAGAATTAGCCCTTGTGGATATCGAATAAGTGTATAGATTGCAGTTATCTTACAGATATATCAAGATAGTGCGCTACAACGGAGTGGTTATCCGAAAGCTACGAATGATTAAGCTTAGCTCATAACCTATCAAGCAAATCACAACAGACCCAAAACACCAGTCAGCGAACCTCCAATAACGGAGAATTGCTGCCTGGTTGTTTTTTTGTGGATGATGAATATATGAACTATTGTTGATTTTCTTCCTATTGACTTATAATATTACTACCACTACTAGGAGGAACACATATGTCTAAGGAGTATTCGCGCACATATATTGAGAGCGTAAAGCTTGAAATGTTAAATAGGTTGGGATTAAAGCAGGTGTTCTTCAAGGAGCAAATAGGGGACAGCCTAATTTTTGAAGCTGTGGGCTTTGATAAAGGGGCAAAACACCGCTTTTGCGTTAGACCAAAGACGAAAACGATTGATGAATTCATTTCAGGCAAATGGATGAAGGTCCGCAGTTTTATAATCAAAAGTGTGGATATTTAATGTTGAACGCTAAAAAGGTAGCCCCGTTAATCGGAGTTACCTTTTTATTTTTTTAATACATAGTCATTGATAATGTGAAGTATCTCCATACAGATCGATGGTTGTATTGTTATCAGTTAGGGTTACTTTACATAATGCAGTAGAGAGAATATCCGGTAACTCCCCTATTTCCTGCAATGATTTATTAAGAAAATAAGCCATAATGACCTTTAAAGTCATCCGATGGGTGACGATGAGCACCTCTAGCCCTACGTTATCGTTTATGATGCGCTCCATTGTCGGCACTACTCTTTCTTCAAGCTGCTTATAAGTCTCACCTGAGGTTAGAGGAATATATAGATCGGGTCTGGTGAAAAAATGGGAATATTGTAAAGGGGATTCTAGTTGTATCTGATCCGTATTCATTCCTTCCCAGCTCCCCATGTTTATTTCCATTAAAGAAACTTGCTGTTGAATAGGTAAACTCCGCTTTCCCCGTAAAATCTGCGCAGTATGCAATGCTCTTGGACTAGTACTAGAATAAATTGCGCCTAAGTTTTCTACTTGCAAACGATCCCTTAACCATTCGGCCTGCTGTTCGCCCAAGGCTGTAAGCGCAGAATTTTGATGCCCTTGCATTCGTTTTTGTAAATTCCATTCTGTTTGCCCGTGGCGGGTTAAGTATAATACTGTCTTTGTCATTAACAAAACCTCCCTTATGAATAGTTGTAAGTATAAAAGAAATAAATATAAATAAACAATATATAATAGTTAACATCCATAATGTATAGTTATAGTAAAATGACTGAGGATAAGCGGCGAATACAGATATTATTTTATGAAGTGAGGAAGAGATCACGATGAACTATCATGTATTAAAATTGTTTTATTACGTTGCGATCACAGGTAGTGTGACCAAAGCCTCTGAACGTTTGCATATCAGTCAACCCGCTATATCAGCGCAAATCCGTAAGTTTGAACGGGAGAATCATATTTTGTTATTTGAAATTAAAGGAAAGAGGATGGTGCTCACCCCTTTAGGAAAAAGGTTAATCGAACCTCTTGAGAAGTTTTTTGCCATGGGTGATCAAGTCCAGCAAATCATTGAAGACTATCACAAATTTCCTGAGGGGAATCTGCGGATTGCAGGTAATTATTTGGCGACAAGCATCCTCATTCCCCGGTGGGCGTCATTATTTAAACAATCTTTTCCGGAAGTTAACATTCAGATCACTACTACTAATTCTCATGGAGTCATGGAAAAATTGAATAATTTTGAAGCAGACGTGGCGATTTACAGTGATATGGAGTTTCCTTCGCATAATACAGGAGTGTTCGAACATCGGGAGTTATATAGGGACGAGTATGTATTCGTGGTTTCTTCCCAGCACCCTTATGCCAATCAGCAGGTTAGCTTTGAAGAAGTGATGTCTGAAGCATTTATTATGAGAGAAGAGGGCAGTGCAGCCAGAGAGCGGCTTGTCCGGTTGTGTGAAGAAAGAAGTGTACAGCAGCCAACGATTGGGCTTCAATTTAATGGAGTGAATGAAGTTATTCAAGCTGTGATTGCCGGTTATGGAATTAGTTATGTATCTGCTTTGTTGGCGAAACCTTATCTTGATCAGGGAACATTAGCTAATGTAGCAGTAGAAAATGTAGTCTCCAAGCATTCGATATGGATGGGCTACAGAAAGAAGGAACTTCAAGAAAGTTATATGCAGTCGTTTATTACGTTCGTTATGAAACAATTAAGTTTAAAATAATATTAGGAAATTAAAGATAAGCTTATGGTAAACTATGGATAAAAGTTAGGAGGGGTCATAATGGATCAAATCATATTCAAACAACTTAAGTTTGTGCGTAGTGTTACTGTGCGTGCTGTCGAGGGACTATCTGAGGAAATTTTAGATAGTATTCCAGAAGGTTTTAATAACAATATCCGCTGGAACTTGGGACATATTTATTTGGTGCAAGAGAAGTTTGCCTTTCATTCTGCTAGGGAGCTTATGCAATTGCCGGCAAGCTTTGAACGCTTATTTGCGAAAGGGACTAAACCAGCCGAGTGGAATGAGGAACCGCCAACGCTTGAAGTTTTACTTGAGATGCTTACGGAGCAACCCAAACGGATCCAGGAAGCTTTTCACAATCGCTTAAGTGAGCAAGTAACCCCTCTTACAACAGGAAGTGGATTAACCTTAAATTCAATCGGTGAATTCATAAATTTCACACTTTACCATGAAGGTATGCACTTCAATACAATAAAATTATTAAATCGCTTTGCAGATGAATAAATTCAAATAACAAAAGATATCGATATATAATTGGTATCTTTTGTTAGCTTTATGATCAAAAAAAAGATTTGTAAATGAAAAGGTTATGTGATAATCTAATTTATGTAATACATGTAACCGGTTACACATTGGGGGATGAATTAAAGAATGATGACGATCAAAGATGTCGCAAAAATAGCTGGAGTTTCGGTAGCAACAGTCTCACGGGTTATAAATGAATCTGGATATGTGAATATCGATACTCGCAAAAAGGTTGAGGCAGCGATCAAAGAAATGAATTATACCCCTAATGAGGTTGCAAGATCATTGTACAAGCGGAAATCTAAATTAATCGGGCTGCTCTTGCCTGATATTACCAACCCCTTCTTCCCGCAGTTAGCGCGGGGGATAGAGGATCGGATGCAGGAGCAAGGTTATCGGATCATCTTTGGCAATAGTGATGAGAACGAGGACAAAGAGATGGATTATATTCAAACCTTTATCCAAAATAATGTCATTGGTATGATATCGTCAACCAACTTCCCTGAGAGCGACGTTTATTCTAACTTGAAAATTCCGGTCGTATTTCTGGACCGTACTTCTAACGATAGCCCTTCCGTATACGCAGATGGCAAAAAGGGCGGACGTCTTGCAGCACAAGAGATTATCGCACGGGGAAGCAAAAAAATCACAGTAATACAAGGACCGGCGCATATCAAACCTGCACAAGATCGATTTCTTGGGGCGATTGAAGTACTTAATGAAATGGGAATCAGCTATAATGTGATCCAAACTTCATCCTTCTCCCATACAGTAGCAGAACAATGGGCTGTGGAGTTATTTGCTAAATATATAGATACAGATGGCGTAATTGCCAGTAATGATATTGTCGCGACGGCAGTCATTCATGAAGCACATCGTTTAGGTAAAAGAGTGCCGCAGGATCTGCAAATCATCGGATTCGATGATATCCCGCTTAGCAGCTTGTTGTCACCTGCTTTATCCACCATTCGCCAGCCGGCACATGATATGGGTAGAGAAGCGGCGGGTTTACTTATTAAGCTAATTGAGCAAGATAAGGTGGAAGAGAAGATTATTCAACTACCCGTTAGCTTTGTGGAGCGGGAAACTACAAGAGTAAAGAATAGATGACAACATGAGAAAGGTTGATGAAAATGGCTAAGATTTGTGTAATTGGCAGCTGTTCAATGGATTTAGTAGTGACTTCGAATAAGCGACCTCACGCGGGTGAGACTGTGCTTGGAGAACAATTCTCCACCGTTCCGGGCGGTAAGGGCGCGAACCAAGCAGTCGCTGCTGCCCGTCTTGGAGCAGAAGTTACGATGGTTGGTTGTGTAGGTGATGATTTCTATGGTACCGCTATCATGGATAATCTGAAAAAGAATCGCGTTTTTACCGCCAATGTGGAACCGGTTACACATGCCGAAAGTGGCACAGCCCACATCATTTTAGCGGAAGGTGATAATAGCATTATCGTTGTAAAAGGAGCCAATGATTTAGTTACTCCTGCTTTGGTTGAACGGGCACTTGAGAATATTAAAGGCTCTGACATGGTATTAATCCAACAAGAAATTCCGGAAGAAACGGTGTCTTTTGTAAGTGAGATTTGCCACAAATTCAATGTGCCTATGTTGCTTAACCCAGCACCTGCTCGTCCTATCAGTGAAACGATTATAAACAATGCCACCTATTTAACACCCAATGAACATGAATGTGCAATATTATTTCCTGAGATGAGTACTGCTGAAGCTTTACGCAAATATCCCAATAAGTTATTTATTACCGAGGGCAGCAATGGTGTGCGTTATTACGATGGTAAACAGGAAGTTTTAGTTCCCACCTATAAAGTGAATGCTATAGATACCACTGGAGCAGGAGATACTTTTAATGCGGCATTTGCTGTTGCTCTAGCTGAAGGCAAGTCTATTCGAACTAGTGTAAAGTTTGCCAATCGCGCGGCTTCTTTATCCGTCACAAAATTTGGTGCCCAAGGTGGCATGCCAACAAGAGTAGAGGTGGAGGTGAGTCTTTAATTATGAAAAAACAAGGAATCTTAAACAGTCATATTTCCAAAGTGCTTACTGATTTAGGCCACACCGATACGATTGTCATTGCTGATATTGGATTACCCGTTCCACCTGGTGTTCCAAAGATTGATTTAGCACTTAAATTGGGAGTTCCCAGCTTCCAAGAGCTTGTCGAAATCATTTCAGAGGATATGGTCATTGAGAAAGTTATCGTAGCAGAGGAATTAGCTGAAAAAAATAAAGATACCTCTGAATACTTGAATGACAAATTTAAGGAAATACCTATAGAGGCGATTTCACATGAACAATTTAAATGGTTAACCCAGCATGCGAAGGTCATCATTCGTACGGGGGAAGCTAAGCCTTATGCAAATTGTATTTTACAAGCCGGGGTCTATTTTTGATAAAAAGGGGGTTCAAAGCGTATGCACATTACGATGAAAGATATTTATAAATCTTTTGGGGCTAACCGTGTGTTGACGGGTGTGGATTTTGAACTGAAGGATGGCGAAGTTCATGCCCTGATGGGAGAAAATGGCGCAGGCAAGTCTACTCTGATGAACATTCTGATTGGACTGCATCAGCGTGATCAAGGGACCATTACTATAGATGGTCAGGAAACATACTTTAATAATCCCAAAGAGGCTGAACGTTATGGGATCGCTTTTATCCATCAGGAGCTGAACGTGTGGCCGGATATGACGGTTCTAGATAATCTGTTTATTGGTAAGGAACGAACCTCCAAACTAGGGATCTTAAATATGAAAGAGATGAAAGCGTTAGCAAATGAACAATTTCGTAAGCTCTCCGTAACGATTCCCTTAAATCAAGAGGCGGGGGAATGTTCGGTAGGTGAGAAACAGATGATTGAGATTGCAAAAGCGCTTATGACTCATGCAAAAGTTATCGTCATGGACGAACCGACAGCGGCATTAACCGAACGGGAAATCCAAAAATTGTTCGAAGTCATAACTTCCCTTAAAAAGGAAGGCGTCTCCATCGTGTATATTTCGCACCGGATGGAAGAGATCTTTACGATATGTGACCGAATAACGGTCATGCGAGATGGGAAAACAGTAGACACGAAGCCCATTCCAGAGACTAACTTCGATGATGTAGTTCGGAAGATGGTAGGGCGTGAATTAACTGACCGGTTTCCTGAGCGTACCTCCAAACCCGGAGAGGTTGTTCTTGAAGTCAAAAATGCCACGAAAAAAGGGCAATTTAAAGATGTTAATTTCTCCGTTCGTTCTGGTGAGATCTTAGGCTTCTCAGGATTAATGGGATCTGGACGAACAGAAATGATGAGAACCTTATTCGGATTGGAATCGTTAGACCGTGGTGAGATTATGGTACGGGGAGAAAAGGTCACGATTCGAAATCCCAATGATGCGATGAAGGCGGGGATAGGATTCGTTACGGAGGATCGGAAAGATGAAGGGTTAGTGCTTGATTTCTCTATTCGAGACAATATGGTCCTTACAAATTTATATAGCTTCGCTCCTAAGGGTGTAATCATTGATAAAAAAGAACAAGAATTTGTAGACATACTTATCAAACGGCTGCACATCAAGACACAGTCTTCCTCCACTTTGGTCCGGAATTTATCCGGGGGGAATCAACAAAAAGTGGTCATCGCCAAATGGATTGGGATTGGCTTAAGTGTGCTTATCCTCGATGAACCTACCCGTGGAGTGGACGTAGGAGCTAAACGGGAGATCTACCAGCTCATGAACGAATTAACGGAACGTGGAGTCGCCATTATCATGGTATCGTCAGAGCTTCCTGAAGTTTTAGGAATGAGCGACCGGATCGTAGTGGTTCATGAAGGGGAAATTAGTGGAGAGCTATCACAACAAGAAGCTACGCAAGAAAAAATCATGACGTTAGCTACAGGGGGGCAATAGTAATGACAACTATCAAAGGTGAGAGAGAAAATAAAGGTTTTCAAATCGGGCAAATTACACAGAAGCTAGGTCCATTACTAGGGCTGATTATTCTAATTGTTATCGTTACGGTGTTGAACCCAAGCTTTATGGAGCCCCTTAATATCCTGAACTTGCTTAGACAAGTTGCCATAAATGCGCTTATCGCTTTTGGGATGACCTTTGTTATTCTAACGGGTGGTATCGATTTATCGGTGGGTTCTATTCTAGCCCTATCCAGTGCCTTCACAGCTAACCTGATGTTGTCAGGTTGGGATCCTGTCTTAGCTATTATTGTAGGTTGTTTAGCGGGTGGTGTGATGGGGATGGTCAATGGACTCATGATTACCAAAGGTAAAATGGCACCATTTATCGCTACGTTGGCGACCATGACGATTTTCCGGGGATTAACTCTTGTATACACAGACGGTAATCCAATCACAGGTCTTGGAGACAGCATGACCTTCCAATTGTTTGGTCGTGGATATTTACTGGGAATACCTGTACCTGCTATAACAATGCTCATCGTCTTCGCAGTCTTATGGGTTGTATTGCACAAAACTCCATTTGGTCGTAAAACCTATGCCATTGGTGGTAATGAAAAAGCATCAATTATTTCAGGGATTAAAGTAGACCGCATTAAAATTATGATCTATTCATTGACCGGTATGTTGTCCGCATTGGCAGGAGCTATCCTGACTTCCAGATTGAACTCAGCACAACCCACAGCAGGCACATCCTATGAGCTGGATGCTATCGCAGCTGTAGTATTAGGCGGTACGAGCTTAACTGGTGGTCGTGGACGTATCGTAGGCACATTGATTGGTGCACTGATTATCGGGATTTTGAACAATGGTTTGAACTTGCTCGGCGTATCCTCTTTTTACCAGATGGTGGTCAAAGGGATCGTTATTGCCATTGCCGTACTCATAGACCGTAAGAAAGCCGTATAAGGGGGATTCCAACATGAAAAAGTTAACTTTGATTCTTACTTCCTTACTATTAATTCTCATGACAGGATGTTCCTTGGAGCCTCCAGAGTGGGCTAAGCCTAGCAGTGGTGGAAGCATGGAGAATATGAAGATTGGATTATCCATATCTACATTGAATAACCCCTTCTTTGTATCCGTTAAAGATGGTGTTTTGGCCGAGGCTAAGAAGCAAGGCTTGGAAGTCCTTGTCATTGATGCCCAAAATGATTCTGCTAAACAAAGTAATGACGTCGAAGATTTGATGCAAAAAGGTGTGAATGCGTTATTGATCAATCCTGTAGATTCATCAGCGATCTCGACGGTAGTGCAAACAGCTAACAGTTTAAATATTCCCGTCGTTACGTTGGACCGTTCCGCAGATCAAGGGGATATCAAAGCTCTAGTTGCCTCTGACAATGTAAAGGGTGGCTCTATGGCGGCAGAATATATTGTAGAGCAGCTTGGGAAAGGTGCAAAGGTCATCGAGCTAGAAGGATCCCCAGGAGCGTCAGCGACTCGGGAACGCGGTAAGGGATTCCATGAAATTGCGGACAGCCAGCTAGATGTCATTGCTAAGCAAACGGCTGATTTCGACCGTACGAAAGGCCTGACCGTTATGGAGAACCTTCTACAAGGAAATCCTGGCGTACAAGCAGTTTTCGCTCATAATGATGAAATGGCGCTAGGTGCCATTGAAGCCATTCAAAGTTCAGGCAAGAATATCCCTGTGATTGGTTTTGATGGAAATGAAGATGCACTTAAATCCATCGAAGCTGGTAAATTAACAGGAACCGTTGCTCAGCAGCCTGAATTAATTGGCCAGCTAGCCATTCAAGCCGCTAAGGATGTATTAGAAGGCAAAACCGTAGAAAAGCTGATTGCGGCACCGCTTAAACTAGTTGTTAAAGAGTCAAAATAATAACCATTATAGAAAAAGACTGCGCTCGCCGATTTGGCGAGCACAGTCTTTTTTGCTGTACATTGCAGCTTATTCTTCAATAACTCTATCCGGTAGCTGTGTAACATAGCTGTCTGACAAATGGAGCAGTTGTAAGGCACGCTCGAATTCGTCTTCTGTGGATTGCAGAGGTTGATCGCCGTTACCAGATAAAGTATAATGCTGGCCATCCTCGAAGCCACTGCCGGATAAGAAGAGCTCTTCGTTATTTACGAAAGATCCTGTAGGCAAATAATACCGTTGTGGAAGTAAGTTATATGTTGATTGATTCAAGAGATCTTGTCCGAAATGAATATGATCTGTAAGAGAGACACCCAATAAATTAGATACGGTAGGTAAAATATCTACTTGCCCGCCCAGCTGTTCTTTTACACTAGGTGTTGTAATCCCTGTCGCTGACATGATCAACGGAATATTAATCAATTCACGTTCCGAATATTCATGGCCGAGAATCTCTTCCAGTAGGAGATGATCATCCTCTTTTAGAGAGAAGATAGGCAGCCCACGATGATCCCCGTACAATACGATCAAGCTGTTATCCCACACTCCGTTTTGTTTGAGCTCATCGATAAAAAGTCCTAGCGCATAATCAGCATAATTCTGAGCCCGAATATAATCGCCAACAAGCGTTCCTTCGAATCGCACTGGAAGTGTCATTTTGTATTTATCCTCTGGGATGGAGAACGGGTTATGAGATGACATCGAAATTACATGGGAGTAGAAGGGCTGGTCATCCTGATCCATTCTTGCCAGCTCTGCAGCGGTTTTTTCATACAAAACTTCATCAGAAGCGCCATAAAATACTGTGTCTTCTTCCCCGAAGTAAGTTTTATCATAATAACGATTGAATCCCAAAGCACTATAAAGCTCACCACGGTTCCAAAAGTCGACTTCGTTCGTATGGAATGTTGCCGTATCGTAACCTTGTGCTTGCAGCAGCTTGGGTAAGCTTGGAAGCTCTTTAGGAGCGTACATTTGGGTAGCTGGACCATCAGGTGGTACATAAAAAGAAGTGTTTACAATAAACTCTGCGTCAGAAGTGTTGCCTTGTCCAACCTGCTGGTAGAAACGCGGGAAGTAGAAGCTGCTGGCCGCAAGCTTGTTCATATTTGGTGTGATTTCTTGTCCATCAATCTTTAGATTGATTAAGAAGTTCTGGAAAGACTCCATTTGCAGAATGATTAGATTTTTTCCTTTGGCGGCTCCAAATAAAACCGGGTTAGAGATCGCTTGAATTCCTTTGGTTTTATCAATAGTGGATTGCGTAATCTCAGAGACGTCAATTTGTTCTTCCTCTTGATCAGCTAGCAGAGAGTAGGCTTCATAATTAAGAATGCCCATTTGCTCCGCTTTAATCGTTTCGTTCATACTGGCACGGTTTGGAAAAATATTCATTGCACAAATGATGATGGAAATACAGAACAGGACTGCCACCGCTTTACGGTTACTTTTGCGCGACATGGCTTTTTTCCAATCCAGTGCTTTCTGTTTTCTAAACATCACCAAGCTGATGACAATGATATCCACAAAGATAAGCATATATTGAGGACGAAGGACCGAAAATATACTTTTCTTTACGGCTCCCACTTGTTTGACCTGATCTAATACTTGCGAAGTAGCAATGATGCCAAAATGATTATGATATACAATTAATGAGAAAAATAGAGTAGTAATCAACACATTGACAAGCATGTAAATTGCAATTTTTCGTTTCGTAGCGAACCATTCAATCAAGCAAAAGACTAGAAGTACAAAAGGGATTTCTTTAAGCCAAGTGGTCCAAGTAGGGCCATCTTCAAATAGAAAATACCAGGCAAAATAGCTTTTTACAAGCATAATGAGAGAGAAGAATAGCAGGGATCTTTTACTGAGGGTACGAGGTTCTTTAAACGGCATTGCTTATGCCCATCCTTTTCTTTTTAGATTAGTTCATTCTATTACATTGAAGCGTTTAAAATCAACTAGATTTGGGTATGTCTGAGTGAAATTTTCCTGAATATTACAGTTTAGGTGGATTGAATAGTTCGCGATATATAAAAATTTTTTATGAAGATGAACTTTTTACAGTGCTCCTGACTCATATAGGGGAGAGAGGTGAAGGCATGGATGTTATACGATTGGTGAAAAAAGCCAAAAAAGGAAATAAAGAAGTTTTGCTGCAATTAATTATGTCTGAAAAAGATGTTTTTTATAGGCTTGCGTACAGCTATATGGGAAATGCGCAAGATGCAATGGATGCCATGGAGGAAATGATAGTTACGTTATACGAGAAGATTGATCAACTTAAGAAAGAGGAGTCTTTTTACAGCTGGAGTAAAACGATTTTGGTAAATGGCTGCAAAAGGCAGCTTCATAAGCGAAGCAAGCTGGTGTTATTAGAGGATTGGAGCTCCAATGTTAAGATGGAAAGCGTCCATGTTGCACCAGGCGATCCTTATCATAAAAGTGAACAGCAAATGGATATGCAGGCGTTATTGTTACATGTGAACGAGCAGCAAAGAGAAGCAATTCAATTAAAGTATTTTCATGATCTCGATAATCAAACGATAGCTGACATTACACAGGTCTCGATCGGAACTGTTAAATCAAGAATCTACAATGGATTACAAACGCTAAAAAATCATTACAGAGGTGATGTTGATGAACGATAACGTCGAACAACGATTAGTGGATGAGAAGAGGAATTTAGAGTCCATAACTGCACCTGAGGGTTTAGAAATGAGATTAAGAAATGCTTTAGACTCGGCACCCCCAAAAAGAATAAAAAGAAAAAGCTCCCCCCTCTGGAAGATTGCAGCCGTCATCTTATTAGTGATAGTGGTTACTGGAAACAGCTATAATGCCTTCGCTTATTATGGAAAAAAGTTATTTGGTTTTGATGAGGTGTTAGAGGGAACTTTACAACAACTCAATGAACAAGGAATGGGACAAAGCATAGACAAAAAGACGACGTTAGCAGATGGTACAGAACTTAAGATTAACGGAATTATGGCAGATGCCAATCAATTTATTGTGTATTACACGTTAGACAATCCTAAGGGACTAGAGGAGACGGGAGATCATTTTAGTCCTTCTAAAATAGAAGGGTTTCTCACGAATTCCAACATAAGAAGTGGTGTATCTTTAATCAATGACGAACATACAGAAATAAAAGGCACGATGACATTTGATAGCGTAAGCCCATTTTCGAAAAAACTAACACTTCATTACTGGGGACCTCTACAGAAAGGGCAGATGAGTGAAGGGAGCATAACGTTTTCTTATAATCCAAATCAAGCGATGGTGACTCAGATCAAACAATCGATTAATAAAAAGGTCAAAGCCGACAGAGGATCAATTACCTTCAAGTCGATCACGGCCACACCAACCATGACTGTGATTAAAGGGAGTATGAATGTCGAGAATTTCGATCGAATAAGATTAGGGCTAGAAGGCATTCAATTAATTGCCAATGGAAAGCCTGTAGAAATATTAGGTAGTAGCAATAAAACCTCGCTGGGTGGGAGATCATTTGATATTCGTTATGACACCTTGCCAAAAGAACTACATTCATTGCAGCTGGTTGTTAAAGAGTTTGTTGGATATCAGAAGCTGGAAGAGAAGTATCCTCTAAATGCTGATAGTAATGAGCCGATTCTACTGGGGGATAAAGAATTATGGATTAAGGATGTGTCCAATACCGCTCAAGGGATTGAAGTAACTATTGCTACAGATGAGGATGTAATGCTGGATGGTGTGTCTATAGAAAATGCTGGCGAAAACACGGCTTTAAAAACAACAATTAATCAAAAAGAGTCAGAACAAACGAACGGTAAACTCATGAAGGAACGCACCTTATTATTTGATACACAAACGAAACCTGAAAATATTCTGATAGAAGGAATACATTATATGAAGGAATATAACAAGGTGATTGAGATTCCAGTGGATTAAAAAGAGGTGCCATATCCATAATTTATGAAATATAGTAAGCTATAATAGTCTGAGAAAGTGAGGGGGTTATGGAAAATATAGGAGCTTATAAAGTGAGTCGTCCATCGTTAATGTCGCTTCTGTTTTCTATGATTTTTTCAAGTAGCATACTACTGTTAAATGCCAGAAATAATATGGAGTATAAAGTATTACTTTATTTTGGTTATATATGGTTGACCTTCTGTCTGATTGTTGTAATCATATTGCTCTATAGGATCATTACGATTAGAAAGTTCATTGAGGTTCGGATTCTTCCAGACTCTATACTAGTAGATAACAAAGAAATTCAAGCGAAAAAAATTGAGAATATTTATGTAAAGGGCTATTTCATACCCGTAATAGGCATTAAACCTGTAGATCACAAATTTCCTCCCTATAGATTATGTTTTAGTTTTCTTGACGAAGAATACAAAGGTATGAAAGAACTAACCGCATGGGCCGAACATAATCAGATTAAACTATCTAAAAAAAGATTTATGAGATGGCTTTAACCGGGCTCTGATCAGTCCACCATACCGCGCTATATGCGCACTGCGGAGAGGATGGGTGTCCCAAAAGCCGAAAATGGCTACTGGGGCACCTCATTTTTTTTTGCTCCATCATCGAACCCCAAACGTCGCTCGTTTCCTCTATCTGCGAATCCAGTCAGAATCCCCAAACGTCGTTCGCTTCCTCCATCCGCGATTTCTCATACTTCGTTTGTTACCGCTATCACCGATTTCCCAAACCTCGCTCACATTCTCCATCATTCAACCCCAAACCTCGCTCACATTCTTCATCACCGAATCCTCAAATTTTGTTCTCTTCCGCTATCACACTCCCAAGTCACACTTTCTTCGATCACTTTGCGCACCCGGAAGTAGCTATTGGACTCAGATGACCCTTAGACGCGTCATATCCCACTTATGGAATTCTAACGGACCGCATAGTCGCTATTGGCCTGAAAAATACCCCAAAAGCAGCCTTTTCAGGGGAATAACTGCACTGGAGTCCGAACCCTTGCTCCAAAGCCGAAATATTCGCAAATAACGTCATCTGGGTCCGAAAGTAACCGCCATCCATCATCGAACCCCAAAAACCTCGTTCGCTTCCACTTTTGGAGTCCTGACTGCCGCATAGAGACTGATTACGCCAATACGCTAATAGGTGGAATGAATGGAAAACACTTAGTTTTTGTTGCAAATACAACAATTATGGTATACTATTTTCCTGTCACATCTGCATAACACCATATAAATGGAGCTCAAAATAAGAGTTTATTTGTAAATTGATATTTTAAAAGGAGAAAACACAATGGCTATAAATATAAAAAAGTGCACGTTCGAAGATTTAGGTTCACTTCAAGGAATTAGTGTTGAAACATTTAATGAGACATTTAGTAATCAGAATTCAACTGAAAATATGAAAGCCTACTTGGATAGAGCATTTAACTTAAAACAATTAGAAAAAGAATTGTCGGATAGCTCATCGGAATTCTATTTTATTTATTTTAATGAAGAAATAGCTGGGTATTTAAAGGTTAACACCGATGATGCTCAATCTGAAGTAATGGGCAATGATTCGCTTGAAATCGAGAGGATTTATATTAGGAAAAAATTTCATAAACAGGGGCTTGGGCAATATCTAATAAATAAAGCTATAGAAATAGCGATACAATGTAATAAAGAGAAGATTTGGCTGGGGGTTTGGGAAAAAAATAAGAACGCCATTAGCTTTTATGAAAAAATGAAGTTTGTTCATACAGGAACTCATTCTTTTTATATGGGTGATGAGGAACAAATAGACTTTATTATGACAAAACAACTATAACATTTCTCTTAAATGATGTTAACTAAGGAGCGATAGGAGGCTTAGAATGAAGCAACTTTATATAAAACAAAAGGTATTCAGTCTAAGTGGTAAATTCACGGTAAAGAATCAGCAGGAGCAAGATGTCTATTACGTAGAGGGCAGTTTTATGCAAATTCCCAAGACTTTCTCTATTATGAATACAACAAGAGAAGAAGTCGCACTAATTACGAAAAAGGTGTTCAGTTTTTTACCAAAGTTTTTTGTTGAAGTAGATGGTCGAGAGGTGTTAACGATTAAGAAGGAGTTTTCTTTCTTTAAAGCACGTTATACGATTGATGCTGCTGACATTGAGGTACATGGTAACTGGTGGGACATGGATTTTCAGGTTTTACAGCATGGTGTAGTCATCGGTAAAGTGAACAAGGAGTGGTTCACTTGGGGTGATAGCTATAAGGTTCAAATATTGAATGATGAGATGGAGACGCTCATGATTGCGTTCGTTGTCGCTATTGATTGTGTGAAGGCTGACCAAGCATCTGCATCTCATCAGTGACGATTTAACATTAAAGCTGAAAACTTAACAAGGTGACGTGGACGGAATTAATTCAGCAGGTGCTGATGAGTGTAATTGGCTTAGTTTATTTATGATGCGTTGAACCGTAGTATAAGTAGGAGCAAGTTTAGTTTTTTGATATTGCCTATGTTAGATCTTATTGTTGATTTTCATTTTTTGGAAAAACGCCCATTGCGCCCAAGCGCCCTTTCCACGAATGCATATGATGATTATGCCTACTCATTGAAAGGAGCGATCACATATGGGATTTTTTCCAACACCGGGAGCCGGCGGAGGATTTCCAGGATTCCCGGGCGGACCTGGCGGACCTGGCATACCGGGAGGACCCGGAGGACCTGGAGGACCCGGGGGACCAGGGTTTCCGGGAACCCCCGGACAATTTCCGGGGGGTGCACCAGGAGGCGTTCAAGCGCCGACGGCTCCTCCACCGCAATTCGTGCCGCAAATGTCGACTACCACATTTGCCATTGATCCCGGCGGGATCAGACGCTGCCTGTTCCGCAACACATACATTTGGCTGAACAACGGCGAGCAATTTTGGTTCTTTCCAGTATTCGTCGGGCGTAATTCTATTGCAGGGTTCAGATGGAACGGTTTTTTCTGGTCGTACTTCGGCATTGATTTGAATCGGATCGCTTCGTTCACGTGCTTCTAAAGCAGACAGCGATAGAGAACAGCCAGCAGGCTGTTCTCTATGTTATGCGAATTTTCGTGTTCCGGGAGTAGTGAATTACGCAAAAGATACATAGACAAGGTTCATTTTTCCCTGACGCTGACGTTAATACTAGATTCAAAAAAGGACCACTCTGCGAAGGATAACCTTAAAGCTTGCCGTTACAGACAGCGCGTTGAGCCGTATCATTAATCACGGTAATGCGGAGGGTTGGGCACGTTGGGTGATCCATTCTGTTATGAATTCAATTAGTTTTTTTGCCGCTGGAGAGGCATTTTTAATGGATGCGGCTGCAATGCCAATAGAACGATAATGCTCTCCTTCTAATGGGCGATAACATACTTTGTCGGGGAGATGTGACAGAATCATTTCGGGGAGTATACTTACTAGGCAGATTTACAAATCCCAAGTCAGCGGTTCCATCGGCAATCCATTCTTCTATTTCAGAGTAGTTACCATCAAGTAGTTTTATTTCAATATGTGGAAACTGATTTTGAAATTGTTTAATGATTTGGGGCATCCATTGGATCGATACACTAGAGAAAGTACCTATTTTCACAGTGCCAATCTCAACTACCTTACTGAAAATCTGATATTTTAAAAGATTCATAATGATTTCTCTCCTCAATAATATATGAAAAAAATTCATTAAACTAATAATTAATATTCATTATTTTTATCTTAATTATAATAGTATAATCTGTTTTATATAAAAACATCTACGATTAAAGGGGAGTTTGAGCGGAATGGTTCATGAATCAAACGGATCTTATTATGCAGTCATATTTTCAAGTCAACGTACGGAGGGGGATAACGGATATAACATTATGGCTGAAAAAATGGAGCAGCTTGCGTCCGGGCAACCTGGGTTTTTAGGAGTGGAAAGTGTCCGGGATTCTTCAGGAGCGGGTATTACGATTTCTTATTGGGAGAGCTTAGAGGCGATTAGTAACTGGAAACAGCATCAATCTCACAAAGTTGCTCAGGAGAAAGGGAAGAATGATTGGTACCAAAATTACAAAGTGAAAATTTGTAAAGTTGAAAGAGAGTATTCTTGAGTGGTAACATATTACTGCAACTGCAAAGTAATTTGGGAATCAATCCATTGAAGCGTACAACAACAATTGTTTTATTTCAAAAGGATGCGAAGAAACTTATCCGAGAAAATAGAAGATTCCTTTACTAATTAGATAAAATATAGATATGGGATGATTATTAAATGAACTATCAAATTAAAAGGGCGACCCTTGAAGAAAAAGAAATCCTCAACAACCTAATGCAATTTTATATGTATGATTTCTCCGAGTATATGGATTTGCACCTTGAAGAAAACGGAAAATTTAATGATTATCCTCTCAACGATTACTGGACAGAAGAGTCGAATTTCCCATATCTGTTAACTCTGAATGAGAAAAATGCTGGATTCGTTTTAGTCAAATTAAAAAATAGAGATGATGATTTATACTTTTCCATTGCAGAGTTTTTTATTATAAAAAAGTATCGGAGAGTAGGATTAGGTAGACTAGTTGCAAAAGATATTTTTAATTTACATAAGGGGCAATGGGAAGTTTATCAAAAAGATAATAATGAGCCCGCACAACGCTTTTGGAAAAAGGTAATAGAGGAATACACTGGCGGAAAATTCACTGAACGAATTGAAGCAGGGAGAAAGACACAGGTGTTTGTTAATTGAGTTTGAATCTTAAGCTAACAGGATACAGTAGATCAATAAAAAGCGGCAGTCGTGGACTTTATTTACTAGTTCAGGGCTGCCGTTGTTTTTTAGGTTCTCCAGAAGTGATGTTATAAGCCAGTTGCTTTGGTATTTTTGAGTAGTACAAAATCTCTTCTGGTGTTAAAATTACCCAAAAAGTATTTTAGGAGGCTAAGACGGGAATTATGCTAAATATACAGCAGATTGTAGAACTTATTCCTCATCGGTATCCGTTTATTTTAGTGGACAGAATTATAGAGTTGGAGGAGAACAAGAGAGCAGTAGGTATAAAAAAAGTATCCATTAATGAACCGTTTTTTAGCGGCCATTTTCCTGAGCATCCTGTAATGCCAGGTGTTTTAATTGTGGAGGCATTAGCCCAGGTAGGAGGAATCACAATGTGCAAAAACGAAAAGCTGATGGGCAAGATAGGGTTATTAGTTGGCATTGATAATGCCCGTTTTAAGCGCCAAGTAACGCCTGGGGATCAGCTTCTTCTCGAATTCGAAGTCAATCGGATGAAAGGTGAGATTGTAAAAGGCAAAGGCATCGCAACAGTAAATAGTGAGCTGGTATGTGAAGCTGAGATTTCTTTTGCATTTGTGCAAAAAGGAGGTTCAAAATGAAAAGGATGCCGTTTGTACGACCAACTGAACATTACGATCTGCAAATTAAGGATATCGACGAGCAAATATGTGCATTGATCAAGCAACGAAAGGAAATCTCGAATAATAATCCAGGATTCCCACCGTTTGAATCTATCTCTAAATGGGCAGAAAATTATGAGCTCTATGAGGATTTTTTGAAAGCGGTATTTGGGACATTGCTAAGTGAAGAGCATTTTAAACCGATGGTTGAGCCAATTGATTTTAGAAAACATATTGCAGTTCTTAAATCAATTGAGAAAGATGAATTATTTTATACACTGACCTCTATACGTCAATACAGTAATGCTAGTGTGGTCACCCTTAATATAGATTGGGACATGACAACTGAGCTTCCAGCAAATTCTCATAGCCATAGCTTTTTCGAGCTGTTTATAGGAGAAGAATATGATAGTCGAATGACGAATGGCGGAAGTTCAACCGGACAAGCTTCTTATAATTACGTGATTTCTCCACCGCTTTCTGACGATCCTTCAGGCGTTACATTAGAGTTCAGGAAATATGGTAAACCCTTCAAGAACAATGAGACAGGAGATCAAATTGTTTTTAGGCTGTAGTACTTATTTATTCATCGGAAAATATTGCTTATAGCTGTCTCCATTGCTATGATCAAAAGTGGAGATCCGAGCGAAGTTAAATTAGGCGCCGCTCCATATCACAGTTAACGGATTTTTAGTGAAATAAAAACCGGCCATCCTGAGGGGATGGCTGTTTTCTGTGTAAAACAAATTCAATGATTCATTTCCAGCCATAAAAACTACGAAGGTACAGTTTATAATGTGGATATTCAGGAATACGAAAATTGATGACCCCATACAGACTTCAGATGTCTGTATTTTTTTGCTAATTGTGGTTCTATAGTATGATTTTTTGGGATTATTTGAAAAATGGTTGAGAAATACTTAGTGTATAGTCAATACTGTGACTTATAATGTTAGCTTAGGTAATTATCTAAAACCCTTAATATAACCTTGAATATATTCATTTACGCAGCAAAAGGCTGAAAGGAAGTCATCTCTTGTTTGAAACCCTACTTTTGAATTTTTTGTTTTTGCTTTTTCCAGTATTAACATTTCTGATATTTTTTGAGAATCGGGCCTATTCCTACAATAGATTGATTCTCGTTTTTATGTCAGCAGTGACCATGAGTCTCTGTATCGCTAAACCTATCAGACTAGAAATTGGCTATATTTTTGATTTAAGGTACATTCCGTTTATTATTGTGGCACTCTTTGGAGGATATAGGAATGTTTTTCCTCTATATATTATTTTGAATGCGTACAGATTCTATGTGGGTGGAGATGGCGTATTTTATTCGTTTCTATTTGCGACGGCGATTCTGATTTTGGTGCCGTTATATAAAAACAGATTTTTAAAATTACCATCGAAAGGTCGTGTGATTGCGGCAAATCTGATTGCTTTGCTAATTATGGGGGTTTATCTGTTTATTTTAGGTTTGGTTCAGGATTCTTTAGACAGGCAATTTTGGATTCTTTCATTAAATGCTTTGACGACTCATGTTGGGGTGATGAGTGTCATTATGATTTTGATTGAAAAAATTATATCTAATATTAAAAATCGGGAACGGATTGTCCAATCGGAAAGATTAAATGTCGTCAGCGAGCTAGCGGCAAGTGTATCTCATGAAATCAGAAATCCACTTACAGTGACTAGTGGTTTTTTGCAGCTATTAAATAAATCTAAAACAATGACGCCAGAGGAAAAGGGATTTGTAGAGTTGTCTCTACAAGAGCTACAGCGAGCAGAAAAAATTGTAAGTGATTATCTCTCCTTTGCCAAGCCACAATCTGAAAACATGGTTTACTCCAATATGAAGGCAGAATCAGAATATACTAAAAATATCATAATGCCTTATGCCACCATGCACAAAGTAGATGTTCAATTCAATTTTAATAATTCCTTAAATAAAAATTATGACCGGAACCAGATTCAGCAGTGTCTAATTAATTTATATAAAAACGGTATAGAAGCGATGAAGGAAACCGATGGCGGAACGCTATTTATCGATATATTTGAAAAAAAGCAAAATATTATGATCAGTATCAAAGATAACGGAGTCGGCATGACTAAAGATGAAATATCGCGACTCGGTAAACCGTATTATTCTACTAAAGCAGAAGGGACGGGGCTGGGTATGCTTATGGTCTACAGTACCGTCGATAAAGTGAAAGGAAATATTGAAGTCGATAGTGAAAAAGGCAAAGGGACAACATTCCTTATAACTATCCCAACATAGGCAAGTTGCAGAGAGTATCTTTTGCTGTTTATACCCCACTAGGAGTGTGTAATACCTTTCATGAATGGATTTCGTGTAAAAAGGGCAACGTGCCTGCGCGAGTCCCATCTGGAGGTGCAGCAATGGAGATATTTGTAACTATAGGCGTCAAATTGGTCATCAGCTTTTTTGGTTTGTGGATCATTACCTTTATTACCGGCCGCAAGACGCTTAGTCAATTGACACCACTTGATTTTCTGTCTTCATTGATTTTAAGTGAAATTGTCGGCAATACGATATATGATGATGAGGTGAAGATCTGGCATCTGCTGTTTGCTCTTTTTATTTGGACCGCATTATCTTATCTGTTCGAAAAGGTGACTACCCATTTTGTGAAATTCGGGAACATGGCGGAAGGCCGGACAGTGCTGCTAATTGACGATGGCATAGTGAATCAGGATTTGTTGGAGAAATATGATATTGAGTATACCCAACTGCTGTTCATGCTGAGGCAACAAAATATCTTTTCCCTAAGTGAAGTACGGTATGCTCTGCTCGAAACGAACGGTTCTCTATCGGTAATGCGCAAGTCTGAAGATGAGCAATCTTCTGCTTTTTCCGTTACAGTTATTGATAAAGGCAGGGTACTGGAAGAGTCTATGCGTGGCAGATCGATGAACAAGGAGCAGATTAAGGAACGCGTCAGAGAGCAGGGCTATAATTGCATTGAGGATATTGCCTATGCTGAATATAAAGAAGACGGAACACTCTATATCCTTCCCAAAAACAAACCATAAATCCACATGATGAGACGCTGGAGCCGGGAGGCTCAAGTGTCTTTATTTGAAATCAGGAGTGCAAACTCAACTTTTTGGGCTTCACATTACATTGTTTGGAGTAGTTGTGATATTAGCCTATGAGGGTGGCCGCGGGATAGGCGTTTTTATTGGATTAGTTGGGCTGTTTACGGGTATCTTGGGCTCTTTTAGAGATTCCTCTAAATCGGAGGATAAAAAGAATATCTGACAGCTTATATATTTACTAACTTTCGGAGGGGTATAACTTTATGGAGATTTCTTTATGTAAAGCAGACGCGAGCGACGCAGCGTTTATTCACGAAATGCAAGTTAAAGCCTTTATGCCATTGCTGGAGAAATATAAAGATTATGAAACCAGCCCAGCCAATGAAACTGTGGAACAAATCAGGGATCGAATTAATCAGTCTTTTGCAGATTATTATATGATTAAGTATTTTGATATTGCTGTGGGCGGTGTCCGCATCGTTAAAAAGGATAATAAAACTTATCGGGTCAGTATCAAAGAAATGGGAGCTGGATAGTATTATACAGGAGCAAAGGAATTGCTATTTATATGAAAAGTTAGGGTATAGAAGCACGGGGGAAACCAAAAAAATAAATGACAACTTAACATTAGTTTTTTATGAAAAACATATGAGTTAAAGCCTTAGGATTATACTTAAAAAAAAAGACAGCGGGCAGTTCATGTCCACTGTCTTTTTAACAGACAAAATCAATACACTCGAATACGCTTCACAAATAACGATATAATCAATCCAATACCTGCAATTGCTGCGATAAATAAGTAAGCATGTGTAATTCCAGCGGTTAATATTTCAGGCTGTGCAGCGGTTGGATGTGTGTTTGCGAATCGTATTTGTCCGCTAGACATTAGCGTAACAGCGAACGTTGTACCAAGAGCACCTGCAATTTGCTGAAGTGTACTCATAACAGCAGCCCCATCCGGATAGTATTTCACAGGTAATTGATTTAACCCATTGGTTTGAGCGGGCATAATGACCATTGCTAATCCGATAAACATTGCGCAGTGTATTAATATAAAGGTTAGGCTACTGGTTTCAGTAGAGTTTCTTGTAAATAGAAAACCAGCAATGGTTGCGATAAAAAATCCAAGCGGCAGCAATAATTTCGGACCGTATTTATCGAATACTCTACCCGTAACTGGAGCCATAGCCCCGTTAATAACGCTGCCTGGAAGAAGTAGAGTACCAGCCATTGTGGC
The DNA here is from genome assembly GCF_038003885.1 of Paenibacillus sp. FSL R10-2788. Taxonomy (NCBI): domain Bacteria; kingdom Bacillati; phylum Bacillota; class Bacilli; order Caryophanales; family Paenibacillaceae; genus Paenibacillus; species Paenibacillus sp. FSL R10-2788. The sequence goes on along the minus strand of NZ_JBBOQA010000001.1, from coordinate 4,384,069 downwards.
CGATAACAATAAACCTCCTTTTAAATATAAAGGTAATAAAATTGCAGAAGATAAAATGATCATCATTCCTAAAAAGAGCATTATAAGACCTATCGTAAACATGGGATATTTAAATACCCGTAAATTCAGCATTGGGGTTTCCAATTTAAATTGCCGTAATACAAACAAGATTAAGCTGATGAAACCAACAATAAGAGGCAGCAAAACAATGATTTCACTCAAAGAATGATCAGCAAAGTTACTAAAACCAAAGACGATTCCACCAAATCCAAGAGTAGAAAGCAAGATGGATAAAATATCAATTTTAGGTTTTGTGATGTTGGCTACATTTTTAATGAATGTTAATCCGAAACCTAATGTAAATAACAATAAAGGTAAGCTTATCCAAAAGATATACTCCCAGCCAAAATGATCTACAATTAAACCAGATAGAGTAGGTCCAAGGGCCGGTGCACACATAATAACGAGTCCCATCATTCCCATGACAGTTCCGCGTTTATGTGCAGGGAAAATAATAAGAATAATATTGGTCATTAATGGAAGCAATAAGCCTGTCCCTAAGGCTTGCACTAATCGTGCAATTAATAATGAGCTGAAATTAGGGGAGAGGGCAGCAATTAATGTACCGATAATAGAAAATAGCAAGGAAGCGGTGAATAATTGTCTAGTGGTAAACCATTGCATTAATAGGGCGGATATTGGAACGAGGATACCTAATACAAGTAAATATCCTGTGGTTAGCCACTGAACCGTTGAGGCGTTGATTGAAAATTCATCCATTAAATTTGTAAAAGCCATGTTTAAGGCGGTTTCACTAAATAGCCCGACGAATGCACCTAACATAAGCGAGAAGGCCATGAGGGCTGGACGTTTAACTTGAACAGTTGATGATGATTCCATAATAATGATGAACCTCTTTTCAGAATTTTGATTCGTATTATTTTTGCATGATAGATGATATATCAACTATAAGGGGGAGAGAAATGCTTTAAGCATCTCTTACATTATTCAGCACATGTGTTAGCAAAGTCTTTAACGTTGAGTAATCTGAAGCAGATAATCCTGACTCGATAATTTCGTTTAAATTGACCGTCACCTCATTTATAGTATTCTCTAATTTCCGTCCTTCTTCTGTTACATATACATTTACCGCTCGGCGATCTTGCGCACTTGTTACTTTGCGTATGTAACCTTTGCTCTCTAAGCTGGCGATCATTCTGGCAACACTGGCTTTGTCCTTACCAAGATTAGCAGCAATCTCGTTCTGAGATAGACCTTCTTTCTCAAGCATCAGAGCCATAAGTAGATGCTGTTCAGGTGCAAGTCGAAAAGGAGCAAGTAACTTTGTTAAATAATTTGCTATTTCTAAATGCAAATCTCGAATGACCAAACCTAAAGGTTCTCTTGAATCCATATGATCTCTCCTAATTGAAGAATAGATGATATATCAACGTTATTGATTTGTCTATATTAGCATACAGTAACTGGTGCTTGTCAAGTTAAAGAAAATGAATAGAATCATAGGCTTAGATACAAGCGACAAAGTTGTTTAATGCCCAATCATTTGATGATACATAGTCATATGCTGTTGTGAAATTAAAAAAAAGTAATTAGGGAGGGATTAAAATGGGATATAATTGTGTTGGGGGCGTTCAAGAACAAAAAAAGGCTCCAGTTTGTATTAATCCTTGGACATCAACGGGTACGATTCTTGTACTTTACATTCTTCTCGTCATTATCCTTAAAACTTGTTGGATCTAGAATTATGTAAATCGACGCCCCGAAGTTTTTTTCTTCGGGGCGTTTCTGTGTTTTCTTTAGTTAGATAATTGACAACGTTAAGGATTCTGGATTATTTTTACGGTGGTTAATGTTGTCATGAATATTCATATAGAAGACTTAACGGGAATAATCGGGTTGTGTCATAGAAATGGGCTGAGGATTGGCAAGTACCCATTGCACCGCCAGCTCGCATAATCTGGCTGGTTGCTCATTGCCAGCAATGTTGCGGAACCGCTTGGCGAGTGCAGCTGCCTCTTGAAGAAGGGCGGGCGTTAAAGGCGTGCCCGTGCTAAAATGCCGTATCAGTGCATCCAGCATTTTACGGTAATCGGCATCCCAGTTTCCTCCGCCATTATTAAGTATTTCATGAGACACCCGCCCTGTGATGCGGATAACCTCACCCTGCACCGTTGTCGCATGTCCTGAAGCAGGGACAAGAAAATCCCACAGCTCTTGGTGCTGTGCGGGCCATGCGGCTGCCGTTACCTTGATGGGAGAAATTCCGTCATGTCTCTCCAGTTTCGTTATAGGCTCGACATCAAATTGCCGGTACAGCTCCAGGAGAGCATTTGCAGTTTCATCCAGTCGATCTTTATTGTAATTTGTTCTGACGAATTCAAAATCCTTGCCGATACGCCGCACGGATTCCTTCATCTCCGGCGTAATTGCTGCACCTGCATCCAGCATAATTCGCGAGATTTCTGCCATGTGAACTATATCGATATTCCGGCATTGTAATAATCCTTTGGCGAGAGGTGTGTTTTTTCGCTTATTTTCTGCATGGACATTTGCACCGCGTTCCACCAGATCCCGCACTACTTTTGTTTTGTAAGAAGCTGCTGCTGAGTGCAGCGGTGTCTCATTCTGGTAATCCAGAGCTTCCATATCTGCACCTAGCTCAAGGAGTAAGGGGACATTTCCGGACCAGGTTGCAGCCTGAGCATGAAGAGGGGTACGCTTATAGTTGTCGGCAGCGTTGATGTCAGCACCCTGCTCCACAAGCCAGGAAACCATTTCATCCGGTATTTGCCGGAAGCTGAGGGCGGTACCTTTGCTGTAACCCCCGCGGGCATCCCATTCGCATAGCTCAAATACCTCTTTTAAGGCAGATATATCATTCGTTTTAACCAGCTCGGCAAAATTGGCGGGTAATGTTTTTTTCTTTTTGCCCATATTATTTTTCCGCTCCTTTATTAATAGATAAATAGCAGATAACTTCTTGCAAGTTTATCATATAGGAGAATTGAACACTAATTCATGCAGAATGAAAAGGTTGAAGATATAGACGTAACATTATTGGAAAAAAGAATGGAATATCGTTTATATGGCGATCCCGAAATCATAGACTATTAGAAAATGAAAACATTAAGCTTGTGTCTTGGAAATAAATTCGAGATTTACGAAGGACATCGAAATTACGCTAACGGAGAACGATAGCTCAATAAACACGATTTGGCAGTCAGCCAAAGCGATCGACTCGATTGGAGCAACTACTGTCTCGGTTGGGATTATTGGTGAGCCTGTTCTTGCCATTGTCCTTGCATACCTATTATTAGGGGAAACTATGTCATTATTCCAGCTTTTAGGCGGCATAATAACCTTACTCGGTATGGGAATGTATTTTTGGTCGAAATCTTTAAAGTACAACATTCAAAATAAGTAAATGAGTAGTCGGAAATATGTATAGGGGGATGGACAATGGTAACTATTGATGATTTTTTGAAACTTGATGTTCGTGTTGGAACGATTATTAAAGCGGAGTTTTTTGCAAAAGCAAAAATACCTGCGATTAAACTCCAAATTGATTTTGGACCAGATATCGGAAGCAAAACATCAAGTGCACAGATTACTAAACGATATAGGCCTGAAGAGATTGTAGGGCAACAAATCATTGGGGTAGTTAACTTCCCTGCTCGAAATATAGCGGGTTTCCTATCAGAAGTATTAGTTCTTGGAGGAATACCGGATAAAGGGGATGTGGTTCTCTTGAAGCCAGATATTAAATTACCTAATGGGACACCTATTGGGTAATATAGGGTAATTGTTGTATTAAACTAACTAACAGTGGGTCTATTTTAAGATGTACACAAAATTGATAGTAATCGGAGAGAAGACCATGGAAGAATTAACAAGCTTAGTATCTGAAAGTATTGAGGCAAGTAAAACGGCGCTAGTCGTGATCGACCTGCAACAAGGAATTGTCCTCAGTCCAAAGCAGGGGCCGCATACAAGTGCTCAGGTGGTTGAGAATGCCTGCAAATTAGCTCAATCCTTTACGGAGAAAGGAGGATTTGTTGTTCTAGTGAGGGTGTCATGGCTAGATGGGCAAGATATGCTTAAACCTAAAACTGATTTACAAATGAATTCTGTCACCTATCCAGAAGGTTGGGACAACATCGTGCCAGAATTAGCGAATATCAAAAATGCACATCTGATTACCAAACGGCAGTGGGGGGCATTTTTCGGTACAGATCTTGATTTGCAGTTACGGCGCCGCGGAATAGATACGATCGTATTATGTGGTATTTCTACCTCGATTGGTGTGGATACTACTGCAAGAGAAGCTTATCAGCTTGGTTATCATCAAGTTTTTGTAGAAGACGCTATGACCGCGATGGTAAAAGAAGAGCATGATTATGTATGCAAAACTATCTTCCCTCGTATAGGTAAGATCCGGTCGAGCGATGAAGTAATATCCATGTTGAAATAGTATAAAAAAACCTCAGGCTCTCTCTGTAATTTCAGAGATTGTCATGAGGTTTTTTAATTGAAGTTATGTCTTACATAAAGATGAGGAGAAGTATCCCAGCTAAGAAGCAGTAATAAGAGAAATACTTCAAATTACCTTTAGCCATAATCCCCATAAACCAGCGCATGGAGAAATAAGTAACGATAAGTGTAGTAATAAATGCAATCAAGTATGGAATTGCTAGCTGCGAGCGGTTAGGATCGTGGGCAATATCAGATGCACCCATAACAAGTCCGCCCAAACTGACAGGAATATAAAGCATAAAAGAAAAGCGTAAAGCAGTTTCTTGCTTCATTCCCACAGCGATGGAAGAGATGACAGTTGCACCAGAGCGGCTTATCCCAGGAATAAGGGCGACTGCTTGGGCAAGTCCGACTATAACTGCATCCTTCGCTTTTAAGTCACCATCTTGTTTACGGCCGCGAAGGTTACGGATCAACCATAAAGCTACCCCTGTAACCAGCAAGGCGATGGATACGGTATGAACTGACGAGAAGATATCCTCAATCTGATCCTTGAAGAGTAAAGCAACGATTACAGCAGGCAAGGTACCGATGATGATGTACAAAGAGAACAGGAAATCTGACTTATATTCCTCTTTGCGGGTCAGAATAAATTGAACGAATCCAGTGATCAATCTTCCGATATCTTTACGGAAAATAAAACAAATCGCGATTAGTGAAGCCGTATTTGTTAAGATTTCAAATGATAGCCCATTTTGTTTTAAGCCTAGCAATTTCTGTGCGATGATCAAATGGCCGCTCGAAGAGACGGGGATTGGCTCAGTTGCCCCTTGAACAAACCCTAGAAACAAGTATTTAAGCCACAGTATAATATCTTCCATTTTACCTCCCAGTATTTTTGTAATCTTTTCAATCATATCGTATTCAATAAAGAAATGACAATAGAACCATCGTGCCATATTCAATTGGACGAGTTATACTAATTCGTAAGACTATTAAATGAGGTGGAACTATTTGTAGTACATTACTAAAAATTCAGCAGCATGATATTCCGAGAGCAGCCAGTGTTCTGGCCGAAGCATTTGCTAAAAATGATCCGTTATATCAGCATATCTTGCCTGATGAATCAACCCGATTACGCGTGTTGAATATTTTTTTCCATCGTTACATTGAGATGTTGTATCCATATTCGGATTTACTAACGACTTCTACTAACTTTGAAGCAGTGGCTTTAGTGTTCCATTCCGAGCGTCAGACAGGGACATTGATTTCGAACGTCAGGTATATGAAACAGATAGTCCTTGCGATCATCAAGTCATTACCGATCTGCCGAATCATTGGGGTGCGAGGATTTATACGTGGTTTATCTATTTTGCGTAGTATGAGTTCTTTATGGTTATCAATGTTTGGGGATCAGAAGTATAAACATTTGGATATGCTTGCAGTGCAAGAACAATATCGAGGCCAAGGATATGTATCAAAAATCATGACACCGCTGCTCGCGGAATGTCGTGTGAACAATACATTATGCACGTTAGAGACACAGACGCCGAGCAACTTGCCCATTTATGAGCATTATCATTTCCGTACGGTTAAAGTCATTCCTCTACCTAATAGCCCACTTGAGCAGTATTGTATGGCGTTTACGCAAGGAGTTGCTGAGTAGTTAATAAAAAAGGGCCGTCTCATTCAGCCAATTCATGGTTTATGGGGCAGCCTTTTTTTGCTTAGTCCAAAAAGGGTTAATGAAGCTTCAAGAGAACAATCAGGGGATTTCTCCCTGTAATTCCGCGATCTTTTGTCATCCGGCTAGAATCTATTATTTTAACAAAAATAGCATAAGCTTCGAAGGGTTGTTATAATAGAAACATATATTCCCGTGTTTCAGAACCCTATACAGGATGTATAGGGGTTTTATTTCTTTTATTGAGGGTGATCGAGAATAAGTATGGCGTTGTCCGTACAGGGAGAAGAGGACCGGAGAGTTCCGCAGGAAATTCTAAATTATGAAGTGATGGCGAGGTTAGCAGAAAGATGAATTGGTCGGATTTTGGCGAACGAAACAAACGATTGAATCCCCTGTGGAATTTGGGGGCTGGCATGAACCTTGGCGAAATCCAACCTTACAAAGAAATGGTATCTTTAAGCGTTCTGCTGCAAGTCTATTATCTGGAGCTAGAATCGAATGAGAGAAGATCCAAAGAGGATATTATTGAGCTTACTTGGACTGCGCTGGAACGTTTTAATATCGCCAATCTTGGGACTACCGAATCCGTAGAGCGTCTCGTGGACGGTTTATTATGGAGCGGGAATGGTGGGGATTTCGAATCCTTTTTCTATGATGATGTGACCCGGCAAATGTCCGTGCAGAAATATAAGTATTTCACGGTGGACGAGGATGCGACCCGCAGCAGTTGGGAAGAGAATGGCAGAACCATCTATCGTCTCTCCGAATATGCAATGGAGCTCATTTTTATGAGCCATGAGATTATTGATGAATTTCAGATCAGCATCAAACTGCTCGAGATTCAAATGCATATTAAACATGGGCGCGTAACTCGGGCTCTTCAGGATGTTAATGAACTGATCTCCCGTGTCCGTAAGATGACCCAGCAACAGCAAGAATACCGCAATGCGTTACGCCGCAATCCGAAGCATATTTTTAGTGAATTCGGAGTGGCTCGGCATCAGCGACTCGAAGAGATTCATCATCAGTTCGAGGAGGAACGCAAACATTTTGACAGTATTCACCGTTCTCTGGCCCGGCTGGCCAATGATGAGAAAGACGTAATCGACTTCAATGAGATCCGTATTCTCTCTGAACGAGTCGAGCTTTCTAGGCGTGTGCACGATGAGCTGGCTGAGGTAGTATTGAATATTTTTGAGATGGAGACCAATTTAAGATTGAACTTTCCTGAATTATTCTGGGGAGCAGCCGGGTTTAACTTCCGTACTCACGTATGGGAGGAATGGGTGAAAGAAGAGGGTCTGCCAAGCGGTGACAGTCTTGAACTGCTGCTCAGCGGATTATTCGCTCCGAATCAGGACTTCGTTTATCCGCTTCCTTGGGCTTGGGAGGAACAAGAGGTAGGCTTTATCCCCGACTTAGTGATGGATGATTTCGAAGATGAGGTGGACGCAGAGCCTGTTCAATATATTCCTAAAGGTATCCCATGGGCAAAAGTAGTGGATCTGTGGAAGCCGGTTTTTACTGCCTTGGCTGAGCAGGGAAGCTTTACCTTTACTGCAGAGGCTTTTTCCGCCGAAGAACTAACAGGGTGGGCAAATACACCGGATGCTGTTGATCTGTGGGTGCAGTTTTTTCATACAGAGATTTTAGTGCAGGAACAGGCACCAGAAGGTGGTGGCGGCGTTTCTGATGAATGCCAACAGCTAATCCAATATGTACTTGCAGAAGATCTTCTGTTTGAGAGTTTACGCGGCAAAATGCTGCGGACGAGCATTGCTCCAGAGCCAGCCTCAAGGGTACGGTGTCCTGGTCTGGATATGAGTCCATATATGATTACGATCGTGGAGAGGTGAGAAGTTACTAACATGAGTTATACATTAGAACAGGTACAGCAAGCTTCGCGGCTATTTTTTGAATTGCTCCGTAAAAAAGTAATTCCTCTCGATGACCCTGCAACGGCAGAATGCCTTCAGGATGCAGGAACTTATGATGCGCTTCAGTATGTTGCTAAAGAAGGGGGCTGTCGGGTGATGAATTCGGGGCACCGTCTCCATCTGCTGGTTAATCCACTGGGGTCAGTGTTTGCAACCAATTTCACCCAGTTAAAGAACAAATATTCACGTGTTGAGCGTAAAACTCACTTACATATTATCAATATTATTATTCTGGTTTTTCTGGCCGAAATGGATCAGGATGAGACTCATTTTAAGTCGGGGCAGGACAGTATGTCCTATATTCAAATTGCTGATCAGGTGTCCTCGCTCTTTCAGACGTGGATTCAGATGGATGAGGATGGGCGATTTAGCCAGCAGTGGCAGCTTGATATCCAAGCGATGTCTAAGGTATGGACCAGTCTGTACATGCAGACTAAGAGTCAGGAAGAAAGCGATCTTCTGACCAGAGGCGCAGGCTCACGAATTGGACTGATCCATGAAGGCATGAAACTTCTGGAAGAGGAGAAGCTCGTATTCATCTCTGAGACAGAGAAGCGTATCTTTCCTCGGGAAGAGCTGTATGAGAGAATGCGTTATTTATATCATGATGTCGATCGATACCAGGAATTAAAGAGCCTCATTGGAAGAACTTTAGCTGAGAAAGACGGTGCTACCTATGCCGCGGATTGAACGCATACGAATTACAGGACTTAAATACGAGAAGATGCTCAAGAAATACGACGATATGATTCTGGACCTCTGCAACGAAGAGGGACCCGCTAATACGCTTATTACGCTCATGAATGGCGGTGGAAAGGGAGTACTGCTGCAATCCATTTTTCAGCTGTTAATGCCCAAAACACCATGGGGCAAAGACAGTGAGAACCAGGTTGAGGCTTTTTTTCATAATCATAAAAAACAACTTAAACCGTACACTTTTCACGTAGCTATCGAATGGCATCTCGACAACAATGAGCGCAATGAGTATATGACTACGGGAATTGCTATGACGGCACATAATTCGCTTGATCAGCAGGATATCAAAGTGGATTACTTGCTGTACGCACTTACAGATTACGGTGAAGCGGCTGAACTTACGCTATCAACGTTGCCGTTATTTGACGAAGTGACTGCTGAACCTACGAGTTTTGAAACGATCCAGCAATTTGTACGCGATCGGCGGGGAGAGATTGTACCTTTTGGCAGCCATAGCTCGGATTTGAAAAGATATTATGACTTCCTGGCTATCCGGGATATCCATATCGCCGAGTGGCGTAATATGCGGCGGATCAATGGTGAAGAGGGCGGTATCAAAGGTTATTTTAAAAAGAATGATGCCTTCACCAATCATAACTTGTTCGAAAAGCTGATTATTCCTGAAATCGGATCTAGTCTGAATGAAGGATTAAAGGAAGACGACAATACGCTGCAGCGGATGTTTATCGATACAGCAACAGTGGCTCAGCGCTTGCCGATGCTTGAACAGCGGGAGCAGGTCTATTCAGAGTTTCTTGGTATGGCTGCACCGCTTTATGAGCTGGTGAAACTTGGCGTGGAGGCGGAAAACGTAGTACAAGAAACTGAACTACGTGGACGCCAAATCTATACGGTTATCTATGAAGAGCAGAGAAATGCAGAAGTTGAGCGAAGTAAGATTGCTGATGAACTGGCTGGACGTTATCAGGATGCGAAGCAACTGCGCTTTGAGACAGACAATCTTAAATACTTACGCAGCAAGGAAGAAACGGAACTGAAGCAAGAAGAGTTTAAGAAGCTCAGTGATGATCAGAGCCGTGCGCGTGGTCGGTTGGAGGATTCCAAAGCGCAAGAGAAGAAGCTTGAAGTAGCTTATTTTCTGGCTAAACGTTTGCTCCATACCCGGCAAATTGAGCAGTGGCAAAAAGAAATTCAAGCTATCGAAGGTTCTCTGGAGATGAAAGAACGGCAAGAGGTCATTCAGGCAGCCAAGGAACAGCTGCGGAAACAGTGGGATGTGGTGTTTAATCTCTGGCAGCAAACGATTAGAGAGTTTGAGACAGCGCGGCAAGACCTGACGGCGGAAGAAAGGGAATTGCGCAAGGAAAGGGAAAGTTTCTTGGTAGAGCTGGCGGGGCTGGATAATCAGATCAATGAATTGACCTTATCTATTCGGCAATATACGGAAGAACTCGGAGCATTCGCAGCCCAATATGGGCAGGATGCCGCCCATTCTCCGGCAGCAGCGCTGCAGCGTACGTTCTCAGCGGTCAAAACGATTCTTCAAGACATTGGAGAATTGGAAGAACAGCATAAGCAGGAAGAGATTCGGAAGCTGGCACTGCATAAGAGTCATGCTGAGCTGAGTGAGAAACGGCGTTCTTATGAGCGTGAAGCGGACGAGCTTGGGGTTCTGCTTGAGTCACAGACTCAGAAAGAATCCCAATTATGGTCACAGCTCGTTGTACTGCTGGAAATGTATGAAGAGCATAATCGTTTAGGAGCTACTGGCCTTTTTGAAGAACAAGATGTTATCCCGGCACGTTTTATCCGAAAAATAGATGAAGTAGAGCAACAGACTAAACGTTCCAGAAGGGATTACTATAATCAGCTCATGGATGTGGAACTTCAGAACCAATCCTACTGGCTACCCAATTCAGATATTCTGACGGTCAAAGATACACTCGATTCGTTAAAGATTCAATCAACGCTAGGTAGTTCCTACTTAAATGACCGTCCGTATCTTGAACGTGAGGAAGAACTGGAGCAATATCCGTTACTTCCATATAGTTTGATTTTGACCCGGCGCGAAGCTGATAAAATTCAGCCGGAACTGATGAAGGACACCTTGCTGAAATCAGCGGTGCCGATCTTTATTCGTGAAGAGATGGCAGCTTCGCATCAAGCATCCTTCATGCTTTTTGCGAATCAAGGGCCGCAAATGGTCTTGCAGCCGGATCGTTTCCAGGATTGGAAGAGCAGTATTCAGGGGAAGCTCAAGGAACAGGAGCAGATCCTTCAGGACTCTGAAGCCTATTTATCTAAGTTGAAATCGGTGCGTCAGGAGTATGAACGTTTATTCCAAAACGAGAATACCATGACGCTTACAACCAAGCATGAGGCCCTTATTAAACTGCAGGCTGAACTTCAGCAGAGCATTATCAATCTGAGCAATGAGATGGATGAGAATGAGGGGACGCTTACCCGGATCGGACGAGAGCTCGCTGAGAACAAAGTTCTAAGTGTGGAACATGAGCAGAGAGCGGGGGTTCTGCAAGCTTGGATTGAACGGACGAAGAAACAGGAACAAGATTATAAGGAAAAACAAAAAATAATCGAACGAAAGAATCTGGTGAGCAAAGAGTTAGCAGGTAAAGATCAGCAGCTTGAACACCTAAAGGTGCAAATGGAAAGCTTGAGCGGACAACGCAATAAATGGACGAGAGAAACCGAATACGCGATGTTCCCTAGACTGCAACGATGGTTTCCTGAGATTGTTTTCCCCACAGATCGCCAGCTTTCTGATGAAGGAGAAGTCCTACCTGTAGATCCTGTAGAGCAGAATCTTCTATTGCAGCAGCTCAGTACCGTTGAAAGCCTGCAGCAATCACTTACCGAAAATGAGCTGGAAGTTCGGACAAGAGCTGCACAGATTAAGGCAGCAAGCGAGAATCTGGCTGAGCTTGAATCCAGCCTGAATCAAGTGGATGTGAATTGGCGGAAGGCGACTGAACCTACGGAAACGGCCGAGTCTATAATGGCTGCAAGAAATCGCCAAAAGACGGATACTACTTCATTGGAGGAAGACTATCAGATTGTTCACGACGGTTACATCCGCTGCCAGACTGAATTGGAGAACTTGCAGAAAGAGTTGCGCAAAGTAGAGAAGGGTATCAAGGAGAAACATGAACGTGCCGTGGAGCTTTGGAATGAGGCGCTAGAGGATAAGGAGACAGAAATTCAGGAGCGCTGCCAAGCGAATGAGCTTATGCTTAACCAGTGTAAAAGATCCTTGGATCGAATGGATGTCCTCATCCAGACTTTATCCAATCAAATCAAAATAATGAATGCGCATATTGAGGATCGCGTCAACCTACGGAGTGTACCAGAAGAAATAACGCTGAGGGTTAGAGAAAGCTGCGAGCCTCTAGTAGCCGACTGGCTTCTCCGCATCAAGGATAGCCGGATTAGACAGGATGAAATCTCCAAAAAGGTGAAGGAAGAGAAAAATTCATTAACCGAAAAACTTGCGAAAAATGAACGGAACTCCGAACTGGAGACCAAGATTCTAGATCGATTGAATACGGTCCATTGGGATAATTTCGCTATTGCACTGCAAGTCCTAGATTCCATGCTACGCAGTTCGCGTGATCAGATCGAGAGCATTCAAAGCGATAAGGAAGGCATGGATCTCTCCCGCAAGATGTGGGTAGGCCGGGCTTCTCTACGAGTGGTACAAATCATTGATATTATGAAGCGAATGGAACGCCGGATGATTATTCATAACGAGAATAATTATGCCTTCCCGCTGGTACGTCTGAATTACAAGAATATCAATGTGCCAAGAACAAGCGATGAGGTAGAGCCGATGGTGAGTGACTACTTCAATCAATGTATCAATGAATTGCTCAAAAAGTATCCAAAGATAGAACAAGTGCCGGCACTGGTAATCAAAGAGGTTATTAATGACGGACGAATTGTCTATGCGGCGCTGCAGAACCGCTTTCCAGTTCTTCAGGTGTATAAACCGGTAACGGAGAATTATTTCCTCTACGCCGCACCGGAAGATTATCATTATTCGGACTGGGAGATTATTAATCGCGGCGCACTGGATGAAGCTGTCGGCAGTGGGGGGCAACGTCAATCTGTACAGCTGCTGGTCGCAATGATGATCATGACGCATAAACGGGTGAATCGTGAGAATAAAGGGTGGACGGTCTTTTTATATGACAATCCTTTCGGAGAAATGGTCTCCAATAACGTGCTTGACCCCGTCTTCGAAATTTCCAAGGCACTCAAATTCCAATGGCTGATTGTTACGCCGCCGGAGCTTGTCAAGAATGATGTCAGCGTGCGTTTTGGCGTGTATTGGCAGCTTTATTTTGGAGGCGTCAAAGGGGACATGCTGGAATCAACCCTGATCAAGGGAGGAAGAAAGCTTATTCCTGTCTCGTTGTTCTGAGTATGGAATGAAACTTAAAGAAGCTCCAGTATGCATCACGCTGCTGGGGCTTCTTTTTATTAAATGTTAAAGATATTTTGTTTATTTAGGTTTGCGTTCGGAAATATAAGAACCGATAAGCGTTAAAAAAGTTCCCGTTAGGATTGCCCAGGTGATCTTTTCATTCAGAACAAGGGCGGAAGCTGCCACTGTAATTACAGGAACAATATAGATATATACACTTGTTTTTACAGCCCCTAGAATCCCTACAGCTTTATTCCAAGTCAAAAAACACAGTGCCGAGGCACCCAGACCTAAGAAAAGCAGGTGAGCTACATTTGAAATTTCTTTAAATCTACTCGGACCTAGCTGAAAATCAAACAGAAACAGAGTAGGCAGCATAAACAGCAGACCATAGAAAAATACTCTGCGGGTAGCCCCTATAGTATGAACCTTAAGTAGGCTTATTTTTCGCATCAACACTGAATATATTGCCCAAACCACAGGTGCCAGCAATGCCAGCAAGTCACCGATGGGGTTCAGCTGCAGAAGAAAACTCCCGTTCAGCCCAATTAATATAATTCCTGCCAAGGCTATCAAAAATCCTATAATAAACTGCCTATGAAATTTCTCTTCTTCTAAAAAGAAATGAGCGATCACCGCCGTGAAAAATGGAGCGATGGAGACAATCACACCTACATTGGATGCAAGGGTATAGATTAGGGCAATATTTTCTATAAGAAAATATAACGTGACCCCACAAAGACCTGCTGAGATAAAGAGTAATTCCTCTTTAAAAGATGTAGTTCGGATTGGACGTGAATAGATCAGTAACAGTACAAAGTACCCAATAAGAAAACGGAAGAACAGAATTTCCACAGGCGTAAAGTCTTTTAACAGTATTTTAGTGGAGATAAAGGTGGTTCCCCAGATTAAAATCGTAAGTAATGCCAGCAGATGTCCTGTGTTAATCTTGCGTTGATTTATCATTTCGTAAGTTCCATTGATGACTTTACTCCCGTTTGCTGAACAAATATACGCATATATTGCTTAGGGGTTAAGCCTATGAGTCTTTTGAAAAAATTTGTGAAATGGCTCTGATCACTGAATCCGGTTAAAGAGGCCACTTCTATTGGCAATATTCCTTGTTCTAAAAGCTTTTTGGCGTGGTTGATGCGAATAGTTTCCAAGTAACGGTAAGGTGATATTCCTTTCTGTCTGGTAAATAAACGCAGCAAGTGATATTTACTTAAGCCGCTCAATTCACTTAGCTGGTTCAGCGTAATGTTCTGCGCATAATGTAACTCTATGTATTCGCAAATGATTTTAATTTCAGAAGTAGGCTCTTGAGCGGGACAGAGGGTTTCTGTCTCCGTGTATTCTCTCAAAAGCTGCTCAAGGAGAAATAGAAACAACTCTTCTTTTTGAAAATCGGATTGATCCTCTAATATCATTTGGTGCAGGTCGTGTAAAGGGCTCGACAGTTCACTTTGGTAGAGAACATTGCGTGTGAACCGCGGTAAGTAGCCTATGCCGGTAATTTCTAGCACATACTCACGCATGACTTCCGGCTGAATATTGATGCAGCGATAGTCAAGCGTTCTCCCGTCTATCTGTTCACAGGCATGGGGATCCGCCGGATTAAAGATGACCACATCTCCGCTGTTAAGAATATGCTCTTCTTGGTTACAGAGCAGATGTCTCTTTCCTTGTTCAATAAAACCTATGACATAATGGTCATGAAAATGGTTGGGAAACTTCTGCATAATACCTTCGAATCGATACGCCTCAAATTTTAAGTCATGATCGAAAACTACAGTTCGAACTTCACGAGTCATTGCTGCACCTTCTTTTCCAATAATGTATAACCATTATAATGTGAAAATTAGGGGCATTCTTGCATGATGTTGCGATACCACATCTTCTACATGATAGGTTCCTCAGGTGTAATGATCGTTGGAATACTCACAGTAAAAGTTGTTCCTTGCTCCAGAGTACTTTCTACAGAGATCGCTCCGCCATGATTATGTATAATATTTTGTGTGATCATATAACCTAAGCCTGTTCCTGTTTCTTTGGTCGTATAAAATGGTTTGCCGAGGGCATTGATCTGTTCCTCTGTCATCCCACAGCCTTCATCCTGCACACTGATTCGGGCTTCTCTGTCATAGGTTTGCACATGAATATAGATGTTTCCCCCATGATTCATTGCTTCCATCGCATTTTTAAGTAAGTTAATAAATACCTGCTTCATCTGATAAGCCTCACCATTAATCCAAATGGATTGATCAGTACAGACAGGGAGGATCTTGAGATTTTTTAGGGCAGCTTGTCCATTCATTAGTGTGGTGACTTGTTCCAGCAAAGACAATAAATCCACTGGTTTACTAATATGAGTGGTTTGGGGTTTAGATAAGACAAGCAGTTCGTTGACGATGAACTCGATGCGTTTCAATTCTGACTCAATAATGGAAATATATTTATCATTCATCCGCTCGGAAGAGCGCAGTAGCTTCATAAAGCCATTAATGGCTGTAAGAGGATTCCGTATTTCATGAGCGATTCCAGCGGCTAACTGTCCTGCTGTAGATAATTTCTCGGACTGTATCAGTCGTTCATCTTCCAATACTTGCTCGGATATATCTTTGAATATGCCAATGTACGCTTCGTTTCCCTCATAAATGATTGGCAATGTAATCCCATCCACATATTTCTGCTGGTTATTTAAACAATTAATCAGGTAGCAGACAGAACCTGTTGTTCTATCAGTGTTGAATTTCTTTCTTCGTTCTGAGAGAATTTCATAATTAGAGTAGTCTACAATATCCATAGTCGATAGACCAAGTACTTGATCTAGGCTTTCTGCATGGATTAATTGTAAACCTGCCGAATTTGCATATAGAACAATCCCTCCCCTAGTGATAAGCACGGGCTGAGGCAGTTCCTCCAGCAGCTGTAGAAAAGAGCTCTCTTTTTCAAGTAGATGGGTCTTCACAACCTGAAGCTGAGTCTCCATTTCCCTGATCAGGGTCTTATTCTCGAATTGAGTAAAATAAAATATAGGTTTACCAATGTCATCCGAAAGGATAGATAAGGAGACGTTTAAAGATAACCGGTGTCCGGTTGGATGGAAATAATCTAATTCGAGTCTCTGCGGATCAGTACTCGTAGATGGAAGAGAGCTTCCTAATGAAATGAATTTATGAATCTGATCTAGAAGGGTACGGACGGTTGGAGAGGGTGTCGTTAACTCGTTTTCATCATACCCCAAGAGGTCGCATAATGCTGAATTCAGTTTTAGGAACGTTCCATCAAGCGAAATAAGGGCCATACCCATCACGGCTTGGGTAAAAACAAAGTCAAAACCTTGAAAATCATTTGTCCGCACAGCAGGTTACCTCTCTTCTTTATAGGGGAGTGAGTGTTATCTCAAAATGCAATATATCCAACAGTCATAGTATAAAACATATAACTCAATAAAACATATAAAATTTCTGGGTTATTAGATATTCATACAACAGTTAAATAAAATCAGGTAGAATGGGAAGATACGTTGCATTTTAAGACAAGTGGAGGCGTTGTATCATGTTATCAGTTGTTGGTGAAATTCAAGGAATTAATCGTTACCCGGTCAAGTCATTTGCGGGTGAGAATTTAGAAAGCTGTATGATTGAACCGTATGGAATGCTTGGTGACCGTTTTTGCTCCTTTTACGATGAGTCAAAAGAGGGCTGGCGAAAATATATCACCGCTAGAAATATTCCGAATATGCTTACCTATCAAGCGCAATTTATAGATGGACAAATCCATGTAACGGCATCAGACGGGCGAACCTTTGGATGGGATGATATTCTATTGGAAGAAATCCAAAGCCAAACCAAAACTCCAATCACTATGTCTGGTCTAAAAGCTGTACATCCTCAGCCAGAACATCCGCAGCTCCTATCCGTGGATGGCGCTAGTATTCTACTCATTACGGATGCCAGCTTAAAAAAACTGGAGGCAACCTGGGGGCATTCCTTGGATCAACGGCGTTTTCGCGGGAATTTTGTTATTGCGCTGAATGATGATTCTCTTTTTGAAGGAGATTGGATTGGACGCCGGCTCAACATTGGGGATGCACAGCTACAGGTAGATAGTTTTTGCGAGAGATGTGTTGTGATTACGATGGACCCGGATAGTCTCCAGAAGGACCCAGTACTTTTGAAAAAACTGCATAAAGAGTTTGATTTGCATTTTGGAGTTTATGCTTCAGTAATCAAAACTGGGCAAATTCGAATCGGAGATAAAGTAGAATTAGTAGATTAGATACATGGTCCCAAAATTGCAAACTTCCTTTACATTACTCCATGGATAAATTATCCTTTAAAGGATGACGATTTCATATCGGGAGGTTATGTATGAAGAAGAATTTGGCATCCCTATTAGTTGCATTGCTTCTACTGGTAATGTATGTCCCTACGAGTGCATTAGCAGCAGATAGCGGCAAAGGGCAAACGTATGTGAACACTCAGAAGGTGGCAGCAGAGAAGGCAGCATTCTTAACGGAAAAGCTGGGAACGACTAGTCTCCAATATGCTCTTATTGATGGCGATAATATCGTTGTGAGCGGTCAATCTGGATATAGTCATGTGGAGAGTAAGACAGCACCAAGCGCTACAACGATGTATGGAATTGGCTCAACGAGTAAAATGTATACAACAGCTTCTATTATGAAGCTTGTTGAGCAAGGGAAAGTAGACTTGGACGGTTCAGTCGTATCTTATTTGAATAATTTTACGATGGAAGATCCTCGTTATAAGCAAATCACTGTACGGATGCTGTTGAATCATTCCTCAGGTCTTGCTGGCTCGAACTTATCCAATTCTTTCTTATTTAATGATTCTGATCCTATTGCAAAAGATAGTTTACTAGAAACGTTGTCAACACAACGTCTGAAGGCCGATCCAGGTGCCTACTCAGTATATTGTAATGATGGATTTACGCTGGCTGAGTTGATTGTTGAAAAGGTCAGCGGCACGGACTTTACCACATTCATTCATCAAAATTTCACAGAACCTCTAGGGCTTGAACATACGAAAACGCCTGTAGATTCTGTAGCTTCTTCTCAGCTGGCTAGTGTCTACAATGCTACCTACTCAGCAGCTTTACCCAAAGAAACCATTAATGTGATTGGAACAGGTGGTATCTATTCCACTGCAGAGGACTTGGTGCGCTTTGCAACTATTTTTACGGGCCAATCGACTGGCATTTTGTCAGAAAAGTCTGTGAAAGCGATGGAACAAGAGGAATATAAGCGTGGAATATGGCCTAAGGGAACAGATAATTCGTTAGCTTATGGATTAGGCTGGGACAGTGTGAACTTATATCCATTTAACCAGTACGAAATCAAGGCTTTGACAAAGGGGGGAGATACGGGTCTGTATCATACCTCATTAGTTGTATTGCCCGAACAACGGATGGCAGCAGCAGTAATATCTTCTGGCGGAGCAAGTACAACGGACCAGATGCTTGCCAACGAAATTTTACTCAGTGCCTTACAGGAAAAGGGAGTTATTAAGGAACTGAAAGCTACACCTACCTTTAAAGCTTCGAACAAAGAGGATATGCCGCAAGAATTGGTAAACTATGCGGGTGTCTATGGTGATTCTACGCAACTAATGAAGATAGAAGTTAGTAAAGCTGGGGAATTGAGTATATCTTCGATTATAGCTCCTACAATGCCAGCGCAGAAATTTTCATATAATTCGAACGGTGAATTTTTAGATGCCGAGGGTACAAGTAAAGTTAGCTTTGTGAAGGAGAGCAATGGCCGTATCTATCTTTGGAGTCAAGGGTATGGGGTAATTCCAGGACTTGGTGAAACTGCCGTTACCCAATATGCAGCTGAGAAGCTTGAACCTAATGCCCTATCTCAAGAGGTCATTACTGCATGGCAGCAGCGTCAAGGGAAATTGTATTTTGATGTCAGCGAGAAGTACAGCTCCCAATATTACATGAGTATGCCGGTAGCTGGAATCGCTATGTTCCCTGACGCACCTGGTTATATGGGCTCGAATAAAATAACTGGACCTAATAAAGCAGAAATGACCGTGCAAATCCCAACCATCGCTGGGCGCGATCTTGCGGATCTTATTTTTGAAAATAAAAATGGTGTGGAGTATTTAAAGATTGGCAATCAATTGTTTATACATCAAGATGCGGTTAAACCGATTTATGCAGGCCCGCAATCTATGGTAACGATCCAATCAGATGGATATGCTAGATGGTATGGAGTTCCTGAAACGGCAACAGGTAAGATAATGACAGTAGAGCTGCCAACCAAGAGTTCCTTTGCCGTCTATGATGAGAATGGTGTATGTGTGAATTACTTTACCATTAGCGGTCTTAAGCAAGTCAAACTTCCTAGCAACGGCAAAATTGTATTTGTAGGTGATGTCGGTGCGAAGTTTGAAGTGACCCTCAAGGCGCAATAAACGTATATAAAAAAAGAATCCTGTTATCAAGATTTTCGTCTTGGTAACAGGATTTTTTATTTGAAATTTTGTGAGAATTCTTTTATTTTATCTACCAATATCCCTTTGAGCTGATCAGTACCTTCCTTTGGAGCCTTATAGGCCTTATAACCTCCAAAAGATTCAATACAAATCGCAGCTTCTTTCAGATCATCAGGGAAATTTTTCTCTATTAATTCTTCGGTTTTCTTGGGTTTCTCGTTGCAAATGTAGTAGCCCATCTTCTTAGTCAGTAACTCATCTTTATTTTTTTTGATAAAGTCACGAATGGCTTTATATATTTTTTCATCTCTTACTCCTGCCCCTAAAATAATGCTATCAAATGCCTCGATATCTGGCTTTTCTAGTTCGATATTGCAAATTTTGCTCTGAGGTAGCTCTTCTGATAATACTTTTGCACATTGTTCTGTTGCTCCAGATTTTGTAGCGTATAGAATAAGTACTGCCATTGTGTTCCCTCTTTTCAGTTAAGATTAATCGCGTTCCCGCATGGAAAAAATCTCGTAAATCAATTATCTTGATTATCAAGATATAATATATTTTATCGAATATATTGATCATTTGTCAAGCCAACGGCAAGCACCTGAGTGTTAAATAGATATCCTTATTATGGTATCATGGGAATAATATTAATCTAATGCTAACTATATCTTTAATGAAATATACAAAAAAAGAGGAGTGAACGTAAATTGGGGATCATCGTAATGCTAATCATCTATTTGTTGCTTGGAATATTTGTGATTAAAGTAGGCATCGATAACTCTAAAAGTACGCAACTAACAAAAGAAATATTAAATGAGTTAAAAGAAATCAAAGAACTAATGATCAGAAATAAATACGAATGAATTCTATATAAGGGTGGAGGTGAACGAAAGTGAAAATTGGACTTATACTTATAATACTTGCTTTTTCTAATCTATTTCTAAGGATATGGATTGTTGGCCCGGACAAAGAAAAACTTCCTGAAGACGGTTATGAGCTTAATATAAAAGGGAAGCTTATACTTGCACTTGTGGGATTAATTACGGGGATTGTGATAATAATTGCCGATGGCCCAGAGGGTACGGTTATAAAATGGTTTTGGATTGTAGTTATAGTAGTAGCAATAGGGTTTCAGTCGTTCATCGACTGGAAATTTCTAAAACATACGAAACAGCACATAGTTTCACTTATTCTGTTAGTCCTGGGTGTGGTATTAGTTTATTTTATATTCTGATCTAGTTTCATTCGTACCGGCTTCGGACCCAGATGACGTTAATTGCTGAATAATCGCCTTTTGAGCAGCGTTTCGGACTCCAGTGCAGCTATTCGTTAGAAAGTGACTTATATTAGGTGTTTTTTATGCCAATAGTGGCCATGGAGTCCGATGGAATTCTTAAAGTGGAAATATACTGCTGTTAGTGTCAATGGAGTCCGTTAGTGACTTTGTAACTGCTGATGGCATCGAATCATACGAAGAAAAGAGGTGTTTCGGCAGCCAGCTTATGGCTTGTTGGGCACCTCCTTTTTGTGTTCACATTATACTTCTGCTTTCGTAGCCACGAGTGGACAGAATCCTGGGTTCGTTATACATAATTCTTGAGCGAATTTCGGTTGGAGCTTGGAGAGCTCGGCGAAATAGCTGCTGATTACGTGATTACCACTTGTAGATCCATTTTGGAAAGACAGTGAGTTAAAAGTGTGGACATGATTGTAATAATACTTTTTTTCCCGTTTGGGGAGCTTATAGACATGTGGAGGTGCGTAGGTTACAACATCAAAAAGATTGGCATACCGGTAACTCTTCCGCACATATTGTTTGAAAATATTAACGAAGTCCGGATCGCCTACCCGTGGGGAACCATAAGTATAGAGGTTAGGTGTGGTGTAAGAGGTATTTGCCGCAATATCTAAGGTACATAAGGTGGCGAGCGCTGCACCGAGGCTGTGGCCCGTAATGTATAAGGTCTTGTCGGGAGATAGCTTGGAGAGCGTAGAGAAGATGCCATCCCGAGCTGAAGAATAAATGTTGGTGAAGCCACGATGGGTGAGAGAGTCTTCTTTAAGATATTTGAACCGTTCCTGTGAAGCGAGGACGTTGGATATCCAATTGGTCGTCGTACTGGTTCCCCGAAAGGCAATAATAATCTCTTGTGGAGACTCCAAAATAAAGCCGAAACGTTCCCATACATTATTGAAGGATTGTGCTTCAATGGGATGACATAGCTGATAATCTAATGGAATGACGAAAACTCCATCTATATTTGAAAATTGTGTATAGGTCTGCCCGCAGACTGCAGCTAGAAAGATCGCCCTTTGCTCTTGCTCATTCCTCTTACTCACGTGCATCCCGCCTTTCTTTCCTACACTATATTAGGGGGATGAAGGAGTGATTCCTAAGAAAAAGGATTCCCTGAAACTTCTCTCTGAGTTACTATATATAAATAACTCCAACAGGAGAGAGAAGGGGGAAATGCATACATGAGCAACTTATTGGAAATTTTACACAAGGAAGTCGTACCGGCAGAAGGCTGTACGGAGCCGATTGCAGTTGCGTATGCCGTCTCCTTGGCGGCAGAGCTTCTCGAGGAAGAAATTACGGGGATTCAGCTGCATCTCAGCGGTAATATTATCAAAAATGCAATGGGAGTGGGCATTCCCGGGACAGGCCAGACAGGCCTGCCCATCGCAGCAGCCCTTGGAGCGGTGGTCGGCCGTTCTCACAAGGAACTGGAAATTCTGTCAGGCCTGACGCAGGCTGAGTTGAAGATGGCAAATGACCTGCTGGATAGAAAGCTGCTAAAAGTGGAGATAAAGGACACTCCTGAGAAATTATATATTGAAGCCCAGTTGTTTACGCAGAACCATACGGCGACTGCCATTATTGCCAGAGAGCACACCCATATAGAATATTTGGCTCTGGACGGGGAGAAAATAACACCCCGGAATTCAAAAGCCGACTGTGGCAAGCCTAGTCTTTCCGACACGGAAGAGTATGCGGGCTCAGTAGACCAGATATTCGAGTTTATCTGTAACGCTCCTTTTTCAGAGCTTAGCTTTCTCTTGGAAGGGGCACGGATGAACAAAGCGATCTCCGATGAGGGATTGCGAGGCGATTATGGCTTGCAGGTAGGTAAGAAAATGAATCAGCAATCTGCGGTGAATCTGTTCGGCAATGATGTAGCGAACAGAATTATCGCGGCCACTGCAGCGGCTTCAGATGCTCGAATGGATGGCAGTGCAATGCCTGTGATGACAACTGCGGGCAGCGGTAATCAAGGCATCGCCTGTACACTACCCGTTATAGCTCTGGCGGAATTGCTGGGCAAAGATGAAGAAATGCTAGCTCGGGCGCTTGCACTGAGCAATCTGGTCACTGTGCACATCAAACATTATATCGGGCGTTTGTCCCCATTATGTGGTTCAGGGATTGCAGGGGGAGTAGGAGCAAATAGCGGGATCATTTATCTCATGGGCGGCAGTCTTGAGCAGATCAAGCATGGGATACAGAATACGATTGCTTCTTTGTCAGGTATGATCTGTGACGGTGCGAATTCTACCTGTGCGCTGAAGATTTCCACCTCCACCAATACGGCGATCCAGGCAGCCACACTAGCTATGAACAACATTGCTCCTACAACCAAGGATGGTGTGATTTTCGAAGAGGTGGAAGATACCATCCGCAACATGGAGCGTTTGGTTCAGGAAGGGCTGGCGGATACTGACAAGACCATTCTCAATATTATGCTCTCCAAAGGCGGAGCGAATTAGCTTCCAAATAAGTTGAAAACAAGATAGAACATCATAATTAAGACCGCCCGGTTTCCTGCATAAAATGGCAGGAAGCCGGGCGGTCTTTGTAACACTTCGGCAAAACATAGGTCTGCGAGAAGATTTGCATTAAATTTTAACATAACTTATTCTGAGTTAATAAAGGCATAGAGACTGAGGGTATAAAAAGGAGATAATATGACAGAGAAAATAGATATAGGCTGGAATTTTGCGAATAGTTATATTCATCTGCCGGAATCAATGTTTACAAGAATTAAGCCAACGCCTGTGCGTAAACCGGAACTGATTATTTTTAATGAACCATTGGCTGCTACTCTAGGGCTGAATAGCACAGCACTACAGAGCAAGGAGGGTCTTGGAATTCTTGCCGGCAACGAAGTTCCTGAAGGTACCGTGTCGCTTGCGCAAGCTTATGCTGGACATCAATTCGGACATTTTACCATGTTGGGAGACGGTCGAGCAGTGCTGCTGGGCGAACAGATCACCCCTCAAGGTGATCGTGTAGATATTCAGTTGAAGGGTGCGGGAAGAACCCCATACTCTCGTGGTGGCGATGGCCGGGCAGCGCTTGGACCGATGTTACGCGAATATATCATCAGTGAAGCTATGCATGGACTCGGGATTCCTACGACTCGCAGCTTGGCGGTGGTAGCTACAGGGGAGTCGCTAATCCGGGAAACGGAACAGCCGGGGGCTGTTTTGACCCGGATCGCGGCGAGTCATTTGCGTGTTGGAACTTTCCAATATGCTGCTGCATGGGGGACTGTGGAGGATCTGCGTATTCTGGCTGATTACACATTGCAAAGACATTATCCAGAAGCTCCTGTGGAAGATAATCCATATCTTGTTCTGCTTCGGGAAGTAATGGAACGTCAAGCAGCGCTAATTGCCAAATGGCAGCTTGTAGGTTTTATTCACGGAGTGATGAATACCGATAATATGGCCCTTAGCGGAGAAACGATTGATTATGGTCCATGTGCCTTCATGGATGTGTACAATCCTGAGACAGTATTTAGTTCCATAGACCAGCAAGGTCGTTATGCCTACCATAATCAGCCCGGGATTGGCGCATGGAATCTCGCCAGATTTGCCGAGACTCTCTTGCCATTGCTGGCTGACGATCAGGCACAGGCGATTAAGCTGGCTGAGGAGGCAATTTCAGATTTTTCGGAGCGGTCCTATCAATATTGGCTAACGGGAATGAGAGCGAAGCTGGGAATCTTTAACGAAGAGTTAGAGGATGTTGCTCTGATTGATACCCTCCTTGAACTGATGCAAAAATATCGGTCTGACTACACTAATACATTTCGGTCTTTAACTTTAGGCGTAATGGAAGATGCTGATCTGTTTGGCACTCCTGAATTTAAGCAATGGAATGAGCTGTGGCAGGCGCGCCTTAGCAGGCAGCAGGAATCACAATCCTTTTCACAGGAGCTGATGCGTACCAGTAATCCTGCGATTATTCCGCGGAATCATCGTGTGGAAGAAGCGCTTGAGGCGGCGGTAGAGCGGAAAGATTACGATGTGATGGAGAGGTTACTTCAAGCATTGTCTAACCCATACGCCTACTCCCCTGAACAAGAGGAATACTCGGCACTTCCTGAGGAATCCGCATGTCCATATCGTACATTCTGCGGTACTTAAATTGCTTATAATCTATCTGGAAAATGGGGGAAGGAAGAATGTTTCATGCTTATGATGTTCTAACCAACCAGTTGCTGGCCAATGCAAATGATCCGAGTTGGTATGTGCCCTTTGAAGTGGCGGTTAAAGACTTAAGTGAAGAAGAAGCTTTTTGGAAGGTAACGGAAGAAAGCAATAGTATTGCTGAGATTGTGCAGCATCTGCTTTACTGGAATGAAACTTGGCAAACAAGGTATAAAGAAGCCAGTGTTCATGCGGTTCCTTCAGTGGATAATAATAATACCTTTGTCGTTGCAGAAGAGAAAACGTTCGAAGCGTTGCAAAAACAACTTTTAGAGGTTCTTTTACATTGGCAGGAATTGATTAAGAAAGAACAATTGGAAGCTGATGTTCAAGGATTCCCAGACAGTAAATGGTGGGAAGTACTCGGAAATGTAACAACCCATAATGCTTATCATGTGGGCCAGATTGTTTTTATTCGAAAAATACAAAAAAGCTGGAACCGCAATGTGAAGTGACATTGTGAAGTAAATCCTAAAAAAATAAAATTAAAAAGGCGTTAGCGGATGCACATTCATCTGGCTTTCGTCTTTTTTTACGTATTAATACTTACATATGCTTAATCATATACTCATAAACGCTTGTAAATACTTATTAAATGACTTATGATGACTTTAGGAGGTGGATTACCTTATGTATCAAGAGGAACGATTATTAAAAATACTCGAATATTTGAAACAACACCAAGCAATGAGTGTTCAAGATATCTGTACGCAATTTGAAGTCTCAAGAGATACTGCCCGACGGGATATTGTTAGGTTAGTACAAGAGGGCGTCGTTGTTCGGACGCATGGCGGTCTAGCGTTACCAGAATTACAAAAAGAATTATTATCTTACCAGGATCGTTTGATCGATGAATCCGAGAGTAAGCAGAGAATAGGGAAGATCGGAGCCGCGCTTATCCAAGATCGTGAGACTGTGATTTTAGACGTATCGACCACTGTACAGTTTGTTGCTGAACAAATTAGTGCACAGGATATTACGGTTGTCACGCATTCAATAGATAATGTAGGGATTTTATCCCATCGTGAGGATCTGCAAATTTATGTACTTGGTGGTTACTTGAATGTGAAAAACCGCTTGTTATATGGTTCTTCCATTATCGATAAACTTAGTGAAATTCGTGCGGATAAAGCCTTTATTGGAGCGTCGGCGATCTGTGCTGATGGGCTCTATTATCCTTATGAAGAAGATGCGCGGGTAAAAAGAGAAATGGCTCGAAGATCTGATCAAGTGATTTTAGTAGCCGATCACACCAAATTTAATGCCAAATCCTTTTATCGGCTAGACTTTGACTTCATTGATATTTTAATTACAAATCGAGAGCTTCCAATCGAGATCAGAGAAGTTCTAGATCAGAAGAACATCACAGTTATTGAGTGTCAAGATGAAGCTGAAGAGGTTCGAAATCAAGAGTGATAACGAAATGGAGGAGAACGTTTATGACTTATATTTTGCAAAATGTACAAGTAGTGCTTCAGAATAGTATAGTTTCAGCGGCCAATGTATGGATTTCTGAAGGAAAAGTGATGAGGATAGACTCAGGAGATACCTCTATCCCAGAGGGTGAGTATGAACGGATTGATGGCGGAGGGCATTTGTTAGTGCCCGGAATGATAGATGTGCATATTCATGGTGCTAACGGGTTTGATATGATGGACGGTACTGAAGAGAGTATTCAAGAAGTATCGAAGGCTTGCGCAGCATCTGGTTGCACCTCATTTCTGGCTACCTCTGTGAGTTCTACGATGGAAGATCTTTTAGAGATGATTCGTAGTGTCAAACGTGTAATTGGGCATGAAGTGGGAGCAAAGATCGCAGGCATTCACTTAGAGGGACCTTATCTAAACCCCAAGAGAAAAGGAATGCAAAATGAAAAGTATCTGCGGCATCCTAACTTAGAGGAAATGAAGCTCATTTTCCAAGAAGCTGGATCACTCATTAAAATGGTTACGATTGCTCCTGAGCTGCCGGGAGGCATGGAGCTTCTTTCCTTTTTGAAGGAACGGGGAGTGGTGATAGCAATTGCTCATTCGGATGCCACATATGAGGAAGCCAAACAAGCTTTTGCCGCTGGGGCAAGTCATGTTACGCATTGTTTTAATGGCATGCGGCCGATCCATCATCGCGATCCGGGGATTGTGGTTGCCGCTTTCGAAGAGAAACATGTAAGCCTGCAAGCTATTGTGGATAATGTCCATCTGCATCCTGCAATTATCCGATTGATGCATACCATGAAAGGACCAGAAGGAATGGTCTTGATCACAGATGCGTTACAAGCAATGGGGTTAGGGGATGGGAACTATATGTTTGGAGGACATCAGGTTACGGTATCTGGGGGCATAGCGCGATTGGAAGATGGCACGCTGGCCTCCAGTACAGTTACCATGAATGAAGCCTTACGTTATACTGTCGAAACTGGAATTTCGCTGACAGATGCCGTACAAATGGCTTCAACTACACCTGCTAATATTCTTGAACTTCAACAAAAGGGGACGATAACCACTGGCTTAGATGCTGACCTGGTCCTCTTGGATGATGAATTTAAAGTGCTCTGGACAATGGTAGGAGGGCAAATCTTACAGCTGTGACCGATATTCATGTGCCGTTATTCCGAACACGCTCTTAAAATGCCTGTTCAGATGAGTTAGATCCACAAATCCGCAATCTACAACAGCTGCATAGATATCCTTGGTTCTCTCAATGGACTGCTTGGCACGCTCTACCTTGCAATTTAAGAAAAATTGATAGGGCGATATTCCTGTATGTGTCTTAAACTCGCGAATAAACTGATATTTGGACAGACCAAATTCTGTGCAGAGATCGTCCAGCTTCAGCACATGGTCTAAACTGCAGTACATCATTTCCTTTGCTTTTTTGAGAAATTTATTATTCGTTCTACGATCGGTAACTATTTCAGTATTAGATACTAAATGAAGCAGAGTGAATAACAGTTCACTGCACAAAGACTCCTCTTTGCCATTCTGGATGGCATGGTTTAGGGCTAATATGCACTGCGCCAATTTGTCATCGTATAAGATAGGAGTGGCGAAGCGGAGTTCTTTTTTATCTAGTATCTCTCGCATTAGGGTTGGCTTAATATAAAGCATGACATAATCAATGCCACCTTTATCATACGCATTGCCATCATGCGTTTGTTCTGGATTAAACAACATTACGCCATTTTTATGAGAGGATTGCAAACTACCGTCAAGATTATATTGCTGAATGCCACGAAGGGTCACACCGAGTGCATATTCCTCATGGCAATGTTTTTTATAGGTGAAATCAGTAAGGCTGGCGGATAAGGACAGGATCTCTGCTGACTTTTTATAGTTAAATCTCTCCACGTTCTTAACCTCCGCGACTTTATAGGATTCCCGATATCATAATGGCTGAGTATACTAAAAACAGTGCCATCACGGTATTTAGAACTTTTTGATGATTTTTCATAAATGTTCTGAAGATTGTCCCAAATACAACCCATGTCGTAAATGCAAAAAATCCGATCACAGTTATAATTATAACAAACATAAACAAGGCAAGCGAAGAGGTATAGAATGGCATTACGTAGTTGGGAATGACCGTTAGTGTAAATACTAGCACTTTAGGATTCACAAGCTGCATAAGCACGCCTGAGCGGAAATTGGCATTGGGGTCAGGCTGGTCTTCCATTGAACCCATTTTAAAGATTTTATAAGCAAGGTAGAGCATATATAAACTCCCAATGACTTGCATAATGATCAGGATATTTGGGATGATTTCTACTAGAACACGGTTCAGCAGAGTAGAAAGGATAAGTAATAAGCCAAAAGCCAGCGTGGATCCGTATACATACCCCATTGATTTTTTAGCCCCGGAATGTTGCACGGAAGAAAGAATAACAATATTGGTAGGACCGGGTGTAAATGTAGCGACAACGCAATAGATCAGAAAGGACAATATATTCATGATGACCTCCAGTAAAGTAGTTCTATGAATATAAACCTTTCAGTCTGAATGCTGATAGTATATTATTGCAGGATTTTTAAGAATTCCGGCAGGGAATAGAAGAGGTGTACGAATCAATGAATAAGAGTAATCAAATGGCCATAAGCACACTTTCTCCAGCTGATTTTGAATCCACATGCTCTGTTTTTGAAATTTCAATCCCAGATGCTTTTGAAAAAGAAGGGCTTGATCATTTACAAGACGATATCCAAAGTGAAATAGATCATAAAAAGCAAATGTTGATGACTTCACTGGATACTACAACTGCGGAGCCTTACTTCCTTCTTGCAAAAATAGAAGAGCAGGTGGTCGGTACGATTTCCTTTGGAGCTTGTGGCGAAGATATTCAAACCTGCACGGATCATCAGTTAGATGAAATAGGGGAATTGGGCAGTCTATACATTATGCCAAGTTATCAGGGTCAAGGTGTGGGTTCAGCCTTAATTAAGGAAATGGTGATATTTCTAAAAAAGCAAGGGGTAGAGCGGTTTTGTCTGGACAGCGGTTATAAACGTGCACAAGTCAGGTGGCAACGTAAATTTGGGAAACCTTATAAAGTAGTGGAAGACTATTGGGGACCTGATTCCGTCCATATGGTTTGGTTGTGTAATGTGAGTGATCATTTAAGCTAGAGATATATTTTTCATAAAAATAACAGTCCCTTTGCTGCGCGCAGAGGGATTTTTTGTTTTGTTGGATAAAACGGGTGTAATGTCGTTTGACAGATGATCTTTTGCCGGGTAATATGAATCTTAGATTTATTAAATTAGTAATTTAGTAAATGAGTAAATTAGTGAATCATAAAATGGAGAGTGACTAATCATGAAAATTCCAACAACTCTAAAACATAAACCTGTAATCGTGTCAGAAAATTACGAGCAGGTTGATGGCCGCTACGCCGGGGACACAGATGCAAAAGGTCTGTCCCTAGGATTAGCACAATGGAACGATAGAGGAAAAGTCGACATCTCAGCAAAGGTATGGAGACATACAGGGGACAAATGGTCGAGACAGTCCGAAGAGCTGCCAATGCACAGAGTGCTTGACCTGGCAATTTTGATTTGCAGAAGTAGTTTGTATTTTCAAGAGGCCTATCGTTTTCCAAAAATGTATGATCCCGAGAGCCCTATGATTGATCGTGTTGGGCTGCAAGGAGATGCAATGAGTGTATCTGTCTGTGCAGACAATCCTATGATTGATAATGATATTAAGCTGTTCGCCCAGGCGCTTAGTGATGATGGTGAAATGATTGGAGAACGACTTTCGGTATTGTCCCGTTTATTAAAAGAAATGGGGTACTGAAATTTAGCAGAATTGTTTGTGGAAGGAGAATCATGAATCATAATGGACAAAAGCAAACGTAAAGAACTTCAGGAGCAATATAAGCAGCTCAAGACTTACATGGGTGCTATTCAAATTACAAACAAAATAAGCGGAAAAATATTCGTTGACAGCTATCCCAACCTGAAGAATAAATGGATGACTATACAGATGCAATTAGATATGGGCAGATTTGCGAATGCAGAGCTGCAAAAGGACTGGAAGGAACTTGGAGCAGAAGCTTTCAGCTATGAGGTATTAGAGCAGAAGGAGTCAGAAGACTTAACCGACGTGCGCTGGGAGCTTAAACTATTGAAAAAGAAGTGGTTCGAGAAATTGCAACCCTTTGATGACAAAGGATATAATAAGCCACTTACCCATTAAGCCAAGTATAAAGAAACCTTTAGCTTTCATAGCAAGGGTTTCTTTTTTTTGGATCGTATTTCACTCCGGATTTTATGTGTCGTAATATTATATATGTTTTGTCGCATTTTCCTACTAAAAAAGCTGTTTATTATGTGTTATTTTTATAGCAGATGTCAGAATAACATATATACGGGAGGCACAAGTAAATGACCATTAGAATTGGTAAGCTCAGCTATTGGCATGTGCATGCATGGGATTATACCAAGCAAGCTCAGGAGCATGAAGATACCGTATTAGCTGCAGTTTGGGACGAAAACGTAGAGCGTGGGAACAAAGCTGCGGAAAGCTTGAATATTCCTTTTTTTGAATCACTGGATGATCTGCTTGCGCAAGAGGATATAGATGCCGTTATCGTGGATGCACCAACGAATATGCATAGAGACGTAATCGTGGCTGCAGCCAAGGCGGGCAAACATATTTTCACAGAAAAAGTTATTGCCCCAACGTTAAAAGAAGTTAACGCAATTATCGCAGAAGTTAACGAGAACAAAGTGAAGCTAACGGTCTCCTTGCCTCGTTTAAATGACGGCTATACACTAACTATTCAAGAGATTCTAAGTCAGGAACTGCTCGGCAAGATTACTTACGTTAGAGTTCGCTTATCCCATAACGGAGCAACGGAAAGCTGGCTTCCTGATCATTTCTTTAGCTTGGAGCAATGTGGAGGCGGAGCTTTGATTGATCTTGGCTGTCATCCCATGTATTTGGCGAAGCTTTTCTTAGATCAAGATGTGACTGGGGTAAGTGCTAATTTTGGTTATGTAACCGGTAAAGAAGTGGAAGATAATGCCGTAGTGACACTATTTACGGATTCAGGAGCAATTGGTGTGGTGGAGGCTGGTTTCGTGAATAGTCATTCGCCGTTTACTATCGAGGTGCATGGAACTGAAGGAACGCTGCTTTACGGAACACCAGAGAATAAGCTTCTTCTTAGAACGAACAAATCCACGGATAAAGAAGAAGGCTGGAAAGAAGTAGCCCTGCAAAGCAATCGTGAAAGCGCCTTCCATCAATGGGTTGATCATATTCAAAATAATACACTTGGCACTCAAAATGTTGAAATGGCAGTTGAGCTTACCAGATTAATGGAGGCGGCGAACCGCTCGGCTAAAGAAGGCTGTGTAATTCCGATTGGGAGGACTTAACGTTGAGCAGCTTTCCCTATGAGATGATGTTTGAGAAGCAGGACATGCTTGAAAGATTGGATATCACGATTCTATGGGGACATTACGAGATTACAGTGTTTAGATTTCATTTGACATCTTTTCCACCGGGCAGAGTAGTCGAGTTCCATAATCATTCTGAATTTGAATTTCATTTCATTCCGCGCGGGAAGGGAGAAGTCATTCTTGGGGATCAAAAATATCCTCTTTCAGAAGGAATGTTCTATCTAACCGGACCAGGTGTTATGCATCGTCAAGAGGCAGATGCTGATGAATCCATGGAAGAGCTATGTCTGCATGTTGACATCAAGAAGAGGATCAGGGATGATGCTGATCTTTGGGAGGTTGCGGAAGCTGAGACCTGTGTGGAGAAGCTGAAGTGTTTACCCTTGGTTCCAGCACAAGACTATCACGGGGCTATGAAGTGTTTTCGAGAAGCGTACGAAGCATGCGATGGGAAGTTGACCGGATATTATACTTCAATTAAGCATCTTGTGATCAGTATTTTACTAAAAGCCGTTAGAGCGTATGATTCAGGCGGGATCCGCACGGAGGCGCCGGTTAGAGATATGCTGACTTACCGGTATCAATACGCAATGCAATATATGGAAGCGAATTATTCAGGAACGGTTACCTTAGAAAATGTTGCGGAAAAGCTAAATATTAGTTCAAGGCAGCTGCAGCGGGTGTTTAAGCAAGTAAATGCAGAACAATCATTCAGTAGGGCGCTTGAGGATATTCGATTGCAAGCGGTCTGCCGCAAGCTTGAAGAAAGCAATTATCCGATAGAACAAATCGCACAGTCGGAAGGGTTTACCAATGCTACCTATTTGCATATTGTCTTCCGCAAGCGGTTAGGTATGACACCGGCAACTTATCGAAACAGCAAACAAATCCATTAGAGGTGAGGGTGAAGGATATGAGTAAGGTTTTTCTTGTAGGGATTATTGGATGTGGTGGTATTGCGAATGGCAAACATCTTCCAAGCTTGAGCAGACAAAGTAAGGTTGAGATCGTGGCTTTCTGTGACATTATTAAAGAACGTGCTGATGAGGCAGCGGAGAAATACGGAAATAATGAAGCTACTGTCTATACGGATTACACTGAACTATTAAAAGATCAATCCATTGATATTATTCATGTGCTTACGCCTAATGATGTCCATGCGGAAATATCAATCGCTGCTCTAGAAGCCGGAAAACATGTGATGTGCGAAAAACCAATGGCTAAGACGGCGGCAGATGCCAAACGAATGGTTGAAGCAGCGAAACGTACAGGCAAGAAGCTGACCATTGGATATGACAACCGGTACAGAGAAGACAGCTTATATTTGAAAAAAGCTTGTGAGTCCGGAGAGCTTGGTCATATTTATTTTGCAAAAGCACATGCCATCAGACGGAGAGCCGTACCGACCTGGGGAGTATTTCTTGATGAAGAGAAACAAGGCGGCGGTCCGCTTATCGATATCGGAACCCATGCGCTGGATCTAACCCTTTGGATGATGGATAACTATAAACCAAAAGTTGTGCTGGGCACTAAATATCATGAACTTTCACAAAAAGAAGAAGCCGCCAACGCCTGGGGACCGTGGGACCCTAAAAAGTTCACCGTAGAGGATTCAGCCTTTGGAATGGTCGTAATGGAGAATGGTGCAACAATCATGCTGGAAGCGAGCTGGGCTCTGAATTCACTAGACGTACATGAAGCGAAATGCAGCTTAAGTGGGACGGAAGCAGGTGCAGATATGAAGGACGGACTTAGAATTAACGGAGAGAAATTCAGCAAGCTGTACACCAATAAAATTGAGCTTGGGGCAGGCGGTGTTGCCTATTATGAAGGAAAAGCTGAAAGTGCTCCGGATATAGAATTAAGAAAGTGGATTGAAGCGATTGAACAGGATAAAGACCCGGTTGTAACTCCTGAACAGGCTTTTGTCGTTTCGCAAATATTGGAAGCTATTTATGAATCGGCGCAGACCGGCAAGGCTGTGTATCTGGATTAGATTTTTGACAACTATAGCGATTTAGAGTAATATCCACTTGTGATTTAATTATAGGGATCCGAGACAAGACTCTCTCTTTACCGGGAGAGTTTTTTTGTTTTTTTACTTGTTTAGACTCTGGGTAATAGGGGTGGAAATCGTGGATACTGTTGATCGCAATCATGTGCTTATTGTGGAAGATGACGATAATATTAGACGTTTTATATCTATAAATTTAACGAATAATGGGTTTGTGGTTAGTGAAGCTGCTTGTGGAGAAGAAGCATTGCAGAGCTTTGAGGTGAGCCGTCCAGATGTTATGGTTCTGGATATCATGTTGCCTGATTCTAATGGGTTCGAAATATGCCGAAAGCTAAGAGAGAAAGACGCTGGGGTCATCATCATTTTCTTAACCGCACGTGGACAGGATTTGGACAAAATCAATGGCCTTGAAATGGGTGCTGACGATTACATTGTTAAACCTTTTAATCCATTAGAATTGGTAGCACGTATTAAAGCTATTTTGCGCCGTACAGAATCCGCTCTAAAGCCGCAAAAAACGATACTTCAAGCTGGACCGATCCGGCTGGATTTGAACGCGAACAAAATGTTTAAGCAGGATGACAGCATTGAATTAACTCCGAAGGAATTTCAGTTGATGAAAACCTTTCTGGAGCATCCGGATACAGCACTCTCTAGAAATGAATTAATGAATCTTGTCTGGGGAGAGGATTATATTGGAGATCCCAAAACGGTGGATGTTCATGTGCGTAAGTTAAGAGAGAAAATTGAGGTTGATGCTTCTAATCCGCATTGGCTTGAGACGGTATGGGGGCTCGGTTACCGCTTTAGAAAGGATGGTTGAAGAATGGGGATTCAGAAAAGATTAGTAGGAAGCTATTTTATACTCATTTGTCTTACTGTGCTCATTCTTGAAATCATTCTTAATGTATCTGTGCGATATTATTATTTTCATAACATAGAGGAAACCTTGATGAATCAAGCAGAGCTATCGGCTTCTTTTTTTCAGCAATACTTTGGGGACCAGGATCTGGAGGAACAATCGGATAGGTTACTGAAGGGTTTTGCGAGTCATTCTGATGCACAGGTGCAGATTATTAATGTTGAAGGCTGGCTGTTGCAGGACTCAAATGGACTTCAAGGCGATCAAACTATGACTGAGTACATAGATGTACAAGCAGCAATAAAAGGGCAGCCCGGCAGTTGGAAAGGTGCGGACCCTAACACAGAGGAAGCAATTTACGCGGTATCTTATCCCTTGCAGGCTAATGGAAACATCGTGGGGGGAGTCAGATTTATCACGTCCTTAACGGAAACTATACATACAGTTAAACATATTACGGTTTTACTGATCGGGGTGGGGATAATCGTTATTGGCATTGTCACCTTACTTGGATTATTGCTGTCTTGGACCATAACCAGATCAATTAAAGATCTGAAGCAGGCAGCAGACCAGATGACCGAAGGAGATTTCAGCATCAGAGTGCATAAGCGCTATCAAGATGAGCTTGGTTCATTGGCGGATACGTTAAATATGATGGCAAGCCGAATCTCCAAGAGTGAACAGCTTAAGAATGATTTTATTGCTTCCGTATCCCATGAACTGCGAACACCCTTGACCTCGATCAAAGGTTGGGCAATTACCTTAAAGGCGAGTGAGGTGAGTAATCAACCTCTGTTTTATGATGGGCTTGATATTATTGAATCCGAAAGTGACAGGTTAACTCATATGGTGGATGAATTGTTGGATTTCTCTAAGTTGGATAACGGAAGAATCGCCGTTCACTTCACATCAGTGGATCTAACAGAACTGCTGCAGCATATCGGCAGACAACTTACCCCTAGAGCGACCCGACAAGGCATCTCACTAGAAGTGAAAATAGAAGAACATCTGCCAGTAATTCAAGCTGACGAGAATCGTTTGAAGCAAGTCATGATTAATCTCATTGATAATTCAATCAAATTTACTGGTTCATCAGATCGGATTTTAATCAGCGCCCAAACGGTTCCAGGGAAAGTCGTGATTTCTGTAGAGGATACAGGCTCAGGTATCGCAGAGACGGATTTAGAGAATGTGCGGCAAAAATTTTACAAAGGGGATCAACAGGCTTCGGGCAGCGGCTTGGGATTATCCATCTCGGAACAGATCATTAAATTGCATCATGGAGAGCTGCGAATAAGCAGCACTTTAGGCAAAGGAACGATTGTCCAATTTGACTTACCGATAGAATAAGAATTCAAATTTAACTATTTCATAACCACTTTCATCTCTTTCACAGATAAAATACTATATATGCGGACAAGCGAGGAGTCGATGATCCAAATGCCGGGCAAATTCATAAAAATTGGTACCCTGTTTACAACTTTATTTTTGCTCGGAGGATGCGGAGTCCCGGCAACACCCGGAGAGCTGATTAAACCTCCATCATCAGAAGCAAGCCTGGAGCGAGACAAAACGAGCCAGGAATTTATTAAGTGGCTTCCAGACAAAGCTCAATTGATAACTCCGATGAAGGGACAAGAGGATAATGCCATCTCTTTTGGCGATATGGATGGAGACGGAATTGACGAAGCCGTAGTTGTGTATGAGTACAGTAAAAACAAAGGATATACTATAAAAGCAATGTTGTTGAGGCAGGAAAATGAAGCTTGGCAGAAGATTTCCGAGGTTGAGGGGTTTGGGTATGGTCTAGATTATGCCGGATTCTTTGATGTTGATGAAGATGGCCATAAGGAGCTCGCGCTGGGCTGGTCATTGGGTGAGGCTGGGAATGGTCTGGATATCTATACGCTAAGTGAAGATAAACTGAAGCTGTTATCGAAGAAAGCGTATCAGGGCAAATTTGATCTGAGGTAATCATTCAATCTAGTCATCCGTAGCGCTTCAATGTGAAAAAAAGAAGTAAAAGTGCTCAGCACAACAAGAAAACTACAGAAATTAAATAGAGGTTGTTTTATGCTCATCTCTACCAAAATTGCAAAGCTGGACAGATCCGTACTTTTTCTCACCACCTGCTTAGTTGGCGTGGGTACTGTTGCTATTTATGAAGCGACTACGGATACGCGGTTAGACGGTCTTTACATAAGTTATTTGTATTTATTTGCTTTATTTTGCCTACCCATGTTATTCATTGCTTTGGTAGATTATAAGATTCTATTAGGCAGGTTAGCGTATCTCTTTTATGGCGTGGGCATAGGTTTACTCGTACTAGTCAAGCTGGTTGGAGAAAATCTCAATGGTGCCGTGCGTTGGTTAAGCATTGGGAGCTTTCAGCTTCAGCCCTCCGAGCTGGCTAAAATAAGTACGGTGCTGCTCATTGCTCATCTATTAGGTACACGAGAGGGCCAGCAGCTGCGGTTTTTTCAAGATTTAGTACCGGTTTGTTTCGTTTTTTTAATTCCTTTCATTTTAATAATGGATCAGCCCGATTTGGGTACAGCGCTCGTTTTTGCTGGCATATTACTTAGTATGCTGTGGATTGGTAACATCCGTGCTCTATATATGATTCTGATCCTTGGTGTTGTGATTATTTCGATCGGCACGATACTATGGCTGTATTATGCCAACTTCGACTTGTTATCCAAGATTGTCGAACCCCATCAATTGTCACGAATCCAAGCTTTTTTGGACCCGCAAAGCGATCCTGATAAATCTTGGCATGTAAAAAACGCAATGATAGCCATTGGCTCCGGAGGATTATCGGGCAGTGAAGGTATTTTTTTGCGAAAAGGATATATTCCATATGCGTATTCCGATTCGATCTATGTAGTCATCGGGGGGAAATACGGTTTTATAGGTTCATCCGTGCTGCTGATGCTTTATTTACTGCTCGTGTACCGAATGATCTTTATTGCGCTGGATAGTAGGGACCGTGCGGGTACCTATATTGTCACCGGGTTTATCGCCATGTTCATCTTTCAAGTTTCCGTTAATCTTGGGATGCATATTGGGTTGCTGCCCCTGACGGGGATTTCATTGCCTTTTATTAGTTATGGAGGCAGCTCATTGCTAACTAATATGATTGCGATTGGCATGGTGTTAAGTGTTAAAGTTCATAAGGATGAAAGCACTGATTGAATTAGCTATTGGAACTGAGTGGAGGAAATTATGTCTAACAAACGCAAGTGGACAACAACCCGTAAAATTCTGACGAGCATTGGTCTTGTCTTAGGCGCAGCTATTATAGGGATTGGAGTATATGCAGGGTATTTATATAAAAAGACGGATGATGCGATACAGCGTATGGCAGCTCCAGTCACCATCCAGCCCACAGCTGTTCCAGAGGAAAAAAAGGAGACGGTATCGGTTGAACCTATGATTTTTCTGCTAGCCGGGGTAGATAGCCGGGATGGCGGTGGTGGAGTAATGAATACCGATGTTCTGATGCTTGTCAGCTTCAATCCGGACACGAAGTCGACGAGTTTCTTATCTTTACCACGGGATTTGTTGCTAAAACCTAAATCGTTGCCTTCCCGCAAAGCCAATTATTATTATGCTTATCATTACATAAAAGACAAAACAGAGGCTATTCCAAATACAAAAGAGTTCTTCAGTAATTTGCTCGGTCTGCCGATTGAGCACATGGTTGTGGTGAATTTTGATGTGTTGCAGAAGACCGTGGATTTGCTTGGCGGACTGACTATAGATGTCGATATGGATATGAAATATACCGATACGGCAGATGGTACACACATCGATTTAAAGAAAGGCTTGCAGAAGCTGGATGGCAAACAAGTTCTTGATTTTGTACGGTACCGTAAATCGAATCAAGGAACGGCTGAATCCTCCGATTTCCAGCGCAATGATCGGCAGCAGCAAGTAATCAAGCAGATTCTGGATAAGCTAGGAAATTTCCAAGGCGTGTCCCAATGGGGAAATGTATTGGATATCATTGGTGAAAATGTGAAGACGGATATTCCTCAAGCAGATCTGCAGCAGTGGTTATTCAACTTCCCTAAACTTAAACCAGAGCATATTAATTCCTTACATGTGGAATCTCTTTGGAAGAGTCCGTATGTCTATGTGAATAAAGAGGATCTAAAACAAGCACTTACTACTCTGAGTACGGAAGCAGGCGTCAGCTCCGAAAGCTCATTACACTTGGAGAATGTTGGGACTGTGGATTAACATCAACAAACTGCTCTTAGGAGCAGTTTTTTTGTAGCTTTCTGCCGGCTGTGAGTTTATGTAGAAAATAAGGTGAAAGAGTTTTTTACCTCGTATTGAGCTTCCAATTAATAGTATAATAAGAACTCGTAGGAGTTATTTCAATATGTTGTAGAGAGCTTATCCACAATAACTTTATGCGAATACATACTCATATTTTTTTGAGGAATAAGGAGATGAGAGCATGACTGTAAAAACTACAGCGGAACAAATCCGCATTATCGAATACGATTCTTCTTATGCTGGGGCGGTCGCAGAAATGTGGAACCGCAGCAACGAAAGCTGGGGCGGAGGCACTAATCAGAGAACTGAGGACAGTGTGCGCCGTGAGATGGAGATCTCGTCCAATCTTAATGCCTTTCTTGCCGTTGATGGCAAAGAGGTAGTCGGCTTCTGCAGCTTCGCCCACTACCGTCAAGATGAAGGGGCATTGTATGTCCCGCTATTGAATGTACGGCCCGATTATCACGGATACAAGGTTGGCCGCAATCTGATTCTGAACGCTGTTCGCCAAACAATAGAAGCGGGCTGGCCACGTCTTGATCTGTTCACTTGGGCAGGTAATACGAAAGCCGTACCGATGTATAAGAAATGCGGATTTTTTTGGGAGAAAAATGAAGATTACGTCCATCTGATGAACTTCATTCCAACTGTATTGCAAACGGAAGCACTTGCTCCTTATTTTGAAGAACTGGATTGGTATGCAGACAGTACCCGTGAACTTCCCATCCAGCCAGATGGCCGCCAGGAGCGTGGCTTTGATTTCTTTGATTATACTTGGCAAAAGGGAGAACTCTCCTTGCGGACGGAATTCGAGAAGACTGGCCGCGGTCTGACCGCTCTTGATACACCAGACTATGAAATCTCCACGGAGATTGATGATCATGATCTTGTGTTCGGTTCGACCTACAAGATTCGCTATCGCATCAAGAATCGTTCGGCGTCTGAGCTGGCCATTGAGATCGAAGGCCAGAACGATAAAAATATCCGTTTTGCTCTATCTGCTGCGCGAACACTAGCACCAGGTGAAACGGTTATCGTGGAAGGTGATTTTGAGCTTGATTCGGTTCGGGAAGAGCAGAACGATAAGAAGACACACCCCGTTGTTTTGAGCAAGTGGATCATCGGTGGCAAGCGTGCTGAATTCCGCATTGGCGTTGCTCCTAAATTCCCACTCAAAATGAAGATAGCGCTGCCACACCGGGAACTATATCTGGGTCTTCCTTCGGAACTGTACCTTAATGTGGAGAATAATTTTGCTGCAGAAGCAGAATTTTCTTTTGATTTGCCCGAAGACGAATTCCTGATGTGGGCGGACCGTACAGTAAACTTTACTGTTCCAGCTAAGAGTAAGGCTTCTATTCAAGTACCCTTTACCCTAAAGTCATACGGTCTTTATTCACAGGCTATTGAGGTAACGGCCGTTCCGGTTGGAGAGAAGGCAGTCACCTTTATCAGCAAGCTATCCGTTCTAATGAAGGGAACGCATGGCCGCTTTGGCGGGGAAAACGGGGATCAGTGGGTGGCTGTAAATGGCGCCTACTCCATTCATCTTAATAATACCGACAATGGAATGTGGATTGAATATCCCGGCTCGAGCCATAATTTCTGGTTGACCCATCCGAAGTTAGGCAAGCCATTCGCAGAAGAATTCTCTAAGAAACAGGCCAAAGAAGTAAAGATCTATTCTGAAGGGGAGAGTCAGGTGCTCGAAGCCCTTTACGAGTCGGAAGAATTTCCGGGTCTTGAGATAAAAAGAGTGGCTAAGCTATTTGCTAACGGAATCGCTGAGTTTTATAGCGAGGTCTGCAATACCAATAGTGACATCCTGGAAGAAGACATGTATCTGTTGACGAATTTCGGCTTTTTCGGTAAACAGCTTATCTTGCCATATCAGGGCCAATACGTGGACATGGGCGATGCTTACTCAGGCGATCCAAGTCTTTGGGACAGTGCACAAATTACGGAGAACTGGTTGTTCTGCAAGGAAGAGAACGTCACATGCGGAATCTGCTGGGATCCTTCGCTAAAATTACTTCGCCCGGAATACCCGCTTGGGCTGGAGCATAATCTTGGCCGAATCTCCGCTGGAGATGTCGTACGGACAAAAACTATGATGTTTGCTCTTAACACCTTCCTTAAGTGGTCGGAATTTCGCGCCTTTGCCCTAAAACAGCAGAATTCGGTCATACCGGTGTTGGATGACCATCTTGAGCTAACGCTCGGCGGTGGAAATCCGTTTGCGGCAGGGGCACTTCATGCCGAGCTAATCGAACGAAAGATGACACCGCTTGATGGAAGCCTTGAATTGTATGTACAGGCTGATGGAGAAGAGGAGCGAAGTGTCGCTGAGATGGAGTTGCAAAGAGGACAAAATTTGCACTCCGCAGGTTTTGAACTCTCTACTGAGGATACAGAATCACCAGAACACAACGAATCTGGCCGTAAGGTCCGGGTCGTCTATCGCGGTGAGGACCGCATTCAAGAGCGAACAGGCCTCTGGTTTCCACAAACGGAAACAAGCGTTGTTTGTGGGATAGAAGAAGGACCTGCGGGTCCCATTTACACAGTGAGCAACGGAGTTCTATCTATTGCAGCTGCTCCTGATTTCGGCAGCGTTGTGCATTCCTTGAAGCACCAAGGAGAAGAGTGGCTGGACAGCACCTTTCCGAAAGCAGAACCACGCTCCTGGTGGAATCCTTGGCATGGTGGACTCGGTGTGGGTATTTCTGGAATAGGCGGATTTAGCCGGTTGCAGGAGCCAAGAAGCGCAGCTTGGACGGAGCAGATGGATGATCACGGCAACGTCTGGAAGGGTTTGAGACTGACCACTTCGATGGAGAAGCAGGAAGCAAACCGGGGGATCACGATCAATCAGCATTACCTCATGCTGCCCGGAGTTCCTGTGCTCTGTGTGTTGATTTCAGTAACCAATGAAAGTGGAATGACGCTGCCGCATTATTCGCTATCCGAGGATAGTTACTTTAAGCCTTCACCAATCTATTCGGAAGGCTGGATGGAGCTCCCAGAGGAAGGCAACTTCCCTATCGGGAAGGTCGAAGCCCATCTGGAATCCAAGGGGCTTATCCGAATCGGTGCAACTTCGCGTAAAGACATGCTGCATGTGGTGCATAGTTATCCTAATCAGAGAGCTATGTCTTACGTGAACAATAAGGTATTCACATATGGTGTGAATCACCATCTACTACTTCTGAACGGAGAAACCGCTTGGACACAACCGACCTTCATGATCATGGGAGAGCTCGCTCTGGATCCAGAGGTAGTTCGTAATCTTATGAAGGTGACCTTTGCTAGTGCTTCTGACAAAAAGGAGACTATAAATGCCAATCATTGATATTCACATTCATCTGTCGGACATCGATAGCTTTCATCAGACAGCACAGGACCTCTCCAAAGTTGATTACACAGCTGCTGGGCTCAAAGCGGAGTTTGACAAGAACGACGTTGTTCTCGGCATTGGAATGGGGGTCACGGAGCAGACGAAGGGTGCCTTTCCTGACTCTGCCTCTCCCAATCCGATGAGTCTCGACTTGGAAGATAGTGTGCCGCCATTCTTAATGGAATGCGTGGGCATTAATCCGAATATGCTCGGAGGAAAGGATGCTTTGGATGAGCTGGACCGAATTGAGGCACGGCTGCAAGCTCCTGAGGTAGCTGGTATTAAGCTTTATGCCGGGTACTATCATCATTACGTTTATGACAAAATCTACACGCCGATCTATGAGCTAGCGGCCAAGTACGGCACGCCTGTGGTTATTCATACCGGTGATACGTATTCGATGAATGGATTGCTTAAGTATGCGCATCCGCTTACTGTGGACGAACTAGCGTTCCAACGGCGCGACGTGAACTTTATGATCTGCCATTTAGGCGATCCATGGGTGATGGATGCTGCCGAAGTGGTCGCCAAGAATCCGAACGTCTATGCCGATTTGTCCGGTCTCGTTGTTGGTGATCGGCCTCATTTTGAGCGGTTCATGAATGAACCCCTGTTTATGGATCATTTTCGCCGGGCGCTGGTATACTCTGATCACTATGAGAAAATGCTGTTCGGTACCGATTGGCCACTCGCGCCTATTGACCTGTATGCGGAGTTCGTCCGCCGACTTGTGCCTGAGCAGCACCACGAGAAAGTATTTTATGAGAATGCCTTTGCATTATTCCCACGCATCCAGCAGAGAATTGCAGCGCTCTGAGCGGAGCGGGACAGTATATTTTAAGCGCAGGAAAATAATATAATTACGAACAAGCCATCCTTAGTTAGTACTAAAGGATGGCTTGTTTTTACATTTGTATGATGACCATGCCTATTTTTAGATTGAGTTTCCAAATTTTAATCTTCCTTTTCTTTACTTAACAGATCAGCTAGCTCAACCGAATTCTTATTTCTTAAATCCAGCATCTTTTCGCTATTGCTAGCTTTAATCAGGAAACCATCTTTCGTTTTAAAATCCATATAAAGGCTGAATCCGGCCACCTTTGAATTAGCGTAAGTAACAGTCATTCGATAAGTCGGTTCACCCACATCAACAGACCCGCGTACTTTTTTTACAGTTCTTATAGCATCTTCGAAGATTTGAAGGCTTTCACGGTCAGTATAAGTAATTTCTGTTGTTTCGGATGCAAGATTGACACCTACGATCTTTTGCGTGGGTCTGACTAATACAAATAATAAAATTAGTAAAATTATCAGTGAAAATGATAGAATACTAAATTTTTTCATAACCTACCTCCTTACTTAAGAATAATGCAGACCAATCACTTAGTTTCCAAAATAGTTATAAATTTCAGCTGAGTGTGTGTTGGTTATCATTGTTGGAATCTTATAAAAATTCCTAGGGTTCTATTTATTATTTGCTACTGGACTTGTGAAACCTTTATTAAAACAATAAACGTCTAAGAATGTATACATATTTTAGAAATAATGTGCTTGCTTTTTAATTACACGTTTGTATAATGAATGTATTACACAAATGTATAACAAGGAGAAATAGGGATGAATAACAAAATCAAACGCTTGCCAGATGCTGAACTGGAAATTATGCTGGTGATTTGGAGAGCCGAGAGTTGGGTTAGCTCCTCTTATATTTTGAATCAACTGGGGGATAAACGTAAGTGGGCGCTTGCTACTTTGATGACAGTGCTGTCACGGCTGGTTGAAAAAGGCTTTCTATCTTGCGAAAAAGAAGGGCGGAGCAACCGTTATCTCGCTGCAATTTCTGAGACAGATTATAAAGAGAGCGAAGGGAAGTCTACGCTTGAAAAGCTGTTTGGCAACTCTGTGCAGGATATGGTGATGTCCTTATACAACGGGAAGGCGATTGATAAAAGCGATCTTGCTGAGTTGCGGGAACTGCTCGATAGAGTAGATAAGGAGGAATCCTGATGATAACAGGTCTTTTTACAGATTTTCTGGTTATCTCTGTGACCATAAGTTTAGTTATTATCGGCTTAATCACATTAACTCCCTTGTTAAGAAAACATTATTCGGCTAAGTTGAGCTATTGGATATGGTTGATCCTAACCCTGCGATTATTGTTGCCATTCAACTTTTCCTTTACCAATCCTC
The DNA here is from genome assembly GCF_038003885.1 of Paenibacillus sp. FSL R10-2788. NCBI lineage: Bacteria > Bacillati > Bacillota > Bacilli > Caryophanales > Paenibacillaceae > Paenibacillus > Paenibacillus sp. FSL R10-2788. The sequence continues at coordinate 4,339,166 of NZ_JBBOQA010000001.1, read as the reverse complement.
CTGTGGCGATTCAGCTACCCGAAGGTCAGGCCATAGCAACTGTCTTTCAAAGCTCAGTGTCCCAGAATTTGCAGGCGGATACGTCAGTAATCTCTCAGCCGGTCCAGACAGGGGATGTAAGCCATATCCCTTCTATAACTAATATCTTAGCGTACATCTGGGTTACTGGAGCTGTGCTTTTTTTAGGGTATCATTTGCTTAGTTATTTCTTTTTCAGAAAACAGGTATTACGTTGGAGCAGCCCTCTTCAGAGAGAGGATATGTTCTCCAAGCTCAAACAAGTCGCTAAAGAAATGCATGTAACACCCGCCATTCCGGTTCTGATAAGCAGTAAAGTTCCGAATCCGATGCTAATGGGTTTTTACAAGCCAACACTATTCTTGCCGCATGATCAATATAGTGAGGAAGAGCTGGAGTTTATCTTAAAACATGAGCTGGTCCATTACAAAAGGCATGACATCATATATAAGCTGTTGCTACTGATTGTGCAGGCAGTGCATTGGTTTAATCCATTGGTTTGGTTCATGGCACGCGAAGCTGTCCGCGAAATTGAAATTTATTGTGATGACACCGTTGTACGTAAGCAAAATGCAGCATATCGAAAGAAATACTGCGAAGCTATTTTATCGGTTATGCAAAGTAATGCTACTCGGCATGTAGCTTTATCAACGAATTTTGCAGGAGGAAAACACTCGATGAAGCAGCGATTCGGCAGTATTTTAAATATGAAAGAAAAACGAAATGGAGTAGGCGCATTTCTTGCGGTCTTAATAGTGGTTGGTGTAACAGCAGTGCTAGCAGCCTGTACGAACCTAACCGGACAATCTACAGATACGGCGCTCAAACCAGGTACTATTTATTCCTACAGCTCTAGTGGAGAACAAGTTGTTGTGCATGACGCTGGGAATGCGTATTCCATGGACGAGGATGGTAATGTCTCTGTCTCCTATCGGAAAGGGGAGATCCAAGCGCCAACACCTTTAAAACTTGATACGACTGGAACAGAAATGGGGATGGGGAGAGCGGATACCGGATTTTATATCTCCGAGGACAAAACTGCAATTGTATATGGATTTGCGAATGGTAAAGAATCCCCTCTACATGTATTAATCAGCGATGACATGGGGAAATCGTGGAATAACTACAACATTGAAGGTGCTAAGGGGTATGATGCCAAGTTCATCGGGTTTACTGACAAGCAAAATGGTTGGATCGTCTCCGGAGGTTCTGCAGGCGTGGGACGTTCGCTAAATTATGTATACCAGACCTCTGACGGCGGGAAGACATGGACGGAGCTTGGAAATCCTAACGATTTATACGCGGAAAGTTTAGCCGGGGCAGGGTTTTCTAACAAGGATATCGGATTCTTGGGGTTCAGATATCATGAAGATAATGGGCCTGTTATTTATTGGACCAAAGATAAGGGTAAGTCATGGGAAAAGCTCGTGGTATCCCTACCGGAAACCTTTAATGAATATCAAAAAACGCCGCTTTCACCTATTTTTAATGGAAAAGAAGGATTGTATCCTATTCTGCTCAGCAAAGAGGGCAAAACTGTAGGTACCATCTATCTGTCGAGTAAGGACAACGGCCTGAAGTGGACGTATGATTCAGCATATGATCAATTGGGCGATTCTAAATAAGAGCAAGTGGAGCAGGGGGTGGTCTACAAAGATCCCGCCCCTTTTTTATATGGAGGGCTGACGATTTTAATATGTAGTGGCTTTTAATTGTATTTCGTACAGCTATTTTCGCTCGAAAAACTCGCTCCTGAAGATAGTTGTATTTTGTACACCTATTTTTTAGTTTTTTGCCGCTAAAGCTGATAACTGTGATTTTTAATTGTATAGAATACAGTTAAAGTGAGAAGTTAGCCTTTTACAGACGAAATAAGTGTATAGAGTGCAGTTATCTCATAGGTTGCATAAAGTTAGAGCGATTTTTCTCCGAGGGTTGCCCAAAGGAGACCTTAAAGTCGGATAGCTACGATTTATCATTATCTGCTTAAACTTCCGCTACAAACCAAAAACACCAGGCAGAGCTTCTCCAATAATCGGATAGTCAATGCCTGGTTGTCTTTTTACTATTTTTTTAATAACGAGACTTTATTTGAATCTATCATCATCTGCTTTAGTATAACGCCTCGTCACCGATAAAAGAGGAATAAATTACTTTTTCCAGCCTCCACCGCTATGTGAGGAGGACTCTACATAGTCTACGTTGATTTTGCCAGTGCTCGTTCCTACCTCAGTGTTGAAATTATATTGTCGCAGGTTCCAATCATCGAAGGTTCCCTGCCAGTCATTATCTACGATGAAGGTGTAACGTGTTGTGGCGGAATTAGTGCCTCGAATATGAGAGCAGACTGCTCGTGATCCGTAGATACCCATTTTATAGCCTTTGGAATTTTTAGTACTGCTGTCTAGCACTGATTTTATGCCTTGAAAATAAGGTACTATATTGTTTGTGATTTCGGTAGAGGTCATATCGCGGTCTATGGCAAAATAAATCGGAGTGCTGCTGGTTTGTCCCAAATCACTTGCTAAGCCTACAGCCGTTTCAGCATCTTTAACACCATTGGCTTTCGTAAAATGATCGAGCGATTTGCTGATTTGATAAAGGGATATGATATATAATCCCCCATCTGAAATCCGTGTAATCTCAGCTGAGGTGAGACCATCCTGGTATCCTTCCACGCGATTTAAATAGCGGCAAACGAATGTGAATTTATTATTTTTAAGTGTAGTTAATCTTGCTGCTGTTACATTTGTAGCTGTATCACAACCTAAAGCCATTGTAATTGCCTTCTTTCAATTATTTTGTTTAAGGTTTGGCGCCAACCTCCCTATCAATATATGAGAAAACTTTCACAGATTCTTGGGGGAACCACGAAATGAGAGAAAAAGAGGCAGATTGAGAGGATTAATAGAAGGAGAGACTTTGATCGCTTATTTTACTTTCATTATGGATGGAGGCGGGAAAGGTACGAGCGCTGCACTAGTAAAGGATGGGATTACTTATGTTTCAGCCAGTCACTGGGAAGCGGCAGGGTTGAAGGTTGTATGGGATAAATCGCATCAAAGAGCGGAGTTTACTGGATGGGGAAAAAAGATAGCCGTTCGTATTGGAAGTAAACAGGGAGTTTATATCTAACAGATTCCGCAGGACAAACTCGCTTGCTAACGAACCTTGGTTCGCAGTTATTCGATGCTGTTCAGTTCGATTTTCAGAAGACGCCGAAAGGTCTAATCTATCTAACCGTAACAGATGTTTACGGAGAACCACATATCAATAATAAATGGTATACCATGATTATTAAGGATGAAATGGTCATTCGCCAGGAATGGACAAGGATTTTCTGCTGATTCGGTCCAATCAACAAGGTTTCCTCATGATGATAGATCGCAAAACAAGTGCCAAAACATTGTTGTACAAGGCACTTCTTGACGTAGAGCAGCAAAAATATGCCGAAACAAACGACCTTCCTTTTTTTGGAGATAACCTGAAGTTCCTGAAAAGAGAAGGGGATGCCCTGCTTTTTAATAATGAATATGTACAAGATGGTAAGGTTTATAAGTTTATGCTGGACGGTTCATAATGGGGAGGCTGAGTGGCGTCTCCGCAGGTTATCATAGTAAGATTTGATCCCAAGGTTTAAGAACCTTGGTTTTTTTGCTAACTAGAATAGTATAAGATCATGCTTAAACGGGTCAATGATTCTCCTAGATTATAATATACATGGGGTTTGTCTGCGTTAAACGTGATAGAATCACCAGATTTTAATAGATATTCATTATCATTGACACGCAAAGACAATTCACCATCAAATACAGTGATTAATTCTTCAGTTCCTTCCATATGTGGATTGGCATCAAGGTATCCACCTTCGTCTATCTCGACTGTATAACCCTCAAATCGTTTGCTTTCATCAAATGGGAAAGATGGATACACCCGATATTTTCCGTTGTCTTCAAGCAGTGGTTGAATCTCATTTCTTAATGTTATTCTTGTGTCAGGTTTTGGGTAATCTATCAGCGCAGAAAATGAAGTTTTTAATCCATTGGCGATCTTCCAAATGGTTGTAATGGTAGGTGTTGATTCGCCTCTTTCGATTTGACCAATCATTGTTTTGCTTACTCCTGTTAATTCTGCCACCTTTTCCATGCTTAAATCTTTACTTCTTCTAATCTTTTTTATATTCTCCGCAATGATTTGATTTATCTCTTCCACGGTAATTCTCCACTCCCTATTTACTTTATAACGATCAGGATATACAATAAAACGCACATAAGGACGTTATAGCGTCTGATAAATACATTATAACATACAACGAGGTGTAATTCAGTGATTGTTTCTTTGTTTTTATATGCATTTGTGGCTAGCTTTACTCCGGGACCCAATAACATTATGGCAATGACTTTTGCAAACCAGTTTGGTTTACGAAAAACAATGAAATTCTGTTTAGGAGTGGGCACAGGTTTTTTCGTGATCATATTGTTATGTTGCTATTTTAATATACTTCTGATTAATCTTATCCCAAAGATTGAATCTATTATGGCTGTGATAGGCGGAGTCTACATGTTTTATTTAGCATTTAAAATTATTACAAGTAAACATCAAGAAAATGATGGAAGTGGCGATAAACACAACAGCTTTATTGCGGGTATGCTTTTACAATTTATTAATCCAAAAGGGATATTATATGGAATCACAGTTACATCTACATTTATTCTTACCTCTCATTCTTCCTATTTTAGTTTATTGAGTTACTCTATAGTCTTAGCTCTCATAGGTTTTATGGGCACTTTTAGTTGGTGTTTATGTGGTTCTCTTTTCAAAAAAATGATATCTAAATATAGAAGTCAATTTAATATACTGATGGGATTGTTGTTAGTGTATTGTGGAGTTTCGATAGTGATAGGATGAATAAATGAAGCCTCATGTCAATAACGCCATAACATTGAACCGGCTTGATAACCTGATCCCAATGTCCAAAATAACAAGTTATCGCCACGTTTGATCAAACCATGTTCAATTGCACAATATAAGGCCAGAAAGGGACTGCTTGTGCCAGTATAGCCATATTCGTCGGCTACATAAATAATTTTATGCTGATCCAGGTTCAGCTTAGCCTGAAGTAATTTAATATTAGCCAATGTAAATTGTGAAAAGCAAAAAACTTGTATATCCTCGAATGTTAGGTGATGTTTGTTCAATAATTCAACAATAGATGTTTCCGCAAATCGTACACTGTCTATTCCGCTGAATCTCCCCCAGTGTAAGTAGCGGTGTTCAGCCCCATCACGCAAAGACTTAGCCAATCCTTGAGCGGGGTACACAATTTCTTCTGTAAAACGGCTGTCCGAAAGATACCTTACGTCAATTAATCCACTCTCTGAATGGTCTTTTTCTAAAATGAGGGCTACGGCGGCATCGCCAAAAATTGAATATGTTATTGGATGTGAAGGATCAGCCCATAAATTTAAAAAATCCGAACCGATAACCAACGCTCTATCTCTATCAGGATCATCGTATAAAGTACGAGCAGCCTGTTCAACTGCAATAAACATTCCTATACAATTCCCATTCAAGTCATAGCAAAGCGTATCATCTTTACCTTTGATAGCTTTGTGAATAAGCAATGAATTCGTTGGTGATAGATATTCCGGAGTTGAGCTGGAAAAAAGAATCAGGTCTATATCTGTGGATTTCAATGAAGCAGTATCAATTGCTTGTTGAGCGGCATTAATCGCCATCGTCAACGAGTTCTCCTTCGTTCCTTCAATAACATGGCGTTTTTTTCTGCCTGTCTTTTTAAGAATCCGCTTAATATCTATGCCTTGCTTTTGAAAATGGTCAATAAAATATTGGTTGTTAATCACTCTTTCAGGACAATAAATGGAGACTTGTTTTATCGAGATACCTTCTAACATAGCATGATCACCCCTTGTAATAATTTTGCAATCACATTACATTAAGTAATCTAAAAGTATCTATTTACCTAACAACGCCCGCTCATTTCTATAAGCTTGTTTGTCCAAAAAAATTTGTGATGTTATAGTTTATTATCTTAATAAAGCATAACACTAATTAGTAAAAAATTCTATAAATTCCTAAAAGTGTAACAAAATCAACGAATCTAATATATCCACTAAGATTAAGTCCACAGCAACCATGTTGCGGGTGGACTTTTTTGCTTTTTATATTTTTGAATTAGGGATGAATAAATCAGTGGTACTTTACAAAAACTTTATTCGATTAAGTCACTACTTTGCCAAATCAGGAGGGGTTCTTATTAAACCATTTATCGTTATAGTAGCGCTATTACTCGTTACTGCTTGTTCGGGTAATAACTCGGCCAACAACCAAATGACTACTCAACAAACGAAGGTTGACAATCATGCTCGTAAAACTACCTCAACGTCAACTTTAACGCAAGCATCTTCCATTTCCACGGAGAATGCAGGGAATTCAACAATTAAGACTAAACAAGTTCCTGGCGATGTAACGAAATGGCTGGATGGGTTCATCCGCACCAATCCACCTACAGGAGGCACAACAGACCAAACAACGTATCCGCAGCAGTCGGCCAAACCACAATATTCTGCAAATCCGCAACATTCTGCTGTCCCGCAGAAGTCTGCAAATCCACAACCATCCGCCAATACATCCCAATCAGTACAGCAAGTATTGGATCTTGTGAATAAAGAAAGAACGAATGCAGGCTTGAAGCCCCTTAGTTTAAATAGCGAACTTTCGAAAATGGCTTTGGCTAAAGCGCAGGATATGTATGACAACAATTATTTTGACCATCAGTCTCCTACGTATGGATCTCCGTTTGATATGATGAAAGCCTTCGGGATCTCATACAATTCAGCAGGGGAAAACATCGCCAAAGGTCAGTCGAGTGCAGAAGAAGTAATGAACCAATGGATGAACAGTCCTGGCCATCGTGCCAACATCCTGAATAGCAGCTTCACAGAAATTGGAATAGGTTACTATAACAGCGAGTGGGTTCAAGAATTTATTGGTTAGTGCGATTAAAGTAATAAACTTAACAGGGGTGTCCTAATAAGCTAAAAGTGGCTGTAGGGCATCCCTACTTTTCTGAAGTCTGCAAAATGAGATAGGGGATATTGAATCCGTATAGAACGGGTTATTTTTTGTGTTTTTTTATATGATAACGAATGAAAGTGACCAATAGAATCAGAAGAAATGGCAGGGTGTAAGCTAGGTTAGTGATCAAGGGCCATGTAATATTCACGATTTCCTCAAGCTCAGACTCTTGTGTGTAAGTCGTTACAGATAACAGCAGGCAAACAAAAGCAAGAGGGAAAACAATTAAACGTTCATCCTTCAATCTCAGAAGCTCCTTTAGTACTTTAATAAGAATAAGCAGCAGGATAGAAGCCTTGAAATAGAAGCCGATAATGAGTGAAAAACCAATCACGGATTCGATTCTTTCAATGGTTTCCTGAAAATAAATGAGTCTCGCCAACTGATATAATGAATATTTTAAGCTGCCGGACAGTGGTCCCAGTACCATAATACTGCTAATGACAGAAGCAATTAACGTCAGGGCATTGATGATGAGTGCAAGATACATTTGTTTTCCCAGTTTAGAATTGTCTTCTTTACGCACGAACGGTAAAATCATCGAAAAAACGATAAGCTCGGAATAGGGAAAGCCATAGACTACATATGCAGCGCTTAGGATAGGCCTAAATCCATCAGGCATGATGGGCAGTAGGTATTCGGGATGATATAACCCTGCTACGAGTATCCAGACTAAGATGATAAATCCGAACATTAGTGACATTAGGACGGCTGCCATGCGGGCAATCACTTCGATTCCAGCTAGAGCCGTCATCGCAATCGTTATAAAAAACATGGTATTTACCGCGTAAGTGGGCGTTTCTTTTAACATCGTACTTTTGAAAAAGGTTCCGATCTCAATTACAATTCCAGCGACATTCCAAAACAGTACACAAGTGAAAGGAATCAGGAGGACGAGGGTCAGTCCGTTTCCAAGTACGGAGCGGCTTTGTTCCACAAGCGAAAGATCTGGCGCTCGTCGGTTCAAATATAGAATGCCGGAAAGCAGAAGCATTCCTATGGCCGAGGCGATTAAGAGGGATATCCAGGCTCCGTTGCCGGCAAAGTTAGTTAATGATGCAGGGACGATGACGATTGAGGAACCGGTCATAAAGAAGAGAAACAGCATGGACATTTGGATCGAGCTAACACGTTCTTGCTTATTCATACGTTCCTCCTCATTCTTTAAGCTTATGAAATGGTTGGGTTGATCCAATGGACGATGTGCTCAGCTGGAGCCGTAAGTAAATTGAAGATGGAGTCTAAATTGGGCCATGGCTTAGCTGCAATAAAGATAAATCCGAGATATAGTACGGGTAGTAATAATACTCCATAAACTACTCGATCGCGGATGGAGGCTTGCCTAAACCTTGGGATGTCATGGGCTAGCATAGCGGAAGCTAATAAGAGAAAGCAGATTATTTTTCCCACCATAGCTACTTCTCCTTTGTTCCGAATATTGTACCTGAGTTCATTCCAGTGCTTAACACTTTGACATCAACGTTGATATCGAACTGAGTCTGGGCGAATGTATCCTTCCATTGAGGCTCTAGTTGTTTCCACAGCTGCGGATTTTTCCGGTAAATCTGATTGCCAATTCCGAGTGCGTCGATCTTTTTTGTTTTCAAAAACTTGGTTGCATGCTCAACCTGTTGTTCAACCTGAGTTATGACACGCTGCTCAAAAAGCTTCATGTCCTTATCGTTTTTTAAATGTGAGCAACGTAATTCTCCGATCATCCCTTCAATAGCAATTTTTACACCGACGGATACAGAACCATTTTTCACGGTTGGAGTAAGCGTACTGTTGAAGGTAAGCACTTCAAGCGTTTCTTTTTTTCGCAGCGGTTCTTCGGTCTCATCCGGGCAAGGAAATTCTAGTACTCCATAAATATATCTATCCGTCAGCATCATGAATGCTTCTGTATCTTTCTCCTTTAGAATGTCAATCATTTTCCCGTCATGGATTACAGCCAGCCCAGATATCAATGGTTTATGATCCAAACTGGTCTTATGCAGGTAAGGGATGATGGAAGTATTGGAGGGGCTACACATTTGTATAGCCAGCTCATAGAGAGGAATCTTGGAAGTTTTTGCGGCATATAGAGCACCGCTCGTCTCCATTCTCTTATACTGTTGACCAATGGTCTGCTCGATAAACGGGTTGATATCTAAAAATGGTGCCGCAGATTGCTCAGCGATGAGAGGAAGAACGGTACCACGCGGTTCTTGATCCCTGGAGAAAAAATCAAGCACCTCCCGGATGTTCGAGGTTCTGGCTAGTTGCTCCCCGATTAATATGACACGCATATGATCCCATTTGGCTTTTCGACCAAATTTTGCCGGGATCTCCCTTATTGCTTCAAAAAAGGTTTCTCCACTTGTAACAATATTAATTCCCTTCGACGCTGGATCCCCTGCTTGTCCCATTTCTATTTTGGTGGAAGGATTATAGAAATGTGTCGTGATCACAATCCGATTGTCTTCGCTTTGGTCAATGGCGACCGCCTGCACATACCCATACTCGTCCAATTCTTTATTATCCCAGCATCCGCTAGTTAGAGTGAGTAAAAGAAGGGAAATTAGTATGGTAGTAAGTCGCTTCACTATATCTACTTCCTTCCTGAAGTCTTTTTATATAGGTGTCGATTCCGTGGTGAATGAAGCAGCAGTCTTCTCGGAAGTAGAAAAATAGAATCACGTACTCTTTTGAGATCTAGCGGAGCTAACGAGTCTAAATACGGTTCTCCTAAAGAGCGCAAGGTAGCCAGATGGAGGTAAATTAGAATAAAACCGACCATGATGCCAAGTCCTCCGAACGTTGCCGCGAGAATCATTAAGGGAAACCGTAAAATCCGCAGCGCAATTGCCATATTGTATTGAGGTAGCGCAAATGAGGCAATGCCCGTCAAAGCGACGACAATGACCATGACCGGAGAGGCAATCTGCGATTGAATAGCCGCTTGTCCAATGACCAATGCCCCAACGATACTGACGGCCGATCCAATCGGTCTGGGTAAGCGTATGCCCGCCTCTCTCAAAAGCTCAAAGAAAAACTCCATGATCAAAGCTTCAACCATAGCCGGAAAGGGGATTCCTTCGCGTGTGTTTAGAATGGCAAGCAGCAGAACCGTGGGAATTAGTTCGGAATGGAAGTTGGATAAGGCAATATAGGTACTGGGTAACAGCAGGGCGATGATGAAGGCAGCGACCCTAATCAATCTTATCAATGATGAAAAAATGGTTCGGTAGTAATAATCTTCGCTATTCGTAAAAAACTCCATGAAATTCCCGGGACAGATCAGAATGGAAGGACTTCCGTTAACCATAGCAATAATCTTCCCGTCTAGCAGAGCTGTTATAGCTGTATCCGGTCGTTCTGTGTAGCGGACTTGTGGAAATGGTGAGTAGAGAGAATCACCGATCCACTCTTCGAGATAGGAGACGTCAAGAATTTCTTCCTGATCAATACTTGCTATACGTTGTTTGAATTGATTTAATGCTTCTGGTTTCACCACTCCATCCAGATAACCATAGGACAACGTTCTTTGAACCTGCTTACCAGAGGTAAAGAACTCGAACTTAAGATTAGTAGATTTTAGCAAACTACGAATAACACCTATATTACGCTCTAAGCTTTCTATAAAGCTGACGTGGGGACCTTGAACAGTAGGCTCTGAAATGGGCTCAGAGGTTTGGCGCTGTTCTACATCAAAGGCATAATAGGCAACGGCTTTTTGCCAACCTGTAAAGAAAAGGACAACTTTCCCATCAAGAATCCCCTTAATGGCTTGACCGATATTGTCCATTAATTCAAGCAGCGGTGATGAAACACCATTTTTTTCAAAATATGAGATGACATCTTCAACGGTTACGTCCAAGGTGGGCCCCAGCTCATGCGGAACTATATTTTGCAAGACATCTTTAAAATAATTTGTAGGGTCAGACTTAGTAAGTGTATTGAAATAGACGGATGAGGCTTCATACTTAAGATCCGGGCCATAATGCCATGGAATAACCTTTAGGTCTGAGCAATTGGCAAAACAGTCATTAATAATCTGCAAGTTGTCTTCGAGAGACGCAGAGATAGCATGGGAAAAAAGATCCTTCATTGAAAGCTCATTTTCGGCTTCGATTTGAGGGGGCACCTTAGGATTAGACGGAGGCGTCTTGGCGTTAAAAAATTTCCGCATGCAATTCTCCTTAAATAAATTAGATGTTAAGTGTGATTTTTATCTTCTCCCTTATTTAGGAATTTATTCGGAAGATAGAGATAGATCAAATTCTTCGCAAAATGAACAATTGGAACTGGCTCATGGAGGAGTTGCGATGTTATAATGAACATAATTTTTTCAGGAGGTGCTCCTTGTGACCCATTCCATTCGTTTATGGTAGTCCGTGGTGCAAGACAAGTGGACTCATTCATTTTTTTGAGATAAGGAAATGAGTTTATTTGTGATGTGCCTGTTTCAGTGTGCCTATGCTCATGGAATGAGTTTATTTAAGTTTTTAATCAAAGGAGATGACCTTATGCAAATACAATGGAAAAAAGCCTTCGCCCTTATTTTTAGCGGACAGATTTTCTCGATTCTCACGAGTTCGATGGTTCAATTCGCGGTGATCTGGCACTTGACGGAATCGACAGGGTCAGCGGCAGTTCTGATGATTGCTGGGTTGGCAGCGTTTTTGCCGCAAGCGGTCTTGGGTCCTTTCGTAGGGGTTTGGCTGGACCGTTGGAATCGTAAAATAACAATGATTATTGCTGATAGCGCAATAGCGCTTTTCAGTCTGATATTAGGTATTTATTTCATGTGGGGGGAACCGGGACTTGGTTTTGTGTATGTCATTCTGAGCTTGCGTTCAGCGGCTTCGGCCTTTCATGCCCCGGCTTTTCAGGCGGCTGTTCCGTTGATTGCACCTGAAGAAGAATTGACAAGAGTCGCGGGCTGGCAGCAGATGGTGTTCTCTTTCTCGAATGTAATTGGTCCTGCACTTGGGATAGCGGTTTACTCGGCAACTTCGCTTGGGGCGGTATTGCTACTCGATGTGGCCGGGGCTTTGATTGCGAATCTGATGCTGTTCATGGTGAAGATCCATCAGCCTAAAGTGCAGGCTACAGCTGCGCCGTCTTTCGTTCAAGAATTCCGTTTGGGTTGGAACGCACTCATTCAAGCGAAACCCATTGTGTTGATTACGGGGGCTACTGCGGTGTTTAGTATCGCATTTATGCCGCTGGCGACACTGTTTCCTTATATGACTTTGTCTCATTTTGGCCGTGGAGGATACAGTGCCAGCCTGGTGGAAGCGGTGTTCAGCATCGGGATGATTTTAGGTGGTCTGCTATTGTCGATGTTCTCATCAAAATGGAGCGACATTAGCTATATGAGCGTAGGTCTGCTAGTCATCGGTCTTACCTGTGTGATCAGTGGTTTGATTGGTCCGAATGCATTTGTGATCTTTGCCATTCTCTCGTTCTTCATGGGCAGTGCGGCACCCTTCTTCAATGGTCCCTTCATGGCGATGATCCAGCGTTCTTTTGAACCCGAGATGCTTGGGCGTGTCATTTCACTTGTGACCAGCATTATGATGTTGTCTTCGCCAATTGGACTGCTGTTGGCAGGACCTGTAGTGGATCGATACGGAGTGCAGCTATGGTTCCTCGGTTCAGGAATTGTGGTGATGCTGACCGCTCTGTTTATTTTCATCCAGTTTCGGCGGCTGGCGTCCGCGATTCCGATGAATTGATTAGGGCAAAAACTTTCCTATGAAAAGAGTTTATTGGCCGGTCCGAGAGGATCGGCTTTTTGGCGTTTCTTCATATTTTTCCAAATTATAATATGATAGAATTACGTTCACTTGGAGGGATACATAATATGAATCTTAACATTGCTATCTGTGACGATCAGAGGCAAGATGCCTCGCGGTTGGAAGAATTACTCAAGAAGCAGATGACTAGCCTGCAAGGGATGACCGCCTCTATTGAGATTTATGAATCAGGCCAAACCCTGCTTCAGACAATGACGTCTACCGCATACGATATAGTTTATCTGGATATGGAGATGCCCGAGTATAACGGTATAGAAGTCGCAGAGAAGATCCGGCTCAAAGATGCCAGGGTATTAATTATTTATGTCACCAGCCATACAAGTTATATGAGAAGAAGCTTTGCGGTTCATCCCTTTCGCTATTTGCTGAAACCTATTGATGAACATGAACTGCAGACCGCCACAGTCAAAGCCATTCAGCAATGCTTGCAAAGAAACAATGTGCTGACATTCTCAATCCATCATATGAGCTATAATTTAAGGGTAGATGATATTATGTATATCACGGTAGAACGAGGTAAAAAGTTGGTCCTTTATACTGAACAAGAGACTTACTCGTATTATGGCAAACTGGGAGATTTGGAAGGACAGCTGGGATCACATGATTTCTGTCGCGTACATACGGGATTCCTAGTAAATTGGGTGCATGTTCGTTCTTTAAGCAAGGAACTTATTCAGCTGAAGAACGGGGTGGAACTTCCAGTCAGCCGCAGTAAAAGCTCTGATTCTTTACGGTCATACCATGCCTTTATAGAAAAGAGGCTCTTAAGATAAATGTCTTTCATCCGGGAGATTAGTCCTTACTTTTTTGGTGTATTTATGCTCATCCTTATATATGTTCCGCAAGGGGTCACATTTTATATTTTTCTCAAGAAATTTCTAATCCTGAACAGGAGCAAAAAGTCATTTATAGGCTGTCTTATTATCTTTTATATGGTTAAATCGCTTACTGCTGCTAGCTTATCTCTAGTTGACTCGGTCATCCTTCACCTGATTGTGTATAGTCTGATTACAATTGTTTATTTCCGCGGCAGTGTGCTACAAAAGCTGTTCTTTAGCAGTTTCTATACAGTGTTTACGGTTGTTATTGAAATGTTGGTATGGTATGGGATTCAGCATATCCCGCTCAATACCGGTGGAATAAATGAAGCTAATTTTTGGTGGTTATCTTTTTCTTTCCTATTTGTTATCTTGCTAAGCATCATGTTATGTCTGCTATTGTTGCGGTTATTCAAAGTGGACACCACTACGTTATTGTCGAATCAGGATTGGGCTGTGTTGAATCTTGTTTCGGCGGGTTCTTTGCTTATTATTATTGTGAATCTGAGACATTCCAGTGATAAACCTTTTAATATTCCGCTTGATTTTGTATTCATCCTGCTTGGGATTCTTGTAATTAATGTGGCTGTAATGTTTATATATCAAAAGTTAATGAAACGGATGCAGATCGAATTCCATAATCATGTGCTTCAGCAGCAAGTGAAGGATTACACGAGTAAACTGAAAGATAATCAGGAAGCACAGCGTTTGCGGCATGATCTGAATCATGTGCTGATCCTTATTCATTCTCTGCTGGATGAAGGCGCTTTAGAAGAAGCCAAGCGATATATTGCAGAGGTTGCTTCGACACAGGAGGCGGGAGAAAAGTTTATTTCTTCTGGAAATATTGCTATTGATGCCATTTATAATGAGAAATTCGCAAAAGCTGAGCTACATCAAGTTACAATGCAATCTCATTTTCGCATCCCGCAGGACCTGTCACTTGCAGGCAAAGAGGTTGATATTGCAATTATTCTAGGCAATGCATTAGATAATGCAATTGAAGGGGTTCAGAGATTACCAGAGTCAGAGCAGAATGTTATTGAGCTGGAAGTAATTTATACCGAAGGGTTATTGGTGATTTCTTTAAAGAATCCTGCATCTCTGCTTACAGAGGACGGGCAGGGCTCTTTTTTGTCCAGCAAGCGGAACTTTGGGAGTAGAGGGTTCGGAATCGAAAGCATTGAGTATGCGGTTCAACAGCTTCAAGGAAGCGTCAGTTTCAGATATGAGAATGGGCAGTTCATGATGTTGGCGGTATTACCACTGCCTGAGTAGCAATCCGAAACCAACTACTCCACCTAACCTGCAAGTTACGGTCTCTTCCCGCGGGCAAGCAGCGGTCCATGATATATTGAGGCTGTTCTTATTAAAGGGAGGGTATTCCGTTGACATTGTCATTGCTCATCAGTGCAGTCCTTCAGCTCATCTTATTCAGCATCATTCCCTATACATACTGGTTTTTTACAAGCAGAACAACATCATCCTTTGCCATGTGGATTGGCTGGAAGAAACCCCAATTGATTTCTAGGAAGCAGTTCATACTATGTTTTATACTTACGATGACTATATTCACCAGTCTGGGAATGCTTACAGCAATCTACATGCTGGATAGGAATACTTTGGCCAGCTCACAGTTTTATGGTACAGGTCTTAAAGGTTTGATTCCGGCATTGATTTATTCTTGGTTGCAGACTAGCTTGTCCGAAGAGATTCTGTTCCGCGGCTTCATTGGAAAACGGTTAAGTTCGAAATTCGGATTCGGAATTGGAAACTGTGCTCAAGCTTTATTATTTGGTGTCGTACATGCTGTGCTGTTATACAGTAGTGCCGGATTTTTGAATTCTGCTGTTGTAATGCTTCTTACGGGTCTTGTGGGTTGGAGTATCGGAATATTGGATGAGAAGTTATCCGGCGGTTCGATCATTCCAGGTTGGGTCCTGCACGGGCTGACTAATCTGATTTCCTCCATTTTTATGATGTATCAATGGATGTAGCGATCAAAGTTTTTAGAGAGTACATTTTAAAAATATGGTAAACTAAAAAAGTCTTAAATTATAAGATTAAAGTTTATATACCATTTTTATTGGGAGGTAGATATTATGAAAAACAATGTCAGCTTGCAAAATTATATGGGGAAAACGTTTAACTGATCAAGCGTGTTAGCATTCCCCACCATTCGAAAGGGGAAAATCATTTGAATCAGGTATTATTAATCATCGATGCACAACAAGAATTAATGGATGGAAACGAAAAGGAAAGTGCGGTATTCAATAAAGAGCAGCTTATCCGGAATATTAATAAAGTGATTGAACAAGCAAAAGAAGCCAATGTCGAAGTTGTGTTTGTTAGGGATCTTGATGTCGCTGAAGGAACAGGTGCAGGCTTTCAAGTGCACAATGAAATCAATAGGTCTGCAAATGCCAAAATCTTTGATAAGCTGGCAACGAATTCTTTTCACGGAACTGAACTGCTACAATATCTGAAAGATCAGCAGATTGAGCATGTGGTCATTATGGGATGTAAAACTCAACACTGCATCGATACTGCGGTTCGGACGGCTACGGTTAGCGGCATGGATGTTACATTGGTCGGTGATGGTCATTCTACAACGGACAATGATGGTTTAAGTGCAGAACAAATTATCAAGCATCACAATAAAACATTACATGGGCACTACAATGTCGAACATTTTTCTATGGTCAGAAGTTCCGAAGAAGATTTGTTTCGCCCAACGCATGACTCTTATAGATAATAATTCAGAGGCGGCACTTAAATGTGCCGCTTTTTGCTGTTTTGCATTACCTCTGATTTTCCTCACCTATTCTGATAGACATATTCGCCTAAACCATTTCCATCCCATCTTTATGGGATTGTTCTTGCAAGGGATCTACTTATAATTGTTAGTAATTCTTAAACAATATGAGTAGGGACGGGATCAACATGATAGCAGCAAAAGATATAGAGTTTAAAAGCAGACACGGGCAGCGGCTGGGGATGATGGCGGCTATTTGTATGGGGGCGTTTATTTCCCATTTTACAGCTGGAATTGTGAATGTGTCGCTTCCTTTTATTGTGGATTATTTTCAGACAGAGCTTGGGAAGGGATTATGGATCACAACAGGGTATCTGCTAGTGATTACGGCACTTCTTCCTGTTATGGGGAAACTGGGCGACCGTTATGGTTTTCGCCGGATTCACAATCTTGGATTTGTGATTTTTACTGTGGGTTCCATCCTGGTCGCTTTTTCACCTAATTTACCAATATTGCTAACGCTCAGAGTTATACAGGGAGTAGGAGCTGCGATGTTCCAAGCAACTAATATTGCGCTCATCACCATTCATATGCCGAAAGAGCAAAGAGGACGTGCACTCGGAATTTTAAGTACAGCTGTCGCACTGGGCGGGATGACGGGACCTATAGCGGGAGGTTTGATTGCAGAGTGGCTGAGCTGGAAATGGTTATTTTTAATCCATGTTCCTGTGGCGATTGTGGCTACAATTATGGCATATCGGTACATACCCAACCGTGTGCAAGAGCGCAAACCGGGTGCTATCAGCTTCGTGGGGGCCAGCTTGTTTATGGCATTCATCACCTTGGTTCTTCTCGTAATAACAAATGGGAGCAAATGGGGCTGGGTGTCCGTGTGGACGATGACAAGTTTGGTGGGGGGGTTCTTGTTACTGATTACTTTTCTATTCTGGGAACGGAAGCAAAAGAATCCTTTTCTACCCTTACAAGCTTTGAAAATTCCAACTTTAGCGGGAGGCTTGATCGTTAGCTGTGCCTCTTTTATTCTGTCTAATACATTGCTTGTCCTTATTCCATTTTATTTGATGGGGGCGGCGGCTCCGTTCTCGTCATCTACGACAGGATATATTATGGCGGCTTATCCCATTGCCTTGGCGTTTGCAGGTCCTCTCGCAGGCTACTGTTCCGACCGTTATGGCTCTCATCGTCTGATGCTTATGGGACTGAGCTGTATGGGAAGCGGGTTTATCTTGTTGCTGGTGTATTTAGACCATATACCGGTTTATGGAATCGCGGCGATTCTATCTCTTATAGGCCTTGGTATGGGGCTCATTGCCTCTCCTAATAATAGCTTCATTATGCAGCAGACACCTCGGGAATACGTGGGTTCGATTGGCGGATTAATTGCTTTAACAAGAAATGCGGGGATGGTCTTTGGCTCAGCACTTGGACTTGGTGTGATGAGTGGAGAGACAGGACAAGGGAGTCAGTTGCAGGCGTTCAAATTGGTTTTTGAGATTAATATTTTCATTTGCTTAAGCGTTATTGTATTAATGGTTGTTATAAATAGAAGGTCATTTAAATCTGCTTGATCTAAAAAAATGTGTGTGTAATCACAACTCAAGGTTTGGTGTTCTGTTACGTTGGAAGTAACGAATGATTATCTAGATATGGAGGATAACGATATGTTTTGTTACCAATGTGAACAGACACCGAATGGCGGATGCACCGTTGTAGGGGTATGTGGCAAAAATGAAACCATTGCGAGTTTACAAGATACGATGATTTTTGCATTAAAAGGAATTGCAGCTTATGCGACACATGCCCGGCAGCTAGGATATAGCGACCCCGAGGTGGATCGTATCACCCACGAAGCTTTGTATATGACGTTGACCAATTCCAACTTTAATACGCAGGAACATTTGGAGATGGCGATGAAGGTCGGAGATGCGGCGGTGCGCATCATGGATGTACTGGATCGTGCGCATACGGACCGCTTTGGCATTCCGCAACCAATCACAGTCAGTCAGAACAAAATTGAAGGTCAATGTATTGTTGTGACTGGACATAATTTATATGCGTTGGAGGAATTACTGCGGCAGACAGAGGGGAAAGGCATCAACATTTATACTCACTCAGAAATGCTGCCTGCGCATGGATATCCTGCACTCAAAAAGTATAAGCATCTTAAAGGCAACATCGGCAAAGCGTGGTATGATCAGCGTAGATTGTTTGAGCAGTTTCCCGGTGCAATTCTTGCTACCACAAACTGTGTAATGCCGATTAAAGGCACTTATGCAGACCGCTTTTTCTCATATGAAGTAGCGGGGCTGGAAGGTGTAGAGAAAATAACGGGCGACGACTTCTCCCCACTAATTAATCGAGCGTTGTCCCTACCTGCGGCTGATGTAGAGTCAGATCTGGTACTCACGACCGGATATCATCATGAAACTGTAATCGGGTTAGCACCAGAGATCATTCAAGCAGTCAAAGACGGGCATATCCGCCGGTTTTTCGTCATTGCAGGCTGTGATGCGCCAGGTACGGGCGGGAATTACTACCGTGAGTTGGCGACTTCCTTACCGAACGATACCGTCATTTTAACTACTTCTTGCGGAAAGTTCCGCTTTAATGACGTAGATTATGGCACCGTTGGAGACACCGGTATTCCGCGTTACATTGACCTTGGGCAATGTAATAATTCCGGTTCTACAGTGAAGATTGCCATGGCTCTGGCTGAGGCATTTGAGTGTACGGTGAACGAGCTGCCTGTCAGCATCGTGCTGTCTTGGTTTGAGCAAAAAGCAGTGGCCATTCTGCTAGGCTTGTTCAGTCTCGGCATTCAGGACATCCGCATCGGACCAAAGCCACCCGAGTTCATCTCGCCAGGTGTACTGGATGTGTTGGTAGAGCTTTTTGGGTTGAAGCTAATTACTACTGCTGAGGAAGATATGAACGCGATGTTGGCGTTGTCGTAGAGTAAAAATCAAAGGTTGCCGCCCATAAGGGATTGGCAGCCTTTTTTTGATAGGGGATTTAGGAGATACATCATTGTCGAAGCACGGCGATCCGTAAAGGATGATCATGCTTCTTAACTTGCCATTACGAGATGAACTTATCGCGTGCTCGCCACATAATTATAGAGGGTATCTCTCAACTCGAACTCGTACGTCAAACCATTAACAATCCCCACAACATGATCGTTGTCATACAGATCAAGCATGAATACAGCCATTTCCTTCGCGGTATGATATTTCGGCACAGTCCCATGATATTCGAATTCGGGGACATCGAAAGAAAGCTTCGCGAATTCTGTTTCTGTTGCGGCAGGTGCCAGCACTTTAGCCTGCATAAGTGCACCTTGACTCTTCAACTCATGAGAGAGTCCTTCAGTAAAGGCACTCACATAGAACTTAGTCGCACAGTACGTAATGGCATTTCCCACAATCGTATAGCCGCCACCGGATGAAACGTTGATTAATTGTGTTCCTTCAACATTGGAGTAATCACGAACGAATAGAGAGGAAAGGATCGTCAACGATTCAATGTTCAGATGCAGCATTGCAGAAATTTTATCTAAATCTTGCTTGGCCACTGAAGCGAAATTTCCAAATCCCGCATTGTTGATCCAAGTTTCGATTTCGAACCCTTGTAGATCCTCATAAAGCTTATAAGCATTACTAGAAACGGATAAGTCAGTCACTCGAATAACGACAACTACATCGGGGTAGTTATGATTGATTTCAGATTTTAGCTCCTCCAGTTGCTCCCTTCTGCGGGCTGTAACAATTAAGTTTTTACCGCGAGCCGCAAAGGCTAGAGCGGTTTCATAACCTATACCTGAACTGGCGCCTGTAACTACAGTATATTTCATGTGAATTCCTCCGTTTTTACAAGAATATTTAGTGTTTCAACAACGATGTAATCATAAAGCTTAGAGTTTACTCTAAGTCAAATGTTTTTTATAATTATGGGGACTCTTAAAATCAACATAGATTCGGGGGCTTGTATGTATACGATCAGCGATGTAGCCAAATTACTAGGGATTACCGCATATACACTGAGATATTATGAAAAGGAAAAGATTATTGCTCCGATACGGAATGCGAATGGAGAAAGAATATATGATGACTCCAATCTTGCTTGGCTGCGATTTGTGATGAGGTTGAAACAAACCCAAATGCCGATCTCACAAATTAGAGAATATGCGCAGTTATATTTAGAAGGAGAGCATACGGCCCAAGCCCGCTTGAACCTTCTTGAGAATCATAGTAACTCTATACAGAGCCAAATCAGAAACTTAACAGCCACAGAGAAGATGTTGAAAGACAAAATTGCAGCCTACAAAAATTCCCTTACGAAAGAGACAGGCATTCACTAAGCAGGCAACATAAAAGTATGCTAATGATTAAGATAATTGAGAGTTCAAAGAAAGGGCCCTCACGATTCATTGATAGACGCTAGTTCCGCACGTATGTTTGCGGAACTAGCGTCTTTTGCTTTTGGGCTAGACTCCGGCAAAATAGCCGTATGCCTAGCTATTCGCATCCTCGTCTCATTCGGCAATACCTTATTGACAGCGCTAGATGTATTCGTTATTGTGTTTAGAAACATGATTCAATTGAGAATGATTATCTCTTGAGAATTTAAAGGGAGTTTGCGAATCAGCTATGGACGTTCTGAAACTTATACAAATATGGAACCAGGTGATTATGAGTGTGCTGGACGTAAGGCTAAAGCAGGCCGGAACCGAGAACGATTTGAATCAATACCGTTTGCCAGCAAGCGCATTTATATTCGCTTTCCAAGGACAAGGCGAGTTGTGGGTTGATGATGAGGTGTGGCTGTGCGATCGTTTTCATGTACTGAACGCCGGGAAAGGCTCTTTGGTGACGGTTCGGAGCCGAGAAGCGCTGAATGTATATATCGTACTCTACAAAGCGTCTCTCCCCGCTTCGGCCTCGCGCGAATTTCATATGATGATGGAGGAATCCGACCCGTTTCTGGAAAGCTGGGGGTTCCCGCCTGGCGAACCGCTGGCCATGCTCGAGCTGCTTCAAACGATACGCGACGGTTGGCTTAATTCTGACGACGGATTGACCCGGCTGTCGGCCAAGGGAGACTTTATCCGCTTCGTTCACGCTGTCCTGAGGGAGCGTCTGTTCGGAGCCGGTGAGCCATCTTTATCGGAGCAAGTTATTCGGCATTTGTCCAGGAATTACCGCCAGCCGATCTCGTTTGAGGAGCTTGCTCGGCAATTGAATTACAGCCAACAATACATTTCGCGAAAATTTAAAGAACAGACGGGGCTCAGTCCGCTGGACTACGTCATTCGTTTCCGAATGGAAGATGCGAAGGCTCTGCTGGCCGGCACGATAGCAACGCAACAGGAAATAGCATCACATGTCGGTTATCCGGACCTCATTTATTTCAGCCGCATGTTCAAAAAGTATGCCGGCATGACGCCAGGCCAATATCGTAAACGATACGGCCAGTTCGTTTCAGATTATGCAAGGAATATGTCACAATCGTCCGTTGTTCTAAGCCGGTCATTAAGCTATCCTTTTTATGTGAGTGATATTGATTATCAATTTCAACAGGATGGGGCGAATAAAATGACTAGAGCAACCAGAAGTTTTTATGCAGTGATGCTGTTATGTTTGACCGTGATGTTAACAGCTTGTGGTGGGGCGGTGAACAACGGAGGCGCAACGAACAGCCAGGTTGCCGTCAGCGCTTCTCCAACCATGGTCACCCAAGAGTCAGAGGTTTTGACATCTTCGGAGATCAAGGTAGTTAAGACTGCTTTCGGCGATGTCGAGGTTCCTGCACATCCTCAGCGCGTAGCGGCAATTTCTTATCTCGGCACCGTACTTGCGCTGGAAGTCCAGCCGATCGCAGCCGAATCGTTCTTGATGTCGAGTCCTTATCTTGAGGGAATGCTGGACGTCGTGACGGATGTTGGTGACTCATTAGAGAAGCTGCTGGAGCTCAATCCGGATTTAATCATAACGCATAATCCACAGCCTGAGGTAGTCGATAAATATCAGATGATCGCACCTACGGTATCTGTTCCTTACAATCAGTTTGCATCCATTCAGGAGGAAATGATGTATTTCGGCGACTTGCTGGATAAACGCGAGGAAGCGGAGAAATGGAACGAACAATTCGAGAAGGACATTGCAGACATTCGGGAGAAAGTCCAACAAGCCGTTCCCGAAGGAGAGACGCTTTCAATTATGCAAGAGTACGATGGAAACGTGAGCCTTTTTGGTCCGAAGTCGGGACGAGGCGGCCGGCTAATGTATGAAATAATGGGGCTGAAACCGCCGACGACGGTTCCAGAATTTATGCTGAAAGAATCCTATTATGAATTTTCGCTGGAGAAACTTTCGGAGTACATGGGTGATTATTTGATTCTGACGACAGAAGCCAGCTTGGAATCGCTGCAGGCTGATCCGATCTGGGGGACGCTCGAGCCGATTCGCAACAATCGGGTATTTTTATGGACGGAGAACCAATCCTGGTACCGCGACCCAATCGCCGTGAAAAGACAAATCAACGAATTGACCGACTGGATCATCGAGGCAGCGAGTCGGTAACTGCCCAAAGTATGGATTGATCGAACAACGGTAAGTTAAAATCAGAACTTGCCGTTACAGCCAGCGCGCTGATCCGTACCATTAGTGACGACAGGAAATTTTTGAGCGGAAAGTTGGAGAGTGCTGTAATAAGGATGTGGAATAGTTCGACAGAGGGTGTCCCAAACGTCATAAATTGACGTAGGGATACCCTCCTTTTTTAATGAGTGAGCGAAGCGAGAAGGAGGGAAGGAGCTAGAGATTGTGCTGAACGGTCAAGATTATATCTCTTTCTATGCGAAGGTTATTTCCAAAATTCAGGTGAAAAGTAGGTAGACTCAGGACAAGCGATCACTATAATGGAAATATGAGACATTCATAGAGCCGATCAATAGGATATAAATAGAATCCGGCTGAGTAAAAAAAGCGATTAGAGGAGGCCATCTCGTGGGAAGATCATTCGCAAATTTGCATATCAAGTCGAACAACCTTGAGAAGACTGTCGAAGCATTAAGAGAGCTAAGCGAAGGGCATGCCAAAGTATTAGGCAAGTCCAATCATGAGGCTACAGAGAGCAAAGTTGTCATGTACGTAAGCAAAAGCAACGAGAACTGGATCAGCGTGCTCCACGATTACTTTGTATGGGGTACGGTGAAGGAGGCCGGCAAAACGTTGTCCCAGCTTATCGGGGAGCCAGTGATGACCGCCGGATATATGAATGAGGAAATATTCGAGTTGTCGTTGTTCGAGAATGGAGACATTCAAGCCGAAAAGATCTTTTGTGAACAGTGGACGAGGGATGAATATGAACAACTCCGGGAAGAGCGTCTCAATGATGACTACCTGCGAAAAGCGTTGGATATCCGTAATGAGGATTTTGACGGCTTCATTGACATAACGAGTCCGGGACAAGCCGTAGATAAGCTGTCAGAACTCGTAAGTATGTCTTTATGGAGTGATTGGGAGTGGATCCCGTACGAAGAAACTCTCAGAAAACGATTTGTGAAATATGAATTTTGAAAATACACGAGCAAATGGCTAAGGACAGCTGAGATGACATTTTAGTACATGGCGGTGAGCGAAAAGAAATGGATAGATTAAAGAACAGCGGATTTTATAAGCTTAGATTCTTCATAAGGCCGGAAGAGTTTGAAAGCGTTTTGAAGCTTTTTGAACATAAGCAAGCGCAATTTCATCTAACCAATTATGCCCAGACAGAGCATGATCTGAATCAGGTGTATGAGGCGTATAAGACCTTTTATCATTATTTTACGGCAGAAGAAAAAAGGAATGAGGGTCTCCCTTTCTTTGTTTATTCTATTTCTGTTGCGTCTGATAATGGAAGCTCTGGATTTTTCGCGAGAAATGAAGGTGTCTATTTTCCATATTACGGACAATGGGCAGAGGATGAACTGCCGTGTATCTTGCTATCATTTCCTAAAGGCTTTCAAATAGATTTGGAAGATGAAAAAGGGAAGTATTATATCTATGAGGATATTCGGGACCATAAGCCATTAACATATACGTTTTTCGATGAAATAACGGGTACTATTAAAAAAATGACAAGGCCGCTTCGCTTCTCGGCGCATGATGCAGATGCTATGAAGGAGCAAAAGCCTTCTGTGCGTATAAGCCATGGTGCGATGCAAGATTTGAGCAAATCGTGGATTTTCAATAAATATGGGCTTGTGATGGGTGGAAAATAGTTCAGGGCAAATGACACCGAAGCACTGGCCAAGCTGGAGAATTCAAAAATTGGGGATTGATATGTTGCACTCTCTAAAATTTCAGTATTATCTTGGATAAAAAAGCTCCTCAACCTGCAATATTTTAAAGAATTCTCTTATTTGGAAGAGTTGCATGTTGGGGGCAGCAGGAGGAGTATTTATGTACATCGTATCTCGGCCAAAACCGCTGTCTGATGACCAAAACCAAGCACTTGCGAAGGAAGATGCCGCTGTTTATCCACCGGGCTACCTCCGGTTTTTGCGGCGATTCGGCGAAGGAACTTACAGAGGGTGGTTGAATGTTCAGCTTCCGGATGCGGAGGTGCTCAAACCTTTTGCAGAGTACGGATTATGGGAGCATGACGAAAACAGCCCCATTACTGAGCAACAGATCGGGGAGTGTATCGTTATAGGTACAACGGTTGACGGTGATTTTCTGGCAGTGTATCCACAGACAGCTGGGCTGCTCTGGCTACCTCGGCATGCGGAGCACGTGAAGGCGATTTTCCTGCAGGTACCGGAGCAGGAAGACGAGGGGATGTACGCTTTGGTGCTGGACGAAATATATCGTCAGGTGTATGGAATCATTCAAGGGGAGAACGTCTATTATGAACCGTGGACGGGCACTCGCAGCCATCGCTTTTTGCGTTTGCCACAAGGGCAGGACCAGCTTACGCTACCCGAACTGGCTGGATTGTGCCAACATGAATTTCCGCCGGATTTGTTTAATGAGAATGCCTATGCTTGTTTCCTGTTCTACCGGCAGCTGGGAGGCTATGTACGATTGAATTATGCCTACCAGCAAGAGGTGGCCGTCTTCTATGAACAGGATACGGGGCAGGCGTTTGCCGATATGGAGCAGTGGCTCTTGTCGAAAGGCTGCGAAGCGATTTCAGAAAATAACAGCTGATCTGGGTGCTCCTTACGTATGGGAGAGGGAGGTAGGCATGAAACTAGTTTTTACTTTGGATACACATGGAACGTGTGTGGGTCAATTTGTCAGAGTCAGTTGCTAAATATAATAAGCATGCAGATAAGAAAACCCAAAATCAACTACTGGACCTAGTGAAAAAATGGATGCTCGAAAATAATTGGCTAAATGGAAAGTTAAATCAAGCACGGAAACTACTTTCGCAAGACATGGGTCTTTATGAAGTCAGCCAGAAATTGCAGATGCCATTAGAAGAGATTGAGTATATCCTTCTCCGTATGAATGACTATGAGCCAACTGATATTCATCCTGATAACCTTGTAGTAGAAAAAGCGCCGCCATATCATTTGTAGAAGGCTGGAGCTAATAGAAGACATCCTGCCTGAGCGGATCCACTAACGGAAAGGAGGAAGCCGATGCAAGAAATAGAGACGCTGGCGATAGAGATCGCCGATGCTGCTAGAACGTCTTTTCGCACTCTTTTTGAAAATGGCGAACGTTACTATTACTGTACTCTATACACTACTGGCGAGGGACATGCGCCAAGTATCTCCGCCTGGTCGTGGGAAGCTTTGGAGATGGAAGCAGCCAGGCAAGGAGTCGAAAGTGACACACCGGCATCGACGATTGCGGAACTTATCAAATGGTCTTATGCGGATTCGCCCTATTGTTGTTTCGGCGATGAGAACTTCGATAACGTTAAACAACGATTTACCGAGCGTCCTTTCATTGCGGATCTTGAGAATGACGAAGGGAATCGTGAGTTTGATTTGAGGCTGAAGGCCATGGAGCTGGCGATGAAAATGCTCGATGATGAAGGTGTGTTTGCCTTGAATCAACTGCGAGAGTCAGTATGCGTCCTTGTCGAAGTCATGCCGCCGGATGAGATCAATACTGAGATCGCCCTCCGTTTGAATCGGGCAGAATCTTCGGCTATGCAAGTATGGTTGGCGGAAGCGGCGGAGTAGAAGCCTCCGCTTTCGGGAACCGTCTACTATATTCGGATTTAATAAAATGGTCGAGATTAAGCAGGGCGTAAGCCTTGGGGCATGTGAGGAAATAATGGAAATTTCAAAATGAAGGGAAAATAATGTATGAGCAATCTTTTCCGATTCATTCCTATTAGCCAGCTAGCAGATAAATTTCCCGAAGGATCTTGGTGGGCGAAGTTTTACCAAGATTTTAGTGACGAGCAACTTGCCGCTTACTATGAAGGGGATTTGACGCTGCCTTCTCTTAATCTAGATTGGGAGCAACCTTTCCCGCAACAAAAAGAGGTAATCATCATTTTTATAGAAGGAAATTTTACTGTAGACAATCTTTATAATAAAGAAACTGATGGCGCCATAGGGCTTTTGGTGACCGGTAATTTGAGTGCAAAAAATATAGCTGTAGGAGGTCAGGAAATTTATGTTTCGGGCAACCTGATGATTGAGGAAATATTATGCGGCTCCTACAATCATGGGGAAACGATTGTTAAAGGTGATCTCAGCGCTGCGGTTTTAGTTCAGGATGACGAGTACAGTTTCAAAGTGGACGGCCATAAATCGATCGCCTGCTTAGTAAATGTGTGGGAGGGGGACGGCGTATTTCAGGAGCTTCCGGTGGACATTCATGAGGTGTTGATTGATGAAGTTTTTTTGGATATGGATGAGGATGAGGAGGACTTTTCCTTTGCCACACTGGTGAACGTAATTAAAGAAGGCCGTTCTGCTCTAAAAAAAATAAATGAATCCCCCACTAGCAAGAACGCAGTTCATTTATATTTCACCCATAACACGATCAATGAAGAAAATATATTGAAGTTGACGCAGTGTATTTTAATGCCAAGTGACAAGCCTTCTTTTAATTTTCGCGAGCAAGACGTTTTTTTCAAAGTTCAACTGGAGCATATTGATGCTGACGGGGATGAGCGGGATCTTAGCGTTTATATGAATGATAACCGGCATCACTATTATATTTGGCTGGAGCAAGATCATTCTGTCGGTTTGTTGAAGAGAACCATAGAAGAAGGGTCTGAGTGGGAGGACATTACAGAAGAGTCTCAGGAACAACTAGCAGAGATTAGCGATTGCTGGACGATGTTGCTGACCTGCATTAATATGGCTGAGCTTTATTTACCAAACATTGAGGTACAGTATGTGCAAGACATTTTGCAACACACTTTAATTCAGGAATTATATTCGGAAGTGGAGGAGAATGGCGGGTTCTGGGACGGCTCCAAATGTTACAGCTTCCGTCAAACGCATACGGACGAGGACGGAGACCTCCTACATGGTCGGATTGAAATCAGGACTCCAGATGAAGCGTATTATTTTTATACACTGGACAATGGAACTTATGTTTCCCGGCATTATCAGCCGCCCGATCAATATGGTAAGCAGGACATGCCCTATTTGGATCTTAGGCGCTGGGAAGCATCAGAGCGGTATTTTACAAGATTCAAACAATTTATTACTGAGAAGATAGAGTCAGGTGTGAATAGTTAGATCTTGATATGCTTTAGAGGAAAGGATGATAGAAATGCCAAATGATAGCCAAGCTGGTCCTTCAGCTGGTTCTGTTAGAGAAGTTGGTAGTTATCCTATCAACCTGACAGGTCCACGTAGTCATACTCTTGTCCTTAGGCCCGGTGTGGGCAGTCTATCCATGGGTCCGTCGCAATTGGGGAAAAAGGTTGACCTTCATGTCGCGTCTGATGCGCCTATCGATTGGACCGTATTCGATGTCTTTGCCACACCGGCCGGCTCTCCCTGGCCGCGATTTCTGCATTATACAGGCAGTGATTTAGGCTTCTTTGACTGGGCACAGAAGCGTCCCATTGAAGAGATGACATGGACTCCGATCCTGTCTGCAGACACGGTGGTGGACGCCAGTCAGTCCAATTTGCATGGCTTGCATGTCGAGTCGGAACCATCCGGGAGGTCCCTTAGCCTAATACTTCCGAAGCAGCCTTTCCGCCTAAGTGTGACTGGCGATCTATCACGCTTCTCGGCCACAGGTGATATGCCATCTTCTCTTACACTAGCACCGCGCACCGGCCGACGTAAGAATGATTCCCCTTTTTTGCTGCCCGATATGGGGGAGCTGCACCAGGTAACGAGCTTGACGCTACATAACGCACCGCTGGGACAGCCCATCTCGCTAGAGTGTCTAAACCGGTACCCAAACCTTAAATCACTGAGTTTGTGGGGAAACTTCTGCGATTTGAATCTATTGGCTCATCATACCGAGTTAACGAATCTGGAGCTGCGCTTCATGCCTGATCTGGAGGATTTGCCGACCTTGAACGCGTGGCCGTTGCTTGACAGATTTATCGCCTACAATGTGGAAGAGAGCGCTGGCAAGCATCTAAAAAAGCAAATGAAAACTCGCGCTGAAACCCGTCCTTGGACCGACCATGCTTCAGTGAGCCAATTACGAAAGCCAGAGTGGTGGACGACCGAGTTTGGCCGCCCATTCTCCTCCTGGACTAAACGTCTAGCCAAGCTGGCTAATGAAGCTTACAACGTTGCACAGGTAACCTTGTCCGAGGCCCATAGCTTTGCTGAAGCAGAGGCCGCCATTACCGCTTTCACCGTGCGCTTCAACAATCTTAAGGGCATCGAAACCACCGAACGAGAAGATCTTGGTGAAGCGGTATGGCAACTTAGCCAGTCTGACCACTTGATTGGCCAGCCTATCACAGAGGAGATGGCTCAACACTGGTTCGATGCAGCGCGCGATTACTAAATGAATTGAATGTCACACCCCTAGAATAGAAATCGGATTGACCCAGGGGTTTATCCAATGTCTATTCTAAGGGGTGCACTTTACTATACTGGCGGGGTTTTGTTATACGATCATCCCCATTTCTCGGAGTCTATCTTTAATTTTCTTTAAACGAGCTTCTTTTTCGCTGTCTTCAGTTAATACCTCTACAGATGTTTCGTTATACTTCTTAATGATCCTCTTTAAAGTTAATTCTTTCATCTCCTTTTTACTGTGGATGGTAACAGGAGGGACAGTTGTATAGTTTTCTATGGTCTTGGGATCTGCAGAAATTCGTTCTAGTAAACTAAGTAGAAGCACCAGTCTTTGCTGGCCCAACCTCGGAACTTGGTATAGTTTTTTCCATGTGGAATTTAATAGATGATCAAGGTCTGTATATCCCTTTGAGTATAAAGCGTTTATGAGGCCTGTTAAATTTGGCCCCCGTTCTTCTGCATGAGCCACAGCAACAATACAAGCAATATTCTTAGAATAAAGATGCGCCGGAAGTGGAAAAAAATGTATTAATGCCGCATTTCCGTCGATGATGTCAATCATGATGATATACCTCCATTAAAATATGTGTTCACTATACATGTTTAGTATTCTGGCAAGATTATGAGTCAGTAGGGTGAATTTCTCTGACTTGGTACAATAGATTAATACACTCTGCATTATTAAACCCCAAGCTACTGATCATTTTCTGAACACCAGCAAAACCCATTACATAAGCTCTTAGAATATGTAGCAGATATGATTCGTTGCGCTTCATAATCATTGCTAAGTAATGATATGATATAGGCATCAATTTTGTGGGGTGCACTGATATGGATTTCCGAATCAAAGAACTAGTTAATGCTACACAGCAAACCTATGGATTGGACAACTACTACTTACATACAAATGAAATTTATCGCGAAGTTACGATGCTGGGAGAAACCGACTATTTGCTTAGTATGGAATGGTTTCCTTCTCACATTAAGGAATGGAAGGAGGATTATAATCCGGAAGGAACTGCAGTCATTACGCTTGACTTACTATCCCGCAACTATAAAAGTGTTATTTTTGTTGGAGGGAAATCTTATGCAAATCGAACACCATTCCAAAACATTGAAATAAACGGCGTTATTCAGTGGATGGAAGCTGAAGTAGGGCTTGAATATGGTAAACAATTCTACCTATTGAAGGAAGAAAGAGGAGAATATCATTTTGCCGAATGTATAGACGGTATCCCCATCTCCCCCGGCGGGCGAATGGAGTTACGCTTCGATGCGGAAGGTAGGATTATTTTTTATAGTGTATATGGCCAGTTTCCTTCTAGCTCCCTTGTGCACAAAGAGCATTATTCTCTCACGCTTCAAGCGGTAGAGCCACTGGCGAAAAAACAACTACAGCTTATCGAATATCCAGTGTACGAGATGAAGCATCTCCTGCCGATCTATGGGATAGAAGAAATCTACATTACAAATGATGGAACAACCACATTCCATTTGAGATGATATCAGGTACGAGAGCACGACTGAATATTGATCAAGTAATACATTGGGAGCAAGTGGACACGGAACAGTTCGCAAGGACGGAGATCCGTCTGCAAGAAGTAGTTACAATCGAACAGGCAGTAGCACGTGAGCCGCATCCAGATTCATTTTCAATCACAGACGTAGAACAAGCCCAATGTATAGCCGCAGTCGAAGCTGGTTTAAGCCAGCTCTATCCGGATGAATCCGGACAATGGATACTGAAGACTTTACATCGGGAAAGAGGACATATTCAAGCGACATTGAGGAGGAATGCGCCAAGTAATCGTATTTTTCAGCGTAAGATCCTCCTGTTTATCGATACGAAAAATTATAAGGTTATAAATTATATGGATAACAAGTTAATGCTCGATACGTTTGATGAGTTCCAGAGCGAAGGGGAAATTGCTGTGAGCCATGACGAAGCTTATGACAAGCTCAGGGGATGGTTCGAATTAACACCCGTCTATGTGTATAATCCTGGGCAGACGAAGTATGTGCTGTGCGGGAAGCTGGATTGTGATTATGCCGTGAAGGCTACTAGCGGAGATGTGGTAGAGTTGGGTAGCTTGGAATGATAGTGAAACCAGATTGATTTAGTCAAAAAGATAACATCCGAAACTCATGTCCAAGAGACATGGGTTTTTCTTTATGTAGTTGGATGCCAAAAATTTAGACTTATGAAAATAATTGTATGGAAATTTGATTTACACGCAGAGAAATTCTGGTGTATAGCGTCAAATATAAGTAGACGTTAGAAAAAAAGAAAGTTCCGTTAGGTACAATGGATGAAATGAGAGACAATAACCGTTTAAAGGATGGTGAATGAGTTGGGTTTCAAAATACGTAAAAACACGGTGCAGTCCGTCTGGATGATGTGGGAAAAAGCTTTTGCGTTGCTTTCACATTTTCGCGGATCGCATAAGTCACGCTTTGGAATATGTACCGTGATGCTAAAAAAGCACCGGGGACAGCCTATTGTATGCCAAGACGCCACGGTCATCAATCAGGGAGAGTGGGTGGGAGAACTCCACCTCGACAATGAAAGAATCCTGAAGTTGATCCGGTCCGAAGGATCGGATCGTGCCGCACTGCAAACGGCTCGCATGCTGCGCAAATCAATGCACCAAATCAATGAAGCCTTCGAATCGCAGTCCGAGTTCAGGCAGGTCAAGGCTTTATTGGGGATTACACTGCTCCATCGGGGATTAACACACGGTCTTGGTTTTGAACAACAAAATATAAAGTCCGGCGTTTTCGAACGCATCACCACCATCTATCTTCGATTGCTGCTGTCTGCCATGCATCCGGAAGGGAGACAAAGAATCAATCGGCGAACAGAGCAACTGGTCCCGATGTTACTGATCCATTCACGCGCCTCACTGAAAAATCGATTCTCACCCGGACAGAACTACTCTGGATAGGACTTAGGCTTGTTATAAGGAGGTGTAATCATACTTACATATCTGATAGGAGGAATACTATGTGCCGCTACTCTTTACATGTTTATTCCAAGTTTGATTACGCGAGTGAGCGGCTTTGGTGTCTTTCGCAAAGGAACGGTAAAAAAACAGGTGGCATTCACTTTTGATGATGGGCCACATCCGAAATATACGCCGGAATTGCTGGATTTATTGAAGTTACATCAAGTGAAGGCTACTTTTTTCGTGCTTGGATCGCGAGCGGAGCAGTATCCAGATCTGATCAGAAGAATGGATCGGGAAGGCCATCAGATTGGCATCCATAATTATTGCCATACATCTAACTGGCTGATGCTGCCCAGTACTGTTAGGCGAGAACATCTGGACCGCTCCGCTGATATTATAGAGTCTATTGTCGGAATCAGACCCAATCATTACCGTCCACCCTGGGGATTAATCAATCTATTTGATTTCTTTCGGCACAAGCAGTATCGAATTGTTTTATGGTCCCTGAAGGCGGGCGACTGGAACATCCGGGCCTGTCAAACCCGGATGCAGGCCATTCTATTAGGTGGAATCACCGATGGCTCCGTTGTTTTACTTCACGACAGCGGTGAGACTGCGGGCGCGGACCGGCATGCTCCTTATTTTATGCTGCAAGCTCTAGAAGAAGTGCTAAACCAACTGCAGGCAAGAAACCTGCAATTTGTTCGGCTTGACGAAATGTCTTGACGTTGCTATTTAGACTTAAATTGTTTGCGGAAGCAGAGCGGCGAGATGCCCATTATTAATTTGAAGGTTCGTCCAAAATGGGAGGTGTTATCAAACCCAACCATTCCCGCAATTTCAGTAACATTAAACGAAGAGCCAACCAGCAAATCACGCGCTTTTTTGATGCGGATATTATTGATATATTCAATGAAGCTGAACCCGGTGGATTCTTTAAAAGTTCGGCAAAGGTAGGAGGAGCTTATGTCGAATTGCCGTGAAATCTCACAGAGCTTAAGCGGTTCCATATAATGTTGATTTACATAATTAACGATGTCCAGGACTTTCTTATGTGTACGATTGGATTCCACAAATGAAGCTGTGCGGCTGTCAAATAGTTTACGATTAAGATAGAGGAGCAGCTCCACCAATAATATTTGTTGGTACTGTTCATATCCGCGGGCTTGCTTCTTCCCCTCCTGGATCATTTTCTGAAAAAGCTGTTCGATGAAATATTGATCCATCCCGGTCATCTTCAAAGCGCGGTAATCACTTTTGAACAATTCGAGCAGTTCCTCACATTGACTGCCGGTGCAGAAATGCTGCAGGAATTCTTTTTTAAACAGGAGTGTTACCCGCTCATACATATTGCAGCCTGAATTGACCAGTTTGTGCATTTCGTGAATATCCATAAATAGCAGCGTTCCGCCCGCAACCTGATAGGTTCTGTCCCCTATAAAATAATAAAAATCCCCGGATATTAAATACAGAATCTCATATGCATCATGATAGTGTCTTGCAGGCATGCTGGTGTATACCTGTTTCTTGCGGCTGATGTCAAAAAGAGTAGACTCATAAAATACCGGCTTCATTCAGCACCTCCTAAGAGGATTGTAGACTTAATCTATGGTTTGTAGCAACATATGTATAAAAATTAATAAATACAAGAAAATACGTGCTGTTTGGACAAACTTTTTGAGATAAGCTTGAACTGAATTACCAAGTGTTGGTAAAAGGAGGGCTGTCATGCTCAGATAGGTTAGGGATAAGGTTCACTGCCACTAAAAGTTAAAGCGCTTAAACTATTCAATTAAAGGAGAGATTGCGGTGCTAAATTCAACGAAGAGTAAGGTTTCCAAGAAAATGAAATTTTCATTGTTGATCGTGCTCAGTTTTTCAATGATTTTTTCTTATGGCTGTCTGTCCAAAACATCTCAACAGAAAAGTTATGCGGCAGGGAACCCTGATTCTAATTTTTCACCGGCAACACTTCAATTCTTGCGTGACAACACAGGACTGGATGGTGAGCAGTGGAACAATATTATGATGCTTGTCAACAAACCGGAGCAGGACGATCTGAACTGGATCGATTTTTACGGATATTGTGAAGATATTGATGATGACCGCGGGTATACGATTGGAATATTTGGTGCAACTACAGGCGGCTCAAATGATACCGGTCCTGACGGTCCGGATCTGTTCAAGGCATATGACGCTGCTAAAGGCGCGAGTAATCCTTCGGTTAAAGGTGCATTGGCCCGGATCGGTGTTAAGGGTTCGATGAAAGGGAAGATCCTCGAGATCAATGAAAGCGAAGAGAGCTTCTGTAGAAAAATCGGCAATTTGCAAGATGATCCCGAGTGGAGAGAGGCTATGTGGAAAACGTTCTACAATATCTATATTAAATACAGTGTGGAGCAGGCCCGCAAACGCGGTTTTAACTCGGCATTAACTATTGGTTCCTTCGTGGATGCAGCGCTGAACCATGGAGCTACCGGCGGCTCCGAGACCCTTCAAGGGCTTTTGGGTAAATCCGGAAGTAGCACTGATGAGAAGACTTTCATGACCAAATTTTATAAAGAACGGACCAAGATTGTGGATACTAATGAGTACAACTCTCCGCCTAACGGCAAGAACCGTGTGAAGCAGTGGAGTAATTTGCTGAACATGGGAGAGACAGACCTGAAAGGTGCAGATTCGGCAATTCTTCAAGTCACCGACTGGGAACTCCAATAACAGGAATGTAAGGGCAGTAGAACCACCGTTCTTCTCGGTGACTGCGGTTCGATGATAAGTGAGATTAAGGAAGAGGGAGATGGGCTGAATGGATAACAACCAATCTTATCTCAAAAATAGATTTTACAAGGTAATCAGTCTAATGGTTATAGGTTTGCTGCTTGCCATGGAGTTGACCGGGTTTGTCTCAGCAGGAAGAGAGGGAAATGAGGAAGATCTTGCAAGCGAAGCAACTGCAGTTCAGGAAACGATTGCCCAGTGGATTTTTAAAGACAAAGGCGAGAACGGTGTATTTCCGGCTACAGGCGGGGTATATCAGACGGCTTCATCCATTCGTGATGTAGGAACTAATACGAATGCGTACACCTATGAGTCAGGTGAGAACAGCGTACGCAACCAGGGGTGGCATGAAGGAACGGGCCTGAAATACTGGCTTGCCACGCTTTCTACCAAAGGTTTCGAAGGTATCTTCCTCTCTTCACAGCAAACTTCTTCAAGTACAGGACCCAGGGATTTTAAGGTGCAATACAGTATAGATCAACAGGAATGGACAGATGTTACGGGCGGCAACCTTGTTTTAGCCCAGAACAATTTTAATTGTTCCAATAATTCCTGCAAATTAACTAACCTCGCTTTGCCTGCGGGAACAAACAATCAAGATGTACTCTATATCCGCTGGGTGGTAAACTCTGCGAAAAGTGTAAGCGGGGGAACGGTGTCCAGCTCAGGCTCAAGCAGAATCAAAGATGTGATAATTAAAGGAACACGCAGCAGCGGCGAACCTGGGGACACTCCCACACTTGAGGTAAGCAAAACTCCCGCTTCAGGGGCTGCAGATGTTTCCCTTAACGCAGAGATCACAGTGAAGTTTAACAAAGCGATCAGTCTCGACAGTGGTTATCAAGTTGTAATCACGGAAAACAATCTCCCTCTTAATAACATTTCTGCTTCGCTCCTCGGTCAAGACACAGTCAGAGTCAGCCACCCTAATTTTACTGCCGGCAAAACTTACAACGTGACCGTCCCTAAAGAGCTTGTTAAGGGGACTGCGGATGGCCGGACACCTGAGAACGATATTACCTGGAGCTTTAAGACAAAGTCTCCGGATACCGGCATCAAAACACCAACGCTGCTGAACATGACTTTTAACGGGGACCCAAAGACAAGTATCGCCTTTGACTGGTATACAGCCGAAACCGTCAGAGGTACAGTAGTGCAAGTAGTGGAGGCCTCCAATGCGGGAGGAAGCGAGTTTCCGGAACAACTGGCAGCTTCTTATGAGGGCAGCTCAACAGTTATTGAAACCTTAATGACATCAGGAGACAGAAGTTCTAAAAAGTATAAAAAGTTCGCCAGCCACAAGGTTATTGCAAGCGGTCTTAAGCCTGGAACCCAATATATCTACCGGGCCGGTAACGGTGATGCGGACGGCTGGAGCGAGGCGGGTTCTTTTACCACGGACAAGGCGGATAATCAGGATTTCCATTTCCTCTATGTAACCGACACCCAAGGCTCAAGTAAATCGAATTTTGATCTGTGGCAGGATACTTTTAAGAGAGCTATTGAGAAAACGGTAGATCCCAAGTTTGTTCTTCTTACAGGGGATCTAACGGATGACGGTGATCTGGAGCAGCTGTGGCAGTGGTTCTTGGGTGTGCCGAAAAAGGAATTTGCCAATGTGCCATTTGCACCGATTATCGGCAACCATGAGATAGAAGATTATCCGAATAACAACTTCTATAACCATTTTAATCTTCCAAAAGATGTCGGGACGGGTGCTCATGACGGTTCGGTATATGCTTTCGAATACGGCGATGCCCTGTTTATGCAGATCAATTCCCAGTACGAAGGGGAGGTCAAGCCATACAAAGCGGATATTCAGTTCACCAAACAATTGGAATGGATGCGGAATCAGGTGGCAAAGACCGATAAAAAGTGGAAATTCGTCTCGATGCATAAGGGAGCGTATTCTTCAGGGGATAATGCTTCGGCAGAAAGCGACCGGGTAGAATTTTACCGGAAATATCTGATTCCTGTATTTGATGAGCTGGGTGTGGATATGGTTTTTGAAGGTCATGACCATATGTATATGAGGTCTTTTCAAATGCTGAACAACGTTCCGATTAAGAATGTCATTACCGATGAGCAAGGAAATGTGCTGAATCCCAAAGGGACCGTATATCTAATGGGCAACTCGGCAGCTTCGAAATTCTATGCTATTAATCCAGATGCAGACACTTTTTTTGCAGCAAAAAACGATCAGCCCAACAAGAAAATGTTCGTGGATGTTTCCATTACAAGCGACGTGCTGAAATTCACATCCTACACAGCAGTTAAAGATAAACCCCTTGCCGTCTATGATGCTTACAGTATTAAACGGACTGATGTCAAACCCGGCATTGTCCAAAATCCAAGCGCAGTAAGACAGTCAGGGAACCGTGCAGTTCTTTCTTGGAAAGCGCCAGCAAATAGTTCTGAGCCGGTGCGAGGTTACCGGATTTACGAGAAAAATGATAAAGTCAGCACAAACTGGAGCGTGTATGTACCGACGGTAAGCGGTCAGACGAGTTACAGCTATACATTAAACGGCATAGATTCTGCTAAAGCCTACAATTTCGTTATTAAAGCAGTGGGGACAAGAAATAACTCGCTTCCAGCAGAGGCAGGAATACAATGAAAGGATAGAGGAAGCGTTGACGGAGCTTAGGCATCCGTTAACGCCTTTTTTTAGTTGTTGAAGCTGTCCATTCCTCCTACGGTAACTCCTCAGAAAGATAGCCTCACTTTTTACCAGATCATGATTCATTGCGCATTGGCGTGACTTTTGTTCCTTTTAACGGCATAACCTCTGCATTGGTACCTTCAAAATATAACGGCAGTCCTTCTGCCAGGATAGTCAAGAGGGTTTGGGTTGGGTCCTACGAAACCTAGAATGGGGATGATAAATTTAAGTGCCATCCATTCATAGACACCAGGTAAGCCGTGAATCAAAAATACGCAGATCCATGACAGTAAAGCTGCAGCCAAAATTGTACTACCTAAATACCCGAATGCTTGAATTATTCTTTTCATATTCGCACCTAACGTATAAGAAAGTGTCTAATAGTTAGAAGAATATAACTGTAAAAATCACTTCAATTGCTAACATATCCGAGGCTCGATACGGTTATTTGGATAATACCACCATAGGGAAATCTGAAAAACAAACATTTGTACAACTGTATTTGTCTTGTACCGTTCTTTGAAGTTAGTAATAAACTATATCAATCTCAGAAAAGGAGTTGATTTAGTTGGCTAACAGTGATATACGTCTTACTCTTTGGTCGGGTACTAATTTTACCAATCGTCGGATTCGATTCAGACGTGGAGGAGTTGCGGTTCGTGATCTTGGAGCGTTTCGGTTTAACAACGTTCTCTCGAGTTTCCGTCTCAGAAATGTTGTGGAAAGCTCTCAAGTAACGCTTGTGCTTTTTTCGCGAATTAACTTTCAGGGATCGTTCCGTGTGTTCCGTGGCAGCCAAAACGTAGCGAACTTGAATAATTTTAACTTTAACAATGTCACATCTTCGTTGATATTGGTAGGACGTATCCTTACAAGCTCCGAAATTTCCCAAATTCAAAGTACCGGTAGAGCGCCTCGAGATGTCCTCGTAATAAGACAATAATAATGCAAAGGGGGCCCCTAGGGCGCCCCTTTTTTACAAATATCAGTAGCACAGGTCAAGACAAAATATGCATAGAATTTAATATAAAATAAGAGAATAGGTGCTGCTCCCGCAAACAATCCTCCTTTAAACTAGTAACGTACTTAACAAAATCTGCTAGAGGAGGATTCAAATGCGCAAAAAGGTTATCGGGAGAATTTGCAGTACAGTTATGATTTGCAGTCTGCTTGCAGCAGGCAACGGAACGACCTACGCCGATGGCGCCAATAACTCTGATGCTCCTACCAACAAATCGGTCAAAAACGTAATCCTGTTTATTACGGATGGGATGAGCTTATCCGATGTGAACTTGGCCAGATGGTATCAGGGAGGGCAGGCGCTTGCGATGGATAAGTATTTCAGCGGGCTGGTGAGAACATATTCTACGGATTCACTGACCACAGATTCCGCTGCGGGAGCTACGGCTTATGCTACAGGCCATAAGGTTAAGAGTGAGACGGTATCCATACTTCCAGACCGAATAACGATGCCTTTCATAAGCGCAGTTAAGCCAGAGGACGTGAACAAACCTCTGCCTACCCTTATGGATGCAGCGAGAATGGCAGGGAAAAGTACAGGAACGGTATTCACTTGTGAATTAACGGATGCGACGCCGGCTACATTTTTAAGTCATGCATACACGCGTGACAATGCGCAGTCTATTGCAGAACAGATGGTCTATAGTGGTGTAGATGTTCTACTTGGGGGTGGTTCCGGGTATTTGGTACCCGGCAAAGAAGACATTAACCGCAAGGACGGAGAAGATTTAACCAAAGTTCTGAAATCAAATGGGTATGAATACGTAACGGATAAAGCAGGGTTAATGAATTCTAAAACGAATAAAATCTGGGGTCTCTTCAACCCCGAAGCACTGGATGCTGATTTTGACCTGAACCCGCAAAAGCAACCGAGCCTTGCTGAAATGACCAAAGTAGCGATAGAGAAGTTGTCGCAGAACGAGAACGGTTTTATTCTGATGGTCGAAGCAAGCCAGATTGACTGGTATGGTCATGATAACGATCCAGTGGGTATTATGAGTGAGACCTTAGCGTTTGATAAAGCCTTTAAAGCCGCTGTTGACTTTGCAGAAAAAGATGGCAATACAGCAGTCTTATCGGTTTCGGATCATGCTACCGGCGGACTCAATATGACGAACTATGATTCTACCAAAGACCTAATCTCCGTGCTGAAGAAAGCGAAGCATACCAGTTATTACATTGAAGGCAGTATTAATGAGAGCAATTTCAAAAAGGTCCTTGCAGATCATTATGGACTTAGTGATCTAACCAAAGAAGAAGCAGATCAAGTCAGATTGGGAATGCAGGATAACCTTTCGCCGGTCATCGGTAAAATTTTGGGGGATAAAATAGGTGTAACCTTCTCTACGGATGATCACACATCGGAAGAAGTTGGCTTATTCGCGTACCATCCGGCTAATTTTAAACCGACTGATTTCGTGAACAGCGGTGTAATCCAGAATACGGATGTGAATAAGTATATTCAAGAAGTGACCGGACTCAATCTGGCGCAGCTTCAGGATACACTGTACGTATCCAGTGATAAATTCAAGGCCAAAGGAGCTACGATTACCCTAGATAAGACCGATAAGAATAATCCGGTGGTTGTAGTGAAAAAAGCAGGCCAAGTTCTCAAGCTGCCTATAGATAAAAATATCGCCATACAGGATGGCAAAACAACGAAACTAAATGTGCTGACGGTAATGATTAAAGATAAAGTGTGGATTTCGCAGGATGCTTTGGACTTGATTCTCTGATTCTTAATGTTCATGTTGTGATCTGTCGGCTAAAAGTTAAAGCGCTTAAACTTGAGAACCCCTTTTTATAAGGGGTTTTTGGGTTGGAAAAATAAATTCCGACTTGCATTAAGAGGAGGAAAGTGAAGTTTTTATCGTTTTGTTGCAGGCTTTTTTCCATAGGTCATCAAGCGCCAAAGCTTTTCTAAGGGTCCCATGGAAAAGAACTTGAACCAGATGGTACTAAAAATGATTTGAATAAAATAAATCAGAACGGCGATGTAGAGAATATCTTTCGGTGAAACGACTTCGAGACCTATCATTGAAATGATTGCCGTCCCTATAATGCTTTGTGCTACATAATTTGTAAACGCCATTTGACCCACCCGTGATATGGGTTTCAGGAATTTCACCATTTGTTTATTTTCTAATAGTAGAAATAATGTTGTTAAGTAGAACAAAGTGGTTGGGAGAGATCCTAAGCCCGTAACTGAATCTACATTGCTGCTCCCACTTTGAGAAGCGTTCCAAATCCATAGTGAAAAACCAATGAACAACAGAAATGATACCATTTGAATTCCTCTAATTGGTTTAGACAATTCTTGTATGTGTGTCAGCCAACCTGACTTTGCGGTTAAAAAACCAGCTAAAAACATAATAAAGATTTGTATAGCGTCATTAGAAAAAATATCAAGGATAGATGATATAACCCCTAGAGTGGGTAGAAATATTTTTGCCACCAAGGAAATGATGTAAATGGATGTCATACCTATCAGCCATTTTTTAAGTGTAGAAACCGTTGAGTGATAAAAAGGGATCAGAAACAATCCGATAATGGCGTATGCGGGCAGAATGGTTCCCCAAAAGATAAATACATGAATGATTCCCAGCAGCAAAAGGATTAGTAAACGTCTAGCCATACGCCATCTGGGTTTATCTCCCCGGCTTTCGGCTCTTGAGGCGAAAATGTATAGACCTACACCAAATAGAAAGGAAAAAATAGAAAAGAACTTTTTTTGTACGAAGATGATTATCAAGCTATGGATGATTCCATTAATGCCACTATAGTCTGGTAAGGGATCTCCTTCCATAATAACTTTAAAGGCTCCAACATTTATAAGCAGAATGCCGAAAAGAGCAAGTCCGCGAATGATGTCGAGTGAAATGATTCTTTCTTTTTGCGAAATGGAGGGATTCATTAATAGTGCTCCTTTGAAAATATTTTTATTTGCTTAGGAGTTAGTATAAGTTGCGAACCTTACATTAAATTGATGCCAACATTACAGGATCCTTAAATTTGATAAAATGTTCCAACTCCAGTTGAATTAGAATCAGTTTTATGGTTAATATGAATACTAAATCATTTTGGGGTGTGAACTAGAAATGTCAGCATATACTCAACCGATCTTTGTGGCAGCGATCTTTTTTGTGGTTTTAGCATTTGCCTTATTTATCCCATGGCTCATTTATACCTATAGAAAATATAATTACCTTCCCTTTTCTACCACGTTAATTTCGTCTTCGTTTATCTTTTACTTTCTAGCAGCGTTATTTTTAGTATTGTTGCCGTTGCCGGAAATACGTAATACTTGTTCTCTTCAAAAACCGGGCACACAACATTATTCACTTATGCCATTTCAATTTATAGTGGGCACCTTTGGCAATAGTGGCATCGTGTTATCACAGCCAGCTACTTATAGACTGTTATTTAGCCAACCCTCATTCTATCAAGCTTTTTTTAATTTCTTGCTATTATTACCTTTTGGTGTTTATCTGCGTTACTTTTTTCATGATAAAAAATATTGGAAGAAAGCTCTAGGCTTCACGTTCCTATTAACTTTATTTTATGAGATAACACAGGTAACCGGTATTTACGGGATTTATAATTGCCCTTATCGTATTTTTGATGTGGATGATTTATTGTTAAATACTTCTGGCGGAGTACTGGGGTTCTTTATTGCTCCAGCCGTGTTGGCGTTATTCCCATCAAAAAAGAAAATTAAGGAGAAAGCAGAAAGATTATTAGCTCTTGATGAAGTAAGAGGGATGTCTGTGTTACTGGCTGTTATTATTGATCTATTTATCAGCAACCTAGTAGTTAAAGTTGTGTTGAGTATGACCAACGTTAATATGGTTAGTGAATTTATTGCGAGCACAATTACACTTTCTGTAACCTTTTTTATTATTCCGATAATTTGGAATGGATCGACAATCGGTACGAAAATAATGCGTTATCGCTATGACAGTAAAATAAGTCGAGTGGAAACTAACAAGCGATTATTTAAACGCTTTGGTGCCATTTACGCGATGTACTTCATAACAGTCATTGCGAATATTTTGAATAATGTGGAACTATCAATGGATTCTCCATTTTATAAGGCATCTATATTCTTAACGCTAGGTGCTGGATTGACCTCCATTATTTTAACGATCGTGTTGTTCATCCATATTGTCTTAGTCGTGTTTGGCAAACAAAAACGCCGCTTTTACTTTGATGAAGCTTCTGATTTATATACAACCAGAAAAAAATGAATGCTATTCAATAGCAAAGGGATACTCCGTAGTCTTAAATGGCTACAGGGTATCCCTTTTTTTGTAGATTTAAGCTTGTTGTAAGGTTGGCATGAATTTGCTGTAAGGTTCGGTGCCTATAGTATAAGTATCAGCAAATTATGAGGTGAAATGAATGGAACCATTATTAAAAGTAGAAAACGTAAAAAAAGTGTACGGGAAGTTAAGTGCTGCTTACACAGCGTTGGAAAACGTGTCTTTTGACATTCATGAAGGTGAGTTTGTAGGGATTATGGGACCTTCCGGAGCGGGAAAATCAACCTTGCTACATTTGTTAGCAACCATAGATTCTCCAACAGAAGGAAAGATATATATGGAGAACAAGAGTATTCATGATCTGAAGGAAGCAGCTTTGTCAGACTTCCGGCGTGAACATCTCGGGTTCATCTTTCAAGATTACAATTTACTCGATTCCTTGACGGTAAAGGAGAACATATTGCTTCCCCTGGCGATTGCTAAAATTCCAGCGAAGAAAATTAATCACCTCGTGACTCAGATCTCTAAAGTATTTGGGATTGAAGATTTACTGGGGAAATATCCTTACCAAATCTCTGGGGGTCAAAAGCAAAGAACCGCTGCGGCTAGAGCGCTCGTGACAGAGCCAGCACTGATTTTGGCTGATGAACCAACAGGTGCACTTGACTCCAAATCAGCAACAGATTTATTGGAAAGCTTAAGTACTTTAAATGAAAATAACAATTCGACCATTATGATGGTGACCCATGATGCCTTTGCCGCAAGCTTCTGCCGCCGGATTATTTTCATCAAGGATGGTTCATTTTCAACAGAAATC
This sequence comes from Paenibacillus sp. FSL R10-2788, assembly GCF_038003885.1. NCBI lineage: Bacteria > Bacillati > Bacillota > Bacilli > Caryophanales > Paenibacillaceae > Paenibacillus > Paenibacillus sp. FSL R10-2788. The sequence continues at coordinate 4,295,204 of NZ_JBBOQA010000001.1, read as the reverse complement.
TATCGTCGTGATCAGACACGCAAAGCCTTCTTCCAAGAGATCTTAGATGTTCATGCGGCCATTGGGGGTGAGGTAGATGACGTTATTTAGTCTAGCAAGAAAAAATATAGCCAGAAACTTCTCGCAATATTTTTTATACATTGCATCGATGGTGTTTAGTATCATCATTTACTTTACATTTGTGACCTTAAAATATAGTGATACGATAGCAGAACAGACGGCTTCATCCCAAAAACTGGGTTCCCTAATGAGTGGCGCGGCAGTCATTCTTATCTTTTTCGTGTTCATATTTATAGCTTATTCCAATTCATTTTTTATGAAAAAACGTAAAAAAGAAGTCGCACTGTATGCGTTGCTGGGGGTACGTAATCGTCAAATCGGTTTTATGCTCTTTTTTGAAAATTTATTATTAGGATTATTCTCTTTAATAGTAGGGATTGTATTTGGCTTCCTTTGTTCAAAAGGATTTATGACGATTTTGATTCATTTAATGGGTTATGACGTTGTAGCACCCTTTACTTTTTCAATGGCGGCTGCGATGAACACGGCTATCGTATTTCTGGTTATTTTCTTAGTGACATCATTTCAAGGCTACCGCTTGATCTATCAATTTAAGCTGATTGATTTATTTCATGCTTCCAAAAAGGGAGAAGTGGCGCCTAAACCATCTATGATAGTAGCTGTTCTTGGAGTGTTACTTATTGTCTTGGGCTATTGGCTTGCAATGCAGGACCTTTTCACTTCTAAGGTATGGGCAAAAATCGGATTTCTCATGACCGTATTAATTATTTTAACAACGGTAATTGTGGGTACATTTTTATTGTTCCACAGTGTGACTGGCTTTGTGTTAGCAATGATTAAGAAAAATGAAAAGTGGCTGTGGAAAGGCCTTCATGTAATAACCATATCGCAGCTGCTCTATCGTATCCGTGGGAATGCACGTACATTAACTGTGATTGCTGTGTTGAGTGCTACAACAGTAACTGCCGGTGGAGCGGTCTATAGCCTGTATTACAATACGAATGACTCGGCAAAAACGATTAATCCGAATACCTTTATGTATCAATCAACAGATGCAGAAATGGATAAACAAGTAAATGCTGTACTGCCAGCTACAAAATACGATGAAAATATCGATGCGCTATCCATTACGTTTCATACGAAAGAATTAAACACACCATCCTCGTTCGATAGCTCTGATAAAAGAGGGTATACAGTTATCGATGAAAAAACATACAACAACTTAGCAAATGTACAGCATAAAGAAAAATTAAATGTAAAGGATGGTTACGCGGTTATTTTAGATATCGGATATGACAAAAGGTTCTCACCTATGTATACAGGAAAAACTATAACAACAGGCAACGGCCATCCACTCATATTCCAAAGCTTTAAAACACAAACCGTATTGAATGCAGGCACAGCAGGTATAACAGTTGTAGTCTCGGATGAACAGTATAAAGGATTACGGAATGATGGATAAGTGCTACGCTATCGTGTTCTTGGGGTAGAGGATGCCTCTGTGGATTTATCTGCAAAAATTGCAAACCAATTGCCTGAAGAAGCGCCATTTTCTAGTAGGCCTCAAGATTACCAAACAAGCTTGGAAAGTGTGGGTTCTCTACTTTTTATAGGCAGTTTCCTTGGGCTCGTATTTCTGGCTGCAACAGGCAGTATCATTTACTTTAAAGTTTTAACTGAGGCAGAAGAGGATAAAGCACAGTACAATATGCTGCATAAAATGGGTGTCAGTGCAAAAGAAATGCAGAAATCCATTGCGTCACAGGTATTCGTTATCTTTGTTGTACCGCTTATAGTAGGGTTATTGCATAGTGTAGTGGCTTTAAAAGCATTCTCTAGTCTACTGATGATAGATTTAGCAAAGCCAGTGTTGCTCTGGATGATTGCTTATACCGTAATTTACGGGTTGTATTATTTCTTAACCGTAGCTTCATACAATCGTATTATCACACTAAATAATAGAACAGAAGGATGATTGAGATGAAAAAATTTCTAATTACTATGGGTATTTTGTTTGTTATTGGGGTTGTAGGTGTCTTTGCTCTAGCAAAGATTGATTTCAATCGCATGAATGCTGAAAATTACTATTTACAAATTACAGAGGATGGGGAACCCCATGAATATAAACTGAGTGATGGTACAGTGATGACTTCCTATTCGTATACACTAGAGGCTACAAATGCTAAAGGGAATACAATTCCACTGGAATTTAATGCACAAAAAAATCTTCGTAAAGGCGCCTACTTAAAAATGTATGTAAAAAAAGGTGATCAAGTCTCCTCATATGATGAAGTGAAAGTAGAGGATATTCCGCTAAAAGCAATAAAAAACTAATAAATTGAAGAAGGGCTGTCTCCAATAAAGGTAATGGAGCACAGCCCTTTTCTCTGCCTAATGAGTAAGTAAGGCATTTGCATTATAAAAGTATAGTAATGGTTGTTCCAATATTTTCAGCGCTCGTAATATCGAGTTTCCCCTCATGAGCCCAAATAATGTCTCTTGCGATGGCCATTCCTAAACCAGTACCATGCTTGCTGGTTGTATTTGTACCCCGATAGTAGCGTTCGAAAACCTGTTCCAGATCTTTAGTTGGAATACCCTGGCCATTATCAGAAATCGAAATTTGGGTATGAGATTCTGGACCTGTATCCACTCGAATCTTCACCACGACATTTTCATCGTTATGCACCAGCGCGTTGTAGATCAAGTTAAGGGTCGCTCGTTTTAGTAACTTTTTATCTACTTTATGCATTGCTTTAGCCACATTCGCCTCAAACTCTATCTGCCGTTCACCAAAGGTCGGGTCATTTAAAAGTTCAATCGTCATTTCTCGTAGAAACATAACGAGATTCACCTCTTCAAATTGCAGGGATAGCTGGTGATTACGTAAACGTGTTGTTAAATTGAGGTCATCTAACAGATCTTTCATATACATCGATTTACTTTTGATAATTGACGTGTATTCCTGTAATTCTTGGGCTGTTAAATCTGTGGCACTGTCGTTAATAAATTCTGCATAACCTTGAATAGAAGCAAGTGGTGTTTTCATGTCATGTGAAACATTGCTAATCCATTCCTCACGCATTTGATCGAGACGTTTACGCTCCTCTTCATGCCGATCGAGCTTTTCAGATAGTTCATTCATATTACGAAAAACATCTTCATAAACACCTTTGGGAGTAGGCATTTTCTTAAAACGTCGTTCCCTGAGCTGTTGAATACCCTCTATTAATGTATGAAGGGGTGCAGTTAACTTTTTCCCAAATAGAAATCCAATGATGATTACAATAAGCACATCAACGATTAAAAAAATGGAAAGAAAAACATTAACATCTTTGAAAATTTTAGCGTAGTCATAGGTCATTACGTAGCGGCCTATTTTAGGATTATTAATCCCTAAAAAGTAACTGAAATTTTGGGCTTCGCTGACAAAAACCGTCGTGCGTGCATCTAATTCTTTATATTTATACATTTGGACAATTTCAATAGGAGAATACTCTGTTTTCAATTCTTCAGGGGTATAAAAGGCTGCTGCTTGCTCCCCTTGGTCATTCAAGAATTGTACCCAGGCGCTCATTTCTTGTAGTTTTTTGAGACCTTCTTCGTTCACAACAGGTTTGCCAGCCTGTAGTTCTACGTATTGTGAAAAGGTTCGGCTAAAGGTTTCTGCAGATGCTTCTTCAGTGCCAAAGTTATTATTATTTACCTTTATAAAGAATAGGGAAAGGAACAAAATCGCGTTTACAATACCAACGATCACAACAATAGTCATAACCGATCTTAAAAAGCGGAGTGTCAATTTCCATTTCAACTAGGCTCACTCCTTGGTATGTAATTTATAACCTAACCCTTTAACCGTCAAAATAAAGGAAGGATTTGAAGGGTCGGCCTCAATTTTTTCACGTAATCGCCGAATATGTACCATCACTGTATTATCGGAACCAAAAAAATCTTCACCCCACACCTGTCCAAACAAGGTTTCTTTGCTTAGAATCTGATTGGGATGATGCATAAAACAGCTCATTAAACCGACTTCTTTGGCGGTTAACACGAGGACCTCGCCATTCTTTTTTAATTCTGTCTCATTGGCACTAAGTTCAAAGGGACCAGCTTGTAAGCTTTTCGGAGCCTTTTTTTCTTCTGTAAAGCCAGCTCTTCTCAGTTGTGCCTTTACCCGATAAGCGACTTCTTTCGGACTGAACGGTTTAGTAATATAATCATCGCCACCTATCGCCAGTCCTAACAGCTTATTAATTTCCTCGTCTTTTGCAGACATAAATAAGATGGGTGCATTTGATGTTTCCCGAATTTTTCTGCATAAGTCATATCCTTCTCCATCTGGGAGCATAATATCTAGCAATATAAGCTCAGGATTATACTCCTGGAACTTGTCCCAACCCTCTGCAACGGTCCCGGCAGTTACAACGTCTGGAACACCTTCTTTATGTAAAACAGCCTTCATTAGACGCGCTAAATCATCTTCATCGTCTATGATTAATACCCATTTACGACTTGCCATTTATTTCCCTCCAAATCCGTCTTTATGTACATTATTACATTATAAAGGACTCTTTATTTCTTGCGCAAAAAATTGCAAAAGAAAGGCTTGCATGAAGATGGGTATTACTTAGACGAACATAGCAAAGCAATATTTGGTGATTTATTAAAATTCATTCTATATATATCCAAATCAGGTAAGGAGTAGAAATTGTTAGGCCCCCTGTCTTCCATGGTATTGATCTGCACTGTATATGGCCCTTTGAAGATGTTCGCTAAAATGATGGAAGGAGGTGAGTTACTGTATTCGTTTGAGCTCGAAGAAGAACTTGAAGACAGCTTTTGGAATGCCGTTAGATGACAGCGAATTGCAAGGAGTGCAAGCAGCCTTAACAGGAACAACTGCAACCAATGCTGATTTGCAGAATATTTCACAGGATGACTTTGTACGTACAGCCGTGATTATGCTGGTCGGAATCATAATTGTGCTAATAGTCATTACGCGCTCTGTGTCCAACTCTCTGTTCATTATTGCTTCCTTGTTGCTAGAGTACTTACTTCTCTTGCAGTGAAATCTTGAGCTGGATCGTTCCATTTTTCAGCTTCATTATGATTGCAGCCCTGGGCGTTGATTAAAGCATATTCCTGATGATGCGGTATAACGAACTTGAAGGGGATGTTGGATCACCTGTACCGCGTTGATTCCTTCGGGCGTAATGACACTTATACAGGTAGCATTCGTATTAATCATTGCACTATTATTACTAAGTGTAGCGGCCATGCCGGTGTTCTTGACTGCATTAAAGCAGCTTGCTAGCAAATTAAATGGTTCAAGCAACGGTGCTACATCAAAGAATGTAGTTGACAAATCGAGTCATATTTAGACGGCAGTAAAATTTAAAAATACATGCGTATTACGTATGCTGAGAACAATAGAAAGAATCTTCGGGGACCTTTGTGGGCCCTTGTTTCACCATATCAGAATGTATATAATTATCGACTATACCTTACAACTTTATTACGCTATAATCAACGTAAAGTCACCAGATGACCTAAGAGTAGGATGATTTTAATAGATTAATTAATATTAGCTTTTGATATGCCGAAACGTATTTTGTTATTGAAATAGGTTGTTTATATTGTTTATGATATTATTAAAGGTGTTAATTAAATCTAGAGTAGGTAGATTATGAGTCTAAATGACAACGTATTAATTAAAATTCGTGATATGCGAGAGAGTTATACACCAGTTGAACGATTGGTCGGAGATTACATTTTAGAAAATACGGAAGAGATCCCTCATTTGTCGATTAAGGAATTGGCTCAATCGAGTAAGACAAGCGATGCATCTGTCCTTCGTTTCTGTAAGACGATGGGTTACAGCGGATACCGCAATTTTATTGTGAGTATATCGGCATCTTTGGGTTCTCGTGATGAGGATTCAAAGGCTCAATATACAGATATTCAGCCAGGTGATGATCTCTCGACAATTATATCAAATATTTCATTGAATAATTGCAAGTCCATTGAGGATACGCTTAGTGTTATTGATCGAAAAGAAATTACAAGAGCTGTAGAATTACTATGTCATAGTAAGCGAATTGTTTTCTTTGGAATAGGTGCTTCGGGACTCGTTTGTATGGACGGGGAACAGAAGTTCTCGCGAATTAATAAGATGTGTCATGCCTATACAGATGGTCATAGTCAGCTCACGGCAGCAACTTTACTTGAGAAAGATGATGTTGCCATTTTCATTTCTAACTCTGGAGCAACTAGTGATATTATTGATGCACTGGAAATTGCCCAAAAGAATAGAGCGAAATGTATTGCGATTACGAAGTACAATAAAAGTGAGCTTGCGGAGCGGGCGGATATTGTATTGAGCATATCCACACCTGAAATAACAATCCGCAGTGGGGCTATGGGCTCGCGTATTGCGATGCTTACGATCATCGACATATTATTTGCTGGTGTCGCAAGTGCTGAATATGAAGAAGTAAAAACCTACTTAACAAAAACGCATAATATATTAAAGAAAAAACTTAGAAATTAGGTTCTGATAGAATGAATGTGGAGGAAAGCATTGATCATGGATCAATGCTTTCTTTTTTTGTAGTTCATTCACTTATTCGTGTACTAAAATGTACTACTTATCAATCCATGTCAGATTATCTACATGATGAATACGTTGATCTAATGAATATAATAAGTAGTTTAATTCAATAATTAATAGCTTGGCACACAATTATGAGGAAGAAAATGAATGGAATTGAAGACGAAACATCATCCGGTTGAACACGGATGATGTAACTTTATGTTTCGTTTGGAGCGATAATCAGCAAATAATACATTTTTTTAAATCGCTTTAACCTTAGAGCCATAGCGATCAAAGCAATTGTTAAAAATTTAAATTGCATCTTGTAAGCGCTTTATAAATGTGGTATAACATAGTATGTAAGGAATGAAATAAAACATCAGAATTTAATTTCTTCATGAAATTATATTTCAAAATCTATTGACGAAGCGATGGTGTTGTATTAGTATAAGAACATAATAATTGTAAGTTAATCTAACACGTTTTGTTAATTAAATGACAGATTAAGGCTGGGAAGAAGGAGGATGGCTATGAATGACTACCTTGCGGGATTGACAACAGAGGCTGTGAATCCAGACACATTAATGATTGATGAATGTACTACGGAAGAAATGATCCAGTTAATGAATCAACAAGATGCACTGGTCCCCAGAGCTATAGCTGAGGAGATTCCGCAGATTGCAAAGGCGGTAGATATTCTACATCATAGGTTGTCTAATGGTGGAAGAATGTTTTACATAGGAGCTGGCTCATCAGGAAGATTAGGTGTTCTGGATGCTTCCGAATGTCCTCCTACCTTTGGTACAGATCCTTCCTTGGTGCAGGGCTATATTGCTGGTGGTGATATTGCTTTGCGTACTGCGGTTGAAGGCTGTGAAGACGATATGGATGAAGGGATCGCATTAATCGAAAGCATTGGTGTAACAAACAAAGATGTACTTATTGGGATTTCGGCAAGCGGTAGTGCAAACTACGTTATTGCAGCTTTAGCGAAAGCAAAGGAACTTGGAGCAGCCACTATCGGTGTTTGTAACAACAGAGGCTCAAAGTTCGAACCCATTGTAGATGTTTGTATAACACCTGTTGTAGGACCTGAGGTCATTAGCGGTTCGACTCGATTAAAGGCAGGAACTGCTCAGAAGTTGGTGCTTAATATGCTGACAACATGCACAATGGTCAAGTTAGGAAAAACGTACAACAACTTGATGGTTGATCTGAAGGCTAGTAATTTTAAGCTCGTAGATCGCTCGATTCGTATCATCATGAACACGACTGGTGTAGATACATCAACCGCCGCAGAAACACTTGAAAAAGCATCTATGAACTGTAAGCTGGCAATTATGATGATTAAATCGGGGTTAGATGCAAAAGAAGCAGAACAAGTACTTAACGCAAACGGAGGACGCTTGAAACAGGCAATCGCATCATTGGTTTAGGTGTGAAAAGTGGAATAACAGGATGGATGCTATTAATAATTGAGGAGGCTGTTTTCGATGAAAAAAAGATCACGTGGATTAACTCTGTTTTTGTCAGGAATCATGATGGTATCACTATTATCGGCTTGCGGAGGAAACGGAAATAACGCACCAGCTTCTACAGATTCCGGTAACACAGGAACTAGTAACGGTGGTTCTGAGCCTAAAAAGGATACGATTACAGCACTTTTACCTCCGATATCAGCGAACTATCAAACACGTTTTGCTGATATGGAAAAAGAATTTAATACACTACATCCTAACTTGACTTTGAAAATCGAGCCAGCGAGCTGGGAAGATATGACGCAAAAACTTGATACTCAAGTAAATGCAGGTTCTCCTCCAGATATTGCTTTTATCGGTGCTTCAGGAATTTCGAAATATGCAGCACTTAATGTACTAATCGACCTTAACGGTGCCCTTTCTGATGAAGCCAAGGCAGATTATGACGAAGTTCCATTGAAATATTTCCAACTAGGTGACGCTCAATACGGCCTACCAGCGTATATGGAAATCCACACTATCGGTGGTAACAAACAATTCCTTGAAGAAGCCGGAATTGATTGGAAAAGCATTCAACAAAACGGTTGGACTTATGAAGAGTTCCGTAATGCAATTTCTAAAGGCGTAGTGAAAAATGATAAAGGTGAAACTACTCGTTATGGTTTCGTGTTCGCAACATCTGGTGTAGCATCTAAAGACTATCTAGCTATTCTTGCTAAAACTGCTGGTTTACCAGATTACTTCGATAAAGATCTTAAATATACGTATACAAGCAAAAACTTCTTGGGGCTACTTACATCTATTCGCGAAATGATCAACGATGGTTCTATGCCTAAAGAGCTAAGCTCTATCGATGCTGGTAAACGGTGGAACATGTTCCTAACGGGTCAAACGATGATCACAGGTAAAGGTTTATCTGCATTTGAAAACTCTGCTCGTCTAAACAATGAGAAGATTAAAGCGAACGATGGTTCAGCTGTTGCAGATTCTATTGAAGTTGATTATATTTCACTTCCAGTCCCAACATTCAACGGTGCCGATTATGTCCCTACTTCAATCGTTGATGGTTATATCGCACTTCGTGGTAAAAAAGCTCCATCTGAAGAGCACATCAAAAATATTGCCCTAGCAACGAATTTCTTGTCTTCTGGTTCAATTGCTGCTAACTACAGTAATGAGCTGTTCTTATCACCAATTACTGAATCTGCACGTAATGCAGAAGTACTTGAAAAATTCCCTCGTAACGAAGATAACGTTGCTGCAGGTAAAGCTATGATGGCAAAAGCGCTTCCGGCTCGTACAGATATTCCTACTGATCTGGCTGCTGAAGCATTAAAAATTGAAACAGAAGTTATTATTCCTAAACTACAAGCCTTACTTGCAAATGAGATTGCTCCACAAGAAATGTATGATGCAGTTAAAGCAGCTGCAATTAAATCTTTCGGTAAAGATGGTATTGTAGTTGACTAGTCTGTCGTAGGCTGACATGTGAAAGCTGTGCGTAGCTAGAACGTACAGCTTTCCTTCTAAATTAGCTAGAGCTTGTACTGTTTTTAGAAGAGAGGTGCGACCCAATGAATCAAACGTTGACTAAAAGAAAAAAATTGAAACTCGAAAGTGACTCAGGTTGGGGATACGCGTTTATCGCAGTAGCACTTATTGCGTTTTCTTTATTTACCGCATATCCAGTCATCAATGCTTTTATTATCAGCTTACAAAAATATGGTCCATTAGGATCCACTTTTGTCGGCGTGGATAACTTCGTTAACTCTTTTTCAGATGAACTTTTCTGGAAAGCGCTGAAAAATACGTTAGTATATACGCTATTAACTGTTCCGTTTAATATTCTTCTATCATTTTTAATTTCAATTTTGATTATTCCTTTCAAGAAAAAAACACAAACGATCTTTAAAGCACTATATTACTTGCCAGCCGTAGCATCTGGTGTAGCGCTTTCTGTTGTGTGGCTGTGGATCTTCGATCCGTTAAAATCAGGTATTGCCAATAAGCTCGTGAGTTTTTTAGGTATTGAAAATCAAAACTGGCTTGGTTCCAGTGCAACTGCAATGTTCTCACTTGTATTAATGTCATGGTTATCAAGTCATGGTACAGCAATTATTATTTATATAGCCGCATTACTCGCTATTGATAACAGCTATTATGAAGCAGCTGAAATTGATGGCGCGTCTTTCCTGCAAAAGCTTTGGTTTATCGTTGTCCCTTTCCTTAAGCCAACAACGCTATTCCTACTTGTTACTGGTGTTATCGGTTCCTTCCAAGTATTCCAAAACGCTTATCTTATGACAGGCGGTGGACCAGACCATGCAACAACAATGGTAGGTTTGTTAATCTTTAACAATGCGTTCACATATTTTGAGTTTGGTGAGGCAGCGGCACAATCATTAGTTCTAGCAGCGATTATCGGATTTATCTCATTCCTTCAATTCAAGTTTATAGGTAAAGATGTAGAATACTAGGAAAAGGAGCAGAATACTATGGGTTTGTACAACAATAGCTTAAGAAGCAAAGGGTATCTGTTTATACGTAATGGTGCAAACATTACGTTCCTTATCCTATTTGCCGCAGCTACCATATTCCCGATATACTTTATGGTCATCTCCTCGTTCGGTGATCCGGTAGAAGCTGGTGCAATGAGCTATTCTATCCTACCATCGAAGATTTCATTTGAATCTTATAAATTCTTCTTTAACTTCAGCCCACATACATGGGACTGGTTATTGAACTCCTTTATAGTGGCAGCGTGTATCACGGTATCTAACGTATTTTTTGCTACACTTGCTGGATATGCTTTTGCAAAAATGAAATTTAAAGGGAAAAACATTTTGTTCGCTATTTTGCTGGGATCTATGATGATTCCTGTTCAAGTCACTCAGGTTCCACTATATATTTTGATCGTAAACATTTTTGAATTACAAAATACGTACACAGCGTTGATTATGCCGAGCATAGTAACGGTATACAATATCTTCTTGGTTAAGCAGTTCATGTCCTCCATTCCAGGTGAAATTATTGAATCTGCTAAAATCGAAGGTTGTTCCCAGCCTAAAATCTTCTGGTATATCATTATGCCTCTATCTAAAACAATTATGGCAGTACTAGCAATCCTAACGTTCATGGCGGCATGGAATGACTTTTTCTGGCCGTTCCTAGTAACGAATACGATGGATATGCAAACCATTCAGGTCGGCTTGAAAAACTTTCGCTTTGCGAATACAACTTACTTTGCACCGATGATGGCGGGGGCAACCATTTCAGCAGTTCCAATGTTTATTTTGTTCTTCAGTTTACAAAAATACTTCCTTGAAGGGGTAACAGTTGGAGCGGTGAAAGGTTAATGGACAAACAATCAAAAGTTGATGCAACATACTTAGTTGGCTTGATGTCAGGTACATCAGTAGATGGTATTGATGCAGCAGTAGTTAAGCTTTTCCCATCAGCCGAAAAAGAGCATGGAGTAGAGATTGAATTACTGGCTTTTGAAAACACACCTTTTGAGGTGCAAGTTAGAAACTCCATATTTGAGCTTTTTGATCCCGCTAAAGCTACGATTGATAAGGTTGGCGCAATGAATATGTGGCTTGGCGAATTATACGCCCAAGCCACATTATCCGTTATAGGGAAATGCGGCCTTTCGCCTTCGCAAATATTCGCAGTAGGATCACATGGTCAAACAATCTATCATGCTCCGGAAGAGAATGTTATGGGCGGCTATAATCTGCATTGTACTGTTCAGATTGGGGATGGTGCAGTTATCGCCAATCGCACAGGAATTCCTTGCGTATCAGACTTTCGAGTTGCTGACATGGCAATGGGTGGACAAGGAGCTCCGTTAGTACCATTTACCGAATACTTATTGTTTAACAATCCAGAGAAAACAATTCTGATGCAAAATATTGGCGGAATAGGCAATGTGACTGTTTTGCCTGTAAATGCCTCACCGGATGAGGTATTTGCTTTTGATACGGGTCCTGGAAATATGATTATCGATGGCCTTGTATCGCAATTATTTGCACCAATGACCATGGATGTTGATGGCGAAATTGGTGCGGGCGGTCAAGTGATTGATGAGCTATTGAAATGGATGCAGCAGGATAAATATTATACGATGCCGTTACCAAAATCGACAGGCAGAGAACGGTTTGGCCAACAATACGTGGCACAAATTATTGAAATGATGAAGGTTAATAACTGGAAAGCGGAAGATGTTGTTGCAACAGCTACGTACTTAACTGCCTGGAGCATCGTCGATAGCTATGAACGGTATATTGCACCGCAGCATCAGGCTGAGCAATTGTTAATTGGCGGCGGTGGAAGCTATAACAAGACGCTTTTGCGTGATTTACAACACTTATTTGCACCGCATAACGTGCAGGTGCTGACGCAGGAGGATATCGGTGGTAATAGTGATGCTAAGGAAGCAATTGCTTTTGCTCTGCTAGCGTATTACACGATGGAGCGCTTACCAAACAATATCCCGCTAGTAACTGGAGCTTCACAGCCAGTAGTAATGGGCAAAATTTCCTGGCCCTATATTGGACGTTCACAGGAGGCTTAAATGATGCAAATCAGAACCTTTTCAATTGAAGATCACTCTGCAGTTGTAGAGCTTTGGAATCGTGAGGCTACAAAATATGATTATAAGCCATTTACAGAGCGAGAGTTTCAAGATACATTCATCGACCATCCTTATTTTGACGCTGACTGTATATGGGTAGGCTGTGACGAAAAAGGGATTGTTGGTTTTGCAGCTGGCTGCTGCGGTGACGATCTCCCTCTTGGAGATGTGGCGGGTTATATTACGAGTGTTATTATAGATACCCATGTGGCTTCTCTGGAGCTTTACGATGCTTTTCTATTGCGTTTAGAAAAAAGATTCCAAGAACTTGGGAAAAGACAAGCGGATGTATTGTTTTTCAACCCTGTTAAGCTGAAGTGGAGTATACCAAGTGCACCTCAGCATGAGCATAATAATGCCCCGGGCATCAGTAAGGACCAGCCATTATATGAAGCTTTAATTGCTAGAGGCTACGAAGATCGAGCGAGGCAATGCGGCATGTATTTAAGACTCGGAAGCTTTATAGTTCCCGAAGATATTTTAGATAAGGAAACCAATGCAAATAGCAAGGACTATTACATTACTTCCTATGTCCCTGATTTACATACAGGGCTTGAAGCAACGCTTGCTGCCCTGCAAAATCCGCAGTGGAAGAAGGATGTTGTTACTTATGTGAAGGTTGGCGCACCACTTGTAGTAGCTGTGTACGGCAACGAGGTTGTGGGCTTTGCGGGTCCAATTATTTCGCAGCCTGATGGAAGAGCATTTTTTTGCGGTATCGGAGTGCACCCAGAGCATGAGGGTCATGGCCTTGGCAGTGTATTATTTTTCAGAATGGTTGAAGCTTTTCAAAATGTGGGCTGTCAATATATCTCTCTATTCACTGGAAATAATAATCCGGCTCTTCGAATCTATCAAAAAGCGGGCTTTACTATTGAAAAACAATTTTCTATATTGCGGAGGGAACTTTAAAGATGAGCGAAAAATTCACAGTATTAGCAATTGGAGCACATGTTGGTGATGTGGAGCTAGCTTCTGGTGGTGTACTCGCTAGTCATAGTTTAAAGGGAGATCGCATTGTGACACTAGCGTTAACTGCGGGTGAACGAGGGGTCCCGGCAGGACAGGATATAAAGGAATATCGTCAGCAAAAAGTGAAAGAGGCACAGGTTTTTGCGGATATGCTAGGCGGTGAAGCCATTGTATTCGATGATTATTGTGACGGAGAGTTGCCTGACAATCAAGAAATTCGTATGGAGGTTTGTGATGTAATTCGTCGCGTGAAGCCTAACATTATTATTACACACTGGAAAAACAGTATGCATAAGGACCATGCGCTAACGCATCATATCGTAAATGATGCCCGTTTCTTCGCAAGTCTATCATCCTTTGAACGAGCGCTCCCCGCGCACTTTGCAGCAAGATTATATTACTCCGAAAACTGGGAGGATGCGGTTGATTATGTCCCTTACGTATATGTGGATTTCGATCAAGCGGCATTTGATCTATGGATAGATGCTTTAAGCAAGCATTGGTTTGTGACGAATAGCAAATCTTTCAAATACATGGATTATTATAAAGCACTAGCAGTTGTTCGCGGCTGTGAAGCAAGAAAGACATATGCAGAAGCATTTATGGTGCCAGCTGAAACGGTGAAGGTTAGGCAGTCTAGTCTTTGGTAACTATTCAACTAGCTAAGAGGGAGTGTTTCTATGTATAGCAGGAAACATTCCCTTGTTCTATCCATTTATGCGAAAAAGCAGCTAGGAGGCAGCTTCATATGGTGTTAAATGGGATTGATTCTATAACGAATTATCGTTATTTGTTCGAAGGTAAGCGCGTAGGATTGATTACAGCGCCGACAGGTCTTACGAAGGATTTTGCATCAACGATTACTATATTACATGAAAATTTTAATCTTGCTGCGATGTTTTCACCTGAGCATGGCGTTCGCGGAGATTTGGATGCAGGGGCAGTAGTAGACACTTACATGGATCCTTTTACGAATGTTCCAGTCTATAGCTTGTACCGTAAAGACTCCAAGCGTTTAACAAAAGAAATGCTGAATGAAGTAGACATCATTGTATACGATATTCAAGATGTTGGTGTACGCTATTACACATTTATTTATACGATGCTATATGCACTTGAAGATTGTGCAAATGCAGGTGTGGAATTTGTTGTTCTTGATCGTGTTAATCCGCTTAACGGGGTAACGGTAGAAGGGAATGTCTTGAAGCCCGGCTTCAAATCATTTGTTGGAAATTACGAGCTAGCCGTGCGATACGGCTTAACAGCAGGTGAGGTAGCAACGATGGCAAATGATCAAATGAATTGGAATGCATCGCTGCATGTCGTTCGTTTGGAAGGCTGGGAACGGAGCATGTCCTTCCCGGATACAGGATTAACTTGGGTTCATCCTTCACTTGGAATGCCACGATATGAAACAGCGTTATTATATACAGGAACATGTTTATTTGAAGGCACGAACTGCTCGGAAGGACGAGGCACAACGTTCCCGTTTGAAATGATTGGTGCTCCGTTCATTCAAGCGCAGCAATTGGCAGATGAGATGAATGCAAAAGGTATCCCGGGTGTGCTTTTTCGTCCAGTTTATTTCAAGCCAACGTCATCTAAACATTGTGGCGAGCTATGCGGCGGGGTACAAATTTACATTACAGATCTCCAAGTGCTGAGGCCTTTAGAAGTTGGGGTAACCTTATTATTTACGATAAGAGATTTGTACGAGCAATTTTCATTCCTGCCTCCTGTGAAGGAGGGCTCTCGCCCATTTATCGATTTGCTGGGGGGAGACAGCATGTATCGTACGGAAAATATGCAAGCTAAGCAGCTGCTTGAACAGTTTGCAGCGGAAAGCAAGCAATTTGCAGAAATAACACAGCAGTATCATTTATATCGCTAGAGGAAGGTGAATAATTGATGAGAACAATAGAACATATGAGCTTGCGCGAAAAGATTGGACAAATGTTCGTAACAGGCTTCCCTTCAACCGAGATCACTCCTGAGCTGAAGGAAGTTATTGAGCATTATAAAGTGGGCAATATTATTTTATTCTCACATAATATCGACAATAAATATCAATTAGGCCAGCTTGTTACTGAGCTGCAGCAATGGTACACGACACATACTGGTATCCCGGGTTTTATTACGATCGACCAAGAAGGCGGTCGAGTCACTCGTATGCCTAAAGACGCGACCAATGTTGCTGGAGCCATGGCAATTGCTTCTTCAGGACGACCTGAAAATGCGTATGCAGCAGGCAGAATGACTGCCAGAGAATTGAAAGCATTAGGTATTAATTTTAATCTAGCTCCAGTTATGGACGTTAACAATAGTGCATTGAATCCAGTCATAAATGTTCGTTCATATGGTGATTCTGTTGCAACAGTATCCCAGTATGGAATTCAAATGATGAAGGGTTTGCTCGATGGAGGCGTCATGTCCTCACTTAAGCATTTTCCAGGTCATGGTGATACAAATGTCGATTCACATATTGGCTTGCCTAGCATTGAAAAAACACTTGAGGAATTAGAGCAGCTTGAGCTGCTGCCGTTTAAGGCAGCAATTGAGCAAGGAGCTCAAGCGATTATGAGTGCACATATTTTATTTCCGAAAATTGAAAAATCCGGTGTGCCCGGAACTATGTCTCATACCATTATTACAGAGATATTAAAAGGAAAATTAGGATATAGAGGGTTAGTTGTATCGGATTGTTTAGAAATGGATGCGATCAAACGATACTATGGTACGGCAAAAGGAGCGTTAGGAGCTGTTAAAGCAGGTATTGATTTGGTATTCATTAGTCATACTCCTGAGACAGTGAAGGAAGCGATTCATTTGATCGAAGAAGCTGTAGCCACCGGTGATTTGGATGAAGCGCTAATTGATGCAGCTGTTACAAAAATTTTAGCTTATAAAGCACAATATGCGACGATTGAGGAGCTAGATTATGAACTAGTTGGCTGCGATGTACATCGCCGAGCAAATGAGCTAATGCGTACGGAAACGATCTGCCTCATTAAAGGTGAGCTCCAGCCCATTCATACCGGTGACGAGCAAGTGTTATTTATGGGTTCCTATTCATACCGCACCGATCTTGCGTCCAGCAGCTTGAATCAAGCTCTTAGCTTTCCGCAATATATGGGGGAGCATTTTAATACAGCTTATGAGATTATCGACATTGACCCGAGCGAGGAGCAAATCAACGCTGCGCTTCCAAAGGTACAAGGCTACAAGCATATTGTTATCGGCTTGTTTAATGCGCGTGAAAACAAAGGTCAGCTTGCGCTTGTTCAGAAGCTGCTGGCAGCAGGCTGCAAAGTAACGGCCATTACATTAGGTCGCCCGTATGATTTACCGTTAATCGAAGGCGAGTTCTGCGGAATTGCGGCATTTGAGTATACACTTGATGCATTCAAATCACTCCTTCCAATCCTAAATGGTGAGGTTGTACCCACCGCCAAGATTACGATACAGATGTAGATAAAAAGTACAACAAGGGGACATAGGTATGGCATTTATCGTTGGAATTGATGGGGGTGGCACGAAAACAGCTGTCACCATTACGCATGACCAGGAAGACTCTTTATTCACCTTTACTGTAGGGCCTATTAATTATAACGGTGGTGATGCTGATGCTATTGCCGCTTCCTTTGAGAAAATTTTTAGTCAAATGAAGCTCTACTGCAGTAATTTACAAGAAGTTGCTCATATATGTATAGGTGCGGCAGGAATAAGTAATCCGCTGGTCATCAATTTTTTGGAACAGCATGTGAGAAATAACGGTTATATCGGGCCATTAACGATTACTGGCGATCAAGAAACCGCATTATACGGGGCACAAAATGCAATGCAAGGCATCATTCTCATTGCCGGTACAGGATCGATTTGCTTTGGGGTCAATGAAAAAGGAGAGCAGCATCGCACAGGAGGTTTTGGTCATCTGATTGATGACGAGGGAAGCGGTTATAGTATTGGGCGCGATCTATTATCCGGATTAGTTCAAGTGGAGGACGGAAGAATAACCGATACGGTCATCCCAGCGATGGTATATGAGCAGCTTGGATTAAGCACTGTGAAAGAGATTATTGGCTTTGTTTATGATAAAAATACGACGAAAAAAGATATTGCGCAGCTCGCACCGATTATGACGACCGCATGCGAGAAGGGCGATGCACATGCAATAGCGTTAGCGGAGAAATGTGCAGCCAATCTATATGAGCTTGTTGTGCCTGTTATTGAACGGCTTAAGCTATATGAAAGTCCGATTGCGATTGCAGGAAGTGTGCTGCAAAAGTCTCGCTTTGTGAAAGAAGCCTTGGAGCGAAAGCTCGCACAGAGCTACCCGCAAACAAAGTTGATTTTGCCGATTAAGGATGCAGCCTACGGTGCTGTCCTGTTAGGAAGATCAAAAAAGAACAACGACTAGTTTTTGTCGCTATGGAAAAATAAGGGTGTGTCATAAGTCCGAGCAGTTGGACTTGCGACACACCCTTATTTTAAAATGGTAGGAATCAAAAATGGCTTAAAATTTATCAGTCAAATAAAACACGGCTTGTTGTTTCGGAAATAGAGCTTGAAGGATGTTAGCGTGCTCAGTACTGTCCTTTGCTGCGCCTGCTTCATTATAGCCGAACATGATATAAGTCATTAGCTCGCGTTCATCTACTTCTATTGAAGTATAGGGATTGGTATGATTACTAGCATCGGAAACAGAAAGCTGCTTTTGCTTATAATCCAAGTAGATACAGTCCTCATTACTGCGAAGTGCAATATGCAGCTCCTGGTCTGCAATTATGTTGCTACGGTTTAGGCGATCTTCTAATTCAGGTTGAAGCTTATGGAAAGTTGAACTGAGATTGATCATTTTCCACATCGCCATATTGATTTGAATTGAATTAGCTTGATGCTGTTGGTAATAGGAATATAGCTTATGGTCCTCTGGGAGCATCGCTAATATTTGCTTTGCATTTTGACGCAGCTGACATAAGGCATGAAACAAAGCTTCAACGCCGTTTTCGGCTTCGTTCAAATACAATAATTCATTAATAAATACTTGTTCAGTATCTTTCTTTTCAATGATGCCATAAGCGACGATTTTTCCATTTCTGCGAAGGAGCAAGCAGTCAACTTTCTTCCATTCCGGCCAGGTCAATAAATCATTCCAATACGTTCTACTTCGGATCACGGTGTAGGTACGATTCTTATTGAATTGTTCATAGATGAAACGGATATCATCAAGATAACAGGCTTCAAAAGGAATGATTTCATCACTGTTTTGCTGCTGCTCCAAACTTGCTGGTTTTTCAATTGCGAAAGCAGTCTCCGGAATAAGTCTCCAGCCAGCCTTTTCATAAAACGCATGCTTGCTAGCCAAAAGCAAGCTTATATCATAATCGGTTTCTTTCATATAGTTGGTCTGCGCATGAAGAATTTTGTGTGCAAGCCCCAGCCCGCGGTAATTTAGATCTGTACCGACACTCCCCATTGCACCTGTTTTCAAGATCGCTTGACCGACTCTGATATGAAACGGGAAAATTTGTACATTGGATGCAATCTTACCGTCTACCATCGCAAACCATGTTGTATCTGGATCATATGTGGTGTCGAGGTCTAATCTTTCTTGGAAAAAAGCTCGGCCTACGGAAAAGCATTCATCTAAAATATCGTAAATCTTTTCAAGCTGCTCTCTAGTTGGATGGTTCATTACGATGATGTTTGGTGTCGTCGTCATCTTTCATTTCCTCCTGCGCCGTAATGTTGGGATAAATTTAATAAATGAAAAAAAACGGTTTTTTTTGAAATTTAATTTCTTAACTTATAGTTTAATGTTGAAAAAAAAATTCGTCAATAATGGAACGTGTGGAATCATAGATAAACCGTTCAAGAACTTTTTGTGAAAAATCGGAAATATTTTCATACCAATGATTCCTGCATTTGTTGGAGCGGGTTTAATTGCGGGGAAGTATGATTTCGCAAATTGAGCTAGACTTAAATGAATTGCCAGAATCAGAGAAAAAGTAGCGGAGTACATTCTTGCAAATGCTAAAGAAGTGCTGCATATGACCATACATGAGTTAGCGACAAAAGCGGAGGCAAGCAGTGCGGCGGTTGTTCGTTTTTGCAGGTCGCTAGGAATAGATGGTTTCCCTGCACTGAAAATCCGATTATCAGCGGAAGTAGAAAATACGCCGTATGTTGGCTATTTTGATGTTGAATCGAATGAAACGGTGCATTCTATCATTGATAGTGGATGAAATGAAGCGTCCGATTTATCGAGCGATTGTAGAGAAATATCTTAATGGAACAAACCTGAGCAAGTACTATATTAAGCATGGAAGGACTTATTTATACTCTGACGAAGTAATCCGCACCATTGCAGATACGAGGCGAGTCCTTTACCTACACAGAATTTCAAACAGATGTACTTGCCATAATTCAGTTGTCAGATGAGTAGCTCTGCGTAGCAAAAAAACTGGATAAATTGTTAATTTCACCCCTATATTCACTAAAATCGATTATAATAAAATTTATGTTCAAGCCGATTACCTATCCTAAGTTAATAGGATAATCATACGCAAAAAGGCATAGTGATGAATCGCCTATGCTATAAGGGTTATAGAGTTTTCAAATACACACTTATGTATAAGAGGAGGCGAATGATATGACGATAATGCCTGTTATAGTAATGATCTTAGTATTTGTACCTGCCATTGTACTCATGGTAAGCATGCCTTATTTAACAAGAGAGACGATTAGTTTTGGGGTCACCGTCAGCCCTGTACAATTCCATAGTGAGCCTCTGCGCCAGATGCGGAAGTCATATGCTAGGATTAGTGCTACCTTACATACCATCCTATTCATTATTTGTATCCTCTGTCTAATATACGGTGATGAACATTCCAAGCAACCAAGTTGGATCATTGTCACTTATTCACTCGCCATGGTCGTAATCTCCCTAGTCATAAACATTAGCTATTATTTCAAAATGAAAAGTTTACTACCTATGCTGCCTATTGCTCTGGAACCATCGATCATGGCAGTGGACACTGGATTTCGGAAAAGAAACATTGGCTTGTCTAATAAATGGTTCCTCATTCATGTTTTAATTATTGTTGTTACTATTGTAAATGTGCTACGCAACTACGATCTGATTCCTGATCAGATTCCGATCCATTACAACAGCAGTTGGAACGTAGACGGCTATGCAGCTAAATCTTATAGTTCTGTGTTTATGCCTACGATCATGCAAGTGTTCATAACACTTTTGTTCATATTTGAGAATTGGAGTATTCGCAGAGTGAAGCAGCAGGTTCAACCCAATGATCCTAACCGTTCCATCAGACAAGACGCAACTTACCGCCGTACTTGGTCATATTTTATGCTTACAGCAAGCTTCTTAATAGTTATCCTGTTTTCCGTCGTGCAACTAAATATGATATCTCAGCTTAACATGAATTTCGCTATCCCTATTATCCTAATCATAATAGCCCTTATCATCCTATACGCCTTGGCCTTAACGTTCTGGGCTGGTCAGGGTGAAAGCCGCTTGGAGCGATCTGCCGATAGCTCCAATGTCAGACCTGTCCATGATGATGAAAAATGGCTATTAGGTATGATTTATTTCAATAGCAAAGATCCAAACCTAATCGTCAAGAAAAGGCTCGGAGTCGGCTGGGGATTAAATTTCGGTCACCCAGTAAGCTGGCTGTTTTGGCTCGGAATTATTGTACTGTTAGTTGTGGTGCGGTAACAAAGCTTGGAGGTTAATACTCACCGGAGTATAGACGAAGTTAGAGTTTCGAAACAGAATATTTACCGAAAAAAACGCCTAAAGGGTGTTTTTTTATTATCTTTAAGTGTCTCAGTAATATCTATTTTGAATTAAACTGCATATTAAAGAGTATTTCTCGTATTAATATCTCTTTGTTACAATCAGATTGTTATCTAAAGGAGGGTATAAAATGAACTATCGCAAATTAGGAACTAGTGGCTTACATCTAAGTGAGATTGCTTATGGTAATTGGATTACACATGGTGCTCAAGTGGACAATGATACTGCCCATGCTTGTGTTCGCGCTGCATTGGATGTAGGGATCACAACATTTGATACTGCAGATGTATATTCCGATACGAAAGCTGAGATGGTGCTGGGCCAAGCATTAAAAGGAGTGCACAGAGCTGATATCGAATTGTGTACCAAGGTGTGCCATCCCACAGGGACGGGACGTAACGCAAGAGGTCTGTCTCGCAAGCATATTATGGAGGCGTGCCATGCTTCACTGAACAGATTACAGACCGATTATATTGATATCTATTATGCGCATCGCTTTGACGCAACAGTATCCCTTGAAGAGACCTTTTTGGCTTTTTCGGATCTGGTGCGTCAAGGTAAGGTTCTCTATGTCGGGATAAGTGAGTGGACGGCGGATCAGATAGCAGAAGGTGCTATTTTGGCGAGGGAATTGAAGGTGCCATTGGTGGCTAGTCAACCTCAATATTCGATGTTATGGCGCGTGATGGAGACGGAGGTAGTTCAAGCTTGTGAGCGGGAAGGGATTGGACAGGTGGTCTGGTCACCGCTTGCTCAAGGGATTCTTTCAGGTAAATATATGCCAGGGCAACCATTGCCAGAGGGTTCTCGTGCTTCAACCGCTGCGGGCTCACCATTTATGAATAAATTGGCGGGTCAGTGGCTTCGGACTGAGGTGCTTGAGGCGGTCTCGAATCTCTCTTCCATCGCCAGTGAAGTTGGGTTGACGCTTCCGCAGTTGGCTATAGCATGGGTGTTGCAAAATACACAAGTCTCCTCTGCAATTATTGGGGCATCCAAGCCTGAGCAGGTTATAGAAAATGCCAAAGCTGCGGGAGTTCGTCTGGATAGGGAAGTGATGTTGGAAATCGATAGGGTGCTAGAAGGACTCGTTGAACGTGATCCTAGAAAAACGGGCTGAATATTATATTATTCACCATTAATAGCTTCTGAACTCATTTGTCCTATGATCTCTAGTAACGCGGATAAGGAGGCACGATCGCAATCGGTTCTCCAAGCGGCATAAAGGGGAATCGATGGTGTGCTTTCTTCAAAGGGACGAAATGCGACACCTTCACGCTGAAAAATAGCAACTGAAGAGGGCACAATGGAAACTCCAAGATTAGCAGCTACCAAATTTACAATGGTGTACATCTGAATGGCTTCCTGTACAACATTCGGATACATGTCGTGTTGGGCGCAGAAGCTCATAATGAGGTCATGAAAAGGAGCTCCTAAATGACGCGGGAACGATATAAACGGCTCTAAAGCTAAAGAGCGAATGGATAACACCGGTAATTGAGATAGGTGATGCTGCTCTGGCAAAACGGCAATAAGCGATTCATTGACTAAGGGACGATGGTCGATATGTTTGCCCGACTCTGTATAACGTACAAATCCAATGTGAATCGTTCCTTCATGTAAAGCCTGCCACTGCTGAGCAGACGTCATCTCATGTAATCTGAGTTGTACTTGTGGATAACGTTCCCGAAACATTTTTAACATATTAACCAATACTCCACCAGCTGCAGAATCTATAAATCCAATGTTCAAATGTCCGATAATTCCTTGATCGACTAATTGTGTTGTTTTAATAGAGCGTTCCAGTTGAGATAAAATGGATTTAGCCTCTTCTAGAAATACCGCCCCCGCTGGCGTGAGACGAACTTGTCTTTTGTTCCGTTCTAATAGTTTCACACCAATTTCATTCTCCAGAGCTTGAATTTGCTGGCTTAAGGGAGGCTGTGTCATATTTAGCTTCTCTGCTGCACGGTTAAAATGCAGTTCCTCTGCTACTGCGATAAAGTATTGCAATTTTTTTATGTCCATACTTTTCATTCTCCCTTGAAATGCTTCTTCAAGCAAGTATAAGGATCTTTGAAGAAAAATGAAAGGAATGACATGTCCTTTGAGGTGTTTTATTCGAGTGCCAAATGCGCTAGACTTGGAATGGGTACCCAGAACAATGATGTACTGTTTGATTGGTCATAAAGGGGGAGATCTACGATGATAAGAGGATTAACAACAGCAGGTTTGGGTGAGATTAGTTCCAATGAAGAATACATCAGACTTGCGAGCCAATTCGGGTTTCGGTCCATAGACGTCAATCCATTAGAGTTGGTACAGCAATATGGCAAGGATGGGGCAGTTCAATTGTTGGAAAGTCATGGCGTCATGCTAGGATCTTTTGGTTTAGAGGTAGATTGGCGCACGACAGAGGATAGCTTTAGGGAGAGTCTGAAATCGCTTACCCAGATGGCTGAGGCCGCTGCTGACTTAAAGTGCACCACATGCTGCACATATATTTTACCTTCGACTGATCTTCCGGTCGCACCGTTTATGATTGCAGCCACTAGACGTTTAAGACTATGTGCAGAAATATTAGGCGCTTATGGTATTTCGCTAGCCTTAGAGTTCGTTGGCCCTCATCACTTACGTACACAATGGGCAAATCCGCTGATCTGGACGATGCATGATACGTTGAACTGGATAGACACCATTCAAGTGAGAAATATCGGCTTGTTGCTGGATTCCTATCATTGGCATACAAATGGATTAACAAGTGAGGATCTGCTGAAATTACAACCGCATCAAATCGCGTATGTCCATATCAATGATGCTAAACCTCTGCCCATAGAAGAATTGCTTGATTTTGATCGATTGTATCCAGGGGAAGGGGCTATTGATCTTACAGGCTTCCTGGGAAGCCTTACAAAGATCGGGTATACCGGCGTTATCGCCCAAGAAGTGCTGGCACCAGCCTCCGCACACAGTTCATCTGAATTATTTTCCCGTTCCAAAGCAGGTTTCGATAAAGTATTCTCATTGCTAGAAATCTAAACACATCGAACTCTACATTAGAAGAAGCGTTAAGGAAGGAATCAACTATCTGCTCTATGGGATAGTTGATTTTTTTCCTCTAAACATAGGATTACATACGTCTATAGGCCTCTTAATATAGTATAATCATACTGTATTGCTCAAAGTTGGAGATAGGGATATAGCACTATTAAATACTATTGACGAATGAGGAGTCTATGAGAACTTCGGAGAATAAAATTAAGTTAAGTCATATGTTGTACATAGTAGTATTCATCTGCCTGCTGATTGCAATACGCTGGAGCTGGTACAATCATTTTACTTTATCCAATGCCCCGGTAGTGGAGCAAGGTGTGCTCGATTTGCGGGGAGTAGACCTTGAATCACTAAGCTCTTTTCCATTGGATGGAGAATGGGAGTTTTATCCTCAACAATGGGTGAATGCCGCCAATGTGGATAGCGTTTTAAAAGGCCAAATGCTTCAGGTGCCGGGTAACTGGAGTACCGCATTTAATCCTTCAGAGCAAAAAAAGGCATATGGATACGGAACTTATCATATGCGTATTTTGCTAGATCAACCCTTGTCTGAGCCGCTAAGCTTTTGGTTCCAGTCCATCTATACTTCTTCTGAAGTGGAGATCAATGGAACAGTGCTCGCACGGTTTGGTGTGTTATCTGACGAGAAGGAAGAGCATGTTTATGTGACGAAAGCATTCTTAATCAGTTATACACCTACAGATCAGAAGCATCTGGATCTGTTTGTTCGGACGTCAAACTATGAGTCTCCACTAAAAGGGGGCATAATTCGGTCCGTGGAGTTTGGCATTCAACATGGGGTAGACACTATATACTGGAATTCCATTGGCTTGCAGCTAGTCGTAGGGGTCATGCTTCTTCTACATGGGTTGTATTTATTGATTATCTATCTGATGGATGTACGAAAAACAGAGCTGATTATTTTTTTCCTAATGATGGTCGCTGCGGCTGTATCCATTGGGGTTGAACATAATGGACTGTTGTTCAGGTTTCTTCATGTTGATTTTGCCTGGATGCTGAGGTTAAAGGTTCTTTCGTATATAGGGTTTTGTTTATTCCTTTTATTGATGGGAAGAGAACTATTGGGGAATCGACGGAAAGGCAAGGCGTTTTATAGTTACATCCTGTCAGTTCTCATTTTTACTTTATTTATTATTGTAGGTCCTGAAGAGGCAGTGTTATATATCATCGGAAAAGGGTATTACATGATCCTGTATTACGTTCCAGTGTGTTGGACGGTATATTATTTTTGGAAGATGGTAGCCTTACGAGCTGAAGGTGCTCTATTTTTATTGTTTTCAGTGTTAGCAGTACTAAATAATATGTTGTGGGGGGCTGTCTACTATGCCGGTAGCTCACAATTTATGTTTTATCCCGTAGATTTAATTGCTGCCCTTGCCGCATTTTCCGCCTATTGGTTTAGGAGATATTTTCATCAATCCCATCAAAATGTGTTACTGAACGCTCAATTGGCGGAATCCAATAAATTAAAGGACCGTTTTCTAGCCAATACGTCACATGAGCTGCGCACTCCACTGCATGGGATTATGAATATTGCCCAAAGTGTGTTAACAAGAAAAAAACATGTGCTGGATGAAGAGAGCCAGCGTGACATGGAATTGCTAATTATGGTCAGTCGCCGGATGTCGCTTATGCTGAATGACTTGCTTGATGTTGTGCGATTGCAGGATAAGCGGATTGTGATGAATATAAAGGCGCTGCAAGTGAGGTCATTGGCTGAAGGTGTACTGGATATGTTACGTTTCTTAACCGGTGGGACGAAGGTGGAGCTTCGAATGTCTATAGATGAGAATCTGCCGCGTGTTTATGCTGATGAGGAGCGATTGGTGCAGATTCTGATTAATTTGGTTCATAACGCACTAAAGTACACCGAACAGGGAAGTGTTGAACTGGCCGCAGAACAAGTGGGTGGGGATGTATGGATACATGTTACGGATACAGGAGTAGGTATGGATGAAGCTTTGAAAAAGCGTGTTTTTATGCGCTATGAACAAGGGGCTTACGGTCAAGGCGGCATTGGGTTGGGGCTTAGTATCTGTAAGGAGCTGGTCGAACTGCATGGCAGTGAATTATTGCTGCAATCGCAGCCGGGTCAGGGAAGTAAGTTCAGCTTCAAATTACCTGTAGCTAAAGGGAGCCTGAAGTCATCTATTCCAGATGTTCATACAGAAAAAGATTCGGATCCATTGTCACCATTCAGTACGTGGATAACTGCGGAGAAATCAGCTATGGTGGCTGCCACCTATAACACAAAGGAAGTAGAGGCACTCTCGAAGCTCGATACAGACGCTGACATCATACATGTGCTAGCGGTTGATGATGATTCGGTCAATTTAAAAGTTCTGCAAAATATTTTATCAGATGGAGCCTATCGGATTGATACAACGACTTCAGCCCGTGAGGCGCTGGATATGTTGCATCATGAGCAGTTCGATTTGGTTATCGCTGATGTGATGATGCCGGGCATGTCTGGATATGAATTGACAAGATTGATACGCGAGCGGTTCACGATGTATGAACTTCCTATTATTCTATTGACCGCTCGCAGTGAGCAGGAGGATGTTTACGCAGGTTTCTTGGCTGGCGCTAATGACTATGTAACCAAGCCAGTAGATGCCATGGAATTGAAGTATCGTGCTTCGTCGCTCACTTCTATGAAGCAAGCAGTCAATGATCGTTTGAGAATGGAGGCTGCTTATTTACAAGCGCAGATCCATCCACATTTTCTCTTTAATACATTAAATTCGATTATGTCCTTGAGTGATTTTGACACTGTCAAAATGAAAGATCTTTCAGATGCATTCACTACTTATCTGCGGATCAGCTTTGACTTCTTAAATGCAGGCAAACTTGTTTCGCTGTCGCAAGAGCTGGAGCTGGTCGAGAATTATGTATATATCCAGCAGCAGCGTTTTGAGGAGAGGCTGCAGGTTGAATGGGAGGTAGACGCGAATCTACAGCTACTAATTCCTCCGCTGACCATTCAGCCACTGGTCGAGAACGCCGTCCGGCATGGGATCTTAAGTCGGGCAAAAGGTGGAACCTTGCGTATTCACATCGAGACACATGCGGAGGCTGTTCATTTTATCATTGCTGATACGGGGATTGGAATGGATGAAGCTCAAGTCAGTAAGTTATTGCAACCAAAAAGTCTTAAGGATCAAGGAATTGGGCTCCTTAATACAGATCGGAGATTAACACAATTATATGGACAAGGCTTGAAGATTCAAAGTATTCCTGGGGTGGGAACTACGGTGTCTTTCATTATTCCTGATTAGGAGGGTTGTAAAACCATCCTTTTCTGTCCAGCTGTAATTGAGTGGATGTGATTTGAATCATCAATTCTTCCACGGCGGATAAGGTTGCAACTATACAGACAATGGTTGTCCAAATGGTGGGGTTACTATGGGAAAGCCATATAGGAGTTACAAATAAGAGAAGCCCGGTGAGTTTATTGCCGTAGGTATGGATACTTGCGTAAGTTTTGAATCTGCGGAGGGCAATCCCTGTCGATGTTATGCGGATGGCCGCGATCAAGAAGATCCATAGGATGAATTCGAGGGTAAGACCCAGATACGGATACAAAGTAAATAAGCAGATCCCGATTAGTATCGTGTCGGCAGCAGAATCCAGCTTTGCTCCGAGATTACTTGTTGTGCCTGATTTTCGGGCAATTGGACCATCTATCAGATCGGTGACTCCGCAAAGGATATAAATTGCAAGAAAGGCCGAACTTAGCGGCTCGAAGAATAACAGCATTATTGCCAAAATAATTCTGCCAAGTGTAATACAGTTAGGTATAACTTTCAACTTCAATCCCACCTTTGTTCATGACCTCATTTAATTCTATTGTACCAGAGGAAGAGTATATGCTATTTGGAAAAGGATTATAAGATAGTATTGAAGAAGTAGTGAAGTAGAAGTATAGATTAGGATTCTAGCGGTAAATTAGGAGGGATTTTATGAAGCAGAATACAAACTTAAAGGTACATACATTAGCTGATATCGAACATCTGAAAATTCACGGCAGAACAACAGGTTTACTTTCTCCACTAACGTTATTTTGGACAGGCAGTGCGGTCGAATTAAATGTTAAAAGTTCTGAGCTATGGCTTGAAGTAGAAGCAGATTATGATGTTTATGAACCCTGGATTAGCATCCTGATCAATTCCGTTCCTGTTAGCAGACAAATGTTAGTAGCAGGCAGGTATTGGATTTGTGTATTTAGAGGCATGAATGATCGTGTTGTCAACAATATTCGTATTGTAAAAGATGTGCAGGCAATGAGTGGAGATCCTGGCTGCTCTTTGCAGATACATGCGGTGAAGATGGATGGAAAATTCCTGCCGGTTGCGGACAAACCCCACAAGATAGAGTTCATAGGTGACAGCATCACATCCGGAGAAGGAAGTATAGGTGCCAAGGCTGAAGAAGATTGGATTCCAATGTGGTTTAGCGCCATCAACAACTATACCAGAATGACAGCAGATGCTTTAAATGCAGAATATAGAGTTATTTCTCAAAGTGGCTGGGGAGTCCTTACTAGCTGGGATAATAATCCGCACGGTAATATCCCTGATTGTTATGAGCAGGTTTGTGGTCTTCTAACTGGAGCAAAAAACGAAGCTTTAGGAGCTTTTCAAGAACATTCTTTTGAAACCTGGCAGCCAGATGTTGTGGTAGTTAATCTAGGAACAAATGATGGGGGCGCCTTTCAATCGCCAGAATGGAAAGATGAGGTAAAAGGGGAGAGCCATAAACAACGCTTAAATGAAGACGGGACCTATCATGAGGATGATATACAAGCTTTTGTCGATGCCGCTGAGAAATTTCTGATGAAGCTTAGAAAAAATAATCAACATGCACATCTCGTATGGGCATATGGGATGCTTGGTATCCCGATGATGCCAGCGATCTACCGGGCGGTCGATGTTTATAGCAAGAAAACAGGGGACAAGCAGGTTTCTGTATTGCAGCTTCCAAATATGACGGATGAGACCATAGGGGCAAGAAGTCATCCGGGAGCATTAGCTCATGAACAAGCGGCAAAAGAGTTGACGGGGTATTTGAAAGGGATTCTAGCGGGCGAAAGTTAATGATAAATTCATAAAAAACAAGCCGGAGCGAAAGGATCACGCTCCGGCTTGTTTTTATTTACTTTAGTCTATTTGGTGGATACAGACTTGAACCATTCGTTAACTTCTTTGGTGATTTGATCACCACCATTTGCTTTCCAGTTGGAAACAAAGGAGTCAAAGGCATCTACAGGAAGCTTACCGTAAATGATTTTGTTGAAGGTTTCCATTTCGGATTGACGAAGCAGATTCCATTTGGATACCATCGTTGGTGTCGCAGCGCCAGTGAAATAGTTCTGTCTACGAATGTCTATTTGTGACATAACAACTTTTGCAGCGGCCCAGTTTTCCGGTTTACGGAACTCAGCCATTTGTTTTTCATAAGGAGTTACAGGGGTTTCACCATCAGCAAGTTTAACCAATGTCTTCATGAACAGATCAGGAATACGAGCCGGTCCAGTTAAGAAAGGAAACTCATTGGAGAAGTCTTTAATCTTCTCTTTATCACTAGTAGGCTTTCCATCAATCATGTCCCAATCGTAGCCTTTAGCAAAGCCGTATTCAAATTCACTACCAGCTGCTGGATTAGCTAGGTTATCAAGCAAGTAGTTGTAGTATAAGAAAATTGCTTCAGGGTGCTTAGCATCTTTGTTAATCATGATACTAGCGTTTACCCCAGAGTTCTGCCATTTGGTACCGATGAGTCCGTCTGGACCTGCTGGAACCGGATAAGCTTTGATCTTCGCTCCAGGTACATTTTTCATAAGATCGGGAGCCGGCCAGTCTGGAACCCAGTTTGCTCCTGGTAGAATACCTGCGGCGCCTTTTGTCCAGCTTTCAGCAGATTTACCTTCATCCCAAAGTGCAGAGTCTGTGTGAATATAACCTTTGTCCATCCACTCACTAAGCTTAGCAAGGGCTTGTTTAGCACCAGGGTTAATGGAACCGTATTCCAGATTGCCGTCGGCATCTTTATTCCATTGTTCCTCAATCGTACCGTAAGCACCGAATAACCAGTCGAGTTGGCCCATCCAGGTGTTTGTATTATTTTTCAAAGAAATCGCAAGTGGGAAAACATCTTTAGGTGCTAGACCATCAGGGTTTTCGTTCTTAAATTTGTCCATGATATTCTCAAGATCGGCGATTGTTTTTGGAGCCTGAAGGTTCAGCTTTTCCATCCAATCTTCACGTAACCAGAGAAGAGTATCGTCATTATCGGTATATTCAAGGATCGGCATATTGTATTTCTTACCGTCTTTTGTGAATGGATACCAAAGTTCTGGGTGTGCTGCAGCATGAT
Source organism: Paenibacillus sp. FSL R10-2788 (assembly GCF_038003885.1). Classification (NCBI taxonomy): domain Bacteria; kingdom Bacillati; phylum Bacillota; class Bacilli; order Caryophanales; family Paenibacillaceae; genus Paenibacillus; species Paenibacillus sp. FSL R10-2788. The sequence goes on along the minus strand of NZ_JBBOQA010000001.1, from coordinate 4,264,233 downwards.
CTTTTAGAATTTTATTAGCATACTTGTCAAACAACTCATCGATAGCAATGAACTGACCGGAATCAATCAGTTGATTGGTCAACACTGCATTGGTTGGTACAGAAACGAAGTCAGGCAGCTTTTCGCCAGAAGCAATGGCAAGCTGAAGCTTTTGTCTGTATTGATCGTCATTGGCAGGATACCAAGTATCTTTATGCTTCATGCCCAGTGTTTCCAGCATCCAGCGATCGTGAACATTGTTTTCTTTTGTATCGCCTTGAACATATTTCTTCGGCATCAATACCGAACTGAACTCGATGGGTGGATCGTATTTACCTTTTTCAAAAGCAGCATCTGCTTCAGATAAACTAGTCTCAGACGATGTGGTATTGTTTTGTTTGGCGTTTTCATTATTTCCGCCGCCACTGCCACAGGCTGTGAGTGTGATAAGTGCTGTGACCGTTAACAACGACCACATTTTTTTGAACTTGATCATTCTTTAATTCCCCCTACTGTGTATGATCTTTACAAGTGTAACTTTAACAACTAGTCGGGGATGGCATCTATATGAGATTTTTAGTTTCGATAGGACTCTATCATGCTATTTATTATTGTCTCGATATTCCTGCGGTGTTACTCCGAACTGTCGTTTGAATACTTTTATAAAATAAGCAGGGTCCATATAGCCAATCTCCATGCTGATTTCATAGACTTTTTTAGAAGTGTTTTTCAGCTTATGGCAGGCCCGATCCATGCGCAGGCGCGAGATATAATCGCTTATTCCTTCACCCGTTTCAATCTTATAAATTTTTGATAAATGAGTCGGATGGAGGTTTACATGGTCAGCCAGAACCCGTAATGAAACATCTAAATGCAGGTTTTTGTCTGTGAAATCTTGAATCTTTTTCACATATTCAGACCTGATGTCCTTAATTTCGTTAGACGTTCCTTCTTTCAATTTGCTCAGGATGCTGAGGGACCATTTTCTAAGTTTACCGATGGTCGAGAACGCTTCACCGCTTTGCAACCAACCGAGATCGTCTCCCACTAAGTTAGCTAGAGTATGTCCATTTCGGTGTGCGAGATTCGTGAAGGATGCAGTGATTAAAAAACCGGCCTCCATGCAATGCTCCCACGATTCAGACCATTTCTCATCCAGCTCCGCGCAGACAGCGAGTAGTTTCTCTTCCGCAGCATCCCAATGCCCACTTTCAAGCAGGTGAATTAGTGTCGGCGGGGTGTAAAGGGCATCCAAAGGTCCTTGGGTGGTGGAAGGTTCAAATTCGCTGACCCGCATTACGAATTCGCGCTCGTCTCCCACGATCTGCCGGAAATAAGCTGTAGCCTGACGGAAACGGCTCGACACCTTCTCGGGAAACTGGAACCACTCGGTGATTACTATGGACAGGGAACCTTTCAGAAATTGCTTAACCTTATACTGAAGCTGTAAAGAAAGCTTTTCTAGGATGGTTTCTTTGCCGATGTCGGATCCTTTCTCTTTAAGCTGAAGCAGAAACACAAGATATCCATGTTCTTCTTTAACGCCCCAGACCTGCATGAATTCACCCATAATCTCTTCAGCCATATTGATGATGGCATATTCAATTAAGGTTTGATCATTATTGTTATAATGGCTAAATTCTTCTTCCATGCGTACAAGCATCAAAGCGCAATCGCCAGAATGGAAGGGCAAATCATAATTTACGAGCTTCCGTTCCCATTCGCCAGCTTGAAATTGATGACCTTGCAAGGCATCAAGCAGCAGTTGACCACGTAAAAGCGGCAGATTTTCCCGTAGGGTAAACTGGGTTCGTTTAAGCGAACTGATAAGTTCCCATTCTGTGTTCAATTGCTCGATGGCAGTTTTGACTGCACCGATGATTTCATCATCGGTAGGTGGCTTAAGCAAATAATCGACAGCATTATGCTGGAGTGCTTTTTTGGCGTAATCGAACTCCGAATGGCCTGATAAAATAATGCATTTAATCTTTTTATCACGTTTTCTTATCCGCTCTATTAATTCAATTCCCGTCATTTCGGGCATTTGGATATCCGAGATCACAATATCAATCGGGTTGGTATCGATAATTTGTAGCGCCTCACGTGCCGAATACGCTTTATGCACCTGTTCAATTCCTAGCGTATGCCAGGGTTTAGTCATGGCAAGATTATCTACCCAGTGCGCTTCATCGTCTACTATAATCATTTGCATGTTGTTATTCTCCTTGATGATTCTTAAATTTAGAATATTCATCCTCAGTAGGGATTTCCCAGATAATCTCTGTTCGGAAACCTCCAAGAGGGGATGGTTTAAAGGTTAGACAGGATTGATTACCGAACAGGTGCATGATCCGCTGATTCGTATTCCAGAGCCCACAGCCCATTTCTTCCTGCAATGGCTCCTGCATTTTACGATTCAAAGCTTCTAACTGCTCCGGATTCAAGCCAGGCCCGTCGTCATCAATATAAATCTTGCAGAAGCCGTTCGAAATCTCACCACTAATGCTAATCTCACCCGATGAATACGATTTGGCCACTCCGTGAATGACTGAGTTCTCCACAATAGGCTGAAGCATTAGACGTGGCACAGACTGGCTTAACATGTTCTCAGGGATTTCGATATGATAATCAATTCTGGCATTGCGCAGCTTTTGAATATCCAAATAGTTGACGAGCAGCTTGATTTCTTCATCCAGTGACGCGGTTTCCCGTTCCATTCGGGTAGTATAACGATAGTAAGCACTTAAATTATAAGCCATTGAGACGACAGCGTCCTCATCCTTCATTTGGGCCATATTGATAATATAACCAAGGCAGTTATAGAGAAAATGTGGATTGATTTGCGCCTGCAGTTGCTTAAGTGTAGCTTCGCGGGCACGGATTTTCTCATTGAACACATTCTCTATCAGGTCTTGAATTTGATGGGACATATCATTAAAGCGATGGAATAGAAACGAAAACTCGTTCCGGCCCTCGTTATGAAGACGTACAGAATAATCTCCACGCTGCACGCGCCGTAAGCCTTTAATTAGCTTTTTGATAGGATATTGAACATTTCTGTATAGTAATATGGAAGCGGAAATTCCCATAACAAACAGCAAAATCATCGAGATATAGAACAAATCCTGACTGAGCGAAATGGGTTTTAGGATTTGATATAGAGGGACAACATCTATTAAATTCCAATCCAAATAGGAGGACTTCACAGAGCTGACCAGGTAGTTCTTGCCATTGAGTTTGACTACATCCTGGGTAGTGTTCTCAGGTGAGTGTTTATCCAGGTAAAGAATGAGTTCTTCAGATAACTGCTTGTCCGCACTGCGATTCAGAATTGGCGAGTTCCCTTTATGATAGAAAAAAGGATCACCTTGTCCACCTTCCTTGTACGTATCCAGCATGTTCTGAATATTCTCATAACTGAAGCTGGCTTCAATCACCAAGTTGCTTCCCGTCAACATCCCCGGCTGAGCTAAGGAATCCGTATAGAACCAGTAAAAGGATTTTAGCTCGTCTTTAGATTCCAAGCTATGATCGCCATACGTCCATTTTCCACTCATATTTCTTTTTAAGTAATCCTCATCATACCCAAATGTCCGGTTGTAGTTGGAGATGACATCTTTATTTTGCTGTGAATGTACGGCATATCTGGCAGGCCAAATATCTGCAACCCCGGATTGAAGCACCATCTTTTCCTGAATGACATACCGGGTCTGCATCTGATCATATCGATCCGCCCAAATGTTTAATCCGTTGAAGGCTCTGACATTGGGATCTCTAGAAAGGATAAGGGCGAAGTCCATCATCTGATTAATACGCGAATCAATTTGACTGGACAGAAAAGTGAGCTGCTTCGTATTGGACACCTGCAGCTCTTTGCTTACAACATCGTATGTGACGTTATTTGAAAAGGTATACATGATAATGATGGGGATGAACAAGAGTATGATCAGGCAGTTTATTTTGGCAAACAAACTAAACCGGGATTGTGTTAATTCTCTCAGGGATGTAAAGCGCTTCCAAATATTCATAAATGTACCCTCCAGATGATGTCCTAATAAAACCATATCAAGCCTAACAATGTTATATAGTCAAACCTGAGAAACGCCTGATACTATTTATAGCAGAGATCCCCATCACACACAAAATATTTTTTTTGGGAACAGGAGAGAGCTATGGAGGCTAATTCAATACAGCAGGTAGGCCTGGAAAATAAACCAAGTATAAAAAGAAAAAGAAAAAAAGGCTATAAACAACCATGGGTGCTCCACTTCATGGTATTACCAGCGGCAATTATGGTTTTTATTTTTTCTTATATCCCCATGTCAGGAATACTCATGGCATTTCAGGATTATAAGCCTGCATTAGGATTTTTTGATTCCGAATGGGTCGGACTTAAGCATTTTAGGTACATGTGGGAGAACGATTATTTCCTGCAAATCACCTGGAATACACTGTTTTTTGCTTGCTCCAAAATTGTTTTGAACCTGATTATTCCTTTTATATTCGCTTTGTTGCTCAATGAGGTAAGGAATATGGGTCTTAAAAGATCTATTCAAACACTCGTCTATCTACCGCATTTCTTGTCTTGGGTTACCCTTTCAGGAATTCTGATCGATATCCTAGCACAAACAGGGATCGTCAATCAGTTTATTTCGTCCGTTTTCGGCATAAAACCGATCTTTTTTCTAGGGGACGGCAATTGGTTCCGATTTACCATCATAGCCAGTGATGTTTGGAAAGAATTTGGTTTCAACACGATCATTTTCCTAGCTGCGCTATCCGGCATTAATCCATCACTTTATGAAGCTGCTGAAGTGGATGGGGCAGGTCGCTGGAAGCAAACGATGTATATTACCATACCAGCACTTATTCCAATTGCTATTGTAATTGCGACCTTGGCACTGGGCAATGTATTGAACGCCAACTTTGACCAGGTATTTAATCTATATAGTCCTTTGATCTATCAACAAGGGGATATCATTGATACCTTTGTGTACAGAGAAGGTCTTCTCAGCGGACAATTCAGCTTTGCGACCGCAGTTAATCTTTTTAAATCGGCAATTAGTTTAATTCTAATCGTTATTTCATACCGACTTGCCTATAGATTTGCAGGGTACAGAATTTTCTAGAAAGGATGACAACAAATGTACCATAAAACCCTTCCATATCGAATATTTAGCATATTCAACAATGTGCTCCTAACTATCCTTTCGGTGCTCTGCTTGCTGCCATTGTATCACTTACTCATGGTATCTCTTAGTGCGTCCGCCCCAGCCAATGCTGGTTTGGTCACCTTTTGGCCAATTGGCTTCACTTTGGAGGCCTATGCAAAAACTTTTAACAACACTAATTTTCTTACATCCCTGTGGGTGTCGGTAGAGCGGACAATCCTAGGAACAGCACTTGCACTGGTAGTAAATACGGTTGCAGCCTATGCTCTTTCTAAGGAAACTAGAGTTTTCCGGGCGCGTAATATCTACCTTTGGTATTTTGTCGTAACCATGCTGTTCAGTGGGGGTCTGATTCCGGGATATATCCTGATTCTAAAGCTCGGGCTGATGAATTCTTTGATGGCACTTATCCTACCTGGATTGGTAGCCGTATTTAACATCATTTTGCTGCTGAACTTCTTCCGTGGTGTACCTAAGGACCTTGAGGAAGCGGCCTTTATTGATGGGGCAGGACATTTTAAGACCTTTTTGAAAATATATTTACCAGTCTCCTTACCAGTCATTGCAACGGTTTCTCTATTCATGATGGTGGGTCATTGGAACTCTTATTTTGACGGTATAATCTATATCAGAGATTCGGATAAGCTGCCGCTGGCGACGTTTATGCAGACCATTATCGTTCAGGCAGATATGTCCAAGCTTGATCCGTCAGCCGTAGCTAACTTGTCTCAACGGACCATACGGGCTTCACAGATTTTCATAAGTGCGCTACCGATATTGTTGGTTTATCCATTCCTGCAACGTTATTTTGTGACAGGGATCGTAGTCGGCGCTGTAAAAGAATAGTCAAAAAAGAGGGAGTTACTGGACTAGTCCATGTAGCTCCCTTTTTTTGTAGGTATGGCATGAAAAATAGACACCCGAGATGAATTGCGCCTTCTAAAATACGGTGCTATACTTTTGGCATGAAATATGCTCGGAGGTGGTACAGTGCTAATGTTGAAATGCCCATTAGCTAGAAGTTCCTCACGCAAAGCCTAATATAGGGCGATACTTTGCGTGAGGTGCGATGGATGGATATATCGCCCAACTTAATTTTATCGTTTCTATAAATGGGCTTTGCACCTTATGAACTTTTAATATAAATAAGGGGCTGAAAAGCGATGTGTACACCATTTATTAGAAACCATCAATATAACTTAATTAAGAAACAAACGAAATTTGTTCTGCATACCCTGCGAACCGTTGCGGATCGCAGAGTCTTGGAGACTGTAAGATATAGTGCTGCTACGAACATTATTGAGGCATTTCCTTCTCTTACGGAGAATCACAAGCAGATGCTGGAACAAATATCGACCTTCGAAACTGCAGAAGATTTCCAGAGATATCTTAGTGAATTAGAACCATACCTAGAGTCATATCCGACGATTACGCTGAAGCAGATTCAGAAGCTATTCCCTAAGAATAAGAAACTGAAAGTACCTGATCTACAACTCATCGACTATCGCAACATAACGTATTTGAGTTGGATAGATATTGCCAGTAATAAATTATTCATTATCTATCCGTACGAAGGACAGTTCATTGGTATAGAGGGTAGAATTACACCAACGCACAAAAAAGGGTACTGCATGTTCTGCAATCGGCATCAAGAGCTTGCATTCTTTTATGTTAAGACCAAGAATGTGAACGTTTCGCCGGATAATATTTCTGCTGTGGGTCAATACGTATGTTTGGATAATCAGGAATGTAATCGGAGCATAACCGATACAGCTAAGCTTGAGAGGTTCATTCTCTCTGTCCGCAAATAATGTTTAGAAAAGGCTCCCTTAGTGGGAGCCTTTTTTGTTAAAAGATATCGTCAGGATATAGACAATTCGTTTCATTGAAGCAATGAGGCACGACATTAGTGGATATAATGAGAAAGGGGAGTTAGTAGTATAATTCTTCGTAAGATTCAGTGACTGAATAAACAATATAAGCGTTTACAAACAGAAAATTTGAGTAGTTATAAGAATAGTCAGAAAATTTCCATATGACGTGCTTTGTTACTTAAGCTATAATGAGGTCTAAAAAAGAAAACGGGGCGTTATAATGAATCAAATTAAGGGTAACAAAAATCTTCTCTCGGAGAAGGAGGAACGCTTCTCTTCCGCGGGCTTTATTTTTGCCGCCATTGGCAGCTCGGTTGGGCTAGGGAATATGTGGAAGTTTCCTTATATTACAGGGGAAAATGGGGGGGCAGCTTTTTTCCTTCTTTTCATCGTCTGTTTGGTGCTGATAGGGTTACCGGTGCTGTTGGCAGAACTGGCTATCGGACGCAGTGGGCGTGGTAGTGCGGCGACCTCTTTTATGCGGGCTGGAGGCGGGAAGAGTTGGTTTGCAGCTGGAATGTTGCAGGTGCTTGCGCCGTTTCTAATTCTCTCCTTTTATATTATTGTTGCTGGCTGGACGCTGAACTATTCGATGATTGCTTTTAATGGACAACTATTCAGCACTACTGATTATGCAGGCGAATTCAATTCGTTTGTCTCTGGATATATGCCAATCGTTTGGCAGGGGATAGCCATTCTGATTACGGCGGGTGTAGTCATCCTTGGTGTATCAGGCGGGATTGAGAAATTTAACAAAGTATTAATTCCTGGTATGGTCGTACTCCTTGTAGTGTTAATGATTCGCGCGGTAACCTTACCGGGTGCATCCGCAGGGGTATCCTTTTTCCTAAAACCGGACTTTTCAGTGTTGACAGCGGAATCTGCGCTAGTTGCATTGGGACATGCCTTCTTTTCATTATCGCTCGGGATGGGGATTCTCCTGACTTACGGATCTTATGTTGATAAAAAACAATCGCTGGGTACCGCTGCCATCGCAATCGGTGCAGGAGATTTGTTATATGCTTTTATCGCAGGCTTGATTATTTTTCCGACGACGTTCTCATTTGGTATTGCTCCTGATCAGGGGCCTTCGCTGATTTTTATCGCTTTGCCAGCCGCTTTCTCGGCTATGCCTTTTGGTGCGCTCTTCGGCGGTTTGTTCTTTATCTTGCTGGCGATTGCTGCTCTAACCTCAGCTGTATCGCTGCTTGAAGTGCCTGTATCCTTCACAATGGAGCGCTGGAATTGGAGCCGGAAACGTTCGGTTTGGATTTTGACGCTGATCTGTTTCCTTCTTAGTATTCCTTTAGCGATGTCACTGGGAATGTTCCCGGAGCTAACGATTGGTGGCAAATCTCTATTTGATGGGCTGGATTTTATCACCTCTAACATTATGCTGCCGCTTGGAGGTCTGCTGATTACCATCTTCGCCGGTTATTTCTGGAAAGGTGCAGCGGAAGCCGCTGGACTACAGGCGCGCTGGTTCCGTGTTTGGCTGTTTATGCTCCGTTATGTGGCGCCGATCCTAGTGTTCCTAGTGCTGCTCCATACCTCGGGAATTATTTCTTTCTAATTCTGAAATTTATTTATTCAAAAATAGCTCTACGACCCTTGTTGGTTGTAGGGTTTTTTTGTGTTGAAAAGAGGGGATTAGATTGATTTTTAATTCCTACTTGACTAGGTGGAATAATTGGAATATAGTATAAAAAAGCTTGAACGGTATGGAAGGGAATGTAACTAACTAATCAATCCTTAACTAATAATTGTATACAATTATACAAATATATTATTGGGGTTCGGACCCCATAGATTATCGATGAGGAGCAGTATAGAAATGGCGATACGATCACGAAGGTTATCAAAGGATAATACCTACTATGAATTAAAACAAAAAATTATTGATAGCGAGTTTGAACCGAATCAACCTGTAAATGAAGAAAATTTGGCGGCCTTGCTCGGAGTCAGCCGCACACCTCTAAGAGAGGCGATACAGAGACTGGAGAACGAGGATTTTCTGGTTCGACAGCCAAATGGAAGACTGCGGGTAGCTTCAGTAACCCGTAAAGAGGTTGAAGAAATATTTCTTATTCGCAGCATGCTTGAAGGCTATATTGCAAGAAGTGCAGCTAAGCATGCCACAGAGAAAGATATTGTTAACTTAACGACGATGATTACAAAAATGAAACACTCGTTCCAGCTTGGTGATAATCAGAATTTTGTTACTTATGGATTTGAGTTCCATGATTATTTATCAGAAATCAGTGAACTTAAAACCTTCGAGAAGGTTCTGAATCAATTAAGAGATCATTCGCTTCGTTATTGTCGATTCGTCTCTATGCATGGGGATTGGAACACACAAGCGGATGAAGAACATGATCTTATTTTACAAATGATCGCTGCTAAAAATGAAGATGGTGCTGAAAAAGCCATGCAAGATCATATTTTAAGCAGTCTATCGACTGCGCTTGATCGCATCAAAGGGATTGAAGAAAAGCTGGAAGCATAACGAAAGGGGAGTACATCAGCTATGAAACCACTAAATGAGGTTGAGCAAGCTTTAGCTAATCAATTAATAGAGGTTCGCAGAAACCTGCATCGTGAGCCTGAATTAGCGTATGAAGAGTTTAAAACCACAACAAAATTACGGGAATGGCTGACCCAAGCCAATATTCACATCCTTGACTTGCCTTTACAAACCGGACTCATCGCAGAGATCGGGCAGGGTCACGGACCCATAGTGGCCATTCGTTGTGATATTGATGCACTTCCCATAGAGGAACAAACTGAATTGTCCTTTGCCTCAGAGATCCCAGGAAAGATGCATGCCTGTGGTCACGATTTTCACACGGCTACTATTTTAGGTGCTGCATTATTATTAAAGGCTCGTGAAAGTGAATTACCTGGAAAGGTTAGAGTATTGTTTCAACCCGCGGAAGAAACAGGGCATGGGGCGGAAAGTGTCTTAGCCTCGGGAGGACTCCAGGATGTGGCGGCTATATTTGGTCTCCATAATTCACCTGACTTGCCTACAGGAGCTTTTGGAACAAGAACAGGAGCTTTAACAGCCGGTGTTGACCGGTTTGAAATTACAATAAAAGGTGTCGGCGCTCATGCTGCTTATCCTGAAAAAGGTGTGGATACGATTGTAACTGCGGCTCAAATCATTACCGCTCTACAAACCATCGTAAGTCGCCAAAACAGCACCACGGAACCAGTAGTGTTAAGTGTTACCCGAATTAATGGAGGCTTCACATGGAATGTATTGCCGGAAAAAGTCGAATTAGAAGGTACAGTAAGAACTTACAATGAAGAGATTCGCCGCAATATTCCGATACAAATGACTCGTCTTATCGAAGGGATTGCTGCGGGAGCTGGGGCAGAGGCACAGTTACATTGGTATCCAGGTCCACCCGCAACGATAAATCATGGGGAATGGGCGGACTTTACCAAAAAGATCGCCTCAGATTTCGGCTATGAAGTACATGATATTCCTCCACAGATGGGTGGAGAAGATTTCTCTTTTTATTTACAACAGATACCGGGTGCTTTTGTGAATATAGGATCAGGTCCAGCCTATCCCTTACATCACCCTCGTTTCGATGTTGATGAAGCTGCGATATTACCAGCTGCTAAGTATTTCGCTTTATTGGCAGAACAAGCGCTGGTGAAGCAGCAAGAGGAAGCTTAATCCTATATATGATTGAGGGGAATGGAAATGATTGAATTAAAGAATGTTTACAAATCGTTCACTCGGAAAGGGACCACTATTGATGCTCTTAAAGGGATTGATTTAAAGGTCGAAAAAGGCGATATATTTGGGGTTATCGGCTATAGCGGTGCTGGGAAAAGTACATTAATTCGTTTAGTCAATTATTTGGAAAGACCCACCAAAGGACAAGTTATGGTCGCTGGACGTGATTTGGGAACATACAACGATAAAGAGTTGCGTACCGCTAAGAAAAATATCGGAATGATTTTTCAACATTTTAATCTATTAGAATCTAAAAAAGTTTTTGATAATGTGGCGATCCCTCTAGTTCTCCTAAAAAAGAATAAAAATGAAATCCGCCAACGGGTAATGGAGCTGCTAGAGTTTGTTGGATTAAGTGACAAAGCGGGGAGTTACCCGAGTGAGTTATCAGGTGGTCAGAAGCAACGTGTCGGGATTGCCAGAGCGCTTGCCTCGAATCCGTCTATCCTTTTATGTGACGAAGCGACCTCTGCCTTAGATCCACAGACCACACATTCTATCTTACAGCTATTAAAAAAAATCAATGCTGAATACAACATTACCGTGATGATCATTACACATGAAATGTCCGTGATTCAAGAGATTTGTAACAAGGTAGCGGTCATGGAAGAAGGCCGGATTATTGAGCAAGGAAGTGTTCTAGATGTATTCGGAAGTCCAAAACATCTGACCACGCAAAATTTCGTGAAGACGGTTATTCAAAATAGCATGACCTCTAGCGTGCGGAAATCTATCAAAACAGAACCCGGAAGTCAGCTGTACAAGCTTAATTTTGTGGGAGCAAGTGCCTCTGAGCCTATCCTGTTTGAAATGATTCGCTCCTGCGATATAAAGGTCAATATTTTATTTGCGAATACGACGGAAATTCAAGAAACAACACTGGGAACAGTGATCATTCAATTCGATGGTGAGGCAGCAGAGATTAACAATGCATTATCTTTCTTAACAAGAAATGGAGTCGGTGTAGAGGAGGTAGAATCTAATGTTTTCGACCACAGTAACAGGTGATCAATTTCTGCAGGCGATTATAGAAACAATTCAAATGGTAGGGTTCTCCTTGTTTGTTGGCTCCCTGATTGGGATCCCATTTGGGATATTGCTTGTCATCACTCGTCCGGGTGGGGTTTTGGAGAACAAAGCGCTTTACGCCGTACTAAATCCGATTATCAACATCATTCGCTCATTGCCTTTTATTATTTTACTGGTTGCGATTGTGCCTTTCACACGATTGATTGTTCATACTTCAATTGGGACAAGCGCAGCGATCGTACCCTTGATTATCTATATCGCACCTTATATAGGGCGGTTGGTAGAGAACTCACTGCTTGAAGTGAATCCGGGAATCCTTGAAGCCGCTGAGGCGATGGGAGCCACTCCTTTTCAAGTCATTTGGTACTTTTTATTGCCAGAGGCGGTTGGATCCTTAATCCTGTCTCTTACAACAGCGACGATTGGTCTGATAGGTGCAACTGCAATGGCTGGAACGGTAGGGGGAGGGGGCGTGGGAGACTTGGCGATCGTATATGGATACCAACGCTTTGACACTGTTGTCGTAGTAGCCACCGTGATTATCCTCATTATTTTAGTGCAAGGGATTCAATCTTTAGGCAACACGCTAGCAAGAAAAATTCGCCGTTACTAGTTACTACATATTCTGGGAGGGACTCGACAGATGAGTGAATGGAGTAAGCAAGATCGTTTTAACGCATTATTATCAGGAGAACGGGCGGATCGTCCAATCGGAAGTGGTTGGCGCCATTTTATCGACAAAGAACAAACTGCAGATGATTTAGCAGCAACTACGATTTCTTTTACGAAAAAATATGATTGGGATTGGGTCAAGATTAATCCAAGAGCGACTTATCTGGCGGAAGCTTGGGGGAATCAATACGATTTTACGGATTATCAGACCGTATTTCCGAGACAGCAAACGACGGCTATTCCAACAGCGGCTAGTCTGTGGGATATCGATGTTAAAAAGGCAGTCCAGTCAGCCCCTTTGGCAGAGCATTTAGATGCGGTTAGAAAAATTCGCCAAGGGTTACCAGATACCCCACTAATCCAGACGGTATTTTCACCATTAACAGTGCTGCTATTTATTGTAGGACGTTCTGCTTACGTTACTAAAACGGTGTTTGGTATTGAGCACCCGGTAACTTTGGAATCCTTGTTTAAAGAACATCGAGCGGCAGCACACCATGCGCTACATGCGATTTCCTTAACTTTAGCCGATTATGTACAAGAGTTACAGCAAGCGGGCTCTGACGGTTTGTTCTACGCAGTGACGGGCACAGCTCACCCAGGATTATTTGATGAAGCAATGTTTGATGAGCTGTCCAGACCTTATGATTCTATTGTGTTAGAAGCAGCAAGCTATGGAAAAAACATTCTTCATACTTGTGGAGCTTACGCCCAGCCTGAGAAGTTCAACGATTATCGGATTGATGGGATCAGTTGGGATACGATAGCCGAGGGGAATCCAGGGTTAGAGGCAAATCTCAAAGCTACTAAAGTGGGGGGAGTCGATCATGGGTTGTTTGCGGTAAACGATATTGCCCAAATCAAGCAGCAGGCTGAAGATGCATTAAAGTTAATGAAAGACCAGCCGTTTATTCTATCTCCAAATTGCGCAATCCCACTCAATGTGACGGATGAGGCGTTGGCACAATTTAAAAAATCTATATTGGAATAGGGGAAGTAAGTATGAAAAAGTTAATGTTAGTGATGATGATAGGTGTTCTTGCAGTGTTGACGGCTTGTGGCAATAAAGAGGCGGGGGATTCTGGAGATAAGAAAAAGCTTACCGTTGGATTTGGTGTTGGAACCTATGAGGAACAATTCCGCCAATCGATTCTACCGATTTTAGAGAAACAAGGGTATTCCGTTGACATTAAAACCTTCTCGCAAAATATGCAGGTCAATCCAGCAATGAAAGAAGGCTCCATTGACGCAAGTATATTCCAAAGTACAGCCTATATGGAGGCCATTAACGAAGAAATCAATGCAGATATGGTCGGAATTGCTTATGTTCCAGGTGCTCCACAAGGTCTTTATTCTGTAAATCATACCACGCTAGACGATGTTAAAGACGGTACAACCGTAGCTGTTCCGAACGATCCGGTAAACCAAGAGCGTGCACTACGTATTCTGGAAGAATTGGGTTGGGTCAAAATTAAAGAAGGGGCGGGCGTAGCGGATTTCAATATTAATAGTATGGAACCGGATAAATATAATATTGATATTAAAATACTGGACCCCGCTCAAATCCTTGTCTCCCTTCAAGATGTTGATTATGGCGTTGTAAACGGTAATTATATTGCCAATTCGGACAGAAAGATTACGGATGCTTTGAAAATAGAAAACACACCTATGGAACACAGAATTATCGTATCGGTTAATAAAAAGGATGAAAATTCTCAGTGGGCTAAAGATTTGAAAGCTGCTTATGAATCCAAAGAGTTTGAAGAATATATTCTTGGATTAGAAAAATATGATGGTTTCATTCTACCTGAAGCTTGGGACAACAATTAATTAAGGAAGTGAACGGAGTGACCAAAGAAAAGATTCATTTTATTGGTGGCGGACAGATGGCGGAAGCGATCATCCGCGCATGTATAGCGAATAACACCTTGTCTGTAAATCAAATTAGTGTATCGGATATTAATGAAGCGCGTCTGCAGTTTTTGAATACCAAATACGGTGTGGATACGGAGAGTTCGCAAGAGCATAACCTGTCTACAGCAGATGTGATTGTAGTGGCAGTTCGCCCACAGGATGATTTAACTACACTTGGTCAAAACGTACAACAATTCGCTACAGCTTCTGCCGCAATCGTATCGATTGTGGCGGGTGTGACAAATGATCAATTAGCTGGGTATTTTGGAGCTGAACGGTCCATTATCCGGGTTATCCCCAATACTTTAACCGATACAGGATATGGATATAGTGGTGTAGCGTTAAATGCTTATGCTACTCGTGATCAAGTGGAGCATTTCTTACTTGGCTTTGGAAAAGTACAATATCTGGATGAGGCGTTAATGGATGTTTTCACTGGATTTGGTGTGGCGGGTCCTAACTATATCTATTATTTCATTGAATCTCTCGTGGATGCAGGTGTACTTGCCGGACTGCCGCGTGAGCAAGCCTGGAAGGTTGCATTGGAGAATATGATGGGATCGGTAGCAATGCTGCAACAAACAGGGCTGCATCCACGACAGCTGCTGGATATTAATAATTCACCTGGCGGTGTCGGCATGCATGGCTTGTACGAATTAAACAACAGTGATTTCGCAGCGGGCCTGCAAAGAAGTGTTCTGGCAGCCGTAAAACGTACTACTGAGCTGGGAGTGAAGTAATCATGGCAACGATGAAATGGGATCATTTAGTTCACTATGTCAATGATTTGGCCAAACCGGTTGAGATCTTTGGAGCTCATGGATTGGTTGCTTTTAAAGGAGGATCTCATAAAGATTGGGGAACCTATAATGCCTTAAGTTACTTTGGGCTAACCTATCTCGAGTTTCTGGGCATTGAGAATCTTGAGCTGGCAAAGGCAACTGAACATAATCTAGTGGTGAAAGATGCAGTTGAACTTTTACCAGAACATGAAGTTCTAAGTAGAGTAGTTATCCGGACGGATGATATTGAAGAAGTAGCGGCTTCCCTGAAAGCAGCAGGCTTATCATTATCTCCAATTATCGATGGTAAGCGACTAGATAACGAGGGCAGATTAATAGAGTGGCGGATGATGACCATTGCTGGTGACTTTGGGGGACTGGTCTATCCGTTCATCATTCAATGGAGCGGAACGGATACAGAGCGAGTGGAAAGATTAACATCATCTGGAGTCATTAAGCCTCATCCTGCGGGAGAAGTCGAAATCGTCCGTGCTGTATTTCATGTCTCCGATCCTGAAGCTGCAGCCAACCATTGGGGAACCATATTCGGACTGCCTGTTACGAAGTCAGAGGATGATACCTTCAGCCTTAAGATTGGCGATAGATCATTTGCTTTCGTGCAAGGAGACGAGAACCAATTCAAGCAGGTGGTTTTTGAAACGGATTCGTTAGAGCTGAAAGGGAAGACGATTCGGATTGGTGATGGGGAGTATGTTTTCGTTTAAGGGACTAGTATCTTTATAACTTTAGAAATAAAGACTTACTTGAAGGGATCGATACCTCGAGTAAGTCTTTTTGCTATTCACCGAAGGTACTAATGATGCTGGCATTTTTTTGTTTTAATCAATTTGTAAGATTTATTGAATTCCATTATATGGTACGATATCCATGGTATAAAAGGAATGAAGATAATTTCTCTTGCTTGGCACTATGGATTTTGATAAACATAATGGATAATTTAAATATTACATATGGAGGTAATTACGGATGAAAACTCACTATTACTTGGATTGGTTTTATGATAAGGGTTTTTCTGAGAAGTTAGTCAATGTGTTGCATGAGGATATAACAGACAGAAAATCGCTGGTTATGATTAGCGCTGAATCGTCTGATTTTAGTGATGAACAAGTTAATATTGATAGTGTTTTTGAAAGGACATGGTTTAATCAGGCTAACATTTATTTTGATGAATATCATTTCATTGATGACCGCACGCAGAAGGAAGATGCCCAGCGATTAATTCAAAACGCCTCTGTCGTTTTTTTATGTGGTGGAACCGCTCGGAACCAAAAGCACCTTTTGACGGAATATGAATTATCGGATTTGATTAAAAAAAGCAATGCTGTTGTAATGGGAACAAGTGCTGGTGGGATGAACATGTCTGATGAATATGTGGATGAATGCACTGTTTGTGAAGGTATGGCTCTTAATCACTTTTCTTTTGAAGCTCATTTTGATCATGATAACACCGCGATGATTGAGGAGCGTTTCCCTTTATCGAATAAAATGGATATTTATGTGGCGGCAGACAAAGATGGTGCTGTACGTGTGAAGGGCAGCAAAATCGACATTATAGGCAATGTATATTTAATTTCCCACTCAAAGATTCAGAAATTGGCTGAGACGCTCTAATTATGGTTGAGTGGTTGTGACACTGACGGTTAACTGAATGGTATTTGTTTTGAGTCCCTATTTGATGACAGCACCTTACGAGCAAATCGAGTTGATTACTCCTGCGAAAAAGGAAGATTACGCATAACGCGCATACATGTTCAAGCCATCAACATTCAATCTTGAATTTATATCATTCGAGATCCATGTAAAGTTATCGGAATCTGCGATGGTAAGGATATGAAGTTTTAAGTGAAGAAGCGTTTGATACAGTGAGAGGAGAAATCAAGTCTCTTTTCTTATGTACTGGGTCTAGAAAGGAGTGAATAAGCAATGGAGTGGAAAGGCGATGCAAATGCCAATAAAAAAAGAGAGTCTCAGTTCACTGAGGAACTATCGGAGTCACAATTATCGGCTTTAGAATATGTTACGAATTACGCGCGAACTCGAAAAAGTGAAGCAGTTCAGACCATCCATGAAATTCTTCAAATGTCTAATGTGGATCGGGAAGAGTTTGAAGATGCTGTGGTCAAAATAAAGTCACATGCGAAGATTGCTCTACATTTCCATCCAGATCGACTAGATCCGGTAAAGAAAAGTGTTGCAGAGGCGCTATTGGAGCAAGGCGTGTACAAGAGCCAATTTGAGACCTTGTTATCCAGTGGTAGTGTATCAGCCTATTCTGGTGGTCCACGTGATTTGTGGGAGGAAAGACTATTTGGAGGGGCATACCAACAAGAGGGTGTTTCGAATAGCGAACGCCCTAAATATGGCGCTCTTGATTTGATGCGTCATTCGGATGGGCCAGCTCCGCGCTTTGGCTCCTGCTATTTCCTCCTATCCCCTGAGGTTTCTTATCGTAGTACATACACCTATATGGATTCGCATCAAAACCCTGTACAGAAAGGAACATTTGCAGAATTTGATGATATGATGGCGGCATTACTAGAGGAGATTTTCTTAAGAGATTCCGCTCTAGGGGAAAAAGATCTTCGATCACAAAAATTAGTTGACCATCTTCGGGACAACCTCACAATGCCGTTTTCAGACTCTTCAAAATGTGAAGCTAAACGTAATCTTAACCACTATATTGAAGCGCAAGTTCATGGAAACATCCGTCTAAAGGAAGATGTGGAAATCTTAGTAGCCGATCCTTCATTCAAGGGTACTCCAACAGGGCAAGTCCTGGAGCAAATATGTTTACAGTATGCCATCCAACTCTATTGGCATATGGGATTCGCGATGTGGGTAGACGAAGTGCCTTCAGATTTTAGAGGGCCTACGATGCCTTCCTTGGCTGAGCGTATTGCTCATCACGGTTATATTGATGCGAGCATGATTGGATCTGCTGCTATGCACTTAAAGCATGATCCTGCAGCATGGCGGGACCGAGGAACCGATAAAGAAGTACTTCAAGAATTAAAACTCTTATGGCATGTTTTGGTACGGTACGGAAAGCCGCTCCGAAACTTTAAGTTGTAAGAAGAGTTGGTACGCTTGAAGTTATGGGCATTTAAGTAAACAAACAAATAAATAAATAAGCGAATTTCCCTCCTTATGGGATATTTGATTTGTCATTGATGAGTAGTTTGTATGAATCAATGTTATTTAACTCCTCCTAATAAATATTGGTGGGAGTTTTTTTACATGTGGAAATTTTCTCAATTTGGTAGATTTACAAAATATGGAATATATGCTATCTTATCTATGAAAGCGCATCCAAGAGATGGTATATTGAACTTTTATTTACCATATTTAACATAGGGAGGAAAGGTGGAAATGAAAAATTTGCTCAAGAAGGCAATCACAATGATGCTGGCATTTACTCTGCTACTTGGATTGATGACAGCGCCGCCCGTTCATGCAGACAACGCACTTTTCACAATTGAAAGCGAAAACGCTCAGCTCACCTCCGATCTTCAAGTGACGACCCAAATTTACGGACAGCCCAAACCCGGATACTCTGGAAGCGGATTTGTCTGGATGCAGAATTCCGGTACAATTTCCTTCACAGTGACTGTCCCAGAAACCGGCATGTATACGATCTCCACACGTTATATGCAGGAGCTCAGTGCTGATGGCAGGCTTCAATCTTTAGCCGTTAACGGCGTTACGAAGGGGTCGTATATGCTGCCCTATACGACCACATGGTCGAATTTCGATTTTGGCTATCACAAGCTGAATCAAGGCAGCAACACCATTCAACTGAAGGCTGGCTGGGGTTTCGCTTATTTTGATACCTTCACTGTGGATTATGCCGATCTTGATCCCCTGGATGTGCAACCTGTCCTCAGCGATACTCAAGCGACTCCGGAAACTCAGCTTCTGATGAATTATTTAACGGAGGTTTACGGCAATCATATGATCTCCGGCCAGCAGGAGATTTACGGAGGCGGAAATGACGGCAATTCCGAGCTGGAGTTTGATTGGATTCACAATTTAACGGGAAAGTATCCGGCGATCCGCGGATTTGATCTGATGAATTACAATCCGCTTTACGGCTGGGAGGATGGTACGACCGCCCGGATGATCGATTGGGTGAATAACCGGGGCGGGATCGCGACAAACAGCTGGCATATCACTGTGCCCCGAGATTTCACCGCCTATCAGCTCGGGGAATTTGTAGATTGGAAGAAAGCCACCTACAAGCCGACAGAAACCAATTTTAATACAGCCAATGCGGTAGTTCCAGGTACGAAAGAATACCAATATGTACAACTGGCCATTGGGGATTTGGCGGAGCAACTGCAGATTCTGCAAAATAACAATGTGCCGGTTATCTTCAGACCCTTCCATGAGGCGGAGGGCAACGGCGGATTGAATGGAGAAGGTGCATGGTTCTGGTGGGCTTCGGCAGGCTCGGAGGTATACAAGCAGTTGTGGGATCTGCTCTATACTGAACTTACAGAAACGTACGGTCTGCACAATTTGATCTGGACCTACAACAGCTATGTCTACAGCACTTCTCCCGCATGGTATCCCGGCGATGATCAGGTGGATATTGTAGGCTATGATAAATACAACACGATCTATAACCGCTATGACGGTTTGTCTGGTGTTCCCAATGAGGACGCGATTACCTCGATTTTCTATCAGCTTGTTGATTTAACCGGCGGTAAGAAAATGGTAGCCATGACGGAGAACGACACCGTTCCAAGCGTTCAGAATCTGACAGAGGAAAAATCGGGCTGGCTCTATTTCTTACCGTGGTATGGTGAGCATCTCATGAGTTCCGCCTTTAATTATCCGGCCACCTTAACAACGCTGTACCAAAGCAATTATGTAATCACGCTCGATGAGCTGCCTGATTTGAAGGTTAACAATCCAATTCCAAGTGCGTCTATCACACCTGCGAACGTCGAATTTGATAAAAATGCCTCCAATGAGAATGACAAAGCCATCACCGTGAATTCAAACGGCAATACGTTAACCGCTCTCCGGGCAGGCGCAAATACATTAATAGAGACTCAGGATTATACCTTGAGTGGAAATACGCTGCTGCTCAAAAAAGCATTTCTGGCGACACTGCCGGTTGGCGAGCATTCGATCATCTTTGATTTTAATAAAGGACAAGATCCCGTGTTAAAAGTGAAAATTGTCGATTCCACGCCAAGCGCATCCATTGCGCCCGTGAGCGCTGCATTTGATAAAGCGGCGAATCTAACCCAGGATATTTCCGTAGCCCTTACCTTAAATGGACACCAGCTTGCAAGTATCACAAATGGAAATTCCACACTTTTAGCGAGTCAGGATTATACGGCATCAAGCGCTGCTGTTGTTCTGAAAAAATCCTATCTTTCCACGCTTCCGCTGGGACAGAATACCATAACCTTTCATTTTAATGGAGGAAATAATGCTGTTCTTACAGTGAACGTAACGGATAGCAGTGTTCCAGTACCCACTGGAGATTTGACGGTCCAAGCTTTTAATGGCAACACAAGTGCCTCCACTAACGGGATTTCACCCAAAATCAAAGTAGTCAATACCGGTGATTCAGCGATTCAACTAAGTGATGTGAAGGTCCGGTATTACTATACGATTGATGGCGAGAAAGATCAGAGTTTCTGGATCGACTGGGCCAGCATCGGAAATGCGAATGTAACCGGCAATTTCATTAAGCTGGCGACTCCTGTTGCCAGTGCAGATTATGTTTTGGAAATTGGTTTCACGAGTTCGGCTGGAACACTTAATCCAGGTCAGAGCGCAGAAATTCAAACCCGTTTCTCCAAAAACGACTGGTCCAATTACAACCAGGCTAATGATTATTCGTTCAAGGCATCCAGCAGTCAGTTCATCAACAATGAACAGGTCACCGGGTATATGAATGGTCAGCTTGTGTGGGGGATTGAGCCATAAGCTTTTAATGAAAAAAGGTATCTTTGTGTAAAACAAAGATGCTTTTTTTCATTTTGGGAAGAAGCAGGGAGTGCAATGGGAGAACCATTTCTGAAGTAGCCAGATTGCTCGATGATCAGTTTCTGGAGAAGGAAAAGCTTGAATTGAGCGAGATTACCATCGACTGTGTTGGCTATTTTCAGAAAAGGAGCAAAGGAATTTTTGTTAAAATTAGGGATTTAGCTGCTTGTGTGGAATTTTTGTAGTCAGTCACGATTCTCCTGAGTCGTTCCTATGGTGTGCAATGTCGCATTAATCCGGCTGTAATGTCGCAAAAGTACATGGAAATAGAGTATGAAGATAGATTATACTCGCTTTATTGATCTGATAATGAAAATCATTATCATACATAAGGGGGAGTCAGCATGAAAAGAACAAAGAAGAGGCAAGCAACCGGTAGAAAGGTAGATGCTGCCCAAAAAGCAGGACTATTAATGATATGGATGATGGCGCTGGTACTTGTGCTAACGGCTTGCGGTACTGGAGGGGGAGCAAATGCGGGCACTGCCGCACTGCCATCTGCTTCAGCCGAGCCGTCACCTACATCTGAGACACAGGCTCAGACTGCAGCCTTCCCGGTTACCATCTCGCATATGAAGGGCGAATATACGCTGACTGAGAAGCCGAAGGTCATCGCCGCGCTTGATGTGAAATTCGTCGATCAATTGTTAGCGATAGGCGAGCATCCGGCAGGCAGCGTTGTAGCTGGAGCGAAAGATGCAAAGTTTCCAGAATATTTAAGTGAACAATTGGGTGATGTGAAGGTCCTGGGCACACGCGATGAGCCCAATCTTGAAGCTATTGTAGCGATGAATCCGGATCTTATATTGATGACGGACTTTCAGGAGCAGGTGTATGACAGCGTTAGTAAAATAGCGCCCACAATAGTACTCGACTTCTATGAAGATTGGCGGGATACATCGGCTACCATCGGTATGATAACGGGCAAGCAGGCGGAGGCGAAGGTAGTGCGTCAAGCCTACGAGGACAAAATCGTCGGACTGCGGGAACAGCTGTCGGCGAAGCTGGGTGACGAAACGGTAGCTCTGATTCGCCCAAGACCGGAAGGTATTCGCGTACACGGTCCCGAACATCGGACCGGAAGCATTCTTTATGAGGATTTGGGATTGAATATTCCTGCATTCGTTCAGGAGATCAAAGATGATACCTCCGTTGAAATTTCGATGGAGACCATCGCTGATATCGGAGCAGATCACTATTTCCTGTTATCGGATGAATTGTTTGCCAAAGAGGCAGAGGCAATGGCGAACAGTCCGGTCTGGAAATCTCATGATGCCGTTAAAAATAACCGCGTATACAATGTGAATTCAACGCTCTGGATCGCTTATTATGGGCCAATTGCCCTCAATATTATTGTAGATCAAACCGCGGAAGCGCTGTTGGGATCGCATTAAAATGGACAACTATCTGTCGTCTGCCACCTGGAAGCAAATGGCGGAGGAATACCGTCTGTGGGTAGGTGAACTACCTGAAGGCAACGTTCGTACAATTGCCCTTAGCCAGTTGCACGAAGAAGCTGCATGCCGCGAATATGTAAGCTGGCTTAAAGGTTATATCGGTGCGCCTGATATGCAGGTTGCCGCTTCCATGCTGGCCAAGCGGATCGGTTATCTGTGGATCGCGCCGATGCTGACCGCTATGACCCTTCATAACCGGGAAGTCTCCATCCCGCTGGAGAACTGCTTCCTCTATCATCCGGCTTCCCCAGCTTTTAAAGGGGATACGCGTTTTCCTTTCCTTGCGCTGAACGGGCTTCGAGCGACGGCGGCACCGGAAGACAGGGAAGCGTGGCGAGAAGAGATCGTAGAGGAAATTTTCGCGGAACGTCTTGCGCCGCTGCTGCACACGCTTGCTGCAATTGGTCCCGTCTCCATGGCAGTACTTTGGGAGAATATTATGGTACGCATTGCCCCGTTGTATTCTCCTGGAACAGGTGAATTTGGGCAAGAGAGGCAACGAATGCAAGCCGATTTTGCCTTCCTGACCCGGATAGCTCCCGGACAATTGTTCGGCGCAAGACGCAATCCGTTTACCCGGTTCACAGAGAACAATGACCTGGCTCCGGTTGCAAAAAACAAGCGTATCACCTGCTGTTTTTATTACAGGATGTCGGCGGAATATTGCGGAAAATGTCCGAAAATTGACAATGAGAATGAATCTCAATTAAAATGACAACAGCAACGCACTCACTTATGTTGCGGACGCGCTTTCACTAAAGCATGTAATCCTATTCGAGTGCGCCCGTTTAACAGAGGATGCTATTGTCAGGAGATGAGAGAAATGCCGCTGAAAGAACAGGCAAGTTTATGGAGTGATACAACGATCAAGATGCTTGATGTGCGTAGCGGTACTTTGCCACCCGGCGGCGTTATGAGCGAAACCGGATTAACAGCCAATGTGTTGCTGCTGGCAGGCGGCGGGGAAGGTAGGCTTGTGATGAATGGCGAAATTTGCCATATCCAGGCCTATTTCGCTTGTCACGCAGTCAAGGGATCAGCATTTACTTTGACTGCTGGATCAGAAACCATTCATTATACTGTTATTATATACAAGGCTTTTCCAATGTTGGGGGCTGCCCATGTTCTGTTTCCGCAGCGCAATCACCCATTACGAACTTCATTTGTTCACCGTCCTGTGCTCCTGGCTGAACTGCATCAGACTGCGGAACAAATCGAAGCCAAATGGAGCCGGGGCGAAGGGCTGGAGCGTTTCCATGCGAATGCGCTACTGCAAGGAATGCTTTACGAGCTTATTATGGAGTATGAATGTGGTCAGAAAGGCACAGAGGCGGATATGGTGGATGTTGTCGCTGCCTATATAGCGGGGCATTATCGTCAGGAGCTGGAGCTTAAGGAGCTGGCAGCGCTTGCCGGATGCAGTACAAGACAGTTACAGCGGCGATTCAAACAGGAGAAGTTACTAGGACCGATGGAATATGTAATCCAGCTGCGGATGGAGAGTGCCGAGCGGATGTTGCGTCATACGGATGCTCCCATCGGCGAAATTGCAGAAAAAACGGGCTATCGCGACATGTATTACTTTAGCAGGGCATTTAAGAAATATCATGGAGTTCCCCCGCAGATCTACAGGCGCACTGCCGCTTCAGGGATCGGTGCTCTCTCAGCATATTCTGGGCTGCCGGATCGCCTGGCCTCATCGTACGAGTCGCTGCAAGGCCCGGTAATTTGTCATATGCGAGGCGAATATTGCGTCACCGCTTCTCCGAGGCGTATCGCCGTACTCGACGTTCAATATGCAGACCATTTGCTTGCGCTTGGGATATCTCCGGCAGGGAGTGTAGGAACGGGCAGTGCAGCGTTAAAATTCCCCCAATATATCAGGGAAAGGCTTAAGACAACGGAAATGCTCGGAACTTATGAGTACCCGGACCTGCAAGCTGTCGAACGGCTGCGGCCGGATTTGATTGTCTGTACTGAGGTGCATGCCCAGCATTATGAACGGTTAAACCGGATTGCGCCAACCCTAATGTTTCAACGGAATGAGAGCTGGCAGACGATTTTGAGCCTGTTCGGTGAATTGACGGACAAGCGGACAGAGGTGGAGCGTATTATTGCGGATTACCTGCGCCGAACAGCATTGCTGTCTGAGCAGCTTGCAACGGCGCTGGCGGGTCAGAGCGTGGCCTTGATCCGTCCGCGTGAGTCGCTGGTACGGGTACATACTGCCTCCCATCGCACAGGTGCCGTGCTGTACCGTGATCTTGGTCTGCCTGCTCCGCTATTTGTCGCAGACACTTCCGACACGGCTTATCATATTACAGTTGATAGACTGCCAGCTGTGCATGCCAGCCATTATTTTTTACTTAGTAACGAGATGATGCAGGAGGGGGTATCTGCGACAGAGCAAAGCGTCCGAGGGATGTTGGATTCCGATGAGCGGCCGTATATATACCCGGTAGATGCCGCTACATGGATCGGCTGCTACGGACCGACAGGTATTAATTACATTGTGGATCAGGTAGCCCGTACCTTGCTGGCCTGAGCGGTATCTAAGAGCATCCCCTAATTTCAGGCTATTTTTAGCCTAAACGTGAACAGCTCCTGTGATTATCACAGGAGCTTGTTTGTGCTGCGGATTATTATTTGTTGGGATAGCATTTGGAATTATCTGTCTGACCTAAAATATAGTCGATGCTTACTTTTTAGAAATTAGCTAGCGTAATTAAAACGGCGCTCGGAACATCCAAATTTCCATTTTCATAGCGGGAGTAGGTGGCTTGTGTAATATATAAAAGCTCCTCTATTTGTTGCTGTGTCAGATCTTTGTCTTCGCGTAAATCACGGATTCCTGTGTACAATGCTCATCAGCATAAGGATGAAATCCTTTGAAAACTGCGATATCTACTCATTCTTTTAATTTAACTTTTAGAGTAAGGAGTTTTTTGGTTCGTTCTGTTTAGTAAATAGTCAGTACTCGTCTTATGATAATCTGCTAGCTTAATCAGAATAGCCGTGGGAATATCAACATCACCGCGTTCATAATTACTATAAATCCGCTGGCTGCATTGCAAATACTCTGCCATTTGGGTTTGAGTCAAATCTTTATCTTCACGTAAATCTCGGATACGTTGATACATACTAAACACCTCCAAGGCAAGCATATCTTAGCGAATTATTCGCTATTTATTTTTAGCGATAAATTCGCTAAAATGATTGAAGAGATGATTTGGGAGGGATGACTGGTGAGTCTTTTGGAGGATTTATATTACGGGAAAATCTGTCCAAGTGAACTTTTGTGTTTACGCGATCCCGAGTATATACAGAACTCCAAGCTAATCTCAGAGTTTATGGACATCCTAAAAGCAAAGTTATCTATAGAAGACTTTACTATGATTGAACAAGCCTTGGATCTGAGTGGCATGCAGAACTCTATCTCATCCGCTTCCGCCTATACTCTCGGATTCAGAACGGGGGCTGCTATGATAATAGAAGTATTAGAACATAAGGATGAACTTATACACTCTAAGGGAGAAGCTATGTCTTGAAAAAATAAAGATAGAGCTATTAGAGGGTAGAAATCGAGAAGAGGAGAACAAAAATTGAACAATATCATTCCAAACCGCATATGTTGATAGACGAACTTCTTCAGGCAGAAAGTTGGGGCATTATTCAAGCGAAGTTGGTTCCTGCTATTAAGGAAGCTATCGCTATGGGAGAGGTTGAAAAACTCTCTAAACTTAGGGCTAAGTTTCCATATTCTTTCGAAAATTCATTAAAGCATTTGAAAAAAGCGGAGCGGGAATTCATTCGAAACGGATGACGGAAGTGGGGGAACCTCTTAACATCCGCTGGTTTTATGAAAAAGATAATTTTGACGATCAGTTTTACCGTAGTGAGAAATTAAGCCAGTCGGAGGCGTAGTTGATATACCGATTAGCTCTCTTTCTTCGCTTAGGACGGATAAAAATATCGGTATCGGAAGCAGTGAAAAGGATATCATTGCAGCTATCCCTGAGGCATCCCGCAGCGAAAAGAAAGTAGATGGTGTTGTTAACTATTGGGTGAACGGTACCAAGCTTGACTAAGGATTCTATCATCCTTCCCTTGCCTTTGTCGTCAAAGAAGACAAGGTTGAAAATCTAGAGTTAACCAATTTACTTATTGATCCGAGTGATTCGAGTGAATAAAGAAGGCAGGCTCACATGGCCAGCCTTCTTTATTTAACTTAACAAGTCGACTTCTTTTTGAGACCAGCCGGATGCTCCAATTGCTTCATTGGCTACATAAATTCCCGTTAGAACTGATCCTCCTGTTTCTAAGCTACCCTGGTTGATTACCGGAAGCAGCTTATAGCCTAGGGTCTTTTTTTAGTGTCTATAAAATCGGGGCCTGACCATTATGGGCAGGGCCTTCTTTACGTTATTCCAGACCATTGACAATTATTGTAATGATGGTGTATTTTAAGTGATAAGTAGTAAGTAGTAAGTAGTAAGTAGTAAGTAAATCAAACGCTCACCATACGGAATAAATATCTTCCTGTAAATACGAATTAATGGATAGGGGTGGATGGTTATGATGGATCTTAAATTAGCACCAAGTTTTTCATTGATCGCGCTTAATGCTCAGAGAAGTCTTCAGATGACTACTGTCAAGAAAGTGTCTTTGCGCTGCATGGCAGCAGCGGTTATATTGGAGCTTTACTTAGAGGGATGTTTTACACAATCTGAGAACAAGTTAACTTTGCACAAGGAAGCACTTGATCAATCTCATTCAACACTCTATAGAGAAACTGTTCTACAATCCTTACTTCATAATAGTGCTGAGGTGAAGGGTGACCTAAATTGGTGGTTAAAGAAGGCTTCGAGGAAGTCTAACCATCAATTAAAAAAGTTCGAAACCGCGATTTCAGATGATCTTCAAGCCATGAATTTGCTTGAAGATATACCAAGCCTGATAGGGAGCGATATGTATTTTGATTCTGCTGAAGTTGAAATTAGAGCCTATCGAAGTAATATGGAGGCATACACGAGCATTACAGAGAATATGCGCGCAGAGATTTTGGAAGAGGGCCCAGTTACGGATGAGGTCATTTGTATGCTATGGCTACTTCGTGAATGTGGATGTATGCAAGATTTCTTCTCACTGAACGAATTAGAACAGGTGAATATCAAATTACATGATCTATACCAAAGTAACTTATGGGCAAAGGCATTGTTTCCTATACAAATCCGCCAGGGAGTTGAGTTAGGCATCAAACGTTTTTTAGCATTGAAGACAAAGTTTGCGAAGACCTTTATCGGCAGTAGTCTCAATCTTATCTTCCCTGCCCTAGAGCGATCACGAGCTGTCTTTATAGAAACAGAGTCTTGGTTTGATAATTCTAATCAAAGGTTAGACGCAGTTATTACAAGATTAATGTCCTATGGTCATGAAGTTAAGGTGCTGGAGAGAGGATCAATTGCGACCCTTAAAATTGATAATTTGCTCTACGATGCGATCCCACATTTTGTAATGATGAAAGTGCCAATTCAAGGTGTGCGTCTTATTCCGAAACGCCCGCTGTAAAGGAGTTGGTTATCAATGTCTAGACAACGATCCATGGAGAATATTATGGCGTCAGAATATGTATCGATAGGGGAATTAGTAAGAATCACAAATGCTCGTTATAGTACACTCAAACATTACACAGAAGAAGGCATGCTGCCCTTTGAACAGGCAGAGGAGAACTTAACACGCAGATATAAAAGAGAAGAAACCGTCGCGCGCATTCTTTGGATCAAAGAAATGAAAGCAAACGGTTTATCTATCCCACAAATTAAAGAAGCTTTAGGAATGAATTAAATTTCTCTTCACCTTGCAGTCAAATCTAAACCTAACTCCGCGGGAGCTTCCCCCCATACTGCGCGCGCAATTGCTGCAATTTATCCAGCTTGCTTAGACTACTGTCCCTGTTCGCTAATCCCACTCCAAGGATCAGATTCTCAATAATATAGGTGGGGCCAACCATGGAGTGGAACTCCCAAACCTCACCTCTCCCGGCATAAAGCACGATATCTGCATCTTGCGATCGCGGGTAGACGAGTCTATCTGTGATCAGGATGACCTGGTAATTTACTTCACGTGCATGGTTCAGTATGACTTCAATCTCAGGCAGTATTTGCACAAATCCAAAGACAAGCAAGACATCTTGTTTGTCAGCATGCATTAAGGTCTCTAGCAGCTCATGGCCGCTGGGGGCCATTTTTTTCATTTGAAGACCAAAACGCGCCATTCGATAGATCATTAGCTCTGCTAATCCGGCGCAAGGGCCAGGGCTGTATACATAAATAATCCGAGCTGTTGATATTGCATCTACTGCACGCTTTAGTACATCGTCACTTAAATAGCGGCGTGTTTCTTGCAAATGATGTGAACAATTGTCCAGCAGCAGTTGAGGGAGTGAGGTATCGTCTGATCGCTGCATGGCATCACGCATTTTTACAGAAGGTGTGGATTCAAAGCGGAAACGGAGCCGGTTTTTAAAATCTTTGGCATGTTTATACCCCGCAGCTTTCCAGAACCGTGAAACGGAGGCAATGCTCAAATGCAGCTCGTCTGCCATTTCTTGTTCGGTCATATAGACCACACGTTGCTCATTTTTCTGAATAAAGTCGGCAATTATCCGTTGATTAGGCGAAAAAGCGCGATGGTTCCAATCTTTATACAATCTCTCAATCCTCCTATGATGATGCGATAGATAGAATATAACGTGCGAATATGTTGTAAATATTTTTACAACGTTAAAAATATTGAAAAAAATATTACTCTCATTTAACAAATGAAAAAAGCTGTGATGACATGGCCTTCTTATAATGAAGATAAATTCTTATTGGGAGGCCAAATATTTCATGAGCACGATAAAAACGCGTTACACACTGACTCAGTCACAAAAAATGATGATTTTTGTACTGTCGATGTCGCTTTACGGGTTGTCCAATATGTTTACCGAGCTAGTGCCTGGGATCAAACTGGGCCCGATTGAATTATCCATTGAATATTTCGCCTTCATTCCTTTGACATTATGTATGTTGTTTCACCCCTTATATGCGGCGGTCGGAGCAGCTGTTGGTGAGGTAATCTTCGGGGAATTGATGTTAGGCCAATTTGGAGGTTTAGGGGAGCTGGAGAAATTCATTACCTTCTCACTGGCGATGTATACCGCAGGCCGCATGGTATCTGATCCGAAGAATCGTAGACAGGTTGGAGTGGCTGCGATTACCGGCGTGGCGATTCACCAGTTTTTTAGCTCCGTTATAGATATTGTGAAGGTATGGGTAGGGGTAGAAGAGCTAGAGGCTGTTAAAGGGCTGGCTGAAAGCATCGTTGTAATTGAGGGAGTAGGGTTCCTGAATGATGTACTCTTCTCCGGCATTTTGTTCGCGCTAATTCCTACTATGTATCTGGTTCCGCGTTTATATGGAAAAATTGAACCATTGCTTGGCATGAAGCCGCGTGAGCGGAATATGAAATATGCAACAGGAGCGTGGCTATCTCCTAAGCTGGTCATTGCCGGAACCTTTCTAGTGATGGTAGCGGTGGGGTCAGAATTGTTATCGGAATCGGGCTGGAACTTCGGTGATTTTGAGCTTGCAGGAGCGGAATCGAATGAAAAGACCTTGATTTGGCTCAGTATGTTGGTAGCGGCTGTTGTAGCGGCAACGGCGATTATTACACTGCTTCGGCGTTCGACACGAAAAAGACAGGAAGCGGGTCAAGCAGATGCGTAATACAATTCTTGAATTGAACAAAATTAACTTTACGTATCCGGGAGCTGAACAACCAGTACTGCAAGACGTAGACTTACGACTGGGAGAAGGAGATTTTATTGCGATCATCGGCAGTAATGGCTCCGGAAAATCTACTCTCTGCAAATGCTTTAACGGCTTAATTCCTCATTATTACACGGGTGATTTCAATGGAGAGGTGACAGTTTGCGGCCAATCTGCGGATGGAAAAAGTGTAGCAGAGCTGTCCAAACGTATCGGTTATGTTTATCAGGATTTCGAGAATCAATTGGTAAGGCCGACGGTGCTTGATGATGTGTCTTTTACACCTCTGAATTATGGGTTTACGGATTACAAGGAACGGGGAGAGCGTGCGCTGGCGTTAACCGGACTTAGTGATTTGAGGCATGAATTTATTTGGCAGTTAAGTGGTGGGCAAAAACACCTGCTCGCTCTGGCCGGAGCCCTAGCTATGGATCCGGAAATTCTGGTTATCGACGAACCCGTAGCCCAGCTGGATCCGCAGCATGCACGTCATATCTATGATATTTTGCAGCGTTTGAATGAAGAGCATGGAAAGACCATTGTAGTGATTGAGCATCATGCGGAATTTATTGCGGATTATTGTAAAAATGTTGTCCTGATGGATCAGGGTAAAATGCGCTGGCAGAAGCCTGTGCGTGAAGCTTTGTCATCTGTAGAAGAATTGCTAGAGCTGGGCATTTACCCACCGGATGTGACCCGGGCGGCTTGGCTGCTACAGCCTGATGATCAGAAGTCAAAGCTGCTTCCCTTAAATGCTGAGGAAGGCAGTACCCGCATGATGCTTCGTCAGGATGCTAATGTGGAGACACTTCCAATCGGACGAATTCAAGAGCAGCTCCCCATAGCAGCAAAAGAAGAAAGTTCTATCGTTCAGCTGGAGAATGTCCACCTCTCTTATCGTACGATTCATAAGGTGCCGCATCCTGTACTGAATGGAATTCAGCTAGAACTGCGGCAGGGAGAGTCCATTGCTCTTATTGGCAACAACGGAGCAGGTAAATCTTCATTAATGAAGCTGATTGCTGGTATTGTCAGACCTATAGCTGGAACCGTAAAGGTTAAAGAAATGACGGTGAACGGGCTGCCGCCTGAACGTCTCTCCGGTACGGTAGCTTATGTATTCCAGAATCCGGAGGAAATGTTTATCGAGGATTCTGTGCGTAAGGAAATCGCTTATTATCTGAAGGCGCGGAAACTACCAGATACGGATGAAAGAGTGGATGAGATGCTAAAGGCGTTTCGCTTAAGCGAGCTGGCTGAACGGGATGCCCGACTGTTAAGTGGAGGGCAGCAGCGCCGGGTATCCTTGGCGATTGGTGCCGCGGTTAGGCCCGCCATCATGCTGCTTGATGAACCGACAGCTAATCTGGACATTTCGACCAAACAAGAAATGGTACATGTGCTGGAGACGCTTCGTAATCATGTGAAGACGGTCGTCATCGCAACTCATGATATGCAGCTTGTCTCAGAATGGGCCAGCAGAATAATTGTAATGCATCAAGGGCGGATAATCGCGGATGGGACGAAGGATGAAATTTTCGCTGACGGCCTTCTTTTACGGCGTGCGGGTCTGGCTCAGACCCAATTGATGGAGCTAAGTCGTATGCTCGGTCTCCCTAGAATTTGCAGTAGCTTAGAAGAGTTTGTGAGTTTAGTGGAAAAGAAGGAGGTAGCTGCAATCCATGGAAGCCGTTAAACGGGCACTTGACCGTATATCTGTAGAACAAATCAAATTGGAGTTACTCGGGACCGCATATAACAGCAGCAGCACTTTTCTGGGCAGGCTGGACCCGCGAACCCTGCTGCTCTGGTATCTCTTTTTTGCCATCGTGCCTTGGTTTGTACATAACCGGACAATCCTGTTAGGGATGTTCGTGCTTATGGTTTTAACGACCGTCCTCTCCCGGGTCAGCCCTTATATTATTTTTATATTATGTCTCGGCTTAATCAGCCAGATTGGCTGGATGTTTATATTGTCGCTCTTTTTCGGCGGGGGGATTGAATCCTTGCTGCCTATGCTGACACTGACGCTTAAGCTTTCGGTGATTTCGCTGGCAAGTATTACGGTTTTCTCAAGTCTTGATCCGGAACGACTTAGTGACGGCTTACTATCTTTAGGAATCCCTGATACCTTTGCGTTCAGCTTATCTTATGGCTATCGTATTTTGCCTACTTTACTGGAGGAATTCCATCAAATTCTACTTTCCTTTAGATTGAGAGGGCAACGACCGCTTCAACATGGAATTTTCTACTGGCGAACAATAACGTATTATTTGCGAATCGTCATTCTGGCATTTTACCCGCTCATGTTGAACACAGCTAAACGTTCTCGAACAACGATTGAAGCTCTTGAGACTCGGGGATTTAGCTACGGGCTTAATAATAAGAAAGTGAAGAAGATCAAGTTATCTTATTTGAAAATGAAGCGGTCCGACTGGTACTTTTTATCCGGATCCATTGCTTATGTCATCTTGATATTCTGTATTGGTTATCTCTACCCTGAACTGGTGTATTAACATAACTTACAAGCTCAAAGGAGACGAATTAGACATGATGAATATTGATCTGCATACCCATGGTAAATTATCTAAGAAATCTACGTTTTCCCCCGAATATTTTGCGGAGATGATGTTCGAAGCCAAGGCAAATGGATTACAGGCTGTAGCATTGACCGAGCATTTTAATACTTCTAATTTCTTTGCGATGTATGATGCGCTGGATCAGACTTATCCCTATAACGGGCATTATTACGATGTGAACGGACTTAAACTGTTTCCAGGCATGGAAGTGGATATCGCGGAGACAGGTCACATCCTGTTGATCGGACTGAAGGAGAATGTTCTAGCTGTCCGCGCTTTACTAGATGAACATACACAGGAGGGGAATTTCATACCTTTTAAGCAGTTGCTTGATATGGCCGACGAACATAATCTTTGGAAAATCGGAGCCCACCCCTTCCGAACTTCTACGCCTTTACATCAACTGGATCCGGCATTGCTTCAGCGATTAGACGCTTTTGATTTCAACGCTAAGGATATTTACATGCAGGGGGTGGAGACTTATAAAAACTTGATCACGCCCTTTGCTGAGAAGCTGGGTATGCCTGTGATTGCTGGCAGTGACAGTCATCAGTGTTTGCAGTATGGCAGTGTTGTGAATCGACTGCAAGACTCCTGCTCAACTGTGGAAGAATTGAAGGAAGCTATCAAACAAGGGAACTATGAAATAGAGGTTTCTCCGTGTCTTCATACCAAAGTAAAAGCTTCGGTAATGATGAAAAAACTATTGAAGCAGTTAATTGGCGAAGCCCCCTCCAGAGATGAAGCGGAGTTAGGATATATGGCGTAGAAAGTAGAAGAGGGTTGTTCCATAAGCCATGAAATGATGAAATGGCTACTGGGACAACCCTTTTTGTTGTTCGCTGGATTTCATTACTTTTGCATGTACAAAGATAACTATCGGACACAGATGACTCTAAACGCAGTTTTATTCCAGATTTGGGATGCTAACGGACCGCATAGTCACTAATGGCACGAAAAACACCATATATGAACCTCTTTCAACGGAATAACGGCTCTGGAGTCCGAAACTCTGCTCAGAAGGCTGGGAATTTGCCAATAACGTCATCTGGGTCCTCAAATCTTAGAATGTATGAATTATCGTTTGTCTTTCGAATCTTTATTGCTGACTCGGGTGGGTCTGGTCACCCAATTCGTGCGATTCATCGGTTTTACAGTATCAATTCTTGAATTGGAAGGTTCCTTCGAAGGTTCTGTGGATTCAGTTTCAGTAGAAGCTGTACCCTCTTGATCTACGGTTTTTTTTCTCGATAGTCCTGTACCATCATGTTTGCCTCTGTTCCATACTCTTCCCTTACTCATACATACACTCCATTTCTATACGCTTATTTATAAACCATATCATATAAGGACAAGTTAAGGAAGAAAGACATAGCACAGATCGAAGAATTTTTCAAGTTATAAAGGTTACTGGAGATTTCATTTTATGGTGGCTATAATAGTACTGATATTGAAAGGAGAGTACTTATATTATGGCAATCAAGATCATAACAGACAGCGGTTCAGACCTGCCCCTTGACTACATGGAGAAGTATAATGTTTCCGTGATCCACCTACCGGTTCATTTTGGGCATGAGTTAATGCCGGCAGATACGGACACGAAAAGCTTTTATGCTCAAATGCGCGAATCCAAGGAGCTGCCTACCACAGCTAGTCCAAGTCCCAACGAATTCCTTGAGAAGTTCAAGCAAGTGGAGGAGGGAACTGACATTATGGTCATTTGTATGTCCTCTAATATTAGTAGCACTTATCAGACGGCTATGATTGCTATGGAAATGTATAAGGATGAAGGACATACCAATGCAATAGAGGTTATAGATTCCAAAAACTTCTCAGGCGGGCTGTCATTGATTGTCGGCCTGGCGGCGCAGTGGTCCTTAACTTGTTCAAGCTTGCAAGAGCTCAAGGAAAAGGTACTTCAGCAGATAGAGGAAGTTAACGCTTATTTTACGCTGGACACTCTGGAGAATGTAATGAAGGGCGGACGTCTAAGTCGGCTCTCGGGAGCCGTAGCGTCTGTACTCAATATAAAGTTGCTGCTCAAAATCAGCGAAGAAGGCACTGTCGAAGTAGTGGAGAAGACCCGGGGTCTTCCAAAAGCACTGAATCGTCTGCTTGCGCATTTGGATGAGAAGCAGCATGATTACGAGAAAGCGGTTATCGCTATTGTACACAGTAATTGTGAGAAGCTGGCACTCGAGATTAAAGAACGCATTTTACTAAAGCATCCCTTCAAAGAAGTCTTACTCTCAAGCATGGGTCCGGTAATGGGAACCTATGCTGGGGAAGGCGGAATTGGCGTAGCTTTTTAAAGTAGTGATCCTCACAATCCAGACAAATTACGATCGTACATGGGACGGTTTCCCGTGTGCGATTTTTATTTTATTCCTATGTGATAATTTAGCTATTCTTTAGATTGTGTTTAGGCTCTGTTAATAATCACAGAATATAGTTAGATGGGGGGATTATCATGTATACAATATTGATCGCTGATGATGAAGCAGAAATTGTGGAATTGCTAAGATTATATTTAGAGAAAGAGTACAACATTTTGGAAGCGAACAGTGGAACTGAAGCCTTAACGCAGGTGCAGAACCATAAGGTTGATTTGGCAATACTAGATATTATGATGCCGGGTCTGGATGGACTGCAATTATTGAAAAAGATCCGCGAGGTGCATCATTTTCCAGTGTTATTTTTATCCGCCAAAAGTGAACATCATGACAAGATTCTGGGTCTTGAACTAGGAGCCGACGATTATATTTCGAAACCGTTTAATCCATTAGAAATAGTAGCCCGTGTTGGAGCACTGCTGCGGCGTGTACATCATTTCGATGCGCAAGTCGTTGAGGAAAAAGAAGCTGAGCAGATCGTATTAGGTGAATTAATGCTGGATCAAAGCCAGTGTCTGCTCTATCGATCAGGTGAACCTGTGGTGCTTACTTCTACCGAGTACAAAATTTTGGAACTAATGATGAAGCAGCCTGGACGAGTCTTTACACGCAAAAAAATATATGAGGCCGTGTGGGAAGATTTCTATGTGTACGAAGATAATAGTATCATGGTACATATCAGCAATATCCGGGAAAAAATTGAGGAAGACTCCAAAAAGCCAGTATATTTAAAGACTATTAGAGGGCTGGGATACAAAATTGAAGCGCCTATGGAGCAATAGAGATCAACGACCTTTACAATCATCGCTGACGCTGGATTTTTTGTTGTTTATCTGTATTTTGTTTTTTCTTGTGATTGTATATTATTTGTTTATTAATCTTGATGTGACCCATATTTTCGAAAAAAATAAAATCGCTGATCCTGATTTGAAGGTGGAAGCTAGTGCTTATCGAGAAAATCTGGAGCATGGGGTAGAAACCAAACGTCTTCTGCGTAGCGGGGGATGGATCGAGGTCTTGGATCAAGACATGAAGGTCACCAAGGTTGTTGGAGAAAAAAAAGACGGTGTAACCCAATATACCAGTAACCAGCTTTTAAAAAGTTTGGAAAATGGAGAAGATCAAGCTTACTTTTACTCGTTGACCACGCTAAATGCTCAGAGCGAATCGGAGTGGCTGCTGCTGAAGCTGCCGCGGGAAGCTATCACCATCACCATTAATAGTGATCCCTTCGTGGCCTACTTTAATCATTCGCTTTCATACTACGTCTTTTTGGGTGTGGTAATGATTCTTTTGCTAATTATCGTGTACAGCTATTGGGTAGCGCGGCGAATCAGGAAGCCACTGCGTATCATCACGCTTGGGTTGAAGCAGATGATTCAGGGGAATTATGATACTCGAATCGCTTTATATGCAGAGAAGGAATTTTCGCAAATTGGAGAGACTTTTAATTATATGGCAGATGTAATTGAAAAGACGACCAAAGAAAAACGCCAGGCAGAGGAAAGTAAGAAACGGATGATGGTTGATCTGTCCCATGATCTGAAGACGCCGATAACGAGTATACAGGGCTTTGCACAGGCGCTTGTGGAAGGTAGAGGCGAGGATGAAGAGCGCCAAAAAAGATATCTAAGCTATATTTATAATAAATCCTCACAAGTTACTAAGCTGATTCAGAACATGCTGGAGCTGTTAAAGATAGATTCACCGGATTTCTTGCTACGAATGGAGCGTCAAGAACTGGGCGAATTTATTCGTGAAATCATTGCAGATACCTACGGAGAGATTGAACAAAAGAACTTTGTTTTGCATCTAAATGTTCCCGAAGAGGATGTGTTCTTGAACTTTGATGCGGAGCTGCTCTCGAGTGTGGTTCATAATTTGATCACCAATGCACTGATCTATAATCCTCCAGGTACACATTTGCGTGTGGAGGTGATCCCTTTGGAGAAAGAAGTCACGATTGAAATCGCTGATACTGGAGTGGGTATTCCAGAAGAGCTGTGGTCCACAATGTTTGATCCGTTTGTTCGGGGAGATAAAGCGCGGACAGCTTCGGGAGGAACAGGGCTAGGTCTCTCGATAGCTATGAAAAATACAGAGAAAATGGGTGGTACACTTCATCTCAGTCGCCGAAAGAAGGAACCTACGGTATTCGCCATCCGGATTCCGAAATAACGAGCTGGAAGACATCCAAATCAGAAGACGGGAGAGAAACTATGGCTAAACTGAACAATTTCATCAGAGTTTGTCTAGCGATCCTTTTAGTGTTAGGCATTGTATTTTTAGGCTCACGCGTAGATTTTTTATTCACACCGATCCTGTCTTTGTTCAGTGTCATTATAGTGCCTTTAATGCTGGCGGGTTTCTTTTATTACCTGCTGCGGCCACTGATCGATACCTTGGAGAAATATAAGCTGAATCGTTCTTTGGCGATTATCATCGTATATGTAGTTATTTTAGTGCTTCTGTTTGCTTTTATTATCGGCGTTTGGCCTTCACTTCGCACACAATTAGTTAATTTCGTCGATAATATGCCAAATCTCATTGCCTCCTTGAATCAACAGCTATTGAAACTAGAAGATAATGAATTTCTGTCTGCGTTGATCCCTGCTGATGCGAATCCAGCCTCCACATTGACGGACTATTTGAATAAAGGGTTTACGCTGTTAACGAATTACGTTTCAGGACTGTTCTCTTTTGTTTCGAATTTTGCGATCATTTTATTCACCTTTCCGATTATGTTATTCTACATGCTTAAGGAAGGTGGGAAATTCGGACGTAAGATTGTAAGTTTCTTCCCAAAGAAGTATCGTGAAGAAGGAACTACAATGATGACTGAAATCGACAGTGCGCTTAGTGGCTTTATCGTGGGCCGGGTGCTTGTTAATTTAGCCTTAGGCGTTCTGATGTATATTGGTTTCCTTATTATCGGCCTGCAATATGCATTGCTGTTGACTGTAATCGCAGTTGTGATGAACTTCGTGCCTTTTATTGGTGCGATACTGTCTAGTATCCCTATTTTCATCATCGGATTCATTCAATCGCCGTCTATAGCCGTCTGGTCCATCATCATTGTTCTGGTAGCGCAGCAGATACAGGATAATTTAATCGCTCCCTACATCTTTGGGAAAAAGCTCGATATTCATCCACTGACAACGATTATCCTGGTATTGGTTGGCGGGGATTTAGGCGGGATCATAGCGATATTGCTGATTATTCCGCTGTATATGATTGTTAAAATCGTCTTGACCAAGGCCTATTATTTGTTTGTCAAGCAACGACGGGTAGAGATAGAGGTAGAGGAGAGTCCTGATATCTCTTAAGGTAATAAAACATTATGGAGGGATTTCTATGAATGAAGGAACGGAGCAAGGACTAATTCATATTTCAGATGATGTGGTGACTTCGATCGTCGGGCAAGTGGTTCTGGACACACCGGGTATTGCCGGCATGTCAGGAAGCAGTATCTCGGACAACTGGGCTAAACGTCTAAGCGGTAAAAATGTAAAAAAAGGAATGTCCGTTGAAGTAAAAGAAGTGGATGTTGCCATCGATCTTCAGGTCATAGTTAATTACGGATGTGTGATTCAAGAGGTCTGCTATATGCTACAGCAAAATGTAAGAAATGCTGTTGAAAATATGATGGGACTGTCTCTAGTTTCCGTAAATGTTAAGGTTGAGAAGGTCGCTCTGCCATTCTAAGAATAGCCCATTTAATAGGCACCGTAATCTAGGCTTCTGCATAGAATGGAGCAAATCCATTTACGGAGGTCAGAACATCCATGTCGACATTTAACACTGGGCAGCAACAGAATGTGATTTATCAGGCCGATCCTGCTGTGATCCGGCACCTGCACGGTGTCCGTGATTCCTTACATCAATCTTGCAAGCCATACCTTAACCATAAGGTGAACGTACAGACAATTGATGGCTTTGTACATGAAGGCGTTATAGCCGGAGTAGATAATAAACACTTGTATCTGAACGTTGCGGCTAATGGGCAAATGCCCCGCGGGTTTTACAACCCTCATCAGCCTTATCATCCTCATCCGGGCCCGGGACCTGGCCCATATCCAGGACCTTATCCAGGTCCTCCATACAATAATAATGTGATTTTACCGCTTGTGTTGTTTGAACTGCTTGCTATCTCTTTAATCTAGTGTTTGGGTTTAATTGAAGAAGGACATGTGCAGGATTTGTGGTCATACGTTGACGCATCCCGCCAGGTCCTTTTTTTGTAGGCGTAAAGTATGTGTTAGAAGGAGGTGTTCTCATTATCACTTTAGGGATATAATGGGTACAAACTCTGGGAGGTGGCATATGATTAGATACCCTTTTTTGAAAAAAAATGCGACGATAGGCGTTACAGCACCTTCATCTGGAGTAGGCATTCAAAATGCAGAACTTCTTACACTGGCCTCCAGCCGGTTGAAGTCGCAAGGATTTAATGTCATTATCGGCGAAACGGCATGGAAGCAAGATAAGGCTAAATCTGCACCAGCCAATGTTCGTGGTCATGAGTTTAATGAGATGATCAATGATGACGGAATCGATGCCCTTATTCCGCCTTGGGGCGGGGAATTGTTAATTGAAGCTCTGGAATATATTGATTTTGATGCTTTGCAGGACAAATGGATCGTGGGATATTCAGATATAAGCGTCTTGCTGCTTGCGGTCACGCTGACAACCGGTCTGGCTACTGCCCACGGAGCGAATCTCATTGATTTACGGGGAGAGTATTCAGATGATACTACAGCCCTCTGGCAGGCGGTTCTAGAGACACCAGTGGGTGAGTCCATTGTCCAGCATTCATCTCTTAAATATCAGCGGGAATGGCAGCATGATGTGCCTTCGCCATGCGTTTTTCATTTGACAGAGGAGACTTATTGGAAGTCTCTAACTACAGATGCTGTAACGATGAAAGGACGTCTGTTGGGTGGTTGTATAGATGTAATTAGGCATTTAATCGGCACACCTTATGGAAAGCTCCAGCATTTTCAGCAAGAAATGATTAATGACGAACCAATTGTTTGGTATTTGGAAAATTGTGAATTGAACACAGCGGATTTACGCAGATCGCTAGTGCAGATGAAGCTGGCAGGGTGGTTTGAGAATTGTTCGGGGATTATGTTTGGCAGAAGTCCAGCTAATAGGCCTGTGGATAACTATACTGCCGAGGATATCTATGCTGAACTTTTTCAAGAGCTTAAGGTGCCGATCGTTTATGATATCGATTGTGGTCATGTCCCGCCGCAGGTTACTTTTATTAATGGAGCTTATGCAGAAATTGAAGTGGCAGACGGGGTAGGGACGGTAAAGCAATATTTCTATGAATAGCGTTATATCAAAAAAGGACAACCCCTTGGGTTGTCCCTTTTACTATTATTAGTTCCCTGTATTTACAATCGCTGTGATTTCCTCATCCAGGTCCAGTCTTACATCTTCACGATAGGCGCGAACACCATATTCGCTGAGCATGTAACGCAGGATCGCTTCAATCATATTGGACTCCACTAGAAATTGACTGCGGCCCTGTACCCAAACCTCTGCAGAGTAACCGGTATCTTCTTCCCAGCTCAGTTCCACCTGAACATCCTCTGGGCGAACAGCCTTTCGTTCCGCCATGTGCAGACAGAGGGCATTGATGATCTCATCCATGCTTAGAACGATTGTAGACATTAGTAACGACCATCCTGTTCTTCTAAGCGGCGACGTTCTTTTCTACGACGGAAGAAGGACATCACGAGCATAACCAGTACATAGATAGCTAACATATTAACGGCAAAGCCTAGAAAGTCACCAAAAGCTCCCATTCCACCAAACATTCCACCGAATAATAATCCGGCCAAACCACCGATCATCATGCCCTTCATTAAGCTGCCGCCGCTGAAGAATCCACGTTTCGTATTAGCAGCAGATCCTGCTGTGGAGCTTTTAGTGCTGTCACTTTTTTTGATGTTATTTGTTGTTGTTGATTTTTTTGGAGTTGTTGAATAGCTGCGAGTGCCGGATTTGAAACCGCCGCCACCTCGACGTGCATCGGCAAAGTCTGGAGCAGCCACTGCAAAAAATAGAGTGAAGGCCATTAGAATCATCATTACGCGTTTCATTGGTTTCATTTAGTACGAAAACCCTCCTGTGAGCATGAATTTTTGTGTATGGTCGGTAATACGCAGACTTGCCCCACAAGGTTTCAATTTTATTTATCATAATTTATACTTTTATGCACAAAAAAAGCGTGGATCCAGGATCCACGCAAACAGCAGTTAGAGAGTCGTCATTCGTTACTTATACCCATCAGCGACAAGCTCAAGCGCTCCGGTTGCCGGATCGATGATCATGCCATGGATAGGTACATTAGGGGGAAGCAGTGGATGACGTTTAATCAGGTCCACAGTTTGAATTACCCCTT
The DNA here is from genome assembly GCF_038003885.1 of Paenibacillus sp. FSL R10-2788. Taxonomy (NCBI): domain Bacteria; kingdom Bacillati; phylum Bacillota; class Bacilli; order Caryophanales; family Paenibacillaceae; genus Paenibacillus; species Paenibacillus sp. FSL R10-2788. Next base: position 4,222,379 of record NZ_JBBOQA010000001.1, on the reverse strand, counting down.
CTTCGACATTGTCAAACCCACGCAGCCATTTTGTAAGTTTGATTCCGGAATTCTCCAGTGTAGACAGCACTTCTTCAGATACGCCACGTTCTTTAATGGAATTGATCATATGGTCCGCATTGAGGGAAGCCATGCCGCATTCATAGTGTCCAACCACGATTACTTCTTCAGCATCTAGTTCATACAGAGCTACCATTACACTACGCATAACACTACCGAAAGGCTGAGAAATAACCGCACCAGCATTTTTGATAATTTTGACATCACCGTTTTTGAAATTCATGGCTTTCGGCAATAATTCAACGAGTCTAGTGTCCATACAGGTGATGATCAGCATTTTTTTGTCAGGATAACGACTGGTTAAATAAGCTTCATAGTCCTTATTCTCTACAAAACTTTTATTAAAGTTAATAATTTCTGATACGTGGCTCATATTAGCTTCCTCCCTTAAAATCCTTGAATTGTACTTACGTTGCGCATATCTCTTACCATGATATTGTTGCCATAAATCTGAGAATCACTGACCAGCTTATAGGAAGAGAAACGTTCCTCTGCATCGAGTCGCATCTTGTCTTCATAAAAGATTTCCTGTTGCCGGCTTACGATAAAGGGAAGAGAATTCGTCTCTATCCTAGAATCGCCTTGCTCCACTTCTGAAACAATCAGTAACACATTAATTCCGTCACACCCGCAGCCTACCGTATCATAAAAGAGCTTGAAAAATCCTGGCTGATCTCCAAGCCTTTCCTTCAACTTCCTTTCTGCGAGAGGTGTAACTTGAATCATCATAGCCCTGTTCACGCTCCTTGATTTTTGTTCGAAGCATGCTCTGCTTCTTATGTAACTCATTAAATATTTAAAATTAGAGATGTAATCTCTGAAGTTGATTATACTCATTCAAAAAAGTATCATCAAGAGGAGTCTGTAAAACAGAGAAAGCAGGTGGAGTAGAATGGAACAACAAGTAAAGGAACGATGGGAACAATTCAGCGAGTTATTGGCAAAAATTAGTGGATATTCAGAGGCCATAGAATTAATGCACTGGGATTTGCGCACAGGTGCACCGCGTAAGGGAGTAGAAGTTCGTTCCGGTACGATTGGGATGCTGAGTGGAGAATTGTTCAGACTTGAGATTTCACAGGAGATGGGTGACTTTACAGCATTTTTCAGCCGTCCAGAAGTGTTGAGCCAGCTTACAGCTAATCAACAAAAGATCGTCAACGATTGCCGCAAAGAGTATGAGCGCAGTAAGAGTATTCCTTCCAAAAGATTCGAAGAGTACGCTGTCCTGTCTGCTCATTCCCAAACGATCTGGGAAGAAGCTAAGGAGAACAATGACTTTGCTACATTTGAACCTTATTTGAGCAAAATCGTAGCTCTGAAACAAGAGTTCATCGATTATTGGGGTGTAAATGGCACACGTTACGATACGCTACTAGATATGTATGAGCCTGATCTCACGGTAGAGAAGGTGGATGAAGTGTTCAGTCGCCTCCGCAGCCGCTTGGTTCCGTTAGTGGAAGCTATCGCTGCTTCACCTAATAAACCTGATACCAGCTTCTTGCAGCAGATTTTCCCTAAAGAGCAGCAACAAAAGTTTGGTAACTTTATTCTGAAACAAATGGGCTATGACTTCGACGCAGGCCGCTTGGATGAGAGTGTGCATCCTTTTGCTACAGGGCTGAATCCAGGTGACGTTCGTATTACGACCGCTTATTTACTTGATAACGTGACTAGCGCCGTCTTCAGCTCACTGCATGAAGGTGGACATGCGCTTTACGAACAAAATATCAGCCAAGATTTAGTGGGAACACCACTGGCTCAAGGCGCATCGATGGGGATTCATGAATCTCAGTCGAGACTATGGGAGAATATGATCGGCCGCAGCCGTGCGTTCTGGCAACGTTATTACGGTGATTTGCAGCAGCATTTCCCAGAGCAGCTTGCTAATGTAGATGTAGAGGATTTCTACCGGGCTATTAACAGTGTGGAAAATTCATTCATCCGAATTGAAGCAGATGAGCTTACATACAATCTGCACATTATTGTGCGTTACGAGATCGAAAAGCTTATTTTTAATGAAGGTCTATCTGTCAAAGATCTGCCTCAGGTATGGAATGCTAAATATCAAGAATATTTAGGTATTACACCGCCTAATGATGCGCTTGGTGTATTGCAGGACGTGCACTGGTCCGGTGGAGACTTCGGATATTTTGCATCCTACTCTTTGGGAAATATGTATGCTGCCCAAATTTTGAATACACTCCGCAAGGAGCTGCCGAACTACGATGAATTGATTGCTGCGGGAAATCTTTTGCCGATTAAAGAATGGTTAACAGAAAAAATCTACCGTTTCGGAAAAAGTCTGACCCCTTCGCAAATTATCGAACAAGTAACAGGTGAGCCGCTCAGTCCAGATTATCTGGCTGATTATTTGGAGGAGAAATACACGGAGATTTACAAACTGTAATCCAGTGAGGTCCGCGTGGTATAATAGAAAGAAAGCTTAGACGGAAGGATATGGATATGGCAAATACTCACACCTACACCCGGAGAGAAGAAGTCGCGAATGCGATTACGCACGGGATCGGAGCTGTATTAAGCGTCGCTGCACTTGTCCTGCTTGTTGTTTTTGCAAGTCTGAAAGGAACGGCATGGCATGTAGTCAGCTTCTCCATTTATGGAACGACAATGCTGCTTCTGTATCTCAATTCAACACTTGTGCATAGTCTCAAAGAGGGCAAGGCGAAGGATTTGTTCGAATTTTTCGATCACTCCTCTATTTATCTGTTTATCGCAGGCACGTATACACCCTTTTTGCTAGTAGCTATTCGGGGAACACTTGGCTGGAGTTTATTTGGTGTTATATGGGGAATCGCAGTATTTGGCGTTTTCTTCAAAGCGTTTTTTGTTAAAAAGTTCTTGTTCATGTCTACGGTGTTCTACATTGCTATGGGTTGGCTGATTGTTATCGCCTGGAATCCTCTTTCAGCAGTGGTAGCGGACGGTGGTATGATTCTGCTGATGGCTGGCGGAGTGCTTTATACTCTAGGCACAGTTTTTTATGTGTGGAGAGGGTTTCCGTTCCATCACGCGATCTGGCATGTATTTGTTCTTGCAGGCAGTGTCACACATTTCTTCGCCATATTGATTTATGTACTGCCAATCCAATAATTTCAAGCGGATTTATCGCGGAAAATATGGATTTTTAATAAAGAAAGAGATGACAAGCAAAAGTGCTTGACATCTCTCTTTCTTTTAGGTATCATAAGGGACGTTGTGAAGGTGTAAAGTGTTTTTCCTTGACGAAGGGGTTGTCCTTAATGAGTCAGGAGAATAGGCTCGAGAAAACGAATCGTATCAATTTGCTTTTTGCCTTCTATGAACGACTGCTTACAGATAAGCAGCAAACGTTTCTTAAATATTATTTTCACGATGATTTTTCCTTGGGAGAAATCGCCGCTGAATTTGAAATCAGCCGCCAAGCTGTTTATGAGCATATTAAGCGGGCTGAGCAAGTCCTTGAGAATTATGAAGAAAAACTTGGACTATTAGTGAAACATGAGAGTCGTACTAAATATTTAGAAGAGCTGCGCAGACTGCCGGAGAATGGGATGCTGCCTGAGCAATATAAACTTCGGTTCGCGGAGATCGTGGATCGCTTGCAGAGGTTAGAGTAGCACGAAGGGAGAAATCTGCATATGGCGTTTGAGGGTTTAACCGGAAGATTGCAGAATGTGTTCAGCAAGCTACGCGGTAAAGGTAAAGTATCCGAAGAAGACGTAAACGAAGCTATGCGTGAAGTGCGGTTAGCCCTTCTGGAAGCCGATGTTAACTTCAAGGTAGTTAAAGAATTCGTGGCTAAGGTGAAAGAAAAGTCCATCGGCAAGGAAGTCATGGACAGCTTTACGCCTGGCATGGTAATTATCGACATCGTCAACAAGGAACTAACCGAGCTGATGGGCGGAAGCCAAGCGAAGCTGGCCAAGTCGAACAAGCCACCGACCGTCATTATGATGGCGGGTCTACAAGGGGCTGGTAAGACAACCACTTCGGGTAAGCTAGCTAAGCTGTTACAGAAGGGCAATCATCGTCCGCTCCTGGTTGCGGGAGATATTTACCGGCCTGCTGCTATCAAGCAGCTGCAAGTGCTGGGAGAACAGATTAAGGTTCCGGTATTCTCGCTGGGTGATCAGACTAGTCCGGTAGAAATTGCCAGACAAGCCGTACAACATGCGAAGGATAACGGACTGGATTATGTTATTATCGATACTGCAGGCCGTCTGCATATTGATGAAGAACTAATGGAAGAACTCAAGCAGATTCACAATGTTGTAAATCCTGATGAAGTACTTCTTGTAGTAGATGCTATGACGGGTCAAGACGCCGTGAATGTAGCCGAGAGCTTTAATAAGCAGCTTGAGCTTACAGGGGTCGTATTGACGAAACTCGACGGCGACAGCCGTGGTGGTGCTGCACTGTCAGTAAAAGCTGTTACCGGTTGCCCGATCAAATTCGCCGCTTTAGGGGAGAAGATCGACGCGCTGGAGCCGTTCCATCCGGAACGTATGGCTTCGCGGATTCTGGGTATGGGCGACATGCTGTCGTTGATTGAGAAAGCCCAGGCGAATATTGATACTGACAAGGCTAAAGAAATGGAACGTAAGATGCGTAATGCAGAGTTTACGTTCGATGATTTTCTTGAGCAAATGGATCAGGTGAAGAAGCTAGGTCCTATCGATCAAATTCTTGATATGCTCCCGGGTATGAACAAAGCCAAGGGCATTAAAGATTTAAAGGTCGACGATAAGCAAATGGGACGCGTTGAAGCCATAGTTCATTCTATGACTAAGGCGGAGAAGCAACAGCCTGAGATCATTAACCATAACCGCCGCAAGCGTATTGCAACCGGCAGCGGAACCTCAGTCGCTGAGGTCAACCGCCTCATCAAACAATTTGATGAGATGCGTAAGATGATGAAGCAATTCTCCGGCATGATGGGCGGAGGCGGCAAAGCCTCCAAGAAAAATGCCATGAAGCAGCTTAAAGGTCTTGGTGGTGGAAAAGGGCTGAAATTCCCTTTTAAATGATCTTGAATGTCTGTCCAACTAATGTTGGAAACTATTATAAGGAGGTGATTTTTCGTGGCAGTACGTATTCGTCTAAAAAGAATGGGAGCGCATAAAGCGCCTTTCTATCGTGTAGTGGTTTCCGATTCCCGGTCCCCTCGTGACGGTCGTTTTATCGAGGAAATCGGTTATTATAATCCGATTGAACAACCGGCAGTAGTTAAGATCGATGAGGAAAAAGCTCTTAAATGGCTTCAAACAGGTGCGCAAGCATCTGATACCGTCCGCAACTTGCTTTCCAAAGCAGGCGTGATGAAGAAGTTTCATGAGCTTAAGCAACAGAAATAATGACTGATTGCGAGGGTCCTCTATGGAAGAATTAGTTGGAGTAATTGCTAAGGCTTTAGTGGATCATCCAGAAGATGTGACGGTACGGGCAGTGGAGAAAGAACACTTGATTGTCTATGAGCTGTCCGTACATCCAGATGATGTAGGAAAGGTCATCGGCAAGCAAGGCAGGATCGCCAAGGCGCTCCGTACAGTAGTCACATCTGCAGCAGTCAAGAGCGATAAACGCGTAACTGTAGATATTTTATCTTAAATAATGCGTACAATGAGGGGCTAGGGATAGTATATCCCGGCTCCTTTTTGTTCAAATATATAGATGAAGCTTGTAGAGGAGAGGGTTATATGACGGAAGAATTAACCGTAGGCCGGCTTGTGAATACACATGGAATTCGCGGGGAGATTAAAGTATTATCCCATACCGATTTTCCTGAGGTTCGTTTCGCTAAAGATAAGAAGCTGTTCGTCATCCCTGCGGATGGCAGTGCAAAATTCGAAGTGACTGTAGAATCCGCTCGAGAGCATAAGGGTATGTTTATCGTTAAGCTTAAGGGATATACCAATATTAACGAAGTGGAAAAGTATAAGGGAAGTTTGCTTAAGGTGCCAAGTAAAGATCTGGTTGATCTGCCAGAGAACGAATATTACTTCCACCAAATCGTTGGCTGTGAAGTTTATACGGATGATGCTGGAAGTGAACCGCTTGGCACAATTACGGAAATTTTACAGCCAGGTGCAAATGACGTTTGGGTTGTTAAGCCTGCTAAAGGTCAAGACATCCTTATCCCTGTAATTAACGATGTAGTGCTGAACGTCGACATTGAGGCCAAACGAATTACTGTTCACTTGATGGAAGGACTATTGCCATGATCAGAATTGATGTGCTAACGCTCTTTCCGGAGATGTGCGAAGGCGTATTTAGCACAAGTATTCTTGGTAAGGCACGCGAAAAAGGGATTGTATCTTTGAATGCTGTGAACTTTCGTGATTTCTCAGGCAATAAGCACAACAGTGTGGATGATACACCGTATGGCGGGGGTGGGGGCATGGTACTGAAGCCTGACCCGATCTTTGCAGCGGTAGAACATGTATTGGGGATCGAGGCTAGTCCTTTGGAGAATGGTTCTGAATCTGCAGTCCCGACGCCTTCCTCTGTGAAGCCGCGCATCATTCTTATGTGCCCGCAAGGAAAGACGTATAATCAGAAGATTGCTGAGGAACTGGCACAAGAGCAGCATCTAATCTTTATATGTGGTCATTATGAGGGCTACGATGAGCGGATACGGGAGCATCTGGTTACAGATGAACTGTCGATTGGCGATTACGTGTTAACAGGTGGAGAATTACCGGCACTGACGGTTATTGATTCAGTAGTTCGGCTACAGCCAGGAGCGCTTGGAAATGAAACCTCTGCGATCACGGATTCGTTCAGTACAGGGCTGTTGGAATATCCTCACTACACTCGACCCGCTGAATTTCGCGGCTGGAAGGTACCAGATATGTTGCTGAGTGGCCATCATGCCAACATCGAAGTATGGCGGAGAGAGCAAGCGTTACAGCGTACACTTGAACGTAGACCTGATTTGCTCGAAAGTGCAGAACTAACGTTGAAAGACAAGAAAACACTGGAACGTCTGAAAAATGAAATCAAGCCGGAGTAAAATTTTAATAAAACAGGCATATTTTACGTCTTTTTAACGTATCTTACGTTAAGGAGGCGTTTTTGTTATGTTTACTTAAATATAAGAAGGGCTATAATCTCGTATTTTTTTTGCGTAATTTCCAAAACAAATGAGCATAGGTGCGTTGAACTCTTCTATTTGGGGTAATAGATAGAGGTGGCGTAATACTATATGCAGCTTACGATGCAGCAAGCTTAACTATTGAAAGGAATGAACTGAAGTGACTACGAAGACGCGTGAAGAATTCAAGCCTAGCGTGGACACGATCCACAAAGAAGCGGAGCCGCTCCGCACCGTGAATGATATTATCGATTATTATACAAATCGCAAATCGTAATTCCCATTCGCCCTTTAAAGCTTGAACATATAAGATTAATAATTAAGTATGAATAAGCAAGTCCAATAAAACCATTAGAGTATAGCGAACGAAAGTTCACTACATCTAATGGTTTTATTGTTCCTGCTAAGAGAGGTCAAACCCTGTGACTCTGATCAGAATGTAAACACCCCCTCTTCAAGGAAAATTAAAAATTCTTTGGAAAGGGGGTGTTTGGTTAACTATAAAAATTCGTGGAGGCGCATTCTACTCTTTGCGAAAGAGGCGATATACTCCTGTAAGTAGAGCGTAAAGCGCAAAACATACGAGAACAGTAACTGCCCATGCATAGTTGCGAACGGTATAGGTAAGCGATGATAAAATAATAAAGATGGTAATACGCAGTACGCCTTCCTTAATAAACTGTTTACGTGCTACATTCATTCGATTGGCCTCCTTGAATGGATAGGATGGTACGGATAACAAGCCGAAAATATGTCTTTCCTTATATATAACCTTTGGGAATACAAAAAATGCAGAGAACGGAAAGTAAATATCGATCCAAACAAATGACCTATGTAACTTAGCCGTTACCGACCTGTACTCCTCACCATAGAGTATATCATTACGAATGAGGAGGAGTACACTAGTGGAGGCTTATTATAATTGCTTACGTTGTAAGAATAGAAGGGTACGTATCCTGACTACTGATGGCAGACAGCATGAAGGTGTGATTACAGATGTGGACAGATATAATGTTTACTTAAGAACAGGATCCAATGGACCTGTGCAGACTTCTGCATTTTTTGGTTACCCTTATGCTGCTGACAATATTTTAACTCTCAGCTTGTTCACGCTGTTGGCTATTGCCTTAATCTGATATGATGATGTAAAAACAGACCGTCCGCTCATCCGGACGGTCTGTTTATTAGTGGTTGGTTACTCTACTGTAATTGCGCCTATATCAGAGCTTAAGGACAACAATGGACCTCCTCCGTTAACATCACGTTTGCCACCCTCAACCCCGGTGATCTGGCCTAGATCACTTTTAGCCACCAAGCTACATTTCACGCCATCGGCTAGAACAGCATTGAGGCTACCCACATTTGTTGTCGCTTTAAGGCGGCTATCACTCTTCATTCCGGCTATATCCATGCGTATGCTTCCTGTATTAGACTCTAGAGTGGACTTACCGGTGATGTTCGCTCCTTCGATATCAATAGCACCAACGTTGCTGACGATGCGGTAGTTTCCGTCCAGATTGCGGAGACGAATTTGTCCGACATTATTGGTGATTTGATATTCATCCATACTGGTGGGGATCTCTATAGTATAGTTAATACTAAAATCCGAATAGCCGTATTTATCTTGAGCCCAAGTCCATAAATCCTTCTTCGGATTTGATTTGGAATTTGTAGATACCTTCAAAGTATCGCCACTAACGTCTATTGAAATCTCAGCGTCATCCAAGATTTTCTGACGGTCAGCTTTATGGGCAGAGCCGTTATGCGCTAAGATTGTTGCACTTACATTAATTTGATCACCCGTAGTTGATGTAACTTCAATTTCTCCCACTGCATTGTTCATGCTAAGCACTGAAGCAGAGCCGATCTCTTTTGATAAGGATAGTTCTTTGCTAATGCTGTTTGCTTTAACTTCGTCGACCACCTTGGTAGCTGTATCCTGAACGGCTTGCTCCACGCTTGCAGCGGCTTTACCTAACTCTTGCTTCACAGCCTCACCAATATTTTGCTGCACATCTTCAGTAATATTCTTTCCTAGTTCGTTATTAGCGGATTGCCTACCCGGTAACTCTGTGCATCCTGCCAGAAGTACGATGGACAAGACGGCTACAGCTGCCATTACGCTAGTTGTATTACTCTTTTTCATTGAATAAAATCCTCCTTATTTTTGGGTATATGTGTTTTTCCCTAAGCGCTACGTTATGTACGTACTTCTGTAAGTATAGCCTACGGGGATTTATTGTAAAAACGGCTGTAGACGGGTTAATATACTGGACCAAAGACTAGGTATTTAAAAAGTGTTCACTACACTTCAAATTTCAATTGTGCTAAAATGTAATATAGATCTTACGCTGACATTAAAATGGGTAAGGATACATATAAAAAGAGCGAAGATGCTCTCATATATAATCTTCAGCAGCTACTGAAAAGCGCTTTTTAAAGTGAGATGTGCTAGGGCTAGTTTGCGAATACGATATAGACCGTTGCCTTACTTGCATCACAGGGCGGTCTTTTTATTTTCTTACCTCAATTAAATCATGAAGAGCGGAGGGAGCCAGATGCAATATGTAGTTATTTTGCTTGCCTTGCTAGCGCTGGGTGTTGTGTATTATATAGCTCAGAAAAAGAAAACAAGCAGCTCAAGCAATCCTTTGCGCACCACTAGCAGTAATGTGATCTCAATGGACAGTCATCGCAAAGCCAAACAGAGTCCAGGGGAGCAGCCTTGCTCTTCTTGCAAGAAGAAGAATGGAAAGTTGATCTTCTATGCTCAAGACAACGGAACCGTGGTCGGCTTGTGTAAAGACTGCCAGTCTAAGGCAAAAAAAAGAGATATGTTGCCGTTATAAAATAGAAAAATAAGTTGTATTAGCCCGTCCTTTATGATATTATTAACTCTGTTGTGTGGAATACGGTGGTCCGCTGCGGATAATGAGGGAGAGCTTAGATCTCTCCGGAAGAGGCAAGAACACCTGTACGGAAGGAGGAAGTCCTTAATGAATATCCTACAAGCTATTACGCAAGAGCAACTTCGTAAAGATATCCCTAGTTTTCGTCCGGGTGACACTTTGAAGGTGCATGTAAAAGTTATCGAGGGAACTCGTGAGCGTATCCAGTTGTTCGAAGGCGTTGTAATCAAACGTCGTGGCGGTGGAATCAGTGAGACTTTTACGGTTCGTAAAATTTCTTACGGTGTTGGTGTGGAAAGAACATTCCCAATCAACTCGCCTAAACTCGAAAAAATCGAAGTGGCTCGTCGTGGTAAAGTGCGTCGTGCTAAGCTTTATTACCTTCGTGAACTACGTGGTAAAGCAGCGAGAATTAAAGAAATTCGTCGCTAGAATAGTGACAGAGGAGAGGGGCTTGAGTTCAAGCCCCTTTCGCTTTATTTTTTTTTGAAAATATAAGAAAAGCATAAGTTTTACGTTATACATTATTCTTAAATTTCTCGCATAAACGCTTACCGTCCTTAAAAGGACGCTGAGGGCGTTTTAGCTTGGTATACAATGCGTGTGACATATACGCTTGGGGATAAGCTTCTCCGAAAAGGCCTCCTGAAGGAGTATCTGTGGAGGGGTTTTTGGCAGGAGTTTTTTTGTGTTGTATAGTAAGAGTAGTATTAAGAGAGGACGGTGAACTATGCAGCAGGAACAAAGCGAAACTTTGGAATCAAGCGAGCAGAACCCACGTAAACAGAAAAATGAAGTGCTGGAATGGGTCAAGGCCATTGCGATTGCTTTAGTTCTGGTTATACTGATTCGCTGGCTTTTATTCAAGCCTTTTATTGTAGATGGACCTTCCATGCAGCCTAATTTCCATACGGGAGAACGTGTTATCGTTAATGAAATTTTATACGATATAAGATCACCGCAGCGGGGTGAGGTTATTGTATTCCACGTGCCATCTGAAGGCAGAGATTTTATTAAACGTGTAATTGGTGTGGCTGGAGATACTGTGAAAGTAGAAGGAGATGTAGTTACAGTTAACGGTGAGGTTGTTAACGAGACTTACATCCAAGGCGCTATTGATGCTGCGCATAGTAACAACGCTCTGTATAATAATAAAGATTTCCCAAATGAAAAATTCACGGATGGTACTGTACCAGAAGGACATATTTTCGTTATGGGGGATAATCGCTCGGATAGTACAGACAGCCGGATGATTGGCTATGTGCCGCTGGGTGATATTGTGGGTCGTGCAGATTTAATCTTCTGGCCGATAAAAGATATTACACTGATTAACCATTAAGTTGACAGAAGTCAAAGGAGGTGACGGCAATGGCCATTCATTGGTTTCCTGGTCATATGACGAAGGCTAGGCGGCAAATCGAGGATAAGCTGAAGCTGATTGATGTTGTTATAGAGTTGCTCGATTCCCGTCTGCCGCTTTCCAGCCGCAATCCGATGATTGACGATATTTTGCGGGACAAGCCGAGATTAATTATTTTGAACAAAGCGGATCTGGCGGATCCGGAAATTACTCGGAAGTGGCTGGCTTACTTTAAGGAACAAGGGCATGTTGCCCATCCTGTGGATGCATCTACTGGAACAGGCGTCAAGGAGATTCCGGAGCAGGTCAAGCTGCTGCTGAAGGAAAAAATTGATCGGCAGATCGCAAGAGGAATGAACCCACGAGCTATGCGCGCATTGATCGTCGGTATTCCTAACGTCGGTAAATCAACGCTGATTAATCGAATGGCTGGTAAGAGTATCGCTGCTACGGGTGACCGCCCGGGGGTTACTAAGGGCCAGCAGTGGATTAAAACAGGAGGTAATCTGGAGCTTCTGGATACTCCTGGTATCTTATGGCCGAAGTTTGAGGATCAAGACGTGGGTTACCGCTTGGCAGTGACGGGTGCGATCAAAGAAGAAATCCTGAACATTGAGGACATTGCTTTTTATGCAGTGAAGTATTTGGTGAAGGATTATGGTTCCAGATTTCAAGAACGCTTTGGTATTGAGAAGCTTCCTGAGGATCTTGAGAACCCTGATGAGATCGTCGCAGTTATGGAAGCCGTGGGCCGCAAACGCGGTTGTCTGATTAGCGGTGGACGTGTTGATCTGGAAAAAGCTTCACGTGCTTTGCTGCATGAGCTGCGGGCAGGTAAGCTTGGTCGTTTTACGCTGGAAACACCTTAAAGGCGTTTAAATGAATGGGTATGGAAGAGCCATCCGGAATTTTTCGGGGGCTCTTTTTTTTGCCGATTTGGATCAAATTGGAGTGGTTATTTGTACATGACCATGTGAGCTTTACTATGGTAAGCTGACTTATGTAGTTTATAGAATAAATTATAATTGGCGGTGACAGATTCGTGAGTACGATAGATATGTTGAGCTATGAAAAAGAGGGCTGGGAACAGTCTTATCGCCGTATAGCCGGCGTAGATGAAGTAGGCAGAGGTTGTTTGTTTGGGGATGTTGTTGCAGCAGCGGTGATTTTGCCGGAAGGGCTTATTATTGATGGCGTCAACGACTCTAAGAAGCTTACAGCGAAAAAAAGAGATGCCTTATTCGAGATTATTATGGAGCAGGCGATAGCTATTGGTGTAGGTTATGTGGATTCCCGCATGATTGATGAAATTAATATTAAGCAGGCTTCTCGTCTGGCGATGAAAAAAGCGGTAGAAGGTCTTAGTCATACCCCGGACTATATGTTAATCGATGCTGAAAAAGTAGATCTTCCGTTGCCGCAGCAGGCGATCATAAAAGGGGATGCTAACAGCCAGTCCATTGCGGCAGCTTCGATTATAGCTAAAGTAACAAGAGATAGACTGTGTGAAGGGGTGTGGGAGGAATTATACCCTGATTATGGGATTGCGATACATAAAGGTTATGCGACCAAGCTTCACAGGGAACAAATTACGGCGTTAGGTCCGACACCTATGCATCGGCGCAGCTTTATTGGGAAGATTCTTGCTGAACAGCAAACCCTTTTTTAAAATATCAGAATATAAAAGACGCCAAAGGCGCTTGAGCTTGGATAAATTCACCGCTCAAAAAAGTCGGATTAATACCGATATAGTAAGAAGAGAGAAAATGGAGGGAGGAGAAACGGTATGAATATCGGAACATTGATCCGCGGATTGCTCGGGGATAATAAACCGGGAGCGGCCAAGTCTTTGGAATTAAAAGAAGGGCAAGTTGTACGTGGTGTTGTTTTGTCTGTATCGGATTCGGGAAAAGAAGCCGTTGTGCAGATTCAAGGTACACCTGTTCGTGCGGAGTTGGAAACACCACTACTGCCAGGAGAGACCCTGAACTTGCAGGTTGGAGCACCCGGAGAAGGCGGATTGCCCGTATTGAAGCCGGTCTCCCTCGGCGAAATGGTGTTAGCTACGCCGCAAAACATGGGCGAGGCGTTGGAATCGCTTGGGCTTACTGACTCCAAAGCGGGTCGGGAAATTGTGTTGGCGATGCAGTCGGGTGGTATTCCGCTTACCAAAGAGACAGCGGCGATTCTGGATGCTGTAATGAGTGCGAAACCTGCGGGCGTGCCGACCTCAGAGTGGCTTGATGCAGCTGTCATTTCTGTAAAGCGGGGCCTGCCGGTTACCCCTGAAAGTGTGAAAGGATTGCAGCAGGCGGTTTTTGGTCCGCAGCTTCATCAGCTTTTGTCAGCGCTCGAAGAACAGATTACGATTTGGGCAGGTCAAGTCGCCGGTGAAGAAACAACAACAGCTGAAGCTAAAGCTGAAATGGGTACCCAAACCGGAAAGCTGAATGCTCCTGTAACGACAGGTACAGGCGCTGTGATTAACGGGGAAGCGGTATCAGCAGGTGATGCTGATGCGGAAATGGACCAGGTGGCGGTTAAAGGGACTGGACAACCTGTAAGTAAACCTGCTGAAGGTAGCACTGGTGTTACTACTACAAGCGGAAGTGCTGCTGCAACGGGAGGGGCAATGGGAGCCGGAGTTATTTCTGACGAACCTGCAATTCCTTTGAATTCAGTGAAATCAGAAATATCGGGAAGTGCAGCTGCGAGTACAGCTGAAGCTCCTGAGAATGAAACCGGTATTGTAACTGCCAAGCCACTGGTGCCCGAAGAGGCTGGTGAGGTTGTTCAGCTCTTGAAGAGTGGAAATACTGGTGAACCTTTGGCTGGGAAGACAACTTCTACGATTGCTGCCGGGACTCAGAGTAGTGCCGCTAACACGCAAGGGGACGGGATTGTAAACAATCAAAATAGTTCTAATGGGAGCGAAACTCATGGCAATGAAATGAGTCTAAATAAAGATAGAGCGCAGGGCAGTGTCAGTGGCGCGAATACAAGCGCCACTGGATCAGCTGGTGCAGATAGCCAAGCTGCTGCGGCAAACCAAGCTGGTGCAGCAAGCCAAGCTGCTGCGCTTAGCGGGGCTGCCCTGCTCGCGAAGCTGCAGGGCGTGCTCACCGAGCTGCGCGGCAGCATGCCGCAGCTCGCGAACGTTCCGCCCGCTGACGCGGCGGGACAAGATCCTGCCCCCGCGCCGGCAGCGCCGCGCGGGGAGACCACGGCTGCTGCGGCTTCGCCGGTGCAGCCAGACACCGCCCCACCCGCGGATGCGGAGTCGTGGGTGGGGCGGGTGTTGAAGCTGCTCGGTGCGGAGCACGAGCAGCAGGCCGTGCGCGGCGGTGCTTTGCCGGCCGCGGAGACGGCGCGAGCGGCAGCGGGGACAGCTGCAGCCGCGCTAGGCAGTGTCGGCGGGGAGCAAGCTGCCGACACGTTGAAGGGCGTGCTGCTGCAGCTTATGAGCAGCAGCGAGGTGCCGCCCGCGGTAAAAGATGCCGCGAGCGGGCTAGTGCAGCAGCTGACAGGCCAACAGCTGCTGCTGAATACAGACCGGACTGCTCCCTTCGCGCAGGTTACACTGTTCTTGCCGCTGCAAGGTCCAGATGGGCAGGAAACTGCATCGGTTCATATCCAGTCCAGGCGGGGCCGCAAAGGGGAGTTGGATGCAGCTAACTGTCGATTATGGTTCGATTTGGACATGAAGCAGCTAGGGCAGACATTGGTAGACGTGCAGGTTGTAGATCGAATCGTTAGTCTTAAGCTTCATAATGATCATCCGTGGGTGCTTGAGCTGCTGGAGACGCGGCGTGATGATATAAAAACTGCAGTAGAATCCATCGGTTATCAATTATCAGGTTTAAGAACCGAACCCTTGCCAGAATTGAATTTACCTAAAGAGCTTGCTGGTTCCAATACTAATAAGTTTGTTGATTATGTTCCTGAGGCTTACAAAGGAGTGGATTACCGTATATGAATGAGCCTGTACAGCCAATTTCACAAGGGCTCAAAAAAGCGGTCGCTCTCAAATATAGTCCCGGACAAAACGAGGCTCCTGTCGTAGTAGCCAAGGGACAAGGCGCGATAGCAGACCTTATTCTGCAAAAGGCTAAGGAGAGCGGGGTTGCTGTTCAGGAAGATGCAGCCCTCGTGGAGGTTCTTTCAAAGCTTGATCTGGACCAACAGATTCCGTCTGAGCTCTATCAGCTGGTGGCGGAAATCCTCAGCTTTGTGTATCAAAGCGATCGTTCTGCTGGTGAACGGGGACAAGAATGAAAGAGCCATATGTAAGAAAACACTATAACCGCAAAGAGAAAGGAACTGCTGCAGAGAACGGAGCTGTGCAGTACCTATCTTCTAGTGGATATATGATATTGGAACGGAATTGGCGTTGTCGTACTGGAGAGCTTGATATCATTGCGGAGCGTGAAGACTGTATTGTTGTTGTCGAAGTTCGTAGCCGCAGTGGAGAGCTGCTTCAGGGAACTCCAGAAGAATCGGTGAATGCTCGCAAAATAAACCAGGTTCGGAATACAACACAGGTTTATTTGCATATGAAGGGTTATGAGGAACGGCGGGTTTCTTTTGATGTAATTAGCGTCTTGTTAAATGACGATCTTAGCCTAGCTTCACTTAGTCATATTCGCGAGGCGTTTTAAGAGTAACTCACTTTTCTCATGCGATTCTTTATGAATTTACTGCTGTTCTGATAAAAAAGTCTTTACATACCTTCCGCACTGTGGGTCATTTCTCAAAAGAAATGGGTAAACATTAGGAGTAACTTTTTAATGTCATCATGAGGAGGGCTGTCTAGTGAAGAATAAACCTTCTGAAATGCAGGTTAGTTTTACATGCCAATATTGCCAGCAGAAGATTGAAGTGAAATTTAAAGCAGAGCCAATATCTGTCGTCTGTTGCGATAATTGCAATAAGACCTTCACGGTAATGCGGCCCACTATAGCGGAGGAAATATTAATAGATTGGGAAAATGAAGCGTTATTTCAAAAAATCCGGGCTGAAAAGTCGCAAAACAGCAATAGCAGTCTCTTAGCGCTTGTAATTAGAGTTATTGAACTGCTTACATGGCGTGACAAAGGCAATGGACAGGTGGAAGCGATCAAGGAGATGCGTGGCTGGCTTATTGACAATGAGGAGGCGCCTCCTTTAGCTGAACTGATTCAGAGTGATGTTAATAAACGTTCGAGTAAGCGGCGCGACTGGGAAAAGTAACATTAACAATAAAGAGGTATTCCGTCATCGCCTCATGACATAGAATGATACGTATAATTTCGTGAGAAATTAGGCGGAAAAGTCCTCGGGGCTCCGACTTTCCTAGGGTTTATGGGTAGTCGGAGCTTTTTTCATACATACTGTCATTAGAATAGGAACAAAGGGAGGGTGCAAATGGCTAAGGTTTTTTTCACATCAGATCATCATTTTGGGCATAAGTTGATCATTGATTTTGAATCCAGACCCTTCAACGATGTAGAGCAAATGAATGAAGTTATGATTGAAAGTTGGAATTCGGTAGTGAATCCGGACGATAAAGTATTTCATTTGGGAGACTTTTCTTTTTTTAATAAGGAGGCGACTCGTGCGATTGTGGCCAGGCTGCATGGATACAAAATCCTGATCCTTGGCAATCATGATCGCGGCCGCAGCCGAAGCTGGTGGCTTGAGGCAGGTTTTGATGAGGTTAGTGAATATCCTTTGATTTATAAGGATTTCTTTTTCCTCTCACATGAGCCTATGTACATGAATAAACATATGCCTTACGTAAATGTGCACGGCCATATTCATGGGCAAAAATATGAGGGAAACAATCATTTTAACATTTGTGTAGAGCATTGGAACTATAAACCGTTGACTTTTGAGCAGATTAGGGACTCGGTCGTAGTTAAAGAAGGAGATTGATGTAGGTCTTTAGAGATGCGCTTTCGCTTTTATGTAAAACTTGAATTTCTTATTCTAAAGATAAATTGCTCACAGATTGCGTTAGGACACAACTTCTATAATGTACTTAACAGCTAATATATATTTGGAAAATAAGGAAGCACCTTTTTTCTTGAAGCTATGACACCCCAAATTAGGGTGTATTTCAGGAGATGAGGTGTTTTTATTATGTATGGGAAAATGTTTAGCGCGTGTCTGTATGGGATTGAAGGGGTAATGATTGGTGTGGAAATCGATCTTGCAAATGGATTGCCGCAGACGAATATCATTGGCTTACCAGATTCAGCAATTCGCGAGGCTGTTGAACGAGTTAGGGCTGCCGTTAAAAATTGCGGTTACCGCTATCCACAGCAGCGTATTACGATCAATCTTGCCCCAGCTGACCTGCGTAAAGAAGGTTCCGCTTTTGATCTAGCGATTGCTTTAGGCATACTGATAACTAGTGGCCAGTTGATTATGCCTTCAGCTCAAGAGATGCTTTTAATTGGAGAGCTTGCGCTCGACGGCAGTCTGCGTCCGGTATCGGGTGTGCTGCCGATGGTTGAAGCAGCGCGTAAAAGCGGGTTTAAAGCCGTTCTGCTCCCGCAGGGCAATGCGGCAGAAGCTGCTTTAATCAGTGGCATGAATGTTTACACCCTCAACCATTTGCAAGCGTTAGTGAATGCTGCTGAACCTGTGGCCAGCTTTGGTCCGATTATAGATAAGCTAGTTCCTATAGAAGAATCTGAAGGATCACTACTTCCTTTTCCTGTATCCGTGAGTATGGGGGCGGGGGCAAAAGAACAACCTCCGGTGCTTGTTCTTTCTGTAGAGCATCTCAAATATAACCCTATATATTCTGATTCTGAGGCTGCTTCTTCCGAAGCGAATGAAATAATGGATGATTACAGTGATGTGCTTGGACAGCAACATGTGAAAAGAGCACTAACTATCGCGGCTGCAGGAATGCATAATATTATGCTCATCGGTCCACCTGGCACAGGCAAAACGATGCTGATCAAACGCCTTCCCAGTATCCTTCCGCAATTGTCGGACAGTGAGGCGCTTGAGGTAACCAAAATTTTTAGTGCGGCTGGAAATTTGAAGGATGCACACAACGGTTTGCTGCGAAGTCGTCCATTTCGTTCTCCACACCACACGATATCTTCTGCCGGATTAATTGGAGGGGGCGGTATTCCCAAGCCAGGTGAGGTAAGTCTTGCACATCGAGGTATTCTGTTTCTGGATGAATTGCCAGAATTCTCCCGGAATGTACTTGAAGTGCTGCGACAGCCCCTCGAAGATGGGGTGGTTACTATAAGTCGTGCCCGAGCTTCCTTTACTTTTCCTGCCAAATTCATGCTCGCTGCATCGATGAATCCGTGCAGCTGCGGCTTTTTTGGAAGCGGTATCTCCCAGCAAAATTGTACCTGTAGTCCTGCCAGGATTGCCCAATATCGGGCAAAAATATCTGGTCCTTTATTGGATCGGATCGACTTACAGGTTGATGTTCCCCGCCCGAAGGAATGGGATCGGCAGGGGCATGTTTTATCGTCAGCAGATATGCGTGCGGAGGTGTTGGCTGCTCAGGCCATCCAAGCTAAACGTTACAAACGACTGGCGATTTCATGGAACAGTGAACTTTCCGGTGCTTCCCTTCGGAAATATGCGAGCCTAAACCGAGAGAGTGCTCAAATGCTGTATGACATTTTGGAGAATTTAGGTCTAAGCATGCGAGCGCATGATCGGATTATTAAGCTATCCCGTACCATAGCTGATCTAGAGGGTGCACAGGATATTTCTTCTGCACATCTCGCGGAAGCTGTGCAATACCGTAATCTGGATCGGCAGGTAATAGCGGAGGAATAAAGATAAAAGAGCAGCGATTCCCGTTATGGGAGAATCGCTGCTCTATATTATGGACCGTTAGTTACGAACACCGCCGAATCATTATTATCCTCTGATGTTTACGGAACGGACCTAGAGGACGTTATTTGCAAGTTTTTAGCCCTTGGAGCGTAGGGTCGGACTCTGGAGACGCTATTCCTTTGGAAGAAGGTTATTTTGGGTGATTTTCATTCCAATAGCTTCCATGAAGTCCGATAGCATTCCAAATATGGGATTAAGTTGCGTTTAAGATCAACTGTGTCCGTTAGCTACTTCGAATGCGAAATGCCACGTATTCAAACGAAGGTTAGATCGTTTAGCAAATTTCACATACATTTTTCTCTATAATTTCTTACAGTACATTCAATTCTACTTCGATATTGCCACGAGTAGCACGGGAGTAAGGACATGCGCCATGGGCAGCTTCTACCAAAGATGCTGCGGTTTCTCTGTCAACGCCTTTAACCAGCACGTCAAGCTTAACCGCAATGCCGAACCCGCCATCTTCAACTTTACCAAAGCTAACAGTAGCCGTAACTTCGCTGCCTTCAATCTTCACTTTGCCAAGTCGAGCAACCATGTTTAGGGCACTGTCAAAACAAGCAGAGTAGCCAGCTGCGAATAATTGTTCAGGATTAGTACCTTCACCACCGGCGCCACCCATTTCGCGTGGTGTACTGATCGTAAGGTTGAGTTTAGGACTTTCTGATTCTATATAACCGTTTCTTCCCCCAACCGCTTTAACTGTTGTTTCATACATCTTTTGTTGAATTGTCATCATAATAAATCTCTCCTATTCATTAATTAGTTTGTGTACAATCTAATTTATCACAATTAATATAAAAGTCAAATTAATTTTTTGCTATTATTATGATGTATGAGTGAATTATGATAAAATAAAGAGATAAGGCGGGTGAATAAATATGAAAATGAGTGAAGAAGATATGCAGAAAATGACTACAACCCCAGAGCTGCTGATCGAAAATCAGCTCTGTTTTACCATTTATGCTTGCTCGCGTGAGATTACAAAGCTGTACCAACCGTATTTGGATAAGATCGGTTTAACTTACTCCCAATACCTAGTAATGCTTGTGTTATGGGAACGGCAGCAATGTACAGTGAAAGAGATTGGTGAGGCGTTATTTTTGGATTCAGGAACGCTGACTCCGCTATTGAAACGCTTGCAAGCCGCAGGCCTGATTATACGTGAACGCTCGATGCAGGATGAGCGAAAAGTATTAATCTCACTAACGAAACAAGGCTGGGCACTTCAAAGTGATGCCGTGTGTATTCCCGGCAAAATGATGGAAGAAACGACACTGACTAATAATGAATCCATAGAGCTACTTGATCAGTTTAAAGACTTACTGAATCGTGTTCACGAAGCTAATATCCAAGATAGTAAAAAGTAAGCGTAGTAAGGAGTCAATGCGATCGTTCGCATTTCGGCATGAAATCAAGCGAAAAAATGTGTACAAATCATGAATATATTTAAGGTAAGCGTTTTAAAAACATGTTACACTATTCTGGGTTCCTTTGTATGGCATATAGGTAAATATAAGCTTAGTCTTATAGATTTACACAATGTCTCTTGCAGAAATAGTGCCATTCTTTTTACGAGTGGTAGATCAGTTTCTGCTGGTTCCGGAATAGTGCTGCATGTATAACATCAGCCTATCCCTAACCCCGCGGCAATCAAAACGGAAAGCGAGATGACGACAGGCTGCCTGTTTAGTCACCACGCTACTTTAGGAGGCTACCGCTATGAATATCCACGAGTATCAGGGAAAAGAAGTGCTTAAGAAGTACGGTGTAGCCGTACCGAATGGAAAAGTAGCTTATACAGTGGAGGAAGCGGTAGAAGCCGCAGAGTCACTGAGCACACCGGTTGTTGTAGTTAAAGCTCAGATTCACGCAGGTGGACGCGGTAAAGCTGGAGGAGTAAAGGTTGCTAAGAATATCGATGAGGTGCGTAGTTACGCAACTGAGATTCTTGGAAAGACTCTAGTAACTCACCAGACTGGACCGGAGGGTAAGGTAGTAAAAAGACTGCTCATTGAAGAGGGTTGTCAAATTGTTAAGGAGTATTACATTGGTATCGTAGTTGACAGAGGAACTGGCCGAGTGGTCATGATGGCTTCTGAAGAAGGCGGTACTGAGATTGAAGAAGTAGCTGCAACACATCCGGAGAAAATTTTTAAAGAGATCATTGATCCGGCAGTGGGTTTGCAGACTTTCCAGGCGCGCAAGCTGGCTTACAGCATCTCTATTCCCAATGAGCTGGTAGGCAAAACTGTGAAATTCATGCAAGCGCTATATTTAGCTTTCGTGGATAAAGATTGCTCTATTGCCGAAATTAACCCATTGGTAGTGACTGCGGATGGGAATGTGATGGCACTGGATGCCAAACTGAATTTTGATTCCAATGCCTTGTTCCGTCATAAGGATATTCTAGAGCTGCGGGATTTGGATGAAGAGGATTTAAAGGAAATCGAAGCCTCGAAGTATGACCTTAGCTATATTGCGCTTGATGGCAATATTGGGTGCATGGTAAACGGTGCAGGTCTCGCGATGGCGACTATGGATATTATTAAGTATTATGGGGGCGAACCCGCCAACTTCCTGGATGTAGGGGGCGGTGCAACGACCGAGAAGGTAACAGAAGCCTTTAAAATCATTTTATCGGATGAAAAGGTGAACGGGATTTTTGTTAATATTTTCGGCGGTATTATGCGCTGTGATGTTATCGCTAACGGTGTTGTAGAAGCGGCTAGTCAACTGGGTTTGACCAAACCGCTGGTTGTGCGTCTTGAGGGAACAAATGTTGGATTAGGCAAGCAGATTTTGGCTGGATCGGGACTTAATATTGTTGCTGCTGATTCTATGGCGGACGGTGCCCGTAAGATTGTGTCTCTTGTGCAATAATGGCCTGATTTAGGAAGCCAGTTATCGTATTTGACAATATAAGTAGGGATGTGACTTAAGGCATGAGCATTCTTGTAGATAAAAATACGAAAGTTATCACGCAAGGAATTACAGGATCAACGGGTTTGTTCCATACTAAAGGTGCGCTGGATTATGGAACACAGATGGTTGGAGGGGTAACACCGGGTAAAGGTGGAACATATGTCAATATCACGCTTGAAAATGGCAGTGAGGTTAGCCTTCCGGTATTCGATACTGTTGTAGCTGCTAAGGCGGCTACAGGCGCAACCGCTAGTGTAATCTATGTACCGCCAGCATTCGCAGCAGACTCCATAATGGAAGCCGTGGACGCAGAACTCGACTTGGTGATTTGTATTACCGAAGGGATTCCAGTGCTTGATATGGTAAAGGTGTCCCGTTATATGGAGGGGCGCTCTACTGTATTGATCGGACCCAACTGTCCGGGAGTTATCACTCCTGGGGAATGCAAAATAGGAATTATGCCGGGTTATATTCATATGCCAGGGTATGTAGGTGTTGTCTCGCGCAGCGGAACTCTAACCTATGAGGCTGTTCATCAGCTGACCACGCGTGGAATCGGGCAATCTTCAGCTGTAGGTATTGGCGGAGACCCTGTTAAAGGCTCGGAGTTTATTGATATTCTGAAGCTTTTTAATGAGGATCCGGGTACAAAGGCAGTCATCATGATTGGTGAAATTGGCGGAACCGCAGAGGAAGAAGCAGCAGAGTGGATTCGTGAGCATATGACTAAGCCGGTTGTAGGGTTTATTGGCGGTGCTACTGCCCCTCCTGGCAAACGTATGGGGCATGCGGGTGCTATTATTTCCGGAGGCAAAGGAACAGCGAGTGAGAAAATTGCCGTACTTGAATCGTGCGGAATCAAGGTCGCTCCTACACCTGCCGAAATGGGCTCAACGCTTGTGAGTGTGCTTGAAGAACGCGGTATTCTTAGCGCATTTACAACGCATTAATTATTTTATATAATTGAAGGAATTCACTCTACGCGAGTGGGCTTCTTTCGTGTATAATTATTTCAGAGGTAAGCAACCTTTTGTTCCTATCCAAGGGATGAAAGGTTGCTTTTTTTGTTTTTTAATATAGAAAAATATTGAATTAAAAGAAAATATTGCATTCGTCAAATTCATGTTACAAATAGGGAAGGCTAACCCTTCCATTAAAGGAGAGTAAACTTATATGGAAGAAAAAGATCTGCTGTTTGGTTTTAATGAAGTGGAGGGGATTGGCTGGAAGAGTATCGACAAGATCCGCAGAGCCGGCTTAATGTCAGAACGAGCATTTTCCTGTAGTGCAAAAGATTGGGAAACGATCGGATTGAACAGAAAGCTGTCGAATTATCTTGCTTCCATATATACGTTAGAGTGGATCGCCAAAAGGCGCTTATTAATGGAAGAATGTGCAGTGAAGATGGTAACTGTGTTTGATGCGGCTTATCCTGTTTTGTTGAAGGAGACGACACAGCCACCGTGGATCCTTTATTATCGAGGTCGATTGGAACTGTTATCAACTCCTAGTGTGGCGATGGTTGGCACTCGTGTGCCAACAGCATATGGACGAAAGGTAGGGGAGATTCTCGCGGAGGAGCTTAGTGCAGCAGGTCTAACGGTGGTTAGCGGACTTGCGAGGGGGATCGATAGCATTTGTCATGAAGCGGCGCTAAGAAGCGGTGGAGGGACGATAGCGGTAGTGGCAACAGGGTTGGACAAAGTCTATCCAACTGAGAATATTGAGCTGGAGCGGCGTATCTCTCAAAAAGGGCTTGTCATCACAGAGTATCCTCTTGGAACTAAAAGTCATCCTGGATTATTTCCACAGCGTAATCGGATCATAGCAGGTTTATCACGGGGGACAGTGGTCGTGGAGGCTGACAGTCGCAGTGGATCACTTATTACAGCCGATGCTGCCTTGGAAGCTGGAAGGGATGTCTTCGCAGTTCCCGGACCTATCACATCACCTAAGAGCAGAGGGGCGTTAGAGCTTATCAAACAGGGTGCAAAGCTGGTAACCAGTGGATTAGATATTATAGAAGAATATACTTCTTATTTGCCGACAAACGTAATAAAAACAGGGAATAATAGCACTACCGAACAGACAGCAGACGACTTTATGATTGAAAAGAAATTGACAAATGAGGAGTCTCACCTATACCATATACTGCATCAAGGCCCTTTTATATTGGACGATCTGCTTGTAAGAACAGGATGGGATTTTGGACATTTGCATTCAGTTCTGTTATCTTTAATCATAAAAAAAGCGGTAACACAATTACCAGGAGCTATTTATAAGGTAATTTAATATAGAGGTGCGAGTGTTAACGAGGAGGAAGAGTCTATGGCAGATGCATTAGTTATTGTCGAGTCGCCTGCAAAAGCGAAGACAATTGGCAAATATCTAGGTAGTAAATATATTGTAAAGGCATCAATGGGACATATTAGAGATCTACCGAAGAGTCAAATTGGTGTTGAGGTGGAGAATGATTTCAGTCCCAAATATATTACTATCCGCGGTAAAGGATCTATATTGAAGGAATTGAAAGACGCTAGTAAAAAAGTTAAAAAAGTTTATCTCGCAGCTGACCCCGACCGCGAAGGGGAAGCAATTGCTTGGCATTTGGCGCATGCGCTGGATTTAGATAATACACAAGAATGCAGAGTTGTTTTTAATGAGATCACCAAACAAGCGGTAAAAGATGCTTTTAAGACACCGCGTAAGATTAATATGGATCTCGTGAATGCACAGCAGGCTAGACGTATTCTGGATCGACTGGTAGGGTACAAGATTAGCCCTCTATTATGGAAGAAAGTCAAAAAAGGTTTATCTGCTGGACGTGTACAATCCGTTGCCGTGAAGATCATTATGGATCGTGAGAATGAAATCTCCGCTTTTGTACCCACCGAATATTGGAGCATAACAGCCAAGCTTGGAATACGGGATTCCGTCTTTGAAGCTAAGTTTCATAAGCTGAATGGTGTGAAAAAAGAACTGAACCAGGAAAGTGATGTTCAGGAGGTTCTTGAAGCCATTAAGAACGCATCTTTTAAGGTGAGTGATGTGAAGGAGAAGGAAAGACAACGTCATCCTTCGGCTCCTTTTACCACCAGCTCCCTACAACAGGAAGCAGCCCGTAAGCTTGGATTCCGTGCCGCTAAGACAATGTCTGTTGCACAGCAGCTATACGAAGGTGTGGAACTCGGTAAAGAAGGTACCGTAGGTTTGATCACTTATATGCGTACAGACTCCACGCGTCTCTCTGTCACCGCTCAGGATGAAGCTAAAGAGCTTATAACAGCTAAGTATGGTGAGAAGTTCTTGCCAGAATCCCCACGGCAGTATTCTAAAAAGGCAGCTGGAGCACAGGAAGCGCATGAAGCGATTCGTCCTACCTCGGCATTACGCGAACCTGAAATGGTCAAAGAGTTCTTGAGCCGTGATCAATTCCGTCTCTACAAGCTAGTGTGGGAGCGGTTCGTATCAAGTCAGATGTCTTCTGCCCTGCTGGATACGCTTTCGGTCGATATTGCTGCAGGTACTGCTACATTCAGAGCTGTTGGTTCGAAGGTTTCATTCCCCGGGTTCATGAAGGTTTATGTAGAAGGCAACGATGACGGAACTACAGATGAAGACAAGTATTTGCCGCCGCTTCAAGCGGGAGATGCTTTAAATAAGCAGGAGATCGAGCCTAAGCAGCACTTTACACAACCGCCTCCACGATATACGGAAGCAAGACTTGTAAAGACGCTTGAGGAGCTGGGTATAGGCCGTCCAAGTACATATGCCCCAACGCTGGAAACCATCCAGAAGCGTGGGTATGTGGCTATTGAAGAGAAAAAATTCATGCCAACCGAACTTGGCGAGCTTGTTATAGAGCAGATGGAGCAATTTTTCCCGGAAATCCTAAACGTTGAGTTCACGGCGAACATGGAAGGGGATCTTGACCATGTGGAAGAGGGCTCAGAAGACTGGGTAAAGGTTCTTGCAGAGTTTTACGAATCGTTTGAGAAGCGTTTGGTGTTCGCGGAAGAAGAGATGAAAGAAATTGAGATTGAAGATGAAGTCTCTGATGAGATCTGTGAGAAATGCGGCAAACCTCTCGTGTATAAGCTGGGTCGCTTTGGAAAATTCCTAGCATGCTCTGGCTTTCCTGATTGCCGAAACACAAAACCGATTATCAAGGATATTGGCGTAACTTGTCCTAAATGTCATGAAGGTAAGGTTGTGGAGCGACGCAGTAAAAAAGGGCGTGTTTTCTATGGCTGCGATCAGTACCCTGGTTGTGATTTCGTTTCATGGGATAGACCTTCTATAAAACCATGTCCATCATGTGGATCTTGGATGATTGAGAAACGTAATAAGCAAGGAACCAAGCTACAATGTACGTCTTGTGATCATACAGAGGCGGTTCTAGACAACGAAGAAGAATTAGCAGATTAATAGTCTCTATGGGAGGAAAAAAGACAGTGTCAGATACAGCAAAAGTAACAGTAATTGGAGCGGGTCTCGCAGGAAGCGAAGCCGCTTGGCAAATAGCATCACTAGGAGTACCGGTAAGATTATATGAGATGAGACCCGTAGTAAAGACACCAGCCCATCACACGAATCAATTTGCTGAACTGGTATGCAGCAACTCCTTGCGTGCGAATGGACTAGGAAATGCTGTAGGTGTATTGAAGGAAGAAATGCGGCGTTTGAACTCTCTTGTATTAGGTGCTGCTGACCGACACGCGGTACCCGCAGGAGGAGCACTCGCCGTAGATCGTGACGGATTCTCAGGTGAGATCACCCATACTTTGCATAATCATCCGCTCGTTGAAGTCATAAATGAAGAACTTACGCATATACCGGAGGAAGGGATTGTTGTTATTGCAACGGGCCCTCTAACTTCACCGGCATTATCTGCTGAAATAAAAGGGCTGCTGGGTGAAGAGTATTTCTACTTCTATGATGCAGCAGCACCGATTGTTGAGAAAGACACCATTGATATGAACAAGGTGTATTTGGCTTCCCGTTATGATAAGGGAGAAGCGGCTTATCTGAACTGTCCGATGACAGAAGAGGAGTTCGACGTGTTTTATGATGCGTTGATTTCTGCTGAAACAGCAGCTCTCAAGGATTTTGAGAAAGAGATATACTTTGAAGGCTGTATGCCTATTGAAATCATGATGAAACGCGGTAAGCAAACAGCGTTATTTGGCCCAATGAAGCCAGTAGGACTTATCAATCCGCATACAGGTAAACTTCCTTACGCGGTTGTGCAACTCCGTCAGGATAACGCTGCCGGCACACTTTACAATCTTGTTGGTTTTCAGACCCATTTGAAATGGGGCGAGCAGAAGCGTGTATTCTCGCTGATCCCAGGTCTTGAGAATGCTGAATATGTTCGTTATGGTGTGATGCACAGAAATACATTTATTAATTCTCCTAAACTTCTGCACCCTACCTATCAGATGAAAGGCAAGGAAAGACTCTTTTTTGCTGGACAGATGACAGGTGTAGAAGGTTATGTTGAATCAGCTGCTTCCGGGCTCATAGCTGGTATTAATGCTGCACGGGCAGCACTCGGACAGGAAGGACTGATCTTCCCGCAGGATACTGTTCTAGGCAGCATGCCAGCTTATATTACTTCAGCCGATCCAGAGCATTTTCAGCCTATGAATGCCAATTTCGGTCTGTTGCCGAAGGTAGAGAAGAAGATCCGCAATAAGAAGGAAAAGAATGAAATGTTAGCTCATCGCGCTCTGGACAGTCTTGCCGAGTATGCCAACCGTACAGGACTCGCTTATTCGGAGCCGGAGGTTGTCGATATCGAACAAAGCCCATCTTAAGGAGGTAACTTACAATCATGGTACCCAGCTTTCATGCGACTACAATTTGTGCTGTAAGACATAACGGACAGGCAGCTATAGCAGGTGATGGACAGGTTACATTCGGAGAGAGTGTTATTATGAAGACGACGGCCAGAAAAGTCCGTCGCCTGTACAGAGGACAAGTAATAGCAGGTTTTGCGGGGTCCGTTGCGGATGCTATTACCCTATTCGAAAAATTCGAGGGCAAGCTGGAGGAGCATCATGGGAACCTGCAGCGGGCTGCAGTTGAATTAGCGAAGGACTGGCGTCAAGATCGTATTCTTCGGAAGCTTGAAGCTTTGATGATTGTTATGGATAAGGAAGGAATGCTCCTGATCTCCGGAAATGGTGAAATTATCGAACCGGATGATGACGTTCTTGCGATTGGTTCCGGTGGTAATTTTGCGCTGGCTTCAGGTCGAGCACTCAAACGTCATGCACCCAATCTTTCCGCTGCGGATATTGCTAGAGAATCGCTTCAGGTAGCATCTGAAATTTGTGTGTACACTAATTCCAACATTATTGTTGAACAATTATAGACTCAGTGCCATAGAGACAAGGAGGAATTCACGATGGTGAATCAATCGCTTACACCCCGTCAAATTGTAGCCGAATTGGATAAATATATCGTAGGTCAGAAGCAAGCCAAGAAATCGGTAGCTGTTGCGCTCCGTAATCGGTATCGGCGCAGTCTGCTAACAGAGGAACTGCGTGATGAAGTCGTCCCTAAGAACATCCTGATGATCGGACCTACAGGTGTGGGTAAGACAGAGATCGCCCGGCGTCTAGCAAAGCTTGTTAATGCACCGTTCATCAAAGTGGAGGCTACTAAATTCACTGAGGTCGGTTATGTAGGTCGAGATGTGGAATCTATGGTTCGTGATCTGGTAGAGACTTCTATTCGTATGGTCAAGCTTGAGCGTACGGAGAAGGTTAAGGATCGTGCGGAAGAACTGGCTAATGAGCGGATCGTTTCTATATTGGTCCCTTCCTCTTCCAAAAATAAATCACAAAAGAATCCTTTCGAGATGATTTTTGGAGGGAATTCTGCACAAGAGGACTCTAAAGAAGACACTGAGCAGGATGGAAGTTTAAGTGAACGCCGCCGTGGGGTTAGATTTAAGCTGTTAGCTGGTCAGCTGGAAGATGACATCATTGAAATTGATGTTGAGGATACAGCGCCAACTATGATGGATATGTTTGCAGGTCAAGGTAACGACCAAATGGGTATGAATATGCAAGAGATGTTCGGCAGTTTGCTGCCTAAGCGGACGAAGAAACGTAAGCTTCCTATTCGCGAAGCGCGCAAGGTACTCATTCAGGATGAGGCGGCTAAGCTGATTGATATGGATGATGTGATCCAGGAATCCGTGACTCGGGCTGAACAATCAGGCATTATTTTTATCGATGAAATCGATAAAGTAGCAAGTCAGGGAAAAGGGTCTGGACCGGATGTGTCGCGTGAAGGCGTGCAACGGGATATTTTGCCGATTGTAGAGGGTTCAACCATTATGACGAAATACGGTCCTGTGAAGACGGACTATGTACTCTTTATGGCTGCCGGAGCTTTCCATATTGCTAAGCCTTCAGATTTGATTCCAGAACTTCAAGGCCGTTTTCCGATTCGCGTAGAGCTGAGCAGTCTAACGTTAGAGGATTTCGTTTCTATTTTGACGGAACCAGAGAATGCTTTAACTAAACAATATGTGAATCTGCTTAAAACAGAAAATTTAGAAGTGGAATTCCAGAAGGATGCTATACATGAGATCGCCAAAATAGCGGCTTCAGTGAATCAAAATATGGAGAATATAGGTGCACGGCGTCTTCATACTATTTTGGAGAAGCTGTTAGAGGATCTTTCTTTTGAAGCCCCTGAGCTGACTTTGGAGAAAATGGTTATTACCCCAGAGTATGTGCGCGAGAAATTGGCAAGTATAGCTCAGGATCGTGATTTAAGTCAGTATATTCTTTAAAGCGACAAAAAAACAAAAAATCTATGTATTTTGAATTTGGGCATAACGGATTAGATAAATTACAAATTGGTGTCGTGAAAACGTAAAATTATGTCAAAACATGCAATTAAAAAGAAAAAAATGAGTTAGAAATGTAAATAAATAGTAATAAAGTGCTAAAAGCCCTGTCTTTTCTAAAAAGATAGGGCTTATTTCTTATTGTAATAATATACAAATTAAATGAAAATCAATGTATGTGAAAATGCTAAGTGTTGTTCATTGCGACAGCGTTCGACGGAATACCGTAAATTTAGAGTTTTTTTTCTTTATTTGTCGAAAGCAAGCAGGTTTTTTGATGGAAGTTGTGGAATTCTTTTCATTATGATAGCTTTGAAAGGAGGAATTGTCTTGGGATTGCTGAATAGTGTCAGTTTTCAACGATTGCAGGGAGGCATTGATGCTGCCTATAAACGACAAAGTGCTCTAGCAAATAATGTGGCTAATCAAGATACGCCCAATTTCAAACGTTCTGATGTTTCATTCGAAAGTATCCTGCAACAACAGGAAAGTGGAATCCAATCTACACTTAGAGCGAAAGTTTCGGATACCCGGCATTATCAATTTGGCAGCAACACAATTGTTCCCGCTGCTGTTGAAAATACTGATGAAACTACCTCTATGAACAATAACGACAACAATGTGGATGTAGATCGCGAAATGGCGTTAAGCGCAGAGAACCAGCTTAGGTATAGTTCTTATGTTGAACAGATTAACAGTCAGATTTCGATGATGCGAGCCGTAATTCAAGGAGGATAAGAGAGTATGAACTTTGGTAGTAGTTTTGGGATCAGCGCATCTGCATTAACGGCTCAACGGTTGCGGATGGATGTAATTTCTTCCAACGTAGCCAATGCTGAAACTACAAGAGCATCCGTGGTGGATGGCAAGGCTGTTCCTTACCGACGTAAGTTGGTTGTTTTGGAAACGAACGAAAGTAATAAATTCTCGAATATACTAAATTCGAAAATGAATAATAGCAATGAAGGGGTTAAGGTGCAGTCGATCATAGAAGACACTTCACCATTGAAGCCGGTATACAATCCGAGCCATCCCGATGCGGATGCTGAAGGATATGTCTATATGCCAAACGTAGACATTACCAAAGAAATGGTTGATATGTTATCTGCATCTCGCTCTTATGATGCCAATGTTACGATGCTTAATGCATCCAAAGCTATGGTAAGCAAGGCACTCGAAATTGGTAGATAAATGAATGTTAATTAACTTAAGGGGGGAAACAGTTGATACAGAATATATCTAATGGGGTTCAGGCTGTACAGCAGCTTGCAATGAAACCGACATCTTCCGAAGTTTCATCCACTCCTGCTAATTCGATGGAGAGCTTTGGCTCTTATCTTGAGGATGCGCTCAATAAAGTGGCTGATCAGGAACAACAAGCTAAGGATATGAGTAATAAATTTGTATTGGGAGAAGTGAACATTGACGAAGTGATGATTTCTTCCCAACAGGCTCTACTGAGTTTACAGTTGACTACACAAGTCCGGAACAAAGTGATTGAAGCCTATCAAGAAATTATGAGAACTCAAATATAATAAATCCTAGCTTAGTTTCGGATGGGGTGACACTGTGAATGAAAGATTTGCCCAATATCGGGAGAAGGTTCTCTTGTATTGGAACAGATTTAGTGGTAAACAGAAGATTTTATTCTTTTCAACATTGTTTATCATTCTAATAATAATCGTAGTTATGACCATGCAGCTTTCAAAAACAGAATATGAAGTAGCATTTCAAGATTTGGACAGTACGGATTCGGCTGGAGTAATGAAAGCCTTAGATTCAGCAGGTGTTTCATACCGATTAAGTCAAGATGGAAAGAGTATCTCTGTACCTAGTACAGAAGCAGCTCGGGTCAAGGTGGATATCGGTTCTCAGGGGATTGTTCAAGGTGGCTCTATCGGATATAAAGTCTTTGACGAAAATTCGTCAATGATAGGTACAACAGATAGCGAGTTTAACGTGAAGTACAATAATGCATTAAACGGTGAAGTTGAACAGTTAATGAGACGTATGCAAGGGATTAAAGATGCAAAAGTTCTGATTAATTTGCCTAAAGAGACAGTTTTTGCCTCACAGGCTGATCAGGAGCAGGCGTCTGCATCCGTTGTGCTTTCATTTGATCCGGGATTTAGACCTACCCAAGACAATATTGACGGGTATTTCAATCTTGTGAAAACTGCTGTGCCTAATTTACCAATTGACAACATTACCATTGCAAATAATGAAATTGAATTAATGCCAACAGCTAAAGGTGGACAGGCTGGTGTCACAAACCAAGTTGAAGAAAACTTCGCTCTTCAGAAGAAATTCGAAGAAGAAGTAAAGAAAAATGTGAAACAATTCCTTAGCACTCTTACCGGTCCTGATAAAGTGGATGTTCTTGTGTTCTCAAAGTTGAACTTTGACAAGGAAAACCGGAAGGAAGATCTTGTTACCCCTGTGGATACAGAGAACATGAAGGGGATTGAGATCAGTTCACAAATAATTAGTAATTCGTATTCGGGTCAAGGTAACACGACTGGCGGAGTGGCTGGCACTGGTTCTCAAGATGTTACGGGCTATCCTTCTAATGCGGGTGCGGATACTTCTACCTCGGAGGAATCTTCGGAAACGAGGAACTTCGAAGTTAACCGAATTACTAAAGATGTTATTGCTAGTCCGTATACTGTTAAAGACTTAACCATAAATGTTGCAGTTGAACCACCTTCAGGAGAAAAAAGTTTAGATGATGCAACATCAGCTGCAATTCAAAATATTTTGGTGAATATTGTTCGCGCTTCTCTTGCGGATTCAGGTACTACATATACAGACGCTGATTTGACCAAAAAGGTTTCGGTCTACTCGCAACAATTTGGTGGCGCCGATGCCAACACCGTTAAAGGTGGTCTCGCTTCTTGGATGATATGGGCTATCGGAGCAGCAGCATTGCTGGTTGGAGCAGGTGGAGGATATCTAATCTACCGGAGTCGTAAACAGACTGTGGAAGAGGAAGATGAAGACATTCCATTGCAGGTTCCTACTGAATTTCCTTCTATTAACTTGGAGAGCGTGACGAATGAAAGTCAAGTTCGTAAGCAATTGGAAAGTTTGGCCAAGAAGAAGCCAGACGAATTCGTAAATCTGCTGCGTACATGGCTTGCAGACGAACAGAGGTGAACTAATGGCAAAGGCTAGCCAGCAGGGACTTAGTGGCCGTCAAAAAGCTGCGATCCTGCTTATCACACTAGGGCCCGAGGTATCGGCGCAAATTTTCAAACATTTAAGAGACGAGGAAATTGAACAGCTGACTCTTGAAATTGCCAATGTTCGCAAAGTGGACAGCAGTGAAAAAGAGTCGATCATGTCTGAATTCCATCAGATATGCCTCGCCCAGGAATATATATCACAAGGCGGTATTAACTACGCTAAAGAAATTCTGGAGAAAGCGCTTGGGTCAACAAAAGCAATGGAGGTCATTAATCGTCTGACTGCAACATTGCAAGTAAGACCTTTCGATTTTGCACGAAAAGCGGATCCTAATCAGATTCTCAACTTTATCCAGAATGAAAATGTACAGACTATTGCACTTGTATTGTCTTATCTGCAATTTGAACAAGCTGCCGCAATCCTCTCCTCGCTTCCTCAAGAGAAGCAGGCAGAGGTGGCGAGAAGAATTGCTGTTATGGACAGCACCTCTCCGGAGGTAATTACGCAAATTGAACGTGTGCTGGAGCAGAAGCTTTCCGCTACAGTAACTCAGGATTATACAAATGCTGGTGGTATCGAATCGATTGTACAAATCTTGAATGGGGTTGACCGGGGGACAGAACGTACGATTCTGGATTCTCTCGAAATTCAAGATCCAGAGCTTGCCGAAGAGATCAAGAAACGGATGTTCGTATTCGAAGATATTGTCAATGTGGACAATCGTTCGATCCAACGCATTATCCGTGATATTGATAATGCGGATCTACAGCTTGCTCTCAAGGTTGCCAGCGAAGAAGTACGGGATGTTATTTTCAGAAATATGTCCAAGCGTATGGCAGAAACGTTCCGAGAAGAAATGGAATACATGGGTCCTGTGCGGCTGCGTGATGTTGAAGAAGCACAGACTCGTATTGTAGGCACGATCCGCAGACTCGAAGAGTCTGGTGAAATTATCATCGCTCGTGGCGGAGGAGATGACATCATTGTCTAAGCTGATCAAACACTCCCAGTATGTTCCGGTTGATGTCTTTAAAAGATTGGAACAGGCCCGGCAATATGCGGGCCTAACTGAGGAGCCCGTTCCCGAGGAGACTTTAAGCGAGACTGACTATCATGATCCCGCACGTGAAGAGGCAGAAGAGACGCGTAAGCAAATGCTTAAGGACGCTCAGGATTTTGCTGAAGAGC
Source organism: Paenibacillus sp. FSL R10-2788 (assembly GCF_038003885.1). Lineage (NCBI taxonomy): Bacteria > Bacillati > Bacillota > Bacilli > Caryophanales > Paenibacillaceae > Paenibacillus > Paenibacillus sp. FSL R10-2788. The sequence goes on along the minus strand of NZ_JBBOQA010000001.1, from coordinate 4,187,925 downwards.
AGGTTCGGAATGCATCTCTTGAAGCGGAACAGATTGTAGAGTCCTCGAAAGCGGAGGCTGAAGAGTGGTGGAAACAACGGCGTGAGCAGGATGAACATCTGATCGAAGCTATCAAAGCTGAAGCTCATCAGCAAGGTTATGAGGAAGGTGTTTCTCAGGCTGAGGAAGAGATGAAGCATAAGATCGCAGAGATGATGGAAGAAGCGCGTGCTGTTTTGACTGAGGCGTATAAAGCAAGAGAAGTGATTATTCAGGAAGCGGAGCCTTTTTTAGTAGAGTTAAGCTGTGATATTGCAGAGAAAATTGTGGACAAGCAGTTAACGGTAGAACCACAATTCGCAATGGACTTAATTCGCAAAAATCTGGCTCGTAAGCGAGAACAGGGTTTGATATCACTTTGTGTATCCCCAGCGCAGTTCGCTTTTGTGAATGCTGCCCGGGAAGAATTATCACTAGCTGTTGATTCACAGGCTGAACTGCAAATCTTGCCCGACTCAACGGTAAAAGACCAAGGATGTGTTATCCGCTCTTCCTTTGGCAGCATTGATGCTCGAATCGACACTCAGCTCGCAGAGATCAAGAAAGAGCTGGTAAGAATTGCGCTGGACACCGATGAGCAGAGAAATGGGGAAGACGATGCTTAATAGCAACCGTTATAAGGAGCAACTTCGTAATCTCGATCCGGTGAGGATCAATGGGAAAGTGACGCAGGTAATCGGTCTAATGGTTGAATCGGAAGGTCCTGACGCAAGTATAGGTGATGTATGCTACATCTACCCTTCTAAAGGAAACAAACCGCTGCAAGCTGAGGTCGTTGGTTTCCGTGATAACAAGGTACTATTGATGCCACTTGGTGAACTGCAGGCGATTGGACCTGGTTGTGATGTAGTGGGCACTGGTAAGCCGCTTAGCGTGCAAGTAGGTTCTGAATTGTTAGGAAAAGTACTGGATGGTCTGGGGCAGCCGCTTGATGGCTCTCTCATTCCAGCACGAATGCCACATAGCTCTACCTTTAATATTCCTTCCAATCCACTTAATAGACCGCGGGTGCAGGAACCCATCAGTATTGGTGTGAGAGCGATTGACGGTTTGCTTACGATTGGCAAGGGACAGCGGGTCGGTATTTTTGCTGGCTCGGGGGTCGGCAAGAGTACTTTGATGGGGATGATTGCCCGGAATACATCGGCTGACGTAAATGTTATTGCTCTGATTGGTGAGCGTGGCAGAGAAGTATTGGATTTCATTGAACGGGATTTGGGACCAGAGGGCTTGCAGCGATCCGTAGTCATTGTTGCTACCTCAGACCAACCTGCATTGATTCGCATAAAAGGTGCGCTTATCGCTACAACGATTGCCGAGTATTTCCGCGATCGCGGCCTTAATGTAATGCTGATGATGGATTCGGTCACCCGTTATGCTATGGCCCAACGTGAAGTTGGACTTGCAGTTGGAGAGCCGCCAGCCATGCGGGGATATACACCTTCGGTGTTTGCAAGCTTACCCAAACTGCTGGAACGTGCCGGTACAGGTCCTACAGGCTCTATAACAGCCTTCTATACGGTACTGGTTGATGGTGATGATATGAACGAACCAATCGCAGATGCAGTCAGAGGAATACTTGACGGACATATTGTACTCAATCGAAATATTGCTAACAAAGGACACTTTCCAGCAATAGATGTTCTTTCCAGCATAAGTCGAGTAATGAAGGATATTGCTCCAGAAGAACAGATTGCAGCAGCCGAGAATGTGAAGCGCCTTATGGCCGTTTACAAGGATTCAGAGGATTTGATTAATATTGGAGCTTATCAGAGAGGCTCTAATGCTCAAATCGACGAGTCGATGGAATTTATCGACAGTATATGGGATTTCACCAAACAAAAGGTGAATGAAAAAGTTACGCTGGCTGAAGTTCAACAGTCTTTAATTTCACAGTTCTCAAGGAGTTGATTCGGTATTATGAGGTTTCATTATACTTTTCAAAAAGTCGTTGACTTGAAGGGCAATGAGAAGACACAGGCAGAATGGATGCTCTCAAGCGCGCTTGGAGAATTGCAGGCACAGGAAAGAAGCCTGGATGAACTCATCTTTCAGCGGAGTGCTATCATGCTATCCTTACAAAATGCCGCAGAGCAAAAGACACCTATGGTTAAGATTCGTGAAATGCAGGAGTATGCGGAATATCTGGATAAATGCATTGCCCGTAAGCATACGGACATTAGCCGTGCACATCAAGAAGTCCAGAAGAAACAAGATCAGTTAAGCACTAAGGTTTTAGATGAAAAAGTATGGTTGAAGGCAAAAGACAAGGCTGAGACATTGTTTCAGCAAAGTATGATTTTACGGGAACAAAACGAACTGGATGAGATGGCAACCGTCCGCTTCGCGATGAAATCCCTCTAACCCGGGAGGTTTCCGCTAGTGGCTAATATTGATAATGATATGGAACTTGAAAATGAAGGGTCAGCGGGGAAATTTGAGCGGTTCTTATTCTTAATGATACCGATTATCTTCACGCTAGTACTGCTTGGAGTACTGTTGACGCTTTTTAATATGGACATTCGTAATAATGTGCTTGAAGTTGCGAATAAAATTCCTATCCTGGAAAAATGGGTTCCTGATCCGCCTGCAGATCCTTCTAAACCGAAGGAAGAAAGCAAAAAGCAGGAAGTGAGCTCAGCGACAACGATTAAGGAGCTTAAAGCTCAGCTCGCCCAGCAGGAAGAAAACCTGAAGAAGGTTACAGATGAAAAAACAGCCCAGGATACCAAGGTTCAGGCGCTAGAGTCACAGATTGAAGGAATGAAGAAGGAAGCTGAAACCACAGAGGCAAGCACAGAAGAAGCTGAGGATCCTTATCAGAAACAGGTTTCTGATTTGGCTAAGCTGTATGCAGGCATGAAAGCTTCGAAGGCTGCACCGATCATGGAGAATTTAACTACAGAAGAAATGGTGCAGATCTTCAGTGTCATGAGTAAAGCGAGTAAAACTGCGATTTTGGAAAAAATGGATCCGCAAAAAGCTGCAGATGTAACAATAAAGTTAAAAGAAACTACATCTTCGAGTGACATGGCGATTGCAGCTCTTCAATCTAGATTGAAGAAAGACGCCGGTACAACAGCAAATGCGACAACCAGTACGAATTTGGATAAGGAAAAGTTGAATCAGACCTTCAGTTCAATGACTCCTGCTAATGCAGCATCGTTACTAGGAGAAATGTACAAGATTAGCCCTGATAAGGTTGTGACGATTATGAATACCGTAAGTGATAGTGTTCGTTCATCTATTTTGGGAGAAATGACTAAAAATGATAGCGCGCAAACTGCGAAAATTGTTAATCGTCTGATGGGTGCTAAATAGATAGGGAAAGGAGGTGAAAAATAAATGAGTTTAGTCGTTCAATCGCTTGTGAGTGCAAACGCAACTGCAGTAAATGGGAGTTCATCGACTACAACGGGCACAACAACGACGGCTGCACCATTTGCTCAAACCCTGGTACAAACCATGGGAGGCAATGCCAACACCTCGTCGACTCCAGCTGAACCCCTATTGGGAAATCTAGCTTCTTTGCTGCAAGGCCTGTTAAAGGAAGTGCAGCCGACTGGAGAAGAGCAAGCAGGGCAAGACACTCAGAAGGGTGATCTCCTTGAAAAACTTGCTGCTGATGTTGAGAAGCTGGATGAAAGTATCAGTAGTGATCCTGCTCTGTTGGTAGCCTTACAGGCTTGGATTCTTCAGGTATCTGCACTTTTATCTGGAAGCCATGCCGCAGAGGATGGCACTGCTACAACGGAAGCAGAAGTGGCTGGAAGCTTGTCCCCATTGGCACAGAATGCTGATACATTGAGATTTGCAGTTCAAGACGACCTGCAAAGTTTAGTTTCTATAATTCAGGAAGCTGCAGTGAGTGGCAATGAGGAAGTAGCAACTAAGGGAATCAGTTTATTGAATAATTTCACAGCGCTTTTAGAAGAGTCCTCCTCTAACACTAATAAAGGGAAGGGAAAGACGAGCAATGTGAATGCTGCTTCTGTTTCTTCCGTAGAACAGCCCGCTATCACTGAAAGCAAAAATAATCCAACGGATAAAACACTTCAGAATGTGAGCAATCGTTCCGGAGAAGCTGTTGTAGTGAAAAATGATACGGTTGTCAGCTCGCCAGTGACCTCAGGAACTGTGCAAGAAGCTGAAGCAGAGACTGCGAACACGCCGTTAATCAAGACAGGTGTAACCGGGGAAACGAAGTCAACAGAATCCACTCTAGATTCCACGCTAGGAATTACAGCTAACGAAGGGGATCATGAGGTTGTTACTGCGGGTCAGTTATCTCTGCGCGGAGGAATTACAGCACCCCTGAAGGCTGAAGTGCCAGCAACACCTGTTCCGGTTCAGCAATTTGCTCAGGAAATGACAGGCTTCATTACAGGCAAATTAGAGATTGTGCAAAAAGGTGGGATCGCTGAAGCGACTATATCCCTTTTTCCAGAAAATCTCGGACAAGTTGATGTTAAGATCACCATGCAAAATGGTCATTTAGTTGCCCAGTTCATGACTGAACATACCGGTGCTAAAGATATGCTGGAGCAACAAATGAACCAGCTTCGCGCTGCATTGCAATCTCAGGGTCTTCAAGTGGAGAAGCTGGAAGTTACGCAAAATAATACCCCACTTAATTCGCAATGGGGGCAGGAAGGACGCCAACCTAATTCCGGAAGTGGACAGCAGGGTAGACGTTCCAAAGAAAGCAGAGAGGAAGCCAGTGATGCCGTTCTTGCCGCAGAGCTGAATGGTGAATGGAAGGACTGGGTTTCAAATGCGGGACAAGAAGATCAGTCCCAAGGTGGATCTTTTTCTGCTAAGGCTTAACTCTAATAACAAACGAAAGAGAGGTGAGTGGTTATGGCGACAACAGTTCCGGTCTCTACTAAAGATCAGTGGAATTATACAACTCCCGACTCTAGTGCACGGACAACGGGTAATTCTACTTTAGGTAAGGATCAGTTTTTGAAGATTTTGATTACTCAGCTGCAAAATCAAGATCCGATGCAACCGATGGAAGATAAAGAATTTATTGCGCAAATGGCCCAGTTTACATCCGTGGAGCAATTGATGAATATCTCTACTCAGCTTAATGCTATGAATCAGTCCCTTGGATCTGTATCCGGGTTGATTGGTAAAGATATTACTTGGACAGACACCGCCACAAAGCTGCCTAAGACAGGTAATGTTGAATCTATCGTTGTTAGCAATGGTATTCAATATGCGGTTGTGGGAAAAGACAGAATTGCTTTAACCGATATTACACAAATTCAGAATGCCGCAGCAACGCCAGAAAGCGGTTCTGGTACAGATAGTAATACTCCGGAGAATAGCGGAGGAAGCGGGGCGAGCATATGAGTGACAGGCTTACTATAGGCCAGCTGTATCCTGCGTCCCTGCATTCTACAACGTTACAACGATCTTCGCTGCCTAAGCAGTCTGTGGCGGGGGAAGCTTCTTTTGAGAGTTTGCTGCAACAGAAACTATTAAAATTCAGCAATCATGCTGCTAAGCGCCTAGAACAAAGAGGGATAGAGCTTGGAAGCGGTCAGCTGGATCAAATTTCATCTGCTGTGGACAAAGCTGCTGCTAAAGGAAGTAAAGAATCCTTGATATTAATGAAGGATTTGGCGTTTATCGTTAGCGTTCCTAATCGCACAGTAGTTACTGCTATGGATGGTAACTCGATCAAAGATAATGTATTTACACAAATCGATAGTGCAATAGTGATTTCATAATAGGCTGGTCCTAACGGAAAGCCGAGGCGGCCGCTGACCGACTGACGCGGTCCCAATTCACTTGGAAAGTTATTAGGACTCTATAATCTGGGAGGACATTAAACATGTTAAGATCAATGTATTCAGGGGTTTCAGGAATGAGAGGCTTTCAAACTAAGCTTGATGTAATCGGTAATAATATTGCTAACGTCAACACTATCGGGTTTAAATCCGGACGTGTTATGTTCAAGGATATTATGAGCCAAACCGTTTCTGGTGTTACTGCACCGGGTGAGGATGGTCAAGGTGGGGTAAATGCGAAACAAGTTGGACTAGGTGTTAGTATTGCTTCTATAGATACCCTACATTTGGCTGGTAGTGCTCAAACCACCAACAACCCAACAGATTTACGTATCGATGGAGATGGTTTTTTTCTGGTTAAGCTTACTGAGGATCAAGATACTGCATTTTTGACCCGCGCCGGAGATTTCCACATTGACGCTGCGCGTAATCTTGTTACCGCTGACGGACTTCATGTTTTAGATTCCGACGGTGGGATCATTCAATTAGGTGACGATGTAACGGCGTTTTCTATCTCTAATGATGGAACAATTGTTCAGACCATGGAAGATGGAACGACTGGAGCTGGGGTGAAGATTGGTGTAGCCAAGGTTACTAACCCATCTGGTCTGGAGAAAATCGGAGGCAATCTGTATCGTATGACACTTAATGCGAATGCAGAAGGCGAACTAGTTCCGACTACAGCGAACAATACAGAAGATGGCACCGGGGCAATCATCTCTGGACAGCTGGAAATGTCCAATGTGGATCTTACCAATGAATTTACAGAAATGATCGTATCACAGCGTGGATTCCAGGCGAATTCCCGTATCATCACAACTTCTGATGAAGTGCTGCAGGAAGTAGTAAACCTGAAGCGTTAATTTAATCAATAAATTCTATATTTTCTTAAATGGTTCATGCGGAGTCGTGGGGGAGTTACTCCTCCCCCTATTTTGTTAGGAGGCCTGTTATGATATCGGTAACAAGATTAAATGGAACACCGATGTGGATCAATGCCCTACTGGTCGAAATGGTAGAAGAAAGCCCGGATACATACATTACGCTCGTAACCGGAAAAAGACTGATCGTTCTCGAAAAAGCCGATGAGGTTATTACGAAGATCCGGGATTATAACAGGGACATAGGCACATATGCTGCCACCATTAAAATCCAGTCAATGGAGGAGCTAACATGAAAAAGATGATGCCGTGGCTCATCACGATATTACTAGCGATTACTCTGATCGTGGTCGCCGCATTTTTACTATTGGACAGGATCTTTCCGAAAGATACGAACGAGGTAAGTGCTGCTGTTCAAAATGTGGAAACAAAACATTTAACTGCAGATGAAATCGTCGAATTGACGGCAGAGATCATTGATATCAAAACAAATCTTGCTGATCCCGATTTTATCCTTCAAGTAGATTTCGCCTTCCAACTGAGTTCTGCGAAATCAAAGGAAGAATTCGAAAAAATAAAAGAGATCAAAATCAAACCAATAATTATCAAGACGCTTGCAGATACCAAACCTGAGGACCTTAATGGAGCGAATGGAAAAGATCAGCTTAGCAGTAAGCTTATTAATCTGATCAATAAGACATTGACTGAGGGCCAAATTACTCAGATCGAAATCACCAAATTCCTTTTGGCTTCTGTGTAGCTTTATTCCTGATAATTCTTTGATAGGGGGGTGATTGAATTGGTTGATGTACTATCACAAAACGAAATTGATGCTCTGCTTGCTGCACTTTCTTCAGGTGAGATGGACGCCGATGAACTTAAAAAGGAAGAAACTCAGAAGAAAATCCGCTCTTATGACTTTAAACGGGCTGTCCGCTTTTCCAAAGATCATATCCGCAGTCTTACACGGATACATGACAATTTCGCCCGTTATCTTACAACGTATTTTTCAGCCCAATTGCGCACCTTCGTTCAGATTAATGTCGTTCAAGTAGAGCAGCTCCCTTATGATGAATTTATTCGCTCCATACCGAAAATGACGATATTGAACATTTTTGAAGCTGAACCTTTAGAGGGCCGCATGGTAATGGAAGTTCATCCAAACATTGCTTTTGCTATGCTGGACAGGTTGCTTGGGGGCTTTGGAACTGCACCTTCTAAGATTAATGCTCTAACTGAGATCGAAACAACGATTATGGAGCGTATCTTTAGTAGATGTTTTGAGAGTCTGCAGGAGGCTTGGAAAACGGTGCTGGATATTCATCCGCGGATGGAAGCTCTTGAGACGAACCCGCAGTTCATGCAGATTGTATCGCCCAATGAGACCATTGCATTAATCTCTCTAAGTACCAAAATTGGAGATACAACAGGCATGATCAATCTTTGTATACCGCATGTCGTTCTAGAGCCTATCATGTCCAGACTTTCTGTTCACCAATGGTTTGTGACAGAGAAGAAGACGCGGGATGAAGATGAGCTACTGGCCATTAGAGCTAGAGTTCATAAAGCGAAGCTGCCGATTGTTGCTGAACTTGGAGAATCGAGCTTATCCATATCTGAATTCCTAGGGCTTAGTGTCGGTGACGTGATTTCTCTCAACAGAAACGTAGATTCTGGACTGTCAATTAAGGTAGGGGAGAAGCTTAAGTTCATCGGAAGTCCCGGAATGGTTAAAGATCGGGTAGCCGTGCAAATAGACGAAATTGTCAATGAAGGAGTTGAAGAATTTGACGAGTAAAGATTATTTATCCCAAGAAGAAATCGACGCCCTTCTGAGACAATCTGCGGAGGGCTCATTAGCTCCTACGGAGAAAACGGTAGATGACTATCTAACACCGTTTGAACAGGATGCTTTGGGCGAAATTGGTAATATAACGTTTGGCAGTGCAGCAACAGCACTTTCCACTTTACTAGGGAAAAAAGTAGATATTACAACCCCTCAAGTTTCGATCATTACACGCGGGGAGTTTGAAATTGCTTTTCCTAAACCGCATGTAGCTGTTCACGTTCAATATGTGGATGGGTTTCAAGGGATTAACTCACTTGTTATTAAGATTAGGGATGCACAGGTCATTGCCGATCTGATGCTTGGCGGTGCCGGCGAACCTAAGGATGAAGAGTTGAATGAAATTCATATTAGCGCTGTGCAAGAAGCTATGAATCAAATGATGGGTTCTTCTGCTACATCGATGTCTACGATTTTTAATCGTTTTGTTAATATCTCGCCTCCGGGTATCGACATTTTGAATATGTCCAGCGGAGAAGGAGTAGGCAGTCTGCCAGACGATGAAACCCTAATTCGTATTTCGTTCCGGCTTAAAATTGGTGATTTGATAGATTCTACTATTATGCAGCTCTTGCCTGTTCAGTTCGCAAAAGATATGGTATCCATGCTACTTGGTGATGTTAGTCCGGCAGAGGAGGAGGCAGCGGTCACAATGGCTGAAACACCTGCTATGACTAATTCTGCGGAGACACCACCTCCAGCACCTCCGGTGCAACAGGCGCCCTCACAGCCCGCAGGAGGAACGCAACCACCATATCCACCGCAGGGTATGCCAGCGTATCCAGGGATGCCAGAAGGCGGGTATTATTATCCTCCAGCGGGTATGCCAGCGTACGGAATGCCTGGGATGCCACCATACGGTATGCCACCGCAAGGGATGCCATATGGACAGACACCACCGCTTAATTCTGAGGCAAATCGCAATGTAAATGTACAGCCTGTGCAATTTGCAAATCTGAATGGTGGGGCCTTTGGTCATATTGATGAAAATAATTTAAATTTATTGATGGACATACCGCTTAGAGTAACCGTAGAATTAGGAAGGACCCAGAAGCAGATCAAAGATATTTTAGAAATGTCACAAGGCTCAATTATTGAGCTGGACAAGCTCGCAGGTGAGCCTGTAGATATTTTGGTTAACAACAAGCTTATTGCCAAAGGTGAAGTCGTTGTTATCGACGAAAACTTTGGCGTACGCGTTACGGATATCGTCAGCCAGTGGGACCGAATTCAGAAATTACAATAAGCATACTTAGGGAGGATTTTGTAAAAATGGCTAACCGAATTCTAATCGTGGACGATGCAGCATTTATGAGAATGATGATCCGTGACATTTTGTCGAAAAACGGATTTGAAGTAGTGGGCGAAGCTCAGGACGGTTCTCAAGCGATAGAAAAATTCAAGGAACTGCGTCCGGACCTCATCACGATGGATATTACTATGCCTGAGATGGACGGAATCGCCGCCCTGAAAGAAATCAAAAAAGTAGATCCGGCTGCAAAGGTTATTATGTGTTCAGCCATGGGCCAGCAGGCTATGGTTATCGATGCAATCCAAGCAGGAGCTAAAGACTTTATAGTGAAGCCTTTCCAAGCTGACCGGGTTATCGAAGCTATTAACAAAACGTTGGGCGTGTAGGATAAAGTCATGTTATATTCCGAAACGCTCGGAAGCAGTAACACCCTGCTGAATTTGTTTAAAGTTATTATTGTCCTGGCGATAATCATTGTACTTATAGTGGTACTGATTCGTTTTCTTGGACGACGTAATCAGACCTTTATGAGCAACCGTTCTATAAGAACGCTTGGTGCAATAGGGCTTGGACCTAATAAGTCGATGCAGGTTATCGAACTGGGAAGCAGTCTTTACTTAATCGGGATTGGTGAAAATATATCCATTTTGGATAAAGTCACCGATCCGGATGAGGTAGCATTGATCATTGCGGCATTTGAGGATCAGTCCTCTAACCAGAATAATTTCCTCGCACCGCTTATTGCCAAGGTAAAGGTAAAGCTGCGTGGGGAGGTTCCATCTCAGGAAATTGAACTTAGTGAAACATCATCTTTTTACGAGACTCTGCAATCCAAGCTTCGTTCTGCACCAGAGCGTAAAGAGAAAATGGAAGAGCTGCTTCGGGATGATGTTACTAAGGATGAGTCGAGGAATATATGAAAAAGAAGCTAATTCTTGCTATTCTGCTGTTCGGTATTATCAGTGTGGTTATGATGACGCCGATACATGCTGATCCTATACCTAATGTTAATATTCAGGTCGGTAATGAAGGTTCAAGCAGTGGTACCAGTTCCATATCAATTCTTCTTCTTGTAACGGTTCTGAGTATTGCTCCGGCGTTTCTGGTTCTTATGACTAGCTTTACTAGAATTGTAATCGTATTAGGCTTTGTGAGAACCTCGCTGGGTACTCAGGCTATGCCTCCAAACCAGGTGCTGGTAGGACTTGCTCTGTTTCTGACCCTGTTCATTATGTCACCAACGCTGGCCACAGTGAATGAAAATGCGTTGCAGCCGTATATGAAGGGGACAATCACACAAACTGAGGCTTTTGATAAAGCTGCTGATCCGATGAAAGAATTTATGTTTAAACAGACGAACACCAAAGATCTTCTGTTATTTATGAAATACACCGGTTATACCGGATCTACTAAACCGGCTACATACAGTGATATTCCACTGACGGTGATGGTGCCAGCTTTTGCAATTGGCGAATTGAAAAAGGCTTTTACAATGGGCTTCTTAATTTTCATACCATTCCTGATTATTGATATTGTTGTGGCGAGCACACTGATGGCCATGGGGATGATGATGCTTCCCCCGGTTATGATTTCATTACCTTTTAAAATAATGCTCTTCGTACTGGTAGACGGCTGGTACTTAGTCATTAAATCACTACTTCTTAGTTTTAACACCTGACCTAAAGAGGAGGCATGAGGGATGAGTACGGAGTTTATAATCGGGCTAGCAAGCCAAGCCGTATATTTAGTGCTGGAAGTCAGCGCACCCATGCTGATTCTTGGTCTGGTGGTAGGGCTAATAATCAGTATTTTTCAGGCTACGACACAGATTCAGGAACAGACGCTAGCGTTTGTTCCCAAAATCGTCGCAGTGCTATTGGCTTTATTGCTATTTGGTCCGTGGATCATCACGAAGCTGATTGACTTTACAAGCCAAATTTTGGGTAATCTCTATATGTATATTGGTTAATCAATGAACATGGAGACCATACTGCAAAGTTTACCCGTCTTTTTGCTTATTTTTTGTCGAATAACCGCTTTTTTTGTTGTCGTTCCTGTATTTTCTTCACAAGGAGTCCCGACAACCTTTAAGATTGGCATTTCTTTTTTTGTAGCATTGGTTGTCTTTAGTGCTAACGGAACAGGGCTTACGATCCCGCAGGATTTCAGTTATATTTTGCTGATTGCCAGAGAGGTATTAATAGGATTATTGCTAGGTTTCGTTGGATATTTGATGTTTATGGCGATTCAGACAGCAGGTTCATTTATTGATATTCAGATTGGCTTCGGTATTGCTAATGTTATCGATCCTATGACTGGAACGTCTGCACCAATTCTTGGTAATTTCAAATATATGATAGCCCTGCTAATGTTTCTGAGCATGAATGGTCATCACCATCTGCTAGATGCTATTGTGTACAGTTATAAATGGGTTCCTATGAATAACGATTTATTTCTAGGCATGATTGACGGTAGTTTATCAGAGTTTCTGGTTCGAACATTTGCTCAGTCCTTTGTACTCGCTTTTCAAATGTCGGCTCCTTTAGTAACTGCGCTGTTTCTGACTGATGTTGGCCTTGCTTTCTTGGCGAGAACGGCTCCGCAATATAATGTATTTGTTATTGGGGTTCCGCTCAAAATCATTATAGGTCTTGCACTGCTTTTAGTGCTGATGCCTGGTCTGGCTGTGCTGTTTCAGAATCTCTTCGATATCATGTTCGAATCCATGGAGAATTTATTGAATCTCATGGGGAAGAGTCCGTAGGTGACCGTAAGGGGAGCGTATTATGCCTAAGACGAAGCGGTATAGACTGGATCTTCAACAATTCGCCGGTGAAAAGACGGAAAAAGCAACCCCGAAGAAACGGCAAGATGCTCGTAAAAAGGGTCAAGTAGCCAAAAGTGCTGAGCTATCCGGTGCAGTTGTATTGTTATCAGCAGTAGTTAGCTTGATGATGTTTGGTGGTTTTATGAAAGAACGCTTCATGAAGCTATATATGGATGTATTTCAGAATCAAATGACACTGGAGGTTACTCCTGAGAATATAACGCTGCTATTTAATCAATATGGACTACAAATACTGATTTTGCTAGCTCCATTACTTGGAATAGTTTTTGTTATGGCGCTGGTAAGCAATCTGGCGCAGGTGGGCTTTATGACCACGGGAGAGGGGATCACCCCTAAATTCAGCAAGCTTAATCCGATAAAAGGGTTCAAAAATATTTTCTCCATGCGTTCGTTTGTCGAGTTCCTGAAATCCATATTTAAGCTTCTAATTATTGCTTATCTGGTATATAGCACTTTATGGGGAGAAAAGAAGAACTTTGCATCCCTGTCGCATATCAGTGCGGAGGGGATTTTTAAATTTGCGGCCAAGCTGACGATGAGTCTTGGTTTGAAAATCGGGGCTGCCCTATTGGCTATGGCTTTTCTGGACTACATGTATCAGAAGTACGAGCATGAAAAAAGCCTGAAAATGTCCAAGCAGGATATCAAGGATGAATACAAAAAAATGGAGGGTGACCCTCTAATCAAAGGTAAGATCAGGGAACGCCAACGTAGAATGGCCATGCAGCGTATGATGCAGGAAGTTCCAAATGCGGATGTAATCATTACGAATCCTACGCACTTTGCTGTTGCGCTTAAATATGACGGTACCAAGATGGAAGCGCCGCAGATTATAGCAAAGGGTCAGGATTATGTAGCACTTCGCATCCGGGAGCTGGCTAAAGAGCACGGCGTCGTGACTATGGAAAACAAACCGCTGGCACGGGCATTATTCCAAAGGGCAGAGATTGGAGATGTCGTTCCAAATGATCTGTTCCAGGCTGTGGCTGAAGTGCTGGCATATGTATATAAGCTTAAAGGTAAGAGGAGATAAGGCGGGGGGGTTAGGACATTGAAAGCTAAAGATTTAACAGTTTTGCTAGGCATCATCGGGATCGTGCTTATGATGATTCTGCCTATCCCGTCCTGGCTATTGGACGTTTTGCTTGTTATTAACATCTCAATCGCATTAATTATCATTCTGGTTGCTATGAATACGAAAAATGCACTCGAATTTTCAATTTTTCCTTCACTGCTCCTAGTAACCACACTTTTTCGTCTGTCACTTAACATCTCGACTACAAAACTGATCCTGACTTACGGAGATGCCGGTTCAGTGGTATCTACTTTCGGTAGCTGGATCGCTGGCGGACAGATTGCGGTTGGATTTATCGTGTTTCTGATTTTGGTAGTAGTACAGTTTATTGTTATTACCAAAGGTTCAGAGCGCGTAGCTGAGGTAGGCGCTAGATTTACCTTGGATGCGATGCCCGGTAAACAAATGAGTATTGATGCCGATCTTAACGCAGGCATGATTAACGAAACCCAGGCACGTGAGCGCCGGCGTAACGTAGAACGCGAAGCGGATTTTTTCGGAGCCATGGACGGTGCAAGTAAATTCGTTAAAGGAGACGCGATTGCGAGTATTATCATCTTGCTGATCAATCTCATCGGTGGATTTATTATCGGTATGATGGTTCACGGGATGGACTTTGCTACTGCGTTATCCACTTATTCTGTATTGACCATCGGGGACGGTCTTGTCAGTCAAATTCCAGCTTTGCTTATTTCGACAGCAGCCGGCTTGATTGTTACTAGAGCTTCTTCGGAAGGTAATCTTGCAGAAGAGCTGACAGGACAGTTGTTGTCCTATCCGAAATTGTTGTATATTGTCGCAGTTACGGTAGCTTTTCTTGGACTCTTTACACCCATACATATGATTACAACGCTCCCATTGGCCGGATTGCTGGCTTTTGCAGCCTACCGTATGGGACAAAATTTAAATAAGAAACAGATTGCCGAAGAGCAACTTGTTGAAGAGAAGCAGATTGAAGAGGTACGAAGTCCGGAAAGTGTCATTAATTTGCTGTCAGTTGATCCCATTGAATTCGAGTTTGGTTATGGTCTTATTCCTTTGGCGGATACAGGTCAGGGAGGCGATCTGCTAGATCGTATCATCATGATTCGACGGCAATGTGCCCTAGAAATGGGTCTTGTAGTACCTGTTATTCGCATTCGCGACAATATTCAACTAAAACCGAATGAATATGTCATAAAAATTAAAGGAAATACAGTTGGCGGTGGTGAATTATTACTTAATCATTACCTTGCAATGAGTCCAGGATATGATGATGAATCTATAAACGGTATTGAGACCATCGAACCATCCTTTGGGCTTCCAGCATTATGGATTGATGAATCGGTTAAAGAGCGGGCTGAATTGTCCGGCTATACTGTAGTAGACCCTCCATCTGTTGTCGCAACACATCTGACGGAGTTAATCAAACGTCATGGACATGAGCTGATAGGAAGACAAGAAACTAAGATGCTGGTGGACAACCTTAGGGATAATTATCCAGTGCTCGTCGACGATCTTATTCCTTCCGTATTGGCGATTGGGGATGTGCAGAAGGTTCTTGCTAAGCTGCTTCGTGAAAAAATATCGATCAGAGATTTGGTTACGATTTTTGAGACATTGGCGGATTATGGGACATACACCAAGGATCCTGATATTCTCACTGAATATGTTCGTCAGTCCTTGTCCAGACAGATTACCCAGCAATTCTCACAAGTAGGAGAGACGCTGAAAGTCATCACGGTGGGGCCTAATCTTGAAAAGAAAATTTCCGAGAGTGTGCAGCAATCTGAACAGGGAAGTTATTTGGCACTAGATCCAACTTCGACACAAACGATCTATCAGCGGTTAAGTGAACAGATTAATCGATTGCTGCAGACAGGGCAACAGCCAATAGTGCTCACATCACCAACCATTCGTATGTATTTGCGGCAGGTGATTGAACGAACGATGCAGGATATTCCTGTACTGTCTTATAGCGAGCTAGAGCCTAACATTGAAATACAAAGCGTCGGAGTGGTGAATTTATGAGAGTGAAGCGTTACGTGGTCGATTCGATGCCTGACGCCATGCTTTCCATTCGCAACGAGCTTGGGAGCGAGGCCGTCATTTTAAGTACAAAGGAAATCAAAATCGGCGGATTTTTAGGGTTATTTAAGAAGAAAAAAATAGAAGTTGTAGCAGCAGTAGAAAAGGCAGAGAAGAATAATGTTCCAAAAAAGCCGGCTGCGCCAGCGATGAACATTCCACGGAGTGCAGTACCACAGGCTTATCAAAAAGCTTCATCTGCTTCCACTACACCTTCTATACCTTCCGTACCTTCTGTTTCATTAGAAAAGCCAGAAGAGTCACGGACGTTTGCAGAGATTGCTGCAGCCTTATCGGAAGCTATCAATGTACAAGAATCGATAGCCAAGCATCCGGAGCCAGAACCTGAGCAAAAACTTCCTGAATTAAATCTGGAAGATGCACCTTCTATATCAGCGTTGTATGAATCATTAGGATTAGAACAATCGCCAGAGGTTGCCACTGCTCTCGAAAATGATGTTCTTCGTGAGATTAGAGATATGAAGCTCTGGATGGAGCGAATTGCCAGACAATCCTCAGGTGGAAGAGAACTGCCAGACAGTCTGCAGGAGCTACGGGATCTTTTATTAGAGCAAGAAATGGATGCTGTGCTTGTTGAGGAATGGATCAGTAACATCTCGGAACGTTGGGTGGATGAAGGGCGTACTTGGGGACCAGAGAAATTTATGGGATCTCTTAAAGAACAGATTGATGGTTTCCTGACGGGACGAATTGCTGATGGAATTGCCCGGGATACTCAAATTGTATATATTGCCGGACCCACTGGAGTTGGAAAGACCACAACCATAGCTAAGCTTGCGGCAGAACAGCTATTTAAGCACGGACGCAAGGTAGGTTTTATCACCTCCGATACGTATAGAATCTCAGCTGTGGAACAGTTGCGAACCTACGCTGCTATTCTCAATGTTCCATTGGAGGTTGTCCAATCGCCAGGAGATTTGCAAAGAGCACTCTTTCGCTTGGAGAGTTGTGATCTAGTATTAATGGATACAGCTGGCCGAAATTATCGTAATGATATGCTAGTAGCCGAACTGCAAAGCTTGCTTGCGAAGGAATTGAGAAGTGAAACTTATCTTGTGCTTAGCTTGACCTCGAAAAGCCGTGATATGAAACTTATTGCAGAGCATTTCGGCAGATATAGGCTGGATAAGGTTATTTTCACAAAGCTGGATGAGACGGGGAGTTACGGCCCGCTCTTTAATGTCCTGAATGACTTCCCGCTTACCTTGTCTTATATGACCGATGGTCAAAATGTTCCTGATGACCTGCTTATGGCTACCAAAGGACAGCTGAGTGAGTTGCTTCTTGGAACAGGTGAAACATGATGGATCAGGCACAATCCTTAAGACAGCTTGTATCCAGTCAGGATTCTAAAGTAGCTGTAAGAGGGGGATCATCCGCCAGGATCATTACGGTGTGTAGTGGTAAAGGGGGCGTTGGTAAGTCGAATTTTACACTTAACTTCGCTCTAACTTTAAAGGCTATGGGCAAACGGGTTTTGCTGTTCGATGCAGATATCGGCATGGCTAATATAGACGTGTTGATGGGCGTATCGGCGAGATATAATCTTTATCATTTGTTAAAAAGAGAAGCGGATATCGAGCAGATTATTCAATACGGTCCGAATTCGCTCCCTTTTATAGCAGGTGGCTCTGGAATGGATGAGCTATTCACGCTTTCAGAGTCTGATCTTGATTATTTCACAAATCAGATAACACTTATCGCGGACAGCATGGATTTTATTTTGTTCGATACAGGCGCTGGTTTATCTAAGGAAACGATGAAGTTTATAACTTCTGCCGACGATTGCCTAGTGGTTACTACACCAGAACCAACAGCTATCACAGATGCATACGCATTAATGAAGGTTGTGAATCGTTCCTATCCTGAGACTTCCTTTAAATTGATTGTGAACCAGGCAGGTGATGAAAGGGAAGCCATAGCGACAAGCGACAAGATCCGAATGGCCGCCAGTCGTTTTTTGCAATTAGATATTTCTTATCTTGGTCATATAAGCTCAGATGCCCATGTAGTGCAAGCTGTCAAAAGGCAAACGCCATTCACATTGGCTTTTCCAAACAGTATTGCTGCAAAAGATATACATCGGCTTGCCCTAAGTTATTTGACCATTGATTCTAAAAAGAGCACAAAAGTCCAAGGGATTAAAGGCTTTATCCATAAATGGTTAAAGCGGAGTAAATAGTTGTTCTGAATTTGGGACAGAGGTGGAAATGATATGAAGCCATATAAAGTATTGGTTGTTGATGATTCGGCATTTATGCGCAAGATCATTTCCGATTTAATTGAAAATGACGCTGACTTTCAGGTGACGGCAACAGCAAAAAACGGTCGTGAGGCTATCGAAAAAATCAATGAGCTTCGTCCAGATCTGGTTACTATGGATGTAGAAATGCCAGAAATGAACGGCCTGGAAGCGCTGAAAATAATAATGGCCTCAGACCCTCTGCCAGTGATTATGCTGTCAGGGATCAATGAAGAGGGTATGAAGGAAACCATTCTTGCACTGGAATGGGGCGCTTTTGACTTTATTCGTAAACCTTCGATTACCAACTCTCAGGATATCATGGGAGTGGGAGAATCCTTAAGGGAACAAATGAAAGAGGCTATGATGGCCCGGGAGCAGCGCGAAGCACGTGCTTCTGCATTTAAGTTGCCAGACATACCGCCAGTAGAAGTCGCACCGCCAACTGTACCGAGAGTGATGCCCGGCAAACCCAAGGTAGAACCTAAAGCTTCACTCAAAAATGAAGTGATCAAAAAACCGCGGGTGAAGCAGCCGTTAGATCATACTGTTCCTAAAAGAGCAGCCAAACCATTAATCTCTACTCCACCACCTTTATCAGAAAAGAGTAATGCAAGGTCAAGAGTAGAGAATAACGCTACCCCACCAAAACCGTTGCCTAAACCTAAAGTGGAAGTGTCTTCTGACGCTCCTGCAAATCCTCAGGTCCGGAAGTATGGGAGTAATGATCTGCAAAAGTTGGTTGCCGTGGGGTGCTCTACAGGTGGACCACGTGCTCTAAAGGTATTTCTGGAGAAGATTCCTGCGGATTTTCCAGCGCCTATTGTTATCGTGCAGCATATGCCGCCTAACTTTACCAAATCACTAGCCCAGCGACTGAATACCTTTAGCCCGCTAGAAGTGATTGAAGCTGAGCAGGGGATGATATTGCAAAAAGGAACTGCTTATATAGCACCTGGAGGCTATCATTTACAAGTTGTCCCATCCTCTAGAGGGCAATATGCGGTTGTACTCACAAAGGAGGAGGCGCGTAATGGCCATCGACCTTCTGTGGATGTTTTATTTGAATCATTGCTGCCGCTCACATCGTTAGAACGTCATTTGTTACTAATGACAGGGATGGGTAGTGACGGGGCAAGAATGATGAAATCCTTATACGACTCTGGGGTAACCTCAACCTTTGCTGAAAGCGAAGAAACTTGTGTCGTATATGGAATGCCGCGATCTGCGGTGGAATTACAGTGCGTCCAGCACGTACTGCCTTTGCAAGAAATTGCTCCAAGGCTGGTGCAAGCTGTTAAATAACAGAAAAGCGAACTCAAAGGGGAGGTGCTCACTGATGGACATGAACCAATATTTATCCATGTTTATTGATGAGTCGAACGATCATCTGCAGTCATTGAACGAGAGCATGATGGGGCTGGAAGCGAATCCTGAGGACATTAGTATTGTACAGGTAATATTCCGCTCTGCGCATACCTTAAAAGGTATGGCAGCAACTATGGGCTTTGAAGATTTGGCTTCACTCACACACCAAATGGAAAATGTTCTTGATTTGGTACGCAACAACAAACTGCGCATGCAGGATTTCATTTTTGATACGTTGTTCAAAAGTTTGGATGCCTTGGAGTCTATGGTTGAGGATATTACGGGAGGAGGCGAGGGTAAAGCGGATGTTTCGTCTATCGTCTCCTCCTTACAGGCTATAGTCCGGGGAGAGATTCCTGTTGCGGGTGGTGAGGCAGCTTCTGTCTCAGGACCTGCTGCACAAGCGGTTGAAACCCCGATTCATTTAGATGAGTTTCAATTTTCTGTTCTAGAACAGTCGATTCAAGAAGGACATCAAGTATTATATGTGGACGTAACCATTCGCAAGGATTGTCAGCTTAAGGCAGTACGTGCATATATGGTGTTTGATCTTTTGGAGCGTTCAGGTGAAGTGGTTAAATCCTTCCCATCCGTTCAGGATATTGAACAAGAGAAATTTGATCAAAGCTTCTCTCTATATTACATAACTCAAAAAAGTGCTGATCAAATTCAGGCTATGATACTAAATCTGTCTGAGATTGATAAGGTATCGGCAGTAGCGTTGGATCAAGACTCTCTGCAACAGCTAGGTCAAGAAACAGCAGCAGCCTCTGAAGTGGCAGCCACGACTACTGAGGCGCCAGCAGCAGCTGCACCTGCGGCTTCTGCCGCTAAACCCCTGCCAACCAAAGAAGAGGGCAACAAACCGGCAGCTCACAAAACAGGTGGTGCACCATCACGTACCATTCGTGTAGATATTGAACGTTTGGACGTGTTGATGAATTTATTCAGTGAACTTCTTATCGACCGTGTCCGATTGGAACAGCTGGCTTCTGAGGTTCAAAATGGTGATCTTACAGAAACGGTTGAGCATATGGGCCGGGTAAGCGGAGATCTCCAGAATATTGTAATGAAGCTGCGGATGGTTCCAGTAGATACAGTATTTAACCGATTCCCACGTATGATTCGTGATCTAGCCAAGTCACTAGACAAAAAAGTAGATCTTATCATCACAGGAGCAGAAACTGAGCTAGACCGAACGGTCATTGACGAAATCGGGGATCCGCTGGTGCATTTATTGCGTAATGCAGTTGACCATGGTATCGAATCCATTGCGGATCGTGTTGCTGCTGGTAAGCCGGAGACCGGAACGGTCTATTTGCGGGCTTTCCACAGTGGTAATCACGTCTTCATTGAGATCGAAGAAGATGGAACAGGGATTTATCCAGAGAAGGTTCTGAAATCTGCTGTGAAGAAGGGTGTTATAACACAAGAGCAGGCAGCCAGTATGTCGGACGATGAAGCTTTTCAGTTGTTATTTGCCCCAGGCTTCAGTACAGCAGAGGTCATTTCTGATGTTTCAGGGCGCGGGGTAGGGCTAGATGTTGTGAAATCTAAGATTTCTTCTTTGGGCGGCAATGTAACGATTTATTCTGCTCCAGGTAAAGGAACAAATTTCTCAGTACAACTGCCTCTAACTCTATCTATCATTGCTGCAATGCTTATCCGTTTAGGTTCTGAGAAGTATGCCATTCCTTTGACCTCTATAGTGGAAACCGGAATCGTGAAGCAATCTCAGATCCGTACAATCCATGGCAATAAAATGGTAGAATTCCGTGATTCACATATTCCTCTGGTTTCGCTAAGTCGTCTCTTTTCAGTACCAGATTATGATGAGAGTACCGAAGAAGAAACAGAAATCGTAGTTGTGCGCAAGGGAGAAAGATTAGTTGCCTTAGCAGTACAGGATTTTATTGGCCAGAACGAGGTTGTGATTAAGAATCTGGGTAAATATTTGCCTGATGTACAAGGAATATCTGGCGCAACCATTCTTGGTGATGGTCAAGTAGCACTTATTATTGATCCCAACGCTTTTATTAAATAACTAGGATAGAACAGGGAGGTTCATTCCATGGCTGAAGATATTAAAGTGATAGTGTTCAAATTAGGCGTAGAGGAATATGGAATTGAAGTTGAGAAGGTACAAACTATTGAGCGCATGATGCCCATTACTCGTGTACCTAAGACCTATTCATTTATCAAAGGTGTAATTAATTTACGTGGTGTTGTTATTCCTGTAATTGATTTACGGGGCCGTTTCGGCATCGAAGAGGCTGAACACACCGATCAGACAAGAATCATCATCGTATCTGTTAATGAAATGGAAGTAGGCTTCATTGTAGACTCTGCAAATGATGTTATAGATCTGAACAGAGATTCTATTGATACACCTCCTGATGTTGTTGGCGGCATCAAGGCGAAGTATTTGGATGGGGTGGCCAAGATTGGAGACGAGCGCTTACTGATTATGCTCAACTTGTCAGAAGTGCTTAACAAAAGCGAAATCGTTCAATTAGAAAGCCTAGAGGGCTAACCTGTGGAACTATTTAAGCACTATAAGGATTTCAAAATGGATGTGCTTAAGGAAGTTGGGAACATTGGAGCTGGAAATGCAGCCACCGCATTATCACAGCTCTTGAACAAGCCGATAGATATGGCTGTTCCTAAGGTACAGCTCCTTAACTTTGAAGAAATTACTGATAAAGTTGGCGGAGCCGAAGAACTAGTATATGCGGTGTTTCTACGTGTGGAGGGTGAAGCTCCAGGTAACCTGTTTTTCATTCTGTCACCAGAAGCGGCAATGAACTTGCTTAGTCGTATTGCAGGCATTGAGCTGTCGAGTGATGAAGAGCTTGGAGAAATGGAACTTTCTGCGCTAAGCGAAATTGGCAATATTTTGGCAGGTTCGTATCTTTCTTCTCTAGCAGACTTCACCTCACTTTCTATGTATCCAACGGTTCCGGCCCTTGCTATGGACATGGCTGGCGCCATCCTTAGCTACGGTCTGCTGCAATTCGGGCAGATGGGGGACGATGCATTGTTGATCGACACTACCTTCTTTGAGGGGAAAAACGAAATTGAAGGGCAATTTTTCCTTATTCCCGATCCGGAATCATTCCCGAAAATCTTCAAATCGCTAGGAGTTCCTTTTGAAAATGATTGAAGAACAAAGCATTATTAAAGTAGGGATGGCGGATCTTAACGTTGGCAGCCAAGATAGTTTAATTCGTACCACAGGTCTTGGCTCCTGCGTGGGATTAACATTGTTTGACCCTGGAAAAAAGCTCGCAGGGATGGCGCATGTGATGCTCCCATCATCTGAGATTGCTAGGGAAGGGCAGTTAAACATCGCTAAGTTTGCAGATACCGCAGTGCCGGAGCTCTTATCCCGTCTGCTAGAGCTTGGGGCGGTTCGGAGCCGGATCGTAGCCAAGATGGCCGGAGGTTCACAAATGTTTGCCTTTGCCGGGGGGAGCGACACCATGAGGATCGGGCCTCGTAATGTTGAATCTTGTAAACTAGCACTTGAAAATTTAAAAATTCCGTTAATCGCAGAAGACACAGGCGGCAATTATGGCCGTACGATAGAAATAGCCTGCAACACTGGTATATTGTTTATTCGCAGTGTGCAAAAAGGCGCTAAGGAACTATAATTATGAATATGATTGGAAACATTTTGATAAACTTGGTGTCGGGTTTGGTAGGTTTCATATTTACCTTTTTTGTAACCTACAGTAACAATGTATTGGGTACTAGTTTATTAAGAAGCCTAATTGCATTTATCATCTGGTTTCTGCTTGCTTTTCTCTTAAGATGGGTATTGGGTTTTATTATGATTCAAACATCGCCTCCGGATGAAGTGGACACTGGCGGTGAAGAACTTGGGGCGAAGCTGGACATCAGCACCCCTAATGAGGATGAAGAATTAATCAATCTACTAAAACCGAAGCCAGGACAAGGAAACGAAAATAGCGAGGGATTTAAGCCTCTTACACCTCCTAAGCTAGTTTCGATGAAGGATCCTGAAGAATTGGCCAAGGCCGTTCGTCACCTGAAAGAAGAATAAGTGAGGGCTGAGGCGGAATCGGTGATCTTATTGGAAGGTACATTTCGCCGCGAATGCTCGCTGACTAAACTTTGGGAAGGGTGAAAGCTATTGAACGAGCGTAAAGCTTCTCAATTGGAAACTGACGAGCTATGGGAACAGTGGAAAGAACACAGAGACCCTGAAGCCAAAAAGAAGCTGATAGAGAGTTATCTCCATATTGTTGATTATGTATCCAGTCGTTTGGCTGTGGGATTACCCAAAAATGTATCCAAAGATGATTTAGCCAGCAATGGGGTTATGGGACTAATTGATGCGATTGAGAAATTCGACTACAAACGAGGATTGCAATTTCAGACCTATGCGTCCTGGCGTGTGCGTGGTGCGATATTAGATTCATTACGCCAAAGTGATTGGGTACCTAGATCCGTTAGGGAAAAAGCTAAAAAAATTGAGGACGCTTATCAGCAGCTGGAGCAGAAGCACTTAAGGTCAGTTAGTGACGAGGAAATGAGCCAATACCTTAATATTAGTGAACTGGAATTTCAAAATATGTTGCAGGATGTGGCTGTGATGTCACTTTGCTCACTGGAAGACCCGATTCGTGAAGAGGAATCAGAGACCCGAATGTCCATACTGGTGGACGATAAAGCTAAGAATCCGGATAGCAAGGTAAATGAATTCTACTTGCGCGAAGCGCTCACCAAAGGTATTGAGAAATTAACGGTGAAAGAAAGGACCGTTGTGTCCCTTTTATATTATGAAGATTTATCTTTAAGTGAGATTGCTGAGGTCATGTCGTTATCTCCTTCAAGAATTTCGCAGTTGCATTCCAAAGCTATTTTGCGGCTGAGGGGAACGCTCGAGAAGAACCGTGATCTCCTTATGCAGAACGATTAACCGTTAGCGGTGACAAGGGGGAGCAAAATTTGATCGGTCAATATGCTTTGAATCAGTACTTGAGTATAACTTTTTCGGAGGACAAAGGAATCGCGTATTTGCAGTTCTCCAAAAAGGATGAGAATTTTTCCTGCTCATCTACAGAACTGGAAGCCTTCCTGCACAGTCACAATATTCGCTACGGTATCAAGAGTGATGTTGTCGAACGTATTAGTAGTCATCCTGAGGAGTTTTTTTGGAGTAAAGTTCCGATTGCTGCAGGTTATCCTGCTGTGCATGGCACGGATGGACGAGTTATGCTTACAGTTGATCTGGAAGAGGACCGCAAACCGCTTGAGAAAGCGGATGGTAAGGTCGACTACAAGGACTTGGTCCGGCTTCGTAATGTGCTTAAAGGAAAGTTAATAGCTAAAATTATCCCTGCCCAGCCTGGAAAGCTAGGGATGACTGTAACTGGTGATGAGCTTGCTTTCAAGGCTGGAAAGGAAGCTCATTTTAAAATCGGGAAAAATGTACTCATTGATAACGATGGCACTTCGATGTACGCAGCGATTGATGGACTGGTCACGTTAACTGATAACGGGAAAATCAATGTGTTTCCTGTATATGAAGTGAATGGTGATGTCGATTACGGCACTGGAAATATTGATTTTGTAGGTACAGTCGTCATACGTGGGAATGTCCTTTCAGGCTTTACGGTAAAG
The DNA here is from genome assembly GCF_038003885.1 of Paenibacillus sp. FSL R10-2788. Classification (NCBI taxonomy): domain Bacteria; kingdom Bacillati; phylum Bacillota; class Bacilli; order Caryophanales; family Paenibacillaceae; genus Paenibacillus; species Paenibacillus sp. FSL R10-2788. The sequence goes on along the minus strand of NZ_JBBOQA010000001.1, from coordinate 4,162,839 downwards.
TCTGCCGGTGATATTCGGGTTGTAGGCGGCGTTGAAGGTGCAGAGTTAATCTCTGGGGGCTCCATTGAAATTACTGGTGGAATTATCGGATATAACAAAGGTCAAGTTACCGCTGGAAAAAGTGTGAAGGTTTCTTTCATTCAAGATGGAAACGTAACCGCTGGGGAAGATGTAATTGTTTCTCAGAGTATTATGCACTCCAATATACGTGCTGGTAGAGATGTTATCTGTAACGGCTCTAAAGGTTTGATAGTGGGTGGAATCGTTCAGTCTGGAGAAAGAGTTGTAGCAAGAACTATAGGTAACACCATGTCCACTGCGACTGTGATTGAGGTAGGCGTGGTTCCAGAGCTTAGAAATGAGATTAACGAACTTCGTCAAGAGCTGCGGCAGCTGCTGGAGAACGAGGATAAAACCTCTAAAGCTTTGTATCTATTAAATCAATTGGCTACTAACGGTCAGCTCCCTGCGGATAAAGTGGCGCTTCGCGTCAAATTAAATGCTACTAAACAATCCCATCAACGTGAAGAAAAAAGAATTAAAGAACGAGTGCTAGAGATAGAAAGAATGTTAGAAGATACAGGTAGAGCGAGAGTTGAGGTTATCAAAACCATTTATGGCGGTTCAAAGATCATGATCGGCAGATATACCCGATTTGTTAAGGATGCTACGGAGCGGGTTGTGTTTATTTACAGTGATGGGGATATATCTTTAACGCCGTACAATTAATCGGGCGGGCAGCATTTGCGGCCGGCCATTACTTGTGAGAGAAGGGTTAAGATGAGCCTAAAACCGGTGGAACTGCAAATTGCTTTGCCTCGCACCACGGAGGCGGGCAAGCTTCAGAATGAATCTCAGCAACGTCCTGCTATCGACCAACATCAATTGGCTGGGCAAAATGTAAAACAAAGTCAGGAATTGGCCATGCGGAGCACTGAAGTGGATGAGTCTTCTGAATCAGCTTTACGGGATGGCGGTGGAAAAGGCAATCCTCATTCAGGTGGAAATTCTTCTTCAGATAAACACTCGAACTCGCCTGCAACCCGTGATGCCGAGCATCCTTACAAAGGCCAACGCATTGATCTAAGTCTTTAATAAGAATCCACATGAATCTACATCTGAAATGTAAAAGGAGATAAGGCACTTGCAACCATGGGTTTATATTGTGCTAGTAGGTGTCGCTGCTATTCTTTATGCCCTTTTACTTCCCGCACGTGTAAAGGAAGGAAAAGCTAATCAGCAAAGCCTCAAGGAAACAGAGGCTGCGCTTGAGCTATATATGGCAGACATAGAGCGCGAGAATGAGGAACTGGTACAATTAGTTAGTAGTATTAAACAACAATCGCAAACTAATCATAATGTACTGCAGGGACAGGTTAATGAATTACAGAGTCAAGTGGTAGAGTTGCAGAACAGCTCTTTAAAGCTAGAAGCACGAGTGGCCGAGGAAGAGAAGAGTTTGAAAGAACTTGCAGTGTCGGTTGAACAAGGTTCGAAGGTTAAAGTTGGTGTTAACGAAGATCCGTCTCTCCAAGCAGAGATGAGTTCAGTGTCGCCAGATGTGAAAGCGAAACCTATTAGTTCGATAAAATTACGTTACCCAAGATTGTTTGAACTGCATGAGCAGGGCAAATCGATAGACTCCATTGCCAAGACAGCTGGACTTCAGCGAGGGGAAGTGCAACTGATTCTGCAACTTGCCAAACAGGAGGAATCGGTATGATTAAGAACCGTTCATTCTTGTTCGGGCTAGGCACTGGACTAATTAGTGGCGCTTTATTACTTCAATTAATGATCTCCGGTGGAGCGGCTCCACTTACCAAAGAACAAGTTCTACAGGGTGCGGAGAAACTGAATATGAAAGTCATCGATGAAGCTGCAGTACTTTCCTCAGGGGAAACTGAGAATGATAATAAAGAGGAAGTCACAGAGACCGGGGGGCCGACAGCAGAAAGCAAGGAGAATGTCAGCCCCTCTGCGCCGGCAGCTGCAGCCTCCCCCACGCCGGAAGTGTCACCTACAACGCCTGAGAGCTCTGATAAAGCCATTGCGCCGAACAAGCCATCTACGCCTACTAATGGCAAGGTTGAGCAGCCAAAGGTCACTCCAAAGGCCAGTGCCGCTCCAACCGCTGTAGCTCCTGTAACGCCTAAAGTCACAGCAAATGCTAGTGTTTCTGTTCGAATTCCATCTGGCAGCACATTGACCGCAACAACAGATATTTTAGCGAAGGCTGGCGTCATTAAAGATAAGTCTACTTTTCTAGAGGCTGCAAACAAACGTAAGATTAATACCAAAATTCAATCCGGTTCTTATAGCTTTAATAAGGGAGAAAGTATTGACTCCATAATAGAGAAGTTAATAACTTTAAAGTGATCGTTGCATACACTGAGATAATATGGTATAGTAATTGACGGTGTTAAAACACACGCCGGTTGATTTCGACAAGGGGTGCTTTCTTCTGAAGAAAGTCTTGCTGAAAGATGACGCATGGCGGAGGAGACACACAATAAACCAAACTTAGGAGGTGTGTGAAGATGGCAGTAATCTCCATGAAACAGCTTCTAGAAGCTGGGGTACACTTCGGTCACCAGACTCGTCGTTGGAACCCAAAGATGGATCGTTATATCTTCACTGAAAGAAACGGAATTTACATTATTGACTTGCAAAAAACAGTCAAAAAGGTAGAGGAAGCTTACAACTTTGTAAAAAGCGTCGCTGGTGACAACGGCACAATCCTATTCGTAGGAACAAAGAAACAAGCTCAAGATTCCGTAAAAGAAGAAGCAGAACGTTCCGGTATGTTCTTCATTAACCAACGTTGGTTGGGCGGAACGCTTACTAACTTCCAAACTATTCAAAAGCGTATTGATCGCTTGAAGAAATTGGAATCTTGGGAAGAAGACGGTACTTTTGAAGTACTACCTAAGAAAGAAGTTATCCTTCTTCGCAAAGAGAAAGATCGTCTTGAAAAATTCTTGGGCGGTATCAAGAACATGAAAGGTCTTCCAAGCGCGTTGTTCATCATTGACCCGCGTAAAGAGCGTATTGCAGTTGCAGAAGCTCGCAAATTGGGTATTCCAATCGTAGCTATCGTTGATACTAACTGTGATCCAGACGAAATCGACTACGTAATTCCAGGTAACGACGACGCTATCCGCGCTGTTAAATTGTTGACTGGTAAAATGGCAGACGCTGTTGTTGAAGCTCACCAAGGCGAAGACACAACTACTGCTTAAGTAGCGACTAGCACATACAAGAACTTAAATGAAAAGGGTGGTTGGCAGGTGGATAACCTCTCACTGCCCTTTTTTTAGGATAAAGGCCTTGAATAATGTAAGAAAACGACAATTACCTGGAGGGAATAAACAATGGCAGTTGATGCAAAAGCAGTAAAAGAACTTCGTGAAAGAACAGGCGCTGGTATGCTTGATTGTAAAAAAGCGCTTGAAGAAGCTAATAACGATATTACTAAAGCAGCAGAATTGCTTCGTGAAAAAGGTCTGTCCGCAGCAGCAAACAAAGCAGGACGTATTGCTACTGAAGGCGTTGTAGAATCTTACATCCACGCTGGCGGCCGCATTGGTGTACTTGTAGAAATCAACTGCGAAACTGACTTTGTTGGTAAAACAGATTCCTTCAAGGAATTTGCTCGCGATATCGCTATGCAAATCGCTGCAGCAAACCCTCGTTATGTTCGTCGTGAAGAAGTACCACAAGAAGATGTTGAAAAAGAAAAAGAAATCCTGAAAGCTCAAGCTTTGAACGAAGGTAAGCCTGAGAAAATCATTGAAAAAATGGTTGAAGGACGTATTGGTAAATATTACGAAGAATATTGCTTGCTTGAGCAAACTTTCGTTAAAGACCCAGACAAAACAATCTCCCAATTGTTGAATGAAAAAATCAGCACCATCGGAGAAAACATCTCGATCCGTCGTTTTGCTCGTTTTGAACTAGGCGAAGGTTTGGAAAAGAAAGTGGATAACTTTGTTGAAGAAGTTATGGCACAAGTTAATCAATAATAGCTTCATCATAAATATGAAGAATTGAATAAAGGCAAGCATCAGAAGAGCGGAACACGTACACGTAGTGTTCCGTCTTTTGCAGAAAGTGAGGGTATACATTTGGAACAGCCGGTATTTAAGAGAGTAGTCCTTAAGGTAAGTGGAGAGTCTTTGGCAGGACAAAACGGATATGGTATTGATGCCGACATGATTATTTCCATCGCTGAACAGATCAAGGAAGTTGTAGAACTTGGCGTTCAGGTTGCAATTGTTTGTGGCGGGGGTAACATTTGGCGCGGGATCGCGGGCAGCGCAAGCGGCATAGATCGCGCTACTGCAGATTATATGGGCATGCTGGCAACAGTAATGAACTCACTTGCTCTTCAGGACGCATTGGAGCAAATTGATGTGCCAACAAGAGTGCAGACTTCGATCTCGATGCAGCAAATTGCTGAACCATATATTCGTCGTCGTGCGATTCGCCACTTGGAGAAGGGCCGGGTTGTTATTTTTGCAGCAGGCACAGGTAACCCATTCTTCTCAACAGATACTACTGCAGCACTTAGAGCGGCAGAGATCGAAGCAGAAGTTATTCTGATGGCGAAAAATAAGGTTGACGGAGTATATTCTGCTGATCCGTTCAAAGATAGTACAGCTGAGAAATTCGAACAGCTTACTTATATGGATGTTCTGAATAAAAACCTCGGTGTTATGGATTCAACAGCTTCATCTTTATGCATGGATAACAATATACCGCTCATTGTATTCGCCATTACAGAACAAGGCAATATCAAACGTGTCGTTCTCGGTGAGAAGATCGGAACGATTGTTAAAGGGAGTGTAGATTAATGCCACAATCGGTCAAAAAAAATGCCGAAGAGCGTATGGACAAAGCGATTTCATCGCTGAAACGTGACTTGGCAACATTACGTGCAGGACGTGCAACAACATCGCTTCTCGATCGTATTCAAGTTGAATATTACGGAGCACCTACTCCAATTAATCAGCTGGCCAACATAAGTACTCCGGATTCCCGGACACTGTTGATTCAGCCGTGGGACAAAACATCGATGTCTGATATTGAACGGGCGATCATGAAATCCGATATCGGATTGACGCCAGCCAATGACGGCACCATTATTCGTCTTTCTATCCCTCCGCTGACTGAAGAGCGTCGGACGGACTTGGTTAAGCTGACTAAGAAGTTTGGTGAAGAAGCGAAAGTAGCGATCCGCAACATTCGCCGTGATGCCAACGATGATATTAAAAAGATGGAGAAAAACGGTATCTCTGAAGATGAGTCCCGTGGCCATCAGGAAGACATTCAAAAAACAACGGATAAGTTCATAGCCGAAGTTGACAAAGTGCTTGTCTCCAAAGAAAAAGAGATTATGGAAGTTTAATGATATTCAAGAGACTTAAGGCCCCTCCGTTAATGGTGGGGTTTGTCTCTTTCTGATAAGAGCTTGGAGGAAACGGAAATGATCAAACGGATTCAAGCGTGGCTGAGCCGTAAAGACAGGCAACAGTCAGTCGAGATTTCACCGGATAACATTCCCCGGCATGTGGCTGTGATTATGGATGGTAATGGACGCTGGGCTAAACGGCGCGGCTTACCGCGCGTTATGGGTCATCAAAACGGCATGAAGGCTGTCAAACGTGCTACGATCGCTGCAGACGAATTAGGTATTAAATACTTAACGATGTATGCGTTCTCGACAGAAAACTGGATACGCCCGAAAGAAGAAGTCGATTACTTGATGCGTTTGCCTGGGGAGTTTCTGGCGATTGAGCTTGATGAGCTAATCGAGAAGAATGTTCAAGTACGCATGATGGGTGACGCTGACGCTTTACCTTCATATACCCGTAAGGCTATGGAAGAGGCGGTAGCTCGAACAAAAGAGAATACTGGATTGATCTTAAATTTTGCTCTTAACTATGGTGGACGCAATGAAATAGAAGGCTGTATGCGCAGTTTAGGGAAAGATATCCAAGCTGGTATATTGTCGCCAGAAGAAATTACATCAGAGTTGATTAACAACAGACTATTAACTGCTGGTTTACCCGATCCTGATTTGTTGATACGAACAAGTGGAGAAATTCGGCTTAGCAATTTTATGTTATGGCAGATTGCCTATAGTGAATTGTGGTTTACTGATGTGTACTGGCCTGAGTTCGACAAAGAGCATTTGCATCAGGCCGTTGCTGAATATCAACGACGAACACGCCGTTATGGTGGACTGAAGTAGCTTGTTAGGAGATGGAACCTTTGAAGCAGCGATTGATTACCGGAATTGTTGCCGGAGTATTATTTTTAGGGTTATGTGTACTGGGAAACTGGCCGTATCAGGTTCTGCTTATTGCTATGGCTCTTATAGGTTTTTATGAATTTGTCAAAATGATAGGTATTCCTACGCTTTCCGGTACTACTTTTCTGGGTTACGCAGCTATTCTAAGCTTCATGATCCCATGGAATTTGCTTGGTGTTTCTGAGCCGCTGTCCTGGGAGCAAGGGATTTGGATTCTGCTGTTATTGTTCCTTCTGGTCACCGTTTTCACTAAAAATAAATTAGATATTCGAGTAACAGCCTTGCTGTTTACTGGTATTGTATACATTGGAATGGGCTTCTCTTATATGGCCGAGGCTCGTGCATCGGATGACGGACATGGTTTGTTCTGGACTTTTTTGCTCCTGTTCTGCATTTGGGGCAGTGATGCGGGGGCATATTTTGTAGGCAGAAGCTTTGGCAAGAACAAGCTCTGGCCGGCCATCAGTCCTAACAAAACGGTGGAAGGTGCTGTTGGCGGGGTACTGATCTCGATGCTTATTTCTATCGTGTTTGCGCTGCTTGCTCCTGAACACTTGGCGATAGGACGAGCATTGCTTATTGGGCTTTCTTGTGCGATATTAGGACAGCTTGGAGATCTTGTGCAGTCAGCTTATAAACGTGCGTATGGCATTAAAGACTCAGGTACACTTTTGCCAGGGCATGGCGGTATTCTTGATCGATGTGACAGCTGGATTATCGTATTTCCATTCGTACATATTGTAATGCTTATGCCTTACTATTAAACGAAGGGAGAGAGAGTATAACTATGAAAAAAATAAGTGTTCTAGGTTCGACGGGTTCGATCGGCACTCAGACTCTAGATGTCATCGCAATGCACCCAGACTCTTTTGAAGTAGATGGCTTGGCGGCCGGAACAAATACAGCATTATTACTGGAACAAGTTCGTCGTTTTAACCCGCGTAGAGTCTCTGTGGCAACGAAAGAGCTGGCAGATGAGATTAGATCCAGCCTACCTTCTGGTATAGAGCTTTACAGCGGGAATGAAGGGCTTGTTGAAGTGGCGGCTGGCGGCGATGCCGAAATGGTCGTAACGGCTGTTATGGGAAGCGTAGGGCTTCAATCAACACTAGCGGCAATTGAAGCCGGCAAACATATTGGACTCGCCAATAAGGAGACATTAGTAACGGCCGGACATTTGGTCACTGATCTTGCTAATCGTAAGGGAGTTAAGCTGTTGCCGATTGATAGTGAGCATTCAGCTATATATCAATGTCTCAATGGCGAGAATATCTCAGATATTGCCTACATCACTTTAACAGCATCCGGCGGCTCATTCCGTGACTTTACGCGTGATCAGCTTAAGGATGTGACGGTAGAAGATGCGCTTCGTCATCCGAATTGGAGCATGGGCGCGAAAATAACGATAGATTCTGCTACAATGGTGAACAAGGGCTTAGAGGTTATTGAAGCGCATTGGTTATTCGGTCTTCCGTATGAACAAGTGAATGTGCTGCTTCACCCGGAGAGCATCATTCACTCTTATGTTGAATTCCGTGACAGCAGTATTATTGCCCAGCTTGGCAATCCCGATATGCGTGTCCCGATTCAATATGCACTTACTTATCCAGATCGTTGGGAATCTCCGGCACAGCGTTTGTCGTTAGCTGAGATAGGACGTTTGACCTTCCGTGAAATGGACTTTGAACGTTACCCTGCACTGAAGCTAGCGATAGATTGCGGAAAAGCTGGTGGAACGGCGACTACTGCTTTCAACGCTGCGAACGAAATAGCAGTTGCTCGATTCTTAAGTCATGAGATCTCGTTCCTGCGTATTGAGGAGATTATCGGAGAAGTGCTAGATTGTCATAATAACGAGCATAATCCGAATCTGGAACAAATTGAATCCTGTGATAGACGTGTTCGAGAGCTGGCAGCTACGCTGTAGAACGTAGAAAGATCTCCTTTTAAAAATATAAGAAAGTATAAGTTTCACTTTATACATTATCCTTATATTTCTCGCGTAAACGCGTACCGTCTCCTTAAGGAACACTGATGGCGTTATTGCTTGACTGGAAATACTTACTTTGCCCTAAAAATAGGTTGGGACAGTTGATTCTCTTGTGCCTGATCGGAGAATAATGATAAATTAAGAGGACATACTTCGGTCTTACACCTAAAGGGGGATGATACGTTTGGAAATGGTTCAGGTCGTTTTTTTAACGGTGCTCATGTTTTTTGTACTTGTGACTGTACACGAATGGGGTCACTATTATTTTGCCAAACGCGCCGGTATTCTCGTGAGGGAATTTGCTATCGGTTTCGGTCCGAAACTGTTTTCTTATAAACGGAATGAGACTCAGTTCACTCTTCGCTTACTGCCTTTTGGCGGTTATGCCCGCATGGCTGGTGAAGATCCTGAGATTGTCGAGATTGGTTCTGGACAGACCATTGCGGTAAGGCTCGGACAAGACAATAAAGTTAAAAACATTTATCTGGATGCACTAGATACCCGTAGAAATGTTATCCGTGGTGAGGCGCTGAGTACCGATCTCGAAGATAAATTGCAGATTACCTTAGATGTGGACGGAGAAGTTACTACTTATGATGTCCATCCGCAAGCGATGATGATTAAAGGGACGCAACAGACACAAATTGCACCTAAAGATCGTCAATTCGGCAGCAAGACCGTGGGTCAGCGTGCGTTGGCTATCGTTGCGGGTCCTGTGATGAACTTTCTGTTAGCTTTTGTACTCTTCGCCATTCATTTGCAAATGGTCGGGATTCAAGTTGAAAATCCTACTTTTGTTAAGATTGGCGACGTCTCCGAAGGAATGCCGGCGCAAGAAGCAGGACTCCAAAAGGGCGACATCATTGTCTCCATCAATGGTGAGAAAATCGGTGCTGATTACCAAAAAATGATTAGCTTGACCTCGGAGTCCAAAGGTAAAGAAATGAACTGGACGCTGCAACGGGGAGAAGAAACCCTTAACGTTAAGCTAGTTCCTCGTAGTATGGAAGGACAAGAAGGCGGTAAAATAGGCATCACTCCTGAGCTACCTACTCGTAAAGCTGGTTTTGGCGAGACGATAACAGGTTCAGGAAAAGCTATGGTCGATACGACAGAAGCTATCTTTTTGGGCTTTAAACAATTGATCAATAAATTCAATATGGATGATATTGGAGGTCCGGTTCGTACGTTTGAGGTAACCGGTCAAATTGCTCAACAAGGTATTCAGTATCTTACATACTGGGCCGCTATTTTGAGTCTATATCTGGGGATATTTAACCTCTTGCCGATACCGGCACTCGATGGAAGCCGTCTGGCATTCCTAGGTGTTGAGGCACTGCGTGGCAAACCTGTGGATCCGGGTCATGAAGGCATGGTTCACTTTGTAGGTTTTGCACTGCTATTTTTATTAATGATTGCTGTTACGTATAATGATATTTTACGTTTGATCAGCGGCTAATTTTCTTCGGGAGGCATTCCATTACATGGCTAAAGATAAACAATTCGTTACGGAAATCACGCCGCAAAGCGAGGATTTCTCACGCTGGTATATTGATGTTATTAAAAAAGGAGACTTGATGGATTACTCTCCTGTTCGTGGCTGTATTGTATTTAAGCCAGAAGGCTATGAAATATGGGAGCATATTCAGGAGGAAATGAACCGTCGCCTCAAGGAAACTGGGCATCGAAACGCTTATTTTCCAGTGTTCATTCCAGAGAGTTTCTTTCAGAAGGAAAAGGATCATATTGAAGGCTTTAATCCAGAGCTGCCATGGGTAACAGAAGCGGGTGGTGACGTACTTGAGGAACGTCTCGCAGTTCGTCCTACTTCAGAGACCATGTTCGGCCACATGTACTCTAAATGGATTCAATCTTATCGTGACCTTCCTGTACTTATCAATCAATGGGCGAACGTGGTTCGTTGGGAGAAACGTACATTACCATTTATCCGCACGACTGAGTTTCTTTGGCAAGAAGGGCATACCGCGCATGAGAATGAAGCGGAAGCTCGCGAAGAAACTATGCGGATGCTGGATAACTACCGTGATTTTGTCGAGACCTATCTTGCCATTCCGGTTATTACTGGACAAAAGACACCTTCCGAGCGTTTTGCCGGTGCGGTAGATACGTATTCTATTGAAGCGATGATGAAGGATGGACGCGCTGTTCAGGCTGCTACTTCACATTACCTCGGCACCAAGTTTGCCACAGCTTTTGAGATTCAATATTTAAGCCGTGACAATAATTTGGAGTATGTACACACTACTTCATGGGGCTCAACCACTCGCTTGATTGGCTCCTTGATTATGGTACATGGAGATGACCGCGGTCTTGTTCTGCCGCCTAAGGTAGCTCCAACGCAAGTTATTATGATTCCTATCGGACCTCCTAAGACCCGCGAAGCTGTGATTGGGCGGACGGACGAGCTGTTCAAGGAATTGAAGAATGCTGGCGTTCGTGTACGTGTGGATGATCGTTCAGATGTTACTCCAGGCTGGAAGTTTAATGAATATGAAATGCGTGGAGTGCCAGTACGTTTGGAGCTTGGACCACGCGACATGGAGAATGGCGTCTGCGTTCTCGTCTCACGTGTCACCGGTGAGAAGAAGGTTATTCAACAGGAAAACCTCGTAGAAGAGGTTCAAACAATGCTTGAACAGGTTCACAACGAAATGTTCGAACGTGCCCTGAAATTCCGCGAGGACCACTTCTATTCTGTGGATTCCTTGGAGGAAATGAAGGCTTCGATGGATGAAAAACGTGGATTTGCTCTAGCTGGATGGTGTGGTTCCGAAGAATGCGAGTCCAAAGTTAAGGAAGAGACAGGTGCGGGTAGCCGCAATATTCCTTTTGATCCAGCGGAGACTAAGCAAGTCTGCATTTGCTGTGGCCAACCAGCCAAGCATACTGTGGTTTTTGCAAAGGCATATTAATCTTTAGGCACCGATCAACAGTCTTGTAGTATTTTAATTTAGCTTCTGGAGAGAGGAGTCGGCGGGCCGTAAGAACCCAATGCTTTTTGAAACCAGAAGCTTTTTAAAATATAAGAATTTATAGGAATTCGCTATAAATTATCCTTATATTTTTACGAGAAACAGTTATCGTCTTTAAAAGGCGACAACATCGTTTCTTCTTATCATATTGTACTTTCACTGTATATCATGGATAGTTTTAACTGGGTTATTAAAGGTGGGAGGAAAGCATGGAACAAAACCAGGAGAGAAGAAAAAGGTTCGAGCTCTTGATGAAGCAGGGTGAAATTCCGCCTGCAATCATGGATCCCTACTTTTTAGACGGGTATATAGAACGTGTTGAGATCAGTCGCGGCAACCGGGACTGGCAAATCGTTATTACGAAAGAAAGTCTGGTTCCAGCACAGGTATATCGGACATTTAGCCTTAGAATGCGGGAGAAGCTACAGCATATAGCTAAAGTAAGCTTTTTGTTCCTATATGATGAGAAGGTTAGTAGAGCGGAGCTTGTCCAAGAATATTGGGGACTGTTTCTGGAGTGGGTGCATCGGGAGATTCCATCGGTAAACGGCTGGCTGACCCGCTCCTCACAGGAGCTTAAAGAGGATACTTTAATGTTAACGATGAGTGATTCCACTTCGATGGAGCTGGCTCGCAAAAAAGGCATCGATGGAGCAATTATTAAATTTTATGATAAGTATTTCGGTCTCTCCTTAAAAGTTAAATTACTAATGGCGGAGAACGAAAATAATAATGTTGAAGCATTCGAAGAATTTCAGCAAAAGCTTCAGCAAGAACAACGCGAGATTGTTGAGCAGATGATGACTGCTGTGGAAACAGAAGCTCCTGCTGATGATAGCGATCCTAATGAAGTAATTAAGCTTCAAGTGGGGTATGAAATTAAGGAACAGGCTGTGCCGATTCTTGAAATTCAAGATGAAGAGAAGAAAATTACAATTCAGGGTACCATTTTTGGTCTGGATCGTAAGGAGCTTCGCAATGGCAGTACCTTGTTCACTTTCAGTCTGACCGATTTTACGGATTCTCTACAAATGAAGATGTTCGCGAAGACTAAAGATGATCTGAAGGTTATGAGTCAGCTAGCTAATGGCAAATGGGTAAGAGCACGCGGAAAAGTAGAATATGACCGTTTTATGCAGATTCCTGAGCTCGTGATGATCCCTTCGGATTTAACGGAAGTTAAGGCACCGCCTGCACGTAAAGATACTGCTCCTAAGAAACGGGTGGAATTCCACCTTCACACTACGATGAGTACGATGGATGCGGTCACTCCGATCACTACCTATGTCAAAACAGCTGCCCAGTGGGGTCATCCTGCGATTGCTATTTCTGATCATGGTGGCGTTCAGGCTTTTCCTGATGCAAACCATGCAGCTCATAAGCATAAGATAAAAATGATTTATGGTGTGGAAGCTAATGTTGTGAATGACTCTGTGAATATTGTCGAGAATGCTCAGCCTTTGGACTTGAAGACAGCTACCTATGTAGTGTTTGATATAGAAACCACGGGTTTATCGATTACCCGCAATAATATTACGGAGCTGGCGGCCATTAAAATGTGCGAAGGCAAAGAAGTAGACCGTTATTCTACTTTTGTTAATCCGCATGAGAAAATCCCTTATCATATTCAGCAATTGACCAATATTACGGATGAAATGGTAAAAGATGCTCCTGATCTTGAACCAGTACTGCGTAAGTTTGTTGAATTTGTGGGTGACAGTATCCTTGTAGCTCATAACGCCAGGTTTGATATGGGTTTTATTCAGGCCTCGTTACGTAAAATAGGTGAACCTGATCTTCCGAATCCATCTCTTGATACGCTTGAGCTCGCTCGCTTACTATATCCAAGCATGAAGAATCACAGGCTGAACACATTAGCCGATAAATATAAAGTTCTTCTGGAAAGCCATCACCGTGCGATTGATGATACCATAGCACTCGGCGGTATATTAACAGGATTGCTCGCAGATGCTGAAAAGATGAAGGGCATGACCCGCCTTGATCGACTAAACGATTATGTGGGTAATGATCTTTCGAACACAAGACCGTTCCACTGTAATATTTATGCACTTAATCAAATAGGCAAAAAAAATCTTTATAAGCTCATTTCCATGTCACATACGGAATATTTCAAACGTGTACCTTGTATTCCAAAATCCAAGCTGGAAGAGCATAGAGATGGACTGCTAGTGATTTCCGGTTGTGAACGTGGAGAGTTTTTTGAAGCAGTACTCAACAAAACGACTGAGGAAGCCATGGAGGTTGCTCATTTTTATGATGTGCTGGAGATTCAGCCATTGACCATGTACATGCACTTGGTGGACAAGGGTTTTGTAGCAGGCCCTGATGAGCTTCGCGATGTAGTCCGCAAGGTTTGCGAAATAGGGGAACAGTTAAATAAACCTGTTATCGCAACGGGGAATGTGCATTATCTTGAACCCCGGGACAAGCTGTATCGTGATATTACGATTAATGGGATCACAGGCTTTAGTCCGCTTAAAGACCAACGCAAACCGGATGCACACTTCCGCACAACGGATGAAATGCTGTCTGAATTCGAATTTCTCGGTGCTGAAAAAGCGATGGAAGTCGTTGTCACAAATACAGTTGAGCTGGCGGAGCGTTTTGAAGAACTGGAGCTATTTCCAGATAAGCTATTTACACCAATTATTGACGGGGCGGACGAAGAAATTCGCGAGACCTGCTACAATACAGCCAAATCCATTTACGGTGAAGAGCTGCCTGAAGTAGTTATTGCCCGTTTGGAGAAAGAGCTTGCACCGATTATTAAATACGGGTTCTCTGCCAACTATTTGATTTCTGAACGTCTCGTAAAAAAATCAAATCAGGATGGGTATCTCGTAGGCTCGCGGGGTTCCGTAGGTTCTTCTGTAGTCGCTACATTTCTTGGGATTTCAGAAGTTAATCCGTTGCCTGCGCATTATATTTGCCTAGATCCCGAGTGTCGCCATAGTGAATGGTTCCTGGACGGTAGTGTGCGGAGCGGATTCGATTTACCAGATAAAGTCTGTCCGGATTGCGGTCAGAAGCTCAAAGGTGAAGGCCAGGATATTCCGTTCGAGACCTTCCTTGGATTTAAAGGGGATAAAGTTCCCGATATCGACTTGAACTTCTCAGGGGAATATCAGCCGAATGCACATAACTTTACCAAAGAAATGTTTGGTGAGAAAAATGTATTCCGTGCCGGAACGATTGGTACCGTAGCTGAGAAGACAGCCTTCGGATTTGCAAAAAAATACGAAGAACTTCACCAGAAACGTTGGCGTGGAGCTGAAGTTGGCCGTCTGGCGGCTGGCTGTACAGGTGTTAAACGTAGTACGGGACAGCATCCGGGTGGTATAGTCGTTGTTCCAGACTATATGGAGGTAGAAGATATTACGCCAGTACAATTCCCGGCGGATGATGTCAATGCTGAATGGAAGACCACGCACTTTGATTATCACGCCTTTGACGCGAATTTGCTGAAGCTTGATATTCTGGGTCATGATGATCCGACGATGATGCGGATGCTTCAGGATTTGACAGGTGTGGATCCAACTTCTATCCCGATGAATGATCCGAAAGTTATGAGCATGTTTAACTCTACAGATGCACTTGGAGTGAGACCTGACGAAATCAGATCACCGGTTGCGACCTATGGTGTGCCCGAAATGGGGACCAAGTTCGTACGTCAAATGCTTATTGAGTCGAAACCGTCCAGCTTTGCTGACTTACTGCAAATATCAGGTTTGTCTCATGGTACTGGAGTTTGGCTTGGTAACGCTCAAGAGCTTATAAAGAATAACACGTGTAACATTAAGACCGTTATCGGTTGTCGTGATGACATCATGCTCTTCTTAATTTATAAAGCGGGAATGGATGCGAGCTTGGCCTTTAAAATTACCGAGAGTGTTCGTAAAGGTAAAGGTTTGTCTGACGAATGGATCGAGGAAATGAAAAAGTGCAAGGTCCCACAATGGTATATTGATTCTTGTCTGAAGATTCAATACATGTTCCCGAAGGCGCATGCTGCTGCATACGTAATTTCTGCAGTACGTACCGCCTACTTCAAGCTGTATCATCCTATTGAATATTATGCGACTTATTTCTCTGTACGTGCAGCAGATTTTGATATTGAATTGTGCTGTAAGGGGTATGAAGCCATCAACCGTCAGATCGTAGAAATCGAGCAAAAAGGATTTCAGGCTTTGCCTAAGGAAAAGGCTATGTTGCCTGTCCTTGAGATGGCTTTGGAGATGACGGCACGTGGGTTTACATTCAAAAACATTGATCTTTACCGCTCAGAAGCGAATAAGTTTATTGTTGATGACAAGAGTTTGATTCCTCCGTTTTCCGCATTAGCGGGAATTGGTGAGAATGCTGCTATCAACATAGCTGCTGCGAAAGATGCTGGAGAGTTCCTGTCTATTGAAGATTTCCAGCAGAAATCAAAGGCAAGTAAGACGGTTATTGAGCTGCTGACTGGCATGGGCTGCTTCCGCGGCTTACCGGAAAGCAATCAACTTTCCCTATTTTAAAGGCTTTAACAACACTTATTTCATGGCTAGAAAAGAGTGCTCCAAAGGGGGAGTCAAGGGCTAGCACTTGTCAGTCCAGTTTCCCTATGGTATAATTTCTTTGGTAATAATGAGATAAGTCCGTTGTGTAAAGAGTGGGGAAACCCACTCTTTATCTTTGGTATATAGCAAAAGACAAGTTCGTGGAGGTAATTTTCTTTTGAGCACACCCAAATCTAAAATTAAACAAACGGTAGAGCAGATGCTCGGGCCCTATCTCGACGACAATGGTTTCGAACTGGTGGACGTTGAATACGTGAAGGAAGGCTCCAATTGGTTTCTGCGTATATTCGTAGATAAAGAAGGCGGCATTGATATTGATGACTGCGGGATCATTAGCGAATATTTCAGTCAGAAGTTAGATGAGAATGATCCTATTCCTGAGGCATATTTCCTTGAGGTTTCCTCGCCGGGAGCAGAGCGTCCTCTCAAAAAAGCTGCGGATGTAGCTAAAGCGGTAGGTAAGGACGTGTATGTGACTGTTTATGAGCCGATTCAAGGACTCAAAGAATTTGAAGGTCGTTTGCTCTCGTTCGAGAACGAGGAACTGCTCATCTCCGCGGGCAAAAAAGAACATGTAGTACCGTACGCCAAGGTCGCAAGTGCGAGATTGGCCATTATTTTTTAACGTCTTGAAAGGGGGGCCGGAAATTCATGAGTATGGAGTTTATTGAAGCAATGAATGAGCTGGAGAGGGAGAGAGGCATCAGTAAAGATGTGCTGTTTGAAGCGATTGAAGCGGCGCTGATCTCTAGTTATAAACGTAATTTCAATGCAGCACAGAACGTGCGTGTTGACATGAATCGCAATACAGGTGTCATTAAAGTGTTTGCCCGCAAGTTAATTGTTGAGGAGGTCCTGGATACAAGGACTGAAATCTCATTGCCGGCAGCCAGAGAAATTAACCCGCATTTCCAGCTGGAAGATATCGCTGAGCTTGAAGTGACACCGCGTGATTTTGGACGTATTGCCGCACAGACTGCTAAGCAGGTTGTAACTCAACGGATTCGCGAAGCAGAGCGTGGACTTATCTATAATGCTTTTATCGACAAAGAAGATGATATCGTTACTGGACTAGTTCAACGTCAAGATATGCGGAACATATACATTGATCTTGGTAAAATCGAAGCGGTTCTTCCGCTTAGCGAATTGATGCCAGGTGAAAAGTTCAAACAAAGCGAACGCATCAAGGCTTATATCACAAAAGTTGAGAATACAACAAAAGGTCCGCAGATTATGCTCTCCCGCAGTCATCCTGGATTACTGAAGCGTCTGTTCGAGCTTGAAGTTCCTGAAATATTTGACGGTGTAGTTGAGATTCGTTCTGTAGCTCGTGAAGCTGGCTTCCGCTCGAAGATTGCTGTGTATTCCCGCAATCCAGAAGTAGATCCCGTTGGTTCTTGCGTAGGTCCAAGAGGCACACGCGTTCAGACCATCGTTACTGAGCTTCGCGGTGAGAAGATCGATATCGTCCGTTATTCTGATCTGGTGCAGGAATATGTTGCGAATGCACTAAGCCCTTCCAAGGTTCTTGAAGTTCAAGTCTTTGAAGCGGAGAAGATGGCGAGAGTTATCGTTCCTGACTATCAATTATCACTGGCTATCGGTATTAAAGGGCAAAATGCACGTCTTGCCGCTAAACTTACCGGCTGGAAGATTGATATCAAGAGTGAAACTCAAGCGGAGCAGGAATACGGCAGACCGAAATCTTCTATTGATGAAATGCATCAGGATTCCGTCTCCATAGATTAATTAACCTGCTTGACGGGAGGCGTTTGGTATGAAACAAAAAAAGGTGCCGCTGCGTAAATGCGTTGCTACCCAAGAGATGATGCCTAAAAAAGAGCTGATTCGTGTGGTAAGAACGCCTGAAGGTGAAGTGCTGATTGATCTGACGGGTAAGAAGTCAGGCCGTGGTGCTTACATATGCGGCAAGCTTGAATGCTTTCAGCTGGCACAAAAGAACAAAGCACTTGACCGTGCATTGAAATGTCAAGTGAGTCCTGAAATCTACGCCCAGCTAGCCCGGGAGTTTACATCCGTGGAAGAGCAGTTTCTAGCAGCAAAGGATAGTGAGGATAATGAGTAAGGCGCTTTCTTATTTAGGGCTTGCCATGAGAGCAGGCAAGATAGTCACCGGTGACGAGGCTGTACTCAAAGCTGTACGGTCTTCAGAGGCGAAGCTGGTCGTTCTGGCAGGTGACGCTTCAGATAATACCCAAAAAAAGTTCCGTGATAAATGCGGAACTTACGATATTCCACTAGTAATCGCATTTCACCGGGATGAACTCGGTGCAAGTATTGGTAAAGACCAGCGTGTAGTACTGGCCATTACGGATAAAGGATTCGCGGAAATGATCTCCAAGCAACTCGGAGATACTGTCGGAGGTGGATTTATTGACTAAAGAAGAGAACAAAGATAAATTGCGCGTGTACGAATACGCAAAGTCACTAAACATGAGCAGTAAAGAAATTATTACTATTCTGAAGCGTTTGAATGTCCCCGTGAATAATCATATGAGTGTCATGGAGAATGGATCCGTGAACAAAGTTGAACAGTTCTTTAAGGATATCAAATCAAACGCTGCAGCCAAGCGGGATACCGGCACCAGCAGCCGGCCGGTAACAACCGGTGCGGTAACAGCCGAACCTCAAAGTGCTCAGAATGCCAACAAAAATCAACAGGAAAAGCAGGTAGGTATGAACAGTAACCAAAACAACAACCAATCGACGACGTCCCCAAGGCCCCAAAGCGGACAAGATTCCCGCAGAACACAAACAGGTTCAACGCAGAATGCACGTCCGCAACAAAGCGGTGCTCCACGTACTAACAGTACTAACAGTACTAGTAGCAGCCGCCCGCAAAGCAGCACTACCGGCGGCAATCGCCCACAAGGTAGCAATACCGGTGGCAGCCGTCCGCAAGGCAGTAATACTGGCGGCAACCGTCCACAAGGTAGCAATACCGGTGGCAGCCGTCCGCAAGGCAGCAATACTGGTGGTAGCCGCCCACAAGGCAGCAACACCGGTGGAAGCCGTCCACAAGGAAGCAACACAAGTGGCAGCCGTCCGCAAGGACAAAACAGTGCACCACGCACTGACAGCCGTCCACAAGGTCAATCTGGCACAGGCGGAGGTTTCACACGCGGTGATGACAGAGGTCCTAAAAAGAACACAACTGGTGGCAGACCAAATAATAATCAAAGACGTTTTGATGATGGTAAAGGTGGTAACTACCGCGGTCGTGGTGGTAAGAATGGTCGTGGCAAGAACCAGCCAATGGTACACCGCGAGAAGATCGATAACACACCTAAGAAAATCATCGTTCGTGGCAGCATGACCGTTGGTGAAACAGCGAAATTGCTTCACAAGGATGCTTCTGAAGTAATCAAAAAGCTGATTTCAATGGGTGTTATGGCTACCATCAACCAAGAACTTGATATCGACACCATTTTGCTACTCGCTGCTGAATTTGGCGTAGAAGTAGAAGTGAAGATTCCTGTTGATGAGGACAGCTTCGAAACAGTGGAAGAGAATGACAATGAAGAGGATCTTCAGACTCGTCCTCCAGTAGTTACTATTATGGGTCACGTTGACCATGGTAAAACTACACTGCTTGATGCTATTCGTTCGACAAATGTGACTCTAGGCGAAGCCGGCGGAATCACTCAGCACATCGGTGCTTATCAAGTCGAAATCAATCAAAAGAAAATCACGTTCCTTGATACACCTGGTCACGAAGCATTTACTGCTATGCGTGCTCGTGGTGCACAGGTTACGGATATGACAATTATCGTAGTTGCTGCTGATGACGGTGTTATGCCTCAGACCGTTGAAGCTATTGCGCACGCTAAGGCTGCTGGACTTCCGATTATTGTCGCTGTTAATAAAATCGACAAGCCGGGCGCAGATCCTGACAAGGTGAAGCAAGAGCTTACAAGTTATGAACTTGTTCCTGAAGAGTGGGGTGGAGATACCATCTTCGTTAACCTCTCTGCGAAACAACGTATTAACTTGGAAGAACTGCTGGAAATGATCCTGCTCGTAGCTGAAGTTAATGAGTACAAAGCGAACCCTGACAAACGGGCACGCGGTACTGTTATAGAAGCTGAGCTTGATAAATCCCGTGGACCAGTTGCTCGTATACTCGTTCAGAACGGTACGTTGAAAGTCGGCGATGCCTTTGTAGCAGGTAACTGCTTCGGACGTGTACGTGCGATGGTCAATGATAAAGGTCGTAAGATTAAAGAAGCTGGACCATCTACTCCAGTAGAAATTACTGGTTTGACTGAGGTGCCACAAGCTGGCGATCCGTTTATGGCATTCGAAGACGAGCGTAAAGCCCGTGCGATTGCTGATAGACGTTCCACTTCCCAACGTCAATCTGAGCTGAATACGAACACCCGTGTAACTTTGGATGATCTGTTCCAGCACATTAAAGATGGCGAGATCAAAGACCTTAACGTGATTATCAAAGCTGACGTACAAGGTTCAGTCGAGGCGCTTAAAGGTTCCTTGGCTAAGATCGAAGTAGAAGGCGTACGCGTGAAGATCATTCACAGCGGTGCTGGTGCGATTACTGAATCCGATATTACGCTTGCAGCAGCATCTAATGCTATCGTTATCGGCTTTAACGTTCGTCCAGACGCACAGACCAAAGCAGCTGCTGAGCAAGAAAAAGTAGATGTTCGTCTGCACAACATTATCTACAACGTAATTGAAGAAATCGAAAGTGCCATGAAAGGCATGCTCGATCCTATCTATAAAGAGAATGTTATCGGTCACGCCGAAGTTCGCAGCGTGTTCAAAATCAGCAAAGTGGGTACCATTGCAGGATGTATGGTTACTTCTGGTAAAATTACCCGTAATGCTGAAATGCGCTTGATCCGTAGCGGAATCGTAGTGTTCACAGGTAAGGTTGATACTTTGAAACGTTTCAAAGATGATGCCAAAGAAGTGGCGCAAGGTTATGAATGTGGCATAACTTTGGAACGCTATAATGACGTCCAAGAGGGCGACATTATCGAAGCGTTTCTTATGGAAACTGTAGAGCGCTAAGCGAAGAGGTGAATATAGATGTCTAAAATTAGAGCAGGACGAGTCGGCGAGCAGATCAAGAAAGAGCTTAGTCAACTTATCCAAAGCGGTCTGAAAGACCCTCGAATCGGTTTTGTAACTGTAACTGGCGTAGATGTGACTAACGATCTATCGCAAGCCAAGGTATACTTAAGCGTGTTCGGGGATGAAGAGCAGAAGGCAGACTCGCTTAAAGCGATTGAGAAAGCCAATGGTTTTCTTCGCTCAGAGCTTGGCAAGGCCATTCGCCTTCGGCATACACCGGAGCTGATCTTCAAGATCGACGAATCTGTCGCTTATGGCAGTCATATTGAGAAGCTTCTTGGAGAGCTTCATAAGAACGATTAGAAATAAGTGATTAAAGTGGGGTTCAAAATAGCGTTATGCTATTTTGAACAACCTTTAAAAAGGAGACGGCGAATGCAGAGCTATGAACAAAGTCTCCAGCAGACCCGTGAGTTTCTGCTGGAACACGACGATTACCTTGTAGTGTCGCATGTTCAGCCGGACGGAGATGCAGTCAGCTCCACCCTTGCGGTGGGCTGGCTTCTCTCATGTCTGGGCAAAAAATACACTATGCTGAATGAAGGACCGATCCCGAAGCGAATGGAATACCTATGGCATTCGGATGAAATCATCAATATGGCCTCTAGTGAACCGCCCCGTCAATACAGCAACGTCATCTGTGTGGATTGTGCGGATTTTCAGCGAGTAGGGCTGACAAACTGCTATTTTGCGAATGAGGCTCTTATCCTGAACATTGATCACCATCCAACAAATAACGGTTATGGATTCGTTAATTTAATCAAACCGGATGCAGCTGCGACAGCGGAAATATTGTTCGACCTGCTGAAGACATTCGAGATCGAATGGGATATTGATATCGCCACAGCTATATATACGGGTCTGTTAACAGATACCGGTGGTTTTCGTTATACCAACACATCACCAAAAGTAATGGCAGCTGTATCTGAGCTATTATCCCTTGGAGTTAACGGTCCTGAACTCGCTGAGACATTGCTTGAAGAAATGACGCTGCCACAGGTTAAAATATTAAATAAAGCCTTAAATACGCTGGAATTATCTCCTGAAGGGGATATTGCCTGGCTATATGTTACACCCGAGCATATGATCGAATGTGCTGCTGCTAATGAAGATTTGGAAGGAATCGTAAACTACCCTCGTAATATACGGGGCGTGGAAGTAGGCATTCTTTTTAAAGTTATTCATGAACATGCGGTCAAGGTTAGCCTACGTTCTGCCGGTAAAGTAGACGTGGCTGCATTGGCGCAAACGTTTGGCGGCGGCGGTCATACCCGTGCTGCAGGTGCGCGTATAGAAGCTACGCTTGAAGAGGCAATAACTCAGGTGCTTGAGGAGGTAAGACGTCATTTATGAGTGAATTAGAAGGTGTTCTGGCGGTTTATAAACCGGCAGGCTTCACTTCACATGATGTTGTAGCCAAGGCACGCCGTATTCTCGGCATGAAACGGATTGGTCATACGGGGACACTAGATCCCCAAGTGACTGGTGTATTGCCGCTTTGTCTGGGACGTGCGACTCGCGTTGTGGAGTATATTCAGGAGCTGCCCAAAGAATATGTGGCAACACTGAGACTGGGGATGTCCAGTGATACTGAAGACTTAACTGGAACCATTACGGAAACTGTAGATGAGGTTCATGTATCTGAGGAAGAGATTCTTGCAGTGCTTGCCTCTTTCAAAGGTGTAATTTCTCAGGTTCCTCCCATGTACTCTGCGGTGAAAGTGGATGGCAAACGTCTTTATGAATTGGCTAGAGAAGGCAAGACCGTTGAACGAAAAAGTCGTGAAGTAGAGATTTATGAAATCGAAATGACGGATATGACTTGGGAAGGTAATCATCCCGACATCACTTTCCGGGTATTATGCTCCAAAGGCACGTATATTCGAACACTTTGTGTTGATATCGGTCGTGCGCTTGGACTGCCGGGTGTAATGGTGAAGCTGGAGAGAACAATGTCGGCAGGAATTTCTGCCAGCCATTGTTTATCCCTTGAGGATATTGCCGCGCACAAGGAAGCCGGAACATTAGAAGATCATTTAATCGCTGCTGATGAGGCAATTTCGCATTTGCCTAAGCATACCGTTATGGATGAGAAGAAGAAGGCAGCACTGCAGGGTCAACGTTTGTCTTCGCGGTTCATTGCTCCAGAAGTGAAGACAGCAGGTCAAATTCGGCTATACGATCTTCAGGGATTGTTTCTTGGCATTTATGAGCTGGAAGAGACAGGTGCTATTGCCCCAGTAAAAGTGTTTGCACAAGCTTAAATCAATTTTACCAAGTGAATTGTAGGTGAGAAACAGCGTGAGAACCGTAACGTTAACCTATCCGATGTCGCCGGAGACTGCTGCCGAATGGGCACAACCTCAAGTGGCTGCTCTAGGGCAGTTTGACGGCCTGCATCGTGGACATGCCAGTGTCATTACATCCGCTGTGGCCTTAGCCCGTAAACAAGGTGTGCCGGCTGCAGTCCTTACATTTCATCCTCATCCCAAAGATGTTATGGGTAAGGGGGATTATGAAGGGTACTTGACGCCACCCTTTGAAAAGCAAGAGATTCTTGCCAGCATGGGTGTAGATATCCTGTATGTTATTGAATTTAATGAGCAGCTTTCCCGGGTTAGTCCACAGAATTTTGTCTCTGTTATGCTTTTGCCGCTACATATTGTAACTGCAGTTGTTGGCTTTGACTTTCGCTTTGGCTACCAAGGTGAAGGCGATGTTGAGATGCTTCGTAAGCTGGGTGAAGGTGTTATGAATGTGGAAGTTGCTCCTCCTTTTCTGCTTGAAGGCGAAAAGGTTAGCAGCTCCGGCATTCGCAAAAGTCTCCAAAATGGAGATCTGGGACTGGCAAACTCCTGGTTCGGACGTTGCTATCATCTGCGTGGTGAAGTGGGGCATGGTGAGAAGAGAGGCCGCACAATTGGTTTTCCAACTGCCAATTTGAAGCTCAGTGATCATTTTGTCATTCCAACCAAAGGTGTATATGCGGTTCGAGTCTTTTATAAGGATAAAGTTCTGTACGGGGTTATGAATGTGGGCGTTAAACCAACCTTTCATGAGGGTGTGTTGACTCCGAGCTTTGAGGTACATCTGTTTGACTTCGAGGGTGACCTGTATGATCAAGAGCTTAAGGTAGAATTGGTATCTTACATTCGTCCAGAACGGAAGTTTGACTCCATTGGGGCATTGATTACTCAGATTGGCGAGGATGCAGAAACCGCGAAGAAGATTCTGGAGTATAATTTATAGTCATCCCGGACAAGCCGTTTACTTTTGTTAATGGAGATGCTATACTAAGTAACGTTGCTGGCTTACAGCATCATAACCTTAGCTTGGTTGCACGTTCTCACCGACGGTGACGAGGCTAGTGGCGATTATATTGAAGGAGGTGAACAGGATGGCATTAACTCAAGAACGTAAACATCAATTGATCGACGAGCACAAAACTCACGAATCCGATACTGGATCCCCTGAGGTGCAAGTTGCTATCCTAACGGAGAACATCGTTAATTTGACTGACCACTTGCGTACGCACAAGAAAGATCATCACTCCCGTCGCGGATTGTTGAAAATGGTTGGACAACGTCGTAAACTTCTGGCGTATTTGAAAAACAAAGACATCAGACGTTACAGCGCCCTGATCGAAAGACTGGGATTGCGTCGTTAATTTTCCATAAGATTACTCTTAAAGCAGCCTGGTTGTATACCGTATGTCCTTCTCGGAGCGACAGCGGGACAGCTGGGTTGCTTTTTGAAAATTTAGGGAAAACTTAATATTAGGATCGATGAGATTATTCGCAAAAACGGCGACTTTACTTTTCAGTAAGGCCCAGCCGTTTCTTCTTATATGCATACAGAATAGGTAGCCTCCCTTTGGGACAAGCCTTTCCAATTCATTTAGATCGATATGTGAACCTGCTATTTTAGACTGCGGGTCTACTACTATTCAAGGAGGTATTTATGGAAAAACGTGTAGAAATGCAGCTGGGTGGAAGACGCCTTGTGCTGGAAACGGGCCGCCTGGCTAAACAAGCAAATGCAGCTGTTATGGTGCGTTACGGGGATACTTCGGTATTATGTACCGTTACGGCTTCGAAAGAGCCTAAGGATCTGGATTTTTTCCCGCTTACAGTTAACTATGAGGAAAGATTATATGCGGTAGGTAAAATTCCTGGCGGATTTATTAAACGGGAAGGTAGACCGAGTGAGAAAGCGATTCTGTCAAGTCGTTTGACAGACCGTCCAATCAGACCACTGTTCCCTGAAGGATTTCGTAACGATGTTCAGGTATTGAACATGGTAATGAGTGTGGATCAGGACTGCGCACCAGATATTGCTGCTATGATCGGTACTTCAGCTGCACTTAGTATTTCCGATGTGCCTTTTGATGGACCCATCGGCGGCGTTGCTGTAGGTCGGATTAATGGAGAGTTTGTGATCAATCCGGATATGTCTCAGCAAGCAATCAGTGATGTTTATGTAGTGGTTGCTGGAACGAAGGATGCAATCATGATGGTTGAAGCAGAAGCGAACGAAGTGACGGAAGATGTGATGCTCGAAGCGATTATGTTCGGTCATGATGAAATCCGCAAGATCGTTGCAACCATTGAAGAACTGGTTAAAGTGGCTGGTAAAGAAAAAATGGCTGTGAAGCTGCATACAGTGAATGCTGACGTGAATACTGAGGTCCGTGCATTTGCTGAGGCTCGTCTGGTGGAAGCCGTTAAAATAGCTGAAAAACATGCGCGTCAGGAAGCGATTGATGTCGTTAATGATGAAGCGGTTGCGTATTTCGTAGAGAAGTACATAGAAGCACCGGAGCTTCTGAAAGATGTTAAAGAAGTCCTACATGATATCGTGAAGGATGAAGTAAGACGTCTAATCACACATGATAAGGTTCGTCCAGATGGACGTAAACTTGATGAAATCCGTCCGATTGAATGTGATACAAGTCTGTTACCGCGTACACACGGTTCCGGTCTGTTTACACGTGGACAAACACAAATCCTTAGCGTTTGTACCCTTGGAGCACTAGGTGATGTACAAATTCTCGACGGAATCGATCCTACTGAAACAAAACGTTTCATGCACCATTACAACTTCCCGCCGTTCAGCGTAGGGGAAGCTCGTCCGCTTAGAGCACCAGGACGCCGTGAAATCGGTCATGGAGCACTTGGAGAACGTGCATTATCCAAGGTTATTCCTAGTGAAACTGAATTCCCGTACACGATTCGTCTAGTATCAGAAGCGATTGAATCTAACGGTTCTACTTCCCAGGCAAGTATCTGTGCCAGCATTCTGGCTATGATGGACGCTGGTGTGCCAATCAAAGCACCAGTAGCCGGAGTAGCAATGGGTCTGATCAAAGACGGAGAGCATGTCTCCATCCTGACGGATATTCAAGGTATGGAAGATCACCTCGGAGATATGGACTTCAAGGTAGCTGGTACAGCAGAAGGTGTTACAGCTATTCAAATGGACATTAAGATTGCCGGTATCGACCGCAACATTCTTCAGGATGCACTTCAGCAGGCTAAAGAAGGCCGTCTGTTCATCTTGGACAAAATGAATGAAGCGATCTCTGCGCCAAGACCTAATCTGTCCAAATATGCTCCAAAAATTATTATTATCAACATCAATCCGGATAAAATCCGTGATGTTATCGGTGCTGGTGGTAAGATTATCAATAAAATTATTGAAGAAACCGGCGTAAAAATCGACATCGAACAAGATGGCCGTGTCTTTATCGGTTCTTCAGATGAAGAGATGATCCAAAAGGCACGTTCGATTATCGAAGGACTAGTGCGTGAAGTACAAGTCGGAGAAATCTATGTGGGTACAGTTAGACGTATTGAGAAATTCGGAGCATTTGTTGAACTAATTCCGGGTAAAGACGGATTGGTACACATTTCCCAATTGTCCACTGAGCGCGTAGCTAAGGTTGAAGATGTTGTAGCTGTCGGGGATACAATTACCGTTAAAGTTACCGAAATCGACCAACAAGGCCGGGTTAACCTGTCGCGTAAAGCGGTATTGACTTCGGAAACTGGAGCTAAAGCTTAAGTTTCAATTGTAGAGGTACCTTTTCTAAAGTACCTAATAGCATAATAAAAGGAGACAGAAGCGATTGCGTTCTGGCTCTTTTTTTATATGAAATAAAGTAAAGTGCATCACTATCACGCCTCTTGCCTCTGTTCTTATGACATAAATTCCTCTCTTGTCTCATAGATTGGGACAAAGTGTCTTTGTATTCGTGTGGAACGGACTACAAGTCGTTTCTGCCGGGGAGGAAGTCGTCATGAAGACGGAAAAAGTGGCTTTAGTGGTTGCTTGTATTGCGATCGTGATAGGAATTGGCAGCACTCAGGGACCGGTAAAGGACATGCTTGCGCAATTGAAGCCGCAGGATGACCTAGCTGTGTGGAAGGATATTTCTAAGCCGGAGAACAATGATCTTCGGACACGGATTGAGACCGCCGCAGCCAAACTTAATGCCCCTCCAGTGAATGCCGTGGTTGATCGGGTATGGAAGGCGATTCCGGGTTATAACGGACTTGAGATTGATGTAGAGAGTACATATCGGAATGCTCTTTTGGCGCCAAAAGAACCTATAAAATTTATGTATCGGCAGATTGAACCACAGATATCACTGAATCAACTGGGAGCTGAACCCATATATCGTGGGAATCCGGCCAAACCGATGGTATCGTTGATGATTAATGTGGCGTGGGGAAATGAGTACATTGTGCCAATGTTGGATGTTTTGGATGAAGAGAACGTTAAAGTTACGTTTTTTCTGGATGGGAGCTGGCTGAGTAAAAATCCGGAGCTGGCTAAAGAAATGCTAAAACGTGGTCATGAGATGGAGAATCATGCTTATACCCACCCTAATATGAGTACTTTAAGTCGTGCGCGAGCTACTGTAGAAATTGAGAAGACACAAAAGCTGTTAAAGGAATCGCTTGGAGTCACTAATAAATGGTTCGCACCCCCTTCTGGTGATTTCGATCAGGAGACAGTAGAAATTGCCAGCAGTTTAGGGCTCAAGACCGTACTATGGACCGTGGATACCGTGGATTGGCGTAATCCTTCTCCTGAATCTGTAGTTGCCAAAATCACAAGCAAAGCGGAACCAGGCACTCTAGTCTTAATGCATCCCACAGCCTCATCCTCCAAAGCTCTGAGGGCCATGATACGTGGAATCAAAGCAAAAGGGTTGCAGTTAGGTACAGTTAGTCAAACGCTCTCAGCAGAGCGGCTGATCCCCTCTAATGTTGAGTGAGAGCTGTATTTCTGGTAGGATTATAGGCACGTGTAATTAAATTAGATAGAACATGGCTATTTGCCAGGAGGACTTGAAGTGGAAAAAATAGTGTTATCCAATGGTTTACGAGTGGTAATGGAGAAAATCCCGACTGGCCGGTCCGTTTCTTTCGGAATCTGGGTAAAGACAGGCTCTCGGAATGAACACCCTGGAAACAACGGGATATCCCATTTTGTAGAACATATGCTTTTTAAAGGTACGGATCGGTACAGCGCCAAGGATATTGCTGAGCAGTTTGACGCCATCGGGGGCAATGTAAATGCGTTTACCTCAAAGGAATATACATGTTATTATGCTAAAGTACTGGATGAGCATCTGCCCATCGCTGTAGATGTATTAGCGGATATGTTCTTCCGTTCACGGATGGACGCTGAAGAGCTGGAGAAAGAAAAGAATGTCATCCTTGAGGAAATCTCCATGTGCGAAGACACGCCGGATGATCTTGTACATGATTTGATGTGTGCTGCTGCCTACAAGGACCATCCGCTAGCGTATTCCATCCTTGGCTTGAAGGAACGGCTGATGGAGATGAAGCCGGATGATCTTCGGGCGTATATGAAGGAACAATACACGATTGAGAATACGGTTATAAGTGTAGCCGGCAACATTAGTGATGGATTGATCGAACTGCTGGAACAGCATTTTGGTTCTTTTGATAATCATGGTACAAGTGCGCCGCTGACTCCACCAGATTACTATGGAGAACTCTTATTTCACCGCAAGAAAACAGAGCAGAATCACATCTGTCTTTCCTTGCCTGGCGTACGTTCTGGCGATCCCTTGCAATATGCTATGGTGCTGATCAATAATGCCGTAGGCGGAGGGATGAGCTCCCGTATGTTCCAGGAAATTCGTGAAAAACGCGGATTAGCTTATTCGGTGTATTCCTATCACAGCTCCCAGGCAGATTCTGGTCTGTTTACGGTCTATGCCGGTACAGCGCCCAAGCAAACAAAAGATGTCATGGAGTTAATCAAGGAAATGATGTACGAACTTGCTACCAACGGCCTCAGTGAAGATGAGCTGAGAAAAGGCAAGGAGCAGCTTAAAGGCAGTCTCATTCTTAGTCTCGAAAGCACTAGCAGCCGAATGAACCGTATCGGAAAAAATGAACTTATGCTCGGAAGACATAATACATTGGACGATATGATCGCCAAAATTCAGCTAGTGACGATGGACAATATCAACAGTGTGCTGGACCATATGTTCGCGGAGCCGCTTTCTTTAGCGATGGTAGGCTCATCAGATAAAGCTATTGCAAATGTTAGGAGAGATGATCTTGTCTTATTACGTACAAATCAATAAACTTACTGGAAACGAGGATGTAAATCTTCCTTGTAAAATGTCGGAGCAAGCTTCCGGTTATGATCTTTATGCTGCAGTTGCGGGTGAAATTGTACTTGCACCAGGAGAGCGTGCTTTAATTCCAACAGGGATTTCACTGGCTATGCCAGAGGGGCTTGAAGCGCAGATCCGTCCGCGTAGTGGACTGGCCTTGAAGCACGGGATTACCTGCTTGAATACACCTGGAACTATAGACGCTGATTACCGCGGAGAGATCAAAGTACTCTTGATCAATCTGGGGCAGGAGCCGTTTGCTATCGCTCGCAATGAGCGGATTGCCCAAATGGTATTTCAAGCTGTTCCAGTGGTTAATTTGGTGGAAGTGGAAGAGTTGTCCGAAACACAACGCGGAGCCGGAGGCTTTGGTCATACTGGCAAATAAGATTGTTGATATAATTCATTTAAAAAGCTTACGAATTCATGCCCAAGGCATGATTCGTGAGCTTTTTTTGTTATGCAGAGTTAATTATCAAAAACATTATTTTCTTCGATTGTTATGCAGATAGCATTTTATAAAGTGCTATCTGCTACTCCAACTACATCCGATTTCCCCATCGAATAAACTCAGCATTTTCATTGGCGCTCTGCCACAACTCTAACCCTACCGTCAAATTAAAAACGAAGCCCCTATCGGACCTCAGCGCTCTTATTAACAACAAATCTTCTTAATTTGGCTGTTTTCGGACCCCAGTGTCACTATTGGATAAAAACACCTGATATCGAACCTGTTTATGTCGAATAAGAGCTCTCCAGTCCGAAACTCCTCCTAAAAGACAAAAAATACACAAATAGTTGCATCTCGGTCCGTAACTCATCAGCCGTAAGCCATCTGCTCATCAGCCATCAGCCATGCGTGCCGGGGATTTCATTTCCGCTCTTCACCCATTAACTATGCCCAGCATAAGATGCTTTATAGTCGATAGTGTATGTTGAAAGGAGCGTCATCCCTATGCTTACTGGCGTCAGGATCGTGTTCCTGGGCGGGGACGCGAGACAGCTTGAAGTGATTCGGAAATGTGTGGAATTGGATGCGACGGTAAGCGCTGCCGGGTTCGATAAGTGGGAGACCCCTAGCCCAGGGGTGAGCCTGGAACAATTGACGGTAGAGCTGCTAAGTAATGCAGATGTATTAGTGTTGCCTACGGTAGGCTGTGATGATGAAGGAAATATTAGTGCTCTATTTTCTTCTGAGCGTTTAACGATTCTGGAGGAGCATTTCACTGCGCTGCCATCCGATTGTTTAGTGTATACCGGTATGGCTAAAAGTTACTTGCGCGGGATGTGTACCAAGCACTCACTAAAGTTAATCGAACTGCTTAATCGTGATGATGTGGCTATTTACAACTCTATCCCGACAGCGGAGGGAGCGCTGGTAATGGCCATTCAGAACACGGATTTTACGATTCACAGCTCGAAATCAATGGTGCTTGGTTTAGGTAGAACTGGATTTACAATGGCTCGAAGTCTACAGGGACTGGGGGCTAGTGTAAAGGTTGGTGTCAGAAAACAAGAACATTATGCACGTGCTGAGGAAATGGGCTGGAAGCCTTTTATGACCAGTGAGCTGCTGCTTCACGTACCGGATGTGGATCTTATATTTAATACGATACCAAGTATGATCATCACCGCTCAGGTGCTCTCGCGGCTTGCGCCGCATTGCGTAATTATTGATCTGGCATCTGCACCAGGCGGTTGTGACTTTCGTTATGCTGAAAAACGTGGGATTAAGGCGATGCTGGCTCCAGGACTCCCTGGCATTGTAGCTCCAAAAAGCGCTGGGATTATTATGGCAAATGCGCTGGTACAGTCGATTTCGGACGAGGCTTTAATCAAGGGGGACGAATAAAATGGATTGGCACGGAAAAACAGTAGGGTATGCGATCACTGGATCTCATTGCACTTTTGCTGAGGTAATGCCACAAATTCAGCGCTTCGTAGACGGGGGAGCAAACGTAGTACCTATAGTTTCAGCATCTGTACTAGGAACAGACACCCGCTTTGGGACATCGCAAAATTGGTTAAAACAGTTGAAAGATATAACAGGGAATGATATCATTTCTACAATTGTTGAAGCGGAGCCGCTGGGTCCTTCCAAGCTGCTGGATGTGCTGACAATAGCACCTTGCACAGGAAATACAACGAGTAAACTGGCTAATGCCATGACGGATAGTCCCGTGCTAATGGCAGCTAAATCGCAGATGCGCAACGGACGTCCACTAGTTCTAGCGATATCTACAAATGATGGATTGGGCCTAAATGCCGCAAATATTGCTAAGCTTCTGGTGGCTAAACATATTTATTTTGTACCATTCGGTCAAGATAACCCTGAGGGTAAACCTAACTCGCTCGTGGCACGCATGGATCTTATCCCGGAAGCTTGCTATGCCGCTTTGCAAGGTAAACAACTACAGCCGATGATCATCGAACGGTTTCATTCAGCATAGAAAATTAACAGAGCTCGGCTGATTTTGTTGTGGACAATAAAAGGGGAGATGCACCAAATGAGCAATGAGAAGTGCCAAGATAACGTAGTGGAAACAGCTAAGTTCATTGCTATCAAAAAAATATAAGCAATATTGCTACCGTCCTCAGGTTCGAGGGCGGTACAGCCATTTAACAACTTACTTAACGAATAAGCTCACGTACCGTAATCTTTTCACGAATGATTAGTGTGTTTGCTTTGATAATAATGGGGGAATTATACATGGGTATTCTGGTACAAAAATTCGGAGGAACATCGCTATCCACACCGCAAGCTAGAGAACACGTAATCCGCAATGTCAAAAGAGAGCTGGCAAGTGGCTACAGTCTTGTTATTGTTGTATCGGCCATGGGCCGTCGCGGAGAGCCTTACGCAACAGACACTTTGCTGGATTGGGCCGTGCAGAACGGAGATGCACTTCCTGACCGGGAAAAAGATCTCCTGATGTGCTGCGGTGAAATTATTTCAGCTACTACTCTATGTGGGCTGTTGGAGAATGAAGGTATCGCTTCTACAGTATTAACGGGAGCTCAGGCAGGATTTCTGACAGACAGCAACTATGGCAATGCCAGAATTCTGGATGTACGTCCGGAACGCATTCTCCGTGAGCTGCGTGAGGATAAAGTGGTTATTGTTACCGGGTTCCAGGGCCAGACTGAAGCGGGTGATTTAACAACTTTAGGCCGTGGCGGTAGTGATACCTCTGCTACAGCACTTGGTGCTGCTCTTCATGCTGATATGGTGGATATTTATACGGATGTTAACGGGATACTTACAGCTGATCCACGGATCGTTGAAGATGCTAAGCCATTAACTTACGTTAGTTATACAGAAATTTGCAATATGGCTCATCAGGGAGCAAAAGTCATTCATCCACGTGCGGTTGAGATTGCTATGCAGGCACAGATTCCAGTTCGTGTTCGTTCAACCTTTTCAGAAGCTGAAGGTACGCTGGTTACGAATCCAGAAGGATTTAACGATATCCAAGCAGGGGGTATTGTGGATCGATTCGTTACAGGGATTGCTTATGTCAGCAACGTTACACAGATTTCTGTGGAATGCCCGGACGGTAACGGAACCGGAGTGCAATTGCAAATCTTTAAGAGTATGGCAGATAACGGGATAAGCGTTGATTTTATTAATGTAACACCTACGGAAGCTCTTTATACGGTTTTTGATGACAAATCAGAGAAGGCTATTTCTGCTCTGCAACAGCTGGGTTTGCGACCTAAGAGTTTATCGGGTTGTGCCAAAGTTTCTGTTATCGGGGGAGGAATTAACGGTGTGCCTGGTATTATGGCGCGCATCGTTGAGGCGCTTAGCTCGCAAAACATTCAAATTCTACAATCCGCAGATTCGAATACAACGATATGGGTGCTTGTGAAAAAAGAAGATATGGTGCAGTCCTTGCGTTCGCTGCATGCTATGTTTGAATTGCACCGCTGACAAGGAGGAATTCAAAGTGGATTTCGGAAGATTAATAACAGCCATGGTAACCCCTTTTGATGGGGATGGAGAAATCAACTGGGATGTAACTTCACAGCTTGTCGATTATTTAATTGAGGTACAGAAATCAGAGGCTTTGGTTGTCTGCGGAACGACAGGGGAATCGCCT
This sequence comes from Paenibacillus sp. FSL R10-2788, assembly GCF_038003885.1. Taxonomy (NCBI): domain Bacteria; kingdom Bacillati; phylum Bacillota; class Bacilli; order Caryophanales; family Paenibacillaceae; genus Paenibacillus; species Paenibacillus sp. FSL R10-2788. The sequence continues at coordinate 4,129,080 of NZ_JBBOQA010000001.1, read as the reverse complement.
ACGTTAAGCGATGAGGAAAAGCTGCAGCTGTTTTCTTTTGTGCTGGAAAAGGCGAATGGACGTTGTAAAGTTATTGCTGGAACTGGCAGCAATAACACGAAACATTCCATTCATCTGACGAAGGAAGCAGAGAAAATAGGTGTAGATGGAGTGCTTTTGGTCGTTCCTTATTATAATAAACCGAATCAGGAAGGTCTTTATCAGCATTTTTCCACGATTGCTTCAGAGACTTCATTACCAGTGATTCTATATAATGTTCCAGGTCGAACAGGTGTAAGTATGAGCGTGGCCACTACCCTGCGACTTGCTGAGATTCCGAACATCATTGCTACGAAAGAATGCGCGTCTGTGGATCAGGTAACACTTATTGCCTCTGCTTGTTCAGATGATTTCCGTGTATATACAGGTGATGATGCCTCGGGTCTTGCCAGTCTGGCTGTTGGTGGATACGGAATTATAAGTGTATCTAGCCATGTGGTTGGTGCGCAGATGTCAGAAATGATTTACGCTTATACCTCCGGCAATGTTCAGCTTGCTGGAGAGATTCATCGCCAGCTGTTCCCGATTTTTAAAGGAATGTTTGAATGCCCACAACCGCTGCCCAATCCATCAGCAGTAAAATATGCTTTAGGACTCAAGGGGATCCCTGTGGGCGGAGTCAGATTGCCACTTATTTCGCCAACGGAAGCGGAAGCGGCTTTTATTGAAGGACTATTTCACTAAGAATTAATCATTGATGATGAACGTTCTAAACCGGCTACTCTATTGGGGAAGCCGGTTTTTGCATTTATATTTTTTTTCTGAAATATTGAGGCGAATTTAAGGAAAGAATTTGGATACGAGGCGGATGACTTGTCTTTTGCCAAAAAAATCATGTATAATGATCTTAAGTGACTGGGTGCGGTTAAAATTAAATATGCGGTAATCTTCCGTCAATGTAATACATTGTGAGACAGGATAGGTCCCAAGATGAGTCTGTTTAAATAAATGACATGTCTTCGCGCGAGGGGCGCGACGGTGAATTTTGACGGCGTTTGTCCGCTTCAATATGAACTTTACTGCCCGGAATCGGGAGCTTTCGCATTGCGCATTTTACAGATTTCAGGAATTTCCTTGTTGATTGGAAGTTATTAGCTGTTTGAAGAATGTGTTCAGCGCCGCTGAAATAATCGAAGTTCGATATTTACCAATAAAAGTATGACGTCCAACATCATAGGAGGGTTAGATTCATTTGTCCAAAAAAAACAACAACGATAAATTGACGATTTTCGCATTGGGCGGAGTCGGAGAAATCGGGAAAAACATGTATGTTATTCAATACGGAGCTGACATTGTAGTCGTGGATTCGGGACTCAAGTTTCCGGAAGAGGATATGCTCGGTATTGACATCGTAATTCCTGATATCTCGTATTTGACAGAGAACCGTGACAAGGTAAGAGGTATTGTGCTTACTCACGGACACGAGGATCACATCGGTGGTCTGCCTTATGTCCTGAAGAATTTGAATGTTCCAGTCTATGGAACAAGATTAACTTTAGGCCTTGTAGAGAACAAATTGAAGGAAGCGAACCTGCTGGGTGACACCAAACGGATTCTGATCAACGAAGATTCAGAAATTCAATTGGGGAACTCACTTAAGGTAACTTTCTTTAGAACCAATCACAGCATTCCTGATTCCGTGGGTGTATGCATTGAGACTCCGGAAGGAAATGTTGTTCATACGGGCGATTTCAAATTTGACCACACCCCAGTCAACGGTCAATTTGCAAATCTGCATCGGATGGCAGAGATTGGCCAAAAGGGCGTGCTTGCTCTTTTGTCGGATAGTACGAATGCTGAGAAACCAGGCTTTACCCCTTCTGAGAAGAATGTCGGTATTGTGCTGGAAGATATTTTCCGCAAAGCTGAGCAACGTGTCGTTGTAGCAACTTTTGCTTCCAATGTGCACCGTATTCAGCAAGTGGTTAATGCAGCAGAATCCACGGGTCGTAAGATTACAGTAATTGGCCGTAGTATGGTTAACGTTGTATCTATCGCTTCTGAGCTTGGGTATCTGAACGTACCTGACGGTATGCTGATCGAACCAGAAGAAATGAATAGAATGGCAGCTAATCGTGTCGTTGTTCTTTGCACAGGCAGCCAAGGCGAGCCAATGTCTGCATTGACACGTATGGCGCGTTCCAGTCATCGTAAAGTAGATATCCTGCCAGGCGATACCGTTATTATTGCGGCAACACCTGTACCAGGTAATGAGAAATATGTAGGCCGTACCATCGATGAATTGTTCCGTCTTGGTGCTGATGTGATTTACAGCGGTTCCAACTCCGGCGTTCACGTATCCGGTCACGGTAGCCAAGAAGAACTTAAGCTTATGCTCAACCTCATGAAGCCGAAATTCTTCATTCCGATCCACGGTGAATTCCGCATGCAACGCAAACATGCTTTGCTGGCAGAATCCGTTGGCGTAGATCCACAGAACATTTTCATCACTGAAATCGGTGAAATTGTTGAGATCCAAGGCGGTGCCGCTCGTAAAGCTGGTAAAGTAACGGCTGGTAACGTATTGATTGACGGACTAGGTGTAGGCGATGTGGGTAACATTGTATTGCGTGACCGTAAGCTGCTGTCTCAAGACGGTATCTTGGTTGTCGTGGTTACACTTAGCAAACAGAATGGTGCCATTGTTTCTGGACCTGACATCATTTCACGTGGTTTCGTTTATGTTCGGGAGTCCGAAGGACTGCTCGACGAAGCTAACCGAATTGTATCCAGTACATTGCAACGCCTGATGAGTGAAAAAGTAAATGAGTGGGCTTCCCTAAAAACAAGCGTAAAAGATTCGCTGGGCCGTTTCTTATATGAACAAACGCGCCGCAGACCGATGATTTTGCCAATTATCATGGAAGTGTAAGGAGAGTTTCTCCTTCAAAGAATATATAGCTAGGGCTGAGCCCCTTTTCCCCGGAAATATTGGACGGTTTCCTCGGGAGAAGGGGTTTTTGCATGTCATAATTACTTCATAAGCTGAAAATTGCATAAGGCAGCACCCTGAAATGTCATACTAAGGATTGTTAGTAAGGCAACAGCAGACTAGAGCTGCATATGACAAGGGAGAGCTGCGAAGATGAACTACATCGAAGGATCAAATGGAGCAAAAAATGAGGAAGTTGTCCCAGGAGAAACTAATCCGAATCCTAATGAAAATATGCCGCCCACTGCAATGGGAGCGATTAAGGAGCTTGGACAAACGGTAGTCCCAAGTGGAGAGCCTGATATTTTTTGCTTAACGATTATTGGTCAGATTGAAGGACATATTGTAATGCCTCCACAGAACAAAACAACAAAGTATGAGCATATCATTCCACAGCTGGTGGCTGCTGAGCAGAATAAAAACATCAAAGGTCTGCTTATCATTTTAAATACGGTAGGTGGAGATGTAGAAGCGGGATTAGCAATTGCGGAAATGATTGCATCCCTCTCCAAGCCAACGGTAACCGTGGTCATTGGAGGCGGGCATAGTATCGGGGTGCCGATTGCAGTTTCCTCCACTTATTCGATCATTGCCGAAAGTGCAACGATGACGATTCATCCGATTCGTATGAATGGTTTAGTGATCGGAGTGCCGCAAACGTTCGAGTATATGGAGAAAATGCAGGAACGTGTCGTTAAATTTGTGACTTCCCATTCGCGTATTTCTGAAGAACAGTTCCGTGATCTCATGTTTAAGACAGGTGAGCTCAATCGTGATATCGGGACGGCTGTGGGGGGCTTGGATGCCGTTAAATATGGCCTTATGGATGAGGTCGGCGGGATCGGAGCGGCTCTAGCGCATCTCAACCGAATGATCGGCGGAGATTTCTCTGCATCGACTCCAGGAGGGATTACGCAATGACACTGTACACAGTAGTTGCAATGGAACAGGTGTGGGAGGGGGCATTTAACAATTATGCAACAACCCGAGAAGTGAGTGTGCAGGGCATGCTGATGCAGGTAGAACCGATGGAGGAAGGGCGTGCGCGGATCGTGAGATTATTGGATTGTCCACTGAACCGTTATCTAGATCCGGCGTTCTCTCCAGGTGCGATAATTACATTAACATAAAGATTCAATTTCTGACAAAAGAGAACATAGGTACGCCACGCCATTATATGGTATAATGTTGTTCCGGGGGTGGCTGGCGTGGCTAAACGAAAAAAGAAGAAGAAAAAAGCGCTGCTCGGCAGCGTTTTAAAATATGAAATATATGGAATTTTATTAATAACTATTTCCGTCATTGCACTGTCTGGTGAAGCAGCCGTAGGGCGCTCACTTTCAAGTATGGCGGGTTACTTATTAGGGAGATTTTATTTTGTGTTGCCGCTTGTCGGCATTTTTTATGGACTTATGGTTATGATCCATCGAAGATGGCCTTCCTCGTGGAACAGCAGGCATACTGGCGTGCTTCTGCTTCTGTTGTCTATGTGCCTTATGAGCACAATATCTGCAATGGAGCAGAAGCTTGGCCCGTTGTCTTTGTTACATCCTGGCAATGTAATGACACAAATACATAATGATCTTTCGGGATCACTTTCACCTGGCTCGAACGACAGCAATGTCTATATGCTGGGTAAGGATATAAGCGGAGGTTACATCGGCGGGTTGGAGTATGCAGCGCTGTTATGGCTTTTTGGCAGTCTGGGCGCTAAGCTGCTTATGATCGTCATGCTGGCGATCAGCTTTATGCTAATTACCAACTTGTCATATGTGGAGATTTTTACGCTTTTGCGAGTGCGATCGGTTAAGTTTGTGGAGGGGATTCGTCTCCATGCTGCAAATCGCCCGAAGGCGGTCCCAGTAGCGGCGAGACCATCTAGAGCCGCTGCTCCAGCTAAAGCTCGGCAGGTGAAGCAGCCTGTCTATGATGACGAGGATGAAGAAGACGAAGACGATCGGTATCTGCCTAATCGCAAACAACCTGTCCTTTTGAAAAAAATATCTGGCTGGTTCTCAGGTTCCACGCGTTCACAGGTGGAAGCAGATCCTGAGGATGACGATCAGGGTCCAATTGTGACAAGTGCTTCGAGCGGTCCGATTATTTCGGGATTAACACCAGATAGCCGTGTAATTCCATTAGAGGATATCGATCATGATTTTGACGATGCGGATCTGGATATTGAACCTGTGACGCCTATTATTCGAGATTTCTTTGAACATATCCGTTCAGAAGGTTTAAACGAAGAAGATCGGGAAGAGTGGAGTGAATTCTCACCCGCAGCTCGTGGTGAAGCAGCTAAACCTGCTGTAGCCGGAGCTAATGCCGCTAAGCAGCAGCCTACGGATGAGTCTGAGGAGAATGTAAGTATTGACTTGGAAGGCCTGCTAGGTGCTTCTCCAGATGGAGAGATTATTCCCGCTCCTCCAGCACCACCGCCACCGAAGCCATATAAGCTGCCATCGTTCCGTCTTTTAGCCAAACCTAACAATGGTGGCAAAGCTGGAGATCAGAATGATTATATGCAGACAGCCCGTAAATTAGAAGCAACACTTGAAAGCTTTGGGGTACGAGCTAAAGTGCTGGAGGTAGTAAGAGGCCCAGCTGTTACAAGATATGAGATACAACCGGATATTGGGGTTAAGGTTAGCCGTATTGTAAATCTGACGGATGACATTGCCCTTGCACTTGCAGCCAAAGACATTCGGATGGAAGCACCGATTCCGGGTAAATCTGCGATCGGGATAGAAGTTCCGAACTCTGAAGTGTCTATTGTTACCATGCGCGAAGTTATGGAAACACAGATTTTTCAGGAGGCTGAATCCAGATTATCGATTGCTTTTGGCCGTGATATTTCCGGCCAGACCATTATCGGCAATCTGGCTAAGATGCCCCATTTATTGGTGGCCGGTGCAACTGGCTCCGGTAAATCAGTCTGTATCAACGGGATTATAACAAGCATCTTATACAAAGCTAAACCTGATGAGGTCAAATTCCTCATGGTCGATCCTAAGATGGTCGAGCTGAATGTGTATAACGGAATTCCCCATCTTTTGGCTCCGGTTGTCACAGATCCAAAGCGGGCAAGCCTAGCCTTGAAGAAGATCGTAGTCGAAATGGAGAAGCGTTATGAGCTATTCTCCAAATCGGGAACACGGAATATGGAAGGTTATAATAAGCTAATGGCTGAGAATCCAGCGGCTATTCTACCGTATATCGTTGTTATTGTGGACGAGCTTGCGGATTTGATGATGGTTGCAGCCAATGATGTTGAGGATGCGATTTGCCGACTTGCACAAATGGCGCGGGCGGCAGGGATTCATCTAATTATCGCTACACAACGTCCTTCAGTAGATGTCATCACAGGTTTAATTAAAGCTAATATTCCATCCCGGATCGCTTTTGGCGTATCGTCCAATGTGGATTCACGTACCATTCTGGATATGCCCGGTGCAGAGAAGTTGTTAGGCCGAGGTGATATGTTGTTCTTACCAATGGGCGCATCTAAGCCTATTCGTGTACAGGGAGCTTTTATGAGTGACCAAGAAGTAGAGACTATTGTTCAATATGTCAGCAGTCAAGGTGAAGCCGAATACGATGAGTCCATCGTTCCTGAAGTGGATGATACAATCACTGAGGATCAGGAGCCACAGGATGAATTATACGAGCAAGCCGTACAAATTGTACTAGAGGCTAAGCAGGCTTCAGTGTCGCTGCTGCAGCGTCGTATGCGGGTCGGTTATACCCGTGCAGCCCGGTTGATTGACTCTATGGAGGCTCGTGGGGTCATCGGTCCTTATGAGGGCAGTAAGCCGCGTGAGGTGCTGATGTCACTTGAGCAATATCAGCATAACAAGATCAGCTCCTAAGCTGGAGAAGCCCGTCGAAACCTTCAATAGACAGTAAAAGAGATGGCCACTTTTGAACTGCACCCCGTCAAGTAGACAGCACAAAAAATAAAAGTAGTTTAAGCGGCCTTAGTCCTAAATTCAATGGGACTGAGGCCGTTTAGTTTTGCCTGTAACCGTTCGTTATTATAAAAGTGAATGTAGGTATCAATATCTGTTTGGAGTTCTTCAAAGGTCTGGTAGGTATGTAAGTAGTACTTCTCACATTTCAATGTTCCCCAGAAGGATTCCATCGGCGAATTGTCAATGCAGCAGCCTACTCGGGACATGCTTTGCTTCAGTTCTGCATCGTCCAGCATCTTCTTAAAATGCAGAGAGGTATACTGGAAACCACGGTCGCTATGGAGTAAGGTTCGGCTCTCCGGTGCTGCCTGCAAAGCTAATTCCAGTGTGTTAAAAACTAGCGAATTATTATTGGAATGACCCAGAACGTAAGCAACAATGGACTTGTCATACAGATCTTTTATTGCACTTAAATACGCCTTCTTGCCGTTGCCGTATTTGAATTCCGTTACATCCGTTACCCATTTTTGGTTTGGAGCTTCAGCCTCAAAATTACGGTTCAGCACATTCTCTGCAACCTGCTGAGGCGTGGAGCCTACATACTTCTTTCTCTTTCTGCGGATGACTGACTGGATACCTTGGCATCTCATCAGCCGGTACACTCGCTTTGCGTTAATAGATTTATCCATTTGTCTGCGCAAATGCAGGGTCAATTGGCGATACCCAAAGGTTCGTTCCACCTTCTCATACAAGAGGAGCATGGCCTCTGTCAGTTTCTCGTTGTCAGCCTCTCGAAAACTGGGTTTGCGATTCAACCATTTGTAATAACTTGACCGTGAAATCCCTGCGATGTCACACAAAAGCCGAATGGAGCAAGACTGTTCCTGCTGAACAGCCTGAATGGCCAGGTAGATATTCACCTGGCGAATGGTTCTTAACGCCTCCTCTTTTCGAGTTCCTCTAACTTTTTTAGAAAAGCATTCTCCGCACGCAGGCGTGCATTCTCGTATTCCAGCTTTTGCATCGCGAGTTTGTGGCGATCTGCTTCCGTAAGTTCTTCAGGCGCTTTGGTGCGTCCTCTACCGTCTCGTAATGCCTCTTCACCACCTGCTTCGTACTTCTTTACCCAGCTATATACTTGTTGGTAAGACACGTGAAAATGGCTTGCCGCCTTCGCATAGTCTTCTCCGTTCGAAAGGCAGTACAGCACGATATTTATCCGTTCCTGCCAAGTGGTTACGCGTCCTTTGGTCATAGCTTTAGTTCCTCCTGAATGAGCTGTTAAGCTGTTGCTATGACCATTATACTTCCTAATCCAGTTGGCGAGTTGGGTTGCACTTGCAATCTTATACTTGCAGATGATTTGGTTTTGCGACAATCCTCCCTCGAGATAATCCTTAACGGCATAGAGTTTAAGTTCTGCAGAATACGTACGATTGTAGCTTCGGACTTCCAGCCCTTCGTATCCATACAATTGATAACGTTGCCGCCACTTCACTATAGAGTTTTTGGATATTCCATACTTCCGGGCCGCAGCTTTCAAACCAATGTCGCCCCGTTCAATTTCTTGGAGAATCGTTAACTTTTCCAGTGCTGTATACTTCTTTTGTTCCATAAAAATGCTCCCCATACAGCGACAGGTTTTTATTATTTCACCTGTCTACTATATGGGGAGCATATCACTTTATGAAGTGGACCATCTCTTTTTTTGTATCTTGAGTACTTATTTGACTCTTGGCGCAGCAAGCAAAGCTTCAACAATATAATCCAGTTGCACATTTAGAGAATAGATATCACTGTAATAACCTAAGCCAAAATCGATCTCCATCAAACGGCCTTCTTTCACGGCAGGGATATTGTTCCAAATTGGGTTTTGGGTCAGATCAGCCATACCATCATAAGAGGAGCGGAAGATATAGTCACCACTGTATTTGCCAAGGACTTCAAAGGATACGGATTCCCCATCCGCACCAGTCGCCGTATCTATTTTCTGTTGAATGATGTCCGGCGCCTTCATGCCTAAATATTCATAAATGATTTGTGAACCACGTCCGAATTGTTTGCTCGCCACAACAGCCATGCTGTTGTCTTTTCCACCTTCCATGATGGATATTGTGTGATCAAGAATACCAGCTTCTTGCAGCTTTTGTTTGCTGACCTCAACTTTTTTATGGAAATCAGTAAATAATTCTTTTGCTTGATCTTCTTTGCCTACGACTTGTCCAATAAAGGACACCCGTTCTTCTGTTGACATTTTTTCATACGGAACTAAGACTGTTGGCGCAATTTGGTGAAGGGCTTCATAAGTTTCCTCTGACGGCACAATGATAAGATCGGGATTAAGAGCAAGGATTGCTTCAGGGCTAGCCTCAAACCAGGTGCCAAGCTTTTGCACATCTTTTAGCTCATCTTCAAATGCTGCACCCTCGGATACATCGGATACACCTATAGGTTTAATGCCGAGAGCCAGTACATCACCGAGCAAATAAAGAACTACAACTCTTTGTGGACTAGCGGGAACGGCAATGTCTCCTTTAACTGTGGAAATTATCCGGGTTTGTGCTTCGACAGCAGCTTTGTCTGTATTTGCCCCTGTACTTGTTTCTGCTGAGGGGGGGTGGGTTTCCTATTGCTTGATGCATTTGAATTTGTGGTTCCCGTGGAACAAGCGCTTAACACTATGGTAAAGCATAATAACAGGGTGAGCAGTAATGATGGTTTGGCATTTCTAAACATTGGTAATTCCCCTTCTCCGTTATATTGATAATGATTATCATAATCAATATAACGGAGAGGTTGTGTTCGGGCAATGTCAATTTGTGCACCTTGAGATGGCATATCACGCCAACTGGAGTGGGTGATAACTTTATTTTTGTATCGGACAGGGGAGATTCCGTAATATTTTTTAAACATTTTTCCTAGATAATAGCCATCAGGATAACCTACTGCAATTGCGATGTCATGCAAGCTAGCCTCTGTGTTCAGGAGCAATATTTTCGATTTTTCCATGCGGATGTTGATTAAGTACTGAGCAGGGCTAGTCTGCAGCTGTGTTCTGAATAATCTGGATAATGTTCTAGGGCTGCTGTTTACCGCTTTAGCTAATTTTTCAAGAGAGAAGGTTTCCTTATAATAAGTCTGCATATAGCGAATTGCTTGATCTAGCGGATCAGGTTGAATTAACTGTGTTTCCAGCGTATGCAGCTGCCTAAGCATCTCATAAATCCATTGATAAAAAAGTGTTTTGACATACAGCCGATCCAAAATCCCTGTTTTGCTCCAATCAGTAAACATGTTCTCCATCTTATCAAATAAGGGCAGTGGACTAGTAGGCGTAAATCCATATTGGAGATTAAAGGGATTATTGTGTTCCATGATTGCTTTTAGATTGTTGCGTGAGGCGAGTGAAAGGTTTGCTTTATATAAAATTAAGTAATACTCCAGTAGTTCATCCATGCGTAAAAATTGAATGTTCATTCCTTTTCCACCATGAAGGATATGAAAGTTGCTGATCTCGTGCGGGACCTCGTCAATTAGTATTTCGGCCTTGCCGTTTATGATCAACAAGAATGCACTTGAGGGCAGCTGATAATGTGAATTCAGATCACCTGATCGTTGAAAAGTATGGCGTATATCAATAATTTCTATTAATGCGTGGTTCCACAATAACATGTGGTCCTTTAAATTCATGATTAATATCAACTCCAACGTTTTCTTATTTCGATTATAGTTGATAATCATTCTCAATTACAATGAAATGCTATTACTTCTTTTTTAGTAATGCATAGGATGTCCTGACAGTCGTCATAATAACTTTAGCCATTCATGCAGAACTCACAAAAGAAAGGTAGAGCGAACCCCTATGAAGAAACATAAGTTGTGGATCTTTGCTTCTTTAACCCTTGCACTTGCTGCCGCACCGTTTGCAGGAATGTTGCTCCAGGGTAATGGCATAGTACAGACCAAGCAAAGTGCTGCTGCGTCATTTGTCCATGAACTAAATCATCCTGAAGAAGAGGCCTTGCCTGCCTTCAGCACGACTCCGATTAAACTCGGTTCTTCTGGTCAGGATGTTTATGAGTTGCAAGGACGTTTAAAACATCTGGGCTTTTATGAAGGGAAAATAGACAGTCAGTTTGGTCCGAAAACGAAAAATTCAGTAACGTGGTTTCAATGGAAGTTTGGAATGAAGTCTGATGGCATCGTAGGCGCTAAGACTAAGTTGAAATTGTATAACGCAACTAAGAACTGGAAGCCGACAGAGTCGGCTTCAGCAACCGGAAATAATACAGCAAACAACAACACCGGTAACAAAACAAATACAACCAATAATTCGGATTCAGCGTCTCTGTCTTCAGGGAATACGATGGGATTATCAGAAAATGATCTCAAAATTATGGCTAATGCCGTCTATGGTGAATCAAGAGGTGAACCTTTCGAAGGTCAAGTTGCTGTTGCTGCAGTAATCTTGAACCGGGTAAAATCTCCGAGCTTTCCTAATACACCGTCTGGCGTTATTTTTCAGCCGGGAGCTTTTACAGCTGTAGCTGACGGGCAGATTTATTTAGAGCCAAATGAGCAGGCACGAAAAGCAGTGCAGCAAGCGCTGAATGGCTGGGACCCTTCGGGTGGATGTTTGTATTATTTCAACCCTAAAACGGCGACCTCCAAATGGATTTGGACTCGTCCACAGGTCAAGACTATCGGCCAGCATATTTTCTGTATGTAGATAAGTAAAGAAGTAAATCCAGAGAGCAACCGGGAAGAGGCATCCGGTTGCTTCCTTACTTTGGAATGGTTTAGAATGGTTATTAATTCATAAACATGTTAATGAGCAACTATCCACGCGGTAAAGGAGTTTTGGACTTGACTAATAATGTATTTCAGCATGGCAACGTTGCAGGTATGCGTATTCACGTGATGCCTACCAAGGCGTTCAAGACCTACGCCATCTCACTTTATGCCGGCGTCCCACTTAATGAGGATATGGTCACCCCTACAGCACTTGCTCCATTTGTGCTCCGCAGAGGTACCGCTTCTTATCCAGAGACTACTCAATTCCGCGAGCGTTTGGAGGAGCTGTATGGCGCTGGATTTGGTTTTGATATTTATAAAAGAGGCGATTATCAGATTGTTCAGTTTCGCATGGACACCATTAATGACTCCTTCGTGCAGAGTCAGGAGAGCTTGCTTGAACAATCCTTTGCTTTTCTAGGAGAAGTCCTGACCCGTCCATTGGTCGAGGATGGAAGCTTCCGTCCTTCCTATGTTGCAACAGAGCGTGAAACAGTGCGCAAGAAGCTGGAATCTATCGTAAATGATAAGATTCGTTATGCAGCGGAGCGCTGTATCGAAGAAATGTGCCGTAACGAGCCCTATCGTCTTCATCCACTGGGTCAAAGAGCGGATTTGGACCGGATTACCCCAAAAAGTTTGTACGAATCCTATAATTCATGGCTGGATGGAGCTATTTTGGATCTCTATGTAGTGGGAGATACGACTACTGAGGAAGTTGAAAAGCTTGTGCAGCATCACTTCGGACGCATTCAGTCGGAGGTGGGCTTATATAGCTCCAAGTTTGTCCCAGTATCCGTCAGCGAGGTAAGGACGGTAGAGGAGAAGCTGGATGTCAGTCAGGGCAAGTTGAACATGGGTCTGCGCACATCAATTACGTATAAGGACGATACATATGCGTCCGCACTTATGTACAACGGAATATTAGGAGGGTATCCACACTCCAAACTCTTCGTCAATGTACGAGAGAAGGCCAGTCTTGCATATTATGCTTCTTCACGCTATGACGGTCACAAGGGGATTGGAACGATACAATCAGGCATCGAAACGCAAAATTACAACAAAGCTGTTGAAATTATAGAGAAACAATTGGAAGAGATGAAAGCTGGCAACATCAGTGATCTGGAGTTAAGCCAGACCAAAGCCATGATCCGCAATCAGCTTTCCGAGATTCCGGATTCTGCTTTTGAGATGATCTCTTACGACTTCAACCGCCAGTTGTCAGGAAAAGAACGGACAGCGGATCAGCTGCTAGAAGAGGTGGAACAAATCGGTGCAGGGGAAGTAAAAGCCGCAGCGGAGACCTTTCAGCTGGATACGATTTATTTCTTGACAGGGAAGGAGGAATAGAGATGGAACAGATTCAATACGACAGACTTCAAGAGACCCTTTATCATGAGGTGATGGATAATGGGCTTCAGGTTTATGTATTGCCAAAACCAACATTCAAAAAAACTTACGCCACATTTGCAACTAAATACGGTTCTGTAGATAACCATTTTCATGTCGCAGGTGGAGAAGAGACCACTGTTCCTGATGGTATAGCTCACTTTTTGGAGCACAAAATGTTTGAAGAGCCAGAAGGCGATATTTTTGCCACTTTTGCCTCAAATGGAGCTTCAGCTAACGCTTTTACAAGTTTCGATCAGACGGTTTATCTTTTCTCGGCAACAGAAAACATAGAGACCAACCTTAGTACACTCGTTGATTTTGTGCAACGACCTTATTTTACGGATGAGAATGTAGAAAAGGAAAAAGGGATCATTGGTCAAGAAATCAATATGTATGCAGATAATCCAGACTGGCGTGTGTACTTTGGCCTTATTGAGGCGATGTATTCGAAACATCCGGTTCGGATTGATATTGCCGGAACTATAGAATCAATTAGTACGATTACGAAAGAAACACTGTACACTTGTTACAACTCTTTTTATCATCCCAGCAATATGCTGTTGTTCGTAGTAGGTGGTGTGGATCCGGAGAAGGTATTCTCCTTGATTCGCAGCAATCAGCAGGGTAAATCTTATGGTAAACAAGGTGAGATTAAGCGTATTTTTGAAGAGGAGCCGGAACAAGTCGCTACGAAGCGCTTGGAAAGTAAACTCGCCGTTTCGATGCCTAAGATTATGTTTGGATTTAAGGAAAAAGTTGATGGTCTTACAGGTGAAGCTGCGCTTAAGCGTGATCTGGCCACTAAGCTTATGCTTGATTTGCTGGTTGGCAGCAGCACAGCGTTGTACCAAAAGCTCTATGATGAAGAACTGATCTCTGACAGCTTTGGTCATGAATTTAATAGTTCAGAACAATATGCTTTTTCAGCTATGGGTGGAGATACCAAGGACCCTGATTTGCTTCTAAAACGAATAAAAGAAGAAGTAGATCAGATCTTAAAGTCTGGCTTTGCTGAGAAGGATTTCGAGCGGGCACGGAAAAAGAAAATAGGCGGATATTTGCGCATGCTGAACTCCCCTGAAAGTATCGCACATGAATTTACACGTTACCAATTCCGCGGTGGTGACCTGTTTGAAGTTCTGCCTATTTACGAATCGATTACTTTAGCTGAAGTGAATGAGCGTTTACATGCCCATGTAAATTGGGAGCAGCTCGCTGTTTCACTAGTGGTGAGTCCTTAAATGGCGCTTTTGGGAGAGAGCAACAAACCTTTAGGAGAAATGACAGTTCTGGTGACAGGGGGCAGCGGGGGAATCGGTGGCGCCATTGCTGAACGGTTTGCCTCTGTAGGCATGAATATTGTTATTCACTACAAGCACTCACATGAAGCTGCTAATGATGTCGCTCGGCGTTGTATGGCCCTTGGAGCAAAGGTAATGACTGTAAATGCGGATATGAAGGATCGCAGTCAGATTGTACGAATGGCGGAGAAGCTTGAAAGTAATGGAATGCAGCCAGATATTCTTGTTAACAATGCCGGTAAATCTCATTACGGGATGCTGGCTGATGTGAGTGAAGAGGAATGGGACGATATTATGGCCATTAACTTGAAAGGTACCTTTATGTGCAGCCAGATTTTTATGCCGTACATGGTATCCCAGCGTTATGGCCGAATCATCAACGTTTCTTCCGTGTGGGGAATATCGGGAGCCTCTTGTGAGGTCGCTTATTCAGCCAGTAAAGGCGGAGTAAATGCTTTTACTAAGGCGTTAGCCAAAGAATTAGCACCTTCTGGCGTAACTGTGAACGCGGTAGCTCCAGGAGCGGTTAATACGAATATGTTGTCTAACCTACAGGAGGATGAAGTCCGGATGCTGGAGGATGAGATTCCGGCGGGACGTTTGGCTACTCCGAACGAAATCTCTTCATTGATTTACTTTTTGGCACTGCCAGAATCCGGGTATATTACTGGGCAGATCATTAGCCCTAACGGTGGCTGGATTACGTAATGCTTAACTTGGAGAAAAGCTCCAGCATAAGAAGCTATCGTCTGAGACATATTATAAGTGTTGTTTTTTAATCTCTCGTAAGGCGGCTTACAGCCTGTATGCAGGTGTTCGACCGTAAACATGAAGGAGGATTTAAGATGACACAAGACGATAGCGTAATCAAAAATTTTGACACCTGGAAGAAATTCCTAGGTAAACGGGTTGTACAGGCGGAGAAACTTGGGATGAGTCAAGACACAATCTCAAAGCTGGCTTTTGAAATCGGGGAATTCCTTGATGAAAAAGTGGATCCAGCAAACACTCAAAACCGTGCGATCAAAGAGCTATGGGATGTCGGCAACGATGAAGAAAAGCAAACGATTGCTAAACTCATGGTCAAGTTGGCGAAAGACAACGCCTAAGCTTGCGGAAAAGCTCCCCCTGTGGGAGCTTTTCTGCAATTATTACAGGACTGACCTTGCCTTTCATTTTTATTTTATATATCATTAACATGACCCGTGTAAAAGACCGCTTTGCCGGGGCAGCTTTTTTTGCTGTATTGGCAAAGGGTAGGGAAAAGGAATCTATGAGGTGTACAAGTGGAATATAAACAGTGGTATATGGAATACAAGATTCACAAGAACAGACCCGGTCTGCTTGGTGATATCGCTTCAATGTTAGGGATGCTGGAAGTTAACATTCTGACGATTAATGGAGTTGAAGGAAAAACTCGCGGAATGTTGCTGGAGACCAATGATGATGAGAAAATTATGCTGATGGGCGAAATGCTCAAAAAAGTTGATAATATTACAGTTTCAGCTCTGCGGTCTCCTAGGCTCGTGGACAAGCTGGCTGTGCGCCATGGGCGATATATTGAACGGGATTCAGATGATCGGAAGACGTTTCGTTTCACCCGTGATGAGTTAGGTCTATTGGTTGATTTTCTCGGTGAGCTGTTTAAAAAAGATGGGAATCAGGTTATAGGACTGCGTGGTATGCCCCGTGTAGGAAAGACGGAATCCATTATAGCTGGCAGTGTCTGTGCTATGAAACGCTGGACATTTGTCTCGTCCACACTGTTGCGGCAGACGGTGCGGAGTCAATTGGCTGAAGATGAGATGAACCCACATAATGTATTTATTATTGATGGTATAGTTAGTACGATCCGCTCTAATGAGAAACATTATAATTTATTACAAAATGTTATGAGCATGCCAAGCACAAAGGTTATAGAGCATCCAGATATTTTCGTACGCGAATCTGAGTACAGTTATGATGACTTTGATATTATTATTGAGCTGCGGAATAATCCAACTGAAGAAATCTTGTACGAGTCGTTTACGACGAGCTACAGTGATGATTTATAGAACACAAACAATGAAGAATACACTTCCGAGCATGTTTATTTATAAAGCTGGTTAAGGAAGTTTACATTCATAGAACTTACAGGAGGTGATGGTATGTCGGAACTGGGCCGGCAATTGAAAGAGGCACGTCTGCAAAAAGGGATGAGTCTTGACGATGTCCAGGAAGTAACAAAAATTCGCAAAAAGTATTTGGAAGCCATCGAGTCTGGAGACTACAAGGTGCTTCCAGGAAGTTTTTATGTGAGGGCGTTTATCAAAACGTATGCAGAAGCAGTAGGCATGAGTCCTGACGAACTGCTCGAGGAGCATGGGAACGTACCTGCACCACCCGCAGACACGACCATGGAGACGGTGATTCAAAAGCGCAGCCGTAGACCCGAAACCGAACGGAATGCAAAATGGCTGCCAACGGTGCTAATGTGGACATTCCCTATATTGATTATTGTAGTGATTTACATTTATGCTTCTAGTTTAAACAAAGCAGACCCTGATCAAGTTGATCAAACAAATATCACCAATAATGTGCAGGATCCTAATACAGCACAAACTTCTCCACCCGCATCAGGAGGCGGTGTTGTAGCACCTACTTCCTCGGCAGGTGCTGAAGCAACTACAGAGCCAACTACGGAGCCAACACCGACACCAACGCCGACTCCTCAATCTATCACGGTTACACCAGATGGGAAGTCAGGCAAAACAACGAAATTTAAGGTCACAGCTCCTGCCGGAAGCGAAGTTAAGGTTGAGATTGTTGCATCCGGAGTAAGCTGGCTTGAAGTTTACAAAGGCGAGAACTCTAAAGGTGAAAAACTCTCCTTCGGAAATACAGCTGCAGGAGAAACTATGAGCTTCGTTCTTGGTAGTGAGGGCATGTATATTAAGTCTGGGTATTCCCCAGCAACTGAGATTACCGTAAATGGTCAAGTAATCACGGATGAGAAGACTTCTTCACGTCTCCTGCTTAATCTTGACGACGGTTCTGGAAGTGAAGGTACCCAAAGTGAAGGGACAGGCGAATAACAAATAGGATGTATAGACTTTGGCTTTAGGGAGAACATAAGACTGTTTTCAGTTTTAGCCAAAGTGAGGTGTACATCTTATGACAGTTAGCTGGATTGTAGCTGGCCTTGGGGTTGTTGTCAGTCTCATCGGATACTATTTGACACCAGGTGCTTGGGGATACGGAATTCTCGGATTCGGTATTGCACATATTGTGCTAGGAATTCTGGATATGTTTCGTAATCCGGTCCGAAGCAGATAGAAGCTGTAGAAATGAACGTCTCCAACGGCGTACTTCCGGTGGAGACGTGTTTCTACCCTTTGAACCAAACTCACTCGAAGGAAAAGCTCCACTTAGTGGGGCTGTTTTCTATGTCGGGTGAGCTACATAATGATTTATCCAAAATTAGACTTAATAGTACCATTCTCTTATAATAGTAGCAGACTAATTGTATAAAGGACGTGGAGTTTAATGAGTTCAGAATGTTCATTTGATATTGTATCCAAAATGGATATGCAGGAGTTAACGAATGCTATTCACCAAACAGAGAAAGAGATCGACAACCGCTTTGATTTTAAGAACAGCAAAAGCAGTCTGAAGATGGAGAAAGACGCACTTATAATCGCCTCTGAAGACGAATATAAGCTAAACGCTGTTATTGATATTTTACAATCAAAGATGGTGAAAAGAGGCATCACCCTAAAGAATCTGGACTTTGGTAAAGTAGAACCGGCTTCCCTGGGATCTGTACGTCAACGTTTAGGGCTTAAGCAAGGCATTGATCAGGAGAATGCGAAAAAGATTAATATTCTGATCCGTGATTCAAAATTAAAGGTGAAGAGCCAGATCCAAGGGGATCAAATTCGTGTAACCGGCAAGAGCCGCGATGATTTGCAGCAGATTATTCAGATTTTGCGTAAAGCTGATTTGCCGCTGGATCTACAATTCATGAACATGAAATAGAATTTTGTGCCCCGCAGTGCTTATTAGCACTAACAACGCGGGGTGCTTTCTGTTTTTTTGACACCTATTTATTGCTATAATATACTTGCTTAAGTAGAAATGGATTAGCCTGATTTAGGCAATTTGTATGAACGATTTAGGGGAGGAAAACTTCAGTGAATTTGCCCAACCGCATCACGCTAGCTCGTATTTGCCTGATCCCGATTATGATGTTTTTTTTACTGGTGGATTTCAGTTTTTATCCAGAACCGATACATTGGGGCTCGTTTCAGCTATCTGTTAATCATTTGGTAGCAGCTGTAATCTTTTTGCTTGCGGCCAGCACGGATGGAATAGACGGCTACATTGCTAGGAAATATAATATGGTCACCAATCTCGGTAAACTCCTTGATCCACTTGCGGACAAACTGCTGGTATCTGCAGTTCTGATTTCACTTGTGGAGCTGGGCAGATGCGATTCATGGATTGCTATTGTAATCATCAGTCGTGAGTTTGCAGTCACCGGACTTCGCCAGATTGCATTGCTAGAGGGAAAAGTGGTTGCCGCCAGCAAATGGGGCAAGATAAAGACGGTTGTACAAATTGTTGCGATCTCACTGCTGTTGTTGAATAATTTCCCATTTCAATTTGTCAGTATTCCTGTAGACGATATTGCTATTTGGGCCGCAGCGCTGATCACTATTTATTCTGGAATTGATTATTTTGTGAAGAATAAGGATCTGCTACAGCTGCATAATGCGTAAGAATGTAAGCTGGACATACAAGGAAAGGTAATAGGTGAAGCACCTATTACCTTTTTTGAAATCTAAAAGCAGTGTACCTACATTATAACTAGGAGGCGAAAGCCAGGTATGAAAGCGGAGATTATTGCAGTAGGGACAGAGCTTTTGCTCGGTCAAATCGTGAATAGTAATGCCCAGTTTTTGTCTATAGAGCTAGCTGCCATCGGGATCGATGTATACTTTCAAACTGTTGTCGGTGATAACAGCAGCCGCCTGCAGCAAGCCATCGAGATCGCTCAGAGTCGGGCCGACGTTATTATCTTTACAGGCGGAATTGGCCCCACTGAGGATGATCTGACTAAAGACGCACTGGCTGCATCGCTAGGTAGAACGCTCCACATTGATCGTTTGGCGATGGATCATGTACAACGTTTCTTTGATGATCGTAAGATCGTTATGACCGAAAATAACCGCAAACAGGCACTTATAATTGAAGGAACTACACCGTTGCCGAATGAAATCGGTCTTGCGGTTGGGATTGCTTTTGAGCATGAGAAGAAATATTATATTGTGCTTCCAGGTCCACCTCGTGAGATGAAACCGATGTTCGTAGATAAAGCAGTACCGTGGCTACAGCAGCACGCCTTGACGAACGAAACACCGCTTTATTCAAAAATGCTCAAATTTGCCGGCATCGGAGAATCACTGCTGGAGGACAAGCTCATTGAGCTGATTCGCAGTCAGACTGATCCAACGATTGCTCCGTATGCCAAAGAGGGAGAGGTAACTGTTCGTATTTCGACAAAGGCCCCTTCTGAGCATGAAGCTACAAAAAAGCTGGAGATACTGGAACAACAAATCAAGGAGATTTTGCCGGAACATTTGTATGCGAACATTGATGTGCCGCTAGAGCAATTGATAGTGGATTGGATGGCGGATGCCGGCCTGACCTTAAGTGCGGCAGAGAGCTGCACCGGAGGTTTGCTGATGGAGAGTATAACAAATATTCCAGGCAGTGCTTCGATGTTTGCCGGCGGAATCGTCTGCTATTCAAATGACTTAAAGAAAAAGCTGCTGAATGTGCCAAGTGCTTATTTGGAGGGACCCAATGCCCCTGGAGCCGTAAGCCGAGAAGTTGCCGAGGTGTTGGCTGACCAAGTGAGAATGATTGCAGACAGCGATTTCGGCTTATCTGTTACAGGTGTAGCTGGACCGGGTTATTCTGAACGAAAGCCTGTTGGACTTGTATTTATCGGCTTGGCTGAACGGGGACGTAAGACAGAGGTTTATGAGCTTAATCTTAAAGGTACGCGGGAAAATATCCGCTTACGAACAGTTAAGGCTTTGCTGTATCGTCTCTGGCGGAGACTTGAGGAACGCAAGGTGGAGACACCTCTTGAGGGTTCAGACTTGTAATGGGAGATTAGCCCAGTTATAATAAACACATACGGAAGAACCGTGGCACTGAGATTTCTTTGCTGCGGTTTTTTGTATATTTGCAGAGATTTTGATCACGATGCTTTCTCATGATCATAAGTCGTTGATGTCCGGTGAAGTGGAGAATTTAATTAACTTCTATCTCCGGAGGGAGGCTTACAATAAAAGGGATAAATAACGCCCAAGACAAAAAAAACGAATGTATGTTCGAAAAAAAGCTTGGCAAGACCTTAAAAACACGTTATTATATTACTATAAACAGTGAAGGAAGTGGTCTGATTGTCAGATCGTCGTGCAGCGCTTGATATGGCGCTTCGTCAAATAGAAAAACAATTTGGTAAAGGTTCGGTAATGAAACTGGGAGAATCCACGCATATGCAAGTGGAAGTTGTACCTAGCGGATCTTTGGCACTTGATATTGCGTTAGGTATAGGCGGACTTCCAAAGGGACGTATTATTGAAGTATACGGACCGGAATCTTCAGGTAAAACAACAGTTGCTCTTCATGCTATTGCAGAAGTGCAAAGACAAGGCGGACAAGCTGCTTTTATCGATGCCGAGCATGCGCTTGATCCGAAATATGCACGTAACTTGGGCGTAAACATCGATGAATTGCTGCTTTCTCAGCCAGATACGGGTGAACAAGCGCTGGAAATCGCCGAAGCACTTGTTCGTAGTGGAGCCGTTGACATTATTGTCGTTGACTCCGTTGCTGCTTTGGTACCTAAGGCTGAAATTGAAGGCGATATGGGTGATTCCCACGTCGGACTGCAAGCTCGTTTGATGTCTCAAGCACTTCGTAAGCTTTCTGGTGCCATTAGCAAATCGAATACGATTGCTATCTTTATCAACCAGCTTCGTGAGAAGATCGGTGTTATGTTCGGTAACCCTGAGACAACTCCGGGTGGTCGTGCATTGAAATTCTACTCCTCTGTACGTTTAGATGTACGTCGCGTAGAGAGCATCAAGATGGGGAACGATGTGGTTGGTAACCGTACTAAGATCAAGATTGTGAAGAATAAAGTAGCCCCTCCATTTAAACAGGCTGATGTTGATATCATGTATGGTGAAGGGATTTCCAAAGAGGGAAGTCTTGTAGATATCGGTACTGAAATGGATATCGTGAATAAGAGTGGTGCATGGTATTCCTACGAAGGCGAGCGTCTCGGCCAAGGTCGTGAGAATGCTAAGCAGTTTTTGAAGGAACATCAGGATATTGCCCTTATTATTGAGAATAAGATCCGTGAAGCAAGTAATTTATCCACTATTGTTGCTGCGCCGAATAATGATGAGATTGTTGCAGAGCAAGAGGAAGAAGAAAAATTGCTCCTCGAAATCGAATAGTATATTAAACAATAGGACGCCCTGTGATTGATTGTTGCAGGGTGTCTTTTCTTAACAAGTATTGAAAGTAAGACGATAACTGATCTATTGCTATGAGGTGACAAACAACTATGGTAATACAACTGGATTTTGAAGCAGAAGAACAAGATGAGCAGGTGTTATCTGATTTTCCTGAAGGAGAACTCTTAGAGATCACTAAAGTAGAACGTCAAAAGAAATCTGACCACCGTTATATCATACATTTCGGAGCATATAACATGACTGTGCACGAGGACGTCATGATTAAATATCGAATGATTACTGGTAATTCTTTTATGAAGGCTGATTTGGAAGAAATTGTTGTAGCTGATGAGCGTCAACGAGCTTATGTGGAAGGCCTCCGTTATCTTGAACGTAAACCACGCACCGCTATGGAAATGACTCGCCGTTTACGCCAGAAGGAAATAGGAGAGACTATTATTGCGGAAGTGGTGCAGCGGCTACAGCAGGAAAGATTTCTTGATGACCCTTTATATGCTAAGCAATGGGCGGAGCAACGAATAGCGAACCAGCGGAAAGGGAAGATGTGGATTCGACAAGAGTTACGTGAGAAGGGGATTGACAAAACCCTTATATCGGAAGCTTTGGAGAATATTACTCCTGAACAAGAGCTGGAGAGTGCACTCGAAACAGGGCGCAAGAAATGGAATCTCATCCGTGGAGACGCTTCAGATAAGCGAAGAAAGACTGGAGCCTTCCTTATGCGCCGTGGATTCTCGGGCGATATGGTTCGCCAAGTGATCAATACTTTACTTGCGGAAGACAATTATGAAGGTGAAGATGAGGAGTTTTACTAGAATCACTGATTCTCTTGACATTAATGCGTATATCGACTCTCTTGACAATGTCTTTTTATAAATAATAAAATATAACATGAATCGGCATAAAATTAGAATCCTTTTTCCTTCCCAAAAAGGAGACTGTTTTAAACGGTTCACGTACAACTCATATGAAATGTAATCGCCGGATAAGGCGGGCAGTGTGCATGTGCAGCATGTGCAGTATGGCAATCGGTTGTTTACCGGTTTTTTGTATGGTGATGAACGGATAGTTAAACAACTGCACAATTCCCAGGGATATACCTTGGAGAGGAACCAACGAGGAGGTGAACAGATGCTGGAATCATGGATCTGGGTCATTATCGTTCTCGTTGTAGCTGCAATATTCTTTGGGTTCGGTTATTTTATTCGTAAATCCCTTGCAGAAGCTAAAATCCAAAGCGCAGAAAGAGAAGCCGTTGTCATCGTTGAGAATGCGAAGAAGGACGCTGAGGCGCTGAAGAAAGAAACAGTATTGGAAGCTAAGGACGAAGTCCATAGAATCCGTACTGAAGCTGAGAAAGAAACTCGTGAACGTCGGAATGAAATCCAACGGCAAGAGAGACGTTTGCTGCAAAAGGAAGAATCTCTGGATAAAAAAATGGAATCGCTTGAAAGAAAAGAAGAACAAGTAGCTAACAAAGAGAAACGAATTGATGAAACCCAACAGCAAATTGATGTTATTTACAAAAACCAAGTCACTGAATTGGAACGTATCTCCAATTTAAGCATCGAAGATGCAAGAAGTATCATTCTTAGCAATGTTGAGCAAGAAGTTCGCCATGAAACGGCACAAATGATCAAAGAAATTGAACAGCAGGCGAAAGAAGAAGCGGATAAGAAATCCCGTGAAATCATTACACTCGCTATCCAACGCTGTGCAGCTGATCACGTGGCGGAAACAACGGTTTCAGTTGTTACGTTGCCGAATGAAGAGATGAAGGGTCGGATTATTGGTCGTGAAGGCCGTAATATTCGTGCGTTGGAAACTCTTACAGGTATCGACCTCATTATTGATGATACGCCGGAAGCAGTTATTTTGTCGGGATTTGATCCAATCCGCCGTGAAGTGGCCCGTACGGCACTTGAGAAATTGGTGGCTGATGGACGTATTCACCCCGCTCGTATTGAAGAGATGGTGGAGAAATCCCGCAAAGAAGTGGACGAACGGATTCGGGAATATGGTGAGCAAGCTACTTTCGAAGTGGGCGTTCACGGTTTGCATCCAGATTTGATCAAGATTCTGGGGCGTCTGAAATTCCGTACAAGCTATGGTCAAAATGTATTGAAGCACTCCATGGAGGTTGCTTATTTAACAGGACTGATGGCCGGTGAGCTTGGGGAAGACATCGTGCTTGCAAAACGTGCAGGATTACTTCATGATATCGGCAAAGCGCTGGATCATGAAGTGGAAGGTTCGCACGTTGAGATCGGCGTTGAACTAGCGAAGAAATATAAGGAACATCCGGTTGTTATCAACAGTATCGCATCTCATCATGGAGACTGCGAAGCTACCTCGGTTATTGCTATGTTGGTTGGCGCCGCTGACGCATTGTCGGCTGCTAGACCTGGTGCTCGCCGTGAAACACTGGAAACGTATATTAAACGTCTAGAGAAACTGGAAGAAATCTCAGAGTCATTCGAAGGCGTTGAGAAATCATTTGCTATTCAAGCGGGCCGTGAGGTGCGCGTGATGGTACAGCCAGAGAAGATTGACGATGCAGAGGCATTCCGTCTTGCTCGCGATATTACGAAGATGATTGAAAGTGAACTGGATTATCCAGGACATATCAAGGTTACCGTTATTCGTGAGACACGGGCTGTTGAATACGCTAAATAGGCAATAAGTAGATAACATACGCTTCGGAAATAACGATATTTATGATTGTTTCCTGGTACATGTTTCTGCTAGGAATATAAGGTTAAAGGATAAGATATAACTTATACTTTCTTATATTTGATGAAAATTGGCCCCTAAGCGGGGCCTTTTTTCTTTTAAATATGAAGACTTATCCGTTAGATGAAGAGGTTAAGATTAGGAGGAGAGAAACATTAAAGTACTATTCATTGGAGATATCGTAGGTAGTGTAGGTAGGAAGGCACTTCGGGAGATGTTGCCCTCATTAAAAAGCAAATATCAACCACATATAATCATAGTTAACGGTGAAAATTCTGCTGCCGGTAGAGGGATTACTAAAGCGATCGCAAATGAATTTTTTAACTGGGGCGTTCACGGAATCACCATGGGTAATCACACATGGGACAACAAGGATATCTTCGAGTTTATCGACGATGAGGCCCGGATTATCCGTCCTGCTAATTTTCCTCCAGGAACACCAGGAAGAGGATATACGGTTGTTAAAGGTAACGGGAAAGAGCTGGCTATAGTTAACCTGCAAGGCCGTACATTTTTGCCTGCGATTGATTGCCCTTTCCGTGTGGGTGAAGAAATTGTGGAAGAGCTACGTAGAGATCATAAATGCATTCTCGTTGATTTCCATGCAGAGGTTACCTCTGAAAAAATCGCCATGGGCTATTTCATGGATGGTCGCGCATCAATTGTAGTTGGGACCCACACTCACGTGCAGACGAATGATGATGTGATTTTGCCAGGTGGAACGGCTTACTTGACCGATGCGGGTATGGTTGGTTCAAGCGAAGGGATTCTGGGTATGGAAAGAGATGCAGTACTTTATAAGTTCACTACACAGCTTCCAGCACGATTTGTTGTTGATGAAGGCAAATGGCAGCTTCACGGTTTATTTGCAGAATTAGACGAGAATACTGGCGCGGCTACCCGTCTGGAGAAAATACGGCTACGTGAAGATGAATGGGTAATGAGCTAGTAGTAGGATAAGATAAGTGATTTTCTGGGTAATTTCGCCGAATAAGGGTAAAGTGTGATATTTATTATATCGAAAAAGAGTATCTATTGTACCATTTTCTCCAGAGTAGTCCGCAAAAAGAAGGAATTATTTCTTCTCTCGCGAATAACATCTAAAGTAGTGGAAGAACACCATTATTTTCCCAGGGGAGGTACTTACTATGGATGTATTAAAAGTATCAGCTAAATCCAATCCAAATTCCGTCGCCGGCGCTTTAGCAGGTGTTCTTCGTGAACGTGGATCGGCCGAATTACAAGCTATTGGAGCTGGAGCACTGAATCAAGCAGTCAAAGCAGTTGCCATTGCCCGGGGATTTGTTGCACCAAGCGGAGTAGATTTGATCTGCATTCCGGCATTTACAGACATTGTGATTGATGGAGAGGATCGAACCGCGATTAAATTGATTGTAGAACCCAGATAATAGAAGCATAGAACGATGAACCTGTTTACTTATGTAAACAGGTTTTTTGCTTTTGGTATATAGTCTGGCGTTTTTAAGCATAGAATCTGGAATAGGGCTGCATGAAAGCGAGGGCTTGGGATGAGAACCGATAAGCTACAGGTTGCGGATTTTCATTGTGATGTGCTGAGTAAAATGCAAGCATCACCGGATATGGATTTTAAGAATGATCCCCGGTTGGATGTTACCGGAGAGCGGTTGGTAGCGGGCGGTGTAGAATTGCAGATTTTTGCGATCTACCTTTCGGCAAGTAGAGGTAGACCTAGCTTTGAGAATGTTTTAGGACAAATTGATTTGTTCCGGAAAAAAATATTAGGCGCAGAGAGCCTTCAGTGGCTGCGTTGGAAGGAGGAGGTAGGTAAACGAGCAGTTGGAGCACCTCCATGGGGAATGCTCTCTCTGGAGGGTGTAGACGGTCTAGAAGGGAACCTATTTTATGCACAGCTCTGCTTTGAGCTTGGCGTGCGGTTTTTGGGGATCACTTGGAATTATGCCAATTGGGCAGCGGACGGAGTATTGGAGCAGCGCAACGGCGGATTTACGGAAAAAGGGCGAAAGCTGATCGAATGGTGCAACGACAGTGGAATGTTGCTTGATGTGTCACATTTGTCTCAAGCAGGTTTTTGGGAGCTAGCCGACTTAAGCACACGTCCGTTTATAGCTTCCCATTCGAACGCCGCAAAGATCTGCGGGCATGTTAGAAATTTAAATGATGAACAGATTAAAGCATTAATTGCAATGGACGGAAGAATGGGCCTGACCTTTTATCCGTGGTTTGTATGTGATGATGGAAAAGCTCGTATAGATGATTTGTTTAAGCATATTGATCATGTATGTAGTCTGGGTGGGGAGAAACATATGATGTTTGGTTCGGACTTTGACGGCATTGACACTTGGGTAGAGAATATGGAACATCCGGGAAAATACCCTGAGCTTGCCGAGCACCTGCTTCGTTACTATCCAGAAGCTTCCGTTAAAGGTTGGTTATATGAGAATGCGGTCTCCTACTTGCGTACAAACTTACCTTCACAGGTGTCTAAATCATGACAATCCTGTTCTAAAAGTATGAATTGTCGAAAAAAAGGCCCTCGTTATGATGTGGGGCTTTTTATTTTTGGTTAAGAAGATGTATAATGGTTAATGGCTTGTACAGATACTAGAGAAAATACAAGGAGTGACTTTACTATGAGTAAGACTGTACCCGTAGGTGTGTCGGCTAGACATATTCACCTTACGCAAGAGCATGTGGAGGCTTTGTTTGGCCCAGGATATCAACTAACGGAGTTCAAACCCCTCTCTCAACCAGGACAGTTTGCAGCAAATGAGCAAGTAGCAGTTATCGGCAGCAAAGGTAAATTTGACAAAGTAAGAATTTTGGGACCTGCTCGTCCGGCTTCCCAATTAGAAATTTCCCGTACTGACTCCTTCGCACTTGGCGTGAAAGCTCCAGTTCGCGAATCTGGAAATATTGATGGAACACCTGGCATTACGCTTAAAGGACCTGCTGGCGAAGTAGAATTGGAACAAGGCGTTATCATCGCCGCTCGTCACATTCACTTCCATACTTCTGAAGCTGAAGCTTGGGGCATTGCTGATAAGCAATTGCTTAAAGTTCGTCTCGGAGGCGATCGTGGTCTCGTATTGGAGAACGTAATTGCACGCGTATCAGACAGCTTTAAACTGGATATGCATATTGACACTGACGAAGCTAACGCTGCAGGTGCCAACAACGGCGATACTGCTGAAATCGTAGAATAGTCATCATAGTTATAGCAAAGATAAGGAGCGGGGGAGAAATCCTCCGCTTTTTTGTGCGTGTCTGATCCGCGTGCTGTAAGGATTGCGTGTCTGATCCGCGTGCTGTAAGGATTGCGTGTCTGATCCGCGTGCTGTAAAGATTGTGTGTCTGATCTGAGTGCTGTAAGGATTGTGTGTCTGATCCGCGTGCTGTAAGGATTGCGTGTCTGATCCGCGTGCTGTAAGGATTGCGTGTCTGATCTGCGTGCTGTAAAGATTGCGTGTCTGATCCGCGTGCTGTAAGGATTGCGTGTCTGATCCGAGTGCTGTAAGGATTGCGTGTCTGATCCGCGTGCTGTAAGGATTGCGTGTCTGATCTGCGTGCTGTAAGGATTGTGTGTCTGATCTGCGTGCTGTAAGGATTGTGTGTCTGATCCGCGTGCTGTAAAGTTTGCGTGGTTTACCCGACCGCTTGTACATATCGGACTGTATCGCAGCTATTTCAGCATTTTGATCTATTTTGCCAAGGTATCGGACCGCATAGCTCTTATTGCCTTATATTTGTACTGAATTGGGCTTCGAAGGTGTGAATAAGTGCATCTGAGTCCGATAGCATCGCCAAAAACCATGAATCTTCAAAATAAGGGCGTCTGAGTCCGATGGATCAACAGGATCAACAGGATCAACAGGATCAACAGGATCAACAAATGATACGCCCCAGGATAAATTGAGGAGGAGTATTTTACGGTTAGCAAAATATTTCTGTACGAGCAGAACGAATAGTATCCTGAAATGGATTTTTAATGAAAATTGGTGTGATGATAAAGAAAATCTATTATTATGTAACTTATTGTGTTATGATTATGGTTTATGACGTGACAAAAGGATTTATTGTTAAGAATATATGTATTAGAAATTAAGGAGACCCAATGACATTTAATGAACTGAATATTGTGCCTGCAATTTTGAAGGCTTTAAGCAAAGAAAACTATACATCACCTACACCAATACAGGAGCAGTCGATTCCAGCTGTATTAGCGGGTAGAGATTTACTTGGATGCGCACAAACGGGAACAGGAAAAACAGCTGCATTTTCCGTGCCTATTATTCAATTGTTAAGCGAACAATCCAACCCAAACAAATCCAATAATGTGCGACGCATTCGCTCGTTGATTTTAACACCGACAAGAGAACTAGCGATTCAAATTGCTGATAACATAAAAGCGTATAGCCAATATACAGATATCCGCTCTGCTGCCATTGTTGGCGGTGTGTCACAGAAAGTGCAAGAACGCGCACTGAATCAAGGTGCCGATATTCTTATTGCTACCCCTGGTAGACTTATCGACCTGATCAATCAGAAACGTGTAGATCTGCAATATGTACAAATTTTAGTTCTGGATGAAGCTGACCGGATGCTGGATATGGGCTTTATTCATGATGTGAAACGAATCATCGCCAAAATGCCTACGAAGAAGCAAACTCTGTTTTTCTCGGCAACGATGCCAACTGAAATTTCTAAATTGATCAAAACATTGCTTGTGAATCCAGTGAAGGTAGAAATCACACCCGTGTCATCTACTGCGGATAGAATCAATCAATCGATCTATTTATTAGAGAACGGAAATAAGCAAAACCAGTTGAACCTGCTATTACAGGATAAATCCATCGTTTCAGCTTTGGTGTTTACTCGTACCAAACGTGGTGCGGACCGTGTTACCCGCGATCTGGCTAAAGTGAACATTGCTGCTCAAGCCATACACGGCAATAAATCTCAAAATGATCGCCAGAACGCCTTGCGGAATTTTAAAAGCGGTGCGACTCGTGTTCTCGTAGCTACGGATATAGCTGCCCGGGGAATTGATATTGATGAGCTGTCTCACGTAATTAACTTCAACTTACCGAACATTCCGGAAACCTATGTGCACCGGATCGGTCGTACAGGCAGAGCGGGATTGAGCGGAACGGCAATTTCTTTTTGCGAAGCTGAAGAGCTTCCTTTCCTTAAAGATATTGAAAAATTGATTGGAAAATCGATTCCGGAAGTTAAGGATCATCCTTATCCGATGTCTCGTAAAACGCAAATGAAGACAGATCGTTCGGCGAAACCGTCAGGTTCGAAAGCAGCAGCTTCGAGACCATCGTCTT
This sequence comes from Paenibacillus sp. FSL R10-2788, assembly GCF_038003885.1. Lineage (NCBI taxonomy): Bacteria > Bacillati > Bacillota > Bacilli > Caryophanales > Paenibacillaceae > Paenibacillus > Paenibacillus sp. FSL R10-2788. The sequence continues at coordinate 4,099,104 of NZ_JBBOQA010000001.1, read as the reverse complement.
CCAGACCGTCGAATTCCAAACCAGCAACTGCTAAACCTGCGGCAACAAAACCGGCAGCAACAAAATCAGCGGCATCCAAACCAGCTAAAGCAAAACCTAAGTCTAACCCTCCATTGAAGCCAAAGTCCGAGTGGTTCACAAAAGGAAGACAAAAAACGAGCAGCAGATAAGTAAGTTTGAATGCGTATCGTTTCTATAGCAAAATAAAAAAACGTCAGAGTAAATTGAACTGCACCCCAATTGTTAGCACAACTAACATTTGGAGGTGCAGTTTTTTATGTTTTATGTCCTGATGATTTACAACAAAAAACAGCCGCTAAACAGTTCCTCACTGTACAACGGCTGTTGTTATTTCATTTATGCGGTTGCTTCAATTGTATTGTCCTGAACATAGGGGCTCAGTTCTTGCTGAAGTCCTGTGCTGATGGAAGTCATAGGGAGGCGAAGCGTATCCGAGGATAGTAGGCCGTTTTGGTTAAGCATCCATTTAATTGGAGCGGGATTCGATTCCTTGAACAATAGGCGGATGATCGGCAGTAGTTGTTCAAAGCTTTCTTTAGCGAAGTCCACTTGACCAGATGTAAAGGCTTCAAAGATACGAAGGCATTCTGCCGGATAAACGTTGGCAGTAGCGAGCATACCCCCAGCTGCTCCGCAGCTAAGCATTTCATAAAAGAGGGAATCATCGCCGCCAAGCACAGGTTTAGCACCTGTACGGACTAACTCTGTAACCATTTTTGTACTGCCTGAGCAGTCTTTTAAACCGACAACATTATTCATTTCTAGGATTGTACGTGCAGTATCTACCGTCATGGCGGTACCTGTACGACTTGGAATATCATAAGCCATGATAGGTATGCCTACTTCTGCTGCTTTGCGGAAATGGGCAATGATACCCTCTTGTGAAGGACGACTATAATAAGGTACGACTACTAGTGCACAATCAGCACCAAGGTTTGCAGCAATTTCCGTGCGTGCAACCGTAGAGGCTGTATCATTGGTACCTGTACCAACTACTAAGGGGATTGATGTGGATTGTAGAAGCTCACGGGAAGTGTTTACTAGAAGCTGCATTTCATTTACGGTTACAGTGGGCGATTCTCCGGTGGTTCCATTAACGACCAGACCTTGTATGCTGTTGTTAATAATGTTCTTTACATAACGCTGATACGAATCCAAATCAACTTCACCAGCAGCATTGAACGGGGTGACCACGGGGACATAAACTCCATAAATCTGTTGTTCTGTAAGCATAAATTATCGGCCTCCAAAATATTTTAATTCCTCTACATACACTTTACCATGGAAAGTAGCATCGTCGTTAGCTATAATAAATGATATGGATCATCAAAAATATTGATGTTAGGGTGAGGTAATGGATTTAACCTATTTACGAACCTTCCGCGAGGTGGCTAAACGTCAGAGCTTTACGCGAGCTGCTGAAGAATTGGGATATGCACAATCAAGTGTGACGATGCAGATACAGAAGATAGAGAAGGAATATGGAGTACCTTTAATAGAGAGGCATGGCCGTCAGCTGCGGCTTACCCCGCCAGGAGAAGAGTTATTGAAGCTGTTCGTGGAGATTTTGGATTTGTATGATCGTTCAAAAGAAACCATCGCCCAGCAAATCGGAGGAACGATAACTATTGGGACGATAGATTCTTTAGCGGCCTTTTATTTACCTCCTTACCTGCAGCAGCTAAGGACTAAATTTCCGAAGCTGGATATTCATCTGCAAACGATGCAGGAAGCTAATCTTCTTGCCAAAATAAAAGATGGCGAAGTAGATCTAGGCTTAATGTTGGATCGCACCACTGCGGATTCCATCCTTGAGCGTACGATCGTCAGAGATGAGCCGCTTGTATTGATAGCCCCCATTCATCATCCGCTTGCCCAGATGGATACGGTAACCCTAAACGATCTGAATAACTGTGAGCTAATAGTCTCGGAGGAAAGCTGTATTTACCGCAGTCTGTTCGAGAATTTGTTAAAAGAGCACGGGATCATATTCCGCATAGGTTTTGAGCTTTCGAATCTGGAGGCCATCAAACGTTGTGTAATGAATGGTCTTGGAATTGCTTTGTTACCAAAAATCGTGGCAGAGGAAGAAATTGAACGAGGAAGCTTGGCGGAGCTGTCCTTTATTCATCCCGAAATTCACTTTGATCTGCAGCTTCTGATGCACCCTAAGAAGTGGAAATCACAACCGCTGCAATTTTTAATCCAAATGTTGCTTGCAAATCATTAATTTATTCCCATCAGGATCTTTCACAACAAACCAATGCTCATCTTGAATTTCAGTTACTAGCTCTACACCGAGAGCCTTCACATAATTGAAAGAGGCTTGCAAATCATCGGTCAGTAACAAAAAAGCTGGTGTTGTAATGGGCGGTGTTCCTTCAGGTTCTAAGCCGCCCCACAACGGCATGGTATCCAGGATGATTCCAGTGTTTCCCTGCATAGGCAGCGGGCATAAATGACCGTTCATGATCTTACAATCTGTCTCTGGAAGCCCCAGGACTTGGCAATACCAGCGACGGGATTTTTCAATATCATGTACGGGAATGAATACACTGCCAATTAAGTTCTTTACGGGGCTTTTTATTGTGGAATTTAAAGCGGACATTGCTTGTTCATTCATTTAAAGACCTCCCAAATCCGAAATGTATAAACCTTTATTTGGAAATTATGTATCTAATCTATTTAAATCATACAATCAATAGGATTGCAAGGGAATTGTAAATGGTTATATTTTCATATGAAAGTAGCCAAAAAATTTGACATTGAAAATCAGTTTATGTTATATAAAAAGAAGAATTAGCACTCATCTAAGAAGAGTGCTAATCACGGAATGATGAATAATAAGGTTATTTTGAAAGGAGATTTATTTATTCATGGCCAAAAAAGAGTTTAAAGCCGAATCGAAAAGATTGCTGGAAATGATGATTAACTCCATTTATACTCAACGGGAAATTTTCCTGCGTGAACTGATTTCCAATGCAAGTGATGCGATTGATAAGATCTATTACAAAGCCTTAGCTGATGAAGGCCTGGTCTTCAATAAAGAGGATTATTATATTAAAGTGACCGCCGATAAGGCGAACAGAACCTTGACGATTTCCGATACAGGTATCGGGATGACACAAGAGGAGCTGGAGAATAACTTAGGTACAATCGCGAAGAGTGGATCTCTTGCTTTTAAGAAAGAGAACGAAGCTAAAGATGGCCACAATATCATCGGACAGTTCGGAGTGGGCTTCTACGCTGCGTTTATGGTGGCTGATGACGTTATAGTGATCAGTAAGGCATTAGGCAGCGACGAGGCCTTTAAATGGGAGTCTAAGGGCGCTGACGGCTATACCATCGAGACTGTTGAGAAGGATTCTGTCGGCACTGATGTGATTTTGAAGATTAAAGAGAATACTGAAGAAGATCAATATGATGAATATTTGGAAGAATATCGCCTGAAATCCATCATTAAAAAATACTCCGACTTCATCCGTTTCCCAATCAAAATGGACTTGAAGGAACAAAAGCCAAAAGAAGGCACGGAGAATGAGTTCGAAGAAGTTGTTCAAGAACAAACCGTAAACAGCATGGTGCCAATCTGGCGCAAGAACAAAAGCGAGCTGACTACAGAAGATTACGATAACTTCTATGCAGAGAAACGTTACGGCTTCGATAAGCCGCTTAAACATATTCATATCAGTGCTGATGGTGCTGTAGTGTACAATGCGATTTTGTTCATCCCAGAAAATACACCGTTTGACTATTACACAAAGGAATATGAAAAAGGTCTTGAGCTCTATTCCAACGGTGTGTTGATCATGAACAAATGTGCGGATCTGCTGCCTGATTACTTCAGTTTTGTAAAAGGTATGGTGGACTCAGAGGATCTTTCCTTGAACATTTCCAGAGAGATGCTCCAGCATGACCGTCAGCTGACTTTGATCGCTAAGAATATTAAGAATAAAGTGAAAAGCCAACTGCAAAGCCTGCTGAAGGATGAAAGAGAGAAATATGAGCAGTTCTATAATGCTTTTGGCAGACAGCTTAAGTTTGGTGTTTATAACGATTATGGGATGCACAAAGACACCCTCCAAGATTTACTGATGTTCTACTCCTCCAAGGAGAAGAAGCTGGTTACGCTGGACGAATACGTCTCAAGAATGCCAGAAGATCAGAAGTATATCTACTATGCTTCCGGAGAGTCGATCGACAGAATCGAGAAGCTCCCGCAAACCGAGCTTGTATCGGATAAAGGGTATGAAATTCTCTACTTCACTGATGATATTGATGAATTTGCGATCAAGATGATTCAGTCTTATAAGGAAAAAGAATTTAAATCCGTATCCAGCGGAGATCTGGGGATCGAAGCCGACGAAGCGGACAAGCCAACGGAAGCGGAAGAGAACGAAAACAAGGAGCTTTTTGAAGCGATGAAGGACATCCTGTCCGGCAAAGTGAAAAATGTTAAAGCTTCCAAACGTTTAAAGACTCATCCGGTATGTCTCTCTGCAGAAGGTGAGCTGACGATCGAGATGGAGAAAATTCTGAAATCGATGCCGAATGGCCAAGAGGTGCAAGCGGATAAGGTACTTGAAATCAACATCCATCACGAAGTATTCCAGTCCTTGAAGGCGGCAGCAGAGAACGACAAAGAAAAGCTCGGTTTATACACGAACCTACTGTACAACCAAGCCCTGTTGATCGAAGGTCTACAGGTTAGTGATCCAGTTCAATTCACCAATGATATTTGCAAAATCATGAAATAATATGAAGTAACGAGACCATCCAATTGTATTATGATTGGGTGGTCTTTTTTATTTCAGCATTTCATTTTGTTGTGCGAAAAAGGTAGTAATCAATTTCAGAGTCATTATTTGTGCAACCGCTGATCGAATAGATAATTTCACCTTGTGTGCTTTTTTTACTCGTCACTTCGGAGCAGGTATCGGTTCTGACTCCTGTGTTGCTTCCACCGAATGCATCATTAGAGGTATCATAGCTATAATTAATCACGTTACCGTCAAATTTCAAATCCTTAAATATAGGATCGCCTTCATCTGTGTAACTTGTAACGCGTATATTGTCTGCTTTTTTGCTGGAGAGATTCGTTATAAATTGCTCGAATTTATCGAGGTTGTACACTTTTTCCCAAGAAACAATATCCCCTCTACTGATGGCTTCTTTGGAAGTATAGGGCTCACTTTTAGGTACAGAATTGACTTGATTATCGGAGCAACCCCATACCCCTGCTAGTAAAAGAACAGAGAGTGTAAGCAAATTTACCTTTTTCACTGAGGGACCTCCTTGTAACGTATTTATATAAAAGACGGAGATTAACTGGAAAAGTTACAGTGAGCTTGATTTTTCACATTGACAATAAACAACAAATTGATTATTATTTTCTCTAACTTGAATATGTAAAAGCAAAGAAGAGAAAGAGTACCACGGCAATTCTTTCAACAGAGAGCTCCGGTCGCTGAAAAGGAGTAAAGAAAACCCTTGGGAATATGGTCTCAGAGCTGCGCATCGAAACCTTATGGGTTGTAGGCTGCGCCGGAACCTGCATCCGTTACAGTGCTAGGGTATAAACGTTAATTAACGTCGTACCTGAAGAGGTAAATGTCATGAGGCATTTATAAAATTAGGTGGTAACACGTGAGTAGAACTCTCGTCCTTTGTGGATGGGAGTTTTTTTGTTGTCAAAAAAAGGAGGAGAAGGTTAATGAGTAATGTGTTTATAGGTGGTGCTTGGCCGTATGCGAATGGATCTTTACATCTTGGGAGATTATCAAGTGTGTTGCCTGGGGATGTGCTGGCACGATATTTTCGCTCCAAAGGGGATAACGTATTATATGTATCAGGCAGTGATTGCCATGGCACACCCGTAGCGGTTCAGGCTGCGAATGAAGGGATTACACCCGGAGCTTTTGCAAGCAGATATCATGAGGAGTTTCTGAAGTGTTTTAAACAGCTGGGATTTAGTTATGATCTATATACTCGAACGGATCAACCGCAGCATCATAAGGTCGTGCAAGAGTTGTTTACAAAGCTACTAGAGAATGGTCATTTATATAAAAAAACCATTGCGCAATGTTACTGCGAGGTGGATCAGCGCTTTTTGCCAGACAGATATGTGGAAGGGACTTGTCCGGTATGTGGCCAGCGGGCGCGAGGGGATCAATGTGATTATTGTTCTACGATTCTAGATCCTGCCGATTTGTTAGACAGAGTCTGCAAATTATGTGGTAATACACCATCAGAAAGGCCGACAGAACATTATTATCTTAGCTTATCTAATTTTCAGTCTGAATTAACGGAATATGTAGAGGAAGCACAATTTTGGAGAGATAACGCTATAAAACTGACCAAACGTTATTTACAAGAAGAGCTGCAGGACCGCGCGGTAACAAGAGACTTGTCTTGGGGTGTAGATGTTCCTGTGGCTGGATTTGAAGATAAAAAGATTTATGTTTGGATTGAGGCGGTAAGTGGTTATTTATCAGCCAGTAAGCAGTGGGCTGCACAGTCCGGAGGAAGCTGGGAGGATTTTTGGTTAGAGGAAAAAGGGGAGATTACTGCTTATTATGTGCATGGTAAAGACAATATTCCTTTTCACACTTTAATATGGCCGGCTGTGTTATTAGGAGCTGGAGGTCTGCATTTACCGGACAGGATTATATCTAGCGAATATTTAACCCTTGAAGGGCAGAAGTTCTCCACTAGCCGAAACTGGGCGGTCTGGGTACCTGATATTTTAGAGCGGTATCAGCCAGATTCTATTCGTTATTTCTTAATTGCCAATGGACCCGAGAAGCGGGACACGGATTTTTCCTGGAGAGAGTTTATTTATAGCCATAATGGAGAGCTGCTTGGAGCATTTGGTAACTTTGTGAATCGTTCATTGGCTTTTGTAGATAAGTTTTATGAAGGGAAAGTGCCGAATGGGCAATTGGATAAGGGGTGGAATGACAACATTGACCTCTTGTATCTCGAATCAGGGCGGCTTATTGAGGCTGGGAATCTAAAAGATGCGCTGGAGTATATTTTTTCTTATGTGCGCAAGGCAAACCAGTATTTCGACCTGCAAAAACCATGGATACAGATAAAAGAGGATCAGGTTTCTTGTGATTCTGCAATATACACATGTGTGCAGATTATTGCGAACCTAGCGAATTTGTTACATCCGTTTCTGCCGTTCTCTTGTGACAAGATCAGGGGGTTCCTGTCGTTAGAACTACCGAATTGGCAGCCTTGCTCGGTACCCCCTTACCAACAGGTTACTGAATTACAATTATTGTTTGAACGAATTGATATTAACCGTATTAAAGAAGAAGAGGATAGGCTCGTTCAACAACAAGTGAATAAATAGATCTGGTATTATCCATTCTTGAAACTCTCAATAAACTTTGAAGCCAATGATGACAAGTATTTATCCTTAATCCAGACGGCGGCGACCCGCGTGCGTAGTGATTCACTACTGATTTCTTTATAGATCAAATTACTGTTACTCGTTAATTCGAAAGCGGATTTGGGGATGATTCCGATGCCAAGACCAGCGTTTGCCCAGAGCAGTGTTGTTCTAGCATCATCATTCATGCAGAAAATCAGCGGATCAAAGCCGTTCTCAAGACATGTTTCCCGGATAAGCTGCTCAAAACGGCGGTAGATAATAAGCGGCTTATCCTTTAGCTCACCGATCTCAATAAAGTTTTCATCCGTTTTCCAGTCATACTCAGGTGTCATTACGGCAATCATAGGTTCAGCTTGTGTGTAAAGACATTCTAAATTTGTACCATTAAAGGGTGTCCTTACAATTCCGACTTCGACAATGCCTTTATTCAAGAGGTCAATGATTCTAAAGGTATTTCCTTCATGAATCTCAAACTTCACACCTTTATAGGTTTTGTGAAATTCACATAGCCGATCTTGAAGCAACGTAGCTCCAGAGGAAGAAACTGTACCAATGGCTAGGGTTCCTTTTAAACCTTTGACAAAATCAGTGAGCTCACGGGCAGTGGAATCTGCCAGCTCCAGAATTTGTTGGGCACGGTCCCGCAAAATGGCTCCAGCTTCAGTGAGCTGCACGCTGCGTGGACCTCGTTCCACTAGCTTTACACCGAGTTCTTCCTCCAGGAGCTTTAGCTGCTGGCTCAGTGGAGGCTGGGCCATTTGCAGTTTTTTGGCTGCAGATGTGATCTGTCCTTCCTCAGCTATCGCCATAAAATATTTAAGCTGTCTAATATCCATATAAAAATCCTCCGAACTTGAGATATGCTAATCGTATGGGAGCGATACGAATCCAATATTATTAATATGTGAGTAGATATGCCATAATCATAACTGTTCTTATACATATTTCAAGTGGTTAAATACTTCTTATGTTGGGTGTGGATAAATTTGTTCAAAATTGCAGTATATTTAAAGCCGTACAAAAAAGAAGCGATCATTGGACCGATCTTCAAACTGATGGAAGCGATTCTGGAGCTGATTTTGCCTACCATTGTCGCATTGATCATCAACAACGGGGTTGGCAATCATGACAGCGCCTATGTTTACCGCATGGGTGGCCTAATGGTTCTGATGTCACTGCTTGGCTTCGGCTGCTCCATGGTATGCCAATACTATGCAGCCCGGGCTTCACAGGGATTCGGTACGACACTACGCAATAAGATGTTTAGACATATTACATCCTTGTCGTATGCTGAACTGGATACCTTAGGTACGCCTACACTGATTAATCGGATTACCAATGACGTAAACCAGCTGCAAATTGCTGTGGCCATGCTGATTCGTCTAGTTATTCGTGCACCGTTTATCTGCATCGGGGCTATCCTAATGTCCATGATTTTGGATTTTAGATTATCGCTGATTCTAATAGCGGCAACACCGGTTTTTGGCATTATTTTATATTTTATTATCACCCGCAGTGCTCCTTTGTACCGAAAATACCAGCAGAAGCTGGATGCCCTTGCGCTCGTACTGAGTGAGAATTTATCGGGGATTCGAGTGATTCGTGCTTTTGCCAAAAGACGTACAGAAAAAGAACGTTTTGATGCCTCATCTGATGATTTGACTACTACGGCGATCCGGGTTTCGCGGATTTCTGCTTTGCTTGGGCCGATGACTACACTTGTAGTAAATGCGGCGATCATAGCTATTTTGTGGGTAGGCGGAATTCATATCGATGGGGGCCGATTGTCTCAAGGGGAGATCATTGCCTTCATCAATTACATCACTCAGATCTTGCTGGCGCTGATAGTGGTCTCCAACTTGGTTATTATTTTTACAAAAGCCTCATCCTCAGCGAATCGTGTGAATGAAGTGCTTGGTGTTAAGGTATCCGTGTCCGAGGAAGGAAATGCATTGATTGCAGAACCTGCCCCTGCTGCCCCTGCTATACAATTCGATCACGTATCCTTTGGGTATAATACGACAGGTGAATCGGCATTAGAGGATATATCTTTAGTAATTAATCGCGGAGAGACCGTGGGCCTGATTGGCAGTACGGGTTCAGGTAAGTCTACTTTTGTGAATTTGATCCCTCGTTTTTATGATGTGGTGCAAGGTGAAGTGAAAGTGGATGGTGTGGATGTCAGAGATTACAAGCTGCACCAGCTTCGTGAGAAAATAGGGATTGTACCGCAAAAAGCTGTGCTGTTTACAGGAACAATCGCTGAGAATATACGTTGGGGTAAGGAAGATGCAACTGAGGAAGAAATCATGCAGGCAGCCTCTATCGCTCAAGCGGAGGAGTTTATACGTAAATTACCCGAAGGCTTGAATACGCAAGTATCTCGTGGTGGATTAAATTTATCCGGTGGACAAAAGCAGCGCTTAACCATAGCTCGTGCAGTAGTAGGTAAGCCATCGATTCTTATTTTGGATGACTCCTCCAGTGCGCTGGATTTCTCCACAGATGCGGCACTTCGAAAGGCTCTTAAAGAGAGCAGCCAGGAAATGACCGTGCTCCTTGTCTCGCAGAGGGTAAGCACTGTAAGACAAGCGGATAAAATAATGGTATTTGAGGAAGGGCGGATCGCCGGTGTCGGAACCCATGAGGAGCTGATGCGGGGTTGTGAAGAGTATAAAGAAATCTGCCTGTCCCAGCTATCAAGTGAGGAGTCGGGCCAATGAACAAAAACAACATTTGGAAAAGACTTATTGTATACACAGGGCATTATAAAAAAATAGCTATAGGTGCAGTAATCTGCGCAATACTCAGTGTGATTGCCAGTCTAATTGGCCCGTTGCTTATCGGCAGCGCCATCGATTTTATGATCGGGCCGGGAGAGGTTGATTTTGACGCCGTACTTAGACTGCTTTTGATTCTGGCAGGGGTGTATATTGTCGGCAGCTTTTTCGGATGGCTTCTTACCTACCTGACTAATCGAATTGCCTACCGGACTGTATATGACTTACGGCGGGAGCTTTTTGATAAATTAAATGTTTTGCCGTTAAAATTTCATGATAACCACCCGCAAGGGGACAGCATCAGCCGGTTTGTTAATGACATGGATGCGGTCTCTGATGGACTGCTGCAAGGCTTCTCAACACTGCTCACGGGGATCATCACCATCGTGGGGGCAATTGCACTCATGTTGTACATTAGTCCTTTAATGACCTTAGTTGTTCTTCTGTCAGCACCCGTTACATTTTTTGTGGCAAGATTCATTACGATGCGCTCCCAGAAGATGTTTAAGGAGCAGGCTAAAATTCTGGGCGGTCTCAACGGATACGTGGAGGAAATGATCGGCGGACAAAAAGTGGTCACTGCTTATCATTATGAAGACCGTGCACTGACCCAGTTTGAAGAACGAAACGAGACTTTGTACCAGACTGGCGTGAAATCACAATTTTACGGTTCTTTGTCTAATCCGACAACACGGTTAGTAAATAATATTACCTTCTCTGTTATCGCGATGATCGGAAGTGTTATGGTGATTCGCGGGCTTATGACGGTAGGGGATTTGTCCAGCTTTTTGATCTTCTCCAACTTGTTCGCTAAGCCGTTTAATGAAATTACAGGTGTGATTACGCAGCTTCAATCGGCAACAGCATCAGCGCAGCGGATTTTCGCCATTCTAGACCTATCGCCAGAACCAGCTGATGCAACAGACGCCAAAATTATGAATACAAGCCAAGGAACAATTACCTTTGAAAAAGTATCCTTTGCTTATAATCCTGAACGTCCACTGATTAATGATTTCAGTCTGGAAGTGAAACCAGGTACCCGGGTTGCAATTGTAGGGCAGACGGGAGCGGGGAAGACGACACTGGTTAATCTGCTTATGCGTTTTTATGATGTGGATAGGGGTTCCATCAAGATTGACGGCGTGGATATCAAGACGATTACCCGGGACAGTCTGCGGCGTAATTTCGGGATGGTGTTGCAGGACACTTGGCTGTTTGGCGGCACAATTAGAGAAAATATTGCCTACGGCAAACCTGAGGCTACCGAAGAAGAGGTCATCGCTGCTGCTAAGGCTGCTAATGCTCATAGCTTCATTAAACGCCTGCCTGAGGGATATGATACGAAGATCAGTGGCTCAGGAGATAATTTGTCGCAAGGACAAAAGCAGCTGCTAACCATAGCACGAGTGATGCTCGTAGATCCACCTATGCTCATTTTGGATGAAGCCACCAGCAGTATTGATACGCTGACTGAGGTACGGATTCAGAAGGCTTTTCTAAAAATGATCGCAGGCCGGACCAGCTTTGTAATTGCCCACCGTTTGTCAACGATTCGAGAATCGGATCTCATTCTTTTCATGAAGGACGGAGACATTGTGGAGAGTGGTACGCATGACCAACTCCTAGCTAGCGGTGGATATTACGCCAGATTATATAACAGTCAGTTCGCATCAGCGTAGACTTTGCATTTAGAAAAAAGAGCATTCAATCCCGAATTTGGGGATGAATGCTCTTTTTGTCGGGTGGGTTAGTTTTGTTTGGCTTACCTTACCTTACCTTACCTTACCCTTGCGGACCGTATTGCAGCTAAATTGTGTTTTTGGCGCCTTTCCCCAAAGTAACGGACTGCATAGCACTTATTCGGCTGATTTTGCAGCAAAAAGGAGCGGATATGGCACAATAGCTGCATCTGAGTCCGAACGGAGTGGAAAAGGGTGGGATTTTGCGAAATAAGGGCGCCTCGGTCCAATACGTTGCAATGGCAGCCATCGCCAAAGGTAGATTGCTTCTGTTCCGGAGTAGAATGCTTAGAAATTCGATTGCCTAGCGTTCCAAAGTAGTTAGCTTAGCGTCTCCAAAGTAATTTGCTTAACGTTCCAAAGGAGCTAACTCATCGTCCCCAAAGTAGTTTGGATAGCGTTCCAAAGTTAGTTATCTCACCGTCCCCAAAGTAATTTGCTTAGCGTTCCAAAGTAGCTATCACATCGTCAGCAAAGTAGTTTGTTTACCCTTGCGGACCGTATTGCAGCTAAATTGTGTTTTTGGCTCCTTTCCCCAAAGTAACGGACTGCATAGCACTTATTCGGCTGATTTTGCAGCAAAAAGGAGCGGATATGGCACAATAGCTGCATCTGAGTCCGAACGAAGTGGAAAAAGGCATGATTTTGTGAAATTAGGGCGCCTCGGTCCAATACGTAGGAATGGCAGCCATCGCCAAAGGTAAATTGCTTCTGTTCCAGTGTAGAATGCTTAGACAGTAGTTCGCTTACGTGCCAAGGTAGTTAGCTCATCGTCCCCAAAGTAGTTTGCTTAGCGTTCAAAGTAGTTAGCTCATCGTCCCCAAAGTAGTTTGGATAGCGTTCCAAAGTTAGTTATCTCACCGTCCCCAAAGTAATTTGCTTAGCGTTCCAAAGTAGCTATCACATCGTCAGCAAAGTAGTTAGTTTACCCTTGCGGACCGTATTGCAGCTAAATAGTGTCTTTGGCGCCTTTTTTCAAAATAACGGATTGCATAGTGCTTATTCGGCTGATTTTGCAGCAAAAAGGAGCAGAAATGGCACAATAGCTGCATCTGAGTCCGAACGGAGTGGAAAAAGGCATGATTTTGTGAAATAAGGGCGCCTCGGTCCTATACATCGTGGCACCAACGAAGTCGATTGTTTAGCGTTCAAAAGTAAATTGCTTACCCTTACGGACCCGGTTACTATTCACCTCGCGCGCTATAGGGTGGGAATTTCCGATAAAAATATTTGTGAATGAATGAACTATCTGGACGGGCTAAACGTATTATAGGAAACGTATATTGAAGACGACGAAGCTATAGTAAATATGGCTTGTCGAGAGTGTTATGAGATTGGAAGGGGAGTGGCAAGATGTTGACAATCAAACATTTTACCAAGAGCTACAAGGGTGGTAAGAAGGCGGTAAATGATCTGAATTTGGTGGTCGAAAAAGGTGACATCTATGGCTTTATCGGTCATAACGGTGCGGGGAAAACAACAACTATCCGAGCAGTGGTCGGAGTTTTAGATTTTGAGGAGGGAGATATCGAGATTGGTGGGTACTCCATTAAAAAAGATCCCTTAGCCTGCAAAGCGATTACTGCGTATATTCCAGATAATCCGGATCTATACGATCATCTGACGGGCATTCAGTACTTGAATTTTATTGGTGATCTTTTTAGTGTATCGAAAGCGGATCGGGAGTTATTGATAAAGAAGTATAGCGATGAATTTGAGATTACCTCTAATCTGGGGGATTTAATCTCCGCATATTCTCATGGTATGAAACAGAAACTCGCGATTATCTCCGCGCTTATTCATAAACCGAAGCTACTCGTTCTGGATGAACCCTTTGTGGGACTTGATCCAAAAGCGGCACATACGCTCAAGAGAATCATGGCGGAGATTTGCAGCCAGGGCAGTGCGATCTTTTTTTCGACGCATGTACTGGATGTGGCCGAGAAGCTCTGCAATAAGATTGCCATTATCAAAGCGGGTGAATTGATCACTCATGGGAAAACAGAAGAGGTGAAGGGTGACAGCAGCCTTGAAGATGTGTTTTTGGAGTTGATTAAACATGATTAATATCTGGCGATTGACGAAAATTCAGCTGATCTCATCGTTTGGGTTAAATAAGGCTTTGCATACAAGGGATATGAAAGAAAGACGAAAAATGCTTTTGCTGAGCATCGGTATCTTAATAGGGATTGTCATGATGGCAGTAGTTTCATTTGGATATAGCTTCATGATAGCAGAGACCCTTGAACAGATAGGCCGGCCAGAGCTGCTGCTTGCGATTATGATGGCTGTTACTTGCTTGATTGGATTTTTTACAACGATCTATAAGGCGAGTGGGGTATTATTTGGCTCCAAAGATTACGATCTCGTAATGTCGTTGCCTATCAAAACGAGCCATATCGTAGCAAGCCGTGTAGTTCAGCTCTATGTGCTGAATATACTGTTCTCATTGATGGTGATGGTGCCAGCAGGTGTAGTTTATGCTATAAAGGTAAATCCGGCAGTAGTATATTATTTATTTTTCATGATAACGCTGCTATTTATCCCATTAGTGCCGATCATTGCTGCAACAATTATAGGGGCATTGATTAGTTGGATTTCCTCACGTTTTAAAGGAAGTCGTTTAATAAGTCTCATTCTGACTTTTGCCGTAATCATTGTTATTATTTTGGGTTCAGGCCAAATGAATGGGAATGACCCGCAGTTACTTGCGGATATGAGCACACAAATTGCCGATCAAATCTTCAACTTATATCCTTTGACGGTTATGTATGTAGATGCTGTCTGCTCGTATCAGGTAGCTCCTTTACTATTATTTATAGGGATTTCGTTACTTTCTTTTATGTTGTTTACCCTTATTCTTGGCAGCAAATATAAAGCAATACACACAGGCCTTACGACTTCTTACTCAAAGAATAAGTATCAAATGAGGTCACTTGAAGTCTCTTCACCGCTTTACACATTGTATAAAAAAGAGCTGCGCCGCTATTTCAGTTCTTCTATATATGTGCTAAATACGAGTATCGGTATGGTTATGTTACTTGTCATGGCGATTACCTTACTGTTTGTTAGCTCAGAGCAATTAGGACAAATTATGGAAATACCAGAACTCTCTAACTATCTAAGCAGATTGGCGCCACTATTTGTTTCCCTCTTTGTTGCATTAAGCTGTACGACATCGAGTTCGATTTCGCTTGAAGGTAACCATATTTGGATTTTAAAAAGCGCCCCCGTTCCGACAAAAACCATATTATTAAGTAAAATCGTAGTGAATCTCACCATTACAGTACCGATTGTGATTGTTAGTAGTGTGCTTCTAATGATTTCTCTGGGCACAGGCTGGATGGAGAGCTTGTTATTGCTAATAATCCCCGTCCTATACGCTTGTCTTACTGCAATGGTAGGTGTGATCGTTAACTTGAAGCTTCCTAAACTGGAGTGGACTAACGAAGTCTCAGTAATTAAACAAAGTGCTTCGGTCCTTGTAGCGATGATTATAGGATTTATCAGCTTGCTGATTCCATTTGGTTTGAGTTTTCTTTTATCCGATCTAAATGGTAATCTCGTTATGTTAGGTATTGGTGTGGTGATATTTGTGGCCTGTGGAGTGATGTATAGATACATTCAGTCCAAAGGAGAACTTTTATTTCGGGCTCTTTAAAAAAGGGCATTCCAAAAGCCGAAATCGGCTGCTGGGATGCCCTTTATTTGTGCCAAGATTTATTGTCGTGAAAAATCCCCTAAGCTCTACTGTCGCTCATTAGCTAACTGTTCAATTCCACTCACCATTATTTTTAGACCTGTATAGAACATCTTATCGGAGCCAATTTCATTAAAGATATTGTTTTCGTACATTCGTTTTATAACATTAGGTCCATCCCCTGATAAGTGCTCAAGCGATTGTTTAAATACCTCTCTAGCATCTCCATTAGGTTCATTTTTCATGGCTAAGTCAATTCGATCCTGCTCATATTTGTCCAATTCGAAAGAGATTACATAGTTTAACACGCAAGCAATTAAGGAGAATTTGTCACTATCGCTTAAAGGAAGATGATCCACGATCTGAAGCAAAGTATTCAGTAAAGATAGATAATTAGGTTCAGAAGGCAAGGTTCTCATCATCAGCTGAGCCGAGCAAGGATACTTATGTAAAACCCCGCGGATTCGATCTGCAAAATGAAAAAGCTGTTCTTGCCAATCACCTTCGAGATTCGCAGTTTCGAGGGCTTCTTTGGCGATCTCATTAGCCAGTGTCTGGAAAATACTCTGTTTACTCTTAAAATGCCAATAGAGAGAGGCGGCTTGTATATTTAATAGTTCTGCTAATTTACGCATACTAAATGCCTCTATGCCGATATCATCCAGCAGCTCCCAAGAAGCTTTTATTATATCTTGTTCAGTGATTTGCAGATTTTTGATTCTCATCGAAACGACCTCCTGTTACTGTCTTCTTTTATCATAAGCGAAGATGGATGGCTGGTCTACCATCGTTAGATTACCGGTTTATCTTACACTGTTAGATATTTTTATTTACAAGCAAATAAACGGGTGCTATATTAATCTTACACTGTTAGTTTAACGGTGCGATTTTTTAAAAAGGAGGCAGCGGTTAGCTATTTTATTAGTAAAAATTAAAAAGGATGTGTATAGACCCATGAGTAATCTACAAGTGGAACAATCCCAACCAGTCACCAAAGAATTTTCTATAAAAGCAATACTTCCCGTAATACTGGCACTTATAACAGGAATGTTGCTGGTTATGCTCGACAGTACAATTATGAATGTAGCGATCCCGCAGCTTGAAAAAACCTTTGATGCTAGCCTAAAAACAATACAGTGGGCCATCACGGGTTATACGCTGGCTTTATCCGTAATTATCCCATTGGCCGGTTGGTTCTCGGATAAGTTTACTGCCAAACATGTTTTTTTAGCTTCGATCGTATTGTTTACCATAGGTTCTTTATTATGCTCAATGGCACAATCCACAACAGAGCTGATAATCTTTCGTATTTTGCAGGGATTAGGCGGAGGGATGATTGCTCCAATTGGTATGGCTATGTCATTCAAAATCGCACCTCCCGATAAAAGAGGTTCAATCATGGGATTGCTTGGACTACCGATGTTAATTGCGCCTGTTCTTGGTCCTGTACTGTCAGGATGGCTGTTGGAATATGCAAGCTGGCACTGGATTTTTCTGATTAATGTCCCCATTGGTATTATTGCAATGATTGTTGGAGTGAAATTTCTTCCGGTAATAGAGAAGGGGAATAAAGCTAAATTGGATATTTGGGGTGTGATTTTATCACCACTCGCTTTCTCCAGCTTGGTATTTGGGGTGCATAGAGGGGGAGTGGACGGCTGGGGGGATCGTATAACGATTATATCTCTTGCGTTCAGCTTCATTGCTTTAGCCTTGTTTATTTTCGTGGAATTGCGCCAAAAAGAACCGTTATTGGAACTTCGCTCTTTTCGATCTCTAGAATTTAGTAAAGGTATGATTTTGACCTGGATTAATCAGTTCGCCTTATTTGGTTCGATTCTGTTAATTCCAATTTTTTTGCAGCAGGTCAGAGGTTTTTCTTCCTTTGAATCGGGACTTTTAGTTATTCCTCAAGCTTTAATATCCTTTGCTGGCATGATTATTGGAGGAAAATTATTTGATAAGTATGGAGCTCGGCCCGTTGTGTTCTCTGGACTTGTGCTGCTGTCCACCGGACTCTTTCTTTTGTCACGTTTACAAAATGATACAAGTGTATACGTTATGATCAGTTATTTTGCCATTATGGGACTTGGCCAAGGATTAACTACTATGCAGCTCGGTACACATGTGCTTAAGGCCGCTCCGAAGGATTTGATCAGCCGTGTGACCCCACTTACTGCCTCTGCACAACAAATTGTGGGTTCCTTTGCTGTCGCTATAATGTCGGGCTTATTGACTTCGAATATAGCTACTCAAATGAGTCAAGGAAATCAGAAGCTACCTTTAGAGGCTATGGTTGCAGGATTTCACGACACGTTCCTAGTTTCATTGGGCTTGGCGCTGTGTGGTGTGGTTCTTAGTCTCTTTTTGCATAATCCGAAGAGCTGATCCTATCGTACTCTACCAATATTTTAGCGATGTTTATGGATTGTATCCTTGGTATAATTCAAAGATTGATAACCAAGGGGGAATCTCTTAACCCGTGAAGAATATATTTGCTAGATTTACTATAATGACCCTCGCTGTCGTGCTATACGCCGGAGTATTTATTCAGCATATATCGGCCGATAACGGGGTTCCTTTTGAGGATATAAACACTAGTTATGCAAAAAAAGAAATCATAGATTTATATAACCGGAATATATTAACTGGCACCTCGAATACTAAATTTTCACCTACTCAATCGATTACTAGAGCTGAATTTATTACAGTTCTTGATCGTCTGTTGAAGCTTGATCCAGCGTTGAGTCCGGTATCTCCTTATACCGACGTAGCCAAAAGCGCTTGGTATTACGGCTGGATACAGGCAGCAATTCAGCTTGAACTGGCGAACGGCACTTCGGCAACTACTTTTGCACCCGCAAAAGCAGTTACTCGGCAGGAAGCGGCTGTGTGGATAGCCAAAGCGCTAAAGCAAACAAACACTGCAACTACCGCACAAACCAATTTTAAAGATCGGCAACAAATTGCTAGCTGGGCAAGTGCTGCTGTAGCCAAGGTTAATGATCGCGGATTAATGAAGGGCGATAATAGCGGAAATTTTCGACCCACGGACCCGATAACCAGGCAAGAGACGGCAGTGCTGATGGATCGGGTGCTGCAACATACAAGCTGGGCGGCAGAGCTGGAAAGTGATCCGGACAAACGTATTGTTATAGGCTGGCAGTATGGTCTCACGACGTCACAATTTGAGAATCATGTTTTGCAATCGAACGTCAACACACTCTCACCACGTTGGTATTATGTTGGAAAAACAGGGACAGTAACGGATTCGACAGATGTCTCGCTGGTAACTTGGGCAAAAAAGAATAAAAGGCAAGTCTGGGCGATGGTTGGCAATCGATCGGATCAAGAAGCGACGCATCAAATGCTGTTGAGTACAACCGCAAGGAATACGGCAGTCAAACAATTAGCTGCTTTAGTGAGTAAATATGGATTAGATGGACTAAATATAGATTTTGAAAATGTAGCGGCCGAAGATCGTGTGTATTTGACTTCGTTTATTACTTTATTGGCCGAGAAAATGCATTCGCTCAATGTTATTCTGTCGATGGATGTATCCCCTGATCTTGGAACGGATTGGACAGAAGCTTTTGACTATGCTGCCCTAGGCAAGCAAGTGAATTACATGGTGATGATGGGGTATGATGAGCATTATGACGGGAGTCAAGTTCCGGGGTCCAATGCTTCGCTTTCTTATGATCAAAAGGCTGTGAATACAATCCTAAAAGTTGTACCTAGTCAAAAAGTTATATTGGCATTGCCCTTATATAATCGGGATTGGACACTGAACCAGAAGGGAACGGTTTTATCCTCTGAATATATTACGCTTCCGGAGCAAAATCAGATCATCAGCAGCTATGCATCGAAACCTGTGTGGAATTCTACTCTGGGACAATATGTCGCGAGCTACTCGAAACAAGCTATAAAACATACGATTTGGATTGAGGATGGGCGTTCATTAATAACTAAATACAACTTAGCGGTTACTAAAAAACTAGCTGGAGTAGCTTATTGGTATATAGGCGGAGAAAGCTCTGATATATGGGCTAGTTTAAGGAATGCAGAGAAATTTTTCGATTACACTTTTTAAAAATATGAAAGACTGGATGCGAATAGCCGCTTAGCTAATTGCTGTCCAGTCTTTTTATTGGGTTACTAAGTCGCAACTGCTAGAATGAGTTTGATTAAATCAGCCTCGAGTTACGTATTTTTTGAAGTTTTTTACCTTTAGAACTTTAACATTTTGAGCTAGAAGTTTCTTGTCACTAACGATCCATGTGTGATCTTTGGAGTTTTTTCTACGAACCGCAGCGAAGTTATACTTATTTCCTGCATAAATCTTAAAGCCCTGTGCAGCGCAATCCGCACAAAACTTAACACATTCACCTTTATTCCAATCTGGAAAAGAAATCTGCTGGAAGACATTTCGTTTTACGAGTAGGGTGGCACCCTGAACATTGGTTACCTGTTTATTTTCCATATTAAGATAACGAAGCAAGAGTAGCTTCTTATCATTTAAATACATATAGTGAGCTCGTTTTCCAAAGATATCAGCTTTAGTTTTATGGAGGATTTTCATACTATCCGTTAAATAGTTGGCAGAGTAATAATCGTCGTCATCAAATTTAGCGATACAACTATAATTCGCTAAGTGCACACCAAAATTCAGACAAAACCCGAGTGAACGATATTCTGGTAGTTTATAGATCCGTACGTTTTTATGTTTTTTTGCAGCATGTATATAATCTTCAATTCTCAAGCTATCATTATTTATGATCACGATAAGTTCTTTAGATTTGAAATTCTGTCGTTGATAGTTATCAAACATGGTTTTAATACAATCAAGTCGTTTCGTACAAGTTAGAATAGACACAGCAGATGAAGTAGATTCAGCAGTTAACTTCATAACGGAATCTTTGGACTGCGTCCAACAAAATTCCTGTAGTTTTTAATATTCCGGATGATCTTATGGTTAGCTATTAACGTACTATCACTGATAATCCATGTATGTTTTGAAGAGTTTTTTCTACGTATGGCAACGAAGTTATTTTTACTCGCAGAATAAACCTTATAACCTTTCTTTCTGCTTCTGCTGCAAAAGAGATCATCCTCACCTACGTTTTTATTAGGAAATTTCACATGATCGAATACTTTTCGTTTGAAGACGAGCGTAGCGCCAGGGAGATGGGTAACCGTCCGGTGTTCATCATTTGCAAAACGAAGAATCAAAGTATTTGAACCTAGTAAATACATATAGTGAGCCCGTTTTCCAAGGATATCAGCTTTAGTTCTTTGTAAGGTCAGATTACTTTCCGTCAAATAATGAGGGGCATAATAATCGTCGTCATCAAATTTGGCGATGGTATGATATTTGCATTTTGTTACGGCATAGTTTAAGCATGAACCGAGAGATTTATGTTCAGGTTTACGAAATATCTTAATATTTTTGTGTTTTTTAGCTAAGGTTAGGTAGGGGGATAGTGGAATTTTATTATTATTGATAATAATGATAAGTTCTTTATTTGCATATTTTTGTCTGCTGTAATTTTGAAATAGGTTGTTTAAATAATTATGGCGATTGGTACAGGTAATAATGGAAATACCTTGTTGGTTCGCCTTGTAGTGAGGTACAGCACTCATTTAACCAACCCCTCATATGCATTTTTGGGAAAAGTCTCATTTATACGATATGTCCAAGTTAGGATAGAGTCACGGCATATCAACCTCTTAAAAGCAAAATGGACTTGTTTAGAGAACACAAAACCCACAGTGATAGCTGTGGGTTTTGTAAGAGAGACACATCATATGAAACGCTTTGGATGTTTGTTCAGAAATAAGACTCAATGATGGAAATACCATTCTCAATTCTCGCCTTACTCTGCGTTAAATAATCTTTGGTCCAATCATCTAGGTTAGACATATCAAAACTCCGGTACATCCCTGTATAAACAATAATCTCTCTTAATCGAAGAAAAAGAGGAATTAGCTTCAGCTCATTTTCTGAAATACTGTTCTCTTTAACGTAGCCTTTTAGAAAGTGCTCCATAAAACGCTGACATTGAAGCTGCCTGTCCTCCATACTATCATCCCCGTAAACGTAGACTAGATAATACAGTTGAATGGCGATATCTTCTACAAACCAGCTGTACTGAGCTTCATCAAAATCAAACAAGGTCAGCTTACCATTGTCGACCAAAAAGTTGCCTACATTGATATCCCCATGGATGAGACCATAGGTATTTATATCAGCGTCGAGATGCTTTAGCCGATCCATAAGCGCCTTACAGCTTTCTAAAACGCCACTTTGGGATGAAGGAATAAACCTGGTTACATTCTGCAGGTAGTAGTTCTGATGCCACGCATGTCTTTTGGTGTGTGGTTTATAAGATTTTGCTAATCTGTGCATTTGTCCAGTGATCATGCCACACTGCTCATAGAGCTCTACATCTTTCAGGCAGTCTGGGTAACCTATTCGTTTCCCTTGTGCTTTTTCAAAGGAAGATACCCTAAAGCACGAATCACCGATCTCTATTTGCTCAACTAAATTACCCTGAAGAGAACATACGGGTCTTGATACTGAAACGCCATGATCTGCTATGTATAGAATCCATTCAAGTTCAGCCGCCAACAAATCCTTACTACGTAGCGAGCTATGAGTAAATCTTAGAATATATTGATGGTTACTAAGTTGGTATTCATAAACAAAATTTTGAAATCCGCCAATGAACGTTAGCTCATCTATGGGGATACCATATTTCGTACAGGCGGCACTTACAATCTGGTCATTAAATAAGGACTTAATCTTTTGTTCCAAGGGTTCTACTCCGTTCTACATTACAATGATTTTATCGAAATCGTTCTGGAGCTTTCCTGGATCTCAATAAGCAGCGGCCGTTCTTGTGGGTTGAGATTTGGGGCATGAATAGCCAGCATAAGTCTGCCCGTCAAATCACGAAACAACATTCCATGTCCACCATCTTTGGCATAAAGAGGCTCAGGATCATGTTGCCAAGGTCCACTAATGTCACCGCTGATGGATCGGGCTAAACCCATGGCATAACCACCGGCTCCACTGCTAGACCACAACATAAGCAGCTCACCACTGCTAGTCTGATGCATAAAAGGACCGTCAGTTACGTACTGCCCTTCTTTGCCACCTACCGTCCAAGGAGCTTGTGAAGCCTGGAAAAGCAGCACGGGTTCACCAATACTAGCGCTTAAATCCTCCTTCAGCCGAACGGCATACATTTCTCCATCCGTCACTTCAATCCATTCACGGCAAAAGATCATCCAAGGTTTGTCTTCTTTATCTACATATAACGTTCCGTCAAGGCACTCCCAAGAAGCAGGGGTAATCGGATGATTGCTGATAGGGAGATAAGGACCCTCAGGTGTTTCCGCGCTTAATATTTGTGTCCCCCGTGGAACCCCATGTCTTTTAAAAGAAGCGAACATATAATATTTTCCGTTGTAGCGGTGAACCTCTGGTGCCCAGAAATGATGATCAGCCCAAAAATTAGGATCTGGACGAAAGGCAGCAATGGGTTCGGACCATTCCTGAAGATCTGAGCTGATATATACATCGAAGCCGTGAGGTGTGCCACTCCAAGCTGTTAGGCCATCTGTGGTGCCCCCAATTCACAAGCTATCATCTGCTTAATTTTACAATATCTTCATTAGGCTTGGAAGCGTTACTTCATTTGCTCGCCTAGTAGCAAACGTATTTTCATTACTCCTGGTGTACAGCCGTAGTTTTTTCGGAAGACACGTATAAAATAATTAGTCTCCATGCCCAGCTGAAGCGCAATATCTTGAACGGGGATCTCCACATCCTCCGTCATTAATTGCAGCGCCCGCTCCAGCCGCAGATTCTGCAAATACTTATGCGGAGTGACCCCGTATTCCTGCACGAATAAACGCTGGAAATGCTGCACGGAGTAGCCGACTGCTGCTGCAAGATTGGAGATCAGAAGCGGTTCTGTGTAATGCTCGTTGATCAGCCCGACGGCTGTAGTTAGGGCTTCATTTCGGACAGACTCGAAGGCTAGACGATTAGCGGAGCTTTGTGAACTCTTGGCAGGGCGCAGCATTAAGAGCAGTCTATAGAGCGTGATAGACAACTCCTGCATCCACATCTCGTCTTGCCGATTGGAGGCAGGAGAATTCACCGTATGCCAAATTTGGCCGATTTCTTCCCAGCATTGTTCAAAACGCTCCGGTCGATAAG
This sequence comes from Paenibacillus sp. FSL R10-2788, assembly GCF_038003885.1. NCBI lineage: Bacteria > Bacillati > Bacillota > Bacilli > Caryophanales > Paenibacillaceae > Paenibacillus > Paenibacillus sp. FSL R10-2788. The sequence goes on along the minus strand of NZ_JBBOQA010000001.1, from coordinate 4,075,232 downwards.
GAGCAGAAGGGAGCAGTTCAAGCGCTTCCAGCAATCCTTGAGCTTGACTGCCTTGAAAACCGATAAAGCCAACATGCCACGGTTCATGAGAGGTAGGATAATATTCATGACCTCGATCTGGTGGGAAGGCAAAAGCCATCCCCGGTTCCAGTATGATTTCTGTGCCATTTTCCAGATCACGAAATAAACCGGTTCCGGTCCGGATCAAAAAGATTTGATACACAGGAAATCCTGCTGGGCGCACATGATGGAATTGGATATGACGACCTACAGAGTAGGGGGATAGGGGTAACGTTCCAGAGTCGCGTGGTAATTCAATCAGAGAAAAAGGCAGCAGGTTCATCACCTCATCTTCATTTTGTGCTATCACTTCGAGACTATATTCCTACTGATTGAAATGACTTTTCTTATATTATAAATAGTATAAATGATGATTCCTGAATTAGATAGCTTACGCTTCTAGCCTGTCATCAGAGAATAGTCCCATTCCATAAATGGGCAGAATTGAGAGGATGATCGTACACAATGAATAAAAAACATTCCCCGATAAGCAGTAAAGCTGGTGTCATGCTGCACGGTGCTGATTATAATCCTGAACAATGGCTTAAATATCCGGAAGTATTGCGTGAGGATATCCGATTAATGAAGCTGGCGGGCTGCAATGTCATGTCCGTAGGCATTTTCTCGTGGGTATCTCTTGAACCAGAAGAGGGTGTGTTCACTTTCGAATGGTTGGATGGTGTACTTGATTCTTTTGCAGAGAATGGGATTTACGCTATCTTGGCAACGCCAAGTGGTGCCCGCCCAGCATGGATGTCGCAAAAATATCCAGAAGTCTTAAGAGTGGAGCGTAACCGTGTTCACAATTTGCATGGCTTCCGTCATAACCATTGCTATACCTCACCAGTGTACCGTGAGAAAACTGCAATTCTAAATGCAAAGCTAGCGGAACGGTACAGCCAGCATCCAGCCATTATCGGGTGGCATATTTCGAATGAGTTCGGTGGGGAGTGTCACTGTGAGCTCTGCCAGGATGCTTTTAGAGAATGGCTGAAGGTGAAATATAATAACAGTTTGGATGAGGTGAATCATGCTTGGTGGGCTACTTTTTGGAGCCATACCTATACTTCATGGTCACAGGTTGAATCCCCAGCTCCACATGGTGAGACACAAGTACACGGCTTGAATCTTGACTGGCGGCGTTTTGTTAGTGAACGGACGATTGACTTCTGCCAGCACGAGATCAATACGGTTCGTCCGTACAATCTAGAGCTGCCTATTACGACGAATATGCATATGATCGATGGTATTGATTACCGCGAGCTGGCCAAAATCTTGGATGTGGTCTCATGGGACGCTTATCCAGACTGGCATTATACCGAAGACGGTGACGATACTAGATTGGCAGCATGGACGGCGATGCACTACGACTTAATGCGCTCTTTTAAAAAGAAACCGTTCTTGCTGATGGAAAGCACGCCATCCCTTACGAACTGGCAATCGGTCAGTAAGCTAAAACGTCCCGGAATGCACAAGCTGTCTTCCTTGCAAGCGGTAGCGCATGGTTCGGATTCTGTGCAGTATTTCCAATGGCGCAAAAGCCGCGGATCAAGTGAGAAGTTCCACGGTGCAGTTGTAGACCACAGTGGCCACTCCGAGACTCGAGTATTCCAAGATGTAGCGGAAGTAGGAAAGACGCTGGCGGGAATGACGGAAGTAGTGGGTACGTCCACTCCGGCGCAGACGGCGATTATTTTCGATTGGGACAACCGCTGGGCGATAAAGGATGCGCAAGGCATCCGTAATTCCGGATTACGTTATGAGGAGACGGTGCTGCAGCATTATCGTGCACTTTGGGAGCTGGGCATTCCAGTTGATATTATAGGCTCTGGAGATGATTTGTCTGCCTACAAGCTGGTTGTTGCACCTATGTTATATCTGATTAGTGAAGAGAATGGAAAGCGAATTGAGAAATATGTGGAGCAAGGCGGCACATTCCTCGCAACCTATTGGTCAGGAGTAGTTAACGAAACGGATTTATGTCATCTGGGAGGATTCCCTGGTCCACTGCGCAGAACACTGGGGATTTGGGCAGAGGAGACAGAAGGGCTGCACAGCCGTGATCTGAACGGGTTAGTAATGGAGGCAGGTAATAAACTTAAGCTAAGCGGTGACTACGATGCGCATGAGATTGCCGAGCTGATTCATTTGGAAGGTGCAGAGGCTTTGGGGCATTATCGCAACGATTTCTATGCGGGCCGTCCAGCGCTTACAGTCAATCGTTTCGGTGAAGGAAATGGGTACCATCTTGCTACCCGGGTGAAAGAGACTTCATTCTATGTTGAGCTATACGCAGCGATCACATCTAAGGCAGGAATTACCCGTGCGATGGATAGTGAGCTTCCAGCAGGTGTGACTGCACAACTTCGCACAGATGGCGAAAGTGATTATGTTTTTGTGCAAAATTTCAGCGGCAGTCCGCAAACGGTAGAGCTGGATGGAGCGGAATACACAGACTTGGAATCAGGTCTTTCAGCTCCGGTCCTATTGAATCTAGCGGTGAATGGACTCGTGATGTTGAAGCGTAAAGCATTAGTATAATAAAAAGGCAGGACCTGAGATTCAGGTTCTGCCTTTTTTTTGAATAGAATCAGTTCTTAACTCTTCCCATCATAATGGTGTTATACAATTTGCCGTCCGATAGAAGTTTATCTTTCTTTAAAATCCCTTCGATTTCAAAGCCAAGCTTTTGATAAAGCTTAATAGCATTGGTGTTCGTTTCCAGCACATTTAGGGTGATCTTTTGAATACCGTTAGTGTCAGCCCAGGCAATCGATTCGCCAAGAAGATTTTTTCCAATACCATATCCCCAATACTCCTGCAGCACACATACTCCGAATTCTACTTTATGAGCGAATCTTTTTAAGGGATAACCTTCGCATCTGGAGAACGCAACGATTTGATCATCCACTACTGCGACTAGAAAGAGGTTATTATTTTTCTCTGAATCGGCTTGAATAAGCTGTTCAAATCCTTCTTCGTCAATAAAGGCTTCGCCTGGTTCCCGATCTAAATTCTCAGTCTCTCCATCGATACGTACTCTTAATTCAGACAACACCTTAGCGTCTTTTGAGGCAGCAGATCTAATGCTGTATTGGATTCCATTCACTGTAGATGTTTGAGGATTAATGATCATATGTCCTCCGTGACGATGGTTGATGTTAGAATTATTGCTTCGATGCCCTCAATGATCCGAGTGAAATAAGCTGCTTCATGAGGCACAAAATGAGTCCGATCCACACTCTGTTGAATGTTGATTTTCTGCCCGTTTGAATCGACTTTGAAACCATTGATTTGTAGACTATGTATTTCTCCCTGCCAAAAGCTTCGGAAGTCCGCAAACTTTGTGATAACAATTCCTGCGACCTCTTCTTCTTGCAGCTTAAAATCGTCCAGTGGATAAGGATTGTTATAAACAAAAACATGCGCTCGTTCTTTATCGATTAGATTTTCTTTGATCATACAGTAAGGAATTGTACCTAAGGGAATCAGCTCATCAAAAGCTAGCTCCAAACCGAGTTCTTCTTGAACCTCGCGAATCCCGTCCTCTACCGTTTCGTGTGTCAGCAAATGTCCAGCGGCCGTGATGTCCAGCAATCCTGCATATTCTTGTTTCTGCTCACTACGAAGCTGTAAATAAATATAGGGGATTTCTTGGGTTTTGCTTATAAACCAGCAGTGGAAGGTCTCGTGCCAATGTCCTAACCGGTGTACTTCTTTCCGTGGAGCTGTACCGATTCGGTGACCGCCTTCATCAAATATAGTAAGTATCTCATTATGCATAGAAAAGCTCCTTCGTGAAAATATCTACTGCCTAAAGCGTATCATAAAAACGATCGAATTGCTTCATGTGCCCAAGCGATTTTTATTGACATCGTTAAGAAAGATATGTATATTTTTGGATGTTAATCAAAGGAGGAGTTAAATGAATTTAGTAGCCATGAAGCAGGAAGACTTGGACACTTTAAGTGATGAAAGGTTAGGATGGGCCTGTATGGAGCCTACCTTTCAGCTGATTCGCGGAAAATCGCCATCGACCAAATCAGAAGTGATCTCGAAGCTCACAGAGGGGCAACAAGCATTATGTATGTTCAGAGTGCTATATGGTCACAGCTGTAATTCCGAAGGGGAGTATTATGCTTGGATTTCCTACATGCAAGACCTGCCAGGGTATTGGACAGGGGTGATAGGAGGCATACGATTTTTTGACGATTCACCCATGATTCTTTTGCTTCAGGAAACAAAGACATTTCTCGAGGAAAGAAATCATCGACTGGGTAAAGAGTGGGCGGATGCTGCCATCACGGATTTGGATCGAGACCCTCAGCTGTTAGAAGTAATTACTGGGTTATTCGAACGATATAAGAACCTGACACCAAATACGCATAGAATAATTGGCGAATATATTCGCTCTCATCCAGAGGAGTTTGTAGAAATAGGGTGTTCATAATTATGAATATGAAGAAACGTTATGTATTTCTCGTACTTATTTTTTTATTGATCGAAATCCCAGTAATCATTAATCTCTACCATAGTTATAATTCATTTGAGAATTTAGTGTTGGATCAAATCGACGAAACAGAAATCACCTCTATCGAGATTGAGAAATACTCAGTGGATGAAAAGGTAGTGATTGAAGATCCGAAGGAAATTGAAAAGATCATTTATGCTTTTTCAGATGTAAAATTGAGAAGAAGTAGTGCTTTGGACAAATCTACGGAGACCTACTGGATAAGTATTATTGTGAATAACAGCTTGAGGTTTGGCATGAATCTTACGGATACTAACTTCCTGTATGTGACGGATCTTGATAAGAAGGACAAATACAGTTCGGGAAACTTTAGAATGACTAGTGATTTTGATGTGAATTGCATTGCAAGCTTATTTAAATGACGCAGAAGGATCAACCACCACTGGTACTGAGATTTTCGGACCCAGATGCCCCTATTTGCGAATTTAACGCCTATTAAGCAGGTTTTCGGACTCCAGCGTCGCTATAGCTCAGGAAGGAGCTTATAATTAGCTTTTTTTGCACCAATAGCGGCTATGAGGTCCGATAGCTATCCAAATAGCGGATAAAACGGTGTATAAGGTCAGCTGAGTCCTTTAGCTTCTGCATGTGCAGATTGTTCAGTTGAGTCCTTTAGCTGCTGCGTATGCAGATCGGTTAGTTGAGTCCTTTAGCTGCTGCGTGTGCAGATTGTTCAGTTGAGTCTTTTAACTGCTGCGTATGGAGATAGGTCTGCTGAGTCCTTTAAGCTGCTGCGTATGGAGATCGGTCAACTGTGTCCTCTAGCTGCTGCATGTGCAGATCGGTCAGCTGAGTCCTTTAGCTTCTGCGTGTGCAGATCGGTTAGTTGAATCCTTTAAGCTACTGCGTATGTAGATGGGTCAGCTGAGTCAAAAAAAATGGGTGCCCCTATGGGACACCCATTTTTGTATGGATTATCTAGCCATCCATCCGCCATCCACATTAAGAACGTGACCGTTCAGGTAGTCAGATGCTGCGGAAGCCAAGAATACGGCAGGACCTTTAACATCATCAGGCGTTCCCCAACGTGCTGCAGGGATACGGTCTAAGATAGAGTCCGAACGACTTTGGTCGGCACGGATTGGAGCGGTATTTTCAGTAGCCATATAACCTGGTGCAATTGCATTGATGTTCAGACCGGAGCCTGCCCATTCATTGGCAAAAGCTTTAGTAAGACCAGCAACCCCGTGTTTACTCGCAGTGTAACCAGGGACATTGATTCCGCCTTGATAGGAGAGCATGGAGGCGATGTTAATGATTTTGCCGGATCCTCTTTCCAGGAAGTGGCGGCCTGCAATTTGCGACAGAAGGAACACTGTGTTCAGGTTCAAATTGATTACATCAAACCAGTCTTTTTCACTATGATCTTTTGCCGGTGCACGGCGGATCATTCCGGCGCAGTTTACGAGAATGTCAACATGTCCGGTCAGCTCTAGCGCTTGGTCAAAAGTGCTTTGCAGCTTGCTATGATCACTTAAGTCAGATTCGATACTAACTGCTTTTACTCCAAAAGCTTTTGCTGCATTTACAGTTTCTTCACTCGAATTAAGGGAGACTGATGCAACATCTGCACCGGCTTCTGCAAATGCAAGCGCGATTCCTTGTCCAAGACCTTGAGCTGCGCCTGTTACAATAGCTGTTTTACCTGCCAAGCTGAATAATGATGACATATAAATTACGCCCCTTTATTGTAAATGGATTGTTATTCCGGGTTTTTACCCGCATTCAATTGTAACGCCTGCACTGCGGAACTGTTCTGCCGTTTCGGGGGAGAGCCCTTTGTCCGTCAGGATCACGTCAACTTCTTGTAGGGAAGCGAAGGTACGCAGTGCAGTATGGCCGAATTTATGATGATCTACAACCGCGAATACCTTACGGGCTGTAGATACAAGGGCTTGCTTGAACTCAATTAAATCTCCTGTATAAATGGAGAGTCCATGCTCTATATGAATAGCAGTCGAAGAAAGGAATGCTTTTTGAATATTAAGCTTTTGTACATAGGAGACGGCTTCAGGACCAGCCAACATATTACGGACACGATAACCACCGGGAACGACCAGACGGATGTTATCTTTGGGAACCAGTTCGCTGATGATGTATACATCATTGGTGACTACCGTTAGTGGCATATTGTCCAGACGCCGAGCAATTTCAAGCGTGGTGCTACCGCCGTCAAGAGCGATAATATCGTCCGGTTCAATATGAGCAAGCGCACGCAAGGCAATCTCCGTCTTCTCGTCAGAGTATTTATCCAGCGGGTCCTTGGAGGGCAAAATACCAAACTGGTCGCTTTGTGCCAGCACAGCTCCGCCATGTACACGTACGATCAGTCCTTGTTCCTCCAGCCTACTTAAATCCTCGCGTATTGTTTTTCCAGTAACCTGAAGCTTATCGCTCAGTTCATTCACCGTTACATCTTTTTGGTTCAGCATAACTTCCATAATCATCTCGTGTCGTCGTATCGGGTTCATCCGCCTGCCTCATCTTTCCGTAATTGATTTATCTCTATTGTAATTCTTTCATGGATACGGGGTCCATATCATCATATCTTTTATTATCGCCAGCCATACTCCAGATAAAAGTATAGTTATGAGTGCCGACACCACTGTGGATGGACCAGCTTGGAGAAATAACCGCTTGTTCGTTATGCATTACGATATGGCGGGTTTCGTCAGGTTCTCCCATCAAGTGGAATACAACGGAATCGTCCGGAAGATCAAAATAGAAATAGGCTTCCATCCGGCGTGGATGGGTATGTGCTGGCATTGTGTTCCACATGCTGCCTGGTTTCAGTTGGGTCATACCCATAACCAGTTGGGCACTTTGCACACCATTTGTGTGAATGAAGCGGTGGATTGTCCGCTCGTTAGAGTTCTCCAGACCACCCATCGCACCGGATTCAGAATCGGCCAGTGTGGTTTTGGTAGTAGGGTAGGACTGATGGGCAGGAGCAGAATTCAAATAGAATTTAGCAGGTTTGGAAGCGTCTGCACTTTTGAAGACTACATCTTTAGAACCTTGACCTACATAAAGACATTCTTTGAAATCTACTTCATATTCTGTGCCATCTACAACCACGGAGCCTTTACCACCGACATTGATGATGCCCAGTTCACGGCGTTCCAAGAAATAAGTAACCCCAAGTTCTTTAAGGTCAGTAGTAAGCGCAACCTCTTCTTTTACAGGATTAGCTCCACCAACGATCATACGATCTTCATGGGTTAGGACAAGCTTTAGCTCATCTGGTGCAAAAATAACGGGAATGTGGAATTCCTTACGGAGGCGCTCAGTGTCAAATTGTTTTACTTCATTAGGATGGGATGCGAAACGTCTTTCCATTGAATGTTCAATCTCCTTTGTGTACATATTATCGTTCGTATAGGTACACTTTAGTCCATTTATGTTCATTTTACAAGTACTAATCTTTTCTCTTTCGTTTATTTATGTTTATTTATTGGTTTTTCCAATTGCAAAATGAACGGAAAGTGTGCACAATAGAGCTATTATGCTCGATTTTCATGAATGCCGGAAGATGATATAAAACTGAAATGATGGAGGTTGAAAAGTAATGCCGGGGTTGAAAAATATCCAGAGTACTTATAAGGAACGTCAGCAAGAAATTATTTTTAATATAGCACTGGAAGCGGAGCAACGCTCTTTATTGGAAAGTGGACTCTGGTTCCATGATGATGTGCGAAATAACTTTTATTATGCTTCGTATCTTTTTGCAGCGGCTGTTGATGATTCATTTGAGCTGCCTTTTGATCGTGAGCAAGCGAAACAGAAAGCACAGGATGTGCTGCTGGAGATCTTAATGCTTCAGAACCGGCAGCCTGGCACGGAGTTATACGGCCATTGGCCACTCGGATTAAATCCAGTGCCGCGAGATGCGTCACCGCATGAGTTACCAGTGGAGCTTATGGGCAACCTGCTGGCGTATTTTTGCAAAAGATACGGAGAAGCATTAAACGCTCAACTTCGCATAGTTCTGAATACAGCGTTTGGACATATTTATCGCAGTGATTTCTACCGTAAGCCGGTGGTTACTATTGGGCATCATGAAGCTAAATATACAGCTGCTAAGCTGATTTTTGGCACCATGTTTGCGGATGAAATATTGCTTGAGGATGGCCGGCAGAGTCTGAAGGATACACTGGCTTATATTCGTACTAAAGGGATGCCGGAATACGGCAGTCTTCCGTGGTTTTGGCATTGGGTGCAGGCATTCACCTGTGCGTTGGAACTTGTCCCGCCTGAGGATACGGAGCTTACTACAAGCCTTAAAGAAATGCTTGACCATTTATGGAATGTACGAGCTGAATTCTATCTGCGTGGCGCTTGGGTTGGTGCGCATTCTAGAGGCTGGCCGCATGATGTTCCCGGCGATGCTAATGTGCTTCATGATTATGTTCAGTTTGGAGATTTCCAGCTGCCTGAGATGATGCCGCGCACGGAGTATGCCGGTTTATTATTCTATCAAGCATCCGATGAAATATTAGCCGCAGCCATGAATCACCAGTCACCAGTGGAAGTAAGGAAGATTACTCAGAAGGTTGTCCCAACGGATCCACAGCCGCAGCCTTTGCTTCATTCCTATGCTTATATTACAGAAGAGTTTGCAGCAGGCGGGATGTGGGAGCGGGTTGAGGAATTCGATAATGAGCAGCTTCGCTGGGCTTTTTCGTTACCTGTGAGTGGAGAGGGAGGCGCAAATCAGCTGTATTTCTTCCACCCGGGACAAGGCTACAATGAGGGAGATCCCCGCCATCAAAGCCGTTATATGGAGGTTCTCTATCACAAGAATGTCATCATTTCTCTATTCCCAATCCCCCAGGGTGAAAAGAATACGATCATCGGTGTACTTCCCCAAGGGGAATGGAAACAAGAGCCTAACACATTGTACGGGCAGGTTGGTGAGACGTATGTTGTTATTTATTTATCTCACTCTTATCAGCTGCAGGAACGGTCTAGATTCATAGAGGTATCAGTCGCAGGGATGCCGGGTGGTGTGATCGTTGAAGCATTGGGCATTAAGAAAGCGGCTGAATGTGGTATTATTGGTTTAGAGGCTTTTGCCGCAGCTATGGCTCATAAAGAAAGGAATTTCGAAGTGGGAGAGGTATTAGCAGCGAATTATACCAACATGGATGGTGAAAGCTTAGTTCTGAGTATTAGTAGGGAGTCAGAATTACCGCAAGCTCAGCTTAATGGAATCCAGATCTCATTAGATCATTATTCAGTATAAAAAATACACAATTGCTGTGATAAATAGTAATCCAAGTCGGCCTTTTTGGCCGGCTTCTTTAATAAGGAGGTACATGAAAGGATGTGATGCCCCATTGCACAGCCCGCAATAGATACCTAAGTATCCGTAAACGTGATTTTGTCCAAAATACTTATAATTGGGGTGAGCGACAATTTATCTGGATAAACTAGACCTAACGATTTGGTAATTCAATCCTCCCTAAGCACATTTCCCTTTAGAATAGCGGTATTAGGTTACTAAATAGTAATTAATTACATTAAACCCTATTTTTCTGAGAGACATTTGTCACAATAAAGGTTAATATCTAAGTGAGATAGAAATGATTGCGCTTACTTATTTTCTAATAAACCTAATCATAATGAATGCGAGGGATATAACAGTGATTGAAACTGAATTTCGTGTAGAAAATGACTTTCTAGGCAGTAAACAGGTAGATAAGAACGCTTATTATGGGATTCAGACACTACGCGCAGTCGAGAACTTTCCTATTACGGGCTATCGGGTTCACAAAGAGTTAATCAAAGCGATGGGGATTGTAAAAAAAGCCGCTGCGCTTGCAAATATGGAAGTTGGCCGTCTCTATCGAGGGCTTGGAGAAGTTGTAGTGAAAGCAGCAGAAGAAATCATCGAGGGTCAGTGGCATGAGCAATTTATTGTAGATCCTATTCAGGGTGGTGCGGGTACCTCGTTAAATATGAATGCGAATGAGGTTATTGCTAACCGTGCTTTAGAACTGCTTGGCCATGAAAAAGGAGACTATCGTCACTTAAGCCCCAATTCACATGTAAATATGGCGCAGTCTACAAATGATGCGTTCCCGACGGCAATTCATATTGCCACACTTTCACTGCTGGAGCAGCTGCTTGTAACGATGCACAGAATGCATGATGTGTTTGCGGTAAAAGCGGATGAATTCGATCCTGTGATAAAAATGGGTCGGACACATCTTCAAGATGCAGTGCCGATTCGTCTGGGTCAAGAATTCGAGGCTTATCGCAGAGTGCTGGAAAGAGATATCAAACGTATTGAACATACACGCCATCATCTGTATGAAGTCAATATGGGGGCAACAGCAGTAGGTACAGGATTAAATGCTGATCCTCGTTATATTGAATTGGTTGTAGAGCACTTAGCTGAGATCAGTGAATTGCCGCTCGTAACGGCAGATCATCTCGTCGATGCCACCCAAAATACGGACGCCTATACAGAAGTGTCTGCTGCCCTAAAAGTATGCATGATGAACATGTCCAAGATCGCTAATGATCTGCGGTTGATGGCCTCCGGTCCGCGGACTGGGTTTAATGAGATCTCATTGCCTGCACGCCAGCCTGGATCTTCAATTATGCCGGGCAAAGTTAATCCGGTTATGGCAGAGGTCATTAATCAGGTGGCTTTTCAAGTCATAGGGAACGATCATACGATCTGTCTGGCTTCCCAAGCGGGTCAACTGGAGCTGAATGTTATGGAGCCTGTGCTTGTGTTCAATCTCATTCAGTCCATCAGTATCATGAACAATTCCTTCCAAGTCTTCACAGACTTCTGTCTGGCTGGGATTGAAGCCAATAAGGAAAAGCTTGAGCGGGACGTGGAGCGGAGTGTCGGAATCATTACAGCTGTGAACCCGCATCTGGGGTATGAAGTGGTATCGCGGATTGCTAGAGAGGCGATTTTGACTGGGGAATCTGTACGGGAATTGTGCATTAAATATAATGTGCTAACCGAAGAAGAGCTTAATCTGATTCTGGATCCTTACGAAATGACACATCCGGGGATTGCAGGAGCAGCTTTATTGCATAAAGAGTAGAATGTTCCGGAGGATCGAGCTTATTGTTAGGAAAAAGCAAACCCCCCGCCACCGTTTAGGGTGACAGGGGGAGATCCTAAATATGTTTTTACTTATATGAATCTACTTCGGGATTGTCTGAAGTAGGTTCTTTTTTTACATTTCAGGCTTAAAAGAAAAATAAAGAACGTAACAGGCCGCGTTTTCTTGGCGGAGCCGTTAGCCTGGTAGTGGCAGTGGACTGGGAATTTTCATAAGAGGTGAGCGGTTTGCCGTTAGACACTTGCAACGGTTCTATGGATGCCGCTATTTGCTTGATCATTATTCGTAGATCCTCAAGCTCCTCACGCTGCTGTAGCAGTTGTATCAATACTACTTCGTCGGCTTTTTGATCGAGTGCACGTTCAACATTGTTGATGCGAGACAAGATATCCTTCATAGGCTCAGCATCTGTGTGCTGTAGTGGATTTTCCTGTTGTGATGTGGAAATTTGCTGCTCATTCGTGAGTGTGAGTTGTATACATTCCAAGGCTTCTCCGTGATTAATACGGTCTTTAATATGATTGAGCAGGCCGATTTGCTGCTCTGAGAACACATAATGGCCAAATCGGTCTTTTGGAAAAAAATCAGGGAACATGGCAGCCCAACGTTTAATTGTGGTTAGACTAACTGACAGCAGCTCTGCGGCATCTTTTGTTTTTAGAATATCCAATTTCGATTCCTCCAGTTCACGTAGTCATGTTATGAGTAATATTCGTTGTCCAGCAGCGGCTCCCTGCACGGTTGACAAAGGTAGTGCGTATTCGCTAAACAAAGTGTAATTACGAGCAATCTCACCCTTTTGGATTTCACTATCTTGCTTTTCCATTCCAAATTGAGTACAGATGAGCCTGCTCAGGGGTATAATTGCATTAGAGGTGAAGGCGATGAACAAGATTGAAGATGAGGAACAAATGACTGAGGAGCAATGGCAGGCTATTTTGCAAAACGATGTTGCTTATAACGACATATTTTTTTATGCGGTGAAGACTACAGGGATTTTTTGTCGACCCTCTTGCAAATCCAAAGCACCCAATCGGGAGAATGCGTGTGTTTTTCAGAATGCTGAACAAGCGCTGGCTGCCGGATTTCGTCCTTGCAAAAGATGTAAACCGACAGGTGAGCGTCTTCCTGATAAGGAATGGGTAGCTGTGATGACGGAATACATTGATCATAATTATATGGCCCCCCTCTCCCTTGAAACGTTAGCTGAGGTATGTCATGGCAGTCCTTATCATTTACATCGAACCTTTAAAAAAGTAACAGGAATCACTCCCGTGGATTATATACAGCAAAAGAGAATCGCTAAGGCCTCTGAGTATTTGCTTACTACAGAGCAGGCAGTTGCTGAGATTGCATTACGCGTGGGTTTGCCCAATACATCATATTTTATTACTTTATATAAGAAAAAAACGGGGTATACGCCCACACAGTTTCGTCAGCTTAACAAACAGAAAGTAACGTTGGCTTCTGATTTTATTTTGGAGGGACCGAATCATGGAGAATAAAACAAATGCTATTCTATACTGGACATTATTAACCGATAAGGACTGGAGTTTTTATATTGCAGCCACAGAAAAGGGGTTAAGTTATGTGGGTTCACAGCAGCAACCCTTTGAGGAATTAAGCGAATGGGTTAGACGTCGTTTTCCGGGGAGTGAACTGGTGCAGGACGATGAGAAGATGGCGCCATATGTGAAGGAGCTTAGCGAATATTTGCAAGGGAATCGGCAGAGCTTCGGCATTCCTTTTGATTATCAGGGTACTCCTTTTCAGCTTGCGGTATGGAAGGCGTTATGTGAAATTCCATATGGGCAAACCTGGTCCTATTCGGATATTGCTACACATATTCAAAAACCAGCTGCGGTGCGCGCGGTAGGGACTGCCATTGGTGCGAATCCGATTCTGATTACGGTGCCCTGCCACCGGGTTATTGGTAAGAATGGGACATTAACAGGATACCGGGGTGGTTTGGATATGAAGACCAAGCTACTTCAATTGGAGAGAGGAGAGTATACAGCAGATATATGAAAATAGAGTCCAATTACACCTCCCCAAAAACCTTGCTGAATAAAGGAACAGGTTATCTGTCAGGCTACAGTCATTCCTTAAATCCATATACGGGCTGCACTTATGGCTGTTCCTATTGTTATGTACGCCAGATGCCTGTCTCGCTGTTCCGCAAAGAGGAGTGGGGGACGTGGGTAGATGTTAAACAAGAAGCGGCTGTGATTTTACAAAAAGAACTGCACAAAGCGAAGGCGAAAGGCCCCGTCTCTATTTTTATGTCGTCAAGTACAGATCCCTATCAACCGGTAGAGCACAAGGAACAGGTGACGAGATCTTTACTGGAGGTTATGGTACAAGACCCGCCCGATTTCCTATTCGTGCAGACCCGTAGTCCGCTGGTTCGCAGAGATATAGATTTATTATTACGTTTAGAGGATAAGGTTCGAGTAAGTATAACTGTAGAAACAGACCGTGAAGATATTCGGCAAAAATTCACACCAAGCGCTCCACCCATTGCGGCAAGACTGAAGACGTTACAGCTTCTGCGTGAAGCTGGCATCCCCGTTCAAGCTACTATAGCGCCAGTACTGCCAAGCAGTCCAGCTTTTCCAGCGACCTTAAGGGCTCTGGTGGATAGAGTCTGTGTGGATGACTATTTTATGGGCGACGGCAGCGGCGGCAAACGCACACGGAGATTAGGGATTTATTCCCTATATGAAGAGCTGCAACTGGAAGATTGGTATGATCCTGCAGCATATCGCAGAGTGTATGAAGGACTTCAGCAAGTTTTTTCCGAAGAGGAGCTATTCTTGAGCCAGAAGGGGTTCGAGCCTTAATCTGAAACATGGTATAATAAATGAGAGCATTCATACTTAGTATTTAATATACTTAATATCCGTAATAGCTTATTGGAGGATTAGTGTGGCAAAAGCAAAGGTGGCCAAGCGGCCCACAAGAGATGAATTTGTGCTTGAGGAGTTAGGTAATCAGTTAGTTGAAGCTAAGCAAGAAGGTTCTGAGATTTTATTGACCGTATGGGGAAAAGAAGAAGAGGTACGCGGCATGATCGTGGAAATGGATTCGCGAACCGGGAAAGTACACCTCAGTAACCATGAAGAAATCATAAAAGTTCCTTTTATGGATATCATGCAGGTTAATTATCCCAGAGATTAATGGGCACGGCAGCAACAGGAGGTCCTGAAAGCTATATTAGCTTTGGGGCCTCTTTGATCATAAAGTTAAGGAATAGAGGATATTGAAAGGTAGGTCAACAATGCAAGTAACCAAAACCAACGCAATGCGAATGCTGGATGCCAAAAAAATCGGCTATAAAGTGTTCGCTTATGACAATGAAGATGGACTCATCCATGGCACGGCTGTGGCTGAGAAGATTGGAAAGGCGGCAGAGACGGTTTTTAAAACGTTGGTCGCTCATAGCGGTGCGAATCTTTATGTATTTGTTATCCCGGTTGCCGAAGAGCTGGATCTCAAAAAGGCGGCCAAAGCCGCCGGAGAGAAAAAAATTGAGATGCTGCCAGTGAAGGATCTGCAGAAATGGACAGGCTATATCCGCGGTGGTTGTTCACCTGTTGGAATGAAAAAGCTGTACCCCACGTTCATTGACAGCAGTGCAGAAGGGCTGGACACGATGGCTGTCAGCGCTGGGAAGATTGGCCAGCAAATGGACGTAGCCCCACAGTTACTCGCTGAGGTTGTGCATGCGAAGTTTACAGAACTAATCAAATAGCCGAGCAGCAAGCTGGCCTAAATATTCCTTCAATGCTAACCCTGTTGTGGAAATCGCTCCTGGGGAGGGACTGAACTTGGCGGGCTGCAGTGCAATATCAGCGCTGGCGATATAATCCGTAGGATAGGCTTGCGCTGTTAGCCCCGCATTCTTAAAGTGCAACATCGCTCGGGACATATGAAAACCTGAAGTAACTATTATAGGTTTTTTAAGTCCGGTTTGTTGCAGGATGGCTGCGGTATTTACAGCGTTTTGCTCCGTGTTGAGGGATTGATTCTCGATCAGGATATCCTCTTCGGGTATGCCGAGACCCAGTAGTTGTCTTTGCGCGATATCCGCTTCATTACCACTGTCGGAGAATACTTGTCCGCCAGAAAATAAGATTGGCAGACCTGTCTGCCGATGGAGGCGAACAGCAGTAAGCAGGCGATTTGCTGCTGATCCGTATAAATTGCCCTCGCCATCTACATCCGGTGTGCCAGAGCTGGCGCCCCCGCCGAGTACGACGATGACATCTCCTTGCAAAGTATTCGGCTGCGGATATTTCCGTTCTAGACTGCCGATCAGCGCATCGCTGACTAAGGGTGTCATGGAGAAATACATTAATAGTGTAACCCCGAGTAGAACTAGTGCTGGCCGGCGGTTTTTTTTCCATAACCAAATGACTAGACCTAGCAGAAGCACGATAAACAGGCCGGGAGGAAGCACAAAGCTGTATACAAATTTGATGATGTAAATCAACAGTATCAACCGCCTTCTAAAAATATAAGTTCAGGTTGTATTGTAACATGAGATTGCAAGATTACATATTTACACGCGTATCCTTATACAAAACGGATATTGCCGCAGCTATCAGGATCATCCCCATAAAAGCGGGTGCGGCATGACCAAGTGATACATAAATTTGACCTCCAATGACAGGTCCAATCATTCTGGCTAAAGCCTGAATAGATTGGCTACCTCCTTGAATCCTTCCTTGTTCACTAGAATCGACAGACTTGGAGAGCATCCCATTGAATGAAGGCCCAAAAATCGAATCCCCAAAACCAAATATAAACATTCCAGCGATAAAAAGCGGATAGTATGAGAACAAAGCAGATAGCGCAATGAGACTGTAGCCTATAATCTCCGAAACCATTCCAAGAATTGCTATCTGTTTATCACTAAGTTTCAGCAAAAGCTTAGGCATGATGAAACCCTGTGAAAGGATGTCTTGGAAGCCCATAATTGAAAACATCAGTCCGATTAGTGCAGGCTTCCAGCTGAAAGTATCCATTGTGAATTGTGAAAAAACAGCCTGTAAAGATCCGTTGGGTATCCAGAGTAAGAATGCTGAGACCAGTAGTCTTTTTAAGTTTTTTATGGACAATATGCTTGCAAGCTGTGTAAATGGATTCAGTCTTACCAAGGTAATTTCTTTCAGTCTATTGTTCTTGTCAAGGCTCTCAGGCATAAAAAAGAATCCGTAAACAACATTTAATAAAGTTATTATTGCTCCAAAATACATAGGTACAGAATAACCAAACTTGGCAAGTAATCCGCCTAGCGTTGGACCAATGACGGTGCCTACACCTACAACCGCACTCACCCAGCCAAAGTATTTGGTTCTCTGTTCTGGAGGAATGATGTCAGCAAAATAGGCGAAGATAGTACCTATGCTTCCGCCGGTTATACCTTCTATTATGCGTCCAACAAAGAGAACCCATAACGCTCCTCCTATCCCAAAAACTAAGTATCCAATTGCAGAACCCAAAAGGCATACCAAAAGTAATGGACGACGCCCATATTTGTCGCTCAAAGCTCCAAGTGCAGGGGCTGCAAAAAATACGCAGACTGCATAAACAGAGGTTAGCAGCGTGACAACTATAGCCTGTTCTCCCGGATTGCTTATATAAGGCTGCACTAAAAATGGGACAACGGGCATGATGATACTGAAGCCTATTCCGCACAGAAACACAGAGATCAAACCGAAGATTAGAGCGTGTTTATCTACGGATTGTTCTGTGTTCTGTTCATTATGTGATCTGAATTTGAACATTAAATTCTCTCCTCAAAAGTTGATGTTTTGATTCCTTGGAAACAAATTTGGCACATCACCATTTTTATCATGGTTTTGTTTCCTTGTCAACAAAATAATGACCATAAAAATGCAGCCTTTCTCATAAGAGCCCGGCTGCATGGAGTTTCATTTTCATTATTCGAATTTATTCGGATTAAAATCTATACCCTGTTTCTTTATTTCTGCATCCAAATGCCTACTATACTTTTCTACGAAGCTAAGCATACTGTCAAATTGCTCCTCAGTTACCTGCTCAAATACGGCTTTATCCCGCTCTTGGAACTCTTTGTGCAGGTCCTCATGGATGTTATAAATTACTTTCCCTTGCTCAGTAAGCTTAAAATAGATTTCTTTTTTGTTATCCGATTTTTGGTAGCTTTCGATGAGGCCCTTTTGGATGAGCTTCTTAGTTAATTTACTTATGGCACCGCGAGTCATATAAAAGGACTCTGCAAGTTTTGTGACGTTGGAATCTGCATTTTTTTCAATGTATTCGATGCAATGTACTTCAGAAGGTTTATAACCCTTAAGACTGTCTTCCATCTTATCCTTATTAAGCCAAACCATCTTGTTATATACGTCCCTGAAACCCATCATGACCTGTTCTTCTTTGTTCATGGCCTGTCCTCCCAGCGCTCTTACATTAACAAATTATATTGATTTTTTGTTTCTATTTCAACAATATTAAAGTAGAGGATAGTTTGTTTTATTGAACTTTAGATAAAAATAACAGGTGAGCAGTAACGGCGGAAGTCCAAACATTCCCCGCAGTTACGCCCGCCACCTTTTTAAGCTTAGATAAATTAATCTTAAGAAACTGCGGTTTCTTCTTAA
This sequence comes from Paenibacillus sp. FSL R10-2788, assembly GCF_038003885.1. Classification (NCBI taxonomy): domain Bacteria; kingdom Bacillati; phylum Bacillota; class Bacilli; order Caryophanales; family Paenibacillaceae; genus Paenibacillus; species Paenibacillus sp. FSL R10-2788. The sequence goes on along the minus strand of NZ_JBBOQA010000001.1, from coordinate 4,056,903 downwards.
GAAAGTTCATCCGCTTGAAGCTGCACCAAAGATTGTTTGTCTGTTATCATAAGATTAAGATGATTGGACAGCTGTGGGATGATTTCTCGAAGGTAGGAGGACTGCATAATGAAGAGTATCCGGGTACTGCTCGCAGATGATGAACCGGTGATTTTGCGAGGCCTAAAAAAACTGATTTCATGGGAGAAGCTTGGACTTACCATTGTTGGAGAGGCCAGTGATGGAATCGAGCTGAAACAACAGATCGAGGATTGTGATCCTGATCTGATTATTAGTGATATAAGCATGCCAGGATATACAGGGATTGATATTATCCGTGAAATTCATGAAGCTGGCAGAGCGGTGAAGGTTATTTTTATAAGCGCTTATCAAGAGTTTACGTATGCCCGTCAAGCACTGCAATATGGTGCGCTGGATTATTTGGTGAAGCCCGTGAACAAAAACCAGCTGGAACAGGTTGTGAGCAAAGCCGTTTCCCTTATTCGTCAAGAAACAGAAGGCGAGCGCAACAAAGAGAAGCTGAACCATTATGAACAGAGAAACCGCAGATTAACGATCGAAGAATTGCTCGACAAGCTGACGGACGGCAATAAGGGGACAGCAGACACCTTGCTTGATATGGGGATTATTGCGCTAAGTCGCTACGTCAGTATTTGTTTGGTAGAGACGGACGAATCGTCGGGGCAGCCTTCCAGATGGGAAGAACGCGAACGTAAGCTGATTGATTTTGCACTGTCTAACATTATTAAAGAAACCGTGGAGCAAAGCGATAATAGTTATATGTTCCGTAAAGGGGAACGTTTTTGTATCCTGCTCCAGCATGAGCATGCTGAGGAACCAGCGGGAATTGCCTTAGATCTCCATGACAAAATCACAAGTTTTCTGAAATTAAAGGTGACCCTTGGAGTAGGCAATCCTGTTGACGGTATGGATGATGCTGATGAATCTTATCGTCAAGCTTTGAAAGCGCTAAATTATAAATATTTTACAGGGCCTAATCGTGTGATTTCTGTTAAAGAGAGCAGGTATGAGAGTGAATCATTGATTCAAACTCCGCTGCATGAAATCCAGTCCGCCCTTGGGATTGCCATGAAATCACAACATAAAGAGCAAATTGAGCAGGAGTGCCTGCGATTATTTCAGACGATCCGGCAGATGGCAGACGGAAATAGAAACCAAGCCGTTTCTACCGTATACAATACATTTTTGCAGCTTGAACAGGAGCTTATTCAATTTGGTGTGGAGGCAGGGCCCTCACTTCAGGATACAAATCCGATTCTTGAACGATTGGCTAATTATTCTACCTTTCAAGAGGTGGAGGAAGATTTCCGTGTGCTTTTGAGCAAAATGTCTGGACAAATTGCCAGTCGCATGGGCAATAAGGAACTGAAGCAGCTTTCCCAGGTGAAGGCTTATATTGAGGAGCATTATCCAGAAAATATTACACTGGAATCTATGGCAGGGATGATGTTTATGAATTCCTATTATTTCAGCAGCTTTTTCAAAAAACATACCGGACAGAACTTTAAGAATTATGTCACTGAGGTGAGGATGAATCATGCCCTTCGTTTATTGCTGCAAAGCGATATGATGGTTTATGAGATTGCCGATAGTGTAGGCTACAACAATGCCCGGCATTTTAGCGATATGTTTAAGAAGAAATATGGCAAGCTGCCACAAGAATATAAGCAATCCTTCAAAAGCCAATAGTCAGATGGATAGCAAAGGGGATGCCTTCATTCATGTTTATCTGGGGCCGAAGATCCAAAAGTATATTTGTTAAATTCTCCGCTTCCTTTTTATTAGTCGGCTTAATTCCGCTTTTTGCACTTAGTTACATTTCTGTGCAGACTTTTTCCGGATATGTCGAGCGTTACACAACAAGTAATTTGCAGCAAATGGTACTATATATGAGCTATAATCTGAATTCTGCCTTCAATCAGTACAATGAGGTCTCTAAGCTGATGTATACGGGACGATATGAAGGTTTTATCGAGAGTTATTCACAGAATCAAACCTATAATGTAAATGAGCTGGAGCAGATCAATACGATTCCTATTGAAACCTTTCTAAAAACAGTTCTCTACAGTGATTCCTACATCACCAGTGTTTATTTTCATAGGGAGTCAGACGATAAGCTCTACTATCAGGAAAAAGAAAACAGAGGGGTCAACTTTGATCTGCTGCCTTATCAAGAGTGGTTAACTAAAATGGCTCCAAATCCTTCACAAGTGGCAATTTTCCCTACCCATTCCGAAGAATATTACACAGGTTCAAAGCGCAGTGTGTTCACTATCGGCCGTACTTTAATTGATATTTCTGGGCGTGTCACCAAAGATCCCAAGATAGTAGGGACCTTATTTATGGACGTGGATGTTTCGTTATTTAATCAGTTCTTCAGAGAATTAAATCTGGGGGGACAGGATGAATTATTTCTGCTGGATGGCGACGGAAATGTATATTTCACGAATGAGACAAGGTCAGCGAATGGAGAGGCTTTTCGGGCTAAAAAGGACGAGGAGATGATCGTTCTCAGTGAAGAGATTCCTTTTCTTAAAGGCACGGTGACTGCCAGAATTCATCGGGCGAATTTATTCGATCAGCTTTTTTCAGCCCGTACGACGGTGTTTATAGCGATGTTTATTTGTGCGATTGCAATGATCATCATGGGTGTCTGGTTCTCAAGGCGGCTGGCTGCTCCGATTCGGAACTTAATTAAGCAAATGGCTATCGTAGAATCCGGTAATTTGGATACCCAGATGGTCGTGAACAGCAATGATGAAATGGGTAGACTTAGCCATGGTTTTAACCGAATGGTCGAGCGTTTACAAGCCTATATCGATGAAGCTTACGTTGCCCAGATCAAGCAGAAGCAAACGGAGTTAAATGCTCTGAAAAGCCAGATTCGTCCGCATTATTTATACAACACCCTGGAAGTCATTCGAATGAATGCGGTGGATAAAGATAATGATGAGGTCGCAGATATGATTTTATCGCTCTCTAACCAGTTGAAATATGTAATCGACTATGGAGAGGATAGGGTAAGCATACGACAGGAGCTGGAGCATCTACGGGATTATTTCTATATTATCTCTGTGCGGTATGAGAATAAATTTGAGCTTGTAGTCGATCTCTCACCCGAAGTGGATCTGAACTGGTACATTCTGAAATTGTCACTTCAGCCGATAGTTGAAAATGCTATCCAGCATGGCTTGCGCAGTCAAGGCAGAGGGACAGTTGGATTGACGATCGAAAAGAAAGATGAAATGTTGTTGGTTACGATCTATGATGATGGAATCGGTATGAGCAAGGAAAAGGTACAGCAGTTGGCTGAAACCTTGGAAGAGCCTAGTTCGCCTAGCAAAAATGTTGGACTAAAAAATGTACATGAACGAATTCGTACAGTGTACGGTGCAGAATACGGATTATCCATCAGCAGCCGGGAGCATATTGGGACATCGATTCTATTGTTGCTTCCGATTGTAGAGGACCCTTATAAAATCTCAGATTCGGAGAATGCGTAAAGGATGGACGATGAACGGAAGACTGCGGTCTTTCGTTCTTTTTTTACTTATTCTTAAATTCACCGCATATCCCGCTTAAAAAAGTTCATTCTAACTATTTATAAGGAATGCTATTCTATTAGCAACGGAAACGCTTTCGAGAGATGATGCGCACATCTTGCTTCAGTTTCCACGGTTCACTAAAAGGGGAGGCTATTATGATATGTACAAAAAAACAATGATGAAACTATCCGTATTGTTACTCGCCACTACAACAGTTTTGACTGCTTGCGGTGGAAATAATAATAATGCAGGGAGTAAGGCAACCGATACGCCAGCATCCGAAACGCCTTCAAATACACCACAAGAGACCAAAAAAGAGGTTAGCTTTACGATAGGTTACGCCTCCGGAGATCCGGCCACTAAAAAGGCTATCTCAGATACGGTCAAAAAGTTTACAACAGCTAATCCGAATGTCACTATTAAAGATTTGAGCGAAACTTCATCCGCTGCCTATCTTGATTGGCTTAAAACAAAGGATGCTGTGGGTGAATTCCCGGACCTGGTGGAAATGCGTGATACAGAAGTTTTTGCCGATGCGGGTAAGATTGTAGAGCTGCCTTCCGATCTGCTAGATTTGTTCGAAGCCCCACCACAAGTGGATGGTAAGGTGTGGAACGCACCGCTGCAAGTGAACGCTCCCCAAGGGATTATCTACAGCAAAAAAGCATATGCGGATGCAGGGATCACCGAGCTTCCAAAAACCTATGACGAATTCATCGCCATCCAAGAAAAATTGAAAACATCGGGCATTACTCCGATTGTAGTAGGTGGAAAAGATATTTTCCATATGGGTTTCTGGGTTAACAAATTCCTGATTGATGAGGTCTACTCGAAAGATGCAGATTGGAATTCCAAACGTACCGCTAAAACGGTCAGCTTCACAGATGCTAATGTAGTTCAAGGCATAACGGACTTCAAAGAATTGTTCAAGAATTATGTAGATAAAGGTTGGCTCAGCACGGGCGACAATCAGACCGCTTCGATTCTTGTTTCTGGCAAAGCAGCACAATTGTACTCCGGTACGTGGATGTTTACACAAATCGCTGAAGCGGACCCGAACTTTGAATTTGGCTTCTATGCTCTTCCTGACCGTGAAGGGAAAATCAATGTCATAGGTCTTCCGTCACCTGCAGGCTGGTCTTTATCGGCTGAAGCCGCTAAGGATGCAGACAAAACAGAAGCCATCAAAGACTTTATCCGTTTCTTCTTCGCCCCAGAACAGTATTCGAACTATTTAGCAACCATAAATGCGATTCCTTCAACAAAAGAGAAAGTAACCTATGACACAAGTGAACAAATGCAAGTGGCTTTGGATCTTATTGCTGACCCGAATGTAGTGAAATCCTTGGCGATCAATAACTGGTGGGGAGACAATCTAATCCCTCCACAGTTCCGTAACTGGTACTACAAACTGTTGCAGGATCTCGTGGTAAAAGATGGAGATGTAGCGAAGTACATGAAAGATGCGGATACAGAGTATGACAACCAAGTGAAAGCTAATCAGATGTAAGAGCAGCGCCTGATCGAGCAACCTCTGCTGCTGCAGAGGTTCTCTTTTTAACAAGCACGGTCTTTAAGGGAGGGAGAGTAGCCATGGCTACATCCGCAGTAAATGCTGACAAGTCATTGATAGGCACTGTGCAGCAGAAAAAGAAAAAGAAAAAATGGCAGTCCTACGCTCTGCTGTTCATATTACCATCATTTATTTTGTACACCTTGTTCGTTATCGTCCCAACGGTTGGGAGTGTCTATTTAAGCTTCACCTCATGGGATGGCATTAGCGACAACGTAAGGTATATCGGCTTCGCTAACTTTGTGGAAATTTGGAATAGTCCAAGGGTGCATAACGCACTGAAAAATACGATGATCATGACCATTTCACTTGTTGTTCTAGAGAATATTGCAGCAATTGCAATGGCTATGATGGTCGATAAGGTACGCTGGTTCCGGAATTTATTCAGAAGTGTATTTTATTTCCCTACGTTGCTTAGTGGGATCGTAATGGGTTTCGTCTGGGCGATGATCCTGAATTACAACTTTGGTGTATTTAATCAGATCCTGGAGTCTGTTGGACTCGGAAGCTGGATTGTGGATTGGTTGGGCAATCCTAAATATGCGATGCTGTCGATTATTTTGTCTACCGTTTGGAAAGGCGCGGGTTATTATATGATCATTTACCTCGCTGGATTGCAAGGCATTCCGCAGGAATTAAATGAGGCGGCCAGTATTGATGGGGCAGGGGGCTGGCAACAGTTCCGGCATATTACCTTTCCGCTGCTTGCGGGGTCAATGACTGTATGTATGGTATTATCGATGATCAGCGCCTTGAAGATTTTTGATCAGATTGCCGTCATGACCGATGGTGGTCCGGGCTTTGAGACGGAGACATTAACTTATATTATTTATAAAGTCGGGTTTGGTGAATTAAGACAAGGTTTTGGTACTGCACTGGCGATGGTCTTGTTCTTAATCATACTCATCATTACAGTCTTCCAAGTGAAGGTTCTCCAGAAGCGGGAGGTGCAGCTCTAAGATGACGATGCAGACACGCAAAAGAGTTGGGCAAATCGCACTTTTCATTGTTACATTATTAGTGGCTATTATCTTTTTCTTTCCTATTTTCTTTAATTTAATGTCAGCCTTCAAGAGTAATGCAGAGATTATGAAGGATGCAATCGCTTTTCCGAAAACCCTTTATCTGGACAGCTTTAAATATCTGTTAACCGAAACAGAGTTTCCACGGGCTATTCTGAATAGTCTGATTTTGACAGCAGTTTCTATTGCGGCACAGGTCTTGATTATTCCGATGGCGGGCTACGCAATTGAACGCAGAAATGCCAGATGGACTCGGTTCATGTTCGTTTACTTTTTAGCAGGAATGATGATCCCTTTTCAGGCGTATATGATTCCTCTGTTTAAAGAGCTTAGAATGCTGGGGTTATACGGCAGCCTTGCCGGCCCAATTCTAATTTATGTAGCCGGTGCGGTGGGCTTTGGATGCCTGCTGTATACAAGCTTTGTCAAAGGCATTCCTAGAGAAATTGAAGAAGCGGCGGAGATCGACGGATGTTCTCGTTATGCGATATTCTGGAAAATTGTTTTCCCGCTGCTAGGACCCGTCACAGCCAGTATGGTGGTCTTAAACGGACTTGGAATCTGGAATGATTTCCTGATGCCGATGCTGGTATTGCCTTCAGGACAGGCTAAAACTATGGTCGTGGAAATTTACCGTTATATCGGAGAATTCTCCTCACGTTGGGATATGATTTTTGCAGGAACAGCAATGTCGGTTGTACCTGTGCTGATTGTGTTTATCGCCTTGCAGAAGTATTTTGTTAAGGGGATTGCGTCTGGTGCAACGAAGGGTTAATTCATAAAAGGGATATATCCTGTAATCACTTAGTGGGCTGCGGTGTACATCCCTTTTTTTGTAAGCGAAACAATCACTAAAGCGTATTTGGATTCGCGGTTAAACGGCGGTAGCCCATTGGCGGGAGACCTGTCCAGCGTTTGAATTGCTTGCTGAAATGGGACACATCCCGGTACCCCAGCCGGTGGGCGACCGATTCGACAGATAGGTTATTATCCATTAGCAGCAGTTTGGCGTGACGAATGATCAAGCGGGATAAATATTGTCTTGGCGCCATGCCATAAATTTGGTGAAAAACACGATTGCAGTGAGTTGTACTGTATCCAAGCTTTGCCGCAATGTGCTCAATACCGCAGCCTCTTTCGCCTGTGCTTGCAGCGGTGGAGACAGATTCTTGCAGCAGTCCTTCGATCGCGTTAGCTAGAGCGACGGTATTTTCCGTAGCCTCTGTATCTGTCAGAAGGGGCATTTCCGAAAGTACCCAGCCGCTGAGCGCGGTTAGAAGTTGCAGCGAAGCATGCAATGTAATCAGACGATTTCTGTGTGTGTCCTTTGACTCTGACAGAATGGAAGAATTAATGATCACATCTAGAGCGGAACGAATGGCTCGCAGCTCCGGGGTATTCCCACTTAGACTAACAGCGTCTGCTGTTAATAATGCTCGCCGTAAAATCAGATCATCAATATCAAAATGCAGGCAGTAATAAGTCATGTCACGACTAGCATTCGAACCGAGGCTGCTATGTTCTACACCGGGACGAATGAATAAAATATCACCGCTTTGCTGGATAAAAGATTTATTGCCGACCGTCATATGTTGCTCACCCTGCAGTACAACGTTAATCTCAAACATGGGATGAGTGTGTACGGGATATTGCCAATCCGGATTTACTTTTCTCCAATGCGCGGCGAAGATATGGAAAGCTGCTTGAATGTCTGGAGCCATCTGGCCATCAATAGAATTATGAAAAGCGGGATCATTCGAGATCATTTCAATCCTCTTTTACTGTAAAGTTTGGCTTCATTATAACATAGGTTTTTGTTGATGTTTGATTTGCCCAAATAATAGAAGGCTTTAACCCTGTTGCACTTCCGGAAAGATCGATAACATGGAGATATAGCCCGGTAGTATCCGGGACCATGCTGGAAGGAGTGTTATTATTAATGTCGTATAATCAATTTTTTAATGCCCATCATTCACCGATCGGTGCATTTGCGAGTTTCACTTTAGGATTCAAAGGAGCTAGTGGAGGTTTCGATCTGGAGATTGGAAAACCACCTAGACAAAATATATTCATAGGATTAGAACGTGCTGATGGGAAGGGATATGACACACTGCCATTTCATGAGATCGGAGGAGAGGACGAGAGCAAACGCTATGATATCGAGAATCCGGATCCTAATCCTGACAAGGAGAATATTCTGTTCCCTTTTCAAGAGCGTGAGATTTCCAGAGATTTTCATGTAGCCACAGACAGCTGGAGTGCGGGTGATTTGACCTTCCGGATTCTGTCCCCCGTTCGTTCTGTACCCGATCCAGAAACTGCCTCTATAGAAGAAATGAAGGATGTACTGCTGCCTGCAGTGCTAATTGAACTCGAAGTGGACAACACCTCATCCGCAACCTCGCGCCGTGCATTCTTTGGTTTTCAGGGAACAGATGTGTATAGCGGAATGAGAAGACTGGATGATGTATCATCGGAGATTACTGGCGTTGGCCAAGGAAGATTTATTGCAATTGCTGCGGAAAAAGGAACTGCAAAGTCCGCACTGCACTTCACAATGGAGGATATTCTAACGGAGGAGCTGCAGGAGAATTGGACCTTTGGGCTGGGACGAGTCGGTGCTTTGATCATGGATGTTCCAGCCAGAGTAAAAGAAACTTACCGCTTTGCTATCTGTTTTCACCGTTCAGGTTATGTCACCTCAGGAATTGATGCTTCTTATTACTACAATCATTATTTCAACAATATAGAGGCAGTGGCTGAATATGCATTATCCAGATTTGATATCCTTAAGCAAGAAGCGGAGCAAGCTAACGATAGATTTACTCATGATGACCTATCCGCAGATCAAACCTTTATGTTAGCGCATGCGATTCGTAGTTATTATGGCTCCACGCAATTGCTGGACTACAAGAATAAGCCATTTTGGATCGTCAACGAAGGCGAATACCGGATGATGAATACCTTCGATCTTACCGTCGATCAGTTATTTTATGAGCTGCGTTTGAATCCTTGGACTGTACGTAATGAACTGGATATGTTCGTGGAAAGATTCAGCTACGAAGATACGGTGCGTTTCCCGGGTGATGATACAGAGTATCCAGGTGGAATTAGCTTCACACATGATATGGGTGTAGCCAACGTAGTTTCACGTCCGGGATATTCTGCTTATGAGGTCTATGGCATTGATGGTTGTTTCTCACATATGACACATGAACAATTGGTTAACTGGGTGCTGAGTGCAGCAACTTATGTAGAGCATACAGGCGACCGGGGTTGGATGGAACGTAATCTCAGTATTATGGAGAAATGCCTGAATAGCATGGTAAATCGCGATCATCCAGATCCTGAACAAAGAAATGGTGTCATGGGGCTTGATAGCTCACGTACGATGGGCGGAGCAGAAATTACTACGTATGACAGTCTGGATGTGTCTTTAGGTCAGGCTCGTAACAATATTTATCTGGCAGGAAAATGCTGGGCTGCTTACTTGGCTATGGAGAAAATATTTGCAGAGCTTGGGCGTGCGGAACAGTCCAAAACAGCAGGTGATCAGGCTGAAAAATGCGCCGCAACAATGGTGGCAAGTGTTACAGCAGACGGGTATATTCCGGCTGTCATTGGAGAAGGCAATGACTCTAAGATCATTCCGGCTATCGAAGGCCTTGTGTTCCCTTACTTTACAGGCTGCAAAGAAGCTCTTGATCGTAATGGACGGTTCGCCGCCTATATTGGCGCACTCGACAAGCATCTGCATGCGGTGTTACAGCCGGGAGTATGCTTATTCGAAGACGGAGGCTGGAAAATCTCCTCAACTAGCAACAATAGCTGGCTCAGCAAAATCTATCTCTCCCAGTTCATCGCCCGCAGCATTCTGGGATTGGAATGGGAGGAACGGGGAGCGGCAGCGGATCGTGCTCACGTAGCTTGGCTTACCCATCCGGAGTTGTCGATTTGGAGCTGGAGCGATCAGATTATTTCCGGTGAGATCACGGGCAGTAAATATTATCCGCGTGGCGTTACAGCGATTTTGTGGTTAGATGAGAAATAAGAGTAGATAGTTTCAATAAGTAGAAACGGAATATGCAAAAATACTAAGAGGGGGCTACCCCTCTTTTTTGCTGTGTCGACGCTCCCTCCTTGATTCAATCTACCCCCTACTGAAGGGTCTTCATTCAAGAATTAACTTGTCGATAGATCTAATTGCTGCTATAGTCATACTGACTTATTAAATGCGTTTAATAAGTCAGTATGACTATAGGTGGGAGAGCCATGGCGAGTGAGAAACGACTTCCTTCACTGCAAATGAAATCTGAAATTATCCGAAATATTCGAACAGCATTATTAGAACTAGGAAGAGCAACGAAGGCAGAGTTAAGCCATAAATTACAATATAGTTTCCCGACGATAAGTAAATTTCTAATGCAGATGGAAGAGGCAGGGGAAATAACGGTCAGCGGTCTGGATGAGTCAAGTGGTGGAAGAAGGGCAATAAGATATGCCTACAATCCTAATTATCGGTTAGGTATGGCTATTTTTTTGGAAAAAAATGAAACGAATTATACCATCTATAATTGCATTGGTGAGGTAATCAAAGAAGGGAGTTTGCCCAGTATTCTTGAGGAAGATGTTAGTAAACTGGTCACGCTTATTGAAGATGAAAAAAAGGACAATCCTAAAATCCATTCTGTGGCTATTGGAGTTCCAGGTGCGGTGAATCATGGGCAGATTTTTCTGATTCCGGGTTATGAGAAATATCAGAATTTAGATTTGAGAAAACACATAGAAGATCAACTATCCATTCCGACAATCGTGGAAAATGATATGAATGCGGCTGTAATCGGCTATATGACGCAACGAAATTTGAAAGAGAATACTTCTCTAATGTATCTGTATTTAGGGAAAAATGGTCCGGGAGCTGGGATCGCGGTCAATGGTGAAATTGTGCGAGGAAAGACGTTTTTTTCAGGGGAAGTTCAATTCTTGCCCCAGTATGACAATAGAAATTTCATAGAGGCATTAACTGGAGATCCTGGTGGATCAAATATGCAATCGAATCAAAGCGTGGATGCGATTAGTCGATTAGTGGCTACTATGACTTCTATTTTGAATCCGCATTATATTATTTTTTGTGAGGATGAATTAGCTCCAGCTATGCTTAATCAAATCGCTGAGCGAAGTGGCACATACGTTCCGAAGGAGCATCTTCCTGCGTTAGCGGTGAGTAACTTGAAGCGTGATTATCTGAATGGATTACAAAGTCTTGGATTAGGATTATTAGTTTCACAACAAATAGATGAGAACAATTAAGGAGATAACTATGGCAACTTTTTTTCTTATTATTATTTATTTAGCCTTTATTAGTTTAGGCTTGCCAGATTCATTGCTTGGATCCGCTTGGCCAGTGATGAGAATGGACTTAAATGCTTCATTAGGTACGGCTGGAATTCTTTCGATGGTCATTGCAGTAGGCACAATAGTGTCCAGTTTGATGAGTGGCATTATCCTTAAACGTTTTGGTACGGGGAAAGTGACTCTTGTTAGCTGCATCATGACTGCTGTAGCGTTGCTTGGTTTTGCATGGTCACCTTCGTTAGTGTGGTTAATTGTTGCTGCGATTCCACTCGGTTTAGGTGCGGGATCTGTAGATGCCGGATTAAATAGTTATGTTGCTACGCACTATAAAGCCCATCATATGAGTTGGTTACATTGTTTCTGGGGAGTGGGCGCCACGCTGGGTCCTATTATTATGGGCTCTTTTATCTCTGGTGAAGGTCTATGGCGGCAAGGTTATCTTACGGTTGCTTACATACAATTGAGCTTAGTCATTATTCTATTCGTTACACTGCCTTTATGGGATAGAGTGGCTGGGAGTAATAACCACCCGAATGCTGAAAGTGATCCCGAGTTCAATCATCCGGAGCTAGAGCATGCCGGAGAGAACACAAAACCTTGGAAATTAAGAGGGGTGAAGCTAGCGATGTTAACCTTTTTATTTTATTCTGCCATAGAAACGAGTATGGGGTTATGGGGGAGCAGCTTTCTTGTAAACATTAAAGATATTCCTGCATCAACTGCAGCGACATGGGTATCGTTTTTTTATCTAGGGATTACTTTTGGTAGAATGGTGACGGGTTTCATTACTTTTAAAATGAGTAATAAACAGCTTATTCGATATGGTCAACTCATTGCTTTAATCGGTACGGTGCTGTTAGTATTGCCGCTTCCAACTATAGTTTCACTTGTAGGATTTATGATTATAGGTTTAGGGTTAGCCCCCATTTTTCCGTGTATGCTACATGAAACCCCTGAACGATTCGGGAAGAGACATGCTCAGTCAATTATGGGCTTTCAGATGGCAACAGCTTATACCGGCACCACGCTGATGCCGCCTTTTATCGGCTTATTAGCTTCGAAATTCACGCTGGGTATTTTTCCTGCGATGATCGTTTTTTTTGCCATCGTTATGCTCTTGTGTACAGAAAAGCTTAATCATTACTCAGCAAAAGTAAATGTCGGTTAAATTTGAATTGAATATATTACGGACTAACCCTTCATATATATATAGCTATAGGAGGGGGGAGCTGTACATGTGGTTGTTAATTATTATAGGTGTTGGATGTCTCTCCGGTTTTATATTGTTTAGAAAGAATATATTGGCCGCTGATCAAGAATATTTTCAAGGACCGGAGAAATTGTCCATCATCATCCCCGCAAGGAATGAAGAATATAATTTGCGTTTTCTGCTCGACTCACTCCAGCTCCAAACCATTACCCCCTATGAAATTATTGTTGTGGATGACTTCTCGGAGGATCGGACCAAGGAAATTGCTGAAAGCTATGGAGTTAAGGTTATTGCAAATAGCAGTCTCCCTGAGGGATGGGCGGGCAAGAGCTGGGCAGTATGGAATGGATATTTGCAAGCCTCGGGCGATATTTTTGCTTTTCTGGATGCAGATATCCGGTTAAAGCCTAACGCTCTGGCCTCATTATTAAAAGCAAGGGAGCTATCGAAAGGTGTCATTTCGGTAGTTCCTTTTCATCATACAGAAAAGCTGTTTGAGAAACTTGCCTTAATTATGAATATGCTGGGGATCTTCACATTCACATCTATTTTTGAAAAGAATAACGCCAAAAAAGGATTATACGGTTCGTGTATTCTAGCTTTAAGGCAGGATTATGAAAGAGTTAATGGACATCAAAGCATTAAATCTGAAGTGCTGGATGATTTGTCTTTAGGAGAGAAGTTTATCGCGGCAGGTGTTCCCATTAGGAATTTTATCGGTTATGGCTTAGTATCTTTTCGTATGTATCCGAAGGGGATAAAAAGTGAAATTGAAGGCTTCAGTAAAGGGGCTGTCTTAAGCACCTCAACCTTAAGCCCGCGGACGATTATTCCAATTGCACTTTGGGTGGTGGGACTCATCGTCTCAGAAACCGTGTTTATTTTTGCGAATACTTCTTTGGGATTGCCATTACTTATTGGTTATCTCCTTTATATGTTCCAGCTCTTTTATTTTATTAAATATGTAGGGGTTTTTGGCATCGTCATTCCAGTATTTCACGTGGTTGCTACTCTTTTCTTTATCTTTATTATGCTTTATTCAATATATCAGGTCGTTTTTCTGAGGCATGTAAGCTGGAAAGGAAGGCATATCCAGGTGGGAGGCCATAAGGACTAATGATCATATTGTGGATCGCGGGTTTATTTTTGTCGGGATCTCTTATGTTTTCCTATTGGCTTGGGTTAGCGCGTAAAAAGAATTTAAAGGTCATAGGCGACGGTAATCCGGGGGCTTTGAATCTCTGGAAGTCATCTGGGTATAGATTCGGAATTTTTGGGGTGTTGTTGGATTTTTTAAAAGGATATCTGCCTCTTTTATGGGTAATGGGAAGCCATTATAGTCAGGGTTATTTCATTATTCCGCTTGCCTTAGCTCCTGTTGCGGGTCATGCCTTCTCTCCATTTCTTAAAGGAAAAGGAGGGAAGGCGATTGCCGTAACCTTTGGGGTATGGAGTGCATTGACAGGATTCAAAGCCTCTTTAGCGTTAGCAGTCATCCTGGCAGTGTTGAAAGTGCTCGGCAGCGGGTACAAAAGCAGAGGAAATTCACCTGTCTCGGATGGTGTGCAAGTGGTTAGCGGAATGCTGCTCCTTTTTGTCTATTTGTGCATCAGTAAGTGGTCTGCTCCTATCCTATGGGTATGGCTTGGGAGCTTTGTAATCCTTGTGTATACGCACAGGTTAGAATGGATTGCATGGGTGAAGGAATATTTAAAAAGGGAGCGGGGGCATTGAAGTTACTTTTATCTCGTATAGGTTAATAAACAGGTTTCCAGCGATTAATTTCGGGGAAGCCTGTTTTTTTCGGTTTTATAAGATGCGTTATCTTTAAACAGAAGATTTTATAATGGCTAAAGTTGGTGTATTTTAGTATCTTTAATTATAAATGCTTTCAATTTAGAAAGTTACAGAGATAGGGTTATGAACTAAAGGGGGGCTTGTGATGAAGATCGGCGGCAGACTAAGAAATGGAGGCACATTGTTTACCCATCTGATTTTTTCATTCACATTATTAGCCGTTGTTTTAATCGGACTTGTGGGCAGTTATCTGTATGTTCAGGCTAATCGCTTAATGGTGGATGAGATTGCCAGAGACAGCAAGCAACGACTGATGACTTCAAGTGATTTTGTGGAAAATACACTGCTGCAAAAATACGAAAACAGTATCCGCAACCGAGCAGTGTCTACCTTGTCGTTAGAGAATCAATCTATGCTGAATTATTTACTGGACAGTGAATGGGAAGGTAATACGAGCAGAATATTAGCTTTTCGCAAGGATCTCGAAATTTTCAAGCTTACTAATGAAGGCGTTTACAAAATATCCACATACTTCGAGAAAGGTAATTATATCATCGATAACAGCCAGTTTTATTCGAAGCTGGACAATTCTCCAGATGCTTCCTTCTTAAAAACATCAGTTACACCAGCCTTAAACCGCTGGACTTATAGAACGTTATCGGATAAAGAAGAGGTGTTGACTTACGCAATCGCCCTTCCCTATGGCGCTTTATCAAAAACATCAACCGGAACCATGTATATTGACGTTAGCTTAGAATACATCAATAAAATGATTTCCAGCACGATGAGCTCGCCGATGGAAAAGCTATATGCTTTTGATGAAAAGGGCAGCCCTATTATCCATACGGGCTCGAACGTCGAAGAGGGGCTTAAGACTGCTAAGCAATGGATGGAGTCAGCGGGGAATAATAAGGAAATTCATTATAATAAACGCGACAAATATGTGTTGTCTTTTAAAAATGACCAAACCTCGAATAATCAATGGAAATACGTATTAATACGGCCTATGAATTCATTTGTATCCTCATCAAAGCAGCTGAAGAGTCAAATATTTATCAGCTGTATCCTGGTATTGTTAATTGGGCTTCTATTCGCTTATTTGATCTCCAAACGTGTATATGTTCCTATGAAGAAGCTTGTAAACAATGTTCGCAGCTTTTATCATCCAGGCACCGTAAACTATTCGCAAAATGAGTTTGCTATTATTGGTAGTACAATCTCAAAGCTAGGTCAAAAAATCGAAACCTTAGAATCTAAAGCTAAAGTGAATGAACTAAAAAATCTGGTATTAGGTGCAGGTGTTGGCTCGGATTACTACGATTATATACCTTTGCAATGTTATTACATGACTAGCTATATTCGTATAACCAAGGGAGATTGCGAGGAATTCAGGGCTTTTTATGAACAGCATGCTGCCTATAGCTTTTATAAATTCGTCAGCTTGAATACGCAGGAAGCGGCGATTATCTATTTCAGTGAGTTGAACAAGGATCCCGAAGAGCTGGAGCTTTTATTATTGAAGGAGCTGGAGCTTATAAAAAATGGGTTACCCGAGCAACTACACTTTGGAGCTGCGCTTGGATCGAAGGTTCAGGCACCTGAAGAAATCCCCTTTTCGTATCAAAATGCCTTACATGCCTATCGTTATCGGTTTATCTATGGTTCGGAAGCTATTGTGCGGTATTCACATATCCCGCTCAACGATGTTACGCCACACTTATTCTCTTTTGATCTTTATAAAAATGCATTAAAGGCAGGCAATGACGTTACGATGAACAGGTTTATGGACGATTTCCAGAGGGTCCTGGAGAAAGGTGATGTCCAATTGGAGACGGTTGAGTTAGGCTTGCTTCAGTTGGTTACGGTTCTGTATCAGACCATTATTGAGCTTGATCTGCAACAAATCGTTTCGCCTTCCAGTCTGTTCGATGAGTTCAAAAAGGAAACGTTGGCCGAAACACTTGATTCCATTCGTGATTTATCAGCACAAATTACAGCTTATATTCAAGAGTCAGGTAATCACGCACATACGGAGATCATTCATAAATTAAAAATCTTTATCGATGATAATATTCAAGAGGATTTATCGCTAAATAAATTATCTGAGGTTGCTTCGTTGGCGCCATCGTATATTTCTACCTTGTTCGGAACCGTTATGAATGAATCATTCACTGAATATGTAACCCGAGTGCGGTTGGAGAAGGCGGCTGATTTATTAAGAGAAAAAAAGCAGCTGTCCGTGGCTGAGATTTCTGCTCAGGTGGGTTATCGTAACCCGCAATATTTTCACAACAAATTCAAAACACGTTACGGAGTTACACCGGTCCAGTATAGGAATGCAGGCAATGCAAACCATTCGAGCCATTCAAGTGCATAATTCTCCAATCCATGTGGAAAAGGCAATCGTCTCGCGATTGTCTTTTCTTTTGTTTGAAAAATTATAGCCCCAATACGAAGATAATTTACTGATTTTAATGAATTTACAATAGAAAAAGCGCTTACAATACCCTAACGTAAGGGGTGTTCAGACACAGTCTTAACGCAAAATCGTATTCGGAAGGAGAAAACAACTATGAACCCGGCAAGCACTGCTGGCATTCAAAAACAGGGAGAGAATCTTAAGCCGAAAGTCTCGAGGTGGACACATACTTGGCGCCAATACAAAAAAAACAAATATTTATTCTTATTACTAGCTCCCGTGATCATCTGGTATACCGTATTTGCTTATGGCCCGATGTATGGCATTCAACTGGCTTTTAAAGATTATTTTATTCGTGATGGAATTTGGGGAAGTCCTTGGGTCGGCTTTAAGCATTTCGAATATTTGTTCACAGCTTCACCCGACTTTTGGAAAATTATTAAGAACACGCTTATTATCAGTTTTTACCATATCATCTTTGGTTTTCCTGCACCGATTATATTGGCGCTGTTATTTAACGAACTTAGGTTTTCTTTCTTCAAGAAGGTTGCACAGACGATATCCTATTTACCCCATTTCTTATCCTGGATCGTTATTGGAGGGATATTGATCACTTTGTTATCTCCGAATTCGGGTGTGGTCAATTATATTATTCAGTGGCTCGGCTTTGATCCCATTTACTTTTTAGGCAGCGAGAAATATTTCCGCTTTACGCTCGTTATGTCAGGAATATGGAAGGAAATCGGCTGGGGAACGATTATATACTTAGCTGCATTAGCAAGTATTGATTCCCAAATGTACGAAGCTGCAGTTCTGGA
This sequence comes from Paenibacillus sp. FSL R10-2788, assembly GCF_038003885.1. Taxonomy (NCBI): domain Bacteria; kingdom Bacillati; phylum Bacillota; class Bacilli; order Caryophanales; family Paenibacillaceae; genus Paenibacillus; species Paenibacillus sp. FSL R10-2788. The sequence continues at coordinate 4,039,143 of NZ_JBBOQA010000001.1, read as the reverse complement.
CGGAGCCAATCGCTGGAAACAAACGTTATTTATCACCATTCCTTCGATCCTGCCGGTGATTGCTATTCTGCTTATTCTTCGGGTAGGGAGTGTGCTGGATGCTGGCTTCGATCAAGTCTTAACACTTTATTCACCAGCAGTATATGGAGTGGCGGATACGTTAGATACTTATGTGTACCGGATAGGTCTGCAAAACTTTCAGTTCAGTCTAACGACGGCTGTTGGATTATTTAAAAATGTGGTGGGTCTTATCCTGGTGTTATTTGCAAACTTCATAACGAAAAAAATGGGGCAGGAAGGTCTTTATTAATGAATGAATGTAAGGAAGGAGTAACTACAATTGAAGCTATCCACTGGTGAAAAAGTATTCCAAGTCTTTCTAATCCTATTTGTAATCATTCTTTGTATTACGATGATTTATCCCTTCTTGCATGTGCTCTCTATATCATTTAGCACACCTGCGGAAGCCCTTCGGCCGGGAATTCATTTCTATCCTAAAGAAGTTTCCTTCTTTGCTTGGAAGCGTGTACTGACAACTGATACGGTCTGGCAAACGATGGGGAATACGGTTTTTCGCACAGTTGTAGGAACGGCTCTGACACTGGTGTTTCTGTCACTGGGAGCATATCCGCTGTCTCGCAAATATTTGCCGCACCGGGGATTTTATACAATGTTCATTGTTGTAACGATGTTTTTTGGCGGCGGGCTTATCCCTACCTATCTGCTAATCAAAAGTCTGGGACTTATAAATTCGTTATGGGTTTATATTGTCCCCGGCCTGCTCAGCACGTTTAATCTTCTGCTCCTGCGAAATTTCTTTATGGGTATACCGGAGGAACTGGAGGATTCAGCTAAAATAGATGGGGCTAATGATATGCGGATCTTATTTACGATTGTTATTCCGCTGTCGAAGCCTGTTCTAGCAACATTAGCCCTATGGACTGCAGTAGGGCACTGGAACGCTTGGTTTGATGCAATGTTATATATGCAGGATCAATCAAAGATTGTACTGCAGCTCTTCTTAAGACGGCTTGTTATTTCAGCCGAAGGAGATCCGATGTTACCACTTCCTACTAATGAGCAGGCTCCTGAAATGGTCAAAGCAGCTATTATTATGTTTACAGCGCTGCCTATATTAATGATCTATCCATTCCTGCAACGTTTCTTCGTCAAAGGAATTATGGTTGGATCACTTAAGGGTTAGAAGACTCAGAATGGTTTAAACAGTCCGCTATATCCGCGAGCTGTCTAAATATATAGATGAACAAGAAAAGGGAGGAAATAAAAGAATATGAGGCATACATCCAAGAAATGGTTGGAAATTGCTGCGATAGCCCTATCGGCTTCACTTGTCATGAGTGGTTGTGGCGGGAATGCGGCGAATAATAGCACTAACGAAGCTAAGCCGACGAATCAAGGTCAAGGGGGGACATCAGCAGCTGAAGCTCCGATTGAAATTATTTGGGCGAACAACTTTAATACGCCAGAAGAAGACGGTAACTATGTGCAAACCGAGCTAGAGAAGAAATTTAATGTAAAAATCAAAAATATTAAATTGGAACGTGGAACTTGGAAAGAACAATTTTCGGTGCTTCTAGCTTCTGGAGATATTCCTGATATCTTCCCGGTCGATGCAAACGAAACGGATATGGTGCAATGGGCAGATCAAGGGATCATTGCGACAATTGATAAGGCTGAAATTGAATCCCTGATGCCGAAATATGCAGCAGCATTGGATTCCGTTGATTCCGGGGCATGGGGCGTAGGCTTATACAACGAAAAAAACTGGGGGATCCCGAAAATTTGGCCAGGTGGTCTTGATGGATTTATTCCGGGCTATAATGAAGCCTGGCTGAAAAATATTGGCTACTCAGAACCACCCAAGACATTGGAAGAGCTTGAAGATGTACTCACCAAATTTGTTAATGAAGATCCGGACAAAAATGGGAAGAAAGATACTTACGGCTTAATCGGCCGCGGCAAGCTTCCAGAACAATTGTTCACAAGTGTGTTCTCAGCCTATGCTGTTTCCCCTTATCAATTCAAGAAGGATGCTTCCGGGAACGTAGTTTATGGAGGCGTTACAGAAGAGACACGATCAGCATTGGCGTTATTGAGCAAATGGTACAAAGCGGGTCTGATTGATCCTGAATTCATAACTAGTGATAATAACGAAATCAATATTAAATTTGCTGATCAAAAAGTGGGTATGGTGGATAACGGGAAGTGGGGCAATTTTTATAAAGAATCTGGGTTTGTCGCAAAACCTGGTCTAGAGAAAGGTCAAATATTCGTGCCTGGCAAGCCGTTTACAGCTCCAGATGGCGTTGCTTATTCATTCGCGTATGGTGCAAGACAGGCGCCAGTATTGTTCGGTGTTCAACTCGAAAAGGATGAGAAAAAACGCCATAAAATTATGGAAATTCTTGAATATGTGTCTACGGATTCCGAAGGTTTTCTGCTGACAGGTTTCGGTCAATTGGGGGTGAGCTATGATATGGAAGGGGACCTTGCCATTCCAAAAGCGGATGAAGAGGTTAGTGCTCCGAAGATGGGAGCGGGCAATTTCTATAATCCACTTAGCTCCACAGACACTTCAATGGAAAAACATACGGTAAAACAAGAATTGCTAGATTTGAGAGACAAGATCACTCCAGGTGTTACACCATTGCTTGATGTACTAGGCCCAGCGGTATTGACAAGCAAACCCAAGTATTGGGGCAATCTGAAGACGTTACAAGATACGTTTGTTATCAAGGCGATTACAGGAGAAGCGAACACGGGTAAAGATTTTGATAATTTCAAGGATAGCTGGCTAAAAGCCGGAGGTCAGGAAGTAACGGATGAAGTAAATAAAGTGTTGGCGGATCGTAAATAGAGCGGTTGTCCGCTGATTAGTACTGGATGATAGGCTGGAGCAAAAGCTTGCTCCAGCCTATTTATTAAACCCTTAAGAGAGTTGATTCTAAGATAACGGAGGTAGAAATGAGCGAATTAATTATTTATGAGCAGCCGAATGAAGCCCTGGGGAAAGACGATTTTACAGTAAGCGTAAGAGAGCCTGGTGGGGTATGGCAATCTCTGTTTGTTTTTGAAGCAAAGGTGGATATGCATCAGGTTCGGTCGACATCGATGGTTTATTTTGATATGGATGGCACGGTGGAGGTCTCTGTTCATTGTAAAAAACAACAGATTGAACAAGCGGTTATTCGCCCTTTGGCATCCCAAATCTCCTTTCAAATCGAAGAGAATACCCTTTTGTTCACATTGGAGCACCCGTGTAAGCTTTCCATTGAAATCAATGGAGAACGTTTTAGTAACTTGCATCTTTTTGCCAACCCCTTGGAGACAGCCCCTCCTAGACATGACGATGATAATGTAGTGCTTGTCCAACCAGGAATACATCAATTTGCGGCTATCGCAGAACAAGTTCAGCGTTTGTCAGAAAGGGCTAACGGGGAGCGTCAGACGATATATTTTATGCCCGGGCTTCATCAATTCGAGAATCCAATGCTGCATATCCCTTCTGGGACCACCGTTTATATTGCCGGAGGCGCGATCCTTTGTGGATCCATAATGATTGACCATGCTGAGAATGTTGTTGTTCGCGGCAGAGGTGTTCTGTATTTGGCGGATATGGAGAAAACGACTTATTTAAGAGGCGTTCAAATCCAGCATTCTGAACAGATTGAGATCGAAGGGATCATCACGCTTGATCCTCCGCATTACAGTATATATATCGGAGCGTCTAAGCATATTCGCATTCATAACTTCAAAGCTTTCAGTACACGCGGCTGGTGTGATGGAATTGATATGATGGCTAGCTCAAATGTGGATATTAAAGATGTGTTCTTGAGAACTTCTGATGATTGCATTGCCATTTACGGCAGTCGTGGAGAGTATTACGGAGACTCACGCCATATCACGGTTAAAGATTCCATACTCTGGGCGGACGTCGCTCATGCCATACATGTCGGTATTCATGGTGATCACCAACATAATGGCGATTTTATAGAAAATATTTGGTTCGAAAATATCGATGTGCTTGAACATCACGAGCCGCAGGAAAATTATTGGGGCGTTATGGCAATTTGTGCAGGGGACAACAATACCATTCGTAAGGTTACTTTCAAAAATATCCGGGTGGAGGATTTCGAACTAGGTCAGCTGTTTGATGTCCGCGTGGTGTGGAATAAAACCTATAATCCGGTGCCAGGACGCTGTATCGAAAATATTGAATTTAGCGATATCCACTACAATGGAAAGAATACCCATCCTTCCCGTATATTCGGCTATGACGAGGAAAGAGGTGTGAAGGACATTTATTTTTATAATCTCCAGATTAATGGAGAGGTTATTGTCGACCTGAATAACAAACATTTTGTAGTGAATGAATTTGCCAACGGTATTTATTTGCATTAAATCAGAGGATGTAAATGAATGGAGGAGAACAATGAATTCACTTAGAGGGCTACTCTTTGGAAAATCGCTTAAACGTATTTTTAGGATCACAGTTTCCTTAAGTTTGTTGGTAACGCTAGTGCCTTTATCAGCAGAAGGAGCCGCAGTAGAATCGACAGAGCTGTCGATAATTACGGATTACCAACCTGCCATTAATGAGGTTATAGATGAAAGCGGATTCAAACATCCGGGTGTTGGCCTGACCAAGGATATTCTTGAGAATATTAGGACACAGGTACGGGCGCAAAAAGAACCCTGGATCACTTATTATAATCAGATGCTTCTCTCTCCGGCAGCTTCAAGAACGGTCACTTCCAACAATCAGAGTGGTGCGAATCCGTTGAAACCAGCGAGCGATGCTTTTAATAGCCAAGGCTTTAATTCAAGATTTATAGCGGATGGGTTGAAGGCTTATACACAAGCTCTATTGTATGTAATATCAGGTGATGAGGTTTACAGAGCTAATGCCATGCATATTATCCGGATTTGGTCACAGATGGACCCTGAGAAATACGTGTATTTTAATGATGCACATATTCATACAGGAATTCCGCTTAATCGAATGGTTACTGCGGCGGAAATCTTAAGGTACACAAGTACTCAAACTGAAGAGCTGAAATGGACGGAACAAGATGTCGCTGATTTTACGAATAATCTTATTAATCCGGTTATTGAAACATTCCAACACACCAATGATCGTTTTATGAACCAGCATCTTTATCCGCTGCTTGGAGCTATGTCAGGTTATATTTTTACAGGAAATAAAGATAGGTACAATGAGGGAGTTGAATGGTTTACCGTCAATAAAACTGCTGTCGATCAGGGGCAAAATGGCGCGATAAAAGCATTATTCAGATGGGTTGATACAAATATTGTAACAGGGGAAAAAGTTAATCCTCCCGTAGTTCAGCATGTTGAAATGGGCAGAGATCAGGCGCATGGCGCTGGGGATATAACGAATGTAGAGATTTTATCACGTTTATTATTGGCTCAGGAAACAAAGGTAGATCCGGTAGAGGGGACTGTTTCTAATACGCCAAATGCGGTGGGTCCGTATGAGTTTCTAGATCAACGGATTTTAAAAGCTGCCGACTACTTTGCGCAGTATATGATTGGCTATGATACACCATGGATTCCAGTGGCGGCACATACAGATGTAAATGGAAATCCAACGATTATCTATAAACACTTGGCTGGCGGTTACAGGGGGAGAATTGGCGGTAATGTCTATGACCTTTATTATTATTATAAATATTCAGCTGGAATAAATATGGAGGTTGAAGCTCCTTACTTTAGCGAGATGTTTACTAAGAGATTGCCTTTCTATTGGGAGTCTCCGGATGGAGGCGGGGATTATTGGCTGTACATCCCTAAAGAAGCAGAGGGCGAGGGTACGCTCAATCTGCCGAAGGGGATAACGAATCCAGATTTGAGAGAACTAGAAGACCGGTATACGAAGCTTGATAGTCACTCCACCACAAAACAAGAAGGAGACACTACTTACGTTGAGATTACCGCAACAGATGAGGGCAGTAAAATTGCTTATGTGGGTGCAAGCAGCGGCGAACGAACCATTGCTTTTAAGATTCGGACTACTGGCATAGCAACCATGGAGGTGTTTGGCGATACCGTTACGCTGCCTGATACAAAGGGGCAATGGAGGTATATTCAGTATGCGTTCAATGAGTTCCAAGGCTTCAGCGATCTTGTCTATTTTAATGTGAAAGGAAATGGGACAACAGTCGATATTGACCATATTAATTTAAAAGCTGGGGCACAGCTTACCCCTCCAGTATTTACATCAGGGAAGGCACCGGTATCTTTATTTACCTATGAGGGTTCTACAGCGGCAATTCAATTTGATTTCTCTGCGACAGACGCAGGTGCAACGGATGTTGTTGCCTATCAAGCGGATCAATTACCTGAGGGCGCACTGTTCAATGAAACTTCAGGTGTGTTCTCTTGGTCTGGAGCACATGCGGGAACGTATTCCTTTGTAGTGAGTGCCTCAGACGGAACTTCGGTTACAACCAAGGATGTTACTGTTGTAGTAGCGAATGATCGGCAATCTGCCGTCAACGCTGTCATTTCTCCTTATCATGCTGATGTGCCTTACATTTCGGCAACGTTAGCTCACTATAAGCAAGTGCATGCTGAGGTAATGGATGTAATTACTAATGTCACTGACGAGGTCTTCTATCAGAAGTTATTTGACCTGAATCTTGCAGTGCAAAGTCTTAAAGAATTGACGCCTTTAATGAAAGATGGAAGTGTTAATTTTACGAATATGTTTGTCAGCTCAACCTTTGGTAATGCAGTCCCGAACCTGCTGGACAACACAAATGATAGTTTTGTGGGGTATTATACAGCGCAGGATCGGGCGCATTACATGGATTTAGGACCGGATTTTCAAATATCAGCAGAAAGCTTTGAGCTTCAGGTAAGAGCTAGTTTTCCGGAGAGAATTGGCGGCGTTGCAATGTTCGGATCGAATGACAAAGAAAATTGGACCCGCTTAACTCCCGGTTTGACAACAGTTACTGAAGAGATGCAGAGACTAGAGGTTCAAGCAGGCCTGGAGCATGAAAAATTCCGATTTTTGAAAATGGAAATGATAAAGCCTTCGAGTACTATGCTGGAAATTGCTGAATTTAGAATCTTTGGCCAGCGGTATGAGACAGTAAATCAATTAGAGTCCGTGTCCATTCACTCAGATCAAAGCTTAAAAAATCGGATTATTCCAGGGGATACGATTCAATTATCCTTTAAGTCTACAGAAATGATCCATAATGTCACAGCCAATATACAGGGTCAACCTGTTGCAGTCAGTTCTGTGGACAATATCAACTGGACAGCTAAGCTTGTGGTGAATGAAAATGTTCCATCAGGTACTGTGAAATTTAAGATCAATTATAAAACGGCAGCTGGAGAGGATGCTGTAGAGACTATTTTTACAACAGATGGTTCTACTTTATTCATTGCAGATCAGACAGGGCTTGTCGCTAATGTGCTTGAGATAGCAAATCTAATCGATTCCAGTGGAAGGAATCCGGCTGATCTTTTGGCAACAGCAAAAGTTTTATTTGATAATCATTTAGGTTCTATCACGGATTTTCGTTTAAATGGCAGTGGTTATGGTGCCTATCTAACCTTTGACTTTAAAGAAGGTGGCCAGGCATTGCTGTCTAGGGTAGAAGTAATCGGAAGGCAAGATAATTATGCGGGCAGAATTAATGGAACAGTGGTGCAAGGCTCCAACGACAATGTGACGTGGACTACGATCTCTAATGCAGCCTGGAATACGCCGGAATGGCAGACGTTGACGATTAACAGCACAGAACCCTATCGTTATATCCGCATCACCAATGGAAACAACTGGTATGGAAACATGGCTGAACTACGTTTGTATGGTGATGTTAAAATCAATTCAAAGCTTGATGCGGTGTCCATTAGCTCCGACCAAAGTATCCAGAAACGAATTGTGTCTGGGAACACGGTGAAATTGTCTTTTAAAGCAAGCGATGCAATAAACCAAGTGAATGTCAATATTCAGGGTCAAGTCGCAACCATTGCTACTGTCGATAAGATCAATTGGACGGCTGAAGCGGTGATGGGCAATAACGTACAACCTGGACCTGTGAACTTTAGTATTAAATACAAGACAAAGGAGGGAATCGAGGGGCCGGAAAAAACATCAACTACAGATGGTTCATCTCTGTACATTCCCGATGAGACCGAGTTGATTAGTAATGTGCTTGCGATTACTAATTTAAGTGATTCCAGTGGGAGAACATCCACTGATCTCAGGAATGTTGCGGGATCATTATTCGATGGAAATGCAGGCTCAATTACGGATTTTCGGGTAAATGGCAGTGGATATGGAGGATTTATAACGTTTGATTTTAAAGAAGGGAATAGGGTTCAGCTGTCCAAGGCAGAGGTGCTTTCCAGGCAAGATAATTATTTTACACGAATCAATGGGACTGTGGTTCAGGGTTCGAATGATAATACAAGCTGGACGACAATCTCCTCTCCTGCAGGAAAAACGATGGATTGGCAGACCTTAAGTATTAGTAATGCAGAAGCCTATCGTTATATCCGGATCTATAATAGTAGTAATTGGTTTGGAAACATGGCAGAATTACGCTTTTATGGTGTAGTAAAAGGGGCAGATCATACAGCTCCGGTGACAATGGATGATGCGCCACAAGGTTGGACTAACAAGGATACGTTGGTAACCTTCACAGCTACAGATGCGGGCTCTGGTGTTGCGGTAACCTATTTCACAGTAAACGATGGCGAACAGCAAACCGGGAATTCAGTTATTTTGTCCAATGAAGGAACACATAAGTTAGTTTATTGGAGCGTTGATAGAGAGGGTAATGTGGAACAGCCGCAGAAGACTGCTGTGGTGAAGATTGATCGGACCGCACCACAGGTGGTAATTAACGGAGAGATTTCCTATACCATAGAGCAGACATTAAACATCACCTGTAGTGCAGCTGATACTGTATCAGGCATCACTTATTCGCCATGTGATTCAACGCTCGCAGATGTAAAGGCGTATACGCTGGAACCGGGAACTCATAGTGTAACTGCGAAAGCCGAGGATGCGGCGGGCAATGTCGGGTTGGCAGAGCATTCGTTTAGTGTATATGCGACATTTGACAGCTTGTCGGCATTAACCGAAACTTTTGCAGCTGAGACGGGTGCTCCAGATTTAGAAAACGTAACCAACTCACTTTTGCAGCAGCTGGCTAACGCAAAAGAAAAAGCTGAGCAGTATGCTGGCGCAGAAGTTCACAGCTTGCTGGAAGCTTTTAATAGTGAAGTGAACCTCCAGAGCAATCAGGTGTTCACTTCTGAGCAGGCAGAGGTTCTAGTCCGTTGGTCACAATGGCTCCAGAATACAACTCCGCTTGCTGGTGGAGCCCCTGGAAAGCCAGTGTTGTCTGACAATAATGGGCACGACACCGGGCTTCGAGATGGCAGATATACCGTCACCATGAATCTTTGGTGGGGGAACAACGGTACCGAATTTAAGCTCTATGAAAACGATGTGCTGATCAGTAACCAGATGCTGACGGACAGCTCACCGAATGCGCAAGCCATGAGTACGGATATTGTGGGCAAATCAAATGGAACCTACACGTACACGTGCGAGCTGGTCAACAGCTTCGGTTCGACAACCTGCGATCCGCTTATCCTTACTGTTACCGATGCAGTGCCGGGCAAACCATTAGTATCCCACGACAACTGGAGCGGGGATGGAACTTATGACGTTGTGATGAATATGTGGTGGGGAACCAATGGTACTGAGTACCGTTTGTATGAGAATGGAGAAGTGATCGACACCCAGACACTAAACACGGCTACCCCTGCGGCTCAGATGACAGTTACGAAACTTAAAGATAAAGCACCAGGTGTATATGAATATTACGCAGTATTAGTCAATGCATCAGGCGAGACATCTAGTGAGAAAATCACAGTAACTGTCAAGCCAAGAAACTGATCATAGAGCTGATGAAATAGGAAGGCCCTTTCTTCGGGATGACCGAGGGAGGGGCTTTTTTATAGCTGTAAAGGATACTATTGAGGGATTGAGACGTTGAATAACGAACGGAGAATTAGGGAATTCTGTAAATTGACATAACACCTATAGGTGTTATAATCAAAAGTGAACCCAAAAGGTGTTATATTAATTGAATGCTGGAGGCTATTTATTATGCAAACTCAAGAACCCTTACAAGAAATTCGTCAAACGATTTTACTAGATGTGCCAATAGAAAAGGTTTGGAAAGCTGTTGCCACGGCAGAAGGAATGGCAGCCTGGTGGATGCCTAGTACATTCGAGCCTGTTGTTGGGCATGAATCCATCCTGCATGCTGGACAATTCGGAGATTCTCCTTGTAAAGTAACCGAAGTTGATCCTCCGAATCGTGTTGGTTTTAATTGGGGGAAGGATTGGCATCTTGCTTTTGAACTGAAAGAAATCGAAGGGAAAACTGAATTTACCTTGATTCATTCTGGATGGGACCCTGAAAAAGTTACTGAATTTGGACAACCACATCCAATCGTACGCGGCTTTATGAACAGCGGCTGGGAAAAAATCGTCCAAGAAAAACTTCCTGCTTATATCGAGGCTTAATATGCCGGTTGCTGAAGCAGGACATGATGTATTTCAGGCGATAGCAGATCCTACCCGCCGCAGTCTGCTAAAGCTGCTCGCTAATAAGGAAATGTCTATAGCATCTATTACGGATTGCTACCCGATCAGCCGAACCGCTGTTAATAAGCATTTACAGGTATTGTCCGATGCGCAGCTTGTTAGCAGTCAGAAAGTCGGACGGGAGACCCGGTATAAGCTTCAGCCAGAACCTTTGCTGGAGCTGCAAGATTGGCTTGCCTTTTTTGAAGGTTATTGGGCTAATAAATTGTTTGCGCTTAAAGAATATGTTGAGGCTGACTCAGAGGAGAAGTAATAAACCGGGAGGCGTGAGATCGCGCTCCCCGGTTTTTTGTGTTGTTTAAATTCAGTTTATAAAAGGGAGTTACCATCACAATACAAACTAAAACGTTGGAGGAATTGTAATGGTAAATGAACGCAAAAAAATAATTGAGCCCAACCCTGGAGATTGGGCCGTCGAAGCGCGTGGGCTCGTCAAAACGTTTGGTGACAATCGCGCAGTTGATGAAGTAAATCTAAACGTTAAGGCAGGCACAATTTACGGTGTTCTTGGTCCCAATGGGGCTGGAAAGACGACGGTAATTCGGATGCTGGCTACGTTACTTCGTCCGGATGCGGGGTCGGCGCGAATCTTCGGGCATGATGTGGTAAAGGAGTCGCAGATTGTTCGGCAATTGATAGGGGTTACGGGACAATATGCTTCTGTGGATGAGTCACTTAGTGCTACAGAGAATCTGATTATCTTTTCACGTCTTTTAGGGTTAGGGCGGGTAGAGGCGCGGCAAAAGGCAGCGGAGTTGTTAGAAGAGTTTGGTCTGACGGAGGCGGCGAAACGGCCACTTCGAAATTTCTCTGGCGGTATGCGCCGACGTCTGGATCTTGCAGCGAGTCTGATTGCCCAGCCTCCGCTTATCTTTTTGGATGAACCAACAACAGGCCTGGACCCACGGACACGTTCGCAAATGTGGGATACCATTCGTTGGTTGGTGAACACAGGATCAACAGTGCTGTTAACTACACAGTATCTTGAAGAAGCCGATCAGCTGGCAGATCGCATTGCAGTTATTGATCATGGCCATGTCGTTGCAGAAGGCACCGTGGATGAGCTAAAAGCTTCAGTGGGCACCACCTCGCTGCACTTAAAAGTCCAAAATCTTAAAGATATCGCTCAAGCGCGCCGGATTGTGGAACATGTGCTGCATATCCAGTCTATAGTGCCGAATGAGGCTGGGAAAATTACTGCACCGATGGCGAACGCTGATTTAGTCACTGATTTGCTTATTGCACTCCGCGAAGCGGGGATTCCACTTGCGGAGATGAGTGTGCAGAAACCGACGCTTGATGAAGTGTTTTTGACGATCACTGGCCATGGAGTTACGGATGAGGCGTCCCAAGCGTCACAAGAATCAATTAATAAGGAGGCAGCAAGAGCATGAGTATGAGAACATCTACTATTAGTCCAGGTGCGACCCGACAATTGAAAAACCATACGAGCTTCAAACAATCTGTTCGTAACTCGTTAACGATGGCTTATCGCGGGATATTGAAAATCCGTCGCACACCTGAGCAATTGTTCGACGTAACGCTGCAGCCAATTATTTTCACACTAATGTTTACTTATATTTTTGGTGGAGCCATATCAGGAAATGTAGTGAGCTATTTACCCGTTATTATTCCTGGTATTCTAGTGCAGACTGTAATCACGACCTCCATCGTCACTGGTGTCCAACTGCGGGAAGACATGGATAAAGGGGTGTTTGACCGCTTTAAGTCATTGCCGATTGCCCGAATAGCCCCATTAGCCGGAGCTTTGTTGGCAGATACAATTCGATATACGATCGCAACTGTGCTTACTTTTGTCATGGGCTATATTATGGGTTACCGACCTGATGGCGGTCTGGAGCATGTCGCAATTGCTGCGCTTTTGGTTATCGTCTGCTCCTGGTCGATTAGCTGGATTTTCGCTTTCTTTGGTGTGATTGCCCGAACCGCTTCCAGCGTACAAGGGATATCAATGATTGTGCTGTTCCCACTCACTTTTCTATCCAACGCCTTCGTGCCTGTAGATACGATGCCTAACTGGCTGCAATGGTTTGTCAAAGTAAATCCAATCTCGCATCTTGTGTCAGCTGTCCGTCAGCTTGCTAACTCTGGAACCGTAGGCTGGGATTTCGCTATCTCACTTATCGGAGCCGCTGTGATTGTTGCGATTTTTGCACCTATTACTGTGCGTGCATATATGCGCCGGACATAATTAGAGATGAAGAAACGGCAGAAATGCCGTTTTTTTTGTGTTTATTATTATGTTGAAAAAGCCGTGATCAAAGGATATCCCAAGATTACGGCTTAAATTTGTTGAGGAGGGACTTGCAAAGAGGCTTTTTAGAATTACTTATCTTTTTTAAAGAAGGTATGAATTAAATTGGAGACCGATCTATCATACAATATTTTAGCAGTTTCCTCATTTTGAATATGTCCACCCAAATGCAGATGAATGACGCCATGCAATGACGCCCATACCAGGTTAACAACAAGGAGAGGGTCTTTCTCATTAATAAACCCTTGTTCGATCGCTTCTGTAATAAGGGCTATCACTTGTTGTAGTGCCGTAAAGATAGCATGTAAGCTTTCCTCCTCCGGTTTGAATTCACTAAAGGCCCCTCCGAACATAACCATATAATAGCTGGTATGATTCCGTGAGAAATCCCAATAAGCTTGTCCAAGCCCGCGAAGATATAAATTTAGATTATCTTGTTTTGGAACCGCTTGAAAGGCAGCAGCTAATAATTTACACCCTTGCAAAAAAAGCTCCTTCGCTAAACCTTCCTTGTTTCCAAACAAGTTATAAATGATCTTTGTGGGACATTCCATTTTTTCAGCAACCTTGCGAATAGTTACACCTTCGGGTCCGAATTCATGCATGATGGCCGCAGCGGCTTCGATAATGTTCAGTCTTAATGTTTCCGCATGCTGTTGTTTTGCTTTTGGGTAGGTTGTAACAGATTGAGCATCTATAGAAGATATTTCGGACGATTTTTGCATGTAGTTTCACTTCCTTAGAACTTTACTTTAGCTTTTTTTAGATAGCTGTTATTTCTAAACCTTATTTTACTGATGTAGAAGAGAAATAGCCAATATTTAAATGTGTAGAACTTTATTTGACAACGCAACCTCACTTGGATACAATGATTCTTATTGAAACAGTGTTTCTAGATGGTCATTAAAGGGAGAGATGATAGCAATGATTACAATTCAAAATAAATGGACGTTGATTACCGGAGCTTCTTCGGGTATAGGTGAAGCGTTTGCTCGAGAACTTGCAGCCAAAGGAAGTCACTTAATTTTAGTCGCCCGTTCTGAAGATAAATTGATTGCTTTAGCGGAAAAATTACAACGAGAATTTCAAATTCAAGCGGAGGTTCTAGTTGCTGATTTATCTCAAGAAGGTTCCCCTGACAGGCTCCATCAACAATGTGTAGAACGTGGCTTGAACGTTGATATTCTTATTAATAATGCAGGTTTTGCTACGCATGGGCTTTTTGAACAACTATCTGGTTCGAGACAACATGAAGAAGTGATGCTAAATGTATTGGCGGTTGTAGATCTGACCCATTTGTTTTTGCCAGAGATGTTAAAAAGAAAAAGCGGAGTGATTATAAACGTTGCATCAACAGCAGCATTTCAACCTCTCCCTAATATGGCTGTATATGGAGCGACAAAAGCTTTTGTATTATCATTTACACAAGCGCTATGGGAGGAAAATCGGAAACGGGGCGTACAATTTCTTGCGTTATGTCCGGGGTCTACGGAAACAGAATTTTTTAATGTCGTGGGAGCCGATGAAGCTTCGGTAGGGAAACGAGACACGCCAGAAAATGTCGTTCAAGTGGCTCTTCGGTCGCTTCAGGCAAAAAAAGTGTTTGCTGTCCCAGGATTTACAAACTATATTTCAGCTCAAATGTCACGTTTTTTCACACGTAAACAAATGCTTTATTTTGTTGGACGCATGCTCCGTACGCGACATTAATGGGTCAACGTATTCAAGCTGGTGTATTCCTTAGCAATGATTAACTATTTTAATTATAAAAAAACAACAAAACAGCGGTTCTCCCCAATATGGGAGAACCGCTGTTTTGTGTTTTGACTTGCTGACTTTGACTCCGTTCGCTTGAATTTACATCAACATCAGTAACATCACCAACATCACCAACACCAACAACAACATCAACGTCAACGTCAACATCAACGTCACCATCACCATCACCATCAACGTCAACGTCAACATCAACGTCACCATCACCATCAACATCAACATCACCATCAACGTCACCATCACCATCACCAACATCACCAACATCACCAACATCTACAACAACAACATCAACAAAATTACCAATCGACATCTAAATCACATCGCTGACTCATAATCGTCCACTGTGGTACGGACCCCAATGACGCTATTAGTATGTTTTTCGCAGTTCCAGCGTAGTTTCGGACTCCAGTGCAGCTATTCCCTAGAAGGGGTTCTAAATATGATGTTTTGTGCGCCAATAGGTGCATTGAGGTCCCATAGGATCAGAAAAGTGGGGGATTTCTGCGAATAAGGTCAACTGAGTCCGATTGTACCTCGTTCGTCAAAGTAAGGCGAGGTAAACACTTATGTTCTTGCAGTCAACCTTATTGTATTAAGGTTCAATAAAAAGGACAAAAAACCAGCGTTGGTTGCTTCAACAAAAATTTAGGCAAGCAAGGCTGGCTAACGGACCCCAATGACGTTATTAGCATATTTTTCGCAGTTCCAGCGCAGTTTCGGACTCCAGTGCAGCTATTCCCTAGAAAGGGTTCTAAATATGGTGATTTGTGCGCCAATAGGTGCATTGAGGTCCGATAGGATCAGAAAAGTGGGGAAGTTCTACGAATAAGGTCAACTGAGTCCGATAGTACCTCGTCCGCCAAAGTAAGGGGAGGTAAACACCCTCGCCCTCGCAAATAGCCTACTAGTAATTATCTAAGTCTACGCAAATAGCCTACTAGTAAACACCCCCGTCCTCGCAAACAACCTACTAGTAAACACCATCGTCCCCGCAAATACTACTGGCATGAACCTTCGTACACGTAACTCCGTATTGGAAGCTACGTCATGCGCAGAAAGCAATTGGATTTAATCAAAGAAGGTTCGGTCCTCAAATTATTTTGGCCTATTTTTCCATTAACTACTTCATCTGTCGTAGTAATTATGCTATACTGCAACTACTACGACAGATGAAGTAATCATGGGGGGATATTCTTGATCAGCAGTGATGTTATACGCGGCTACAATGATACGATGATCCTCTACATGCTGCTGGACGGGGAATCTTACGGGTACGAGATTTCCAAAAATATCAGGCAGTTAACGCAGGAGAAATATGTCATGAAGGAGACAACGTTATATTCTGCCTTCACCCGACTGGAGAAAAACGGATATATAGAATCCTTTTATCTGGATGAGAGTCTTGGCAAGCGGCGTACGTATTACCGGATTACCTCGTTGGGTCTCGCCTATTACCGAGAAAAATGTGAGGAATGGAAGGTTACGCAGCAAGTTGTAAACCAATTTATCAAGGAGTGGTGATAGAGCATGGAGACGATCATAGTATATCTGGATAATATGTTTGCGGGTCTGCCAAAGACTCAGGAACTGGAACATCTGAAGCAAGAGCTGCTATCCGGGATGGAGGAGAAGTACCTAGAGCTGAAGCTTGCTGGCAAGTCGGAGAATGAGGCGATTGGTATCGTCATATCGGAATTCGGCAATATTGAAGAGCTGACAGCGGAGCTTGGCATCGATCCAGTTGCGCCGGAACAGGCTATTCCGGTGCTGACGGAAGAAGAGGTTTACGCTTATGCGGCGGCCAGACGAAGCGCTGGATTATGGACGGGTATCGGCGTTTTTCTCTGCGCATGCGGAGTGGCGTTTTTGATCACCCTGGATACAATATTTGAAAATAAGGCTGTTATGAGTGATAAAGGTTCTATGCTGGGGCTGGTCGGAATGTTCGTGCTGGTCGCTATCGCGGTCGGGATGTTTATACACAGCGGAATGAAGCTTGATCGCTTTAAGAGTCTGGAGCAAGGTTTTCAGCTGCCTTACGCTCTAAAGATGGCGCTTCAACGGAGCCAAAGTCTTTATGCTCCGACTTACCGTCTTTCTCTGATTACAGGAGTCTGCCTGTGTGTGCTGTCGCCGGCTTTTATCTTCACCACTAGCTATGTCAACGATGACTATGCTCCCTATGGAGTCGCTGCTTTTCTGTTTATTGCGGCTGTAGCGGTGTTTCTGTTCATCTATTACGGGAATATCCAGGGTACTTATACGAAGTTGCTGGAGGAGCCGAATATCATTGCAGAGAAGCAGGAAGAGAACCGATTTGTTGGAGTTGTTGGGGCTGTGTTATGGCCTTTGGCGACGGCGATTTTTCTGTTCACGGGTTTTGTCTATGGTCGCTGGGACATCAATTGGGCAGTATTCCCAATTGCGGGTATCCTGTCCGGCATGTTAAGCAATGTTAATCATGTTCTGAACCGTAAAGATATCTCCTGATGGTGTTGACTACACTTGTACATTCCTGAACTAGATAGATTATATGTAAGGTATTCTACCAGTAGATTTGGCTGGAGAATACCTTTTTTTGTTGGATTTTAACAGGTGAGCTAAATGAGCTCTTTAATATTTTGACATTTAAATTTTAAGTACGGACTTGGACATATGTTGAGAGAAAGAGAATATGAATATACAACAATAATCTTGTTAAAGAGGCGACAATACATTAACTAGTTAGGAGAAATGATCGATGGAATTCGAACTGGGCAGCATTTTGAAACTAGTAAAACGTAGGCTGCTGTTCATAATTGTATTATGTATCGCTGCAGTCGGGCTCGCTGGTAGTGTTAGCTATTACGTTTTACAGCCGAAATACGAAGCGACAGCTTCTATACTTATTCAAGGGGACAGGCAGCAGAAAGCAATTAATGACATTATGGCCGGACAAAAGCTGGTCACTACTTACGGGGAGATCATTCGAAGCAGCAGGATAGCGGAAGAGGTCGTCAGAAAGCTGCAGCTAAAAATGACAGCAGAAGAGTTACTCAAAAATGTTAAGACAAGAACCAATAGCGAGTCACTCGTAACAACGGTAATTGTGACTGATTCAAAAGCTCAACGGGCAACAGATATCGCGAATGGCTTCGGAGAGGCCTTTAATGCGAATATTCAATCGATTATGGGAGTGGAGAATGTTGTATTTCTCGACCGTGCCAAGGTTCCTTCTGATCCTGTCTCACCTAAGCCCGTCTTCAATATGGCTGTTGCCTTCGGATTGGCGCTGATTACCGGGATTGCAATCTCTATCCTCCGGGAATTGATGGAGAAACCCGTGAGAAGTGCCAAAGATATTCAGCTTGATTTGCAGCTTCCGCTTCTGGGAACCGTGGGCAAATTAAAGCCACGCAAACGGCGGAATAAAGCGAAAACCAAATCAGCAGAAGGAGCCATCAGTTATGAAGAAGAAAACGCCAAAATTATATTGCCTGGAACAACCGAAGTCATCTAGCGGAGATCAATTCCGAAGCATACGCTCCAATATTCGTTATACCCGCGTTGGTGGAGAGATCCGCTCTTTATTAGTCACAAGCTCGCTTCCGGATGAAGGAAAATCAACGGTAGCCATAAACCTGGCGATTGCCATGGCGGAAGCTGGTAAGACAGTTCTACTCATTGATGGGGATCTACGTACGCCAACGGTGCATAAGGCATTTGATCTGCCTAATTGGATCGGGCTTAGCAGTATCTTAGTGGATCATACCCGCTTAGAGGATTGCATTATTTCTATTGAGGAAGCAGAAGGTTTGTCTGTATTGACCTCTGGTCCGATTTCACCAAATCCCGCTGAATTACTAGGCTCTGAAGGAATGAAGCGATTGTTTGCAGAGCTGAGCGTGCGTTTTGATACGATTGTTATCGACTCATCCTCTGTATTAATGCCATTTTCGGATGCCCTTATTTTGGCAACGATGACTGAGGGGGTATTGCTAGTTGTGAAATCCGGAAAAGTGCTCTTAAAGCACACGAGTTCTGCCAAGCACTTGCTAGAGCAGCAGGGAGCACATTTGCTGGGAGCCGTATTGAATTATCGGAAAAAGAGCAGGCGTTCCAAGATTCGTGGTGAAGATTTTGCCGAGTGGGCCTCTTCTTCTGGAATGGTCTGACGTCTATGTCATTTGCTTCTCTTCGTTATTTGCTCGGGAATATCACTTACGCTGGTGCTCAGTTTGTGATTGTGATCCTGCTGAATAAATTCGGGTCATCGGCAATCGTGGGGCAATATTCGCTAGGGCTTGCAGTTACTGCTCCGATCTTTATGCTGTCGCATCTACATCTTCGTTCCGTATTAATCGTTGATTCATCGGGGAAATACAGTTTTGGAGACTTTCTGGGCTTACGGCTGATAACAACCGCCCTTGCGTTTACGATTACCGCAGGTTTTTGCATAATAAGTGGTTTGGATTGGAATACAGTATTGGTTATTTTCTTCATCGGTCTGTATAGAATCGTTGAATCAATCAGTGATATTTTATTAGGCATCGTTCAAAAGGAGGAGAGATTAGATCAAATCTCAATCTCCAGAATGGCAAAAGGGTTATTCTCCATTCTAATCTTCATCCTCGTATTTATCCCTACACAGAGCCTTGTTCTTGCCTTGTTAGTCATGATAATCGGATGGTTAGCGATAACGATTGGATATGATGCTCGTAAAGCGAGAATCTACACTTCTCTCAGGCCACTCTTCAACAAAAGAAGCCTATGGAGTTTACTGATCGTCAGTTCACCGCTAGGCGTGGTATTGGCGTTGATGTCGTTAAATACGAATATCCCATTATATGCGATTTCCTATTTTAAAGGGGAGCATGACTTAGGTATTTATGCTTCACTCTCATATATGATTGTTGCCTGCAATGTTGTCGTCACCGCACTTGGTGAAGCCATAACACCACGTCTTGCCAGGTGGCACGCAGGCGGGAGACACAAGGAGTTTGTCACTTTACTCAGCCGAATGATAGCGATGGGTTTGGGGTTTAGTGCGGTCGCTTGTTTGATAGGGTGGTTGTTTGGCCACAAGCTGTTAACCGTATTATTCAGTTCAGACGTGGCAGGAGAGTTAGGGTTGTTTCATTGGCTGCTGGCGTCCACCATGCTGGTATTTATTTCATCCTACCTGTGGTACGCCATAACGGCTACCGGAAGGTACAAAGCTCAGATTCCATTGTTTCTGTGCACAGCATTCACTAATGGCTTGTGTTGTCTGATCTTCGTACCTCATTACGGGGTAGTAGGTGCTGCAATGGGGGCAAGTTCGTCGTTATTTGTACAGATGATTGGCAGTGTAGTTGTGCTGTATCGTGTCATCGGAAAGGCAAGAAATCGGGAACAGTCGGAAGCGGCAGCATAAGTTCTTGTTTTATAGGAAAGTAGGAAAGTAGGGACTTGTATGACATCTGTATCTGTTGTAGGGAAGCCCTACACCATGCACAAATTATTTCTGTTTGCGGTCATGGGGTACATCATATGCCTTCCGGCGCAGATTGATTTTGGGGGAGCCTTCCGTATCGCCCCGTCGGATCTCTTCTTAATGTTAGGTTTATTTGCCGCTGGATTCCATCTCAAATTGGACCGGAGGATATTCAGTTCATGGCATTGGGGCATGCTGTTCATTTTTGTTTTAGCTTCCTTTGTATCCATTTGGCGCAACGGCTTCATTACTCAATACGCCCTGCTGCAAAAAGATATTGGATTTATTCTCCTTTTGTTGACCTACATCATGCTTGTGCAAGCAGCAGATAGCTGGGAACGGTTATATAAAATGCTCCGATTTTTCCTGATCAGTGTGCTGCTCTTAAATGGTGTTGCCCTATTCGCTTTTTTCAGCGGAGTAAAGGTTCCGTTCATGGTGCAAGACGGGCGGTTGTCCGGCATGTTAATTGATCCCAATGCATACGGGGGATTGCTGGTGACGGCTTTTGCCATTCATATCATGACGAGTGGGGAGAAGATAAAGCTGCTGCGGGGATGGGTCAGCGTACTAGCGACGATAAGCTTAGCCGGGGGCATTATAATGACCTTCTCGCGCTCGTCTTGGATTGGTCTGTTCCTAGTATTACTTACACTTCTGATTACCAAACCGTCCAGACTGATCAAGATCGGTATGGGGTTTGGGGTGGCTTTTATAGCTCTGCTGCTGTATAAAGGCACCGCTTATCTAAATGTGCTGGAGTCTATGTCCAGCAGACCTTCCCAGATCCAGTCGCGTCTTGACATCATTGACAAAGCGGTGGATTGGATCGCACAAAGTCCGTTATTAGGCATTGGGCTTGGTTCCTATAATTACGAACTGCGCATTATTATCCACAACACCCCTATATGGTTTTTGACTGAATTCGGCTTATTGGGCTTGATTGTATATGGCGGATTTATGATTTGGTTCTTTATTGTTGGTATCCGTTCTTATCGTGCAGCAGATCCGATTCATAGACCAATTATTATGGCATTGCTGCTGTCCCATGCGGCGATGATTGGGTTATCGATGGGCATTGAGGCGTTATTCCAGCGGTATTGGTGGTTCATGATGGCGATGAACGGAGCTTGCATCCGGTTAACAGACAAAAACCTGAAAGGAGAGATGCCCTATCGAACCCAACACGTTGAAAGGTCAGCTGGGCGCAAGCTTCGACAACGAGCAGAGCAACCTCAATAAAAGCTCAAGTAAGGACATCGGGAGTATCCCAGCTGAGGGCGGCTTACAAGCAAAGGTTGCTTTTGTAGCCTCCATATATGGGCATTTCGAGAGTTTTCATTTACCTTACATGGCGTTATTGCAGCAAAAAGGGTGTGAAGTCCATGCTTACGCTCAGCCGGGCGAAGCCAGACAGTGCTTGGAACAGCGGGGAATTGTATGTCACGACGTACCTATACAACGAAGTCCTTTACAGTTGAAGAATTGGACGGCTCTGCGGATCTTAACTAAAAGCTTCCAAGCGGAAAAATTTCAGTTCGTCCATGTACATACACCAGTGGCTTCGATTCTCGGACGGATTGCAGCCCATAGAGCAGGTGTCCCTAGCGTATTGTATACAGCTCATGGTTTTCATTTTTTTAAAGGTGCTCCTTTTCTGAACTGGATGCTTTATTATCCGTTGGAGTATTTAATGGCCCGTTGGACGGATGTACTGATCACTATTAATAGAGAAGATTATGAGCGTGCTCAGAAATTCCCTGTGCGAAAAAAAGTAACTTATGTGAGTGGAGTCGGGCTTGATCTTCAGGTATACGGTAGCGGTGAGAGGGATAATGAAGTTGCAAAAATGAAGGGGGAAAGTCGTCGCCAGCTATTTGATTTACCTAAGAGATACAATGATAATCCTTCATTCGTTGTTCTCTGCGTCGCTGAGTTAAATGCTAACAAGAACCAAAAACAGTTGATCCAAGCACTACATCATTTGGGTGATCAAGCAAGCGATATTCATCTAGTATTCGCAGGTACAGGTCCTTTCGAGCAAACTCTTATAGAACTTGCTACTCGGTTAGGGGTTAGGGATCAGGTGCATTTTCTGGGGTTTCGAAGAGATATACCGGATTTGCTACAAGCGTGTGATGTTGCGGCACTCGTGTCCTATCGCGAGGGGTTACCCCGGGCGATTATGGAGGCGATGGCAGCAGGTAATCCCGTGATCGGCACACATATTCGGGGCATTCGCGATTTGATTGAGCATGAGTCAACGGGCATGTTGGTTCCAGTAGATGATATTGCTGCTACGGCAAAAGCACTGGTTCAACTGCGAGCGGACGCAGCTTTGACCGCAGCAATGGGGAAAGCGAATAAGGACAGGATTATTCGCTATGGATTGCCTGCGGTGCTTTGTGAAATGGACTCGATTTATATAGAAGCGCTGAAAGAACCAGGGATAAAGGCATTTCCGACTGAATTGCAACCGGGTCTGACAGCAGATAGATAATTCATTCTCGCATATACGACAACATACGAATAAACGAATAATTAGTTAATTAGGGAGAAAGAAGTGATGAAAATGCGGATCGTACGTTTAGTCATGTTGGATGCGGGAATTATAGCGGCTTCAGTGTGGCTTGTGTTTTTACTTCGGTTTGATTTTCAAATCCCTGAGCAGTATATGTGGATGCTTCCGTGGGCGATACTCATTCACATTATGGTATACGCAACGTTCTCATTTGGATTCAAGGTGTATAACAATATCTGGCGATACACCGGTATAGGTGAGTTATTGCAGCTGCTAAAAGTGAGTGCTTTAACACTCTGTGGAGTGGTCGCTGTCAATGTATCTACGCATGTATTCGTCCCTTCTTATCGATTGCCGATTTCGATTTATTTTGCAGCGGGATACGTATTTCTCGGCATTGCTGGCTTACGTTTAGTAAACCGTCTCATCAACGATAGATTTGAAACAGCGGGGGCAAAGGGTTCATCCGAAGGCAATCTGCTAATCGTAGGGGCAGGGAAAGCAGGCATCCTCGTTACCAAAGATATCAAGCATTCAAGATTTAAATTCATGAACCCAGTCGCCTTCATAGATGATGATATCTCAAAGCGCAAGCTGGAGCTTATGGGGTTGCCGATTGTCGGTAACCGTAACTTCATTCCCCAGGCAGTCGAGCAGCTGGATATTTCGTTCATTATCATCGCTTTGCCTACGGCTCCACAAAAGGAATTACTGGAGATCATCGAAATCTGCAAATCTACCAAAGCTCAGATCAAGTTAATGCCCAGTATGACCGATATTTTGGACGGGAAAATGGCCATTAACATGATTCGTGAAGTATCCGTAAATGATTTGCTGGGGAGAAGCCCAATAGAAATTAATACGGAAGAGATTCGTGAGAATTTGGGAAGCGAGTGTATTCTCATCACCGGTGCAGGCGGTTCAATTGGTTCGGAGTTATGCCGGCAATTGGCTGCGTACCGTCCGAAGGAAATGCTGCTTTTGGGGCATGGAGAAAATAGCATTTATCTTATTGAACAAGAATTGCGGCAGTTATATCCCGATCAGATCATTCATCCCATTATAGCGGACATTCAGGATGTATCGCGGATTGATAACGTTTTTCAAAAATTCCGCCCCTCCATTGTGTATCATGCCGCTGCTCACAAGCATGTTCCTCTTATGGAGATGAATCCAGTAGAGGCAGTTAAAAATAATGTGATCGGCACAAGGAATGTAGCGGAAGCGAGTGCTAAATATGGCGCTAAACGGTTCATCCTCATCTCATCGGATAAGGCGGTTAATCCTACCAGTGTTATGGGTGCCACGAAACGAGCCGCGGAAATGATCATTAATGATCAGAATTCCTTAAGCAAGACGGTTTTTGCTGCTGTACGTTTTGGTAATGTGCTGGGCAGTAGGGGAAGTGTCATTCCGTTATTCAAAAGACAAATCGAAAACGGCGGCCCGGTGACGGTTACACATATGGATATGGTGCGTTACTTCATGACGATACCCGAAGCGGTACAGTTGGTTATTCAAGCAAGTGTGCTGGCACAAGGGGGAGAAGTGTTTGTGCTGGATATGGGTAAGCCAGTTCGTATATACGATCTAGCGAGGGATTTAATCCGCTTGTCGGGTCTCGAGCCTGACAAAGATATTCCCATTGTGGTCACTGGCATTCGTCCTGGAGAAAAATTGTTTGAGGAGCTTTTGACTGAAGAAGAAGGGTTATTGGTCACTAACAACTACCGTATTATGATTAGCCGCCCGCAAAGTGTCTCCAGATCTGAACTGAATTTGGTGTTGGGGGTTCTGGAGAACTTGTGCAAACGGTATGAACTGATGCCAAGCAGTCATCAGATCAAAAAACTGCTAAAGCAGCTAATTCCAAGCTATTCGGGTTTTCAGGAAGAAACGCAGGTGGGCACACATGATCTTGAACGCATTAAATCCGAAGTTCATGCGGGAATCTGACCTATGAAGTCGACTAAGTATTCATGGATGACAAGATTATGGGGCAAGCGCGACAAGCCAATTACAGGTAAACGTTCACGCATGCGGCGGGTGGGACGATACAGCCTGATTGTTATTCTTGTTGTGGTTGTAGTTGGGGGGATCTGGATTGGAGGGATATTGAATCCAGAGCATCGTTTTAACAAGGCGATTCTTAACCCCTTGACGATCCCTAGCTCTAATGTGGTTACGGACAATGAAGAGATGGTACAGTCGCTCAGCACACCAGCCCCACAAGCGCAAACGGATGAGCTTATCCTAACAACGCCTACACAAACTCCAGCTGCGGCGATATCCCCAGCAGACAAGAAAAGCTCATCCTTTAATGTAGTGCTAATTGGAACAGACACTTGGGGCGGAGAAAGCTCGCGGGCAGATACGATCATGGTTGCCCATGTGATGCCGGATCAACGGAAGGTGAATATCGTATCTGTGCCGCGGGACACGCGGGTTTATGTGCAGAATGTCGGCTATACCAAGATCAATCATGCACATATCGTTGGTGAGACAAAGGGTGGGAATCAGCAGGGTACGCTGACACTGATTCAAGCCGTTAGTGATTTTATGAATATTCCTATTCATTACTACATCAAGACGAACTTCTCCGGTGTTCGTGATTTCATCGATTCGATTGGCGGGATCGATATGCTAATTGATCAGGATGTGACCATCACTCCGGAGATCACCATCAAGAAAGGTGAGCAGCATCTGGATGGTGCCCACACGCTTTATTTAGCAAGGGAGCGCTACTCGACTCCGGAGGGTGACTTTAGCCGCCAACGGGAGCAATTCAATATCGTTCGGGCTGTAGCCAAAAAGCTATTAAGTCCGGAGCATATTCCTGATCTAGCTGGACTGCTACTGCGTGAAAAGAAAGACATTATTGATACGAGTTTTAGTGACAGTGATTTGATGAGCTTAGCTTGGCTATTCAAGGGAATGGATTCCGCGGATTTTGCTTACGAACAGATTCCTGGCCATAACAGCTCTGCTCTAGATCCGCTCGTCCGAACTAAAGTGTATTACTGGAGTGCTAATTCGGAAGAGGTAAAGTCACTCACAGAACGTCTTTTTACGGAATAAGAGAAAGGCGGGGGGATGACTACCATGTATCGCCATATGAAGCGGGGCTTCGATTTGGTGGGAGCGATCTTTATGTTAGGTGTGTTTAGTCCGGTCATGGCTGTAGTGGCGTTGCTGATTCGGATAAAGTTGGGAAGTCCTATTTTGTTCAAGCAGCAGCGGCCGGGCATGGGAGAAAGACCCTTCTACATCTACAAGTTTCGAACCATGGCTGAAATGTATGATGCGCAGGGCCAGCCGTTATCGGATGCTCGGCGTTATATCAAATTCGGCGGATTGATTCGAAAGCTGAGTCTGGATGAGCTGCCGCAATTAGTGAATGTTGTGAAGGGAGAAATGAGCCTGATCGGACCAAGACCTTTGCTCATCCGTTACAGCCCGCATTACTCTGAACGGGAGCGGCTGCGATTCACTGTAAGACCCGGAATCACGGGATTGGCGCAGGTATCTGGACGTAATACTTCGGAATGGAAACAGCGGCTTTCCTATGACGTTACCTATGTTGAGAAGCTGAGCTTTAGATTAGATGCGTTGATCTTATGTAAAACTGTGCTGAAGGTTATCCGCCAAGATGACGTTGTGGCCAATCCGGGTGAGCATAGTCTGCCGCTCGATGAGTACAGAATGAACCAAAAGGAGGGGTCGGCATGAATTTGCGGTTTAGTCCGCTTCAGGAAGATGATATTCACCTTGCATGCCGGCTCTTACAGAGCAACTTGCCAGAGTCAGTCTACAATCAAACCATATTCGCCTGTGGCGGTTATCCCGAATATTTGAAAGCAGCATGTAAATGCGGAAGCCATTCAGCAACACTGCTGATTGGTGCCTATTCTGAAGATCTTCTTATTGGATTCGCTGAATGGAGAAGAATGGAGCAGATGCTGGTTCTGAATAACTTGAATGTGGACGCAGCTTATCGAAAAGACGGCATCGGCGGCAAGCTTATGGCCTACGGGGAGACGTTAGCCCAAAAGGATGGCATTTCGAAGCTGGCACTTGATGTATTTTCGTGGAATGAGCAAGCTCATGCTTGGTATTTGCGGCTTGGTTTTGCAGAGGAAGGCCGGACTTACTGGTATGTAAGAGATTTGGCTCCATCGATTGATAGGGATAGAGAAGTATTGGCGTACATCATAGATGATTACCCGATGGCAGAGGCACATCATCAAAAGTATGGATTCTCTGCTCTTAGGATTAGAACAAAAAAAGAGACTTCAGTAGTGGGCCGGCTAGGTGAACAGTATTATCGTATCCAACTGCAAAATGGAGGGTGGAGTGGCTGCAATCTTTTGACAGACGTATTAATGGATTTAGACCGGGAGAAAAGGCTGCTGTTGCTTTCTTCAGATGCTTATTTGCGTGAGCGAGACCCCGAGCTAATCTTAAGCACTGAAAGTATACGTATGATCAAAATATTGGAGAATCAAGAGGTGTTGTATGAGTAACTTTATCGTGCTAGGCAGCTCTAGTTCAGAGGAATGGGATGCCTATTTGAACCAGTTAGAGACGAAGGATATCTATTTCTCCTCAGCGTTTTTTCGGCTGTTTGAGGACGGAGAGCACCAGCAGGCAGAGCTGTTTGTATTCAAGCAAGGAGACCAGCTCATAATGTATCCTTACTTGCTTCGCTCCATAAGCCATCTTCCTGCCGTAATCCAACTGGGGCTTGATGGTGATTGGTACGATATTAGTACACCTTATGGATACGGGGGACCGATATCGAATCTCCCTCCAGGAGCCGAACGAAGTGAGCTGTACCGGCAATTCAGTGAAACGTTCACGGATTACTGTAGAGAGAAAAAGATCATGACCGAGTTTGTAAGATTTCATCCCTTGATTGGCAACGCTACGGAATATCAAAGCGGTCTGACCACCGAGTGGAATAGAAATACAATATATATTGATTTGACTGTGGGTTCGGAGGCAGAGCTCATCCGGCATTATGGCAGCAATCATAAACGGAATATTCACAAAATAAAGTCTGCGCCCTTTACAATTCGGAATTCCAATCTGAAAGATCGTATTGAGTCCTTCAGTGAATTGTATTACGGAACACTAAATGATTTACAGGCGGATTCTTTTTATTATTTCCCCAAAAAATTTATAGAAGATACTAGTTATCTACTTGAAGGGAGAGTAGAGCTATTCGAAGCTATGGTTGGGGAGAAAACGGTGGCAACCAGCATCGTGTTACATGAACGACCGTGGATGCATTATCACCTATGTGGTTGGGATCGCGCCTATCTGCAGTGGTCACCTACCAAATTGCTAATTCACGCAGCAGCCAAGTGGGGGATGGAAAATGGCTTTGAACGTTTTCATCTTGGCGGGGGATATAAGGGGAATGACGACTTATTTCAATTCAAGCATAGATTCGCGACACAACTGGAACCCCTTGACTATTACTTAGGTAAACGAATTTTTTTTCCAGAGTTGTATGAGCGGATCATATCCTTTTGTGACACTAGAGTATCAGGAAGTTACTTTCCGCTCTATCGGCATCCAGATCTCGATATGATATGTATTCCATCTGGAGAAATCGGTCCAAATGGAGAAAGGAGCTTCGCATGAGCATTCGTCAAACAAGCATTCTGCCACGAATCTTGTTATCCCCGCCGCATATTAGTGGACGTGAGCAGGTCTACATGGAGGAGGCGATACACTCTGGTTGGATTGCTCCTATTGGTCCGCAAGTCGATGCGTTCGAGCGGGAGATGGCCGCCTACACAGGATCAAAGGGTGCACTAGCGTTAAGCTCTGGCACGGCGGCGATTCATCTCGCACTTCGTCTAGCCGGTGTCACACAAGGAGATTACGTGATCTGTTCAACGCTCACGTTCGTTGCTAGCGCCAATCCTATTTTATATTTGGGGGCCACCCCCGTATTTGTCGATTCAGAGCCTGAGACCTGGAACATGTGTCCGCTAGCTTTTCAGCGGGCCTGCCAAGATTTGAATGACAAAGGACTGCTGCCAAAAGCGGCTGTTGTCGTCAATTTATACGGACAAAGCGCAGATATGGAGCCCATTGTAGAAATAGCTGACCGATATGGAATTACCTTGATTGAAGATGCTGCCGAATCATTAGGTGCTTTCTATCAAGGCAAGGCCAGCGGAACCTGGGGCCAATTCGGAATCTATTCTTTCAACGGAAATAAGATTATTACAACCTCAGGTGGGGGCATGCTCGTATCCGACGATACCGAAGCCCTAGAGCAAGCGCGCTTCTGGTCTACGCAAGCCCGAGACACTGCCCCTCATTATCAACATTCCGAAATGGGATACAACTATCGGTTAAGCAACCTGTTGGCAGCTATAGGACGCGGTCAATTAGAACTGCTTGAAGAGCGGGTTGAACGGCGCAGATCTATTGGCCGGCGATATAGGGAACGTTTAGGTTCCATACCGGGTCTTCATTTTATGCCGGAAGCACGCAATTGTCGCAGCACGCACTGGTTGAGTGCGCTGACCATTGATGAAGAAGTGGCAGGGTTCTCTTCACAACAACTTCTGTCATGTCTGGAACATCACAATATAGAAGCTAGACCTGTATGGAAACCGCTGCATTTACAACCGTTGTTCGAGAGCAATTACTACTATCCTTACAGTGAGGAATACAGTGTATCGGATAAATTATTTTCAACAGGTGTCTGTCTGCCTTCTGGAAGCTCTTTATCGGATGAGGATTTGGAACGTGTCATTTATGCGATAGAGACATGTAACCAATACCGTTGATTCATCTTATTTAGCCTTCCATCCACTCGCAGCTGATCCGCTTTCCTTCACATACAAAGTGGCTTGTGCGGTGCCATCCGTTCGCATAGCCAGACTGCCAACTGGGGCGGTTACGACTCCCTCGGGCGAACCTTCCACTATGAACACTGCGGGCAACACTGCCCCGCCAGTGAGGCGAATGGCCCGTTTGAAGTTACCGTAGGTCGAGAACCATTCAAGAAGCGAATAAGGATTATACAAGGTGCCTAGTGATGTGCCTTGCATGCCGATTAGTGTTTCGAATTCTAGAATTCGCTTTACCTTCACTGCTCGGGTATCAAACACCGCTACATTATTGAGGCGCAGAGACGGTTTAGCTGCACCGTAAGAAGAGACTAGCACTACCTGATTGGTTCCGCTATTGCGGACGATCATATTGTCGACAGTAGCCATTGCGTCAGACTCCGTTGTGAATAAATGCAAGGTATTGCCCGTTAAATCCTGTGCATCTATCGTCCCCACATAAAGATCTCCTCCGTCGATTCGGACACCACTTGCTAAGGTGGAACCCGAGCCGTACATTCCTAACGAACCGATATGCAATCTTGGTTTACCTCCGGCAGCATTAAACGCTGCATAGATCGCAGGGCCTCCGATGCCATCGAACTTGGCGCTAGCGATATCAATAAATTGTGAATAGATCGTCTGTAGGCCGAAGCTAGCTTTGTGATCGGTGGAGCGGATAGCCAAATGATTGATTTTCAGCGTCAATCCATAGGACAGTAAGGCTGGACTTACCGATCCGCTTACACGCATATCTAGTGAACCGATGTCGAGTGTCCAGAGTCTAGTGATAGCATCTGTAAGCCCTGCTGATAGATCGTTACCGAAACCAATGGTTGTCAAGGAGTCGAATCGCTGATAAAAGCTGCGCGTTCCTTTAAAGACATCGGGTTCAAGATCGAGAGAGTTAGCACCAGTAAATCCAGGCGCGCCACCGCGGCTATTATTCAGAACCGCTCTGTTGACATGAAGCTGGTCTACAAAATGGACCACAAAGTTCTTTCGTCCAGCAGTCTCACAGCGGGTATATCCGATGTGCACATTAACGGAGGGGATTTCTTCTGTCCCTCCAATGAAGATATTATCCCCATAGCAATCGTGAGAGTACACTGACTCTATCGTTATATTTTGCGAAGAAGAAATGAACAGGCCGTGAAGCTGATCGTTGACGGCTGTTTTAACAGTCGATGCACTTCCATCAATTTCAAGGGTGCCCGCGATTGTGATATTTGAGGCATTTAAGATGACTAGAACCCTAGTGTCTGAGGGTGGATTCGGGGCAAGCACAAGTTTGGAGCCGGCTTCAAAGCTTAAATTAGTTTTGGCTGGAATTCGAAGACACCACCAGTCGAGGACGGAGGGGTTACGCATGCGTCCCGAAGATACCTTATATATACCAGGAGGAAAGATTACTACTTTGTTTTTGGCGTTTCCCGCATTGATAGCATTTTGAATCGCTACTGTATCGTCCTTGATACCGTTTCCTACAGCGCCGTACGATCGGACGTTCACATAACCGTTAGTCTCAGGGTCTAATTTAATAGATGTGACCGCACCGTCAGAAAGGATGGACGTAGTCACCGAGCTGTCTGGAATAGGGGCAGTAGCCATATACTTCACTCCTTTATACTTTGATTTTGTATTTTATGTGAATTTTTCGGGGAATGCACGGTACAAAGATCACTCTTAGCGGGCGAAAGGAGTTTTTTATTTTGAAGGTATTGGTAACTGGGGGGTTAGGCTTTATTGGGTCCCATGTGGTTGATCGGCTAATAAAAAAGGGCATAGAAACTGTGATTGTTGATAATGTATCCGGAGCCTCCGGTCTGACTTATATGAATCCTGCTGCGGTTTTGTATAAGTACGATATTCGGGATGAGACTTTGCATGAGGTTTTTAGCCTTGAAAAGCCAAATGCAGTCATTCATCTGGCTGCACAGATCGACGTCAGAGAATCACAGCGGAACCCGTTATTTGATGCAAATGTGAATATTGTTGGCACGCTGAATGTACTGCGCATGTGCGAGATCCATCAGGTTCAAAAGCTAGTTTATGCCTCGTCGGCAGCGGTTTATGGGAACCCGGAATATTTGAGCATTGATGAGCAGCATCCCATAAATCCCGAGTCCTGCTATGGTCTATCCAAAAGTGTACCAGAGTCATATATTCGGATGTTTGCCAGCTTACATGGGCTTAAATATACGATTTTGCGTCTCGCTAATGTATATGGGCCAAGGCAAAGTTCGCATGGAGAAGCTGGCGTTGTTTCCGTTTTTCTGGATCGTATAAAGCAAGGGAAGGATCTCGTTATCTATGGGGACGGTGAGCAGACAAGAGATTTCGTCTATGTGGAGGATGTGGCGCAGGCGTTCGTTGATGCGGTTCAGACCGACGGCAGAGTGAATAATGAGACGATGAATATTAGCTGTGGAATACCAACCTCGATAAATACGATGGTTCGGATGTTAGGGGACATCACAGGTCGGGATTTCCTGACAACCTATGCGGAGCCTCGTCCGGGGGATATTCTCCATAGCTATTTAAATAATCAAAAAGCCCAGGAATTATTGTCTTGGTTCCCTAACCATAACTTTCATACCGGGCTCGAAAAAACAATTACTGTCCGCTTAAGTGTAGGAAGTGCAGTAGATCATTAAAAGCACCCATTGAAAGGGGGCACTCCGCATGGAACGCAAAATGAACTCGGAAATGTTCGTTCTTCGTAGTGTAGCCTGCTTAAGTATAGCCCTGCTGCATGCTCTTTATCGGGTTTATGACGATGGAAATACACCCTGGGTAGAGTCGGTGGGTTTACTGCTAACGTTTGGCACACCTGTATTCGTATTTATCTCTCAATTCGTGTTGTCATTTGCCTATCCCAATGAAATTCCAGCGAGATTTTGGGAGAAAAGAATCAAGTATATTTTATTGCCTTACTTTTTTTTCGGGACCTTGTATGCAGGACTAAAAGGATTGGAGATGTCGGGTAGTGACGGCATTCCTTTGCTGCAGGCTTTTTGGTATTACCTCTGGCGTCATTTGCTGATTGGAGATTTCCATGGCTATTTTATACTGATTATCTTTCAGTTTTATGCTTTATTCCTCTGGTTTCAGACGTATGCGAAGCGGCTTAACCCCCGCACTATTCTAATCGTATCGTTCCTTATTAACGTTATCTATTTGGGTTTCTTCAACTTTACTACGCCCGCAGATACGGCTGCCGCCCATTATTTCTGGGATAAAATGTACTGGATTTTCGCACCAGGTTGGATTTTTTACTTTACAGTAGCCTATTACTTGGGACGAAATGAGCTGTGGTTCCGGGAAAAATTAAAAAAGTTCCGCATAGCGGTATACACGCTCCCGGTTCTGACAGGTGCGCTTGTGCTGTTCGTGAATAGTCAAGGCTGGATAACGGCGCATAGCTCCAAAAGAATTGATATGCTTCTATTCGCCTTAAGCATGATTTTGCTGCTCTTCTCCGTGGCATCGAAAATGAAGAAAGTGCCACGTGTACTGGAATGGAGCAGCAGATACTCTTTTGGCATATACTTGCTTCATCCTTTGCTATTGGCTATATTCGTCAAGCTTCCAGCTTCATTTGGGTTGCAAAACCTTGGACTATTTAGTGTTCTGCTGCAATTTGTCGGTTGTGTGGTAGGCTCGGCACTTATAATGAATTTAGCGAATCGAATTCCTGGCGGAGCGTATGTATTCGGTCGGATCGGCATTGGGATAAGCCCAAGCAAACCACCGAAATCGCTGGATAAGCCGATAATTCCGAGTATTGGGAATGCAAACTAGCTTGGATTTGACCGGCCGCTAATCGTCTGTGTTTAGGTGATTAGTGGTCTTTTTTTTGTTTTTGTGTTAATTGCGATTCCTTCGCTAATTACATTGCTAATTACATTGCTAATTACATTGCTATTACATCGCGATTACATCGCACTAGCAGCATCCTCTCAATTCTCATTAAAAAAGCAAAATAGTTGTAAAAAGTACAATTAAGCTCTTATGCTCGCAGCTTTGGGGCAGTTTAATTGTATATTTTACAACTATTATTCTGGAATCCCGCCATATTGAGGCAAATGCTCGTATTTAAGTGTACAGAGTGCAACTAAATCCACAAAGGCTACCTTCAAAGCGTATATAGTTGCACAAAATACAATTAAACAAACTTCGTCGTAACCTCGCATTAGCTACACTGTGCGTTTGCGGTAGAGGCAATTAAACAAACTTCGTCATTACCTAACATTAGCTGTACTCTGGCACATTGGCGGCAAAGTCCCAGTATAATTGTTGTATTGTAGTCAGTTCACACGAGGTTTTGTTTGTTCGGACCGTATTGCAGCTATTTTCACTTTTTAGTTGATTTTACGATAGTTTCGGACTGTATTGCGCTTATTTCCATAAAAACACACATTATGGAAGCTACTTTACACGAATAGCTGCATCTAAGTCCGATAATTTAGCAAAATGAATGAAATTATTAAAATAACGGCTCCTCAGTCCGATCTATAGTGAGGGGGATCTAATTAGATGAACTTCGATTATAGTCGAAGGGAACTAAATTAGTTAGAATAATTAGGTAGTCCCTTTATGGTTTTTTACATCCAGAGAATAATACATCGTGCAGAATATTAGGAGGAAATGAATAGTGGAACTTGGAGTAAGCACATTTGTCGAGACCACACCGGATGTCCAAACGGGTGAGA
Source organism: Paenibacillus sp. FSL R10-2788 (assembly GCF_038003885.1). NCBI lineage: Bacteria > Bacillati > Bacillota > Bacilli > Caryophanales > Paenibacillaceae > Paenibacillus > Paenibacillus sp. FSL R10-2788. Next base: position 4,004,857 of record NZ_JBBOQA010000001.1, on the reverse strand, counting down.
CAATAAGTCATGCAGAACGACTACGTGAAGTAGTGGAGGAAATTGTACTTGCCGAAGAGGTGGGATTAGATGTTTACGGAGTAGGTGAGCATCATCGGCATGATTATGCGGCATCTTCACCTGCGGTTGTACTGGCTGCAGCTGCTTCGTTGACTACTAAGATCCGGTTGAGCAGTGCTGTAATGATCCTGTCTTCAGCCGATCCGGTGCGTGTGTTTCAGGACTTTGCAACGCTGGACGGAATTTCGAACGGACGTGCGGAGATTATGATCGGCCGGGGTTCGTTTACAGAGTCTTTTCCTCTATTCGGATATGATCTGAAGGATTATGAAGAACTGTTCAATGAGAAGCTGGAATTGTTATTAGCCATCCAAAAGTCAGAAAAAGTGACCTGGAAAGGTAAACACCGAGCAGCTATAGAAAATTTGGGGATTTACCCGCGTCCGGTTCAAGATCCTTTACCGATTTGGATCGGGAGTGCAGGAAGTCCAGAGTCTGCGATCCGCACAGGATCACTAGGTTTGCCTTTTGTTTTAGCGATTATAGGGAATGTTCTACCGCTGGATTATGCGTCACATGTGCAGCTTTACAAAAAAGCAGCAGCTGAAGCCGGGCGTGATATTTCAAAATTTCCAATCGCTTCGCATTCACACGGGTTTATAGCGGAGACTAATCAGTTAGCGCTGGAGGAATTTTTCCCTTCAACGCATGCCCGGACCAATGTGCGGGCGAAGGAAAAAGGAACACCTCCGTACCATCGTGCAGATTATGATGCAGCGTGCAGCTTAGATGGCGCCCTTTACGTAGGTGATCCAGAAACTGTTGCTAATAAAATCATTCATCTGCGCAAGCATGTGGGAATTACGCGATTCTTTTTACATGTGCCGCACGGCACGATGCCTCATGAGGATGTTATGCAGGCGATTAGACTGCTGGGCACCGAAGTAGCCCCACGTGTGCGGGAAGAAGTAGCGCGCTGGGAAGCAAGTAATCGGTAATTTAGTAAGCTGCGTCCTTAGGACGTGGCTTTTTTTGTAAGGTATACTGAAGAAATGAATAACGTTTTATACAGGAGGGGCAATGGATAAAATTCATTATTTATCTCAATTCAATTTGCTTCAATCGTTAGGACTGGAAGATCTAATTGAAATGGAAGAATTAACGCGAATAACAGTAGTCCCCAAAAATACATATATCCAAACACCGTCAACCTTTTCTGAAGGACTGTTTTTTGTGAAAAAAGGGAAGGTTCGTTTATACCAATTAAATGCAAACGGTAAGCAATTTACATCGGATATCCTTAATGAAGGCAATGTTTTTGGTGAAATGGGTGTGATTTCTTTTGGAACGAAGGAACATTATATTGAAACGATTGAGGAAAGCCATATCTGCACAATTGATCCTGGAAGGTTTGAAGAATTCATCTCTCACCGGCCTAGGTTTATGATGTCATTATTGCAAGTATTGAGCGACCGCATAAAAAGTATGAGTCAGTTAACTCAAAATCTAGCCATTGGAAATCTGCATGATAAAATATTGTGTGTTCTTTTAAAGCTGGCGGATCAGCATGGGGTTGAGCATAAGGATAATTGTTACAAAATTAATGTTCCTCTATCGCATCAAGAAATCGCTAATTTAATTGGAGCCAGCAGAGAAGCTGTAACAGTGGCATTACAAGAATTGGTGAAAGCGGAAGTTATTCGGACAGGGTTCAGAACTATCTATATCCAGCGAGACAAGATTTTGGAAAGAAATATAACATAGCTATCGAGTTGTAAACGAGATTACAGCTTCATTTTTAGAAACAACGGTATCCTAGCTATGACATGAAGGTGATTTAAGCTTTCAAATCATAGTGAAGGGACGATTTCCATGGAACGCAGGAAGGGCGCTCGGAAGGTTACTGAAATTCCCGTTGAGATTGTAGAACTGCTGAATAAAGGATATTTACAGAGCGTGAATTTAACGGAATGGCTTGCTGTGGATCATCTTATATTGCTGGAAAATGTACTGAATGAGCTAGGTTTTGAACAGGAAGCTAAACCAATTTTACAAAGGCTGAATGCGTTATCGGAAAAGAAAATCATGAAGCTCATCCCGGTGATTTCACGTGAGTGGCAGCTTCTATTTGACTGTAAATCAGAGCTGGAACGTTCCCGACTATTTGCTGTGTTAGCTCATCATAACTCCGATAGTGTTCGCTGCTGGGCTGCTTATATCGTGGGGCAGAATCATCAATGGAGTCTAGTTCAAAAACTAACAGCAATCCGTCCTTTTGCAGCGGATGGTCATTTTGGGGTGCGTGAGATTTCTTGGATGGCTTTGAGGGAATCAGTCATTGCCGAGCTGGAAGCGTCCATTGAATCGTTAAAGGCTTGGGTTCATGACCAGGACGCGAATATTAGGAGATTTGCGGTCGAATTGACGCGCCCACATGGGGTATGGGCAAAGCATATTACAGCGCTCAAAGAAAATCCAGCGATTGCCCTACCGCTATTAGAACCGCTTAACTCTGATCCGGCAAAATACGTTCAGGATTCTGTAAGCAATTGGTTAAATGATGCTAGCAAAATCAATCCGGCATGGGTACAGCAAATTTGTGATGAATGGTTGAACCTATCAGGTACCAAGGAAACAAAGCGGATTGTAACCCGGGCTACAAGAAGTATTACTGATCAAAAATAAAATTAGTGCATCACTTTAGACTGGATAATCAAACGTCAAACACTATGGGCTAATAAGTGTTGGCGTTTTTTTATTATGGAGTTAACTTGGATAATTCAAGAGAAAGACTACTTCCTATTTATTATTTAAACCAAACTTCGTGAAAATATTTATATTGTTAATCCTCAGGTCATCTGTTATACTCAGAAACACCGAATGTTACAAAAACTAACACTAATTAAAGGAATGGAGGATTTTCGTATGAAAAAACAAATAATTCGTAATGTAGGCGTCACGTTATCCATGTTTTTAGTGGTGAATTCGTTATCCAGTGTCATGTATGCTAACACAACGAATGATGCGTATAAGCCAAAAACCCATGTTCTGAAGGCGAATTCGGAGACTGTTCGATGGGGGAATATTGGTAAGGGAGATCCAGCTCTGACTGTACATTCGGGAGACATCGTAACGGTTGAGGCTATTACACATCACTCTGGTGATGATTACGAGCGGATGATTAAAGGAGATGCGGGAGTGGAGGATATTTTCCACTGGATTGAAGGGGAGAAGAACGAAGCGCTCCGCGGGCCAGGCGTACATATTATGACGGGTCCCATCGCAGTAGAAGGTGCTGAACCAGGGGATGTGCTGGAAGTGAAGATTCTGGACATGAAGCTGAGACCTAATGGAAATGAACAATACGCTGGAAAAACATATGGCGTGAATGCCGCGGCGAACTGGGGTTATCTATACGGAGATATGGTGGAGGAGCCGAAAAAGCGTGAGGTAGTAACCATCTATGAGATGGATACGGAGGGTGGAACAGATTATGCAACAGCTGTATATAACTACAAATGGTCTGTGCAAACCGATCCGGATGGTCAAGTGCACCCGACAATTGACTACCCGGGTGTTATCGTTGACCATAAAACGATTGATAAGAATTTCGATGTGCTAAAAGGTGTGAAAATTCCGGTGCGTCTCCACTTTGGTACAATGGGTGTGGCGCCGAAAGAAGCGGATGTTGTTGACTCCGTTCCACCTTCTTACAACGGCGGTAACGTAGATGATTGGCGGATTACCGAAGGTGCAACGATGTATTATCCTGTATCCGTAGCTGGTGCACTACTGTCGATCGGTGACCCGCATGCCGGTCAAGGCGATTCGGAGATTAACGGTACTGCGATTGAGACATCGGTCACTGGGGATATACAAGTTATTCTTCATAAAAAAACATCGCTTAACAACAAGCTGAAAGGTTTAAACTTCCCATTACTTGAAAATGAGAACGAGTGGGTCGTGCATGGATTCAGCTACGCTAATTATTTGGAGGAGCTGGGGGCTAGTGCTCAGACGGATATCTTCAACAACTCATCCATCGACAAAGCAATGAAGGATGCCGCTCATAAAACAAAAGATTTTTTAATGGCTGGAATGGAATTGAGCGAAGATGAAGCATACTCTCTGATGTCGGTGTCAGCTGATTTTGGAATTACACAAGTGGTGGATGGAAACTGGGGCGTTCACGCCTTAATTGATAAAGGTCAATTCGGCGATTCCGAGCGCAAGCCCGTGGTTTTACGGAGCAGCTTTGAGAACTATGGAGCAAAGGTTGGCTGGCAGCCTGCCACTAAGACAGTTACGCTAAGCTACAATGGCAATGTTCTGGTGATGAAGGTTGGAGCGACAACGGGAATTTACAACGGAGAGACAGTGAAGCTTGTAGCCCCAATAAGTGTTGTGAACGGGCAGGTTGTGGTCAGCGAATATTTCGTGAACTTTTATAAAGCTAAGCTGGCTAAGACAGAGTAGGACGAAATAGCAATTATTTGATAATTCTAATAAAAATCCAGATGAGAAAAGAACCGTCTATAGGCGGTTCTTTTTCTTATATATTTAAGCCGTCTTGATTTTTGTGGCGTTTCAATAAAATTTGGTTTTCTACACGTACCAGTCCATCCAGACAATAGATTGATTCATGCATAAACCGTTCCATCTCTTCAAGATTCTCAACTAAGATGTGAATATGCAGAATACAAGGTCCTGTCATTTCGTATAATACAGCTACACGTTCGTTTTCTTTTAATACGTCGACGATATGATTCAAATGAGCAGGTTCTACTTCAAGTTCCAGGTAGGCGGAGATTTTCTTTCCTAGCTTTTCAGCACTGATGACAATCGAGAACTGTTCAATAATCCCTTGATTGACTAGCCGATCAATACGGTCTTTCACCGCGACACTTGATAAACTGACTTCTTTAGCTAGATCAGTATAGGAAATTCTGCTGTTTTGGGCCAGCCGCATCAAAATATGGTTATCGATAGGATCTAGCATTGGATTCGTTCACCTCTTTTTTCGTAATTGTATCAGAAAAAAAGTGGAAATGCCTAGTAGCGCTTTACAGTAGAAGTGTGTGACGGCATTCTCTGCTGAAGATAGTTGACATAAAAGAATTATTTCACTATACTGGCTGTAATCTTATATACGATATACGTTGAAGGAGCCCAGTAGTAACTTAGTCCCTGTTCCAGAAAGCCGGGGGTTGATGAAACCCGGTACACACTAAGCTTGCGAATTACACTTTGGAGTATCTCGGGTAACACCGAGCGGAATGGCGAACGATATCTCGTCAAGAGTGGTATCAATGGTATGCTTGAGCATAAGCGTTTCATGGGTGCAATCTGGGTGGTAACACGGTTATTCAATCGTCCCTATGTCTACAATAGACAAGGGGACGATTTTTTTGTTTTTAAATATAAGGATTTATAGGGTTCACTTCATCAATGATCCTTATATTTCTCGCTGAAACGGTACCGTCCTAATCAGGAGGGCAAAGCCGTTTCCGCTTGGCGGACTGATGTTTCATTATAGGATAACTACTAATTTTGAGGGGTGTAAGGCAATGAATATTATCGACGAACTAGAATGGCGCGATGCCATCAATCAACAAACAGATGCCGAAGGGCTTAGAGAACTGACCAATCAAAAATCGGTATCCCTGTACTGCGGTGTAGATCCAACTGGTGACAGTATGCATATTGGCCACTTGATTCCGTTCATGGTGCTCAAAAGATTCCAGCTGGCAGGACATCGTCCGGTTATTCTAATTGGTGGGGCTACGGGAACGATCGGTGATCCAAGTGGACGTCAATCCGAGCGCTCTTTGCAAACGCTGGAGCAAGTCCAAGCCAACGTTGATGCACTTACAGCACAAATGAAAAAATTGTTCGTGACTGATGGCGACAATCAAATCCGCATGGTGAACAACTACGATTGGACGCATAAAATCAATGTTATCGAATTTTTGCGTGACTATGGTAAAAACTTCAGTATCAATTCGATGCTTGCCAAGGATGTTGTAGCGAGCAGATTGGACAGCGGAATTTCCTTTACGGAATTCTCCTACCAAATCCTGCAATCCCTGGACTACCTGCACCTGTTCCAGCATGAAGATGTGCAGCTGCAAATCGGTGGTTCTGACCAATGGGGGAACATCACAAGTGGCTTAGATCTGATTCGTAAAAAAGAAGGTTCTGAAGCGGTGGCATTCGGACTTACCATCCCGCTTATGCTGAAAGCCGATGGTACAAAATTCGGTAAAACAGCTGGTGGAGCCATTTGGTTGGATCCGAACAAAACGACAGCTTTTGAATTCTACCAGTTCTGGGCAAATACAGATGACCGTGATGTTGTGAAATACCTGAAGTACTTTACATTCCTCTCTAAAGAGCAAATTGATGCACTAGCAGAAAAGGTGCAAACCGAACCGCATAAACGTGAAGCGCAAATAACACTGGCTGAAGAAATGACCAGATTCGTGCATGGTGAGGAATTGCTGGAGCAGGCTAAACGCATTACTGCCGCTCTGTTCAGTGGAGATATTAAATCTCTGACCGCTGACGAGATCGAGCAAGGCTTCAAGGAAATGCCGACCTACGAAACGACATTGGAGTCCAAAAATATCGTGGAGTGGCTGGTAGATCTAGGAATTGAGCCATCCAAACGTCAAGCGCGTGAAGACATCACCAAAGGCGCAATTTCCATGAACGGTGAAAAAGTTAGCGATGTAGCATTTGAAGTTACAGCCAGCGAAGCCATCGGCGGACGTTTTATCATTATCCGTAAGGGTAAGAAAAACTACAGCCTGGTGAAATTGTCCTAATAATAAGAAGCCTTCCTTATGAATAAGGAAGGTTTTTTGTTGTATTTTAAGTATAGAGGCAGACTATTTGCATATTAAGTGAAATTTGAAAGGTGAAATCGTCAAAATTATGGTAAGCTTAGGATTCGTGTGATTTATGGATTAACATGATATTCTACAACTATAACAGAAAATTAGGAGTGGTAATTTGAGAAGACAAAAACCAATGACCATGGAAGAATTGATGAATGAGTTACAAGGACAGAAAACGTATCAAGAAGATCCCAATCACATCTCTTTCGAGAAATTGTTTAATGAAGCGTTTATGAGTAAGTATTCCAATTACAAAAGTTTCGATGAGTTTGTAACCAAAGGGAACTTTCAAGTAAAGACAGAAGAAGATGTTGCTGACATACCTGATGAACTCTTTGATCGTCATGTTGTTAGGGAGACGAAGTTTGCGGATTGGAAATCCATGTTGGAAACAGCAAATAGAGAATACGTCCGTAATTAATAAGACTTAGTCTCTAACTACCGTTAGTTAGACTCATCCACAAAGAAACTGCACACCCTTATTGCTTTGTTCCAACGGACAATGGGGAGTGCAGCTTTTTTATGCCCAGTTATTCGACCAGCTATGATGTTTTACTCATCGTTGACTTGCAGATCTATGATTTAATTGAACAAATAGGAATTAGGTTCTACAAAGATAGTATTACATAGGAGGGGCAGAATCGTATGACTGCATGTATACAAACCTCTAAGCAGGAGACCCTTCATGTCATGTGGAAAACCGTCTCAGAGGATTGTAATCTAGCCTGTGATTATTGCTATTACAGTACAGCCGGGGGACATCCTCAGCAACCGATCCGGGTGATGGATACGGAGCTTCTGGAGCGGTTTATCGCTCAGTACATGAAAAGATCATCAGGGATAGCGACTTTCTCTTGGCAGGGTGGGGAGCCATTATTGGCCGGACTTTCGTATTTTGAACAAGTGATTTCATTTCAAGCTAAGTACGCTCCGCCTCATACGATGATCAGTAATGCACTGCAGACCAATGGAACGCTTATCCATGAGAAATGGGCGAAATTTTTTAAACGGTATAACTTTTTGGTTGGGATTAGTCTGGATGGCCCAGAGCCTATTCATGATGCTCATCGTGTAACGGGTTCGGGGAAAGGCAGTTATAGTCTAGTTATGCGTGGGATTCGTCATTTACAGAATGAGGGTGTGGAGTATAGTATTCTGACGGTGATTCATGAAGATAACGTGACGAAACCAGAGGAGTTGATGGCATTTTATCTAGAACATACCTTTCCGAATATTCAGTTTATCCCCTGCATGGATTTTGTTTCTCAGAAAAGTGATGTAGCGGGACGTTTCCGAATTACACCTGAACAATACGGAGTCTTTTTATGCCGTACATTTGACCTTTGGTACAACGGTGGGTATCCAGAGCTTCCTATTCGTATTTTTGAGAATATGCTTCTTGTATTCATGCATCGTGAGGCAGAGTTATGCGTTCACAACTCATGTTGCCCGAAGATGATGGTGCTTGAAACGAACGGGGATGCCTACCCTTGCGATTTCTTTATTGATGAAGAGCATAGGTTAGGAAATATCGGCCAAACTGACCTGAAAGCGCTGCTAACCAGCCCAGTATATGATGATTTTTTGTTAATGAAGCCCAATATGAATGAATCATGCTATAAGTGTGAGTACCTTAGCTTTTGCAATGGGGGATGTCCGCGCAACCGGAATTGGCTTGATGTTAATGATCGGACTGAGGTTGATTATTTCTGCCATAGTTACAAAATGTTCTACTCACACGCCTATGAACGCATGTTATTACTGGCGAACCGACTTAGATCGGAGCGGATGCTGGAGTACAGGAAAAGTGCAAAACCACTTCCAGGTCGAAATGATCCATGTCTCTGCGGAAGCGGGAAGAAATTCAAAAATTGCTGTCAGGCATTATAGCTTTGACTAGATAAGGTTGTCCCAACAGTCATGCAAAGGATTGAACTGCACCCCGTCAAGTAGACAGCACAAAAAATAAAAGTAGTTTAAGCGGCCTTAGTCCTAAATTCAATGGGACTGAGGCCGTTTAGTTTTGCCTGTAACCGTTCGTTATTATAAAAGTGAATGTAGGTATCAATATCTGTTTGGAGTTCTTCAAAGGTCTGGTAGGTATGTAAGTAGTACTTCTCACATTTCAATGTTCCCCAGAAGGATTCCATCGGCGAATTGTCAATGCAGCAGCCTACTCGGGACATGCTTTGCTTCAGTTCTGCATCGTCCAGCATCTTCTTAAAATGCAGAGAGGTATACTGGAAACCACGGTCACTATGGAGTAAGGTTCGGCTCTCCGGTGCTGCCTGCAAAGCTAATTCCAGTGTGTTAAAAACTAGCGAATTATTATTGGAATGACCCAGAACGTAAGCAACAATGGACTTGTCATACAGATCTTTTATTGCACTTAAATACGCCTTCTTGCCGTTGCCGTATTTGAATTCCGTTACATCCGTTACCCATTTTTGGTTTGGAGCTTCAGCCTCAAAATTACGGTTCAGCACATTCTCTGCAACCTGCTGAGGCGTGGAGCCTACATACTTCTTTCTCTTTCTGCGGATGACTGACTGGATACCTTGGCATCTCATCAGCCGGTACACTCGCTTTGCGTTAATAGATTTATCCATTTGTCTGCGCAAATGCAGGGTCAATTGGCGATACCCAAAGGTTCGTTCCACCTTCTCATACAAGAGGAGCATGGCCTCTGTCAGTTTCTCGTTGTCAGCCTCTCGAAAACTGGGTTTGCGATTCAACCATTTGTAATAACTTGACCGTGAAATCCCTGCGATGTCACACAAAAGCCGAATGGAGCAAGACTGTTCCTGCTGAACAGCCTGAATGGCCAGGTAGATATTCACCTGGCGAATGGTTCTTAACGCCTCCTCTTTTCGAGTTCCTCTAACTTTTTTAGAAAAGCATTCTCCGCACGCAGGCGTGCATTCTCGTATTCCAGCTTTTGCATCGCGAGTTTGTGGCGATCTGCTTCCGTAAGTTCTTCAGGCGCTTTGGTGCGTCCTCTACCGTCTCGTAATGCCTCTTCACCACCTGCTTCGTACTTCTTTACCCAGCTATATACTTGTTGGTAAGACACGTGAAAATGGCTTGCCGCCTTCGCATAGTCTTCTCCGTTCGAAAGGCAGTACAGCACGATATTTATCCGTTCCTGCCAAGTGGTTACGCGTCCTTTGGTCATAGCTTTAGTTCCTCCTGAATGAGCTGTTAAGCTGTTGCTATGACCATTATACTTCCTAATCCAGTTGGCGAGTTGGGTTGCACTTGCAATCTTATACTTGCAGATGATTTGGTTTTGCGACAATCCTCCCTCGAGATAATCCTTAACGGCATAGAGTTTAAGTTCTGCAGAATACGTACGATTGTAGCTTCGGACTTCCAGCCCTTCGTATCCATACAATTGATAACGTTGCCGCCACTTCACTATAGAGTTTTTGGATATTCCATACTTCCGGGCCGCAGCTTTCAAACCAATGTCGCCCCGTTCAATTTCTTGGAGAATCGTTAACTTTTCCAGTGCTGTATACTTCTTTTGTTCCATAAAAATGCTCCCCATACAGCGACAGGTTTTTATTATTTCACCTGTCTACTATATGGGGAGCATATCAGGATTGGGAACAACCTTTTTGTTATGCTATAGAACCATATGATTTCTCGCCATTATTGCCGCACCAGTCACCACAGCTTCTTCTTTTAATATACCTAGGGAGAAGTGAGGTTGGTATTCAGGATAACGGTAAGTGTTTCTCTGTGCCACCTCCACCGCTGTTTGGAAAAACAACTCGTGAGAGTGAATGAGCGCACCGCCTAGAATGATGGTCTCTGGATGAAACAGGTTGATAACGTTAGCGAGCCCGATCCCGAAATGGCTGGCAGCTTGGGTAAATAATTCACGCGCATGTGGATTACCGTCTCTAAAGGCTTGTACCAATACATCATAAGTCAGCTTCTCAGGCGCCACTTTATATCTTTGGAGGATCAGATCGTTGTCCATTTTCGCCTCCGAGCGTGCACTTTGTTCTATGGCCTGCACAGATACAAATGCTTCCAGAGCCCCGTAGTTCCCGTCATGATTTAATCGGGGTCCATCTGTCTGGATGATCATTTGACCAATGGCATCTTCCATATCCATTGTGCCATGAACAATACTTCCATGCGACATCATCGCATAGCGGAGTCCTGCTCCGGCATGTACATAAAGCATATGCTGAATGTTTGCGTGACGGATAGACCATCGTTCCCCAAGCAATGCGGAATTGGCACCGTTGTCCAACCAAGCTTTGAACCCCGTCCGTTCCTCCACCAATTTGCAAATCGGAAGATTGTTCCAGCCCGAAGAAGGGAAGTGCAGCGGCTTTAGGATCAAGCCATGTTCCCGATCAAGTGGCCCCACAGCCCCTATTCCTATCCCGATGATTTGACTGTCCACTAACTGATGGTCCCGAAGGAAAGCGCGTATTTGATTACTGATATGATCTATAAATCTTTCAGGTGTGAATGCCTGATCCATTCGCCAGTGAACAATTGATTTTGGGTTCATTTGCATATCAAATAAACCAAGAGAAGAATACACCCTGGAAATCTCTAAACCGATTATATAACCGTAGAAAGGATTGATCTGGTATAAAATAGGTCTTCTGCCTCCGCTAGATTCTCCAAATCCGCTTTCTATCAGCAAGCTTTCTTCGGTCATCTCATCCAATATCCGCGTCATTGTGCTTTTGGTAAGTGAAAATGTCTGTAGAAGATCCAACTTGGAAACAGTGCCTTGTTCGGCGATTCGGTCGTATAGAAGTTTTTTTGGTGATGGAATTTGTGTCGAGCGCTTTTCCACGATATACCTCCAAGCTATATATAGGATGAACTTGTAAGATCGTTTTTTATATAGTTTGTATTTATTAACATGAATATAGTATAACTCATAAACCCTTGGTTGTATTTTACCGTTCAAAAAACTTAATTCCATTTTGGGAAAAAGTGATATAATGAAATTACGACAGATTATAAAAGGGTGGATTCCATGAGAACAACTATGAAAACAAATATGATACCGAATACAGACCTGAGGATAAGTCTACTGTTTCAGTTGTTTTGGGTATTTGTTCGAATTGGTCCAGTAACCTTCGGGGGAGGTTATGCGATGATCCCTATGATCGAACGGGAAATTTCCGCTAAACGAAAATGGCTGGGTGAAGAAGAGATGGATGAAATTCTATCTTTAGCTGGTGCTGCACCTGGTGGTGTAGGTGTAAATGCAGCGGCATTCATTGGTTATCGTCTTGCTGGTGTGACGGGGGCGATTGCTGCAATCGCAGGGATAACGATTCCGACCTTTATCATTGTTTGTTTGCTTAGCGCCGTGTACTCCCAACTGGCCGACCAACCAAAAGTCATTGCCGCTATGAAAGGGATTAATGGTGCAGTTATTGCTTTGATCCTAGTAGCTGCATATCGAATGGCCAAGAACGCTATAATTGACAAGACTACCGCAGTTACGGCGTTAGTTATACCGGTTGTTTTACTGGTTTTCGGAATTAATCCCATTTACGTGATTGCAGTTGGTTTATGTATTGGGTTTGTATATCTGCAAATTAAACAGCTCTTAGGGCTCCAAGTTCGAACGGAGAAGGAGTCCTTGAAAGCTTCTGATGAAGAATCGAATTATCCGGAGTATTACATCTAGGGGGAAGCGATGTGATTTGGAATTTATTTTTCACTTTTATAAAAATAGGTCTTCTGTCTTTTGGAGGAGGGTACGCCATCATTCCGATGATTCAGCATGAAGCCATGGCTGGGGGTTGGTTATCCGAAGGGGAATTTCAAGAGGTAGTTTCCATCGCAGGGATGTCACCTGGTCCTGTTGCGACGAACAGTGCAACCTTAATCGGATATCGTATAGCCGGAATGGAAGGAGCGATTGTGTCAACATTAGGCATGGTTCTGCCCTCATTTTTAATCATCATTGTTATTTCTGTCTTCTTTTATCGGGTGAGGGATAGTCAATGGATTAAAACGTTATTTTATGGTTTGCGGCCAGTGATTACAGGCTTGATTGCCTATGCTGTGATTCGTTTTGGCTTAAATAGCGTGGAACATGCTTTTATTACTTGGCAGACCCTTGGCATGTTGATCATTGTATTCGCTGCACTTTATGGTTTAATGAAATATAAGCTGCATCCGCTCACCATTATCGTTGCTTCTGGCATTCTTGGGGTAGCTTTTTTTTAGACAGAGCCGGGACGATCCCAGATTGGAGGTAAATCATGTCAGAGAATATAAGGGCATGTTGTTCAGCTAGTCGAAATCAAGTCGCGAAACAAGAATCTATTGATGTTTGTAAGGAGAACACAACGGTTCAAGGAGTAACAGGGGAAAAAGATTTCTCGGACATGATCCTTATCCCTGGAGGCACTTTTCTTATGGGGACGGATGATAAGGAAGGGTTCCCCGCAGATGGAGAAGGGCCGACTAGGAAGGTTACCTTATCTTCCTTTTTGATGGATGCAACGGCGGTTACGAACAAGCAGTTTGCTGCTTTTATCCAGGAAACAAACTACGTTACAGATGCGGAACGTTTTGGATGGTCTTACGTGTTTCATTCTTTTGTATCCATGGAAACTGGGAAAAAGGTGACCCAAGTAGCCACTCAAACCCCCTGGTGGTGGGTGGTGGAGGGAGCGGATTGGTGTCATCCTGAAGGTCCGGATTCCCATGTAGATGAACGACTTGATCATCCGGCTATTCACCTATCATGGCATGATGCGGATGCATATTGTCGCTGGGCTGGTAAACGTCTGCCTACGGAAGCGGAGTGGGAGTATGCCGCACGAGGAGGACTGGTTCAGAAACGGTATCCTTGGGGGGATGAATTAAAACCAGGCGGAGAGCATCGCTGTAATATATGGCAGGGAAAGTTTCCCGATAAAAATCATGCCAGTGATGGTTTTGCAGGTACCGCACCTGTAAGTTCCTATCTGCCTAACGGCTATGGTCTTTATAATATGTCAGGAAACGTGTGGGAATGGTGCGCGGATTGGTTTACTAAGGACTATCATTTATCTTCCGAATCCGTGAATCCGAAAGGTCCAGTAAGTGGTGTCGCAAGATCGATGCGCGGAGGATCATATTTGTGCCATAAATCTTACTGCAACCGTTATCGGGTGGCGGCTAGAAGCAAAAATACTCCAGACAGCTCTGCCGGAAATATTGGCTTTCGATGTACGGCTGATTATACAAGTTAAAGCACTTTTACGACTACTACATAAGAAGGAGGAACTTCCTTGTCCTCTATCATCCATAGTCAGTTTGACATCAACGTGCTGGACGTCCTAAAGATTCAATATCAGAAGCGGATCCTGTTCGATTATGTCCAGTCTTGTTATACCGTCTCTTATATCCAAAAAGGTGAGGTATTGACGACATCCTCCGAAGGAGAATATGTTGCTTCTGCCGGAGATGTGATGATCCACCGTCCTAACGAGCCTTTTAATGTGATCTCCAAAACGGATGGCGTACATTATCTGTTTAATATTAACGCTAAAGTTAAAGACGGAGATGACTTCTTTAAGTTATTCCCTTTAGGCAAGGTGATTCGGGTCCGGGATCGAAGCGAATATGAGCGGAGGTTTGACGAGTTGCGAAGCCTGTGGTTGCAGGAGGAAGATGATTTCAGGAATGTTCAGGTCGGTTCATTGGCATTTTTTCTTCTTTATGAAATTATGGAGAGTACCAAGCTTGGCGGGCGACGTTCTTCACGAGATCCCTTTATCACGGACCGCTTTAATGAAGCGTTGCAATATATGGAGGAGAGGCTTGATCAGGAGATTAGTAGAGAGGAGCTTTCCAAGCTCTATCATATGAATCCTGTTTATTTTAGCCGGGCATTTCAGAAAATATATAAACTGACACCCATGCAAATGCTGCGAAAATTGCGGCTGCAGCAAGCTAAACAAATGCTGGAATATACGGATTTTACAATCGAGCATATCTCCCAGAGATGTGGTTATTATGATGCTTCACACTTCAGCAAGGTATTTCGTGGCGAATACGGCAAGGGGCCGGCAGAGTACCGGAAAAGTATCGAATTTACAAAAACAAACATCGCTACTCCATAGCGGAGCTTTCCATATTCATTTACTCTTATGAGCATGAGCAGATCATTCTAAGCTGCCCGAATCGAGCGTAACCATTTCGATGAAAAGGAAAGGCAGGGAATAAACTCATGAGAATCTTGTATTTGGATTTGGATTCGCTTCGCCCGGACCATCTGGGATGTTATGGCTATCATCGGAATACCTCCCCGAATATCGATTCAATCGCAAAAGAAGGTGTCACCTTTACCAACTACTATTGTTCAGATGCTCCTTGCCTGCCGTCTCGTTCT
The DNA here is from genome assembly GCF_038003885.1 of Paenibacillus sp. FSL R10-2788. Taxonomy (NCBI): domain Bacteria; kingdom Bacillati; phylum Bacillota; class Bacilli; order Caryophanales; family Paenibacillaceae; genus Paenibacillus; species Paenibacillus sp. FSL R10-2788. Next base: position 3,989,581 of record NZ_JBBOQA010000001.1, on the reverse strand, counting down.
GCTTTAATGTCGGGGCGATTTGGCATTCATAATGGGATTATAGGGCATGGCGGAACCGCTGCTGATATGCGTAGAGAAGGAGCAAAACGTGAATTCAATGACCGGTTGGGGAGGGAGAGCCTTCCGGCTATATTAAGGCAAGCTGCGATGAAAACTGCATCGATCAGCACCTTCTCCGAACGACACTCGGCTTGGACCTTTAACGCCGGGTTCCAAGAAGTGTTTAATGTTGGTGGCAGAGGGCATGAGACGGCAGAGCAGGTGCTTCCAGTGGCACTTAAATGGCTTGAGGATAATGGGGAGTCCGAAAATTGGTTTCTGCATCTGAATTTCTGGGATCCGCATACACCTTATCGTACACCTGAGAGCTACGGTAATCCGTTCGAGAAGGAGCCTTTACCCGATTGGATCACGGAAGACGTGTTTGAGCTTCACCGAAATAAGAAGGGGCAGCATAGTATTGAAGATATGAATGTGCTCGCGAAATCGCATTATCAGCTGCATTTCAGGCATCAGCAGGAGATAGAGAACCGTGATGACCTGCGTGTTATCTTTGACAACTATGATGCTGGAGTTAAGTATCTGGACGAGCATCTCGGAAAAGTTTTTTCTAAGCTGAGAGAACTTGGCGTGATGGAAGATACGGCTATCTTGATCTCTGCGGATCATGGAGAGAGTCTGGGTGAACTAGGAATTTACTCCGAACATGGCACAGCAGACGAGGCGACTTGCCGTATTCCGATGATTGTTCGCTGGCCAGGGGGCAAGAAGGGAATCGTGGAGGAGGGGCTACATTATCACCTTGATCTAGGACCTACATTAGCAAGCCTTTTGAATTTGAAAGCGGCTGCTTCTTGGGATGGTGAAAGTTATGCAGGTACCATTCTGGAGGGGGATTTGGGAGGGCGTGAGTATCTCGTAATCTCACAATGTGCGCATGTGTGTCAACGCAGTGTTCGGTTTGCGGATTGGTTATATATACGTACCTATCATGACGGACACCATGGATTCCCGCAAGAAATGCTGTTTGATTTGAAGCATGATCCTTATGAACAACATAATCTTGCCGAAGTGCGTAAAGACGTTTGTATGGAGGCTGTCTATCTGTTGAATGAATGGCATGATAATATGATGGGCTCCATGGATTGTGATATCGATCCATTATGGACGGTACTTATGGAAGGTGGACCCTACCATGCCAAAGAGTATCTGAGCTCATCCTTATAGGATGCTTAATAATATCCTAGTAAATGCGGCGAATGAAAGACATATGAAATGGAGGTTGCCCTGAATGGGCAACCTCCCTATTTATGTTCTCGCTTTTTGTGGATCTATTAAAGATCCGGGAAGCCTCAAAACGGTCTTCGTCCCGCTACCCTCCTTACTATACAGCAGAACGCCGCAAGGATCGCCATACTTAAGATTTAGACGATTATTGACATTTAGGAGACCGATATGATCTCCTGATTCTATATTCTTACCAGCCAGCAACTCCGTAAGTTGTTCCAGTCTTGTTGTATCGATGCCTACACCATTATCTTCTACCACGATTTCAAGTAGCCCCGCTTCGTTTTTCTCTACGGAGATCAGCAAAATTCCTTGTCCTTGTGCCTCAAGCCCATGACCAAGCGCATTTTCAACAATAGGTTGAAGGATCATTTTAGGCACGGGAATGTGTAACCATTCATGGGGACACAATAGCTTGTAAGTAAATTTGTCCGGGAAACGGCCTTGGTAAATCCTCACACAAGATTCCGCGATTTTCAGCTCTTCCCCAAGAGTTACCTCCTCTTTGCCTTTGATGCTGTACTTGAGCATTGTGCTTAAGGCGGTAGTCATCTCGAAGATATCCCGATTTCCTTTTACGATCGCAACGCCCTTGATTGTATCTAAAGTATTGCTTAAGAAATGCGGATTAATTTGACTTTGTAAATACGAATATTCCGCCCGCTGCTTTTCCAGATCGGTCAGATAAAGTTGAGTTGAAGCATCGATTAATTGGTCCGTCAAATCGTGGATCCGTGTGGTCATATCGTTGAACTGTCGAGAGATGATTTCAATCTCAGCATAGCCCTTTAAATCGACCTTGTTGTTCAATATCCCCAGACTTCCGCCCTTTAATTGATTCATATAGCGCATAAGCCTAGACAACGGTCTTAAGAGATTCATCATAAGCACAGAATAGGGGATAGAGACGACCAGCAAGATTAAGGCCAGAAGAGCATAGCTGACCTTCTTTAATTTCTCCAGTTCTTTCATTAAATTATGGACAGGAACAGCGGTTATGATTTTTCCAGAGATCTCCGGTAAGCTAAAGGACTGAATTGCATATTTCTTTCCATGAACGGTCTCGACGATGGACTCTCCATCCCTTCCAGTTGCCCGAGTTTGAAACTGCTGGAGCATATCCTCCGGCTCATTGCTATTAGAGTAGATCATGCCTTTATCATCCATCATAAAAAAGCTGGTTCCGACCAATCGGGGATACTCAGAAATTTCAGTTTGAATGGCCTTCATATCTACAATAACTGCGAGATAGCCAATTTTTTCACCATATAGGGACGTGTCACCTGAAGCGAAGATGTTCATCCCGAAAAGCAGTTTTCTCTTGTCGATGACTTTGTCTGGAGGACTGTATTCGCGATAATGAACGATTCCATCCTCCTCAGCTGTTTTCATAAGATCGATAGCATATTTTGTTCTTCCTGCTAAGGAAATACGTGTGTTTGAGCTGCCGATAACAATAATATCTAAGATGTCCGTGTTCATATTTCGGGCGATGCTCAACAATCCTTCAACTTTTTGGGATAGATCGTAGACTCGAAGCTTATCATTCTCGACTAGGAATTTTTGGACGGTCGAATCGTAACCCACATTCATCATCATGGAAGAAACGTTGGCATAGTTGTCAGAAATCCGTTGCTTGAGGAGGGAGACCAGCTCTGTATTGTATTGCGTATTTTGATTAATGATAGTTTCGCTTGATAGTTGGTAGACTCGTGAAACGATGATTGGGATAATGGCAACAATAAATAACCCGAATAGCAAAACCTGAGTACGGATGGATAGTCTCTTAAATGTCTTCATTGTTTTGTTCCCTATATTGTGTAGGTGTCATTTTGAGATGCCGTTTAAAAATTCGTGTGAAATAGAAATAATCCTGAAAACCGCATTTCTCACCGATTTGGTAAATGGAAAGGTTGGTTTCGATCAGCGTTTTACAAGCGTATTCAATTCGTAAACGACTGATATGTTCGATGATGGTCTCGCCGACCTCTTTTTTGAATAATTGGCATAAGTAATTTGGACTTAAAAAAAACTGATTGGCTAAATGCTGGATCGAAATTTCTTGATTGAAATGGTTGTGGATGTATAACATGATTTCTTTGACTTTGTGGTTTGAGATTCGTGAAATATCAGTTTCGTTTCTGTTCATAAAAATATCAAGTGTCATAAGAATCAGATCATCAATCATAGCTTCAGCCGTGCCGTACCGATAATAGAGCTGTTCATATCCTTCAAAAAAACGGCCGCTAACCCGAGTCCCTTCCCGAGGAAATAAGTAGAGGATCGATGTATAGAGCAAATAGGCTTCTTTAATGGTGAACGTTCCCTCTTTGAATAATTTCTTTATTGATTCCATGGCTGCTATGAAACCGAGCCGGTCTTTATTATGAAGAATCCGGGAAATCTCTTTGAGTTTCTCGTCGACCGGTATTTCCTGTTGTGGATTCACCCGGTAACATCCGGGCATCCCCGTTGCGAACATACTGAAAGCAGCATGAGAGGCGGACTCTAAAGACGCATCCAATTGTTGTATATCCGAAATAGGAGGACCGATCCCGACTCCGCACTCTTGTACAACTTCTGTTTGTTCAAGACCCTGGAGGAAGACTTCGTATTGGCACTCTTCCAATAAGTAACCATACCGACGGCGGCTCATTGGGAAACACAGGGAAGAGAACTGCCTGACATCTACAGGTGAACTTAACCCTTGGATAACAATGGGGATATGAGGGGTATCTTTCGACAAGGGTATTTTCTTCTCATCCAACCATAAGTTAATTCGTTCAAGATCTCCGGAACAAACCGCTTCATAAAGTTCGAAGTCGTGGATAGGTTGTTCTTTAACTGTCTTGGAATCGTGTTGCTGGGCTATTCGGTTGAGCATACCTTCAATTTCTTCGATTTCAAAGGGTTTGAGACAATATCCGAAAGTACCATAATTCATTGCTTTTTGTGCATAAGCGAACTCGGCATGTCCGCTGAGTACGATAAAGATCGTATCAGGCGCGATGGCCTTGCCACGTTGAATGAGCTCTAGTCCATTCATAACAGGCATCTTGATATCTGTTAGAACAAGGGTGGGGCGAAGCGATTGAATTAATTGAAGGGCTTCTTGCCCGTTTTCGGCATCGTCGATCACTTCAAAGCCGTATTTCTTCCAATTCACTCCTGCTTTAATTCCTTCTACAATCCACTTCTCATCATCTGCAATAATTACTGAACGCATAAGTGAATCCCCCTCTCTTTATAGAGCTCTTAGATTTATCCTAGCGATTGTGGACCATGGGGGGTATGGACTATCTTACGCTCACTATGTCCGATATTACGTGCTACAGGAAGGTCTCCCGCAAAGGTGTGAAAAATCCACATGACCGGAGTTGTATTCTCTATACAAGAGAATTTACACTCCCGATATAATTTACCATATAAATCGCTTACAAGCATAACAATCTCATACAGAAAGGTGGGGAGAAGATTGGCTGATTCTGTAACCACTCGAACGCCTAAGCGAAGCTTAAAAACTCTTGCTCCAAAGCAAAGTTTAGGGAAAACGATTTTACAGTACAAGTATTTTTACCTTATGGTTCTACCGGTGTTAATCTGGTACGCCCTCTTCAGCTATGCTCCCATGTACGGTGTAACGCTAGCGTTCAAAACATTTAATTACAGTGAGGGGATTCTGGGCAGTCCTTGGGTTGGATTGGAGAATTTTCAAACGCTGCTGACCGACCCCGATTTTCGCAAGGCGTTTTGGAATACGGTCATTATCAGCTTGATGAAGCTGGTCACTCATTTCCCGATGCCCATTATCCTGGCGATTGTTTTATATGAGTTTTCCAGGACAAAAATGAAGCGGTTTTTTCAGACGATCCTGACGTTCCCGCATTTTATATCGTGGGTTGTACTGTCGGGGATTATTATCAATATTTTAAGCAAAGACGGGATTTATAACCAGATCATCATGCTGTTTGGTGGAGATCCGAATTCTCCTCTTGTCGATGAAAGTGCATTCAGACCCGTTCTGTATATCACGCATGTGTGGCGAGAGATCGGTTGGGATTCAATCATTTACCTGGCGGCTCTGGCAGGGATCAATCCTGAGCTGTTTGAAGCGGCTGAAGTAGACGGAGCGAACCGGTTTCGCCGTTTGCTAAACATCGCATGGCCGGGTTTGAAAAGTACAGTCGCAGTCCTGCTAATCCTTCAAGTTGGACAACTACTAACCCAAGGTTCGAGCTTCGAGCAAATTTTCAACCTGTATAGTTCGCCGGTATATTCGGTTGCCGACACGATCGATACTTACATTTATCGGACTTCATTCACGATTGGAGGAGACTTTGGATATATGACCGCCGTGGGTGTCGTAAAGTCCATTATCAGCCTAATCCTTTTATGGGCGGCCAATACGTTCGCTAAGAAGATGGGCGAGGAAGGACTGTATTAATCTGCAGGAAAAGGGGAGAAGCAAGTGACCGACACAACGTTTAAAAAGAGAAAAAAGTGGAGTGTTTTCGATATCGCCGCATTCGTGGTGCTGGGGCTCCTAGCAATAGTAACATTTTTTCCCTTCTATAATGTTCTTATTATCTCTGTGGCAAAGTTCGAAGCGATTAGTAAAAGCGACTTTTATATTTTTCCGCTTTCGTTTGACCTGTCCGCTTACAAGCTTTTGCTTCAGGATATGAAGTTTTGGACTTCCATCTTTAATTCTGTCATCGTAACAGTGGTTGGCGTGTTGTTCAGCATGACAATCTCTGTGGCGGGAGCTTATGCATTATCCAAGCGGGGTATGCCCGGCAGAAACATAATGCTTAGCTTGATCTTGTTCACTATGTTTTTCAATGGCGGTTTAATTCCTTTTTACTTAGTCGTTAAGGATCTAGGATTCGTAAACAATATACTCGTCATGATCATCCCTGCGGGTCTCAATACGTTTTATCTAATCATTATGAAAAACTATTTCAATACCATTCCAGAAAGCTTGGAAGAATCGGCTAAGCTGGATGGGGCGAATGATCTGTACATTCTTTTCAAAATCATTATTCCAATATCTGCTCCATTCATGGCGACTTTTGCTTTGTTCTATGCTGTGGAAAGATGGAATGAATGGTGGTATGCATTAATTTTTATCAGTGACGCGGCAAAAGCACCCCTTCAGATTTATCTACGGGAGACACTTATTACTTCGAATTCCTTGCTAAGCCAAATGGCACAAACGATGGCCGAGCAGGAGCAGACGGGGAAGGTCTACACACCTGCACTTCAAATGGCAGCGATTGTAGTTTCGAGTATTCCGATTATTGTTGTTTATCCGTTCCTGCAGAAGCATTTTAATAAAGGCATTATGGTGGGTTCAATAAAAGGATAAGAAAGATTTTAAATAGATTAATTCTATCCTAAAATAGTATAAAGGGAGGTTTCAAGCATGCATAGAAAGAAAATAATGACATTGGCATTATGTATAACTTTGTTCGCTTCAGTACTCACGGCTTGCGGTGGAGGCAATAACGGCAAAGGGCAGGCTGGTTCAAACGGTGAAACATCTCCGAATTCTTCTAACTCTACGGATAATCCTTACAAGGATCCAATGACTATTTCTCTTGGGTTTTGGGATGCGGATGCCGAGATTGCTAACCTCGAAAAGGACCCGATCGCTAAACAAGTGTTGGAGAAATTCAACATCACACTAAAACCTGTCAATTTGTCTTGGGATGACTATACCCAGAAGATTCAAATGTGGGCCGCCTCCGGCCAATTGCCAGACATTTTCGCGATCGACGCCGTCGGTACACAATATCAGCGCAAATGGGTGAATCAAGGCGTTGTTAAAGCGCTCCCGGATCTTTCAAAGTATCCGAATCTTGCAAAATACTTCGAATCGCCAGATATTAAAGGATTAGGAGTAGATGGAAAGTATTATACTGTACCTCGCCGGATGTTCCCGAGTGTCGATTGGAGTGCACTGGACCGTATGGTTTTCTATCGTTGGGATCTTGCTCAAAAGGCTGGGATCACCAAAGAACCAGAGACATGGCAAGAGTTTGAAGCCATGCTTGATGCAATCGTAAAGTCGGATCCGGAAGGCAAGCATGTTACTGGTCTTACGACGACAACTACCAAGATGCTGGGCGGATTCTTCTGGTTGTATGGCAACCCGGTTGCTACTAGTGATGGAAGCGGCAGTGATTTTAAATGGATCAAAGAGGATGGAAAGTTTATCCCTGCTGTATTCTCTAAAAATGCGCTGCCAGCGCTGCAAAACATGAAGAATATGTACGAAAAAGGATTGATCGATCCAGACATCGCGCTTGTTAAACCAGCAGAGTCCTATGACAATTTCGTAGCAGGCAAAGCAGCTGCTCTCCTGAGCGGTGGAGGTTTCATAAATTTAAATAGCGATATGTATGAAAAACGCTGGAAAACAGCTTATCCGGATAAGGATATGACGGAGAGCGTGAAGGCGCTCAAGCCGCTTATCGGTCCTGATGGTGAACGTTCACATTCCATCTTTAAAACATACTGGTCAGAAAGCTATTTCAGCAATAAGATTGACGATAAAAAGATGGATCGCATCATGGCACTCTATGATTATGTGTTGTCTCCTGAAGGCAAGGATCTGTTGACTTATGGCATCGAAGGTGTAGATTATAAGCTCGAAAATGGGCAGAAGGTTGTCATTGAAAAGGGTTCGTTAAATGAGAAGTATCCAGCTAGCAGATTTCTGAAGAATTTGGTAGCTTATGAAACTTCAGATAGCTATAACATGGATAACCCGACGATTGCTAACGAAGGAATCCGCAAAGAAGCTGTCGATTACATCGACTGGATTCAGAACAATACAAAGGTGCCAGAATACGACATTCGGTTAACTTATATGTCCACCCCAACAAAGGATAAATTTACTGTGCTTGACCATGATGATTTGCTTAAGATCATGCTTTCTAAAGAACCCGTTGAGAGTTACTGGAATAGCATTGTGAACGATTATAAGGCTAAAGGCCTTGATAAAATGATAGAGGAAGTAAATGAGAAGGCCAAGGAACAAGGTATTGAATAATGGATGGATAGAGAAGATCCGGGCGGAAGTAGCCCGGATCTTCCGTTTAATTATTTGAAGTATGGTTTAGACTGTGCGGCGCTACTAACCGCATACTTATAAGATTGGGAGGGTAAAGTTTATGAAACTTAGCATTCACTTGACCGGGTTAACCGAGAAACAGTTAGCAGCAGTTTCAGAAGTAGCGGGAATATTGAGTATACGAATGGAACGCTCAGGGATACCAGTGAATTGTATTAAGCAAGGGAAGGGCTTTCGAATATCTTACGATGAGGCTCAAGTCATCATTGCGTATGGACAGGAACATCAGTTGATCCGGGCACTCAGCCGATTTCTTGAGAACGTACGCCGTGGAGAACGAGTTGAAATTAATGAACGGCCGGTTTATGAACAGTTAGGCTTCATGGTAGACTGTTCGCGAAATGCGGTTCTTAACTATCAAGGATATAAGGAATTGATCCGGCGTTTAGCGCTTATGGGATATTCAACGGTTCAGTTGTATTCGGAAGACACCTACGAACTGGAGGGATACCCTTATTTCGGCTATTTGCGAGGCCGATATACTGGAGATCAAATTCGGGAGCTGGATCAGTATGCCGCGTTATTTGGCATAGAACTGGTTCCTTGTATTCAGACCCTGGCCCATCTCGGCCAAGCATTGAAATGGCAGGCACATGCACCGCTTGTGGATTTCCAGGATATTCTCCTTATTGATGATCCCAGAACTTATGAGTTAATTGATCGAATGTTTGCTTTTATGTCGGCTCATGTAAGCAGTCGCCGCATAAATATCGGGATGGACGAAGCTCATATGATGGGACTTGGTAAATACCTGGATAAGCATGGGTATCAGGATCGATCTTCATTAATGTTAAAACACTTTAGCACTGTTATGGAGATCGCCAGAAAATATGCTTTCCAGACGATGATGTGGAGCGACATGTTTTTCCGTCTGGCCAGTTCCGGAGAATATTACGATGCTGAAAGTCCAATTAGCCCTGATATTGTAAAGCTGATTCCTGAAGATGTTACCTTGATCTACTGGGATTATTATTCGGAAACGCAGGAGAAATACGACGGGATGTTAAGCAAACATAAGCAGCTGAATGATCATATTGGATTTGCAGGTGGTGCTTGGAAATGGATGGGCTTCGCTCCAAACAATGAATTCAGTCGCCATGTCAGTCTGCTGGCTCATGATAGCTGTGTTAAGCATGGAATTCAAGTAGTGTTGATTACCGCATGGGGAGATAATGGCGCTGAAGCTTCCGTTTTCTCGGTTCTTCCTACCCTTCAACTTTGGGCGGAGCTGAGCTACACGGGATGTTTCGTGGAGAACCATGTCAAAGAAAGATTCAGCAGCTGTGTGCAAGGCAATTATGATGACTTTATGGCACTTGATGCGGCCAACCTGGTTCCGGGTAATTCGGCTCCGGGGGGATGTTCTATCAATCCGGCTAAATACTTGCTTTATCAAGATATTTTGTGTGGTTTGTTTGATCGACATGTTATTCCTAACGCGTATTCGAAGCATTATCAGCAAAGTGCAGAAAAGCTCGAACAGGCGATCACTCGCAATTCGTCTTGGCAATCCTTATTCTCTGTACAAGCCAGCTTGTGTCGCTTGCTCGAAATAAAGAGCGAAATCGGGATTTCTATACGCGACGCTTATCATCGGGGGAATTTAGAGGAATTGGCTCACTTTGCCAAGGTGACTTTGCCACAATTATCTGATTTGGCCAGACAATTCATGGACGACTATCGAGTGCAATGGGAGCTGGAAAATAAGGTATTTGGTCTTGATGTTTTTGATCTTCGTATGGGAGGAATGCTTGAGAGAATCAGAACGGCGATTCATCGAATCAATCGTTATGTCGAAGGGAACGTGGAGCAGATTGCTGAATTAGAAGAGGAGCTTCTGACGTTCGACGGTCTTGTTGACGAGGGCGACCCCAGGACGATAAGTGCGAATTTATGGCACACGATTGCAACACCATCCGTGATCGCTGGGGTTTAAGGAGGGGGTGAGGTTATGATTGATACTAATCTGGACCATCAAAAGGGCACAAAGCAGCCCAACCTTTTGCTTATCACCGTAGATCAGATGCGTTTTGATTGCCTGAGCATTATGGGACATCCCGTCGTTGAGACACCCAACCTGGACGCTCTGGCATCAAGGGGGATCTTATTTGAGCACGCTTACTCGGCTACCCCCAGTTGTATTCCCGCCAGGGCTGCTATCATGACAGGAATGGGGCAAAGATCACATGGGCGGGTTGGTTATCGGGATAAGGTTGAATGGAATTACGCCCATACGATTGCCGGAGAGCTTGCTCAAGCTGGTTATCATACGCAGTGTGTTGGCAAGATGCATGTGTATCCTGCACGTAATCTATGTGGATTCCATAATGTGGTGCTTCATGATGGATATCTTCACTACAATCGGGATAAGAGCAAAACGTTACAGGATGAACACTATGATCAAGTGGATGATTATTTGCAGTGGCTGCGAAGACAAACTAATGCTAACTCGGATATCACTGATTTAGGCCTTGATTGCAACGCCTCAACGGTTGCCCGCCCCTGGCACTTGCCGGAAGCGATGCATCCCACGAATTGGTGCGTGACCGAGTCGCTAGACTTTTTGCGAAGAAGTGACCCTGGGAAACCATTTTTCTTATGGTCTTCCTTCGTTCGCCCGCATTCCCCATTGGATCCGCCACAATGTTATCTAGATATGTACAAGGACTTGGAATTTCCCGATCCTCCAATCGGAGACTGGGTGGACGAGAGTGCGGCCTTAACCGGAGCTAAGGATCCAACTTCTTCGTTCACTAATTTGCCAAAGCGCAGATTGGATCGTGCCCGTGCGGCGTATTACGCGCTAATTACGCATCTTGACGACCAAATTGGGAGGTTGATCAATGGGCTGCAGGAGTATGGAGTTTTAAATGAAACTTTGATTCTATTTACTTCTGATCATGGTGAAATGATGGGGGATCACCATTACTTCCGCAAATCTCTTCCTTATGAAGGAAGTGCTAAGATTCCTTTCATAGTGTTTGATCCGGGAGAAACGCTTGGACTTCTTGCAGGCTCCCGGCCTGATTCCATTGTAGAGCTTCGCGATATTATGCCCACATTTCTTGAAGCTGCTGGCGTCCAAATACCAGTTCCAGTAGAAGGGCAAAGTGTGTTGCCGCTGTGCAGGGGAGATCAGACATTATGGCGATCTTATATTCATGGGGAACAAGCCTATGGAGAAAAGTCCCACCACTTCTTAACGGATGGAAGAGAGAAATTTATTTGGTATTCTCAGACAGGGGAAGAGCAGTATTTTGATCTAGCGGCAGACCCCTCAGAGAAGATTAATGCGATAGGCTGTACTGATAAATTTGAGCGTATAAAAGAGTGGAGAGAGCGTCTTATTCACGAGCTGGAGGGACGAGAGGAAGGGTTTGTAAACAACGGCGAATGGATTGCCGGACGCCCAATATCTCATATTCTAAAGGCATCCCAATTGGGGAAATAATCATAACATAGGGCAACCAGAACTCACAGGTTGCCCTACGTCTGTTACGGATATAAAGAAAGGTTAGTGAATTTACCAGCTACTCCGGCGTTCAGGCAAAGGGTCCTGATCTTGAATCATTCGATGGACGAGCAATTCAACCATCGAATGGCGAATATCACTATAATCGGGATCTTCAAAACGATTGGAGTTTTCATGAGGATCCTCTTTCAAATCATACAATTCGCCGTAGGTCTCACCTGCGAAAATCACCAGCTTATAACGTGTTGTACGCAAACACTTAGCGTTAATGCCGCGGTCATGAGCAATATAAGCGGTCAGGGCAGAATTGCGCACATGGGACTCTCTTCCAGCCAGCACCTCCATCTGTGACACACCTTGAATTCCGTAGGGAGTTTTGAGACCTGCGGCTGCAAGCAGTGTGGGGACAATATCAACATGTTCCATCAAAGCAGGGACCCGTTGCCCGGAAGCAATCCCAGGACCGCGTACGATCATCGGGATTCGTGTTAACCCTTCATAAAACCATGGCCCCTTGTAAATTAGTCCATGGTCACCGAGCAGTTCTCCATGATCGCTGGTAAAGAGGATGACTACATCATCGTACATTTCTTTTTGACGCCAAGCTTTTATAATACGTCCGATCTGCGCATCAATGAAGGTAATCATCGCATAATAATTTCGGGTGAGCCGTTTCATATGCGCTTCATCAAGAGAATGCTCCTCACCGCCACCAGGCCAATATCCTCCCTGACTCTGACGCAGCAGATGTGGAGGACGAAGATGCACGTCATCTGCTTCTCTGGCTGGAGATGGAATGTCAGTGTCAGCGTACATATCCGCGTAAGCTTTTGGAGGGTCAAAGGGGTGATGTGGATCGACGAAACTGGTCCATAAAAATAGCGGTTGCTCGGTTTTGTGGGCGAGGATAGCATCGATACTCCGTTCAGCAATCCAATAAGTCTGATGCAGCTCCGGAGGGAGTTCGCTCTCCCACACATCGTTTTGAGCATTAGAAGCTCTGTAATGGTCCTTGCTGAAACGCTCTGCCACTTCAGGGTTACGCTGTCTAAGCCACTCCATATATTCCCCGATACAATTATCTTCCGTAATATGATGTTCATCAAATCCGTAGTACGTTCCATCGGAAGCTCTTCCGCGGTCACGATAAGCAGGCTCTTCATATTCTTGTGAAAAGTTCCCCTTCATCTGAGGGCGGAAATGCATCTTTCCTATACCGATGGTTTCATAATCCGCTTTCTTTAAATGATCGCATAAGGTAAGTTCGTCTTCTCTGAGTGTGGTACCGATGTTCCAGGCACCATGAACATGCGGATACCTGCCTGTAAAAATGGAAGAACGTGAAGGCGTGCAAACGGGACTAGCGCAGTAAGCGCCAGTGAAGAGTGTGCCTTCCGAAGCAAGCTGGTCAAGTTCAGGTGTCAGTACGGAAGCGTTTTCGATACCTAGTGCGTCCGCGCGCATTTGATCTGTGGTAATTAACCAAATATGAGTTCTTTTTGACATCCGTAATAACCCCCTATGAATATAGTGTATAGCATCACAAAAGCCCCTAGCAACCAATGAATTCTCCATATATTTCATTAGAATCGTCCATATGGGTTGATATTTTTATTACCTATAATTAAATAGTCTATCTCAATGTTGGAGGAGAAATTATATGCGGAAGTTATCCATATCAGGGGATCATTTTATATTGGACGAACAACCCATCCGGTTGCTTTCTGGTGCGCTTCATTATTTCCGGATCGTTCCGGAATATTGGCAGGATCGTTTGCTGAAGCTGAAGGCTTGTGGATTGAATACTGTTGAAACCTATATTCCTTGGAATTTACACGAACCAGAGGAGGGGAACTTCAACTTTGCTGGATTTGCTGACATCGAGGCTTTCGTTAGACTTGCCGGAGAGCTTGGTTTGCACGTGATTTTGCGGCCAAGTCCTTATATTTGTGCGGAATGGGAATTCGGTGGATTGCCAGCTTGGTTACTTGCGGACAATAACATACAACTGCGTTGTAATGATAACGTCTATTTATCTAAGTTGGATGCCTATTTCGATGAGTTGCTTCCACGTCTGCGGCCCTTGTTAAGCACTAACGGTGGGCCTGTGCTTGCCCTTCAAGTAGAGAACGAATATGGAAGCTTTGGTAGTGATAAGACTTACCTGAATGATCTAAAAGCAGGAATAATCGCCCGCGGCATGGACGTTTTGCTGTTTACTTCAGATGGAGCTGAAGATCATATGCTCCAAGGCGGTATGATTGACGGAGTGTTCGCCACTGTAAATTTTGGTTCACGGGCAAAGGAAGCCTTTGCTAAACTACGTGAATATCAGCCTACGGGACCGTTGATGTGTATGGAATTCTGGAATGGATGGTTTGACCACTGGATGAAACCGCATAATACACGCCCCGAATCTGAAGTAGCGGAGACTTTGGATGAAATGCTGGCTTTAGGAGCCTCTGTTAACTTCTATATGTTCCATGGGGGGACGAATTTTGGATTTATGAATGGGGCAAATCTTTTTGACAAATATGAGCCCATCGTAACCAGCTACGATTATGATACGCTGCTGGACGAATCCGGTAAGCCAACTGCAAAATTCTATGCAGCACGAAAAATAATTGAGAAATACGTAACGTTACCGCCACTGGAATTACCGCCGTTATTAAAGTCACAAGCTTATGGTAAAGTGTTGATGACAGAAGCAGCACCACTGTTCACTCAGTTAGACGTTTTGTCTACCCCAGAACATAGAGCATGTCCCGAGCCAATGGAGAAACTGGGTCAGAATCATGGGTTCATCTTATATTCGACGAGGATCAGTGGACCCCGCAGCAGTATGGAGCTCGTCCTTCAAGAAGTACGTGATCGTGCGCTTGTATTCGCGAATGGGGCCTTTGTCGGTACAGTTGAACGCTGGGATCCGCGAGGAATTCCATTAGAGGTTCCAACGGAGGGACTGCAGATCGACATCCTTGTGGAGAATATGGGGCGTGTAAATTATGGCCCGCTGCTTTGTGATCCAAAAGGCATAACCTGTGGCGTTAGACTCGGCTATCAATTCCTGCATGATTGGACCATTCATTCTTTGCCTTTAACCAATCTTAAGGGATTATCATTCACACCGATAGATTGCGAGCAACGTCAGCAGCCTACTTTTTACCGGGGGAGCTTTCAAGTCAGTAAGTCTGAGGATACTTTTTTGCGGCTGGACGGATGGAGTAAAGGTCAGGTTTTCATAAACGGCTTTAATTTAGGGCGCTACTGGGAGCAGGGTCCAACTAAAACACTATACTTACCAGCGCCGCTTCTGCGTCAAGGTGATAACGAGCTTATCTTATTCGAACTACATGGCGTAATGGAGCCAGTGGTTACTTTTGTAGATACACCGGAGCTCACATGATATTTAACGGTTGAGTAAGTATCATGATTCTATAGTACGGGTCTGATGATTTTTAATATATAATCAAAACAGCCCAACAATTTATAGGAACTGAAAATGCACGATTAGGGTGGGTTAGAGGAGGATTTTAAATGAGCTATGATTTGATGGCATTTGAGACGTCTAAAGCACCGCAAGAGAGAGCAACGTTTATGGAGTGGTATGAGCAGCAAGTGCAGTGGTCGGAAGACCATGCCTATAACGATCCATCGGTTTTATCGGAGGCGCTGCAACGCTTTTATAGTGAGTTGTCTGAGCAATTTCCTAATATGAATGTAGAGGACGAGATTTTTGAGGCGATGGAGGAAGCCGGAACGGATAACCGGTTAACTGACTACTCGCTTGGCTCATCCGTCATCTATGCGGCTTTTGCGTATTCCGTAGCTGACGAAGCTTATACGGCGATGCGGGAGTTGGCTATAAAACATAAAGTTGGATTTTTTGATGTAAGCAGCAACGAAGGTGATATTATTTTTCCTTGAAGCAATATGATTTAGAGTGTAGACAACTGGTTGCTCTCCTAGTTGTGAATGAAGGGGCAACCAGCATGTTTTTTATCTTCTTTACTCTACTACAGACGGAATAATACACTCCTTAATCAGAGGCCAGCGGTCACGAGGCTGAAGTGTGAATTCTGAGGCGATGGTTACGACAAGATCCTTTTCTGGAATGCAGCAAATGACATTACCACCATCACCTAACGCTGAGTAGGTGTAAACCCCGTCTTCTTCGCGTAGCCACCACAAGTAACCGTAATGATTAGGGTTCATCGCTGTTGATTCCTCAATCCATGTCTCCGAAATGATCTGATTTTGCTCCCATTGTCCACGGTTCAAATATAATAAACCAAAACGCGCCATATCGCGTGGAGACAACGTAAGTCCCCATCCTCCTGTGGTGATACGATTTGGGTCTTCCACCCACCCCTTCACATTTACCCCAAACAAATCATCGAACCCAAATGAGCTCATCTCATAATCCGGGATTTCATTCATTCCGATAGGTTTAAATAAACGTTCGTTGGCGAACTCACGGGCACTTTGTCCAGTGCTGCGCGTGATGATGGCAGAAAGCAGATGTGCTCCAGCGGTAGAATATTTGAAATCCCCAATTGTTCCTTGTTGGCCTAGCATATCCAGCGTATATTTTACCCAGTCAGGCTGCATACACATTTGCTCCAGCGGTTCGTGCCAATCTGCAAAAGCATAAGGTGCGGTCATCGTAAGGAGATGGTGCAAGGTGATTTCTTGTTTTTGCGGATCTTGAGCAGCGTTTGGAACATAGTCCGGGAAAAACTCCAGTACCTTTTGATCTGCATTGTTAATAAAGCCAGCATCTATGGCAATGCCTATGAGCGCGGATATGATACTTTTTGTTACAGAGGCCACATGATGTGTGTCATTCGGGCCAGCGCCATTATAATATTTTTCATAAGCGATAGTTCCACTTCTTATCACAACAATCCCGTTGATATTGCTATACTCGGATTTGATCCTTGATTCTAGTTCTGAAAGCAAATCAGCATCCATTCCCAAGTTTGCGGGGGCTGAGATTTGCCAATCTGAAGTTGGATAATTGTTTTTGAGCATGAAAGTAACTCCTTTATGAATTTTTTTTCTTTACTGGAAAATAGACCTCGGTAACCAGATCCTCAGGCACAGCGGCTTGTATCGGGTCCGTTACATATATTTCATAGGGCGAATTCACCATTTCATAACCTTCATTTTCTATCCATTCTCTCAGCTTTGCATAGACCGAGGTCAATTCTGAATAGGCGCCTTTAAGAACAGATCTCGCACAAAGAGCATCAGGCAAATCTCTTGTACCTTTTACAACCTCTTTTATGGGGAGAGCAAACTCTGTATCATTTCCGGCTGGATTATATTCACGGCTGTGATAAATTGTTATTGGCGTACCGAGCAAAGTGAGTTTTTCAGTGGCGATTTTTTCATAAAGCCCGCTAAAATAATGTCCATAACCTAGCGCATAGTCATCACTGCTCAACATCTGACGCGTAAAAAGAATATTCATAGGCTGAGTTTCAACAAGCTCTACTTTTATCTCATTCAGGTAGGACATCATGGGGATACCTTTCTCCAAATTTAATACATCAATATTGATTTGTTTTAAGGTGTATTCATAAGAACTTATTTTCTCCTGTATTTCTTTTTTCTTCAGATTAAGGGCTGAGTAGAGCTTCTCTTCTGAATGATCCTGTTCCCATTGCAAAATGTCTCTGATTTCTTCCAGCGAGAAATAATAAGCTTTTAGACGATTGATAAAAAGCATTTTTTTAAGTTGTTTGATGGAGTAATACCTATAACCGTTCTCAGGGTTAATCTCATCGGGATGAATTAATCCGATCTCATCATAATATCGAAGCGTCTTCGTAGAAACTTCGCATATCTTCGAGAATTCTCCAATCGACAGCAAAAAGTCATCTCCTTTTTTCGTTTGAATTAAGCTTCCAAGCTAAAACATCGATGTTTGGTTCTAGATCTACTTAACACCTTACCCTAAGGTCAAAGTCAACAGCAAAATAGTGAACCGATTCCAAGGTTACGACAATATATAGGTAAATGGCCATTCAGAAAGGAGTAGCCAACGGGGCTACCCTTATTTATTAGAGTGTATCATTTTAGCTAAAGCCTTCAAATATTTCCCATAAAACTTCTAGAACATGTTAAGATTTTCACAAGAAAAGATTATAGGAATGGAGAGGAGAACATTTTGTCTAGAAAAAAATACGTATCTTTATTCGTTTTGTTTATCGTCCTGTTATCGGGTTGCGAAAAAAACAATGCCGATATATCCAATAATACAGATGTAGATGTAACTGATGATCAAGAATATAACTTGCTGATTACGAATAACAGTCCGTTATTTTTAAAAAGTGTAGTTGTTACCGTTGATGAAGGAAATGACGTTCAAATTAACTCTTTGATCGACAGTAATATTAAGCATGGTGGGGTAGCAAAGTTCCCCATAGATAATGGAAAGCATTTATTTAAGGTTACACTCAATCCGAAAGATAATTACTCGGTCAGTAAAGAATTTAAGGAAGAATTTAAAGCAGGAGAGATTGTTGAATATCAGATCCTAATAGAACAAAACGAAGTATCTATTCAAAAGATTAAGGATATTAAATAGCAGACTCAATTATAGCAATGAAAAAGCAGGTGGACTAGCCACCTGCTTTACCGATCACCACACTTTAATATAATTTTTGCCCTTATTCAAAAGTGTAAGAGGTCCTAAAGTGCTTTTATTCTCTTTCTTGTTATCCAGAAAATCTGTATCCAGAATTATATTGCTGCCATCCGGATTCTCAAACTCGGCATCCACGATGCGCACCCGCGGCAAAGTCTCAGTTGAATGTACCTCACCTAAGAAGTTAACGAAGCTTTCAGGCAGATCAATAGAAAGGAATCCTTCATCTCCTTGATCTACAATAAAGAAGTCTGGACCAAAGCTTTCCTCAACCAGCTTTACATTCTCTCTTTCGAAAGGCTCAGCACCGTTTAAATAAGCGTTGTTATTAATGAACATAGGCTGTTCAGCGAGTTCAAACTCCTCAAGATCACCGTGTAACTTATGGACATTCTCGATATACTCCGCCAAAGAGGTGGTGTAGTTATTGAAATGTGACGTTCCCACGCCTGTCCATCCGTCTTTTCCAACAATGATATTGTTGTAGAACCGATCGTCCCCACCATAAATAAGTGAGAAACCGGCAATTTTTGTACTATGCGGAAGATGATATTGCGTGGACCGGTTTAGTACCTTTCGATGAACCATCCTGCCGCCGATCAGATTGTTGATATAGGCTCCACCTTGGGCTACATTCTCCAAAGCATGTTTAGCTGTCAAGATATTATGGTCAACAATGTAAGGGCCATGGCTTACTTCTATAAACAAATCCCGGTGATTTTGATAGAACAGATTTTTACTGATTCTTGTCCCTTGGGTCTGCCAATCCAGCCATAAACCTAAAGTACAATCGTGAATCCGGTTATGGTGGATGTGAGTATCGATCGGTGCGTGAAGCTTGATCCCGGCAATTTCGTGGCCCCAGAATTCCCGTTTTATCGCAATGTTGTAAATATGGTTATGATGAATTTCGCTGAAAATACAACCTAAGTGGCCGACGATGGCATTTTGGCCGCAATCATAAATGGTATTATGGCGGATAAGATGTGAACCGATCGATTCTTTGCTCCAGCCCTGACGCTCAGCAGTAAAGACGGATTCAAGCTGATATTGATATCCGGGTTTGTCTTTTCGAATGGTACGGTAATTATGGCCTGTGGAAGCTTCTTTGCCGATACTGATAGCGCTGCATTTGGCATCGTGAATGATATTATTTTCAATAATCCAGCCTTTGCTCCAGTTAGTGCCCAGCAGTCCGGGCTGGTCTGCCGTTGGAGGTGCCCAAGGTGTTGCCGCATGCGCCATTTCAAAACCTTTTACAGTAATATAATCAATCCCGGTTTCTTCAGGGTAGAAACAAGATCTGCGTACATTGATTTCTACCAGTTCTTTGTTCGGGTTGGCACCTTGGAAATTAGCGTAAATCGTGGTGTGGTCAGGGCTTACTTTGGCAAACCAAACATAGGTCGTCTGTTTTGGATTTTGGACCGGAACCATCTCATGTGTCCAGAGATCCTTGAACTCCAGCTTTTCGACGGGAGCTGCCAGTTGATCATACTGACTGACCTCATAAAAAGACATGCCATTTAGATATACATCGCCTAAGTGTCTTGTCTCCTCTATAGTGACGAGCCAATCGCCAGACACTTCCTCAACATACGGATTAAAGCTGCCAAAAAACGTGTTCGGCAAGATCACTTTCCAAATATGATTCTCAACCTGCTGCCAATCTTGTATATGTTCAGAGCCTTTTATGACAACCTGCTCGTCTTCAGCGGCTTGATAAATAATTCTTCTTTGTTCGCTTAATCCTTTGTATCTCGGTTTTACCCATTCGCGATATATCCCTTCATGAACGATAACCTTATCCCCAGCCACAGCTGCTGAAGCCGCTTTATTGATGGTTAAAAAAGGATCATGTTGAGTACCTTGACCTTGATCTGAACCAGTTTTTGATACGTGATATTCCATTGTCCTATAACCTCCGCTTAGTTGACTTTATCCAATATTATAGGAAATAACGTTGTTAGTTCTATACTTTATATAGTACACTTTAAGACAAAATTAGTGTTTTCGTGAAGGAGAATCTACTTGTGGCCCTTTTTTGAAAAACATGGTGTCGGCGAAAAAGATTACTTTAAACTCATTCCCTTGAAAAACTATCATTTTCCACTTCATTTTCATCGGGCATTTGAGATTATTTATGTCAACGACGGGCAGTTATCTATCACCATTGATGGGAAAAGCTATCAGGTGCAGAAAAATGATCTGGTTTTTATTTTTCCTAATCAGATGCATGAATTTGAGACGATTGATTTTTCGGAGATTATGGTGATCCTTTTTTCCACAGAATTGATAGGTGATTTTCACATGAATTATAAAAGCTTTATTCCAACTGACAATGTCCTCCATGCTGTGAATGAACCTGATTGTTCAAAGCTGGATTCGATTTATAGCCAGAAAAGTTTCCTGTATGGTGTATGCGCGGGGTTGATCTGTCAGACATCATTTGCTCCGGTCAAACAGTCCCCGCAAACAAAGGTGCTCTATAAAATCCTGCTTTTTGTAGAACAAAATTATTCTGCCGATTGCACATTAAAAGCTGTAGCAAAACATCTGCAATATGATTACCCGTATTTATCAAAGCTGTTTGTCCAGCTGATGAAAATACCCTTCACAGATTACTTGAATCACTATCGGATCTCACACGCATGTTATATATTAAAAAACTCGAATGTGACTATTGGTGAAGTCGCCAACCTTTGCGGCTATAGCAACTTACGGTCATTTCATCGGAATTTTCAGAAAATCACCCATCAATCGCCGAAAGGGTATCGGGTTTCCAATCCGCCTGATAAGAAAATGAACTAGAAGACTTTAAGACGGTAGGGAAGAGGATAAAAAGAACTCCAAAACCACGAGTATAGTGGTCTTGGAGTTCTTCTTTTTTTATTGTTGCATCATAATTCTGTAAATCAGCATGGCTGCTTCGGCACGTGTGGAATGGGCAGTTGGTGTAAGCTGCTGCTGAGAGTCTCCTTTAATGAGACCTGCTGATACCAGCGCCGCAATATCATTTGCCGCATAATTAGAAATTTGATTATGGTCAGTGTAGCCGTCTAATGCAGAGGAAGAGGTCGTATTCGATTTCCATACCTCTGCAGCCTTCAATGCCCTAGCTGCCATAACAAACATCTCTTGTCTGGAGATGGAATCATGAGGGTGGTAAAGACCGTCGGTTTGGCCCGTAACGACCCCTAATTTCTGAGCAGTCATAAGTCCCTCATAAAAATAATCGTTAGGTGACACATCAGCAAAGCTATTTCCTTCTGCTGCGGATAGACCTATAGCTCTAACTAATAAAAGTGCGAAATCTGCACGTGTAATAGTCTGTTCGGGTCTAAACTCTGTTTCCGTTACACCATTAATGACACCTTTTGATGTTAGTACTTCTACAATAAACTTCGCCCAATGAGAATCTGTTATATCCCTGAACGTTTTGTGATTGTAAACGGCGGCGTATTGTCCAGATGAATTTGTTGTTGAGAAAATAGCTTGCTTCTTATCTGAATCATAATTCCCGCCTAATACCGGTTGGATGACTCCGTACTCATTGACGTTCCACACTACAATAAAGGTGTTGCTCAATGGAGGTACAGCTTCTAGATAAGGAAGCCCAATTTGTATGGCTGAATTTAAGCTCTCTAATTGAACTGTTGTACCATCCAAAAGTAGCTCGTAATCAATAAGCAAACGTTCACCCAATCGCTTCTTTAAACTTCCTGTTGTATCGACAGATTTGAGGAGCAAAGTAACTGTCTTCACATTGTCCAGTGTCTTCGCCGGGAATAGATTATCCGGAAGTACAAAGGTAGCTAGTGTTGTATTGATCTCAAGCTGCAATGTGGAAGTTCCAACAAGAAATGCAGCGGCAGGGAGAGTGACTTCAAATGAGCCAACATTTGAGAATTGTTCCTCTACGAGCTGAATTCTTAGGATTTTGTGGCCTGCGGAATTAGGTTTGGCTAAATTGATAATCTTTTGTAAGGAAGATTCAGTCAATATTGCGCTAGCTTTTTCTCCATTCATAGTAGTAGGTATCTCAATCCTTACGCTACCGTCCAAATGGAGTATAGTAGTGGCCGAATCTCCAACCGATGATCCGGAACTGCCTGAGCTCACGGCAGCCGTCGGACTCGGAGAAGCCGTTGGACTCGGTGAGGCAGTCGGACTCGGAGAAGCCGTCGGACTCGGTGAGGCAGTCGGACTTGGAGAAGCCGTCGGGCTCGGAGAAGCGGTCGGGCTCGGAGAAGCGGTCGGACTTGGAGAAGCCGTCGGACTTGGTTCCGGTCCATCAAAAGGAATGAACTTCAAGAAATCGCCCCAGATTATATTCCCGTCAGCATCCCGAGAGTAATTGACTACAGGATTTAAGCTGACAAAGTTAGAATCGGTCAGTTCTAAACCTGATTTATTCGCCGATCGCGTACCGTCAAACATGAAATTATTGTCCGCAGCTAAAGAAGCTGGATATTGGTCTATTGCAATGTTGGCAGTTCGGTAAGATAAGAAACCGTCAATCGTAAAGTCAGCAGTAATGTGATCATAAGTGGTGAAGCTTATATTACCACGCATATTGTTAAATCCGATGTTGTTGATGGCGATCACACCTGGATTACTATTGCTTGTAAAACCATAAGCGCCATTACCAAAGGCGATTGAATCGCGAATGGTATGTGTGACATGAATGCCTTCGCCACCAAGCTTGAAGCCATTTTTATCACCGGCACCTACGGTTCCGTCTGTTAAGAACCCATTGTTGAAGGCGGCGCTGTGCTCAATCAGCACTGAACCTATCGCTCCTGAGCCTGCTTTCGTATATAAGTCCCAGCCATCGTCGATATTGTTATGCGCCAGACAACCTCTAAAAATATTACCAACACCCGCAGTCAATTTTGCCGCAAAGCCATCGGCATTATTGTCGGATGGATCACGGTTGTCGAAAGAGGTACTGTTGAGAATTAAGTTGTAGGAAGCCCATTCACTGATTTCTATCGCGGTACCATCTGTTCGGCTGATTTGTAAACCAGTGTCACCATTCGCATAGAAACGGCTATTTTCAACGATGTTATAATTGCCTCCCACTGTAAAGCCCTTGGTATTCCCAGCTGAGCGAGTGAAATCAAGTCCCTTCACATGCCAATAGTTTCCGCTCAAGAGAACGCCTTCTGTTTTTTTGTCAAAATCAAAGATAGGTCTTGCTCCTGGTGCTGCTTCTATATACTTTTTGGCGGAGGCTTTACCAACATTGTACTTTTTAATCTCAAGTGGTGATTTCCGCACATAACGACCCTCAAGCACAATAATATGCTGACCTGGTTTAACGAAATCAATCGCAGTATCGATATCAAGTGGGAGATTGATCGTTCCATCTCCGGAGCTTGATCCGGTGGGCGATACGTAGATCTCATCATCTTCGTTATAACTTTTTAGGGTGACGGTAAAGTTGCTGATAATCTTCTCATAAGAGGTCAAATACTGAGTATCATCTGGTAAAAAAGTAATGCTAAAGTTCGTATCTCCTTGATCAAGAAGTCTCGTGGGAATAGAAAGACGTTTACCAGCTATTGCCTCGATATCCTGAGCGATGATCGTAGAACCTTGCTTCAACGTCACCGTTCCGTTGACATTAGAGCGCACAATCATTTGGTAAGCTGGATCTGAGGTTTTACTTAGTGAAAGTATATTTAAGCTAGGTGTGACGGGAGTCGCAGGTGGTTCTATTTTAGGAGAATCTGTAGCTGCTGAAGTGACTGTTAATTGAATATTGCTTACATTAATTGTGGCTAAACGAGCGGCATAGAATCCGACGTACATTTTTGAA
The DNA here is from genome assembly GCF_038003885.1 of Paenibacillus sp. FSL R10-2788. Lineage (NCBI taxonomy): Bacteria > Bacillati > Bacillota > Bacilli > Caryophanales > Paenibacillaceae > Paenibacillus > Paenibacillus sp. FSL R10-2788. Next base: position 3,965,205 of record NZ_JBBOQA010000001.1, on the reverse strand, counting down.
TCCTGTACGCTAAGAATGTCTGGTGTGAAATGAATAGCTTGCTGGCCATTATTGAGCTGTCCTGTAAAACCACTATTCGTCTTTGCTAACGTTAAATGGTAAGGTGCTGCAGGAACAGTATTGGCAGGTGCCGGACGTTCTTTTTGAAGCATGATGGTTTGAATCCCTTTACTGCCAGTCCCATCCGTTTTTTCAACTCCAGTGCGGACAAAAAGCTGTGTGCCCAGATCGCTTTTCGTCCCACCGCTATAACCACCGAGGGCAGCTATATTGGATGCAAAGACGCTAGAATTTCCTTGTGTGCCGATGACGTCACGTGCCATAATGCCAAAAGATTCTTGCCCGTCATATGGATTTTTTGCAAAAGCCAACACTTGGACATCCGCAGACAGCACGAAATTATCTTCCGAAGCATCTAGCTCGGTGTAATAGAAGGTAATGCCGTCATGATCTTCGGTGACTTTACCGCCGCCTTCCAAAGCGATCAGCTGGGCGGATCCATCCTCGTTGACAATCGTCTGATTGTTAGCAGCTGAAGTGGACTGACCGAATTGAATGCTTTTCCAAATGGGATCCATCTTTTCTTTTACTGTAACGGAATACGTAATGGGCTTAATAGAAGAATCGGTAGGGAGTATACCAATTTCATACAATCCAGCTGCCTGATTGTCGAACTTGGAAGTGTCGAGCGTATAGCTGTTTAGCTTCTCTCTATCTGAATTATCATACACTTTGGATACGAGCAGATTTTTGCTGTCAAAGTTGTCGTTAATAAAAAAGGTAGTTTTAGGATAGCTGGTGACTTCGATGCCTACTAGTTTTTTAACGTTGACCTTAACTTGAAAAGAGGTTATTAAGCCTTTATGCGCAATTGTGATTTTTTTATCGCCAGAGTCGTGGTGTCGAGAGGAGAGACTTTGTATTCATTGTTCAACAGCCGAATCTGTGTACCATCACTGTAATGAGCATAAACCACAAGTCCTTCTAGTTTGAGGGAGTCACCGATATAGTAGAGTGTTTGTTTAGGTTCATTTCGAATTTCTAAAGCGGATAACGTCGCTGCTTTTACTTCCACATTAAAGGTCGTTGTGATTGCCGGCGCCTCTGTTGAAGTAACGGATACCGCTGTGGAGCCTGATTGCGTAAATAGATACGGTAATAAATCGCTGACCGGTTGTCCGTTAATGGAGAGGGAATAAAGATCACTGGTCAGTTCTTTGGTCAAGAAGCCGTCATTATAATTGGCAACAAGAACAAGACCTTCTGGATCGAACGTATCCCCTGGATAATATACGGTTTTAGCTGGATAATACTTCACTGATAATGAGGTCATAGATAATGGAACGATTTGCAAAGGAATGCTCACGAAAGCACCGTTGTAGTTAATGGTTATGATATTTTCTCCAACCTTGCTGCTATCAAAGCCTGTAACAATATAATCCGTAGAAGACAAAACGGCCTCACTCTCATCAGAAAAAATAGCCTTAACGACTAATCCAGTCAAATCAAGGGATTCACCAACCAGATAAGTGGTTTTCGTCATTGCGCTGGTATCAGCGGTTAAGCTGGTTACGATTTTGGATTCAAGCTGGATGTCTATGTCACTGAAAGTAACAGTTGCATCTCTAGCTACATAGATTCCGGCAAAAAGAGTATCTGTGAACGTATCGTCCAGTGTTATGATTTCGGTCTGATCACCCACACTTAATCGATAAGTATCTCCTGATTTTTTAATACTTAGCGAATATACAGCTCCTGCGGACGGGGCTTGGATATCGCTAAAAGGATTTAACTTCACTTGGGTGTCTTTTTTATAAAAACCTTTCATTACCTGATCCAAAGCACCCACCGCCGCATAGTTAGAAGTGGTTGTGCTTGTATCTCCGTTCGTCCTAATACTGTCGCGGAGCATAAGACCGAAGGATTTCTGGTTAGGTGTGCTGACAGTGCTATTGCTATTAAAAGCAATCACTGAAGCGGTCGCTTTCAGTTCAAAGTTCGCATCCACAGGAATCTCTTTCGAATAAAAAGATATTCCCTCATCGCTGCTGGAGATTTTGCCACCGTAGGTCGTCATCGTTACAGAGGTTGGACTTTCAATTATAGGTTCGGGGTTCTTAGCTGGACTAGTATTGCCTCCAAAGGTGCTGAAGCCCCAAGGTCCTAGCTCGATTTGACCTTCTTGACTGAATTGAATATTACGGAACGTAACCGTAGTATTTCTAGCGGTGTAAAGGCCCGCATATTGAATGGAGCCGTCAAAGCTTTCGATCGTTTTGGTTTCATTGCCGATGCGGACAATATACAGATTTCCGGTCTTTTTGATGCTTAATTCGTAATTCTCTCCTTGGGCAGGGCGATTAACGTTATCAAACACGTACCCAAGTTTCTGTAGGCTTGTATTTTGCAATTTGTGAAACGCTTTCATTTCTTGATCCAAAGCACCCACGCCGACGTAATCTCCAGAGTAGGCTCCGAATTGGTTATCCCACACATTGCCGCGCAGCATTATTCCGAAGGAAACTTGGTTATTGGCTGTCCAAGCATCCACGTGAGCCGTTGCCTTCAACTCAAAATTAACACTTGGATCAACCTCTTTAAAGTAATAAGCGATACCTTCCGTGCTGCCCGATACTTTGCCTCTATCGTTCGAGCTTCGCAGTGTAGCTGATCCATCCGTGTTCTCCGTAATGCCAAAGTTGGCTGCAGTAATCTTGTCTTGCCCCCCAACATCACCAAATACGCTGCCTTGCCATTCACTTTGAATGTTAATCATTCCTTCATAAGGATCAGGTGCTTCCTCTGCAAACATCGATAACGGAAAAGAGGAACACAAAAGCAGGAAGGTTACGAGCATGGCTAACAAACGTTGTTGTTTTCTCAATGATTAAAACCTCTCCTTATATGATCGATTTTGACCAAAGCTAAGCTTGATCATCCGAAATTATACGTTATCACTAAAGCGTACAGCTATAATCAATACGCCATATAACGCTGTTTATGCAGTAGGAGAGGGAGAATCTGAGTTAATGACACCCGGTTTATGCCTTTGCTTCTGCTACTTATGTGGAGTTTTCGGAGCTTGGTGTTGGTGGTTAGCACGCTGGCGTGGTGTTTACGGGCGCCGAAACTGCCGATAAGTACGTTCGCAGTGGAAGTCCGTGACCTTTTGAGCCTAAATTACTTCCGCGGTTGTCGTTACGGACCGTAATGCAGCTATTTCGCATAATTCGCTCATTTTCCCTGAGTTTCGGACTGCATAGCTCTTAATGAGCTGAAAAAGTGTATCTGAAGGGTGCTTTTGAGTAAATAGCTGCAACTGAGTCCGATAGCGTGGTGAAATCGAAGATAATTGGCAAATAGGGGCTATACGGTCCGAACGTAGGGAGTTGAGTGGTTACAGACTTAGGTATTCTACAAAATGCTTAGTTTGTGGAAAAATCAAAGCCAAAATACGGGCTTGGCTGTGGGTAATTCCTTCCGCGGTTGTCGTTACGGACCGTAATGCAGCTATTTCTGCTAATTCGCTCATTTTCCCTGAGTTTCGGACTGCATAGCTCTTAATGAGCTGAAAAAGTGGATTTGAGGGGTGCTTTAGATTAAATAGCTGCAACGGAGTCCGATAGTGTGGTGAAAACGAAGAAAATTGGCAGATAGGGGCTATACGGTCCGAACGTAGGGAGTTCAACTGGCGAGAGTGTATTAATGGATGGCAAACAGATTAAAACTGGCTTACGAAGTGAACCAAATCATCTAAATATTGCTCAACAACAATATGTCGTGGGAAAAAGACTGCGGTCAAATATGTTCTTAATGGTGATGAGGCATTCTTTTTTGAGAGCATAGAGTGATCAGCATCAGGAAGATAGAAGACGGAGAGTAGGTTTTTAGGAATTTTTTCACGGTAAATACGTTCGGTTTCCTCAACATCTACATTTATATCTTGCCCGCCAAGAACTAAGTGGACAGGAGTAGTGAAGTTTTTTAAATCCTCACTCGCATCTGACTGATAATTTTTAGAGAAAAAACCCCATTTTTCTTTGGAAATTAAATCGTCCGATTGTGCAATTCGCAAGTAACTTTCATATGACGCCTGTTCCTTAAGTAGCAGTAGGATTTGCGCGTTATAATCTTCTCTCTTTTTTATCTCCTTTTCCGAAAAACCTTCTAAAATCATCTCTTGTCTGGTATTGTATTGTCCTTGAGAAATCCATTGAATGGCGGGGGATACAAGAATACTGAAGGCGAGATCAGGCACTTTTTTAACAATCTTGGGAATCACCCAGCCCGCCTGACTTGCTCCCCACAAACCAATAGCTTGGGCATCAATCATAGGTAAGGCTTTAGCCCAGTTAATCGCATATATAGTTTCTTGTGCTCTATCCTCCATGCTTTGCTCTAGCCAGTTCCCTGAGGAACCCCCAATACCTGGTTTGTTAAGAGATAAGGAAGCATATCCGGCAGAGGCGAGCTTTTCCCACAAAGGTTTATATCCATCATCGTAAGTATCATTAACTGGGCCATCCCCATGAACAAAAACTACCAGTCCGACGGTTCCAGAGTAGCTTTCGGGCAGAACTAAGGTTCCTGTTAGTTGACCTTGAGGCGTATCAATTTCAATTTTTTGCTCAGTCATTGAGAAAGAATGTTGCTGTAGTACGAACAAGACCGCTGCAATTAACAACGAAATGGTAATCATCCAGACAGTTAGCTTAATTTTCTTTTTCATTCATTGATCCCCCAGATTGTAGCGATGTTTTTCTTGTCATGTAATGCCAAATAGGCTCTTTAAAAAGTAAATGTCTTACCGCGCTATAGTTAGATTTATGGATCTCAAAGTTCAACTGCTGGTACATATTAATGGCTCGTTTATTCTTGTTAGCAACATGTAGCGTTAATTTTTCAACCTTAGAATGACTGTTTACAAAATCCGCCGCCCAACCCAGCAACTCTTTGCCAATTCCCTTATTGCGGTGACTGGACCGAACAGCCAAATGAGCCACATAACACTCTTTTGCTCTAGGTTGATAATCCAAAAAATATAACCCAAGGATTAACTTACAAACATTTAAGTATCCAAATTTCTTGAATAGCTGCAAAAAGGGAGCCCGATTTAGTGGTTTAATTGATCCTTTTTTAAGGGAGAGCGTATCCTGCCATTTTAAGTAGATAGTGCCAACCACTTCTCCGTTTTCATAAGCGATTATTTGTTTAGATGATAAGGAAGAAGAATCTTGTTCCCAAAGTCTTATAAGTAGATCAGCAATTTCATTGTCCTCGAGAGAGAGGAGAGAGTGAAATTTCCCGTGAAATGCATCTACCAATAGCCTGCTTACAGCCTCACGATCTTGTTCCTGGTAATGGGCGATGATAACCTCGTTTGTACTCATTTAGTAGTATCAGCTAGGGCATGCTCGATTTGAATTTGAAGCTCATAATGAAGCTTGTCGTTGTTAAACATGGATAGGTACGATTTTTCCAGAATGATGATTGGTCCCAATACCATGTAGTGATGCCCATTTAAAAAGTGTTCCAGCTTGGCAATTTCATGATCTACATCCTGATCGTCTGTTACAAAAAATGCTTTATAGAGATAGCACCCTTTTTCTAAAAAAATGTCAGGGGCGGGAGTGGTTTCAATGGTTTCAAAGCATAAGGTTACTTGTTCAGAATCGTATACATAATGCAAATCTGTTTCAAATAAATGATGGTTCTGCGGTCTTTTTTCATATAAACTTCGTGCAGTTAGTGTTTCGTTATCCTCTAGCACCAACCACTTTTTCAGATAACGATTGTCCACATGTTTAATTTGATAATCCCCCTCCATGTTGCCATAATCTGCATGTTCTTTTAGTACCTTTTGTATAAATTGTTGCAGCATTATTAATTGGTTTATTTCTGAGTTGATTTTGTTTAGCGATTTCTCTAACAGCTGTTGGTAGTCATTCGTTGCGGATTTATTCATACTTTGGTTAATGGTACTGACAGGGATGTTTAATTTGCGGAGCAACAGGATATGTGCCAATTGATAGATCTCATCGATGCCGTACATCCGGTACTGATTATTGTCTATATAGGATGGAAACAGGATTTCTTTTTCTTCAAAATATCGAATCTGGTGGATAGATACATTCATAAGTTTTGATAGTTCTCCAATTGTAAGGTACGGATTCAAGGGCGGTGCTCCTAACTGTAAGTTATTTGATAAAATAACTATAAACCTTAGGTCAGACCTAAGGTCAAGCGTCGATTAAAATACGGGATAAGCAGAGCACTTTTTTTCTAAATAATGATTAGTAATAGTAATGGGTGGTATTGAAAAAGACTTAGATTTTGGAAGGACAATGCGGGGGTGCAACGGATTAGATTCATGATCATTTTTTTGTATGAGCCTTGCTGGTATGACCTTAGAGTTGCCATTACGGACCGTAATGCAGCTATTCGTACATTTCCGCTCGTATTCCAAAAGTTAGGGACTGCATAGCTCTTATTAGCTGCAAATCGACTCAAAATGGGGTGGTTATGAGCATATAGTTGCAACTGAGTCCGATAGCGTGGCGAAAACGAAGATAATTGGGAAATAAGAGCTATACGGTCCGAACGTAACTTTGTTAATCAAACCAAACTAATCAAAACAAACTAATCAAATCAAATCATCACATTCTAAGCTGATAGCTTCGATTCCGTTCTTTTCCACCGACGATCTCTAGTAGCTGCTGTTCAACTAACTCATGTAAAACACGTCGGGCATGACGATTAGTGACTCTAAGATGATGGGTGAGTTCAACAGGTGTGAAAGGACGCAGAAGACGTCTTGCGAAACGAAGTGTTTCAGCTTCTAACCAAGTTAATGAAGAGGGCACGTCTGAAGCCATGAATTTGCCGATGAATGCGAGTACTAGTTGTTGACATAGCTGAGGCTCGTCCGTGATTGAGGGATAGGCGATGGATAGGAAGGTCCAACCGTCTAGCGATAATAAGGAATGGCGTCTACATAAATCTTTGAATCGTCGTACATCAAGATCTCTAGCATGCGGACCGTAGCCTTGAATCTCAATTCCGCCCTTTGCTCCACCTGGCATATAGGCCAGATCAAGATAACGATAACCATTGTTGAAATCGCGCACTTCCCATTCGGGGAACAAGTAGTTGAAGTTTCCTACAGCAGGAAACCATACCGCACGTAGAAATTCGACTGTTCCATAGCCCAACCCTTTTGCAAGAAGCTCCTGTCTGCGGGGATTGTTCTCCTTATCCAAGTTGATCTGTAACCATTCCTCTAGTTGCTGTTCGAATCTGGACATTTTGTGTATCCTCCTTAAGTAATTTTTTTTGAAAAAAGAAAAAGCCGCTCCCATACAATTCCTCCTGAGCTTACCCAGGATAGAGATTGTATAAAAGCGGCGTGTTCTTCACGACCTATAGTTGCTATTATAACGAGTGCTGAGGATTTCTTCAATGAGTTACTGTGTATAAGGATGACGAATCCAAATAGGTTTTAGATGAAGGAAGCTAGCAGGGTGAACGAGCTGAATTTGCTGAAGTTAATAGTTACTCTAAAAGCGGATTCTTCCCCCGCGCGGCCGCATGGCTTTTCTAGGACGATCATCATGTGGTAACTGATCCGCAAAAATGGATTACGTGCTCTGCGCAATATCATTATTCATTTTCGAACGTTGCGGACCGTATTGCAGCTATTCGTACATTTTCGCTCGTATTCCAAAAGTTACGGACTGCATAGCTCTTATTAGCTGCAAATCGACTCAAAATGGGGTAGTTATGAGCGAATAGTTGCAACTGAGTCCGATAGCGTGGCAAAAACCTCATTTTTCAGCAAATAAGGTCTCCTGAGTCCGCATGCGCGCGGTGTAAGTATTCAGAGTTCCCAACGACGTCAGAATTGTCTATCTAGTCCAAGTCGTCAGATTATCATTGTGTCCATGTCTTCCATGTCCCAAAGTCGTGTAACTCCAGCATGAACGGACCGTATTGCAGCTATTCGTACATTTTCGCTCGTATTCCAAAAGTTACGGACTGCAAAGCTCTTATTAGCTGCAAATCGACTCAAAATGGGGTAGTTATGAGCGAATAGTTGCAACTGAGTCCGATAGCGTGGCAAAAACCTCATTTTTCAGCAAATAAGGTCTCCTGAGTCCGCAAGCGCCCGGCAGATACATTCGAGTTGCCAAAGTAGCACAAGTCGCCCAACTGGTCCTTTCATTTCGTCAATTAAACTCATCATGCTCATACCGTCGTCCTACTCATCGTGCTCATTTCGTCATCCTACTCATCGTGCTCACACCGTCATCCTACTCATCATGGTCATATCAGACCATCTTTTCATACAAGTCCCGCTTTTTCAGAAAAAAATCCTAATAAAGGCCCATTACTTTGTCGAATTGTGAAGGAAATCAGAAAATTTTATAGAATTATCTATGTTCATCTAAACTTTTTACTCTTCAACACGTGTTGCAGGATGGCCCTGGTGATTGCTGCAGCTTTACTCTTCCATAAAAGGGGCCGATACGATGCTCAAAAGGACATTACTTATCTATCTGATTGGTTTAATTTTATTATCTGCGATTCCTCTATCCATTCTTATGGGTCACGATAAACAAGGGAGTCACCTGCAAGTGCAGCATGGAGTCATGGATCTCGCAAATTGGGATTACGAACAGGATAAGATTATCAAGTTAGACGGTGAATGGGAGTTTTATTGGAATCACTTATTAACTCCTGAGCATTTTAGGGCGGGTAGCGCAGATATACCTGCTTCTTCAGCTTGGATGGAGGTGCCCTCCCGGTGGAACGGCAACATCGTTAATGGAAGCCCTTTACCCGCCTTCGGTTCCGCCACCTATCGGATGGTTCTAAAAAACCTGCCCGTAAGTGGGGTATTCGCCTTGAAAAAAACAAATATCCGCTTTTCAAGCAGGATTTTTGTTAATGGACAGTCAGTTATTGAGGATGGTAATCCTGCTGCTAATGAAGCTGATTATCGGTCAGGAAATATCCCGCAGATTGGGCTTTTTTCGTCTGATAAGGGAGATGTAGAAATCATAATTCAAGTCTCCAACTTCGATTATGTAAATGGGGGCATTCCGGTTTCTTTATCCTTTGGTGAGGAAGCAGCAATGATGGAGGTTCAGCAGAAGAGTACGGCCCGTGAATTTAGCACCGTTGCTATTTTAGGCACACTTGCCCTTATCTTTTTTATCTGCTTTGGGGCAGCGTCCTTATACCGTAAGCAGGATTACTCTTTACTTGTGTTTGCGACTATTTGTTTGCTGTTTGCGATATATCATGGGTTGATCGGTGAGCGTTCACTCTTACTCTTTTTCCCTAAACTTTCGTTCATAATGCTCTACAAAGTAAAGGATATAAGCTCCATCTCCTGCTTTATTGTGCTCGCAATATTTTTTTACCAAATGCACAAAAGCATAATATCTTTAAAATTTACTCAAGCCATAACGATTGTTTTAGGCAGCTTTATAATTCTGGTCGCCATCCTGCCGATTCGTTCTTACACGGTCATTTATCCGTATGTGATTATTTTATATGAGCTGATGTTAATTTGGATGTTATGTAGAGTGGCCACCCTGTATATCAGAAGCGCAGAAGTAAATAGAATCAAATTGCTGCTGATGTTTATGGCGATTCTAGCTATTAATCTATATTCCATAGATATTATTCTGTTTGCTCTATCTATAAAAGAGAACCTTTGGCTCGGACAGTTTTACATTGTGGCTTTTAATATCATCATGATCGTGCTGATTGTTCTACGTTTTTTTGAAGCCTACCATACCATAGACGAGATGAAAAACCAGTTGATTGGGCTGGATAAAATTAAAGATGAATTCCTTTCCAACACCTCACATGAACTAAAAACACCTCTAAATGCCATAGTGAACATTACAGCTACGCTGCTGGATGGGGTTGAGGGTCCAGTTAATGAAAAACAAGCGCAGAATCTAGCGATCGTAATCGGGAGCGGCAGAAGATTAACACATATGGTAAATGAACTACTCGATTATTCCAAAATGAAGTACGGAGACATCACATTATACAAAAGCAAACTGGATTTGAAAGCCGTTGTTGATTCCGTCATTGGCATTCATTCTTTTCTGCTCGGAGAAAAGTCGATCCTGCTCGTTAACAGAGTCGCTTCGAATTTCCCTATGGTGAATGCAGATGGCAATCGCCTGATTCAAGTTTTCCACAACTTGGTTGATAATGCGATTAAATTTACGGAACAGGGTGAAATAGAGATTAGTGCCAGAGTTATTCAGGAGTGGGTGGAAGTACGTGTGGCAGACACAGGTTTGGGAATCTCACCGGAAATGCAGGAGCGTATTTTCAAAGCTTTTGAGCAGGTGGATGAGGCGGAGATTCATAGTCATGGTGGAACAGGACTCGGATTAAGTATTACTAAGAAGCTAGTAGAACTGCATGGCGGGAACATAGCTGTGGAATCTACAGTGGGAAAAGGTTCGGTGTTTATTTTTACACTTCCACGGTGGGATAAAGCGGTTAAGCCAATCACGAGACCTACCCTTAAGGCGGTACATTCTTATAAAGAATTAAGTTTCTCCCATGGTGGTTATCCCCTTTATATCAAAGGCGAGATCGATGAGCCCATTTTAGTAGTGGACGATGATTTTGCCAATCTGCAATCTATGATCAATCTGTTTAAGCTAGAGAAATATTCTATTGTGGTTGTTAATCGCGGGCAGATGGCACTTGAGGAGCTAGCGAAAAACACAGATTTTTTTCTGGTGGTACTGGATATTACCATGCCGGACATTTCGGGTTACGAGGTTCTGCAAAAGATTAGAGAGAGATTTACTCCTTTTGAGCTGCCTGTGTTAATGTTGACGGCCAAGAACAGGGTGAGCGATATGAAGATGTCCATGGATAACGGTGCAAATGACTATGTGGGAAAACCTTTTGAAGCTGAAGAGCTAATGGCACGTGTTAAAAGTCTGACCCGATTGAGAGCTTCCGTGAAGACTGCCAAAGACGCCGAAATAGCTTTTTTACGATCCCAGATCAAACCTCATTTCTTATACAATGCTCTGAATTCAATTGCTGAACTATGTGTGGAAGAACCTGAGAAGGCCGAAGAGTTGACACTGCAGCTGTCACAGTATTTGCGAAGCAGCTTTGATTTCAAACAACTGGATTCACTAACGAGTCTGGAGAATGAGATTGAGCTGGTAGAGGCTTATATCAATATTGAAAAAGCACGCTTCGGTGCCAGATTAAATGTGGAATATGATGTGAGAGTTAATACGGATTACCGGATTCCTCCGCTGATTCTACAGCCTTTGGTCGAAAATGCAATAAGGCATGGCCTAATGTCCAATTTGCGGGGTGGCACGGTAAATATATCTGTAAAAGAATTAGAGAATTCGGTGATTAGCTTTATTGTGGAGGATAATGGATCTGGAATGAGTGAGCATAAATTGAAAGAAGTAATGAAGTCAGATGTAGATAAAAGAGGGGTGGGGCTGTGGAATATCAGTCAGCGCATCAAGCTATTATATGGAAAAAATATTCATATTCAAAGTGCTGAAGGATTAGGCACAACGGTATCTTTTGAAATTCCAATACAGCAGCTTAAGCGGATGGGAGGTTAAGGCATGCTGCGAGCGATTATTGTAGATGATGAGGAGTTATCGGTAAAACGCCTGAAGCGGATCTTATCGCAGAGCGGAGAGATTGAAGTCTATGAGACGTTTTTGGATCCAGCGGAAGCCTATGCTTTTGCGAAGGCCAATCCGATAGATGTAGCTTTTTTGGATATTTCTATGCCTGAGACGAATGGGATGAAGCTTTCTAGCCTTTTGCATGAATTGGATGAATCGATAGATGTGGTTTTTGTAACCGGATTTGATGAGTATGCGCTGCAGGCTTTTGACCTAAGTGCAGTGGATTATCTTTTGAAGCCTGTAACTGCGGAGCGGTTGTCTAAGACGTTAGAGAAACTCAAAAAAATGAATCGAAATACAACGGCTGAGCCTACGTTAGAAGTTTTTTTGTTTAATGGTTTAAAAGTGTATCGCAGAACGCAGAACAGAGAGCTAATCAAGCTGAGAAGTCCAAAAACAGAAGAATTGTTTGCTTTTCTGGTTAGTAAAGGAACGGTTAGCCGGGAGGAAATTATCGACACGTTGTGGAGCGGATTGGAGCCTGAAAAAGCATGGAAGAATCTGAACTCGACGCTGTATTATATTCGAAAAGCAATCGGCGCCAATTATATAAAAGCAAGCAGGAACGAAATTCATGTAGTAGAGAGCAGCATTTATTGTGATCTGTATGAATTTGAGCGATTGTTAAAGCAAATCAGGCAAACCTCTGAAAGACATGTTGAATGGATGATTCAAGCAGAAGTTTTATACTCAGGAGCATTACTCAAAGGAAAAGCCTATGAATGGGCTAGTAGCAGGACCCGGAGACTCGAGCATGAATATATAGGATTGCTGGAGCTGGCTGCAAGATTTCATTTAGAGCAGAATCAGCAGCATCAAGCACTACATTATTTTGGAGAAATATTAAAATTAGATTCCTTGCGAGAGGACATCTATCATGAAATCATCAACTTATTAATTGAATTAGGGCGAATGAATGAAGCACAGCGGAAATTTGGCCAATTGGAAGAGATGTTGCAGCAAGAGCTCGGAACAACACCTGATCCTAAACTCAAAGCGTTAATGAAACAGAAGTTATTGTAATGGAAGGAACCTTCGAATGGATGGTTATCGAGGGTTCTTTTTTTGTTTATTTTTTGTTTATCTTAATTTTGTATAATACTCTCGATTATTGTCGAATTAATGACATGATTTATGCTAGAGGGGGAAATAGAGTTTGAAGCCATCATTTATGAAAATAGGCATTAGTATTTCTTTATGTACTGGACTTGTGGTGCAGGGGGTGGGTCCTATGCAAACTCCAATCATAAGTGCAAAAGCTAGTTTCGGTTGGATCGAGAATAGCCCAGCTATAATAACGTCCATCAATGAAGATGACTATTCCAACGCAGGGGTTGAGGTAGCCAGCTTTTTGACAGGAAAAGTATCGGATCCAGCGTCAACAGGGATTGCTGTAGTAGCTTTAGATAATACCAAAGGGGCCTGGCAGTATTACAACACGGTGGGAAGAATTTGGTATAATATCGAGCCGGTGTCGAACAGTAATGCTTTTCTGCTGCTGAAATCGGAGAAAATCCGTTTTGTCCCGGCTAAAGACTGGAACGGAACTGCTTCCATTAGCTTTAAGCTATGGGATACAACAGCATCAGGTTATCAAAATTATCAAAAAAATGCGAATACCACAGTATCTGCCGCGTTCAGCTCAGATCCGGGTATAGCCGTAATTACTGTAAATCCAGTGAACGATGCACCTTATCTGACAGAACTAAATGGTGGGGACTATCTTAGTTTTGACGGCAACGGGGATTATGTGACCTTCCCGGATCAACGGATTTATGGGAATTCTTTTACAGTTGAAGGATTTTTGAAGGTAGATGCTTTTCAGACCTGGATGAGATTTTTTGAATCATCGATCGCAGAGCAGAACCACAATATTTTTGTGGGTTTTAACGGCAAACGGATGAATTTCACTGCCTACACTAATAAGGGAGATATTAATGTCACTGAGGATTTCCCGATTTCTAAATGGGTTCATGTCGCGATTGTTTATGATCACAGTCAGAAAAAGGGACGGATTTATTGGGATGGTGTACTTAAGGCAGAAGGGGCTATGGATTTAAGTACTGTAGGCAACGTTGCACGTCCGAATAACTGGCTTGGAAAAAGCACGTGGAGACAGGACGGAGATTATAACGGTGGAATGAGAGACGTGAGGTTCTGGAGTAAAGCCAAGACCCAAAGTGATATTGTTCGAGAAATGAATGTCGACTTGACAGGCTCGGAGCCTAATCTGGCTTTAAACTATAAATTAGCGAATAGCAATGATGGGAATGTCGCTATTAATACTTCTGGTCTTCCCCTTAAGAACGGTACAATTACTGGGGCAACCTGGAAGCAGGACACAGGTTTTATGGGGAATACTACAACCGATAAAAACAAGTCGGTCTCACGATCCTTTAAAGTCCTCGATGTGGATGGAGATGACCTACAAGTATCAGCTACTTCCTCGAATACGCTCTTAATTCCGAATAATGGACTGAAAATAAGTGGAAGTGGTGAGCAACGAACTTTAGAAATAACACCCGCAGCGAATGCTTTTGGCACCAGTGTGATTTCAGTCAAAGTAAGTGATGGAACATTAAACAACACCTACACTTTTAATGTGACGGTAAACAATACGGGGGATGTAATCGTAACCGGAGTGTCTTTGGATAAACCATCACTGAGTTTAACGCAAGGAGAAGCAGGGGACACACTTAGTGCCGTAGTAACACCTGCTGATGCCACGAACAAAACAGTAAATTGGAGCTCTAGTGATGAAACTGTTGCAACCGTTGTAAACGGAGTGGTAACTCCAGTTGGCGTTGGAACAGCGATCATCACGGTAACGACTACTGATGGAAGTTTTACTGCTTCGTCTGTAGTAAATGTAAGTGCTCCAATCCCGCCGGTTGTGGACGTAACTGGAGTGAAGCTAGATCAGGAGACACTGGAATTAACAGCTGGAGAAGCTGATGGACTCCTAAAAGCAACAATAGAGCCTGCCAATGCAACGGATAAAGACGTGATCTGGAGCTCTAGCGATGAAACAGTCGCGACCGTTGTAAACGGAGTGGTAACTCCAATTGGCGTTGGAACAGCGATCATCACGGTAACGACTACTGATGGAAGTTTTACTGCTTCGTCTGTAGTAAATGTGAGTGCCCCAATCCCACCCGTTGTGGACGTAACTGGAGTGAAGCTAGATCAGGAGACACTGAATTTAACAGCTGGTGAAGCTAATGGAATTCTAAAAGCAACAATAGAGCCTGCCAATGCAACGGATAAAGACGTGATCTGGAGCTCTAGCGATGAGACAGTTGCGACCGTTGTAAACGGAGTGGTAACTCCGGTTGGTGAGGGTACAGCTGTTATTACGGTAACGACGAAAGATGGAAGTTTTAAGGCTTCAACCACAGTTAGTGTAAGTGCTCCAATCCCGCCGGTTGTGGACGTAACTGGAGTGAAGCTAGATCAGGAGACACTGAATTTAACAGCTGGTGAAGCTAATGGAATTCTAAAAGCAACAATAGAGCCTGCCAATGCAACGGATAAAGACGTGATCTGGAGCTCTAGCGATGAGACAGTTGCGACCGTAGTAAACGGAGTGGTAACTCCGGTTGGAGAGGGTACCGCAGTTATTACGGTAACGACCAAAGATGGAAGTTTTAAGGCTTCAACCACAGTTAATGTAGCCGCTCCTAAGCCACCTAGCGTTATCGTAACTGGGGTGACTTTAGACCAGACAGAACTTAACTTAACGGTGGGTGAAGGCGACGGGAATCTACAAGTTACAGTAGCACCTGCTAATGCGACAAATAAAGGTGTAATCTGGAGCTCCAGCGATGAGACAGTAGCTAAGGTTGTTTATGGAGTAGTAACTCCGATTGGTGAGGGAACAGCCATCATTACGGTAACGACGAAAGATGGAAGTTATACGGCTTCTACAACCGTCACTGTGAAGGCTCCTGTTAAGCCAGTTACAGCACCAGGAATTCCAACATCTGTAACTGCAACTGCAGAGAATGGTCAAGCAATCATCACCTTTATACCGCCGGTGAACGATGGAGGCAGCGAAATCATAGGATATATTGTAACTGCTAATCCGGGAGGTTTGACGGTTACGGGAACTGGAAGTCCGCTGACAATCAGTGGTTTGACGAATGGAACAAGCTATACCTTCACGATACAGGCAATCAATAAAGCTGGCATCAGCGAATCCTCTGCTGAGTCCAATGCAGTTGTTCCTAGCACTTCATCTGGTGGTGATGTTGTTGTTCCGTGGCAACCAACCCCATCAGCAACTCCGGCACCTGTGGTCAATGATGCTTCCATCCTAATCAATGGTAAAGCGGAAACAGTGGGAACCGCAACGAATGGTAAACGGAATGAGCAAACGTTAACCACCATTGTGTTAGATCAGAAGAAGCTAGAGGAAAAGCTCGCCACTGAAGGTAAAGGTACGGTAGTTTCTATCGCTGCAAATAGTAAATCTGATGTTATAGTTGGCGAACTAAACGGACAAATGGTTAAAAATATGCAGGGTAATCAGGCAATTCTTGAGATCAAAACAGGAAATGCGACATTTACACTGCCTGCTCAGCAAATTAATATTGACGCTTTGAACGAGCAAATCGGCAAGTCGGTAGCTTTGCAAGATATTAAGATACAGATTGAAATTAGCGCCCCTACAGCCGATAAAGTTAAAGCTTTAGAAGCAGCTGCGCAAAAAGGATCCTTTTCATTAGTTTCCGCGCCAGTTAATTTTACGGCCAGAGGTATCTACGGAGATAAGAGTATTGAACTTTCCCAATTCAATACGTATGTTAAACGTACCATAGCCATTCCTGAGGGGATGGACCCGAACAAGATTACAACTGGAGTGTATGTTGATTCCGAAGGTTCGGTACACCATGTACCTACTAAAGTGGTTGTAATTGATGGCAAATATTTTGCTACTATCAACAGCTTAAGCGGAGGTACTTACTCCGTAATCTGGCATCCGCTTGAATTTAGTGATGTGGCTAATCACTGGGCAAAAGAGGCAGTGAACGATATGGGCTCTCGATTAGTCATTGAGGGAACAGGTAATGGTCAATTTACTCCGGATCAAGCCATTACCCGTGCAGAGTTTGCGGCGATTGTTGTACGCGGTCTGGGACTTGAGATGGAACAAGCTGCAACACCATTCTCAGATGTAAAGACCACGGATTGGTATAACAGTGCGATCAACACAGCATTTGCTTATCAATTAATCAATGGTTTTGAAGATGGTATGTTCCGCCCTGATGAACATATTACCCGCGAACAAGCGATGTTAATTATCGCCAAAGCGATGAAAATTACAGCGCTACAGACTAAGCTTTCTGTTCAATCGGCTGACGTTTTGTTAGCTCCATTTACAGATAGTAGTGAGGTTTCTAACTGGGCGATCAGTGGAGTTACTGACACTTTGCAGGCAGGCATTATCATGGGAAGAAGCAGTAAAGGGCTTGCTCCAAAAGATGATATGACAAGAGCTGAGGTTGCAGAGATCGTGAAGCGGCTACTTGAAAAGTCGGATTTAATTTAATCTACTAAGCTCCAGAATTGTGATGAAGACAGAGGATTCGTTCAAAGAACATTGAACGAGTCCTCTTTTCTTTTTATGGTTAGCCAAGCAGGAGAATGGCTAGTTATCCAGAAAAAATAACTTAGATCGTTTATACGATAATTAGAAAAGAGGCGAAATCTATGGAAATAAATCCAATCATTAATGATGTATTTCAGGCAGCAGAATCAGGCCAGGTAGAACGGCTGAAAGAAATCCTGGAAGCTCATTCGAACCTTGCGAATATGGAGAATAACGAAGGTCTTACACCGCTTGGTTATGCCGCGCATTTTGGTAAAGTGAAGGCTGTTCAGGTTTTGTTAGACTATGGTGCTGACATTGATGCAATGTCACATTCCCGAATCAGCTATATTCCATCCAACACAGCATTACATGCGGCAATTGCTGGTGAGCGAAATATGGAGGTGATCCGGGTTCTTTTGCAACATCAGGCCAAGACCAATATATTTGATAGTGATGGTTATACTTCCTTACATTCTGCTGCTTTTCATACGGATAATGTAGAACTAATAGAGTTGTTAATCGAACATGGCGCCGACATTTCTGCTAAAATTAAAAGTGGTGAATCTGCATGGTCGGTTGCGATTAAGCAGAGTAATCATAATGTTGCAGAATTTCTCCGCGGAAAAGGAGTAGTCTTGAATGAAAATCACAGTGGATGATAAGAATGATTCAACGGTAGCTATAATCTCTGGAGAAGAGATCATTATCAATAATGTAAGGGATGCCTTAGACTTAATGATGAATGTGAAATACCAAGGATGCGATAAAATGCTTCTGAGGAAGGAACAGATTACGGATGATTTTTTCGAGCTAAAGTCTGGAATTGCTGGTGAGATTGCTCAAAAATATACAAACTATCAGATGAGAGTTGCTATCGTAGGAGAATTTACAAGCTATAACAGCAAAAGTCTGAATGATTTTATTTACGAATGCAATCAAGGCGATAAGATGTTGTTCAAAAGTACTGAAGCTGAGGCTTTAGCAGCCCTTCATTTATGCAAATCGTGGAGATGATCCAGAGAGGAGATATATCATGGATGAAAGTAAAATCACATATGAATCGATCGATGCCTATATTTCCGGGTTTTCGCTTGAGGTTCAGGAAATCCTTAATACGTTAAGAAAGGTGATAAAAGAGGCGGCACCGGAAGCAGAGGAAAAAATAAGCTATCAGATGCCTACTTTTGCATTACACGGAAATTTGGTGCATTTCGCTGCTTATCCCAAGCATATTGGATTCTACCCCACACCAAGTGGAATTAATGCTTTTAAAGATGAATTATCAGGCTATAAAGGTGCTAAAGGTTCCGTTCAATTCCCCATTGATAAGCCTATGCCTTATGAATTAATTAGCAAGATTGTAACCTTCAGAGTCTCTGAGAATCTAAAAAAAGTTGAAGCAAAATAAGGCGTCTACTGGTATGAAATAGAGTTGTACGTCTGGCTAGGGCTGGAAGTGTGTATCCATTGTTGATCTTCTTCTTGAAGCTAGTGAACATTTGGATCCTCTTACGAGGCACTTCTTGCCTTTCTATCCTCATTGCGGACGTCGTACGAATGCCAGTATAATATCCTGGGCATAGTCCCCAAACCCACTTCCGAACAGATTTAATCCTCTTTTATTGAGTGCATCCTCCCGAATTTCAAAACGTACACGAATAGGTTCATTAAACGCCAGCTTTAAAGAGCTGATTGTAGTGGAAGATGAGAGAGAACCATTACAGCTGCTGCCCGATTTAGAGACACTCCATGTAGTAAGAGCTCCATATTCAGTTCCACTTCTCCAACGTTCAGGGGTCAGCTTCCCTTTGCGGTTACCGAAATCGGAGGGGCAAGTCCAAGTCCCGACTAACTGGTCATTGATGGATAAGCTGATATCACTGGCCCAATCCTCTCGGAACGAAGGGGCTTCTGAGCATACTTCTGCCGAAATGCGGATTTCATCCAACTCGACGCCTGGAGGCAGGGGGTTGGCAAAATAGTATTCGACATAACCCGCTTCCGCGAACCATAAGAGTGAGGCATCGACTCGTTCAGGCATGTAGAATGCTCTTGGATCATCCTGGGAGCCAATGACGCCACCATCTTTTCCGGCCATCCCACAGGACGGTTGTATGGAGCAGCGGGAGAACATGCCGATGGGCATATGTATTTCCTCGGTTTGATGCAGGCCATCCCCTAGTTTCGAAGGGAGATCGAGATGAATAGAGCGACAGGTAACCGCACAGATTTTTTCGCGATTTGCTCCTTGCGTAGACGAGATAAGATTAACCTGTTCTAATGTCTGCACATTGATAGATATGGTTGGCTGAGCTACACCTAACGTCTCAGCTAATTGACTGACACTCATAGGCTTTTCGCCAAGGGCTTCAAGAATGCGGACGCGGACGTCACCAGACAGTGCTTTAGCTACATCTAAAATGCGTGACGCGGGATAACGTATCGTTTCTTGTGAAATATCATTCATCATATTTGTTCCTTTTCGTTTAGGATGGGTTGAGGTTATTGTACAATGAAGAATGGATATTGTAAAATCATAATAAACATTGCGAAAATCATATACTGGTGCTAAAATGGGCTCAACTTCTTATTTTGAAAGGCTGTGCTCGCCAAATGACAACTTCTATATTAGCTTCTGAGACACTTGAGATTCCTCGATCTGAACACCCTCATCCACATTGGCAACGTCAGGAATGGATGAATTTGAATGGGCAATGGTCATTTAACTTTGATCCGAACAACGAAGGTATGAAGGCGTTATGGTACTCCAATCCTGAAATCGCTTACGATTCAATGATCACTGTACCTTTTTCTTGGGTAAGTCCCTTATCCGGAATTGGCTGCGATCAACAAGGAATCGGCTGGTATCGACGCACCGTGAATGGGCAGGCTATCGACCAACAAACACGATTATTTTTACGTTTTGGGGCAGTAGATTATTCATGTGATGTGTGGATAAATGGAGAACATGTAGGTTCACATCAAGGTGGATATGGTTCATTTGAATTTGATGTTACACCTTACTGGGCAGCTAACAGTGAGAATAATATTGTCGTAAGAGCTGAGGATTTCGATCATGCTTATCAAGCGCGGGGCAAACAAGGATATGGAGAAATCCGTGGAATTTGGCAGCCTGTATGGCTTGAAGCACGCCCCGAAACTTATATGAAAGATGCAAAGTTTGTGACCAGTATAGATGGACAGGTGAAGGTAACTACAAGAATAATTGCGCATAAAACGGGTTCGGCAGATTTTACGCTGCAATTCGCTGATCATTCCGTTGTTCATACAGAGAAGCTGCAGCTTATAGCGGGGGAGAACGAATGTAAGCTGTCTATCGATATTCCCAATCCGCATTTGTGGAGTCCAGAAACTCCTTATTTATACGAAGGTGAACTGCAGCTTAGTGGATCGTTTGGTACAGATACAGTCAGCACTTATTTCGGAATTCGCGAAATTCAGACTGCCCGCTTTGACGATCGTGATTATCGGTGGATCACCTTAAATGGCAAGCCGATATATTTGAACGGCACTCTTGATCAGTCCTATCACAAGACAGGTTATTTCACCTATCCAACGGATGAAGACATGCGGGATGAAATTTATCTAATGAAACGTTTGGGACTAAACATGGTGCGAATTCATATCAAGCCCGAAGAACCCCGTAAGCTGTATTGGGCGGATAAGCTGGGCATTCTTGTTATGGAAGATATGCCTTGTTTCTGGGGTAATCCAGATGACAAAGCCAGAGCCTCCTATGAGAGTGAAGCCCTTGAGGTGATTGAACGAGATTATAATCATCCATCTATTTTTTCGTGGGTTATGTTCAATGAGACCTGGGGTTTGAAGACAGATGCTCAGAAGGCTGGCCTCACAAGTGATGTACAGCAGCAGAGTAGTTATCTTAAAGAGACACAGGAATGGGTGCGGGAGAAATATCGCTGGGCGAAGCAGCTTGATCCGACTAGAATTGTTGAGGATAACTCGCCGTGTAATTATGATCATGTGGAATCGGATATTAATACATGGCACTTTTACATTAATGGTTACGAGCAGCTGCAAGCCCACTTAAATGAGGTTGTAGATAAAACATTCCCAGGGTCGGAGTTTAACTGTATTGGCGGCAACGTACAGTCTGATGCCCCTCTAATGAACAGCGAATGCGGTAACGTGTGGGGGATAGAAGGTGGTGCAGGGGACAGTGATTTGGCATGGCATTACCGCTATATGATGAATGAATTCCGGCGGCATGATAAGCTATGTGGATTCGTATTTACTGAATTCCGTGATGTTACGAATGAGTTCAATGGTTATTACCGGCTAGACGGGAGCGATAAGGATTTTGGATATGGGGATTTTGTTCCCGGGATGACGATTGCGGATCTGCATTCTCCAGATTTTATCGTGATAGATGCTCCTCCATGCCAGACAGTAGAAGCAGGGCAGAGTGTTAAAGTACCTTTGCTAGGTTCCAGCTTCGCGGACAGCTATCACGGTCATAATTTGAAGCTGAAATGGGAACTGTGGTACGACAATTTGGGGACTCGGGTCACTGCGCAAAGTGGACATATGTCTGTGAAATGGGATAACTTTGGAAATACTATACTTCCTTCTTTGAACATAACAATGCCTGGTCAGGAGGCGGCTGCAATACTTGCTGTTTCTCTGATTAATGAGAAGGGTGAAGCGATCACGCGGAATTTCATTACTTTCGATGTAAGAGGCGGTAATAACGCTGTATTGTTTAAAGGTGAAGGAGAATTTATTCAAATTCCAGTGGGAGCATATACCGAATATAACTTTAAGCATCAATGGGATGCTATCCAAGGATCTAAGATCAATGGTGCTGGGCAAGGTCAGTATGTATACGAGGTTACACTGCCAGATGCAGCAGATAAATCAATGATTGGTGAGATCGAGATCATGTTCGAAGCAAGTGCTAAACGATTGCTGGCGCGGCATGTTGAAGGTACGAAGCTTAATGATATGGGCCTTGATCTTATGCATGGGGCAGATGCGAGGGTGGAATATAATCCGAATACGTATTATATGACGGATGAAGAGCGTCATCCTTCCAGAGTGAACGTTCTGGTGGATGGGCAGCGGATTGGTTCTTTCTATTTACCGGATGATCCGGCAGATAGCAGAGGGATTTTGTCTTGGCATTATCAGCCAATAGCGAATAAGCTGGATGAGGCTGGATCTTACGGCTACCTATGCAAGGCAAGTGTACCGGGGCAGTTAGCAGCGAAGCTGGATCGCAATCGTGTTTTTCGTTTGGAGCTGCAAGCAGAGGAGGGCGGATTAGCTTTGTATGGCCGTAATGCAGGTCGTTATCCATTGGACTTGTTGATTCGTTATCGCTAAATAACCTCGATGTGCAAAAAAAAGCAATCCCTGCTAAGAAGCAGGGATTGCTTTTTTATCGGTACTGCAAGGTATTATTAAAGTTCTTTATCATTAATGCTGTTTAACCAGCTTTCAATCTCCCCAATGACCGAGCTAATGCAGCCATCTTCAAAAGGTGAAGTCAGGCCCGCAAGTTCAACTAGCTTGATAAAGGATTTGCTTCCTCCGGCTTGACATAACTCCAAATAATCACTCCAAGCGGATTTGAAATCTTCATTTGAGCGTTTCCAGAACTGGAAGGCACATAGCTGTGCTAGTGTATAGTCAATGTAATAGAACGGGGAAGCGAAGATATGGCCTTGCTTATGCCAAAATCCACCCTGTTCCAGATAAGCATTACCTTCATAATTGCGGTGCGGCAAATATTTTTTCTCGATTTCTCGCCATGCTTGCTTACGTTCAGCAGGGGTTGCTTCAGGATTGCTGTAAACAAAATGCTGGAATTCATCTACAGTAACTCCGTAAGGAATAAACTGAAGGCTATCTGCCAAATGATTGAAACGGTATTTGTCTGCATCCTCTTCAAAGAACAATTCCATCCATGGCCAAGCAAAAAACTCCATGCTCATGGAATGGATCTCACAGGCTTCATAAGTAGGAAAAGCATATTCGGGTACATTAATATTTCGGCTTTCATACACCTGGAAGGCATGCCCCACTTCATGGGTCAAGACATCAATATCCCCTGAGGTTCCATTGAAATTCGAGAAAATAAAAGGTGCCTGGTATTGGCTGAAGTAAGTACAATAGCCGCCGCCTTGCTTTCCTTTTTTACTTACTAAATCCACTAGATTGTTATCCAACATAAAAGTAAAAAATTCATCAGTTTCCGGAGAGAGCTCTTTGTACATCTTTGATCCGTTAGCTACAATCCAGTCAGGATCTCCTTTAGGAGTGGCGTTGCCAGTCTTGAAGCTGAAGTTCTCGTCATAAAATTTCAAGGCATCCAGGCCTAGACGTTCAGTCTGCCGTTTCTTAAGCTGTTGGGAGACGGGTACGATATGCTCCAGAACTTGTTTGCGGAAGTTGGCTACCATGTCGGCGTTATAATCGGTCCGCATCATCCGGTCATAACCTAGCTCCACAAAGTTGCTGTAACCAAGCTTTTTAGCAATGCGGTCACGGACTTTAACTAGCTCGTCATAGATTCGATCAAATTCACTTTCATGTTCAGACATAAAATCATATCTGGCTTGTGAAGCACGTTTACGCATATCACGGTCCGTGGACAATTCAAAAGGAGTAAGCTGAGTCAGTGTGCGTTCTTCGCCTTCGAATGGAATCTTAGCGGACGCGATAAGCTGAGCGTATTCTGTAGAGAGTTTGTTCTCCAATTGTAAATCTTCGATGATTTCTGGACTAAAAGTACGCAGAGCTACTTCTGCAAGCTGAAGCAGCTGTGTGCCCCATTCTTGTTCGAATTCGGCTCTGTATTTGGAATTGACGAGTGCTTTGTAATAGTCCGTTATGTATTCCTGAACGATAGGCCCAATTTCGTCCATGAATTCCTGTTCAGCCTTGTAGAATTCATCTGTTGTATTGATCGAATGGCGAACGCTAACCAATGTCTGCAGCGTGTCAAACTCATTGCGAAGCTTGTTAATAGCGGTAACGGAAGCCTTTTGCACTTCTAATGGCTCGGTGTCATTGAGATCTTTAAGCAGGTTGTTAAAATCCTGTTTGAACTTCTCTACATCCGGGCGCTCATAGCGATAATCATTAAATTTCATTAACTATTCAACTTCCTTTCTATACCAGATAGTCTCTATTATATATTCTGAACAGCAATTTACGATAGACCTGTGTTAGCTGTTTTTGAATAAAAAAAGAACAAATGGACAAAAGTGTAAAAACTTGTTAGATGAAATACGGTTTGATATTATCTAAGAATATAGTAGAAATGCAATTTATGAGCGCATCCGTACAATGTAATGAAGCGAAAATAGGAGGCTCGATATAGATGAAACCCCGGATTACAGTAATAACACTAGGTGTGGACGATCTGGAGAGGGCTTTGATTTTTTACAGAGATGGATTAGGATTCCCGACCAAAGGGATCATTGGGAACGAATTTGAACATGGAGCAGTTGCCTTTCAACAGCTTATCTATTACTAAGCCTTTATTTAACCCGCATTCGCTGAATACGGGTTATCTCTGTTTATATATGAATATTTGTATTTTTCCACTTTACACCATACATCCTTCCTCCCTCTTTTTTTGCAGCACCAGCACAAATGTCGACAAACTTAATATATCATGATATATTATTATGTATAAGATGAAAAAATTAGAGTCAGGAGATAACGAAAGTCATGAGTGAGACAACATCATCCAAACCGATGTATGAAAAAATATTTGATGAAGTGAAGCAACTTATCCTTAATAAATCTTATGGACAAGGCGAACGGGTTCCCTCTGAGAAAGAACTGGCTGAAGCCTATAATGTTAGTCGGATTACGAGTAAAAAAGCTCTGGAAATGCTCGCCGCGGAACAATTAATTGTGAGAAAACCTGGAAGAGGTTCATTTGTGGCTGATCCAGCAGTCGATTACATGGAATCAGCGATATCTCCGGGGACGGTCTCCGACGGAACTGTTTTCAATTCCTTTAACCATGAGGAAAAGACGATCGGTCTGGTTATTACCGACTTTGGCAACAGCTATGGCACAGGCTTGATTTATGGCATGGAGCAGGCTTCACGTGATAATGATTGTTTTCTGGTTTTAAGAAGAACCTTTGGGGTCCCGGAGAACGAAGAGAAGTCTATTCAGAAGTTGCTCAGCTTAGGTGTAGATGGTCTGATCATTTTTCCGGCTCAAGGCGAATTTTTTAATGCTGAGATTCTAAAATTGGTGATAGGGCGCTTCCCGCTAGTTCTGGTAGATCGCCATTTAAAAGGAGTGGCAGCAGCATCGATCAGTACTGATAATATGCAGGCTGCACTCAAAGGTACGGAGTATTTATTTGATCTCGGGCATACTCACATCTCCTTTCTCTCTCCACCTCCAGCGGATACCACAGCTCTTGAAGAGCGGGTAGAAGGATTTATTCAAGCGCATGCAGAGCGGGGGATAGCTGTAGACAAGGGATTGTGGGTCAGCGATTTGACCTCAACACTACCGGATTCCTTCAACGATGAGAATATTGAACATGACATTTCACGGCTTATTTCTCATTTGCAAAAGAATCCAACAATAACAGCGCTTTTTGCTGTGGAATATAATATTGCGCTGCTGGCTAGAACTGCGGTCCAACGACTTGGGCTACGGATTCCAGAAGATATTTCGATCATTTGCTTTGATAGTCCGCCAACTCCACTCGGTTCGGGTTATGCATTTACCCATTTACGGCAAAATGAAGAAGAGATGGGGCGACTCGCAGTAGAAAATGTATTGCGAATTATGAACGGGCAAAGTGTGTCCAATAAGATAATGCTGGAAGCTGAGTTGATTTCTGGTGAATCAACAAGCTCTGCTAAACAATCCATCTCTAAATAGAAATTTGGGTTATTATCCAAATTAAACATATATTAGTTGTTATGAAAACCTATCTTTATGGATGGGTTTTTTTATTTATTTTAGAAATATATTTATCTTTATAGATGTATTGATATATTATTATAATAAATAAACATATTGACATACCAATTACATGACAATATACTAATCAATGAAAGCGCTTCAAAGCTCAAAAGAAAAAGGGGGTATTATAACTGAAAGCAACTAGAGAAATACCCGAGTCGATGCAAAAACTGGCATCTAGCGTAAAAGCACAGCTGAGTGATCGTCCGAAATTAGCCGACATGTTCGAGAAATGTATGGCTAACACCTGGAACACAACCTTAAAACGAATGCCAAACGGAAGCACTTTTGTTATTACCGGGGATATTCCAGCGATGTGGCTACGGGATTCCGCCGCACAGGTCAGACCTTTCCTAATCCTTGCCTCCGAAGATGAAGAAATTGCAGACATGATTGAGGGACTTGTACGTAGACAATTTACTTACATCCAGCTTGATCCTTATGCTAACGCATTCAATGAAGAAGAAAGTGGGCATGGTCACCAAGAGGATCTGACAGAGATGAGCCCGGGAGTCTGGGAAAGAAAATATGAAATTGATTCGTTATGTTATCCAATCCAACTGAGTTATCTGCTCTGGAAGAATTCGGGCCGCACAAGTCAGTTTAATGAGTCATTTGTAACGGGCGTAGAAAGAATCATAACATTATGGACTACCGAACAGAACCATGAGCGCGATTCAAAATATCTTTTTCAACGGATGAACTGTCCGCCCACGGATACGTTAGCTCGAGAAGGCAAAGGGACGTTGACGGCTTATACCGGAATGACTTGGTCTGGATTTCGTCCTAGTGACGATGCCTGTGAATATGGGTATTTGGTTCCAGCCAATATGTTCGCGGTGGTTGTTTTACGATATGTGTGTGAAATTGCCCGTGAGATTTTAGGTGATCAGGAGTTGGAAAAGAAAGCTAGGAAACTATCTGACCAGCTTAATAAGGGAATAAGTGAGTATGGAATTGTAGAACATCCAGAGTATGGGGCGGTCTATGCCTATGAAGTAGATGGTCTGGGACAGGTGAATATTATGGATGATGCAAATGTACCGAGTCTTCTCTCTATTCCCTATTTGGGTTATGTGAGTGCTGATGATCCTATCTATAAGAATACCCGTGAACTTATTTTAAGTAGCACTAATCCCTATTTTTTCGCAGGAAAAGAGGCTGCTGGCATTGGAAGTCCGCATACGCCAAATCGGTATATCTGGCCCATAGCTTTAGCGATACAGGGAATGACATCTGTCAGCATAGAGGAACAGGAGGTCTTACTTCAGCTGCTGGAGAAGACGGATGCTGGAACTGGATTTATGCATGAAGGGTTTCATGTGGATAATCCTGATGAATTTACACGTCCATGGTTCTCTTGGGCAAACATGATGTTCTGTGAGCTTGTACTCATGCGCTGTGGTAGGCAAATTAAGCGCGGTTGAGACCAACAAGGTTTTTATAATCGACTCTAAAGGGGATAGAGAACATGAAAAAATGGCTGGTTACCTCCATTGTTTTGGTAATGACTACTACTCTTGCTGCGGGCTGCGGTGGTAATAACGGATCTGCGGACAAAGAGACCGGAAACACAAGCAAAGCTGGGAGCAGTACCGGGAAAAAGACAGAGCTTACCTTCTGGGGAGATTGGGGCGGTGAGGGGCAGAAGCAATTCGAGACCATGGTGGATGCTTTTAATAAATCGCAGGATAAAATTCACGTAAAATATGTGCTGCAACAGGATATGATTACCAAATTCCTAACTTCTGCGACCAATGGTGGCACTCCCGATGTACTGTTTTGGGACCGTTGGAGAACTTCGCTGTATGCTCCGAAAAATGTACTGCATCCGGTAGATGAATACTTAACGCGTGACGGCATTTCCGAAGATGATTTTTACAGCGAATCGCTACGGGAGCTTTCATACGATGACAAATTATATGGGCTGCCGCTTACGGTAGATGCACGTGCTCTTTTCTATAATAAGAAGCTGCTCGCAGAGGCTGGACTTCAGCCTCCAACAACTTGGGATGAGCTAGAGGCAGCGGCTACGAAGCTAACCAAATGGAATGGAAATAAATTGGAGACCGCAGGTTTTTCTATGGGAGATTTGGGACTTTTTAATATGTATCTCCAACAGGCTGGCGGCACCATGCTTACAGAAGATGGAAAGACCAATTTTAATAATGAGCAGGGCAAGCAAGTGCTTGAGTTCTGGGATCGTCTGATGAACAAGGATAAGGTATATAAAGTAGGGTTCGAACTTGGACTTGGTGAAGGGCAAGATGCTTTTGTCACAGGTAAAGTGGCTATGCTGTATTCCGGTCCGTGGATGCTCAGCACCTATAACAAATATGGTAAAGATCTGGATTATGGGATCGTTCCTCCTCCGGCCGGACCAAATGGTGATAAAGGCAGTGTCATGGGTGGATTTGGTCTAGTGATTCCAGAAGGCTCCAAACATAAAGAAGAGGCATGGGAGTTCATCAAATGGTGGACAGCGAACAAGGATAACGCGTTGCTCTGGGCAAAGACGAGTCTAAACCTGCCGGGTTATAAGCCATCGATGGAAGATCCATTTTTCAAGGATGATCCAAAGTGGCAGCCGTTTCTGGAAACGTTGGAGTTCGCCAAGGTTCGTCCGAACCACCCTGGATATTCCGTAATGGAGACTGATGCTTTGGCCCCTAATTTGCAGCTTAACCAGCAAAACAAGATGAGCATTGATGAGACCTTAAAGAAATCGCAAGAAGAGGGCGACAAAATGCTGAAGGATAATGAAGTAGTGAAGTAATAAGTAAGACATTTGAAGTGAAGGGAGGTTTCGCCTCCCTTTTGCTTAGGAGGGGGTAGCTGAAATGGCTTCCATCAGAAAGCTAGAGAAACATCAGGCGCGGACGGCTTATCTGTTTATTACACCCACGGTATTGCTGTTTACAGTTTTCACGGTCATCCCCGTGGTAATGGCGCTATATTTAAGCTTTACCAACTACGATGTACTTAGTAGAAACGATTGGATCGGTTTTGATAACTATCGCCGTTTGATAGAGGACAGTTTGTTATGGAAAACATTCCGAAATGTATTTCTGTATTCCATCATTTTCGTTCCATTTAATATTCTGATTTCGCTTCTCCTCGGGATTCTACTTAGTCGATCCTGGCGTGGGGTAAAGTTGTTCCGCACACTGAATTATCTGCCTACCCTTACATCCGCTGTTGCTGCAGCTACGGTATGGATCTGGCTTTTGCATCCTGAATTTGGTTTGGTTAACGGATTGTTGTCTTATGTTGGGATTACAGGTCCGGCTTGGTTATCCGAGACACGAACGGCGATGTTGTCCATTATTATGCTTACCCTCTGGCAGTCGGTAGGTTCTAATATGATTATCTACTTGGCAGGTCTGCAAGGCGTGCCTGACTATTTGTACGAATCTGCACGGCTGGACGGTGCTAATAAGCTGGCTTGTTTCCGGTTTATTACTTGGCCGCAGCTGCGACCAACGACCTTTCTTGTCAGTACGATGTCAATTATTGGTGCGTTGCAGTTGTTCGACCAAGCTTTTGTGCTGACGCAGGGTGGTCCGGCGAATATGACAAAGACCCCGGTTTATCTGATCTATCAGCAGGGCTTTAATCAATTGCAAATGGGGTATGCGTCTGCACAAGCATTTGTGCTTGCTGTGGCGATTCTCATATTCTCACTTATAAACATGCGGATCACAAAGGCGGAGGAGTCCATTGTATAAGCCGGGCTTGCCATGCAGAAGGGGGATAGAGGTATGGATACTAGCGGAAGTTCGTTATTAAAAAGAAGCTTAAGTAAATCTATCTATTATATAGTGTGCATTGTTATTGCCATCGTAATGTTTCTACCTTTTTATTGGAGTGTTCTTACATCCTTGAAGCCTGACGAAGAGATATTCGCCATGCCCATCCGGTGGTTTCCTTCACATTTGACCTTAGAACACTATCGTAAGGCATTTACTACGGTTCCGTTTGCGCTCTATTTCTGGAATTCGCTTGTACTTGCAGTAGCGGGTGTACTGGCGAATCTGTTCTTTGGTTCCATCAGTGGATACGCGTTTGCAAAGTTGAATTTTAAGCTCAATAAGCCAATATTCCGCGTGCTGCTTGCGGCGATGATGATACCAGGCATTGTGACGATGATCCCCACGGTTTATGTTATGCGCCATATTCCTCTTTTTGGAGGCAATGATATTTTTGGTAGCGGGGGTAACGGGCTGATGAACTCATTCTGGGGGATTATTCTTCCGGGCGCTTCAGGAACCTTTGCTGTGTTCTTTATGCGGCAATTCTTTCTCACCTTGCCTAGTGACATGATGGAAATGGCCCGGATCGAAGGCTGTGGAGAGTTTAAAATATTTTGGCGGATTTATTTGCCGTTGACTAAACCAGCGTTGGCTACTTTAAGTATCTTTACCTTCCAAGCGGGCTGGAACAGTTTCTTATGGCCAATGATTGTGCTGAATGATCCCAACAAAGCAACGATTCAAATGGGACTTCAAGCTTTTTCTTATAATTTTCAAACAGACTACGGTCCAATGATGGCTGGTGCGCTAGTAGCGATCTTGCCGATATTGGTGTTGTTTTTAGCGCTTCAGCGTTATTTTGTACAGGGAATAGCCTTTAGTGGTATTAAGGGTTAATGCAACAAAAATCGAACCAGGGAGAGAGTCTATATGAACCAATTGGAGATAGGGATTTGGGAGGCACGGGCGAATCAAGCACAAGCTGCGCTGGATTCATTCTTCTGGAATGAAGCGATCAAAATGTACAATATAGAAACACCTTGTCCAAATGGAGAATGCAACACGATTTTTCATTATTGGTGGATGGCTCATGCTGTGGATGTATTGGTAGATGGACTACAGCGGACTAGAGAGAACTGGTATGCCGAAAGGCTTTCCGCACTTCATGAAGGTCTGCTTCAGCGAAATGGTGGAGTATGGCCAAACGAGTTGTATGATGATATGGAATGGATGGCTCTCGCGTGGCTTCGTGCATATCAAGCAACAGGAGTGGAAGGTTATAAAGATACAGCCCTTCTTTTATGGAATGACATTCAGACAGGCTGGAACGAGCATATGGGCGGTGGGATTGCTTGGCAGAAGTCACAGTTGGATTATAAAAATACACCAGCCAACGCACCGGCAGCTATACTTGCGGCACGCTTGTATCAAGCTTTTGGTGAAGCTAGCAATCTTGAATGGGCGTTAAAAATATACAGATGGCAAAAAGAGCATCTGGTAGATCCGGCAACGGGTTTTGTATGGGATGGCATGAATCGCACTGGCAATGGCCAGATCGATAAGGATTGGAAATACTCCTACAATCAAGGCGTCTTCATTGGCGCAGCAGTTGAACTGTACCGTATTACTAAAGAGCAAGAATATTTAGAGGATGCTCACCTAACCTTTGCCGCCGCAGCACATGAACTTGCTGACTCTCAGGGAGGTGTGCTGCCAGATGAAGGGAATGGTGATGCGGGACTGTTTAAAGGGATCCTGATTCGCTATACAGCTGAATGGGTTAAAGCTGATTCTGCAGCAGTTGATGCTGTTGATTTCCTGCGTGCGAATGCAGAATGTCTCTGGGAACAAGGAAAGTCAGAGGACACAGTGTTGTTTGGCACAGATTGGACTTCGTCCTCTGCTGTTGTAATTCAGCTCAGCTCCCAGCTTAGTGCGATCAAGCTGCTGGAGAAGATGGCTGAATTAACTAAGGAACAGGTTTGAGGTGAGTTCTTAATGACACAAGCAAAGGAAGCCATAGAAGGGGTCAGTTGGCAGGAAAAGTCCGAGTGGTTCCAACAATGTCTACTACGTAATTATTATAATGCTGAGACTGGGATCATGAACCAATGGTATCCCAGAGAGTACAACGTTGCGGGGGAAAACTTTTATTATTGGTGGCAGGCTCATGTCATTGATATTTTAGTAGATGGTTATGAGCGTAGTGGAGATCCTGTGTATTCCTTGAGAATTAAGGAGCTAAGTCAAAGTCTGCAAGCTTATAACGGGGGGACTTTCAGGCATAATTACTATGATGATATAGAATGGACAGCATTGGCGTTGCTGCGTGCTTATCGGGTTACAGGATATGAAGCCTATTTAAGTGCTGTGCTTGATCTATGGGAGGATATTAAGACGGCTTGGAATGAACAGTTGGGTGGAGGTCTGGCGTGGAAGAAGGATCAGCTCGATTATAAAAACACTCCTGCCAATGCACCTGCCGTTATCCTTGCAGCCCGGTTATATGAACTTTTTCATAAGCAAGAGGATCTGGAGTGGGCATTCCGTATCTATGAATGGAACAAGACATATTTAGTGGATTCTGCGACTGGTTTTGTGTGGGATGGGATGAATAGACGCGGGGATGGCCAGATCGATTACGATTGGGAGTTTACGTACTGTCAGGGAGTGTTTCTAGGCGCTGGCCTAGAGCTTTACAAGAATACGGGTAATGTTCATTACTTAGAAGATGCGAATCGAACGGCTAATACTTGTATTGATCGGTTATGTGATCCGGTTAATCTGATACTGCCTGATGAAGGCATTGATGATACGGGTTTGTTCAAGGGTATTCTGATTCGTTATTTGGTTCAGCTCTGTAAAGAATCTCCTGAAAATATCCGTATTCGCGAGGTCGTATTGGCCAATGCAATGCAGTTATGGGAAAAAGGTCTGGATAAACAACTGGGTCTGTGCAGTTCATCGTGGGAAGTGAAACCGGAGCTTCCGGTTCAGCTGAGCATTCAACTCAGCGGCTTGATGCTGCTGGAGGGTGCGGCGGCACTGGCGAACGAGTAGCATATAAAATATAAAGACACCTCAAGAGAGGTGTCTTTTTGTTGTTTGAATAACTATCTACAATTAGAAGATTCGATGCTTCCAGCCATTTAATTTAGCGATAGCCTCAATATAATAGTAGTCTCCATAGATCAGGGATACATCAATGAAGGAATCGCCACTGCCAGTTCCGTGCAATAAAATCGCTTCATGCTCCGGCTGCTCCCAGGTTGCGTAATTTTCAGTCAGTGAGCGCAGAATTCGCTCCGCTGCATTTGCATATAGACTTTTTTCGCCTAATGGTACGATATCTGCAAGCTCTAATAATCCTGAAGCGGCTATAGAGGCTGCGGAGCTATCTCGGAACATCCGTGTGTCATCCTCTAGGCGGAAATCCCAAAAAGGGACTTGATCCTCGGGTAAAGCAGAGATGAAATAATGTGCGATCCGTTTAGCAGTGTTCAGGAAACGTTCATCTCCAGTGTGGCGATAAGTATTGATGAAGCCGTACAGTCCCCAAGCCGTTCCACGGCTCCAAGAGGATTCAGCCGAGTAGCCTTGACCGCCAAAATTCTCAATATAAGCACCTGTCTCTGCATCAAAAGAAATAATATGTTTGGTGGATCCATCCTCACGTATGCCATATTGCATCGTCGTCTCGGCGTGGTTAATTGCAATATGCTTATAGCGGGGATCACCTGTCACTTTGCTGGCCCAGAACAGCAGGGAGATATTTAACATACAGTCGATAATTACCCAGCCGTATTTATCTTCATTCCATGCGCGGATGAATTTGCCTACAGGATTATAGCGGGCAGCGAGGAAATTCGCCGCTTCAATTCCTCTGCGCAGGGCATCTTCGTCACCTGTAATTGTATGTTTGATTACAGCTGTCGGTAGGAATTGGAATCCCACATCGTGATGCATCTCAACCGTTGGTTTAATAAACCATTCCTCCAAGGTACCGTCCCAATGCCAAGCGGCCTCCTTGTAAAGGTCTTTTCCGGTCATATCATGCATGATCCAGAGGAGTCCAGGCCAGAACCCTGTAGTCCACCAGTCTGAACCGATATCATCAAATTTGCCATCTTTTCCGGCGAAATGCGGGCACTTATCACCGATCTGCTCTATCATACGTTCTACTTTTGTATCGAGTCTACCCATGATCTCTTGCCAATAAGGGTTTGTCATTGTTACTGCCTCCAGTGTATTTAGGATGTTATGAGTATAGCTTTCTAAAGTTCAGGAAAGTTGTGTTTTGATATAAGGAAATGTTTGATTATTGTCATGTTGTAACAGGCTTTTAATCTATAACTGACAAAATACAAACATTTCTGCATAACACATTAAAACTTTATCGGTGTTAGAAGCGATACAATCTAAATGAACAGGAGGATGGTAAAGTGGATGATTTACAAGTATATAAAGCACCTAAAGATTTCCCGGGACGTGAGGATTATAAGGTCAGAGTACGGCAGCCTGAAGGAGAATGGCATAGCTTGTTTATTTACGAGGTTAAGGTAGATATGCATGAGGTACGTCCTGCATCCATGGCTTATTTTGATCTGGAAGGTACAGTAGAAGTTGAAGTCACCTGTCTTTATACGGAGATTGATTGTGTGAACATTGCTCCGGCTTCGCGAGAGGTCACTTACGAACATCATGGAAATACCATTTTGTTTAAGCTAACGGGTCCGCAAAAGTTATCGATTGAGATCAACGGTGATATTTTTCGGAATCTGCATTTATTTGCTAACCCTAAGGAGAAGGATGCCCCTCAACCAGAGGATGCTAATGTCCTAGTAGTCCAACCGGGTATACACCGGAAACCTGATCTTTTACGTCTGCTGGAAAATGCCGCTGCTGATCCTCGTGAAAAGAGGAAGGTGCTTTATTTCACTCCGGGCACACATTATATAGAAGAAACAGTATTGCCGGTCCCTTCGGAAACCACGGTGTATCTTGCCGGAGGTTCAGTGCTTGTAGGTTCCTTGGTATGCGAGGGAGTTCATGATGTATCCATTCGTGGTCGCGGTGTAATTTATCTTGCGGATTTTCATCGATTCTCGGCCTTTCGAGGGATACGAATTGTTTTTTCACGATCTATAAATGTGGAAGGTATTACCGTGATTGATCCGCCACATTATAGCATTTTCATCGGGCAGTCTGAGCAGATTGTGATTGATAATTTCAAATCGTTTAGCACTCGCGGTTGGTCTGATGGCATTGATATCATGTCTAGTTCTGAGATTAGAATCCGGGATGTTTTTATGCGTAATTCTGATGATTGTATTGCTATCTATGGCTCAAGATGGGATTTTTATGGGGATACCCGCAATATTAGCGTTCATGATTCTATTCTGTGGGCGGATGTTGCTCATCCATTGATGATTGGCACTCATGGTGACCATGAACGGAATGGTGACGTAATTGAGTCTATTGTTTTTGCGAATATTGATATCTTGAATCATCACGAACCGCAAGAGAATTATTGGGGGGCACTGGCGATTAATGCCGGGGATCGAAATAAGGTGTGTAATGTTCTATATGAAAATATACGTGTGGAACGTATTGAGCAGGGGCAGCTAATTGATGTGCGAGTGGTCTATAATAAGGACTACAATCCAGAGCCGGGGACAAGCATCCGGGACATTACATTTCGAGACATCAGCTATAGCGGGAGGGCGAACCCTTCACGAATTTATGGATATGACGAAGAGAGAGCTGTTGAAAATGTGACCTTTGTCAATTTAAGGATCAATGGTGAACTGATGGACGCCCCCCGCCCAGAGCTGATAGATATTAATCATTTTGCTAAAAATATACTCTTCGTTACTGAAAAAAATACGGTTGTGTAGATTAGATCTAATTACTTTTTCTATATTTTAACGGCGTCGTCCCTAGGACTCTTTTGAACAGTTGATTGAAATAAGAGGCATTTGGAAAACCAACAGTGATTCCGATTTGCTCCACAGGCAGGTCTGTCGTTCCTAACAAGCGGCAGGCCTGTTTGATCCGGCGGGCAGTCAGATAATCAACAAGCCTTCCTCCGGTTTCCTGATGAAAGATTCTGGAGATATAGGATTTGGACAAGTGAATCTCCTCAGCCAACTGATCCAGATTAACCTCCTCATGATAATGCTCTTCGATAAAACTCATGATTTTCTCAGAATAGCGCAAGGTTCGCCGTTCTCCTGATTGGAATACATGCTGATCTTCAGTTCCTATACTGCTCAATAATTGAAGAATTAACAGTGAAATGTCTTCGGTATCCTCAGTCAGACTGACTTTTTTATTGTGATTATAATGCTCCAGAATCCACTCCACAGACTCAACGTGGTCCTTAAGATCAAAGGCACAATGTGTATTTTTTCCTTGCCAAAGCGCTGTGAATAAAGCCTTTCTTTTCGCAAAACCCTCCAGCAGGTGCTCAGCAACATGTGGATCAATGTAGAAGATGGTTCGTTCAAAAGGACACTCGGGAGAAACCTCAGAATAGATCCGGTGCAGCTGATAGGGCTGGAAAAAGAATAACATTCCCCTGCGAATATCGTACATCTGCTGATTCACAACAACGTTTCCCTGTCCGCCATACACGAACATGACTTCGCAGCATTGATGCCAGTGATAATAACCTTTGTAATAGTCGTCGGTATATATTTTATAATCCCAAATCAAGGTCTTATGTTCTTCAAAAACAACAGGTTCGAACAGCTGCTTCATAGGCCCTCCAAGATGACAAAATATAAACATTTTCTTATATCCCATTATAACTTTAATTATTATGAAAGCGATACAATAAATACGTTAAACTATGAAAAATCCGGTAGTGGAGGGTAACATTATGACGCGAAAAATTGTTAATCCGGTGTTGGCAGGTTTTCATCCAGATCCGTCTTTTATTAGAGTAAGGGATGATTATTATATCGCAACATCTACTTTTGAATGGTTTCCAGGTGTAGAAATCCATCATTCCAAGGATCTAGTCCATTGGCATTCCATTTCACGTGTTCTGACAGAAGCCTCACAAGTAGATCTGCGTGGTAACGTAAGTTCTGGTTCCATTTGGGCACCAGCGCTTTCTTATGATCAAGGCGTGTTCTATCTGCTATTTACAGATGTGAAATCTCGCAAAAGTGTATATAAAGATCTGCATAACTATTTAATTACAGCGACTGATATCATGGGTCCGTGGAGTGAGCCGGTTAGACTTAATGGCAGCGGGTTTGATCCATTTTTGTTCCATGATCTGGACGGGACCAAATGGCTGCTTAATATGCGTTGGGATTTCCGTAAAAATCACAATAACTTCTCTGGCATCATTATGCAGGAATATGACCCGGAGACTGGCAAATTAACGGGACCTATCCATGAAATTTATAAAGGGACACCTATCGGAGTGACCGAAGGTCCGCAATTGTACCAGAAGGATGGGTACTATTACTTACTGACAGCTGAAGGGGGCACCGGCATCAACCATATGGTTACCTTAGCTAGAAGCCGAAGCCTCACAGGTCCTTATGAGACTGATCCGGATTTCCCGATTATGACCACGGCGCATGATCTGACCTACCCGTTTCAGCAAGCAGGTCATGGATCGCTCGTAGAGACTCAGAATGGGGACTGGTACATGGCACATTTATGCACACGTCCGATTCCGGGAACGTCAACGATGAATCCGTTAGGCCGGGAAACTGCTATTCAACGCTGTGAATGGACAGAGGATGGCTGGTTGCGATTGGCCCACGGAGGGAAGCTGCCTGCATTGGAGACAGTGGCTCCTGAACTGCCTATATTCACTTTTGAGGAGCTGCCAAACAGAGATGATTTTGATGGAGAGGTTCTTGGATTTCCATACCAAAGCTTGCGTGTGCCCTTTGATGAATCTTGGGTTAGCTTGAAGGAACGCCCAGGGTTTCTTCGTCTGCGCGGTAGAGAGTCGTTAGCTTCACTGCATGATCAGAGCTTAATTGCCCGGCCGATTCAACATTTTGAATGCTCAGCGACAACCTGTCTGGAATTCGAGCCGGATAGCTTCCTGCAAATGGCTGGACTAGTCCTCTATTATGATGACAGTGATTACTATTATTTGCGTGTTACCGCAGATGAGATCCGTGGAACTAGTTTGGGCGTTGTGCTGTGTAGAGGTGGCAAATACGATGAGATTTCCTCTATGCAGCTATCTGTGAAGAATTGGGATCGTTATTATCTAAAGGCGGAAATTCATGGACGTGATCTGTTGTTTTATGCCTCTCCAGATGGGGTGAATTGGACAGCTGTCTGTACTCCCTTAGATTTTGGCACGCTTTCGGATGAATATGGCGGTAAGCTCGGCTTTACCGGTTCCTATGTCGGGGTATGTGCTCAGGATTTGGATCAGCAAGCGAAGCCGGCTTATTTTGACTATTTTGAATATAAAGCTTTATAGGTGTTCAAAAAAACCATAACATTCTTCATATTCTATTTTAGGATAAAATGTTAATTTTTACTTATCTTACATAGAAAGGGATGTTTGTGATTTTGAAAAAGACTTATAAAGTCGTATTAACCTGCACACTCTTGCTGAATCTGGCCCTGTCCTCTGCTGCAATGGCCGCACCCATCGACGTCGACGTGAGTAATTTGAAAGAAGTCCAAACTTCTGGACCGGAAAAGGCTTGGGTTGGAGAATGGAAAGGCGACGATACGATTATTGTGGACACACAAGGAAATGTTACTACTGTTGGAGAACTCAAAGAGTCTTCAAGCTTTGTGCCCCCAGCAGATGACAACCTTATAAATAATGAATTGTTGGCACCGGAGCTAATAACACCTACTTTTGAACCTGATTCTCCGCAAGCAACCCTATCTTCCGCTTATGGTCATGCATGGCCGTATACAGCCGAAAATAGCTATGGAATTAACTGTTATGGTTATGCCTTAAGATTTCCAGGGGCAATCAACCCTGGTGATGGAGACGGGGTCTCAAATGTCAGAGATCCTGCCTATTTTACTAATGTGTATTATACTGCTGGTCTTGTGGTTCAAGATGGCAATACGAATCCTTTATATTTTAAGCCGGGTTGGCGGATACTTCCGGGCCGAACTGCAGCGATTAATTCCGATGAACATCGTATTGCACTTAGAGTGGGGTGGATCGACTCAAATGGGAATGGTAAAGTCGATATTCCTGAGGATAACGTTGATTACCACTTCATGCTTCAAAATAGCTCAGGTTTATGGTCAGAGAAACATGGACATCAACCTTCTCAAAACACAGCAATTTCAGATCCTAGCAATTTCGTCTGGAGCAATGGCTCTCATTATGGTTTTTACAATAGCGTGACCGTTTATATTGCTGCAAAAATATTTTAGAATTTCATAAACATTACGTATGGAATAGCGATAGTCTTTTTTTGAAGATTATGGCTATTCTTTTTTAGTTTCGAATTGTTTATGGGATGATGTATACACTTTTTAACTTTGGTATGATACAATTAAATTGTACACAAATTAAATAAAGGTGGTTATTTTGATGGTATGGGTAGCTAATATTATGGTCGGTGTTGTTGCGTTAATACATATCTATATTGTTTATTTAGAAATGTTCGCTTGGTCAAAGCCAAAAGGGCTTCGAGTCTTTGGAATGACACAGGAAGTTGCGGATGCTTCTAAAACTCTGGCCGCGAATCAAGGGTTATACAATGGATTTTTGGCGGCAGGTTTAATTTGGGGATTGGTTCATCCGAATGTAAATTTCGGCCATCAAATTGAAATCTTCTTCTTGGCAACAGTTATTGTGGCGGCATTATATGGCGGACTGACGGTGAAAAAGTCTATTTTGTTTATGCAAGGTCTTCCAGCCTTAGTTGCATTAATCCTCGTGGTTTCGATTTAAGATAACTTAGAAGTAATGGACTTTAGTAGGGTTTCTACTCGCATACATGCGTGGTGGAGCCCTTTTTTGCGTAAGATTAAGAAATTATTGGGAAAGGATATGCGCTGGTTTAAATGCAGAAATTATGAATAGGTGTACTAAAGAAACAGCAAAGAAGTGGTATATTAATATGTTTTAGGTAAAGGTGCGGCCTTTAGATAAGATGAAAGGGGGACTTTAGCAAACCTATTGCATGCTTGTGTGGGCTGAAAGAGTAGACGAAATGGCGTTTAATCTGAAAGTTCTAGACTTTAAAAGTAAAACCTTATCATAAAAAAGAGCTGCTTCCCAGCAGGGATCACCTGTCGGGAAACAGCTCTTTTTATGACTGGTTTAAATGAGGCTATTATTTAATAGAGGCTGCATAAATCGCTTCTACAGATTTGGAGAGGAGCGCGTTAAACTCTTCTTCTGATTGTCCAGCGCTTAGTCCCTGCGATAACGCACGTGAGAAGCTGGCAATCAGCCCTTGATTATGGGCGAGCTTATCGTTTGCTTCTGCTTGTGTGTAACCGCCTGATAAAGCGACAATTCGCAAAACGTGAGGATCATCCATTAATTCGCGGTAGAAATTATTCTCCGTTGGAATGGAGAGCTTAAGCATGACCTTCACGTCTTTGCCCAGCGTAGACAATTGGGCCGATAGTTCTTCTTTTAGCAGCTTCTCTGAAGCTGTTTTATCAGCAGTGTGGATATCAACTTCCGGTTCGATAATAGGAACGAGTCCCGCTGCTAAAATCTGCTTGCCGATTTCAAACTGCTGTTCTACCACCTTTTTTATACCGGCAGGGTTAGCCTCTTTAATCACCGAGCGCATTTTTGTACCGAAGATGTTACGTTCGTTGGCCCGCTTCAGAAGATCATTCAAGCCGGGAATAGGCTTCATTAGTTGTACTCCGTCCTCAGGGTCGGCAAGCCCTTTATCGATTTTCAGGAAAGGCACAATACCTTTTTTCTCCCACAGAAAATCGGCAGTATATTGACCGTCTATAGAACGATCCATTGTGTTCTCAAATAAGATTGCACCCAGTATATGCTTAGAATCAAATGCAGGGCTCTTGATAATGCGCGTTCTCATCTCGTGAACCAACCCATACATTTGATCTTCATTAGTGTAACTGTCCTCTGCAACACCATATTGCAGCAGCGCTTTTGGTGTACTGCCACCACTTTGATCCAAGGCAGCTATAAATCCCTGTCCCGTCCGAATTCGTTCCCATTGCTCCATATTCATGAAAATTCCTTTCGTGAACTGAATGAAAATTCTTATGTTCATTAACTATAACACTTAATGTACCGGCTCTAAACAAATGGCATTGTAAACT
Organism: Paenibacillus sp. FSL R10-2788; assembly: GCF_038003885.1. Classification (NCBI taxonomy): domain Bacteria; kingdom Bacillati; phylum Bacillota; class Bacilli; order Caryophanales; family Paenibacillaceae; genus Paenibacillus; species Paenibacillus sp. FSL R10-2788. The sequence goes on along the minus strand of NZ_JBBOQA010000001.1, from coordinate 3,923,878 downwards.
TGGCAGGTAACTAGTTCGTCATGAGTATTTTTTGAATCTGCGATATAAGGACTTCCGGATCTGATTGATCCATGGGGATGACGAGGTATCTACGCGTAATGTCACCTGAGTCCGGATTAGCCAAGATAGACGATACTACATCATCGTTCGGACTGTATTGCAGCTATTTGGTGTTTTTGGAGCATTATTCAGAAGTATCGGACCGCAAAGCTCTTATTGCCAAGTTTTTGCTCCAAAGAAGAGTGGATTTGGTCGAATAGCTGCATCCGAGTCCGATAGCAGGGCAACATGGCCTAAATCTGCGAAATAGCGTCTCCTGAGTCCGGACCGTCGATGGCGAGGACGAGTAGCCTCAGCAGACGATTAAGAATCGACATATAGCGTCATCTGAGTCCGGATTAGCCAAGATAGACGATACTACATCATCGTTCGGACTGTATTGCAGCTATTTGGTGTTTTTGGAGCATTTTTCAGGAGTATCGGACCGCATAGCTCTTATTGCCAAGTTTTTGCTCCAAAGAAGAGTATATTTGGTCGAATAGCTGCATCTGAGTCCGATAGCATGGCGAAATGGGCTAAATCTGCGAAATAGCGTCTCCTGAGTCCGGACTTTCGATGGCGAGGACGGTAGCCTCAGCAGACGATTAAGATCGACGTATAGCGTCATCTGAGTCCGAACCCATAGTTAGTGTGGACATAAAGCCTCAACTGACGAGTACGAATCGACGTCTGAGGTCACCTGAGTCCGGACTAGCCAAGATTGACGATAATACACACCGTAACGGACTGTATTGCAGCTATTTAGTGTTATTGGAACATTTTTCAGAAGTTTCGGACCGCATAGCTCTTATTGGCAAGTTCTTGCTCCAAAGAGGCGTACATTTGGTCGGATAGCTGCATCTGAGTCCGATAGCATGGCGAAATGGGCTAAATCTGCGAGATAGCGTCTCCTGAGTCCGGACCATACATGGTGTGGAGATAAAGCCTCGGCAGACGCGTGCGAATCGACGTTTGAGGTCAACTAAGTCCGACTAGCCACTATTGACGATACTACATCATCGTAACGGACTGTATTGCAGCTATTTAGTGTTTTTGGAGCATTTTTCATAAGTTTCGGACCGCATAGCTCTTATTGGCAAGTTTTTGCACCATAGAGGCGTACATTTGGTCGAATAGCTGCATCTGAGTCCGATAGCATGGCGAAATGATCAAAATCTGCGAAATAGCGTCTCCTGAGTCCGGACCATACATGGTGTGGAGAAAAAGCCTCGGCAGATGAGTAAGCATCGACTTATAATGTCCCTGAGCCCGAACCCATAGTTAGTGTGGGCATACAGCCTCGGTTGATGAGAACGAATCGACGTTTGAGGCCACCTGAGTCCGTCCCCTCCATGGTGTGGACATGCAGCCAACGCAGACGAGTGAGAATCGACGAATAAGGTCTGTTAGGTCCAATCTCGCAGCAGTCGGAGATGCGGGCAAACATAAATGTTACTCCAAGCAGAAACTAAAGACGCTCTATGCGAATCTTAAAGTGATCCCCCAAAGCGCACACCTAGCAAACTTCAAGACATCCACAGGGTTCACCTAGCAAACCTCAACTCGTTCCCAAAGGTACTCTTTACAACATATTGTCCTCTTGGGAAACTCCAAGTCATTCCGAAATGCTGAGTGAAAATTCCTTCGAAGTATTCTCTGATAATATTCCTCGAAGTAGTCACTTTTTATGCTTAATTCCCAAACTTGGAATCAAATCGCATAGTCTTCTTCGAGGCGCGACAGACCAATCCAGTCAATTACTTAAAGTTAGTTTGAAACACAGTGGAAGGATGATCACATTTAGGCGACTGGGAATTTTGATCATGTTATAAACAGCTTTGTATGAAGAATTTTAAATCAGAGTGTGTAAAGTTAGAGCACCTAAACCCATGCTGGGAGCGGGTTGTTAACTTGCTCGCGGATTATTTCCTAGTAATTTAATACGAATAATCCAATAAGATAATTGGTGTGACATTAATCATAATTACCAATTTGAAGCTTTGTGAAAATAATAACTTTTCGTAAATGTCGAAATGAGGTTGACGAATAAAAATATCAGTCGTATGATTGATTCTACTGAGTATGCTAGTAATTAAAAGTAAGTTAATAAATAATATATAATAGCGGGAGGAATGAAAGTGGAATCATCAACATTTGTGCTTTTTGGCGCTACAGGAGATTTAGCAAAACGTAAAATCTATCCTGCACTATATAACCTCTTTTTAGATGGTCAAATTTCAGGCCCTCTCTCAGTGATTGGATTAGGAAGAAGAGAAGTTTCAACTGAAGCTTTCCGTAAGCAAGTCCTGCAATCTTTGCAGACATTTTCTAGACAGCCGGCAGTAGAATCTCCACAGTTGCAGGTTTTCTTGGAAGCTTTTGAATATAGCGTTCTAGATGTAGGTAATACAGAGGATTATTTGAAGCTCCTGGAGCATGTTAAACGTCGTGAGCAATTGCTTAACATTCCGGAGAATCGGATGTTCTATTTATCGGTGGGTCCTGAGTTTTTCAAGGAAATTGCCGCCAATATTCACTCCAGTGGTCTGGGATCGACGAAGGGCTGGAAGCGTCTGATTATTGAGAAGCCTTTTGGTACAGACTTGCAAACAGCAAGAGAGTTAAATGACAGCTTGAATGCCGTATTTGCAGAAGAAGAGATTTTCCGAATTGACCATTTCTTGGGTAAACCAATGGTTCAGAATCTGGAAGTTCTAAAATATTCAAATCCTGTACTTAGAGCACTGTGGAAAAATCGTTATATCGCAAATGTGCAAATTACGGCGAGTGAGATTGTCGGCGTTGAAGAACGGGCAGGCTATTATGATAAAGCTGGGGCACTTCGTGATATGTTCCAGAACCATATGCTGCAATTGCTCATGATGATGGCGATGCAGCTTCCAAAAGGCAGTACACCTGAAGAGATCCGCGGGAAGAAAAGATATGTCATGGAGCGCCTCATTCCGTTAAGTAAAGACGAGGTTAATCAATACGTTATCCGCGGACAATATGCTGAAGGTGAAATTAAAGGTAAATCTGTTGCAGGATACTTAGATGAACCAGGAATTAGCCAATCCTCACAAAATGAGACGTTTATTGCAGCGCGATTGTTTATAGATGATCCATTGTGGAATGAAGTTCCGTTCTATATCCGTACCGGCAAGAGAATGAAAGAGAAATCAACAAGAATTGTTATAGAATTTAAAGAACCGTTTAATGATAACAATAACAAAAATAAAGGGAATGACGTTCCAAATCTACTCATCATCGAGATCGGTCCGAATGAAGCCATTACGCTTCAGTTGAATACGAAGGATCAGTTGCAGAAAGGGAAACTTGAACCTGTCCTCGCTACTTATGAAGCCGGAACTTCAGACGTACCAGAAGCTTACGAAAATCTGATCTTTGATGCGCTTCGTGGTGACGCCACTTTCTTCGCTCACTGGAAAGAAGTCGAGCTGTCATGGCAATGGGTTACACCAATCCAGGAAGCTATGGAGGAGGGGCTAATGCCACTTCATACCTATGCTTCAGGTTCTTATGGTCCAAATGCGGCTATGGAGCTTTTGGGTGAAGACCGCTGGTGGTTTGATGATGCAGATCAGGAGTCAGATGTTCTCGACGCTCAAGCAGAAGTTGCAGCAGCGCAGGAATCTATACGGCCAGGGGCTTAAGCCCCTGCCTGTTTTTTTTGCCAATTTAGCTAAAATACATCATAAGAATCTATAAATCGGAGGGAATTTACATGAAAGTAGGATTAGTTGGGTTAGGAAAAATGGGTTTTAATTTGGGTCAAAATTTGCTGGATCATGGACATGAGGTTGTTGCTTTTGATCTGAATGCACCTGCTGTAGAAGAAATGAAAGCTAAAGGCGCTAGTGGAGCAGTTACGCTTCCTGAATTGGTGCAGCAATTGGAAACGCCAAGAATCATTTGGATCATGGTTCCGCATCAGGTCGTTGATTCTGTAATCGCTGAACTCACTCCACAATTGTCTAAAGGTGATATCGTTATTGAAGCAGGAAACTCGCACTACAAGGAATCTATTCGCCGGTATGAGGAATTGAAGGAGCACGGAATTCACTTTATGGATGCAGGTACCTCTGGTGGTATGGAAGGGGCGCGTAATGGCGCTTGTTACATGGTTGGCGGAGATCCCGAAGCTTGGGAAGTTGTGGAGCCAATTTTCCGTGATACAGCTGTAGAAAGCGGCTTTTTATATGCTGGTAAAGCAGGTAGCGGCCATTTTCTAAAAATGGTGCATAACGGTATCGAATACGGCATGATGGCTGCGATCGGTGAAGGTTTTGAGGTTCTGGAAAAGAGTGAATTTGACTACAACTTTGAGGAAGTAGCTCGGGTGTGGAATCACGGCTCTGTAATCCGTTCATGGCTGATGGAACTTGTGGAACGCGCCTTCTCGAAGGACGCTAAACTAGATGAGATCAAGGGCATTATGCATTCGTCTGGTGAAGGCAGATGGACGCTTGAAACCGCCTTTGATCTACAAGCGGCGACTCCGGTTATCGCAATGGCGTTATTGATGCGTTACCGTTCCCTTGAGACCGACACATTCACTGGCAAAGTAGTTGCTGCACTGCGTAACGAATTCGGTGGACACGCTGTGGAAACTAAATAAGATTGGCCGACTCTGAAATGAGTGTTTACAAGCTCGAATTTCCCGCAATTTATGTTGCGGAGAAATTTGGGCTTTTTATTTTAAGGGGAATAGATAATGGGAAGTATAGATGGAGTACGAATTTAATGCAGTTTACATATTTTAGGGGTAGAAGGGGAAGTTAGGAAGCAAGGGGGAGATTTCATGCAAAGTGGAATTCGTGAGCGACTTCATTTTCTAAATAAATTTCTGCATGCGCCCCGACAATATGGTAGTGTGACTCCCAGTTCACATTGGCTGGCCCAGACGTTGCTTGATCCAGTGCCTTGGAACCAAGTGCATTCTATGGCTGAGTTGGGTGCGGGGACTGGTGCAATCACAAGGTTTATTCCGCGTGGAGAAAAGACCGGTATGAATGTTTTTCTATTTGAAATAGATCCTGATTTTCGCAGGCAATTAAGAGAGGAATTCCCCGGATGTTTCTGCAACAACGATTGTCTCCGGCTGCGTCTTGCGCTTCATAACAGCAGTCTGGAGAAGCTGGATTGTATCGTGAGTAGTTTGTCTTTGATGAATTTCTCGAAGCCAGACCGCACTAGGTTTATGGAACAGATCATTTCTTCTTTAAAAGAAGGAGGGTGGTTTATAACCTATGAATATTTTCCGCGGATGAAAACAGAGTTGAGCCAGCATTTTGAGATCCTACACACGAAGTGGGTGCTGCTGAATTTTCCGCCAGCGCTTGTATATATTTGCAGGAAAAAAACCACAACGCAAGTGCAACGCGAAAATCCCAAATCAACAGTCAACGTAGTCCCAATCTCTCAGGTTTATACAAAAAGATAATCATCTCCATACAACAAATGCCGTCACCCATTACTCATTGGGGAACGGCATTTTTAATTGGGCGCCGAAGGCGTTTGAGCCCGATTAATAGAGAAGCTCGATATTCTCTTCGTTCAGGCGTTTCAGCCAAACCTCAGAAGGCTGGCGGTCTGTGATCAAAAAGTCAATTTGGCCAAGCTCGATCAGCTTCGTAAAGGCGGTCTTATCGAATTTGGTGTGATCGGCCAGGAGTATGACCTTGTTAGCTTGACGTAGCATATATTTCTTGAGCTCACACTCCGGTTCATTAGAATCTGTGATGCCTCGCTCCATATCAATTCCTTTACAACTGATAACCGCAGTGTCCACATTGTATCTTTGAATGGTGTCATGTGCTACAGGACCCACGAGTGACATGGATCGGTAACGTAAAGAACCACCGGTAGAGATGATATCCATCCCTGAATTCGAGAACTCATGCAAAATATTAATCGAGTTCGTGATAATGGTCAGATTGTTTTTATTGCCAAGCAGTTTTAGAAACTCAAAGGCTGTGGAGCTAGGATCCACCATTAACGTATCTCCATCATTGATTAAATCGAGCGCCTTGAGGGCGATTCCCCGTTTGATATCTGTATTCAGCGCATTGCGTGTAACAAAAGGCAAATCCTCGTTCGTGTGACGATTCAGCATGGCCCCGCCATAGGTTCGGCTCAGAATGCCATCCTTCTCCAGCTTCTCCAAATCTCTGCGTATCGTCTCTTCTGTAACTTCAAACATCCGGCTTAGATCAGAGACTAATACTCGTTTATCCTGATGAACAAGATCTATTATTTTTTTTCGTCTTTCAGCTGCAAGCATAGGGATCACCTTTCCGAAATCTGTATATTCCTTAATCATAGCTCCAAATATCTGTGTTTTGCAATAAAATCAACGTAGAATCATGTTTGTTTTCCAGTAATATTCACAAAACGGATATAAAACAAATAAAAACAACATAAATAATATTTAAAATGTTGACAACAAAGATTCGGGAGCATACGATGAAGGAGAAAAGAAGTCCTGTAGTGGTAATTAGATTTGAAAGATACCAGAGCCGGCCCAGTTGCGATTCAGAGGCCAGCCTGAGGCGCTGCAGCCGGAATACTACGCTCTAGCTTGCAGAGTTGTGTGTAAAACTTTGGTGTTGATAAATTAACTTTAGGAGGCTGGTCAAGCAATGAGCACGCATGTGTATTATGTTCCATCGATCAATATTATGGGCAAGGGATGCTTGCAGGAGATTGGTCCATACATCCAAGAACTTAAATTAAAAAAGGCGCTTGTAGTTACGGACAAATTCCTTATGAAAAGTGGCATTGCTGGTAAATTGCTGGCGGTATTGGACGAAGCGGGGATTGAATATGCCATCTATGATGAAGTGAAACCCAATCCCACCTGTAAAAATGTCCACGATGGCGTAGATTATCTCAAGTCGCAGAATTGTGATTATCTGATTTCCATCGGCGGTGGATCACCACAGGATACTGCCAAAGCCATTGGTATCATTGCCACAAATGGCGGTCATATCAAAGAATATGAAGGTGTACACAAGTCTAAGCATAAATCACTGCCGATTGTCGCCGTGAATACCACTGCTGGTACTTCGGCTGAAGTGACCATTAACTATGTAATCACAGACGAAGATCGCAAAGTGAAGATGGTTATGGTAGATAAAAACAGCCTTGCGACGATTTCAGTCAACGATCCTGAGCTTATGATTGATAAACCCGCTGCACTTACCGCGGCCACGGGTATGGATGCACTGACTCATGCGATTGAAGCGTTGGTGACGCCAGGAGCTTATCCGGTAACTGATGCTACGGCACTAGCCGCAGTGGAGCTAATTTTTGCTAACCTGGCTCGTACTGTGAAGAATGGCCATGATATCGAAGCGCGTGAACAGATGGTATACGCGATATTCCTTGGCGGATTGGCTTTCAATAATGCGGGGCTTGGTTATGTGCATGCGATGGCGCATCAATTGGGCGGCGTATACGATCTGCCGCACGGCGTATGTAACGCGATGCTGCTGCCTTTTGTGGAAGAAGAAAATGCCAAATATGTGCCTGAGAAATTCAGATCCATTGCTAAAGCGATTGGACTTAATGTAGAGAACCAAACGGATAAACAATGCGCGGATTTCGTAATTGAGTCGATCAAGGCGTTGTCTAAAGAAGTAGGGATTCCAGCCAAATTATCCGAGCTTGGTGTAGAAGAAGTAGATCTTGATCTTCTGGCTGAAAATTCGATGAAGGATGCTTGTGCACCAGGGAACCCTTTTATTCCTACTAAAGAAGAAGTTATTACACTGTTCAAAAAAATATTATAAATCACCCCTTATCATAGGAGATTGTTTATGAATAATCACATCGCCGTTGACATCGGTGCCTCAAGTGGGCGATTGGTGCGCGGAATATTGCAAGAAGGTATTCTTTCCTTAGAAGAGCTTCATCGCTTTAGCAATAGCTTTACGGAACAAGAGGGTTCCTGTTTCTGGGACATTGATTATTTAGTAGAGCAGATTATGATCGGGCTTCAGAAGGCTAAAACCGATGGAATTACTACCTGTACGCTCGGTATTGATACATGGGGTGTAGATTATGTGCTGGTAGATGCGGACGGGAATCGTGTTCAGGAAGTATACGCCTACCGGGACCGCAGAACGGATCTGGCTGTGGATCTGGTGGCAAAGCAGCTTTCACCACAAACCGTCTATGAAAAGACAGGAATCCAGCAGTTATCCATCAATACCTTGAATCAGTTATATGTTCATAATGAAGAAGAGTTAGCGCAAGCGGATCAAATTTTACTTGTACCAGATTATCTATATTACCGACTGACTGGCCGCAAGATCAATGAGGTTACTATTGCATCTACAACACAGCTGTTGAATCTGGAAAGCCGGGATTTTGACGATGACCTATTAGAATTCTTGAATATCAGGAAAGATCAATTTGCAAAATTAACTGAGCCTGGTGTAGTGGTTGGTCCTCTTGACGAAGCTTTAATCCAACAATATGACCTGCCAGAATGCCAACTGATCTGTGTGGCTTCCCATGATACGGCCTCAGCAGTGCTAGGTGCTCCACTTCAAGAAGGCTCAGCTTATATCAGCAGTGGAACTTGGTCTTTACTCGGTGTAGAAAGAACGGAGCCTCTAAATTCTCTACAAGCCATGCAGGCCAACTACACCAATGAGTGGGGAGCCTACGGAACTTATAGATTCCTCAAAAATGTAATGGGCTTATGGCTTATTCAAGAGGTTCGCAGATTACTGAACAATTGTTATAGTTTTGCAGAGCTTGCAGAGCTTGCGCAGGGAGAAGAGGGGTTTCGTAGCCTCATCCCTTGTAATGCACCAAGGTTTCTAAATCCATCCAACATGATAGAAGAAATCCGCAGTGCCTGTATGGAGAGTGGGCAGCCCGTTCCGGAGACACCTGGACAGTTAGCACGTTGTGTTTTTGACAGCTTGGCGTTATCCTATCTAACTTATTTGGAAGAGTTGGAGGAGCTGACAGAACGTCGGATCGAGGGGTTGCAAATTGTCGGCGGAGGGGCGAACAACCGGCTTTTATGCCAACTAACAGCTGACGTTATCGGCAGGGAAGTAAAGGCTGGACCAACGGAAGCGACTGCTCTAGGAAATATAGTAGTGCAGATGATTAGCACAGATTCCATTGCAGACATAACTGAGGCAAGAGCTATTATCGAACAATCTTTTGAAATAACATCATACATTCCGCAGCCGATCAAGCATTTTGATAACATTCTAAATCGCTGGAGAAGCCTTCATCTGTCCAGAGTGAATGAGCTTATCTAAGCGAAACAGACATTGCACTATTTTAGGAGGATAAACAGCATGGATCAGAGCATTATCACTAGCTATAACGAAGCCAAAAAACTATACGCCACCCACGGTATTGATGTGGATAAAGTGCTGGAGCGACTCGCGCAAATTAAAATTTCCATACATTGCTGGCAGGGTGATGATGTAAAAGGTTTTCTTTTTAAGGAAAAAGAACTAAGCGGGGGCATTGCGGTAACGGGAAGTTATCCGGGCCGGGCGGGTACACCAGATGAACTACGTCAAGATTTAGAAAAGGCGTTATCTCTTATTCCTGGTAAACATAAGGTTAACCTGCATGCTATTTACGCAGATACAGATGAACCTGTAGATTTGGATGAACTAGAGCCACGACATTTTCAATCCTGGGTGGATTGGGCGAAGGAGCAGGGCTTAGGGCTTGATTTTAACCCTACTTGTTTCTCACATCCGAAAGCAGCCGATGGATTCACTCTCAGTCATTCGGACGCGGAGATTCGGGATTTCTGGATCAGACACTGTAAAGCTTCACGTACGATCGCTGAGCATTTTGGGCGGGAGCTGGGTCAGCCTTGTGTGACGAATTTTTGGATTCCAGACGGTTATAAAGATACGCCAGTAGATCGGCTAGCTCCAAGAGTACGTTTAAAAGAGTCGTTGGATGAGATTTTTAGTCAGGAAATAGATCCGCTTTATAATATGGATGCCTTGGAAAGTAAACTGTTTGGAATTGGCTCTGAAAGTTATGTGGTTGGCTCTCATGAATTCTATATGGGTTATGGTTTAACAAATGGAAAAGCAATCTGTCTGGATGCGGGACATTTTCATCCTACAGAAGTGATTTCGAATAAATTATCTTCGATTCTGATGTTCAGTGAGCAGCTGCTGCTGCATGTTAGCAGACCTGTCCGCTGGGACAGTGACCATGTGGTAACGATGGATGATGAGCTGCTGGAAATCGCCCGTGAATTAGTTCGCGGGGATTTACTTCCTCGTACAAATATTGGATTGGATTTCTTTGATGGCAGTATCAATCATCTCGCGGCATGGGTCATTGGCACCCGCAACACTATTAAGGCGTTGCTGCGTGCGATGCTGGAACCCGTGGAAGAACTTAAGCAAATCGAGCAGTCCGGGGATTATACTTCACGTCTTGCTGTGGTAGAAGAGTTCAAATCGTATCCGTTTGGAGCGGTCTGGGATTACTACTGTGCATCACAAGGTACACCGGTGCGTGAGCAATGGCTTACTGAAGTCAAAAATTATGAACAGGACGTTTTGTCTTTAAGATAAAAGTGGATACGGAGAGCAGCAAATACAAAGGAGAGAATAGACTATGGGTACATCCTTGTTAGAGTCAAAAGGTTATATTGCCAGCAGTGAAGCTCCATTTATTCAGGAAATGTCAGAGATCACCCGTCATATGTGGGAGCTTGGCTGGGATGAACTGAATGGTGGGAATGTCAGCTATTTGCTGGATGAGAATGAGGTGGCTAAGTATATTAATGTACTGGAGCCGTTGCGCACGATCAAACTCACCTTTCCGGTAAAAGAATTAGCAGGCAAGTATTTTATCGTAACAGGTTCGGGCAAATATTTCAGAAATGTGATTAAAGACCCTGAAGCGAATCTGGGTGTGTTAAGGGTTAGCGGCAATGGCGAAAGTGTGGAAGTATTGTGGGGATTGCGGAATGGTGCAGTTCCTACGAGTGAGCTCGCTTCGCATTTTATGAGTCATATTGAACGCTTGAAAGTAGATCCCACACACCGTATCGTGCTGCATACACATGCTACAAATGTTATCGCGATGACCTTCACGCATGATCTGGACGAACTGAAGTTTACCAAAACACTATGGGAAATGTGCACAGAGTGCCTTGTTGTTTTCCCTGATGGGGTCAGCGTTATTCCGTGGATTGTTCCGGGCAGCAGTGAGATCGGCCGTGAGACTGCCAAAAAAATGAAGGATCACCGTTTAGTCATCTGGCCGCAGCATGGGATTTTTGGCACGGGCTCCACCATGGATGCTACCTTTGGTCTAGTAGAAACGGTTGAAAAGGCTGCAACGATCTACAACTTGATTGGCGGTAGAGAAATCAAACAAAAGATCACAGACCAACAGCTATGGGATTTAGCTAAAGCATTTGGAGTTACACCTAAAGCGGGGATTCTTGAAGTCTAGAGAGTCATTATAATTTGGTGAAAACCGGGCATTCGTAGATTCTGCGAGGTCCGGTTTTTTTTGTCTTTTTCTTAAAATTTGCATTTCCCATCTTTTGGGTAGATAATAAGCTTACTTAAAGTAATCAATTAATAAATTGGAGGTAACATATGAATACAGAGCAACTATTTTCACCTTTTCAAGTGGGGAATCTTTCGCTGTCGAACCGATTTGTAATGGCGCCGATGACACGCGCGCAGTCTCCGAATGGTGTGCCGGGAAGCAATGTTGCCGCTTATTATCGTAGACGTGCAGAGGGTGGAGTGGGATTAATTGTTACTGAGGGTACTGCGGTAAATCATCCAGCGGCTGTCAGTCACCAAGATATTCCTAATATACATGAAGAAGCATCTTTAGAAGGCTGGAAGAAGGTTGTGGAAGAGGTTCACGCAGCTGGGGGCAAGATCATCCCGCAGCTTTGGCATGTGGGGATGGCGCGTACAATCGGCGAGTATCCTAACGTAGAAGCCCTTCCTGTAGGCCCTTCGGGACTGAATTTAGCAGGTGAGCCGGTGACAGAGCCGCTGACCACAGAAGAGGTTGAAAGCTTAGTAACAGCCTTCGCTCAAGCGGCGGCAAATGCCAAAAGCGTTGGCTTTGATGGCATCGAGCTGCATGGCGCTCATGGGTATCTGATAGACCAGTTCTTCTGGGATAGAACGAATAAACGTACCGATCGTTACGGTGGCGATTTGGTAGGAAGAACAACATTCGCTGTCGAGATCATTAAAGCATGCCGTCAAGCGGTTGGACCAGACTTCCCAATCGTGCTGCGCTTTTCCCAATGGAAGTTGGGGGCGTATGATGAGAAGCTGGCGAAGACTTCAGAAGAACTTGCGAGTTTCCTGGCACCGCTTAGCGAAGCGGGTGTAGATATTTTTCATTGCTCGACCCGACGCTTCAGTCAACCTGAATTTGCTGGCTCTGATCTTAATTTAGCTGGGTGGACTAAGAAGTTTACCGGGAAGCCGTGTATTATAGTGGGCTCTATTGGCCTGCAAAGCGATTTCTTCGCAGAAGATAAAGCTCAGAAGCCTACGGATAATATCGATGAGTTAACTGAAAGGTTCGGTCGGGAGGAGTTTGATTTGGTTGCAGTGGGCAGAGCGCTTATTAGCGATCCGGCTTGGCCCGCCAAAGTACAAAGCGGAGCGATAGACGAAATCATCCCATTTACTCCTGAAGCGACGAACACTCTTTACTAAAACTAGCAGAATATACAATGACTATTTTTTTAGGTAAGAGGTTGTATAACTGTTTCAAGAGTAGTGTATCTGCTTATAATAGTAGCATACCCCCCTTAATATGATAGAACTTGACCCTGCCAAACGTTGGCGGGGTATTTTTTTGTCGATATGCAACGCTCCTTTACATCATTAATAGATCGGGCACTTCTATGTTAGGCCAGCATTATGTTATAATTTTAAATTAGCAAAGTATAAAAATAATTGTTGAACAATAGAGGACGTGAAAACAGCATGACAAAGGGGAACCACAACTCACCGGACTTAAAATCCGGCAAGGGTTCTAAGGATTATTCGAAATATTTTGATTTTAGTGATGCAAAGGTAATTAGTGAAGAAGAAGGTAAGGTTACTTACCGGATTAAAGGAAGAAATGTGCAAATTAATAGCCAGCCTGACTATAAAGAAGGAAAACGGCGCGGCAAGGAAGAAATAGAAGTGCATTATGATTTCGAGATTCCTGAAGAGATGCAGAATTTCGGAGTGGGCAAATATTATCATATAACGACTTATGGCTGCCAAATGAATGAGCATGACACGGAAACGATGAAGGGCCTATTGGAACAGATGGGCTACCGCAGTGTCGCTGACCGTAATGACGCGGATCTCATTTTGCTGAATACTTGTGCGATTCGGGAGAACGCCGAGGATAAGGTATTTGGAGAGCTAGGACATCTTAAGAACCTGAAGATCGAGAAGCCGGGTCTGTTGTTAGGGGTATGCGGTTGCATGTCCCAAGAGGAAGGCGTAGTCAACCGGATTATGTCAAAGCATGGCTTCGTGGATATGATCTTCGGTACGCATAATATTCACAGATTGCCACACCTCATTAAAGAAGCGGTATTTAGTAAAGAGCTTGTGGTTGAGGTATGGTCTAAAGAAGGCGACATTATTGAGAACTTGCCGAAGAAGCGGGAAGGCATGCGCGCTTGGGTGAACATTATGTATGGCTGTGATAAGTTCTGCACGTATTGCATCGTACCGTTTACGCGCGGTAAAGAACGCAGTCGTCGTCCAGAGGACGTTATCGCTGAGGTGAGAGAGCTTGCCCGCCAAGGCTTCAAGGAAGTAACGTTACTGGGGCAGAACGTAAATGCTTACGGTAAAGATTTTACAGACATTGATTACACTTTCGGTAACCTGATGGATGATATGCGCCTGATTGATATTCCGCGCATTCGCTTCATGACATCGCATCCGCGGGATTTTGACGATAAATTGATTGAGGTTCTAGGCAAAGGCGGCAACTTGGTGGAGCATATCCATCTGCCGGTACAATCGGGAAGTACTGCCGTTCTTAAGAAAATGAGCCGTAAATATACCCGGGAAGCTTACCTGGAATTAGTGCGTAAGATTAAGATAAGTGTGCCGAATGCTGTATTAAGTACCGATATTATCGTTGGTTTCCCTGGGGAGACTGATGAGCAATTTGAAGATACCCTATCGCTTGTGCGTGAGGTTGGGTATGATATGGCATATACGTTCATTTATTCTCCGCGGGAGGGTACACCAGCAGCCGCTATGGAAGATAATGTACCGATGTCGGTGAAGAGTGAACGTCTGCAAAGATTAAATGATCTCATCAAGGAGAACAGCCGGATCATTAATGACCGGATGCTGGGTGAAGTTGTAGAGGTGCTGGTAGAAGGGGAGAGTAAGAATAACTCCGAAGTCCTTTCTGGCCGTTCCCGCGCTAACAAGCTGGTCCATTTTGAAGGTCCGAAGGAGCTTATCGGCACATTTGTAAACGTGAGAATTACAGATACCAAAACATGGTACATTAAAGGGGATATTGTGGTTGAGGCCGCAGCTGTTCATTAATCACATACGAATGGGGAGATGACTAATGAGTACAGAAGAACAACGGTTGAATAAATATGGAATGAAGACTTATAATACCCGTGATCTGATCGTTCGCGAGGATATTATGGGCAAAGCTAAAGAATTAGCGTCATTAATCTCAACCAGCGAAGAGGTTCGCCATTTTCAGCAGGCGGAGCAAAAAATTCTTAATCACGAGCGTGTGCAAGGACTGATTGCAACCATTAAGAAAAAACAAAAAGAAATCGTGGCCTTCGAAAGCTTCAATAATAAAGATATGGTCGCCAAAATTGAACGTGAAATTGAAGTGCTGCAAGATGAGATCGACGGTATTCCTGTCGTCAATGAATTTCAGCAAAGCCAGAGCGATATTAATTATTTGCTCCAGCTAGTAATTTCCGTGATTAGAGATACCGTTTCGGAAAAAATAAATGTGGAAGCCGGCACCGAAGCGCCTCCGACCACATGCGGATAACCCACACTCAGTTCAGGGGGCGGATGCAGATCCGTCCCTTTATTTCAATATAAGAGGTAGAAGTAAGATTCAAGAATATACATAATCCTTATAATTCAACGACAAGGTCGTTTCTCATATAGTCTTTTTTGTAGGATAATGTAAAATAATGGAATTTAGCTGTTGATTTATGAAGAACATGTTTGGTACATTTAAAGATACGAATAAGTAAAACTACAGCTTCGGAAAAGGATGGGGCAATTATGAGCGACAATGGGGAATTAACCTATAACGCCAAAAAATATCGTACACCGGATGGTGTTCCGGCCGACATTGTAATGTTTACACTGACCAAACGCGAACGGAAGACGGTCACTAAGACGCTGCCTTTACGTGAATTGAAGGTAATGTTAATTAGACGGAAAAAATGGCCATGTGCAGGCATGTGGGCTCTACCAGGCGGATTCTGTCAGGAAGATGAGTCTATTTATGATGCTGCAACTCGTGAGCTGAAAGAAGAGACCGGTGTCGATGGAGGTCACTTAGAATATCTTGGAGTTTATAGTACACCTGGCCGCGACCCTCGGGGATGGATTATCAGCCATGCCTTTTTCGCCTTAGTAGAAGAGTGGATGCTGGAGCAAAGACAAGCTTCCGACGATGCGGGTGAAGTGGGTTTATTTACGTTGCAGGAAGCGTTAGAAGAACTGGAGCTCGCTTTTGACCACCATGAAATTATCAAGGATGCATACGTACGTATCCAACAGCAAATGCTGCAGACAACGATAGCAAGACAGTTTTTGCCTAGACATTTTACGCTAAGTGAGCTTTATCAGGTGATTCAGACAGTAGTGCCGGAATTTAAAGAGCCAAATTTTATTCGTAAAATCACGTCAACACGCAGCCGTCAGGGTATATTAAAAGAAGTGAGAGATGAAGAGGGCAATGCACTAAGCTCTAATCAATACTCACAACGCCCGGCTCAGCTGTATATGTTTACAGATCACGAGCCATTGTTGTCCATTTATACGTAGTGTCTTAAATCAGGGGAGGGACGATTCTCATGAGAGCACTAATAGTAATTGACTTTACCAATGATTTTGTCAATGGGAATTTACCGGTTGGGCAGCCTGCAATCGACATCGAGCCAAGAATCAGCCAATTAACATCTGAGTTTGTCCAAAATGGCGATTATGTTGTAATGGCTGTAGATTTACATGAAGACAATGATCCTTATCATCCTGAGAGTAAACTGTTTCCAACTCACAATGTACGAGGGACTGAGGGGCGGGAGCTTTATGGAAGTCTGAAAACTGTTTATGAAGCTGACCAGGATTCCATCTATTGGATGGACAAAACTCGATATAGCGCTTTTAGTGGAACCGATCTAGAGATCAAGCTGCGGGAACGTGGCATTACTGACCTTCATTTGATTGGTGTATGTACAGATATATGTGTTTTGCACACTGCGGTGGATGCATATAACAAAGGTTTTATTATTACTGTGCACGAAGATGCGGTCGCCAGCTTCAACGCGGATGGACATAAATGGGCACTAAATCATTTCCGGGGAAGTTTAGGAGCAGACGTTGTTAAGGCATAATACTATAAAAAACATACACATACAGCAACGTGGATATTAGGAGATGAGGACTTGAAGAGAGAACTTGCGCTACATACAGATAAATATCAGATCAATATGATGTATGCTCACTGGGTGAATGGAAGCCATAAGCGAAAAGCTGTATTTGAAGCTTATTTCCGCAAGTTACCTTTCGGAAACGGCTATGCCGTGTTCGCAGGATTAGAGCGTATCGTTGGGTACATCGGCGGTTTGCGTTTCACCGAAGATGATATCCGTTACTTGTCGGAGCAAGAAGAAAATTACGCTCCCGCTTTTTTGGAAGAATTGCTGCAATTTCATTTTCAGGGCAACGTTTATTCGATGAAAGAAGGGGCGTTGATTTTTCCGGATGAGCCACTAATCCGTGTGGAAGGGACGATCATGGAAGCGCAGCTGGTGGAGACCGCCATTCTGAACTTCATGAACTACCAGACGCTGATCGCTACGAAGGCTTCCCGAATTAAGCAGGTGGCTCCGAATGATATTCTGCTGGAGTTTGGTACCCGACGGGCACAAGAAGCGGATGCGGCGGTCTGGGGCGCTAGAGCGGCTTATATCGGCGGCTTTGATGCAACCTCTAACATGCTGGCAGGTAAAATGTTTGGCATCCCTACCAAAGGTACACATGCGCATTCTTGGGTTCAGAGCTTCAGCAGCGAGCAGGAAGCTTTTGATGCTTATGCCAAGGTGATGCCTGATGAAGTTACACTATTAGTTGATACCTTCGATACGTTGCGCAGTGGTGTGCCGAATGCGATTAGAACCGCCAAAAAGCTTGAAGCTCAAGGTAAAAAGATGATCGGTATCCGCTTAGACAGCGGTGACTTAGCCTATCTATCCCGGCAGGCGCGGAACATGCTGGATGAAGCTGGGCTCGATTATGTGAAGATTGTGGCATCCAATGATTTGGATGAGAATACAATCATGGATCTGAAGCTGCAAGGTGCAGCCATCGACACGTGGGGCGTAGGCACACAATTGATTACGGCTTCGGATCAACCCTCTTTGGGTGGGGTCTATAAGCTGGTAGAAATTGAGTCCGCAACGGGAGAAATGGTACCGACGATCAAGATTTCTTCTAACCCTGAAAAAGTATCCACGCCAGGCAGCAAGGACGTATTCCGGATTATCGGGAAAAATGGCAAAGCGCTAGCAGATTATATCTGCTTCCCGGAAGAGGAAGCTCCGCGCAACGGCGGTCGGGTGAAGCTGTTTAATCCGCTGCATCCATACATGCACAAGTATGTGGAGCGCTATGAAGCGCTGCCTATGCTTGAGCCGATCTATGTGAACGGCTTCCAGGTCTATACTTTGCCGGATCTGAATGAAGTTCGCCGTTACCATCGGGAGCAGAAGGATCTGTTCTGGCCGGAATATCTGCGTAAGCTCAATCCTGAGGTGTACCGGGTGAATCTGAGTGAGAAGGTCTGGACCAACAAGCAACAATTGATCGCGGAGCATATTCAGCCGGAGATCGAGTAGATTTTGTAGTTTCGATGGAAAGAAGCACGGGAGGATTAGATTCCCGTGCTTTTTTGCGTTTGGGTGAAGCTTGCGTTTGTTAACTTCGAACGCCGCGAGTTTATTTTCTGAAAGTATATTAAGCTAGTTTGTCCGCGTATATTTGATTTGGCTTTCGTTGCATTTTGTGCAACAGAACACTAGTTAAAGTATATCGACAAATTACCATAAACCCAAAAGAATAAGTAAATCCCGTAGAATGAGGCGAACCCGGTGCGAGTGAGCAAATCTACGGTATAAATCCCGCAGAATGAGCCGAATCCGTGTGAGTAGGCAAATCAACGGTATAAATCCCGTAGAATGTCGCTCGTCCGGTGCGAGTAGGTAAATCAACGGTATAAATCCCGCAGAATGAGGCGAATCCGGTGTGAGTAGGCAAATCAACGGTATAAATCCCGTAGAATGGAGCGCATCCGGTGCGATTAGGCAAATTAACGGTATATCTCCCGCAGAATGTGGCGAATCCGTTGCGAGTAGGCAAATCTACGGTATAAATCCCGTAGAATGAGGCGAATCCGGTGTGAGTAGGCAAATCTACGGTATAAATCCCGTAGAATGAGGCGAATCCGGTACGAGTGGGCAAATCTACGGTATAAATCCCGTAGAATGAGCCGAATCCGTTGCGAGTAGATAAATCAACGGTATAAATCCCGCAGAATGTGGCGAATCCGGTGCGATTAGGCAAATTAACGGTATATCTCCCGCAGAATGTGGCGAATCCGGTGTGAGTAGGCAAATCAACGGTATAAATCCCGTAGAATGGAGCGCATCCGGTGCGATTAGGCAAATCTACGGTATAAATCCCGTAGAATGAGGCGAATCCGGTGCGAGTAGGCAAATCAACGGTATAAATCCCGTAGAATGAGGCGAATCCGTTGCGAGTAGATAAATGAACGGTATAAATCCCGTAGAATGTGGCTCGTCCGGTGCGAGTAGATAAATCAACGGTATAAATCCCGTAGAATGAGGCGCATCCGGTGTGAGGAGGTAAATCAACGGTATAAATCCCGTAGAACGGGACGAATCCGGTGCGAGTAGGCGAATCAACGATCCCATAAGAAAAGGTGTATCACCATTCTACGCGATCGCGTAGAACGTTGGATACACCTTTTTACATGTCAATGCGAGCAATTTAGTTTAGTTCTTCTTCCGGAATTTCGCGAATGACCAGATGGTAAGCATCAGCAGGAAGCCCAGACATGTGCCTATGCTGATCCGGTTCTGAGTGTCGAAAAGAAAGGAAATCGTAATAACCGACAAACAGATAAGTGTCAAAATCGTTATATAAGGAAAGCCCCAGACTTTAAAGCTTGGCTCTTTAGGATAGGTTTTCCGCAGCTTCAGCTGTGATAGACAGATGCTGATCCATACCAAGCTTACTACGAAGCCGGGAACAGCCATCAGCAGCCGGAAAAGTCCATCCTGTGCGAAGTACGCTAACATAGAACCAACAAAAAGAACTATAGCGCAAAGTTTAAGACTGTTGATCGGCACACCTTTTGCTGAGGTCTTTGCTAAGCTACGTGGAGCTTCACCCTGTGAAGCCAAAGAGTGCAACATCCGTGTGGCGCCATAGATACCGGAGTTAGCAGCAGAGAGCACAGCTGTAATCAGTATGAAGTTCATAACATGGTCAGCACCCTTAAGTCCTGTAGCTGCTAAAACCTGCACAAAGGGGCTGGTATGCTCGTTAAGCTGATTCCAAGGAATTAACCCACAGATGATCAGAATTGGAATCGTATAGAACAGAATAACGCGCAAAATGAAGCTTTTGACAACTCTAGGCAACACTTTTTCTGCATCTTGAGTTTCTGTTAAAGTTAGTCCAATCAGCTCAGATCCGCCGTAGGAGAACATGACGACCAGAAGGGCAGAGAAGATAGGTGTCCAGCCTTGTGGGAATAATCCGCCATAATCCGTAAAATTACTTAAATAGGGAGTCCCTTCAGACATAGGCAATAGCCCAAACAATAATGCAGCTCCCAGAATAATAAAGATGATAATCATAGCTATTTTGATTCCTGCTAACCAAAACTCCGTCTCTCCATAACCGCTTACACTCATCATATTGATGCCAATAATTAAAGCACCACTTGCTAGACTCAGTAGCCATAACGGAACATCCGGTAACCAGTATTGCAAGAAGCTTCCTGCCGCCAGCACTTCGATCACGCAGACAGTCAACCACATGAAGCAATATAGCCAACCCACGATAAAGGAGAGCCGTTCTCCAAAAGCCTCGCGAATGAATTCCTTCATATTTTTGTTCGGGTATACCGTGGCCATTTCGGCAATTGCACCCATAACGACTAGTAGCAGCAAGCCTGCCAATACATAGGAGAGAACAACCCCTGGTCCAGCAATGCTTATCGTCTCAGAGCTTCCTTTGAAAATCCCCGTACCGATTACGCCGCCCATCGCCATAAAGCTGATATGCCGTGGAAGCAATTTTTTCTGTAATGATGCTTCGTTTGACTTCACATTTAATGCCTCCTAAGTAGGTTCAAAAAATTACACCAAGAATCAGTTTATCCTGAAATGGACTAGTTGAAAAGTATAAATGATACACATTTGCAGAAATAGAGGTGATTTTTCATCGGTGTGTGATATTTATCATGAACAATGTGATGAATTTAACATCTTAATTTTTAATTTTATTGCTAAATGAAAGTAGATAAATAAGCTTAGGCAACACTTGGAAAATGCAAGATTTGTCACTTCGCGTCTTGCGAAATCAAGTTACAATCGTTGAAAAAGTCAAAAGGATATTATACTAGATGACATTCTGAAAGGGGCTATGTCGGTGGTACAGTTACCAAAAGTGAACGAGCTCGGATTTTTTGAGATTCGTCTGGAGTCAATTGGAGGGTTGGGTGCGAACCTGGCTGGTAAAATGCTTGCGGAAGCAGGTGTTGTCGGTGCTGGAATGAATGGGGTCAGCTTTTCGTCATATGGTTCGGAGAAGAAGGGATCAGCGGTAAAAGCGCATATCCGGTTTTGTGATTTGAACACACCTATTCGTGACACGTCTCCGGTTGAGCGCCCGCATGTTGTTGGGGTATTTCACGAAGCACTAGCAAAGACAGTTAACGTAATTAGCGGAATTTATGAACATAGCACAGTATTGGTAAACTCAGCAAAATCGCCGGAGGAATTGAAATCCTCCCTGAATATGATGGCAGGAACTATTGCAGTCGTTGATGCTACAACTATCGCCTTAGATGAGAAAAACCGCGTTAATATGGCGATGCTGGGCGCGTTGTTCCGGATGTGTGATTTCTTGGACCCTGAAATTATGAAAGGCGTTATAGAGAAATCACTAGGCAAAAAGTATCCACAGGCAGTACAGTCAGCGCTGACTACTTTCGACCGTGGATTTAATGAAGTTAAGTTTATGCATTTTCCACTGCCTGCGGGCGTGACAATGCCTGAATTCGTGCGGTCTGATATTTCCGCATTGGGTTATGAAACACAGCCTATCGGCGGTACCATTACGAATCCTGGGAGCAGCTTTTTAAAGAACTTGAGCATTTCTCGCTCCGGTTTGCTGCCTCATTTTAAGCAGGAGGATTGTATTCATTGTGCGCAGTGCGATACGGTGTGTCCTGATCTGTGTTTTGTTTGGGATGAGCAGCCTGATAAGAAGGGGCGTCCACAAATGTTCCTGCAAGGTATTGATTACCAATACTGTAAAGGCTGTTTAAAATGTGTAGAAGCTTGTCCTACAACTGCCTTGTCTGGCGAACGTGAGGAAGAAGGCTACGCAGAGAGTCATACGGTCCGGCATATTTTTGATCTCGTTACTGAGGCCTAATTAACGGAGGAAAGGTGGAATACACGTGGCAATAGATTATGAAAAAGAAGTAGGCTCTGCTAAAGTAGAGCAGAAATTCCTATATGAATCCGGCAATGAAATGGCAGCTTATGCTGCTCATCAGATTAATTATCATGTAATGGGGTATTTTCCGATTTCTCCATCGACAGAAGTAGCGCAATTTCTTGATACGATGAAAGCGAACGGACAGCATGATATTATGCTGATTCCGTCAGATGGCGAGCATAGCTCTGCTGGAATCTGTTATGGCGCTTCAACGGCTGGCGGACGTGTATTTAATGCTACCAGTGCCCAAGGTTATATGTTCATGCTTGAGCAATTGCCTGTACAAGCTGGTACGCGTATGCCTATGGTTATGAATCTAATCTGCCGTTCGATCTCTGGACCGCTGAATATTCACGGGGATCATTCTGATTTGTATTTTGCCCTGAATACAGGTTGGCCAATTTTAATGTGCCGGGATCCACAATCTGTTTATGATATGAATCTAATGGCATTGAAGCTTGCTGAACATGCTAAAGTTCGTCTTCCGGTAATGGTGGCCTCAGATGGATATTTCACTTCCCACCAGAAGCGCCGCGTACAGGCCTTTACTCATCGGGAGGATGTTCATAAATTTGTTGGAGCACAACCTCCAACAGGTTTCACCGATACTTTAGACCGCAATAATCCGGTAACCGTTGGCCCTTATATGAACGAACCTGACTATATTAACAACCGTTATCAACAGTCCGTAGCTATGTACAATGCGGGTGAAGTTTTTGAAGAAATCGCGAAGGAATTTGCTGAGTTAACCGGACGTTATTATCCAATGATCGAGGAATATCGGATGGAAGATGCTGAAGTAGCCGTATTCTTGATGAATTCTGCCTCTGAGATTATTAAGGATGTTGTAGATCAGCTTCGTTTGCAAGGAATCAAAGCCGGTGCAATCTCGCCGAATATGATCCGTCCTTTCCCACAGAAGCAAATTGCTGAAGCGCTGAAAAACGTTAAAGCAATCACCGTTGGTGACCGCGCAGATTCTGTTGGCGGACACGGTGGTAACATGGTCAATGAAATTAAGGCAGCCCTGTTCACATATGGCAACACTACGACTAAAGTAATAAGCCGTATTTACGGTTTGGGTGGTAAGGACTTCTACGCAGAAGATGGTCATGCATTTTTCCAATTAGCAATTGATGCTGTTGCTGCAGATCGAGTAGACATACCATTTGATTATTACGGCCACAATCCGGGTACACCTGATAAAGCTCCACAACGTCTTCTGAAGCCAATGGACTTTGACTCACTGAAGACAGGCTTGATCACTGTGAAACAGGATGAAGCAACGGGCAAATTAAGCGTACGGATTCCGCCGCTGCGCAGCTTGACGAAGAAACCTAAACGGCTCTCCCCAGGGCATGGTGCGTGTCCGGGTTGTGGGATTTTCTCAGGACTAGAGACTTTCTTCAAAGGGATTGAAGGGGATATCGTCGCACTTTATCATACAGGCTGTGCCATGGTAACGACTACGGGGTACCCGTATTCCTCCCATAAATCAACGTTTATCCATAATCTTTTCCAAAATGGAGCGGCTACCTTGTCCGGTGTCGTAGAGATGTTCTGGGAACGCAAACGTCGCGGTGAGCTGGATGGACTAGGGCTTAAAGAGGACTTTACGTTTGTTATGGTAACCGGAGATGGCGGTATGGACATCGGGATGGGACCGGCAATTGGAGCTGCACTGCGTGGTCACAAAATGATTATTGTAGAGTACGATAACGAGGGTTACATGAATACTGGAGCACAGCAGTCCTATTCGACACCACTGGGTCATCGTACTTCAACCTCCAGTATCGGCAAGCAGCAGCAAGGTAAAGTGACTCAGCATAAAGATACAGCACAAATTATGGCGGCTACTAACATTCCTTATGTCTTCACGGGTTCGGAGGCTTATCCGCAGGATCTGGTGAAAAAAGCGGCAAAAGCACAGTGGTACGCACAAAACGAAGGTTTGGTGTATGGTAAAATCCTGATCGCATGTCCGCTAAACTGGATGTCTGATGATAAGGAAGGCACTAACATCGTTTCATTAGCTGTTGAGTCTTGCTTCTTCCCGTTATATGAAGTAGAGCATGGTTCTACGAATATCACATATAATCCTGAAGACAAGGGCAAACGTGTCGAGCTCTCAGCATGGCTGAAGACAATGGGTAAAACTCGTCACTTGTTGAAACCTGAGAATGAGCCAGCTTTGCACAGCTTCGAAGAAGAAGTTGAGCGCCGTTGGAATCGTCTCAAGGCAAAACACGAACATCCTGACTTATAAGATGTGTTTATCTCCAGCATATAAAATATGAAAAAACCCGGCAGATTTGTCTGCCGGGTTTTTTGTGGTTAGGGAGCATTTGCGCGTAAGAAACAGTTTTCGGACACCACTGACCTTAAACACAGTCTTCTTTCCCATTTGGAATTCTAACGGACTGCATAGCAGTTATCGGCCCTAAAAACTCCCAATATGAACCCTTTTTGAAGGAATAGTGTCACTGGAGTCCGCGAAACTTCTGAAAAAGCTAAGAACCGGCAAATAACGTCATTTAGGTCCTATGTGTTAAAGACTTGGTCATTTACAATTAGAATAAAGTCCAATTCCCTTTTACTCTTGCATGTTGTTCTGCCCTAACCAGAAGATAGCGGGTACAAATGACAAGACAAGAACTACCTACGATTAAAGCGCCGAGAGCCCACCACCAGCTAATCCCGATATTATCGTATAACGCCCCGCGCACGAGAACCAGACTATATGTGAGTGGAAACAGAAGGGATAGGCCCGTTGCCCATGCTGGGAATACCGCTGGTGGAATACGAACCCCACCAAACAGCTCCATTGGTGCTTGAAAGATGTAATAGAGTAGCCCTGAATCCCTTGAGAATAGAGATATCGCACACAGCAAAGCTCCCCATATAACCGCTGATATCATGATAAGTACTAATACAGGCAATAAGGCGCCCCAGTTAACAGTCGTTGCATCCGCAAGAAAAATGAAAGTCAGGATGGAGAAACAAGCGAACATCCATATTCCGTGAAATAGTGAATATATGGAACGTCCATACAGGAAGGTCATTTTTGACGCTGGGGTTAGGAACACTACCTCAAGTGTGCCCCCTTTACGTTCTTGTTCGAATAACCATGCGGCTTGCACAACCGTCCAGTATAACTGAAAGACGAGATATCCGCTCAGCAGAAAAAGGGGAATCCGTCCATCTGGTATTACTTTTGAGAGTGCTGATCCTACTCCTGTTCTAAAGGGCTGCATAGTAAAGTAGGTGGTTAAAAAGGTGAGCGCCGGCCAGAGTAGAAGTGAAAAAAACACTGCGCGTCCTTTAACTCTATTTCGATGCTGCTTAGTGATCTCCGCGCTAAGGGTAAACCATAAGCTATGTAAGTTCATGATACCCTTCCTTCCGAAAGGAGGATAATCGCATCCTCCAAATTAGGTTTTTCGGATGCGAAGCTTTTAATGCTAAGCCCATGCTCCGTAGTCCATGGCAGCAGCTCTGTAATGATCCTATCAGCCGAAGGTGTCTTTACAGAAATGCGCTGCAGTACATCATTTCGAAGTTCAAGTTTTTCTGTTGCGCAGACACCCATTAATTCCGCAGGCTGAGTATATGTTCGTAGATGCTCTAGTAGCTTGGGACGAAGTGATTCATGCCAGCCTGTAACCTCTAAATGAGCAGTTTGCGAGCCTGCAACCTGATGGACAATCCGCTCAGGTTTGTCACAGAGCAGAAGCTCGCCTCGATTCAGTACATAAACCCGGTCACAGAGTTCTTCGACCTCCTGCAAATAATGGCTGGTCAGAAGGATACCCTTTCCACTGTCCAGTGCAAGCTTTCTTATCGTACCGCGAAGCTGCCTGGAAATGGGGGCATCAAGGCCAAGTGTGGGCTCATCTAGAAATAAGTATTGTGGATCGTTGATAAGTCCGCGGGCGATTTGCAGCCGTTGCTTCATCCCTTTAGAATATTGTTCAACGGGTTGGTCAGCAGCTTGGGTCAAACCTACTTCCTCCAGAAGACGTTCTGCTTCTCTAGCGATTTGAGGGCTGTTCATTCCATAGAGTTTACCGAAGTATTGAAGATTTTCTCTACCAGTGAGTCGCCAGTACAACATTCGTTCTCCTCCGGCGATCATATTTACTTTTTGCTGAATGGCCTTTCGATTCTTGTGCAGTGACATTCCATCGACTTCAATACTGCCTGAGGTTGGCTCTAGGAGAGTAGAGAGCATACGTATTGTAGTGGTTTTTCCAGCGCCATTTAGACCGAGAAGACCTACGATTTCCCCCGCAGCGATATCTAAAGATAGTGATTTCACTGCAGTCACTGATCTTTTTTCCGAACGGAACCAGCCCAGTCTATGTTTGCTTTCGTAAATTTTAGTAACTTCATGCATGTTTATCAATGGTTTTCACCCTCCAAGGTTTTAGAAACGTTCGAACAACCCGCGCTCTATGCGCCGATTTGTCCATTGACCAACCGTTATGTATACAACACTAAGTAGTATGATAGGCAATGCATCAATTAATCGTATTGATTCTCCAGTTAGCAGCGTGCCTCGTAGCAGTTGTAGCGCATAGGTCAATGGGAAAATCTCACCTATAGCCTGCAAGTAGTCAGGCAAGTATTGCCTTGGAAACTGAAATCCACATAGTAGAGCAGTTATCGTAAATAGAGTATTTTGAACAATGAAGGTGTCCCTTGTATAAAGCATAATGCTTCCTAGCACCAGCGCCATCGCATAACATGATAGTAAAAACAGCAAAATTCCCACGAGGAGAGATATAAAGTGAACAGAGGGGAGCCGAAGTCCTGCCAAAAGGCCAAAGAAGAGAACCACCAGCAATTCCGCCCCGCTTCGATACAACTGCTGGACTGCGTTTCCTAGAAAATAACCGCTCCGGCTTGAAGGGGAGAGCAACAGTGCCTCAAGTGTACCTTCTCTCCATTCGGTAATAAGTGCCCTGGATACATTCATCATCATACTGACGGAAAATATACTGAGCATACCTCCAATAATTACATAGGTCAGATAGTCATCACTGCCACTATAGATAGCGAATTTTGAATCTATATCCCCATTGATTAGATACACATAAGAAAAATAAGAGATGATGACTAGATAAACTCCATCAATAATGTGCCCGAATGTAAAGGTCCAGGGAAAGGCTCTAAGATTAGATTTTTGGTTTCTTTTTAGGGTTGCGATAGCGATATGCCACAACTGTACTCACACCTTTCATTAACCTTATTGTTCAAGGTACTGCCTTTGCAGAACGAGAAGATTATCAAAGACTTCTTTGTTCACTGAATAAAATAAATAATTCCCTTTTCGCTGTGATTGGGTAAATCCTGCTTCACTTAGTTGTTTTAGCTGTTTAGAGACCGCAGCTTCAGAAATACCCAATATTGGCGCAAGCTGCTTGGTACAATGTGGACTTTTCCACAGTAGTTTCAGAATTCGCATCCGCGTATCATCACTTAAAGCTTTGAGTTGGCGCAACAGGTCACTCGGCGGTCCTTCACTAAAGGCAAGACCGGGAACATCCACCGTGAGTGGCAAAAATAAAGTGTCTTCGAACCAGCCAACAAGCAGATGCGGAAATATGAATGTAGAAGGAAAAACGTACACTTGTCCAAGCTGGTCATAAGGAAAGTAATACGTTACAGCCTTTTGTACTGTCAGAGTCCCGTTCTCAGCGAGGAGGCGTGTGTGGAGCGCATTTAGTGCCTTTTCCGGGGAACGATTGGCTAAGTCTTGAAACTGAGCGGCTGAGATGTTCATAAATGGTTCAATATAGTCCCATTCCTGCCCGAAATAATCATGTTCGTATGTAATTAATGTTGAGATTAACAGCTTGCGAACACTAGCCAGATTGTTTATCAGGTACTTAACGTTTCCACTCAACTTCATCAGCGAACGCTTGCTTTCAGATTCATTCAGCCATTCGACTAGGGTACTTAGTGCAATTTCTTGATTCATAAATAGATACACTAGCTCTGCATCCGGAAGTTTTTTGAGTAGGGTGATTCCTTGATTGCAAGAAATAGGGACACCCATACGGTCCGGTAAATCTAGCAGAGCGATCCAACGGTCTGACAACTACCCAAGTGTGTGGATGTTCTCCTGTAGAGCAAGAGGCATCCTTTTCTTGAGCTCCAGAGCCCATTGTAATCTTGTTGGATGGTGTTCTGGTTGATGGAAGACATGCAGACTGCATAATAACTCATGAAAAGGACTGACGACCGTTTTGATCTTTCGATTTAAAGTTTGGAGTGAGCTCATCTCTTTCCTCTCCGATTAACTGTTTGGTTAATCAAAAACCACTTTCGCGTAAAGTGTTCAAAATTATAGGGGGATTGGTCAGGATTGTCAAATCTTTTATGCAGAAAAAAGCGAGAGCACATCCCCATGCGATGGACATGGATGTTTCTCTCACTTATAGGATTCTTTTGATAGAGTTATGAAGTAGAGTTATCTTCTGCCTCTAGGCATCATGGAGTTATCGCACATGATATCTTTAACAGAATAGGTGTAGCAATGACGAGGAACTGGGACACAGTGATGGCGTCTAACGATTTCTACCGGGTGAATAACATTCACAACTTGAGGGTGGTAGTAATCTTGATAAACCACCTTAGGTGGGTCAGTGACAGTTTGGGCCGGGCATTTTGGACATCCTTCTGACATTTCCTTCAGCTCCTTTGTGTGTGAACTTACCGTATTATACGCACAGAACAAAGGCATGCTTGGTTATTTGTCTAGTTTATAAAAAAATGGGTGGGATTATTGTTTGTATATCTCTCGCATTACATGACGAAGCTCCGGGATAATGAGCCGTTCCATAGCCAATTTAACGGCTCCAGTGGAGCCGGGCATAGAAAAAACAGCTGTGTTGCCAATCGTACCTGCAATTGCCCGGCTAAGGATTGCCGCCGAACCAATGTCCTCTGTGTAGCTTAACATTCGAAAAATCTCACCGAAGCCCGGTAGCGTTTTATCAAGCAAGGATGAAACTGCTTCGTAGGTGGTATCACGGGGAGAGATTCCTGTTCCACCTGTCAGCAACACGGCCTCAACTTCAGTGTGATCAGCGTTTTTATAGAGTAGTTCACGAATGTCCTGATAGTTGTCTTTGATAATGGTATGACCAATAACTTCATACCCGGCAGCCTCGAGCATGGATTTGATTAATGCTCCACCGGTATCTGTTTCAGTAGTTCTGGTGTCTGAGACGGTAATGATGTAGCAGGAAACGGATTGTGGTGCTTCCTTCCGATGTTCTTCAACGGATGACAATGAGATCAGCTCCTAAATTAGAGATGTTCTCATGATAGGGTATGGGGAAGGCAAAGACAAGTTTTGTTATCAATCGCTATTCTTTTGAGGTTATAGGTGTGCCGCTTGCGTGCTTTGGCATCATGTAGTAAACTCGCTACCATACCCGTAATTTGCAAGGAGCGATGAATCATGGAACAGGTTGTACCTGTGTATATATTGTCAGGATTTCTGGGAAGCGGCAAAACTACCCTGCTGCAGCGCCTGCTGGAACATTGGAAGGATCAGGGTTTGCGCCCGGCCGTAGTGATGAATGAGCTGGGTGAAGTGAACCTGGATGGGCTGCTGGTTGAGCAAACCGTTCCTATGGCAGAGCTGCTCGGCGGCTGTATCTGTTGTTCTATCCGAGGGGATCTTAGCACAGAGCTAACTACTCTTATCAAGAAGGAATCACCTGATGTGGTTGTTATTGAGGCCACAGGTGCGGCGAACCCGTTGGAAATTGTAGATGGTGTAACCGAAACTTCACTGTATCAAAAAGTCGAGCTAAAAAGCTTGATCACCGTCGTTGACGCCGCGCATCTGCTCGAATTGTACCGTGCGCAGCAGGGGGCAACCTATCGACTGATGCAGGAGCAAATTCGCTGCGCATCTGTTTTGATTCTGAATAAAAATGACCGTGTCTCAGCAGATGAAGCGGAAGAGATCACAACTGTTCTGCGAAAATGGAATTCTTATGCACCGATTATGCCAGCGGAGCGTTGTGAGATTGACATAGAGGAGCTCCTGCGTAGCGCAGGTGGAGTTCTTACGGATACACAGCTTGAAGAGAGCGACAGCGAAAGCCATGTGCATGAGGAAGCTCTGCAACCTTCAGGAGGCACCCATGCTTCCCACGATCACGTGATGGCATACACACATTACTTCAAACGACCTGTCAACAGCGAGACCTTTGAACAGTTCGTCAAGGAGCTTCCGCGTGATGTTTATAGGGCTAAAGGCATTGTGACCTTTAATGACACCTCCAGTCGTTTTCTTTTTCAATATGCTTACCGTGAAGCTGATTTTATGAAAATCACACCTCAAGGCGAAGTCCCAGACGTAGCTGTATTTATCGGGGAACACTTCTCATCCAGTGAGTTACGCACGAAGCTGCTGGAGATGGAAGGACGTATTTTAGTTCGGCCTGGCACGATCAAAAGAAGCCTGTAATCCGTTCTGCTTCAGAAGAAGCTGTGGTTCATTCCTAATCTTGTAGGTTAATAGTAAGGCATACCCATTAAAAATGCAGGAGGTTGAAGGCTATGACCCGAATTCAATATCAGGAGTGCATTGACGCTTGTCTCGAAAGTATGAATGCCTGTAACTACAGCTATGTCTCAAGCCTAAAAGAATATGATCTTGCATCACTTCGTGAGAGCATGCGACTCGATCGTGAATGTGCGGATATTTGTTCTTATGCCATTCAAGCAATGACCCGTCAAAGTCCGTTTGTATCTGGAATTCTAAAACTATGTGCGGAGATTTGTGAAGCATGCGCAGATGAGAGCAGCAAGCATATACATAATCACTGCCAAGAATGTATTAATGCCTGCCGTAAAGCTGCAGAGGCATGCCGTTTGATTAGCGATGCTGTTGAGGTATATGCGTAAGAACGTATAGCTTAACTCTCATATATGAACTAATAGCCAGACTGTTGCTGTAGAAATATAGCAATAGTCTGGTTTTTTATATTCAGGTCTGTTTGATTAATGCTACTGGTAGAAAAAAAGGGGAGGAATACTGGATAGAAAGGAAGTTTTAGAAAGGGCTGCTATAGCAGTTCTTTCATTTTTTTGATTCCTAGAAGAGGAAATTCGTAGGGAACCGGAGAATTAACAGTAGATATGAAGGGAGAATGTTAAGTGGCGAACTTAGTAGATCGTAACTTTGCCAGCGGTAGTATAGATGTTGCTATTCCCCTGATAGAATTAGAACAGATCAGTAAACAGTATGGACGCCGACCCGTATTGGAAGAAGTATCGTTTACTATTGAAAAGGGGACTGCAACTGCTCTGATCGGACGGAACGGATCCGGCAAAAGTACGCTGTTGTCAATCTTAGCTGGACTGGTCCATATTTCCTCTGGAAAGCTGAGTTGTAAGGATTCAAATCTGAGAATTGGTTATGCACCTGAGATGTTTCCAGGGTTGAAGCTGACCCCAGAACAGTACTTGCGAAGTATGGGACAGATTAGCGGCCTTGCGCCAGTCCTGATCGAGCAGGAGCTAACAACGTTATTTCAACTTTTTAAGCTGGAGCACTTTCGCAAGCAGTCTATGCTAAACTTCTCCAAAGGAATGCTGCAAAAAATTAATTTGATTCAAAGCTTGCTGGGAAGTCCCTCATTGCTGCTTCTTGATGAACCTATGTCGGGCCTTGATCTCCCCTCAATGAATAAGTTAGCTGATCTTCTTATTGGTTTGAGAAATAAGGGTACTGCTATAGTCTTCTCTGTACATGAACCCCAATGGATTGAATTGCTTGCGGATCAGGTTCATGTGATACATGAAGGGAAAATTGTAAAGTCAATTCAGGGGTCAGAGAAGCTGAACTTTAAACCCTCTACATACATACTATTGTCTAATCTGTCGATTCAGAAACTGCAGCAATTGAAGGAAATGGCAGGTTTCATTGCAATAAATACGTTTAAGGATAGTTGTAACATAGAACGTACGGCATTGACAGTAACAAGTTCAGAATCAGATGCTTTTTTGCGGGTTATCTTGGAGTCGGGTGGTTCAATACAATCGGTAGAACCTCGCGGAGGATCGCATGACTTAGAAAAATG
The DNA here is from genome assembly GCF_038003885.1 of Paenibacillus sp. FSL R10-2788. NCBI lineage: Bacteria > Bacillati > Bacillota > Bacilli > Caryophanales > Paenibacillaceae > Paenibacillus > Paenibacillus sp. FSL R10-2788. The sequence goes on along the minus strand of NZ_JBBOQA010000001.1, from coordinate 3,891,654 downwards.
GATGAATCCTAGAAGTTGAACAGGGGGTCTTACGTGTATCCGTTTATCGTTTACATGCTGCGAAGTTATACTCGATCTCAGCGTTATTTCGGCCCGTTAGCAGGGATTGTGATTGCAGTCTTGATATTGTATTCTTATAAGCCCAATCCAGTTATGAATAGCTATGCCGCTACAGCAGTAATGCTCTTTATAAGCTGCGCTTGGATGAGTCTTAGTTTTTTGAATCATGAGCACGCTGTTCATCGGCAGATTGCAGTTGTTCACATGCGAAGTGCGGCAAAACATAGTGCAGGTGGTATCTTAACGCTTGCATTTCTAACGTTGCTGATAGATCTATTGATTGTCCTTTATCCTTGGGTAACAGGTCATTTCGCAGAATCACCTGGGGCATATCGGTTAATTCTAGCGCTTATAGGACATGGATTGTTGGGTATGCTTGGTGTGGCTATTGCCCTATTCTTTCAATCTTCTTGGATTCAAAAAGGCAGTCACGCAACAGGTATGTTATTAGCTATCGTTGTATTATCACTGGGTGGAGCACAAATCAGCGAAAGTTTGCCTGGTATATTTCATTTTTTGATCTGGTTGTTGCCGCCAGTAACTCCTGTAATGGAGGCCATGATGAAAGCTGATACATTGTCATTAGCGGAGTTGTTAGGTTCATTTGCACAAGCATTAGTATATATAACACTGCTTATCGGTTTTTATTTGTACAGATCAAGACAGAGGGATTACAACAAAACATAACTTGTATAGATAAAAGGAACAAGGATACAGAAGTGGGGGAAAAGATGAAGGATACATATGTACCTGAGAGTGAACAATCGAAAGAGTTATTCGCCTATTTTGGACTGGCAGTTTATTATGGACAGGCCCTCGAGCAGCAGCTTACCAACTTGCTATTGCTTACTAAGCTATCACAAGGAAAAACGCCAACAGAAGCAGATCTGACAGACCTTTATCAGCGAAAACTCAGCAATTCACTCGGCCAACTCATCAAAGAAATCCAACATCATTTTCCTTTCTCGGAGCAAGAAACCGCTCAGTTGGAGGAAGTGTGGAAACAACGTAATTACATCGTTCATGATTACTTTAAAGAGCGTATACAGGAAACCTTTACGCCTGCCGGAAGAGCTAAAATGATTCGGGAGCTGAAACGTTTTAAAAATAAAGCAAGTAGACTTGAAGTTAAACTGCAAGGCTACTGCACAGAAATGTTCACGAAGCTTGGATTAGAGGAGGAAAACTTATTGTAATAATCCTTCTAAGCCGCAAGCTGTTACAACCTCTGGTCTAAAATGAACCGAAGAAGCTCTAACACAGCGAGAGAGTGCAGTTAAAGCTTCGCCTAATGCCGGAATCATCTCCGGTGTTAGGCTTTCTCCAGGTTCCCACCACCAATTGTTAATATTCAATGTTTGGTTCTTCTTATCCATCACCGGTTCAAATCTGCCAACAAAACGATCATTATATAATATTGGCAGTACATAGTAACCATATTCTCGTTCTATTGCCGGCTTATAGACCTCCCAGCGGTAATGAAATCCGAATAATTGCCGAACCAGCTCGCGTTCCCACAACAAATTATCCAGCGGAGCCAAAACAGCCGCAAATGAATCACGTGGTTGAAGCCCAATCTCTTCAGATTCTTGCAGCATCACAGACTCCAAGGTTGGAGCATCTATACTGCGGATATAAAGCGGAACCTTAATCCCCTCGACCCAAACTTCTCTGAGACTATCCTTCTCCAGCAATCTCTGAACCGCCGCCGCACGCTCTTTGCTCTTCAGTCCGGATATGCCCAGCCATCCGTCTCCAGATTTATTCCATAACAAGCCGATACTTCCTATTCTACGTAACACATACCAATCGTGAAATTGTTCTTCCGTGACATTTGGATCGGCTGAACTCAGCAGCTCTGAGGGTAACAAACGTTCAACGAAATCATAATATCGCCGAGTATGTACACGATGGTGGACAACAATCTCTCCCCAAAAGTACATGCTTTCCATTGCAGCTCGTGATAATCTTGTCGGAGCCCAAGCCCAATCTACTTTCTCCTTTCCGTCTAAATCCAAAGAGGAGAGGGGACCGCGCTTCTGAAGCTCTTCACGAACCTGTGCTACAGCGACCATTACAGGCTCATTAGCCTGATGGTGGGAGGCAGCAGCTGTTCTTCTCCGCTTAAAATAAGGCCAATCCTCTGTACAATAAATAGACATGTTCTTGTCCCAGCCATCAACGAGCAACCTGTCTTTATACAGAAGCTCTTGGACCAGTTCTGGCGTAAATCCCGGAATCCGTGCTTGGAGGACCAGCTCATGATTATGGCCGGCAATATTAAGGGGGTCATATTGGATGCAGCCTACGTGACGAACATAGTCATAAATACTAAGTTTTCCGGAAGGGATAGCTCCGGCAGTTAACTTTTGATGAGATAGCAGAAAAAGCCTGGCTTGTTTCTTAGTCAGATTATAAGTAAGCATCGTTTACTCCTCCAAGGATATGTATTAATTCCCATAATACAGAACATCTGTTCTAAGATCAAGCAGGAAAAAACCCTGAATCACAATGAAGTGACTCAGGGTTGTAAATTACATTTTCTCAAGAGAGGGTTGCAAGTTTCCGAGTGCTGGACGGTTGCTTGCGCCAGCGTTATCGTCAGAGCTGTTAGCAGCGGCACCTACTTGCAGCTGGTACATACGGAAGTATCTTCCGCCAAGCGCCATCAGTTCATCGTGGCTACCGCGTTCTACGATCTCTCCGTGATGTAGGACTAGAATCTGATCTGCACTGCGAATCGTGGATAAGCGGTGAGCGATGATGAAAGTGGTGCGTCCTTTTTTGAGAACTTCCAGCGCATCCTGAATGACGCTTTCCGTTTCTGTATCGATGTTGGAGGTAGCTTCATCTAGAATAAGAATAGCTGGGTCAAAGGAGAGAGCTCTCGCAAAAGAAATCAATTGCCGCTGACCCGCAGATAAAGTACTTCCTTTCTCAATTACCGGTTCATCAAATCCTTGTGGAAGATGAGCGAGCAACTTATCCGCACCAACCTCACGCAATGCACGTTCTACACGTTCACGTGAAATTCGTTCATCCCCTAGGCTGACGTTCGAAGCAATGGTGCCCGTGAAGAGGTACGGATCCTGCAGCACGATGCCCATGTGATTCCGCAGCCACTGCTTCGGAATATCCGTAACCTTTTGACCGTCAATCGTAATATCGCCTTTTTGTGGATCATAGAACCGGAACAGCAGATTGATGATTGAGCTTTTGCCGGAACCCGTATGACCTACAAGAGCGACAGTTTCACCCGGGCGTGCTTCAAAGGAGATATCGCGAAGGACGTAGTCTTTTTTATAAGCAAAAGATACATTCTTAAATTCCACTTTTCCTTTGTAGCGTGGCATGGAGCCGTCCGTAACATTCTCTCCAGGTTCATCCATAAGCGTAAACACACGTCCCGCAGATACCATAGAAGTATCCAGGTTCGCCAACTGGTTCACCATACCCGTGATAGGCTGGAACAAACGTCCGAGCACATCGACAAAGGCATATAGAACGCCTAAGGATACAAAGGTTGAACCAGTAATACTGCCATGTCCGAAATACCAAAGCACCATCACAAAAGAGAGAGAACGAAGTGAGTTCACCAGATTGTGGGACGTGAAAGCATTCAGATTTAACATTTTATTCTGATATTTCAAGTAATCATCGTTCAGGTTCTCAAATTCTGCACTAAGCTGCTTCTGACGGCGGAATATCCGGACGATTGACATCCCCTGAATCGATTCATTAATAATGGCGTTAATTTCACTTAGACGTGAGCGAATGATCGTATTGTATTTGGTCGCAATTTTGCGATAGAGCACGATCCACAGCACAAGAATAGGTACAATGAACAAGCTGATCAGACCCAGACGGACATCAAGTAAGAACAGAGCGATATATACGCCAGTTATATTGATAATACCGGTGCTGAAATTGGAAAGGACGGCAATGAATAGATCCTTAATCGCCTCGGTATCATTTGTAACCCGCGACACTACCTTACCAGCAGGCAAATTGTCAAAAAAATGAACGGGTAGTCGCTGGATATGTGCGTATACATCTGTCCGCAGCTTCCGGATTACCTGATTCGCCGAAGATTGCAGCCAGTAGGTTTTTCCGAATTCAGCAAAGATGGAGATTACAAGAAAAATAGCATACATTCCGACCAACTGATAGATTCCAGGAAGCTCAGGTTTGTAAAAAGCGAACAGCTCATCGGCCGATAGCTTAACCGCCGGATAGATAACTTCGTTATCACCACGGGTGATATGCATCTCTCCATCGATGAACTTTCGTTCACCGTCAGGCTGTGTTACAGCTTCGTTAATAAAATAAAAACTTCTCCCTGCTTGAAGAACACGAATTTCTTGGCCTTTAGTTTCACCAGGCTCAAAGCGATCGCCGCGTTTGTATAAACTATTGTTATATTCAGCCGCCTTATCGGGAGACGTGGTGCTGAAATAGGGCTTCTCGATGGCCAGCATGTGATTGTCGATCATGCTTTTGGCTATAAATGGACCTGCCAGCTCTGCCGCTACCCCGATTGAAAGCAGCAGAAGGGCTGCGATAAAGGTTTTCTTTGCGGTCAATGCATATTCCAGCAGGCGTTTGCCTGTACTTTGTGTCAACCGTGACACCTCCTAAAATGTTTTGCGTAGTCGTAGCTCGTTTATTTATGGTTGTAGTTTAATCATTCGACAAGTTATTTTCGACTTGCTGCCGATCATATTGTTCACGGTACCAGCCATTCAAATCCAACAGCTCCTGATGTGTACCTCGCTCAACGATTTGTCCGTTATCCAGTACAACAATCATATCGGCATGTTGGACGGCGGAGAGACGGTGAGTAGAGATTAATGTGGTTTTTCCGGCACGTTCATTCCGGATATTGTCGATAATCTGAGCTTCCGTACGAGCGTCAACGGCTGATAAGGCATCGTCCAGAATAAGAATATCAGGATTAGCGATAAAAGCTCTGGACAGAGAGACACGTTGCTTTTGTCCACCGGAGAGAGATACACCACGTTCACCCACCAGAGTATCCAGACCATCGGACAATGTGCCCAGGTCGTTCTGGAAAGCGGCAGCTGTAATGGCTTGCATAATCGTATCGTCATCGGCGTTGTCTAGACCAAATTGAATGTTTTGCCGAACGGATTTGGAGAAAAGAATTTGCTCTTGCGGAACATAACCCATCCAGCTATGCAGCTGATCCAGGGAAATCTGTTGAATAGGCACGCCAGAGATAAGGATCTCTCCATTACCTGTCGGATATTCGCGGAGCAATTGTTTGAGCAGTGTAGATTTCCCGCTTCCTGTACGCCCGACTACACCTAATGTCTGCCCTTGGTTCAGGGTTAAGTTGACATGGCTTAGATTGTCAATCGTCGAAGAAGGATAACGGAAAGTCACATCGTTAAGCTCGATTCGAGTAGGATGGGGAACTTGAACAGGATGGGCAGCATTTTGAACATCGGGTTTGGAGTTTAACGTCTCGTCGATACGTTCGAGGGAAGCTCCGCCACGCTGCATAATGTTGATCAATTCTCCAATAGCGAACATCGGCCATACAATCATACCGAGGTACATATTAAAGGAGACTAGATCACCCAGTGTGATCTGATTGCGGAATACAAGGTAAATCCCATAAGTAAGACCAATAATGTAGCTGAGTCCAACGCAGAAGCGGATAGTTGGTTCGAAGAAAGCATCGACACGAGCTACGGCCATATTTTTGTTGTAAACATCTTCAGTAATATCCGAGAAACGTTTTTCATCAAGACGCTCTTGGACATAAGCACGGATTACGCGCACACCAGAGACAGATTCGAGCACTTGGTCATTCATATCTCCGAATGCATCCTGCGCTAAGCTGTATCGATCATGAATAGCTTTACCATAAAAAATCATAGCTATTGCAATTAGGGGTAATGGTAATACTGCTGCAAGGGTCAATTTCCAACTCACGAGAAAGCCCATCGCAAACAGCACAACCGTGAGGTAGATTGTAGAATCCACCAGTGTAAGCATCCCGAATCCTACGGTAGCTGAGACGGCTCTGATATCATTGGTTGCCCGGGCCATGAGGTCACCAGTTCTATTTTTTTCGAAGAACGAGGGTGTCATAGTCATAAGATGATTCATAAATCGGGAGCGCAGCAGGCGCTCAACAAGGTTGGAACCTCCGAAAAGTTTGTGCATCCATATGTAGGTAATCCAATAAATAACTAGCAGCAAAATAAAGATCATGCCGATATATTTGGCAAGCGAAGCTGTAGTAATCGAACCGCGTACTATGTCGTCAATGGCATTGCCTAGCAGACGTGGAGGGAGTAATTCAAGAACGCCTACACCTATGAGTAATATGAGTCCAATCAGGTAACGCCTTTTTTCTCGGCGAAAAAACCAGCCGAGATCGCGAAGAACAGAGAACAAGTAAATCCCTTCCTTTCAGGTTGTAATGATTGCTTGTGATGCTGATAAAAGCGCAAGTGATTATCTCTTCAGCAAACAAAAAAGGCATATCATCCGAAAACGGACGATATGCCTGTAATTTACAGCTATCATGCGCACGGTGCGTTACAGCACCAAGCATGTGAGAGACCTTCAAGAACTAAAGTTATACGGTCCATAAGACTCGCAAAAACTTCAGGATGGCTTAATCACTTGGGCTGCTTCGGTATTCGGTTGAGTAAAAATTCCAACAATAGTAAAATAATATGGCTGTAACTTCGTAAACACCGCGCTCACCCCTTTCATTAATTTGGTAATAACTAGAAGACGTTTAGTTATGTTCAGAGTTTATCATCCGGTTCGCGAATTTGTCAAACTTAATTTTAAATGGATTGGGAAATCATTAATTGCATAAAGTTGTTTGAATATCGACTTATTTTCGTTATGATTAGAATATACAAAGGAGCTGAGAGAAATGAACATGGAAATTAGTCAAGCAGCGGCAGCTTGGTTTAAGAGAGAATTGGACCTTAAGAATGGAGACTATATTCGTTTATTTCCCCGTTATAGCTCGGGAGGTGGACTTCACCCCGGTTTTTCGCTGGGCATTGCTACAGAAGCGCCTGGGCGTCCAGCTATTCAGGTCAAACAGGATGATATTGTGTTCTACATGGAGGAGCAGGACTTGTGGTATATGGAAGGTTATGACCTATCTATCGTATACTCTGAGTCAGAGGATGACATTAAATATAAGTACGAACCAAAGCCGGTATCCGGCGAAGTGCAGGTATTGTTGTCTTAATGATTGTTTATTTTAATCAGGAAAAGCCCTTGCCAAAAGGCAGGGGCTTTTCAAATGCTGTCTTTAAAAATGAGGGTATTCCAGTTGGAAATACATAGGTGTTATCAGTGCAAATTGCGAGAGGTTTCTTCCTCCAGAGCGAAGTCGAAGTCGTCAATATCGTACACCTGAACTGGAACTCCACCCTCGATGATCCGTTGAATCAATTCAAATTGATCCGTTAGGATAGGTACTTTCTCACGTTGTGAGGACAGCAGAAGCTCTGTTTCGATGGGATCGAACATCTCACCGTAGACAGCGGTATCCATACTGTTAATGATGGTGATTTTGGATTGCCCGCCAAGGAGAATACCTGAGCTTTTCGCCCATGGCACTGCTAAACAGCGGTTGATCTTCTTCGCGTTGAGCGGTTCTTCAAAATAAGCAATGAGCTCACTAATCTTCAACTTAACATGCTTGTCGTCGTCCGGACGGTTCATCAACGGATCATCGCTGTCTCGCAGTTCGTATAGTTCCATCACAGTAGTATAAGGCACTATATATTCTACAGGGCTGCTCGATACGAGAAGCTGGCCGTAAATCGCCATCATGACGGCTTCCGTCACAAATTGTCTAGACATCGTTATCCTCCTGAAGTTCGGTACTGCAATTGTACTTATGATCTAAAATTATAAAAACACTGTAGAGAGCAAAAGTCAACTGTACTTAGCAACTCACTAAAGAGAAGGGAAAGAATATTCCTGTGAAGCAATGGAAATCATATTTTACTTTTGTACGACCTTATATGAAATTGATTGTGTTTACGCTGTTTATCGGCATGATCAAATTCAGTATTCCGCTAACACTGCCAATGATTCTGAAATACGTGGTTGATGACCTCCTAATGAACCCGAGCATGGGGATTGAGGAACGGGTATCGCATTTGATGCTTATTCTGGGTGGTGCCTTAATTTTATTTGTTATCGTAAGAGGACCCGTGGAGTATTATCGCCAATACTTTGCTCAGCTTATCACAAGTAAAGTGTTGTTCGATATGCGAAATAAGCTTTACAGTCATTTACAGCGGCTGTCACTGCGGTATTATCAGAATACCAAGGTGGGAGAAGCCATCTCCAGATTTATTAACGATGTTGAGCAGACCAAAAATTTGGTCGAAGTCGGCATGATGAATGTATGGCTCGACACGTTTACGCTAGTTTTTGCTTTGGGATTTATGTTTTATTTAAATCCGGTGCTGGCGCTCGTGTCTATCTCGGTATTGCCTTTTTACGCAATTGCTGTTAACAAATTGTATAAGCGGCTTAAGCTTTTAACGAAAGATCGTTCCCAAGCTCTGGCTGGCATTCAAGGTTATCTCCATGAACGGATTCAAGGGATATCAATTATCCGCAGCTTTACGATGGAAAAAGTGGATCAGAAGCAGTTTGAAGACATCAACGGTAACTTTCTTAAAAAAGCGATGGCGCAAACCCGCTGGAACGCTATGACCTTCGCAATTATTAATACATTAACGGATATAGCACCTCTTTTGGTCATCGGATATGGTGGTTATCAGGTCATTCATGGCAATTTGACAGTAGGTACCTTTGTAGCTTTCTTTGGCTATCTGGACCGGATGTATTCTCCGCTGCGAAGATTGATTAATTCCTCGACGGTGCTTACACAAGCCTCTGCTTCTCTTGAACGGGTGCTTGAGCTGCTGAATGAGCCTTACGATATTGTAGACAAGCCGGGAGCAAAAGTGCTAAAGGATGCACGTGGTGAGATTGCTTTTCAGAATGTATGGTTTAAATATAACGAAGAGAATGATTGGGTCTTAAAAGATATTAATCTGAGTATTCAGCCCGGACAGACCATTGCGTTCGTCGGAATGAGCGGTGGAGGAAAGTCCTCCCTTATAAGCTTGATCCCGAGATTCTATGACATCAGTAAAGGCAGCCTCCAAATGGATGGTTATGATATACAGGAATTAACACAGGAAAGCTTGCGCAGGTCTGTCGGTATGGTCTTACAAGATAATTTCTTATTCAGCGGATCTGTGCGTGAGAATATTTTATTCGGTAATCCTAACGCCACGGAAGAAGAGGTCATTTCAGCAGCGAAAGCTGCCAATGCGCATGATTTTATTGAGCAGCTGCCACTGGGTTATGAGACAGAAGTGGGAGAACGTGGTGTTAAGCTATCCGGAGGACAGAAGCAGCGGGTTGCTATCGCAAGGGTATTTCTCAAGGATCCGAAGGTTCTTATATTAGACGAGGCTACTTCGGCGCTGGATCTGGAATCGGAGCATTTAATTCAACAAGCGCTGCAGTCCCTTTCTTCGCAACGTACTACACTAATTGTAGCGCATAGACTGTCAACGATTACTCATGCAGATCAGATTGTCGTACTTGAGAATGGTGAAATTACTGAACGGGGTACGCATGAACAGCTGATGTCGATAGAGGGTAGTTATGCGCGATTATTTAACGTACAGCATTTAGACGCTTAATATGTTTTGAATAATTAAACACTTTAGTGGTCCTCTCGAAAGAGAAGGCCACTTTTTTTGAATTCCAATCAGGCTTGTGGCACACAGTAACTTATACTATGGCAAAAATTCTACAGGGGACTTGAGTCTTTTCGGTGATCATGTGCGTCTAAAGCTTATAAACATCATGAAAGGAAGTGAGGAACGTGAATAAAACCACGCTTGAGGAAAAGGCGATAGCTGGTGATGAAGACAGCTTTACTGTTCTTATTGACGGCATGCAGGAGCGTTTATACCGAATGGCCTACTCCTATGTGCGGAATCAAGAGGATGCGCTGGAGATTGTGCAGGAGACCGTCTTCAAAGCCTATATCTCCATTCATAAATTGAAGCAACCGCAATATTTTAAAACTTGGCTCACCAAGATCGCTGTCAACTGTGCGCTGGACTTTATCCGTAAATCTAAAAAAATCGTGTATATAGATCAAGAGCTAGGAGGCAGCTATGCTCCGAAATCTAGGGAAGAAGTTATGGACTTGCATGAAGCGCTCAGCGGCCTTGATGAAAAATCAAGAATGGTGATTGTGATGAGATATTTGGAGGACTTGCCCATAAAGGAAATTGCAGAGGTTCTTGATATGCCCCTGAGCAGCGTCAAAACCGTTATTTATAGAGGTTTGGAAAAATTAAAAATAAGTATGGAGGAGAGTGAGAACTTTGGATAAGCAACTAGAACGTCTACAACAAGCCTATAATGAGATTGAAATTCCTAAAGAACTATCATTCGCTTCTCGTAAAGGAATTGAAAGAGGGAAAATCTATAAACAGAAAAACAGTTCTTCAAAACGTGCCTTGAAATGGACAGGATCAGTAGCTGCTGCTGTATTGATTTCTTTTACGGTGGGTGTAAATACGGTTCCTGCTTTTGCGAGTAGTATGGATCAAATACCGGTTCTAGGTAAGCTGGTCAGTGTTCTGCAATTTACGGAGGGAAGCGCAGGAGGGGGAACCATTCAGGATGGAGTAGATGTGAATTTTATTTCGGTCAAACAACTGAAGAATAGTGATCAATTGATTTTGAATTTTGCAAATCCGGATGAAACTCAACAGATGGCAAGCTCATATAACGTAAAGTTTACGGAAAATCCGGCAACAATGACGATTACAGTAAGTGGGGCCAGAAAATTCTCAGCAGTCAAAGATCTGGAGACATTAAAACAAAGCCGATATGTTCAGGATGCTTATCCACTAATTACACTAGATGATTCGGCCATTCGGTTCAATGTCACACTTACGGACTCGGTTGCTTATGAGGTGAAAGAATATAAAGAGCCAGCACAGGTAGTGATTACGTTAAAAGAGAAAGGAGACGAAGCAAAAGGGGGCTCTGTATATTCCTTAAGAACGGTCTCACAGCCTTCTGGTGAGGCGCTGGGTATGGCTGAAGAAATGTTATATGGGTTAGAGGATGTGCGGATGTTAAAGGATCAGAAAGGCTTATATCTCGTGGAAGCAGGATATTTTAATTCAGAAGAAGAGGCTTTGAAGCAGTTGCAGAAAATTAAGACAGAGTATGGCGTTGAAGATTTATTAGTCGTTGAAAAAAGAGCGGCGCAGCAAATTCCGCAGTCCATTTCTCAGGTGGAGGAATAGTGAAGAAGATGGTTGTATAAAAGGCACAATAAAAAAGACCGCCAAAAGCGGTCTTTTTTGTGCTGTTCTATTACATTTTGCCGATCATAAGTGATAAAATGCCGGCTGCGATCAGCGGTCCGACCGGAACGCCTTTAAATAACGCAACCCCGATCACCGTGCCAATCAGCAGACCTGCAACAACTGTGGGTTGGTTGGTCATGAGCGTAGCACCGCGGCCTCCAAGAAAAGCGACGAGAATGCCAATAGCGATAGCAAGCAAGGACTTCCAGTGCAAGAAGGATTGACCGACTGTCTGCAGCGATATTTTGCCGCTGGCTAATGGGGTCATGACCCCGATGGTCAGGATGATAATCCCGATGGTTAAACCGTATTTTTCTAGCCAAGGAAAGGTTTGCTGCAGGCCAAGTACTCTTAGCAGTAATAGGACGACCATTGCTATTGTTACAGGGGAATTGCTGCTGATAATTCCCAGCGCTGCAAGTCCAAGCAAAAGCAAAGAGGTCATGTCCATCTTAATGTTTCAACTCCTTAGGATTAGAACTTTCTTTTGACACAATGTGATCTGCGATAAGCTTACCATGCCCTCTTCCGGTCTCAATAAACACTTCGTTAGCATTGCGGCCGGAGGCGATTACTCCAGCAACATACAACCCTGGAACATTACTTTCCATGGTAGAGGTGTTAAAAGCAGGCTTATCCATGTCGTCATCCATGATCACACCCGCTGAAGTGAGGAGGGTACGGCTAGGACGGAAGCCAGTCAAGGCAAGAACGAAATCATTATCCAATGCTTTCTTGTCCCCCTTATGATCCGTAACAATTACTGAGCTTGCAGTAATTTCAGTGACACGCGAGCCTAAGTGCAGAGTGATTTTCCCTTTTTGCACCATGCCTTCAAAGATTGGCCGAACCCAAGGTTTAATATTCTCTGAGATGCTTTCACCACGATATACCATATCTACCGTAGCTCCTACACGCATAAGCTCCAGCGCTGCATCTACTGCGGAATTACTGCCGCCAATTACAGTTACCTTCATTCCCGTGTAAGGATGAGCTTCACCGAAATAATGAGTAACTTTAGGTAGTTCTTCACCTGGAATGCCAATCATATTCGGCTGATCAAAATAACCTGTTGCTATAACTACATTAGCAGTGATACGTTTCTGATGCTCACCACGCATATTTGACGTATGTACGGCAAAGGTTCCATCTTCAAGCGGCTCAATGGATAAAGCTTCTTCATAAGCGGCGATCTCTAGACCATATTGCTCAGCGGCTCGGCGATAATAGACAAGCGCTTCGTGACGGTAAGGTTTGTCGTTGGTCGAAGTGAACGGAACATCCCCGATTTCTAATAACTGAGCCGTACTGAAAAATTGCATATTTGTTGGATACAAATAAATGGAGTGTACAATAAAGCTTTTTTCAATGATAAGGCTGGACAGGCCTTGGCGTTGGCATTCGATAGCTGCCGAGAGGCCGCAAGGACCTGCACCGATAATAATGACATCTTTCATAAAGCGGGTTACCTCCTGATTGTTACTATCTTTTCTTTAAATCCTACCCTAAATTCATGAATTTTTCCATAAGAGCAGATTGAGTATAATAACCATTGCAAGAATAACGTTGATTATTATATAATTAGATATATATCTAATGTTTCAATTTATTGTGAAATTCTAGGAGCGTGAACCCAGTGCAGTTGGAGAAAATCGTGAGTTATCATAAAGCTTTAGCTGATCCAACGCGTCTTCGCTTATTGTTGCTTCTGTCCCAAGGAGAAATGCACGGGCAAGCGCTGGCTGAGAAGTTGAATTTATCGCAGCCTACAGTCACTCATCATGCGGCTAAATTACGTGAAGCGGCTCTAATAAAAGAAAGACGCGACAAAAATACAGTTTATTTTAAGTTGAATCCGGAGTTTATCAATAATGGTGCTGAGGCTTCACTGCAGTTTATTTTTTCGAAAGGAGCTGAGAATATGGAAGAGCAATTACCTGAGAATAGTCTTCAGGATACTGTAATTCGTAATTTTTTCTCTAAAGATGGCCGGCTGCGGCAAATTCCAGCACAATACAAGAAGAAATTGATAGCGCTTCAATACATGGTTGAGAAGCTGGAGCCAGGAGTTGTTTATACGGAAAAGGAAATCAATGAGTTTATTAAGCAGTTTCATGAAGATTTCGCCACTATTCGTCGTGAATTCATCATGCATCAGTTTATGTATCGTGAGAAGGACAAGTATGAACTAAATCCTCGAGAAGTATGGACTCGGTGGGAATATGTCAAATAATGATCTTTTAAATATTAACATTCTGTGTCGATTTGAAATGTACTGATTAATTATTCGAATTTCGAATAAAATGGAATTGTAAGCGTTATCTGAGACATATTTAGAAAGGAGACTTTCGTTATGTTATTTAAACGCACAAAAAAGCAACCCAAATCAGATCATGTAACCGTCACATTACCCCAAGTGAAACAGGCGATTCGAAAGTTCGAAGAAGATATGCCTGGACCTATTAATAGAACAGCATTAATCTTAGAGGACAAAAGAATCGATATGAGTCGCCTGAAACGTTATTTGGGTGGAATACCCGAACGGAATTTCTATATGTCACGAGAGACCTATGAAATTTTCGAGGAAGAAGACAAGTTAGTGCCGTATTATCTGGATTTAGTTCAGGCTGCTGTAGACAGTTATATTAGTGATACAGGCAAGCTACCGTTGCTTGAAGACACCTGGTTGCCAGAGGTTCATTATCGATTGTTATCTACAGAAAGTTATCTAAAAGAAACACCTCCTTTTCCGCTGTATATTACGGATGAAGAAATGATGCTGACCCATCGGGCAGAGCATTTCGAGTAAAGGAATGACGCAGATACGAATCTTCATAAAGACTGTTCAGTAAAAGGGAAGCCATAAATCCTTTTTGTTGAATAGTCTTTTCTTTGTCTCTTAAGGCATAGTACAATTACATTCTGTAGGTTAGGTTTGAAAATTAACAGCATGTAAGGGGAATCGCTTGATGAAGGAAGTACAAGCTATTTTATTTGATCTGGACAATACTTTAATGGATCGCGACTATACATTTCGCAGCTTTAGCACTCAGTTCGTGCAGGATTTTCTTGGGCATCTGAAACCTGCGGAAGCGCAGGCCGTGATTGAGGATATGATCCACAGAGACGCTGATGGCTATCGTGATAAAGACGGATTTTTCTTAGAACTTAGTGAGATCCTGCCTTGGGAAAAGCCTGTGACGGCTGAACATATCCGGGCGTATTATGATGCGAGCTACATCAATCATGGCGCAGTCATGGAGCATGCTTTGGAGGTTCTGGAGTATTGCGTGGAGCGTGGATATACTTTGGGGCTGGTCACCAACGGTAAAAAAGAAATCCAGAACACCAAAATCGATATTCTCGGCCTGCGAGAGTACTTCAAGGCTATAGTTATATCTGGAGAAGTTGGCATTGCGAAGCCTGATCCTGCGATTTATCAATTGGCACTAGACAAGCTGGGTGCCTCTGCGGATCAAACCTTGTTTATAGGGGATCATCCGGTAAATGATATCTGGGGTGCAGGTAAGGCTGGCCTTGAAGGAATTTGGCTGCAAAGGAAACATCCTTGGGACGATCAGCTGGACATCCGACCTTGGAAAATGATCCGTGAGCTGAAAGAATTAAAGGCTATTTTGTAATCCGGAAAATTTGGGGTTGACATTTTACTGCTGCACCAATTATGATAACAGCATCTTAAATTTCGGAAGGAGACGATGTTTTATGACAGTTTTAAATGTAATGAACTCAACTGTTGTGGATACGTGTCTTCCGGGAACAGCTGCTGCCGAATAATTGATTCGTGCAGTTTAGCAGGTAAGCTCAATTACGCTTATTAGAGCCGCCGGGAACCGTATAGGGTCCGGTGGCTTTTTTGCGTGTGTAGAAAGATTGGATTTGGTGTAATAAATCCACATGTCTATATACCGCCGCCGGAGTCTTTATTTCCGGCGGCTTTTTGTGTTCTCGGAAAACGCCAAGGGGCAAGAAAAAACATAAACATATCTTTTAGGAGGAAATGAATGAATAGCATAAAGCAATATGGTTGGAATGAAAACTGGAGTACAAAATGGAATGAAAAGTGGAGTCATGCAGAGGATAAACAATTTATACCCGGGAGAATCGTTGGTGATTTCGGCAGTAAGTACAAAGTGTTAACTGATGTAGGAGAGACGTGGGGAGAGCTTGCCGGGAAGCTGAGACACACATTTGTAGCCTCGGGTGATTTTCCTGCCATTGGAGACTGGGTAGCATTAGCAATGCAAGATGGCGGCGAGCATGGAATTATACATGGCGTATTGCCCCGGCAGAGTGTGATCTCACGCAAGGTCGCAGGAAATACACAAGATGAGCAAATTGTTGCCTCCAATGTAGACACGTTATTTCTGGTCAGCGCGTTGAATGATGACTTTAATGTTCGCCGGATGGAGAGATATCTGATCATGGCTTGGAATAGTGGGGCAAATCCAGTTATTCTACTCACTAAAGCGGATCTTTGTCCGGATGCAGACAGTAAAATCGCTGAAATGGAGAGCGCGGCTCCCGGAGTATCAGTACATGCTGTTAGTGCATTACAAGATGAAGGGCGCGAGAAGCTGCTGCCTTACATTGGTGAGGGTCAAACAGTAGCTCTAACGGGCTCCTCCGGTTGTGGGAAGTCGACAATGGTCAACTGGCTATGCGGGAAGAACCTTCAGATTACTCAGGATGTTAGAGAAGGGGATAGCCGCGGACGTCATACTACTACCCACCGTGAACTGTTTGTTTTGCCGGATGGGGGGATTATCGTAGATACACCGGGGATGCGGGAGCTGCAGCTCTGGGAAGATGAAGGTGGTCTTGATCTAGCCTTTAGTGATATCAGCGGCCTAGCTATTAAGTGCCGGTTTAGTAACTGTAGTCATGAACGCGAAGAGGGCTGTGCTGTACTTGAAGCAGTCCAAACAGGTGAACTGGAAGAGAAGAGACTAATCAACTACCGAAAAACACAACGAGAAGTATTGTACCAAAATAATAAAGAAGCCAAGCTTAAGAGAAAAAGCGCAGCTTCCACTAAAGTGAGTTCATCCAGAACCAGAGGATACGGATGGCGTAAAGAGCTGGATGAATATTAAAAAGAATTGATATAACGGCATAGACATTGGAAAAGGGCGCCCCTTAGCTTTTGACAGCTAAGGGGCGCCCTTAATTATTGAATTGAATCTAAACGGTTATGGTTTAGAAGGATGCAGCAGTTTCCTTAGCCAGTTGCAATCCGTTTTCAATGATTTCAGCGGATTGTGCTGGAAGTTGGTTGTGGCCTTCGATGATTACTTGTGTAATATCTTTAATTCCCCACAGGTTAAGGTTACCAACGATGAAGTTTACTGCCATTTCAGCACTTGCTGCAGGACCTTCAGAGTAGATACCGCCTCTTGCATTCAGAACGATTGCTTTTTTACCTGTCAAAAGACCAACTGGACCTTCAGCAGTGTAAGAGAATGTTTTACCAGCTTGGCAAAGGTAATCTACATAAGTGTGCAATACAGCAGGTACAGTCATGTTCCACAGTGGGAAACCGAATACTACCTTATCTGCAGCGATGAACTGGTTAAGATATTTATTAACGATAGCGGCACCAGCTGCTTCATCAGGTGTTGCTTCGTATCCTTGAGCGGCTTTATACATACCAGTGATCAGGGTATTGTCGTAGTATGGAAGTTGCTCTGCGAACAGATCAAGCTCAGTGATTTCATCTTCTGGGTTGTTGAGCTTGTAGCTCTCCAAGAATTCATTGTAAAGCTTAACACTTACGGATTGTTCTGCTGGACGGTTGTTTGCTTTAATAAATAGAACTTTAGACATTATGATTTCTCCCTTGCATGTGTGTATTTAATATTAACTATATTTAATATAGCATGTAATCTTTTGTTTGTAAATTATTTTTTTGTCATTGAAATTTGTTTATGCTCAAGGAGTTTGAAAAAATGAAAACAAGGTTAATAGGTGATACAAGAGAAACAGGAAATAATTTCCTGTCTCTATAAGTTCCAGAATGATCTAAAAGGAGCGATTGACATGTCCATCGATCGGTTTATCATTAAAAAATTGGACAGCTGTCACGAAGAGCATACGCGTCAGAATTTAGTGAAGCTATTTAGACTTCGAATCCAAAAAGCTGAAAAAGCAGAGCAGAAGAATTACAAGATCAGCTGATAATTGCTTAGCTCTTCCTAATAGTAGATTTTTCGCTGAATGAGACAGAGTCCTTGGGTTAAAAAAGTCCGTAAATATAGCAGAGCAGTGATCCTCCCGTTAAGGGGGGATCACTGCTCTGCGTTTTTAGTCTTGGGCAGATTGTTTCAGCTTAGAATCAGCAAAGGAAGCTGACCGACCACAAACGTTACTTTGGCAAGTGACATTGTAGCGTCAGGTAAACCGCTACCTCTAATCTGCTGACAAATGCAAAGTCATTTGTTGAGTTACACACTAAGTGACCTTCCAAGTTATCCTCAGCGGCCAACGGACTCAGATGACGTTATATGCGAAATTATGGGCATTAGAGCAGAGTTTCGGACTCCAACGCAGCTATTTAGCTTTTTGAGGTCGTTAATTAGTGTTTTTCGTGCCAATAGTGACTCTGGGGTCCGATAGGATTCTAAATGAGCCAAAAAGCTGCGATTAAGGTCAACTGAGTCCGAAAGCATCCAACAATGAGTCCAATAGCAGTCAGCTATGTGACTAGTCAGTAAACAGCAATTCAATTTTGCTATATAGCAGTCCCAAGTCGAACCAAAGCAAACCATGCAGAACTCAAGCAGAACCAGACAGAACTAAGGTCGCATACTTTAATAGTTGAAGCTATGTATGTGTAAATGGTATCTAATACAAATGATGGCTCGGATTTATATCAAGATGCTAGAGGGAGCTCCAAAATGGTCAAGAGTCCCAGCGGCTATTATAGTGTTAAGTGACAACTCCCTGGAATGTCATGTAACCCGCTATACATACATCTGCACCACCGAGTAATAAACATCCATCGCAGCCAACGGACTCAGATGACGTTATATGCGAAGTTATGGGCATTAGAGCAGAGTTTCGGACTCCAGCGCAGCTATTCAGCTTTTTGAGGTCGATAATTAGTGTTTTTCGTACCAATAGCGACTCTGGGGTCCAATAGGATTCCAAATGAGTCAAAAAGCTGCGATTAAGGTCTTCTGGGTCCGATAGCAGTCGGCTATGGGGATGGCCGGCAAGCAGCAATCTAAAATGTGCTATGAAATAGCACAAAGCAGTACAAAATAGCACCAAGCAGAACCAAGGTCGCTGATTTTGATAGTAGAAGCTATGTATGCGCAAATGGTATCTAAATCAAACGGAGTGTCATTTTGGATCAAGTTTAGCTTCAAAAAGAAAACGAGTCTAAGCAGCAATTCTTAGTTGCTTAGGACGCTCTTTATTAGAAGCGTAGGACTGCAATGTTGTGACAAAAAAACTACCCCTCCATTAATAGAGGGATAGCGCCAATGAATCATTTTCACTGTAACTGTGCAATATAGCTTCAGAGCCTTTAATTTCGATACTAATCAGAGAATTGAGGCATTTCTGGAGGGCACTTTTGCCCTTTTGAATTTTGAGCTCCAGCGTACTGTTAAGTAATCTAAGTACTTTTTGAGTGGGCTGTTTATTTTCTGTTGTGAAATACACAGGTACAAGTTTGTTCTGAAATGTGATGAGCATTCTCATTTTGAAATCACCTCGCTACAAGTATTTCATGTTAATGATCATACCCCTTGTTTCTTAATTTTACCTTAAAATTAGCTTATGATAACATAAAGATTGCTAGTTTAATATATATTTATATGTAATACAGGAAGGATACAATAATGTGAATGAGAAAGAACGAACGGATTTAACGGATTTAACGGAATTTTTATTTCCAGATCGGGTAACCGACCAAGTAGTATTAAATGAATTGTTAAATACTGCGCCTACAGCAGAAAGGATAGGTAGATTCAAATATAGAGAGAAGGAGAAAACTAAAGATCTGTGTTTGCAAATACATAAGGATAAAATACTAGCCTACTGCAATAATACACCGGACTCTCCTCCGTGTGTGCTGAAGAGCAGAGATGAAACAGAGAGCTTTTGTCTCGAGTTGTTCGAATGTGAGAGAGCGATGGAGCCCTTTGCTCACGGGATTCCGGCGTTGTTAATGTCAAAAAAAAGGTTTGAGGAGCTGAAAAAAGGCTCGGATTCCTCTACGGTTCACAGTCTCTCAGAGTGTTTAGCTGCAGAGACAGGGGATGACGTCCATTCCAACCATCTTGCACGAGTGATGAAATGCTTCGACGCAGAGGGAGAATTACGACTTTGCATTTCTAGTGATAATGGCTGGAAGTTTCAGTATGCTAGCTTCATAAGCGATCATTCAAGTGGCTGGTTGCTGCGAATGAGCAGCGATCCTTCCCAAGACTGGATTGTAGCTCTTCCTATATCGAAAGCACAATTATGTAGTTCAGTGGCAGAGTGGGTATTAGATTCCTCCTCTTTTCCTACTTCACAATAACCGTTGAATAGGGAGGAAGAGTAAGCTGATCTGAATTTAAGGTCACTTTGTCAGCAGTTGTCTTTTGGATCTTGGTGTAAGAGATACCTTCGACATTTGGATGAAGCGTAATGATTTGTTCATCTCCAGTTAGGTTATGAACAACGAGGACTTGATCCTTTGTTGTTATACGTTCGTAGGCCATTACCCCTACATTGCCAGAAGTGTAGTCTCGAATTCCGCCATCACGGAGCGCAGGGACTTCGTTTCTTAACGCAATGAGTTCGCGGTATCTTTTAAGCAGTGAGCTGCTGTCGTTAGTCTGGCTTTCGACATTAATGCTAACATCATCAGCGTTATTGCTGCCGACCTCCCAAGTAGTCTGCCCCTCACCCTGATCCGCTGTCATCCATCTCATGGGCTCACGAATTCCTTCATCTGGTTTTACACCAAGCATTCCTATTTCTTCACCATAATAAATAAAAGGATTTCCAGGCAAGGTTAACAGCAGGGCTGCTGCCATTTTTGCATGATCCAGATTGCCGTCTAATTGACTCATGACTCTGTTTTGATCATGATTTGTCAAAAAAATCGCATCGGTAAAATGGCTCTCAGATATTTTGGAGTACAGATTATACGTACGTTCCAGCGTAAAGGCAGTCCCGCTGTCTTTTTCAGTTTTCACGGAATTAATAAGAGTCTCCGCTAAACCAAAGTTAAAGCTGGAGTCAAAGGCTTGATCCAAATAAGCCCCTACGGTGACTGCAGAATTCTCCCATACTTCACCAACAATATAAGCTTGAGGATTCACTTCATTCATCGCTTTGCGGAAATCCTGCCACCAAAATACATTTTTATGGGTTGTGGCTTGGCTTTTGTCGGTTAGAAGGTCTTCGTAAATATGTTTAGCAGCGTCTAAACGGAATCCATCAACCCCTTGTTCCAGCCAAAACTTGCCGATATCCTTCATTTCATTACGAACTTCCGTATGATCAAAATTTAGATCAGGCATGCCTTCCCAAAAGCCACCTAGATAATGACTACCCAGTAAAGAGTGCCATGCATTGCCACTACCAGCGGCACTGGCTCCATTCGCCGGACGTCCTTGATCTTCAGCCCATATGTACCAGTCGCGATATTTGCTGTCCTTATTTTTAGCGGAATCTACGAACCAAGGATGTTCTTTGGAGGTGTGATTCACGACCAAATCCATAATTACTTTAATCCCACGTTTATGCGCCTCCGTAACGAGCTCCTGTAAATCCTCAATCGTCCCATAATCTGGATTGATTGCACGATAATCAGTCACATCGTAACCATGATAGCTTGGTGAAGGGTTGATAGGCATAAGCCAAATCCCACCGATCCCCAGATCGTCTGTAGTGTCAGGATTTCCGTCATTTAAGTAATCTAATTTTTTGGTAATCCCTTTGAGGTCACCGATGCCATCCCCGTCAGAGTCATAGAATGAACGAACAAAAATCTCATAATAAACCGTTGAGGGTTGTTCGTCAGTAGTTATCGTTTTTGCAGCGGGAGGTGTTGTAGTATCCTGAACAGTATTTGCTTTTGGCGATGGAAAAGGGGAGGCAGAGGAAGAAATATTGTTATTATTTCCTGAACACCCGGAGAGCAGAAAGGCAGTTAAGCTAAGACCCAAAAGTCCGTTTATTGTGTGTTTTTTGGCGATAGGTGTTGCTCGTTTATCCATATAAAATAACCCCTTCTGCTGCAATTTTCCTATAAAGGAAATGGTAAGCGCTTTAATTCTTATAGTACTGTAATCAAATCCTCAGGTAAAACGTTTGCACAGATATAAAAACAGCGAATCCAGTGATATTTATCCATAAATTCAATAAAAACTGCTGATATCATGGATATTCTTTTAATTCCCCACGATATACGGGATTTTAACCTTTCAGTAGGCATGTGCATATGCTTTAAGCAAGGGCGAAGGACCCGGTAAGAAAGGAGAATGAAGAATGAAGATTCGGAAAAAGCTGTCATTGTCGCTCATGATCATTACTTTATGCTTTTCAGTACTTGCCGGTTGCGGCGGAAAGTCAGAGACGGTAAAGGTGAAGATTGGGGAGGTTACCCGCTCTGTCTTTTATGCACCCGAGTATGTTGCCTTGACTCAAGGTTTCTTCAAAGATGAAGGGCTGGATGTAGAACTGCAGACGATTCCCGGTGGCGATAAAACGATGACTGCATTGCTCTCAGGAGCTATTGATGTGGCGTTGGTTGGTTCAGAAACCTCCATTTACGTGTATCAGCAGGGCTCGGATGATCCGGTCATTAATTTTGCACAGCTGACTCAAAGGGATGGAACATTCCTGTTCGCCCGGAAGGCTGATGGAGATTTTAATTGGGATAAAGTGAAGGGCTCTACCTTCCTTGGTCAAAGAAAAGGCGGAATGCCACAAATGGCAGGCGCGTTTACTTTATCTAAAAAAGGAATTGATCCTGCGAAGGATATTACCTTGATCCAAAATATCGATTTTGCTAATATTGCCGGTGCATTTGCTTCAGGTACTGGTGATTATGTGCAGCTGTTTGAGCCGCAGGCCTCTATCTTCGAACGAGAAGACCGGGGAGCTGTAGTGGCATCGTTTGGGGTAGAGAGCGGTTATTTACCTTACACAGTATTTATGTCAAAGAACAGCTATATAAGCAAAAATGGGGACACCGTGCAAAAGTTCACTAATGCCATCCAGCGTGCTCAGCTTTGGGTGAAGGAACATAGTCCTGAAGAAATTACGGATGCCATAATAACTTATTTTGATAAAACGGATCGTGACATTGTGATTTCTGCTGTAAAACGCTACAAGGAACAGGACACCTACGCCATTAATCCGGTTGTTGATAATGAAGAATGGAATAATCTGCTGGATGTTATGGATAACGCAGGTGAACTTAAAGAACGTGTTCCAGCAGAAAAAATCGTGAACAATACTTTTGCTGAAAAAGCTGAAAAGACCATAAAGAGCAGTGGCTCTAAATAAGAGAGATAAGATCCTAAATGGATTTTGTTAACTATAAGGAGGGGATGACCTTGCTTCCAGTAGTGCAATTAAAGGGAGTAACGCATGCCTATCTCGGCGATCGGGAAGCTTCACTGGCCGTTGAGGATCTAAATCTTAATGTCGAGCAGGGAGAGTTCGTCAGCTTAGTAGGTCCAAGTGGCTGTGGCAAGACGACTCTCCTATCGATTATTGCCGGACTGCTGCAGCCCTCTGAGGGTGAAGTATTCGTAAATGGCCAACCCATTCTAGGCCCTTCACCTGAGGTTGGATATATGCTGCAGCAGGATTATCTTTTTCCTTGGCGGAGTATTCTTGACAATGCTGTGCTTGGACTGGAGCTGACCGGAAGCATAAACGAGGAGAGCCATAAACGGACTTTGGAGCTGCTTCGCGAGATGGGATTAGAAGGGAAAGAACATGCCTATCCTTCTCAGCTATCCGGAGGGATGCGGCAACGGGTGGCTCTTGTACGAACATTAGCTACCAATCCAGGACTGCTGCTGCTAGACGAGCCGTTCTCGGCACTTGATTATCAGATCAAACTTCAGCTGGAGGATTTAGTCTCAGAGACCTTACGCAGCCGGGGAACCACGGCTATTTTGGTCACGCATGATCTGTCAGAAGCGATTGCGGTCAGCAGTAGGGTTATTTTATTGCAGCGAAATCCAGGGAAGATTCGTAAAGTGTTTCCTGTTCCGGAGCTAATCCGCTCAGCCCCACCGCTGTATGCGCGTGATCAGCCAGGGTTTGCGGAGCTTTTTCATGAAGTATGGACAGAGATGGAGATCGCAGGGAGGGAAAGCTAATGAAACGAACAGAGCAAGCGGGAGTTTTAGCTTCCCGTGAACTGTGGCTGCAGCAAATGCATGTGGATTTCAAAAAAAGAAAGCAGCGCCAGCGTAATCAGGTAATTGCTGTAAGAAGCAGTCTGTTGCTGCTGTTCTTTGTGCTGTGGGAAGCGGGAGCAAGAATGGGCTGGATTGATGAGTTATTGTTCAGCTACCCGACAAAAATCTTCAAGCAGATTTGGCAGGATATGATCAGTGGAAGCTTGTGGCCTCATTTGGGGATGACGGTAGGAGAGACTGCGGTAGGGTTTGTTCTGGGAACCTTGTTAGGAACGCTGCTGGCAGTGATTATTTGGTGGTCTCCGTTTTTATCAGCGGTGCTTGATCCGTTTATGGTTGTCTTTAACAGTATGCCGAAGGTGGCCTTGGGGCCGATTTTTATCGTAATGTTCGGGGCGGGTTTCACCGCTATCGTTGTAACAACCTTATCGATTACGGTGATCATTACTACACTTGTTGTTTACAATAGCTTTTGTAGTGTGGATCCTAATCTTGTGAAGGTGGTTCGTTCTTTTGGAGCTTCTAAAGTTCAGGTGTTTTTTAAAGTGATTCTTCCGGCATCTTTTCCAACGGTTGTCTCTACCCTAAAGGTGAATGTGGGTATGTCATGGGTCGGGGTTATCGTGGGAGAGTTTCTAGTAGCAAAATCCGGTCTTGGGTACCTGATCATATATGGATTCCAGGTGTTTAATTTCACGCTTGTGATGTCCAGTCTGCTGATTATCGCAGCCGTAGCAACGGCAATGTATCAACTGGTAGTGTATCTGGAGAAGCGCTTGTTATACCGGCGGTAAGTCTAATGTAACGTTGTGTCCGTACACAAAATCTTGTAACATGTCTATATCTTTACCTATTAACGGTTAGTGCTTTTAAGGAGAGATAGGGTTATGGGATTTCGTGTGATTAAAACAGCTGCTGCGACGTTAATGTCCGTTCTTCTCGCGTCTGCAGTAGGCATACCCAATGCACAAAGTGCAGGGCTTTTAGCCATTTTGGGTGTGGAGGTTACCTTGAAAAGGAGTTTCCGGACGATAACGGCGCGTTTTTTGGCCTCGCTCGTGGGACTCTTTTTTGGGTGTATTTTATTTTGGATATTAGGGTTTCATTACTGGGTGCTTGGACTATACGTTCTGGTTGGCTTTCCGATGATTGTGAAGTCTGGCTACAAGGAAGGGATTGTCACTAGCTCTGTTATTGTGTTTCGTGTTTTTGGACAAGCTGAGTTATCGCTTCATGTGTTGTTGCAGCAAGTAGAGCTTCTGGCCATAGGTCTCGGTTCAGCGGGGGTGGTTAACTTGATTTACATGCCACAGACCGGGGGAGTTATTTATGGAATCCGCAAGGAAGTGGATCGATACTTTTCAGTTATTTTTACTCAGATGGCCCGTACTTTGCGTGAACCTGCGTATATGTGGGATGGCAAAGAATTAATTGATGCGGATAATGCAGTGCAGCGGGGACTGACTGCCGCTACTCGTGAGATGGAGAATCATGTGATTCATCCTGATGAAGCTTGGAATGTCTATTTCTATATGCGTAAGGAGCAGCTGGAATCGATTCAAAGCATGATGCAGCTGATTTCTCAAGTATATCGCCATTTACCGCATGGAGAGATGGTAGCTGAATTGTTCGACCAGCTTAGCGGAGATGTTTTGGCTGAAGAATATACAGGCCGCACGGAACATTTGCTGGAAGAGCTTGAACAAGAATTTGAAAGCATGGATTTGCCGGAGACACGTGAGGAATTCGAAGTGCGATCAGCGATTCTGCAGCTTTGCAGAGAATTGGCACTTTATTTGAAAATTGCGAAACGCCATAAAATACCGGTCAGCTATAAGCCTGAGAAACGTTTGCTCACCCGGAAAAAAGCTTAAAATTAGGCTTTAATAAAGTGAAGTATTAACATTCGCCCCTGAAATCACGATAAAATATGTATGAACTAAAAGTTGATCTCCGAAAGGGATTAACAATTATAGGGTGAGTTCAAATTCAAGCAGGAAATTCATATACGAATTTTCCGCATTGGCAGGTGAGGCGTATGGACAAAGATATGGAATCATTTATCGGAAAACAACTTGTAGCTAACCTCTTTAATGACAAAGGAGTATTTGTTTTACCCGCATTGACTTTATTGAGTGCTGAACATATTAGATTAATTCGACAACATAAGATCACTCTGGAATCTCATGACGTCGTCCAGCTGGATAGCGCGGAATTTTTCCAGCTTGCAATTGATGATTGTACAGCTGCGATTGAGAATATTTTTGAACAGATTCGTCATAACAAAAATAAAAGAATTCCTATGCTGGAAGTTAGAAATGAAGTGATTCCGTTTATCCAGCAGGTAAGCGAAAAGAATGACTTCTACGGAGTATTGGCTGCTTTGCAGACCAAAGATGATTATACATACAGACATAATGTAGCCGTGGGCATAATATCTACCTTGCTAGGCAAATGGCTGAAGCTAAAGTCTGAGGATTTGAGCATGTTGACCATTGCAGCGACTCTTCATGATATCGGCAAAATGAGAATCCCGGATGACATATTAACCAAGCCCGGTCCATTATCCGACGAAGAGTTTCAGCTGATGAAAAAGCATACGACCTTTGGGTATGAGATGATCAGGGATACGGTAGGCACAAACCATACCCAAGCGCTAGTAGCCTTACAGCATCATGAAAGAATGGACGGCAGTGGTTATCCATTTGGTGTGCTTGGGAACCGGATTACTGATTTCAGTAAAATCGTTGCTGTGGCTGATGTGTTTCACGCGATGACCTCCGACCGTTTTTATCGCAAAGCGGCTCCTTTATACGAAGTATTACTGCAAATGGAGGAGAGTGTGTTCGGTAAGCTCGACCCTTATATTTGCAGAGTGTTTATTAATAAGTTAATGCAGTCAATGCTAGGGAACGAAGTGGAATTGACAGATGGGCGAAAAGGAAAAATTGTTATGATTCTTGCTACAGACCCTTTGCGGCCACTGGTGAATATTGATGAGGATTTTATTGACTTAAGCAAACATAGATCGCTTGGAATTGTGCGGGTAATCCCGCAATAGCTGGTGTTTTAAGGTTTTTTTAGGGGTCAGGAATGGCTCTGGAACAGGTTGGACCATTTTTGGAATCTACTCATATATGTACAAATTTTGAAATAAAATGAACTATGAGTCTCCTGAAAAAGCCTTCTTGAGGGCTTACTCAAATTTATTTATAGTCTAACAATCAACAAATGCCTAGAACCTGCATACACTTGATAGTGAATGATTGTATGGAGGAGGTTCAAAGATGTCATTAAGCCATAAACGTCAAACAAGGGAGATCATTACGAAGGCAATTTGCGGCAAAGGTCGTAAGTTCTCTACAGCAACCCATACCGTGACTCCGCCACATCATCCGACTAGTATTTTGGGGGCTTGGATTATCAACCACCAATACGAAGCGGTTGCCGCCGGGAACGGAATCGAAGTAATTGGTACTTATGATGTAAACATCTGGTACTCGTACGACAAGAACAAGCAGACCGAGGTAGCAAAGGAAACAGTCTCTTATGTGGAGCTCATCCCGCTTTCCTACCTGGACACGAGACACCGCACTTCAACAGTTGAGGTCTCTGCGGAGGCAACGCAGGAACCCAACTGTGTAGAAGCGGGCGTATCGCCAGGCGGAGGCAGTGTGACACTTCGCGTAGAGCGCGAATTCGAAGTGGAGTTGGTGGCTGAGACCAAAGTCCGTGTGTATGTCACTGAGCAAAGTGATGATCCAGAAGACAAGGATTATGATTTTGAAGGTGATAGCTTCGATTACGATGATCTGGACCCTGACAATCTGGATGATGAGCTGTAAGGAAGGATACGCCGCCGTTAACTGAGTATCAATGGGTTATGGTCCATTATATGTAGGGAGTGCGGCGGCGTAGAGGGCGAATGCCCTCCTTTTTTTTATTTATTTTTAGGATGAAAAAAGGTTCACGCTCGGATGGAGGCGCTAAAGAGTATGAATGAAGGTCTTAAGGTGTATTCAGAATTGTCTGTGGCAGAGAGAGAGTCTAGATTGCTTAGAAGCGGAGTTGAAGCAACGCTGACGCCATCTGTAAAACGTTTTGTCGATACATATGCTTTACACGCTACTGAGAAGGGGCACAGGCAGTGTTATAAGATATTGGTTTATCATTTGACTGTGCTCCACATCTCTTTGCTTGGAGCGGGTCTTGGAATGCGTGCGGCCACCGATAATTATAGCGAAGCTGTGAGCTTTGCTAATGCCGAGAGCAATACCACGGGAGGCCGAGTGCGGGGAGAGCTTCGCGGGGTGATGAAATTGCTCCAGCGGATTGCTGTCCGCACGCTGTACAGCTTGGGGCTGGATAGCGGTGAGGTACTGCTGAGGGCAATGGGGAACCGGAGGTATGTGGTGGAGGGAGTCACTCCACTAGTAAAGACCTCCGGGCAACGATTGCCCGAGCCTTATCGTTCCGCAGCGTTAGCGCTGGAACGAAAGCAGGCTCTGGAGCAGCCGGGCCGCAGCGGCTTGCTGATGGGTATGGACCCGGAGTTCATCATCCTCCGGGAATCCACCGGCCGCGTCGTGCCTGCGTCGCGGTACCTGCCCACGGACGGCGTCGCTGGCTGCGACGCCGGACCTCCGGGAACGCGCGGCGCGTTCCCGGTCGCCGAGCTGCGCCCTCAGCCGCGCGGGGAACCGCGCGCACTGCTGGCGCAGCTGATGTCCGCCGCGGCGCTGGCGGACCGGCTCATCGCCGACCGCTCGCTGCGCTGGCGGGCGGGAGGCATGCCGCTGACGGGCTGGGCCCTCGGCGGCCATCTGCACTTCAGCGGCGTGACGCTGACGGCGCCGCTGCTGCGCGCGCTCGATAACTATCTCGCGCTGCCCATGCTTCTGCTCGAAGACGTCCGCGCAGGGGCGCGTCGTCCC
This sequence comes from Paenibacillus sp. FSL R10-2788, assembly GCF_038003885.1. NCBI lineage: Bacteria > Bacillati > Bacillota > Bacilli > Caryophanales > Paenibacillaceae > Paenibacillus > Paenibacillus sp. FSL R10-2788. Next base: position 3,862,824 of record NZ_JBBOQA010000001.1, on the reverse strand, counting down.
CGATACGGCGTGCTCGGCGATTTCCGGACTCAGCCGCATGGCGGCTTCGAGTACCGGACCTTGCCGAGCTTCCTGGTATCCCCGGTCATCGCTAAAGGCGCGGTCTATCTGGCTCACCTAATCGTGAGCCATTATGAGGACCTGACGCAACGCCCGCTCGACCGGGAAGACCTGCATATCGCCTACTACAGCGGCGATAAACCTCCGCTGCGCGCCGCAATCCCCCCATTGCTGGCGCAGCTGCGTTCCCTAGGCGGCTACGAGATTGCCGCCCCCTATATCGAGCCTTTATTCGAATATATTGCCGCTGAACGGACGTGGGATGAATCACGGGATATACGTGAGTTATGGTGCAACAAAGTAAAAGTATGATTTTACTATTGGGTCTACATGTTAACGAGGGTCCATGAACCGATATCTTGAAAGCCAAGTCGTTTATAAATAACTCCGGCATGCGGGTTGTCATAAAAGAGGCATAATGACTTTCCTTCATGGAGCAGGTCTGCACATAGCTGTGCCATTACGTGCGAAGCAAGGCCTTGCTCTCTGAATGCTTGATGTGTGGCAACCCCTACAATCATCGCTGACATGGAATTTTCCGCTGAAGTTGAAGCGGTGACAATGACCTTATCTTCCCGTTCTATATAATACGTGCGGCCGGTGTTGCTTTCCAGCGTTTTACGCAGGCTGGTTCTTGAACCATTCCGGCTGCTTTCAAATTCTTCAATGGTATCCGTGAGTGCGCAAATCGCTTCTACATCCTGAACCGTAGCTTTTTTAATAGGCTCAGCTGAAGAGAAGGACTCACTTATTTTATTGTTCATTTCTTTTAATTCAGCAAAATACAGCTGTTTTACTTGTTTGAAATTAATTTCCCCGTCAAAAGCCTTCACCACCTCTGAGGCTCCGGAGATCATATGTATGTCATTATCCTTTCGGATAATCTCAGCGAACCCCTCGACATCAAAAGGGCCATCTGCATAAGGAAGGTAACTTCTATAGAAGCGCAGCAGAACGGCTTTTATCCGCCCGTCGGCTGGATCAATCTCTCCCCATAAATCCATGAAATCCTGTTCAAACCCAAAATTCTCCACATCGCCAATGATAAATAAATTAAGCGCCGGCTCTTTCCGCAGCAATGCCATCAGCAGCTCTTGATCATCCTTCGTTAGCTTTCGTATCATATTGTATTCTCCTTTGATTTTTATATGGGCTGACGCTCTGTGTTAAGATTTTACAATATTTAAAAGCAGAAGAATATACCTCCTGTAAGTGTTTGTCTGATAAGTATTCTAGTCTTTCGTTGTACTAATGTGAGGTTTCAGGGTAACTTTGTCCATCAATTTTCTGTTATAATGGGGGACAGCATTAAATAGGCATGGAGGTTGACCATGGCACAATATACGCCGATGATAGAGCAATATTTAAAGGTAAAGGAAGGGGCTAAGGATGCCTTCCTATTTTTTAGACTGGGCGATTTCTATGAAATGTTCTTTGAAGATGCCATTTTGGCTTCCAAGGAGCTTGAGATTACGTTGACAGGCCGCGAAGGCGGAGGTGAGGAGAAAATCCCTATGTGTGGAGTGCCTTACCACGCCGCCGAGGGGTATATTCAACGCCTGATAGAAAAAGGATATAAAGTCGCCATTTGTGAGCAGTTAGAGGATGCTTCAGTCACTAAAGGCATGGTGAAGCGGGATATTGTACGCGTCGTGACACCAGGAACCGTGATGGATGGAAAAATCATTGCTGACAAGAGCAATAACTACCTCGTTTGCGTCACCGAAAGTGACGGAATGATGGCATTAGCTGCCTGCGATTTAACAACTGGTGAGCTGTATGTTACTTCGGTATTATCTGGAGCCGAATGGCTGCGTGATGAGATTGGCATTTATGAACCGGCTGAGATCATCGGAGACGCTGCACTTTTGGAGATCCTGCGAAGCGAAACGCCGCTGTTAGCCAAACCTGTAGTTTACACCCCTTGGGAGAAACGCGAGGAGGAGCTGGCACGTCGTCAGTTCGGTGAAGCGGCATGGGTACGTCTAGAGAAGGAACGTGGACAATGTCTGGCGCTTCTGATCTCTTATCTGAATGAGACCCAGCGGCGTTCGTTAGGGCAGCTTAGTCAGATTTCTCCTTATGAACCAGGCAATTATATGATTCTAGATCCATTTACACGCCGGAATCTTGAACTAACCGAGACGGTTCGTGAACGCTCCAAAAAAGGATCCCTGCTTTGGCTGCTGGATCGAACGGAAACCTCGATGGGCGCCCGTCTGTTGCGTCGCAGAATTGATAAGCCGCTATTGCAGCGAGCTCCGATCGAACGGCGCCTAGAGGCTGTCGATTATTTGTACAATCAGTTTATCGTTCGCGAGGACCTGCGTTTAGCGCTTAAAGAAATTTATGATTTGGAGCGTTTGGTGGGTCGTATTGCTTTTGGCAGCGCCAATGGACGTGATATGAATGCTCTGAAATTATCGCTGGCGCAAATTCCTGCATTGAAGGAATTATGTATGACCTCCGGTTCAGCTACTTTACGAGAGATCGGTGCAAGTATGGATGAATGCGCTGAGCTGCGAGAGGATATTGACCGCGCAATCGTCGAGGATGCCCCGGTGTCTGTGCGCGACGGTGGAATTATCCGTTCCGGTTATCATGAACGTTTGGACGAGCTTAGGGAAGCTAGCAGTAACGGTAAACGGTGGATCGCTGAACTGGAAGCTAAGGAAAGACAGGCCACTGGCATTAAGTCACTGAAGATCGGCTATAACAAAATCTTCGGTTATTTCATAGAGATCACCAAATCCAATCTGGCTGCACTGCCGGAAGGACGATATGAACGTAAGCAGACGCTTGCCAACGCAGAGCGTTTTGTCACACCTGAGCTTAAAGAGAAGGAAGCACTCATCCTTGAAGCTCAGGATAAAATGACGGATTTGGAATACAGCCTCTTTACCGAGCTGCGTGATCGCATCAGTGGGCAAATTCCCCGCCTGCAAAATCTTGCAGAAAAGGTTGCCGAGATTGATGTGTATCAATGCTTGGCGGCAGTTAGTGCCGAACATCGTTTTGTGAAGCCAGTCCTTTCGGATGGTTATGATCTTCGGCTTGAAGGGGGCCGTCATCCTGTTGTGGAGGCGGTGCTTAAAGATTCCGCGTTTATTGCAAATGGAAGCACGCTGAGTAAGGAAGAAGGTAACATTCTTCTAATTACAGGTCCTAATATGGCGGGCAAAAGCACCTACATGCGTCAGGTGGCGCTGATCTGCATCATGGCTCAGATTGGATGTTTTGTTCCAGCAAACAGTGCTGAAGTTCCGCTTATAGACCGGATCTTTACTCGTATTGGAGCAGCTGATGATTTGATCGGTGGTCAAAGTACATTTATGGTGGAAATGGCTGACATCCAGGTTATGACAGAGAAAGCAACAGCTCGCAGCTTGATTATTATTGATGAGCTGGGAAGAGGTACCTCGACCAGTGAAGGTATGGCCATCGCTCAGGCGGTTATTGAATATGTACATGATGTTATTTCTTGCAAAGCTCTAGTTTCGACGCATTTTCATGAATTGGCTCATTTGGAAGGGAGTCTTAAAGGACTTCGGAATTACTCTATGGCTGTTCAAGAGAGCGGCGATAAAGTAAACTTCCTGCGCAAGCTAGTTCCTGGAGCGGCTGACAGCAGCTATGGGATCTATTGTGCACGTCTTGCGGGTCTTCCTGAAGGGATTATTGACCGAGCTTATGGTCTCTTACAGAGCATTGAGCAGGCAGCCCATCCTGGTGGTACTGAACTTCATTACGGGGGAAGCCTCGAAAGACAGGCGGCTGTAAGAGAAGTTGCTAGCACATCTTCCGTGGCGCAAGCCGTAAGTGTCATCACTGAGGCACCTGTAGAAAATGAGGTTGTTCAGTTGTCTATCTTTGGTGAGGAAGAACCACGCAAGAACCGCAAAGGTAGTGCACATCAAGTAGCGGTAACTGAAATCCATGAGAATCCCGCGCTAAAAGAGTTCATTTCTTCTGTGCGTGACGCTGATCTTATGAATATGACGCCGCTGCAGGCGATGAGTCTGTTGAACGAGCTGAAGATGAAGGTTAAGGATCTGCAATAAAGATTTTATAATAATTGATTGCCTAAATAAGAGGTGAATGAAATGGCCAAAATTCATATATTGGACGAGCATATTGCCAACCAGATTGCTGCGGGTGAAGTAGTAGAGCGGCCAGCTTCTGTTGTAAAGGAGCTTGTCGAGAATGCGATTGACGCTGGCAGTACAAGAATTGAGGTATCGGTAGAAGAGGGGGGCTTGCAGAGCATCCGCGTTAAAGATAATGGCTCTGGGATTGATCCTGAAGATTGTGAGACCGCCTTTTACCGGCATGCTACAAGTAAAATTCTGAATGGCCGTGATCTATTTCAAATCACAAGCTTAGGCTTCCGCGGAGAGGCACTTCCCAGTATTGCCGCGGTATCCAAGGTATCGCTTCTAACTGCAACTGCCGATGACGGCAAAGGGCGCCTAGTAGACATTGAGGGTGGCAATCTCATACGAAATGAGGACGCTCCTTCCGGCCGGGGAAGTGATCTTGCCGTTCGTGAATTATTTTTTAATACGCCGGCAAGGCTGAAATATATGAAGAGTATTCAGACGGAGCTGGGCCATATCTCAGATGCCATGTACCGCATGGCGCTCGCTCATCCGGGGATCTCTTTTACCTTGCATCATAATGGCAATCAGCTGCTGCATACGCTCGGAAATGGTGATCTGCTGCAGGTCATCGCAGCTGTTTACGGAACCAATGCCGCCAAAGCAATGCTGCCGATTACGGCAGAAGACTTGGATTACCGGATTTCCGGATATATTAGTCGTCCAGAATGGACTCGTTCCAATCGAAATGCAATCACTACTATTGTCGGTGGACGTTATATTCGCAGTAATGGTCTGAACGCAGCAATCATGCGCGCTTATCATACCTTGCTTCCGATTAACCGTTATCCGCTATTAGTTCTTGAACTGGATATGCACCCCTCTTTGGTAGATGTCAATGTACATCCAGCAAAACTGGAGGTTCGATTTAGTAAAGAGAATGAGCTTTACACCTTTGTTGAGCAGGAGATCCGCAAAATACTGCTGGGGCAAAGTCTGATTCCACGTCCAAGCAAGGAAACAATCGGACCCAAGGGCAGCAGCTCCTTTATTCAGGAGCAATTTGCCTTTTCCAAAGGGGCCGTTCCACCGTCATCTTCGACTGGTGATGTGAAGGATACAGCTCCCACGGGATCTGCCAACTTCTTAAGTGGACTACAGTCATCGAGCCTTGACCGTAATACCCGTGATTTTAGCAAGGAAGGTCAGGCGGATCATCAGGTGGCTCGCGAGGTGGCTCCAGCTTACGGGTCAGGCTATCCGTCTTCATCTTCGCAGGGGCGCCAAACTAGTGCGAATACTAGTTATTCCAATAGCTATCGCCCGCAAGAAACCTCAATGTCGCAGAAGCAGCTCCCTTCGGTTGAGAAGCTATGGGCTCCACCACAACAAGAAGAGCCTGGACTTCCGGCCTTTCCTGAGCTTAATTATATAGGTCAGCATCATGGGACGTATATTATTGCTCAGAATGATGGAGGGCTTTATTTAATCGATCAGCATGCGGCACATGAACGAATTAATTACGAATACTTCTATGAGAAATTTGGTCGGCCGGAGGATGCCTCACAGGAGCTGCTACTGCCGATTACGCTGGAGTTCACGCCTTCTGAAAGTCGCCAGCTTAGTGAACGTCTACATTGGTTTCAGCAGGCCGGGGTATACCTTGAGCACTTTGGCGGACAAACCTTTCTCGTTCGTTCCTTGCCCTATTGGTTTCCTGAAGGGGATGAGAAGGCGGTCGTTGAAGAAATGGCGGAGTGGGTCTTAAGTGAGCGTATGATTGATCTTGCGAAGCTAAGAGAAAAGTCATCGATTCTGTGTTCATGTAAAGCCTCGATTAAGGCCAACCATAAACTAACAGAACAGGAAGTGGAAGCTCTGTTATCCCGACTTGCAGAGTGCAAGCAACCGTATACTTGCCCACATGGACGGCCGATTGTGATCTCTTTTTCATCCTATGATTTAGAGAAATTGTTCAAGCGGGTTATGTAATTATACATTTTTTTGAAATTTGTTGAGAGCAAGACTGGAGGCACCATGATTATAACTACGGGGTATAGCCCGATAATGGAAATAGTAGAACGCGCGCAAAGCCTTGCGGAGAGAACGGGTTGTAGTTATGCTTCACGTGAGAAACTCTCAATTACAAGGATGGTTGAACATTACGGAGATGAGGATATTCTGATTCTATCTCAGGACGCTGTTCGACTACACCGCTTAGGAATGGAGCCTATGGAGTTTCATCCAAGCATGGGCTTCGTTCGCGCTAAACGAATCCTAAAGGGTGAGATCGAGCCGATGCTTGTTGCTGCTCGAATGCTTCCCGGAGATAGCGTATTGGATTGTACAGCCGGATTAGGAGCCGACTCCTTACTGTTTGCTGTGCATGGTGGTGAGTCCTCGGAGGTTACCGCTTTGGAGAGCTCATTACCGCTGTACGCACTGCTCAGTGAAGGGATGTCTCATTACACCTCTGGGCAAGTAAAGGTCAATGAGGCTTTACGCAGAGTTAATGTCGTGCATAGTGAACATTTGGATTATTTACGGTCTCAACCAGATCGAAGTGTGGATATTGTCTACTTCGATCCTATGTTTCGCGTGCCTCTGACGGGTTCTGCCTCGATTTCCCCGCTGCGGCAATTCGCTAACCGTGCAGCCTTATCGACAGAGAGTGTAGCAGAGGCGGTTAGGGTCGCCCGTAAGACTGTTCTTTTAAAAGAAAAGGCTTTGAGTGGCGAATTTGAACGCCTAGGGTTTACTGAGCTGCTCCGAAGCAACTCCAAAACATCGTACGGGGTGATACACATTGACAACTAAAGAAAGGCATAAGGTTCTAGTGCTGTTAGGACCAACTGCCGTAGGCAAAACCCGGTTAAGTCTGGAGCTGGCAGCAGCTTATAACGCTGAGATTATTTCCGGCGATTCGATGCAGGTTTATTGTGGTATGGATATTGGTACAGCTAAGATTACACCCGCTGAAATGAAGGGAATTCCCCATCACCTGATCGATATTCATGATCCGCAGGATGCGTATTCTGCCGCTGAATTTCAAGAGCAGGGCACTAGACTTATCGAGGAGATAAGCGCTAGAGGGAAGCTTCCCTTTATCGTAGGGGGGACTGGACTGTATATTGAGTCTTTATGTTACGGCTTTCAGTTCTCGGAAGCAGTGGCTGATGAAGCTTTCCGTAAAGAGCAGGATCAATTTGCGGAAGAATATGGAGCGCTTGCACTGCATGCCAGACTCGAGGCGGTTGATCCAGTCAGCGCAGCCAAACTTCATCCTAACGACCGTCGCAGAATTATCCGTGCACTGGAAATTCAACACCAGACAAACACTACACTTTCCGCTTCTCATGCTGCTCAAAAGAAGGAATCACCCTATGACTTATGTCTCATAGGTTTGACAATGGACCGGAAAATACTATATAAACGTATTGAGGACCGAATTGATAGCATGCTGGCGGATGGTCTCGTTGCTGAGGTGAAGGGACTGCTAGATAACGGTTACAGCAGAAGCCTTGTGTCCATGCAGGGATTGGGTTACAAGGAAATTGCCGCTTACCTGGCGGGAGAACTGACGCTGGAAGAAGCTGTGATACTGCTTAAACGCGATACTCGCCGATTCGCCAAAAGACAGTTGTCATGGTTTCGCCACATGAAGGAAATCGAGTGGATCGATGTCGAAGGTGAACAAAACTTTTCTGAGAATTTCTCAAAAATACGTGGTATAATAGCAGGAAAGTTTCTCTCAGGTCTTGAATATACTTCTGAACAATCTAATTGAACCATTGGGGGTACGTCATATGAACAAGTCCATTAACATCCAAGATACATTCTTGAACCAACTACGCAAAGAAAATATCCCTGCTACGGTATATCTGACCAACGGTTTTCAAATCCGGGGAATAATTAAAGCATTCGACAATTTTACAATCGTCATTGACAGTGATGGACGCCAGCAAATGGTGTATAAACACGCAATTTCCACGTTCACACCACAGCGTAGTGTATCACTGATGCAAGACAGCAGTAGTGAAGAATAATATTTATCAAAAATGAATTGAAACCTTTCTTGTTTATAAATCGTTTGAATAGAGTGTGAGAGAGCAACCTGTGAAGGTTGTTCTTTTCATTCATGGCAGACCATTTATGTTTATTTCCGAAAGGGAGTCAGGAGGCATTATGTCTAGAGACGATACATCCAGGACGAATCACAATAGAGATAGAGGATCGTCCAGTTCCAAATCAAAACCAAAATCAAAACCAAAAAAGAAAAAGAAATTTTTGACGAAGAAGCGTGTGCTGTGGAGCTTGTTCTTCGCTACGGCATTAGCCATTTTTTGTGCATTAGGTGGATATCTGTTCATTATGCTAAATGGTCAAAAGCTTCTGCTTGAGAACCAAGATAAGCTAACAGTGAATGAAACTACTAAGGTATATGACCGCAATGCTAATTTAATCGGCGAATTATCACTGGAGAAAAGTGATCCAGTAGAGTATGAAGAAATTCCACCGTTATTGGTTAATGCTTTTGTAGCCACAGAGGATAAACGTTTCTTCGAACATTCTGGTGTGGATTTATGGTCGATTGGCCGGGCAGCAGTAAAGGATATCGCCGCACGAAGTATGGTAGAGGGCGGTAGTACCATTACTCAACAGCTCGCCAAAAACATCTTCCTGACACGGGACAAGACGTTTTTCCGTAAAGCAACTGAAGTGTCTATTGCCGTAGCCCTTGAGAATCAGAAATCTAAAGAAGAGATCATTACGATGTATCTGAACCGGATTAACTTCGGGGGTACAATTTACGGAATTAAAGCAGCATCAGTAAGATATTTTGGTAAAAGTGATTTGAGTCAGCTTAAGGTCTGGGAAATCGCGACATTGGCGGCAATGCCAAAAGGCCCGTCTCGTTACAACCCGCTGCGTAACCCAGATCTTTCGAAGGAACGGCGCGCAGTAGTGCTTCAGCTTATGTATGAGCAAGGGTACATAACGGAGCAGGAAAGAGACGAAGCAAAAGCCGTAGATTATAACTATAAGCCGCCAGAAAAGAAACAGCGTTATCAAGCATTTATTGATTTTGCAGTAGATGAGGCGGAAGAAAAATTTGGATTGTCAGAAGATGATCTGAATATCGGCGGATACAAAATTTACACTACCATGGATAAGCATGCTCAAGAAACGGTTGAAGATGCTTTTGCAGATAGTGATAATTTTGAAAAGAGTGTAGATGAAGAGCTGGTACAAGGCTCAATGACGATTGTGAATCAGGAGAATGGCAGCATTGTCGCACTCCTTGGCGGACGGAATTATGAGAAAAAAGGCTACAGTCGTGTAACTGGCAGCCGTCGTTCTCCAGGTTCTGCTTTCAAACCAATTGTCTCTTATGCTCCAGCGCTGGAATCTGGGAAATTCACCATGAATTCAACGCTAAGCAATGAGAAGCAATGTTTCGCGAACTATTGTCCAACCAACCTGCACGGATATTCTAAGAGCATCAACATGAGTGATGCCATTCAGAAATCAGAGAATATTCCTGCTGTTTGGCTGCTCAATGAAATTGGTGTGAATACCGGATTTAAATTTGCCAAGAAACTAGGCATTGGATTGGAAGACGAGGATAAGAACCTCTCGCTGGCTCTTGGAGGCATGAGCAAAGGAACCAATACGCTGGAAATGGCGCAAGCCTACAGCGCTTTTGCAAATGGCGGCGAACTAAGAGAGGCTTATTCCATTAAATCCATCTCTGACAGCAGTGGTGAGACGGTCTACAAAGCGAATACAACGCCTGAGCGTGTGATGAGTAAGGAAACGGCTTATCAAATGACTGAGATGATGCAGAAGGTCGTGGAGAGCGGTACGGGTAGAAAAGCTAGGATTGACCGTCCTGTGGCCGGTAAGACCGGTACGACGCAAAGTGGATATTCTGGAATCAGCTCGAACCGTGATGTGTGGTTTGTAGGCTACACGCCGGAATGGACAGCAGCAGTCTGGATGGGTTATGACAAGCCAAGTAAAAAGCATCTGCTTAAGAACAGCAGTCCGCTTGCCGCTGCTTTCTGGGGTAAGGTCATGGAGGAAGCGCTGAAGGATGTTCCTAAGAAATCCTTCCCGCAGATCGATAACGAGATTGCCCCTGAGCCTACAGAAACACCAGAAACAGCTCAGACCGTTACTGGACTATCAGCAGCATATGATCCTTCTACGATGACTGTAAATCTCAATTGGGAGGCAGTTCCTATTTCCGGAGTTGAGTATCGTATTTATCGTAGAGAGACATCGGAAGCTGAGTTTGGCTCACTGTTAAATACAGTGACTACCAGCGCAGGGGATTTTAGTGCACTGCCTGGTTTGGTTTACGAGTATTATGTAACTTCTTATGACCCTGCGCTGAAAGTGGAGAGCGAACCATCAAATGTGGTTAGTGTATCCGTGCAGGATGAAATGCCGACCCCTGAACCAACCATAGATCCTAATCTTCCGACCCCGACCCCAGAGGAAGGTGGCAACAACGGAGAGAATGGAAATGGTGGCAATAACGGAGGCGGCAACGAGGGTGGCGGAAATGACGGAGGTACAGGGACGATCCCTGAAATCACCCCGCCACCGCCAACACCAGTGCCGACTCCAACTCCAGAACCCACTATCGGTGGAGAGGGTTCCGGCGATGAGAGCGGGAATGTGTCCACAAACCCTGATCCAGAGGCGGGGTTTGTGAACGGAGATTCTTCCGCTCAATAAACGAGTTTGAATTTCAAATAATAAGCTTTATCCATGGCAGCCCAGCTTCGCTTTATTTAAAAAGCGAAGCTAGGCTGCCGTTTTTGTTAGGTTTAGAAGAAAAATTTCTTGTATTTTGCGGGATGTTTTGAGTGTATCCTCTAAATGTGTTAAGCTGAATAGACCATACTGGAGAGGGTAATTTCTATGAAACGTAAATTCGGAGACCGGGCCAACTGGCGCCGGATTACGCGTCGCCATTTTGCCTGCCGCTATGTGGAGAGCCGGGAATTCAGCGGATATATTACGCTTTATACCATCTACGGGCTGAAAGAACCACTGTGGAAGAGCTATGGACGACATACATATCGTATTGCAGATAAAGGTTATTCCTGGCTGCAATATTTTCCGAAAGACAGTCACTATATTGTGACGGCTATGTTCGACGAAAAACAAAATATTGTTCAATGGTACATAGACACCTGTAAGGTGCAAGGCGTCACTGACCAAGGTGTGCCTTGGTTTGACGATTTGTATCTGGACGTGGTAGTACTTTGGAACGGCGAGGTGTTTTTGCTCGATGAGGATGAACTGGAGGAAGCACTGGAGAGGCAAGATATCTCAGAAAGCGATTATAAGCTAGCCTGGGAGACTGCCCATACTATTTTACGTGGCATCGATGCTCATGCTTTCCCTTATTTCTCTCTCTCTTTGAAACATCGTGCCGAATTATTTCATCATGGAGAATTCAGGAGGAAATAAAGATGGAATGGTACGTTTATGGAAGAGACTCTTCCCCGATTCGGATTGTTCCCAAAAAACGCCGGATTTGGTCTAAACGAACGTTGCTTATTGCTTTAATGCTTATTGTTGTAGTTGGATTGTTGTGGTGTGCGTACGCATTGAGGAATATCAATAAAGCCGCAACGACAGATCCTATGCTCAAAGCCGATACAGGGATCATTCTTGGCATGTCGATGTGGGGAGATGAACCTAGCCCGGGATTGAAGGAACGATTGGATTACGGGCTTAAGCTTTATCAAGAGGGGATGTTCTCGCATTTCATAGTTTCTGGAGGTTTGGATAAACCTGATCTTAAATATACCGAAGGTCAAGGCATGCGTAATTATTTAGTAGCTCATGGAGTTCCGGATAGCGCCATTTCTGTTGAAAATAAAGCTACCAGCACTTACGAGAATCTTCTGTATAGCAAAGCCATTATGACAAGTGAGGGATTGTCTTCAGCAATTATTATTACGCATACATATCATGGATGGCGTTCACACGAAATCGCGGACGAGCTCGGTTATGTGAATCCTGAACTGGGACTTACAGAATCCACTGTTCTGTCGATGACAAGGCATAAGTCGCGTGAAATTCTAGCCTATACGAAATGGAAAATCCAGCAGTTGTTCCTGTAATTGTTCCCGAATAACAGAATCTTCTAATAACGCCTCCTATTCCGGAAGAGACTTGATTAGAAAAGCCAGCCCTCAAATGGATTAAACTCTAACTGGGGGCTATTTGTTATTTGTATATCAATAATAATGGGAGTGTAAAATGATAAAAAAATAAGCGTTTGCTTATGGCTTTTATGTATTTCGGTCATTCTATCCTCGTGTACCATCGTAGAAGATGCGAGAGATAGCAGGGAATTCAATGTCAAAACCCCATTCTTTAAAACAAGTGCATGATGTCATTCAGTTATTGCATATAATGCTCTAACGAGGTGATTACAATGGGTGAAGAAAATTTAAGAAAGATAACCATTAATGATTCCAGAATGAATATAACTTTCAAAAATCAAGACCCAACAAATATTACGAATGAAACATTGGAGAGCGCGCTGGCTCAAAATAATCATTTAGAATCTACAAAAGAAATCCTGCAAGAGCTTCATGAGCTTATTGGTCTTGAAAAGGTGAAGGATCTTATATATGAAATTCATGCGCTTATCCAAGTGGAAAAAATGAGACAAGAACTGGGGTTAAATGTAGTTAATCAGGTTTATCATATGCTGTTTAAAGGCAACCCCGGGACTGGAAAGACAACTGTAGCAAGAATCGTTGCCAAGCTGTTAAAGAATATGGGCATATTAAGTAAAGGTCAATTAATCGAAGTAGAGAGAGCGGATTTAGTGGGGGAATACATAGGGCATACAGCTCAAAAGACCAGAGACCTTGTTAAGAAGGCTATGGGTGGCGTATTATTCATTGACGAGGCTTATAGCTTGGCTAGAGGCGGAGATAAAGATTTTGGGAAAGAGGCAATCGACTGTCTTGTAAAGGTTATGGAGGACAGGAATGATGATCTCATCATTATCTTAGCGGGTTATCCAAATGAAATGGAGATGTTCATGGAGGCTAATACCGGACTTCCCTCACGATTTCCAATTCAACTTGATTTTCAGGACTACACAACAGATGAACTGATATTGATTGCACATAAAATGGCAGCTGAAAGAGACTATATAATTACTCCGGAAACAAACGGGAAACTAAAAGAGTTAATCCTTAATGAGAAAATTATTGAAGAAAATTTTAGTAATGCGCGGTATGTACGCAATATCCTCGAGCAGGCAATTCGCCATCAAGCGGTTAGATTAATAAGCAGACATGTCAAAATATCCAAGCAATCTTTGATGGAGATCTTACCGAGAGACCTTGTTCTTCCGGTCGATGATTATCCAAAAGGGGAGAGTATAATCTCTTAAATAAATTGACACCGGCTAAGTTTATACGTGCTTAGTCGGTTTATCTTTTATAAAAGATTGAAGATTATCATAATGAAAATGCTGACAGCATGGGGAGCCGTTCCATTATCAGCCTATATTACCAATGAAACTTATGATAAAATGTTTTGAAGTGCTGTGAATGAACAGTTTCATCTGTATAACATCAGCAAGAAGTGAAAAACTGATTAAATGGTACACAAAGATTCTATTACCGTCATAAGGAGCATGAATAAATGGCAATAACTACGCATGATACAGAAACGGATATTCAAGATCGGGCGATATTGGTCACTCTCGTCACAGATAAAATTAAACGTACCGGTATTGACCCAGAGCTTTCTCTGCAGGAATTAGTACAGTTAGCAGAAACAGCAGGTGTTGAAGTCCTGGATGTGTTGCGTCAGAATAAGGAAACACCGGATTCAAAATGGTTTATCGGGAAAGGTAAGGTAGAAGAGCTCCGCATGGCCGCTGATGGTCTTGGAGCTAATACGGCTATTTTTGATCAGGAATTATCTGGAGCGCAGGTACGGAACCTTGAAGAGTCTTTGGATCTGAAGATTATTGATCGGACGCAGCTCATTTTGGATATTTTTGCTGGGCGGGCCAAAACGAGAGAGGGTATTATTCAAGTAGAGCTGGCACAGCTGTCCTATCTTTTGCCGCGGTTATCCGGTCAAGGCAAAAACTTATCCAGATTAGGCGGGGGGATAGGAACCAGAGGTCCAGGTGAAAGTAAGCTTGAGACCGATCGCCGGCATATTCGCAATCGGATTACGGAGTTGAAACGCCAGTTGGATGAGGTAGTTAAAACCCGTGAATTGCACCGTGAACGCCGTCGTAAGGCAGGGGCAGTGCAGGTTGCTCTAGTCGGCTACACAAATGCTGGTAAATCGACGCTGCTTAAGCAGCTTACGGATGCGGATGTTTATATTGAAAATCAATTGTTTGCTACGCTTGACCCTACTTCACGTGTGCTTCAGCTAACGGGTGGCAAAGAGGTAGTGCTTACGGATACTGTAGGCTTCATTCAGAATCTTCCGCATGATCTTGTGGCATCTTTCCGCGCAACGCTGGAGGAAGTCAATGAGGCCAATCTGGTGTTGCATGTAGTGGATGCCTCATCTCCAATGCGTGAGGAGCAGATGGAGATTGTGCAAACTATTTTGCAGGACTTAGGGGCAGCCAGCAAACCGCAAATAGTGCTTTTTAATAAAATCGATCTATGTGAGCCTGAGCAACTGGAAATGCTGCCAACCGGCACAGGGTTTTTGAAGATCAGTGCGTTTAACCCTGAGGATTTAACCCGGATTATCGAAATTATCTCTGATGAATTGGCCGGAGATACGCTGAATTTTCGAATTCCTGGAGACCGTGGCGATATTTCTTCCCTGCTTTACAGAGTAGGTGAGGTTCTGGAAACCACCTATGACGAGAACGATGTTATCTATAACGTCCGTCTTAATAAAGAGGATTATGATAAATGGGGTTACATGCTTGCTGATTTTGTGGACCAGCCGTAATCTTCTTTGTTCCCCTAAAGTGGAAATGCTTGTAGTATAGGTATAAAATAATAGCTAATGACAAAAAGCGTCAGGCAACTGTCGCTTTCTGTCATTATGATGGCAAGTAAATGTAAGGAGCGAATAAGAACTAATGGCAGTTTTTGCAGAAGATATTTTAGGAGCGGCAGAGTCCGCAGAAGTTGAAATTGAAGGTGCAGTCAAAGCCCTCGATCGAATTGTCGATAAGAATCAATGGAAGGTTATTGAAGCGTTTCAACGTCATCAGGTCAGTGATTATCATTTTGCGGGTTCAACGGGGTATGCTTACAACGACCGTGGACGCGAAGTGCTGGATCTTGTCTATGCTGACGTTTTTGGTGCGGAATCAGCTTTGGTGCGTCCGCATTTTGCTTCAGGAACACATACCATTTCAACAGCCCTCTTTGGTGTGCTGCGACCAGGAGACGAGCTTTTATACATCACAGGTCGTCCGTACGATACCTTACACAAGGTGATTGGCCAAGCAGGAGATGGGACAGGCTCACTCGCAGACTTCGGAATTACATATCGGGAGGTTGCCCTTACCGCAGAGGGTAAGATTGATTGGGAAGAGGTAACTCTCTCTATCAATGAGAAGACTAAAGTAATTGGAATTCAAAGATCGCGTGGTTATGATTGGCGTGCTTCCTTCACAGTAGCCGAAATAGGTGACATGACAGCGAGAGTGAAGTCATTGAAACCGGATGTTATTGTGTTCGTTGATAATTGCTATGGTGAGTTTACTGAAGAGCTTGAGCCTCCACAGGTTGGAGTGGATCTAGTAGCGGGTTCATTAATTAAAAATCCTGGTGGTGGAATTGCTGAGACGGGTGGATACATCTGTGGGCGCAGAGATCTAGTAGAGCTTACAGCGTACCGTCTTACAGCTCCTGGTATCGGCGGCGAAGTAGGTGCAATGTTAGGAACTACCCGCGGGTTATACCAAGGACTGTTCATGGCTCCGCATACAGTTGGACAAGCCCTTAAAGGCAGTATTTTTGCGGCAGCTGTATTTCAGCGCTGCGGGTTTGAGACGAAACCAGCGTGGAATGAACCTCGTACAGATTTGATTCAGGCGGTTTCCTTTGATGGACCGGATCACTTAATTGCCTTCGTGCAGGGAATTCAACGTGCTGCGGCGGTAGACAGCCATGTAGTTCCAGAACCATGGGATATGCCGGGATATGAACATCCTGTCATCATGGCGGCAGGTACGTTTATACAAGGTGGTAGCTTAGAGTTATCGGCAGATGCGCCTATCCGTGCGCCTTATATCGGCTATATGCAAGGGGGATTAACCTACTCCCATGTCAAATATGGCGTTTTGATGGCACTCCAAAGTATGCGTGATCGAAAATTACTGTCAGAAAATCTTACACACCATTGACACGCTGTATTAGGAAATGTACAATGAGATCAGAAAAAGATCATTGGAAGGTTGGATGAGTCATGGGTGATGAAATCCGCAGAAATATGGCATTATTTCCTATTGGAATTGTAATGAAGTTAACTGATTTATCTGCAAGACAAATTCGTTATTATGAACAGCACAGTCTAATCGTACCTGCACGTACATCTGGGAATCAACGTTTGTTCTCTTTTAATGATGTTGAGCGCCTATTAGAAATTAAGGCCTTGATTGAAAAGGGTGTTAACATTGCTGGCATCAAGCAAGTAATGAACCCAGTCTCTAAGGAATCCGAAGAAGCTACTGTGATTACCCCTGACACAGAGGTTAGACGTAGAGAGCTATCAGATTCGCAGCTTCACCGTTTGCTGAAGCAAGAACTAGTTTCCGGTAAAAGACCGGGACAGGTATCGCTTATTCAAGGTGAGTTATCCCGGTTTTTTAATAAATAATAATATACAGAGTTTTGAAAGGGAGAGGATCACGTGAGCTTTTCTAAAGAGGATATTTTACGCATTGCCAAGGAAGAGAATGTTCGTTTCATTCGTCTGCAATTTACAGATCTGTTAGGTACTATCAAGAATGTAGAGATTCCGGTTAGCCAATTGGAAAAAGCACTCGACAACAAAATGATGTTTGATGGTTCCTCCATTGAAGGTTATGTACGGATTGAAGAATCCGATATGTATCTCTTCCCAGATCTTGATACTTGGGTAATCTTCCCTTGGGTGACTGATAGCCGTGTTGCACGTCTGATTTGTGACGTGTATATGCCTGATGGTACTCCATTTGCTGGAGACCCACGTGGTATCCTGAAGCGTTGTCTGAAGGAAGCCGAAGAAATGGGCTTTACAGCGATGAATGTTGGACCTGAACCTGAATTCTTCTTGTTCAAAACAGACGAAAGAGGTAACCCAACTACAGAATTGAACGACCAAGGTGGTTATTTCGACTTAGCTCCTACGGACTTAGGAGAAAACTGCCGTCGTGAAATCGTATTGACCCTTGAAGAAATGGGCTTTGAAATCGAAGCATCCCACCATGAAGTGGCTTCCGGCCAGCATGAAATTGATTTCAAATATGCTGACGCGATCACTTCTGCTGACCAAATTCAAACCTTTAAGCTCGTTGTGAAGACGGTTGCCCGTCAACACGGCTTGCATGCAACTTTTATGCCTAAACCTTTGTTTGGTATTAACGGATCGGGTATGCACGCTCACCAATCCTTGTTTAATGGCAAAGAAAACATGTTCTACGATGAAAGTGACAAGCTAGGTCTGAGCAAAACTGCACGTTACTATATGGCTGGTATTTTGAAGCACGCTCGTGCTTTTGCAGCGATTACTAACCCAACAGTGAACTCTTACAAACGCCTTGTTCCTGGTTATGAAGCACCTTGTTACGTAGCTTGGTCTGCAAGTAACCGTAGCCCGATGATTCGTATCCCGGCTTCGAGAGGGCTTAGCACACGTGTTGAAGTTCGTAATCCGGACCCGGCAGCTAACCCATACCTCGCACTTGCTGTTATGTTGAAAGCAGGGCTAGACGGAATTAAGCGTAAGCTTGATCTTCCAGCCCCAATTGACCGTAACATCTATGTGATGTCTGAGGAAGAGCGTATTGAAGAAGGCATCCCGAGCTTGCCATCCGATTTGAAAGAAGCGCTAAGCGAAATGATCCGCAGCCATGTAATTACCGAAGCTCTCGGCGAACATGCGCTGGCTCACTTCTACGAGCTGAAAGAAATCGAATGGGATATCTATCGTACTCAGGTTCACGAGTGGGAAAGAAACCAATACATGACTTTGTACTAGAACCTTTAAACCCTTGACACCTTTGGTGTTGAGGGTTTTTTTGTTTGGGCAAAATAGTGGTTTTGTAACCATCAATGATATGTCTACGAAAAATGCCCGCGAAATGCCCACAAATAGCTGAGGTTAAGGTTATTCGAGGATGTTTTACAGGTGAATATCAAAATTGGCATATTGTTGATTAACAATTTTAACGTGTAAGAAGCTGTTCATTTATCATAAATAATGGGATATGATGGGATATAGAAGAATTAAATGCAGAGACGGAGGAGTGAATTTGGATATAGTTTGGTCAAACTTAATATTAACTTTGATAATTTTCGGGATATTAGTGGTTTTGATTTTTAAAGGTATAAGTTTATTAGTAAGAAGTTATAAATCAAAAAAATAACTCTTCAGACGAGTGTACATAGTCATGACAGACATTGCTTATATTCTCGCATCGCTCTGACTTTTAAAGGATTTATCAAAGAGTGTTGACACAAATCTGAGTTACAGATCATTAAGGATGGCGATTTACAGAACCCCCCCGTGGTTGGCTGTGAGTCGCTATTTTATTATTTTTGTATATTCTAAAAGTGTTAAAGTAAAAGTGATTGTAAATTTTTTTCACTTTAATTGATTTATCGTCTACCTTGCTCTTGCTCAGTCCAATTAACCTTATGAAACCGAGAAGAACTAAGATCTCATGGGTCACTTTATGGAATCTGGTGGCATTAATTAAGATAGTAGGTGCCCGAATCGTCCGGGAACAATTTGAATTTCGAGCACAACTCCATAGCTGTCAATAAGAGTGAGTCGATTGAATGAAATTTTTCAATCCGTAGCAATAAAAATGAAGAAAAGATTTTGAAGAATAAGAGGACACGTTAGTCATGTGGGTAATAACTATTATAGTAATAAGGAGGTGCGTAATGAAAAAAATATTATTAACTACAGCTACTAGTATTCTTCTGTCTGCCTCAATTCTCGGTGCATGTAGTAACAATAAAACAACAAACGAGGCAGAGCCTACAGCGTCAAGTGCAGCGCCTACGCCAGTTGTCGAAGCTACAACCACTCCCGAACCTTCTGCTACTCCTTCTATGGAGGCGCAGGAGTCCGCCAGTCCGGAGGCCACAGATCCTCTAGCATCCGATCGACCAAAGACCAAAGCATTTGGTGAACAGGAGGGAGGGGTCTCAGGGCAAGAAGGTACACTTGGGCAAGGTGATGGATATTCCCTGTATGTTTTTCAGGGTTTCACACTAGACTCACAGTCTGGTCGTTTATCATTAACTGAGGATCCAACCTATTATGCCGAAATTGAACACTTGCCTGCCGGTTACGATCTCACAGCTTTGAAGCAACAGGGACAAACCGAGCTTTCTGCAATTGGTAAAGCAAACGACCATAGCGGGGAACTAATTGAACATCCTCTAGGTTTTGCAGAATTATATCTGCAGGCTACCAGTGATAAGGGGATAGAAGATTATATGGTCTGGAAAAATCAGGCGGGGGAAGCTTTTCTTTTTCGGATACACAATCCTAAGGGTGATTCGTCGAATAACTTTGCACCTTGGGTGATGGTTTCACTGGCAACACTTGAACTTGAAAGGAATTAAGTGTAAACAGAACCGAAGGGGTTGTATGGAGTAGAAGAAGTGTGCCATAACCATAATCAAAAAATGGTTGTTGGCACACTTCTTCTTTTTGGTACCTTACTTCATTTGAACGCCAATTTCCATTTGCTGAGGTTGCAAATTTCGCGTATGAGCCCGGTGTAGGACCCAGCAGACCTTATATGAAGCTTTATCCCACATTTTGGATACTAAAGGACCCCATAGTCGCTATTGGCATTAAAAACACTCAATATGAGCCTCATTCTTAGGAATAACGTCACTGGAGTCCGAAACCATGCTCCAAAGGCTGAAAATAAGCAAATAGCGTCATCTGGGTCCGAAAGTCATGGCGCGTAGCAGAGGAATTTAATGTTAAAATATCTTATATATAGATAACTAATTCTTACCTGCGAAGGAGTAAGTTCATGCAAATTTTTATTTACATAGGCTTGGGATTTTTTATAATTTCAGGTATATGTGTTGGAGCCTTCACGACAGGTACACAACAAAGAGGTAACTTTTATTCGGAATCTAAACAAGACCGTAAAACTAAAAACAAAGTAGCGAATGGGTCCGCTTTAGGTGGTCTTATTTCATTAGCTATAGCTGGGATTCTTTATTTGTTGTAATTGAACGCAAAATTTAAGGAGGAGGAGTGTTGCAGATGGTGAAGATTTTTAATGAAAATACGGTCTCATTTACTCAAAAACAGTCCCCGATCCCAGAGTTTGCTTGGCATACGAGTGAAAGATTAGCTGAAATGGTGGGCTCCAAGCATTTAGTTTTTGATATCAGATCTTTAGATCCTGATAAATATTCTTATCCTTATCATTTTCATAGAAATGCTGAAGAGATATTTGTGATTTTAGCGGGAAAAGCGATGTTAAGAACGCCTGAGGGTATTACGGAGGTTACGGAAGGAAATGTAATATTTTTCGAAATGGGACCGGAAGGGGCGCACCAGCTTTATAATCATACGGATGCACCATGCAGGTATCTGGATCTCCGAACGAATCAGGGAATAGATGTTTGCGAATATCCAGACTCAGGCAAAATCAACATTTTGCCTTATCAAGAAATCTATCAAGCGGATGAACAGGCGGATTATTATAAGGGTGAAGAGCATGTAAGGGAAAAATGGAATGGGGGAGCGTAATTGATTAAAGATCGTTGGTTTACAGTAACGGAAATTGATCCGACCACCTATGCAATCAGTGAATATGGACATTGGGAAAAGGTGCATTCTTTTTTACTCTTGGGGCAAAAACAAGCCGCGTTAATTGATACGGGATTAGGTATTGATAATATAAAAAGAATAACGGATCAGTTAACGGATTTACCTATCGCTGTCATAACTACACATGTGCATGCAGATCATATTGGCAGTCACGGACAATTCGAGACAATCTATGTTCATAAAGAGGATGAGGATTGGCTGATTAACGGAATAAAAGGCTTGTCCCTTGCCCAGATTCGAAAGGATATGAGTCGAGACATCACCCTTCCTGTTCCTGAAACCTTTGATCCTAACACCTACATACCTTTTCAAGGGAAACCAACGGCTCTTTTACAAGAGGGGGATGTGCTCGACATAGGTGGGCGCGAAATAGAAATTTACCACACACCAGGTCATTCGCCAGGTCATATCAGCCTATTTGATCATGCCAACGGATATCTGTTTACAGGTGATTTATTATATGACGTTACGCCAATCTATGCTTTTTACCCTTCGACTAGTCCGGTTGATTTAGTGGCATCCTTAGAGAAGATTACAGAAATTCCAGGGGTTACCCAAGTATATGGCTCTCATAATACGCTGGGTTTAGATCCATCTATTTTACAAGAGGTCAAAAAGGCAGTTCGCGAGTTACGTGAGCAAAAGGTAGTGGCACATGGTACGGGTATTCACCAGTTTGATGGGTTTAGTGTGCAATTTTAGGTTCTTTCTATTTCGAAATCAAATGAGAGGTATGGCGATAACAACTTAATTATTCAGATACGATTGACCTGAAGAGTGCATGCAATTGTTGTACTTGGGAGTAAGCTTCCTTGTACTGGTTGTCGGATTGTCGAATAGGCAATAAACCCGGCAAGAAGGAAATACAATACACAGGCGTTTCTTTGCTGTTCATATATATTTTAAGCGTGAGTTCTTCTATCACATTAGCTTCTTCATCAGGTTCCTTAAGGACGTTAATATCTGCACTAGTTGCAGTTGTTTTGCTGTTTTGTTGTCTTTTGGAGACTTTTGAAAGGGTAAGTGCGTTAACCACAATCTCGGATCCCATTACATTATCGAAAGAGTATAGCTTTGCTACTGCTTTTTTGTTGTTCTTCGGATTTCTGGTGCCTATTGCTAATTTTTTATTAGGTTCGTTAAGTGCGATCAAGTGAGATTGATTGGGGGGAATGAATGTTTTGGTGAAAATGATGTTAAAGGATGCAGCCGCATTAACTAGCATAGAAATATCAGATGAAGTGGATAGCGTTTTCAATTTTATAATGGCGGCACTTAGAATTAAAACAACTCCTAAAATAGCAAATAAGTACACTAAGATAATCAGCATATAATCACCTCCCAGTTATCTCATTAGACTCAAATTGTTGCTTATTGAAAGATATGCCTGAATGATCCCCACTAGTATCTTTTAAAAGGGAAATTCGTGGAATTATAGGATCGGCTTCGGAATTAGCCCAAAAAAAGCACCCGGAGAAACCTGCCGATTCTGCAAATGGCGCAAAATTGGGGGTTGCTGCAAGGGTGCTTTTTAA
This sequence comes from Paenibacillus sp. FSL R10-2788, assembly GCF_038003885.1. Lineage (NCBI taxonomy): Bacteria > Bacillati > Bacillota > Bacilli > Caryophanales > Paenibacillaceae > Paenibacillus > Paenibacillus sp. FSL R10-2788. Next base: position 3,840,071 of record NZ_JBBOQA010000001.1, on the reverse strand, counting down.
GGTAAGTATGTAACCTATAGAAAATTGAAGGCAGTGATATGATCGGTATAAACAATCAGCTGTTTGTATTCGATCGGAGTCCCATAACTAGCATAAGGTCTTACAGTAACGTCATTGAGGACAACAAAGTTATAGCTGAAATTTTTATCAGGGTGTTCTGCTCCCAAATAAGATATGTATTCGTCTACTATTACATCATCCATCAAAGATTTTAAATCAAATACATCCTCTTTGTTGGAGACGGCTGGAGAGACGATTCCCTGAATGCTGCCAAAAGAGGTGAGCAAATTCACTTTTTTTCCACTAGCTTGTTCATCATTTAAAAGTAAACCGGACAGCTTACCCAGTGCATCGACTTTAAAATCGACGAGGGTTCTAATTTTTGAGTTATTCAAAACTAAACACATCCTTTTCAATTTGCAATCCTGTTAACAATATTCGACATATAATCACCAAACTCCTAGTATGCTAATGAAAAAATACTTACTTATGTAATGACCCCCATTCTGTATATGGTGATTTGGGGGCTGTGACGTCCTCAGCGAATTCAATTCCTTATCGTTACTCGTGTTCCTATAGGGACGATAGCTGCGAGTGTTAACACATCCTCGTTGTACATCCGGATACAGCCGTGGGATACCTCTTTCCCAATGGAGGAAGGATCATTCGTTCCATGAATCCCGTAGTGTGGTTTAGACAGTCCCATCCAAAAGGCACCAAAGGGACCGCCTGGATTGGGTTGTTTGTTAATAATCGTGAATTCTCCCACTGGGGATTGGGTTAACATCTTACCAATACCGACAGGGAAACCTCTAATCACAATATCATTGTCCAGAAGATATAACATTCGTTGGGTCAGATCTACAATAATTCGGTAATTTGGCATTATGCACAACACTCCTTTCTAATTAGGATATGAGCAGAACGCCTAAACGGTTATTCATAGAAAATGCCCATTTTAGCGAACGAGAACAAATGTTCGTTAGTGGTTGAGAAAGCAAAATACACAGAAAAAAGGCTGTTCCGCATTTGCGGAACAGCCTTTTATGGTAGGAGTGCATACTTAGTGGATATCTCGAAACAATCCGATGACTCTTCCGAGAATAGTTACGCGATTAAGGCGAAGAGGCTCATAAGCTGGATTCTCCGGCTGAAGCCGTATATGATCACGTTCCTTGTAAAAGGTCTTAACGGTTGCTTCATCTTCTTCAGTCATGGCTACAACGATATCTCCGTTGTCCGCTGTTTGTTGTTGGCGAACAATTACATAATCACCATTCATAATGCCAGCATCCACCATACTATCACCCATAACTGACAGCATAAATACTTTGTTGTCACCTACATAGTGAGTAGGAAGTGGGAAGTAGTCCTCGATATTCTCTGTAGCAGTGATAGGTACCCCGGCGGTAACTTTACCTACGACAGGAATCCGTGAGATGGTCTGGGCGAATTGGTGAACATTCTCTGAATCCTCTTGGCCTAGTAATTCTATTGCACGTGGCTTCGTTGGATCTCGACGAATAAGTCCCTTCTTCTCAAGCCGGTCCAAATGACCGTGAACTGTGGAGCTGGAAGCAAGGCCAACAGCTTCTCCAATTTCCCGGACGGAAGGTGGATAACCCTTGCTGCGGACTTCGCTTCGTATAAATTCCAGGATCGCCAGCTGGCGACTTGAAATCTTTGACATTGGAATCAACCCCATATAGTAATGTTTGGGAAAATTATAACATAGAACTACCGTTCGCACAAACATAAGTTCTAACTATTATAAATATTAATCTGCTAGAGTTAAAAAATGGTAGACAAATGATAATAAAATGAACCACTTGAGTCTCTCGAAAAAAAGAGAACAATTGTTCTGAAATAGTATTGAACAAAACACATGTTCGTGTTATTATGAATTCGAAAGTAAGAACAAGTGTTTGGAGGATGATAATTATGCTAAAATACAGTACATACCGCAGCATCTACGATAAGGCCCCAGTGGTTGAATCTTTAGGACATAATGACGTTGCCCGTAATTCCGCTAAGGTGAAAGAGATAACGGAACGTTTGCTAGGAGGGATGATTTCGTTGTTCCGTCAGGACTTCTTTATTAAGTTAATATTGATTATCGTGCTAGTATTTTCTGGCCTAACAGTAGTGGGAAATGTATTTGCAGGATCGACGACTATAATGAAGGAAGAGAAGCGGATTGTGGTTGAACGTGGAGATACACTATGGAGTATTGCCCTTAAGAATAAACCGGCTGATATGAAGACAGTTGTTTATATAGAAGGAATTAAACGTTCAAGTGGGATTAAGAGTAGTCAAATTAACGCTGGAGACATACTTACTTTACCTATTTATTAATTTTCTGAGAACATAATAGAATGACCAGTAGAGCTTGCAGGGAGTAGACCTTGACAAGCTCTTTTTCTCATGGCAGAGTTAGAATTAATTTATAGGGGGAGGGAAAGTATTGAATATTGATGAGTTGGTCGCGCGAATTAACGAATTGGCACGCAAACAGAAGAGCGTAGGCCTTAATCAAGAGGAAGTGGCGGAACGCGCCAAGCTTCGTGAAATTTACCTGGGGAATATCCGCAATAACTTCCGAGCACAATTAAATACTATTGAAGTAGTAGATAACGATGAGCATGAACAAGGTAACAAGGGGCTTAAACATTAGCTCGCTGTTCCTTTTCATAGATATTTCAGGATGACTAGGGGGAACGCACATGGCCCGTTCTTGGGAAAGAATGGTTCAACGCAACACACAGCAAATCAACAAGCAAAGAAAGAAACAAGGCAAGGATACGATTTATGCCTCTAAATCTCCTACCCAGAATGCCGAAGTCTTTAAAGGTCGCAACATTGCATTTCCGGTAGTGTTAGTGATACTTGGCACTATGTTTTGGGTAGTTGGTTCTATTGATCAGGCCAAAGGAAATGGCATGCTGGCTAATTGGTTGGGAGTAGTACTGTACTATTTGCTGGCAGCGCTATTGTTCTTCCGTCGTCCGTACTTGAAGGTGGAAAAAGCAAGACTGTCTACTATTAAATTCAATCGCGAACGCGGGCTTCCAGCTGCAGATATTGAGAAAATCACCCTTTCGCGTGGAGCTGTAGTCATTAAGCACAAAGGGAAACGTACGAAATGGATTTTCACAAGACTTATGAATCGCTATGATACTAATGCGATGAGTACACGATTAGAAGCATTTGCTAAAGCTCACAACATTGAAGTAGTTCACGAATAGAACTAGACCAGTTAAAGGGAGAGGGAGACCTGTAATGCCAATTTCTGCTGTACTATTTGACCTTGATGATACATTGCTGTGGGATGATCGGAGCGTCGAAGAAGCATTTCGTTCTGCTTGTGAAGCCGCCGGGGATACGATTGATCCACAAGAACTAGAAGTTGCAGTTCGTAAGGAAGCAAGTAGCTTGTATGAATCTTATGAGACGTTCCCATTTACAAAGATGATCGGAATTAATCCATATGAAGCACTCTGGGCTAACTTTACGGCAGGTGAACAGCCAGAATTCCGTCAATTGGAGCAGCTTGCACCGGTTTATCGTAAAGAGTCTTGGCGTCGCGGACTTGCAGCCTTAGGGGTGGAAGACGAAGCACTAGCTGAGACCTTGGCAACTAAATTCGCAGCAGAGCGCAGAAAACGTCCATACATCTATGAAGAAACAATGCATGTACTGGAGCAGTTACGGGGTCAAGTGAAGCTTTTGCTACTTACGAACGGTTGTCCTGCACTGCAACAAGAAAAACTAGATGGTGTGCCAGAGTTAATTCCTTTCTTTGATCATATTGTGATTTCCGGAAGCTTTGGTAAAGGCAAACCGGATAAGGAAATTTTCCTGCATGCTTTAGAGCTTCTTGATGTAACTCCTGAGCAAGCGGTTATGGTCGGCGATAAGCTTACAACGGATATCCGTGGGGGGCTGGCAGCAGGGTTGACCACGGTCTGGATTAATAGAAAAGGTAGAGCACCTAGTCTTGATATTCATCCGGATCATGAAATCAATCACCTTGAGGAGCTTCTTCCACTAGTTCAATCCTTGTAAGATATACAGAGCTATTAGCTCCAACATAAAGACTTTATAAAAGCAGCGAGTTTCTAAGATCCTAAGAAACTCGCTGCTTTTCTGTACATACATACTAACATAAGGATTTCATTAGATTTTTTAAGTAAATGATTTAAGTCACAAGTCTAATGCGGAATTGATGCAAAATACTGAAAAACCAATAATAATGTGTATAATAGATGGAGATGTATAACATGAATTGGTAGATTTTTATTATTCGATAATGATTGGGAGGGCTCCAAATGATGAGATCGAAGAAATTAGTCGCTGTATTATTAGGTGCAACACTTTTAGTACTAGGTGGATGTTCTTCAAATGGAACCAAGCATTCAGAAATACATAACATGAATATGAACATGTCTATGGAACCTATCAAAGTCGAACTACAATGGAGTCCTGAAGAAGTTGTTGTAAATCAAAAGGTAACCTTTGAAGCTGTGGTGACCCAAGATAACGAGGCAGTAGATGATGCAAAAGAGGTTCTGTTCGAAATTGTGAATAAAAATGATAAGGGACAGAAAATAGAGCTTAAGGGAAAGCTAACAGGTAAAGGAGTCTATCAAGCTGAAGGGACCCTTGAAAAGGAAGGACAATATAATGTCACTTCACATGTGACAGCCCGGACACAGCACTCTATGCCTAGCAAAGAGCTGTCTGTGAAACCATGATTCAAAGGTTCACAACGGTTGCTGAGCAATAACAGATAAAGCAGAGTGGAAAGGAAGGCTTTTCGAAATTCCTTTATTCTGCTAAACTTACTCTAATGTTTTACTGGGGGGACTATTAGTTGGCTAAATATACACTTGAGGAAAGCTTACAACAAAGGATTTTGATCCTTGATGGCGCAATGGGCACAATGATCCAACAGGTGCCTCTTACTGGAGAAGATTTTGGTGGCGATGAGCTGGATGGCTGTAATGAAATGCTGGTATTAACACGTCCAGAAGTCATTCAGACGATTCATGAGCAGTATCTCGAAGCAGGGGCTGATCTCATTGAGACTAACACATTTGGTGCAACCTCTGTTGTACTGGCTGAATATGATATTCCTCAGCGCGCACGTGAGATCAATCTAGCGGCAGCAGAGTTGGCTCGCAGAGCAGTAGACAAATATGACACACCTGACCGTCCGCGATACGTCGTGGGGGCTATGGGTCCAACAACAAAAACGCTCTCAGTAACTGGAGGCGTTACTTTCCAAGAGCTAGTTGATAGCTATGAGGAACAAGCAGTGGCATTGATCGACGGTAAAGTAGATGTTTTGCTGCTGGAGACCTCTCAAGATACACTTAACGTTAAAGCTGGAAGTATTGGTATTCGTAATGCTTTTGAAAAGACTGGCATCACATTACCGGTTATGATTTCAGGAACAATTGAACCAATGGGTACTACACTGGCGGGTCAGAATATTGAAGCATTTTATATCTCATTAGAACATCTGAAGCCTATCTCTATGGGCCTCAACTGTGCGACTGGTCCAGAGTTCATGCGGGATCATATTCGTTCGCTTTCGGAGATCTCCTCGGCAGCCGTGAGCTGTTATCCAAACGCAGGATTGCCGGATGAGAATGGACATTATCATGAATCTCCAGATTCTTTAGCTCGCAAGATTGCAGCCTTTGCTGAAAAAGGCTGGCTGAATATTGCGGGAGGCTGCTGTGGAACGACACCAGAGCATATCCGTGCGATGAAGGAAGCACTTTCCGAATATCCTCCACGCCCGCTGGCAGGTAATCATCCACCTGCACTTTCAGGTATTGAGCCTATCTATATTGAGAACGACAACCGTCCTTACATGGTTGGTGAACGTACGAATGTACTTGGCTCTCGTAAATTCAAACGTCTTATCGTCGAAGGTAAATATGAGGAAGCCTCAGAAATTGCCCGAGCTCAGGTAAAGAGTGGGGCACAGGTTATTGACGTGTGTGTACAAGACCCTGACCGCGATGAGATTGAAGATATTAAGCTTTTCTTAGAACTGGTTGTGAAAAAGGTTAAAGTACCTCTGATGATCGATACTACCGATCCTAAGGTTATTGATTTAGCTTTGCAGTACTGCCAAGGTAAGGCGATAATTAACTCTATTAACCTTGAAGATGGTGAAGAGAAATTCGAGCTGGTGACGCCGATCATTCATAAATATGGCGCAGCTATTGTTGTAGGTACCATCGATGAGACGGGACAAGCAATTAAGGCGACAGATAAACTGGAAGTGGCTAAACGCTCCTATGACTTGCTAGTGAACAAGTATGGTTTAGCAGGAGAAGATCTTATTTTTGACACGCTGGTGTTCCCTGTAGGAACCGGAGATGAACAATATATCGGTTCAGCAAAAGAAACGATTGACGGCATTCGTTTGATCAAGGAAGCACTTCCAGGTGTTCATACGATCTTGGGCATCAGCAACGTCTCCTTTGGATTGCCGGAAGCGGGACGTGAAGTGTTGAACTCAGTATTCCTTTATGAATGTACAAAAGCTGGATTAGATTATGCGATCGTAAATACAGAGAAAGTGGAGCGGTATGCTTCCATTCCTGCCGAAGAACGTCATCTTGCTGAGGAACTGATTTATAATACGAATGATGAGACGCTTTCTGCTTTTGTAGCTGCTTTCCGTGGTAAAAAAGTAGAGAAAAAAGAGAAGATTTCCAACCTGTCACTTGAAGAACGTTTAGCCTCCTATGTGGTTGAAGGTACGAAGGAAGGACTCATTCCTGATCTAAATGAAGCATTGACTAAATCTGGTCCGCTGGAGATCATCAATGGACCGCTGATGGCAGGGATGTCGGAAGTCGGCCGGTTATTTAACAATAATGAATTGATTGTTGCTGAAGTGCTGCAAAGCGCTGAAGTGATGAAGGCTTCTGTGAATCACCTAGAGCAGTTTATGCAGAAGGATGAGACAGCGGTTAAAGGAAAAATTATGCTGGCGACCGTAAAAGGGGACGTGCATGATATTGGTAAGAATCTAGTGGAGATCATCCTCTCCAACAATGGTTATCAGATCATTAATTTGGGTATAAAAGTACCACCAGAGACCATTATCGAAGCCTTCCGTCGAGAAAAAGCTGATGCGATAGGATTGTCCGGGCTGCTTGTAAAATCTGCTCAGCAGATGGTGCTCACCGCTCAGGATTTACGTACAGCTGGGATCGATGTCCCGATTATGGTTGGCGGCGCAGCTTTGACCCGTAAATTTACGAAGACCCGTATTCGTCCAGAATATGACGGCCTAGTATTGTATGCTAAGGACGCTATGGACGGGCTGGATATTGCCAATCGGCTTATGAACCCTGAAGAACGGGAGAAGATTGCCGAGGAAATTCGTGTGGAGGCAGAAGCAGCGGTTGCGGTTGCGCCTAAGCAAGAACTGCCGAAACTAACCAGAGCAGTGCGTTCCAAAATATCTCCAGATGCACCTGTTTTTGTTCCACCGGATTTAGAACGCCACGTACTGCGTAACTATCCATTGGGGCATATTATCCCCTATGTGAATATGCAAATGCTGCTGGGTCATCATTTGGGGTTACGGGGTTCTGTAGAAGCCCAATTAGCTGCTGGAGATCAGCGGACTGTTGAACTGAAGGGTACCGTAGACGATATTCTCCATCAAGCGATGCTAGAGGGTACCATTACTCCACATGCTATGTATCAATTCTTCCCTGCACAATCGCAAGGGAATGATATTATAGTGTATAATCCACAGAATACGTCCGAGATCCTGCATACCTTTACTTTCCCAAGACAAGGGGTAGAGCCTCATCTGTGCTTGGCGGACTTCTTGAAACCTGTTGACAGTGGTATTATGGACTATGTTGGATTCCTAGTTGTAACAGCAGGTCACGGTGTACGTGAATTGTCTACTCAGCTGAAAGAAAGCGGAGATTATCTGCGTTCACACGCCTTGCAGTCGGTTGCACTTGAAGTGGCAGAAGGACTGGCAGAACGTGTCCATCATATGATGCGCGATACTTGGGGTTTCCCAGATCCGGCGGATATGACGATGAAGCAAAGACATGGGGCAAGATACCAAGGGATCCGTGTTTCATTTGGTTATCCTGCATGCCCGGATTTAGAAGATCAAGGTCCACTGTTTAAGTTGTTATCTCCGGAGGATATCGGTGTTCACCTTACAGAAGGCTTTATGATGGAGCCCGAAGCTTCCGTTTCGGCTATGGTATTTGCCCATCCAGAAGCGCAGTATTTTAATGTAGAGAAGCTGTAATTCTTTCATTTATATACCTGGTCTGTAGGGGATTGTATCCCTTTCAGCGGAACCTCCCGTAACTGGGGGGTTTTTTGCTGGAAGAAGGTCGTTTAGAATTGAAAAGAGATGGTTGAGCCAATAAGTAGAAGGGAGGAAAAAGAATGGATTTATATTTTTTAGGTACTAATGCAGGTGTGCCAACGCTACAACGCAATGTAACGTCCGTTACATTAAGACTGCTGGAAGAACGTCGCAGTATTTGGATGTTTGATTGTGGGGAAGGTACACAACATCAGGTTCTTAGTTCGCCGATTCGGTTAGGAAAGCTGGAAAAGCTATTCATTACCCACTTGCATGGTGATCACCTATTTGGTCTTCCAGGTCTATTATCAAGTCGTGGCTATCAGGGAGGTACAGCGCCGTTAACGGTGTACGGACCCCCTGGATTAAAAGCATACCTAGAGATCTCCTTAGCTGTGAGCCAATCCCGAATTCCTTACAAGATTGAGATTGTAGAGCATACAGGAGGAATTATATTCGAGGATGATGGCTTTAAAGTTGAGGCGGCATTACTTGAGCATCGCATTGACAGCTATGGCTACCGGGTAACGGAAAAGGATAGTCCCGGAAGCCTCAATACGGAATTGCTTAAGAGTTATGGTTTAAAACCGGGACCGATTTATGGGAAATTAAAAAAAGGTGAAGATGTTGTTACGGATGAAGGTGTACGAATCTGTGCTGCTGATGTTGTCAGGGAACCTAAACGAGGACGTATTGTTACTATCCTTGGGGATACAAGACCTTGTTCGGGAGCCTTAGAACTCTCTCTTAATGCAGACCTTGTTGTTCATGAAGCAACCTTCGCCCATGATCTGGCTGACATGGCGTATCAATATCATCACAGTACAGCGCGTCAGGCTGCAGAGTTAGCAAAAGAAGCCAAAGCAGGTCAGCTGTTGCTGACTCATTTCAGTTCTCGTTACAGCTCGCATGAAGAGTTAATTCCTTTGCTTGAGGAAGCTGAACTCATATTCCCTGAGACATTATTAGCTGAGGAATTTAATGCATATCCGGTACCTCGCAGACTAAATGGGCAATAGGGGGAATGATTATTTTCCGGGAAAGCGCAGGAAATGACAGTGCTATGCTAAAAAATGCTGGATGGGACGCTTGTTCGATTTCATTCGACGAAGTGTGTTAGATTTAAAGTAATCACGGAGTAAAAGACGAACGAATGGCTGGACATATTGCCGAAAATCAGTAGGTGATATCTTCCACCTAAAGGGATTGAGTATGCTTGTAAATCCAAGCAGGGCAAAGGCTGCGAGTTTGTTAATACTATTATTTATTTATTATATTAATTAAATTTATTATGGAAACTGAGGGGTTAGTGATGGAACAAATTGAAGGATTATTGATTGATCTAGACGGTACATTGTACCATGGGCATAAAATGATTCCCGGTGCTGATCTGCTGATAAAAGCTCTTCGTGAAGCGGATATCCCTTTTTTATTTGTTACCAATAACTCATCGCGTACGGCAGCTAACGTTGCTGCCCACTTAAGTGGAATGGGAATTGAGGCGAAAGCTGAGGAGGTATGTACCTCTTCTATGGCAGCCGCACGTTACATAGCTGAGGAATCACCTGGGGCTACAGTGGCGATACTTGGAGAAGAGGGACTGCGTATGGCTTGCATTGAGGCAGGGCTCCAAATCGTCACAGAATCCCCTGATTATGTGGTGCAAGGTATCGATCGTTCTTTTAATTATGCTTCGCTAGCTCAAGCTTCGCGTTGGATTTTGAGCGGGGCAAAGTTTGTGCTCACCAATCCAGATTTAATGTTACCATCAGATGATGGGGTTATGCCGGGTGCGGGTACGATCGGTGCAGCAATTGAGGCTGCCAGTGGTGTGAAGCCAGTAGTGATCGGTAAGCCTGAATCGCATCTGATCAAATATGCGACAGATCTTCTGAAAATTCAACCTGAACATGCTGCTGTTGTTGGGGATAATATGCGTACGGATATCGCTGCCGGTGTTAATGCGGGCTGTCGTACAATCCTTGTTCTTACCGGTTTAACCACTACAGAGAATCTGGAGCACTATAAAAGTATCACAGGGATCACTCCCGATGAAATATGTGCCGATTTAGCTGAACTTAAAATGTTTCTCGGTGTATAATAGCTAGGGTCTTATTACTTCACCAACTTAGAGGGGACGATGAGTATGCCAGAATTGCCGGAAATGGAGAATTATAGACAGCTGCTTAGCCAGCGTATTATAAATGTTCCGATAACTAATGTAATTGTGAACAGAGAAAAAACAATTAACATGGAAACAGAAGCTTTCATTGATGCCTTGATCGGTGCGCGTGTTGTTTTTGTAGAGCGGCGCGCCAAGTACATTTTGTTTCATCTCCATGATGGACGAAGATTACTATTGCATTTAATGCTGGGTGGATTGCTTTTTTATGGTTCAGAAGAAGAGCGGCCGGATCGTAATACGCAAGTAGAAATCGCATTTGGTGATCAGATCCTTTATTTTATGGGCCTGCGGTTAGGGTTCTTACATTTAGTATCCGTGAAGGAAAGCGAAGCAACGATGGGTAAGCTTGGACCTGAGCTGCTGGATCGACGGATGACGCCGGAACGTTTTGCAGGAATATTAAAAGGGCGGCGTGGTGCGTTAAAAAGTCTGTTAGTGAATCAGCATGTAATGGCGGGTATTGGAAATTGTTATGCGGATGAGATTGCTTTTGACGCTGGGCTTCTGCCTTCAGTTTTAGTACAAAATTTATCACCTGAAGCCATTTCCCGTCTGTATCAAAGCATTCAAAAAGTATTAACTGATGCGACAGAGATCGGCGGATACATGGAAATGCCGTTTATGACAGGTGACATGGTTACGGGTTCCTATAATGATCAATGTAAAGTCTATGACCGTGAGGGCGAGCCTTGCCTACGCGATGGGGGAACGATTATCAAAACAGAGCTGTCTGGACGCAAAGTATTTTATTGTCCAGACTGTCAGCATGAAGCCTAAACCCAAAATAGGGGCTCATGTTAGCATTCGTGGTGGATATGGGAGAGCTGCCCGATTGGCTTGGGAGAGCGGTGCAACAAGTTTTCAATATTTTCCGAAAAATCCGCGCAGTCTGAAGCTAAAGACGGTTGATATTCGAGATACAAGGGATTGTGCACTCTTTTGCCAAGAAAAAGGAATCACCTCTATCGCCCACACCCCTTATGCAATCAATATGGCTGCGAATAGGGATGACGCAACCCCTCGAAAGGTGTATGTAGACTCCCTTCTTAATGATCTGGAAATTGCTGAAGCCTGCGGTTCCTTAGGTATTGTTGTTCATTTTGGACATTTTGCTGGAATGGAGCCGTTACAAGGCTATCAAAATATTATACAATGTATGAATGAGACGCTGCAGTCCTGGGAAGGTAACGCCAAGCTGCTAATTGAGAATCAAGCGGGCAACCATGGTACCGAAGGGATTACACTTGAAGAATTGGTGAAGGTTCGTGAGCTTAGCCAGTTTCCCGAGAAGATTGGATTTTGTCTGGATACCTGTCATGCTTTTGCAGCAGGAATTTGGAATCCTGAGCATACGGAAGACTTGCTTGAACGAGGAAACCAGCTTGGATTTTGGCCGCATCTTGTAGCTGTTCATCTTAATGATTCTAAGTTTCCCTTTGGTTCAAGACGGGACCGGCATGCTGGAATAGGAAAAGGTTTTATCGGCGAAAAGGGTCTTGAAAGCTTAATAACTTCTGATCGATTACGTAAAACATCTGTTGTTTTGGAAACTGAAAAGGGTCCAGATGGCAGTCATCGGAATGAAATAGCTACTGTTCGCAGTTGGTTTGAAGCGGGGGCTAGAAAGTGATTCATATCTATATGGACGATCTCCGTAAAGGTCCGCTTGGATTTGCTTTAGCCCGGACAACAGAAGAATGTCTTCTGATGCTGCGTGAGTGTGAGGTCGGTATTTTATCGTTAGATTATGATATGGGACCGGATGATTATTCAGGTGGGGAAGTGGCTAGACGGATTGTTCTGGAAGGACTGTACCCCTGTGAAATCTATCTACACACCTCCAGCGTTTTAGGGAGAAAAGAAATGTATGAAATCTTATACGCGGCTAAACCTGAGGGGATGCGCTTGTTTAATGGTCCCCTGAGTTCTGATAAGCTTCATGATATCGCTGGGGAGACGGGACTAAAATGAAGGAAATGAACGAAGCGGATTTACTGGAGATACTCACGAGACCGGGAGAACCGCTGGTAGTGTTTTTGCATACTCCGCTGTGTGGTACCTGTAAGGCAACAGAACGCATGTTGGAAGTGGCGGCACATCTGTTGCCTGCTGAACTCCAAATGGTTGCTGGAAATGTGAACATGTTGCCTAATCTGGTACAACAATACCGTATTACCAGTGTTCCTGCTCTACTAGTGGCTTCTGCTGACCGGATAGAGGATCCGCTTATTTATTATTCAATGGTTTCAGTTGAGCGGATTCTGGAATACATAAGGAGTATTATATCATGATCATTTCATTACAACATTTATCTCTGCGCAGAGAAGAAAGCCTAATCTTGGACGATGTGTCCTTAGAAGTTAAGGAAGGCGAAAACTGGGTCATTTTGGGACGGAATGGTTCTGGCAAAACAACAATTTTGGAGATTATGACAGGTTATTTATTCCCTAGCAAAGGAACTGTTGAGGTATTGGGGAATAAATATGGTCAATGTGATTTACGCGAGGTTCGTAAAGAAATTGGTTATATTGGTCCTTCCTTAATGGAGAAGATGTCTTTAAATGATCCGGTGTGGGAGGTTGTCGCTACAGGAGCTTACGCTTATTTGCGTTTCTACGAGAGCATTCCACACGAAGTGAAGGAGAAGGCAATCCGCTTGCTAGAGGATATGAATCTGGGCAATATGGCACTTCATCCTTTTGGAACCTTGTCACAGGGAGAGCGAAAAAAAGCAATGCTGGCAAGATGTCTTATGGCTGACCCCAAACTACTGATTATGGACGAGCCTTGTGCAGGTCTTGATCTGTACGAAAGAGAAAAAATGCTGGCTGAAGTAGATAAGCTGAGACAACGTAATGTCTCCGTTGTTTATGTAACTCATCATGTGGAAGAAATTGTCCCGCTTTTTACACATGTTGCTTTAATTCGCGACGGTAAGCTAGCTGGTTCCGGACCGAAAGAAGAAGTATTAACCAAAGAAATGATCTTGGCCACCTATGATATTCCTGTTGATGTAGAATGGGATAGCGGTCGTCCCTGGATTAAAATTAGACCTGGAGGCAAAACGATTTGAACGAATTAAGACATGATAACGAAGAGCAGACCACTGCTCCGGAAGAAATAGTGTACTCCCGATATATTTGTACAGCTAATCACGGCTTTGCGCCCTATGCTCAGGAAGAGCTTCGGCGCTTGTTCGGCGCAGTGAAGAGTACGCTGCTGTTGCCGGGAGAAATCTTTCTCGCCACCTTGCAGTCTGAACCCGAGGAAGTATCACGATTGCTCACACAGAATCTGCCCATTTTCCTTCGTCATATACAGCCTGTGCAGTTTCAGGATGAAGGAACCATGGAAGCACTACAGCGTTTGGCTGTGTATTTAAGCCGCCGCAGTGAGCTAGAGGGGGAGAAAGTATCCCTAAATGTTCGTAAAGGGGATCCTTCCTTCTGGCAGGAAAGTCCGGGCGAACTTCGTGAATGGCTGCAGGAGCAATTACAAAGCTTGGGTGCAGAATTTACAGTACAAGATCCGGCATGGGTCATTTCTGTCTACGCAGACGGGAATGCCTTATATGCAGGAGTGTCCAGACCAGAAGAGAATCTATCCGGCTGGAATGGCGGTGCAATCCGCTTCCGCAAAGAAGACGGACAAATCTCACGTGCTAAGTTCAAGCTGATGGAAGCGGAGAAGGAGTTCGCTATTCCTTTTTACAGCTTCCGTAATGCGCTTGATATTGGCGCCTCTCCAGGGGGCTGGACTTCTTTCTTGCTGGAGCGTGGAATGAAGGTAACAGCGGTTGACCCTGCTTTGATGCATGAATCGCTGCGTAATTACCCGGGTCTGAAGATCCTGCGCAAAAATGCCGGAGAAGTGAAATTCCGCGATAATGAATTTGATCTGCTTGTATGTGATATGAGCTGGAGTCCTAAGCTGATGGCAAAGCTTGTAACCGGGCTGCTGCACAGCCTGTCACCAGGCGGAACAGCGATTGTGACCGTAAAGCTGATGCATAAGAAACCTCTAGCGATGATCAAAGAGATCATTGCAATGTTTGAGGGCGAACGTATGCAGATTCAGCGGGCTAAGCAGCTGTTTCATAATCGTGACGAGATCACGCTTTATATGATTAAATACTAGGTAAGATCCTAATTTAAAAATCTTAAGGGAAAGCATCCCGTTATTAACGTTATCGTAATCTGCGGTAACAACGTTAATGGCGGAAGCTTTCTCTTTTTTTTATGTGAAAAAGGGGGAAGTTCAGTGAATTTTGCATCGAAGCTTGGGGTAGGGCAGATAATGGACGCCAGATACAGAATTATTGACCAGATTGGAACAGGTGGAATGAGTATTGTTTATCTTGCGGAGGATCTGCGTTTAAAGGGGAAACGTTGGGCTGTAAAAGAAAGTGTTAGCTCAGCAACGCTGCATTCGGACATTGAAGCGGAAGCGGAGATGCTAATGGGGCTGGATCACCCGCGGCTTCCACGTATTGTTGATTACTATCTTTCGGATAAAGAAGGGTATTCTTATTTAGTCATGGATTATATTGAAGGGATAACTTTAAGTCAGCTGATGAGGGATAATCCCGGACCTTTGCCTTGTGAATTCATCCTACAAATTGCTAAACAGCTTTTAGAAGTCCTGCAATATTTGCATGGTCATCATCCGCCCATTGTTTATCGTGATTTAAAGCCCTCCAATCTTATGTTAACTAAGCAAAAAGAATTAATGTTAATCGACTTCGGAATCGCTCGAAATTTTAGAAAAGGCATCGCTGAAGATACGGTGAAGCTTGGTACGGTAGGATTCGCGGCTCCTGAGCAGTATGGGAATGGGCAGAGTCAACCGGTTTCTGACTTATATGGTCTTGGTGCGTTGCTTTTATATATGGCTACCGGAGGATTATGCAGCCACTGGGAGTCAGGAATGGAAAATAAGTTGCGTGACCAAGTTCCCGCAGCTTTTATTCCGATAATTAGACGTTTATTACGGCCACATCCGGAGGAAAGATATCAGGAGGCAACAGCTGTTATTCAAGCACTGGTTCATGTGGAGGCTGATATGGATGAAGGTAATCATTCAGCAGTGTCTGTACCCCTAGCAGTTGATAAACGGAAAGCTAAAGTGATTGCCTTACTTGGAGTAGGGCCGGGGCTTGGAACAACACATACTTCATTTGCGATTAGCAGTTATCTGGCACAGATTGGTTCAACAGCTTGGGTTGATCTATCACCGGATTCATCGGTTTATGATCGCATGCACAATTTGCTTGATGTGCAGAGCGCTTCAGTTCCTGCTGAGAGCTCTGAGTCTGTATTTTCCTGGAGGAAGGTTCATTACTGGAAGCGACCTCACCATGGGGATGTAGCAGAGCTTATGAGAGGGGCTTATCAATTTGTGGTATTAGATCTGGGCACGGGTGGATTTGATGGAGCGCTGGAAGAAATCAAACATAGCGATATTCCCATTCTAATTGCTTCTGGCGCAGATTGGCGACTGGAGGAAACTTTATTATGGATTAGGAGGAAGGGGCTGCAGCCTGAACGGGATTGGAGAGTGGGTTTACCACTTGCTGAACAGCAATCTGTTGAACTGTTGCGAAATTCTTTAGGTATAGATAGGGTTTATAATTTACCGTGTCAGCAAGATCCATTTTTACAAAAAGGGAAGTTGGCAGATGTAATTGCTGAGCTATTAGGGGACATTAAGGGCGAACGAAACGATGGAAAACGCCGTGGTTTTTTCTTAAGATAGGCTATTGGGACTAACATTTAATTCAGTGTTCCGCTAAAGTGTGATAAAATATATATTTATACGTGATTTGATTTACGCATTATTTAAGTATAGACAGGAGCTTGCGGAGAATTTATGAGTTTACTTACAGTAGAAGACGTTTCCCACAATTTTGGGGATCGGACGTTGTTCAAGAACGTGTCTTTCCGGTTGTTACCAGGAGAACATGTTGGAATTGTTGGAGCAAATGGCGTTGGTAAATCGACGCTAATGAATATTTTGACAGGAAAGCTTTTGAAGGATAATGGTAAAGTAGAATGGACCCCTCGGGTGCGTTACGGTTATTTGGACCAACATACGATTCTTACACCAGGAAAAACGATTCGCGATGTTCTAAAGGACGCTTTTCTGCCACTGCTTGAGTTAGAGCAGGAAATGCTGAAGATCACAGAGCAGATGGGTGATGCTTCGCCTGAGGAACTAGAAGTACTACTGGAGCAGATGGGGGACATTCAGGAACAACTGGACATCGGAGATTTCTATCTGATTGATGTAAAAGTGGAGGAAATGGCAAATGGTTTAGGCCTGTCCGTGATTGGGCTTGATCGTGATGTAGCTTCTCTTAGCGGTGGTCAAAGAACCAAAGTACTGCTGGCAAAGCTTTTGCTTGAGAAACCCAATGTACTATTGCTTGATGAGCCTACCAACTATTTGGATGTTGAGCATATCGATTGGCTGACCAACTATTTGAAACAGTACCCATATGCATTTATATTGATTTCCCATGACACTGAGTTCATGAATAAAGTCGTTAATGTCGTTTATCACTTGGAGTTTGGTAAATTGACCCGTTACACGGCGAACTATGAGAAATTCCTTGATATGGCGGAGATGAACAAAAACCAGCATATCGATGCCTATGAGAAACAACAAGATTTTATCAAAAAACAAGAGGACTTCATCCAACGGAATAAAGCGCGTGCTTCAACCTCAGGCCGGGCAAAAAGCCGTGAGAAGCAGCTTGATCGTATGGACCGAATTGATCGTCCTGAAGAAGCTGCTAAGCCGACCTTTAAGTTTAAAGAGAGCCGGGCAAGCGGCAAAACCGTATTCGAAGGAATTGATTTCGAGATTGGTTATGATCGTCCGCTGCTGCCACAGCTAAATATGGTCATTGAACGTGGGGAGAAGATTGCTATTGTTGGCTGCAATGGTGTAGGTAAATCTACACTGCTGAAGACTATTCTGGGAGTGATCCCAACATACAGCGGCAAAACCTATCTTGGGGATTATCTGAACCCTGCATATTTCCAACAAGAAGTGAAAGCAGCTAGTCTTACGCCTATTGAGGATGTCTGGAATGAATTCTCCAGTTTAACTCAGAACGAAGTTCGTGGGCATCTGGCTCGCTGTGGTCTAAAAAATGAACATATTACACGTCCGCTTAGTATGCTGAGCGGTGGGGAGCAAGCGAAGGTGCGTCTTTGTAAGCTTTTGATGCGTGAAAGCAACTGGGTACTGTTCGATGAACCTACCAATCACCTTGACGTTATTGCTAAAGCAGAGCTGAAGCGCGCTTTGCAAGAATATAAAGGCACAGTCCTGCTTGTATCCCATGAACCTGATTTCTATGAAGATTGGGTTACGAAAATTTGGGATGTTGAGCAGTGGTCAGCTGTACAAGTATAGAATAATCATAAATCCGGAGAATAGCAGACATCCTGCTGTTCTCCGCTTTTTGGATATGGGGAGGAGATAATGTATGTTTCATAACGCCGGGCGAGAAGATCGATACTCACGACAGATACGTTTCGCGCCATTTGGTACTGAAGGACAGCAGGGGCTCGCAAAATCAAAAGTGCTTGTGGTTGGTGCGGGTGCGTTAGGTACAGGGATTGCAGAGACATTGGTCCGCTGTGGTGTTGGGCATGTCCTTATCGTTGATCGCGATTATGTAGAGTGGAGTAACCTGCAGCGGCAACAGCTGTATACCGAGATAGATGCACAGGAGCGAGCTCCGAAAGCCATAGCAGCCCAGAACAGACTGCAGCAGATTAATTCTGAGGTTGTCATAGAAGCGCATGTTATGGATGTGCGGAAGGAAGAACTGGAAGGACTCATCTCAGGGGTGGATCTGATTATGGATGGGACCGATAATTTCGATACACGTCTCATCATTAATGATATTGCCCAAAAGAATAATATCCCTTGGATTTATGGAGCTTGTGTAGGAAGCTATGGAATTACATATACGATTTTGCCTGGAGAAACGCCATGTCTTCATTGTCTTTTAGGTACAGTCCCACTAGGGGGAGATACCTGTGATACAGCGGGTATTCTTCCACAGGCCGTGCAATTGGTTACTGCAAATGCTACAGCTGAGGCGTTAAAGCTTCTCGGTAACCGTAAGGACCAATTAAGAAATAAACTGCTCACTTTCGATGTATGGCGTAATGAACATCAAGAAATTGGAGTGAAAAGTGCCAAAAAGGAGAATTGCCCTTCTTGTGGGACTCATCCGATCTACCCTTATCTAACAGCCTTGAATACGGAACGAAGTGATGTGCTTTGTGGTAGGGATACCGTACAAATCCGCCCTGCCCGGCCGCAGAGCCTTAACCTGCAGGAAACAGCCAGCCGCTTGTCTCGTTTAGGAGACGGTGAGGTAGAGAGCAATCCTTATCTAATTTCCTTTAAAGAAGGTCCTTACCGGATGGTGATCTTCGCAGATGGCCGGGCATTGATTCATGGGACGAAGGATATTGCCGCCGCCCGTAGCTTTTATCATCGATATTTCGGTTAAAAAGCAAGATAAACTGATCTTCAGACCATTTCCTAGGAATGGTCTCTTTGCTTTCCGGGGATTCTATATCTATTAATGGGATGCTGATGCATGTCTGATGGATACGGGGGATCTTTGTGAGTGAGCAACTGATATGGTATATGTCTGAGGGAAACGAAAGAGGAGTAGAAGAGCGAATCGCTATAGAAAAAGTGTTTAATGATATCGGTCTGCAAATAACAAAAAGCGAAGATCCCGAAGATCTTCGCTTATCCATTTCTGAAGTAGAACCGGTATTGCTGCTTGCTGATTTAGGCGAGGTGGGAACATGGGAAGGATGGAAAATCATTTCCGCAGTAAGAGATGAGGGAATGATTCTTCCGGTCATGGTGATTTCCGAAGAGCTATCGGGTAACGGAGCGGTTGCGGCCTTTTTAGCCGGGGGGAATGATTTTATGTCAAAACCACTACATACCGGTGAATTCAAATGTAGAATTCTAAATTTATTAACCCTCACGGGTCGGCGTCGAAATTTAAAACATCTGTTAAAGGTGGATGGTTTAATGCTCGATCCCAGCCGCAGGCTGGTCACCCGTGAAGGGATCGAGCTTAAGATGACGCATAAAGAATTCGATCTTTTATATTATCTCGCTGCGAATCGAGGGATTATATGTTCCCGCGAGGAAATACTCAAACAAGTATGGGGATATCAATTCCATGCAGATACCAATGTTGTAGATGTATACATCAGGCATATCCGCTTAAAGATTGATAAAGGGTACCGGAACAAGTTAATTCACACTGTTCGCGGAACAGGATATGTAATGAGGGTGCCCGAAGGCAGCACCACATCCTGAGACTTATTCTCTTTTATAGAAAAGACTCTACTATAGAGCTGTTGTTTACAGTACGCGGCGAGCCTTTAGATAAGTCTTTTTCCATGTACCAGAATTAAGATCAGAAACCGTAACACCTGGTTTACCGTAAGTGTGCAGAATTTTACCGTTTCCGGCGTAAACAGCTACGTGAGTTACATTTTTACCAGTTGCTCTGCTGCCGCTAGAGAAGAATACAAGATCGCCCACACGAAGGTTTGCTTTGGAAACAGAAGTTCCTACTTTTGATTGAGCTGCAGCTGTACGGGGTAATGATACATTATACTTTTTAAAGATATGTTTCATAAATGAAGAGCAATCAAAAACCTTAGTAGTAGAAGTAGATGCTCCGAATTTGTATGGAGTTCCCATATAGTTTTTCCCAAAATTGACAACGCTTTGTCCTTTGGACACCGTAGCGGCTTCGACTTTAGTTGCGCCTACGCCTGTTGCCATCATTGTTCCTAAGCCCATCGTAGTAACCATTCCTATGACAATCGCTTTTTTTATCCATTGTTGTTTATTCATGTTGTAAGTACCTCCAAAGTTAGTATATCAATCTGTCTTGCTGTGTCTTGTCTTGCTTGCCTGATTCGTAGTATAGCAGGTTATCTATGTCATAAAATTTGGTAGAGCAGCAATAAAGTGAGGCTGGGCCTAGGTTGTAAACGTTTTATTAAAAATTCATTAAAAGTTACAAAAAATTAATAACTTGATATTTTGGACAATAAAATAAGCCGTAAACCCCTTGATATATAAAGGATTTATCGGCTTTTTGATTTTAAAACAAAAGTTACAAGGATGTTTCTATATCACTATGTATTTAGTCTTTGCTCTGGATAATCAGCAATAATCCACTACGTATTCTAACTGTTCCAGTGGAGGAAATCAGTTTGTTGCTTACACCTAGAGATTGGCCTAGCTTTAAAGTGGCGTCATTCAAAGGATATTGAAATCCTTCTAATGTAATCCCTGTTACTTCAGGAGTTAATGGAAGCAAAGATACATAGGTGTAGCCCAAATCTTCAATGACTGTTTGGGATCCGGTAAGTGTCACATAGTTATTAGAATCCATGACGTAGCAATTGATTTGACGTTGCAGAGCCCTTGTCATCATTTGAATGCTGGCTAAGGAGTGGTCAATTCGAGTGCCTGTAACTCCTAATAGTAAAATAGAATCAGGTTGCTGATTCATCGCAATATCGAGCGCCATCTCACTGTCGGTTAAATCCTTGTTTACGGCATCACAAGTGATGGTTTTTTTACTTTTGGATTGAATATCCTGAAAAGCTTCAGGCGATACAGAATCAAAATCACCTACTGCAATATCTGGTATATATCCATGTGAGATTAGGAATAATGCACCCCGGTCCGCACCGATAATAAAATCTTCTTCATCTAATAGAGCGAAATAATCCGGAGATAGTTCTCCACCGGCAAAAATAACGACACGTTTGGATGGCATAACATCCATTCCTCCTCTAAAACTCTAGTTGGTTATCCTGTCCCAGTATAATGCAGATTGAAAAGTTGCACAATTGACCAAGACAACGCTAAAATGATAGTGTGCGATTTTTTATGTGCATAAATTCATATTTACTTATGTTTTAATAATTGGGAGGTGAATGAAATCGTAAACGTGCTATTTGTATGTCTGGGTAATATTTGTCGCTCACCAATGGCGGAGGCAGTTCTGCGCCATAAGATTGATGAACAAGAGCTTTCACATAAGATTCTGGTTGACAGTGCGGGAACTGGAGATTGGCATATTGGTAAGGAACCGCATGAAGGGACTAGACGTATACTTGATCAAAACATGATTAGTTATGCAAATATGGCAGCGCGTTTGGTCAGTAGCGAGGATTTTCAGAAGTTTGATTATATCGTTTGTATGGACAAGTCTAATGGAGAGAATGTTCGAAAGGTTCCTGGTGGGGAAGAGGCTAAGCTTTTGTTCTTCATGGATTTATTGCCTGAGGAAGAATTGAGAGAAGTGCCAGACCCTTATTTTACAGGGGATTTTGAGCAGGTATATGATTTAATCAATGCAGGCTGTGACGTTTTGCTTGAAATGGTGATAAGAGAAAAGCTGTAACCCGGTTGGGTTCCAGCCCTCTCTGATTAGTATTAAAGTAAATTAAGGAAATTCGCTGGATTAAACTGTAAGCGCAAACACGGCTGAAATCTACATACGTTCTTTAGATGTTCATTTTTTGCTTCTATCAATAAGGCATTATGTGTTTAAAAAATAGAGTAGAGATTCAGGGAGTTCCTTTTGCCAAAAGCCCCAGAGATGACGACCGTCTTTCTCACGGTAGGATACGGTAGCTCCACGTGCTTCAAGCAACGCTTTTGTTTCTCTGTTCATCTGAACAAAATCATAGGTCCCTGTATCAGTCTGGTAATCTGTTTCCTGCAGTCCAACGACCATATTAATGTTAAGCCAGGCGAGATCTTCTTCTTTTGCCAGCATGGCTTGTGATTCGGGATAGAATGCACCGGATAGGCTGATGATACGTGTGAAGATAGCTGGATAAGCAAGTGCGAGATGGAGGGAGACGCTGCCTCCAAGGGAATCGCCGGCTAAGATTCGTTCTTCGGGTGTACGGCGTACGGGATAATTTTTTTCAATGAAGGGAATAATCTCTTCGGAAAAGCAAGATAGGTACTGCTTGAATCGGCTGCCGAACGGAGCGTATTCTTGAGTCCGAACAGCGACGTTAACTTCTACACCGACGATAATGAAGGGCTCGACATCTTCTTCTATAATAAGTTGTCCAGCAAGTGTAGCAATGCGTCCAAAGTTGAAAAATTCTTCTCCGTCTTGGCAGTACACCACGGGGTAACTGAGAACTTCATTGTAGCCTGGGGGCAGATAGATACGTAATTTACGTTCCTCCTGCAGATGTTCACTCCAAAGCGTTTCTTTTACAATTGTGCGTTTCAGAAAAACAGAATCGCTCATCGTTGTCACGTCACCTTTCTTGTCGAATTTTGCAATACACACAGGGTTACGCTAAAATTATTAAATGTGTAACTGTGTTATTAATCATTTACTTGTTGGAAAAGTGTTAAACTGTTATATTAAATTATCTCACCTGTTATACATACAAAATTTAAAGAAATATAAATTTTATATGTATTTCTTTGACGAAAGTAACTAAACAGGTGTATAATAATATTATAACAGAGGCAGCTGATATTCAAATTTTTTTATTGAGGTGAAGATAATGAGTAAAGTTCCTTATGAAGTGTATACAGAGGACGTCGAGGCTCTATCGGTACTTTCCCCGGATGGAGAAATTATCAATAAGGATAAGATGCCAGATTTAACTGACGATCAACTGAAAGAAATTATGTATCGTATGGTATTTACCCGTACTTGGGATGATCGTGCAGTAAACCTTGGCCGTCAAGGTCGTCTTGGTTTCTACGCACCGGTATCCGGTCAAGAAGCTACCATGATTGGTAGTGAGTTCGCTTTGGAGAAAGAAGACTTCTTATGCCCAGGCTACCGTGATATTCCGCAGCTAGTATGGCACGGACTTCCATTGTACCAAGCTTTCTTATATTCCCGTGGTCACCAACATGGTGGAGCTATTCCTGATGGTGTTAATGTATTGATGCCACAAATTATCATTGGTGCGCAAATCCTGCACGCTACTGGTATTGCTATGGGCTTCAAATTGAAAAAACAAAAGAGTGTTGCAATTACTTACACTGGTGATGGCGGTTCTTCAGAAGGTGACTTCTACGAAGGCTTGAACTTTGCTGGTCGTTTTAAACTGCCTGTAATCTTCTTTGTTCAAAACAATGGTTACGCGATTACGACTCCGTTCGCTAAACAAACGGCTTCCAAATCGATCGCTCACAAAGCGGTTGCAGCTGGTATTCCAGGGATTAAGGTTGACGGTATGGACATCTTTGCAGTAATCAGTGCTGTACGCGATGCTGCTGAACGTGCACGCAACGGCGAAGGTGCTACATTGATCGAAGCTGTAACTTACCGTTTCCGTCCACACTCCCTTTCTGACGATGCAAGTAAATATCGTTCGAAAGAAGAAGAAGGACAATGGAGTGAAAAGGATCCAATCGCCCGTCTTGCCAAGTATTTGGAGAAGAAAGGTCTTTGGACTGAAGAAGATACACTGCGCGTGAAAGATGAAGCGAAAGCTACTGTTAACGAGCAGATCAAAAAAGCTGAACAAACCGAAAAAATGACAATACCTGGCTTGATCGACAGCATGTTCGAAGTAACACCTAAACATCTGGAAGAGCAAAAAGCCGATTTTGAATAAGGGGGATATCAGGCAATGGCACAAATGAATATGAAAGAAGCGATCCGCGACGCGATGCGCGTTGAACTGAATCGTGACCCTAACGTTCTTATCTTCGGAGAGGATGTTGGTAATGTAGGTGGCGTTTTCCGTGTAACAGAAGGTCTGCAAAAGGAATTTGGCGAAGATCGTATTTTTGATACACCACTAGCTGAGTCCGCTATCGGCGGTCTGGCATTTGGTCTTGGTGTACAAGGCTTCCGCCCAATTGCAGAAATTCAATTCGTAGGTTTTATCTTTGAAGCTCTGGATCAGATCGTTGTTCAAGCGGCACGTCTGCGCTGGCGTTCTGGCGGTAAATATAATGCTCCAGTAGTATTCCGTACTCCTTTTGGTGGCGGAGTTAAGGCTGCTGAGCTTCATACTGACTCACTCGAAGGTTTGATTGCACAAAGCCCAGGGATTAAAGTTGTAATTCCTTCAAACCCATATGATGCTAAGGGACTTTTAATCGCGTCTATCCGCGACAATGACCCTGTATTCTTCATGGAGCACTTGAACCTTTATCATGCATTCCGTGCTGAAGTGCCAGAAGGTGAATATACAGTTGAACTTGGTAAAGCGAACGTAGTACGTGAAGGTTCTGACGTTTCGATCATTACTTACGGGCTGATGGTACATACAGCTACCAAAGCAGCCGAGCAACTCGAAAAAGAAGGCGTTAATGTTGAAATTATCGACCTTCGTACTGTAAGTCCGATCGACATCGACACTATTGTAGCGTCTGTGAAGAAGACTAACCGTGCTATCGTGGTGCAAGAAGCACAAAAGAGTGCGGGTGTAGCTGCTGAAGTTATCGCACAAATCAATGAAAAAGCTCTACTGCACTTAGAAGCTCCTGTGCTTCGTATCGCAGGTCCTGACACTATATATCCATTTGCACAAATTGAAGATACATGGCTTCCAAACCCTGCGCGTATTATTGCAGGCGTGAAGAAAGTTTTGGAATTCTAAATATTTTTACGAGAAACAGTTGTCATCCATATGGATGACAACGTTGTTTCATCTTATAAAGTTTAAATCATAAGGTTAGTCCCAATTTCACGAGGAGGTTTTCAAAGTGGCAAAGTTTGAATACCGATTTCCTGAACTAGGTGAAGGTCTGCATGAAGGTGAAATCATCAAAATGCATATCAAAGCCGGTGACAAGGTAACGGATGATGATATCGTAATGGAAGTTCAAAATGACAAGGCGGTAGTTGAGGTGCCTTGCCCAGTAAACGGTACTGTATTGGAAGTTCTGACAAAAGACGGTCAAGTATGCCGTGTTGGTGAAGTAGTAGCTATTATCGAAGCAGAAGGTGACGTGCCTGATCAAGAGGGTGCTGCTACTGAAGCTCCTGCTGCCGAAGCACCAGCTGCACCAGCTGCTCCAGCATCTAACAAAGCATCGAATTTTGAATATCGCTTCCCTGAGCTGGGTGAAGGTCTGCATGAAGGTGAAATCATCAAAATGCATATCAAAGCCGGTGACAAGGTAACGGATGATGACATCATCATGGAAGTTCAAAATGACAAGGCGGTAGTTGAGGTTCCATGTCCAGTGAATGGTACTGTATTGGAAGTTCTGACTAAAGATGGCCAAGTTTGCCGCGTAGGCGAAGTTGTTGCTATTATCGCTGCTGAAGGCGACGTTCCTGAACAAGAAGGTCATGCATCTGCTGAAGCTGATGCAGCAAAAGGAAGTGCAAACACTACTTCTTCCCCTGCAGCAACAAGCCCTGCTGATGCTAAAGAAGGCGGATCTGCAGGTGTAACACCAGCTCCTGACCGCGATGTATTGGCTACACCAAGCGTTCGCAAATTTGCTCGTGAGCAAAAAGTGGATATTTCCAAAGTGAACGGAACTGGAAAAGGTGGCAAAATCATTCGTGAAGACGTAGAAGCCTTCTTGAAAGGTGGTTCTACACCTGCGGCTCCTGCAGCAGCAGCGGCGTCTGAAGCTCCTAAGGCTGCTAAGACCGAAGCTAAAGCAGCACCTGCAGCAGCTAGCGGTAACGTTAGTCTTGAAGAAGAACGTGTACCATTCAAGGGTATTCGTAAGGCGATCTCCAACGCAATGGTTAAATCGGCTTACACTGCTCCGCACGTAACCATCATGGATGAAGTAGATGTTACTGAACTGGTAGCATTCCGTACGCGTATGAAACCTATTGCTGAGAAAAAAGGCGTTAAGGTTACTTACCTTCCATTCATCGTTAAGGCTCTTGTTGCAGCTTCCCGTCAATTCCCAGCACTTAATGCTATGATTGATGAAGAAGCAGGCGAAATTGTCTACAAGAAATACTACAATATCGGTATCGCTACTGATACACCAAACGGTTTGATCGTTCCAGTTATCAAAGACGCTGACCGTAAGAGCATTTGGATGATCGCTAGCAGCATCACTGACTTGGCTGTTCGTGGCCGTGACGGTAAATTGTCTGCTAACGAAATGAAGGGCAGCACGATCTCCATCAGTAACATCGGTTCTGCTGGCGGTATGTTCTTTACTCCAATCATCAACTTCCCTGAAGTGGCTATCCTCGGAACTGGCCGTATCAGTGAAAAAGCAGTTGTGAAAAATGGTGAAATCGTAGTTGCTCCAGTAATGGCGTTGTCACTCAGCTTTGACCACCGTATTATCGATGGTGCGACTGCTCAAAACTTTATGAACTACATTAAATCGCTGCTCAATAATCCTGAGCTGCTGGTTATGGAGGTATAATTATGGTAGTAGGAGACGCTTCACTAGATATTGATACATTGGTCATTGGTGCAGGTCCTGGTGGGTATGTGGCGGCAATTCGTGCCGCCCAGCTCGGCCAAAAAGTCCTCATCGTGGATAAATCGGAACTCGGCGGTGTATGTTTGAACCGTGGATGTATTCCTTCTAAAGCCTTGATCGCTGCTGCACATCAATTTGAATCTGCACAGCATGGTGAAGTTTTCGGCGTTACAGCTGAGAATGTTAAAGTGGATTTTGCCAAAACTCAAGAGTTCAAGAACAGCGTAGTTAAAAAAATGACTAGCGGTGTGACTAGCTTGATGAAGGGCAACAAAATTGAAGTATTTAACGGCGAGTGCATGTTTATCAGCGACACAGAAGCACGTGTGTTCAATGATCATGAATCTCCACGTTACCGCTTTAAACACTGCATCATTGCTACAGGTTCCCGTCCAATTGAACTTAAACCTTTCCCATTCGGCGGACGTATTCTGTCTTCGACTGAAGCTCTGGAACTTCCAGAAATTCCGAAGAGCATGATCGTAATCGGTGGTGGATACATCGGTGCCGAGCTTGGTCAAATGTACTCTAAATTTGGCACTAAAGTAACAATCATCGAAGGTTTGGATACTGTACTTCCAGGCTTCGATAAAGATATGACTCGTCTTGTTGCGAAAAACATGGCTAAAACTGGCATCGAAATCGTAACTAACGCTAAAGCTGAAAGTGCTGTTCAGAACGACAAAGAAGTAACCGTGAAATACTCTGTTGGTGGCGAGTCCAAAGAAGTTACAGCAGATTACTTGCTTGTTACTGTAGGTCGTCGTCCTAACACTGACGGTGAACTTGGTCTGGACCTGATCGGTCTTGAGCTCGACGAGCGCGGATTGATCAAAGTTGATCACCAAGGACGCACAAGCATTCCTACCATCTTCGCTATCGGCGACGTTGTTCCAGGTCTTGCTTTGGCTCACAAAGCTTCTTACGAAGGTAAAATCGCTGCAGAAGCAATCGCAGGACTTACATCTGTTGTTGACTACAAAGTCATCCCAGCTGTTGTATTTACAGATCCTGAGTGCTCAAGCGTTGGTTTGACTGAGAAAGAAGCAAAAGACAAAGGCTACAAAGTGAAAAGCGGCAAATTCCCATTCGCAGGAAATGGTCGCGCAGTATCTTTGAACAGCCCAGAGGGCTTCATCAAAATTGTTGCTAACTCCGAGAACAATTTGGTACTGGGAGCTCAAATCGTTGGTATCGAAGCATCCAATTTGATCGCTGAACTTGGTTTGGCAATCGAAATGGGCGCAACGCTTGAAGATATCGCCTTGACTATTCATGCGCATCCAACCCTTGGCGAAATCGTCATGGAAGCTGCTGAATTGGTTGAAGGTCACCCAATTCATGTAATGAAATAATTTTTCTCCAAAATTGCTCTAGCAGGCAACAGAAAGGCGGACGCAAATGCGTTCCGCCTTTTTTTGTGTTTTCCACTTTTTTGAAAAGAGATATACTGGAAGGAAGAGTAATTACCTAATCTGTAATTCATGAATATAGGGAGGTTCAATGATGAGAGCTGATAAATTAAAGCCTGGAGATGAGCTGCGTATTATCTCTCCTTCCAGAAGTTTGTCATTAATCGATGCTCAGCAAAGAAAAATTGCCAAAGAGCAGCTTGAACGGTTAGGTTTTCGGATATCCATTTCAACAAATTCTTTTGAGACGGATGATTTTGTTTCCTCTTCTATTGATTCGAGAATTGAGGATTTGCACGAAGCCTTTTTAGACCCCAAAGTGAAAGGAATATTAACGACCATTGGAGGCTTCAATAGTAACCAGCTGCTGCGTTATATAGATTATTCAATCATTGCGGAGAATCCAAAGCGCTTATGTGGTTATTCGGATATTACTGCACTAAGTAATGCGATTTATGCTCAAACAGGATTAGTTACATACTCCGGGCCGCATTTTTCCACATTTGCGATGCTCCACGATAATGAATATACCATCGAATATTTCCGCAGGCTGATGATGGACAATAAAGAAATTCTCGTGCAGCCTTCCAGGCATTGGAGTGATGATGAGTGGTATCTGGATCAGGAAAACAGGATATTTATTAAAAATGAAGGTCCGTTCATTATCAATGATGGGGAAGCGAAAGGAACGATTATTGGTGGCAATTTATGCACTTTAAATCTTTTGCAGGGAACAGAGTATATGCCTAGTTTAAAAAATTCTATTTTGTTCATCGAGGATGATTATGAGTCAGCACCTGCAACCTTTGATCGAGATCTGCAATCCCTAATTCATCAGCCTGAGTTTGAAGAGGTCAAAGGGTTGGTGATCGGCAGATTCCAAAAAGAATCGCGTATGTCAAAGAAGCTGCTAACTACAATTATCCGCTCAAAAGAAGAATTATCTGATATTCCTGTGATCGCAGACGTGGACTTTGGACATACATCGCCGATGATTACCTTTCCTGTGGGTGGACAAGCAAACGTTCGTGCTTATGGGGCCAGAGTGGAGCTTAGGATAGCGGAGTAGAGATACACTTGCTGAACCAATCCTTTATAATTGAATATGTAACCCGATTATTAAATATATTTAAAAATTATCTTACCTTCTACAAAATTCGGATTTTTCAGATATAATATATGAGGTGTAATATTACGGAGGTGCAGTACATTGACGAATGAGTTAGAACAAACCTATTTGAATTTTTTACGATATATTTTAGATCATGGTGTAAAAAAAGAAGATCGTACAGGAACTGGTACAATTAGTGTTTTTGGTTATCAAATGCGATTTGATTTATCAAAAGGGTTCCCGCTGTTTACAACAAAACGTACACCGTTTCGCTTAATTGCAAGTGAGTTATTGTGGTTTATTAAAGGCGATACCAACATTCGTTATTTATTGAAAAATAATAATCATATTTGGGATGAATGGGCTTTTAAAAGATGGGTTGAATCAGACGAATATGTTGGCCCGGATATGACAGACTTCGGGAATCGTTGTTTAGTTGATGAAGATTTTAATCAAGTGTATCAAGCAGAGATGAAATCATTCTGTGATCGTGTCTTAGAAGATGATGAGTTTGCTGCGAAATATGGTGAGCTAGGGAATGTTTACGGTAAGCAATGGCGGAATTGGACATCTTCTACTGGTGAATCAATTGACCAATTACAAGACGTTATTCATCAGATCAAAACAAATCCTGATTCTCGGCGTTTAATCGTGAGCGCATGGAACCCGGAAGATGTTATAAATGCCGGAACAAAAGGAAGTAAAGCTGCGTTACCGCCCTGCCACGTTATGTTCCAGTTCTATGTTGCAAATGGTAAACTAAGCTGCCACTTGCTGCAACGCAGTGCTGACTCCTTTCTCGGGGCAAACTTCAATATTCCATCTTACTCATTACTTACGCATTTAATTGCATATGAATGTGGTCTAGAAGTAGGTGAGTTTGTATACAGCATTAGTGATGCGCATATCTATTCAAACCATGTTGAGCAAGTGAAAGAGCAATTATCAAGAGAATTAAGAGCATTGCCTACACTGGTTATTAATTCACAGAAGAAATCAATTTTTGATATTGAACTGGAAGATCTGGTCATTGAGGGGTACAATCCGCATCCTTCGATAAAAGCGCCGATCGCAGTATAGCGTAATTGTTATAAATTAAGATTCGCAAATATAATTTCTGGCAGCGTAGTTTTTTAATTTAGTATGAAGGAAGGAGGGAACTTCATGAGTATTAGCTTAATATGGGCAATGGGTGCCAATCATGTCATAGGAAAAGATAACGATATGCCTTGGCATTTACCTCTGGATTTTGCTTATTTCAAAGCAGAA
Source organism: Paenibacillus sp. FSL R10-2788 (assembly GCF_038003885.1). Taxonomy (NCBI): domain Bacteria; kingdom Bacillati; phylum Bacillota; class Bacilli; order Caryophanales; family Paenibacillaceae; genus Paenibacillus; species Paenibacillus sp. FSL R10-2788. The sequence goes on along the minus strand of NZ_JBBOQA010000001.1, from coordinate 3,809,226 downwards.
ACATTGGGCAAAAGAATGCTAATGGGCCGCAAAACATGGGATTCGCTCGGAGGCAAGCCCTTGAAGGGCAGAACGAGCCTAATTCTAACTAGGGATACTGATTATTCAGCTGAAGGTGCAGTGGTTCTACACACGCTTGAAGAGGCTCTCAGCGAGGGTAGAAAAGAAGATGAGCTGATGGTGATCGGTGGTGCAGAAATTTATCGCTTGATGCTGCCGTATGCTGACAAGCTAATGTTGACGCAGATCGATCAGGATTTTGAAGGAGATACCCGGTTTCCTGAGATTGACTGGAGGATGTGGAAAGAGGTCTCCAATATCAAGGGAATTCGTGATGAGAAGAATCCGTATGATTACCGTTTCCTTGTTTATGAACGTACGGAATAGCAATAAAACGTTTTCTCTGACATAACATGTGAAATAGTACAAATAATCAGTAGATTTATCCATTACTGTGCAAAAGTGATGAATGTTACTATAATTAAAATTAGAAATGATTATGTATAGGTATAGAATAGAATGTGCAGGTACTTCATTGCGTTGCTGACAACCATACGAAGCCGCAATATGCTACAATGTACTATACTTCAACACGAAGAGAACGGATGGGGGAAACGTAAACATGTCTACACCTACAGGTTTTATGGAGTATAAACGGCAGCTCCCAGGTGATCGGGATCCTGAGCAGCGGGTAAAGGACTGGGAAGAATTCCACCATCATTTATCCGAGGACGAGCTTCGGACACAGGGCGCACGCTGTATGGATTGCGGAACCCCCTATTGCCATACAGGTATTGATATGGCTGGCGGGACCTCAGGTTGTCCAGTACACAATTTAATTCCGGAGTGGAATAACTTGGTGTATCGTGGACTCTGGAAAGAAGCACTGGAACGTCTGCATAAGACAAACAACTTTCCTGAATTCACAGGCAGTATTTGTCCCGCCCCATGTGAAGGCTCTTGCACAGTGGGTCTGATCGGACAGCCGGTAACCATCAAAACAATTGAACTTGCGATCGTTGATAAGGGTTTTGAAGAGGGCTGGGTTGTACCTAATCCTCCTGAGAAACGGACTGGCAAAAAAATTGCAATTGTAGGCTCTGGACCTGCTGGACTTGCCGCGGCAGCACAGCTTAACAAGGCTGGACACACTGTAACTGTATTTGAGCGCAGTGACCGCATTGGCGGACTGCTGACATATGGAATACCTACTATGAAGCTTGATAAAAAAGTTGTACAACGTCGTGTGGATTTGCTGGCTGCTGAAGGAATTAACTTCGTGGTGAACACTGAGATCGGTAAAGACATTCCGGCTCAGCAGCTTGTTGATGAATATGATGCGGTTGTTCTGTGTGGTGGAGCTACTAAAGCACGCCGTTTCAACATTGAAGGCAGTGAGCTTAAGGGCGTTATGTATGCCATGGATTATTTAAATGGAACGATCAAGAGTTACTTGAATTCGAATCTGGAGGATGGTAACTATGTATCCGCTGAAGGTAAAGATGTAATCGTCTTGGGTGGAGGGGATACAGGTTCTGACTGTGTTGCCACAGCACTTCGTCATGGCTGCGGCAGTATCACTCAATTTGGTACACATGAAAAAGCGCCTCTGCAACGGGATCCGATTGCTAATCCTTGGCCGCAATTTCCGAATGTGTACAGCTTGGATTATGCGCAAGAAGAGGCGAAAGCTATTTTTGGTGATGATCCGCGTGAATTCTCAATCATGACCACTAAATTTGTTGGGGATGAAGAGGGGAACTTGAAGGAGCTTCATACCGTGCAGATCCGCCGGATCGTGGATGAGACAGGTCGTAAAATCTATCAGCCCGTTCCTGGAACAGAAGCTGTATATCCTGCTCAACTCGCTCTTATCGCTATTGGTTTCGATGGACCAGAGCAAGATATTGTTGAGGAGCTTAAACTGGAGACCGATCGTCGTACCAATGTGAAAGCACGTTACGGCAAGTTCAACACGAACGTGGATAAGGTGTTTGCTGCTGGGGATATGCGTCGTGGTCAAAGTTTGGTGGTCTGGGCCATCAACGAAGGTCGCGAAGCTGCACGTGAAGTGGATAAATATCTGATGGGCTCAAGCGTTCTTGTCTAGGCTTTAATTTAAGAAGCCGTTTCAAAAGCAGTTTACCTGCTGGAGAAGCGGCTTTTTTTTGGAGCCGACGCTTGACGGAAATATTATTTTCATATAGATTTAATACAATATTTAAATGACAAAAGCATTGACCAAGGACTTACGGTCCAAGAAGCGTTAGAACAGAGAGGGAACTCACCGGCTGAAAGGTTCCTCAAATACGTGTGGATGGTATCCTGCCTGGGTAGCTGCAGCGTACAACCGCTGCCGGAATCGGCCGTTATTCGATCGAGGATCGCCATGTAGACTATGTATGGGCTGGCGGTTAAATAAGGGTGGTATCACGACACATTCGTCCCTGACGAATGTGTCTTTTTGCGTTTAGAGCGTTCATTTTTTAGGGAGGGTACAAATATGCGTCAAAGTAATCTTTTATTAACAACTCTGCGTGAGGCACCTTCAGAGGCGGAGACAAGCAGTCATCAGCTACTGCTGCGTGCGGGATATATTCGCCAATTAGCAGCGGGTGTGTACACTTATTTACCGCTTGGAAGACGTGTTTTACGGAAAATAGAAGCGATTGTGCGGAATGAGATGGATTTCTCTGGGGCTCAGGAGGTATTGATGCCATCTATGCAGCCTGCGGAGCTCTGGAAAGAATCAGGCCGATATGAGGTATACGGTAAGGAGTTGATGACGCTTCGGGATCGTCATGAGCGGGAATTCATACTAGGTCCTACACATGAGGAAGTAGTAACCACACTCGTACGGAATGAGATCAGCTCTTATCGTAAACTTCCTATTACCGTATATCAGATTCAGACCAAGTTCCGTGATGAACGCCGACCACGTTTTGGACTGCTGAGAGGCAGAGAGTTTTTGATGAAGGATGCTTACTCTTTTGATACAAACATGGAAGGTCTCGATAAATCATATATCCAAATGTTCGAGGCTTATCACCGGATATTTGAGCGATCTGGATTGAAATTCCGTGCTGTCCATGCGGATTCCGGTGCGATTGGAGGCGAGGGCGGCAGTCATGAATTTATGGCGCTGGCTGAGATTGGGGAGGATACGATTGCTGCATGCTCCGTTTGTGATTATGCGGCCAATCTGGAACAGGCAGAGTCCGTGCGGCCTGCAAAAAATGAAGTTGTCATGCAAGTACCGGAGATAGAGAAGTTCCTCACTCCTGATTTGCGCACAATTGAGCAACTAGAGCAGGAGCTGGATATCCGGCCAGAGCAGATTATTAAAACATTAATCTATGAAGGTGACGGACAGATTTTTGCTGTTCTGGTCCGGGGAGATCATGAAGTCAATGAAATTAAGGTAAGTAAATATTTAGGAATGAATGAGATTAAGCTTGCTGACTATGAGGCAGTGAAATCCTTAGCCGGTGTAGAGAGTGGATTTGTAGGACCTGTGGGTTTAACGCTGACTGTCCTAGTAGATGCAGCAGTAGCAGATATGACCCAAGGGATTACAGGGGCGGGAGAAAAAGATTATCACTTCCGTAACGTAGTTCCAGGTAGAGATTTTGCGCTTGAGCATGTGGGGGATCTACGGAATGTAGCAGAAGGTGAAGTTTGTCCGCATTGTTTGGAGGGTATTCTGCATTTTCATCAAGGGATTGAAGTGGGTCATGTTTTCAAATTAGGTACTAAATACAGTGAAAAGCTAGGCGCTTCTTACTTAGATTCTTCAGGCAAAAGTCAACCTATGATTATGGGCTGTTACGGAATTGGTATCTCACGGCTTTTATCCGCTATTGCTGAACAGCATCATGATGAGGATGGATTAATGTGGCCAGCAGCATTGGCACCTTATCAGGTTCATATCTTGATAATGGCCGTCAAGGATAGTGAGCAGCGGACGGTTGCAGAAGGTCTCTATGATCAACTAACCAAGCTTGGCATTGAGACGCTGATCGATGATAGGGATGAACGCGCTGGCGTGAAATTTAAAGATTCAAGCTTGATCGGGATACCTTTATCAATAGTTGTGGGCAAGGAAGCATCTCAGGGAAGAGTAGAGTATCTGGAACGAAACACAGCGGAGAAAGAAGTCTTAGAAATTATGGAAGCTGTGTCTCGGATCAAAAAATTCTATTCACCGCTGATATAAATGATCTTTTTAATCTAATGAGAGTGCCAATGATCAGGGCACAAGAGTGCTGCTGGTAATTTCGTGAGAGTATTGCCTTTTGCCGCATTGATCTGTGCCTGGGTGAGAAAGAGAGCTTCTGCTAAATTAGCACCTCTGAGGTCAGTATCGCGAAAGTCTGCTCCAATAAGGTCTGCACCTCTGAGATCAGCATCCCTAAGGTCTGCGGCTATTAAATAGGCTCCTCTCAAGTTGGCACCTCTAAGATCAGCTCCTTTGAGCTTTGCTCCCATAAGGTCGGCACCTCGACTGAAATTCTTCGTGGATTTTTTTAGTTTACGACGAGCGTCAGTTCTTACAATTTCACTGACCTGCAACAGTAACATATTGATTTTTGCTCGATGAGCGGAAACATCCACCTTTATAAGAGCTTCAGGATTGAGTAAGGTGAGCTGTTCTGTTTCATCGAGAGCTGTTTGCAGCTCAGTATGGATTGTACGGGTTATTTCTAGGTTCAAAGATTCATGTAAATACCAAAGCAGCTCGTGCAAATGCCACATAATCGGAAATACCTCGAACATCTGCTTCGCAGTTTTCGGCTTTTTCCTCCAGTCTTCTCCAGCATAAGTGACTTGAGAAATCTTTTGCCCAGCTCCAAAACAGTCATAGACCGTACAACCACGGTAGCCTAATTCTCTTAGCTCTGTATGTACACCACAGCGAAAGTCCGACTGTAGATTGTGACACGGCTGTCCAGCGTCTTTGTCTCTAGCGAAATCTACGGAAGCAGCAAAAGGTAATGCGGCACAACATAAGCCGAAGCACTGCTCACAATCCGCCTTCAGGGCAGAGAGGCTTCGATCAGAAAAAGGTTCTGTAAATCTGTGATTCTCATACAAGGTTTGTTTCCCTCCGATACATGAATACGCTTATACCAACTTATTTTAAATCAAACGAAAGACTATGAAAAGTCCGGTCGATTAAAAAAAACCGAGGTTAATGTTATAATAGAGTACTGGACCTATTTTGGACTTAAGAACGAGAAGGTAAGGAGCGAATGTTTTTGAAGACACTTATTATTGCGGAGAAACCGGACATGGGGCGGAATATCGCCGCCGCAATAGAACCAAAGGCTAAAAATTACCGTTCCTATCTTGAAGGGGAGCAGTACATTATTACATGGGCAATAGGGCATCTAATAGGATTGGCTGAGCCGGATGCATATGATGTAAAATACAAAAAATGGAATATTAATGATCTTCCCATTATTCCGGACCAATTCAAGCTGGTTCCTAATGCGCGGACCATTGATCAGCTGAAGGTAATCGGAGAGCTGGCTAAACGAAGCGATCTGCTAGTAAATTCTTGTGACGCCGGGCGAGAAGGCCAGCATATATTTTCGCTCATTCAGCGGCATTTGAAGCTTGAACATCCTGTGAAACGGCTGTGGATTTCCGATTTGACACCAGAGACAATCCGCAAAGGATTTCAAGAGCTAAAGGATGGGGCGGAGTACGAGAATCTAACAAAAGCGGCAAAAGCGCGCAGTGAAGCCGATTGGCTAATCGGTATGAACGGATCACGTGCATTTACTACGAAACATAATGTGCTGCTGTCGGTGGGGAGAGTTCAGACCCCAGTACTTGCACTTATTTATGATCGCCAGAAGACGATTGAGGCGTTCTCATCTCTTAAGTTTTTTGAGGTAGAGGGCCATTTTACACAAAATGAAATGACTTATAAAGGTATGTGGCAGGGTGACCGGCTGACCGATGGTGAGAAGGCGGAGGCGCTGGCTGCCAAGGTCAAAGGAAAACCGGGACGAATTGACTCTTATGAGGTTAAGGAAACGAAAGAGTATCCGAATAAACTGTATGATTTGACGCTGTTGCAGCGGGAGGCGAATGGGAAGTACGCTTTTTCCGCTAAAAAAACACTCGATATCGCACAAGCGTTATATGAAAAGCATAAGGTGATTTCCTATCCGCGGACAAATTCTAACTATGTTACAGAACAGAATATTCCGGAGATGCATAAGACTTTATCTGCGCTCCAAGGGACGGCTTATGATGAATGGGTGAAAGGCGCGAATCGTAATCTCGTTTATAAAGGAAATAAATTTATCTGCAATCCCTCGAAGGTCGAGGATCACCATGCGATTTTGCCTACATATAGAAAAGCAACAGGGCTTAGTGCGGATGAGGGAAAGCTGTATGATTTGATTGTGCGGCGCTTTTTATCACAGTTCTATCCGGCTGCGGAATATAAAGTGCATACGGTTATGACTGATGTAGAGGACGAAAAGTTCAAAACTACTGTTAAGGAATTATTAAGTCTCGGCTGGAAGGTCATTTACGCGGACCAGAAGAAAGATAAAGCGAAGTCGTCCAAGGGAAAAAACAAGGATGATGAGGAAGACGAAGAGATTGAAGTGAATGAACCGTTCACAATTGCTCCGGCAGATGAAGTGATCTGTAGTGATGCGATTGTTAAAGAGAAGGATACACAGCCGCCAAAACACTATACAGAAGGCACGCTGCTTAGAGCGATGGAAAGTGCCGGAAAACAGATTGAGGACGAAGAGCTTCGGGATGCTATGAAGGATTCAGGGTTAGGCACTCCAGCCACACGTGCTGCAACCATTGAACGGCTTAAGAATGTCGGATACATTGAAATGCAAGGTAAAAAAATCGCCATCACGCAAAAAGGACGAACGGCTATTGAACTGATACGTGGAGCGGGCATCGAGCTGTTGACTTCACCTGAAATGACCGGCCAGTGGGAACGTCGCTTGAACGAGATATCCAGAGGAACGGCGTCGGACGGACAATTTATGGAGAATGTAAAAAGATTCGCCTGCATGATCGTGGACAAGGTTCGTGTGCAGTCTCGGGCGTCCAAAACTTCTTTTGAAGGGGAAACTCCTTCTGTGAATACAGGGGCTAAAGGTCGGAGTGGTGGAGGTACATCTCGTAAAACCAGCGATAAACCTGCCGCGCCAAGAAAACGTAAACCAGCTAATGAAGAGGAATCAGCAAATTCCGGTCCGAAAATTATCGGAAACTGCCCGCGTCCTGGCTGTGGCGGGATGATTTTTATGGGTAAAAAAGGCTACGGCTGCTCTCATTACAAAGAAGGCTGCAAGTTCGTGATCTGGAAAGAAAACCACGGACGTACCCTTACAGATACACAAGTAAAGGCATTGATAGAAAAAGGCCGTACGGGAAAGCTGAAGCTTACGAGCGAAGACGGCACCCCGCTGGAAGGCAAACTTGTGCTCAATAATATGGATACGGGTCAATTAACAGTGGAGTCATAGTCTAACTGGAAGCTTGAATGGATCATGGATGATTACAGCGAATTTGCACGTACAAAGCCGCTATCGGACACAGTTGATCTTAAGCGCGGGAATACATCCTTTTTGGACTGCTATCGGACCCCATAGTCGTTATGGGCGTAAAGGGCTATAGATGCACCGCTTGCGGGAGAATACAGCACTGGAGTCCGCAAACTTGCTCCAACGGCTATAAATTCGCCAATAGCGTCAGCAGGGTCCATAGTCATGACTATTAGTCAGACTCGCCGTATAGGGGATTTGGTTTCGGTGACAGCTGTGGGTGACCATATCTTTTACACATAAAATTCATTAGTAAAGAGTGTAGGACATACCTATCTTAAACGGGATGTAGTAACTTGTGCGCACAAGATATTATGATTACGTAGGGGGCTGATCTTCACTCTTTTTTTATCCTACGGGATAAATTCAAAGGTTACATTTTGATAGGGCAGTATAGTCACTACTAGAATGGAAGGAAGGATGACATCATGGGAATGCGTGGATATTACTTCGCAATGGATGACAACCTAGTGCAGCAAATTATTGCAGGCGACATTGCATTGAAGAGCTTGAAAATAGATGATTATCCCGGACTGGACATTGATAGATCCTGGGAGGCGATTCACTACTTGCTTTGTGGAGCTATTTCCGATGGAGATGCCCCTCTTGGCTATGTTGTTCCGCTGACGTCAGACAAAGGCATCGATTTTGGCTCATTCGGGGCGTTTTCCTTACGCGCTGAGCAAGTTGCAGAAGCGCTTCAGGCTATTTCTGAGCTGGATGAAGCGCAGCTCCGCTTGCGGTATGATTTCCCGGCCATGGTCAAGGAAGAAGTATATCCTCTTGAACCTGATATTGTTTCAGACGAGGATAAGGATGCGTTCTTTGCCTACCTGCTACAGCATTTTAACGATATCCGGCGCTTCTACAGCCAAACTGTAGCCGAGGGCAAAGGTCTCATCTTTTATATTTTCTGATTCTAACCAAAAGGCGATACACGTCTCCTGATTCCAATGAGCGCGATAAAAAAAGAACCTTGGACTGCTGAAGATTATGACGATTAGAGAAATAAATGACCAATGCGGGAAACAGTAGGTTCAAGTAATCGATGAGACGAAGAGGGGGAAACGGAAATGAAGACGATCAAGCGCATGATGGACCACCTGTACTGGGCGGACGCACGAATCTTGGAAGCGCTCGAGGAGAGTGAGATGAAGAACAATGACCTTCTGAAGCTGGTTCGGCATGTCGCGGTTGCGGAACGAGTCTGGCTGTCCCGATTGCAGGGCAAGGGCAGTGCGCAATATTCGTTATGGGAGGAAGCGGAAGACCTGACGGCGATCCGAACGATGTTCGAAGAAAACGCCGAGCAATATCGTGTGTATATCGAAGGGCTGGAGGAATTTGATTTGGACGTGATGATCGACTACGCGAACCAGAACGGAGTCCCGTTCCGAACGTCCGTCCGTGACATCCTGTCGCAGGTCATTTTACATGGGCAATATCACCGGGGACAAATCAACCGGGCACTGCGGATCGAATTGGCAGAGCCTGTCCAAGTCGATTACATCACGTTCGCGAGACTCTAACAGGGCCTAATCATCACCATTACCCGGAATGAGATGGGCATTGAACTTCTCCGATATGATCTAGTTTACTCACGCAGGCTCATGAATTCGTAGGATTTTACCTTTAGCTAAATGTGAGATAAGAAGGAAATTGAGGAGGCGGTGGCTTGGAACAACTGTAAGGGCATGTGATTTTCACTCCCATGTCTCAACGGGTCCGAGCCCTTTTATTTAATGCCTCCCGGTACTCCGTGCTTCTTGTCCATCCTGCGAATGCATGACACGCTTAAGCTGCTTGCGGAAATACTTTGACAGAACGATAGGGTTATACACCGACCACTAAGTGCAAAGAGGAAATCTGATGAGATTCCGAAATAGTAGGACCAAAACGTTTGATTTGTCATTGAATGATAACGTTGATATTTTCCAAGGCGATTTAAGGTACAAATATATCCTCTCCTCTCTTTTCCGCAAGTAGAATCAAGCAATGCAAATTCCATTACTCTACAATGACTATAGAGTGGTTGAAACGAGGTGAACAGACCAATTGTACGAGTGGCACAAGCAAATCCAAATAATCGTTAATGAAATTGACGAGTGTATTAAGAATCGTAACAGTGAAGCAATAACGCTACGATTTCTTTCTCACAAGTTAGGTTATTCCGAATTTCATACTACGAGAAAATTTAAGGAAATATCGGGAATGCAATTTAGGGATTATCTACGGCATAGAAAATTAGCCTTCGCACTAAAAGAGGTTCGGGATAGTGAAAAGAGCATTTTGGATATTGCTTTTGATTATGGTTTTTCATCACATGAAGCTTTTACCAGGGCTTTCAAGGGAACATATGGTGTAACTCCAAGTGAATACCGGAAAAAGCCTATGCCTGTCGCCCTTCGTACAAAAATAAACTCTTTCGACCGCTACTTTTTCGGATTTGGAGAGATTGGTATGATGAAATCTACAGATGATCTTAACATTTATTTTGTAACCATCCCCACTCACAAATTTTTGCACATTAAAAACTATGAGAGTAATGGGTATTGGGATTTTTGGCAAAAGCAAAGCCTTATTACAGGACAGGACTGCGAAACTATTTGCGGCTTACTCGATAGTATCAAGGGCAAATTGGATGACGATGGTGGGAGTGAATCTAACGGTGGCAGCGGTCAGATTATGGCTTACATTAATGACCCGGATGGCAGACTCTGCGATTGGGGTATTCCACGTACAGAGTGTTTTGGTGTACGTCTTCCTCTTGATTATAAAGGTGAAGTACCTCCACAAATGCTTATGATTGATGTTCTCGAAGCCGAGTATATTGTTTTTGAACATGGGCCATTCAATTATGAACAGGAAAATCGTAGTGTAGAGGAAAAGATGGAAAGGGCAATGGCAGCTTTTAATTTTGCAGACACTGGTTACTGCTTTGATACTTCCCCTGGGAGAATCAATTACGTGTATCACGATCCGGAGCGGTTTTTGAAGTATATCAGGCCAGTAGTGAAGTTGACCTCCAAGCTAATCGAAACAGATTAAGCAGGTGCTATGTGTTGATGAAGAAAATAAGCAGACTGTAGTGTAGTCTCCGCAATCATATAGTCGCATGATTAGTTGGATTATCTGCTTTAGAAGCAATATAAGTTTAGAGATCCCTATTGTTGTTTGAGTTATTGACAGAATATTCCTATTATCTTATATTAAACTTAATTAATAATTACCAAATGCGATGAAGAGGACAATTAGATCTGGAAACGCCGTTCAGAGAACTGCCGGTTGGTGCGAGGCAGCGGATATCCGAATCAAAAAATCACCTCAGAGCTGTCCCCCGAATTATAGTAGATGGGACCGGGATTCTACCGTTACAAAGAAGCATCGTTGTTGGACGATGGCTAAGAGGGCGTTTATTATAAACGTCAATCAGGGTGGTAACGCGGAGCAACTCCGTCCCTAATGGGATGGGGTTTTTTGCGTCTTCATTAATTAATTATTAAATTGGCAGGCGAAAAATCAACAAACTGTAAGAAGAACGATTAGTTCGAAAAATCTGGAAAAACGTTGAGCAGATGAAAGGGTGATATTGCAATGCAATTCAAGTTGTATACGGATGTGCATGAGTTTTACAATGATACCTATGGTATGCTGATGCGTCATGAAGCACAAAATTTGATTCCTCTTGGCAATATCATAATTGGGCATGAAGGAAAAGACAAAACAGACTGGCGTGACCCTGTAAATTGGCTTATGGTAACTATTTCAGATTCTAGGGGCATACAACTTACCGCCATAATGACACCGCCACACAATATTACGCTTTATGCAACAGACAACATAATAAACCCAGAAGCTATAAACTGTCTGATAGATGGGCTGAAAGACCGTGAAATTCCAGGTGTGATGACCGAAAAAACCTTGGCAGAGTATTTTGCCAAAGAATATACCTTGCGCAAGGGAATATCCTTTAAAACAATGATGAGCCAACGTATATATGAACTTACTGCAGTAAATCCAGACATTCAAAAGGTTGGTATCGTTCGATTGCTAGATGAAAAGGATATTCACTTTTTCCCATACTGGGCTGAAGCATTTTATGCAGCGGGGAATTATGGTAAAACAGAAATGTCCATCCCGCAAGATGCAGACCCTTACCTCTACCGAATAGCATCGAAGAAACTCTATATTTTAGAGGACAACGGGATACCCGTATCTATGGCAGGATATACAAGGGAAATGCAGACGGCAATTGGCGTGGCATTTGTTTATACCCCTCCATATGAGCGCGGAAAGGGTTACGCTACTTCAATTGTGGCGCAAATAAGCCAACTTGCATTGGATAAAGGGTTTATTAAGTGCGTCTTATATACGGACTTAGCAAATCCCACATCTAATAGCATCTATCAAAAGATAGGCTATATGCCAATTTGTGATTCGCTTCAGTTAAAATTTGAATAGTAGATTGATGCGGACAGAACTTCTACTACTTTAGAAAATAAGAGCACAATATTCACTATACGACGGCGCGTTTTGGTGATGTAGGTTCAACAGATATGCTTGCAGCTGCAGCTGTAGGTGCCAAAAGAATTCTCGTAGAGACAGGATGGAGTAAGCAGTCTCTGGAAAATTATCGTCACACATGGTATGAGCTAGCATCAACAGATTTTGTTGCAAAGGACCTCTTGAATTGAAGAGCTTGAAGGTCGATTGATCGAGCTTTGGGAGAAATATAGAGTTACAACCAAATCCAACTGTATAACTCCAGGGTTGACGAGTTATAAAAAAATGAGTTGACACAAAAGTAGTTAGGGACCATACTACATATATGAACAACAATAATAAAAAAATAAACGACATTGAGGCTATTCCCTCGCTTGTACAATCCAAGCGTCAGATTGATCGTTATAACCTAGACATAGACGCACAGGCTATACTCGTCGCGTCTAGGCTAATGGCAGCGGGAGCCATGCTTGGACACGCCTCTGAGATTCATTTCTCTAGATTCGGTTTATCAACAGGGCGTTATCGTTTATTGGCAGATCTTGAAGATAACGAAGGAGAAGAGTTGCCTTCGCAATTAGCGGAGCATCTAGGCGTTACACGTGCTACAGTGACTGGTCTTATCGACATTCTTGAACGAGATGGGCTAGTATCTCGGCGATTAAGCTCAGACGATGGCCGTCAGAAATCAGTCGTTTTAACGGAAGAAGGAGCGAAGAAGCTCCGTGAAATGGCTCCTGAGCATTTCGCTCGGTTGGAAGCGATGGTGGGGTTGCTCAACATCGAAGAACGCAGCGTATTTCTCGACTTGCTGGGTCGAGTTACACAGGGCATTTCAGCACTTACGGGCGAATTAGGCTCGAAACCAAAGGGAAACATCAGTAATGAGTAGAATTGGGCTAGTGAAGCTAGCCTTTTTTTACTCTTATATAGTTAGGTGCCTAATTATAATTTACTGAAATCAATCGTTGAACTATTTCAAAGAAGAAGGGAGCAACTAAATGAACCAGATGAAATACCCGAATCAGACAGAAGATGTTTACAGCATCAAGGCTGTTGGTTCCAAGAAAAAGACTTTTGTACTATGGCGTGAAGTTGTAATGGCCTATGCTGCTCCTGCCATTATGGCAGGTATCGGGGGATTGGTTACTGTAGATAGGGGGCTTCAAATAGCGGCGTTGACTACTATTGGCGGTGCATCGGCCTTGATGGCCTTGATGATTGGACTTTTGTTGCACAGCCGAGTGGGCCGTTTGCGATGGGTCATCGGTGCACCTCACTTGATTGTGGTAGGATTATTCGCAATGGCCGGGTCCTCATTTGGGCTATACGCTGCATGGATGACATCTGTTGTAGTAGAAATTATGTATCCGAGTAATCACTTGGCCTGGGTAAATCGTGTCTGGATCGATTTCCCGTTGTCTGGATTCATAGCGAGCACGATAGTGACATGGCGGTGGCGACTTGCTGTCACAACTAATTTTTCATCCAAAAGGAGAAGATAAAAATGATAGTTATTATGGGAGCAACAGGTACGATTGGAAGTGCGCTTTTGGAACGTTTGGTTGATCTTGGTGTACCTGTCAGGGCGCTGAGCAGAGAGCCAGAGAAGTTGCGTGATCAAATCGGAGAGAAAGGCCGATCGACTACTGAGGTCGCAAGGGTAGATGCTTCCGATCCTGAATCGCTGCGACGCGTGTTTACAGGTGCTAGCCAGCTCTTCCTTGCCATGTCCAACAGTCCAAGACAAATCGAATTGGAAACCTCAATCATTCAGATTGCCACCGAATCTGGAATCAAACACATCGTAAAAATATCCAGTCCAGCCTTTGAGCAGAGCTCTCCAGTGGCAGTGGCGGGCTGGCATCAAGTAATTGAGAACACGTTGAGGGAATCGGGTATCACCCATACCGTATTGCGCCCTTATGCGTTCATGCAAAATTTAATGCGCTTTGCACCAACGATCACAACCCAAAATGTTTTCTTCGGCTCTATGGGCGTTTCACCGTGTAACTTTATTGACTGTCGCGATATTGCAGACGTTGCCGCAGAAGCTCTGACCAACGACAAGGTATCAGGCCATATATATACGCTTACTGGTTCGGAGATTTTCAGTTATCCCCAGATCGCGAGTCGACTATCTGCCCTGCTTAATCGGCCGATAAGTTACATCAACATGGAACCTCAAGTACTACTCCGTAATCTTATTGAGCATGGGAATCTGCCTCCTTGGCTCGCGAACCACGTTGTGGAAATTCAAACCATGTCTAGGATGGTGCCAGAAAGTCCAAATGATACTGTGAAGCGTTTGCTCGGCAGAGATCCACGCACACTAGACGCCTTTCTACATGAGTGTGTAGATAATTTCCGGTAGAGGCGGAGTCCACCTATTCTGATTTTGTATCGATAGCAGTATTTTATTCCGATTCCCATATCTCAATGGTTCAGAGTGTATCCCAAAGGTCATAAAATGACTGCTGGGATACACTCTTTTTATTATGTTCTATGGAACTCATAGAACTTGTTCTTCTATAGCGTTTATAACAGCATTACAAGAAATAAGCTAAAATTCGTCAATAAGTTAGTGTTATTTACGAAATAAAACTAAAAAAGCTAATAAAATATTAACGAAAAATTCATATTCAACAAATAAGTTATATTAATTATAACGAGTTATGCTAACTAACGTAACATTTTTTCTTGACAATCTTTGTGGAAAATTTTAGAATGTAAGCGATTACTCTTAGTTTTCTAAGTGAAATTCAAAAGAAGACATTCGAAAGTTCACAAACAAACATCTGAGTTTAAATTTAGGGGGGCAAAACATGAGAAGGTGAAGGATAACATCATAGATAACAAAAAATAAAATGTTATTTTTTAGATTCATGACTATGTACGAGGGGGTTCACTTGAGGATGAAAAAAAAGAACGCGTTCTTAGCTCTACTTCTGTCATTTTCTTTGTTATCTGTGACTGCTTGCAGTAATTCCTCTAATAGTGCCAATGAGAACGGTAAAAATGCTGCAGGCAATAGCAATACTTCGGTAAAAGCAACCAGTGATGTGGGTCAAACGGCAGTTAAGAATGAAGGTGCTGCTGATCTTGAAATTAAGGCGGGAAGTTCGGTAACCGTTTTCAATCCAAAGATCCCGACGCTTGATCCTACACAATGGCAAGGACAAATTCTGGTAGGGCAAGGAACTTTGCTCGAAGGGCTTTATGGCTACAATCAGGATAATGAAATCGTTCCGAAAATTGCGACAGGTTATACCGTCTCCGACGACAAAAAAACTTGGACATTTACCCTCCGTAAAGATGCCAAATGGTCTAACGGCGATCCTGTGACCGCCCATGATTTTTATTTTTCTTATATGTATCAATTGGATCCAGCTAACACAACCGCACAACTTTGGCTAAGCGTGCTTAATTTTGTGAAGAACGGATATGCATACCATGCCGGATCTGTAAGTAAAGAAGAAGTTGGTCTAAAAGTAGTTGATGATTACACTCTGGAAATTACGACCACGCTGCCTCACGCGATTCTGGGTGATATGGTTCTTTCCGGGTCGATGCCTATGAATCCTAAAGCGGTCGAAGCGAACCCTGGTAAGTGGTTTGAACCGGGGAATTTTGTGAGCAATGGCCCTTACATGGTTAAATCTTTTACACCAAACGGTGAACTTGTCATGGTGAGCAATCCGAATTATGTAGGTGCAGCTGGCCAGCTTAATCACGGCAATGTAGAGACCATCCATGTTCTTCCGGCAACAACCGTGCCGGTGGAGGATTATATGTCCGGCCATGCGGATGTTGTTCTAATCCAAAGCGCGTCTGATTTACAATACGTGAAGAAAACGGATGAGCTAAAGTCCCAGTTGTATACTGCAGCGACTTATGCGATCAAATATTTGCTCTGGAGCAACCCGACAACGGAATCTCCATATGACAAAAAAGAGGTGCGCCAGGCTATCGCCAAAGCGATCCAACGTAAACCGATCGTAGAATCGGTGCTGAACGGCATGGGCGGGGCGACCAATATCTTTGCTTCACCAGGTTGGCCAACGGAAAAACTGGAGCAAGGACTTCCGGAAGATCTCGAGGCAGCCAAACAATTATTGAAGGATGCCGGTTATGAAGGCGGTAAAGGTCTGCCAACCTTATCGCTGTATGTTGGGGTCAAGCAAGTAGATGCTCAGGGTGAGCAAATCGCTTTGGCGTTAGGTCAATTACTGCAACAAAATCTTGGTATCAAAACAGAGCTAGTTCAGCTCAATGAGGCGCAGTTTAACGCTTATCAGTACAGCGGACCTCAGGGCGATGCAAAACCAGGCTTTATTCTGGCGTCGGGCGCAACAAACTGGAGTGAACCAGGAAGTTTGGACATGGGTGCAACGCAGCAACTATATTCCATAGGAACGCTGGATGCTCCATTAGAAGCTACGAAACAATTCGTGGATTGGACCAAGGAAACTTATTATAAACCGGCCATTAAAAAATATGGAGATCCGGACAATAAGAACGCCGGTGTGGAATGGAGCGACTGGGCAGCATTAGAAAAAGCTGCCAAAGAGGATATCGCCTTTTTGGATAAATGGACAGCAGAGCAGCCTGCGGATTGGCAGCCTTATCTGAAACAACCGGGGCTTCCAACGGCCGCCGAACAATGGCAACAGATTGTAGATCTTTGGAAAAATGCTAAAAATAACGATGAAAAACATGCCGCCTTTGTAACCGCTTGGACCTTCGTAGCACCAAACGCGCCAGGTGGCAAGTTGAATCAAAATGCACTTGATGTACAGGTATACTACAACGGTTATCAATCCGATACCTTAAGAGATTTGAGAATGTGGCAAGCGCAATTCGTAAATGCGCTGACCGTCGAAGACGCTGCTCCTATCGCGGCTAAGGTAGTTAATAACCTGCTAGAAGAAGCTTATGCTATTCCGTTGTATTATCAACAGCAATACTTCTTGGTAAAACCCGGCATTACAGGAGTGCAATCAAATCCTTGGGCATGGGGCAACTTCTATGGGCTGCATCTTTTATCTGTAGAATAATCCTAAATGGGTTGAATAATTACCAATCGCGGGCGCCAATTATGGTGCCCGCGAATCGGTAAAGGAGGGTCGAATTTGACCATATTGAAATTTATTTCAAAGCGCATTTTACAAATCATTATCACTTTAATTTTGGTCATTTCAGTCAGCTATACCATGATGTATTATTCACCTGGCGGTTTCATGAATACGAATACCATGGCTACGGCACTGGCTCCGCTGCAAGGGCAAAACCCTGTTCTCTATCAGCAAGTCATGGACCAATTTCAAAGCCGGTATGGTTTAAATTTACCGCTGTGGCAGCAAATCATGAAGTATATATGGCATCAATTAACCTTCGATTTCGGTAATTCGATGCAGAATCCGTCTTTGCAAATTGCGACTCAACTGAAGCAGGCTTTGCCGATCAGTACACTTTTGGCATTTGGTTCTGTTGTTCTTTCGGTAATTATCGGGGTTCCGCTTGGCATTATTGCAGCACTCAAACGTAACACTTGGATCGATTATGTTGTAAGCACCATCTCATTGACGGGTCAGGCCATTCCGGCATTTGTTCTCGCGGTAATTATGGTTTTGTTATTTGGTGTTGTGTTTCAAGGGATTCTGCCTGTAACGGGATGGGGTCACTGGAGGCAAGCAATTTTGCCGATTATTTGTTTATCTGCGGCAAATGTCGGTGTTGTGGCCAGATATATGCGGGGCAGTCTGATCGAAACCATGAGGTCGGATTTTATGCGGACTGCAAAAGCTAAGGGTGTCAAATATTGGCCGATGATATTTAAGCATGGTGTCAAAAACTCGCTGACTGCGATGATAACCGTCATCGGACCACAATTTGCTTTTACAGTGATGGGCACGATCTGGGTGGAGCAAATTTTCGCCATTCCAGCACTTGGTCAGGTGATGCAGACGGCATTTACCAGTTTCGACTATCCGCTCGCCATTACATCTGTATTTCTGCTGGGATCCATGATTATGATTATGAATTTACTCGTTGACATTATTTATGCCTTTATTGATCCGCGTGTCAGATTATAAGCGGCACAGACTATACGAACCTAGGAGGGGGAGCAATTGGCTGGCACAGTTGCAGCAACTCAATCGGATGTAGCTTTGAAGAGAAAAAAGAATCTTCAGAGATCCCAGTTTTATCAAGGTTGGAAGCGATTTAAAAGACATCGTCTTGCCGTTATTGGTTTGGTCTGGGTTGTCCTTTTTTTGATCGCGGGGATTATCGGACCTTGGGTGGCTCCGTATGATTATCGCACGGGAGATTTTTTGGCCATCAATCAAGGGCCGACATGGCAGCATATTTTTGGCACGGATAATGTGGGGCATGACATGTTCAGCCAGATCTTGTTCAGTGTTCGAAGCGCTTTGATTATTGCCTTTGGCGCGACTTTGGTCAGCTTCATCATCGGGATCATATTGGGCTTATGGGCCGGATTGCGCGGCGGAATTGCCGATATGATTATTATGCGTGCTGTGGATTTCATGATGACCTTGCCGGGATTTTTGTTCGCCTTGATATTAGTCATTATGCTGGGACGTGGGTATTTATCTTTGATTCTAGCGATTGGGATTCCGGGCTGGGCGGGGTATGCGCGCTTGATCCGAAGTCTGGTCCTGAGTATGCGGGACGGGGAGATGGTGGAAGCGGCAAGAGCGTTAGGCGCATCTCAGGCGCATATTGCTAGAAGGTATATGTTGCCGAATGTTATCGGCAGTATGGGTGTCTCTCTTGCCTTCGGGATTCCCGGTGATCTCATCCAGATTGCAGGCTTAAGTATTTTTGGCATGGGGCTTCGGCCGCCAATCCCTTCATTTGGGAGTATGATTGCTCAAGCCAGTGAGAATATTCTCGGCTTTCCGTGGCTGCTGTATTTTCCGGCAGGTATCTTTGCAATAACCTTGCTTTCGTTTCTGTTTGTAGCAGACGGTCTCCAGGAAGCATTCAGTCCGAAAGGAGGCAATTAATATGGGTGAACCGCTACTTTCTATTGATGACCTTCATGTGAAGTTCTCCCGCAGTGAAGATGAAGTTTATGCCGTAAACGGCGTTAGTTTTTCAATCAATGAAAATGAATCCTTGGGGATTGTTGGTGAAAGTGGCTCCGGCAAGTCCGTTACATTGATGTCATCAATTGGGCTCATTCGCGAAAATGGAAAAATAACATCGGGGACAGCTCAGTTTAATGGTAAGGACTTACTTAAAATGCGTCCCAAACAATTAGAAGATATTCGTGGACGTGACATCGGCGTTGTTTTTCAAGATCCGATGACCAGCTTGAACCCGATCATGCGTATCGGGGATCAAATAATGGAAGCCATGCTGACGCATCAATATGCAAACCGGAAGGAAGCTTTTGACCGAACCATTCAGCTCTTGCATGAAATGGGGATTCCGGATCCCAAATCACGGTTTAAAAGTTATCCTCACGAATTTTCCGGGGGTATGCGCCAACGTATCATGATTGCTATTGCTTTGGCATGTGAACCGCAATTATTGATTGCCGATGAGCCAACAACCGCGCTTGATGTCACTGTGCAGATGCAGATTCTTGCACTATTGCAGGAATTGCGCAGAAAACATGGGATGAGCGTAGTGATGGTAACGCATGATTTTGGCCTTGCGACCAACTTTTGTGACAAAATCATCGTGATGTACGGGGGCCAAATCATGGAGAAAGCCACTACGGACAAGTTCATAAGTGAGGCGGCGCATCCCTATTCACTTGGATTGAAACGCTCCATTATCGAAGTGGGCCACAAGGGAAAAGAAATAATGCCTATTCCAAAGACGGCAAAGACACTTACACAGACATTGACCGGCTGCCCATTTGCCGATCGTTGCTTCTATACAACTGAGCGGTGTCAGAATGAGGTTCCCAAGCTTCGAGATTTTAGCACCGATCATCAGATCGCCTGCCATCATGCTGAGGAGGTCGCTTCCTATGCCCAATAATCCGCTCTTGCGCGTAGAGAATGTCTCAAAAACTTTTCGGGTACAAGGAAAAAAGCTGCATGCCATCGAGAATGTTTCTTTTACTCTGGAAGCAGGGAAAACATTGGGGCTTGTTGGGGAAAGTGGCTCAGGAAAATCAACCTTGGGGAGAATGGTTTTGCGTCTACTCGAATCTGACAAAGGAAAAATATTTTTTGAGGACGTTGAACTATCAAAGGCAAATAAAGAGAAGCTGCGGGCGATGCGCCGTGATATGCAAATTATTTTCCAGGATCCCAAGGCGAGCCTTAGCCCGAGAATGACGGTAGGAGACGCTATTGAAGATGCAATGGCTATCCACAAAATTGGAACTAAAGTAAGCCGGCATGAGCGTGTGCTCGAACTTCTTGAGCGGGTCGGTTTGCCTTCTGAAGTCCAATACGCTTATCCGCATGAACTGTCAGGTGGACAGTTGCAGCGGGTTGGAATTGCCAGAGCGTTGTCACTGAATCCCAAATTGCTTATTTGTGATGAACCGGTGTCCGCATTGGATGTATCTATTCAGGTTCAAGTCATTCAACTACTAAAGGATTTGCAGAAGGAATTTAACCTGACTTATATCTTTATTTCGCATAATTTGGCAGTAGTGGAGTATTTGAGTGATGATATCGCGGTTCTTTATTTAGGAGAGGTGGTTGAGCAGGCTCCGGCGGATGAATTGTTCAAGAAACCTACGCATCCTTACACGCAGGTCCTGCTAAATTCGATTTTGAAGATTCCGGATAGTGTGGAGCAGAAGCAGCAGATGGTATCGATTCAAGGCGAGGTGCCATCACCGCTCAATCCACCAAGTGGCTGCACTTTTCATCCGCGGTGTTCTTTTGCCTCGGATGTATGTATGGCTGTCAAGCCTGAACGGAAAATCGTGTCAGAAGGCCATAGTGCCGTGTGTCATTTGGTAGAATAAGCAGTGGCTTAATTAAGTAATCAGCAGATGACTTCTGTATATCACAGAAGTCATCTTTTTTAATTCATAGACACAAAAAAGCCCTGTAAGAAGGTCGCTTTTTTCAAAGTGAACAGCTTATAGGGCACAAGTTAAAGGCTGCTTACTGCTTGTCAATCGCTGCTGCTAACCCTTCATAGGAAGAATCCTGAAGCAGCACTCCGTTCACCATAAATTTAGGAGTACCGTTCACTCCGTAGGAACCAGCGATCTTAAAGTCTTCTTTTACATCGAACATGTAGGTATGATTCTTGAGATCTGTTTCAAATTGAGCGTAATCAATGCCCTCGATGTTATTCTTAACGAATTTTAAAATGAATTTCTGAGTGGCCCAAATTTCGCTCTCATCGCCTTGATTAGCGTACAGCTTATGAAGGTATTCCCAGAACTTCTCGTTACTTTGCTTGTAGATGGCTTCGCCGGCGCTAGCAGCAAGATAAGAGTCCCGGTCCAAAAATGCAAAGTTCATGAAGAAAAGTTCCACTTTTCCGGTATCCACGTAGTCTTTAATAAAAGTATCCAGATACTTTTCAGTCCACATTTTGCAGGCGGGACATTTGAAATCTGCGAATTCGATAACTTTAACTTTGGCATCAGGACTTCCAAGATGAGGTTGCTTCTCATATTTCAGCCCATCAACAACAATGCTTCCCTTTACGTCGGTGTAGTTGGGTAGATCTGCTGTATCATCAGTCTTATTGCTTAAGATGAAAACAATTACAGCGAGAAGGATCACAACAACGACACCTAATATCATGGGAAGCAAAGGTCTTTTGGTCTGAGATTGTTTAGCTGACACTTTCTTATTCATATCTCACCTCCTAGACAATATAGGAATACTATAAAAATAGTATAATCATCCAGTAGGTAGTGTAGATATGTCATTTGTAACAATGCTACGTAACGTTGTAGCTAGATTATTAGTTTTTGAATTTAGCGGCTGAGCGAATGACAGGAGGCACCTCGTGGATGGACGAAATAGTCATCACGGCTTGCTGCATCTCTTGCTCCAGCTCGATAAGGTTATAGCTCCATTCATTTTGTTGCTTCAGGTAGATACTGTTAATGCCTGCGGTAACTGCGGGAAGTACATCTGTACGTAACGAGTTGCCAATCATCCAGGTACGTTTGCGGTCAAAGCTTTGGGTAGCCAAAATATTTTCAAGTGCCTCAACATTTTTATGCTTCCGAATATAGATACGATCGTCAAAATAAGCATCCAGCTTCATTTGTTCAATTTTACGTTGCTGAATGGTGTCGTCCCCGCCAGTATACAAGAATAAATGGTGACCCTCTTGCTTCAGCGTATCGAGTGTTTCAACCATGCCAGGGTAAGCTTCAATTTCTTGGTCATAGACACTTAGGCCGAGCTTGTGTAATTGCTGCTCTTGAAAGCGATCTGTCGGACAGTTATATTTGCCGCAGAAATAACGGTAGGTGGCGATTAAGGATTTGGGAAAGTTGTCGCTGGCCAGGCCACTCGTGTTGACGGTATCAACATCAATTTCTATTTGCTTGCTGCGTAATTCACTGGTGCTTGGGCCAAATTCATTAAACCAATCAGTCATGAGCTCGAAATATTGCCCTAAAATTAAATCGAAATATTTGTTGCAGTGAACCAGCGTATCATCTAGATCGAAAATTACCTGTTGAGTTGTGTATTTCATATCTCTCACTCCTTGGATCTGTATCTGTATAGTGTTCTATAGGTGAATATAAGATTCTAGAAACATTTGAAGCTCAGAAGCGCCGTCTGGACGGATACTGAAGCGCTCGTCTTGTTCCCCGCGAAGATGGATACGGAGTAAACCGGCTACGCGTAGGATCATTAGGTGATGCATAAGCATTTCTCTGGATTGATTTAGATCGGACTGCATCTCCCATAGAGATTTGGGTTCATGGGCGACATACCGAAGCAATCGGAGTCTGGTTGGATCTGACAGCGCCTTGGTCATGCGCAATAGCACCATCGGTGGCTCATTTTCATCTTCCAATGGCACATCTACAGGATACTGTACAATCACCATAGTTTTGTAGAAGCAGTAGGTGTTGATTGGTCGATTATGAACGGTAGGCAATAATACTATAGTCTTAAGATCCCGTATATCCTCGAAAACTACACCACCGGATGCGTATTCAATTAAAGAAATAGGATCCATTTTGCTTTCCAGCATTTTTTTCTCAGAGGCATCTTCAATTAATAACGGTAAAATCTTGTGTTCAACATGACGGAAATATTGCTCATACCAGAGTCTAAGAAGCGGACTATAGCTGCTCTTGATCCGGGAAGCTTCATCTATGGTGAAATCATGAATTAACGGTGCGATCTGCTGATAACACTCTTCTATAGAAGCTGAATCCAGATCATCCAGGAAATGCAGTACTGACGTTGCGGGCCCTCGGCTGTAAACCCAAGCATATAACACATCATAATCCGTAAATGGCCACTCCGCAGCTTGCATGAGAGCTGTTACTTTATGAGGAGTAATGCGATCTTCCACATCACTTACCCAGTGGGGACCGAGGTCCAAATTGGAGATCCATTTTCTGGTTACATATATCATAAAACTGTCCAGCAGTTCATAAACCGGCGATACGTCGATTTTTAATTCGTAATCCATGTAACATGCACCCCCAGAAATCCGTAACTTCTACATATTATCTCTTGTTTTGAAGAGGGTTGTCCACTATAATGTTCGGTGTTTGCCAATTGGCGTTCGATCACATCATTGTTTTTATTATAGGGGGATATCATCCGTGTCAGACCGGCTTAAAGTATCTATACGAAGTAATAGCAAAATGACTTTCATGATTCTTATTACAGCTACTATAGCCGCGGGGCTTAGCCAAGGGCTGTTGCTGCCCATTCTATCCATTCTTTTGGAGCAAAAAGGAGTCTCCTCGTCACTGAACGGACTGAATGCTGCTGCCCTATACATAGGATCATTTGGGATGACCTTGATTGCTGAACGTGTTCTTGGAGCGGTTGGATTTAAAAAATTGATAGCTGGTGGGATTAGTTTAGTCTTAGTAAGCTTGCTCATGTTTCCCTTTTTTACAGGGATCAAGGTATGGTTTGTATTGCGTCTGCTTGTGGGTGTGGGCGATGCTGCGATTAATTACGGGGCCCAGCTTTGGGTTCTGCTCATGACACCTGCCGAGCATCGCGGACGTAATCTTTCACTATATGGCATGTCCTATGGTCTGGGTTTCAGCTTGGGTCCACTTGGGATAAGTCTGCTGCGTTATGGACAGGCAGTGCCTTTTATTGTTCTCGCATTTCTATTTTTGTTAGTCTTAATTCTTGTGACTACAATTCTGCCGGATTCCCGGCCAGATAAAGCGGAGAGTGGTGAAAGTCAGGTTCGCCGTTTCGGTCGTTGTTACAGCTTAGCCTGGTTCGCTTTAATTCCAGCCCTTTTATATGGCTTTATGGAAGCCAGCTTAAATAGCAGCTTTCCGGTATATGGTCTGCGTATCGGTTACAGCACAGATCAAATTGCAGCGTTATTGCCTTTTGCGGGGGTCGGAGGACTGCTTCTGCAGTTTCCATTAGGTCTGTGGAGCGACCGGTTTGGCCGCAAGCGGGTACTGATTATTGCCGGGATCGGAGGCGGGATCGCCTTCACTATGTTGCCGCTGTCAGGTGACCATTTTACGTTGACAATGGTGCTTCTGATGATCGCAGGAGGACTAGTGGGCTCCTTTTTCTCATTAGGGCTAAGTCTGGCCGCGGATATTTTGCCACGACATCTACTGCCTGCTGCCAATGTGGTTGCTTCTTTCCATTTTAGTATTGGCAGTATTATTGGTCCCGGCATTGGTGGTTTGTTGCTGCAAGTGGGCTTAAGCGGCGGTATTTTTGCCCTGATGGGTGGTTTATATATCGTGTTCGGCTTGCTTGGGTTATTATTCTCGCCACAACCTAGAAATTGAGGTAAGATAAGAACGAGTGCTCGCATGGAAATTGAACTCACATTCAGAGTACACTATAGATTATAGATGAAGACAGGGAGAGGCTGAACTATGATCACAGTTGAACACTTAGCCAAGGCAGTTGGGGAAGATAAAAATCCGGTCCTGCAGGATATAGGATTTCAATTAGAGCCGGGTGAGCTCGTAGCCATACTTGGAGCGAGTGGGAGCGGTAAGACCACTTTATTACGCTGTTTAGCGCTGCGAGAGAAGTGGGACAGAGGGAATTTTAGAGTGGACGGTACGGATATTATGGCGAGTGCCTTTTCCGGAAAAAGAAAAATTCGCCGGGAGTGGGCTTACCTGGAGCAGAATGCTGAGCTCAATCCTAACCGCACAGCGCTGAAAAACGTGCTGATCGGCCAGTCCGCACAGACGCCAATGTGGCGTATGGTTACAGGGATGGTTCGTTCAGATGATTATATGGGTGCGATGGATGAATTAGATGCCCTTGGACTTCTAGATAAAGCGAAGATGAAGACTAGCCAGCTAAGCGGTGGTGAACGTCAGCGTGTAGCGATTGCTAGAGCATTAACTCATGGTGCCAAAGTAATTCTAGCGGATGAACCGGTTACGGGTCTTGATCCCAAATCGGCAGAGAGTGTATTGGAAACTTTGCGCAGACTATGTAAAGAGACGGGGCTTACCGTAGTGACGGTGCTGCCTATTGAACTGGCTGAACGTTTCGCTTCACGTATATGGGTACTAGAAGATGGACGAATTAAACATGATATAAAGGGACGTAGATTAACGTCTCAGGAACGCGCGAATTTGTAAAGTTCGGACACGGATAAGGAAAAGAGTGATGAGGTTGAGTATAAAAAGTCTTAGGTGCCTGGCAGCTGCAACACTGTCGTTATCCGTACTTTCGGGTTGTACTTTCATCAGTGATCCCGTTTCGAAGATGAAAGCTCCGCAGCTGTCTGCTGACAAAGCAACACTTATGGCTGCTATTAATTCACATATTCCAGCGGGTACGGAGTTGATCCGTCCGGTTAATGATGAGAGCTCAATTTTCACAGAGGATCTCAATAACGATGGAATTATGGAGTCGTTGGTGTTCTATAGAACGCCAAGCGAAGCTGTAGAGATTCACGGGATGATCTTAGAGAAGCAAGGAGATGCCTGGGTCAAAAAGCTTGTTTTTGATGGGGATGGAACTATGCTGGAGTCCGTCGATCTGAAAGATATGACAGGTGACGGGAAGCTGAATATCATTACAGGTTATTCACGTGGGGAAGAAAAAGGCCTCGTCGTGTATAGCTATTCCAGTGGATCATTAGAAGAAGTGCTTTCACTTCCTTACACCAAATATATGATTGATGATCTTAACAAGGATGGAATTGAAGACATCACCGTTGTTTATTTTAAAAGAAATGAATTTGCAACCATTTCGATCTATCAGTACAATGATGGCTTTAAGGTGCTCGATAAGATCGAGGATATCGATCCATATTTTTTTAATTATTACAATATTGTCGCAGGAAAGATTGCCAAAGATAAAGAAGGAATCGTATTGGACGCTTCGGTGGATTTCCAATCCGCCTACAGTTTAATTGTTCTTATGGAGCATAACAAGCTGCGCGTGGTTTTGCCAGGTGATACGAGGACTTACAAAGATCGTCTGATTGCAAGCGAAGATATTGATCATGATGGCATTATTGAAGTTGGATTGCTTGAAGCACCAAAAGGATGGGAGTATTTCGACCCCGCAGATATTCCTTATTTCACCTCCTATTATAAATGGGATGGAAAAGATGGCCTAACCTTTGCAGTCCAGCTATATCGTGATCCATCGGATCGCTTTACTATTAATTTTGATCCAGAGCTGCATGGAAAGGTAAGTATTGACACGAAATCTGTTCTGGATAAAAACCTTAAGTTCATCATGACCGACACCGGAGAGACGTTTGCTGAGGTTTCCTTCTTTTCTCCTTCGGAATGGGATAAGGCTAAGAATGAAGGCTGGGAGCTGCTTGGACGGGATTCAGATAAAGTCATCGGCTACCGTGGTGAGCTAGAACAAAGTACAACTAAAGAAGGAAGCAATAAGATTGCCTCCCCTATTGAAAGGAAGGGAATAGATGAGTAAAGTTCTGATATTGGAAGATGAAGAGTCCATTCGCAGTTTCATAGTCATTAATTTGAAGCGTAATGGTTTCGAAGTGCTGGAGGCTGCTGACGGAAATGAAGCATTGCATAAATTAACCACTATACCTGATATTGATATTGCGTTATTGGATGTTATGGTTCCCGGCATTGATGGATTTGAAGTTTGTAGACGGATTAGGGAGACTAATGAACGCTTGGGAATTATTTTTCTTACCGCCAAGGTTCAGGAGCAGGATAAAGTTTACGCTTTGTCCGTAGGTGCAGATGATCATGTTAGTAAGCCATTTAGCCCAACGGAGCTAATTGCGCGTATTCAATCTTTGCTGCGCCGTGTAAATGTGCATCGTGAACAGTCGGCCAAGGTTTCTTTTCATTCGGGGCCTTTCAGCTTGGATCTTATTACCAAACAATTCAAACGTGATAATGTAGCCATTGAACTGACGCCTACGGAGTTCTCTCTGATTCAATTCTTTCTTGAAAAAGAAAACACTCCACTTAGCCGCGATCTTCTGTTGGATCATGTGTGGGGCAAGGAGTATATGGGTGATCCCAAAATTGTAGATGTAAATATCCGGCGCTTACGCCAGAAGATTGAGAACAATCCTTCGGAACCGGAATTTTTGCAGACTGTATGGGGGCACGGATATAGATGGAAAGGCCAAGGACAATGATTAAGAAGGGGATGCGCAGACAGATTGTTCTGCACTACATTCTTGTAGTTTTTTTGGCGCTTCTCCTCGTAGAAGTTATCTTCCTGCTGGCCATCAGAACATATTATTATGACAGTGTATACAGCAAGATTAAGAATCACATTTCTGTTTCAGAGTCGTTTTTTCAAAAGAACATGATACCAAGCGATAATAGCATCTATCTGCTACAAGAAGTACTGGAGAGGTTCTCATTGAGCAAGACGGAGCTGGAAATCTTATCGCTAAATGGGGATATCATCACTAGTTCCACTGGCTTTCAGCCGGATCGGACCATTACGACCAGTGATGTACCAGAAGCCGTTGGCGGCAGCGTTGGACGCTGGGTAGGGCGTCAGGCAGGCACGAATGAGAGCGTGATGGCGGTTTCCAAAATGCTGCAGATTCATGGACAGGATAAGTATGTCCTAAGGTATATTACTTCACTAGAAGAAATCAATAATGATTTGCTTAATCTTACCTTATTGTCTACTGCTATTGCTGCAGCTGTTATGGCTGTAGTTGTTGGGTTTAGCTTCGGACTGGCCAATTCGATTGTGAAGCCGCTGAATAATATTACGGCAGTTTCAGCCCAGATGGCCAAGGGGAGATTCAACGTACGGATTAAGGGAGACTATAAATTTGAGATTGGTGATTTGGCTTCAACGCTGAATTATATGGCTCAGGAAATTGTGCGCAGCAATCAGATTAAGGATGATTTTATCTCGTCCATTTCTCACGAGCTGAGGACACCTCTTACAAGTATCAAGGGCTGGAGTGAAACTTTAGTTTCCGGCGGGTATGATCCGGAGGAGACAAAACTTGGAGTCAGCATCATCTCCAAAGAAAGTGAACGTCTGATTGGGCTGGTGGAGGAAATTCTCGACTTTTCTAAGCTGCAGCAGAACCAAATGAAGCTGTCGATTGGGGTTGTAGATGTAAAGGTACTGCTACAAGAGACGATACTGAATGTTTGGGCTAAAGCGGAAAAGAAACGAATTCATCTGCTGCTGGAATGTGAAGACGCGATCTTTGTTAAAGGGGATGCCAATCGCTTAAAACAGGTATTTTTGAACTTGGTAGACAATGCAGTGAAATTCTCACATGAAGATTCCAGTATTGAATTGTCAGCAAAGAGGCTGTCTGCTACAGAAACAGCGATTATGGTACGAGACAGCGGGATAGGGATTAGTGAAGCGCATATATCCAGAGTTAAGGACCGTTTCTTTCAAGTGGATGCACTTAATGGAGGAACAGGCTTGGGGTTAGCGATCTCACAGCAGATTGTAGAACTTCATAATGGGACACTTGATATGGCAAGTGAGCTTGGAAAGGGAACGGAAGTAACCGTCATCTTGCCTCTTACTGAACCACAGCCGGAAGTTAACTCAGATGAGGTAACTCAAATTACAGCTACCTTTCCTGAATTAGATGATTGGGAGACGTGACCTGGAATGGGGATAACGAAGAATTCGATCCGTATAGTTCGTGGAGAGCCTGATCGGGTTAACGACATCTTGAGGCTGTTGCAAGAAGCGGCAGGATGGATGGAGCGTAACGGGATTAACCAATGGACACCCGGACAATTTAATGAGACCGATATTGCAGGATATTTCGCTGACAGACATGTTTATTTAGCCCTTGACGATGGGGCTGTAGTTGGCATGTTCACGTTGCAATTCAGTGATCCACAGTACTGGGGCAGTAAAAATGATAAGTCCTACGCTTATTTGCACCGATTGGCTGTGAAAGACTCCCACCGCGGCCGAGGACTTGGACAGCAAATGCTTAAATATGCAGTAGTGCTAGCCAAAGATCTAGGCTGTAAGAGTCTTAGGTTTGACACTGTGGCACATAACATTAAGCTCAATCGTTATTATCAGAGCATGGGTTTTCACTACATGGGCACTAACGATATGGGAAATGGTCGTTTAGTGAACTTATATGAACATTTTGAGGAGAGTGCTGAGTCAGACCGTCTGATCCTCAGGTTTATATCAGAATCTGATTTTGAACACTTAAAGCGCTGGAGTGTTTCTCCAGAGTATCTGAAGCAGTGGGCAGGACCTTCGCTTACTTATCCTTTAGACGATGAGCAGCTTGTTAAATACTTAACGGATGCTAATCATCCAGGCTTATCCGATCGCCTTATCTTCTTTGCAATTCAGGAAGCTACGCAGCAGGTAGTGGGCCATATTAGCTTTTCAGCCATTGACCGGGTTAATCGTTCTGCACGTATCGGCAGGGTAGTAGTGGACCCTGAGTTTCAAGGTAGAGGCATTGGTAAACGGATGATACAAGAAATGCTTCGAATTGGATTTGAAGGTCTGGACCTGCATCGTCTGTCTCTAGGCGCTTTCGATTTCAATACAGCTGCCCTGAAAGCTTATGAAGCTGTTGGCTTCAAGCGGGAGGGTGTTCAACGTGAGTCCGCTTTATTCGGTGAGCAATATGTAGATTGTGTGGAAATGAGCATATTAGACAGAGAATGGACGGCTAGCCGTAATTCATAAAATCATTAATTTTGCACAACCGAAGGGGCTGTTGCTCTGGTCATGATCGACCAGGACAACAGCCCCTTTTTATATAAAGTATTTTTCTATATAATGGTTGTTATGAAGGAAGAACTTCACGCAAACGTCCTGTCTTCTCATACACATCCTGAAACAGACGGGAAGGTTGGTTTCGGACCGCCGGCTTGGCAGCCACAGTCTCATGTGGTCCAACGACAACGATATTATTTATGCTTCCCTTGATGACTGCGCCATCCTTAATGATTGCCCCTTCACCAATAATGGCATTCTCAATCAGCACTCCACGACCAATGCGAGCTCCAGGCATAATAACACTTTGTTTGATCTGGCTCATCTTACCGATTTCTACCCCATTAAAGACTACAGAACGTTGTAGACTACCTTCTTGGGAGCAGGATTCATTCACGAGAGAGTCCGTTGACGGGATCTGTACACGTGGTTTATGAACTGCAAGCTTATTCCGGCGAACCCGACTATACATAGGCCAATGAGTCTTGTCTAACTTCATGCCATTGTCTTTTTGCAGAAGGTCCATATGTGCTTCCCAGAGACTGCCGACTGTACCTACATCTCTCCAGTAACCCTTGAAACGGTAAGCGAATAAATCATCATTCTGATCCAGCATGGTAGGAATAACGTCTTTACCAAAGTCATGGCTGGAATTAGGATTAGCTGCATCCCGCAACAAGTGCTCCTTCAGATAAGCCCACTCGAACAGGTAGATACCCATTGAAGCAAGATTACTTTTTGGTACTTTAGGTTTTTCCGCAAATTCGGAAATTTTCAGATCATCGTTTACGTTCATTACTCCAAAACGACTAGCCTCATCCCAAGGAACCTCCATTACGGAGATAGTTGCTTTTGCTCCTTTTTCAATATGATAATTCAGCATCTTACGGTAATTCATATGGTAAATATGATCACCGGATAGAATGAGCACATGTTCTGGGTTGCGGCTATCAATAAAGTCAATGTTTTTATAAATCGCATCAGCAGTTCCTGTATAACTGTCTCTGCCTTCAACACCTGAAGGAAGCAATGTGACACCTTTATCCTTTCGACTAACTAAGCCCCAAGGCTCGCCTTCACCGATATGATTATGCAAAGAGTCAGCTTCGTATTGTGTCAGAACACCTACTGTATCAATGTTCGAATTTACACAGTTACTTAGCGGGAAATCAATAATTTTATACTGTCCACCGAAAGGGACTGCAGGCTTAGCCATACTGGAAGTCAAGGGAGCCAATCTGCGGCCTTCCCCTCCTGCCAATAACATGGCGATACAATCTTTTTTGTTGTTCATTTGTTATCCCTCCCATTATTTTGTCAATGCTTGTAATATAAACTTACGACAAGCGCTTGAAACGACATAGGTGAAATATATTGCTTTGTAAACAGAAAAATTACAATTAATATTTCTTTATCAGAAAATCTTTTCTTTTAACATCAAAACATTTTCAAAATGGTAATATTCGGGTAAGGTAATAGGTACAAGCACATTGAAAAAGGTGGTGTAGAATTGGCTGAAAAAGCAAAAATCGAGACCCTTCCGTCAGCTGCTGATATCTATCTGTTCCATGAGGGCACCAATTATCGCAGCTATTCTATGCTGGGTGCACACACTGCCGCTGAAGAAGGCGTTACCGGTGTGCGCTTTACCGTGTGGGCTCCTCATGCGACATATGTAGGACTAGCTGGTGATCATAATGATTGGGACGGAACACAGGGCGTGGACTCGTTATATAAGATACCCGATTCAGGATTTTGGAGTCGTTTTTTTCCGGGAATACAGCCGGGAACTTTTTACAAATACAGGATTCTTGCCTCAGATGGATCAAGTTTCCTAAAAGCGGATCCTTTTGCTTTCAAAGCCGAGGTTCGACCGGCAACGGCTTCGGTAGTAGCAGAACTGGATGGCTACCGATGGGGAGATGCAGCATGGCGTCGGAAAAGCAAAGCGCCTTATCAACAACCAATGAACATTTATGAAATGCACTTCGGTACCTGGCGTCAAAAAGAAGATGGAGAGTTCTACACCTATCGGGAAATGAGCGAGCTCTTAATTCCTTATTTGGTGGAGCTGAACTATACACACGTGGAATTTATGCCGCTGGCAGAACATCCATACGATCTATCCTGGGGTTATCAAGGGACGGGGTATTTTGCGGCAACCAGCCGTTATGGCGAACCCCATGAGTTGATGTATTTGATCGATCAGCTGCATCAGGCAGGTATCGGTGTGATTTTAGATTGGGTTCCAGCTCACTTTGCCAAAGACGCACACGGATTACGTATGTTTGATGGAGCGCCACTTTATGAATATGCCGATCCAATGTTAGCTGAAAAACCAGGCTGGGGGACACTTTCGTTTGATTTCAGTAAGCCGGAGATTTCTTCTTTTCTTATTTCTAATGCGCTGTTTTGGTTTGAGTATTATCATATCGACGGAATGCGTGTAGATGCGGTTACCAGTATGCTTCGATTAGATTTCGAAAAGCGGGATCATCAATATCGGCGGAATGTTAACGGTGGATTGGAGAATCTGGAAGCCATCAAATTTATCCAGAATCTGAACAAGGCTATCTTTCATTATTTCCCAAAGGCATTGATGATGGCTGAGGAGTCCAGTGCTTGGCCGGGGGTTACTGCACCAGTGCATGAAGGGGGCCTTGGCTTCAATTACAAATGGAATATGGGTTGGATGAATGACACGCTAGGCTACATAGAACATGATTTTGGTGGGCGCCCTTATCATCATAATTTACTTACGTTCCCAATATGTTATGCTTATGCCGAAAATTACGCATTGCCGCTATCGCATGACGAGGTTGTCCACGGCAAGAAGTCTTTGTTAGACAAAATGCCGGGTGCTTATGAACAGAAGTTTGCAGGGCTCAGACAGCTGCTGGGATATCAGATCTCACATCCCGGAAAAAAGCTTCTGTTTATGGGTGGAGAGTTCGGTCAGTTTATCGAATGGAAGGATCAGGAGCAGCTGGACTGGCTGCTGTTGGATTATGAGAGCCATCGTTGTATGCTTGCCTACACGGCTGCACTTAATAAACTGTACCGCTCCGAAAAAGCGCTGTGGGAGCTGGATCATGCTCAAGAAGGTTATCAGTGGATTGATGCAGATGACAATGATCAAAGTGTGATTTCGTATATACGCCGAGGGAAGAAACCAGGAGATACGCTGCTTATTGTCATCAATTTCCAACCGGTAGAACGGCACAATTATCGTATAGGCGTGCCACGGGCTGGGACATATGAAGAGTTCTTTAGCTCCGAAAATGTAGAGTACGGCGGTTCCGGATTGCACAATGTCCCTCAAAAGAGCGTTAAGCTGGAATGGCACAATCAGGTGAACAGCATAGAGCTGACTCTTCCGCCCCTTAGCTTCCTGGTGTTTAAAAAAACGTCACGAATGGGTAAGAATAAAGAGGCAAAAGAGTTATAGATCTAAGTACGAATAGAGAATCCGTACAGTTTAAGGGGGAAATAATCATGAAGGTTTTATTTGCCGCAGCTGAAGCCCATCCTTTTGTCAAAACGGGTGGTTTGGCCGATGTCATTGGAGCACTACCTAAAGCGCTGAAGGCTGCCGGGGTAGATGTACGAGTGATTTTGCCTAAATATCGTGGGATTCCTGACAAGTTCACCGCTCAAATGGAGCATTTAACGGAAGTGTATGTCCCAATTGGCTGGCGAAAACAATACTGTGGAATTGAACGCATTATCTATGAGGGTATCCCCGTTTATTTTATCGACAATGAGTATTATTTTGGGCGTGATGGAATTTATGGTTATATGGACGATGGTGAACGGTTTGCGTTCTATAATCGTGCAGTACTGGAGTGTCTGCCGGCCATTGATTTCCAGCCTGATGTTCTGCATTGCCATGATTGGCACGCGGCCGTAATTCCAATGCTCCTACAGGGGCATTATCGCCACAATCCATTTTACAGTGAAATGCGGAGTGTATTTACAATACATAACCTGTTGTATCAGGGAGTGTTTCCTTATGAGGTACTTGGAGAGCTGTTAGGTCTGGATAGCAGTTATTTTGGTAGTATGGAGTACTATGGTAATGTGAATTTCTTAAAAGGCGGGATTGTATTCAGTGATCGGGTCACGACCGTTAGTCCGACCTATTCAGAAGAAATTCGCACACCTTATTATGGTTACGGCCTGGATGGTTTATTGAACGCACGGTCAGATGTTTTAAGTGGGATTGTGAATGGCATTGATACTAAAAGTTATAATCCAGCGACAGATTCCAGCCTTGTCACCCGTTATCGTTCCAATTTAACCAAGAAGACGGAGAACAAAGTAGCCTTGCAGGAAGAGCTGGGATTACCAGTAGATGCTAATATCCCAATGGTAGCTATGGTCACGCGTCTTGTGGACTCCAAAGGCTTAGATCTGCTTACCCGAGTGCTGGATGAGCTGCTATATCACGATGATATTCAATTTGTGCTGCTTGGAACTGGTGATGAATCCTACGAGCGTTGGTTCAAGGAAGCAGCATGGCGTTATCCGACAAAGCTGTCTTCACAGATCCTATTTAATGATGCACTCTCACGTAAAATATATGCTGCCAGCGATATCTTCCTTATGCCGTCCAAGTTTGAGCCATGTGGCATCAGTCAGCTGCTCGCTTTGCGCTATGGTAGTATACCCGTTGTACGTGAGACAGGTGGCCTCAATGATACTGTGCACGCTTATAATGAAGAAACCGGTGAAGGCAATGGCTTTACGTTCAGCAATTATAATGCTCACGATATGATGTTTACGCTGCGCCGGGCACTTTCTTTTTACAAGCAGCCTGAACATTGGAAAAAGATCACAAAAAATGCATTCGCGGGAGATTATAGCTGGAATGTATCCGCTCAGCAGTACATGGATATCTATGATGATATAACAAGATAAAGTTTAACAAATTCTGTAATGGGTTAATAAGGGATTGCACCCGGGAGTATGGTAAATACTCTGGGAGCAGTCCTTTTTTTATGACAGAAGGGAATGAATAATCGAATGATTTAGCTAGTATAGGGGATAGTAAAAATGTATAAATCTTGCTTCATCGTGAATAAAAACGGTTTTTTAGTTGTGTATTATAGAATTACCCTCATAGAAATCCATTAAAAGGAAGTTATTGTCACAATTATGCCTTTGCATATTCATGCGTTCTGATTTATAATAAGTCAGTCATTGGGTCAACTTAGATTTTTTCATATGAATAGGGGAGATATAGAAATGAACAAATGGGGTAAACTTAGTTTAGGAATGGTATTAGCGGTAGGTCTGCTCTCAGGCTGCGGTCAAAATAAAAATGATAATGATACCGCTGCTAGTGGTAATGCAAATTCCGGTGCAGTTACTAAAAAGCTGATTATGGGAACAAGTGCAGATTTTCCTCCGTACGAATTCCATAAAGTAGTGGACGGAAAAGATACTATCGTAGGTTTCGATATCGACATCGCTAAGGAAATTGCTGCTGACATGGGCGCTGAGCTTGAAGTTAAGGATCTGCCTTTTGATTCACTGCTTAACGAATTGTCCAGTGGACGTGTAGATATGGTGATTTCCGGTCTTAGCCCGACTGAAGAACGCAAAAAAGCGGTTGAACTCTCAGATATTTATTACAAAGCAGAGCAAGCTATTGTAGTGCGCGAAGCAGATAAAGATAAATACGCTACTATGGACGCGGTGAAGGGCACCAAAATTGGTGTACAGACAGGCTCTATTCAAGAAGAAATCGCCAAAGAGATTGAAGGCGCAAAGATCACTTCTCTTGGTAAAATCTCCGAGATCGTTCTGCAATTGCAATCTAACCGTATCGATACAGCAATTATTGAAGGACCTGTAGCCAAATCTTTTGTTAAGAATTTAGCGGGTCTTGTAATTACCGATGCTAAGCCTGAAGTAGAAGATGATGGATACGCAATTGGTATTAAAAAAGGCAATACAGAGCTTCTAGATAAAGTAAATGCAACACTTAAACGTCTAGAATCAGAAGGTAAGATTGATGAATATGTAGCGGCAGCCAGTGAGCTTGCTGAAAGCACGAAGTAAGGAATGGATATTGTTTTAGGTCTGCTGAAGTAAATTGTATGTGTATTACAGAAAATAGCGGAACTTTGCTATTTTCTATTTTTTTGGAGATAGGGGGATAAGATATTGGATATTACTTTATTTAGAATGGCTTATGATTATCGTGATCTTTTCTTGACTGGATTACAATATACCTTGCTTCTTGCTGTTCTTGGTGTCTTTTTTGGCTTCATTCTTGGGATTATCGTCTCTCTACTACGGATGTCAAAATGGAGAGTGTTACGTTTCTTAGCCACTGCTTGGGTTGAATTTTTGCGGGGTACTCCAATGCTTGTGCAACTGTTTCTCATCCATTACGGGCTGGCGACGTTTGGGATTGAGTTTACTCCGATTCAGTCCGGGGCGATTACACTCTCCATTAACAGTTCTGCTTATCTGGCAGAAATATTTCGCGCCGGGATTCAGGGTGTCGATCGTGGACAAACGGAGGCCGCACGTTCACTTGGAATGAAACAAGGGATGACAATGCGTCATATTGTACTTCCTCAGGCACTTAAAAGTGTACTTCCGGCAATCGGTAATGAATTCATTACCATTATCAAGGAATCATCA
The DNA here is from genome assembly GCF_038003885.1 of Paenibacillus sp. FSL R10-2788. NCBI lineage: Bacteria > Bacillati > Bacillota > Bacilli > Caryophanales > Paenibacillaceae > Paenibacillus > Paenibacillus sp. FSL R10-2788. The sequence goes on along the minus strand of NZ_JBBOQA010000001.1, from coordinate 3,772,151 downwards.
ATTATTTCATTTATCGGAGTAACGGATTTGATGTTTCAAGCTCGTACGGTTACAACGATTTCGTATGATGGTATGACACCACTCGTGATTGCTGCCTTTATGTATTTTGTTCTAACGTTTACGCTTTCCAAGATCCTAGGTAGACTCGAAAGGAGGCTGAATACCGATGATCGCCGTTAAGAACCTGCAGAAGCATTATGGAAAGCTGGAGATTCTCAAGGGAATCGATTTGGAGATTAAAAAGGGTGAGGTTGTCGTTGTAATCGGGCCCAGTGGTTCGGGAAAAAGTACCTTTCTGCGTTGCTTGAATCTATTGGAGCAGCCTACAGGTGGAGAGATCACTTTTGAAGGGGAATCGATCACCTCAAAGAAGCATGATATCAATGCAACGCGTGAGAAGATGGGGATGGTTTTTCAACAGTTCAACCTTTTTCCGCACAAAACCGTTCTGCAAAACATTACACTCGCACCGATTAAAGTAAGAAAACAGCAACAGGCTGTGGCCGATAAATTCGCAATGGAGCTCCTCAAGACTGTAGGGCTTGAAGATAAAAAGGATGTTTATCCAGCTCAATTGTCCGGTGGACAGAAGCAGCGGATTGCGATTGCTCGTGCATTAGCCATGCAGCCGCATGTGATGCTTTTTGATGAGCCTACCTCAGCGCTTGATCCGGAAATGGTAGGAGAGGTACTTGAGGTTATGAAAAAGCTTGCCGAAGACGGAATGACAATGGTTATAGTTACACATGAGATGGGCTTTGCCCGTGAAGTGGGTGACCGCATTCTGTTTATGGATGGCGGGGTAATCGTTGAACAGGGTACTCCTGAACAAGTATTTGGTAATCCTACACATGCTCGGACTAAGGATTTTTTAAGTAAAGTATTATAAAGAATTCGTCAAAACGGCCCTGGACAAGTATCCGGTGGCCGTTTTGTTATAGGGTCCTGAGGGTAATGTGGGGATATATCGCTGGGACTGAGTTCATTTATTTATGTAAACCATGTATAATAGATGGTCAGTCAATCAACAGGAAAAGGAGTACATACATAATGAGAGATGATCTACGCCGGATAGGCATTATTGATATTGGTTCGAACTCCATTCGTCTTGTAATTTATGATACAACGCGCGAAGGAGGCTATAAGATCATCAAGGAGTGTAAGTACTCCGCTCGCCTTAGTGAGAAGATTACGAAGGAGAATAGACTGGAACAAAAGGACATGGAAACGATTGTTCCGGTCTTGCGGCAGTTTAAGGAAATCTGCAATGCTTTTGCAGTGGAAACCATTCGGGCGGGTGCAACGGCAGCTATTCGTAATGCAGCTAACTCAAGCGAAATAATAAGCTTTTTGTCACAATCCTCTTCCATTCCGATTGAGGTGATCAGTGGCCACCAGGAGGCATATTATGGCTTCTTGGGTGTTATTAATGCCTTTAATGTAGAGGATGGTTATGTCATTGATATTGGTGGCGGGAGTACTGAAATCACTCTTTTTTGTCAGCGGCGTTATCAACATAGCATTTCTTTCCCGTTCGGAGCAGTAAATACCAATCTAATGTTTGGTCAAGGTGGGAATTGGAGCGATGAGCAGATTCACAAGCTGCAGACCTTTGTTCTGGGCAGGCTGGTTGAGCATGATTGGCTAAATGCCAAAGCTGGGCTTCCTTTATTCGGTTTAGGAGGGACGGTTCGTTCTTTGGGGAAGCTGGATCAGAAGACACGAGCATACTCATTGCCTAACTCCCACGGTTATACGATGACCAGTGAGACAATCGAGCACTTTATGAACACCCTACCTTCAATGCCTTACGAAAAACGTAAGGATTTAGATGGATTATCTAAGAGTCGGGCGGATATCATTGTATCCGGGTTGATTATTTTCCATACGGTGTATCAGTATATTGGGGCGAGTGAGGCGATAATCAGCGGGGAGGGACTCAGAGAAGGTTTGCTGCATGATCTGTTGGAGCCGGAGCAGCCAGTGCGTGATAGTGCTTTAGAATATAGCTTAAACACGATCATTCGCTTTGATATTCATACCTCTAAACGGTATTTAGATCATATCAACAAGCTAGCGCTCAGCCTGTTTGACGCATTTAAAGATGAATCGAATAGAGCAGAGCACGAGATGTTAATCTATGTGTCCATCATGCTGCATCGTACGGGAACGAATATTAACTATTACCAATCCAAACGACATACTTTGTATTGGTTGATGAATTCACCGATTCGTGGACTTACCCACCGTCAGCTTATTCTTTGCGCTATGATTGCCTCATACAGCACAAAAAGCCGGAAGCAGAAATTGTCCCAACAACATAAGGACATTTTGCTGCCATCCGACGAAGAGTGGATTCATAAGCTCGGATCGCTTGTCCAGCTTAGCATTGCGCTGGACAGCACGGAGATTGGAATTGTAAGCGGCCTGAAGGCCAATCTGCACGGCAATACGCTTCATCTGGACTTAGAGGGCGCATCGTCACTGCTAATTGGCCTAGAGGACATTGAGAACGCGATAAAAGCATTTAAGAATGCTTGGGCGGTGAAGGTAAAACTCGGCTTCCCTTCCAACGTGTAACATCCATTGCAGCAAACTGGCTCCGGAAAGGGGCCTTTTTGTCGTCTGGTTGTTCGTAATATCCATTAGCCTGCAAGAAGCTGGCTTTAACATTATCTTGTAGAGACAACTCTAGAATCTTGACGATCTGTTTACGGATGCCGCTGTCTCTGACAGGACACATCAGCTCAATCCGGCGGGTTAGGTTTCTAGTCATCCAGTCGGCACTGGATAAATACACCTCAGGTTTGCCGCCATTTTCGAAATAATAGATCCGGGAGTGCTCCAGAAAACGGTCTACGATACTGCGTACTGTAATGTTTTCACTTAAGCCCTCTATTCCCGGACGTAGGCAGCAAACCCCTCGCACGATTAAGTCAATGGAGACACCGGCTTGGGCTGCGCCATATAAATCGTCGATCACTTGCTGATTAGAGAGTGAGTTCATCTTGGCGATTATTCGTGCGGGTCTGCCTGCCCGCGCATGTTCAGCTTCACGCATCATTAGCTTTTGCAGGGATAAGCTCATATTCGTTGGCGCTACAATGAAGGAATGCCAGTCAAAATTAGCCGAATATCCAGTCATTTGATTAAACAGCTCGGAAGCATCCAGTCCGATATCGCTTTGGGCGGTGAATAGACTGAGATCCGTGTAAGCCTTGGCTGTACTGTCATTATAGTTTCCTGTGCCTACATGCACGTAACGACGCAGTTCAGGGCCTTCCTGGCGGACAATCAAGGTCACTTTGGCATGCGTTTTGAGTCCGATCAGACCATAAACGACATGACAGCCTGATTTTTCAAGCTGGCGTGCCCAAGCGATGTTCCGTTCCTCATCAAATCGGGCTTTTAACTCTACAACCACTGTAACTTGCTTGCCAGACTCCGCAGCATTGGCTAGTGCAGTGATAAGTGGAGAATTTCCGCTGACACGGTATAAGGTCATTTTAATAGCCATCACTTGCTCATCTTCTGAAGCTTGAATGATAAAGTCTGTCATCGCATCAAAAGACTCGTAAGGGTGGTAGACTAATACATCCCGTTCACGCAGCACCTCGAAGAAATCCTCGTTTTCTTGAAATTCAGCAGGGTAGACCGGCTCAATAGGTGGATAGTTCAAGTAACTAAAACCTTTTAAGCTTCCGGCAAAATTACGAAGAAAGCCCAGATCGAGCGGACCTTCTATTTCAAATACGAAGTCCTCCAGCTCAAATTCAGCTTGTAGCTGCTCAAGAGCATAGGGATGGATACCTTTTTGTACTTCCAGACGAGCAGGCACCCCGCGACGACGCTTGCGCAGCTCTTTTTCGATCTCTTCCAGCAGATCCTCGGCACCTTCCTCATCGATAGTAAGATCTGAGTTACGAGTCAAACGAAACTCACTAACCGCAACAGGTTCGTAACCGCTGAATAAGGTTTGAATGTGATGGCGGATCACATCTTCAATAAATACAAATTGTCTTTTCTTACTATTAGAGCGGTGTGGAAGAGGGATACATCTTGGCAGATTCGAAGGAATTTGCAGGATAGCAAAATAAGGCTCCTCTTCAAGGCCATTCTTACGAGTAAGAACAACAGCTAGGTAGATAAACTGGCTGTGCACGAGTGGAAACGGCCGGCTCTGATCAACAGCCATTGGCGTAAGTACAGGATAGATGATATCCCGGTAATACTGTTCTATGGACTGCTCTTGGGCATGGGTAAGATCCTTATAATCCACAAATACGATGCCTTCTTTATGCAAACTCCGCGAAATATCACGGAATGTCCGGTATTGATCGGCAATGATTTTGGTTACGCGTTTGATGAGGCGTTTATACAGCCCGGAAGGGGTGTAGCCTGTGAAATCTTTTTTAGTATAACCCGCCCGGATCTGATCTTGAATTCCCGCTACGCGAACGCTTATGAATTCATCCAGATTGCTCGAGACGATTGCCAGAAATCTGGCACGTTCCATTAAAGGGTTATCAGGGTCCTGCGCCTCCTTGAGTACACGGCGGTTAAATTCGATCCAGCTCAAATCCCTATTGAGGTAAGCAGTGGCTGGACTGCTTTGGTTGTTTTTAATCTCTTCTGTATTCATGGGACCTCCAAATATGCTTCGATGTCTGTATCTCAAATCTATTTATCATATTCTATCATTTTACTATTGGATGAGGCACGAAATGTTAAATCTATGTAAAATCTCAAAGAATATTATTTAATTATTTTATATAATAGGATATGATTGTCGCTAATTAGTTAACATAATAAAAATTATGTTAACTTTTTAATGAATCAAAGACAATAATTAAACATGTTATTTCAGAATGGTAACAATTACATACGCATAGGTTACAAAATTGTGATATATTAAGTCCTGTCAGTTTTACAAAAGACAACAATACATCAGGACATCACACAAGATGTACATAAGTACAGGAAATGTACACGAGCGTATACGGAAGTCATACCGCTTACGCCCATCTAAAGAGGAGGCATTTATGAAGAACAAGTTCAGAACCATTAAAACCCTTGCTGCAGTTATGGGAATTAGTGCATTGCTGCACACCGCTCCTGCTTTTGCAGACAGCGTTCATATTGCAAAGGAAGGCAATACTTTCTATACTCTTTCTCAACAATACAATGTCGGTGTTAATGATCTAATGAAAGCTAATCCAAACGTTGCAGCTCTTAATATTTACGATGGACTTAAAATAACGATCCCTAGTAAAATGCAAGCAGAAGCTGTAGCTACGACAGAAACTCCAGTGCTTACCCCAAGCCTGAATGTTACTCCAGAATCAAAAACAGTTGAAGCATGGGGCAAGTCATTTAACTATGAGAAAACGATACAAGTTAAGGCTTCTGCTTATTCCTCAGCGGCTAGTGAGAATGGAGGCTGGGGTGCGGTTGATTATTTTGGAAACCCACTTAAGCTAGGAACCATTGCGGTTGATCCAAGTGTAATTCCTCTTGGAACAAAAGTGTTGGTTACCGGCCATTCACACTCAGGATTGCCTAAAGAAGCTTTTCTGGCTACTGCAACCGATATGGGAAGTGCCATTAAAGGTAACCGCATCGATATCTTTATTCCAGGCAGCCAAAGCTTTGTAGCGGATTTTGGTTATCAATATGTACAATTATACATTGTTAAATAGCTAGCTAAAAATATAGAGATTTATACAGAGATATGGAATGGTTTTAAATAGGTTAAATAAGAAACGGAGGGAGTCCTTAGCGGCTGCCTCCGTTTCTTATTTATTTATTTATTTTTAGAGACCTGCAGCAATTGAGGCACGGTAACGAAAGAATAGCCGCGTTTACGCATAATCGTGATTACCTCAGGTAAAGCCTGAATCGTTCCACTAAGATCACTACCCGGCCCACCTCCACCATGCTGAAGGATAATTGCTCCTTTTCCTGCATTAGCTAAGATGTTATTTCTAACTTGAGTTTTGGAAAGTCCCTTCCAGTCCAACGAATCCACATTCCAATTTACGAGCTTATAACCATGATTTTTTGCCCATCTCAATTGTTGCTCAGAGATATCTCCATAGGGTGGACGAATCAGGCGAGGTTTATATCCGGCTAAGGTTTGAATAATGTTCTCGGTCTCAATGATCTGTGATCTGAAATCATGCATCTTCAGCTTCACAAACTGAGGATGGTCATAAGAGTGATTTCCAATAGCATGTCCTTCTCTAATCATCCGCTTCACTAGAGCAGGATGTTTCTCAGCTCGGCTTCCTACCACGAAGAAGGTTGCTTTGACATGATATTTTTTAAGAACATCTAGCAATTGGGGTGTAAACCTTGGGTCAGGCACATCGTCAAAAGTTAAGGCGATGACTTTATTCCGAGGACCGCTGGTCTTAAAGGTCTCGGGATATTTGTGTAATAGCTGACTCAGAGACAAGCCCTTAGTGTTCTTATTGTTGCTGCTCGTTGAATTATTTGTAGTAGAAGTTCCCGCAGATATCGCCTTGTCTTCGTCAGTGGTCTGCGTACTTTTAATTTGATCCTGTGAGGACTTCTGATTCTGAGCTGGAGCTGAAGCAACCTCTGCTGAAGAGGTTGGAAATAGCAGGACAATGATTGATCCTAATACTACTAGCAGTTTCTGGACTCTCCGTTGATCATACATCCCCAAATGCCTCCTTTACTACCTGATCATCACCATATTCTTCATTGTTATCTCCATTGAAGGATGAATTTATGCCGTTTCTTCAAGGTCTCTGGTAAAGATTTCTTGCACACACTAATGCGTGTATACTAAATAGAACGGGATATTCCCGGGCCAATTATAGACAGGTGGAAGGATGGGGACAAGGATGTCAGAATTGTTTGCACCTTATGAATTGAAGGGTTTAACGCTGAAAAATCGTATTGTTATGCCACCTATGTGCCAGTATTCGGTGGATAAAGAGGATGGCATCCCCAATGATTGGCATTTTGTTCATTATGTAAGCCGTGCTATTGGAGGTACTGGTCTAACCATTGTCGAGATGACTGGAGTACATCCGGACGGTAGAATAACGAACCGGGATACAGGGCTTTGGAGTGATACGCATATAGAGGCGTATCGTAAGCTCACAGATAGTGTACATGCCTATGGAGCAAAAATAGCCATTCAACTAGGGCATGCCGGACGTAAAGCGGTCGATGCTGAGCCGCCGGTTGCACCTTCTGCAATTCCTTTTGATGCTCGTTCTAAGCAGCCACAGGTGCTTTCTAAGGAAGGCATCCTTGAGATGATAGAAGCCTTTCGTGATGCCGCTCGTAGAGCTGTGGAGGCAGGATTTGATACTGTGGAGATTCATGGTGCGCATGGTTACTTAATTCACCAGTTTCATTCACCTCTGTCCAACCTCAGAGAGGATGAATATGGACAAGATCCTGCACTTTTTGGAGAACAAGTAGTTGCAGCAATCCGAGAAGTAGTGCCAGTAGATATGCCCTTGATCATGAGGGTATCCGCGAAAGAATATGTTGATGGTGGATATGATGCTGCCTATGCCCTGGAGTTTTGCCGCCGATATAAGGATGCTGGAGTGGATATGTTCCATGTGTCTTCAGGTGGTGAAGGGCCCATTGGCTCTAATGGTGGACCTAATGCGGGCCCAGCCTACCAAGCAGATCTGGCAGAATATATTCGCAGTGGATTACAAGTGCCAGTAATTGCGGTAGGACGGCTTGAAGCCTATTCTGAGGCACAGTCCATCATTGCAGAAAAAAGGGCGGAGCTTGTAGCTATTGGCCGTGGGATGTTAAGTGATCCTTATTGGGCTTTACATGCTGAAGAAGCGCTTGGTGGCGTACATGATGTACCTAAACCTTATGAACGTGGGATTTGGAAAAGAGGCTAGACCGTTTTAGATGTGAAGTTTGTCACAGATTTTATGCTCCTTCTAAGGCAATCTTAATAAAGATAAAATTTGAAGGAGCTTGATAACGTGGGGACGGTTCTAAGTAACGAACGGCTGACAGATGGTGTGTATCACCTTAAGGTAGAGACGAATAGTGGCGGAGCAATGGGTCAATTCTACATGTTACGGGCATGGGGAGCTTACCCCATCCTATCCAGACCCTTAAGTATACATGAAGTACACGAGGATAGTGTTGAATTTCTGTATCACGTAGTTGGGGAAGGTACGGAGATATTCTCACGACTGGGTTCAGGTGATTCGGTAGAGCTTGAGGGCCCTTTTGGAAATGGATTTCCACAGGTTGAAGGGAAGGTTGCGCTCATCGGCGGTGGGATCGGAATTGCACCGCTATATTATTGTGCGAAGCAGCTTCCGGGGAGTGATATCTTTTTGGGCTTTAGCCGTGAAGCTTACCGGACAGAAGCGTTTCGCCCACTTGCAAGTGAGCTTGTAGTCGATGTTGGCGGTTTAATTTTGGATAGTGTGGATTTCAGCCAATATGATCATGTCTTTGTCTGCGGCCCACACCCTATGCTTAAAGCTGCTCAACGTAAAGGCATTGCTGCTGAAGAAGCAGGCATTAGAACGAAAGTATACCTTTCTCTAGAGAACCGAATGGCTTGTGGGATTGGAGCCTGTCTGGTCTGCAGTGTATCCTGCCGTGATGGTCAAAAGAAGGCCTGTGCAGACGGACCTGTGTTTCTTTCTGAGGAGGTGATTTTCCATGACTAAGTTGAACACAACAATTGCTGGCGTTCATTTTAAAAATCCAATTATAATGGCCTCTGGAACGTTTGGTTTTGGCCGTGAATATGGCAAGCTGTATGATGTGTCTCTGCTGGGTGGAATCTCTGGCAAGGGGTTAACCCTCAATCCGAAAGCGGGGAATCCCGGCACTCGTGTATATGAGACAGCTTCTGGTATGCTGAATAGTGTGGGACTCGAGAATCCGGGTGTAGCTGCATTTATAGATAAAGAATGCCCTTATTGGGAAACACTCGATACTGCTCGTTTGGTCAACCTGGGTGGAGGCACACTTGAAGATTATGTTCTTGGTGCTGAGATGATTCAGCGGGATGCAGATGCTCGTGCGAGTGCAGGTAAGACAGCAGTGGACATGATTGAATTGAATATTTCTTGTCCAAATGTTAAAGAAGGCGGCATTGCGTTTGGGATCCAAACTTCAGAAGCTCAAAAAGTAGTACAGGCTGTTAGACGCGCAACTAAACTGCCCCTCGCTGTAAAGCTGTCGCCGGGAGCCGAAAATATCGTTGAAATGGCACAAATGTGTCAGGAGGAGGGAGCAGACGCTGTCTCACTCATCAACACGATCTCAGGAATGAAGATTGATGTCCGCCGCAGAAGCAGTGTATTCAATAACTTATACGCTGGATTGTCTGGACCTGCGATTAAGCCTGTCGCTCTTCGTATGGTGCATCAAGTTGCACAAAACGTAACGATTCCCGTGATCGGAATGGGTGGCATCACTTCAGCAACGGATATCATCGAGTTTATTATGGCAGGTGCTGCAGTTATCCAAGTGGGAACTTATAATTTCATGAACTTGCGTGCAGGTAGTCAGCTAGTTGCAGAGCTTGAGCAATTTATGGTTGAAGAAAATATTCAGTCACTAGAGGAAATACGGGGCATTATATAAAGTGAAGTAGTGAGGGGAATACTATTGACTACTAACCAGATTGATCCTGAGGATATTGAGCTGAAGGCGACGGCTGTCGGACGTGATCTCTTGCTCTTAATTAGTGGAGGTGTTCGGCATATTGGTGCCACGAGTACTGCTTATCTGGAGGGGGAGCAGGTTAAAGTACTGACTTCAGCGGTTCCTCATCATAAAGAGCACACGATAAGCGAGCCCATTGCGATCAAAGTAGCTGAAGCGCTGAACAAGACGGTCACAGTAGTGATGGGGATTCATTACGACAATCTCACGAAAGAAGGTATTATGGAAGTCGTGGAAATTGTGAATTTAAAAGTAAATCAATATTTAGCGCAACAAATATGAAACGGTAGTGACAATTCTACGTAAAAGATAGCATGTGAGGAATTAAATTATCTTTTGGAGGAATGAAACCATGTCTATATTTAAAAGATTGCGCGATTTAACCATGTCTAATGTGAACGCGATTATTGACAAAGCAGAAGACCCGATTAAAATGACAGATCAATACATTCGTGATATGACCGAAGATTTAGAAGATGCAGAAAAAGCTGTAGCGGCGCAAATCGCCATTGAGAAGAAATTCAAACAGCTGTATGAAGAACAAGAAGCGCTTGTTAACAAACGTACCCAACAGGCTCATGCAGCAGCTCAAGCGGGTAATGTTGACCTTGCTCGCCGCGCTCTGGAAGAGAAAAATGCTGCTGAAGCTAAACTGGTAGAATACAAAGCCAGCTTTGATCAGAACAAAGCCTCTGCGGATAACCTTCGTGGCAAGCTTGAAGAGATGCGCAAACAGCTTACCCAAATGAAGAACAAACGTGAGACATTGGTTGCGCGTTATAACGCTGCCAAAGCTCAAACCGAGATCAACAAAGCAATGAGCGGATTTAGCTCCGATTCAGCGTCTGCAGGTCTCAAACGTATGGAAGATAAAATGCTGCAAGCAGAAGCTCAGGCTGAAGCCAGCAATGAGATGAGTTCAGGCAATAAATCTCTGGATGATGAATTCGAGAAGCTGAACAAAGATCAAGCGGTTGAAGATGAACTGGCGGCTCTGATGAAACAATACGAGAAGCAATAACATTTGATCTTTAGCCGGTTCACGGCTGGTGTTCACAGGCGAAGGGGAGACAGAAATTCGTTTCTTCTTCGCTTTATCTATGCTTATGAAAGGCATGCAAAATGATTAAGCGGGGGCTATAGAATGGATCTCCATATTCTGGTGTCCATGGTCGTGTGGACGGTGAGCGGCGCTGTGTTGCTGTTTGTACTGATGTATATAGATTCACTTTTTACTCGTTATAACGATATTGAAGAGTTAAAGGCTGGAAATATGGCGGTGACTACACGGTTTGTAATGAAGCTTTTAGCTCAGGCCTTCATTTTATCTTCATCGATAGCGGCTTCCAATAGTTTGTTAGATGCCTTGCTGATTTCGTTGGTATCATTTTTGCTTTTGTTAATTTTAGAAAGAACGGTTCGGCTTCTACTAGCAAATTGGGGGAAGCTGGATCTGGATCATGGTACACAGCTTGGTAAAATCGGATATGGCCTGCTATCAGGTTCACTGCAAATTACGGGTGCTTTAATTATTACTGCCTTTATGTAGGAGGAACGATCAAGTTGAGTATGTGGAAACGTATAGGTAACCTTTTCTCTAAGCCAGCGCCTCAGGAAGTTCAAAAAAGTATGCTTAATTTGTCTCCCGGAGACATTTGTGAAGTATCGCTTGTCACCTATGAAGTTACTGGCCGGACACATAATCGGGGCCGTAATGCTGTAGTTCTGACCCTTAGAGATGGAAGCCAGATAGCTTATCTTCATATAGAAGAGCGGGAACAGCTGCAATATGGATTGTACAGACCTATCGATGGGCGGCTTGATAATCCTGCTGAGGTTCCAGCAACTCTTGAGCTCGATGGCTATACATTTTTCCTGGAGGAAGAATATGAAGGTTTTGTCGCTGTTGCAGGTCAGACGCCATTTATGAATGGTGGAGAGCAGCATGTGTGGCAATATCAATCAGATGATTCACGTCTACTGCGTGTAGAGTGGCAACATGGACGGTTTATGCTTTATGAAGGGGAGAAAATAATCCCTGGGGATGTAAAGGTAATTAGAGCATCCTAGCCTAGTAGAGAAGTAATAGATCACTATACCGGAAAAAATATTGTAGAAAAGGCTGCTGCCCATAAACATGGATGGTGGCCTTTTGTGTTTATAATTTTACTTCAAGAGGTCTCATGTTAAAATAATACCTATTACAGCAAAAATCGACGTTTCAGAGCGGAGGTCTTTATGAAGGATAATAAATTTCAGCGGGAAGCGCTGCAAGTCAAAGAAGCTCAGGCCAAAATAATCAAATATGCCAATCCGCTAGAATCAGAAGACGTATCGCTAGATGAGTGTTGTGGACGTTATTTGGCTGAAAAAGTGATTGCTCCACACCCATTTCCTGCGTTTAATCGATCTAGTATGGATGGATATGCGATTATCGCGGGGGATACCCGTAACTGTGTTAATGGACAAGTTGTATGGTTAGAAATTGTGGATAATATTCCGTGTGGCGCAGTGCCTGCGGTAGATATAACTCCGGGAACAGCCGCAAGAATTATGACTGGTGCACAAGTACCGGTTGGGGCTGATGCTGTGGTGATGCTGGAGGTCACGGAGAGACGTGAAGAGGAAGGAAAGACTTACGTTGGAATTCGAAAAAAACTAGAAGCAAACAGCAATATCACACCTCAAGGTTTCGAATTAAGCCAAGGTGATCTTGTATTGCCAACAGGAAGGTTAATCTCTGCGGGGGATATAGCTGTTCTTGCAGCGTTTGGATTACATACCGTGAAAGTCTATCGTCGTCCCAAGGTAGCCATCTTTGCCACAGGAACAGAGCTGCTGGAAGTGCATGAGCCGCTGGAGCCTGGCAAAATCCGCAATAGTAACTCCCCTATGCTCGAAGCTCTAGTCAAAGAGACAGGGGGTGTTCCAGTAATGTTAGGCGCTATTGTGGATGATCTGGAGCTGGCTAGAAGTAAAGTACAGATGGCGCTGGAAACTTATGATTTTGTGATCACAACGGGTGGCGTTTCTGTGGGGGATTATGATATCATGGGCGACTTGGTTCGTGAACAAAGTGGTAATATGTTGTTCAACAAAGTGACGATGCGTCCAGGAAGCGTAACTACTGCTGCGGTTAGAGGGGGTAAGCTGCTGTTAGCTTTATCCGGGAATCCGGGGGCTTGTTTCGTTGGGTTTCAACTGTTTGCACGGCCTGTGATTTCACTGATGCAAAGTGCTTCTCAGCCTTTTTTACCGGAATGGAACGTTACACTCGGTACAGATTATAAAAGAGTGAATAATTTTACTAGATTTGTGCGAGCTCGCTTAGAAATAAAAGACGGCAGCTTGTTTGCTTATCCGGCACTCATTGATGAATCTTCCGTAACGGTCACGATCAAGGATAGCGACTGTTTGATAGTTGTACCCCCAGAAGAAAAGGGGCTATCTGCCGGAGATAAGGTAACGGTGATCAAGCTGCCAGGAGAGATTCGGGGCTAGATGTGGATGGTACTCTGCCCATCGATGATGAATAAAATTTCACCGCAGGTATTGGAGTAATTAAAGGTATTTGATATCCACGCACGCACAGAAATCGCCATAGAATTGCTAGGTCAACGGTATTATTTCCAATATTTCAACATATGAAAAATTCACAATAGATAAGCAAAAAAACAGCGTTCCTGCTAACCCAATAGTCGCTAACAACCGGTTTTAAAGGGAGGGTTACCCCAGAAATTAGAATAAGAAAACCCACTTGCGTACCGTAAGTGGGTTTTTAGTGCAACAATAATCGGGTTAGGGGTGCCCGCCGAATGTAATTCAAATTTGAAGAAAAGCGAAAGTAAAGTTTCCGGGTAGGCGACACAAATCGCAGTAAATCTCCTATCGGAAGAGTTACTGCTCTATTGTTTTGAGTTATTGGCTGCGCCACTGCCGAGATTAATCCCCCGCGGATGCTTAAGGACCCAGATGATCTTATTTGCATATTTATCACCTTTTAAGCGGGGTTTCGGACCTCAGCGTCGCTATTTCATAGAATGGAGCTCATATTTGCGTATTTCAGGCCAATAGCGACCTTGAGGTCCGTTAGCCACCCAAATGTGAGATAATCCTGCGTTTAAGGTCAGCTGAGTCCGATAACAACTCTGCACTAGCGAAGAGCAACTACTCAACCGAAGTAGGAGCACCCTTTTTGTGATGATTAATTATCGACACGCCGCTCGATCGCCTCAGACATCGTTTTATCCGTTAGATGAGCGTAGATCTCAGTTGTCTCGGTGGATGCGTGCCCGAGCTGTTCCTTCGTTTTATAAATATCATTTTGCAGATAATAATCTGTTGCAAAAGAATGACGCAGCTTATGAACCGTAAGATACGGTTTACCAAAGCGTTTAGCGTACTTAATAATCATTTCTTGAATCGCACGTTTGGTCATACGTTTGCCTTCTTGACGCCCGTTAGGGAGAGAGATAAATAAGGCCTTTTCTCTCTTGGGTGTTTTGTAGCGAGATTGGCGCAGACTAAGATAAAGAGCTAGATCATCTTTAGCTTGCTCTCTAAAATAGACGGGTGTCTTAAACGTTTCGTCATTATTCCCTTTGCGGGTGACATAGAGCAGCTTGTTGTTAATATCCAAATCGTCTACGTTTAGATTGACTACCTCAGATACACGCAGGCCAGAGTTCAGAATCAAGCTGGCAATACAGGCATCACGCTCGTGATTCAATTGAAACGAATAATAAGCCTGTTTGTTGCCTTCCACATCCCGTCCATACCCTTCATAAATGTACCCCACAAACTCCAGTAATTCCTCATCTTCCAAAATCTTACCCTTTAATTTAGCGGCAGTATCCTTTGGCTTATGTGTTCGTTTGACCTCAACCTTAGCCATAATGTTTCGCTTAAGCAATGGATAAAAGTTCTCGTCCTCAGCGATTTGACTTAAATAATGAAATAAGGAGCGTAATGCAGATAGTTTACGGGATACAGTAACACGAGTGTTCGTACCTTCGGCTCGGGTAGTTAGATGCAACCGATATCCGACAATACTGTCCATATGTAGGGTTTCCAATTCTAGAAGCGTGATCTCGGTATTTGAGCCGGCTTGGGATAAGCCCTCTGCCCGCAACCAGCCGAAAAAAGATTCATAATCCCGGATATACTCCAGCAGTGTGGAGGGGGAGAGATCAGGCCGTTTATAGTCAATAAACTGCTGAACGAACCAGGGCATGAGGGGTAGCTTTTGATCAAGTTTTTTACGGTCATCGTTCTTTTGAACGCTCATGTGATTCACCTTTTTCCATAGATTGCATAAAATCTCTTCCTTCTATCTTAACATGTTTTGTCCCAGATTGGACTTCGAATGAAGGGAAAACTAGGGCCGAGCCTTGCTCCTGATGCCGGTAAGCTTTATGATGTGAAGTAAACATAAATGTCAGAGGTGCACATAATGAAACTTGAAATTGAGCTGGTTCCCAAAGAACGTAAGCATACTATAAGCAGATTAATGCAGTTCTACCTATATGATTTCACCCGTTATTTAGAATTTGATGTCAATCAAGACGGGGTATTTCCAGCCTATCCGGGTCTAGAAGCTTATTGGAGTAGCGGAAATAATAAATCAGCGTATTTGTTTAAGGTGGACGGGCATATTGCTGGTTTTGCTTTGGTGGACAGGTTATTGCGTAATCCTGAAGGCCAGTTTTATATGACTGAGTTTTTTGTGATGCAAAAATACCGCCGAAGTGGTGTAGGTACATGGGCTGCGCATAAGCTATTTGATATGTACTCTGGTGAATGGAAGGTTTCACAAGTCCGTGCGAATACGCCCGCTCGTGATTTCTGGCATAAAGTGATCGGGGACTATACCCATGGAGAGTTTCAAGAGCGCTTTAATCCACAACAAGGCAACCCCAGCCAATACTTCAACACATTAACTATTAATCGAATTAAGAAATGAAAATCCGTGTGTTTTCGGGTTTTTCTTAAATAAGGAGTTTACTATTAACAGCAAATGGAATGGAAAAGTGGTGCTAAGCGAGTGAGAGCTAGACAGTGGAGGATGACCAAGAGAGCGTCAAGAAGGACGGCCAGGAAACTGTATTTTTTATAAAACTGGCTAGCTATTAAGAACATATACGAATTGTAAAGTAATGAGCATCTAATGCTCTCTACTTTAGTTAACATAACATTATTTATGTAAACCAATTAAACCATTCACCATAAAAAGGGTCGTTGGTTTATTTTTTGTGTTCAAAATACCCAGTCAGTGAGGGCAATATTGCATATCTTATGATGTACTCAATTACAAAGGAGGAGTCAACAATGGGCGAATTTGCAGGAGGATACGGTGGTTTCACTTCCACAGGAGCTATTCTGGTTCTGTTTATCCTGTTGGTTATCATTACTAAAACCCTCTGTCTGTAATCCTTTAACTTCACAAATTAAAGGTTCCGTCAGTCTAAATGACTGGCGGATTTTTTATGTCCAGATATGTAGATTGGAGGAGGGGGATACATGTGACTAAGGATATTGACATAATACTAATCCAAAACATATATTAAACAGTGTTCAAAGATTAAACGGTGTTCAACACATGAGGAGACAAATTTATGACTAAAGAACAACGAAAAGTACGTGAACGTGAAGAAATGAGAAATCTAATCCTGCAAAATGCAGCTTTATTGATTGCCGAAGAGGGAATAGAGAAGCTCTCTATCCGAAAAATCGCTGAGAAAATCGAATATTCACCGGGAATTATTTATCATTATTTTAAAGGCAAAGAAGAGATTATCGAGAGCTATTTGCAACAAAAATATACGGATATGCTTACTGAGCTTCAGTCTGTGCAACTAGAGGTACAGCAGGAATTACCTCCAGATATACTTTTAAAACAATCATTGGAGAAGTTCATCAGGATGTCTCTTTCTACGGGTGTAGAATACCGTAATGTTATGCTAAACGATACACCGGCTGTTCTTAGTTACACAGCTGTTCTATTTAGAGGAGCTGCACAGGAACGTAAAGCGATTGGGATGCTCTGCCAGGGCCTGCTCAGATTTGAAGCACAAAAAAACCGTGCGGAAGCTTTCGTAGAACTCATTGCTCAGGTGATATGGAGTGCAGCGTTCGGTTTAATTATGCGTTTGCTTGTCGAAAAGGATCTGCCTGATGATCAGGTCGAAGCTCTGCTTTCATGTCATTTGGATTCAATGGTTGCTATTGCCTCCAGGTAAAATCTAAATATTTTCATGAAGGGAGGGGGAGGTTGTTATAAAACATATAAGGAAAGTCGTAGTGCTGTCGGTGTTGATTTCGGTTATTGCAATGTTTGCAACAGCGGTTGGGTTGTTTTCAGATGGGATAAGTGATGGAACAAAATATACTTTTACGTCAATATGGGGCGAGGATGTAAAGCTTCAGGGGTCAGGAGTGTACAGCCATGATTCTGTCTCTGCGGCGGCACAAGCTAAAGCACAGGATGGAGTTACATTATTTCTTGCCATACCTTTACTGCTCAGTTCGCTCATCATGACAATTAAAGGCTCGATAAAGGGGAGGATGCTCCTTACGGGTACTCTGGGGTACTTTTTATATACTTACGCATCCTACAGCTTTCTGACGATGTACAATTCATTGTTTTTAGTTTATGTGCTGTTGTTTTCTTTAAGTTTTTTCGCATTCATCCTAGCCTTATTTTCCTTCGATAAAGAATCCATACATACTTACTTTAAAAACAGTTTACCTTCTAAAGGAATCGGCTTTTCACTAATGGTTATTGCTTTTATGATTTTATTTCTCTGGCTAGGGAAAATACTGAATTCACTACTGGGGGGAATACCGCCACAAGGGCTAGAGCACTATAGTACGTTGGTAATTCAAGTTTTGGATCTTGCGATCTTGGTCCCATTAGCAATTGTAACGGGGATTATGGTCATTCGTAGACAACCTTTTGGGTACCTACTGGCAACTGTCGTTGTTTTCAAAGGAGTTACCTTACTGCTAGCAATTACGGCAATGCTGGCGGCAATGATCTATAGCGGTGTGGTTGTGTCTATAGCCGAGTGTGTAATTTTTCCGACGATGGCTTTAGCTATTGCTGCTTGTATGGTTATTTTGTTAAAGCATGTACGTGAACCCTTAAGATAATAAGTGACCAGCGAGCGGAAGGGAGCGATTAGAATGAAGACAATAATTATGTTTACCTCGAAATATGGGTGTGCGGAGAAAGCGGCTTATTTATTAAAATCTCAACTGGGCGAAGAAACCGAAGTAGTTAATTTGATGCATGCTAAAGAGCCGACACTGGAACGATATGATACGGTCATCTTGGGAGGATCTATTTATTATGGGAAAATCCAAAAACAAATGACTGATTTTACAGCAAAATATCAACATGAACTAGGGAAAAAACGAGTAGGATTGTTTATTTGTGCAGGAGCAAAAGGTGAGGAGGCCTCACAAGAATTGAAATCTGCGTTTCCAGAAGTGTTATATAACCAATCGGTGACGAAAGAAGTTTTTGGAGATGAGATCTATGAAGAGAAGCTAACTTTGCTAGATCGGTTTGTATTGCGGATGGTAAAAGGAAAAAATAAGAACGTAAATGGGTTGTCAAAAGAGACGATAGAGCGTTTTGCGCTTGCTATGAAAAGGCAGTGAAAGTAGTGGACAAACGAACTGCTGAACGTACTTCAGGTTATAGTTAACATAATTATGATTATGTTAACTATAATCTTGACATTCAAAAAAAGTAGTCCTTCTTGTGAGAAGAATTTTACTTCCTCATATCGAGTCTCTGTTCATCGAAACATGAAAACCCTACAGAATCGTGCAGAAAAAGTCGGGAAGGTAAAAACCTTCTCTGATAACCTATAATTAACGAGGGGAGGCAACGTCATGGATACGCTGGTACAACTGAACAAAGCAATAAACTATATTGAGGAGAACCTAACAAATCAAATTGATTATCAGGAGGTTGTGAAAATAGCCTGCTGTTCGGAATATCATTTTACTCGCATGTTCTCATTCCTAGCAGGCATTACTCTGTCGGAATACATCCGGCGTCGACGTCTAACCTTGGCAGCACTCGAGCTTTCACAAAGTAATATCAAAATTATCGATACCGCTCTGAAATATGGTTATAATTCGCCTGATTCCTTTTCTAGGGCTTTCCATAGCATGCATGGGGTAAATCCTTCGGAAGCTCGGGTCCATGGACAATCCCTTAAGGCGTTCCCTCGGATGTCGTTTCAGCTGACTATCAAAGGAGGAAATGAAATGAATTACCGTATTGAAATCAAAGAATCTTTTCACATCGTGGGCATAAAAAAACGGGTACCAATCATTTTCCAAGGGGTCAATCCGGAGATTGCGTCGATGTATGAAGGGTTGACGCCGGAAATGATTGATGAGATGAAGAGATTTTCCGATGTTGAGCCCTCAGGGTTTATAAGCGCCTCTGCAAATTTCTCTGAGGGGCGTATGGAGGAAAAAGGAGAGTTCGATCATTATATTGGCGTTGCCACTACGAAAGACGCATGGAATGGCTTGGATCAGCTGGAAGTGGCGGCCTCCATGTGGGCTGTATTCACAGTCGTCGGCTCTTTTCCGAGTGCGCTACAAGAGATCTGGGGGCGAATATATTCGGAATGGGCTCCGTCATCGGGATATGAGCTAATTAAAGGGCCTGAAATTCTTTGGAATGAGCACAAAGATATCACATCGCCAAATTTTAAAAGCGAAATATGGGTGCCTATCACTAAGAAATAAAAGAGTTTGGTTGGATTAATGAGACTGAGAGCTGAATATCCTTTCACTACGAAGCTGCCGCGAAAAACATTCCGGCAGCTTCGTCAAGCTATAGGCAGGATATTTCGAAAATGTTGTAGAAGTACAATTGGTGAGTCGAATGATTTTTGGAATGTAGTAGATTTCAATTTTTATGATTCAGACGAAGATTGAATCAATGAATCCTTCTATTTTAAAGGAGTCCTTATGACGAACGAGAAGCTTTTGGACTTACTAGGCAGTTACGATATCCAACAGCCTGAGATTATTTTCTTAAGGCATAACGAGAACAGAACCTATCGTGTTAATGACAGAACGGGAAAATCATATTTACTCCGCATTCATGACCCTTTTATAGATGACATGAAAGGTCTGCAACATACATACGGCGGCATTCTTGGAGAATTGCAAATGCTTGAGAAGCTGGGAAGCTGGAGCAGCAACGAAATACAGACTCCCGTAAGAAACAATGAGGGTGAACTTATTACGATCATTGAATACGAAGGTGAACTGCTAAACTGCTCCGTCCTCACCTGGCTGGATGGAAGAGACATGAATATGAATGATGTTAACAATCTTGAACTGGTAAAAGAACTGGGATCGCAAATAGCAGAACTGCATACTTTTTTTCGGCAGTACGAACATACAGGTATGGAGATTCGACCGAGTCAAGGTAAAGCTTATAATGAACGGATGATCCGTGTGATTCATTCGGGTGTGAAAAAGAATTTATTTACGCCTTCTGATGCTAATGTCATTGAACAAACGCTGCAATTGATCAACTCCCGGTTAGATGACCGTGGCGGGGAGGCTGGCCCTGACCTTATTCATGGGGATTTGTGTATGGGTAATATCATCATCACAACCGAAGGAGAGGTGCGCTTCATCGATTTTGGCTTTTTCGGTAACGGTTATGCCTTACTTGATGTAGCCATGGGAGCTATGATGCTGCCATCCGATCGAAGAGATACTTTCCTAAAGGGTTACTACAGAGAGTACGAAAATACAGCGAATGATCTACTTCAGTTGGAAGGTTTAATGTTGGTCGCTATTATTGGATATTACGTCTTCCAGATGGAGAATGTACATGTTCATGCCTGGATGCGTGAAAGAATGCCCAAATTATGCGCTGAGTATTGTCGCCCCTTCCTCAATGGTGAAAGTATATTTTATAAAATATGAAATGGAATGTTCATGGTTGAACTAACGAGGAGTGGTAGGTTTGATAAAAATTGATTATATCCGTTTATCACCAAACGTGTTATCAAAAAAATAGTAAAATAATACTGTTAAGCGCGATGGCTGTCGATGAGCATTTATTTCGATTATATTATAACAAGGAATGAAAGGGGGAATGGTGTTGATTGAACATAGCAATCTTGAAGAATTTCAAGATCCGGTAAATTACGATCTTGAATTTGACGGTGAAATGGACAAATATCAGTTCTATCTTGAGCTTGCTAGATCGAGTCCTGGGGAAGTGTTAGAACTTGCTTGTGGTACAGGCTTAACAACGATCCCCCTCTCGAAAGCCGGTATAACAATGACCGGTGTAGATATCTCTTCAGCAATGATTGCATATGCGCGGTTGAAGGCGAAAGGGCTGACTGTTACTTTTATGGAAGGTGATGCCCGTACCTTCGAATCGGACAAGCGATTTTCGATGATTTATTTGACTGGTAATGCATTTCAGGCATTTTTAAGTGATCAAGATCAAAGCGATTTGCTCACGACCGTTCACAAACATTTACAACCTCATGGAATCTTTGCATTTGAGACCCGTAATCCGGAGGGAACGGATTTATCCGATCAAGAGGAGACAGAATGGGGATCATTTATTGATAAGGATGGAAATAACGTCAAGGTATCAGGCACACAATGTTACGATGCTGGCCAGCATATCATGCATTGGGTCACGATGCGTGATTGGGGGTATAAGCGAACGACTTCCCGGATTGCTTGTCGGTTCACGGATCCGAATACGCTGCATTCTTTATTAACCCGTTACGGCTTTCGCGTCGAACATCAATATGCTGACTGGAATAAAACGCCGTTTTCTCCGTCATCTTCATCTATCATTAGCGTTTGTAGGAAATGTTAGGAGAAACGTAATGCATTGCAACAAAATCCCCCTCAGATTGAGGGGGATTTTGTTGTTCCTAAGTTTAGCATACTTTTCGCATTAAGAATTCAATCGGTCCGCGGGACATTCTTTTTCTCCACCTATGTGAGAAGATCACACATGTATCGGATGAAGAAAGAAGTTCTGCTCAATAAATAAAAAAGAAGTCGACCCTCTCGTTGGTCGGCTTCTAATTGTTCTATTGCGCGGTCAGGATTTGTGGACCTTCAGCGGTGATGGCGATCGTATGCTCGTATTGGGCGGCGAGTTTGCGGTCCAGCGTCCGGGCGGTCCAGCCGTCCTGATCAATTGTCATGTTGTAGGTGCCTTCAGTGATCATGGGCTCGATCGTGAATACCATGCCTTCCTTGATGCGGGGGCCTTTGCCGGGCTTGCCGACATGCATATAGGTAGGCTCCTCATGCAGGTCACGACCGATGCCATGAGCGAGAAGGTCGCGCACGACGCCAAAGTTGTTCGATTCGGCATGCTGCTGGATTGCGCTCGTCACGTCTCCGAGCCGATTGCCGGGCTGTGCCTGCGCGATGCCGAGGTCAAGGCACTCCTTCGTGACGCGCATCAGCTTCTCAGCCGCCGGTGAGATCTTCCCGACCGCATAGCTCCAGGCTGAATCGCCGAGCCAGCCGTCGAGCTCCGCTACCGTGTCGATCGTCACGATATCGCCTTCCTCAAGTGGCTTATTTGTAGGGAAGCCATGTGCAATTACGTCATTGACGGAGGCACAGGTCGCATATTGATAACCATTGTAGCCCTTCGTATATGGTTTGGCGCCGTGCTTCAAAATAATATCCTCGAATATGCGCTCAATCTCGTTCGTTGTGATGCCCGGTTTGATGAGCGGGGCAATTGTGCGATGGCATTCGGCCACAACCTGGCATGCCTTGCGGATGGCTTCGATTTCATACTTGCTTTTTAAGATGACCATGTTTGTTTCAGGACTCCTTTGTAATGGCTTGTATCGCGAGCTGGGCGATTCGATCGATGTCCAGCTCGGAATTGCTCGCATAGTAGTGCAGCCCGCAGCAGCCGACCAACACGGCAAGCATAAGGTTGATGCTGTCGTCTTCACGCTGCATAGTCGATTGGAGTGGAACATACAGCCTTTCCATGAATCGTCTCTTGGCAGGGTGCCGATCTTTCTCTGGCAAGCCTGTAAAATGTTCCGCTGCCATTTTGTAGACGAGATATGCGCGGGCATCTGACTGCCACAACTGGAGTAGCGTCTTGCAATACGTTAACAACTGCCTGTCGTCAGGGTTGTCCCGGCTGATGTTCGCCCATTGAGTCAGGGTTTGCTCACATCGCTCGAAGCCGCTGCTCAGCACATCTTCTATTAGTAAATGCCGGTTGGGGTAATAATGGTATACCGTGCCATAACCGAGACCAGCCTCGCGGGCGACGTCGCGAATATCAAAGCTTCCGCCCGTACGGAAGTAGGTATGCGCGGCGAAGTCCAGGATCTGTTCTCTGCGCTGCATGCGTATGAGCTCATTTTGTTCTTTGGTACGGGGGCACATGGGCGCGTTAACCTCCTTTTTTAATATAGACCTGCAAATTTGTCAATATAAAGAGTGTAACGCATGAGGGGGAGAAATGCAATTATCTGTTGGCGTTCGATGAAAACAAGTATTAGACTGAATAATAAAGTGCTTACCGGGTAGACAATCCTGAGATACGTGTTCGCGTTGAATCGCTTCGTCAGCAGCAAGTTCAAGTGCCGACACCGAAACAAATTAAGCGGGAGATGGATGAAAACAACAAGGACGCCATCATTGCGTTGTTAAAACGAAAGATGAAGAACTCGAAGAAGAAAATAAAAAGTTGCGAGAACAACTTAAGTTTTCCTATGCGGAGGTCTATCAAAGGATTTGAGGGAATGACTGTTAGCATATTTAGCTTACGGGCAGCTTAGTTTAAGATCATACTCGGTGAACTGTATCATAAATAGGGGCAAGTTTAACCCTTGAAACCAGTGAGCTAGGATCAATTTCGTTTCGAGTTAATGTGAATAATAGCCATTATTTTTAAATATGCGACAAAAATTGCATTTGAAGAAATATTATTGTATGATTTGGTGTGTTAAAAATTGGAAAATTTAATCGTCATTGTGTGGACAGTACGGATACTACTTCAGCAGTTAATTATGGCGTAACCAAAGTTTCTTATACTTATTAACTAAGGAGAAGCAGCCTTGCGTAAGAAGAAATATGTTAGCATAGCCTCAATTACATTGATTGTGATTATGGTCGTTCTATTCTTCAGTATGAAAAATGTTCTTTTCGACGGCTCTTCTAACAAATCAGAGGAACAGGCCGCCACAACAACCAGTGAGATGATTAACGAGACAGAGAAACCAGCTGCCACAATAACGAATAAGGGAACCAATGAAAAGAAGAGTGTAACCGCGATGGAGGCACTGCGCCTTGGGTACTCAGAGGCGAATAAGCTGACGGAAGAAGAGCCATTACTTATTAACATAACAAGCACGGATGACACTTCTGTTTCCCAGGAACGAACCGATGGTTCGGATGGAACAAGAGATGCTTGGAATCTCGAATTTGGCAGCAAGAAAGGGAATGTTTTTATTTATATCAAGATCGATAATGGAATGGCCATTAAGACTGATGTGAAAAAGCACGATAAGAATTTACTTGTAAAAGGACAGTACGCGATATCTGATATTCAAATCGATTCTTCCGATGCAGTTAAACAAGCTGTTGAGAGACTGGGGATGAAACCAGGAAATCCTGCTATAGCAGATGACTGGATCAAGGGGTATCATTTTACTATCAGCGGGTATAATACTGATCCTAACTCCTCCAAAACACGTCTGCTGCTAAGAGTTATGGGTATCTCGCCGAATTCTCCTAATCGTGAGAATGACAGTTTGAGAATGAGCGCTTTCTTTGAAGTCAAAACAGGTGAATTGATGAGCGCTACCGAGATGACAGGCTTCGACAAGGATGGGAATACCATGTGGAAGAATATTGAGCTTAAATACTGATGACGGCATAAATAAATGAAGAAGGAAGATATTTTCGTAAAAATACAACATATTACCAAATAAAGAGTTATTATTGATGGAACTTACCGTGCGTTACTGCTCATGAGCAGACGCATGGTAAGTTTGTTTTTATGTAAAGGCGTTATTAACTGTCTACTTGGTAAAGTCTATACGCATCACTCAAGTTTATTGAACTGGAAATATCCATTCTTCCAGGTGATGTATATGCTGAGTATATTCTTTAGTCCCCTGAACGGCGGTTAGGTCAATTGGAACCTAGCGGATCAAAGAAAGAGCATCCTGCAAAGGATGACCCAAAAACTTACCGTTACAAACAGCGCGGTGAACTGTATCACAAGTTGTGGTAAAGTAGATTGTTGGGTTGAGCTAAGAGCAGCAATGTTAAAAATTGCAGATTGTTGTTTATAGATTGCTAAGTGAGGATTGAAAGGCTGGAAGATCGATGAATAAAGGGATGCAGGCGATTCGCAAAGCTAATAATTTTGAGCGATCCTAATAAAAGATGAGGTATATGTGATGCCAAAAAACGATAATATGCTGGCAATCCTATGGATGCTGAATTCGGGTGTTAAAATGACCGCAAAACAAATATCCGAAAAGTTAGAAATAAATATAAGGACAGTCTATCGGTATATTGATGCGCTAAGTGCCAGTGGAGTGCCTATAATATCCGACACTGGTCATAATGGCGGGTATAGCTTACTGAATAATTTTATCAGAGCACCTCTGCTATTTGATATTGAAGAAAAAAAAGCACTTCTTCATGCTGCTGTTTTTGCAAAAGAAGCCGGATACCCTTTGAGTGAGGCATTAGGTAATGCGACATCCAAATTGAAAATGTATTCGAATGAGGAACAGGAAAGTGTTCTCAGCCGTCATTTAGCCGGATTTGAAGTTATAAACCGTAGGGAAGACCCTTCTATTCAGCCAGTATTAGCGGAATTGGAGCAAGCTGTAGCAAACGAATTCTCTGTAGAAATTGATTATCACACACGCCGTGATGATCAACCCAAGACTAGGGTGATAGATCCCTATGGAATGGTTTACTGGAACAATAAATGGTATATTGTTGCATTTTGCCATCTGAGAAATGAGATCCGCAGCTTTCGGGTAGAACGGATTTTACAAATCAAGCGTACTCAAAACATATTTAAACGTTCCGAAGCTTTTTTGGCTCGAGAATTTTTTTTGCGAAATCTATTACCTGATTTAGTCGGCAAGGACGGGTTGATTGCTTTAATTATCGAAGGTAGATCAGAGGCGTTGGATGACTTATGCCTGCATTGGTTTTTGGGGCATCATCTGAAAGAGCGTACATCAAATCAAGCAATCTTTTTACTTGAGGAAAAATCAATTCATACCTATGTTCCTAATTTTCTCTTATCCTACGGGAAATCCATTCAAGTAATCGAACCACAGAGTTTGAAGGAAAAACTTGTTGGTGTTGTGTCGGAGTTAATGGAATATTATCAACTTTAATAACTTCACTGACAGCGGATGTCAGTGAAGTCATTTTATAATGACGATAATCATTGATTACCGATGGTTGGTATCACTAGATGAATTGTAAAATAAGGAGAACTTGCAAATGAATAATACGGTATATCTTTATGTGTTTGACACAATGGCAGACTGGGAAATAGGCTACGTAACTGCCGAACTGAAATCGGGAAGATATTATAAAAAGGGGCTGGTCCCGTCAAAAATAGTTACCGTGGGAATTGATAAGACTCCAGTAACTACAATGGGCGGATTGAAAATACTGCCTGACATCAAATTGGATGAGTGCAGCATTGAAAGATCAGATCTATTGATTTTACCTGGTGGAAATACATGGACAGAAACTATTCACCACCCCCTCTTGAAAATCGCTGAAAGGTGTTTAAGGGAAGGTATATGGGTTGCAGCGATTTGTGGTGCTACAATGGGACTTGCCCAGACAGGATTGCTGAATTCACGTGGGCATACAAGCAATGATCTGGAATACCTTAAAATGATCTGTCCCACTTATACAGGAGAAAAGTATTACAAAATGGAGTCTGCTGTAACGGATGGAAAACTGATCACAGCATCTGGAATAGCTCCATTGGAATTTTCTGCACACATCTTGAAAGCTTTGGATGTGTTTTCTCCAAAAACATTAGACGCCTGGTATAACCTTAATAAGACTAATGATTCTAAATATTACTATGAGTTGATGAATTCAATACAATGAAGGTATCAGCATTTAAGGAAAAGTGAAAGTGTGTTGTATATATGGATATGGACAAGATGCCACATGAGTAACAATGCGACTTAAAATATTCCTTCCATAGGAATCCTAATGGAGTACGATAGTTAAGCATAAAGGGTTCCACATATTAGTCATGTATAATATGTGGAACCCTTTATTATATCTGACTTTCCTAAATCTAGATCTTGATTAATTGAAAAAATAAAGTTGTAGACTGCACGCTGGCATTAAGTTGTTTAAGAATACATTTGGATAAAGTGGGAGATATTACTGAAAACTTCTCCAGATGGGCGGTTATTATGAAAAAAATACTGATATCATTTTTGGTGATACTTATTTTTTCCACTGTTACAGTAGAGGCTGCGCCTGAATACGCAAAATGGGGCAAAATTGCAGTAGAGGAAACACAAAAACGATACAATGCAGTCATAATTGATTATAAGCACATTGGTCGTACTGAACTAACACCTAAAAAGTCTGAAGAGAAATTCAAACTATGGATTAGAAGCAAAGCAGGTAATGAGTTTGGGGTTTTTGTATCAATCCAATTTGACCCATCAACTGATACAATCCAATCGATTCAGTTTTCTGAAACTAATCGTTAGATTTAATAAATCTCGCTATTTACGCTAATGGGGCACGATAGCACAATGACAACAGGCTGCCGAGATCATAGGCAGCCTGTTCAGCTAACGGGCAGAATAACGTGATGTAGGTGTGTACTTTAAATGAGAAGAGTAATAGAGGTGGATTAAAGATAGGACTTTATTTTCCAGTCCAAGACTGCCGCTGGTTTTATAAGGCGCCATTCTAAAAACCCTATTTGCCTCGGTCATTACCTCCTCAATATCAGCAGGGACCACGATCTTTGAGAATTTCCATCGTATGACTAGTTTAACCTCTAATTGAACTATCTTAATCCCAGGATGAAATCCCTCCAAAATGCTGTGAAATAACAGCATTTTATAAACTAGAACTAAGGACAGCTTACCAAAAAGGACTAAAATTACTACTTTGTTCTATAATTTCAACATATGAAAAATTCACAATAGAAAAATCAAAACCTATTCCTCACCCTAGCTACAATCCACTAATTCCATAAGTTCTACACCCCCACAAACAAAACCATGAAAAAGGATACCTAACACCAACCTCTATGTTTACACAAGCTTTTTTTCTATTTTTATTGCTAGTTCCATAGCTTGTAGGGCATGGTCTAACTCGATTATGGATGAAGTACCATCCTCTAAGCATTGGAGAGCATGCGTAATACTCTTTTCAAAAGGATTAGCTTGTTCTATCAATAGTTGCTGTTTACCTGCAGAGGTATATTCAATTAATGATCCTTCAACCTTTCCGTTCATGTCGTCACTTTCTTGATAGACAAGCTTTCCTTGTTCAAAATAAGCTTCATACCCTACGGAAAAAGGATAACCAGCTGGCATTTGTGAGGATACAACGATCTCTGCGGAGACATTCGTTTTCTGAAAATGGGTACGTACTAAAGCTTGTTCATTTCGTCCACCATCGGTTCCCCACACAGAGTATTCTTCTAAAGATCCAAGCAGCCAGGTTACAAAATCAAGTTCGTGAATCATCAGATTTGTGGAGATAGAATGAAGTCCGAGATCCCCCCAGAGAGGAGACGTTTCTCTTTTTAAGGTGAAGGCTAAAAGCTTTCCATATTTCTCATTAGAAGTGGTTTCGTATAAATATTTGTACGCAGGATCAAATTTAATAAATTGGTTCACGAGAATTCGTCTGCCATACAATTGTTCTGCTTCCTTCATCGCAAGGGCATCTTCAATGGTAAAGCATACGGGAGTTTCACAGAATACATGTTTTCCATGCTTAAGCGCCTCAACGGCAAACTGTCTATGTAAAGTTACGGGCAGACAGATATCGATCACATCAATTGTGGTATCAAGCATGATATCCTCTATATTTGTGGTAATCTCAACGCCTAACGCTTGTTTTAAATTTTGCAGCTTAGCTTCATTTCTACCATAAACAATAACTTTGTCTACACGCTCATTTTTCGTCAATAATTCTGCATGATAAGCTCCGAACCCTGTTCCTAAAACGGCAATTTTCATATGTTTCAGCTCCCTTTATGTAATGAACTAATCATAACCTCTTATTGTTGACAACATCATGGCAAGAATTTTGAAGTATACTTGATAAAAAAGAAAAGCTCGGAGGTTCCCATGCGCTTGCATCGTTTGATTGCTATTTTATTATTAGTGGAGTCGAGAGGGAAAATGAAGGCCAATGAACTAGCTCAAGCCTTGGAGACTTCTGTACGTTCAATCTATAGAGATATTGATGTACTAGCTGAAGCTGGAATTCCTTTGTTGTCTATGTCGGGGCCGAATGGTGGTATCTCCTTAATGGAGGGATATACAGTTAACCTGAAGCAGTTACATGGTGAAGATGTAATCAATCTATATTTAACAGGTATGGGCATCTATTCTGGAGGACATTCTGAATCTGGTCTTAAGCTGAAGACGACGCTGTTGAAATTAGAAAAAACATTGCCCGCATCCTATCAACCTGACATTCAGAAAGCGCAAAAGCGCTTTTATTTCGATGACACACCTTGGTGGACAGAACGAATAGAAATCCCCTGTCTGGAATCTATCCGGACAGCCGTTTGGCGATCTCAGAAACTACAGGTTAAGTACCAAAAGGTTAACGGAGAAGTATCGTGCAGGAAATTACAGCCCTATGGTCTTGTGGTGAAAAAAGAGGAATGGTATCTTATAGCCTACTGTGAAGAAGCTAATCAAATCCGAACGTTTAAATGTGAGCGAATTGTCTCTACGCAGCTTGTGGAAGAAGAGTACTCTATACCTATGGATTTTTCATTAGAAGAGCACTGGAAGCAGCAGGGACAGGTTTTTAAGCAAGCGTGTAAAGAAGAAGAGGTCTATCCTGTTGTGATCAGAGCTGATAAGAGAACAATGTCTTCTTTATCTCAGCTAGAGATCATGGAAATGAGAGAAGAAGGGGATGCATTCATTTTAAAGGTGAATATGTTTGGTTATGAAAGTGCATGTGCTAATGTCTGGTGCATAATAGGTCATTCCGAAATCATGGAGCCCTTAGAGCTAAGGCAATATGTAAAAGGCCAGCTGAGTTTTCTTCAGGGAATATATGATTAACCGTTTTTTCTATGTAAAAGAGACCGTAGCTATTGCATATTCTGCAAAGATACGGTCCCTCTTTTCTGATTAAAAGAATTAATTCATATAATTGGTTAACATAATAATGATTATGTTAACCGAGATGAGGATGATCCAATAAACAACGTATTGAATTGGAAAATCATCCTTTTATTGCTCTATTTTTAATACCAAGTGTTAATTTCTCTCTGGCAACAAGTCTTTTGTGCGCTACGAGAAGAAAAGGAAGACCAAAAGCTGTTGTTAAAGCCAACGGCACAAAGATCGCAAGGCCATTCTGAGCGCCATAATGGTCTAACAACACCCCACCGAAGATAGGTGCCATAACACTCCCTAAATTATTAAAGCCAATCGTACCAAAGTACGTCCCTTTCATTTCAGGTTTGGCAATCCGATCGATTAACATGTCCATCATCGTAAAGAGTAAGACTTCCCCTATAGTGAACAGAACTACACTGATCATTAGTAGAGCCACACCACCAGCAAGCCCCACTAAGAGAAGACTAAGTGCAACGCAGATATTCCCAAGTATTAAAGGGACAATCGGTGGAAATTTACTTGCCGTACGTACAATGGGATACTGCACTACTAACACGGTTATAGCATTCAGTGAAAGCATATAGGAGAACAATTGCCCCCCATTGGTGAAATGCGTGTTCATCGCTAAATATTGAGCCATTGTTGAGCCGAAGTGACCGTATCCTAACACACAAAAGATTGTACCCAGCAATACTGGCAGGAACACACGGTCTTTTCCTGTGATCGTCAAAGCTTCGAGTAAACGTGGTGCTTGAGCTTGTGTACGGGCGGGCATGCTTGAACGATGTGCCTTAAATTGCATTAATAATACAATTCCGTATGCAACATATACGATTCCGGCGATTAGAAAAGGAAAAGTTGATTCCGCAGAGCCGAGCTGTAGCCCAATGATCGGACCAAATACTACACCAAGATTAATTGCTGCATATCTAAGATTAAAGACAAGCAGCTTGCTCTCGGGTGGCGTAATATCGGACAAAAGTGCCCGTGAAGTAGGCTCGAATACTGATCGACATAAGCCATTTAGGGTGTTTACCAAGAAAAATACCCATAGATGCTGAGCCTCTGAGAAACCGAAGAAGACGGCTGCCCAGCCAAATACCGAGATTAACATCACGATTTTGCGGCCAACAATATCAGAAATATAACCGCCATAGAAACTAGCCAATACGCCTGCCAGCGAGCTAACCGCGACCGT
Organism: Paenibacillus sp. FSL R10-2788; assembly: GCF_038003885.1. Classification (NCBI taxonomy): domain Bacteria; kingdom Bacillati; phylum Bacillota; class Bacilli; order Caryophanales; family Paenibacillaceae; genus Paenibacillus; species Paenibacillus sp. FSL R10-2788. The sequence continues at coordinate 3,740,831 of NZ_JBBOQA010000001.1, read as the reverse complement.
AATCCCTGTTTGTGTCGGGGAAGCTCCGAGAACTTGGGTCAGATAAATGGATAAGAATGGGATGCTCATCGAGGTCACCAGACGTCCGAACATAGTGCCGATGATAATTGTCCAGGCTAGAGGGTGAATGTGCCTTAGATGCTGTTTCATAATGATTACGATCTCCTAGTCTTATTGCTCTAATATTGTTGCTGCATATTCATTGTTGATTTATGTATAATTATAATGATAAAAGGGGGAAGGAAAAGTGTAAGAAATACATTGACCGTTTCACCTTTAAAGGAGTGAACCATTTGGACCAGATAAGTAATCATTTTTTATGTTTAGCAGCAAGCGTTACTAGTTCGTTCAAAGTGAATGAACCTGTTCCTGTGACGATAGATTTATTGGCTTCGATCCTAATTTGCACTCCACGCAATGTTAAATTCGTTCTGCGGAAACTGGAAGAGCAGGAATATATTCTATGGCAGCCGGGGAGAGGCAGGGGGCATATCTCTCAACTTACTTTTTTAAAAAGTATTGATGAGGTGTTCGAGGATAGCTTTCAGGAGTTAGTCAGTAAAGGCAAGATAAAAGAAGCTATCGAATTGATGAGCAGCGATCAGGTGACCGGACCCTTAAAGGAACGATTGTTAACGATGTTAAATAAACAGATGGGTTTTCGTAGTGAAGCAGAGTCAACCTCAGGGCTGGACGTCCTGCGGATTACCCGTAACCGGCATAAGGAAGTACTGGACCCTGCTTATGTATACACCGCTTTTGAATCCTATTTGCTGGGTCAGATCTATAGCACACTAGTTACTTATGACGCAACGACCGATGCCTTTCTTCCTGGTTTGGCCCATATGTGGGAAGCTAATGAGGAGCATACAAGTTATATTTTTTACCTCCGCAAGGGGGTACGCTTTCATCACGGAAGAATTATGACCTCGAGAGATGTAAAAGAGACGCTACAACGGCTTATTGACTTGAATAGCCCTGCGGTGAACCTTTATAAGGATATCGAACGAGTAGAGGTTGAAGGAGATCATCGAATCCGGTTTGATCTGTCTCGTCCAAATCTCTTTTTTCTGCATCTGTTTAGTTGCATTCACATGTCCATACTCCCATACGATATAGACATCACTAGTGAAGTGATCGGTACAGGTCCTTACCGTTTAATGGATCTGAATGAGGATGTATTGGTGCTCGCAGCTTTTGATTTTTATTTCGGAATTCGGCCGCTCCTGGATCGTGTTGAGATTTGGTATTTGCCAAAAGAGGCTTCTAATGAACGCCAATACCAGCTGCCAGATCCTGAACATGGAGAACTTTTACCTGATATCATCAGCAATCACAGTATAGATTACCCGGCCTTAGGCTGCAGATATATTCTGTTTAATTTTCATAGAGAGGGAATTCATCAGCAGCTATGGTTTCGTCAAGTGATCCGTATCCTTTACAGTCGAACGGCTTTAATAAAAGAGTTGGGTGGCAATCGTATCACTCCAGCAGATAGCTTTTTGCCATGGGAGAGCAGTAAGAGAGAGCTTCTAGATCCAACTTTGGAACATGCACAAGCGCTTTTAGTGGAAAATGGGTATCAGGGAGAAGTCATTACTTTAGCAACTAAGGATAAAAAAGAAGAACGAGAAGAAGCGTTATGGCTCAAAACACGCGCTGCCTCCGTAGGTTTGCAAATTGAGTTATATTTTTTTAATGAATTTAAGGCAGATCATATACAGACAACAGCCGAGATCCAACTTGCTGAAGAGGTGCTGGAAGATGATTGGCAATGGGGAATGATTAACTACTTTAATAATAAATCTAATTATTTATTTTCTTTGCTTAGAGAGGATCAGATTTCATTGTTTTCGAAGGTATTAGGTCCTTTCACAGAATCTCCAAAGGATGAACGGGTGAAGCTGCTGAATCAAGCGGAGGGGATTTTACGAGACAATTATTGGGTGCTGCATGGCTGTCATATGAATAAAAAAGCTCAGCTAAATCAAAGCCTGTTTGGTCTGCACACCGGTTCCTTCGGGTTTTTGGACATCTCCAAGTTATGGATTAAAACTAGGCTTTAAGGTTTTCTTTTGTTATACTTTCCAGGGAGGCTGTATCGATAGAATCGAATGGTGCTCTAGTTGGATCAGATTTATGAATTGTAGCCATGGAGGTGAACTCGTTGGATTTTGCTCAGATCCGTATGGACCGAGACAAAAGAACGGTCGATACTTGACTCTTTTTTTGCCATTCGGACCTGTTTAGCGGATAAGCTAAGCGGTCTTTTTATTTGTTTAAAATAAGGTGAAAAAAGGGGAGACTTACATGCGTTTTCTATTCGTGGGTGCAGGAGCTATTGGTGGTTATTTTGGAGGGCGTCTAGTTCAAAAAGGGGAAGATGTAACTTTTCTAGTCCGTTCTACTAAACAAAAGCAGTTAGAAGATGAGGGTCTGGCAATAAAAAGTGTGCATGGTGACTTTCAGACTCCCGTTCGGACGATTACATACGGGGAGAAGGCAGAGCCTTTTGACTGTATTATTATTGCAGTGAAGGCCTATCATTTGCCTCAGGTGATGATGGATCTAACCCCTTTCGTCGGTGAACATACAATGATTCTCCCGCTCCTCAATGGGTATAAACATTTTGGTATTTTGCAGCAGCATTTTGGAGCAGAAAAGGTACTGGGTGGTCTTTGTTATATCGAAACAACGTTAGATTCGAATGGAGCTATCATACAAAGTAGTTCTTTCCATAGTATTGTGTTTGGTGAATGGGCGGGTGGGGAGTCAGAACGGATGCAGATACTTCTCAGCCATTTGGATAAAGCAGGATTCACTGTGATATTAAGTTCTGATATTCAACGCGAAGTGTGGCAGAAATATATATTCGTAGCTAGTTTAAGCGGGATTACAACTTTAATGGATAGCTCGGTTGGACCTATTTTAGCCTCACCTACAGCTCGTGCTATTTATGAGCAGCTTCTGAATGAGATCGTGAGCATAGCGCAAAGTGCAGGTATGCCTGTTGGACCAGATATGGTGTCGGTCACGATGCAAAAGATGAATTCGGTCCTGCCCGAATTCACCTCCTCTATGCATAGGGATATGCTTAAACATCTGCCAGTGGAAGCTGAGCATCTGCATGGTGCACTTTTGGCGATGGCTGTACCTGGTCAAGTTGCGTATCCCATTCTCGAAACCGCATATGCCCGTTTGAAAGTTTACGAAAGCGTTAATGATATGAGATGATCTGTATAAAATGACTGTAAGGAGCTGGACGATTATGAAGGAACTGAATCAAAAGATAATGACTTTTCTAATGTTCGAAGGGAAGGCTGAAGAAGCTATGAATTTCTATACTTCTTTATTTGATCACTCCGAAATCATCAGTATTAAGCGTTATGGAGCGGACGAAGCAGGACCTGAAGGGAGTGTCATGCAGGCTACTTTTTCATTACATGGACAAGTTTTTATGTGTATAGATAGCTATGTGAAGCATGGATTCACCTTTACTCCAGCGGTATCCTTATATGTGAATTGTGAAAGTGAAGCTGAAATTGACCGCGTTTATGAAGCATTATCCCAGGGTGGACAGGTGCTCATGCCACTAGGTGAATATCCATTCAGTTCGAAATTTGGCTGGGTGGCGGATCAATTTGGCGTGTCTTGGCAATTAAATTTTCTGGGGAATGTGTAAACGATTGATGTGTTGCACAGACAGATAATACGCTGTATCACAAGGGGCCGAGGTCGTTTATAAAATGACGAACTCGGCCTCTTAGTGTCAGGCAGCGGAAAGGTCTGAGGACTCTTCTGATTTTAATTCACGATTGCAGCCCGCTTATGACTAATGATGAAATTCTCTCGGCGACTTCTTGTTGATTTATAGTATTATTCCCTGTTACCCATTGATAGACACCTTCATGGATCATTTGTGCGATGATCGGTACATAAAAGCTTTTCTCGTTATCTGGGTAGATATCTCCTAAAGCGTTAGATAAGTGAACCTTCAGTTCATTTATAATCTTCTCTTTCAATTGAGGGAAAACCATCTCTATATAACTGCTGCGGCATTGTATGTTCGGTTGCTGATAGAAATCGAATACCGATAATACGAGTTGAATGATGCCTTCTTGATCGAATTTAATTTCTCCTTCAGTATGTTTTACAATAGCAGCGGATGCCGAATCACCCATAATATAATCCAATAATTCATATTTATCATTAAAGTGTGCGTAGAACGTGGCTCGATTAACTTTAGCTCCCTTTGTTATATCGACGATTGTTATTTTCTCAAAATCCTTCAGGGAAACTAACCGTAAAAAGGAGTCAATTAAAGACTGTTTAGTCTGTGTCAGCCGAATATTGTTTACTTTAGTAGCCATTACTTCACTCCTACCCAACAATTTAGCAATCTTGTTGCTATAGCAACATTTGCAGGTTGATTGTTGATTGATACATTAAATTAGTAGCTGTATATTAGCAATTAAAGCAACAGCTGTTACTTTAATATATCATAGAAAAGGAGTTCATCAAAAATGAGAAATATTGTTATCGTTGGTGCAGGGCCCGGATTAGGATTGTCTCTAGCTAAAAAATTCGGAGTTAATGGATTTAGGGTGGCTGTCATTTCACGCAATCCCGAGAAATTATCAATGATCATTAGTGAACTTAAGAAACTTAATATTGAAGCACAATCTTTTGTAGCAGATGTGACAGATTTAGCAGCGCTAAAACAAGTCTTTCAAGCGATAATAAAAGAGTTTGGTTCAATCGATGTACTAGAGTTCAGTCCGTATGCAGGGTGGGATAAATTCACTCATGTGCTGGAAACTACACCTCAAAGTGTGTTGGAACAAATAAACAGTTACTTGCTGCCCGCCGTTCTTTCAGTTAATGAAGTATTACCCGATATGATCCATAGAGGATCAGGAGCCATTCTTTTTACCACTGGTATTTCTGCTATGTTCCCGTTGCCTTTTGTAGGAAATGGCGGCATTGTTATGTCTGGTATACGAAATTATGCTACTGCTTTACACAATCAGTTAATAGATAAAGGAGTATTTGTCGGCCATCTTTCCATAGGGACAATGATACAAGCTGGAACAGCTGGTGATCCTGATGTTATTGCAGAGACTTGGTATAGCTTATATGAAAAGCAAGATAACTTTGAGGAAGTATTCCCTCTAGGATTCGACCCGACCCTTTTTCCAAATTAAAAAACTAAATCTTATTGGATAAGCAAGTCGCCTTAATGGCGGCTTTTTATCTATTAGAAGACTTATCTCTCATCAGAGTGAAGCAGGATTGAAGGGTCAGATGAAAGGATTTAATTACATTGCTGAACAACGGTTGTGCTTTCATTAGTAATCGTGACTTTGGAATGACCTGATAAATATTCGGTATAACCGCACACGGTTTGTTCTTTAGACTGTCCGTTAGAGTTGGTGTATCGAAGATATATAGCACCTTCACCATTTAGACTCAATTTTGGTTTGAATTTTTTCTTTTGTCCTGCTTTTATTGGACTTGTATACGATTTCTTTGAATCCGCACGAATTAATCCTACTTCGATAGAGCTAATATCAACATCAGATTGATTATCTACGATGACTGAGAATCTTTTAAACGGACTCAGAAGATTTGATATCGTCCCTACGCCAAGAACAACTCCACAAGCAATCAGAAATATCGTAATCCCTATAAAAAATCGTTTTCTCATCTTTTAGTCCCCCTATATAAGTAAGACAGGGTTTACTTAAAAAATGTTACATCAAGGAGAAGTTATTTATAACAATTCATTACCAAATGTAGCGTGGACATGCATGTTATTATAAATATATTCCATATTAATGATTTGAAAAGGGGTTTTGCATTGACTACTATTCGTCATTTTGAACAAGGTGACATGCCATTACTTGGGGAACTTTATAACTCGGTATCTACAAAGGGGAATGTTGTTTTTTGGTGGGTTGGTAATGAGGAAAATTGGGAAAATGTATATTGCGCTTTCGAGGACGGTAAAATGGTGGCCAAAGGCCAAGTGAGCATCATCAATATTGTGCCGCCCGGCCGTTCCAAGGATAGCAGACATTCGATCTACCTGAACTTAAAAACAATACCAGAACGTGAAAGTGATTTTGATTTATTAGAAAAAGTGTATCAGTCACTCTTATTAAGAGCCCTTGAATTAAAAGAAACTTTATCAAAGGATTACAAAACCACTCTATGTGTAGGGAACGATTCGGCAGAGGTCTTGAATACTCAATTTTTCGAAAAAGTGAAGGGCTTCTCTCATTATAATAGCTTATTTAAGATGAAACATAATTTAAAAGATGGTTTGTCCGAACCCACTCTGGCTGAGGCGTTTGAATTCGCAACCTGAGATATGGAGACGCCTGAAGATGACGAGCATTATTTGGAATTAGAAGCTGAGATTTGGCCGGAAACTCCGCTAGGGAAAGAACGGTTAGCTGAATTCAAACAAAATCCGCTCTGGACATCACTTGTTGTTCGAGAAGGGGAGAAGGTTGCGGGTAGCTTAATGGTCTGGCAGGAAGAGAAGGGCGGCTACATCGAAAATGTATTTGTTCTTGAACCATGGAGAAGATCCGGAATTGCTAAGTACATGCTTTTTCAAGCATTGAGCTATTTTAGAACCCACGGACTGGAAGAGGCATGTCTGATGGTGCTTACGGAAAATGATTCTGCATTACGGCTATATGAGTCTGTCGGTTTCATTCTAACAAATGAGGAAAGAAGATATCGGATTGAGCTATAAAAGTTATTGGAGTGAAGGATTACCAAGCAAGTGCGATAGCTTTTTTGTCGAGCCTAGGTTCGAGGTTAAGGTCGCACTTTATTTGGTAACCCTTTCTGTGAATCAACTGCTAAATGCTTTCATGCCTTTTGCTTTCCATCACATTTCTTACATACGTTAAGTTTTTCACCTGAAATGCCTTTCCCGAAGTACAACAGCTTAATACGTGTGCTGCCACAGATCGGACATGTTCCTCTAGCCCGGGATGGAATGCGCCAAAGTGCTTTGCCGCGTTTGTTTTTAGACATGATTTGACCCCACCTTTACTCTGGATACTCCATCTTATGACCAAGAGGAACTTAAAGTTCGAAGAGCGAAAAGAATAGAAAATCGGATGAAAAAGGGCCAAAAAACACCTTTAAAAAACAGCGTATAACTTAAATTATACGCTGTTTTGATTTTAAGGCGTTTTTTTAGGGGGAATGGGGCACTTGGACGAGTAAAACAGGTGGATTTTAAAGGAATATTTTATAAATAACGGATGTCGATATCTTTGAATCTTCCCGCTGACATTTTAGGCATTCTGAATTGCAGGGAACCTTGCTTATAAGTGCCTCTGCTCTGATCTGGAATGACGGGAACTGGCAGCTGAATAATCTCGCTATGATCTTTTCCTAAACCTGTTAATTTAATTTGTGTGCGATTGATTTGTGCCCATATACTTTCGGGGTGGATTCCGCTTGGAATACGAATTTTGGTAATCAGGTGATTATGAGTGTCGATATGCTCAAAACTTAAACTTGAGGTTTCGTTCATAAATGAAGAGGAGGTCGCTGCAGTTGCTTCACGGATGACTTTTTCGACATACCCGTCAATTTGGTTAGGATCCAACTTCCACTGCTCTTCAAGAGCTTTCAAGGATAACTTTTTCTTAAAAAAAGGATCTTCATTCATCCAATCTAAAGGGTTCGTCTTATTGGGACTCATAGCTTTGCGCCTCCTACGGATTTTATCCATTGTATGGGCGTTTGACTTATTCAGTGACATCTGGGCGAATATCTACATAGAATAGCTTATCATTCCGAAAGGAGGAGTGGTTTGGTGGTTTCAATCATCGGCAATATTAAAATCAATAGCGTAGGCCCCAGCTCCACAGTCTTAGTAGGAAATACGGCATCCGTTATCCTGAGCAGCAACTCTAAAATTTATGCCGGTGCCAACTCCTTCTCCATAGGTGACTCCATAGGTACGAATATAACGAATAATGCGGCCAGCAGTACAAATACGATGGATTCAGATGTGGTGGATCAAGTATCACCTCCTTAAGGGTGGGGTTTAAATGAACATTACGGTATATCAATGCATATCGATCTATAATCTAAAAATCGGCACTATCTCTAATTCCTCGGTTCTTCAGATTGGTACTTCGGGACGAATCAATACTTTGTCTCATAATTATGAGACCTCTGGAGCTCCATCATCGCCTCCAACGACTCCAGCGGAAAAAATGGATTCACCCCTTGTGTCCTTACCGCCAGCGGCAGAACTATATGCACAACTGAATTAGGCTCTTTGTCCCCGCATACAATAAACCATAGGAGGGGGTTGTATGCATCCGTATTATGCTCAACAGGTTTTTAATACACTAAGATTGCAAGCGGAGAAGATTCAACAGCTAGAGAAGCAGCTTCGAGATTTGCAAGGCGATGTAGACAGCATAAAGAACAATAAATCTGCAAGTATAGGACCTATTAATTATCATTTTGAACAATTAAAAATCGAAAAGCTGGAAGGCACTTTAAATATAGGCATTACACCGAATGAGGGGAACAATCTGGATGAAGCGATGATCAACGGTAAACCTATTGGAGAGCAGGAGGTAGGTACAACTGCCTTATCGGATCAGATTCGCCCACAGATTCTGAAGTATGTGCAAGAAGAGGTTCCCTCGCAATTTTCACGTTTAGAAAAAGAGAAGAATTTAAGCATTGATGAGCAATATATCCAAATGGTGACTCAGGATCTGCTGAATCAGATGGATGGACGGATTAACGAGTATGTAAGCCAACTCCCTGCCACAGAAGAAGGGCGTGGATACACTGATGAGGAATGCGCTTCTATTGTAGAGCAAATGAAACGAGATATCGTTATGGCAGTAGAGCGGCATTTGGAAATAAATATAACCGGAAGGCGGGAGACGAATGAAGATAACGGTGATCAATAGAGATATTAGTGTCAATGCAGTGAAAGTCGTTTCGATCTCGGGTTCATCAGTATTTTTAGTAGGGGATACTCAATCCATTCATTGCTCCTCGGCGTTTGACAGCGTAATAGAATATACTCAGAGCGCGCCAGATCAAGTCAAAAAAGGCAGTTAACCTATGCACACCTCACGCATACAAGATGTTTATATCAATAATCTGTCCGACAGTTCTATTTTTATTTGTGGATCTGTAGACCGGGTTCAATCTAAATTCCTGGGAAGCAAGGAGAATTATCTTTTTAACATAAGGGAGATTAATAATCACCCGAAAGATACTACACTCATAGACATCCCTATCCCTGTATGGACAAAGCAAGGGAATGAAGCGGATGAATTTGTGATATTAAAGGATTCCGCAGAATCAACGATTAATATACAATATATCAAAATTCTGTCGATTGGGTCTGGCACGACCTTCCAGATTGGAAACAGCGGGTCAGTTCATCTGGAGAGTCGAACCAGTGAGTTTAAACGTGAAGTGGCTGAAAAAGATGAAGAGTAACAACAACTATTTTAATTCTTTTGGCAGGGAAATCGCGAATATATCATGCTCCGTCTGGATGTAGAGAATACCATTCGCACTAAATAGTGTGCCGTATTGTTGTGCTCCGGTCTTTACTTTGCCAAGCGCTTTTCCTGTTTCTGCATTTATGATATAGAAGTAGCCATTCTCATAGCCAGCGTAAATCCCCTTACCGATCAATTGAACACTAAGCGCGGGACTGTCCGGTCCGTTGAAGCTTATAATGCGATTGTCGTTCATTTGAACGGCAGTGATCTGTGCATCCTTTTGGAAAAAAGCCATGTTATTTACTGGACCAGACACCCAATTTCCGTACTCCTCATAACTTTTGGGTTCACTCGCTGTTTCTTGACCTAAAGTAAAGCGGTATAGTGGATGACCACCCCATTGATCTAAACCTCCATCGACTGTATATAGATACGAGCCTTGAAGTGATGTGAAATAATTACCGAGTCTACTGACATCTTCGAGCGGTTTATAGTTCTTTTTGGTCTTCGCTTTTCCAGTTTTAACATCAACATGTACCAAGGTCAACTGATAGCCTTTAAGAGGCTCGTTAGAGGTATCATTTGCAGCATTGGCTTGTTCGCGGAGTATTAATTCACCATTCCGGTAAGCAACAAAGCTATAGAACCCCTGAATTCTCCATAACCTCTGTCCTGTAGCCGGATCGAGACCGAAAAACTGCGTACGCCTATTATCAACAGTACTGGATACAACCAATACCCCGTTATAAAGGCCGTCGATACTTCCTACATACATAGGGATGTCTTTATTCTCCCAGATCTTTTTACCAGTAACCGGATGATAAGCTGCAATTCCACCATGCTCGTTCCGGAAGTATAATACTCCGTTAACTAACTCCGCGAAAGCACCGATCTCGATCGGATCTTTGGCAGCCTTAACCTTCCAAAGCAATTTCCCCGTTTGAGCATTAACTTTTACAAGATAACCCTCATAAGTGATAAAGAAAACCGAGTTATTCGTAATAATCTCAGGATTTGTTCCGTTTTTGTAGGACCATTTAACTTTGCCTGTAATGAGATTGGCGGCCTTTAGTGTCCCACCTGATGAATAATAGAATAATCCATTTGCAATAGGAGCCTGTTGGCTATAAATTCCTTGACCATCTGCCTTGTCGTGCCATAAGGGTTTAATTGTGGTAATAGAGTCGACGGTTGTTGAAGAGGAGGCAGGAGTTGTTACTGCTGCTTGAGCACTAGACAAATATATACCAGCTCCAGATACGAGCAAGGAGGAAGATATAACGGTCTTTAGGATAAACGGTACATATTTCACGATTTTTGCTCCTTATACATCATTTATAATATATTGACGCAGAGAATGGATATTTGTTTCTCAATTGTAAAAATACACTTGTTAACATAATAAATATTTTGTTAACAATAAAAGGCGAATCAGTTTCGCACAAGAATTCTTGTGGGAACCAATTCGCCTAGTAAAGGAATATGTCAACAGTTGATTTGTTTAGAAACCTTCACGAAGCCATGTTGTCGCTAACTTGATGGCACCTTTTTTAGCATGAGTCTCGGCTAAAGGATTCAGCATGACAAAATCATGAATGATGCCTTGGAAGCGGACAGCCGTAACATTCACGCCAGCTTCCCGCAATTTGGCGGCATAAGCTTCACCTTCATCCCGTAGCACATCTGCTTCACCAGTAATAACCAGTGCATCTGGTAAATCCCGTAGCTGTTCTAGGCTAGCCCGAAGAGGGGAAGCAGTGATTTGATTACGTTCCTCAGGGTCAGTAGTATATTGATCCCAGAACCATTTCATGCCGTCCCGCTGCAAGAAATAGCCTTCGGCGAACTCATGATAGGATTCAGTATCAAACGAGGCATCCGTTACTGGATAGAATAGTAGCTGTTTTGCTATCTTCGGCCCACTCCGTTCTTTAGCCATTAGAGTAATAGCAGCGGCCATATTCCCGCCAACACTGTCTCCGGCTATAGAAAGCTTGCTAGTATCTAATCCGTGCTCGCTTCCTTTTTCAGCTGTCCACTGGAGTACTGCATAGATTTCTTCAATCGCTGTAGGATATTTAGCTTCTGGGGAGAGGCTGTAATTTGGGAAAACAATAGCGGCCTCCGCTCCGACAGCTAGTTCACGAATCAGGCGATCATGGGTATGGGCATTCCCAAACACCCAGCCTGCTCCATGAATGTACAGGATAACAGGCAGCGATGCTGATGAGGAGCTAGGGGGGCGAACAATTCGTATGGAAACATCACCGTTAGGTCCACCAGGCACCATTAGATCTTCAAAATCAACTTCAGGTTTATATATCTCACTGGATTGTACGCTATCTACCGTTTCACGGCCTTTTTCTGGCCCAAGGTCAGGTAGAAAGGGAGGTTTCGCATTATCATCGGCAAATTTTTGAGCCGCTGGCTCAAGAATGATCTTAGTTTTGTTTGGCATGATTTATCGTCTCCTTTGACTGGTCATAGTCTAGTATACCCTCTTCATTCCATAACCATCTATGCAGCTGCTGAAACGAATGCCCGTTTAGGACTAGTTAGAGCCTTACAACACCTTTTGTTGTTCCTCATGCGTTTTAGGACCAATCTCTTCACTGACACGTATCCTCTGTTTACGCTTATTACGGATAATCCAAACGAACACCAAAGTGATGAGTAGCGGATAGCCTATCGCCCAGCCCGTAAAAGGAAACACAGCAGCTGTTGCTAAAAAAGAAATCCAGCTTATCGTCACACCTAAGCGACTTCCTTTGAGCAGGCGTATTCCTGCAGCACAACCTCCGATATAAGTCAGGATAAAAGTAGCATTCGGAAACTGGATCAGAGTGGTGATGGAGATGGACCCGCTGCCATACAGTGTCATCACCAATACAAAACAGAGCAGAAGAAAAGCTATTCCACCGATAGGGGTATGATACTGTTTGGACATTTTACCCATCCATTTCGGCGCAGAGCCTTGGCGGGATAAAGCATAAGCCACACGTGAGGCAGCTCCTGCATAGGCAATAATTGTGGCTGTACAGATGAACAGACCGGTAAGTCCGGCAATAAATCCTCCCCAGCGCCCAAGAGGCTGACTAATAATCCAGACGAGTGAAGTGCTTGATCCACCTTTGAGGTAGCTTTGTGTACCAACAGTTGCTAGTGCGGAGAGAAAATATAGAATCCCTACTATAATAGCGGCGATGGTTACTCCTTTAACGGCGGCACGCTGTGGGTCCTTGAACTCCTCAGATAGGTGTGAGACAGCCTCCCAGCCAATAAAACACCAGAATAAGATTGCAGCAGCCTGGCCAATGCTCATCCATCCATGTGGAACAAAGGGAGTGAAGTGTTCGACTTCCATACGGGGTAGTGCAGTAGCAAAGGAGAAGACCAGCACAGCAACAATCGCTATAACTACCGCTATTTGTACCTTTCCAGCCACCTGCATACCAATCCAGTTCGTAATCAGGCCAATGACCAACATAATAGCGGCAATAGTAATTCTTGCAGATTCTTCCCAACCCATAGCGGCGGTCATATAACCAGCTCCAGTCAGTGCAGCAACAGGTGCGCCAATCGGAACGGACATCAGAAAAAACCATCCCACCAGTGAGCCAGCTTTTGGACCAAAAGCAAGCGTTACAAAATGGGACACGCCTCCAGCGTTAGGGAATTTAGCAGAGAGCAGACCCATTGATAAGGCCATCGGCAAAATCAGCAACGACATAAATCCCCACGCCAGTAATGAAGCGGGACCCGCCATTTCTGCAGCTAAACCAGGAACAATTAAGACCCCAGAACCCAACACAGCCCCGATGTAAAGGGCAATAGCCTGAGGCATGCCAATGTTTTTTTGTAAAGTGTTTGAACCGGATTCCTTCATGTTTTTTTATCCTGCTTTCCTTGTCTTTTGTTCTAGAGTAGCAGATAATAGATCCATTGGAAAAACAGAATTTTTGAATAGTATCCATTCGATATTCCGATGGTTCATTTTCATTTAGGGGGAAATTCATGGAGTCACGTCATCTTTTTACCTTTTTAGTGGTAGTGGAAACGGGCAGTTTTACTAGAGCAGCACAGAAGCTTGATTATGCACAGTCCAGTATTACTGCACAAATCCAAGCACTAGAGTCTGAAATTGGCCAGCCATTATTTGATCGGATCAGTAAAAAGATTATCCTAACCGACGCAGGCCGTCGTTTGCTTCCGTTCGCACAGGAAATATCCAGAATGCACAATTTAGCACAGGACGCGTTACGCTCGGATAGTGAACTAACGGGTTCTTTGCGGATTGGGGCTCCTGAATCTCTGGCTGCTTTTCGCTTACCAGGCATTATTAAGGAGTTTCGTGCTAAATATCCGCAGGTGCAAATTATTCTGAAGCCTGGAGCTTGCTGGGAACTATCAGATTTTGTCCGTTCGGGTGAACTGGATTTAGCGTTCTTATTGCAACCTGAGACGGAAGATAAAGATTTAAATATAGAAACATTAGTACATGAGCCGATGACGCTGATCGCAGCGCCAGATCATCCCTTATTAAACCTTGCTGAGGTAGAACCCCTTCATTTAAAAGGAGTGACCATACTTCATACCGAAACTGGCTGTTCCTACCGGACTTTATTTGAACGGCATTTGAACAGTTACGGTGTATTTCCTGACCCCACGTTAGAGTTTTGGAGTATCGAGGCGATAAAGCAATGTGTGATGGCTGATCTTGGCATTGCCTTTCTTCCATTAATTACTGTAAAAAATGAACTGGCTGAAGGCAAACTTGCCAGATTAAATTGGAATGATGAATCACAGCGTGTGGCGACGCAGATCGCCTATCATCATAAAAAATGGAAATCGCCCGTGCTTACGGAGTTCTTACTTGCAATAAAAAAACATGCTGAGCAATGGAGAAGTCTAATATAGATCAACATTAACAAGGAGGCTCTAAGGCATGAATGAGTGGTGTGAAGACTACGAAGAAGGGCTGGAGGCCTTTCTCATCTGGATGAAGGATGCCGGGTACACTCCCTATACGCAAAAATCCTATTTAGTAGATGTGAAACAGTTTTTAGACAGTCTGAATGGTAAAAAGCTTGAGACAGTGAAGAAGCTGCATGTCATTTCCTTTTTGACCTCTGTCCGCGAACGTGGAGTGAGTGATGCCACTCGTAACCGGAAGCATGCTGCGATTAACTGTTTTTTCAAGTCATTGATCGAGCTGGAACTACTACAGAACAACCCGGCAGCCGGAATTAAGAAATCCAAAACTGAGATCAATCGTGAGCCGGTTTACTTAGATGAAAGTGATCTGGGGCGGTTTTTATCTTCTATAGATGGTAAATACAAAAAGCGTAATTTAGCAGTTTTTTTGTTGATGTCCTATATGGGGCTTCGGGTGGGGGAAGTCCACACGCTGAATTTGAGTGATTATAATGTAGAAAGACATTCCCTCCGTGTGTTTGGGAAGGGGCGTAAATGGCGTAATGTGCCGGTTCCCGAGGATGTAGTGCCTTTTCTCGACTCCGCGTTAGCAGAAAGGTTAGACCCTTGGCGCAGTAAAGAGGAAGCGATGTTCATTTCACAAAAAGGACGCAGGTTGTCTATCCGAGGCATTCAGCAAATCGCAGCAGATACCTTCGATCGTTTCCAAAGGGATGTGCCAGCAGCACAGCGACGCCCGTATTCAAGCCATAAGCTCCGACATTCTTTTGCAACCATGCTGCTGAGAAAAGGGGCAGATCTGCGTACCGTACAGGAACTGCTAGGTCACTCCTCGATCCAGACTACAACCGTATACACACATATCACGAGTCGTGAGAAGGAAGAGGCCATGTCTAAATTACAAATCCAGCTGTGATTGAAAAGAAAGCAACCTCCTTAGAAAATCGATAACAAAAAATAACTTGTTATTATAACGGTATTGATTTATTCTAACAGTTATTAAGAGTTTTATAGGAGGTCCTAATCGTGAAGAATGTTTTTCTAAAAGGGATGACTTATGGCTGGGGATCAAAACGAGGTGAATACCGTACAGAATATGCAGAAGATTCGATGAGAAAGCTGGCAGAGACAGGTAGTGAATGGATTGCCTTATCTTTTTGGACATGGCAAGACACTGTGCATTCAACAGAAATTCATTATGATTACGGTTACACGGTGACTGATCGTGATCTCGCACATGCGGTACAACTGGCAAAACAGCTTGGTCTTAAAGTTTGTCTTAAACCGGTAGTGAATTCGAGGGATGGCATTTGGAGAGCTAGGATTGGATTTCCGGAAGAGGGAGATGTTTATTGGGCAGCATGGTTCCGTTCTTATACTAATTTCATTAAACACTACGCAGAGTTGGCGGAAGAACTTGAATGTGAGATGTTCTGTATCGGCTGCGAAATGGTCGGCACAGAGTCTAGAACTGCGGAATGGAGACAATTGATTCAAGAGGTCACCAATCTTTATACAGGGCCGATCATTTATAATGCCAATCATGGCAAAGAAGAAGGAATCGAGTGGCTGGATGAGGTGGATTTTATCGGAACCAGCGCTTATTATCCGGTAGCTTCAGTGCCGGGAGATTCTTATGAGAATATGCTGGCTGGTTGGGAGCGGCAGAAACCGCGGCTTAAGTCACTCTCTGAGCGATTTGGCAAGCCTCTCGTATTCATCGAGATTGGCTGCCGAAGTGCTCATGGGTGTGCCACCATGCCATGGGACTTTACATACACAGACTTACCATATTCAGAAGATGAACAGGCCAACTTCTATCGCTCAGCGCTGGAAGCATTCTGGAATGAACCTTGGTTTGCCGGTTACTTCTGGTGGGATTGGAGCACGAAATTGTATGACTTAGAAGAGGCTTCCATTGACCGTGGTTTTGATATTTATGGCAAAAAAGCCGAACAAGTTCTCAAAGAATATTATAAGCAAACTATCACTAAATAAATTGATAAAAAAGATCCGGAATTTCAGGTGAGCCTGGCCTGCTAAAGGATCTTTTTGTCATTGGCAGGCTAAGTTAATTCGTGTTATATTAAAAACCGTCCTTTTCATAGTGGAGGCAACGCTCCACATATAAAAAGGACGGTTTCTTGTGTCTTTTGTAGTCAAAAAGGGCTGTTTCCAGCCAGATTCGCTTACAATTCTAGCTTAGCTATTTCTGCTTTTAGCTTCTCAGCGGATTTCTGGAATAAAGCCTGTTCGGTTTCATTGAGTGGGAGGTCCAGTACCTGTCGAACACCCGAGCGATCTACTACGCAAGGTGCACCGAGATAGACATCCGAAACCCCGTTATAGTTATTTAATAAAGTAGAAACATTCAACACGGCGCCTTCATTATGAAGAATGGAGACTACAATTCGGTCCAGTGCAAGCGCTATTGCATAAGAGGTTGAGCCTTTGGCATCAATTATTTCATAGGCTGCATTCTTGGTATCTTGGAAGATTTCTTCGCGTTCTGCTTCGTCAAAACCAAGATCAATCCCAGCTACATTCGCAAGACTCCAAACCGGAAGCTCTGAATCTCCATGTTCACCGATGATCTGTCCGTGAATACTGCGAGGATCGATTTCTTTGTGAAGACCGATCAAATAGCGAAAACGAGCACTATCAAGTACCGTACCAGAACCAATTACACGTCTGCGGTCAAACCCGCTTATTTTCAAAGTCGCGTAAGACAGAATATCTACAGGGTTAGTCGCAATAAGTAGAATGGCATGTTGGTTATACTTTGTAATTTTTTCAATGATATCTTTAAAAATCGAAATATTTTTACGAAGCAGATCTATCCGGGTTTCTCCCGGTTTTTGTGATGCACCGGCAGTTACTATAATGATATCTGCTTCACGGCAGTCTTCATAAGTACCAGCCCATAACTTCACACCACCGACAAAAGGCATGCCGTGATTCATATCCAGTGCTTCGCCAAGTGCTTTCTGATGATTAACGTCAATAAGTACGAGTTCGGGCATACGTCTACGTAACAATAATGTATAGGCTGTAGTTGTACCAACTGCTCCAGTACCAATAACTACGACCCGATTGGGTTTTGGGGGGGCCATGTCTCCATCTCCTTAATATTTCAAATTTTTGGTTTCAATCTTGTCCATCATAATCGTTAACGGTAGTGTTTTCAAGCTGATCTTATTTAATGCATTACCCTAATTAAGGCCATACTAAAATGTGATTTTTATTTCATTATCTTAGCAAGACTAGACAGGAGAGAATGTAAGGATGGATTTATTTCGTAAAAAGGCTCTAAACATACCCACAAGTTCTGAGGGGACGCAGTTAAACAAGACGTTGGGTGCCCTGGATCTAACAATGCTTGGGGTAGGAGCCATTATCGGCACAGGTATTTTTGTAATGACAGGAGTTGCCGCAGCAGAACATGCAGGTCCTGGTCTTATAATTTCTTTTTTACTAGCGGCGTTTGCCTGTGTGCTCTCGGCATTATGTTATTCGGAATTTGCTTCGACCATTCCTGTTTCCGGGAGTGCTTATGCTTATAGTTATGTAGCCTTTGGAGAACTATTAGCTTGGATCTTAGGCTGGGATCTCGTCTTGGAATACGGAGTTGCCGCAGCGGCTGTAAGCAGTGGCTGGTCAGGGTATTTTCAGGGGTTATTAGAGGGCTTTGGGATACATCTCCCAACCGCACTATCGGGGGCTTATAATCCGGAAGCGGGTACAATAATAAATCTGCCTGCAGTAATCATCATTTTGTTAATTTCCTATTTACTGACTCGGGGAACGAAAGAAACGGCACGTTTTAACGCCATCATGGTCTTTATCAAAATAGCAGTGGTGCTTCTATTTATCGTAACTGGATTTTTCTATGTGAAGCCAGAGAATTGGACTCCATTTCTCCCCTTTGGATACCATGGCGTGATCAATGGCGCGGCCACAGTGTTTTTTGCCTACATAGGTTTTGATGCGCTAGCAACCGCTGCAGAAGAGGTGAAAAGACCCCAACGCGATTTGCCGATTGGAATTATTTCATCCCTTGCTATCTGCACTGTCTTGTACGTTCTTGTCTCACTCGTATTAACAGGTATTGTTCCATATACTGATCTCAATGTTAGTGATCCTGTATCTTATGCGCTTCGCTTTGTAAATCAGGATATGATTGCCGGTCTGATCTCTGTCGGAGCCATTGCGGGTATGACTACGGTATTGCTCGTGATGTTATTCGGTCAAACCCGGCTGTTATTTGCCATCTCACGTGATGGCCTACTGCCAATAAGTTTATCTAAGATTAATGCTAAAACACAGGTACCTGTACGAAGCACATGGATGGTAGGCATCTTAATAGCCGTGTTAACGGGTTTCATCCCACTGGACCGGTTGGCAAATCTGACAAGCATAGGAACATTGTTTGCCTTTTTTGTAGTGTCTTTAGGGGTAATCGCGCTTAGATATATTCATCCGGATTTAAAAAGAGGGTTCAGAGTTCCATGGGTACCTTTCATTCCGCTGTTAAGTGCGGCAACTTGTGGTATTTTGATGTATAATCTAGGAAGTGAGACATGGATTGGTTTTCTAATTTGGACAGTTGTTGGACTTCTAATCTATGCACTATACGGCTATCGTAATAGTAATTTGAATCATAAATAAGATTCAATCCATCCGAGAGGAGAGAGGTTATTGGCATCTAAGATTGCTGGATTGAAGGGAATAAGATTAATATTGATGCTGATTTTGTTAGCGTGGGTGGTCACGGCTTGTTCATCTCCTCCCCCGGAACCTACTCAGCAGCCCCAGCCGACAGAGGCACCTGAAGAAGGACAGACGATAACCCTGATTACTCCAGACGCGAATCATGTTGACAATGATAGTGCTCCGAAATATCAAATTCAGACTCGTCTTACAGATTTTCAGCTGCTTAGTGAAAGTGAAGGTCTGGCCTGGGGGGTTACCAAAAACGAACTCCGGTTGTACTTAACCCAGGATAACGGAGCAACTTGGGCTAATATTTCACCAGCACCAAATGTGCAGTTCCTCTCCAACCCTGTGTATGGGAAGGGGATTTTCTTCACGGATCCATCACATGGTTGGATTATAAGAAGTGCTTTTGGCTCGACAGAAACGATTGTGCTGCGAACCACAGATGGTGGCCAAAGCTGGAAAATCTCATCTTTAGGAGATGTGAATACAGTATCCTCTGTATATTTCAACTCACCCAAACGGGGTTGGCTGATGACCTCATGGAACGCATCTTCCAATAAAGAGAACAAGGCACTTTTTTCAACAACAGACGGTGGGGCCACTTGGGAAGAAGTGATGCAGAATGAGCAATACAATCCGAATTTCCCTAATGATTCGATACCGTTTGCCGGCGTCACCACTGGAATGATTTTTCGCAATAGTACACATGGATTTGTGACAATGCAGACAGGTGCTCTTCCCAAAATCTTTATGACAAAAGATGGCGGTAAGAGCTGGAGCCTCGGGCCAGCTTTTCTGGTTAACGAACGTTTAGAGGATTGTGACCGAGTAATTACGGGCAAACCGGAGTTCTTCGATGCCAGTAAGTCTACTGGTTGGATGTCTGTTGGCTGCCAAAAGGATAAAGAAAAAACAATCGCCTACCATGGATATTTTACGGCTAACGGTGGAGCAAACTGGAAATTTGCATCCTTTGGATTGAACGCACAAGCTGGTGTCAATCGTCAAATTGCTCCGACGTTTTTGAACTCACAGATCGGTTGGACCATACTTGGCGACACCCTTTACCATACGGTGGATCAAGGAGTTACGTGGTTACCTCTTAAAGAGAGCAGTGTACTGCGATCTAAGCTTCTGGAATATCCGGAGATTGTAAAGCTGCAGTTTTTTTCCACTGAGGTGGGGTGGCTTTTGATTGAGAAAAAAGAGGACAAGCGCTCGATACTGTTACAGACTACGAATGGTGGTATCAGCTGGCGCGTAATGTAATAAGGAAAAAGAACCTGCCTGTTGGTAGGTTCTTTTGTTGTTAGCAGAGTGGGGGTTTATTGTTGTTTGTGAATGATTGAATATAAGGAAAAAACTTATTTAAAATTTTCTTTATAAATGTGAAAAAAATCACATGACATTCAAAGAATCCTGTGATATATTTAACACATAGAAAACAAGTTCAAATTTTCACAAACTCAGACATCGAATAGGAGAGATTACAATGAAAACATTCGAAACAGATTATATGACAAGAAACCTTTTGCAACTTTGCTACAACTGTGATGACGCTCATCTTTGTGAAACTGAAGAACAATGCAGAGCTTGCTGGGCTGAAAATGGAATGTTAGATGATCAGACAGACGAAACTAAGAAATTGCTAGACCTAGTTCATGCTTAATTTAATAACTGAAAACTCTGTATAGAGACCACTCGAATTCTTGATTTCTAAGAAAACGAAGTGGTCTTTTTTGCATCTAGTCTCACTTATTTAATGCTTTCTGGACTAGATGAGGCATATACATGTACAGAAGTACCCAGAACGCAGCAATTAGGCTGAATTACAAGGGGAAGAAGGGGGAAACTGTCATGGGAATGGGCCCGGATCTTTCGTGGATGTTTGATTTTGCCGGAACGGTGATGCCGATCTTTATCGTTGTTATGATTGGTATTCTTGCTATATCAGCAGGCAGGGGCTTGCTTCAATGGGGCAGGAACAATGGCTCACCCATACTAACAATCCCTGCACATATCGTTAGCAAACGGACTGAAGTACGTCAGCAGCAGCTTCAGGAAGAGAATGGCTCAACTCGTACGAGTACAACTTACTATTTAACGTACGAGCTGGAAGGCGGCAGTCGCATGGAATTTAAAGTAGATGGCCATGAATATGGCTTGAGCGCAGAAGGCGATAGAGGAATGCTTACTTATCAAGGAACTAGATATCATGGATTCCAACGACAGCCACAATACTCAACTGCGGAGTAGTCATTTATTATATAAAATCAAAGCAGCGATCCCCATGCTAATGGAGGATCGCTGCTTTGCGTTTTGGTTATGTACAATTCACGTTCATTGACCCTGTAGCTCTCAAAGCTCACTATAAGTGCGATCATCTACTAAGTAGCTGATTATCATCATCCCCTTACCTTACGGACCCAGATGAGGTTATTTGTAATTTCACAGCCTTTTGAGCCTAGTTTCGGACTCCAATGCAGCTATTCATTAGAAAGATGCTTATAATCGGTGCTTTGCGGGCCAATAGGGGCTTTGGGGTCCGATAGAATCCCAAAAGTGGATTAATATCGCGAATAAGGTCAGCTGTGTCCGATAGCGCCTTTTGAGCGGACGTTGACGTGGATGCTGTTGCTGACTTTGAAGCTATTGCTGTTGCTAACAAGGACATCGACGCTGACGTGGACATTGTGGCTAACACCGACAACGATTCCAGCACCGATTCGACGCTAAAACCGACGCCGACTCTGATGCTGTACTGACGCGCTAAAACCGACGCCGACCCTGATGCTGCCACCAACATCGACTCAGACGCTAACGCTGTCGTTAACAAGGACATCGATGCTAACGCTGACATTGTCGCTAACACCGACACCGCCCCCCGACTCAGACGCTAACGCTGTCGTTAACAAGGACATCGATGCTAATGCTGACATTGTCGCTAACACCGCAGCTGCCCCCGACTCTTACGCTGTAACGCGAATGTAATTGGGCAAACGCAGCTTAGAGTATAGAAAATGGGATTTGCTGAGTGGTTAAAAGGAAAAATCCCTACTCTAAAAAATAGGCGGGAACTGTCACCTCTTAGGCGAATGCACATACTATACAGCATGCAGTTAAGAACGAGGTTGCTACAAGAAGTGACCCCAAGGAGGAGACAGCGTGGCCGTCATCAAAACGAACTCGGAAGATGTGAAGGTGCTGGCGCGGTTGATGAGAGCGGAAGCTGAGGAAGATGGAGAACTCGGTATGCTCATGGTCGGCAATGTTGGCGTCAACCGGATTCTTGGCAATTGCTTGGACTTTAATAACATTCGGAATGTGAATGACATGGTCTATCAAAGTCCAGGAGGTTTCGAAGCGCCGCAGAAGGGATACTTCTATCAGCGAGCCAGAGAAGCAGATATCCGTCTAGCCAAACGTGTAATTGCTGGTGAAAGAACCTGGCCAGCTACCAATGCTTTGTGGTTCTTCAGACCCGCAGGTGATTGTCCTGCAACCTGGTATAACCAACAAAACACAGGCCGCTTCAAAGCCCATTGCTTCTTTACTCCGACCGGAGAAGATTGCCCGACTGTATTTATCGGCAATTAGTATGGTAACTGTGCAAAGAGAATTACTCAATAAAATGAGTAATTCTCACAGAAAGTAAGAGTGATTTCAATTGTGTCCAAAGGAGTTTATGCTCCGATAAACATTTAGGAGGTTTCATTAAATGATCGTTCAACCTTACCGCCCCGTAACTTATACCATCGGTAGTGTCTCTTCTTCAGGTATGCCAATGTCTTCCGGAATGCCGATGTCATCAGGAATGCAAGGCATGGGCAGCATGCCACCTCAAGTAAGCAGTGGTAGTCCAATGACGCCAGGGGGAGTAGTAGTTCAGAATCCACCACAAACGTTCGAACAATCCTACATCGAGAATATTTTCCGCCTGAATTTAGGAAAAGTAGGTACGTTTTATTTTACTTATGAGAACAACAAAGACTGGAATGCCAAAGTTTACAAGGGTGTGCTGGAAGCGGCAGGCCGTGACCACATTATTATCAGTGACCCTGCGACTGGCCAACGCACCGTCTTACTTATGATTTATTTTGATTATGCTACCTTCGATGAGCCCCTTACTTATCAATACCCAGGTGTAATTGGCAATCCTCCAACGATGAGAAATTGTCGCTAAATGTAATCCATCTTCGATGAGAAGAACTCCAACGCCAAACGGTTAGGAGTTCTTTTTATTTGTGATTAATTTATGGAATAATCTTGATAATCACTGCCCATTTTTTTTCGAAAGGACACGCATGCTTGCGGTTTGCCCCAATATATTAATATAATAAAGTATATATTCAAAAACGTGATTCTAGACTGGAGATGAAACCATTGGGAAATTGATACTGAAAGGAACAAACGGCGAGCATTTTGCCAATACTCTGAAAAAACGAAGGAGGTGGGCCTATCCATCCATGTACGGAAAATGGTGGATAGGAGTATAAATTGAGCGACCCTTTACCCGGTATATTACATGTTGGTCTTATTATTTTGTTGGTATTGTTAAATGGATTTTTTGTTTCAGTCGAATATGCAATGGTGAAAGTGCGAAGTGGTAGAATTGATACCCTGATTGAAGAAGGTAGTAAAAAAGCTTTTAATGCAAAAAGCATTGTCAGCAACCTAGATGGCTATCTCTCAGCCTGTCAGCTCGGCATTACATTGGCTTCTCTGGCATTAGGGTGGCTGGGTCAACCAGCTATAGCTAATCTTATAGGGCCTTTATTAGGAAGCATAGGTTTAGGAGAAACTGCTGTTAATGTTGTATCTTTGGTTATTGCTCTTATGTTCATTACTATCTTGCATATCGTATTAGGTGAGCTTGCACCTAAGACCATTGCTGTTAACAAGGCTGAATCTGTCCTTTTACTAACAGCAGGACCGATGAATGTATTTTACAAAATCATGTATCCAGTGATATGGATCGTTAATGGGCTGGCGCGTGGTTTACTGCAAATTTTCCGATTAGCCCCGGCTTCAGAGCTGGGAACGGCGCATACGGAAGAAGAAATTCGTATTATCATGCAGGAAAGTAACAAAAGCGGCTTTATCGATAATACTGAAATGGCTTTGGTTGACAATATTTTTGAATTTGTGGATACCATGGCTCGGGAGATCATGATTCCGCGGACAGAGATGATCTGTCTGAATAATCATGTTTCTGCTGAGGAGAACCTTGAGATTGCCTATGATGGCATGAGGACACGTTATCCCGTCTGTGATGGTGATAAGGATCATATTTTAGGCTTCATCCATATAAAGGACTTAATTAAGGATCGCCCGCGAAGTTATCAGAAATTAATTCGTCCAATATTAACCGTGCCGGAATCCATTCAGATTAGCGCTTTGCTGAAAGTTATGCAGCGTGCGAAGACACAAATCGCCATATTGATCGATGAATATGGTGGAACTTCAGGAATGGTGACATTGGAAGATATCATGGAGGAAATTGTTGGAGAAATTCAGGATGAATTTGATGAGGAACGTCCCGGTGTTGAGAAGCTTGGCGAGGATGAACACTCCATTGACGGTTTGATGCTTATTGAAGAGATTAATGATCTTTTGGGTCTTCATATGGAGACTGAGGATTACGATACGATAGGCGGCTGGCTGTATTCTAAATTGGAGGTTAATCCACCTCAAAAAGGGCAATCCGTAGAATTTGATGATCATCTATTTATTGTAGAAGAGACTGAGAATAAGCGAATTTCTCGAATTAAGCTATTGCGGTTACAGTTATTGAATGAAGAAGCTGGAGCTTGATGGAATTATATATTTTTAAAATAAGAGCAGCGTTTCTCCTTTTGGAGTCACGCTGTTTTTTTTGACTATACTGTTTGCCAAAAAGAGATTAATAATTATATAATTTTAAATGTATATGATAAAAACTACATTAGTCCCTAGAGGACAGAAAGGAATTCTCCTTGAGTAAACCTAAAAAAAGTCCAAATGTTCCCCAGTTGAGCAAACAAGAGAAACGACGGGTAGAACAGGAGCAACAGAAGCAGAAAACGAGAATTTTAGTTATTAGTTCAATAGCTGTAGTAGTTATCATTTTTGTTGGATTGTTTATGTTAGCTTCGAAAGATGCAGCAAAGAATGTCTCTACAGGAGAACCGGTAGAATTCAATTACAGTGAGCTACCTAGGATTGGTAATGAGGATGCACCTGTTAAGCTTGTTGAATTTGGCGATTTCAAATGTCCAGCTTGTTCCCAGTTTGCTGGCTCCATGAAACCGAAAATTGTTCAAGATTTTGTCAACGAGGGAAAAGCAGCTCTTTACTTTGTAAATATGGCTTTCGTTGGTCCTGACTCTGAGACAGCTTCACTAGCTGCATTGTCTGTATACCATCAGAATATGGATGAATTCTGGAAGTTCTATGATGCTGTATATGCGCAGCAAGGGGATGAGAGCGACGAATGGGCCACTGAGGATTTCTTGATAAGCCTTGCTGAAAAAGAGAAATTAGCGATCGATTACGATCTGTTGCGTAAAGACATCCAAGAGAAAACTTATGCAGATGAGCTGAAGAAAGACATTCAGTTGGCAACTGACGCAGGCGTGACAACTACGCCTTCGCTCTACATTAATGGAGTGAAAACGGCTGAACCTTTCGATATTGAAGCGATTACATCTGAAATTAACACCGCCGCAAAAGCAGTGGAGGCAAAGTGACAAAATTCCTATCTTTTTGCAAGCGTAACTGCCTCTATCTGGCCTGGTTTGTCTCTTTGGTTGCTGTAGCTGGTAGCTTGTATTTAAGTGAAGTCTTGAAATATGAACCTTGTAAGCTTTGCTGGTTTCAGCGGATTTTTATGTATCCGCAGTTATTTTTGTTGGGAATTGCCACTTTCCGTGGAGATAAGCGCATCATTCCTTATGTGCTTCCATTAAGTTTGATTGGTGGCAGTATCTCAATCTATCATTATGCGGAACAGAAGATTCCAGCGTTAAGTAAAGTTCTACCTTGTACAATTGGTGTTCCTTGTAATAAAGATTACTTGAACTACTTCGGATTTATTACGATTCCTTTGTTAGCTTTAATCGCTTTTGCTCTAATAAGTCTCCTTCTTTGGTATGGACGTAAGGAAGAAGAAATGATTGAAGTAGATGCAGAGGAGAGCTTAGGATTTTAGTTTTTACTTTGGAAGTTACAAAAAAGCTGAAAAGGTATTAAAATCACGGGCTAGAGGGATAATTGAAGATAATGAAAGAGAGCATCCAATAAGACGCTATATTTGAGCTTATTGGATGTTTTTTCATTCTTTTTTCATTTTTTTCAACGCTTTACTGTATGCACTTTGTAGACTAATATTAGACCTTGTGAGAAGTTGAATATGCGCTGAATTTTCTTAGGAAAAACGGGGGAACCAAACTTGGCATTCATGCCAATGGGGTGAATCGGAACCGGGTCGAACAGACCTGTACCGTAGGGCTATAACCACAGCCCGAATCCGCCAGCTAACCTCGTAAGCAAGGTGGGAAAATGACCATGCATAAGCATGCGGATCATTTCCGTATGCTTATTTTTGTGTCTGCATTTATGAAATCCACCGATGAAAACAGCGCACGGAAATTCCGTTTCAGCTCCCAAAGAAAGGAACTGTATCCACCATGGTAAGCAAGGTGAAACGACTATTGATCGGACGTCCGATGAAGTCGAATGAACTCGATCATGAAAAGTTATCCAAGGTTAAAGCACTGGCTGTCCTGTCTTCTGATGCGCTCTCGTCTGTAGCCTACGGAACGGAACAAATTCTGATTGTACTGGTGGCTGCCGGGTTTACTGCCATCTGGTATTCCCTGCCAATTGCATTAGCCGTATTGGGCCTGCTGGCCATCCTGATTTTATCCTATCGGCAGACGATATTTGCTTATCCGCAAGGAGGCGGAGCTTATATCGTAGCCAAGAGCAATCTTGGTATTCCGACAGGGCTGCTCGCTGGGGGTTCATTATTGGTGGATTACATTCTTACCGTAGCGGTTAGTGCCTCGGCAGGGACGGATGCGATCACATCGGCTTTTCCAAGTCTTCATAATCATACTGTTCTCATCGCTGTATCTGTTATCGTTCTATTAACAATCATTAATCTTCGCGGAGTGACTGAATCGGCTTCGTTCATCGCAATTCCAGTGTATTTGTTTGTGGTTTCGATTGTTGTTCTGATTATCTCCGGTATCGTTAAATATGCAATGGGTGGCGCGCATGCGAATGTTCCTGAAATAGGCAGCGCCGTATCTAATGTAAGTTTGTTTCTACTATTAAAAGCGTTTAGCTCTGGTTGTTCAGCCCTAACGGGGGTTGAGGCCGTATCTAATGCGATCCCAAACTTTAAAGCACCGGCTGAGAAAAATGCAGCCAAGACGCTAATGATCATGGGACTTATCCTTGGCTTTATGTTTACCGGAATCACTGTGCTGGCGTATTGGTATGGTATTGTGCCAGATGAAAAGGCTACGGTTGTCTCTCAGATCGCTGAATCGACCTTTGGCCGTGGCGGATTGTACTTTTTCATTCAAGGGATTACAGCAGTGATTTTGTTCTTGGCAGCTAATACAGCATATTCAGCGTTTCCGCTGCTTGCCTTTATGTTTGCAAAAGATAAATATCTGCCACATGCATTTATGGTCCGTGGTGACCGCCTGGGCTTCTCAAATGGCATTATTTTTCTAGGAGTTATGTCTATCATACTTGTGGCTGCATTCCATGGGAATACGGAAGGTTTGATTCCACTTTATGCGGTAGGCGTGTTCATTCCTTTTACCTTATCCCAACTGGGGATGATGGTGCATTGGATCAAAACAAGACCTGCTGGATGGGTGAAAAGATTTGTTGTAAATACCATCGGTATGCTGACTACATTGACGATTACGCTTATATTTATCATTACTAAATTCTCGAGCGTATGGATGGCATTCATTTTCTTACCTGCTGTAATGTTCGTGTTCCACCGTATTCATAAGCACTATTTGAACACTGCGGATCAACTACGTATATGTCCTGCTACTGATAAACCTGTAATTAAAGGAAGTACTGTAGTTGTTCCTGTTGCAGGGGTTACACGTGCTGTATTACATTCCATCAGCTATGCGAAGTCTCTAACAGATAATGTTGTTGCTGTGTATGTAGGCTTTGATGAAGAAGACATTCATAAGATGGAGCAACGGTGGGAGGAATGGAATCCAGGTGTACGCCTGATTGTACTTCGTTCCAGATATCGTAGTATCATTCGTCCGTTAGTGAAGTTTATCGATACGGTAGAGTGGAAGACAGCTGCGACGGATCACATCACAATTCTGATTCCACAGTTTATTACCAAACATTGGTGGCAAGCCGTGCTTCATAATCAGACCAGCTTTTTAATCCGCTCGTATCTAATGAATCAAAAGGACGTTGTAGTAGCGACTGTCCCTTATCATTTAAATAAATAAGTAGAAGATTAAAGATGAGGTTATATCCGGAACGTTCGGAATATAACCTCTTTTGTATTTTATATGAAGGAAATTGTTGCAAATCAACAGAATTTGAAATTTATATGTTGACACAGAGAATGAGAATCAATATCATTTAAAAGTGAAGCAGAGGTAAAGGTCACCTTTGAATATCAAAGCAGTTACATATAGGAGGGTTTTTAATGTTTTGGCTTAACAGAAAAAGATCAGGAAGCATGAAAGTGACAATGAGCGGACTAATAGTGATGACGCTATTACTTTCCGCTTGTGGTAATAATAATGCTGAAAGTTCATCAAATGCAGGAACAGCGCCTACAACAGCTCCTACAGCAGAATCTACAGAGGCACCTGCTGCTCCTAAGACATTAACAGATGCAATGGGCCATGAAGTAACGATTCCGGCTAA
The DNA here is from genome assembly GCF_038003885.1 of Paenibacillus sp. FSL R10-2788. Lineage (NCBI taxonomy): Bacteria > Bacillati > Bacillota > Bacilli > Caryophanales > Paenibacillaceae > Paenibacillus > Paenibacillus sp. FSL R10-2788. The sequence goes on along the minus strand of NZ_JBBOQA010000001.1, from coordinate 3,711,747 downwards.
TCCACAGCGCGTCCTGGGTTCATATTTGGAAGACTCATTGGTAACTCTGGGTGTGAATCCAGTAGCTCAATGGTCAGTTACAAATGGCGTTCAGGATTATCTGGCCACTGAATTGAAGGATATTCCTACAATTAGTTACGATCTTCCGTTAGAGGCTGTAACCAGCTTTGCTCCGGATCTTATTATCATCCCATCGGAGTCTTCTGTTCAGAACGGGATTTACGATCAGTTGAATAAGATTGCACCCACTTATGTAATTGGGGATGAACTAAATCAAGATTGGCGCAAATCTTTGCTCAAGATTGGTGAGATTTTGAACAAAACCCCTGAAGCAGAAAAAGCCATTAAAGATTATGATGTTAAAGCAGCGGCTGCGAAAGAACAGCTTGCAGGAGCTATTGGACAAGAGTCCGCGGCTATTCTATGGTTGGTGCAAAAAAACTTCTATATTGTAGACGAAACCCGCAGCAGTGGTGCTGTATTATATACAGACCTTGGCGTAAAGCTTCCTAACTTAGTAACAGAGATCCCAGTAGGAACAAGAGCAACTTGGAATCCGATCTCGCTAGAGAAGCTTTCTGAGCTGACTGCAGATCATATTTTCCTTGTAAATAGTGATAAGACTGAGGGTTCGGAGATCTTAGATAGTGCAATTTGGAAGGGCATCCCAGCTGTAAAATCTGGAAATGTGCATGAAATGAGCTCAACAAGCAGCTGGCTTTACAGTGGTGCGTACGCTGGCAGCAAAATCATTGACGATGTGCTAAAAAGTCTTGTGAAATAAAAGTCGTAATTCACCATGAATGAGACTGATCATTTCGGTGGGGAAGGGCGTGCAGATCAAGTATCTCGTGATACAAAGATCTGCACCATTTTTTTATAAACCAATCCCATATTACGGAAAAATCGTTCCTGCAATTGTACAACATAAATATTTTTGCGATAATGAGAATGATTGTTGTTATCATATAAACCATTGTAACTATTGAATAAGGAGACAACCCATGGTTTCACCCTCAGATTTCGCAAATCGTATTAACAATGAACCCAAAAAAGCTCTACATACCCGACCGGCAGCTGCCATTGGTATTCTTATTTTTGGACTTGCTGCCATTGCCTTCGGATTGGCACTTTCGGTCTCAGTGGGTGCGGCAGATATCAAGTTAGCTACAGTATGGGAAGCTATATTTCATTTCAATCCAGATTTACAAAAACATCAGGTGATTAGAGAACTGCGATTTCCACGTGCTATTGCTGGCGCCTTAGTCGGTGCTTGCTTCGCAGTAGCAGGGGCTATCATGCAGGGGATGACAAGAAACCCGCTTGCGGATTCAGGGCTGTTAGGCTTGAATGCAGGAGCAGGAGTAGCGCTGGCAATAGTATTTGCTTTTGCACCCTCACTCTCATTCACTTCACTAATGTTGTATTGCTTTATCGGTGCCGCTGTGGCCTCTTTTATCGTATTCGGAATCGGTTCGCTTTCTTTTAATGGCCTGACCCCCTTGCGATTGACACTAGCAGGTTCGGCAGTTAGTGCTTTATTGGTTGCTATTAGTCAGGGAGTAGCTATTCTTTTCAACTTATCTCAGGATATAGCCTTCTGGTTAGCCGGTGGGATGGGGGGAGCTAGCTGGACTCAGATCAAGATTATATTCCCTTGGGTGGCCGTGGCCTTAATTGCAGCGATGATGTTATCACGATCCGTTACATTGCTCAGCTTAGGAAGAGAAGTTGCGGTTGGTCTGGGGCAGCGGACAAGGTTAGTTCAGTTGGCATGTATGATTGTTGTGGTTATCTTAGCTGGAAGTGCGGTTTCAACGGTTGGCCCGATTGCTTTTATAGGACTAATTATTCCACATGTTACACGTTATTTCGTTGGAGTGGACTACCGCTGGATTATACCTTGCTCGGCTGTTCTGGGGAGCTTATTGATTATCTTTGCAGATATTGCCGCAAGAATGATAAATGCACCGTATGAGACACCGCTAGGAGCCTTAATTGCCATCATCGGCGTACCTTTCTTTATTTATTTAGCGAGTAAGCGGAAGGGGGAGCTGTAATGCCCAAAATAACCCTTACTCCAGATGAAAAAGAACGCCGTACACGCGCCCTAACGGTGTTATCGCTCCTTGCTATACTGATCGTCGTGGTGTTTATAGTCAGTATGAATACAGGGTTTATGCGTCTATCCCCACTGGAGGTATTACATACACTGCTGGGTGATGGAACACATCAGCAAAAGCTTATTTTATTTGATTTCAGATTACCCCGCATCGTAATTTCATTGTTAGTTGGAGCGGGCTTTGCAGTATCAGGCTGTATTCTACAAAGTCTCGCACGTAATGCACTTGCTGAACCGGCTACGCTGGGGATAAGTGCTGGTGCAGGTTTTGCTGTAATCATTTTCATCTCGTTCTTTCCGGCTACAACTGCAGCTCCGGTATTTGTCTTGCCTCTCCTAGCGCTTGGTGGGGCTGGCCTGACTGCAGCTTTAATCTATATTCTTGCCTACCGGAAGGCAGATGGTCTGTCTCCTACAAGGCTGATCCTTATCGGGATTGCGGTCGCTGCAGGAATCAATGCTTGCCAGCTTGTATTGGCACTTAGGCTTGATCCTAATAATTATCAATTTGTAGCTACTTGGATCGCCGGGAAAATATGGGGTGGGGATTGGAGATTCGTCCTTGCTTTGCTGCCTTGGATCGCGATTCTGTTACCGTTCGCCTTCTATAAAGCCCGGGTTCTAAATGTATTGAATCTAGGGGACCATACTTCATTAGGTCTAGGAATGCGTGTGGAGAAGGAACGTATTCTCCTTCTGGTAACAGCCGTAGCGCTTGCCGGCTCCTGCGTCGCAGTAAGCGGAGGTATTGGCTTCGTCGGCCTGATAGCACCACACCTGGCTCGCAGGCTCGTGGGACCCCGTCATCAGGTGTTATTACCTGCTAGTGCTTTGACAGGGGCGCTTCTTATGATTACCGCTGATACCATCGGCAGATGGGTGTTGCAACCTGCGGAAGTTCCGACTGGCATTGTGGTTGCGATTATTGGCGCACCTTACTTTTTATATTTACTCGCCAAGTCTAAAGCGTAAATTAGTTCATACTTAGGAGCATAGCTCCATAAAACTTTTAAGGGAGTTGTAGATCATGTCAGAACGTTTGAATACAGAAGAATTAAGTATTGGGTATGCAGAGGCTACTATAGTTAAAGGATTGAACTTGTCTATCCCTACGGGAAAAATCACCGCACTAGTGGGCGCTAACGGCTCCGGTAAATCTACAATCCTCAAAACGATGGCCCGGATTATGAAGCCGAAGAGTGGCACCGTAATGCTGGACGGCAAATCGATCCATAACTTTTCAACTAAAGAGGTTGCTAGGCAGCTAGCGATTCTACCGCAGAACCCAACGGCTCCTGACGGTCTGACGGTATCTGAGCTGGTCAGCTACGGTCGTTTCCCTCATCAAAAGGGATTTGGCACGATGACCGCTGAGGATCGCAACATCATCTCCAACGCCATCTCTGTTACGGGCATGGAATCTTTTCATGATCGCCCTATTGACCGTCTCTCAGGTGGACAACGTCAACGCGCATGGATCGCTATGGCGTTAGCTCAAGAAACAGATATTTTATTCCTTGACGAGCCTACAACCTTCCTAGATATGGCGCATCAGCTCGAAGTTCTTCAGCTATTGCAAAAGCTGAATGAGGAAGAAGGTCGTACCATCATCATGGTCGTGCATGATTTGAATCATGCTACTCGTTATGCGCAGCATATGGTAGCGATTAAGTCCGGTACTGTGGTTAGCGAAGGCTCACCTACTGAGGTTATGACACCAGATGTATTGCGGGAAGTGTTTGGAATTGAAGCGGATATCGTTCCGGATCCACGTACGGGTGTGCCACTGTGTCTTCCTTACGAGCTTGCTGCCTATAAAGCTGTGTAATTATCATCTAAAATCATACAACGAACAGGCTCCCGTCATTGACAAGGGAGCCTGTTCGTTGTTACAGTTGTGGTTGCCTACAATTTCATAATAACTCTTTAAAATAGATCAAGGACCATCATTTATACATGGTTAAAGGAGCATGAAAACATGAATATTGACAAAATTCAAGATGACCTAGAGCAGCTAATGACTGCAGGAAAAGTGAAAAGTCATGAGAATTTAAAAGATCACGTGTACACTAAAATGGGCGGCAAAGCTGATATTTTGGCTGCACCAGCTACTTATGATGAAATTCAAAAGATCGTTACATATGCAGAACAAAATGGGATAACCCTTACGGTACTTGGGAATGGCTCCAATGTGATTATCCGTGATGGAGGTGTACGTGGGATCGTTCTGCAAACGGCAGGACTGACCGAAATGGGGATTCGCGACAATCTCTTATATGCGCAATGTGGTGCCAAAATAATTGATGTTTCCAGATATGCACTTGATAAGGAGCTTACGGGTCTTGAGTTCGCCTGTGGCATTCCAGGAACAGTTGGTGGAGCGCTCTATATGAACGCAGGTGCTTATGGCGGTGAGATCAAAGATGTCCTGCATAGTGCACTAGCTATAAATAAGAACGGGCAATTGGTAACTCTGCAAGGTGATGAGCTGCAATGGGGTTACAGAAAAAGCGTGTTCGCAAGCGGTGAGTACATTGTACTTGAGGCCAAATTTGCTATGACTTCCGGTGATGTTTTAACGATCAAGGCAAAAATGGATGAACTAACTTATTTACGTGAATCGAAGCAACCGCTTGAGTATCCATCCTGTGGGAGTGTATTTAAGCGGCCTCCAGGCCGTTTTGCAGGTCAGTTAATTCAAGAGAGCGGCTTACAGGGTACAAGAATCGGCGGTGCTGAGGTATCCAAGAAGCATGCGGGATTTATTGTGAATGCAGATAATGCAACAGCCAGTGATTACATCGGGCTAATCCACCATGTAAGAGCGGCTGTGAAGGATAAATTCGGTGTAGAGCTGGAAACTGAAGTGGAGATCATTGGAGAAGAATAAATGATAAGCAAAAAGAGCCCGCAATCGCTGTGGGCTCTTTTTGCTTATCATAATCATGTTCGTTTAATCTACTGAAAGGGTGTAATTAGCTCTGTCCGTAGTTATTTCTGCCTTGCGGTCGGCTAAGTCTACGATTTGAAGACCTTCAACAGCTAAATCATAAGTGGATTGTGGCAGGGATACCAGTTCACCATCGGCGTTAAGTGTGCTGCCGAAACCTCTTAATATCAGTGCACTTCCAAGATATTCATCAATAACATCGTCTGCACTCCGGAAATCTACGGACTCTAAATTGAAATGAACTTTATCCAAATCACGAAGTTCTTTCTTTTCAATAGCGATTGTTTCATTCAAATGATTGTTAAGCCAATCCATAAGCTGCTGTATACTTTGTTCCATAAAATGCTCCCACCCTTAGCTCGAAGATTATTATGAATAAGTTACCCTTTTCTTAGGATTTGAATCCTTTTTTTTGCCGCATCTTAATTAACCATATGAATAATTCATGTCATTAAAAAGAAATCCACAATCAAATTGGCATTGGTTTTGAGCTTCCTAATCTCTACATACGCAGGTCTATCCACGTTAATCTGGAGTGATTTGCTGATCTGTATAAGGTAACAGTAAAGAGTAGAACTTGTCAGGAGCGGGCTACCCATGGTATAGTTCAAGACGCAATATGCTTTAAGAAGAAGTCTGCACTAAAGTTGTGCAGGAGAGGTTCGCGAACTCCCTCTATAAAAAACTAAGAATATATTAAACAGTACAAGCGGTTGCTGTCCTTTATCCGGACGTTGCTTCCGTTTCTTCTTAGTGGAGCCAAGTTTTCGAAATCTCGTTCTTCTTTCCATTACCGGCCAAGGCCGAAGGAAAAGAGAGGGGTTTTTTGTCGTGTCAGAAGGAAGATTGAAAGAGGAAATGCAAGAAGTTACTTTGCTTGGTAATCAGGGAACACAGTACAAGTTTGGTTATGATCCAGACATTCTGGAGGTGTTTGATAACAAACATCCCGGACGTGATTATTTTGTTAAATTCAACTGCCCTGAGTTCACTAGCTTGTGTCCTGTAACGGGTCAGCCGGATTTTGCCACGCTGTATATTTCGTATATTCCTGAACAAAAAATGGTGGAATCCAAATCATTAAAGCTGTATCTGTTTAGCTTCCGCAACCATGGTGACTTTCATGAGGACTGTGTCAACATTATTATGAATGATCTGATCTCACTGATGGATCCGCGTTACATTGAGGTATGGGGCAAGTTCACTCCGCGCGGAGGCATTTCAATTGATCCTTATTGCAACTATGGAAGACCGGGTACGAAGTATGAGGCGATGGCGGAACACCGCTTAATCAATCACGACCTCTATCCAGAAAAAGTGGACAACCGCTAAATTCCAACTTGTGATAAGGAGAGATTCATATGAACAAAAAAGCACTCGTCGTATTCAGCGGCGGACAAGATAGCACCACTTGCCTGGTTTGGGCATTGCAGCAGTATGAGGAAGTGCAGGTAGTTACCTTCAACTATAATCAACGTCATGCGGCTGAAATCGAAGTTGCAACAGAGATAGCAGCTAAGTTTAATGTGAAACAGCATATTCTTGATCTGGGGCTGCTTAATCAGCTGGCACCCAATGCACTTACCCGTCAGGATATAGATATCGTGGCTGGGGAAGGGGATGAGCTTCCAAGTACTTTCGTCGATGGACGGAATTTGTTGTTTTTATCTTTTGCCGCAATATTAGCTAAACAACTGGGGTACTCCCATATCGTCACTGGGGTTTGCCAAACGGACTTTAGCGGTTATCCGGACTGCCGTGATGTTTTTGTGAAATCATTGAATGTTACGCTGAACTTATCTATGGACTATGAGTTTGCGATCCACACTCCCCTAATGTGGCTGGATAAAAAAGAAACGTGGAAAATGGCCGATCAACTGGGGTATTTTGATTATGTTCGCGAACACACACTGACCTGTTACAACGGTATTATTGGCAGTGGCTGCGGTACTTGTCCAGCCTGTCTATTGCGTCAGCGTGGTCTTGAGCAATATGAGGCGGAGAGAATGGAGGCCGGTTCTTAATGCTTAACGAGGTTTCAGTCTGCAAAATATTTACGTTCGATGCGGCACACCAGTTAGTGGGACACAAAGGGAAATGCAGCAATCTGCACGGACATACTTATAAGCTCGAAGTAGTGCTTAAGGGCAAACCTATGGCCGCGGAAGGCCACTCGGATGAAGGCTTCGTCATTGATTTTAGCGATATCAAAATGACAGTACAACAAAGCCTTGTAGATCGTTTAGATCACGCTTTTCTTGCTATGGGAAATGAACCTGTGTTAGAGACGTTAACGAATACGGGCTCCAAAGTAGCCTTATTGTCTTTCCGCACCACAGTGGAGAATATGTCTTCATATATTGCCTACAAGCTTAAGCAAGCAGGGTTGCCTTTATACTCGGTAAAGCTATGGGAGACTCCAACCTCTTGGGCAGAGGTGCTGGCTGAAGACGTTCCGGATGAAGGGCCATCCTACCGTTTGTATGGAGGCTGTGACTGTGAGTAAGATTCCTGTAATTGAAATGTTCGGTCCAACTATTCAAGGCGAAGGTGCGGTAATTGGAGTGAAGACGATGTTTGTCCGCACCTATGGCTGCGATTATCGCTGCGGCTGGTGTGACTCCGCTTTTACTTGGGATGGTACGGCTAAGAATAAGGTTCGCATGATGGAAGCAGAAGAAATCATAAATGAATTATTGGCGTTAGCTGGAGATAATTTCGACTGTGTTACGATTTCAGGCGGTAATCCTGCCTTGATTGGTGAAGGAATGGGTACCTTCATCAGTCTGCTTCATGAGCGTGGAATAAAAGCAGCGATAGAAACTCAGGGGAGTAAATGGCAGGATTGGTTCAATGACGTGGATGTGCTGACAATCAGCCCTAAACCCCCAAGCTCAGGAATGACAACGAATTGGGAAATGTTAGATAACATCATGAGTAAGATGGAGAAACTGGGTCGTTCTACGCATAGCTTGAAGGTCGTAGTGTTTGATGATAATGATTTTGATTATGCGAAAAACGTTCACCAGCGATATCCGAATGTGCAGCTCTTTCTGCAGCCTGGTAATGATGATGTCACGGAAGAGGGCAACATTTCTGCTCGACTTCTGGGAAGGCTGGAGTGGTTGTTTAATAAAGTAATCGTGGATTCGGATATGAACAAGGTTCGTGTACTTCCACAGCTGCATGCATTGATCTGGCATAATAAGCGTGGCAAATAAAAGATTGATGAAATCGTCCGGGTATCTGCTTACAGATGCTCGGTTTTTATTTTTAACATTTGTAACTTCTAGTAGGTAGATAGTCTGTCCCAGTTTCTGGTATGATTTTGAAAAAAGCTCTTGGAGGTTATTCATTTGGAACAATCAACAGCATTATTAATTATCGATGTTCAAGAAGCCATGTTCTCCTATGAACTAAAGCTGTACGATGAAGAGGGTGTGATGGACAGGATTGTCTCCCTTCAGCAAAAAGCTCGATTAGCAGGTACTCCTATTGTGTATATTCAACATACCGAAGATGAGGAGTACACAAAAGGTACACCCACTTGGCAGATCAGTCACCGCATCACACCGCAGGAAGGCGAAGTTATCGTTGAGAAGCCTACTTGGGATGCTTTTCACCGAACGGAATTGCAAGATGAACTCCAAAAGCTCGGGATCACGAATCTGGTGATCTGTGGGATGCAAAGTGAATTCTGTCTGGATACGACAATAAGACGCGCATACAGCATGGGATATAAAAGTGTACTGGTTTCAGATGCTCATAGCACCTTTGATAATGGGGTTCTGAGTAGTAGGGAGATCGTTAAGCATCATAATGCGATAATTGGAGGTAGATTCGCCCAGTTACGAGCTGAAAGCGAGGTTCAGTTCTAGATGAATACACCCCAGGCTGCCATGAAGCCTATTCAGCGTTCTCGCCTTAGATTGTTTGCTGGCAAACGATATTTTATTTGGAAAAGATATTTGAAATGGTACACTGGACGAAGCAAAATAGCGAAGCAGCGTACGGATGAAACATTATCTTATGCAGCTATGACTCATGCTACCCCGTTATTAAGAAGTCTTCGGAATGTAGATATGGTGCTTCAATACAATAAAATTACTAACTTACGGCTGGCAATTGCGAAGCTGGATGGACTTGTTGTGCAGCCGGGGGAGACTTTTTCCTACTGGAGAAGTATTGGTAAGCCCACTAAACGAAAAGGGTATCTGGAGGGTATGGTGCTGCATTATGGTGGTTTTCATTCCGGGGTTGGAGGAGGCTTATGCCAGTTGTCTAATCTGATCTATTGGATGGCACTGCACACACCACTTACCGTTATGGAACGGCATCGTCACAGCTATGATGTATTTCCAGATGAACAACGTACACAACCTTTTGGAAGCGGGGCGACCTGTTCTTATAACTATTTGGATCTTCAATTGAAAAATAACACCGCTCAAACGTATCAACTAAAGCTCTGGCTGGACGATAGCCATTTACACGGGGAATGGAGATGCAATGAGCAGGCGCTTTATGATTATGAAGTATACGAAAGTGATCATAGGATTAGTCTAGAGCCTTGGGGCGGATATATACGCAGTAATAAGATCAGTCGAAAAGTATATACCCGATCTGGAGATCTAATTGGAGATGAAGCTGTAACTGATAATTACGCACTGATGATGTATTCTCCGCTTCTTCATGGATAAGAGGTTAGGGCTTAGGGATATAACATAGAAAGGTATGAACGTTATATCTCTAGACCATCTCCAAAGGAGCGGATTAACAGCATGAAAGCACTAACCTACCAAGGGAAGAAAAAAGTGGAAGTTAAAGAAGTAGCTGATCCGAAGCTTGAGAAAAAAGATGACATTCTTGTTCGGATTACCACTACGGCGATTTGTGGCTCGGATCTGCACATTTATAACGGAGAAATTCCAGGTATGCATGATGATTATGTTATTGGTCATGAGCCGATGGGGATTGTTGAGGAAGTGGGACCTGACGTAACTAGAGTCAAAAAAGGTGACCGAGTCATCGTCCCCTTTAATGTCGCCTGTGGGCAGTGTTTTTTCTGCCAGCATGAGATGGAGAGCCAATGCGACAATGCTAATGACGCCAAGGACACAGGCGGTTATCTTGGTTATTCCGATACTTATGGCGGTTTTGCTGGCGGACAAGCTGAATTGCTGCGGGTACCTTATGGTAATTTTGGCCCTTTTGTAGTTCCGGAGGACGCAGAAATGGAAGATGAGCGGCTTCTTTTCTTATCGGATATTGTTCCTACTGCTTGGTGGGGAGTAGAAAGCGGGGGAGTGAAGCCGGGAGATACGGTCATTGTTCTCGGCTGCGGACCCGTTGGACTGCTAACTCAAAAGTTTGCCTGGATCAAAGGAGCCTCTAGAGTCATTGCTGTTGACCATATCGGCTACCGATTGCAACATGCGAAGCTGACCAATAATGTTGAAGTTTATAATTTCGAAGAGATCAAGGACATTGGGGCTCATTTGAAGGAGATCACTCATGGGGGCGCAGATGTGGTTATTGACTGTGTGGGTCTAGATGCCAAAATATCTGCCTTGGAGAAAGTGGAAACGGTTCTGAAGCTGCAAGGGGGCTCGCTCAGTGCATTCAGAATGGCCGCGGATATCGTACGTAAATTCGGAACCATCCAGCTTGTAGGGGTCTATGGACTTAATTACAATATGTTCCCGCTGGGTCAGCTATTTGAACGAAACATCACATTAAAGATGGGACAAGCGCCGGTGATTCACTATATGCCGTTGCTGTATAAGATGATTAAAGAAAATAAATTTGATCCTACAGATATCATTACGCATCGCCTGCCAATTAGTAAAGCGGAGCATGGCTATGACGTTTTTAGTGAGAAAAAAGAAGATTGCATCAAGGTTGTTCTGAAGCCGTAGCCTTTTAAGAAGCATGAGCTTTCGTCAGAAATGACATTGCTTGTGCTTTTTTTAGTGAAATCTTATGAAAAAAGATGCATTTTTTCACGGTCTGCGTTAAATTAACATAAGTGACTTAAGATATTGAAAGGACGCGTAACATGTGAAACTTAAAAAACCGCCACTTCCGATTCCACTATTAATGTTGATAGGGATTGTGGCCATCTCTTTTTCCGCCATTTTTATTAAATGGTCTGATGCACCTGCATCTATACAAGGCATGTACAGATTATTATTTACCTCACTGCTGATGCTGCCTTTTGCAAGACCCTATAGTGGAGCTGCTTTTGCTCTTCGTAAAAAAGACTGGCTAATGCTCATCCTTTCAGGCGCAATGCTTGCGCTGCATTTTTTGCTATGGATGGGATCATTAAAGTATACTTCGGTAGCTAGTTCAACAATGATCATGGCGCTGGAGCCTGTATTTATTATGCTGGGTGTTTATTTTTTGTATAAGGAAAAGACAGCTCTGTCTGCTATTCTAGGGCTTGGCATTGCAATTGGCGGTGTCGTGTTTATCGGCTGGGGTGATATTGGAATCTCTGCAGATAATCTTAAAGGTGATCTATTATCGGTCGGAGGCACTGTGGCGGTAGCTATACATATGCTGATCGGTCAAAAGCTAGTGGTGCGCATGCCCTCTTATTTATATAGCTTGATTGTCTTCTTGTCAGCCGCTGGCGTGTTCGCCGTATACAATCTGTTCATGGGGATTTCCTTTTTTAATTATCCGGCCAAGGAATGGGGAATCTTTGTATTGTTAGCAGTGGTGCCAACGGTGTTTGGCCATATTTTGTTTAATTGGTTACTACAATATGTATCTGCGACTACGGTTTCAATGAACATTTTAGGAGAACCAGTGGGTGCCAGTATCTTAGCGTATTTACTCTTGGGTGAACAGCTAACAACCTTACAATGGGCAGGTGGGCTGCTCGTTATGATTGGACTCGCAGTATATTTGTACGCGGGAAGAAGGAAAACTATCGGGATGGCTGATGCCATTCAGAATGCTTCATAACAGATATTTTACACATAAAGGGGTAGCAATGGATGGAAGAGCAGAATCAATATTCAAATAATCAGGCAGAAAAAAACGCTATGCCAACAAGCGAAGAGCTATGGAACGAAGATACTTATACCGCTTGGGTAACTCGGTTTGGTACACCGTCAGAAGCAGCTGCAAAATTAATAAAGGAACCAAGTGCAAAGCTTTACCCGCTCCTTTCTTTTTTTGGAGAGGTGAAGGGGAAGAAAATGATGAATTTAATGGGCTCAAACGGAATGAAGGCCGTGGCACTCTCATTACTAGGTGCGGAAGTAACGGTTGCTGACTTCTCGGAAGCCAATGCGCGATATGCGGCTGATCTTGCCCAAGAAGCAGGGGTACCACTAACCTATATCGTCTCAGATATTCTTAAGCTGCCAGAAGACGTCCTTGACGGTTCATATGACATCGTCTTCGCGGAGTTAGGAATTGTTCATTACTTTACTAACCTTACACTATTCATGGAAACAGCTCGCCGATTGCTTTCTCCTGGAGGCGTATTTGTACTCCGCGATTTTCATCCGGTAACGACCAAGCTTATTTCCTCAAAGGGATCTACTGCGAAGGTACGCAAACACAAAGTAAACGGAGATTATTTTGACTCATCATTGGAAGAGAAGAAGGTATCCTATTCCAAGTATTTGCCTTCCACAGGTACACCAGCAGGTGTACAAGAGCATAGTGTTGTGTATTGGCGCCGCTGGACACTCGGAGAAATTGTAACCGCAGCAGCTAATAGCGGACTAGTGATCCGCCAATTAGTAGAAGAACCTAATCTATCTTCCGACGTGTATGATAAGGGAATTCCTAAGACCTTCACATTGGTGGCTGGAAATGGCGCAAGCCTGTAAGAGGGATCGCTGACATGTGATTTTTTAGGATATAACATTTGTGCTGAACTGAGGTGCTCTCGGTTCAGTTTTTTTGTGTGTAAAACATAAAATTTTAAACTTTTTTAAGGAGATTATTCCATTACAATGGCAACTTATAGGGAATACAATGATTTTACATTCCGGATTGAAAGCGATTACTTTAAGGGTTAATGCATTCTCAAAGAATTTGAGGTGGATATCAAAATGAACGAAGTGTTGCTTCGTATGGAGGGAATCAACAAGTTTTTCCCAGGTGTTCATGCTTTGAATGAATGTCAATTTGAGCTGAAGCGTGGAGAAGTTCATGCGTTAGTAGGAGAAAATGGCGCTGGCAAGTCTACCCTTATGAAGATTGCGACAGGTGTCTATTCCAAGGATGCTGGTCAAATGTGGTACAAGGGAAATGAAGTGCAAATTGTTAATACCCGTGAAGCACAGGAGCTTGGAATTAGTATCATCCATCAGGAATTGAATTTAATGCCTCATCTTACGGTCGCCCAGAACATTTACATTGGACGAGAGCCGCGAAAAGCTCTGAAATGGTTCGTTGATGATTTAGAGATAAACCGAAAAGTTCAGGTTTTGTTTGATCAAATGAATCTGAAGCTGGATCCCAGAGTTTTGGTATCAGACCTGACCGTTGCTAATCAGCAAATGGTTGAAATCGCTAAAGCCTTGTCTTTCCAAGCCGAGGTATTGATCATGGATGAACCAACCGCCGCGTTAACAGATACAGAAATTAACGAGTTATTTCGAATGATTGAGCAGCTACGAGATAAAGGTGTGGGAATTATTTATATCTCTCACCGCATGGATGAATTGAAGCGAATTACAGACCGCATTACAGTTATGCGCGATGGTTGTTATGTAGATACCGTTCGTACCGATTCAATAACGATTGATCAGATCATCGGCATGATGGTTGGACGTGAATTATATCAAACGTCGAAACCAACGATTGCGAAACAGACTCAGCAAGTTGTCTTAGAAGTTCGGAATCTTTCTAGAGGGCATGCGTTCAAGGATATTAGCTTTCATCTGTATAAAGGTGAGATTTTGGGCTTCGCTGGTTTAATGGGAGCTGGACGTACCGAGGTTGTTCGTGCCGTATTTGGTGCCGATCCCATCGATGAGGGTGAAATTATGCTCCATGGAAAATCGGTTCGTATACGTCAGCCACATCAAGCGGTACAGCATGGTATTGGGTATTTGTCCGAAGACCGTAAACGTTTCGGACTGCTTGTGGATATGGATATCAGCATGAATAATGCGATTGCCTCCTTTTATAAATTCCGTAATTCATTTGGCTGGATGAAGGAGCGGGAGATGCGAAGCTCAGCGGAGCAGCATGTTGAAGCGCTAGCCACCAAAACTCCAAGTGTAGGTCAAAAGGTTAAGTTTCTGTCCGGAGGTAATCAACAGAAAGTGGTCATCGGCAAGTGGTTGACGAGAGACTGTGATGTACTCATCTTCGATGAGCCCACAAGAGGTATTGATGTAGGCGCGAAAAGTGAAATTTATAAGCTGCTGGATCAGCTTGCGAGCGAAGGGAAGGCGATCATTATCATTTCTTCAGATCTTCCTGAGATTCTAAGAATGAGCCATCGGATTATCATTATGTGTGAAGGGCGTATAACAGGAGAACTCCCCGCAGAAGAAGCATCGCAGGAGGCGATTATGAAATATGCGACGAAACGTTCATAACTGTTCAAGAGTTAACCGGAGGTGTCAGGACTATGAAGATCGCGGATAAAGAGATTAGTCAGCCAGCGGGTATGAAGCAAACGGGAGGGCAATCCGGATTCAAACAAAAATTATTGGCATTTGCCAGTCTGATCATATTGGTCATCGTATTCTCTTTATCCTCCAGTAACTTTTTTCAATTCTCAAATCTTGTCGGAATTCTAGTTTCTACAGCTGTAATCGGAGTATTAGCGCTTGGAGCTACCTTTGTTATTATTACGGGTGGCATCGACCTCGCTCTGGGTACTGTAATGACATTCTCATCTGTTATGGTTGGAGTCATTATTACCTTCTGGGGTCTGCCCGTCCCGTTAGGTATTGTAGGTGGGATTCTGGCTGGAGCACTGTGCGGCTTTATCAGCGGTTTGATGGTGGCGAAGATGAACATTCCACCCTTCATCGCCACTCTGGCGATTATGATGGTCACCAAAGGCTTGTCGCTTGTCATTACAGGAGCCAAACCCATTTATTTCAACGATGATCCGATCTTCGCCAAGATCGCTATGGGTAAAATGATCCCTGGTATACCCAATACCATCGTTATCTTCTTATTACTCGGTATGATCGCAAGCATAATCTTGTCTAAGACGATTATTGGGCGTTACAACTTCGCGCTTGGCAGTAATGAAGAAGCCACTCGCTTATCAGGTGTGAACACAGTCAAATGGAAGATTATTATCTATTCCATTACAGGAATCTTTAGCGGAATCGCAGGTATCCTGATGGCCTCACGTCTGAATTCAGCTCAGCCATCACTAGGCACTGGCTATGAACTAGAGGCTATTGCGGCAGTGGTCATTGGCGGAACTTCCTTAAGTGGAGGTGTAGGTTCTATTCTAGGCACGATTATTGGCGCACTGATTATGAGTGTGCTGACGAATGGCTTGCAGATTATGTCCGTGGCTCAGGAATGGCGGACGGTTATTGTCGGTGTTGTAATCATCATTGCGGTTTACGCTGATATTCTACGCCGCCGTAAGCAATAAACTTGGTATGATCTCCATCCGGAGTGATATACAAAGCAAATGACGAGGGGGAAGATTCAAATGAAACTACGTCGTAGAGGGTTTATCATGCTTGCCAGTCTATTGTTAGTCACTACTTTGCTGAGTGCATGTAACAACAATGATAGTAACAAGAGTGCATCCGGTTCAGACAAACCATACATTCCAGTCATATCAAAAGGGTTCCAGCATCAATTCTGGCAAGCGGTAAAGCAAGGAGCGGAGAAAGCTGCTAAGGAGTTTGATGTTGAGATTACCTTCGAAGGTCCAGAAAATGAGAGTCAGGTGGATAAACAAATTGAGATGCTGCAAACAGCTCTCGACAAGAAGCCAGCAGCAATTGCGCTAGCCGCACTAGACAGCAAGTCTGCGATTCCTTATCTAGAAAAGGCAAAGGAAAATAAGATTCCGGTCATCGGCTTCGACTCTGGTGTAGACAGTGATATCCCTGTAGCAACAGCAGCGACTAACAATAAAGCAGCAGCTGCTTTGGCCGCAGATAAAATGGCTGAACTGATTGGCAAGAAAGGTAAAGTGGGCCTTGTCATACATGACCAAACGAGCAGCACAGGGCAACAGCGTCGCGATGGCTTCTTGGAACAAATGAAAGCAAAATATCCGGATATTCAAGTGTTAGAGCCGCAATATGGGGGTGGAGATCAGTTAAAGTCCACAGACCTTGCGAAAGCGATGATGCAGGCAAATCCGGATCTGAAAGGAATCTATGGCTCTAACGAAGGTTCTGCTGTAGGTGTGGCTAATGCAGTAAATGAATTGCAAATGAATGGTAAGATCGTAGTCGTCGGCTTTGACTCTGGCAAGCAGTTGATGGATGCTATCCGCAGTGGTGTTGTGGCTGGCGCTGTTACACAAGACCCCATTGGTATTGGCTATCAAGCTGTGAAGGCAGCTGTGCAAGCGATTAAAGGGGAAGCGGTTGAAAAGAACATCGACACGGGGTTCCACTGGTATGATAAAAACAATATGGATTCCGATGAGATCAAACCTCTACTATACGAATAGAGTTTAATAATAGAGGTTGCCTCACGCAGGCGGCCTCTATTATGCTTATGCTGATAAGTTTAAAGTTGTGGAGGTGTTGGATGTATAAGATAATTCTGGTTGATGATGAAGATGAGGTTCGCGAAGGGATCAAACAGAAGATCACATGGAGTAAATATGGGTTTGAGCTGGTTGGTGATTTCGATAATGGCCGAGATGCGCTGGAAGCGATCGAGCAGCATCGGCCTGACGTAATTATTACTGATATTTGTATGCCTTTTATGGATGGACTGGGATTGGCCAGAGCTGTGATGGATAGGTACCGGGATATGAAGGTCATTATCGTCACTGGATATGAAGACTTCGAATATGCGAAGCAGGCGATAACGCTAAAGGTGACTGAGTACTTATTAAAACCGATTAATGCACGTGAGTTTGCTGAATTTCTAAGTAAGATGAAGCAGGATTTAGATGAAGAGCATTTACAGAAAGCGAATTTAGTTAAGCTTCGTATGCAACTTAATCAGAGTCTTCCATTGCTGCGGGAACGATTCTTGGAGCAGCTGGTAACTACTCGAATGAAAAGCGAAGAAATCGAGAATAAATTGAGTTATTTTCATATTCAGTTGCAGGGTCAAGTGTACCTTGCGCTCGTTATAGATATAGAACTGGAGAAACGAAGCCAGAACATAACTTTCGATGCAAAGCTACTGCGTTTCGGCGCCTTTAACATTGTTCAAGAGCAGCTGGAGAAAGAGCAAGACGGAGTGGTATTCCAGACGAGAGATGGAAAAATCGCTGCGATATTATCCGGCAATTCAGAGGCGTTAGAAGTAGCAACGCAGCTTCTCGCAGAGCAAGCCCAGAGTAGCTTAAATAAATATTTGAAGCTGTCATCAACCATAGGCATCGGTAGAAAATATAATACTGTACAACAAATTCCACTATCCTTCCAAGAAGCGATCTCCTCCATAGAATATCGTTACCTTTTAGGCATAGATAAAGTTATCTCCATACAGGATCTTGAGTTTGGCAAGGGATTGGATCAGGCGCATTTCACCTCATGGGAAAAGCAATTCATATCCGCTTTAAAGACAGGTAAAGCTTCTGCTGTATCGGAAATTCTGTTGAAGTGGTTTCAGGAGCTTAAAAGTAATACCTCCTCTATAGAAGGCTGCCGTAGCAGCATCTATCAGCTGCTGGTTTCTTTGATGAATTATGTGGTCGACATCGGCTTCCCAAATACAGTAGTTGTTTCGCATAATATGTTTGCAGAGGTTGCTGCGCTTAAGACTTTAGATGAAGCTAGAAATTATCTGGAGAGGACTTGCCATGAGCTGATACTTAAACTATCGGAACAGAGAACAACGGTTCGGACTTCTCAGATGCAAGCTGCAGAAGCTTATATTCGCGAGAATTATTGTAATGACAGCTTTTCACTCAATGAGCTGTGTAGCCATATTTTTATGAGCATCAGTTATTTCAGTGCAACTTTTAAACAGCATACCGGAGAAACATTTATAGAATATCTGACTCGACTCCGTTTGGAAAAAGCAAAAGAACTCCTTACGGTCACACAGTTGAAGACATATGATATCGCTGCCAGAGTTGGTTATGCTGATCCACAGTATTTTAGTGTTATTTTCAAACGTAATGTAGGAAGCACACCGAAGGAATATCGACACCGGCAGAAGGAGAATCTCTCTCTATGAGAGCACAGCGCTTTTTCCGCAGCCGAAGCATTCATACTAATATTGCTGTCTCCTTTTCACTTCTTATCCTCTGCACAACTATTGTCCTGACTTATACTTCCTATCGCCTGTCCTCAGCTGCAGTCAAGGGCAATTCTGTAGCCTACACTTCACAATTAATAGAGCAAGTAAAACTGAATATCGAGAATTACATTGGCAATATGGAGAGCATAGCTGCTCTGGTGTTAACTAGCAGTGATCTAGAGAAATATATAAAAGGCTCGAAATTAGATGAAGAAGAGGCGCTTAAGGATAAACTGCTTGCCAGTCATTATCTCCGGTCAGTCGTTCAGTCCCGCTCGGATATTTCCTCTATATTATATGCAGGCTCAGATGGCATGACCGTTTCGGATCGACAGCATGCTGTTTTGAAACCGCTTCCTGAACTAATAGCTCAAGATTGGTATCAAAAAGCTATGAATCAACTAGACGTTGCAGTTTCTTCCTCACATGTGCAGCACATCTTTCAAGATGAATACCGGTGGGTAGTGTCGATAAGCCGAAAGCTCTCGAATGCGAATGCTATGACGGAAGCGGATCAACAAGGTGTACTGCTCGTAGATCTCAATTACAGTGTAATTAATAATCTATGTAAACAAATCGAACTGGGAAAACGCGGTTATGTTTTTATCGTCGATCCCGCAGGTAGCCTTGTCTATCATCCACAACAGCAGTTGATTTACTCCCAGCTCAAGTTCGAACAATTGGAGACGGTCCTTGGGATCAAAAATGGATCTGTTACGGTTAACACGGGGAATGACCAGAAACTGTACACTGTGGACACTACCAGCTTTGGCTGGAAAATAGTTGGAGTCACTTATCCAGATGATTTGGTCGCGAACAAGCAACGTATGCAAGGAACCGCCGCCTTATGGGGAGCAATTAGTTTGATTTTTGCTATGGCTATATCGATATTTCTCTCGTACGCACTGACCAAACCGCTGAAGAATTTGGAGCTGAATATGAAAAAAGCGGAACGTGGAGAGTTCGACATACGCGTAGAGATTGAGAGCACGAATGAAATCGGCAAGCTTGCTCGTACGTTTAATCTTATGATCATGAAGATTAAAGAGTTAATGGGTCAGATCGTCTTGGAGCAAGAGATGAAGCGTGTCAGTGAACTGAAGGCGCTGCAAGCGCAGATTAAACCTCACTTTTTGTACAATACACTTGATTCGATTATTTGGATGGCAGAGACAGGAAAGATGGAGGAAGTGGTGGAGATGACTTCATCTCTATCCAAGCTGCTCCGTTCAACAATTGGTGAGGGTGAGGAATTGATTCCGCTGGCCAAAGAATTAGAGCATATTCGGCACTATTTAACGATTCAGAACATGCGTTATCGTAATAAATTCACTTATTCCATAGAGGTACAAGAAGATATCCTAACCTGCAGCATTTTAAAAATGGTACTTCAGCCTTTGGTTGAAAATGCGATCTATCACGGCATAAAACATAATCCTGAGCAAGGGCACATTCTGATCCGGGCAAGACAAGAACAGAACGATATTATCGTACAGATCATTGATGACGGTATTGGGATGGATGAAGAGCAGATGGGTAAGGTACTGCTGCAAAAATCAGATTTCAAGACTGGCAGCGGTGTAGGTGTCGCAAATGTGAACCATCGTGTCCAGCTGTATTTCGGTGTGAAATACGGTTTGTCTTTTACAAGCGAGATGGAGGAAGGAACGACGGCCACTTTACGAATACCTGTAATTTATGAGGAGGAGAGTCAATGAGCGCATTACGGTCAAAAATTGGCCTGTATACTCTGTTGCTGCTCTTCATTGTTACTTTGGGTTCATTAGCCTATCGTATGTTTGCAAATGAGCTTGACGCAAAGGTTAGGACCATTATTTATGTGCCCAAGACTATCGACAGCAGTATTGAATTCTGGGAAGTGATGAAACAAGGTGTGGCAACAGCGGCTAAGGAGTTCGGTGCAGAGGTTCGCACGGTTGGAACGGATACAGAGCTTGATGTAGATCAACAAATAGAACTGTTGGAGCAAGCAATTAAGGAGAAGCCTGACGCCATTATTTTATCTGCTACGGATTATTATCGTCTCATTCCAATCGCGGAAAAGATCAAATCAGCTGGCATTACGCTTATTACTGTAGATTCGGGCTTGAGCGGTGGTGTATCAGAGAGTTTTATTGCTACGGATAATTATGAAGCAGGACGTAAGGCAGGGCAGGAGTTAAGAAAATATATCGATCCAGAGGATAAAGTCGCCATCGTTAACTTTGTACAAGGCTCTGCGACAGCAATAGAGAGGGAAAGAGGAGCTCGTGACGCCCTTTTAGAAAATGGAGTTCATGATGTGCAGCCTACATTATACAGTGATGGTTCCGTGCGAAAAGCGTATCAGTTAACTATTGATTTGCTAAAGGACGAGCCAAATTTAAAGGGAATAATCGGTCTTAATGAACCTTCTACACTAGGTGCTGGGGAGGCGATTATGGATATGGGATTTCAGGACAAAGTGAAATTGTTTGGGTTCGACAATTCTAGCAATGAGGTGAAGCTCCTCGAAAAAGGGATTTTGCTTGGCACGGTCATGCAGAAGCCCTTTAATATGGGGTACTTAGCTGTGAAGACGGCGATTGAAGCTGTTGAGGGTGAGGAAGTGGAACAGATAATAGACACAGGCTCCGTGGTCATCACGAAGGAGAATATGTATTTAAGTGAAAATGAGAAATTAATGTTTCCTTTTATAGAATAAACAAAGGGTAGCTCCTTAAACCATTCGTGGCTTTAGGAGCTACCCTTTGTTTAAGGGGTAAGAGACTCAACAAGGTCAACAAAGGATTGCTGCAACGGTGTTAAAATATGATCTTTACGCCAGCCGAGCACAAACCCGCCGCTTTCAGGCAAAATCCCTGGTAGGTTGGCATAGCTAAGCTTGCCTAGCTCAATCTCAGCTTTAACAGCCGCTTTAGAACATATGCCAACACAGTCACTCCCGCTAACTAGCTGCTTAATCACTTCTGGAGAATTCAACTCGGATCGGTTCCATAAACGGATTTGATTGAATTGTGCCCATTGATCGGCATACCCCCGTAAACAAGATCCTTGCTCATGCTGAATCCACGGCTCATTGGCAATTAGTTCAGGTGTTAATTTCTTTAGGTCTTCAAATGGATGACCAGGTGCAAAAATTAGGACAGGTTCATCACGGACAATAAGCTGAAAATCAAAAGATTCGTCCTGCCAATCCGAAGTATGTAAAATGGCCATCTGAATATCCCGACTACGGAGACGTTCACGTAACAAAGCATCGCTTTGAACAGTCAAGGAGTTGTTAATCCCCGGATAGAGTTTCATGAATTGGATTAACACATTAGGTAAAATATAAGTTGCAGGAATAAAACTGGCTTCCAGCTCTAATGTTCCTTTTGAGGGAGAAGAAAATTGTTTGACTGTACGCTCAGCTTCTGCTGTGAGGGAAACGATTTTGAGGGCGTATTGATAAAGGGCTCGCCCAGCATCCGTAAGCAGCACTCTTCCGCTGCGGTAAAGAAATAGAGGAGTTCCGAGCTCAGCCTCCAGATTCTTCATATGAAAAGAAACAGTAGGCTGTTTAAGGCCTAATTCTGCGGCTACATCGGTTACCTTTTTATATTTTTCAATCAGAACTACGATGTTCAATTTCATAATATTCATGACTTTCCTCCACATAATGCTAAGTTGGATTACAAATTATATCTCCATTATAGATTATATCTATACAGATATACACTTTATATTGGTATTTTTTTCGTTCACTTTACAAAGATAAGAAGTTTCTCTAACGAACGAGCTCTAGAATAAGAAGAGTCAGAGGGGCCAAGAAGTCCCGGACAACATATAACATATGCGTTTGATGAGCTTTTACAGTAACCATGCATATGGGGGCCAAGCTCCACAACACCATGTTAAAGCTTTCGAAGCCAGTTTGGTATGAACTGATCAGGGAGCCATGCTAACAAACCATTTAGGAGGAGACAAAACAATGCAATTCAAAAAATCATGGATCATGACTTTGGCTTTAACAAGCGTACTGGCACTATCGGCTTGCGGTAACGGCGGGGCAAACAACACAGGAGGAAACGCTGCAGCAACTAACGAAGGAAGCGGCGGCGCTGAAATAAGTGGTTCGATTCTGGCTTCAGGTTCAACAGCATTACAACCCTTGGTTGAGCTGGTAGCAGAGAATTTCATGGATAAAAACACTGGCGTGGACATTCAAGTTCAAGGCGGTGGCAGTGGTACTGGTCTTACTCAAGTTGCTGAGAAACAAGTAGATATCGGAAACTCTGACGTATTCGCAGAAGAAAAATTAAAAGATGCAGATGCAGAAAAAGCAGCAGCACTCGTAGATCATCAAGTAGCAGTAGTAGCGATCGCAGCAGTATCTCATCCTGATGCTGGTGTGGATAGCTTGACTAAACAACAACTGGTGGACATTTTCACTGGTAAAATCACTAACTGGTCTGAAGTAGGCGGAGCGGATCAAAAAATCCAAATCATCAACCGTCCAGGCAGCTCCGGTACTCGTGCAACCTTTGAAAGCTTTGCACTTGGAACCAAAACAGAAGATATCCCAGGTTCGATTCAAGAAGATTCCTCCGGTACGGTTAAGAAAATGATCGGTGAAACTCCAGGGGCAATCGGATACCTTGCTCTTTCTTACCTGGATGATTCCATTAAAACACTTAGTCTTGACGGTGTGGAAGCATCTGTTGATAATGTTGTTTCTGGTAAATACCCAGTGTGGGCTTACGAGCATATGTACACAAATGGTGAACCTAACGCGACAGTAAAAGCATTCCTCGACTTTTTCTTAACTGACGAAGTGCAAACTGGTGAAGTTGTTGAACTTGGATACATCCCAGCTGTTAAAATGCAAGTTGTTCGCGACGTTGCAGGAACTGTTACCGCTAAGTAATTAAATTCTAGGCAATGTTATTGATTAGAATCTCAAGTGATTAGAGGCGGATACATCTGCCTCTCTTTTCACTTTAGAAAGAGGGAGCAATTGAGGGTGAAACTAAAGAACTCACGATTCGAAAAACATCATATTGAAGATTTTGTTGGACGTACTTATATGTCCTTCTGTGTATTACTGTTGATAACAATCATTGTATCGATGGTATATTTTGTAGCGTCTAAAGGAATTTCAACCTTCACAAGTGGTAATGCTACAGTTTCTGAATTTCTATTCGGTACAAAGTGGTCGCCAGAAGCGGATACGCCTTCCTTCGGAGCTTTTCCATTTATCTCGGGTTCCTTTCTGGTTACTTTGCTTGCCGCATTGATTGCTAGTCCACTTAGCTTATGCGCTGCGTTATTTATGACTGAGATTGTTCCAGGGTGGGGCAAAAAATTACTTCAACCTGTTATTGAGCTTTTGGCAGGGATTCCTTCGGTAGTATATGGTTTCATCGGATTAAGTGTAATTGTACCGTTTCTACGCAACAACCTGCCGGGCCAAGGCATCGGGGTAGCTGCAGGCGCGCTTGTGCTCTCGGTAATGATTCTTCCGACGATTACAAGCGTGGCTGCAGACGCGCTGGCTTCATTGCCGCAAAACTTAAAAGAATCTTCCTATGCGCTTGGTGCCACCCGGTGGCAGACGATTTCGCGGGTGATTATTCCAACAACCTTTCCTGCCATAATGACAGGGATTGTATTGGGAATGGCTCGTGCTTTCGGTGAAGCACTCGCTGTACAAATGGTTATCGGGAACGCGCCATTCGTACCAAAATCACTCTTTGAGTCAGCTTCTACCTTGACCAGTGTGATCACACTCGGTATGGGGAACACGACCATGGGCTCACCTCACAATAATGCACTGTGGAGTATGGCACTGGTTCTCATGCTGATGACTTTCGTATTTGTCTTCTTTGTGAGAATGCTTGAAAGGAGAAATAAAATTTGAAGCCGAGAACCGTAAATAAAATTGCCACCAGTCTTATTGTATTTTTCGCGATGCTCATCGTTGCCATTCTACTTGGACTTTTGGGATATATCCTCTTTAGAGGCTTAAGCCATATCAGTTGGGATTTTCTTTTCTCCGCACCGCAAAAGATTCGTGCAGGTGGAGGGATCGGACCACAGCTATTTAACTCCTTATTCCTGTTAGTACTGACACTTATTATTACAGTTCCGCTTGGACTGGGTGCCGGTATTTATATGGCGGAATATGCTCGTCCCGGTAAGATTACCGGCTTTATTCGCTTGATTGTTGAAGTATTGTCATCTTTCCCTTCCATCGTAGTCGGCTTGTTTGGTCTATTGCTGATTGTTAACTATTTCAATCTAGGCTTCTCCTTAATCTCCGGTGCATTGGCATTGACGGTCTTTAATCTACCACTGATGGTGCGGATTACGGAGCAAGCTTTTCGTAGTGTTCCAAAACAACAAAAAGAGGCCGGTTTTGCACTAGGATTATCCAAGTGGAAAATTGTTACCTCGGTGTTGTTTCCGGTAGCATTACCTACAATTATTACAGGTACTATCTTGTCCGCTGGCCGTGTCTTTGGGGAAGCAGCTGCGTTGATGTTCACAGCAGGAATGAGTAGCCCTAGATTGGATTTCACCAACTGGAATCCACTTAGTGCGAATTCGCCACTGAATCCCTTCCGTCCAGCGGAAACGCTGGCTGTCCACATTTGGAAGGTCAACAGTGAAGGTCTAGCTCCAGATGCTGCACAGATTGCTGCGGGAGCTTCGGCGGTGCTTGTAATTATGGTGTTAATCTTCAATCTGGCAGCACGTTATTTCGGAAGATTTATTTATCGTAAGCTTACAGCTTCAAAAAGAATGAACTAATCATACAAATTAAAGTAGAGATGTAGGAGGAGTAATCGATGGGAACGTCGGCAACAGCAGTGCGTGAATCTTTTCAAACCGAAGACCTGAGTATTTTTTACGGAACATATGAGGCAGTAAAGGGGATAAGCCTTCCATTTGCTGAAAATACGGTTACTGCACTGATCGGCCCATCCGGCTGCGGTAAATCAACCTTTCTTCGTTCTTTGAACCGGATGAATGACGAAATTTCTGGCTCAAAAACAAAAGGAAGCATCTGGATTGATGGAGTGGATATTAATGCTCCGGGTACGGATGTGATTAAGCTGCGTCAGAAGATCGGGATGGTATGGCAAAAGCCAAATCCGTTCTATAAATCGATTTACGATAACATCGCTTTTGGACCTAAGTATCACGGCATTAAAGGCAAAAAGGCTCTTGATGAGATTGTTGAGAGCAGTCTTCGCAAAGCAGCATTGTGGGATGAGGTAAAGGATCGTTTAAAAGATTCAGCACTTGCACTTTCCGGTGGACAACAGCAGCGCCTTTGTATTGCTAGAGCGTTGTCGGTTAACCCGCAAATTCTGCTCTTGGACGAACCAGCATCAGCTCTAGACCCGGTCTCCACAGGTAAAGTAGAGGAGCTAATCAAGGAGTTGAAAGAAGAGCTTCGCATCGTTATTGTGACACATAATATGCAGCAGGCAGCTCGGATCTCTGATTATACCGCATACTTTTATCTAGGCTCCCTTGTCGAATATGATAAGACGGATAAAGTCTTTACCAATCCAGAGAATCAAATGACGCAAGAATATATCATGGGCCGATTCGGCTGAAGCTGTGAACATCGTTCTTTCGGGAACGGTGTTTTTTTGTGAATTCAAGAGTTGTGATTCGAATGGTTGCCTATTATTTGCAAAAGGCAGAAAGATGCTGTATCATTTGTGATAATGATTATCATTATTACTATATTAGGGAGTGGATCTTATGACGCAATCTCAACAGACTCAACAGAATAGTGTGGCCGAAATTATAAAAGAACGACGCTCGATTAAGCTTTTTAAAAAAGATCCACTTCCACAAAGCCTTTTAGAGGAATTATTAAATGTAGCGGTATGGGCACCGAATCATGGTGTGCGTGAGCCGTGGAGATTTATTGCTTTTCAAGGGGAAGGTTCGAAATTCCTAGCTGAATCTGCATTTGCTTTTGTAAAACGTGCTATAGCTGATCCAGAAGTGGCTGCTAAACGTAAAGAATATATCTCGAATATTCCATTAACAGTAATCGTAGTGATGCCTGAAGATCCTCGGCAAAGAGAGTGGGACGAGGATTTTGCAGCAGCGTCCGCACTTGTACAGAACTTCCAGCTCGCAGCTTGGGAACAAGGTGTAGGAACGATTTGGAAGACTGATCCATACATCAACAACCCTGAATTCCGCACTAAAATTGGTGTGAAGCCCGGTGAAAAAATTGTAGCCATGATCCATGCCGGATATCCGGAGACTGTACCTGACAGCCGTCCACGCACAGACGCTTCGGAGCTGCTGAAGATCGTAAACTTCTTTCCAGAGAATGGCGTAGTGGAATAAGGAAAGTCGAAGGCATTCGTATATTAAAAGCGGAAAGATCATAAACATCGAAAAAGCGTCGAAATATCAAAAAGATCGAAATATCAAAAGCATCGAAAGATCAAAAGTATCCTTAGGGATGCTTTTTTTTGTTACTTTGACTAGCGATAGTAGGGTGATGGCTGATGGCTGCTGATCACTTGTCGCTGCCGGTTCCTCTGCTGATGTGGCTCAACCTTCTACTTACTTCTTAGTAATATCCTATTGACCTCCTAGTGGCTTCCTAGTGATATCCTAGTGACCTCTTGCGGGGCTTACTAGTGACCTTCTAGAGATCTCCTAGTGACCTTCTAGAGATCTCCTAGTGACCTTCTATGGGCTTCCTACTGATCTCCGCATCGGACTGTATTGCAGCTATTTGAGCTTTTTGAGTCATTTTGCCGAACTATCGGACCGCATAGCTCTTATTACCAAGTAACTGTGCAGAATTGGTGTGGTTTTGAGTAAATAGCTGCAACTGGGTCCGATAGCACGTCAATTAGCTGCAAATATACGAAATAAGGACTCCTCAGTCCGATGCAACGGCGAATAAGCGAACTAACCCCAAACTAACCTAAACTAACTAAAGAACCTCATGTTGGGGACTGTATTGCAGCTATTTGAGCTTTTTGAGTCATTTTGTAGAAGTATCGGACCCCATAGCTCTTATTACCTTGTAAAGGCGCAGAATTGGTGTGGTTTTGAGTAAATAGCTGCAATTGAGTCCGATAACCCGTAGAAAACACTCGAATTTGCATTATAAGGTCATCTGAGTCCGAACTATTGGCAAAAGTGTGCTTACATACTAGCCAAGGCGGCGAGTTAGGCATCGCAGCTGACTGGCTATGGACTCAGTTACAATCACTCTTCACCATTTGATCCAACGGTGGGGAGAAAGTATTTCCTGATGGAGAGGGAATGGAAAATGAAGTCTGGATCCTAAAATGACACGTCGATCCTAAAGTGAAATGTTGATCCCAATAAACAAATGTAATATATAATGTACATAATGACCGATATAGATTACAATGGTGGAAAATGGAATGCATCACAAACATTAAAGGGAGGTTATGGAGTGGGAGAGAACAAAAACATCAAGTTAAAGCTGGCAAGGATCCAAAAGAATCTTTCCCAAGAACAGTTAGCGGAAGTTGTAGGGGTTACACGGCAGACGATCGGCCTGATTGAAGCTGGTAACTATAACCCGACGATTAAGCTGTGCATAGCCATCTGCAAGGCGTTAGATACGTCATTAAACGATATTTTTTGGGAGGATTAGTTGTGAAAGGGCCAAAGATTAAAGACGAACGAATTATCACAGAAATTCAGAAGTTTAGTACGCACGGATTATTGATTGTGTTAGTGGGATTTATGATCAGCCTTTTGGTAAAAGTATTTATCCTGGAATGGGACATCAAATATTGGGTAGATACTTTTGGGATTATGCTGTTAGGTTGCTTGTATGTTACCGTTTGTTGTGTCAAAGATGGGATATACCTGCTGCCGAGTAAGGAAGGAGAACTCAGACGGTTTAAGAAGATTCATTTAATATCGGGTGTTATCAGCACGATTATTTGGGCCACGCTAACATTTTTGCTTGATTTTAGAGAAGCGGGAGAAGTGGATATTAGAAAAAATATATCGAGTACTCTCGTGGGGGCGGTTGTTTTTTTCATAGGGATCACTTGGGCGATGTGGTACATAATTAATAAATCCAACAAAAATGCTGACAAGAACATTGAGAGTTAAATATTAAAGATAACAATCTCTTGCAAAACTAATATCATTAGTTTATATTTAAGCTAATATCATTAGTTTATCGGAGGGGTAAGGATGAGAGTAACACGTGAAGGTCATTTATTGCAGTTGACTTGGATGCCAAATTTTTTTCCAGTGAATTGTTACATTATTGAGGAAAAGGATGGATTGACTTTAATAGATGCCGCTATGCCATTTAGTCTAAAAGGAATTATGGATACTGAAGCGAAGCTAAATAAGAAGCTTACACGCATAATCTTAACGCATGCGCATGATGATCATATTGGGGCACTGGATGGACTAAAAAAGCAACGTCCAGAGGCTCAGGTGTACATCTCTGAGCGAGATTCGGCATTACTACGTGGAGATCGTTCACTTCGGGAAGGAGAACCTCAGACCCCTATTAAGGGAGGCGTGCCGAAGAAGATAGCTACCAAGCCAGAGGTCCTTCTCCACGAAGGGGATACCATTGGATCATTAACAGCGATTCACACTCCAGGACATACCCCCGGCTCTATGTCTTTCCTTGATTCACGCAGCGGTGCTGTAATCGTTGGGGATGCTCTTCAGACCTTCCGGGGAACTGCGGTGGCTGGAACCATCATCCCCCTGTTTCCTTTTCCAGCAATGGCTACATGGAATAAAGCTCAAGCTCTGAATAGTGCGATTAAGCTTCTAGAGTTATCTCCAGCTTTACTTGCTGTTGGTCACGGCAACTTACTGAAAGCGCCAAAGCAGGAGATGGAGAAAGCCATACGTAAGGCAGAAATGATTCAGGATAGGAGTAATTAAATGTCACCTAGAGCAGGATTAGATCGTCACACACTAGTGATTAGAGCAGCAGAAATTGCCGATGATGAAGGTATAGAGGCCGTTACCTTGGCTGCATTAGCAGGTAAACTAGGTGTTCGTTCCCCGTCATTATACAACCATATAAATGGACTGCAGGATTTGCGGACTGGGCTCGCCATTTACGGATTAGAGTTATTATTTACAAGCATGTCGAACGCAGCTGAAGGATTAAATGGAGATGCTGCTGTACACGCAATGGGCCGGGCATATGTGGATTTTGCTAGGAGTAGACCAGGTCTGTATGAGACTACACTACGAGCGCCTGAGCAGGAGAACACGGAGCTTGAAGCGGCTGGTGAGCATATTTTGCAGTTTATAATTCAGGTGATGAAGAGTTATCTATTAGGCGAAGAAGGAGAACTTCATGCCGTAAGGGGATTACGGAGTATCCTGCATGGATTCGCCTCATTGGAGCAAAAGGGTGGATTCGGTATGGCGCTCGATACTAACGAGAGTCTAACCCGCTTGATTAGCACTTTTATAACCGGAATTGGAAATATGAAATCTGATTAAATTAGATCTAGGAGATGATGAACAAATGGGTCAGGAATATGAACAAGGTAGTGTCACCACTTATGGTGAAACAGCAGAGGTTATTGCGAAATTGGGGATTTTACCGCTTGCTGCGCTCATCCCCGGGCACCCGTCTTTAAACGGCTTAACTAAGCCCGAGAATTGGCATACTGGAACAGATTTAGATCCGTGGTCATGGCGTGCGCAGTTTCCAGGTGAGGGCCTTGCAGGATACGGAAAGTTTATTAAGAAAAAGGCTATTTTGGTCTCAAGGGAGTGGTTCCCGGCATTTGTAGCAGCAGCAGGCAGTACCAAATCTATTGAAGAGCGGTATAAGGATGGGTTGGCTAGTAAAGAAGCTGTGACCTTGCTGCAGATTGTTCGTGAACATGAAGGTATTGATACACGTAAACTTCGGGCAGAGGCTGATATGAAGGCAAAAGAAAAGAAAACAGCCTTCGATAACGCGGTTACTGAGCTGCAAGGATCTTTAGATATGGTGATCTCAGGCATCAAGCAACGCCTGAATGATGAAGGTGAAGTAAATGGTTGGAGTAGTACCTCGTTCGAGACGGTCAGTCACTGGATGTCAGATAACGGTTTATCCGCTTTTGAAGGGGATAGAGAAGAGGCCATAGCTTGGATACAATCGAAGATGAACGGGGTATGGTCGCCTACAGCAATAGCTTGGACAAACAAAGCATTCTCATGGAATTAATAAAAACGGTTAATCACTACTCCATAGAGAGTGATTAACCGTAAGCGTTTTCCAATAAAGTTATATCCATCACATTAAGGTTCCAACATAGGCGCCAAGTAAGCAATCAGGAAATACAAGAATCCAAAAAGCAGCATAACATAGGCAGTGTATTTAATAGCATTAGATGCAACAATTCTTGAATCTACCGGTGGTTGAATTTCTAGCTGTTCTTCTTCGATGCTGTCAACTTCTTTGGATACTGGGTCTCTCAACATGATAATCCCCTCCTTGGAAATTCAATCCTTAATTGTATTGTGACATATTTGTGAACGGAAATCAACGATAGTGTGAACAAATATTGAACATTTATTCAAATTTGGGCATTTTACCACCTGAAATGTTGTTGTTAAAACAAAAACAACCCGCTTACTCTCTAATTAGAGAGCTAAGCGGGTTGTTTGAAGTTGGTTCTATCTAGGATCTAACGGGTGTTGTTTAAGCCTTAAGCCCAATCCCCATTACGGAAGATAGGTACTGTTGTTCCATCATCGTTAATTCCGTCAATATTCATTTCAGGAGAGCCCATCATAAAGTCAACATGGGTATGGCTTTGATTCATTCCTTTTTCCAACAGCTGTTCCTTAGTCATCGTAATTCCTTCTTGAATTGTGAAGGCATAAGCTGCACCTAAAGCCAAATGACAGGAGGCATTCTCATCATACAACGTAGTGTAATAAAGAATACCGCTCTCAGAAATCGGAGAGTGGAAAGGTACCAAAGCAACTTCGCCAAGATAGGAAGAGCCTTCATCCAGCGCGATTAGTGATGCCAAAGTTTCAGCGCCTTCTTCAGCAGTAAAATCAATCACTTTACCGTTCTCAAAGGTCAGCGTGAAGTTATTGATTAGATTGCCGCCGTAGCTAAGTGGCTTAGTGCTGCTCACTTTACCATTAATACCAGACTTCAAAGGGGCAGTAAACACTTCTTCCGTAGGAATATTGGCTAAGAAAGGGACGCCCTTACCGTTCACAGCTCCTGCCTGACACCAGATGTGTCCTTCCGGCAACTCAATAGTTAAATCTGTACCAGGTGCTGTATAGTGCAGCTTGCGAAACTTACTTTCATTCAAGGAAGAGCAACGAGTTTTGAGTCCATCTAAATGGCGGCTCCATGCTTCAATAGGATCGTCCTGATCCGCACGTGTGGCTTTAAAGATGGCATCCCATAACAGTTCAACCTGCTGCTTGGATGGAGCGTCAGGGAACACTTTTGCAGCCCAAGAGGCTGATGGGAAGGCAAGACCGCTCCAGCTCGCATGATTTCCCATTAAGTACTCACGATATGGCGCTAGGGTCTGCCCAGAGATACGCTGATTATCGGCAATTCTTCCAGGTTCAACGCCTTTTAAAAGATCCGGGTCAGCAGAGATAATGGTTAGAAATGCGGCTCCCTTTTTAGCAAGAACCTCTAATTCATCGGCTTGCCACTGCGGCGGCTCCAGGAAGGAATCGGATGGAGCAAGATCATATCGTGTACGTAATACAACTTCATCACTATAATTCACCTTTACAAGTCTCGCGCCGGCTTCATAGGCTTTACGAACCACAAGTCGCACAAGCTCTGCGGATACAATATCTGCATTCACAACGAGTGTCTGACCCGGTTGAATATTAACGCCAATCTTCACGGCCAGCAATGCGTAATTCTCCAGCTTTTGCTTGAAATCCAACATAGTTTCTATTCCTCCCAATATCCTGTATCTCTTGTGTGCTTAAATTAGAACGCCCAGTTTCCATTCAGGAAGACAGGTTCTTCAGTTCCATCAGCAGTTATCCCGTAAATGTTCATCTCAGCTGACCCGATCATGAAATCCACATGGGTTACACTATTGTTGAGGCCATGCTCAATTAACTGCTCTGGATTCATATCTTTACCGCCTTCTAAACAGAAGGCATAAGCCATACCTATAGCAAGGTGATTAGAAGCATTTTCGTCAAACAATGTGTTGTAATAAAGAATGTTGGATTCAGAAATAGGGGATTTATGAGGAACCAAGGCAACTTCCCCTAAGTATTTCGCTCCTTCATCCATACTAATGAGGTGCTCTAGCGCTTCTTGACCTTGCTCAGCAGTAACACTTACAATACGGCCGTTCTCAAAGCTAATAGAGAAGCCATCGATGATGTTGCCGCCATGACTAAGTGGCTTTGTGCTTCTTACAGTGCCATTAACACCAGTTTTTAGTGGTGCAGTGAAGACTTCTTCGGTAGGCATATTGGCTACAAAAGAATGACCTTTTGCATTAATGCTGTCTCCTTGTGCCCAGATATGGCCTTCAGGAAGCTCGATGCTAAGGTCAGTGCCAGGTGCTATGTAATGCAGCTTTTTATATTTTTTTGCATTGAGTACATTTGCTTTTTGTTCTAAGGTGTCGAGATGCTCCTGCCATGCAGCTACTGGATCTTCACGGTCAAGACGCACGGTGTGGAAAATGGCTTCCCAGAGTTTATCTACACGTTCTTCGGCTGGAACCTCAGGGAACACTTTATCCGCCCAAGCTTGACAAGGAACAGCTACAATACTCCAGCTAACTTTGTCGGACATTTGCATTTCACGATATTTGGTGAGGGCAGCTCCACGTACTTTTTGAAAATTGGAGATACGTACTGGATCAATACCTTTAAGTGCATCAGGATCTTCAGCGATCACGTTAAGGATAGCCGCACCTTTTTCGGCGAATTCAGTCATTTCACCTGCGTACCAAGTAGGAGGCTGAGTGAATACCTCTGGCGCAGCGTGTTCAAACTGTTGGCGTGTAATGCTCGCATCACTCCAGTTCACCTTAACTAAACTTGCTCCGATGGCATATGCCTTAGCGGTAATTAGACGTACGAAATCAGCGGCAAGAATCGGTGCATTCACCACTAGAATTTGCCCGGGTTGAACATTAACACCTATTTGTACAGCTAAATCTGCATATTTACTAAGCTTAGCCTGAAAATCAGTCATTGTAATTTCCTCCATTTACTAATAGTTTAGTACTTTACAAGCATTGTACTAAATTATTAACCGCCGGATGAAAAAAGTCAATTACGTGGAATTTACAGAGCAAAGAGAAGGAATTACAATCATTTCAATGATATACTGAAAGGGTAGCTGATTTGATGATAGGAAGGAAGATAAGTGGATGAATTTAGAGATCGTAAGTGCTGAAATGAGCCGTAAAGAAGATAAAAGTTATGTAGGGAGGACTGTATTCACTCTCGAAAATCATAAGGCTCCATATGAAATTACTTTCTTCAGTACAAGAGGAACGGAATGGGATTACAGTCTAAGCTTTGCGGGTGAGCCTGGGAGCGAGGAACAGTTCTTAGAAACGGATGCATTGCTGGAGAATGACGATGATGTGTACAATCAGTTGCTGGATGCGGCACTTGATCAACAAGAAATCGTGGAAGAATAATACTATTATTGATATGACGCCAGCGGCATTATCTGGTAGCCGCTGGCCATATCATGACTATCCAATCGTTATCTTACCTTCTGGGTAACGATACAGTTCTTTACTACCTTTTGGTTTCAAAGCATAAGCAAGTGTAAGTGGTCCGGTCCGGCCCATAAACATCAGGATAATCACTAGAACCTTTCCTGCCGTAGTCAGTTCCGGAGTAAGGCCCATAGATAAGCCTGAGGTTCCAAAAGCAGATACAGCTTCAAAAAGTACAGTTAGAAATTCAGCGCTCTCGGTCAAGGATAATAACATCGTAGCGATGACAAGCAGCATAAGAGACATTAATGTGATGGTAAGGGCTCTATATACATTTTCTTTAGCGATCCGGTGGCGAAACATTACAATATCTTCTTTCCCCCGTAATCGTGCAGCTACCGCAGTAACCAGTACGGCGAATGTAGTGATCTTAATTCCTCCACCCGTCGACCCAGGTGCAGCACCGATAAACATCAATAGAATCATCAGAAATTGTGTGGATTGCCGTAAAAGTGGAACTTCAATGGTGGTGACACCACCAGATCGCGGAGTTACCGCTTGTAAAAAGGTCGCCCAAAACTTTCCGCTTGCACTCAAGGGCTTCAGCGTAGAATTATACTCCAGTAGGAAAAACAGCCCCGCACCAATAATAATCAATATAAGAGAAGTCCAAAGAACAACCTTTGAATGAAGAGTGAGTCTTCTGCGTTTAGGAAAGTCCATAAGATCAGACAGAACGATAAAACCAATCCCTCCAAGAAATATAAGGCTCATTGAGGTGAAGTTAACAATGGGATCATTTACAAAACGAGTAAGTCCGCTAAAAGGCCCATGAATATCACCGAAGAGATCAAAGCCTGCATTATTAAAGATAGATATACTGTGAAAAATCCCATAATATGCTGCTTTCCCAAAGGGCATATCCATCATAAACCTTCCAGCAAACAACACGGCACCCGACAGCTGAATAACAAGAGAATAGATCAGGACCCTACGGATTAAGAGTACAATTCCCTGCATCGAATTTTGGTTCATAGATTCTTGCAAAAGGATTCGCTCTTTCAAGGATATCCGTTTATTAAGGACCAAGGTAATCAAAGTAGCCATCGTTACAAAGCCTAATCCTCCGATTTGAAATAAAATGAGTAGAACAACTTGTCCGAAGGTAGTTAGCTGAGTTCCCGTATCAATGACTGCAAGACCTGTAACACATGTGGCTGAAGTCGCCATAAACAAGGCATCGATAAAGGATATTTGTCCGGATGTTGAGGAGACCGGGAGACTAAGCAGAAAAGTCCCGGCAGTGATAAGGATTAAGAATCCTAGTGATAAAACTTTGGGCGGGGTCATTTTAAAACCACCGAAGTTCAGGTTAGCCAATGTAATTCTCCTGACGTACGTGATATTGGAGTAATGCTCACAGAATTATAACACAACTTACCAGCCCTTCCCTAAATGGAGGGAGGTAATTGACATATTTTATCGAATTATTCTAGAATAACACCCTATCCGTCAACTTTAAAGAGGAGGCTTTCTTAATGATGATAAGTCCGATTCTGAATCAGATTGGTGCTGTTTTTATTCCGGTAAAGGATATTGAGAAATCTAAACAATGGTATTGCCAATTGCTTGGACTGCCACTAGATGGAGAGGTATTATTCGGCCATTTATATGTAGTCCCTATGCAGGGACCGGGCATCGTTTTGGACAGTAAGATTTACACCGCTGAATCTGTTCTAAACATCCCTTCGTTTCATCTAAACACCGAGGACATTGATGCTGCTTATGATTATGTAAAGGCCAACGGAGGAGAGATTCTGACGGATATCGAACATGATCATTGGTTTAATTTTAAAGATCCCGATGGAAATGTGATTATGGTCTGTCGTTGTTAAGCGTTATATAGAAGGGAGTAGACGAATGATAAGAGAAGCTGTGCCCAAAGACGCTATCAATATTGAAGAACTATACCGGATTTTGCTGCCTGAGCATCCAGCTATTCATGTATCCCCTGAGCGACTGAAGCAGATAGCAGATCATCCGGATAGTTTTCTTTATGTGTACGAAGAACAAGGAATAATTGTCGGGTCGTTACATCTTCATTTTTGTATGGATGCTTTGTGTGACGATAGGCCCTTTGCTGTTATAGAAAGAGTTATTGTGGCTGAAAAAGTACGAGGAAAAGGGTATGGCGCAATGCTAATGAGACATGCCGAGAATGTAGCAATCTCCAAGGGAGCCCTTAAGATTATGTTAGCAAGTGCTGCAAAGAGAGAAGAAGCGCATCGTTTTTACGAGCATCTAGGTTATGATGGCAGCTCCAGCAAGTTGTTCAAGAAGTATTTATAGTTATTTACGATTGGAAGTGATGATATGATGGTTACACTTAGAGAACTGGTGCCGGAGGATGCAGGTGAATTGCTTCGACTTCAGCATCAGTTAGACCAGGAGTCCAAATTTATGTTATTGGAACCGGATGAAAGACAAGCTAGTCTTTGTCAGGTCAAAGAAATGATCGAAAGCTTTCTGGTAGCAGAAACTTCAATTCTTATAGGGGCAGAGGTTGACAATCATTTGGCAGGTTACTTGTCTGTTAGAGGTGGAAGTGTTAGACGTAATAGACATAGCGCGTACATAGTGATTGGGATTCAGAAACAATATCAGGGGAATGGGATTGGAGCTGGCCTGTTCCGTGAGATGGACATCTGGGCTATGAACAATGGGATTGTTCGTCTTGAGTTATCCGTCATGACCCATAATCAAGCTGCTTTGGCGCTATATATCAAGAACGGGTTTGAAATCGAAGGGACGAAGCGGAAATCTCTTATTATCGATGGTGAGTGGGTGGACGAATATTATATGAGCAAAATTCTCCCAAAAGAAAAAAGGATAGAGGATCAGATTTAATCTGATGACCCTATCCTTTTTTTTATGAATAAAGGTTATGATTTCGTAATTTATGATGATTCAGTGTTGCTTGATTGTTCGATAACAACTTCAACCTTGCGGACACGGTATCTGTTCATCTCGCGGATGGTCAATGTTACATGGTCACGAACAATACTTTTGCCAATGGCTGGATCGGTAATATGACTGTATACCCAACCTCCAACTGTGGTCACTTCTTCATCTTCGAAATCAAGCCCTGTAAGATCCTTGACCTCTAACAGAGATACCTTACCATCGAATAGATAGTTAGTATCGCTTATTTTTTCGACTTCTCTGCGTTCATCACCGTCAAACTCGTCACGGATTTCACCAACGATTTCTTCCAAAATATCTTCAATCGTGATGAGACCGGATGTTCCACCATATTCATCAAGCAGCAAGGCAATATGCACACGCTCCAACTGCATACGAGTTAGAAGATTCTTGACTGGTGTCACCTCAGATACTGTCAGTACGGGTTGAATTAAGCTGTGGAAATCAAAATCAGGATTGTTATCATACTGCAAATAGAGCTGTTTCGTGTTGATCATTCCGATAATATTATCCTTGCTGCCTTGTGCCACAGGGAAACGAGTATATTGCTCCTTGCGGATAATTTCGAAATTTTCTTTCAACGAATGATTGGTAAAAAGACATACCATATCGGTTCGCGGAACCATGATTTCTTTGGCGAGCATCTCATCAAAAGTAAAGATTCGGTTAACATAGCCATATTCGGCTTTATTGATTTTCCCACTTTCGTAACTCTCGGACAAGATCAAACGAATCTCATCTTCACTATGCGCGTCTCCATGCTCACTAGCTGGTTTCATCCCAAAAAGTCGAACAAGCATATTAGCGGAACCGTTCATGAACCAAATGAGAGGGTACAAAATTCTGTAGAACCAAATAATCAGCGGTGAAGTAATTTGACCGATTTTTTCCGGAATGTTTATAGCTGCCGTCTTCGGAGCAAGTTCTCCGACAACGACGTGTAAGAATGTTGCAATGATGAATGCGAGTAAAAACGCAAGAGGGTGACTCACACTAGAACTGATATTGGCCCAGTCGAAAATAGGAAGCAATAACTGTTCGAATGCAGGCTCTGCCAGTGCACCAATACCCAGCGCAGTGATAGTAATCCCGAGCTGACAAGCGGATAAATAGCCATCGAGATTAGCGGATACCTTCTGAACTGCTAAGGCATTCTTCTTTCCGTCAAGCACCATTTGACTGATCTGGCTACCTCTAAGTCTCACCAATGCAAATTCTGTTGCTACAAAAAAAGCGGTTAAAATAATCAAAATAACCACCAACGTCAAACTAAGTCCTATACCCATATAATCTTTACCATCCCTTTCGTTCCTAAAATAGGTTATACTCATTATTATGAGTTCTTATGAACTATTCTACGAACTTTTCAGTAAAATATCAAATGGTGGAGGGAAACAGATATGGAATCATTTGCATTGACTCGTGTGGAGATGTCCAGTCTACTGCTCTCATTGACCGGATTGTCAGACCGGAAACCGCTGAATATCCTCCAAGAGGCATGGGCAAAGTTTCACCGTGAAGAATTACAAAAGGGGACTTCGTTACCCGCTTTTTTATCAACCAATGTTCCACCCATATTACAAAAGATCATTAAAGGCGGCCATGTTAAAGGCTTTTCACTTGGTGAAATTGCTTCATTGGGCCATCTTATAGAGTATTCCACATTGACCGTCACAGCTATGCAAAATTGGGTCAAGCGCGACTTCAAGGAATATCTCGGTTCGCCTAAAGAAGGAAAGAAATATTCGGTTAATCAGGCGGCGCTTTTGTTTATTATTGATGATCTCAAATCAGCCCTTAACTTTGAAAGTATTCGCCAATTGTTCCAGCTAATGTTCCTAAAGCCGGATCGCGATGATGATGATCTAATTGAACCGGCCAAGCTGTATTACGCATATGCAGGGCTTTTTGAGGAGATCAAAAGCAATCCATCGATTCAGACGCAATGTAAAGTAGATCAAGTGTTGCACAAGGAGTTCTCTTGGAAAGAAGATACCTCGTTAAAAAGCTCTATAGATCGTGTAATTAACCGGCTGACACATTTGTCGAGAGCGCAGAGAGAATCCGTTCGTAATATGCTGCTTATCGCCACAATTTCTGTGCAGACCTGTTATTTTCAATCGCTGGCTAGGCAATACTTTAATGCTGCTTTATTTCTTGATTTTTGAGCACTTCAATTTTAAAATGTATAAGTGAAACAATCAAAAGTAAGTTTTATTAGTTAGCAGGTTGAAATAAGGGGGCTTCGAAGTGAATCAAATGACACTGCTGCGGAATCCGAAACAAAGGAAATTACTCTTCAGCGCTGGCTTGAGCTGGATGTTCGATGCGATGGACGTCGGAATGATTTCTTTTGTTGTAGCAGCTTTAGCTAAGGATTGGAATCTGGGACCGGAGCAGATCGGTATATTGACTAGTATTAATTCCGTCGGTATGGCAGTAGGTGCTGCAGCGGCAGGAATATTAGCAGACCGCTTTGGTCGTAAACCGGTATTGCTGTGGACACTCCTTATTTTCTCGGCGGCAAGCGGATTATCTGCATTTGCAACAGGCTTTGCGATCCTCTGTGTGCTTCGTTTTATTGCTGGGTTTGGCCTTGGCGGAGAGCTGCCTGTCGCTTCTACCTTGGTCTCAGAGAGCATGCCTGCTCAGGAGAGAGGCCGTGCGGTTGTGCTTTTGGAGAGCTTTTGGGCAGTCGGTTGGATTGCATCTGCATTAATCGCGTTCTTCATTATCCCTGATTATGGCTGGCGTATAGCTTTCGGAATTGGGGCTGTACCTGCACTCTACGCTTTATATCTAAGACGGGCGATTGATGATTCACCGAAATTTGCTGAGATTAAAAAGGCACCCGTTTCCTTAAAGAAACGAATCGCTACCGTATGGTCGCCAGAATATCGCCGTTCTACAATTATGTTGTGGATTTTATGGTTTACGGTGGTGTTCTCGTATTATGGCATGTTTCTATGGCTGCCTACAGTTATGGTACTTAAAGGCTTCAGCTTGGTCAAAAGCTTCGAGTATGTGCTTATTATGACGCTCGCTCAGCTGCCTGGGTATTTTACTGCCGCTTACTTTATTGAAAAGTTCGGACGTAAATTTGTCCTAGTCATCTATATGCTGTTCACTGCGGTTAGCGCTGCATGGTTCGGAAATGCGACTACTGAAGGAATGCTGATGGCTGCCGGAATTTGTTTATCCTTCTTCAATCTTGGCGCTTGGGGTGGCATGTACGCTTATACGCCAGAGCTGTACCCAACGGCTATTCGTTCCACAGGTGCTGGTTTAGCGACGTCCTTTGGCCGGATTGGGGGAATTATCGCACCTTTGCTGGTAGGGGTTCTAGTAGGTAAATCTATGGCGATTGGCTCGATCTTTATGTTATTTTTTGTAACGATTATTATCGGTGCATTAGCGGTATTGTTCCTTGGCAAAGAAACAAAGGGAACCGAGCTTCTCTAAAGTGTGATTCTGCATTACATACTTGATGTTAATCTATCAACAGTGCTAAAATATCAAGAAGAAACGATGTTGTCGTCCTGTATGGACAACCACTACTATTACGTAAGAACAAAACGGTTCCTTCACAGTTGTGAACAGGACCGTTTTTTTACATTAATCCTTATTTATAAGGACGGAGCGATCGCACATGAGTAATGATAGGAAGCAGCCGCATTTCACAGAATTAGTCTGGGAAAGTACGGAACAAAATGTACCGATTCCGCCGCGAAATTCCCCTGAACCGCTGTTGTCTAAGTCATCTTCAACGAATAAAGGCAAAACGAATTCATCCCCTGAACCATCATTACAGCTGCAGCTTTGGGATACAGAGATGGAAACGCCGGAGCCTGTGACTACCACCGAAGGGCAGTTCGTAACAAGAGCGAAGGAATTGGTTGATAAAACTGAGGATTCAGCGCTATTTGTTCCTTTTAAGAGTTACTGGCCTACATATGGCCATATGACAGGCACGCAAAGCAGATGGTATTTTTATTGGCGGAATGAAGTTAGACAAGGCAGATATCTGAAAACAGATCTTTCTTATATTTTTCTGCATGTATATGAGCTTATTAATGGCGTGGGGTGGACTGATCCTTATGATGGCTATAGGCAGCTAAATCAGATGTGGGAAGCTTACCGGGAAAGTTATAAACGCTTGGATCAATATCTTGGCGGCTGGATCGCGGACTTCTCTTTTGTACATCACTTGGATGTCCCGCTTTCTATCATTGTGGCTCGTTCACGTGGTCTTGCAGGAGATCTGGCGGAACTTGAATTAATGAGAGGCTTGACCGCAGCGCCTGAGCAACTAACCTTTGCAGTATTAACGGCAATGTCGGACTATGATATTAGTAAATCCAAGTTCTACATCGGAGAAGGCAAAGAAGCTCTTGAACAATACATTCCGCAGGTCGTGGCGTTAATCAATGCTTATGTCACCCGAAAACACGGCTCCAATCTAGTTGAAATGTTTCCACCTGGACCAGCGGTGATGCGGGAGCGTTATTTATTCCGAAGTGCCGTATATGACATTTCATTATATGGCTATTCTGTTCTTATACCGGTTGTACGTATTAGTAAATCTCCACCACTTCGCAGTCTGATTACCAGGCTATTTCGTCTGACTGAGAATAAACTACGGGAACTGATGGGCTACCGCGGACGACTTAAAGGTGTTAATGTGGATGCCGATATGGACGATTTGATCACTCGTTTTCTAAAGCGTGAGTACCTTAAAGAGACGCAGGAAGACAAGGGGCCGGCAGTCGTCATAGATCCGGAGAAGCTAGAACGCCTGCAAAGTGATTCTGAAATTGTACGGACGATGCTTACGGTTGAGAATATGGACGAGCAGGAAGATTACGAGGATAGCGAGATCGATGTAACTATCGATGAAATCGGTCCAATAAAAGACAGCAAGGAAGAATTGTTGCCTGTAGATGTGATGGAAGAAGCTCAAGTGGTTAACATAGGGTCGGAGGCAGAACAGTTTGCCAATGCTTTAAGTCCACTACAACGGGAAGCACTGTTTGCTCTTTTGGATGAGGATGGAAGTCAATCTATGCTGAAGCTGGCTGCTGCCAATGGCACGATGTCAGAGCTTTTAATTGATGAGATTAATGAAATCGCAATGGATATTCTCGGTGATCTGATCATTGAGGGTGAAGATATTGTTGAGGAATATATCTCTATGCTGCGCAATATTTAATGAGGTGAACTTTGGATGAGTGAATTAAAAATACCTAAACGAATGACAACTGCGCTAGTCAATTCGTTGACGGCTGGTGTTGTTCCGCGTATCGGACTAGAGCATATAGCCGTTGGCCGCCGGCCGGAGATTGAAGCCATATTAAGAGATATGGAGAACATTGCAGAGGGTGGGGCAGCTTTTAAGCTGATTACAGGCAAATTCGGCAGCGGCAAAAGCTTTCTGCTTCAGATGATCCGTAATTACGCGATGGATCGTGATTTTGTAGTAGCAGATGCTGACCTCTCCCCTGAGCGCAGATTAGTGGGAACCAAAGGACAAGGCCTAGCGACTTACCGGGAGTTAATGAGCCATTTATCGACCCGCACACGTCCAGATGGTGGAGCGTTGGAGATCATCCTGCAGAAATGGATTATTACGCTACAGCAGTCCGTGATGCAGGAGAAGGAATATGGACCTGATCACCCTCAGCTTGGTGAAGAAGTAGAGAAGCGAATTTACGCTGTAGCCTCTGAAATGCGTGGTTTGGTGCATGGTTTTGATTTTGCCAAAGTACTCGCCTCTTATTGGAATGCACACAAGCTGGCTGATGATGACCAGAAACAGGATTCGCTTCGCTGGTTGCGTGGAGAATTTGCAACTCGGACAGAAGCCCGCAAAGCGCTTGGAGTTGGCGTGATTATTGATGATGATAATTGGTATGACTATATGAAGCTTTGGGCGGAATTTACCGCGGCTATTGGCTATAAAGGTCTGCTGCTGTTTATTGATGAAGGTGTCAATCTCTATAAAATTACGAACAGTATTTCCCGCCAGAGCAACTATGAAAAGCTGCTTACCATGTTCAATGATACGATGCAGGGGAAGGCAGAGAACCTTGGGATTTTTATAGGGGGAACACCGCAATTTGTGGAAGATGGACGGCGCGGATTATTTAGTTATGAGGCACTGCGATCGAGATTGGTTGCAGGCCGGTACGGGGCGGCGGGTCTGAACAATTATACTGGACCTATCATTGCACTGGACATGTTATCACACGAGGAAATTCTGGTACTGCTGCAAAAGCTTAAAGGGATTCACGCCCTACATTATGGTTATGAAGCGCGTTTATCACAGGAACAATTGGTTCATTTTATGGAGGAAGCGGTTGGAAGATTAGGGGCTGAGGAACTCTTGACTCCACGGGAGGTAGTTCGTGATTTCATGGATCTGCTGCATACGCTCCACCAGCATCCGGAGATTACTTTTGAACAGCTAGTGGGCGAAAAAACAGCTAAGCCAGCTGAGACCGAGCAAAATGAACTGGATGGGTTCTTAGCGGAGTTTGAATTATGAGTGATAATCCGTTCTATAGGCTGGCACCCTTCATTAAAGAGTTTATTTATAAGAACCGCTGGGAGACTTTGCGTGAGGCACAGGTGGATGCCTGCCGTGTGCTTTTTGATACCCCGCATCATCTGCTGATTGCCTCAGGTACCGCTTCAGGTAAGACAGAGGCAGCTTTTTTCCCTGCGCTTACTGAGCTGTATGAACGTCCTTCCGGTTCGGTTGGCATTTTGTATATCGCCCCTTTGAAAGCTTTGATCAACGATCAATTTACACGTTTGAATGATTTGCTTCGCGAAGGCAACATTCCGGTGTGGCACTGGCATGGAGATGTACCACAAGCTGATAAAACAAAACTGGTGCAGAATCCTTCAGGCGTGCTGCAAATCACCCCTGAATCGCTTGAAGGATTGTTGATGAACCGCCCGAATGCTATTCCAGCGTTGTTCCATGATCTACGTTTTATTGTCATTGACGAGGTGCATGCCTTTATGGGAGCTGACCGGGGGATCCAGGTGTTAAGCCAGCTGGCGAGAATTTCACGAATGGCGGGATGCCATCCTCGCAGA
Organism: Paenibacillus sp. FSL R10-2788; assembly: GCF_038003885.1. Taxonomy (NCBI): domain Bacteria; kingdom Bacillati; phylum Bacillota; class Bacilli; order Caryophanales; family Paenibacillaceae; genus Paenibacillus; species Paenibacillus sp. FSL R10-2788. The sequence goes on along the minus strand of NZ_JBBOQA010000001.1, from coordinate 3,667,502 downwards.
ATCGGTCTATCTGCTACGCTGAGCGACTACGCTTCTGTCACGGAGTGGCTAGCGGCAGGCACACGGGAGAGCGTTGAAGTGTCCGCTCCACAAGGCGGGCGTAAGCTCAGGTTAAGTGTGGAGCATTTCTCTTTCCCGGATGCACGGGATGAGGTGCAGGCGGAGCATTTAGAACGTGCGAAGCAGTCTTATTACGATTTTATTTATGATCATACGCATCTGAAGAAGGCGTTGATCTTCACCAACAGCCGCTCAGATGCGGAGACGGCGACCCTAGAGATGCGGAGAACGGCCGCGAAGCGTGGTGAACGGGATGTGTTTCACGTTCACCACGGCAGCATCTCCGCGATGCTGCGTGAAGAGACGGAAGCCGCGCTGCGGCAAGGCACCGGACCGGCTGTTGCCGCAGCGACGTTGACGCTGGAGCTGGGCATTGATCTGGGCGAGCTGGAGCGAGTGCTACAGGTCGGCGCTCCCTATAGCTGTGCTAGCTTTGTGCAGCGGTTAGGCCGCTCGGGCAGGCGTGGAGACGATGCATCCGAGATGATCTTTGTCACGCCCGAGGAAGAGGACGAGGAAGCTCAGCTTCCGGCGCGGATGCCGTGGACACTGCTTCGAGCGATAGCGGTTATTGAGCTATATGTGCGCGAGAAATGGGTTGAACCCCTGGTCGTGCGTCAGCTGCCAGTTGGACTGCTATACCATCAGACGATGAGCATTTTGAAAAGTATGGGTGAGGCCGAACCGGATGATTTAAAAGAAGCGGTTCTGAGTTTGCCTTCGTTTAAAACCATAGATCCTACTGATTATGATATTTTCATGACCTATATGTTAGGCATGGGACAAATTGAGAAGATGGACGAAGGCAGCTTGATCATCGGGATGGCGGGAGAGAAGATCGTGAATAACTTCCGCTTCTACGCGGTCTTCAAAGATGATGAAGAGCATGTGGTCTATAACGGAACTGAGGAAATCGGATCGATCACAACGGTTCCACCACCAGGCTACTGTTTTACTCTAGCAGGTAAGCTTTGGAAGGTAGAAGAGGTGGATAATCGCCATAAAGCCGTTTATGTGAAAACCTCACGCGGCAAAGTAGATACGTTGTGGCTTGGTGCGGGTGGGGATGTACATACACGCATCATGAACAAGATCCGTGAAATCTTAGGAGCCACTTCATTGTATCCGTATTTAGCTCCGAGTGCGGCTGCGCGGCTCGAACGAGCTCGTCGTTTAGCGAAGGAAAGCGGAATGCTTGTGCGATCCGTTATGCCGGCGGGTGGAGATTCTATGTTCATTCTGCCCTGGGCGGGCAGTCGACAATTCCGCACGCTGGAGCGCCTTCTGAAGAACAATCTGAAGAGCCCTCTGGGACTGCGTTCTATCGTTCCGATGGAACCTTATTATATGGTTGTTGCGGGTAAAACTGATGCAGAAACGCTGGAAGCAGAGATCATTGCCGAAAGTATGGCTGCCACAGATCCATTATCATTGTTATCACCAGATGAAGCGCCCTACCTCGGAAAATACGATGAGTTCATCCCGCATGAGCTGCTGCGCAAAGCTTTTTCCTTGGATGGATTAGATGTCCCGGGTCTGATTGAAGTTTTAAAGCAGTGGCAGCAACCTAATTAACCTTGAGCAGTAAACACCGAAAATACTCTAAATTGCAGACGCCCGCATAAGCGGGCGTTTTGTTATGTCCGGATCCATGGTGATATATGAACTTTCCTTAAGTTTCAAATGTTGCATAAGAATAGGGTGGAAGGAGAATAGTACTAACAGATTCCTATAGAGGATGATTGCGATGTGGCCTAAAATAGTCTCTTATATTCCGGACTGGACAATTTTTATGCAGGCGGCGATTACGCTGCTCTTTCCCGTAGGGATTTTTTATCTTTACAGGCATTTGTATTTTTATGTTGGAAGCGGACGCTCTAAGGAAACAGAGGCCAAATCACAGGATGCGGAACTGAAGAAGAATGACAATCGGGAAGTAAATCCGCAGCCTCCTGTGTCTACTGCTTTTACTCAGGACTATGATGCCGATCTGACAGCGATAAAAACGGCATTGGGGGAGAACAGTGATGTACATTTTCGTGAATTCTCAGTTAAAGGTATTCAGGCACGTGCCGCATTAGTCTATGTAGAGGGGATGCAGCACGAAGAACTGATCAATCAGCAGGTGCTGCAGAATTTGATGTTTGCCGGCGAAACGCAAGCTTCAGAAGGAATATACAACTACTTGAAACAGAATATGCTCCCGCTAGCTCAGCTCAGTGAAGCCAAGGATTTAGACCAGCTGCAGGAGTTTGTCCTATTCGGATACACTGCGCTGATTGTCGAAGGCATGTGTGAGATGTTGCTGGTGGGTTCTCCGCATGGAGCAGTGCGCTCGATTACTGAGCCGACCTCAGAGGCTTTGCTGCGGGGGCCTCGGATTGGCTTTACCGAGGTGCTCAGTGAGAATACCTCTATGCTGCGGCGCCAAGGGCTTAATAAGAATCTGGAAATGAAAATGGTTGAAGTAGGCAGCGAAATCAAGAAGAACCTGGTTATCGCTTATATGAAAAACATTGTAAATCCTGATCTGCTCCAGGAAGTGAAGGAACGTATCTCCAAAATTGATATGGACTTTATTCTGGAATCCGGCTATGTGGAACAGTTGATCGAGGATGATTATTTAAGCCCGTTTCAGCAGACACAGAATACGGAAAGACCCGATCGGGTAATTGCTTCCTTGTTAGAGGGAAGAGTCGCTATTTTGCTGGATGGCACACCGTTTGCACTCGTTGTTCCAGTGACGTTCAGTATGCTTTTGCAGTCTCCTGAGGATTATTATGAGCGCTGGATTCCGGGTACACTTTTGCGGATACTCCGGTTTTGCGCATCATTTCTGGCTCTGTTGGCTCCGGCGCTGTATATTTCCTTTATCTCCTTTCATCCGGGACTGATTCCTACACAACTGGCGATCTCCATTATCGAAACACGCCAAGGTGTACCCTTTCCTGCATTAATTGAAGTGTTGATTCTGGAAATTTCCATTGAAATCTTGCGTGAAGCTGGAATCCGGCTGCCGAAGCCCATAGGTCCGGCAATGGGGATTGTCGGAGGTCTGATCATTGGAGATGCCGCGGTACAGGCTGGTATTGTGAGTCCGTTTCTGGTAATTGTTGTAGCCGTGACAGCGATCTCTTCGTTTTCCATACCGATGTACAGTGCGGGGATTACTCTCCGGATCTTACGATTCGCAGGCATGTTATTTGCGGCGGTCCTGGGCATGTTCGGAACCATCCTTTTCTTCCTGCTTATTTGCAGTCATCTGACTCGGCTTTCAAGCTTTGGAGTTCCTTACGTCACTCCTATTTCCCCTTTCCGGTTAAGTGACTGGAAGGATTTGTTCGTCCGTGCACCGTTATCAATCATGAAGCGAAGACCGGAGATGCTGAAGACCCAGAAGAAAAAGCGCAGGTCCTAGAGAATGTATTCTTAGCAGGAGCAGAGGGGAGACCACAGTGTTCAAACGAACTGATGACAAGATCACAACCTCGCAGGCTTCCATAATCTTGACCAATTCAATGCTAGGTGCGGGAATTTTGACTTTGCCCAGAAATGTTGTTAAGGCTGTACAGACTCCCGATGCCTGGATTTCAGTAGTGCTGGGAGGTATCACCGTATCTTTGGTGATATTGGTTATGGTGAAGCTTAGCCAGCAATTTCCAGGGAAGACTGTCTTTCAGTATTCTAAAAGAATTGTTGGGAATATTCCAGGCAGTGTAATGAGTACAATATTGATTCTGTACTTTATTGTGATAGCGGGTTTCGAAATCCGCGTTTTGGCGGAAGTAACATTGTTTTTTCTTCTGGAAGGGACACCGATCTGGGCGATTGTGATGCCGTTCATCTGGGTGGGCACTTATTTGGTGTATGGTGGGATTAATTCCATGGCCCGCGTGTTTCAGATTGTATTTCCGATCAGTATTTTTATCCTGATAATTTGTTATATCTTAAGTACCAGAATATTTGATATCCAGCATTTGCGTCCTTTTCTGAGTGAAGGTATGATCCCGGTGATCCGAGGCATGAAGTCGAGCATCCTGATCTTTACCGGTTGTGAGGTTGTGATGACAATGACGGCCTTTATGGAGCATCCACAGCAAGCAGTCAAGGGAATGTTGGTTGGTTTAAGCATACCATTTGTATTATATTTGGTTACTGTTGTAATGGTTATCGGCGGCTTATCTATTAATTCTGTAATCTCCAGCACCTGGCCGACGATAGATTTGGTGCGGAGCTTTGAAATTTCAGGGTTCTTTTTTGAACGATTTGAATTTCCGTTGCTGGTTATCTGGCTGATGCAGATGTTCTGCAATTTTTGCAGCTTTTTCTTTAATGCGTCACTCGGAATCTCCCAGGTGTTTCACCTAAAGATCCATCCGGTTATGTTCGCTTTAATGCCCATCATCTTCATCTGCACGATGATCCCTCAACGCATCAATGATGTCTTCAGTCTTGGTGATGCGATTGGCTATATGGGTGTGCTGATCTTTATATTGCTGCCACTGTTATTGTCGATTGTATTAATCATTAGGAAGAAAGGACTCAAGCAGAATGTTTAGACAGCAGGTTATTCGCTTACTATTGGTATTTATGATTCTGCTTACGCAGTCCGGCTGCTGGAGCAGTAAGGAAATTGAAGACTTGAGTGTTTATACGGGATTGGCGCTTGACAAGGGGGAACCTCAAACAGTCGAAAAGAAATTTGAGGAACTCGGAGGAAGTTACCTTAAGCATAATAAATTGACGGCTACGGTACAAATTGTGCCTGAAAATGTAATTGGAAACTCCGGCAAAGAAGGTGAAACACCCAAAACTCATTTCCATAATATTTCAGAGTCTGGAGATTCCCTGCTTGAAGTATTCCGCCAGATTTCGATCCGCAAGAACCGTCCGATTATAGGCCATCACCTCAAGGTTGTTGTCATATCCGAGAAATTGATACAAGAGGAGAAAATCCGACGGCTAATGGACTTTCTGTTGCGTGATAACGATATTCGCCCTAGCTGCCTCATCTTTCTTAGCCAAGGACGTGCGTCTGATACGCTAAACACGACAGCAGAGGAGGTTCCTTCTTTTCGTCTGGAGGACATGGTCCATAACCACTTCAGGACTAGTAAAGTTATGAAGGGCATAACATTGTCGAATCTAGATGCATTGATGTATTCGAAGCAAAGCTTTGTTTTGCAGAACGTTATTGAGGCAAATGGTGAGGTGGAGTTTTCCGGTGCCGGTATTATCAAGGGAGACACAGGATATTGGATCGGCAATCTGAACCAACAGGATGTGGAGAGTATTGCCTGGATCAAAGGCGATGTTAAAGGCGGGAGCATCAAAACATATGATCAGTCAAACGAAGCAATTACTTATGAGATTAAATCAGTCAAGAGCAAGATTACACTGAAGGAGACTGCTGATGAGAAGTTTTCCTTTCATGTTGCGATTGAGTCTGATGGACGTCTTATTGAGCATTGGGATGATAATGAGCATTCCGCGGAAGTTGCCTATTTCAAAGAATTGGAGAAGATATTCGAGGAGAGATTGACCGAAAAAATTAATGCTCTTATTCACAAAATGCATTCCACCTATAAAGTAGATGTGGCAGGGTTCGGAAATTGGTTCAGCATAGAAAAACCGCAGGTTTGGAAAAAGGTCAAGGATCATTGGGACGAGGAATTTATTCGGATGCCATTAACCTTTGATGTAAAGCTTAAAATCACCGATTTTGGTTCCACGACTGAATGAAGGGTTCACTTGATAAACGTGTTAACTCAAAAAGGATCTCAGCAGCCGATGATGGCTATTGAGATCCTTTTCGTGGTTAGTAAGTAGAAGCTGCAAAAACAAACACAACGACGAATAATATAATAATTGCGTACATCAGCGTGCCCACAATTCCACATACCAGACCTGCAATCGCTAAGCCTTTGCCTTGTTCATAACGATTACGGATTTCCTTCAGCGATAAGGCGGATAGAATAATCGCAATAATTCCTAACAGAAAACCAATATAAGGCACAACAATGGAGAGGATTCCCAAGACAAAACCAGCGATTGATTTGCCATTCGTTGGTGCCGGAGGGGGTGGAGGCTGATAATAGTTCAAATTGTCGTTTGGTGGATAGCTCATTAAAATCACCTCCAATAGAAATTGTTATTGAATGTAGTTAATCCAGTGCTCTAGCTGCACACAAGGGACAAGTCCAATAGATTCAGCTAGACGAATGGACGCTTGATTTCTTTCAAGGACGTGATAGCGTGGAATAAAGCCTCGTTCTAACGTTTCTTGTATGGCTGTGCGAACTACCATTTTCGCGTATCCGTATCTTTGAAATGCTTCTAAAGTATGTACAGCGCCGATTTCCCAAATCTGCTCTTCATTGCGGAACGCTAGGCAGGTACTAACCGGATTGTCGCCCTGAAAGATTGAAACGGAAAACGCTCCTTTTTGGAAATATTCCTCAATTTCTTCCTTATTGTAATGGTTAGCAGCCCAAAGTGGAAGTAGTCTGTCGTCAAATGAATGATTGATTGTTACCTCTTTGTCCTTAACATACCTTAACCCCTCAGTTGTGCTGTAAGAGAAAAACCCCCGAACTTTTTCTAAAGAAAAATGCGCAGACAGTGCCTCTTGGTACTTCACATCCTGTAGTTTAAAAACAAGCTTCGCCTCTGTGGGGAGCAGCGTTAGTAATGCTGGAAATATATCGGGGCAGCTGTAATCCAAAAATACGATGTAATCCGCTTGAGGATATACCCTATGATCATATGCGTATGCTGTGGCTGGAAGAAGTAAAGCAACACCCCACTGCTCACCTTGCTCTACTAGATGTGTTTCCATGACTTCGTGGAAGGAGGTTAACATTTTTAACAAGCTAACATTCTTTAAGGGGTTCTTTTGTAGTTTGTTTATGATTTGTTCGTTCTGGTGCACACCCATCCACTCCTAGCTCAGATTTATATATTTTACTATAAATTGTACTTATGCAGATATTTATATTTTTCCTTTACTAATCATTAATCTATTGAAAAAAGAAGGTTGACAGTGACTGCTATAATATATTAGGGAAAATAAAGCTCGCTGTTTGAAGCAGCATACGTGAACGGAGGCACATAATTTCATGACACAATCTATCACAAGCGCTGCTGTTCGTGTAGGAGGAGGTCTATCTAAGCAATTCATCCTAATTCTAGCCATTGCATCAGGGCTAAGCGTGGCAAATATGTATTATAATCAGCCGCTCCTGGCTGAGATAGGACGCACATTTAATGCTTCCTCTAACGCAGTGGGATATGTATCGATGCTTACTCAAATCGGCTACGCGCTGGGAATGTTATTTTTTGTTCCACTAGGTGACATTCGTGAACGCAGAACACTGATATCCGGACTTCTTATTGCTGTATCACTGTCCCTAATTGGTTTCGCTACCGCACAAAACCTCACTTGGATGTATATCGCCAGCTTTGCTATCGGCATAACTACGGTGGTGCCGCAGGTCATCATTCCTCTCTCGGCTGAGTTAGCTTTACCGGAGGAGCGGGGGAAGGTTATAGGTACAGTAATGAGCGGATTGTTTTTTGGTATTCTGCTAGCAAGAACAATATCCGGAATTATAGGGGATATGTTCGGCTGGAGAGCGATGTACTGGATTGCCGCAGTAGTTATGTTATTGCTATCCCTTATTCTTTATCGGCTAATCCCGGCAACGAAACCAGACAATAATTCTTCGTACTCCGATCTGCTGAAATCAATGGGGCAACTGATTCGCAGATATTCGACGCTTCGTGAGTCATCTTTAATTGGGGCTTGCATGTTTGGCGGCTTCAGTGTGTTCTGGACTTCTCTAGCTTTCTTTCTGGAAGGAGAACCTTATCACTACAGTAGCTCAATCACAGGATTGTTTGGTCTTATTGGTGTAGCAGGTGCTGCTGGTGCTCCATTTATCGGGAGGTTAGCAGACAGAATTGCTCCCAAAAAGATTGTAGGGATCCTACTGTTAATTACATTGATTGCTTACGGATTTTTTGGTTTAGCCGGATTTACAATCTGGAGTTTGATTGCAGGAGTTATTATTCTGGATCTTGGGGTACAGGGATCACAGGTCAGTAACCAAACACGGATATATGCACTTGAACCAGCGGCTCGCAGTCGTATAAATACTGTTTTTATGGTCAGCACTTTTACAGGTGGAGCGATTGGATCCACGCTGGGAAGTTTTGCATGGCAGCATTGGGGCTGGAGTGGCGTCTGCTTAATGGGGGGAACGCTTGTTGTAGCCGCTCTATGCATATGGATAGTCTATAGAGTGATCGAGAAAGAGGATATACCGGAGATTAGCTAGAAACGTATTATATTACCTTTTATTATACCCGGGAGGTGTTTGATCATCGCTGAGAAGACGAAAGTTATAGAGGTTGTCCCGTATAACCCAGAGTGGAAGGCAGAATTCAATAGATTAAAAGAACAGCTCTTATCTTATGTCGGAGATCTTATTATTTCTATCGAGCATGTGGGCAGTACTTCCATTGAAGGGCTGGCTGCTAAACCTATCATCGACCTAGATCTTGTGATGGAAAGCTACGATGTACTCCCACAAATCATCGAACGTTTACAACAGCGTGGTTATGAACACCAAGGGAACTTGGGAATAGAGGGCAGAGAAGCGTTTCAAAGACTTCAGGATGACGGGTTTATGAAATATCATCTGTATGTTTGCCCTAAGGATGGAAAAGGCTACTTGGAGCATATCGCTTTCAGAGACTATCTGCGATCGAATACAGCAGCGCGTCAAGCGTATGCAGAGGTCAAGCAGCGCCTGGCAGAACAACATCGTTATGACATTGATGCTTATTGTGAAGGAAAGACAACGTTTGTTACCTCTATTTTATCTAAAGCCATGAAAGAAACGTAAGTAATATCAATCACTTGCCCGTTCGAAGATGATTTCGAAATTCACTGGGAGACATGCCGCTCCACTTACGGAACTGCTTGGAGAAGTATAACGCGTCATTGAAACCGACCGAAGAGGAGATCTGGTCGATGGTCAGCGTTCCTCCTAGCAGTTTTTTTGCTTTATCCATCCGAACCTTTAATAAATATTGTTTGGGAGACATGCCGATCTTTTGTTTAAAGACTTTAGAGAGGTGTGCTCTATGATAGCCAAGGGAGGATGCCATATGGTCGATACTGATCTGTTGATGAAACTGTAGAGAAATCCAACGGATCGCTTGATCGATCTGGCGGTCGATAACATCCGGTAATTCTATCGATTGAGAGGGTAGCGAACTTATGTTCGCAACGCCGAATTTGTGCACTAGCAGCCGCAGCCAACCCGAAGCTTCTAAGCTCTCCAGTCGAGGATAAGCAGATTGCTGAAAGGATAAACGAATATGTTCATATATCTTATGTATCTCTATTAGGTTATCTAAGTGGACTATTGGATTGTCCCTTGTAATTCCAACTTCCTGTAGTAGCTGTTCAACCGCTTCCCCTTGTAAGGCCACCCATACATATGTCCACGGATGTTCCATGTCTGCCTGATAGCTAAATAACGCCCCCGGAAAAATAACAAAGGTATCCCCCTTACCACATCCCTGCGAATTACTACCACTTTGAAAAACACCTTCACCATCAATTACTGTATGAATGAGATAGTAATCATGAACAGAGGGACCCATTTTATGTCCAGGAACGGGTTTGCCTTCTCCGCTGAATAATACAGATAGGTCATGATCATCGGGAGCCAGATTAAACCCTGCTGTAAAATGATAATGCTCTGAAGCCATTCACTTAGAACCTCCCTAAGATTGCCTTTATAATACATTTAGATTATAGGATTGAATACACGAATGCAACAAACATCCATATATCTCTTGTATTTCTCCATACTCATTGGGACCGCTCTCATTTATAGTGATTAGTGAAGAGAGCAGACGGTTATGATCTGACATCCTAGTGTTTATAAGGGAATTATAGTTTACTCCTCTCCATAAAACTGCGATGTCGACACCGTTCACCTCACCTATAAGGAGGAATATTTCACATGTCTAAAATTACATTTATCGGAGCGGGCAGTACCGTATTTGCCAAAAACGTGTTGGGAGATTGTATGAGAACGCCAGCCCTGCAAGGGTTTGAACTTGCCCTGTATGATATTGATCTACAACGCCTTAAAGACTCCGAGAATATGCTAAATAATATAAAAGAGAGCAGCGGCAGCACTTGTGTTGTGAAATCCTATACGGATCGTAAAGAAGCTTTGCGTGGAGCTAAATATGTCATTAATGCAATCCAAGTGGGAGGTTACGATCCTTGCACCATCACAGATTTTGAAATTCCGAAGAAATATGGCTTGCGGCAAACGATTGCGGATACGGTTGGCATAGGCGGGATTTTCCGTAACCTGCGTACTATTCCAGTGATGCTGGACTTTGCTGCGGATGTACGGGAGGTTTGTCCGGACGCACTCTTTATGAATTATACTAATCCTATGGCAGTTCTGACCAATGTGATGAATACCTATGGCGGTGTAAAGACGGTTGGATTATGCCATAGTGTGCAGCATTGTATTCCGGGCTTGTTCGAGCATCTGGGTATGGATCAGACAGGTGTTCAGGCTAAGATCGCTGGGATTAACCATATGGCTTGGTTATTGGAGGTTACTAAAGACGGCGAGGATTTGTATCCGGAAATTAAACGCCGTGCCGCTGAGAAGCAACAAGAACATCACGGAGACATGGTCCGTTATGAAATGATGCTTAAATTTGGTTACTACATTACGGAATCTTCGGAACATAACGCAGAATACCATCCTTATTTTATCAAACGTAATTACCCTGAGCTTATCGAACGGTTTCAAATTCCACTCGACGAGTATCCACGCCGCTGTGTAGATCAAATTGAACGTTGGCAACAAATGCGGGAAGAATTGGTTAATAACAAAGAACTTAAACATGAACGTTCGCATGAATATGCGTCTTATATCATGGAAGCCATCGAAACTAATGTGCCTTTCAAAATAGGTGGCAATGTTATGAATACAGGTCTTATCACCAATTTGCCAAAAGAAGCATGTGTAGAGGTCCCTTGTATAGTAGATAGAAGCGGAGTAACTCCGACCTACGTGGGAGATCTGCCTCCGCAGTGCGCCGCACTAAATCGTACAAACATCAATACACAACTGTTAACGATCGAAGCGGCCATTACCCATAAGAAAGAGCATATCTATCACGCCGCAATGCTTGATCCACATACAGCAGCTGAATTGTCGATGGATGACATTACAAATATGTGCGACGAGCTGATCACAGCCCATGGAGACTGGCTCCCGGCGTATAAATAAATTAACTAGTTAGGACTAAGGAAGCCTGAGAAATCAGGCTTTTTTTGAATATATTTCTACGAGAAACGATTGTTATCTTTAAAAAAAGACAACGTCGTTTCTTCTTGCTTATCTGTCTAGGACAACTGGGGTATATCGGAATACACATATATGGATTATCTAAATGTGGAGGTGATCCTTTATGATCGTTGAAAGCTATACCTTAGCATCGTCCACAGCTTTTGCTACCCCTTATTATGTGATTAGAGGTGAGCTTCCTGGTCCTGTCTTTATGGTGGTGTCGGGGATACATGGGAATGAGACAGGAAGTATTCGTGCCGCACAGATCATTGTAGAACGTTTTAACCAGAGAAGGTTGTATATACACCGGGGCACGATCATTGTAGTTCCTCTATTGAATCAAAAAGCTTACCGCAAACGGATCAGAGGTGTACCTGATTTAAATCGCACCTTTCCACGTTCTAGCAAAACAGCGGCAAAACATCCATTAGCTTCAGCTTTGCTACAGCTAGTACTAAGATATCGTCCCACCTGGTTTCTGGACCTTCATGAAGCAAATGGGTTGTCACAAAAAAATCCTAAGCGACTTGGTCAGTCGATCATCGTCACTCCGGGAAGCCGAGGAATAGGTACAGCAAAACGTGTCATCAAAGGCATTAATCGAACGATTCCCAAAACCGCTTATCATTTTAATATCCGTTTACGGGAGCGCCCCGGCTCCTCAAGGGCAGCCGTTACCCGTATATTAGGAGCTAAAGCATTTACTGTGGAAACCTGCTGGAGCCTTGATCGTGACCTACGGATTCGCTATCAGATAGATATTGTTAGCCGTTTTTTAAAAAGTGCTGGATTATTGTGATGAAGAAAATATCTGATAACTATGTAAGCTGGTTCTTAGATCCTAGGAATCAGCTTTTTTGCTTGTACAAGAAAGGTAATTGACAACAATGGGTATAGTGTATATATTACATATATACATTGATAACACATAAACTAGGAGTGAGGGCACGATTCCATGAACATATTGATATCCAACACTTCCGGTGAACCCATCTATGCACAGATTGTCAGCCAGATCCGCCAGATGATTCTGCAAGGAGAGTTAGTGTCTGGCACCCCATTACCTTCTATCCGGCTATTAGCCAAAGAGCTGCAGATAAGCGTAATTACAACGAAACGAGCCTATGAAGAACTGGAGAGAGAAGGGCTTATCAATTCAATTGTGGGGAAAGGTTCCTTTGTTTCTGGTGCAGATCAGGAGTTTATTCGGGAACAACGGCTACGGATTATGGAGAACAAAATGAAGGAGATTATCGACGAGAGTAAAATGCTGGGGATTGATTTTGCTGAGTTTAGTGAGATGTTGAAATTGCTTTATGAGGAGGAGACAGAATGAAAGAAGTCATTCAATTGGACCAAATTTCTAAAAAATATGGCCATTTTAGCCTATGCGAACTTACGTTCGGTATCAAAGAAGGGTATATCACGGGGCTAATTGGACCGAATGGGGCAGGGAAAACAACATTAATTAAAATGATGATGGGGATGGTGTTTCCTGATCACGGCAGCGTCAAGATTTTTGATCAAGAGATGTCTATCCATGAAGCAGAGAATAAGGATCGGATTGGCTATGTCTCCGATGAGAATTACTTTTACGATCAATTAACCATCGATCAGATGAGTAAGATTATTGCTCCTTTTTATAGTCGTTGGGATCAAGAAACGTATAGGAAATACATAGAGATGTTCAAGCTTTCCCCGCGGAAAAAGATTAAGGAGCTCTCCAAAGGAATGAAAATGAAGTATTCGCTCGCTATTGCCTTATCACATGGTGCAGATCTGCTCATTATGGATGAACCTACTGCAGGACTTGATCCTATATTCCGAAGAGAGTTGCTTGATTTGCTTAGTGAGCATATCCAGGATGAGAAGAAGTCTATTCTTTTTTCAACGCATAATACGACTGATTTGGACCGGATCGCAGACTATATTGTTTTTGTGAATGAAGGGCGCCTAGTATTTAATGAAATGAAAGAATCTCTAGCCAACAAATACATGCTGGTAAAAGGCAATAAAGAGTTGCTTGATCGGGATGTACGAAAATGGTTCATCGGGCTTAGAGAGACGGAAGTTGGTTTCGAGGGTCTTCTGAACAATCGCTCTGAGGGGGAACACTTCTTTAGGGGTCATGCCATATGCGAAACACCTACTCTGGAAGAAATCATGTATTTTACGGTAAAGGGAAACACTTTGTATGTTTAATCTCTTTTTGCTGATTCGAAAAGACTTTATTCTCCTGCGGAATTTTATCCCTATATTTCTCTTGAGTATCTTGTTTATCGCATATGTTCAACTGGATAACTCCAGCATGTTTGCTACATTTCAATCTTTACTGTTGCTCGTATACTCCTGTTCTATGGATGCACAGAATAACAACACAAAGTTTGTTATAGGGTTGCCAGTAAGACGGCAAGAGATTATCTTGGCTAAATACTTATCACTTGTTCCTTATTGTTTCATCGGTTTGGTTTGCTCTTTAGCTTTGTTACTAATTTCCTTTTCATTTGGATATTCCATTAGCCCGTTTTATTGGATAGGGGTATCTTTAACATTACTGATGATTCCTTTGACTGCGTCTATTTATCTGCCGATTCATTATTGGCTTGGTTCCAAAAACTATTACTTCAATATCCTTTTTAATGTAGTAATAACGATTACCACCCTAAACACTGGATCTTCACTCTCAAATTCATCCTTTTTCTTAACAATTACCCATTTAAAGCTGCAGGATCATCTGGTGCCGATTGGTTTGACAGGGATTGTTTATCTATTCATATTGTACTGCTCTTATAGGATTTCACTACGATTGTTTAGCAAGGAAGAGTTATAAGCTAAGGAGGACGTAAAGTGTATAAATCATTTTTTTTAATTCAAAAAGACTTCATTCTTTTGCGTAAATTTCTGATGCTGCTAATCCCTTTCTTTATTTTCATAGCATACTCAAACTATCATAGCTTCAGTTTATTTACGGTAATGCCACCTATGCTGTTATTGATAAGCTCCTGTTCAATGGATACTCAGCAGATGACGCAACGGTTTCTCGTTAATCTCCCTGTACGGAGACAAGAGCTTGTCCGTGCCAAATATTTTTCGATCCTTCCGTTTGCTCTTGTCGGGCTGGCAGCAACGGCCTTTACCTATCTCCTGATTGTTGTGACAGGTAAAGCCGTAACCCCTCATTTTTGGCAAGAGGTTGGTATTACGATATCCATTTTCCCTCTCCTTGCGATGCTTTATTTACCGATTCATTACTGGTTAGGGGCAAAGGGGGCACAAGTGGTTAATCTTGTATTTATGATGATTGTTATGTTTGGCCCGAACGTGTTTAGCTTTTTGATCCAGTGGATACCTGATGTGAACAGATGGCTAAGTTTTGGAGTGAAAGGTACGGTCATTCCCTTTATAATCCTAGGGCTGGCTTATATATTCTTGCTTAGCTGTTCATATATCATTTCTCTGCGGATTTTTGTGCGGAAAGATCTTTAATTCGAAGGATTTGAGATTTTGAATGAATTCATATACCATTGTCACTACAAAGATAAATAGTAGGGGAAGGGTATACAACCAATGCCTAAAATGATTTATAGCTTTCGTACAAAAATGATTATGCTGCTGATGGCCAGTATGCTTGTATCCGGTGGAATTACCTTTTCAATCTATAAAATTCTGCAGAGATATTATCGATCAGAGGTCTTATTAGAAAATCCATTGACTAAAGTTCGCTACTTGATGCGGGATATCGGTGATGTTAATGCGTTTTTGATTATCTTCATTCCTTTGGCCATCTTATTCTTTTTTATATTTACTAAACCATATGCAAATTATTTCAAGGAAATCTCGAAAGGGATCCATCAGCTGGCGTCGGGTGATTTCTCGGAGCGGGTGGATATCCCTTCTAAAGATGAATTCGGCCTTATTGGCCATGATATCAATCTGGCTATTGATCATCTTCAGGAAGCTATTGAGCGGGGAGACTTTGCGGAGAGCAGTAAAGATCAACTTGTGTTAAATCTGGCACATGATCTGCGTACTCCACTTACCTCAGTTATAGGTTATTTGGATTTTATCCTTAAGGACAATGAATTAACGCCAGAACAGACCAGACATTACACAACGAT
Source organism: Paenibacillus sp. FSL R10-2788 (assembly GCF_038003885.1). Lineage (NCBI taxonomy): Bacteria > Bacillati > Bacillota > Bacilli > Caryophanales > Paenibacillaceae > Paenibacillus > Paenibacillus sp. FSL R10-2788. The sequence goes on along the minus strand of NZ_JBBOQA010000001.1, from coordinate 3,651,925 downwards.
TGCTTATACTAAATCTCAACGTTTGGAAAAATTAATTGATGAGCTATTTGAAATTACAAGAATGAACTACGGTAAGCTTACGCTTGAGAAAACCTCGATCGACCTTAGTGAGCTTCTTTTACAATTAAATGAAGAGTTATATCCCGTTTTTGAGAAAAATGGTCTTACTTCCCGCTTGGATGTAACCCAACCTCTGAAGATAGAGGGTGACGGTGAGCTGCTGGCACGTGTATTTGAGAATCTTCTCACTAACGCAGCGCGATACGGAAGCGACGGTCAATTTATTGATATTCATGGGTATTTAGAAGAAAACGAAGTCGTTATTGAGATTATTAACTATGGAGATTGTATTGATCCGGAAGAGCTGCCGCGTATTTTTGATATGTTCTACACCGGGGATCGAGCGCGAACGCATCCCACAGGGAGTACGGGACTGGGCTTATTTATCACTAAAAACATTGTGGAACAACATGCTGGAACAGTTTCTGCACAAAGCAGTGTAGTGCGGACGATGTTTGAAGTGCGGCTTCCACAAAATAATTGAGAACGAAGTCAAGTGTTGACTGGGCAGGAGTAAAAAAACAAGATCTACGTGATCTTGTGGTTTTACTCCTTTTTTAATGGTTTGGTCAGCAGACAGGATGAACGTTACCGGACATTTATTTGAAATTTTTAATAAATCGTGATATTATTAGCTTGCTAAGTAATTTGTATGGCAGTACGGAGGAAATATCTGTGATAGAAGATGAGATAAGGGAACTACTGGATAGAATATCAGCGGAAATGCGTAGAGATTATGCAGAGCTGCTTAGAGAACTTAATCTTCATGTGGGTCAAGAACAGTTATTATGCCGGTTATGGAGAACAGATGGAATGACACAGATACAGCTAAGTGAACGCTTGAATTGTGAGCCTCCAACCATAACGAATATGGTGAAATCTCTTGAAAATCATGGGTTTGTTGTTCGAAAAAGAGATCCTGAAGATGGCAGAGTTAGCCGAGTGTATCTAACCCCAGCCGGACGTAATCTCTGCGAACCTGTGGAACAGATCTGGAACAAACAGCTGAATAAATTACTAGCCGGAATTATACCTGAAGAACGTTTATTATTAAGAAGACTTATGAAACAAATGGCTGATAATTTAGCTTGAATCTGGAACTAATCGCCATAACCGTTAGTAAGCTAATTAAAACTAAGAAAAGAGGAACATAGATGATTACAAGTTTGACTCGCATCAATGAATTAGCTAAGAAAGAACGTGAAGTAGGTCTGACACAAGGCGAATGGGTTGAACAGATCGCTTTGCGTGAAGACTACCTGCGTGAAATTCGTGGACAAGTTCGTAATAGTCTTTCTGGAGTGACAATTTTAGATCCGGATGGAAACGATGTAACCCCTGAGAAGCTTCGTGCAGCGCGTAAATAATCAATGAACTAATAAGTGGAAACTACACCTTTAGATAACGTTAGATTAGCCTATGGTTAATCGACGGATAACTAAAGGTGTTTTTTTGTTATTCCAATCTTAACAGAAGCTTAAATCGTTATCATTAGGGGCTGTTGAAAGTTAAGAATCAATTAAACTTGCGTTACACAGGATCTAAGACTGGATTGATAGAATGGAATAGACAAAAGATAAGGGATAACAAGAAGGGGTGCAGAAGTTGGAGAAACTAAAAGAAACATCAAGGAAGGAAATGAAAGTATGAAGAAAACATTATTAATTTTACTTAAAGTAATAGTCGCTATAGTCCTCCTCCTAGCACTTTTTCTGGTCATCGTTTTTACAGTCAATGTGATCAGCAATAAAGTGGAGAAAGGAAAAATAGAACCCTATGGTCAGCTTGTACCTGTCGACGGGAAAAAGATGAATGTAACCATACAAGGGCAAGGCAAGGAAACGGTCGTGTTACTCCCAGGGTTTGGAACCGCATCACCCGTAATTGATTTCAAACCACTTGTAGATGAACTGACTCCTTTCTATAAAGTTGTAGTAGTTGAGCCGTTTGGTTATGGACTAAGTGATGTCACCACAAAAGAACGAACGGTCGACAATATAGTGAGTGAGCTTCATGAAGCTTTACAAGAATTAAAGATAGATCGTTATATTCTGATGGGACACTCTATAGCAGGAATTTACGGACTGGACTATGTGAACAAATACGAAAACGAAGTTAGTGCATTCGTAGGCATCGACAGCAGCGTACCCACACAAGGGGGCAACGATGAAGAATTTCCATCAGGAACCTATAAGCTGCTTAAAAAATCAGGATTTATGCGATTGCTGGTAAAACTCAACCCGGCCCAAATCGTTCCACCAAGTGATGATGAGGAAACTAAAGAACAAAATAGAATGATTTCACTTAAAAACATGATGAATCCTAATATCATCAGCGAAGCAGAGCATTTTAAAAGCAATTTCAAAGCCACGGAAACATTAAATTTCCCTAAAGATCTTCCTGTTATTTTCTTCCTAGTGAAAGACAATACGGATGTTCCAGGCTGGGAATCCCTGCATAAAGAACAGATTAAAGACTCCTTACACGGGAAATTGATGTTGCTTGATGGGGAGCATTATTTGCACCATACCCGATCTAAAGACATTGTCGAGAACTTTAGAAGCTTTCTGGGAGAGATAAAGTAAAAATGAATGAGAAAAGCCTGCTAATACAGGCTTTTCTTTTTTTATATTTTCAAATAAGTGAATCCTTTAGAAAAAAATGATAAATTTATCAAAGCAATTATGGGCACTCTATATCCTAATCTTTATAATAGGAAGGACTGCCAGAGTATGTGCGGAATAGCAGGAATATTAAAATATAATGGACAGCCACCACATGAAGAAACCTTAAAACAAATGACAGGGGTTATGAATCACCGAGGTCCCAATCATGAGGGAGTATGGCTCGATTCTCGCATTGGACTTGGTTTTCGCAGATTGTCTGTAATTGATTTACGTGATGGCAATCAACCGATGACGAATGAAGATCGTACTCTTTGGATTATTTTTAATGGTGAAATCTATAATTATAAAACACTACGAGATCAACTTAAGCTAAAGGGACATCACTTTCAGACGCAATCAGATACAGAGGTCATTGTGCATTTATTTGAGGAATACGGCAAGGACTGTGTCCATCATTTACGTGGAATGTTTAGTTTTGCGATTTGGGATCTTAAGGAACAATCTCTTTTTGCTGCTAGAGATCATTTCGGGATCAAGCCTTTTTATTATTACAAAGACGAAAATAATCTTTTATTTGCTTCGGAAATTAAAAGCATACTTGCAGTGCAAGGGGTACCCAGAAAGCTTCAGTATCAAAGTTTATTCAGCTACTTAACTTTTCAGTATGTCCCGCATCCTGATACGATGTTTGAACACATTCATAAATTAGGACCTGCAGAGCGAGTATTTGTTAACTCGGAAGGTGAAATGAAGATCGAGAAATATTGGGAACCCCATTTTCAACCGGTAGTACGATCTTTAGCAGACTACGCAGAAGAAATTCAGTGGAAATTGAAAGAGTCTGTAAACCTTCATTTACAAAGTGATGTGAATAGAGGATGTTTTTTGTCCAGTGGAATTGACTCTACAGCTATAGCTGCAATGATGAGAACAGAAGAATCCACCAAAACCTTTTCAATTGGATTTGAAGGGTTGAACAATGAAACAATCATTGCAAATCAAACAGCAGCCAAACTGGGGACAGATCATTATTTTCACATCTTATCGCAAAAAGACTTTTTTGAAAGTATCCCGAAAACGGTCTGGCATCTAGATGAACCTGTAGCGGATCCTTCTGCCATTGCACTCTATCATCTAAACCAGCTTGCCAAAGAACATGTTACGGTTGTCTTATCAGGGGAAGGTGCTGACGAATTATTCGGAGGATACAGAATCTATAGAGAGCCAAATGCTTTAAGACCGATAACCTGGATGCCTAACTTTATAAAGGATTCGTTACGAAAATCATTATCCGTATATCCCTATCATTTTTATGGAAAAAATTATTTGCTTCGGGGTCTGACACCTTTAGAAGAACGTTTTTTCGGTAATGCGAACATCTTCAACAAAACCGGTAAGATGAATTTGCTCCACGAATCGGTACACGCTCAGCATAGCTTTTTACATCCCGCGGATATCGTTAAGCCTTTTTATGATAAGACAGCTCACCTAGACCCTACGACAAGAATGCAGTTTATTGATATGAATTTTTGGTTACCTGGAGATATTTTATCAAAAGCAGATAAGCTATCCATGGCACATTCATTAGAATTAAGAGTCCCATTTTTAGATAAAGAGGTTTTCGAAACGGCTAGTAAAATACCTGTATCCAATCGGATTGGGCAAAAAACAACAAAACTTGCTTTGCGTAAAGCTATGGAAGGAATCGTTCCGGAAGCTATTGTGAATCGCCCGAAACTAGGATTTCCCGTACCCATTCGTGATTGGCTCAAAACTCCAACTTCAGATATAATGTTCGAACAAATACGATATAGTGGCATTGAAGAAATATTCAATATGAATATCATCGAAGAGATGTTTACCCAGCATCGGAGTAATAAAGGCGACTATTCGCGTAGAATATGGCTAATTTACATTTTTTCAGTATGGTACACTCTTTTTATAAAAGAAGATCTGAAGCAATTAAATAGTGCCGTATTGTAATGGGGGAGTGATTCGTTGAATATTGAGGAATATGCATGGAATAAACATGAACAGCAATTAAGAGAAACTAACATGTTTACTTATACTAGTCCAAAGATAAAGATTATAGATAACCATGAATTAAGAAATCGGCTTGAAGAAACGCTTGAAGAGCTGCCGCAGAAGTTTCTGGCCAAATGGGCTTTGAAAGTAGCAGCTGAGCACCTGGATCATCTGGACCAGCAGCTTGTAAATGACCCGCGGATTGATTTAGGTATAGAAACGCTAGAAAAGCGTATAACTGGTGAGATTAGAGCCTTTGATTTAAGAAAAGTTGGATTCATAGTCAATGAATTGGCCAAAGAGTCCACAACCGAGGCTAGTAAGTATGCTGCCCGTTCTTTTGCACAAGCCATAGCAACTGGACATATGCGAGGACACGCTATGGTTTGCAGTGACTATGCAGTAAAACTGGTGAATTACATATCAGATCATTCTTCAGTTGCAGAGGCAGCTACTAAAGAACGGGAAAGACAATTAAGGATAGCTGAAGAGTTGCTTTGAAATTAAAGCTTTAAAGATGAACATGTATGAGGATGATTATAAAAGTTAAATAATGGTAATAGTCAATTTATATAATCAAGAGTTATGTAATCTAATGCAACAATAAAAACATTATCAGCACTTAAAGTTTTATGCGAGACTTGATGAGCTTTAAAGCTTAATACTCGTTTAAGATAAATCGATTACTAAATAAGAATCAATTGCTTATGAAAGGGCAGTTATTTTGAACAGGTTTGAACATTGATTAGATAATCATTAATAGACAGTAAATTGGCAATAATTTGCATCAAATTGGTTGGTTCCTTTAATTTATATACTACTTCCTCACAAAACCCGTATTTTGTACATATGTCACTAAGATGCATTCTACTTAGACTATACATAGATCTATATGGATTGTGTCACAATCTAGGGGTTTATATTATTTGATCTATTTATCACTTCCTCTTTCGAGTTCCGAGCAATAACCACATCATTAATTAGAGCCTTGCGATTTCGACTGGCCATATCAATTGCTCAGAGTTTCATCAACCACTTATAGGACGACACACAAATTCATTCAAAAAAACTGTTGAGCTGATTCAACGGTTTTTTTGAAATTCCTACAAGGCATCACATCCAAGTTAAACATTGAGCGATAATCACCCTTTGTTTATATGCGCTAATAACCGGTAGCGAAGCCATATAATCTTCTTCGCTTATTGCACAGGATGTACTAATTTCTTCTTTTTTGAAAAGATTAGATAATAAAGAACTTTGCTGCGTTCTATAGATATCCCCAAAAGTCCCGACAACAATTGTAAGTCTCTTTTGAAGAGTACTATTATTATTTAACTAATCACCGGAAAACGAATCATAACTGTCGTACCACACCCTACCCCGCTGCTAATGTGGACAGTACCTTGATGTTGATCGACGATCCAACGTGCGATCGATAGCCCTAGACCTGCTCCATGATCCCCTCTACTTCTAGAGGAATCTCCCTTATAAAAGCGATTAAATACGAGTGGTAATTCATGTTCCGAAATACCCACTCCGTTATCCTTGACGGTTACAAGAACTGATTTCCCCTGCCTAAGACACTCAAGATCGATTTGCCCATCCGCCTGCGTAAATTTAATGGCATTGTCCAACAAAATCATGAACAACTGTATGAGACGATTCTCATCTCCATTCATGAGCAATTCCGAGCCTTCGACATGAAGCTGTACCCGCAACTGCTTGTAATCCATTATTGGCTCCATTTTTTTGGCGATCTCTTTAATGATCCCGTCAATACTAACAGGTGTGCATGAGATAACTTCCTCATGTGAACGCCTCTTGCCAGAAGAAGTAGGCCGTCTACCATGTTGCTCATTCTTTTGGTTTCTTTCAGAATGGCTGAAAATTGGAGCACTTTCTTCCTCGATCGTATGATCGGGATGGCGTAACAATATTCTACTTCGGCTACGGTACTTAAAAGGGTAAAGTTAACGGGTGGCCGTTAGCTTAATAAAAAGACAGCCGATCATCTAGACGGCTGCTATCGTGTATGGATTGATCGATCATTCCCCGTAAGCGTAATGATGTTGCTTCAGTCTAAAATAACTGCAATCATATTAACCTGCTCCGTAATTTATAGCGAGGTTACGAACTTCACCTCCGGAAAACGGCTATCCGGTCCTTTCATTAAGATTCCGTCTTGATTTTTCAGATACATATCGAAGAAATTCAGCATATAGGTATTGGTAACGGAGTCCGCTCTATCGGGCTTAATCTTTCCTGTAATGCCCAGCATTTTGAAAATCGGAGAAATGAACTGTACGTCGGTAAAATTCAAATGCTCCGTATTTTCGATATAGAGGACTTGTCCCCCTTCGTCGACCGCTTTGCGCATTCGTTCTAGCTCTAACTTTTTATCTTCCGTTACTTGATCCTCCCACTCTCTGGTTGAGCCCATACGGTTAATTTCTGCATCCGTGTAGACCCGGTTATCCATCACCATTTTTAATTTTTCAAAATAGCTTTCCGAGTTGAGGAATAAAAACGGCTTTTGCAGTCCCTCTCTTTCACGCAGACGATAAAGCCCTCCATCCAGGTCTATGCCAACCGCGATTCGCGGATCGTAAGAAGCGTCATAAGCCGTTGCTCCACCGATAGAATGACCGAACACCCCGACATGGTCGAGATCAATCCAGCCTTTTAGATGACTTGGAATCTGCCCCGATTGGATAAGTTCGAATTGGTCCAGCACAAACACCACATCGTCGGTTAAAACTTTCCCTAACTTGTCGCGATTTCCGCTTTCCGTCCGATAATCATGGTCAGGCGAGAATAAGTCGTTGGTTGTGCTGGTCGTGATTCGACCGTCCGGAAACTCGGTTGCAGATGTGTTGTAGGTGTGGTCTATCATTGCCACGATATATCCGTGACTCGCGAGATATTCGGCTTGCGACGTGTGGAGGAACCTAGAAGAGCCGTTGCCGGGATTCCCAAGGATCAGTGGGTATGAAGTCTTTGCCGTAGAGATTTCCGCTTCCGAATATGCATGACTGGATACGTACTTCAGGTGTTGAAAAGTAAACCCGGGAAGACCATAGTTCGCGGCCATATAACTTAAAATCCGCGTATCGGGAATAAAAGCAGTTCGCTTGCCACTACCAGCTTGAGTCGGATACCATACCTGAACCATCAATTCTCTTTTACCCTCTCTTGCTTTATCAAAAATCTCTTGCCTATTGGTATCCACAAAATGAAACGTTTGCGTTCCTACCTTAAATATGCCTGTCAGTTCAGGGAGTTTAAATACAGGAAAAGTATACATGAGGACCGCTGTTCCGACCAGCATGATCGCTATAGCGGTATAAGCTGAACCCAACAGGAATCGAGGGATTTTTTGGAAACTGCTTTTTTTTAAATAACTATAACTTGAAATGGCTAAAAAAAAGACCGTTATGCAATATGATAAAAACAACTGCACTCTGTATCCTTCCACCGTCCAATGAATGACCAGTAAAACTGCGGCGATCCCGCTTGCAACGAATACTGGAATTATACGCTGACCTTTTTTTAATACAACTGTTAATACAAACAAACTGATGTTTGACAAATATAGCAATAATTCAAACAATCTCATCTCAAGTCTCCTTTAAAAAAATTTCATTTTCATTTGTTCCAATCATTCCTGCCTAGCTAGCCTAACCTCCCCTCCTTTTGCTGCTTCAGTATAAAGACGGTTTCTCAATCCAAAATGTATCAGTTTCGTTACTGTAAACTGCTTATTAGCTAATGAAAAGGCAGCCGATCATTTGACCGGCTGCCTTTTCATTTTGATTGAGCTATCGTTTATCATTAACTAGCTTAATGGATCACATTTGTAGTTTTAATGCAACCTACCACTTATTCCCTTAATCTCCCTTTACTTCATTATCGTTCGGAATTAATTCATACAAGGCACGAACATCACAACCGATGGAATCGGCGATCGATATGGCAATTTTGAGTGGCATCACTCTTTTGTTTTCAATAAAGTCGTAAACTCGTTCCGGTTTAAAAAACAAGTCTTTTGCCAGCCATTCTGCTGACTTTCCGGATTCCATCAATCGTTCATTCAGTAAGCAACGTCCTAGTTCAAATTTCAAGAAGCGATGACCTCCCGTATAAGATAATACTTAACCTTAAGCGTTGTCCATTGCCAGCATGAATATACTTCATAAAGAGTCCTATAACGATGAAGTTCCCCATGCGTCTGCCCAATTGTTGGGCGAGTTCCATCGCGGGCCTTCGTTTCCCGTTAGTTCAACCGTGTTAGACTCCGAAGAACTCTTTTATCTTCAGCCAAGACTCATACCAAAATGTTTTCGATTTATATAGTATGGCGTTCTCTATCTGTTCCTCATTTTTTATTATAAAAACTGCATTATCTGTGGCTTTCAAATTATTTATCTTGGCTGTCTTTTCTATATTGTTCCTCTCTTCTATCTTCACACTCCGCTTATCAACCGAAGTTTCAAACGAATTTTCCTGTTCACGATTGAGATATATGATGCATAATAGCACTGTGTAGAAAATCTGAAAAATCCTCATTGCTATATTGATTAAAGTAGTTATTGAATCGTACATCGAATTTATAAGTATCGGCAATGCAAGCCAGTAGCTCTTTATCACATGGCATGAATTGCATTAGATTTTTTTTCCACTCCTCGATTAATCGTTGAACTTCATCGGAGGAAGGATGCTGATCGACACAAGACGCAATTTGCTTGAATACTTCCTCCATCGATTGAAAACGTTCATCTTTTTCATCTTGTGATAGTTTATCCAACGTTTCATTAAACACATTATACGCTTCTGTTTCACCATAGATGAATCTCGCCTCATTTGCATATTGTTCTTTTAATGGCAAAACGGAAGAATTGTTGAAAATTTGCAAATTACTAATATCATTCCCCGAAACGTATTCTTCGAGAGCAACCATGATGGTTTCTAGTCTTTGTTTTCTCGAAAATAAGGTTTGTCTCTGCTTCTTTAATATTTGATTCTGTTCTTGCCTGGTCAGCTTTAAAATGTCCGCAATTTCTTTCAAGGGAAAATCCAATTCCTTTAAGAACAAAATAGTTTGAAGTTTTTCCAAACTGCTTCGATCATATAAGCGATACCCTTTTTCCGTCAGATGTGTCGGTTTAAATAAATCAATCCTATCGTAATAATGCAAGGTCCGGCTAGTAATGCCTGTAATCTGAACAATATCTTTAACAGCTAATAATGGTTTCTTCATCCCAAAATCCTTTTACTTCGTCTAGTATTTGAGCAGCAGGTGTTATTGTGGCCTCAAAGATTGTTCTTCCTGTTTTTCTTAAATAATATTGGATTAAATAATATCCGCAAGCGTAGCCAGCACTATAAGGCATATTGACCGGTTCAAAGTTTTGAAGTTTGGCGATCTCGTCACCGTAAAGATACGGAGCAAATTTATCAAACCCTGTTAATTGCAATTGCTCTCTAAGGACAGGCTTTATGCGCCTGTTAAGTGTGTCTGCGTTTGTTTTCGTTACCCAAGGGCCGAGCAATTCTTCGCCAAACATGAACATAGCATAGTTTTCAGCTAATCCTTCACTTACAATGAGCTCGCCCAAATTAACGGTGTGATCCCACTGAATAAACTGATATCGCACATTATGGTTGCATTCGTGCGCCAGCGCAGCCTTCATTCGAGAAATCGTGTACTCATTTGGCAAGAGTGTACCCCAGATAAACCCGGGAATGCCCCCAAAGCCACTATATCCTTCGTTTATTGTTAAGGCACTGCTTTCAGGATTCCCTAGTTGAATGGTAAACAAATATTCGGATACGGGGAGACTTATTTCATGCTCTATAAATAGACGGAGGCTTTTCCTTACCGCGTGCTCACACTCTAACCAAAAAGAATCTGATGAAATCAACTCTACCTCAGATGAAATCTGCTGGGTAATCTGATCAGGGGATCGATGCATTATACTATTAAACGTAACAACGTCAAAACCATTCCCCTCTTCAGCTCTAAAAGGGATCTGTTGAATTTGCCATTGTTTCATAAAGGGAGCCATCATTTCATTTCTGAATAATTCAAGTTTTTCCTCGGGCGAAGCTTGGGCAACTTTTTGATAAATGTGGTCTGAACGCAATGTTTTTATGTTCATATCTCTCACTCCTAGTCGTCTATTAGTGAGAATTATGCACTATGACCTAACGTCATAGTCAAGGGATTTGGATCAAATACTGATAATTAGGTACTTTTATCGCCAGTTATATAAGTTTCTTCCCAGATGATTCTCCTTTGCCCTAATAATTATGATTACACCGTTGAATCAATTGTTAGATACGAATTTGCAAAAGGTTACAAACAATTTCGTTGATATTTCAATATAACAGAAACTGATCGTATGGAATGTCGCTCCGTACATATATAAGCAATAACGCCCTATCTCGTGCTCTATAACATCGTCCACCTTAAGAGTAAGTTAGGTCAGTTTTTATGGAGTATATTGTGTAAACAAGCTTATGCGCGCTTTTTTATTGTTATAGAACATATGGATTTGGTTTGAATGACAGACTCATTCTTTAAAATAGGGCGTAATCCCTCTTGAATATAGGTTCTCCACTAACTTGAAAAATTCTTCAGACGATAAATCCTTTTGACGCTGGAGCCAAAGACGAAACAAAGAAAGAGCAGTTGTCAGGTAAAACTCAATGAAGTATGGCGTTAAGGATTGGTTTTGCGGAACGTTTAATCCTAATTGATCCAAAGTGATTTCTTTCTTTAAGCGTTTTAAAAAACGGGCACTTCCATAATCACCCAAAAGGGCATTAAGAACCAGGAGATGTTCTTTTTTATCCAGACAATTGAGCGTATCTTGAACCGTATCCTTCGATAGCTCTTTATTCGCCAATTCTTTTTTCATGTCATTCAATAAGTCATTTTCAACAGAGTCTAACAATTCGTAAATGTCAGTAAAGTATTGATAAAAGGTGCTGCGGTTATATCCTGACTTATTCGAAATTTCCTGAATCGAAATTTTTTCAATCGGCTTTTGGCTATATAACTCACAAAAAACTTCTACAAACTTTTGTCTTGTTTTCTCCGTTATTTGGGGTTGCTTTTTCATGTTACCCTCCTACTAGTGAATAAGAATATCATCCGACAAATCATAAAAAACTGATGGTTGATCAAGGAATAATGAAGATTTATAATCACATCATACAACATGTTGTCGGATAATTAAAAGAAAATGCTAATAAGTAGGGGTGGTTTAATTGTCAGCAAAACAAGATAGAATTTTAATTTTTGGTGCAGGTGTCATCGGGAGCATGTACGCAATTAAGCTTATTGAAGCAGGGTTTGACGTTAGCCTGTTTGCACATTCGAATAGATATACATCATTAAGAGAAAATGGCCTGCAGTATATAGAAAAAGGTACAGTTAGATCGATACAAGTGAATGTCATTGATACGCTCGAAAATGACGATGTATACGATTTTATTTTCGTTACCGTTCGTTATGATCGGTCGGAATCAGCATTGTTAGCGCTAAAAGATAATCAAAGCAAAAATATAGTTACGATGATTAGTAATTCAATTGGATTTTCTTCGTGGCTGGATATCGTAGGGGATAGACTTTTACCAGCTTTTCCTGGCTTCGGCGGACAGATTAAAGATGGAGTATTGCATACTCGATTTCTACCAAAGTTTATAGCGGCAACTGCATTTGGAGAAATTAGTGGTGTAGCGACAGAACGCATAGAAAACCTTGCAAAATTATTTAAAACTGCAAAGCTTCCCTACGTTATTAAAAAAGATATGCAAGCGTATCTAATCACACATTCCGTATCAGACATTGCCATGTTGAGTTTTTTGCATTCTGAGAATAAGATTATTGACAAAAAAACAGCCAGAACCAGAAAGACGGCACGCAAAATAACAGTCACTTTAAAAGCGTATCTAAGGGCAATACAAAAAGCTGGCGTTTCAATTGATCCATCAATGCTTAAATTGGTGCTGAAATTTCCAAACTTATTTTTGGATCTTTTCTTTATGACATGGCTAAGAACTAAAATGGTTAGGGATATGATGTTGCCGGATTATGCGAATAATGCTAACAATGAGATTGTGCAGCTGAGTAATGATTTAATGAAATTTTTAAGTCAAAATGATATCAAATCGGAAATACATGTTCAGTAATTTTTTGTTAAAATAGTATGGTGATTTTTAATTTATTTTCATTAAATCCTTCAATTGGGGTTGATCTAAATATGAAAATCGAAATATATAGTTTTTTCGTAACATCCTTGACTAAACTAACGGGAAACGATAATTGAACAACAACAGCGGCAATCTAAGACTTTATTTATCAAGTCTTTTTCTGTCGCTGCTTTATTATCCGGGACAGTCAGCTGATAAACGCATTTCAGTATTCAAAGTTTACTCACACCTGGGGTGATTCCTATCTTGGTTGTGGTTCTTGCCTGGATGCTGGCTCATAATATTTTGTACACCTATATCTCTCCTTTCCTTGGGCACTCCTGCTTCTCTTGCTTCTTGCTCTGTTTGTTGCCTGGCGTGCTAAAAGGCATGGGTTTCGTCCATCCCAGATCCGTTAAGTAATCCGATTGCCATCCGTCTGCTATTGACTGTGAATTGTTCTTGCACGATCGTGGCAATCATTCATCTATTTGCGCCACTGAAAATCATAAAATGCACCACCAAAAACCATAAATTATATCAGATCGATATGTGAACCAGGCGGAATCATGAATTTCGTCAGGTTCTTTTTGTAGTCTAGTCTTGTAAATCAAAGCAATCTAAGTAAACATAAAGGTTTTATATTACTTAGTATAAGTATACTTTACTTTTGTTAAAAATAAGTTTATAATTTGCTTCAAGAGGTGATGGTCATGAAGAAAGATTTTGGTGATTCAATATCCAATAAGGTTTATGAATATCGTGTACTTGCCAGAATGTCTCAGCAAGAATTAGCAGAGAAAGTCGGGGTTTCCAAACAAACCATTTTTGTAATGGAAAAAGGGAATTATGTTCCAACTCTTCTATTGGCTTTTCGAATTGCCGATTTTTTTAATGTTGATGTAAACGATGTTTTTACTTATTTGAAAGGAAATGATCAAAATGAAAATTAAGTCTATTTCTGATATCCATAACGCAATTTTTCACCCTTTAAAGTCCTGGGCTGAGCAATCTACGGGAAATTGGAATATTCTCATTGGAGTCGGTTTTTTACTGCTCATGGGTAGTGCGATTTTTACCTATGTATTTTATAAGAAGATTGGGCAAGACGATGAACGGACAAATAAAATCTTTTTGAAAAGCAGTTACTTTATGCTGTTGACAATTATTCTATGTGACATGATTTTTCCTAAAGAGTATATGTGGAACATCTTTTTCTTGTTCAAATATGCGCTAGCATTTTTAGCTGGTGGAATTTACATGGCCATCCAGTATAAAAAGGATTTGTCGTAAGGAAGGGTCGCAGAGCGAGGGCCAGCTAAGGATGGGGATTAGACAATGTTGATAAATATACTAACTAAGTGATATGGAAGTTCAATAGGTGCAATCGGGTTGTAAAATAAATTGCTAAAATCAAAAATATCCTTTTATGTTCCTTCCCCCTTCTGCTTCTAGCGGCAATGGTTACATGTTCTTGTCCTTTGATCGCGACAAGAACATGTATTTATAAATCAAAAAAAACGCGCTCTGCCCCGCCTCTTATGGGACTATTATATCGGTGAGTGTATACAAACCATGTAATGCTTGCTGTTAATAATGCTGACGAAATCAAGGCTGTAAGAACACTATATGTTTGCCAAATAAGTATCGTTGACCAATCTAATACACAGCACATTATACACAGGGCAATCGTAGCAATCAGCAAAATAGCTGTTACGATTATTCGCTTTTTTGTCATTGGCTGCCGCCCATTCATTTTTCTTCTGCGTAATCCTAAGAGAAAGAACAGAACGGCCAATAGGCAAAAAATAATTGTGGTAGACGATAAAATGATGTCCAAAAGCTGTGTGCCGCTTATTTCATATGACTGCGTTAGATTGCCGTCTAATATATCTTTGATTTTTAGTACCATGCTTCTGTTGATATTGGCGCCGTTGGTCAGCAAGCAGACGGCTGTTCGTTCATTTGGCAGTATGATCACTTCGGTTCCAAAATTGGGATTTCCCCCGGGGTGCTCTATAATCGTTTGGTTGGCGTTTACCGTCCAGCCCGCCGCATAATACATTTCGTTGACATCCGGAACAGACATATCCCCCTGATGTGATTTTTCGATAACCGTATGGAATATTTCGGGTATGTCCTTCACAATACCCATCTGTATGCCCATCCAACGCGCCATATCTTTTGTAGAAGAAATGATGTAGCCTGCGGGTTTATTCCCGGAATAATCCGGCGCGTTATATGGAGTTGTCATAAAAAAGGAAGAACGGTAGCCCTGTGCCAACTGTCCGGTGGCTTGAGCCTCTTCTTTATAAACATACGTCTGGTGAAGACCTAACGGCTGAAATACCTGTTCCCTCATAAAGTCTTCATAGCTTTGTCCCGACACATTCTCAATAACCAAACCCAATACGTCATAATTAACGGTTCCATAGCTATACTGTTCACCGGGAGGGAACACCAACCCAGCATCTACCAGCTTTTCCACAGTCTTTTGCAGCAAATCTGGTGTATTGCCTTGTGGAATATTTTGAGAATGCCTACTATTTGTTAGGCCGCTAGTATGGTGAAGAAAGTTATTGAGTGTAAGGCTTGTCATATCAACAGGTTTCCCTTGATACTTTAACGTAAACCAAGGTAAATATTTTTGGACAGTGTCAGTCATTGACAGCAGCCCTTGCTCCTCCAACAGCAGAATGCCCATGCCGGTAAAAGCTTTACTGACCGAGGCCAACTCATATAGTGTATTTTCACTTGCAGACGACCCACTTTCACGGTCTGCATACCCGGAAGAAAAGTAGAACATTTCATCATCAGCAAGTATCGAGATTGACATTCCCGGCACACCTGATATACGACGGGCATCATCCAGCAACGCGTGTATTGCCGCAGATTGCGTATCTGACAACGACGCATAACTTTGTGTTGCGAATCTTGAGATTAATATAAGTATCGTTATCACACAAACAATAGTCTTTTTCATAAACTCTCCATATCAAAAAAATTATGCGAGGATAATATAAACAACCCGTAGTACGCCTTATCCGCCTAATGCGTCGTTCCATTTTACTTAATGCTAAACGTTCAATAATTAGATTACTATTGTAAACTTCACAGACCCATGTATATTATTTCTTGTTTCGCAAAAAAGACCCCTCTGATTGCTTACCGGAAAGGTCTCCTTTCTTTTATAAAAATTTCACCCTATAATGATAAAGCTCAGTGTAGGCAAGCTTCATTAATCTTTCCATGTTACCTGCCATCCATAAGACTGAAGTTTAAAGTATTTATTAAACTCCGCGACTACGGACTTCGCGTTCTCTTTCGATGTTGCATGAAATATAGTTATATCGACTATATTACAGTCTGAAATTTCCTCCAAACCTTTAAGTCTTGATGCATCTACTCCAATCTGCTTTAGACTCATACAATTTTTGAGTATTGTTAAATCTCCAACCGGATAAGTGAACTGCTTTAATTTCTTCAATTCTCCTATAACCTCTATATGTGATTCATCTATTGCACAGCTATCTGTCTCAAAAACCGTTAGATTCTTTAAAGCTTTTAAGAATGATAAATGTGGTATTGTCACTTGTTTGAGCTCTAGTTTTATTAACTTACTAAGGTTTGAAATATAAAGCAGGTCGCCAACCTCCATTTCTTCTAAACTTAGTTCCTTCAAATTTTTTATAGTTCCTATTAATCCCCTATCAATTGAGTTCATTCTACATAATCTCAAACTCTTTAATTTCTTTACATCTTTCAGTGTATGTATATCTTTTAATGGAAGTCCTATTAATGTTAGCTTCCTTAACCCATCTAAAGAAACCAAGTACTTCAAATCAGACTCTTTAAAAGCTTCTGATCCTATCACAAGTTCTGCTAAAGAAGTCAACCGTTTAAGTACATCAAAATTAGTAATTTCATCCGCATGTATAATAAGTTCTTTAAGATTAACCATATGGGTTAAAATATCCAAAGATATTGCTCCGTATTTTTGAGCTTGATCAGCTCTAATAAATACCATTCTCTTTTTTTTCAATGTTTTTGAAGATACAAAACCACTTTCAACATCGTCTTTAAAATACTCTTCCCAAAATCCGCTTACAGGGATAAGGCTGTTCTCTTCGATATTCCAATTAGTCAAAGCTAAAATATCATCTAACAAACTTCCATTTTCACGAGATAATATGATTACATCATCTTCTTCACGAATGCCAATACTACTATTTCTGAGGCTCGAATCAATAAATTCAAAGAAATGCCCCAAACTTTCAGCAATAACATAGGAAAAATGAGAATTATGATCTAACGTAATAATTTGCCCATAAACGCCTTTATTTCCGGGGTCTAAATCTATTGCCAAAAATGAGCCACCACCATCTTCAGCAAAAGGAATCCAGCCTTCTCTGTAGTTCCCATCTTTTATTACATCTGATTTGCTGGATATAATATCGTAAGCTGATTCCAAAAGGGACTTCCAGTTGCTTACTATCGATTCAATGTTCATCCAACCAAGACCAGCCATAATGCCAAAAATCTGCTCTCCTTCTCCATTAAAATTCATGTATAACTTTCTGAAATCTTCTGGAAATTTACAGTTCATCATGCTCTCGAAAAGATCTATTTCTGATTCCTCAACTGCTGGATTCAGTAATTCCTCTACATTTGGTATATGCGATTTTAATGTCTCAATAAGTAAACACTCTTCTTTTTTATTAGCTAATGTCATATAGTGGCCCCCATTCTACAGAGTCATAATAGTTTCAGTAAACATCCTTGGTTGATCATCAATCATTTTGTTATGATTCATCTTCAACAGTTCTATCAATAATTAATTCTAACTTACATATGGAGCATCTATTTCCCAATTTAGCAATATCGTATCATGAATTTGTAAATATTGTTGTATTAAGTCATATACAAAAACCTAAGAGTCATCTTAGGGGTTAATTTTATCTCTATATAAACTTCAATCACAACTAATTTTTCACCCTATTTATGGTACGGTTCAGCCCGATTTGTCCTCACCGCGGGATACATCTGTTCCAAGCTTTCAGCCACGTTTAGATTTTATTGTGATTGTGCGCCCTGAGTCTGAACCAGCTGATCTTCTCAACTGCTGTGTTGCGGTCTCCATCTGCAGTTTCCGGGCAATCTGCTTGTTGCACATTCCTCTGATACCTTCAATAGTCCTCCTTGCTTCATTTAGAGTTATATATACTGGTTTTCTCAAATTAATCATGTAACCTAGTGCTCCGAATAATAAAAAAAAAGCCCGCAAGCTAGGTACCTGCGGCTTTGAATATTATTTAGGATATGTTGTTATTTATTATTATCTCTCCCCTCTCCAACAAAGCCCTAGCCCCCTGTTATGGAGTTGCTTGTGGAAGCTACAGCAAAGGCTATATGCGTTGAATCGTGGCTATCACGACCCCGGTAAATCCAATGCCTAACTGCAGCCAGTATTTCCGTGCGCCTAGGAGGACACGCTATGCGATTTTCAAGTGGAAATCGCCTCTTTCTGTTCCTTAGCTTTTGGGAATCCTTGATCTACTCCTTGTTCTCTACGACTATCACGCATGAGCTCGTACGTCACATAAACCGGTCGCCCTGTTCGTGGTTCCAGCATAATCTCGGCATCAATGGCAAACACCTCACGCAGCGTCCGTACCGTCATTACACGCTCTGGCGAACCATGCTCCACCACCTGGCCCTCACGAATCGCCACCATATAGTCGGAGAAGCGTGCTGCCAGATTCAGGTCATGCAACACCATCACAATCGTCACCTGTTGACTGCGATTCAGTTCATAGAGCAGTTCCAGCACTTCAAGCTGATGCGCCAGGTCCAGATAGGTGGTGGGTTCATCCAGCAGGATCAGATCGGTTTGCTGGGCGAGCGCCATCGCAATCCATACGCGCTGACGCTGACCGCCAGATAGCGTATCGATCTCACGATGCTCAAACGCTGTAAGCTGTGTAACCGATAGGGCCCAGGCTACTACTTGTTTATCCTCTTTGGAGAGCTTGCCGAAGCCCCGTTGATGTGGAAAACGCCCATAGGCGACTAATTGACCGACCGTCAAACCGCTTGGTGCGGTCGGCGTCTGCGGCAGAATCGCCATCTGCTTGGCCACTTCCTTGGTGGACAGCGTGCGGATATCTGAACCATTCAGATAAACCGTACCATTATTCGTCTTAAGCAGCCGACCAACTGCCTTTAGTACGGTTGATTTACCGCATCCATTGGGACCAATAATCGAGGTAATCTGTCCACGCGGAATCTGCAAGTCCAGTTCTTGTACGATAAGCGTGTCATTATAGGCAATATCGATTTGTTGCGCTGTAATACTTTCCATGACGTCCTCCTAATTGGCCTTCGATAGTAAATAAAGAAAGTACGGAACACTGATGACCGTAATGACAATTCCCGTCGGCACATCTCCCCCCAGGCTAACCGTGCGCGTAATCGTGTCAGCAAGTACCACGACTAATCCCCCGGTCAGGCTGGCAGCGGGAACGAGCAATTTGTGATCGGGCCCGACCAGTTTTCTTGCCATATGCGGAGCGATCAAGCCAACGAAAAAGAAGCTTCCGCCCACTGCCACACTGCCAGAGGATAAAGCAACCGCAGCGACCGACAACCCCAAAAACTGCTGCTTCACGGCAAGACCCAGCCCTTCTGCCGTCTGATTGCCCAGATGGAGGGTGTTGAGTATGCGAGACTTGTAGAAAATATAGCCGAGTAAAATCAATACCCATGGTGCCAGTACGGAAATATAACGCCAATCAGCGCCCCACAAGCTTCCCGCCAGCCAGTGCAGCATGAAATCCATCTGCGAATCATTCAGATTGAGAGTCAGGAAGGTGGTCAGCGCTTCATACCCGCTTCCGAGTGCGACCCCGGTTAAGATCAAACCGATTGGCGAAATATCTCGCCCACGGCGATACGATATTAAGAAGATCAATCCCGCCGCCAACAATCCGCCAACAAAGGCCAGTAGTGGCAGGGCTATAAAGGAGCCCTTTCCTGTCGATGCGATGAATACGACGAAGAACAGGACAAACAAACCCGATCCCGAACTAATCCCCAGCGTCCCCGGACTAGCCATGTCATTACGCAGCAAACTCTGCATCACGACCCCAGCCGCTCCCATTCCCAGGCCTACCAAGATGGACAGTGTGATTCGTGGCAGGCGAAAATCGAACACGATCAGATTTTGCTTGTCTGTACCGTTTCCCAGGAGAACATTCAGCACTTCTAGCGGTGAAAGATTCATTTTGCCAGAATTCATGCTAATGACAGCAAACATAAGGATGAGCACCATAAGCACTATATTGACGATTATGCCCCTTTGCACCGTATAACGCTGCTTGATCATTCAGCTTCCCTCCTTTGCTTGCGAGCCAGGAAGAGAAAGTACGGCACACCAATGATAGAAAATATAATGCCAATCGGTGTTTCGAACGGCTTATTGATCAAGCGTCCAGCCAGATCGGCCGACACGGTCAGCAACGCACCATATAGCGCAGCTGCCGGAATAATGTAACGATAGTCGACACCGATCATGTATCGCACAATATGTGGGGTAATCAGACCAACAAAACCGATGGGGCCAACTAAGACAACAGCCAATCCAGTCAGCACGAGCACGATAATCGTCGATAACCCCTTGACCAGTCCGCTACGAATACCGAGACCACTTGCCACATCATCCCCCAAACTGAGCAGTGTAACAGAAGGAGATAGCGCCAGCGCCAGCAGCACACCACCAACAAATAGCGGTGAGATAATCAGCAATTCCCCCCACTTGACCCCCGCTGTACTGCCTGCCGTCCAAAATGCCAATGCTCGACCCAGGTTATAATTGATCGCTAAATACTGACTGAGTGCGCCAAATAGCATGGAGATGGACAGTCCTGCCAGTACCAGCCGCTGAGGCGTCATCCCGCGCTTGCCCAGTGACGCGATGAAATAAGTGATCCCGGTCGCGAGCGCTGCTCCCAGACAAGCAAACAGCATCATCTGCCCATACGAATAACCCGGCAGAAAGGCCAGGCAAAGAGCAATCGCGAATGCTGCCCCAGAGCTGATCCCCATCAGCCCGGAGTCGGCCAGCGGATTGCGCGTCGTTCCCTGCATAATAGCCCCACATACCGCAAGGCTGCACCCGACGATCAGATCGGCTACGGTACGCGGAAGACGTAGGGTTTGAATAATTTGATGCTCAGTGAGCGTTGGATCAAATCGGAAAATAGCCTCCCATGCAGTCGCTAACCTCATGTCGGCGGCACCGAAGCTAATCGACGCCGCCGACATGAGAACCGTTAATCCAAGCCCTACCACCATGTACATGGTGAAGTTCACCGCCCCACGGCGTTTTTGTTCAGGCTTGTTTTTCATTACGTTTTCCTTTCCTTACCTACTGACAGTCATATTTGTAAATTGGAGTACTTCTTAATACCTTGTCAAAACCCTTATTGAGGCATTGCCAGCAATTGTTTGATAATATGATCAATCAATGCACTGGAAGTCATTATATCCGTGGACCAAGATAGCGATGTACCCACCGTTATGATCCGGTTATGTTGCACAGCAGGTAGTGATTTCCAGACCGCATTATTAGTAGGAACTTCCGTATCTCCTATAGCGATTAGATAATCCCCTATGTAAGCAGCCAATACCTCCATAGAGATATCTCCCCAATATTTATCTGCGTCAATAATATCAGTTTGAACTTTTGATGGTGCCTTCATTTTAAGTTCATTATAAACAAGCTCGCCAACCGCATGTTTGGCTCCAGCGATGTAGTTACTTTTATCACTGAATTCCCCCATAGTAATCGTCACGTCTGAAAGACCTGCATTCTGAAGGGCTAACTTCGCTTCTTCGATTTTTCCGGCATAAGCACTCAAAACAGCCTTAGCCTCTTCCTGCTTGTTCAAAACATCGCCAATAAAATGTATACGCTCTTCTGTAGTCATATCACCATAAGGGACATAAATTGTTGGGGCAATTTTGGATAAATCTTCATAATTTTCATCACCCCATGCTAAAATGATCAGATCAGGCTCAAGAGTCATGACATCTTCCGGCTCCATAGCTATTTTAATGGAGTCTGTAATCTGGTTAGCAAAAACAGCCTCTTTCCCGTCCCTTGCTGCTCTCGCCACACCTAGAGGAGTTACACCCAGGGCTACCACATCACCCACTAAGTAATCGACTACAACACGCTGAGGGTTGTTAGGCACCTTAACGTCACCCTTTACTGTGGATAGCGTTCTCGTCTGCGAGACTGCTTCTGAAGCTTTCGTCTCCGATACTTCCGGTTGTGTCGTCTGTTGTGTCTGTGCAGGGTTTGGATTTACCGTTCCCCCGTTATTCGATGGCGTTCCCGACGCACATGCCGACAATAACAGCATCAAGCTCATCGCCGCCGCCAAGATCATTTCTTTACTTCTTACTTTTCCAAACATGGTTGATTCCCCTTCTCTATAAGACTGGACTAGACCTGCTAGTTCCCTCTCATAGTAAAGAAAATGAGAATCATTATCAATACCATCAACCTGCATGGATAGTGCGTTTATTTTCCGATAATCACTTGGTGTCATCTTGTAATACTTCTTAAACATCCGAAACAGATTTTTCTCATCTGCAAAACCAGATCCTGTTGCGATCTCTTTAATGGTTGCTTCTGTATGCTTCAAGTCATGGCAGGCAGCTTCAATCCTTCTCTGAATGAGGTACTCCTGTAAGCTCATGCCTTCCTTCTTTTTGAACAGCCGCGTCAATTGCCCGCCACTGATCCCAAACATATCGGCAATTTCTTGAAACATAATCGGCTGCATGTAATGTTTATCGAGGTATATCTTGGCAGAACAAGCCGGATCTGGCTGGAGATACCGAATCTCACCACTCTCAAAATCTCTGTAGACCCCATGAATCAATTGATATAGAAAACTTTTGGCCTGCAGCTGATCCATCGCCTTGCCGCGGTTCCAGCCATTCATCATCTGTTGAAACCAATCGAGTAGCAAGATAGGATTACTTGGTGTATAACCAAACTGTTGAACAAATGGGTTCACTTCCTCCAGTAATTGCTGCAGGTGCCTCTTGAAAAAAAGAGGTAATTCTGCTTTATAAAACACCATAAAGGTCTTCACATTCTCCCCTATAGGTGAAATACTGAGCAGGCTCCCCTTCCCTCCGTGAACTAAACCAAAGCGTTCCATTCCAAATGTGGTTTCATTCAGTTGAATTTGTGCTTCTCCTCCACATGCATAGATAAACATGCTACTAGGCATTTTATACTGCTCCAACGGGTATTGGGACGCTACATTCTGAAAACGCACGTCTATTAATGTAATGATCGAACGTGTCCAAATATGGGCCATCGTATCGATCATCTCCGGTGTAAATACCTGGCTTGCTGCTGCTTCGTCTTGCATCTATCTGCGCTCCCTCATCTCACTTTTTCCATTTTATATATCACCTATCAATTGATATTGATTATCAATATCATAATTCATGAGGTAAGTATATCATCATTAAGTGACATTGGGGACAGGGGCCGAATAAATGTATAGGATCCTTATCTAGGATGCTTTCATGAACGGTCATCGTTGCATCAACCCCACCTTTAAACACAGATATCGTAAAAATGAACGTTTCAGCGGACTTCCGCTTCGAGAAATTTAGAAGAACATCGAATCGGCAATCACAAGTTCTTGCCCTGAACAAAAGACAAGAACTTGTTCCAATAAAAAAAACCGCGCCCAGCGCGGCTTCCATTGAGACTATGTTCTTGTCCTCTGACCGAAGAATCGATTCTATAATCTCAGCAGAAGATATAGTTTACAGCTAAATATCACGAAGCAGTGAAGTATTAAGCTCCTCTCTCCAAGTAGCCGCTGCAGATAACGGGGCGGTTAATGATTTCATACATTTTTTTAAGATCGGAAATGTACTCTTGGCTCCAAGTTTCAAACGAATCGAATTCCGCCATAGATATTTGATGGTACTCCGGGGAGTCGGTTACCCCCGTTAGGACCTCATATGCATAAATATTGTCGCCAAACTTTCCTACAGATTGGTATCTACCTGTTTTCAGGCGGATATAATCGGTATATCTCACGGTCTTCCCTCATCCTTTCATTGATTTCATCATGTCTATTTTCTTAATCTTGTATAAATCTAACTCCGCAGCAACTCGTCCCGCACTTCCGTCAGTGCGAACCCCAGCAGATTTCTACCCCGCCATTTCACGGGATTCTCCGCATCTGGATTGGACTGGCCCATGCCGATCCCCCAAATACGGTCCCGCGGGCTAGCCTCCACGAGGATGCGGTTCTTCGTCGAGTTAAGATAATCGTTAAGCTTCGGATTCTGCGAAAATTTGGCCAAGCTGGCTCTTTTGACGATACCGTAACATTCCTTATCCCAAATATCTTTGTCAAAGTTTTGGACCGCACGTCCAAAAGCCTTCATCTCTTTTGGGTGCTTAGCTTTAAGGATGGACTCCAGCATTTCGTCATCGCCGAACAACCTTGCCTTTTCGGCCATCATAAACTGCTCGGCGCAGGAGTACTGCGTTCCCTCTACCGTGAACGGGCACATCCACCATTGGCTGAAGCAGCTTTTATCGACGCTCCCGTCCTTAGGCGGTGTATGTCCCCAAAAAAATACGAATTTGAACTTTTTTCCTTCGTTATATACTTTTCTTAACTCATCGATATTGTAAATCATCGTTAACCCTCCAAATTTCTCCGATATAAGCGGGATGGCCTATGCCCCGCATTTTCGGTATAATGATCGGTCTCCACTACAAGATCTGCTACTTTACGCCGGAAGGCCGCCTTCAACAGCTCTTTATCCATAATTACCTCATACACCTGCTGCAGTTCCGTCAAGGTAAAAAGCATCGGCATCAAGTGCAGTGCAATATCGGTATAATTTACTTTTCCCCGTAACCGATCAATCGCGCATGCTATGATCTTCGCATGGTCGAAGGCCAATCCGTCATTCGATACGATCTCATAATCCGTGCCAGTCGATGTAGTCTTCGCTGTCATAGTCCTTGCCACGACCGCCGAAAGTTCTTCTTCTTCACTGCTTAGTTTGAGTTCGTACTCCAGCGTCTTGATGTATCCGTCCTCAATCAGCTCTTTTTGCTCCCGCAGCGGCCGATAGGATACCTTGAACCAGGCGGCGTCTGCTGCATCATCTCCTGCCTTAAGCTCCAACTTGTCGCTGTTGATCAGAGCCATATAGCTGCAGCTGATCACCCAGGTTCGTGGGTCGCGCCCGATATCACTGAACGTATACAGCTGTTCCAGATAAATGTCTTCCACACCGGTTTCCTCGCATAGTTCCCTTACTGCTGCCTGCTCAGTCGTCTCATTCGGCCGGACAAAACCGCCAGGCAGAGCCCATTTGCCCAAGAAGGGGTGAGCCCCCCGGCGAATAAGGAGGACGCGTAGCTCTTTTTCCGGCAGTTTGCGATAACTGTCAGCATCCTCTTCCGTCACAGTGAAAATAACCATATCCGTTGTCACTGAAGGCCGCTCGTAATCCTCTGCTCTGTATTGCTCCAAAAATTCGCGTTCTATAAGTCCATCCTTATCCAACAAATCCAAGTGGGTACGCCTCCTTTATATTTGATTTAACCGTTCAGCTCTCCGAAATAGTTGCCGTAGGGCTCGAACTTTGCCAACACTTCATCAACCTTGCGAATACGTTCCTCCAGGCTCCCCCGCAGCGTAATATAGGGGATCCGCCGCTCCTTCAAATCCGCGATAATCTGTTTATGAAACACATGCCGCTTCTGATCCCCACTGCGGTCCCAAGTATCGTCGTAAGGAATATCGTCAGCGCATAGGAAGAACAGATCATAACGTTGCGCGTTCTCAAGAGCGATCCGGGTTAACAGCTCTGGGGCCCGGCCGTGGTAATCCAGGGCGAACATATACGTCGTGATCGCATTGGTATCGACGAACAGAACCCGGTTCGCCTCAAGTATTGCCTGTTCTTCGCGCTCGATATGACCCACCGCGATTTCATCGAACGCTTCCAAGCCGATTCGGCGGTCCACCTGATGTTCGGTCCAATAATCGCGTCCGTATTCGTTCGCGAACGTCGTGCAATATCGCCGTGCCAGCGCTTCGGTGATCGTCGACTTCCCCGTCGACATCGCTCCAACGAACACCACTTTCGTGATCAAATCCCGGTACACGATATCACTTACGAACTCCCTGTACTTATATGGATTGGAACGGACCATCGTCGCTGAGATCGGAACCCGCTCTCGGGCTTCATCCACCCGCCGGTCTATTGCACCCAAAGAGAGACTCATATGTTTGCCGTAGAACTCGCTCGAGTAAAAATGCGTTACTTGCTCTCCGTTTAGCAAACCGAGTATATACTGTTCTTCCCGAATCTCATGCTCCCTGTCATCCGAATACCCGTCCGGACCGTCCCAAGCCTCGATTACCCGGACTTCCGGATAGAGCCTGCGAATCCAATTTGCCCGGACATGAAGCGGGATCGGGGTGACCGTCGTTTCGTAAATGACCAAGATCAATTCATCGACTTCTTGTAGTGCCGTCTCGATCATGAACTGATGGCCTTTATGCAGCGGGGCAAACTTCCCCAGTGTTAGTCCAAGCGTTTTCATGCCGCCACCTCCTTAGCCCCTTTATTCCAAATATAGTACCCGTATACTGCGTTGACCAGATACGCGCTCCACATCACGATCATCAGCAGGCCTTCTCCGCTACCCTCCAGCATACGAATCACCCACAATAGCACCGTAAAGAGATTTAGCACGATATAGACCAGCCATTGTTCCTTGAATCTTCTAACCATTAAGAAGGTCGCCCCAACAGACAGCACCGTCGTAGTAGCATCGATGTAAGGCGAGTTCTGTCCCGGAATGAACGAAAGACCAAATCCGAGGAGCAAGCAGCCGATTACACAGACCATCCCAACGAGGAGCAGACTTCTAAGATCCATCTGCCGCATGGTCAGTCTACCGTCTTTTTGGCGATTATTTTTCCACATGTAGAAGCCAATGACATTCATTGGAACGAAGAATAGCAGATTGAGCATAACCTCTCCAAACAAACCGTTAATATAGGCCAAATAAGCGTAACCGACGGTATTGTACATGCCGAAAACATAGCTCATCAGGTTGCCCTTCGCCGCAAGCACCACGCATAACACCCCAGTAATAAAAACCGTGAATCCGAATAAAGAGTCCTTTGTTATCACCGTAAACCCGACAGCGATTGAGGTAAACAGTACCAACCACGTAATTTCGAACAGATTCCAGCTACCCGCCACCTTTTTCATCTTGCATCCCTCCGCTTTTTCGACTCATTCATAGAGTGAAAAACATAAGTTTTACTTAGTATCATTTTGTTAATAACATATTGTTACTATCAAAAATAACAGAAAATCCTGCGAAGGGCAAGTGAATTCTTCCTATTTCTACAGACAGGTACTTATTCATTTGTAATGGTTCGTTATAGGATCAAGCATAAGCCCTTTGCTCTAGGGATAATTGAACTCGTCGCCAGTAAGGTATGCGTTTGGAAGTCCAGAAGGCTTCTCAACAGAACTAACTTTAATTGTGTGAAAATAAAAGAAGACCCCTAATAAAAGGGGTTTCCTCCAATCTTGTTCAACTAACGTACCAATAGGTGAACTGTTTTTTTAGGTATGTATTTTATAATTCTCACTCTATAAGGTTTACTATTCCGTCTTTATACTTAAATAAATAATCACCCTCTTTTTCTAAGAGAACAGGTAAATATTGAGCTACCATTTCAGCAATTCCTAAATTACTTGGGTTCAATATCCAATCAATTTGTTTCCAATCGAGAATACCTTCTCTCGTTATTTGTATGGGCTGATTTCCTAAATTCTTATCTACTTCGAATAAGTACAGATACAATCCATCTTTTTCCTCGCCATTTTTATCCCAGGTAATGATACCTTTTGAATAGTATTTGCTTACTTTAATACCCGTTTCTTCTAATACTTCACGTTTTGCACCATCATCAGCATTTTCGCCTACTTCATTTTTACCGCCAACACCGTTCCACACGCCCATAATTGGTGGTTTTTCACGATTCAACATTAAGATACGGTCGTCACTCTTTAAAAAACACACATTATATTGAAACACGAAATCATCTCCACAATTAAATTGTGCACTACATCAGATAAACCCGTCTTCGGGTTCACCAACATCAAATCCTAATACTTTTGTCGCTTCCAATTTAAATCTCTCTATCCAAGAATTCCAATCACCATTACTCATCTGTGCATAAAATGATAATCCACTTGGCTCTACTGAGGCCACAATAAAAATATCATCATCTTCCTGCCCGAACCAATAGGGAATTCCATTTTTATATCCTATCCAACCTGGCATACTCTCATATATATTAGTTACTTTATCCCAGACTTCATCTGATAGGTAATACCATATATTTAGATTGCAATTTTGAGAGGTTAGGTTACTCATTTGTGTCCCTCCTTTAGCCAAGATCTATTTCAGATCCTAGCTTCACTTATCTCTATATAGCATCAGCAACTTATAAGAGTCAGCAGCTCTGATAGAATAACTCTAAGCTCATGCTCCGTCTGCTCTGACTTCACGGCTTTTTCCAGCTTTGCTCGACTTCCGAATATCCGGTATAGAACCTGCTCCCGTTCATATATTTCTTTAGGAGACACCTCTCGAAGCAGCACTTCTGCTAGCTCGGCCCGATCGATCACGAAGTTTTTGACAGATCTTGCTTCCTCATTTCCTGCTAGCAGAATGTCTACTAGGACTGGTATAAGCTCAGCCTCTACACCGTGCGCATCAATAAAGGCCTCCGCATAACCATCCTGTATCATTTGGTGCTCCGTATCTACCATCTCCATATAACGAGAGATGAGTGAAAAATATTCCTTGCTATATAATCCTAATCCGAGTACAGCATAGGTACCAGGCATGACCGACTTTTCACCCGGATTTGTGTCCTTGTACCACGCATAGGGCTCCATAGCGATATTCGCATACGCAGCTAGCTTAGGATATAGAGCCGGATATGCGAGTGCACCAGCAAAAAACTGATGAAGACCTGATTTAGCCATTTTTTTTAGAGGAAGATAGTTCTTTTGTGTGCTTTTAAGCTTCAGGTAATATTCCTTCGGAAATCCTTGCTGCAGCAATTCGTTAATGTGATCTAATGCTTCTCCATAAGCTGTTTCCTCCTCGGTCAAAATCCGGATTTCAATGCTCTGGGTTACATCATTATTATCAACTTCAACACGGGTTCCTTTATATACTGGAGTGAATTTCCCGCTTCCCCCCTGAATATACTCCGCTGCGCGTTTTGAACCAAGCTGGACAGCAAGTTTCAAATATTGTTCCCGGATGTCCGGTTTCGTTTTTCCAATTTGCAGAGCGGCATATACAAAAAAGGAAAGTTGATCTGCATTCGGATCCATAATCGCCATATTCTCTTTAGGTATCCAATCCATTCTAAAGCTGCCTGTACGCACAAAATGGCGAGGAAGAAAAACATTCTGAATCCAATCATCCATAGCCGAAGTATACTGGCCAGTCCATTCGTCTAAGCGTCCCCTATTACTTCTGAGCTTGTCGGACAAACGCTCTATTAATGGGCCAACCGCATTCTCTTCCTGCTTCAAAAGATCAGGATTCATCAAGTGATGAGAAAAGAAAAACTGGTCATCAACACTCGGCAATACCGGAAGATCAGACATGATTTTGGATGTTATAAACTTCTGTAATGATTTGCGGAGTTCGTTCAGCTTCTCTTCGTTTACCAGATGCACGCAAAGCGTTAAGTCTTCGTCTTCCATTTCAAAGGAAAGTACGATCTGGAATCGGTAATCAAAAAAACGAGGACCTAGTTTATCTGATAAAAAAAGCTCCTCCACTCTCTTGCATAATGCCGGGTAAAGTTCAGATCTAATTAATTCATCCGTGAGCTCGGCGATATAAGGACCTGCTTCGATTTCATAAGAGCTGTCCGTCCAATCAAGCGGTTCTTCAACATCAATATGTATTTTTCCTTCACGCCAAGCTACTTGGAGATAATCCTTTATCCCAGCCTGAAGCTGACGATTGCCTATGAATTCATTTATTCTTATAGTCTCTTTGTTATATATGGTCATCATCTCGCTCCACACATCGTTTAAAAACCTCTGTACTGCTGCGTTCATTCCCACTCCTCCTCATAGTTAATGCTAATAGAACTTAGTACTCCTCATGCAGATTGAAGACGGAGCAGCAGTTGATCAACCAGATCTGTCTCTCGCAGCTGGTTGATCCAGCGCTGAGGGATATGCTCATAGCCATATCGGATTCCGGCAAGACCGCCTGTGATACAGGCCGTTGTATCCGTGTCGTTGCCTAAGGCAACTGCTCGTTTGACGGCATTTTCGTAGGAAGTGCAGGTTTGGAGGATCATACATGCACTGAACAAGGAATCCACGACATAACCAGATCCTTCGCCATAGAATACTTTATCAGGCTGAATGTTCTCTTCAAGCTCCCGTTCATGCTCAGGCATCTGCTGGTAGATCTTTCGAAGCTTGCTAAGAGCAGTTCGGTAGCACAGATTGAAGTCTTGCTTTTGCAACAGTTCACGTGCAATTAACACATACAAGGCACAACATACCTGATTACAGATATGTCCATGAGTTACAAGGCATTGAGTATGTGCGTTTTGAACGAGCTGCTCGTCTGTTCCTTTATGCCACAAGGCAAGTGGTAGCACGCGCATCAGCGCTCCATTCCCTTTCCCATCAGGAACCGTATTGCCACTCTCGTAAGGGGACATTCCATGGTAATAAGTAGTCAGCGTACGACTGGTTTGTATCCCAATATCAAAAACTTGTTGGGCTACTGCCCATCTACCTTCGTGATACCAATCGACCAATTTGTCTGCAAAATCAGTTAGCTCCAGTGTACCTTTATCGATCAGACTCTCCAGCAGACATAGTGCCTGCGCACCATCATCCGACCAGGTGCCTGCAGGGACATCTCGGTAGGTGGGCTGAAAGCCCACAGGAGGAGTAAACTCAATATGCTTCAGAGGTGGGAGCTGCTCCGCTGATCTGAATTCATAGGGGACACCAAGAGCATCTCCAATCAATAAGCCGTAAAGCCCACCCTTAATTTTATCCCACATGTTGTATTCTCCTTATCACTAGATATAATTTGGATCAAGTAGCCTACAAATATATAAGCCTACCCTATCAATATTTAAACTGTTTTGCATCATCTAAATAAAAATTGAAAAAATAAGCTTCCAATGAACAATACGATAGTAATCTAAGCCTTTTTTAAAATCAATAATATATAACAAAAGATGAGGCTGTTTTTAAAAATCAACAACCTCATCTTTTTTATGAATCTTTCCCGAATAATTACGTGTCTCTACTTAAATAACCAATCAAGTTTTTCTGCGTATTCGCTGTTTACTTTAGTCTCAGTAATTAGTTAGGGTGAAGTGCCCGGGCCATCGCATCCATATAGCTCTGAACAGCGCGCTGACTCACTTCTGTTTCTGGAGCGAAAATTTCGAAAAGGTGAAAACAACCGGGATACAGGTGGAATTCAACATCTACACCTGCTTGTGCAAGTCGTGCCACATACTCCATTGTCTCGTCTCGGAATAGATCGAGCTGACCTATACAAGTATAGGCTGGCGGCAAACCTGCCAAGTTCTCCGCTCTCGAGGGTACTGCATAAGTAGATTCTCCTCTGCCAACGCTCTCCTCGCCCAGGTACATGTTCCAAGCTGCTATGTTGTCTGTTCGGTTCCAGATTGCGCCTGCTTCTGTAATCTCATGACTGGACGGTGTGATGTTACGGTTGTCAAGCATCGGGTATAATGGCATTTGGAAAATAAGAGAGGGTCCTCCTTTATCACGCGCCATCAGCGCGAGTGCTGCTGTCAGTCCGCCACCACCGCTAGCACCGGCAATTGCAACCCGATTCACATCAATGCCAAGCAAGGCTGCCTCCTCCGTCATCCATACCAATCCAGCATAACAATCTTCGATCGCCGCCGGATAAGGATGCTCGGGAGCAAGCCTATAATCAACCGATACGACAATACATTCAGCTGTCTGAACAAAACGTTCGCATAATTCGTCGTCCATATCCGGATGTCCTAACACGTATCCGCCCCCGTGAATCCATAGCATGGCAGGTAACAAGTCATTCGTTCGCCCGGCAGGTTCATAAATTTTCACCAGCATCTCGCCTCCATCCCTCGGGATTTTGCGACTGGTTGTGTTTACATGCTCTGATCCTTTCACGGATGCAGCTGACACTAAGCTCCTGCTCCACTCTAAATTCTTCTCCAATTCAAACCCAGGAAATTGTGAATAAACCTCTCTTAATTCTGGTAGTATACGTGTTTCATTACTCATGATAATCCCTCCAAATAAAATAATGAATTCGTTCGTTTACGTTTTATTCATAGATAATCCTTATCCCATTTGAGCTTCCCACTTGGCAATTTCCTCTCGTACTCGCGGCGCAACCTCTGTACCGAGCAGTTCTATAGCCCGCATAACCAACTCATGCGGCATCGTACTTAAGGGAACATACATCATGAATCGTGTAATCCCTACATGCTTACGCAGATGGATAATTTTTTGGGCGACTGTTTCCGGATCCCCTACATACAGCGCACCATCAAAGCGTCGGGCAGCATCATAGCTGGAACGATCATAGTACGCCCACCCCCGTTCTTTACCGAGCTTATTCATACCGTACTGGGTAGACGGAAAAAAGAGTTCTGCCGCCTGTTCCGTATCTTCTGCAACAAATCCAATGGAATGTGAACCTACCTGAAGCCGCGAAACATCATGTCCGGCATGAGCTGCCGCCTTTTTATACAGTTGTACAAGCGGCGCAAAATTGGTTGGATTTCCACCGATAATCGCCAGGACTAATGGCAGACCCAGAAGTCCTGCACGTACGGCAGACTCCTGAGTACCGCCGCTACCAATCCATACGGGTAAAGAGTGCTGAACAGGGCGCGGGTATACACCCAGATTATTTATCGCTGATCGATGTCCTCCACTCCATGTTACTTTCTCAGATTCCCGTATTTTCAGAAGCAGCTCAATGTTTTCATTAAATAAATCCTCATAGTCATGCAGGTCATAACCAAAAAGCGGAAAAGATTCAACAAAGGAACCCCGGCCCGCTATAATCTCGGCACGTCCATTGGATAAGCCGTCCAGCGTGGCAAAATCCTGAAACACACGGACAGGATCAGCTGATGAAAGGACCGTCACAGCACTCGTCAATCGAATCCGCTTTGTTAGGGGGGCCGCAGCAGATAACACCACTGCTGGTGATGAAGCTGCATAATCTTCACGATGATGTTCACCTATGCCAAACACATCTAGTCCTACCTGATCCGCAAGGACGATTTCTTCGACGACTTCACGTAATCGTTGTGCGTGACTCATCACCACTCCGGTCTCAGTATCTGGCTTTGTTTCTATGAACGAAGTAACACCTATTTCCATAGTTAATCTCTCCTTATATTTTCTCTTGCGATTTGTCCGACATCATCGGTGACAACCCAATTTCTTAAGAAGAATGCTCAAGACAACGGATTAAAGCCGTCCAATCCAACTCACCATAACCATTGGCAATTCCCTCAGACAAGTGATGGTGGATAAGCTGACCTAAAGGTAGAGGAGTTTGAACGGACTTCGCTGCCTCAATAGCCAATGCAACATCTTTTAACCCAAGCTTCATTTTAAAACCGGCCGGTTCAAAGCGCTGTTCGCTCATGATCGCTCCATAGTTCTGATATATTGGAGACTGAAAAAGAGCATTTACAACATTCATAAATTGGGACGAATCAATACCGTGCTTTTCTACCATTAGCTGCACTTCTGACAAAGCTTCCAGCATTGAAGCAATTAGAAAGTTAACGCCAATTTTTACAACGTTCCCTTCTTCGCCGTGATCCCCAATCTCTACTATCTCTTGACTCATTGCTGTTAAAACGGGAAGTACCCGTTGTCTTGCTTGTTCCGGACCAGCTAAAATAATACGCAATTTAGCTTCTTTAGCGGCATCTGGGCGCCCCATCACCGTGGCAGACACAAAGTGTTGCTTTCGCTCCGCATGCGAGACGGATAATTTTCGAGCCAGATCTACGCTGATTGTACTGGCAGAGATGTGAATTCCATTTTCCGATAATCCATTCAGTACACCATTCGGTCCCTCGACGACCTCCTTCAAAGCAGCATCATCAGAAAGCATGGTAATTACAAGATTGCTTTCTTTCACTGCCTCTAGCGGTGTTTTGGCATATCGTGCTCCCTGTTTCATTAAGGGTTCAACTTTTTCAGGGGTCCGATTAAAGATGACTAATTCATAACCCGCTTTCAATAGATTTTGGGCCATTGGTAGTCCCATATTTCCAAGCCCAATAAACGATACTTTCATTAGACACCTCTCCTTATTTTGATGGACTTCTCAATAACGGAATGATCGTTCCGAAATAATCAAAAAAAATATAGTCTAACATATACTCTTCAATTATCACCTTCATAATATGGGAAACATGATAACGGAACGATCGTTCCAAAATAATTAAAAAAAATTAGATTCCTGCAATTACAAAGCTAATCATCTCTTTTGCACGTTCCGGGTGCTGATCTGCTTTGGCCATAATATTTATGCTTTGATGTAAATTCAGCAATAAATAAGATAACACTTTGATATCAGTCGTTTTATCAATTTCTCCCCGTTGCTGGCCCTTTTCTAAAAGGTCACAAAAAGCTTGCTCTAATTCCAAAAAACTAGTCTTTATCAACTCATTAATTTTTTCATCTGGCGACTCCAATGTTGTAGCTACATTCGTAACAAAACATCCGCCCGGCAGGCTGGTATCGTATGCTGAAGCAATGTGATACTCAAAAAATTGAAGAATTCCATCTCTAACGCTTGATGCCTGTTCAAGAATAGCCTGCTTATTGAAATTCCCCTTTTTATAATGCTCAAGGGCATCTGTATACAAGGTTTGCTTGTCGGAAAATGTATCGTAAAGGCTGGATCTGCTAATGCCCATCACTTCTAGTAAATCTGGTATGCTAGCCGCTTCGTATCCTTTTTTCCAAAACAATAGCATGGCTTGATGCAGCGCTTGATCTTTGTTAAATTCTTTTGTCCTAGCGATAAGTAACACCTCCCGTCATTGAAATATAACATATCTGAACTGATCAGTCCAGAAAAAAGTGAGCAGAACTTTCGCTCATGATTCTTTGCGATATTTGTACATTTATTTTCTATTATTAAAATCCTAGACTATGTCATTAATCCAGACTATTCTTTTGATTTATAAAATAAACGGACACTCATATTGGTGTCCGTTCTTAGATGAAATACTTATTCATTGAATTGCTCAAAAACATCTTTTATTCAAACATTAATGTTTGTTGCATATTGATCTAGTTAAATGATCATATCAGCTAGTTCAGAGTTAGGCATCTCGTTTACGGTAAAGTACAATGGCTGCTGTAATAAAGATCAGTGTCCATAACATGGAAATACCTGTCCCTTCCATTGGTGTAAGGACATTTATTTCATCGGAGGAAGGCGGCATAAACATATAATAACCTGCTGTATCTGGAAAAAAATATTTAGTATTGTGTAGAAAATCTTTCGACAATGGACTGACAATGAAGTAATAGCCAAGCAGTACCACTAAAGCAGGAGTAGTTCGTCTTAATAAAGCACCTATAGCTGCACTGAGAAGTGTGGTTAAAGTTAGATAGCCTGTTGCACCTGCTAATGATTTTATCATTTCGTCTATTTCAATCACTACTGCTGTGTCTTTCATCATGATAAAGGTATATAGCACACCTGATGCAGTAGTAATAGACGCCGCAGGAATGGTTATAATGGCCAAGGCCAAATACTTCGTGGATAATTGAAACCCTCGCCAAGGTATCGTAGTTAAAGTAGTTCGAATCTGTCCCCCTGTATACTCCGAACAAGTAGTTAATATACCAAGAATAATAAACCCTGCTTGAAGATATCCCATAGAAGAAAGTCCTGTATTCAGTATATTTTGCGTTCCTGCTGCCTCTTGTAGATCAACAGAAGTAAAAGCTGCGGCTAAACCTAAATTAAGTATGAA
The DNA here is from genome assembly GCF_038003885.1 of Paenibacillus sp. FSL R10-2788. Lineage (NCBI taxonomy): Bacteria > Bacillati > Bacillota > Bacilli > Caryophanales > Paenibacillaceae > Paenibacillus > Paenibacillus sp. FSL R10-2788. Next base: position 3,615,807 of record NZ_JBBOQA010000001.1, on the reverse strand, counting down.
TGTAACCATAAGAGTGAGCCCTATCAATGGTAATGTAACTAATTTATCCAGTTCAGCACCAAGGATTTGTGTTATCTTTCTACTAGATGAGACACTCATGCTGCAACGTCCCTCCTATGGAATACAATAGCTGCAACAATGAAAACAACGACTACCCAGGCAAACATGACTAAACCGCCTGTGAAGGGGGTGTGAAACCTGTCGAATAAACTGCCTGTTGACGTGTTGTCCGTAAACATAAACATTTCAGCGCCAGCCCTATCTGGTAAGTAAAACGCCAACTTTGTAACCCTATATAACAGGACACTAAATGATACAACGGATGAATTTATTATGAGCACTGCAAGCGGGAGGATGCCATTCTTAGTTAGCAAAGTAATTCCAAGTGCTAAAAGAGCAGTGAATGTCCAGTAACAAATGGCACCGATAAGTCTGGACCATTCAAATGCAGGGGCATATTCACCAAGAATAAGATGCGTTACAGACACAGTTGTCATAATAGCAACAATACAAAGCAGTATGCTGACCACAGTCACAGCGCCTGCTTTTGCCAGCAAAAAATGAAGACGGGATGAAACAACTGTTAAACTCGTTGTAATCTGTTGTCCTCCACCTGATTCACTGCTCTCTGTCAAATACTCACTGCTGACAGCAAGCACACCAAGAATAATAACACCTTGCACACCAAGAGCTAACCCGATATAGCCAACTTCCGATAGCCGTGTGCTAATTCCAGCTATAATCTCCTCTTTTTGTGCTATGCTGTCCAAAGCAGCAATGGCCGCTGGAGCAAATGCTCCAATAAGTAAGGCTAGCCAAATGCCTGGCAGGGAGATCAATTTAGATAGTTCCGCGTTGAATGCCCTCATACAACATCACCTGCATTTTCAGATGTCAGGGCAAAAAAGGCTTCCTCCAGCGTGGAATAGTTACCTATTACTTCTTCCAAAGTTCCATCTGCAACGATGGTTCCATGCTTAATAATCACCACATCATCAACGGTCTCTGCAAGCTCTCCCATTAGATGACTGGATAATAACACCGTATTTCCAGACTTAGCACGTTCACGTAAAAATGTCCGAATCCAACGAATTCCTTCTGGGTCGAGCCCGTTTACGGGCTCATCTAAAATCAATATTTTTGGATCACCAAGCAGCGCAGCTGCAATTCCAAGTCTTCTCCCCATACCAAGAGAATACTTCCCAACTCTTTTTCCAGCGGCATTAGTAAGGCCTACTATTTCCAAAACTTCCTCGACACGTGAGTTAGACAATCCTGCGGCACGAGCAATCCAACGCAAGTGTGCCCGTCCTGTTCGCATACGATGAGCTCCAAATCCATCAAGTGCGGCACCTACTGTTGCTAGAGGATTATGTAGTTCTGCGAATGGCTTTCCATTGATTAGCGCACTCCCTGAGGTGGCACGATCTAACCCAAGCAGGATACGAAGCGTAGAGCTTTTACCTGCCCCATTTGGACCTAAAAAACCAGTTACTCTACCAGGTCTAGCTTTAAAACTGATACCTGATAAGATTTCCCCAGTTCCGCGATGTTTGACTAAGTTATTAATTGTAAGCAACCATAACACTTCCCTTCTGTTATGGTTCTAATTATAAAGAAGCAAAGTTACATCTCGGTTATCCTGCTATTTACTTCTGGGTTAACTTTAGGTTAAGCTCTCTCTACCAATAGCTACTCTTGTGCCATTTTCATTTGATGTAAAGTCAGCTTTCAGTTTCATTTTTTTTAACATATAATTTGAAGTCGATAAACCAATCCCCGCCCCACGCTCATAGGATGAGTTATCCATACCTGGACCTCTGTCTGCAACAATGATCTGTTCTTTTTCTACATCAACCCCAATGCTTACATATTTCCCCTCTGCTGCATGTCGAAGAATATTCTGAAATAAATTATCAAGAACCCGTGTCATCCATTTAGGATCTGCTTCCCAATAAAAAGTCGCCTCTGTCGGTAAATCAACCTCGATCTGGATTTCTTTTTCTTCAAATACAGGATACCACGCAGCAACAGATGCTCTTACTAAACGTCCAATATCTGTTGAAGTGGGCTCAAAAGGATGTTTTCCTGATGTAAGCAATGTATAGGAAAGTAAATCATCCATTAGTTCTCCGACTCTAGTAATCGTATGGTTCATCTCTGATAATGAGTTTTGTCCTTCTAGACTCATTGATTTTTCATTTAATCGGGTGACATGTCCTCTCAAAATGGTAAGCGGTGTTCGTAAGTCGTGAGATAAATTCGCGATGAGTCGATGTCGTAACAATTCCTCTTCATGTTCTCGCTTGCGACTGTCTTCAAGCTGTTGAATCATCCAATTAAAAGAACTGCCTAACTGGTCTATTTCATCCATACGATCACTTTGAACAACTATTGGTTTAGGAAATGAATTATGATTAGCTGAAAATGACATGACATCCTGTAAGCGGTTAAGACGTTTACGAAGTCTCAAGAAGAAAATCCAAGAGATTACCACAAATGCGACAATAATAAAACCAAACAAAAGAAGTACAACGTAAAAATAATTTAACTTATTCAGCTCTTCTTCATTAAAAGGAGACTCAATGAACGCAGATAAGAAAATAAGTATGATCGGAGGTAAAAAGATAAATAGAAAATGTCCTTTTAGAAAACGACGAAATAATGATTTAGTCTGTTTCATAGTTTCACCCGATAGCCTATTCCCTTCAACGTTTCAATAATCTCTGGGGAGTCTGGATGACGTTCCAGCTTTTGACGCAGTCGATGGATATGTACCATTAATGTTTTATCACCTGTTATATAAGCTTCTTCCCAGATGGCTTCATAGATTTGTTCTTTTGGTAAAACTTGATTAGGATGGCGTAAGAAGTACATTAAAATATGATGTTGTTTCCCTGTCAATATAATTTCTTCTCCTGTGTGTTTGTCAAATACCATTTGAACTTCTGGATCTACTTCAATATAATTCCCTAATGAAATTCGTTCGGAATGTGTTCCGCCACCTCGACGGATTAGAACTTCTAATCTTGCCACTAATTCATCCGTATGGAATGGTTTCGTTAAATAGTCATCAGCAAATTGTAACCCTTCTACCTTATCATCTATCGATGTTCGAGCAGTTAACAACAAAATTGGAACAACAGGAGCTGCCTTTTTTAATCGTTTTCCCACAGTAAATCCATCTAAACCGGGTAACATGATATCCAAAATAACGATTTCATGCTGATTCACTTCTTTTTCAGCTCCTTCACCAGAAAGTAGCCATTGTACTGAAAATCCTCGTTGTTCCAATTCTTCCTTTACCCAACTGCCTATCTTCTCATTATCTTCAATATATAACACGTTTCTTTTCAAGTAACTTCCCTCTCTCTAAATCGAGTTCACTATTAGACAGATTAACACAATCTAAAGAATTGTTTCCAGTTAAGACAATTATATAGTTCGTGCGGACTTTCACTGCCAAGTTATCGTCCATGCCTGGCGCACACTAGAAAACCCTCTAACATGGCAGTGCATGTTAGAGGGTTTCGAGCGTAGCTGCTAATTTTAGGAAATACTACTTCATGATACTAATAGATTTCGAAGTATTATCGAAGAATATATTTGCACCAAAATACTCAGCAATGAAACGTAATGGGAGCATAGTACGACCGTTTACAAGTTCAGCTGCTACATCCATTCCTGGTGCAAGTTCACCGATCTTAATCGACAAAGTCTGACCTTTCAAGGTAATCATTACGGTTTTCATAACGTTATCCCAGCTTACATTTGCTCCTAAGCTCTCAGCAACGAAGCGCAGTGGCACTAACGTTCTGCCTTTAACTACCATCGAAGCAACATCCATACTCATTTCGATTCCGTTTAATTTATACCCTGTCTTCCCTAAAGTGAATTCCAATTTCACAGGTTCAGGCTTGGTTGTAACGAAGATATAGCCTAGTCCTTTTGCCTTGAAGGTAAATTTACCTGTCTCATGGTCATAGTTGCCGCCTAAACGTTCCATATTACCGTTCAATCGAAGCATGACACCGCATAACATGCTAAGATCGTTTGTCGACAACTTCTCTTTTGACAGATCGAAGATTACGGGTATAAGCCCTGTATAATCCGTTACTTCCCGGCCATCCGCGAAGATCTTCAATTCATATCCCCGCCCTATAGCTCCGTCTCTTTCATCTACAGGTTTAATAACAACCTTCATCCGCTTTCCTGTATTCAATTGCTTCAACAATTCAGCGGACAATTCAACAGATAAGGTGTCATTCGTAACGATTAGCGGTTTGTCAGCTTTAATAATCGCACCGATCGTATCGCTTTGAATCTCAAGCTCATCTTTTCCGGCTGACATCGTCAATGCAATGGAATTGCCCTTCTTCAGCTTCTCTTTGATTGTAGCATCAATACGCTCCGCTACTGATAACTCTGGCGAAGGAGTCGGCGTACTGCTGTGGCCATTTGAATTGCCGCCATTGTTATTGCCATTATTGCCACCACTGTCATTTGTAGTAATTACAATAGTTAACTCTATCGTATCCATGCCAGCATGATTGGAAGCTGTAATATTGAATTTGTAAGTTCCCGCTTCAGTAGGCACGCCTGAAATAACACCCGTAGCTCCTTCTAAATTCAACCCAAAAGGTAAATAATTATCGCTTACTGTCCAAGTAATCGGTTCGTCGCCGTATACTGCTAATGTTACCGTATACGGTTGTCCAACTTTGCCGTTTGGCAAATTCTTAGTGATAATCTCCGGAGCTGTAACAACTGGCTTATCCTCTTTAATCTCGATGCTCAATACTCGCTCATCTATACCAAAGTCATTCGTTGCTGCAACCGTGAATTCGTAATATCCTGTCTCTTGAGGCGTACCCGAGATAACGCCTGTTGCTTCATCTAGGTTCAAATCTACTGGCAAATCTCCTCCCTGGACCTTCCAAGTAATCGGTTTGCTGCCATATACCGCTAGTGTTACCGTATACGGTTGTCCAACTTTTCCGCTTGGCAAATTCTTAGTGATAATCCCCGGAGCTGTGTCAACTGAGACATCTTCAGTGATCACTATATTGAAAGGTTTTGTGTCACTGCCTGCGTCATTATTTGCTTGAACTTTGAACGTAAATTGACCCCACTGATCCGGTGTACCAGAGATAACACCTGCACCTTCATCCAAGCTCAATCCTGATGGTAATTGTCCCTCTACAACGGCCCATTTGATAGGCTTATCGCCTTCAGTCGTAAGAACTGCCGAATAAGGTTGTCCGACCTTGCCATCCGCAAGCGAATTCGTCGTAATCGTTGGTGCCGTACCTGCGTCTTCAACCCATTTCGCATATAATCCAATATCCCTTGTAACAGGATCAGCAACGAAATTCCAGGCATCGTTTAATCCTGTATCTTGATACCAACCGCCGAAAACAGTTTTTTCTTTTGTTGGCGCTGTTGGCTCGGTAATTGTCCCGCCCATATCAGCGAACTTCATCGCAACTTCGCTGCCACCATTGGAATCAAAAGTTACCGCATAAGGGTTGTGTGCACCGATGGAAGGCGTTCTGCCGCTAAGTGGATTGCCAAAGAAGTCTGTTCTCTCCGTCATATGAGGCAGAGCGTTCGCCCGATCCACATATGGGCTTACAATCTCAGCACCTGCACCATAGGCCAGGTTATTACCGTCAGCAAGACGGAACCCGTTCATCGCACTATAATCAAGCTTGGCATCCGCTGTTCCGCTGTTGGTAATCCAATGTTCCGGAGCAGATTTATAATCATTTAATATAGAATTTAGTTCCTCTTCCGTTACATAGCGGTTGTCTGTTGCTGTTACGCCTGCACCTAGATACCCGCCACCACCTGCGTTCATGCTACCAAAAAGATTAGCCGGATATACAATATTGTTCGTAAACCGTCCGGCTGCAAATGGAGCTGATGTTCCCCCGCCTTTCAGACCAACCTGGTTGTTTTCACCAGTGTAGGCAAATATGTTATTCTGGAAATAAATGTGCAAGTTGGAGCCTGTCGGGTCAAATACTAACGAACTGCTATTCTTCAATGGCGTGACGATGACATTGTTATAGTATAAGCCGCTTATTTCCTCGCTCGTTGAAGAACCTCCAGCAAGTAATATAAGACTGTTAAAACTCTTGTTAAAATCCGGGCTGCGACCGTCGTTCACGCTAATGTTATAACGAACGATATTGCCCTTTGCAGCATTCATCTGTAAGTACCAACCACCATAGTTATTTCGGCTGTAATTGTATTCATACACATTGTCCTGACAATAGTTGTCAATATCCCAAGCCATACCGTCATTACTTGCATGATAAGGGTTATCCACTGCTTCATTGTAACGGAAAATGGTGCCTTTACTTGCCATAATCCACGCTGCCGCATAGTTTTGCGAACCTAGATATGTTGGTGTTGTATTATTTGGCCCCCAGTTCGTAACCAGGTTACCGCTCTTATCGCTTAAATAGCTGTAACCGTTGTCTGTGACCACATTACGTTCCACAAGGGAATTGTTCCCGCCGGACATGACAATGCCATCTCCAACCGAACTAGAAACCCAGTTGTTTCTAAACACAGCGTTGGATGCCCAAGGATAGCTTGAGTTACTCCAAGTAATGCCTGTGTTATTAGTCCCTGGATTGCTTGGCCCGTAGGCATTATTGCGAATACCTTCGTTATCACAACGAAGGGTTTTGTTGCCTTCAACCAATATATCTACATAACCATTAATAATGATGCCGCCGGATACCTTACTTGCTCCATTTGCTTGGTGCAGCCCATTAACATCATGAACATAGTTATCTCGAATGACGATTCCTTGCATACGAGCATCAGCATAATCTTGAATATTAAACTGACCTTGTCCCAGCTTGGAAATCCGTGACATTACAGCGATACCGGAACGGCCGTCACCTGCCGCATTGCCGATGTTCGTTACTTCAATTCCACTGACAATCCAATAGTTAACGTCATATAACTCAATGGTACCGTTTAAGGAAATGCCAGATGGGCTCGACGCTGTTCCTCCACCATTAATTACCGGGCGTTGGTTAGGGTCGGTCGTATTATATTTTGTAAGCGTAATCGGATTTCCTTCCTCACCATTGCCACGCAGTCTGATTTGTTCATTCCATACGCTATTCGCATCCAGATAAATAGTTGAACCTGGCATAAATACATATTCATTAATTTTGGAGATTGATTTCCATGCTGTAGCCGGTGTGCGTCCATCTGCATGATCGTCACCGTTATTGGAGAAATAATAATCACGGACTTCAAGGGGTACAATGTTCAACTCGAATGTGATTTCGGCAGGATACAGATCAAGTCTAACGGTATATTTCCCCGGTACGATATTATTTCTTGCGAATGATTCTTTGTTAATTTTCAATACATTACCGCTAACCGTATAATCCACATCCCGCTGCAGTGTTACAGCGCCGATCTCCACTCCAGCTAGATCTGCTAAATCAGGATTTACGGTGATATTATAGTCGTCCAGACCCATAACATATGTGCTGTCTTCCAAGTGGCTATACTCTTTGGGCAAAAGCTTTAGCGTAATAGAAGATGTTCCGGTTTGGGCTGTTATTCCACTATCGATAACATATACGTCATCGATAAAGTGCCTGTTCTGTATATCCTTAACCGTTCCAGCCTTGTTGCCCCAGTTCGTAGCAAGCTGCAATGCATCGATCTTGGAAATATTGTTCTTAACTGGAGTATCAAAATTTCCGCCAGCTGTTGTTTGCCTTTGAATGTCTTGTCCATCGATTTTATAGGTTGTTCCTGTTGATGTAACGAACCATTGAAATTTATGCCAGCCTTCACTTCGCTGGACATCTACAGGATAGAATCTCCCGGATGAACCAGGTCTGACTGCGTAATTGGTCAGATTTGCCGTCCAGTCACCATCTCCATTGCCATAATTTATTGCGATATGTTCATTGGACGATGGGGTTAAGCCAAAGACAGCGTGGTCATTGGAAGCCGCTCTGCCATCATCATAGTACCAAGCAGTAACGATTGTTGTCTTACCGGTTGCAGGGGCGTAATTATAGGTACCTGGAACAGTCGCCACCTGACCGGCGCCGCTTGATGTCGCGGCCTTTCCTCCGGTACGGGACATCACATCGCTGTGAATATATCCGTTCGCACCATTTGAAAATTTCTTCTCCCCTTCAAATCCATCGTAAAATTTAGTGTCAGCCTTATTGAAGTAATCAACGCTCACATGTACAGTAACTTCTTCGTTCCCTGTCGGAATATAACCTTTCTTAACCGTCACGAATCCGGCATCATCAACTTCAATCTTATTCTTGTCTTGATCCGCCGGACTGAAGCTGATGTTATCAGCAACGAACACATCAGCTGTGTCAACAATTAACCGCGTTCTATCCCCTGCCCGTAATGTATCGTTCTGGCGAATTAGCACAATGTTCGCTGAATATTGTGCACTCTCCCCTGATTCATCAGAGTCCAAGAATCGTGACGTTGCATTGCCGTTTGCCTTTACTTTAAAGGTATCGTTTAAAGTCGGAGACAAAGCCGTATCATTGCTTGTCGCTGCAATCGGGCTTCCATTAACCACTCCATTACTGAAGAGTTGAACCGAATAGGCAGATGCGTTAGCGACGCGATCCCATGTAGCGTATGTGCCGTTCCATCTGGCATTTGCCGGTGTAGGCAATTTCTCGATTTTCAATATTCCGGATGCTGCAACTTCTTCACTGATATCTCCCGCATTATTTATGACAATAGCTGTAACAGTGTAGTTGCCCACTCCCAGTGCCCTTGCATAGGGCAGAACATGATGCCTTTCATGATTGTTAGGCTGGTCGGGCCCCCCATTTTTCGATAAATAATAACCAACAGGTCCACCGTCTTTGAACAGTGTTACAAGGGTATCGCCGTAATTGGAAGCGCCATTATAAATACCCGTATCCGAGTCAAGCGTTGGATTAATTGGTGCATTCACCTGCGTATTGGTGGTTATCAACAACGGTACAGCATGGGATTTCACCACAACTCCCTCTGCCGAGGACACTTCGCAATAATAAAAATTGCCTTGTTGGGAAGCTGCGTCCACATTGGAAAGTGTTAATACTGCCTTATCAGCTCCGCTGACTTTTGTCCCGCTCAAGCCAGTTTCGTCATCAGATACATACCATTGATAAGCAGTAGTAGCGGCTGATGACGTAATGCTAAATGTTGCTGTCTCACTTTGTTTCACTTCTGCCCTTGTTGGCTGAGTGATTATTTCTAAATTTGGCAATCCGCCGGGAGGTACCAAATTCACTGTTAATGTTCTGGTACCTGTTGTTGTATCCACATCTTTTACAACATAAAAATCGTCAATTAGATGTTTATTTTTAATATAAGCTTTGTTCCCTGACTGGCTATTCCATCCTCCAGCTATTTTAGGCTGAATGGTTGTACCGCTCTTCATAGCTTTGTAAATATCACTTTGCGCTGAATCGGATATTAATGTTCCGTCTATTTGTAACGTCGCACCATTCGGTGTAATAAGCCACTCGAATTTATGCCAGCCTGTGGAACGTAAAGCCCCGCTATCTTTCCAACGGTTGCCTGCTGTACCCGCTGATGATGGTTCATAAGCCCAAGTATATTTCGTCGGGTTATGAATAACATCAGCCTCTGAACTTTGATAGAATGTCCCGGCAAAGGTGGCATTTTTGCCATCTACAATAGCAAATTGCGTTCTATCCGTCGCAGTCTTCTCCTCATTAGGATACGGGTCAAAATACCATGCCGTCATCTTATAATTGCTGCCAGCCGGCAATGCCACGTCCTGGGCTACCTTTTCATTATTCGTATCATCCGATGGTGTAATCGCTTTCAATCCAGAGCGGGACTGTGCATCGGACAGCGTGAATGACGAGCCTAATTTGCTCATAGATGTCATCGGACCATCGTTGTTCTCGAAGTCCTCCATGAATAACACTTCTGAGTCAGGGTAATAACCTGCCGTGGCCGTGATTGTCACCGGGACGCCCGGGGCACCTGGCGACGCAAATGTATAACCGTTAGATAAAGTAATGTTACCCTGATTATTAACAGTTAAAAGATGCGAATTGCTGGAATCATAACTTACCTCGTCAATAACCGGTCCTTTAACCAGACTGCTTAAAGGCGAACCTTTATAGGAAAGATTTACCCTGCCTGCCTGACCTGCGGCTTGTGTCAATTCTAGTACAACGGAGTCAAAAGATTCGCCCCCTCCCGCAGCTGATACTTCAGATGAAGGCGCCAAGCCGAACAGACCAGGGAATGCCAACGTTGTTGCCGTAACTATCGACAAAGCTTTTTGCATCCATTTCGATCGTATCATTCCAAAATTTCCTCCCTTTGAAATTAATAAATTTATACTTTATAAAAAAATCTGTATCTATGGAAATCTCAATAGACATAGATTTTTATAAACTTAAAAACTAACTATTCTAGTTCACTACTAATTCACTGAATCGATTACCGTTATACACGATCTTCAACTTATTCGTATTTGTTATTAACGCTCGCAAGTCAGATTCCGCCCATTCGTATATAATGGAATCTTTCACTTCTTCCAGTTTAAGCTTGGTGATTTCCGGTTTTGTGATTAATGTGGCAATGACATCCTCGTCCATATATTTACCGATTACTGTCTCACCTACAGAAGCAGCAGCTAATGACTCCCAGAACTTAAGAGACTCGGTATCTTCTTTGGATATATCCAAACGATTTAGCACTTTCTCTTTCTTGGCCTGCCCCGTTGTTGCTAACGCAGCCGTTAATTTATCAGCAACACGAGTATATTCCGCACTTTTTGATGCATACTCAACTTGTAACTCCGCGTTGCTCATTTTCGTTTTCTTAACCTGGGTTTCTACCAAATCCGGCCAACGGGCGCCACTTAAATATTGCATGTATTGATATAACTCAAACTGAGGCAGCCCATAGTATGTCTCTCCTGAATCATCCATCTTAGCTCGCTTAACATTTTCATCATCCATGTCGGATTCTAGCTCATCAAAGCTTTTATAAGGGGCGATCCCCCGCTCATCTGCAATAAATTGCTCCTGCTTGGTTTTTAGCAATGCAGTCATCGCAGAATTTTTGGCGTATTCAGAGGGGGTTTCATGATTTTTGCCGTATTTACGTGTCCAGAAGCCCTCATCTACTTGAGCCCCATAAGTTCTGAAGAAATAGTCTGCTGTTACAGCTCTTTGCTCTGTTACATAGAAATGAAATTCTTCCTCTGTTACGGCATATCCATCTACTGTAAATATCCAGTTTTCAGGCAGCTCCGCCTTTTTGTTAGTTAAGCCCAACATGAGTAAAGCAAGAACAATCAGAGCGGTAAACAAGATAATCACTGTTGGTTTTCGTCTTGTAATCCCCATGACAGCCCCCTTTCCAATATTCAACCTAGCTTTGCATGAAAGCCATGACAGTGAAATTCTTCCCCGTTGCAGGAGAAGTTCCCAAATTTAAATGGTTAGACATTATTGTAAGTTTAGCCACCCCTTAATGTAAGCGCTTATTTAGACTGAATTAGAACAAATTTGACTTATAACAAAACAGTCCTAGTTCGCAACTTTGTGTGTGCTAGGGGATCAATATCTTAAAAAGGAACTGTCGTTTGGTGTAAACGCTTTTATTTATGGATATTAATTTTTAAATTTTATTCACAAACACCTAGACACGGCGAAAATAGTTGTGATACATTTGAGCATAAGTAATGCTGCTGGGTTAGCAATTTCTACCTATAGGTGAAAAGTGACGTTGAGGATGCGATGATTTCCTATTGAAGCGCATATCTTCAAATCTCTTCAGCATATAAGTCAAATGTCACTTCCGCCCTAAAGTTAAAGCGCTTAAACTTTATAGGCTTAAATAACATCTATTGTTAAGCGTGTTACTTTGGAGATCAGACTATAGGGAAGGAGGATTCATTGACGTTAATTAAAAACCGTCACTTAAGGAGAAATTTTTGTGCACTCATTGAAATCGACCTCGGGCACAATGAAAGTGTTAATAGTAACGTTGAGGATGCGATGATTCCCTAAGGAAGCACGTATCTCCAAATCTTTTTCAGCATATAAGTAAATGTCACTTCCGCCCTAAAGTTAAAGCGCTTAAACATTATAAGCGTGTGTAGCACTTATTGTTAAGCGTTTTACTTTGGAGATCATTCTATAGGGAAGGAGAATTCATTGACGTTAATTAAACTAACCATCACTTAAGGAGGAATTTTTATGTACTCATTGAAATCGACCTCAGGCACAATGAAAGTGATGTTACTTGTTATGCTTTCGGCGGTTATGCTTCTATCGACATTAGCCGCACCTGCACCGCTTCAACCAAAAGCTCATGGAGCGGGTGAATTGAAACCGTTTCCTCAACAAGTCAGCTATCCGGGTATCATTAAACCAAACCACGTCAGTCAATCCTCGTTGAATAGTTCTGTAGCTTCCTACTATGACTACTGGAAGGCTACTTATCTTAAAAACAACCTGTCCTCGCTGACTGGAGGATACTATGTAAAAGGTGACATTACTGGCGAAGCGGACGGCTTCGATCCGCTAGGCACATCGGAAGGCCAAGGATACGGTATGGTCATTACCGTGCTTATGGCCGGTTACGATACGAATTCCAGAACAATCTATGACGGTTTGTTCAAAACGGCTAGAGCGTTCAAGAGCTCTAACAACCCGAACCTGATGGGATGGGTAGTAGCAGATAGTACTGGGGCTCAAGGGCACTTCGGTTCGGCAACAGACGGGGACCTCGATATCGCTTACTCCCTTATTCTAGCTGATCGCCAATGGGGCTCGACCGGAACGATCAATTATTTGGCTGAAGCCAAAAAGATGATTGGCGCTATTAAGCTTAGCAATGTGACAACTAACAACAGGCTGAACCTTGGTGACTGGGATACGAAGAGCGCCTTGAATACCCGTCCCTCCGACTGGATGCTCAGCCATCTACGGGCTTTCAATGAAGTAACTGGAGATTCAACTTGGCTAAATGTCATCAACAATCTGTATAACGTATACAGCCAATTTACAGCAGCTTATTCGTCTAGCACAGGTCTGATATCGGACTTCGTGGTAGGCAACCCGCCTAAGCCGGCTCCCCCAAACTATTTGGAAGAGTTCCCTGAAACAAATGAATACAACTACAATGCAAGCCGTGTACCACTTCGGATCGTAATGGATTACGCCTTGTACGGAGATACCCGCGGTAAGGATATCGCTAATAAAATGGTGGTATGGATCAAAGGAAAAACAGGCAACAATCCGAACAATGTGAAGGACGGTTACCAACTGAACGGTTCGAATCGCGGTACTTATGCAACAGCGGTATTCGTAGCGCCTTTCATCTCCGCAGCGACGACTACCAGCACGCATCAAGCTTGGGTCAATGCCGGTTGGGACTGGATGAAGAACAAAAAGGAAAGTTACTTCAGCGACTCCTTTAACATGCTGAACCTACTGTTCATCTCGGGGAACTGGTGGAAGCCTACCTACAGTGCAGCGGATGCACAAGCTCCCTCGGATCCAACGAATCTGACCGCAACAGCAGTTTCAAGCAGCCAAATTAATCTGAGTTGGACTGCTTCCACAGATAATGTCGGTGTAACAGGCTATCGGGTTTTCCGTGGCGGCGTGGAAGTAGGCGCACCTACAGACACATCCTTCAGCGATACCGGACTTACCGCATCGACAGCTTACAGCTATACGGTGAAAGCTGTCGATGCTGCAGGCAACCTGTCTGCTAACAGCAATACCGCAACAGAAACTACAAGTGCAACTTCTCCTGACAACACCAACCTTGCGCTAGGTAAGACAGCGGTAGCCAGCTCTATCGAAGGTGCAGGATTTGAAGCTTCCAAAGCAACAGACGGTAACTCCACTACCCGTTGGGCGAGCATGGAAGGAAGCAACAATGAATGGATTTACGTCGATCTGGGTGCAACCCAAAGTGTGAACCGCGTCAAGTTGAATTGGGAAGATGCTTACGCTAAAGGCTACAAAGTTCAGGTGTCTAACGACGCAACAACATGGACGGATACTTACGTAACAACGACCGGTAATGGTTCTATTGACGATATTACATTTACCGCAAATAGCGGACGTTACGTCAGAGTGCTGTGTACTGCTAGAGGGACCGTATACGGATATTCAATATTCGATTTCGAGGTTTACGGCTCTTAATTGAATAAAGCCTGGCGGATATGAATCCGTCAGGCTTTGTTACTTTTGCTTAGGCCAGCGACGGTTCTATAAACCGTATTATCACTGGATGTGCAGCTATATGGACTTCACTTCGAATATAGGAGAATAAGAACCATTTCCATTGCGACATTTGCTCGTATCTCTTTATTAAAGATTGAATATCCCGAAATCTGGACGCCTCCCTCCACTCTCATATCCTGATCTTGATCATTTATTCGATTTATCGTTCGCAACAAGGTTGATTTCCAGCAACCGGAGGGGCCGATCAAAGCCGTAATTGATTTTTCAAGGATGCACATAGTTATATTTTTTAATCTGGCACATCTCACGTTCAAAATAATACGGTTGGCTGATATCGCCCTGCTGATCTAGCATGAGCAGTATCGTGTAAATATCACCCAGTTGTGAGCTTTGAAAGATTAGATTAAATACGATCGGATGCTCCGGCATATGTTCCAAAAATGTACTGTCTTCTTACATCATCGTTTTACAAGTGTTTTGCATAATTCAATACTAAATTCCTAGAAATAAAAAGCCGAATGGATCGTTCTCATCCACTCAGCTCATAGGTTTATTTTACAATAATCTGTATAGTATCACTTTCCGTAGTTCCACTTCCATTCATAAACTCACAGTGATATTGATAAATGCCAGGAGTTTTCCCTGAGATTTGTGTAATGGCCGATTGAGCACTTGGTGTTTGTGAAGATAAAGATTGCGTTTCAATGAGTTCGCCATTTTCATATAATCGATATTGTGCTGCGTTCGTGCCCCACCACATATTAGCAGTAATGTTATAGTCCCCATCTTGATCCCAGTTGTCACTAGACAACACAGGTTTGCCGGGATTCGCTTCAGTCACGGTGACGGTGTGTGGATCACATGAAGTCGTTCCATACAAATTCGATAACTCACATGTATACACATAGGTTCCATTCGGCTTTCCTTGAATAGGAATAATGGAAGTCTGGGCAGCAGGCGAAACATCGGCCAGTGACTTCGTTTGGATCAATTGGCCATTCTCGTACAACTTATACAGTGAGCCATTGTTTCCCCACCACATATTCATCGTAACTTCGTAATTGCCATCATTTATGCCTGTGGCAACACCGCTGTTATTCGAAAGTGCCGGTTTACCTGGCACCCTATTTGCAAGCAATTCCGGGCTAACGGAATGCCGTTCGAACTTGACTGCATCAGCCCTCGTATAAATCATATCGGCAGGTAGAGTTGGCGGATCTACCGTTGTGGGAGTAACCCTGGTTAGACGAACGTACTCGCTGCCGTCTCCAGTAAAGTCGAACGTTCCTAGATTAACCCAACCTGAGGAGCCGACGGTTGCATCAATATACGTGACCTCGGTAACCGACTGATGCTTCACTTCTACTTTGACATAATTATCGTTTGCCGTCGTATGGACGAGCTTGTAGATGGAGACCGTATATTTCCCCTCTGGGAACTGGCCTTTCCACGTCGCTGATGATCCTTGCACGGTAGAGTAACGGGACTTAACCCCAATTTTGTATCCGGCTAAATTGCTTTGGCTCCAAGATCCTTCTGTTGTGTATAACCCAGTCGTATTCGTGCTGTCGACAATAACCGTTAAGTCCCTGATCGCAATTGTCAAAGACGGCGTTGTTAAGGTCACCCCGTCAATCGTTACAGTGGCCCATACCTCAATATGATCCGTTTCTCCGTCGAGACTTAGAAGGGTCAACATACCGCTACTGTCCACTTCAGCCAGATCGGTTCGATCAACGAAATATTGCACATTTGCCTGTGATAGATCACCAATCAGACCGTTATCCAAATAGCCGGTCACGCTTAGTTGTGCGGTTTGAGTCATTTGCAGTTCACTCCGATCCGACAGGATCACCACAGACTCCAATTGCGGCATACTTTTTGGATCGACCCACATCATCGCATCGGCAACTACCCGTGACTTGTTGGCCTTATTGGTTAACTCGACATATCCGCTATAGCCTGCTGCAAAAGGATAATCTCCCAGGTGCACCCAAGTCCCATTGGCCGTTGTCTCATCAACGGTAACCGTCTCGGAGCCTCCACTATAATAAACGGTAAATGAGGCATTCGTTGCCCAATTTTCACTTGTAGCGGTTATTTGCGGAAGCTTGTAATACACACTGTAAGTAACACTTTCCGGCAGCTCAGGCTGCCATTTAATTCTGCTTGTCGCTGTGCCGGCAGCCGATTTGGCGTACACATAGTTATCATAGTAATAGTCGTTAGCGGTTGTATCCCGTATCCAGACGCCTTCTGTCTCCGCCTCCGTATTATCCACAATGATCGATGAACCCTTCTGCCAATCCGGTTGAACCGGAGTTTCTTGTACCTGATCAGGCAAATAGAGTGTCCGCTTGCGAGTCTGTTTCCCGTCCGATTCCACATAATAAGTGAAGGTTTGGGATAAATCGTTTACCCGTATCGACCATTCCATCGGATAAATCGTATCTGGAATCGTCGTATACGTCGCCCCGCCATCCAAGGAATAATGGATCGTCGCTGGTTTTGTCGTTTTTGCCTGCACATAAGCATCATAGGCCGTTTCGTCGGGCTTGACGATCAGCATACCTTTAACCGCATCTATAGGGCTGTGGATATCGAAGAAATAGCTTGCCTCCGATGTATCAGCAGTTCTGACCTGGTGCAGCGGCACATCAATGTTGAGTCCTTCTACAATGATAGCGGTTATTCCCTTGCTTGAAACCGTGGCTTGAATGATTCCGCCACTCATAACCGTTTGCTCTGGTGTGCCATTGTCGCGGATGATGGTTACGGTATAATCTTGTGCCGGGTTGAACCCAATGATTTGCGCATTCAATTCGATAGGAGTCTGGACTTCAGCTGACGATTCGTTGCTTAACCCGATGTAGAATTTATTCCCGCTCTCTCCCGTTATCCAGTTCAATTGAGGATGGTTGGTCTTAATAATCCCCTTGGGCATCCAGAGCCAAACGTCGGAATTACCGTAAAAATGACCTGGTTTGTTTCCATAGAGGTGATATTTGAACCATAAAAAATTAGTTTCAAATACAGTAGGGAATGTAATACTACCATTCGATTTCAACGATTGTTCGCTGATCAAATAATCCATCGTTTGCCCGAGTTGTCCCGGGATATGGTGATAATATATAGATGTAGCCCCGCTTGGGCCTTCCAGAGGAAACTCTGGTTCAAGTTGGCTAACGGCGAAGCCCTTATAGTAATAACCTGGATAACTGGAATATCGACCAATAACCGCATTATGAGCAATATCCTGCAGCAGTTTATCACCTGTATAGAGCGACAATCTCAGCATGAATGGAGCTTCCTGAGCATTCATCCGATAATAGCCAGTTGTACTTCCCGCTTCAAACGTCAATCCATTGGGAGATACAAGCTCACTATCCGCTTGTACGCCTCCGGCTACATCTTCTGGGAGCTTGATCCGAGGATATTGATATTTACCACTTTCCGGCCAGTGGAACGACTCCGCGTAATTATACGTCTCAGGCTGCGGAATCGTAACGGCACCTTCAGGAACCGGACGAGCAACGAACATCGTTGCATACCGTTTGGCTTCCTTATAAGCAGCATTTAAGTATTTGGGATCCTGAGTTTCCTCGTAAAGCTCCAAGATCTCCATCCACAGCTTGCTATAATAATAAATGAACTCATTTTTACTCACATTAACAGATGCAGGCGTGTCAATATGCTGCATGATATAGCTGTCGGCTGCATCCTTGGCAGCCTGTAAATAATGCGCATCTCCCGTCATACGATACATCATCAGGGGCTGAATGACAGGACCGCGGTCTTTCTGGTCAGGATCACGCACGAGGTACTCTTCCTGTGCTAGCGCCCCAATTCCTGCCGAAGTACCCATCATCTGATTGACAGCGGCTACGCTTGAAAAATCAAACGGCAAGGTTGCCATTTTCCATAACGACGGCACACCGTATACTGGCTTCTGCGTCGGCGACCAACCTATGCCATTTCGCGATAAGCCATACTGGACGGACGGCAATGCTCTCGTATCGTAAAGCTGGTCATCCCCAGTCAAATAGTAAGCCCCCAAAAGAACCGCATTCGAGCTTGTTCGAACGCTATCCTCGTTTTCGATGTCAATGAAGCCCTTGGCACGGCTCCACCACCCGCTGGGTGACGGGACATAATCAACAGAGTCATCTCCTTGCGGCTCTATCTTAAGTAAATCGATCATATTGAACATCGCGTCAGTAAGCGACTGATCTGATACATTCTCACGGTATGCAGAATAACCGTACTCTTTGCGAAGAATATCCGCGTAGGACTCATACAAATTGCTTTTTTGAGCGATTAGTCCCATATGAAATTGATAAGTGCTTTCTGCGTTCATTTGCGAATAGGTCCCTAATTGAGGAGCATACAAGATTGGCTGCACGCTGCCTTCGTTGTTGACAAGGCTCATGCCGAGCCTTTGCTTCGTAACACCTCCCGTCGGTTCAAATTCAACCGGAAGCTCATCCGACGGTACAAATACCCCATACGTCAATGGATTCCCCGAACCGTCATTCTTCTCAACCAGACTCATCGGAGCGCTCAGTTCCCTTAAGCTTGTTGATTCCACTGAACCTACCATTTTGGCGTGTGATCTGAAACCATTTAACACTTCATTGACACCTGAGATTTGCTCTGTTGTGAAGGACTGATAACCGATTACATAATTGCCATCCCTGCGAGGTGTAAAGGCGAAGGAAACATCAGGTTTGTCCCCTGACATAGACCAGTTCACTTGTAAATCGTAATCGCTTTCATGTGATGAATCGGTTAATATCGCCGTGTGGCTGTCGGGGAAGTCGATCTCGTCGAATGTAATCCAGTGTTTGTTCATCGTATCGTAGTAATTGGTACGACTCCCCGCATTCCCATCCAATAAGACCCATTGTTCTTCAAGTCTTTCAGACACATTATTGACAGGTACCCAGTTCTCCGTATCCGTGTCCTTGTAGAACAAATCACGAACGATGGATTTGCCACCATCCCAAGCTGCTTCATAGAAGGTTGCTTTATAGCCGGCATTCTCGATGCTGCCTTTTTCCGTGTAACTGAGATTCGCCAATGTACGGCTGCGCAGCGGAGGCAACGGCGGAGCTTGCTGCCGGATATTCCCTTCAAATTTGACCGCATCGGCCCGCGTAATGATCTTTCCGGTCGTAGGTTGTGTTCGAGTCAGTCTGACAAATTCGCTATCATCACCACTGAAATAATATGACCCCAAATCAACCCATCCGGCCGATGGTCCCGACGAGGGTCTCAGATCCATAAACATGACATCTGTAATCCCATTGTGAACAATTTCGATTTTAACATTACTGTCTGCTTTGTCCGCCCAATCAAGCTTGTTGAATGAAATTTTCGCCGTCCCTGCTTCTAATCGCGGATTCCATGTGATGCTTCTTCCTACTGCATCGGTAAATTTGGAACTGGAATTATTATATCCCTTCACTCCCGTACTTGTAGTCCAATCAGGAGCGGAGAATCCGTTATTTGCGTTATTTACATCAGTGGTGACGACATCATCAATCGTGATGCTTCCATCATCAATGATGATCGTCTTATGAGGTTCTTTTTGCTGAATATTACCTTCGAACTTGACCGCATCTGCACGAGTAAGTATCGTGCTGGTTGTGCTGGTAGACCGAGTTAATCTAACGAATTCGTTACCCACTCCGGAAAAATAGTACTCTCCCAAATCAACCCATCCCACAGAAGCGCCAAATGAAGGTCTCAAATCCATAAAAAGAACATCCGTCGTTCCATTGTGGACGATTTCAATTTTTACATTGCTATCTGCTTTATCTTCCCAGTTAAGCTTGTATAACGAAATTCTCGCCGTTCCCGCTTCCAATCGTGGATTCCATGATATCGTTCTGCCTGCTGTACTCGTATATTTGGAACTGGAGTTATCATACCCCTTCACCCCTGTACTTGTGGTCCAATTCGGAGCCAAATATCCGTTGTTCTCGTTACCCACATCAGGTGTCACAACATCATTGATCGTGATGCTCCCGTCATCGATGATAATCGTCTTATACGGTAAGGTCTCTGCATAAGCGGTCCTTATTCCGTCTAGGCTGAAAGGAACTAATATCGTCACGATGAAAACGATTAAGAAAAACAGCTTCCTTTTTATCATACAACTCACAGCCTCCCTTAAGTTGATAACGCTTTCAAAATAATAAAACCCTCCTTTGTTCGAAGATCATAAAGAAGCGATCAGCCGTATCCTTCTGGCTAATCCCGCTCCGTCGTTTTTATCATAGCATGTCACAGAACTGTGAAATTTCTTTGATTTCAAGAATTTCTTATAAGATTTTAAGCAAGAAGAAACGACTTTGTCTTCCTTTAAAAAAGAGACCTACATCATAACTGGCCGCTCAACTGCAGTCAGTATAAAATAGGTCTTTCAATTGGATAAAACCTTTAGATTAATTATAATGGCGGCTGCACCAATAACAACTTCCCAAGCTGGATCACCGTTTGATCATACCAATCTGGATGCTGCCGGACATGCTCAATACTTCGTTCATTGCCGCATGCCTCAAACACAGCCGCTTTGTCTGTCTTTTCGGTATCGACTTCGAAGCGAACTGTATGTTTCCCATTCGGGAGCTCTGGCAAGAATACATACTGATTACGATTATGATCGTTGTGTAGTGTGAATCGATCGACAATAAAGGGTTCTCCACCATCCACCGACACCTTCAATCTGCCAGAATCAGGCCCCCCGATATCAAATAATCCGATATGGGTTCCCTCGAACTGCACCGTGATAGCCTCTCCAGGATCGACTGCTCGCCATAGGCCGGGGAACAACCAATTGTACTCGCGCACTAAAGCACAATCATCCGGAGTCATGTAAGACCATCCTGCGGAAAAATCGGTAAGACTATCCAGTGACAGCATGGTCGCATACTCCCATGGATTAGCCGGAACCAACGGATTCTGAGGTAAGTGATGTACTGACCTTCCCGGATGATCTTGAAGTTCTCTAATTTTCTCAAATGACCGGGTGATCGTATCCGTGTAAATCTGGTGTCCTTCAGGAATAGTCGGATGGATCGAATCATGCGTAAAAACAACGGCTCCGGAAATGGACACGTCTTCCCTTGAGGTAAAAACGAGTTTTCCCTCCGACACCAAGTGACTGACCTCTACGCCTAGATGAATCGAAGGAATGCCGTAATAGTCGGCCACTTCCTCTTGCATTATAGCCCCCTTCTGGTATTCCCCAGACTGAAATAAGGCCACATCCCGCTCCTTCAGCGTATAAACGAACAGGATATCAGTAAACCGGTTCCGCTTGCGGATCTGACGGACAATCCCTTCGATACGCGCCTTGGATTCGGGATCTCCGCCATCGTTACCGACAAATTCAACAAATACTAGATCAGGCCGATGACGCAGTACATCTGTCTCCAAACGGGCACAGCCCAAATCCGATCCTGTCCCATCAATGCCTGCATTCACAGAGCGGATATCCGCCTTAGGATATTGCTTACGAAGCCAATCCGCCGTCATGACCCTGTAGCCTTCAGAACGTGTATTACTGCCGCCGAAATAGACGATTGTTACGGTATCCCCATTTTCCAATTTTTGAATTATATTGGGGAGCCCTTTACGAGGGAATAATTCCTTCATCGTGACTTCACCTGACCTCATTTATCGATTTTAGGAGCAAACAATTTTACAGCAAACACTTCGAAATAAGGCGAACCATAAGTTGCGCAGAAATTAATCCGGATTCGGGATACACGTTTCTCATCCACCTTATGTTTATTCAAGGTGAGATAATTCCCACGAGTTATGATTGTCCTATCGGTTCCGTCTTCTAAGGTCAAGGTCATATCATAATCTTGAATAAGGGACTCGATCGGATCGTTGAAATGCTCCAAATCCAGCTGCGAATTAAAAACAAGATGGATTTCGTCCAGATTTTTGGGGCTTGTAAAACAGAATTCCAACCATTCCTGTCCTTTCGAATGTTCAGAAATCCAGCCGTTCGGTTGGCCATAAGGTCTGGAGTAGCCATTGACAACATTCTCAGGACTATACATATTCTGAGCTGGCATCAGGTCCTTAAAGCAAATGCTTTTATTGAATTTCTTCAGCCTGGACGGCTCTTCCGGCCTATAATGGAAGCTGACCGCACCTGTCAATTTCTCTTCATTACCGTATATGGCAAGGCTCGCCGTGCCCTCCAATATGATGTAGATTTTGTCGTCAGCCGGTTTCTTGCAGTCCAAGTCTAGCGTAATCCAGTCGTCATGACCGGCTGTAATAACCAAGTGGTAGTCTCTCAACTCGCTGGTTGGAATGTAGTTTTCCTTCCGTTCCCCGCCAAACAGCTTCACATGTAGAGTTTCCGAATGCTTGGACCTATTTTTAATTTTGATCCGTACGCTTTCAGCCACGGATGTCTGAATCGGCAAGACCAAACATAACCCTTTCTCCAAGGAAATCTCTTCGGTTGGATGAAGATTGTCATAACTGCGCTGAGACGAGGCACGAATAGTTAATCCGTCAGCGAAGTAAGGATCCAATTCTTCTTGAAGGCCTACAATGGTTTGCCCGTCTCGAAGCAGTAGCGCCTGCAGCTCCCCCATATGAGCTTCGCCTATGGCCGCGGGGTCTACCTCATATTTCGAGCACAAAGAAGCAGCTGTTCCAACCGCCTGCCCCATACAACCGCAGGTTGCCATAACCCTTGTAGATCCGAAAGCCACATGGGTAGCACTTATATTGCGACCAGCGAACAAGAGATTAGGAATATTTCGTGAATATAAACTGCGGAAAGGGATATTGTACAATCCGGGCACGAAATTCCAAGCTGTAGCCGGCCCCTCATCGTAGATGCCCTTATTAGCATGTAAATCCATATACCATCCACCGACGGATACAGCATCTTCGAAATGCGGCTTTGCTGTGAGATCGTTCTGAGACAACATGTGATCCCCAATAAACCTCCTCGACTCCCGCTTTCCCGGGATCGGGCATACATAATCCAAGATGAGATTGTCTACATCATCAAATTCACCGCTATTTTTGAGATAATCCCAAATCCCGTACACCAATTTCCGCAGTTCCAACGCGATGTCTTCATTATTTTTGATAATATCCATATGTCCGCCGTATTCCAGCCACCACAATCCGCCAAGCCCGTTGATTTTTCTTGGAAAAGCCCGATGGTTCAAGCCTTTTCTGATACTATCGAAAAAGGCTAACTTCGTAATATCATACGCAAAGCCAGGTCTTTTGTATGGAACGGAATATCCTACGTCACGGGCTTGAAACAGGATCGTATCGCCCATGGTGTAATGGTCCGCCACTTCAGGAGCCAATTCTTCCTTGTATTCATGTTTCGCTTCTCTCCCCCATCGGAAGAGAGCACCTGCCTGATATCCGACAACTCCATCTCCGGAGCAATCGATATAGGTTCGGCTTTCAAAACGAAATTTCCTTTCGGAAGCCAATTGAAGGCCCTCCACCCATTTAATTCTGCCGTTCTCCATGCCCGTTTCATGCACGCATGTATTCAGAAATAGAGAAATGTTAGGCTCAGCATAGACCATATCCAACAAGACCGTATCCGAAAGCGAAAGCATCAGCTTCTTGTTGTATAACGGATTATAGTGGAAAATCTTCAACTTGAGTTCTTCCACCAACCCTCCTTCGCGTGCATAATAGGATGGACTGTTTCCGAGATATGCCGACCCGTTGATATGAACCCTGACCTCGCTGCTCGCATTTCCCCCAAGAACCGGTCGATCATTAATAAGTGACACTTGCAGCCCTTGGCGTGCGGCAGCAATGGCAGCGCATATCCCAGCAATACCTCCGCCGACGACGGTTACATCTGCTTTAATAAGCTCCATTTTGATAACCTCCATGATTAGATCCTTCTATCATGGTAATCCTTTTGCTCCCTTTTTTTTTACATGATTTCGCGAAAAAATCACACATTTTTTGCAACCTTAATTGGATTCATACCGTGTCATTTTTATCCGATATTGCTTAGGAGTATCACCCGTATATTCTTTAAATAATTTGCAAAAATAACCTTCATTCACAATTCCTACTTCCTCGCACAATTCCAATATAGAATAATCCTGAACATTTAACAGCTCGAGAGCTAATTGGATTTTTTTACGATTGATGTAGCTGATAACGCCCTCGTTCATTGTTTTTTTGAATAAGCTGCTAAAATACGATGGAGCTAAATTCACTTCCTCGGCAATCGCCTCGAGCGTTAATCGCTGTTTCAGGTTTTTCTCTATAAACCGCATAGCACTCATGATTTCTATACGATGTAAAAGTTGGCCAGCGTGTACATATTCGAAGGTAAAGTCGCCAATATAGGCAAGCTGCTCCCGAAAAGCTAAAAATTCTATGGGAAACTCTGCTACTTCCGTGGCCAACTTGTTCCCCGATTTAAACTTCACAATAATGTCTCTGTACAAGTCTCGTAGCATAGGCGCCATGATGGACTTATGGATTTTATGGTCCGTAACAAATTGGTTCAGATCAGCAAATGCTTTCTCCAGCTCTTCCTTGGAAACCTTTCTTTTCACCCCAGCAAGAAAATCAGCCAGTTTCTGCTGAAATTCTTCTTTTCTGTCATTATGGTAATGGAACCGATGCATGGGTGTTTTTACTACTTTCTCTGTATGATAATAGAAATCATCACTCACATTTTGTGCTTCCGTGTAAGCTTGTTTGATGGATTCCCAGCCTCGGTGCTGACCTCCAAAAGCGACAGATACCCTTTGATTCAAATATTGATGCAAATGGGAGACGATCTGCCCCCCCAGTGTCTGGCAATCATATTCCGTTTCCAGATCACTACGATTATTTTCCCAGGAAAGAAAGCCAATAAAACGATTATCGGATAGATCCGCAGCTACACCACTGCCGCCATTCATCACCGTTTCTTCGATTATATTTGTAATCGCATACCGCAAGATGTTTTGATCAGACGCTGAATAATCGTTTCGGAAACTTTCATACATATTCATTTCGACAATGAAGCAGCGATAGTTGGCTTGAAAAAAATGGAACTGCATGCGATTGGCAAAATCCGATGCCCGATGAGAAGGAATTTCGCCTCTGATAAGCTCGTTAAAAAATTGCTTGCGGACTCTATATTTATTTTCAAGCACGGATACGTTTAACGATTGAAATTCCGCTTCTTTTTTCTTTACCTCATTTAAAATCCCGGCTGCCTTATCTAAAGCTCGATCCAAATCCGCGTCCCTGAGCGGAACCTTAACAATGTACTCCAATACGTTGGCTTGAATAGCTCTCTGGGCGTATTCAAAGGATGAATAAGCGGTCAAAAGAATGAATTGGGTATGGGGAAGCTTTGGCTTTAGCTGCTCAATCATGGAAATCCCATCCATTCGCGGCATAACGATATCAGATATTACGATATCCGGTTTAAGCTTTACGATCTCCTCTATCCCTTTCAGCCCATTATTCGCTTTTCCCACTAAATGAAATCGCCTATCCCTAAGGGAGAGCTCGTGAAAAAACAATTCCAATCTCTGTATGATTAGATCTTCATCGTCAACAATGAAGCAGGTGTAGTCTCTCATCATCATGCATCTCCTTTAAACAAGCCTGCTGGGAATAAGGCGCGAACCCGGGTTATTTCCTTAGGTATGCTAATGATTTGGAGTCCGAATTGTTCTCCGTAGTGAAGTCTGATTCGGTCATGAATATTGTTTAACCCGATTCTTTTTCTTTTCAATTCCACATCCCCCGGTTCTGAAATTAAAATATGCTTTATTTTATCAGCTGGAATTCCCTCGCCTTGATCAACTACTTCTATGATGACATTGCCGCCCTCCCTGTACGCATGAATAGTAATAGGGCCTTCGATCCCCCCTCCGTTATAACCATGGAAGATACTATTCTCCACAAGGGGCTGCAGCAGCATTCGAAAAACCGGAAAATCTATTAGCCCTGCCTCGATATTTTCGATTAAGTGGAAGTTTCTGTTGTAGCGGATGTTCTGGATCGCGATATAGTCTGATACATTTTGCAATTCCTGACGCAGTGATACCTTCTCCGAAGCGTCGGCTATCCCATATTCCAATATTGAAATGAGAGACTCGATCACCACATCTACTTTCTCTATTTGTCCGAGTCGTATGACATTGCTGATAGAACCAAGCGTGTTATATAGAAAATGAGGGTTTATTTGAGACTGCAGCACTTGAATTTCCAGCTTGCGTTCAAGTTCATTATGAAGCTCTGCTCCCCGAATCAGTTCCACAATTTGCTGCAGCATACGATCGAATGCTCGGGAGAGATCTCCAAACTCATCGTTTCGGTTAATCGATATTGTAGTTGTGAGGGAGCCTTGCTCCACCCGCTTCATTTTTGTTTTGAGTGCATAGAGCGGGTTCCTTATATATTTGGCAATAAAGAAGGAAACGAACAGACTTAAGAGAAAACCAGCAGCTAGAAGCTCGATATAATAGGTTTCCAATCTGGATAAAGCAGCTTTCAAGCGTGATTCATCGTTGATTGAGATGATGGTCCAGTTGAATTTTTCAGTCGGTTTTTTCAGAAGGGAGACTTGAATCCCCTCCTTGGTGTGCAGTTGAAGGTTTGTTTCTGTAGTATCCAGAATTTGTTCCGCTGACGTTTCACCGATTGAAAAAGTATGATCTTGAACATTCAGGGGGCCTTTATTTTCCGAAAATCCGGCAATGATTTTTCCCGATGCGGTGATTAGAGCCAAATTCATTTGTTCTTTTTTATTAATCTTGAACAAGGTATCTTCAATGGCATTTAGATCTAAATCTACTGCAATGGCCATAGGAAACGGAGCGCTGTTCAGATATCGGACCATCGTAACTGTCCAGCCGGAATATTTAGATTTGTAAGGATCACTGACAAATGTAATTCTTCTATTCTTGTCAGCTGCATCAAACAATGGTTCTCTTTCAGCTAAAGGTTCATCAAATATTCGGGTAGGTGTACTTCCGCCTAGAATAGATAAATCGCTTTTGATCAAATAAATATTACTGACGTAATTACTGTTGAGTTCATACAGCTCTCTTAATTGCTTTTTAATCACGTCCGGATTGTCAATGTTGGCTTTCACCGATGACTCGACCGAGAACAGCATGGTCTGGAAGGAGGAGAAATTAACTGTGAAATACTGATCAATCTTATCAAGTATCTGGTTGGT
Source organism: Paenibacillus sp. FSL R10-2788 (assembly GCF_038003885.1). Classification (NCBI taxonomy): domain Bacteria; kingdom Bacillati; phylum Bacillota; class Bacilli; order Caryophanales; family Paenibacillaceae; genus Paenibacillus; species Paenibacillus sp. FSL R10-2788. The sequence goes on along the minus strand of NZ_JBBOQA010000001.1, from coordinate 3,588,318 downwards.
GTAATAAATGTCAGAGGTTCTTATTTCCTTTTGGACATAGCGATAAGACAATTGGCTTATCAAGATTATGCAGCTTAATACAAATGCAAACACGATAAAAAATAGTTTTAAAGGCAAGCTGATTCTTCTTCGCATCGATCATCTTCCTTTTAAATCTGTAATAAACAAATAATAGCATATGATAAGAAGAAACGCCTTCGGCGTCCTTTTTAAGGACGATAAGCGTTTCTTCGAAAAATAGAAGGATAAAGGATAAAGTAAAACTTATACTTTCTTATATTTCAATAAAGAGAGGGGCTAATTATAGCCGCTCTCTTCGTTTGATTTACTTGATTAAGCCTGCTTCTTTAAATTGCTTGATTACTGAGTCTTTATACTTCTGCATGTCAAACTTAGTTTCCAATGTATTGAGGAAATTGTCCCAGTTCGAAAGAGGCTCTTTGCCAGTCATAAATTTGACCAAGCTTTCATTAATGTAACGTTGGCGGTCAGCTGCCAATGAATCGTTCGGGTCTTCAGTCAATAAATTCCCGGGCAACGTAGCCGCCACGTATTTCTGATTGTTCTCAAAAGCTTCTGCCGTCTTAGGATTCTGGAAGCTGAAGTACTCAGCATCATCACCACGACGCGGCATTCTATAATGATCGACCCATAAGTACTTTTCTTTCATTTCCTTAGATAATTCGGAGGTTTTATTTTTGATCTTGCCGTCTACCAAATCCCAATGAATCCCTTTAATTCCGTATGCAAAATTCGGATAAGCTTCTTTGTCCGTAAAGAGATAATTCAGCATGGACAAGATCCGAATGATTTTGTCCTTATCCGCTTTCTTGGATATGGCCCATGAATTGCCTTGGAACGATTTTCTCTCTACAATTTGATCACCATAAGGACCTGTCATTGGAGGAATAACGATCCATTCCGGCACCTCTCCACTGATTTCTTTCATTTTTTGCTGATAATCTGGTTCCAGCCTGCGGGCATCCCTTATCATGAAGCCAACTTTACCCTTAAATAACTTTTGGTCCAATAAATCGGGAGTATTCATCGTCACCCAGTCTGGATCTACAACTTTAGCTTCCATCATTTTATTGATATAAGCGAGTGCTTCTTTCATTTTTGGGTCGGTAAACAGGAACACTGGTTCATTGTCTTTCACATCAATGGCTGAGGGAGGATTGACACCAAACATCCACATCAAACTATCGAAGCCGTAGGTTTGCAGATTACCTTCTTTATTCATTCCACCTATGAATCCGTACGTATCATTTTTGCCATTGCCGTCAGGATCTTTCTCTGTAAAGGCTTTCATAACTTCAAATAGCTCGTCAGGTGTTGTTGGCACTTCCATATTCAGCTTTTTCAGCCAATCATTACGGATAAAGAAGCTTCGACTAATACCGTTTACGTTATCATAACCTGGAACCCCAATGGTTTTTCCCTGATAGGACATCGCCTCCCAGGAGTCGTTGCTAAAACGTTTCTGCAATTCAGGAAATTGATCCAGATACGGTGTCAAATCCGCAAGAACGCCTTGGTCATAATATTGTGCGAGATCAGCCCGGCTCTTTAAGAAGATCAAATCTGGAATATCTCCGCCAGCAATGAGCGTATTTAATTTAGTCGTTGCTTGCCCTGATTGAGGAATCATCATTTCCAAGTCGATATTTACTGCTTTCTCCAACATTTGACGTTGGATATCTTCTTCACGGGGAGGAATCGGAGCAGCAGCATTGAAAGTTCCTTGGTTAAACATCGAAATTTTCAATTTGGTTTCAAAGGGACTAGACTGGCCTTGTGAATTACCCGAAGCTGTCGATGTAACCTCTTTTTGTTCCCCACAGCCTGACAATACTGTTCCCACACCGACCATTGCTGTCAGAATAGCAAATGTAATCGCTTTACGTTGCATAATGACCTCTCCTTTGCTTCTATATTATCACGGTTTCCCCGTAACAACTCAGGTTGGAATATCTTTTTAACCTTTAACCGATCCCAAGAGCACACCTTTGGTAAAATGCTTTTGCATAAATGGGTAAACGATCAAAATCGGAACTGTAGTTACGACAACTGCTGCCATTTGTATAGCGAACGTACTAACAGCTCCGGTATTGGCAAGCGAATCAGCACTTTGTGTTGCGACGTTAAGCAGGATGTTGCGCAAGATCACTTGAAGCGGCATTAAGTTGGAATCATTGATATAAACAATAGCATCGAAGTAACTATTCCAATGCCCGACTGCGTAAAATAAAGAAATTGTGGAAAGGACGGGCAAGGACAGAGGTAAAATGATCCGCCATAACGACTGAAGTTCACTTGCACCGTCTACCCTCGCTGATTCCTCGATTTCAGCAGGCAATTGCTCGAAAAAGCCTTTAATGATTACCAGATTAAATGCACTAATGAGATTTGGAATAATCAATACCCACGGACTGTTTAGCAATCCCAGAGAGCGGACTAGTAAATAAGTCGGAATTAATCCTCCCCCAAACATCATGGTAAAGACAATGAATAGTAAAAATGGGCTGCGACCCGGCAAATATTTCTTGGATAACGGATATGCCGCGATTACCGTAAAGAACACATTGAGAGCAGTCCCTACAATCGTTCGAAACAATGTAATTTTATACGCCTGCCCAATACCATGAGAAATAAATACTTCTTTATAGGCTAGAAAGGTAAAGGTTTCTGGTATAATAACAATTCCTCTTCTTAGCACTTCCGATTCTGGCGTTACTGAAACAGCAACCACATATAGAAAGGGTAGTAAGCAAAGTAGAGCTAGCAAAATAAGAATAAAATAAACGAATGCTTGCCAGACCTTTTCTCCGATTGTCAAATTGATCATTTTGATAACCACCTCACCAAATTTGCCCATCGAATTTTTTGGCGAGCTTATTCGCTGCCAACACTAAAACAAATCCGATGACCGCTTTAAATAATCCCACAGCAGTAGCCAAGCCAATCTTAAGTCGCTCGAGCCCTTCACGGTATACCCATGTGTCGATAATGTCGATCTTCTCCTGATTAAAGCTGTTGGCAAACATGAATATTTGGTCAAAACCAGCATCCAGAATATGGCTTAATTTAAGGATCAGCATCAGAATCATAACGCCTCGAATGCCGGGAAGTGTTACATGCCATAGCTGTCTCCACTTGGAAGCGCCATCAATTCTAGCCGCTTCATATAAGCTTGGATCGATTCCTGCTAATGCTGCAAGGTACAATATCGCTCCCCATCCAATATCCTTCCATATTTCAGATAAGATGATCAGCAGTCTGCCCCAGGCAGGTTCCGTTAGGAATGAGATGGGTTCAACTCCAGTTTCCTTCAAAATCATGTTAAAAAGACCATCCCCTGGGGCTAGTAATGCCACCATCATTCCATAAACAATGACCCATGATAGAAAGTGGGGTAAATAAGTGATCGTTTGTACGATTTTCTTAAACCATTGGGTATAAACTTCATTGAGCAGCAAAGCAAGTATGATAGGAGCTGAGAAACCAAACAACAGCTTATACAGGGATATGATAATCGTATTTCTCATGATGTCCCAGAAATAAACGCCGTTCATAAAATCTGTGAAATTTCTAAATCCCACCCATGGGCTATCCCATAGTCCCAAAGCTAGGTTATAGTTTTTAAAGGCAATAATGATTCCCGCCATAGGAATGTATTTGAATACGGCAAAGTAAACTAATGCCGGGAACAAGAGAGCGTACATCACTTTATACTTTTTTATCGTCCTTATCCATGAGTTCCGCTTTTTGGGGAGGGGAATGGCGTCCGCTGCCAATTTTGCTTGCATATCATCACCTCGTCTTTATTTGTATTTGTATAATAGCATCTCGTTATTGGATAAATTTCTGTAATTTCAAGAATTTCTTATAAGATATTAAGTAAGTACAGCCTCGGATAATTCGAATACAATAGGCATGATTGTCTTGCATTAAAGCTCGTACAATAACTCTGACACGAAAGTTTGAGTATAGACCAAATACAATCCTGAGGTCCCAAACAAAAAAAGCCCTAGAAAAAAATGGGCTTAATTTAATGAGTCTGTTTTTATATAATGCATCCACGTATTTTATTTTCCATTACTAAAAACTACATTCATGAACAAAAGTCATCCTCCAGCGTAAGTTTAGACTTCTCATTAAATAAATCAATAATGCTTATGACTAGGCCAAAATTCCTTTAACAAACAATGAGACACTATGCTTGTAGAACTCTTCCTCGGTGACAAATTGGGATTGATATTGCCGGTGAATCAGCTCGCTCATCTGAAATCCGTAACACATCGAGAGAAAAGACATTGCTACAAGACGCTCATCCTGCCTGGCGATAACTTTTTTCTTCTGCAAGCGTTCAAAATATTCAACCAGCAAGGAGTGAAGCTTCGCCGGCGGATCGGCCAGCACTCTGTCTAATTCGGGAAGCATTCCTTTGTCGCGGATACCAATCAAAATGATGTCCGCATTTTTATGGAAGAACAAACGGTACTGCTGACTTACATTCAGCAGATCGACTTCCGGATTATCGGTCGCTTCCTCTTTTAACAGCTTCTCAAATTGCGGAATATCCGAATGTCTTTGAATGATGGCTTCCAATATCCCTTGCTTACTTCCGAATTGCCGGAAAATCGTAGATTCATTTACTTTAGCTTCCGTTGCAATGGTTTTGGTGCTTACTCCCCGATAGCCATTCTTTTTGATGAGCTGTGTCGCGGCTTCAATGATTCTGTCTGAAGTTTGCATTGTATTTCTCCTTTTGCATATGTTAAACCTATTCTACTACAAGTTTTGCAGTCAGGTACCACTTGCGTGAGCATGCTCTTTTACTATCATATCGCATAGAATAAATGCAAGCAAGTGCTCGCTTGCATTTATTCTTTTCATTCTCTATAATAATGACTTAGTCAGTATGCCTTATCCTAAAAACATATACGTAAAGGAGAATTTTTATGAAGTATGGACGTATTATCCAAAAACCTCGCGTTAAATTTTTTGAAGTCGCAGATGGTGTCTTTGCTGGTATTTCGCCGTATCGTGGGATCAGTTGGGCCAATGCCGGATTCATCAACAAGGGTGATGGGTTGGTGTATGACACGTTCTTCGATTTGTTCCATGCGCGGGAAATGCGGGAGGCTTTTATGGAAGTAAGCAACGGCGACTCTCCTGCATATGTGGTGAACTCGCACTATAACAGCGACCATGCCTGGGGAAACAAAGTGTTTGAAGATGCTTGTATTATTATGCACAAGGAAGCCTCCAGAGAGCGTCTCACCGAAAATATCGCTTGGATGGACAGCGTCATCAGAAGAGGAAAGAATTCTCCGGAATCGACTCCGGGTGAGCGGTTTTTTGCAGCGGAATTTGAAGGATTCGACCTGGAAGGCGTAGAATGGGTGCTCCCGAGTATTGAGATAAAGGACGATATCAACATCCGTCTTGGCGATACAGAAGTTATGATTCACAACGTAGCTCCAGCCCATTCTGATAGTGACTTACTTTTGTGGATGCCAAAAGAAAAAGTGCTGTTCGCTGGCGATGTCGTGTTTAATGGTTGTACGGCATACAGCGAAGAGGGAACCCTCAATTGGGTTAAAGTGCTTGATCGCATTATTGATGAAATTAAACCCGAAATCGTTGTTCCAGGGCATGGCGCCATTTGCGGCTTGGATTTCGTGAAGGAACAGAGAGACTACCTCTTGAACCTGATCAGCGAGTTCAACAAGCATTACAATGATGAAATCGATTCCTTGTCCCTGACCAAGCAAATGGAGATTTCCCGCTTCCTTCATTGGATTCAGCCAGAACGCTTGTATGTTACAGTGGATATCCTATTGAAAAGCAAACGAGGGTTACCACCCCTTCCAATTTGGAACGAGGTGCCTGCTAAGCTGGAAGACATGAAAGCTTTTTTGGCTGGAAAATATGACAATCAGATCAAGCCATGGGACCCTATGAGTGTTTGGCAAGAATAGCAATTTACAGCTAACCTATGAAAACAAAAGAACCGCCCTGTCGCAAATGATGCGAACAGCGGTCGTTCTTTTGCATTGTTCCACGGAATTAAAAACGGTGCTTAGAAACGATTATGATAAAAAATGGAGAAGGACTATGACTTACTAGAGGGTATCCCCTCATTTGGATTGGAGAAGATTCCCGTTGTTGTTGGACTTATTATTCCAAATAACCTTCGGCAAGTTTCATCAAGGTTTCTTTGCTTACCTTATTCAAGTCTCCTTGTATAGTATAGGCGTATTTCACCTTTTTGTCTGGGCTCTCGTATACCCATTTCAGCTCGTGCCACTGCGAAGGACCAAATTCTGTATGCAGCATTTCTACACCCTTCACTTGAACCTTCTCCTGCTTAAATTCAACTTTCTCGTCAATATACGATGTTGGGTCGCTTTTCCCGCTCAGATTATTGATCATAACCCCGATTTTATCTTCGCCATTTTGATACGTAACATTGAGAAGAGAAAACTGATCTGTCATTTCAACAGACATCATTGCATAGCCCTTATTGGACTCTTCCGCCTGTTTTCTCAGCTTTTCTGCCATTTTCTTCTTTTCTTCCGAAGAAGGAGGATTCACTTCCTGAGCATTTTTAAAGATTACGTCCGCCTTTTGGAAAGTATAATTTCCATTGATGTTGTCTGCGATCTTAATGGATTTATCCGTAATCTTATCGCGCAATTGAGATGGATTGTAGAAGATAGTCAACTTCGTTCCAAGATCTGTTTGATGATTCGGGTTATTGGCAACCATATAAAACAGCCCTGCTTCCCCGTTCTTTAGCACCTTTTCCTTAAGTTCAAAAAATGCCTTGAAACGATCTGCCTCATCTTTCGATTCTGTTTTTACGCTCTATACAACGAAGAGCTCGACCCAAAATGTGACAGCAATAAAGATCATTACAATCTAAATCGAGCTTCGCAAGGAGCTTGTGTGGCCCTTTTCCGTTGGAATGTTTGTCCTTTTTTCGCCATAAAAATATCCCCTCCAAGTGTCACTCGAACCTCCATGATAACATGCAGGTTTTTTCGAGTGTCTACTTGAAGGGGATAATACCAAACAAGATCAACCTTTAGTTATTATCTTAACCATTTTTTGAATCAATCGTGCATAAACCATCGGAATCTGAGAAGTGACATTTGCAACAAGTTGATGTGTTTGGTCTATATTTACACTTCAACTTCTCCGATCATTTGCTGTTCGATTTGTTTCATCTCATAAAAATAGCCTTTTTGCTCCATCAACTCCGAATAGGACCCCGTTTCGACTACCCTGCCTTGGTCCATGACCACAATCTGGTCCATCTCTTCCAATCCGGTTAGCCGATGACAAATCAGGAGAAGCGTATCATTAGCCGCCTGTGCGTAGAGATGCTTCAATACGTGATGCTCTGTCACATAATCCAGCGATGAAGTTGGTTCGTCCAGAAGCCATACCCGTCCTTTGCGGAGCATCGCTCGCGCCATAGCCAACCTCTGCTTCTCGCCGTCTGACAGATTCTCCCCTTTTTCATACACCATATCGGTCAACGATGTATCGGGCAGCTGCATTTTAGCTAGCACATCCAACAATTGTTCGTCAGCGTGTTCTTCTCCATTCAGCAGCAGGTTGTCCCGAATCGTTCCCCGGAAGAAATGACTTTGCTGAAATACCACATTAGCCGTTTGCCAAATGCTCGTCTCGTCCAGTTCCTTCACCGAAATACCGTTTAATCGTATCTCGCCAGCCGTTGGTGTTCGCAGTTTGAGCAGCAATTCGATAATTGTTGATTTTCCTGACCCACTCGGCCCGACTATTGCCGTTTTGGAGCCAGGTAAAATGTGCAGGGACATATCCCTGAGTGCCGGTCTCCACTCCCTTTCATATTGAAATGTAACATTGGATAGTTCCATCGTAACAGCATGATTAACAGGCAATGTGCCACTTGGTTGCGAAGACTGCTCATCAAAAGTCTGAACTGTTTCCGTCAGTCGTTTGGCTGCGTGTTCGCTATCCTCTTTATACGCGGGTAATGTGGCCATAGCCGTCGCTTCTTCAAATACGGTTTGTGATGCCATAACCAACATGGCAAGAAATACGCCTGCAAGCGCTCCTTCCATAATTAAATAGGCGCCGAGCGTCAGCACTCCCCAGGAAACGAGAAATGTAACAAAAGTGTGCATCGATTGCCCGCGCAGCAAGTGCCCGGCTGCTCGTTGCTGTTCAGTTGCTAATACAGCGGAAGCATGCTGAAGCTGCTCCTCCCGCTGTGCCAATTGACCATATACTTTCAAATCCCGGAAACCGTACAACACTTCGGTAACTTCCGTGGACAGCTGCGCCCTCTGCTCACGAACGCGTCCATGTGTTCTCCGCTGCCCGAGTAACACAATTCCCGGTACAACGAATGCCGTTACCAGCATACCTATTACAAACAAAACGGCAATCCAGATCGAAAAGGTAGAAGTAAACAGCACCGTAGCCAAAAATACCATGACGACCATGATCGGAGGATAAGCGACTCGCAAAAAATAATTTTGCAAACTTTCCACATCCCCAACGATCCGCGCAAGCAGATCCCCGCTTCGATTTTTGTTCAATATACCAGGAGTTAAAGGAATAAGCTTGGCGAAAAAGGATGTACGTAAACGGCTAAGCATGGAGAAAGTCGCCCGGTGAGAATACAAGCGTTCTCCATAACGACTCGCCGCCCGAAGCAGACCCAGCAGTTTGACCATGGAGGTGAGTACAATTAAAGTATAAAGCGGTGGCGCAAATACCGTTTGTGAAATCAGATACCCGCTCGCAGAAAAGAGTGCCACACCGGCTATGCCGGCAATAAATCCACCCAAAATCGAAAGAATGATATCCTTGCGCTCCTGAATCATCGCCTTTGACAGAACAGCCAGTTCATTCATGAGGATATCCCCCCTTTCCGCTCTACATCAATCATCTCGGCATACTGAGGCAGGCGCTCCAGAAGCTCGTCATGTCGTCCCGAGTCCACCAACACTCCATTGTCCATAAACAAAATCTTGTCGGCTTGTTGAATCGTATATAATCGGTGAGCCACCGTAATCATCGTAGCCGTTTTTGCCAGTTTGGCTATGGAGCGTTGCAGTACCCGCTCGGTGTGCAAATCCAGTCCAACTGTGGGTTCATCAAACAAAATGATAGCAGGACGCTTCAAAAAAGCGCGTGCTAAGGCAAGCCGCTGCTTTTCCCCACCAGACAGTCCCCGGCCTCCTTCACCAACAAAGGTATCAAATCCATGCTCTAATTGGGCTGTAAGCGCAGCGAGTCCGGCTTCCTCCCCCGCCCGCTCAATTTCAGCTCTGGAGATGTTTCCACCAGCACCAATCGCAATATTTTCAGAAAATGTGCCTGCAAAAATATACGGATGCTGTGTAATGTAGCTAACATGTTCGAACCATTCGGTTTCATCGTATTGCGAGAGTGGACTTCCATTCACCAGAAGCGTACCCGATTCTGGTTTCAGCAGACCGGCAATGAGATGTAGCAAAGTCGTTTTGCCGGAACCGCTTTTGCCAACAATCGCAATGTGTTCTCCTGGGCTAAGCTTGATCCGCCCCGTCTTAAGCTCGAAAGAATCTGGAGCATACTGAAACCGAAGTTGGTCAATTACGATAGACGGTGGTATTAAAAGGTCTCCAGAATGGGCAAGTTCCAGTTTGCTTATTCTGTCGGTCCTATCCCCGACCTTATCTATGCTGTCGATCTCGTCGATTCCATCGGTTGTTAATGCTCCTTCAATGCCATTAGCGTCCCTGCTCTCCCCTGCCGTTTCCTCAAGCATCTGTTCCACCTTACGAACCGCACCCATACTTGTCCGGCCGCTGTGAAAGGCTGTTCCCGTATTCTTTAACAGGTTGTAAAACTCGGGAACGAGCAGCAAAACGAAAAAGGCAGTGTGGAACGTCATAGCTTTGAAAACAAGCAACTGGATGGCCAGTTCGAGAGCCACAATACCAATGCTTAGCATCACGATTGATTCCAGCATGAAGGTATTCGTAAACGCAATCTTCAAAATACCCATCGTGGCATCACGATAACCCAAGCTACTGCGTTCAATCTCCTGTTGCTGACGGTGAGCCCGTCCAAATATTTTCAATGTCACCAGTCCTTGAAGAGAGTCCAGAAACGTCCCTGAAAACTCAGCGAGTTGCGCATATTTTTCTTCGGATTTGTTCTTCGTTTTCAGCCCTACCAAAATCATGAACAGCGGGATGAACGGAGCAGTAAACAATAGAATGAACCCCGTGTTGGCATGTTGGATAAATGTAACGACCAAAATCAGAACCGGGATGATAGCAGCTTCCATCATACGCGGCATGTATTGACTGAAATAACTATCAGCCTCATCCACAGCATCCAGAGCAATACTGACCTTCCCTCCCGTCTGTCCACTAAGGGTTGAAGGCATTGAAGCATGGGTCAAGTTTTGCAGCACGGCTGCGCGCATATTTGTCTTGGCAGCAGCTGCCATATGCAAGCCAACAATACCGTTTCCATAAGACAATAGTGTGCGTACAGCCATAATAGCCAGAAGTATACCGAGCAACAGGATAACCGATGAAAATGAAGCTCTCTCCACAAAAATCCGTTGGACTGCTTCAGCAAGCAGTCCAGCCTGACTCACAATAGCTATACCAAGCCCGAGCGAAATGATTGCGAGGAGAGCCATGTTTTTCCTTTGTGAAGACATTTGTTGAGAAATCAAACTGGATTTCCTCTTCACAGATCACACCTCCTTTATATATAGGCTTGTAGGGAAACCTCAAACATGCCGTAATGGATTAATCAGCTTTATTTTTTCCCTTTTACATAATCCGCATCAAACAGGAAGAGTCTGAAGACCAGAATAAGGGATGGGATCAACAGGCATAGACCGCCGATAAACACAATAACTAATGCTAAGCCCATTGCCGGTGAAGTTGCACTGCTCTGAATCGTGATATATGGATCAAGAATATAAGGGTATTGCCCAATTCCATAAGCGAAAAAGGCACAGAAAAATTGCAACATGACGCATATAAAAGCTAATCCGTAACGGCGTCCGTTATATAATAGCCACATCGCGATCATGAAGAAAGCAACGGAAAGTGCCAGCAACCACCATAAATCCATCATATTTTGAAAATGCCGCTCATTGTGTTGACCCAAATAGATAAATGCTGTAAGTGCGAGGATTATCGTCGGTGTGCTCCAAAACAGGGCGTAGTTGCGCATCAGCTTCAACGCGGAATGATCCTCTGCCCGAGAAGCGTAAAATGTCAGAAATGAGCCGCTAATGAACAAAACGGACACAATTGCCAGTCCAACGATACTCCACGATAACGGATTGGTGAACAGCGTCCAGTAATCCAGAGAAACCGTCTCCCCCTGCTTCACGATAAAGCTGCCTTCAGACAAAGTTAGCGCCACTGACAACGATGCTGGAATAAGCAAACCTGTAGCTCCGTACAAAAAAAGATATACTATGTTTTTCTTGGAACCGTAATTTTCAAAAGCATAGAATGAACCGCGAATCGCAAGAAGAATCAATGCAATGCTTCCCGGAACAAGTAGCGCGGAGCCATAATAATAGGCTGTGTCCGGAAAAAAACCGACGATGCCAATGTAGAAAAAGATAAAAAATACATTTGTAATTTCCCAAACGGGTGATAAATAACGCGAAATCAGACGATTAATGAGATGATCCTGCTTCGTTAAACGGGCATAAAAGGCGAAGAAGCCCGCTCCGAAATCAATGGAAGCTATAATTAAATAGCCGTACAAAAACAGCCAGAGCACCGAGATGCCAATCAATTCGTAACTCATCATTCAGTGCCCCCCTTTTCGGTAGAATGATTAGGATGATCCTTCATCCATTTCTCCATCTCAGCTTCTGCCGGATTATTGTTGAACAAGCGTCTTAGCACGATTACACACATACTGCCGAGTACGATGTACAAGAGCAATAAGGCGAAGAATATAATTCTTACATTCGGTGAAGACGTGGCAGCCTCCTCAACACGCATATATCCACGGATAATCCACGGCTGTCTCCCGACTTCTGCATAAAACCAACCCAGCTCAACAGCCAGAAAAGCGAGGGGGGCGCTCAGTGCGATGATGCGAAGCATCCACTTGTTAAGCTCATTACGCTTTTTCCAGAACACAAACAGAAAATATAGGAACGAAATCGCGAGCAGAGTAAATCCGATTCCGACCATTAAATCAAACAGATAATGAACGAGAAGTGGTGGCCATTCTTCCTTGGGGAATTCCTCGAGCCCCGTCACCTCTGCATTAAAGTCTCCAAAGGCCAGGAAGCTGAGCAGCTTCGGAAGATGAAGAGCCCCTAGAACTTCATGCTCTGCATTCAGCCATCCCAATAGAACCAAATCCACCCTGCTACTCGTCTCAAAATGCCACTCTGCCGCTGCAAGCTTCTCTGGTTGATGCTCGGCCAAAAACTTGGCGGACACATCACCGGCTATCGTGTTCAGCAAACCGAATAGTAAAACGACCGCCATCATGAGATTTAAAGATTTTTTGTGGTATGCGGACACACCTTTTCTCAGCATCGCGAAGGCTGCAATCCCGGCTAACAAGGCAGCTCCTGTTAAATAGGCCGAGCTTAATACATGGAACACTTTGGAGAACGTCGCCGTATTCAGCATCGCTTGCACCGGGTTAATCGCTGTGAATTGGCCTGCTTCCATGACAAAGCCTTCAGGCTGGTTCATGAATCCGTTCACCGTCGTAATAAAAACGGCAGACATGCCTGCCCCGGCGACAATCGGTATCGTCAGCAGCCAATGGGTATATGGATTTTTGAACCGATCCCACGTATACAAATAAATGCCCAGGAAGATAGCCTCGAAAAAGAACGCGAACACCTCCATGAATAACGGAAGTGCAATGACATTCCCAGCCAGTTTCATAAAATTCGGCCATACCAGGGCCAGCTGTAGTGAAATCGCTGTACCGGTCACAACACCAACCGCCACAGAAATGACAAATCCTCGAGACCACCTCTTTGCCATAAGTGTATAATGGGGGTCTTTCTTCCGGATCCCGATGAACTCTGCTATAGCGATCATTAGCGGTATACCGACGCCAATCGTCGCAAAAATAACGTGGAACCCGAGAGTCAAGCCTGTCACTAGCCTGCTCCATAGCACCGTATCAATTGCCATTCTTTACTGCTCCCTTCAAAACTCTGTTCATTTTTCGTCTTAAGTTGATACTTATGATTAGGCCCGCTAACTGTAGGCTGCATTCAATATCAGGTTTAGCAAGGCTCAGCGACATCGTTTCCTGTTCGTTTTAGTATGACATTCCTCGTTCTTTGCTATGTAAAAAGAGAAATATTTCACAAAGCAAGAGTTGGCGAACCTGATTTACCTGTTACTGAGCAGTCAAATTAATAACGTGGCCTAATAATTAAAGTTATCTTATCTTAAATTTTAAGTATTTCAATCATCGACATCTCTTAATCCCTAAACGTTCAAGAAAGGGACAAATCTTTCTAACAACTCAGTGAATAACACAAAAAGCACCCGAAGGAGCTATTGATTGATTAGCGTATATGTGATGTCACAAGTTTCCTCCTACTTTGATGCTAACAAAAAAACGAAATTTTCCCATTTTAAGCCGTAATATACCCCCTTTTTGCAACAAAAAAACACTGACTTAAATCATCAGTGTTTTTGAATTCAAGCTAATTTCATCTTCGTCATGACAAATCTTGAACTGCCACCATCATTTAGTACGACCGTAGAAAAAAGAATACCCATCTGACTTCCCGAGTTTAGTCGTCTCCGTTCCGTCCACTAGCTTGACCGCTTTCAGCAACGATACAATTTGCGTATGCATTAGCTTTGCATCAAATTTGTCCATCTCTCTGTTGTCACTATCCACGAGCAGATAGTCGGGCATTGGAATGAATCCAATCACCGGTATCCCTGCTTCAAATAAGGGCTGACTCTCTCCAAACTCAAACTTGTTATGTCCACGCAATAATACAGTACGTGTGCTATCTGTCTTTTCAATAGCCTTCAGCCAAATGGCTGCCATCATTTCATTGCCTGCATACGTATATTCTGTACTTATTTGTCCAGTTGGACCATAATGACCCGTATCATCGTCCTTCCACTCCATGCTGCCTAAATGCTCAACCGTAATTCCAGCTACAGCTTTTAAATGACCATTCTTGCCATCCCACAGCTCTCGATGCCCCTCCATCCAGGTGGAAGTTGCCTGAGAGGACCCTTTGAACTCCGGTAATCTAAAATGTCCTGTCACAAAAGCGAAAATCATCGTACGTTCCGGCTGCTCCTGCTGTAAGTAACGAATCATAGACAGCATGCCCACAGCGCCATTCTCCTCCACTACATTTATCCCATCCGTATGGGTATTTACGATAATCGCTTCGTCTTTATTCTTACCGTCAATTTTCACATAAAAGGATTCTGTTGGGGCATCTTTTTGAATTTCCGCTTCTAAAATAACCGTACCTTCTTTATGCTCCTGAGCTGCGCTGATCACCTTTTTCCCTTCCGTTTCATTAACCCAGATTGCAGGGATTCCTGCATAATCGGTGGTAAAAGGCACATATTGCTCTTCAACCTTATCGTCAGATACCCCTTTCCAGACTAAAACAACAGCTTTTACGCCCATTTCCGTCGCTTGCTCCAATTTAGCTTCTTTTAAAGCTGTAGTGAGGACCAGATCGCCTTCATTTGGGGCAATTTGGTTGTCCATTGGAGATGAAGCCCGCATATTCATAACGATCCCACTTGGAAAATTTCTAAAATTCTCAATTTCAATGACAGCAATTTTTCCACTGGCCTGGCCATATTCACCACGCTTCGTATACACCAGCTCCCCTGTCACACCTTTTTCGTCAGTTTCCCCGGAATAGGGAAAAGCTGAAGAGACATGAATTGCCTGCTGATCAATCATTAAAGCACTGTTCTTTTCTTCCCATCGGTCAAAAGTATAGCGATCACGATATACTTGCAGCCCCATATCCGTTACCTGCTGCTCCAGCCAAGCAATAAACTGATTGTGACCCTCAGAGCCGGTTGTACGGCTTCCAAAAGAATTCATTACTTCAATATCTTTCAGCATCATTGCTGCAGAATCCAATTTACGTTCATCGATCGTCATAGCCGCATCAGCTGATAATGCCACAGGTGTTGTAATAGGTTTTGCATAGATTCCAATCCCCCAAAGTGCAGTAACGATAAGTGCAGTAATGCTGAATAACACTTTACGAACGGCTAGAAACGGAGTGACTCTTTTGCTCCCCGATTGCCCAAAGAGTCCTCTACATATGCCCGCTACGATCAGCAGCAGGATAGAAAGCGCAAGCAGCCAAAATTCTCTTGTTAGTAAGAATAGCCCTTCTGCCACCATCACACTAATAAAAACCACATGTACCTTCTCACGTTTCTTTAAGAGTAAAAAAGAGATGCCTAAATCTGCTAACAAAAAGATAATGGTCACGATCGAGATTACCGTTTCTTTGCCAATGAATACCGTAGCACAGAGTGCTAGGATCAAAAGCAGCACCGCTGACAATCGTCTATATAAGATTTCTAACATGACGCCCTCCCATTTTAACTAACGATTATTTTGACATTACATTTGTAATGCCTTATGGTTTTAGCATATTGAAAAGACTCATGAAAAACAATGAAACGAACATCAGAATGTACAAACGGAGGGAAAATGTCATCTCAAATCATGAATTATACAGTCCAAATACCTCTCAGCATCGTTCCAATAAAGAAACTAACCGTTTGACAAGAGAAGCCATCTGCACGGCATTAGTCTTCTTGATCCAGGAACAGTCTTTTAGTAAAATCACCATCACCGATATTGTGAAACGCGCAGGGGTTTCTCGAACGGCCTATTACAACAACTATTCCTCCAAGCAAGAGATCCTGGTGGATTTGGTCGATTCGCTTATTTTCGAAATTAATCAAAAACTCTTACCTTACACCAATGAATTAACAGGCAAAGCTAAAGAACCTCAAAAATTTATCAAAGTGCTTTTTGAAGTTATTTTTCAGCAGCGGAACATCTACAAAGCACTTCAAAGTGCAAAATTTGATCATGTAATTCTGGATTGCTTGAATGAAATGATGCTTTCTACTGCTCATGACAAAAGCGACGAGAATGTGTACCGAATATACTTTAAAGCAGGGGCCCTCTATAATGTTCTCCTTAAATGGATACAATCAGACTTTGCAAAATCCATTGACGAAATGACCAAAATTTGTCTTGAGGTATACCATACTCCAATGTCCCAGGAATAAGGTTTAAAAATCGTGTTTATAAATAAAAAAACAAAGAAACCACGGAACCAAGTTCGGCTCCGCAGTTTAATTATCAACCCTACTATTGAATTTGAATTTGTTTCATGTACTCTTTGAATGCCTCAGCGATTTCTTTATATTTTGTATGATGCAGATAATGTGAACCTTCCATTGGGATCATTTTGCCCTGTGCGGATTGTTTGACTTGCTCCTCATGCAGCGGAATCCACTGTTTATTGTGCTCGTTATTCGATTGAACGAAGAGAAGCAACGGCAAGTCATTTGGCATTGTGATTTTTTCTCCATTTTTGAAATTGGAACCGAGGTGGCTCAGTTCATTCATCAACGTTGGATTGGTCGCGACTTGATTCGAAATCAAACGCATTTGTTCTTTGGTATGCTCATCGAATGCAAGCGATTCATACGGATCTCCGCTCACTTTTTGGACCAATCTCATTAGACCTGATTTTTGAAGAAATTGCATGGCTTTCAAAGGTAATTTGACATCCATTCCGGGTTGATTGGGAACGCTGCTATCGATGCCGACAAAAGCAAGAACTTCATCCGGATATGTGTTCACATAGGTCGCTCCGTAAAGTCCCGCGATGGAATGTCCCATTAGAATGTAACGGTCTACACCCAGCTGCTGCAAAGCTTCGTGAACCTCACTTACTATATTTTCCGTAGTTCTTTCCTTCTCGGTTTCATCGCTCAAACCATAACCAAAAGGCTCGACCACTACGACTTTATAATTAGGGGTAATTTCATCGATCAGTAATTTGAAATCAAGAGCAGGCGTCGGGGTTCCTTGTCCCGGTAGGAGTACAACGGTTTGTTCTCCGCTGCCTTGAATAAGCACATTCATCTTTTTCCCATCCACATTGACATACTGGCCATACGATTCGATTTTCTTTTTCTCTACCCCGTCGCTGATTGCATCAACGATAAAAACGATGCCCATGAACAACACGAGCGCCCCTACAATACCTCCGATTATTTTTAACCATAGGTTCCGTTTCTTGTGGCTCTTAGTCCCAGTTGTTTTTATTTCCACCTTATTTGCCACGTTCATCTCTTCCCTTCCTTGTCCCTGTATCTGAAGTGCCGCCTTGACGACATATTCAAAGTGTAATCAATCAAGATGTACTCTTCGTGACGACAATATGAACGGAATATGAACAAGCCAAATAAGAGGTTTTAGATCAACATCAAATCGGAAATGAAATAATGTTCTTGTCCTTTACTCAAAAAGCAGCGCCTCTCATTTAGAGGATCGCTGCTTTTTATTGTTTACTTCATTTAATTATGTGTAGGTTCTCACTATTATATTATTTTTCAGCACAAATCATGAACATCGGTGTTGACCGGTTTAAGACTTGCTGTTTCTCATCCAGTACTTTGGCGTTCAAATTCTCTTCAGCAAAAATAGTGGTGAATCCTTCTTCCTTGAGAGTCCGTATATCCCATTCGGGACGCCACTCTCTGGTCAGTGGCAATACAAGACTCAGACGGTCTGTCTCCTCTATGTCCTTATGATGCGGGAGCTCACCAAAGCCCTTATCTACATAGACTTTCTGATCCTCTACTCGCTTTTGCTGCATCTCTTCGTCCCAGAGATGGCGATTCCAGTTGGCATCAAAAACCAGTAGCCGTCCCCCAGGCTTAAGTACTCTTTTCCACTCTTTGTAAGCTGACTGCGGATCGGTAAGGCTCCAGGTAACATTGCGGCACACGATCAGATCGAAACTCTCCGCAACAAAGTCAAGCTTGTGCGAATCCATCTTGCGGAAGGTAACGGTGACACCCTCCCGACTGGAGTGGGAACGTGCTTCTTCCAGCATATTGTCGGTACAATCGATCGCAGTAACCAGATGCCCGGCACTTGAGAGAATCACAGAGAAGAAGCCAGGCCCGCAGCCAATATCTAGAACCTGCAATCTTTCCTTCTGTGGTGCGTTAGCGAGGATAAGCTTCAGCCAGGCCTCCCGCTGGAATCCGTTCAGTTCCTTCTGAATGCCTTCGCTGTACAGCTCAGCTTCGCCTTCCCAATACATTTCCACCTCTTGTTGTATACCCATTTATCATTCACTCCTTCTTGGCAAGTATCATGAACCGGTTTACATTCTGGTAACCGTATTTCAAATAATCTAGCGGCATCGCACGGGCAGGGATAAAGTTTCGGTGAACATCTATGGTTCGGAACCCGGCCTGTTTCAGCGCTGTCTCGTCAGCTTCAGGCCGTAATACATTAACAAATGGCAACTCGCTTAGCAGGTTTTTATCTTGACTGCTTCGCTGGCGGATTCTTTGTTCTGTGAGCAGAATCAGCGTCCAGGACAAAGCATACCAAAGTTTACGGAATACAGTCTTGCTCTCTTTATACAAATAGTTGCCGTCAAAAATAATCAGAGTCCCGCCCGGTTTTAGAATCCGGTACCATTCAGCATAAGCCCTCTGTGGATCAGGAAGCGTCCATACTACATCCCTGCAGACCACTGCATCAAAGCTATTCTCTAGCTCCATATGCAAGTCGGCAGCATCAGCGACATAAGCTGGAACTTTGTATCCATAACTCTCAAAATTTCGTGAAGCTCTATCTATCATTCCCTGAGAGGCATCCACCGCTGTAGGCAGATGACCCATCTGTGATAAGAGTATGGAGAAAAAGCCAGGTCCTGTTCCCACATCCAGCACCTTTTGCTGGGGAGTTGTTCCCAACCCTTTAATAAGCAGTTGTTTCCAGAGGTTTATAGTTTTTTTACTGCGGAATTGAGTCTGTATGACTTTGTCATAACTCTCCGAGCTTGATGTCCAGTATTTCGAAATCTCTTTTAACATCATTTTTCTCCTATGTCGAGTAGATTCCAGAAGACCGGCATAAATGTGGAGTACCCCGGTTTAAATCCAGTCACTCTATTATTTACTGCCAAGATATCGTCAGGGAAATAAATAGCTGCAAACATAGCCTCCTGATACAATTTGGAAAAAATGGAGTCATATGCGGTCTGACGTTCCTGAATATCGGTTGTTCCTACTGCTGTGTCAATTTGAGATTCTAGTGCAGGATCAGACCATACCACAGCAGATGCATCAGCTGTTTTATGAAATAAGGAGAGCAAGAATGCATGCGGATTATAGGCATCGTCATAAGTCCGGTACATAATTAGATCATAGGCTTTGCTTGTCCATAAGGCATCGTAATAGGCATTCGGCTCTAGAACCTGAAGATTCACTCTAATGCCAATCTCCTTTAACTCAGACTGAACCAGTTCACTGATGGACTTCCATTCGGGATACTCAGCCTGCTGCAGCACGAAATTAAGCTCAAGCTGCGCTCCGTCCTTCTGTACCATTCCATCTCCGTCCGAATCCGTGTAACCGGCAGTTGCTAGCAGCTGCTTCGCTTCCAGCGGATCGAAGCCGTACCAGGTATTATTGGATTCCGTCACATAAGGAACCGTCAACGGGAACAGACCTTGGGCTTCACTGCCGATACCGTCCATAAGATCATCGACAATGCTTTTTTTATTAATTGCCAAATTGATAGCTTTGCGCACATTCAGATCTTGAAGTGCGGGCGTTTTGTAGTTAAAGATCATAAAATGAGAGTTTGTTCCTTGTGCTTTTTGCAAGGTCAGTGAAGAATCCGCTTCAATCACTGGCACGCTTTCGACCGGAATCTTTCCCATTTGTCCCCCGGCAATGTCAACATCTCCAGCTTGCAGCGCTAGTACTCTGGACTGTGGATCAGGGATTACCTTTAAAATAATTTTCGACAGCTTCGGCATTTCTCCCCAATAATTCGGATTTCTGACGAGTACGGCTTCCTGATCTGTTTTGTAGCTCTCAGCCATCCATGCGCCAGTTCCAATCGCTTTGATGAATTTACCCGTAATATCTCCTGCGGGTTCCACAGCGGAAGGGCTGATAATTCGGACCGGTCTTGCAAAGGATAACTCGGTTAAGAAGGGATAATACGCTTTGTTGAATGTCATTGTAATCGTATGTTCGTCCACAACAACAAGGGATTGCATCGCAGTTGCCACATTTAACGAATTGGCTGGATCCTTAATCCAGCGTTCGAAGGAGAATTTAACCGCGTCGGCATTAAACTCCGTACCGTCAGAGAATTTGACGTCATGGCGAAGATGGAACGTATATACTTTCCCATCTTCTGAAATATCCCAAGACTCCGCAAGCGACGGCAGTATTTCGCCTTTTTCACTATACTCCACTAATCCCTCATATATCATCGCGTGCACATTCATCGAACCATCATAGGCACCGGCATCCAATCGGTCTATACCGGCATCGGACGATATAGCAACAGTGACTGTCTTGTCCTGAGCTTCAGATCCTTGTGCAGCTTCATTATTGGCGGTATTATTGGCTCTAGCCGTAGAATTGCTGTTATTACTGTTACCGCAACCTGATATCACCATAACTACCACAAGAAGCATAAAGAATAACGATTTTGATAATAGGCTTTTTGTCTTAAGGTTCGTTCTCATTCTTGGTACATCCTTTCTCTACTTAACATCATAGGAATGGCTGGGTTGCCACTCTGTGCCCAGTCTCTTCTTCCTTAAGCGGGGGTCCTGCACGGGTACCGAAGAGAGTAATGTTCTTGTATAAGGGTGGTCTGCTTGCTGCAACATAGTTGCACCTGATTGCTTCTCTACTATTTCCCCTTGACACATCACTGCCACACTGTCGCAAAAACGATTTACAACTGACAAGTCATGTGTAATGAATACATAGGATAATCCCAGCTCATGCTTCAACTCCTGCAGCAGATCCATCATTTGCTTTCGCAGGGTGACATCGAGACTCGAGAAAGGTTCATCACAGATAATCAGCTCCGGCCGCAAGGTGATCGCTCGTGCAATTCCGACCCTTTGCTGCTGTCCACCGCTGAGTTCATGCGGATAGCGGTGAATATGCCGCCGTTCAAGTCCCACAAGCTCAAGTGTGTCTGCTACCGTGGCCCTGCGGGCTCCAGCCTTCCTCTCTCCATAGTTTCGAAGAGGCTCCCCGATAATCTGCTCTACCGTAAACAACGGATTAAATGAAGCCAGACTGTTCTGAAACACCATCTGCATCTTCCTGCGGATCATGCGCATTTCGCTGAAGCTCCAGTCCGTATAATCCTCGTTCCGGTACATAACTCTTCCGGAGGATGGTTTCTCCAGTCCCAGCAGAAGTCTGGCCAAAGTGCTCTTACCACAGCCACTTTCCCCCACTAATCCAAGGGTTTCGCCGCTCTCCAGACTGAGAGACAGGTTGTTGACGGCATGAACACTTCTGGCATTACGTGTGAACCACCCCCTTTCCATCCCATATTTCTTGTTTAGGCTTACCGCTTCCAATAACTTCAAGATCACCACGTCCCTGAAAAATGTAATATTACCGTTGTTATCTGCACTCCATTAAGTATTTAGTATAGGGATGCACGGGATTAGAAAAGAGTTCAAACACATTGCCTGATTCCACGATCTTCCCGGACTTCATCACATATACATAATCTGCAAGCTCCGCAACAACGCCTAGATCATGGGTAATTAATAGGATGCCGACATTGTTCGTCCATCTGATTCGGTCCAGCTCTTTAAGAATCTGGGCTTGAATGGTTACATCCAATGCCGTTGTAGGCTCATCTGCAATTAATAATTTTGCACCGGATACCAGTGCGATGGCGATCATTACTCTTTGACACATACCACCGCTAATTTGAAAAGGATATTTATTGAAAAGCAATTCAGGATCGCTGAGCCCTGCTTGCTCCATCTGCTTCATGGCAAGTAATCTTGCTTCTTTTCCCGACACCCGCTTATGCAGTTTAATCGTCTCCGTGATCTGCCTGCCAATAGTAAGTACCGGATTCAGCGCGTTCATAGGATCTTGAAAGATTACGGCCATTTCTGTTCCCCGAAGTTTCCGTAACTGACGGCTGGAGCACTCACGAAGATTGTTACCCTTAAGCCAGATTTCTCCACTCTCAACTAAGCCTGGAGAATCTAATAATCCTAATATGGACATTGCCGTAACACTTTTACCGCTGCCGCTCTCGCCTACAAGTGCGACAATCTGCCGGGATTTCACCTCGATACTGACATCATCAACTGCCGTAACTTTATAACTGCCTGTGTGAAAGCTGGTGCGTAAATGATTGACCTTCAGCAGTGGAGACTCTACCATCATGTTCTGGCCCCCCACTTCACTGCAGAATCGAAAACACGCTCTGGTTGTCGCAAGCCTTCTCCCAACAGATTAAAGCCCAGAACCGCCAGCATGATCATCATTCCCGGAAATAGCATCAACCGTGGCTCCGTTTGAATATAGGCACGGCTGTCGTTCAGCATTACTCCCCATTCCGGTGTAGGCGGCTGAGCTCCCAAACCCAGAAAGGACAAACCCGCAATGGAGAGCATAATCGTACCCACTTCCATAGATGCAAGAACCAGAATAGGCCGGGCTGCGTTCAGCAGAATATGCCTGGAAATAATTTGTAAATGAGAAGTGCCTGACGCTTTGGCCGCTGTAATATATTCACTTTCCTTGATTTGAAGGACCATGCTGCGTATCACTCTGGCATATCCCGTCCACCAGACAGCAGCAAATGCGATTAGCAAATTCTTCATACTGGGACCTAGCATGGCTGTAATCGCAAGGGATAGGATTAAGCTGGGAAAGGCTAGCAATATATCTATGATCCGCATAATCAAATGATCGATCTTGCCGCCAGCGTAACCCGCCAGTAAACCAACAGGGATGCTAATCGCAAAAACAACGATCAACACCATAAACGAATAATTCAGGGTGGTTCGGGTCCCATAGATTAATCGGGATAAGACACAGCGTCCCAGATGATCCGTACCAAGCGGGTATTGCCAGGAAGGCATAGCCAGTTTGTGTTCCATGTGAATCTGCAGCGGATCGGAAGGTGAAAGCCATGGGGCAAAGACTCCAACGCATATGAACAAAAGTACTATGCCCGCTCCTAACCTTGATCCCTTATTCTTAAATAAGCTAATACGAAATATGACAATCCGCTCCTTCTAAATCGTCACCGCAGCCTGATTCGCGGATCCAGCAGCAGATGTAATAAATCCACTGTCAAGTTAATCAGGACAACGACAACAGCCATCCATAATACGTAACCCTGAATGACAATATAGTCTTTCGCAAAAATCGCCTCAATGGCATACTTACCGATTCCCGGCCAAGAAAATATAGTTTCAACAATAACGGAACCGCCCAATAGCCCCGCTATGTTAACTCCAAGGAGGGTAAGACTCGGAAGAAGCGCATTACGAAGTGCATGCCGAATGATTATTCTCCATTCCTGCAGCCCCTTAGCTCTAGCTGCTGTGATGTACCGCTTGCCCAAAACGTCTAGAAGACTGGAACGAATCAAGCGGATGTAGACTCCTGCCATTCCAAATCCTAGTGTGAGGGCAGGTAGAATGACACTGGATACCCCATCCATTCCCATCACAGGAAATAGCTTAAACTTCACTGCACCATAATAAATTAGGAGCAGACTTAGCCAGTATCCCGGCATTGAAACACTGAGCAGTGCACATACTCTTCCCAGTCGATCAAGCAATTTACCCGGATATAGTGCAGATCCCACTCCTATAGGCAAGGCAATAAGAATAGCGGACAATACGGAGCAGGCACTGAGCAGTATAGTTGCCGGAAAGCGACTCATTAGCTCTGTGAATACTGGACGACCGCTGCTGTAAGATAGGCCTAAATCGAGATGGGACACCCGGTTCAACCAATGAAAATATTGCTTATGTACAGGACCATCCAGACCAAGTGCATGTCTGGTCACCTCAATAGCTTCCTGCGTGGGTTTAATGCCGTCAGCACGCAGCATGATCTCCGCTGGATCACCTGGCGTTAAGTGCATCAGCGCAAAGGTAATGCAAGAGATACCGAGCAGCACGGGGATGAGCTGCAATAAGCGTTGCAACAAGTATCGATTGATGGCATTCAACTCCAAGATCTTAATCGTAATAATTACGATTATAGCATAATCTTTTTAAATTAATAGTCTTAATTTGATTTATTTCATGTAGGACATAAAAAAATCAACCCATATTAAATGAGTTGATCTTTAAACATTTGGCCTCTGCACAGTCGCAACTTTTTTTTGCAATAATATTGTCAAATCCTTAATAATCATGTCATTATAAGTAGGTTCATATTAAAAATAACAATAAAGGAAGTGTGTATTTGAATCGGTTCAATTTAGTCCTCATCTATGTTTTATCCATCATGATAGCTTTTCTTTTAGGAATTTACGTGGCCCCTAGCGTTGAAACACGCTTGAATGGGCAGAATGTGGCAAGTAATCCCGTTATCGAAGAAATACCACCTAGTACCGCAGATAAAGCTGCTATTGCTGCTGAATCCAACACTACTGGGTCCAATTCTATTGAATCAGATCCTACTGAATCAGATCCTACTGAATCTTCACCTTCCCCGGAAGCCGTTGTCTTGGAAGATATGCCTTCGGACGATGATACCGGACCCGCCGGTGATGAAGCTGAAGATCTGCCAGCAGCAGATACCCCATCCGGGCAAGGGATTGGTGCGCCATTAGAATTCAAGTATAGTACGAACTCTGCCGATGCTGTTAAGTTGACCTGGGAAGCTGACAACTTAACCGGTAAAAGGATCAATTATTACACAGCTCACATCAGCACGTTTAATCCAGTAGGCGATCCTTCCAATGATCAGCTGAACGGCAAGAGCAGCTTTTCGCTTAAATATGTGGGGCCGGTTGAGCCCAATGATACTTTATTTATTTTCAGTGATTTTACATATCAGAATACAATACATACGATTATTATTGACCAGCTCACACTTCAATATGATGATGGTACTATCGAGACCTTCGACTATGGTTACGAAACTACCGATGATAGCGGCCTATAATCCATATGATTTGCAGCCCTGGTGCGAACCAGGGCTTTTTGCGAGGCACAATGAACTAATGGTAATGTAAAAAACGAAGAGCGGCCTGGAATCCGGCGCTCTTCGTTTTTTACTGTTATTGTTACTGCCATTCAGTTTAGCGGATGACCGTTACCTTGATCGTATCACTGGCAGTTACTCCCGCCGCGTTGACCAGCTCCGCCCGATATTCGTACACACCGGCAGTGCGTCCGCTGATGGTGGTTGCTGCACTTTGCGCCGAAGGTGTATGGGCATTCAGCGGCTGTGAGTCGATGAGCTCCCCGTTTTCATACAGGCGGTACTCTGTAGCGTTAGTTCCCCACCAAAGATTCATCGACACCTTATAGGTGCCATCTCCGTCCCAGTTATCTTCGGACAGAATCGGCTTGCCCGGCGCAGAGTCACTTATGGTGACCGTAAGCGAATCGATCTTGGTCGTGCCATATTTGTTGGTTAACTCCGCAGTGTATACATAAGTGCCGTTCACCTTGCCATGAAGCTCTGTGCTTGCCGTCTGGGCAGCCGGCGATACATCCTTCAGTGTCTTAGAATCAATCAGTGTGCCGTTCTCATAGAGTTTGTAGCTCGTGCCGTTATTACCCCACCATAGGTTCATGGTGACCGTATAGTTACCATCACTAAGTCCATTAGCATAGCTGCTGTTGGAGGAAAGATCAGCCTGTCCTGGCTTACCAGTCGCAATCACCTGGCCGCCAATAACCTGGAAAGTATAGCTCTTTTCAGTCGTATTGCTGGCCGCATCCTGCACGGTGTATTTCACGGTGTGGGAGCCGGCGCCTAAATCTGCGGCGCTCAGGGTCTGGCCCTCGGCAATCGTTTTCCCATCTAATAGAAGCTGTTTCGAGGTGACACCTGACAATACATCGTCAGCAGTCAATTCAAAGTAAAGCTGCGCTCCTTCTTCTACATCTCTCACCTCATGGCCGGATTCCTTCAGTTCGGCAACCGGTGGAGCCGTATCAATATTGAGGTTCAACGTCTTGGGATCTTCCGATTTGCCTTTTCCCGGCACAGCATGGTATGTCAATGTATGCCGCCCGTCTTCCTTCAGGTCCACAGGTGTACTGTACTCAGCTTCCTTGTTGCCGTTAAGCGAGTAATAAACATTAGCTGTATCTGTATTAACCTTCAGGGTAACGGTGACCGGCTGGTTAAACCAGCCGGAAGCATTAGGCTCGGCAGACAGCGTCGCCGTTGTCACCGGAGCCCCCTCTTCTTCTGCTGCGGCGAAGTCATCGAGGCTTCTCGGCTTGAGCTGGTAGATGCCTTTAAAAATTGCGGCAACACCTGTGATATTAAGTTTTTGTCCCTCAGTATAAGGGAAGATATCCTTAGTAATGCCTGTCCGGGCATCCACGCGCACATGATTGCTAGTCCCGTCGGCGTTGACTGCGTCGAATTCAAAGGAGCCGCTTGGCGTAGCGTTGATAATGTTCGCCACTGTCACACCGTTCAGTTGAACCAATTGGCCTTGGTTGGCATCATTCACCATGTTCGCCGCAATCGGCTGCGGCAGTGCCGCCGTGCCCGTCTTCGCAATTTGTACTGCTTCGGTCAGCTCCAGCTCTGTGTTGTACAGTGCGGTGGACGCTGTTACCTTGACCTTATCGCCCACGTGGAAGCCGCTCTGACTCTGGAAGACATAAACCCCACCGGTTCCATCTTGGAGATAGAAGGACTGTCCGCCAAAGATACCCGGCTCGGTCGTCACGGTCCCCTCCACCGTTACCAGTGATCCGGCTGCCTTAGCCCGGGAATCGCCGATAGAGATTGCAGCCGGTATGGGATCTTCCTCAGCCGGAAGCGGTTCAGCAGGAACATTGCCCAGCGTCACCGATTCAGTCTTGAGGTTTGTACTGTTCTGACGGAGGCGCAGATTGGATGCAGCTGTGGTGCCTGGCTTGATCTGGATCGTCAGGTCCTTGTAGGCATGACCGTTCTGATCAGCCGTCAGATTGAATGAGGAGCTATAGCCGTAGCTGCTTGGCCAGGTGCCGTCGCTGTTCTGAATCTTGGCGATTTGGGCGCCGCTGCTTACCTGGTAGACACCTACCTGGAAGCCGGAAACGCTTGTGCCTGCTGGAAGATTATCTGCACTCACCCGAATCTGAAAATTCTGTGCATTTGGCAGCACAGCCTGGTGCGTGAAGTTATAAACCGCACTTGCAGTGGCTGCCGGTCCGCCGTAGGAGCCTGCTTTGAAGGTGCTGCGATCATACCATTTGTAGCCAGCATTTGGTTGAGCCCAAGGCTCCGGTTGCGGCTCAGTGGACAGCGCTGGCTCCTCGAATGGCAGCAGTGCTGTCGGCTGATCTAGCATCAGGCCATTCACCTGGGTGAAATCCGTATAGCTCTCCTGCTCAGCGAGCCAGTTGACGGTGTTAACCAGCAGTGTGGCATCGTCCACTTCCTTGAAGCCATCGTAAGTTGTTTTCTTGGCGCCGGTATCTTCGCGCAGGTATTTCGGTGTTGCATCCTCTACAGGAGATGAGTCACCGATGAAGGCTGCCTTGCCGGCGCCTTTTTTCGCAACTGCCACATAAGGACCTTCTGCCACACCGCCGCCGTTATAGACCCCCTGGTCTACGGCATTGGCCCAGGCAGCATTGGTTTGCGGCAGGTAGACGATACCTTTCGCACGGGCTGGGTCTAGAATGGCCAGCGTGGAACCGGCATGCATAGCTACCGCCGATACGCCCGTTGTAATGCCGAAGGCTTGATCGGGAGCCACGATGTTGGTTGCGTTAATGTCGCCAAGCGCATTGTAGCGGAAACGGACACCGAACTCGTCCGCCAGCCAGTCAGAGCTAACCACACCCTGCATGGCTGCAGAAGCGACCTCATCGGCATTCATGCCTTTGGCTGGATTGTCCCACGCTCCACGGCGGTAGCCGTTGAAAGCTTCAGAACCATCCCAGCGGTTTTTGTTGCGGTCGGCATTATAATGGTCGCCGATGAAGAAAATACTGCCGCCATCCTCCACATATTCCGCCATCGCAAGCTGCTCGCTTGCTTTGTAGGGCACGTTGGATTCGGCGACGATGTAGACATCATAATCGGAAAGATCACTCAAAGTAATTGGAGTCGTCTTGCGGAGTTCTTTGACATAATAGCCTTCCTGGGCAAGGGCATTCCCAAAGTCTGAAAAAGCGCCGTCAATCACCCAATCGGCTGCTCCCGCAGTCTGCTCATGGGTGTTGTCAAACAGGATCTTCTGGCCTGCATGCTCATTGACCACTTTGGCCTCAATGTATGGTGCAGGATCGTTTGGTCCTTCTGCGAATACCGCCGAACCGGCTCCGAACGTGAACAGCTGAAGTGGTACGGCCACCGCCACAGCTAGAGTGCTGTTCATCAGCCTCTTTTTCCAAACTGAATTCTTCTCCTTCATACCCTTCCTCCTCAAGAAATAGTCCGGTGAGTAATTACCATAAATACCCACCTGCTTGACATCTACTATCCTATCTCAAAACAATTAAAAAAAAGATAGATTTATGTAAACTGCTGTAAAAATTATACTTTTGGCCTATAAAACGGGTCGAATATAGAAAGGGTATTATGAAAAAAGTCACAGTTGCTGAGGCTCATGATGAAGGATTGGGCTATCGGGATATTAGTACAAAAAAAAGCGAAACGGATAAATGCTCCGTTTCGCTCTCTCCTAAGTTACTGATAACCAAGTAACAAATTCACAATCGTATCAAGCTGAAGCTCTAATGAAAAAGGGTCCTCCATTACGAATTCATCATGATAATTATCGCCATACAAATAAACTTTGCCATTTTTCACTGCAGGGATGCCTTTCCATATGTTACTTTCCATTGCTTTATTGGTTGCATCCGCATCGCCATTATATACAAAAACATAATCACCTAAGTATTCTGGAAGCACTTCAAGTGAAATGGATTCAAACCCCTCCGCCATATTTTTGGCACTTTCTGTTGGAGGCAGCTTCAGCATATTGTATATAGTGGAAGAACCATAATTTCCTCCCTTTGCCGCTAAGACGTACACGGCCTTTTGTGAAAACTGAACAATCGAAACGGTTTCCCCTTCCTTGATAACCCCGGCAAGTTTCGACTTTGCTTCAGCTACTTTCAGTTCATATTCCGTAATCCATTCTTCTGCTTCTTTTTCTTTTCCGAATATTTTGCTTACACTCCTAAATTTATCAAGCGGCCCTGCTGTTTTTAACCCCTCCCAATAAGGCAGAAAAACAGTGGTCCCAATTTTCTCATATTGTTCTATGTTCTCATCGATCGAACCGATAATTAAGTCCGGATCTAGCATCGTTAATTTTTCCAAATTTAAAGGAAAATCCCCTAAATCCTCAATTTTCTCGATCGTTTCTTTGGGTATGTCCGCTTTTTCCATCCACCCTTCATCCAGCATAAACGTTCTTGCTCCGATGGGTATAATTCCTAATTTCAATAAATGCCCCATATATTGGTCAGCCGCCACTCTTTTCGGCTCTGCTGGTACTTCCACATCTCCCTTAGGCGTTGATAATATTCGAGTGTTCGTACTTTCTTCTGATGTTGCTTGATTTACGGTTCCATTCCCATTACTTTGTTCCTTCGTAGCAGTACCCGTCCCGCTTGAGCAAGCACCTAATAATAGAGAACTGCAAAGCAGTAAAGCTGCCGTCGTCTGAGATTTTGTCATTTTAAACATAGGTAATTCCCCTTTTTCCCTATTATGATAATGATTATCATTATTAATATACTGTTGAACGATGGGTTCAAAAATAGAGGATGTGGGGAAGTTTAATGGACTTTCAGCAACTTTAGGCCGCTGAAACTCTCTTGTTCTAAAATGTGCAGGGGATACACCTTTTCTTTTCTTGAAAATTCGGCTGAAATAATATACGTCTTTATAACCAACACTTGCTGATATTTCCCCGACCGAAGCATCTGTTGTCATTAAAAGCTCCGTTGCAAGTTCAAGCCGAAACCGAATTAAGTAATCAATCGGACTCATACCTGTGTGCTCTTTAAACAAGGATGACAAATGATAAGCACTGAAATTAAATACTTCCGCAAGCGAATCTAATGTAATTGGCTCCGCATAGTACTCCTGGATATAGGTGATTACCTGGACTGCAACACTTGTTTGTTTCACTTCAGTCTCTTTTCTATGTAATTCTTTTAAAACC
Source organism: Paenibacillus sp. FSL R10-2788 (assembly GCF_038003885.1). Taxonomy (NCBI): domain Bacteria; kingdom Bacillati; phylum Bacillota; class Bacilli; order Caryophanales; family Paenibacillaceae; genus Paenibacillus; species Paenibacillus sp. FSL R10-2788. Next base: position 3,557,835 of record NZ_JBBOQA010000001.1, on the reverse strand, counting down.
TGATGAATGAATTGATAAAAAAGTGATTTTACATTGAGTCTCTCTTCTTGCTCGTTCCATTTTTGATACATCAATTGCATTTTGTTATAAAGTAAAATGGGTGCATCTGGGGAAAAACAATATTGTGTTTGGAACAGATCCTCCTCTTGCATCCATGCACGGTAATAAATGATATAGTAAACAAAATTCTTGCTTGTCGGAACAATATTAAGGGTCGCTCCTTTCCCGCTATGCAGGACTTGAAATCCTGTAAAAGAAAATTCAGACTGATCTAATTGAACTTGAGCGCTCCCTTGTACCGAAAGTAAAAATATACTGGCAGGAATCTTATATTTATGAAGAATTTCGCCCCGAACCCTTTCAATACGGCGCACATCCAATAACTTGACCGTCGCTTGGTCCCAAAGCAATATTTGATTGCTTTTGTGCATAATGACTACCCCTCCGTTATCTGTCTAATACTCATCATAAATGATAACCATTATCAATAACAGTCAAGATATTTAACTTAATAACAAAAATCCGATTGCCCTAAAAGGTGCAATCGGATTTTGTAATATAATTTTATTGTTCAGACGCCAATTGCAGAAAATGATCTGCAGCCAAACGGACAGCCAGGATACTTGCGCTATTGAGTGAGTTATCAAAGATAAGTACATGATTGTTTTTCACTGCTTCCAGTGAGTTCCACACGTTCGAAGTTTCCTTGTCCTTGATGGCTGCCTTTGCGATATCCATATCATGCTGGATAATAATATAATCTGGATTCATGCTGTATATTCCCTCCAGAGAAAGTGCCCCTCCCTCTTCAGGATATCCCTTTGGTGGCAACAACCCAAAGCCTACAGTTTGATTGTAGTACATCGTGTTTTTAGAGCCTTGAGCATTAAAATTGGCTTTTCCGTCGACCCGTAGTAAAGCAAATGTTTTATTCTCAAGACTACTTAACTGTTCTTTTGTTTTTGCAATCATTTCTTGGGTTTCCTTAATGGCTTGTTCCGCTAATGTCTCTTTACCAACAATCTGAGCACACAGCATGGCCGTTTTTTCCCAGGTATCGGTGTAGTCAATTAAGATGACTGGTGCAATCTTATTCAACTCTTCATAATTGCTATCAACAGAACCCTTGAAGGTTACAATCACATCTGGCTTTGCATCCATGATCATTTCCAGGTTCGCATTGCTGCTGCCCAAATCAATAATTTCAGCAGTTCCAGCATAAGGCTGTAAAGTAGCAAAATCCTTCATCGCTTCCGCTGCATTGGTTGATGCGATTGGAGGAGTATCTAGAGCAAAAAAGTAATCTAAATACAAGGGATGCAAAACCGCTATACGCTCAGGACGTGTCTTAAGCACCACTCCATTGTCGCTGGCATCCGCAATTGTTCTAGGCCATCCCGCTTCATCGATCTTGCCGGCTTCCGGTGTAGGCGTGACTGAAGTTTCGGAACATCCAGCCAGTAATCCTGCAAGTATAATTAAGGATGCAATCCATCCATATAGTCTTTTCATTTGGCTCCCCCTTGAGTTGTTATCATTACTGTCTGTATAAATGCTTCATTAAATCACGGTTTTTCTGCGTGAACAGGTCATTATGTGAAGACACCATCCCGGACGAATTTGCCTCCGGTGTGATGTATTGTTTGGCTTGGTTTACCGCATTGGCAGCATCCTGGAATGCCCCCGCGATCAGGTGCAGTTTCCCATCATGGTGTAGAACATCACCTGCCGCATAAATACCCGGCACGGATGTCCCGCTCGTTACTGATCCTGAAATCTGATGTTCCCACAGATCCATTTTAATTTCACTGTTCACCAGCAGTTCTTTGTCGCGCTCATAACCGTGATTAATGATGACCTCATCGACAGACAGCTCAAATGCCTCTCCGTTGTCATTACTTTTCAGCAGTACAGTCCCTATTCTTTCGTGATCCGGTGTGGCAATCAACTTTTCGATTGAAGTATTTAACAAGCACTCTACGCCATTGTTTGCCAAGCGTGAAATATCGGCTTCATGCCCCTTTAAGTTCTCTTTCCGGTACGTCAGAAACACCTTTTTGGCAATCGGAGCCAGTTCATTCGCCCAGTCAACAGCAGAATGGCCGCCTCCCGATATTAGGATAGTCTTCTCTTTAAATCGGGCAAGTGACTTCACCGTATAATGCAAATTTGTGATTTCGAATCTTTCGGCACCCTCGATTTCGAGCTTGACCGGCTTCAGAATGCCTCCTCCAATGGCCAATATCACAGTTTTAGTGAAATGCTTCCGGTTTGCGGCGGTGTGTAAAATAAAGTAACCTGCTTCATCTTGCGAGATGGATGTGACCTTTTCATTAAAGGCAACCTCCGGTTGGAAAGTCATCCCTTGAGCAACCATTTGTTCAATAAGTTGTGAGCCAAGAATAGGCTGTAAGCCTCCTACGTCCCAGATCATCTTTTCCGGATAGACATGCACCTTGCCGCCAAGTACAGGTTGGAATTCTATAATTTTGGTTTTCATTTCACGGAGTCCGCTATAAAATGCAGCAAATAATCCAGCCGGACCGCCGCCAATAATCGTAACATCAAACAATTCCACTTCATGCATCGTTCAATCGCCTCATTTCTCTTTTTTAAATCCCTAAATGCTCACGGAAAGTGCTTCCAGTATATTCACTCCGGAATAAACCTCTTTCAACCAGCTCCGGTACCAACTTCTCAAAAAACAACTCCATAGATTGTTCCGAGCCGCCTGGCAAGGCGATGAAGCCATCCATAGCCTCCGCATCAAACCGTTCAATAATATCGTTCAGCACATCCTCTACTGTCCCGACAGATACCCAATGTGCAGATCCGACAACCTCCGGCCTGTCCAAGATTTCTTTCACTGTAGGCTGGTTTTTGATAATATACCGCCGTAACAATTCGGCATGAGTCCGGCTGCGGACGGCCTGACTGGAATCGGGTAATATATCGTCAGTTACTCGCTTATCTAAGGGATAACCGCTTAAATCAAGACCCATCACCGATTTGAGCGAAGCATGTCTGCGTTCAAGGCTTAAATTCGCATGTGCAGCCTTATGTAATTTAAGTGCTTCTTCGCGCGTATCGGCCAGGAAAAAATATAAGCCCGGCAAAACTTTGATAGCATCCGGATCACGGCCCTGCTCAGCCGCTCTTCTTCTCAGATCATTCCTTAGTTCCACTCCCGATTCGATATCCGGCATTGCCGCAAAAATAGCATCAGCTACAGATGAGGCGAAATTCCGTCCAATGTCTGAAGCACCAGCTTGAAATAGCGGCGGTGTTCCTGATTTGTGAGCAGGCAAAGTAAGCGGCCCTTTTACACTGAAAAATTCCCCGGAATGATTAATGGCAGTCACTTTATCCTTATCCGAAAACATACCTGACTGACGGTCGATAACAATCGCTTCATTCGGAAAACTCTCCCAAAGCTTGCGTACAACATCCGTGAATTCCATAGCCTTGGCATATCTTTCTTCCGGTGACGGCATAGGTGAATCGCTGAAATTATTGGCACCTTCAATCGAAGTGACAATATTCCAGCCGGCGCGTCCATTGCTCAGCCAGTGTAAGGACTGCAATTGCCTTGCAACAACATACGGCGGATTAAAAGTAGTGGAAATCGTCGTTACCAGTCCGATCCGCTCGGTTTCACGAGCTATCGCTGCAAAAAACAATGCAGGGTCGGGGCTGCCGAAATTTGAGGAGTCTCCTAACATCTGCGGGCTAACATACAGATAATCAGCCCTGAAAAGAAAATCGAGCTTTGAATTCTCAGCCATTTTTGCCAAATTAATATAGTAATCAATAGACTCCATCTTCTCTACTCCGCTATCCGGGTGTCGCCAGCCGTCTCCTTTCATCCAGGTTGCATTTAAGGACAGGCCAATACATAATTGTCTTGGTCTTTTTTCTGTCATATCTACCAGCCTTTCATTTATAAATCAATTTACTGATAATGATTCTCAGTTACAAAGGTGAGTTTATCAAAAATTTAAATAAATTCAAATGTACAAATCTCAAATCCAGCATGCATCATTATTTAATCTAAATAAAAAAAAGTCTGCACTTCTGGCTTATCACCAGTAGCTGCAGACGTAGTTCAAGTACAAGAAGCTCATTATGTACATTACTTATAGGCAGAGGGAGAAACACCGAATTTCTTTTTGAATAATCGGCTGAAATATAGTGGATTGTCATAACCAACACGGTCAGCAATCTCGCGGATAGGAAAATTACCTGCTTTGAGTAATTCACAGGCCCGTTCCAAACGATAATTAACGACATAGTCGATTGGTCGTAGTCCCGTATATTTATGAAAGAGGTAAGAGAAGCGGTTGGCACTCATTGCATGCTGTTCCGCTAACTCACCGAGTGTAAGTGAATTCATATAATGAAGTTTAATATACGCAAGAGCTTCGTCTACCATTTTTTGATTCGGAGAACTATCGTTCTCTCTGTAACTGCACGCAATCAGAACCTGATGCATCAGGCTTAAGAACAACTCCTTGATACGCAGCTTCCCAATTTCTCCGGATGGATGGGCATTCTGATGGAGCATAATTAGTAATTCAATAATCTTTAGATTCGCTCCCGGCTCCAGCTTGAAATGAGAGTCAAATTCGTGAGTACTATTCATTTCTTCCGGCATATCCAATTTATAAAAAAGTGAGTAATACTCGAGCTCAGATTGTCCTATAACCTGCGAATCCATCTGCATGCCCGGAGCAGCATGAAAAACTGATCCTGGCCGTAATTCATATACCGTTCCATTCACACGTATTCTGGCTCCCCCGCGAATGATAAATAGAAATCCATGCTTAACGGTGGTGAATTCACTTAATAAGCTTTTGGGCTGGATGACTAAGCGGCTTCTATCTTCTATTTCATAGACACCTTTAGTAAATGCCTTTGCTAATTTGTCCAAATTTATCAATGTTCTGCACCTGCTTCCTAGCACCATGCTTCTTTTAAGATCAGATCCAATTCTGATATTTATTTAAAACAGTATAGACAATAGTGTGCGAAATTGCTAGAAGTGTAGTAGATATTCTAATGTACATTGTACCCAAGAAGATGCTCAGGAGATTTTGGTTGAAAATATGCCGTTTTCATTACAATCAATTTGAAGAAGTTCATCCTGTAAAATCCAAATATCAGTTTTTTCAACAAAAAAATGAAATCCGCCAATGGATTGAACCCATGCGGGATCGATCGGTGTAGCACTTGCATTAATTCCAACAGTGAAGGCATTTGAGCCTCCACCGGCATATTTTGCATAAATTCTTACATATTGGTCCTCTTCCAAACCCCATTCATTCTTAAATGAATCCAATGCTTTTTCGGATACTGCAAATGATATCATTCCTCTTCTCTCCTTTCTGCTGTTCAATCACATTTTTTTATTTCGCCACGATAATTGGCCATTCTGAAACTGGCTCCGCATCCACATGAAGCTTTTGCATTAGGGTTATTCATAGTGAATCCGCCTACCATTCCACTCTCTTCATAGTCAATTTCAAGACCGTCAATATAAGGAATACTATTCGGGTGAACCAATATACTAAAATCCTTTTTATTTAATACAATATCCTCTTCTGCCTGCTGTTCATCTACGACTAGGGTATAGGATAATCCACTGCATCCCCCTTCATCAACACCCACTCTAAGGAATGGATTTCGGATATTCGCACTTAATAAGATTTCGGCGATTTTTTCTGATGCCTTATCACTGACCTCGATGATCATTGTGAACTCCTCCTTCGTTTATTTGTTTTTCAAACCTAAAGATTGGATACCCGTTCCTATCTGTTCAGCTACTGGTGAGATCCGAGTGCTCGCAAATAAACTCATTACAATCAACAAGAGATGGAAACCCATTGCTACAATTAATCCGGATTGGAGTGACATTCCGCCAGCCTGACAAACCACAAGAATGGAACCGCCGATCCCGATAACTACACCGGGTGTAAAAGAATCCGCAAATTGCAGATTTGCCGAGGTGTTGCCGACACCTCCTTCTCTTGTCTGAGAAAACGCCACAACACCGCTAATCGGATGCGCCAATCCAATGCCGATTCCAGCGATGATCTGTCCAATAACTGCAACGGTAACGGTCACCACGGGTATCCAAAATACGATAGTAATCCCTATGGCAAGCAGCAATACACCCAGAATAATTCGCGTATGCCGTCCACGCCCCTGATCTGCCGAATCCCACCGTCCTTGCAGATACGCTATGACGCACCAACTCAACGCAGCACTCGCTACAATCAATCCGGCCTGAGAAGGCGTTATTCCCTTCACATCGATTAGAGCCAATACCAAGAAATTCTGTGTGCTGGTATAGGCAGCGAAGAACAGCCCACGTGTTGCCAGAATAGCTGGCATGCCTCTTCGAAGCGTAAGAGTTCCCTTCGGCAGCAGTTTGCGGAGCGGAAATATCATCAGTACTAAGCCGATAAGGACTAAAACAAATCCCATAATACTCGGAAGCATGCTTAGACCAACCAAGAAAATCCCTGTACCCATCGTTAACAGTAAAGCCATCCAAGTCGATGAAGCTCCGATATCCCCTTGTGTCTTCGGTGTTTTTAATTTCGTGAACGCAGGTAAACTAAGCAGCGCTGAAATTATCAGGATCGGTAATATTCCCCAGAAAACAAACCGCCAGGACCACTGATCTGCGATAAGACCTGCAACGTATGGACCGAGCATGGACGGAAGAACATAGGCCGTACCAAACGCTCCTAGTATTTTGGCGCGTAATTCATCCGGGTAGCTTAAGGATATTGCTGTGTACACACAAGTCATCATAGCTCCGGCGCCCAAACCCTGCATGGCCCGTGATCCTATCATGGTAAACATATCGCCTGATGTTGCGGCAGCGATCAACCCAACGATAAACAAAAGTAGTGCGATAGTGAACGGTACTGCAGGTCCTCTTCTATCTATGATTCGACCGACGACCAGAGTTCCGATAATCTGCGCAAGCAGATACGTGCTGAATATCCAGCCAAACAGGCTAAGGCCGTTCAAATCTCCAGCAATCGAAGGGGCAATGGTGGTTACGGACAGACCTTCGAATCCAACAGCCATCACTGACAGAATAATACCTATGGATAGTGCAAAATAACGTGGGCTGAAAATACTTTGATGATTAGACGACATGAAATGTGACCTCCAAGAAAATTGGTATGTATACATCGTATCCGGACACTTAGTAAACATTTTTGTTTATAATGTCTAAGCTACAGTTCAGCTTTGACTTTGTCAACATTTTTGTTTAAAATGTAGTCTGTGATGTAGATTTAGTTGCTTCAAAAGGAGGTGCACCTTGAGCCGAAATCAAACCAAAAAGGATGTCTCAACCAAGACCCGAAGAGCGATCATTGATCTGTTAAAGCAGCAAGGGGGAATGGATGTTATGGCACTCTCCTCGCAGTTTTCGCTATCTGGAATGGCTATTCGTCAACATTTGAATGCGCTGAAAGAAGAAGGGCTGGTTACTAATAAAGAAGAGGCCCGTCCCATGGGGCGGCCCACCAAGCTATGGATCTTAACCCCCGCGGCCGATCGGTTTTTTCCAAGCGGATATTCGGATTTATCCGTCAGTCTGATCCATTCCATGAAAGAAGCTTTCGGAAACGAGGGGCTGGACAAGCTGCTGGCTGTTCGAAATAAGAATATGCAAGAACAATATCTTCAGCAACTCGGTGATACAGCAGATGTTAGAGTGAAGCTGGAGAAACTGGCCGAGATTCGAACAAATGAAGGGTATATGGCCGAGGTTAAGGAGCAGGATGATGGCAGTCTTTTATTCATTGAGAAACATTGCCCGATCTGTGAAGCTGCTGCTGTATGTACCGGGTTATGCAAAAATGAGTTACATCTATTTAAAACTGTTCTAGGTAATAATGTTCATATTGAACGGGGGGAGTACATATTAGCGGGAGGAAGAAACTGTGTATATACGGTTAGAAAAAATAAGCTCCTGTTTCCAAGCTGCCATGCTGAATGACCGCGCCACTAAGGGAAGGGTGTTCCCGTTGAAATATTCATAATTTGAAGCGGTACCTTGCAGCGGTTTTACATATTGTAACAAATTCATGGGGCATAACTTTCCTTTTCTGATATGGTCATATCATGCTTTATTTCATAAATGGAAGTTTTAATAGAAAATTATGGATGGTTATGTTCATGGGAAAATGGTAGATTATTCTATGGTTGATATTTCAGCTTGTTCGTGTTCGATATATGTTATTAGGATTACGCGCAAGTCGGGAGATATGTTTAGGCTTATATAATCTATATTTGGGGCGGGTGTCTGCATGGACAAAAATTCTGGTCATAGAACAAACGTTATAGGCGCGGGTGAGGTTGGCGTCGCCATCTCGGTCGATATGAATACGAATGCTATTCATGAAACAAACAGCTTATTTTGGGATACAAAAGGAAATGATGTTTTAGGAGCTACCGCACTACCTTTATATGGAGCATTTGTCTCAGAAGAACAATGTCAACTTTTTGGTGATGTCTCAGGGAAAAAGTTGCTGGAGATAGGCTGTGGAAGCGGTCAATCTTTGCAATATTTGGGGGAACGCAATGCATCTGAACTATGGGGTACGGATATATCAGAGAATCAAATCGAAAAGACTAGGCAACTTTTGACGGCGCACGGACTTTCAGCAAATTTGATCTGTTCTCCCATGGAAGAAGAATGTGGCCTGCCAGAGGATTATTTTGACTTTGTTTATTCGGTTTATGCCATAGGCTGGACAACAGACCTTGAGGGTACTTTTAGCCGGATTGCTTCTTACCTTAAAAAAGATGGATCATTTATTTTCAGCTGGTCTCACCCTATACACAAATGTGTTGTTGCAGAAAATGATATGCTTGTTTTCAAAAAATGTTATTTCGATGAATCTTGGTATTCAGTATCTCTTGAAGAAAGTACGCTAACCTTATCGGATCGTAAATTATCAACCTATGTGAATGCGCTCTCTAAAGCTGGATTTGTTATTGAGCAAATGATTGAGCAATCTGATGATGAACTTATGCAGTCGCGGGACGATAAAAGCGATTTTGCAAAAAAAGCAAAGATGCTTCCTGTAACTTTTGTAATTAAAGCAAGAAAACTCTAGCATCCGATACCTATTGAACAACCTTACAACGTAATAATTATTATTCTAAGCCGATCCAGAAAAGGATCGGCTTATTTGATAGCTTTGTTAAGATCAATCTTGCCTGTTCTCAACAGATTTCATACGGTTTTGATCATCTGGCACTCGGTCATTACTGAATTCCTGGCCTGCTTCTACTTCACCATGACCGGAAGCACTTCGGGCAAAATTTGTGAACTGCCTCTTCTGCTCATCTAGCTTATGTTTACTTTTAAGAAGCTCCTGCGGATCTTGATTTGTCATCATTATCACCTCGCAAAATGGATTCATGCTGTTTATTCGCACTACATAAGTTTTCCATAATAGAGCGGTGCTTATGCAAGATAAAAAAACTCCTGCTCACCATAAGCAGAAGTTTCTAAATGAAGTTCTATTTAACGAAAAATATCAATTATTTTATGCAAAACAAGGTATTCCAAAACAACAATCCCACCGCAAATGAGTATAAAAAACTGAAGTCTTGCCGTATTCATTCTATCCTTCCAATACTCTCCCCGGAATAAAGAAATGATGTTAGGCGTAAAAGTATGCCTAATCGATTCGTTATAATCATCATTATCCACGAAGAACACACGAAACAAAAATCTATATACTGGAATATTTAAGAACAGTAACAAAATGATCATCACAAGACTCAATGTCCTCTCCTCCCAAGATCCACTTATCTTAATTTTACCACATGAGTAAATGTAGAAATCGGAAACTGATGACAACTTTATAACCGCTCCACTAAAAAAAGACCTTCCCTTTATAGGAAGGCCATTATTGAGTAATATTCACTTTCAGCTGTGTAAACGACTATTTATGCTCCAACCACTTACACTCAGTAATTTCCATTTCCGTGAAAACACCTTTAAATGAAGAATTCTCTGGGCTACAAGCATATAAGCCAAAATTTATTTCCTCATTCCCTTCAAACAAATGAAAAATACGCATCTGTTCAAATGTAGTTCCATCCAAAGAGCTTTCAATACAGAAATCACTTTCACGTCGACTTAGTCTATAATACATTGTTTTAATGTTTGCATCGATATCTGTTGTTGCCCAATCTGAATATCCGTGATTTGTAACCACACTTCCAAGTCTTTGGAATTCCTCATTTTCATATTCTACCGATGCCTTGAACCAATTGTCACTGTCCTGATAGATGACTATCCCACACTGCTCGTATCTATTTGCACTATCATAATCTGTTCTTACTATAAATGAAAAATATTTCTCAGCAGTTTTCATTAACAGTGCAGGTGAATTATCATTTCTAAAACCATAATAGGTTCTTTGCCAAAAATCTGTATTCGGCATCGTTACAAATTCAATCCTGTTTTCTGTAATAGTATAATCAGTGATTGGATTTATCCAAAAAAGCTGTTCTTTATTAAAGTTCATTGCTCTACTCCTCACTTTTTATAAAGTTTTATCAACCATTTTCATTGCTAAGATTCCAAATACAATTTAAATAGTTTTCAGCAGTTCATCCTAATAATACCATTTGAAGAATATAACGCACATCATTTTCTAATCTTTTATATTGAAGTATCCAGAGAATTAAATAAAAAGGTTGTCCCGTTCACATAAGCTCTCAAAATCGCTTGAGCATATGGCTGCTCTTCGATCAAACCCTCGGTCTCTAGCGGATTCTCTGCATGAAAGCTATAGGCTTCGATTATTGCCATGACTAAGAAGCACTCTAGCTTCATTATATGTTCATCTTCCAGCTTTCTGATTCTCTGATATCCTTCGACGAAATAAGCTCTTTGTGTTGGGTATAATCCCATAATAGCCTGAGCTATATCGTAAAGATGGTAGCCGAAGCCACACCTGCCAAAATCAATAGGGTACGGTTCATTATCCTGAAAAATGACATTTCCATTATGTAAGTCCGCGTGGATCATCCCGTAATTTTGTTCATGTCTTGTGAACGTTTCGAGACATGTTGCCACTTTAGTGGCAGCTACGGAATACAACTTAAAACCCTCATCCGATATGAAATGTTTGCGATGTAGACTTAGGTGATCCCAGTCCCGTTTAAAGCTCAGTGCACCCCAAGAAGGACGAGTAAAGCCGCTGGAAGTACTAAAATCAGAGCTGGCCTCATGAAGCTTTGCCATCAATGATCCTGTTTTACGGATGCCCTCCTCCGTTAGTTCGCTTTTGTCTACATACTTTCCCTCGACCCATCTCATTAAGCTCGAATAAAACCGTTGTCCGTCACACACCGACGTTTCCGTAATAAAGGCCCCTTCACGATTGGTTACAGCTTCGGGCAAGATGAGGCCCTTACTCTTCAATGCGAACAACCACTCTATTTCTGAAATGGTTCCTTCGCGTTGTTTGTTATTCGGGTGAATACGGAGCAAGAACTGTTCCCCCACTTCGCTTACAATGCGGAAGGTGACATGTTCGGATACTTGAATGAAGTGAATGGAGTTCCAGTCTATTTCGTATTCCTGCAAAGCATGAAAGGCCGCTTGCTTTACTTGTCTCAGAGTTCGGAGTCGATTCTCCTCAGTATTGATCTGAAAACCGTTATTCATTGCTTATCTCCTTTGTCTACCATACTTCCATCATTTTAACAGTCTAGACGGATAGCTGTAATGATAAAGAATGAATATGAAAAGAGTTTTCTCTTTTTGACTCACCTATAAAAATAGGGAATTCATTGCCATTTAGGCCTGAAATTCCCTACTCTTCAAATCTAATAAGATTCTTCTTCAAGCGAAATTGCAACAGGTTCTATGACATTAGTATAAGTGCCATCACCAAGCTGGGCTAACCCATTATACCCCCAGGTCAGCAAGGTCCCCTCCTCACTAACCGCACCGCCGCTCATATAACCTGCACTAATAGCGACGATACGACTGCCAATGTTGAGCTTAGAAGCGAGGGAACGCTCCGACTCAGCACTACCACCGAGCTGGCCCTCATTGTTCGCTCCCCATAACCATACGTTTCCATCGCTTTTCAGAGCCATGCTATGCAAGGCGCCAGCGGATACACTGATAACTGAACCAAGATCCAAGGCTTGAACGGGAGTATAATGATCTTCGGTTGTCCCATCCCCCAAGATTCCCTTAACGTTCGTTCCCCAGCTCCATACGGTTCCGTCCTTTTTCACTGCCATGCTGTGATAGAAGCCGGCAGCTACGGAAGTAACGCTGCTTAACTCAGCAACCTGCACTGGGGTCACGTGGTCGATTTTTGTGTTATCTCCGAGCTGACCGTAGGCATTGAACCCCCATGCATAAACCTGACCATCGTGGCTAACCGCTAGATTATGAAAGGCTCCGGCTGAGATCGATGCGATTGAGTCCAAACCTGCAACCTGCACCGGTAATGCACTATCCTCGGTGGTTCCATCTCCAAGCTGACCATATGTGTTAAGTCCCCATGCCCACACCGTTCCATCGGACAACAACGCTAACGAATGCTGCTCACCTGCTTGAACCGCTATGACATTCACTAATCCAGTCACTTGCTGCGGCACAAGCTGGGGCGCCGACGTACCATTACCCAGCTGGCCCACGCTATTGCTTCCCCATGTCCAAATCGTTCCGTCCGTCGCGAGCGCGATGGAATGGTCTTGTCCAACGGATGAGGCGCTTATCTCCGGCAAGCCAACAATTCGCACAGGCTTATTACGAGCAATGGTTGTGCTATCACCGAGCTGGCCCATCCTATTATTGCCCCAAGCCCATACGGTACCATCCGGCTGTACAGTCAATGTATGAAAGGAATTCCCGTTGCCCATGCTCATAATGGGACCAACATTACTTACAACATCAAGTGTACTAACCTTCAACTCGTTACTAATTGCTGATTTGTTCCCTGCTTCGTCTATAGCTTGTACTACAAAGGTATACTCCTGTCCAGCCTTCAAGTCGACGGCCGTGTAGACCGTTGTGCTAACTGTTACTTCTGCCAACAGATCAGAGTCCTTATATAGAACATATTCCGCAACTCCGACATTATCCTCGGATGAAGTCCATGCCAAGCTAATGCTATCTGATGTGCGACTGAAAAGAGTTAGCTCGGGCGTACTCGGTGATTCTTGATCGGCTAGAGGGAGTTCCTCTTCCTTCGTTGTTGGTGGGTACGCTTCCGCTGGAAGCGTACTTGCGGTTAAAGGTGGACTTGTTTTCGACACGGGTCCGGATATGTTTACGGCTTGGACCGTAAATGTATAGCTCCGGTCTGAAACCAATCCCTTCACCGTATACTCCGTTAATTCGCCTGAATCGAAGGTATAGACCACATCGGTTACGCTAGGATTGGTAGACTCCATTAGATTTACCTTATAACTCACATCCGTGTTAGAGGTTCCCTCTACGGCATCCCAGGTAAGGCGAATGCTTGTGGAGGTTGAATCGCTGACTGCCAGATTCGCTGGTGCAGCCAATAGCTTTACTTGTTCAAAAGAGCGTCCTTTTGCATCTCCTACAGACGGGAATTGAATGACGGATGGAAATATAAGAACTAACACCAACATTAAGCTCAATTTTTTTATCGGAAATAGCTTCCTTGCCATTTTTAATCACTTCCTATCAAATAAAATGGATGGTTCCTACCTCAAATCTTGAATTACTTAATCTCAATTCCGGCGCTGGCATAACCTGTTACAGTATTTATCAAGCTTAGACCGGAAGCCGTCGAAGAGAACACTAACATTAAGCGATCGCCAGCCTGAACAGCCGTATTTATGCCTTTGACTGATCCGTCACTAGTAGATCCAATAGAAATTATTCCTGTCAAACTAGGCGCCAAGGATACTGCTGAACCAATAATAGGTGTAAAACTGTTGCTATTACTATCCGCTTTATATATTTCTGCTTGAACGTTTATGGTCGTGCCTATTAAAGAAAACGCTAAAGTTGGGCTGAAAAAAGCATATATTGAAGTGATCGTACCATTACGTGGAACGATAAACGCTTGGTTGTACGGATCTTTTGTAGGATCAGAACCATTACTTCTGGTTAAATCTATTTTTCCACCTACTATACTAGCTCCTGAGTACGAACTGCCAAATCCAAGCATCGCAACTGTACCTTTTAATCCCCCGACGATTGTTGTTACAGTAATTGGTGATCCGGAAGAGAATGGAATTATAGTTGATGCGCCAGATGCCCCGGTAGCTCCGGTTACCCCTTGAATTCCTTGTACTCCCGTAGCTCCGGTTGCGCCAGTTACTCCTTGAACTCCTATTGCACCTGTAGCTCCGGTAGTTCCAGTCACCCCTTGAACTCCTTGTGCGCCTGTATCGCCAGTTACGCCTTGAATTCCCTGAACTCCTTGTGCCCCGGTAGCTCCGGTTTCACCTTTAGAGACAAGCAGGGTAAAGTCGTTATTTATATCAGAAGGTACTCCAGATGGGTTGTTTATAGTAACGATGTAGATACTTCCTAAATAAGTAACGACTTGTCCTGCATGATAGGAAGTCGCTGAATTGAACGGAGCAATGCTATCAAGACCAATGCCAGTTGCGCCAGTCGATCCGGGAGCACCGGTTATCCCTTGAATACCCTGTGCACCCGTTACGCCAGTTGACCCCATCGCTCCATTAGCGCCAGTTGCACCGTTAGCACCCGTGGCACCTGTTGCCCCATTTGCTCCGGCTGCTCCAGTAGCCCCGACAGCACCAGTTGCTCCAGTTGCGCCAGTAGCTCCAACAGCCCCAGTAGCTCCGACAGCACCAGTCGCTCCATTAGCACCAGTAGCCCCGGTTGTGCCAGTAGCTCCAACAGCCCCAGTAGCCCCGACAGCACCAGTAGCCCCGACAGCACCAGTCGCTCCATTAGCACCATTCGCCCCGGTTGTGCCAGTAGCTCCAACAGCCCCAATTGCCCCGACAGCTCCGGTTGCACCAGTCGCTCCGGTCGCACCAGTGACACCTTGCGGTCCACTTGAACCAGATACCCCATTTTGACCCGCTGGACCGGTAGCACCTGTGTCTCCTTTTTCCCCTTTCGAACTAGTCTGGCCTACAGCCCCTAATCCCAACACTTCAACGAAGGATGCCATTCCTCCATTATGAATAAGCGTCACCAAAGACCCCGCAGGAAACACGCCCTTGCCATTGTCCCCGAACAGAACAGATTTGCTATTGATTTCGAGCTTCTCTGTCTGACCGCTGCTGCTTAAGAGTTCGATCGAATTTTTGGACATCGAGACGACAGAGCCATGGATAATCCGATCGGATACCTTGCTCGCAAATATTTCAGTCTTAGACAAGATAGCTGCAAACTCGGCGCGAGTAGCCGTCTGCTTAGGCTTGAAAGTATTATTAGGGAAGCCAGATATGACCTTGCGGTTAACTGCGGCATTAATGTAGCCTGCTGCCCAGTCCGATGCGTCTGATGCATCCGAGAAACCTATGTCGCTATCCCTAAACTCGATAGCTTCGGATTCTTTGCCTGCGGCACGAATAATTAGACGTGTTATCCACTCTCGACTTGCTTGCTCTTTTCCCCAGATGACGGTGTTGGGTCTCGCTTCCTCGCTTGGAATCACGAGGCCGATGTCAATCGCTTGCTGAATCCAAACAGTAGCCCAAGAATCTACGGTGAAGGGCAAGCTGCCGCTAGTAGCCTTAGGTTGCTCATATCCCATGAACCTGAGTACCATAACAACCGCTTCCTGATTCGTGACTGGTCGGTTAGGGCTAAAGTTTCCGGAACCGTCTCCTTCGATTACCCCAAGCGCGGAAGCTTTAGTGATATACTGATATGCCCATGAGGTAGAATCGACATCACTGTAAGCTGCTGCACTTGCCCGGGGTAGAATACTGCTATAAGCAGGGCTCAAGGGTGCAATCAACTGACTCATCAGAATAAATGCCATTGAGCTCTTGTAAGCTAACTGCTTGCCACTTTTCTTGCCACTTGTCTTCGTCCTCTTTAATCTTGCCATTACTAAATCCCCCTCAAATTTATAAAGTTATGTATTGCTTCAAATAATCGCGATTAACCATGACGCTCGGATAATCCGGTACATAGCCCCCAGCTATCTCATTGTGATAATGCGCTTGTTCGTATTGTCCTAAGCGATCGTAACAGACGCATAATTGCAAATGCGGCAGCCACGTCCATGCCGGAAGGTCTACTCTAGCGTTAAGCTCAGTCGGCTTTGGTACTTCCGTGGCTAGCTTGTACCAAAAAGCAGCATTCTCGAACCGTTGTTCGATTAGCTCATAAGACCCTAATTGACAACAGGCTTCGGCTCGGGGAGGCGACAAGGCAAAAGCTTGAAGTACTTTAAGCTTGGCTTCTTGAAAGAGACCTAATTGTGACAATGCATCTCCGGCACGCCGACTCGCAAGTAGCTTGTCCTCCAACCAGCCATTCGGCATGACTATGAAGGCATCGTATTGCTCTATCGCTCGCTGCCATTGGCCGTGATCGTATAGCTCGTTGGCATAATAAAATAAATCCCGCGGAGTGAACCTCGTTTGCGCTTTCAACATCCCCTCATAGATGAGAAGATTACGCGAGGACTGCGTATGCTTTCGATCATGTGTTATGCCTAACTCGGCATAGAACACATTGCCTGCGACCTCAAGGTACTCATGAACGACTCCAATCCAACGGAATTCACAATTTCGTCTTAGAAGGCGATTACGTCTCAAGCTCGAAGTTACACTTCCGTCTTTGTCACGGTCGAGATAATAATGCATCGATACAGCATCGATATCCCATGGTAGATCGGATACGATGGACTGGAGAGCCTTTGCATCCTCTAACTGCAGATAATCGTCCGCATCCAACCACATCAGGTACTCTTGAGTAGCGAGACTGAAGGCATAATTTCTTGCTTTGGAGAAATCGTTCACCCATTCGAAATCATAAACCCGTGCTCCATAAGATGCCGCGAGCTCTTTGGTTCCATCACTCGAACCTGTATCCACAATAATGATCTCATCGACAAGCTCCCTCACGCTGGATAAACAACGCCCTAAGGTGTACTCTTCGTTTTTTACGATCATGCATAGGCTGACAGTGACTTTCCTTGTGCCACTATACAAGGAAGAAGTTAAATCGAATCCCCACTTGCTTATGGCCATAGCACGATTTAAGATTAATCGGTTATTGTACCAATCAGGATCATTGGGATCTACTGAAGGAGGTTCATTCCGGAAGACTACGCATCCTTCGGCTATGTAAATATCCAGGTTCATAGATAACGTGCGATAACACAGATCGTCATCCTCGTAAGATTCGACCTCAAATCGCTCATCAAAGGACCCGATCTGCTCAAAGTAGCGACGGGGTATCATCATTAGTAAACTGACAAGTCTAGGAACCCGGGTCCAAGACATTGATTTCCCGATGGAAAGCATCGATGACGACTGATAGAGTTGCTCCATGTTCTGATATACAATCGGAATCCGTTGAGCGCCGCTAACATCATTCATCCTCGGACCCACGATTGCAGCATTGGAATGATGGTCCAGACAGCCCGACAACTGTTCTAACCATCCCTCGTTAACCATAATCTGATCGCGGATGAATACAAGATGATCTCCCGAAGATGACACCGCGCCCAGATTGAATGCTGCTGCAACCCCTTTGCTCCGGCTATGAATGACATGAACGCCGTATTCATACGCAAGGTAATTCGACACTTCGGCAGATTCGTTATCCGAGACGACAATCAGCTCATAGGACATAGACGTATATTTCTTAATCCGATCCAGACATTGTACGGTCAGGTTAAAGTGCTGAGCCAACAATATAATGCTAATATTCAATCGCTTTTCCTCCTATATTCGACATTTTCCCTAAATCTACCATTCTATTAGCGTTGCATTCAAGACAACCAAAGTTGCTATTAGCCAGTTTCACAAATAATGATAAGCTTAAAAAGACAGCCGGGTATGCAACTCTGCTCTATTAATGCAATAAATAATTTTTACAGAATGCAGGAAATTTCCACCTACTAATTCTGGCATGCAACGTATACCGTATTTGTTACGACTGGCAACGAAGGTATCGCTGTTTCCATATTCCAACAATATATATGTATAAAGAACATTTAAATAGTGTGGGTTGTCATCACTTTTGTCATATGACAATATGGTATTTAATGGGTTTTACATGAAAAGATAGGGTCGTTAATCATTTATCTGTTCCTATTGAGATTCAACATTCGATCGTCTTACATAAAAAAACTGCCTCTGAGGGCAGCTTTTTTTCTTAATATATCGTTTTTACGAATGGAGCGAATGAACCTTTAAAGCGCTCTTGTATCGAAAATTTGCACAGTATTGGCTATATAACTCCAACACACCTGATAGTGATTGAAAGGGATAGAGATTTCACAATTAGATTGTATTTTTTCTCAGGAAACTCTCATAAAAAAAAGGGTATCCCAAACTGGGACACCCTCTGATTAGCTTATCGTCTCACCCTCCGAGCAAAATCCACAAACTGAAATTTATCCAGCCGGTGTCTAGACTCGGTATATTGGTAAAGCACCGTGTTCTCCAAATAAACATAGTTTCGTACTACTACAATATGCGTAAAATTCTTCAAATCGAGCAGTCTATGATCCTCCTCTGTGGAAGGTTCAACAGATATCAGCTTCTTCGCATAACTGATCTTAAGGCCCAATTCCAGCTCCAGATATTCATAGATTGAGCCCTCGGCGATTTCCGCACTCAGGAAGGAAACGATATCCGCACGAAAATAATCCTTATCCAAAATGATCCGTTCACCTTCAATCTCTCTGGCACGAACAACCTTCCAAACCAGAGTTTCAGGTGGAATCTGCAGATGTCTGGCGAGAGCGGAGCCTGCCGGCTCTTGTATCGTCCGCTCTACCAGTGTCCGCGAGGCAGTACCCAGTGTATCGGCCATCTCTTTAAATGAAATCAAACCGGTAACGGGGAAATCCATTCGGGTCATGTCAAGCACAAAGGAGCCTCTTCCCTTAATTTTGTGAATATATCCTTCTCGGAAAAGTAGATTCAGCGCTTTGCGCACGGTCTCTCGTGAAGTGGCGTAAGCTTCGGCGAGTTCACTTTCGGAAGGCAGCTTGGTTCCCGGCAGCAGTTGTCCAGAATGGATTTGGTTGCTGTATTCATTATAAATTTGCAAATATTTATTTTCTCTCAATTTTGATCACCGCCCTTTATTGTATCACGTCATGCCTTTGGAAGCATCGATTCAATTGGAGGGGAATTCATAGCGTTGAACATATAAATTCTTATATTTATAGAAAAACAGCCCCCAAGGGGCTGTCTTTCTATAGTATAAAGTCTTTGCCAATATAGCCTTTATCAACCCTTGAGATGAATAGTCAAGATGCTTGTTTGTTTGGCCGTAGCTGGTCCGGTCTTCTCTTCAATCTTCTCGACCATCTCCTGACCTGCAGGAATGATGATTGGAGTAATCACCGGGTAACCTGCTGCGCGGATAGCTTCCATATCAAATTCTAGTAGAAGCTCGCCTGCCTGCACCTTATCACCAATATTCTTCAGGCTGGTAAAACCGCTACCTTTAAGCGCCACCGTGTTAATTCCAACGTGGATTAATACCTGAACACCGCTGGCATGCTCCAGTATAAGCGCATGTTTGCTCTTAATCACATGAGCTACTGTAGCATCAAAGGGAGCATATACTTTCCCCTCAGAAGGTTCGATTGCAATTCCCTCACCCATTTGCTTTTCAGCAAAGGCAGGATCGGGTACCTGTTCTAGCGATACTGCAGTTCCACTAAGCGGGGAGACAAGCTCCAGAATATTAACTGATTCCTGTGACCCTTGAACTGAATGACGGCTGCTCAATTCCTCTGGTTCGCTCGTAGTACTAGAAGCCTCTGTAGCTGTGTTCTTTTCGGAACGACCCACTACAGAACGTCCGTACAATACTGTGGCGGCAAATGGCACAACGAGAACAATAACCATACCTATGAAGAATACGCCCCACTGGTTCGGGAAAATCGAAAGGAAACCGGGAATTCCCCCTACGCCAATGGATGAAGCGCGAACCTGGTTAACGGTAAGGAGCATACCGGCAATTGCTGAGCCGATCATCCCGAAGATGAAAGGGTAGCGATAGCGGATATTCACCCCAAAGATTGCCGGTTCAGTCACGCCGAGGAATGCAGAGACGGAAGACGTAGCCGCCAAACCTTTTGCCTTTTGTTCTCTAACAACGAACATCATCGCCAGTGCCGCAGCGCCTTGTGCAATATTGGAGAGCGCCAGCATCGGCCAGAGGAAGGTGCCCCCCTCACTGCCGATGAGCTGTACATCGACTGCCAGGAAAGTATGATGCATCCCAGTGATGACCAGAAGTGCATAGAATCCACCATAGATCAAACCACCAAGGAGCGCAAAATGATCAAATACATAGATCAAACCCGAGGTGATAGCATTGGCAATGGCGAACGTAACCGGTCCGATAATGGTGAAGGCCAGAAAACCTGTAACCAGCAGGGTCACTGGAGCAACGACCAGTAGTTTAATGGAATCAAGCACCCGACGGTTGAGGAACTTCTCCAGTCTAGCCAGAATATAGGCCGAAACCAGTACAGGCAATACTTGCCCCTGATAACCGATCTTCTCCAAATGCCAGCCGAACAAATTCCAGGTCGGAACGGTTCCCTCAGTTGAAGCACTTGCATAACTGTAGGCACTTAATAGATCCGGGTGTACGAGAATGAGACCTAGCACGATCCCGAGCAGAGGACTGCCCCCGAAACGTGTAACAGCTGCCCAACCGATAAGTGCTGGTAAAAAGGTGAAGGCTGTGCTGGCAATCGTGTTAATAATCGCAGCAATGTCTTTCCATGCAGGATAGACATCTACCAATGACTTACTATCAAAAAAGATACCAGGTCCGGTCAAAATATTATTAATCCCAAGCAGCAAACCTGCGGTTACGATGGCCGGAAGAATCGGAATAAAAATATCAGCCAGTGTTTTGATCGCCCGCTGCAGTGGATTCTGTTTCCGTGCTGCCGCTGATTTCACGTCATCCTTGGAAGAGCGGGCACCACCAGTGATCTGAATCATTTCATCGTATACTTTATCTACAGTTCCTGGTCCGATAACGATCTGGAACTGCCCCTGCGTAGAGAATTGTCCTTTTACGAGTTCGTTACGGTCCAGGGCTTCCGAATCCACCTTGTTCTCGTCATACAGCGAGAATCTCAGCCGGGTTACACAATGCGTCGCAACTTCAATATTCTCCTTGCCCCCAACCGCCCGTACAATATCTTCAACATTTTTGCGGTCTATAGCCATATCTTCACTCCTTACAAAATTGATGTGTGCTCCTTCTTAAGTACACCTCGTTAGCGGACTAACCACATGTAGGAAGCATAAGGACTAAGCTGAAGCTTTTGTGTTAATTTAGGTGCATCTGCTGTATTCCCAATCAGAAGCTCGTCCTTACCACTTGGCGACAATTCAGACCAGTGATTATCTTCAAAGCGGAAAGAGATCTTTTTACTGCTGAAGTTCGAGACCACAACAAGTGTCTCTTCATCGCCTGTTCTGGCGTATGCGAATACTTCGGGATGACCTTCATCGAGTCTCTTGAAAATACCTTCTATAAATATTTCATATTCCTTGCGTAGTGCAATCAGTTTACGGTAATGGTGGAAGATGGAACCAGGATTTTCCAGCTCCTTCTGCACATTGATGTTTGGATACCGCTCGTCTACCTTCAACCATGGAGTACCAGTGGTAAATCCGGCATTCCGGCTGTCATCCCACTGCATCGGCGTACGTGAATTGTCCCGCGAACGTTCTTGGAGAATGCTGAGAGCAACCTCCGGGCTTTTCCCCTGTTCACACAGAATGCGGTACATATTTAGTGACTCAATGTCGCGGAACTCATCGATGCTTTTCCATACCGGATTCGGCATACCGATTTCTTCCCCTTGATATACATAAGGTGTTCCCTGAAGGCCATGCAGAGTTGTCGCGAGCAGCTTGGCGCTTTCCACACGGTAAACCCTATCATCAGTGAATCTGGAAAGGGCACGTGGTTGATCATGATTGTTAAAAAATAGTGCGTTCCAGCCTCCGCCTTTCTGCATTCCAGTCTGCCACTGCGAGAACAACTGTTTCATTGCCTCGAAATCATAAGGCATCAGTTCCCACTTCTGTCCATTCGGATAGTCGACTTTTAAATGATGAAAATTGAAGGTCATGGAAAATTCCCGCTCTTCGGGACTTGAGTACCGGATACAATGCTCCAGTGTAGTTGAGGACATCTCTCCTACAGTCACCATCTCAAACGGACCAAACACCTCTTTATACATTGCTTTGATGTATTCATGGACCTGTGGACCGTCAGTATAGAATTTACGTCCATCCCCCGGTGGAACACTCCCGTCATCGTTAGGGAAGCGCTGATCTTTGGAGATTAAATTAATTACATCCATGCGGAAGCCGTCGACACCCTTTTTAGCCCAGAATAACATCATATCATTCACTGCTCTACGTACCTTCTCATTCTCCCAATTCAGATCCGCCTGGGTTTTATCGAAGAGAGTAAGATAATATTGTCCCGAAGTTTCGTCGAACTGCCAGGCAGGACCCCCGAACTTCGACTGCCAGTTGTTGGGTAAGCCCCCGTCCGGAGCCGGATCCTTCCAGATATAGTAATCACGGTAAGGGTTGTTCCTGCTTGAAATGGACTGTTTGAACCACTCATGTTCAGTCGAAGTATGGTTAACCACGATATCGATCATTAGCTTCATTTCGCGTCTATGCAATTCCTGTACTAGCTCGTCAAAATCCTCCATCGTACCGAAATCCGGGTTGATATTTTCATAATCTGCTACATCGTAACCGTTATCATGTTGCGGCGAAACATAAACCGGCTGTAACCAGACAATATCGATTCCAAGCTTCTGCAAATAATCTAATTTCTCAATAAGTCCTTTAATATCTCCTGTTCCGTTGCCTGTAGTGTCCTTAAAGCTCTTCGGGTACACCTGATACACCGTGGAGCGGCGCCACCATTCCGAATACTGGGACTGACTCAAGTTGAACACCTCCAAAAAGAATTCTTTATTTCAACCATTAAACCTGTATATACAAGTTCAAACACTTCACACAGTTTAAACCTGTATATACAGGTTGTCAACACTATTACTATCGAAGGAGTGGCATGAGTAGAAACTAGATTATTTATAACGTTGTATTAGAATGCGATTCATCGAATAAAGGATTAACGACAGGTGGCTATAAAATTAACCCCTTTAATAATTGATTATTACCCTAATATTTGATCCGTAATAACAAAAAAAGCCGCTTACTCGGCAGCTTTTTAGATACGAAGATATGTAGATAAAAAACAAACAGGATACCTTTTACTAATACAAGTTAGGTACCCTGTTTCTTTTCAAAGTCAAATTAAGTTTATTTAAGCTCCTGTAGGAGACTCTGACCAAATTGGGGCATGGTCACAACAAAGTTATCAGCAACTGTTGCTCCAATATCCGAAAAAGTCTTCGATATAGGCAGCTCCCCTTGTCGATTGAAACTCTTACTGTAGAGGAGTAAAGGAACATATTCACGGGTGTGATCCGTGCCCGCATGAATGGGATCATTCCCATGGTCTGCCGTAATTATAAGAAGATCATCTTCACATAGCTCCGCTAGAACTTCATGTAATCGATCGTCAAATTCTTCTAGCGCTTTCCCATACCCGATCGGATCTCTACGATGGCCATAAAGTGCATCAAAATCAACAAGATTCAAGAAACTAAGTCCTGTAAAATCAGTATGAAGGGTCTCCATGAGTTTATCCATGCCATCCATGTTAGACACTGTACGCAAAGACTTGGTGACACCCTCCCCATCGTATATATCTGCGATCTTGCCAATCGCTAGTACATCGAACCCGGCATCCTTGAGCTCATTCATCACGGTTCTTCCATAAGGCTTCAAGGCATAATCATGACGGTTCGATGTTCTTTTGAAATTTCCGGGCTGCCCGAGGAATGGTCTAGCAATCACTCTGCCTAGCATGTACTCCTCACGTAAAGTAATCTCTCTGGCAATCCCGCAGATTTGATACAGTTCTTCTAAAGGAATAACCTCTTCATGAGCCGCAATCTGAATCACGGAATCTGCTGAAGTATAGACAATGAGTGCACCTGTGTTCATATGCTCTTGTCCAAGCTCATCGAGAATAGCTGTGCCACTAGCGGGTTTATTCCCAATCACCTTTCGTCCTGTTCTTTCTTCTAATTCATTAATTAATTCATAAGGAAATCCTTCAGGAAACACTTTGAAAGGAACGTCAATTCGTAGGCCCATGATTTCCCAGTGACCTGTCATCGTATCCTTTCCATTAGAAGCTTCCTGCATTTTGGTCCAATAAGCTAAAGGGCGCTCTACTTTGGGAACTCCGGGTATTGGGTCAATATGACTTAACCCTAGCTTGGATAACGCAGGAACATGTAGCCCATTCATTTTTTCTGCAATATGCCGTAATGTATGTGATCCTGCATCCCCAAACTTTTCAGCATCTGGAGCTTCACCAATGCCTACAGAATCCATAACGATGACGAAAATCCGCTTAAACCGGGGTGTTTGTTTCATGTTAATACTCCTTGCTTCAACTAGAATATGATACCGATAATCAAAGCTGATAAAACGCTTACAAGTGTGGCGCCAAATAACAGCTTTAATCCAAATCGTGCGACGATATTCCCTTGCTTTTCATTCAATCCCTTCACTGCACCCACAATGGTACCAATCGACCCAAAGTTAGCAAATGAGATTAGAAAAACGGAGACAATGGCTGTAGTACGGCCACTTAAACCTTCTTGAATCTTAACAAAGTCAAGCATAGCAACGAATTCATTCGCAACAAGCTTTGTCGCCATAATACTACCGGCCTCAACAGCTTCATGCCATGGCACACCGATAAGAAAGGCGATGGGTGCAAAGACGTAGCCTAACACTCCTTGGAACGAGATTCCGAATATGCCACTGAAGACCCCGTTAATCAAAGCAATGATTCCCACAAAACCAACTAACATTACCCCAACTACTATGGCTACTTTAAAGCCATCCATAATATATTCGCCCAGCATTTCAAAAAACGTTTGTTTTTCTTCTACCTGAACTTCAACAATATCTTCTTCAGGTGTAACTTCATACGGATTAATGATGGATGAAATGATAAATCCGCCAAATAGGTTTAATATCAATGCAGCTACTACATACCGAGGTTCTAGCATCGTCATATAGGAACCAACGATTGACATGGATACCGTAGACATTGCAGACGCACATAATGTATACAAGCGATGTTTCGGCAATAGTCCAAGCTGGTTTTTCACCGAAATAAACACTTCATTTTGTCCGACAATTGCGGCTGCAACTGCATTATAAGATTCCAATTTACCCATGCCATTTATTTTACTCAGCACCAGTCCAATATACTTTATAATGAATGGCAGTATTTTGTAATGTTGCAAAATCCCTATCAATGCTGACATAAAAACAATGGGCATCAAAACATAAAGGAAAAATGTATGCGCCCCTTCATTTGCAATCCCGCCAAACACAAAGTCAGTACCTTCATTGGCGTATCCAAGTAATTTTGCAAAACTATCAGCAAACCCTTTAATCAAAAATTCTCCAATGCTCGTTTTTAGGATAATTAATCCCAAACCTATCTGAATAGCAATCATTACAATGATTGGACGATATTTAATCTTTTTCTTATTGTTACTTCCTAGCCATGCCAGTAATAGAACAATAACCAGACCAGCAATAGAAATTAGATAATGCATTTTTAGCCCTCCAAATTATCGGTTAATTTTCTTGGAATCCTCATATCGGAATGCATCTTTCCACATTAACCCTTGTTCCAAAATAATCGCTAACAGGCTTCCGCATATTAATCCATTATTTAAAATGGCTATCACGGATCGGAGATAAATGGGCCGTAGCTGATGCAGGAATAAACATTAAACCTACACCCACTAAAAGGGAAAGCCCACTGACAATAAATGTTCGCTCTTCATGAATAACCTTTTTCAATTCCTTTAGCGCTAGTCCGACCATCTTCACAAAAATGACGAAGGTAACAGAATAGCCTATGGGAGCTGGAATCGCAGATATGAAATTCATCATAGGCGGAAACAAGGATATTGAGATCACTAAGCTGCAGCCTATTAAAAATGATCTGCGCTCCCTCATCCCTGTTTGCTCAACATATCCCGCCGCTCCCGAAATAGGGACTGAGCCGATCGCTCCTAAACCACCACTAATAAGATGCGTAATTCCAGAAGTAAACCCGGCGCGCAAATAACGACGATGATCCCCTTGCTTGGGTTTCATAACGGTCTCCATCAAACGGATGGATGCCACTGCATTGGTTATTAATAATAGGGTTAGTAAAAATGCAGTAGTAATTGTCCCGGCATCGAATCGGGGTTTTCCAAATGGGAATATTTCCGGCAGCTTAAATAGAGTATCCGCACGAGAAACCGCCGGCATACTACCGCAGATTATAAATAATAGGCAGCCTATCACTATACTGAAAATTATTGAAAACTGGCTGAGTAATACAAAGCGGCTGTTGCCTAACCAAAAGGTAATGCAGACCACAATCACACTAAGGATGAACACTTTAACATCTAACATGGTGTGGGATATGGTAATCCCCATCATCCCTTTCATAAAAGATCCGCTTAATTGAAAGATCAATAAAAGTAAATAAATAAAGGTGATGGTTGGAGTAAATAGACGAGCGATTTTATCCATTAGCTTAAATGCTGAAATTAGGATAAACAACACTCCGCTAATGATCATCGCTCCACTTAAAGCCTGTAAAGCGCCGTTGTTAGAGGAATAAAGTCCCCCCACTAAACTCGCGTAAATGGTAAAAATGCTCCACCATAACCCTGCCGGACCTTCATGAATAGGGAATTTATGACCCATCAGGCCTTGTAAAAATCCAGCTATTGCTAAAGTAATCATGGTGCTCTGAATGAGTCCGGAAGTCTCTATGGGTGTTAAGTTATATAAATCTGCGATAGCAATGGGTGCAGCAATTGCACCAGCGATCATAAAAATCATCCACTGCAATCCTGACAGTATTACCTTCATTTCTTTCTCACTCTCTTTTCTAACAACACTACACTCTTATCAATAAATCAGCCTTCAATGACTGTGTTAAGAGCTACTTCGACCATTTCATAAAAGGATTGTTCACTTTCTTTATGAGTTAGGTGTTCCTGTCTTAACAATTGACTGCCGACGGTCAAAATCGATAAAGCTTTTACACCATATTTAGCGGCTAAAGTGTATAGGGCGGTACTTTCCATTTCTACAGCTAATACACCGAAATCCATAAACTTGTGAAGCCGATCTAAATTTTCACGATAAAATTCATCAGAATTATAGATGTTACCAACAAACACATTGGCATTTTTAGCTTGTGCTTGTTGATATGCTTTCATTAGCAATGAGAAATCTGCCGTTGGTGCAAAATTACAGCCATGAAAGATCTTTTCCGTCATATTACTGTCTGAAGATACTGCTTGGGCTAATATAATATCGCGGATATTGATTTCTTCCTGCATCGCGCCACATGTACCAATGCGAATCAATTTCTTAACTTCATAATCGACGATCAATTCTGTCGCGTAGATACTCATCGATGGATTTCCCATCCCTGTCCCCTGAACCGACACAGGCACACCCTTGTATAATCCAGTGTATCCATACATCCCTCTTACTTCGTTATAACAATAAGCCTCCTCTAAAAAGTGTTCTGCCACAAACTTTGCACGCAAGGGATCTCCTGGGAGCAAAACGAGCTCTGCTATTTCTCCCTTATTTGCACCTAAATGCCTACTCATAGTTCTTCCTCCAACTTTTAATAGTAAACTGAGGTTTACCGAAATCGCTTTCCACTTGCCTTCAAGTAAAATCAGTTTCGAAACTAGATTGAGCATAAGGTTTTTTAACATTACAAACTAGACCAAAAACTTACGGAGCTTACGGAAAATAATTGGTCAAATTATAAAAGCAGTTCTTTACGAATGTTGTCTAAGTCTCTTTTAGAGGGGATCGTAGAAATAATAACAACAGGCACTGTCTTTAATGCAACCGGGATATTACTAATGACAAGATCGATATTATTTTGCTGCATGATCTCGTCGGTCAGGCCTTTCATTATGGAAGTATTAAGGATCAACTGATCCCCAATTTCTTTTTTTATCAAATCTGCTATGTAATGACGAATTGAAAATTCTTCCCCGATCACTAAAAAAGCCCTCTTACTTTTGTAACGTAAACTCGAGCGGACAATTAAGGTTAGCTTTGTTAAATGAAAGTGATTAAACAAAACAGAAGGGTAAGTTTTATTCCACGTTTGCATACAGGTTTGCAATTCTTGATAAATCTGCTGGCACTCCTTTTGAACATATGTTGTTAAATGACTTGTTGAAATCATCATCCATTCAGGAATGGCATTTTCGATTAATAGCTTGTCAAAGAACCCGTAAATCTCCAAAATAAACCGTTCTTGCATATGCAAGTTCGGGTATACCTTTGCTAATAACATTAGAAGCAGATTCCCCATTTGATATTCTTCTTTATCCTTATGTAATTCTACTTCTTTCATCGGAGTGATCTCTGACCCTTCATAATAATGATATTGGCTGAGACTAACCATGGATTGCATAAAGAATATTTCACTGTTTGGAAATTTAAGGGACAGCTTGTCCTCAAGACGTTTTGCAATAGTTTTCACTGGAAAATAAAACATTCCCTTTTCCCAAGGGTAAGCATTTTCGTCGATTTTCACACACTTTCCTTTAGCCACTCTTTCTATAACAATGGCCAACAAAAACGATAATCTCCTTTTGGAATTGATAAAATATACAATGTTATTCTCATTTTCTATATTTGTGATTAACTGATTAATATAAGCAAAATCAACATTCGCAAAGGGCCAGCCTGTAAACTCATACGCATCACAATATAACTTCCAATAAAAATATCGAATATTCATTTCATTCCCTTTGATCATGGGGGTAGAAAAACTAATGCGTAGCTTATAAGCTTTTAGATCATCATTATTTAATTGCACAATCAATTTCTTCAAAGACGAGGTACTCATAAACATGGCTTCGGAGAGCTCCTCCACAGACAGTCGCCCTACATTCGTAAACAAAAAATCCATCAGCCGATAAAAGATGGTTTGTCTGAACATAGAAGAAATCACTTCACTAATCGTACTTCGCCCATCACGTTGAAGAACTATTCCCTTTCCTCTAGAAACCTCAATGGTTACAGTAGATGGTAATTGCTTGCTGATTTCCTCCACCATCTTCCGGATGGTCTTATCAGAGATCCCTAAACTTTTTTCAATTTCCGCTAAGGTAAACCATCTATGTTCCGTATCAAGCAGCGTTAATAGTTGACTAGCTAAATTAAATCCCTTATCCATTTTTCTACACCCACTTAATTTCGTTTTAATTTTTATAGTATAAACAAATTCGCAACCATAACCCTATTATTTTTCAATAAAAAAACCCGGGCTTTATTTACCCGAGTTTCACATCACATTATATTTGTGTTTTTTCTTCAATAGGGCTAATTGCTTTCAGCTGCATCGTTATGACGGCTGCAATAACGGCTTTGATGATGTCTCCCGGAAGAAAGGCCAACGCTCCGACAAGACCAGCCCAGATCGAAGTATTGGTTATCAATGCCATGACAGGGGCACCAATCAGACTCACTAGTAATACACCGAAGATTATGTTGATAGCTACCAGCTTCCAAGTTCGAACCTTCGGCCAGATTTTTTCGGAATACCAGCCAATAAGGCCGGCCGCAATTGGAAAGCTAAATATGTATCCTGCAGAAGGTCCAACTAGCACCGAGATTCCGCCGCGACCGCCGGTCAGTACAGGCAGCCCAATGGCTACTAGTATGATGAAAATAATTAGACTGAGAGCGCCCATCCGTTTCCCCAGAAAACATCCAGCCAACATGACGCCAAGTGTCTGGGCAGTGATCGGAACGGGGATGAAGCCTAGTGGGATGGGCGGTATCATCCCCAACACCGCGATAAGTGCTGCGAATAATGCAGCATAAATAAGTTCTTTTGTCTTCAAAAAAATGACCTCCATTGGATATCAATGATTGTATTCTGGTTAGTAAATACGTCCAGTAAGCTGAATTATAATGGAGATATTCTTTATTGTAAACCATAAATTATTATATGGTTTACAATAGAATAAAATACCATGCTTGAGTTTTTCCTATTGTTATATAGAATTAGAGTATTCAGTCGCAATCGTTGGATGTTAATCTATTCAATGGGTTTTGGTCGGAGAGTTATACTTTTGGAGGTTTAAGTTCATGACAGTAAAAGAACATATTCTTGCCTTACTCGACAGTAATAAGGGTGAATATTTTTCCGGCGAGGAAATAGCCGTTCAGTTATCCGTGACGCGCAGCGCGGTCTGGAAAGCCATAAAATCTTTACAGACAGACGGTTATTCCATACAAGCTGTAACCAATAAAGGATATTCCATGTCACCACAAACGGATATCTTATCAGCCAGTGCAATTTCAAAGTACCTGGATACTCGGGGGCAAAAGTTACGAGTTGAAGTCTTTAAGACCATATCTTCCACGAATGAAGCCGTAAAAAACCTTGCCTCAAATGGAGAAGCTGAAGGTAAGGTGATTCTTTCGGAAGAACAAACAGCTGGTCGCGGGCGAATGGGCCGGAAGTTCTTTTCTCCACCTGGAACGGGTATCTATATGAGCATCCTGCTGCGTCCAAAGCTGTCCGCAACAGACTCAGCTTTATTGACCACTTGCGCCGCAGTAGCTGTAGCCCTTTCTATCGAGAGCGTATCCAGTAAAGAAACGCAGATTAAATGGGTAAATGACGTTTTCATGGAAGGGAAAAAAGTGTGCGGGATTCTTACCGAAGCATCCGTGTCACTGGAAAACGGCTGGCTTGATTATGCTGTTCTCGGCATCGGTATCAATGTAGTCCTCCCTTCCGAAGGCTTTCCCACTGATCTTACCGAGATTGCAACAACTGTAATTTCCGAAAACAATCCTTATGGTGATCTCCGCAACCGTCTCGTTGCAGAAGTACTAAACAATTTCATGAGATATTATGAGCATTTAACGGACAGATTGTTTCTTTCCGAATACAAAAAAAGGTTAATTTCACTTGGAGAACCTGTGACCGTGATAAAGGATAATGAACAACGTAAAGCAACAGCCATTGATATCGATGACGATTGCCATCTGAAAGTCAGATATGAGAATGGTGACGAGGAGTATCTTTCAAGTGGAGAAGTCAGCATTAAAATTTAACTGGAGCTTCGCCTCCAAAGCAGCTATGTGCTGCCTCATGGCAGGCTGCGTCATCATACGAGCCAAAAAAACCTTGCTGATCCAAGGTTTTTTTAGATGAACTTAAAGTATCAACTTAAAGCTTAGGATTTTACTGTACTAAAGTATCTAAATCAGGCTGCAATTTGTTCCGCAGAACATACAGCATGATGGCACCCACAAGGAACGCAACAGCATCCGAAATGACGAGCGACCAGACTACTCCGTGAAAACCGTTCATTCGATTAGCGATATACAATACTGGAATCAGAGTAATACCTTGAATAATTGACATAATAAAGGCGGCGGTTCCTTGTGCTGTCGCTTGGAATATCCCTGTAAACAACGCGGTCGTTCCTGAAATGAACAGGGATAAGAACGTTACATGAAGAATGTAGCTGCCCAGTTCAATTAATTGAGGGTCATTCGTAAATAAACCGATTAAGTGGTCTGAAATCAGATATACAATAATGCCGAACACGGCTGCTAATGCCACAGTCACTTTGATTGTAAAAGTAATGGTGTGCTTCATGCGTAATTTGTTAGCTGTAAAAGAGAAGGCAATCAGCGGCACGACTCCCTCACATAAGCCCATCAGGATAACCTCTGGAAATTGTAATAAACGTGATGAAATCCCGAAGGCCGCAATGGCCTGCTCCCCATATTCGACCAGAAAACGGTTAAAGATGAGTGACATTGCACCCATGAAGAGACTCATAACAAAGACTGGAACTCCAATTTTAAATACATTGCTGAGAATGTCTTTGGAAGCTTTGAACCATTTTACGGAGATGGTTAAGAATTGGCTCTTATATCCCATGTGGAAGGCATAGAATGCACTAGCAACCAAGTTAGAAATGACTGTAGCAGATGCAACCCCGATCACGTCCCAATGGAAGACGAAAATGACTAGCGCATCGAGAATAATATTCACAACAACACTGAGAAGCATACCGATCATCGAAGTGATTGCTGCCCCCTCCGAGCGCACGATATTCTCCAGCGTGAAGAATAGAACGACGAAAGGTGAACCAATAAGCATAATCGTGACATAGTCCTTCGTGAATCCGAAGGAGTCAGGCGTCGCTCCCAAGCCATGAACGATTGAATCGATCAATGGGATGCCGGCAGCCATCAAAATAAGACCGAGAACTAAACTGCTGTAAAAGGCGAATGAAGACACATGCTTTACATCATCATATTTTTCCTCTCCCAGCAAACGGGAGATAAATGCACTGCTACCGATGCCAATCAAGTTACCAAGCGCCATTATGGCGGCAAATAACGGTAAAGTTAGTGCGAGTGCGGTTAACATCGCAGTATTGCCCAGTGTACCAAGGAAATAGGCGTTCAAAATGGAGTATATGACACTCATCGACATGCCTAGCATCATCGGTACTGCGAAGTGAGCTACGGCTTTTGCGACAGGTGCTTTTTCAAAGTAATGGAGGTTTTCTGCATCCATAGGGTTCACCACTATCTTTCTTTATTTTGTTTTTTGAAATACTTAGAATTCTAACTATCTGTCCAATATGAACCGTGACGCAGCAACAAGCAAACCTGTACCCTAACGTCGAGTTTTCAGATTTGGCATACGAAATTTGATTATTCTTCAGTTTCACATTACGCTGCCTTTGCCGTTCATCTTTCTCTGGTGGAAAGGCAGCGCCTCAGCTACTGTTTGCAAAAAGACTCTAATTACTTATCGTCCGGGCCATGTGACTTGTCAGGTGACGAATTACTGTCATCTCTGGAAGGCCAGCCGAATCCGCGCATGTCACCATGCCCTTCTCCGCCAAACCCAGGGAATCTGCCGCTAAAGCGTTCGTCCCTAGAATTTCCCCACATTTTGTGCATTTGTCCGCGCATAGCCATCAGTTTTTCAAATTCCTCTGTTCCCATACGCTCCTTTGCGGCTTCCATCCACATAGCCATCACATCACGTTCTCCGTCCGTTCCAAGTTCTTCCTCCAAAGCTGTAATGACGCGAGTTAGGTAATCCCCGAAAGCTATCTGCTCTTCTGGCGATAAGCGAGAAAATATGTTGCCGTTGTCTATCTCTTGTTTCTCTTCCTCTTGCCCTTTTTGCGTTAGGTAAATCAACATGATACGTTTGTCTGTTTCTGAGGGCTTACGGGTGATGTATTCTGCTTTCTCCAGTTTACCAAGCAATTCATTGAGGGATGATACACGGATGTCCAGCATATAGGATAAGTCTTTGGTGCTGATACCGTCTTTCATCCGAAGAAATGCTAATATCCTGCCTTGCCCACGTGATGCGTCGGCCATCGGACCAACCGCGGCGTGAGTTTTCAAGTGTTGCCTTTGCAACAGCCATTGCAGTTTCGCGAGTTTTTCGTATAACTCATCATTCATGTCCATAATGAATCCTCCGTTGAATTTTTACGGTACCTGTTGCTCTTTGTGACGGTACCTGTTGATTTGTATTATAACGGTACCTGTTAGATATGTCAAAATGTTTTTTGCAGGTACCGTTAGTATGTTGTTACGATGTTTCTGGGAGGTGGCTTATAAGCTTGCAAACAAATACAAAACCCGCGCCCCGCGCGGGTTATTTCAAAATTATATTGTGATCAGTTTTCATTTTATATATCTGCAAGCAATCCTTCAAAGCACTTTAAAACGGTTTGCTCGCCTATTCGATGTGCCTTGATATTCTACTTATCACCGGCAAGTGTAAGCCACTTGCGGTTATGATGTTCCTGTACTTCAACAGGGGTATCGAAGAAATCGCTCAAGACATCCGACTGCAAGCAGTTTACTGTCTCATCCCCTTTGTAGATTTCGCCGCTCTTT
This sequence comes from Paenibacillus sp. FSL R10-2788, assembly GCF_038003885.1. Lineage (NCBI taxonomy): Bacteria > Bacillati > Bacillota > Bacilli > Caryophanales > Paenibacillaceae > Paenibacillus > Paenibacillus sp. FSL R10-2788. The sequence continues at coordinate 3,523,488 of NZ_JBBOQA010000001.1, read as the reverse complement.
ACCAGCAGCGTGTGCGTAAAGCATGGTGTTATCTCTTCGATATGATGGGTTACATACAGCAAGGTTGGTCCACCGGGTTGCTTTGTTATCTTCTCGATCATCTGCAGCAGCTGTTCTCGGGCAAAAATATCAAGTCCCGTGCATGGCTCATCAAGAATTAGTAGATCTGGATTGGCCATTAGTGCGCGTGCTATGAGGACTTTCTGCCGCTGTCCTTGCGACAAGGTATCATATGTACGACTAACTAAGGAAGAGCAGTCTAGAAATTCCATTAACTCTTCGGCTTGTTTTTGATCCTCTTCATTTGTCTTATCATACAGACCAATGGTCGCAAATTTTCCGCTTAGGACGATGTTCAGGGCAGTCTGATGGCCGTACAGCTTCTGCTGCAAGGAGGTGCTTACCCAACCGATTCGTTTGCGTAGCTCTCTCAAGTCCACATCGCCGAAGCGATGGTCCAGCACCTCGACTTGTCCTGTTGTCGGCCAGATATAGCCGTTCACTACATTTAGCATCGTCGTTTTTCCTGAACCGTTCAGACCGACGATACACCAGTGTTGTCCCTGCTTCACTTCCCAATTCATATCGCGTAAGATCATTGTCGTATCACGTTGCCATGATACATTTTTGAGTGATATAATCATGCCCAATTTTCCCTCCTTAAACATGCTTCAATGAGTTCAATACTATCATGGTACAGCCCTTCCCGTAAAAAAACCATAACCTCAAGATTTTTTTACCAGTGGTTCTACGGACAATTAATCTTTGATTCTCTGTTTGTTTCGGTATACTGTCGGAGGGATCCCATTAAGCTGTTTAAAAATCTTGCTGAAATGATATTCTTCGTAGTACCCGCATAATTTGGCTATTTCCTTAACTGGATAATCGGTAAAGACTAGATAACGGCAAGCTTGCTGGTTCTGTATGTGCATATGGTATTCCTTAGGCCCCATCCCCGTAAATTTTAGGAACATCTTACGCAAGTAAGATGGCGAAATGCCGTATTTCTCCGCCAATTTTTCGATCCGGTGATGATCCTTATAGTCGTTCTCGAGTGTTTTCTTGATTTGCTCGAAGGCGGCGAAAGCTCCAGACTCCATCAGATTCCAGTCCGGTTGTACGGTCTGGTGCAGCATATGCAGCAGGATCTGCATTTTAGCCCGGGAAACAGCTATGCCATCGGTTAGTCCGGGCAGCCATTCCTGGTGAATCCCCCAGACCAACCGGCTAATTTCCTCAGCTTCCTGTTGATTATATTGGCTTAAGAAGGGAAGTCTTAGTTTTCCGATTGGCTTGACTTCCTTCCATACCGCATCATAACCAAGCTCGGCACAATCGAAGAGCAGCATCGTTATACGAAGTGGAGCATCCATCTGCGAGCGCATGGACAGTTTAAGGCCTGGTTTTAAATAGATTAGCATTCCAGCCTCTACTTTGTGCTCAACATTGGTCAGGAAAACCCCTTTACCTTCATGAATCCAGTACAAGCTGTGCACATTTACCATGTTACGGATGTCCTCCCAGCCGGGATAAGTAGCTTTGTCGAGTACAAAATGGATATGCACGGTGAGGTCATTCAGCTTGTAATCATTTTCTTCCAATTAATATCCCCTCCTGCTGCTAAAAGAGCGATTTAAACAAGACGGTAACGTTTTTTTCTATTCAATGCTTAAACTCCAAATGTTACTATCCATATTATCAAGATGTCTGAAATTCTCAATACATTACAGGAAAAAAAAGGAGGAACACACTTGTTAAGGACTTTTAGCGAGTATCAAATTCGGAGAACTGAGCTGTTGGATGGGCCTTGGGATTTCATGAAGGATCCGTTAAATACGGGTGTTCAAGAAAAATGGTTTGAGCGATTTCCACATTCTAGGCAGTCTCTTTATGTGCCCTCGTGCTGGAATAATGAACTGGGAATGTACGATTATGAAGGTGTCGGTTGGTATCGTAAAAAAATACAGATTGTGAATTCGCAGCATGTCAGACTCATCTTTCATGCCGTGCTGGGCCATGCCGATGTCTATTTGGACGGGCGGCACCTTGGGTATCACTATGGCGGATTTACACCTTTTGAATTTATTGTTCCTTCCTTAGGGGCAGGAGAACATGAGATTATCGTCCGGACGGACAGCACCTTGGACCTACTTACGATTCCGACAGAGCAGGTGGATTGGTATCATTACGGGGGTATCATACGGTCGGTGGAGCTGCAATATTTGCCTGATATTTACATCGAACAGCTGAAGATTGATTATGCACTGCATGGATCAGATGCAGATGTTACTGTTCAGGTGCAGCTCCATTCCTTCCATAAGGAGCAGCATACTACCAAGATCACATTCTCCGAAAGCGGACATGAATTGCACTCGGAAGAAGTACAGATTGAGACTGGCCAAACCCTCAGTCATACGTTCAAGTTGCTTATGCCTGAAATACGTTTGTGGAACGTAGGTCTTCCAGAACTGTATACCTTTCAACTGCGGACAGAGGAAGACGACAAGATTGAACGGATCGGTTTTCGCTGTATTGAAACAAAGGATCATCGGATTCTAATTAACGGTTCACCCGTATATCTTAAGGGGGTGAACCGACATGAAGAGCATCCTGAGTGGGGTTTTGCCTTCCCACCGAAGCTGATGCACAAGGAGCTCAGTATCATTTTGGAATTAGGTTGCAACTCCGTCCGGGGCTCGCATTATCCCCAGAGCCCATATTGGCTTGATCTACTCGATGAGCAAGGGATTGTATACTGGAGCGAAATTCCGATATGGGGAGCCTTTCTGCCGAACGAAACGGTAAGTGAGCCGCTCTTCCAGGAGCGTGCACTGTCTATGATTGAAGAAATGATTGGCCTGCATTTTCATCACCCAAGTGTGATCTTCTGGTCCGTTCATAATGAGATTGATACCCGGACTCAAGAAGCATATGCTTTCACACAAGCTCTAGTCGGGTTGGTGAAGAAACTCGACAGCACTAGGCTTGTCACCTACGCTACGATGCATCCACTCGAAGATATTCTACTTCCATTATTCGATGTTATCGGTATAAATAAATATTTCGGCTGGTACGAAAGCGATACAGCCAGCTTCAAAGACATGCTGGAACAGTTCCATGTGCGTGCGGAGCAGATGGGAGCCGGTAACAAGGTTGTGCTCATGACCGAATTCGGTGGTGCTGGACTATTCGGGGATGTGGGCTGGGAGCCGAGATTGTTCAGCGAGGATTATCAGGCAGATATTGTGACTGAAGCGCTGACAATCTTCAAGAATGATTCGAAAATTGGCGGGACCTACATCTGGCAGTTTGCAGACATCCGCGGCGATCTGAAAAGCAGCAGTAAGAACTTCCGCGACCGGGCCCGCGGCTTCAACAATAAGGGTCTGGTTAATGAATACCGTAAACCCAAACAATCCTTTCGTGAAGTGCGCTGTATCTACCGATCTTGGACAGATTAATATCCACATTGACTAAGAAGCCCATCGTCAGCATGGGTTTTTTTAGTGTCTTCATTCTTAGATCCTTACAGCTGGTGTCGGATGCTGTATATATATAGTTAAGCTGGGCGTATTAAGCCGGTTCTATTCTTTGCGTACTCGGGTAGCAGTAAGTTGATTGTCTATTTTCGGCATTCGATACAAGTGCTTCTCCTCTTACATTGCAGATAGATAAAGGAGTTTTAATCTAGAGTGATCAGTATGGTATGAATAATACTTGTTAATTTTTTATGATCCGTTGCCGTTTTTACCATTGTACGCAGTCCTAACCAGGCATTCATTAAATAATGAGAAATGGCCTCGGGCTCCAGTGAAATTCTAAGTTCACCTCTTTGCTGGCCAGTCTGAACGAGGTCATATAACAACTTCTCCGTTTTTGAATAGCTATTCTCAACAAAGGATGCAACCTCCGGATCCAGTACTCCCAGCTCCACACCCGAATTAACTATGAAACATCCTTGAGGTTCTCCTTCGCTCCTCATCGAGGATTCTAGAAATTGTCGAATGATCTCCTTTACCGGTTCTTGCTTCTCAACCAAGAATCTCATTTTTTTGTTTTGAGTAGATTCGTACCGTTGGAGTGCCGTCAAATATAAGGCGTGCTTATCACCAAATGTATCATAGATACTTCTTCTGTGAATTCCCATACAGTCTACCAAATCTTGCATTGAAGTTTTCTCGTAACCTTGCATCCAAAATAGTTGTATCGCTTTATCTAGTACTTCATTAATTTCAAATTCTTTGCTTCTTGCCATTGTAATCACCTCAAGCAATCATTATACATTTAAGTAAACGATCCGCAAACTAATATATAAAACGTAAATAAAATCAAGCAAGATGCTTGATTTTATTCATAACATGATAACTGAACTGATGCTTACCATTGGATTCTTACTTTGGCTGTTTTTAAACAATCCAGAGTCCAATCTTTTTCCAGCGTGTGCAAAAGTTGTACCCTACGTTTAAGAATAGGGAAGCCAGTTCTTTTTGCTCCAGTTTCTTCGACGATCGTTTTCGTGACTAATATCTAATTCGATTTAAAACTCAGATATAATTGGATAGATTTGATCTCTCAGATTGAAGTTATAGTTCTGGTCAACAATCCCTATCATATCATTGCTATTATAAAGTTCTACCATGAAACTCGCCATTTGTTTGGCAGTGTGGTACTTAGGCATGTTTGCTTTGTAATCAAATTCTTCAGCATCTATTGATTTCTTCACAAATTCCGTTTCAGTTATTGCTGGAGCTAAAACTTTTGCTTTTAATTTCGCGCCTTTAAGCTCTAGTTCTTTTGCAAGCCCTTCGGTGAAGGCACTAACATAATATTTAGATGCAGAATAAGCAATGCTCCCAACAGCAATGGCATATCCGAGTGCGGATGATACGTTAATTAACTGAGTTCCTTCTACATCAGCATAATCTCGCACAAATAGTGTAGAAAGGATCGTCAAGGATTCGATGTTAACACGTAACATAGTTTCAACTTTATCTAAATTCTGTTCTACCACAAAAGAAGCTTCACCAAGTCCTGCATTATTAATCCAGGTTTCTATTTGGTATTCCTTCAAAGTGTTATACAGTGTGTAAGCCTGCTCTGTAACAGACAGATCACTTGAACGAACAAGAACATTTACATTAGGATCAATATTCTGAATTGTTGATTTAAGTTCTTCTAATTTATCTAATCTTCTAGCTACCAAAATTAAATTTTTACCGCGTGCAGCAAACGCCAATGCTGTTTCATACCCAATTCCTGAGCTTGCTCCTGTAATCACTGTATATTTCATATTATTCTCTCCCTTTTAAGTTTTTTGATCATTTAACAACATTTCGATAGAGTTTTGTTCACGATTAAACTTGTATCTCGTTCATCCCTCCCTTAATAAATTTCTTCGAAATATTCAAGAACGATCATTCTAGTTACGGCAAAAAAACTACACTATTAACTCTAATTTAAATCAGTATATCAATTCTAGAATGATCAATAAAGAATTTTTCGACAACCAATTTAGATATACTCCTTAAAATCTGATAATAACTTTCCCTTTAGGATGACCTTCAGCAACAAAATTCAGTGCTTCGTTAATCTCTTCTATGTGGAATTCTGTTGGGTCCACTGCTGGTACAATCCCATTATCTTCAATAATCTTCGTGATTTTCTTTAATTGTTCGCCATCACTGCGAACAAAAATGAAATGATATTGAATCTTCTTTTTCTTCGCTTTATGATCATACTTAGCCCCAGCGATGGTGAAGAGCTTTTTTTTCCAGCCAGAGAAGCCCAGATCTTCTGCAAAACGTTCGTTAGGACCGGTCCGCAGAGAAAGAAGGCGGCCTCCTGCTTTAATAATTGAAAGCTCATGATCAAATTCGCTTGGTCCCAAGGTATCAATCACATAATCTACATCACCAAGCTGTTCCCAATAGTTCTCAGTCGTATAATCAATATATTGGTCTGCACCAGCGGCCATTGTCCGTTCACGTGCTTCTGGATTTCCACTGATGATGACCTTGAGCCCCATACTTTTGGCGATAGGAATGGCCATTTGGCCAAATGAACCAGAACCTCCAGGGATAAACACGATTTCGCCAGCTTTAGCATCTAATTCTTCATTTAATCCTTGATAGGCTGTCAATCCTGTTAATGGCGCAGCTGCACCAGTCACAAAATTCAAATTAGCGGGTAGGTGCCCGATGGCATTTGCATTAATTGCCGCGTATTCCGCAAAGGCACCGATTTTTTGTAGTGGCAGACGTGAATAAATTGCATCGCCAACTTTGAAGCCTTGCACCTTCTTACCTACTTTTTCAATAACACCCGTCAGCTCGTTACCAAGTACCAATGGGAATTCATAATCCTGAATCAGCTTTACGCTTCCGGTACCAATGAGCAATTCCAAATGATTAACTGCTGCTGCTTTCACCTGGACCAAGACTTCGTTATCACTTATTTCTGGGATTGGAATATCGTTCACTTTTACTATGAACTTTTTTGAATATTTGGTGATCTGTGCTGCTTTCATAATTTATAACCCCCTATGCGTTAAAAAAAGTAACATTTATTTATTTTTGTAACTTATACAATAAGCATAAAGCAATAAGTTACAAAAATCAACAATTGTTACTGATTATTTTATATGTTAAAATATTCGCAAGTGTATTAACGATAAAAAGGAATTTATTGAAGAAAGAAGGGTTGGCAGTACTGTGGCTAAAATCACACAAGAGCTCATTATTGAAACAGCTGAGGCATTAATTAAACGCACGGAAAAATCCGAAGTGACACTCTCACAAATTGCGGATGAATTAAGTATCACCCATGCAGCGCTCTATAAGCACTTTAAAAATAAGCAAGAGCTCTGGGCAGCCGTATCTAAGAGCTGGTTCAACCGGATGATTTCAGAACAAATTAAATTAGATATGACTAGTTTAACTAAACCGCAAGAATTGCTTCACGATTGGTTATGGGCATTTGTTAACGCAAAAAAACGGGCTTATAACGAGAATCCCAAGATGTTTGCCTTGAATACTCAATACGTGGATAGCAATCCACTGGTATTACGCGATGTTCTCTGGGATTCCTACCAAATTATTGACGGCTTCATGGACTATCACGATCCCCACTTGGAACGGGCTGAGGCGATTCTCTCTGCGTTTGCAGTATTTAGCCTCCCATCCTTCAAAGAATCCTGGAATTTACCTGACTACCAAGACAGGTTTGAACGCATCTGGAGTTTAATCAAACAGGGTCTATGAATTCAAATCCTCTAGTTTTTAAAAAAATTATTCTTCAATCATAAACATGGTCCAGAAGCTTCTGTCTTCTGAAGTACTGCCGTTGCTCTCCCACTTTTGTCCGGTTCCCCAATTTTCGTAAAACTCGGAATAAAATTATCATTACGAAGTCCTGTTTTGGTGGAATACGCGGAATTCCTGAATTCCTCACTGAGCATGCCAATATGTGCGGGTTACGGACGACTTCTGGAACCTGTGGCTGGTGAATGGCAAATTCAAGTGCGATTATCTTTAAATCTCTCCTAAAAATGGTTTGCTAAAAAAATGTAAAGCCGGTTATTCAGGATCATCCTGAAACCGGCTTTTTATTTAGAACAAATTAAAGGTATAAATTCTTTGCCGAGTCTGTTAATGCAGTCCTCAGTTCTAAGTTCTAATCATAAAAATGGCCCCTATAGTTCCCTTTAACTCTAAAAAGTTTAGCTTTTTTCTCGGCTTCTATTCCGCAAGCCTGTAAGTCCAAGCAACCCTAAGAGACCCAACCAGCTCCAATTAGTGCCTCGATTCTCATCCCCGACTGCCTGTGCTCGGTAATTTCCATTCTCGACCGCTGTTGAATTATGATTACCCGTTGCATTAACATTCCTTGCATTCAGGTTATCATTTGTTTGATTAGCCGAGTAATGTGTTTGTATCCCTAGGTTTGCTTCATCTTGGTTCGCAAATGCTGGAATACTTAAAAGTAAACTAAGACATGCAACTGATGCAAAAGTAGCAATCTTCTTCATTTTTTTCCCTCCAGAACAATATTGGGCAGGCAGCACCCATTGCTATTTTCCCCTATTTAATCCTTCCTATCCGAGAATTTTGAGGAATAGCTTTGCTTCTGATTGTTCTTCCCTCCTGTCTTTCCCTCGCTTGGAGTAACAGCGAATAAGGATAGCAGTCACGTTCCGCCCCTACGGCTGCTATATAAAGAAGTGATCGTGCCTCGATTTCTTTTTCAATTCTTTCAAGGGTGCAAACCATAACAATGTACCTAAATAAGCGCCGAGGACAGGGCTTAACATTTTACCAAAGGTGTTGGAAGCAATGACTCCCATTCCATCCCTGCCTCGATGGAGATACACTCGACTCTCTCCAGTGATAACCAACTTCATTGAATGCAAAGGCAATTATACTTGCAAGCGGTCCGTTAGAACGATTACTGATAAGTCCTCTCTAAAATAGTATCTGCCATCGTCCATGGAAGTATCTATCCAATCATCACGATGAAAAACATTTGATTCCTCCACAACTCGTGTTCAATTTTATCGTTCCTTATTTTCACATTTATCCTATTATGAGAAAATTAGTGCTATTTATTCTTAAACTTGCACGGATGCCGAAGCCTCAAATTGACATACCTATTTTATGTGAAAAGCTGCAATTTTCTTGTTGTTGTGGGCATGCTAATGTTTGTTCAAATCCAACAATAAAGGAGACTATTTATGACAGGGATTCTAGGCGGTAACCCCAAAGAAGAACCGATGCATTATGGAGAGATTTTTACGGTTTGGCAAGCCTCAATGGTCGCAAAGGGAGCCCTCTCTTGTTACAGAGCTTATATGTACCACGCGGGCGACAATGACCTGAAAAAAATATTAGGAGCTTTAATTGATCAAGCGGAGCTTGAAATCAGTGAGTGTGATACACTGCTCTCAGAGCAAGGTATTGCATCTGCACCAGTAATGCCAAATCGGCCCGATGCTAAACTTGAAGATATTCCTGTAGGGGCACGTTTCACAGATCCTGAAATTGCAGCCAAACTTGCAGCTGATAATGCTGTTGGACTTGTGGCATGTAGTCAGGCAATGGGACAATCGATCAGAGAAGATATAGGGGCTTTGTTTGCTAAATATCACCTTACCAAAGCAGCAATCGGCCTTAAAATTCTACATTTGACTAAGAAAAAGGGCTGGTTGATTCCTCCACCTCTTCTTGTTAAAAGACCTGAATCCGTGAAGGCGTAATTCTACTCACTCTTTAGTTTCTTATAAAAGAAGGCCCGCGATCTTCCGCAGGCCTTTTTTTGGTTGTCCTACCACTGCCTTTATCAGAATAAGCTAACTATATAAAGGAGGAGGACAACATTAACGTATTTATAGGTTATATGATTATAGGATTATCCCTCTCGGCACCTCTCGGACCCATTAATGCAGCACAGCTGGACAAGGGACTCCGCGGAGGATTTATGCCTGCCTGGATAGTCGGTTTAGGGGCGGTTAGTGCCGATATCATCTACATGCTGCTTGTTTATTTTGGCCTCATTCATCTGCTGGATGCTCCGTTTGTTAAAGTGTTTTTATGGTTGTTCGGATTCTTTGTCCTCGTCTATTCAGGTGTAGACAGCATTAAAAATACAGGTGACATTTCAGCTGACGGGCTGAGGGGCAACGATACCTCACTATCCAAATCTTATCTGTCGGGATTTCTCATGTCCTTGTTCAATCCCCTCTCGATCCTTTTTTGGTTGGGTATTTACGGCTCAATATTAGCCAAGGCGGTCAGCGAGTATCCGATGCAGCAATTATTGATCTATAGCGGAGCAATCGTACTAGGGATTCTTTTCTGGGATGTAACCATGGCTGCCGCCTCCAGCCTCTTTCGTAAATTTCTAACCGTTCGGGTATTGAAGGCGATCTCCGTTCTGTCAGGTCTGTCGCTGATTGGATTTGGTTTTTATTTTGGTGTACAGGCTGCCCGACTTCTCTTTTTTCATTAAACCTTGTTTTTTCGCATCCTGATGCCCTTAATCCGAAATTCAGGACCGCCCGGTAAAGAATGATATTCATGGGTCTGTTCGTCCGCCCCATGCCCCATAACATAACTGTCCTTCTTATTACGGATGTGTTGAACGATCCAATCACTCAAGGCAATCAGCGAAACAATTAGCAGGCTGATGTAGAAGCCTGGACGACTGAGCGCATGAAATAGCGTACCTGCTACAGCAGTAGCGATCAGCACTAAGCCTAGCCAGCGTTTCACCCCGTTTAGAAGACTGGGCTTAAGCAGCTTGCGGGAGGAGAGCAATATAAAGGACCAGTTATAGAGGATCATCAGTCCGGCAGCTGTTGTAATGTATTCGTATACTTTTCCTGGCAACCACAATGACATCATAATGGCACCCCCTAAACCTCCAGCTATTAAACAAAGGGCAAAAAACGGATATTTATCCTTCCATTTCTTCGAAAAAACCTTGGGTGCATCCCCTTCCTGTGAAAGAGTGATCATCATCGAGGTAATGGCATAAAGCGAAGCTGTCATCGTGGAGAACCCAGCTATGATCAACACCCCGTTAAACAAATGCGGTATAAAGGTCAGATGGTCGCTGCTGAGCGCGAGCACAAAAGGACTTTCTTTTGGATTAAAAGCACTAAGCGGCACCATGATTACTGCAAGCCCGATTGAGAGAACGTATACTGTAGCCAGTCCCAGCAACATCACCTTTCCTGCTTTTGGAGCTTCCTCAGGTTTCTTTAGCCTGTAGGACATAATTCCCAGCACCTCAATGCCACCATAGGCATAAAAAGCAAAAATAAAGGCAGACCACAACCCAATACCTCCAGATGGAAACAACGCTTTAAACCCAAGTGGAACTTTCGGTGAGAACTTAGAACCGCCGATCCAACCCGTCAGAAGTACGGCAGCAATAACAAGGAACATTAGTATAGCCGCCACTTTAATGATGGCCAGTATATTTTCAACCCTGTCAAAGCCCTTATTACCAAAAAACACAATCAATAGGCTCACGGCAGCAAAGCTGGCAGCAAATACCCACATCGGTACGGCCGGGAACCAAAAACGCGAGAATATGGACAATGCTGTGAGCTGACTTCCCATAATCAACAGTTCCGAAAACCAATATACCCAGCCGCTCCCGAACCCTGCCCAATTTCCAAATGCTTTTTTTGCATAGGATCGAAATGAACCCTGCTCCGGATCTTCCGCTGTCATCTGAGCCAGTGCATCAAATACGACATATGTTCCAATAGCAGCTAAAATGTAGGCTAGCAGTACTGCTGGCCCTCCCATGGAAATTGCTAGACCTGAGCCAAGAAAGTACCCGGTTCCTATAGTGCCTGCTATGCCTAACAAGCTTAGTTGCCACCATTTCAGTTTATCGTCTTCTTCAGTTTTACTGGAAGGTTGCTTCATGAATTCCGTCCTCATCCTGATTAGAATTTGAGATGTCTCTCATCTCTAGAATTCCCTTCAGGCGGGTACGTTATTTACAGGAATCATAATAAATAAGCTTCCCGACCAGAAAGGCTGACAGGCTTATAGTTATTCATACCGGGTAGTATGCAATAAAGAAGAAAAGACTGGTTAATCAGTATGGCTTTTTTGTGGTAGGAATCGTTGTATCGATTCGCATGTTTACGGAAGTTTCTTGTTCTGTGATCTGTGGAATGGCAATCGTAACTACATCTAAACCGCAGTATAAATGATATCTTTCCGTACAAATGGTACTATTGGGTATGGACTTACTCTATAGTAAAGGATAATTTACTCATGATTAGAAAAAATCTAACGAATTTTTATACTGGTGAATTTGCTAAGCTATTCGGAATCAAAAAAGATACATTGTTCTACTATGACAAAATAAAGCTATTTCAACCAGCAGGAATAAGCGATAACGGATATCGATATTACACTTTACAGCAGCTCGATACCTTTTGGGCTATACAATCACTCCGATAGTTGAACTTTCCTATTAAAGATCTGAAGAGCTATTTCAGTTCACCTTCCTCGGAGAAATTGACCAAGCTTGCTGAAGAACAACTCATAAAGGTGGAAGAAGAAATTAAAAAGCTACAAGAAATTTATTGGTTCCTTTCGAAGTTGACATCCATATCAGAAGAATTAATAAATACCACACTAGGTGAAGTTACAATCGTTGAATTACCGGAGGAACACGTGATATATAGTGCCCCGAATCCACGTACCGGTGATACCTCTAACGAAGAATGGAATTACGATTATGAAGTTTTTTTAGAGCAAACAGGAATGAAAGGTCCAGCTTTCATTGGTTCTGTGACTAGCAAAGAGGATATCTTGCATGGTCGGTTTAACCGAGTTGAACGTTTGTTTGTTCACACTGAAACTCCGAATGCCGAATTAAAATCCGCAGGTCTTTATGCCATTCTTTATCATAAAGGCAGCTATGAGAGCATAACGGAAGTTTATCCGTTCCTGTTAAATGAAATTAGGGATAGAGGGTTTCATGTATCCGGTAATGCTTATGAAGAATATTTGGTCAATGCATTGTCAACCAATAGAGAAGAAGACTTTGTCACGAAAATCAGTCTTGCTATAAAGTAGAAAATTTAATTTATAGCTTAGCGTCGTGTGACGAGTTGCTGCAACTCGGTAGCCCAGAGCTCCTTGCGGATTCGGTTGAGCCACGATGTAGAACTCGCGGTATACTTCCTGAGGCCGATACCCCTCTCTACTAATCCAACGTCGGAGATTATTCCAGGTGGCAGCAGTGCTTTCTGAGCCACGGTGGACCGTCGTTACAGCCGCTTCAACACCAGAGAGTACTACGACCTCGAATCCGTCTCCGGAGACAACCTCTGGTCCGACAGGAAATGCGGCAGTCACAATTAACCCGTTACCGTCCACGTCTTCCTCAAAGGTGGCTAGCGATACCGCACCAACAATCACACCTGCCTGGGTAAGGCTGAGGTAGAGCTGATTAAACATTGGACCAATGATAGGGTTGATGTGATTAAAGCTCTTCGCTTTTGCCATGATGCGGGCGACGCGCAGAGCCGGCAGCGATTTGATCTCTGGTTTGTGTGCAGCGAACTTAGGTTTTTCTTCAGACACTGCTGATCCTTCAACACTTTTTTCTTCTGTGTCTTCTTCTATATAATTATTCATGAGGTACTGCGTTGCCGCTAAGGCATGGGTGCGAACCAGATGCAGCAATTCCTTGATCGATACCGACTCATTGGCCGCGCTGCAATTGCTTCCGTCCGGACCATACCAGAAAGCAGGCGTACCACGATAACGCCAGTACCGACAATCGGAAATCGCAACATCAGGAACCAGCACCGGTTTTTTCCACCCCAAATCTTCTACCGTCTCCTGCAAGATCCTAGCCATCTCACTGTCTGGATCCGATACATCCGCCGAATCGACCCCTTCCAATTTGATTTCTGCTTCGGGATAGCGAGCAACAATATCTCTGGCTTTCGAGAAAATCGTATACGGATCAGCTCTGACTGGAAGAACAACGGATACCGAGAATATACAATCAGGTGAAATGACACTAGGTGAATTGCCGCCCTCGATCGTACCAACATTAACCGTGATTAATGGCAGAATCTCAGCCGCACCTTCTCCTCTGGACTCGTTGTACTGTTCACGCCGCTGCGGATTAGAGAGTATATCCGTAATCGAGGAGGGAACGTCTACCTCGATACCTTCCAACTCGTCAAGGTCGCGGATGATATCGGTGGCGATATGGATCGAGCTTTTGCTTTCGTTAGGATACCCGGATATAGCTCCCCGTGTCGCCACTCGTACAGAAAACTGCATGTAACCCTTCGAGGCGAACGAAATCGCATCCGTTCCAGAGGGTTCGGCGCTGAGGACGCAGTCGGCTTCCATTTCGCTTTCGATCTGCTCGAACATAAAGCCGGTGCCCCGTCCATATCCAGTCTCTTCATCGGAGACGATGGTAAGCGATAGTTTGCCCTTCAGTTGATCGAGTAATTGTGATAGATACGTGTAGGCGAAAAGCATCGCCGTTACGCCTGCCTTCATATCTGACGTCCCGCGTCCCCATACCCGACCGTTCACAATCTTTCCGCTCCATGGATCGTCAGTCCACCCGGGTTCATCTCCAGCAGGCAGTACATCGAGATGTCCGTTGAACATCAGATGCCTACCCTCGCTTGGCATTTGCACCGAAGAAATGATATTTGGCATGGTATCTTTGGCGTTGACTTGCCTGTACGGAAGTCCTTCGATGTCGAGGTAACTCTGAACCATCGCCATTGCCTCACGCGTATCACCTGGAGGGCTAGGGGTTTCACATTTAACTAGACTTGAGAAGAACTGAACAATCTTCTCCTCATCACGTTCGACCCAATTCATTATTATCTCGCTAATTTGTTTTAACTGATTCTTTTGCTTCAATTGTTGATCCATATCCTTGTCTCCTTTGAGTGATTGATGATTTGCAGGCTTACATAGGTCATCTGTCCTGACAAAGGGTATCATAAGGTATGGAGTTACTCCATAGTAAAGAGGGGGTTTTTCTTTTGTTTTGGAATAGCTGAGTAACTCCTAAATCCAAACCGTATCCAGCAGCTCGTCCACTGCTTGAATTCTGGTCACAGATGGTGTTTGTATTAAATTCCCTCTGACCATAACCATAGCTACATCAGACAAAGCTTTTATGTTCTCCAATGGGTTTTGCTCCATCATGATTAAATCCGCATATTTGCCCACATCTATAGAACCTGTCAGGTGATCGATTCCCAAAATATCTGCATTTGATTTGGTTACTAGTTCAATAACCTCACATGCGTTCAGCTTTGTTTGTCGCATGAAATGATCAAGCTCACGCCAAAGATCATAGTGGGTTACATAGGACATAGCATCGTCCGTTCCCACACCGATTTTGATATCATGTTCTATAGCCTGCTGTAGCCCTGTTAACATAGAGTCATACACAAGCCGGGCATTTTCCTTAATGGTTGTATTCAACTTTGTCAGGATCGGATCTAATTTCGCACTGGGATAAGCTGCTTGTAAAGTAGGAATCACAGCGGTGTAGCCCTTTAAGGCTCTGGGATTATTTTTGTACAGCCTGATCATATCCTCATCCATCACCGCGCCGTGTTCAATAGTATCCACTCCACCCTTTAACGCAACTCTTACACCTTCGGTACTTTCTGCATGTGCCGCCACACGCATCCCAATTTTGTGAGCTTCCTCGCAAATGGCAGCCACCTCTTCTTCCGTCATTTGCAAGCGGCCTGCTTCTCCGATCCTTTTGGCATCAGTGACCCCGCCAGTTACACATATTTTGATTAGGTCCACTCCGTTTTTTACATTGATTCTTACATTTCTTCTCCCTTCCCATGGTGAATCACCGACCAAAGCCAAATAAGGTGCACCGTGGCCATCCGTTACGCTCAGGAAATACCCAGATACCAAAAGATTAGGTCCAATAGATTGATTTGCCTTAATATCATCCCTCAACTGAACATCAGTATAAAAAAATTCACCTACGCTACGTATCGTTGTTACTCCGGAATGCAGTGCGGTTAGGGCATTTTTTTTCATCCGTCTCTTCAACATGTTTCTGCCCAGTCTCGTATCCAAAATATGATGAAACGCAAAATTCAGCAGCCCTTCACTGGCAGACAGCGTAAACGGCTTACCATCGGCAAAAAGATGGACATGCGCGTTGATGAGACCGGGCATCACATATTTCCCCGAACAATCGATCGTTTGGAAATGGGTGGGGACAGTTACAGCGCTTGCTTTCCCGATCTCCTGAATCAAGCCGTTTTCATCAATCAAAATCGTCATATGGGAATCAGTCCCTTTTTTCGCATCTCCATAAATAACATTACAGTCCATAAACGCATAACCTGTCTTCATCGTAACTTCCCCCGTTCTTGATTACACCGCCCAAAAATGAATAATTAATTCATTATTGGATTAAAAAAATAGGGACCCTCGTAGATGCTAAATGTGCATATCCACTTGGTTGTCCCTCATTGCTGCGTTGCGCCCCAGTTTTACCCCACACCTAAATTCGGCGCATTGATGTTATTCGTTTAAGCTTTTTAGTCCATGCAGCCAGTATAAGCTTAATGCCTCAAAAATCCTTCTCCGGCTATCGGCGCTCATCTCGTGCTTTAATAAATCCAGAATCATATTGATGACATTGTTCGCGATGATCTTCAGCAGAATCATATTTTCTTCGGTTCCGATTTCGTATCTTTTATAATGATCTTTTATATAGGGTCTTTTAGTTTCGATCATCAGATCGATCAGCTCGTTTTTGGCATTGCTATATACGGTCCCTTTATTCTTTTCAAAAATAATGACAATCTGCCTGCTGTACTGGGTTAATATATTTATTTGCTCTTGAACGATAGCTGATTTTTTCTCATTATTAACATCATCAAAAAAAGTCTGGTTATCGATACGAATATTTTCCACTAGCACATTCTTCAAATAGTCCACTAAAGACGGGGGAACAACCGAATAGAACAAATCTTTTTTATTTTTAAAATAAGTATAAATATTGCCAACAGAAATTTGAATTTCATCGGCAATATCATTCATTTTGGCATCAGAGAAGCCTTTTCGGAAAAATACCTTTAAAGCGGCGGATTCAATTTCCTGTTTTACTTCTTCTTTTTTAGACTGCATATTGCCCCTCACCTTTAATAATGAATTAATGATTCACTATTAAAAAATAATTCAAAAGATTCGATTTGTCAAACTACATTCGTGATTCAACCATTACAATATTTCGATATAGCCTTCTGTACCATGCACACGAATTCGTTGCCCATCTTTTATCAATTTGGTAGCATTCTCCACTCCGACAACTGCTGGTAAGCCATATTCACGCGCAATAACTGCCCCATGGGTCATTAGTCCACCAACTTCAGTAACTAGACCTTTTACAGATACAAACAATGGAGTCCAGCTAGGGTCAGTAAATAAGGTAACTAATATATCACCATCTTCTAGATCAGCATCCTCCATGTTTAAGATGACACGCGCTCGTCCCTCTATAACACCGGAAGAAACCGCTAGACCTACAATAGCTTCTGTTGGGAGGTTTTCTCGGTTGTACTTACCCGCAATAATTTCACCATCAGACGTGAGAACACGTGGTGGAGTTAGTTTTTCATATAATTTGTACTCTTCTTTTCGTTTGCTGATGATCTGGTAATCCAGTTTGCATCTACTTACGACTTCGCGAAGTTCTTCAAACGTTAAATAGTATATATCTTCTTTTTCAGGAATAACTCCTGCTTGTACGAGTTGTTCGGCTTCTTTTAATAAAGCTTGCTTATAAACGAAGTAGCGATTAACCATACCGTATTTGGGGTATTCCCTAAACCCGCTGAAATTCCGGATGAGATCAATCATTCGTTTTGTTTCTTTAGCTTTTTGTTCACCATCGGGTAATTGCTTCAATCGATCTAATAGCTCTTGTTCTTTTTTCAAAGCTTCCTGTCGACCTTGCTCAAATTTCCGATGGCCAGCATTAGGTTCAAAGTTTTTGATATTACTAAGAATCATGGGGACAAGTGTAGTTGGTTTTTCGCTCCAACGAGTTCTTGTAAGATCGATTTCTCCGGTACATCGCATTCCGTATTTACTGAGATAGTCATAGAAAGCCTCTTGGGTTTCCTGCCCACCCTCAAAACTAACCAGTTCATCTAAGAAATTATCGTCTTTAACCTGCTGTAAATAATCAATGACTTCCGGATAAGGTCGAATCACATCAGCGAGATTGAGTAACGCCAGACCCATTTCCGAAGTAATATTGCCCTGTACAGATTGAGAAAGCGTATCTGCTACGTTTTTTTCACCTAACCATTCGTTTATTTTTTCATTGATCCATGCTGAAGCATCCATAGCCGCCATAATCACACGCATACTTTGTGGGTTGAATAGAATCTTCTTTAATTGCTGCATATCTTCCAGAATAAAATCAAACAACTCCGCCCCTGATTTGGTTTGAATGTTTTGTTGCAACTCTTCTATTGATGCTTGGTTGCTCTTAATGAGGTCAGAAACGATTGTCGGATCATTTTCGAGTTGTACTTGAGAATCACTAGGTGGCAGGCTTGTATTGCTTTTACTCGGAGTAGAAGCTTTTTCATTATCTGCCGAAAATTTTATAAAATCTTCTCGCTCTGCGATGGTTATGAGTGCGTCTTTTATGAGGGGATCAGATTTACCTAAGGCTTCTATGATCATTTCTCTGCTGCCAGGTGAAGCAAGACTTGATGTGACATCAACAAACAATCTTCCGCCAGCTGTACGCATAGGTGCAGGAGTCGTTAACAGGTAAAAAGCCAATCCCAGCGGTTTCATGGGATCTGTCATCATTTGTTGATGACCAACAGATACATAAACGTGGTTTTCTTGATCATTCGCTTCAGGGATGGGGAATAAAGTCGTGATTGGCCGACTCTGGACGATATAAAATGTATCCTCGTCCAAACACCATTCGATATCTTGTGGGCAACCAAAATAGGCTTCAATCTGTCTGCCTATCCTTGCTATTTTTAAAATTTGTTGTTCAGTAAGTGTTTGAGTCTTTTGCTGTTCGAGGTCGATCTGCCGGGTCTCTGTTCCGCCTTCTTTTAGTCCGTAGATAGCCAATTTTTTGGTTGCTATTCTCTTATCGACAATTTTCTCTTGCTGTACTTTATAACAATCGGCAGATACCAAGCCAGAGACCAGTGCTTCGCCAAGTCCAAAACTAGCATCGATGGATAGCAGTTTCCGGTTAGAAGTAATCGGATCAGCGGTAAATAAAATCCCTGAAGCCTGTGGAAAAACCATCCTTTGAACGATAACGGATAAATAAACTTGACTGTGGTCAAATCCATTTTGCATACGGTAGATTACGGCACGATCCGTAAATAGAGAAGCCCAACATTTGCTGATATGCTGAAGGATTGCTTCTATGCCGATGATATTTAAATAGGTATCTTGTTGACCTGCAAAAGAGGCATGTGGTAAATCTTCAGCGGTGGCACTAGAACGCACTGCATAAGCATGTTCATCACCAAGCTGGGTGAGATAGTGAGAAACTGCCTTCACAACATCGGAAGGAATTTCTGCTTCCATAATGATTTGCCGAATCTTCCTACTGATTTCACCGATTTGATCCCGATCTTCTACTTTTAGCATAGTTAGTTGATCCAACAAAGCATGATACGTTTGGTTCTGTTCGAGGGCTTGGTGATATCCTACTGTTGTAATACAGAATCCTTCTGGTACTTGTATTCCTTCTATTTTTGATAATCTCCCTAAATTTAACCCTTTTCCGCCAACGAGCAAAAGCTGTGTATTGTCCACTTCCTGAAAACCGAGAACTAAAGAACGCATTTATTATCGCTCCTAACTATTAAATTGAGAAAAAAATTGACAAGAATTTAACGGCATGATAATATAAATATATAAGATGCAATTATTATGCCTAACATTTGAATATCAGTCGTGAGTTGATTATATCATCGTGTCTTTTCATATGCAATATATAAGAATCTGATGAGATAAATCAGGTTCTTTTTTTTTGATTTCAGCTATCATTAGTGTTAAAGCAAATAAACCGCAGCCCCTCAAGTGGCCTACGGTTTATTTGCTGTAATATTAGAATGTCGTAATAGGGTATATTATAATCCCTTCACTTCAAACTCATAGATCCGCGCTGCTGTATCGGCTCCCTGCGTAGGTTTGAGAATCAATAATTTTACATAGCGGGCTTTTACTAACGCAATTGAATCAGTCGACTCGGCAGCCGAGTTTCCTTGGACGTTGACAACATCCGTCCAGTTCGTTCCGTCGCTGCTGACCTGAATCGTATAATCACTGGTATTAAAACCGGACCACTCTCCTCCGCTCTCAGCATGCTTGATGACAAAAGTGCTGAGTTGATGTTCGGCGCCGAGGTCAACCTGAAGCCAATGGGGCAGATTGCCAATTGCGCACCATTTACTGTTATCCGTCACTTTACCATCTACGGCGTTAGGTGCCCCTTCCTTTTCCCCGCAGGCGTGATCGGCTGTTGCAGTTTTACCAAGTGCCAGATTTTTCACTGCGCTAGCTTCCTTGCTCACTGTGATGAGCCCTTTTTTCGTAATTGTGTCTTGGCCCGAGCTGTTGGTTGCAGTTAGCGTCACGCTATAAACGCCCTCCTGAGCGAATGTCACAACTGGGTTCTTCGATGTGCTGACCGCCGGGCTTCCGCTTTCGAAGGTCCATGACCATCCTTCTGTCACTTCAGTCGACAGGTCGGTGAAGTTTACGCTCTCGCCTGGAGCCACTAGGGTTCGATCAGCCTTGAACTCCGCAATCGGCTTTGGATAATCCGGCCAGCTGATCTTCACGCTAGAGGGTTGACCTTGCTCGTATCTTCCATTGATGGCAACAACCTTCAATACTGTGACCGTTTCTTTGTCTATTCTTCGTATCTCAGGAACGTAAAACACATGATTTGGTGTTGCACCTATGAACATTTCACTACCATCTGGCAGTACACGATAGATTTCGTATTGTTTGACCTGCTGGTCAAGCTGTTTCCACTGTAATCGGGCGTCTCCATAAATACCATTGCGGAAATCGGATTGAGTGACCTTAAGATCGCGAACCGCGGGCAATGGTTTGATCGAGTCATTAGCATTTTGAATAGAGAGCTGGCCAATTTGAATGTTGTAATTATTAATTGCATCCTTAGAGTCAAAATACAGTGACAACTCTACGATCCGTTTCCCTTTGTATGGGGTCAAATTCAATGTTTCAGTAGTCCAGTCTGGCGATGTCTTATCCTTCACGTTAAGGAAGACATATTGGTTGGGATGGTCTGCGAAAGCGAGACCAACCTTCAGGCTTGGCTTATTTTGTGTTTTGTACGTAATAGACAGCTTTGTACTTGCTTCGATCTTAAGGTCGGTCTTGTAGAGTTTCAGATGTGTCGCATTGTTAGGGTTCAGCACGCCTGATACCTTCAGCGAACTGCCACCGTAATATGCATTGGACCAGTCGAGCACTGGTGTAAGTGGGGTACCTTTGCTGTCTGCGATCCAGCGCCAGGATGGAAGAATATCCTGCAGACTCCGGTTGTTCCAGCCCTTATCCCGCACCTGCTTCCCTCGTACAAAATATTTCTGTCCGCTTCCCGTGTTGAAGTTAGTGGTGAAAGGCAGCTCATTTACTGGTGATGATTCGATCACATCGTTTGCGATACCTTTCCAGGCTTGATCGCTCGAGGTGTTACTCGGATTCCCGTTTGGACCCACCCAGAATTTGTTCTCGCGTACAAAGAAATCTTCCATACTCTCTGCGCTGTTAAAAGCCCAATCCGGACGGTAAATACCAAGGGAAGTAACGGCAGGATCTTTATCCGGAAACAACAGATTCCAGTTCACCTTTGTATCGTAACCCTTGGCTTCGACATCGATGCCTGCATACAAGTCATATGGACTTCTGCCCAAGCTTCTAGCCTTCTCTGCCGAGCTTTTAAGATCCTTCCACCAAAAGTTCAGGAACATATTGTCTGTAATTTGCTTTTTATTGTCTTGCAGGAACATCGCATTCTTGTCGTTAAGTGCATTTTGCCAACTGATACTGCCCTCATTGGTCATGGAATCATACCATACGATGTGCATAGAATTTGACTTGTGTGATTCCAGATAACTTAGGAAAGCTTTCATTTGCTGTGCGTCGGCCGGCGTTCCGCCCTCAGTCTCCTGGTTAATAAACCAGCCGTCAAATCCGTAATGGCTCGCAACCTGGATCAACTTGTCAGCAACAGGAAAGGAGCCGTCACTATTCTGCTGAAGCATCTGCTTGACCCATTCATACTTCCCGCCATATACGGTTGGTGGGAAGAACACCGTTCCGATAATCGGCACGCCATTTTTATGAGCCGCGTCGATCGTATCAGCGCTTGGAGGTACGATGATCCCTTCGCCCGCGGAACCACCCCAATAGACCAGCTTGTCAACATATTGCCAATAGGTAAATGTGTTAGCTTCGAATTTGCTTGAACCCTGCGATGGAACTCCGCTTGTTCCCGGGTTCAGTGCTGATAAAGCCATGACTTTTGGCGCTTTGGTTGCATGAGCGTTGACTCCATCTGCTACAAAACGGTCCTGCAGCGGGACTGTGCTCCGGTTAAATGCCGCATCCGGGTCGGATGCCGGACTCCACTGAAGCAATTGCTCCGGAAACCAATAGGATGAATAAGGCTGTTTCGCGAACGCAGTTGTGGATAAGGCTGCGCACATCACAAGTAAGAATATAAAACCTGCCCCAATCTTTTTCATGCCATACTCCTCCAATCGATAGATTAAATGATTGCGCTTACATTTTATCAAGTTGAACAAAGCTATAGATAGTGGATTAATGGCAAGTTCAGGTGCAATTATTACAGGTCGTAAGTCTAAGGTCAATAATCTCAGTGGGGAATTTGCTCCTATAAATTTGATATTTATATACAAAAAGCCGCAATTATGCGGCTAGTAAATGTAAATGTATAGGATAAGGTAAAGTGTATAGTTATTACGCTTTCAGGTTTAAAAGAAAATGCCGTGTGTCCTGATACGCATCTGTCCAGCCCATCTTAGCATAGAATCGAAGTCCATCGAGTCCCTTAAAATAATAGGCACCGATTAGCCGCTCCTCAAAATTCGGGGTCACTATTCTAGCTTTCTCTTGATAGTTTTGATACGCGTTAATGACATTACACCAAGGCATATGCTTGTCGAGAATCGCAAGGTCTATGAGAGAATCGCCATACATGCAATTTCCATCAATAATGCTGGTTATCCTTGTTCCGTTGGACAAAATATTCCACTGTTGAAAATCTCCGTGTATAAAGCTTCTATTAGATTCATTATAGGGTACGTAGGTCATCAAACGACTATAGATTTCTTCGTATACGTCTCTTTCCAAGCAAGACGTGCGGAAGAGTTCATGCCAATTCTCCCAGAATGTCCCCATCTGATCTTCCGCATTTACGGCAATGACGAAGTCTTTCCAAGATGAATAGGAGCCATTGCCGTTAGGACCGATCCAACCATACCCGTTAGTTCCCCCAATATCCGTTTCGGCCATTCTTGTTAAAATGCCGATAATTTCAGGCATCAGCCGGGTTTGTTCCTCTGCTGTACAATCGGATAGATTGCGACCTTCCATTCGCTCCATGATCAAATAGGTTAACTGATTAGTCCTCCCTAACCCCAAACATTTTGGGAAAGGGATACCTTGGTCGAGTAGCAAATTGGATACAAATTGTTCGGTCTCATATGCTCGTTCCAAATCGCTGAATTTAACAACATAGTCTTTTCCTTCGAGAATAAAAGAAAACACGTTGCTAATATTGCCGCCAGACATCGGTGTAATCTCAGCCGCTCCCTGTCCAAGATGATTCCACAGTACTTTTTCAATTTCACTCATGGTCAATTCCGGTTTTTCGTAAGCCATTTTTACTCCAACTCCTGCTTATTTGAGTCTACTATGAATTTATCCGCAGCATATCAAAAACACCATTATCCTAAATATCTCGTTCCTCATACTCAAAGGGTTCATCACATGAGTAAATTTCATGGAAAAACCCTACATATGGGATATCGTCTTCTAGACATTTTATACGATATGACAGCTCTTCATCGCATTCCGGCTCTTCACCATTGTTCCGCATTACCTCGAATGCATCAACGATGTTTTCCATGAGGGTTACTTGGATAAATAATGGCAATGTATCTAACATCGAATCTTCGATCCTGGTCTCGGATCTGTAGCCACCAAGGACTGTTTTAAAATAATCATCCATAAACTTTTTGCGTTTATCAGTATCTTGTTCAAATTGTATCCAGCCCACTCCAAGTGTCCAGAGATTTGCCAGGTCATACATATACCAACAAAAACAGGAGTTATCGAAATCAAACACAGTTATTTGCCCTGTATTAAAATCGATCATATAATTCCCATCGCAGTAATCAAAATGGACCATCCCAAAAGACTCGTGATGCCTGTCCATCCCTTCTAACGTTGTAAGGAGATCTACCAGCTTCTCCTTCAACAGAGATAACGAGTCAGGTATTAGCTTATCTATATAATCGGCATTGTATTTATCAAAAAAATCATACCGAGAATGGACAGGCGTATATCCCTTCGATAATTGATGCATTTTTCCAAGGACTTTACCGCAGTTATAATAGTATTCCGTAATAGGAACGCCTTCCCGATACTGATAATTATTTTCCACGAGCATACCCCCCTTGGCCTTTACAAACAAGCAGACAAAAAAGGTATGATTATTAAGAGTTATCGTTTCCAGCAGATTCCCCTTCTGGGAGTTAACCACATTCGAAACACTGCCGCCATGCTCGTACAAGTACCTGATATATTCCACTTCACCCAGAATATCTTCTCGGCTTCTGTCGCTTAAGAAGGCAATTCTGATTATTTTTGCTTCAGAATCAGCTTTATCACAGTTATATGCAACATTCCGTCCTCCTTCATGTGCATTGATAAGCCTGATTTCATAACCTTCCAATCCGTACAATTCCATCACTAATGGAAGTATGTATGTATCAGCAATTTTAATAACCTCGTTATAATTCAGAATATCTCTCCTCTCAACTCCTTCAATATATGGTTAGTTTACCAGCTCCAGCTGATAAACTGCATGGAGAAAACAACTATAACTGAAATATCCTGCTTCATTAGGTCATCGTTCCTAGGTACACACGAATTAAAATATCTTGGTCATGATTACCGAATCCAGCCCCATAAAGTGTCAAACCACCAACATTAACAGCCTTCTCGTCAACTGCGAAACGAAGCGTCCAGAATTGTTCCCGTAGCAAAATATCTGCGACAGTAATGTCCGACATCCGTTCTTCATCAATAAATGTGCCCGAAGTGTCAATGCGGATCGTCTTCAATAACCCGTATTGATTTACATTCCGATGCCACCAATCCGGAGTATATATGCCTCGTGCCGCTCTTCCAAAGTCTGCCGGACTGGTCCAAGTTCCAAGCTTCACACCGTTAAAAAAGAACTCAATATCCGAAGGCCAATGATCTCTCAAGCCTGGCGCTTCAGAAGCAATTTCCATTGAAATCTCGATGGCCTCGGGCATTTGACCGGGAAGTAAGTAGTTAGGCGTTTTGTACTCTACGTAACCTCTCCCAAACCACAAAATGCCGGCGTTGACCCGTTCGGGATCGAGAAAATAGCGGGGATCGTCCCAAACCCCAATTTCTTTCTCTTGTGTCCCAAGACCACATGTAGGATGGACATCAAACGAGGTATAATGACCGACTGAAATGGTCTGCTCTCTGATCCTCGGGGTTTGAGTGGCAGTGGGGAGTTCGATTTCAACTCTTTTTTGTTTAAGGAAGCACATTTTGTGTGTTCCTCCGTTTAGGCGTACCCTGTGGCTTCCTGTAAGTCCAGCTTGTTCGAGCTTTCGGATATGCATGGTAACTATGGAAGGGCTAAGCTCTAACTTAGCCGCGATCTCCTTCACATTCATTTCATTATCTGCAATGAGGCTCATAATCCTCCATCTGACTTCGCTTGCCAGCGCTTCATATAATGCCATGAATTTTGCTTCGCCGTTTGCTTTGATCATCATCATAATCACCTGACCTGTGCTTATTGAAATTACATATATATTAATTTAATAAATATAACGTATATCTTCAACCCCGATTCATTGAAAACCTATAAGCAATAGTGTTTAATTTTCTTAGTAGTTAAATATATTGAATTCTTATTTATATGAATTTATTAATGAGGTGGAGAAATGAAATACAATAACCCGGTCATCAAAGGGTTTTATCCTGATCCCAGCGCATGTAAAGTTGAAGACACTTATTATTTGGTCTGCAGTTCCTTTCAGTATTTTCCCGGTGTTCCGATTTTTGAAAGCAAAGATTTAATTAATTGGACCCAAATCGGTCATTGCTTAACCCGAAAGAACCAGATTCAACTGGATACTGTGGACAGCTCCGGTGGTGTATTCGCCCCCACCCTGCGGTACAATAAAGGACGATTCTACATGACGACCACTAATGACACTCTGCGCCAGAACTTCTATGTCTGGACTGACAATATTTACGGCGAATGGTCTGATCCGATTAATGTAGATCAAGGCGGTATTGATCCGGATTTGTATTTTGAAGACGGCAAAACGTATTTCATGAGTAATGGGACAGACGATTACGGAGTTAATGGTATTGTCCAATGTGAAATTGAAATTGAAACTGGGCAGAAGCTGTCGCCAAGCCGTTCAATCTGGCAAGGATCCGGTGGGCGTTATTTAGAGAGTCCTCATTTATACAAAATTAATGGACAATACTATCTACTAGCTGCTGAGGGTGGAACCGAATATGGGCATATGGTTACTTATGCAAGAGGCAATTCTCCTACTGGTCCATTCGAAGCCTACCCGCATAACCCCGTATTGACTAATCGAAATTTAGGCGGTTACGAGCTTCAGGGAGTTGGACATGGAGATTTGGTACAAGACCATGAGGGGGATTGGTGGCTGTTACATCTCGGATTCCGGCAGACTGGCCAGTATCTTACCTATCACCATTTGGGGCGCGAGGTTTTTCTAACTCCGATTACCTTTGGCGAGGATGGATGGTTTACAGCAGGTCATGAAGGTACCACACTTATAAGTTTCGAGACTGATCGTATTGCGGACACAGTCATTCAGCAGGAGAAAAGAGTCTTTACGTTCGAGAACACAGATTGGAATTTGGACTGGTGTTACCTGCGTCACCCGGTTACAGAAAATTATCGGTTAGAAGCTGATAAAATAAAGCTTAAAGGAACTGCAGTTACGTTAGATATCCCGGCTACTCCGACATTTATTGGTATTCGTCAAAAAGATTTCAACGCAATTATTTCGTGCCAAGTCAGCCTTACGAATGGTGAAGCCGGAATTACACTTTACATGGACGAAAATCACCATTATGACTTGGCCTTGCGTAAACATCCAGAGGGTTATGAGATTATCGAACGGCTGAATATCGGAGATATCAAATCCATTGAAAAAACAAAAAATATAGGTCAATGCAACCATGCTTCATTAGTTGTCAAAAGCAGTCCAACGCATTATCACTTTTATATCCAGGTAGACGGTACTGAGATCTTACTCGGAGCTGCGCAAACCAAATATTTATCCTCTGAAATAGCCGGAGGATTCACAGGTGTGCTTATTGGTTTGTACGCCACTGGAGAAGACCAAGATTATAATGCGATATTCACAAATTTTAGCTGCCTTTATTCTTAAACCTCCAAATTAGAATGAACTGTACAAGGCTAAGGGTGTTCTTATAAATAAAAGACGGGTTAACCCCTTAATTATGGTTAACCCATCTTTTATCAAAACCAATAAGATCCTAAGAAAAATTAGATATCCAGCTTCCTAGTACTTAACGCTTTTACCATTACAGGATCTCTATGTGAAAAGAACAAACTCTCTTTTGTATCTAACAGCGCAATTTGTTCTATATCCTCTGAATTTAATTCAAAGTCAAAGATATTAAAGTTTTCAATTATTCTTTCTTTCCGGACAGACTTTGGAATCACAACAACTCCTCTTTGCGTCAACCAGCGTAAAACCACTTGGGCAACAGATTTATTATATTTTCGAGCTATTGATACTAATACTTCGTTCTGGAACATGTTGTTTTTACCTTCAGCAAATGGACCCCATGATTCAATCTGAACATTGTTTTCTTTCATGAATGCAGCACTTTCAATTTGTTGACAGAATGGATGTGTCTCAACTTGATTAACGGCAGGTGTTACTTCATTATGAATAATCAAATCAATCAGACGATCGTTCTGGAAGTTACTTACGCCAATCGCTCTGATTTTTCCTTCACGGTACAATTCCTCCAGCGCCCGCCAAGAACCATGCACGTCGCCAAAGGGCTGATGAATTAAATACAAATCCAAATAATCAAGTTGCAATCTTGAAAGGGATTTTTCAAATGCTTCCTTTGTACGTTCGTATCCGGTATCTTGAACCCATAATTTCGTAGTAATAAATAGATCCTCTCTTGGTACTCCACTCCGTTTGATGGCTCTTCCCACCGCTTCTTCGTTTAGGTAAGAGGCTGCGGTATCTATCAGTCGATAACCTGACATGATCGCATCGTAAACAGCTTGTTCACATTCAGCTTCATCTTGAATTTGAAAAACTCCAAAACCAAGTATCGGCATTTCAACACCATTGTTCAAAATAACTTTTTGCATAAAAAATCCTCCTATTAGTTGATGATACACCTCTAGTTAGAAGTGTGTACTATCAATTTCCATTTTAGACAAAGCTTCATTTAGTCTATCTACATCTTCCTTTGTTAATTTCAGATCAGCTCCATATAGGTTTTCTTCTAATCTGTTTAATTTTGTAGTGCCTGGAATTGGAATGATATATGGTTTTTGAGCTAATTCCCACGCTAATACGACTTGAGCCGGTGTTGCATTTTTACTTTCTGCAACTTGAGTAATTAAATCTAATAACACTTGGTTATGATCAATCACATCAGGTTTGAATCTTCCCATGAAACTTCCCATGAAACTTCGATAGTCATCTTCATCATATTTGGTTTCCTTAGTATATTTACCACTTAAGAAACCATTTCCTAATGGACTGTAAGCGATAAAAGCAATTCCTAACTCTTCACAAAGTTCAAACAACTCTTTTTCCGGTTCACGCCACATCATGGAGTACTGATTTTGGGTTGCAGTAATCGAACAAACAGCATGTGCTCGTTTCATATAATCAATCGGTGCATTTGAGACACCCCATGTTTTAATCTTCCCTTCAGCTATTAAATCTTTCATTGTTTCTGCGACAGCTTCAGGTTCGACATTCGGATCCACTCGGTGCTGATAATATAAATCAATACAATTGACCCTCAGCCTGTTTAATGAACCTTCTATTTGCTCACGAATAGAATCTGGTGTGCTATTTAAAATAAGTTGAGGTTGACCGTCTACAGCTTCTTGTCCTAAAATTCCAAATTTAGTTGCAATCACAACTTGATCTCTTTGTGGTGCAAGAGCTTCGCCTACTAATTCCTCATTGGATTGTCCATAAAAAGCAGCAGTATCAAAGAAATTACATCCTAGTTCAACTGCTCTGCGAATTAATTTAACCATTTCATTACGATCTGCTGGCTTTCCATAGGCATGATCCATTCCCATACAGCCAAGCCCTATTGCCGAAACTTCCAAGCCACTATTTCCTAATTTACGCATTTGCATCTGAGATCTTCCTTTCGCATGAAGTTCAGTCAAAGTTCAACGTTCAACGTAGTCTGCATTATTTTCAGCACGTTAATTCAGCTAAATTAGTTTGGGTACTATTTTAGTATGCAACAATTTTTCACAAAACAGATATCATAATAGTATTAAATCATTGCCTATTCCTCTCATTTTAACGAATAGACAGATATATGAGTCACTTTATAGCGACTACAAGGATTTCAAACCGAATCTTAAGATTAGATAAATATTGATTCTGCTCCCTTTAAAACAAATTCCCCACAGGTAATAATGGATACAAACCTACTATTGGAGTGAACAGTAATGATTAACATACTCGTTGTTGAAGATGATAAGCATGTAAGAAGACTTCTTGAAGCTGTTCTGAAACGCGAAGGATACGATGTAGTAACTGCTGAAGACGGAGTTAAAGCTTTGGAGGTCCTAGATTCACAACATATTGATCTGATCATTCTGGATATTATGATGCCTAATATGGATGGTTATGAATTCGCCAAGGAAGTAAGAGATGCCGATAGCTTGGTCCCCATTCTTATGGCTACAGCAAAACAGCTGCCTGAAGATAAGAAAAAGGGGTTCCGGATTGGAACTGATGATTATATGACCAAACCCATTGATACCGAAGAAATGCTGCTCAGAATCCAAGCGCTGCTTCGCCGTTCGCAAATCGCAAGTGCCCGTAAATTAGTAGTGGGTAAAGTGATCCTTGATTATGACGCATTGACAGTAACCCGGGAGGACGAGAAACAAACGCTTCCGCAAAAAGAATTCTATTTGTTGTATAAGTTATTGTCCTATCCTGAACGGATTTTCACGCGCATCCAGCTTATGGACGAAATATGGGGCATGGAAAGTGAAAGTACGGATACAACCGTTAATGTGCACATCAATCGTCTGCGGAAACGGTTTGACGCTTATCCAGAGTTTGAACTGGTTTCCGTCAGAGGTCTTGGATACAAGGCGGTGCGAAGCCAGTGAGCAAAATAAGTAACAAGCTTAACAACAGAATCAGCCTTCCCATCTATTTTTCCCTTATCATATTTTTCATCTTTCTTATTACCGTTGTGATTACAGGACTACTCTTCTTTCTCGCACAAGTTTTTGGTTTGTTGAACGAAGAGCTTGCCCAGGATGGATTCGTACTACCCATAATGGTATTAATCGCTTGTACAATTATCGGTACCACGATATCAGCCATCACAAGCCGGAAAATGGTAAAATCCATCCGGATATTTATTGAGGCCACAGAGCGTCTTGCCAGCGGTGACTTCTCCATGCGGCTCCAGCTCAAAAGCCCGCCAGAGTTTGAAATTTTATCAGAGAATTTTAACCGGATGGCTGAAGAGCTTGGGGGTATCGAAATTCTGCGAACCGATTTTGTGAATAATTTTTCCCATGAATTCAAAACACCGATTGTATCTATCAAGGGATTTGCCGAAGTCTTAAAGAACGATGATCTTACCAAAGAAGAACGGAATGAATATCTAGATATTGTCATTGAGGAATCGACCAGACTTGCCTCCCTTGCTTCGAATGTACTGGAGCTGACACAAGTTGAGACGCAAAAGATTCTGACAAACAAAATGAGGTTTAATGTTGGGGAACAAATTCGCCAATCTGTGCTTTTGCTAGCTGCCAAATTTGAGAAGAAGCACCTGAAGCTAAATGTTAATATTCAGGATTATGAACTCTCCGGCAATAAGGAGCTTTTAAATCAAGTTTGGTTAAATTTATTGGATAACGCGATCAAATTCACTCCTGAACATGGCGAAATTGAAGTTAACATGAAGAGAAACGAAGATAACGTGGTGATTCTAGTTCGTGACTGCGGAAGCGGTATTCATCCGGAGGCTCTTCCCAAGATATTCGATAAATTTTATCAGCAGGATACTTCCCACTCGACTGCAGGCAATGGACTTGGATTAGCAATTGTTAAAAAAATCATTCATCTACACAATGGAACCATTTCTTGCGAAAGCATTCCATTACAAGGAACCACATTTACAGTAACGATTCCAATTGGAATATAGTACGAGCCCTGGAGAACCTCATCGTTCTTTCAGGGTTTTTTCATTTTTCAGAAAAGTTAACTTTCAGTTTATCTTCATTCGTTATCATATAAGCAACACCACATAAAGGAGTCAGATGTATGGTAACTATACTTAAGTACTTAAAACCGAAGGAATGGGCCCTAATCGGTATCAGCATCCTATTCATTGTTACACAGGTATGGTTGGATCTGGAATTGCCCGGTTATATGAGCGAGATTACTCGTCTTGTACAGATACCAGGAAGCGAAATGAGCGAAATCATTGCAGCCGGAGGCTGGATGTTGCTCTGTGCCCTCGGCAGCTTAGCCACATCAATCATAGTGGCAGGGATCGCCGCTAAAATTGCCGCTAACTTCTCTTCAAGATTACGCTCCAAATTGTTTGATAAGGTACAGTCTTTTTCTATGGAAGAAATCAACAACTTCTCTACAGCTAGTTTAATTACCCGTTCAACGAATGACATTACACAAGTGCAAATGCTGATTGTCATTGGTCTGCAACTGCTGGTGAAGGCTCCCATCCTTGCCGTTTGGGCAATGCTCAAAATTACAGGCAAGAGTTGGCAGTGGTCGCTTGCTACCGGTGTCGCAATTGGGGTATTGATTCTTATTGTCGGCATAGTGATCGTGCTTGTGCTTCCGAAATTCCAAAAATTGCAGCAACTGACTGATAATCTTAATCGTGTTGCAAGAGAGAATCTTACCGGTCTTCGTGTCATTCGTGCTTATAATGCGGAAAGTTACCAGGAAGATAAATTTAGCGTAGCCAACAGCGAGCTTACCCGAACGAATTTATTTGCCAACAATGTACTGTCCATGATGATGCCAAGTATTTCTCTCATTATGAGCGGTTTAAGTCTCGCAATATATTGGATTGGTGCTATTTTGATTCAAAATGCCAATGGTACGGCGAAGATGGGCTTATTTTCAGATATGATTGTCTTCTCATCCTATGCGATGCAGGTGGTTATGGCATTCATGATGCTGATCATGATTTTTATCCTGATGCCTCGTGCCCATGTATCCGCTAAAAGAATCAATGAAGTGTTGGATACTAAGCCAAGCTTAGAGAACGGATCACTTACTACCTCCAAGACAAATCGGTTGGGTGAAGTCGAATTCAAAAAAGTCAGCTTTAAATATCCGGATGCAGAAGAATACGTTATTGAGGATATCAGCTTTACGGTGAAAAAAGGAGAAACTGTGGCCTTCATCGGTTCAACCGGATGCGGAAAAAGTACTGTAGTGAACCTGATCCCTCGCTTTTATGATGCTACAGCAGGTGAAGTGTTGGTGGACGGTATTAATGTTAACCAATATGAGCAAACTGCACTGCGCAATAAAATGGGATATGTATCTCAGAAAGCGATTTTGTTTGGCGGCACGGTGAGCTCTAATGTTGCTTTTGGCGACAATGGCAGTGATCTGTCCTCTGATGTTGTAGATGCCATTTACACCTCTCAAGCTTCAGATTTTGTTGAAAAGATGGAAGGAAGCTACGAGGCTCATGTCTCTCAAGGCGGTACGAACTTGTCTGGCGGTCAAAAGCAACGTCTTTCCATTGCCCGAGCCATTGCCCGTTGTCCTGAAATATTGATCTTCGACGATTCCTTCTCAGCACTTGATTATAAGACGGATCGCAAATTGCGTAGTGAATTGAAGAAGAAATCTAGCGGTACGACGATACTAATCGTTGCGCAGCGGATCGGTACAATCAAAGACGCAGATAAAATCATTGTACTGGAAGCCGGACGAATGGCAGGCATGGGAACACATGATGAATTGATGCAGACCTGTGATGTCTACCAAGAGATTGCTTACTCACAACTTTCAAAGGAGGAGCTAGCTTAATGAACAAAAGCAAAGAGCAACTCAACACGTGGAGCAAACTTCTCCACTATTGCAGAAAATATATCCCTGTAGTTCTTATAGCTATTATTAGTGCAGCAATCGGTACGGTTCTGACTCTGCTTGGACCGGATAAGCTTTCGGAGATGACAGACTTGATCACTGCGGGCCTCGTCACCGGTATTGATATGGAAGCAGTAACTTCTATCGGCCTTTTCCTTGTATTTATCTATATCCTTAGCGCTGTGTTATCTTTGGTACAAGGATTAATTATGTCCGCAGTTACGCAAAAGGTCTCCAAAAACTTAAGAGCCGATCTCTCACGCAAAATGAACAAACTTCCGATCTCTTATTATAATAATTCTACAACCGGTGACATCCTGTCCCGGGTTACCAACGATGTGGATACGATCGGGCAAGCTTTAAACCAAAGCGTCGGCACACTGGTAACTGCCCTTGCCCTCTTTACGGGATCCATCATCATGATGTTCAAAACAAATGTGATCATGACTATTACGGCGGTTGTTGCAACTATCATTGGCTTTGGCCTCATAGCGGCAATTATGAAAAAATCCCAAAAGTATTTTCAAAGTCAGCAAGAATACTTAGGGAAAATCAATGGCCATGTGGAGGAAGTATATACAGGACATACTGTAGTGAAAGCCTACAATGGTGAATCGCAAATGCGCAATACATTTGAATCCCTGAATATGAATCTTAAAGATAGTGCATTTAAAGCGCAGTTCCTCTCCGGTCTTATGATGCCGATTATGATGTTTATAGGCAATCTAGGTTTTGTGGCCGTTTGTGTAGTTGGTGCTGTACTTGCTATGAACGGAACGATATCCTTTGGGGTCATTGTAGCCTTTATACTGTATGTCCGTTACTTTACACAACCGCTCTCTCAGATTGCTCAAGCCGCACAAAGTCTGCAATCGGCTTCCGCGGCAAGCAAACGTGTCTTTGAGTTCCTCGATGCTGACGAAATGGACAATGAAAGTCATAAAGAAAGACATCTTAAAACTGCTGTGGGCAAAGTTGATTTTGAACATGTGCAATTTGCTTATGAAAATTCAGATAAACTTGTGATTAAAGATTTTTCTGCAGAGATTAAGCCTGGGCAAAAAATTGCTATAGTCGGTCCTACCGGCGCAGGTAAAACTACACTGATAAATCTTCTAATACGGTTTAATGAATTAAAGGGCGGAGAAATATATATTGATGATACCCCCATCAGCAGCTTAACAAGAGAAAACATCCATGATCTATTCTGTATGGTCTTGCAGGACACCTGGCTTTTTGAGGGCACTATCAGAGAAAATCTAGTGTACAACAAAACAGGTGTAACCGATAAAGAAGTTGAAGATGCTTGTAAGTCGGTAGGCTTGCATCATTTCATTCAGACCTTAAGTGCCGGTTATAATACCATACTAAATGACAAAGTTAATTTATCCACGGGCCAAAAGCAACAGCTTACGATCGCCCGCGCGATGCTCAAAAATGCCCCAATGCTCATCCTCGATGAAGCTACAAGCTCAGTCGATACAAGAACAGAGCTCTTGATTCAGCAGGCAATGGATAAGCTCATGGAGGGAAGAACCTCTTTTGTTATTGCGCATAGACTCTCAACCATTAAGAACGCCGATGTAATTCTGGTTCTGAAGGAAGGCGATATCCTGGAAAGCGGCAGCCACGAAGAACTACTTGCCAAAAATGGTTTCTATGCGGAGCTTTATAATAGCCAATTCGACCAAGCCTCTTAAAGCCTAGTTGACACTGTGAATTGTCAAAAGGACCTACTCATTGTTCTTATCCAGAACAATGAGTAGGTCCTTTATTTGCTATGAACACATATCATCTACTGGCAAGGAATTCATCAAGCTGTTTTTGCTTTTCAGCAATGACTTTATCTAGGCCGGCCGATTTTTGGGCGGCGATAAATTTCGGCAATTCTTTGTCCAGATCAACCGAGCCGGTCTCAAGCATCTTTTGATATTCTCTTAGAACGTTTGCTAGTGCTCCGACTTCGGATTTGACTGGCTCGCTGTCAAAGGTGAAGCCCAGTGCCGGCGATGATTTAGCGCCTTCGTTGAACTTTTTGAACTGCTCCCACTTGTCTGGAGCTTCCGAACTCCAGACATAGTTCAGGAATTGATTTCCCAGCTCCCAAGCGACGCCCGGTGCGTACTGTCCTGACTTCTCCGTCTGCGTCATAACATTACCATTAAGTGTAAAGTGTGTACCTTCAATACCGAAGTTAAGCAGATTAATAATCTCTTGATCTGTATGAAGCAGGTTAATCAGCATCATGGCGCGTTCCGGGTTCTTAGACGTTGATGAGATGGCTAACATGGCGCCGGTAGTCTCCGATGTGGCGACCGTTTTACCTGTTAAAGTAATTTGTGCAAGCTTGCCATCAAGTCCTGTCGCGGATGCGATTTCTTCTGCTTTGCCTGGCTTAAGAGGCTCTACAGTGGAAAATACATTGCCCGTCTTATAAGCATCAAGGGATGACGTTTGGGAAGTGGCCGCATCTTTGTTAAGATACCCCTTCTGGAAGAAATCACGGGTTACTTTTAATGCATTTAAGTATTGTGGATACTCTTCGGCCGGTTTGACTGTCGCTTCCGTGCCATTCTTATCGATAGCGCCAGGTATCGTCGTATCACCTAAAAAATCCAATTCCACAAAGGAGTGAGAGGCGAACGTGCCACCCGTTGTATACAGCGGATACATGGTTGGCTTCTTCTCTTTAACGATCTTATAAACGGCATCTAAATCTTCGATCTTTTGCACTTTACTCATGTCAATGCCGAGTTCATCAGCGATATCCTTCCGGTACACAATGCCCCCTGACGATGCCAATTCTTTATTCGTAGGGACTGCATAATTTTTGCCGCCGATTTTGGAGCCATCGAGAAAAGCTGGATCTAAGCTATCCTTAATGCCCTGGCCATACTGATCGAGCAAGGGACCGAGATCTAAGTAAGCACCTTTGGCAACGTTCTTTGCATACCCGTTCCATGAGGCTGTAAATAGAATGTCTACGGGCTCTCGAGAAGCGATGATGAGGTTAGTCTTATCATCCCATGCTCCCCAATCGATTGGTGCGATATCTACCGTCGCGTTGATTTTTTCGGTCAAGATCTTGTTCAGCGCTTCCTCGACGATAGCCTCGTCCGCCTGTGGAGCTCCTTCGTAGACCAACTTTATTTTATAAGGCTCCAGCTTCGAGGGCTCATTGGATGTGTTATCGGTGGTTGAATTCGCTGATGAGCTCGGTGTGGCGCTTTCTTTTCCGGCATTATCCGGTGTAGCGTTGTTCGAGTTGTTTGAATTGCCGCAAGCCGTAGTGCCTACTGCTGAGATAAGCATCAGTGTGAGAAGCAGTGAAGCCTTGCTTTTCGTATCCTTCATTTTCAAGTAATCCCCCCGTAAAATAGAATGATATGCTAAACCATATACTGGTTTTAGCCGTTTCCGTGCCCACGTAAGTGATCGGCAATCTTAGCCTTTAACGGAGCCTACTGTCAGGCCTCTGATAAAGTATTTCTGGAAGAACGGGTAAGCAAATACAATAGGTCCAACACCTACAACCACCATCGCCATACGCACGGTTTCACTCGGGAAGTTGATCATTCCGCCAGCTCGGGTAATTTCAGCCATCGCGTTCGGGTTACTGGATAAGTACTGGATGTTGACCATCATCTTGTAAAGAAAGTACTGCACGGATATATTGTGGTTGTCTGTAATAAACATTAGGCTTAGGAACCAGTCGTTCCAGTATGTCAGTGTTTGGAACAGTGCAACGGTTGCCAGAACCGGCAGAGATAATGGCAATACAATTCGGATAAATATCCGTAGCTCCCCTGCCCCATCTATTTTTGCTGACTCCAGCACAGCTTCAGGTACGGTCTCCTTAAAGAAAGTGCGCATGATCAGTACCCAGAATGCGGACATGATCAGCGGCATGATCAGTGCCCAAAGTGTATCTTTTAATTCCAGCATCTGTACGTATACCAAGTACCAAGGGACTAAGCCGCCGGAAATCAGCATCGTTAGAAAAACAAAAAATGTAAAATACTTTGCCTGCGGAAAATTATTCCGTGAAATGGGGTACGCATACAGAGCTATTATGATGACACTTAGTATCGTACCTATCACCGTGACGGTTAGTGAGATTCCATAGGAATGAACGATTTGACTGATATCTTTCATTAGGAATCGATAGGCTGCCAGATTGAAATTTTCGGGCATAAATCGATATCCGTGTGTCATAACGGACTGCTCATCGGAGAACGATACCGAAAGAATCAGCAAAAGCGGTAGGATACAGAGCGCCGAATAGATGACAAAGAAGATGTTGATGAGGGTTGACGCCCATCCCGACAGCTGATTCTTTGGATTGGACCCAGATAAGGATTTACTCATTGTATTGGTCATAAGGGCTCCTCTCTTAGAACAGCGCGTTCTCGCGGTTAAAGCGGCGAACGACCCAATTAGATACAAAAACCAAGATGAAACCAACGACTGATTGGAACAGGCCTGCTGCTGAGGAAAGTCCGATATCCCCAACGGTCAGGAAGGTGCGGTAGACATAGGTATCGATAACGTTTGTCACAGGGAACAATGCCCCCGATTCACGTGGCACTTGGAAGAATAGGCCAAAGTCGGCATTGAAGATCCGGCCAACCTGCAGCAAAGTCATAATCGTGAGGACAGGCATGATCAAGGGAATCGTGATTTTCTTGATCTGTTGCCACTTGTTTGCCCCATCAATTGTCGCGGCTTCGTAGTACTCCTCGTCGATACCAATGATTGCTGCCATATACACAACCGTGTAGTACCCCATGTTCTTCCACGTGTTAATGATCGGCAAAACGATCGGCCACACTTCTTTCGTGAAGTACCAGCGTACGGAATCAAGACCAAGCGCCGGCAGCAACGTGCCGTTGAAGTATCCTCGCTCGTCGCTCATGAACCCATACACTAAGTACGAGATGACGATCATCGACAGGAAGTATGGCAGGAACATGATCGTTTGGTGTAGCTTCGAGAGGAAGCGGTTCTTCATCTCATTAAGCATCAAGGCGAACCCTAGAGGAAGCGCCATGTTCAATACAATAAACAGCGAATTATAAAGCAATGTGTTGCGAATGATGATGTACGAATCCTTCGAGGCAAACAGGTATTCGAAATTTTTCATCCCTGTCCAGGGGCTTCCCAGGATACCGTCCTGGTAATTGATTGTTTTAAAGGCAATAACGATCCCGAACAAAGGGATGTAGTTATTTATTACAAGCAGAACGATTCCCGGCAGCATCATTGCGTAGAACATCCAGTAAGTACGAATATTCTTCACGATGGAAAAATTACGTACAGTACGTATTGGTTTCCTATTTGTAGGAAGCGGCATAGCTTTCAATAGAGTTGTTGCACTCCTTTCACTGTCTTACACACTCCCCACACCGTTGTTTAGGCGGTAATGGGGAGTTCAGGTTTTCACTATTGAGCCGTAACGTCAATTGTGACGTTACTTATTGAGGTTCTGTTCCCCACTGAAGAGCGCCTGCGATATAGCCAGTTGTATGGCTCCAATCGATGTAAGTCGAATCGGTCGGATCGAAGGAGTAATCTCCCGTCTGCGTGTAGTTCGTCCAATCGGTCTTGTTCACGCGGATCTGAAGCTCAATGCTGGCTCCAGCTGCCAAACTTCCGGCTCCGCTCGTAAAGCCGATTTCCAGATAATGATCAGATCCTGTCAAAGGAGCCGGCAACTTGACGAAGTCGCCAGTTACGTTGCTACTGCCGACAGTGGACCAATCGCACCAGAAATTCTGGTCCTTCTCCCCATCGATCGTGTAATAATAATGAAGCTTCACGTCGGACAGATTGATGGCAGTGGTACCGGTGTTCTTCAGCTTTATCCGAGGGCTCAACGAATTGCTCGTTGCCGTAACAGGAGAATTGTACTGCTGCACTTTGATAGAACCACTTTCGGCAGTGGGGGTATCGACCACGGAGACCTCAAGATTCGCACTTACTCCTGCGCTAAAGTTGAACGTCAGCGTTGTTGTTCCCACCGGTTGGGCAGCCAGATATGCCTTCTGAATCGTCACTGTCGTGCCTGATACGGTGTAGTCCGTACCAGCAACTAGGGCAGTCGTGCCATTATTAATGCCGATGAGTGTGTTATCGTTCAGCGTCAAGGTCACCGGAATGTCGGTCTGATTCGCGGGTTGCTTGTCAAAGGCAGCGGTCGTCGGACTGATCGTCGAGTTAATAACCGACGAATCGTTCACAGCAACGGATAGCGTAGCAGATGAACCGGCGTTAAACAGGAAAGTGAGGTTGACCGTGCCGATTGGCTGCTGCGCGAGATAGCTCTTGTGTAGAGTGACCGTGTTACCCGAAACGGTATAGTCTGTGTCCACAACCAGAGATGTCGTACCGTTCTTAATGTCGGTGAGCGTGTTGCCGTTCAACGTTAGGGTCACCGGAATATCAGCTTGATTTGCGGTTTTCTTATCAAAGGCAGCAGTCGTTGGATTAATGGTCGAGTTGCTGCTATTTCCGGTTGCGAATGCGGCAATGAATACCAACCCTGAATTCCAATAAACGGTATGTTCATTTGTAGTCCATTCTTGGAAGTTATCGGTATAGTTTTTGGCTGCAAATCTTGATATCTGGTTTCCTACAGTTATGTCGTTGGAGTATTTATTCGGTCCTCCGACCAGATATCCCTTAGGTACACCAGGTAAACCATCCGTTCTATACATGATGCTGAACGGATATTTCACGCTGTTATCGCCGTAACCTGATACAAAAGATACGCCTACCGGGTTCTGCCCCAGAATCCAGTCTAACTGGCTATTGTTAATCTCATTAATGATAGCGCGGTTGCTCTCAAAAGTTCCCAGCAATTTCGTACCGATGATCATTTCCATCGGTGTGTCCGCAACCTGCATGGTGATTCCCCAATAGTAGTTACCATCTTTTATGATGCTTTTCCAAGGGCTGTCGTTGTATCTGCTCACTTTGTCATTGAACCATTGCTGGAATTTATCCGAATACCAGCTTAAGACTCCAGAGTCCGGATTAGCGGCTTTCAGATAGCTGAAGAAGCCTGTATTCCAGGTGTTTGCCCAACCACTGGCGAAATCAAGGGTATCCTCAAAAAATATTCCCATATCAGTGTAATTCGCCAGAAAATAATCGTTGTATTCGGCATCGCCGGTCGATCGGTACAGAGAGCCAGCAGCCCACAGACGATTCGAAGCGTCATCCGTCACATCGTAAGGCCATCTGCCCGTGTTAGGCGTCCGAATATTTTCCGGATGTGCTTCCAGGTACCCCCATGCGTCTATTGCCGCATCCAAGCAACTTTGGGCAAAAGCCGGATCAATATTCTGATACATTAAGTAGGCATGTGCCAATACACCGGCTGCGGTAGCTGTATCGGCGGTCGTTTTGATATCAGTACGCGAGCTTACCGTATCCTTATCGATAATTTCTCTGTCTACCATATTGTCGTCATCCTGAAAGGTCACTCGCGCATAGAAACCGCCAGTTGCAGCATCCTGCATTTTGAGCATCCATTCCAGTTCCCATCTTGCCTCATCCAGGATGTCGGGAATGCCGTTTCCGCTCTCAGGAATATTAAATTGATTGTCCGTAAATTTCTCCGGCATCATTTCATAGGCCCAGAAGAGATCCGACAAGGCTTTGGCTCCTGCGTTAACGTACTTGCCTTTATCGCCCGCATCGTACCATCCCTTGGAAACATCTTTTTTGATGGAAGGATTGGACATTAAAGGCACTGCGGTGTCAGGAGTAAAATCTGTTCTTTGATAATTTTGAGTGTATGGGCTGGTAATATTAATCCCGGTTCTCTGGTAATAGAAGTATCTCGTTACGTCATTTAAAAAGGGTTCATAGATTTCGTTAGCTTCGCTGATAGTGAACTTGGGCGAATTCTGAAGACCCTGAACTGAAACATAATATTTTCCCGGAATCGTTAAATTTGTGAAATCGGCGGTAAAAATACGCTCCCCGCTGTCAATAGCATCATAATTCTTGGTGAGTACAAGCGTTCCGGAGTAAGCTGTGGAATTATTTGTGGCGTTAATAACGTTAAACGGAGTACCTGCATCGACCGTGAGCACATCCTCAAAACCGGTTACGAGCGCTTGCTTTACTCCATCTACGGGATAACCTAATTGATTGACCTTGATGGGTGCGTACTCTTTTTCCTTATCGGGAGACGTAACCCTAATGTCATTAAGCCAGACTTTTAAAGGTTGAAAACCATTATTCTTGATGGATAATGCATCTATGGAAGATACATCAATTCCTTGGGAGACCTGAATTAGATCCTTTAACGGGATCTTCACATGGGTCCAACTTGTAGTAATGCTGACGTAGTTGTTAATGTTTACTGTAGTGGTAATTTCATTGCCGGCAGCTCTTTCGAATACCCGGTCTTTGAAGCCCAGTAAAAAGGACTCTCCACCCGCATTTCCTTTGATATTAAACTCAAGGAATCCATTTGGATGATAAGAGGTAAAGTCATACGCTTTCCAGCCGGCAACCGTAATTAAAGCGTTGTACCAGGAAGGACTGGTAGGCGTCTTCGCATTCAACAATAATGAAGGCAATCCATTGTACATTGCTGTAGAATCTATGGGCAGCTTGCTGTTCTCCGTCTCCAATCCAAACCCGCTATCTCCTGCCCAGCCATCGGATATATTACTGAATATTTGGTAATCTAGTAAGTCTCTCCATCCTGCAGGCGCTTCGGGGGTTGCCGCATTAGTCTTGATCGGATTTGAAAAAAAGATAGTCACAAACATAGTTAATGCCAGAAACACGCTTACTTTTTTCCTCATTACCTCTCCTCCTAAAAAGTTTTGTGAGCATAAACTGCTTCGCTCCGCTTCAAACAAAACTCAGTTCGAAAGTTTACACTTAGTTGTGAGAGTTACTCTATGATTAGCTTCGTATACCATCACCTCTTTTTATTGAAAACGCTTTCTAATAAAATCATTTTAATTCAATAAGTTAATCCTGTTATATAGAAGAAATAAAGGAACATAGAAGAAAACAAGCCACAATATTATGGCTTGTTTTCCATGTACCAATTATTTACTTCTCTCGTGATTACGTCGCCGCCATTCTTGTAAAATTGGGCTACGAACTCATCAAAGTAGGAGAGCGGCTTCTCGCTATAAATGATGCTCAGATAACTCTCCGTTGCGAGTTTCTGCAGGAACACTCCGTGTTTCTCCATCCCGTCCGTTAAAGGTCCGTGGTACCGGTTCGGGATTTCGAGTCCCTGCTCGGCAATCGCTACCCCAGCCGCCGTAAGTTGAGCCGAATTCAAACCTTTAATGGCTTGTTCGATCGGCGTCGTCACTATGGCTTCCGAATTTTCAGATAATTTTCTGATTGCATCCGCATTCATATAAGGCAAGGCTGGAGCGCCACCTGTCAGCGGATAGAGCATCCAGCGCATATCCATTGAAGACCCGTCCGCAAGCGGCCACTTATCATTCGGCACGCATTCAGTCGCAAAATTGACAGTAATGACCTTGTCGTTCATGATCACATAATCGTAACCTTCGTGAAACCCTTGTGCGAATCGGGGATCGAAGTACGGATCATCCGGTCCGAAATTTTTGGCAAGCAACTTGTTATAATAAGCGAACCAGGCTTCCATATTCGTGAAATCCTTGCTGAACACCGTATAGATACCGTACAACGGCTTTTGTGCCTTGCCCTTTAACCCATCCGGTCCGGCAGGAACGGAATAAGCCTCCCAATCCGCTTCCGGGTCGACCTTCACTGTATCGCCGAGCGGCCAGGCTCCCATCCAAAACGGGCCGAACATGACACCAGCCATTCCGTTAACCGCCAGTTCGGACGCTTGGCTCGGGTCCTGCATGCCTGCATCTCTGTCCATGTAGCCCTTCGCCATCCAGGACGCCATCGTTTCCAGGTATTTCTTAGCATCCGGATGTACGGCGCCAAACATCAAGCTGCCCTTCTCGTCCTCATTCCAGAACAGTTTGATGTCAGACGTGCTAATCATCTGCCTTGAAAAAGCTCCGGCGATCGCATCTGTCTGCCCCATCCAGCTCCAGGGACCTTCCTTTAGCGGAACCGCCAGACCAACTTCGTCATCTTCACCATTCCCATTAGGATCTTGTTCAGAAAATGCCTTCAGCACGTTCTCCAACTCACTTATCGTCGTAGGCGGGTTCAGCGACAGTTTCTCAAGCCAATCCTTACGGATCCACATGACCGTTCCCTCATCTCCTGCACTAAAACGGGGAAGTCCATATATCTTGCCGTCTTTGGTCACTTCTGCCATAGTATAAGCGTACTTCTCGAGCGCTTCTTTTAGCTTAGGATGCGCATACTTCTCGATGGCATCATCCAGCGGAAGCAGCTTGTCGGCTTTCAGCAGATACTTCAGGATGTCTCCTTCAGCGCTAAGGGTGTCCGGCAGCTTGCCATTCACAGCCAGCGCCAGCCGAATTTTGGTATCTGCATCCTCGAACTTGCTGACAATCCAATCAAACTTCGTGACGATTCCCAGATTATCTTCCATCCAGCGGGTATGCACGTTGTCTGTAAGGCTCTCATCTGGCTTGAATGCGTTAGGCCGATTCTCGTCCACGATTCCTGTTGTGATGGTTATAGGCGGATCGTATTTAAAATCCCATACCGGCTTCGTTTCCCCATTGGATGTACTGTTCTGTGCCGTTTTCCCTGTGTTACTTAAACAGCCGGAAACTAGCAGTACTCCGCTCAGAACTGCCCATAGAAATCTGGCCTTTCTTTTTTGCTTCTTCACCGGCCCAATCACTCCATTCCCGATCGGTATCTATCCCTGAATTCCTGCGGCGTCACCTGATAATAGTCACGGAATTTCCGAATAAACCAGTTGGTATTGGGATAGCCAATACTTTCACCAATATGGTAGATTTTATTATTTGTATGCTTGAGCACCTCGCAGGCTTTGAGCATACGCTGCTCGTAAATATATTGGGATACGGTAGTGCCTGTACACTGCTTAAAGATTTTTGACAGATGGTTAG
Source organism: Paenibacillus sp. FSL R10-2788 (assembly GCF_038003885.1). Taxonomy (NCBI): domain Bacteria; kingdom Bacillati; phylum Bacillota; class Bacilli; order Caryophanales; family Paenibacillaceae; genus Paenibacillus; species Paenibacillus sp. FSL R10-2788. Next base: position 3,479,160 of record NZ_JBBOQA010000001.1, on the reverse strand, counting down.
GATGTACGAAGACGCGTTTGGCCAGCAAAGTAAGTGACAAGTCCTTGTCCAGCTCTTTCTGGATGTAGAGTTGCGTCTTCCGGATGATCACCTGGCTGTGATCCTCGGTCTCCTCCCCTAGCTTATCGCGAAGTGTGCGTAGTAAGTCGAGCGCCCAGCTTTCCAGCTGCGACGCGTGCAGCATCGCTTTTCCTTTAACGAAAGCCGATTGCTCAGGAGTGAGCATTTGGGCCAGCGTCCTGCCGCTGCGATTCGCGATATACTGGAAGGCATTGGAGAGAAAGAAAAAGACATCGCGCATGAGGTAAGGCGAACCCGTATGCATTAGCGGTGACACAAACGCTCGGATCTTAACTTCCGCCGCTTCCCATTGCTCCGTTTCCAAAAGATGTGTCAGCAGAGGCGTTTCATAGAGCTTGCGCATAAGACGCGCTTCCTCTTCATTCCGCTCTGGCACCTGCCCACCCGAAAAACCGTCACTATCCAATCGTGATTTAGCTGTCATATAACTAGCTTGCAGTCCTTCCGGGAATAAGCAGTCGGTTTCCCCTACAGAAATTTCACCTTTAAGCAAACTCTGTACTTCTTGCTTTAATCGCTCTATCCGCTCAAGCACCCATTCCGGATCGGGTGGTGCTCCTGATAGGTCATATACCAGAGCGAGCAGGTTTCCTTCATCATCCGCAGCCGACCAGCAGTCATAGCGGTCCATCAGCAATTCTTCCAGCATGTTTGTTACCGCGAACCGGATCAATGACTGCGAATAGAGGTCTTGTCCATCGAAGGGGGAACCCAATCGGACCAGGCACATCGAGACATGACCTGGTATCGGAAGAGGGAGGTCAAACAGCTTTAACTTCTCTGCAAGCGCCTTGCTATTCAGATTTCCGCTGAGCACTTTGAGCAACAACCCTGCTTTCAGTTCTGCACTATTGTCTCGGTAGATACGGAAGCCCTGTTCGATTGATCGCTCCTGCTCAAGCTGCTTAATGATCCGGCCCATTGCCGTAAGTAGCTGCTCGTCCTTCGCGGGCTTCATCAGGTAATCGAGCGCTTGCAGCTCAATCGCTTTTCGGGCGTAATCGAAGTCCGCATAACCTGTGAGGAGCAGGCACTTCAGCCCTGGAATACGAAGCCTGGCCTGTTCGATCAGTTCCAGACCGTTCATGCGGGGCATACGGATATCCGTCATAAGGATGTCAATCGGGAAGGTGTCTATCAGAGCAAGTGCCTCGCTCGCGCTGTAAGCCTTCCAAACGCGGGAGATACCAAGTGTCGCCCATGGAATTGTATCTGCCAGACTGTCCGCATAATGTTTCTCGTCATCAACTACAAGCAGGCTATTCATTGCTCTTCCTCCTTCGTTTCGTCTTTCATCCCAAGTCTCCAAATCAGCCTCACGTTTAGCCCCCCCAGTCTGGACGGGCAAAACTCAATTTGAGCGTCTGAACCGAAGTTGCCTTGCAGTCTTTGATATACGTTCCAAAGACCGCAGCCTGCATATTCGCTGGCCGGAATATGAAGCTCCATTTGCAGTTGGTCCATCCGTTCTTTATTTAATCCTTTTCCGTTATCCTCCACTTCCAAGTGCAATTGGTCTTCATTGACGTAAACTCTAATTTCAACCCGGCCTGGATATTCGACGTTCTCAAGTCCATGCACGATCGCATTCTCCACGATCGGTTGGATAAGAAGCCGGGGAATTCGCAGCTCCGCCAACTCTTCAGGCAGTTCGATGCTGTAGGACAGCGTCTCATTGCGAAGCCGAAGAATCTCGAGGTGAATGCGCACGAACGCCAGTTCTTCACTCAGGCTGACTCCTTGATTATCCATTCGCGTCGTATACCGGTAATAGTCGGCCAGATGATACGCCATGTCTATGACAGCCCGATTCTTCCCCATCTTGGTCATATTAATGATGAAACCTAAACAATTGTACAGAAAATGAGGATGAATCTGTGCTTGTAGCTGTTTTAGCGTGGCATCGCGCGCAAGGATACGCGATTGTAGGACATTCTCGATGAGATCTTGGATCTGCGTCGCCATCTCGTTAAAGTTCTGCATCAGGAACGTGAATTCATTGTTTGATTTCTTCGGCAGCCGGTAGGCGTAATCGCCTTCCTTAATCCGCTGCACCGCACGCACAAGTTGGAAGATAGGCCGATGTACGTTCCAGTACAAGGCAGACGCGGCGGTAATACAGGACAGGAGCAAAATAATCGAAGAAGCTCCAAACAATAACCGCTGTTGCTTGATAGGTCCGATAATCTGGTTAAGTGGAACAGAATCGACGAGATGCCACTCAAGAATATTGGAATAATAATAGGTAATCAGATAAGGCCTGCCGTCGAAGGAATGAATTAAAAAACTTGAATCCCGGATATTGATCCTGTCGCCTAATTCCGCGATAATTTGGTCCATCTTGGGCCCATCTGCGGACCGGCTGGCGATGATGGCATGTCCTTTTTTGTAGAAAAACGGGTTGTCAGAGTGACCAGATTTGTAAGTATCAAGCAAATTTTCGAAGCTCCACTTGTAGAGGTTAATGCGAACGGCAACATCCAGATCGTCCGGACGGGCTGGTTTGTAACCCGTAGTGACATAAGTTCGAGTAAAACCGGAGCCAATCTCCAAATCTTCGCTATAGCTCCACCCTAGCGAAAATCGGCTTTCAAACTCTTGAAGGTCATATTCATAGGAGGGGGAAGAAGAAATACTATCGTCTCGTTGCGGGAAATAGACGGTCACGTCATTGCGCCAGTTGCCCGATGCGCTGGCCAGCGACAGCTTCTCTTGGATCAGCAGCCTTGTTTTCATTAGGGAATAATCGCTCATGTTGAGGTTGTAAAGGTACTCCAGCACGTTCGTGTCAACGAGCATAGGTGCGGAGACTAAGTCGAACTTCTCAATGCTGGCATCCAGTTGTGCCACGAAAAGCTCCATCCGGTTCAGGCTGGCTTTGATAAGCTCCTCCTGTATGACGTTGATGCTCTTAGAGGTAGAATAATAGTACAGCGCCACAACCGGAGTTAGCAGAATCAGCAATAACACTAACATTTTCTGAAAAATATTAAATTTGATCCGCATGGGATTTCCATCCTTGTTTTGTAATTACACCTCAACCTGTATTTTACAATGGATAGAAAGCGTTTTCTATACAAATTCTTTGCGTTTCAACAAATTAAAATAACCTCATTCCCAATGAACTCTACTTAGGAATGAGGCTTCGTTAAAATTTAAAGGCATTATCAACCGTTATTTTAGGACTCCCCAAAAAGAATCTCCGCATTAAATATCTAGCGATCCTGCTATTTCCCATCAGTTTCATGCACGCTAGCGAGAAGTTTTTAATCTCTTTAGGGGATTTAACGATCATGCTGATTATCAACTGTTGAGCAAAATGCACAAAACGAATTTCCCGATTACGAATGGGCTGCAAACGATCTAAACGCTTGTATTCATGATTTGGCTCTAATTTTGATGCAACAATAAGTTCAGCTGTGACCAGCGCTGTTTCAAAAGCCAAGGACAATCCGATAGCTCCGAGTGGAGAAGAACAATGTGCAGCATCACCGATTAGAATACAACCCTTATCATGCCAATTGTCCACCATAAAAGTCTCTGATTGGATAGAAACGAACGATTTGAAATCACTGATTTTTTCAATGTCTTCTTCAAGCTCAGGAAAGGCCTTTATGAATTCAAGCTTTAATGGTTCGATGCCTTTTCTTTTTATGGTATTCCATTGGTCTTTCTTCATTGTAAAACCTATTTGCACACAATCAGAGGAATAAGGAAGCCCTATGAAGTTACTAAAATCAGACAATCTGAAAAGGAGTTTTTGATTTAGCTTGAACTCATTAGTCGATATTTTGCACCAGATTAAATCAAAATCTTCTTTTTTATACTTAAAAGAAAAATCGCTTGTCTTCCTAACCGTGGACATCCGTCCATCCGCTCCGACTACTAAAGAAGCATGGATCTCAGTCATTTGTCCATCAACTAAGGCGTTTACTCCGACTGTTCGATTTGTACTTTTAATAGTTGAAGTGACCTTAGCGTTAAAAATGAGCTCAAAATTAGTATAATCCTTTGCTAGATCGTAAAGAAAAGTTAACAGGACGGATTGTTTTATTTTAATTGCGTAAGGTGCCTCCGGCATTTCTTTTTCATAATCAATTTGAGTGATATATTTCTTATTATTCCATATTTCGGCATTAAATAATTTTATATGCTCATACTTTTCAAGACACTGTTCCAGGTTCAGCTCTTTCATGAGCCTTACAAATCGAGGCTGGAGAACTTCTCCTCTAAACTTGCGATTAAAGCTTGTTTGACTTTCCAGTACGGTAACTCTAATTCCGTTTTTGGCTAACAGCAGCCCTAGAAAGAGGCCAGAAGGTCCACCACCAACAATGCAAATCTCCGTTTCTTTAATCATTCCTATCACTCTATGGGTAAAGAAGCAGCCCGTTCATTTTTCATTACTGGAACCCTAGCCGATAATCTAAGAAAAAGAGAGATTAAAAAACCTAATAAAAGAATAGAACCTAATATAGTAAAGGATAACGAATAATTTTCTGTTTTTAATAATTTCAATGCTAATATCGGGCCTGTGCTAGCACCTAGGAATAGAATAAATGCATTGAATGAAATAGCAGACCCTCTTGCATTTTCCCCTAATTGACTGACGATAGAGATGATAACGGGAGTTACCAGCGCGATACCAGCCACAAATACAACGCTCATTAGGACAAGAAGTGGCAGGTTCGTGCTAAAACCTAGAGCAAGCAACCCAATTGCAGCTAAAGCTAAGCCTCCCCTTAGAACAGCGGCCATTCCAAGTTTTTGAGCAATTCTTCCGGAAAAGGGTGCTAAAAGCATCCCCGCGATTCCAAATGCACGAATATACAGGATATCCTGTGAGGAAAGTCCAAACTTAGCTGAGCTTAAATAACTTCCCAAAACGGTGTACATGCCAACTAAAGTTAATAGGAGCATAAAGGTTATCGCAAAAGCCAAAAGCAATTGTGATTGTTTTAGCAGAATTGTCATTTGTTTAAACTTCCGCAGAACATTTTCTTTCGGTCTTAGCATTTCATCTTTAGGAAGGAACCTTATTACAATCACTGAAGTAATACCATACACAATCCCCAAAATAAAGAAAATAGCACGCCAGCCAAGAGCTTCGTTAACAATCCCACTAAAAACCTGGCCTACTATGCCTGCCATTAACAGTCCTGAGCTTATAAATCCAACGGCTGTTAATCTTTTATGAGGCGGAAACATTTCCCCTGCATACACTAGCGCAATAGGTGCAAATGCAGCAGCCACTAGGCCTTGCACTCCTCTGAGCATAATAAGCCCGTAAAAACTATCCACAAATCCTAGCGCAAGCGTAACTACGGTTAACCCAATAATGCTGGCTACTAAAAATACTTTACGTCCATACCTGTCTGAGAAAGGTCCATACAAAAGACAGCCCAGCGCATAACAAAGAGAAAATGAACTCCCAATCCAAGCCGCCTCACTCGGGCTAATCTGGAAGGCATGCGAAAACACTTCGGATAATGGAATTGTAATATACATGCTAGTTAGAATAACTAAACCACACCAAAATAAAATAATCGTCATTAATGAATAGTTCTTATTGTAATTCTGAACGTCTATCGTCTGATTCATAAAGTGAATATCCCCCGGTTTACTATTAATTTGCAACAGTGATGCCTTCCAAGACATGGATCAACAAATCGTTTATGTAATCCGCATCCGGAATTTTTTTATAGATGAGAATTTGAAAGTAAATGGGACCATAAAGCAGATCTAAAGTTATATCCAGGTTAATTGTTGACTTCAATTCTCCCTTATCTATGTCTGCTTGGAGTAATTGTTTGGCTTCATTTCTTTTAGTCATTAAAAACAATACGTAAAAATCTTTCGCGATTTCTTCGCTCTCTGTAACTATAGTTAAAGTGGATTTCCCGATTTTGCTATTGAGGATACGAGCTAAAGCTTCAAGCTGTTGTTTAAAGTTAACCTCAATGGATTTATTGCTATCAAATTCAAACTCTGATTCTACGGTCATTAGAAAAGCGTCCAATACAAGACGTGCTTTATTTTCCCACCATCTATAGATGGTTGTTTTACCTACTCCAGCTTGTGCTGCAATCGCCTCAATCGTTAATGATGAATAACTGTTGGATTCTAACATTTCAATGGTTGCAGTAAGAATCTCCTTTTTACTTCGAGGTTCTTTGTTTTTCCCTTTCATATTCATTTCACCTCCTAGATGTTATTTATTAAAAGTATGTAATTATAGAACGATACGTATCGTTCCACTGTTACATTATCTTATATCATTTTCATCAAATTTAAAATAGCTAATTTGAGAATTATTATTTTCTGGATTTAGGCATGCGTTAGATGACTAAACATAACTTGTGCATACAAAAACTAACGCTTCGGAATGGTCCGAAGCGTTAGTTTTTGTGGATATTTGCAATTTAGGATTTGATGACTAGTCCAGATACATCATTCCACTGATGATGGCTAAAACTTGAGCTACATCTGTTATCGGTGCAATATCCTTTAAAATTCTTTCCTTTGTTGGATAGATTCTTTTATCCAATCATTTAAAACGGATGTACTAACAAAAATTTCATCTCCGATTTTAATAATGGGAAACAACACACCGGTATATGCACCTTGTGTTTTCAACATTGTTTCTTCTGTAGTAATAATCTTGCGCACTTGAGATTCAGTGATGTTTAAATATTTAGCAGTTTCTTTAAGTGTCATTAATGGTTTATTTGAATATTCATTGTTAATTGTTGGACTTATAGATGACTGACTGCCTTTGATAATAAAACAACCAGTAATGATTGCAATTCCTAAAATTATTGAACTAATAACGTTACTAAGATTTTTCATAGATATTCCCCCGCTTATTTAGTTCTTGTAATTTTTGCAGCTAATAAACTTCTTAATTTTATTTAGTTTGCTACCTTTAATAGAAACTTGTTCGTTTTTTCAATAAAGCACCATTTCTAATTCTTATTGTAATACATCAGGAAAAGATGAGTGTTGTACTTAGTTACATATTACTCCTCAATTTTATTCGACACACCACATATTTTCAGCTGCTCTCATTTTAAAGTGAAATAACTAAAACGTTCAGCAAATCATTAGACCCATGAAGATTGTGATAAAAGTCAAGCAAAGGGAACGCGATCGTTACAAAGTTGCATCTGGAGAGAAGTGCCGCTTATCATACTTCCATCGTAAAACACTCTGGATTAAACGAAAAATGTGCATATTACTATTCATTGTTTCTTTTCTTTTAGATTCTATATTAGCATTTAATACTTTTAGTATAAGCAACTATTACAAATCATCTTCATGAAATAATTACTTATCTCCTATTTTTATATTAATAATATATTTTTCTAAAAATTAAAAAAACTTATTGGTGTAAATGGTGCTAAACTTTGTTCTTTATTATTATAAAGAAGTTTTATTTCTGGTTGAAAAACTATATTCTCCTTTTTCTTAATAATATAATTACATTTAATTTCATAAACTTTCAGTTCTTTTAAAATTTTTTTATCAACTTTATTTCTGAATTCTTCCTTAATTTCTTCCTCTGCATATATATCTGGATTAACTTCTACAGTAACAATTTCAATAAAACTCTTTACTTCTTTCGGATAAATTAATTCTGCTTTTATATCACTAGTAATAATATGATTTGAATCTAATATCTTATACGAGTATGAATACTCTTTATTTAGTGCTGTTACATTTTTAGGGGATATCGGAGATTCCATTACGGAAATTCCATTTTCCTCACCAGAATAAAATTGTAAATATACTGGACTAATATTTTCTTTAAAGGTTTTACTTCCTAGTTTTATTTTGATTTTATCAAAACCCAATTTTTCTAAACCTAATATCCTATCAGAATTTAACCTTATAGAAAATCCTTCTACTAAAAAATTCTGGTCAGTCAATTCCCATTCTATATCGTCTGGGCTAAATTCAATTTCATCCTTTTTTTCATTGGATAAAGTTATTGTTATATCCGATTTATTTAATTTTTCAAAAGTATCTTTTTTTAAATTTGATGTTGATCCAAATAGCAGCAATGACGAACCATTATTTTCTGAATGTTTTATATTGATCGTATATATCCCAACTGCTTGGTTGAATTCTAGCTTATTTAGTATATTACTAATGCTATTAGATTCACACCCAAATACTATTAATAGAAGAGCTACTTCAATCAAAAACATTATTTTTTTCAAATAGTGTCAATTCCCTTCCAGTTATACAGATATAAAAAAGGAGTGAATAGTATGTATCCACTCCTTTTTTACATTAACTAAACTCTTAAACTCTCAAACCTATTTCTGCTGTTATAACTCATCTTTAATATCAAATCTATAGAGCAACCTGCTGTAATGCGTAATATTGGTCATGTGCTTCAGTAAAAGCGCTGCCTGCATATTTAACACCTAACTTAGTAACATCATAAGTATACTGTTCTTGGTAATATCTTAAAATAATCCTACCTTTGTATCCTTTAGTAGTTGGGTACGAAATAGTCTGTGTCGTTGTGAATGCAGCACTTGAACCGATCGTTCCTGAAATATTGGTTTTTAAAAACGCTACGTCCACTCCACCACCACCCGTAACTGAAGCAGTGACAGTTGTGGTTACTCCTTTCGAAACTGAAACAGTACCAGGATAAGCAACGTAATCTGAGACTGGCTTAAATAAATTATAACTTATAGGCTTACTTACATTAGAAAGTGTGTATGTCGCTCTTGCCAAATAATTTGTTGCATCGGGTTCATTCGGCGTAATTGTTTCCAGTTCTGGTGTAAAGCTGCGCTTGGTTGAATAGTCACCGATATATGTTTCAATTGCACCTGGTTCATTTAAAGTAATTGTATCCTGTTCGGATTTAAAGATACTCTCGGATGCATAGTCACCGATATAAGTTTCAGTTGCGCCGGCTTCATTTACAGTAATTGTATCCTGATATTCTGATGCTGCAAAAGCGGTTGTGCTTAGACCAAAACAAAAAGAGCATGCAAGCAGCATTGTAAAAACTTTCCTAGTTTTTTGTGTTCTTACAGCTCCACCCCTTTTTTTTAAACCACCTATCTTAGTACAGTTTTTTTCATATCGCATCAAAGTCACCCTTTCGAATTTATGGAATTTTTCGTTAAAATGTGTTATCCAAATAATAGTTATTTACATCATCAACAATTTAGTTTCAAAAAATATCACAAGAAAAAAGTAACAACAATTGTACTTATTAATAAATCAATATGACCACCCACCTTCATATGAATAAAAATAAAGACATGTATGTACTTTTAACATTAACGCTTAACATTTAATGTGTATGGATAAATTACCATTTAAATCATTATTTTGTCAACGATAATTTAATAGATACCATTATTCTCTTAATTATTAATATAAAGTAAAAATCAACGGTTGATATAACGTGAAAATCGATCTATAATTTTAAGATACTATATTATACTGGGGGAACCTTTATGTCCTATACAAAATTGACTAATCGGGAATTAGAAATCATGCATATTTTATGGAAGGAACCCCACCCTCTTACCGCGACAAATATTTTTGAGAAAATCGAGGAGAAATTTAGTATATACAGCATACAAAACGCCTTACAATCGTTACTTACTAAAAATGCAATTGAAGTTGCAGCTTATACAAAGGTTTTTAAAACAACTGCAAGAAAGTACAGACCTATTATCACTACAAATGATTATGCAGTTATGCAATTTGCTCAATATTACTCAACGGATGATGCTCAAACTGGTATTACAGAATTAATCTCAACATTATTTAAGTTCGAGGATGAAAATATTGATATACACACGATTGATAGATTAGAAAAGTTAATAAAAGCGAAAAAAACAGAGCTTGAACAAACGAAACTGACGCAAAAAAATGGGGAGGTCGATAGATGATAACCATTTGGAGTATACAAACTACTCTATTAGTAAGTAGTTTGTTTATTTGCTTATATTGCCTTATAACTAAAAAATCATCTACTATTAGTAAAGTTGGTGTTCCGGTTTTATCCCTATTGCTGTTACTTATTACAATCAGATTACTTGTTCCAATAGAAATACCTTTTGCTCATACTATCGAATTACCAAAATTCCTACCCATAATAAATGATTTTTTTAATTTTTCTATTTATTCATTCAGCGATCAAATAAAGATTAACTTATATCTTTTTTTGGGTGTTATTTGGTTATCGGGAACACTCATAAGTATTAGTCGGATTTTTCAAAGGTACTCTAATTTGTGTAAATTAATAATGACGTGTTCTATCAAGAAAAATATAAACTCTGAACTTTTAAGTGTCCTCCAGAAGGAAATTAAAATACCTAAAAATTTAAAGTTAATTGAAACCTCATTGACTTCAGTTCCCATGATGTATGGTTTTTTTAGACCCACAATTGTTTTTCCAGTACATAATTTTACTGATCAAGAGGAATATTTTATTATTCGGCATGAATTGCATCACTATTTTAATAAAGATAATTGGATTAAAACTATCATTGAACTGTTATGTGCTTTTTATTGGTGGAATCCTTTTGTATATCAATTGCGTAACCAAGTGGATAGAATTTTGGAAATAAAAAATGATCTTACCATAACAAAAAATTGGGAGGAATATAAACGGCTTAATTACCTCGAATTTCTTGTGAATACCTATAAAAACTCTATAAAATCTAAATATATGCCCTTTACTATGGACCTTATTGATAAAAACAGATCTACTTTCATGAACCGCTTTGAGCTACTGTTATCAAACAATAAACCTAAAGAATCATGGTTAAGGTTTTCAACCACGAGTATATTAGCCTTATCATGCTTTGTGTCTACATTATTTTTTGTTGTACAACCACGATATTCTTTTCCAGATAATTACGCTAGCACAGCTATTGATATAACGCCTGATACAGCTTACATAATAAAAAACAAGGATGGTACTTTTGATATTTATCTCAATAAATTAGGTTACTTCATTACCATACAAGAGATTAATCCGTTTTACGATAAGTTACCTATCATAAAAATGAAAGAGGACGATATTAAATGAAGAACCAGAAGATTTTCAAGAGGATCATTGGAAGTATTATAATCATTGCTTTTTTTAGTAATTTTTTGAGTGTACATATAGAAGCTAGTTCATATACAACACCACTCGAACAAAGTGACTTTAAAATATTTGCAGACGTACTGGAAAATAAGATAGTACTTATTGACGGTAAATGGTATGAAATCGTATTTAATAGAACTACGGGGAAGATCATTAGTAAAAAAGAAATTAAGCGGAATTAGATTATCTGCACGAATATAATTTTCTGAAAAATGATAAATGAGCTAAAAAAACCTTAAGATGCACGAGCTACCAAAGTCAAAAATTAAAGCGAGACCGTACTTCAATATAGAGAGTACGGTCTCGCTTTTTCAATATAAATTAAGATCATGGATAAACAATACCTAGCAATTTCACAGAAAAGTGTGGCTACACTAGCTGCGCGGCTCGGGTAATTTATCCACTAGAATTGTAAGGTCAACAACATCGGATAGTTCAGTTAGCGAGCTACAATTCCCTTCAGAATAATTACCTTTGAAGGGAATTTTGTAATAGATACGCTTTAATACCATTCACAGACGAAAAACGAAAATGGTTTTATTCTGTGTTTTACCACTAATCATTAATTATATTATAGTGTCTCAGTTCACAATCTTCCATTTATTACCAGATTATATTTTTGCTCCGTTGTATAGGAGTCACATTCATCATTAGTGATATTCGCTTCGAAGAAGTTATCGTACTCTATGACTGTAGCATCCAAGTAAGAAGCAACCTCAGCATCACAATAAATTCACTAGTAACACTGCCTCCATCCAAAGACTCGACCAAAGGGCTGGTTCGTCCAACCCAACGATCCTTAATAACAGAAATAAGTGGCTGAATAGCGTCCTGTGATTAGTGTGATAAATGCTATTCTTCCATGTTTACCACTCCTTACTTCAAAAGATATTTATTAATAATTGTAGCTGTTAATGGATACATGTGAAAGGAAACAACATTTTTAATTATTAGATCTTTCGCCACCTATTAATAAACACTTTGTAAGCAAAAAGAGCTGGAGCCAAGTGAACTTGGCTCCAGCTCTTCTCTGGTGCTTACAATTCCATTACTCTGTAAATTAAAGCAGCGGCTTCTGCACGTGTGGTCAGGCTCAGTGGTCTGAAGGTACCGTCGGTATAACCGTTGACAATTCCTGTCTCCCGCATGTACTCAACCGCATCCATCGCGTAAGAACCGATTTGATTCTCATCGGCAAAAGTTGCTGCCTTGCCGGAGATATCCGACTGGAGAGCAGTTAAGCTCAGAGCGCGAAACAGAATAACAGCCATTTCTTGGCGGGAGATAGGTTCTTTTGCGGCAAATACGCCTTCGCTACGTCCGTTAACAAGCTTTAGCGCCTGAGCTGTTGAGACAGCTTGGTAATACCAAGCATTTGAACTCACATCTTTGAAAGTACTGCTACTCTCGGCTTGAAGTTCTAGCGCTGATACTAACAGCTGAACAAATTCCGCTCTTGTAATTTGCCGGGCAGGCTCGAATTTGCCCCCGCCTGTGCCATGAATAAGATCACGGGAAGCCAAAGCTTCCAAGATGACTGTGGAGCCTGAATCAACATCAGAGAAGTGGATATTTGCATTAGCTGCAGCATAGAGTCCAAAATCACTTGATGTAAACGTAATTTTTCCAGTACCTGATACGTATTTGGAGTTTTTGACCACTTTGGCCACTCCCTCTCCGGTAACAGAGTAGACGATGGCTTGATGTGCGACCTCGTCAGGGGTTAATTTATATCCAAATGATACCTTCATTGCCGCAGAAGGGCTTAATGTTTCTTTGGACTTGCCGTCTACCGTCATTGAGATCCGGAACAAAGCATGCGTTTTCCATTTCTCTTTTAAGGCAACTGGAAGGGTTGACGCATCAACAAAATGGATAGATAGCTCCAACTGCCGGGCACCCTCTGGAATATTCTCACCTAAAGTGTTAATTGGAAGTGTTATTGTGGCAGCACCTGCTTTTACAGTTAGGGAAGTAACATTATCTTTTAGTTCGGGAATGGGCACTTGAAAAGCCACACCGCTGGCAGTCGCATCCTCTTCAGCAAGCTCAAGTACTAAAGCTCCATCTTGCACTCCCTTCATCGCTTTTTGGAGTTCTCCTGTGGGAAGCTGTGCAATTTTCATTCCTTCAGCACCGGGTGAACCCTGAATGCGAATACGGCCCGCTGAAATTATATTCACTGGATTAACTATTTTTCCTCCACTACTTTCATTTGTGTTGCCACTATTATTGCTGCCGGACGAATTGCCGGTCGTATCTGTTCCCCCACCTTCTTCACTCCGCACTACATTCAAAGTGTAGGTCTTAGTTGTTATGCCGTTCGCAGCGGTAACTTTAACATCGATTCTGTTATCTCCTACCTTAAGCTCACTTCCACCTGTTACCGTCAATTTGGCTTCTGCATCTGAAGGTGTCCCAGTTACAGCCACCGCTGTCTTGGAAAAGGGCACATTTATTTTATAGTTCAGTTTCTTACGGTCAAACTCAGGGATGTCTGTACCGTCCATTCTCAAAACGCTCAAATCGGCATTATCACTCAGCGGTGTCTCTTCTTCACCTTCTACGTTCATAAACTGGAAGGTGCGGAAAAGTGAGGCGTCCTTCGCAGCGCCAATGCCTGATCCCCATTCAATATATCCTTTTCGACCCGCGCCATCATTATCGTTAACCAGCATGGAGAAGCTTAAGATATCGCTCGCCGCTGGACGGATCGGGCTTATTTCGCTCCAAGGTAGTGCCAGAGCATATGATGTAACCTTGGTCGCCTCATCTCTGGCCACACTTAAAGTTCCCTTAGTCAACACTCCGGTAGCTGCACCTTTCATGGACAGCCAGCGATATATTTGCGGCCCCTCTGGTGTTTGCGAGATTCCGTATTCATACCAGGATTGACTATCGCCCGGGACACCGGGAGCAAGACTGAACTGAATACTGTCATTTTGCCAAATATTAATCCCGGCAGCATTATGGCTGAATACATCATCGCGGATATCGGCGGTCAAATAAATGTGTTCTTCATCCCAGCGTAGCTGCGCTGTTCCACTAAGATCATCCGCACCCTTATATCCGTTGAGCAAAGGGGTTCCGTCCGCAAGAGCAATCAGAGCGGGACTTCGTGTATCGGACTGATGCTGCATCCGGTTAATATCTATGTTTTGCTTGAGGTGAACTGTCTCATAACCTTCAAGGTCAACTGTCAACTCAAGAGGATATTTAACCCCTTCAGAGAATCCCGGCAGTGGAATTGAATAAGTAAATCCACTATTTGGGGCAATTTCAGACAATTGCGATTCACTACCGCTGATCTGACCAGTCTCTTCCCCTAGGGTCCAGGAAATCTTTTTAATTCTCAGAGGATCCACACTGGAACTGTTCGTAAATTGAAGTTGCAGCGACATGCCGCCGTTATTACCATCTGTAATATGAGGAGCAATTTTTAAACCTTGAAAATATAGTCGCAGATCATCTACAGGGGCTTCTGGAAGCGTAGCAGGATCAAGTCCGGGTCCATTATAAGCTCCAATATTCGGTGGAGTTGCTGCTGAAACGGGATTGCCCCAGTAGTCCCGTCCCCCGTTGTCTGCAATGATGGTACCGGCCCCAAGAGCAGGAGACCCCTCCCTCAGCTTGTAACCGTCCACTGTATTCCAGCCAATTCCGCCGGTGCCCTGAGCAACTAAGAGTGGATTTGCTGTGATAGGATTGGTATTTTCCGGCTCGCTTACTGGATGGTTGCCATATAATAGATTATGATCGAAGCTACCGTTCACCCCTGGCAGATTATAACCTCCTTGACCAAGGTTGTAGACCAGATTGTTTCTAAAAGAATATGGAGCGTTAATATTTCCTGCGTCATCCCATTCATGATCGATAATTTTGGTGTTTTGCCCAGCTCCGATATAGATAGTATTGTTATAGATTTGTGTATCTGGCGTAACCCCGCCTGCAAAATTAAACGTATGCGTTAGATCATTCTGGCTGATGTTGTATCTGACTACATTGTTAGAGGAGCCTGTCAGCACTCCCGGAGTCAAACGGGCATCGACAAAAAGCATGAATCCGCCTTTGTTGCCATGGCTGTAATTATATTGAACCACACTGTCCATCGTATCGATATCCAGATTGAAGCCCTGACCATCTCCCTCTGGTTTGTTCGTGTTAAAAGACTCATTGAACTGGACGATATTATTCTTGCCGCGAGTCGGCCAAATTGCGGCAGAGCCGTTAAACTCGCCTTCTTCGGAATAATTTCCGCCTTCCTCCGCTATGTTATGCTCAATCACCGCTCCATCCGCACCGAAGGTGAGAATACCGTCGCTGTCGGCTTGTTTGACATAATTTCCACGGATCGTAACATTGACCGTAGCATAGTCTGCTCCGTTAAAACGCTGATCCCATACCACAATACCGGTCCGGCCTATCCGTTCCACTGTATTGCCCTCGATCCATACCCCATCGAACTTGTCCGTGCCCGTCGTTCCGCCCACATATACGGAGATACCTCCAAACGCATGCGGGCCACCTTCGGCTCCGGAAACCGTCGGATAACGGAAACTGCTTGATACATCATGGACATAGTTATCCTGAATGCGGATATTACTTAATGTTCCTCCATTAGCATTCTCCACCATAATACCTTCCCGGTAAACAGTTCCCCTCTCGGAAGCATAATTAGTGACCTCAAGATCCCGAATCACCCAGTTCGAGGCGTTACGTAGGTATACAGCTGCTCCGGCCATGCCTCCACCGTTGATAATCGGTTTGCTTCCATTCCCATAGGCAGATATTGTAATCGGTTCTTCATCTGTGCCGCTGCCCTTAGGATATAATTGTTCGTTCCAGATTCCACCCTTCTTTAACAAAATACGATCCCCAGCTTCAAAGGTAGTCTGATTCACTACAGAGAAGGTCTTCCAGGCAGTCTCCGGTGTTTTTCCATCGTTGTTGTCGCTGCCTGCAAATGAATCCACATAATATTCTCCGTCTCCACCGCTGCTCCCTCCATCTCCAGGCAAGCGGTTGGATAAGGTGACCGATCCTAGTTGCATCAGCCAGGGTGCGGAATCACCGCTAAGCTCGATTTTTAAATAATGAATGCCGGAAGGAATCCCTTGTGCCGGACTATAATTCATCCCAGTCCAAGCCGCATCACCAGTGGCCTGTGGAGGTTCATGAACAGCAGAAAGTTCTGTCCAAGTGGATGCATCCGCCGAACCATAGAACTTGATAGTCCCGCTAGACCCGGCAAAGGAATGCATGCGGGTTGTGAAATGTTGCAGATTATGCAAATGGTACACGAGTGATTCTGCTGAGTCTGCTGTTCTCACCGCACGAGAATGATCTCCACCAAAAAAAGCGGGATTGCTTGTATCTAAAGACCAATTTGTACTGTGTGCATAAAGCTGTGCAATGTCGTCAAGCTCATCAACAATCGTTTGTGGTGCAAGCGACACATTGGAGAGCGTAAGGTGCCCAAGCTGCATCAGCCAGGTATCGAGGTCACCACTGACTTCAATTTTGAGATAATTGACACCATCCGGCAGCGCCCCCGAGGGTGTATATACTGTTCCGTACCAGCCAGAACCGGTTGCCGTGGGACTGTCGTTGATGGCTGGAAGCTCCGTCCAGATATCTGCATCTGGCGATCCGTAGAACTTGATAACAGCCGTGGAACCAGAGAAATAATACGCTTGAAGCGTAAACGACTGAACTCCAGTCAAAGGGTAAATGGCATAGCCAGTCTCCGTGGAGGTTCTGACCAGCCGGGCTGCATCTCCTTCGAAAAACTGAGGATTACTACTGTCAATTAGCCAGTTCTCGGACCTGTGTTCCGCTGCCGGAAGGGTTGAGAAATCATCGGCATTCGTCTCTTCAGCATGGGCAGAAACGCCCATTACAGGAAGCACCGCTGTGAAGATCAGCACCATTATAAGCAGTGATTTTGCGAGTTTTTTGAACATTATTGTATTATTCCCCCTTGAACATTTATTGGATGGTATGGTTTGCGAGATCTTCAGCCATCGGGTAATTCCATTCCACGACAGCTTCGGACAGCTTTTCGTCCACAATGGATCTATACTTCTGCTGCGCCAAATTCAGTGCGATGGCATCCTTCACATGATCGAACGGCTGAATAGCTGCATCATCTGCCGACAGGCAGTAAAGTAGGTGGATAGCCCCATTTTCAGTAATCAAACCGCTAAACTCTCCCGGCACCAGTTGCTCTGCGGTAAGCAATACCTTTGGATTTTCCAGAGCTGCTGTTCGACGTGAAGCACTTGTTATTTTCACCTCGCCAACGTTTACGCCAAACTCCTTTGCCTGGCCTTGGAAGCCTGTGCCTGAAGAATCTGTTGCTGCTGTCGCTGTTGCTATTGCATGGAGCTTTTCCATTCTTTCTAAGGCTTTTTGCTGATCTTTGTACTCTGTTTCTGGGCCAAAGGGAAGCGTTGCCCATTCCAGACGAATCGTTCCCGGCAGAGAATATTTCGCAATTAGATTTGCTTCATATTCCAATTTCACCTGTTCGTCTGAAATCACGATACTTCCGTTACTGCGCATGGCCTCAATCGTGGCATCCTCAAGGTTGCTCATGTAATAACTGAAATAGGCCTGCGTCTCCAGATGAAGAGGACCATATACCACCTCCTTATTCGCTGCTGCCTGACTCCGCCGATTATTCTCGCGCTCCATCTCCTTGAGAAAACCTTCAAAACTGATATCCGTTACGACTCCTGCTTCTTGAGCAAGCTGTAGCTCCATCCGCTTCGTCAAAAGCTGAGTTTGAGCTGTATTGATCCATTTCTGCATTGGATTTTCGCCGGAATAGTAGGCAGACCAGAAGTCTATTGAATAGTCGGCGTTGTAAGTTTGTTTAAAATAATCAACAATCAGTGCCCGATTCATTTGAAGATGCCAGTTGAACTCCGCTGCTGTGGCCTCCTGCCCGTTAAGGGTCAGAAGCATTTCTTCTGCTTGTGGAGCTTGCATATTCTTCGCACCAATCAGCAGCAGGCTTCCTGCTAACAGAGCGGTCAGAATAACGATTAGCTGATTTCTTTTGGAATGAAGTTTTAGAGTCATAAGTTATTTCCTCCTCTCTCATCCTCGATGTTAAGCGCTTTCATTCTCTTCGATATTAGACATGTTTACGTTGAAATAACAGGCGGGAAAGCTGCGAAATGGTTTGCCATTTCACGATTTGACCGTAAAGCCCAGTTTTCGCCCTATAAAAAAATGCTGTCGGAGAATAGAGAAGTTACGTATTCGAACGTGGAATGTTGTACAATGTGCAGGAATTCAGCGCGTTTGTCGGGAGTGAGCAGCAGCTTGTTGTATATCAAGCATGATTTCCATGCAATTACGGGATCGGAGTGATTTATAGAAAAGTCGATTTGCATTCATCACTGATTCAGTGTGTTCCTCAATTTTTTTTGATTGTAAAATCATCTAATAAAAACAAAGGCAGTCCGGAATTTTCCAGACTGCCTTGCATTGTTCTTAAGACTGATCTGTGCCCGAAAACATACAGAAATTCAAGACTCCACCTTTGGCAATCTCATCATGTGACAGAGAGTGGTGCTGCCATAGCGATCCGTTCCAGTGGACGGATTTACTGTACACATTGGCGGGGCTGTTGTTCTCTGCTTCAATGATCCATTGCTGCCCATTTTCAAGCTGAATAGTTACCTTATCAAAAAGCGGGCTGCCGAGCACATATTCAGGAATTCCAGGACTTAAAGGGTACAGGCCGATGGCGCTCCAAATAAACCAAGCACCCATGCTGCCGTTATCTTCGTCGCCGGGTAAACCATCCATCTGGCTGCTGAACAGTTCGGTCATGGTTTTGCGGACCCAATACTGCGTTTTGCACAGCACACCGAGTCTGGCAAATATATAAGGAATGTGGAAGCTCGGCTGATTGCTGATGGCAAACTGCCCCAGATCGGCGGAGGCCATTTCCGACATTTCGTGTATTTCCAAACCATAGGATCCCACTTTAAATACAGGTTCCTCAGCCATCAACTGATCCAGACGCTGGACAAAAGCCTCTTCACCGCCCATCAGCCCGGCTAGTCCCGGGAAGTCGTGGGGCACAGCCCAGCTCCCCTGCCAAGCCCCGCCTTCACAAAACGGATTACCCCACTCCAGAGGATCAAATGCTTCCTGCCAAGTACCGTCCTCATTGCGACCTCTCATAAACCCAACTGTTGGATCAAACAGCAGCTTATAATTCTGTGCCCGAGCCATAAAACGCTCATAATCATCCATTTTGCCAAGTGTTTTGGCCATCTGCGCAATACAGAAATCTCCGTATACATAATCCAACGTGTTGCTTACACTTTCATGGAAACGGTCATGCGGCAGATAACCATGCTGCAAGTACAATTCAAGGCCCCTTCTGCCCAGCTTCTCGTCCACTGATGGACGATCTGCATGCTTCAGAAGACCTTCATACAGTACCTCTGTATCAAATCCGCCGATGCCTTTAACCACGGCATCCACAGCTGCGGCATCAATCAGTGTGCCGGGCATGGCACTGCGCTCCCCTGGTGACAGCCACTTTGGCAGCCAGCCGCTCTCCTTGTATGCCAATGTCCACGCCTGCATTATCTCACCCAATAAAGATGGGAATAAGATACTGTATAAAGGAAAGCTGGTTCGGTATACATCCCACAGCCCGATATCCGAATACATTGGACCCTGGCAGATGCTGCCATTAAAAGGGCTGTAATGGATTTTCTCGTTCTGCTCGTTATATTCATGCCACGTTCTCGGGAACAGGCAGATTCGGTACATGCAGCTGTAAAAGGTGCGGAGGTTCTCTTCATCTGCGCTTTCAGCAACAATGCGCCCCAACCGTTCTTCCCAGCTTGCCTCTGCTCTATTCAAGATCTCTCCGAAGCTGTCTTCCCCAATCTCTCGGTTCAGATTAAGCAGCGCCTGCTCTCCGTTAATAAAGGAAGTCCCGCACTTCACTCCCACTATGCCAGATTCCGGTGCAGCTATTCCTACGTAAGCGCCCAGTCGTTCGCCAGTCCCTTCATGGGTCTCCAGTGGCTGATAATCTCCGTTAAAGATTCCCGACTCCTCCATGTGAAAATCCCTGTCGAACTGGAACACGAAATACATCGCGAAATTATCGGGAACCCCGGCGGTATGGCCTCTTGTGTAGCCGGTAATTCTACGTTTATCCGGCTGGAAGGTGATATGTGACTCACCTTTCAGGGGTGCTATAATAAGCCTGTTCTGCTGCCTCTCAGCGAAAGTTATTCTTATCGCTGCACAACGTTCGGTTGGAGTCAGCTCCAGCCGGGTGCGGTAACGTTGAAGAAACACATCGAAATAGTGAGGGGACACTTGCATCTCTTCCGTTTTGAAGGAAGAAGAACGTGAACCGGGACTGAGGAGCAGTGGACCTGTCTGCGGCAACAGGGTCAGATGCCCATAATCTCCGATCCACGGGCTGGGCTGATGGGTCAGCCGGATGCCCTCTAGGTGGCGATGGCGCGGGTGGAAGAACCAGGTTCCACCTGCTTCATAGGTTTGCGGGCACCAAGCCGCCATACCAAATGGCATCGCTGTAAGTGGCAGTGTATTGCCATGTGAATACCGGAAATCTGACTCCGTCCCCTGTAATGGATTTACATAATCTAACCAACCCAAATAGATACACTCCTTTGGCCAGTTTTCACCGACTCTATATTCTCCGTTCTTTATTGACACCGGTTAAGATAATCGGAATACTTGAACATCTCCAGCTTCCACAAGCACAGTCAGTTTTGTAGTTGTGGGTTTCAATAGATTCATTGGTTGAATTTCAGCGCTGCCGTCATCAAACCACGGTTCAACTGAAGTATAAATGATACCCAGCGTAACGTCAGCCTTAACCGCCATATCCCCTTCATTATGAACATAAAGAAATGCCCCTCGGTCCTGCTCACCTTCCCACTCGGAGAGATCCGCGCGGACACCGCCGCTTGCTTGTACATACGGCTGCAGCTTTAGTTCCTTCTGTAATAGATCCCGCACCAGCTGAAGCGTTCCGGGATGTCCATCCTGCCAGTAGGCAGCCGCAAGCAAGGTACCGAACCATACGGCACGCCCGTTGCCATAAGCGGCGGTAGTCAACACAGGCATGCGGTCCTCGGCAAATTCAGCCAGTACCTTCACATGGCTTTCCAGCTCGATATCCGATTTGTAATAGGATCCGTGCGCCGTATCGTCTGCTGCCGATTCCTCCGCCTTGCTGTGCTCCATAACATTCCGCAACGGAATCGCTGTCCGTGATTCGAACGCAACCTGATGATAGCTGTGATCCAGGTTCTCAGCGGAATGAATCCAAGTCTCACGGACCCCGAACACCTGGTCAAATCCATAACCGGGCACCGTATAGCTGTGGCAGCCATTCTCTGCCTGAAGTGCACCGAACGAGCATTCCGAAATCAAGATCCCGCCCTTTTCCACCCACTGGCGTAGGATGTCACACAGTTTGCGGTTCAAATATAGAGGATAAGGCATCCACAAGCAGTGGTATTGCTCCAGTGTCTTCTCGTTAACATCCGTCTCATGCAGAAATTCAACTTTATAATTGAGCTCATGCAGTAGTTTATGGGCGCCTTGTAAGGAATCGTTGTAGGTGTCCAGATGATCATGTGCCGCAAAGTTAGCAACCTGGTTCTGCGGACTGAACAGAATGGCAATCCCGTCTCCGCGCCGTTTTGCATGCATCAGCTCTTGCTTATTGTTTTGCACCAGCTTATTTAGATGAGCCATATCCTTGTACCATGGGGTTGGACTTCCGTCCAAATATACACTGCCCCATGCAGGGGCCTCCTGTCCCAATATCTCTGGTCTGTACTGCCAGAACAAATATCCCGTGATGCCACGAGCGAGCGGGGTCAGAATATGCCGTTTCATTTCCCGCAGGTCCGGCTGACGCGGCTTCATTGCAGTATTGCCTGGCAAAGCATGAATCTCCGAATTGATAATGGGTTTACCTTTGGCGGCAGAGATCAGTAGATCAGCAGACCAGGCCGAGGACCCAAGGCTATTGCCTGTCAAGTCACAGGGCTCAGCCAGCTTGAAGTCGTCCGAACCCGCTGTAATCATATTAAAGATAGGGGCGGGCACAGTGTGGGCCATAACAGGATGCAAAAGATCCAGTGACTTCACTATATCTACCCGGCTCCGCAGCTCATCCGTTAAAGTACCGGACATGAACAGGCGCCAGTCCACCAGATCATTAAATACGCCTTGTCCACGCGGTGCCTCTACTTCCTCCCAGCTCCCGTAAGTCCGCTGCCATGATTCATTGAGAGCTTCCAAAGTAACATATTTATTTTTCAGCCATTCTTGGAACACCCACAGCGATTGCTCGCAATAACACACCTGGTTGTCAAAAGACAACTTGCGCTTGATTCCTGTGGTTAGTTCAGGCTCATTCCATAAATCCCAGACCCAGAGCGCCGGATGATCCTTAAAAGTCTTCACCGTCTCCGCCAGAAACTTTGCCTTTTCTTCGGCGGCAGCTGGATGATGATAACAGGGCCCCGGCGCTCCGCCGATCTGGCGGCAGTTAATCGCCCTTGGTTCCAGAATGGAACCGTCCGCTGTAACCATTTTGGAATCAGGATATTTTTTATAGAACCAGGCCGGCGCCACGTCGAAAATTACATTCAAAATGACCTTCAAACCATTCCTCTGCGCAATATCCATTAGCTCCTGAATATCATCGAAATGATAGGTCCCTTCTTTGGACACACTCGCGCGCCATTGTACCCAATATTTCACACAATTGAAGCCCTGTCCGGCAATATTGCTTAGGTCTTGTTCCCATTGATCACGGAAGGGGGTCGGGGAACGGTAATATTGAAACCCAAATGGAATAAATGAATCTTGCATCTAGTGTACTCCTCCTACAACGTTCAATTTCGATCTCTCTATGTTTATAAAAGCGCTTACTGCTCTTTTACGCTTAAAGTCTATCACAGTGGATTTTGCAAAAGTTAGGATGGAATCCTATGAAACGGTTTGCGAAGCTGTTGAAATGTTTGATCCTTACGCTACGTGGCAGTCACTGCGCAGAGTCACCGGGGAATATACTGCGAAATCGTTTGCGATCCTGACAACCTCAGAAATTATACCTCCTCTTTAAGAGGTTTCATGTTTATAATGGCTGTAAGACATATTAGAAACTACTTCGAGGTGAAGCCAATGTTGAAAGCGCTTGTAGTGGATGACGAATATCTGGTCCGCATGGGCATCACCCAGACCATAGACTGGGCAGAATACAACGTCGAGATCATAGGAGAAGCCAGCAATGGCGAGGAAGGATTGGAGCTTGCCCTAGTGCACCGTCCAGATGTGATCATTACCGATATTCGTATGCCGTATATGAACGGTCTTGAGCTCATCGAAAAAATACGGGAACAGGACATGCTCGTAGGGATTGTCGTGCTCAGCGGTTATGACGAATTTCAATATGCGCAGGCTGCTTTGCGTTATGGCGCCTCCACCTATTTGCTAAAGCCCATTAATATAGAAGAACTTGCAAATACAGTTCGAAGCGTCGGGGATGAAATCCTTGGCAAAAAGCAACTCTCCAAGCGGTATTCACAGCTTAATGAGGAATTGGCCTCGATCTCCAAGCAGTTCTGGCAGGATTTGCTGCATGACCAACTGCATAACGAAGAGTTTATTTCAAATAAGATAAAATTACTGGAACTGCAATTGGAACCTGGAAAAGCTATCCTACCGCTGTCCATTACCTTTCCTCCTGATAACGGCCTTCAAGGAAATACTGTAGGCAAAGCGCTGGAGGATGCAGCGGCGACTATTCTGGAAGCGCATTCTTTTGAGCAACTGTGTCTATTCCGGGACAGCCATCTGGAGTGGGTTATGATCCTTCGGACCGGGGAACCAGAGCTGGCCGGAGATTCTGCACGAAAATTGGGCAAACAACTATCTGAATGGAGCCAACAGCACTTCGGCCAGGCCTTAAGCGTCGGCATAGGTAAACCTGCGGGAGAATGGAACGGGATCGTAGATTCATACCGGCAGGCTGTACTTGCTGCGCAGCGTGCCCTTTCTGGCATTGAACGTGTGCTGTATGCTGAAGAAGAGGCTGGGGCTCGGTGCCGGCGTGAAATCAGGGACGCACTCGCTTTTATCCGGGAGCACTATGCCGGAAACATTACCGTTGAGATGGTTGCTGCGGCGGTCTTCGTCAGTCCAACCCATTTGATGCATCTATTCCGTAAAGATCTGAACAAAACCTTTTACGAATGTCTGACGGAATACCGTATCGAGGAAGCCAAACGTATGCTGCGCAATCCGAAGTATCGGGTGTACGAGGTTGGCAATCAGGTCGGCTTCACCGACTCCAAATACTTTAGCCAGATCTTCAAAAAAATGACGGGCATCCCGCCGAGTGAATATGCAAAAACCTATGGGTAAGCGGAGACTAGCCAACCGGATGGATTCCTGGATGAGGCGGTTCAAGATCAAAAGCCGGATTGTTGTTGTTCTGTTAGCAGGACTGTCTCTGCATCTGGTGCTGATGCTCGTTATTTTCAATTTTTATTCCTATACCTACCTGCAAAAGGATCTGTACCGCCATGTCGTTCAGACTCAGCGCCAAATTGGGCTTAGCGTGGAGCTCATGGTCGATGACATTCAAATGTTGTTTCTGCGGTTTCTGGTGAACAGTGATATCTACCAAATCATCAATAATGATTCCCTGCCGTCAGCTGATAAGGAATCGCGAATCGGAGCTATCATCGACGGTATGCTGGCCCAGAACGACCTGGTGGGTAACGTGATTATCAGCACCAACGATAATATGCTTTATTCTTACCAGTCTAAGGAGCAGATGCTGGAGGTGCCTGAAGCCCTGTTCATCAAACGCATTCAGGAGAGCAGCATGCCTGTTGTCGGTGAGATCAAACGGGATGGAGAAGGCAATGCGTATATTCCATTCGGCCAGCAGTTCCGCAATTTCAATACAGGGCAAAATATCGGGGTCGTGATCATTTATGTCAGGGAGGCTGCTTTGGCGGACCTGTATTCCTC
The DNA here is from genome assembly GCF_038003885.1 of Paenibacillus sp. FSL R10-2788. Classification (NCBI taxonomy): domain Bacteria; kingdom Bacillati; phylum Bacillota; class Bacilli; order Caryophanales; family Paenibacillaceae; genus Paenibacillus; species Paenibacillus sp. FSL R10-2788. The sequence continues at coordinate 3,453,869 of NZ_JBBOQA010000001.1, read as the reverse complement.
CAGCTTCACTGGCATCGGCTACTCCTTCCTGACTTCCGACAATCGGATTATTTCTCACCCCGACAAACGGCTCTTGGGCAATTTTTTGGAGGAAAACGCCCCTCTTCGCCCAGGTAAAAAAGAAGGCTATCGTACCTGGTCAGATAACGGAAATTCCTACATCATTGCTACTTATCCTTTGAATCCCCGGTTGGAGACACTTGGGGTCAGCTGGGAATTCACCAGCGTGATTTCCAATCACAAACTGCTCTCGGGAATCGCCAAAGGCAATCAAAATGCGCTTCTGTTCGCCAGCGTTACCTTTATTGTGCTGCTGATTTTTTCCTTCTATCTGGCAGCCAAAATCACCCGTCCACTGCTGAACTTGAAGAAGAAGCTGAGCCTGTTTGGCAAAAAAGATCTGGCCGCTGTTTATGAACAGCGCGGTCAGGTTGATGAGATTTTTCAGCTTGAGAACAGCTACTATCAGATGGTGGAGCGGATCAGCCAATTAATGCTGGAGAAAGATGAGGAGAAAGAAAAGCAACGGAAAGCTGAGCTGACCGCACTTCAATCACAGATCAATCCCCATTTTCTCTACAACACACTGGATGCAATTGCCTGGATTGCCCGACTGAAGAAGCAGCCCGATATAGAACGACTGATTTCTTCATTAGCTACCTTTTTTCGAATCAGCCTGCATAAAGGCGACAAGTTCGTGACCGTGGACGAAGAAATCCGCTTGGTGCAGAGTTTTGTGACAGTTGAGCAAATGAGGTTTCCGGATAAGTTCGAGATTGAATACGAGATTGAGGAATCGCTGCGCAAGGTTCGCATTCTGAAGCTGATTCTTCAGCCTATTGCAGAGAATGCGATCAAACACGGCATCAGCGAGAAACGCGGGATGGGCCGAATCTGGATTAAAGGCGAATTAGTGGCAGATGAGATTCGCTTCACAGTGACTGATGACGGGGTGGGATTTTCCAACGGTGCGACGCTTAGCCAAGCCAAGGAAGATGTGTTGTTTCAGAGCGGGTATGGACTAAGAAATGTGGACGAACGAATTAAACTGGAATATGGTCCTCAATATGGTTTAAGTATCTCCAGCACACCGGGGCAAGGCACCACAGTTACGATCAACTTGAAGAAGGAACTGCCCAATTAGCGAATTTAGTTTATAAATGCGGACACAACAAAGAAATCGATCCTTTTTGAGTGGGTAGGCGGGACTTCTACTTTGCTTAAAAAGACGATTGAGTAGTGGAAAATTAAAGATACTTTCGAGAATTATAGGTGCTTTAGTTGTATTTAATACAGCTAAAGCACCCTTTTTTGCAGCGAGCAGAAGTTTAAGTGTATTTGGTACATCTATACGTTCCAATTCTGTTGGCAGCAACTAACTTTCCGAATAATAAGTGTACTGAATACAACTATATCTTACTTCATCCGTTTATTGCCCACGCTAGATGTATGAAATACACTTCGGTTAGCGATTTTCATGATTCAGACTCCATCTTATCTTAGTCTTTCATTGTTGAATTAATCTTCAGGTACAACTGCTTCAGTGGATTAACTATACTGCCGCTAAGCACTGAGATCAGCAGCCAGAACACTATGAACACTACGATGTTCAGGGCGAGCATTAAATACTTAAACGTTCGCAGCTCTGCATTCATGCCATCTGCTGAGATATAGGTGACAATCCGCTCTGCCGATTCCGGTAGTGGATAGAGCAAAATCAGGCCGTCAGCCGTTTCCCGCTCCAGCAGATCTGCATCACCTCTGCCTGTACTATTTTGATCGATACCCTGTGTCACTGGCTCAGCCAAGGTAGCTTTTTCCGAAGTAACTAGTGCTGCTTTGATCTCCTGCAGTCGCTCCTTCGGGACATCGGCAGCACTCAATAGCTTCCCGTTTCCGGTCAGTAGGTAAACTTCATTTTCCCCGTAGATTGTATTCTCGCCAGATAGGTAGAAGCTGTAAAGCTTGTCAATCTCCACTTCGAGCGAGAGCAGACCGAGGACGTCTCCCATCGAACCCTTAATTTTTACTTCAAGCAACAGACGGTCGCGCAGATCCGAAGGTGCATTCATTAGATGCTCCCGGTTCAGCACCGTCCAGCGCAAAGCCTGCTCTCGGTTATTTAGAAATTGTTCCATCCCTGGTTTTTTTTTGATCTCTGCAAAGGGCAGCAACCCGGAAACATTGCTCGAGGAGTAAGTTCCCCCTGCTTCTCCCCAAATGTAAATGCCGAGAATGTCACTACTGGAAGAACGTATGCCCTCAAGTATCGGAGAGATTGCCCCGTCATATGTTGGTTTTTTCAGCGCATTCTGCACCACCTGGTTGTTGGATATAAGCTTCGAGGTCTCCTCCAGCCAGTTCATGAACAGAAGTGTGTTCTTATGCTGCTGGCCAGTGTACTGAACGGATAGCTGCCGCAGCATGTCAAGGCTTCTATGCTCCATAGTACGGTACAGAATGAAGCTCGAAGCGACAATATAGACAGTAATGAACAACACCAGGACTAGGCGGATATTGCGGCCGAACGATCTGAACATATGACTTCCCCATCCCCCTCCGGTGTATGAATCATGAAAACAAAATCAACTGAAATCAGACTAACAGCTAAGGTGACTAATGTCGATCTCCTTGTAAAAGGAACCCTCATCTGTCTCATGCACTTCATGATTAGGCAGAATTATTGTAATTGCCGATCCGGTTTGCCAGGAAGCTTTCATGTGGAAGATCTCCTGTCCTGTTACTGAACGGATCTCCCATTTGATGTTTATTGGGCCGATACTTGTATTTACGGTTCCGCTGGCCTGCCGCAGTTCTCCATAGTGGGGCTTTATAGTTATTCCCTCTATTCCTTGTTGGACACCCAATATCCCTCTGGTGAACTCAGTGATCGGCAGTGCGCTCCATGCGTGGCAGTCACTTCTGGTGCCGGTTGAATCTATTTCTGGAAGTGTAGTGAGATTAAGCTCCAACTGCTTCAACCACCGTGTCCATAGTCCGAACGAGCGGTCATACATTCCGCATTTCTCTAGCGCGCGGAATAGATAGTAGCTCATCGGCAACGAAAGCTTAGCCAGTGATGTGTCTGTTAACGTTGACTCCAGCAGTGCCGCCCCTTCTACAACATCCACTGTGCCCGCCAAAACCGCCCAGACCTGCGTGTGCTGGCTATGCTGCGTTCCCGCAGTTGCCTCCGGACTGTCGCGGAACAGCAGACTGTTCGTTAGCCGGCAGCAATCCATTACCGCAGCGTTGACCGCCGCTTTGCGTTGACGCAGTTCACCAGCAATCTGTGTCCAACCGCTGGCTGCAAGCAATTCAGCCGCTTGCTCCAGCGCGGCCGCATACATCAGGCTCAGTACGGTTGCGGGTGCATCATCCGTACAATCCGGTGCGCCGAGCGGCCATTCCTCCACCCAATCGAAGTAATTCCAATATTGGCGGGGCGTTCTGTCCACCAGACCCTCCGGAGTCAGATGTTGATCGAACCAGTCCAGCACAGATAACAGCGCTAACCGGTACTGATTCACCAAGGCCATATCCCCGAAGGATCTGTAGTGGTCATGAATCATTCCGATCCAATATAGGGAGAAGGAAGGAATGACCTGCGGCAGCACAGAGGGATAGCGACTTTGCAGCATCCCGTTTGGTAGCTGAGAGGCCTTATAATCTTCCATAGCTCTCCGCGCTAACCGGTCGTCCCCTGATAATAGGTACGTAAACTCCATCATCAGTTTGGTATCCATGGTATACTGCAGCTGTTCATAATACGGAGTATCCTCGTAGGTCTCATGCATGCAGCGCTGAAGTGTTCGTACACTGAGCTCCCATAGTTGGTTATATTGTTCATCGGAGCAGTGAAAGTTTCCTTCCGGCTGCAGTGGATATCCGGTCTCCCTATAGCTAAAGCTGGAAATCGTTAGAGGCTCGACACCAGCCTGCACTTCCAGCCGTACATAGCGGAAAGTACGGAACCAGAACGGTTCGTAGATTTCCATCCCCGCAGAGATGCCGTAACCTGCCGGGTGATAGCTATCGTAGCCCCCTCTTAATACATGTTCCTTCGTATTATCGCGGACAGCTTTGCGGCGAATCTAATCATCCCCCGTTTCTTCTTCATAACACTCAGCGCATAGTAGGGTAATCCGGCTACCTTTGCCTCCAAGAAGTCTAAGCTGCAAATACCCTGTGGTTAGCTCGCCAGCATCCAACTCCAACCAAAAATGTTGCCCTGCTTCTATTGTTATTCCAGCGGAAGGCAGTACTGCGTTGGGTGAAGCGCCGCCATCTCCATTTCGCAGCTCCAGACTATGCCCTTCCTCAAAAAAGGCTTGCCCTACCCCGCTACTGCTGCGCATTAGCTTCAGAAAAAATTGCTCCCGCTCATACAACAGCGGAATCGGACGCCGGGCCAGCTGCCAAGGGGTTAATTGGCCATATTCATCCCGCACCGGTTGCACAATTCCGGTAGCAAGCCAGGCACTGTCATCATATTCGGGCAGTGTCCAATCCAGCAGCGCTGCGTCACCCTCCACTTCTTCCAGTCCACCCATCCAGCGTATGATCGGAAACTGCTGGAGCTTATAGCTGCGATCCTTAATACTTTTCCATGAGCTATCCGTATTTAGCTCCTGTACTAGCTGCCCGCCTTGTGTAACTGCCGCTTCCACAAGCAGACCGCCCTTTTGCGAGCGCCAGACGGACAAAGGTCCGTCTTCACCCAGTTCAAAGGGCGTAGTCCCTGCATAATGAACGACCATAACAGCAAGCACATTTAAACCTGGTTGTAGAACATTGTCCAGACTGAATTCTTCATAATACTGTATATGACCATGTCCTTTACAAGGACCGGCCCATAAACGCTGCCCATTGACGAACAGCCTGTAGCGGCTGTCTGCGGTAATGGCCAAATCCAGGGTGCAGGTCTTTCCGATACCAGCTGGCAGTTCGAACACTCTGCGAAAGTACGCACGCTCGTGCTGCTGTTCCCTATCCGCTGATCCTTGCTCCTCCTGCGGCCAGATCCAGCGTGCTCCCCAGTCTCCCCATTCTTTTGCTGCCATGTTATGCATATCTCCTTTATCTCATTTAAGTAGTTAAGGCAATCTACGCAGAAACGGCATCGCCGCCCTTCAGAAGGACGACGTCGCCGTTGGTCTGCGTTTTATTTAACCTTATCGAGATAATCACGTTGGAATTCTTCGGCAGCCCTATCCAAGATCTGTTGCGGATCTGCGTTCTTGTCCGTCAGTACGGTTTGCAGTACGATATCCAGCTTTTGGTACAATTCCTGTGCGTTGACTGGTTCTTCCGCCCGCATGCCTTTGCTGCCATTGTCCATATAATCACGGAACAAATCCAGATTGACGTTGTTGTATTTGTCGAGAATCTTTTGTTCTTCTCCAATCCGTTTCTCATCAGTCCAAATCCGCAACCCGTAAGGCCCTACGATCAGCCCTTGATCGCTCAGTGTCTTCTTCTCAATATCCCAACCGGTCAGTGCCTCTTCAGAGGACTCTGGTGTAAATCCGTAGGTTTTTAGCCATTTGAATCCGGCATCAATCTGCTCAGGTGTTACATTAGGCGAGAACATATATAGGCCGCCACCGAGCAGGGTTACAGGTTTCCCGATCGGTCCTACTGGAAGCGCGGACATTGCCACATTGTCCTTGGACATCTTAGTCTGTTGCTGGATGACCGGTGACCAGTCATTCGTGCCGAAGCTCATAGCGACCTGATCGGTTCCGAACAAGCGGAACATATCGTTCGTAACATCGACCAGATTGTTGTCGGGCAGTACATCATATTTCCATTTTAAGTCCTTCACATATTGCAGGGCCGCTGCTGCTTCCGGCGAATTGAACACCGCCTGCCATTTCCCGTCCACTTGTTTTTCAAATTCTGCTCCGTATGCCCAGGCAATGTTCATGAACATCCAACCGCCTTGACCACTTTTTGTAGGCAAGAACATTCCGGCTTTACCGGTCTTTTGTTTAATAATCTGCGCAGTTTCTGCTAGCTCTTCATATGTTTTAGGAAATTTAGGAATCCCCTTGTCGTCCAGCAGTCCAGCCTCCTTGAAAAGATTCATATTGTAGAGCATACCGATGACGTATCCGTCCTTCGGAATCCCATAATACTTGTCGTCCTTGGTAACCATTTTCAGCAGATCTGGATTGATCGCCTTGTCGTAGCCATATTTTTTCATCGTATCCGTTATGTCAGCCGCGTAATTTGCCTTGATGATTTTGCTTGTTTCTGTAAAAAAGGTTTCGTATACCGTCGGAAGCTGGCCGCTGGCCGCTTTTGGCAGGAATGAGCTGACATCATAACCCCATTCATCTTTGTCCACAATAATTTCCGGATAATTGGCTTTCATCTTCGCCATGACCTGCTCATACTGGGCGATTTTGGCTTCCTCATTCGGCTTTGGCCAGTTACTGACCTTGATCGTCACCTGTTGATTGCCCGCTGTCTCCGTCTTTCCTCCGGCATTCTTCTCATTGGAGCCGCCTCCACAGCCAGCCAGTCCGGCAGAAAAAAGCAGCGTAAGTGCCAGTGTAGCTGTCAGGTTCTTGGTGTGTCCTTTTTTCAATGTAATTCCCCCTAGTCTTATTGTTAAAGCATTCTTCGCAACATGTAAAGCGCTTTCTTTTTGAATCTGAAATCATCTTAACATGCACCTTCTGCAGCACCCTACGGGGCAAAACTGTGAAATGGTTTGTGATCGGGTGATGTTACCCTTTAATACTGCCGCCGAAGGATTGCCCGTTCATAATGTACTTTTGGAAAAAAATAAACAGGATAATCGGCGGCAGAATCGCAAAAGTCAACGCAATAAACTGTATGTCCTGCGGCAATGTCGCCTTCAGATTGTAAATAGCCACAATGACCGACCAGGTCGATTTATCCTTCAGCACCATAAAGGGCCAGAAGAAGTCCTGCCAGACACTGTTCATCGTAAGGATTGTAATTGTAGCCATAACTGGTCCGCTGAGCGGGAGAATGACTCGAATAAAAATACCGATTGTGCTCGCTCCGTCAATTTTGGCGGCTTCCAGCAGCGCTTGTGGGATGGTATCGAAAAAGTTTTTGAAGATCAGAATTACCACCGGATTCACAGCAGCCATAAACCACATCGGCCAGTAAGTATTGGTCAGGTTCAAGTGCAACAGCGGAAAATCAATCAGATTCTTAAACAGCGGCACCATGCCCACTGTATTCGGCACCATCATGGTCCACACGATCAGTGCAAACAGCAGGGCACTGCCCCGCGGCTTTAGCTTGGAGAAGAAATATCCGGCCAGTCCGTTAAAAGTAAGGCAGAACAGTACAGAACCTGCGGCCAGATAAGCCGTATTCAGATAATAACTGAGGAAGTTAAACTCCTGCCAGGTCTCCCATAGCTTGCCAACATTGAACGAGCGGGGGATCAGGGTGGGCGGGATTGCATAAAACTCTTTGATGTCCTTCAGACTTGAGACCATAATCCAGACCGGAGGCAAAATACAGACAGCGGCCAGCACAATCATCAGAATGAACATGCACCAATACAGCAGGCGCACCCAAGGTGATCTGTATTCTATATTGCCGATAATGCCATATGCTTCTTTAGTTTTCATAGCTTCTACTCCCTGTTCAATTTCTTATCCAGCCGGAAATAAATAATGGTAAGCACCATCAGGACTAGAAAAGTAATAACCCCGAGCGCCATTGAATGGCCTGCTTCAAAACTCCGGAACGCATAATAATAGCTTTGCAGCATCAAGGTCATTGAGGCATTGTTCGGTCCACCCTCAGTCATTACTAGGGGTTCATTGAAGATCTGGAATACACCGCTGATCTGCAAAATCATCATCAGTCCGATCATGCTAGAGATTTGCGGAATGGTGATACTTTTGAATCTCCGCCATACATTCGCACCGTCAATCGAGGCTGCTTCGTACAGATCATGATTAATACTCTGTAGACTTGCCAGATAAAGCAGCACTGTTCCCCCGAAATTTCGCCAGGTAATCGTGAAGATAATCAGCATTATCGTCATTTGCGGATCCTGAAGCCATTGCTGCACCGGAAATCCCATGGCACTCAGCATAATATTCAGCACGCCACCCTTTCCGGGCTCAAACAAAAACATCCATAACATCGAAGCGGCAATGCCGGGAACCATACTCGGAAAAAAGACCGAAAAGCGAAAAAATGACTTCCCATGTCTCAATTCATTAATCACGACAGCGACAATAATGGGTACGGCAAAACCGATCAGTAGTGACCAGAACACATACACAAAAGAGTTGGTCAATGTCTGTTGAAACGCCGAGTTCTGTATAACATCCTTGTAATTCTGCAGTCCGGCGAAGCTTACGGCATTATAACCCTCAGTATTGAAAAAAGAGAGCACAATGCCCTTCACGAGCGGCTGCCAGGAAAAAAAGAAAAAGGCAAACAGTGTGGGTACAATTAATATCCAGGATGACCAATCTTTGAATAAACGCCGTACAGGATAACCTTTCTTTTTCTCTGTCATTAAAGGATTTAGTTCACTGGTTTTTCCAATCATGCTCCTGTCCTTCCTTCCTCCCGGAATCAAGCTTTAATCCGGTCAGGCGTTGTATAGTTGTTATACCTAAATGATAGCGCTTCCTACTGAGCGCCGAAATCCGGTAACCCTGCGAAAGCGTTTGTAAAGCTACTTATTTGTTGGCAAAAAAAAGCAGTGCACGCACCGGAATGGCCGCACACCGCTTATGTTCATGTTATGGTGAATCGTTTAGGCCTCACTTAACCCTGCGCTGATGCAGAGGACGGCCGCTTCCGCCCGAAACGCTTCGCTCGCCGGATTGGGCTGCTCCTCCAAAATACGAAGCACCGACTGAGGCTCTACGCCGGGCTGTGGCACACGGGAGGGAGAAACTACGCTCCACTTCTGCTCACCCTTGAGCCTGTATGACAGCTCATAAAGATAAAAGCCCGCATGTTGTCCGTCAGTGAGCTGGCTTACGCCATCCTGCCACGAGCAGAGTTCAAGCGGATGTTGTTTGTCCGGCAATACACCGGACGCCAGTGTGATGCGCTCATTTCGAACTACCTGCTGCTTCTGTTCCCAAGCCTGCTGATCTAGGATTCCCAGATCCAGGCGGTATTCCATTCCCGGCTCTCCATAAAGAGTCCAAGCCACAGGGCTACCCACCGCTACGAACTTAGGTGCTTCCAGAAAAACGGGTTGATGAGTTGGGACAAAACGTTCGGTCTGCTCCCACTCTCCCGCAGCCGGACTGCGTCTGCGATAATGCACCGTGCCCGTGAATTCGAGCTCCTGTTCCTGTAGCAGAGCTATTAGACATAGAGTAGCTTGCTCGTAAAGATCCGTGCAGTTGTTATGGCCGAAGCGGTATCCGATCTCATGGCGAAGCGGTATCCCGCGACTCCGAACCAAAGCCGCGAAGGAAAAGCTGAAGCGGCTAAGGGTAAAGGCATCATGCGTGCCATGGTTAATCAGCAGCTTTGTGCCACTCGCTTTAAGACCCTCCAGAAAAAATTCGGATTCCAGTCCGGTCGTTTCCTTTAGACTTGCAGAGTCAATAGTTCCCGTCAGAGTCTGTAGCAGAGTCTCGATTCCCGTGCTGCCGTTCTGTGGATGCTGCCAATCTTTCTTCCAGATTTCCCGGTAACCGGTGTCTACTTCCGCCACATGCCAGATCAGTGGGCAAGCTCCTTCGGCAAACTCACGGGTGAGCCCGTTCAGAATCAACGGCGGTGCATAACACAGTGTGTAGCGCACCCGATAGGGTAAGCAAAGCGGATTGCCTCCAGCCAGCAGCGCAGTTAAGCCGCCGCGCGAACCACCTACAGCCACTACCTGCTCTGCATCACCGCCATAACTTTCTTGACCTCTGGTAATTGCCGCCCCAATGCCAGCATAGATGGAGCCTTGCAAGGAACGGCTGCCGATATATCCTCCTCCGTTCCACAGAATGCCGACAACGCCTTTGCCGGTGCTGGCCAGAGTCTTGCCGATGATTTCCAGAAATGAGGGACCTACCGTGCTGAAGGTATTCTCATTGGCATCATAATAACCATTGAACAACAGTGGATATCCCTTAACATTTGCCGCACTCCAGAAGGGCGGCAGAATATAGGAAGCAAGGCTATGCTGGTCATTCTCTATAACTAGCAGACTGCCGCTGATGAGCTGAAATACAGGCGCATTGCTTAAAAGTGCAGCATTGTCTATGGATGCATTGCGGAAAACCACCGGAAATCCGAAGGTCTTAAGGATGCGGTCGCTCAGGGAAACTGCAACTAGATCATCTACAGCATAGAGACTGTAGCGGTCACCGATATAATGCTCGAATTGCGGAGTTTTAAGATTCTTATTCCCCTCGTTGCCTCCGAACAGCTGATGATCTTCCGTATTGTATACATAAGGGCTATCTGGGTCGCTATTGTAGAGCCGCGCATGCTCGGAAACAACCTTTTCCCCGGCTTCGTCCATCCGCAATGTCCCTATGCCATCTGTTCCGCCATAACGGAAGCCTCCTTTTCCCTCAGCAACGCTATTATCCCAGTGAGACACTACAGGAAGCATATTGGTCAGCAAAGGACTGACTAATACAAATACCCCCTCCTCTTTCTCGGAGATCTCTTCTGCTGCTTCAGCTTCAACAATGTCTTCATGGAGGGTTGACCAATTCGCTTTCTGATAAGCTACTTCGCCGCCTCGCAAGCAAGCAAGCAGCAGTGGAGCGTTGTGCAGCCTTAAGTAATCAGCCACTGCTCTGCTAACAGGTATAGCGACAGGTGTAGATCCCTCGGCTTGAATAAACCGACTTAGCGGAACATATGCCTCCGGTACAAAACACAATGTTTTACTCACGATTTTTTTCTCCTCCAACCTGTATCATTCTGCTCTGTGCTGTTAGGAACGACATGAATCTAATTTCTGGCAAGCCATCTGTGATCCTATAATTTTCCCCAGACAGGAATCCTCCTGAGAGTTTAGGAGTGCAAGTAACCGTTACTGTTTTGGTCTCACCCGGAAAGAGGGTATGGAACTGCTCATCCGCTTCCATCCAGTAGCGGTCTCCCCTTTCCTCTGCATGTACATGCAGCAAAACTTCACTACCGGTATTTCGGACTGTAAAACGGGCCTGCTGGCTCTTCTCCTGAGCACCCGTCGGCTGCCATAAACTCTCCTGACGCACCTCAAGATTGCCTCCTATAAGTGCAAGCGCGGGAGCATATGGATGCTTTTTATTGGTAGAGAATACATATAAATTCTGCTGTGGTGCTTCATCGCCGTCCTGGTAGGACAATCTGACGAAATATAAAGCATCGTCATGCTCTGGCACGTTGAAATTCAGCACCCCAGCGCCGACAGCCTGATCTTTGTTTCCCTCTGCCTCAAATGATTGCTGATAGATGCACCGTCCGACTGCATCGAAGACTTCCGCGTCGACTTCTACCCTGTGTCCATTTCCTCCATGCACGTATACATCTCCCTGAAATCCGGTGCTTGGTGTAAGCAGTAGACTGCGGTAGTCCAGCGAAACATGTAGCGGACGGAAGGCAGATTTCACCCAATGGTAGGCCATCTTCGTTTCACCGTAATAATCGACAAGGTTAGTGCAGGACACATTCGGCCACGGCTCGTTGAATTGCCAGACAATGCTGCCGCTGTTTCGGAACTTACGGCGGCGGTTAGCCTCCAGCACGAACCGGATTCCTTCCGCCTGTATCCACTGGCTGCAGGCAGAGAACTGCTCCAAATCTGTCATGCTGCCGAACATTTCTTCTTCACGGCTCAGCGTATCCCACCACTCCCCGTGATGTCTCCATATCGCGTTGTTCTCCATAGAAACCGGTCGCCGGTTGGTCTCACTCAGAAATTTCTCCAGACTTTTGAGAGAACTCAGACCGTCCACCCCAAATTCGCTGTGCAGCAGATTATCGTTGCTGCCATATAACTCGTAGTGATAAGGGTTTCCCATATACTTCCAGTAACCGTGCACATCATGCCCCTGACCTTTTGCATCCGTAATATATTCTACCGGGCCGGAAGCTGAGGTCGGTAGGAAGAGTCGCTGCGGATCATACTGTTCTACCAGTTCTTTCAACATCGCCAGATTGGAATCGCTGCTGTCGGAAGGCTTATTTGGCTCACTCATTAATTCATTGCCGCCGCTCCATACCGTTAGCGATACATGATTGCGTTTGTCACAGAGCGCTGTGCAGGCAGTCTTGTGAAGCAGCTCCAAAAACTCCGGCTGCTTCGAAGGGATATTGTCAATACCTGAACTGGACTGAATGAACTCCTGCCAGACCATAATGCCGTTTACATCACATAAGTCGTAAAAAGCCTTTTTCTCAATGATTCCACCGCCCCATACCCGAACGAGATTAATATGAGCTGCTTTCATCAGACGAATCATCAGTTGATATTGTTCAACCGTTACATTCCCGTAGAGATGGTCCAGAGGGGTCATATTTACCCCTTTCATATAGATCTTGCTTCCGTTAATCACCACTGTATATGGTAGGGCGTTGTCTGGACTGTCTACATTGTGGATATAATCGAGCTTGCGAATGCCCGTTTGAAAGCTCTGGGTATCCAATTCCGTTCCAGCTTCATCCAGTAGCTTTAGTTCAAGATTGTACAGTGGCTGCTTTCCATAACCGTTTGGGTACCATAGCTCAGGTTCGGGTATTTCCAGCTCCGCGTTCAGAAGCTCTCCAGCTCGAACTGGTCGCGATTGAACCAGCAGCAGATTCCCCTCCGGATCAGTACAGGTGATGCTCGCTGTCAGTGTCCCATCATCTTCAGAGCCAGCCATTCGCTTGATTCCTGCTTGAATGGTGATTCGACCAGACGAGATCTGATTTCTATCGTTCTCGCCAAACTCCGCATCTGTAGTGATCGACACATCATCCCAAGAGCACTGTTGATGTACCCTCAATACCACATCATCCCAGATTCCGACATTGACCAACCGGGTAGAGAAATCCCATTTATAATTAAAACGGCTCTTCTGCGTGAAGGTAGCCGAGGTTTTGCCGATTTGCCCCATTTCATCTGGCGCCTGCTTCAACAGCACTGAAATTTCAAGGCTTTCCCGCCCGGAGAGCAGGTCTGTAACATCAAATACAGCCGGCTCGAACATACCTTTATGTTCACCCAGCAGTAAATGATCAGCGTATACCGAGGCTTCATAGTCCAGTCCCTGAAAGACCAGTTCAACTCTGGCTGCTCTCAGCTCAGGCTGCTTCAAGGTCGTACGGTAAACCCACCAGCGGTTCTCCACCCATTCACAACTCAGGCTATTTAACTCTTGATAAGGGTTGGTAATCCAGCCCTGTCTGAAGAGATCATAGTGAACTCCACCCGGCACAGTGGCAGGCATCCAGTCCGTAACCCCCATCAATTCCTGTCCCAGCTCCATACTGGTGCCCTTTAGCGGAACCCAGGGCCAATACCCTTTGACTTCCCACTTCAAATCGTTCAATAGAATTTCATTCATGTCTTCTCCCGTTCCCCCAAACCCTGCTAAATTTGGCGCTGTTCCTGACGATGAGCGGCTCTGGCGCCATTCGTTAATGCGCTTACAACTTTAGGTGTGCAGCTTCATTACCAATGATAGCACCGGGTTAATGTTTTCAAAGGTCTCCAACCCTGTGAAATCGTTTGTAAAACTGCTCAGTTGCTGATAAACACAAACAACCCCTCTAGGCTGGAGTGAGGGTTATCAGCAATCATCTATAGAGGTGACTTTTTAAGGCTTGTTTTGTTTCGGAGCCTCTGACTCCCGTGCTTTACCAATACGTGTAATACGTCGAACGCGAAAAAAGGAGTTCCCTTCAGCCGCGAAAGGCTGCTTGGTGAACTCCTTTACTTTTTGTTCGATAGAAGTTTTAAGAACTATTGCAACAATGTAGCACCATCTATCGGACATAGATGACGCTAAAAGCAGTATTATTGTACTTTTGGTGGGCTAACGGTCCCCATAGTCACTATTTGCATAAAATACACCACATATGAACCTCTTTATAAGCAATAGCGTCACTGGAGTCCGAAATGTTGTTCAAAAGGCTGGAAATTAGCAAATAGTGTCATCTGAGTCCGAAACCCTCAGAGGCTCAGATAACGATGACACTGTTGAAGCTGGCGGCTACCAATAAACTAAAAGCAGCAAAAAACTAAGAGCAGCGAATCTCTCTTCATTAAGAGAATCGCTGCTCTTCAGTTTTTTACGATGCGACAGTCTGTTTTACTCAAGTGGAGAACGTAGTTTTCACTGTAGCCCCATTGGACTATTCATCCATATGAAATTTGACAGGTAACCTTAGCAATCGCCTGCCTCTGCCTATTGGATCAGCTCAAGAAGTTCTGCAACATTCGCCTTGTACTGTGGCTTGAAATCATCTGATTTCATATAACCCGCAAGACTGAATAAGAACTGTCTGCCTTCCGGCGTATCGCTAACCTTATCAGCATCCAATGCGCATATCAGCAGGTTGCCTGCTCCTACACTGCATTCCACTAGGAAACTCAGCTTATGATTGCGTTCAAAATTATCGATAGTCTGCACAACGGGATTCCAATCGCGGTCAGCTGCATCCATGATGAGCGATTTCGAATTCTCAACAATACTCCACCAGGGATAGGTAGAATATTCCTCGCTCGGGAACTCACGAAGCACCGGGTGCTTGTTATCAATCAACAGCCCCATAGTACCAATGGGTACTGGCCGGTTCATGCTCTCTGAGATCGAGCGGAACATTGGATAACACCAGAAATCTGTGCAGTAATAACCTTCAACAGCATTTTGGAGAGATTCCGGTTTCGGCATAAGCAGTACATTCTCACCTTGCTCCAGCAATGCAAGCGCATCATCAGACAGCTTGTCGAAGACATGGACACCTTCCAGCATGTTGCCACTCTTCACTGGATAAATCCACAGGTCGTAACTATTACGGATATCTGTTCCCTGTATGGAGAGGGACAATACGATAGTACTCATACGGTCAACTTCAGGTAGTTTTATTGCCAGATCGCAGATATCGATATAATTCGTTCCTGCAGGTACGTCCACCTCGGTTGAACCTGCGGCGAGTATACCATTATCCGCGGTAAGCTCCCAATGCAGTTCAAATGCACTCGGCATACCACTGCGGAAACAGCTCAGTTCAACATGGGCATCGAACGATTCACCAGAGACATAGTTATACTTAGGGAATCTTGCCAACAGAACGGCATCATTACAAAAAGTTCGCCAGTCCTCCGGACTTATCATTCCTTTGGAATCCATAAAGGCGTCGAGGACACCCACCAGCGCCGTTCCCTGGCCACTGAAATCCTGCAAATCAAGCAGTTGGAAGCCCGCAAGCCGCCGGGAGCGGAATGCCGCCTCAAGTTCCTCTTTGTAGCAAGCTACTGCCAGTTGCCCCGAGGATTCAAAATATTTGGCGGCCAAATGACCCAACCCTTTACTTTCCAGTCGTTCACGGAAAATTTTGAAATTCTCAGCTTTGAGCGGACCGTTGTATTTATCGATTTCCTCATAATTAGGATAGGTAGCATACTGTCCGATCTCATGCGAGATTACCGGAATGTGCGGTATCCATTCTGCGGAAGCGTCTCCAGCCTTCACCGTCTTGGCTTCCGTACCATACTGGATCTGGATCTCGCCGCCAGCGGCAGCTTCCATCCCCTCTCCGTTGAAGAAATCCTGAGGGACGATCTGATCGTCATAGTCTTTCATCGTGCCTGGCAGATCGATCTGGACATGACCTAATGGAGCATCACACATCGCATAGGAGCCTCTGAACAGCCGATCTCTGGAGAAGCGCACGCCGCTGAAGAAATCGTCATGTTCCAGAATTTCTGGCACCCATTGGTGGTTATTGGACCCCTGTGTATAGAGAATCCGGTTATCAAATGCTTTATAGTCCTTTAGGAAGGAATCAATCTTGGCTTTGCTGCCCCATAGCTCGTTGCCAAGCGACATCATCACGAAGGAGGGGTGATTGCCAAAAGCCTGAAGAATGGCATAGCCTTCGCTGATCAGATAGTCCTGCTCCGCCTGATTATGGCCCTCGTCGGTTTCTTCTGTGATTGTTCCCCAGAATGGAAGCTCTGGTTGCATGTAGATACCTAGCATATCCGCTGCGGTGAAAGCAGCTTCCGGCGGACAGCAGGTATGAAAGCGATAATGATTGATGCCATAAGACTTGGAGATGCCCAGGATTCTTACCCATTCCTCGACGTCAGTCGGGGCATAACCGGTAAGCGGGAAGATCAGGCCGTCATGTTTGCCGCGGAGGAAGGTTTTTTCTCCGTTGATTGTAAACTTATCGCCCTCTGCCCGGAATTCCTTCAATCCAAAAACGAGCTCCTGTCGGTCCATTATATATCCATCGCTGTCTTTCAAAACAAGGTTTATGTTATAAAGATTGGGAGCGCCTTCACTCCAGATCAGCGCGTCTTGACCAAGCTCATAGTTGACGGAAAAACGACCCGGTGAGACTGGGTACTCCCGCTGGTCCACAGCATGTGCATTGTCGCTGTTGAAGCTCTGCGCAGACACTGTAAGTATAGATTCGTTCCTGCTGTCCAAGGTTGCCGTGATTCGGACTGAGCGTGCTGAGAGATCCGGATCGAGCCGGATGCCGCTGAGCCGTGACTCACCATAGAACTGAAGCTCCATACGTCCGGTAATCCCATTCCAGTTGGTCTGGGTATCCTGCGACGTTAAATGTCCACCTTTGGTTGGGTAACCCGTATTGTCCACACGGATGGTGAGCGTATGATTTCCAGGTTGAAGCTGCGGCAACTCGTATATATGTGGGGTGTTCAGACTGTTACGGCTGCCTATTTCCTGATTGTCCAGCCATAGAGTCGTCAGCCTCGTGCGTTCCAAATATAGGAAGCAGACTTTGCCGGCTAGTTCTTCCGGAATGACGACCTCTTTTGAATACCAGACTTGCCCTTCAAACAAATACTCATCCGTTAATGCGCTTACTAAAACATCCTCGTTCTTCGAACCTTTGCGTGCGTAGGACGTTGTTCCCGGCAGTGTGATAACATCTGTAAAAGGCAATGCCAGTCCTTGATTTCCCTCATCCAATTGCAACTTCCATTCGCCTTCCAGGCTGATCTTTGTCTGCAAAATATCACTCCTAATAATGATAATCTCTGAACTCCTGAGGTGTAGTGCCGGTTGTTTTCTTAAAAAGGAAGGCAAAATAAGCCGCGGTTTGAAAGCCCACCTGCTCGGCAACCTCGTAAACCTTAATATTGGGGTCACGAAGTAGTTCCTTGGCTTTGTTCATACGCGCTTCCTGCACGAAATCGGAAATCGTCCGGCCCATTTCTTTCTTGAAGAGAACACTTAAATAGCTGTGATTCAAGTGAAACTGCTCAGCAAGCTGCTTTACAGTCATGTTCTCATGCAGATGCTCCTCCAATTGGCGGGCGACCCGCTGGATAAGGTTATGCTGCTGAGCGACCTGCTCTCTTTGATTAAGCTTAGCATATTGCGCCAAATATTCCAGTACGACCTTCCTGACTTCATCTACGCCTGTATAGTCGATCAACCGCTGCCACATGAGGATGTTCAACTCTGTATCCTTCTCATGTATACGCTTCAGTTTTCTGGCTAGTTCGCTAAGCAAACCCATTCCGAAAGCCTGCACATAGGAAAAGGATACAGGCTCTCGCGCAAGTAACACTTCGAAAGCATGATTGAAATAAGCGGAAGCTTTATCGCTCTCTCCTCTGTCCAGTAGCTTAACGATTTCCGGAATGTATTCTTCACGCAACCGGAAATCATGATATTCATTCATCAAGTTCCGGTCGAAATAGAGGATTTGTCCGTAGCCGGCCAGCCTGGCACCGGTCATCATATGCCTTACTTCCTTATACAGCAACGGTATTTCCGTCCAGAACAAGCACTCTCTGCTAATTCCGACCGAGACGGAGGCTTTATACTGCTCTCTTAGGATATCTTGGATAAACGCAAGCTGCTTCTCAAGTCTTGCCCGCACCAATGGCGTTGCGTTCAGCACAATGACGGCCAGTTCATCCGCTCCTGTCTTCCCTATATAGGTACCGGTGAAGCCAGATAGACCAGTCTTAACGCAGTTCAATAACCCTTCGCTAAGCAGGATCCGATCCTTGGCATCATGCGGATTATCTAGAAACCTGCGGTCATATCCGAACAGGAATAATGTTGCCTGCCATTCCCCATTAGGCAGATCTAGCAGACGCCGCCAGGATTCGAGCAGCTCATCACTGTGGATCCAGCCTTCGACCATATCTTTGACGAAACGTTCCTGCAGCACCTCATAGCTCTCTGTTACTTTCTCCCTAAGTACAGTGGTTTCCTGTTCAATCTGTTTTTTCTTCTCAACTACTTCTCTGAACGCAGCCAGTTTCATTTCGAGTTCTTCCGTCTTGATGGGCTTCAGAACGTAAGCTTTAGCTCCCAGATGTATAGCCTCCTGCACAAATTCAAACTCGTCATATCCACTGATCATCACAGTCTGTAAAGACTGGAGTAACGGATAATCCGCTCTGCATCTTGCGAGCAGTTCGATCCCTGTCATACCGGGCATCGAGACGTCAGCGATCAGCACATCCACAGGAGTTTCTCCTAGGATTGTTAGTGCTTCTTCACCAGATAATGCAGTTAACGGTTCCTCATACCCCAGAGCTTTCCAGCCAATATGACGAAGAAGCCCTTGAATCTGCATAGGCTCGTCGTCGACAATTAATGCCCGCATTAAGCTCCATCCCCCTTTTTTATCTCAGGACTTTCCTTGCAAACAGGGATATCAATGGTTACACAAGTCCATTCGTCTTCTACACTGTCAATCTCAAAGCCGCCCTCTGTGCCAAAATACAATGCAAGACGTTCACGGATATTGTTCATCCCGAATCCGTTTTGCGTCCCCGTGTAGCTGCCGGTACGGATCTGTTCCAGCTTCTCACTGCCAATCCCTTTTCCATTATCAAAAATCTGAAACTGCACCGTATTCTCCACTCGTTTGATCGTAATTTGTATAAAAGCATGAGTTCTAGTTGTGATGCCCCCGTGCAGATAACAGTTCTCGACCGTTGGCTGTAGAATCAGCTTAATGCTGTACAGGTCAAGAACGTCAGGCTCTACCAGCCACTCTACGGATACCTGACCGGGATAACGCAGCTGCTGAATTTCGATATACGCCTTAAGATGCTCAATTTCGTCACGGATCAGCGTCACATTAACCCGGTTATTGAGTGCCAGCCGATAGAATGTCGTCAGCGCATCTATGGTTCGGATTTGCAATTCGTCCTGCTGATCTAATGCCCGCCAACGGATCAGACTTAGCGAATTATAGATGAAATGAGGGTTAATCTGTGCCTGCAACGCCCTGAATGATTGCTCCCGCTCTTTGAGCATGGCCTCTGTATGTTCTTCGACCAGTTTTCTCAAACGGCCAGACATGGAATTGAACAATATCTCAAGTTCACCCAGCTCATCGTTGTCACGGTTTCTCACTGTAACTTCGAAATAGCCCTGTGAGATATCTGTCATTCGGATGCCCAGCTTGCGGATCCGCCAAATCACATTTTTAAGTACAATCATGATTAGAAAGATGGACAACAGCAGGAAAAATGCAATACCTGCTCCGATATAGTACATAATCCGCGTAGACTGCTCCTCCAGTCGGTCAAGATGCACAAGCGCGGCAACCGTCCAGCCAGACTTAATCTCCTGAGTGATCAGCATCATCCCGCTTTTTGTCGCCGATGTTTCCAACGAGTTATTCCAGTACTGACCTAAGGAGGATGAGGATAACCGGCTGCCAATTTCAGAGGGCTCCGAGGATGCAATAATTCGTTCGTTGTCGTCAACAATATACAATTCTCCGGCCCCTTCAAAAGGATGCTCGAACGATTCCATGAAGACACCGTTATAGTTCAGTAACAGGTACACAATCCCGTAAACATCTCCATATGCGTTCAGAATTTTATGGGATACCACTAGCTTAGTCCTGTCGTCAGCTGCATTAGTCCATACCATATTGTCTGTTGTGCGAAGCATTTTCGTATACCATTCCCGCTCTCGAATTCCCGAAAGGCTCCGTTCTTCCGGCTTCCACAGAAGCCCTCCATCTTGCACTAGTGTATCGTTGGTATGATAGATCCGGAAATTCTCAATACCTGGCAAGTATTTACTGGTGAGCAGGAAGGAACGGTCCACATAATTGACCGTACCCAATTGTTCATCGATATCCGCATAGTCCCTGGCTAATCTAGAGATCAGCTCACCATCCGTAGCCGTCCGGGTAGCCAGCAGATCATAGCTTTGCTTCCTGAATTCAATACTCTGCGCACTTTGCCGAACGGCTTCCCTGATCGTAAGCATATAATTGGCCCGCACTGTATGAAGCATCATGTACCCTGCACCTGCAGCCAGCAGTACGGTGGGGAGAAATACAATTAGTCCGTAGAATAATACAATCTTACTCCTCAGGTTCATAGAATGGGTCATACGGATGATCCATTTCTCTATTTGTTGTTTAATCATAGATTCCCCCCCATGAAGTGCAAAGGGAGCCCCCTCCAAGTGAGAGGTGCTCCATTAATTTTTTTATCGTTTAAGATCCGCGACTGAATGAGCATCACGGTTGTCTATTGCAAGGCTGTTACTTCCTCCTTGTACGTATCCAGCCACTCCTGCTTGACTTCACTCCAGTGCCCACGCTTCTCTAGTGCTGCTTGGAAATCGCTCCAATTCTTCTCGAATTGCCCCTCGTCTTTGGCCATTAAAAGCTTGGCTCGATATTCCTTGCGGATATTTTCGATCTCCGGTGAATATTTCTCCCATGCGCCGCCCTGTTTCATCTGGAACAGATCATAAGGCTCTGCCACGCGGATCGTTCCCATTTTGCCGATAGCTTCTGTGAACTTAATTGTCTTAGCAGCTCCGGCTTTTCCTGCATCCTCTGTGTTCCACCATGGGTACCATTCATTGCTGTAAGAGGCAGTCATGTAAAGCTCCGGGGTGACTTTAGCTTTTTGTGCGGTGTCTCCGGAATTGCGGCTCGTCTTGTAGGTTTCGTCTGTAAATTTCCATTTACCCAACGGTTGATCAATCCAATCCCAGTATAATCCCGCCGGTCCTTCATTAATGACCTGCTGCTGCTCGGGTTTCGGCTGCAAGGTATAATCGAAGAATTTCAGAATAGCTTCCAGATTTTTAGTTTTTTCACTAACATAGACATCATAGCCTGGATTCGGATTGGTAACCTGATTAATTCCGACTTTCTCTACACCATCCACTTTAGGAAAAGGGATCGCTTCGTAAAACCACCCTGGCTCTGTTGGGCCGTCCAATGTCTCCCAGGCTGAGGCAGGAATGTTCCAGAAGCTGCCGACATTGAAGGCAATACGACCTGATTTGTTCTTTTCTGTATACTGTTCTTTTTTGCTGGTGACGACCTCTGGATCGATCAACTTCTCCTGGTACATCTTGTTCATCCATTGATAAGCTGCTTTATAATTGGGATCGTCGTAAGCGAATACAAAATCATCGCCGCGTTTGTCAACGCCATTACCCGCTGTAGTCACCCCGAATGCTGTCAAAATCGCGTTTTCATCGCTCCAGCCCAGATTATCACTAGTATCCATCAGGAATGATAGAGGAATCAGCGATTTGCCGGAAGCGTCCTTCTCTTCTGCAGCTTTCCGAAGGAAGGTCTCAACTCCTTCTAACGTTGCTAAGTCCTCTTTGGTCATACCTGTTTTCTCCAGCACATCACTTCTGACAATCCAGGCTTGAGATGCCCAACCTGGCCACGGATCTTCCGGGTTTTGGTCAAACCAGGTAGGGATGGACCAGATATGGCCCTCATTATCCTTCATAAGTTCCAAATACTGCTTTGGAATAGACGCAAGTCCTGGATATTTGTCAGGCATGTCGAAATACTGCTCTAGCGGCATAAGCTGTTTCGACCGGTTCATCGCGCTTTTGACCGTTTCGTTTCGGCTGAAGATAGCTGCATCCTCAAAGCCGCCAGTGTTTATCTTCAAATTAAGTGCAGTCATCGCGTCGCCTTGAGTTGTTTCCAGCTTCACATTTACTCCAGGCTCCTGTTCACGCCAATATTTCTGGACCAAACTATCATTATTGATGGTTGCCGTCCATCCGAGCCAGAGATTAAAGGAAGTCGAGCCACGGGCGGGCTGGTTATTTGACGTTTCATTGTCACTTCCAGGCTTGTTCGCAGTATTCCCACCTGATCCGGAGCATCCGGCAATAGACATCAGTAAGGTTGCTGCAGCCAAGGCGACTAGACCCGTTTTTTTGATCATCATTGTTTAATTCCCCCTGTTCTATTATTGTAGATCAACCTTTTACTGACCCTACAAGAACTCCTTTTACAAAATATTTCTGCAGGAACGGATACACGCACAGGATGGGGATTGCACTCACCATAACGACTGCCATCTTAATCGACATCAGCGTAATATTCTGCATTTGTGAGCTTCTCGCCAAAGCTTCCTGGTTGGTATTCGAGCCAAGGACAGCGGATAAATCCTGAGCAGCGAGCAATTGCTGCAGGAAGGTCTGCACTGGAATCAGATTCTGCTTCGTGACGAAGAAAGCACCGGCGAACCAATCATTCCAGTGTCCCACTGCGGTAAACAGTCCCAGTGCTGCAAGCATAGGTTGAGAGAGTGGAATAATAATCTGAATCAGAGTACGAACAGGACCGGCTCCATCTAGTTCAGCGGATTCTACCAGCGCTTCAGGGATTCCCTGTATAAACTTCAGCATGACAAACATGTTCCAGACCGAGAACAGCCCGGGGAAAATATAAACCCAGAACGTGTTGATAAGCCCGAGATTATTAAGCTGAATATAGAAAGGAACCAGTCCTCCACTGAATAACATGGTTAAAAGAATATAGCCTAGTATCGTGCTTCTTAAGGGAAGACCGCGGTAGGACAAGCCAAAGGCCACCAGAAGTGTGACGATAAGTCCTGCGAATGTGCCAATGACTGTCCTAGCGATTGTAATTAGATAAGACTGCCGGATAATTTCATTTCCTAATACGATCTCATAATTTATTAATGTGAAATTCTTGGGCCATAGATACACGCCACCTTTGGCTGCACTTGCACCGTCATTCAGTGAGATTGCCAGCATGTACAGGAATGGATATAGTACAGACAAGCACAGACCGGCCAGTACTATGACGATGACGTATTGAGCTATTTTTTCACCTCTGCTGAGCTTCATATGCCATCACCATAATCCTTCACCATTTATTTTTCTGGATAACTGATTAGTCGAAACAACCAATATCAAGCTGATCACTGAGGATAACAGTCCTACTGCGGTCGCCATCCCAAAATATCCCTGCTGCAATCCGTTGCGGATGATATACGTATCCAGTACATCCGCTACCCCTTGATTAGCAGAATTCATCAGCGGATAAATCTGATCCATCCCTACAGTAATCAGGCTTGGGATACTTAGAATTAGCACAATCGATATCGTCGGTAGAATACCCGGGAAGGTGATATGCCGAATCTGGGCTAGCTTTCCTGCCCCCTCTACCTTGGCGGACTCATACAATTGCGGATCAATCGTTGTGATCGCAGCCAAATAGAGAATCGTGTTCCAGCCGGTCTCTTTCCACAAGCCGCTTAATATAACCATGGGCCGGAACCACTCCGTGGAACCTAGAAAAAATACGGGATCACCACCTGCTTTCTCGATGAACTGATTGACCAGCCCACCATCCAAAGTCAGAAAAGACTGCAGGATGTAAGCGACTACAATCCATGAGAAAAAATGTGGCAAATAGCTGACCGATTGCACGAATCGTTTAAATACAGGCCGGGTTACCTCGTTAATCACCAGCGCCAGCAGAATCGGTGCCGGGAATCCGAAGATGAACTTAAGCACGGATATATATAACGTGTTTTTGACAACAGTTAAAAACTGGGGATCTTGCAGGAAAGAAAAGTTGTCTAATCCCACCCATACGCTATTCCAGATCGAGGTGCCAATCTGAAAGTCGCGGAAGGCGACCTGAATCCCTGCCATCGGAATATAGCTGAACAGAAATAGCAACAGAGCTCCCGGAAGAATCATTAAATATTGCCATCGGTACTTGTAGAACTTAGCGTACAATTTACATCCCTCCTTGATATTTCTATCATAAGCTGCAGCGGGAACCCTGCCTATATAACAGTGATTGGTTATCTATTGCTCTGATTGGATATTTAAAGCGCTTACGTTGATAGACAAGCTCCGCGCGCACGCAAATAAACGCAGCCTTAAACGGCTGCGTTACATTTTTTATGACGAAAGCTAAATATTGAAATTCAAATTAATATTATTGTTAATGTATGGCTTTATGCCCTGCCGGTTGAGATGCCTTGGAATAGCGGTTCTCAGGCAATGGAATACCGAGATTTCCACGCAGGGTGCTACTTTCGTATTCAGTGCGGAACAGACCCCGCTCTTGCAGAATCGGCACTACCCGATCGACGAATTCCTCCAGTCCGTTAGGAACAGCAGCTGCGATCATAAATCCGTCTGCTCCTCCACCCTCAAACCAGGTTTGAATCTGATCCGCCACTTGCTCAGGTGTGCCAATAAAGCTGCTGCGCGGGGTAGCGGATTGTAAGGCGACCTGTCTTAGTGTTAAGCCTCTCTCCTTCGCGTCCTTTTTGATTTTATCCGTGCCGCTCTGAAAACTATTGCGCCCCAACTCGCCAAGCTCAGGGAACGGCGCATCCAGCGGATATTGCGAGAAATCATGATGCTCGAAGAATCTGCCCAAATAGTTCAGTGCATTCTCAATCGTCACGAGACCAGCAACTTCCTGATATTTGCGCTCTGCTTCCTCTGGTGTGTCGCCAATGATTGGAGCAATGCCAGGAAAGATCAGCACCTCATTCGGATCCCGGTCAAATGAAGCTACCCGTGTCTTAACATCGCTATAGAATGCCTGGGCATCTTCTAGCGTTTCGTGGCCAGTGAAGATAGCATCCGCTTCCTTTGAGGCGTAATTTTTACCAACTTCTGAGGAACCTGCCTGAAACACGACAGGCTGCCCCTGCTTCGAACGAGCAATATTGAGCGGTCCCTTCACGGAGAAGAACTCACCTTGATGGTCCAGGGTATGCATTTTTTGCGGATCAAAGAATACACCTGATTCCTTGTCTCGGACAAACGCATCATCTTCCCAGGAATCCCATAATCCGCGCGTCACCTGCAAATATTCGGTAGCAATGCGGTAGCGCTTGCCATGGTCAGGATGCTCTTTTTTGCTGTAATTAGAGGCAGAGCCTTCCAGCGGTGAAGTCACCACATTCCAGCCGGCCCGGCCTCCGCTGATTACATCCAGTGAGCCGAATTGACGCGCGACAGTAAACGGTTCACTGTAGGAGGTGGACAGGGTACCAACCAGACCGATGTTGGTGCTGACGGCGGCGAGTGCGCTAAGGATGGTCAGCGGCTCAAACCGGTTAAGGAAATGCGGAATGGACTTTTCATTAATGTACAAACCGTCTGCGATGAAGATCAGATCCAGCTTGCCTTCTTCTGCCTTCTGTACCCACGCTTTGTATAATTCAAAGTTTACACTTGCATCCGGCTTAGCATCAGAATGGCGCCACATCGACGTGCTGCCTCCTACTCCATGCAGCAGTGCGCCTAGCTTCAGTTGTTTTGGTTTGGTCATGTTCATTCCTCCTAAAAGTTTTGTGAGCATACGATTCCCAGGTTTTACTTTGTGCAAAACTCACTTTATAAGCATTTATTGCACGAACGATGCATTGGCAGCGCCCTGCTTGATTCGCTCGATCTGGCCAAGATGCCTTTCCACATGTGCGGTGAAGCTATGGACGATATCGGAAATTTTCACGATCTCCCCCTTGAAGTTAATCCCGCTTTTCTCCCAATCCTCTGCGCTGAGCCGTTCAAACAATAGACTGTTATAATAAAGCAGGCTGCGGAACAACTCCAGGCTATCGGAAGCATAACCACTGTTGGCGTACTGGCCGCTGACCCAAGCGTCCTGATTGAAGACTGGCAGCTGCGCAGTTGTAGCAGCGAGAATATCACGGATGCGGAACGAAACCACAATGCTGTGATCAGCTAGATGAGCCAGCACCTCAGTGACACTCCAACTTGTTGGTTCCGCCTTCCATTTCAGCTGTTCCTCTGTTAACCCTGCAGTTGCATGCACCAGCTGGTTGTAAGTACTTAAAAAATTACTGATTTGAACTTTGCTCATTAAATCCCCTCCAATATAAAGCCTGCTTGCGAATGATCAGGTGCAAAACGTGATAACGAAAAAGGTTGGATGTTGTGGTTGGTAGCTCCACTTGTCGCCATATCAGCAAGTATTTCACCTACAACACTAGAAAATTTAAAACCATGCCCTGAGAACCCTCCGGCTACCAGCACATTGGAGTGGAGCGGATGGCGGTCAATAATGAAATCTTCATCAGGCGTATGCTCATATTTGCATACAGAACCTTTAAGTAATCGGCCAGCTGCACCCGGCATATAAGACTCCAGTACTCTACGAAGGTCTTGCTCATCGCTGGCTTCACTGCCAAAGGGAGCAAGTAGTGTGCCTGGTTTCCATTCCAGCCCCGTATCGTGCCGGCCGATCTTCAGACCGGTTCCATCAATGCTGGGAAAGCCATAATAGCCACCTTCCTCAGCCCCTAGCGTGAAGCCAGGGAAGTTACCGGCTGCAAAAGCAGGTGAGCTCTCAAACCAGCCCACAACTTTGCGGATCGCCTTGATTGGCAAATGCACAAAAGGCGCCAACGCACCAAACCAGGCTCCGGCACTAAGGATAGCTGACGCTCCGTGATAATCGCCGTTTGTTGTATGAACTGTCACACTGCCTTCGCGGGCGGTGATGTTTACTACCGAAGTGTTCGTCAACAGCTCCGCACCCTGTCCAAGGGCAAGCTGGCGGTAGGCGGAGATACAGCGCTCGCTGTACAAATACCCGGCATCTGGTTCATACATTGCTGCGAATGTTTCTGGAATGTTCAATCCCGGCCAGCGCCGCCGGACCTCTCCGGCATCCAGATGCTGAACCTGCACCTTCCGTTTCTTCGCTTCCGCGAGACGACCGCTGAAGGAATACACTGCACTATCTGCTAGATTCAATACGCCCGAGCGGACAAGCAGTTCTATTCCGCTCAACTGCTCGGCTTCTTTCCATAAACGATCTGCCCGCAGAGCCAAATCAATGTAAGCGGGATCACCACTGTAAGCGTGCCGGATCAGCCGGGTTTCCCCGTGATGGCTTCCCTGTGTATGTGGAGGATCAAAGGCATCAATTAGCAGCGTCTTCACTCCGCGCCTCGCAAGATAGTAACCGGCGCTCATGCCCATCGAGCCTGCGCCGACGATAATTACATCGTAACTGTTATATTCAGCTATAATTCTGCACCTCCATCGGGACTGTACTGCACTAGGGAACGAACAGCTACATCCGCAAGGAAACGTGCTGCCACAGGGAGTGCACGTTCATCCAGATTGAAGGCCGGATGATGCCATTCCTGGCTTCCTTCAGTACCAACAAAAACGAACAGTCCGGGTACCACGCGCTGATAGAAGGCGAAATCCTCTCCAGCCAGAGAAAGCTCTGGCTGAATCTCTCGGTAACCAAGAGCTTCGACCGATTCAACTCCAAGCGCTGCTAGGGAGGGGTCGTTGATAACCGGAGGTGGCCCTTCTATCCAGCGAACGGTAGCTTCTGCTCCAAGAGCCGCTGCTACACCGACCGCCACTTCCTGAAACCGGTTCAGCACTTTGCTGCGCACCGTTTCATCAAAGGTGCGGATCGTCCCTTCAAGCACGGCTTTTTCGGGGATAATGTTCCATGAATTGCCGCTGTGAATCTGCGTCACACTGACCACCGCACTCTGCAGTGGACTGACATTGCGACTTACAATGGACTGGAATGCCGTCACAATATGCGAAGCCGCTACAATCGGGTCTATGCCAGCTTCCGGAACGGCAGCATGAGAACTGCCACCCTGCACTTCAATCACAAACCCGTCAGCTGCTGCCATTAAAGGACCACCCTTAATACCGATGGTTCCGACTGGCAGGTCTGGCTTGTTATGCAGCCCGATCACTGCCCGGACGTCTTCTAGTGCCCCGCTAGCAATGATTCGCTGTGCACCCTG
This sequence comes from Paenibacillus sp. FSL R10-2788, assembly GCF_038003885.1. Classification (NCBI taxonomy): domain Bacteria; kingdom Bacillati; phylum Bacillota; class Bacilli; order Caryophanales; family Paenibacillaceae; genus Paenibacillus; species Paenibacillus sp. FSL R10-2788. The sequence goes on along the minus strand of NZ_JBBOQA010000001.1, from coordinate 3,425,644 downwards.
CGCCTTCTCCTCCGCTGGTTGGAATAACAGGCGCACCGTTCCCTGTAATTGCTGCTCTCGCTGTTTCAATTGAAAGGCGGCACCAATCAAGGCAGCCGTATGGAAATCATGCCCGCAGGCATGCATTTTGCCGGGATATAATGAAGCAAAGGATACTCCGCTTTCCTCCTGGATTGGCAAGGCATCAATATCTGCGCGCAGTGCGATGACCAAACCAGGCTTTTTGCCGCCAATCTCTGCGATCACGCCGGTAGACAGACCGTATTCTACGATCCTGACTCCTGCCCGCTCCAGCAGGGAAATGATATATTCTGTTGTGCCATATTCTTCATTGGACAGTTCCGGGTGCCGGTGCAGATGACGGCGTATCCCGATTAATTCTTCTTCAAGCGCTTCCGCACTTAACTCTTTAGCTTTACTTGTCATATACAGTCACCCTCCTTTACACGATTTCCTGTGTGATACCGAGCCCGCCCGCTTTATGCCTCTGCCGCCACTTCAGCGATTGCTTCGCTCAATAGCTCAAAGGATCGGAGCCGTTTGTCAAAGGGCTGTACATTCGTCGTTATGATGAACTCCTCGACACCGGATGCCTCTGAAAGTTCCAACAACTGTTCACGGACAGATGATTTAGTTCCTTTGGTAATCTCCGGTTCCAGCTCTTCAATCGTGTAGGCTTCATTGCTCTGGCGGGCAAATTCTCCCGCCTGTTCCAAGGTCCCTACTGTCAGCTTCTTCCCGCTCGCCAGTTGAATCCGGATCAGCTTATGCGCACCTGCCAGTTCTTTCGCTCCCTCCTCAGTCTCAGCCACCACTAACGATAAAGCGATAATCGCTTGCGGTTGTCTGCCCTGTGAAGAAGCAAAACCGCTGCGGTAAGCACGAATGGCATCCAGCGCTACCGCCTTATCGCTGTTAATAAACAGGGAGAATACGTACGGTAACCCCAGTTCAGCGGCAATTTCCGCGCTGCTTACACTCGCACCAAGGACATACAACTCGGGAGGAATACCAGGAAGGGGACCTGCCTTCAACCCTGCCAGCGGATGGTTTTCTTCGAGGCGGTTATGTACATACTTTTCCAGCTCGATGATTTTGCCCGTCAGGTCTGGGGTTTCAGCTTTTCCCTGCTGCAGTGCCTGTGTGCTGCGCGGGAGTCCACCGGGAGCACGTCCCACACCGAGATCCACTCGTCCAGGAGCCAGTGTAGACAGCACATTGAAGTTCTCCGCTACCTTATACGGGCTGTAATGCTGGAGCATGATGCCACCGGAGCCAATGCGGATTCGCTCTGTTTTAGCCAGAAGATGTGAGATAAGTACTTCCGGGGAAGAGCCGGCTACCTGCTCGGAGTCATGATGCTCTGAAACCCAGAACCGGTGGAATCCAAGCTCTTCGGACAGTTGTGCCAGCTTGACTGTATGCTGGAATGCTTCCTCCGGCGTTTCTCCCGGATAGATCGGACTTTGATCAAGTACGCTGATTGTAATAGCCATTGTTTTTCCTCCTATATGGAATAGTTAAATTCAGGTGTGATCCGCTTCAGGAACTGCCTCGTTCTTTCTTCGCGCGGATGGTTAAACAGCTCTGCCGGAGTCCCTTCTTCAACAATGACGCCTCCGTCCATAAAAACCACATGATTCGCCACATCACGAGCAAAGCCCATTTCATGAGTCACCACAATCATTGTGATGCCTTCCTTGGCAATTTTACGGATGACGGCCAGCACCTCACCCACTAACTCTGGGTCCAACGCCGATGTGGGTTCGTCGAACAATATAACCTCCGGCTCGAGTGCCAAGGCACGGGCAATGCCAACCCGCTGCTGCTGGCCTCCGGACAGCTGACTTGGATAGGCGTCCAGCTTGCTGCCAAGACCAACCTTTTCAAGTAGAGCAATACTCCGCTTTTTCGCTTCTTCCTTCGGAAGCTTTTTGACAATCAACAGTCCCTCCATCACGTTCTCCAGCGCGGTTTTATGGCGGAATAAATTGTACTGCTGGAACACCATTGCCGTTTTTTGCCGGAGCAGATGAATCTCCTTTTTACGGGCGTGCTTGCAGTTCACTTTGAAATCGCCGATGGCGATCTCTCCGCTGCTTGGCTTCTCCAGATAATTCACACAGCGTAAAAGTGTCGTTTTGCCTGAGCCGCTGGGACCGAGAATGACGACAACCTCGCCCTTCGTCACCGTTAAATCTATATTGTTGAGCACCTGATTCCGACCGAATGACTTCGAAATTTGCGCAAGCTTGATCATGCTACTCCACCTCGATTGTACAGATTAATTCTTTTTTCAATCAGCGACGTCACGCGTTCGATCAGGAACGTAAGTCCCCAGAAAATCAGTGCTGCCGCCAGATAAGCCTCAAAAAACTTCCAGTTCGTTGAAGCAACAATTTGCGCCTTAGCATTGATATCCACCACCGAAACGGTAAAAGCAAGGGTAGATCCATGCAGCATACCAATTACCGAATTTGACAGATTGGGCAGACTCGCCGCCAGCGCCTGAGGAAAAACAATCCGCCGCAGTGCCTGGGGCGTGGTCATGCCGATAGAATGGGCCGCTTCCAGCTGACCGCGATCCACCGCAAGCAGACCTGAACGGACGACTTCGGACATATAGGCTCCCGCTGTAATCGAGAACGAAATATAGGCAAAACCGATCATGGGAATCGATACCGACCTGAAGCTCCAGCCGAACTGTACCGCCAGACCATCGATTAATACGGGAAGCCCAAAATAGATGAGCAAAAGATGTGTCAGCATCGGTGTCCCGCGGATGAACGTAACATAACCGACAGCCAGCGGATACAGCAGCGGAATTCTGTATATCCGGATCAACGCTACAGCCACACCAATCACAAATCCAATGAGTACTGAGACAACAGTAATAGATAAGGTCACAGGAATTGCACTTAAAATTTGCACCAGAGCAGTCCAGATAAAAGATGGGTCCAGCTTCATAATCCGCTACCTCCTTTACCCGGTCCAAGTTCAGCAATGATGCGGCGGTAGGACCAGCTTTTGTTGATTTTGAACGATTTTTTCTCCGGTGTATTCCGTTTCTCATGCCGCAGCAGCCGGCGTTCTGCTATAAGCAGCAGTTTCTCGATTGTAAAGCTGATGACCAGATAGATTAGCGCAAGCGCGATATACGTTTCAATAAAATGCTGAGTTAAGCTGCCTAGCGTCTGTGCTTTACCTGACATTTCCATCACCCCAAGAGTAAAGGCCAATGACGTATCTTTCAGTAGAGCAATCACCAGATTGGAGAATACCGGAACTGCGATTCCGAGCGCCTGCGGCAGCACGATTCGCGTAAAGGCTTGAACCCCCGTCATTCCTGTAGCATAAGCAGCCTCTACCTGCCCCTTATCCACCGCCATTACAGAAGCCCGGATCATTTCGGACATGTATGCCCCCGTATGCAGCCCGTAAGTAAGTATCACAAAAACAAGCACGGGAGTCCGGGTCATATCGACATGAACCAGCTTCATAATTTCGGGCAGACCATAATAAAACAAGAAGAGCTGGATAAGAATCGGAGTTCCCCGAAAAAAAGAAATATAGATTTCGGAGATGGTTTTTAACACAGGCACTTTATAAAGTCTTGGCAGAGCTACGAGAAAGCCGACAAGAATTCCTGTCAGTAGAGAACAGGCGACAATCAGAAGCGTGGTGCTTAAAGTCTCTAGTAACTTAGGCAAAAACGAAAATACAAAGCTGATATCAAACTGTGCGCCCATATATTCCCTCCCTTCCCGTGCTCACCGGCTCAATCATTTAACCGAATCCGCTGTAACATCCGCACCCAACCATTCCGTACTAAGCTTGCCTAGTGTGCCGTCTGTCTTCAGCTCTTTAATCGCACTGTCAATCGCATCTGACAGCTTTTGTGAATCGGCATCATCCTTACGGAAAACATAGAGAATGTCCGCGGAGGACAGCTCGTCGCCCGTTGCTTTTAGCTGATTCTGCGGATCAATGATCGGCAGGACAAAATCTGCAGCCAGCGTTGCGTCCACACGACCAGTACTAATCTGTGCGACGGTATCATTCGCTGCACCATTCTGATACACGATATCAATCGCATTGTCATTCTCTTTATTGTAGTTCTCGAGTATTTGTGCTTGTGCACTCGTTGCACCTACAAGCACCTTTTTCCCTTTGAGATCATCAAGCGATTGGATTGAATTATTATCCTTTGCCACTACAATGCGGTTTCTCCAGTGGGCATAGGCTTCTTTGTTAAAAGAGTATTTCAGCTCCCGTTCCGGATTTTTCTCCATGACATGGGCGACCAAATCGATTTTTTTGGTTTCCAGGCTCAGCAGCAGATTGCTGAAATCCATGGTTTGAAATTCGAATTCATATTCTGGAAGCTGCTTATCGATTTCTTTGAGCAGTTCCACATCAAATCCGGTGAGTTTGCCGTTCTCATCTATGAAGCAGACTTTCGGAAAAGCAGTACCCGTGCCCACAATGATCTTAGTTACCTTAGCCGAATCCTTTGCCGGTGCCGCAGCTTCTGCTGTATTTCCATTCTGATTGCTGCTAGCACTGTTACTGTTGTTTCCGCAGCCGGCAATCGCCAGTGTCAATATCGATGCAAATACTAGTGAAATGGACTTTTTCATTGTTTTATCCCCTTTGAATGAACTGTGGTTTGTCTGTAAGTGTTTTTTTCAGCAGATACATAATGCCGTCACCGTTCTGCTGATCCAGTTCTAAAAACCGTTCGTACCCCCGGCGTTCATACATTTGAACCAACCACGGATGTTTCTTCGCCGTTGCCAGCGTGACTGCAGCCGAACCTAACTGTCCAGCAATAATGTTCTCTTCCACCCAATCCAAAAGTTTTCCACCATAACCTCTGTTACTGTAATCTGGATGAGCAGCAAACCATTTAATAAAAGGCAGTGGGCTAATCTTCTTAATCTCTTCTTCCTTTGAAAGGGTTATGGTCGCAACTATCGTTCCGTCAACTTCAAGCACATAACACTCATTCGTAGCTATATTGTCTTCAATAAGCGCCAAGTCGGCTGTGGCCGCCGGCCAATGCAGCCCAAGTTCACGAATCAGCTGATAAGCACGATATGTAACATCCAGCAATTGCTCCGCATCCTTCAGTTCTGCCAGCCTGTATACCTCACTCATCACATGCCCTCCAGCCTTTCGAAAATTAATTTTATAATCCCTATCGAATTAGTCGTGATTATATGCAATTAACTTTATCACTGCATGTGTCCATGCGCTAATAGAGTTTTTTAATACATCTATACAATTAGTCGATCTCCGACTTTACCAATCCCCAGTTCAAGCAAGGTTTCGATGAATTCTGCGTTCTCTCCATTTAGCGAAATCAAGCTGGTTCGTAAGGAGATGCCTTCCGTCTCCGCAATATCCACCCGGATCAGCGACCCCGTCGCCACTTCCTCTTGCACACTGAGGGCGGGAAGGAAACAGATGCCTGCTTTTTTCAATACCAGCTTTTTGGCTGTCTCCAGGTTATCTACCTGATATTCAATCTTCGGTGGCTGTTCCATGCTCTCAAATACACGATGCAGCCGCATCCAATCTAAAGAGCCACATTCAAAAAAAACCAACGTCTCCTGGCGGATATCCTCCAGTGAAGCCCGCTGTGCTTTAGCAAAGCGGTGTCCCTCATGTACATACAGTGAGATGGGGTCCTCACAGAAAGGAAAGGTTTGAATTGCCGGATTTACGACCTTACGTATAAAAGCCAAATCAAGCTCTTTCGATTTCAACTTTTCAGTCAATACTTCCGTAGAAGCTGTTATCAGCTTGATCGTGATATGAGGATACCTGCGCTTTAAATGAAGCATCAGATGGGGCATTAAATAATTGGAAACCGAGACCGTACTGCCGATTCTCAGTTCATTTGGAATGTGTCCCTTAGCCTGAACCTGATATTTACCGTTCTGATAGATCTGGAGAATCTGCTGGGCATAGGGAAGAAACTGTTTACCTTTATCCGTAAGGTTAATCTGCTTGCCCAACCGATCAAACACTTTGCAATCCAGTTCCCTTTCTAGCGATTGAATCCGGGCCGTTACTGTCGGCTGTGAGATATATAGAACTTCGGCCGCTTTATTGAAGCTTCCATAATGGTTGATGTAGACAAAAGCCTCAATATTTTCAATGTTCATCCCTAATCCCCCTATGCTTTTATTAATTTTACTATTCCGATGTAAAAACAATGAATTAAAGCGATGCTACCCTATAGATTTTGTTTATATCTTAGTCATCACCCTATTTTTTGTCAACAATTAATTCCGTGTAAATCAATCGGATTTTGAACTGAAAGTCATGTTTATTTCATATAGAACTTTTCTATTCCTAAATCAGAATTATGAAACCCCTCTTATTCCACTAGGATTTATCATGTATAATAATTTCATTCGAATGAACACTACATTTGTCTGAAAGGGGATAGCGAAAACATGTCACAAAAGATCATTATCCGTGAAGCTGAGAATAAAGATCGAAATGCTATCGCCGATGTGCTGTTAGATGCATACCACAAATATTCGGAGATCATGCCTGAGCCGTTGTGGCTGGAGTATCGGAAATCGCTTCTTGATTCCGTTCATGGTGATGCCCCGCTCGTTCGGATCATCGCTGAAATCGACAGGAAAATCGTTGGTAGCGCACTCTTGTTCAGTTCCTCGGAAACGGCATACGGGAAACCGGAGCTCGGGATTCACTCCCCTATCCTACGTCTGCTAGCCGTATCTCCATCCGCTCGTGGTCTTGGCGTTGCAACTCTTTTGATTCACGAAGCTGCACAGAGATCACTACAGTTGGGTGCCACCACCTTGAACCTGCACACCTCGGAAATGATGTCTTCAGCCATCAAACTGTACCAGCGCTTAGGCTTTAATCGTGCGTATGAGACCGATCTTATGAACGGTGACACCTTGGTACAAAGCTTCCGACTAGACCTGCTGTCCTCCGTGCGTTCTACAGCGGGACAATTATAGAATTCGAGAATTCTTTAGTATTTGTCTTTTAAATATAAAAAGAAGCCTCGGAAAGCTTCCCCAATGATCTTGTGTGATCGTTACGGCGAACTCCCGAGGCTTATTTATTTTTCTTTTTTATAAGTAATTTCTTTAAAACTCACAGTGATTTCGCCCGTATTATCGGCATCGCCCATTCGAAGATCTGTAGTAACGGTAGCACTGGGAGGGATGGACGAAAAGCTTGCCCCCTTCTGCTTCTTTTTTACATCATAGAGATAATAAGAAACATCCTTAACATTAAGCCCTATATTATCCTTGTGCATAAGTTCTACAGTATATGATTTTATCACGGCTACATTAGCGTCCATCCACTCCACAACTTCAATAGCCGTATCTTCATGATTGCCTTCAGTCTTAATGGATCCGATGGAAAGACCATCCTGATTATAAAAATTAATTTTTTGTGCAGCTATTTTCAGATAATCGATATCGATGTCAAGAATTCGGTTTTCGTTGATTTCTGCTGTATCCATCCAGGCAATCGTGCCCGCCGGGTTCCACTTTATTTTCTCAGAAGGTACATATTGCTCTTGTGGTAACGGTACAGTACGTAGCGAAACTCCTTTATTATCGTAAAAAGTTAATTCGCCGCTCTCATCATCATGTACAAATCTCTTAAAAGTTGGTGAGAGGAACAGGGATGGCGCCCCGGTCGTCGAATGTGGGATTACGCGATATTTCAGAAGATGGACATCGTCCTTTCCTGTTTTCAGATCAAAGATCCATACATTGCCGAGATAACTCTGCATAAACAATTTTTGCTCATCAGCTTTCCATTGAAATTTATAAATGTAATCATAATCATCAGAAAGCGGCCAGAAGTTTTCCCGAAGTCGTTCAATCTTTCCTGTAACAACATTATATGAGGACAAATGATATTGCCCGGCTTTTTTCGTCACATCCGATTCCAGAAATAATAGATGATCCTCATCCAGCGGGATTAGCATATTATAGTTGCTCATAAAAGCGTTATTCCATCGATTATTGGAATCGTTGAGTTCGTCGCTCCATTTCACCTTCACCTCATCCGTAGCAGGATCATGGGCTAACAAAGCGTTGACAGCATTGTGGTCGCCATAGAAAAGATGAATGGTATGATAAGAGATCCCTTGCAGTTCAACTACTGCTCCACCATTTAATAGATAGTTATTTTCGGATAGGTCCATCGGTTTGGCCAACAGATCTCCAATAGAGTTCCGTTCTGTATTAAACTCCAAACCATTAAATTTTGCTTCCGAGAACAGAATTTTTTTTAACTCAGCAGTTGATTCCTTAGTAATTGTGTAGCCTGTATCCGTTTCGTTCACATTCATTAACATGCCTTGCTCGCTTGTCTCGTTAATCCATAAATGAAAGGCATATTTATTATTATCTGAAATTAGAACGATATCGTAGTTAGGCGTTGCGGTATTTAAATTCCCTGGTATTTGTTCAGCGGTACGGATGGCTCGGACGAAAGTATCTATGGTTTCATGATCTGTGTATTCATCCTTTATGTTAGCATTCACTGAACCATGTGCTAGAGAGTTTGCTAATGTGATTCGCTTGATGGTCTCATCGATCTTTAGATTATCGGATTCTACATGCTGATCATTTGATTCAAATAAGTTAAGCAAAGCAGCCTTATCCGTTTCGGATAACTTGTAATGCCCATTTTGTCCTGATTTGGTGAAAAGACCATTATTCTTGCCCATAATCCAGAATGAGAACTTTTCGTTTTCTTTATTCTTCAATTCAACAGTAGCCTCATATTCAGGTGCTGCAATATCAAGCTTCGCGTTGTCATACTCAGCAGTATGTATAGCTTTATTGAAACGTTCTATTAGCTTTTGGTCCTTTATGGTTATTAATCCGCCGATATCATCATGGATTGTAATGGAGTCCACAGAACTCAGATCGATTAGCGTTTGATTCGCTTTATCTTTATCCCCTGTATTGACACATCCAACAAAGATTATTGAAATAACTGCTAAAAGGGCTAGTAGATTTAACTTTTTCATATAGGCTCCCCCTTCTTATTCTCTCTTCTTTGACGCCGGTTAGAGGATAAAGTTGCAAAAAATGAGATTTTACACCTATTTAAAAAGACCTAAATAAGCCAAATCTAGCCTGTAGCCATTGGATCAGATTCTTGATCTGAGCAAAGTTACAGTGTCTGTAGCGATAAAAAAAGCCACCGCACAGGCATGTTCTCCTGTAAGGCAGCTTCTTCTTTATCTCAATATATCTCTTACAGCACCTGTCAGCACACCAATAACTTCTTGCTCGGTGGCCAGCGGAGAATCTCCTTCTACTGTGTGGGCTAGCATACCGGCCATGGCCGCAAAGGCTACAGTATGCTGAGGATCAAAACCTTCCAGCTCTCCGTGAATTATACCACTGGCATATGCATCTCCAGCCCCGACTCTATCAAGCACCGGAAAGCTTAAGGTCTCGGAATATGCGAAGCGACCGGATTTGAAGATATAACCGCGCAACGAATGGCGGTTATCTTCATGGATGGACCGATGCGTTCCTGCTATCGTACATAGACTGTAACGTGAAGCTACTGCGGGAATTAGCTCCTGGAGTTGTTCTTCCCTTGAAGTTCCCTCGGGCTTCATACCAAGGATAAGCATTGCGTCTTTTTCATTCATCAGCACGATGTCGGCCAAATGCAGCATGTCTTCGTAATGGAAACGCGCCAGCTCATAGCCTCTCTCTCCCCAAAGCGATGGGCGGTAATTGCAGTCAAAAACGACAAGGCCACCGTGTTGCTTAACCGTTTTCGCATAAGTTTTCATCGCTTTTCGCACATCATCGTTCATTGCCAGTGTTATCCCGCAGAAATGAACAGCATCCGCGAGGTCTGCCAGCTCTGCGAATGGATAAGTACCCGGAGGAGCAGTATTGAAGCTGCTCTCCGGGCGACCGGAATAAGTCACTCGGGAGGGGCGAGCCCCGAATCCGTTTTCAAGAAAGTACATCCCTATACTTGAGCCCCCGCGCTGGATATGCTCCGGCTGGATACCCAGTCGCCGAAGATAGGCTGTTGCTGCGTCACCAATAGGATTCGCAGGCAGCCTCGACACCAAGCTTCCTTGATGTCCGTATCGGGACAATGCAGACAGTACATTGACGCCGGTGCCGGAAAAGGAATACTTCAGCAGGTTACCCTGAGATAAAAGTTCAAAGCCTGGGACCTGTAGCCGCATCATTATTTCACCAAAAGCGGCGATATGTTTAGGCATATTGATCCGCCAGCTTTTTCATCGTCCGATAGAGCTGTTGTATATCCGCCACTCTCGTTGCTCCGCTCTGCGGATCGATAATCGATGTATAGACATGGGGAATCACCTGCGGCACTCCTGCTTCCAATATAATGGACAAGATCTCTTCAAAGTTGTCCAGATCGATACCGCCGGTCGGCTCCAGCGCAAAACCCTCTTCCGCACAGGCTTTGGCCACAGCGATTAGCTCCGCTTTACGGCTCAGCCCCTGCATCGGAAAATACTTTAAAGCATTTCCGCCCATATCCCGAACCAATGCAATCGCCGCATTTACGGGAATTACAGCTGGTACAGATTGTGCCGCACTGGCCGGGCCGGTGGAGATATTCACAAAACCAGGTTGTCCCGTTGGTGCGATCATGCTGTTAATCCAACTATCTTTCGCTCCAAGGTTGGCACGGGTCGCACCAACTGCCGGGAACACCTGATTAATATGGCTGCCAGCATAGGATTTGACAATCTCTGCAACAACAGCAGCTTGCCGATTATCACCCGCGCCTAGTCCTATCGATACCGCACCGTCAATTTCCCGCCCATATGCCTCCATCGCCTGCACGGCTTCCTCTACCGTTGCATAGTCTTTGGACAATACACCGACCAGTACATAACCTTCGGCGGCAGTAAACACTTCTTTGGCATTTTCTATATCCTTAGCCAATACGTTTAAGGCCACCCGACCTTTATAGAACCGCTTGTTAATTTCAGACATTGCTTGCCCCTCCTGTCAATTCCCTTATCCTCGCAGTAATCATTTCTATGTCATCACCCATTAGCGGACGCGGATCAATATCAAAATAACCTTGCCTTACCCCATAGTCTCTAGTGTAAATAGCCACTTCACCTTGTTGAAGCTGCTGGGACAACTCAAGTGCTGTTATTGCACACTGATTCGGGTCCACATGGATGCGTCCACGGTAAATTGCCCGGCCTGCTTCATCCTGCACGATAGTTACCCGAATTCCGGGAAGCCCGTCGAGCGGCATCAGCAATTGGAGCGTAGCTTTTTCCTTTTCGCTTGTATCCTGCTTGTGAGCATATTCATCCAACGCCTGCATCAGGCCGAAGGATGTTTCCTTACCAACCTTCATGCTGCGTCCAATGCCGTGAAGCTGCACTTTCAGCCATTCAATATAAAGACGTTTTCCCGCCACAAGTCCGGATGTTGGTCCTTCTATGGCTTTGGAGCCACTGTAAATGACCAGATCGGATATTTGCACATATTTCTGCAGATCCTCTTCCGCTGCAGCATCTACTATAAGCGGTACGTTATGAGTTTGGGCCACAGCCCAAGCTTCCTCTACAGAGATCATATTCTTCTGAACGGCATGATGAGATTTGACGTACAAGATAGCCGCAGTCTGATCCGAGATCGCAGCGGCCAAATGCTCCGCCCGTCCTTCATTGGCATAACCTGCTTCCACCACCTTACCGCCACCGAGATAAACCATGGTTTCCACTGGTGCACCGTATTGTACGTTATGACCTTTTAGCATTACAATTTCATTTCTAGAAATGCTATCCTGATGGAGCCGCAGACTTGTACGAATATTACCGCGGGTTACCAGCGCCGCCACGGATAAAGCAATTCCACTGGAAGCCGAGTTCACGATCACCGCTGCTTCAGAACCTGTATGACGTGCAACATAATCTCCCGCTTTATCCACCAAATCGGCGATTTCCACATAACTCTGTCCGCCTTGACGCATAGCTTCCATCACCGTATCGGTCGGTGCCGATACCCCGAGGATGCTCATCCGGCCGCTTGCATTAATAACTCTTTTAAGGCCGTATTTCGCATTCCATGTATTTGTCACCTATGATCACCCCTATTGCTTGAATGGTTTGCTGCGCTACCCGGCGTTCCCCCTCAGAATCTACCAGCTCAATCTTCTCATCCGTCACACGAAAAAGGGTCAGATTCGCCTTGTTATTGATCCGAATCTCCCCAAGTTCCGGGCGTCCCAGCCACTGGGCTGCTCTGCTCGTCACTCGTGCAATTGTTTCTTCAAGGGAATATCCCAGTGCGAGAAACTTGTTCAACAGATTCGCCATGGAGTAGACGGGACCATTCATACGGTTGCCTCTGTATATGTCCGTGCTGATCGTATCCGGATCAATACCGTTTTGTTTGGCCGCCTCGGCCACAGCGAACGAGAAGCTAGCTGTACCGTGTCCCACATCCAAGTGAACTCCTCGCTCAATAGCATCTCTCAATACCTGGAGCGGACGATTCTCCTTATCGAATAAATTGTTGCTTTTACCATTTAGATAATGGGTTATCACGTCGTTGCGTTGAAGTAGCGGTAGAACCTCACGGATATCCGGCGGAGCGGAGCCAATATGTACCATCAGCGGCAGCCCGGTCTTCTCCGAGAGCTCCAGCGCATGATGAAGCGGTTGAATGCCATTGTCACCCACTACGCTTTTGCTGATTCTGGCCTTCAAGCCTACGATAAATTCTGGATAAGCAACTACCGCCTGAAGCACCTTTTCATGATCAATCCACTCTAGTTGGGACAACTCGTCAATTCGCATTAGGCCAATCTTTGAAATGTTAAGAAAAGCTAGCAGTTGCGTTGCTGACTTTTTCCCCGCCTCCGCCAGCTCACCCATTCGCTCCGCTCCGCAGCTACCTGCGTCCACGAGCGTAGTCACGCCGCATCTGATTCCAATCTCATCAATCTCGTCTCCATACGGATTCATTTCTGCAAACGCATGTACATGCAAGTCGATCCAGCCGCTAGAGACATATGCCCCATTGGCTTCCACGACCTTGAAACCATGGTCTTCGGCGGTGCCACCGGGAACTATCTGGACTATGTTGCCATCAGCTATGACAATGTCCATTTCCGTTCCATTCAGGACTTTCGCCCGGCGGAGGAGCAAACGTTCTGCTGTCATCGTCACACCTTCTTTCCAAATTCAGAACATTACCGTCCTAGGTCTTTCCCGCACACTCTATAACACAAACAGTCCCAATGGATGTAAGATCTTTTTTCACAGGGACTGTTTGGATGAACTATTTAATCTTTATTACTACCGTGTTCAGACCCGAAAACCCTTCAAAAAATTCACAGCCTGGCGGATATCTTCCTCCGGATTAGTGCCAACCTCCCGTTCTATGGTCAGGAATCCTGTATAACCGATGTCGTTCAGCGCTTGCAGATAGTTGTTCCAATCAACAGAACCCGCTCCGAGCGGAACTTCACGGAATGCCGAGCCGGTCTCGGCCATTTCAGCGATCTTCTCATGGTCTAATGCTGGTGCTTCATAACCATATTGACCGTAAACATCGCGCGGATCGATATCGGCAAGCTTGAGACCATCTTTAGCATGGGTGTGTACAATGTAATCTTTTAGAGTATGAACACCTTGCACCGGATCATCACCAGTCACCATGACCATATTGGCCGGATCAAAATTAACGGAAACCCCTCTGGAACCCAGACCGTCGAGGAAAGTCTTCAGACGTGCAGCGGGTTCTGGCCCAGTCTCAATCGCAAAATAAGAATTCATCTCATGTGCATATCTGCTAAGTTCCTCACAGGCAATGTGCATGGTTTCATAAATTTTACTGGCTGGGTTAGAGGGAACAATACCGATATGTGTAGTTACGATATCTGTACCTAGCTCCTTAGCCAGTTCCATAATGCGCTTGGACTTTTCAATTTTGGCACGGTTCTGGGCAGGATCCTGAAAGCCATGTCCGCCTAAATCTCCAACGAGGGCAGAGATTTCTAAACCCAGCGAAGCAATGTAATCCTTCCATTCACGGCGTGCTGACTGAGAGAGAGTAGCGGGATCAAATTCGCCTTGCACCGCATAAATCTGAACTCCATCTGCCCCAGCTTCTTTTGCCTTACGCAATCCCTCTTTCACTCCAACCTGAAAGCTGTCTACGATAACACCGATTTTATTAGTGATAATTGGTTTAACCATGGCAATAATCCTCCAGTATAATGAATTAGATTTGGTTCCAAACCCGCTTGATGTATTCCAGCCCCAGTCTTGTTCCCTTACGGCACTCTTCCATTCCCTCAAATTCTACAGAGATATATCCGTCGTAACCGCTTTCTTTAACGATTCGAATTACACTCGGCATGTCGATGTCTCCTTGACCAACGATGGCACCTCTCAACCAGTTCCCACCGGAGGATTGGAACCAACCTTCGCCAGGCTGGCGGTCTTGCGGACGAATATAGAAATCTTTGAAATGCACCATCGAAGCAAGCTTGATGTTGTTAGGTACAGCTATTAGCGGGTTCTCATCTGCGCACAGGAAATTCCCAATGTCGAGTGTTGTACGGAAGTTGTCTCTTCCTACGGCATGAACCAGCGCCTGTACACGATCGCTGTGCTGAATAAAGTATCCATGATTCTCCACACTGGTCGTAATGCCCAAACCTGAAGCATAATTCGCAATTTCTCGGCAGGCTTCAGCCAAACGTGGAAGCTCTTCCAAAAAATGCGTGATGGATAGATCGTTTGAGGAGGCTACATCATGCCGCATCCGCTGGATGCCTAATGCCGCGCACACGTCTACTTCCCGCTTTACCCGCTCGACTTCCCGCTGCATTTCCGCTGTCTCCAGCCCGGCAAAGTTCGCCCCGATAGCATAATTGGATAACTCTAGTCCACGACCCGCTGCTGTTCGTACAATCTGATCAATTAGCTCAGGATTTTCAACCAAATTGATACCCAAGGGTACAATCTCCGCATGTTCTGCGCCCAGATCGGCGATCGTCTCAATGACTCCTTCAAGCGTGAGCTCACCCGTCGAAAAAGCTGAATGCAGACTGTAAGTGCTGATTCCTAACTTCATAGTTTCACCTCTTCACCTTTGGCTGCGGATTCATAGATCGCGCCGAGTACCTTCATGATTGTAACGCCGTCTTGCACAGGACTAATCGGTGTAGAGCCGGTACTGATGTTGCTCGCAAAATGATTAATTTCATTCTGGAATGCACTGTTGAACTCAAACCCCTTATTATCGGTCTGCGGATAGGTATTGACGATCGTATCCGCCTGTTCTTTAACAATGACTATCTCAGGATCAATTTCAAAACCACCCTTGTCACCGTACAGGCGTACCGAACGCTCGTCTTCTTTGGCATGCAGTGTAAAGCTGACATCGACCATCAGTGAAGCTCCATTCTCAAAGCGTATCAGTGCATTCGCTAAATCTTCCACCGTATTGTTCGCTGCGTCGTAATCCGCGGCTTTATAGAAAGAGAGATTCTTGATATTAGAACGATTGCCGAGCTTCCGGTAGGTATTGGCACTTACCGATACTGGATTCGGACGGCCCATCAAATACCAGCAAAGATCGATCACATGGACGCCAATATCGATCAGCGGTCCGCCGCCGGAGCGTTCAATATCACTGAACCAGCCGCCGGGATTGCCTAGTCTACGGAACGTCGTTGCCTTTGCATAGTAGATTTCGCCGAATTCTCCTTGTTCCACCAATGTCTGAAGGAGCTGGGCATTGGAGTCATAACGTCGTACAAAGCCTACTTGCAAAATCTTGCCGCTCTTTTCCACTGCTTGCTGTACCTGAAGCGCTTCTTCAACCGTACGGCAAAGCGGCTTTTCCACAAGCACATGCTTGCCTTCCTCAAGCGCCGCGATGCTGATCTCGGCATGGGAGTTGTTCCATGTGCAGATGCTGACTGCATCTATTTCGGAATTGGCCAGTAATTCACGGTAATCCGTATATACCTTCTCGACGTTATATTCTGTAGCTACTTCGCGTGCACGTTCTTCATTCAGATCACATACCGCATATATGGTTGTCTGCGGATTATTCCGATAAGCACTTAAGTGCATGCCGGAGATAGAGCCCGTACCTATTACGCCAATTTTGATCTTATCCATTAACACTCGCTCCTTTATTTTGCATAGGTTATGATTCGTATTATAATGATTTCAACCCTAAATACCATGCAGAGCCTTGCGGTTTCATTTGTACAATTGTGCTATAGGAGGTGCAGTCTATAAATGTTGGACTATGATAAACATCTACAGGAACCCATGGACATGCCGGATCCCGAGTTCCCGATTAAAGTACATACCCAGCGCTTCAACCAAGAAGGAGTTATGTTGTTCCCACATCATTGGCATGAGCATCTTGAGTTTATATTTATTGAAAGTGGTGAGGCTGTTTTTGAGTGCGGACGAACACCAATTAACGTCCGGGCTGGCGATTTAGTTGCTGTGAACAGCAACGAGCTGCATTATGGGGTAAGCGCTTCTTCTGATTTATTGTATTATGCGATTATTGCAGATACTTCCTTGCTGCATAGTGCGGTAAGCGACGCTGCTGAAACCAAGTTCATCGCCCCGATTCAGCGGAACCAGCTGCTGTTACGTAACCATATCCGGGGGGATCAGCACATTACAGACTGTGCGTTGGCGATTATCCGGGAACTGGAACGTCGCGAATTTGGTTACGAGCTGGCTGTCAAATCCGAGCTGTACCGCCTGCTAACACTGTTGTTGCGCAGACATATCGTCACCGTACTCTCACAAGCGGAGCAAGAAAGACGTATTCAGACCGTTGAACGCTTCGCACCTGTTTTGCGTTATATCGATACCCATTACCAGGAGCCGATTCAAGTTGACGAACTTGCGGCGCTAACGGGGCTAAGCCGCTTCCATTTCAGTCGTCTCTTTAAGGAACTCACTGGGCATACGATATCGGAATATGTAAATGCTGTCCGTTTAGACCGTGCAGATTATTTGCTCCGCCATACCCAGCTAACGATTTCTGAAATCGCTACCACTACTGGCTTCAGCGATATCTACTATTTCAGCCGAACCTTCAAAAAGCATAAAAAAGTAACACCTAGCAGTGTAAGGGGATTCTAGTTAGAGTGAACAAAGGACTGCCTCTCGGCAGTCCTTTGTTATTGTATGTATCGTTCCTCTAGTTAAACTATCATTGCCATACAAGCTGTCCCTTTCTTATTTTTGCTGCATAAATGATTTGGCCTGTATGATAATGGACTTCTCTCACCATCGCTATCATGAGATTAAGAGCAGTAGTCTCGTTATTTACTTGGCTATATGTAAGTGGTGGTAAATTAAGAAAGGGTTGTGACATCAATAACTCCGGGTTAGATTGGAGCCGTTCAAGATATTGGATAATAATATCAAAAGCATCCCTGGTCATAGTTATGGCTTGTTCTTTTGTCATTTCTAGACCTCTTTCAAACTCCCTCTCTCTATCTCTTGTATCAGGAATATCTAAAAGGATGGTTTCAATTCGTGAGTGTACTGCCCCGCTAATATGAGCAACCAAATTTGCAATACTGTTACTTTCCACGGTTGGGGACCAGGTAATATCCTCTTGGGTGCATTGCTCGATTGCTTGGAGCGTCCATTTCTTTTCCGATCTAAATTTGACTAACATACTTTCAATTAACTCAATGGCGATATCCATTGCTAACCTCCTATTAATAAAACCTATGTATAATTTTACCAAAAACATCTCCTCTGTCAAATGAAATCTAGTCCCAATGCTATTTTTATGCCACAATGTTTTGTTACATTCTTATCCTGGCTCCTGAGAAAAAATAACTCTTTCATTTAACACCAAGAAGATCAGGTTAGGGTATTTCCCTCTACTGACCTTCTTATATTTTATTAATGGTGTAAAAGAAACTATCTTCCATCTTATGGGTATAATTAACATAAAGCTCTATAGGAGGGAAAATCATTGAGAAAAATAAGGAAGCTGATTCTTTTAGGATTTTGCATCATGATTTTACCGGGAACCGTGATTTATGCTGCAGTTGGCTCATCTGAAGTATCATTATATTTGAATAATGTGCTTCAAAAACAGCCCGCAATATTGTCCGAAGGTTCGATTTCCTTGACGACTGAACAGTTGTCTAAAGATTTATTTGCACTATTCGCCTTGGATGAATCAGGTAAAACGGTTCGAATCTACAAGCCTAATATAAACATGGTTATGCTCGATAATAATGGAGAGATTTTTGGTAAAGTAAAAAGCCCGTCACGTTTTGCATTTTCTACTCTATTACAGGTGGATCATTTAAAAGCAGAAATTTCAGATATTAAGGTTGTGATCACCGATCCTGCGGACAAAACAGAAACCATTGATGCTCAACAAATTAAGAACAGCGAAGAAAACTTTTGGTTCAAAACCAACGAGTATACATATTCCTTTAATACAAAGGGCACCTACACTATTCAAGTGTTTTTTAAAGATGTGGCTTCGAAGAAGTGGTTTCCTGTCTCCGAAATCGATATTTTTGGCATTTGAATTCCAGTTATAAGGGACTCAGCTCATTCTATTCTTATCGCAATATTACCAAATTGTTCTCCCTGCTGCATTCGGTGAAATGCCTGAACTGTGTCTTGTAAAGGATACACTCGATCAATGATAGGTCGAATCGAATGATGTTCCATAAACTGAAGCATATCCGTAAACTCTTCACTACTTCCCATTGAGGTACCTATGATACTAATTTGCGGGAAAAATATGGCTCGCGTCGGGATTTCCATTCGGTCTCCTGAGCTTGCACCAAATGTGACAATACGTCCATTGGGTTTAATAATATCAAAGTAATGCGGGAACGTCGCAGGCCCAATGCTGTCGAGGATGAGATGAACGGTGTCTCCATTCATGCTTTCCTTCCAATTGCTATGACTGTCAAAAGCATGGTCAGCTCCATGAGCGAGTGCAGCTAGTCTTTTCGATTCACTGCGTGAAGTGACACTGATACGTGCACCCACCGCTGAAGCCATCATCATGGCATATGTCGCAACCCCACCACCAATGCCAGGTATAAGAACGTGTTCACCTTTCTTTAAGCGGCCTCTAGTAAACAGCGCCCGATAGGCTGTTAAGGCTGATAAGGGCAGCACGCCGGCTTCTTCCCATGACAGGTAAGCTGGCTTGCTGACGGCATTTTGCGCTGGAATGATGATTGACTCAGCGAATGTACCCTCTGAAGGTCCCCCTACAATGGCTGGAACGTTAGGAACATTGTCGGCATATTCCCATCCGATGCACGGATTAATGATGACATCTTCACCAACATTATGATCAAGTACACCTTCACCTATTGCTTCAATTCTCCCCGCGCCATCAGAGCCGATAATCAAAGGAGTATCCTGTTTTGTTCTGTCATCCATGATAAACAAGTCCCTGTGGTTCAGCCCTGCAGCCTTTAACCTAACCTTCACTTCTCCAATCCCCGGTCTTTTATCCATAATCTCTTTATAGTTCAAGCCCTTCAGGCCACCTTCTCCAGCATGTACAATGGCTTTCATCATCCAAGCCCCTTCCTCAAGTTGTTATTAATGAATCTATAATAAATTTTACATAGTGGGTGTAATCCAGTAAAATGATCAAAACTGAAGGTGACTATCATAAATCATCATACCAAGAAGGTGCAAAGGAAATGGAAAGTGGAGATTTGAGAATATTTCAAGCGGTTGCTCGCGAGGGTAGTATAACGAAGGCTGCTCAAGTCTTAAATTATGTCCAGTCAAATGTGACAAACCGGATTCAGTATCTAGAAGCTCAGCTGAAAATCCCCCTATTTCGCCGATCCAATCGAGGGATGACGTTAACGCCGGCAGGTGAGAACTTACTGGCATATACAGACAAAATATTATTACTAATGGACGAGGCTGTAATAACCACACAGTACTCTGAGCACCCTACTGGTCCGCTCCGTTTAGGTTCCATCGAAACAACAGCGGCTACTCATCTAACGCCTCTGCTAACCGAATATCACTTACGATATCCCGATGTTAATCTATCGCTTATAACGGGAGAAACGCATAAACTCTTACAAAAAGTGCTTGATTACCAACTAGATGGAGCCTTTGTTTATGGACCCATTGACCAGCCTGATATAGAACATGTAGTTGCTTTCGAAGAGGAGCTGGTGCTTATCTCACAACCAGGTAAGAGCGATATGCGCGAATTGCTTACAAAGCCAATGTTGTTTTTCGACGTCGGATGTACACATCGTGCCAAAGCTGAGAGTTTCCTAAATGAAAGCGGAATGAGCTCTTATAAGATTATGGAATACGGAACGTTAGATGTAATTCTAAGTGGGGTTTCCGCTGGACTCGGCGTGTCTATGCTACCCCAATCTTCGATCTCTAAGGCCGAAGAGGCGGGAGTAATTACTTCCCACCGTCTGCCTGAAGGATATCGAGATTTGCAGGTATGGTTTGTGTATCGCCGGAACGCGGTTTTTTCTAGTGCGTTGTCAAAATTAATCCAAATGATCGAAGAAATGTAGCAACATACATATTGGGGTTTGATTATATTCGAGCGCAAAGCTTGTTTATTAATCAACCCCTTTTCAGCTTTTTTCGATTAGACTTGGTATGTCTTGTTCCCATCTACTTACCACGAATCACTCGAAAACCTTGATCAGGACCCATACAATTCGCTTCGAACTTTCCCCGAAATGAAATCTCGTTGTTGTTAATGCCGCCGATCCACCCGCCACCCTTTACAACCCGGAAAGAACCGCTCTTACTATCTATATCTCCGTACCAGTTCCAACACCATTCCCTAACATTCCCTGACATATCGTAAAGACCTAGCTCATTAGGTTTTTTGCCACCAATAGATTTTGTTTTGTTGTGGTTGTTATCTATGATCGGCCAGTTCCAATCTCCTGATAAGTATTTGTCTCCAGCGTTTTGCCAATACCATGCTACTTCATCTGCTTTATTGCTTCCACTGTAGGTGTAACTTTTGCTAAACTGTCCTCCACTTGCAGCATATTCCCACTCTGCTTCAGTAGGCAATCGGTAACCATTAGCTCCAACATTGAGCGTTACTGTCCATTTTAAAGTATCGTTATCACTCTTATTATTCGGATCTTTTTTATTTTTATCTATATTGTAATAGGGTTTGAACCCCTCTTTTATACTTCTTTTATTACAGTAATCTATTACGTCATACCAGTTAACCATTTCTACTGGCAAGTTGTCGCCTTTGAATGCTGAAGGGTTACTTCCCATTATTTCAACCCACTCTTTTTGAGTAACTTCATATTGGCCGATATAGAAATTTGATATAGTTGTACTTTTGTAGTTGGAATTTGTGTTAATAAAATTTCCACCTTTAACCAATACATAAGTATCCTTCTGTTCAGGCTTTTCTTGCGAACAAGCGCTGATAGCAACTACTATTAAAAGAGAGATTAATAGTTTTCTCATGGATATATCTCCTTTCCAACCACTGGTATGTAGTTAAGTATCATTTGCTGAATGATCTAAGGCTGCCGGCTGTGGACCGACAACCTTAGCAATGATAGTGATTACTTATAGAAAACCTGTTATTACCAGACTGTTACGTTTGAGCTACCGCTACTTTGATATCCTTCTGTCGCTAATACCTGGTAAGACCAACTGCTGCCCAGATTCATTCCGTAACTTTTCCAAGCATTAACGTGGTTGGCAAAAGTGATCGCGACATTGCTTCCCGTTGCTCGCTTGGATTGTCTTACACTCCAAAACTGTGTGAAGGTTGCCGTACCATCAATAGAAGGGGCGTTCGTTCTCGTAGTCGTATATATATCATATGTGCCTCCATCACTAGTCACGGTACCTTTATAGGTTCCAGTAGGTCTATAAGTGCCCCAACTATCAACGACGTAATATTCTATGAGGGAGTTTCTCGTCCACCCATAAAGAGTTAAATACCCATTGCCGGATGGTGCCCAGACGCCTGCATTGTAGTTTATTGTTCTAGATGGGGATCCAGTATTCCAACCTTTACCAACAACAAAGTTACCAGTATTTGACCATGTAACACTGTAATTCCCACCAGATCCATTAGTAGCATTTACTGTCCCGCCACCATCGGTCCAATTTTGCCAATAGTCTGTCGCTGCACTTGAGGTTGCTGCAAACAAGCTGAAACTCATTGAAGCGGCCATAATTACAGTCACGATTTTCTTGTTAAATTTAAACATAATCTACCTCCTGAAATTTTTTTGTCACTACATACCTACATACTGCTTGTCTGTATTTCTAGTAGTCGAGCAATTTCTTGTTGGGGCAGATTCGCAACACCACTTCCTTCCATATATATTAATGTAAGCGATTACATATGGAATCTTATCATAGATCGTTTACTATTTAATCTCTTCAAATTAAAGATTTTACCCTAAAAAGTATTGTTCTTTTGGGATACCTAATTCACTGGATTTTTGTATCTGCCACAATTACAATCCAGTATTTTTTAGTAACACGTTCATATACCATGGCTTAATCAGTGGTACAACTACTGCTGGCTGCATAGCTTTTGTATGGTCCATCTGGGCTCCCGAAAGGATTTCAACATCCCAGCCTAAATCCGCCAACTGCTCCTTATTCTTTTTTAACAACCCGACGATGTCAACGGTAACGCTCCCGAAATTTTCACCGTATACGATCGTATCATTTCCACCTGCAAAAGCTAGTTTAGGGAGACTAGGCAAATGTTGAATTCTGCGATCATCAAAGGCTGTGAGGCTCTGGTATAGGGAGACAAATTGTGCTGTAACACGGGTATCTATGGTAACCTTTATATTGTCCCAATCCATTTCGTTTGGATTATCCGGTCCAGCAGGACTTTCCACAGATTCATTTTGGTTACTCAAAGCTTGTGTATGTGTTTTATGGGTCACAACCCTCATTTCTTGATAGGGGCCATTATAGGGTGGAAAACCTCCCATTACCAAACTCTCCAAGCGATCTGTTCTTATAGCCATTTGCAATCCAATCAACGCAAGCCAGGAATAACCGTAGTAACTAAAGCTTGTAACATTCATTTCATCCGCAATGTGGAGAAGATCCTTCACAATATGATCTGCTGTTAGATTTTCCACTGGATGTTGAAATAGATGACCTTCATAATCGAAATAAAGCACTTGAAAAGTGTCCGCTAATCCTTCAACAAAATGTTTACCTAATTCGGGATCTACTCCCCATAGCTTTAAGTTTTCTGCTTCTTGATTGTACACAGATTTTTTAGCGATGGGTAACAGGATGGTTGGACGATCTGGAAGCCCTGCCATACCTACTTCTATTTCTGATTGGTTTGCTAATTGTATTATCTTTTTCAATGAACTCACTCCTTTGTGTTCTATAAAAGTATCATATAACATTCATGCAATCTTTCGGTTTATCCCTTTACCTCCCTTGATATATCTGCCTAAATTCGATTTAATATTGTTGTAGCACTTGAAGGTTCAACTTTAATGTTTCGGGGCGATGATGATTATGGAAGAGATATATACACCTACACTGATAGCTAAGCAATTAAATGTGAGTACCACTACTTTAAGGAGATACGAAGATCAAGACTTAATTCCAGATGTATCAAGGACCGCCAGCAACCGCAGATGTTACACTTCCATCCATGTACAAGCTTTTATTACCATTCGCGCATTATTGCAGGGATATGAAATTCCGGTTGTGTACGATGTGATGAGGAAGATTAAAGGCCAGCAGATGGAGTCTGCTCTTTGGGCAATCAATCAAGAGCAACATAAGACCCAAGTGGAAAAAGAAAGGTTAGAGGAAGTTTTACGCATGTTTCGGGATGTTGATTTATCAAAATACAAAGATTTAACTGTAACAGATTCAATGACGATTGGTGAAGTTGCACAAATGGCAGGAGTTAATCCATCAGCTATTCGGCATTGGGAACAAGAAGGGCTAATCTCTTCGAATAGGAACAAAGATAATGGCTACAGAGTCTTCACTTTAACGGAATTAAGAAAAATTATTCTTATCAGCAGTTTAAGGAAAACTGTTTATTATATCGAGAATATGAAACAGCTTTTGAATGAAATAGAAACACATAACTACAAAAAAGTGGAGGTATCCTTTCAGCTTGCCTTACAAAAATTGAATTCTCAATTAACGAAGCAATTTTTCGCGATAGCTGAACTTACAAACTATGTTAAATTGTATAAAAGTAATGCCAAGTAACATATTGATCATAGAAAAAGGACTACCTTGCGGTAGCCCTTTCGTGCCTATTTGAACTTGATGTCAACAATCTTTCCGCTTTCCACAAAACCAATATTTCGATAAACCTTATTGGAGTCAGGATTCTTTAAATCAGCATAAAGCATGGGCACTAAATCCTCCGATAAAAGAACAGAACATAACTCTGCTACTAGTGCACTTGCATAACCTTTTTTCCGGCAAGACGGAGGTGTGTATACCGCATTTAATCTGGAATATCTTGCCGACCTATGTGCAATGTACGCCATCGATACAGGTTTATCGTCTACAAACCATAAATACAAGTTCCCTGTCTCAATCATCCTCTTGGCATCTAGAATTTTAGCTTCTGGGTTCACCCAAACCCCATAAGCCCCCTCTGAGAAACCCGCCAAAAATTCTGCTACAATGGCCACGTTTTTTCTCGTTGCTTGCTGCATTGTACCTTTTACGTTCAAAGGTTTCTTTGGATCTGTACAGAAATAAGATTCTATAGTCATCGTGGACTCATATTGAAGATGATTTGCCTGAGAATACAGCTGTGCAAAACGTTCTGTTGTTTTTGGTTCTCCAGATACTCCCGGTAATGTAGTCTCTTTAAGAAATTCTATAAGTTCTTCGTAGAGAACGGCCTTCTTATCCTCGACAATATCCTTAGAACTCCAAAGCCATGCGTTATGTCCCGTTGACTGGGCATAAATCATTGTTTCATCAGAATCTTTTAAGCAAGTAGAACTCTTCGACTCGCAAATAAGGTGAATCAGGTTGTATTGAACCTCATCAGCAATAAACATATCCTGGCTAAGTATTCGATCGGAGACATTGATTTTTTGAAACATTGTTACTCCTCCTTATTTATTTATAAGAACGCAAAAAACTCCGTCCCATTAGGGACGGAGTAGATTCCGCGTTACCACCCTGATTGGTGTATTTATGAATACACCCTCTCTGCTGCCATCGTCCAACAACGATGCTTCTTTGTAACGGCAGAATCCCGGGCCCGCCTACTATGATTTCGGGAGCCAGCTCTGAGGCGATTGTTCGATTCGGGTGTCCTCTGCCTCGCACCAACCGGCAGTTCTCTGATCGACATATCCGGATTTACTTGTCCTCTTCGTCGCATTTGATTGCAATGTAATTAGATACAATATAAAGTAATAGGGATTTTATGTCAATAAAAAATATGTAAGTTGGCGACGTTAAACAATTATTATTCACTGCGAAAAAATACTAAACACCAAATTGTCTTAAATGATGGTCTAGATGTTTATAAATCCCTTTACCCCATTGCTCCGGAGTGAATTTTCCGAAAAAAGGATGTGGATGGGATGAACAATTCTCCGGACCGTTACTTTGAAAAGTTATAATTTTTTGTTTCAGTATTTCTTTTTCTTTTCCAAAATCTCTATCATCTAAAATAAGTATGGTCGGAATTGTTGACATATTATGTGGTACTGGCTTGTCATTGTAAAAAATAGATTTCACAAACCCTCCTATTAATATTCCTAGCCAACTTCTAGGAGGAAAGGAGTTTCCATTTGCGATGTCTTGAAATGCTGAACAGTGAGCCAACATTTGAGAAACATTCATTTTTCCCCACTGTGGGTTTGAATTAGGACTTAAATTCTCGATACGGCTCAGTATTTCCGCTGTATGTAATTTGTTATATATATTTTCCATAAACACACTTCCATTACGTTTTTTGGGTTTTCGATTTTTTCATTATTAGTTCTGGTGATCCATATATCACGATAAGCTATTGTATTCATGATTGCATCATAATAATTTTACAGTATACTGCCGATCTAATATTCGCCATTTTATATCATTATATCCTTTATTTACCGTAATGTCCGTTAACGTAATAAAGCTATCCATCATGCAGGTAGCTCCTCGTCTTAAAATGTCTTTAAATATCGTGTCCCGTAATTTCAGCAACCTACGGATTTCTGCAATACAGAAATACTTTCCTTTAGGAACGCCCTGTTCTTTTCAATCCCTCTATTTTTACACCAGACAACAGCACTAAAAGCATCGTAAAAATTATAAAAGGGTAGTATTCTTTCCAAATCCATTAGAGGACGAATTGTTGAATATCCCTCTTTATACGAAATTCTACTTTGAGGATTCACTTCCCAAACATATCGGTTAATTTTTGTGAAATCAATTTCCGAGGATCCACCCCGTGCACTCTCAAAATCAATAATTCCAGCAACCACATTATTATTTGTTAGTATATTACCTTGTCGAAAGTCCATATGAACAACACAGGGGTCATCAGGAGGAGGCAAAACTGAAAAAGCACTCTCAAAGTGATTAATACATTTTTCGAAAAGTCCTCTCTCAAGGACTTCTTTGCAAGGTTCTATAAATTTTTCAAAGCTATTTCTTATATAAAGTCTCCAATTGTTCTGATTAAAAAATTGAAAACCGTCTAATCCTTCCACACCATATCCCGGCATTTTAACTTCATGCAGCCTTGCGTGAAGTACCCCGATTTGAAATGCTAATTCATCGTCAATAGCACCTGTACATGGTATACCTTTAATCTCCGATAAAAGTAATGCACCAGAAATTAAGTCATCCCCACTCCAGAAATCTAACACCTTTGGAACCGGTAATACCTCCCTCAACAGTTCAAGCATACGATATTCGCGATATAGCTTATCCCTGTTATAAGGGATCTTCGCATACACCGTTTCTCCATTAGTAAGATTCAGCTTGTATACTTGTGAACTAAAGGACTCAGGAACATTATCTATACTTAATACATTAAGGTTAAATCTTTTTATGATCGTATCTACTAAGTTCAACTCGCACCTCACATGTTATATGTTATGAATGAAATAGTAATTAGTTCAGCTATCTTTTTCTTAATTTTATTGAACTATCCTAACCGTTAGTGCAATAAGATTACACTTAGCTCTTTTTCTTTCTTGCTCTCAGGTAAATGACTGAAATCACTACTAGTACTATTGCAACTACGATATACAAATCAGTATCCTGCTCAAACATTAACCACATCTTGTATTCTATGTGTACTTGCTGTTTGGGTCGAAGTCCTTCACCGAATAGTTCTGTTGCTTGGTTAAGGTTATTCATTTCAATGGTTGAACTGCATGGACTACTGCTTGTTACGCCATCCACTTCGCTAATGTAGATTAAGTATTTATTACCTTCCTTAAAATCAAAACCCCAAGTGTAGTCTGTTCCCACAATAATTTGAGATTCAACTTCAGTATTCCAACTTCGTTCAACATCCACTAATATATATCTGATTTTCTCTTTTGGCCCCGCAAATCCTTCTTGTTTCAAATCAACCTTTATTTGTTTTACTTCACCATAAATAGCTCCACCGTAGACCTCTAGGGCTTCTTGGGGACTTCCTATCTCGACACAGGATAAAGCTTTAGCATCTTGTCCATTTGCAATAAAGAACGCGAATGTGAATAAACATATTAACGTGATTAAACGAAGATTCAATTTACCACCTGCTCTTATGATTTTATTTCATAACATCTTTATTGACTTTATTAATAGGTGAAATGTTGCACTAATTTTCCAGTTCCTTCAATGCAATAGGGAGTACACCTAGATGGTATGCTCCCT
The DNA here is from genome assembly GCF_038003885.1 of Paenibacillus sp. FSL R10-2788. Taxonomy (NCBI): domain Bacteria; kingdom Bacillati; phylum Bacillota; class Bacilli; order Caryophanales; family Paenibacillaceae; genus Paenibacillus; species Paenibacillus sp. FSL R10-2788. The sequence continues at coordinate 3,397,716 of NZ_JBBOQA010000001.1, read as the reverse complement.
ATTTGGGTGAGAATAGTATTCTGTTAGCCATGCATGCAACGCAAGCGCCGCACCTAAGATGATAGAAGCTAATGAATTCTTCCAAGGAGCTGAAAGCTTTGAAGAAGTATTACCCAAGGAGTTAATTCAACTTTAATCCCTAATTCATTTACAGTTAGATGTTGAACTGAGTTTTTATTAAATTAACGCACCTGTTAGCTCAATAGCAATGATGTGCAACTCCTTACTTCTCCCAAAGCTCGATCAGTCGACCTTCTGGGTCTTCAATCCAAATAAACTTTCCAAATTCACTAATCTCTATTTTCTTTGCAAGAGGTACACCAATCTGTTCAAAATGCTTAATCGTCTCGTTTAGATCATGCACTTGGAAATTTAACATCACTTGTTGTTCTGTTGGAAAATAACTATCATCCTCGGTAAAGAAAGAAAAGATAGTCTTATTTCCCACTTGAGGTTTTATCACAGTCCCATTCCAATTCTCTATGTCAAGCTTCAACACCTCACTGTACCACTTTTTTTGTAGCCTCAAGATTCTTAGTTCTCCAGAATATTCCTCCGAAACCTTTAATCATCGTATCTACACTCCTGTCTGCATTAAATTATCTAATAATATACCCTTTAGGATTAAGGAGAATCCACCGTTAACCTCCAGTCATTACATCGAATGGTAGTGCCAACGGGGTATTCAACATCATATTCACCAATAAACGAGAAGCCAAGCTTAAGACAAATGACAATAGAAGCATGAGTGAAGTCTATCGGACTCCAGAGTCGCTATTAGCCATAATTCGGCTCATTTGAGAACCTATCGGACTCTATAGTCGCTATTGGCTCGAAAATCCCTCATATCGCGCATATTTGGAACGAATAACGCCTCTGGGGTCCGAAACACTTCTTAAAAGACAAAATTCAGCCAAATAGCTGCAACTGAGTCCGATCGCTCATCGTGAAGAGAGAGTGTGGGAATGCAAAACTTACAACAAGCAGCAAGCAACAAAGTCGCACATCCGGTATCACAGACGCCAAACAAACAGCAAAATAGCACATTCGGTATCACAGACGCCAAACAAGCAGCATAGTCGCACATCAAGTAATACAAACGCCCTACAGCAAATTCGAGTACTCAAGTGTTCAAGGAGTTACATCATGCTTCTTCCATGTGGGGATCTTTCCTCCTAGCCCCACGCAGTGTCCATTGCTCATTACTTCTCCTTCTTATGTAAATAATCTTCATTTTAGATTCTACATTAGAATTATTTGCTATAATGTTCTCATGAAAAATAAAACTATTCTAAACAAATTAGCTATCATTCTACTTTTTATAAGCATTCTCTTTGGCCTACGCTGCATTTGGTTGAGTATATTTAAGGTTTCCAACACTGTACCTGTGATTAACAATGGTGTACTGGATTTACGCGGCCAGGATCTGGAGCAGTCTAACTTATTCAGGCTGGATGGTGAATGGAGCTTCTATCCTTCGCAATTCGTAACGTCCAAGGATATTTCAACTTTACCAGAACCTTCCCTCCCGCTTCAAGTTCCCGGAGACTGGAGCCGCGCGATAGGAACGGATGACCCTTCTTCGTACGGTTTTGGTACTTACCGTCTGCGAATTTTGGTAGAACCCCTTCAGCAGCCTGTAGCATTGTGGATCAAACAAATCTATACTGCATCCAGCGTAGAAATTAACGGTAGCCTATTGCTCAATAATGGGACAATATCTCTTGATGCCGATACTTATGTGCCCAAAACCACCTCATATAAAGTATCCTATTTCACAAAAAACACAACAGTAATTGATGTGCTTATTCGTGTAGCAAACTTTGATCTACCTTATAAGGGGGGGATTGCAGGGCCTGTTTATTTTGGTTCTCAGGAAAAAGTTGACCGTACATACTTTTATACCGTAGGTTTTCAATTGTTAACAGCAATTATCCTGTTATTGCATGGGCTCTATGCCTGCATTCTTTATTTATTTAATCCTAAAGAACGTGCTTTGTTTCTTGTAGGGTTAATGACATTATCCGTAGCTGTTATCATTTTAGCCCGTAATGACAACTTACTTCTTGCAATAGTGCCGATTAATTATACCTGGTCATTAAAGATCCGATTGCTTGCTTTTTTGTGGCAAAATCTTTTTATTCTGCTTGTTTTTAGAAAATTCACCTCAGTTGCCAAAATCAATAAGGGGTTACGTGCATATGTAGTGAGTCTTGGTCTTTATTCTGTTTTTATACTTACCGTCCCAGCTTATTGGGTCAGCACATCCATTCATTTGGGAATCATTCAAGTGTTCCAGTATATTCCCTTCATTTGGTTGCTCTATAGCTTAGGGCGCTTATTGTTCAAAAAGCAAGATGATAAAGATGTTGTTTTTCTGCTGTTATCAGGTGCGGCGATCGTTTCTAATTTGTTATGGAATTTGTGGGATAGTAACGGACACTATTCAATTGTCTATTATCCTTTGGATATTATCGCAGCCATCGTGGGCTTCTCAGCTTATTGGTTTAAAAAGTATTTTCAAAATGCTAAAGAGAACATGGAACTAAATGAGCAGCTGAAAAAAGCAGACAAACTTAAGGACCAGTTTCTCGCTAATACCTCACATGAGCTGCGTACACCGCTTCACGGAATCATGAATATCGCGCAAAATATTGTCACAAAAGAAAAGGACAGACTTTACGAAAGTAGCCGTCAAGATATGGAACTGCTGATTACAATCAGCCGCCGTATGTCTCATATGCTTGGTGATCTACTGGATGTGGTCCGTCTTCAGGAGCATCGTGTTATTTTACAACAGGAACCTATTTCGGTTCAATCGGTAGTTCCCGGTGTGATTAGTATGCTTCAATATATGATTGAAGGTAAGCCAGTACAGCTATCTATGGATATCCCGGAAGCTATGCCGCCAGTTCGTGCGGACGAGAAAAGACTGGTGCAGGTTTTATTAAATCTGGTGCACAACGCGCTCAAATACACCGAAGCAGGACTTGTAACTGTTAAGGCTGAGGAACAGGACGGACAGGTTCTTATCTATGTGACAGATACCGGAGTAGGCATGACTGAAGAGACTATGGCACGGATATTTCTACCCTATGAGCAAGGCCCTCACGGAATAAATGACGGGCGTGGAATTGGGCTGGGATTAAGCATATGCCGGCAGCTGGTAGAACTGCATGGAAGCAGCCTAAGCATTCAATCAGAGCTTGGTAAAGGTTCAACTTTTAGTTTCACACTCTCTCTTGCCGATTCTTACAGCGAACAGATAATAAAACAGACGGAACCTACAGTTTCGTATATGGCAGATGAGATTCATAGACAGATGGCTGAGTGGGGAATTTCCGAACATCAGCCAAGTAATCACTCTGAAAAAATTCCGCCGCTTTTTACAGAGATTAAGGTAAATATTCTGGTGGTAGATGATGATCCTGTCAATCTGAATGTACTAAAGGGTATTCTTGAAACCGAACCTTATATCATAACTACCGTGAACTCAGCCCATGAAGCATTGGAATTGTTGGATAAAAGGAACTGGGACTTACTTATTGGCGATGTTATGATGCCACAGATGTCGGGATACGAATTAACACAGAAGGTTCGTACTCGTTACTCCTTATATGAGCTTCCGATTCTACTGCTTACTGCCCGTAGTCAGCCTGAGGATATTTATACTGGATTTTTGTCCGGTGCCAATGATTATGTCACAAAACCTGTGGACGCAGTGGAGCTTAAATATCGTATTCGGGCTTTAACTGCAATGAAGCTATCCTTCAATGAACGGGTGCGGATAGAAGCAGCCTATCTACAAGCACAGATACAACCGCATTTTTTATTCAATACGTTGAACTCTATTGCCGCACTCAGTGATTTGGATACTAAAAAAATGCAGGAGCTCATTGGTGCGTTTACTTCTTTCTTAAGAATCAGTTTTGACTTTTTAAATATCGGAGAGCTCGTGAACCTCTCCCATGAACTGGAATTGGTAGAATCTTATCTTTATATTGAACAGACTCGATTTGCAGAAAGGATATCTGTTATCTGGAAGGTAGATCCGAATATTGACATCTTAATTCCTCCTCTATCCATCCAACCGTTGGTAGAAAATGCTGTTAAGCACGGTATACTTAAGCGCCAACAGGGTGGGACTGTTGAAATACGTATTATCCGTCTGCACAACGCTGTAAAGATTGAGGTGGAGGATAATGGGCAAGGTATGGATTCCGGGACCCTCTCTTTACTGCTGAAGCCAATGATGGAAGGCAAAGGTGGCATCGGGCTGGCCAACACCCATCGGAGGTTAAGTCAATTATATGGTCAAGGTCTCTCGATCCAGAGTAAGCCTGGAGAAGGCACCTTGGTATCCTTTGTTGTACCAGAGGACAGTGATAACTTTTCAAGCAAAAAAGCCGCTCCATAAGGAGTGGCTTTTTTGTATCGTTATCTATATCCTTTTAGAGTAAGCTTAAAAAATAGTCGGCACCATTCCCCCATCCATGCGAATTGGAGAACCTTTAAATGCAGAGGCATAAGGACTGCATACAAATGCTGCTAGTCTGCCTATTTCAAAAGGTTTAGTAAATCGTTGTATTTCAGATTGAGGAAGATTTGTAGTCATGAATTTTCTTTCTTTTTCTGAAAAAGTCATATCTTCATTGGAGTATATCCCATCAATAATTTGATGCACATTTTCAGAAAGTGTTGGTCCTGGCATGATTGTATTGACTGTAACTTCAGTTCCTATCGTTAACTTAGATAAGCTTTTTGACAATGATAATAACATTGATTTGGTCATTGCATATTGAGGCATTTGGCCTGAAGGCATAATGGCTTCTTCACTAGCAATAAAGAGAATTCGGCCATAATCTTTTTGTAACATTTTAGGTAAATAGAATTTTGTTAATCCATTCGCAGCAAGGACATTAGTACGGATGTATTTTTCAAATATTTCGTCGTCAACGTCCTCATATTTCATAATTTCATAGATACCCATATTATTAACTAAAACATCTATATTAGGGTATTTTTCGAATAAGGCTTCTCTTTGCGCAATATCCACAATATCCGCTGTAGCATTTTGTGGAGAGGTAGCCGGGAAATTCGACTTTATTTCATTTACAGTCTGTTCTACCTGATCATAATTCCGTCCATTAATTAGTACATTAACTCCTTCTTTAGCGAGTTCAATGGCGATTGCTTTACCAATACCTTTTGTTGATCCTGTAATTAAAGCTGTTTTATTATTTAATCCCATATCCATATTACATTTCTCCTTTTATCCCGGCGTGCTGAGTAGTTGTCATTTTAAGAACAGTCCTGTGTGCCGGCTAGGATTATATTATCGTACCGGGGTTGTTCAGTAACTAGCGGATTGCGCCAAAGTTCTTGTTTAACACGCCAATGATAAAACTCTGAAAATACTGTCTTTATGAAGAGGGTATCGTGTTTAAACCTAAATGTTCATTACGCCAATTTGAAGGAGTATCACCTTCCCAAAGACGAAAGGCACGGTAGAACGAGTTCTGGTCTTCATATCCAATCAAGAAAGCCACTTCTTTAATATCAAGCGAAGGATCTGCCAGATACTCTCGTGCTTGCTCATGTCTAGCTTGTGTCAGCAATTGCTTGAAGCTTGTGTTTTCTTCAGTAAGCCTGCGTTGCAAGGTACGGTCACTCATACTTAATACCTTCGCAACAGCTTGAATGTCAGGGCGTCCTCCGCTGAAGCTGCGTTTCATGATCCATTTGACCCTCTCGGTTATAGAGCGTGTGCCCTTCTGTTCAGCAAGCGTCCGGTCCAAAACGGGAGTCAGAATCTCCAGCAGCTCTTCGTTGTACGAGATAAAAGGATGATTCAAATCATTTCGACGCAACGTCAAACGATTATATTGAGCATCTATCTGAATTCGGCAGCCGAAATAAGCTTCAAGAATCTTTACATTTCCTATAGGCTGTGAAAACTCGACAAGCTGTGCTGTCAAAGGTAGACCTGTGCCTCGCCGTCCGAGTTCTAGAAGAAATGCCAAAGTGAGGCCGAGCAGCAGCGGTGGACCAGAATGCCCGGGATGCTGCCATTCCAATTCGATTGTACATAGCTCGCCTTCCTCGGTAATACGCAAGCTTTCAGGAGGGCACATTTGTTTGTATCGTACCATTCGGTTAAGAGCATCGCGATAGTCCTTAGCATGGTATGTTGCTAAAACCGTCGGCGGATATTGTGTGGTTTCAAAGACGGTTGCAAGCTTAATGATTCCTTCGGCAGTATCCCCAATGAGATCGTTATATGCCTGCCAGACTGCGAAATATTGAGCAGTGGTGACTTCTGACTCTCTGAGATGGCTAAGTGGAAGATTTGCTTTGCTGGCTACATCTTGTGCAGTTATCCCTAATTGACTTAATCCAGCCCAAAATCCTGGTGGGATTTTAATTTGATCAGAGGTATGAGACTTCATACATATGGACCTCCTTTATTAAGAACTCCAGCACGCTTGGGCAAGCAGTTCGAACGAATGCAATCGTTTCTCATAATCTGGAATCATGGTAACGATAATGAATTCATTAACTCCATACAAAAGAGATAACCGTTCCAACTTACCTTTAACACTTTCCGGAGTACCTACCAGCAGCTTGCGTTCCAAGGGCTCAGACTTCGCTTCGGCAGAACCTTCTTGTTGGAATAATGCCGTACCAGATGAGGCCAATCGCTCTGCCTCTTCCTCAGTCTCGGCGCAAATGACGCCAACAGCAACCATGGCCCGCGGTTCAGGAGAAAGTGAAGAAGGAGTAAATGTTTCACGGTAAGCTTGCAAAACCTCCTCCCCTGCTACATCGCTCATGAACTGGCCGAACACATAACCTGCTCCAAACTCGGCAGCATATGCCGCGCTTTTCTTGTTTGTACCCAGCAGCCATAGCTCTGGAGATACGGGTGGGACCGGCCGGGCGGTTATTGAACGTCCTTCATAGGAATAGTTGCCCTGTAATAATTCAGTGACGCCTTTAAGCAGTTCTGGCATTTTCCAAACATTTTCGAGAAAATTTCCACTCAGTGCTAAACTTACTTCAGCAGTACCGCCGGGAGCTCTGCCTAATCCAAGGTCGATGCGTCCCGGGTACAAACTGGCCAGCAAATGAAATGCTTCCACCACCTTTAGCGGCTTATAATGTGGCAGCAATAAAGCCCCTGAGCCAAGGCGAATGTGTGCTGTTTTCGCTCCAATATGCGATAAAAGCACCTCCGTAGAGGTACATGCTAATCCCGGCATATCATGATGTTCAGCAACCCAATAACGAGAATATCCCAGTCTTTCTGCTGTCTGAGCCAGCTTCACTGCTTGTCCCAATGCGGTAATAGCATCCACCGTATTAAAAACAGGTACGAGATCTAATACACTAAGCTTAATGGATGTTCTTGTCATGATTAAGTCCTACTCGAGGGTTTCGGTAAAATTCGATCATATCGATAAAAATAAGCTTGTAATCAACTGCAACCGCGGCCAGATCATACATTCGGCCATGGCCGTCTTCTTTGGAGGCAAAAACAACATCGTGCCGCAGCTTATCCATAATCATTTTGCCGATGAACTGATGCTCGTATTCCGCGTACTTCTTTTTGAAAGCTTCATTAAACTCCCACAGCTCTTGGTAAGACCGCTCTAGCATTGCGTTTACCAAAGTCAGCTCATTGCCCTCTTTTTGTACAGCTACGTAATAATTTCCGCGATCATCCTTGATCAAATCCTTATATAACTCAACATTCAAAGTTAACGTCTCCTCTCTGATTACCTAGGACTCAATTTTATAGGCTTGCAGTCAGCACCGTTGGCTCTGTCGTGATTTCTACATTTCCTGCAACGGCTCTGGAGATCATGCAGGAGCCTTCTGCTTTATGGGCAATACGGATGGTTTTATCGATATCGTCCTGTGACGCATCTTTGGTAAGGGTGATTAGGGGTGAATGTTTGATGGCTTCATATGTAAAAATGTTATTCGTTACATCGACCGTCGCCTCTGAGGTTAACGTCAGCTCTGAAGTCGTAAGCCCTGCCCGCTCCAGCATTGCTGCAAGTGTAATGAGATAACAGGTTGCTGCTGCTCCCAAAAGCATCTCATCCGGATTCGTTCCTACACCGGGTCCTCCCATTTCCTTCGGAATGGAGATTTGAGTCTTAAGCTGTCCAGCTTCAATAGTTCCGTCACTGTTACGGCCACCGTTCCATACGGCGTTCAATACAAATGGGTGCTTCATTTTTATATATCCTCCCTAGCTTGATATTGCATGATATATTTTTCATCGAATACTTTACATGCTAACATAGAAGAATGTGGTGAACAAACAGGCTCAGGCCTACTATTCATGAAACTTATCTATAAATTAAAATCCAGGAGGTTCTACTATCATGATAAACGACACGGATATCAAACATCTCAAGCGTTGTATTGAACTTGCCCGAATTGCACTAGAAGCTGGGGACGAACCCTTTGGTTCAGTCCTTGTATCAGCAAGTGGAGAAGTGCTGGCGGAAGACCGCAACCATGTAGGTAGCGGTGACCATACTCAGCATCCCGAATTCGCTTTAGCCCGCTGGGCAGCTCAGAATATGACACTGGAAGAACGTAAGCAGGCAACAGTGTATACCTCCGGAGAACATTGCCCTATGTGTGCAGCGGCACACGGTTGGGTTCGTTTAGGACGAATTGTATATGCCAGTTCCTCGAAGCAATTATCGGCGTGGTTAAATGATATGGGAATTGCAGCATCACCCGTCCGTAATTTAAGGATTCAAGAGGTTATTCACGATGCGTTCGTAGATGGCCCTGTACCGGATCTTGCAGAACAAGTACGGGAGCTTCATCTACAATTTCACGAGAAAAGACTTCTTCAGTAATACGAAGAATCAAAAATATTTTATTTTTCCGTAAAAAAAGAACCTTCGGATAAAGGTTCTTCGGCTGTCGAGAAAGTCTCGGCAGCTTTATTTATGTCCAGAAAAGGGTGATTTCACATCCCTTTACCTTTTATTATTCTTAATTACTTCGCTAAAGCGGTCAGGGAAATTTGTATGTACACCATCTACACCCCAAATTACGGCTTTATCCATATTCACTTGATAATTCACAGTATATGGAAACACCTTTAGCCCTGAATTTTTTGCCTGCGCGACATATGCCGCATTTATTTTTTGAAAGTTAGGACTTATGCCTACCGCATAAGTTTTTAATCTATTCACATAGGATTCTGATATTTTATAAACAGGAAAATCATACCATACAATTTGATAAAGAGGGACTGCTGGATTTATGGAATGGAATCTACGTAAACTCGCTTCACTAAATGAATGTATAGCAACATGAGCCGACAGATCATAATTTAAGATTTCTTCATTTAACAATGCCTCGATGTTCGAATTCGACGTGGGATCTTTAATCTCAATCATATAGTCCACTTCTTTTCCGAACCTTTCAAATACCTCTTTTAGTGTCGGAATACGTAAATCTACATATTTATCTCTAGCGAACATGGGATATTGTTCATTAAACCATGATCCCGCGTCTAATTTTGAGATCTGCTCTAAAGTAAAATCCTTTACATACCCTTTAGCATTCGTGGTGCGATTTACGGTCCCATCATGAATAACAACAGGAACATGATCTTTTGTTAACTGAATGTCTAACTCGATATAATCGGTCTTCATATCAATAGCTAGTTCGAATGCAGGTATTGTATTCTCAGGAGCATATCCTGAAGCACCACGGTGAGCGATTGTATATACTTTATCCGCAGGCATGATAATTTCCTTTACTTTAATGCGAATCCAGGGGGAATAAGCATACAAAGAGGTGAACAATAAGATTAACAAAAGCACATGTATACCTATAAAGTAGATTCTAGAATTTTGAATTTTTTGCATTAAGCTGACCTCATCTTTTAATAAATATAATGTAGAATACTTGGTGACTTTCGCTCTAACATTCATTCTTGTGTAAAATTATGATTTATATTCCCTTATGTTAATCCCACCTCAATGTATTTGTAAGGTCAAAGCTTGGAGATTTCTATTGTACCAGATTATCTAGAGAAAATATTGCGAGGCAGCATAAATGGGAAAGGGTCTGCAAGGTCAAGAAGCAACATCTAAACTTTGTGGGGTATAAACTATAGTTGCTATATATACAGAGTCCTAAAGTTCTTATACCATTAACTTTGTAAGCGATTAACTTTATAGGAGGAAATGACTTGACAAAGCCAGTGCAACCCAATGAACCTCTCGTAACTCATATTTATACTGCGGATCCTTCTGCTCATGTATTTGAAGGCAAGATTTATATTTATCCCTCTCATGACCTGGATCACGATATGATCTCTAATGACAACGGTGATCAATATAATATGGAGGATTACCATGTTCTGTCTATTGATGGAGATGGCTCCCCTTGTATCGACCACGGTGAAGTACTTCATGTGAAGGATGTTTCATGGGCTAAACAGCAAATGTGGGCTCCGGATGCAGCATACAAAAACAATACCTACTATTTGTTTTTCCCAGCCCGAGACCATGATGATATTTTCCGAATCGGGGTTGCCACCTCAACTTCACCTTCCGGACCCTTTACACCTGAACCGAACTACATTCCCGGCAGTTATAGCATTGATCCCGCTGTTTTCGTTGATGATAATGGCAAATCATATATATACTTTGGGGGTCTTTGGGGCGGTCAACTTGAAAAATGGCAAACCGGCTCATTTGTTGCGAATGCCGAGGGACCGGCTGAAACGGCACCAGCTCTTGGACCTATCGTAGCGGAGCTGAGCGAGGACATGCTGAGCTTTGAAGGTGCGCCTAGAGAAATATCCATCATCGATACGAACGGAAATGCGATTCTTGCTGGAGATGAAGAGAGAAGATATTTTGAAGGTCCATGGGTTCATAAATATAACGGTTATTATTATCTTTCTTATTCCACGGGAACTACCCATAATATTGTATACGCTATCAGTAAAGATCCGCTTGGGCCTTTTGTATATCAAGGAAAAATACTTACACCCGTCCTGGGCTGGACAACACACCATTCTATTGTTCAGTTTAAAGAGAAGTGGTATTTATTTTATCATGATAGTTCTTTATCTGGTGGTGCTGACAACAAGCGATCTGTAAAATATACGGAGCTGAAATACAACGATGATGGCACCATTCAAACCATCCATCCTTAGTTTTTATTGAAATGGAGTGCATGCTGGAGTGCACAGGAGGGGAAATATCATGCCAATGACACAACAAGGTGCTTTTTATACGGGGAAATATCGCAATTTATTTAAGGAGTTTGGCTTTTCTGAAGATGAAATCAACGCTAAACTCGAAGAAACTTGGAGTGATTTGTTTTACGGAGATCCGAACGTACGAATCTACTATCCGCTGGACGAGGATAAAAGCTATATTCTGGATACAGGTAATCTGGATGTTAGGTCTGAAGGAATGTCCTACGGGATGATGATGGCTGTTCAAATGAATAAAAAAGATGAGTTTGATCGTTTATGGAACTTCTCTAAGACGTTTATGCAGCACAAAGAAGGCCGTTATGCCGATTACTTTGCTTGGCACTGCAAGCCTGACGGTACAAGAATTTCACAAGGACCCGCACCGGACGGGGAAGAGTTTTTCGCCATGGCTTTGTTTTTTGCCTCAAAACGTTGGGGGAACGGTCCGGCACCTTATAATTATTCCGAGCAGGCTCGAATAATATTGCGTGCTTGTGTACATAAAACTGAAACAGGCGCTGGTGACTCAATGTGGGACGCGGAAACGAAACTGATTAAATTCGTACCGGAATCCACCTTCAGTGATCCATCTTACCATCTCCCCCATTTCTATGATTTGTTCGCTTTGTGGGCTGATGAAGGTGACCATATATTTTGGCGAGAAGCGGCGGAAGCCAGCCGCACATATCTACACACTACATGCCATCCTATAACTGGTCTCGCTCCCGAATATGCCAATTTTAACGGCACCCCGGCAGAACCCCAGCCTCATGGTGATTTCAGCCATTTTTTCAGTGATGCTTACCGGGTTGCGGCTAATATCGGTCTGGACTGGGTATGGTTCCAAAAGGACAGCTGGCAGGTCAATCAATGTAACCGAATTCAAGCTTTTTTTAGGAATATCGAAGTTTCCAATTACCGGCGGTACACCATTGAGGGACAGGCATTCGACGAACCGGCGCTGCATCCAGTAGGCCTTTTGGCGACCAATGCCATGGCTTCGCTTGCTTCGGATGGCCCGGAGGCAGAGCATTTTGTCCGTTTGTTTTGGGATACACCTTTGCGAACTGGACAACGTCGTTATTATGATAACTGTCTGTACTTCTTTAGTTTACTAGCCCTAAGTGGAAACTATCGCATTTATTGAAGTATATCGAACAAAACAATAGGACTCCATTCCTCGAAAAGGTCGAGGAATGGAGTCCTATTAATCGTAATAAAGCTTTGCTATTATTTAATTACTACATATTCCAAGTTAACAAGTTTTGCGTAAGCAATAATTTGGTCTGTTGTAAGAGTTAAAGAAACAACGGTGTGGTGACCGCCACCATTTTCGATCCAAGCTTTTACCCCGTCTTGGAAGTTTGGTTTAACATTCCAAAGCACACGAGCTACTGGAAGGTTTGGAGCTGGAACAGTTGGTTCAAAAGCAGTCACTTCGTTGATCAAAAGTTTGTAATGCGTACCGAAGTCAGCCATGGAAACCACTACACCGTCTCCTGCTTTACCGTCAAATACTAAACGGGCTGGATCGTCTTTGCCACCAATACCTAGTGGAGACACGATGATTTTTGGTTTGTTGCTTGCCAAAGTTGGATCTACTTCAAGCATATGGGATTGAAGAATAGATTCTTGTCCAACCGTCAATTCATAGGTGTAATCTTCCATAAAGCCAGTGGATTGGTTATGGCTCATCACTTTAAGTAAGCGGTCGAGAGCTGCAGTCTTCCAGTCTCCTTCTCCAGCAAAACCATATCCTTGTGCCATCAAACGTTGAACAGCAAGTCCTGGAAGTTGTTTCATTCCATGTAAATCTTCGAAGTTTGAGGTGAAGGCATTGTAGCCACCTTGATCAAGGAAACGTTTGATAGCAATTTCATAGCTTGCTTGAACTCTTACGCTAGCTTCCCATGCTTCTTTGCTGTTAGTGCCATAGTCGAATTCATACAGCTCTGCATATTCAGCAAACAAACCATCGATTTCTTCTTCTTTAACTTCATTAATGACTTGAACCAGGTCACCAATACCAAAGTAGTCAACCGTCCAGCCAAATTGAATTTGGGCTTCAACTTTATCTCCTTCAGTTACACCAACGTTACGCATGTTGTCACCAAAACGAGCAACTTTGATATTGAAGCTTTCGTTATAAGCAACGGCTACGTCCATCCATTCTGCAATTTGCTTTTGAACTTCAGGGCGTTCCCAATAGCCTACAACCACTTTGTTTTGTTTGTTCAAACGGGCGTTAATAAAACCATATTCACGGTCACCATGAGCTGCTTGGTTTAGATTCATGAAGTCCATATCTATTGTTGCCCATGGAATACTTTCATTATATTGCGTAGCTAGATGAAGCAAAGGTTTTTGCAGCATTTTTGTTCCGCGGATCCACATTTTTGCAGGTGAGAAAGTATGCATCCAAGTGATGACACCGGCAACTTCGTCACGGTAGTTAACTTCTTTCATAATGTTGGTGATTTTATCTGCGCTGACAGCCAAATCCTGCAATACTAGTGGGTAAGGCAAAACTCCGCTTTTATTCAAAGCATCTGTCATCGTCTGTGCGTGCGCTTTAACTTCAGCCAATGCTTCTTCCCCATAAAGATGTTGCGAACCTACGACAAACCAAAATTCTTTTGCTACTGCTGTTGACATATTCATCCTCTTTTCATCATTTTGTAGTTTGATTATTTTTGACCGTAATAAGCGTCTTTCCCATGTTTGCGCAAGTAATGTTTATCTAGAATACGTTGTGGCAATTCTTCCGCAAAATGGTTCAACTCTCTAGCAAATAAATTCATTTTTGATACTTCATCCAACACTACGCTGTTCATTACAGCGGATTTTGCATTTTTCCCCCAAGTAAAGGGTCCGTGGCCTTTAAGCAAAACACCGGGAACCGCCATAATATCTATCCCGCGTTGTTCAAAGGTTTCGATGATTACATTACCTGTTTCCGCTTCGTAACCCCGATCGATTTCCTCTTGCGTCAAGAAACGCGCACAAGGAATGGAGCCATAGAATGTATCAGCGTGCGTAGTTCCCATTACAGGAACGTCAAGTCCTGCTTGTGCCCAAATAGTTGCCCAAGTGGAATGTGTATGCACGATTCCGCCAATTTCGGAGTAATGTTTATAAAGTACTGCGTGAGTAGGTGTATCGGAGGAAGGTCTCATCTCCCCTTCAACCACATTGCCATCCAGATCAACAACTACCATATCGCTGGCTTTCATTGTTTCATAATCTACACCACTAGGTTTGATTACGAATAATCCACTTTCGCGATCAATTGCACTCACATTTCCCCATGTATACTTGATAAGTCCATGTTTCGGCAATTCCAGATTGGCTTGAAAAACCTCTTCTTTAAGTTGTTCTAACATCTTGGTCCCTCCATTTTCAGACTAAATTATCAACAGCGGATTGCTCAATCGCCAAACCTTTTTTATAACGTTCGATAAAGGTTTCAAAGCCTTTAATGTCGGTTGCATCGGGATGAATTTCTTCTCCCTTTACATCTTTGAACACTTTTTGATCGAGGAAGTCTTCCAAGCTTTTTTCCTGATTTTTGTTCATCATGTAGGAGGCAAGAATAGCCATTCCCCATGCGCCGCCTTCTCCAGCAGTTGACATTACGGAAACAGGAACATTCAGTGAAGCTGCCATCATTTTTTGGCCAACAACCGGAGTCTTAAATATACCGCCGTGTCCTAAAATACTATCTATGGCTACATTCTCTTCTTTCGTCAAAATGTCCATTCCAATTTTCAAAGCACCAAAGGCGCTGAACAAATGTGCACGCATAAAGTTAGCCAGATTAAATTTGCTCTCAGGCGAACGTACAAATAGCGGACGGCCTTCTTCTAACCCCGTAATGTTCTCACCCGAGAAATAACCGTAACTGAGCAATCCACCCGCATCTGCGTCTGCTTCCAAAGCCTTATTCAGCAATACGCTGTACAATTTATCAGCTTCTACGTTTTGCCCCATTGCTTCATAGAACTCACGGAATAATCCGAGCCAGGCGTTAAGGTCACTTGAACAGTTATTAGCATGAACCATACCTACCGGACTTCCGTCTGGTGTAGTCACCATATCAATTTCCGGATAAACCTTAGAAAGTTCTTGTTCCAATACGATCATGGCAAAAACAGAGGTTCCTACGGAGACATTCCCGGTACGTTTTCTTACACTATTGGTAGCAACCATACCGGTTCCCGCATCCCCTTCTGGAGGGCTAAGCGGAATCCCAGCTTGTAATTGCAATGATGGATCCAGAATTTCGGCTCCTGCTTCGGTTAATAGACCCGCTTGCTCACCGGCAACATACACCTTAGGAAGAAGATCGCTGGTCTTCAGCGAATAACCTTTGCCAGCAATAAGCTCATCAAACTGTTGTATCATGGATTCATTATAATTCCCTATGGATTCATCAATCGGGAACATACCTGAAGCATCCCCAACACCAAGTGCTTTGTTGCCGGTCAATAACCAATGAATGTATCCTGCCAACGTCGTAACAAACCGAATCTCCGGCACATGTTCTTCTTTGTTTAAGATCGCCTGATAAAGATGAGCAATACTCCAACGTTCCGGGATATTGAATTTAAATACATCCGTCAATTCTTTGGCTGCCTTACCAGTTGTTGCATTACGCCAAGTCCGGAACGGAACGAGCAATTGATCCTGTTCGTCAAAAGCCATATATCCATGCATCATTGCAGAAAACCCGATTGAACCAACGGTTTGGAGGGTGATTCCGTAATTTTGTTGAACTTCTTGCTTCATCTCACGATAAGCATCTTGTAGACCTTTGATAATATCTTCTAGGCTGTACGTCCAAAAGCCGTCTTTCAATTGATTTTCCCATTCATAACTTCCAGAAGCGATCGTTTGAAAACTATGATCAATAAGTACTGCTTTAATACGCGTGGATCCAAATTCAATCCCTAGCGAAGTTTCTCCCTTATTGATTGCTTCTTCGATGCTTAATCGATTCGATATCACGTTAGTCACCTCTCTGACAGCGCTTTTTTAATATAAAAGAATTCGCTTTCTTAATTAACAGCTTTAGTATAAATTTTTGTACGTACATTTGTCAATAAAATAGTTATATATACATACAAATATGGAGATGATAATAATTTAACTCCGTACTTAGTTTGTTTATGATGATCTAAAGGTACGAAATATTTACATTTTTTCATAAAAAAAGAGCCCCTTTATATTTAATTCGTAGTCATGCTATAATTTGTACATACAACTTAACGAAATGAACGAATCAAAAAGCGAACAAGTATGGAAAGAGGAATTACATGAAACCAAAGTATCAAGTGATTATAGAGGATATAAAAAGCAAGATCCTTTCAGGAGATTACAATGTAGGCGAACAAATTCCTACGGAGTCTGCCTTGCAGTCCTTGTACGAGGTTAGCAGACAGACTGTTAGAAAAGCCATTTTAGAGCTATCCAACGAAGGATTCCTCCGCAGCGAAAAAGGTTCTGGCACGTATGTCAGCAACCAATATCGCACAAAGACCGGCGGGAGTTCACATAAGAAGACGATCGGTGTAATTACGACGTATATCTCTGACTACATCTTCCCTTCTATTATCCGGGGGATTGAAAGCCGAATGAATGAGGATAACTATTCTCTATTATTGGCTAGTACCAATAACGATGTTGCGCAAGAAAAAAAAGCTCTCGAAATGATGTTGTCCTACGGTGTAGATGGTTTAATTATTGAACCTACGAAAAGTAATCTGTATAATCCCAATATTGCGTATTATCTGTCGTTTAAGGAGCAAGATATTCCACTCATTATGATTAATGCTTTTTATGAGGAAATAGAGCTCCCCTTCCTTTGTCTTGACGATGTGCAGTCCAGTTATCTGGCAACAAAAGAATTGATTTCCAAAGGCCACTCTCAAATTGGACTTATCGCAAAAATGGATGATTTACAAGGCAAATATCGAATGAAGGGTTATATCAAAGCCCTCGAAGAAGCTAAATTGCGGTTCTATCCAGAGCAAATATTTTCGTTCAACACCGAGACCAAACAAACCTTAGCTACGAACTTGAAGGATTTCCTAAATAAAAATAGAGATACCCTCTCTGCGATTGTCTGCTACAACGACGAGGTTGGTTTGGAAGTGGTCAATGCTTGCAGACAGCTGAACATTTCTATACCAGAGGAATTATCAATTATTGGCCAGGACAACTCCTATATTGCCCAAAATGCGAACATCAAACTGACCACTTTGACGCATCCCCAAGAAACTATGGGCCGTGATGCAGCGGATTGGGTCATTAAAAAATTACAAGGAAAAAAGGATCTTCCCAACAACACTTATTATCAACCTGTGTTGATTGAAGGAGAAACAGTAGTCGAGAGATAGAATAAATTCTGAGGGATTTGCGTTTATCTTCATATGTAAATGTAATAACCCACCAGTCGTGACTGGTGGGTTATTTGCAACTGTTATCTCCGTATTCTTTAAAGGTTCGATTCTTGGTTTGAAGTCAACAGTACAGTAGAAGCAAACTGTTTCACAAGCTTGCCGGGATTTATCCCGTATTTATCCCGAAATCCCTCGGCAGCCCGAGGGGTGATAGCCCCAAGGCTTGAATATGGTGTTATCTGGATACACCATCTAGGAAACACTAACATTTCTTTTACTTAATTTCTTAAATACCGAGTATTCCTTATTGGACTTAATAAAACTTAATATCTTTTCAGCACATTCTAATGAATTCATCTCTTCCGTATTTACTTCGAGGTCATATTCTTCAAAGCAATATACTTTGCTAAACTGTGAAGCTGCTAGTCCAATCATTCTATCTCCTCTTGTTTGCTCTCTTCTTATGAGTTCTTCTTTCGAGCATATTACACCTATAAATAACGTAGGGTGATCGAAAAATTGATCAAGAAACACATTAAACCTCTTATCGTTGTCGATTACGGTATCTACTATTACATTAAAACCAAATTCTGATAACAATTTAATTGTCGAATGGTACACTGAGAATATGGAATCATCCAATATTTGGGAAACGACTTGATGATCTATTTCTCTTGTAGGTTCATCTGGAAATTTATTATTAATAAAATCATTGTAATTATTAAAAAAATCATCAATTGATAAATGATAAAAAGGAATCTCTTTCTGTTTTATCAGTTCAGTCGATATGGAGGTCTTTCCGGAACTTGAAGTTCCATTTAGAAAAACTAATATCCCTTGCTTCAATTTAATCATCCCTTCAAATAATAATCATTGCAACTCAGAGATTATTCGAGAAAAGATTAAATTATCCTTTACTGTTTGATATGTTCCTTGATTTGTTCGGCTATTTGCTCCAACAATGCTTCTTTTCCTAAAGCAAAGAAAGCCTCATTATAATTTTGTCTGCTTGTCATACGATATATATTATTCGATTTTACAGCTTTCAGATTGCTCCAGACCTTGCTTTGGTCAAGAACATTCTGGTCATTATCGGATAATAAAATGATATGGTCTGGATTAAAGGTGGACAGTGCTTCTAGACTTGTCACTTTCCCTCCCCATGGATCTGGCTTCGGTGTACCTGGCGCGATGGGTAATCCTAGATCATTAAAAATCATATCCGCAATACCTGTGCGGGAATAGATGCGTATTTCTTTCTCTGTAGCTTCGATTACCGCAAACGTCTCTTCCTTGGTTATCTCAGTGATTTGATCATGTAGTAGTAGAGCACGTTGATCATAGACCTTCAACCACGCTTCCATTTCCGCTTTCTTATCAAGCACCTCCGCAACAAATGCAAATCGCTCTCTAAAAGCGTTAAAGCCATAAGGCACCCTCACTGTTGGAGCAATCATATTTAGTTGATCATAGATTTTTTCTTGGGTAGGTCCTGCCAGTATCAAATCAGGGCTTGCTGCAATGATCGCTTCTAAGTTGACTTCCGTCTGAAACCATCCAGCGGGAGTTACATCAGGCAGTTCTTTTTTGAGAATAGGAGTGATTTCTAATGAATTAGCCATATCTGTATTCCCAGTAATAACAGGTTTATATCCAAGCACCAGAAGTTCTTCCGTTGAGCCGGATACATCGGCAATTCTAACCGGATTCACCGGTAATTCAACATCTCCTTTAGCCTCCTGACCTGAATTCCCACACCCGTACAGCATCACCATCATGATTAAGGCGATTCCGACAAAAGAGATCCGTTTTAAACTGAACATTTTTTCCAACCCTCTCCAATCTATTGATAATCATTCTCACTTCTAGCAAGTCCGATCATACACTCTGCTGATAGGACAGAACTACCGGCAGAGGGATTGAATAACGGTTTGGCGGATATTTATTTAATTTTTATCGTTTTTTAATTACTTCTGAAGGATTAATTCCATATTGCTTCCGAAAAGCTTCGGCAAAATGACTAAAGTTGTTGTAACCTACCATCGTCGCTGTTTGGCTGACACTAATATCCCCGGTACTTATGATTTCCCATGCTTTTTCTAAACGTTTGTTCCGTAAATATGCAAATACAGTTGTTCCGTACTCTTCCTTAAATCCAACTTTTAATTTGTATTCGTTAATGCCTGCCAGCTTGGACAATTCGATTAGCGAAGGTGGGTTTGCCATGTGGTCAAGGATGATATCCCTGGCTTTCCGAATGTTTTCTCGGTCACTACGTGATAAATGCAAACTGCGTTTAGTAAGTTTCTGCTCAAAAAGAAATGCGTCAAAATATACAGATAGGAGTTCTAATGCCTTCCCCTCTACGTACAACCGGCGCATGGAGGTATGATATGGACAGTCTCTCAATTGCACCAATAATCGGGTGGTTTCTGGAAGAATAGGCATACGGAACATTCGAAAAGCACGTGAATCTAACAGCCCGGATAAGCTGCGAGCATGTGAAGAGCCTTGATCCTCCATCCATGAATCGAATAGTGTAACAGGTACACCTATGGACAATAAACGGATAGGTTCAGCACTGCGATAGTGAAATTCCGCTTGGAAATCCTGCATGAACTGCAATGAACAACTGTCGGGCATTAACTCATGGCTGGTATCTGTTACATGAACTTCCCCGCTTCCCTGCAGACAAAAGCTTAACTCAATCATCGCCGCTTCGGATTGAACCTGAACTAGGCGATCATCAGCAAAACGGTAATCACTATCAACAATTTCGATCCCGGAGGGTGTGATCACTCTATCGACGTATCCTTGGGTACTGGATTGTGCAAAATGTTTCCTCTCTGTAGTGCCCCTCATAGACGGAGCCTCAAACAAAGCATCGAAATACCCGTTATAGATGTTATGAATAGATGAACTTGTCATTCTGTTATACACTCAGCAGGTAAGCTGCACTCCGTAATCCCAATATTATGTTTTATCATGAGCAGATCACCTTTTCTCTTCTATTAAATGATAACGATTATCATTTAGATCATTATATGCGAGATATTGGATAACCTGCAATGTACAGTTTTTAAGGATCTCTTATCTCCGCCTCCTCAGTAAAGCGGTAGCACTTCTTGTGTCAGCCCTGAAAAGAGGTCGCTGGTTTGATCAAAAAAGGCATCAGGCAAATAATAATAAGCATCACCCATAGACACCACCTTTAATTCGGGAATGATATACATGGCGATATAAGTCCCGTCTTTGAGGTTGAACTGTAATTGATATGATTTTCCTTGGGATTGCGCCGCTGCAAGAGCTTCATATTCCTTAATGCTTAGCTCTGTTTTTTTTGCGCTGTACAAACCTTCGATAATGGACTCAACAATAGGATGATCAGTGATAGTCTTTTGCACGTCATTCCCCACATGATTCAGAATATAGATATCTTTTGCATGCTCCTTCAGATTAGCCAGATCTAGATACTCCTTCGCGCTCATTGCAGAATCGTCTACCTTCGCCACAATTTCAGCTAGATAATAATATTGCTCATCCTTAACTGCAATACGAAAATGGGATGGGTATGTTGGGATTTCATACAGCTTTCCACCCATAGCGAACGTAGCGGCATAATCTTTTTCCGCATTCTTATCCCCGTCATTCTTTCCGGGCTCTTGGTTGAGATCAAACTCTAATGCACCAAGCGATTTGTCAGGCTCCATACCTGTGAACTTAAACTGAGCGCCATCTGCTACGAATGCATAACGGTATCCATTGTAATTCAGAATTTTGCGAACCCCTGTGGGAGACGAGACTGGTGTCTGCTGTGATATTTGTGGTGAATTAGGCAACGGAGTCTGCGGAAATTTATAAACGGCCACACCTAACACCAATGCAGCACAAGCTGCGAGTGAGCCCCACTTTACATAAGCTTTTTTATTAGTGCCTCTCGCGGAGTTGGCTTTTTCTATCAGATTTTCGTCTATGTAACCGATTGTTTTGAAGAGTTCTTTATTATTCAAAGGAAATAACCCTCTTTCTGAAGATATATTTGGAGTTTTTTGCGTGTTCTGAAAAGAATTGATTTGGTTTTACTTTCACTGATTGAGAAGCGTGCGGCAATATCGGCCAAAGAATCAGAATACCAGTAACGCCTCAAAAAAACATTCCGCTGATCTTCCTTAATGTTGTGTAGAAATTTGCTTATAGATTCGGCTATTTGTGCTTCCTCGTATTGGGTTTCAACGTTGTCTGAAGAGGATAAACAATCGTTTAATTCATTAAGAATCGTATCGAATTTTTTATTCCGTTTTTTAGCCATGTAATAATCGTATTTGTTCAAAGCAATATTTCGTGTGATTCTCCCCAGAAAAGAGGACAGCTTTGCAGGAGACTTCGGCGGTATTGCTTCCCATGCACCAAGAAAGGTATCGTTAACACATTCTTCCGAATCTTCAGCATTAGACAAAATGTTATGAGCGATCCGAGTACAATAATTTCTATATTTTTTCGATGTTTCTTCTACTGCCCTTTCATTACGTGCAAAATACAATTGTATGATTTCACTATCTTCCACTCCATCACTTCCGTTCGATTTGATTAAGCATTCACTTATAAAGTAGGAAAAGAAGTGTTTAGGTTGCATAAAAATATAATTTTCTATAAGCTTCGGCATTCAACGCTGATAATATGACATAAAAATACAAATAACCCCTCATCCTAAGGGATAAGGGGAAGTTATGATATCATCTAATTTTTAATTAATTCTACTTCCTTCATTGGAACCTTTGTCTTACGGAGCATCATCCAGATCCCCCCCAGACAAAATAAAACACTACATCCCATGCCAAACAACGCGCTGGCGTTTAATGCCTGAGGTGAGCCTTTCATTGTAAGCACAGCCATTTGAGTGACAACAATGGAGACTAAGGCATCAGTAAAGCTAATCATTTTTAATGTTGATATAATGGGATTTTTGAGATGACGGTTAACAATATTTCCATGAATGGCAAAACCAAGTTTTGTAAAAGCGATCAGTGCTACCAGATATACAATGTAACCTTCATAAACCAAAGCATCTCCGACTAGATAAATCCGCAGGCAGACCAACAGATAAGAAACCCCTAGAAGACAAAGAAAAACACCGCCACGCTTATAAACGTAAAGCTCCAGTGAATACCTTTGCTGTGCTGAACTGACTTTTTTAGCTAATGTATATTTATGAAGCACCTGTCCTTTGGCTATACAAAGGATCAGATAATAAAGTGCATTTGTGATGAACCATCCGGACAATAGATATAACCCAAGAATTAACTTGCCTATACCAATAAAAGCATCGATGACTAAGGAAGCAGCGTTGAACATGGCGGTTCGATCTTGCGGATTTCCGAAGTACCGAACTAAGATTGCCTTAATATATATCATCCTTTCAAGAAAACCTTCATATCTCATTTTATGTTTCTAAGGGGACAATAGTATCATACTTGGCTCAACCCAGCAATAAAGCAAACAAAGTTCTGATTTATGATATATTAGAAAAGGTTGTGCAAATTCGGCAAGAGGAAATAGCAACAGCAATTGTTAATGGAGGCAGGTCGTATATGTATAGAAAATTAACAGCAGCAGAGTTAGATGTTATATTAAGCTCGATTAATAAGGAACAGCATTTTTTATATTATTCATACCTTACTTTTCGCAGACAAAACACAGTGCATTACGGTCAGTATTCTGACCAGGGCGAGTTGCTTGGAGTATTAGCCTTTTTAAGTGGCCTTCCGTTTAATGCTTTTTCTGTATATCCAGTTCAGCAATCCTTTTGTCTCAGCTCAATGTTGGCGTTCATGAAAGATGAATTACATCTACATAACCATGCGGTGGGTAGCTTTATTATTAACGAACAAGAGCTGCAGGTCTTTGCTTCTCAGCTTGAGTTCTACAACCCTCCCCAAAAATTGCTTCTTATGAAACATATTCATGAAGATGTTCTACCAACAGCGGACAAGCATGTTATGCACTTAGGACCTGCTCATTTCCAGCGAATTGAAGCAAAGATGAACGAGCTGCAAACCATGGCTTTTTCAAAAGAAGAATTACAGAATCCGTTCTATGGTGTGATGGCACAAGACGAGCTGATTGCTGTAGGAGGATACCATATATATAGTGAGGATTACGTTGAACTAGGAAATATCGGAACAGATGTGGCCTGGAGAAGAAATGGTTATGGTAAAAAAGTCTGTGCAGAGCTAACACGCCAAGGACATGCCATTTCAGCTAACGTATATTTGAATGTTTTTGAGGAGAATGTAGGAGCCATTTCTCTATATCAATCGCTGGGATATGAACTCATTTGCCAACAATACATCGTTGAATTTATGATTTAAATTAAAAACGTACTGCAGCTAATGCAGTACGTTTTTTCTAAATTTTAGGTGATACGCCAGTTAATCTTGTTTATTTCATTGCTTTTGCCAGCTCTGTGAAAATAACCCCCAGCGCATGAGCACCCGCATCTGGATAACCGATGCTGCGTTCCCCCACTGTGCCGGCTCTTCCCATACGGGCAACGATTTCTATAGTATTTTTAGAACCTTGGACAGCTGCTTCCGCTGCTTTATTTGCCGCCACTTTGATATCGTCGCCTTGTTCTGCACTTTGGGTCCAGGCATCTGCGAACGGTACAAGCGCATCAATCAATGTCTTGTCTCCGACGACAGCCCCTCTGCCAAAAGATCTTTCACCCGTATCTTGAATCCCTTTGACAACAGCCTGCATCATATCAGCAAACTCCTGAATGGTCAGCTCTTCCTTCTGCTGAACATTTTTGCTCGCTGCGCGGAAGCCTGATCCCCAGATCGGTCCGGATGCTCCGCCGCAATATTCCATAATGACCATGGAGCAGGCGTCAAGGAACTCACCGATATTAGTGAGATGATGAGCTAAAATATCCTCCCACTCGACTTTCAGCTGTTTAAAGCCCTTAGCTACACTCATCCCGAAATCGCCGTCTCCAGCGTGGGAGTCAAGCTCACAGAACGGAACTTCATTCTCAATAATAACCTGGCTCATTTGATCGAGCAGATAGACGATATTTTGCAAAGTAAACCGATTGTTCTTAATCACCGCTGCAGCAGCATCCGTATTATTCTTAAAGGATACATTGCTGTCTGCTTTCTCTTCTTGGATTACTTCAGTATATTTCACAGGCTCAAAAGGGCCTTTAATCAACAAGGCTGGTGTATCACAAGGCGCAGATAACCATTTCTTCAGTGTCTCATCCAGCTTCATTATCGTCACCGATGCACCTGCCATGTCAATGCTGGTCATGTAGTTACCAACAAACACTTTAAACACTTGCTTATTCTTAGCGGTTAATTCGCGGATGACAGAATTGTTCAGCAAATATAACTCTTGCAGCGGGGTGCCTCCAAAACCATTAATTAATACGGCTACTTCCTCCTGCTTCTGATCATTCATTTGGAAGTTGTCTAGCAAAGAGGTAACCATTCGCTGTGCTAATTCATCTGCGGGTACAATTTTCTCCCTGCGTATTCCAGGTTCTCCATGGATGCCAACCCCGTATTCCATCTCGTTCTCTTCAATATGAAATGTCGGAGTACCTTTGGCAGGCACGGTACAAGAGGTATAGGCGAAGCCTATGCTGCGCACATGATCAATTGCATGTTGCGCCGCTTCTTTCACTTCCGCTAAGGACAATCCAGCTTCTGCTGCTGCTCCGGCTACCTTATGAACAAGCACTGTTCCGGCTACGCCTCTTCTGCCTACTGTATAAAGGCTGTCTTCAACGGCAATATCGTCGTCTACTTTGACATAATCCACTTCGATACCGTCTTCAGTTGCTAGATGGGCCGCATTTTTAAAGTTCATGATGTCACCGCTATAATTCTTGATAATAAGCAGCGAACCTTTGGTGCTGGCTGTGCGGCGAATCGCTTGATAAACCTGAATTTGGGATGGAGAAGCAAACACATCACCGCATACAGCTGCATCCAGCATCCCGGTTCCTACAAACCCGGCATGAGCCGGCTCATGCCCGCTTCCGCCACCACTGATCAGGGTAACTTTATCTTGATTGATCTCTTTCTTAGAAATCACTTTGAATTTAGGATCGAAATCCAGCTCGGGATGCGCCAAGACAAGCCCGTTACACATTTCCCTAACCAGAGTCTCCGGCTTGTTTATGATTTTTTTCATCTTAAAGCTCCTTACTTGATTTATATTGACGGCCTAATTGATCGGCTGCCATAATTGCTGATGCAACCGCATCCTCCGTAATTGGGAACGGCATCGAATGGATAGATTCCTCAGCAATGCAAGCTTTTTTAGCAACCTCAAGCAGTTCCTCATAGGTTACATGCTCAACACCAATATCCGCTAAGCATACTGGGAGGCCAATCGAAAGACAGAAGTCCAACACTTCTTTTAATTCAGTCCGGTCTGCATTTTCAAGAACCAATTGAGCAATCGTGCTGAAGGCAACCTTTTCACCATGATAATAATGATGAGTTCCTTCCAAAGCAGTTAACCCATTATGAATCGCATGAATCGCTGCCAAACCACCACTTTCAAACCCAAGACCCGATAAAAGAATATTCGTCTCAATTATATTCTCCAAAGCTGGGGTTACGATATTCATGTCGCAAGCTTGCTTCGCCTTGAATCCATTCTCAAGCAATGTCTCATAGCAGAGCTTCGCAAGTCCCAACGCTGTTACTGTTCCTTTAGCTTCACCGCAAACCCCTTCACGAACTCCGCAAGGTAAACCTGCATTCACATTGGAGTAAGAATTTGCAGTAGCTCTTGCTTCAAAATAGGTTGAAAGTGCATCTCCCATACCTGCCACAAGAAATCTTGTAGGTGCATTGGCAATAACTGTTGTATCAATCATGACTACACTCGGGCTTTGCTTGAAATAAGCATAATCATCGAATTCACCTTCCGGTGTATAGAGCACCGCTGAGTGGCTTGTCGGAGCATCAGTTGCTGCTATCGTTGGAACGATAATCAGCGCTTCTCCTTCAGCTACACATTTTGCCGTATCAATCGCCTTACCTCCACCCAAGCCAATCGTACATGCACATTGATGTTCTTTGGCTAGCGCTTGTAATCTGGCGACTTCTTGTCTTGAGCATTCCCCGTGGAAGCCGCTTTCAACAAGAGTTATATTAAATTTCTGTTTAGTTGACTCCAGTTTGTCTTTCACACGTGTTACATCATCTGGATGGGCAATTAACAAAGCAGAATCACCAAAGGTTTTTACGAAGTAACCTAAGTTCAATAATTCATTCTCACCTTGTACATATTTCGTCGGACTGATAAATGCTCTTCTCATTTTTCGTTCCTCCTCAGTTGTTTATAGTTATCATTATAGATTGCTCTAATTTAAGAAACATGAAACAATAAAAGCTTATTAAAGCGTTTTCTTATCGTATTTTTTTGTCATAATCGTGAAAAATCGAACTTTCATGTCATTGTGTTGAATTATTCTGTATAATGTTCATTAAGATTCTATAACTTACATAGGAGAATTTTGTGATGTCAAAATCCCGGTTCAATCTAGAAGAAATTATTGATTTGAAGAAATGGGAAAAGCTCCAGGATTCCTTATCTCTTGTAACCAAAATGGCTATTCTTACTGTTGATTACAAGGGTGTTCCCGTGACCAAGCACAGCTATTGCCAGCCATTCTGTCAAGGTGTGCGCCAGGACTCCCATCTCTCTCAATATTGTCAAAAATGTGATGCCCGCGCTGGGATTGAAGCGGTTCGCCAGAACAAACCGTTTATTTATTTATGTCATTTCAATATTATAGATATCGCGATTCCGATCATTATAGATAATCAATATCTAGGTGCAATTATGGCCGGACAGCTCAAGCTTCGTGAACCTGACGTGCCACAACTGGAGCAAATTGTCTCTCGCCCGCCGAATGTGGAGACGAACATGAAATTTAAAGCACTCAAAGAGGATTACCAGGCACTGCCTGTTTTATCCTACGATGAAGTAACAAAGTGTGTTGAGCTGCTGCTGCAGTTAAGTACCTATATCGTGGAGGAAGCCATTCAAAAGCATACTACTGTGGATTTGTACAAAAAGGTTCTGACCACCAATATAGAAGAACCCGCTTCTGCTGAAGCAATGGACGAGTCAGACCGTACGTATCGAAAAATCCAATCCATACAGCAGGAGTTATCCGGGGCCTTGATCGAGACCAAATTAAAGAATGGTGTACAAAAGTTCGTCTCAGTAAATTCTGTGCTTCAGCCTGCTTTTAATTACATTTATGCACACAAAAATGAGAATTTCAGCCTCAAAGAGATGGCTAAGCTTTGTCATATCAGCCCCAGTTATTTCAGCCGTATTTTCACTAAAGAAACTGGAGAGAATTTCTCCATCTTCATTGCCAGACTCAAGATTGAATGGGCTAAGCAACTGCTGGAATCCACGGATTCCCCGATCAATCAAGTCAGTGATGATTTGGGCTTTTGCGACACGGGCTATTTCATTAAAACCTTCAAAAAATACGAGAACCTCACCCCGGCTGTATATCGGAATATGTATATGAGGCGATCAGCAAAAGAAACCCTCCGTTAATAAAATTAACGAAGGGTTAGTTCCTCATTCCCACCAATGCTTCATTTCACTGAATCCTACATCCCATAACTTCACATTCCCTTTAAGGATAAAGGTTATTTCTTTTACGGTAACTAATGCCGTATTGTTGAGTTCAGCTTGGGAACTATATTGTTCACTGGATTGAAGGATCATGTTACCATCAGCTATAATCATTAGTTCACTGCTAGAATTTTCATTTTGCGGGAATCCAAAGCTGAAATATAACCATACCTCTTTTTTATCACCCAAAGTATAGGTGTATTTTTTAATATCTTCACCTTCACTGCTGTACAAATTCATTTTTGGTATTATATTTTTACCTGCGATAGTGAAACTGGGAAGATTATGCGTGGTAGGCATGCTTCCCGTAAGCTTTTCCAACGTTTGTAATCCCTGCACGGGTCTTTCACTTTTCTTCAGAGTTAAATCAATGATCTCAGAGATTCCCATGATTCCAACCAATAGCACAACAACAGATAATGCCGAAGTAAAAAGTGATCTCCTGGTGATTTCCGGGGAAAATCCAATCTTATATGCACAAAATCCGATCATTGCCCCTAACGTATTGGAGATGACATCGGCTACATCAAAGGAACCCAAAAAAGTTAAAGCTTGAAGACTTTCCAGCACAAAAATTGTTAAGATAAACAAACAAATAAACTTCTTAAAATGTGTACGATACAGCAAAGGAAATAATACGCCAAAAGGAATAAAAGCAGCGATGTTCCCAAAGTCATAAAACCAAGAAAAGGATAGGTCAAAGAGATCAGGAAAAAGAAGCGGAACACTTTCTGGAATCAACATAAACGTATATTCATACTGGCTTGTTGCATGCTCTACTCTATTGAAAGCAAAAAACAAAAAATATAAGATCAACAGTGTATACAAAATAGTTCCTATAATAAGAATCTTTCGTAATTTCACTCCCATAATAACTTCACAATTCCCTCCATATGTCGATGGAAATAGTATATCTCTCCAAAGTGACATTCCCGTGACACTGAAGGTGACGATTTAGTCATTCAAAGCTTATATCGACAAAAAGTCATCACCCTTAATTTAAGGTCGATGACTTTTGGTTACATAAATTATCTATTCGAGACTAGTTTCCAGTGCTGGCCAGCAGAACCTGTATTATTTGTTTGAATAATATTTGCCCCCTCTGTCGTCGAACCCTGATCTACTGCCAGAGCTTTTCCACTATTACGATTAATAATATTGTAAAATTCACCTGAGGACTCCAAAGTCCACTGCTGGTCATTCGATCCGTTATCATTCCATTGTACACTTTGAGCACCGTTAGCTAATGAACCTCCTAAAATGCCCAGGTTTTTACGACTATTAGTATTGACCAGCTTCGTATAGCCATCAGCTGTGCTGACTACAAACCAATTTTGGTCATGGGATGAAATTCCGCTGCTCCACTGAACCGCCTTCCCTCCATCCGCCATCGAACCTTGATAGATACCCAACACTTTACCACTGTTCTCATTAACTAATCGATAACTGTCCACCATAATATGTCCTTCATCTGGAACCAACTCCCACAGCTGATCAGTGCTGCCTGCATCAGTCTGCTGTATAACTTGGGTACCCTCTTCAGTAGAACCCTGCGCTATACCTAACGTCTGACCACTGTTACGGTTAACAATCTTGTAGTAGTTACCAGAGGCTTGTAAAGTCCACTGCTGGTCATCGGAATGGTTTTCAGTCCATAAAACGGCTTTAGCTCCTTCTGTTGTTGATCCTTCTAATATTCCGGCGACCTTTCCACTCTTTGCATTCACAATGGATTTGTAACCGTTAGGAGCATAACCACTTTCCGCTGTGGAAATGAGCCAATATTGATCCAAAGAATTAGTCCCGCTGCTCCATTGGACGAGCGGATTGCCATTCGCAGTTCCACCTTCCAATACACCTAAAGCCTTCCCACTCTTCACATTAATTAATTTGTAGTAACCTACGGACATATCACCATATTTCACCGTGTTTTTCCCACTAAAAAATCCGGCTTGAGGGATAAATAAGCGGCCATTGCTAAGCGGCAGTAGTTGGCGGTTATACCCTGCATCTACGGGCGGATTATATGGAACCCAGCTTCCGGATGCATCCACTCTAGAAGAGTTGATCAGCACTTCTTTTTTTCCTGCAACGTTTAATACGAGTCTCCCATCTCCCAAAGCAGAAATATAGGGACTTCCTCCGTACCCTACAAGAGATCCTACTTCAGTTGGATTCCAGCTCTCAGGATCTGCTGAAATTTTCAAATAATTGGGCACGCCCGGGTATCCGACCATCTCATAGGTCATTGCGTAATTACCATTGCCCAGCTTAGCGATTGTAGGCATTCCTGGACGTAATTTACTGTCTGCAAATGCCACATCAACTACCACAGGTCCCCCAGTTCGTACCCTCCAACGTAGTCTGATGAACTAACTTCTGGGCATGGGCAGGATCACGTTCATCTGAATAATAAACAATGAGTTTGTTGTTGTGAACCAAAAAGAAAGGCTCCCAAATGGGATCGTAACCAATATCGTTTCGTCCACCTTCAGCAATGGTGCTTACATATGTCCATGTTCTACCTAAATCATTGCTTTTATATAATTCCAACTTGGTAGCTGCTTTGTTGCTTGGCACAGAATTTCCTGCAAGAAGCATAGTACCTGCAGGCATGTTACCTATAGATTGGGGGAGTTCAAACAATTCAGGGCAATTTAACATTCCCCAACCGTTTTGAGTATCCTCCACTTCTCCAGCCTGATTCCAAGTGACACCATTGTCAACGCTTTCATAAATAGGGAAAACAGGGGTGGTATTAGAGGTTTGTTCAAATGTAGCATACATTTTATTATTGTTGATGCCACTATATTTAAGCTGGATTGCCCTAGGTGATAAAGCCCCATAGGATGGTGAATCTGCTGGTGGTACATATAAGACATTAGGACCGAAAGCGTTTACAATATCGCCGTCAAAGCTAATCCCTGTGCCAACCACTGTCACTAAAACCAACAAAAAAGACAAAACCTTCCTCAGTTCTCTTCTCAAAAGTAATTTCTCCTTTACTCTGGTTTTTTTAAACGAATACAGCTTCAATATAATTAATAAACGGATAAATGAGAATGTAATATCTCGACCGGATCATGCAATATGATTACACAAATAGACTCTCATCTTCGATTTCAAGTTTTGAAATTAGAAGAGGCAGATGAACAACCTTTGATAATCAAAAGTTGTTCATCTGCCTCTTAACTTGTTAGGAATCTACTTTTTCTTCTTGATGTGATTTCTTTTCATTGTGATAAAGGACGAATTCGTATTTATTCCCCGTTAGTTGATCATTATAAAATACAATTTTACGGTTCAGTATATCCAAGTTTTGTTGCAATGCCTTAATTTCTTGTTCCACTTGTTGCTTACGCTGTTCAAGTAAATTTTTCCGTTCAGGAATTGTCTCGTCCCCCATAGCCCGCCACTCGGTATATTGCTTCAATTCTGCCATCGTCATTCCTGAATCTTTTAAATGAAGCAAAAATTGAACCCAACCTATATCCTGATCTGTATATTCACGTAAATTATTGTCACTTCGATGTGGAGTAAGTAAGCCTTCCAATTCATAATATCTGAGCGTGCTCTTGTTAACACCGACGATTTCTGCAAATTCTCCAATGGAATAAGGCATGATCCCCACCTCCATTTCTAATTTTGTTTCTATTCAAAGGATATACTTAAATTAATAAAAAACCAAATGGCGGAGTATGAATCCATTTTTATGGCTTGCCTTAAAGTGTACTTTAAGGTCTATACTTCATTTTGAAGCAGTTAATCATCGATGAAAGGGATGTTCTTATATGGCTGAAAAACAAACAGCAGGACGAGACTTGTTAGGAGAATTCGCTCCGAAATTTGCTGAACTGAACGATGATATCTTATTCGGTGAAGTGTGGTCAAGAGAGAAAGAATTATCTGCACGTGACCGCAGCATGATTACAGTTTCAGCATTAATATCAGGAGGAAACTTTGAACAATTAACTCCACATCTGCATAAAGCAAAGGCAAACGGAGTCACAAAAGATGAAGTAGCGGAAATCATCACGCACCTTTCGTTTTATATAGGGTGGCCTAAAGCTTGGTCGGCATTTAATATTGCCAAAGAAATTTATAAAAATTAAACGAAAGAGGTTTTTTTATTATGGCTAATGAGCAACTAAGCAACAGTACTATCTTTCCACTCGGACAAAAGGTTGAAGCTAATTTTATAGGTGATGCATACTTGCAGATGATTTATACTGATGCGACACCTTTGAATGCGCCTATTGGGAACGTAACCTTTGCCCCGGGAGCTCGCAATAACTGGCACTTCCATAAAATCGGACAAGTATTATTAGTTACCGGTGGTGAGGGTTGGTATCAAGAAGAAGGCAAACCAGCTCAATTCCTCCAAAGCGGGGATGTTGTGAATATTCCAGCGAACGTAAAACATTGGCATGGTGCTACAAAAGACAGTTGGTTTGTCCACTTAGCCATTTCACCCGGAGAAACAGAATGGTTAGAACCTGTTGATGGTGAGCTTTATAATCAATTATAAAAAAACGCATCGAGTCTATAGACTCGATGCGTTTCTTTTCTATATCGTCTTTTTGAGAAAACTAAACTTTATTGCTCAAGAAATTGGTAAACTGCCATCATCTCTTGTTTATTCAACTCACGAATACGATTGAAAATTGGAATCTCAGCAACAGCCTCAATATTTAAGCTTTCAGAAATAACGTCACTTACTTTACCCGTTAGCCAAGTTTGAACATCTATACCTTCTACGACTTCCTTACGCCCTTCATCATTGATTCCACTCGCATAACAACTAACACAGGGAATCGTTAATTTATATACGCCATCATGAAGTCCATCTTCCGAAATAACTTTTTTCCCTTTACAGAATGGACAGGGATGGCTTGCTTTAACCTTATTAATTAAGGTGACGATTTTTTTGTAACCAAACGCTTCATAGACATAAGTCAGCTTTTTATATTTTCCATTAGTGAAATACTTATCTATGATATTTTCTCTTGTTTCGTGTATATTGGCAAAATCACAGATCGTAATCCGGTTTTTCCTGCTGATGGATTCGATACTGCCGCTAATGCTGTCCCAGAATGGCAAGGTGTTTTGTAACACCATTTCGTATTGCGCAAAACTTCCTAACTCTAGTTCAAGCATTTTTAGAGCGACTTGTGTTTCCCTGGGTAATAGAGAGACCTCTTCTGTCAAAACCATATCGCCGCCCACGATGGCTTTCATTTTTTCTAGTACCTGTAATTCACCAACGGTGCTAATGACTTGATCAAGGGGCATCCCAATAATCTCACGAATATCAGTGTCGCCGTATTTAAGCTTTTTATGATGATTTAATACCGTTCCTTGACAAATTGGACAGGTAATCATTTTTTTGGATGCTTTAATATGCTCTTTAATAATCGATTTCGAGATAACCATATAGTTCCCGATAATGGTATTAAAGCCTTCCCAAGTTCTCGAGGCTTTAGCTGCTTTATCATAGAAGGACTTTTCCCAATACCCGTATAAAAAGGTGTGTTTTTCAGCTTCTGTCATCTCATTATAACTTTTGCTAATATCCTGTCCGAGCTCATTCTTTAACTCATCAAAGATGAATTTTATTTTTGGTAATTGATAGAATTTCAGAATCTCCATCGCATCTGGATGTAATGAGCCGTCCCAAAAGGGTACGTTCTTGTCCTGAAGAACAATATCAAAGTCAAATTCTTCAATCACACGGCGGCCCTTACAGCTTGGACAATGATTGTCTGATTGATAGAAATCAAAGCTTTTTGTATCCTTATTAGTGGGATGCGCTGCCACAATATGGTTGATCAAGCCACCCATTTCATAAAGGAAAGTAAACTGACTATACAAGTGTCGTTCCAGATCAATGGCGATGACAGGCGCAATCGTATCCGATTCATATTCACCATAAATCAGGCGGGCCATGGAGGATAAGCTTTTTAAGATGCCACCTTTATAGATGTTCTCTGCATTTTTAAAATAGGGGATCTGACCTTCTTTTAAATAGTCAATTCCATTTTGTAGCTGGAGTGTTGAAGAAATGTGCGCAGGTGCCACACTATCAGCAGTATTTTGTTGACGATAATAATCATCATGACTGAGAACATCAAGATGCTCCACAGGTGCAAGCTGTCTTTTGCCAAAATCAACGATAAAATCAGAGTTCTCTAACATATAGGAATTATGTTCAATCATGATTATGGAGACAGATTCATCCTGCAGAATGTCCCTAATGCTGTTAATGAATTGATTTAAAATATTTTGTGATAAACCTTTGGAAGGCTCGTCAAAAATAAAAAGTGTATGTGGATTTCTTGAGCCCGCAAACAGCTCAGAAACTAAATGGACACATTGAAATTCACCCGTGGATAAGGACTGTGTTTTTCGCTCCAACGTCAAATAACCAAGTCCAAGCTTGATCAATAAGCTAAGTCTTTTATGAGCAATGTCCTCATTTGGCAGTTCAACAATAATATCTTCAATCGAGCGCTCAAAAATATCATCAATATCCTCACTGTACTTTGTGAGTTTCCTTTTAATATCAAGAAAAGTGGCAACGGTCGAGCGACTGGTAATCGACTGATTTCGATCTTGCCCTACGATCACCAGCTTATCTTTGGAATAACGCTTTAGAAAATCTTTGACCATACATTCATTAACCAGTGTAGATTTACCACATCCGGACTCACCTGTAAAAGTTACCATTCTATTTTGAGGAATCTGAATTTCGGCCATTTGAATATTACGACAATAAAGATCATGAAATTGATAATATTCTGCAGGTGCTGCCTGATTTAGTTCTCTATTGATGGGCTCAGGACGTGGTGATTCTTCAACAATTTTCCCGCCATATTTGCCACTGCCAGGTCCAAAGAACAAGTGTTTATCCGCTGTGTCCAGCACCGTGTCAGAATGGTCAATGAGCCAAATTTGATTTTTATATCCCAACTGTTTAATCTCCGCTAAAATCTTCAATAGGGTTTGGTGATCGAGACCCACGGAGATTTCATCAATGATAATCACGGTATTTTCACTTGTTGCCATGAATTCTGCCAAGTAAAGTCGTGTTAATTCTCCGCCTGATAATGTACCCATAATACGATTTAATGTTAAATAACCAATATTCATATTGATTATATTTTTCAGAATTTGTTGTTTACCTTCACTTATTTTTAGAATATCTGCCTGTGATAAAATGGTCTCTATACTTAAGTCGTTTAGATCAGAAATACTCTTTGCTTGATCCAATAATTCAATTTTATATTGTTCAGCTGCTTGATTATAGCGTTTCCCCTGACACTTTTTACACTCGACATTTTTTGTAGTTCCACGACCCTTACAATCAGGACACCAACCCAATTCATTATTAAATGAAAAAACCTCTGGAGAGAGATTATATTGTTCAGCAAGAGTGACACGGATTTCAGTAAACACACCTGTATGTGTGCCAATGGTTGACCGAGGATTTGAAGATATGGATGATCTACCAAGAAAAAGAACAAGTGGTATTGCTTCCATTTTGATCGCACTGAAATTAGTCTCCATAATATTGGGGAATAAATACTGGTATTCAGCTTTTGGCAGTAAGGAAACGAGACGTTTTTTTGATTCTTCCCCAATCGTTTGACAAAAAGTTGTTTTACCAGATCCAGACAAACCAGCAATTCCTAACGACTCATCAACTGGCAGTACCGTTTCTAATCTGTTAATATTGTTCGCAATTAATTGATTTATTTTCATAGTAAGCTCATCTCATCTCCATTCTCTTCATCTAGTATTGCCATGATTTATTCAATTAAAAAGGGCACTTTCCTTATTCCAGAAAAGCGCCCTATTCTTGAAATTACAATTCTGCTAATGCCTTTTCGAGCTGACCACCCATATTTGTCCAAGCATATTTAGCACCTTCGATAGCTCCTTGGCGGGCTTTCGTCTCCTCACTAAATCCTGATTGATCTAGATGGAGGTTAACCTTCCCCTCTGAATCTTGACTCACAGTCCAAGTAACAGTAGTACTTTCTCCCGCACTATTCCAAGTATAAGATAACGTATGCGGCTCATCCACGACGAGTACTTCGCTATCTACAATTCCATCCCACCATTCATTTGGCTCAGCACGGAATTGAAATTTATGACCAACGACGGGTTTAAAATCATTACTCCAGATCCATTTCGCAAGCGTATCCGAATCCGTTAAAGCATTCCATACCTTCTCGATCGAACTTGTAAATTGAAAATCTAATGATACATCTGGTTTCATAGTTATTCCTCCAATATAAGTTTTAATTTATCAATTCTTTGTTTCCAGAATCCTTCATAAAAAGATACCCAATCTTGAATTTCTTTCAAAGGATTGGCATTCAACCGATACCTCGTCTCTCTGCCAACCTTCCGAGCAATTACGAGACCAGCATCTTTAAGTATATTTAAATGCTTCGAAACGGCTGTACGACCCATTTCAAAATGAATCGTTATCTCATACAGAGGTAATTCATCAACATCAGCCAGAATTTGAAGAAGTTTTCGTCTTGTTGGATCCGCAACAGCGTCATAAACATCTCTCACTTGACTATTGTCGCTCACAACCACCCCCACCTTTTCCGTAATATTTCCTGTAATGTCACCTAGTATCCATCATTATTAATTAATAGGACACCATTTGGTGTCTAATTGATTATAAGACACCAAATGGTCACATGTCAACAATTCAGTAAAAAAAGCATTACCAAAAGCGAGTCCAGCATAGGACTGCTTTTGATAATGCCTCCAGATAAATCATTTCGTTGTACGCTTTAATAATTAATCTAATTGTTCTCCATTAGTAGCGATAACATTTTTGTACCAATAAAATGATTTTTTCTTTATACGACGTTTTGTACCTCTGCCCATATCATCTTGGTCCACATAAATGTAACCATAACGTTTGGACATTTGATTTGTTCCTGCACTCACCATATCTATGCAACCCCAGCTTGTGTAGCCCATTACATCTACACCATCTGCAATGGCTTCTTTTATTTGCTTAATATGTTCTTTTAAATAATCAATTCGGTAATCATCCTCTATAACATCGCCTTCTTGTAATACGTCTAAGGCACCTAGGCCATTCTCTGCAACAAGTACCGGCTTTTGATAGAGGTCATACAATTGGTTTATTGCAGTTCGTAAACCCTTAGGATCAATCTGCCAACCCCAATCACTCGATGGTAAATAAGGATTTTTCACTCCGCCTGTAAGCAAATTCCCTTCTGCGCCTTCTATCTTTTCTGGATGTGCACTAACTGCACCAGACATATAGTAGCTAAAGGATACATAATCCACTGGATAGTCTTTCATGATTTGTTCATCCTCGGGCTCTGTTTTCAAAACTATATTTTTTTCTGCAAACATTCGAGCGGTATAAGCCGGATAGTAACCTCTCGCTTGAACATCAGTAAAGAATAAAGAGGTACGTTGTTTATCAACTGTGGCTTGAACGTCGTCAGGATCACAGCTATAAGGAACAAGAAGTTGATAACTAACCATACATCCAACCATTGCTTGAGGATTACTTTCTTTACACCCTTTGGTTGCAAGTGCACTTGCGACAAATTGATGATGCGCTCCTTGAAACATTGCTTGTTCAATATTCGGATGATTTTCTTCGATAACCCCTAGACTTACATATTGGTGGTGTACTACACAGTTAATTTCATTAAAAGTCATCCAATATTTCACTTTATGCTTGTATCTTTCAGCTACAGTGGTTGCATAGCGAACAAAGAAATCTATAACTTTCCGGTTCACCCAACCTCCATACTTAGTTGTTAGATGAAGTGGCATTTCATAATGGGATAAAGTAACAATAGGCTCAATTCCATATTTGTTCAATTCATCAAACACACGATCATAAAATGCAAGACCTTCTTCATTAGGGATTAATTCATCCCCATTTGGAAAAATACGAGTCCAAGCAATGGACATACGGAAGGCTTTAAAACCCATTTCGGCCAATAAAGCAATATCTTCTTTATAGTGGTGATAAAAATCCACCCCATGTCTTTTGGGATAATACTTTTCACTTGCGGGATCTTGTGCTTCTTCTATTTGTTTATGAGTCATGAGGTGCCACTGGTCAGACCAGTTTTTTTTAGGGGTGTTTTCGTCAAAAATATATACATCTGCTAGAGAAAGCCCTTTACCGCCAACATTACTTGCTCCTTCTAGTTGATTGGCAGCTGCTGCTCCTCCCCATAAAAAGTTTTCTGGAAATGTCGTTTTCAATTCAAACATGTGTAAACCCTCCTTGTTGTTAAATAAAACATATGCTACGGATTAAACCTTTTGGATAAGGGCATCTTGTTCTTCTTTATATTTTTGATTATCCATTATTCTAAAGAACGGATAGTAAATAATAAACGCTACTGCAAACAGTACAATTTGTAAGATCATTCCCGAGATACTACCTGTCATCAAATATCCGCCGATAATTAATGGCATTGTTCCCGGTGGCAGTACACCTATTGGCAACGCTACTAATCCAAAATCCATGGAGAGATAGGTTATCAAAACAGTAACAATCGGTGTTATAAGAAATGGGATTAACATCATTGGGTTTAATACGATAGGCATCCCAAAGATTAACGGCTCATTGATATTAAATAGTCCTGGTCCAATCGTCAGTCGACCCATTTGTTTCAGCTGTTTGCTCTTCGCAAAGAATAACATAGCAATCGTTAGTCCTAGAGTTGCACCAGATCCACCGATAAAGATAAGATATCTGAATTCTGCTGTAACAATATTATGGACGGGTGAACCCGCTGCGTAGGCTGCAGCATTTTCTGAGGTCAATTGCAACCAGATAGGCAACATGACAGAACCTACAATGGTGGAACCATGTAATCCGATTGCCCATAATAAGTTGATTAACAAGAACACAACAATTGTTCCCGCTAAGCTTGTTCCAACAGTGGTTAATGGTTGTTGAAGAAGCTTGGCAACAATGGTATGCACGTTATCAAAACCAGTAAAGTTCTCAACAAGTAGGCGAACTCCCCAGACACTCACGATAACAAAGAAACCAGGAATAATCGCTGTAAAGGATTTAGCAACTGTTGGCGGCACACCATCCGGCATTTTAATAACTATATTTTTTTGTACGATTCTGCGATATATTTCTGTTGCGAAGATTGCGGTTAACAACCCTACAAATAAACCTTGACTCGAAAAATAATTCACGTTCATTGCTTTTGTGACAACATCATCTACTGTGAAAGAAGTTGATGGAGTGACTACAAAATATGAACATAATGCCACAGCCCCTGAAGAAAGCGGATCCACTTTATAGCTCTCTGCTAGTCTATATCCCACGGCAAATGTTGCAACTAATGCGACAAGGTTAAATGTACCATTGTACGGATATAGTAAGGCTGTTTTGATATTTGGATGGGCGACCAAGAAATCTAAATAGGCTGGAATTGGCAGGTTTGCTAAGATTAAAAAAATGGAACCGATAATAATAAACGGGATAGTTAAAACCATTGCATCGCGAAGCGCTTGTAAATGCCGCTGACCAGAGATTTTACCTGCAACTGGCATTACCTTATCTTCTAAAAATTTCGTTATTTTATCCATAGTTTCTTGCACGCTCCCGAAGAAGTATTTTCTTATTGCGATGCCACTTCTTTTTGATCCTATTTTGAAAGCTTATAAAGTTCAATGATTTCCGTAACAAGTAAAGAAATGGTCTCTACACTCATAAGTTGGTCTTCAGCATGCATAAGGATCAGTGAGAATTGAAGCTGTTCGCCATTTGCTTCTCTTTTGATTAATGATTTATGCATTTTATGACCTTCTCTAAAAAATTGCTTTGATTCTTCTAATTTTTCTTGTGCCTCTTTAAATTCTCCCTCTTTGGCTGCGTAAAGCGCCTCCATTACTAAGCTTTTAGCTGCGCCTACATTACTGATAATGTTAAAAGCCACAGTATAGTATTCCTCTTTCACTTCATCTACCATTTCTCTCTACTCCTCTCTTATCTCTATTTACTTTCAATTAATTGCAAGGCTTGTTCAAGTACTTTTTCACCGTTCATCATTCCGTAATTCAACATATCAATAGCTTCTATAGGAATGTTTTTATCTGCTAATCTTGTTTCTAATTGCTTTTTCATATATTTCACCTGAGGTCCTAACAATAAGACATCAACCTTTTTCTCTTGCAAAGTAATATCAATTTCAGATGCTGATTTAGCAAAAACATCGACATCCAACCCTTTTTCTTCAACAACCTTCTGCATTTTTGTTACTAAAAGGCTTGTACTCATTCCTGCTGAACACACTAACATAATTGTATTCATATTGACTTCCCCCTAAAATTATCATTTATTGAACACCTTTAGTGTAAACTTAAATCGCTTTCTTTTTAAGTTAACCTTTTTCCAAATCAACAGGAAACGGTTACATTGCAAATAGTAAGGCAGTACCTAATTTCTCACTCACTCTAGTTTAGTAATTGTATAATTTCTTCCACAGAGTCCTTAGCAAGGATCTGCACAACAATCTCTTTATCCTCTATCAATGATCCTAGCTTTTTATACATTTTATCTAGGTCGACATTGTTTCCTTCTTTAATGTTTAATAAACAAATTAATTGCACCATTTGCTTATCATTCCAACGAATAGGACGTTTTAACGTACAGATTGTCCAAAAGGTTTCCGAGGTAACAGGAAGTGAAGGATGTGGAACAGCGACAAGATTTCCAAAACTAGTGGGTGCATAGGACTCTCTTTCAACTACTAAGGATTCATAATGCTCTGGTACAAGTCCTTGTTTTGTTAGCTCATTGCTTAAAAAATGAATCACACTCTCCTTTGTGGTAAATTCTTTTTTCACGAATACTCTAGATGCGTCAAGGTAAGAATGAGTTTCTGCGACCTGTTCTGAAGACAGTAAGACGTCCTTGATTCTTTTGAGGTCTTTAGCTTCTAGAAAGGTATTTACAACATAGACGGGAATACCTATATCTTCATTGATCGGAACTGTACTGATAATAAAATCAATCGAAGAGAGGTCCGTTTCTGCTAATTTGTAAAAACTAATTGTGTCTACAATCTGCAATAGATTCTCAAATGAATTGATCAATCGGTAATAAAGTAATTTGGCACTTCCAACACCAGACGCACATACAAGAATAACTCGTTTTATTTTTTTGTTTTTATTTTTCATTCTTTCTAAAGCAACCCCAA
This sequence comes from Paenibacillus sp. FSL R10-2788, assembly GCF_038003885.1. NCBI lineage: Bacteria > Bacillati > Bacillota > Bacilli > Caryophanales > Paenibacillaceae > Paenibacillus > Paenibacillus sp. FSL R10-2788. Next base: position 3,356,134 of record NZ_JBBOQA010000001.1, on the reverse strand, counting down.
TGTGCAAAGCAATGTAAGCAACTTCATGTTCTCCAACTTCTGAATCCAAATAGTAGTTAATACATTTACTCGCAATAAGTGCTCCTTCGAATGCGGCTGGAAAACTCGTCTTAATATCATTTAACAGAGGATTTCTAAAATTCATGTTGTATCTTAATCTATTCATCGCAGGCCTAATGTGAAGGGTCAGGGCTTGAATAAATTCATGGTCATGGCCAAAATCCCAATTCAACTCAGTTTGTAAACTTTTTAAAATACAGCTGACAATGGAGTCCACTTCATCGAACTTACTGTACTCCGTTAGATTTTCTTTCGGCAGCAATTTTGTTCCAACCAAATGGATGATAATATAATTAATCTCTGAATCGGAAAAGAGCAGATCTGTGAACTCTTCTATGTCTTTAACAATTTCATGGGCAACAATTTTTTCAAAAGGATACTCTTCCATAAGATTTACCGACGGTTGTTCGATTAAAAATCCCTCTTCGATACGTTTACAAGCTATTATTAAGTGAATAGCGAGGTTTTCCAAGGAAATATCTGAAATCTCAATTTTGTATTTATTTACTTTGCCGATGATTATTTCTTTGATTTTCGTGTATACCTCTTTGTCAAACAAAGTAAAGTTATCGAAAGTTGGATCGGAGTTTTCTTCTCTTTTGTATAAAAAATTAGACAAACATATTCGTTTCTTAAATTCATCGCCCTCTATAAACAGGCCATAATGAGGCCGATTAACTAAATTCAGGTTGTATTTTTCCAGTATCTTACGCACTTCTTTTAGATCGTTTTGGATTGTCGATTTAGATACAAACATCTCATCTTCAATAGTGGCCAACTTGATATACTTATTTTCTAATAAAAACCGACTCAACAAATAAAGAACCCTATTATCTTGTTCAGAAAAGTCTACTGTAGAAGGATTGATTTTATCATTAGTTAACTCATGTAATTTTTGAGAGAATGTATCTTTATCGATGATTCTTATAACGAAGCCTTTCCCACGAATTAACTCTATTTTTAGTCCTACTATGGCGGATATATTTTGTAACTCTTTCAAATCATTACGGATCGTTCGATCGCTAACATTCAGTTCTTTAGCAATCCATGCAGCTGTGACAGGTTGATTAGAATTAATTAAGTATAAAAGTATTTCTTTTTGCCGTTTTGAAAACAATTGTATCCCTCTTTCTTATCCAGAGTATGAATATGAGCTAATATTAACTGAAGCATACATTTACATACATTTGCTCATTTTTTTATATCGGTTACAATATCACTTCCTAAGAAAATTTGATAGTGTTCTTACAGTAACATAAGAAACAGGCGTCCTCATTTAAGAAGACACCTGTTTAAATTTCAGCTTCGTTTGACAAGTCATGGCAAGAAATTTGCGGGTTAACTCAACTTCTGCTGCAGTATAATTGCTAGCTCTTCTGCTGAATCCCACACAATAGGACGAATATCCTTAAGCTGTACAAAAAGTTTATCCGCCTCAATACTGTTTACGGTCCATAATACGGGTATGTTTAAACCAAGTGCATATCCCGCTGAAAAATACACCTCTGGGGATTGCCCCGTTAAATCTGCGATAATCAGTTTGCTTTCTGCGATTTGATCCAACTCGTATTTTTCGCCGTTTTGAGTTTTCGTATGTGTTAATAAGCGCGGCAGGAAACCACACTGTTCTATTTTGGGCAATAACTTCTCCAGCCATGTTGTAGACAAATTTTCTTCATCCGACACGAGCACGAGACAAGGTTTTAGTTTTTTACCTCCAGCGCTTTCCGCAGCTTCATTCCAGCCGGTTTCAGTAAGCTTAAAGGTCATGCCTTCCCTGATCAGAAGCTGATCACTTATCAACTTGTCTATGATGTATACCAGCTCTTGCAGATTGGGAGAATACGTCAAGTTATAGCTGCTAGAGAGGGGTTGAATGACAACCGCTTCCCCCGGGCCTTCAGAATGTCTATATAAATATTGCAGTAGACGGTTTCCTTTATCTTCAATGCTGACAGGTATTTTTGGTGAATTTACAATGGACTCTAAATCATCAGCAGATATAGTGATCTTTTCATCACAATCAGTCAGCTCACGTATGTAAGCAGATACTACATGAAGCATGTCGCGTTTCTTTTGATGCGGGAGCGAATTAATGGGTTCGTAGCTGTCTCTACGTAGACTATAAAACCCGCCTGGTGAACAAGAACAGCCTATATATCTATCGTTATCGCCTTCTGGTTCAATGGAAACAATCTCATCACAGAACAAACAGTGTTTCTTAATCATGACAACTCTTCACCTCTTATTAAGTGTTAGCCTCTACCTTACCAAGATTTTTTTGAAAAGTAGACAAGAAGATATTTCCTGTAGCAGGTTATCCCAAGGCGTACACGTAATATTTCGAGGCTCGAATGTAGATTTTATTCAATAAAAAACCGACATAGGAATCAGCTGTAAACTGAACCTTCTGTCGGTTAATATAGGCTTGGAGCAGGCATTTAGGATTGAGATAAACCTTCTATAACTTTATCAATATTCCATTTGATCATTTTAATGTATGTGTCGCCCTCTTCGCCTTTCTTAGCTAAAGAATCGGTGAAAATCTTAGAGTGTATCGGTACTCCTGTTTCATTTGCGATAGTTTCCATTGTTTTTGGATTTACGCTAGTTTCCAGAAATAATGCAGGCACTTGATTTTCATCAATGATCTTAATTATATTCTTCATTTGTTCAGGCGTTCCTTGACTATCCGTATTGATCTCCCAGATAAAAGCTGATTCAAATCCGTAAGCTTTAGAAAAATATTTGAATGCTCCTTCGCTGGTAACAAGGATACGTTTCTCTTGTGGAATTTTTTCGACTGCTTCTTTTGCATATTGATCCAATTCATTCAGTTTCTTAACATATTCCGATTGATTATTAAGATAAAATTCTTTGTTGTCGGGATCTTTTTCGATTACACGTTTTGTGATGATATCTACATATTTTATTGAATTCTGAATATCCAGCCAGGCATGAGGATCTACCTGTGTTTCTTTTCCTTTTTCTGTTAGGTACATCGGAGATACTTCATCTGAGACCGCAAAAGCAACATCCTTTTTATTAGTCACATCTAGAAGATCTTGAAACCACCCCTTACCTGTTTCTAGGTTCAAACCGTTATAAAACACTAAATCTGCGCTAGAAACCTTACTTGTATCCTTGGGTAATGGATCGTACATATGCGGATCTGTTCCGATGGGTACCATACTGTAAACTTCAGCTTTCTCCCCTACAATGTTTTCGGTCATATCAGCGATAATGGAGTACGTTGCAACAATCTGCAGCTTATCATGGTCTGCATCTCCTTCACTAATCTTTGAGCATGCGGTAAGAAGTACGATAAACATTGTCAAAGAGAGTATTTTTATGGTCTTCATCCTTGCTTCAACCCTTTCCTGAAAAAATTATTTTTGGGTGAGATTATAAATGAAATTCCGAACATGCTTACGCCGACCAGAACAATCGTCGCACTTGTAGGTAAATTGAATTTAAAGCTTACAATTACACCTATAATCCCGGATACAGCGCCGATTGTAGAAGCTAGGATAATCATGTGGAACAGCTTATTCGTCCAGAGATAGGATGTAGCAGCCGGAATAACCAGCATTGCAATCACAAGCACAATTCCTACTTGAGATAACGAAGATACGGTAACTACAGATAGGAGCATCATCAATAAATAATGATAGAACCCTGTTTTTAACCCATAGGCTTTGGAAACAACCGGATCAAATGAACTCATTAAAAGCTCTTTATACAGCAATGAAATGATGGCAATAACAACAAGCATAATAATAAAGGATTGCATTAACTCCGACTGTGGGACGGCCAGAATATTACCAAATAGAATGTGAGTTAGATCAAGCCCGCTTTTGGCGAAAGTAATTAGGACAATGCCTAGCGCAAAAAATGAGCTAAGAATAATGCCAATAGAAGTGTCACTTTTAATATTGCTGCGACTTGTTATAAATTGAATGAGAACTGCTGCTAATAGTCCAAACAGTGAAGCTCCAAGAAGGATGTTGATTCCTAAGATATAAGATAACGCCACCCCGGGTAACACCGCATGTGATAACGCATCTCCCATTAATGACATCTTTCTGAGCACAATAAAGCTTCCTAAAACCCCTGATACAATTCCAAGAATGATAGCAGATAATCCCGCGTTAAGTGCATATATTGGAATGTTTAATACCCCTGAGAAATAATCAATCATGATCTGTCGCCCCCATCCCTTTGATCACCAGATTACCTAAGGAGGCACCATAGGCGCTGAGGATATTCTCTGGCGTAAAGGTGTCTTTAACGTCACCAAAAGCAATTAATTTCTTATTGAGAATGATGACTTTGTCAAAATATTCTTCGACCTCATGCAAATCATGATGAACGATGAGTATGGTTTTCCCTTCTTCGCGAAGTTGTTTTAGCAGCTTTACAATGATTTTCTCACTGACTAAATCTATGCCTACAAAAGGTTCATCTAAAAAAAATACATTTGCTTGTTGTGCAAGTGCCCTGGCGATAAAAACTCTTTGGAGTTGTCCCCCGGACAGATTGCTGATTTGTTTATTTGCAAGATCACTTATATCCACCATCGCCATACATTCCTCGACTCTTTGCCGCTCTGTTTTTCCGGGACGCTGGAAGATTCGCAAATTAGGGTAAGTTCCAGTCAGCACTGTATCCCTTACCGTGATTGGAAAAGAAAGATCAATGTCATTCTTTTGCGGCACATATGCGATCTTCCGTTTGTACTCAGAAATATCTTTTCCCTCCACCATAACTGATCCTGTTCTCTTCTTTATCACCTCTAACAAAGACTTGATAAATGTAGATTTCCCGGCACCATTTGGTCCGATAATTCCGATTGCATACCCAAAGGGAATATCAATATTTACATTTTCTAGTGCAGAATTACCGAAATAATCTACGTTTAGGTTTCTGATTTCAATCATAAAAAAAACTCCTTATCTCTGTTAAGTTCATATGTAGCACTGTTCTGTTCACCCGGTTAATTTATTTCCTAATAGAAACAATGATTCCTTTGGTTCAATTTGTTTCCCTCGGTAAACATTTATTCTTATATACAATATATTTACCCAAGGGCAATATGTCAACAACAATCCTTAAATCAACAAAAAAAAGAACCCAAGTGATTTGAGTTCTTTTTCATTATTACAATATAAAAATATCATAGTTGCAGTAGTTTTAAACATCTAGGCTGCATCAAATAACCCCCTGTAATAAGCTCTGCCTGCAATTGAATCGTATATTCTCCTGCCGTGGGGAGATACAGTTCACCTACTTGAAAGCTTTGAAAATTATTAACCTCATCGGTAGAAATAACTTTAGCTTGCAAAATTTGATCCGCAGCCTTGATGAGGTAGACTCCGCCACCGCCATTCTCTCCTTCTTCGCTGCGATATGCGATACTAACTTGAAATCTTACCGGACCTAATGTCCGGACATGCCAAACTGTGGTATCCTCTCTATCCTTCCAGTCCAACAAATTATCATGGTCTTTTTTTCCTGTATCGTAACGGAGGGTTGGACCAAAGATCTCGCTTTCAAATACCCCCAATTCTAGTAAGGTATCTTCTCCAAAGTCCAATAATCGGACTGGATTACCTTCTACAGGTTCTGCACAGACAATTGCGATGACCAGCGGCATGTTGTTAGAATTTTCGGCAAAGTTCGGTAAGCTGGGGAGTTCGACTTCCAGATCCTGCTCAGATAGCTTTGTGAAAAACAGCTCCTCCCCTCCATCTAAAGCAAATACCTTTTGAACAGCGGTCTTCAGACCGGGAACGATTAGCTTATTTCTCTTCTTAAGATTGAAAACATGCAGATATAATGTGTTTCCTTTCAAAGTGCATCTACCCCAAGACGGTTTGGCTGTGGGCGATTCTCCAGCACCGTAAATGCTATCCCCATTGGTATTTAACCAATCTCCTACTTCAAGCAAAATGGATTCGGATACTGGATCCCATTCCCCTGTCGCTGTTGGGCCGATATTGATAACCAGATTCCCATTTTTGCTTACAACATCGATGATCTGGCGGATGATAGTTACAGGAGATTTCCAATGGTGATCGGATCTCTTATACCCCCATGAGTCATTTAACGTAATAATATTCTCCCAGTACTTACCAAGGTTACGAGTCGTAAGTTGATTATCAGATGTATTTGAATAATCTCCAAGTGGTGCTTTCCATACTCTGCTATTGACCAAACAATCTGGCTGAATTGCATGAACCGCCGCCAAAAACGCTTCTCCTTGCTCACGGGTCAGTTTGCCCCCGCAATCAAACCACATTAAACCAACTTTTCCGTAGTCCGTCAGCAGCTCACGGACTTGAGGGATTGATTTGCTGTGCAAATATCGTTCAAAGCGGGTGTGTTTATCGATATCATTTAACCAAGTTTGAACGTCATCATAAGCGCCGATATTCAGTGGATAATCCCAGGTATTCCCTTGAGAGTCTGGATCATGCCAATCCATCGCATGGGAGTAGTAAATTCCGAGTACCATTTCTTCCGCACTACATGCCTCCATTAGTTCCCGAAGGGGGTCACGGCCTAATGAGGTGTGCTTGACGATCGAATATTCGGATACATTCGAGTCATACATCGCGAAGCCGTCGTGATGTTTAGCTGTAAAGATGATATATTTTAGGCCAGCACGCTTGGCAGTCCGCACCCACTTCATTGCATCAAAAGCTGATGGACTGAACGCTGCGGCCATTTCCTCATATTCAGCAACTGGGATCTTCGCGCGTAGCATAATATGCTCACTGTAAGAAGCTTGTATTTCTTTTCCCTTCCATTCACCCGCAGGCAGGGCATAAGGTCCCCAGTGAATAAACAAGCCGAGCCTGGCTTCCTGCCACCATTCCATACGCCGAGCCTGTTCATTGTCTATCGGAGTTTCGACGGACTGTATACTATACGGATCATCGAGAAGGTTTTCTGTTGTTTTTCCGTTTCTTACCATAACTGAAGAACGGTTCCGCGGAGTTTAGATACAGCCTCGACAAAGAAATAATCGCCATAGATCAGTGGCGTATCAATGTGCACACCCCCTGGGAGATTGGATGTTCCAGAAAGAATCAATCCCTCCTCTTCCGGAATGTCCCAAGTCCCATAATTCTCATAAAGTGAGCGAACGATTTGTTCTGCGGCTCGCAGGTAAAAAGAGGCTTCCGTCTGTGGTACGATCTTTGCCAGCTCGATCAAGCCACATGCCGCACATGCACCAGCAGAGGTATCACGCGGCTTTTCGCCTGCATCAGGTGCCCTGAAATCCCAGTGAGGTACATGATCCTCCGGAAGATTAGCCAAGAAGAAGTGCGCAGCTCTTTTAGCTCCCGATAGAAACTTGTTCTCTCCGGTATAGTGATAATTCAAAGTAAGACCGTAAATCATCCATGCGCTGCCCCGTGCCCAAGCGGATTCTTCCGCATAACCTTGGCCGGACATAGCGCCTATTTTTTCTCCTGATTCCGGGTTGAACTGCAGAATATGATAACTTGATCCATCCGGACGTAAAAAATGCTCCACTACCGTTTCCGCATGCGCAGCGGCGATATGCCGGAAACGCGGATCCTCTGTAACTTCCGATGCCCAGTATAATAAGGGCAGATTCATTACAGTATCAATGATGGACCATCCCGCCCGGTTTATCTTCTCCGAGTCATGCCAGGCTCTGATAAATGACCCTTTCAGGTTAAAGCGGCTGGCCAGTTGAGCGGCAGCCATCAACCCGCGCTGCTTGGAGCGTTCATTACCAGTCACGCGGTAATTGGCCAAAGCTGAGAGTGTCCATATAAAACCGGCATCATGATGAACGGAAAGAGCATAAAGAGGTTCATCCAGTTTCTCTTCAATTTGCTCGGCGATTTCTTGCAGCGCCGGATAATTCCCCTCTGCGGCAATCTGCCACAAAATACCCGGCCAGAACCCTGCTGTCCACCACGATGGACGCATGTTGTCGTATACTCCACTCATGGAAGCATGCGGAAAACTAACGCCAATTCGCTTACTAGTCTTTTCCACTTTATTTATAATTTGTTGCCATGCGCTATCCGCCCATTCCAGAGTTGACTCCGAAATTACCAGTTCGCGATTTTGTTGAGTTGGTAGTACATCTCCCATTTTAGTACCTCCTGTTAACATTGATGATATTTATGAAATTCAACCTCTTAAAGCGTTGTCCTTAGTGGAATGACCATATTCCAAGTGTGCTTCGCATTTCGGAACCCTCCCGGTCCATCTGCTACCGCAGCGAATAAATGGGTAGGAACCCCTTCCTGAAATAATAGGAACGGCCGTTCAAAGCTGCCCATCCACTGCTCAGTGCCGTCCTCCCAGAGAACTCGTCGGGAATACGATTGCGTTGAATCAGCCAGTTGCCAGTCGGTTCCATTCTTAGAAGATGCAAATATCCCACCGTGCTTTTCTCCACATATCCGGCCATCCATATCCTTGGCGATCATTTGGTACCCGTCCGCCGTCCGCCAGATAAATGGATCTTCAATATGAGACCGCTCTGGTGGAAACAGCGGTGCGTTGTTAATTACTCTATATGGCCCTTCGTCCTTAGATGAACCGGCAATGCCAAGCGTCATCTGTCCATAGGAATTGCCTTCGTATTTGCGGGCTTTATATACCAATAGCAAGGAGCCATCTTCGCGGATACAAGGAGCCGGATTGGATGTGAGGAAGCTGTCGAACCTGCCCGGACGTGTAGGCAGAATAGGTGCATCCATCCTTGTCCATGGTCCGAATACACTGTCGGCTACAGCTAGGCCAACACGTTTGTTGGCACGAGCGGCAATCACCCGATAGTCGTCAAGTTCCACTGTTTCATTAGGCTGCGGCTCAGCGAATGGATGAGTTGAGCCCATATAATACAACAGAAACTTATCGCCATAACGAAGGATATGCGGATTATGGGTGCTTCGTCCGTCCCAGTATTCCGCTCCCCTTGCGGGTAGTACGGTTTCTTCGTACGTATAGGGTCCTTCCGCGTTATCGGCAGATGCGCGGACAATTTCTGAGCGAAGTAACCATCCCGGATGCATCGGCAGCCACTTCGGCCAACGGGATGCGAATAAATGAAAACGCCCATCCTCGCCACGCACAGCTGATCCGCACCACACCCACCAGTCCTCCATACGGAATCCTCCGTTCAAAGGAGCAGGCAACATTCGGTCCATTAATGAAAAAGTCATTTTCTCCCTCCATGGCTTATTGCTTAACATCCGTTAGTCTATAACGTTTAGCAGCACTGCCATGCAGCCATTCCGCAGCAATATCCAGCGCCTCATCCCGGCTGATCCAGCCTTCCGCTATTTGACTTTCCAAAAAGCGCGCAAGTATTTTTTTAACGATCAGCAGCTTGCCATATGTCCATTCGATACACCGCGCATCCGAGACAATGAGCGAACACTTGAGCGGGGCGAGTGCCTCCAACCGATACTGCATGCTCTGCAAATAGGTACTGGGTCTGAAGTTATACCACCACAACCCGCCTACATGAACGTTAGGGAAATTCCATGCAGCCTGCACAACATCCAGGTTATTTAATTCCGAAGCCACCACCAGCTCAAACGGAATGGAATACCGTTCGAATAAACCGTACAGTTTAACAATCCGTAGCGAATCGTTAACTGGCGCAGCTGATGTATTACACCATCTGCGTTCGACGCCGAGAAACAACTGCAAGAACATTCCTCTTGCTTGCAGTTCCGAACAAATATGATGAAAGAGCAGCATCATAATTTCATCCGGTCCAGTTACGTTGCTAAGATTGTAAACATCATGAGCTTTGGCTTCAAAAGCTGGCAACGTAGTCATGATTCCTGGACAGCCCATAGTCTGATAAGACTGCAGCTGCTCGCTAATAAATTTTTTCGCTTGAGCATAAGCAGCCTCCCGGCTGGGATCATAGGAATCTGCAATATTCTTTGCCAGCTCAGGCAGCCAAGAGTCAATTCGAGGAATCAGTAGAGCATTTTCCCTCATGTGTGCAAAGTTGGCATGTTCCGGACGGTTTACAATAAACCGCTGCACATGCAGACGGTCAGCTACGTTCTGCGCCCAGCCGGGATCGTGACTTTGCTGTTTAATCGTTATATCCGCTTTGAACACCGACTCTGAATCTGTGATGGAGATACCGTACAGATCTTTCATGATTGCTGTAAAAGCACGATTCATCATCGTATTACGGGAAGCGTGGTAGGCGCTAACAAAAGAGTCAGCCCGTTTCTCTTTCGAAAGTTGGTCCGCATTCGCCGGATATCCTGCTGACTGAAGCTCTTGGTTCAACCAGAAATAATCGGCTATTTCCCAGAAGTCAGCCGCGTTTAGCTTATCGCCGACGAGATGGGTATGTGTATCGATTACAGGCAGACGCATGATTTCATCACACAATGAAGTTTGACTCATCGTTCTCCCTCCTAACTGGCAGGAAGCCCTTCGAATGAAGAGGCTTCCTTAGAATCTATCTATTTCCGGCTTTGCTGATTAAGGATTCCCTCATTGTTTTTGTAGCGTTCTGTTGCTTCTTTTAAGATTTCTTCGCCGCCCTTTTGCTTATATTCCTCGATGACTTTTGGGAAATCGCTAATCGGTTCTTTGCCATAAATCATTTTGACCATATGGTCTATGATCAGTTTTGGTGCCTGATCGGGACGTTTGGAGGCAAGATCAGGAAATTTGCTGAATGACTCCAGATCAGGTACAAAACCGATGCCCCCTAAGCCTTCTTTACTCAGAGTTTCATCCAATGCTTTCAAAACATCTTTACCACCCGTAAGCAGTTCAGTTCGTTCGCGGTTGATCGTTCCGTCCCCTACCCAGCGCAGCTGTGTGCGGAATTTCTCTTCATCTTGGGCAGCCTTGTTCTCTGGCAGCTTATAATCAACTTTTCCGTCTTTTACCGTGTAATTCTCGCCTTCAATCCCAAAGCTATAGAAATTACTTGCTTCCGGGGTCTGCATCCATTCAAACATTTGAATAATCCGGGCAGCCTTTTCTTTACTGACCTTATTGTTGATATACAGTGAGGTATTGACCGAACTATACAAGCCATATCCTTTTTGTCCATTGTCACCGGTTGGCGACGAGATAATATCCACTTTCGCTTCCGGATTGGATGCGGCGATTTGGGTCCGGAAATCCAGTAGATTCTGCGCGTTAGCTGTCCAGATTCCTGCATTGCCTGCAGCAATATTTTCGCCATACTGCGCCGTCTGAATTGTTGCAAAATCCTTTTGAATGAGGCCTTCGTCATACATCGTTTTGTATACGTTCAGTGCTTTTTCCATATTCTCGGAATTATAAAATTTGGGTACGATCTCTCCATTATCCTCTGTAAACTGATAGCCAAGCGCGTCATATGCACCGAATGCGATATCTGCATATTTGAAGTTCTCACGCATCTGATAAGGCGCGCTCACACCGAGTTTCTTAAAAGCGCGTAGCACATTCAAGAAATCTTCAATCGTTACAGGTACCGGGAGACCGGTTTTCTCCAATAAATCTGTTCGGATAAAGGTGGCACGTCGAGACGGATTGCTGAGCCAAGTCGGAATGCCATATATTTTTCCGTCGTAGCTGACTTCATCCCATGCTTCCTGCGGGACAACCTTCATCAAGTTAGGCGCATTCTCCTTCAGCAGATCATCCAGCGGCATAAAAACACCAGCCTGAACCGATCCAGCCATCGATTTATCTGTTGCCCCTCCGACATTTTGAACCACATCCGGAATATCACCGCCTGCGAACATAACAGCCATTTTGGAATCAAAGTCCTTCAAAGGAATTAACTTAATGTCTAAATCGACATTCGCCCGTTTTTCCAACTCCTTGACCCACTTATCAGTGTTAATGTCTTTAGAACTTTCCGTGTAAGCGTTTCCGCTTGTGTTTAACGAAATACTAAATTTAAGCGGTTTTGATTCGCCTGCTGCATCGGCGTTACCGTCCGATGTTTCATTGCTTCCGCATCCTGCGACGAGACTTGATACAAGCGCCGTGGATAGGATCAGACTAACCCATTTTTTCATCTGGATAATCCCCCTTATTAGTATAAAAAGGTATTTGGTTTACCTGTACCCATCATAAAGCTGTATCATCAGCACTCCCATGGGGTGGATTATTATGGGATGTGTTTTTTTGTGATCGGTTGCCGTTATAAAAAAAGGCCATCCCAAAAAGTCCGCGGCTCGGACCTCAGGACAGCCTTTTGATCCTCGTTCTCTTCGGCGAGTAGCGCCTATGCGTTAAGCACTTGATGTTCCTTCCTTCCGGAAATCGGCATTCTCATGATCATGCGTGTTCCCCATTCTGGACTGCTTTCTACGTCAACACCGCATTCTTCCCCGAAGACAAGTTGTATCCGGCGGTGGACATTTTGCACACCGATGCCACCTGGGCTTCCTTTACCTTCCTCCACATCGGCGAGTCGATTTTCGCTCAGTTTGAGGCGAAGTTCTTCAAGCCGCTCCGGGGTCATCCCGCTGCCATTATCCGTAATGCTGACCCAGAAGATATCGCCATCCTCTCCAGCATCAATCGTAATTGTGTGATGATCTTCAACACCATAACGAAAAGCGTGCTGGAACACATTTTCGACAAGTGGCTGTAAGGTCAAACGGACCATTTTGCGCAGAAGCATTTCAGGCTTTATCCGCACATCGATTTCAAACGGCCTTCCGATCCGGTGATTGATAATGACCATATAATGGATGACATGCTTCAGCTCATTGGCCACGGTTATCTCTTCAAGATTGGTGCGCACCGAATAATGCAGCATGTAGGACAGGGCTCCGACAATTTCTGATATTTCATCTGAATCCTGAATTACTGCATAGCAGACCACCGTTTCGAGCGTATTATATAAAAAATGGGGGTTGATCTGTAACTGTAAGGATTGGAATTCGGCCTTCTGCCGCTCGGCTTCCACTTCCTTGTTCTTCAGTTCTGATTGATACACGGTGTCCACAAGCTCTGACAGGCGCGTTACCATCAGATTGTAACGAACGATAAGCCCAGTGACCTCATCCTGGCTTTTCGGAAGGGAGATTAATTCCCAATTTCCTTTTTCGGTCTGGCTCATTCCTTTCATCAGTATACGGATTGGTGTAGTAACAGACTTACCAAATCGGCTTGCCAGAAACAGCGCTATCATAAATGTCAAAATCGCGACAGCAATAATATAATTCCGGATGGTAATTAGCGGCTTTTGCAGCTGAGTGTCTGGAATGGATACAACCAGATGCCAACCGGAATATTCCGCATTACGGCTGATATAAGATTTTTCCACTCCCTCTGCCGAGCTGCGGAACATCGCATCTCCTGCTAGCTCAATTTGCTTGCCAAGACTATCGGGAATCAACGTCCCTACTTTGTTTTGATCGTTATGATATTGAATCCTGCCTTCGCCATCTACAATAAAAAAATAGCTTTCGGGACCAAGATCGATCCCTTTCCATAACGTGGAGAGCTCCTCCGCTTTGACTTCAATGCCTACAAATCCTTTCATCTCTGGTGACTGAAGGCCACGAATGCTGCGGATTAAGGTCAACATCGGCGTTTGATCCCCACGGATACTGTAATTGATTACATTCAACTGTCCACTGACATCTGTATGTTCTTTGAAATACCTGATCTGTCTAGCGGTGTCTTCCTGTGTAAAAGATGGCGCTGAACCGCCATTATAATAATAAAGCGCATTCCCGGAATACCCGATAATATATAAGGCTTCAATCTCGGGATTGCGAATCCATACTGGTTCGACAATTGCATCGCGAATATCGGTCGTGTAGCGGTAATTTTCATATTCCTCACGGTCTGATGATAGGTCAATATATCTTTTAACTCTCAAATCCGTTAGTAGCGCCACGGTCGACCGTTGATAGGATGAAATATAGAGATTGGTATGATGAACTGCATTATTTACGATCTGAATCATTTGGTTTTCAGTGCTTGCCTGCAATTGCTTGGCAGAAATGCTGTAGAAGGAAATCCCCAGCGCTGACAGGGAAAGTAAGATGACAATGGTAAAATAAAATAGCAGCTTCCGGCTGAGGGTTGCTCTCATTATTCAATGCCAAACGAAGCACGGTATTCCGAAGGTGACACACCCACGAGATTTTTAAACGTCTTCGTAAAATGGGGATAATCCTCGTAACCTACATGAATCGAGATATCACTGATTGTCATGGTAGGTACGGCAAGAAGTCTGCGCGCTTCCTCCATTCTTCTTCGGATCCGGTAGTGTACGAAGGTTTCCCCCGTCATTTTTTTGAATAATGCGCTGAAGTAGGTGCGGGCAAGTCCCACCCGTTTGGCTACTTCTTCTAACGACACATCCTCAGCCAAATGTTTATCAATGAAAGCTTTTGCTTCTTCAACCGGGTCCTTATAGTTGCCTTTGCGAGTAAGTTGCAGCTCCGCAAGTATACCGTTTATTATTGCGACAAATGCTAACATCGTTTCTTTTTTCGTATTGGCGGCTTTCACATCTCCACAGCACCGGGACTGAGGCTTCCAGCCTCGGCGTTCCAAGCGATCTACGATCATTTGTAGACAATCATTCAGGACTGCATCCATGCTAAAGACGTTCAACCCTTCAAATAAACCGGATGTTTCTCTGTCATCAAGCAGACGGTTTGTCTCATCACGTTGCAGCAGCCAGATATGTTGTTCCAGCTGTTCGGCCCAATCCACGTATTTATGAACAGGAATAATGTTGCCTGTCATTCCGGATATAAGTTCTCTCAGCATATCATGCACATCCTGCTGGAGAACCGGCTTTAACAAATATCGCTTAACGCCGTATGCCATTGCTCGTTGAGCATATTGAAAGTCATTGTACCCGGAAATGACTGCCACCTGGACATGACTGTAATCACGGTGAATTCGTTCACATAAATCAAGGCCATCCATCCGCTTCATGCGCAAATCTGTCAGTACTAAATGCGGTTCTAGCTTTTGGATAGTTTCTAAGGCTGCTTCGCCATCGTCGGCTGTATAAATCGCGGTGAATGAGACCGGATAACGCTGGACCATCTTCACCAATCCTTTTTGAATGACAGGCTCATCTTCTACAATCAATACTCGCACTTGTATCAAATCCCTTCCGGAATGGAATCAGAATCAGTTGTCTTGTGGTATGAAATTGATTTGAAGTTGCGATCATTGGCAACGCTTCCATTTTTGAGTTTGGATTATATCTTACCATATTTTGATAAGCAGATGGCTGTTTCTTTTAAAGGATGATGCAAGCTGGTTGATTTAAGACTTAATAGATCCGATTAACATCCCTTTGATAAAATACTTTTGCAGAAACGGATACACGATAATAATCGGTATGACGGAGACGACAATAACTGCCATTTGCACACCTGCCGGAGATACTTCATTTACGTTTTCTAATAAGCTGCCCGCTTGCCCAAGGTCGTTACTCAGTACGATTTCCCGAAGCCGCAGCTGAAGTGGATAAAGCGCTCGTGTATTGATAAAATACAACGCCGATGAATAAGAATTCCAATGGGATACCGCGTAGAACAAGCCCATAGTTGCCATAACAGGTTTGGACAAAGGAAGGATGACGCTCCACATCGTGCGCAGCTCTCCCGCTCCATCCATTCGCGCGCTGTCTATCAGTTCAGTAGGCAGGGCTGAGAAAAAAGAACGCATGATGAACAGGTTATATGCACTGATGGCCGATGGGATGATTAATACCCATAAAGAGTCGATCAAGTGCAAGTTTTTGATGACCATATAGTTCGGTATGAGCGGAGCGTGAAATATCATCGTAATTAGGATTAAAATCAGAACTCCTTTGCGCATCGAATATTCGGATCTGGATAAAGGATAGGCCAGTGATGCAGTTAAAATCAGATTAATAACTGTTCCGACAACTGTAATAAATATACTTACCATGAAAGCTCTCCAGATGGAGGTATCCCCAAGAATAACTTGATAATTCATAAGCGTCCAATCTACAGGGAATAGCTTAACCTCGCCTGCATTAATGGCATGAGTGCTGCTAAATGATTTGGCGAGCACATGCAGCAGAGGGAAGATCATCAAGCACCCGACCAGCATCAGAAATATATAGTTAAAAACGTCAAACAGGCGACCTTTATTTTTCATTTACTCTTCGACTCCTTTCTAGTAAAGTCCATCCCCTGATGCTTTTTTGCTAAGCGTATTCCCGATCATGACTAGCAACAGTCCGACGACCGATTTAAAGAGGCCTATAGCTGTTGTATAGCTGTATTGCTGATCAATAAGACCCACTCGGTATATATACGTATCGAGAATATCTCCATTGGTCTCATTAAGCGAATTGATAAATACAAACACTCGCTCGAAGCCAAAATCAAGGAAGTTACCGATATGAAGCAGGAACATAATCATGATGGTGGGCAAGATCGTCGGGATCGTAATGGATAAGGTTTGTTTCCACCGATTTGCTCCGTCAATCCGGGCCGCCTCATACAGCTCGGGATTCACAGCTGCGAGTGCGGCTAAATAAACAATAGTTCCCCATCCACTGTCTTTCCATATGCCTGTTCCAACCAGGATGGTACGAATATACGAGTCCTCGCCCAGAAAATAAACGGAGTCGAGCCCAAAAGCATTTAAGATCTGGTTCACGATACCTGTCGTTGGGGACAAAATGCCGATCATAATCCCCCCAATAATGACCCATGAGAGAAAATGGGGCAAATAAACGACGGTCTGCAAAATCCGTTTATAGAAAGCTTTTCTCACTTCATTAAGAAGGAGGGCGAATATTATGGGAACCGGAAACGCAAAGACCATATCATATAGGCCGATCAGGATAGTATTTTCAAGAATTCTCAAAAACTCTGGATAGGTGAACATCCGCCGGAACTGATCAAGGCCAACCCAAGGACTGCCTGTAAAACCTTTGAATATGTTGTAGTTTTGAAAGGCCATGATGGAACCCGCCAAGGGTAAGTATTTAAATACGATAAAAAAAATAATGCCCGGCAGTGAAATGAGATATAGCGCCTTATATTTGCGCAAATTGGTCATTCTTCTTTGGAATGGGGAAAGATCTGGCCTGCTCGCTGGCAATGCGGCTGGCACTTGTTGTGGCATAAATATCGCTCCTTTGGTTGCAGTTTGGATTTTGTTGTATGGCTAATGTTAATCCAATATCCAGGTCTTCAAAATGGAGATTTTTTGGCTTGCCTGTGTTTTATTACGATTGACTATTGTGCACAAATCTTGCGGGACTTCCCTGCAACTGAAGAAAAAGTATATTCAAATCCCTGACCATCGCTAATAAGAGATTGTTCTGGCAGATCAAGCGGAACAGCAGACCAAATTCGATATTCAGCGGTTAACGTAGAGTGAATCGTCGCTTCATCAAGCTTTCCTTGGCTCCAAAAAAGATCAACGGTAAAACCACCTCTTGCTCTCATTCCCCTTATGCTGCCTGAAGCCCACTCCTTAGGAAGGGCAGGTAATAGTCGAAGTTCTCCTCGGTGGGATTGCAGCAGCATTTCTGTTACGCCTGCTGCTCCACCAAAGTTTCCGTCTATTTGAAAGGGTGGATGGCAGTCTAAAAGATTCGAATACGTGGAGGAGGCTAAGAGATTAAGTAAATGCTCGTAGGCTTCCGCACCCATACCGAGACGGGCATAAAAGTTGACGATCCATGCCCTGCTCCAGCCGGTATGGCCTCCACCTCCGTCAAGACGGCGTTCAAGCGTTCGTCGGGCTGCTGCGGCAAGCTCAGGGGTGTGCCTCACGTCAATCTGTTCACCCGGATGTAATGCGAACAACTGAGAAATATGCCGGTGACCTGCGTCTTGCTCTTCGTAGTCAAACAGCCATTCCTTAATCTGTCCATGACTGCCCACACTCGGCTGTGGAATGTGTTCAAGCGTCTCATGTAGTTCAAAGAGAAACATTGTATCTGCTTCTCCAATTATTGATGCCGCTTCCGAACAGGCGGAAAGCATTGCATATGCGATTTGCAAATCCATAGATGGTCCCATACAGAGGCTGCCGCTGCTTCCGTCCGAAAGAAGGAAGCGGTTTTCAGGGGAGACCGAAGGCCCAGTAATCCGTACACCACCCTCCTCTACCATGTAATCAAGCAGAAAAATCGCTGCTTCCTTCATCACTGGATAGGCCCTTTCCTTGAGAAAAGACAGGTTCAGTCCAAACCGGTAGTGTTCCCACAAATGAAGGCATAACCAAGCAGCACCCATTGGCCAGACCGTACAGGTAATTAGGATGCCTTCAGGTCGGGTTTCCGCCCATAAGTTAGTGTTATGATGAGCAACAAAACCGCGACAGCCATACATTTCTTTTGCCGTTTCTTGACCGTTCAACTGCATCCGTTCGATCAGATCAAACAGCGGTTCATGGCATTCAGCCATATTTAGGACTTCGGCAGGCCAGTAATTCATCTGGAGGTTAATATTAATTGTATATTTTGATTCCCATGGCGGGGTAAAGCTATCATTCCATATGCCTTGCAGATTAGCAGGCAACGTACCTGGTCGAGAACTGGAAAGCAATAGGTAGCGCCCATACTGCACATATAGTGCAACTAGTCCTGGATCACCAAACTCATTGGAATTGCTTCTTTCATCTTTTGCTTGCTGTAACCGCAGTAATCGTTTATCGGTAGGAAGCTCGGCGTACGGGTCGCCATCCCTTGTTAAATCGATTGAAAATCGAGCAAACCGGGACTTGTATTCCTCCTTATGCCGCTTTATTAGAGTTGCAAAAGACTGAGCCGTGGCTTGATCCAATTGCTCCAGACAGGCTTTTTCAGGTTGATCCACACGAAAGGTACTCTGCGCTGCCAGCATAAGGGTGACGGAGTCTGCTCCCTCAATAGAGATGAAATCCCCTATGAGCCTCTGGCGGCCTCCTTGTTGAACTGCCCTTAGTGCTGTGCAAAAGCGAACACCATCCGCTCCGCATTCCCCATTCATTAGAACTGTGTTTGCAGGACCAGTACTACAGCCGGTATCGAACGGACGACGCATAAGATTCGCAGCCAACGTGATCTTGCCAAGTCTGTCAGCTGTCAATCGGACTACTAATACACCGTCCGGTTCACTTACAAAATATTGCCTGTAATAGCGAACCCCGCCACAACGGTACGACACCGTAACAACCGCTTGCTCCAAATCGAGCTCCCGCTCGTATTCTTCAATAACCTCACTAGAATCCAGAAACTTCAAAATCAAATCGCCAAGTGGCTGGTACGGCTGTTCATATTTTGGTGAAGCAGTCATAGCCATTCGAGCCAAATGTTCTGCCTCCGCCTGCCTGCCGTCTTTCAGCATTTGCCGAATCTCCGTCAAATACGGCTGAGCTGCAGGATTAGCTGCGCGTCCAGGGCCGCCGTACCAGATTGAATCTTCGTTAAGCTGGATTTTATCTTGGCCGATCATACCAGACACCATCGCCCCAAGGCGCCCGTTTCCTATGGGAAGAGCCTCATTCCAATTTGACGCCGGGCTTGTATACCATAATCGAAGACGTTCTGATTCCCGCATGGTTGCCGATAATGCCACCTCTTGTTTCGCTCGTCTTCTTTCACTCAACTCTTGTTCACCTGGCCTTTCCTATTTTCAGGTCATATCATTCGTCAGTAACTCCACTTCTTATGCTACTCTTGATTCTGATGTCTCTCCATGGCATAGATTGTTAGGGGTTGTGTTTTTTTATGATCCAAACTAAAAAGGATGCGGAAGATTCCGCACCCTACTGTAAATTATTTTTTTATATTACTGAGCGCATTTCGACCTAAACGTTCCATCAGCTGCTGCTTGTAGAGACTATTAATGACGACATGTTGACCGCAACTGCACCAATATCCATCTTCACGGGGCCGGGGATCATAATCGTTAGGAACCAGTCCGGGTACCTTGCTACCAACATGGCCAATGGCGTAGTTTTGAGCGGTTGGTGGCCGCTGTAAAGTGAGTTCTCCTTGCGTATTCCAGGTTACATAATTCGCGCCTGCCCAGCCATGTCCGCTGCCTAACCACGCCCTATCCCGAATAGAGATGGGAGCTTTGATATTATCGAACAGGCCTCCGACTGACCAGCGATGATGAGGCTCACTGGTGTTATAATTGTTAACAGCTTCCCCATCCAGAAATACATTTGGCCCCGGTACCCAGCTATCGACGGTGAACGCATGCCGCGCCGTTTCTGTATAAATACGTTGAGCGAGATTTAGCTGGCCCATCTGATGTATGACATAACGGCGACCCCCAGTAACCATACTGATCATATCGTACATTTGACAATCCTGAACCGTAATCCATTTGGAATAACGCTTCATTTGAACGAGAGAATAGGACAGATGGTAACCCGTCACATCTCGAACCCAGCCATTCTTCACACTGTTGAATACGACAAAACGCTCAGCATGCTTTTCGTCCGCATAATAAGGATCCGTTGTATCGTTATCCATCTTAATATCTATAATGCTCGGGTCAAAATCGGACTCTACCCTCATATTCTCTACCCCCACCTGCTGAATGCGGGCATGGTCTGTATATTTATAGATCTCTCCGCCGCCCCACTGAAGTTCGATAGCATTCGCTAGTGGGGCATCGACCGTAATCGCATTACCTACAATAGCAGTGATGACTCGGTCAAAATCCAGATTGAACGGTGACCATTGGGTTACGGTTCCACCCGGGCGCTTATATATGTTATCCATGCCAATTTCGTGAATCCAGTTTTTATCACCTATTCTGCGGACTATGATCTGATCGCCTACACGATAAGCATTCCCGTCTTCTACATGGAAAGTGCGCGAGCCTGAGGGTACATACAAATCTGAAATCATCCGTTTCGAGTTGCTGTCCAGCATAAGATCTGCATTTTCACCAATTTCAACTAGATTTCGTTGTTTCGCTCCGGTACCATAGAGAATGGTGCCCTCTTTGTCCTGACCTTCGCCGCGAAGGACGATCCCGCTTGCTTTAATGAATAACGTGCCTCCGATTTCATATCTGCCTTTTTTCAACAGGATCGCTCCGCGGAATCCGTTCTTATCGAGCGGGCGCTTGGCCAACTGGTCAATCGCAACCTGAATACGTTCCGTCGCGTCTCCGTCTAAGGGTAGAACGGTCGACTTAACGGGGATATTCGGGATTTCAACACCGCCACCCCTATAACCCGCATTGGAAAAATCTAAGATCCGATTACCTCGATAATCACCGATATACATCATCATTCCATCGTTACCAAGGAAAGCAATTGGGCTCTGTCCCGCGGGGATGCTCTTTGGATCCAGCACGGTAAAATAATATGAGTCATACTGAGGAGCTTTTCCGTCCTGCTTGAGGGTCATTCGCAGTTCATAAGTACCCAGTTGTTCTGCCGTGCCTAACGGTGTCCATTCCATTAACGAGTCTTTGACCATAGGAGTCTCAGGCAAACTATCAACCAGCTTCGTTCTATCAAAAATAAATTCACCGGCAACCCTTCCGTCAACACACGATGTGAAGGAAACCGTCGGATAACCCTCCCTAGGCTTGAGGATAGCTGGTTGACCAATTTCAGTAGTCATGTGCGTATGCTTTAACGTGGAATTAATAATAAAGAGTTCACCTCCTTTTCTATATTCACTCTCACATGTCGGATACATATTACCTTGGCTAAAGAAGAATTAACATGTCATTTTTATTGATTGGAATGTGTTTTCTTATTCACCTATTTAAGCAAACCCTTGCACCCGCATGATGCTGAGCAACGATTAAGCCAAACTAAAGATAAGATTCTAAAGGCACTAAATAAGAGATGAAAGTTAACTTAGATAAAAAAAGGCGCGATCCCAAAGGGCATCACGCTTTTTTATCTAGCTTAGATTTCCTATAACTGGGTGTGGCACATAAGGCTCTTCTAGTCTCGCTATATCACTTGGCTCCAGCGTCACTAATAACGCTGCAACGGCGTCCTCCAGATGATTAGGTTTGGTTGCACCAATGATAGGCGATGTTACTGGCTTTTTTTGCAGAACCCAAGCAAGCGCTACTTGTGCACGTGGAATCCCCCGCTTAGCCGCAATTTCGGCAACTACCTCAACAACCTTGCGGTCAGCTTCAGCCATTTTTGCATAAAATGCCTTTCCGACTTCGTCTATCTCTGAACGAGCTGTTTGTTCATTCCAATCACGGGTTAGTCGGCCTTTAGCAAGCGGACTCCATGGGATCACACCGATTCCTTCTTCCCGGCAAAGAGGCAACATTTCCCGTTCTTCTTCCCTGTAGAGTAGATTCAAGTAATTTTGCATAGAGACAAATTTAGTCCAACCATTTCGCTCAGCAACATGCTGCGCCTGCAAGAACTGCCATGCATACATAGAGGACGCTCCTATATATCTAACTTTCCCTGCCTTTACTACGTCATGGAGTGCCTCCATGGTCTCTTCGATAGGAGTGTCATTATCCCAACGATGAATCTGGTATAGGTCCACATAATCCGTGCCCAGCCGTCTTAGACTGTTGTCTATTTCGGTCATAATCGCTTTGCGTGAAAGTCCTGCCCCATTTGGTCCCTGATGCATCCGGAAAAACACCTTTGTCGCAATGACTACCTCATCCCGGCGAGAGAATTCTTTTAAGGCACGTCCGACAATTTCTTCGCTAGTTCCGTCAGAGTATACATTAGCCGTATCAAAGAAGTTGATCCCAAGCTCCAGTGCTCTTTTAATAAAAGGTCTGCTCTGCTCCTCATTCAGCGACCACGGAGCCATTCCACGTTCAGGTACTCCGTAACTCATACAGCCAAGACAAATTCTAGATACGTCCAAACCAGTACGTCCAAGTTTTATATATTCCATTAGCTTGTGCCTCCTTTAGATTTTGGGTTTGTTAACTCCTA
The DNA here is from genome assembly GCF_038003885.1 of Paenibacillus sp. FSL R10-2788. Taxonomy (NCBI): domain Bacteria; kingdom Bacillati; phylum Bacillota; class Bacilli; order Caryophanales; family Paenibacillaceae; genus Paenibacillus; species Paenibacillus sp. FSL R10-2788. Next base: position 3,333,172 of record NZ_JBBOQA010000001.1, on the reverse strand, counting down.
AACTGCGGCAAATTTCCATATCTGGTGATTCGGCCAATTTAACAACTAACGCAGCCACACTTTTTCGCGACACTTCTCTCCCTTTAAAAGGTTCACCTTTCTGAGTTGTTTCGTAGTCAAATGATTTCTACTGATTTTCGATATGGATCCAATATACTGCTGTACTTCTCTCCGGGAACTTCATCGTAAATGCCCATTGAGCTTATAAAAATCAAACGTTTAAGACCAGTTGTATTCATTGCCTCTACGATAGATCTAGACATTCCTTCCAAATTACCAGCCAGATTGGCATAAACAACATCTTGCCCGATCATCGCTTCTTTTAATTGCTCACTATCCATAACGTCCCCTTCAACTACTCGAGCACGGCTGGATGTTATATAGCTTAATCTGTCCGAGTTGCGAAGATATAGAGTTAACTGAGCATCGGTTTCGTTCAAGAATAAATCAATCGCATGACGAGCAATTCCACCGTTAGCGCCTAAGATCAAAACATTGCTCAATTTCAAAACCCCTTTCTTAGTTCTAATTATGCGATGTATGAAGTTGACACCGTTATCTCAATTATCTTAAATGATTGCCTATTCCTCTCACTAGCACTAACACAAAAGATGCTTTTACTTTATAATTGAGTAAGAATAAAACATTAGGAGGAGCACATGTCTGAAGAATTACTAGAGCGGAAAGAAGAACTCGCCAGATTGATTGAACATCATTCGTGCCAGGATGGAGTATATGAGACCGCTATCCCCTCATTGTTTGTGATTCGTAACTCCAACGTGACCGAGCCAGTATACAGAGTATACAAACCTTCTTTATGTTTCATTGCGCAAGGAACAAAGGAGATCATACTGGCCAAGGACCGTTTTGAGTATGGTCCCGCAAATTATCTAATATCATCAATGAATTTACCGGTTATCGGTCAGATTATAAAAGCTTCTCCCAATGCACCCTATTTAAGCTTTAAGCTAGAATTTACGCAGAGTCAGATATTGAAGGTACTAAATGATTCCGAATTTAAACTCGCTCCGAAAGAAAATGCTAAGCGAGCTATGTATGTCGGGCAGATAGAGTTATCACTATTGGATGCGATCCTGAGATTGGTACGTTTGCTGGATGATGCCAAGGACATTCCGTTTTTGGCTCCGATTTATACTGATGAAATTCTATACCGGCTTCTGAAGGGACCCTATGGAGTTACACTCGCTCAAATTGCGATGGAAGGTAGCAGCACCTACCGCATTCGGGAGGCCATCGAACAGATTATCGAGAACTGTGATAAACCTTTGCGGATTGAAGAGCTTGCTGAAACAGCCAGTATGAGTATTTCTTCGTTCCACAGACACTTCAAAGAGGTAACTGCCATGAGTCCTATTCAGTTTCAAAAGCATCTGCGCTTACAGGAAGCTCGCCGCCTTTTATTATCTGAATCAGCGGATGCAGCGGATGTCGCGTTCCGTGTTGGCTATGAAAGTGCATCACAATTCAGCCGCGAATATTCTCGGATGTTTGGTTCACCCCCTAGAGCAGACATCAAGCGTTTGAAGGAAGATATGCTCATTGGATAAACGCGAACGCGTTCTTCATTCACAATATGGAACTATCCGCTAAACACCAACATGTATAGGTAACCTTTGCGCACACGCTGATTCTATCGGGTTTATCGCTAATGAGCTTATTACTATCGGACCCAGAGGACCTTAAACGCAGTAATATCTCACATTTGGGATGCTAAAGGACCGCATAGCTGCTATTGGTTCAAAAAACGCTCAATCTGAATCGCTTTCGAAGTAATAGCTGCAATGGGGTCCGAAACTAAGCTCAAAAAGGGATAAATACGCAAATAACGTCCTCTGAGTCCTTAAGCCCAAGAGGTTTATAAATACAAGCTGAGGCAAACAACCAACGACGACAAAAAAACAACGACAACCAAAAAACACAAAGCAGCGATTCATCCATACTTGGAGAATCGCTGCTTTGTGTTTTCCACAAGCTAACACTGCTTTTTCTGACGAACACGTAGCCGACCGCTTTTTATTTCTTTTGATAGCTAAACCAATCATAATAAGCAGTTGTTTGATTAGGAGAGTAGCTATACATACCGAAAAATACTCCAGTAAATCCTCCTGCGACTTCAGTAGAAATCAAGTGTGTCTCGGCTTCGCCAAGCTGATGCCATATTTGATCCACACCTCGATAGTAAAACATATATTTTTCAGGTGATGCCTGGATTCTCAAATCTACCCCTGTACCTTCTAAAGCCGAAGAATATGCCACATCACTAATGCTCCCTACCTGTCTGCGCAGTGTAATAACATTTTCACCTTCCATTTGCGTTAGTCCAATTGCGTAGTGATACTGCTGATCCATAAAAACTACAAGACCAGCTTCGTCACCATCAAGAGGGCTAAATTCCATTTTGGTGGTAATTTCACAATTCAAATGCCGCTGTCTACAACCAATAAAAGCAGGCGTTCCCTTCTCATTTAATCTCACATCTGATCCACGTAAAGCTAGCCACCCTCCCCGTTCCTGCAATGACCAATCCACCTTATTAGCATTACGAATGAAATTCCAGCTCATTCTTAGGTCAGATTGATTAAAATCGTCGGTTTCAGGCTCTTCTTCCCACGGCATTGGTGAAGGCAGGTCAGCTTCCATTTCTAATCCAACCACTCCGTTATCCCCAATCATTGGCCAACCCTCCTCCGTCCACTGAACCGGAGCCAAATATGTCTCTCTGCCAAGATGATAACGGTAAGGATAACCTACTGGTCGAATCCCCAGAAATACCGCCCACCAGCTACCATCCTGTGCTTCAACTAAATCGGCATGTCCTGTAGCTTGAATGGGGTAATCTGAACTTCGATGAGTCAAAATCGGATTGTGAGGAGACGATTCATAAGGCCCATATGGCGATTTACTTCTTGCAATAGTCTCCATATGTCCATATTCTGTCCCACCTTCTGCACACATCAAATAATAGTAATCGTTTATTTTGTAAAGATGTGGACCCTCCGGGAATTTTCCTCCGCTGCCAGTCCAGATCAAGCGTGTATCGCTAAGCTTATGGCCCGTTTCAATATCAATCTCACATTGGTAGATCCCCATCCCTTGCTCGGAGCCTGTGCTTGTTAAATAAACCTTTCCATCATCAAAAAACAAGGAGGGATCAATACCTTCCTGCTCCACATAAAGTGGATCCGACCATTCACCTGCCGGGTCATCCGCCCAAACGTAGAAATGACCTCCGCTATCCTTATTTGTCGTAACCATATAAAAACGACCGTTATAATAACGAAGAGTCGGCGCCCACACACCTCCGGAAACCACTGATTCATCAAATTGAAGCTGATTCTCACGAGTCAAACAATACCCAAGCTGCTTCCAATGCACCAAATCCTTGCTGTGCCAAATAGGTATTCCCGGAGAATAGGCAAATGAACTGTTTACCAGATAATAATCCTCGTCTACTCTGCAAATGCTTGGATCTGGATAAAACCCCGGGATAATCGGATTGTTATATTTCATGTAGTATTCTCCTTCTCTATCTTAATCACTGAAACCTATGTCAAGGATTATACTGCTTCAGCTGGATAGAAAGCCTTGATTATTCGGTCCTAAAATAGCATGATATAGACATTCATCTAGACAAGCTTTTGGAGGGTAACGAGTTGAGTGAATTTTATTTAAAATGGTTTACATCTGATCGTCAATTTCCATTTTTTATTCAATACGGCTATCACGACGAAGACACCGATCTACATAGACATGCGGACTTTTCAGAGCTCGTAATTGTATTGAGTGGCACAGCTACACATATTGTTAATACTGAGGAGTCTTTTATCAAAAAGGAAAATGTGTTTGTAATTAATGGTTCGACCCCGCATGCTTTTAAAGATCCTCAGGATTTCAAGATCTGCAATATTATGTTTCAGCCTGAAATGCTATCGACAGCTGGGCCGGATTTGCGGACATCCAACGGCTTTCAAGCATTATTTGTGTTGGAACCCCTGTATCGTCATAAACATTCCTACACAAGCAAACTCAGCTTGCCGATTCCTAACCTGGAGTATGTCTCTTTTCTCATAGCGGGCATGATTGAAGAATATCACAACAAGCTACAGGGTTATCAGACCATGCTGGGCTCCAAGTTTATGGAACTGGTTGTCTATTTGTCCAGACATTATGACCAACAGGAAAAAGGGATTCAAGGGAACCATCTGATGCATTTGGCGAATGCACTCTCATATATGGAAGATCGTTATCTTGAGCCCTTAACACTGGATCAGATCGCCAAACATTCGGACATTTCAGTCAGACACTTAAACCGGATCTTTCGCTCCTACTATCAGACAACCCCGATCGCTTATCTTCATCGTTTACGTCTGGAACGGGCTTGCGGACTATTAAAGCATTCTAACCTCAGTATCACCCAAATCTCACATGAATGCGGGTTTAGTGATAGCAATTATTTTACCCGCCAATTCACCAAAATCTATGGGATGTCACCTAAGGTCTATAGGAACAAGCTTTGAGGGTAAAAAAAGAACACCAGGCAGCGATTCTCCTATTGTTGGAAAATTACTGTCTGGTGTTTTTGGATTAACCAGCTTACCTGATCAGATTATGGGCAAGTGAATATAAACAAACTAATGGTCCGCATATCGCTTATAGCAAACCTTGGAATGTAACCGATCGGAATGCCCTCTCCGTATTCTCTTAGTTCTGTGTCTTAATCGAATCTGGGAGATAACTGCATTCTATACACTTATTCCGTACGCAAAAAGAACCTTCATACTTTAACTGCATTCTATACAACTAAAAACGATCAAATCCACCTATTGGGTAGAAAATCAAGGAAATAGATGTACGAAGTACACTTATATCCCCGAGCTGAGTGATTTGAAGGAATATAGTTGTACGAAATGCAGTTAAACGTTGGTACACATCGCATCCATCGACTATCTATTCAGCGTTAGCGTGCTCGTCGCTTATTAGTTAATAAGTTAATTCATACCAACAATGGAACATATGTCTTTTTCAGAAACGCAATTTCTTCATAGGTTAACGCACATATTTAGATTTTTGGATCTGATCTGTTTCTGTGCGATGAGTTGTTTCTGCTCAGTCTCACGTAAGTCTTCTTTGTTCATCCACCTCTTTCCGAGTAAGCCTGTGTCCAAAGAATCTTCATTTCATAAAATAGCTTAATAAGGTTTCTGCGCTTCTACTTGGGAATATGAGGTGACATGATGTTATTTTCTGCACAAGGGGTACCACCCCAAGGATATTACCAAAGCATCTGGGACTTTACTTCCCACAACGAAAACAGTACAAAGGAAGCTGGGAATGTCGTTCCTTTTGACTTCGGACGGGCGGCTGAGTTCAGAGCGCCCAAAAGCATTGAAACGAGTATTGCTCCAGCACTAACACCTTATTGTTTAGAGCCCTTTGGCGTATACGTAGCCACCATTTCCAGAGGGAAGGTATGGGGAGAATCTGGTGCCCTTCTAACACCAGAAGGGAAATTGATCTTTGATCTTTCCCAAGAATATGATGCCGAACAATACAGGATGCTTGAAGCAGATGAGCACCCAGTGTTTCACCGGTGGAACGATCCGCAGCTTCAACATTTTGCCGGGACCGCGGCGGTGTTAACATTTTGCGGAGCCCATAACTATTTTCATTGGATGTATGATGTGCTTCCTAGATTAGCGATGCTTCAATCGAGCGGAATCACTTACTCCACTATTATCATGAATCCAAATCCGTATGGACCCTTTGTGGAACAAACGTGGGCCATGCTTGGGATATCCGAGTCATTGGTGATCCGGACGAATTCAGAAGCATATGTTCAGGCTGACCAGCTACTTGTCCCTTCCTTAATGATGAATTCACATTATCCTCCTTGGACCACGGATACACTGCGGAGATTTTTGTTACCGCATAGAGAAACAACACTAGTCACTCCAGAACGAATTTATATCTCACGAAAAAAAGCAAGCTCAAGAAGGTTGGTTAATGAAGATGATGTCATCCGCTGCCTAGAGAAATTTAATATCGTACCGATTTGTCTAGAAGACTGGACGGTTGCCCAGCAAATCCAATTATTCGCCTCAGCGAAAGTAATCGTAGGTCCGCATGGTGCTGGACTCGCTAATCTGGCTTTTTGCCAGCCTGGAACACAGGTCATTGAAATTTTCCATGCCCAGCATGTTGTTCCAACCTATTGGATGATCAGCAACCATAATAATCTCGAATATTATATGGTGTACGGGCAAGGTGTAGCAGATCCTGCGATTCGTTTTCCAGGACTGGAAGACATCTATGTGAACGTAGATCGTCTGAAACAAACGATGCATCTGGCAGGCTTGGAATGAGAAGCTTGCTTACTACTTTCTCGAATTCAAAAAGCGCAAAGCATATTTTGCTTTGCGCTTTTTAAGAAACATAGATTTAATCACGCCGTGTTACATACTTCAACCATAGCCCATCATCCGCAAGTTTTTCTACACTTTTTAAGCTGAAATTTGCTGAGGGCTGTTGTTTCATAGATGAATCCATTTCAAATAAGGTCACAGAATTAGAGGCTCCATCTACGATGGGAACTATAACCAAGCTCAACTCATCAATTAAATCTTCATTCAGGAAAGAGCCGTTTAAAACGCCCCCACCCTCCAGCATCAATTCATCGATTGAGAATAATTGTTTCAGCTTTCTCACGACTACAGAAAAATTCAATCGTTCTTTTCCACCGAATATATATGAGATTCCTAGATTTTTCAGATAAGCTAGATAAGCATCAGATACCTGTTCTGTAAGCACTTCAATGATATGATGCTCTGTTCTATTGTGACTTCCTTCTGAAATGTAGTTTTTGGTCCAGCCCAGTTTTCCCGAGGGATCTACAGCTACTGCATATGTTGAGGCATCATTTTGAGCGATAAATTCTGTTCTAGGAATGCTTGAAGTGTTACTCTGCTCTAATTCTAATTTATTGCCTAACGTAAAATTTTCCTCCATGGTAATCCTGCCACATATCCAAGCTTTACATCCATACCGATCCCCTTTTAACCTACTTGAACTGTTGGGCGAATAATCATTTCATTGATAGCCAAATCTGAAGGTTGCTCAATGGCAAATGTGATGGCACGAGCGATGCTGTCTGCATCAATGGCTATTTTGTAAAATTCATTCAAGCCAGCTTTTGACTCTGCATCTGAGGTAGTATCTAACAATTCGCTGCTGACGGCTCCTGGAGAAACATTGGTAACACGAATATTGGTTCCACTCATCGCTTCTTCTTGACGAAGCCCTTCAGAAATTGCTCTAACCGCATGCTTGGTGCCACAATATACTGTACCCCCTGGGTAAATGTTATGGCCAGCAACCGATGATAAGTTAATAATATGACCAGATTTTTGCTCTCTCATTGATGGGAGAACAGCTGCAATCGCATATAAAACCCCTTTGATATTTACGTCAATCATTTGATCCCATTCATCCACCATTTTCTTAAAAAGAAAAGCTTGTGGCATGATTCCCGCATTATTAACTAATACATCAATTTTGCCAAACTCTTTAAGTGCATAAGCTGCCAGTTCTTCCATTTGTGCTTGGGAAGTCACATCTGTCACTTTGTAGATGGCTGTTCCACCACTTTGTTCAATTTCTCCTTGAAGCTTTTGAAGACGTTCCTCACGACGAGCGGCTAGAACAAGCTTAGCACCTTTAGAGGCTAGTTCTTTCGCGGCGGCTTCCCCAATCCCACTAGAAGCACCTGTAATAATTACGACTTTATCTTTGATATTTGACATGTAAAAAAACACCCTTTCGATATTGTATATTGATTTATTAATAGACTATAATCTATTATTATAAACAGTTACAGAATACATTCAATTGTACGATGAGTCTGTTTTGTTCAATACTAAACAGATCCTATAAATGTGTTTATTATTTTTAGAAAGTAAGGTGAACCCCGAATGTCTAAAGTGGATAGAAGAATACTCAAATCTCAAGATGCGCTTAAAAAGGCCGTCATTGAACTGATGACTAAGAAAAATTTTGACGACATTACCATACAGGATCTCTCCGACACAGCAAATGTAAGCCGGGGAACGATCTACCTTCATTATCTGGATAAATATGATTTGTTAGATAAACTTATCGAAGAACATATAGAGGTCCTAAGAGCACTTTGTGAATCGGCGTCTGAATTGGATTTTATCGAGGCAACGTTGATCTGGACGGAATACTTCGATAAAAATTTTTCTTTCTTCTCTATGATGTTAGCGAGTAAAGGTGCTCCTTATTTTCGAAATCGTTTCTTAAGCTTTCTTCTCGATGAGTTTCGGCATGAAGTAAATGTCACCGCAGGAATAAACCAAGGGTTAAATGAAGAGGTTATTATTAGTTTTGTTGCATCGGCTTATGCAGGGGTAGTGGAATGGTGGTTCAAGAATGAAAGACCTGTAGCACATCAAGTCTTGGCTGAACAACTCGGAACGTTATTAGAGAGGAATTTATAAAAAGAGCGGCGATTCTCCTATAATAGGTGAATCGTCGCTCTTTTTTATCGGGCATTAATTACGCAATAGATTACACATCTTTTTAAGGACTTCGGACCCTGGGATGCTATTCCTTCACCCCAATAGCTGCAGTGGGGTCCTTTAATCTTCTGAAAATCAGAAAATCTCGCCTTTAAGGTCAGATGAGTCCGATAAAAGCATCTACTTACAAATGTTATCGGTTCAAGTAAAGATTCTTTTAAATCGCTCGTTTGAACTGGGTATTGTACAGCTCGTAATAAACACCTTGCAGCGCAAGAAGCTCTTTATGACTGCCTTGCTCGGCAATTCCGCCACCCTGAATAACGAGTATACGATCAGCATCCTGGATGGTACTAAGCCTATGGGCGATCACAAAGCTTGTTCGTCCCTTCATTAGCTTTTCCATCGCCTGTTGAATATGCATTTCCGTACGCGTATCCACACTGCTGGTTGCCTCATCTAGGATCAAAATAGCTGGATCAGCTAGAATGGCGCGGGCAATCGTTAAAAGCTGACGCTGGCCGTGGCTCAAATTACTGCCTTCCGCATGGAGAATAGTCTCATATCCATGCGGCAGTCTATTGATAAAGGCATCTGCATTGGCCAATCTTGCCGCTTCCTCTACCTCTTGGTCAGTCGCATCAAGACGGCCAAAGCGAATATTTTCCCGAATCGTTCCCGAGAATACATGCGCGTCTTGCAATACCATTCCCAATTGACTACGAAGTGCATATTTATCCAGCTCTCCAATATCGCGGCCATCAATGAATATGGAGCCGCCGCTCAAATCATAGAATCTGATCAGCAAGTTGACAATGGTCGTTTTTCCAGCACCCGTTGGGCCGACAAGCGCAATTTTCTCTCCGGGTTTTGCTTCAAACGTAACCCCACTCAGAATTGGTGAATCCGGCTTGTAAGCAAATGAAACGTCTTTGAAAACAACGTTCCCTTTTAACCTTGGCAGATCGTCACTTTGTTCATCACCGTCACCGTATTCGGATGGCATATCCATAACTTCAAACACACGCTCCGCACCAGCAATTGCCGACTGAATTAGATTGTACTGGTTAGCAAGATCGGAGATCGGTCGTCCGAACTGTTTGGAATACGTAAGGAAGCTAACGATTACGCCAACCGTAGCCATGTTATGAAAAGCCATCCAGCCACCCACCCCGGCAATGATCGCAAATCCAAGGTTATTAATCATGTTCATGACCGGTCCCACTAATCCGGAAACAATTTGTGCTTTAATGCCGACTTTATTCAACTCTCCACTGATTTTGCGGAACCGTTTCACTTCTGTCTCTTCCCTGCTGTATTGTTTGACTACTTTTTGTCCGCTGATGGTTTCTTCGATAAATCCACCCAATTCACCTAAATGGCGTTGCTGATTTTTAAAATAAGTTCGACTTAAACCTATGATTTTACGGCTGGACAATAACACAAGAGGGATCGTTATCAGTGAAACTACGGTCAACGGAACGTTCATCATTAACATGATCACTAGTGAACCGCTTAATGTGATCAAACTGTTTAATAACTGGGTCACACTCTGATTAAGTGTACTGGATACGCTCTCTATATCGTTGGTTGCCCGGCTCATTAGTTCTCCGTTAGCTTGCGTGTCAAAAAACTTGATCGGTAGCTGTTGATATTTGCTGAACAAATCACGACGCAGCTCGAATACGGTATTTTGTGAAACGGAGGTCATAACATAGGCTTGCACCCAAGCAACCACACTGCTTAGCCCATAAATACCAATTAGGAGTAGACAAAAGCGAATTAGACCCTGATAATCGTGGGGAATTACGGCAGTGTCAATGGCTTTACCGATTAGATAAGGCCCAATCAACGAAAGGATTGCATTCAACACAGTAAATACATATACAATGATTAACCCGAACCGCTGGCGGTTCAAATAAGTCCAGATGCGTTTGAGTGTGCCCGCTTGATTCTTAGCGCGTACGATCGGCACAGCTCCGCCGCGTCCGGGACCAGATCCCTGTCCAGGTCCGAATCCTCCTGATCGATTAAAAGGAGTGGTGTTCATGCCGTTATTAAGCTTTGACATAAGGCACCTCCTCTCCCTTCATCTGTGATCTCCAAATATCTCTGTATATTTCACTGCTATTCATAAGACCATCATGTGTACCTTGTACAGCAATTCGGCCGTTTTCTAATACCAGAATACGATCAGCGTCAATTACAGAGGTGACACGCTGAGCTATCAAAATATTCGTGCTGCTACGCAGCCGTGTTTTTAACATCTGCCGGATTCGTGACTCTGTCGCTGCATCGAGCGCACTAGTGCTGTCATCCATAATGAGGATTGTTGGCTGAATTAAAAGTGCCCGTGCAATCGAAAGCCGCTGCTTTTGCCCACCGGACAGGTTAATGCCACGCTGGCCGAGCTCTGTATCGTAACCCTGTGGAAGTTCTAAAATGAAATTGTGAGCTTCAGCGGCTATTGCTGCTTCTTCCACTTCCTCATCTGTGGCATCCGGTCTGCCATATCGGATATTATTGCGGATAGTACCGCTGAACAGAGTAGCCTGCTGCATAACATATCCGATTCTGCTACGTAAATCTTCCAGAGCAATCATACGAGTGTCGGAGCCATCAATAGAGATGGATCCAGAGGACACTTCGTAAAACCGGGGAATGAGGCTGACCAATGATGATTTACCAGTACCGGTGGCACCAAGAATGGCGACTGTTTCTCCTGGCTCCGCAGTGAAATTAATACCGTCTAACACTAGATTTTCATCCGTAGGATCATAAGCAAAAGATACATTGTCAAATACGATCCGACCGTTGTGTATGGCATCTTTTTTAGCGTTGGCAACTTCTGTAATCTCACTAATGGTGGAAAATACTTCATTCTCCCGATCGGCAGAAACCTTGGCTCGTGAGAAGAAGGTCAACATATTGCTTAACATCAGCATTGACATCAACAATTGGGTTATATAGTTAATAAAAGCGATCAGCTGACCAACTGGCAGCCCACCGTTCCAGCTTTGCACTCCCCCAAACCATAGTACAGCAACAATACTGGCATTTAGTACAAGCATCATTAGCGGCATATTTAATGACATTAACCGTACCGCTTTTATCGCAATTTCTGTATAATCCTTGTTAGCTGTATTAAAGCGTTTCTGTTCATGATTAGCGCGGACGAATGCTTTGACTACACGGATGCCGGATAAATTTTCCTGCAACACTGTGTTCACACCGTCTAATTTGACCTGCATTTTTTGAAACAAAGGAAAAGAAAGTCGGATTAACCCATACAATATTAAACTCAAGAGTGGCACGGCAACGGCTAGGATGAGGGTCAGCATAGGACTAATCCGGATGGCCATCACCAAGCTTCCGACTAATAGCAATGGAGATCGAATACTCCTCAAAATCATTTGCACAAAGGTTTGCAGCTGCACCACATCATTTGTTAATCGCGTAATCAGTGAGCCCGTCTTCAATTGATCCAGGTTCTTGTTAGAAAATTTCTGAATATGTTCAAACAAGCTAATCCGCAAATCATTACCGAAGTTTTGAGAAGCAATGCTCGAAAAAATAGTGCAGCCCACCCCACCAATTAGACCGATAAACGCTACACCAAGCATAATCAGTCCGGTCGAGAAAATATGTGACAAATCTTTTGTCATAACACCCTTATCCACAATGCTCGCCATGAGCGTGGGCTGCAGTAAATCCATAGTCACTTCGACCAGCATCAGCAATGGTGCCAACACACACCACACCCAATATGGCCTCAAATAATGCTTAAGCTTCCACATTCCGCCACCTTCAATTGTTTAAGATAAATACGTGATTTTAGAACTAATCGGTGTTCTGGGTTTCGCATTCGGCATTTCCTCCGGATAACCCATTCCAAATATCCCAATAACATCGTAATTTTCTTGAACATTAAGAATCTCACGATTATGAGGCAAAGCCCCCAGCGAAGCCCAATACGTACCTACACCTGCTTCATGTGCAGCTAATAGGAAATTTTGTACGAAACAAGCAGCAGCCATAACATTCTCATCGCGTTCAAACGCAGTTGCGGCAGGCTTAGACAGAACTGCAAAAACAACAGGTGCGTTGCCAAAATCCGTCTTATGTTTTAATTTCGCTCTAGTATTGGGTCCGATGAAAAGAAGCTCCCAAGGTTCGGTCATACGATGATTAGGAGCGTAACTTGCAGCCTCCAGCCATGAATGTAACTCCTCTTCACCTATTGGAGTCTGTTTGAATTGTTTTATACTTCTACGGGTTTTAATGAGCTCAGTTATTTTCATCTTTTTCTTTACTCTCCTCTTTTTTAACATTTGATGTTGTATCTTCTGGAGCGATCTCATGAATCTGAAAGATTTGTTTAAACTCTTCAATGATCGCTTCCGTTGCTTTTAATTCACCGCTAACCACTTGTTTAATCGATTCAAGCTCAGGCTGATTTAACTGCCGCTGTAATGTAGCCCGGTTAACCATAAGCTTATCTAAAAAAGCGATGGCTCTGCCACGGCGAAAAGTTTGAGCACTTTTAGGATGTTGATCCATTTGTTCTGTCATCCCATGTTTCATAAAGCCACGATCTCTGTGTTCTCCGTGCTCCCTATGACCGCCACGTTTGCCGATATGTCCTTCACGCATTTTATTTCCTCCTTTTGCAGTAGTGTATACATTTGTATACGCGTTCTTCATGTATACAAATGTATACGATAGAAACCATTTCTGTCAAGATCATTTTTCCATTTTGTAACATCATAATTGCTCATTTTATATCTGAAAAAACAATAAAAACCCGCATAAAGTGCGGGCTTAAAGAGAAAAATTATCAAATTCAACGGAGTGATTTATAGGGAAAAACTATTTTTCTTATACTCCTGAACGGATACTCCCATTACTTTTTTAAAACAGTTACTGAAGTAAAATGGATCTTTAATGCCTACCTTTTCAGCAATTTGATAAGCTTTCCAATCCGTTTCATTCAGAAGCTTCACCGCTTTTTCCATTCTGCACTTGAGAAGATAATCCGTAAAGCTAATCCCTATGTCCTGCTTAAAGATCCGGCTAAAGTAACTGGAATTCATGTGGAATTTATTCGATACATAGGATAAAGACATCTCCGGAATGTGCATCTCCTGTTGAATAAATTCTTTAACTTCATGGATAATATTATTGGTTTTTTTGCTACGTGCCCGGGTTACTTGAGAGGTTACCTTCTCTGTGAGTTCAAGTAATGTCTGTTGCATGTCTGGCAGGCTATCGAGCTCAAAAATCCTTTTATATGGCGAAATATCGAAAGAAAGATTATTATCTATTATAACTCCCATTTCAGCGAGTGAATTGATTAATGTGGAGACAAATTGGGCGGAAACCAACCTAGCTCGTTCCACAGAAAAAGCCTTGGACTTCTCCAAATCCTGAAACATTTTCTCGATGGATTGCATAGCCTTGTCTAAGACACCAGCTTTTACAAAAAACAAAATTTCCTCAATTTCATTCGTCTTAACTTCCCAGGATCGGCCCCCGAAATGAATTTCATCATTAAAAAAATAGATGGCGTTACTGCCCTTTAACTTACCATATCTAACTGCCTCCAGCGCCTCTTTATAGGATTCTTTGATCCTATTGAAATCCGTACAGGTACTACCTACGCCAATGCAAGCTTTGCATTCAAGCTTTTCATGGAGCGATTGGGCCAGCCACTCTCCAATCTTCGTAAGATTCTGATTATCTTTTCTATTAAGAAGGACAATGCGTTGACTGTTATCAAAAAAAACTTCGATTCCCTCATACTCTTCAAGCGCGTAATCAATAAACCTCTTACAACGCAAAGACTGCAGGATTCGTTGTTCCTCCCCTTCTTCTAAGGAGATTTGAAGTTCAATGAGCATGATTGAAAACAGGCTGTTCGCTGAGTCAGGAAAAAAGTAATGGAACCGGCTGTCCAGCTGATCGGGGTCCCAGAGGCCTGATAGCAAATCATTTAGAAATTTTTCTTTTAGTTGAACGGCGTTTTCTTTTAACTGTCGATTCAGTTCCTGATATTCGTTCCACCGCTCTGTCTCTTCCCGGATTTTCCCATGAAGATCTACCGCAACTCTTCGTACTTCCTCGGATTGAAGCGGCTTCAAGATAAAATTTTGTACTCCAATGTCCAGGCTTCTCTTTGCATATTCGAATTCGGGATGTGCAGTGATGATCACAATTTTGACTAGCGGATACCTTTCTTTTATCAACCGGCTTAATTCCAGTCCATCCATAAAAGGCATACTGATATCTGTAAATACTACATCCGGTTTCATCGTTTCGATCAGATCTAACGCTTCGCTTCCATTCGAGGCCTCACCTACGAATCTGTAACCAACCGCTTGCCAATCTATAATGATGGGAACAATTTTTCTCGCATTAATTTCATCATCCACAATAATGGCTCTGAGCAGTTCAAGCTCCATGACTATTCCCCTCCTCAAGCGGTAGTTCCAATTCAATCCGAGTTCCTTCTCCCGGTGCACTGACCAAACTACAATTCATATCCGCCCCATAGTACAGCTTCAGACGCATCAAAGTACCGCGCAACCCAAAACTGGACTCATTTTGCCCATAGGGCTCAGCTTGCATTTCCCGGCGTTTGTCTTCATTCATGCCCACACCATCGTCTTCCACGATTAACTTCAGTCGATTCCCCTGAATTCGGGCAAGGATGCGAATCTTACCACACTCCCCTAAAGGGCGAATACCATGATAAAGCGCATTTTCTACAAGCGGCTGAAGCGTCAATTTGGGTATCCGAACATACTCAGCTTCTTCCGGCACCTCAATTTCACTGGTGAAAATTTCTGGATAGCGAATATTTTGTATACTCAAATAACTTTTAGTGATCTCTACTTCTTCTCTTAACGTTACTACATCACTGCCCTTACTAAGACTCTGACGATAGAAGGCTGCAAGCTCAGAAATAATCTGGTACGCCTCATTATTATTTCCTGACAAAGTTAAATAGCCAGCTGATTCTAACGTGTTATATAAAAAATGTGGTTTAATTTGCTGCTGCAAAATATCCAATTCGAGTTTCCGAATCAATTTCTGTTCTTCTTTCTCCCGCTTCAGCGCTTGCTCAATGGTCACAATCATATTGTTATACCTATCTTTCAACTGGTTCAGCTCATCAGTTCTCGCCTCGTACCGAACCAAACTAAACTCTCCAATCTCCACTTTTTTCATGGATCGCAGCATATGTAAAATAGGTGTTGTAATGAATCTAGAAATCCAGACGGAACCTAAAAATATAGAAATGAAATTAAACAGCATAATCATTAACAGCATTAGATTAAATTGACGATAGGGGCTTTCCCATTCCCCCAGAGGCTGAGCGCTAGTAAACTTCCAACCACGATCCATTGAAACCAGAGAAGAGATCAGATAATTATGATCTTTGATCTTTACGATTTTGCTACTGCCGAGCGGCACATCAAGCATAGAAGAGTTTGTATAAGTCGATAATTCAGGTTTTGTAAAATCAAGGAGTGTCTCATATCCAGTTTCGATCATTAAATCAGGTTTATTATCGTTGATCGAACGTTCATAGCTTTTTTTCAGCTCCTGAACCGTAATGTTCACGACTAGTACTCCTATTTTCTTGGAAGTGTTCATGTCGTTTACGATACGAATCAGAGAAATATATTGTGGATCCTGCTGGGGTTCCTTCGTCTCAAAATTGAAGATACCTCCGGCATTTTTCCTCCAAATTGCTTTTCCGTCCAAGGCGACCGCCTCGGAATACCATTCCGCTGACTCGATCCCATCCGTTCTGATCGGTTTTGCAGACTGCAAATCAATCGCAAACTTACGTCCTGCATTATCGAATAGATAGACAGAAGAGATAGAGGGCTCTGCGAGCATAAAATCTGACAGAGCCACCTCTAGCTTGTAAGTTAAAATTCCGATGTCGTTACCCGCCAGATCACTGCCCAGAACTTCCTGAACTGTATTGTTCGACACGATCATCTTGGAATAATTATTCGTGCTGTCAAGAAGTGATTCGATTCCGGAATTCATGGCGTTTAAGGTTTGAAGCGATACCTCACCTACCTTTTCCTCGGTGAATTTCTCATTGATTCGTTGGTACATAATACCGCTTGCAATCATGGAAACCACTAATAAGGCCAAGTAGTAAAAAACGATTTGTGATCGGATACGTGCAAACCTCATCGGTAACCTCCTGGCCGATAATTAAGCGAATACGGACCTTTATTTATAGCTACTTCAATACGATACTAGTATAGCATTTTTCGAAGGATTCCTATCCCATTGCTTTAGCCCTTAACTGCCCCGGCAATAATGCTTTTTTGGACTTGGTTACTTAGGAACAAGTAGATAATGATCATGGGTAGTGTAGCCACAACCATTCCAGCGAACATAGGTCCGAATTCTGTGGCATAGGCACTTTTAAACGAATTGATGGCGACGGTAATTGTTGCTAAGTCAGGATCATTAATGAACGTATTAGCAAACATCAGTTCGTTCCAAGCGGATAAAAAAGTAAAGATGGAAGTGGTTACGATAGCCGGCTTTACAAGCGGAAGCATAATACGGAAAAAAACCTGATAAATATTGCAGCCGTCTACAACGCTGGCTTCTTCCAACTCCCCTGGCAGCGCTCTAAAAAAACCAATCATGATAAAGATTGTAGTAGGAAGTGCACTAACGGTATAAGGAATGATTAAAGCCCACGGTGTATTCAGCAAACTTGTCATTTGTAACATCTGAAAGACAGGTAGCAGCGTAGCATGTACGGGGATCATCAATCCCAGCATAAAGAAAGTAAGCACCACATTATTAAGCTTCCACTTCATTCTTGCGACAGCAAAAGAAACCATTGCCGATAACAGAGCAGAAATAATGACAGTTACCGTTGTATACATAAGGCTGTTCAAAAAGTTACGTGCGATATTCGCCTTAAAAAGTGCGTAGTCGTAATTCGCCCACCGCCACTCATTAGGCAAGCCCATCACATTTGAGCCTGTAATTTCTATGTTTGTTTTAAAGGATGAAAATACAAGCCACACGAGCGGATACAATTGAATAACGGCGAAGATTAGAAACGCAAGCTGCAAAACAACCTTTGGCCAGCGGCGGTTATGTGTTGTTGTCATTAGCTCTCCTCCTTATCATCGTAGGTTCTGATCAGTTTTTGTAGAACTAAGTAGAAAAAGAGACATTCCACAACCATAAACACGGCCATCGCACTGCCGTACCCATACATATTGCGATTAAAAATCGATGAATACATCAACGTACTTGGAACATTAGTTTCCGGTGTTGGGTAGCCATTGCTCATAATGAAGACTAAATCGAAAAACTTCAATGATCCCAATACAGCAAATATGACGCATACCTTCAGGATTGGTGAAATAAGTGGAATGGTGATAGAGAAGGCGGTTCTTATACTTGATGCTCCGTCAATTTTTGCAGCCTCGTACAAATCTTCAGGAATCCCTTTGATGGCAGCGTACATTAGAAGCATATGGTAGCCGATATATTGCCAAACGATTGGAATCATAACACTAATTAGTGCTGTTCCGCTTTCCGTTAACCAATCATGTGTCCAGGAGGACAAGCCTAGTTGATTGAGTATCGTATTCAGCAAGCCATATTCAGGCTGATAGATTTTCAGAAACATAACCCCGATGACAGAGGAGGATACCAAGACTGGAATGAAATACAAAGTACGATACAGCTTTTCACCCCACACCCCTCTGGCAAGAACCAGAGCGAGCACCAGAGCTATCGGAAGTTGCATGAAAACAGAAAGAACTGCCAGATACAATGTATTAAGTATCGAATGATTAAAATCCATGCCGTACGTATCTGTAAAAAATAAATCCTTATAAGAAGCTAAACCGATAAATTTAGCCGGTTGAATCCCATCCCAGTCCAGCAGACTGTAATACATGGACTGAAGGATCGGGAAAAAACCAACAAGAATGTATAAAATCAAAGCAGGAACAACAAATACGGCGATAGCCTTTTTGTTTCCGAATACTTGATGCATGCTTCACTCCACCTTTAAATCGATCAGGCGGCGAACAATTCTCGCCGCCTGACGCAGATTATTGTCCTTGATTGACCTTGCTCTGTAATTCTTTCGTGTAGTCTTCAGGTGTTGTTTTTCCGGCAACGAATTTCATCAGCGAGCCGAACATAGATTCAGTGTCATTACCATTCAGCATTTGATCCCACCAGTAGGAGAAACCTGTTGCTGAAGAAGACAACTCACCAATTTGCAGAGCCAGTGGATTCATTTGAGAAGTGTCACCTACATCAACTTTCCATGCTGAGGAGCCTGAACCAGCCAGAAATACTTCTTTAGACATGGTCTCAATAAAGAACTTGTATACTTCCCATATTCTTTCCTTGTTTTTCAGATCGGCATTGAGCACGAATGTTTCACCCGAACCTCCGAACCACTCGTCAGCATTTCCTTTCCCCCCTGGAATGGTTGGAAATTTAATCGGTACCACTTTACCTTTGACCAGAGAGTTATCATCTTCAATCTGTCCGTTGACCCAAGCACCCATGAACATCATAGCTGCTTTGCCTGATAGGAACATATTTGTCGCGTCATCATAAGAAGTTCCAACAAAATGTTTGCCGAAGGAGTCCGCATCAATCAATTGTTTGTATTTCGCGGCAGCTTCTGTGAATTCAGGTGTGTCGAATGATCCTGTTTTCGTTAAAGCGGCATTTACAGCATCCACGCCTGCCATCCGGATGGCTAGAATCGCGTTCCATTGCATGGCTGGCCATCTGTCTTTAGCCCCAAGTGCAATCGGCTGAATACCTTTTGCTTTTAGTGCTTCAATCGCAGCAACAAGCTCATCCCATGTTTCCGGAATTTTTGCTCCTGCTTGCTCAAATAGTTCTTTATTAACGTACATTTGAGCAGTAGCTATATTGATCGGCAGACCGTAAAGCTTGCTATCGAAGACGAAATTGTCTGTCGTACCTGGTACGATTTGGTCCAGCGTTCCATCTTTTGCGAGATCATCAATGGACAGAATCCGGTTCCCCGCTATAAATGGCTCAGAGAATCCGCCACCCCAGGTGTAAAAAATGTCGGGCAGTTCATTGGCTGCTGAAGCCGCTTTCACTTTTGTTTTATAAGATTCGCCCCCAACACCTACATGCTCGATTTCTACATTAGGGAATTTAGCCTTGGTTGCCTCAAGTGCTTTATAAAAACCAACAAACCCACCATCTTTAGAATTTGGATCCGCGAATTGAGACCACATGGTAATCTTGAGCTTCTCTTCCGCCGCAGTTGTTTTTCCCGTATTGCCTGCGTTTGCATTAGCCTCGGAATTCACGTTATTCCCGTTGTTCCCACCACAAGCAGTGATAAGCATGGACATAGCCATCAACACTGTTAGAGTTAGGTTCATCCTTTTTTTGTTGACTTTTTTCATTCTTTTTCGCCCCCCATTTTTATATTGCTTACAGGACTAATTATATAAATCAATTTATCAAGTGAACATGAAAGCGTTTTACTTTATGATGTATTCTCTTTACATTAGACATTTTTCTTTATTAACTACACATAAAGAAGACCTCTGATTTCTTCAGAAGTCTTCTTTTTTCATTCATATCAAAACCTAGGGCATGAACACCTCTATATAGCTGAGTGGCTTAGGTTCTATCTTCTCTATTATCAGAAGTTATCTCATGAATCTGAAACATATGAATGAACTCATCGATGATCGCTTCCGTAGCTTTTAATTCACCACTAATGAGCTGTTTTGCAGATTCAAACTCTGACTCTTTTAGCTGCTGCTGCAACGCCGAACGATTAATCATTAGCTTGTCCAAAAATGCGATAGCCCTAGCTCGACGAAAGGTCTGAGCACTTTTGTGAGGATGCTCCGAACCCTCCTTGACTCCATTTATATTCATTTCTCCATGCTCTCCGTGTTCTCGATACTCGTTATAACCGTGCATTTCTATGTGTCCTTCGCGCATGTTATTTCCTCCTCTAACTCCGATTACAAATGTATGGCCCATTAATAAGACCGGGCAAGACGGAAGCCAAGATCATCTACGCTAAATGTTGGATGACTACGACGGCGGCATGTGGCTCCACATCCTCTGTCCTCTTCTGCCCAGCTGCCTCCCCGAAAAATTCGATAGGAGCCATACACTTGTTCATCATATAAATCCCAGCACCATTCCCATACATTTCCTAACATATCATAAAGTCCCCAAGCATTGGGTTCCTTTTGTCCTATTTCGTGGAGTTCGCCACCTGAATTTTCATTATACCAAGCAATTTTATCCAGTTCTCCATATTGATAACCGGAAGTTCCTGCTTTACATGCATATTGCCACTCTGCTTCTGTTGAAAGTCGATATCCGTTTGATTCCTTATCCCAAGTAATGAGTTTACCATCTTCACCTATAGTATAAGCTTCTATAAATCCAGCTTTCTGGGAAAGCAGATTGCAAAAAGAGATGGCTTCAAACCATGAAATATTCACAACCGGTTTTAGATCTCCGTGAGATGAGTTGTTAATTATAGCATTGTATAGATCCACAGTTACAGGATAAGGTGCAAGAAGAAACGGTTTGATTTCTGCTTTCCATCTACGCTTTATCCGATCATCTCTTAATTCTATTTCTCCCCCTGGAATTGCAACCATAGGATAGTCCAAATAGCTCTCAATTTCGATCGACACTCTAGCTGCCTCCTAACTATTATTTTAATCATGTATTGACGGGTATACAGAATAGAACTATAATCTATACAATTCCTAGAAACATACTATGAATTATAAAAAATAAGAA
Source organism: Paenibacillus sp. FSL R10-2788 (assembly GCF_038003885.1). Classification (NCBI taxonomy): domain Bacteria; kingdom Bacillati; phylum Bacillota; class Bacilli; order Caryophanales; family Paenibacillaceae; genus Paenibacillus; species Paenibacillus sp. FSL R10-2788. The sequence continues at coordinate 3,311,771 of NZ_JBBOQA010000001.1, read as the reverse complement.
ACATTAAATCATCCTTAGTTTGTCCACAAGAAGGAGTGTAAACACATGCCAAATGTTCAAACTTTCAAAGCAACTGCTCATTTGCAAGACGGCGTTAGGGTCGTTACTAATGTAAGACAATTCGAGCTGGTCATCGACGAACCGACAAGTCTAGGGGGTACGGATACAGGAATGAATCCTGTTGAAGCTTTGCTCGCTTCTTTGGGTGCCTGCCAATCCATTGTAGCTCGGGTCTACGCCTCTAAATTTGAGGTGGAGCTTGAAGATTTCAGAGTAGATGTGGAAGGTGACTTGGATCTCGACGGATTCTTCAACCGCTCTGAAGTACGTCCTGGCTATTCCGATATTCGGTATACATTCTACATAAAGACTCCATCCCCTGCTGAGAAGGTCGAACAGTTCGTACAATTTCTGGAGAGCAAATGCCCTGTAGGTGACACCATTGCTGCTCCGGTTAATCTCAAGCTACATCGTATTGTGATTGAAAATTAACCGTTTTATAATGCTGAGAGAGCTGCAAAGTTGCGTAAAAGCGACTAAGCAGCTCTTTTTCATGACCTGTTCTCCGACTTCATATAATGTTAAAAATGATGCCTTCGGAGGAACCCAAAAAATGACGGATATACTAAGAAAAGTAGATAAAGAAATCGAACGTTTGACAACGTTCTTGCAACAACAGCAGAAGGATGACGGCTCATGGCATTTTTGTTTTGAGAACGGGATTGTGATCGATGCTTATATGATCATTCTCTTTAGGGTGTTGAACCGACAGAATGAAACCCTCATTCGGCAGCTACATGAACGCATTCTTGACGCACAACAGCGAGAGGGTTTCTGGCAGTTATATAAGGACGAAGAAGCTGGGAACTTATCCACATCGGTCGAAGCTTATTATGCCCTGCTCTACTCTGGGTACAGTAAGATAACAGACGAGCCAATACAGCGTGCTAAGCGTTATATACTGTCTAAAGGTGGATTAGGCAAAGTCACAAGTATCTTAACTAGAGTCATTCTCGCCGCAACGGGTCAAAGCAAGTGGCCTTTAGCAATTTCTTCGATTCCACTGGAGGTGCTTTTGTTTCCGTCTTACTTCCCTATTAACTATTTCGAATTCTCTGGCTACTCTAGGGTACACCTCACTCCTATGCTCATTATGGCCGATCGGCGATTTTCGATCACTACAGCCCATGCTCCTGATCTGTCAGATCTTATGGAGACACGGTTGGATGCAAATGAATCGCCTACCCGTGGATATCAGGAGCTGCAGGATGTTATTCAAATGGGTTTGAGCAGATTACTCGGGAGTCCACACTACATACATGAAGCTGCCAAAAACAAAGCAGAGCAATATATGCTCCAGCGAATCGAATCCGACGGTACCTTTTACAGCTATGCCAGCAGTACAATTCTTATGGTTTTTGCCCTGCTTGCTCTCGATTATGATCGGCAGCATCCAATAATTACACAGGCCATTCAAGGTCTCACCGCGCTGCAATGCCAATCAAATCATAAAACTACAATTCAAAACTCTCCATCTACAATATGGGATACAGCGTTAATCTCCTATGCTTTACAAGAGGCTCAAATTCCGGTTGATCACAAAGGAATAAAACACGCTGCATCTTATCTTCTGGATAAACAGCATCATCAAACTGCTGATTGGAGCATCCATAATCCGGATACAGTTCCCGGTGGGTGGGGATTCTCTGAGTCCAATACAATCAATCCGGACGTAGATGATACAACGGCAGCCTTGCGAGCCATCCGAAGCTTATCAACAATTCACCCTTCATATCTGGAATCATGGAATCGCGGTCTGAATTGGGTCCTATCGATGCAAAATAACGACGGCGGCTGGCCGGCATTCGAAAAAAACACCAATAAAGAAATGCTCACATGGCTCGCTATCGATGGTGCTAAATCTGCAGCCATTGATCCTTCGGAAGCAGATCTTACCGGACGAACTTTGGAGTTTCTCGGAAACTTCGCTGGTTTAAATACACAACACGAGTTCATTAAACGGGGTACGAAATGGCTGATTCAACATCAGGAGAAGGATGGTTCGTGGTATGGAAGATGGGGTGTTTGTTATATTTATGGCACTTGGGCATCATTAACAGGCCTGCAGGCTGTTGGGCTCCCTATAAATCATGATACGTTGCAAAAAGGAGTGAAGTGGCTCCTAAGCATTCAGAACTCGGACGGCGGCTGGGGGGAGTCTTGTCACAGTGATCGGCTTCTACAATATGTTCCTTTAGGAGAAAGCACACCTTCTCAAACCGCCTGGGCACTTGATGCACTCATCGCGGTTCAGCCGGAGCCAACAGCAGCGGTGGAAAAAGGGATTCAAAGACTAATCACGTCTATTCATGAAGAAGATTGGAAAACTTCTTATCCAACTGGCGGTGGACTCCCCGGTAATTTCTATTCCAATTATCATAGTTACCGCTATATCTGGCCACTACTCACATTGAGTCATTACAGAAAAAAATACGGTCAAGGATAATACTCGGTAATATCTTGCGTTGTCCTGCTCCACTTCTTAACTGTCTCGAAAAAGTTTGGATCGCCAGAGCAGCAATCGTCCGTTACTGGAGAATCTCGTTGCTCTGATGTTATGAATCGAGAGTTGAATGCTTTTGTCCGTTGCACCTACCTAAATCACCCAGTCTTGATCAAGCATAGAGCTTTTCGGACTCAGAAGACGCTATTTGCTTGTTTGTAGGCTTTTGAGTTAGATTAAGGACTCCAGTGCAACTATTCCTTAAAAAGAGAGTCATTTTGGGTGTTTTTCATAGTAATAACTGCGATGGGGTCCGTTAAAATTCCAATTGTAAGCTAAATCTGCTCTTAAGGTCAGCTGAGTCCGATAGCAAATACGTGTGCGCAAAATGTTACCTATCAAGCCAACTTGCCATTTGGATCAGCCCTATAGGAATTACTTAAATTACTTAAATTACTTATGAGCTAGCTCCATTTTTGCATTTGAGTCAATCGAGCATAGTTAGCATAAAGCTAATTAGAATCAGGCAGCGATCTCCGATAATCAAGGATCGCTGCCTGATATTTTGGGTCACTGGCGGTTTGCCTGAGCAATTAAGACTGTAACGTCTGATATCCCCACTCCGTATATTTGTAGCGCAAGATTTTCACGCAATTTAATGAAATAACTGCATTTTATACACTTAATCCATATTGCTAGGGAATAACTTCGACTTTAACTGCATTCTATACAATTAAAATCAAGAGAAATCACCTAATAGGCTTAAATTCATGAGAATAGATGTATGAAATACAGCTATTTTTAATGCGCAACTGCTTTGAACGATTATAGCTGTACAAAATACAGTTAAACACATTGCTGCTTCCCATTTCCTTCATCCGCCTCCATACTGGCACACAGAGGGTTGCATCATTGCTCGATTTACTTTTTGGAGCACGGTACCGAAAGATCACCATTCAAGAAACAGGCGTAATCGTTGGTGGTTTCGGTGCTCTTTCCCAAGCACGGGTTACCTGCAATGTTGCTGCATAGGTGATTAACGAAACGAGCAACGCTCCGAACAGTTCAATGATCTGCCCCAGGTCCAATCGTTCCAGAATTCCGTGAGCCGCCAGCCCGCTAAGCGCCATGACAATTCCTCCTGCTCCCACCTTAAATACAATACGAAAGTCAAAATAAAATCCGATCGTTCCTGCCACAGATAAAAAATTCAACAGTGTCAGCAGCAAGAGTCCCAGTCCGAATCCCATGGCCACCCCTTCGATTCCAATATTAGAACCAAGAACAAAGATCGCAATCACTTCGAAAATATTCGTAAGAATATGGTTCCACATAACGGTTGATGCTTTCCCCAAACCAAGCAAAATTGCTTGCAGTGGCGCTCCAAAATAATAAAGAAAAAATAAGGGTGCAATTAACCTTAGCAGCTCGCCCGCTTCTGGCGAATGGTAGATCATAGTCGTTAAGGGTACAGCCCATAGGTACAGGATGATTGTACATGGAAAACCTACTATAAGCGCGGATCGCATAGCCATATCCATCCGACTATGCATAAGCTTGCTATTGTTGCTCACACTTGCTTCGCTGATCGCCGGAATTAATGCAGTCGACAACGATTGTGTGAAGAAGCTGGGGAGAAACAACATGGGAAGAGCATAACCCGCCAGAAGTCCGAATTGCTTGGTTGCCATCTCAACACCTACACCAAACAGTACTAGACTTTTCGTAATCAGCAGTGGTAAAAAGGCATGATAGAGAGAATGAATAAAACCGCTGCCTGTCATCGGTAAGCCGATGCGCAGCAAATCTCTTAACGTACTGTCTCCTTTAAGTGAAATTCTTGACGTATGTGGTGGAGAGGTTTTGATCTTACCTCGATTTGCCCATTTGAAGACAGCGAACAAATAGAGCAAACCAAAACCTTCTCCAACAACGGAGGCAGCCATCGCGCCAGCAGCCGCATAGGCAATACCGTAGGGCAGCAAAACGTTGACAACACCGATAATGACAATGATTTGCGCCAGATTCTCAATAATATCGGAAAAGGCAAGTGGGTTCATGTTCTGTTTTCCACGAAAATAACCTTTCAGTACAGCAGACATCGCAATAATTGGAATGATCGGCGTAATAGCAACCATAGCATAATACGCCCGCTGATCGGCCAAAAAAATCGATGCGATCCATTTGGAGCCAAATAGAGCCACTAAAGTTAATATAATACTCAACGTACCCGTAATGCTTAAGGATACAGTGAGAATACGCTTTACTCGCGCTTCATCCTGCTTAACCTCAGCTTCCGATACAAGCTTTGAAATCGCAACAGGAAGCCCCAGCTCTGTCAGCGTAATAAATAAGGGAAGCAGTGGATGAGCAATCATAAGCAGCCCTACTCCCTCTGCTCCCAAAAAACGTGCCAGCAAGACTCCGTTCAAAAAACCAAGCCCTTTTGTGAAAAATGACGACACGGTTAATATGAACGTGCCACGAATAAAACTTTGTTTACGCATCCCCATTTATACGCATCTCCACCTATGGTTTGTCCTGTCCTTCTTTCTAACTTATTCGAACAAACACAAGTACATGCAGACAAGTATTTGTAAAGTATTTAATCAGCAATAAGCCGCCACATCTTAGTTGGTATACCAGGCAATTTCCCTCACTTTCATTATCTTCTGTAGCAAAAACATTTTTCATAGACCAGAGATACTCCTCTGTATCGCTCATTAGTACTGTTTTTGTATAAATTTCATCCTCCGCAATAAAAGATATATTAAGAAATAAATAGATAATTTACCAATGGCATGTTATCATTTTGAATGCGATTTCAATAGCTTTGTTATAACGGTTTTTTTACTCTTCTTCGTGAATGTCTTTTTGCAAAATCTTTGATATGATAAAAAAGAATAGAAAAGGCTTTACGGAAATCATTCACATCGATAATAACCACTTCTAAATTTTTCAAAGATAAAGGAGAACTTCATTCATGAGTCAGAAAACAAGATTAAATAATGACTGGTTATTCAGCAAACAGCCGCTTAAGTCTACTTTAGAATCGGTGATAGCAGCTGATTCGGAGTGGATCGACGTAACCTTACCCCATGACTGGCTAATTTTTGATACACATAATCTATATGAAAGCGGAGAAGGCTGGTACCGTAAAAGCATAGTTATAGATGAGCACGTGCCAAATAGCCGTGTGTCGCTTCGTTTTGAAGGCGTATACATGGACTCCACTCTCTATGTGAACGGCCATATCGCAGGTGTCTGGAAAAATGGATACTCTACTTTTGAATTAGATATCACGCCATACATTATTGAAGGTATCAACGAAATCTATGTTCAAGTGGTTCATGAGTCTCCTAACTCACGCTGGTATTCCGGTGCGGGCATCTATCGGAGTGTATGGCTGAAGACGTATCCAGGGACACATATTGTGCCTGATGGTATTTATATCTCTACTCGCAAAAAAGAGGATGCCTGGAATGTTGAGGTAGATACCGAAGTATTGTGCAATGATCTATTGCAAAGCGCAAAGCACTACATAATTCGTCACAGTATACTAGATGCTTCAGGAACTTGTATCTCTCATGTAGAAAATGAAATTCCAGTACAAGTCGGGTCTGCTGTATCCAGCTCTGCCCTCTTATCCATCAATAATCCAATGCTCTGGGATATTAACCAGCCTTACTGTTATAACCTAAAAACGGAGCTGTTAGAGAACGAACAAGTGATCGAGGAAGAAGTCCAAACCTTCGGATTCCGTACGATGGAGTTTGACAGCCAACAAGGTTTCTTTTTGAATGGCCGAAAGGTGAAGATTCATGGCGTATGCCAACATCATGATTTGGGATGTTTGGGGGCTGCGGTGAATAAGGTTGCTCTAAAAAGACAGATTATCCTCCTGCAGGAGATGGGCGTAAACGCTATTCGTACGGCCCACAATATGCCAGCCGTTGAATTGATGGAACTAGCCGATGAGATGGGCGTGCTCATAGTTTCCGAAGCATTCGATATGTGGGAACGCAGTAAAACTCCTTTTGACTACGCCAGATTTTATCCGGATTGGTGGAAACAAGATATTGCCAGCTGGGTACGCCGGGATAGAAATCGCCCCTCCATGCTCATGTGGAGTATCGGAAATGAAATATACGACACCCATGCCGATGAACGCGGCCAAGAGTTAACCATAGAATTACGTGATCTGGTGCAGGTTCATGACCCTAAAGGAAATGCAGTGGTTACTATCGGTTCCAACTATATGCCTTGGGAGAATGCACAGAAATGCGCAGATCTAGTGAAGTTCGCAGGGTATAACTATGCCGAAAAATACTATGATCAGCATCATGAGGAACATCCAGACTGGATTATTTATGGCAGTGAAACATCGTCTACTGTACAGAGCAGAGGCATCTATCACTTCCCTTTTGCTCAGTCTGTATTGTCTGACGATGATGAACAATGCTCAGCTTTAGGAAATAGCTCCACTAGCTGGGGTGCCAAGAACACAGAAGCTTGCATCATTGCAGATCGTGATGCGACCTACTCACCGGGACAATTTATTTGGACTGGATTTGACTATATCGGGGAGCCGACCCCGTACTTCACTAAAAACTCGTATTTCGGTCAACTGGATACCGCGGGATTCAAAAAGGATTCCTATTATATTTATCAAGCAGAATGGACGGATTACAAGGTCGCCCCGATGATTCATATTTTTCCATACTGGGATTTCTCTGAAGGGCAGCTTATTGATGTGCGAGTATGCTCCAACGCACCACAAATCGAATTGTTCTTTAATGATCAATCCATGGGCACTTTTAACATTGACCATAAACATGGTAATAAGCTGCTTGGGGAATGGCAGCTCCCATTTAGCGAAGGTACTCTACGAGCAGTCGCTTATGATGAACACGGAGTACAGATCGCTGAAGATACGGTAACTTCTTTCGGAGATTCAACTACTGTGGTCATGAAGCCTGATAAAACTCAGATCACTGCTGACGGATCGGACTTGGTATTTGTTGAGATCTCGACCCTCGATCAAGAAGGACGTCCCGTGGAGAACGCCAATAATCGTATCCAAATCTCTGTAGAAGGACCGGGGCGTCTTGTTGGTTTGGATAATGGTGACAGCACTGACTACGATTCATATAAAGGAACAAGTCGCCGGATGTTCAGTGGAAAATTGCTTGCAGTCATTGCCTCTTCATTGGAGCCAGGTAAAATCGTTGTACGTGCATCTTCCCAAGGCTTACAGTCCGCTGAGCTTACACTGACTGCCGAAGCACGAGAGCTAGATCATTCTAAGGACGAAGAGCTTGTACTTTATCAGCATTCGTCACAATCACTATCGGATGTGAGCGAGTTATCCCAAGACTATTTATCAGATGAAATTCCCGTTCGCAAGCTGGAAATCATATGCCCACAAGGAAATCAACTAACGAAGGACACCCGAGCACTTCCGGTTCGTGTGCAAATTCATCCAGAGAACGCAACCTATCAGGAAATTGAATGGCGAGTTACGAATGCTGCCGGCATTGACGCCAATATAGCCGTTCTTGAGGCAAATGGGCATGAAGCAGTAATATCGGCTTTGGGAGACGGAGACGTATATGTACGGTGTGCAACGAAAAACGGTGCAGATCAAGTGCGCCTGTACTCGCTTATGGAATTCCATATTCGAGATATGGGAGCTGCCTTTTTGAATCCTTATGAGTTTGTTTCCGCTGGTTATCATAGCAATACGAGCCGGAACTTAACAAATGGGAATGAACGCGGAGTGGCTACTGCAAGAGAAGGAGAAAGCTGGATCTGTTTCGACAACATCGATTTCGGTGATTATGGAGCTACTGAACTTACCCTTCCTATCTTCACGCTAGATAACGATAAATATACGATTGATATATGGAAAGGTACTCCGGATGCTCCAAACGCAGCTCTGCTGACACAGGTAACCTATCAAAAACCTTCTATATGGAATGTATATCAAGAGGAAACCTACTCATTACCTGAGCGAATAAAAGGTGTCACCACCCTTTGTTTTGTTCTTCATAAAAAGATTCATCTCAAGGGCTTTCAGTTTAACAAACCTTTAAAAGCGTACGAACAACTTAACGTTCTGGAATACAATCAGATTTATGGAGATTCCTTTACACTGGCAGATGGACAAATCAAAAATATTGGTAACAACGTCTCTCTCATCTTTAAAGATATGGACTTCGGTGATACTGGAAGCACTAAACTAACCTTATGCGGGCATTCGCCTATCGATAAAAATACTCTGCATATTCTATTTAGCGGACCAGAGGGTGAAAAGAGACAGCTTGTGGAGTTTACACAGTCAAGTGATTATTGCGAAAGAGAATTTGTGTTGGAGCGCGTAACCGGTCCACAAACCGTCACCTTTATATTTCTACCGGGGAGCCAGTTTGACTTTAAGTGGTTCCAGTTCCAAGCAGAATAAGGTAGTTTCAACTTTAAACTAATCGCTTACCAAAAGAAAACCCTGAGCATTAGCACAGGGTTTTTCCTTTAACTTATATTTAGAGCTACTTAGTCAACTTTATTAAATTCGATCCAGTCGATCTGTAAACCTGGTTTAATGAATTCCAGTTTCATTTCATAAAGACCTGCTTCGAGTTCTACTTTCACAAGCTTTTGTCTAATCCATTGACCTTCTGTCCCGTTGGTTTGAATGGTTGTCATCAATTGATCATTCAAATTAACATTGCATGCACTCTGAGCCAGCTCAGGCTCTGTTGACATGATATGCACGAGGATCCGATATTGACCAGCTTGGCCAACTTCAAAGAAAGTCGATCCTTCAACGGCTGGCTTAACCTGTGGATTTTGAGATAAAGATTGTACTTGTTCTGCAGTAAGTGAAGGATTGGCCTTAAAGGACTCAACCGTTTCAATAATTTGCTGTTTTCTCGAGAATACTGGAGCATGCATGATGAACTCACAAATATTCATTGCAGAACGTTGCAGCTCTCCTCTAGTCAAAGATCCATTTTCCAAGGATTCAATGGTGTTGTCATTCCATCCATTAATTTCGGCGCCATAGTTAGCTACAACCATGTACAGATCATTTTGTGCACGGACCATCCAATTTGTAAATTTCCGGTCTGCAGCTCCACCATTAACGACATCATTCATGATGGCCCACCAGTCTGTCATGACAATACCTTTGAAGCCCCATTCTCCGCGGAGAATTGTAGTGTTCAAATCGTAATTTGAAGCGGCCCAATGTCCATTAACAGGGTTATAAGAGGTCATAATTGAATTTGCCCCACCCTGCTTCACAGCAATTTCGAAACCTTTCAAATAAATCTCGCGAAGCGCACGTTCCGACACAACAGCGTCAACCTTACTGCGATGTTTCTCCTGATTATTGCAGGCAAAATGCTTCAGTGTGGCATTAGAGCCACCTTTCATAATCCCACGTGTACATGCAGCGGCAAACACCCCAGAGATCAAAGGATCTTCAGAAAAATATTCAAAGTTGCGGCCATTAAGCGGGCTGCGACGAATATTCAGACCTGGTCCAAGCAAGGTGTCTATGTTGTTTCTTACCAACTCTTGTCCTTCTAACACATACAGCTCTTCGACTAATTCGGCATTCCAAGTAGCTGCAAGAAGCGTTCCGATCGCAACCTGAGTCGCTTTTGCTCCACTATCCATACGAATTCCTGAAGGACCATCTGCCGTACATGCAACAGGGATTCCTAAGTTATATAGACTATCACTTACTCCTCCAAATGCAGAAGCTGTACCCGGTGTAACTAAAGGACTGCTCATGCCTTCACCCCGGACAATGGCAGCCAAGTCATCGTCACTAAGCTGGGCAATAAAAGCTTCCATACTAACTTTTTGTTCAAATACATCTCTTAATTTATGCCCTTGATTGCCTGTCTGGGAGATCGTTGTTGGTAGATTGCTCTCGATCCGTTCTGCTAACGAAATCTTGCGTGTTGGAACCTCTACATACAGAAGTTCATACGAACCGTCTGCATTTTGAACGCCAGGTTGCATTCTTGTAAAGCTTTGCGTTGGTGCAAGAGCTTCTTGTAACTGTTCCACAACTTGAAGAGTTTCCACGACATAGCCGCTATTCCCTTCAACCTTGACTTCCTCCACTTTTTTAACACTCGTTCCCGCAAACACGCGGTACGTGCCTTCTTCTAGCACATAAGCAGAAGCATGCCCTGTCACACCAGCGTCATCATAGGAAGCCATAGAATGAACAGGAAAACTCACAGTAAGACGTTGAGCTTCGCCTGGCTGAAGGACTTTTGTTTTTGCGAATGCTGCCAAAGCTTTAGCAGGCTGTCCCAATTTTCCTTGTGGAGCTTCATAATAGACCTGAACGACCTCTTTTCCAGCAAAGGTAGTTCCTATATTGGTTACGGTTACGCCGACTTCAACATTTAGTTCGCCAGCTTTGTTAATAAGTTTTGCTTCTTCTGGCTCGAGCTTAAACTTGGTATACGATATTCCATAACCAAACTCATATTGAACCTTTTCTGGGCAAAATGTCTCGAAATAACGATAACCAACATAGATATCTTCCTGATAAAGGTTTGTAAATTCATTACCGTAGTTGTGTGTTGACGGGTAATCGTTGATGGAATATGCGATCGTGTCTGTTAATTTACCGCTTGGAGTTACTTCTCCAGCCAGCACGTCCGCAATTGCATTACCACCTTCCATTCCCCCCTGCCAAGAGTAGATGACAGACGAAATCGGATTTTTATAGCTTTCATCGTTCAGCCAGCTCATATCAATAATATTAGAGACGTTCAGTACAACAATCGTTTGCTCAAAATATGTAGTTACCTGCTTCAGCATCGCTTTTTCATCAGCTGTTAGTTGGTAGCTTCCTGAACCATCGACATTATCCTGATCTTCTCCTGCTGTACGTCCGATTACAATGATTGCTTTGTTCGATTTACTTCTAGCCTCAGCTACCAATTCGTCGGATAAAAGCATTTCCTTCTGGTTCCATGGCTCTGCAGCCCAAACGCCGCCACCATTATCAAATGGATTTTGCTCAATCCACTTCTCATATACTGCTGCCAAATCTTCGTTGATCGTAAGGTTCTTTTTACTGCGAAGACCGCCCAGCAGGTTGGTCGTATAAGTAACATGAACACTACCGCCCGAACCAGTACCACTGCGATAATAATTCACTTGAGTTCTGCCAAAAACAGCAATATTATCACTTTCAGCAAGCGGAAGCACCTGTTGATCATTCTTCAACAGTACTGCACCTTCTGCTGCTACCGTCCGGCTAAATTCTGCAAAACCTTCTAATGGAATTCCCACACTCTGTGTACTCAACTTGTTTCCTCCTGTTGTTCAATTCTATAGGTTGTTTCTTTAGGCATCAATTACATATCATAAAGTTTAACTATACCATTATAGTACATTGGATAACTGTAATATATATAATAATTATCTTTATTAATATAATAATATTGGTCTGTTAGAGTTGGAAATTTTCAATCGATGTTAAAAATATCAGCTAAGTTCAATGATCTTCGTGGCAACATTATGGCAAAATTCGCGATCATGCTCCACAAAAACGAGTGTTGGTGTATATTCAAGCAATAGCTCCTCAATTTGCATACGTGAAATAACATCAATAAAATTAAGCGGTTCATCCCAAATATACAAATGAGCTTTTTCACTAAGACTTTTGGCGATCAGGACTTTTTTCTTTTGGCCGCCACTGTAAGTGGATATATCCTTATCAAATTGAATTCTGGAGAAATCAAGCTTTCGCAGAATAGATTTAAAAAGACTTTCATCTATCCCATTCTCTCTAGCATAATCTGTTAAATCGCCCCGTAGATCTGAAGTGTCTTGTGATACGTAGGAAATGATAAGCTGGCTATCCTTAGTGAAGGTGCCGGTATAATCTATATCCTCACCGCAGATCAATTTGATGATACTTGATTTTCCGGAACCATTTTTACCCGAGAGTGCAATTCTCTCCCCCTGCTCAATGGTAAAGCTTACTTCTGAACATACCCTTTTCTCTCCGTAAAAAACCGAAACATTATCCAGCTCCGCAAGATGACGTTTATGATAAGCAAGCTGCGTAATCTCTAAGTTCTCAGAATTTTCGATGTTTTTAAGAAGCTTAGACTTTTCGTTGATAGCAGATTGCTGTCTTTGTTCGATGGCTTTAGAGCGTTTCATCATTTTAGCTGCCTTGTGCCCAACATAACCTTTATCTAACTTAGATCCAGAATTTCTAGTTCCATTTTTAGTTTTTTCCACCTCATGTGACCAGTTACCTGTTCGTTTAGATGATGCTGACAAGCGTTTGATATCTCTTCTAAGTTTTTCGTCTTCCGCTATCTCAAAGTTATCCTGTCTGACTTTATTCTCCCACCAGCTAGAAAAATTGCCCTTTTGAATCTCTATATTGGTTTTGTTGATTGATAAAATGTGGTCCACACAATTATCAAGAAAGGATCTGTCGTGAGAAACCAGAATATATCCACTTTTCGTATTGAGGTAATCACTGACAAGCTTTCTTGCTGTCATATCTAGATGATTTGTAGGTTCATCAATCAACAGGAAGCTATTTTCCTTTATGAATAATGTGGCTAACAGCACTTTCGTCTGCTCTCCGTTAGACAATGAATCAAAGGGACGATATAACACATCCTCAGAAACCTTTAGCAAAGAAAGCTCACGCATTAACTTCCAATGAATATAATCCGGAAAAATCTCGCTGATCACATCTATGGTGTTAAGCTCCTTGTTATTCACCTGAAAAGGGAAATATTCAAAGCTGACATGAGCAGAAATATTACCGCTGTATTCATGCTTTCCAAGCAATAAGCTAAGAAATGTAGTCTTTCCTCGACCATTTCTCCCTGTGAAACCTAATTTCCAATCGGTATCGATTTGAAAGTTTACGTTCTCAAATATGTTATCGTAGCTGCCTTCATAGGCAAAGGTTAGATTTGTGACATTTATTAATGACATAAAATAATCCTCCTGTATTTTAAAAAATAAAAGCCACAAGAAAGTTACTTTCTTGTGACTCAAATAAATACAGCAAATCCAGCCCCAAATGGAGTTAGATATGGATATATTTTCGAGTGAAAAGAAGTAGTAACTTTCTTGCATACAAAGAATAAAACAAACGAAATAAACCATTGTTGTTGTTTTATTCATCATAGGACGCAAGAATAATTACTACACTATACTTTTCAACTCCGATCATTAATTTGTAATTATGTTATCATGCATACTTATTATTTTCAACTTCCTACCCATAATTCGTTAAAAAAGTTCAAATTCTTCTTCTGTAAGATCCATATTTACACTCATAGCTGTCCGACTCCCGTCAGCCGCGGCAAACACTAACTGAGAAGGCATAAAATAAGAAACATCTCCAGCCGAATATAATCCTGGAATCGAGGTTCTCCCCGCACCATCTGTGCTAAACCCACCAGAATCATTCCGCTCTACAGCCAAATGATCTACGATTGATGCCGTTTGGATCAAATTCGGAGCAATAAACCCTCCCGTTCTTATGATCTCAGTACCATCCGCAAAACGAACCGCCTGAAGTTGCCCGTCATGACCCATAAAAGAGGAAACTAATGATTCTTTGACTACAACCCCCTTGGCCTCAAGACTTTTTTTCTGTTCATCTGAAAGGAATGTCTTGCCGTTCGTGCAGATAACCAAATCTTTACTCCAATTGAGCAGCATCTTTGCCATATGAAAAATATGTGGATTTTCGCAAACAACGACAAGGGGTTGATCTCGTAATTCCCAGCCGTCACAATACGGGCAATTAAACAGACTTTTTCCGTATAATGGACGTAGGCCCTCTATCTCAGGAAGGACCTCCTTTAACCCAGTCGCCAAAATCAATCTGCGAGCTTCAATGTGACGACCAAACGAATCAAGTACTGCAAATCCAGAATCATTTTTGTTAATCGAAATAATCTCAGTCTGGATATGCTCAACTGACGGATAACGTAGTACCTCCTCATACGCAATACGACGAAACTCGGCTGGTGTAACCCCGTCTCTTGTAATAAAACCATGTGACGCATGGGTAACAGCATTTCTTGGCTGATTATTATCAATTAAAGCTACTTTTCGTCTTGCCCTACCAAGAACAAGGGCTGCGTTCAAGCCTGCGGGTCCACCACCAACAATAATGCAATCGTAAATCACATGAATCATCTCCTATATGCAGATATTAAAGACTCTTTTTGTCTATTATTAAATCAAAAAAATATCTGTTATATCATAGACTTAATGAATCTATAATATCTCCAAATTAACTAAAGTGTCAACCCAAACTTTCCGATCCTCCGTGAGTTTTATTTAGTGTAATACTAGAAAAAAGTAAATAAGCCCATTACCGTATGTTTGGAGGTAACTTAATACTCCAATATATCAGGTAAGAGCTTTATGTTGAACTTACTTGGCAGTGCAGGGCTTCCTCACTTATCAACCTTCACCGTTTGCTAATTCTAATTCGTCAGCCGAGGGTCCGTATAGACCAGGTACCGGCACGTCAAGCAGCCGCAGATAGACTCCAAGCTGTGCCCGATGGTGAACCATATGATTCAATCCGATGGTACGAAGCGCAGCAGCCCGGGTCTGACAACGGATGATCTGCTCCCCGTTCCGCAAGGTCCACTCGGCGCCGAGCATCTCCACATTGCTTGCAGTAATTAATTCCTCAATCTCACGAGCTTTCAGGTCGAACTCTTGTAGAACCGCATCGGGACTCTCCAGTGCTTCTCGTCGGTATGCCACGGATGCCAAATCAAACTCCGAGTAAAGAAGAATTGCGGATTGCCAGCTCAGAAGGTTAACGAGATGTGTGGCCAGCCCACCCAGGCTCATTGACTTAGAGTGTGGTTTCCATGTCATATGCTCCTGAGGCAGCTTCTCCAGTATCCGACGCGTACCAGCCAACTCCTGCAAAACATCCCCAATGATCAGCTCTTTAACCATTCATCTCTCTCCTCTCTTCTGTAAAGCAATTTCTTTTGATCATTCGTGTGATACTTTTGTTCCTTTTCCCAAACAGTTTCTAACTCTCCGCTGGATCGGACCGTGGGGCTCTTATTTCGAAGATTTATGGCATTTCACCAGGTTATCGGACCCAGATGCAGCTATTTCCCTAAAAACACTCCGATTCTGTGCCATTTTAAGCCAATAAGAGCTATGCAGTCCGATAAGCTTGAAAAATGCTGCGAAAATCTAAAATAGCTGCAATAGAGTCCGATACGATGGACATTTGGCGAAAGTCCGACACAGAATACATCAGAAGGAAGATCAGATTGGACTATGAATAACGAATTCGACATCGCTTAAGAAACATCCTCCTGAGCATTCGCTTTCCAAGTCTTCTCTCTACAACTTTTTAGATACTTTCTGCCAATTGCATAGTGGTAACACATGTATTATCACTCTTAAAAGTGGAAAGTTCAGATTTTGCTGCTTTTCCGTCCTGCTCAATGGTTACGTTATATTTTTTGTCCCGGGGTAACCAAAGATCAATAAATCCGTTAGATAGCGATTTCATTTCTTTATCCACAATCACATTGCCTTCGCTGTCTTCGATATATACTTTAAACTCATCATCCGTTAATTCCCCTTGGCAGCCGGTCAAGCTATGTGTAGCGCAAGGATGCGTATTCTCCACATATGGAGCTATAGAAACAAAAAACTCATCTTTAGGCAAGTCGTAAGTTTTCTCTTTATTGTTACTATCGGTTACAATAAGTTGCTCAGAAGTGATAGAAGCGGACAGGTTTTCCATACTGCTTGAACTATATTCTTGCACTAATTGCTTAATGTCGGTTGTATCTTGTGCTGAGGGCGTATCCTTGTCGATACCTCCCAATAACAAATACGCACCTAATGCAACAACCGCCGCTCCAGATACCAGCAAGATATTTCTTTTCATTTGTAATCATCTCCTTCGCTTATTCGCCAGATTATGTACTCTCTCAGAGTATCTTCCATTTCTTTTAGTATAACTAGTTAAACTAAACTAACACAATTATGAACAAGGCAAAATAGTGAAAAGTTATGTATTTGATTCATCCTCTATCAACACAAAAAAGGCCTCCTCACTGGTTTTTCAACCTCGAGGAAGCCTTTTATCTTTTATATTATTATGCTTGTAAATTACCGACCATAACACGAATGACATCCGCAAGAGGAGTAGCTGAACGTTTCAGCAGTTTCTCTAAATCGCTACTTTCAATATTAAGCCAACCTTCACGAATACCACGTTGTATAGCTACAACTATTGGAAGCGCAGCTTCTGGGACACCCACCTCCGACATGGTCTTGGCATAAGCCTCGTCGTCAACCTGGATTACTTTGATTTCTTTACCCATTACGCTGCCTATGATCTCAGTCAATTCCTCTTGTGTTAAAGGTTTGCCAGACAATTCATACACTGTGTTCTCATGTCCGTCACCTGTCAGTACATTAGCTGCAGCTTCTGCATAATCTCCGCGTGTAGCCCAGCCAACTTTACCGTTCCCTGCTGAAGTCACCCATGGGGCACCTGCTAGAGCGCCTTGAATGGAGCCGATCTCATTCTCCAAATACCAGTTATTACGGAGGAAGCTGTAAGGAATGCCTGTTGCGCGAATAGCTTCTTCGGTGATGCGGTGAACTTCAGCAAGAAATAGTTCACTCTTGTCTGCTTGTCCTACACTTGTGTAGGCAATGAAGCCAACGCCTGCTTTTTCCGCAGCAACAACAGCTGCTTTATGTTGACGAATCCGGGTTTCATTATCACCATCTGCGGATACAATTAATAGTCGATCCACACCGGCAAATGCTGATTCCAGCGTCTCAGGTTGATCAAAATCACCATGACGGACTTCTACTCCACGCGCCTGAAGATCACTTGCTTTTTCTGGGTTCCGCACACTAACTACAAGATCACCTGCGGGTACAGTTTTAAGTAAAGCTTCTATCACCAATGATCCGAATTGACCTGTTGCTCCTGTTATTGCTATTTTCATTTTTACTTCCTCCTCAAATTAGGATGATAAATTTATTTTTAATCACTACCTGTAACTATTGTAGTTACAATCAGTTTAGATGTCAACTTATTTATGATCCCAACTCTGGCTGGATAATAAACAGAAGAATTAAAAAACTATATTCACAACAAAAAAACCACCGTCATTTCCGTTAGGAAAAACGCTGGTTCTATGATCAGCTCCATATCAACTTAATAATGGTCCCTTGTCCAGGGCTACTCTCAACAGCAATCCTGCCCTCCATACATTCGATTAATCCCTTGGAGATCGCCATGCCAAGGCCGGATCCGTTGGAGCTAGATACGGTGTCCGTTCCTCGATAATAACGTTCAAATAGACGGTTAAGTGTGACTTCATCCATTCCATCGCCATCATCGGAAAATTGAATAGTAAATCCACTGTCCTCATCATTCATAGTAAGCGAAACCGTTAAAATCGTATCTGAGGGGTTATGAAGTAAAGCATTCGCAGTCAAATTGTTGACCACCCGCTCTAGCCATGGAGTATACAATCGAGCTCTCACTTCGTTTGGTGCCGGCACAAATATAATTCGTTGCTTCCCGTATTCGGGATTTGCAGCAGCTTGATCAAGGGCTTGATGTAGCCAAAAGTTCAATTCCACCTCCATCAGCTCTGGTGGCTTGATCCCTGTTTTTAGCCGATAGGTCATGGCAAGATCACTAATAAGCATGTCCATATGGGCTGATTTATCCAGCATCGTCCTTGTAAACTTGCGAACTTCCTCTTTCGACCAATCATACGAAGGCTCCGCCAGTAAATGGGCATAACCAGTTATAGAAGATAAAGGAGTTTTTAAATCATGTGTAACACCTGCGATCCATTCTTCCCTCAAATTCTCTGTTTGTTGCCGCAACGCTTGATCTCTCTGCAAATTAGCAGATAATTTCTCTATGGATACCATAACATCAGAAAAAACCCGGTATCTCCGTCTCCATTTACCTACGTGTGTTCGACTACGACGATTTCCTTTACGGTCCATAGGCTCTGTATATATGGCATTTCCAATGGAATCGAGCCATACAAGCATATGCAGCATTGGCGCTCCAAACCTATGAGCTTGCCATAAAGAAAGCAATATAAATGCAAGCAATAAAGCCGCGAGCATTGCTAATGAGCCTTTAATAACAATTTTAACCTCTTCAGGTACCCATACCTTTTGGCCTATATCTGCTCCCTTTACGTTTGGTTGTCCAACGATCCATGTTTGGCCGGTTTGTTTATCAAAAGAAGATCGGACATGATAGCCGTAACGTTCACTGTAGAGAGTGCGTAGTGCTAGCTCTGGCACTGAGTACTTGGTGGGAATCATCTTTGGCCTATTATAGGAGAGCAGCTCCGTACCCGATGAATCAATGAGTTGAACAAAAGCCTGTGATGATTTAATTTCTCTTTCAATCGAATCAGGCAGAACCAGATCTCCATCTACTGCATCAAATGTACCTTCGCTCATTTTTTTTAACAGAGGATCTAGTATATTTGGCGCGCCATAAAGAAGCGTGAATTGTCTCCCATTTTTCTCTTGAATCCATACAGCCAGAGTATACGGAAAAGGCTGAGTCCCTGTCCAATAGGCGACTACTTCACCCAGTCCATATTGAATTGGGACATCTTTTGGAGTGTTGTAGGCACTTTCAACTTTTCCATTTTCATCGATGTTTTGCAGCCAGCCCTTATTCTTCTTCACTTGCTCCAGCAAGCTCGGGGAAAATTGAATGCCCTTCTCATCAATTTTGGAGGATTCAACCAGTTGCTCTAAGCCAACATTAGCAAAATCACGCGTAATACTGATATCGAGAAAACGCAACAGCATCCAAGTAAACGTTACTGCTGCAATAGCGAGAACAACCATTCCCGTAATTGCTAGCTGTAGAACGAACCTTAACGTTAACCGGCGTTTGATATTCATGGCATGGACAACGCCTGGTGGTCTACCTTCACCAGCTTATAACCAAGGCCCCTAACGTTAACAATAAATTTTGGATCGGACGGGTCTGCTTCGATACGTTCTCTAATTCGATGAATATGAACCATGACCGTATTATCATCACTCAGTGCTTCATCGCCCCATACTTTCTCATATAAATCACTTTTGCTGAAAATCTGATTGGGATGTTTGCATAGGAAGACCAGCAGTTGAAATACAAGTGCCGGACAAGCAACAGACTGATCCTCTACCAGGAGTTCTCCCGCTGTCTCATCTAGCTTAAACCTTCCGTAATCATATACATTTGCAGATTTATGGGGGACTATTTCTACACTCTTGCCAGTAGCCTGTTGGTTAGCAGAAGCAAAATATCTCCGCAGCTGTGCTCTTATACGAGCCACCACTTCAAGCGGGTTAAAGGGCTTAGTGATATAATCATCTCCACCTATAGCAAAGCCCGTTAATTTATCGAAATCAGACGTCCGAGCAGTCAGAAAAAGAATAGGAGCATCCGTCGTCTGCCGGATAAAAGGGCAGATTTCGATGCCACTTCGTCCGGGCAGCATTACATCCAGCACAATTAAATCATATTTTTTGGATTCACAGGCACTTACTGCTTCTTCACCTGTTTGCACTGTATCTATATTGACGTAGCCTTCCTTACGCAGCACTGTCTCCATAATGTCTAAAAGTGATACCTCATCATCAACCAATAAAATTGAAGCCTCATTCATATAAATTTTCCCTTTCACAATAGACGTTTTTATCATCATAGCATGATTTTTTTGGCTAGCAATCTTACTAATCTTAACGGAAGCTTAATTCGTATTCATTAAATAGCTAGTAAATTATGTAAGTGTTAATATAGAATTTCAGAAGAGCTAAGGCTAGACTGCTACAATCGTAATACTGGGAGGCGAAATATATGAACAAAAAACCTGAAAAAATCATTCATAAAGTTATTTTGAATACAAGAACTGCCTTGGCTGTAGGGTCACTGTCTTTATTAATGGCTGCCTGTGGAGGAGAGAATGCTGATGTGCCCACTAATGAAAAGGCGGAGCAGACAACAAACCCGGCCACAGCTGCCATTCTGAGTGGATTTGCTCCAGATGAACTATCAAAGATTCTACTGGACGGGAAGTACAAGGAGTTGTATGCCCGCTTTAACCAGCCTTTAAAAGATGAAATAAGTGAAACAGAATTAGCAGAGACAGGAAAAGAATTCACTAAGGGTATCCATACATTGGAAAAGGCATCGACCATGCAGCTTAATGGATTTGATCGACGCACATGGGTTAGTGATGCTGGCAATAAGGGGCTTGTCGGGATGTTTGATCCGGATGGGATGATTACATTAATTCAAGTTCAAGAGCTTACCCCTTCTCCTGAAACCGACAATGTACTAAGTAAACATGAATACGCACTGCCGTTTGAGGGAGATTGGTATGTGTTTTGGGGTGGTGAGAATGTGCTTGTGAATTATCATTATGAGTTAGAAATCCAGCGTTACGCTTACGATTTTATCCAAACCAAAGATAACTATTCCTATAAAGGAGACCCACTAAGAAATGAAAGCTATTATGCCTTTGGCAAAAACATTCTCGCTCCAGCGGACGGCACCGTTGTATCGGTTGTGAATGACATTAAAGACAATGAGCCAGTTGGGGTCATGAATCCGAATCAAGCTACCGGGAATATAGTTGTCATTGATCATGGCGGGGAATATAGTCATTTGGCGCATCTCAAACAAGGGTCAGTTACTGTAAAACTGGGGGATAAAGTCGAAAAAGGGGAGGTTATTGGCTTAACAGGTAATTCTGGTAATACGAGCGAGGCCCATCTACACTTCCAAATCTCAGATGGAGCTGATCTATTCACTTCCCGGGCAATCAGAGTTAAATGGGAGCAAGATTTAAAACCAATTCAAGGCGAGACTATTTTCGCCGCTAATTAGCGCTAAATTCCGGGTCGCTAAGGTTGTCTCTCATAAATAATAGATCAGATAAGACAACCTTGATCTTCCCTAAAAAACTTCCTGTATTCTGAGGAAAGGAAGTGTCAACCCCGATGTCTTTACTCCTAGGCTCTCATGTGTCTATGACCGGAACAAAAATGCTCCTTCGAGCTAGTGAAGAGGCAGCTTCTTATGGAGCGGCCACCTTCCTTTTTTATACCGGAGCCCCACAAAATACACGCCGCAAACCCATTGAAGCTTTGAATATTGAAGCAGGACATGCTCATATGAGAGATAACGGTATTTCTAATATTATTGTACACGCTCCATTTATTGTTAACTTAGGAAATACACTTTCGGCACAGGTCTTTGAGCATAGTATAGAGTTTCTTCAATCAGAAATCATAAGAACAGAAGCTTTGGGTTCAACCCAAATCGTCCTACATCCTGGCTCTCAAGCCGGCATCTCTCGGATCGTGGAAGGCTTAAACGAAGTGCTAACAGATAAACGAAATGTTCAGGTTTCGTTAGAAACTATGGCTGGAAAAGGTAGTGAATGTGGAGTCTCTTTTGAAGAACTTGCAGCTATTATTGATGGAGTGACCCATAATGAGCGTCTGTCGATTTGTTTGGATACTTGCCATATCCATGATGCCGGTTATAACGTTAAAGAAAATTTTGATGGCATATTGAATAAATTTGATCGATTGATCGGAATAGAGCGCCTAAAAGTCATTCACGTCAATGATTCAAAGAATATTATGGGCTCACGTAAAGACAGGCACGAAAATATAGGACACGGATATATCGGTCTTCAGGCGCTTCGATATGTGGTCCACCATCCTCAACTATCAACCATTCCCAAACTCCTAGAGACTCCCTCCATCGGTGAAAAGAAATATGTAAACGCACCCTATAAGCATGAGATTTCCTTGTTAAGGGGAGAAACAGATGAGCTGGTAAGAAAATAAGTTAATATGGTGGTTTTGAGCATAATCAATCTGTTAGACTACAGCTATTGGACTAGTTATTTATAAATAACTCCTTTGAAATACCTTTGATTTTTTTACAAGACATAGAAATTCATTCTCAATCATGGTTCAAGGTTTCTTTAATTATAACCCAACATTTTCCTTATATATTAGCTGTTCGCCCCACATAATTGTCTTCCTACATCTTATTTATTGCTATAATGTTCAATTAAGTTGCAAATGTTTCAAGAAAAATCAAGTAAATGAACATAACAAAAAACAGGTCAATCATGGGGATATCTAACCATAATCGACCTGTTTTTTGTACCGCTTTAGAGATAATTAGGTTGTACTTTCCAAGTATTTGTGCATGTACAAACGAAATAATTATATCTTATATCCGAATATTACATATAGTTAAGTGTATGATTAGTTCACTCGGCACGGCACTAGCCACAAACTATTAAGAGTCTTCACATTCCTTTTCACATATAAGCCAAATAATTACTCAGTGTTTATTTCTAAATGTGGACAATAGATATGACCATTAGGGTCGATAATATATTTAACAGTTGCTTCATTGTCTGAAATAACAATTGTGTATTCATTTTCCGCAAAAAAATCATTTGGTTCTATACTTACTCAGACTAACCAAACTGAACCATTAATACTGTCGAATTGACTATAAAATTTTATGTCACGCTCCAAATTATCTAAAATCTCACCTGACAACTCATATTTATTTTTATATTCTCGGGCAATGCTCAAAGCTATTCCCAAAGTTAAATTGGTATCCATTCTATATTATTTAATAAACTTCCCTATAACTTTAATCAGAGCTTCTAATCCTTGATAAAAGTTTCCAAGTCAACCTAATCTAATTCTTTATTCGGTTTTCCAGTATTGCTAAAATCTAAAAGAGACTTCATCTCATGGCTTGATATGCCAACTAGCAATTCTCCATGTATTGTAATGCTTGAATTCACAAAATGTATTTCATCAAAACCAGTGATATTTAGGAATTTCGTATTTTCAAAGTGACAATTAAGGAATTTCACATTTTTAAAAGTAGAATTATTAAATGTTGATGATGAAAATCTAGTGTTTTTAAATTCAACTTCAGAAAAAGTTGAATCATCCATATATGTTAGTTCAAGTTGTGCATTTGAAATTTCCACATCAAAAAACTTCGATTCATAAAAGGTTGTTCTAAAAGAATCTAAGTTTTTGAAGACTGTTGAACTAAACCTCGTATCGTCCGCCTTACCTTTCCTGAATATATTATCTGAAAATTCACACCTATTAAAGTTACTACCGCAGAGAGATGCTTCACTTAAATACACGTTTGAAAAGTCACACTCGTTGAATACTACTTCTAAAAAACTACTATTGTTTAAATCATATCCTGTAAACACTATCCCATCAAAAGAAGTATCTTGATAATTAAGTTCGCATACTTCTTTTGAAAGCCCCATTGAAAACTCAGTGTATTTCTTTAGTTTTGTAAATAAATCCATTTAATAACACCTCCTAAGGCCATGTAACAACTTTATCTATAAAACCTTGAATTGATATTTCATGCAAAAGTTCTGCTTTGTTTTCGATACTTAAATTAGTGACATCTAGTATCACATTTTCACCTTCGCTTAGAGATTTATTAATTGATCTCATAGCGCTCGAAAGTTTGTAACCTCCCTTTTTAGGCGGATAATTTGAATTAAAGGACTTGACATCCCAAGCTTGCCCTTTTGCATCTATAAATTCTGCTTTTCCAGATGGATCTCTAGCTATAGGTCCATCTAGTTTTTTCATTTCCTCAAGTTCTAACCCAACCCTTGCCTCATGTTTTCCTTTTTCAATATCAATCTGCCTTGTGGAACCTGCATGAGCTGGATCATGTGCCAAAGCGTCAATCTCAGATTGTGTTCTTTTGCCAATAAAATTCTCAGCTTCGTCAAATTGGTCAACAAGTCTATGATCTGTCTGACCTTTACCCGTCCCCTCAATCTTACCACCTTTCACATCCCCAAACCCATTCATCTCATTTATATAATGCTCCTGCACAAATGTTTTGGGCAGTGGATTCGAATCCATGGGGATCTTTCCTACATTAAAAGCAACACCTTCTGGTGCGTTTTTGAATTTCGGGAGTTCAGCCAAGTGCTCGGAATACTAATTACTTAACTTACTTGTAGCCAACAGATTTCTTTCCTGCACCGTTATGTTACGGACAAAGTGCTACTCTTTGCTTTTTATTTCTCAATATTACTATCGTTATATGGCATTTTACAGCTGCTAGTAATGTCGAAGAAACCGCAAATAACAAAGGTAACAAAAAACAGGTCAATCATGTTGGTATCTAACCATAATCGACCTGTTCTATGTAACGCTTTAGCGTTATTAAGGTTATAAATTTGCAAATATTATTAAGCGAACAAACAAAATAACGAAATTTTTATATGGGTATTACATGGGTTATTTGTGTTATTGGTTGAATGATGGGTTCATTCGGCACTGAGTAGCCCCCTCAATAAAATAATTGCAAGACAAAAAGAACACCACCATTCGTGTCATTTAATTCTTAACTAAAATATTCATTTACTACCGCAGTTAATTGATCGTTTCCTAACTCAATGTTAGTCAAATAATAAATGAAATAATCTTCTACTTCACTTTGTTTGAATAGACTCAGATATTGAAATGCAAGTAGTGCAGTATTGTCTATTCCATAATTATCTTCCAATTTTGTTTTTACATATTGAATTACTTGATTAATAAATCTATTGTCTTTTATCTTAAATAGAACATTAAGAATGAATGTAATCTCGTCCTCGTTCTCTAGTTCAAAAATCTCACGCATCTCATTCTCATCTAATTCTTCTTGAAATAGCTGTTCCTTAATCAAATTAAATATTTTTAAAGCCTCTAATTCATCATTATAATAATCTTCCCAAAAACTTAGATAAGCAAATTGCTTCGGTAATAAAGCTGAACTATTATTGGGTTTGTTCCACAATATCCAATCAGAATTCACTTTCTCGGAAACAATGTCAAATAAAGAGATTGAATAAGGCACAACTTGCTTTATATCATTTTCCAATCTATATAATCCCTCGCCGTTTCTGCTTGTTTCCACAGAATAAACCATATATTTTTTATTTATTGATAGATTCTCTTTTTTCTCTAAATCCTCTTTAAGACGTACTCTCATTTATCTTACTCCTTTAATATTAAAATCGACATCCAGTTCAATTATCCAAAATAGGTCGGTTTCATTTGCTCTGAGATTCTTAGGTTTGGATACCTTCAATTTTATATCAAACGGACTAATTCCTCCTGTTTTCTGATTTTGATAAAAATGAACTTCTCCCTTTCCATACGGAGTTTCATATTGTTGCTTTGATGTCATTTTAGCCCAATCATCTATTTTACTACCATCACTAGTTAATATCCTTTGAGCCTTTTCATCCCATAAATCCTCGCCTTTAATTATGACATCGGAGTTAGATAAAATATCTTCTTTAAGAAGTGATTGCTTAAACTGTTGATGTTTATAAATGTCACTAGCTTTACCCGTCCCCTCAATCTTACCACCTTTCACATCCCCAAACCCATTCATCTCATTTATATAATGCTCCTGCACAAATGTTTTGGGCAGTGGATTTGAATCCAGGGGAATCTTTCCTATACTGAAAGGCACACCTTCTGGCGTGCTTAAAAACGGCTTGAATTTCGGGAGTTCAGCCAAGTGACCGGAATTCTGAATGACTTTATTGAGGTCCTTCACGCCTTCCATCGCTTTAGTGGCAAAATCTTGTACCCCATCGGCCACTTTTCCTACCTTTGTACCCTTTGTCACAGATAGCCCCGGTACCAATACAGAAGCAGCTGCACCCAGCATGGAAGCTTTTTCCTCCGGCGTTCCCTCATTAAAGTTATGATACATCTTCTTTGCTGCTTCTGCCAATACTTCTGGATGTTCCATGATATAAGATGCTGTATCTGCCATTTCCTGTGTCGTCTTCTCCGGGTCTATGACAAAATGGAATGTAAACGTTACTGTATCCACAACACCCATAATGGTTTCCTCGATAAGAGATCCTACAAATGCCCGCGTAACCGCATCCGCTTGAACCACTTTTTTCCGCCATTCGGTCATTCCGTAGGTTGATTCCAACCACGAATAATATACCGCTAACGAATTGGTTTCGTTAGGTTTTAATACATGCGCATTAAAATAGTTGAGGGTTATCTCATTCCTATTGTTATATGCGGTAATTGGTGTCCCATCTGGAAGCTCCATCGGCGGAATATTCAGTCGTTCCCCTACGAGTTGGTGCTTGGCCCAGGCTCCCTGTTCTCCCGTTTCCATCGCCATACGAAGCATCAGCAGATACGATTCATTCTGAACTAATGGTACGCTGCTGGTAGTAATCGACGGATCATAATCACACGCCTTAACCACTGGCTTCTTGAAATAACCACTTAGATCCTTACCTGCTTGGTAATGGACTTCGTCTATGCCTAGATATTTCAGCTTTTGGCGTGCGTCTTCCGCCAGCTTATGCATTGCTTCCATTTGAGTCTTGTTTCCAAACGCTTGATATACTTTATATGCGGTCTGCGCTTTTGCAATTTGATCCCGTGCCTGGTAGATATCCTTCAGCTTGCTTTGGGCTGTAATGGAGTCGATCGTTCCCAGTCCGGAATTCTTAACTGTTATTTGGAGTTTCTGCACCAAAGGATCGCTATTCAACTCATCCCGCCCCATTAAAGCGGCAACCGAGGTGATCAGATTCTTGACCATCTTTTGGGCATACGTTGGGATCGGAAACTGCCCACTTGCATTGCCTCCCCCAAGTTTTCCGAACATCCCTCCAAGAGTACTAAACTGCTGAAAAAGTTGATCAGCCTGCCTCTTGTTCTCATCCTGTGCACCTTGAACCCCTTTTACTGCAAGACGAATAATATCTTCAAGCTTTTCAGCTTCTACCGTCAGTTCATTGATAAGTGTCTGAGCTCGTATCAAATCTGAACCCAGCGGAATCCCACCCCAGTTATTGGTCTGACCTCTCAGCTGCAAGTACAGCCGGTTGGTATCTTGGCTTACCAGTCTGATTTTTGTCTGCAGGCGTTCAACTTCATCTTCTTTAAATACCATTTTGTCCAATGCCATTTATGACCTCCAGTTCTTACACTTAGACCATCCAATGCACTACTTTTTTCGACCCCTCAGGTCTTTATGTACTACTTCATATTTAAAAACTTAAGTATTTGGAGCGCACACCTAACCTATATATCGGCGTAACTTCCCATTATTTTACTTTAAATCCTTTCTTTTAATTTTTAATTCTAATCACTGCTGTAAGAATAAGTAGACAGCAAAAAAACAGGTTGATTATAGTGGTAGCTCCCCTATAATCAACCTGTTAACTGAACGCTATAGCGTTATTTACGTTATTCTTTTCTAGCGTCTAAATGATCGATTATCCTTTAGTAGGATCACTGGTCACTATAGATGCATTTACCTGGAGTTTTTTTAACGAGTTTTTCTTTGCTGTTAATTCTTTGGAAAGATCAGCTTGCAGGCGATTCATGTTTTTAATTTCATCGTTAAGCTTTTTGATTCGCGTCATTTTACTGCTCAAATCTGTGTGAGACTTGCTAAATTTCATATCCTGTTCTAATTGATTAATTTTGAATTTGGATTTTTCCTTTTTGTTCTTCACGTTTTTGAGCTTGCTCTCTACCTCTATGATTTCTTGTTCTAACCTTTGGATCATTGGTTTGGTGAAATTAATCGCCATTCTTACACCCCATATCATTTAGTGTTGCCGAGAATCAATTCTACTATAAAAGAACAAAAAAGCACACTCATTAGAGTATGCTTTTTAAAAATAATCAGAGAAATAAGGATGTTCTGGCCTGATTAACCCTTCCAAGAACTGAACTGTTGCTTCATCTGCCTGGATCCGACCGATCCTAGCCAAATAGGTAGGTCGCTTATAGCCCATTAACATCGTGGTTAAAGTAGGAATGTCAATCAACAAGGAAGGGTTAGTCCCTCCTGCGTGCAAAACACCTGTTCCATCTTTATCCACATTAAGTGTAAATGTACCCCGGTTCCATTCCAGCATCGGATCACTCAAGGTGAAGATAAGGCAACCCTCTTTATCCTGTTTTTTAAACGGATACTGTTCGATAAATAATTGCACATCCACTATCCGGGCCATAAAATAAGGAGCAATGGTTTCCTTGATGTCACCATCATCTAAAACGAAGGAAAGCGGCTCCCCTTTATAAATATCCCCTTTGACAAGAGTAATCATCGAAAAATGTGCACTTATAAAGTTCCATAATCCCACCCGAGCTTCTTCGTTGATATAAACCATTTCTTTGATATAAAAGATCTCCTCAGCAACCCAATACAACAGATACCCTGTGGGCAAATCATCATTGTTATAATAGATGCCTACCGTCATTTCATCCAGATCCCAGCGTAAATATTCTTCCCAAGCCAACTTATTTCGAAGCATAGCTCCATGATGCTGCATGGAGAACTGATCATATATCTCCTTGATATCCGGATGTTCAATAGTTACCCGCTCCACGTTCCCAGGAACTTTTTTAGTTTTCGGCAGCTGGGTATCCGGAACTTCAAATGAGATTTTATCGGTAATGATCTCCCAGCCTTTCCGCCTATAATATGGAATGGAATACGGAAATAGATAAGAAATTGATTGCTTGCGGCCCCGCATTTTAGTTAATGCATGCAGCATCAGCTTATTCATTAAACCTAAATTAGCATATTCGGGATAGGTTCCAACACCCGTCAGGCCACCCATCTCATAAATTCGCCCAAAAATATTTACTTGAAATGGGTATACTGCTAACTGTGAAATCAATTTATCACCATCAAACCAACCGACTACATCAGCATACTTTAGAACTGGCAGCTTCGCTTGGGTGATTTCACGATTTTCCCAACCAAAGATTTGTAAATCACGATTCGTCACTTGAAATACATAACGTAATAAATTATTAAATTGCTCTGCATGTTTAGTCTCGACATTTGCTAACCTGATTCTATCCTGCAACTTATTGCGACTCACTATCAATACCCCCGCTGAATTACCCAGATATAAATCAGAAATCACTCTTATTATTCTTTATATCCGTTCAATAAATACATTCTTTCAGAGAAGGTTAGCCTAACGAGTTCTTTTGCAGCTTCGGGATCAAAGCATACGCAAACGTGATGAATGGGCTTAACCACAGAAGGGTGGCATAAGGTATATATTCAATTACCGGTACACCTAGTGTAGCAGCGAAAAAAGCACCGCTAACTCCCCAAGGAATTAAAGGATTAACAAGGGTTCCACAATCCTCTAACGTACGGGATAGTGTCTTTGCTGGAATGCCGCGGCGATTATATTCATCTTTGAACATTTGACCGGGCAACAAAATAGAAAGATACTGTTCACCAGTCATCCCATTAACCGCAATGGATGATGCGCCGCTCATAAGCACGATACTGCCTTTACGTTTGAGGGGTTGAATGATTTTGCGAAAAAAAGCCTCTATGACACCACAATGTTGTATTAGTCCGCCTAATGATAAAGCAATCAAGATAAGTGAAACGGAACTCATCATTGATTGCATTCCACCTCGGTTAACGATAGAAGCAACGGTTTCATTGGCAATAGTACTTTCGTATCCATTCTGCATCACACTGAACCAGACACCGATTTCTGCCTGCTGCTGAATAATAGCGGTCACCAGAAGACCAGTGACAATGCCAACCATCAGTGTAGGAAGGATTGGGATTCGTTTGATTGAGCAAATAATAACGGCAAGTGGTGAGATCAACGTTAACCAGTGAATACTAAATCCATCCTGTAGAGCAAACTTAATCCCCTGAATCGACGATAAATCAATCGCATCGGCTTTTGGTGCGAACAAGAAAAAGACAGTAGTTATAATAAGCGCTGGAATCGTTGTGTACATCATATTACGAATATGTGTGAACAAGGATATACCTACCACTGCAGGTGCGAAATTTGTAGTATCAGATAAAGGAGACATTTTATCACCAAAACAAGCTCCACAAATAATCGCTCCAGCAGCAAGTGTTGGAGAAATCCCTGTCGTCAAAGCAATACCCATCAAAGCTACACCAATCGTGCTAACGGTGGTGAATGAGCTTCCAGTAAACATAGAGACGACAATTGTGACATATAACGCGCTTACTGCAAAGTAGTTCGGATTAATATAATCCATACCATAAAATAAAAGTGTAGGCACCGTACCACTCATCATCCATACAGCGATCAATATTCCGATTAGCATGAGGATAAGAATGGGCATTATAGCTGTTTGTATGCCTTTGATGATAGCAGCCTCAATATCTTTCCATGACACGCCAAATAAACCCAATAAGACTGCTGTGCCAACTGTGGTTGCGAGAAGCGGGATATGAGGTTCTGCTTTTAATAGGAAAATAGATACAAAAAGAAATGCAAGAATAAAGGCGATGATAATCATACTTTTTGAAAAACTAAGCTGACGGTCCATAACGATAGTGCTCCTTAACATTGTGATTGGGATAAAATCCGAAGAATGCGGCGCTTCCTTACTTTTAAGCTTTTAGGCTTTTGGGCAATGAAGCACAGAGGTAATATTAACGATAAGAAAGAGAAGAGTCAATGTTAAGAACATACAATGAAGGTATTTCCATTAAAAAACAGAGGGCAAAATGCCGCTCTGCTTTATATTCATCCTATTCACTTTACAATTGCAGCTTTAAAATATCCTGCGGAGTTTCAAATTTATATTTCGCGGGAATATGCTCATGCTGCTTGCATCCCCATAAAGCTAATCCAAAATCGACACCAGCATCTCGTGCACATTCATAATCATAAATCGTGTCCCCTATGTAAATAGATGATTCAGGGTTTGCTTTTGATACTCTAATAAATTCTAGCAAGGGGTCTGGATGTGGCTTATGCTTTGCTGTATCTTCTGCGATAACGGTATATGATAAATATTTAGTTAAGCCAAATGGAACGAAATCGTCATTTAGCTCATCTCTTGTCTTGGAAGTCACAATTCCTTGAACGATCTCTTTTGACTGTAATGAACTCATTACATCTACAATTCCGTCAAAGATGTTAATAGTATCATAGAAATCTTTCATGTAAACATTCCATCTCTCATTGCCCTCATGAATATCTTCGATCCCAAGTTGCGGTAATGAAGCTGAACCTGGAATACCTAACACAAAATTAAGCTCTGACAATTCATACTCTTTGTTGTGATCCACCTTTAACATCTTTTGCAGAGAACTCAAAACAGCAATTTCTGTATCAATTAAGGTTCCATCCACATCAAAGATTACAGTGTTATATTTACGCATAACTACCTCCTATAGGATTACAACAAATACAAGATTATTAATCGTTAAGCTTAATCTATTACTTAGAAAATAACTCTACGGCTTGCGTATCCATAATCGGATTGATATATTTCTCTAGCGTAATCGTTAGTGGTTGAGGATAATCTTTCGCTCCCTTTCCAAAAGTATAACGCATTTCATCCACGGCTGTACCATCCTTTGAAGTCATGTAGCCACCGAAGTTTCCTGCCGAAGTTGTTTTGATTGCTCTTTTATGCACATTTCCTTCCGCATCAGTAAAAGTCTCAGCAAGTCTAGTGTAGTATTTTAAATATTCGGCATCAGTAATTGTATGCCGTAACAAGATCTCTCCTTCATCTGCATAATTCTCTTGCGTTGGAGCAACAAGCTCAAGGCCGCTTCCCGGTGCTTCAATGATTTGCTGCTTATTGAGATCGACAACAATTTTCATTTTATTTTTTTCGACTGCCGAGATACCAAAGGTTTTTAATGAAACGGTGTCTGGCTGATGCTTTAGGCCGCTCTGGCTGTTCCTGAACACCAGCGTAAACTTGGTGTTGTCCGAATAGACTTCAGAATTGTCAGAGTTGACGATGTCGGGGTAAAATAATTTTTCGGTAGCACCCCCATTTGTACTAATCAGAACTGGATTAATCAATTGGAAAATTTGTTTATCATTGTTCAGATCATACTCCAAATCTGCATAGGTACTAAGCGGTGTATATTGCACTAGATTCACTTTAATCTTTTGCCCGTCAACTGTCAGCGTTTTATCCGTTTTTAGAATTCTTTCCTGTGCTTTGAGCATATCAGGATTAAGTTCGAAAGCAACATCCAGATTAGTCCGGTATTTATTACTACTGGATTGTAGCGCCTTATCTGAAGTTTCAGTGAGAATGACATTATAGTTTACTTCCTTTGGATATTTAATCGTTGGTGAAAGACTAGTGGTGTATATAAAATCCTTAGACTGGCCTGGTTGAATTCGGTTATCGCTGGCAAGCATACTTAGTGCAGCACCTTTATGTAGATTCGACTCCTGTATGCCTTCATATTGAAGCGCAAAATCCGCATGTATAACTTCTTTGTCTGTATTGTTCTGAACACTGTATAGAATATACACCTTCCTTCCATCTGTTACTGCACCAGTTACATCCACTCGGTACCCCTTGTTTTCCGCGCTCTGACCCACCGGCATCACGAGATTCTGTTCCAGAGCACTTGCAAGTGCTGGTTCTAACCTTGAAAATGAGCGATAAGCTGCAAAATCATCTGTATTTTTAGGGCTGGCGGTTTGAACTGAAGGTTGGGCCACTTCCTTGGCCGGTAATCCGATTGAAGAGTATGTAAATAATAGGGCTACGGCTGCAGCTGCAATCACTCCCAAACCTGCGGTATAAACACGGCGTTTCTCACGTTTTTTTCCTTCCATAATTCCCTTTCGCATCGCGTTATAAATTTTCATTTCCTGTAAAGTCTCAGTATTCTGATTCATTTCATCAACATTTTTCTGCAAAATACGATCTTCTTTATCTGTCACTCTGTTCACCTCCCATATCACTTCAGCACATTACGAAGCTGTTTAAGTCCCTCACGTAACCAGGTTTTGATTGTACCTTCTGGTTTTTTTAGCACTTTTGCGATTTCGATTGTAGTCATGTCATTGTAATATTTAAGAAGTACCACATGCCGATATTTGGGCTTTAACCTGTTCATAGCGCGTTCCAGATCAATCCGGTCGTTGCTTTTCATTTCCTGAGTTGCAACCTCTGCTAGCTTCTCCGTAGGAATCACTCGTTTTTTTCGTCGTAGTTCATCCATACAGCAATTGATCGTAATTCGAATCAACCAAGGTGTAAATGACTGTTCATCTTTAAGCTTCTTACGTTTCATCCAGGCCCGACATGAAGCCTCTTGTACAACTTCTAACGCGTCCGCTTCTGTTCGTAGATAACTATAAGCGACGGTGTACATTTTCCGATGCTCCACATACAGGCGTTTAAAGAAAACTTCCTCATCCATACGGGCAAAATCAACCATTCTGACCTCGTCCATCGTCCTATCCACCACTCACTACACCCCCTCTTTTTTTGTCAGTGTCGGTATTAGGATAAAGTCATCGTTCTGATGTTCTTATAAGTAAGACGGAGCTGAACGTAAAAACGATTGATTTTTTTCATAAAAAAGTGCTGGCAAAGATGCCAACACTCCATTTTCATATTTATCGATCACGATTAACCATATAATTCAATAGATGTTTTAAAAAATTGATATTGCGGGGGATCTCTTTTAACGCCTCCATGGCAAGACAATAGTGCTCCCACATCTCTTTTCTAGCACCTTCTGAACCCAGAATGGATACAAACGTTGCATTGTTATTCTCAACATCCTGCCCTGTCGGCTTACCTAGTAATTGTAAATCCCCTTCCAAGTCGAGTAAATCATCTTTAATCTGAAAAGCAATCCCCGCATGATAAGCGAATTTCTTCAAATCTTCAATTTCTGTCTCCTTAACCTGTGCAAGAATCGCTGGCATAACTAGTGAAGCTTCGAACGCAATGCCCGTCTTATAGAAACAAATCATATTTAATTGCTCTAGCGTCAATGCTTTTCCTTTAGAATTCAAATCCATCGCTTGCCCCATGCAGGTATCTTCCGCCTTTTGAGCTGAATATTGCATTAAAGCAATTACGGATTTAGCATCGAATGTATGAAGGGATGCCTGTTCCTCAATCGACTTCTGAATTAGAAAGAGTCCTGTCAATTCCGCCGTAGCGCTATTATACACCTCATGTAGAGTTGAACGGCCTCTTCGAGTGGGGGCATTATCCTGAGAGGGCAGATCATCGAAAATTAAGGATGCAGTATGCATATATTCCAAAGACCTCAAAAGCGGCACAATTGCTGCGCTGTCTAATCCGTATTCGTTCACACCCATAACCCAAGTCAGGATAGGTCGTATTCGCTTGCCATCACCCTCTAAACTATAATTGGCTGCATCAATTAACATTTCTTTCATAGCTGGTGTCCCAACAGGTTTATTAATCGGCAATTGATTGTTGATTTCACCACGAACCTTTTGAATCGTATTGTGAAAATCCACCTTTTCCTGCTTGTTGTTTTTTAAATTCGTAAGCAGTTGATCTCTTAGTAGTTTGTCAAAAAAATCCACATCATCAGCTTTCAACACCATTTGCTGCACGAGATGATTAAATTCGGGTTGACCCGAAGCAAAGATCTCCATAATCTCTTTATACTTTTCAGTACCCACACGTTCTTTACAACGCTTCAAACCGTTAATTGCTCGATCTAGAATCACTTCACGGGTTTTGGCATCGGAGTGATATACGGAATGGATTAGATGAGAGATGACGGTCCAGTATAATTCAAAAGGGTTTATCAAATCTGAACGTTGATCACGGTATTTCAGAAAATAGGTATACGGCGTTACCGCTCCCTCTTTCATATCGTCAAACATATCCGCAAAATCATCAGCCAGTTGATTGTAAAGACCATAATAAAAAGTACGTTGATCAAATCCATCATCTGTAGGAGCACTAATAACGGATCGGACAATTAAACGGGAAGAAGAGGATTTTAAGATAATGGGGATATAAAGCTCTTCATTGGTGTATTTAGCGTTGGAAAGTTCCTTAACACGGTCCAGCTCCTGAGATTGAAAAAACACAAAGGATTGCTCGAAAAATATGTTCTGCATTTCTGGACGTTGATAGCTTTTAATATATTCGAAAGCTTCACTAAGCTCCGAATGTACGTATCGAATGAATTCCATGTTCTCTCCGGACCATTCTCCAAGCTCAGGCACAGATCTAGTAAGGATAGCGTCGCGTATCATGAGGGAATATTGCTCTTTTTCTTGAAGCGTTAAGACACTGGAATCGAGAAGATCATCAATAAAAGGGTAAGTCAGCCCATAAGAATAACCAAGTCTAATGGCTTCACTAAGCTTCTTAGAACGTTCCAAAGGTGGGGTACTCTCCCCCATTTCCTCCATTACATGCAGAATGACCCCGATAATGATCTTAATTAACTTACGCTGCGCTTGTTCGGCATTCATTTCCTGCGGAATATGGGTTGATACGTTCTTTAGCTTGTCGATCATCCAGATGGTGGCGGTCTCGACGCCTTCCTTTTGCGCCCAGCGATATACTCCTGCCAAGCTCATAAATTCCGATTGTTCTCTTATCATTGTTGAACCGTCTGGGATCAATTGAGATCTAATGTCAGCAACCATTCGCTTAATCCTGTTTTGTGTGTCAGGAGAATCCAAGGCTTTGCCCAGATCTCTCATATATAAATAGGAAACGCTCCGATCTAAATAATCATCCAATTTACCGGAAAGATTCAGCCACCCTATATACTTATGATAATCCTGAGAATCAGGTTTCCTCTTCCCTCTAGAGAAAAAGGACAACCATGAGCGGCGATGAATATGATGTTTTTTCCATAATTGAATATCTTCAGTCAGAGTAGATACATACGTTTTTTCTTTGAACTGCATA
This sequence comes from Paenibacillus sp. FSL R10-2788, assembly GCF_038003885.1. Classification (NCBI taxonomy): domain Bacteria; kingdom Bacillati; phylum Bacillota; class Bacilli; order Caryophanales; family Paenibacillaceae; genus Paenibacillus; species Paenibacillus sp. FSL R10-2788. The sequence goes on along the minus strand of NZ_JBBOQA010000001.1, from coordinate 3,275,395 downwards.
TGCAGTGAAACAAAATACTGAGCCGCCCTCTGCTCGGCTAGCGAATAGGCTGAATCGGCATGATCGGTTAAATTTACATTCATAGGTGGATTACCTCAACTTCTCTTTTGGTTAATTGTCGGTCATGTTCATATCTTATACGGGGAAGTGTCTTTATGGTTACGAATTCTTCGCCATACGTTTCCCAATAAAGTCAAAGATCAGACCCGCTGTCCTTTTTATAGGACCCAATGAAACAGGATAATAATAACCAGACTCAAACCAGCCTTGTTCTTTGTAATACCGGTAATCCCTGGAATGATCATCAAGCATTGTTTTTATACTTGTACGTGACATTCGAAACAGCATTAACCTGAAAAATGAAGGAACCGGAGTCTTAGGTGACATGAGGTCCTTATAGAATCTTTCGGAGGCTTTCTTAATTTCTCTCGTCATTTTTTTCTGCGCAACTTCTGTTCTTGGTTCCAAAGTAGTCAAGACACAGCCTTTTGTGACTTGAAATCCGAAATTCTCGCCCATATTACTAAGATATTTTTCAATTTTGTTGCCTCCAAAGATCCCCTGATTGACAATAGCCGTGAAGGTTTTTCCGAAGAAACGAGGTCTATGAAATACAAAGGCAAGCCGATCCAAGAGGTTCTTCATCGGTGCCGATACATGAAATGCATAATTAGGGGTAGCGAAAATAACCCCGTCAGAATGAATCATTTTCTCCATCAATACATCACGATCATCCTTTAGTGGACAATACTCCTCACCTTTATTGAAACATATCTTACAGCCCCGGCAATATTCAAGCCGATAATCTTTTAAAAAGACATACTCAAATTCAATATCACCATATGCTTTTAAATTATTGCCAAATTCACAAACCGCTTCAAAGGTCGCATGCTTTTGCTGATTCCCAATAAATGCAGTAACTTTTTTCATTTGGAGTCCTCCATATATCGCATATTTTGAATAATCCCGATAAATATGAATGAATTTTTTTTTGTTCATTCATATTGTAGCACCTTGATTCCCTTTATGCGATAAAATTCCATTTGAGAATGCAAAAAAAGAAGCCCTACTTAATTAGGCTTCTGTTAACTTCCCACTATATCTTTTTAGCGTAATTATGTGTAACAAAATCAACTAGCAGATTCACACTGCTCTCCATATCGTAAATCTCTGTGTCAACTGTCAATTCGGCATGTTTAGGGGGTTCATAAATAGCATCAATACCTGTAAACTCACGAATTTCACCTTTTCTAGCTTTCTTATACAACCCTTTAGGATCACGTTGTTCGCAGGTTTCTAATGAACATTGCACATAAATCTCTGCAAACTCGCCAGACTGAAAACGATATCTAATCGCTTCTCTAGCAGCTGAAGAAGGTGAAATCATCGGGACAAGCACTATAAAGCCAAGGTCCAAAAACATAGACGCTACTTCGGCCGCGCGCCGCATATTTTCTTTACGATCCTCTTCTGAAAAACCTAAATCGATATTTAAACCTTTTCTTAGCTGGTCGCCGTCGATCACAGCACATCTTATGCCTTGCTTAAACAATTCTTTTTCAGCTTGTTGTGCTAGTGTACTTTTTCCTGAACCTGATAATCCTGTGAACCAAAACACGCCCGCTTTATGACCGTTCAACAGCTCCCAATCTTTTCTATTCATTCTATGACGCCCCTTTCTATATGATTAATATTATACTAGTTTACCGCAGTCTTGAGAGAAATTGCTGATCCTAATTCCTTCTGTATATACGCTATATCAGTCAGCTGCTCAATATGGTAAACTCCACCTGGGGGTGGTGAATCATATAGATGTTTTGCTACTGCCGCTGTTACTTTTGCCGTAATGATAGATTGATTCTTTCCTTGTAATAAAAAATCCGCATGAAGTAATTTACCTTCTAAATTTCTTCCACTTGCCTCAACCTTAATAGCGAACCCATCATCCCCCAAATGCAGCCGCCCCATAGCACGAACAATTAAATTCTTCAGCCAGCCTATTTGCAGTAAGCGAACGGCTCCTGTTTTTTTCGTTATTGCCAGTATTTTAGTAACCATAGCTGAATCAAGACAAAATCGTGTGGAGATAGACGATGCTTTCAGTGTTCTGCTCAGTGTCTGTTGATCTGAGAATGGAAAACGGTAAGCATATCGATTACCCATCTTATCACCAAAATGATATAACCTTCTGTCTGTAAAGCTCTCCACCTCAACCTGGCGATTACCCTGCTTCACTTCGAACTTAGCTGCTAAACTGTCGACTGTCCATTCTAGCGCCGCTTTGCCATGAGAATCACCTAGTCCGAGCATAATTGCAATTTCTATCTCCTCGATCTGATCCATCTGCCGCTCTGCTTCAAGGGCCAGGAGATTAGTGATGCCGGGAGCAAGTCCTACACTTAAGACAGCACTTGACCCATTATCTTCAGCCTCTCTCTTGTATTTCTCAATTTCATTCAAAAACAAACCGTTCGCAGATACATCCACATAATGAATACCGCTTCGAAACACAGCTCTTACAAAATCTGCATCCGTTTGATCTAAGCACATAATGATTAATTTAACTCGTTCTAACTTATCAGTAGGTAAAGGATTATTAATATCCACCTGCATCGGCTTAATTTTCCCATCAGTTGCTTGACTGAATTGCTTTGCTTTTACAAGGCTTCGCCCTGCAGCATATACCTTTCCAGGATATTTTTTCTCTAAGATTTCACAAATGGTACGCCCTACATGGCCATATCCACCGACGACTACAATATCTTCTTTTCTCTGCATTTTATCACCGCATCCTATATAATAGAAATAATTAAGAACCATTCTCAATTATACGGATATGGTTTACTTTCACTATCCCATAAATGTGGGATACCTGTTTTTATACTCCATGACTAGAGGGCTTACCTATGAAAACCATAAGACAACTTAATCATATTAAACAACAAATCATAAGGTTCGGTGCTGTTTCTGATTCTTCACATAGCTACCGTACTTCATTACTGTCGATTTTACGCGATGCTGTCCCCTTTGATGCTGCCTGCTGTACCCATGTTGATCCACATACACTACTCTCGACAGGTGCAGTTACAGAAGATAACGTGGAATCCATTCATCATCACTTGTTCCAGATCGAATACGGTGAAGACGATATTAATCCCTATGTGCAAATGGTTCATAGTAAAGTGCACGTAGCTACTTTATATGAAGCAACCGAAGGGCAGCCAGATTTGAGTGCTCGCTATCAAAAGGTACTGTCTCCGGCAGGATTTGAGGATGAATTACGCGCTGTACTTGTTCATGGAGATGCGTGTTGGGGGTATCTGACACTTTACAGAAAGTCGGGTCAGCCTGTATTTTCGCGGGAGGATTGTGAGTGGATAGCCTTAATTCTTCCTGAGATTGCCGCAAGAATGCGGGCTTTCAGTCTTGAGTTGCCTGAGAGAAATCAGACTTGGCTGGAAGAAGATTACGGTTCCGGAATTGCTGTCCTTTCTGATCAACTAGTGCTCCTCTCCTCCAATCCTACAGCAGACCGCTGGTTAGAGAAACTTCGTTCATTAGAAAAAATTGATCACCATATCCTGCCACGTCCAATTCGGGCGGTGAGCACACAAGCAATCAATAGTCCCTCTGAATCTTCGGGGATGGCTAAGTCCTGTATCCGGATGTCAGAAGGACCTTATCTAGTGATCCGGGCTAGCCGGCTTCATGCATACGACGGTCAGACGCAAATCGCTATTTCATTCGAGCCTGCACGTCCAGCAGATATGCTTCCTATCATTGCAGAAGCGTATGATCTGACGAAACGGGAACAGCATTTACTTGAAGGAGTAATTCGTGGATTATCTACTAAAGAATTGGCTGCTGAGTTACATATTTCTGCTTACACGGTTCAGGATCATTTAAAATCCATTTTCGCTAAAGCAGGTGTCAGCAGCCGTAGAGAGCTTATCTGGCATTTACATTCTCGATATAGCATTTCAGAGAAATAGGATCGCCGAGCTTCTTATCAAAAAAGCCCAAGCCTTTATTAACAAAGGACTTAGGCTTTTATTTTATCTTTTATTTCCTTAATGCGATGCCGTAAATTCTTCCAGCTCAGAAGCAGGATCAAACTTCTCCCTGCTCATCACAAATGCTGCCATTAGAGCTATAACTGATGGAATAATCGCCCAAGCAAAGGTATGAACAAGAGAAGAAGATAATCCTTCGGTGATTTTATCAAGAACCTCAGAGGGAATTTTGGCCCGTGTGTCGGGAGTCAAAATTGTACTTGGATCACTTAGATTAACACCTTCTGGTGCCGCGCCTCCTTTACTGAACATGGAAGTTAATTTATTCGAAAAAATGTGACTTTGAATAATACCAAATACCGTAATACCAAGTGTCATTCCCAGCTCCCGTGTGAAGCTAAGTGTCGAACTTGCAGAACCCCGTTGTCTTGCTGTAAATCCATGAATCGCTGCATTGCTTAGAACAGAAAATGATGAACCTATGCCAAGACCCACCAGAAACATAAAAATAGTGACCATAAACCGGGAGGAGTCTGGTGTTAGTGTGGTAAGCAGAGCAATACCTGCAACAAGGAGTACTAACGTAGAAATCATGATCGTGCGATAATTAAATTTAGAGAGCATGAATCCTCCGCCAGCAGCAGTAATAACAGAACCAATCATCATCGGAAGTAGAACAAGCCCCGAATTTGTGGCAGACCCGCCAAGAACCCCTTGAATATAAATTGGAATGTACACCGAGGCTGTAATAAATGCCGCTCCGCTAAATATCGCCATAACATTACTCGTAGAATAGAGACGATTCTTGAACATGCCAAAGGTAATGATAGGCTCTTCTGCACGACGTTCGATAACAATAAAACCAATTAAAAACACAACAAAAGCCATAAACAATCCCAGAATCATTGTCGAGTCCCAAGCATATTTCTTACCCCCGAGCTCAATCGCAAACATGAGACAAAGGATTGAAGCTACAAGTGTAAAAGCCCCAAGATAATCAATTTTCTCTTTGGAATGCTCAACAGATTCTTTGTAGAAGAAAGCGATCATAAAGAATGCAATAACACCAATGGGTAAATTGATATAAAAGACCCAAGACCAATGAATATAATCCGCTATATAAGCGCCAATAAGGGGACCAAAAATACTGGAAATACCATAGGCAGCACCGAATAACCCCCCGATTTTCCCCCGTTTTTCTGGGGCCACTACATCGAACATAATCGTGAATGCAATAGGAACGAGTGCCCCTCCACCAATACCCTGAATTGCCCGATAAATACTAAGCTGGACAATAGAATTTGCCGTACCACATAAAGCTGAACCAATCATAAAGACAATAATACCGAAAATAAAAAATCGCTTACGTCCATACATATCCGATAATTTACCGAAAATCGGCATACCCGCCATCTCAGCTATCATATAAGCGGACGTAACCCACATCAATTTGTCAAAACCGCCAAGGTCACCTACAATGGTTCCCATTGCGGTTGCAAGTATAGTATTATCCATTGATGCCATAAGGGTGGCCAACAATAGAGCTACTATAATAACCCCAACTTTATTTTTCTTTTCCATGCTCCTTTTTCTCCTCCACTTTTCCCAAATGTTTAGTTCTACTCTAATTGTTAAAGGATTGTGCACAGGCTTCATTCCAAACCACGTGATGTTATATCCTTTGCAAATTAGTGAATAATTCGATAAAATCAAGACAATTAATTAGATGTTCATCAAGCATCTTGTTTATTAATTATATTGACAATCAAGATATAAACATTTTAAAAGGAGGGTCCTCTTTTGTCAAGAGATCGACACAATCAAGTTACAATTCAGCAGGAAGACTTAACTTTACGCATGCGGGGCCTAGGCAGCCGAACGGTTTTGTATCAGCAAAAAGTAGCAACTTCTTTAGGGTTATACAATAACGATTTTCTATCTATAGATATCCTTCAGGAAAAAGGTCCTATCACCGCCGGCGAGCTATCCAAATTAACTGGACTTACTACAGGCAGCATTACCACATTAGTTGATCGACTTGAAAAAAACGGCTTTGTTCGCAGAGAACATGACCCAAATGACCGTCGTAAGGTGATCATTGTCCCTTGATATGAGAATAACGAGGTTGGAAATGCCTACCTTCCTTTGCACACTAAGATGGTTAAACTGGCGTCTTCCTTTACTGAGCAGGAGCTTGAGTTGATAACAACATTTTTAGGCAAAGCAAGTACCATCCTGGAAGAGCAGATTCATTATCTCAGCACTACAACTAGTAACTAAAACTGTATAATCATCAAAAAAGGACGATATCCCATGAAGTCAAATGACTTTGAGATATCGTCCATTTAATATAAGTATGGATCAAAGAGATGCTGAAGCTTGAGCAACTAAAGAGACCAACTGTGCAGAATTAAATGTGTCTCCTTTTCGAAGCTTTAAGGTTTTCCTTTCAGGTGGTCCCTCAAATGCTCCCTCTGGAAGCGTTAGCTCGGTTGTATTAAAGATTACAAAGCTGACTGCGTCTTTTGATATCGAGATGGCCGCAGCGTATTTTCCATTTTTCAAAAAATGAGGTTTCTTATACTGAATACGTTCCTGCACATCCGGTATAGCCAGATGAACAACCTCACGTAGTGAGGTGGACAACTCCACCTGCCATGATTCTTTAAGCGCTTCAATAAAATCGATTACTTCCTGATTCATTTTTCATCTCTCCCTTTAAGTAATTAAATGGTTTGCCTGAATAAGCGCAGTAAGTTGTTTAACAAAATCAGGTGGTCCTTTGAGATCCGACGCATCTGCTATGACGAACATGATGATGAAATCAACACATCTGCAAAAGATTTTCAAAATTTAATAGTTTAAATTCCCTTACATTAATTTCTTGTTCATGTAGTCATTATCCTTCTTGCAAATTAGAGATATTAGCTCGTTACAAGCTAAAAAGGGAAAAGCTCCTAAGAGCTTCTCCCTCAACCTCGTACATAAAATTAATGAATCGTTAGATTAAAACCGCTCTGAATATAATTCAGATTCGGATAAGCAATGTTAGAAGTTGTCAGGTTATTAAAGGTTGCCGCACCATTGCCTGTATAGGTGTAAATAGCTGCACCTTTATGTGGACCTGAGAACCGTGAAGTTGTTATTCCATCAAGTCCTGTACCGTTAATATTGATGTTGTTGAACACGATGTTCTCGAATCCACCACCATATCCAAATTGAATCGCATCACGCTGGGTATTAATGATGTCTATGTTGTTAAATGTAACGTTCTTGATAGCATCATTTGATGCTTCAAGATCAATTGCGCCACGTTCACCCCCATAAAGATCTTTACTCGTGCCACTGTTAATAATGGTTGTGTCTGAGAAAACTACACCCGTATTATTCTGGAAATGATAACCTGGAAAAACGGTATTCATACGTATGCCGGAACCACCAACTGTATCAATGATATAGTTATGATCAGCCTTATGACCACTTCCTCCAAAGAAAGCAATCGCTGCCGCACGCCAGTTATTCTCAATGGTGTTATACGAGAAGGTATTATTCACACCAGCAGGTGCACCATTTGTGTTACTGGTCCATACTGCAAGACCATCGTCACCATTATTTCGCACACTGCTATTGCGTACAATTGAATTGCTAGTACCTTGCGAGAAGTTGATGCCGTCTGCAAGATTGTTCCGAATCCGACTGTTTTCAACTACCAGCCCGGTAGCATAAATCGCAGGTGTATGAGCGTAGTCGCCTACCCACATTCCGCATTCAAAATGCTCTACCCAGACATCATGGATAATAGAGTTGGTTCCAAAGTTATCCATAAAACCTTTGTAAATTGCATTTTGCCCATAACGTGAGCGCAAATTAGAATTCATATATACATTACTGAAATCTAGCTTACCTGTAATACGGAGTGAAATACCACCGCCCGCAGCATTAGGATTGGTAAACTGAATATTGGTGTGCCAGAGACCAGCACCAGTAATAGTGAGGTTATTGATCATATTACTAGCAGAACCAATCTCCCACATACTGCTAAGATTAAAGGTTCCTGCTGGAATATAAATAGACTTCCCGCTTGCCACGGCTGCATTTACAGTAGCTTTAAAAGCTGCCAGATCATCTTGTCCGTCGTTTGCCACAGCACCGTAATCTGTTACAGATACGGAGTTAGCTGGGCGGGCAATTGCTGTTGGAACAGATTCAATTTCAATGAAATCCACACCATATTCCAAGCTATCTCCATTGTTCTTCTGGATTCGAATCTTGTCCCCAGGTTGGAGGGGTGTATCCATCTTCCAGTGAACTTCATCAAAACGGAATAGTGGACGTCCTGCACTAGGTGTATCGCCAGGCATATCACCTGAGAAATACTGCCAGCTGTAGTATGAGGTTAAAGAAACTGTTTTTACTTTCGCTCCATTCACATACACATCCAGTGAACCATTCAATCCCATCCCATCTGCAGAGTCAGGCATTGTAAATCTCATCGTTACACCTGCGCCGCCTTGACCCTGTCTGACCGTCCACTCTAAGTTCGAACCATTCGAAGGAAGAGCTATATAACGCTGGCCAGAAGCTTCAGAAGCGAGTAATGCCTGATCAAAGGTTGGCGCCGATTTCAAGGTCGCGCCACCCCCGAGAGTAGCATCCTCGGTATCATATCGACTATACGGCATGCTTGCACCACGCGCAGCATAGACAACGAGATTAGAAACACTTACATTATTCGCTTGCTTGGCAGCTATCTCATTAGCATCCACTTCAACAGTAGTGGTGACTGTGTAGTTACCATTAATCGCTGTCCAAGTCCCTGGAATCGCAACATTAACTGATGCCCCCGCTGCTAAGGCACCGTTATAAGATCCATTATAGGTTTGAACAGTGGAACCCGCAGAGTTTTTTAGAACAACGCTTATACCATGTGAACCACTTGCAGAGGCAATGGTTCCTTGATTCTTAAGATTTACATTGAACGCTACATTGTTATTAGCAACAGGATTACTTGGTGTCCATGTAACAGTTCCCACTAAGTCAGAGCTGGACACTGGAGCGATAATAAGTGACGCTGGGTTCGTGTAGCTGTTATTCGCTTCATTTTGTTCGATAACTAGGTTGTCTTCATCAACTTTGGCACTAACTGAATACGTTGCGGCAGGCTTAACTCCTGCGGTAAGTGTCATCGATGCTGTTGTCGATGCTCCAGTTGCTAGTACACCTACCGGAGCTGAGCCTACAAGCTCATTATTTAAATAGAAATTAACAGTAGTAGCTGGAGAGCTGGCATTGCCGATATTCTTTACGATTGCGTTCAGCGTAATCGCATTAGACTCGACCGGATTCGTTGGTGACCAGGACATGCCAGCAATCACCAAATCCGGATTCGGAGCTGGAGTACCGTATACTTCAAATTCGGCGATCTGTCCAGCTGGAGCACCCGAGTTGGCAGTAATATTAAGCTGTAGACGTTTGACAGTTGCGGTAACAGGAATGGTTACTGTATTTCCTGAAGCTGGATTAAACGAATACGATTGTGCTGACACCAGATTCCCAAATGTCGTTGTGTTTTGATTGTGACCGAGCACTTGAATCGTTTGGGTACGTGCTCCCCATGCAGCGGTTGGATTTAACTTTAGAACGATTGAGGAAACATTGTAGTTTGACCCCAGGTCAAGTATCAATGAACTAGGATTACTGCCACCTTCCCAGTATGTGTTGGTGTTGTTGTCATTAGCATTTGCTGCCACAAATGATTGCGTATTAGAGGATGCGGTAATCGATTTGCCAACCGCGATATTACTGCCCGCAACAGGCGTAGCCGTTGGCGTTGCTGTCGGTATGGCTGTTGGCGTTGGTGTGACAGTTGGTGTGGCTGTTGGCGTTGGTGTGACAGTTGGTGTGGCTGTTGGCGTTGGTATGACTGTCGGTGTGGCTGTTGGCGTTGGTGTGGCTGTTGGCGTTGGTGTGGCTGTCGGGGTGGCTGTTGGACTTGGTGTGGCTGTCGGTGTGACTGTTGGCGTCGGTATTGGTGTGCTGGCTCCATAAATTTCGAATTCAGATACTTGCGCTGCCGGCCAACCCGTATTGCCTGTTACATTCAGGCGTACATAACGAGTGCTGATTGCTGAAAAATCAAGCTTAACGGTGTTCCCTCCTGCTGAAGGATTGAACACATAATCAGCTGAACCAACAATGTCAGTGAATGTAGATCCATTTGTACTACCTAGAACGGCGAGTGTTTGCGTACGCGTCTCCCAGCCCGTTGGCAGCTTCAATACGATTTGGTCAATACTTGTCTCAGTACCGAGATCAACTTGGATCCATTGTGGAAATGCATTATTGCTGCTTTCCCAATACGTCTCTTGATTGCTGTCTTTCACATTGTTTGGACTATACGTTTGTGATTGACCGCTAGCCGTTACAGTTTTGCCCAGCGTCAGATTCGCGCCACCAGAGGCACTAACAAATGTGAACGGACCCGCTGCCAGGTATAAACTTGAAATCAATAGGGTTACTACAAGCGACCATACGACATACTTGTTGCGCATTATAATCCTCCTCTTAATGTAGATACTCACTAACGTGTCGCCCTATCGGAGGGCTCGAATGATAGCGTTTACAATCCGATTCATCTCAGAGCACATTAAATAACAACCGATCCTCCTTTCAATGTGAGACACTCTCATTATAGAGAAAGTGAGGATCAAGCTATAAGATGTAATTCTACGGAAAAGATATGTGATACCAATATCGCGAAACTACCCTAAATATGGAATCTATTAACATCATGCCAATCAAATAAAGGCCTGATTTCTCAGGCCCTAGTTTATTATGAAGATTAACTTGTGGTTTTAAGTTCTTTTTCATTAGCTGAATCTGGAGCGTTTAATAAAACCACACCTCCAACTATTAATACTATGCCTGCAAGTGTAAGCACACTAAATGGATCCCCCCATATTAAGATACCAACGATTGCGGTTAGAACTGTACCTACACCTGCCCAAATCGCATAAGCTAGGCTTAAAGGTAAAACTCTGAGACTTATGGACAAACTATAAAATGCGATTATAAAACCAATAATAACACCTATAGTAGGCAATATTTGTGTGAACCCTTCTGACATTTTCAGCATAGTTGTACCTATTACTTCGCTTATAATAGCTACCCCTAGTACCCAAAAACCCTTATTCTTGTTCATAACATTTCCTCCAAGCTCTAATGAGATCCACCAGAAAGTTTCATAATGACTACTCCACCAATGATAAGAATCAGGCCGAGTAATTTCTTCAGATTGAAGTTTTCTTTATAAATGATGACTCCAATTAACGCAGTTAAAGCCGTACCTACCCCCGACCAAATAGCATAAGCCGTCCCTAGTGGAATCGTTGAAAGCGCTAAAGAAAGACAATAAAAGGCTGAACCCATGCCGAGTACAACTCCTATTGAAGGTAAAATCTTTTTAAACCCGTTAGAAACCTTAAGCATGGAGCTACCAAATACCTCGCAGATAATCGCTGTTGCCAGTAACACATATGAATTCAACAATAGCCCCTCCTTACTCCGTCATGTTTATTAATTCTTGAATTACTTTATCTCGTAAATCCTTATCTAAAGCTCCTAATCCGAACATTTCTGAATACCATAAACCGTCCGCTGCCAGCCTGACAATTGTGGAACGTACAGGATCTATTCCATCGTTCTCTATATTGTTTTGCCATACTGAGTATTGGTCTTGAAATTTCTTAAGGATATCCGGATTCGTAAAAAGAGCAGCCGAAAGCGCTGTGCTAATCTCTTGCTCTTCCTTAAGATCGTCGTCAATCGCCTGAACAAACGCTCGTCCCCACTTCCCCGTTTCTCTAGATGCATTACCTACTCTTTCTTGAACATTACTGAAAAAATCGCTTGTTAACTCTTCCACCATACTTTTTATTAATGCTTCCTTATTCGGAAAATGGTGCAGCAGTCCACCTTTACTGACCCCGGCTTCTTTGGCAACGGCTTCAAGCGTAAGCTTCTCCACCCCATTATTTTTAACAACAATAGAAGCTGCTAATAAAATACTACTTCGTTTTGAATTACTGTTCACAATAATCACCTCTGTTATTTACTAATCCGTCTGGACGGTTTTATTGTCAAATAAAAAATCATTACCTTCGATCAAAAAAAGCCTGGTAATCCAGGCCTCCAACATTTTTAAAGCAATTACATTAAATTTTTAATATACCACGCATCACAAGCAAAATGCTCCGACCCCGCAAGCGGTTCATCCAAAAGCTCAAATCCATTTTTCATATAGAAACGGTTAGCTGCGTGCATGTTTTGAAGTGTCTCCAAATAACATTGGTTGTAATGAAGCTTAGCAAAGTCCAGCGCTGTATTTAAAAGTTCTTTGGCTATCCCGTTACCTCTAATCGACTGAGATAAATACATTTTTTGCAACTCACATATTTTGTCATCATTCCCGAAAGGAGCAATTCCACAACCTCCTAATACTTCCCCTCCCTCTTCAACAACCCAATAAGCCCGATTCTCACTATGATTATAATAATCTGATAAATGATGCAGGCTGTCATCCTCCCAGGCGAGACCCGCGCGATTCCCGCCAAACTCAATTAGGCAGTCCCTGATGACCTTTTCAATGGAGCTATTATCTTTCATTTGTAATAGTCGGATATTCATGAGTAACGTTCTCCTATCTTTCGATTAGCTTTCTTCAGTTATTATATTGTATCAGCCTTCAGAATGGATAATTATAATGGGAATCAAACATAATATAGAGAAATTTATTTAGGAGGGGCTTCAATGAAAATGGCAGCTAAGCAGCTCTCGATTGCAGCATTAGGCGGGGTTCATGAAATCGGTAAAAATATGTATATCCTGCAATACGCAGATGACATTGTCGTTATTGATTGCGGCTCTAAATTTCCAGATGAAAGTCTTTTAGGAATTGACCTAATTATTCCTGATGTTTCGTATTTATTAAATAATATTGATAAGGTACAAGCATTGGTGGTTACTCATGGACATGAGGATCATATCGGTGGGATTCCTTACCTGCTTAAACAGTTGAATATCCCGATATATGCTTCCCGATTAACCCTAGGATTAATCGAAAATAAACTTAGGGAACATGGGATTTTACGACAAACGAAACTCAATTGTATTGATTCAGAATCTACTTTAACCCTGGGTGCCATTACTACAACATTTTTTAATACAAATCATAGCATTCCAGATTGCCTTGGCGTAGTATTCGATACACCTGAAGGTACCGTAGTTCATACGGGAGACTTCAAATTTGACATGACGCCCGTCAACAAGCAGTATCCAGATATACATAAAATGGCCGATATCGGTAAAAAGGGTGTAAAGATCCTGCTTTCAGAAAGCACCAATGCTGAGCGCCCTGGCTTCACCCCTTCTGAGAAGCTTGTTGGCGCTCACATAGAAGAAGCCTTTTTAAAAGCAGAACGTAGAATTTTTATTTCTACCTTCGCCTCAAATGTACATCGTCTACAGCAGATCATTGATGCTTCTCATTTAACTGAACGTAAATTGACCTTACTCGGCAGAAGTATGGTTAATGTAGTCGGAGTAGCCCAAGAGCTCGGTTACTTAAACATTCCGGACAATATGCTGATCGAACCTGCAGAAGCTGCTAAGCTTCCTCCGGCTCAGGTAACTGTTTTATGTACAGGCAGTCAAGGAGAGCCCATGGCCGCCCTCTCCCGCTTAGCGAACTCAAGCCATCGATTGATGGAGATCCAGGCTGGGGACACGGTTCTGCTCGCAGCCAATCCCATCCCAGGAAATGAAAGAAATGTTTCAAGGATTGTCGATAATTTATATATGCTGGGTGCTAAAGTCATCTATGGTTCACGCAGTGAGCTTCACGTCTCAGGGCATGGTAGCCAAGAGGAACTTAAGCTAATGCTGACTCTAATGAAACCTGAATACTTTATTCCGATCCATGGTGAATACCGCATGCTGCATCATCACAGCTTGTTAGCGGAGGCGGTAGGCGTCAAACCAGAAAATATCTTTATTCTAAAAAATGGGGACATCGTCGAGTCATCGTCTGGTGTTGTCCGCCAATCCGGTCGAGTGACTGCTGGGCAAATTCTAGTGGATGGCCTTGGGATCGGTGATATTGGAAATGTTGTGCTTCGCGATCGTCGCCAGCTGTCAGCAGACGGCATACTGATTACGGTGATTACACTGAGCCAAACCGATGGACGTCTATTAAATGAGCCGGACACCATTTCCAGGGGATTCGTTTATGTCCGTAACTCCGATAATTTAATGGACGAGATCAACCAGCATGTAACATCGACCCTTAAAAAGATGAACGAAACGGATCTCGGCCAATGGAATATCATCAAGCAGACCATCAAAGAATCATTAAGTAAGTTCCTATACGAGAAAACGAAACGGCGTCCAATGATCCTTCCAATCATCATTGAGGTTTAATGTAGGAATGCATCCAAATAGAATTGGCGGATTCTCACTCCATTATGAGTAAGAATTCGCCTTTTTGTGTTTTATAGTTTTAATACTCTTCTTTTATATATTCTGCTGATAGTATTAGATTCAGGTGCAAATTTCTACATACTGAAGTACAACTAAGCAAGAATTATCAAAATCCCTTTAAATAAATGAGGTATATTAAGACCAGAACAAGGAGGTGATCAGGCTGTATTACAAGATGATTCACAATAGTATTGAATTTATTGAGAACCATTTGGAAGAAGAAGAATTGAATCTGGACAGAATTGCGAAAGAGGCTGGATTCTCCAAATATCATTTCCATCGGCTCTTTCAGAAATATGTCGGCAAAAGTGTAGCTGAATACATTCGTTCCCGTAGGTTGAGTTCTGCTGCCCAACTGCTGCTCTATTCCGAAGAACGCATTCTAGATATTGCACTTCTTTATGGTTTTGATAGTCAAGAGGCTTTTACAAGAGCTTTTAAAGGACTTTATGCTCTCCCCCCAGCCCAATACAGGTCACAGATAAAACTATTGATTCAGGAAAGAGAGGAATTTACCATGTCCGAAATTAAAGGTTGGTTCATCACCGGAACATCCCCCAGCAAATATAAGGCATCATTAGATATGCAGATTTACCATAAGGGAAGGAACTCTGTATCACTGGAATGCGCAGAAACTGAACCACTCGAAGGGAACGAATTCGGTACTCTAATGCAGCAGTTTGACGCAAAAAATTATCTTGGGAAACGGATGCGGTTTGCCGGATTTATCCGGACCGAAGAAGTAAGCGACTGGTGCGGCTTATGGATGCGTATTGATGACAAGCTCCAGAATATGCTGGGTTTTGACAACATGCAGTACAGAAGTATTAAAGGAACTGCTTCCTGGAATTTTTACGCTTGTGTGCTGGATATCCCGGCAGAGGCGGATTGTATCAACATAGGTATTCTCCTATCCGGATCCGGAAAGATTTGGCTGGATGACTGCACCTTTGAAGAAGTAGGCCTGGACGTTCCCGTCACTGATTCCCGTGCACGGACAGAAGAATTTCCGACGGAACCGCAGAATCTGAAGTTTGAAGCCTAAAGTTTGCTTACCGGCGGAAAGTTTTGAGGAGTGATCTATTGTTTGTGTTAATTATGGAAATCATGAAGACAGCCATTCAATTTTTGACGGATTTGTTATCTGGGAATCTGCCAAAATACTTTTACCTCTGGTGTGGTCTATTTATGCTATTTGTAATCATCTACGCCTATCTTGAGGTACGGATGAAGTATAAATCAGTCGATTTTATAAAAGGCATCTGCATTGAAAGTGTCTCCCATCTTGCAGGCTGGATCATCGGTATCCTAGTAACCTTGTGTAGTTACATTATCCATCCTCAGTGGTGTTTTTGCGTTACTGTTCAAGATTTCTCAGAGAGATGGAATCATTGCCTCAGACGCCAATTTTAATCGTCACAGTTAATGCAGATGGTGCCTCGGGATAAAAAAACAGGATACCCTTCGGAGAATCGAAGTAAGGTATCCTGTTTAAGATTCGTTAATTGAACTCGTATACTTAGAATACTTTCGTCGTCCAATCTTCGCAATTCCAGATATCGGTTACGATGTCCTGATAAAAATCGGGTTCGTGAGAAATCATAAGAATGCTTCCTTTGTATGCTTTTAGAGCGCGTTTCAGTTCATCTTTGGCATCGATATCCAAGTGGTTCGTCGGCTCATCCAATACAAGAATATTAGTTTCGCTATTAATGAGTTTACATAGACGCACTTTAGCTTTTTCCCCACCACTTAGAACAGCAATCTTACTCTCAATATGCTTCGTAGTTAATCCGCATTTAGCAAGGGCAGCACGTACTTCGAATTGTGACAGAGACGGGAACGTGTCCCAGATTTCCTCAATACAAGTCTTGTAATTGCCTTCCTTCATCTCTTGCTCAAAATAGCCAATCTCCTGATGGTATCCACGTTCTACCGAACCGGACAATGCAGAGATTTCACCTAAAATGCTGCGCAGCAAAGTTGTTTTACCAATTCCGTTTGCCCCAACCAACGCGATCTTCTGTCCACGCTCCATCAGCAAATTAAGCGGTCTGGACAATGGAGAATCGTAGCCGATAACCAATTCTTTTGCTTCGAAAATCATCTTGCCCGCAGTTTTACCTTCTTTAAAGTTAAACTGTGGTTTCGGTTTCTCCTTGGCAATCTCGATGATCTCCATCTTGTCGAGCTTCTTCTGTCTGGACATCGCCATATTACGGGTTGCCACGCTGGCTTTATTACGAGCTACGAAATCCTTCAGCTCTGCTATTTCTTGCTTTTGACGATTATAAGCAGATTCAAGCTGTTGTTTTCTCATTTCGTAGACTTGTTGGAATTGCTCATAATCACCCACATAACGGGTCAGCTTTTGATTTTCCATATGGTAGATCAGGTTGATAACGCTATTCAAGAATGGCATATCGTGAGAGATCAGAATAAAGGCATTATCATACTCTTGAAGATAACGTCTCAGCCACTCAATATGCTGCTCATCCAGATAGTTGGTAGGCTCATCGAGGAGCAAAATATCTGGTTTTTCAAGCAATAGCTTCGCAAGCAAGATTTTGGTACGTTGACCACCACTAAGATCGGCTACATCACGATCCAATCCAATGTCAGTGATCCCTAGTCCACGCGCAGTTTCTTGTACTTTCGCATCAATCATGTAAAAATCTTGATTTGTAAGTGTATCTTGGATGGTACCTACTTCTTCAAGCAGCTTTTCCAGCTCTTCAGGTGAAACGTCACCCATTCTGCCGTACATATCATTCATCTCTTGCTCAAGATCAAACAGGTATTGAAAGGCACTTCTGAGTACGTCTTGAATCGTCATTCCTTTGGTTAACACAGCATGCTGATCGAGGTAGCCAACACGCACCCGCTTGGACCATTCGACTTTACCCTCATCAGGTTGCAGTTTGCCTGTAACAATATTCATAAAAGTGGATTTTCCTTCGCCGTTAGCGCCGAATAATCCGATATGCTCGCCTTTTAGGAGACGGAATGAAACATCCTTAAAAATCGCACGATCCCCAAAGCCATGACTTAATCCTTCAACATTTAATATGCTCATTTATGGACACCTTTTTCTTATTTTTCTCGCTATATTATAAGCAGGATTAACTAAAAACTCAATGGAGAAGCAAAAAATTATCATTTTTCAGGCTAATTTGCGAACAATTTTAGTTTTTGTGGACCGTCACTTGCCGAGATTAGGTTTGCGCTGGCGATCGCTCGTCATCTTTTATATGATAGTATGCATAGATACACTTTGGAGTTGACTTGAGAACTAAGGAGAATTAGAAATGAATAAACTTGTATTTTTTCTTGGTCCAGCTGGAGCAGGCAAAACAACGTTAGCTAAAGCGATTGCTTCGCGGCGCAAAATACCATTTTTCGATATGGATATTCTGCTACGGCCTGCTGCCGACGCCATAATGACTTTACACGGACTGGATCCGGCAGATAGAGACTCAGCAGAGTACAAAAGGTTATGCCGCGATTTAGGTTATCGAATCACTATGGATGCTGCGCTGGATAATATAGGCTTGGACGTCGATGCTTTTGTGGTTGGTCCCTTCACCAAAGAGGCGGCCAATCCTGACTGGATCAGCAATGAGTTAGTTCGGATCGGACGTTCCCTCCTTGATGTTGAAGTCAAGGTTGTCTTGGTAGGTTTAGCCAACGAGGAATTGTACCGGGAACGAATTCAAGACAGACAATCACCACTAGATGAATGGAAGTTCCAGCATTGGAATGAATTCCGCACTTCTCTTGGCAACCGTACGGTAGCATGGCCGCTCCCGGCTGAAAATATTGCGTTGATCGATAATTCTAACCCGGATATTAATGCTACCGTTGCGGCAGTAGAGCGATTTATTTACGTCTAAACTTTCGGACCCAGATGACGTTATTTCCGCTTTTATCAGCTTTTGCGCAGAGTTTCGGACCCCAGTGCAGCTATTCGTTAGAAAAGAGTGCTTGGGGAGTGTTTTTCGTGCCAATAGCGACGATGCGGTCCGTTAGGATTGCAAAAGTGCGATAATGCTGCGTTTAGGGTCAGCTGAGTCCGATAGCTGCTGCGTCCCCCGTAAAATAATGACATCAAACGATGTTTAAGGCTTTGACAAAGAGTTTTGGCTAAACTTTTGGACTCAGATGACGCTAGTTCCACATTTATCAACTTTTGCGCAGAGTTTCGGACCGCAGATGACGTTATTCCCAGAATTCTTTTATTGAATATACTTCTGACTGACCAAATCATCAGCAAGCACCGCGGTTGGTATCACAAATTCAACGGAGCCCATATAACCCGGTGCGACATCGTATTTATTAAACACAATCACAAGCTTACCTTCGGTATTGATATAAAAGCTTTGATCCTTCGTAATGGATGTAAACTGATCCGTTGGCACATCATCGCCATACTCAGGGATCCAGTAAACTTTCTCAGAGTCTGCTTTCATTTGAGCAATCATCTGTTCTTTAATATTTTCGCTGATGCGCTCAATGTATTGATCATCTTTAAATAACATTGGTAATGTAATAAGGATCTGATTTTCTTTGTCTATCGTATCAAAAGTAACTTCCATTGAAGATGAACCAGCGGTTTCCTCAACATATCTGCCAATGGAGAAAATATGCTCATTATCCGTTTTCACTTCATAACCAACATCCAGCCCCAAATGGCCCCCACCTTGTTCCTTCAACGCTTCGATCTCCGCTTGGAACTTTTCGTATAGTGCTTTATTCTCACTTAAATATTTGCTGTTCAATCCAAGCTCCAGTTCTTTGTTCTCCATATCCGTTACGGCTGGAACTTTGATATTAGCATCGTAGTTCTCTTCTTCTACAACGTATTCTTTAATAGTTAGCACTTTTATTATCCGATCAACGCCTGGGATGGAAGATAATGCACTAGCTACGGTTGTACTGGTGTTTATGGCTACTAGAAAAATAACTGCGGCCGCTCCAACACTAGCCACCCACTTAGTTGTTGTGTGTTTTTTTCTATTGGCTTTAAGTGACTGCTTTATAGAGCGGTTTACAATCAAATCAAGTTCATCCGGAATGGGAATATCGGTATACTCTTTATGTAATTCTTGTATTCTTTCGTCCATCTTACTTTATCTCCTTTAAGGCTTCATCATTCAGCTTCACTCGCAATAACTGAAGGGCCTGATACAGCCTTGTCTTTATTGTATTGGTGTTCTCATTAAGAACTTCAGCCACTTCATTAATCTTCATATCCTCAAAATATCTAAGCACGATCACACTTCGGTATTTCGCCGGCAGCTCTTCCAGTGTTCTTTTCAAATCCATATCTGTATAGTTATCCTCAACAGCCGGACTATAGGTTTCTATTATCTCTGGCTCCATCGTCTGAACCTTCTTGTTTCTGCGCAAAAAGTCTAAAGAGGTATTCACGACAATCCTGTAAAACCAGCTTTTCACGGCATCGTGATCCTTTAGCAAATCCATTCGTGTCATCGCTTTATAAATAGAATCCTGCACAATGTCGAGGGCATCCTCTTTGTTTTTCACATAACTGTAAGCAAGCCGGTATACATTTTCTTTGTTTTCTTTGATACATCGCGTCAATATTTTCTCGGTTTTCCTATTCAACATGGTCGATTATCCTTCTCTGTTTGTGATCTGGTGTTGTAACAGGAGTAAGACGTTTGGTGAGTATAAAAAAGTTTGGAGATTCCAAATAAATTATTTATTTTCTTTTTCCAAAGCTTTAATTAGAATTGATGCATAATACTTGGCACCCTCACGTTTCAGATGAACACCATCTTTGTAGAAGTAGTCGTCTTTTCCTTCACTAGCTGAGTACCAGTCTACTATGGTCGTATTCCTGAATTCACTGGAAACTTTTGAAAGGGTGGAATTCACAGTCTGCTCCCACTTTCTCGGCACACGTGTATTGACCAAAATAATCTGCTCCGCATCGCTTAACGAGTTTAATAGTTTACGTAATTGCTTGGAGTTAAAAGCTCCATTCGTCCCCAGCTCTATGATCATCCGCTTCCCTAACCGTCCTTGTGCTCTAAGCTGATCAACCACCTCCTGTGCCTGCATCATCTGTCTGCCGACCTTTCCATCGATAACAATACCAGGGAAACTTTCTACCAAAAATGGTGCCGCATCCAAAATGACAGAATCGCCAATGGCCGTAATATTCTTTCCGGTTTGATTTTTTTCGGTTACCGCTATGTTTCCTTCTCGTTCAGCTTGTTTCTCTTCAGTGTCAGGTTTTTGCTTCTCAACATCCGTCGTATCTTTTTCTACGGGTGGTGCCAATGAGTTGTGATCTATTGGATCTAGCGCTGTTCCTTCTTGCTGTACATTCTCCTTATCTGCAACTTCGATTGGACGCGTGTCAGATTCAGCATTGGATAAATATCCATTGCAGGCAATCGGAATAAGAATCAAAAAGATCATGGTCATAAGAAAGACTGGGCGGTAGCTGCGGCGTTGTTTCGCACTCCAATGGTTCCAAATGTTTCTTAATGATTTCCGCCGGAGCGGCTCCTCCACATATTTGTATGATAAGGCTGCCAGTAGAAAACTTCCTGCTAACTGAAGGATAATACGAAGCACGCCGCTCTCATCTGGATTCCCATTAGGGCTGGTAAGAATAATTACGGGATAATGCCAAAGGTATAAGCTATATGAACGTACACCTATCCATCGCAAAGGTTTGCAGCCTATTTTCCGGCCAAGAGAACTGGCAGGATGAGCAAGCACGGCAATCACTACTGCAGTAATGATAGAAATGATCAAAAATCCACCACGATATAGTGATTCATCAAATTCGTTAATCCGGTAAACTAGCACCATTAATACCAGCAGTCCCAGAGCACCAATGATATCAAACATATAACGAGATCTTTCTGTGACTGTATTTTTAAGTTTCTGACTAGGCCATGCAACGGCAAGCGCCGCTCCAACTAGAAGTGCAAATATGCGAGTATCTGTTCCATAATAGACCCTGCTTGGATCTGTGCCCGGTACATAGAACATAGCCATGGCTAAAGCTGAGACAGCAGCACAAGCCAGAATCCAGGCAGTAAGTTTACCTCGACGAGGTATGATCTTTAGTCCTAATACGAGCAGCAGCGGCCATAGAATATAAAACTGTTCTTCAATAGAAAGTGACCATAAATGTCCGATCGGTGAAGGAGGTCCAAAGCTTTCGAAGTACGAAACATCATGAAATATTAACCACCAGTTATTAACGTAAAATAGTGATGACATGAAATCTCCTGTCAGCCCATTTAATCTCGTGGGATCTATGATTAAGAGCCATAAGGTGACAACGATCAGCATGACTATCGTCGCCGGCAGCAACCTCCGTGCTCTACGTATCCAAAAGTCCAGAAGGTCCAATCTTCGATGACGCTCCCATTGGTTAATGATTTGGTCTGTGATGAGATAACCCGAGATCACAAAAAAGATTCCCACTCCCAGCAGTCCACCCCCAGCCCATTTCAAATTCAAATGATAGGCTATGACAGCGAGTACAGAAAAAGCTCTTAGTCCATCAATTCCAGGCATATAACGCTTGTTGTCATTCATTCTGTTTCAGTCCTTACCCTTAATTTGTTGTTCATAGGCAGGACGCAGGAGTAGCACAAAAAGTTCTTTTAACTGGTTATTCTGTTATCAAAAGTAAAAAAACACCCGCGCAAGAATTACCCTGCGGGATGTTTTTAAAAAATCTAACTACTTTCACAAACTTCTAAAAGGTTATTTCTGAACTTCAACCTGTAGAATTTCTGATACGAATTGAACAGGTACATAGGTTTTGTTATCTTGCAGAACAGGGGCAGCACCTAAAGCTTTAGGAGTCGTTTTTGCGAAGAAGTAAGAATCTTTGTTAAGCGTAACACTTGTCCACTGTGCACCTTTCATCAATTCAGCGGTTTTGGTAGACTGATTCCATTTCAATTCATAGTTTAGTTGACTGGCCACATCACGAAGCGATACCATGCGCACGCCTTTCTTATTCGTGAAAGTAGCTACTTTTTTCAAATCTAGCTTAGTTGTATCCGTTGAACTATGATTTAAGCTGAACCGAAACTCTGGTGAACCTACATAACCTGGTGCAATGCTGTATTTAGGGAATACGATTACTAAGTTACCTTTATCGATATAGAACGACTGCTCAGTTGAAGTTCCTGTGTACTCTTCTAAGAAATACTTATCTGAATCCTTTTTAATTTCTGCCAGAATGTCTGCATCGAGCTTCTCTTTGTAGTTAGCGCCCAGTAGATCCGTTAGTGTAACAGGTTCTGCCTCAGCTATATTTTTCACATTATAAGTATCGATCCGCGGCATGCTTGTTCCACCTTCAGAGCCTTCAGTAGTAACAGTCAAGGAGATAACACCTGCTGGAGAACCTGTTCCATCTGATTTCAGATCATAAGTAATGTAAAGAGTATAAGGATGAAATTCCATTTGATCAGCCTGTGCTTTTTTGCCCATTTCTGCGGCGTCTTTCTCCCACTGTGCCAGATCCTTTTCAGCATGAGAGAGGATAATATCGTTCAGTTCATCTTGATAATGAGTATCCAGCATTCCTGTTAGCTGTGGTACTTTTAAATCTGCAATCAGGTATTTACTTGTTGTGTTAAGTACTTTTTCTTGCACTTTAATGCCAGCAAGAGCTGGTGCCTTGGACGGTAAAGCCGCAGAAACATTAGCTGTTACTTGTGTGGGAACCATAGCATGAACCGGTAAAGAAGCTGCACTCACTCCCATAATGGCTACACATCCAACTGCACTCATTTTAAATAGATTTTTTGTTCTTTTGTTCATATCTCGTCATCCTCCATCTCTATTTATAAGTGCCTTCCGATGACACTCATTAGCTAGGACGCAGGAGGACCTCTAAAAAGTTTGCTGGTTTTCTAATTTAAATATAATTTCTTCAACTTCTGTACCCCGTAACTCTACGTAAAAAGGCTGTACCTCATCATTTAGACAATACTCTAGCCGCAGTCTGAGGTTTTTCCATGTGACCATTTCCAATGCTTGTTCTATCGAGAAAAAACCAACTTCTAAGCTCTCGGAACTAGTAGCAGGTTCGCCGCCGATGGCTTTCCCTAGAAATAGGTTAGTACAAATAGATCGATTAACATTTTGAAAAACTCCGCAGAACTTATTAATCTCTATATCAATGCCCGATTCTTCTTTGGCTTCCCTGATTGCTGCTTCTATAAGGGACTCCTCCTCTTCAACCTGTCCGCCTGGCATCTCCCAGCCTCTACGTGGACCTTTTATTAATAAGATTTCTTCTTGATCATTGAATACAACTGTAGCTGCTGAAAGAATATGTTTGGGGGGATTCATATCCATTGTTACCTCGCTCTAAATTTATTCTAAGCCCTAATTAATTCTGAATACAGGTCCTTTGGGTGAGAAAGGCAAGTCATTACCCTTGGGCAAAATATAAGCATGGTCTCTTTTAAGGATCAGCTTGTCACAATAACCATCTGTAATAATTAGAAGCGGTCCTTTTTTCGGGAAATCCTCAGCTTGTTGAATCAAATCAATAGCTGGTTGTAAGATCGTTCCCCCTCTTCCCTTCACTTGTACCCGATCCGCGATAGCCTCGGGGGGCATGTAACCTGCATCATAAGGACAAGCATCACAAAAGATAATCCGTGCAAAAGGAACATCACGAGCCTGCGCATAACTTGAAATGGCCCCTAATGCTTTGGCCAGAAGTTTTTTATCCATTGAGCCTGAGGTATCTAAAATAACGCCAAAAGTACGGCCATCATCTGCAGCACCGCTATGAACCCACTGTGGTCGAGGGATATCAGGCGTAGAAGATTGACGTCTGCTAATTCGTGAATAAGATCTGGTCTTCTCAAGCGGTGAAAAATAATAATCAAACCACCGAGCAAGCTCTACATCCCATTTAATAGGTGGCTGGCCCAGCGCTCTAATCTCTTCAACTAGGCCTGATGGCAAAAGACCGCGACTTTGCTCTTCATGATACATAAGTCCCTGTTGCATAGCATTTTTACAGAAATCATCTAACGTCTGTCCTTCTCTCGCATCCCAAAAACTTGATGAACCGTTATCTAAAATGTCACCGAGTCCATTCCCTCTCAAGGTTGCCAGTTTCTTATAAGTGCGGATATCTCCGACCATACGATCATAAATCGTTTCAGCAGATAAACCTTTAAGCTCAGGATCTAATAAGAGTCCAATTCGCGGATACTCCCCTACACTCATTTCCACTAGCCATAAATTTATAACGTAGTCACAAGCCACATTCCAAAGATAATGATCCCGGCCAAGACATCGCTCGTGATGCTGAAGCCCCGCATGCAGAAGCTCATGCGCCATCACGAAAATACACTCCTCATCGTTTAGTCCAGCTGCAGGGTTCATGAATATTTTGCGATCAATAACGTCAATGGCAGCTATGGAAATATCTAATCGCCGACATATCGCTGGATCTTCTATAATCTCAAAGCCGGCGGCAAGCGCTCCTAATAAAGGATATCTGTCCATAAACCATCGTTTTGCCCGTTGTGGAGCTGTTAATGAAAGTGCAGGGTCACTAATAGTATTAGCATGTCCTCCAGCAACACTTACTGCATTCGTCACAGCATTAGATAACCCATAAGCAAAATAGGCTTCCCAATCCGGCGCTTTTCCCCAGTATCTTTTGGTGGTTTCTCGAACATTCATGTCCGGCTTTGAAACACCCGCAGTCCCAAAATATCTGGAGTTGTCCGGAATTCCTTTTATCATAAATTGCTCGTAAAGCTGTTGTTCATCTTTAATTGTAAGATCAATTCGCGACTCCATATCTGCGGGTATTTCCCCAAACTTCAAGTCATTTAAAAACTTTGCTATGTACACATCACATGCAACGTTCCACGCCACTTGATTCTCTTTAATCTTTAAATGTCCAAGACCTAAATGAAGAAAACAATGTGCCAAAACGTACATCCATTCAGCAACCTCGCCACGCCGTTTAGGATGAGTGTAAATATAACCGTTATTAGTGACAATTGCCCAGCCGTCTTCAGGATAGGGACTATTTTCATTATGGATAATCGAAGCTCGAACAGATAACGGCGCAAAAATAGGATGATCCGCGATTAACGAACATGCTTCATTAAAATTTTTCAAAGCGGGATTATCTGGAGTTGTTTTTTTAGCCATATTTACCCCCGCTCTTTTATTGCAAGACGTGGTAAATCACGTACAATTTCAACCATTAACCAATCTGGAATATTATCACTTTGCTCCTGCTTAGCAACTACTAGCTGTGCAATTTCGAAGCTAATGACGGACAAGTCTTTAATCAGCTTTTTAACAGTGTGTGCAAATTGGCGATGTCCATCTCGTACGTTATCTTTAATCGGAGGGAGTTCTTTGATAATCTGGGCACGCAAGGATTGCGCCAGGAAATACAGGAGATCCCGATCTTCTGGAGCCGTTGGAAATGTGGATTTACCATCTATAATTTGATTAAGTTCATATTTTCCAGTTAGATTTTTATAAAAAGCCCTGAATTGTGTGGCGTGAGAAGGTGTCAGTGAACCATTCGCTAAAATCCCCACGGTATCCACATTTATATCATCGCCAAACTCATGTAGTGCATCACTAAGCATATGCCAAGAGCGTGGCGTGGAGAAAGGCTCTTCAGTCTTTGGAGGTGCACTCCACAAATGATCGGGACGCAATTCCAGATATTCAATAACCATGGGATGAATGCTATGCTCATATGCCCAAGAGATCCAATTCTGAAACGATACATTTAACTGTATATGGAACATCCGATTGATAAGCGCGGAGGACATAGGTTTAACAATTGCACTATCTTGTGCACGGTTACCAGCTCCTATTACTATAGAGCCCTCAGGTAGGTGATAATCGCCGATGCGGCGTTCGTGGATGAGACTATAAAAAGCTTTTTGCACCTCTTGAGAACAGGCATTAAGCTCGTCCAGGAACAAACAATATGGTTCATCCCGAGCAATCATTTTTGGAGGACAGAATTGGCTCTTACCGTTAACGATTTGCGGGACTCCAATGATGTCTTCAGGTGCTAATTGAGAACCTAATAGTGACACACAAGGAAGGCCCACCTGATCAGCAAAAGCTTCTACTAGCGAAGATTTCCCAATACCAGGCGCCCCCCAGATAAAAACAGGGCGAATCACAGAAACGTTTAGAAGTACTTGCATAAGTTGAATAGGTGTTACAGGAGTTGCTAGATTCAAATAAATGCTCCTTTTTAATGAAATAATAATAAAGATAACTGTACACAGTATAACAAATAATTCATTAGCTCAGGAACGAACTTCAACAACAACACTCTATTTCATTCGAAAAAAACAAACCTTTTCTTGACGAGATATAAAAAAGGATGATATATTGTTTCACGCTTTAATAATTAAGTAGTTAATCATTTAGTTGTTATCTAAAATTTAATGGAATTACTTATTCCGCCCTATTTCATAACTTTAGGAGGCGTGATTTGGCTAATAATGAAGATTTTCTTCAGATTTCTACTATGTTCAAATCCTTTTTAAAAGGAATCTCCCAAGATTGGAACAAACAAGACTACCCCTTAAATATTACACAGTTCAAAACCCTCAGGACTTTATCTAAGAACGGTCCACAAAACGTATCACAGATTGCTGCAGCTCTGGGTATTACCTCAGCAGCAATTACAGGCGTAACAGACCAATTAATCGCTGAAGATTACGTAAATAAGGAACGCGCCAAAGATGATCGAAGGGTTGTACACATCACCATTACGCAGAAAGGAGAAGCAACGATTAAAGAGGTGCAGGAACGCCATCAAGAACTTATGGAATCTTACTTTAAGATACTGCCCGATGAAGATATTGAGCATTTAAGAAGAATTTTCGCAGTAATAATTTCTGATTTAGACAAGAGATAAAATTTTAAAAGTGGCGGGGAAACAATCGAATGGAACATTTATCCAGCAAACGAAAACTTAGTATTATGATAGCTATTATGGCTGCAATGCTGTTCGCAGCGATTAATCAGACAATTACAAGTACTGCTATGCCGCGTATAATCGCAATTCTTGATGGCATGGATTACTATACTTGGACTATTAACATTTATTTATTAACATCAACAATAGCAACCGTTCTTGTCGGTAAGTTATCTGATATGTTCGGACGTAAACCCTTTCTATTAGCAGGTATTCTCTTATTTATGGTTGGGGCTTTTCTGACAGGTACATCTTCCGATGTTTATCAATTTATCATTTACCGTGGGATTCAAGGGGTAGGTGCAGGTATTATTCAATCCACCGCATTTACTGCCGTAGGTGACTTATTTCCTCCGCGTGAACGTGGTAAATGGATGGGGTTGATGATGGCAGTATTCGGCTTCTCCAGTGTGCTTGGACCAACGCTTGGTGGCTTTTTGATTGACAATATGGATTGGCATTGGCTGTTCTGGATCTTCCTACCGCTTGGTGTAGTAGCCTTCGTGATGATTCTTACCTTATTTCCTAAAGGCAAACGCGGGGAGTCAACCAGCATCGACTATTTAGGTTCCTTGCTAATGACAACTACCATCGTGCCTCTACTGCTTGCCTTCACCTGGGCAGGTACAGAATATGATTGGGGTTCTTCGCAAATTCTCGGCCTGTTGGCGGGAACGGTCGTTTCGGCACTTCTCTTTATTTTGGTCGAATCCAAAGCTAAAAATCCAATTCTTCCGCTTCATCTATTTAAGAATAGCGTAGTTACCATATCTAATATTATTGGTTTTATTATGAACTTCGGTATGATGGGAGCTATGATCTATCTTTCCTTCTTCGTACAAGGTGTTCTGGGGATCTCCGCGACATATGCAGGGTATGTTACTATGCCAATGTCGATCGTTATGGTTGTAGCCAGTGCCCTTACCGGACAAAAGATGGCGAAAAAAGGGAAGTATAAACGTTACGCATTAATTGGAATACCCATTATGATTGCTGGTATGACAATTATGGTATTTATGAATAATGTACCGATGGCTGTCCTAAGTATGATTGTGTTTGGTCTTGGGTTAGGATTGGGAATGCCAGTATTCTCACTAGCTACTCAAAATGCGGTTTCACACACAGAACTGGGTGTAGTAACGGCCTCCTCACAATTATTCCGTAATTTAGGCGGTACGATCGGTATCGCAGTCATGGGTACCGTTATGTCAAATAGTCTTACCAAAAACTTGAAGGAAGCTCTGCAATCGTCATCAGCACCGGATTTCACACAGATAGATCCAAAACTTGCTGAGCAAATGCTCTCCTTCGCTAATCCACAGGCATTAATGAACAAACCATTGCTTGAACAGACTCAAGCTAGTCTGCCAACCGATGTACAGCCTATCTTCTTACAAATGATTGAGGGTATCCGTGACGCTTTAGGACAGACATTGTCATCCGTGTTCTTAACCGGGACCATTGTGCTTGTTGTAGCTTTCGTGCTTGTCTTCTTCCTGAAGGAGCTTCCACTTCGTACTTCTAACCAAATGCCAGTTCCTGAAGAAGCTGAACAGGACCCGTCAAACATGAAATCTTCAAAACTTGCAGTGGATAAAGCCTAACCGCAAATTACTTTGAAGCTGACTATAAAACAACAAAAACTGCAACGTACTCATGCGTAACTGAGTAAGTTGCAGTTTTTGTGTTGATCTATTATTTTACAGGTGAAAGCTCATCTTCTGTTACCCACTTATGATTTTTCACTTCATCTCCACCTGTAGTAGGTTTGTAATTAATCATGTAGACAATGGTTTTTTCTGCGGAGTTAATCTGAGCCGTTGCACCCTTCATATCCTTCATATGATCAGATTCCATAATAACCTCTGAGCCTGGTTGATAGGATATATCATCTGCTTCTTTTATTTCTTCATGAATAATCCACTTATGATTTGTGACCGGCTGACCTCCTGTAGTAGGTCTATAGGAAACATTATATGCTGTCGTCTCATAAGCTCCCACAATTGTCGCAATGGCTCCCTTCATCCCTTCCATATGGTCAGTTTGGATCACAGCTTCACTTCCTACTTTGTAAGTAGGGTTCTCCGCTACCCGCAGATCTTTTGGAACTTCACCTGAACTTGAATGTGAGTTATGTTCCATTTGTGTATCGTTAGAAGACATTTGATTGCCATAGCTATTGTCATTACTACAAGCACTTAAGCTGAAAGCAGCTGCGACGACTAGTAGAAATAATTGCTTTTTCATATAAAAGACCTCCGAAATTTTATCTGCCTATAAGTATTATTTTACCCATTTCAGAAAATCACAAACGGAACTAAGGATTCACAGTTTGTAAAACAGTAATTTATTTTCCATTAAATGAGTGTTGTCTCAATGATTAAACTATATTTATAATGTTTTCTGAAAGGAGGCTACTATAATGAAGACTAAAATATTCACTTTGTTGCTTCTTTGGGGTCTGGTGAGCATGGCTACTATGATTGGTTCTGCTAATGCAGCTCCGGTATTAACCATAGGAAGTTCTTCAGGAGATGTATGGGATCTACAATATAGATTAAAAACCCTTGATTTCTACACTGAGCCCTTAGATGGGGTATACGGATCACAAACGAAAGCAGCAGTTGCTAGATTTCAAAAGGCCTATGGAATAAGCGCTGATGGAATTTCGGGGACAAAAACTTGGAATATTTTAAAAAAACACACGCTTAATATTAATGAAATGGATATTTTGGCTAAAGTTATCTACAGTGAGTCTCGCGGTGAGCCTTATGTAGGACAAGTTGCAGTGGGTGCAGTAGTCATGAATCGTATACAATCGTCAATTTCCTGACAATATTAAAGAAGTTGTATTCCAAAAAGGAGCTTTCACAGCCGTATCTGACGGCCAGTATTGGCTTACACCAAATCAGACAGCTTATTTAGCTGCTCTTGATGCTGTTCGAGGTTGGGACCCCACAAACCATTCAATCTATTATTTCAATCCGGATACAGCAACAAGTGCATGGATCTGGTCACGTCCGCAAAACTTAAAAATTGGTAAGCACATATTTGCAAGTTAAACGCATCAAATAGCTTAGAGCAACAAAAGCCGATCTAACTATGATAGTTAGATCGGCTCTTCAATTCCAAGCACTAAAGCCATATTAATCTGCCCTACTTCGTCCTTATGGTTATACCCCATTTTATTATAGATTCTGATCGCATTTCGATTTTCTTTATCTGCTGCTAGAAAACTCCGCTTAGCGCCGTTGTTATTCCCCCAGCGTATACCTTCAACAGCTAACTTATGTCCGATACCTTGGTTATGATATTTCGGATCTACAGCTAATTCTCTAAGCCATAACACAGGTCCCTTTTCATTTTCAAATCCGTAGATGTTCAATAAACATACTCCAACAATGCTTTTATTCAATTCTGCTACAAGAATACAAGAATGATCCGATTCATTCCATGTTTGTATGAAATCCAACTCTTCACCATAGAAACCTCTTGAAAGATTTATACATGCTTTGGTGATCATACTAACCTGTAAATAGTCTTTAGGCTCAATGTTTCTTATGAATGGTGATTCTGCTTGATCGGTGATCTTCTTTGAGATATCCTCATTCCAGAAATCAATAAATTGACTAACTACCTTGAACCCCAAAGACTCCATAACTGGCATGAGATCTGGATGTATAAATTCGATATACATTCTATGAGTTCCACCCACAGGTAATTGAATAAACTTACTGGTCAGATCTATTAGTGCAGTCCTAAATAATTCTGTAGACTCGGCAGCCCAATGAATATTATGACCCTCATCAACCGATTTACATAATATAAACACACCGGGTTCATCAATAAGAATATCCTCAGGCGCCTGTAGTTCCAGCTCTTCAACATCCAAATATTGCAAAGAACTGTACTTATAAGCTTTCGCTTTTAGGAATGAATTCTTAAACATAACTTCGAAATAATCCCCTTTTATCGATTCGATAATTTTGATTGGTTACTAAATGTAAAAATCATCTTTAATTCATCATCATATGACTTCCCGCATTCCTCTAAATAACTATCACCAGTGTATTCTTTTAAAGTTTTCCTCCAAAAATGCTGTGCTCTCCCATTTGTGCCCGTGGGATTTGTTTGCAACTCCCAGTTACCCAAATGAAGCTTAAAGACTTCCTTAGCTGCATATTCAGCAATTCCCTTACCACGGAAGGGCCGTAGAATAAAAAATTCATTCAAATAGAATTCACAAGCAGACGGTGTGTAAGGCGGTGTAGCAACTAATGCAAATCCTACTGGAATATCATTTTCTTTTATTAAATAAGGATACAAAACGCCAGCTTTCTCCCACCAAATGTCGAAGACTTTATTCTGTTCCTTCAGTGTCTGTGTCTCGTCCTCCTCGAATACCCCGTATCGATTAGGAATCGTCCCCCATATTTCTGATAGATCGTGTAAGTATAGTGGGTAGAGGTTGTTAATAATAAACTTCGAGGCACTATCAGTTAAGGTGATTGTGATATTCATATCGTTACCTTCCTACCTTCTATCGAATTTTTGAATATATTAATGGAGATCACTCAAATAACATTCTGTATAATTATCTTTTGTATACTCTGTAAGTACTTTCCGTTAAAATATTATGGCAGAATAACTTTTTATCTTCAACGGTTCAGGAACAAACTTAATCTCCATCATCCCCCACAATTTCTTCTCAATAATTACTTCTTTTCTCAGTATAATTACGACCTCGCTCTAGTTATATGCCATATTCGATTAGAATTAATTTTTATATAATGTCACCATTTATATTTGATAATTAAGTTAAGCGTACCTGTACTTCTATATACTCGACTCGCCTTAACTTTTGCGGATATAGTACAAACCTCTAGCATATTATAATTGTATAAAAATGGGAGGTGTGCTCAGATATACCGGATCCTTTTGTTTCGAGATCTCTAGATGAAATACGATTCTGGTCACGAATCATGAAAGAACACTCTTTTTTTCTTAAATTAGGGTTTCGTTGTGAAGACACGCAACTAATTAATGAAGCAAACCATTTCTATGCCACATTCGAAGCCATAGAGAATAGATCACTCGGATTTA
This sequence comes from Paenibacillus sp. FSL R10-2788, assembly GCF_038003885.1. NCBI lineage: Bacteria > Bacillati > Bacillota > Bacilli > Caryophanales > Paenibacillaceae > Paenibacillus > Paenibacillus sp. FSL R10-2788. The sequence continues at coordinate 3,242,734 of NZ_JBBOQA010000001.1, read as the reverse complement.
CTGTGGATTCTGATCCAGCAGTAATACGGAAGTTTAATGAGGAAGTTCATAGTGCAGCTTCACATATCTGGGCGTTCAAAAGAAAAATACTAGGTCTAATTCTACAATGTAAGCTTCCAGGCGGAACGAACTTCCCCTTATTAGTGGATCATGTCAGTAGGGAAGCCAACTATTTTCGAAATCGACTGGAAGAACTGAATCAGGGTAGGTTAGATCCTTTACCAGACGCAATTATTAATGAAAATGTATTCTTCCTACGTATAATGGCAGACCATGCTAAATTCATTGGTCATTTATTGGACCCTTCTGAACGTCAACTTGTTGAACAAGCAAGAAATTTCAGCCATGACTTTGATGTTTTGCTGTATCAAGCTATTGATCTTAGCTCCATGCGTCCTCAATCCCAAACCAAACCCCTGCTCAGTCAGCAACTTGACGAGAATAAAGTCTCAGTTAAATCTCTCCGTGACTTTAAGAAAACGGCACGAGATCTTATTGAGGAATGTCGAATAAAGAGCATCATCCATCCATTACTTGCGGATCATGTATTCCGAGAAGCAGAACGATTCCTGTATATAATTGATGCATTTGAAGCCTCTTTGAATATGAATAAACAAATCGTATAGCATTACATATTTAATGGATAGGGCGACAACTTGTATCAAAAAATACAGGTTGTCGCCCTATCTATCTTTATATTTGACTTCATTAATTCAGTAATCCATTCCCAATCGATGTATAGAGATTTAAAGCACAAAAAGTAGTTGGTATTTGAGAAAAAACACTTTATAGTAAAACTCAGGGAGGAATAGTAAGTTTATGGAATACGGGATTGCTACCAGTAAATACAAAATCAATAGATAAGGATGATTGAAAATGAAAAGGTTTGGTCGATATTTGATACTATACACTATGGTTATTGCTCTATTAATGCCATCCACTGTGTTTGCTGCTGATAAGAAATTGCTCAACGAAGCGAGTATTACTTTGTCTAGTGATGTTATTCCCGTGGGTGGAACCACAAAAATAAAAGTTCGCTTACTAGCTGAAATGACCAGTCTTACATATGCAAAATTGACACCTGAAGTTTCTGATGAATCTATACTTACCATTGAATTGGATGGTTACTCAGATTATATTATTACAGGAGTTCAAGAAGGTTCTGCAGAAGTAGTCTTCAACATTCCTGGTTGGTCTGAAGAAAGATTCCCTATTACCGTTCTATCTGAGGCAGATTATGAAGAAAAGATGAAAACGCCACAAGAAGTAATAGATTTCACAACCTATTCTAATCAAATAGCAGCGATTTTTAAATTTGACGAAATTGCCTCTGAGACATATGTAAAGAACAGAATAGATACAGGTAACAATAGAAAACAACGCTATACAGCGTTTAATAATGTGATCATTCCCAATTACACTAAGTTGGTAATAGAGGCGAAAAAGATCAAAGCACCCAATACAGAATTGCAGGCGTTACATGAAATCTATTTAAAAGCGATTAAGTTGCAATTAGAAGCAATGACAATGATGAAAGAAGCACTATACAAAACAAAGGTTTCTAGTACAGCTATTAATGCCGCAAATAAAAAGATGGATGAAGGCGTGAAGTATGAAGGACAGTTTGTAGATGGGATCAATAAATATCGGAAAAAATATGGTATTTAAGATTAAATTATAATCAAATTCCAAAAACCACGTCAGAGTTTCCTCTAACGTGGTTTTTTTGGATGATAAGCTATTTTTTTGAATAAACAATTTTCTTGATACTATCTCTAGAAAGGCAATATTCATCTGAAAGCTGGTCAACCGTTGCACCAACAGCAAATCTTAGACAGATTTCGATATTTCTAGATCTTAAGTATTTTCTGCTCCCTGATTTTTCGCCCCATTTTACATGTGATTCTTCAGGCTTAGGGATATAAACCATACCACCGTTGATATATTTCTGAATTTCCTCTAATAATTCTTTTGGGAAAATCGTATCTGCATTTACATATTTCATAATCGCTCTGCTCCTTAAACTTTTTAATGAGTTTGAAGGTAGCAAAGTCTATTCTGTAAACAACCCATGCACACTGCACTAGCGGTAAACTCAATTTTTCGCTCTATACAAACAACCGCCGTTGTTTATAAGTCTAGACTTTGCATAGAGCTGATCGCTAATCTTCTCACGATTGTACACCCTCCTTTTTATTGTATAGTTACTTGTTCCAAAATACGCTCAGCTGTCTTTTCTCCATTCGCAATACAATCCGGAATACCAACTCCATAATAAGAGCATCCGGCAAGGATAACATTAGGATACCTATCTGTCATCTTCTTCTCTAAGGATACTACAATTTGATGATGAAGTTTATGGTAATTTGGCATTACATCATGCCATTTGGTCACATCATAGGTAGCTGGCTGTCCTGTTATCCCGAGACTGGTCTGTATATCTTTCAAAGCCACCTTCAATAGTTCCTCTTCAGATAGCTTGATCAACGAATCATAATGAGGGTTTGAGCTCTTATAAAAGAGTCTGACAAGCAAACGCTGTTGTCCTGACGTATGCTCCCACTTGCGACTTGTCCACGTACACGCATTACATAGAACATCATCGCTGTTGGCAGTGATGAACCCTGTGCCATTCGCAGGCAACTGACTATCAGGGATATTAAATCCTAAATATACACTAATCATTGAACTATTATATAACTGATTGAAATCTTCATTTAGTTCTTCGTCTTGAAGTAGCGCTTGTGCAGTAGAATGCATCGTTCCAAGTACGACAACATCGGAGTCTATGATTCGTCCATCTGCCAAAGTTACCCGGTACTGCTCTCCACGTTTCTCAATTCTCTCGGCACGAATCCCTTTGATGATCTCCGAATTAGAAAGATGTTCTTCCATAGAATCGATCAAGGCAGATACACCTCCCTTGAATGACATGAACTTCTTATCGCCATTTCCTTGAAATTTGGCTTTATTAGCGGATAAACCCTGAATAATACTGCCGTATTCATTCTTATAATCAATCAAATAAGGCAGTGTCGAGGCAATTGTAAGTTCACTCAACTTCCCGGAATATACACCTGAAAGAACAGGTGAAATTTGCTTCTCGACAAGTTCCTTTCCTAAAAAAGCTTCTAGAAAATCACCCATGGAATCGTTTTTCGTAAACTTATTATTGGGTGTGTAGAAATCTTTGAGTGCTTCAACCTTTCCTTCAGCTGAGATCAGTTCTGTTGTAGCAAGCGACTCCATACTGAGTGGAATGCCAAAGACTGCATCTTTAGGAATTTGCTTCAGCTTACCTTCCGTATAAATAAAGGATATTCCTGTCGCGTTATATACGACCTCATGTTGTATACCCAATTCTTCAATCAGAGGTGCAACATTCGTTTTGCGGGTGACCATAGAATCTGCCCCAGACTCCATAATGAAGTCTTCTTGTTTTAGTGTTCTGATTTTGCCGCCCAGTCTATCGCTGGCTTCAACCAAAATAATTTTTACATCTAGCTTGTTATGCTCAATAGATTTCTGTAAATAGTAAGCGGTAGACAATCCAGTAATTCCCCCGCCTATCACGACAACTGTTCTCAATTCGTTGACACCTACCTCGTGGTTATAATCTGTATCAATTCAATTGTGTACATTATATCATAGGAATTTATAAGAATTTACATACCAACGTGTCAGATATGACACAAAAAAGCCGCGTTAAACGCGGCAATGATGGGCTAATAATTATATATTTTCCTGTTTTAATGCATCAATAATGTTCTCTTTTTTCACTTTTGAGCTTGAATATAACATGGCTGCGCTAACGATGATAAATACAGCCGCTATGACACACAAGATACTCATCCACGGAAGTGTGAATCCATAAGAGAAGCTGCTCATCATTGATCTATAGATCAAGTACATAATAACGATACTAATCGGAAGCCCGTATAGTAGTGACTTTATTCCATAAAAAACACTTTCGTAATTAATCATTTTATTAAAACCATTTGGTGTCATCCCCACAGACTTCAGCATTGCGAACTCTCTTTTACGAAGGGATATGCTGGTTGATATCGTATTAAAAATATTCGCAATTGATATTAAAGTAATCAAAGCAATAAAACCATAGGTGAAAATAGACATTAACATGATCATCTGCTCACTATTTTGTCTATTTTGATACACATTTTGAACATAGATATTCCGCTCTTTCATTTCCTCTATGGCTTGCTGTGTCGCTAATGAGTCTGTGCTGTTCAAGTTAAGCCGACTTTGAATATCTTTACTCATCGTATCATTTGTTAGTTTATCGAAGACTTGTTCAGAGACGATGATGTTTATTCCACCAACCATTGCTGAATGTACACCCATGGGACGTTTATCAGTTAGAGCGGCAATTTTTACGGGTAATAAATCCGTCTCTTTTTTTGTATCCCAATCCGTATAAAAAAGATCAAGCTTTTGGCCGACTTCAGAGTGAAAAGCTTTGGTCTCGACAATTTTTTTGGCTTTCTCATCCTCAAAAGTAACCGTATCATTCACAATAGCAGTCATCTGATCAAGCTTCGTTAGTTGTTCATAATTTGTACCGATCGTTTTTGCATAGGTTTTCAAACTCTGTTCATTTAGTGCATAAATCTGAATGTAGTAAGGATATTTCCCGTTCTTTAGAACACTCTTATCCGCCTGCACAATCTCTTGCAATTCTTTCGCCATATTTTTTTCATCAATCCATGAACTCACACTAAGTTCCCTAGTCACATTATATTCCGTTATATTAGGTAATTTGGATATCGATTTCGTCAACCGATCCACTTTTTGAGCGTCCTCAGTCCCCATATATACTTGGATATCATAGTTCAACCCATCCTGTGAGAGTTCTACCGACCTTGTCATATTAGAAGTGAACGCTGATACAGATAAAAACAAAACGATACTAATGACAAGTGAGAACACGGTTGCTTGGTACCTGCGTTTATTTCTCTTTAAATTCTTCAAACCAATTTCTGCTTCAATACCAAACAATCTGCGCACGAACTTGGATGTTTTCACAGCTTTACCAGAGAGCCTAACATCGGTTGTTTGTCTGATCGCATCAATAGCCGAGATCTTTGAAGCCTTTCTGGCTGGAAGATAGGTGGATATAAAAATTGTCAGTATTGAAACTAAACAAGCGGTTAGTAGAGACAGAGGTGTAACAACCAACGTTAATTTTTCTGTTATGCCTAATACATCTTGAATCATCGAATTGATAAACATAAAAGTGATCCCGATGCCTGCTATTCCGCAAATGATCCCAATGGGGATACTAATTAAACCGATAATCATTCCTTCAAAAAACACTGAATTCTGCTTCTGCCACTTTGTAGCCCCTACGCTGGAGAGCATCCCTAAATGACGTGCACGCTCCGAGACAGAGATCGCAAAAGCATTATAGATTAATGAAACGGAACCAATGATAATCACAACCATAATGATCACTGACAATGAAAGAAGTGTGTTACGTAAGCCATCGTTATTCGTCACACCATAGTAGCGGAGCAGACTATTATTATAAGAGATCGACTCGATATTGTTTTCTTTTGCCAATTCCTCTGCATGCTTGTATATGGAGCTATCCACCTTTTTTAATACAACCGTCGCTGTCGTTTTTTCGGCTGCTCCAATCATGCTTTCATCCACATAACTTAAGGCAGTATAGCCAGGAGACCATGTTGGTTCCCAAGTAGGACGTTTTATCACTCCCACAATCGTATAGTTCATTGGTTTTTTATGAATAATCTTTTCAAGCAGTGTATCCTCTTCAGTCCGTAATCGTTCATTCTGAGATAGGGGTTGGCCACTATTTTCACCATCGCTAGTGACACGTTCACCAACATCAAGCGTTAAAGTTTCCCCCATCTTGTAAGTGACTTTTGCATTCTTTGCAATCTCCTCAGAAATGACTACTTCGTGGTTTGTCTTCGGGAGTCTACCTTCCAGCAGTTCAATCGGAAATTGTTTAAAACCAGCTGCATTATATTCCTTGATATACCAATAAGGTTTATTCTCATTCTTCCCACCCTCTAAAGGGGCGTAACCACGATCGTTGGAGATCACTAGTGCTTTTGTCGCATCATCTGTTTCTATCGCTTTGAGCTGAGCTTTAGTAACATTTCTATATTGGACATGCCATTCTCCATTTGTCGAGATACTTTGCTTCTTCATTAATTCCATAAAAGAAAAACCTAAGGTCGCGACAGCCGTTACCATAGCTACAGAAATAATGACTCCAATGATAGTAACCAATGTTCTTCGCTTATTCTGTTTCAAATGTCTTATAGTTAATTTGTTTACGATATTCACGGACGAATCACCTCATCTTTAGCGATCCTTCCATCTTCAATAGTAATGACCCGATCTGCTTGCAAGGCAATACGTTCATCGTGAGTAATAACAATAAGTGTTTGATTATACGTTTTATTAAACATTTTTAGTAATTCAATAATTTCACTACTATTCTTGCTATCTAGATTACCAGTTGGCTCATCTGCCAGCATAATTGCAGGATTACTAATTAACGCTCTGCCTATGGATACCCGCTGCTGCTGTCCGCCTGATAGCTGATTCGGCAGATGTTTTAAACGATTGTCCAGATTCAACGCCTTCACGGTATCCGCAAACTGTTTCTTATCCACCTTATGCTGATCGAGCAGTAACGGTAGTGTGATATTCTCTTCGACCGTCAACACCGGTATGAGATTATAGAACTGATAAATCAGACCAATTTGTCTGCGTCTAAAGATCGCCAGCTGTGTTTCATTCAAATCGTAAATATCCGTGTTATCTACAAATACTTTGCCGCTTGTCGGTCTATCCACTCCACCTAATAAATGCAGAATGGTTGATTTTCCTGAGCCGGATGGTCCGATAATCGCTACGAATTCACCTTTTTTAATTGAAAACGATACGTCATCCAGAGCCTTTACTGCAGTCTCGCCTTTACCATATGTTTTAGACAGATGTTCAATCTTTAAAATATCCATTGTTAGACCTCCATTTGTTGATGAGATCAGTATATCTGTCTACAATGACTCTCCAGTGACTCTTAAGTGACATTCTAGTCACTAAGCCATAAGTGTTAAATCACTTGCTTGTAAAATTTGATCTGAAATTGTGTACCCTTTCCTACTTCACTCATCACATCAATCGTTCCGTTTTGTTCAGTGATAATACTTTGCGCCAAGGCAAGTCCAATTCCAACGCTGTCTTCGTTTGCATTTGTCCCCTTGTAGAATCGTTTGAAAATATAGGGGATCTCTGCCTTAGGAATTCCTTTGCCATTATCAGTAATGACAATTTCCGTGAACAGCGTGTTTTCTGCAAAAGAAATCGTGATCACTCCCCCAGCAGGTGTATGCTCTACACAGTTTTTCAGAATGTTAATGATGGCCTCTGTGGTCCAATTGAGATCACCTATGAATGAGCTAGCGTCTTCTCCTTCGATTAAGATCCGTTGCTCCTTAATATCCATAGGAATCAGTATGGGCTCCATAGATTTCTGAACAAGCCTCTTTACTTTTATTGAATCTTTTTTAAATTGAATGGTTCCGGCATCGATCTTTGAGAACTTTAATAATGAAGAAACCAGCCAGCCAATCCGATCGAGCCGAAGGCTGATTTTCCGCGTAAATTCTATTCTTTTCTCAACGTTCAGTTCAGGGTCGCTTAATAAATCTGCCATCACGGTCATGGAGGTAAGTGGTGTTTTGAGCTGATGGGAGATGTCGGAGATCGCATTGGTAAGCTTTATTTTATCCTCTTGCAACAGCAAACGCTGCTCCGATAACATCAACGTCACCTTATAAATATCATTTTTCAGGATACTAAGCTCGCCTTCCTGATTATCACGAACATCGAGCGAATAATTACCGCTGCTAATTTGACGTAGATACCCTGAAAGCTTCTCAATTTCGCGGTATCTCCAGCGGGTAAATAATAAACAACAACCTATAAGCAGAACTGAAGTTACCGCCGTGATCCCCATCGCCCCTGATGAAATAAATGCCGTTACTATAATCGCCAGAAGGCTGATCGTAGACATCGTTAGTAATAACCATCTAAATTCTTTGTTACGTAACATCCTAATCACCAACCTTATACCCTAAACCGCGTACTGTTTTGATTAAGGTGGGCTCTTGCGGGTTATCCTCTAACTTTTCCCGTAAGCGTTTAATATACACAGACAATGTATTATCATTTACAAATTCTCCGGCGACATCCCAAATCCGCTCTAACAATTGATTTCTGGAAAGGACTTGTCCCACATGATTAGCAAATATCAGAAGCAGACGATATTCTAATGCTGTTAGCAGAACTTCATTGCCGTTCTTATAAACTTTTCCTTCTAGCGTATTAATCCGTACATTCTCTAGTTCAAAATTAGACGGGGTCTGAGCCTGCTTGTTATATCTCCTTAACACCGATTTAATGCGTGATAACAGCTCACGAATCCGAAATGGCTTAGTTATGTAATCGTCTGCTCCCATATCAAGTCCCATCACTACATTGACCTCATCATCAATCGCAGTTAAAAAGATGACCGGAATATCGCTCCGCTCCTTCACGATCTTACACAGATCATATCCGCTGCCATCCGGTAGAGAGAGATCAAAAATGCAAAGTGTTACTTCAGATATCTGCTCCGCCAACACCCTCCTAGCAGAGGTTGCATCATAACATAAAATAGTTTCAAAATGATCCTGCTGCAAGGAATATTCAAGTCCTGACGCAATGGTTCTATCGTCCTCTACGAGCAATATTCTCATCAATGTTCATCCTAACCTAATAATTTGCGAAACTGTCATATTGAAAAAGCACTACACTTATATTGATGAATTTGCTGAAATCCTAAACGGAGCGCTAGCTTTCGGGAAGCTTCATTATCTAATGAACAGTCCCAATAAGGTGTAAAACCATTTGCAAGTATATCTCCCGCTACTAAAGCCGCTAAATGGGTCCCCACTCCTCTATTCTGATACTTGGAGAGGGTTTCAATTCCGATAGCATGAGTATCCACAGTAACGAAACTAGAATAACATACACCAATGATCTCAGCTCCCTCAATAGCAGCATATCCATAGCCTGTTGCCTTAAAATCTTTTTTCGATGACCAGAATAAATCAATATTCTCATGTACAAATTCCATGTGCTTTAAATCTAAGTTCTCCCAATCCTGTATTTTAAGATTTATAGTTCTAATCCCATTATTAAGGGACTCAGCGGGCTTGTGGAATAACTTGAACACCATTTGTTCAAAAGGATATAGCTTCCTAGAAGGAAACATCAATGCCAGATCCCATTCATCGTGTTGACCTGAGACTTCAAAATACTCCAGCCCAAGCTTTTTCATCCTCGGTGCAATATGACTGGATACATAACTATCTAAGCTTTTGATAAATATCTCATTGGTGTGATCGCCTATAATATAAAATCCTTGCATCCCCTTACTCCATACCAACGCGCTTTTCGGTGTTACAAGTTGATCTACAAAAATCCAGCCCGGATTATTTCCCTCGATGATGGAGAGAATTTCAGGATGAATAAGAGCACCTGTAAGTAACGGTTTCACTTCAATAAAGTCCTGTTGAGATAATTCAAGCATATGAACACTCCTCGACAACAATTTATCTAAATAACTGAGCAATACTTAAAAGAATAATTCCCCTTTGTATATTCTATAAGATAATTCAACAGATTGCTTATTATTAAATCCGATCGGGGTATCCTAAATAAAAAAGAATTGAACCCAATGCTTAACGCACAGGCCCAATCCTTTATTTGGAGTATCCATAATGACCGAAATCAGCTTGCATTATTGACCTATCATACCACCGTCGACTGTATATAGAGAACCCGTTACGAATGAAGCCTCATCCGACAGAAGGAAGTTCATCACAGCGGCAACTTCTTGCGGTTCACCGTAGCGACCCATTGGTGTTGCAGCTTCGTTAGCTGCCTTGTATTCTTCTGCACTTCTGAAATTATTCTCAATTTTACGCATCATTTGTGTATTGATCGTTCCTGGCAGTACCGCATTAACACGAATGCCAAGTGGTGCAAGCTCATTTGCAGCTACGCGAGTCAGACCAATTACAGCATGCTTAGACATAATGTAAGGGGCCATGCCTGGTGCGCCCATGAGTCCTGCCAGAGAAGAAGTGTTCAGAATAGCACCTGAGTTTTGTTTTTTCATCACAGGAATTACATAGTGTAGTCCAAGAAATACACCACGTACATTGACGTTGTATACAAGATCAAGTGCTTTGACGTTAAGCTCTTCGATTTGACCTGCTGGACCTTCAATTCCGGCATTGTTTGCAAAATAATCAATGGCACCAAATTTTTCTACCGCTTTATTAACATAATTCTGAACGTCTTCTTCATTAGAGACATCCGCAGCTACAGCTAAAGAGTTAGATTCATTTAAGCCTAAATCTTGGATAATATTTTTTATCGCTTCTTCATTCAGATCGACAAGTACAAGATTCAGTTTACGATCAGACAATCGACGGGCAAGCTCCTTACCGATTCCTCCTGCAGCTCCAGTAATTACAGCAGTTTTTACATATGATTCACTCATTGTATATTCGCATCCTTTGTTATGAATTGGCTATATATTATAGTCTTAGGAGATGAGATAACCTATCTCTATTACTAGAGTACACCCCATTAGTTAATCTGTTCAATAATCAGAATTTTAATCAATGTCGCCTAACCAACAGAACTGATCTCTGTGTTTACTTATGTCTAAATCTTGAACATTGGCTGATCTTTTGTTACTTTTAAAGTAGGAATTATAAATGAACGATAAAAAGATCATAGCTGGGGGTAGTTTTTTTGATACAGGAAGAGCATGAAGACAGAAGAACCAGAAGAACACGCCAAGCTCTGAAATCTGCATTCGTTGAACTAATATTGGAAAATAGTTATGATTCAGTTACGATATTGGACGTGACTAATCGAGCGGATTACAATCGAGGGACTTTTTATAAGCATTTTGAGAGTAAAGAGGCTTTGCTTAAGGAAATACATGATGAATTTCTACAGGGCATAGGTGAAGCGCTAATAGACCCTTATGAGGGAATGGATCGGATTGAGGCAACAGAGGTTTTCCCTTCCATTTTGCAGTTGTTCGAATATATTGAGGGGCATAAAGCTGAGTTTTTGGCCTTATCCGCAGTGGAACGAGGGAAAATGACTGTTGAACTGTTCGACCGTTTACGGGAATCCATGCGTGAGGATATGCGGATTGAGATAGAAGCTGATGCTGCTCCCGTGGTTTATGAAATTATGTTGAGTTACCAAATGTCTGCTACAGTAGGTGTCATTATGCACTGGGCTGAAGTCAATTTCAAATATTCGGCGAGCTATATGGCAGAACAGTTAATTACACTGGTTAACAGCAAAATAGACCATATAGCGTTTATGAAAAAATCAAATGGATAAGAAACGAAACGCAAGCAGCTAATACGGAAACAAAAATTCAAGAAACCAGAGCATTGAGAGATGATCTCAAATGCTCTGGTTTTTTAGTGTAGCAGTGCTCTACTCAGCGAATATCTTTTACTCGAATATTATTTCCTAACAGACTGGCATCACTACTTAATTTAAATGTAGGGTAATTTGCATCTGCTTCAAGTCGCATCTGTTCATCAAATAAAGATTCCTGTTGACGATCAACAAAAAATGTAAAAGGCTCTTTCTGAACTTCAATATCTGTAGCATAGGGTTCACTAATGATCTGAATTACGATCACGCCATTACAACCACACCCCTCTGTATCGAAGAACAATTTAAAATCACCTAGCCGTTCCCCAAGGTTTTCTTTTAACTTATCTACTGTTAGTGCGTTTAGTTCTATGTGCATAAGATACTCTACTCCTTATTTTGTAATTTAGACTACCCTTCAATCGATTCATCGTTGCTTGCCCCAGGCGGGACAATTGGATAGACATTTGTTTCTTCGATGACATCAAATTCCATAATAGCAGGACCTTCGGTATTCATAGCATGTTGGATTATGGCTTTAGCCTCTTCTTTAGTGCTGGCTTGATAACCTTGTGCACCAAAGGATTTAGCGAGTGCGGCAAAGTCAGGTGAACTAATCTGTACGGCTGAGTATCTTTTGTTCAAGAATAGTTCCTGCCACTGACGCACCATTCCTAAATAACCATTTTTCAAAATAACTACTTTTACATTGAGCTGCAAATCTACAGCTGTCATGATTTCCTGCATATTCATTTGAAAGCTTCCATCCCCACTTATACATACAACCTGCCGTTCCGGAAAAGCAACTGCTGCTCCAATAGCTGCAGGAAACCCGTAACCCATAGTACCCAATCCTCCAGAGGTTAGAAAGGTACGCGGCTTTTTAAAATTATAGTGATGTGCTGTCCAGATTTGATGTTGTCCTACATCCGTGGAAATAATAGCATCGGAGACAGTTGCATGATCAACGTACCGAATAACGTCTTGAGGTGTCAATCTCGATTCATGATGATCTCTAAATGGTTGAATTGGACATCTGCTCCATTTATTGATCTGGTCATGCCATTCAGGAATCTTTCTATCTGATAAGCGATTAAGCATTTCCTGTAATACGTTTGTTATAGAATCACAAAGAGCTAGATCCATCTCTATATTTTTATCAAATTCAGCTTCATCTATGTCCACTTGGATTTTATACGAATGAGGAGAGAACGCTCTGCGTTTTCCTGTTACACGATCACTAAATCTGACGCCGAGACAAACTAGAACATCAGCTGCTTGTATAGCGCGGTTCGCGGCCACCGTTCCATGCATACCTACCATTCCTAAGTGCAATGGATGATCAGATGGAAACGCCCCTATACCCATCAGAGTAGAAGCAACTGGAAGATCGAGGCGTTCTGCCAAATTAAGCAATAAGGAAGGGGTTTCACCTGCTACACATCCCCCGCCGATCAATAGTAAGGGTCTGGCAGCATTCCGAAGTTTCTCCGCCATCGTATCCAAGTCATTCCCATTAGACTGATTAGCAACTGAATATCCACGAATAGAAACAAATGATTGTTGTTCGGGAATTTCGTATATTATTGGAGTTGTGTCCATCATAACATTTTTAGGCAGATCAATAAGAACTGGGCCAGGACGTCCTGTAGTTGCCAAATAAAAAGCTTCATCAATGATGCGTGGGAGATCACTCTTATTCATTACTATGTAATTATGCTTCGTGATGGACATGGTCATGCCATAAATATCAACCTCCTGAAAGCTGTCTAATCCAATCATATCCGTGGGGACCTGACCAGTTAGTACAATCAGTGGAATGGAGTCCATAAAAGCTGTCGCTATCCCAGTTATAGCATTGGTGGCTCCAGGACCACTAGTTACGAGTGTAACGCCTACACTTCCTGTCGCTCTCGCGAAACCATCTGCGGCATGTACTGCAGCCTGTTCATGCCGTACTAAAATATGCTCTAATCCTTCACAATCGAACAATGCATCATATACAGGCAGTACAGCCCCACCGGGGTAACCAAAAATCGTTGAAATACCTTTCCTCAATAACAAGTCTACTAACAATTCTGCTCCCGACATTAGATAATTTCTCCTTTCCTTCTATGCTCCAGATTTACTGCTTTGGCAAAGTATAAATCGATTTTCTTCTCCTCTCGTGTGACTGCCATCACTTCTAATTTGACAGTCATGCGTCCGAGAATAGGTTATTCATAACAAAAAAAAGCATGAACCCTATGGGTCCACGCTTACAAATTTATTAGCTCTATTTAGAGGATTGATTTAAGCCGACTTTTGAGTCTCCCGGGCACCGCCTAGCTTAAACACTAGAATACCGCCAACAATCACAAGTACTCCGACCAACTGCTTCCAAGTGAAAGGAACCTTCTCAAGCCCTAACCAGCCGAGGGAATCCCACAATAAAGCGAATCCAAGCTGAGAGATTAACACGATAGAGATCGCATAGGTTGGTCCAAGCCGCTTGGTCCCTTGCACGAGACAGATTACAACTCCCACTCCGATCAATCCGCTGATCCAATACCAGGGCTCCATGTTTCGCAAAGTAAATATACGGTTGCCTTCAAAGATAAGACTCATGATAAAAGAAGCCAGAAATCCCATGCCTAACACTAATGTCGTTGTAGCCCAAGATCCAACCTTCTCATTAACCTTCGTATTAAATATATTTTGCAGGCTCACTAGTGAGCCCGCGATAAGCGCTAATATCAAACCTATAATCATAACTTCACTCCTCCATTTATCGATTGTCCATCAGGATCATTTAGAATTTCAGGATCACGACGCCAGCAATCATTAACGCGATACCGATAAATTGTGGCAGTCTCATCTTTCGTTTTTCCATCCCGAACCAGCCTTTAATATCGATGATGAAGGTCAAGCATAGCTGAGCAATCAGCAATGTGGATATCGTAAACGTTACACCAATCTGCTGAATAGCTGTTACCTCACTGAAAATAATGACTGCGGCAAAGGCGCCGCCAATCAAATATAAAGGTTTTACCTGTTTAAAGCCCTGTGATTTGCCATCTCGGACGAACAGCAGGATTAATAAGGACATTATAAACCCAGTTAGCTGTGTAATTGTCGCAGCTTGCCAAGTCCCAATATCTTGACTAATTCGAGCATTAGATACTCCTTGCAGAGTGATACAAGCCCCCGCTAAAAACGCAAATATAATTCCTCTCATTTCTCTCTCTCCTCAACTTCGATCTCTTACATATTAAAAAGCAATTCAGGCCTTTAAAAAAGGACATCTGTCCTAAACCAAAATAAACAATGTTGTTGACCCTATAAGCCTTTCGTCTGTTTTCAAAAAAAAGACCGCCTCAAGCCATCTCTTAGGCTTAAAACGGGCTTTCAGAACTTTAAATTGTAGATTAGGAAAGTAATTTATGCTCATGCAATTGATCAAAAATGATCTGTGTAACGACTGAAACACGATTTCGATCCTTATAAGATAACCAGGATAACTCATCAATTTCCGACGCAGGACTAAGTGAACCTTCAAAATCCGCGATATAACATGTCATTTTAACTATTACGCCTTCCTCTTTACCGTGAGCTTCCGCTTCAAAGGTTCCAAAATAGGAGATGGTTTCTGGTTTAATACGAACAGAGATCTCTTCCTCGATTTCGCGCACGAGCGTCTCCTCGTCTGTTTCTCCAGCTTCTCTTTTTCCTCCAGGCAAATAATAGGTATCTTTCCCTGTGGAACGCGCACACAAAACTTGTCCATTCTGAATATGAATCCATGCAATTTTATCAATGATAGTAGTCATACAGTTCTCCCCATATTTTTTCTGATAATTATATCATACAGCCAAGACCATCTATTTATACAACGTCTATATTTGATTTTTGTATGTGCAGCTTAGCTTTGGCCTGAGGTACATGATGAAGCAAATAGTACGCAGCAAGAGAAAGAAGTGTTACTCCCCCCGCAACCTCATACATCATTCGGTAATCCGTATAAGAAGCAATTAAACCCATGAAATACGAGCCCGCTCCATAACCCAAATCAAATAACAAGAAAAAGGTCCCATTCGCACTACCTCTACGATCTTTAGCCGCTAATTTAAGCGCAAGAGTCTGGAAACATGGCATAAGTGCACCATATCCAATTCCCATAATGACACCAGACATCATTAACATCAAACCAGACCGAGCTTGACTTAAACTAAGCAATCCAACTGCGAAGATTAGAATTCCGGGATAGATGAGAATATGCTCATTATATTTATCGAATACTTTACCTATAACCGGGCGAAACAATACAATCATAATTGCAAAAGCCACAAAAAAATAACCAGTAAGCTGTGATTGATGAATTTCTTTCGTAAAAGAAGCTATAAATCCAGACAAGGAGCTGTAGGAAAAAGCAAGCGTAAATCCGACAAGTGATATCGGCAAGGCTTTCGGCTCGATTACGTCTCTCCAGCGAAGCCCTTTTCGCGTCTTAGCAGGTTCCTTAACAGCTTCAATAACGTTAGCCTTATCTTCTTTTGGCATCCGAACACCTAACGTGAATAACAGCGAAAGAGCGGCAATCACACACACGCCTAACAGTAGTACATTAATATTCTCATCTTTCCAGAGAAAAAGACCCAATGCGGGTCCAATGACCATAGCAATGCTCATAAACATGCTAAAATAACCGATGCCTTCTCCTTGACGTGAATAAGGAATTAGCGTCGAGGCTATTGTACTAGTAGCTGTCGAGGCAACAGCATAACTCATTCCGTGAAGGAAACGAATTACCAGGAATAATACAATTCCATTAGATCCGAAGTAACCAATACAGGCGATTAGAAATATGGTTAGCCCAATAACCGCCATTTTCTTTTTGCCGAATTTATCGACCCATTGTCCCGAAAAAGGACGGATCAATACTCCCCCTATTACATAGATAGTAATCGCTAACCCCATTTGCTGCTGATTCCCGTGTAAGCTTTCCTTAACGTATAACGGGAATGCAGTTGCCAGAATGTAAAAGGTCAGGAACATAAAAAAACTACTTAAGCAAACAACAATAAAATTCCGGGTCCATATTTTCTCTCTAATCACAACAGACTCTCTCCATCCTACCTATAACTTTTTATATGTTACAATAGTATAGGACTGAAAATTAATTAAGTAAAATACATATTATATGATCGATAGATCACATTAGAGTTATAAGTAAAGTGAGGTTTTTTATTATGGAATTCCTTCAGCTTCAATATTTCCAGGCAGTTGCACGCCATGAACACATGACTAAGGCCGCAAAAGAATTAAATGTATCTCAGCCCTCCCTTAGTAATTCCATACAGCGTTTAGAGAAAAACTTAGGTGTTCCCTTATTCGAGCGACAAGGCAGAAATATAAAATTGAACGAATTCGGCAAAACCTATCTGCAACGTGTCGAGCAAGCTTTTATGGAACTTGAAGAAGGACAGCGTGAGCTCACAGATATGGCTGGACTTGAACATGGTGTAATTTCTATTGCGGCCACACTCCCGTATGTATTGCCCACTTTACTAAAAGAATTTCTTACCCTTCATCCGCATGTACGGATTATCCAACGCCAGCTTGGCTCTGCGTTAGAAATGAGAAATGATTTAGAGAGTGCAGCGATTGATTTTTGCATATCATCTACACCTGTTACTGGACCAGATATCGAGTGGCATACCTTAGCAGAAGAAGAATTATGTTTAACTGTGCCCAAGAACCATCGCTTTGCTGATCGAAAGAGTATTTCTTTGATAGAAGCTGCAGGTGAGAATTTCATTTCTTTATCTTCTAGATATAATTTCCGTGAAATTTCAGATGAATTTTGCCGACAAGCTGGATTTGAACCTCAAATTACGTTCGAGCTTGAAGAAGTAAGCGCCATTCAAACCCTAGTAGAAATGGGACTAGGAATCACCTTCACCCTCCCTCTCTCCTTAGGCAGAAGAAGTCAAAATACCGAAATTGTTCAATTAAAAATAAATTTGCTGTGGATTTTTTTAGTAAACCTCATGGATATAATTAAGGTAAAAACTACAATGCTAAGCATTTTTAGTTATACCAAGATGATTGTAAAGCGTACATATCTGCATAAATCCCTTTATTATTTATTAAGTCTTGATGCTGCCCCACTTCAGCTATACTTCCATTATCAATAACATAGATCTTATCAACATTTTTCGCCCAGCCCAGTCTATGTGAAATGAAGATGGCAGCTTTATCTTGGCAGATATCTAATAATTGTGTATAGATCTGCATCTCAGCATTCGGATCAATCGCAGAAGTAGGTTCGTCAAACACTATAAGATCCGCATCATTATATAACGCACGCGCTATCGCCAGCTTTTGCCACTGTCCGCCTGATAGCTGCCTGCTTCCTTCAAGCATTTGACCTAACCTTACATCTAGTCCCCCTAATTCGTAAAACAAATCCATCAGCTCACATTTTTCCAGAATACTTAGTATTTTCACATCGTCCGGCGAAGATTTGGCATCCCCCAACAGGATGTTTTCTCTTAGTGTCAGTTCGAATTTAATAGAATGCTGGTACACGACGGATACTTTACCTTGAGGTTCTGGACTGTCTTTCCAGTAAATAGATCCAGAACTAGCAGTGTACTGCCCTAATAACAATTTGATCAAGGTAGACTTTCCTGCTCCATTTTCTCCAACAATGGCTATTTTCTCACCGGGCTTAATGACCATATTGATGTTAGATAAAACATACTTACTGGATTTGGCGTATTTAAAATAGACATTTGAAACGGTAATAGGAAGCATAGCTTCAGAGCTGTTATTGATATTATTTTTTCGGAAATCTCTATTTTTATAGGTAAGCACTTCATTTAAGTCATATAATTTACTGCTGCTGATGTAAAGCTTGCTTAGCGGCCAGGTCAAACTCATGATTTTACCACCACAGGTTAACAAAGCCAGAAATAACACTGAGATTGTCCCCACAGTAACTGTATTTGACTCCCCCATTTTACTTAACAGATAGATCAATACGATAAAAATAGCACTCGTCTGAACCATAGCCACAATCATCCCTGTTTTGATCTCGAATTTCCTGGCACTATACCTTTTATCATGCTGCTTTTTCATAAGCTTTGCCCAGAGATCCGTAAAATAGGAGATAGAGTTATAGATTCGCATTTCCCTAATCGCATTAGGATCTTCCAAAGTTACAGCTAGATAATCTCCCATTCTTCCGTCAAAAGTAAGCTCTCGCCCTGTTCTTCTAACTTTAATCTCTGTAAACATTCGAAAAGATAAAGTAGATACGATCATTAAACCCACCACCAGTGTGACTAAAAAATATCCACTTGTAGCCGATAACCAGATGATACTTATAAGTCCTGAGACATTCCCTACACTGGACAGCAAAAAACCAGTAATTCCCTCTAAATCTTCTCCAACTATTGTTTTAGCTCTTTGCAGCTTGTTCCCAAACTCTTCATCATCAAAATCCTCAAAGTCAACTTGGTTTGCAATATCTATCAGCTCGGATTGGAAAGCGAGAGTTAGTTCCGCATTCATTCGACTTTTCATTATGTTGGTTATACTCACTGAACAGGCTTGTACCCCATGAATTAAAACAAACCATAGAATCGGAAGAAAGGTTATCGCACCAGCAGCTACTGCATTAATGATATGAACTTGAACAGAATACGAGTAAAAAGTTAATAATCCACTGATTATAGGAACTATGATCGTTATTGTTGAGATTACGGGACTTTTTCCAATCATCCGTGCCAGTATCGTTAAAATATTCTTAAGGTCTCTTCTCAGCAGAATCTCTCCTTTCTCAGCCATATAAAGAGGACTGGCGGTTAAACATTCCCCTGTACTTACCATCCAACTTCATTAATTCTTCATGTGTTCCACTTTCAACGATTTCTCCATGCTCAAACAGAAAAATTCTATCAACAAATTTGGACATATATAGCCGATGTGTCACAATAATGGAGGTCTGCTGCTCTCCTAATTTCATAAAGGTTTCAAACGCCTGCTGTTCCGCGTAAGGATCGAGGGCTGCAGTAGGTTCATCAAAAATCGTAAGCGAGCCGTTGTTGAGATAAGCACGTGCAATCGCAAGTCTTTGCCATTGTCCACCAGACAGATCGATCCCCCCAAACTGTGGACCTACTAAAGTGTCCAACGCAACACCATAAGAATCGGCTTCTGCTTTTCTCATCGCAGCTAATAATCTTGAATCGTTATACATGGCAGCAATATTCCCCATGGCTATGTTTTCTCGAATTGGTCTATGTAATTTAGTGAAGTCCTGAAATACAACTCTCACACCCTTTGTGACGTTATGAGCCAAAACTTCCTGCTCTCCATTAAACCACTGGATGTTTCCCGCTGTTGGATGATATAACCCTGCTATTAGCTTGATGAGCGTGGATTTTCCTGAACCATTCTCACCTACAAAAGCAACTCGTTCACCAGGTTTGAGGGTCATGTTTATATTTTTAAGCGTGTCCTGTGCATTGGTTGCATAACGATAATTCAACTGCTGAATTGTGATCTGCATCGCATCGGTATTCCTTATGGAATCTTCCGGATCTCTTTGAACTTGCTCTTCAAGTTCCAAATACGCACTATACTCATTGAAGCGCAAGCGACTTTTGGTCAGATCAGAATACATCCTTGATAGTGCAGGAATGACAATAAATAATTGACTAGATATCTGAAGTAATAATACGAAAAGTCCGGCACTCTGCCAGCTACCTCCAAGTGTAATTGCTAAAATAGCAATCGTAAGCCCGTTTAATAAAGTCATAAGTATACTTTGGGAGAAGCTTAAGGTCTCAGATAAAACAACTTTTCGGTGCATTTGTTTGAAATTTCCATTGAAGAGCTCTTTCATTGCAAAAAACAAGTAGGAGGACATTCCGTACATTCTTACTTCCGGGAGGGTATTTCTACTAATCAGCAAATCAAAGATATAATTAATCATTCGTACAGAGGAGGTTTGATTCGCTGAAATAGCCTCTATTTTCCGAGACATCCATCTCATGAGGTAAAGCTGCAGAATTTGTACAACTAAAATGAACACTGCCAGGATATAAAAGCCATAACAGGATAGGACTAAGATTAGTGCGATTAATGTTATAAAGTGGATTGTCACTCCGGTCCATTGATCTAACAAATCGATCAAGGAAAGCCGTTTTGCTTTTTCTCTAATCGTTTTTGTTGCGGGGTCTTCCAATAAAGCCATCGATAATTTAGAGGTCTTAGCCAAAATTTTATGTTCCAGTTCATAAATACTGGTTGCCGTTAAATTGGTTACAGAAATGGCTCGAAGAGAACCATTGATGCCAGCCAGGTATAAAATTAACATCAGTGAACTTACCAATAGTAAGATATGTAGGTAGGCGTTAGGCGTGAAGTTCTGAATGAGGTCAACCACATATTTCGTTATGAACAGCTCTGCAAATAGAATTGGTGGGCTCAGCAGGTTAGTGATAAAATATAAAAGTGAGTTTCTTTTGTCTTTTACATAGAGTAGTTTTACAACGTAGAGAAAGTCAGGCAGATAGCATCTCTCCTTAAATGTATATTTTTCACTGAAAACTCTTTCCTTTTTAAACGTGGAATCTGATTATAACGTTAATTGTTTATAATTGGAAGAAATAATTTCGAGCTTACCAAATTATAGGAGTGTGAATTCATGAAACTTCAATTCAACTTATTCCCAGGCGGATTACCTAAGGCGCTCACTATGAGCTATGATGACGGCCAGAAACACGATATCCGCTTGGCAGAAATTTTTGATCAATATGGAATTAAAGGAACCTTCCATTTAAATAGTGCAATGATCAATGCACCTGGGTTCTTATCGCCCGCTGATGTTAAGCAATCACTCAGGAATCATGAAGTGTCCGCCCATTCCGTTACTCACCCACATCTAGAGCGTCTACCTTTACCGATGGTAATTGAAGAGCTGTTCGAAGACCGTAAACGACTGGAGAAGCTGGTGGATTATCCAGTGCGAGGCATGTCCTACCCCTATGGTACATACTCACAGGAGATAATTGCACCACTTCAGTCCGTTGGAATTGAATACAGCCGCACTGTTCACTCTACTAAACAGTTTGATATGCCTCTTAATTTCATGGAATGGCATCCAACCTGCCACCATATTGAAGATCTGCATCAGGTTTGGGAGCGATTCACTATGGAAGGCCCCTCCCAGAAACTAAGACTCTGTTATGTTTGGGGCCATAGTTATGAGTTCGCACAGCAGAACAATTGGGAGCTTATCGAAACCTTTTGCCAACAAGCAGGTGGGCATTCAGATATTTGGTACGCAACCAATATTGAGATTTATGATTATGTCACTGCCCTGTATTCACTAAAATTAAGTGCCGACAAAACGATTATCCGCAACAATTCTGCTATAGATGTTTGGGTATCTATAAATGATCAACCGGTTCAGATTAAGGGTGGAAGTATGATGACAACGAAATAATCCCAAATACAAAAAAAGAGCGATGTTGAACACCGCTCTTTTTTGCTAAAAATATTGATCTGATTGCAATTATTTCGCTTGAAGTGTATATGTCACTGTTTTTGCTTTTTCTTCAAGGAGTGGCGTATAGGTGAAGGTCAGCACATTCCCCTTACGGCTTTTCATCCCTAACATTCTGGTCAGAATGTATTGATCTCTGCCATCATTTACTTTATCCCATTCTTTACGATCCTCACTAGTAATCAGTTGTTCACTGAGATTGACGATTTCTCCTGTACTGCTAGAGACAATATATAATTGTGTTGTATCTAATAAGCGAACGAGTGCCACATCCTCCGCGGCGTACTCCACTATGAAATCACCGGTTGCCCCGGTTAATTTCTCCATCTCAAACAACTTGCCCAAACCGCCATCGTTAGTAATATACTGAACGTTCTTCCCATCGGTCATATACACCTGAGTGGAGGGCACTTGAGGCGCATGAGGATAAGCAGAGATCATATAATGATAATCCATTTGCTGAATTATTGTACCTGCTTGAACTAGTACCTGATAGCTGTTGCTGAAATCATTAAACATAGCATAGTGATTGTTTGTTAACTGGAGCAAGTACTTGCCATTTCCAAATTTCTTGATCTCAAATCCATGATTGTAAGCGGATCCCTTGAGCGGTAGTTGGCCAATAATTACTGGTTTCCCAGCTGCTGTAGCCCGGTAATATAAATCACCGTTTTTTTGAGATATCCAATAGGATCTTCCTTCTACAGAAGCGGCAACAAATCTAGGTTCATCAACGATGTGGATAATTCCATCCGTTTTATTTAGCCCCGCTTTACCCCCAAGTACACTGACCGCAGAGACCAATGGCACGTACAACGAACCTTTTATGATACGTGGAGATTTTGTTAATCCCATCGCTCCCCCGTTCACTTTTGACGTTGTAGCACCCGCAGTGAAGATGACTTCACGCTCTGGACGTACCAGCTTGGCCGTTTTTAATTTTTGATCCCACGATAACGTATAACCCATAGCATCTGCAAGTGATTTCAAAGGTACAAAAGTTGTATTCTCCGCGATGACTTGTTTACTGCTGATTCCAATTTCTTTATAGTTGAATTGAATTTGCTTGTCTGCTTGCGCAGATGCCGATCCATACCCAGTACTTAAAATCAAAACAGCAAAGATCCCTAGCGTTACTTTCCATTTATTCATTTCTATCCGTCTCCTTCGACATTATAATCATATGTAATTAGACGGAAGATAATGGAAAAAGTTTCATTTCACCCTCTAGCAAACTCATAAAAAGCCAAAGCATCCTCCCAAGTTGGGAATCCTGCTTGCGCCAGTTTATCGCTGCCCCCGCCTTTACCGTTGTAGCTGCCTAGATGAGCTTTGAAAAAAGCTCCACAGGAAATCTCCAGGCTCCCATTCTGCGCAAACACAACCTTATTCTCCGCAGAAGTAGCTAATAATACAGGAAGATCACATTTCGAAGTCAGCTTATTAGCTAAGCTCTGTAGATCTTTTAGCGATTTATCCTCAAATACTTGTGCGATTATCTTTCCCGCTTGCTCATTTAAAAGCTCTTGCACGACATAGTCGTCATTTTTTTCTTTAAGCAGGTTAATTTCAGCTTGCAGAAGCTTTTGTTCATTTTCCCATTTTTCAATTCGATCGATAATTTCATCTTTGCCTGTATTGAATTTGGAAGATAGTGTACCAAGGATTTGCTGACTGGTATTAAATTCCTCTAAAGCCCGGTATCCACATTTAAAATAAATCCGCGTATTCCCTTTTATTTTTTCAGCTTTCAGAAGCTTAATCATTCCAATTTCACCTGTTGAGGACACATGTGTCCCCCCACAAGCGTTGTATTCAACATCTTTGATCTCAACAATCCTGATGTTCTCTGTCACTTTTGGCTGTTTAACCAATTTAAGCTGTGAAGCCTCTTCCCCTGTTACGAAATAGCTGAGAATATTGTGATTTAAGTAAATCTGCCGATTAACTTCTCTCTCTATCGAGGACAGTTGACCAGCATTCAGTTCTGGCACTTCTATATCAATGGTGCAATAATCCTCACCTAAATGAAAGCTTAAGGTCATAAAGTTATGTTTTTCTAGACAAACCGCTGAGAGCAAATGCTGCCCACTATGCTGCTGCATATGGTCAAATCTTCTATTCCAATCGAGCTGGCAAGCTACCGATTCGTCATTAGGTAAACGTTCCAGCTTATGTAGTACAAGCTCTTCCTCACTGATTACATCAAGCACAGGAATTCCCTGAATAGATCCTAGATCACAGGGTTGTCCACCACCATGCGGATAAAAAGCCGTCTCCTCCAAAAGAACATAAAGACCATCTTCTCGTTCTATGGTTTCAGTCACACGGGTTTGCCAATCAGTCAGGTATGTTGAATTGTAGTATAATTTGTTGGTCATAAATGGTTTCCTCTCTTTTTACGTTATCGACATATTAAGTTTATAGTATCATAACGGATAGTGTGAATCTTATTATTTCAAAAAAACCAGCTCCACGCAAAAGCTGCGTAGAACTGGTATTAGGGTAATTAACAAGAACAAGTAGCATCTTTTAAATTTCTAATGGCAATTGCATTTAATCGAAGCGCTTCTACTATTGAGTCTCTTACTGCTAACAATTCAAATCTTTCACGACTGCCAATAGGCAACCTGCAAAGAATGGCTTCAATTCTTTTAAGACTTTCTTTCAGAATCACTCTTTGCTTACGCAATGCGTTCAAAGCTCTTTGAATTTTTCTCTTCTCTGCAGCAGTCATAAACTACCACCTCTTTTCGATTGTGATAGTATATGAGATGCTTATTCCCCCTTATTTGCTTGTACAATCCGGAAACCAAATAACTATATTTACTCTTTTTTGCTAGCTTCCATGATAGGAACGGACCAGTCTACATTAGTATACATTCGATTGTTTATCGTGCGTACTAATTGAAGCTGCTCGGGAATTTGTGTAAGGCCTTCGGCACGGAATTGGAAATATTTCTTTTGATTATTTGACTGAGATTGAACAATTATAATATAACCATCCTTCCATCCTTCCCCTTTGATAGAATGCGCTCCTTGTTTAGTGAGTTTGTATTCCTTGCCATCCATTGTCTTGAACATCCATTCATCATTCATAAATTCATTTTTCAATCTTCCGCTAAAATGTAATACACCTTCCTTCGCTGATACATTGTTATCGGGAGACGATTCCACTATAAAATCATTTAACATCAGCTCATCCCCGTCAAAAGCAAAGGGAATCGGATGTTCTTTCAACTTGGCTGGCTCAAATTGCACACTAGAACCATCCTTCTCTGGGATAAAATATCCATCCAATACGAAAGTATAAGGCGTATCCTGTGGTAAATATTTAAACGTATAGCTCCAGTGCATAAGTCCCTTTGTTGCCCCGGGAATGTTAGAGTAGGACATCACGCTATTCTTATTAGGAAACTTTCTAGCATTAACACTGTGAATCTCTTCTCCTGCTGTATCCTCAAAATGGAATTTCAAGCCCTGTTGCTTCCATAGTTCGCCTGGAGAACGGGTCAACGCCTCTTCACTCAATTGAGTATCGAACTCAAAACGAACACCTTGCACCATATGAGTTAATTTTTTCAAGGTCACAGTTAAACCGTCCGGGGAGGTGTAGCTACCCGTTAGTGGCATGGAGGTCGTTTGTTTATTCGCTTCCGTCATATCCATCGAAAAATTGAAATTCCAATCGCCTTTAAGAGTAGGGATGTTCTTGCGTTCACTTCCCAATTCAGTAATATGACCTTCGACCGTAATTCGATCAGTTTGCAGAGGTTCAGTGAAATTAGCGATCAAATAGTAAAAGTCACTGGTAAATCCTATATCGTATAACTCCCCAACAACCTTCCCTTGATCATCCTTAATCGCAATACTGTTCCCATCATTAAGGGCCAAGCGTTTTTTATCATGCTTTCCATCCGGTCCAAACAACTGTAACGCAACAATTACCCGTGTAGGATCTGCCACCGCTTCATCTATTTTGATAGTGTAGCCCTTATCCTTCACCTTAATATTAGGATGTTCTACTAACCCAAATTCTTGTGCTCGTAGAAGGCCAATGTCCATGTTGTTTTTTACAAAAAGAGAACGTAAAGTCTCTGCCAGTGTAGGAACGGAATATAAGATCACGGCACTTAGCACAACCAGTAACAACGCCGCGCCCATAAATAATCTCAGCAACTTATTGCGCTTCGGATGCTTGCGATTCCTTTGTGTTGGAGTAAATTCCTCAAGCTCTACTTGTTCCAAAGAAGCCATTACTTGAGCAGTAAATGAATCTGGTAAGCGCTCTTCATACATAGCCTGCGACCATTCTGCTTGTTCTTCAAGCTCTGCTTCGTAGATCATATTACAATGCGTACAAGTTGCCATATGTTCAGCTACGGCTTGATCTCGTAAGATAGATTTGCTTAAAATATATTCTTCGATCTCATAGGAATTTAAGCACCTCATCGGTCTTCACCTCCTGGAGTGTAATTAGCTGCTTCAAACGCTGTTTAGCCCGGTATAAATCATTTTGAATCTTGCTTAATGGAACATCTAGAACCATACACATTTCTTCATAGCTTAAATCATTGGTATAACGAAGCAGTAAAGCCGTACGATAATTAGACGGGAGCTTCTGCATCAGGTGAAGCAGCTCTGTGCGATGCTCCGATCGCATTAATTCTTCTTCTGGATTATCTGAAAGAGAATGTTCGGCATTGTTGTCCGGCAAGCTCGCTGTTGGTCGGTCTTTTTTCCACAAATCCTTCAGTAAATTAGTAGCGATAGCATATAGCCACGCCGCAAAATTCTTATCCAAATCATGTGAGGCCAGCTTGCGGTAAGCTTTAATAAAAGTCTCCTGCGTTATGTCTTGTGCATCTTGATGATTGGCTCCCATTCCTCGCATAAGCCCATAAATTTTATTCTTATATCGATTTACAAGATACGAATAGTCTTCTTTATGTCCATCGAGAATATTTTGGATCCATAGCCTCTCATCCTCTTTTTCAACTTTCGATACATGTCCCTTCACCCTGAAGCCTCCTTGAAGCACGATACTTTATAGACGATCCCTATTTAAAAAACTCTCACTTTATACAAAAAAAAGTAGATCTTCAAATAAAACGAAGACCTACTGTGTAATCTACCGATTACGTTTTAGAACAAAATACAACAATTGATCACGAAGTTCAGCGTCCTGCTCAAACCCTAATCGCTCTAGCAGCATTAAGGATCTAACATTCTCTGGCTCAACTGTAGCGTCAATACTAGTAAACCCCAATTTCAAGAATCCCAAATCAATAATCTCTTTCATCACTTCGTACATGTAGCCTTTGCCCCAGAACGCTCTGGATAAATCATAGCCTACCTCTGCTGTAAATTCATTGCCTACTCTTCTTAAATAATGATATCCGCAGGTGCCGATAAACTCATTATTCGCTTTTTCGAACATTCCCCATCTACAACCCAAATCGTCCAAATGATACTGAATGATCTCTTCAGCTTCTTTTAGATCTTTGCAGGGCTCAATGTCCATATATCTAGTTACTTCTTCATCAGAAAAATGTCTAAAGACTACATTTGCATCCTCTAGATTTAAAATCCGCAATTCAATTCTTTCTGTATGCAACGCAGGAAACACAACACTTTGACTGTTCAACTTAACACCTTCCATTTCTACAGCAATAAAATCACTGAAGCGCTAAAGAAACATCTTTACTCCAATAAATTAACTCTTCATCCCTACCATATGCCCCGATACATTGAAACCCTAATGGCATGTTATTTATAGTGGCAGCTGGAATACTCACCGCAGGCGCTCCAGCATATGACCAAATGGCCGTCATTCCGGTCCATCCGGTTCGTGTTCCCCACAGCGGAGCTGTTCCTGCCTGAGCCGGCGAAACCCACAGATCAATCCCCTGTGAATTCTGCACATCTAATAGATCATTTCTGAGCTTGAGTTGTCCGCTACGATATCCTTCCAGTTCTTCCTCAGTAATGGTTCGTCCAGATAAAATAGCCTGCCGTACGGTATCATCATAAAGATCTTTATAAACATCAAATAGTGGATCATGGACTTGCGCCATTTCTCCATGTACAAACCGCACCATGGCATCTCCGTAGATAAAGCTATCTTCCCACGGCATCGCAACTGTTTTTATGCTGAACCCTGCTTCCTCAAGCTTCTTAAGCTGCTTCTGAAAGGTTATCTTGGTGTCATCCTCCAATAATGTCATGTATACACCTTCGGGTATCCCCAGTACAGGTTTACGAGCTTCTTTAAAAGGTCTCCATCCCGTTACAAGCTCAGCGGCGAGAAAGTCCATACCCTCCATATCCTGAGTGAAAAATCCAAACGTATCAAAAGATGGCGACATCAATTGGACACCATCTATAGGGATACGCGCATAACTAGGTTTAAAGCCGACCACTCCGCAAAATGAAGCAGGTGCCATAACAGAACGCAAGGTTTGTGTACCTATCGCAAATGGACAGATGCCCGCGGCAACCGCAGCAGCAGAGCCTGCACTAGAACCGCCAGGCGTATGTTCCAGCTGATAAGGATTGCGGGTTGTGATAGGTCCGGCATAAGCAAATTCCTCCGTCACTGTTTTGCCGGTGAACCAAACCCCTTTTTGCCGAAGCTTTTGAATAAAACTGCCTTCAGACTTCGTCAAAGCTTGTGGGGGGAGGTTCGACCCTGCACGGGTAGGCAACCCATCTAAGTGAATTAAATCTTTGATTCCAGCAGGTATTCCATATAGCGATGGTTTAGGAATTTCTGAATACTTCTCTCTTACCCCAGCCACTTCATTTTTTATTCTATCTGCTCGGTTCTCCTCTAGCACAAAAGCACGCACGTGTGGTTCTACCTTATCGTAAAGATCTAAATATTGTGTAAGATATCTATCCATGGTTACATCTGAGGTCTTATTGCCCTGAGCAAAGTGAGCTAACGAAGATTTATTAATGTACATGTCTGATTGGAACCCTCCTTAATATTCACTTAAACCACTTAAACCAGGAAGCCATTTGAAGACGATTGTATTAATTTGGAACAGCTTCATGTTACTAGTTAACCTTATCTATGGCTATACTTTAGTTCTCTATTTCTATTTTCATCCACAATATTGATTACACGATCCACCCACCCTTGATAAAATTGCTCCTCATGAGAAACCAGAATCACTGTACCTTTAAATTGGATTAAAGCTTTCTGTAAAGCATCTTTTGTTTCGGCATCTAAGTGATTGGTGGGCTCATCTAAGATTAAGAAATTACATGCTGTAAGCAATAAAAGACACAGCTTAACTTTAGATTGTTCGCCACCGCTGAGTGTACGGATAGGCTGTGTAACGTGACTATCTTTTACAACACATAATGCTAGATGACGACGTATTTCCTTAATAGTCAATTTTGGATAAAACGATGAGACGATTTCAATAGGTGTCATGTTATCGTTTTCCCAAATTAAATCTTGCTCGTAGTAACCAATAGAGACTTGTTCGGCAAAGCGGAAAGCCCCGGCAACACAGGGGATTTGACCAACTAATGTTTTCAGCAATGTTGATTTTCCGATGCCGTTAAAGCCTGTAATGACTATCTTTTGTCCTCCTCGAATCGAGAATTTTAATTTTGGCAGCAGCGGCTTCTCGTAACCAACCACAAGATGGTCTACTCTAAGCGCTACTTGTGCATTAGCAGGAAGCTCTTGAAAACGGATAGATGCTTTAGTGACAAACGTCGGTGCAGCGACTCTCTCCATACGATCCAGCTGCTTCTGACGGCCACGGGCAATTCTAGAATTAACACCAGCACCATTTTTCCGGATATATTGCTCAGTGGCTTCAATTTTCTTCTGCTGTGCATGGTACTGCCGGATATGGCTCTCGCGAAAATGCTCCTTCTGTCTCAAAAAATCAGCATATTTGCCATGATATTTCTTAATCGTTTCCCCTTCAATATCGCAAATGCTTGTTGATATTTTATCGAGAAAAGCATAGTTATGAGAGACCACAATGAAGGCTTGATCGAACGCTATCAGATATTCAGCAAGCCAGTTAATATGCGTGGTGTCGAGATAATTGGTGGGCTCGTCGAGCAATAACACATCAGGTTGTTCAAGCAACAGCTTTGCCAATATAACTTTGGTTCGCTGCCCCCCACTAAGCTGATCAATAGGACGGTCCATCCCCATTGCGTTTAATCCTAGCCCCGTAACCACTTTACTGATATTGCTCTCGATAGAATAATAGTTGAGCGCCTCGAGTCGTTCCTGAAGGTCTGCTGCCTTCTGCAAAAGCACTTCATTGCCAGTAACTGCACATTCCGCATAAAGTGCATTCATCTTTTCTTCCATTTTGTATAATTCAGTGAACGCTCGCCTTAAATAACTTTGAACTGTACTTGACCCATCAATAACCGCGTATTGATCAAGATGGCCTATTTTGATATTGGGCTGCCATTTAATCGTTCCACCATCAGGAATCACCTCGCCCGTCAGAATACCAATCAATGTGCTTTTCCCTGTTCCATTCTGACCCACTACACCTACATGCTCCCCTTTGTAGACTTCCAAAAAAACCTGTTTATACAGCACTTTATCTCCAAAAGCATGTGATACATTAGAAACCTCAAGTAAACTCATTTGCTTTCCTCTTTTCTATAATTGTTTTTAAGCACAAAAAAAGCAGAAGACACCGCGCCCTTGGGCGCAAGCCTTCTGCTTATTAGTGCACGAATAGACGGCACAAATAGATAATTGTCAGTTTGGAAACTGAACATTATAAACACAAAAGGCTGTAGACGAAAATTGTCTACAGCCTCTTAATCATTAACATCGGAAGATGGCGTAATCAAATAAGCATGAATAATCACACTAAAATGACCTAGCTAGCTTTCGATGATATAAAAAGCGATTCGCTTTTTGATTAAGCTCCGGACAACGTTTCATCGTTTGTATCCGATTGTTCGGAGCAGCTTCTGGTATATAATTTTTCAGTTTCCACATGAATCATGTTGAACCATCCCTTCGTTTGGCTACATTTTAAATCGTGTATCCGTACTTGTCAACCACCATCCGAGAGGTGCTGTTATTTTTTGCGGGCGCGTTTGACCGTACCGATCCTAGTCCCTTGAGGAATAGTAATGAACTGGCTCTTCGATACACCAATAAGCTGTGAAGTATAAATACTACTATGTCCGGAGAATAAATAACTCACCACACAAGCGATAAACATGTATATGGCTCCTTCCGAACCAAACAGCTCGATCCCCATTAAGAAGCAAGCGATAGGCGTGCTAGTAGCTCCACAGAAGACAGCAATAAAACCGAGGGCAGCTAAAAAGGGTCCATACACATGTAATATTCCAGCCAAGACATTTCCTAGTGTGGCACCAATCGTAAATAACGGAGTAACCTCACCACCCTGAAATCCTGTTCCTAAGGTAAAGGCGGTAAAGATCAGCTTCCATAAAAAAGCGAACGGCGAGACATCTCCCTCAAAAGAATCCTTGATTAACGGAATTCCGAGGCCTAAGTAATCACGAGACCCTACAAGGAATACTAAGGCAATGATAATTAATCCACCTACGGCACCTTTTATCATTGGATTGCTTATCCTGGCGGTGAAGATTTTTTTTAGAAAATGAGTCAGTTCACTGAAAAGCATACTCACGAGACCAAAAATTACAGAGGCCAATACCACTTTTAGAATAATCATTAAACTTAAAGCTGGAAATTCGTTCACTACATAGTGTGTATGATGAACACCCCACAATCGAGTGGTGACCAGATCACCAACAAAACTAGCCACAAAACATGGAAGTAATGCCTGTTGGCTAATAAGTCCAATGGTTACTACCTCTAGACCAAATAAGGTTCCAGCCAGCGGTGTTCCGAAAATAGAACCAAAGCCTGCACTGATCCCGCACATTAACAGTATCTTACGATCCAGAGGACTGATTTTAATCAGCTTTCCGAACCATTCCGCAAGGCTTCCGCCCATTTGAACAGCTGTCCCTTCACGCCCAGCGGATCCACCAAATAAGTGGGTTACCAGTGTCCCGAACAATACTAAGGGTGCCATCCGTAATGGAATGGTCTCGTTACCATCCTGAATTTGTTCTATAATAAGGTTATTTCCTTTAGCGCTGTTTTTTCCGTAACGCATATATAGGAAACTAACAAATACTCCCCCAAGAGGCAACAAATAAAGTAGCCCTGGATGCTCTAAACGTACATCTGTTACGTAATCCAAGCTTTTTAGAAAAAAAGCAGAGGCGGTGCCGGATAAAATACCAACTACACTGCCGAGCACAATCCATTTGATAAATGTACTCCAAAGAGCAAAATAACTTCGCTTCTTAGTGATTTCAAACCATCGGGTAGACCATGGATTCATCTCGACAGCTCCTAAGGACAAAATAAATTAGTCTCAACAATAAAACAGACTCCTACCAGGGAAGCTCACACTGGTAGGAGTCATTAGTCTCAGAGAGACAGTTACGGCGAACTCCATCGCCCTTTATAAAACTTAAATTATTCTTCTTCTGAATCTACGTTATGATACACTTGTTGAACATCTTCCAGGTCTTCCAAAGCATCAATCAATTTCTCGAATTGAGCTTGAACATCTTCTGGGAGTGCCACATAGTTTTGTGGAAGCATGTTTAACTCAGCAACAGTAAATTCAGTGATGCCTGCATTCTTGAATACTTCTTGTACTGCATTGAACTGATCAGGCTCTGCATAAACAATAACTGCATCATCCTCTTCCAGCACATCGCGTACATCAAGTTCTGCATCAAACATCATTTCAATTACTTCATCAGCAGTTTTACCTTCCACACCTATAACGGCCGTAGAGTCAAACATGTAAGCTACTGATCCGCTGACACCCATATTTCCGCCATTCTTACTGAAGGTTGAACGGATCAATGGAGCTGTCCGATTAACGTTATTTGTGAGCGCATCAACGATGATCATTGAACCGCTAGGTCCAAATCCTTCATAACGAAGCTCTTCATAATTTTCTTCAGCGCTACCTTTAGCCTTATCAAGCGCACGGTCAATGATCGCTTTTGGTACATTGTAAGTTTTTGCACGTTCTAATACAACTTTCAGGGCCCGGTTCGCTTCTGGATCGGGTTCGCCCTTCTTTGCTGCTACATAAATTTCAACACCAAACTTTGCATAAACACGACTTGTGTTTGCGTCTTTGGAAGCTTTCTTTTCTTTAATATTATTCCACTTACGACCCATATTGTTCCCGCTCTCTTTCAACATGAATTAAAAACAATTGTTACTTATTATACCCTTCTTCGATAGCTCTAGTAAAGTGCAGTAGTAGGTTAATCCTCTAAGCTGTCACAATACAGATAGAAAAAGCCCCTGATTCAATCAGGAGCCTGCTAATTTTTTATAGATTACTGCCAAATTTCATCTGCAATCTCTTTAATAAACTGCAGTTTATCCCATTGCTGTTGATCTGTCAGATGGTTTCCTTCTTCCGTAGAGGCAAAACCACATTGTGGGCTCAGGCACAACTGATTGATATCCACATATTGCGAAGCTTCTTTAATCCGTCCAATGATTTCTTCTTTATTCTCAAGCTCACCTGACTTCGAACTGAACAAACCTAAAACTACTTGTTGATCTTTAATAAATCTAAGGGGTGCAAAGTCTCCGGCCCGATCCGTATCGAACTCCAGATAGAAACCATCTACATCCACCGTTCCAAATAACACTTCTGCGATAGGCTCGTATCCGCCGGATGCTGCCCAAGTGGACGCGTAGTTCCCACGGCATACATGCATCGTGATAACCATATCTGCTGGGTGATCTTTAATCGCTTCGTTATTTACAAATGCGTATAACTTAGCGATTTCGTTAACATCTACACCCTCTTTTTGACGTGCTTCCCAATATCCTTTATCACAGAGCATACCCCATGTGCAGTCGTCCAATTGCAGATTACGGCAACCTGCCTCATAGAAATCACGAATAACTTCACGATAAGCTGCAGCAATATCAGCCACAAGTTCATCCTGCTTGTCGTAAACAGCTACAGTAGTCTTTTGATTGCGCTGAAGTTCAGCAAGGAACTGCGCTGGCGAAGGAATCGTTTGGCGCGCTACTACATCATTTCCCGCTACGCTAACCAATTGTCTGTAGTCAGCGATCATTGGATGGTTAGTCCCACGGATTTTACCGGATAATTCTGCAGTTTCCGCTCTGGTCTCTACACCATTAAACAGGTAGCCCACTGGGCTGACTTTCTTTGTTACCCCTTCAAGGCCCCACATAAAATCTAAATGCCACCAGGAGCGGCGGAACTCTCCATCCGTTACACCTTTTAATCCAACCGCTTTTTGTTTTTTCACAACTCTGGCAATCTCTGTATCTTCTACCTTGCGCAATTCATCAGCGGAGATTTCATTATTTTGATATTGGACACGAGCTCTCTTAATCGTTTCCGGACGTAAGAAGCTGCCAACGATATCTACTCTGAATGGCACTTCAGTTCTTTGTTTTCCTTTTTGGATGGTACTCATAGGGGTTCGGCCTCCTTCATTGTCTGTGCTTTTCTGTTGAATTCACTATAGCACTGTACAATCAGGACAGGGTAACTCCTAAAAACTATGGCCTACCATAAGCTTACGCTATAGCAGGCCACCAAATTAGCTTATTTAATTATAACCAGACCTCTCGGGCGGTTTCGATCACAAGGCGTATTTTATCCCACTGCTCTTCTTCAGTTAGAATATTTCCTTCCTCCGTAGAAGCAAATCCACACTGAGGGCTAAGGCACAGCTTCTCAATATCTACATATTGTGCGGCTTCTTCGATTCTTGCCTTAAGCTGCTCTTTACTCTCCAGACCCCCATGTTTGGTCGTTACTAATCCCAACACTACAAATTGGTCTTTAATAAATCGTAAGGGCTCGAAATCGCCAGCTCGTTCATTATCATATTCCAAGAAAAAGGCATCAACTTTGGTATTGGAAAAAAGCACCTCGGCAACAGGCTCATAACCGCCAGCAGCGAACCAAGTGGAGCGAAAATTACCTCGGCAAACGTGCAGCCCGATGGTCATATCATGCGGACGATTCGCAATACTCTCATTGATCAGCCTAACGTAATCCTTTGCTAACTGATCGGGATCTGTACCTCTACTGCGTAAATGGGCGCGATGTCGGCCACTGCTCAGCGTTCCCCAAGTTGTGTCGTCTAACTGAAGATAACGGCAGCCTGCATCGTAAAAGGCTTGAATCGCAGTTTGGTAAACCGCGATGATATCTTGAAATAGAGTTTCCTTATCAGGGTAAACTTCATTTCCATTAAACTCCTCCACAAAGTGAAATAGGGCAGGTGATGGAATCGTCATTTTGGGTATCCGGTCTCCCGCCATTTCCTTGAGCTTTATAAATTGCTGTAGCATGGGATGATCTTCAAAGGCAATCCGGTCAACAATTCGGAATGATTCTGCACGCTGAACCGTTTCGGCTCTTCCATTCCCTTGGTTTAAGTTAATCTTTTCAGTTCCTTTAATTCCGACAAAGAAATCAAGATGCCACCAGGAACGGCGAAACTCACCATCTGTTACTGCTAATAATCCTACTTCCTTTTCTAATTCCAGTAGTTTAGCAATCTCAATATTCTCTATTTCATAAAGCTCACTACCTGTAATTTCACCATTCTCATATTGGAGGCGGGCTGCTTTAATCTCTTCCGTACGCAAGAAGCTGCCGACGATATCATAGCGAAAGGGTGGAGCATTTCTCTGGGTGCCAGTTACGGGTCTAATCATACCGATCCTCCTACAGCTATAGTAAAAAATGATTAAGATCAAAATAACTTCCGGAAACCAAGTCATTTAAGATTTCTATATACTTGGATGCCATCACACTAGGTCTACGATCTTTATGCGCAATCCAACCAACCGTGAATACTTCATTACTCTCAAATGGAATCGTCTTCAGTCCATTACCGTTCAGATCGGATGCCATGATTCCTGTACCCACTGTATAACCGTCCGTGCCCATTAATAAATTGGTCAAGGTTGCCCGGTCATTCACTTTAATATTCTTCTCAATCTGAGAAAAACTTAACATTTCCTCCGAGAAGTGAAGTGAATTGTTCTCACCCTGTTCAAAAGTAATATACGGAAAAGGTAAAATATCGTCCTGCGAGATCCTTTCCTTCTGGGCAAGCGGATGTCCAGTTCTAACATAAAGATGTGGGTCAGTATTAAAGAGTGGCGTGAATTTCAGATTACCGTCACTGAACAGCTTATTCATATGCTTATAGTTGCTCTCGTTAATATAAAGAATCCCCAAATCGCTACGGAGAGTACGCACATCTTCGATGATGTCGTAGGTTTGCGTCTCTCTCAAGCTGAAGTTGTACTCTGAGACATCACTTTGCTTCATGAGACTCACAAAAGCATCTACCACAAAAGCATAATGCTGAGTCGAAATGGAAAAATAGATTGGGCTACGCTTTTTCCCAGTATAACGATTCTCCATAAGCTCTGTTTGTTCAATGATTTGACGGGCATATCCGAGAAATTCCATTCCTTCTACAGAAATGCTGATTCCACGGTTCGTCCTTTCAAAGATGGTAATCCCAAGTTCATTTTCAAGCTCTTTAATAGCATTGGACAGGCTCGGTTGAGAAACAAAGAGTTTCTTTGCCGCCTCATTCATGGAGCCACTATTTGCAATTTCGATAGCGTAGCGGAGCTGCTGCAACGTCACTCCTATTCCCCCTGTTCCAGACCTATTCGTACTACATTCTGTTTCATACTAGCTGATATCGTAGCATAAATACACATCTCATTCCAAGATAATCCTTATTATGTGCCCAATAACGCGTACTTATTGTGTTCTCTTTTTCCCAGCATCAATCTTGGCAGGATCTAGTCCTTTCCAGATATTTGGCATATCAACCTGTTCTGGATGCTCAAAAACTAAAAAAGCTGTAGGCAAATACCGCTCACCATATTGGGATGAGGGTTTATTCATAATCTCATTATCTTTTACTAGTACCGTAGAAGATCCACCATCCAGATTAGCCGCTATCACAGCTCCATGCTTAAGCAAAATTTGCTGCACATCATAGAGATTCGCTCCAATACTATAAGTAGGCTGTCGTCCGTCAATTACCACAAAAATAATAGCGCCATCTGCCCGCTGACCCATTGCT
The DNA here is from genome assembly GCF_038003885.1 of Paenibacillus sp. FSL R10-2788. NCBI lineage: Bacteria > Bacillati > Bacillota > Bacilli > Caryophanales > Paenibacillaceae > Paenibacillus > Paenibacillus sp. FSL R10-2788. The sequence continues at coordinate 3,205,458 of NZ_JBBOQA010000001.1, read as the reverse complement.
GTTCTAGGTGCAATCCCCCAACCTTCCGCTGCATTCTTAATCAATCCTTTGCCATTGACGATTAGCCGCGGGCTAAAAGTAACTGCCTCCTGAACCCCCATTTTACTAATCTCATCTAGTGTATAATTCCCGGCAACCATTTTTCCTTGTTTATCAAGACCAACAATCTGTGTAGATTTTTTACCGCCTAGACCGTTGTAATATAATTTACCTTGAGAGACTACAATTCCTATAGGTTTAAAACCGTTACCTTTCCAGTTCGGATCAGCGAACCCACCACCGTTAACTCCGGCGACAGCGCCTGTACGCTTCACCATACTGGTTACTTTTTCACCTGAACCAATCTTATTAGGTATTCCTAGCCGGACTTTGGTTGGATCATTAACAATCATTACATATCCGGTATAACCACTGCCTGAGACATTCTCAATCTCGACAAGTGGCTTCTCTACCACCTCAGGTTCGGGAGCGATCGTATGTGTATCTATTTCGTCCCCCATCTCTTCAAAACGGGCGGTATACTCGGTTACCCGGTCCTTCAGTTGATCTTCACCTATAATATATTTAGCCATATAGCGATGTTGTGTTGTAATTAGCGTATCTGCGATCGTATAACGTAAGTTCTGAGCCGAGGGTGCAAAATAAAGCCATCCACCAGCAGCGATCATTAAGAATAAGCAGAATAAAAAAACTTTGGATAAGGTGCGAAAAAAACTCCGTTTCTTACGCTTTTTTATTGGTTTCTTAACAGGTTTCTTATTGCGTGCATTGGAACGTTGAGGTAATGATGAAGTGCTCACTTCTAAGTATTCCTCCCTAAATATTACTAATTTGATAATATGTACAACTCGTCCTTATCATAGACGATGATTTTCGTTAAAAGTTTCTATTTGAGTAATAGTCATCATTTCAAAAACAAAAAAGAGCAGGTTTCCAAAGTTTTGGCTACCTGCTCACATATAGCTAATCAAATTCTAATGTCTTCCTACTCCACCGCCGCCGCTAGCGCTACCGCCGCCACCTGATGAGCCACCACCGCCGGAATAACCTCCTCCACCGGAAGAGCCACTATCATTGTTAGATCTGCTGCTGCTTGAAGAGCTGGAAGAATGTCTTCCTGCTCCTCCACCACTGCTGGAACCTCCACCACCATGGTTCTCGTTGCTTGAGGAATACCTTCCTGCACCGCCACCGTTAGTAGAGCCTCCGCCACCACTGTTTCCCCAGAAGCTTGACTGTGAGTTATTGGATGGTGTATTTCTATGATGATTATGATGGTGATGATAATAACGTCTGTGCCATCGTCTGCCATAACCGTAATCCGCTTGACCATGCCAAGGACCATAACGGCGTATATTCCTTTGACTATATGGATTAAATGGCAAACCATACATTTCTATATATCTATTGCGTCGTGAAGCAGTAAATCCAAATAAGATGAGCGAACCAAAAATCGCTGAGAAAATTAGAAAAGCCTTGCTTTTACTAACCGCCTCACCTCCACTTGTAGCTGTAGTAGAGGAAGTACCAGAATTCGTTGTAGTTCCAGGATTAACATTGTTTCCGTTGTTTCCAGTGACTCCTTGCGGATGATCCGCTCTCGCTAACAAGAAACTGTAGAACGAATTAACTGTCGTTGTAGCTCCCGTTCCGTAATCTTTTTTCACAAATTGGGGTTCAAGCACGGTATTTAAAATATTACTAATAGCCTCATTGGTTAAAATCTTGTCGATATCCTTGCCTTGTAGAACATGATAGTTGTCTCCACCTATGTCCAATACAAGCATAACATCCTTAGGACCAGCACCTACCGAAGCAAACTTCATATAGGTATAGTCCTGCAATGTTTTATCTCCAGCATTTTTTACGGTGACCACATAAATTCCACTTCCGGTTGTTGTTTTATATCTGTTGCTGGAATCGTTCAGATAGTCTTTAGTTACTTTTTTGAGCACACCCGCATTATCGGATACGTAATTTTTGGTGCCAACATTTTCTGCCCAAGTACCGCCCATAGCTTGAATAAAAGCTCCATACGTCTTCCTAGCACCATTACTGTATGTTTTAGCTGCGAAATCCGGCTCAAGATATTGTGAAAGAATCTCTTTAATCTTACTGTTAGGCAATGATTCCTCTATACCTTTACCTTGTACCGCCCAATAATCATCATCTTTTATAGAAAGGAGCAGCAGCAGACCGTTATTTTTATCCGCAGCCCCCACACCCCAGCTATTGAAAAGCGATTTTGCATACTCTTCCATCGAAACCCCTTCAGTAGAGTCGACAGTTACAAGCACAACTTGAGCTCCAGTAGCCTGATGTAATCGAATACCGTAGTTCACCATGTAATTCTCTGCTTTCTCGTCAATCACATTCGCAAAATCATTCACATAAAATGAACCCGTATGCTTAGGTACAGCAGTTTTGGCTAAACTTACAGCCGGCAAAAGCAATACACTTAACAATAAGGCAGCAAGTGTGGTACGTAGCAGTATTTTTAGAGTTCTCGTGTTCATATGTACCTCCTGATCTATCATTATCTCTCTTATTTATCGGTTACGCGCGGTTAGCGGAATAGTTCCATTTTATTCTAAACTGGAAATTACACAACAGGAAAAAACGATTAGAATTTGTGAGGCAGGTGATTTAAGGCGTGCGAGTCGCTTTAGGGGCAATCATCGTGTTGTGTTGAGGGATCAAACTCAAGAACATTGGAGTTTTGGAATCCTCCTACTGGATAACATACTTTTCGCCGATGGATCGGACGCAGGAGACGTTATTTTGTTCATTTGCGGGTTTGTGGCAGTCTATCGGACTCAGTTGCAGCTATTTACTTAAAACCACACCACTTATCCATAAATGTTGGCCAATAAGTGCTATACAGTCCGATAACGCAGCAAAATGAGCTTAAAAGGCGAAATAGATGCTATACGGTCCGTAACACACTAAACTCTCTTAGCTACTCGAGGATCATTGGAGATTTGGGATCCCTCTTAAACTTCTTAGTTACTTGAGTACCCGTTATCTTGAGATACCCAGCCAATACTCCAACAACAAAAAGACTCAGCATATTGCTGAGCCTCATGATTTTAAAGCCAATTAGTTGGATCTCGAGCTCATGTTCCGTTAAAAATCAAACAGAGTAGTTGTTAAGTAACGCTCACCGGTATCCGGCAGAATTACCACGATGGTCTTGTCTTTATTCTCAGGACGCTTAGCGATTTGTGTAGCTGCGTAAACAGCTGCTCCGGAGGAGATACCCACCAGCAAACCCTCTGTTCTCGCAAGTGCACGTGATACGCTATAGGCATCATCATTTTTCACCTGAAAAATCTCATCCACTACCTCATTATCGTAATTCTCCGGAATAAAGTTAGCTCCAATGCCCTGAATCCCATGTCCCTTAGGACGGCCTCCTGATAAAACAGGGGAGTCAAACGGCTCGATGGCGACAATTTGGACTGCGGGGTTCTTTTCTTTCAACGCTTTCCCAACACCCGAGATAGTGCCTCCAGAACCAACACCCGCTATGAAAATATCAACATCTCCATCGGTATCCCGCCAAATCTCCTCTGCTGTAGTCGTTCTGTGTATTTCCGGGTTCGCAGGATTGCTGAATTGCTGAGGAATAAATGAATTTGGAATTTCCGCAGCTAATTGTTCTGCCTTTCTTACAGCTCCGCTCATTCCTTCAGTTCCCGGTGTTAACACAAGCTCAGCACCTAATGCCAGCATTAATTTACGGCGTTCAATACTAAATGTATCTGGTAGGACGATGATCAGTGAATACCCTAAGCTAGCAGCTGCAAAAGCAAGTCCTATCCCAGTGTTTCCACTAGTAGGCTCAATAATGACAGAATCTTTATTAATGAGACCTCTCTCTTCCGCATCTTTGATCATTGCATACCCAATACGATCTTTAACACTACCTGCAGGATTAAAAGATTCCAGCTTGGCAAGAACCCTTGCTTCTACGTTTTGGGTTTTACTATACTTTGAAATCTCTAATAACGGTGTATTTCCGATCAGATCGGTTAAGCTCTTATAAATATTAGCCATAATGATCCGCACCTCATTTCTTAATTTCCAATCAAATTACTCTGTATTAAGTCTAGCAGGATTTAAAGGATTTACAACCTATTCATTCTTAGTAGTCGCAAACTTGAGGCCTTTAATTCGTACTACGTCTAACCGAAACACTTGACTCTCGCACGATTAATCGCGGATCAAGCTGCACCCTTTGATACTCCCCGGTAATATTATCCTGAATACGTTGCAAAAGAAGCTGTGTGGCTAATCGTGCCACTTCATTCCCCATGATCGAGACCGAACTAATCTGCGGACTTGTAATGGTTGTCCATGAGTTATTATCTACCCCAACCACCGCCACATCTTCAGGAACACGTACGCCTAATTCTTTAAACCGATTCACAATACCTATGGCCACCATGTCATTCACTGCATAAATAGCGTCTGGCATATGCGTCAGGCTGTAGAAATAATCAGCGGCTTGTAGTCCAGTTTGCAAGGAAAAGTCTTCGCCAAAATAAACAAGCGAAATATCCACTTGATTTAAAGCTTGCTGATAAGCAAGATAACGATCTTCAATAAGATCTTTTTGTGCCCCTGCATATGCAATCCTAGTACGACCGATATTGATTAAATGCTCCATCACTAATTGTCCTTCAAAACGTGACAAACTAACGATGTCAGCTTTCACATTTTCTGTGATTCTTTTCCCGTAGTTAATGATAGAGACCGGAACACTCGATTTATTAATTAACTCTACCATGGTCTTTGGATAAGCAAGAGGCATGATAATGAGTCCATCTACATGTAATTTTTTGACCTCACGGATTGTTTCGAGCTCAGTCCGCGGGTTGCCAGAAGTATTAATCTGGATTACCCGATAGCTATGTTGTTTGGCGGCTTGCTCTACGGACCAGGCGATATCCGGAATAATTGCGTTGCGAATGTCAGGAACGGCCAGAGCAATTTGCTTCGTTTGGCGGATTTTGAGGCTTTGCGCAGAGGTGTTCGGAGTGAAACCCATCTCCTCAATCACTTGAAGTACCAGCGCCTTGGTCTTGGAACTAATTCCCTCTGAATTATTAATGGCTCTTGAGACAGTAGCAATACCTACCCCCGCCCGTTTCGCTACATCCTCTATGGTTACTTTGTTTTTATTAGCCACTCTGATAGTCCCCTTATTTCCGGAATCGTTTTCGTATTTATCTCTATTCCGCTCATCTAAAATCAAAATTCCAATGTAAAGATTATAACATAATACTTCATAGAAAAATACATATCTCAGCTACCGTCATGTGCCTTAACGCTTGATATAGCTCCGTTTTAGTGAAATATTTCACTAATTTTTGATATTAATATTTTCATTATTTAAATTTGACAATATGAAAATTATGTGACATATTTGTTCTCGGAAACGTTTCCTCTTTTCCAGAAATAAAACACTATTTATTATCAATTATTAATCTAGGAGATGAATGATATGCAAGCATTAAGATGGCATAACGTCAAAGATCTACGGTTAGAAACGATTGAAGAACCAGCAGCCCTTGAAGGAAAAGTGAAAATCAAAATCGAATGGTGCGGAATTTGTGGCAGCGATCTTCATGAATATGTAGCCGGCCCTATTTTCATCCCCCAAGGTACTGATCATCCCCTTACTGGTGAAAAAGCTCCAGTCGTAATGGGACATGAATTTTCTGGACAAATCGTAGAAGTAGGTAAAGGCGTTAGCAAGTTTAATGTTGGTGATCGCGTCGTCGTCGAGCCTGTTTTTGCATGTGGTGAATGTGTGGCTTGTCGACAAGGTAAATATAATCTTTGTGAAAAAATGGGCTTCCTAGGTTTGGCTGGTGGTGGCGGTGGATTCTCAGAATACGTCGCAGCAGACCAACATATGGTGCACAAAATTCCAGACAGCTTATCCTATGAACAAGGTGCTCTCGTGGAACCTTCTGCCGTTGCTCTACACGCTGTTCGTTCCAGTCAACTAAAGGTTGGAGATAAAGCTGTAGTATTCGGTGCTGGCCCAATCGGTTTGCTGGTCATTGAAGCTTTGAAAGCATCCGGTGCAGCGGAAATCTATGTTGTAGAACTTTCTGAAGAACGTAAGAGTAAAGCTGAAGAACTCGGTGGTATTGTAATCGATCCTAAACAATATGATGTGGTCGAAGAAATTCAAAAACGTACCGATGGTGGCGTAGATGTTGCTTTTGAAGTCACTGGCGTCCCTCCCGTTCTAACCCAAGCCATTAATTCCACTAAATTGAGTGGACAAATCATGATCGTTAGTATTTTCGAAAAAGATGCTACGATTACTCCAAACAATATCGTACTTAAAGAACGCAACTTAACTGGTATAATCGGATACCGTGATGTTTTCCCAGCTGTAATTAGCTTGATGGAACAAGGGTACTTCCCTGCTGAGAAGCTTGTTACTAAGAGAATTAAACTGAATGAAGTGATTGATCACGGGTTTGAGGCACTTTTGAAAGAAAAAAATCAAGTGAAAATCCTTGTAAGTCCTAAACAATAACCATAAGCAGCCTATTGGCTGAATCATAAAAGAAGGCGCTGCCCCAAGCAGCTCTTTCTAGAATTTGTAGCGGTCTCTGTTATTAAAAAACAACCAGGCAGCGATACTCCGGGAATTGGAGTATCGCTGCCTGGTGTTTTTGATCTGTGGCGGGTCTTAAGCAAATTTATGGGCAAATCCTTATACACTCTGATTTAACCCGCTTAAACATCCGCTGATCCACCAAAGTATAATTGTCCACACACTATGCAGGAGTTGCCAAGTCTGATGCTCTTGAGGGATCCTTTCGGAACGTCCGTAGCTTCCGTTGTATCCCCTCTTAGTACACTTCTAGCACCTAATTTAAAGGATTTGAATGAGATAATGGAGAGTGATATAGGGTAAATGTGAAATAACTGCATTCTGTGCACTTATTCCGGATGAAAAAGCAACTATACTTGTTTTAATTGTATTCTGTACAATTAAAAACCTAAAAATCCACCTATAAGGGAGTAAATGAGGAATATAGATGTACTAAATACAGTTATATCTATGACCCAACCAATTAAGGAATTATAGTTGTACAAAATACAATTAAACGCTCGCTCTGCTTCAACAAATTGCTTCCAACGCCACTCTGATTCATCTATTCTAGATGAAGTCTAGCTCCCTATGGAACAACCCCTAGCCCGTTTGTTTGCTTCTATCTATATTTATGCGTATTTGTCATTTATCAAATAATGCAGATTCTCTTTTACAGCAGGCCATTCGGTATCCAATATGCTAAAGACCACATTATCATGAATCGATCCGTCAGACTTGATTCTATGCTTGCGCAGAACTCCTTCTTTAACCGCCCCAATTCGTTCTACTGCTCTTTGTGACCTCAAGTTGTTCGCGACCACTGTAAATTCTACACGGATCAGCTTTAGTTCTTCAAAACAATAGTGTAGCAGCAGCGACTTGCCCTCTGTGTTCACACTAGTTCTCCAATAATCAGGCGAGATCCAGGTACATCCGATTTCCGCATTGCGATGAACCAAATCCGGATGCATAATCCTTGTGGTTCCGATAATTCGCTCCGTTGCTTTATCAATGATAGTAAAGGTAATTTGTGAACCGTTCTTTTGATTCGCTAAAGCTGTTGAGATTAATCCTTGCACCTGCTCGTCCGACGTTATTTTTCGCCAGGTAAATTCCCAGATGTCTGGATTTCTTAACACTCTCGCCAATCCTTCTGCATGACTTTCATCTATTGGAACCAGCTTAATCGATTTCCCGTCAAGTATTTCAGTATTCATAACACTCATTTGGTGCACCGTTCTCTCAATGAAATATGCTGAATGATATCTGCAATTTCTTCCACACGAAAGGCGATATGGTCTGCTCCGGCTTGTTCAAGCTCTTCCTTGGGACCATAACCAAAAGTCACTCCAATAGATTCGACACCACAGCCAATAGCACCGATCATATCATGCTTACGATCTCCTATCATTACCGCTTCCTCTGGATGTATGTCATTCTCATCAAGCACGTACTGAATAACCTCTTGCTTCTTAGAACGGGTACCGTCCAGATTACTTCCTCCGATATGTTTGAAATAATGATCGAGCTTATAATGCTCAAGAATCTGTGCTGCAAAAACAGTCGGTTTGGAGGTTGCTACATACAATGAGTATCCATTCGTCTTAAGTCCCTCCAGCAATTGGGGTATACCTTCAATCACCATATTCTCAAATAATCCCGTGGCACTGTAACGCTCCCGGTAAAAAGCAACCGCTTGAAGCGCTTGTTCCTCAGTGAAATGGTGCAGCTCGATAAATGAATCATATAACGGAGGACCTATGTAAGGAAGAAGCTCATCCAAATGTTCGATCTGTATATCAAATTTGTTCAAAGCGTATTCTACGCTTTTGGTAATGCCTTCTTTGGGGTCTGTTAAAGTACCATCTAAATCAAATAAAATGTTTTGTAATCCTCTTCCCACGGTTGTCTTGCTCCCCTCGACTGTTATTATTGCATATATTTATCATACCTTCGTTTCCACATACTTTCCACATACTTCTCGAATACGATAAGTAACCGAAGCTATTACATATTATCGGAGGAGTATCTTATGAACATGACGCATTACATGTCTTTGCTAGCGGACAACCAGCCTTGGAACTTGATTATATTCATGGCAATCCCCTTGATTTTCGCTGAGACGATTACCATTACAGAGTTTATTATTTTATTCACCAAGAACCTAAAAGGCCCACTACGATCCTTCAACAAAGTCTGCAGCATACTCGCAGGGTTATATTTCACAGGGGTATTCCTTTACTTGTTCCCAACTGCGTTTATTCCTTTGTCTGTGAATGGTGAATGGCACACATGGGTAGATATCGTAGCCGTGGGCTTCTATTTAAGCGGAGTACTCTTCTTATTGCCACTGGCTTTGTTAGATCTTGATCTGATTGCCCGTAAACGATCGGAAGAGCACAAGATGAAGCTGCATTTTCTGCTAATTAGTGGCTTCTTGGTCGTGGCGCATATAGCGATGATATTTGGGATGATTAATCCGGAAATTGTGGGCAGTATGGGTGGAATGGGCGATATGATGCATTAAAGTTTATTAACATAACGTAATCTAAGTCAAAAAGCAGATCAAGGATAAAACCTTGATCTGCTTTTTGTCTCGTACCGGTTATCCCGCGCTTTGTACAGTTACCACAGTACGCTTCTTGCGTAATAAAAACATCAGCGGAAATCCAAACAACACGATAATGGAACCTACCACAAAAACATCATTCACACCCATCGTGAACGATAGTAAACGTATCGAATCTGTATTACTTGCACCGGAGCTGATCAACTCTTTAGAGTGGAGTAAAGATCTACTCGACAACAGGGAGGTGAATACTGCAATCCCAAGTGAGCTTAACACATTGCGGACCCAGTTGTTGATCGACGTAGCATGCCCAGACCATTCGACGGGAATTTCCTCCATTGAGGCTGTACTGCTTGGAACATTGGCTAGTCCAATGCCGAGATTACGAACGACCATCGCCCACATAATAAAGCTATAAGATATGTTCGTTTGCAGCCGACTAAGCATGAATAAACCGATGAATATAAATAAAATACCCGCAGAAATCAACTTCACAGGTCCGAACTTTGGATACAGCTTACCTACGATTGGACTCAGTAAGGCAAGGAGGATCGAGGACGGCAATAAAATCAGCCCTGTTTTAAGCGTTGTAGCCCCTTCTACCGTTTGTAAGAACAAAGGGGTTAAATAGGTTCCGGCATACATCGCAATCGTAACCAAACTATAGATACTAAGCATGGCGGTAAAACGGCGATTACGGAATACACGCAAATTCAGCAGAGGCACCTCCGCCTTCAGCTCGCGCAAAACAAACAAAATTAACAACACAACCCCCAAAAGGATTAACGATAAAGTTTTCCATGAAGTCCATCCCCAGCTGTTGCCTTGGCTAAATGCGGTTAATAACGATAAACTACCGAGGACAACGGTGAGGAAACCAGGAATATCAAATGACTTCGGAATATTCATTCGATAATATGGGATTAACGTTAGGGTTAGAATAACAGCTATAATTCCAATAGGAATGTTAATTAAGAATAACCAATGCCAGCTGGCATATTGGAGCAGCCAACCGCTAAACGTCGGACCTATGGCTGGCGCGACCATCGCGGATAGCGACCAGAGGCTTACAGCAAACGGTCTGCGTTCTCCCGGAATTACTTGAAATATGATGGTCATCGTACAAGCCATAATGAGACCGCTGCACGAACCCTGAAGCATCCGAAATACAATTAATGATGTTGGATCCCATGCCAAAGCACAAAGCAAAGAGAACATGGTGAATCCCATCAAGGCGAAAAGATAAAGCCTTTTGTAGCTGAATCTTCCTCCGAGATATCCGGCGAGTGGTGCGGTTACTCCTGTCGCCAGCATAAAGCCCGTGACCATCCATTGCATGGTGTTCAGACTCGTATTGAAATGATCCATTAAAAGAGGAACAGCAATGTTGATCGTCGTTGTACTTAAGACAGAGACGAAATTTCCGAAGAATATGGCAATCATGATCGGCCAAAAATGTATTTTGCTTGCTTGATTTTCTTCCATGCTTCCCCTCCTCATTATTTTTTATATGTCTACTTTTACATATATAAGGTGACTTGAATAATGTTATAATCGTATGATCAATATGTCAATGATGACATATCCCCGAAAAATTCAATGAAAACGGATTTATAATAACTGGAGGGCTTTATAGTAATGAATACACTGTCTTATGGACTTCTAGCTTTACTTAGCGCTAACTCATTGTCTGGATATGAATTAACTCAGAATATCAAGCCGCTCTGGCGTGCTGGACATAGTCAAATCTACCCTCTATTAATGAGCATGGAGCAACAAGGTTATATCACCTTTAAGCTCATTGAACAGACCGACAAACCGGATAAAAAAGAATACTCCATTACGGAAGCAGGACTGAAGCAATTGCGGCAATGGGTGGAAACTCCTGCTGAGCCTCCGGTGCTGCGGGATGAACTGCATTTTAAGCTGTATAGCTTATGGCTATCCAACCCGGCAGAAGCCAAGGACCTATTACTAAAACGTGCAGAGTTTTGTAAGAGTGAGTTGGAGCGATACAAGGTTTTGCTCAAAGCAAACGAAGTGTTGCGTGATGAACGCGGTGAGACTCGTGAGTTAAAAGCCACAACTTTTGGACGTTATTTACTGATCCGCAAACGTGTGCTTGATATGGAGAGCTCTATACAATTTTGTGAATGGGCACTTGAAGAGCTTGAGTCGAATAAATAACATTATAAACAAGCAAAAAAAGAGACCTCATTTTGTATATGATGAAGTCTCTTTTCACTTACATTTATTCGGATTTAGATAGATTCAATAGTTGCACCTCGCAACGAGTACCCGCTCCAGGCTGACTTATCATTCGAATCTTGCCTCCATGCAATTCCACCAGCTTTTTAACAATGGAAAGTCCCAGACCTGAACCGCCGTATTGTCTTGAACGTGATTTCTCTACCCGGTAGAAACGCTCGAAGATATAGGGAAGCTCTTCCTCAGGAATACCTATTCCTGTATCTTCAACTATTAGAGTTGCAGCATCCGCTGCAAATTCCATATGAACAATAATCTCGCCTTCATCCGTATAACGAATTGCATTTTCCAGAAGGTTCATAATAATCTGTTCCATACGTTTTTGATCTCCACGGATCATATACGCATCTCCGCTAAGCTGAAGCTTCAGCAGTAACCCCTTCTCCTTTGCTTTCAGTTCAACTCTGCGCACGGCTTGTTCCGCTAGCTGACTGAGATCGATCCACTCTTGGGTAAGAGTAACCTTTCCTTCCTCCATCTTTGCCAGTTCAAATAAATCATCCACAAGATGCTGGAGCCGATGTGCTTCCTGATGAATGATATCCAAGTATAGATCTCTTTCCCCTTCGGTCTCGTAAAGTCCATCTTTTATTACCTTGGTATACCCCTCCAAATATGTAATGGGCGTTCTCAGCTCATGTGAGATATTTGCCAGAAATTCCTGACGTGTATCCCTGTATCGTTGCAGATCGACAGCCAGATCATTTATAGCCTCTGCCAAAAAACCAATCTCATCGTTGCTACGTATAGAAAGTCTCGTTTCCAGCTCGCCAGCCGCGATTTTCCGGGTTGCCTTTTGCATCTTGATCAGAGGTCTGGACAAAATCATGGCGATCACACCAGTGATCCCTATAGCCAATATAAAAGCCCCTATTCCTGCAATCAGCAGCAGATTCCGGATGGAAGCCAAAGATTGCTTCATACTCTCTGTAGAGGACATTACATAAAGTACAGACTGAGTTGTATCCCCCTCCATTATTGGTTTTCCAATGATAAAATAAGAATGTCCAGCAGGATCTTTATACTCAAAATCAACACTTTTCCCAGCGAAAATCCGGCTAACATCCGAAGCTTGGATGAATGAACGATCCGAACGATCATGTACACCCGAGTGGAGTATCACATTGCCATCCTTCGAGATATTAAAGATACTGACATCCGAAAATTCTGCAAAGGTACTCATCATCTGCTCATTTGAACTATCCTGCGATTCCGCCATTCCGATAAAATGTGAGGTGAGTTCCTCCGTCTCTTTTTGCATCTCGTTGTAATAGAAGCTTGTAAACATCCGGTCTATAGTAATTCCAAGAACAAGCAAAACTACTAAAAAAACAGACATTATAATATAACCAAGCTTAAGTCCGATGATGTTATTTTTCATACCAGATTACCTGGAGCGTGAAATTTATAACCTAACCCCCACACTGTTTGAACCGGATTATAGGAGAGGCCTGCCTTATGCAATTTCTCACGGATATTCTTAATATGGGTGTCGATAACACGATTCTCCCCCTCATAATTATTCCCCCATAATCGTTCCACCAGTTCTTCTCTCGTAAAAACCCGGGTAGTGTTTTGCGCCAAAGTAGCCAGTAAATCAAACTCCTTGAGAGTGAATTCAATGGATGTATCCTGAATATGTACCTCCCTAGCTTCTGGGTATATTTTAAAATCAGGGTATGTGAGCACCTTATCCTGAGGTTGGTGGGCAAATGTAAGTGTTGAACGCCGCAGCAGAGAATAAATCCTAGCCACTAATTCTTCCGGCTCAAACGGTTTAGTAAGATAATCATCTGCTCCTATACCGAGACCACGTACCTTATCCTTGGTTTCAGAACGTGCGGTTAGCATTAGAATTGGGATAGAGCTTGTCTCCCTCACCAGCTTGCAGACCTGCCAGCCATCCATATCCGGCATCATCACATCCAGCAAGATTAGGTCAAAGCTGTGTTGTTTCAACAGTTGGAGTGCCTCATGACCCGTTGACGCCTCTTTTGTAGACATCCCTTCTTTACTTAAATAAATCCGCAATAAATTCCGCATGTTCCATTCATCATCTACGATCAGTATCTGTAGCTTATTCAAGCCGTTCACCCTCTTTATGACCTAGTTCTTCTCATTATACAAAAAAATACAGAACAAGCCGACATCATCCCTAAATGATGCCAGCCTGTGATTATGGTTAGTGGCCGGAATGCGGATTGCCTCCTGCAGCAGGTGAGATTTCTAGCATATCATCAATTTCACTTTGTGCTCGCTCATTTATTGCAAGGTTATCTCCAGTTATCCAAGCATGATTGTAAGGACCTTCCGCTGGTGAATCTTGAAATTTAGGTTGAAGCTCCATCATATACTCCATTACTGAATCTGGCAGCCCGTCTTTTTCTGTAAAAATAAGCGGCGCATGTTTCCCCAAATGGGAAAACGGCGCAGCGGCGATAGCGAGCATCGTTGAATCCGTGGTTAACAAAGACAGGTTATGACCGGGTGTAGTGATTCCCCAGCCGAATCCGTTATTGGCATCCTTAAAACTTGCAAAAGCTATAGCGTTCTTAAAAACATCTTGTCCAGCTATACGGGTAACTGTTCCGTATTCTTTTAATTGCTTTTCTACATCTGCTGAGACAATGTCTTCTGGTCCTAGGATATAAATAGTTGCACTACCTCCACGTTCTTTTAAAGCCTCGACCGTTGAGTTAGGAATTTCGTCTTTGGTTACATAGAGTAGAGGTTCCGGCATATGTGCGATCCAATTCACTGCTGGCAGCGTGTACTCAGGGCTATCCATAGAACCAATTATGACCGACTTTGGAAGTTCGCCGGCTGCTTTAGCGTAATAAGTATCTATAGCCTGAGCTACAGCCGCTGGCTCATCCCCTTCTATCCGGTCTACTTTTAAATCAATGGCCTTTAATTGTTGTTCTACATTAGATGCCATAGGCCCAACAAGCACTACCTGAACCCCATTATTGCCATCAGCACCTATTGGATTCAGTCGCTTAAGTTCTGCGAGGGTAACCTCAGGAACCCCATCTTTTGTGGTATACAGGACGGGGCCGTTACTGGGATGATGAATCAAATCTGCACTAACTGCGGCAATCTGCCAATTACTCACATCCGTCAAAACTACACTTGAGGGTCTATTATTCTTTGTTTGCGCAGTCCATAAAGTCTGAGAAACTAACACTGCGGCTTGAATCGGATCTGAAGTGTTAATGCGAGTAGTATTCTTCGTAGCTATCCAAGGTGGCTCCACCGTTGCAGAACTAGCATGCGAATTAACCTTAGATGGAACATTATTGCCTGATTGGCAGCTTGTTATCACTGTACTCAAAAGCAAACTAACGGCAACAAATGGTATGATTTTTTTCATCCTAAACCCTCCTGTGTGATGTTCTCGCTTGATTTAGAGTAGTTTAGTCTACAAATGTGTGGAAAGTATGTAGAATTTAAAATAAATAAAATTTGTATATAATGCAAAAAGAGCATCCCGTAAGCCATGTATGACTCAGGATGCTCTTGGTCTAGATTTTTCAATGCTTACCAGTGTTTTGCGATAAAAGTATCCCGACCGGATTGCTCCCGATCTTCTTTGTAGTGCTTAGGATTCTTATGATGATAATCCTGATGATACTCTTCTGCACGATAAAAAGTTGGCGCCGGAAGAATTTCCGTAACGACTGGACCGGAGAATCTGCCGCTGCCCGCAACCTGTTCTTTCGAGGCAAGAGCCGCTAACCGCTGTTCTTCATTATAATAGAAGATAGCTGTCCGGTACTGAGTCCCTCGATCCTGGAATTGTCCACCATCATCGGTAGGGTCAATCTGAGGCCAATATAATTCAAGCAGCTTCTCGTATGAAAAAAGCGCTGGATCAAACGTAATCTGCACAACCTCGTAATGCCCCGTTGTTCCGGTTTTGACTTCTTCGTAGGTTGGATTCTCAGTTAACCCTCCCGCATATCCCGATACAATTCCATGAATGCCTGGTAATTCCTCAAACGGTGTCACCATGCACCAAAAACATCCGCCTGCAAACATCGCTTGTTCCATATGATCAAATCTCTCCCTATCTATCTTCATCTAATAAATAATATATGCTATGACGATAAAGCCAAAAGATCATAAAGTCAATGGAAGTCAGCAGCACCATTAGAATTCAAATCTCCAAAACGTTATAATATAACAACAACAGAAGTAGAAAGGAATGCGCTATGAGAAAAAATCGTTTAGGACAATCCGATTTGCATGTAAGTGAAATAGGACTTGGCTGTATGTCTTTGGGTACGGATGAGGCGAAAGCCATTTCCATTGTTCATGAAGCACTCGATCAAGGAATCAATTTTGTTGATACAGCAGATCTTTATGATGAGGGCCGTAATGAAGAGATTATTGGCAAAGCCATTCGTCAACGTCGACAGGATGTAATCCTGACCACAAAAGTTGGCAACCGCAGAATTCCCGGTCAAGAAGGCTGGAGCTGGGACCCTTCAAAAGCCTATATTAAAAATGCAGTCAAAGATAGTCTTAAACGGCTGCAAACGGATTACATCGATCTATACCAGCTGCATGGCGGCACTATTGAAGATCCAATTGACGAAACGATTGAAGCTTTTGAAGAACTTAAGCAAGAGGGTCTTATCCGCTATTATGGGATCTCTTCTATTCGTCCTAATGTAATTAGAGAATATGTGAAAAAATCAAATATTGTAAGTGTTATGAGCCAATATAGCATTTTAGATCGACGTCCTGAGGAAGAAATCCTTCCTCTGCTAGCTAAGCATGGAATTAGCATGATCGCACGCGGACCTTTAGCAGGGGGCATTCTATCAGAGCGTGGCCGCAGCAAGGCGGAAAAGAATTACTTAGATTACAGTAGTGAGGAACTTCTGAATTTGCATGATCGGCTTTCACAGGAAACTAGTGACTCTCGCAATCTTGCACAAACAGCGCTGCATTATCCACTAGCTAATCCATCTGTAGCCGTTATTATTCCTGGGGCAAGCAGTCTGGAGCAATTAAAAAGCAATGTAATGGCTGCTGATGTAGCTCCACTCACTTCGGAGGAACTTGCAGACATTCAGCAGATGAGCAAAGCAAATCGTTACAAGCTTCATGTATAGATTAGTCACTTTCGTTAAAAACAATGGGGTGTCCATAGCCATACAATGGCTGTTGGGCACCCTTACTTTTTGAATCTAACTGATCGCTGATCTAATCCTTAAACTTGGTTTGATTAGATATTATTCACACGAACGAAGCCGCTATAGGACACAGTTGACCTTATGCGCTACTTTTTACTATATTAAGGGTGCTCGCGGACTCCATAGCCGCTATGAGCTTGATAATCACCATATATCATCCTCTATTTAAGGAATAGCAGCACTGGAGTCCGAAATCATGCTCCAAAGGCTAAATATATGCAAATAACGTCATCTGAGTCCGAAAGTATTCAAGTCACCCCGCGTGACACATCCAGCCTGCCATAATTCCAGTAGAATAAAATCGAGTGATTCTCGTGAAGCCTGATTCTTTCAATAACTCTTCAATTTGTTTTTCAGGAAGAAAAGAAATTTTCGTAATATTGCTACTTACATTATCAAACGCTTCGGGAGATTCATACCCTGCAACCCAAAAGCTTTTCCATACATTTATTCTGTCGTGGAGTTCAGGATCATCCAAATCTCCATATGCACTTACGAGAACAAATGGAGCACCCGGTTTCAGATTATCCTTTATGGAGCGAAGCAATTTCAATTTTTCTTGAACATCATGAATGAAGTGAAGGACCAAAATACAACTTGCCACATCGAACTTTGAGTCCTGCTGAGGAAGATCATCGATTGTCCCAGGAATCAGACTGACACGGCTCTCTAAGCCCAGTTCATCTATCTTTAACTTCGCGATCTTAAGCATATCTTCCGAAGGATCCACTCCAGTAAATGTCCAGTTTGGGTTAGATGGACCCCATGCCGAAAATTCATTTCCTCCCCCCGCACCGACCACGAGCAAAGATACAGGGATGTCACCTAATTCGAAGCGAAAATAAGATTGGATCATCGAAAATAATGAATCATAAGAGGGAATCGAAATACGAGTTGTTTTTTCATAGGTCGCCCTCTTGGCATTTAATTTTTGCTCATCAGTCATTGTAATCATCCTCCATTGTTTTAAACTTCACATTTTAGTATCAAAACCCACATTAAAGTTATTACGGATTTATATTATCTCTAATAAGCCCGAAAAAAGAACGGATCTTTACTCCGTCTTCATCGTTTTTGCCAAATCTGCAATTTTCGTGTTCTCTAAGTACTGCTCCATCTGTCGCTCAGCGTCAATCACAACCTGTTGAATCAGACATTCACTTCCGTGATCTAGACTGCATTCAAAAAAGGAAGCCGTTCCTTCGATTGCATGGATAATATCCAAAAAAGAGATTTCTTCCGACTTGCGTCTGAGACGATAACCACCATTAGCGCCAGGTGCAGATTGAATTAATCCAGCCTTCACTAGCTTAGTCATCATTTTGGACAGATAGGTTTGGGAAACACCCAGCTTCTCAGCAAGCAATTGAACACCCACCGGCTTATCAGACGCCACCGTCACCATATAGAGCATTGCATGAAGTGCATAATCTGTCGCTTGGGAATATTTCATTCAGCACCTCCATTAACGACTTTAGAAATCTATGATAACTCTAACATTTTTAAAAGGCAAGTATATAATTCCTACACTCGCCCATTAAGCAATCTTCTTCATCCTCAACTAATTGGAGTATACTCTCCATTAAACTCAAATTCATAGTCATTAGCGATACGGATATAGCCATATACGCAATCCCAGCGATCTCTGTAGAAAACACTGGAATAATTCTGATTATCCCTATTTCCTTCAGCAACTAAGATCTCTTTGTCATCGCATGCTAAAACAATACCTGTATGATCGTGAGGGTCATTAGTTAGCAATTTTTCATAAATCACAATATCACCACGTTGAGGAGTAAACCCCTCTTGCCCGTCAAAATAAAAAAATGCGGTCTCAGGTAGTTGCGCCCACTCTAACCATGCCCCTACGCCAGCTAATCGAAAATCAGCATTCGGATATCGAATCGGCAGCAGAAAGCCAGCTTGCATACAGCAGTAATATACAAATGCTGCGCACCAATTGTTTTGTAATACTTTATAAATCCCTTGGTCAGGCCAATATTTACAGATTTCTCGATATCGTTCGTTTCCTGGTATTCCAACAATGTTTTCTTTTCCAAATGCTTCAGCAATATTAGCCAACTTGCCTCGTTTATCCGTAGGCTGGTGAACTTCAGCCCCGCTACTGTAATCTATCTCTTCCAAAAAATCCTCTGGAATCGTCATTTCACGAAGTACATTCCGAAGCCTATTCGTGTCCTGTTGTGTTACATTACAGTCCCTATTCTGCAAATGTAATTGTAGAACTTGAGCATCCTTTAGAATCTCTTCATAGGGACCCTTAACTTTATTCCTATCCCCTTGATGGAAGATCGCCTTTAGAATTTGAGTCAGCTCTTCATTGGTGAACATATTCAAGTCTCTTAATAAAGGCCTTACGGTATCTGCACTGTTGGGACCTGGAAAATCCTTGACTCCGGTTTTGAAGAAATAATAATTATGAAGCAGTCCTATAATGGCTGCCAATTCCTGATTTTGTTCTCTTTTCATGGCAAGCAATGAAGCGAAGCTAGACACTCCGTACAGGTGAACACACGCTTCCTGTTTCCGTTGTTCGCTACCTAAAGACATGATCATTTCTTGAACCAGCACACGCACACTATCGAGGCGCTGGTTCACTTTTGTTATCAGTCGTTGAGTCACTGGAAACCTTCCCCTCCGTTACTGCTCAGCTGTAATAATACCAAAGCTAAAACTGACATAAATTTTTTTATCAATTCAGTCCCTAAAGACTACCTTTTTCTGTCCATCCTTGACGAATTCCACACCAAAATAATCGGTATTACCGTTCGCCCCGAATTCAGCGATCCGAGCATCAGGCTTACTCTCAAAGTGAATGTTATGTTTAATATTAGATCTTGGTAACAATGTAATCTCTTGCGGCTG
The DNA here is from genome assembly GCF_038003885.1 of Paenibacillus sp. FSL R10-2788. Classification (NCBI taxonomy): domain Bacteria; kingdom Bacillati; phylum Bacillota; class Bacilli; order Caryophanales; family Paenibacillaceae; genus Paenibacillus; species Paenibacillus sp. FSL R10-2788. Next base: position 3,185,906 of record NZ_JBBOQA010000001.1, on the reverse strand, counting down.
AACCTCTGCGAATGACCAAATCCCTTGAGAATTACCATACTCTCGAAAGATTGGACGAATCATAACGGTTTCATTTTGCCCGCCATAGTTGATTAGCCTGATTGTACATTGAACCTTCACTATATCCTCTTGAGTACCGTACATACAGTGCGAATCTTTTTCCAGAAAATCCACAACTTCAATTCCTTCATTGTTCATATTCACAAGATAATACAATCGTTCTGTTAGAAATGGATATAACGTAATGAAAATGATGATAGCAAGCAAAACGGTTCTACCTACATATTTTTTATAACGCTGTCTAAAGTGCTTTATAGTTAAACTCCCACTGACGATTAACATAATGATCCCGAATATCGCTGAGTAATGTAAACCATGGTTTGTCGCAGGCTCGCTCCAAGGCGGAATTCCAATGGTTCTGAAGAGGTAATCCCCAAACATAGTCCCCTGATGTGTGATTCCCACAAAAACTAAAGAAAACAGCAAAAATAAAACAGCCATCCATCCTTTACCCTTGATCATTTCATCCCTCCCAACCAATAACAGTTATGTCTTCTCTATCCTCCAAGGAAAGATTCCTATGCATATGCAATTCAATTTTTTTACCGCTAAAACTCAAGGTGTAATCAACTACGTAAGGGGTTTCAATGTAATATACCGTGAGGATTAATTTAGAATCAGCATATTGCCAGCTTGCAGATGTACAAACTTCCTGCTCACTAAGGGATAAGTCTTTAATAAATAAACATTTTGCATTGGCAGGCTTTAAAAAATTGAAGTTAAATTCATCTAAATGATCGTCGTAAAGTAAAGAAAAACTAAGGTGATCTTCTTCAAACTTCAGTATTAATTCTTTAATTTTATGCTTATTATCTTCAAAGATATAAATTCCACTGTACGATCTATAATCTACTCTAACTATCCTGTCTACTAAGGAGATAAATGTAGGAGATTTAATAATGTTAGAAACATCCGTTGACCAATCATGGTTCAGTAAATTTGCATATATGATATCTAAAAAATCCTGTAACTTCTTCATCTCGGTAAAACTTGAAGTTGCAGCAATCACAATCTCTCGACTCGGATCAATGAAACACAATTGACCAAAAGCTCCATTCCCCATCTTACATCCATTCCTGCACATAAAGAACTGATAACCATATCCGTTTGACCAATCAGCCTTATTTTGTCCCCAACGATTATCGCTTTGTTCATTTAGCGCCAGCTTTAAATAATCTTCAGAAACAATTCTACAGCTATTGTAAACTCCTTGATTGAGGAGCATCTGGCCAAATTTCGCAATTCCATCTGTTGGTATGCTTAGTCCCATTCCACCAGCAACAATTCCTAACGGGCAAGTCTCCCATTCCGGTCTTTCTATGTCCAATGGGGCAAATAATCTTGGCATTAGAAAATCAACAAGATTCTCTCCAGTCGTCTTTTCGATAATAGCCGAAACCATATAAGTGGCGTGTGTATTGTAATTGTAATAACTTCCCGGTTCATCTTCTACGTCCAAAGCTAAAAAGGCACGAACCCAATCATTTTGCTTGGCTATCGCACCATATATATTATTGTTATGTCCTGTATTCATGGAAAGAAGATGATGTATCGTCATCTTATCTAAATTAGGTGAAATTGAGCTAGGAAGCTGATCCGGGAAAAAAGAAACCACTTTATCCGTTAATTCAAAATAACCGTTATCCCATGCTATGCCTGCTGCAATAGATGTAAAGCTCTTACTCAGAGAAAATAAAACCTGGGGAACGTTTTTGCGGTACGGTTGACGATAAAACTCGGTAATAACTTCTCCCTTACGCAATAGCATAAAAGTATTAACCGGTAAATCAGATCGTTCAAGTTCTTCATAAAACTTAGACAGCGCTTGGGTCAAATTCTCTGGATTATCCATTTAAACCTCGCTTGTCGTTATATTTTTGAGTTTTTTAATAATTCTCAGGTGGAGCGCTAAGTCTCGTGTCAGGTCTAAAATACTTGATATAGTTGTGGTACATTTCCGTTTCTTTAAACCCAAGACTCTCATATAAGGCTTTCGCAAAATTCCCCTTCACTACTTCAAGTATGGCCTTATCTTCACCTCTACTAATGATTTCATTAATAAGAAATTTCACAAAAGATCTTCCATAACCTCGTGATTGATGTTCTATCGAAATAGCAACCATACTTATTTTATTTCCTGCTATCTTGCCTACTGCTACTATCGTTTCATCAACTATCATTACAAACATATTATCTTTATTCTCCGCATACTGTTCCCGTTCCCATTCCACAGGTTTATAAAAAAATGAGGGATACATACCTACACGTTGACGCATATGATAAAAAGCTAATTCGCAAACTCTGTCCCATTCAAAGTAATCCTTTTCCTCATAATTTCTAACCAGGATATTCTCTGAAGGAAAGGGAGCGCCTGTTCGTTACATATTATAGATGGCAAAGTATACGCGATAATTATTTTTTTCCAAAACGCTGATTAATTGAGCATTGCTAGAAAGAACATTGAATACTGTATGCTCTACTGTTTCATTATGTATAAGCATGTTTTCATATTCTTCTATAAGCTTGGAGCCGACTTCCATTGTGTCATACTCATTATTAACAAACAGGATTGCTTGTGGTTTTCTTCCAAACCCGTTAAATGAAAGAAAGCCTATGGATGTATCATTCATAATGGCAACCACAATGTTCTCTCTGTTGCTTTCTTCATTTTGATAAAAACTCTTTAATAAATCCTTATTGTGAAGTAACATATGTTCAATTTGCGCCTTATCTCTTTGCGGACTATATTTTTGTATTAAAAATGAGTTCATCTTGCTCCTCCATTTGTTCATTTAGACGGCAACCTTGTCATACTTAACCTAAAGACTTGTTATACCAAAAATAATCTTCAACGTTTTACGACTCTTCTTACTTATTTTCAAGCCTTGTCTTAAGTCTAGAATGATTACGGTTTTGCCAATCCAAACTCTAAAATATAACGAGCGGAACTTTACCGGTTTCACTATGCCTTTTTCTTCATATTCCGTTCCATCCTCTAACTCCGTTTCAGTTCTAATAAGCCATGTATTGCCAAGACCAAATTCGATATACTTCAGAATCTATCTCCCCCGTACAAGAGCTGCTTTTATTGCTCAATAGTTTTTATTAGATAAAGGCAGAGATCATCGTCCACACAAACATGTGCCCCAGGCTCAACAGGCTTATTATCGTACATGATTCCCCGCCCATCAGGGATAAAACCACGCTTTATATACATCCGTTGTGCGGTTCCATAGTCAGCGTATAATCCAAATCCAATACCAATAGTATTAGATATAGTAAAAGCATCTTTTTCAAGAGCTTCAATTAATACACTTCCTACCCCACGTTTCCTAAATGGCGGGATGACGTCAAAGTTTTGAATTTCAGGTATATTATTCTCTGCAAAATAAGGATATTCCGACCTGTATACCACATGTCCCCATCCAACAAACTCATTTTCACAAAAAGCTAAAATTGTAACTCGCTTTTCATTTTGATTTTCTTGCCAACAACGCTGGACATAATCAAGAGGTTGGCTTACGTCATGCTCAGATAACCCCGTATGTATAATAGCAATATCGTTTTGTGTCATTCGACGGATTTGTAAAGGTAAGGCCATAATATAATTTCCTCCTAACTTATTAAATGAGTCCATTCCTATATTAACATACTAATTAGGATTAATCTGGTAAAAAACGATTATTGTTAAACTACCCTGTCAGATAAAAGAACAGGCTGCAGAATATACCGGCAGCCTGTTCTGATTTTGTTATTTTTTTATTTCTTTAAGGTAAAAGTCATATAATTGATCAATAGATGAGCTTGAAAAGATAGACGTGGCTTGTTCAATTTTCTCGCGTTTCCAATCGAACCAGCACATTTCCTTTAACTTTTCGATTTCTTGATCTGTAAACCGTTGCTTGATCACTTTAGCAGGATTGCCGCCCACTATCGTATACGGTGGGACATCCTTTACAACAACTGATCCTGCCGCAACAATAGCACCTTCGCCTATTTTCACACCGGGCATAATCATTGCATTCATCCCAATCCAGGCATCACTTGCAATGATTGTATCCCCTTTGGATTGGTAAGAGTTTGCAATCTGATCTACAAAAGGATACACGGTGATCCATTCAGGATGATGATTGTGATTCCCACCCATGAGAATAATTACACCACTAGCAATACAAACATAATTTCCTATAATCAATTTATCTAAATGCCAACCATAATCTTCACTGGGATTAAACAACTTTCTTGATTGTTCATCACCCCAAAGGTATCTAACACACCCATCTTCAAAATCAAGATTATCGTAATAACCAGAGTAGTAAGAGTACTCTCCTACCTCAATCATTGGGTTGGTGACAATATCCTTTAAATACTTAATTTCAGACCAGTGGCTGAACTGATGTTGTTTCATTTTCTTTCCCTCGCTTCTAAGTAATGTAATTCATTTATACTTAGAAGCTTGATGCAGTAGCGACATTCTTAAACCTTTTCAAACGACGAACCATCGTCCTCATCCTTTTCCTAATTGATGCCGTCATTGTAACAAACGATGATTTGTTCGTCAAATCAACCCTATTGTCCGAACTCAGCTCAATTATGAATTTATCTGATTACGGCTAGCCTTAACATGTTTAAGCTGGGCAACTATAATGACGCTAATGATCACTAGAAGGAACCACGAACTGATCTTACTGAAACTAACCAGTTGCCACGTTTGATATTGATCAGGATATTTCCATGCATTAAAAAATGTAGCGATATTTTCAGCTAACCAGATAAAAAATCCCACAATAAAAAAGGCCAGTATCAAGGGCATTCGATAGGTAACCGTCCGTACCCTATAAATGATCCATGTTTTCCAGAAGACAACAACCACAAGCGCTGTCAGCCACCAACGAAAATCAGGAATGAAATGATGTGTGAAAAAATTTAAATAGATGGCTCCTCCCAACAATCCCGCTGAAGCAAGCCCCGGCCAACCGGTCATATCCATTTTCAATCTTCGCCATATCTGGCACATAAAGCTTGCGACACTTGCATACATAAATCCACTATAGAGGGGTACACCAAACACCTTCGTAAACCCTGGCTCAGGGTATGCCCATGAACCCATCTTTACCTTATAGATTTCCAGCAATAAACCAATAACGTGGAACACACAGATTACTTTTATTTCATCCAGTGTCTCTAATCCAGTACGGTACATGAGGTACTGCACTGTAAGCAGTATTAGAAGAATGGCATCATAACGGTAAAGAAAAGGCATTTCTATTATGTTAGAAAGAGCTAAAGTCCCAAAAATCGCAATAGGAAATATGCAACTCATCGCCTGATGATATCCAAAATGCAGCAATTGTGTTATTGACTTCATTCTTAACTTTCCTCATCATTTTTGTATTCTAATAGATCTCCAGGCTGACATTCCAAAGCCTTACAAATTGCCTCTAACGTTGATAATCGCACCGCTTTTGCTTTTCCATTTTTCAATATAGAAAGGTTAGCCATTGTTATTCCAACTCTCTCCGAAAGCTCAGTAACACTCATTTTTCTTTTAGCCAGCATCACGTCGATATTAATTATAATCGCCATTGTTTTCACCTCAGACAGTTAAGTCATTTTCTGATTTTATATCAATAGCTTCTTTTAAAAGCTTTTGTAGAACTGCAGCAAAAACGGCAATCACCATGGAGGCAAAAATGATAATCAAACCGATGACTATAATCCCGGGGGCATCATCTTTCTCCGCCATGAGGTAAAAGAGTGGCATACCAACTACATATAAGCAACTGATGATGATTGCACAATATTTTATTTTCTTTAAAACCTGTACAGACATTTCCGAGAAAGCATTGTTCTTGTCAATATAGCCTAACAGTTTAAAAGCTTGATACAGTGCAAAGTAAAAAGGTATCGCCGAGGCATACAAATCAATGGCAAGGAGATATTTCAATAAACTATAATCCGGATACAGTTCTGCTGCGAAACTCGCTATCTCCGGCACCACAAATATGCACAAAGCAAGCACCGGGATACCTATAAGAATAACCGCTGCCCTTAAAAAAAGTGTTGATCCTCTTTCCATAAAAAACACACCTCACAGATTTATTGTGAATTGAATTTATCACATTATTTATCGTTTTACAATATATTTTAATCGAAATACAGTTATTATTGGCTGTTTTATAATTTTCGACTAAAAGGCCGAGCTAATTGACTATTAGAAGTCATTAGCTCGGCCTTGGTACCTTTTCATATCTCTTTATCTCTATTTTTCTATTCTACAAATAATTCTAATACTGACCGAGATCGATAAAATTCAAATCCATGTTAGTTTCATCTTCAGCCTGATTTGCAGCCTCCGTTGATACTACTTTTCCTTCGTATTCAAGGTTACCGCTTGTCAAATTGAATACATATAGACGATTACCTTTGAAATTCTTATAACCCACAATATAGAGATAGTTTTGTTTAAAATCATAGGTAATGTTTTCACTTAAATCTATATTTGTATTCTTCAAAGTAGTCTCATATTCTTTACTCACGAGATCGTAAGAAATAACAGTAAATCCTATATTCTCCTTACCCGATACAGCTTTTTGCAGGAAATAAATTTTCTGTCCATACGCATTCATAATATTATTCAATAACATTTCATGCCCTTGGAACGCGAGCGGCGAGATTTGTCCTGTTGCAACATCTACTTGATATGCCTTTTTATGATTATCTTTACTAACCGTTAAAATCCATTGATCCGTGTGATCCAGATTTTGATTGGCTAACCTAACGAATTGATTATCCCCATTTGCTGCTTCAGATTTAGCTCCTGGTAACACGAGCGGCTCATTTGTAATCTCCTTTGTTGTTAGATTAACACGGATAATCTGCGGTTCAGATACATAACCTTTGGCGCTGTGATTCAAAAACACCATTGCAACAAGCTCTTGATCAACAAGCTGTACATTTTGTACATACATATCTGAAACATCATGATCTACATTGATATCGGATGTGATTTCCAGCGTATTGTTCTTCTGCTTGTTAAGCACAGAAATACTGAGCTTAGCATTTTTCTTCGCTGAAGGATCATTGGATTGCTGCTTATCTACGGTCCAATTCACGTAAGCAAGCATATCCTGATTTTCATAAAACCCAGCTAAGTTCTTCTTTCCACGCATGAACTGACGATGCTGATCCCTCCATTTATCCAATTGTGTGTTCACTGGTCTTCGGTTTAAGCTTTGGCTGATCGTTAACTTTTCATCTGGATAATCTGTACCATTTGTAGTGATATTAGCTCGTTTGATGCCAAAAACACTATCCTTAGTCAGATAATTTCCGTATAAAGCTATATCTTCAACGAGAGAAGCATCCCCTTGAACCATCGTCAGCTTATAATTAGGTGGTGTCTCTTGTGAAGCCTGTACATAATACATCCCGATTGTAACAACCGCGAACACTACAAGAACGGCGGTAACCATATATTTTCTCATTCCTTAACCTCCATTCCCCTTCAATTATACCGATATTTTCTTATGCAATAGATACAAGCTGTACCAAAGCGAACCTCCAGCAATAATCACTATTAATCCGAGACAAGCACCTAAGATTTCTCCGGGATAGAAGTAGCTATCGTATCTGCTATAACCCATAAGATAGGGTATTGAGGCTAATCCAGCTAGAACCGCTAAGTATAATACGATAAAGCCGATCCCTTTCAGTCTGTAGCTCCGCTCCATTAGAATCGCTGTGAACAAGACGATCAAGCCCGTAATGCCCAGTCCATAATATAGAACAAACTCAGAAAAGTAGGGCGGAACCAGTACTCTAAGCACAGTAGGATACTTCAAATAATCAAATACCGAGATGTTCCGATATAGTTCAGCAGGAAGAATCGACTGTGCTATCAAACGCTCCAGTGGCACAAGCACAATTTGCAGGGCAACAAGTCCAAATGCGAATAGCAAGATCGTAACCAGCTTGGCAAAATACAAATTCGCCCGATTGGATGGCAAGGTGAGCAGGCGATATACTATCGTATTTTTACCTCTCCAGTCACGGTACCAGATGAAGCAGCTATATATTAGTAACACTGTTATGCTCAAGAATATGGGTCCGAAATATAGAAGTCCATTATAGCGAGCATACATCATACTGTTTAGCTGAATATATCCAGTCACATTGTGATATTGCTCAAGCGTCCATTGATTCACTCTCATTGCCTCATTCGCAGAATCCAGCCAATGATTAGCACCGATGGTGACTGCTGCAAGCTGCAAGGCAACTGTCAGCACCATGAGTCCAATATATATTTTGGCAAATCGGTTCATTTCAAAATTCAATAGCTTCACAAAAGCTCTCATTTCATGTACACCTCTCTCATTACGTCCGTAATGGACTTACCTTCCTGCTCGCGAACTTCTTCACAGTAGAATTCACGCTCTACCTTCCCGTGCTGTAGCAAGACCGCTTTATCAATTAAATGCTCAATATCGTTAATTTCATGAGTTGTAATAATCACACCACGGTCCTCGATCAATTCACTCGTGAACACATCAGTAATTTGCTCGCGGCTGAACATATCAATCCCCGAGAACGGTTCGTCCATTAGGATGTAATCACAATCCAAGGCTAGTCCCAGCAACAAATTTACCTTCGCAGCCATCCCCTTCGACAATGAGGATACGCGATCCGAAGAGCTCAGTTGGAAGAACTTAAGCAATTCCTTTGCACGTTCAGCGTTCCAATTCCGATAAAAGTCAGCCATAAAGATCAAGCAATCAGCAATTCGCATATTGGAGGGCATCGTTAACGAATCTGGAATAAAAGTGATTTTCTCATACATCACATGTGTTAGTGATACATTATCGATTAAGACTTCACCTTTGTATGGTGTCAGTCCCATGATGGACTTCAGCACCGTTGACTTCCCGGCACCATTGATTCCGATCAGGCAGGTAATCTCTCCTTTGGCAGCAGTGAAGCTAACGCCATTAAGTACCTTCTTGAATCCATAATTCTTCACCATCTGATTCACTTGGATCATCTTGTGTCACCATCCTCTGGAGATAACTTTCGCTCGGATGTATATTTTGTCTTTATGATATCTACCAGTTCTTCAACTGGAATTTGAATATTCTGAATGGAGCTGATGAATATATCCACTGCACTTTCGATTAATTCAGCTCGAATCGAGTTAAGTATTTGCTGATCCTGTGTAATTCGGCTCGGGGAATTCCCTTCTGTTACGATCAAACCCTGTTCCTCCATTTCCTTATATGCCTTCTGCGCCGTGTTCGCATTAATCTTCATTACTGATGCAAGTTCACGCCGTGAAGGAATTTTGTCTCCCGCTCCGATTTGCCCTGTGGCGATCTGTTCCTTGAAATGACGCACAACTTGAATATATACCGGCTCACGAATATTAAAGCTGACGCCTGATTTCTGTTCTTCTGTCATACAACCAACTCCATATACTAAGTGTGTGTACTAAGTGGTTCATACATCTTATTTATGTACTATACGTGTAATACACTTTTGTGTCAATAGTTCAGGTTTGAGCAGAAAAAAAAGCTGCCTCTCGGCAGCCCTTTTATTACTAAAACACCTTTTGATTAAAAACATGTTCTTTTCCACCTAAACCCAGTGCAGCTGCTGTTGTAGTGTGAATTTTCTGCAGAAGCACGGGATTATCCATTAGTGACAAGCCATAAGAAGGAATCATTTCTTTTATTTTGGGTTCCCATTCTTTTATATATTGAGGGAAACATTTGTTAAGCACTTCAAGCATCACGTGAACAGCCGTAGAAGCTCCAGGGGAAGCCCCTAACAGTGCTGCGACCGAACCATCAGCGGCACTAATAACCTCGGTACCAAATTGAAGTGTGCCTTTGCCAGCTTCTGTATCTTTGATAACTTGCACACGCTGACCAGCTACAACAAGATCCCAATCTTCAATTTTGGCATTGGGGATAAACTCTTTCAGTTCTTCCAGACGTTTTTCTTTCGATAACAGCACTTGTTCGATCAGGTATTTTGTTAATGACATGTTTTTAGCACCTGCCGACAGCATTGTTATGAGGTTATCCGGTTTCACAGAAGTTATTAAATCAAACATTGAGCCCGTTTTTAAGAATTTAGGTGAGAAGCCGGCAAATGGCCCAAATAACAGTGATTTTTTATTGTCGATAAATCTTGTGTCTAAGTGCGGTACGGACATTGGAGGGGCTCCAACTTTAGCTTTGCCGTATACTTTGGCATGATGCTGCGCAATAACTTCCGGATTATTACACACCATAAAAATACCGCTTACTGGGAATCCTCCAATATGTTTTCCTTCAGGAATACCGGATTTCTGCAGTAAGTGCAGGCTTCCTCCCCCGCCACCAATAAATACAAATTTCGCTGTATGTTGTTCAATGTTACCGCTGGCATTTCTGATTTTTAGATCCCATGAGCCAGCACTGTTACGCTTCATACTATTGACACTATGCTTGTAGTGGAGATCGACGTTTTTACTCTTTAAATGCTCAAATAAGATACGCGTTAAAGCACCAAAGTTAACATCCGTTCCAGAGTCAATTTTTGTAGCCGCAATGGATTCGTTCGCTGGACGATTTTGTATAATAAGCGGAATCCATTCCATCAGTTTTTTAAAGTCAGCAGAAAATTCCATACCTTGGAATAATGGATTTTTTGAGAGCGCTTCAAATCTTTTCTTTAAAAAAGCTATATCCTTCTCCCCTTGCACCAAACTCATATGAGGTAACGGCATAATAAAGTCCTGGGGATTATGTATCAGCTTACGATTTACAAGATAAGACCAAAACTGCATCGAAAGCTGAAACTGTTCATTAATCTGAATAGCTTTGCTAATATCTATAGATCCGTCTGGCTTTTCAACAGTATAATTAAGCTCACAGAGCGCCGCATGCCCGGTTCCTGCATTATTCCATTCATTAGAGCTTTCTTCCCCTGCTTTTTCAAGCTTTTCAAATACTTTAATTTTCCATTCCGGTACTAATTCCTTCAAAAGTGTTCCTAAAGTCGCACTCATGATTCCGGCACCAATTAAAATGACGTCTGTATCAGTTGCACTTTTGCCCATTATTACCATCCTTATCCCCTGAATTTTGCAGAAAGGATGTGGGCGCTCCTTCTTAGGCGTCACACCTTTTCTGTATCAATTATAACCTTATCATGGTGTATTACAATTATTTATAAATTTAATATCTACTATTATATGAAAAAAATAAAATATTTAAAAGCTTGTAAAAAAGATAGAAATAAGTCCTCAAGATTTATGGAATAAAAAAAGCTGTATCATCCCCTGTTCTCATTGTAGACAATTCCGTTTTGATATCCCAACCCTACTATTGTTTTTTGAATTTCCTGATCTACTTTTCTTTTAAAAGTTGCAAACTCTAATGTAGTTAAGCCAATTGGAAGCTCTTGTTCTATGAATGAATCAAAATCGATCGCCGTTTTGAAAATACGAAGCTTGTGCAGAAAAGGTAATTGCTCCATTCCCGTTAAATGAGCCAATGTTTTACAATTCATAATCGTTAGCTCTTCCAATGCCTTCATCTGCTGATCAAAGTTAATCTCACGTAGCTGGATTTGATCTTCAATCACAAGCTTTTTTAACGCACGAAAAACCGAAATATTACTCAGATCATGAAAGCCACGGACTCTACAAATTTCCAGGCTTTCGATCTCATTCTCTTCGATGTCCTTAATATGTTCTCTGCCTCCAAGTAAAATGCGAAGTTCTTTCAATTTCTTTAGCCGATTAATAAAATGTAAGGGTTTGTTGCTGATGGAGTGCAGCGCGAGATAGGTAAGATCCTCCAGATCTCCAATAGCATCAAGGTTTTTAACCTTTCCTATTACATGCAACTGTTCTAGACGAGAGAATTCTTTTAGGTATTCCAGATTAAGCGTCTTTTTCTCCGAACTAATATTTAAAATGCTTAAAGACCGCAACGTATCTATACTCAGAATCTCCGAATTCTCAAGCTCATAAATACCCACGCTCAGACTATACAGGTTATTCAGCTTAGCCAATACGTTCGTGTTATGTGCCTGGCGAAGACAATTCAGCAGCAGCATTTTAACATTTGGAATCTGCAGGAGTGTCTCACAATCAAAGGATACAGAATAATGGCCATAAAAACGCACTCCAAAATTTTCATCAAAACGCGCGCAAAGCTCATTTACCTCATCCAGAATCGAGCCATAGGTCGATGGATCAGAGAACTGAACAATCACTTGGTTGCCGCTGTACAAGTCTTGCTGAATCTGAACTGGATCTAGTGAAATAGGATCATTGATCAGAATCCTTCTTTTCCATGTAACACTCATTCCTAACCCCTCCTACCTGCCGTTAATCATCATTTTATATTTATTGTAAATCTACGAATTACTTACCCATGAACATAATTACATAAATCACCCCCATGGACAAGCTAAAAAGGTAGGTTATAGATTATTTAGAGTTCCGTTGATGAGGATTGAGAATAAGTGATTCACATTAAAAATACAATAAGCTGTATCATTCGTAGAGTAATCTACTTTTGATACAGCTTATTTATTATTTATTCAGCCTTTTGCGATGAACTATAAATCCCCGCCACCAACTCCAGCGCTTTTATCCCTTCAGCACCATCCAACCAAAACTTTTGACCCCTGGCGACATGCTCATAGAAGTCCTCAATCAGTCTCTTATGCCCGGTACCCCAATAGGATTTACCTTCCGTAGCACTAAATCTAGGCTCACACAGCAAGGTTTCCTTTCCATCCTTCCAAAGATATAAATGATCTCTGCGGAGGTTGATAGTCCCTTCTTCAAAGACTAGCTCCAGCTCCACTGGAGAATTCTCCAGATAGGTATTTGTACCATAAAAGAGCCCTCTGACATTATTAGTGAAATCGATGCAGGCGTGGGCGGTATCTTCTACCTCTATGACCCCATTTAGCACATCCGTGGTAATACTGCCTTTCACCGATGCCACCTCTCCACCAAACCACTGAAGTAAATCTAGTGTATGGATAGTTTGGTTAATTAGCAGGCCTCCACCTTCCGTAGACCAGCGTCCTCTCCAGTCACTATCGCTATAATAACTTTCGCTGCGGTGCCAGGTCACGATTCCTTTCATGCAGTGCAGCTTCCCATATATTCCTGAATCAATGACCTGCTTAATATATATGGAGGCATCATTATAACGGTTCTGAAACACCACACCAAGCTGACCTGTGCTTTGCTGTGCGGCTTCAAGTATTCGTCTGGCTGAAGGAAGATCTGCCGCCATAGGCTTTTCGGTAAGGACATGTTTTCCTGCTTGTAACAACTCCGTAGCCATTTCTGCATGTAAATAATGAGGCGTACAGAGATGTACAACATGAATACGGTCATCCTTTAAAATTTCTCTATAATCATTAGTAGCTTGGCAGTCATATTCTTTAGCCGCATGTAATGCTTTGTCAGCATCAATATCTGCAACTGCAAGTAGGCTCACACCATCGATGCCTGTTAATGTTTTTGCATGTAGAGGGAAAATGGCTCCGCATCCAATAATGGCTGCTCCAAGTTCTTTCATCTATATTACCCCCGTTCATCATTCAATCGTTATCTGAGTATTGCCGGGGTTAGATTGATCGCTTGTTCTTGAGCCTTCAGACATAGCTCGGCAGCTTTGAACACATGGCTCTGTGTCATCGCCAGCTCTGTCCGATTCAGACAGTCAAGGATTAGCTCACCAAAGAAAGGAAAACCAACCTTCCCAGCTACATGCTCATAATGTTCCCCTTCCCCATTGACCCAGTACACATGATCCGGTGTATTTGAACGACCCATATCAGTATATTTACGCAGTTCAATATATCCTTCAGTACCCATAATCATCGTGCGCCCGTCTCCCCATGTGCCCAGCCCATCAGGCGTAAACCAATCCACGCGAAAATATTGTGTTGCCCCATTGTCACCTACAAGAGTAGCATCACCAAAATCCTCTAATTCGGGATAAGTCGGATGGTTGTAATTGGCCACTTTACTATGAATAACCGAAGCATCCTGACAATCTGCATAATACAAAAATTGTTCTATTTGATGACTGCCTATGTCACACAAAATCCCACCATATTTCTCCCTTTGGAAAAACCATTCCGGCCGGTTAGGAGCATTTAGACGATGTGGCCCTAATCCAATGACTTGCAGGACACGGCCGATAGCTCCTTTCTGAATCAGCCGCCCAGCATAGATAGCGCTTTCAACGTGAAGGCGTTCACTGTAGTAGACCATATATTTCTTATTAGTTGCTGCTGCCACTGCTCTAGCGGATTCAAGCTGTTCCAGGGTTGTAAAGGGTGCTTTATCCGTAAAATAGTCCTTCCCGTGAGCCATTACCCGATTGCCTAAAGGTCCGCGTTCAGATGGAATTGCTGCCGCTGCTATTAATCGCACTTCGGGATCTTCCAGAACTTCTTCCACAGATCCAGCAGCTTTGACACCGGGATATTTACTAATAAAATTTCTGACCTTTTCCTCATCCGGATCATATACCCATTTCAGCTCTGCCCCTGCTTCAACCAGTCCGTTACACATCCCGTAAATATGACCGTGATCTAGGGCAATAGCGGCAATGATGAATTCACCCGGCTTCACTACAGGTTTGGATTCATATGTTGGTGCATAGGTCATCCCATTTTTCCGATTCATAAAACCCCTCCTAATCAGTATTACTCCATTCTATAACGTATTAAGAAGATAACGCAGACTGATCTCCAAGCTTTCAAAAGGATCACGACGGCAAACATCCTGCTCCACTACGAACCAATCAACACCCGTTTCGCGACAAACATTGATAATTTCTTTATAGTTCATATTCCCTTCACCGATTTCAGCAAAGATCTGTTTTCTATTAACAATCGCCATATCTTTTAAATGCACTACCTGCATTCTGCCTGCAACTTTGCGTATCCATTCAGCCGGACTCCCTCCGCCTGCTTGAACCCAATATAAATCCAGCTCAAAACCAACGGCAGGATCAGACTCGGTGAGCAGAATTTCCATGCCAGTCATTCCATCAAAGCGTTCAAATTCAAAATCGTGATTATGATAAACAAATTGCAGATCATGTTGATCTTTTAAAGTAACTGCAATGTCCGACATCAGCTTTGCGAATTCACGGTAACCTTCTTGTCCCGTACGGAATATTTCCGGTAAACTTCCTAGTCCAATATTTTTGCAGTTCCACAGCTTATGTTCAGCGGCTAAAGCATCCAAATCGTTCGTTAGGCGATCCCATGACACATGGGTTGCACATATTGCCAGACCTGATTCATCCGCATACTCTTTTACGAGTTTCGGATCGATCGGCCCGATGGCTGAAATCTGAATAGCTTCATAACCCATAGCAGATACCTTTTGAAAAGTGGATCTTAAATCCTCCGCAGTTTTAGTAAAATCACGTAATGTGTACATTTGAGCAGCAATGGTTGAACGATTCATAGGATCTTTCCTCTCTGATTAGAATTTAATGAGTTCCCTTAACACCAAAGGTTTGGGCGACTGTGGTTTCTTTGTTGAAGTTAGAATTCTCTACCTTTTCCATGAGCTTCTCATAAAATAGATCTTCATCAATCGGTAACTCCACCCAATCGTCGGTCCAAGCCGATAAATACATTCCATTAGATAACGTTAGACCGTGAATACCTTCCTCACCCGGAGCTAACAATTTCTCATCGTGTAGAATGGCATTCGTAAAGTTCCGCAAAATTCCTTTATGCTGTTCACCGCCACCTTCTTCTACAGGAATCTCACATTTCCAACACTCTGGGCTGCCGAATCCTCCCGTAAACTCTGCATTGAATTGCGGCTCCGGCGTGCGTAGACGCCAAAAGGTTAGCTTCCCGTCTTCCACTACGATTTTTCCATGATCACCAGTAATTTCGAAACGGTTAGTTCCCGGTGCTTCACCTGTTGTGGTGATAAAAAGCCCTGTCGCACCATTTTCATATTCCACATAAGCGGTTACATCATCTTCAACCTCAATATTGCGGTATTTACCAAAATGACAAAACGCTCTGATCCGCTTAGGCATCATACCTGTCGTCCACTGCCATAAATCTAGTTGATGAGGATCTTGATTCAGCAGCACCCCACCACCTTCGCCTGCCCATGTAGCCCGCCAACCACCGGAATTATAGTAACTTTGTGATCTGTACCAGTTGGTGATGATCCAATTTGTGCGGCGGATTTCGCCTAGTTCACCAGACTTTATGAGATCCCTAAGCTTTTGATATAAAGGATTCGTCCGCTGGTTATACATGATTCCGAATTTGCGATCAGACTTTGCTGCAGCTTCGTTCATCTGCTTAACAGCTTTGGTATAGACCCCAGCCGGTTTCTCTACCAATACATGATAACCATATTGAAAAGCCTCGATAGCTAAAGTTGGATGATCATAATGTGGAGTACAGATTAATACTGCATCTATGAGATGAGACTCATATAACTCTTGGGGTGTTGCAAATTTCTGTACACTTTCCGGTAAATGCTCTTCTGCCCATTTCAAACGTTCTTCCCTTACATCACATACAGCTGCAAGCTCAGCATCTTTAATATGATTCAACAGACTTTGTGCATGTGCACTCCCCATATTCCCAATTCCAATAATGCCATACCGTACTTTATTCAATCAGATCACTTCCCTATTTGAGGTTATGTTATGAGAATATACTTAATTAATAGACATGAACATGATCGAAACTAAGCATTATTTGCATAATAATAAGATGATTTAGTTAAATAAATTCGTTATAATAAGGATAATCAAGTCATAGAGGAGCTAGATGATGAATAATCCAGGTAACCTTACCGGCAGATTCCTCCAGAATCTTACCGTAAAAGTGACCCATGCCCAACTTAGAAGCGGATATAGCGGGTGGAATCGTACGCTGGAAACCCCAACATTTAATCGGCTGTATTTTATTGACCGCGGTGAGGGAAAAGTTATCATTAACGGTGTTACTTATTATCCGAGAGCAGGTCAGCTAATGATCATGCCCGCAGGAAGCACTCAAACTACAGAAACGTCAATGAATGATCCCTATACACGCTATTTCTGCCATTTTGATGCTGATATTGGGGAGTGGCCCTTATTCCATTCGGCAAACAAACTGTTTATCTGTGATGCGCCCGACCCAGATTCCGTACGGGTTATTTTCACAGAAATGATCGAACAGTTTCAAAAAGATGATGTATTGTCCATTCTGCGTACTCAGGCG
This sequence comes from Paenibacillus sp. FSL R10-2788, assembly GCF_038003885.1. Lineage (NCBI taxonomy): Bacteria > Bacillati > Bacillota > Bacilli > Caryophanales > Paenibacillaceae > Paenibacillus > Paenibacillus sp. FSL R10-2788. Next base: position 3,168,566 of record NZ_JBBOQA010000001.1, on the reverse strand, counting down.
AACGTCCTCAATCTAATTGCTACTTGCCTTGAATCGAACGAGAATATCAAAACAGACTTTATGCAAGAATTTATACATACGGGGGATCAAGGAAAGCTCGCCTATGTTCTTCAATATATTGATGAGCGGCTGGATAAACCCATAGAAATAGAAGAGTTAGCAGAAATTGTCCACTTACATCCGAACTATTTCATCCCCTACTTCAAGAAATTTATAGGGGTTCCCCCCATGCATTATGTACAATTGAAAAGAATGGAGCATGCTAAAAGACAGCTTTCTTATAGCAATTTCAGCATTTCAGATATCGCGGAGCAAGTAAGTATGGAATTAGCCCATTTCTCTAAATATTTCAAAAAGACAATAGGAATCTCCCCTTCTGCCTATCGTAACAGCACTAAGTAAATTTATTAGGGAATGTCCGGATCTATGTGTTGGAACAATTAGGGAACGACTACAAGAAATCGGAACCCATAAAGATCATGCTGTATATGTAGCTGAATCAGATCACCGATTGGTAGGATGGATACATGCGACCGTTCGAATTTTGCTTGAGTCTCCTTCATTTGTTGAAATCGGAGGTCTTGTTGTTGATCAGACTTGCCGCGGAGAAGGAATTGGCAGACAGCTTGTAGAAACCTGTGAACGATGGGCAATCCAAACAGGGATTAGTTCGTACTTGATAAGGAACTTTAATCACACTCAGGACTTTTAGGGAGGCTCAATGGTTATGCTAGAATTAACTTTGCATCCAACATTAGAAGGAAAAATCGCTGTGATTACCGGAGGAGCCGGTGTATTATGCCGGGTTATGGCGCTAGAGTTAGGTCGACAAGGAGCTAAAGTCGCGATTCTAAATCGTACCGCAGCTAAGGGAGATTTGGTTGCCGCTGAAATTACTGCCGCAGGCGGTCAAGCAATTTCACTCTCCTGTGATGTTACAGATCAACAGAGTGTTATGAAAGCCGCAGAAGCTGTTAAGAATCACTGGGGTCCTTGCGATCTATTAATTAACGGTGCTGGCGGAAATGATTCCTCAGCAAATACGACCCAAGAGATTTTCAAAAATGATGACCTGGAGAACCCGGACATATTCACTTTTTTTGACCTTAGTGTAGATGGATTTCGCAACGTGATGGACCTTAATCTGATTGGAACATTGATCCCAACCCAAGTTTTTGCCAAGCAGATGCTCGGCAGAACGGGCACATCTATAATTAATATTTCATCCATGAGCGCACCTTCTCCAATGACCAAAGTACCTGCCTACAGCGCTGCCAAAGCAGGAATTAATAATCTCACCCAGTGGCTCTCCGTTCATTTCGCTGAGTCTGGTATACGTGTGAATGCCATTGCCCCTGGCTTTTTCCTTACTAAACAAAATGAGAAGCTGTTGGTTCGTGAAGATGGCGAGCTTACAGACCGTTCCCAAAAAATCATCTCTCATACTCCAATGCGCCGCTTTGGACAGCCGGAGGATCTGCTTGGCACACTACTCTGGTTAGCAGATGAAGCAATGTCCAGCTTTGTGACCGGAGTTACCGTCCCCGTTGACGGTGGATTCTTGGCTTATTCGGGAGTATAGACTAATCTAATGAGGGATTAAAATGATTGTAGATCCATTACGCGTATTCGTTACTGTAGCTGAACTGAGTCATTTTTCCAAAGCAGGAGAAGCGCTGAATTTATCTCAACCCGGTGTCAGTCTGCATATCCGGAATCTTGAGAATGAGCTCGGTGCTAAACTCCTGCATCGTTCTTCTAAACAGGTTAGATTAACAGAAGCCGGTAGTATTCTTTATAAACACGCCAAACAAATATTGGCTCATTTCGATGAAGCAAGTCAGGAAATCCATATGCTTCAGGACGAAGTCACTGGGAGTATACATATCGGCGCTAGTTTTACTATTGGTGAATATATTTTGCCGGCAAGACTTGCTGATTTTGCCAATCGATATCCGCAGGTCAAGCTGCAAGTGACGATAGGCAATACTGAGGAGATTATTGGAGGCGTTAAATCCAACGAACTGGACATAGGGTTTATTGAAGGCGAGGTCCATGAGAATGATCTCAACGTCACTCCTTATATGAAAGACGAGATGATTATGGTCGCCCCTGCTACCCACCCTCTGTCAAAAGCGATTTCTGTGGAGCAGAGCATGTTGCAGGATCAGGTTTGGGTGCTTCGCGAGCATGGCTCGGGCACACGAGCTTTCAGCGATCATTTCCTACAGGAGGAAGATATTTCTGTTAAAAGATCCTATGTCTTCAACAGCTCTCAAGGTGTTAAAGAAGCTGTGGCCTCCGGTCTCGGAATCGCCATGCTCTCCAGATGGATTGTACGGAAGGAACTGGAAAGTGGTGAGATCAAGGAGCTGCCAATCAGGCAACATCATCTGGAAAGGCAATTCTCGATCATCCGACATCAAGAATGTTCTTCTTCCTTAGCTACCGATGTCTTTATAAAAAAGCTACTTGTCTTTAGAAAAGACAAATAGCTTTTTTTCTTCCACACTATGAAATTATACTTGATGTTCAACCAAATGCCCGTCTTCCAGATGCAGAACGCGGTCACACCATTCGAGCATCCGTTCATCATGAGTGACCATTACCGCTGCTTTCCCCTCACTCTTCACCTCATCAGCGATCATGCGTACAACTTCTCTTCCGCGTTTGAAGTCCAGACTGGCTGTCGGCTCATCTGCAAAGAGAATCGCTGGTTTATTCATCCATGCTCTAGCGATAGCTACACGCTGCTTCTCCCCACCGGATAGCTGCTCCGGATAGTGATTACGCCGTTTCCAGATATCCAATCGTTTCATCAAATCGGCAGCCCGTTCCTTCGCTTCCTTAGCACTCATTTTCCCCTGCTTAGCTACAAAAAGGAGTTGCTCCTCTACCTTCAAATAAGGCAATAGTTGAGCGCTTTGGAACATAAAGCCTATCTTCTCTAAACGGAGCTCTGTCAGCTCACTTTTACTTTTATCTGTAAGTGATTCTCCATCTATAAAAATCTCACCGCTAGTAGGTGTTAGAAGCGCACCAGCCGCTGAAAGGAATGTACTTTTCCCTGTTCCCGAAGGTCCAAGGACAGCAACGAATTCCCCTTCATTAACGATCAGATTCAAATTGTTCAGCACAGACACCGTTGTGTCGCCATCACCGTAGTTTTTGGTTACTTGCTTCATAATTAGTTTTGCACTCATGCTCCAGCCCTCCCAATAGCTTCTAATGCATCTACTTTTGCCACTTTAGCGACAGAAATTAGTGATCCTAAAAGAGACATCCCAACGAATAAACAGCTGGTTAAAAGAATGGTGGAAGGCTCCAGTTGGAATGGCATCGAATCTGGCAGGACCTTATTCATCCCAAAGGTAAGCAGTAAGCTAATGCAAAGACTTGATATAGCTAAAATCATGACCTGCCCTACCACGCTCCAAGCCAAGTAAGACATTTTAGTACCCATCGCCTTCAGAATACCAAACTGACTTGTTTTCTGAATCGTAATGACATAGAAGAATACCGCCAGAACAAACGCTGCGATCACAAACAGGAAAACAATCATCATTAGCAGTGAACCCTGCTCTGCCGAGTAGCCCGGAATATTGGATATAGCTACTTTTTGCGTAATGACCTCTACATCTTTTACATTCGTTGAAATCTTATCTACTTGATCAGCATTCGCATTCAGGGCAATCACATTAAACGGTACCGACGAAGAGGTTTCTTCTCCTTGGTTAACCCCCTGCTTCATAGCTTGCCAATCCTGATTGTTGATATAAACTACTGGGGTATGGCTGTATGAGCTATCCTCAACAAAACCTGCAACAGTAAATTCCATCCCGGTTGCCTGATCACGAATAATACTGCCAAGTTTGATTCCTGACTGTTCGAGGTCACGATCAACAAGGACTTTACCGTTTGTCTCATTAGTAATCTTGTCACCTTCAGCTACTTTAGGGGCTAATAACCCATTCATATCTACTGCAAAAAAAGTAATATCTGCTTTAACGTCTGCATCATTAGCAGTGACAGTGCTCATCTGCATTGCAAGTGAAGACGCATTATTGTCTCCAACTACTGAACGTACATTCTGGAGCTCCGTATCTGTTAACTGAGAACGTCTAAAGGTCTGATCCGCATCACCTTGTACTACAAAATAATTCGCCGGCATGTTCTCTACTGCAGAGATATTTGCATACGCTAATCCTCTGGCTAGTCCCGTGACGAAAAGTACAAGAAAGGAAACCAATAACATGATAACCATAATTAATAGGTATCTGGCTTTAGAATGTCGCATTTCCCTTAAGGCTAAAAACATATTACCACTCCTTCTAATCTGTATAGTCACAGTTTAGAAGATGAAAATGAACGGAGTATGAATAATGAATTACAAAAGCGGAAGTGTAACTGTAAAGGTAGTCCCTTCACCCAAAGTACTGGTTACTTCAATGGTTCCGTTATGCGCTTCTACGATTTTTTGAGAAATCGCAAGTCCAAGTCCGCTGCTATGTGTTTCATGCGTTCGTGCTCGATCTACTTTATAGAAACGATCAAAGATTAACGGTAACTCCTCGGCTGAAATGCCTTCACCAGTATCCGACACAGAAACAATACAGTTCTGTTCCACTAGCTTCGCGGAAATCATAATGGAACCTTCAGCAGGTGTGTATTTTATGGCGTTGGAGAGCAGGTTCATCCATACCTGGAACAATAGATTTGAATCACCTAGAACGCTGATGTCAGCAAGATTCAAACGCACGGCCAGTTGTTTCTCCGTTAATCTCCATTCCATGATTTGTACGACCTGTCTTAGTTGTGCACGCAAGTCTGTCGACTTTTTCTGTATGGAATTAGGATCATAATCAAGTGAAGACAAGGTAAGCAGCTGTTTGCTAAGCAATGAAAGACGATGGCTTTCTTGGTCAATAATATTGAGATACTGTAACCGTTCATCCTCAGGTAAGGTAGAATCTTTTAAAGCTTGGGCAAATCCCTGAATAGATGTTAATGGCGACTCAATTTCATGCGATACATTAGCGACAAATTCCTGACGTGCCCGATTTGTTCGTTCCAGCTCCCGGCTCATAATCATAAAATGGGAAGCTAGCTGACCAATCTCATCACGCCGCCACGTATTCAATTTGATATCGTATCTGCCTTTTGAGATCCGTTTAGTGGCCGTCGTCAAACGTGTAATAGGTCTGACCACATGCAGTACGCTAATCATTACAAATCCTAAGCTAAACAACACGGTGAACCCAATGATCACAGCAAAAAAAACGCGCAGCTCCCCGAACTGTACTTCAGCATCCGGCCGCATAAACAAAGCATACGTCTCATTGTTTACTTTTACAGGAACACCAATTGAATTGCGCAGTTGATTATCAAAAAAGCCGGTAATAAATGCACTGTCCGGAAACTCAGCAACCCCATGATAAATTTGCCCATTCAGAACCTTTTGTAGTTGCTGCTCATCCAAATCTTCTTTTCTAAAGGGCTTACCGTAGAATCTTGATTCCCCTTCAGCATCTGTTAAATAGATTTTATAACCCAGCTTGGCTATACTCCGCAGATAATCCTCCATCGTCTCCGGATGTGATTCTGCGAATTGTTGAACTTCTATTGCCATTCCGGTAAGTTTGGCATCGTTCTGAGATTTAATCTGGGCTTGATAATAAATATTAGACACCAAAAATCCAAGAAGGCTACTCACCACAATTACTGAACAGAAGACAATACACATCCGGACATACAAGGATCTCATACGTTAACCATCTCCAATTTATAGCCAATGCCTCGAACGGTTCGGATCACAAAATCTTCCTGATAATCTACGAAGCGCTGACGCAATCGTTTGATATGTACATCGACTGTTCGCTCATCCCCTTCATAATCCATGCCCCATACCAGTTCAATTAACTCACTACGTGTATATAACCTGCCTGGATATTGTGCCAATTGAGCCAGAAGCTCAAACTCTTTTACCGGTAGCAGCAGAACCTCATCACCATCGGTTATTTCATAATTTTTGCGGTCAATAACTAGAGAATTTAATCGAATCCGATCATCTGAAGCAATGGAATAGCGGCGAAATAACGCTTTGATCCGAAATAGCAACTCTTCAGGCTCAAAAGGTTTCGTTAGATAATCATCCGTCCCCCGCAAATAACCTTGCTCTTTATCACTCAGCTGCTGACGTGCTGTCAATAAAATGATCGGAATATCATACGTTTCTCTAATATGCTGACATAGCTCTAACCCATCTACATGTGGCATCATTACATCTACGACCGCTAAATCCGCAATACTGTCCTGCAATTTATGTATCGCATCTCGGCCATCACTGGCCTCCATCACCTGATATCCTTCCCTTGTTAGTACATGTTTTAATAATGTTCGAATATTCACATCGTCATCTGCTACTAAAATCTTCTTCATCATTTACACTCCCTGAATAATGGATGAACTCATAGTAACAACTTTATAACGATAGAACAACTAAAGTCAGATCAAACAAAAGGCTTAATACTCTCTCTAAGTGTGGTAACCGGCCGCTCCATCAGTCTCTCCAGATCTTTTGATGTAGAAGCAGTATCTATCTTCGCTAGAAACGAATAAATCCAATGCTGAATACTTGAATCCTGGCGAAACGTAATTTTTTTCCCTGATAACTCTGATAATACATCAACTAATTTGTTGAAGTCCCAAACGTTTGGTGCAGCTAGTTCGTAGACTTGTTTCATATGTCCATTCGTTGTAAGAACCTTTGCCGTAGCTAAAGCGAGGTCCTCACGAGTGACTGAATTAAACTGCCAGTTCCCTGGATAAGTGGGTAGCTCACCGCTTTCCATCGCTTCCTTCAACCCAAGCACACCCACAAAATCTATATACAAAGCGTTACGTAGAAACGTATAATCTATCCCTGATTCAAGAATCATCTGCTCAGTTAGTAAATGAACATGATAAGAAGGAATCGGACCTTTGGGTGGAAAGGCAAATCCAGTATAAAGCAGATGCTTCACATTGGCCTTTTTTGCTGCATGAATGACCTGAGCATGCTGATGTAATCTGATCTTATCATCGGTATGAGAGCTGGAGATTAAAAGTAACGTTGTGACCCCAGTAAAAGCTTCAATCAGCGTATCTAACTGGTCATAATCGCCAAAACGGACTTCGAACCCTTTTTCTAAATAATTAACAGCTTTCTCTGGCTGACGAACACAAGCAATAACTTGACTAGCCGGAACGTACTTCTCAAGCTTCTCCATAATTAAGCTGCCTAATTGACCTGTGGCTCCTGTAACCATAATCGACATACATAACACCCTTTCTGTTATTCGAATGTACTCAGTTTTTGTAATAAAAAGATAAGTTGATGAAGCTCCTGATCATTCAGATTCTTCATTCTCTCTGCGACAGCCTGACGATTCTCTGGAAGATGCTCCAGAAGTAATTGCTGGCCTTCAGTCGTAATCGAAATGACGCTTTTTCTGCCATCCTTGGTATCATTCGAACGGGTTATTAATCCATCTCGCTCCAATGGTGTTAACAGCATGCTTATATTAGCTTTGGTAACTCCAATAATGTGAGCCAATGTAGAAGGCAGAATCGCACCTCCCTGTTTAGAGATCTCCACCAAGATACGAATTCTTGCTCCGTTCAATCCTTTCGACTGCCAATATTTCTCAGAAACAGAAACTAAATTTGCAGTAGCTTCAACTAATGTAAAAAATGCTTTGGTATGCAATGGCTGATTCAGCACAAACTGTTGTAAATGATCCATTTTCTATAATTCAGCTCCAATATAGTTAAGTCCTTAACTAATTTTAAACATACTACACTCCCCATGAGTTGTCAAAAAAAGAAGCTGCCTCACCTAGCAGATAAATCTGCTGATGAAACAGCCTCTAAATAAACTCACTTTAGATTAACACCGTTTTTGTGGAAACAGGCTCTTCACTGTATTTTTTAGAACCCTCCAGCATAACCTCCAGCTTAATGATCTCCGACCGGCTTGCTAAACGAATTGGGGGGCCCCATGTTCCATAACCTGACGACACGACTACATGCAAATTGTCCTTACGAAGATATCCCCAGTCCAGCTCGAACAAACGTTTAGTGATCCAGTGATTAGGAGCAATCTGTCCTCGGTGTGTATGACCCGAGAGTAGAACGTCTACCCCAGCTTGAGCGGCTACGTCGAAGCCTGTAGGCTGATGATCCATCATAATCACAGGACGTGTAAGATCAAGTCCTTCGAGCAAGGTGCTTACACTTTGTCTGCCACCAGCTTCCATCGTCTCGGCTGTCTTGTCTTTTCGGCCTACAATATACGTTCCTGCGACTTCTTCAACCTCATCTTGCAGGACCTTGATCCCAATACTACTCATCAAATCGGTATATTCCTTAATTGATCCACCATAATATTCGTGATTGCCCAGTACTGCGTAGACACCATAACGAGCTTTTAACTGTTTAATCTGTTCACTCATACTATTGCGGATAAAAGGTTCAATGCTGTCATCCAAGACATCTCCAGCCAGCAAAATCACATCGGGTTGCATCGCGTTCATTTGTGCCACCATTTTTTTGAGATGACGATTGCCCACGATATTCCCTAAGTGCAGGTCTGAAGCAACCGCGATCGTTAATGGCGTGCTGGTGCCAATAGATTTATCAATAGGTATGGAATGTGTGCGGATCACGGTACTCCAGGCGTTGATTGAACCCCAGACCAGAAAGACTGCCAGTAATATCAGAATTGTCCCGCCCGCTTCTGCAATGTAATAGGTACGATTGATTCCTGACCATCCCAGTATCACATATAATAGGTCTGCCAAAGGTAACATAATGATTGCAAATTCCATACACGCTAAATAATACGATCCAATCACTTTAAAGAATCTGGCGATCGGTTTAACCGATTTTGGCCATGGGATCATTCCAATGACATACGCAAAAGCGATCAGCATAAATAATGTCCAGAATACTGCTGACGAAACACCTGAAAACCATTCATGAATAAGTAACCAGCCGTGATAGCCAATGTAGAAATTAACAAGACCCAGAATGAGCAGCATAGCAAATCCTGAAGCTAACATTCGTAATGTTTTCATCGTTTCTCTCCCCTTTACCTAACTACTTCTCTACTTCTTATCTCAAATCATAACACAAACCGTTAACCCAGTATAAACTGCAATGCGGTGTTCGGAAAACATCGGAACTAAAAAAAGAAAATGCCCATCGGCATCTTCTTTGGAGGTTTATCTTATATCGCTTTATCACGTGTGGCCATACATTGACCAATCAGCTTATCGCATTTATTGATGTGATTTATCAGCCAGTCTGTTAACGTTCGATTAAGCTTGATGGTTGAGAGTACGGATACTCCCTTTGTTTTGACCGTTTCTTCCAATTCGAGAACTGCCTTCACGAAATCAGCATGCGTCTGACGATGTTCAGCTAGTTCAGGGAAGTTGATCTCCTCCATCAGCTGCTCTTCATTACTGAAATGTTCAATCGTGTATTCTTTTAAGAATTTCAGTGTTTCCTCAATCTTTTCTTTCCCTTGCTGATTACTGCATGCTTCAAAGAATTCGTTCAATTTCGCTAACAACTGTCTGTGCTGGCAGTCAATTTTTTCTACACCGATATCATATGAATCTTTCCAAGCGATCATGAAATCACCATTCCGTTTCTTGAAAATTACATTTCAATTTTATTTTCCACCTTTCTCCACAAAAGAACTATTAACAACATCACAGGTGCTTATATTCAACCATTAGCTGTACATATGGCACCTACTGATAAATCTCTACTTCATCACGGGTTCGATATGTACAAGTACATTGGAAACTTGGTGCCGGTCTTTTAACTGTTCTTCAATTTCTTCCGTAATATCATGACTCTGCACTACACTTAGTTGAGAATCCACTAGCACAGTTGTGTCTACTAATACGTTATTCCCATGGATACGGGCTTTGATATCTTTTATGGATTGTACACCATCAATTTCTGCCACAGTTTCTTTCATATGTTCAAGCTCTTCCGCATCAAATCCGTCCGTCAGATCATGCGTAGCTTTGCTAAAGATATCCCATGCCGTCTTACAGATGATTAGTCCGACAATGATGGCTGTAAGCGGGTCAAGCCAAGGAACGCCCAAGGAGGAAGCCACAATTCCGATAAAAGCGCCCACGCTAACTATAGCATCTGATCGATTATCCAGTGCTACTGCCCGCATTGCGTTACTGTTAATGGCACGGGCCAGCCTAATATTATACATATAGACAGCCATCATAACTACAGCACAGCCCACTGCCGTCCACGCCGCTATGAGATCAGGACTTTCCAGTGCTGGTTGAATAAATTTGTTCACAGCTTGGTACAAAACTTGAAGCCCTACCGCAATCATAATGAATGAAGCAATTAATGAAGCCACGGTCTCCGCTCTAAAATGCCCGTAGCTGTGGTTCGAATCCGGCGGTCTTCTGGAAATCTTCAGGCCAATTAGTACCGCGATAGAAGCAATAATATCTGTACTGTTATTCAATCCATCTGCAAGCAACGCTTGAGATCCTGAGACCGTACCTATGAACAGCTTGATAGCTGATAAAAAGATATAAGCAACGATGCTTAGCCAAGCTCCTTTTTCGCCTTGTTTAATGTCGTTATAAGTTTCCAAAAAAAGAACCCCCAAAGAATAGTATTGTTCTATACTACACTTTGAGAATCGGGTGGGTCTAGAGAAACAGTGTTGCTACGGGGCGCAATAGTTCCCTCTGTCAAATAGAGTTGCAAGGTCGTAACTGTTTTGCAGGACGCAACATAGTTTGCCCCCGTTCAACTTTGCTTCCATTCTTCTGGAATAGTAACTTTTTGCTATTTTTATTGTCTAATTATAGTAATGACTAATTCAAAGGAGCGTGGAGTGATGATTCAGTCTTTGCCGAAGAAAATTGTTACATGTTTAGCTATAGGGAGTATTTTAATTCCAATAACAAACAGTGGATCAATGTCAGTCATTTCTGCAGAAAAAGCAATTGTAAGCCTAAGTAACACTTATTACAGTGAAGTCACAGCCCCGATCCTAAAACCTGTTTGGTCAGCACAACTCGCCATTTTAAAAAAAGACAGAATCACCGGACAGGACATTACAGCACTCGCGGAAAACGGAAAGATCTTTGCGTTGCAGCGCAATGAAAAATTAACCGCAATGAATGCGGCAACAGGCAAAAAAATATGGGAGTTCGGAAGTGGATTAGCGCCGCTATTCACGTACAGCAATGGATTTATCTACGGTCTGACCCAAAGCGGCTCCCTATATGCCGTTAATGAGGCAGGTAAAAAAGCATGGTCGGCTTCCATAACACTCCCCAAAGCTACAAATATACAGCGTTTAGGATCTACTATTTATGTTACTCAAGAGGAACAATTAGCAGCAGTTGACGCCGTAACCGGAAAGATCAAATGGAAGGCTGTAGAGAAAAGCAATAACTTTACAGGCTTATCAGAGGTCATGGAATCAGATGGGGTCGTTATTCGCAGCTATCTGTCTCAAGGGGCCTTAACAACTGCTGGACTCGCCGCTTATGACAGTCTGACAGGAAAAAAACTATGGGACCAGACCCGGCAGTGGATGCCGTTAGCAGTGAAGGATGGGCTCCTCTACTCTATCACGAATACATTTATGATGGATGATGACCCGGTAAATCGAAAAGTCAAAGTATCCGTGTTCAACATAAAGACAGGTGAATTAAAAGGAGAACGTTTATATAAATGGACAGATACCGAGAATAAAGATGGTGTGTACAGTTATAATGGGATGAATGGAAACGCGTTTTTGGATGGAAAGGACTTTTACATCTTTCAGGGCAGTAAGTTTGTGAAATATGATTTCTGGAATTATTCTGCAGAGGGTAAACCGGTGCAAACCTGGGCCTCGATGGTTAAAGAAAAAGACTCTCCATTGAACCAAGTTTATCAACAAAGAATGTTATTTCAAAATCAAGATAAAGGTACTTTATCCGCACTTAAGCTAGGAACCGGCCAGCTTGTCGACCTCAATATTGGAGAGAATCCAGTGGTACAGACGGATCTGTTCGGAAACGTGGTTTATAGTGGACAATCTGATGGCCTATTTCACGCTTATGACATGTTAACTCTAAAGCCTATTTTCACTGTGAACACAGGCTCTCGTAACTTTGCCCCTTCCCTTAAAACTGGAGGGATGCTGATGATTCGGACGGATAATAAGCTGCTCGCGATTAAACTTCCTACCTCTATAAAATAAAAAAGCCTGATTTCTCAGGCTTTTGGGCTTCAATAACTTATTCAGCCGGAGCTGTAAAAGTACGTGCAGCAAACTCGGCATCCAGCATGTAGAAGGCGTTGCTATCTTTTTCAATTCGTTTCAGTTTACTGATGATGTTGCTAAAGAGTGCTTCTTCTTCTACTTGCTCGTCTATAAACCATTTCAAGAAATAAATCGTCGCATGTTCACGCTCATCCAGAGCAAGGTCAGCCAAATGATAGAACCGTTTAGTGTTCTGCTGTTCATGCGCGAAGGCATGTTCAAAAGCATCTAACATCGAGTTATATTCGTTCTTCGGCTCTGGCAGTGCTTCTAGCGTAGCACGGTTATCCCGGTCGTTAAGGAATTTATAAATCTTCATGGCATGGAACCGTTCTTCTTCGGCTTGAATTAGAAAAAAGTTTGCAAATCCATCCAGACTTTCGCCGGAACAATAAGCAGCCATCGCTAGATAAACATGAGCGGAATAAAACTCGAAATTCATCTGTTCATTAAGTGCTTGTACTAATCCATCTTTCATTGGACCGTCACCTCATTATTCAAATTTAATATGTAAATATTTAAGTTTATCTTATCACCGTGCTTCTAAGTCAGCAAGGATTCCTCTCCCAATATCTAATTTAGCTAACGAAAGGACGACTATTCAGATGATTAGATTCACCCGTCACAGCCTAAAGCCTAAGACTTCCGGTACACTCTTCATTATTGCAGCTATGGTGTCACTGTTCCTCATTGCTGGCTGTTCTAATAGCAGCAGTAATTCACAGTCCGAAGCTACCGATTCACCGACCTCCCAATCCACACCTGCACCAACCACCAGCTTGGCTCCCACCCCCTCAGCAGTCAGCGATCCAATTGCTCTTCAGGTTGCTGAGATGACTTTGGAAGAAAAAATCGGACAAATGCTCCTAGTTGGAATTGATGGAACTGTCCTTGATGAGCAAGCTAAAAAGATGATTACCGAAGACAAAATAGGTGGAATCATCCTCTATAAGGACAATATTAAAAGCCTGAAAGGGATGATCAGTCTTATCAATTCTATGAAAAAGAGTAACACTGGCAACCCTGCCCCACTATTCATGAGTGTTGATCAGGAGGGTGGAAAAGTCAGCAGGATGCCTAAAGAATATGCTACATTCCCTTCTAACGGAACAGTGGGTGCAAGTAATGACGCTGCTGCTGCCGAGAAAATGGGAAAGCTGCTCGCAAGAGAAGTACGTTCAGCCGGATTTAATATGAACTTTGCTCCCGTTCTCGATATCAATAGCAATCCAGACAATCCAGTCATCGGAGACCGGTCGTTCGGCAATGCTGCTGACCAAGTCATTCAACTAGGGATTGCCGAAATGAAGGGAATTGAGAGCGAAGGCGTCGTTCCTGTTGTCAAGCATTTCCCAGGACACGGAGATACTTCTGTCGACTCCCATCTGGATCTGCCGATTGTGAACAAAACAGCCGGTCAGCTAGCTGACTTAGAATGGCTCCCCTTCCAAGCAGCTATTAAAGAGGGGACGGACGCCGTAATGGTCGCTCATATTTTGTTTCCAAAATTAGATCCAGACAAACCCGCATCCTTATCGCGTACCATTATTGGTGAACAGCTTCGAGATGAAATGGGCTACCAAGGAATCGTAATTACAGACGATCTAACCATGGGAGCCATTATGAAGAACTACGATCTGACTACAGCAGCAGTAGATACTGTGAATGCAGGTAGTGATATTCTCCTTGTCGCTCACGGCTATGATAATGAAAAACGGGTCATGGACTCCCTCTTGCAAAACGTAAAAAACGGTAAGATTCAAGAAACACGGATTGATGAAAGCGTCTATCGGATCTTAGCCTTAAAAGCCAAATATAACCTTTCCGATGAGCAAATTCCGGTTCCTGATCTTACCGATCTTAATAAAGAGATTAACGTTTGGCGTCAAACGATTGAGAAGTAAATCTAAGCGTTAGTCATTGTTACTGAAGAACAACAACATCTCCAACCTTCAACCCAGAGAGAACCTCTGTTTTGTCCGTAGTTTCCAGACCCACTTCGATGTCTTTTCGTTCATATTGCCCGTCCCCTTTATCCAGCATAACGTAGGAGAGGTCTCCTTCATGCATTACAGCTATGCTGGATACAACGGTGGCATTTTCTTTGCGAACTGTTTCAATTTCTCCGTTTAAGCTTAAGCCACCGATCAAATGCTCGTCAGGCTGCAGCGTGATAACCACTTCGAATTGAGGAACCGAACTGGCAGTAGCATTCTGACCTGAAGCTGTCTTTGCAAATTTCGCTACCTTCGTAACTTCTCCAGATAACTTCAAATCTTTTATAGCTGTCATTTTTACGTCGACCTTCATGCCTGTCTTTATACGGAAGACGTCTTGTTCACCTACAAGAGCAATGAATTCTAGCTTGTTCATATCTACTATTTTTCCGATATATTGATTATCTGTCACTGTTTGCGGAATTTCGCTTGCACTGTCAAATAAGAAAATGCCGGTTGCCGGAGCATAATAAAGTGCTGTTTTGAGTTTGGCTTTTTTCTCTGTTAATTCGCGTGCTTGTATTTCGGCATTGACCTGATTAAGCTCGTCCCCTAGCCGTGTTGCTTCTTGGGCTGTGAGTGCTTTAATGCGTTCTGCTTCAGTCGCACCAAGGGCTGCATTCTCCTCGTCTTGCTGGCTCACAAATGCATTCAGCTCTGCTTCCAGCTTTGCTTTACGGATGGTCGCCTCTTGTGTAGCAATCTCATTCTTCAAGGCTTCCTGATCGAGAGTAAACAGTAAATCACCTTTTTTGACCTGTCCACCGTTCTCAACCTTCCACTTTGTCACCTTTGAAGCATATGGAGCATAAACAAGCGTTTCTTTCTCATAATTAGAATTACCTTTAACTTGTATGGAATTGGTAATGGTCTCCTGTGTGACCTCAAAAGTTATGGCTTGTGGGGGTTCAACAGGCTCTAACTGCGCTTCAGGCTTATACATCTTACTATATAGAAAATAACCTGCTGCAATTATAATCAGTACCAATACAATCCACTTGATTCTCCTCTTCATCACTTTGGCTTCCTTTCAACTTAAAAATAGCTAATCCCGTTTAATCGCCGTGAGTGCATTCGTTCTGGATGCACTGATCGCCGGATAAATACCCGATAATACCCCTGTCATTACCGCAAATGCGATCCCTACCGGAAGAGTCATCAGAGGAATATAAATCACCAAAGGCTCGCCTCCACCCATTCCTGAAGAGTTACCGATGAGCTTATTAATTCCTAATACAATCAAGTATGAAAAGGCTATGCCGAGCAATCCGCCCAACATCCCGAGCAATGCCGCTTCTGTAATGAACATATTGCGGATCTGACCCATATTGGCACCTAACACTTTCATAATACCGATCTGCCGTCGTCGTTGATGAGTGGACATAGTCATCGCAACGATAATGGAGATCGAAGCAATAATCAGAATAAACACACCTATACCGAGAGCTGCTTTCTTGACCATGCTGAAGGTATCAGCGAGTGCCTCTTTTTGATACAAATTCGTGCTTGTTGTTAAGGTGAGTTTCTGAATAAGCTTCTCTAGTTCCACGATATTCTCAGTGCTGTCTACCTTTACAATCGCTGAGTTATAGACACCCTTTTGCCCAGCGGTTCCACTCGATAGCTTCATTTGTTCTACAAGCCGCTCGCCAGTCTCTAGTGACACATAGATCTTCTTGTCGTACATAGCCATATTCTCGTTCGTTCCACTCGGGTTGTCGAGGATTCCCACCACTTGAATCGGTGAGCTAACTAACATCCCTCCGGTTTGAGAGGCGGGATCAAAAGACTGTAATTGAACCTGCTGCTTGTACATATCTGTTGGAAGCATGCTTAAGCTGTTGTACTGTTCCATCAACTTATTGTTATATGGATCTGTACTCAGTTGTTCAAAAAGACGCTGCCGAGTTTCGTTATCAATCAGTCCAACGGTTGCACCATAGTTCAGTACAGCCATTCCTACCAAATCAGAAGCTCCGCCTTGTTTGAATTTCTTATCATATTTCGTTAACAAGCGTAGGTCCGTTCCAATAAGCTGTACATCTGTTATTTTATTATCGATAGTCAACATCTGTATGTACCCTAGCTCTTGAAAGGGAGCTGCTGCAGTTACATGCCGCAAGCCTTTAATAATCTCCAGCTTTTGCGCCGTCAGCCTGCCGGGATCAAGCTTTTCATTGGCCGCAGACGATCCGCTGCCTCCTCCTTGGGAGGGTATTCCTCCGTTGGGAGAGACCGTAATTTCATCCATTTTGAAATTGCGGTTGATTTCCCGCTCCGTGTAGCTCTGTGCGGAGTCTCCTATACTTAATGCAACTATGATTGCAGCACATCCAATGGATATGCCAGCCATACAAAGACCTGTGACAACTTTCCGCCGTTTGACCTGTTCCCAAGCCAAGCGGGAAATATCACTAATCCTCAATGAGTATACCCCCTTCGAGTTCAGTATTCGAAGAAGTTTGGTTTTCAGTAATCATATATCCGTCCCGAAGCGTGAATATCCGCTGCATTTGCTCCGCGACTTTTAGCTCGTGAGTTACAACTATGAAGGTGGTCTTCATCTTCTTGTTCAGGTTAAGCAGGATATTGATAATTTCTTCTTCTGTCTTCGAATCTAGGTTTCCGGTTGGTTCATCTGCAAAGATAACAGATGGTTCCGTAATCAAGGAGCGTGCAATACTAACACGCTGCTGCTGTCCGCCAGACAGCTGGGAAGGGAACAAGTCGGCTTTATCAGGAATGCCGACTCCTTCCAACAATTCTAAAGCTTTTTGTTTACGTATAGAGGGTGCAACGGATTGAAAAACCAGCGGCAGCTCTACATTTTCACGGACTGTCATGCTAGTAATCAGCTCATAAGCTTGAAAGATAAACCCGATATTTTTTCTGCGAAATTCCGATAGCTTATTCTCACTCATCTTCACGATATCTTGATCGGCAATATAAATATGGCCTTCCGTAGGTTTCATTAGTCCTGCCATCAGATTGAGCATCGTTGACTTACCGGAACCCGAGCTCCCCAGCAGTGCTACCATCTCCCCCTCTTTCACAGAAAAGTCAATTTGATGAAGCACTGCTGTAGTTTCATTACCGTTTTTATAAGAATGCGTTACATTTTCCACTCGCAACATTGGAGCTGCTCCTCTTCGTACAATAATAGATATGAAATGCTATTTCTCAGTTACAACTGCTCTATCAATCTTGATGTTATAAGCTTGACTAGCCAGCTCGATCCGTTCGCCTTGGAATTCATCGTACAGCGTGATCCGGTAGGTTCCTCCTGACAAATTCTTATACATATTATTGCTAAAGCTTGCTGTATACGAGTTGTTGGTCCCTTCAAGAATATCGGTGCCAATGTTCAAGCTTCGTTCCTGAGATAGACCATATGGATCCGTCATTTTGAGGACCAGCTTATGCGTGAAGGTTCCCATATCATAGCTGCTGTCACGAAGAAGATTGTAATTCATAACTATATTTATAGAGTCACTGCCTTGTAGTGAGCGCCCTTCCGAACTTAGAACGGACATGGTATACGGATAAATGGCCACCTTCGTCAAGTTCTTCTCAGGTGGTGTAGTGACCGGATTTAATGACAGTGAAGCCATATTAATAAATCCAGTGGATTCCTGACCGGGTTCCGTCAGTTTATTCCCAGTAATCCCTGGCCCAAGGAACAGACTTACATCAGAAGCATTAACAGCCTTGGGAACCTTCGCCCAGAAGGTGATTAATTGCTTACCGCCTGGAGTAGCAGACGTATCCGGCTGATTGGCTGTAGCTTCGAATAGCTGACCATCTCCCGTTTTGTAATAAGCTTGGAGGCGAGCCATTTTGCTTTGTCTTTTCTCTTCACTGCTCAGAAGCAGCTCTGTGTATACGAGATTGGAGTTAAGTCCTTCATAAATAATGGTTTTGTTCTCTTGCACTTTTGCGTTCTTGCCTTTACCAGAGATAACATAACTTCCTCCAGTTTCAATAGAAGCTACAGCGTTCATCATGCTGTTCGTAGTAACTGACAGGAACGAGCTTTTCTCTTCTTTTACCATAGAATAAAGATTTAATTTTAATTTATCGAACTCTTGTGTATAAGGAATTTTGGCAAACACATAGATTTCAGCGTTTTTACCGGGCCCAATCGTTGAAGTTTCCTTATCCATAAACAATTCCGTTGAAGATGACATGTCCTCATTGTCTACCTGAACAGCTCCCTTTAATTCCGGCAGAGACAAGGCAACCGATTGGGTATTCGTAATATTTAATCTGGCAACAACGATATCATCGTCTTTCCATGGAAAACGCTGCAAGGAAACTAAACTATAAGTAAACGTCCCATATTCATTTGTTGCTCTATATTCCATACCTTTCTGTATCTCAGGACGCAAGGTATAGGAGATCGTAAAGTAAGCAACCGGAACCGTTAGTTTAGCTGTGTTACTCGTAGCGACATTGGTTCCACCAGTGCTTCCAGTTGCTGCACCTTCTCCAGTAGTTCCCGTTTCACTATTATCTGGAGCAGAAACAGCCTCAATCATCTGCAATTGCAGTGAATTCTGTTCTACCTCAAGGGGTACCTGTGCGGTAAGCGGGATGATTTTTTCCTCCAGCGGTTTTATGGTTAATCCGCTCAAGCCCTTAGAATTGATCGGAAAGGTTGTCCCCGTTGAGGATTTGACAGCAAGCTCATAAGAAGGTAACGTAACGGCTGTCTTTCCTGTATTCTTCACTCGCAGCTGAAAAGTCCAGAATCCCTTATTGTTCTCTGCGTATACGGTTGCGTTATTTAATTGGGTTTCAACCGTATTGTTATTGATGGTAATTTTCTTGATTACACCTTTGCCAACTACCAGATTTGGTGTAGTAGCCGCAGGCAGCTTGTACGAGGATTTGGCAATCTCCAGCTTCAGCGCCTCATCCTTTTGGGTGAATTGCAGTTTCATATTCTCCGTCTTCATATACGAAGGAATTTCTGTAAGATAATAAATGGTTTTTTTCTCTTGGGGCTGAATTTTATAACTAAGCTGAGAACGGTCAAGGGCTAATTCATACGAGCTTCCCCCTGCCGAGACCAAATATGCTGCGTAACCAGGATCACTTAATACTTTGCTGCCTTTATTGGTCAAGCTTATGCCCACCTTGGCATAAACCTTTCCGCTGTATTTGTAGAGCTCCAAGGATTCACTTTTAGCAATAACCGGAATGTCATTCATTGTAGTGCTTACATTTTTTCCGTTTACAGCGGTTGGCGAATAGTTGGCGGGTATATTAAAAGTTCCTACTTGCTTGAGATACCCCTTGGTTTTGGAATCCCAAACGTACATTGGAATCTTGATACCTTTTAACGAATTTACCTGGCCGACATTAACATAATATGTAACGCGCAAGCTTTCGTTAGAACCCACTTTTTTCTTAGTAGCGTCCGCACTTAGTGGATTCCCTGGAATAACAGAGCCGCCAGAGGTCATAACTCTCGAAAAATAATACAGTAGGCTAGCACTTTTGCTGCTTCCATTCGAATAGTTAATTGTATAAGTTAAAATATTGCCTCCAGGCTGTGACCAAATATTCACATCTTCCAGTGTAGCTTTGATATTAGCTCCTAAAGAAACGGAACCCAGATTACTAGGAGCTGTTACAGTTGCAGCAGCTACCGCCGATTTTGGCTGAACAGAACTAACTGCAGCAGCCGAAGCGGTATGCCCTGTCAACTGGCTTATGACAAAGGTGCTTAAGAGTAAAACAACATATGTACTGCTATGCTTTCTCATTGACTTCCCTCCACGAGTATTTTACTAGAATTATTATAGTGGTTAGCACAGATCCAATTGTATCCATGTTGTAACTCTTACAGGTCTTTTGTAACCTATTTGTTCCAATTTGCATATATTCTGAAAATGATTCTATAATTTCAGT
Source organism: Paenibacillus sp. FSL R10-2788 (assembly GCF_038003885.1). Lineage (NCBI taxonomy): Bacteria > Bacillati > Bacillota > Bacilli > Caryophanales > Paenibacillaceae > Paenibacillus > Paenibacillus sp. FSL R10-2788. The sequence continues at coordinate 3,148,298 of NZ_JBBOQA010000001.1, read as the reverse complement.
TGATTTTTCAAAGCTGCAATATCAGAAGCAGCAGGCTCGTCTTCTCCGTATCTAACTTTTTCATATATTTCAATCAATTGATCTGCTGCTAAAGAATCATCATCACCCTTACGTTTATGCTTGCTACGATCTCCCCATAGCAAAACATCCCTTTTTGTTTCCTGCGGCGTAAGATAACTTTTCATTTCATAACCGTTATCGCGCTTTATATTAAGCCACCGCCGATAAAGCCAACGGACACGTTCCTGCTCGCCATTCATCTGATCCCAGCGATCCTTACGATGTTTTGAAGGAAGACGAGAGCTCCAGAAATTTTTTAACCCTCGAACGGTTTGTTCCCAAGTAAAGACGCTTTTCTCCTCGTCAAGATATGCTGTATTATTCTTAGGGGTATGTTCCCTACGTAACATCGATAACAATGCATCTATGACTTTCCGCCACTTTTCTCCAGCATTTCTGTACAACCAGCGAAGTGCATAATAGGCTACAAATCCCAATAATACCGCCGCCAAAATATAAAACCCGTATTCTAGTATAATAGCTAGCCAGCCACGCTTTTGCTCGCCAACTGGTGGTAACATCGGAGTTGCTGGCGGCAATTCTGCTGGCGGAGGCTCTGGTTCTTTTGTGCCAGAAAATAACTGATTAATAAAATTGAAAAATGAGCGTAAGAGTCTCCATACCAATGATCCTATAGCTTTACCGACACCTGCCGCTAGTACAGCTGCAATAACTCCAATTACAATGACATATATACGATTATTCCGTTGTATCCCTTTGGGCAGCGTTTCATTCTCTTCAGTAAGTGCGCTGTATCGTATATAGCTGCTATTAGAAATAAGTAAAGTCAGTATTAAATACAGACTGCCACACCAGGTCAATAACGGCACACTTAGCTCCAATTCAGGAACTCTATGAAACGCTATAGTTGCCACAAAATAGATTATTATACCTATCCAAAACATTCTGAATCTATTATTTCTAGAGTCTACCGTCATCCCTAAGAATGTACATATAATTCCAGCCACACCTAAGGGAAGGCTTTCGATGGATAAACTCCCTGAAGCCACACCTAATAATGCCCCGAGGATTAAGGCGGCAAGTAATTGCTTCCATCTTACATTGCAAAAATTGCGCAAAAGAATGCCTGCTAAAGCTAGTATAGGCAGCGCAATCAACCATATTTGTTCATCTTGTTGGGGCAACAAATAAATCTGAAATAGAACCCAAACCGGTAGAAATAGCAACAATTCAATAATAGACCACAACCAGAGTTTCACTGTTTCCCTTACATAGCCAGACAACGTAAGCTTCATGCGCTCTCTCTCCCTTGTTCCGGAATATCCAGCCATTCCACACCATTGCCTTGCTGCATTAGGAGATCCGTCGCCTTTTGCAATTCTGCTCCCCTATGGCAGCTTATGATTAGAAAGTCTGTGTCACTAATTCCACTCTCAACCTGCAATTCCAATAGTCGACTCATAGGAAGTGTTCTATCCAGCTTCAGCCTTGCCAGGAGCTCTAACATATCTTCGAGCTGAGCCATCGGCTCTGCTTCAATTGGATCTCTTTCGCCAGCATCGTCCAATCTGCCATTACAGATTAATCCGGTCTCAATTCCATGCTGCATTGCGTATTCAGCTATAGTCGCTGCATATCTTATTCCTTGCTCGATTCGTTCCACATCAGTCACCGTTCTCCACATGGAATCACTGTCCTCTATATTCAGACAGATGACGAGCCGGGAATCAGCCGTGTAATCTTTTTTATGAACCTGCATAACACCAGTACGTGCTGTAGCCTTCCAGTTTACCAATCCCATAGAATCTCCTGAGCTATATTCACGAATGCCAGCAGTCAGAAAAGGGTCTTCAACGATCCATCTTTTCACAGGAAGCTCACCCAGCCAGCTATGAATGGGCAATGGAAGCTCGTCTAGATTCAGCAGAACGGGATAGATCAACAACTCTAACTCGAGTGGATATGTTTTGTTTTTTCGAGTCAAACCAAATGGATCTCCCGTTGTCATAGTCACGGATTCTAAACGATATAAACCACGACGCTCACATGTCACTTGATGCCGTCTTTTAATATGACGATAAGATTTTAAATAGAATAAACTAATATGATTCTGAGAGATTTCTCCTGTACTAATCCCAAGATTATCCTGACTTCCAAATTCCAGACCTCTCGCAATACTAGACTCCAATCGGAGCCACGGCAAAGGAAGAAGCTTCGCATTAATGATCTCCTCGATCATCTCAATACGTTCTCCTTCATAAGCAGTCTTACTTGAAAAATAACGAGAATAACTAAGCGCTTTCAGACCATTCCGTTTATAAATGTCAGCAAGAAGTAACACCAACGCCACTGTAATGAAAATGAACCAAGGCAAAGCCATAGGTCATTCCACCTTTCCGCCTCTTAAGGACGTCACGGGTTCAGCAGGCACCTCAACTTCACGAAGCACTTGCAATACAATATCCGCGGCTTGTCCCTCTCTTGAGCCTAATCCCCGATGAAGCAGCAGACGATGTGCAAGCACGGAAACAGCCACGGCTTTGATATCATCCGGTGTTACATAGGATCTGCCTTGAATAAGTGCATATCCCTGAGCTGATCTAAGCAACGCGCCACTGGCACGTGGACTCGCACCCAGTTTTACTGCCGTAGATTTGCGTGTAGCTTCCGTTATCCGTACGATATAACCTAATAAATCATCACTGATACTTACCGATGCGGCTAAACGCTGTGCGGCTTGAATATCTTGTGCCGTTGCTACAGGAAAAGACTCTTCGAGCGGATTATTCTCACGAAAACGCTGCAAAATATGTATCCCTTCATCAAAGGTAGGATAACCCGTAGTAATCCGCATCAAAAATCGATCTAATTGAGCCTCAGGCAGTGGGAAGGTCCCTTGGTTGTCTATCGGATTCTGAGTAGCAATGACAAGAAACGGTGCTTCTAATCCGTGCGTTACCCCATCGATAGTAATTTGCCGTTCCTCCATACACTCCAGTAGGCTGGATTGGGTTCTAGGTGTTGCACGATTAATTTCGTCAGCCAGCAGTATATTAGCAAATACCGGACCTGGTCTGAACTGAAACTCTCCCGTCTTCTGATTGTAATAGTTGATCCCGCTTAAATCGGAAGGCAATAAATCCGGCGTAAATTGTATGCGCTTAAATGAACAATCCAATGATTTGGCAAGAACCTTTGCCAGCAAGGTTTTACCCGTACCAGGTACATCTTCCAGCAAGACATGTCCATTCGCAAGTAATGCGGTCAGCAGCAGGTCTACTCCCTCCTCTTTTCCTACAATGACTTTGGCAAGATTGGCCCTAATAGATTTGATAAGTTCAGTTACTTCTTGAAGATTCATGTGAATACACCATCCAATCTGAGGATAATTATGTAATAAGTGCTTTAATCATAACAGAAAGCGTACCCGATTTATAATTCACAAAAAAAGCACTGTCCATAATTAGACAGCACCCGTCTTCCATTCGATTTTCATTTCGCAGTCTTATGCCGATATCGAAAAAAGGCTACAATCCCATAATAGATGGGTATGCTTTCAACGATTAGCCAAATGATCACAATGGCAAAGCTTTTGTAGTGTTCGTAATATCTGCCGACGTCGCGTGAATATAAGTATGCTATTGTCACTGAAGCCAGTGTTAAAAGGGGAACGTAAAATTTTTTACTATTAGTATTAAACAAACTTGCTACACATTTTGAAGCTACATAGATAAGGAAAGCGCTGTGAATAAACATCGAAGACGACCATATTCCAATCAAAAGCGGGTCAGTATTACCTAATAAATTATCTTCTTTTGAACTACGCACCATCTCAAGAAAAGGATATTGGAGTTGCTGGCCTAAATGTGGACCAAAACTCATCATTGTCAATAACCATCCTATTAAGACCGTAATTGAAACATAGAACTGCGCAAATACTAATCTTTTCATCATTTTCGCTTCAATTTTTAAATCAGGTGCAATGAACAAAAGCACAATCCATTCTCCAAACCATGACATGACCACAATAGAATCTTTCAGGGCGATTCCAGGATCATGATAATGAAAGAAAGCAGGTACCATATTAAAGTCCGCGTTCGAAAGGAACAAATTAAATAAAATGATCGTGGTTATTAGAAAAATAATAAATAATCCGTCGGCCATATATGTAATCGTTACAAAACCTAGACTTGCTGTGTACATAATCACCAAACCAATTACAAGCTGAATAAACAGCGGCGGAGTTCCTCTTAAATAATTTGAACCAAAGAATAGTACAAAGTTCTCTATATCGTAAGAAACATAATAAACACACCAGCATAGTAGGACCAGTAGCATAAATTTATGTGGCCATTTGCCAATGATCTCTTTTCCAAAGTGAACCCAAGCTTGATTAGGTCGCAGCTTACCAACATAGATTGTAAACCATAATAAAATCAAGCCTAATAAAGAGCCAACTATTAATGCAATCCAGCCTTGATAGGAGGAACTAGCAATAATAGTTGGAATCAAAAAAATGGTGGTTTGTGAGCTGAAAAAAATAGTGATAAACCGGAACAGCTGCCACTTTGTTGTACGCATAACTTTTCATTCCTCAGTTCTTTATTTTGCTGTTCCAAAATCTACAATGCGAAAGTCCGTTGCCACCTTAATATCTGCCTCGTGAGTGTAGTAATTATCCCAACGTTCTCTTACTTCCTTCCAAAGTTTCGGATCATTCCATTCCAGTAACATGCCGAGTTGTAGAACATCCGCACCTGCTTCTTGGGATAAACGTATAGCTTCGGTCAGATTAGCAGTAATTTTATCGCTTAGTTTCTCTGTAATGATATTACTGATCTCTTCTAGATTTCTTTTCTTAGGGTCCCTTAAATAAATCACACTAGCTTTTCCTTTTAATTTCACTGTGAACACTGGGCCTTTATCCGTTAGTTTTACTTTCTTTGAAGCTTTGGTGCTAACAAATACAACACTTGCCGCACTTTCTCCTCCATCCCAGGTAACAGAATAAACCGACAGCTTAAGCTTGCCTGCGGCCCATGCCAATGCCCTACCTTCTTTAAGCTTTAGTATTCCCTTCATTTTCTCATTCTGAAACAACATGGCCCCTTGAATGCCTGCCCAATATTGTGGTTTACCTTCTTTTGTAGTTTCCTCTTTTTTACCAAATGAAAGATTATTTATAGCAAACCCAACTCCAGATGCCTCGGCGAACAAGCAGTCCTTGATTGTAGTTGAAAACATATATTTTTCTGTTCCAAAGCTCATTAGTACATCAGAAGGCAATTGTTCGTAGATAGGTGTTAATGTATTCATCTCTTTGGCACTGCCGGGACTCGCCATGACATAGGTTCCAAGGGGAAGGGCTGGCTCTCGTCTAATCCATAACAGAAGTTCACCGATTCCTTGTTCTGCATAAGCTTTCCCTAAGACGATTATTTTTAATTGGGAAAGACTAAGCTGACGTGTTAGGTCTTTTTGGACTAGTAACATGGCATCTGCTATCGTATCTGCGGTCTTGGAAACTGTAGAATAACTATTTCCATCGCCGCCACCACTAGCGGGTTGGCTTGATGAGTTAAGACGATTGGGCAAAGGAGAGTTAATCGTAATTTCAACGGTGCCTGCTTCTTTGCCTACATCTATAAACAAGCCGTATACAAAGGTTAATTCGTCCAGTTCCACCTTGGACGACCAGCAGCCTGTTACATTTAGGAGTAGAAGTATAACAACTCCAATTTTTAGAGTTCTCATTTTTGTTTCTGTCTCCTTAGATTCCTGTTGCTATAAATATTGCTTCGTTTCTTCATATAGTTAGAGGGAAAACGAGATAATGTGTCCTTCCAGTCTTGTAACACCAAAGGAGCAACGGGTTGTAAATACGGTGAACCTAACGGCCTAAGATTAGCCAGATGCCCGTAAATCAAAAAGGCTGTAATATATACCCCGAGTAATCCCATCGTCCCCCCCATAATCAATAAAGGGAAACGAAGTAAACGAAAAGTCAAACCCAGCTCATAATGGGGAATGATGTAGGTGGCAATTCCGGTAATAGAAACAACAATGACCATTGGAGCAGATACAATTCCTGCTTGTACCGCAGCTTGACCGATGACTATACCCCCAATAATAGAAACGGTCTGGCCCACAGGCTTTGGTATTCGGGTTCCAGCTTCTCTAAGGGCCTCGAAGGTAAGCTCCATGATTAAAGCCTCAGTCAAGGCTGAGAAAGGAATATTCTCTCTGGCAGATGCTATTGTAATTAACAGGTTTGAGGGAATGATCTGAGGATGAAAGGTTGTAATCGCAACATAAAGCGATGGAAGAATCATGGATATGATGGAGAACACAAATCGAACGATTCGAATCCAGCTTGCTGCATAGAAGCTTTGATAATAATCCTCAGAGGATTGTAGCATTGTAAAAAAAGATGTAGGTGCAATCATTGCAGTGGGTGTGCCATCCTGTAATATTCCAATCCGCCCTTCCATTAAAGAAGCTGCCACCGAGTCGGGGCGTTCTGTATATTGAAATACCGGAAATGGTGTCAAGTTCCCCTTCCGCAATTGTTCCGATATATAACTAATGCCCAATATTCCGTCAATTTCTATTTCATTTATTTGCTTTTCAATTTCAGCAAGAACTTCTTTTTTATAAAGACCTTCAATGTATACAACATACACATCGGTTTTTGTATATTTACCAATCGTATAATGAATAGTCTTTAGATCCGGATGTTTAATTTTGTGTCGGAGCAGGGACAGATTCGTTTCAATATCTTCAATAAATGCCTCTTGAGGTCCAATCACCACAAGTTCATTTTGTGATTCCGTGACCGATCTTTTCTGATATTGCGTGATCTCAAAATAATAAACATAAGGAAGCTCTTCAAAACAAAGCACTACTTTTCCAGCGACGATCAGATCTACAGCCTTGTTTAAGTCAAACTCCTTAAGATACGGGATTGGAAAAACAGCTCCTCGATCCAGTCGTTCTAAAAAATCAGACCATTTGTGCTCTGAATTTGCTTCATTTCTTAGCGGCAATGCAATATCCTTATGAAGACTCAGGGAATTCACAATGAATGGGATATAGATCAAGTGGCAGGAATGCCCGTGAAGGCGAATGGATTGAAAAACTGCATCACTAGATCCCTCTAGTTGTTCTTTAATTGTTTCAATAATTCCAGACATCTGCGGCATACCTCCAAGATTGTGACTTGTTAATCTGGCTTAGTTTGCCAATGAAATGGAAGGTTTATTCTTATATCAGAGCAAAAAGGCATGAGTCCGGTATAGTACCGAACTCATGCCCATCAAACCCCTAGATTTCAAATCAAGGAAATGTAGCACCAATATTAGTTCCGCTAGGTGTTCCAGATCCGATTAGGTCGCTACCCCCAGTTAATTTGAGGAAACTGCCCAGACTAAAAGATCCATCAGCATTTCGCACCACTGAAGGCGTAAGACTTACAAAATCAGCGGCACTGGCTACCAAACCCTTGGCATTGGTACTTGCATTACTCTTCCACCACACATTAGTACTTAGAATATCGGTGCCACTTGTTTTATCGCTCGATCCTCCTGCAAAAGACAAGTTGTTCGTAAATTGGTGAGTACCGGTATCAAAAGCAAAGTTACTCTGTCCGTTACTCCAAGAAGTATTATTTGTTAACTGGATGGAACCTGGATTACTGTTGTAAGTGAATCCGTGTTTTTTATTTTGAAATGCGATGCTATTCAGTACAATGTGGTTTACTGCAATCTTTTCACCACCTAGTTTGAATCCATTCCCATCGCTGTTTGCCGTTGAATTTCCATCTGAGGTCTGTCCGTTCTTATAGGAGATACTATTCTTGATCGTCACCACTCCGATGGGGCCTGTTTCTGATTTACTGTAAAGATCCCAGCCGTCATCTGTATTCCATGCAGCTATACATTTATCAAATACGTTACCAGGACCTATAGTCAGCTTAGCAGCAAAACCATCAGCGTCTTCTCCATTATCTGGATCATAATTATCATGAGAGTATACTCCAATGATTTGATTATAGCTCGGCCATTGACTCATGCTGGTCAGAGATGAAGCATAACGGCTGATTTGCAGTCCCGAATCCCGATTATGATGGGTTTCAACATTCTCAATAATGTTATAGTTCCCGCCAATAAAGAGCCCATTGTCTCCTGAGCCTCTTATCTCTAATCCTTTTACCTTCCAGTAGTTTCCGTATATCTGCAAACCACGTTGAGCTGGGTCAAATGGCTGGGCGTAAAAATCCAGTATAGGCTTCTCAGTCCCATATGCAGCGATGTTCTTTCGTAAGTTAGAGCTTCCGCTATTATCTTGTCCAACAATTATTGTTGAAGAATACGTGTAAACCCCTCCACGCATATAGATGGTTTCCCCGGGGGCTACCTTCGTAATCGCTGAGGCCAGTGTGGTTGGACTACCAATTGTTCCTGCGTTGCTGTCCAGACCATTAGGGGCTACATAAATCGAGCCTGCAATTGGTGTTGCAGTTGGAGTGGCGGTTGGAGCTACTGTCGCAGTGGGGGTTGCGCTTGCTGTTGGAGTAGCCGTAGGAGCTACCGTTGGTGCAATTGTTGGTGCTACGGTAGGCGTAGATGTCGGAGTGCCCGTTGTGATATCGGAGACATTGATATTGTCGAACTTCGCTGCTGTCTTATAAGCTACAAGTCCAATACCTCCTGCCGTCAAATTGTTATCGTGTGCATTTAACTGCAAAACATCATTTACATACATTTTAAGCGAATCTCCACTAAGCTCCAGCCTAACTGTATAGGCAGTTCCAGTGGTTATAGGAAAATCAGTTTTACTAGCCAGTGTTGAACTTGAACCATTCACCTTTTTTCGTATTTCAAGCGTCCCACCATTACTGTTAGACAGAGATGCAGCATAATAGTTATTTCCGTCAACATAGCGCCCGCACACATAAGTTCGATTAGTTCCATTGAAATTATCAATCTTCACATCGGCTTGAACACTGTAATCTGTCCACGTGTTGCTACCGGAGAACGAACGTCCTTCGTTTTGACTGGATTGATAATACATATGATTGCCACTCTCTTCAACTACAGACCAAGTTCCTGTTGTACTCGTCCAATTGTCGGCATTTCCATTCTCAAAATCATTGCTAAAAATATTTGCTGCCTGTGCGGTAGGGTTACTCCATACCAAATTACCTAGAACCAGCGAAGTTGTAAGCGTAACCATAATTCCGAATGAAAATTTTCCTTTTAGTTTCACGTGAACATCTTCCTCCTTGTTTTTGTGATTTAAATAAAAAGCGAGGACATTCCTCCAATCCTGTGTCATCTATAACTCCAGCCTAATCTCAACTATAATTAATATTTTGAAGTTGTACAGCTACTTTGTGCCCATATTATTACATTTATTTAAATTAATATAAAAAAAACACCCTCGATCTCACTCGAGAGTGCCTTATCTATACCCTTAGTTTTGAATTAACGGTTTCAAAACCTTCAGTGAAGCTTGCAATTGCTCCGAACATTGTTCATACATTTTTTTAGCTTTTTCGTTATCTGTTGATAAACTGAACATCTCTAAATCAGCTTCACACTTTTTCAGCAAAGCATATAATTGTGGCTTATCCTGCGGCTGTGGGACTTTAAAGTTATCGGCATACAAATCGACTGTCAGCTCACCATAAGAATCTACTTGTCCAAGAAACACATTTTCAACAGTCAGACCCATTTTTTCAAGGGCACCATCAAGCCAGCTTCGCGTTAGATTTAGAGTATCTAATGGTTTGTCGAGCACTTTACCATCCATAATGACAACTTGTGACTCTTTCTCTGGAGCAACCTTTATACCCAATTGCTTAGGGGTTAGCGGCTGATTTTCACTCTTAAGTAAAACATTTATGGCTCCATCAGATTCCATAATCGCAAATTCCACTTCCGATATATTGAAAACGTCTTTTTTGCGTAACTCCTCCAGCAGTTCATCTGTGGTTAAACGTTCTTTTTTCATGTGATCTTCGAGAATTTTCCCGTCCTTAATTAGTACGGTAGACTTGAAATCAATAAAGTCTCTTGCTTTTTTACTCTTCATCTGAAGGTATTCGATCCCTAAAGAACAAGCTACCCATACAATCAGTGCAATGAGCCCTAAATGCCATAACTTATCCGTATCCAAAGAAATGTAAGCGGCTAAGCTGCCGACGGTTATCCCCGTAATATACTCGAAGAACGAGAGCTGCGATACTTGTCTCTTTCCCAGTAATTTTGTTAAAAAGAAAAGTACAACCACAGCAAAGAGCGTTCGAACTATAACCTCCAACCACTCCGGCATTACAAATACCCTCCTTTTTGAATCAAAGCTTGTTTACTAACACTCATTATTTGTCAACAAAGCCGCATTCACTCCGGAATTTCACTACTTATTTATGGAAAATCCTCTATTACTACAAACATGAATTTTTTTCCTGCATAACGATAGATGCATTTGAGGACAATAGCAATCGTCATGCTAATAATCCAACACAGAGGAGAGAAACTCAATGACAGTAGCCTCACAAGTAAAAACATGTTTATCTTCTTTAAAAGGTGCTCAAGCCAGTCTTGAACAATTTGCACTAGAAACACAAAACGAGAGTGCAAAAACCTTGTTCACAAACGCAGCTGAGCAAACACAACAAATCGTAACTCAAGTAGAGAACCGGGTAACCGAATTAGAGTCCGAAGAGCCTCAATATAAAGGGTTCTAATTAAAGCTAAAGGGGTCTTGGCTAGAAAAACTAGCTTTAAGACCCCTTTTCATCATGTACAATATTCGAACGAATGCCACGCTTGCCCTTATTAGCCGGAATAAGTATCTGAACAGAAGTGCCAATTCCGACACGACTAAAAATGGTTACGCCATACTCAGATCCATATTGCAGTTTAATCCGCTGATCCACATTACGGACCCCATAACCTGTATTCGTATGGCCCTTTGGATCAAAAATTTGATCAATACGTTCCTGTCTCATGCCGATTCCATCATCAATGATGCGGAACAGAATATCATTGCCCTCTTTACGCCCAACAATGCGTAAATGAATGTGGTCACCACACCAGGCGTGCTTCAGCACGTTCTCGATAAATGGTTGTAGAATCAGTTTTATGGTCTCATAAGGCCAGATTTCTGTATCAAAATCAAACATAACTTCCAGACGATCACCGTATTTAATTTTCTGAATTTCTAAATAAGCGTTTGCTTGTTCAATTTCAGTGGGGACCGGAATCATGGTACGTCCTTCATTAAGCGTCAGGCGATAAAACTTCGCTAATTCCAGCACCATCTGCTGCAGCTTTTCATTTTGACCAAACTTGGCTAATTGAATAATAGATGACAACGTATTATATAGGAAATGAGGATTGATTTGTGATTGTAGAATTTCAAGCTCTGCTTCCTTCTTCTGGAGCTGCGTCAAATATACTTCTTTAATCAACATATCGATATTCTCGCCCATATCATTTAACGCGGTTGCAATCTGAGAGAATTCATCCTTGCCTCGATAGGAAATACGCTTGTGAAGATCACCTTCCCGATAGGCATTCAGCACGTACACGAACTTATTAATCCGAATTGAAAAATATCGGGATATAAATATGCCGACAAAACTAAAAACAACACAACAGATGAGACACATTAAAATAATAAACAGTCGTACCTTCACTGCATCCTGTTCAAGTATCGTAATTGGAACTAGCGCGTTTAATTGCCAAGCTTGGTTAGAAACCGTAACTGTTTCACTAATCGTCAGGTAATCCTTATTAAGTTCGGCTTCATTGGTATAGTGCTCTGGTAGTTCTCCCGATTGGTACATCGTTCTTCCGAACTCGTTTTTTAAAATTAGAATACTTCCTTTTCCTATCTTCGTATAATTCACACTATTAAACAGATCTGGAATGCCTACATTAATCCGCAAGAAGCCAATCTCCTTAGGCACGAGAGGGTCGTATGTATCTATTAATCTACGGAGCAACGAGATCCGATTATTTTCTACATCGCGCTCGATCTGCCACCATTTCATAGTCTCCGCGTATTTCTCGGTTGGAAAATCATAATACCAGGATTTCCCTTCAATCCGTTTCATATGGTAAAGATGATAGAAGCTACTATTATCCAGATAGCCCTCAAGTGAATTCGAATAGATCTCAGGAATGGATTCATTCTTTAAAAATAGCGACATCCCAATCCTCATACCCGTTGATTGAATAGCTACGTCCAGCTTTGGAAGTACCTTCATAGACATCCTATCATAATTTTCCCAGCCTTCTTCATAACTTCGCAAATTCCGATAGAAATCATAATCACTATATAATTGCGTTGATATCCGAATAACTTCCCCCATTTTATAATCAATATTATCGCGAATCTGCAACAACGTACCTTTAATATTCGAGCTTGTATGCTCGCGTAATGAATCATTGTACATAGAGTGAGAGACAAAACCGATCACGGATACAGGGATAATAATGAAAAAAATATAGGTCAGCATTAATTTATACCCTATCGGCACATACTTATGTTTTCTTCTTGGTTGTTTCATGCAACATCATCCCCCATCACTTCTCCCGCTTACGATACTCCATAGGTGTCATACCATAGGCTTCTTTGAACTGTCTGCTGAAGTAAGGAAGATAACGGTAACCTACCTGGCTCGCGATTTCATAGATTTTACACTTCGGATCTTTCAAAAGCTTGCCTGCTTGTTCCATTCGCAGCTGAATGAGTACTTCGCTGAACGTTTTCCCAGTTTCCTCTTTAAATAGATATCCCAAATAGTTGGGTGAGAAAGAGAACTGCTGTGCAATATCCTTTAACGTAAAATTCTCGCTCATCTTATCCTTCATCATTTGCATAATTTCTCTAATCAGTTTATTGTTCACTGACTCTGTTTTGCTTCGTAGGTACTCGGATATTTCAAACGTTTTGAGTACAAGCCAAGAGCGTATATCACTGATCGTATCGAATTGAAGCAAAATATCTAAACTATGTAACTCCATACCTAAGATTTCAAATAAATCCTCGCTAACCTCCTTCAACTGCTGATCCAGCTTCCATATAATATACATGGCTAGATTATGAATCGTAAATTTAGATCTTAGACTACTCACGGATCTGAACAGCTTATCGATCTCATCATAAATAAGGACTAACTCATATTCTTTCATCGCTTTAAAAAGCGTATCCATACGGGTATCCAACGTACGGGCATCAATCATTCCAGGTTCGCTGCTAACCGTTTCATACATAATAAGTTTGCCTTTGCCAAGAAACATCTTTCCGTCAACGGCTTCCATAGCTTGCCGATAGGAGGTGTGGACCTGTTCCATAGCAAATGTAGGCTTCCCTACACCTACGGTCATAGTGACAGGAAATTTTGTACGAATCGAGTCATAAATTTCTTCAATAAACCTCTCCATCTCCTGTTCGTTAATCAACAACGCGATTCGATAAGACGATACCTTATAGCAATGAGGCATCCCGTGCTTCTGAGCAATTGTATTCACTTCATATAGAAAGTCCTTGGACATTAGATGTTTAGTTAGATTATCTTGTTCTTGAAACCAGTTGAAATAGTCCAGCTCCAAGACCGCCACACGTATAGGCCATTCCAGCTTATCCAGACCGTAAGATTTCATAAGCTTCAACATTCCAGCTTGAGTATCCCCCTCCCATTCCCCTTCAAACAAGCGGATCAACAAATCATTTTTGGCCATAGGAATCATATGCTGATAAGCTTCTTCAACGTCACGCCGTTTACTTTCATCATCTAAATCCTGCTTAACTTTCTGAAGTGCAGCAATAAGTTCCTTGTCATCCATTGGTTTAAGGACATAGCTATACGCTTTTAGCGAAAGCGCCTGTTTCACATAACTGAAATCCTGGTAACCGCTTACAAAAATCACACGTATATCGTTTTTTTTCTCTATGGCAATCCGAGCCAGCTCTAGACCCGACATATTCGGCATATTCACATCACTAACAATAATATCAATAACATGCTGTTCTAAAATATCGCATGCGGTAAACGCGTTATTCGCTGCCTCCACGACCTGCATCCCCAGTTCATTCCAAGGAATGAATTGTCTCATGCCTTCAAGATCAAGCATCTCATCGTCTACTAATAATACGTTGTACATCAACACAATCCTCCTTTGAAATGTTTTTAAACCAACCTGCTGAATTCTACTAACCAATCTTTTTCAGTATACCATTCATTCTCTTACCTAACAGCTTATAAAGCAATGAGCACTAGAAATGGGACGTAAAAACGAAGGCTCGCTAAATAGCAAACCTTCGTATTACAAATTATTATTTACCTAAAGCTTTCTTATTTTCTGTCCATACTTTTGTTACATAATCGAGGAATTTCTCATAGCCAACCTTGATAGAATCTTCATGTGCTTTATCAAGAATTGCTAATGCTTCTGCATCAGTCTTCGCATACATAGATTTTGCTCTTGCTGTTAACCAGATATCTCTGACACTTTGTCTAATAATACCTTCTTCACTGTCTGGAGCCGGATCCCAATTCAGGAACTCCGTAAAGTCACCTTGTGAAGCCCAAGTAACTTCCATCTGCCAACGGTTACTAAAGTCAATCTTGTCAGCTGGAAGGGTTTGCAACATCATTTTCTTTGTATTATCCAAGAAAACTGTATTACCTACCCATACCAAGTCACCGGCTTTTCCGCTAATTTCGGACAGAGCTTCTGGCTCATTCAGATACTTATCTTTATTAAATTTAGGAGTAAGTCCATCTGCTTCAAATCCATCCCAATAACCATCTGGTCCTGGAGGACCCCAGTTAAGAACCATAGAACCTTCTGGTCCTGTCATCCAGTCAAGCATAGCGAATACAGCCTCTGGATTTTTAGCGTTTTTAGTGATTGTAGCAACGTTCCAACCTAACTGATTGTACGTTCCTGGAGTAATCTTACTTTGATCCAAACCAGCTTTGTAAATCGGTTTAATAAACATATAACCAGCTTCTGGATCCGTCTTCTTCATCTCTTCATCAGCAGTGGCGAGCAATTTCATTGGATCAAAAGTCGCAATAACAGCAAACTTGCCATTCATCGCTTTCTCTCTAATTTGATCTTCTGTTTGTGTATTCGCATCCTGCGTCATTAGCTTCTCACGCATTAATTTAGCAGCAAATACAACAGACTCACGGAATCCTTCATCCTTGTATATCGAACCCATTTTGTCGCCATCAGGTACGGCGTATATTCTAGTATACGACAGATTATTCTCTTTAAAAGAGGAAAATAACTGGTCAATTCCGTTACCATCTCTCGCTAAGCCTGTCTCGAACGGAATAACGTCAGGGAACTTCGCCTTAACAGCATTTAAATATGCATACAAATCATCTGTCGTTTCTAGCTTAGGAGAACCAAGCTCTTTGTAAATCTTCTTATTAATAGCATAACCGGCATTTCCGTTTGGTTGAGTTGTATAATAATTCGGCAGCTGATAAATCTTCCCATCAGGGGAACGAAGTAATTCCAAATGTCCAGATGTTAGGTATTTCTTAAAGTTTGGATATTTATCAATATATTCATCTAAAGGAACTAGCATATCCGCTTGGCGAAGACGTTCTACGTCAGCACCTTTCTCGGTCCACACAATATCCGGCAGCTCGTTACCAACGATCATCGTTTGTAGCTTTTGAGCGTTATTACCACCAGAGCTAATTCCTGTGACATTAATCTTCAGATTATCTAAAATCCATTTAGAAGCAGCATCTTTGCCCCATTTCGGCATTTGATACCAGCCGTAATTTCCGTAGAATGAGACTTCAAGCGGTTCTTTCCCTAATTCATACAAATCAGCCGCGGGAGCTTCAGTTGCTGTGTTGACCGCTGTTCCTCCTTCTTTCTCTGGTTCAGCAGTTGCCGCTGGAGCGCTTGAATTGTTGCCACTACAACCCGCCACCAAAGTCGTTAATAGCAAGGTAGACATCATACCGAGAAGCATCTTTCTCTTAGTCTTCAATGTATTTTCCCCTTTCAATTTGTAATCTATGTTCAAAGCAATACGCTCTAAACCCAATCTCATTCTATCATCCTACTCTTTTAATGATCCGACCAAGACCCCTTTAACGAAGAATCTTTGTAGGAATGGATACACACATACAATCGGAATGGTTGCAACCATGATCGTAGCCATCGTTAATGACTTCGAGGTTATTTTCTTAGCCGAGTTAATATGAGCAATGGAGCTTGCATCTACATTAGACAGCTGTTCTGAAGCAATATTAGAGAACAGTATCTGTCTTAAGATGGTCTGAATCGGCATTAACTCCTCTTTCGTAATGTAAATACTCGCTACGAACCACTCATTCCAGTGATTTACTGCTGTGAACAAAGATAATGTTGCTATAACTGGCCCCGACAAAGGAAGTACAATGCGGACAAAAGTCCCCCAATACCCGCAACCGTCAATCTTTGCTGACTCCTCTAAACCTTGTGGAAGACCTTGAAAGAAGGTCCGGAATATGATCATATTCCATACGCTGACCAGTGCAGGAATAATAAACACCCAAAATGAGTTGAAGAGACCTAAACTTCTGATAAGCATGTATGACGGAATGAGTCCCCCACCGAAATACATAGTAATGATACACATAATCATGTAGTATTTGCGACCCATCAGTTCACGCTTCGACATTCCATAAGCGAATATCGAAGTGGCCAGTATCGCTGTTACTGTACCGATTACCGTCCGCAATGTAGCAATGACGAATCCACCCATTAGACGGGAATCTTCAAAAACGATCTTATAATTCTCAAGCGTGAACTCACGGACCCAGAAAGTAACTCCGCCTTTCGAAGTATCCATCCCCTCATTAAAGGAAATAACAAGTGAATTCCAAAATGGATAAAAAGCGGAAAATGCCAGTAAAGTCAAGAATACATATATGAATCCTATAAATATTCGATCTCCTATATTAATACGTTTCATAGTTTGGTCCCCCTATATTGAGTAATTCATTACCACAAGCTGTTCCCTGCTCTTCTGGCAATGAAGTTGGCAAAGGTAAGTAATGTCACGCTGATCACGGCCTTGAACAATCCGATAGCAGTCGCATAGGAGTACCTGAAATTGTCTATACCGACACGTACAACATATACATCAACTGAATCTGACACTTCTCGTAGTGCTGGATTAGAAGCTAGGATCAAAATATCTTCGAATCCTGCATTCACCAGATTACCGATTGCCAAAATCATAAAGATGATTACAACTGGCATAATTGAAGGCAACGTAATCAAATATATCTGTTTAAACCGACTTGCACCATCCATCGAAGCCGCTTCATATAAATGCGGGTCAATACCAGCAATGGCAGCTAAATAGACGATTGAAGCAAATCCAATTTCTTTCCATACATTGGTTGTAACTAAAATGCCCCAGAAATATTCTGTCATGGAAAGGAAGTTGATCGGTTCATCAATAAATTTCAATTTCTCAAGCAGCATATTTATACTGCCGTTATCTACAGATAACATCGAGGTAACCATTGAGCCGATAACTACCCAAGATAAGAAGTGAGGCAAATATGTAACGGTCTGAATAACCCGTTTAAAGAACATCTTACGAACTTCGTTCAGCATTAACGCCAAAATAATCGGTGCAGGAAATCCAAAACAAAATTTCAGTAAGCTGATGATGATTGTATTTTTCATAACCACTTCAAATTCAGGTGCATTAAAAAAGTAAATAAAGTGCTTAAAACCAACCCAGTCACTGCTAATAAAACTATTCCCTAACTTGTAATCCTGGAATGCAATTAGAATCCCGTACATGGGGATATAGGCAAAAATAAAAACTAGAACAAGTGCTGGTAATACCATAAGCTGTAGATCTATTTGCTTAAAAAAGCGTCTGATCCCGCTAGTTCGTTGCTTGTTGAGATTCGGTCCTGATCTCTTGTCTGGTGCGACGCTTGCGTTCGCCATAGGTGAATCCTCCTTGTGATGATTTTGAAGATATGTACAGATAATTGATGTCCTTTCTCCCTCCGCTATAGTTGCAACATTTATAAAATAATCATAAGGTTTAAGCGCTTTCAAAAATATATGACAAAACAACTATTATTGATACTTTGACACTCTCTTGCATTAGCTCGTCTCATATTCCTTAAGCTTGAATAAAAAAAGACACATACAGAGATAACATCTGCATGTGTCTTTGACTTTCTCCTTAATTAGCAAGAGTACTCAGTATTTCTTCATTTATCTTTTCAGTAATTACTTTTTGGACCTTCCCATTATCCAGATAAACAATAGAAGGAACTGAATCTATTCCTAGCTTGGCGGCAAGTCCGGGTGACTTATATACATCTACCTTTGTGACCCTGACATCCGAATGGGATTGCTCAAATCCTTCAATTAGAGGCAATAACTCCCGACAGGAAGGATCTGTGGCATTCCATAAATAAACAACGGATGATTTACCTTGATTTAGAATTTGATGCTCATAAACCTCACATTCAGATATATACTTCTCTGCACCGTACCCTGCAATGGCACCATCGCCAACAGCAGTAGCAACTTGTTTAAGAAACTTATCGCACACATCTCCCGCTGCAAAAACACCAGGGATATTCGTTTCCAATTTCTCATTAATAAGTACATAACCATTTCGATTCAAATCTACTACACCTGATAAGATTTCTGTGTTCGGGGTGTATCCAATAAATAAGAAACATGAATCGACCTTTACGTTTTGCAGTTCATTAGATTTTAAATTTTTCAGGACGACGGAATTCAAACGTTCCTCACCTTCGAAAGAACTTACCACCGTATTCCACATGAATTCCATTTTAGGGTTTTCTAGTGCCTGCGTTTTGGCAATTTCATTACAATCCATTTTCCCATGATCATGCATGACAGATACGATCACTTTATCAGCAAACTTAGTCAGAAACATCCCTTCCTCAATAGCTGCATCACCACTGCCAACGACCATAACTGTCTTCCCCGTATTTGCCGCAGCGTCACAGGTTGCACAGAAGGAAATCCCTTTATCATATAAGAACATATCTTCATTAGCTGCACCTGTAATTCTTGGTTTTCCTCCACTGGCTATGATAATGACTTTACACTCATATCGAACCCGAAAGGTCTCCACTACTTTAATGTCCTCTGCTACCGAGACAGATTTGACATCTGTCATTTTGAAATCAACACCAAATTTTTTGGCTTGTTTATGAAATAATCCCATAAGATCTGTTCCGGTCGTTCCTTCAGGAAAACCAGGATAATTTTCTATTTCATTAGTATAAGTCGCAAGACCGCCTACCAACGATTTTTCCAAGAGGAGTGTCTTCAATTTTGCTCGTCCACAATAGATCCCTGCTGTTAATCCAGCAGCCCCGCCACCGATAATGACGACATCATACTGTTCTGTCTTCTTTTCCATTTCAATTGTCCCTCCTGTGTAGATTTTGATTTCAATAAAATAGGCTGACTCTCGTCAGCACTATAAGCTCAGCCTATTTCACTTTTACATAAAGAATTTGGCTAATAATTTACTGCCTATAAATGCACCAACCAGCAGGAACAATCCAAAAATCCAGCCTGAAAGCGATAAAGAAGCTATAGCCGTAAATAATGCACCTATATTACATCCATTAGCCAGTCTAGCTCCGTACCCCATGAGCAACCCACCAAGTACAGCTGCCACTACCTGCTTTTTGGACTTAATTTTCTTAAGCTTGAACTCGGAAGCAAACAATGTCGCTGCTAATGCACCTAAGATAATCCCTACATTTCGAATGGACCCACCATCATTTAAAAATCCGGAAGATAATGTTTTTTGAGCTTTCTCCGTACTAAAGTAAGCCCAGTTATCTACATTTCCTCCTACCAGTCGATACGCCCAAGCTCCCCAGTCCGCGAAGGCGCTGGTTACTCCCCATCCTTTTGAGAAAACAGCCAGATGTGCTGTAGCGAACACAGCCAGAAGTACAGCTCCAGTTACATAAGTAAACGGTTCTTTGAGCAATTGCTTGTAAAAGCGGTTAGACGATATCTTCAACCAGAATTCGTTCACCGTTTCATTCACCGTCCTTTCCTACTCAGCGATCCTATTTTACCTTCTCAATAACAACTTCCCACTCGCCATCATCGACCTCTTCGATTTCCACATTATGTCCCTGTTTTCTCGCCCATTCTGGTACGTTTTTCATTGCGCAACTATGATCAATAGCAACAACTAAAACGTCTCCAACATTTAGTTCAGTCATCTTCTTTTCTGTTCTCATTAACGGTACCGGACAAGCTTCTCCCATGCAATCAAGTGTAAATTCAGCCATCTTAAAAACCACCTTTATATTTTTTTGAAATACCAATAGTGAAAATATTCACGTAATAACTTATACTAATCTGCGCTTCCCATCTTTTTCTCTTGCCATTTAACTGCAGCGATGTACAACAGAAGAATGATCAGGAACTGAACAACTAGTGCTCCAAGCCAACCAAAGACGTCTGGTAAAAATACTGTTGGTGCATCCTTTATAACGTTAGCTCTCCACCAACCCATATCATGTGATCCCCAAAGTGAACCAATGATAAAAAATACAAGCGACAGCATCTGCATTGTGAACCCTTCACCTACACGCATCAATGTACCCGAAGCGCAACCACCTGCAATAACCATGCCAATTCCAAATAATACAGCGCCAATTATCAAAGCAAAACTGATTTGACCCACATTGTCCATCCCAGGAATCGGTTTACCTTCCAGGAACGCTGGATACTTAATGGCTGTAAATCCGATCGTAGCGAGAGAAAATGCTATCAGTACAGCTCTTGTTACCGATGTGCTGCCTGTAATACATGGATCTCTAAGTGATGCAGTAAAGCAGAATCGTGATCTTTGCAAAATAACGCCAAACGAAATACCGAAAAGCAGGTAGACAACCATTTTATCGTGGGAATGGTCTAGGAAAAAACCAAACCCAATAATGAGAACTGTAACCAGCAACGCGATGGGCAACTGACTCTTTTTAGGTTTTCTAGGAGCTCTGGTTCGGGTTGATTTCGTTTCGGGACTTACGGTTTGCCCCATATTCTAACACCTCCATCGTTTTATGTAATTGAC
Source organism: Paenibacillus sp. FSL R10-2788 (assembly GCF_038003885.1). Taxonomy (NCBI): domain Bacteria; kingdom Bacillati; phylum Bacillota; class Bacilli; order Caryophanales; family Paenibacillaceae; genus Paenibacillus; species Paenibacillus sp. FSL R10-2788. Next base: position 3,127,127 of record NZ_JBBOQA010000001.1, on the reverse strand, counting down.
TATGTGAAAATAGTAACATACTTATTCGAGCTGTGGTTATCTGCTTTCTTTATGCTGTATAAGTGTTACTAATGGCACAGATGGAGCGTAATCAAGTATGCTATAGTGTGCACTAACAGCGGGCAACAGGAGGAATAAGTATGAATATGGAAACGCTTAAATTATTTTTAGATATTGCTTCGTTAAAAAGTATATCTAAAGCCGCTCAGAAATCTCATATCACCCAATCCGCACTTAGTCAGCAGTTGAAATCCTGGGAGAATACCCTGGGTTCTGAGCTTTTTGTGAGAAGTAATAAAGGGGCCAGCCTTACAGAAGCAGGGATTATAGCGGAGAAGTATGCGGAGCAAATCTGTAAATTATATGATGATATGGTCACAGAAATCAATCATTTACAGCCAACACAACATGAGCTGTCTATTTATGCGATTCCAGAAGTCTGTAATTATGCCCTGCCCTGTACCTTATATGAGGTAAAAAAACATTTTCCCAATTGCCATATCACTCTAAACGAAGGGGCATCGTCACTAGTAGAGGAACGTTTACTTCTTGAAGAGGGTGATGTTGGCTTTATTTCCGGGCCTTCCCCGAAATCTGAATTATGCTCCAATATGGTGTTTTCTGATCAAGTTATGTTAGTGGCAAGCAGTACGACTGTATGTCCTGATAAAATCACACTGAATGAGCTCCCTAAATATCCTTTAATCTGGTCCTCACAGCTTCATTGTGTGCAAAGGGCTTTGAACAACATATCTGCAGGGGAGCTTAAATTAAATATACTGTTTAATCTGGACTCCATTGAGGCGGTAAAGCTTGCTGCCATTAGAGGACATGGTGTCGCCTTTCTCCCTTATATGTCCATAAAAAAAGAGTTGTATAGTAAACAACTCAAGATCATTCATATTGATCAGTTCCAGGTAAATAACGATGTCTACATGGTAAAAAAACACAATCAGCGTTGTGACAATGATACGAAACAATTAATTCGTTATATAGAAAAGACATTGATTGATACATTATGTTGAACTTATAGCTCAATCGTAATCTCCCATACCCCATTAATGACTTCTTGAATGGAACATTTTAGATTTGAACCACGACAGTAATCCGTGATAGAAACTTTCGCGCAGCTATGATCAGTAACCAGCATCACTTTTTCGCCATTTTGAATGGCTTTTTGATGTTTTTTTAACATCATTACTGGTACTGGGCAGATTTCTCCCAGACAATCAATTTCAATCATGAGGTTACCTCCATTCCATAGATCATTAAAGTTCTAATAATGACCCAGCATTATTTTCTTCACAAAAGGAGTTGATGTAACTCTTCTAACTGGGTATCACTAAGACTCCGTACACTCCAAGTGAGTATATTTTATCATTTCCCTAAATCTACCTCCCCCACAAACACCGCAGTTCCATCCATTCTATCAGAATCTAGTCGGTACACTTCTACATTTACTTTCCCATCACTACTGATTTCTTGTCCTTGTTCTACATCAAATTGGATTGAGTCCATGTGCGGATTAATATATTTTAAATAATAAGCCCCCATAACTCCCGATGCTGTACCTGTTACTGGATCTTCAACGGTTCCCGAAAAAGGCGATGAGAAATGTCTGGCGTGCATTAAAGCGTGCGGATCAAGCGTGTGGAGTGAAAATGGGTGTATCGATGCTCTTGGAAGCTGCGTTAAAATCTCCGGAAACAACTCGTTTATCGGTTTCATTTTATTAAAGCTATCTATACTCTTAATTGGAACTAATAGAGTCCATGCGCCAGTACAGCCATAAACAATCGGCATATCCTCATCAAATTCGTCAACTGTTAAGCCTAAAGCATGGGCAAGCTTAGCTCTATCACCGTCAAATTCAATAAACTCGGGATGATCTTGCTTCATTTTTATTAGTAAGTGATTATTGTTGTCCATACTGAATTGAATGGGGAGCACACCCACGTTTGTTTCGATCTTTACCGAGCTTGCCTCTCCAAGGATACCCTTTGTTTTTAAAGCAAATAAAGAAGCCATAGTTGCATGCCCACAAAGATTGATCTCATGGCCTGGCGTAAAATACTTAAACCTTAAATCAGCTACATCCGATGAGACTACAAAAACTGTTTCATTAAAACCGACCTTATGAGCTATCGATTGCATGTCACTTTCGCTCAAATGAGCCGCATCTAATACTACACCAGCTGGATTTCCTTTGTTCGGATAAGGAGAAAACGCATCATAATGAAGCACTTTGATGTTGTTCACTGGTACGTCTCCTTTATTAAAGATTTATGAAGGTTGGATGACTGAGTATAATAATTCAGCAGTGAATATCCTAACTCTTGGCGTTCACTATTTTTTATTTCATCATCATAGCAAGTTTCATTGATAGCCTAATGGGGAGTGCAGGATTACCCATCTGGTTTAGATCCCCCACAATGAATAAATTTTTAATAGGATAAAAAAAGGCAAACGAACCTGTTGAACCGGAGTGCCCTAGTAACTCACCTTTCCCCATGTAAAGCGTGGACAAGCCATCCAAAGGAATTCTCATATAGCCGCTGCTATAGTAAATAGGTCCCATCGATAATTGAAGTTTATTAGAAGCCGATAGCATCTTAAACAACTCATTTTTAAATAGCATCCCACCAAAGAAAGCTTTGATAAATATCATTAATTCACGAGCTGTGGTGATACATCCTCCACTCGCACGACAACTCCTAATAAATTTGGAACGGTTAATTGATTTATTTTGATAAAAGATATTCGGTACAAAATCGTTGTCACCTTCAGGGAGATATGTACTTACGAGTGACAGGGGATCAAATATGAACCGCTTATAGACTTCTGCTAATGTTGACTGCTCTACCTTCTCAATGATTTCACCTAGTAAATCAAAATTTATATCCGCATAATATGCTTTTCGTTTGGTACGAGGCATAAAATGAGGCTTCAATTTTTTAATTAATGCAATCTGTTCCTCGAAGGTAATATAATAATCCTCCTTAATCGCACGACGCTTGTCATTCTCTTTTCCTTCTTCAAATACATCTGGCAAGCCACTAACCTGAAACAATAAATCGGATATTGTCAGGTCAAACGAATAATCATTACCACCAAAGACATGAAGACCACTTAACACAGCGTTATCAAAATACTGTGTAACCTTGTCATCCAACGACAGTTTACCTCGCTCTTGTAGGGCCAAAATACAGGTGGTGGTAAACAGCTTGGTGATGCTGGCCATTAGCAAAGGTGAGTCTATATTCTTCTCCCCATATCCAATATTATAGGAGTAGTCGCCATCTGTATTCTCAATGTATAGGACGCCTTCGTGAATGTGACGTGAGCTTATCGTTTTTTTGAAGGCTTGTTCTATCTTTTGTGATGTATTAGTTGTCATAGATCATCCTTTCCTCCGCTTTATTATCCAAATTATTATTAATAAGACGATAATCGATGTCCCCAATAAGAAATACATCCAAATCGTTTTTTTAACCAATTCATCATTGGGATAATGGCCTTTGTTATAAGCTTTTACAAAGATACCCTCTTGGGTCTTAATAGCAATGAAATCTTTTGGATCGGTATTGATAATCGAATAGTAAGGCGTACCTTTAGGATAAATATTCGAGAAATTCCCCCTGTACGTTCCTTCCTCATCGGAATATTTAGTTACATGCCCTATCTTCTTATTGATTTCTTCCGAGGGGATGAGTTCATCGTCTGATATTTCGTAGATGTCACCTGAATAAACAACAAACGAACCGGCCCAATCCGCGGAGACTGCATGTAATGGTGATAAAGCAATTATGGCTAGAATTACAATAATGAATTTCTTCATCTCAACCTCCTAGCTTTGGGATTCGATTGATTTATAGATTGTTTTGAACTCTTTTCCATTATTTAATCCATCAATAAGCTCTACTAAACCTGACTTTCCAACGATTCCAAACCATCTATTAATTTCTGAATGGGCGATCTCATAATTTTCTTTTACATGTGAGGGTTCATAAAAGACATCTCTACTACTTAGCTCATTTATCTTGTCAAAACTTATAAACTTATCGCTGTTATATCTATAGTCAACTAAGGTAGCCAAACCTTCATCAAACCACACCGGAACCTCATCCTTATTCTTCAACCTCTTTCTTAACTCACTATGCATCAATTCATGGGCGATTACATCCGCGTTAAATCCGTCTGGACCAATAACAATGTAATTTCCCCAATAAGTATAATAAGTCTGGCCCGTTCGATTCTTCTGAGCATACTTCTCAAGAGCGTGTGGAGATTGAACAAAAAGAAGGGTTGGATTGTCTTGTAAATCTTCGAAGAACCCAGAAACTCTCTCCCTCGATTGTTCGAAATCGTTCAAAAGTATCGTTGTTGTGACCTCTGAAATATCTGGTTCTACATAAATATGCTCACCTTGCTTCTCCATACTAGAAAAGTCTACCATCATTGCATTAACAGGTTGAGGATTTATCATATAGACTACAATCAGCATCAGAAGTAAAAATGAAAGAAATGCGGAGATGATTATGAGTTTCTTTCTTCTTTTGATCATAGGGATTAACTCCTTACGGTTTAGATACAAAGAGATTTCCGATAAATATATTTATGATCCTCATCCATATCCGATGATTTCATATATCCCACACTGCGCCAAAACCTTTCATTTGCATCATTAGTCGGGGTTAACTCGATATACTTTGCACCGTCTGCATAAACATGTTTTTCGACCATTGAATAGGTAAATTCACCATACCCTAAATTCCGATACATAGGTTCAATATAATACTCCATTAAAAAACACTTTCCACCCTCATTAAAATAAGTAACATACATTAAAAATCCAAGCATAGTACCGTCCTTATGTATAAGAAACAAATTTAAAGGATTTATTTCTCTTGTTCTTAGCTCTTCAATGATCTCTCTATACTCGTCTGAATAAAAGTAACCCAGGTCAAAATCATCGCCCATAGATACATGGAGAGATAATTCATTTATGTAACTATTAAAGAGTCCCCAAAATATATCCACATCCGATTGATTTTTTGCTACAAAAATCTCTAAATGAGTCGTATTCATTTCAACCTCCTTAATCATAGTTTTTAATGAAAATCTTAAACGAGCTCTCAATTGCGTCAAAATCAGTCGAGCCAATAATTTGATCCATAACCTTGCCATCAGAGTTTATAAAAAACAACGCAGGAAAAGCTTGTTCACCAAATTGTTTATGGAGATCACCTGTTTCATCTAGGAGAACGGGATACTTAATGTTGTAATTCGCCACGTATTGTTCTACATCAGAAAGATCATCTTGATAAAGCAAATTGATTCCGTATATGTTCACTCTATTTTTATATTTCTCATACAATGAGACAATCTTAGGAGCATCGTCATTACAATATGGACACCATGAGGTGAAAAATACGAATACAGTGGGTTTCTTCGAGAAGTCCACTTGTATTTTGTTTCCATTCGCCAACTCTTTTAGTTCAATGTTCTCAGGACTTTTAATGGGTTTTGCAGAGTTGTTTACCACGACAAATATAATCGAGCTTAATGCAATCAAAAATATAAATGTACTTACAATAATAGATATTTTCTTCAAAAATAATCCGTCCTTTACTAATCTATTCACCTACCGCTATACATTCTCTTCCACTAATCTTATATCCTTCATACTGATCATTGAACAGCCTAAAACAGCCCCTGCTTCAGAGATTTCTCTTAGGCGGGGGCTTGATTTATAATACCTTAGTTACATTAAGCTTTTTCCATTTGCGAATCTTAGAACGAAAAGTCTTAAACGGTGCTACTGAATTAATATGAATCCATTTGACCATAGGCCATCTTGGATTGTTTCCTGTCCATTTCCGCACGCCTTGCGTAAAAAGTTCTTCATCACTTAAAGAATCAATCCAGTTCTGCCACTGATGTTCTGTCTCTTGAAATAAAGATCTTAACTCGTCTAATGAGTAGGCAGCATATGTATGATAAAACGATTGATATAATCCGCCAAGTTGATTCCATTTATAATCCGGTGAAGGTGTAATAACGGTTAACCCTGCTTTTTCATCCTTATCCCATTTCATAACAAGATTCAACCAGCCCAATTGATAAGCAATGATTTCTGCTGGGGTTCGATCAACCCCTTCCATACGATTGTCTCTTTGGGAGTTCTCAATGCCATCAAATTCTTGATAAAGAGACTGATAGGCAATATGAATCGCATCTTTCAATTCTTCTTTTGATAGATAATCGGTTGACATCGTACCCCTCCTTTAAATCACTTTATTAAATTACTTTACAAATGTATTATGTACTCGCTCTGATTTCAATAAATATGCAGTCCAAATTGCACAAGTAAACGCTGACCTAATGATCCTTTTGAGTGAATCTCCATTTCCAAGTTCTCTGGCAAGAGGAATTTGATAAAGAAGTACAACATCAATGATTCCTACTACAGGGATTGCAATATAGAAAATAATCAATAACCGTGGTAAAAATGCTTTTTTTCTGTAGAAATTAATTAGAATATATACACTAAACGCTAATATAGCTATATTGAAAGTGGTTTCAAAAACAATTATAAATCCCCACAAGGGATGATAGAAATCCGAACCTTTAGAAGTAAAAGCAGTCCAGATATCGGCATCAAATGCTGTAAAAGAATCCTGAAAAAGCTGCATCAACTGAATGATAATCGTCCCATAAAGACCGATTTGTACAAGAATCAACCATCCCCCAAGTCCTGATATCCCTAATGGTTTATAATCATTTTTCTTTTCGTTTAAATTAGTTTCCACGTCAACTCTCCCTGTTTATCATCTATCACTGCTATTTATCCATAATATCCCTAAACAATTGTTCTTTTTCTTCATCTAGATCCTGATAAATCCCTAAATAATCAAAGATTTCAAATGAAAAATCAACAAAAGCACGGCCTTTAGCAGTAATGATATGTTCATCTCTAACTACTCTCTTATCAACATAATTGTCTCTTGGAAATGGATCCTCTACATTAAGTTTACTGATTCTTTCTACTGAACACGAAGTAGTGAATTTACAATGATCTAAAATGCCCGCTCGTCCTAAATACTGTGGTCCATGACATATGGCTGCCAGCATCTTCTCTTCTCGATCAAGATGGTTTATCAGATCAGTTAAATCCTGTTTTTGATTTACAATCGGACCTCCGGGAATAATTAGCCCTTCAATATCATTAAGCTTAACTGCTTCTTTGAGGACCAAATCAGGTTGATAAGTCAGACCAGATTCGCTAACTACAGATTCATAACTGTATCCTACGGATAACACTTCTTTTTTTCCAACATTTCTAATCTTATGTAGTGCCAAGGTAATCTCAAAATCCGCAAAATCATCAGATATGAAGCAAAGAATTTTGCCCATCGCACACTCCACCTTTTTTACAAAGTGATTTTATCACCCACAACAATACACTTACTGTTACTGCCATGCCCAATCTCAGCTGTCTTTATGATAGGAATGGAGGTGGAATGGCTAATTTCCTTCACATACTCTTCTACTATCGGAAATTCATTAAAGTTCTCTAGTTCTGAAAATGACCCTAGAATCAATCCAGCACAAGCATCAAAATATTTCAATTGCTGGAGCTGAGCAAAAAAGGAGACTATTTTGTTAGCTCTGCCACTTAAACTCTCCAACAATAATATTTTGTCCGAAGGATCCGGAAAATAGCTTGTCCCTGCCAGCTTCAAAAAGCAGCGAATATTCCCTCCGATTACTATCCCGCTCATCTGGTTACCACGGACCCAATGATACCGGAAATCGTAAAGATCGTTTTGACCCTCGAAGAATGTTCGATAAAAAGCCCTCTGCTGCTCTGCCCCATCAGAAGACACTAAATTGATCAACTGATAATGATAGGATTTCGAATTATTTTGCGTAAATAAAGCGTTCAAAATAACTGACAAATCACTCATTCCAAAAAAGGGTTTGGGGTTCATACGGATACTTTCGTAGTCTATGTACTCTAAGATTTGGTTGGCAGAATCCCCACCTGAAATATCGAATATCGCGCTAATTTCAGTATTTTTAAATAGTTGATTCAGCTCCGCTGCCCTTTCCTTTGGATTTCCACTGAAATAACCATCTTTTCTAAACAAAGTATTAGCCACCACTACATGGAGTCCAAATGAATGCAAAACTTTTTTTAATTCCTCTACTTTAGGTAGGTTCTCTACTCTCACACCATCTGAACAAGCAATCAGTCCGACTTTATTCCCGTGTGTGAATTTTAAGGATGTGTTCATTTTAATAATCCTTTCGATGCTACTTTTTAGTTTAATCACCGCAAATTTACGATCATATTTACACCATACCATATTTAGGGAGTTGAATCATTTTCTTCTTGAAATTATGAAACCACAACATGGTAATATAAGTATAATAATGCAAGATCAAATACATTGGGGGTGTACTAATGCGTAAATCACCGTTGATATTGAGTATGATATTATTATCCCTGGCGTTAATTATGGGATGTAGTTCAGAAGTAGATGATGCTACTAAAGCCGCAGAGAAATATAAAAATGTAGAATATACCGTCAAGGCTTCTGAGGATTTAATGTCTGATGAATCCATTCTTGCGCGAAATGAAGAGATGAAACCGTATTTTACAGAATACTTTTCCGAAAAGGCTATAGCGAACCGAATTACAACTATCCCATTTAAAATCGCTGATACACAAAAGCTTTCTTTAAAACCGGAAAACCTAAAATTCAACCTTTCCGAACAAAAAAAGGATATTGTCGAGTTAAAATATACGGTGGATCTTGTTTTATTGGATAAGGATGACAAAGAAAGTAAACGTGTGCCTTTGGAAGGTATATTGACTCTCTTTGATGTGGACGGTAAATGGTTAGTGCAAGGGGATCGATTTGATACTGTAGCATTAATGAACTGGATTGATGGGTGAATTTGAATATCCTTCTTATCACAAAAAGCAGACTGCTCTAATGAGCAACCTGCTTTTTTGAATTACATTATTTTTTTACTCATCCTATAATTGACCAACAGAACACCTTTTCGTTCTACACTTTGTTTCGCAATAAGCTGGTATCCCCGTCGTTCAAAAAAAGGTTTAGCAGTGATGCTTGCTTCGGCATCCATTTCATAAAGACCCAGTTCTTTCGCTTTCAATTCAAGCTTACTCACCAATGCAGAGGCTATACCTAGTCCTTGGTAATCTTTGTGAACATATAATCGATCCAAATGTCCCTCTGCTGTCATATCAGAAAAGCCCACAATAATATTATCAATTTCGGCTACATAAGTGATATTTTGACGCAAAGAAGCTCTCCAAGTATTATGCTTAAGTACCTCTTCCTCTTTAGGTGCCCAAGCATCTAGCTGTTCCTGTGAATAGTCTTGTTTGTTTACGGAATGAACTGTTTCGTAGAACAATGAGACAATTTGACTAATATCCGATTCTCGGTAAGCTCTAATATCCATTTTGATCTCCTTGCTGGCGATTGTAGTAACAGAAGTCAATCTCAGAACTCCACTAGATCGATTTTCCGGCCAGATTCAGCACTTTCCAGCGCTCCGAACACCATTGCCATACTATACCGATTATCTCTACAATTCGTCTCTGCAGGACGTTGCTCTGCCAATGACAAGAACATCTCATCCAAACACCCGTGATGGAATGTTTTATTCATCTCAACATTATCTCCATTTATACGCTTTACGTCACGAATGAACTTATCGCTCTGATCTCCTGCAGTAACTACCTCAGCATATGGCAGCTCATGACCATCCCAGATTGCTGTTCCTTTCTCCCCGTTAACCCGCCAAGAAGCTTCCCATGACGTGGATGCACCTTCTGCACACCAAGATCCCTGATAGGTAAATATTGAACCGTCGGACATCTCGAAAATGCACACTGCCGACGCATTCCCCTCATACCATGAACCGGGAGGATTAAACTCCTGACAGTATACGGACACAGGATTCGCGCCACTAATAAACCGGGCCTGGTCGAAGGTATGAATTGCCATATCCAACAGCAGCGGACTTTTCATAACATCACGGAATCCCCCGAAATGAGCCCCAAGGAAAAAGCTTGCACCGATAAATCCTGTTCTTCCGATGGTTCCTGATTCTATGATTTTTCTTAAAGAACGAATACGAGGATCATAACGGCGGTTCTGCATCACAGCATGAGCGTTTCCAGTCCGTTCCGAGATCTCAACAATCTTATTACATTCCTCCATAGTCTCAGCTAAAGGTTTCTCACTAAACACATTACATCCAAGTTCCAATGCAGTGCTAGAAATATTGAAATGACTTCCTGGAACAGTAACGTCAAAGATGAGATTTGCTGCGGTCTCCTGTATCGCCTGCTTAATATCCGTAAACGTCAGACATGAAATCCCATGCTTCACGGCCATCGCCTCAGCTGACTCCAACCTTATATCTACTAGAGCAACGATCTTAGTATCTGGACGCAATAAAGCGTATTCAATCCATGCATTAGCCATTCCTCCGCAACCTGCAACTACTACCCGATACTGTGCTGTCATATTTCTCCCCCTGACTTATTAAAGCGGATTAGGCACAAAGCTGCCTCCGCGGCATTGTTTTAAATGATTCAAGGCATGTACTTGACCCATCATTTCCAGTTCATCCCGATAGACAGGATCATGCCAACCTTCAATATCAATGGTGCCTTTATAACCAGCCTGACGCAAAATGGAGATCACATCCGTCCAGTTCGTATCACCAAAACCCGGAGTACGGTGCCATACATAAGGTTTCGGGCCGTGGATTCCATATTCTTTTACAATATCCCAAGCGATGGTGGCATCCTTACCGTGTACATGGAAAATCTTATCTGTCCATTTGCGCAGCTGTGGGATCGGGTCAATCAACTGCACCATCTGATGGCAAGGCTCCCATTCGAGTCCCATATTGTCAGCAGGGACAGCGTTAAACATCTTTTCCCAGGCTATTGGATGATGAGCGATATTCCAGTCCCCAGAAGTCCAATTGCCATCCATGGAACAATTCTCAAAAGCAATTCTTACTCCGCGATCTGCTGCTCTTTTTGTCAGCTCACCAAATACCTCGGCAAACTTCGGAATCGATTCATCAATGGACACTCCTGGTAGTCGTCCCGTGAATCCTGATACCATATCAGTACCAAATACATGAGCATGATCAATAAGCCGTTCCCAGCTCGCTAATGCATCGGAATTGTCACCCGTATTCGTCAAAGGATTGCCAAAGATGCCAACCGATGAAATCACAAAATCATGTTTTGCCGCAAGTTCTTGCACACGCTTACCAGTTTCCACAAGATCTGTTTCACCTGTAGTCTGCCAGAAGGTTAAGCTAAAAGATTCGAAGCCATGACCTACGATTTGCGGAATCACTCTAACAGCATCTCCGCCTCCAACTAATGTGCCTATACGCATTGTATCCTTCATCTTGTGTACCACTCCAATATTGGTTTATAGTAAGTTCTATAACCCGAGTATATACTGCATTTGAGCTTAAAACTCTTATTATATTGTGTTTATATAGTCGTATATTGTGGGAGTTGAATAAATATTGAGCTATCCTAATGATCTTAAAGAATACCCTCAATTAGAAGGAAACACCTATCCGTTTCGATTGTTTTTTAATGAATGCAGACATGCGAAAATCGGCCAGAACATCCTTTTTCTACACTGGCATGAGCATTTCGAAATCATTATCATGCAAGCAGGCAGCGCCATTTTCCACATCGACAGCAAGCCCTACGAACTGCATCCCGGAGAGGTTTTGTTTGTTCCTTCTGGAGGTTTGCATGTTGGATATAGTCTGCGGGATGATCATGTCCGATTTATATCCGTCGTATTTCATAGTTCTTTATTTAAAGATTGGAAGCAAGATCCTCAACATGAACAATTCGTAGCTCCCTATTTGGAGAATCGATATCAGCTACCAGTTAAACCAGCAGCACTAGTTCCAACCTGTTCTACTTATTACTCTCTTCTGAACTCTATCGTGGATGAAGTGCATCAGAAAGGTCCTGCATTTCAGCTGATCATCAAAAATCAACTCCATCTGCTTTTTGTATTGCTCTCCCGTACCTTTTTGCCTGAACAGGTTTCTGGCAGAACAAATGAACGTCAATCCTTCAATCGTGAGCGTTTTAAGCCACTGCTGGAGTACATGGAGAACCATTTTGATGAGAAAATGACCATTGAAAGCGCCGCGAGATCCGTTAATCTAAATCCATACCATTTCTGCAAAACCTTTAAGAAGCTCACCGGCCGAACCTTCATCGATTATGTTAATCTTTGCCGCGTAAATGAAGCAGAACGACTGTTGCTGGAGACAGATTTTACTGTAACGGAGATTGCTGGACGAGTGGGCTGCGACAATCCTAATTATTTTACCAAGCTGTTTAAGCAATATAAAGGAACTACACCATCCGGTATTAGAAAATAATTCACACTGGAAAATAGGAGATTATAAAATGAATTTAAAAGAAACGTTGATATGCATAAAAGAAAATGATTACCAAGCACCTCCCGATACCTTCCAGTTGGTACAAGAAATGATAAATAACATTGGTTCTTTAGATGCCCAACTACGGGATGAGCTAATTTATACAACCTTATCACATTGGATCCCAGGTAATTCTCTAACTACAAATGAACTGGAACAACTTATACCCGTTATCTTGGATAAAAACCATTTGCATTTTAAGCTTGGCGAAACCAATACAGACTCTGTCTTCACTAGATCTTTCTCTATGCTAGTCATCCCACTCCTCTTCATGAGGCATAAAGAATCACCATTTCTCTCAAGAGAGCAAATTCATCAGATAAAGGAGAAGGTATTTTGCAGTGTGCAAAATGAGCGCGATTACCGGGGGTATGACGAAGAAAAAGGCTGGGCTCATGCCCTAGCCCATGCAGCAGATACTTTAGATGAATTGACTCAATGTTCCGAACTGGATAAAAATGACCTTATAACTATCCTCGATTTGGTTTACGAAAAGATGACCATAACAGATCGAATATACTCCGATGGGGAAGATGAGCGAATGGTAAGATCCTTAATGAGTGTTTTAGATAGAAAAATGCTTAGTCAGACTTATGTAGAGCAATGGATTCGAAGTTTTGGTGATGTGGAGAAAACTCCAGAATTTCTTCCTGCCTTTAAACAAAAAAATAATATAAAGAATTTTTTGAAAAGTTTATATTTTCGAGTTAAGTATTACAAAGTAGATGCCAATCTCTGTCCAACAATCGAGCATACATTATACAAAGTAGAAAAAGTATACTATTCCTAATTAAGAAAAAGTGAGGGTTAGAGCACCCTCACTTTCCATCTACTGCAAATGCGTGGAGAACTTGCTACCTGTTGACGGGTCTATTAGATTATTCAGTAACTGCTAGCTCCATTCTCCGCACACTCGCAAGCGCGGGAAAAGATTCCAGCACCATCCCTGTATTCCATAACTTAACCAGCTGTCCAACCTGCAAATCCTTAAAGCTGATGGTCTCTCCAGCTTCATTAAACATTTCAGATTTCGCATTGAAAGTGAACCAGTAAGATGGATCTTCGTTACCAGGTTCAAGGATTAGAATCCGCTTCGCCTGTTTAGTGTCGATATCAACGATTGTACCTACTACATGCGGATCACCAATTTCTGAAATATCATAGGTCAACATCTTTGGATCGATCCACTTCTCAATTTCAAGCTTAGCTGCTTCCGCATCATCAGACGGAATGGTAATAGTTACTTTATTACCAATCGTATCTACACCAGAGCCGTAGAGATTCAGTTTCTGGTATAGTTCTTGTTCATGCAACAATTCTTGAGCAGCTAATAACTCTTGCATCGTATATTTCACATCATGAAGCTCATAAGTACCAGCAGTGAAAGTCTGAGCAAGGCTTTGCTCAATCTCCGAGTTCAAACCTACAATATTAATATGAACCTTGTTATCTTGCAGATAAATATCTCCGTTAGGAATCTTCTGAGCTGATAAGAAAGTCTTAACCGCGCCTGGATCATCCATTGCGGGGTTCGTAGAAGCTAAAATTTGTGGTTCTGAACTAATCACAGGAGTTGGAACCGGCTCCTTATTCGCTTGTTGAGCCTCTGAACAGCCACTGATTAACAAAATAACAACGGGAATCCATATCCAACCAATAATTATCTTACGCATCCTATTAACACCTCCACTCTTCATCTTCTCAAACGAAGACCGGAAGTGATAGGTTGCAGATTCAGGAAGAATTCTCTAATCCAAAGTGTAAGGAGCAAGACCGATTGGAAGTGCCGCAGGACGAGTGCAGGTGCTTTCCATTTCGTAGAATGAATGAGCATCAGAAGAATCATGGAAAGCCCACATTGCTTCTAATACGTGATAAGCCAGTTCTCCACTGGCACGATGCCCTCTACCCGTCCGAATGGCGTAAGCCATATCTGCTGGTCCAATCCCGCGGGTATTCTGATCATACCCTGACAACAACGGCTGTTCCGTCCACTCATTCTCACCCATAAGCCGGAGTTTCACGGGACCCCCAAAGTTATTCGGGTCTGGAACTTGAATCGTTCCTAGCGTTCCGTAGATTTCTATATGCGGCAGGTTGCTCCCGCCAAAGATATCAAAGCTTGTAATCAACGTTGCAATGGCACCATTTTCAAATCGTAAGGTTCCGGCTACGTGAGTTGGAATTTGGACAGGAATTATATTCCCAAATTTCTTCTCACTTGTAATCGTACGTTCTTCCAGCGCTTTCCCAGTCATTCCACTAACCGTATGAATAGGACCCAGCAGCTGCACCAAAGCCGTCAAATAGTAAGGACCCATATCGAACATTGGACCTCCACCAGCGGCATAATAAAATTCCGGATCTGGATGCCAATGCTCATGTCCACGGCCCATCATAAACGAAGTAGCTGCAACGGGTGCGCCAATTACTCCTTCATCTATCAGCTTCAATACCGTTTGAATTCCCGCTCCGAAGAACGTCTCCGGTGCACTGCCCACAAGTACTCCCTTTTCCCGCGCCGCAGTCAGAACTTTGCGTCCTTCTTCTCTCGTCACAGCTAGAGGTTTCTCAACGTATACATGTTTACCCGCTTCAATAGCTTTCAGGCATACTTCCGCATGAACAGCTGGTATCGTTAAGTTGATTACGATTTCTATCTCTGGATCGTTCAGTAATTGTTCTGTGGTATAGACGTTTGGAATATTGTATTTATCCGCTTGTTCTTGTGCTCTCACCAAATCCAAATCCGCACATGCAACTAGATCAAGGATCTCGAACTTTTTACAGTTCTCCATATAGATACTACTGATTTTACCGCATCCGATAATACCAACTTTAACTTTATCCATTCGCTGATCGCTCCCAGAATTTATTGACTGTCTGCCATTCCACTATAGCTATTCCTAACCCCCGAAACATTGGATAATGCTTGCGCTTTACCTTCAGCTGCCCATATTAATCCTCTGCGCATCATTTCACGCACTTGCGGCTGATCTACAATGTCCGCATGATGCCCCAGTGAATTATAATAAACTCTGCCCAAGCCCCAACGTTTTGTCCAAGCTACTGGCATATCAACAGCCTTATTATACGAATGAGGCCCTTCAACTACTGGAAAACGAGTCGTAGCAAGAACTTCAACAGCTGGATCTACATGCAGATAATATTGCTCTGAGCAAACGCTGAAATCTTCTAATCCTTCTACCAGAGGAGTTGAGCTTTGACAAATCTCTACGGTATAGTTAACGCCGTCATTACCAGGATGAGCTACCCATTGTCCACCCGTCATAAACTGCCAATCTACATTATTACGAAAAGAATCACACATCCCGCCATGGCAACCGGCAAGACCTGTTCCATGCTGTACAGCTGCTGAGACATTATTCACAAGTTCCTGCTCGATTGTGCCCATTGTCCATACCGGCACGATCAAATCTAGTCCAAGAAGCTTATCTGCATCAGCAAAAGCCTCCAGAGTATTTGATACTTCAACTTCAAACTGTTCCTCTTGCAACATTTTAGCGATTATATCAGCTACCTGCTCAGGCTCATGACCATCCCAACCGCCCCAAACAATCAATGCTTTTCTCATTTTCAGCACTCCTTCTAAGGTTAGATTACATTTCGGATAAATCGACCCAACGGCGTTCATCAATAGAACGTTCTACAGCCTCTAACACCGCTTGGCATTTCACTCCATCATTGAAATTTGGTTCTGGCTGACGACCTTCTTCAATTGCGTTAGAAAGCTCCAGCATTTCGTGAATAAACGTATGTTCAAAACCAATCGTATGACCAGGCGGCCACCAAGCCTCTGCATACTCATGAGCAGGATCGGTCGCCAACACACGACGAAAACCTTGTACATCCTCGGCATCCGAGGTCAAATAAACTTCTAATTCATTCATACGTTCGAAGTCGAATTTCACACTACCAAGACTCCCATTGATCTCAAAAGAATTGGTAGAGCGATGACCCGCTGCGAATCTTGTAGCTTCAAAGTTGCCCAGAGCACCATTATCAAAACGGGCTAAAAACAAGGTGGCATCGTCAACGGTAACCTTACCCTTGGGTGCATCTTTATCTCCTTTAGCGCTTAAACCAGTCATTTCAGCGGCAAGCGGACGCTCTTTTATGAAGGTCTCGCTCATGCCGATTACTTCCTTCATATCGCCTACTAAGAAATGAGCCAAATCTATAAGATGCGCCCCCAAATCTCCATGCGAACCTGAACCGGCGATATCCTTCTGCAGTCTCCATACTAAAGGGAAATCCGGATCTATTATCCAATCTTGTAGAAACCAAGCCCGAAAATGATAAATCTTTCCCAGACGCCCACTCTCTATGAGCTTCTTAGCCAGTCGAACTGCCGGAGAAAAGCGATAATTAAAACCAACCATATGTGTAACTCCCGCGTCTTCAGCAGCTTGCAGCATTTCACGGGAATCTGCCAAGGTCAGCGCAAGTGGTTTTTCACAAAAAATATGTTTACCTGCTTTGGCTGCTGCCAAAGCTATCTCCTTGTGCGCGTTGCTGGGAGCATTAATATCTATAAGATCAATATCCTCTCGAGCGATCAGATCCTTCCAATCCGTAACACAATCCGCCCAGCCTAACTGCGATGCAGCTTCTTCAAGCGCTTCACTATTACGTCCACAGATTACAGACATTTCCGGTTTAAGCGCCTTC
The DNA here is from genome assembly GCF_038003885.1 of Paenibacillus sp. FSL R10-2788. Lineage (NCBI taxonomy): Bacteria > Bacillati > Bacillota > Bacilli > Caryophanales > Paenibacillaceae > Paenibacillus > Paenibacillus sp. FSL R10-2788. The sequence goes on along the minus strand of NZ_JBBOQA010000001.1, from coordinate 3,109,886 downwards.
GGGAAAAACATAGGCAAACTGCGATAAGCATTACTGTGGGCTTTACCCATAAATTTATAACCGATCATTCCAATGCGAAGCTGTTTCATCTTATTCCTCCTAAGTGTTGATAGATTTAGATGAAGCTCGTATAACTAGTTCTGTCGGTAATTTGATCTGTACGGCTGGTGCGGGTATATCTGCCAGATTGTTTCCCAGCAATTCAATGATTTGGGCTGCGGCAAGTTCACCTAGTTCGTAAAAGGGAACCCGCACACTGCTTAATGCAGGTGTGGTAAGCTCCGCAGCTTCCGAATCATCATAACCCACAATAGCTGGCAGGCGATCCCTTGGTATTCCTAGCTCCTGCAGCCCTTGCTGCAAACCAATGGCCATCCGATCATTGGCGACCATAATCGCATCAATCTCATCCAGCAGAGGCAACATTTCTTTGGCAGCTATAATCCCGCTTTTCCGGCTGAAGTTACCTTCGAACAAAAGTGAAGAATCTACAGAAAGATTCACCTCTGCCAAAGCGCGGGCATACCCCGTTAGACGATCTCGGCTGTTGGAATAAGATTCAGGCCCATTTAGAAAAGCAATCCTCGTAAAACCTTGTTCCAGTAAGTGTTTAGCCGCTTGCCAGCTTCCTTCGACATGATCGGCATCCACCTCGTGAAAAGCTTCCCCTGCAAAATGCTGATTAATCAGACAAAAAGGATGGTTTTCTTCCTTCAAACGGCGGAGTGAGGCTAGCTCACCTGGCTCTTCTTTAGCGCCAAGCACAATGCAAGCATCGATCTTCCGCATCTTAAACAACCCGCTATAATCCATTGGCTCTTCGGCATTTCGAAACAGCATTAACAGATCATAACCCTCTTCTCGCGCCTTGCTCCCTATTCCACTTAATATTTCTGAAAAATAATAAGTGGAGAACAAGCGGGCTTTAGGCAAATAAGGCATCACTACACCCAAGTTCCCGCTCCGTCTACGTGCAAAGCTCTGTGCGAGTGAACTAGGGGTATAGCCTAGCTTCAGTGCAGCTGCCAACACACGTTCCTTCGTTTCTTCCTTAATCGGACCAACGTTATTTAACACGCGAGATACTGTGGCTTCTGAGACACCTGCAAGCTCGGCAACCTCTTTACGGCTGGCGATATAAATTCCTCCTTCTCATAGGTTATGAACAGTGACATTTAGCCTCGTTCAATATACTATTCGAAAACGCATTCATTTAATGTACGCGCGTACATTTTCTCATGAACAAGGCTCTTCGTCAACCCTAAGATTGGATAAATTCAAAAGACGTTCATATACACTAAGAAGAAGAACGTCTTTCTATTTCTTTTCAACTATCCGCGAGGTACTAGCAATAGGACACCAAGTAAAATGATAATCAGAAATAAGTAACTCTCAAATTTCTTAGCAGGAATACGTTTATTCACATATACACCAAGCACTGTAGCTAAGATAATTGCTGGAATAGAATATCCATAAAGAACAAGAGCATCCGCAGTCCACAATCCCCCGATAGCATGACCAGTTACAACAAGTACACCAGAAATAAGAAAATGAGCTTGCAACGTACCCCGAAAGCGATCAGGATTCCACTGTCGTAAAGTACCATAGATCACGACCGGGACACCATTAAAGTTATAAGCACCGCCAAGTACACCCGAAGCGAATCCGAAGGGATACACCCAGCCTTTTGCCTTAAGCAAGGGATGATCGATCGTCTTAACTATTCTCTTCTTAATCACTGAATAAACTCCATAAACAATCAAAAATATACCAAGTCCAGTCATCATTACACTTGCAGGTGCTAAATAAAGCATGACTAGTCCTACAGGAATTCCTATCACTGTTGAGAGTGCTAATCGAATCAGAATAGGTCGTTCTATATGCCGCCACCCACTCACAACTGTAAGTGAGGCAACCGTGAGGCCTGCCAATCCAATCAAAGAAACTGAGGTATGTATAGGAATCGGGAGCAGTGCAAGCAGTGGCATGCTCACAATCGCTTCACCAAAACCAAACATGGTTCTCATCAAGGCACCTATAAATACTGCTAATACGACTAGTGTAATAATTGTAACGCAATCGTTTATCCCCCTCCTAATCTCATCCATCCGTAATTGTGTATAAAATCATCACATAGACAGATCATCTGGAATACATTTCTTTTTCCCACTCTTCTAATTATAACATATCATTCGCTAAAAAACAGATATCGTTAGAGAACAAACGCGCATTTTAACATCCATAGAATCCATCACATTGCCGTTATAACTACACAATAATGGATATATACATATATTTAATGAAAAACCTTTAAAATCGATTACAGAGGCCAGTGTGTATTTCCCTTTTTCTAAAAAACAACTAAGTATCTAAAAAAAAACTGATTCCCCTAACGTTGATGAGGTATCAGTTTCTTATTTTTTGACGTATTTATTTAGGCGTTATCTTTCAGCCACACTTGCACATGCTTTAGAAATTTTTTGGTGACGGGAGAAGCGTATTTCATAGAGTGGACAGCAATTCCTAACGATCTGAAACTTCGTTCCTCTAATTCTAACATGGCTACATTATAATTTTGCCGGGTTAAGACAAGCTCTGGCAAAATACTAATCCCAAGCCCCTTCTCCACCATAGACATAATGGCATAGTCATCACCTGCTGAGAATTTAACATTAGGTTTAATACCCGCCTTATCCAGCACACGTCTAACATCATAATCCGAACCTGCTTTCGGGATAATGAAATCCTCTTTAGCAATTTGCGATAAGGAAAGAAAGGGCTCCGTGCTTAGCGGATTCTCTTTAGATACAATCCCTAACATCCGGTCTTTTTTTAAAGGAATTACGTCAAACTTCTCACGTGTAGGCAGTGAAATAAAACCGCAGTCTACGACTCCAGCCTCTATCCATTGCTCAACCTCCAAATAACCGCCTTCCATCAGCTTGATTTCTATATAAGGGTATTCACTGCGAAATTGCTTAATCATCCCTGGCAGCCAATGCACAGACACACTGGTGAACGTACCGATGGTAATCGTGCCAATCTCTAGCCCGTGGATGTCCGCTACCTCCTGCTTCAATTTCTCGTTCCACTTCAAGATTTCACGGATAGGCTGCAGAACTTGTTCTCCGTTTACCGTCAATTTCACACCGGATCTATTTCTAATTAATAACGCGAACCCAAACTCCATCTCCAAGCTGCTAATGGTGTGACTAATTCCGGATTGCGTAAAACCCAGTACATCTGCTGCTTTTGTTAAGCTGCCTAGCTCCACAACTTTCAGAAAAATCTCATATTTATTAATGCTCAACCTCTGTTCCCACCCTTATAAATTGCATAAGTTTTACTCATGTATTCTATGATAAACATTCAGTTACCTTATGTATAGAGCCGTATTATACTATATTGAGTTGAAATTGAAGAAGGATGGATGAAGAGATGAAACCGCTCAAAGCTGAGCTGCTGCTGTTAGTTGTAACATTATTTTGGGGCTCCTCCTACATATTTATGAAAATGGGGTTAGGTACGTTAGGCGAATTCAATCTGATTGCACTGCGCTTCGGACTTGCTTTTATATTAGCCGCTATGATATTCCACAAACGATTAAGACGAGTAGACATCAAAACATTAAAATATGGCGCCCTACTCGGATTCCTCCTGCTCGGCGTATTCACATGTATAACCTTCGGACTTCAAACAACCACCACCTCAAACGCAGGATTCCTAGTTGCGTTGACGGTTATTTTTGTACCGATCTTGGATCGAGTTATTTTCAAAAAAAGAGTTGCACCTCCACAAGTGTTCGGCTCCATCCTCGCCATAGCCGGGATTGGACTCCTTACCTTAAATGCAACCTTAACTATTCAGCCGGGTGATTTCCTGTGTATCCTTTCGGCAGTGTTCTACGCGGTACAGATCTTATTTACAGGCAAGGCGGTAAAAGAATGTGATTCCCTGAATATCGGAATCTTGCAGTTAGGATTTGCCGGAGGGTTGGCCTTAGTGTTGTCCGCACTCTTCGAGACACCTGCGCTACCGTCTACTTTGCCAGGTTGGACTGCAATTCTTGCGCTTGGTATCTTATGCAGTGCCTGTGGCTTCATCCTGCAACCTATTGCTCAAAAATATACATCACCGACCCGCACCGGACTAATCTTCTCCCTTGAGCCGGTCTTCGCTGCGATGTTTGGTTATTGGTTCGCTGCTGAGAAGTTATCGATGCAGGGTTATGCTGGCGCAGCGCTTGTTCTGCTCGGAATCGTGGCTTCTGAATTGCTTGGTAAAGCAACACTCCCCGCATCGTGGGCTCAGAAGAAACCAGAGCATTTATAACAATAAAGGCGTCGTTCAACTATACAAGCTGAACGACGCCTTTTCTATGTTTATTGGTTCAATTAATGCCCCATCATCATCGCCGCATCTGCCTTCTGTCCCTCTCCAGAGGAAGGATCGCCAGCGGAAAGCTTAGGCTTGCGCAAAATAATACTCATTAATATACCTACCACACCTATGCAGCCAGACAGGAAGAACACATCATCAAAACCACTAACTGCGGCTGTCAAAGGATTACTTCCCGCTTTCAGTGCTCCCATATGAACAGCGATCTGACTAGTCAGGTAACCTGTCATTCCAGCTATAGCAAATGAAACAACGACTTGTTGAGCAGCAGCAGTAAGTGAAGTTACACTTCCCACCCATTCACGTGGAGCAGCATTCAAGACATGAGTATTCAAAGGCATCATCGTTAGACCCATACCAAAACCTAAGAAACCCAGGTATGTCATAATTAACGATAAATTTGTTGTAACACTAATTCCGGATAACAGGAACAAGGTGACCGTAATGATACTAAGTCCAACAAACGCCAGCGGACGAGCCCCGATCTTATCAAACAACCTGCCGCCAATCGGCATTCCGATTGCTGAAGCTAAAGCCTGCGGAAGTAGAATCAGGCCGGTCTCCAGCGGGGTATAGCTTCTAATCTGCTGCAGATAAAGGGGCACAAATAACATGGACCCAAACAAAGCGGCTTGCATAACCCAAGTTAAAATAATACCCCGAGTGAAATCCGACGAACGGAAAACTCGCAGTTGTAAAAGCGGATTTTTGTGAAGCAGCTCCACAATGACAAGAAGGATCAATGCAACCCCTCCAACAGATAAGCCAACAATAGCGGGAGTAGACGACCAGCTTGTTCCACCGCCTTCATTCACCCCATAAGCCAACATAGAGAAGGCAATTGGGGCAAGGATAATGCCTAGGATATCGAGTCTACCTTTGCTCTTTTTTTCAGACTTCGGCAAATATTTAACACCAAGAATAATGCCAACGATTCCAATAGGGACATTAATCAGAAAGATCCAGTGCCAGCTTACGTACTCCACCAGCCAACCGGATAAGACTGGACCGAGTGCCGGAGCTAAGAGCATTGGAATACCAAGCATCCCCATAATAGAACCTCGACGTTCTACTGGAGCTAATTTAAAAACCATCGCCATCCCAATGGGAGCAACCATCCCCCCGCCAAGACCTTGAATGACTCGAAAAATAATGAGCTGAGATGAGCTTTGTGCAACCGAACATAACATAGAGCCAAGAATAAACATCGTAAGAGTTGTCAGAAAAACTTGTTTCGATCCAAAACGATCGGTCATCCAGCCCGCGAGTGGGATTACAGCCGCTAAAGCTAAAGTATAACCCGTAATCGCCCACTGAATCGTTTTGAGATCGGAAGCAAAATAATCAACCAGCTTGGGAACGGCCACATTCACAACAGTACCATCCAGAATAACCATAATCATACCGACAATAATAGCAAGAAGCGGGGGGATGATTGCTTTTAACGAAAAGGGTTGATCTTCTGCAGTACTCATTCCAGTCATAGTTTTTGTCATCCAGTACTCCACTCATTTCTCTAATTTAATTAAATGCTTTATTGATTATTTCAAATTTTAATTTACATTCGATGAATCTGGAAGTCAACAAATAAAACCATTTTTTCCATTAAAAACACATCGAGTTTACGATACCCTTCAGAAATTATCTTGAAATGTATATTAGAACAGCAAAAAGACTATGCATAATCCCCTTAAATCTTCTCGCTTGGGAAATGTGCATAGTCATCATGGAATCATTTTCCGATTAGAGCGTTTCTCTTAATTCTATAATTTTGCCCGATGTGTTCAATATAATTTCAAGTGGAATCTCTATCTCTGCAAAATCCAATACACAGCGAATAGAAAATTGATCCTCGTTATAGCTACTTTTTGTAGATTTAATCCCATGATAATTCCCGGCTTTTACCGTAATTTGCTTCCAGTCTTCCAGTAATCCATTTGAGCTCGGCTTATTTACGACCACATCATAATGATATCGCTCCGATAATTCATTATATTTACCGCCGACCAGTAACCCCGCTATAACGCTCGCTGTCACTTCAGGGGTATACACTTCAACTTGATTGGAATCACCATCATATATGGTTACTAAACCAATAGTCTTAAAAAAAGAGATTGGAACGTAGATATGATCCTCTCTGAATTCGATATCATCTTTAAAAAACAACTCTTGTGCATCATTGATGCTAACCAAATGTTCGTTAAGCTTCCATTTAATTATTTCATTTATCCTTGTTAGTGTTATAGTTTCCGAACTTTTTTGATATGTTGTTTTATATTTCAATGCATTAGAAGCCTCTCTGAGCGGAATCATGACTGTGGAACCCTTGTTGAAGGCTGAATGGGGATCAGTATCCAGTACTTTCCCATTCAAAATTACGCTAACCTGGCCGGAGTCTGCCCATACTGTTGGAGCGGCAAATCCACCAAATCCATTAGTTAAAAATAGAACACCTAACACAACAACCGCTGCCATTTTGATCATCCGTTCGAAACCTCCCTTTTAGTTATTACAAATATTATGTGCGTTTCCAGCATGTGCTAATCCTAATGATAATCAAGACAAGCAAAAAAAAGAAGCCGTTCAACATTATGTTGGGCCGCTTCTTTTAAATAACTATTCCACTTTGAAGTCAAAATACTGCTTAGGAAAAGGTTCTTTTATCAGCGTAAAATGCCACCATTCCTTACTATAAGGTTTAAAGCCTTGCTTCACCATAACCTCTTTGAGAATTGCGCGATTTGCTTTCTGAGTCTTGGTGATTAACGATGTATCATAAAAAGAGATATCTCCGAAAAAATCAAACGGGCTGCCCATATCTACATCTACACCGGTCTCTTTATTGACGATCGTTAAATCGATGGTACTGCCACGGGAATGTCCTGATTTTTTCGCTATAAATCCGAGTTTGAATAAATTACGTTTATCCAGTAGCGGGTAATATTGCTGCTTCATCTTAGTATCCGCGGAATTCTGTGACCATCTTACAAAATGATTCACCGCGGTCTGCGGACGATAAGCATCATAGATTTTTAGGATATATCCTTTTTTGGCTAAATCCTCACTTACTGCCTTCAAGGCTGTAGCCGCAGTCCTTGAAAAGATCGCTAAAGGCGCTTTATATCCATCAATCCGCTCCCCTACAAAATTATTGTCTCCGTAATAACGAATTTCAAAATGGGCAGTAGGAATCACTTCATCCAAATAGACAAATCCTTGCGGCAGACGGTGTTTCTTCTCCAGCTGCATTTGCTGCAGTACATTGTCTGTAGATGATCCAACGTAAGCTGCATCTGCGCTGCCCATAACAATAGTGTTTGTCCATAACAACAGCACAAATGCGAAAACTATGATTTTTGTTCCTCTAAATCCGGTTCTCAATAGATCCCGCCTCTTCATTTCGAATTAACCGTTTGATTCAGAAATTTTTCCACTTCAGGTGTGAGTTTATTATTCGTGGAATCAAGTAACTGCAGTAATTTTTCTAAAATCATTAGGATTCTGGTGTCGCCTTTGTTTCCTTTTAATGCATTCTCATACGCCTTTTTCACTTCAGGTTTGATTATTTGCTCATCATAGTCATAAGCTGGTGTGTTGCTTGACCCATATAATAAGCGTGAAGTTGCATTAAGCAGCTCTTTTTGAAGAACGGTTGACCGATTGGAAGCTGGATATTTCGTCACAAAATCCTCCAGTGCTAGCGCCCTGTTCGTTAACTCTGTCCAACTAATCACAATAGCTGCATCAAATACACTTGGTTGATTCGATTCAGTGGCCATGATGTCAATGTAAGCTGCGATGTCCTTCGTGACATACGGCTTAAAGCTTTTGAAGCCCTCATAATGCATCACTGGATAGTACATGCCCTCACTAGTCTGCAGCTTATATCCCTTATCCCGTCCTTCAATTAACATATTGCGTACATTGGCATCTTTGATCGAATTAAGGAGTGTGCTGTAGGTTAGATTTTTGCTTTTGGATAAAGCATTATTTATCTCTTTCTGAACATTCTCCGGAAAAACCTTCTCAGAGTACACAGGTAAATATGCCTTCTGTGCATTTTCGAGCTGGAGTGTCATCTGAGTTGCTGTCCAGGTATCCACTTCTTTGATATGGTTAATCAAATAATTCCGTGCGTTAGCCAGAGATGCCGGCTTCTGTACATATTGCTGGAATTGATTATAGACTTTTGCAGATTCTTTCACAGTTGCGGCAGCTACAGTATCTGTTGTATGTATACTCCCAAACCCTCCCATAGAGCCTAGGGCAAAGGCAACACTTAACAAGCCTGTTTTTTTCCATCCCATTAAAAGACCTCCCTTAAGTATTCATACTTAATAATTAGACATACGAGAGGATCCTGAATCTAACTTAGTACAGTATTATTCTGGACGCCTCCAATGTCCTTCCTACGATAAATACCCATCAGAAGTCCAATAGCCGCATATTCAAACCACACATGACTCCCATAGCTCAGGAAAGGGAACGGGATAGAAGTCAGCATCATTCCACCGCTCAAAATAGCAAGACCATAGGTTAGTCTTATCGCTAGCAAAAATGCCAAACCCAACACTAGAGCTTGTCCATAGGTCTCACGAATCGCTCGTATCGTAGATAGAAGCTTGATGAAGAACCAGGAGATAACTGCCAGCAAAAGCAGTGCCCCCGCCCAACCAAAACAATGAATAAGATAGACAGGCAACATATCTGAGTAGACATACGGCAGCTTTTGTTCTACTGCTCCGAATCCGTGCCCCCACCAACCCGCTGAACTAATAACTTCACGCATTACTTGGTATATATAGCCATAACCGTCTGGATCTAAAGAGGGATTTATAGCACTAATGATTCTGACCATCAGGTAGTCGCTATTGAAGATGAACATTAGTCCAACTATTACAAAGAATCCTAATAATACTACACTCTTAATCCAATCGCGAGTAATCCATACATATAATACTAATGAAGAAATTAGATACACCACAAGCTCTGGAAGAGAGTTTAAAGAGATAAGAAGCAAGGCAGGTGCTAACAGAATGCTTATGTTGAACAAACCACTCCGCCAAGTTTTCTTTTTAGCCGATTCCTTACGATTCACTAAAATCCCTGCTAACGCGACTATCAATACATAAGGACGATAGGATGTCATATCAGGTAAGATCAAAAAAATCCTAGGACCATAATTCACTCCATTTATTGTTATCCCCCAGAATATACTCGACAGAATTCCGGCTATTGATGTTCCGTATAATACCCACGAGAAACTTTTCAGCTTTCTGAAATCGATAAAATACAATCCAAACATCAATACAATTCCAATGAGTATATTTATCGCTTGGCGTCTAAACGCATTATCCAAAAAAGAACCCTTAACGATATCACTGTAGCCTACATCCACAGAACTCATTCCGATCAGACTGATCGCGGATAACAAAGCTACAACTCCAAACAATCCCCAAGGTACATGTGGTTTATGTATTAGATGAAGTTCCTTCCCTAACGTTTGCGGGCTCCCCATTTGTTCGATCGCCCAAGCTATGGCTTCTTCCCGTGATACACCGTCGGCTTCTTTTTCACAAATTAAATCTTCTAGATGACTAGCTAATTCTTGACGTATCTCTGGGTGAGTTTTTTTCGCTTTAATCTCTGCACACACTACATCCAAAAATTGCTGCTGCCTCTCTTTCATCATACACCACCCTCTCCCAGAACGGAGTCAACTGCACCTTTGAACATAACCCATTCTGCTTTTTTCTCCTTGAGTTTCTCTTTACCTTCATCCAGGATTCTATAGTACTTACGCTTCCTTCCTTCTACCTCCATCCAGTAAGCCTCCACCCAGCGCTCACTTTCCATCGCATGCAGAATCGGATACAAGGTTCCTTCTTTTAATGAAAAAACACCCTGAGATCTCAGCTCCAGTGCTTTGATTAACTCATAACCATATAATGGCTTCTCCAGTAAAAGAGTCAGAATCAACGTACCCGTACTGCCCTTCAGCATCTCTTTACTTACTTTCAACGGCTAACACCTCCTAAATTCTAAACTTTACAATTGGCGTGGATGTATCTGATCCACTAAACAAATTTCACTCATCATAGTAGTTGATCTGCATCCTTGGACCGGATTCGGCTCATTCTACGGGATTTATACCGTTGATTTGCACCCCCGGGCCGGCGTGGGCTTAATCTACGGGATTTATACCGTTGATTTGCACCCCTGGGCCGGCGTGGGCTTAATCTACGGGATTTATACCGTTGATTTGCACCCCCGGGCCGGCGTGGGCTTAATCTACGGGATTTATACCGTTGATTTGCTTCCTCGGTCCGGATTCGGCTCATTCTACGGGATTTATACCGTTGATTTGCACCCCCGGGCCGGCGTGGGCTTAATCTACGGGATTTATACCGTTGATTTGCCTCCTCGGTCCGGATTCGGCTCATTCTACGGGATTTATACCGTTGATTTGCACCCCCGGGCCGGCGTGGACTTAATCTACGGGATTTATACCGTTGATTTGCTTCCTCGGTCCGGATTCGGCTCATTCTACGGGATTTATACCGTTGATTTGCTTCCTCCGTCCGGATTCGGCTCATTCTACGGGATTTATACCGTTGATTTGCTTCTTCGTCCAATGACTAATATCTGTATACATGAATATTATTTATCCTTTTATACCTAGGACAACTATACATCGTAAATCTATGTATGTAAAGTTCCTCTTATTCCCCCCCCCTTATTCCATCCCTATTCCCCACTCTCCCATGTATAATAATGGTAATACAAGCGACATTTTGAGGAGATCTACCATGCAAAAAACAACAATAGCCATCTGGAGTTTTTCGTTCTTTTCAAAGTTATTTTCGTTGGATATATGCTCCATAACAATTCTTTGACCTATTATGAGGCGTGGAAGATAAATTGGGGAATAGCGATCTCTAAACCTACAGAGTCAAAAGTGATATTTGAAAGTCCACCCAGTTTCCATGGGGATGGCGAAAGCTATTACGTATTAAATTACAACGAAAAGCAATTCATAGAAATCAAAGACGCAGCATTTTGGCATCCCCTCAATGTTGAATCCATTGACCCCTTAAAAGAGAGAATATCAAGCTTCAAAGATTCCGTGATGGCCATTTATCCAAATGAAAAAGCCAAATACGAAAAATTATTTTGGGCGAACCTTATAGAACTCGAAGAAAGTGGATTATATTACTATAAGAAAAAGATGATGATAGCTACTGTATCGTGATCCTTAACGTGGAATTAAAACGAGTATATATGATGGAATGGACACAATGATTGACGACAAAAAAGGAGTGCTAGAACTGTTGCCAGTTAGCACTCCTTTTAATCGAATTCCTCTAATTATTAATGCATTGGAGTATTCATTTTATGATTAACAACTACTCTTTTTATGAAGAAAGCAAGAATTAGTCCTACAATCGCCATACTCATTCCGAAAATAAAAGCATTTTGTACACCGTTCGTAAACGCAGGTAACATATTAGCTGGATCTGCTGGGTTCTCTACAGTTTTCATATAGCTTTTTGAACCCGCGGACATAATGCTGACTGCTAATGCAGTACCAATTGCACCAGCAACCTGCTGCAGTGTATTCATGATAGCTGTACCATCTGGATATAGCTCTAGTGGTAACTGGTTAATACCATTTGTTTGTGCCGGCATAAATACCATCGAAATACCAATCATAAGCGTACTGTGAAGTACGATTACGAACACAACCGTAGAAGCTACACTAATACTGGAGAAGAACCACAAGGCTACCGCTGCAATAATCAGACCTGGAATAACGAGCCATTTCGGACCGTATTTATCAAACATACGACCCATAATTGGGGACATCAATCCGTTTATAATTCCGCCTGGAAGCAGCAATAGACCCGCTTTGAAAGCTGTATAACCTTGTCCTTGTTGAAGGTACATCGGAAGAATCAGCATGGAGGACAGAATAACCATCATACAGATAAATACCATAGCTACACCAATAGCGAACATTGGATATTTAAAAGCACGCAGATTAATCATTGGCTCCTTCATCTTCATTTGACGAAGTCCAAACAATAACAATGCTACTACACCTACGATGATCGCAATGATCACTTTCGGACTTCCCCAGCCCGCTTCTTCACCCGCGCTGCTGAAACCAAACACGATACCGCCAAACCCGAGTGAAGATAACACAATGGAGAGGATATCAATTTTCGGTTTCGTCACCTTTGTTACATTCTGCATGAACAGAATCCCAAATATCAATGCAATCACTAAGAATGGCAATGACAACCAGAAAATCCAGTGCCAGCTGAGGCTTTCAATTAGAAGTCCAGCAATGGTAGGTCCAATCGCCGGAGCAACCATGATAACCAGTCCGATCATCCCCATTGCAGCCCCCCGTTTTTCAGGAGCAATGATGATAAGGATTGTATTAAACATCAGTGGCAACAGAAGAGCTGTTCCCATAGCTTGAACCACTCTTGCTGTAAGTAAGAACTCAAAGTTAGGTGAGACTGCTGCTAGGAATGTTCCTAGGATTGAAAAACATAAAGCCGCTATAAACAGCTGTCTCGTCGAGAACCATTGAAGCAGCATCCCCGAAATTGGTACTAATATACCCAGTGTAAGCAGATAAGCTGTTGTCAACCATTGTGCTGTTGCTGGGGTAATTTGTAAGACATTCATTAGATCGCTTAAAGCAACATTTAATGCCGTTTCACTGAACATTCCGATAAAACCTGCTAGTAATAAAGAGACAAGAATCGGAATAGTCTTAAACTTCTTGACCTCTTTTTGTTGATTCCCTTGCATAGTTGCTTCCACCCTTAATCCTCCTGATAATCTTGTCTATTTGTCTGTATCTAACCAAGTATTGCTGGGATAATCTTTGCCGCCGCGAGAAGCGGTTGTTCATCCCGAAAAGTCAGCGTCTGGAGAAGCGCCCCTTCAAATAAAGAGATTACCACTGAAGCCTTATCGGCCGCGGGCTTGTTCTCTACGCCTTCATCCAAAAGACGTTTCTTGATCACATCCTGCAAGTCCATAAACACAGATTTACATGCTGTCCGCAGCTCTTCACTAATACAGGATGTTTCCGCCGCCAACCAAAAACTAAACGGAACTATCCCCTCGTATGAGGATTCCACTGCATCTTTAGCCATTCCTAGAATGAAATCCTCCATTGCCTCAGACGCACTCTTGCTGTTCTCCATATGATGTCTAAGCTTCTGAGCGACAACTTCACTAGTCCGGTTAATACATGTTAAAGCCAGTTCTTCTTTGCCGTGGGGAAAGTAGTAATAAAGAGATCCCTTCGGCGAGTCGCTGTCTTTAATAATCTGATTCAGTCCTGTTGCATGATATCCCTGAGAAAAAAACAATTTTGAAGCTGTGTCCAAAATCGCCTCACGCGTATTCGGCTTGTTCGACAAGCTGACACTTCCTTTGCATTATAACAATTGGTCTACATAATAAAACCATATTTTAAAGAGATATGTCAACACATAAATTACTTAAATTCAAAGTAATTTTGGTGGAAGATCGTGGAGGTTGGTTTGGTTTAGCTCCATCCTCCCTATCGGACTCAGATGCAGCTATTTGTGATAAAACGGGCTTTTGGACACATTTTCGGACCTGAGCGACGCTATTCCGCTCATAGGGAGCTGATTTCCTCCCTTTTTGTGCTCATAGTTGCATTGGGGTCCGTTAATCTTTCAAAAGGTTACTTTTCGAGCAAATAAGGACTCTGGGGTCCGATCGCTCCTAACTTCGAGCATCCTTCTACATCACATTTACTTCCCATCGAGCTATTAGCTTCGTTAGTTCTTACACTTGTCCCACACTATTTCCGCGCGTGCATTTGTCCGTGTACTCCCTTGCTTCGCACTTACTCCCACACTTTTGTTTTCCATGTACTACACTTTGCTCTCAAGCTAACATTTCTATCGGACTCAGATGCAGCTATTTGCGCTAAATCAGGCTTTTGGACACATTTTCGGACCTCACCGTCGCTATTCCACTCAAACCGGGCTGTTTTCATTCCTTTTTGTGCTCATAGCTGCATTGGGGTCCGTTAATCATTCAGAAGGTTACTTTTCGAGCAAATAAGGACTCTGGAGTCCTATGGAGTGAAGGAGATGGAGTGGATCAGTTGGACTGAAGGAAATGGAGTGAACCAGATGCGGTAAAGGAGAGAAGGCCCAATGTGCTGTCGAGAGGAGATGAGGACGTAACATGCTAGGTGGGTGGGATGCTATTAATGTCCATCTGTATTTTCTCAATAAATTACCACCTGCCTCCATCCAGCCCATCTGCTCCATCTGCTCCATCTGCTCCATCCAGCCCATCTGCTCCATCAGCTCCATCAGCTCCATCTGCCCCCATTCGCTCCATCTGCTCCACCTACCTCCATCCGCCCCATCTTCCCCATCCGCTTCCAGCCATCTCCATACCTTCTCCATCCCTCACTAATCCACTCTCGCACGAAATTATCTACTTCCCATTCCCACAATCCCAGCGTATACTATAATTATTCCAATGAGAAAGGTGTGAATAAAATGCAAAACGTGCCCAAAGGAATCGCCCGGCCATTAGTAAAAACTAATCAGGCGTTTATCGTCATTTCTGTAATATTAACATGGCTAACAGGACAACACTGGATACTAGCGCTGCCCTTGTTTGCCGGATTGCTCGGTCTTTTGTTCGGTTATAATCCCATCATTAAGCTAGCTGCCAGGTTTCTGACAAAAGAGCGTTCCCACTATGTACTCGAAGACTGGTCACAACAACAGTTTAATCAAAGCATAGCTGTCTTCTGCCTCGCAGGGGGTCTGATCAGCTTCATCGTTGGCTGGACGATCGCAGCTTACATTTTCACAGCGCTCGTTGCAGTGGCTGCCACTGTGGCGATTTTTGGTTTTTGTATCGGATGTTTTATCCATTATCAATGGAGAATGTACAATTACAGACGTAAACAAAGCAGCACAAATTAAATTTGTTAATTCTTAATCTTTCTCTTCTCCAACAACATCCCAGCGATGGCGAAATTTTAGTAACCGTGGATGCAGTGATGAAGGTGCAGCTGGCAACAATAACCGAATCTTTACAATCCACTCTTCAAAAGAAGAATAAGACGCAAACTGATTCGCCACCTCAGGCGTTAAATACAGAAAAATCGGCGAAGGATAGATCTCCAAAAGATGCCGCAGCGCAGAATCAAGCGGAGTATACTTTTTTCGCTTCCCTTCCAAACTCTCTACCGTGATAAAGCTACGTCCTTGCTCTCTTTTCCATTCATGCAGCCGGTCCTCTCGCTTATAATAAGCACTCACCGGCTCTTTGGTCATCCGTCGCACCGTTTCCTCATGAAGTGGATATAACACCAGTTTAGTGAAACGCCGGTCTGCTGCAGTTTTTGCCGCCACTTCAAGCTCTTGATCTGTTATATGTTCAAAAGAATCGTAAAACACTAAAGTCCCTTTACGTTGCTCAACTGGTTGCTCATAGCCATAGGGTACATGCTGAATGTCTCTTTTCAATGAAATCCCTCCTGCTTGTTCTATTTATTAATCATATCATGTGACAACAGCAGGGCTATCATTCTTATCTTACAGCTGAAGATGAATGGTTAATGAAATCCTGAACTTTTGAAATCAAAGCTGGGTATATCAAGGGATACGTCAGCTCTTTTGGTATCTCAGTAAATCCTCTGATTTCTGCCATCTCATAAGGAGGAAGTTCTGCGAACTGTTCCACATTTGCAAAATATAACTTACCATAATTTTCTGGAGCGTCGATACTAGTGACCCTATAAATAGCTATTGGAAAAAGTGAGAATTGTTCCGCACCCGTTTCTTCATATAATTCTCTGGCAGCAGCCTGCTCCGGGATTTCGCCAACCTCTATATGCCCTCCGGCAAACTCCCACGTCGAACGGTCCTGATGTCTCGCTAAGATCCATTCTTCACCATGTTTAACCATAATAACAACGTACTTCAGCACAACTTCTTTTTCCTTATCCAACTCAAAAAAGTTTACCTGCAATTATATCCCTCGCCTTCCCACCAGCCTCAAACATTTTTTGCCGCATCCCAAGCCAATTTAAATTCTGCTACATTCCGATACCGCTGCTCCCTCACCGCACTGACGGCCCGTAAAGCTACCTCGTAGAGGGCTTGACTGGTTTCCCATTTTACAAACGATCGATCGGATGCTCCTCCTAATAAAACAAATGCTGTGGCGCCCATATTAAATACATTCGTAACTTCATCAATCGGCGCATCCAAGCTAAACTCTTCCGGTGACTTGAATCTGGATGAACCCCAGAAGTTCTCTCCCAGATCATTTACAGTAGGCTTTAGTCTATAATAATCAATATCACAAATTTTAGTTCCATCGTTTACAAAATCATATAAAATACTTCCGTCATAAAAATCCACAGCTACATACCCTCGATACTCAACATGTTCATGAAACAAAAAGATTACATCTAATGAAGACAGACGTTTTTCAACGGATAATTGCTTATAACGAAAAAAAGGCGACTCCGGATGACTCAGCTTCGCTTCTCCCGCAAATAGCCAATGCGAATGTAAACATTCACCTGCAAACCAATCAAAGACTGCTACATACCCTGACTCAACCTCATAATGCGACAGTAGCGTGATCAGTGCATCAGATCTAAGTTCGTTATATAACGGAATAGCTTCAATTAAACGGTTAACAGCATCCTGAGGATTGCCGGCATAAGTCAAAGGTCTCGCTCCAGCAAATTTCACAAAAAACTTCTTTCCATCCTGCTCCACACCAAAAGAAAAATTTCCGGAGTCTTGCTGATCGAACACTTTAAACACTTTTCCCAGCTTAGTTAACCAAGCAAAATCACAAGCTTCCTGCAATTGAAAAGTTACCGCATCGATTTCATATGTATAATTTTTTTCGCGCAAATTAACCTCCTGCATTCACTATCTAGATTAAATTTATAAGCTTCATTCATTGTCTTGTTCGATATTTAATCACTAGAATAATAACCAGCAATACAACACATAAAGACATCGTATTTGTAATCAAAAAAGCTAATCCAACCCCCGTAACCGCCAAACTAATCGCATAAGCTTCCATTAGACTAATCCCGAGCAGCATAAGTAAATACGATTTTAGATTTAAATCGGCTACGGATTTTGATTTGAGGATTTGAACAATCTGCGGGATCCATCCCAAAGAAAGAATCACTCCACCTATTAATTGCATGATTGCAAACATAAGAGCACCTCCACGGATTTTATACAGTTGTATTCCGGGCGGCTCAATCTGGTTCCATTTCATGTAAAAAAAACAAATAACACTAAGCAAAGTTTAATTTTCCTGCATCTTGCAGCTTATTATACGCATAAGAGGCCGCACCTATTGTTCCTGCCCGACTCCCAAGCTCTGCTTGAACAATTTTACACTTAATGCTTGATAGCTTCAACGCATGCTGATGCACAGTCTCTCTTACGGGTTGGAGCAATTTATCTCCCGCCGCTGCCATTCCCCCACCTACAATAATAAGATCCGGGTTGAGGATATTCACAACATTCGCTAATCCAAATCCAAGTATAGCTCCAGTCTCCTGCATTACTTCCATAGAGAGAGCGTCTCCAAGTTCGTAAGCTTCAGATATCATTAACGCGGTAATTTGCTCTTCTTGTTCCTTAGTCCAAGTCTGAATAATACTTGTTCGTCCTTCTTTCAGCTTCTCTTTAAAAGTATTCACCATGCCAATCGCGGACACATATCGCCCTAAACAACCGGAGCTTCCACATTTGCAGGGACGTCCGTTCCTGTACATATTCATATGCCCAATTTCACCAGCGCTATAAGACGTACCGTAGATCACTTTTCCGTCATTCACGATACCTGACCCTAATCCCGTTCCCAATGTAATCAGAACCAGATTGTTATACCCTCTTCCTGCACCTTGTTGCCATTCACCATAAAGATTAACCCTAACATCATTATCAATAAAAGTAGGAAAGTCATAGAATTTTTTCATCTCATCTACAACATGTACATGCTCCCAATCCGGAAAATTCGGTGAAAAAAAAGAAATTCCCGCTACCGGATCAAGTAATCCTGGCACTCCGATTCCCATTCCTTCTACCAAATCTAATGGAATATTCGCTTCATCCGTGATTAAACGTACGGCTTCTCTAATCCGTCCCAACACATGGGCTGGGCCCTTAGCAGCCTCTGTTGGTATAGATCTTTCTTTAACAGCTATAAAATCAGTATCGTAAATCCCTGCTTTAATATTGGTTCCGCCAAGATCAATGCCTAACATATACCGTTTCATAAAAACCTCCAGAATTAGATAATCTATCGCTTTCGATTAAGTTCTAGTACTAACTGCCGCTTCCGTTTCAGCTAACATCAAGCGGTTCACACCCACCTTAATCTGATTCTCGGTGAGATTAGAATAACCAAGTAGAAAGACAGGACCTTGAGGTTTACTGCCCACAAAATAAGAAGACGCAGGATAGACCCGAACTCCATATCGTAACGCCAATTCAGCTATACGATGCTCTTCGGCACCAGATTCCAGCTCAATTAATAAATGAAGACCCGCCTCTTCCCCATAATAGCGGACACGACTGCCAAATTCAGCATCCAAACTTTTTACTAGACAAGCCCTGCGGGCAGCATAAAGTTTCCCCATCTGCGTAACATGCCTCGCATAATGTCCATTCTGAATAAATTCCGCCAACGCTTCCTGATCCAAAGCAGAAGACATACGATCTGTTATCCATTTGACCGCCAAAAAAGGTTGAATCAAAGTCGGAGGCAATACAACATAACCTATGCGCAGAGAAGGAAATAACACTTTACTAAAACTGCCTACATAAATTACTCTACCGTCAACATCTAGTCCAGCAAGCGATGATAGCTTCGGACCCTCGTACCTGTATTCACTGTCATAATCATCTTCAATAATAAAAGCTTGATTGGCTTTGGCCCATTCCAGTAACTGCACTCTTCGTTTCATCGACAGGGTCACCCCGAAAGGAAACTGATGCGAAGGAGTGACATAAGCTAGTTTTGGTTTTTTATGAGGACCTTCTTTGATGTGATCACAGCTTGCTTGGAGCTCATCTACACAGATTCCCTCTAGGTCAACCCTGATGGGTGTAACCACCGCTCCAGCGAACGAAAAAATCTCCCGCACAACGTTATGTGATGGATCTTCAACAATAACATCATCACCTTTTGAAACAAAAATTCTCGATAATATATCCAATGCCTGCGTTGCCCCGGATGTAATCACAATTTGCTCCGGAACCACGGGCATCGAACGTGTGGACCGTAATAAACGTGCAATCTCTTGGCGTAGTCCCAAAGAGCCCTCGACCGGGCCGTAACCCAAAGTATCAGGAGATGCACGACGACAGGCATTCATTAATGCTTTTTGCCACTGATCCATTGGAAAAGCGTCCCATGCAGGTACACCGTGCCGAAAATTACATAATACTGTGTTCAAGTCGTTTTCTATAATAGAAGAAGGATTGAGTGTAAGGAAATCAGGACCCTTCGTTATAAAATTGTAAGGGTTATCAGAATCCTGGGGGTCTTTCTCCTCCACCGGCAGCCCCGCTATATAGGTACCTGCCCCTTTTCTCATCTCCAGATAACCCTCTGCTTGAAGTAGCTCGTAGGATTGAAGAATTACACTTCTGGATACTTCCAGTTGATTGGCCAAAGTTCTTGATGGAGGTAGCGAATCTCCCCCACTTAAAGCTCCTGAATGGATAGCATTACGAACCTGCTCATAAATTTGACGGCTTAATGGAATGGGTCTTTGTTTATCGAGAGTAATCAGCAATTCATGCTTCATAAGATTTCCTACCCTTCTAATCCGGGTTTTCTTAATGGTTCATAGTAAGGATTTTTACAATTATTGCTGCAGAAACAGCACCTAAGATCACGAGTAACAGCGGGATTTTCCTAATTAATACCAGTATAACAGCGACTATACCCGAAGCGATACCTACAAGATTGTCATCTGCGTCCACCTGAAATATCCCAGGAACCGTTAGAGCACTAAGAACCGCGATAGGCAAATATTCCAACAAAGCTTGGACTTTGGAAGAGCCATTCGTATGCTTTGTCAGCAGCAAAGGTACAAAACGAAATGAAAATGTAAGGATTGCCATCCCGATAATGATCAAAATAGTCATACGGATACCTCCTTTTCTACTTCAGCTTGCTCTGGAAATAAGGAGCCTACTGCCATACCAATTAACATAGCTGCAAGTATCGAGGAGTTTCCAAGTACGGGATGTAGGAGCCATGAAGAACCCGCCGCTGCTAAACATATGGCCAAATTCCGAATGCTTCCCTTTAGTTGTGGCACTATTAGTGCTATCAGTAAGGCATATAATGAGGTGTTCAAAGCAGGTAAGTATATAGCCGGAATGTAGGATGCCAGCGATATTCCCGCAGCTGTTGCCAGTAAATTTGCTATATACGGAGGAATTTGTAGACCCAGCAAATATGGAAGAGTTATATTTTCTTTTGAATGATTGCGGGGGATCATACTAACAGCGTACACTTCTTCTGTTAAACTAAACCCAATCCAGACTTTGGCCAGAGGATTGATTGTACGGTCAAGCTGACCCCCAAAAGATAGGCTGATAAACAAATATCTTAAATTAATGATCAACGTAAGCAGCAGGATCATTGGAGCGGCGGCCCCAGCAGCAAGCATTTTCACGCCAATAAATTGGCTGGCTCCCGCAAATACGAGCGCTGACAATAAGAACACTTCCAGACTCCCTAGGCCTAATCCCTTACCGACCAATCCAAACGTAAAACAAGCAGGAATAAATCCTGCAACAATAGCTACAGAATCCTTAAGACCCTTTCTAAACATCACTTTCTGATCACTCATAAGTTTCTCTCTCCCTTATCGTTGTCCCTAGAGAGAGCATACTTGGATACAATTCTTGTGGAAATAACCGCATGGGTGCGTATGTACCATACCAATTTCTTGACATAGAAAAAAGACCGCCCGCTAAGAGAGCGATCTTTAATGAAGGTTAAACCTCCTGAGGACTTTCCACAATCCCGCTGATTTCTTGTTGAATTTGGGATTTAATCTGATCTACATGGTCAAAATCTGTAGCGGCGGCATAGATTGTCTTTAACTCATCCAAAAATACTTTGGCATCTGTCAGATGTTGAATGGATCGTTTCATGGTGCTGGAATATCGCTCTTTAATACCTGCGATGGCTTCGGCAAAAGCTTCATCCGTACCTGACTGTATGCACCGTGAATACATATCAACAATCTCGTCGGTGGCACGGTCAGGGAAATACTCATGCGGAGCTGTGCTGTCAAAAATAGCAAACCCAAGCTCGCGTACGATAATCATATCAAGACTGTTCGGATCGAAACCACAGTGGTAAATCTCAACATTGACACCACGTTTTATTCCTTCAGCTGCCAATTTTTTTAAAAGTGTAGATTTACCGGATCCCGCGCGACCTTTTACAAGATATCTTTTTAGTCCTGCGGTTAAATTAGGTACAAAATCCACTGCACCCTTAGGCGTAGCTGCACCTAAAAAACGGTGATCCACCCGGCTTACTTTTTCGAAGTTCTGATCACCATACAGAAGTTGAATATACTCCTGAGTCAGCTCATCAGCGGCTTGGAAATTCATTGTCGCAATATAAATCGCTTCCCACTCGTCATGAATGCGGAGTGCTTCAGCAAAGCCTGAATAAGCGAGTTCATGCTCTTCCGTGTACTGATCAACTAAGCTGTCGATCTCAACACAACGCTGGCTTAACTGGAGCGTATCGACGGCCTGCTCCAAATTCACATGTACGATGGCCTCTTCAGGCAATTCTGGCTTAATGACCCGTGGAGCAGTACCATCTATAATTCCTACTTTTAATTCAGGAATAACCACTCCGTCGAGTGAATCATTATCTGACGCTGCGTGAATTAACCAGATCTCATAACCTTGTTGAGCCAGAAGATCTCCGATTTCTCGAATGATTCTAGTTTTCCCCGTACCGGGGCCTCCTTTTAAAACAAACAAACGCGTTAAATCTTGCAATGACGACTCATAGAGGTTAGAGAAGCCGTGAGCTGTGTTGCCGCCAGCAAAGAAATTCAGGATTGTTCCGTCCATAATCGCACACCTTTCCGGGCTGATGTCATGTTTCATTGTTCATCTTATTAATGTACCCAGGGAAAGGTGACGCTTTGAGTGAGATGTGGTTTCGTTAGCCGGTTCAGTTACAAACAAAACGATCCATAAACCTCTTAATGACGGGAACATCTGGAGGAGACAGCTCGCTTGGCAATTCTTCATAACTAAAAAAACGCAATTCTTGCACCTCAATTCCATCTACTTTTAGCGCCCCATCAAAGTCCGTGCATAGATACGCAGCTACAACATTATATACTTCATCACCGTGCGGGTATTTATAATAAAGATCTTTTCCAGAGAACATGTCGAACAAATCAAGAACTTTGGCTGTTAAGCCTGTTTCCTCAAAAAGCTCCCTCTTAGCGACCTCTTCTAAAGTCTCCCCAAGCTCCATTGAACCACCTGGCAAACCCCAGCACCCGTTGTCCGTTCTACGTTGCAATAATAATTGATGATTGCTGCACAATAAAACACAGGCTCCTGCCATTATAAGCGGTCTGGTACCTACCAGCTTTCTTAACTCCATAATATAATCGCTCAATAAACTATCCCCTGTCTTCTAATAGGCTCAAATACCCTACGTTAATAGAAGTTCATTTCTTTTTCTGCACATGAAAACCTTTGTCTTGCGCGTAATTTTCAATGCTCCAAATACCTATTCCCCGCTCTCGCGCCTTATCCTGAATCGCTCTAAATTGATCAACATATTTTGTGTTAGGTGCAAATACATAGGCTACACGTGCATAACCCTGCTCTAGCAGAATCTCATTGAACATTTTCCCATCTATATAGAGGTAACAAAGTAGGCGGCCATATTTGTCCCGCTCCGATACATCTAGTTCAATTTGTACATCTTTATCCGTAAGCATCTTTTTGGCGAAATCAGAAGCTTCTAGCGAAAATGGCTGTGGTTCGGGGATATTCGGATTCACTGACTCTGGAGTATCGACCAGCAATAAACGAATGGTTTCCTTTTTGCCGCCTATAGTCAGCTTCATGGTGTCACCATCGACTACTCGTGTTACCTTTGCATCTATTAAACGTTTGTTGTCCTCTGTTGTATTGTCTGGCGTAGAATCTAATCCAGAACTGGAATCGGCCGTAATCGTTGGAACTGGTTCTAAAGTAATCTGCTCGGCTAAGTTGCAGGCAGTTGTTGTTCCAAGTAAGAGTGTGATAGCTAGAAAGCTTTTTAATAGATAAATCTTATTCATTGATAACCTCTTTCTTATACACGTATGTAATTTCATGGGGTCTAATAAAAATAAATTAAAAAACTTAAAAACACAAGACTGTAATACTAATCATAGAAAACAGCGACAGCCATGTACCAGAAAAAAGATACTTGGCTATCGCTGTTTCGCCTTTACTCTACTTCCACCACGTTTAATTTGGAAATCTTTATTTTGATTATGATCGATAAGAAAGCAAGCAGGGAAAACATAATTCCGATCCAGATGAGTTGATGTATTCCTGCATGAGAAATAAACCAACCACCGATAGCAGTCCCTATAGTAATTCCAAGGTTAGAAAATGAGATAAACAAGCTGTTACCGAATTCGGGAGCTTCTTTCGCTTCGGTCGTTAACCATGCTTGACTGACAATCAGTCCGCCGGAATGCACTGCCCCCCAAATGATTATGATAACAACCATCGGAAGGAAATAAGAACCTAGATAATATACGAATAAGTAAGTTACCGCATATAACAATGGAAACATGATAACGGTCTTTGTAATGCCTTTATGCAAAAGGCTTCCAAATAAAAAATTCCCAAAAATCATGATTATCCCAAAGGCCATCAACATGATACTAATCCATGACCCGTTCATATGTGTTACCTGCCCAAGATATTCAGCAAAGTAACTGTACACAGAAAACATAGCTGCAAAGATAAAAATAACTGCCACAATATTTAACCACAATAGGGGTTTGCGTAAAATACCAAGTTGTTTACCATAAGACATTTTTTCTTTAACTGGCATGGAAGGAAGCCAAGCTAGTATTCCTAAAAAGGCAATTATACTTACGACAGCTCCAAAGAGAAAAGCGACTTCTAAAGAAATTTTGTCCGCGAGATAAGAAGTCAAAGGCACACCAAAAGCAAACCCGACCGTTATTCCGGCGAAAACCTTTGTAACTGCTTTGGTGCTCTTTTCCGGAGGGACAAGTTGGGCAGCGGTAACAAGTGCAACTGAAAAAAATACGGGATGAAAAATAGCAGGGATAATACGAAAAATCAGCATTACTTCAAACATGGTCGTATACGCATAAACAATATTTGAAATTGCAAAAATAAGTACAGCAGTTAATAGAATTACTTTACGATTAATTCCAGAAGCCAATAAGGTCAGAAATGGACCTGAAATAGCAACAACTAAAGCAAATATACTTACAAGCCATCCAGACTGAGAAGTTGATATATTAAATTTTTGAGTTACCTGTGGCAGAACACCTATAATCCCCATTTCCGTTGTAATAATGCCAAATACGCCTAAAGCCAAAATAATAATAAGTAAAGGGTTAACCTTTTTCATTTTAAAATAATCCTCCGTTTATATTTACATATTTAGATTTGTAGATATGTATTATCAAAAAAAAGCCCTTCCTCCTCTCTCCTATAGTTTCTCTTTAATATAATCGGAAAATTCTTGAATTATCTTTTCGTTTCGACGATAATACGTCCACTTCCCAATTCGCTCAGATTCCAGCAAACCAGCTTTTTGCATGGTCAATAGATAGCTCGAAATAACCGACTGTGCAAGCCCCGCTTTAGCTTGAATATCGCCCACGCAAATCCCGATTTGAAAATTTAGGCCTTGTTGTAAATAAGGCTTTTCATCAAAAAATTCCTCGGGAGTTTTTAGCCACATCATAATTTGACTACGAGTCTCGTTAGACAACGCTTTGAATATCATTAAAGGTTCCATGTGTTCCATTATATCTATTTTTATAGATTTGTAAATACAAAAGATGCCGATGTCTCGTTGTTGCAATAACATTATGTAGATTCATGTTTCGTATCGAATTGTTCGTTTAGTGAATTAAATATTTCCAAATCAACCAGCAAAGCAGTACGGATACCCACGAAATGAAACCGAAAATCATCACGATTTTGTTCTCACTCCATCCGTATTTTAAGCTAAAGTGGTAATGGATCGGAGCCATCCGGAATAGCCGCAGCTTCGTCCGTTTGTAGTACCAAACTTGTAAAATGACCGACAACTGCTCCGCAAAATAAACGAAAAACAAAATTGGAAACAAAAGCTCAACCTTTTCAATGACAGCCAGAACGGAAAGGGAGCCCCCGATCGCCAGTGATCCAGTATCGCCCATAAACGCTCTTGCAGGATAAATATTGTAAAGCAAAAGCCCTAGCAGACAACCGATCATAACAAGTGAAAATGTCTGCACTTCAGGTTTGTCCGAAATCATAAAAAAGAAAAAATACGACGGTATGGCAACATTGATCAGTAGCCCATCGAGACCATCTGTAAAATTGATGGCATTCGCGGAGCCGACCACAAACAGCAAAATGATGGCCACATAAAGGTACACAGGCAACTGCAGATTTTGCCCTTTAAATAACTCGATATCACTCGTCAGGCCGAACGAATGGAACAACACATATAATATAATTCCAGTAAAAAGAAATTGAAGCACTAGTTTTGAGCGGCCGCTGATGCCGGAAGGATTTTGCCAAAAAGCCTTTTTGAAATCATCCAAAAATCCGACTGAACTAAACAACAAAAACGTAACGCATAAGAGTAACATTAGAGGCCCGGGTTGAAACTGCAGCGAAATCGCTATCCCGATAAGCAGGATCAACCCTGCCATTAGTGGTGTACCCCGTTTGGCCTGATGATCTGCTGGAAGCTCGGCACGAATCGGCTGCGTTAACCTCAGTCTATGCAGCGTCCAGATTAATAGAGGTGTAAATACCGCCACCAGAAGAAAAGACAGGCCGGAAACAGCCAGAATTCCATACATACAACGAACTCCCCTCTTTGGAAAAGATCATTTATAATACTCACAAAATATTTCTAGAGTTAATGAGGTCGTCTGTAATTATGTACTCTTTTCATCTGTTGATAAAGAGAAATTATTCTATTTTTATTTCCTGTTTTCTGCTGTGTAACAGCTGAGAGTTTTCTATAAGCAGATCCCAAAGCATAAACTTGCCCAATGAGAAAGTTTGCACTTTGGGCAAGTTTACATTAGTATATAGTCAGTAATCCTAATCTTCACCACAAAAACAGCCGTATGGGAGGTGTATACATAAAGTTATGATTAAACAAACTTTGAGAGATTTCAAAAAAGAAGCCACTGAAAAAGCGCTAGCTGAAGCGGCATTCGAACTTGCACTTGAACATGGGTTGGACGGTTTTGTTGTTGAAGATATCGTGCAAAAAGCCGGCTACTCCAGAAGAACTTTCGCAAACTATTTCACATGCAAGGAAGAGGCAGTTGCGATGGGAGCAGTTACCGTACGGAACACGAATGAGTATGAAGAATTGCTCACCAAAATCCCTGAAAATGCCTCCCTGCTGGATACCTTATATCAACTAATTAAGATGCAACTTACAGCTGAGCTTATAGGGAGGTTGCGTGAGCTTTCATTACTTTCCCGAAAATTCCCAGCCCTCGAGCCCCATTATTTAAGAGCAATACACCTTACGCAAACTGGAGCACAAAAAACATTGTTGCACTTGTCAAATGGTAAGTATGACGAGGTTTATACTTATCTGCTTATAAATTCGGTTTACGGAACTGTACTTCCCTTAATTGACGGAAAACTTAATGTGCTGCTTCCGGGACAAACGACGAGCGACGATCCAAGTCCTGAAACTCTTACGTTCGATCAATTTTTGGAAACTATTTACGGATATTTACGCAACGGATTCTAATAGGCTAACAATCAGTTTTCATCATCGAGGGAGTGTAAAATAGATACATGTCAACATTATTATACAGAGTGGGAAAAACCGCTTATCGTAAACCTGGGTACTTCATTTTAGGTTGGATTTTAATTTTAGGAATTGTCATCTCTATGATCAGCATGAATGGTATTCATATCAGTTCGGAAATGAAGATTGAAGGCACGGAATCGCAAAAGATTTTGGATCAATTAGCAACAGAACTTCCGGCTGCATCTGGTGGACAAGGAAGTGTCGTGTTCAAAGCACCTCAAAGCGAGCGATTGGATACGCCAGAACGTTTGGCAGCGATCACTAAGGGTATTAATGAGGTTTACGGTATAAACGAAGTGATTAATCCTGCGGATTATGCAGCGGAAGCAAGTAGTTCAACTACTGAAGCAACTCAGGCTGCCAGTATGGATCAGTCTGCAACAGCCACAGCACCCCCTTCCTATGGTCCTCTGATGGCAGATGGTGTTCCGGTGCCTGGTGTTATTCTTTCCGCAGACGGTAGAATTGCATTGTTCCAATTCCAGTTTACCATTGAGCAATCAGCTATCTCTCAAGATATTTTTGATTCTGTAATTGATACCGTCATGAATGTCGAGAAAGATACCAACATTACTGTACTGCCGGGTGAGACACTCAAATCAGTATCTATCGGTGTAGGATCAGCTGAGATTGTCGGACTTGTCATTGCTGCAATTGTTTTGCTGGTGACGCTTGGCTCTGTCGTTGCAGCAGGGCTGCCCCTTATAACTGCACTGCTTGGAGTCGGCATCGGTGTGGGTGGAGCATTTTCTATTTCCAAATTCATTGAAATGCCTAGTGTCACTTCCGTCTTGGCGCTTATGATTGGATTAGCCGTCGGAATCGATTATGCTCTTTTCATTGTAAATCGCCAACGCCGGATGATTATTGATCAAGGATTAAGCGCACAAGAAGCTGCGGCTAGAGCAATTGGCACATCCGGCAGCGCCGTATTTTTCGCCGGTTTGACGGTTATTATCGCTCTCTGCGGTATGCTTGTAATCGGGCTTACTTTCTTATCTACGATGGCGTTAGTAGCAGCAGCTACCGTCCTCATCAACGTATTTGTTGCCTTAACCCTATTGCCGGCATTGCTCGGATTGGTGGGTGAACGCATCTGTTCGCCTAAAGCTCGCAAGAAAAACAAGGATCATCATAAAACGGGTAACCGCGGTATAGCTGATAGATGGGTTAAATTTATCATCAAGTATCGTTGGGTCACTATTGTTGCCATCGTCCTGGTACTTGGCGTAGCAGCAACCCCCATAGCGAAAATGGAAATGGGCATTCCCGGAGCTGCCTCAGCGAATTTGGACACGGTAGCAAGACAAAGTTATGATGCTATATCCGAGGGTTTTGGAGAGGGATTTAACGGACCGCTTATTCTGGTTGCAGAACCAAAGAATTCTTCCACTCCAGTCACCCCGGAACTCCTAGGAAATCTTGTAAAAGAGCTCCAAGCTCAAAAGAATGTCGCGCAGGTCACTCCTCTGGGCATGACTAAGGATTTAGCTATCTTCAGTCTGATTCCAGAAACGGGTCCTAGCGATATAACAACCAAAAATCTGGTGAATGATTTACGGGCTACGGAATCTAGTATCGCTCAAAGTAATGATGTTAAACTCGGGGTTACCGGCTTTACCGCTGTTAACATCGATATGTCGGCCAAACTGGCAGATGTATTTCCCATTTATGTAGGAATCATCATTCTCCTATCGCTCATTATTCTTCTGTTGGTATTTCGTTCGATTATCGTTCCTATCAAAGCTACGATCGGTTTTCTGCTTAGCATTCTCGCTACCTTCGGGATCACCACAGCCGTGTTCCAATGGGGCTGGCTCCATACTCTCTTCGGTTTCGACACCGGTGGCCCATTGCTAAGCTTTATGCCAATCATCGTTACGGGTATCCTATATGGGCTCGCGATGGACTATCAGGTTTTCCTTGTCAGTTCCATGCGTGAATCGTACGTTCATGGTCATGAGGGATCAGAGTCCGTTGTTCATGGATACAACCAGGTGAGTCGTGTCGTAGTAGGCGCTGCTATAATTATGATCTCCGTTTTTGCAGGGTTTATTTTTACGGATGATGTCATGATTAAACAAATCGGCTTTACACTGGCCGTAGGGATCTTAATCGATGCTTTCATTATTCGAATGGGATTAGTTCCTGCTGTAATGTCTATTTTCGGCAACAAAGCTTGGG
Organism: Paenibacillus sp. FSL R10-2788; assembly: GCF_038003885.1. NCBI lineage: Bacteria > Bacillati > Bacillota > Bacilli > Caryophanales > Paenibacillaceae > Paenibacillus > Paenibacillus sp. FSL R10-2788. The sequence goes on along the minus strand of NZ_JBBOQA010000001.1, from coordinate 3,080,123 downwards.
CACTTCCAAAATGGCTCGACCGTATTCTGCCAAACCTGGATGTCGAAGGCGAGAAACTGATTGCTACACTCAATGCTAAAGACAAATCTAATTCCATGAAATAGAAACAATAATAAACAGCCTGAGCCATGTATTCCTAGGGGTTCAGGCTGTTTTGTTTCTGTGGTAAGATTCGCTTCCCATGAAACGATGTTGGAGAAAGAGCTTAATAATTAAGGATTATAGCGGGGCGCACACCGTAACAAGCTAAGTTTACATGTCCGTAACTGCGAATACTGCTACGGGTACCTACAAAATACGCACGTGAAGAAATCGCAGGTTGAGTTCTCAGCCACCACCATGAGCAGCCAAACTCTTCATCCTTCTCAAGGATATAATCAGCTTTGACTTTTTTATCATACACATACAATTTACATCCATCGTTCTTTTTCACTTTGGAGAATCCCGTTCCTATCGCCCTACGCTTCGCACGTAAAGTATCTTCACCAAGTTTAAAGGTCAATTCATTCGCCTCCGAAACACTGAGCAGAAAAATCTTATCTTCCGTGTTTATACTTCCCTCTCCGTTATCTGTGCATTGTGTAGTCTTGATGAGCCTGTGCTCGGAGTCATTAAAAGCGGCATTATAAAAATCATCGTTCAACCACTTTCGCAAATCGGAGTCATGCCATGTAACATCAACATATTCACTGTGATACCGCCTGCAGTCCAAAATGTACTCGCTTAAAATGAACAGCTCTCTACCTGAATTTTGCAGCACCCGCCACTTTATCGGCATTTTTTCTGCTCCGTCCGCCATTTGCGGATAAGAGCCAAAAGTAATTATTTCGCCGGGTTTTGCCCGCTCATACATGGGAGTAAGATTATCATTTTCATTACAAATCATAATAATAAATTCTGTAGTTCCTTTAACGATTTCAGCTTCCCGGCTAAATCCTAGTTTTTCATACAAGCGTATCGCTCTATCGTTGAACTTCGCCACTGTCAGCCGCTTTGGTTTTTCCTCGAATCTCTCATTAATATAGTTAAGGACTGTTGTGAAAAATAGAGTCCCATTCCCCTGTCCGGTTAACTCTGGCTTCATTCCTAAACCCACATCTATAAAATCCTGAGAATATGTATATTTATCATTTGGAACCTGTGCCGGACTTCCTACACAGAAGAATCCGATCAATTGTTTATTTGCATCAAGTACAGAAAAAAATGCTTCCTCTAGCATTTCACTTATAGCTTCAGGAGTTGTTTCATTATTGTAAAAATCATAGGGTGGATCATATTGCCAGCTTAAAATATCCCTAGCAGCATCAGCATTCAGCTTTTCCACGTAAAGTTCCATTTCGCATCCCCCTTTGTTTTCAAAATCGATAAGTCCCTAAGAGTCTAGCTTTGCTAACTCCTGAAGAATTGTCTCTACATCACCATCAGGATTTAACGCTTTGATCATCTCTTTGGTAATGACTGCACCCTCATAAACTTGTGCAACGACCTCTAAAGGGAGTGTGAGTTCAAAATAACCTTCGGCAAATTCCACAAAATCCTCAGCTGTGCGGAAAATAGTCCCTAGCAAAAAGTCCGAACCATCTTCTGCCCCCGCTGGAATCTCTACCTCTCCCTTCTGCCACGCCATGTCGTTATTTTCACGCCAAAAACAAAAAGTAACATCATCCTTAGCTATCGCCTCATCTTCCAGTAAAGACAATAGCGAGGTTGGGACCTCTTCATAGATTCCTGGCCAAACTTCATGTTCGTCACGCGCATATGGACTTACTTCGGACTCATGATCAAAACCTTTAATTATCGTTCCTTGAGGTGTAAAAATAATAAACAAATTATCACCTGAGCCATTATCGATCGATGCTAGAGAAACATTCTTATCAAATATAGAATCAAAACTATGATAGCGAAGCCAGTCCTCTGGACATAAGACAATATTTAGAGAAGCAAGTATTTTCATAAGTTTTTTTAAGTTTTCGGGTGCTGGTAAAATATCTAACACATTCATCTATGATTCCTCCCCAATGTAGATATTAATGATTTTAGCATATTCATGAATTCCGGGTAAAAAAAAGACTACCCGAAGGTAGCCTTTCCAACTTAACAAAACACTAGCCTAACTTAAGACCCCGCACCCTTATATCTTCGTACGCCATAACTCCAGGCTAACAAACCAATCCCCAGGAATATAGCGCCTACTACAGGTGTCATCAGAGCAAGGCTGGTCATCTCCTCCCGCTGCAGAAAAAGCGCGGCTGGATACACTCCGACGAATGCAAATGGAATGATCCAAGTAAGCAATACCTGTATAGCACGATTGTAAATCGTTACCGGGTAACGGCCATAAGTCTGAATGTTGTACATTAACGGAAGAATCCCAGTAGGAGCATCCGAATAGAAAGACAATGAAGTCAACGTTGTATAAATCCCCGTATAGATGGCGACCGCACTTAACGTCAGAATGATCAGAGCCGGTATCGTCCACCATTCAAAGGGAAGACCCAGATTGCTGCCACTGATGGCCATAATAATAATACCTATGAATGAGCCCATAAGTGCTGGTGGATCAACATTTTCCAAAAAGATCTGGAACAAATTATGAGCTGGGCGTGTCAAAATACGGTCCATCTCACCTTTAACGATGTAACGTTCACTAAATCCCCATAGATTCACAAAACAACTAAACACCCCAAAAGGCACCATAAAGAATCCATAAACGAACACTACTTCATTCTGATTCCAACCGCCCAGGCTATCTGTATGCATAAAAATTACGAGAATAAAGATAAAGTTGGTAGCTTGAAAAAGCAAGTCTGAAATGACCTCTACCCAAAAGTCAGCGCGATAGGTGAGCCGGCTCTTCATATAGTTTTTGATATATTCAATTAATAATCCCAGGTAATACATGTTTCCTCAACCTCCCTGCACGAAGAGACGCTGCCGCGCCGCATGATATAACCAGACAATTGGAATCAGCAATACCAGGAACCAAATAATTTGTATCCCTAATACATTCCATATTCCAACCCCTTGCACCCGTCCCGTAAACACTGAACCTGGCAAGTAGGTAATCGCCTGAAACGGCAGCACCTCAAGTACGGAAGATAACCAGTTAGGAAACAGACTGATCGGTACGATTAAGCCGGAGAATAAGTCTACAATTACCCGCTTCATTCGCATCATGCCTTCATTATTTTCCACGAAAAAAGCCGAGAGCCCTGTAATGATATTGATCTGTGAATTAATTAAAAAGCTGAAAAAGAGCATCACCAGGAACCCCGCCCAAGCAGATGGCGCTGTTGGCAATTGTACTGGGAACAGCAGCATCGCTATGGCCATGCCGGGAATCATAAATAAGAGGAAGCGGAACATTCCCTCTCCAAGACCTTGCATCATTTTGACTAAGACATAGTTATAGGGCCTTATAAACTGGATAGCGATACTTCCATCACGGATATCCGTAGAGATCTCGCGGTCTAGGTTATTAAAATAAAAGGCTCTAGCCATCCACGACACAGCAACATATGATGTCATTTGCGTTGCAGTAAATCCACCCAATGAATCCCCATTACCATAGATGGCCATCCAAGTGAAATAGTTAACCCCAATATTCAGTGAATAGATAAGAATACCTGAGTAGTAGTTAATTCGATAAGCAAGCATGGTAAGGAAACGGATGCGTATAAAATCTAAGTAAGCCCCGAATAGTAATTTACGGCTATTCTCCTGAGGACCACCAGAAGACGCGCCTCCTGAGGAGGAGGACATAGCCGTTGCAGGATTAAGCTTATCAGACATGTAAAGCCTCTCTTTCATCCTTCAGAGCGGCAGCCATTTCATCAGGCTTGTCTGCAGACCCGGATTGATAAATACTGCGAACAATATCGTCCGTATTGGTCTCTATGATTTTGATATCAGTAATGTCTGCTTTTCCCACTACTCTGCTTAATACATCCGATACATTTATATCTAGCGGTATCCAGACAGATGCCCCTAGATCGTTCTCCGCAGACCAAGTAACAGGCAACCCCTCAGTCCATAACTCAAGTTGCTGACGTTTCGTTGCATTTCCAAATTGAAATTGAACCTCACGTCCGGTTCCCCAACGCTGCTTCAGGTCTTCCAGTCCTCCGTCATAAATGATACGGCCATCATCAAGCATTATCACTCGGGAGCAAAGCGCCTCAATATCTTGCAGGTCATGTGTAGTCAGCAGTATGGTTGTCCCATGCTCGCGGTTCATATCTTTTAGGAATTCACGGATCTCTGACTTCACCACAATATCTAAGCCAATGGTCGGTTCATCCAGAAATACAATCGACGGATTATGAAGCAATGCTGCTACTAATTCACAACGCATCCGCTGACCTAGACTAAGCTTACGAACCGGACGATTCAGCAGTTCTTGCAGCTGCAGCCGTTCGACCAATTCATCCAGCCGTTTCTTGAAATCTTGTTCAGACACCCGGTAAACCTTGCGCAGGAGCTGGAACGACTCAATCACCCCAATGTCCCACCATAGCTGACTGCGTTGCCCGAATACCACGCCGATATTTTTCACGAATTTCTCGCGCTCCAAATACGGAACATAACCACCTACTGTCAGATTTCCGGAAGTCGGCACGAGAATACCTGTGAGCATTTTGATCGTGGTCGATTTCCCAGCACCGTTCTCGCCGATATAACCACAGATCTCCCCTTCAGGAATGGAAAAGGAAATGTCCTTCACTGCAGTCACTTCCGTATATTCCCTTTTAAACAAATCAGCGAAGGCCCCTTTGAGACCCTCGCGGTTTTTTTGTACTTTAAATGTTTTGCGTAAGTCTTGTACTTGAATAGCAGTCATATTGTACCTCACTAAGCTTAGAGTTGGTTCCCAGTACCCCATTATAATAGAAGAAGCGCAAAAGCACTACTTCAATCTTTACTTAGCCAGTCTTTCATTTAGCGAATGGGTGTCCTTCACAGCTTCTAAATGCCCTGAGCGAGCGACTTTAGTCCGCAAATATTTCTCGTTAAAAGAAGATACATCTCCCCATAACGCTACTCTTTTCACGGCATTCATCCCTGCAGCCTTGAGCGCATCCAATTTCTTCGGATTATTCGTGATCAGCGTCACTGGTTTGTGACGTAAAGTTTGCAGAACACTGATTGCTTCTTCGTAGTTTCTTGAATCATCAGCAAATCCCAACTCTAAATTAGCCTCAACTGTATCGTATCCTTCTTCCTGTAAAAGATACGCTAAAGATTTGCTGAACAGGCCAATGCCTCTTCCTTCATGATTCGCGAGATAAAATAATGCCCCAGAGCCATGCTCAACAATCATTTTCATGGATTGATGCAGCTGGAATCCGCAATCGCAACGTTTACTGCCAAAAATATCGCCAGTATGGCAGATGCTATGCATCCGGATCAATGCATCCTCAGACCCTTCGAAATCGCCATATACCAACACACTGGATTGTTGTCCTTCTGCTAAGTTCATGGATGGCAAACGTGAAATTAAAGCTGCCGTTGCTTTACTGCTATCCTCTTGAAGAAGCTCTGCATCAGTTGTATTCAGCCAGTTGTACCATTTAAAAACAACGGTCTCGCCGTCTAAATTCACGGGTAACGTGATGGGTCCAACCAATATATTTGTGGAATTTGCTAAAGGAATTCGCGTGATTTTATTCTGTAAAATAGAAGTGATTTCTGGTTTAATCATAATTACACCTTCCTCATTGTTCATCAATGCTTAGATAGAGCTAAGCATAAGGATAAAATATTAGTTAAATTATAAGTAACTATTTGTAAGTAAGTTTATCATTGTAATATAACTTCGTCAAGTTATAATATATATTTAAATATTTATAATTACTTTATGTAAGTTTATGATATAATGAATGTCGAGGTGATATTATGAATGATTTCAACATGTGTCCTCGCTTTGAAAAAGCGGTAGACTTGCTAAGTAAACGTTGGGTCGCGCTGATCGTTTTCGTGCTTATGCCAGGGCCACGCCGTTTTGGTGAAATTGAGAGCTGTCTGTCCAATCTCAGTGGCAAGGTGTTATCTGACCGATTGAAGGAAATGGAAACCGAAGGCATTATAGAGCGAACTGTATATCCTGAAATGCCAGTACGTATTGAGTACTCTCTGACTCCAAAAGGCACAGCGCTTGCTCCTATACTTGGTGAAATTGGAAACTGGTCTACCGAATGGATTGAGCTTGGTATTAAGAAATGATTCCCGCTACACAACACAAAGAGCCCTAATTGTCCCGATCATAAGACAAGAGGGCTCTTTTTGGATTAACATCCCCTTTATAAGTCTTTTCGCTCGAAGCGAAGGAGACCTATAACAAAAGCTAACAGGGTATATCCTAGCGCATAAAAAATAAACATATTTGACGGAACCGTATTAAAATCCAGCAATCCATTCATGCTGCCGAACAATCCCATCATTCCACTCATTTCATTAGCGCTGAACAGGACGGCGGTCATTTTCCGCTGTAAACCATCCACTGGCATAAGCAGTGCCATCATTCCTGACAGATTATTTAATGTGTCAAGAACATCGGGTTCTAATCTAAGCGATCCTCCGATCTTATCAATCATCCCACCTAACCAGCCCGCTCCATATAACATTGTCATAAAGACGCCATTCCCCACTGCTGAGAAGAATCCAGAACCCAGCATAGAAATCGTAATTAGCAAAGGCACTATAGAGGAGAATAACAAAAATGATTTCAATAGGACTACGGCATCTCTAGGAACGGTTGCATGGATCTCAGTAATCCATAAAATAGAAATAAATAAAATCAGGGCATAACCAATCCCAAGCGTCACATATCCAAGCCAGCGACCTATGTACCATTTCCACCGCGGCAGCGGTCTTGGCAGTAAAGCCTGCATAACCCCTTGTTCCGCTTCACCTGCAATAGCTGAGAAGGAACTGAAGATCGCCAAAAAGGCGATTACAAAAGCGCCAAAAAAGAATCCAAGTGATAATATAAAAGCACCATTTGTAAAATTAGCTAAGAGATGCTCGCCACTGCTAATATCTGTTCTATTCGGTATTCCACTTTGTCCAATCGTATTTGCCACAAACCAAAATCCTATAAGAAAGACAATGGTCATAAGCAGTGTTAATATCATCACTCGTTTTCGCAGCAATTCCTTCCAGGTCATTCCCATGATTATTCTCATTCGTGTTCACCTCTGTGACTTAGGCCGGATACAGCACTCATAAACCAGTCTTCCAGACGTTCTTGCTTTCGTGAGACTTCATATAAGGTCATTCCTTGTTCAATAATTAACGTGTTCAGCCAGCCTACTTGCTCCTCATTCTCCAGTTCCGCTTCCAGCCAAACTGTGCTACTTTCCAATGTAGCTGGGATTGAAGCTCCTTTTTCAGATTGAGATCCAATATCCGCTGAAACTTTGATCTTAAGATCAGTACTATCCTGTAGCCAAGACAACAAAATAGGCGTAAAACCGCCCACTTTAAAATGCCAGCTTGTTCGCTTATTTAAGATCTCAGATACTTTCCCATGCCGCAGTATAACTCCGTTATTCAGCAGTGCCATACGGTCGCAGATGAGTTCAACATCCTCCAGTAGATGAGAGTTAAGAAATATCGTAACTCCCTTCTCTTTTAGCCTCTGCAAAATATTCCGAACTTCCTGACGTCCAATCGGGTCTAGCGCCGATGAGGGCTCATCCAGAAAAACGATGGCCGGATTGTTTACAAGAGCACAAGCAAGCCCTAATCTCTGCTGCATCCCTTTGGAATAATGTTTCACACGATCCCGTCCACGGTTTCCAATTCCAACTTCCGCTAGAAGCTCTGGAACTCTTTTATCGGCTACAGATCGCTCTACACGGCACAGCTTGGCATGCAGTCTTACTACTTCTTCCCCGGTAAGCCATTCTTGATAGCGATATAATTCCGGTAAATATCCGATTTGAGACTTGGCTTCAAGTGAACCGATCTTATGGCCTAATAGAGTAGCACTACCACTCGATGGACGAATGAGACCTACCAACATTTTGACAAAGGTACTTTTCCCCGCACCATTAGGGCCGAGGAAGCCAAAGGCTTCCCCTTTCCCAACAGTAATCGTTACATCACGGCAACCACGTCCGTTATCATATTCTTTGGTCAAAGACTTCGCTTCTATTGCAGCAACCGTCATTATTCAATCAACTCCTCTAGCTTCTCTAAGAATACAGCTTTATCTGTATACACGCTTCCCCCGTTGAAATCGAACAATTGCCCGTTCTGTACCCAAATGGCCGAGTATACAATCCCTTGACTATATTCATTCTGATTCAGTAGAACCGTAGTATCTTTAATCTTTATTTGATCGGTATTCAGGCCTTTTACCAGTGGCAGAGGAATTTCACCTGATAAAATGCGGCTCTGCTTTAAGCTGGATTTCAGATAATCTGGCAGCAATGGAAAATCGATTATAGCTTCCAAAGCTTCATCAACCTTTATAGTTGGATCTACAGTAATTAAAGGAGTCTTCGTCTGTGTAAGATTAGCCCATTTATCATTATCCATCGAAAGATCATAATTCACGATCTCCGAAAGATCTAATTTAATTTCTTTCCCATCTATGGCCTCTGGAAGAAGCTGTTTTGCACCCAATCTTTTCATTGCTTTATTAACCGCTTCAATATTAAGCTTCAAGGTTATTTCTTGTGAATTGGTTATATATGCGCTCTTCACATTCTTGAGCAAAGTTCCGCTTGGAAGTGTAAAACCTAGAGTCTCTTCCACCTGATTTAGCGGAATAATCCCTTTATTTGAACCAAAAGTACTTGTAAACACACCAAATTTGTTCATAGCTTCATTCATGGATTGACTTTCATTTACCTGATAAAAAATATCCCGAATATCATTTTCATTCACAACTGTAACTTCTTCCATCCGAAACTGATTCAGCAGCGATGCCATAGCCGTATTTCCTACTGGAGTTCCAAGTATAACCGCAACGATCGCGGCACCTGCCACTGCTACTCCCCACTTACGCCGACGATTCATGCGAGGTCGCTTGGATCGGCGATTAGTTATCGGATTGTCATCTGTAGATTGAGGCTGGCCCATTTCTGGGTGTGGTATATCATCATCTTTCATAACATCCACTGCCAACTGCTGACTCCACACAGCCCATTTAGGACTTGCAGGCTCAGACGCTAACTTGTTTTGCAATTTGGCCCAGGCTTCATCTGTATATTGCTTATTATGATCTTGATTTAGCGGTTGTTTAGTCATTAGTAAACCCTCCTAAATAATTTGGAGCTTCGTTTATCTCGGTTTGTTAATCTGACTGAGATAGTGATTTTGCTGCATTTTGTCTTAACCTCTGGGTCGCACGGTGCAGTAATGTCCCTACTACGGGAGGTCTTAGACCAAGCTCGCCTGCTATTTCCGCATAACTATAACCAGAGTATCTAAGCAGAAGCGCTTGTCTATCCCTGTCAGGCAGCTCGTTCAACCATTCATGAACATCCTCCTGATCCAGCTTACTGATTAAGACTTCCTCTCCTGAAGGAGGTGATTCCCCAACTTCGTATAACTGTTCTTGTTTATTTTGCAGCCGCCGTTCCCTTGCTTTTTTGTCCAGATAATCATATCCAATACGAGTAAGGACTCTATGAAGCCAGGCACCCAGCGCTGCTGGATCATCTGGGGGGTTACGATACAATCTCAGAAAAACTTCTTGTGCCAAATCATCTGCTGCCGACTCATCACGAACCAAAGCGGTCAGCTTACGTCTGACAATAGGATAATGTTCATAGAATATTGCTTTAAAAATTTCAGATTCCGGAATTTCCATCTTGTAAATCCTCCTTATCAGCTGCAGCTATAAGTAAGACGACTATCAATGCATTTTTGTATCAAGATTACGTAAAAAAAGACAGCCCCTAAATTAATAAGGAAACTGTCTTTTAGTGTTTACCTAATTCGAATGTAACGATTAAGAATCTTTTTTGATAAAATACTTCGTTCCAGCCTAAGCTCCCAGAGCTGCTCTTTCCACTGAAACTGTTGCTCTGAATGTTCATTCTCACGTAGCTTCTCAAACAGCTTCATGATCATTATGTTAATGGCGTCAAATCTTGACCATAATTCTATTACACTTTCTTCTTGAATCTGAGGACTTTCCTCTGCTGCACTAAGATTCTTTAAGCGCTCAATGATGTCAGCCTGCCACTGTCCATCTTTAATCGCCTTGGCGTAATTTAAAAGATCCAAATAATCATCGACTGACATGTGTACCGACTCCTTTGCCTACTTATACCAAGTATTATACTAGGCATTATCTATAAAGCAACCCTTTATCTCTGGACACAGCAAAAAAACAGGTCTGGTATAAGAACCAGCCCTGTTTAATGAATTTAACATGATCAATTTAGTTATAACAGCTTTTGAATATCATCTTTAATTTGCTCTGATTTTGGACCAAATACGATCTGCACAGCTCCTTGACCCAGTCTCATGACACCGGAAGCTCCGAGCTGTTTCAATGCGGAATCTTTAACGGCTTTTTCGTCATTAACAATCAGACGAAGGCGTGTGATACATGCATCGATATTGCGGATGTTCGATGGACCGCCGATGTTCTCAAGAATTTGAGCAGCTTTAGAAGACGATGAAGGCGTTCCATTACCTCCAGGTGGTGCTAACAGACTTTCTTCATCATCATCTTCACGTCCAGGTGTTTTTAGCTTGAACAATGAGATAATAAAGCGGAATAGTACATAATACAAGACGAAGAATCCAAGACCCACAGGAATAAGTATCCATGCATTAGTAGACAGTTTCAGGTTTACAAGATAATCGATCAAACCTGCGGAGAAACCAAAACCAAGCTTAACATCTAAAATGTACATCAAGGCCATGGAGAATCCTGTTAATAAAGCATGAACTCCGTACAAGAGTGGTGCTACGAACATAAAGGAGAACTCAAGTGGTTCAGTGATCCCTGTTAAGAAAGAAGCAATGGCAGAACCGATGAAGATGGAAGCAACCATTTTACGTTTTTCCGGTTTAGCTGTATGAATAAATGCAAGTGCTGCACCTGGAAGCGCAAACATCATAATTGGGAAGAATCCAGTCATAAACATCCCAGCAGTTTTATCTCCAGCGAAGAAGCGGTACAAGTCACCATGCACCAGTTCACCAGCTGCATTCGTAAAATCACCAATTTGGAACCAAGCAATCGTATTAAGCACGTGGTGAAGACCGAACGGAATCAGCAAGCGGTTAGCTGTACCGAAGATGAATGCTCCAACAGCCCCCAGTGACACAACCCAGTTCCCGAAGTCACTAATAACATCTTGTATCGGACTCCAGATCATACCCACAAATACAGCAAGAACCATCATAGAAGCTGCCGTAATGATTGGGACAAAACGTTTACCTGCAAAAAATCCGAGCCAATCAGGCATTTTTATATTGTGATATCTCTTGTATAAGAACGCTGCCCAAGCACCGGCAAAAATACCACCAAGCACACCCATGTTCAATACAACATCATCATTGATGAAAGAGAATTGAAGCGGTACGATAAGCAGAATCTTAGTCAGTACCATGTAAGAAATTACTGCTGACAAAGCTGCTACGGCGTCACCGGCAAATCCAATGGCAACCCCTACCGCGAAGATTAAGGCTAGGTTACCGAAGATCGCATTCGCTCCGGCGTTTAGAAATGGAGCAAAGTATTGATTCAGAAATCCACCAATGGTCGCTCCTAGCGGAATATCTTTTTCGTAGTTAAGCAAACCAAACCCTTGAAGAATAGCTGCCGCCGGCATGGTTGCAACAGGAAGCATTAACGACTTACCTAGTTTTTGTAGAAAAGCCAACATTAAAAATCATCCTTTCGGTTCAATAGTAGTAGTGCTCTATAAACCATTTACTTTGAAGCCACGGTAAGAATCAGATCCTGTCCTGCTGTAACCTGACCAAAATGTCCGCTTACTTGAGGTGGATTCTCCTCTGTACTGGTCACGATTACAGGCGAAATTGTGTCACAACCTGCCGCGCGAATTACGTCCAGATCAAATTCGATTAGGGTTTGACCTGCTTTTACTTGATCTCCAGAGGTTATATGACTGACAAAACCGTTGCCCTTGAGGCTGACAGTATCGATTCCGATATGTAATAGCAATTGCATACCGGAGGAATGTTCCAGAATGACTGCATGACTCGATTTCACGATATGAGCAACCTTACCGTCAAAAGGCGCTTTCAAAATTCCCTCAGATGGTTTTATTGCAATTCCGTTACCCATATGACCGCCAGCAAAGGTTTCATCCGGAACCTGTGCTAGTGGAACTGACTCCCCGCTGATTGGTGCCATGATTTCGATGGTATGTTCAGTATGTTTCTCTTCTTTTTTTGATTTCCATTTGGAAAACATATGCTCCACTCCTCTTAAGATGTTAATTTGATTTCACTAAGGTCTGAAATAACCGGTGCAAATGCATGGCTAGAAAACATAGTTCTTCTTCCGGGATTTCGACTTCAAGCGACCTTTGCATTACTTTACCGAGCTTTTGAGCCAGCTTGTATTCCTCTTTGTATTCTTTCTTAATATGTTTCACAAAGGGATTATCTATTAGTGATCCTTTTAAAATACGTTCCAGCGAAAAACGCAAGTGGATCATTAATCGGATATGATTCATACTGCCATGCTCAAAAGTTATCTTTCGTTCTTGCTGAATCATGTCTAGAAGCTCATTGACAATATTAGAGGCCTTGACTAACTGACCAACCGATACATTATTGACTGCTGAATACACATGATAAGTAAGAAATCCAATCTCATCTTCGGGGATTTGCACTTGAAATTCAGCATTGATTTTCTCCGATGCCTTGTAAGCGATCTCAAATTCCTTCGGAAATGACATTTTGGTTTCTTGCAAAAACGGATTAATAATATCCATCCCGTTGCGCAGACGGTAGATGGTGAACTGTATGTGGCTCGGGAGTGCCAGATAAATCTTGTCGTTTAACTTGTCAGGAAATTGACTTTGGATATCTGCAATTATCTCATCAGTTATTTTCATTACCTTAGGATCTATATCTTCCAGCAAAACTTGATATTGGCTCCAGGCTTCGCGATCTTCTAGACGAAACAATTTCTCAATCCGAGCATCATTTCCTTCGATCACACCAGAACCCTTCACTGCAAATCCAATACCTTTGCCAATGATGACATATTCCTTCCCGTTTTTGCTTCCCTGAACCATTACAACGTTATTCCCTATTACACGCTGTACTTGAAATTGCTCGATCTCTCGCGACAAGCTCATCACTCCTCTCCCTAATTATCGTCAAATTGGAACAAAAAAAGCCAAGAATTGTCTAATGGAAATAAAGACAATTCTTGGCTCATGCCCTTAACGGTAACACGCCACTAAAATATAAATGATCATTTATGAACATATCATAATTCATGAACTGCTAACTCGTCAATGGTAAATTTAGAAATGTCAAGCGGAACTCCCTTTACACCAAACAACTCCTTATAAAAACTCTTCCACGCGAGGAAGCTTATCTTTAAGCTGGCGGACGTTAGTCTCAAGCCTCAGAATAACCTCTTCCAATTCTTTTGGATCAATGCCTCGGGAAACAGGTACCTGGATTACCTCTGTTTTGGTTTCTGCCTTTAATTCCCGCATTTCCAGCTGCTGCTCTTGCCATTTATCCATCAGATCAGCGATCGTCGCATAGAAACGTTCGTAATCCTTGATTACGCTGTCCAGAAATGTATCTACTTCCTCCGCATCGTAGCCACGCAGCTTCATGCTGAATTCTTTTTCATGTATGGTTAGAGCGTCTAATGTGATGCCGAGTTGACTGAACAGCTTCCGCTGTTTGTCTAACCGACGTTTCATATGTTCATCCATCTTTTGCTACCTCCAAGTATATACTGCAATCATCCGGCAGTAACCATTATAACAGGGTGAGAGCATCCTGAAAATATTACTATAGTTGCAGTTCTAATAGTTGTCCACAACAGCTTTATTCAAAATGCCTAAGCAGCGGTCAAGATCTGTCTTTACCTGCTTTTTATATAACTTTGCTTTCTCTTCTCCATCTGAAGTGAAATGGTAAAGTACGATTTCTTGAAAATCCACTTTAGGGTCATTGCCTTTCAGCTGCTTGGTACGATATAAAATCCCTTGCTGCACCAGCTCATGCAGGGCGCGATAGATTTCACTCTGTGGAGGGGAATAACCATGGGCTTTGAAATCCCGACGTAAATCCTCCAGCATTTGATATCCGTAACCGCGGTGTTGTTCTACCATTGTTATAAGATACACCTTGATAAACGCTCGTTGAGCAATCATAAACGCCATATAAACCCTCCTCATGTTGTAAATGTTGTTGGCTAATCTTTCCTTCTATTACTCTAGTATAAGCACTATTTTCCAACTTTCACAACCTGAAATTTGATAGAGGGTTCACTTATTCCGTTGTTTATAGAGATTTGGTGGTATGTAGGATGATTTATGTGGATGTGAGCAGGGAGAGTGTAGTTTTTTCTGGTCTTCTATTGTGAATTTTTCATATGATGAAAGTATGGAATAAATGGCTGTACATCGTTGATTGCGTTGAATGATTCCTCGAAGAAGTAGGTCCGCATACTTCAGCACGCCCCCCCTCCCATTCTTTGTTTGGTTTGATCAGTTTTGCTCGTTCGAGCTACTGTTTTTGCTTGTTGGAGCTACTTTCGGACCCAGTTGACCCTATTTGCTGCTTTTCCCCACTTTTGCTGTGCTATCGGACCCCATGGGCGCTATTGGCATAAAAAGTAACATTAATACAGCTATTCTTGGGGAATAGCTGCACTGGTGTCCGATACTACTCTGAAAAAGCTTAATATTTGCAAATAGCGTCTTCTGAGTCCGCAAGCTTCAGCGAGAACCAAACTCTATCTGAATCCACATGCTTCAGCACGCCCCCCCTCCCATTCTTTGTTGGTTTGATCAGTTGCTCGTTCGAGCTACTATCGGACCCCATTGACTCTATTCGCTGCTTTTCCCCACTTTTGGTGTGTTATCGGACCCCATGGGCACTATTGGCATAAAAAGTAACATATATACAGCTAAACTAGAGGAATAGCTGCACTGGAGTCCGATACTACTCTGTAAAAGCTTAATATTTGCAAATAGCGTCTTCTGAGTCCGCAAGCTTCAATAGAACATCGATCCACAAAACGAAACGCAAAAAAGCGATCCTCCAGTTATTGAAGAATCGCATTCCAAGTAGCCTCTCCTAATCACTATTTCATAGCGTTTTTCTCCATAAATTCATCCTTCGTCAATCCAAACAACAGTAAGTCTAAATACTGTCCATTTGTATAAATTACTTTCCGGCGCACGCCTTCTTGGACACAGCCCACTTTTCTGAGCATAGCTGCTGAGGGTTCGTTACCTTCGAGCGCACATTCGTTAAACTTGTTGAGTCTTAGCTCCAAAAAAGCATACTTCAACAGGATGTTGATAGCTCTTGTCCCATACCCCTTACCTCGATGATCTCTATCCACTTGCACGCCTATACTGAACGTACCATTTTTCTCGTCTATGCTATTAAGATTTACTCCACCCACATATTCGCCATTTAGATTCTCGATCGTAAACATCAGCCGCTGTGATGAGAATTCTGCAAATGTATCTACAAATTTTCGGGATTCAGCTATGGTAGGTGGTAGTTCAACAGTACACTCTAAAAGTCGCCGCGCTGGTGTATCGAAACGGTTGATGTAATGACCTTCCCAATCCTCTTCCTGAACGGATCTTAGTCTTATTTTCTCATCCTGCCAAAAATAATGACTGTAATCTACCTCTCTCATCTTGTACCTCCGAGTTTAATAATTTAGAGATTATGATAACACATCTACAGGATTATATTGGTATAGTATTTTTAAAATCAACTTTACGGTTTAAAAGCATAGTATTATATATTCATAAAACGCGATTCCCGAAATCATCTGAAATAGAGGTATATACTATGAATGAATATCAATTGATTAGCGATTATAAACACATCGATAAATATAAGCTTAGCTTCAATTCTTTAGCCCAATCAATCTTTGGTATTGATTTTAAACCTTGGTATGAACAAGGGGGCTGGAATGACAAATATATTTGTTATTCCTTTATCGATGAAGATCACGTCATTGCGAATGCATCTATTAATAAAATGACTATTCTCATCAACAAAAAAGAATACAACGCCATCCAAATTGGGACGGTGATGACACATCCTGATTATCGTATGCAAGGTTTATCCAGAAAATTAATAGACCACATTATCGCTAAGTACGAACATGAATACGACTTCCTCTACTTATTTGCTAATGAGCGCGCTTTGGATTTTTATCCTAAATTCGGGTTTGAACGCATGCAAGAAAGCAGCTTTTCACTTAACGTTGCTCATCTTAGCAATCAGCCAACTACAACCTACTCTGTGCGGCCTTTATCTATAGGTAACCCCGTTGATTTTAGCATGATCAAAAATTTTGCAGTCAAAAGAACACCGGTATCCTCCGCGCTAAGTGTGATAAATAATGAACATCAGCTGCTGTTTTATTTTATTCTTCCTTTTCATGATTCCTTTTATTATATTGAAGAGGCTGACGTTATTGTGATCTTTAAACATGAGGATCATCAGCTTCATATTTTTGATATTATCAGTACAACAAGTTTTGATATCAACACAGTATTGAAAAGCATTATTTCTCCGGAAACTGAGGTTATACATTTTTATTTCACACCAGATTATCCAATCGATCAAGTTAAGGCAGAATTAATTTTCCAAAGTGAAGATACCTTATTTATACGTCCGCTATTAAAAGAACTCCCTCAACATTTCATGTTTCCTATTACCTCTCATGCCTAGTTAACGAAAAGAAAGGCTGCCACATGGCAGCCTTTCTTAATCGTGCATAGGAATATACATACTCTGTATCTCTTGTACTCCAGGGACAAATCCTAGATTTAAATAAACAGACTCCGCGTCATTACCTTCCATGACATATAACCTTAGGATCGGATACTTATCTTTCAGGAGATTAAGTCCTCTTTTCAACATCCGTGTAGCAATCCCTTTTCCTCTGTAAGCAGGTATTACACCAATACTGTAAACTGCTGCGTAATCATCTTGTAAACCCAAGAGACAATTCGCAATTAGCTGTCCCGATTTCTTATCATACACAAGCGTGGACGCTGTAAGTAATACTTCATTTGTATAATTAGGTTCTTCACTTGGGATAAAATCTTCATAAGAGAATTTCTTTCTTCTTGTTGCCTCAAGACTTCCATCAAAGCTCGCATAGTTACATTCGGCGATCTGCTCTTCAAGAATAAATCGTTTAGCGCCCATACCATTATCTTCGATCTGAGGACTTTCAATCCTTAACTCTTCGTTCCATTCGACCTCAAAATGATCTGTAGGACGGTGCATCCAACGGCATCTGAACTCATCAGGCCAAAACCCTGCCCGCGCAAATAATTGAACCTGGTCTGGCAGAACCTCGAAGGTTTTTATAGGTTTTGTGCTATCTGACCAATAAATCAAAAGCTTTTTTAATAGCTTCAGCACCACAAATGTATCGTTAAAAGGTGGAATAACAAATAAATGATATATCCGATTAGGCGACATCCTTACTCCACCTATTTTTGACTCCCCTCTATAGATCCAAAAAGCGTTTCTTTGGGCAGAATTGAACCCTTCTTCTTTAAAAAAACCATTATATTGCATATTATAATAAATGGAACAGTACAGTCCCCATTCTTCCGAGTCTGCCATACGAATAGAATAATCATTATTTAAGTCATATGAAATCTCGTATTCAGACCATGCCATTAATTGCATTTACATTTCCTCCTCGCTAGTCCTATCACCTTCTGTATTCCATAGTATCACTTCTTAAAGTAAATGTTTGGTAATAAACTGTTATATTAATCTTTTGCCGATTTAAAGCAAATGCTTTTCTTTTATCATAGAAACGGCTTGTACCCGGTTTTTAACCTCAACGATTAGCATAGGGCTGAAAGATTCTCTCAATTGCGGTATGCAAACTTAACCAGAACCGTACAAGATGGTTATCTGCAAGTTCCAGTGACAACCATGCAACCTCATCGGAATGAGTGCGAGCCCATTCAGCCGCAAGTGTCGTTTTTCCAAATCCAGCTGAGGCGGCAATAAGCGTTACTTTAGCACGGTTTTCATCCATGAGTTTGGACATTAATCTTATGCGCTGAACATAATAAGGAGCTTGCTTTGGAATGGTGACTCGTGAGGCAATTATAGATTGTTGAGAATAAGTGAGCGCACGTTGGTTCGGTGTAGGAGAATTCATTGGAACCTTCCTCTTTTTAAAAAAATTCAATTTTTAACCATCTATTAAGTACTAACATTACATTGTAGCTTTCTGACGTCCAATATCCAAAAAAAAGACCGCCAATTGGCAGTCTTTTTTCTAATATATTCTCGAGCATAACCAAAAAGCAGAACCCACTGCGAGAATGCCTGCCATAGTTACAAACAGGACATACCCTTTCTTTGTTCTAGTAACGGCGTGCTTATCATAAAACTCTGGTTTTCGAACAATTCCAAACCATAGATCAGCAATTAAATTCACGACTACTAAAGAAAAATTCTTTAATTTACTCATGTCATCTCTCCTTCTACATGTAAGGATTCATCTCTCTAACCCTTCAAACTCTGAGCAAAACCTGACCTCCATGACGGGTAAGATGGGCTCCATCCGTAATCCATTCGAGCTTTTGTATTGGACGCCCCCCGTTCCCAGCCTTCTCTGCCCATTTGCGAAGCAGGTCCAGGAGCTCCCAAGAGTTCTGAAAAAACAGGCATCCAATCTATTCCTCGCGCAGGTTCATTATCCACAATATTGACTGGACCAGAAGGCCAGTTCAGAGCAAGCGCCGCCGCGTTAGCTGCATCCTCCACATGAAGGAATGACGTAACTGCTTCTGTTGCTGTCAGTCTTCCATGCCGAATTTCTTCTGTCATTAATCCTGCAGAATCATACCAAGTCCCTTGGCCGTACAACATTCCGTACCGCAAAATCACATGATTAGGAATCTCAGCGACTGCTTTTTCAAGGGAGCGGATACCCTCAATGGTTCTCATCCGTGATTCAGAAGCATTAGTATCTAATGGAGTATTCTCCGTGGCAGGTCCCTCACCAGCTTCATATGCCCAAGAGATACTTTGGGCAATGATCTGTTCAACCCCGGATGCCAATGAAGCATCGACAATATTTCGTGTTCCTTCTATTCTTATCCTTGAATTATCTGCAAAATTCCGCTGACTTAGTGAAGTCAGCTGATGAATCACCACTTCAGGTTGAGCTGCGCGAATAGCCGCAAATATAGACTCACGCTCATACACATCCGCGATTACCGCTTGTGCCCCAATGCTCTCAAGGATTGTTTTGTTTTCTTCTTTATGGGTCAGACCGATAACCTCATGCCCCGCTTGAAGTAACTTAGGAAGCAATAGCCGTCCAATCACACCTGCAGCACCTGCAACAAAGATTTTCATCTATTCCCTCCTTTTTGCTGTACCGTATCTTATGGCATAGCTAGAGTTAAAGCATAATTTGAATGATTATCCATATGATACCACATATGCAAAAAAGACTGCACCTCACAGCATGCTAAGAGGTGCAATCTTTGAGTTGAATCATTATCATAAAGTGTTTTTATCCAAAAATAGCAGCTTGTCTTTTATAAAGATCTTCCAATACCAAGCAAGCCATTGCTTCAACAACCGGCACGATTCTCGGACAGATACATGGATCATGTCTGCCCTCCGTTTTAATCTCTACTTCTTCACCATTCGTGTTTATGGTCTGTTGAGTAACAGAAATCGATGATGTAGGCTTTACACTTATTCGAAAAATAATTTCTTCTCCTGTGCTAATTCCGCCTATAATCCCACCGGAATGGTTACTAAGAAATCCATCCTTATTCATCGCGTCATTATGTTCACTTCCAAGCATAGAGGCCGCTTCGAATCCAGCTCCAAACTCTATTCCTTTTACAGCACCGATAGATAACATCGCTTTAGCTAACTCTGCATCCAATTTATCAAATACGGGTTCTCCAAGACCCGGAATAACCCCTCTAATCCGACACTCCACGATACCTCCACAGCTGTCTCCAATCGAAGCTAAGTGTTCAATTTTTTTAATCATTTCAGCTCCTGCCTTAGCATCACAGGCGCGGACTGCATTTTGTTCAATGACATCTTCATCAAAGGTTTGGCACTTAATCCCTCCGACCTCTTGCGTGTAGGCCAGTACCTCAACTCCTCTTCTTTCAAGCAGTTTCCGAGCGATCGCTCCGCCAGCTACTCTTGCCGCTGTTTCCCTGCCTGATGCCCGCCCACTGCCTCTATGATCGCGAATTCCGTATTTCTGCAAAAAAGTATAATCCGCATGGCCGGGTCTAAATGAATGCTGAATATCGTTATAGGCCTCCGGTTTCATATCTTTGTTGTACAGGACCACAAAGAGTGGAGTTCCGGTTGTTTTCCCTTCGAATACTCCTGATTGTATTTGCACAACATCATATTCCTTACGCGGTGAAGTTACTGAGGACTGGCCTGGTTTCCTTCTATCCATCTGTTTCTGGATATATGCTTCATCAATTTCAACATTAGGTGTAACTCCATCCACTATGACCCCAACCGCTGCACCATGTGACTCTCCAAAGGTAGTAATTTTAAATACTTCCCCAAATGTGTTACCTGCCATAATATTCAAACCTCCATTGCCGACTCTTTTATTATTTATCTATCCAAATTATAATAAGATTGTTGCAATTAATGAAATCACATTTTCAATAGACTGTCATAGAGGTGATCTATATCAAATTCTTTAATCTTGAATGGTATCGCATTTTTTTATATACGGCTCGTTACAAAAATCTAACAAAGGCTGCAAATGAATTGCATATTACACAGCCATCCGTAAGTTATGCCATTAAACAAATGGAGGATTCTTTAGGACTCAAATTATTTCATCGTTTATCTAAAGGTGTAGAGCTAACTGAGGAAGGACTGGCGTTATTGGAATATGTTGAGCCCTCACTAGTCATGCTGGATTCTGCACAAAAGCATCTTCACAATCTAAAGCAGTTAAACGAAGGAGAAGTTCGGATTGGAGCGAGTGATTCCCTTATTAAAAATCTTTTGCTTCCGCAATTGAACGCATTCCACAAACAATATCCCGGTATACGAATTCGGCTATCACACGGAAAAACGCATGAGATCACCAAACGTTTGAAAGAAGGCGAAATAGACTGTGCGCTCGTCCATATGCCTATTGACGATCCACAATTAAATATTCAGACGCTTGCCACCCTTGAAGATTGTTTTGTAGTGGGACGAGCCTTTCAGCAACTGGCAAACCGTTCGCTTACGGCAAAAGAACTTGCAGAGTTACCTTTTATTTTATTATCCCCAGAAAGCAGCACCAGACTGTTTGTTGATCATTGGTTTGCTGGTAAGAGTTTGTCCGTTAAACCAGATATAGAGCTGGGCAGCATCGATTTACTCTCTGAATTCGCAAGACTTGGTTACGGGGTAGCGTTTATTAGCCGTTCTTTTGTAATTGAGGAGATTCAAAAAGGAGAACTTTTCGAGCTGCAATTAGATGATCCGCCTCCACCCCGGAATATAGGATTCGCAATCCATCGCGATATGAGGTTATCCGTAGCAGCTGATTCTTTCGTCCGCATGCTTCGTATCCTTGATTAAGATCGTGCACGTAGCAGCACATATGGACACTGCGGAACGGGGCATATGCTTAGCAACCATAAGGACGCTGCGGAACGGGGCGATTTCGTAGCTGCAAACCGGGGGCGTATGCTCAGTAGGATAAGGACACAGAGTCCGGGTGCGCTTACGTAGCAATATAAGGACACAGTGGAACGATGCACGTATGTATAGCAAAAGGACACAGTGATCGGGTGCGCATACATAGCAGTACAAAGACAACACGTGCGTAGCAGCATAAGGACTCTAGGGAACCCTGCATGTACGTAACAGCATTAGGACACAGCGGAACGATGCACCTCCAGCATAAGGACACAGTGATCGGGTACGCATACATAGCAGTACAATGACAGCACGTGCGTAGCAGTATAGGGACACTGCGAAATGGGGCACGTTCGGAGTTGCAATCCGATGCGAATACTCTGTAGCATAAGGACACGTGACCGGGTGCGCTTACGTAGCAATACAAGGACAGCACGTGCGTAGCAGCATAAGGACACTCCGAAACGATGCAGGTACGTAGTGGGAAAGGACACAGTGATCGGGCGTGTACGTAGCAGTACAAAGACAGCACGTGGCGTAGCAGCATAGGGACACTCCGAAACGATGCAGGTACGTATTAGCAAAGGACACAGGGGACCTTAAACGCAATATTATTCAATATTTGGAGCCCTATCGGACCCCATTGCAGCTATTGGCAAAAAAAACAGCAAATAAGAGCCTCATTCTATAGAATAGCGTCCATGGAGTCCGAAATCCTGCTGCAAAGGCTAAAAATTAGCCAATAGCGTCCTCTGGGTCCCTATGCCTCAAAAGTGGATGAGTTATGGGTGATTCCATGAGACGCGATGGACTAAAAACGCAAAGGAGCGATTCTCCATTAATCGGAGAATCGCTCCTTGTAACCTTTTACCGCTTTTAAAGCAGGTTATTATAATGATTATATTTTATCGCGGTTGTAGACTTCAGCCGTCCGATCCGCTCTGTTAGCCATCGAATTTCCTAGTCTAGTGTCTTCGTTATAGACGCCTTCGTAACGCTGAGTATTCAGCGAACGGTTGCCGCGGAACACATCATGCGCTTGATAGCCGCGTCCATTATCATCGACTAGTACAAGGATTTTGCCGCTTTCCACATAACCTTCGTACTCTTTAGCCTCATCCTCAGGAATACCGAGTCCGATCAAGCCGCCGACTAATCCACCTGCGCCTGCACCAACTGCTGCACCTGTAAGGGTAGCAACTATTGGCCCTGCCGCCAGGATCGGTCCAATCCCCGGAATCGCCAATGCTCCGATCCCTGCTAATAATCCGGCAACGCCGCCAACTACACCACCTGTAGCAGCGCCTGTCGCCACTCCTTCTGGAGCTTTTGTGCCTGTATCCTCTGAGATGTTTCTAAGCTCATCACGATCACGTGTGATTACTGATATTTCATCATTACTAAATCCTTGATTGTGAAGTCCTTCAATTGCTCTGGTTGCTTCTTGTTCTGTGTCGAAAATACCTACGATTTTTTTAGTCACTTGAAGCCCTCCTTAGTAATTGTCTTCGCTAGTAATTACCCTTTAAACGGGAGACCAAACATCTAAGGGAAAATTTCAAGAGCATATGTACCATAAATTATTTTACGGGACGTGTACGATTAGTCGGAATGGCCTGTAATGGGTCATCTGGCCAATAGTGCTTCGGGTACCGTCCTTTCAAATCTTTTCTGACCTCAAAATAGGTCCCCCGCCAAAAACTTGCTAGATCAGAGGTTACCTGCACAGGTCGTCTAGCTGGTGACAAAAGATGCAGCAATACCGGCACCTTCCCCCCTCCAATTCGAGGTGTGTCCAGCTGTCCAAACATCTCTTGCAATCTTACTGCCAATACCGGGGCAGCAGGATTAGTATAATCTACGGGCACACGCGAGCCACTAGGAACAGATATATGTGTAGGTGCTTCCTTTTCCAGCATCTGCCGCTGATTCCAGTCCAACATCCCCTCAAGCGCCCGTGCTAACGGTACACGCTGAAGGTCGCGGAGGTTCTTCATACCCTGAAGATATGGCAAAAGCCATTCATCCAACGTAGCAATTAAAGCAACATCTGAGACATCCGGCCAATCTGAACGTAAGGTATGCATAAACATCAAACGTTCGCGAAGCTGTAAGGTTCCCTTCTCCCACGGTAGTATTTCAATGCCATCAGTAGCGATGACACTTAACAGTACATTTGCCGTTTCTTCCGCGGAGGGTCTTTCATGTGAAGTTTCTTTTAAGACCAACGCGCCGAGCATTGTGCGACGACGTTTCTTCACACTCCCACTTTCTTTATCCCAATACACATCCGCTTCCTCGGTGATGCGGTCTGCATGATAGGTAAGCAGTTGTCCTTCTTCTATCTCAGCTGCCAGCATAATTGCGCCCTGTGTAGCGCGATCATCGATCGAAGCAGCTACGATATAAGGTGACCGGGCCAGCGGTTGTCCTTCCCGCATGGCCGCCTCCCGACCGGAGGAGAGCAGAAACGCGCCATCGCCGCGTTTCTGCCCGATCCGGTCGGGATAGGCGAACGACAGAAGCAGCCCGCAGCGGCTGATGTCGTTCACGTTCTCGCCCGGCGCGGCTTGCAGCTGCGCCAGGAAAAGGCGGCTCTCGCGCTGCACAGCGCGCAGAGCTGCCTGGTCCGCTCCGCCGCTATCAGCGGAGCGCTCGAACCGGAGCAGCGCCTCAACGCGGAGCGTGAGGTCGCAATCTAGGGCCGCGGGACCCTTGAAAAGGTCCCGCTCTTGCAGCAGCGCCGCCAGTCGGCAGGCGAGCGGTGCTGCGCCAAGCTCTGCCGCGCGCAGCAGCATATGCGCGGCTCGCGGGTGCGCGCCAAGCGCGGCCATGCTGTGGCCGTGCGGCGTAATGGCGCCGCCGGCGTCCAGCGCGCCGAGCTGGCGCAGCAACGCGGTGCCCTGCGCATAAGGCGCAGCGGGCGGCGCGTCAAGCCAAGATAGCGCGGCAGGATCGCGCACGCCCCACAGCGCCAGCTCCAAAGCAAGCTGCGCAAGGTCCGTCTGCATAATCTCCGGCACATTGTCATCCGGAAGTCGATTATGCTCCTCCTGACTCCACAGCCTGTAGCACACGCCTGGGGCTGTCCGTCCGGCACGTCCCCGCCGTTGATCCGCGGAGGCTTTTGATACCGGGACCGTCGTAAGACTCGGCATTCCTGTGCGTGGTGAGAATACCTGTGTACGGCGTTGCCCTGTATCAATCACCGTTCGCACGCCTTCAATCGTTAGACTTGTCTCAGCTATAGAAGTCGCAAGCACTACTTTTCGTTCACCTTGAACAGATGCAGCCACGGCTGCATCTTGGATATTTTGTGGCAGCTGACCATATAAAGGGCGAATAATTGCCGGAACTGGCAAGCTCCCATTTTCCAACTCACTTTGAGTTCTGCGTATTTCTCTTTCCCCCGGTAAAAAGACGAGAATATCTCCGGGTTGTTCAGCAAGCGCATGTCTCACAGCAGCTGCAGCAGTTTTTTCCAGTGGAAGATTCCCAGTAGTTGGCACATAGATTGTTTCTACAGGATAGGTTCTGCCCGGACAATTTACTACAGGCGCATCCCCTAGTAAAGCAGACACCCGCTCACTGTCCAAGGTAGCTGACATGATAAGAATCCTTAGATCCTCCCGCAACACAGCCTGTGCTTCCAGTGCAAGGGCAAGTCCCAAATCCGCATGAAGACTGCGCTCATGGAACTCATCAAAAATAACTAAACCCACATCACCCAAAGAAGGATCGCTTTGCAGCATTCTCGTTAATACTCCTTCAGTGACTACAACAATCCGCGTATTTTTGCCTACTTTAGTGTCATTCCGCATCCGATAACCTACCGTCTGTCCAACACTTTCTCCAAGGCAGGATGCCATGTAAGTGGCGGCAGATCTAGCAGCAAGCCTTCTAGGCTCTAACATTAAAATGCTTTTACCCGCCATCCAGGGTTCGTCCAAAAACGCCGGAGGCGTTCCAGTTGTTTTGCCTGCACCCGGTTCAGCGATAAGTACTGCTGCCTGCGCAGTGTTAAGTATGTTTTTCAGGTCAGGAAGCACCTGTATAATCGGAAGCTGTTTCATTCTATCTCTCCATCGTCTATAATCATATGTTATAATTTTCCTAGAAGTTATCTTAGATCATCTTCATCATGTGTGAAAAAACCTTAAAGATCAAGACTTACCATTCATACCCTCTATAATATTAATAAGGAGACTTACTATGATATTCGTAACAAAAGCTACAATTTCAGATCTACCCATGCTAACCAAAGTAGACAG
Organism: Paenibacillus sp. FSL R10-2788; assembly: GCF_038003885.1. NCBI lineage: Bacteria > Bacillati > Bacillota > Bacilli > Caryophanales > Paenibacillaceae > Paenibacillus > Paenibacillus sp. FSL R10-2788. Next base: position 3,054,000 of record NZ_JBBOQA010000001.1, on the reverse strand, counting down.
CAAGATCATTGGCAATGAAAGCCGCAAATCGAAGATTGAAAAATATATCAATCATGAGCAGTGTTACGTAGCATCGCATAATGGAACGCTTGTAGGATTTGCTTGCTACGATACCACCTTTTTCGAATGTTGTTTTATTCAGCTGGTCATTGTGGATCCTGAGTTCAGACGCCTAGGCATAGCCAAAACACTCCTTAGCTACATCGAGGAACAATGCCCAACCCCCAAGCTTTTCACCTCTACCAATGAATCCAATACGATCATGCAGCAACTATGTCTTTCTCAAGGGTTTGTTAAAAGCGGAGTCATTGAGAATTTAGATGATGGCGACCCGGAATGGGTTTATTTCAAACAAATTAGATGAGCATACATGATTAGTTACACACAACAAGCAAAAAGGCAGCTCTTCTGTCTAAAACGACCAAGAGATGCCTTTTTATTTTACACTATTTATTCTGATGTCCAAATGACCGTAGGTATTTAGGCAGTAACCTAACCAGCATTAATCCTCTTCCTTTATCATCTGTCCGTGTATTTGAGCACTGTATTGCATAAAAGCAGGGTTACTATCCAAGCCGCGTTCACGTAATAACTCCTGTAGACGCAGTCTTTTCATAGACAGTTTTGACCGCAGAGCCTTGCCCTCACTGGTTTCTGCACCTCCGCTATTATGACACGCCGCTAGCAATCCTTCCAACGTAACACATTCAGCTCGCAGAGAGATTTCCTCAGGAACAAGTCCGGAGTTCTTCATGATATTAAAAGACATCCGTAATTCTTCTGGCACACCTGATAAATCCTCAAGCTCCAGCGGCTTGCCATGCCCAGGTAAATCTCGAAATTCCCCGTTACGCATAGACTCCTGAATCCGCTGCTCAGCTAACCAAGACATCATCCCCATATACGCAGCCTCCTTCACCAATGCCACACTATTATCAACCCTGCCTAATCAAAAGTATATTTTACGGAATTGCGTTAATTTTAGCATAAAAGAATTAGGATTTGCATCAAGGTGCCGGAATGCTTTCTCAGATTTACCTATACGTTAACTATAGGTGTGGCGAGCTATTTACTCAAATGCTCCTTGCCCCTCGTCGCACAGTTGAGCAGCTCGGACTCTGTAACTATCGTATGCTAAGTATATTCTAAGTCCATAACCGTAACGTTAGAGCACACTCGCCTCAGGGAAACGTTCGGACTCAGATGACCTTATTTCACAAATTCAGTCCATTTCGCTGTACTATCGGACCTAGTTGCAGCTATTCGCTCATATGTGCCCTACTTTTAATCAAAATCACAGCGATAAGAGCTATGCAGTCCGATACTGCTAATAAACACACGAAAAACACCAAATAGCTGCAATACAGTCCGATACATTAGCGCACACTCGCCACCGTAAAACGTTCGGACCCTGGAGCTCTTGCTCGTATACTACATCCTTTATTATACATTCATTACATCTTCGTCTCCATTGATCGTTCGGACCCAGAAGCCCTTATTTCGCAAATTCATGCCTTTTTGCTCTGCTTTCGGACTCAGATGCAGCTATTCGCTCAAAACACACCTTACTTTTGTTCAAAATCGCAACGATAAGAGCTATGCAGTCCGATACTGCTAATAAACACACGAAATACACCAAATAGCTGCAATACAGTCCCATTCATTAGCACACACTCGCCCCGTGAAACGTTCGGACTCAGATGACCTTATTTCGCAAATTCATGCCTTTTTGCTCTACTTTCGGACTCAGATGCAACTATTCGCTCTAACACACCTTACTTTTGTTCAAAGTTGCGACGATAAGAGCTATACAGTCCGATACTGCTAATAAACACACGAAAAACACCAAATAGCTGCAATACAGTCCGCAACGTCAGCGCAAACTCTCCTCTACAAATCGATCGGACTCAGCAGCTCTTGCTCGTATACTACATCCTTTACGCCTTCGTTACATCCTCGTCGCAGCGTTCGGACCCAGTAGCCCTTATTTCGCAAATTCATGCCTTTTTGCTCTACTTTCGGACTCAGATGCAGCTATTCGCTCTAACACACCCTACTTTTGTTCAAAGTCGCGGCGATAAGAGCTATACAGTCCGATACTGCTAATAAACACACGAAAAACACCAAATAGCTGCAATACGGTCCGCAACGCCGATGCATCCTCGCCACCGAAAATGCTACTGTTTACTTCCGCCCTTCAACACACACTTACCCCAGTCTTCACTCACTTTTCACCCTCATCACTCCCTTATCTCCGCCAACACTAACTCCGCGCCGTACGCAAATCGAGCTCGTGGACTTGCTTGTGACCTTATCTCTCCCGCTATTTTATTGCCCTCTATTCCCTATAAGATAGTCTTCTAACTCACAGCCGCATCGTGCAATTAACACAGGCGATTGCTATACTCTTTCTAACAAGACTCAACTCAATAAAAAAAGGACTACCACAGTAGTCCAAAGGAGAATATTCATGTTAGCTAACATCCAAAAAGAAGATCAACATTATGTCGCTCGTTTCGAACGCCAGTTAAAGCATTCCGCAACTGAGATTTGGTCCTATTTGACCGAAAATGAGAAGCTTGCCTTATGGTTCTCTGAATTAAAAATCGAGGACCTGCGTGAAGGCGGACTTATAAAGTTTGATATGCAAAACGGAACGTTTGTGGATATGAAAATTACTGAGCTACAGCATCAATCTACTTTTGAGTTTACATGGGCTGAGGATCTTGTTCGTTTTGAGTTATACCCTAATTCAGAAGGCTGTTTACTCATCTTGAATGAAACACTACAGACGCTCACCTCGCATACACCACGAGATCTCGCTGGCTGGCATGTTTGTCTAGAAGTGATCCAGCATCTTTTGGAAGGCACGACGCTGGAGTCACGGAAAGACGAATGGAACAAATTGTACGAGCATTACCGGGAAGCCATCTCGAAATTAGGATAACAAGGACTCCGCGCCGTCAATCACGATTTGCGCACCTGTAATATGGATAGATTCATCCGAAGCCAGAAAAGCAACGAGATCAGCGACATTATCCGGCTTGCCCGGTCCATCCGCCAAGGGTTGCGCTCCATCAGGGAATTCAATCGGAATGACGATCGCTTCAACATCTTCGCTCATTTCAGTGGTTTCATCTATATTCGTAGCAATAGCCCCAGGGCAGATCACATTTACACGAATCTTAAACTTAGCAAGCTCGAGAGCTGCCATTTTGGCAAAAGCCACCTGTCCAGCTTTGGTAGTGCTATAAGTAGACCACCCAAAGCTGGCAAATCTAGTGTTCCCATTAATGGAACTAGTAATAATAATACTGCCCTTCCCTTTATCTTTCAGATGAGGAATGGTATATTTCAGGGTCAAAAAAGTCCCCGTCAAATTCACCGACATCGTACGCTCCCAGTCGCTCAAGCTCAGTTCTTCTATCGGACCTACAGCGCCATTAATTCCCGCGTTAGCGAATACTACATCCACGCCTCCGAATTGTTCCACCGTACAACGTACGGCTTCCTCTATCTTTTTCTCATCGGAAGTATCTACCTCTATGGCCAGCGCGCAATCTTTTCGAAGCTTATTAAGCTTTTCTGCCAAGGAAGAGGTTCTTTCAAGATTTAAATCAAACAATGCTACATTTGCACCTTCCCGCGCCAGCTTAATAGCGGTAGCACGGCCAATTCCCGAGCCCGCTCCGGTTATAATCGCTGTTTTTCCAATAAATCTTTGTTTCTTAGATATGTTTGGGCTCATATGTAATCTCTCCTCTAATGTCTGTAAGATAAGTACTATGGATCAAGATTACCCAAATAAACCTGTAATGGAATCATCTCGTTCATAAATCTTCATAATTTAAGCACGCCGCACAAAAAAATCTCCCCATTCAATAAGATGAGCGGAGAGTTTGTTTCGAATATTTTGATTTTTTTGATTGTTTCGATGTTCGATGTTCGATGTTTCGATTATTTCAATTCAATTGTCCAGCTTGCGTACGTCCACTTTTACAGTCAGTGTGCCTGCTCCGCCGCGATATACCCCTTTTACAGGTACTATATCTTTATAATCCCGTCCATGACCCAGCTTGATATAACGCCAGTTCACTTCAACATTATTCGTCGGATCAAAACCAAGCCAGCCCGTACCCGGAATATGGGTCTCCACCCAAGCATGTGAAGCCTGCTCGAAATTGGCATTGCTGCTCTGTAGATCACCGACAAAATGATATCCACTAACATATCTGGAAGGCAGACCCACACTGCGGCAGACAGCGATCATAAGATGAGCATAATCCTGACAGACACCCCGCTTGAGCTTCAGGGCTTTTTTTACCGTTGTATTTACGCTTGTTGCCTCAGGATCATAGGTGAACTGTTCATAAATCGTCGAAGATAACCTCAGAATCCATTGATACATATCTTCAGCTTCACTAAAAGGGTACTGTGAGGCGAACTCTACCAATTCAGGAGTCACCTCGGTATAACGGGTCGGCAAAATAAACTCAATGTACCGGTTCTGAAACTTCTCATCATTTAGCAGTTTAACTTGCTCTTCAAGGCTGGTTCGCGGAAGATCGGTACCTTGAGATTTATCCAGTGTTACTACAGTAGCTTTCGTATGGATTACCATTTCCGTATGTGGCTTATTAACTGAATAGGCATGCACCCGATTACCAAAGAAATCCTCATACGTTAATAGATTAGCTGCCGGATATACTTCAACCTCGTGGTGATAACAGGATTGCCGATAGTTGGTGCGAGGGGTGAGTCTGATTTCATTGACACTGTCCGTAACCGGCTCTGGATAACTGTATGTGGTGGTGTGATTGATTTGAATCTTCATACAGATACTCCTTCTCGCCGAAAAAAGGCGCCCTCCATCGTTTTGCCCAGTCTCTGGCAAGATATTACGAGTGATTGCAGTACATCTTCCACCAGCTCACCGGACATTTCTTCTTTTTCCATATAATCCAGCTCTGCCTTCAGCTTTCCTGCTTGACGGATGACCTTCTCATGACCTGAGCCTTTTTCTGAGGAATCCAGTTCAAGTCTAGCTAAATGTTCTTCCAGCTGGTGAAAAGAAAAGCGGATCGAACGTGGAAATTTGGGATTCGCGATCAAAAAATCTAAAATGCTCTCCGGTGACATGGCATCTGCATAATAACGGCGAAACGCCTGATACCCACTTACGGATTTCAGCACAGCCTGTAACTGAATATAGATTGCATTAAGCTCTTTGAAACGGCAAGAGGCTATAACTGCCTGCAAAATACGCGTCGTATTCTCGGCCCGTTCCAAAAAACGGCCGCTCTCTATAAAGTGCCATTCATTCCCTCTAAGCATTACGGATTGTTCTGCTCCTAGAAACATAGCTGCACGTTCCTTCACCTGCTGGTAGAAATGATGTGGACCACTCATAATATCAGCAACTGACCGCTCACCAAGCCATAGATTAAAGCTGTTGACGACATCCCATAGCTCACTTGGAAGATGCTGGCGCAGTGTGCGAAGATTATTTCTGGCATGATGTACGCAAGAGAATAATGAATTCGAATTGCCTAAATCAAGTGTAATAAAGGATAACACGTCCTGTTCAGAAAAGGTTTCGAACTGCTGTAAATATTCACTTCGAACCCCTAATGCATCGATAAGCCTCGACCATTTATGTCCTTCTTCCTGAAAATCCTCTTCCTGCTGGATATGATAATGTACATTGATTAGCCGCGCATGATTCTCTGCCCTTTCAATATATCGGCCGATCCAGAATAAAGCCTCCGCATTTCGATTCAGCATCTTTAGCCACTCCTTTATCCTCCAAATTGATGCTGCATATTTTTGATTCACAATCAGGCTTACAAGATAATAGATCAAGCCATAACCCAAGTATCCTTTACGCCACCACCTTGCGAGGAATTCACAACTAGTGAACCTTCTTTCATAGCCACTCGTGTTAATCCGCCAGGTATGACATGCGGCTTCCGGTCTGCACCCATTAATACAAAAGCCCTAAGGTCGATATGCCGGGGTGCCATAGTGCCTCCCGACAATACAGGTGCTCTAGACAAGGACATAATTGGCTGTGCCACATAACGATCTGGATCAGCAATAATTTTCATTCGGAACTCGGCTAATTCTTCTTTGGTTGCCTCGCTTCCGATCAACATCCCATATCCACCGGATAATGAGGTTTCCTTAACAACCATTTCGGATAGGTTCTCAAGAACATACAGGCGTTCATCGGGTCTGGACAACAAATACGTCGGCACATTGCCAAGGATCGGCTCTTCATTCAGATAATAACGAATCATATCCGGTACATAGACATACATCGCTTTATCATCTGCAACGCCGGTTCCCGGAGCATTAGCAATCGCTATGTTGCCTGCCCTATAAGCATTCATAAGTCCTGCTACACCCAGTAAAGAATCAGGTTGAAAGGCTAGCGGGTCAATGTAATCATCGTCCAACCGACGATACAGCACATCCACTCGACGTAGTCCGTTCATTTCTTTCAGATATATTTTGTGATCCTTTGTTACCAAATCTCGTCCTTCGACCAAATGTATACCCATCTGCTGTGCCAAAAAAGCATGTTCATAATATGCAGAATTGTATTCTCCAGGCGTTAGGAGTGCTATAACCGGATCTGACCTCCTTGATGGAGATAGACTACGAAGCACGGATAAGAAGCGATTTAAGCTATGATCTACATCTCGGATGGAGCTGGCAAAGGACAATTCAGGAAACAATTGATTCATAAGTGTTCTGCCTTTAAAAAGATAGGAAAAGCCGGAGGGTGTTCGCAGGTTGTCTTCAAGTACATAATAATGCCCATCGTGATGGCGGATCAGATCGATTCCTGAGGTGGTGATGTAAGCTCCACCGGGCACTCGCAGACCTGACATTTCTGGCCGGAAGTAACAGTTGGAAATAATCATACGCCTAGGGACGATGCCATCTTTAACAATGTATTGCTCATGGTAGATGTCATGAATGAACAAATTCAAAGCTGTGATACGCTGAATTATTCCAGCTTCTAGCCTCTCCCACTCATTCTTAGGGATTATACGTGGAATCATATCGAAGGGGATCGTTCGCTCCATAGGATGATCTTGAGCTGGATTGTAAAGCGTAAAGGTAATTCCTTCTTCCATCATCCTACGCTGCATTAAATTTTGCTTCCCTTGCAGCTCTTCGGAGCTCATTCCGGAAAACATGCGGTTCACATGTCTGTAGTGCGGCCGGACATTCCTCTTATCAGCATACATTTCATCGAAAAAATGCTGTAATGGATACGGAGACAGACCTGGCAGAGGATCTAATTTGGACATGAGCCCGACTCCTTTCGATAGATGTAATCTTTGTTAACAACTTATACTTTCATTTCAGAAAACATCCATGAAAATATTGGTTTATATTCTCATAATACGTAAATCTACTTGTTCATGTCAACATATATAACAGAGAAATGTGATTCCAGAGGTATTTGTATTTTTTGGAATCGCTTCCTTTCTCTCTTATATAGGTTGCCGGAGATGAAATGTACATTCATCATTGAATTGTATGCAGGAAGTGTGACAAGCATTACTATTATGAATTTTTCATATAATGTATTTTTTATATAGTTGCCTGAGGATGTGGATTCATTGAGTATGGTATAATTTGTTGCGATGGGAGAGTGACCTATGGAGCACAAATATACTATGTCAATTGAGCAGGAAGAGCTTAGGCGGAATCACATTTATCTGTTATTTGGTCTATCGGAAGCGGGGTCAATGAAGGTAGCCCTTAGTCATTTGGGTTATCGCCATTTAATACGAGTACTTTCATTTAATGAGACATTCTCTGCTGGACCGTTGCGTGAATTACATAATAATGAAGGATATCATACCCGTGAGTTATGGTTTCAGGAACGATTTCCGGATCATGGTTATCATCTCAATCCCCAGCACAAACTGGAAGCCGTGATACAGACCTTAAAAGAAATTCCCGAGGACAAAAAAATCACTATTTGGTGCGGAGACAACTCCCATGATCAGACAGGTTTACGATTTGCGCTTTCTATTCTTAATGAGAGGACGCAACCTATTCATGTTATTGATCCCGTCAAGGCTTATAGGGAGATTGCCGCTCCATTTGAAACCGGCTTATATCCCAGAGCACTTAGTCAGCTCCCAAACGAAGCTGTGCAAAAAATTATAAAAATTACCGAAAACACATCCCCTGTCACCTCCGCTCAAAGAAAACAGTATGAACTAGAATGGCAAAAAATAAGCAACACCGAGGATATGCTTAGAGTTTGGGTTGATGGCCAGCTTATGAATGTTCCCGAGAGTTACTATGACGAAGAAATTCTTTCTTTAATTCTGCAACTTCAACAGTGTGAGGAAAGAGAAGGCTACGTAAATGCAGGTCTGATTGTAGGCGCAATTATAGGGCAATGGAATTTGTATATCAGTACCTCATTCATAGAATATCGCTTCTGGAGGCTAGTTAGTGAGGGAAAGCTGTTATTTAAAGGGATCCCTTACGCGATGCATTTATACTTTCTAAGAGTCGCTTAGCAGTTGCTACAAAATGACGGACAAACCCTTTATAAAAAAGAAAAGGAATGCCCTCCTAAACTAAATATAGCTTCGAGGGCATTCCTTGTAAATATGACTTCTTTATGATTATATTGTGCTGTTGATTACACTTGCTCTTCCGATTCTTCTGACTCTTCTTCCTCGGCAATTAATCCAGCAAAAAGAGCATGTACGAACTGCTGCGAATCAAATGGCTGCAGGTCTTCCATTTTTTCTCCAAGACCTACAAACTTCACCGGCAAATTCATTTCCTGACGAATCGCTACAACGATTCCGCCTTTAGCCGTACCGTCCAGCTTCGTCAAGACCAAGCCAGTGACGCCACTCTTTTCACCAAATAACTTGGCTTGTGTAAGTGCATTTTGACCTGTCGTAGCATCTAGCACCATCAGTACCTCATGTGGAGCACTTGGGATTTCTCTTTGAATAACGCGGAAGATTTTGTTGAGCTCTTCCATCAGATTGCTTTTATTCTGCAGTCTGCCAGCAGTATCGCAGATTAAGATATCCACATTGCGCTGTTTAGCCGCTTGCACCGCATCGTACATTACAGCCGCCGGGTCAGAGCCTGCTTGTTGTTTAATGACATCTACGCCTGCGCGTTGGCCCCAAACCTCAAGCTGCTCAATCGCTCCGGCACGGAACGTATCCCCTGCAGCCAAAAGAACTTTTTTACCTTCTTGTTTGTAACGATGAGCCAGCTTGCCGATGGTAGTCGTCTTGCCCACGCCATTAACCCCAACGAACAAAATAACTGTAATTCCATTCGGATTTTCCTTCAGGCTGTTATCATCATCTCCGCGCAGCAGCTCCATAAGCTTACGGGACAAAATCGGCTTCAGCTCGGCAGCATCTTCAATCCGATTTTGCTTCACTTCGGCACGCAAATCCTCGACAAGGGTCATAACAGTGTTTACACCCACGTCTGCACCAATTAAAATCTCTTCCAGCTCTTCGTAGAACTCTTCATCTATCTTTTTGCGGCGGATGATAAGGTCGGAGACCTTCTCTACAAAACCTTTACGGGTTTTCTCTAATCCGTCGCGGAATTGTTTCGTTACACTCTCCGTTTTGCCGGAAATGCTTTCTTTTAATTTTCTAAAAAAGCTCATTTGGTTCCTCCTAAAAGTTTCTCTTCTTTGATGAATTTAAGCAATCTCAGCTTCTTCATCCTCTAAACGTACTGAGACGAGCTTGGAGACGCCGCCCTCTTCCATCGTTACTCCGTATAACACGTCCGCCTCTTCCATCGTTCCTTTGCGGTGGGTAACGACGATGAACTGAGTTTGTTCAGAGAACTCGCGTAAGTACTGTGCAAAACGAACAACGTTTGCTTCGTCGAGTGCAGCCTCAACCTCATCCAATACGCAGAACGGAACTGGCTTCACTTGCAGGATAGCAAACAATAACGCCATCGCAGTTAGAGCGCGTTCGCCGCCGGATAAGAGCTGCAGATTTTGCAATTTTTTACCCGGTGGTTGGGCTACGATATCTATACCTGTTTCCAGCATATGTTCCGGATCCAGCAGCATAAGATCAGCTCGCCCGCCTCCGAACAGCTTTGAGAACACGGTCCCGAACTGTTTACGGATCGCATCAAAGGTCTGTTTGAAACGCTTGGACATTTCATCTTCCATCTCACGGATTACCTGATACAGAGTAGTCTTAGCTTCGACTAGATCATCTTTTTGTCCACTGAGGAACGTATACCGTTCATGGACCCGCTGATATTCTTCGATCGCCCCTAAGTTAACCTCACCTAGCGCAGAAATACTGCGTTTCAAACGTTGTACATCGGCTTGTGCGGCAGGTACATCTTCAGGCACCGGATATCTCTGTTTCGCTAATTCATAACTTAGCTCGTAGTCATCACTCAGCTTGCGTAGAATATTATCCAGCTCCACATCGAGTCGACCAACAGAAACTTCAGTGGCACGCAGCTTGTCCTCGACTACTTTAAGGGCCTGACGTTGATCTTTAGTCTTGCCTTCCTCAAGTTCCAGCTTACGGGTTAACGCTGTACGCTCAGCCCGGGCAAAATCCAAAGTTCCAGTCGTCTCTTCCTTCTTCAACCGGTAACTGTTCAAATCTTCCTTCTGCTTCACAGCTTCCAAAGCATTGTTAGCCAGATCTTGTTCTATCGTATGTAACAGATTTCGATTCTGGCGCAGCTCCTTGTCCTGTGAACCCACATCTTGTCTAAGGCGACGTAACTGCTCCTCCAGGGAGAATATCTCCTGATCAAGCTTGCCTTCCGAGACTTTCATACTGGTCAACTTGCCTTGCAGCTCTTCCTTAGCTGATTCATTCGCTTTACGCGCAGATTCAGCGTTACGGATACCCTCATGGGCTTCCTTTTCTTCCTTTTCAAGGCGTTCAAGCTCAGCAGTGGCTTGTTTCCGCGTCTCTTCAAGCGCACGTACTTCACTCTCAAAGCCGCTGCGTTCCGCACCTGTGCTCTCCACTTGCTCCTGCACATGCCGAAGCTCATGCTCGAGCTGCTTCAAATCACCGGAGACTCTTTGCTCTTCCAGTCTCTTCTCGTCACCATCACGGCGCAGGTCCTCCAGCTTCACGCTAGCGTTCTCCTGCTCCTCACGAAGTCTGGCAATGCCTTGCTTCAGCTTCACTATTTGACGTTCGCTTTCTTCAATTTCACTGCTTAATTGATCCAGCTGACGTTTGCGGCTAAGCAAGCTATTGTTCTTCTTATGCTGGCTACCCCCGGTCATCGAACCGCCGGCATTAACTACATCGCCTTCCAGTGTAACTACCCGATAACGATATTGGCATCTAGCGGCAATGCGGTTCGCTTGCTCCAAGCTCTCCGCAATAACCACATTGCCGAGCAAACTGCCGATAATGCTAGTATATTTATCATCGTAACCAACGAGTTCGGAACCAATTCCAACAAATCCGTCAGCATCACCCACCATACCACGGTCACTGCCAGAAATCTGGCGCGGCCGGATAACATCTAGCGGAAGAAAGGTAGCTCGTCCCAGCTGACGTTGCTTTAGAAATGATATCGCTTGGCGGGACACAGTCTCATTATCCATGACCACATGCTGAAGTGATGCACCTAGAGCAGTCTCAATCGCCATTTCCAGCTTCTCCGGAACGGAGATCAGCTCTGCAACCGCACCATGCACTCCGTTGAGCTGTCCTTTCCGGGCGCCCTTGAGCACTTCTTTAACCCCAAGCATGAAGCCATCGAAATCATCCTGCATCTCTTTCATGGTCTCATGACGAGAGACTTGCGCTTCCCGCTTCTGTTCCCACTTCCGAAGACCGGACTGTGTTTCTTCAATCAGCTTCTGACGTTTACTGAGCTGTTCACTTTCAGTGATGTAAGCCCCGCGAAGATTGCTAAGTTCCTTCCCTAGCTGGGCAATCTTGTCCTTCAGCCCTTTCTGGTTGGCAGACAACTCTTCATGCCGGGCTGTCCATTTGCCGCTTTCTTCTTCACTGCGGCTCATACGACGTTCCAGATTCTCCTTCTGTTGATCCGCGTAACGAATTTCGTTACGTGCATTCGCCATAAGGTTCATTAACTCCAAAAGAGCACTTTTGAGCTTTTCTTCCTGGCTCTGGCTAATCCCGTCTGCCACACCTTCAAGCCTTGTCTCTTCATCTTCGATCTGTTTCCGAAGATCCACAAGCTTAAGCCGCGATTGTTCAAGCTTAAGCTCCAGATCCACGACTTCACGCTGACGATCTGCAGAACGCTCGCCAACCGAACCTAACGTGAGCATTAACTGCTCACGATTGCTTTCCAGATTTCGCTTGCGTTCCCTCAGCACTTCACCGTAACCTTCGCTCTTCTCAAATGCTTCGCTATAACGCAGCAATTGCTCTTGCTGCTTCTCGATCTGTGCTTCGAGTGTGCGCAGTTCAGAGCGTCCGCTCTCCAGCTTGGCATCATGAGCCGAAACAACGGTAGACAGCTCCAGCTGCTCGTCCTTCAACGTTTCAAGCTTTGCGTTACCTTCCTGCCAAGCGGTATGAATGCCTTCAATCTGGTGTACGTATACTGAAATTTCCTGATGTTTTAATTGTTCGCGAAGTTCCTTAAAGCGGATAGCTTTCTCGGACTGATCCTTAAGTGGCCCAATCTGATCCTCAAGCTCACTGATCAAATCATGAATACGAAGCAGGTTCTGCTCGGTATCATCCAGCTTTCGACTTGCGTCTTTCTTGCGCGATTTATATTTTACAATACCTGATGCTTCTTCAAAGATGCCTCGCCGATCTTCGGAACGAGTACTTAGAATTTCTTCAATCCTACCCTGCCCGATAATCGAATAGGCTTCACGTCCGATACCGGTATCCATAAACAGCTCTGTGATATCCTTCAGACGGCAGGATTGCTTATTAATTAAATATTCACTATCTCCACTGCGATGAACTCTCCGAGTCACTGTAACTTCGCTAAAATCCAGCGGAAGTGTGTGATCTTCATTATCAAGCGTAAGTGATACTTCGCCATAATTCACGGCTTTACGCGCATCACTTCCAGCAAAAATGATATCCTCCATCTTGCCGCCACGCAGTGATTTAGCACTCTGTTCGCCGAGTACCCAGCGTATGCCGTCAGAAATATTGCTTTTGCCGCTTCCGTTCGGGCCAACTACAGCCGTTATACCGCGCACAAACTCCATTTCTGTTTTGTCGGCAAATGATTTAAAACCAGCTAATTCTATCCGTTTCAAAAACATACTTGCCAATCACCTCTGACCCATTATACCATAGCGTTTGTACCCTAAAAAACCATTAAGATGCAGCTTATTCTATCCTTCAAGCATAAACGCTTTCGCTTAACTTCCCTATAAGGACGGCAAGTGTCTAAGCGAGAAATAGAAGGCTACTTTATAACGTGGACATATAAGTTCTTATATTGTCGAAAAAGAGCAGCAACGGTCTGAGCTCCGCCTAAACGCCGGTATTCAGACCTTTGCTGCTCTCCTCCGCTTGTCCCCTTGATGCAAAACTCAGGCACCGTCCTCTTTCAGATGCAAGAGTGCAGCTGCCGCTGCCTGCTGCTCTGCTTCCTTCTTGGACCGGCCGCTTCCTTTACCAAGTGAACGGTTAGCCATATACACCTCTGAGACGAATTCACGCTCATGTGCGGGTCCCCGTTCTTCTATAATTCGATATTCCAATGTACCCATATTGTGCTGCTGAATTAGCTCTTGCAGTTCCGTCTTATAATCGGTCATCTGCATTTGCAATTTCCCATCCGTTTCCACCAGAGGAAATACGTGATTATCAAGAAAACTTCGCACCGTTTCCAGTCCTTGGTCGAGATAAAGCGCTCCCACGAAGGATTCGAATACATCAGCCAGCAGGGCCGGGCGAGTACGTCCGCCCGTAAGTTCTTCCCCTTTGCCCAACAGTACATAACGGCCAAAACCTAAACTCTCCGCAAATTTGACCAGTGAAGGCTCGCATACAATAGCGGCCCGCAGCTTGGTCAACTCTCCCTCAGGTCGGTCTGGCAATAGATTGTACAAATATTCAGAAACCGTTAACTCCAGAACTGCATCCCCAAGAAATTCGAGACGCTCATTGTCCTGATGCTGATTGAAACGGTGTTCATTCACATAGGATGCATGGGTAAAGGCCTGCTTCAGAAGCACAGAATCGTGAAATTGGATTTGAAGTTGCTGTTGTAACTGCTTCAGTTCTCCTTTCACCGCACTGTCCCCTTACTAATTATATTTTTTTAGAATAACTGTTGCGTTATGTCCCCCGAAGCCGAACGAATTCGACATTACAATATCAAGATCAGCTTTACGTGGCACATTTGGTACATAATCCAGATCACATTCCGGGTCTTGGTTGTCCAAATTAATCGTTGGCGCAATCATCCCTTTTTGCAAGGAAAGGCCACAAATAATAGCTTCTACTCCACCAGCGGCACCCAGAAGGTGACCTGTCATGGATTTCGTTGAACTGATTGCCACTTTATATGCATGATCACCCAATGCTTTCTTAACAGCAGCAGTTTCTGATCTATCTCCTACAGGCGTTGAAGTACCATGAGCATTGATATAATCAATATCTTCAGGAGAGATACCAGCATCCCGGATTGCCATCTTCATGCAGCGAGCTGCACCATCTGGATCAGGCTCAGTCATATGATGAGCATCTGCGCTTAGACCATAACCGATAACCTCAGCATAGATCTTCGCTCCGCGCTTTTCAGCATGTTCGAGTGATTCCAGAATAAGAATCCCGGCGCCTTCACCCATAACAAAACCATCGCGATCCACATCAAACGGACGACTTGCCTTCTCAGGCTCATCATTGCGAGTGGACATTGCTCTCATTGCACAAAAACCAGCCATACCTGTTGGACGAATGGTCGCTTCGGAACCACCGCAGATCATTGCATCTGCGTCTCCACGTTGAATCAAGCGGAAGGATTCCCCAATGGAGTGACTTCCTGTAGCACAAGCAGTTACTGTCGTCGTATTAGGACCCTTTGCTCCAAGGTTAATGGACAACTGTCCAGAACCCATGTTAGCGATCATCATCGGAATGAAGAACGGACTAACCCGCTTCGGTCCTTTTTCAAGCAACAAGTTATGATTGTCTTCCCAAGTTCCAAGACCACCAATACCTGATCCTACAGATACACCTATTCTTTCGGCATCAATATCTTCACCGATCTTAAGTCCGCTATCTCGCAACGCATCCTCACCGGCAGCCACTGCAAATTGTACAAAACGGTCCATTTTGCGGGCTTCCTTACGACCAAAAAGTGCCTCTGGATCAAAATCTTTAACAGAGGATGCTATTTGCGTAGTATACTCACTGACATCAAAGGTCTCAACCTGTGATACACCGGATTTGCCGCTCATAAGATTATCCCAGAACGTCTCCAAATCTTTGCCCAATGATGTAACTACGCCCATCCCGGTAACAACCACTCTATGACTCAAACACAATCACCCCATCTATAGGTTGTATACATTATATTCAGAACTTATATACTTTCTGTTGCTACTATATGAACAGCGATAACCGCATCAATAACCATCCTGCGGTTCTGTTATATCCCTTATATAGTTGCTCAAGGCAACCTTTGATTCCTCTTTAATGCTCTATAAATGAGGAGAAGTCCCGCCCTAGCAGGAACGGGACTCTCAATCATATGACTCTAGGTATGAGATTGTATGTACTTCACAACTTCACCCACGGTCGTAATCGTCTCTGCATCTTCATCAGAGATTTCCATATCGAATTCATCTTCCAATTCCATAACCAATTCTACTACATCAAGAGAATCAGCACCTAAATCATCTTTGAAAGACGCTTCTAATGTTACCTCAGCTTCATCGGCACCTAAGCGGTCGATGACAATGCGTTTTACACGCTCTAATACATCGGACATCCGGTTCACCTCCTCTTTTGGTATTATACGAGATATGAGTTCAAAATACCATAGAGCGTCAAAAACGCTTTCTTTATCCCTCACATTTCAGCATTAAAACAGTGTAATTTCTCCTTGACGGAGAGTTACATATACATCCCGCCATCCACGTGTAGTGTCTGGCCGGTCATATACGCAGCGCCTTCAGAGGCCAGGAAGACTACAGCCATAGCAATCTCTTCAGGGCGCCCCAGACGAGCAAGTGGAATGCCCTTCTCAAGCTCACTGCGCACTTCCTCAGAGAGCTCACGCGTCATATCTGTATCAATGAAGCCAGGAGCGATACAGTTCACCGTGATCCCCCGTGAGGAAAGCTCACGAGCCGATGCCTTCGTTAAACCGATGACACCTGCCTTAGCTGCGGAGTAATTAGCTTGTCCAGGATTTCCTGTTACACCTACTACGGAAGAAATATTGATAATTCGCCCGTAGCGTTGCTTCATCATAGGGCGTGTAGCTGCCTTTAGGCAGTTAAACACCCCTTTTAGATTCGTTTCGATCACTTGATCGAACTCTTCTTCTTTCATGCGCATAATCAGGTTGTCTCTGGTAATGCCGGCATTATTGACAACAATGTCAATACGTCCCCAGGTATTCAGAACCTCTTTGACAAGGTTCTCGGCCTGTTCACTATTGCCGACATCGCCACGAAGGGCAATACCCTCCGAGCCAAGCTCGACAATCCGAGCTACGGTCTCTTGTGCGGCTGCTTCACTGCCCGCATAGTTCACGGCCACCTTCACGCCATGTTCCGCGAGAGCAAGTGCAATACTGCGGCCGATGCCGCGAGAGCCACCAGTTACAAGGGCCGTTTGACCCCGCAATGCTGAGAACATCATTTATTCCCCCTTCGATCATATTGCTATTGATAAACAATGTTTGAACGTATCTTACAAGACAGCTTGCACACTTTCTAGCGTGTTAATGTTGATTACTTTGACCGTTTTGTCTATTTTGCGGATCAGACCTGCCAGAACACTGCCAGAACCAATTTCCACAAAAGTATCCACACCATCAGCAATCAGCCATTCAATACTGTCTTGCCAGAGCACAGGGGAGTACACCTGGCGGACAAGCAGTTCACGGATTTCTTCAGGATCCGTTACAGGTGCTGCGGTAACATTGACAATAACAGGTACAGCCGGAGCATTAAAAGTAACACTCTTCAGCTCGTCTGCCAAGCGGTCTGCCGCAGCCTTCATCATCGAAGAGTGAAAAGGTCCACTTACTTCCAGCGGAATAGCCCGCTTTCCGCCTGCTTCCTTAACACGCTGCACAACACCGTTAACCCCGGCTTGTGAACCAGAAACAACAATCTGTCCCGGGCAGTTCACATTCGCCAGTTCTACCACGCCGCTCTCCTCGGATACGCTCCGGCATAATTCTGCCAGAGCATCCCGCTCCGCACCAAGCACTGCAGCCATAGCTCCCTGTCCACCTGGAACAGCTTCCTCCATAAAACGACCGCGTAAACGCACAAATCTTACAGCATCTTCATAGGACAATACGCCTGCCGCAACCAGTGCGCTGTATTCTCCTAGGCTATGACCAGCTACATAATCCGGCTTCATCCCTTGATCACGTAATGCTTCCAGATAAGCCACACTTGCTGTTAGCAGAGCTGGTTGCGTATTTACGGTCTGTTTCAAATCACTGTCAGGTCCTTCAAAAATCAGCTGGCTCAGTGGAAATCCGAGCACCTCATCACCTTTTTCGAATACCGCGCGGCTGTGCGGAAGAGCTTCATATACATCTCTACCCATTCCAACTGCCTGTGCACCCTGACCGGGAAAGACAAATGCGATTTTACTCATAAGTAAGAACTCCTTCCTCTATTACCAGATCAATACGGACGCGCCCCAAGTCAAGCCACCGCCGAATCCAACCATCAGAACCGTGTCGCCTTCCTTCATGCGTCCTTCTTCCGCTGCTTCAACTAGAGCTAAAGGAATAGAAGCTGCTGATGTATTAGCATATTTATCAACATTGATTACACATTTCTCCGGTGGCAGGTCAAGCCGCTGCATAGCGGATTGAATGATACGAATATTCGCTTGGTGCGGTACGAACAAATCAATATCTTCTTTACCTAATCCGGCTTTAGTAAGCACACGTTCTGTAGCTGAGCCCATAACACGAACGGCAAACTTAAACACTTCACGGCCATTCATATAGATAAAATGTTTCTTGTCTTCAACCGTCTGCTGAGATGCAGGCAAGCGCGAGCCCCCAGCTTCCAGCTTAAGCAAGTTTCCTCCAGAACCTTCAGCACCCAGATCGAAGGATTGGAAACCGCGTCCCTCTGGAACCTCACCGATGATTACTGCTCCTGCACCATCGCCAAACAGTACACAGGTGTTACGATCCGTATAATCAGTGATGCGGGATAAAGTGTCCGCACCAATTATGAGTGCATTATTGTACATTCCGTTCTGAATAAAGCCAACCGCAGTAGCTAGGCTGTATACAAAACCAGAGCAGGCTGCTGACAAGTCAAATGCCGCAGCACCTTTTGCTCCAAGTTTATCCTGCAAAATGCAGGCTGTGGAAGGAAAGGAGCTATCAGGGGTTACCGTTGCAATAATAATAAGATCCAGATCTTCGGCTTTCATGCCTGCAGAATCCAAAGCTTTAAGTGCAGCTTCATAGGCTAAATCAGAAGTTGCCTCATGTGGTGCAGCGATATGTCTTTCACGGATCCCTGTCCGACTGACGATCCATTCATCGTTAGTCTCCACTATTTTTTCTAGATCACTGTTTGTTAAAATTTTCTCAGGTACATATTTACCCGTACCGATAATCCCAACCGGCCGCAACTGTTTCATTTCGTCACTCACTTCCCGCTAATTTCCTTGGATATACTTGGCACAAGATCGGCTTGCAGAGCAATCCGCGCTTGTCTTACCGCATTTTTAACCGCATTTCCGTCTGAAGATCCGTGCCCCTTAACTACCAATCCGCTAAGACCAAGCAGCGGTGCACCACCATGCTCTTTGTAATCCATCTTGCCCTTCAGGGCTCTAAGCTCCGGCATCAGCATAGCCGCTCCAAGCTTAGTTTTCAGAGAACGACTGAATTGCTCCTTCAGCAAAGAGAACAATGCACCTGCTGTACCCTCAAGCGACTTCAATAGGATATTACCAGCAAATCCATCGCAGACAAGCACATCGCAGTTTCCTGTCAGTACGTCGCGTGCCTCAACATTACCGATAAAATGAATGCCTGGCAAGTTCTCCAGCAGTGGATAGGCTTCTTTGGTCAGCTCGTTGCCTTTCCCAGGCTCCGTTCCTACATTTAGAAGTCCAACCCGCGGCTTAGCAATACCGTGCACTTTATTCCGATAAATGCTGCCCATCAGCGCATATTGCACCAGATGTTCAGGTTTCGCATCCATGTTAGCACCAAGGTCAAGCGCAAGCACGCCAACATCATCCAGCGTCGGAATCATAGGTGCCAGCGCAGGACGTTCAATCCCCTGCATACGGCCCACTACGAGTAACCCTGTAGTCATAAGCGCCCCTGTGTTACCTGACGAAATCATAGCATCTGCTTCGCCCTCACGCACCATACGTCCAGCTACAACCATGGATGAATCTTTTTTGCGGCGAACCGCCTTAACCGGCTCTTCATCAGAACCAATAACATCTCCTGCATGCCGCACACTCAGGTTGGACGGCTTGTCCTTCAGCAGCGGCTCTAGTCTGGCTTCGTCACCTACGAGCACAATCTGCGTATCTTTCCATTCCGCGGCCGCGGACAACGCCCCCTCGACATTACATTCAGGAGCGTTGTCCCCGCCCATGGCATCAATGGCGATCAGCACTACGGTTACCCCCTTCACTATACTCTTCATTAGCGGAACGATACACTATAAAGTGGCCTTGAAATACCAATTCTTCTCCGACATAGGTGAATACGTCCACCTCTGCTTTGCCACCTCTGCCTGCAAGTGACCGCACTTGAGCTTTAGCAATGCACTTCTCACCAAGCAGAACCATACGAACAAAGCGTATGTCGGCTGAAGCAGTCAAGGCAATTTCATCGTTAATCACAGCAACCGCAAGCGAGTTGGCTTGAGCAAACACGTAGTGGCCACGGGCGATCCCATTTCTGGAAAAGACATGATCCTCACGAATTTCAAAGATCGAAATCCCGCTCTTATCGAGCTGTAAATCCACAATATCTCCGATCACTTCATCCGCAGGCAAAGAGCGCACCTGATCATAGGAATGCTCTGCCATTTGTTTCATTCTTTCACGCAGTTCTGGTATTCCCAGCTCCATCCGGTCTAACCGAATCGTCTGAATGCTCACCTTCAGCTGACGAGTCAACTCCCGATCAGTCACAAAAGGATTGCCTGCAATTATATGTAGCAGCTGTTGCTGACGTTCTTTCTTGGACATCCGCTCGATAGCGGCTCACCTCCTGGCACATGCCAAGCGTAAACGCCTTCGGCGTCCTAATAAGGACGGTAAGCGTTTAAGCGAGAAATATAAGACATAAAGTATAGGTGCATAACTTATACTTCCTTATATTTTAAAGAAAGCATCCGGCCTCTTGAATGGCCGCTGTTATATTAGGTCAAACAATCATAAATATTATTTAGAACCAGGTACTAATATGTAGTATAAAGCATGCCGCACCAAAAATAAAGCATTGACTTCTGAGCGGAACATAAAGTATAGGTGCAAACCCTATCTTTATTAGATTTGGACAAAAAAATAGTACCTCACCGAAGTGAAGTACTACTTATTTTTGAAACTATTGTTTGATGATTTCTCTTGCTTTGTAAGTTCCGCAAACTTTGCATACGTGGTGAGCTAGTTTCAACTCTCCGCATTGTTCACATTTCACCATGCCCGGCACAACCAACTTAAAGTGGGTGCGACGTTTGTCACGGCGTGTTTTAGACGTTCTACGTTGTGGTACTGCCATGTGTTCCACCTCCTCGTGATATTTCTGTCAGCCTGCTCCTCAGAGCAGGATGTGTTTTGTTGTAATGTTTCATTTGAAAAAGTCTTTCAACCCAGCGAGTCGAGGATCGATCACTGTGTTGTCGCAACTGCAGGTGCCTTCGTTCAAGTTCTGTCCGCATTTCTGACAAAGACCAAGACAGTCTGCCTTGCACAATACCGAATCCGGTAAGTGCAGTACGAAATTTTCTTCCACATACGGGATAAGATCCACAACCTCATCCTTGACGTAAATGAGATCCTCATCTTCGTCATCATCTGGAAGAACTGGCTGCTTAAGCCACTTGAAAGTCTCAGCAAAAGGAATGTTCAAATCACTTTTGACCTCCGTGAGACAACGTGAACATAACATGTCCACATCTCCACTCAGTTTCCCCACCACGTTCACACAATCGGTTCCCGCGGGCAGCGCTTTAAGGTCTACTGAGAGCGGAGCAACAGTTAGAATATCCTTGCGCCCTTTGACTACCTCGCTGACATCCACAACATCGTGAATATGTAACGGTTCGTCGGCATTCGCTAATTTGCGAAAGTGAATCTGCATACTTATCACTCCCAAACAAACAAAATTTATTATACCTAGTATTCTATACCTTTGTCAACCATTTTCCCTTTATATTGTTTCAGAAAATGCGGTGAATTATGATATAACTATTAGTGTAAATCAAAAGATCAGCTTGTGCTAACAGTATCTCTAGAAATCTACCCTACTAAACTCAATAAATATACCTTACTTATCGGAGGGAAGCCACAGTGACAACGGTTGGAATCATCGCAGAATACAATCCTTTACATAACGGACACGTGCATCACTTCACAGAAGCCAAAAGACTCTCCGGCGCAGAGCGCACCATCGTCGTCATGAGTGGTCCCTTTACCCAGCGCGGCGAGCCGGCGGCGGTTAGCAAGCAGGCCCGGACAGAGATGGCGCTGCATATGGGCGCCGACCTCGTCATTGAGCTGCCGGTGGCCTATGCCGTCCAGCCAGCCGAGTGGTTCGCGTTCGGAGCAGTTGCACTGCTGGAAGCGACCGGGGTCGTGGACAGCTTGTGCTTCGGCTCCGAAGCCGGCACTTTGGGCTCGCTGCTCCCGCTGGCCAGATATCTGGCTGAGGAAAGTAGCGAGCTTCAGAGCGAGATCCGCCGCCGCATGGCGCTCGGAGCAAGCTTTCCCGCCGCCTACAGCGCAGCGGCGGCGGTGGCCTTTGAAGGGACTCTCCCGGAAACGGAGAGTCCCGGAGATGCAGGCGAGCTGCTACGCCAGCCGAATAACAGCCTTGGCCTGCATTATCTTATCGCCTTGCAGCGGCTGCACAGCAAGATAATGCCACTAACCGTTCCGCGCACGGCAGCAGGCTTCCATGATCCATTACAAGCCGACTCTTCTATTGCAAGTGCGACGGCCATCCGCAAGCTGCTGCAAGAAGGTGGCTCTCCTGCTGCTTATATGCCGGATTATAGCGTGTCCATTTTGGAAAGAGAGCATGCAGCCGGAAGGGGTCCTCTGAGCTTAGAGAGCTTCAATATCCCTCTCCGCCATCTGCTGTCTACCCATACCGCTGCCGAGTTACAAGCAATCCACGATATGAATGAAGGCTTGGAAAACCGGATACTGCGGCTTTTACCTGAGTTGGAGCAATTCTCTGTTTCAGGCCTGCTTCACACCCTTAAGAGTAAGCGCTACACGCATACACGGCTCCAACGGCTGCTGCTACATGTTCTGTTAAATCATTCTAAAAAAGAAATGACCCCTTCCATACTAGCAGAGGGGCCCGGATATATTCGCATTCTTGGTTTTAGAGAAAGCGGACGAGCACTGCTTAAAGAGATGAAACAAAAAGCTACGTTGCCCATCGTCATGCGCCCGTCCCTTTGTTCCCATCCGCAGCTTGAGCGAGATCTTCAAGCCGCTTCCGCTTTCGCGGGAGCTTTTAAGGAACCCCGCAGAATTGATATGTACCGCGATTATTTGGAACCTCCGGTCATGGTTTGACCGGCAGTTCCTCCATATACTTCAGCGCCTCATCCAGCGTAGATACAGGCACCAGCTTCATAGATGTGCCGATTTTATCAGCTTTTGCTTTGGCTTCGTCATAATTCTTAACAGGCACGAAAAAAATCTCCGCCCCTTCTCGGTCCGCAGCCACGATCTTGTGTTTCACTCCACCGATAGCACCTACCACACCCTCAGCGTTAATCGTACCCGTCCCTGCAACCCTATGGCCTTTAGTTAAATCACCAGAAGTAAGGCGATTGTAAATTTCCATAGTGAACATTAGCCCTGCCGAAGGTCCGCCAACATTTGTATCTACAAAACTGACAGCTTTCCCTGCTTCTTTTGGTTTTACTTTTTGAACGGCGGCAATAGTGACTCCAAAACCAGGTCGAACGGCCGCGCCCTCTTTATCCTTTATTTCAACCAGCGTCACTTGTTCTTTAACTTCCTTGCCATTTCTTTGCAAAACAACAGCGACTTGATCTCCGATTTTTTTAGTGGAGAGCAGTTTAGACAGTGCTTCAGGATCGGGCACTTTTTGTCCTTCTACGCTAATGATTTTATCACCCGGCAGAAATTGTCCCTTATTACTTTCTACAGGAACCGAAAAGACGTAGAGATAATCCACTACATCCTCATATGGAATTCCCGCTGCATGATAAGCGGCCTGAACAGAATAAGACTGTGAGCTATTCATGTAAAAAACCTGCTCCGCAGCATATTCGTCTTCTGACTTATCCCCTAGCCGGGTTTCTTTTCGCACAACCTCTGAATTGGAATTAAAAGCAGAGGCGACCAATAAGGCCACATTAGCATAACTAGCAGACACCGTAGTCATCATAAACGTTCCTTCTTCAGCCGGATCGGCATTCTCCACCTTAATCATAGGGGCAACTTCAGATGCACTGCCTGGCTGATATACGATGTACGGGGTGTTCATAAAGACAAATACATACACGATAACTACAAACGTAAACAGATAAGCTGTGGCGCGGAAACCCGGCCGATGCTTCAGTTGCTTCACTGCTCTTCCCTTCTTTCCCGCGGCACATTTAGGATATGAATGATTGAACTTCATTACCGCTTCGACTAGTGGTTTGGCATGATGGTTGTCTACTCTGCATAAATTGATAACACATCGTCCATGCCTTAAGTTATGAAGAGGTGATCTGAGAAATGAAAAATATTCAAATACGCCGACTAGCTACACGCTCCACACCATTTATACCCGGGATTATGGCAATCCTGATAGCCATTGCAATTATTATCTCACCGGAGAGCTCCTTTGAGGCTTCACTCCAAGGATTGAAGCTTTGGTGGACACTCGTATTCCCTGCCCTGCTCCCCTTCCTGATGCTGTCAGAGATGCTTACCGCTTCGGGTTTCGTGCATGGTTTTGGAGTGCTTCTGGAGCCATTGATGAAAAAGGTCTTTCGTCTGCCCGGTGCCAGCGGCTGGACCTTGGCACTCGGAATCACAGCCGGATTCCCCGGTGGAGCTGGAGGGGTCATGCAGCTACACAAGCAGAACAGCATCTCTGACAAGGAAGCCGCTCGACTTGCAGCACTTACACACTTCGCCAGCCCAGTAACCATGCTTATAGTAATTGGCATAGCTTTTCTACACAGTAATTCAGCAGGTTATTTCCTGCTGGCCATCCATTGGATCTCTGGACTTCTAGCCAGCTATACCGATGCTCTGTTAAAGGGACGGTCAGCGAACACGAAACCAGTTGATAAGATTTCTGCGGACACCAAACGTCCTTCTTTATATAGTCGTGTTCAGCTTGCAGCAACAGATGCCAGAGCAAAAGACGGTCGCAGCTTCGGCAAGCTTCTCGGTGAGTCCGTAGCTAATGCCGTGCAAAGTCTGATGGTCGTGGGCGGTTACATGATTATGTTCGCTGTAGTCATCAATATCATCACTACTGTACTTCCCGCATTGCCAGCTGCTCTGCCAGCAAGCCTACTGGAAATTCATTTAGGCGCCGACGCAATCAGCAAAGGGCTGGAAAGCATTGGAACAGGTCCCTCTAGTATGCTCGGGATAGCTTTGCTGTCTGCTGCACTGGGCTGGAGCGGACTATGTGCACAACTACAGGTGCTGACCATGCTCAAACAAGCCAGAGTCAGATTTCTACCCTACGCTACGGTTCGTCTGATGCATGGACTTTATGCTTTTCTGTTAACTTTATTGCTCTGGAAACCATTGCTGGCTATCCGTAAAGCTGCTTTACCAGCACTTGCAGACTCACGCCCGACTCCAACCGGCACCATGAATGTTACGGACATATGGAGCTCTTTTCCACAGCTGCTAAGTCTGCAAGCACTTCTGCTCATCATACTGTTGGGATTATCTGCTGGAACTTATCTGGTAAGTACTATTCGCCATCGACTCGGTTAAATTTACGCTTCATCGCTTGTTCAACCTCAGGCGTCACAAAATCAGTCACATTCCCGCCGAAATGGGCGATCTCTTTAACAACACTGGAACTTAAGTAGGAATATTTCGGATTAGTCATCATAAAAATCGTTTCCGCATCGGGATCCAGGCTATGGTTGATCGATGCGTTTTGCAGCTCATATTCAAAGTCAGTAACGGTACGGATACCCCGAACTATGACCTGAGCATCTTTTTGACGAACATAATTCACTAACAGATCACGGAAGCTGTCAATTTCCACATTGGGAATATCAGCGGTTGCCTGTCTTAATAGCTCTGTCCGTTCATCTACAGTAAACAGCGGGTTTTTACTCAAATTATTAAGCACCGTTACAATCAAACGGTCGAATTGCTTGGATGCGCGCCGAATAATATCCATATGTCCCATAGTCACGGGATCAAAGGTACCTGGATAAATGGCAACACGTTCTTTTCTAATTTGCTGACTCATTCTCTACCTCCTCACCAGCTTCACTTTCCTCTGTAGGATTAGCTTCATACTGGTAAATAGAAATTGTCGTTTCTCCGTATACGGCCTGACGCAGCCTATAAAATCCTGGAATATCTTCAGGATAGGCATAACTTGATTCATGCTCCAGAACAATAATCGCGTCCTCTTGCAGCATTCCTTTTTCGACCATCATAAGCATAAGCTCATCCCCGTGCTTCAAGCGATAGGGAGGGTCCAAAAAGACCAAATCAAAAACTTTTCCCCGCTTCTCCAGCGCACCTAGCGCCCTTCCAGCTTCATTACGGTACACCTGCGCTTGTTCTTCCAGCTTGGTAGCCTTCAGATTGGCGCGGATCGTGTCGATACTTTTAGGATCCATATCAACAAATACACCGCTTTCCATCCCTCTGCTTAAGGCTTCGATCCCCAAACCGCCAGTACCGGCGAACAAATCCAGCACCGCTCCACCTTCGAAATATGGGCCTACCATGCTAAATACAGCTTCCTTCACCTTATCGGTCGTAGGCCTTGTCCCACTTCCCGGAACACTCTTCAGTGGCCTTCCTTTTGCACTTCCCGATACCACTCTCACTGTTATTCACCCGCTCTATATCTCTGTTTGTTATGCCCAAAAGGGCATAAGTCCACGCCTATCGTAACACATTTGCGCGATGAAATAAAAAATTTGTCTAGATATGAAATAAGAAGGCGAAACAGCTTATTCAGAGAAATAAGTCATCTTAATGTATAAGATTGGACTTCCAGGGACATCATGTAATTATCGACACCACAAATGTCGTAGACAACCGCGGAGCAGGCTTACGTTTCCCCATAAGCTCTTCGTCCGGTTTCTCCTCTCCCATGAAAGGGGCCCTAGAGATAGGGCCCCGAATTTATGTTTAACGGTTTTATAAACACAAAAAGACTACCCTTTCGGCAGCCTTTTCAGCAGCAACTATTTCACAAATCTTCCGATAAACTCAGAAACTACGCTCTCATACTTAACCGGATCCATGCGGAAAGCTTCTCCGTGACCCGCATTAGGAACGATGTAAAGCTCCTTCTCGACCGGACTATTCTCATATACCGTATGAACCATTTCCGTAGGAACAAAAGTATCATTATCGCCATGAATAAACAGGGTTGGCGTTTTAGATTTCTTCACCTGTTCTAAGGCTGAGGCTTCACCAAAGGAATAACCTGCCCGAATCTTTGTTAGCATACTGGTCGTATCTACAATTGGAAAGGCGGGGAGATGGTACATTCTTTTTAATTGAAAGGTAAGCTCGTCCTTCACTGAGGTATAACCGCAATCTTCCACAATTGCTTTAACATTAGCTGGTAAATCCTCTCCGCTTGTCATCATAACGGTAGCTCCCCCCATGGAAACACCGTGCAGGATGATCTGTGTATCCTCACCATTTGCTTTTAGGGCACTCTGAATCCACTTCAGGTAATCCTTACGTTCAGGCCATCCAAATCCGATATAGTCACCGCCACTTTCACCATGTCCTCTGGCATCCGGCAGCAAAATATTATATCCAAGTCTCTCATAATACATTCTGGCATATCCACTCATTTGAGTTGCATTTCCAGCATACCCATGAGCAACAATAACTGTCTTATCGGAATGTTCAGGGGCAGCTAAATAGTACGCTTTAAGCTGTATTCCGTCATCAGAATCTATCTCCCATCTATCAAAGCTCTGGGTATCCCACCACTCTTGGTCTGCCTTCGAGGTATCTTTAGATTGTTCTACCTCTGGACTGGACTGCAGGTCAGGGCTTTCATTTAAGAAATCCTTTGAAGCACGTGCAATAGCAACATGATAGAAATAAAAACTTCCCACAGTCACAACAATGATTAAAAGTACAATAACAGAAGAAATTCCGATCATCATTTTTTTCTTCAAACTAGCTCTCTCCTAAATAAAATTTAACAGTATTAATCTATGTTATCAGACTAAGATACCATGTATATTTGAATATTCAAAATCACAGTATTGTAAACTCATGTTATTCACTACGTGATTAGTATTCTTTTAATTCATTAATTTATATAGCTTTAATGGACACAACATTTACAAAAAAAAGCCCCAAGTCGGCAAAATGCCAACATGGAGCCCTGCTATTTTAGAAATTTAGAACATACATGCACTTGTAATAATTACTAATAAGATGAACAATACTAAGATTGCGCCTGTAGAAGTAAAAGCGCCACCAACCTGACCATATTCAGCACCCATGAGAAGACCTCCTCCGTATTTAGAATACAATATATAATATGTATTTATCCCCCTAGAAGATTGGGCGTACGGTTAAAAAAAAAGACCTCCACTGGGCTACCAGCGAGGTTATGAGCTCAACATCTAATCAGAAACTAAAATACCATCAAAGCTTTCCGGACCCACACGTACTGTACCGAGAAGATTAGAAGATACAAATGCTGTATAAGTGAGCTGAGGTGTAATGGCTGGTAAGAAATCCGCTGCTGAAAAGGTTATTACTTGCGGAGCCAGAAGACTAAGAGAAAAAGTAGAAGTAGCAGAATACACTTTTGGATCAGTAGCCAAGGTTCCTCTTACAATCGTAATTGTGATACCTACTAAAGCTAACGGAAGCGTTACAGATATCGTTCCTTTAAGAAGAACGCGTGGATTGGTAGTCACTCCAGCCGTTAACAACCCAATCTGTCCAAAGAGCTGCGGCGTGTTAAGTACCGTAATAGGAATAGATATAGAGTTGGCGAGGCTGGCATTTTGAGATGTTCTTGCATCAAGGTAAGTTCCCATCGTTGCACCCCCTTTATATATTGGCATACCATAATATATTAGTGTTCTCGATAGAATGCATAGCCACATTACCAGTGTAAAACGATTGTTTTATAAAACTCATAGGCAAAATCTATTTATCATCTTTTTTCGTCCCATCCCTTTTATTAAACGCCAGTTCAAACAACCCGGTCGCTGATAGTCCCGCAAGCCCCCCCGCCCAGAGTCGCAGAATCAGATTCATATCAGTGAACGGATAGGCAACTGCTCCAACCAGCAAGCCAATACCCAACCCCACAACTGGCACAATGTTCCGCGGAAGTTCAATGCTATTCTTCACAAGTTGTACTAGTGCCATTACAAAAACAGCTAGGACTGAAGCAAAGGCAAGCACACTGTTGAGAGCATCGTTATACATGTTTTTTAATCCTCCTTATTTCATTTTTTACTTTCTGTTACAAGTAAACCTGCACGGTTCAGAACCGTTAATATGCGATAGAAATCGTAACTGCCACCCGATGGAGTATCGAGAAGTCCTGCCGCAGTCGCTGTTTTCACAGCCGCCTCAGCCCATGCAGGGACATTCATGACTGCTCGATTTTCAATTAATGCCACCCGATCTCTAAGCTTAGTGATCGACTGCCCCTGTTCTTGCACACCTGTTTTCAGCGTATCCCTGCTAGCTGTAAGAACTGCAATAAGGGCACGCAGTTCCTTTACTTCCGATTCTAGACTAACAAGCTTTTGCTTATCCTCTGCGGACATCTCATCATCTCCTCCCATGGATTTGTCGTCATATTGATACAGATTATAGGTATTCATAATTTGAATCAGCTTAGCTGCATAGTTCGGATCAGTAGCGTAGCCAGCTGCGGCAATCTCTTGTGCGGCCGCCTTGCCACTCGCACCGAGAACCTTGCTGTAAAGGTTGCGATTCCATGAGACTCCATTCACAATCAATTCGGAGTGATCCGCGATAGATTCTCCCCAGTTGTTGTAGGCTCGAAAAGGGGCATTAACTTTAACAGCTTTACCGTTAATATATTCAGTAGTTTGTACAGTAATGCTGCCAGCAGGTCCACTTCCTTTGATCCCAAACAAATTATTCGCTTTCACAGTCAATCCACTGCTGCCCCAGCCTGACTCCAGAGCCGCTTGAGCAATGGTTAACGAAGCGGGAACCTTAGTGAGCTGCATGTCCTTTACAGCAAAATTTGCAATCTTCGCTATAAACTCGCCTTCTGTCATCTCATCACATCCTCTCCATTTATTAAATGCGAGGCATCATAAAATGACTGTGCTTATCCCCTACTAACATTGTGTTTTTACTAGATTCGTATCCGCTATAGGACTCAGCTGACCTTATACGCAGCATTAGCTCACATTTGGAATGTTAACGGACTCCATAGCCGCAATTGGCACCAAAATCACTCAATATCATGCTCTTCATATGGAATAGTGTCACTGGGGTCCGAAACCATGCTCAAATGGTTAAATACATGCTAATAACGTCATCCGGGTCCTTAAGCTTAAGCAGACTGAATATGACTCGGCGGTGTAAAAGCAGCCAAACAACGCTCCAAAAAAGGAGCAGCGGTTCTCCTATTATTGGAGAACCGCTGCTCCTTTATCTTTTCATGACATCGACATCTGCTATCCACTGTGATCAAGCACTTTTCCCGTGTTTAGCTAATTTCCGATCTCACTAATCCCTGTAAATGTATCAGTTGCTCTCTCACCTTCACAACTTCCCCTACTATAATAAGAGCAGGATTTTTAATCTTTGTGGCCACTGCCAGCTTATCGATATTCTCCAGCGTGCCTGTCACTGTTCGTTGGCAAGCAAATGTACCATTCTCAATCAACGCAATCGGTGTTTGGGCATCTTTTCCGTGTATTAAGAGTTGTTCACGAATATGGCTTAATTGACTAACTCCCATATAAATAACAAGAGTATCTACACTATGCGCTAACCGGTTCCATTGTATAGGAGCAACATGCTCAGGGCAGCGACTACCCGTGACGACGGCAAAAGACGCTGCAATACCACGATGTGTCAGGGGAATTCCAGCGGAAGCGGCTACACCGATTGCGGAAGTTATACCCGGAATGACTTCATAAGGAATACCAGCTTGCACGACAGCCAGTGCTTCTTCCCCGCCTCTGCCGAATACGAAGGGGTCTCCACCCTTGAGTCGGACCACTCTATGGCCTTCGCTAGCATATTGAATGAGCAGCCCGTTAATTTTCTCCTGTGACATTGAATGCTGGCCTGGAGATTTACCACAATAGATTACTACTACTCCGGCTTTGGCATAGTTAAGCAATTCTTCATTTACCAAGCGATCATATAAAATAACGTCTGCTTCTTGGATTCGCCGCATTGCTTTTATCGTTATAAGTTCTGGATCTCCCGGTCCCGCTCCAACTATAGCTACGCATCCCGGCTTCATATCGTTTTCTCCAACACAACCTGTTCCAGCACAACAGAATCTCCGCGACCCGTCGATACATCAGACGCAGGAGTTAAGCGACTGCCCTTGAAACTTTTTTGAGAGAGATAGAATAGAATTCCAGTAAACAGAACACCTCCAATAAAATTTCCAAGGAGAACAGGAATGCCGTTCCATAACCACCAGTCACCAAAGCTAACACTCGCTCCCAGCATCATCCCTGCAGGGATCACGAACATATTTACGACGGTGTGCTCAAACCCCTGTCCAAAAAAAGTTAGGATTGGCAGCCACATGGCAATGATTTTACCGGAGGTAGAGCTCGAAGTCATAGCCATAACAGCCCCTAAGGTAACCATCCAGTTACAGAGCATGGCTTTAATAATAACTAACAGCATTCCGTCTCCACCCATATTTTTATAGGCAATGGTCTTGGCCTCACTTGTATTAATGAGGGTTTGAATCATTGGATGACTCATATCTGTGCCCATTTTTGTAATCGTAAGGCCATAAAGAACAGCGTATACCGCACAACCGAGCAGATGTCCGAATATAACCCATAAATAGTTGTTCAACATCCGCTTCGTTGTTGTCTTCTTTTCCAGAACCGCCAGAGGGATCAGCGCAAAACTGCCTGTCACTAGCTCTAGACCAAGTAGAATAATCATTACGAACCCTACCGGAAAAATAATAGCTCCTACCATAGGAATCCCGGTCTGCGCCGCAGCTGTAAATGCAAGTGTAGTAGCACAAGCCAGAATCGCTCCACCCAGACTACCTCTCACCAATAACTGCAGGATAGATAACTCTGCTTTGTTCTTGCCGCTTTCAATCATAGCGTTCAGCACTTCACGTGGTTTGATATAATCCATGATTAATCCCCCTTCAACGGTCTTTTCTTTAAATGGTTACATAGATCGAACCACTATTAGGATCAATTTCTACATCAAATGTAACAACACAGCCTTTATCTGGCTCCATAGCAACTCCACTATGCAGGTCAATCTTCCAGTCGTGCAGAGGACAGTGAACCTTCGTACCACATACCATCCCTTCGGATAATGCGCCACCTTTATGAGGACATTTATTCTCTACCGCAAGAACCTCACCATCTGAAAGTCGAAATAACGCGATCTCCATGTCATTGACCCTAAAAGTTCGTGAACCCCTTGTATCAATATCAGTTACTTTACCAACGAGCATTTTGGTTATAGTCATCATTAGCCCCCCTTTAAACACTCTCTATTTGTGCAATAGCTTCGAAATTCTTACGTAGTTCTGGCTCATTCACAATTTGTTTCCAAGGATCAGTAGTGAGCCCCAGCACTGTCTCAATTCGTTCTTTGAGCGCCAAGCGCTCCTCCTGACTTTCAAGAGCTTTCTTTATATTGTCTACCCCTACTCGTTCAACCCAGTGTGCAGTTCTCTCATTCCAGCCGGCCTGCTCACGGTAATATTGTAAGAACGCACTTGCCCATTCGACTACCTCTTCTTCAGTCTTCACCACACATAGAAGATCCGTGGCCCGCACATGTACCCCTCCATTCCCACCAATATGCAGTTCCCATCCACCATCTATCGCCACAACACCAAAATCTTTAATCGTCGCTTCCGCACAATTACGAGGACATCCGGAAACCGCAAGTTTCACTTTACCCGGCGCATTCAGGCGTTCGAATTGTTTTTCCAGTGTAATCCCCATACTGATCGCATCCTGAGTGCCAAATCGGCAGAAGGTAGACCCCACACAGGTCTTCACTGTACGTAACGTTTTGCCATAAGCATGCCCGGAAGGCATATCCAGCTCCTCCCACATCTTAGGCAAGTCTTCCTTCTTAACGCCAAGCAAATCTAGTCTTTGTCCTCCAGTAAACTTCACCATAGGAACAGCAAATTTCTCGGCAACCTCTGCAATCTTCTTCAATTCTGCAGGTGAAGTTACCCCCCCATAGATTCGCGGAACCACAGAGTAAGTCCCGTCCTTCTGAATGTTGGCGTGATATCGCTCGTTTGTATAACGAGACTCTTTCTCGTCTATATATTCCTCAGGCCACAACATGCCCAGATAATAGTTCAGCGACGGGCGGCATTTCGCACAACCTTCCTCCTGACTCCACTCCAGAACATTCATCACTTCTTTAACTGTCATTAGCTTCATTCTTTTTATCTCAGAAACAATTTCATCACGGTTCAGCGTTGTACAGCCACATATTCCTTCTTTAACTACGGTGACCGCATCACCTGCATAGAGTTGCAATAACCCTTCTACAAGTGGTTTACAGCCCCCACAGGAAGCGGATGCTTTGGTGCACGCCTTAATTTGCCCTACACTGGTACAGCCTCCAGACTCAATCGCTTCAGCAATAGTCCCCTTCGAAACACCATTACATCCACAAATGATTTCATCTTCCGGCATAACTTCCAACCGATTCCCTTGCGTCGATGAGAACACATCCGCTGAGATTCCTAATAACAGTTCCTTTTCTCTTCCACTAATATTTTCTTTATTCTTAATTATCGAGAACAAGTGAGCACCGTCGCTGGTATCACCAAATAGTACTGCCCCGATTAACATGTCATCTTGTATAACTAGCTTTTTGTAGACTCCTTCTATTTCATCCTGATATCGCAGCGCCCTGGACCCGTCCGGCTCGGTGAATTGTCCTGCTGAGAATACATCAACACCAGATACTTTCAGCTTGGTAGAAGTTACAGAACCCATGTATCCTTCAACCTTAACTCCAGCCAGCCTTTTTGCTAATACGGCACCTTGTTCATATAAAGGAGCTACCAGACCATAAGCGATTCCTCGGTGCTCGGCACATTCCCCCAGAGCAAAGATACCGGGGATATTCGTCTCCATATAATCATTTACGATAATTCCGCGGTTGATCTGCACACCACTTTTCTTTGCCAATTCAACATTTGGTTTAATCCCAACTGCCATGACAATAAGATCCGCATCGGCTGTGCTACCATCTGTGAATAGTAAACCTCTTACTCTCTTCTTACCTAAAATCGCCTCGGACTGCTTATGGAGCAGAAATCTCATTCCTTGAGCTTCCAGCTCTCTTCTGAGCATTACTGATGCAGCTTCGTCCAGCTGGCGCTCCATAATATAATCGTGGATATGCACTACAGTGACTTCCATTCCCAGATGTAACAGACCTCTAGCCGCTTCCAGCCCTAGCAGGCCTGCACCGATGACAATCGCCTTTTTATAAGATCCTGCAGTCTCCTGCATGATCTGGCAATCCTTAATATCACGAAAAGCAATGACCCCTTCTTTATCCGCACCCGGTATCGGCAACATAAAGGGATTCGATCCTGTAGCTAGGATTAACTCATCGTATTCGGCAGTGATCCCCTTATCGGAATATACCTTTCGACTCTCACTGTCTATTGAAGTCACCGTATGTCCCATATACAACTTAATACCTTGGCTGTGATACCACTCCAGATCATTGATGATGATCTCACTCATATTCGCTCCACCAGCAAGAACGGAAGATAACATGATCCGGTTATAGTTAGGATAAGGTTCCGAACCAAAGATGGTAATCTCATACCCCTCAGGATTTAATTTGAGCAAATGTTCAATCGTACGAACCCCCGCCATTCCATTGCCGACTAACACCAGTTTCTTGCGCGCAGCTATCATCTATATCTCTCCTCTCCGTTTGGAAAACCCAAAAAGCCCGCTCCACTCCACACGGAAACTTACATTTCCATTGCGATAAGTGAAAGCAGGCGCCATTGCCGCTTCAGTCGAATACACCGTTGTATTCGTGAATGATTAATTTGTTAAACCGACTATACAACAGGAATCAGAGAACGTCAACAATTATGACATATAAAATTTAAAAATCTTAAATTCGTCGACAACCCATCGTTTCTGTGTTATATAAAATAACATAACGATTAAGAAAGGGCGTCGAACTATGCATTCCCTGTTGATTATTCAGAATAGCACGACAGAGAAGGACACAGCCGAGCGCTCAAATAGTAAAACGGATGCCATTCTCCGTTCCTCCGGATATATTGTCACAGTAGCCGTTACACAAGAAGAAGCTGTGGCACGGATCAAAGACGCTGATGCTTCCATACTCCATTTACCCATCACAGAGATCAATAGCTGGGGTACTTTACTAATGAGTCATAAGATTGCACCAATCCTTTGGTGGTGTACTGACGAAACAGCCACACTTTCACTTGCTGCATGTGAAGATAATATCATGGTGGATGGTGTATTATCGCCTTCCATGCTCTCACAGGAGATCCATTGGATCCTTCATTTCAGTGCCAAGCAATGTTTCGAAAGACAACAATGGCGTAAAGAGCGAGAACAGCTGCATGCTCGAATCGAAGAACGGAAATGGATTGATATGGCTAAAGGTATCCTGTCCAAGGTCAAGAATATTTCCGAATCTGAAGCTTATGATCTTCTCCGTAAACAAGCAATGAATGAACGTAAACGTATGGTTGATGTAGCTACTTCAATCGTTAGAGTCTATCAATTACTGCAAGATCAAACCTAAGGGGGGAATATACCTATGATCAACATTTTAAAAGAAGTCGCCCGAGGCAAAAGAGGCGCCCGAGATTTAAATTATGAAGAGTCTACATATGCCGCAGAATCTATACTCGGACGAACAGCATCTCCTGCTCAGATTGGAGCCTTTCTGGCTGCTGAGCGGATTAAGCTAGAAAGCGTAGAAGAACTTGAAGCTTTCGTCTACGTTTTACGTAAATATGCGCATCGCGAACCCCTTTTTGCGGAAGGTCTTGATTGCGCCGGACCCTATGATGGTAGAAAATCCTCATTCATCGCAACTTTTCCCACTGCATTTCTATTGTCCGCGGCCGGACTGCCAGTCACACTACACGGTACTGCTTCTCTGCCTCCTAAATGGGGAATCACTTTACAAGATATCATCTATCAATCTGGGATTGAGAAAACTGCGCTAGAACGTACAAAAGCCATTTCAGCTGCTAACAAGAGTAATGTACTATTTGCCGATGCTGAAGAATGGTGCCCTCCTCTAGGCGACCTTCGCAGCATCCGTGAGGAAATTGGTATGAGAACCTTATTCAACACCGCCGAGAAGCTGATTGACTACGCCTGCTCTCCTTTTATTATCTTCGGGATATACCATAATACAGTCTTTGACCGATTATCTAGATTACTCATAAAGCTTGGTTATCAAAAGGCGTTAATTGTCCAAGGGGTGGAAGGCTCCGAGGATCTTTTCATCGACCGACCTACCCGCGTTTACACTGTCGAGAACGGTGTGGCGGCTCTTGATATTATTGATCCGGAAGGATTTGGTTTGGATACAATTGTTCCTGAAGTCCATTGGACACCACATCAACAGCTAATGACAGCTGAGGCAGTTCTACAGGGCGGCGGTCACATGGCTTTCTATAATCAAACTCTGCTGAACGGTGCAGCAAGATTACATCTAGCTGGAAAAGTCAACTCTATCGAGGAAGGGCTGTATACCTGCAAAAGCTTATTGGATAATGGTGAAGCTTGGAGCGTATATGTGAAATGGAGGGGTGCACTTCTCGGTAGCACAAGCGGTGCCTTAGGTCCTGCATAATGCATTATCACCTCATTTTACCCGGACAATATGTAATTATTAGTAAATCTAGCTTGTGAATCCCGTAGAATTAGCGTAATATATAGTAATAATTTACTATATAGGAGGGTCTAACAGACTATGCCTTCATATTATTTTAAAGAAGTATGGACACCCTTACGCTGGGTAGGTATAAAGTTTTTTCGTGATGATGATGGATTCTTATGGATCAAATGGTGGGCAAAACCCAGAAAACGGTTACGTTAACGCATAATATTTCATATGCAATAATACATAGGTTCAGCAGTGAGTTAATTATAATAATCTGCGTTTGCCACCACCTCCGCTCTAAGCATTGGTTTGCTAGCGGAGGTCTTTAGGCATCTTTCCTGATGAAATCCTTCAAATTCAATTAAAAAGAGCACCCATCGCTAAAGTACTAGCAACTGATGCCCCTATTTACTAATTCCCTACTTTTGCCCCAAATGAACGTGCCAAGAGTACCGCCTGTTCCATATCCATCCGCACTCCCTGTAGATCCAGACTCTTTAAATCAATGCCTTCAACAATCGCTTCCCGCATATCCGCTCCCTTAAGCTTGCATTGAGACAATTGTACACGGCTCAAATCCGCTCCACGCAAGTCACTTTTTTGCAAATTACAGCCCATTAAATCCGCTTCTGTAAATCGAATCCCCCGCAGATCCTGTCTGCTTAGATTGGTATGTCTAAGGTTCGTGTACGACCAGTCCCCTCCAAGCAGCGAGATTCCGTCCAAATAAGCGTTTGAGAAATCCGATCCTACCATCTTGCAATCTTCAAATTTAGATACAAACAGGTTCGCTCCCGTAAATTTACAATTGGTAAAAGCTGAACCTTTATGGTGAGACGCATTAAGCATGGCTCCTGTAAAATCACAATCAATAAATCGACAGCCAATAGAGTTCATCTCTTCCATAGAAGTGCCTTTGAAGGAGCATTGCTCGAATGTGCAGTTGTTTAACTCACCATCCTGCAAGCTTCCTTGGTCAAAATTGTGATTACGGAACGTTTCATTAAGGTATTGGTACATATAAGTCTCATCACCTTCATCAGTATTAAAAAAATTAATTCTTAATTAAAAATAGCACTTTAGTAGATTGTTCTCAACATTCCCTTTCGATATAATAGCAAATAAACAATGGGGAGGTAAATTATGGATGTGTCCAGCAGGAAAGAACCATTCCGTTATGTTATGAACCATCCGCTTGAATGCTGGATTGAAGTTCCGCTTAACAATTCCGGTCCAGGTGCTGGAAAGTTAACAGAGGCTGTATTACTCGATCTTAGCCGTTCGGGTTGTAAAGTACGCACCCCTTTGAATCTTCGATTCACGGCAAGAGATACCAGGCTTATTATTCATCTTCGATTAAATGAAGAGAAGCTTCAGCTCTTATGCAGCGCCCGTTGGGGTTGGATGTTTGGACTTGGCCAATATCAATATGGAGTTAAATTCCGCTTGGACGAGAATGAGGAAGACCGCCTAATAAGAGAGCTTGAGACATGGACCGCCACCCTTCGGGTTGAAGGTCTGTAGAACTTACCATAACAGATGCCCTTCACTTAGAAGGACGTCTTTTTTTTGCACAAAAACGAAGACAAAGCTAAATCGCTCTGCCTCCGTTCTAAAAACTATTCCGCCATGTGGTTAGGCGTCCACTCTTTTTTTAACGAGCTTGATGATGACTGCTATAAGGAGAACTGCTATCACCGCTTCAAATAGAAGAGGAGCTAGATTCAAATGACCCTGTGTAAGCTGTATCCCACTTCGGGTATCGGTCTCAGCTATGACCTCGAACTGGAATACACTTTCCCAAGCAGTGAAGTTACTATTGAAAATCAAATATTCCAAATAGGATATTCCATTCTGTAACAAATACGCAGTGGCCAGCCCAATCCATACTCGCCCCTTAAATTTCATACTTCGCGCAACCGTAATGGAGACCATCAAGGTAAGCATGATATAACCGGCAAACCAATATGCCTGCAAAAGAACTAACAATCCCACTGTCCAGAAATTCTCTGGAAGAACTAATGTG
Source organism: Paenibacillus sp. FSL R10-2788 (assembly GCF_038003885.1). Taxonomy (NCBI): domain Bacteria; kingdom Bacillati; phylum Bacillota; class Bacilli; order Caryophanales; family Paenibacillaceae; genus Paenibacillus; species Paenibacillus sp. FSL R10-2788. The sequence goes on along the minus strand of NZ_JBBOQA010000001.1, from coordinate 3,015,243 downwards.
GAATACATCGAGAGATACACGCCTAAATGCATCAAAGCTATTAAAATAATACCCAGCAGCAGAGCTAAAAAAAGTACTAACGGAGAAAGGACTGTGTTCAGGGTTCTTACGGGCAATAGGCGACGATTATAGGAATTTATATTGTTAAAAAAGGTTCGTGCTGCCATGACAAGAAAGATCAGCCCTGCGATGACATAAGTTAATCCGTTCAAAATAAACCTTTCATAGTCATGTAATTTAGTGAACCCCAACCCGATCTGCGCCAGAATTATGATTACAAAAACAGCAAGGAACTTATCCCTATCTCGTCTAAAATCGTACTTCACTAGCTTTAGCATTCTGCGTACACCTCTCTGAACAGTTCATCTATGCTTTTGCCTTGGCGAAGCCGGATATCCTCTACCGCCGTATGCATCACAATTTCTCCCTCTTTTATAAAAATCACATCATCAAAGATCCGCTCAATATCCGATACTAAATGGGTTGATAAGAGAATGGTACTATCCTCTTCATAAAACTCTACCAATGCATTAAGAATTTTTGTTCTAGCTACCGGATCTACACCACCAATGGGTTCATCCAACAAATAAAGGCTAGCTCGGCGTGATAGAGCAAGTGTAAGCTGTAAACGTTCATTCATCCCTTTGGACAGATCCTTTACCTTATCTTGCGGACTTAGCTTCATAAACTCCAACATTCGCGAGGCTTTAGTCAGATCAAAATCAGGATAGAAGTCAGTTTGGAACTTTAGAGCATCAGAAACACTCATCCAAGATTCTGTAAGCGGCTTATCAGGCATAAACGATACCACCGCTTTACTTTCTGTTCCTACAGAACCCCCAATGACCGATACACGACCGGTCGTAGGCTGTGACAGCCCGGCGATGATTTTCATAAGTGTACTTTTGCCGCTGCCGTTACTGCCTAACAGTCCCGTGATCTTACCCGCACTCAGATTAAAGGATACCTCGCGGAGGGCATGCTTGGAACTATATTTTTTTGTAACTTCATGAACCTCAAGTATATTTTCCAACTTGCGTATCCCCCTATTCTCCATCCTTATTGCGGATATTCTCCGCCACCGCCGCTAAAATATCTTCGCCTTGAAAGCCAAGATCCTGCATACCACGAATGAAACGATCCAGCACATCTTTTGCCATTTCTTTTTTGATAGTCAGGATAGTACCTTCATTACTTGTGACGTATCTTCCCATTCCACGCCGGGTTTCCACGATTTCTTCACGCTCCAGTTCCTGAAAAGTTCTTTGCACCGTATTCGGATTAATCTGCAGCTCACTGGCAAGTTCTCGTACCGAGAGAATTTTATCACCCGGTTTCAGCTTGCCTGTGACGATTTCACCTTTGATGTAATTCATGATCTGGATATAAATCGGCAGGTTGTTATCGAATTCGATTGTCATGATTAAGCAACATCCCTTCGTCTAAAGACGGAGAAACCTATGAGAAGAAAGACAACTGTGTATAAGGCAAGCATCACGATGGAAAAGGTCAGCGTCATTCCAGGCATAGGTGCTCCTCCACCTTCATAAGCAGCTAAATTTAAGTTAGGAAACAGAACATATTTGTAAAAATCACGAGAAATAATCAATTTGTCTATCATTAGCGCAAACATAGTAGCCCCAATCGTTACCCCAGTTGAAGTGGTTAATACCCCCAGCATAAAAGCAAGTGTTCCATACACAACCGTACTAACGAGATTATACAATAGGTTTGTAAGCATCTCACTCATACCCGCTTCTCCACCACTTAGTCCAAACCACAAAGCTCCTGTTCCAAAAACGGCTATGCCTCCGATGACGGTCAAAGTCAAAGCATACAACAGTACAACCACATATTTGGATGCGAGGATTGCTGTACGGCTTCTGGCGCGGATAAGCAGGAACTTAATGGTTCCTTGACTATACTCTTTTGAGACAATACCTGCTGTTCCGATGATCGCAAGAATTGTAATCACTTGGCCAATCCCTTGGGAAAGCAGCATCATAGCTGAAAAATCATAAGCTGATTCAAACATGTCAGGTGAAACAGAATGAACAATATAACCTAATAGCAGGGATAATAGAATTAATATCACATATGGCACAATAAATGTGCGTTTCTTTGAAATCTTGAGCCATTCATTAACAATAAGATTATTGAAGTTACGCAATGCGGTTTCCTCCTGTCCATTTCAAGAAATCTTCCTCAAGACTCTGTTTATTCTCCGTAATCCGGAAAATTCCCACACCTTCATCACTAAAAGCAGATACAAGCTCCGGTACTCTGCTATCAAGCAGACTTACTATCACTTCAGAACGAGCGCTGTCCATGGAGGCCAATTCCGCATAATCTAAACGCTCCAAGAGGTTTATCGCCGCTTCAACCGATCCTACACGGATGGTTAGCTTTACTTGTGCGGTTGCTTCCTGCTCTTCACCAATCGCAGTTACGGTTACCAGCTTACCATTCTGGATTACGATAGCCCGATGGCATATTTGTTCAATTTCAGTGAGCAAGTGGCTGGAAATTAGAATAGAGATGCCTTCCACTTCGGCGATGGTACGCATATAATCACGCATTTCCCGTATTCCAGCCGGATCAAGTCCGTTCGTAGGCTCATCTAAAATCAATAACTTGGGCCGATTGAGTAGCGCCTGAGCAATCCCTAGACGTTGGCGCATGCCCAGCGAATAAGCCTTTACTTTTTTATTCATCGCTTCTTGAAGTCCTACCAGTTCTACAACCTCATCTATTCTGCCAGCCTCAATATTATCCGTCATTCTTTGGTACTGCTTCAGATTATCAAGTCCAGTCATATACGGATAAAACTCTGGATTCTCAATTATCGCACCGATATGGCCAATCGCCTGCTTAAAATCATTCCTTACACTGTGACCTTGGATAATCACATCGCCTTCACTCATCCGTATTAAACCCGTCATCATTCGAATCGTTGTGGTCTTACCTGCACCGTTTGGACCTAACAACCCAACAATTTCACCCTTACGGATATCAAATGTCAGCTTATCCACAATCGGTCTTCCTTTGATAATCTTACTTACCTCATTCATTTGCAGAACGACTGAATCTTTCATCTCTACACCACTCCTCTGTTTCATGCGGATCCTCCCTGCCAACTAATGTATTGTTCATTCGTTTTATTGTGTCAGTGTTATAGTTGAATAGTACACTAATATGTTATTGAAGTAAAGCCCAAAATGATAAGTTAATGCAAATAAGGGCTTTCTATTAGACTATTAGCCAAGCAAAAAATTTATATGAACATAGATTAGATAACAAAGGAGGAATTACAAATGAAAAAAGAAGTTCATGTATCGCAGACTTACCCTCGCTTGACCGTGTACGATGAAGAAAACTTCAATGGACGCCGTAGAATATATACTGGCAACCTGGGTATTCGTAATACGGACAACATCCTCGATGGTATTGAGAGCCTTCGGTTCTTCTCTACTAGCAGCAATGCTACACTGGTACTTTTCACTAGAACACGGTTTAGAGGGAACTTCCGTGTACTTCGCGGGAACCGCAACATTAGGGATCTGGATGATTTCATTTCAGGTAATGACGTGGAGTCCATTATTTCTACTAACCAACGCTTAACCCTCGAACAAATCCGTAATATCCGCAGCAGCGGTAACTTGCCTTCGGGATATCGTTTGATCTAATTTTTAGAGGACGCAGTTTAAGCCATAAGCTTAAGGTGCGCCCTCTTTTATTTTCCGCTATAATGACTCCATACATATTAAACAGGAAAGAAGGCTACTTTATGGAACCGATCGTTTCTACTCGATGGCTGCTTGCTCGGTTATACGAGCCTGAACTTGTTATAGTTGATTGCCGTTTTTTACTTACTGACCCGGAAGCTGGACGTAAAGCCTATACAGAAGATCATATTCCCGGCGCAGTTTATCTACATCTGGAAGAACAACTCTCCGCTCCTGTAAGCTCACACGGGGGACGCCACCCACTGCCAGAAATTTCAAAGCTAACTGCCGCACTTAGTAAGGTTGGTATTAACAGAGATAGTATTGTTGTTGCTTATGATGATCAAGGTGGTGCCTACGCTTCCCGTCTGTGGTGGATGCTTAAATATTTGGGGCATGAACGTGTGTTTGTAATGGATGAAGGCTACTCTGCTTGGAAAAAAGCATCCTTCCCCGTCAGTGATCATCAAGCGGTTCGGATTCCTAGCCAGTATGAAGCAGATGTTCAGAAGAAGATGCTTGCTAGCATGGAAGATGTGCAAAATGTAGTTAACGCCGGTGGCGCACTATTGATTGATTCCCGCGAGTCCCGTCGCTATGAAGGTTTGGAAGAACCGATTGATCCGAAGGCAGGTCATATTCCTGGTGCGATCAATAAGTTCTGGAAGGATGTTCTCGATGAGCAAGGGCGCTGGAAATCAACTGAGGTGCTGAAAGAGCATTATGAAGGAATTGATCCTGAGCAAGAGATTATTGTGTACTGCGGTTCAGGTGTAAGTGCCTGCCCTAATGTGCTCGCGCTAGGCAAAGCCGGGTACAAGAATGTTAAGCTGTATGCGGGAAGCTGGAGTGATTGGATTTCATATGAGGAGAATCCGGTGGCTACGGGAGAGGGTTAAGCGTTCGTTTTTATTTGTATATTTAAGAAAAGGAAAAGCCCGCAATCTTTGCGGGCTTTTTTAGCTTGCGCTATATACCGAAACGTTTACGGCAAGAAATCGATTTTCCGAAGGTCGGATACGTTTGCCTCTGCTTCGTCTTCTTCACCGTACAGCATCGTACATATCGTATTGGCGGCAGGCTTCGTATATTCGGGATGGATGAAAACCGTTCGTATTGAGTCGTCAAAAAAGACATGGGCCTGGGTAAATGATGTGCCGAAAAGACTAGTTGTTCTGATCGGAATCGCGGAGCTACTCGGAGCGCTGGGCCTTGTTTTGCCGTGAGCACTGAACATAGCTCCGTTGCTAACGCCGATCGCCGCGATCGCTTTGGCTGCGGTTGCACTGCTCGGGATGCTGTTTCATATTGGGCGAAAAGAGTACCGGGAGCTCGGCGTAAATATCTTTTTTGTAGTTCTGGCGTTGATCGTGGCAATTGGAAGACTATAAAGGAAGTTGTATGCGGGTAGTCGGAGTAATTGGATTTCATATGAGGAGAACCCGGTGGCTACTGGAGGAGAGTAACATACAAAAGCCCGCGTCCGACGCGGGCTCTTGTATTTATGAGTAACTCCGATAGATAGCTAAAATCAACAAATCAAAACTCAAGTCAACAGTTAACTAACTTCAACTACCTCTTTTATGCTGTTTAGATCGGTCAAATACTTTTCTAGTGCATTTTCTAGCTGCGTACTCTTTTCAAGGTTTGGAGGAATTATTCTAAAAATCGCTGATCCGCAGCTGATTCTCCGCGTCCAACAGCTCAAATTGATTTCGATTAAACCGGATCAGCCCGTCCTGCGCCATCCGCTGCAGCTCTCTGGACAAGGCGCTGCGGTCAACAGTCAAATAATCAGCCAGGTCGCTGCGGGTAAACGGAATTTCAAAACAGGCGGAATTGTTTTTTTTGGTCTGGAGGGCTAAATAATGCAGAATACGGTCCCGCAGCGATTTGTGGGAGACCAGATCCAGCTTTTGATAGATGGACCGGTTGTTCTCAAGCAGCAGGGCCAGCATATTCTCAATGATCCGGCCCCTTAAATGGCAAGTGTCCTGGCCGGGCCGGACAATTTTATTTATTTTGACAAACAGAATCCGGCATTCCGAACCCGCCACCGCTTCATAGCCGCTGTGTTCTTGGACAAGGCGAAGCGCCGTTTCGCCAAAGATTTCCCCATCCCCGAGCTCCGAGAAAATAAATCTCATGCCTGAGATATTATCTTTGCACAGCAGAACATTGCCATGGATAATAATGCCCGCCGAATCCAGAATATCGTCTTTTCTAAAAATAACCTCCTTCCGCGCAAAATCCTTGATTGTGCCCTGCAAACAGCTCAGCGCTTGCTGCACCTCCCGCTCCGCGAACCCCTTAAACAAAATAGTGCTCTGTATCCTGCTCAGATATTTCTGCAATTTTCTCAGCCTCCTGTTGCCATGGCAACAGAGTCATGATAAATACTCTGCTACAATAAAATAAATGAGAATAATTCTCATTGGTCATTCTCATTATATCAAATTGCAGGAATCATTCAATCAAGCAATTTGGAAATAAACAAAATGCTGTACTTTGAACAGGGGGGATCGTATGAGTGGAATTACAGCAGGCAAGGTATTTTTTTTAACAGATATGATCAGCGTTAAGCCACACCGGATTGCGAGCCGAGTGCTGGCATTGCCCGTATCTGCAGCCGAAACAGCGGCACAACCGGAATGGGTATTGTATGCCATGGATCAGGAGGAGACCATCAGTTCAGAGACCTCCCCCAAATCTAAAATCATCCATGTGCTGGAAGGCGAGCTTCATCTGCTGGTGGCGGAAGAGCCCTATCAATTGACAGCCGGCGCATCCGTTATCGTCCCAGCGGGCACTTGGCATGATTATTCCGCCCGCAGCAGCTGCAAATTTCTGCAAATTAGTATATAAAACGGAGGTATTCAAAATGGAAACAGGTTTATTCATTAAAAAACTGCCGCAATCCGCAGTCATTGATTTGAAGGACATCATCACAATAGAGGAACAGCAGGTTTCCAGTCTGACCCTTGTACAGCGGCCAAATCTGGCAATGACACTTCTTTCGCTGGACAAAGGCTCGTCGATTGGGGGACATTCTTCCCCGGGTGATGCCATGGTCAACATTTTGTCCGGGCAAGCGGAAATTACAATTGGAGAAGACAAGTACACTGTTCATGCCGGGGAGACCCTCGTTATGCCGGCCAATATTCCGCATGCCCTACACGCAACAGAGGCGTTTCAGATGCTTCTGGTTGTAGTCAAGCCGGATAAGTAATGGGGTGAATGCGATGAAAAAGGAAGTAGGCCATAATTTTTTAGCGCGGCTGGGAAAAAAACGTTTGCGGCCCGGCGGCGTTGCAGCAACCAACTGGCTGATCCAGCAAGCCAATCTGAGTACGGACAACCAGGTATTGGAGGTAGCCTGCAATATGTGCACCACCTCCATTCAACTGGCCGGGAAATACCACTGTCAAATTACCGGCATTGATATGGACCCGCGGGCGCTGGAAAAAGCAAACCGAAATATCAAAAATGCCAACTTGGAAAACTATATCCGTGTCCGGCAAGGAAATGCACTGAAGCTACCTTTTGAGAATGAGAGCTTTGACGTTGTCATTAATGAAGCCATGCTCACGATGCTTAACCAGCCTGCGAAGGAAAAGGCAGTCGCCGAATACTATCGGGTACTGAAACCTGGCGGCATTCTGCTTACCCATGATATTACCTTTGCCAAGGAAAATATGGAAGAACGTCTGGCCGAGCTGCGCCGCACCATTCACATCAATGTCGAACCACTGTCTGTTGGGCATTGGGCGGGATTGTTCCACTCCGCAGGCTTTAAGCAAGTAGACAATGCTACCGGTCCCATGTCCTTGATGAGTATCAATGGACTCATTCGTGATGAAGGGGTTATCGGGGCGCTGCGTATTGTGAAAAACGGGCTCAAGAAAGAGAACCGGGAACAGTTCAAAAAGATGTATACCTTTTTTAATACGACGGGTAAAGATCTGAATTATATTGCCGTTTGCAGCAGCAAACAATAGTTGTGCGCAGGCCTATCATGTCTTATGATAGGTTTTTATTTCCGCTGACGTTGAGAATGATTATCAATACAATTCATCGATATTACCGTCTAGAAGTCAAAATAACCGCTTGAAAGGAACTCACGATGAAAGCTAAATCTGTTTATGCCTTGTGTCTCAGTTTGCTGTGTTAAGTGCCTGTTCGCAACAAAAAAATGAAAGTTCGCCCAAATCCGCTGCTCCCTCCGAAATTCTGGAGCAGCTGCTGACGGCGCAGTAATTGCCTGAATGAAGCAGAACATTTCAAAATCAAGTATATAGAAAACGCGAGCCCGGGTAGCACTGCCCTGAACTCGCGCTTTTTTGCTAAGTTATTCGGTTATGTATTTCTATCGCCTATTTTGCCGGGTATCGCTTCAACTGCTGCTCAAACACGGTATTGTAGTAAAATTTTCGCGGATAGGCATCCTCCTTCAACAACTTGTAAAGTACGGATTGACCTTCTTCATAACGGACCGCAAATTCACATTCATCATAAAAACGCCGGGACAGCTCGCGGATCAAGTCTATCTCGGACGAACAGCGCCATCCGAAATAAATCATATCTAGCTGGTCCAGCGGATCACGGTAAGTGTCGAGGACAATACAAGCGTTTGGCTGCACTGGATTACTGTAAACAAGCACATGTCCGTTGTGAACAGGGTTGGCAAAAAAATGTTCATAAATCTCCGCAACGGGTACTGTAATGCCCAATTGATCCATGATCATCTGAAAATTCGGGTGCGCAATGTAGGCATCATTCTGCTCATCCGGGTACTCCACCAATTCTGTAATGGATGCCATGATCCCAAATTCATACTTCATATGAACATCCTCCCTGTTGATTGCTTGAAAAATATCCCTATGCTTGCTATGATAACAAAATTATTGGGATGAGAGGCGATTATTATGAAAAAAAAGCTGCGTTCTATCACGCTCAGGGGACTGGAATACAGCTACATACTGGGCATGCGAATCCATGACAAACGGAGTCTGCTTGAATTAAAGGTTTATCATAAAAATGTAAAGCTCCATCCGCTACGCATCCAAATCCTAACATGGGATGATCCGATTGCCGGATGTCCGCTGAATACAGGCTATCTGCTGCAAAACCATAAAAAAGGGTTTGATGTTGTCTATAATCTAAACCATCCACAGCGTATCCGCGAATGGATCGAATATGGAACGGCTAAAGGCTGGGACGGCACCCGGACAATAGAGATCATATATGGATTGGATGCTATGCAGGAAATGGGCTACGATATTACTTCATTGCGCACTTCTATATAAATTCAGGCGTATGAAGTTAACGGTTGCGGATCAGTCAAAAACCTGTTCCAGTGCTTGCGGATTATAAGGACTGATAATTTTATATGCATTCAAGTGAGGATTGCTTAAATCATTGTCATAGATGATCATATGCTGTCTGCTTTTTAGAATAATATCAAATCGTTGCTTGCGATCAGCCTGAACTATCGTAATATAATAGCTGAAATTTTTGTCAGAACTGACATTTCGGGCCGATTTCATTAATTGAACATGAGAGAAATCAGTAAAGATCCGCTCAATAACAGCAGGATCAGTAATAATGATGTCTTTCTTTTCACCGGGAACTGAAGACAATCGCGAGATTTCTAGAGAGGCGATTTCTTCCAATCGGATGGTATTAGCTACGATTCGTTTAAACGAAGTATAGCGGCTTGCTGTATAGGCCATCAAAGAGACACCTCCCCCTGTCAGAAGCGCACCGACAAGCATGTATTTTCTATTTTTATCCATTTCCCATTCCTCCCAGTAATACGATTCTGTAAGCTACAATTATAAAACTATAAAGACATCGGTGCAAATCTGCTTATTTTAACTTCTACATAGCACACGAGCCAGGGTCAGAAGGAAATACTTAAGTCAAGTCAGCCCCCAAGCTGTTTTGTTCCTAAACTAGCGCAGAAAAGCCACTCTATGGGCGGTACGATGGACGGCTTGCCCCTAATCCTCTAGCTCGTCCAGCTTCGCTTCCAGTTCAGCCAGCTTACGATTTGATTGTTCCAATATTTCCTGAAGCTCTGCAGCTTCTGCTCGTTTTATTTCTTTTTTAACGGTTTCAATCTGCTGTTCCAAATAGAGAATATCGGCTTCATTTCCTGAGTTGTTCCAAATCTGTGAGTAAGTCATAGTCAGCCTCCGTTTATCTGTGTGCACGATTCAAGCATAACCCGCATTCTACTTCTTCAGATTAATCGATGCTACTCTTAGCGTCTAGCTAATCAACAAAAATCAATGAGCCGATTACTTTCCTATATTCAACACCCTCTACTTTATAAGCAAAACAAAGAAGCAGCGAGTTACTTCACTGCTTCTTTGTTGAATCTCACTTCTCTCATTCAAAACGGTCATTAAACTTCACGTCAAGGGTTAACCTGAGATCTCATTTATTTAGTCAGCAGTTTAGGGAACTCATCCAGCAGCATGCTGCTGGTCAGCATATCGTCGTAATTCCATTTGGTCTCCACAAAAGTAACTTTTCCGCTCTTAACAGCAGGGAGCGAGCTCCACAACGCAGTTTTCATTAACTCATTAAAGGAATTTTCCGCATCAGCATTGGCCGGATAAATGACAAACAAATGGTCACCAATAAGCATCTTATGCATTAGCTCAGGGGAGACCTCAATATAAGGCGCGCCTTCTGCCGGCTCAATTTCCTTCACTGCTTCTGACATTTTGTAGCCCTGCGGCTGATACAGTAGTGCAGGAATGCCACCAGTTTTCATCAAATACATTGTCTTGTTCCAATAATAAATCAGCACTACCGCTGTTTCTCCTTCGGCAAGTTTGCCTTCCTGACGCAATCCGCTCCACATATTCTCGGCCTTGCGATTATATTCGGACAACAGTTGCTCTGCTTCAGCCTTTTTACCCACTATCTCACCAATGACAGGCAGACGCTCAGACAAGGGTTTACTCTGGTCAAATACAACAGTAGGTGATATTTTGGACACTTCTTCATATTGTTTGTCCATCACATAACCTAGCATTGTTAAATCCGGTTCCAGATCCAAAACAAGTTCCAGATTTGTAGGAAATCCGATATCCTGTGCCGGGGTTATCTCCTTGTCCAAATAGACTGATTCTTCAATAAACCGGCGGTCGACACCGACCGGCTGAATCCCGAGTGCCAGCAGGTCTCCGATCGAATTACCCTGCAGCACAATCCGCTGTGGACGCTCTGGAATATCAACCTCATGCCCCTGACTGTCTTTATATACTCTTGTAGATTTTGAATTGGTGGCTGAGTCCGGTGGACTTGTCTCTGTTTGCACAGAGGATACCGGACTAGGGCCAGCATTCGCAGAATTAACAGGACTGTTCCCTGAAGAGCAAGCACTAAGCATTAAAACCAGACATAACAGCATCGCTGCTCCCATTGACATTTTTGTATTTCTAACCATCAGTAAATCCCCAAGTGAACAGACTAATTGTTAAGATCTCCCTCGCCCCCCACCATCTTGAAATCCCGAACCAGTCAAGTGTTTATCCTGTGCGTTATCCATTTTAATTTAATTTTTTTATTCTCAAAATTACTATTTCGAAAATCTCACTATCTTCCGATATGTTCTTATGAGCTATTTGCTCAGAGACAACTTGGGGGAGATGGTAGCATGTTAAAACAACTAAAAAAAAGGCGGTTCGGTTCATCAAGCATAGCAAATACTTTGTCCATTGTACTTTTAGTTATTATTGTTGTCGTCTTCTCAATCTTGGGAACCTTTATGTTTTCCAGCACTCGCAGCATACTTGTGAAACAACAAGAATCTATGCTTCAGACCAAAACACAGGCACTTGTCAGTCAAATTGATGCACTATTTAAGGAAAAGGGTTCACTGGTCAAGCAAATGTCAACGAATAACTTATTCAAACAATACATCGAAACCACCAAATCTCCAGAAATGGCCAAGACTTCACCGCATGCCGCTGAAGTAGCAAAGACACTAGCTGCCATTGTAAAGGTGGAACCCACTTTTGCAGATGCATGGATTGCTAGTACTGCCGGCAAAGGTTTTTACATCCTCAACAATGGTACGACATCAGATGCTGCTTTTAACATTAAAGAACGGCCGTATTATAAGCCAGCAATCGAAGCAGACGGCCTATACTACTCCGATCCTTATATTGACGTCACTACAGGCGATATGCTGATGGGTATTTTTTATCCGATAAAAAATGACAACAATACATTAATCGGTTTTGTCGCGGTTGATATAGCGTCTAAAAATATCCCTGAGATAATGGAAAGCTATAAGCTAGGCAGCACTGGTTATTCCATTCTCGCCTCCAAAACAGGTGATATTCTGTATCACCCAGACCAGTCTAAGGTCACAAAGGAAAAGATTAATGAGCTGCCAGGTGATCTTGGGGGGATCGGCAAGAAAATGATCGCTGGTGAATCCGGCGTACATCTGATTAATGACAACGGAGAACGCCGTTACATCGGCTATGCTACAAGTAAAGATACCGGCTGGTCCGTAGGTTTAACTATTTCAGAGCGTGAAGTGCTCTCCGAATTAAAAAAGTTCACCTGGATTACTATTGGCGGGTTTGTGGCAGCGGCGATTCTGCTCGTTCTATTTTCGTATATCACACTCCGTTATCTGCTCAGATCCATACCGAAGCTGCTCACCAAAATCAAACGGGTGGAAAATGGGGATTTGACTGTTCAATTTGATGCCTATTCCAACAACGAAATTGGACAAATCTCCAACGGAATATTCAACATGGTCCAGAAAATTCAAGGGATGCTTCAAATAGTGGGTACCTCCGCTCAGGTATTAAACCAGTCCTCAAAAGATCTGCAATCCATTTCTTCCCGTACAGCTATAACGATGAACGATACAGCAACGGCCATTAATGAGATTGCGAATGCGACCAACTACCAGTCGATTGAAACGGATACGATTTTGCAAAAAACCGGATCATTATCTGGTCAAATTGACGAAATCGCAAATGATGCTATAGCCATAGAGACGATGGTGCAGGCTTCTGCCGACCAGAGCGAACTGGGGTTAGGTGTATTGAATCAGTTATCGAAATGGGCAGAAGAAAATCACAACTCCACTCATTCGATATCGTCTGCCATTCATGATATTGATCAAAGCCGTCATGAAATTTCAAGTATCGTGGACACGGTACATCAAATCGCTACGCAAACCAATCTGCTGGCGCTAAATGCTTCCATTGAAGCAGCACGTGCGGGAGAACAGGGGCGCGGATTTGCCGTTGTTGCCGGAGAGGTTCGCAAGTTGGCGGAGCAGACCGCACAGGCCACACAGGAGATTGGCAGAAAGGTTCATGAAATCGAGGAAAAAACTAGAGCATCCGTGGAATACACAGCCCAAGGACTTGAAATTGCCGAAGAAAATGCAAAATCCGTGGAGGCTACGAAACAGGTATTCTTTAGCATCAACAGCGATTTGGAGGCTTTGAGATTACGTATGATTCAAATCAGCAGCAACACCTCCAAAGTCCATAAGCACAAAGATGAGATCCTACAGGCACTCGAAATCATTTCTTCAACTACAGAAGAGAATTCCGCTTCGACGGAAGAAGTTAGCGCAAGCACGCAGGAACAATTGGACAGCATTGAACAGGTTGCCGAGCTATCCCAGCAGCTCAACCAGTTGTCCAAAAAGCTTCAGGACGAATTAAACCAGTTCCAGGTCGAATAGCCCTCTAGTCATCCGTAAGTTACGCAGTCATGAGACTATCCTCCCTTCTAGAAAAATTAAGCAGCCAGTGCATGCCGATAATCCATCGGCGCGCACTGGCTGCTTTTAGTTTCAATTCGCTAGTAATGGTCTCTTCAATCGTACGGTACAGACCTATGATAATTAACTATTTATACGGGTCAGGAATTTCCTCCCACTGACCAGTAAAGACATCTACTTTAATCGTGAATTCCCTGCTTCCTTGCCTAACATCACTGAACAAATAACCATCCCCGATAAACCCTGAAATCCAGTCCGTACCTGTTGGCTTGAAACCCTCTGTATCAAAGATAGGTTGGAGTAACTTATACAGTTCCTTCTGGTATTCTGTACCGTTAGAGATATCCCACAGATCTATCGCTTCTCGGTTTACAAGACTTCTCAGTGGACTGCCAGAAGTTACGTCATGAACCGTTCCGGTAAGCGGATTAATTTTATAGCTGTTGCCTTCCCCTACGCCATTCAGTGGATCTATATCCACCCTATATTGATCTCCGTCTTTGCTAAAGGTCCAACCGCTTGCCGGAAGCTGTTTTTCCATCATGGACTTGATGTCCTGTTCACTGAGCGGTGGAGATATAAACGAACCATAGTACATCTGTGCGCTCTCAATGGTCAGATTCTTCCCGTAAACGGCAATAACTTCGAGCGGAAACTCAGACATAGAGGCTGCACCAGCCAAGTGGGCTATAATTTGGTCATCTATCAGCTCGTATGAAACTATTGAGCCAAATCCGACCTTCTCTCCCCAAGCTCCCTCAGTGTAATCATATACTTTGGTCAAATGCTTTCCGTCCAGTTCAGCAGATACATAGGTATGGTTATTTCGGTGTATAATGGAGGATTTCAGCCTCTGATTCAACGTTTCGATCGGATCTTCGACCACAAGCTCTTCCAAGGTAACAGGCTGGAGCACATGAATCTCACTCATAGAGAGTCCGGTACCCGTGCCGGTCGTAATGCGTATGAAGATTTCTTTAGTCCCATCCCCGTTCACATCTGCTTCTTCAATCAATGGAGGCCGAGTTTCATCTTCCCCGGCATTCCACAAGAACGTACGGCTTACTTCACCACGCACATCTACCGTGATTTTATGCAAAAGTGCATTCTCCCCAGTGGGATTAGCAGATACCGTGATTCCGTTTTTTTCCGCCAATAGAGTGCCTTTAACGCTGGAAGCCGTGCTCTCTTTGTCCTGCGCTTCTGCCCGAAAAGTAGCAGGAGCGCTCTTTGCCGGGGCTGATGCAGAATTCAGCTTTGCCCCTGTCAGGGTACAGCCACTTAAGATCATAATTACAGCTAGGCCCAGCAGTGAGTTTTTTGCCGTAAATTTTTTGTGTCTGGTAATCATGATAATCCTTCTTTCCATTTCCTTTTTACTGCTCGAAATGCCAGCTGTACCTGCCAACCGGATCGGGTCGGGTAAGGTTTCTAACAATTTGAGAAGTGTCAGGGCATAACTTCTGTGGCACGCTGGTTCAAGATGCTTCAAGGCCAGAGCATCACAGGCAACCTCTTGATCCTCTTTCATTTGGCGTACGGCATACCACAACAGAGGATTAAACCAATGCATGGCCAGCAGCAGACCTGTCAGCAGATTTAGCAAAATATCACGGCGCTTCACATGCGCCAGCTCATGAAGGAATATATGACGGAGCCCGTTCGTCTCCAGAGTGTGTAAGGTAGAGGTGGGCAGCAGCAACATGGGCCTTATAACGCCAAGTAGTGTCGGTACGGCAATCTGCTTCGTCTCGATCAGCTTGACTGGGCGCCGTACCTGCATCTCCTGCTGACAGGTTCGGAACAACCGTTGGATTTCTAAGGAATGAATCTCTGGTTCCCTTCGAACCCGTGCGGTAAATCGAAGTTGTACTCGAACTGACAAGCCCAGTACCACCGCGGCTCCGCCAAGCCACACCAAAACCAGTAAATGTAGAGGCTCCCACCCTGAATCGGTCGCCCTGGAAGAACTGTCTATTTGCGGATTGACTTGTGCCACATCATCCGATGCTGATGCTCCCGGCAAAGGTCCAGTTTCTGCAATTCCAGTAACTGACGCTGCTTCCTCTTCCTCTCCGGTCAACCCGGGCATATAAGTAAAGCCGATTTCCGACTGTACTGACGGAAAAATGGTACTCTGCGCCGCTTCTTTCTCCAGCGGCAACAGATTAAAAATACTAAATGTGCTTTCTGGTGCCCAAGGTATTGCCAGCCTCACGATCAGTGGTATCCACAGAAGATACGTCCAGGTAGGTTTTAGACGATCCTTGAACAGGAACCGGGTCAATAAGATCAGCAGAGCCAGCACGCTCGCCATGGCAGACAGCGACAATACCTTGACGAACAGATTGTATGCAGCTTCCAGCAAGCGGCTCAGTCCTTTCGTTCATCCAAAATTCTCTTCAATTCTTCAATATCTTCCCGGGACAACTTTTCATCCTGCAAAAAATTGACCAACATCGGGCGCAGAGTTCCACCGTAGATCCGCTTCAGAAAGGATCGTGTCTCCGATTGGACACATTCCTCTTCCCTCACCAGCGGATAATATGAATACACCCTACCTGTCTGGTTATAACCAATAGCCCGCTTCTCTGTCAGACGCTTAATCAACGTCCGTACCGTCTTTGGGTTCCAGTCCCTGCTGCCTTCTAGTGCTTCAACAATCTCACCTGCAGTGCGCGGGGCACTTGCCCACAGCACCTTCATCACTTCCCACTCGGCATCCGAAATCCTTGGAGTTTCCTTAGACATAATACTATCCACCATTCTTTCCTGGCATGACTACATTTGTAATCCAATATCCAAAATATACAAGTCAGCTTCGTTTATGTCAACCCCAAACTCCCTGTTCACACACGGTATATGGACAATGTACACGTAGATTCATGGTCACGTACATTAATAGCAATAATACGGCTTATTAGTCAAAGATGACTTCAATGAGGTGGAACCTATGCCTATAAAAACAGGTAATCAATACATCGAACGAATCGACCGGCAAAAGATCAATATCTGGTACAGAGGAACACGTATTGAAGGTCCTTTATCCAAACACCCTGCCTTTCAGGGTCTCATACAAACACAAGCTGAAATGTATAACATGCAGTGTGATGAACGTTATTTGGCGCAGATGACCTTTCCTTCACCTGATACTGGAGATCCTGTTGGTTTATCTTTTCTTCCACCCAAAAATGCTGAAGATTTAGAACGCCGGAGAAAAATGATTGAACTCTGGTCCAATAGACATCATGGATTTTTAGGACGCTCCCCCGATTATATGAATACAGCCATTATGTCTCTCTTCACAGCTGCTGATATCCTTGAGGACCTTAATCCGAAATATGCTGAGAACCTCAGAAAATACTATGCCTACTGTCGTGATTATGACATTACCTTATCCCATGCCTTCATCCAGCCTCAAGCCAGCAAAATATCCGGCCAGATTGATGCTACAGAGGATTCTATCGCTGCTAAAGTCGTAGAAATCAATGATGAGGGGATGATTGTTACCGGTGCTTTTATGATGGCAACACAGGGAGCTACCTGCGATGAAATGCTTGTATTCCCGACTCCCTCACCCTCACTTGTGGATGATGATAATCCCTTTGCGTTTGCCTTTGCGGTGCCTAATGATCTGCCTGGAATGACTTTTTTTTGCCGTGAAAGCTACGCTGCCTCATCTACTTACGACCATCCGTTAAGTTCAAGATATGAAGAAATGGATACCCTTGTTATCTTTGACCGTGTACTTATCCCTCATGATCGTATATTTTATTATGGCGATGAGATTTACTGTTCCCGATTATTCGGCGAGAGTAATTTTCATACGCATATGGCCCACCAAATTGTCACCCGCTATATTGCAAAAACCGAGTTTTTTCTTGGTATGCTAGAGTCTTTGGCTGAAGAACAAAACGCTGTCCTTGAGTCCTACACGATTCTGCCTATTTCCAGAATATTAACCTATTTAGAAACATTCAAAGCCTTAAGACTTGCAGCGGAAATAGGGGCTTCGCTCGACAAATTTGGATATCTCGTTCCAGACAAGGGACCACTATTGGCTTCAACCATTCACTTTTCAGAGTTTTATCCAGAAATGGTTGAAATGGTTCAAAACCTCAGTTCAAGCGGTCTCATCATGATCCCCTCTGAAGCCGACTTTACATCAAGCGCTGGTTCTTATCTTTATGAGTATTTGAAGGGGAATGTCTCGGATGCATGGTATCGAAATGCCTTATTCCGGCTGGCGTGGGAACTAGGAGCGGGTGCATTCGGAGGTCGTCAAACCCAGTTCGAGCGGTTATTTTTCGGCAACTCCCAAACGGTGGCCTGGCGTATGTACAACAGCTATGATAATCACGAATATTTCCGTCAAATCGTTCACGATTTTATTGCCCCCGATCCCCCCTTGCCTAAGTCAACAACGGATGGAATTTCCAATTAATAAAGAGTTGCAAAGGCTTATAATGATGTGTTTTAGGATTGATTAAGAGACTGCTTTCGTTCTCTTTCAGTCCTTTTTGAGCTCTATTCACAATCAAAATTATGAAGAACTAGATGCTTTTTCATACCTTCACTGGACAATTCTGTAATAAGTTGTTTATAGTTTATTAGCATTAGGAAGTGATTTGCTAGCTTAGGAGGGAACAATGAACTATGGGCCATATCATAGTCGTAGAAGATGAACGTGCAATCAGTGACTTAATTACTATGAATCTAAAATTAGTCGGACATACCTATAGCAAGGCTTATCGCGGGCTGGAGGTTATTGAACTGCTGGAACGTGAAAAGGCCGATTTAATTCTGCTCGATATAATGCTGCCCGAACTGGATGGTTTTGAGATCATGCAGCGGATTGCTCACTTACAAATTCCGGTGATTCTAATCACCGCTAAAGATTCACTGGCTGATCGCATCAAGGGCTTTGAGCTGGGCGCCGATGATTATATCATTAAACCTTTTGAAATCCTTGAATTGTTGGCAAGAATCAATGTGGTGTTACGCAGGAGCGAAAAAGGCACTTCCAATTTTCTTTGTGAAAACGTTGAGGTACGTTATCTTGAGAGGCTTGTCATGGTGGATCAACTACCCGTAGATTTAACCGCTAGGGAATTTGAGCTTCTTGAAGTCCTTATCCGCAACAGAAACATTGCTTTATCAAGGGAAAAGTTGCTGGAATTAGCCTGGGGCTATGATTTTGAAGGAGATACCCGTACCGTAGATGTCCACATCAGGCAGCTGCGCAAAAAACTAGGCTGGGAAGAACGAATTAAAACCGTATTTAAGCTTGGTTACCGCTTGGAAGTTCAGGTCTAGTATGAGATTCTGGCATAAAATTCTGCTGTCAGTCCTCGCCTTCTTCATCGTCGCCCTAGATGTGAGTGTAATAATGATTATGAAAAAAAGCTGGCAGCTGAACATGGACAGCGAAATGCAGCGTGCTTCAAGCGAACAGCTATTAATTGCAAACAACATTTATGAAAATCTTGAATCGATTCAGACCCGTGGGGCCACACTTACCTCTACTTTAATCTCCAGCGTGGCTCAATCCTATGGTGAATTTTATCATAAGCAGGGAATCGGACTACAGCTCTGGGAGAATGACCAGCTGGTTTATCCGAATGCCGGAGTCCCATCCGTCTCAACGCCGGAATCACATTCTATTCAACTCTCTACTGAGCTCCCTGCTCCCTATCAAGCTTTGACGATCGTTTATCAACGTGATATCAGTGACCTGTATGCTAAGCAGCATGAGCTGAACCGTTTTTTTGTAATGATTAACTGGATTATCGGTCCAATTCTGCTCCTATTACTCTACTTGCTGATCCGGCAGTTGACCAAACCACTTAAACAGCTTTCAAAGACTACAAAAACGATCGCTGAAGGCAAATATACCGAGCGTGTGCAGTTGCGCAGTAAAGATGAATTTGGTGAGTTAGCCCTGAACTTTAACCGAATGGCAAACGCAGTGGAACAGCACGTGATCGAACTGTCTAATATGGCCGATGAAAAGCAGAGAATGGTAGATAACCTCGCCCACGAACTGCGCACACCTTTAACCAGTATGCAGGGATTTGCTGAATTTCTGACTTCCGCGAATATAGGCCAGGAAGAACAGCAGATGGCTGGTCAATATATCCTTAGTGAAACCTTACGCCTGAAGAATTTTGCCTTCAAACTGCTGGATTTGTCCGTCCTACGGCATCATCCTCTGACTCTGAAACAAGTAGACATATCAGATTTGTTCAAATCGGTTAAACAGATTGTGCAGCTTAAATTGGACGAAGCAGGCATCAAACTAGAAATGGATTATTCGATCCCTGCGGTTTGGGGTGATCATGATCTGCTAACTTCCTTCTTGGTTAACCTTGTCGAAAATTCCATTCATGCATCTCCGCAAGGGAGCACCATCCGCTTGCTTGCCTATGCATTGCAAAATGAAGCCATATTGGAAGTATGTGATTCGGGATTTGGGATGACCCCGGAACAGAGCGCGCGTGTTTTTGAACCCTTTTATCGAGGTGAAAAATCGCGCACACGCGAATACGGGGGTGCGGGTCTTGGTTTATCTTTATGCAAGCAAATCGCAGATGCACATCAAGCCAGAATTTCACTGAATTCTACTTTAGGTCAAGGAACAAGTATCCGCATTTTTTTACAACTCCATAACATCTGTTCACCTACTCTATAACATCTATAGTTTAAGGTTAGGAAGATTCAGCATCATCCGAAGCAAATGGAGGTTATTCAAGTGAATAACAAAAAATTCCCCACTGCTTTAGCTGTACTCCTGTTCTCGGGGAGTCTGCTAATCGTCAGTGCAGTCATTCAAAACACCACCCATTTAGCTTTAACCAGCATCAAAACCCCAGGGGTGAAGTTGGAAGCACCCACGCGGGTGTCCACAGAGAATGACGATCTACAACAGCAGACGAGCCCTAAAGAAATACAACAAATTAACAATTTCATAGACATGGCTGGTAATGAGACTTCTGTATCCAAACGGAACACTGTTACACCGCCTGCTGTAGGGCATTTGAGTCAAAGCGATACCGTTGCTCTCGCTGCTTCAAGCGTTCGCAAATTATTCGAAGTGGACATGGGAAAGCTGCAGATGCGGGTTATTCTGAGTGATACCCGAACCTCGCTGCCGTGGACATGGGCTGTACATTTCAGTCCATATAACGCCAAGACCCTAGAAGGGCAAGGTAAGGAATTCTGGGAATACGATGTACTAATTGATCCCATAAACGGTATGGTAGTGAATACGACCGCGATTAATAATTCTCTGAAAAGAACACCAATTAGCGCTTCTGCTGCCAGCGCCATCTATAAAGATGCTAGTTGGATCAATACGGCCATTACTATCCTTACAGATAAACAAAAAGAAAGCCGAAAAATTGTTACAGCAACACTAATCAACACTGAAACCAATGATAAACGCGGCATGGTCGCTGTTCAGATGATGCTGGAAGATGGCAGCAGCTACACGGCAGAAATGCGTTATCCTGATCAAAGTCTGCGCTGCCTTACCTACGAGACTGCTCAAGTAGTGAAATAAATCAAAAATAGAATCAGCTCTTCACTAATCCTACTTTTATGTCGATAATTTATAATACATGGAAAAGTATGGAGGAGCATATGAACACTAATCGCAGAACCGAACCTTTTCGATATACCCTTAAAGAACCTGTAACATTTGATCTTCATATTCTTACTATTAACGGCATCCAGGTTCCTTCCAAGCCTGTAAGGGCTGTATTGTTCGACATCAGTCGATCGGGTTGCCACTTATCGTTACCCCTCAATATCAACCCAGAAAATAACCTAGTACGCATTGGCATGGAAATGAATCTTACGGATGAATCTATGTACATAGAAGGAATATTGAAATGGAACAAAGAACAACAAGGCAGTTTCCACTACGGCATTCAGTTGGACATCCCTGAGAATGACGGTGAACGACTCCCAAGGGTACTTCGCATACTTGCTGGAGAAGGCAAAATATTAGTTCGTTAAGATAACAAAAAAAGAGTAGTTTTAATCTAAAAAAGCAACAACCCCGCGTTTTCATGCAGGGTTGTTGCTTTTTAGCTATTGCGATCCAAACTTATTGTTGTAATCCGAAATTACAGACTAACATTTCCTGAATTTTATTCTTGAGGCACATCCCGTTCAGGGGATGCTGCTACAGCTTTTTCTTTCTCCAGTACCTCTCTTAAATCATCCTGAATTCTGCGATTCCATAAGGGAACCCCTGAGCGATAAGCAGCTCTACCTGTCAAATGCGCAGATAAAGGTGAGGTCATAAATACAAAGACAATCCCCAGTAGCAGCTTAGCACTTATATGATCTAGAAAAAATGCAAAATATAGAAAGGCCCCGCTCAGAACACATAAAACACCAAGGGTTGCACTTTTAGCAGCGGCATGCGATCTCAGATAAACATCAGGCAGCCGAATCAGTCCATAAGCACTTACAGCACTAAGCAATGCCCCCATCAGAATTAACAAAGCAAACAGCAATTCACCGACTGTCTTGATCGTTTCCATGTTCTAGCACCACTCCCCTTTCGATGTATCTGGCAAATGCCGTCGTGCCGATAAAGGAAAGAATGCCTATTAACAAAATAATTTCGATAAAAGCCTGCGTTCGGAGTAAAACAGAAAGAACGGCTACCATGGCTAACAGATTAATTCCAATCGTATCCAGTGCTGCTACCCGGTCAGGCAAAGAAGGTCCCTTCAACAAACGCCAGGCGCATACACCAATCGCCAGCGCCATAATCGTAAGCGAGAGCATAAGAATAAAATGGATCATTAACGGGTCACCTCCAATATCGCACGCTCAAAGGTGTCACGGATATTCGCTCTGAACTGTGCGGGATCATCAACATCCATGGCATGAATATACAAAGTCCGGTTATCATCCGATACTTCAAGTACCACAGATCCGGGAGTAAGGCAGAGCAATGTGATCAAAGTAGCCACTTCCCAATCCGATTTCAGCTCTGTAGTATATTTCAAGATTGCTGGACGTATATTAAGCTCCGGTCTCAGAACGGCTTTTACCACTACATAACTTGAAACGACCAGTTCCCGCAGCAGTAAAAGGATTAGCTTAATAATTGCCCACACTTTTCCTAGATATAATTTGGGCCAAAAACGTCGCATTCCGAGCAGAATGAGGATACCGATCAAGAAACCAATGACGAAACGTGGCCCAGTCCAGTCATTGTGCAGGAACATCCACAGGAATGCTATCATGAAATTCAATAATAGTTGAAAAGCCATAGTATCACTCCTTCATGACAGCGTTAATGTATAGTGCTGGATCAGCCAGTACGGCTCCGGCTTGACTCACAAAACCGTTTACCGTCTCCGCACCTACACCCATCAGAATTACAATCACGAACAGAACAGCCGCCGGTGCCATCATGGCTTTATAATGAAGCGGTTTGACTTGTTCTTCCCTTTTCTCGCCACCCCAGAATACTTGCTGGAATACCTTGATCAAGGAATATAACACTACAAAGCTGGATGCAAGTGCAATCAGCGCCAGAGCCACGTGATTCTCTCCAAATCCACTACGCACCATCATCACTTTTCCAGCGAAACCACTAAGGGGTGGAACACCAACCAATGCCAAAGTCAGTACAAAAAACATCCAGCCGGTCCACGGATAACGTCGGATCAAACCACCCATTTCTTTTAATCGGTCGGTGCCCGAAGCTGAGATAATCATCCCACCCAGGAAAAATAATAATGCTTTGGCAACCATGTCATGCATTAAATAAAACACTACACCATTTAACGAATCCTGAGTCGCGACAGAGATCCCAAAAGCAATAAATCCTACACTGATGATGATATTATAATTAAATATTCGGCCCAGATCGTTGTAAGCCAATGCCCCGATTGCCCCAAGTATCATTGTCGCCCCCGCCATCCAGGCAATCAATGTATGGGTGAGTCCCGGTTCTTGAATAAAAATCAAAGTAAAGGTACGTGTAATTGCATACAATCCGACCTTGGTTAACAAAGCCCCAAACAGGGCTCTAACAGCCAATGGCGGTGCACTATAGGAATCGGGAAGCCAGAAAAAGAGCAGCAAACCTGCCTTAATCGAAAATACAATTAGCAGCAGGACCGCAATGACGTTCATTACACCGCCTTGTCCCGCCTCTGCTACACGCATAGATAAATGCGCCATATTCAGTGTGCCTGTCGCAGCATATAAATAAGCAATCGTCGCCACAAACAAGGAAGAGGAAATCACATTAATTAATACATACTTTAATGTCTCTCGCAGTTGACCCTTGGACCCACCAAGTACGATCAAAGCGTAAGAAGCAACTAACAGCACCTCAAAGCAGACAAACAAGTTAAACAGGTCCCCGGTGAGGAAAGAGCCAAAAACCCCGGTTAATAAAAAATGGAAAAACGGGTAGTAATAAAACCGTTCTCTGTCTTCCCCAATGCTAGCGAAGGAAAAAAACAGACAAGCCGCACCAACAATGGCCGCTGTCAACACGAGCAATGCCGAAAACATATCGGCAACAAACACAATGCCATAAGGTGGACGCCATCCCCCCATATATAAGGTCTGGATACCGTTTATATTTACCTGATACACAATGAATCCTGCAACAAAGATATTTAAAAACACACTGACGGCACTTATGATTCGTTGCAGACGTACTCGTTCTTTCAGAAAAATGAGTATAACTGCCGTAATGGCCGGAATCAGCAGAGGCAGCACTAACAAGTTGTTCATCGTCTCTCCTCCTTGGTTCCTTCCACATCATCGGTACCCGTCGAGCGGTAAGTCCGGTATGCCAAAACAATAAAAAATGCTGTTACTCCAAAGCTAATTACAATAGAGGTCAAAATGAGCGCCTGCGGCAAAGGATCGACATAAGCTTCCGCTTCCTCACCCAGCAATGGTGCAGCACCTGTCTTGAGGCCAGACATTGTCAGTAACAACAAATGAACGCCGTGCGTTATTAAAGTGGTTCCCAGAAGGATACGCAGCAAGCTTTTGGAAAGAACTAGATAAACACCTACGGAAAACAGTACACCGATCGCCAGGGCAATAATAAGCTCCATTAGCTATCCCTCCCGATCGTAAATATGATATTCATAGTGACACCAATAACAGCTAAGAAAACACCGAGATCAAAGAACATTGCTGTGGTCAGTTCTGTTTTGCCCATAAGTGGCAGTTGGAAATAGCCAAACGCTTGGCTCAGAAAAGGTACATCGAATAAAAACGAACCTATTCCTGTAAGAAAAGCTACAGATACCCCTATCGCGATTAACTTACGATAGTCGATAGGCAATACCTTCTCAACCATATCAATCCCAAAAGTAATGGCGAGTAGTACCAATGCGGCTGATGCCATCAATGCTCCAATAAATCCGCCTCCCGGATTATTATGTCCGGCGAAAAACAGATAAAGCGAAAATATTAGTATCATAACGAAGGCTACTTTAGCTACCGCTTGTAGTAACACATCATCACTTACAGAAGAACGTGGTTTATTATCCTTCACAGCCCGCTTCAGTGGGGCAATAGTTCCATCTGTATCCAACTGCAGTTTGATCATGGAATAAATAGCAAGTGAGGCAAGGCCAAGCACTGTAATTTCAAACATGGTATCAAAGCCGCGGAAATCAACGAGCAGAACATTAACAATATTTTTACCGCCACCCAAGGTATAGCTATTCTCCACATAATATTTCGAGATGGATTCGAACGGACTACTGCCTAAAGCAGCAAGTGCAACCAATGTCATGGTTATTCCCATCCCGATGGAAATAATTAGCTTAGGCAAGCGGGACCGAAGTTTGAACGGTTCTTTCTCCAGCTTAGGCAAATGCCGAAAACATAGCAGGAACAATGTAACGGATACTACTTCGACAATCATCTGCGTAAGCGCCAGATCAGGTGCCCGGAACAGAACAAAGAGTAAAGTAACCATATAACCAACCATTCCTGTTAACAAAATGGCTGTGATTCTGGAACGTACAAATGGGATAGCCAAAGCGCCCGCAAGCATAACCATAACAACAATAACTTCAAACAACGAAAACGGAGCATATTCAGTTGTCCCAAGCGTAATTCCATCGGTATACCACACGGCTCCACCAATGGCTACGATCAGGAAAGCGAAGATATACATCAAGTAATGGCGCATGGAACCTGTCATATAGGTGCCAGTCAACGCCCTAGACGATTTCTCGACCAGCCGGATTACTCCGTCATAGACTTGATTTAAAGTGTAGCCACTGCCCCATTCTTTATCGACCAGACTCCAGCGGCCATAGATTCGGTATACAATAATACCAAGAATCACAACACCAAGTGTCATCCATATTTCTGGTGTAAAGCCGTGCCAGAAATGAATATTCACAACAAAGGGTTCTCCGGTCTGCAAGATTGGGTGAATAGCATTCATTGCAGGGATAATAAGTGTATTGGATAATATATTCGGGAAAAAACCGATAAATATAGACAGCACTGCTAGCAGGCACGGGGCAAGCAGAAGTCCAAATGGGGCTTCATGCGGTTTTTTGTCCAGCTTCTCAGGCTGATATTTTCCGAAAAAGGTGTGAAAAACCAAAATCATACTGTATGCAAAAGTAAACACGCTGGCAATCCAGGCCAAAACCGGGAAGAGCGTAAACAACGAGGGAACAGACAATATATCCAGGTTTCGGATATTCAGAACAGCTGTAAAAAACATTTCTTTACTTAAAAACCCGGAAAATGGCGGCAAACCAGCCATCGAGAAACTGCCGATCATCGCTACCGTAAAGGTAACCGGCATAATGGAAATCAGTCCGCCCAACTTCCGCAGGTCGCGGGTACCCGTCTCATGGTCAACTATACCGACCATCATAAACAAAGAGCCTTTAAAGATGGCATGGTTAATAAGGTGAAAGATAGCCGCTGTTGTTGCAGCAGTGTAAAAGACTGAATCTCCCCCTACATAAAATGCCGCTGCCGATCCCATTCCCAGCAATCCCATAATCAGTCCAAGTTGACTAATCGTTGAATAGGCTAATAGAGCCTTCAGGTCCGTCTGCTTCATCGCCTGGATAGAGCCATAAATCAAGGTGATCAAACCGACGCCTGACACAACCCAGAACCACTCATATTGCCCCGCAAAAACAGGGCTGAAACGGGCGACAAGATACAATCCAGCTTTAACCATCGTTGCCGAGTGAAGATAGGCGCTAACGGGTGTAGGTGCCTCCATGGCATCTGGCAGCCAGATATGAAACGGGAACTGCGCTGATTTGGTGAAGGCGCCTAAAAGAATTAGTAGCATCGCCGGAATAAATAAAGCATGCCCGCTAATATCGCCAACCTCACTCCAAATTTCCCGGATACTAAAGGTGCCTGTCATTACATAAAGCATTAAAAAGCCGGCAAACATCGCTAAACCACCAAATACGGTAATCAACATAGATTTGAGAGCACCATACCGCGATTTTTGCCGCCGATGCCAAAAGGCAATTAACAGAAATGACGAAACACTTGTTAATTCCCAAAAGCCGTATAACACCATCAAGTTATCCGAGAGCACAACGCCAAGCATCGCCCCCATAAACAACATTAGATAAATATAAAAAGGGGTTAACGCTTCTTTTCGCCGGTCAAGATAATAAATTGAATAGATAATTACAAGACTACCCATCCCAGTGATTAGCAAAGCAAACAACAAACTTAATCCATCCAGATGGAAAACCAAATCAATTCCTAGTGAAGGAATCCATGAAATGGTTTCATATCCCAAATCCCCACCCTTAATAACGGGAATCCGGGTTAAGAAATAAACAAACAAAACGAGTGAACCAGGGAAAACAAGCCATCCTCTATGAAGGTTGGGTGCTCTCTTGGACAAAAGTGCGATTACTAAGGCCATTAGAAACGGAACAAGTATGATTACATGCAGCAAAGGCAGTCCTCCTTTTCCACTTGAGCTTATTAAGTTGTGAACTTTAGTACTTACTTTTTTACCAAAAGCCAAAGATCATATGATTGGTAGGGCCTTATATACAAGGCCCCAATGTTGATAAGGGCAAGCCTAATTATAAAGAATCGGTCAATGTGCCATCACAAATATGCAGATATCTAGCCTTTCCATCTTCCTGCTCAATTCTGAATAAACCGTTCTCAAATTCTGTGTGTAGTTCGTGAAAGAACTTTCCCTTAAGCGAATACTCTCCCTGAGGTTCATCACTGAGCTGATATTCAGCCCCGTTTTTGACCAGGTAGGCGATAACGCCTTCCTCATGGGTTTCTTCCAACCCGGCGCGCATCCGCTGCACAGCCACGACATGCAGATCCATCATTTTCATTTTACCAATGAGTTCATTGATGAAATTACGTTTGGTAAGCTCCTGCCACCGAGTTTGAGCAGATTGTCCAATGACGATCTGTGTGACCTCATTTTCTTCAGCAACTTCTACAATAATATCTGTTGTTTTTCGGCCTTCACGTTTCCGAATGATAAACTCTGCGCCAGCTTCATCGGCAAGACGTTTCCAGACCGTCATATACATTTCTTTGCTCTGATTATATTCATCAATATCCGAACTATCGACATTTAATACAAACAATGGCGCCCCTATAATTTCAGATAGTTGGACACCACGCCGGATTAAACGCTCCCCATGCGGACCATAATGAACACAAACCATAATCTTTTCATTGTGTATGACCTTCACCCTCCTGTAACATGGCCAAGAAATACAAAAGGAGCCCACTGGCGTTAGGCCCCTTGCGTATTACTAAAACCCGATAAGTTATACTTAATTATATCTATTCCTATGTTTTTTGTAAAGTTTGATGGTTATCATGGAACATATTTCTTTTTAATGCTTGTATCATGCCCTTCTTTTGCAGGTGTCATTCAATGCATTTTATACATTCCTTTACAGGAATATTCCTGTCATGGTATATTAAAATTATTATTACAAACAGGAAATAACAAAAAGGAGGCGCTATAGAGCCGTTTAACCATGGTGCGTCATAATAGAGCGAATGAATTTAATGAATCGAAGTGATCCTCGTTTATGAATACTAACGTTATGAGTGCCTTAGCTGAGCCCCACCGCATGCAGATCGTTGAACTATTACGGGTTAATCCCTTAACCGTTGGGGAGATTGCAGAAAGTCTTCAGCTACGGCAGCCTCAAGCGTCCAAGCATTTGCGCGTCCTTAGTGAAGCGGGCTTAATTGAAGTTCAAGCTGTTGCTAACAAGCGCATTTGCAAGCTCCGTCCTGATCCATTTAAGGAAATAGACGATTGGTTAGACTCCTACCGCCATATATGGGAAGAACGATATGATCGACTGGATGATTATTTGCAAAAGCTACAGAGCAATGAAAACAATAAAAAATCATAGTCTCAGGCTGAAATTGGCAGGAAGCATACAAATTTGAGGAGGATCTATCCCATGACAAATTCTAACCCGTCCAACCAAGTGGTATCCAAAATTGTTGATGGCAACACATTAGTATTAGAGCGCGTATTCCAAGCTCCACGTGAACTTGTATTCAAAGCTTTTTCTGAGGCTGAGCATTTGAAGCACTGGTGGGGTCCAAAAGGTTGGACGCTTCCCGTATGTAATGTCGATTTCCGTCCAGGGGGTACTTGGCATTATTGCATGAAGTGCGAGGATAAGAATCAAGGTGATTTCTACGGTATGGAGTCTTGGGGCAAGGCATTGTATAAGGAAATTACAGTCCCAGAACAAGTCATTTATACAGATGGGTTCTCAGATGCAGAGGGTAATATTTCAAAAGATTTGCCTGAGACGCTTGTCCAACTAGATTTTATCGTCCTGGATGGTCAAACGAAGCTGGTGAATACCGGTAAATACTCTTCTCCGGAAGCCTTGCAACAAGTTATTGATATGGGGATGTTAGAGGGGATTTCCCAAACCTTCGACAATTTGGATGCCCATCTCGAGAATTTACAGAAGAATAACTAGAGCAGCTATGTGCTAGCCATGACCCTTTTCATCGATAAATAGGACGAAGCAAGGCTACTCTCTCCCGCTCGTCCTATTATGTTTATTTTGCAGGAAATAAGAACCTGATACTATTCGGAAAATATTGCAGGAAAAACATGTCATTATGCGTGCCCAGCGGATCCGTCTCAAACTTCACACGCTGATCAGCTTCATCAATCTTCTCTTTTAAAATATCATAAGCACGTTTGCTGTTAGGCACCATGTCCTTCTGGACATTTGTCTTGTGGATACCTTCCTGTTCACCAACATACATATAAATTCTGCATTCCCTATCTAGTCTTGAAGCTTCCATGTAATGAATGAAATCTTTAAACCATACAGACGCAGATATGAATATAAAATTTCCAAAAATAGCTTCAGTCTTGTACATTGCGTACAGACTTATTAATCCACCTAGTGAAACACCACCCAAAGCCAATTTCTTCGGCTCGTTAGAGATGCGATAGGAGCTTTTGATATAGGGTACAAGATCCTGATAGACGTAATTCAAATAATCATCGCCCTTGCCCCCAAAGGACCAATCCTTAAAAAGAGCAGGCATTTCCCAAGGTGTATATTCATCATTCCGCAGTTGAGAATCAATCCCGATAAAAATAACCGGCTCTGTTACTCCCTCTTCCACATCTTTCTCTATAGCTATAATCGCCTCTTTGAACAAAAAATCTCCATCCTGTAAGAAAACCGCTGGAAATATCCGCTCCGGAAATAGATGATATTCTTTCGGTAAATACACGGTAATCTGACGATCTATATGTTCAAAAAGCACAAGCTCGCCTGCCCTCATTTGCGTCATATCCCCACTCCTTAACAGTTCAGCACTCGAAACGCTCTACTCATAATCGTTGGCACTACAGAAGCGTGATTTTCATTGGGTGCGACATAGTGCTCAACCTCTAAATTAGGCAGAGCATATTCATTCATTTTTGAAAATAATAATGCTGCGTCATCGACCATAAACGACTCTTCACTCCCTACGGTAATCAATAACTTTTGTTTATCGGCCATCTTCACTTGTACATTGTTATAGAACTGCTCCGCATACGTCAGGATTTCATGATCATTCCACCAAATGGATGGACTAGAGGCCAAATAATACTGGAACAGCTTCGCACGAGTGAATAACGTCCAGAGGACAAATAAACCGCTGAGAGAGTGACCAAACAAGGCTTGTTTATGTTGATCCACATTATATTTCTTGTTGATTGCTGGCATTAACTCTAATTCTAAAAAAGCTAAAAACTTCTCAGCCCCACCATGTGGTCCTATGTCAGCATTTTTCAATCGATCCGGATATACATACAACCTCGCAGGAGGTGTGAAATCATAAAATCTTCTTTTAGAGACCTCTTCATCTGTACCATAATGTCCAATTCCAATCACAATTGCTGGTGCAATAAAAGTTTTTGGGGCATTTCTTGACTGCAGTTTTACGACATCCCGACCTAATTGAAAATATGAATTACCATCGAGCATGTAATATACTGGAAAGCCCTTTTCTGGTGCTGCTTCTCTGGGAAGAGAAACCTTTATATCGTACGTGTAACCCATATACTGAGATTCAAGTTTCCATGATTCTGTGTGTTCGAGCTCTACTTGTGTTGTCATTTTTTCTGTACACTCTCCCCTACACTCTTGACTTGGCTAATAAATATAAGAAATATGGAATACCAATAATCGAAACGACTATACCCACGGGTAACTCTGCCGGCTGAAATATTGTTTTGGCAAAATAATCTGAGATCACCAGCAAAAACATCCCAACCACTGCACTGGATAACATAATATAGCGGTGATTAATTCCTACTAATCGTCTGGCGATATGAGGAGCCATCAAGCCTATAAAACTTATAGAACCGGATACAGATACACAAACACTTACAATCCCCACACTGCATAACAGAAAGATCAGCTTTTCTTTTTCTACCGAGATCCCCAAGCTTTTTGTACTGGAATCCTCCAATTGAAAATAATTGAGTAAATAGCTTTTTCGATACATTACAAATCCTAAAATAAGCACCCAAGGTGCGATCATAATGATATAAGTCCAGTTCGCGCTATAAATACTTCCGACACTCCAAACCGCGGCCATTTCATAATCACTTGCATTCATTTTCAGAGAAATATACAACGACAACGCACCAAAACCACTACTAATCGCGATCCCTGTCAAAATCAAGCGTTGCATATCGAGTGCACCATTCCGCCAAGAGAAAATAAAGATAATCACAACTGCGGCAAGCCCACCTACAAAACCAAACAGCGGCATGGCTAGTATCGAGAACCAGCTTTCTTTGAAAAAAGTAACTCCCGACATCTGAAAGAAAAACATAAACGCGACGATGGCAGCTCCAGCGCCTGCATTAATCCCAAGGATCCCTGGATCAGCCAGCCCGTTACGGGTAATTCCTTGAATGACAGTTCCCGCCATCCCCAGACCTATTCCTACTAAAGAAGCAATAATGATCCGTGGTAACCGAAACTGAAAAATAACCAGATCAAATTTAGGGTTAGGATCTATTCGCAGCAGCGTTTTTATCACATCCATTACAGACATATCAAACACGCCATTCGTAAGATGAAAATACCCCGCCACAAGGGTTAACAGGATAAAAACTAATAGTGTCAGCATATAGCGGCTAAACTGTATTTTACTTCTATCCACGCTGCTCTCCCCCTTTAACCCGAATTAAATAAAGGAAGAACGGGATTCCAATAAAGGCTGTTACAACACCGATTGGCGTCTCAAACGGAAAGTTAATATAACGGCTTAAGACATCGCATAACGCTAAAAAAACAGCTCCAATCACCGCTGAGCAAGGAATGATAAAGCGATAGTCTATACCTACGATAAAACGTGTAATATGAGGAATGATTAGGCCCACAAAGGCTATCTTGCCAACTAAAGCTACTGCTGTCCCGGTCAGACATATAACAGATATAATACTGACAATTTTCACCCATTTTGTTCGTTGACCCAAGCTAATCGCCGTTTCATCCCCTAGGGAAGCAACCATTACTGATTTAGAAATACTAACCGCCAAGAGCAGTCCAACGATTATAAAAGGAATCGATAATATTAGCATATCTGGATTAACGGTATGTATTTTCGAGCTATACCAAACGCTAACATTTTGTGAGACTTGAAAAAACATCGCTACTGCTGAGGCGATACTACTTAAAAAAGTACCAATTACAGTCCCAATAATAGCTAACCTGACTGGTGATAAACCGTTTTTGACCAAGGAACCAAATCCGAAAACCAAACCCGCTCCGATGGCTGAACCCACCATGGATAAAATAATCATCTGAACATTCGATAATCCCGGATAAAACACCATAGCCAACGTAATAACAAATGCCGATCCGTCATTTACTCCCATAATCGATGGTGATGCAAGATAGTTACGTGTAACCCCCTGCATTAACGCCCCTGAAACAGCCAGAGCCGCTCCAACTAATAAAGCGGCGATTACACGCGGAAATCTAGATGTCATAATAATGTTGTGGTCCACATTATTAGCATCGAAGTGTGTAATCGCCTGCCATATTGTCAATATTCCAATATCTTTAACACCATATAAGACGGATACAACAATTGCTAATACGATGAATAATGGAGAAGTTGATAGGATCAATATAACTTTCCAATTTTTTGTATTCATTTTATTCATCGCACCTTTGGTTTTACTTCAACAGGTTTTCAATTGCTGAATCCAGGAATCTTACTTTAGACCAAGCCGTTCCACCTTGTGCCAACGGATCAATTGCATTTACAAACACATGATTATTTTTGACAGCAGTAACGCTTTTGAAGATCGGATTCTTGAGCAAATCATCAAGTGCTGTTGCATTATCAGTATTCTCACTAGTCTCAAACTGCAAGAAAATATAGTCCGGATTAATATCCGCCAAAGCTTCTAATGAAAGCTCTGCTTGTGCCTCTGTAGAGGAGATCACCTCAGGAATGGCAGCGCCCAGATCTTCATAAATAACCGGATTCAAATAAACGCCAGCAGGATATACACACATAC
This sequence comes from Paenibacillus sp. FSL R10-2788, assembly GCF_038003885.1. Taxonomy (NCBI): domain Bacteria; kingdom Bacillati; phylum Bacillota; class Bacilli; order Caryophanales; family Paenibacillaceae; genus Paenibacillus; species Paenibacillus sp. FSL R10-2788. The sequence goes on along the minus strand of NZ_JBBOQA010000001.1, from coordinate 2,981,663 downwards.
TGCCTTGACGAATACGAATGACTAGAATGGATTGATCTTTCAGCTTTTCTCCGATTTCAGCCTTAGCATCAGCGGCTTTAGATTCATAATCGCTAATAATCTTTTCCGCATCTGCCGTCTTACCGGATAATTGACCTAATAAGAGCAAGTTATCTTTCCAGTTCGTTGAAATATGTGAATAAGGAATCATCGTTTGAATTTTATTAAGTGCGCCTGCCACATCTTCCCCAAACTTGGAAGACCCTAAGATAACATCTGGATCCAGCTGCAGGATCGCTTCATTACTTGGAGCAAATTTATCCCCCACTAAGGATGCACCCGCTAGCTCTGTTGACAGATAACCTGGAATAGCATCAGCTATCGCAAGTACACCTACAGGTTTCACTCCCAGTATGGCGGCATCCTCCATAGATTCGAGACTTGCTGCTACAATATTATTAATCTCTGCAGGCACGACATAATCCTTGCCCAAATATGTAACGGTTTGTTCAGTGGCAACTGCCTCCTGAGCCGCATTTCCTTTGTTATTTGCTGTTCCTTCTGCTGCTACTGCAGCATTATTTGTGCTTTTTTCTGAAGCTGTCTTATCCTTCTCATTGTTACCGCAAGCTGCCAAACTCAAAGCTAAAACTGCTGATACCCCAGCTAATAAATATTTTTTCTGATTCATATTCAATCTCCCCATCTATATTTTATTTATCATTCTTCAAACCAAAGTGATGATAATGAGAATCGTTATCATATTAAATCATATGAGAATAATTATCAATACTTTTCTTTGAATATATGAAATCTTGTAGTTTAACAGATGCGTAGAAATATTAATGAGCATGCAGAAGAACCCGCACCAAATGCGGGTTCTTCTGCACTAAATATGAGTTAAATTTTTAATCAACGTTATAAAACTCAGATAAGTCACGGAACAACAATCCGCACTCCTCTAGTCTATTAAGTTCCTCATTCACATCAGTGATCAAATTGCTTTCTCTCTCATGGGCTGTATTGATTAGCCACGGTTGTCCTTGTTTTAGAAAACAAAGATCATCAGGCAGCCTGGTCTGTACCCACGAGTACAAGCTGGTGGAATAGGATAAAAGAATATCGACCGCTTCAGGTGAACAATGAAAAAAATAAACATCTGCATAATGCCCCATAAGCCGAGTCCCCGGCCAATAGTCATCTTTTATGACCTTTTTGAGAAATGGTTGCAGCTGTTCAAGCAGTTCAACTCCTTCTGGCTCCAACTCCATCTGATCACGTTTTACTAGAATAAATTCATCACATACTTCCATAGCTACCTGTACCAGCGTCTTGTAGGTCTGACCCGTTGGTTCCTGCAAAATAGTATGAATAATAATGTCCCCCCTCTACTTATTTGTATTATTCAAATATTCTTTATGCATCCTACCCCAGCCACACATGCTATCCAACACTGTAATTAGCGATTTTCCATGTTCTGAAATACTATATTCTACCCTCAAAGGAAGCTCATGATAACTCACCCGGTCGATAAGCTGATCCTCTTCAAGCTCACGTAATTGTTTAGCTAACGTACCTTGGGAAACATCAGGGATGATCCGTCTAAGTTCCCCAAATCTTTTTGTGCCATCTATCAATAAAATAAATAAAATGAGCGGCTTCCACTTTCCACCGATCTTTTCAAGTGTTGTAAGAACCCCAGTCAATCTCGGCTCCAGCAAATCCATGTGATCCCCTCTTTCGATAGTTATATAACTATATGTTCGAACCAGCTAGTACGAAAAATCGTACCTAGTACGAAAAAAGTGCGTACTGTGCAGGTTATATTTTATAGCTAATAATAAAAAACAGAACTTAATAAGTCCAATTAACTATGAACGGAGAAGATAAATATGTCCACTATTTCATTAAAAAACCAGCGTATCGTCATTATCGGAGGAAGCTCCGGAATAGGGCTTGCGACTGCCAAACAAGCGGTTGAACAAGGCGCAGCTGTCATAATCGCTGGGCGTTCACAAGATAAATTAGAGAATGCTCAACAGCTTCTGGGATTCGATTCTGTTGAAATTCATTCACTAGATAATCAAAATGAACAGGACTTGAAAGCTTTCTTTGAAAAAATCGGCGCATTTGACCATTTGTTCACTCCGGGAGCCTCCTATGTTAGAGGACCGATTACTTCGAGCTTAGGGGTTGCTCACAATTGCTTTAATGCAAAGTTCTGGCCGCAATATAATGCTGTAAAGCATGCTATCCCTTTTATCAACCCTACAGGCTCCATTGTTCTTATGTCCGGCGCATTCAGCCAACGTCCACTTGCAGACGGTGCCTCCTATGCAGCTTGTAACGGCGCGATTGAAAGTCTGGGAAAAGCATTAGCAGTAGAATTGGCTCCGATTCGGGTAAATGTCATTTCCCCCGGAACCATTCATACCAACTTTAATTGGGAAGGCGCAGAACAGGAAACTAGAGACAAGGCTTACGACGAATATACGAATATCAATCTCCTTGGCAGGGTTGGCCATGCCGACGAAGCAGCACATACAACGATTTATTTGATGACCAATGGCTATACAACAGGAAGTACTTTATTTCCGGATGGGGGATATATTTTGCGATAAAAAACAGCTGACTCAATAAGTAAGAATTTCTACTTATTGAGTTAGCTTCTTTTAGTTTAAAGAATTAGGGAAGAATTCCTTGATTATCAGCCAGGGGATCCGTTTCCCTTAGTTAAGATCATAGTAAATTCAAATAAGGAGCATAACCTCATTTGATTATGAACTCCAATGACTACTTCGTATTAAAGGTTATACTTATGGAATCCTCCTGAATCTCCTTAATTGTATATATACCGATTTTTTCAGCAGCGCTCACTAGCGCTGAGATATACTCAGGAGTTGAATTTAATTTCCGAGCAGAGGGCTTCAGATTAATGGAGAACTCCTCCCCATGCTCGTCAACATCAAGAGATTTCACATAAACTTTAAATACCTTTACATAATGCTCATAGTTAACTAAATGTTCTTCAGTAACACCTTGAAATGAAACATTTACTTTCAAGGATTCCGGCTTCAGGAAGCTCACCTTACCTGCCTTGTCTAACTGCCCTACTTCAGGATTCAACACTTGATATTCAACTCCGTCAAGGATTGTAAAATCCATCCCATTATCCATAGTAACTAGTAAATTAAGACGCACGTCGATAGCTTCTGGTCCGATTAATGTCAGATAGTCGCTAACTTCATGCTTGATCGTTTGTCCAGCCTCTTTCCCGGCGAACATAATCAATGGACTATGTACACGTCTATTCCATGACTTCTCTTCATGTGTACCCAAAGGGTCCATCTGAAAGAATAGGTCCTTCCCTAATACAAATCCCTTCGACTTTAGTACCGTCACAAGCGGATCAATTGGCATTCCTTCGGTTACACCCATGTCGAGCCAAATCTTCAATGCAGGCTTCCCGGACTCTTTCGCCAACTCATCCAATATACGCCCATTGCTTACCCAAGTGGCAGGGGATAAAGCCCCTATCGCTGAGAAGGTCTCCGGGTGCTGATACCCCATCCATAATGCCTGAACAGCACCGAATGACGATCCCATGATCATCCGGTGATCCCGATCGGGAATGGTCCGGTAAGCGCCATCCACATAGGGAATAACTGTATTGATAAAATATTGGGTAAATTCGGCTGCACTCGCTCCATCCGAAGGAATAGACTGATCCGGAAATGGAACATACTCCATTCCCCGTTCTGATCCATCACTTGAAGCGACTCCTATCACGATAACCTTCTCCATGGTTCCATCAGCAACAAGCTGATCAATGATCTCCTCAACTCTCCATTCTTTGCCTAAAGAGCTGGTATTTGTGTTAAAAATATTCTGCCCATCGTGCATATACACAACAGGATAACGCTCACTGTCAGCTTCATACCCTGCAGGTAAATAAACAAATATTCTCCGCTCACCTAGATTCTCTATGTGCACAGTACCTTTTGCCGCCCCCACATTGGTTGGGTTCTCCGATGCATTAGAAGTATTGCTTATCGTTGGATTGGGGGTTGGTGATGTAGCAACTTTTTCATTTACATTTCCGTTACTGGAACATCCCGAAAGCGCTAACAAAACTAATACTGCAAATCCCCAAAACCTCCATCTAAATAATCCATTTGAATGCATAGAACCCCTCCTGATTTTTGTTCAAACGTTTTCACAACTCTTATTATACAGGATTTATATGGGATTATGAACATTTTTTCACAAGTTGGGGGAGCGTTATAGTAAGCTCTAAACCAAGTACATCCTGGGACATACAAACCAACTCCGACAACGTCCAAACAACCCGAAGAACGGTTTACGGATCGCTCCGTGAGGGCTACAATTTGTAGCATTGCCATAGCAGGCAGGAATAGGGCATATTTTTATAACATCATTCAAAGGCATAAAGGAATAGGAAAAGCCTGCTTGGAGTTCCCAAAGAGATGATTGTTGAAGACTAACTGATCTCTAACCTGATACACGCGCTTATGAATGAACATATAAATCTATATAATTTGTGCGATTACACTCCAGCGACAAGTGATGCATGGAGAGTTGAGTTGACGGGGGGGCAATGTGTAAAAGCGTTCGAGTTTAATTGTATTTCATACAACTATAATCAAACAGAACGCTCGATCACTGGATATAAGTGTATTTCGTGCAGCTATTTTCTGAAATTACTCCCTTATAAGTGGATTCTCTAGTTTTTAGTTGTATAAAGTGCAGTTAAAGTCAGGATTATTCTTTTGGCACTCGAAATAACTGCACAAAGTACAGCTATTTCGCAGATTCCTTCTACTTCCCACACCAACAACCCGACGAAAAAATCAAAGAAGCAATCAGACAACCTCCACTAGCTCATCATTTGCAAAAGCAAACCTCCCCGCAGACCAAAAACACCAGACAGTGATTCTCCACGAACTGAAGGATCACTGTCTGGTGTTTTATTCAGATTCAGAAAGGGTTGTTGTTTTGAGACAAACTCTTCTTTCCAATTAGTACTGTTGTCTTTCCTCGTAGGATACGAACAGCATTCTACGTTGCACATCCATAAGCATACGAATCACCCAACTTGCTAACAAGGCAACAACAAATCCAGCTACTACATAGGAGATATATTGTTGGGATAATGTCCAGTCGATCTGGAACAAAGCAAACACACTATTCTCTAAAATGTTCAAATCCATGGTTTGCAAGAAAATCTGGTGCAGCACAGGTAGTGTAATCAGGCCCAATGCAGCCGCTACTACAGTTACTGTTATTGAAAAGAATATAATGCTGGATACGAATCGACCCATAATCAGCATAACGTTACGGGCAAACTTCGCTCCATGAAAACCTAACTTCATTCGTTGCAGGAAGCCCGCTCCCTCCAGCTGCATTTCCGATCTGGCCTCTTCACTAGGTCTAGGAATATCTAACAATGATCTGACCAGCTCTTGCTCAAATTGTACGATGTAATCCAATCCCTTAGCTACTGCAAAAAACAAAGGAATTCCGATGAATATTGGGGTTAACGCAATGGATAACGTCAGCCCTGTCACCATAAACACGAAATATACAATCGTAAGCGGCAAAGAGATTAAGAAGTATAAAATACTCCGATATGTCTTTGGACTTGCTCCACGTTTGCGCGTTTTAGATTGGGGTTGGGATTCTGCTGGAATATGCATGGAATCAAGAGCTCCCATCGGCATAGAGTATAACTTATCATTCATTTCTATTGTCCTTCCTCTCACGTTTTTCAATTAATCTCATTATACGTGGGAAAGAGAAGGCTCAAAACAGTCTTGGGACTGGAGTCATACCAGACTAAAGGCTAGGATTTATTCCTTCAAGGCGCATAATTGATCGGTTTTATGATTTTGCTAGGCTACAATCCCAAGTTATTTCCCTTTTCCAGCCGTACAATCTGCTGTTCGCCATTATCTGCCAGCTCTCTGAACTGATTAATAGTTTCACGCATTTTGGGGAGAGCTTCCTGCTTATAAGTACTGATGGAATCGAGAGCGGATAGCACATCTGTAAAAGCTTGCTTTAATGTATCCACTGAAATACTTGATTCTAACGACTGTTTATGGATTTCCGCCCCTTGGTTTTTCAACATTTTTGAGGTACCGCTGATCAGGCTATCGGTGGTTTGATTTAGAAGTTCGATCTTTTTCAAAACAATTCTTTGATTATACAGCGCACTAGCTACCGTAACCGATATTTTCAAGGCAGACACGGTAACATTTCTAGCTCTGTCCACCCCTCTGATCAGCTCTTTATTATTTCGAATAACTACTTCTATGGCCATAATTCCTTGTTGATTCACTACAAGCATCTGTTGCAAATCCATAACACGCTGCCGCAACGGAAACAGCACTTCTTCTGTAATGAACCGAACTTTCTCCTCATCCTCATCACGCAGCTTAGCCGCTTCCAGTTGCGTCTCTATCTCCTGATCCATCAACATGCCGAGCTGAATCTCTTTTTGTAGCTTTTTTGTGAGTTCCCGAAGGGCCTGTTGCTCGAATTCCAGCGTAGTATTGTCGTTCTTCAAAACGGTCTTACCCTTATCTAAAGAAATTATAATATCTGAAATCACAGCATCCGCCTTTTGATATTTAGCAAAATAACTACGTAATGGATTAAAGAACTTACCTAGAAAACCCGTCTTGGCAAAATCTACTGCACTGGGATCCAAATCCTTCAGCTGGAGATTAAGCTCAGTCAAACCTTTTGCTACTTGGCCGCCTTCATCTCCTGTTTTTGATAAATTCCCCACAGAAATCTGCAACAGGGAGTTTTTGTCCGAAGAGGATCTCATCGTTTCCATACCGAAGCTATCAATGGATTGCAGCACCCCTTTTCGCTTATCCAGTGACTCTAAATTCAGATCCAGAATGGCGGAGACATTGTTTACTGCCAGTGCTTTGAGTTGTGATACTTCCTCGGGCTCAGGTTTGACCTGCTCCTCAATTACTGATTTCAGCTTTTCCTGACTTACGACTTCCATAGTAAACGACATAGAACCCCTCCTAAAAAATATAGCTTACATTTGAACATTGAGCAGGTTGCCGATTTTATAGACTACATCCTCTGTATCTGCATTGATGTTGGCCGCTTCATTTATACTCGAAATACTCTCAAGCGCCTTGATATTCGCATTGTAGCCAATCGTGTAAATCGGGATTTTGTAGGTCTCAATCAGACCTCTGATATCATTCAAGGAATGCCCTGCATTGGTCTCCCCATCACTTAATACAAAGATCAACGGCTTTAAATCCGGATTTAGCTGTAATTCCGATTGAAGCATGTGGATGGCTACCGCGATCCCGTCAAAAGTAGCCGTCCCCCCATTTGCTTGTAGACTGTCAATCGCACCAACAAACATGGACTGCTGGTTCGTGTCATATTTTCCAATCGGAAGATTGATTGTAACGTTATCAGAGTAAGAGACAAAACCAATGCTGTTATCCTTGCCCAAGTACTTCTGGCCTGTTAATAAAGATTGCTTTAAACGGTTCAAGGGTTCCCCGTTCATACTTCCTGAGACATCTGCTACAAATACTGCGGCGATAGGTTTATTACCATTTTTCTTCTCTTTCCACAGCTTCTGAGCTGAGGATATGAGACTACCATCCACTGTACTAAGCTCTGATTGGTAATCATTAAGACCATTGAAGCCTTTTTTCTCACCCAGTTCCTGGTATTTATCCAGTTCAACAAACTCAGCAAACTTCTTAATAATATCGAGTTTTTCCTGAGGAAGATCACCCAAAGCATAAAGCGGGCTGTCATGTCTTACACCAAAAGGAGTGAATACATACCCCCCTTTCAAATCTGTTGCATTCACAAAGATCTGGTATTCTAAGACAAAAGCATCAAGCTTACCGGTTTTTGCAGCCTCTCGCATCTGTAAAGTGGTTGAGGCGATAAAGGGTACATTTGCTTGGAATTTCTCAAAGCCCTGCACCGCTTGCTCACCAAGTAAATCTGCACCGCCAAACGTCCCAAGCGCTGTTACCAGAAAATTCAAACCCGTAGAACTGGCAAAAGGATCGGTATAACCCATTGATAATTCATTATTTGCTATGGCGTCTGTAACCGTCTTTACGTTTAAAGAACCGTATTTCTCTATTAGTTCATCATATTTCGCCTTACTGGTAACAATACCAGCTACATTACCTATAAGGCGTTTAGTGATTAGCTGCGTGTTCATCCCGTTTGCTTTTACCATTTCGCCCCACAACTCATTTGAAGGGGTAAAGGCATCTGGCACATACTTCCCAGATCTTATGTAATCTGTCGCTGTACCTGAAGCAATATTACGGATTTTCACAGAAACGTGACTCCCGTTCACCTCAATATTAGAGTTGTTAAAATCTGTAGCAACTTCATTCAGCCACCCGTCATTACCTGTTCCTGATTTTTCAGTAGAAGAGAATATCTCTACAAAGCTATCTGTTGTATTGTCTACGGATACAGGAAACTTTGAGATATCTGGTAATGAATCCCCAATCGCAACAGGATCCAGGTCAATCTGGCCTTTGATTTGCTCAGCCGTAGTCACGTTTATGTTCTTGTATAGCTTCTCTAGCTGCTTCCCCGCATCTTCGGAAGAAATCTGGGTTTTGGTTTTTCCTATATTAGAGGTTAAGGTGATTCCAAAATACACGAGAGCAAAAACTACCACAGTAATGGTCCCTAAAACTGCTACTGTTTTTCCTTTATTAGCCATACACATCTCCCCTTCATTGCTTATAAAATTTCGTCTGCTTGATCAGCTCATCGATTTCCTTCATACAAGGCATCTCTTCAACATCTGTATAATCTGTACTGTCGAGTAGCGATATTTCCAGCAGCAGCTTATCCAGCTTCAGCAGAATCTCTTCATTTGCCCCAAGATACCCTGTTACGTAGGCCAAATATTCATTGTACAAAGCTGTCTTTTTCTGCACCAATTTTTCTGAGAACTGCGAGGGTCTATGCCGGCTGGAGAAAAGGGTGAACTCTGAGGCATCAAATACACTGAGTTTATTCAGAATCCCTCGAATGTTCAGGTAAAAAAGCTTCGCTACTTCATAACTGACTGCATTAAATTTTTTGAAGCTAAGTTCAGTGGATTCGAATCTCTGACCTAAAACATCTAACAAGGTACTTCTCTTCTTTTCCATCCGGGATATCTGATCTAGAGCAAGCGCAATGTCTTTTTTCAGTACTTTGACATTTTTGTATTGAGTAAGCGCGGCTATATAATCCTCATAAGATTTCAGTGTTTTCACAGCAGGGATAGATGAAGGTTTAAACAATAAAATATAACTTCCATAAAGAATAACAAGTAGACTAACAAACAACAATGTCACACCCAAAGCGGTTTCAAATACACTGGTTCCTCCGATTTCCACCCCTAATAAACCTGGTGACAACACGATAATGTTCAGTAGTACCACACCGAGAATAAGTCCCAACAGCTTTATGGCTCTAACCCCGTTCATCACAACCACCTCCTGCATCCAGTCACTTCTATTGTATGGAGCAATTTCTGTTATTACGTCTCTTCATTTGCTATATGTTAAAAAAATAAGGAATTAATCAACAAAAAAACCTTAACAGGCAATAAGCCCATTAAGGTTAACGATCACTATTTTATACCCACGCATCATTTGAATACCCGCGTTGCTCCCAATATCCCGTATGATCGCCTTCGATCAGCTCAATCCGGTTCAGCCACTTCACAGACTTGTATGCGAACATCTTCGGAACGATTAACCGTACAGGACCGCCGAGATCGCTAGGAATCGGCTTTCCATCATGCATTACTGCGACCAGCACATCATCCATGTCAGCTTGTTCCAATGTGAGCGTATCCGTGTATACACCATCACCAGAATAGAATTTCACAGTCTTAGCTGTGGGCTTCACACCGGCCTGACTCAAAAGATCTTTTAGCTTGATGCCTTCCCAGGTATTCTTATAGACTGACCAGCCTGTCACACAGTGAAAATCACTCACCTGAACGGTCCGCTTCAGCTTTACGAACTGTTCCCAGTTCCACTTGAAATTCTGCTCCACAAGCCCATCTATCGTAAAAGACCAATTGTTGTTCGTAAACTCCGGAATCGGAGTGACTGTGTAAACACGGAATTGTCCTTGCGCCCCTCCTCCGAGAGGGGGTGAGGATGCCGCCAGTGGCTGGGGTGCAGGCAACAACTGATTGCGATCACTTTCGATCAGCTTTTCAATCGTTTCGCTGCCCCCGATATTTCCAATTGAACTGCCGAGCCATTTTATAAACGATGGGCCTATAGTTACCGCAAGCCCAACACCAATCGATCCGCGTATGAAAGCTCTACGTGTATAAACCGGCTGCGGGGTTTCCCGATGATTCGAAGGGCTACCTGTCTCAATGCCGCTTTTCACTACCCGGCGGCTCGGTTCTTTAAGCCATTTTACCCGAGTCAAAGAATGATAAATAATATAAGGAAGGCCTATCCAGGTCAATAAGTCATGGACGACCAGAGCAACGTTCGATACATGTGGACCCACCACGCGGAATTGCCAAAGTAGCACTCCTGAAACGAACCAGCCTAGCAGCAATGAAAGTACAACGATTACATTAAAACGTTGCCAAGGCCGCTCCTTCAATTGTTTCCAATGTTTCCCTGCCAGCAGCAAATAATAAATAACCGGAATAATCGAAACAACACCGACCACGATATGAAGCCCTTTGATCCATACTCTGCCTTCCCCTAAGAAGCCACGCCAGAAGCCACCTACAAGTACAAGTCCTGTGAGCGTGAGCAACACAACCAGCCAGCCATTCCAGGTATGAAGCGCCCGAAGCTTTTTCCCGTATCCCTTGCGCAGCCGAGCCAGTAAAGAATTCATTACCTTTCCTCCTCTTCACTAGGTATGCTCAAATTGCTCTTTATCCTGATTCTACTCTAATAATGTTAGAAAAGACTTTGAAGCAGCTGTAAGAGGAACTCCACGCAGGGTAGCAATTCCTATGTTACGTTCTGGCAAAGGTGGGTCCAGAGGAATCTCGACAAGCTCACCTTTCTTCAATTCTTCGGTTACGTAATCACGAATAACAAAAGCAAGGCCAAAACCACGTTTCGCAAACTGAACAAGCAAATCCACACTGCCCAGTTCAAATTCAGGTGTAATCGTCAGATGATTAGAAGCTAAAAACTGATCCATATACTTTCTGGTGCTCCCACCCGCTTCTAAGCATAACAACGGATACTGCTGAATGTCTGCAAGCGGCATGGTCTTGTCCGCCAAATGACGAAAACCTTTGCCTCCTACAAGGCAATCTTGAAGCTGAGTACTTTTGCGAAAATCAATCTGTTTATCAGATGTCGGCAAGCTGACGATACCAAAATCAATTTTCCCTTCTTTTAAAAGCGTAAGTGTTTCTGGTGTCGTACGATTCGTAATATGAATGCGGATATTGGGAAATTGTTCGTGAAATTGCTCCAAAAAAGGCAACAGATAATATTTGCATAAGGTGTCACTTGCTCCGATATGAATCTCGCCGCTGTTCAGATTGTTCATATCTGCGATCGCTCTTTCGCCCATGTCTACATGATGAAAGGCTTGCTCAATAAAGCTAAGCAGTACTTTTCCTTCTGTTGTTAGATCAACCCCGCGAGAAGTGCGAAAAAATAACGGGCCGCCCATTTTCTCTTCCAATTGTTTAATCGTGTGACTTACTGCCGGTTGTGTAATATTGAGTCGTTCTGCCGCAGCAGTTAAGCTCCCTGTATTTGCTACCCAATAAAAAGAGCGATACCACTCCAAATTAATGTCCATCCCCACGTCATTACTCCACCTTATAATAGATATAACTTATATCAATTTTTCTAATGATTTAACTAGCATTATACTTAGTCCTGTAGCCAAAAACAAGCTTGGGAGGCGAAAACGCGTGACCGTAATTGCAATTGTAGGAGCAAACTGGGGCGACGAAGGAAAAGGAAAAATGACGGATGTGCTAGCTGCACAATCTTCCTTTGTCGTTCGTTTTCAAGGTGGTAGTAATGCTGGGCATACCATCATAAACCAATATGGAAAATTTTCATTGCATATGCTGCCATCTGGGGTATTTTATCCTTCCGTTACAAACATTATTGGACCAGGAACAGCACTTGATACAGAAGTATTAATAAGAGAACTGAAAGCTTTAACGGATAGAGGCGTGCCAAAACCTAGGTTATTCGTATCCGAACGGGCGCAAATCGTGCTTCCAATCCATCGTTTGTTTGATGAACTAGAAGAGGAACGTCTGGGATCTCAAGGATTCGGTTCAACAAAACGAGGAATCGCACCATTTTACGCAGATAAATATGCAAAGCTAGGCATACAGGTAGCGGATTTATTTGATCCTGCTCGACTTGAGAAACGTCTTGAACAATTACTCGCTTCCAAAAATATATTACTTGAGCATTTATATAAGAAAACGCCTATCCAAATCTCGGAATTAATGGTTCAGCTGCAAGAAGAAGCTGCACAGCTAGCGCCTTATGTAGCCAATACAACAGACTTACTGCAAGAGGCTTATGCCAAGGGAGAGACTATTTTACTTGAAGGTCAGCTTGGGGCTCTGCGTGATCCTGATCACGGTATTTATCCTTACTCCACCTCCTCTTCAACACTTGCCGGGTTTGCACCTGTCGGTGCTGGTCTTCCTGCAGCAGCTATCACGAATGTCATCGCTGTAACCAAGGCCTATTCCAGTTGTGTCGGCGCTGGACCTTTTGTTACGGAATTAGAAGGACCCGTAGCGGATGAACTTCGTACAAGAGGTGGCGATGCCGGGGAATTCGGGGCTACGACTGGCCGTCCTAGACGTATGGGCTGGTTTGATGCTGTAGCTACTCGTTATGGTTGCCAAATGCAGGGTGCCACTGAAGTCGTGTTGACTAATCTTGACGTGCTTGGTTATTTGGATGAGATTCCGGTTTGTGTGGCTTATGAGCTTGAAAATGGAGAGATTACCGACAAGTTCCCGGCTACCCATAAACTGAACTCTGCAAAACCGATATTCACGCATTTATCTGGCTGGAACAGCGATATCTCTCAGATCACCGACTTCGAAGATCTGCCAGAACAAGCTAAGCTTTACATTGATTTTATTGAAACCTCTATTGGCACGCGTATTACTACGATTTCCGTGGGTCCTAGACGCGAACAGGTCATTAATCGGATAACGAAATAATCATATACGTACTAAATCTCTGTAGAATTTAAAAGAAGCGCCTCTCTTATTAGAGAAGCGCTTCTTTGTTTTATTCATGAGAAGGGCTGCCTCATACGTAGAAAAATCCACTTTTGAGACAGCCTCTTTTTTGTGTACTCTTTTTAAATCAACACGGCATCTACTTTTGTCTGCGGAGCCTTGTCACAGCGTTTACAGACCTTAACGACTGCTCCATCCGTTTTTTTCTTGGGATAAAGCAGCTTAATACGGGTGTTCTGACAGATTGGACAAGTCCCTCTGCCCCTTGATGGTAAATTCCAAAGTGCATGTCCACGTTTTGACTTTGCCATGAATAAACCCCTCATTTCGAACAACAATAGTCAACACTTTAATTCTGAAAGTGCTTCTCCAAAATGATATGTCGCAAAGACAGGCTCTATGACTAAAGTAACGCAGAAATAAGGAAGAATTAATTCGTATAGATCATGGAGACAACACCGTTCGTAAAGGTAACATAGTTATAATTACCATACTGCCAGGTCTCCACTTGAATGCCACTACCTGATAGTGTAGATTTACTTATTGGCTTACCCCAACTAAACTCCACTTGCTGCTTGGTCATCCCAGTAGCAACTATGCTCTTTTTAATCTTAGTCCAAATCGCATCCGACCACTTATAGGTCTTAAATGGATCCGTTGTTAAGAAATATTCTTTATTTCCTAATGTACGGATCAACTCATCTCCCGACATTTTATAAGAGTTAAGAATTTGCCCCGTCGATAAAACCTTAAATGAAATGGCGAATTCACCTTCATAATCAGGTAGAATATCTACAATAGTGACTTTTTGGAACTTATAATCGGAGTCGAATTGATTGAGCCAATATGTTTTTCCAATGAACTTAACGAGGTTTCCTTGTTCTTCCTTCTTAAAAATCTGCGCGGTTTGTTTCGTATAGGCGAACAACTCTGCTTTGCCGAAGTAGATCTCCATCGTCTGATAATTTCCATCCCAAATTAACTCTGCTGACAGTGCAGTCTTTAAAAGCGTGGCAGGAAAAACTGTAGATCCGTCGATCTTTTGCACTTTACCACTCATTTTGACCTTCGCACCATTCACCATTGCAATATCGCTTCCGAGTTGAAGCTGTATTGGCAAATCACCTAGACGAATGCTAAAGGTTTTAGTTGCTGTATTAACTTGGACTGTTGCTCCCAACGTTTGAAAAACCGATTGAACCGGCAAATACATTGTTCCATTAACAAATGCACCTTGATCAATATCATGGTCCGCACTGATCGAAACTTTTATTGTTTTGGTATCTGATCCTGAAATGACCGTTACGTTCGTTTCTCCTACCGCTAAGGCTTTCATTGTGCCATCGGCTTGCTTTTGCAGCAAATAAGGCTTTTCAATTACGACATTTGCTTGAGCTAACGGGACGCGTTCGGATATGCCATCGGCATCTTTAGCATAGATTTGTACCGGAACATTATCCCCAACAGTGATTTCCGTAGCATCCATCTGAAATATCAAATCTTCAACCTGCTGATTGCCTTCATTGTATGATGACGAAACTGAACTGGCACTCCGTAAAATACTACCTTGATCGTAATCGACGTTACGCGTATCTGCCGCCTTCACTGTATGTATTGGACCCAACATAGATACTGCTAACGCTGCAGTGATGCTCCATTTAATAGCTTTCATTTTCCTTACATCCCCCTCTAAATATATAAACCTTAATTACTGTATCACAATTCCACAATTTTACTAGAGAAAAATTTACAGAAATATTTTTTTGTATTTCTAGTGAATTTACTCCGTGATAATTACAGAGTCTTCCATTATAATCATTGATTAGGAGGTGTTAGCCCGTGGAGATAATAGCCGACAGATTGATATTAAGAGATTATACAAGCGATGATTTTTCTTTTTATGAAGAACTGGAACTTAATCCTTTGTCTCACAAATATGAAAACTCCGCACCAGATGCAAAACAAATTAGAGAGAACTTCCTGTCGATTCTGACTCAGACTACCAGCGATCCGCGTGAGCATTATGATCTAGCAGTATGTACTAAGCAAAATAGAACACCCATAGGTAACGTAAGTATAAAGTTAAATTGGGAAGAGATCAGAGAATGGGAGATTGGCTGGGTCCTACTGCCGGAATACTGGAAAATGGGCTATGCGACTGAAGCCGTCAAAACACTGATAGGTTACGCCTTTAGCTCTCTTAATGCCCATAGAGTCGTTGCATATGCCAATGCAGAGAATCTTCAATCTGAAAAAGTTATGATTAGAGCAGGAATGATTAGAGATGGAATCCTCAGAGAGACTAGATTTTGCAATCAACAATGGTGTGACGAGTTCATTTACTCTGCTCTAGAAAAGGAGGCTACATTAAATTGACAACAATCAAAGTTTTAAATGAAGGTTATGTAAGATTAGTAGATCATATGGGCTCAGATTTAACGGTTGCTAACGCTGCGCGTGTATCTTATGCTAAACAATCTTTTGAGCTTAGTGATCGGGATATTAAACTAATAAAATTCCTTGCCCGTGAAGGACATACCTCTCCTTTCCGCCATGCCATCACTCAATTTGAGGTTTATGCCCCATTAATGGTTGCGAGACAGTGGTGGAAATACGTAGTCGGTTCTGCTCATTACGAAGGTACTGGGGATAGCTTGGAAGCCTGGAACGAATCCAGCAGAAGATACATTACAGAAGAACCCGCTTTTTATCAACCTGCTGCGGGAGAATGGAGATCCAAACCAGAGAATTCCAAACAAGGCAGTGGCGACATCATTGCATGGGAGCTTGGTGAAAAATTCACCCGCGAGCTTCAAGAATACACCGAGTTAGGATTATCTAAGTATGAAGCAGCTTTAGCAGATGGCATATGTGCTGAACAAGCAAGACTGTTTCTACCTGCTTATGGATTATTCGTTCGTTGGTACTGGACAGCTTCAGTTCAATCTGTAGCTCATTTTTTAAATCAAAGACTGGAGCATGACGCTCAGAAAGAAATTCAGGAGTATGCAAAAGCAATTCTATCGCTAATTGAGCCACTATTCCCTGTCTCTTTTGATCAGCTGCTGACTACCGGCTCTGTAGATTAATTTTATTTCCTTATATAAAAAAAGAGCCGCCAAACCTTTGGCGGCTTCTCCCTTTCTACACTACCAACCCTCGTATAACTTCAACCTCGTCCCTACTGACTTCAACGAACCCGAGTGATGTATATAAATTCGAAGCACGTTCGTTCTCGATCCGATGGCCAATAACGATTTTGTCGCAATGATGTTCTGCTTTAATATAACGAATTAAGGTATCCATACCCGTTCTGCCTAAACCTCTGTTTTGGTACTTCTGGTCAATCATAAAAGCCATAATCCAATAACTTCCATCCTCAGGATCTACGCTATACACAGAGAAACCTACCAATTCCTCATCTGCATATAAAGCGAGCGGGGTCATACCACAATAAGCTGCTTCTGCTAACCAATAGACCACCGGTACGGGGAAAATAGACTTTTGCGCATCCGATACTTCTAATTGAGTACAAGCGTACCAATTTTTTTCCGTGATATCCTTCAGCACTATATGTGCTTGAAAGCCGGTTCGTAATCGGTCACAAATTCTTTCTAATTTCAGTTTAAGCTGTTGCGCCCAATCCGGGAAAATAGAATCATCCGAATTCTCCATACACCGAAGTAATCTAGCAAAACTGTATAAGTCTGCAAATCTTTGAAATTCAGGTATCAACTTAATATACTCATCATCTAGCTGCTTAACCGATCTATATCCACTAATAAAATGGTCAATGTTTCTTCTACTTTTATCATCATCCGATTCCGTCAGGTCTCTTAACGCCGATGTAATATCCATCGCAAACCAGTGATACATAGAGTCATCAAAATCGATGGCACTGTAGCGGGATTCTTCTTGCATATAAAAGATATTATCTATCTCAAAATCATAATGTACGAGCCCAGTATGCCCCACTCCAAAAGGGAGCTCTGATAACCAAGCTTCAATCCGCTCATATTCCTTAAGCGCCTTATGCTCCTCAGGATGCCTGCTCAATACGGAATAAATAAAATTCAATGAATCGACCCAGCTTTTGCGATAAGGCGTGCTCGGTGCATAGGTTTCCGAAAAATTATGCAGACGTGCAAGCGATTGGCCCCATTGATAAAAATGAGGTTCCTTCATCTCATCAAGTGAAACATATTCACCCTGGGCCTGTTCAAAAACTACCCCGTGGTATCGCCCGTGATTCGTTAACAACGTTTCAATCCAATTGCCAGACTTAGAACGCACAGGAGCGACGGTCTCATAACCTTGCTCTAATAAATACATCATAAAATCCAGCTCTGCCTGGATATTGTCTGCAGAATTATCCTCTTCATGAGTAAACCTTAAATAAAAGCGTTTACCATTCCACTGAAAGGTATAAATAAAATTGCTACTGGCCCTTACCATCTTTAAAGTTCCAGGCTCATGATTCCAATACTTAATCATTTCTTTAGCAGGAAGATCGTTCTCCGTTCCCCGCACCATGTTCATTAAAGTCATCATTGTCCGATAGTGCCTCCTGCTTCATGACGGATTTGATTCTGGGTTCCCCATTAACATTATCGGTAAATTATTCTATTAAATCAAGGGAATTTAATAGGCTCTATTATTTCTGGAAGAAAAAAGTATTCAGCTTAGGCTTCAGTTTGTCATACTTGATTTCAAACTCAGCATGATCTCCGATAGCATGAGAAATCTGCACACTTATCCCCAGCGTATTCTCCGTCAAGTACCATCTTATATCCGCTCCACTAGTATCTGCGTGCTGAAGTGAAGTCAGCCATTCCTCATCTGATCTTTCAGTAAGAATATTCTTTTGCTCAATAATATCGGATTGAAGTTCACTTTCCTTCAGCTCCTTCAAAAATTCCGCATCGATGGTCACGATATCAGTTAATTGTAGGGGTTCAAATTTCTTCATATCAATATTTATAGTATCAAAAATATCTACAGGATGAGCAGCACCTTCAACATAACTGTATCCTGAAAACTGAATACTTAGTAAGCCCTCATTTTCTAAAGATACAGAATAATCCATATCTAAACTAAAGGTCTCTTTTTCCTCCGGAGAGTAATTATCCAAATAACTATAAGCACGTTCCTTGATCATTTCATTTAACTTCTCTTGTTCATTCGGTTTTCCAAAAATAGATATTTGCGGATAGTTAATATTAATTTGTTCATTGTAAGTATATAACTCCGGAGATAATTCATAAGAAATGCTGTGTTGATTTTCGATTAGCTTAGTTTCGTTTATGTGGTTTTCAAGTGTCGGCTCCTTGTTAGTACAAGCTGTTACAGCACACATTACTACAGCAAGAATTATGGATAACATGGTGGTTTTCTTAATATTAATGCTCCTTCCATCAAAATTGAATTATGATTTGAGCTACAGCGCTTTTGTTCTCCCACCATCTCTAATGTATTGCCCCTTTTTAATAATTGAAGTTGGTGATAGATCTAACCTTTTACTTATTTCCTCAAAATCTATATTTTCATCATGAACTATAAAAGAAAAATTCCCTTTCATTTAGCTTTCCCTATCATATCTATAGCATTTTATAAAAAAAATACTTTTCTAATTAGGACTATATAATTCATTGTGCCGGAGCAAATCCCCTTGGGATTTGATAGTTTGAAGGTCTCTGCGGACGTGAACAAATTCCCGACAAAGCGACTCATCGTCCTCTATCCAGTCATATTTCAGAATAAGCGGAGCAGGCACAACAGTCTCCAGTTGCTCTACAATCTCCCGGACATCATCATTCTGGAACATGACACCCAAAGAATCGGGCGAAACGGTCAACCCCAAACGTTCGACGACTGCAGCGTAGTCAAAAGTCTCCGGCTCCATTTCATATTCTTCTAGAACATCACCTCCAGCATATCTGTCCAGTATTTCCCCATTCTGATAAATGAATATTTCCAACACTTCATCATCAAAGTATCCTATAGCAAGTACAAGGGAAGAGATCAAGTTAGACAAAGATCTGGCGCTTTCACCAATCGTTTCCCAGTTGAACTTCTCCCCCAGTACTGTTGTCCAGCCTTGGGACTGCCCGATGTAGTAGCTTCCTTTAGGTCTTAGCCGTTTCAAGCTCTTCAGCACGGCTTCCTTATCGTTTGTAAACACGTGGAGATTAGCAAATGAAGTTCCCATTATTCAACCACCTAACAAATGAATTCCCCGCCGGTCAAATTTACGTATAAATTACCGTCTGCGCCCAGGGAAGGGCTGGTGTCAACGTAACTTTCCTCCGGTTGGTATATCCATTTCACTTCGCCATCCGGAGCAATGGCATATAACTGGCTAGAAAGACACCAATACATAACCCCATCCTGATCTATGACAGGGGGACGGTGCCCTTCTCCTTGACCCATCCGTTTCTCCCACAACAACTCTCCATCAGGACTAAAAGCATAAAGTTTGGAATTCACATTTTGACCAACATATATGATTCCTTCACGGGAAATAACCGGATCGCACCAAAATATGGACGAGCACTTGTAAACCCATCTTATGGTTCCATCCGCGTCAAAAGCATAGAGTCTCCCAATAATTTGTGACTCATCTTCATATGTACACAGGTAAATATGGTTTGCCGTATTGATGATTAAGCTCGAAATCACCCTGCCCCACAGCTAAAATGGCTCTCCCTTGTTCATCCACTGTAAACGGGCTTAATCCATATGAAAAATCCGGCCGCCCCGAGTCAACAACTCGCTTCAAAACTGAAAGCGATGTTGGAGCTCTGAATCGGGATTGTCTGGTCCAATTCGCATCAATGGGATGAATGGCTAATGGACGATAGCTACCTTGTTGAAAACCGCCTATTCCTTCGTTGTTATTATAATCGACCATAGTTTGCCCATCCTTTGTTATATAAGTTAAGGGATACAAATTGGATATCTTGTATTTCTTAAGCCTAATTAAAATCTTAGCTAGGCTGGTTTGGTCAAACAAGTTTATCCGAGCCGGACCAGTTAAGGTCGAATTTCCCCGAGTCTTTGGACACATTGAATTCGTCGTAGCGATATCGTGTGATATACTCACATTAATGAATCACCATCATAAATTCAACGTAAAAAGCGAAAAACTGCTCTCTATAACATAGGTTAGTTGTGTTGATGGTTGAACGAAGGGTTCATTCGGCATTGGGTACTGGGGTGGGCTATAACTAATAAAAGAAACCACATGGAGTATTATTCACATGTGGTTCTAACTTAATTATTTAAAAAATTAATCAATCCCAAAACACTAATCAATCTTCAATGGCTCAATTACACCGGATCTCAGGGGAATCTGAGGAATGGAATAAATGTATTCTATACAGTTATTTCGTAGGCAAATGCAATCATTTTGACTTTAGTTGCATTTTATACAACTAAAAACACGAGAAGCCACCACTAAGGCTGTAAATCAAGAAAATAGCTGTACAAAATACACTTATGCCCATCGGCTTGAGGGATTCGAGAAATATAGTTGTACGAATTACAATTAAATGCTTCTACGTATTGCTCCCGGTGACTTTCTATACAGATAGATTGTGCATAGATCCTTATAGCTCTGCTCTCTTTACTTTATTGGGGCTATACTCCCACACCTGCAGCCCCGCTCCGATCATTCCACATAAATTACCATGATAGGCCGCTTCAATACGAACATTTTCCAGCATCGATGGCATTACTCTGCTCTTTACTTCTCTTCTAATGCCTTCAAATAAAAGTTCGCCTGCTTCAGCCACTCCACCGCCAATGACGATGACTTTAGGGTTAAAAATATGGATTAATGAAGCGATCGCGGATCCGAGCGCAGCAATCGTGTCTACCATTAACTCTGTAGCCAGAGAGTCACCCGCCCTCCATCTCGCTAACACTTCCCGTGAGTCTACGTTCTCTGGGGACTGGTTATGTAATAAAAGCTTGTCGCGCATGCGACGTGCGATACTTGTGCCTGAAGCATACTGCTCCAAGCAGCCTTTTCCACCACAAACGCATGCAGGACCTTTGAAATCTACGGACATATGGCCTAACTCTCCAGCCCCCCCCCAAGAACCATGAACAAGATGGCCGTCTACGACTATCGCTCCACCCACGCCCGTACCAAGGGCAAGACAGATAAAGTCTTTTACCCCTTTGCCTGAGCCTAAATATTTCTCTGTTAATGCTAATACATTCACGTCATTATCAACGATTACCGGAAGTTGAAACTGTGTCTGAAGTAAATCCTTCAAAGCTGTGCCAGCATAGCCAGGGATAAGCTCCGAAGCGGAGCGGACACGCCCCGCCTCCCAATCCATTTGCCCTGCTGATCCTACGCCAATTCCTTGGAGCTGAATTCCCGCTTGTTGTGCTGTTATTTCATCCATTAATGTCTGAATTGCTAGTATAATGCGATCCATTGTTTTCGTCTGTCCAGCCAATGTGCTTAGGCTTACAGTATGTAAAACGCCCCCTTGTGAAGAGACGAGTCCGGCATTAATTTTCGTGCCGCCAATATCTACTCCGATCGCATATTCTATATGAGGATCATATCCTTCCACCGCGGACTCACCTCCGTCAGTCATCGACATTGCTCACGGCCTTAACATATCTCGAAGTGATTAATTGTGGCCTAGTAATTGCACTTCCTACAACAACATATGATGCCCCTGCATTCTTAGCTTTTGCTGCGTCTTCCGGTGTCCATATACGTCCTTCCGCAACAACAGGAATGTTCACAGATCCGCTTAATTGTTGAATTAAGACAAGGTCCGGTCCTTCCTGCTGTGTACTGTATGGGGTGTAGCCTGAAAGCGTGGTACCGATAAAATCCACACCTAATTTCTCAGCGGCAAGCCCTTCCTCAAATGTAGAAATATCCGCCATAACAAGCACACCTCTCAGATGTGCATATTCTATTAATGGCTTTACTGACTCTAAGCGTTCTTCCCGATTCGTTACATCAAGCGCAATAATCTCTGCTTTTGCAGAAACAATCGCCTTCACTTCATCTAAGGTTGGTGTTATAAATATGGCTGATCCGGGAATCTCCCGTTTAATAAGTCCAATGACCGGTACATTTACTTCTTTTTTGATAGCTACAATATCTGGAACACCATTTGTCCGGATTCCTATAGCTCCTGATTGAACCGCTGCTCTTGCCATTTTAGCCATTGTATCCCCACCATGAAGCGGCTCATGCTCAAGTGCCTGACAGGAAACAATCAGACCTTTCACCGGAAAGATATCACTTATTCGAGTCATTATTAACCCTATCCCTTCGCTTCAAGAATATAGTCTAATATTCTATTGTTCAGAGCTTCCACCCGCTCCTGATCGGAATCCTTAATCGGTAAAAGTGGCATCCTTGGCTGACCTGTTTCAAATCCGCGCACACTAAGGATCGCTTTACACGCACCATATAATGAAGGAAAGGATAGCAATTCAACAATGAGCTCATTGATGATGAACTGCCATTTCTGCGCCTCAGCCATCTCTCCTTGCACATAACATTGTTCCACCTTTAGGAATAACTCGGGCATCACCCCATAAGTTCCACCAATCCCGCCATCTGCCCCAATACTGCGGCCCGCCAAATACTGCTCATCAGGTCCATTTAAGACTAGAAAATCCTTCCCGCCTGCGGCTTTAAATTGCTGAAGCTCAAACGTGCTCTCCGCCGAAATTTTCACCCCGATTACTTTATCCTGAGCTGCCATCTTAATCAGCAAGCTTTTCGATAATTGAAAGCCTGTAGTTTGCGGGATGTGATAGATAATAAATGGAAGCGCCGTACTATCAATAATCGCCTGCCAATGACTTTCAACACTGTCCGGTGACAGACGATAATAAATCGCTGGAACAGCCGATACTGCGTGTGCGCCAACTTTCTCAGCATGGATAGCAAGTTCAACACTGTCTCTTGTAGATGGAGCACCCACGTGAGCAATGATTGTAAGCTCTTTTCCAACCTCTGCTATAACTGCCTCGAGCATTTGTTTGCGTTCTTCTACAGATTGCAGCATACCTTCGCCAGAGCTTCCGCCAACATAAAGACCTTTTACTCCGGTAGTAGCATAATGACGAGCTAATTTCCGGGCTGCTTCTTTATCGATTCCCCCCTCAGCATCATAACTGGAGTACATAGCGATAATAATGCCTTTAAAGGATTCAAGCTCATATGATTTCATAAATTACAGCCTCCGTCGTTTAATTCATACTACTAATTTTCGTTGTTATAAGAATAATTAACCTTTTACAGCCCCCATAGTAATCCCTTGGGTAAAGGCTTTTTGGAACATTAGAAAAATTGCAATCATAGGAATAGAGGCTAACGCAGCACCCGCCATAAGCAGTCCATAGTTTGTTGTGAATTCACCCCGAAGAGTCGCTACCCCAAGTGGTAATGTCATCATTGAAGTCGATCTGGTCATGATCAGCTGACTGAAATAATCATTCCAAGAAGTGATGAAGGTAAAGATGGCCAGTGCCCCTATTGCAGGCTTTAACAAAGGTAAAATGATGGTGCCGAACAAGCGAATCTCAGAGCTGCCATCTATTTTGGCTGCTTCAATCAATTCTCCTGGAATGGTCTGCGCGAACTGCTTCATTAGGAAGACTCCAAATGGCCAGCCAATCGCCGGTAAAATAAGCCCTTTATACGTATTGACCCAACCAAAATCTGCAAGCATCGTAAACAGCGGGACAAGAATAACTTGCTTAGGCAATGCCATTGCGGCAACAAACATCGTAAAAATAATCCCTCGGCCAGGAAAAGACTTTTTGGCAAGCACATATCCAGCACAGGAAGAAACGATACAAATCGCTGCCATTTCACAAAAAGCAATGATGAAACTATTAAACATCCAGCGCTCAACGGGATTCTTAAATAACTCGGTCCAGTTTTGCAGAGTCGGCTTAGCCGGAAACCATTCCGGGGGGATCGTTGTTGCTACAGTCTGAAGCTTAAATGCCCCTGAAACCACCCAATAAAAAGGGAAGATAAAAAACAACGTTGCCAGAATCAACAGGATGGTGGCTAATATTTTTGGAATCGTCAATTCTTTTTTCCATCTGCTTACTTTCTTAGATTGGCCAATAGGTGCTCTCAGTTCTAACGGATTCGTAGAATTCATGATGTCCCCTCCTTAATACTCAACATCACTGCCAAAGTATTTGAATTGAATGATAGAAATGATCCCGATCACAATCGCAAGGATGACACCCATCGCCGAGGCATATCCAAAATGACCGAGCATAAAGGCTTGTTCGTAAACGCCATACATTACAGTCGATGTGCTATACACAGGTCCACCCGAGGTGAGCAGCTGAATTAGCGCAAAACATTGAAAGGTGTTGATCGTGGTAATCACGATAATATATAAGTTCGTTGGCATTAGCATTGGCCATAATATTTTTCGGAAAATCTGCCAAGGCGTCGCTCGATCAATCTCAGCTGCTTCTATGTAAGAAGTAGGAATGTTCCCAATAGATGCCACATATAAAATGATCGGCTGCCCTACAGAGGTCGTTATCAGAACCACGATAATTGCAAGCAGTGCAGTCCTCGTATCTCCTAACCAGGATATAGGCTCCATTCCCAAAAAGCTGGTTAAATAATTTAGAATCCCATAGTTCGGATGATAGATCCAGCCCCAAACGACTGTGATGCTTACGACCGAGGATACAGCCGGCAAATAGAACACTCCGCGGAAAAATGATCTGGCAAACTCTTTTTTCTTATAAATATTCATAGAGATAAATAACGAGAAAATAATAACGATGGGTACGGTGATGAGTACAAGCAATAATGTATTTCCCATCGACTTCCTGAAATTATCATCTTTTATTAAGGAGATATAATTATCGAGGCCAATAAAGCTAAAATCTCTCAACGAATAATCGAAGAAACTAATATAGACCCCTTTCACCATCGGATAAGCTACAAAAAGCAGGAAAAACCCAAATGCCGGCACTAAAAAGAGATAACTCATCATCCAGTCGCGAATCACATAACCTTTTATTTTGCGAACCGTTGTCCCCACAGTCCTTCCCCATTTCTTCGATGATTTAAAAAGAAAAGAGTGCTTCCCGCACTCTATTCTTTTGGACATCATTCACTTTTTTTATTTCATTGCAGCCTTTGCTTTTGTAATCGCTTCGTTTGCTTTTGCAGCAAAGCTGTCCAAAGCTTCTTTACCGGTTGCGCCTCCAGTTAAAGCACGTTGTAATTCAGGGAACCAGAAAGTACGAATATCAGCATATCCATCGGCAATGGTAGGTGCATCTGTTGTGAATTTACGAGCATACTCAGCGTATTTGTACTCTGCATCATCATAGAGGCCTGTAATCGAATTACGAACAGACAGACCACCTGTTTGAATCAAGTTTTTCTTACCCCATACAGGGTCATTAGCGATAAAATCAATCAGCTTCTTAGAAGCTGCAATCTTGGCATCATCACCATTATTGAATACAGCCATACCGCCGAGGTAAGGTTCAAGCTTAGGTTCCGATCCATCTAAAGTAGGGAATGGAAGCAGAACATCTTCGAATTCAACCATTTTTTTAGATACGTTCTGAGCTTTAAGTACTGCAGAATAGTTAAGTGTAAAGGCTAATTTTCCTTGCAAAAATAAGTCGTTCACGTCAGCAGCCGCAAGGGAAGCCGCACCAGAAACGCTAAGTTTATCTTTTGTAGCTTGAACTATCCAATCCAACGCTTTCGCAGCATTATCAGTATTGATCGCGACTGCGGAATTATCTTCATTTAGAAATCTGGATACACCTAAGTTAGCAAGATATGCGCGAGTTCCTTGATCTCCAGCTTGGCTCTTCGCGAAGAATCCGGTAGGGATAACATCAGGTGCTTTTTCTTTAACTGCTTCCAGCGCTTTCTTATATTCTTCAAACGTCCAAGTTCGATCTTCCTTATCCAGAGGAAGCAAATCTAGCGCGCCAATCTTCTCAAAAACGGTCTTGTTTACCGCCATCATAAAAGGAGCTGTATTGATCGGGTACATAAAGGTCTCATCGCCAACACTAGACTGCTTCCAAAAGGCTTCCGAAATATCATTTTTCACTTCATCGGTCACCATATCATTAAGAGGTGCTAATAAGTCCTTTTTACCCCAGTCAATAATCCGTCCAGGAGCATCATAAATTACATCAGGTGCGGTATTCGAAGCAATCGCCACATTCAGTTTTTCAGGGCCGCCTTCAAATGTGATCATCTCAAGGTTGACTTTAATTTCCGGATTCTTCTCATTAAAAGCTGCAATGATTTCCTTCTCATATTTACCAACTTCACCATCTAAAGCTTGAAAGCTCGGAAAATTCCACCATGTTATTTCTACTGGTTTAGCAGCAGTCTCAGTGGCCACGGGCTCACTCTTATCAGTATTATTACTTGGTTCATTGGCGGAATTCGCTGTATTCGTATTTCCGCATGCAACTAACTGTGTACCTAAAAGTGCGACACCAACAATGCTCATTAGCCCTTTTTTCATTGCTCTCATGTGCTACCCCCTATTATTTTTGTGGAATAAAATGCTTTATCATTCCTTGCGCTAATCATAAATCAATTATAAATTTAGGAGAATCCCACTCCTTTTACATTTAGGGTCGTATTCTGACCTATACCTTCTTTCAGTCCCTCTTCAATGTTATAATACATTACATATTTCACCTATAATTATTTTAATTTTTAGCTTATAACTTACATTTGATGGTATCGATGTTGAATAATCCACTATAAATCTAGTCTTCCGGAGGGATTTCATGTACAAGCTTATGATTGTAGAGGATGAACCGTTAATACGGACAGGATTAAAACATTACTTTTCGTGGCAGGAGCTTGGTGTTCAGAGTATTGTTGAAGCGGAGAATGGAAAAGAAGGCTTCGTTACCGCACTGCGTGAGCAGCCAGATTTAGTGATCACTGATATTCGCATGCCCGAAATGGATGGTATTCAGATGATCGAAGAGCTTCGCCAATTCCTTCCTGATACTTTGTTTATCATTTTGACGGGATTTAATGATTTCGAATACGCTCAACGAGCCATCAAACTTGGGAGTGTACATGCTTTTTTGCTCAAACCTTTGGAATATGAAGAAAGCCTAACCGTGATTCAAGAATGCATGAACAAGCTGCAACTTAAACAACAAGAACAAAGGAAACGTTCTACTCTGGAAGGCTCACAACTTATAAAGCTACTACTGGAAGAAGAACAACCTTCAATTGACACTAATATAATCTCTGAATTATGTAGTTTCAAAAGTAAACATTATTTGTATCTCCCTTTTGTTTTGGCAGGTTTCCTTATCAGAGAAACTCCTTCACAATCCACCTTGTGGATAAGAGAACAGGCGACTAAGTTTATACATCTTGCTACGGAGGGCTATCTCCCGGCAAATCTGCCACGATCTATTTTTACATATGCTGCTAAATCCAAACTTTACGGGCTAATAGTCATGGGATCACAGACTGCAACGAGCACTATCCCTTTTGAGACACAAGTACTTACTGAACTCGATCAGCATTTGAACAAGCTTACACTAGAACATCATTTTTCCCTTTATCTTGCTATAGGCACAGTAACGAACGAACTATCTCAAATCACTTCATTACTTCACGAGTCTGAAAAGCTGTTATATCAGCGCTTCTATCAGAAAGAGCGCAATATATTCCATATCTCATCCATGAAGGCTGGCGCCACAGCTACTAAACCAACGCTTATTCAACTAGATGACAACGATAAGAAGCGAATAATCTCCTGCATCGAAAACGCCAATAAACAAGAGATATTGCAATTAACGCAACGATTGGCACAAGATATTTTGCATAAAACAGATGGCTCTTCTACTGATCTATGGCTTGCGTATTTACAAGAAATTATAAGTGTCATTATCCGCTTCGCTAATAAAAATCAGATTCATATGGATGGTGTGTACAGCGATAAACTCTTAAACCTCACTTTTGTAGAGAATTTCCACTCCCTTGAGGTCATGTTCGAGTGGCTGGGGAATTGGATGGTTCATTTGGGAAACATTTATACCGAAGGTCTGACGGATAACCATCAGCAGGATGTGATTATCTTTGAACATATTAAATCCTTCATTAGAGCTAATATTGATCAAGATATTACTCTACAAATGGTAGCGGATCGATTCTTCTATAACCCTTCTTATTTAAGTCGTCTGTTCAAAAGAAAACTCGATAAGAACTATATGCGATTTGTAACCGAAATCCGTATGGAATACGCGCAGGAATGCTTAAAAAAACCGGAGATTCTGGTGACCGATGTCTGCACAATGTGTGGTTACAAAAGCTATAAGCATTTCGTTAAAACGTTCCGGATTTTTACCAACATGACCCCATCAGACTATAGAAAACAATCGGGGTGGTAAGCAAAATGATACAAATTAACCAGCCAAAAAAACGTTATCGGATGCGGCATGTCAATCGGCAGATTTTTGTGCTGATGATCCTGACCATTACCATTCCTTTGCTGATTATATCCGCGATTATCTATATTTTTTCAAATCAAGCCGTCAAAAATGAATATCAAAGCAGCTCTAATCTCATCCTTAATAATCTTTCTTTCAACATCGACCAGTATCTGCAAAGCATTGAAAAAGGGACCCTTAATGCCCAAGTAGATAGTCAATTACAAACCGCCCTCGAGCATTGGACTATCAACAAAGATAATATCGGGAATGATCTAAGTATTCAGTATGGAAACACGATTGAACAGTTCATCAGCGGGATTGAAATGACGATTAAAAATGTCGACAGTGTGCAGATTTTCGCGGGGTCACGTGTATTCTACTCCGCCAATTTCAATCGTGCGGATTATGATGTGAAGGACTACACCCAAGAGGATTGGTATTTACAGACGCAACAAAAAAAGGGTGGTGTAATCCTATTTGGAAGTCATCTCCCCTTCTATCGCACCAATTCTAAACAATCCGTCATCTCCATCGCCAGAGTCATTAATAAAAAAGGAAGCAAGCAGCCCTTAGGTGTCATGTTAATTGATATCCGGCTGGATTCATTACGTGAAATCTTAAAGCTGTCCGAGAATAGCAAGCGGAAATTCATTATTTTAGACGATAAAGGAGGCAACGTTTATAGCTCAGATTCATTGGAGACGAGTCCTTTAGAGCCTATCCCCATCGACAAACAGGCGCTTAACACTTTTATGAACAATGACGCCGGGAGCTTATATGGTACTTTTGATGACAAGGATTCGTACATTAATTTTGTTACTTCTCCTTACTCCAACTGGAAGGTCATTCAATATATTGATGAAAAAGAGATGACTAAGCAGGCTTCTTTTCTTGGCAAAATCATTTTAACTTTGGCGCTCTTATCGCTTGTCACTGCACTCTTATTTATGTATATCCTCTCGGAACGTGTAACCAAACCTATTATTCTGTTAAGCCGGAAGGTGAAGCTGGTGGGGATGGGTAATTTCGATGTGGATTTGTACAGTAACCGCCAAGATGAATTTGGGGTTCTATATAATGGAATTCGTAAAATGGTAAAAGATTTGCAAAACTATATTGAGCGATCATCGATGGCCAAGGCTCAACAAAAGGTAGCCCAGTATGGTGCGCTCAAAAGCCAAATCAATCCTCATTTTCTGGCAAATGTCCTTGAATCAATTCAAATGAAAGCCATCATCAATGGGCAAAGAGAGATTGGCGAGATGGTGGGAATCGTGGGCAGATTGTTTCGGATTCATATTCAGACTGGGAAAATCACCGTTACCTTGCGCGAAGAACTTGAGCATGTCCGGCTATATGTGAAAATTCAGCAGTTACGTTTTGGGGATAAATTACAGTATATGGAACAGCTAGATCCGCAATGCGAGATCGTTAAGGTCATGCACTTCTCCTTGCAGCCCATCGTAGAGAATGCTATCGTACACGGCCTAGAAAGTCGCAGTGAACCAGGTCTGCTTGAGGTATCCTCGGTGATATCGGGGGATGATATGCTGATTATCGTTAAAGATAACGGCATTGGCATCGAGGAAGAGAAACTTAAACAGCTTCGTTTCCGTCTCTCTCAACCCTCAGATACCTTAGATGAGGAACATATTGGCATTAAAAATGTTCATGATCGTATTCAATTTCATTTTGGCGAAAAATATGGAATTGAAATTTCCAGTCACGTAGGTGAAGGAACGACAGTGATCATCCGTCTTCCCGCGTAATCCTAGACATTTTGCTCAGTAATGCCTAATTTAGGATCAAAGGTGAGCATTTTCGTCGCTATTTTATCAATAAAAAACCGATCATGACTAACTGTTACTACAGCGCCAGGAAAATGAATCAACGCCTGCTCCATCACCTGAATACTAGTTAAATCCAAATGGTTAGTGGGCTCATCTAAAATAATGACAGCAGCTCCGGAGAGAAGGCATTTCGCTAAAGCCACTCTGGCCTGCTGTCCGCCTGAAAGGCTGCCAATCGTTTTGCTCAGATCCATTTCCGAGAATTGCAGCATCGATAGAAATTTATTCACCTTTTTCCGCGGTGCGTCCAGTCCCAGTCCATAAACATTTACGGCATGGCTGACAGTATCTTTATGATCCAGCTCATCCCACATCTGATTAAAGTACGCATAGCTGACCCCGCGTTCCCAAGTCACTTCCCCCGATTCCGGTGCTTCTTGTCCAGTCAATACTTTGATGAGTGTCGACTTTCCGCTGCCGTTCGGACCCACGATTGCTATCCGGTCTTCCTTTTGAATATCGAAGCTAATGTTCTGGAAGATGGAGCGGCCATCATAACTTTGTCCAATCCGCTTCACTTCCCCCAGCTTGTCAGGAAAACGTAAATTACTATAAATATCAGTGATTAATACGTTAACTGGATGAGGTTCCACTCGTTTTTTCATATCCGTTAGCTTACGCGAAAGACGATCCTTAGAGGACTTCTTACTACCGCGGTTTTCAATGGCCTCAGACTCCATAAGGAGAAGTTCTTCTTCCCACTCAAATTGCCGATCGAGCACTTTTTTGCGCATCTTCTTTTTACGAACGTAATCGGTATAATTCCCTTCATATTCCTGGAAATGATAGTTCTCGATTTCTATCGTCCGCGTGACCACTCTGTCAATAAATTGCCGATCATGAGAGACCAGAAGCATCGCCCCATTGAAACGGTGCAGCCACTGCTCCAACCATACGATCCCTTCCATATCCAAAAAGTTAGTAGGCTCATCGAGCAATACAACATCAGGCCCTTCAATTAAGACTTTAGCCAGTGCCGCGCGGTTCCTCCAGCCTCCGGATAACTCCTCTACAGGTTGATGCCGCGATCTCTCATCGAATCCTAATTTAGTCAGCACCGTATTGATTTCCACAGATACATTCCAGCCATCCAAATGCTCCATTTGTCCAAAAAGCTCAGCTTGGCGCTCTAAAAGTACATTCATCTGGACATCATCCGACACCTGCCCAAGCTGTTCTCCTATTTGGTTAAGCTCCTGTTCAATGCGTGCTACCTCTTCGAAGCAAAGTTCTAACTCTTGTTGTACAGACAAAGACCCGGAAAGCTCCGAGAATTGAGAGAAGTAGCTGATCTTCACATTGGGATCTAATTCTACTTTTCCTGCCGTTGGCTCCTCTTTTCCCATTATTAGCTTAAAAACAGTAGATTTACCTGCTCCATTTCGTCCGATTAAGCCAATACGTTCACCCTTGCTCACACGAAAATAAATATCTCGAAAGATCAATGTATTCTCATATTTCTTAGTTACGTTCTCCATTCGGATTACGCTCAAGTCTATCACTCCTAGTTCGTATAGATCAGAATTCATCGTTGAATACCCAAAAAGCTATTATAGCACTAATTAAAAAAAGGACTTTATAATCATATTATTACTTATATTTATTTCCGATATATGTATTTATATTAATATAAATTTATAAATACATAAGGAGGATTACAATGAGTTTGCTAAAATCAATCAAGAAAAATGTGAGTGTTACTATGTGCATAACCCTGCTCTTTTCTCTTTTTATTGTGTATCCGGCAAGTGCTTCTACCTTCTTCCAAGACCGCTTTGAAGAGGGCGGTAATCTATGGACATCCACTAGTGGGAATTGGACTATTGTTGAGGACGAAGGCAACAGCGTATATTACCAGTCTGCCACAAAAGAAGGACGTACTTCTGCAGGTGATTCAGCCTGGAGCGATTACACTGTGGAAGCGGATGTAAAAGTAGTTGATTTTAATGGCTCAAACAGAACTTATGTTGCAGGCAGATACATAGATGGAAATAATTTTTATGCAGCTTCTTTGTATAATAATAATGATGGCATGCTGGAAATCAGAAAAAAGGTTTCTGGATCTACTACAACTTTGACCAGCAAACCCTACACTCTGCAAACAGGAGTTTGGTATAATGTAAAACTTGAAATGAGCGGAAATACCATCAACATGTATGTAAATGATACGCTGGAGCTCTCAGCTTCCGATTCCAAATTAAAAAAAGGTACAGCAGGGCTCGTTACCTTTAAGACAATTACGATGTTCGACAACGTGACCGTTTCTGACACCAATGGCACTACACCGACACCGACTGTCACGCCGTCACCAACTGCTATACCGACTCCGACTGCTATACCAACACCAACTACAATACCGACTCCGACTGCTTCACAGACACCAACTGCTTCACCGACACCTACTGCTACACCAACACCTACTGCTGCACCGATACCGACTGCAATACCGACTCCGACTGCTACACCAACACCTACTGCTACGCCGATACCGACTGCAATACCGACTCCGACTGCTACACCAACACCTACTGCTACGCCGATACCAACTGTTTCACCAACGCCTACACCGGTACAGGTTAGTGAATATGATTTGGCTGGGTTTGCCACAGGAACAACAGGTGGTGGAAATATCCAAGAAACCAGTCCACTCTATAAAAAGGTATATAGCGCAGAAGATCTTGCCACTGCACTGAGAAAAGGATCCAAAATAAAGGTTATTGAAATTATGAACGACTTGGATCTGGGATGGAATGAAATTTCTGATGCGGCAAAGATCTCCCCATTTAGCGCTCATAACAGTGCTTTAACACATCCCGTATTAATAGAGACTGGTGTCAGCAAAGTGTCTATAGACAACTTCGACGGTTTGACCATTTTCTCTGCTAAGGGTGCAACCCTTAAACATGCCGCTTTTACTTTTAAAAGAAGCTCTAACGTCATCATCCGCAACCTTGAATTTGATGAGCTGTGGGAATGGGATGAAGCAACCAAAGGAAATTACGATAAAAACGACTGGGACTACATCACCATTGAGAATAGCAACAACGTATGGATCGACCACTGCACCTTCAATAAATCTTATGACGGAGTTGTCGATGTTAAAAAAGGCAGCAACGGCGTCACCATTTCATGGTCTTCCTTCTTAGGGGATGATAGAAACGCAAACAGCTGGGTTACTCAGCAAATTAATGCTATGGAAGCCAACAAGGCTGCTTATCCCATGTACGCTTATTTAAGAAGCAGCTCAGTTGGCCTAAGTAAAGACGACATCATTGCGATTGCCGCTAGTCAAAAAAAGGGCCATTTAATAGGCGCAACAGAATTTGCAGCTGATAATGCGCTTCTTTCTGTGACGCTCCATCACAACTACTATAAAGATATACAAGACCGCATGCCCCGCCTTCGTAGTGGTAATGCGCATGCCTATAACATTGTAATGGACAACGAAGATACCAGATTGGCTAAAAAACGTCTAACCTCCGCTATGGAAAAAGCGATCTCAAGCAAGGGGTATCATTTCGGGGTTACAAGTAACGGAGCAATCTCGACAGAAGGAGGAGCTGTATTACTTGAAAGTTCTGTAATCATTGATGTAGTGAATCCACTTCGCAACAATCAAGCGGATGCGAGTAATAGCAAATATACGGGTGCAATCGCAGCTTTAGATACGATCTATTCACTAGATGGAGCAACATTCAGAGGAGACAGTACATCTAAGAACAGCCCTCTCTCCCCTGCACCCGCTGCCGTTAAAGCATTTGCATGGAACGGATTCACAACACTACCTTATAGCTACACTTCAGATGACCCAGTTAGTCTAAAATCTAGACTTACCGCTGTTGACGGTTCAGGGGCTGGCAAATTGTCCTGGTCAAACGAGGAATGGTTGAAAACAAGTTACAGTAACTAATTCGACTAATGCGACTAATGCGACTAACTAATCACTGAACACATACTCCCATAACTACAACGAGAAAAGTTACTAACTTAGTTGCCACATTAGCGCCACCTTTGCACCAAATTAGCGCCATATTAGCGCCATATTAACACCACATTAGCACCACTTTTGTTCCGCACTAACGCCACTTTTGTTCCGCCGAAATATCTAAGACGCTCAGACGGTGTTTTACAGTTTACTGTGCAGTATTTACGAGGTCAGATGGCGAGTTTACAGTTTACAGTGCAGTATTTACGAGGCCAGATGGTTCGGACTCAGGAGCCCTTATTTCGAAAAATCCGGGCATTTCGCAGTGCTATCGGACTCAGATGCAGCTATTCAACCCAATATGCTTAATTTTGGTGTGGATTTAGACCAATAAGAGCTATGCAGTCCGAAAACTCAGCAAAATGGTCAAAAAAGCCAAAATAGTTGCAATACAGTCCGTTAGGAGTGTTACGCGCGTGAGAAACATGAGGAACATGAGAAAAGTGAGGAGCGTTATTAACTTAATTGCCACTTAGCAACACTTTTGTACCGCACTAACGCCACTTTTGTTCTGCCGAAATATCTAAGACGCTCAGACGGTGTTTTACAGTTTACTGTGCAGTATTTACGAGGTCAGATGGCGAGTTTACAGTTTACAGTGCAGTATTTACGAGGCCAGATGGTTCGGACTCAGGAGCCCTTATTTCGAAAAATCCGGGCATTTCGCAGTGCTATCGGACTCAGATGCAGCTATTCAACCCAATATGCTTAATTTTGGTGTGGATTTAGACCAATAAGAGCTATGCTGAAGCTAGAATGAAAAGTGGACAGTAGTTAACAGACTGGCGATAATGAGTCCACGGAGGTGTGTTCACATGGGAGAACATCGACAACGGTATAACGAAGAATTTAAAAAACAGACAGTGCAGTTCATTCAAGAGCAAACAAAGACAGTGGGCGACTTGGCGGAAGAGCTCAACATCCCAAAAAGTACCCTGCATCAATGGATGAGCCAGTATCGAGAACTAAAGAATGAACCGGCAGCTAGCGTGGATCGAGTACGGGAACTCGAGGCACAGTTGAAAGAAATGAGCCGACAACTTCAAGAAAAAGATAACAAGATTGCTGATGTGGAAGAGGAATTAGCGATCGTAAAAAAAGCAGTGCACATCTTCAGCAAACCAAGGAACTGAGATTCCAGTTTATTGAAAAACATCGCTCCGAGTTTCTCTTGGAGAAGATGTGCATGACCCTACATGTGTCACGGAGCGGGTACTACAAGTGGCGGACAGAAAAAAACAGTACGCATATGCTTCGTAAGGCTGCGATAATGAAGCGAATTCAGTATCATTTTGCAGACCATCAAAAGCGGTATGGGAGTCCGAAGATCACCCGCCTGTTGCATCAAGAAGGTTATACCGTTACCGAACGCACGGTGAGTGTGTACATGCGACATATGAAGCTTCGCTCCATTGTCTCCAAAACGTATCGCGTACAGACCACCGACTCCAATCATGACCATCCGATTGCCCCGAATACGCTGAACCAGCAATTTAAAATACTCAAACCCAATTCAGTATGGGTTACCGACATTACGTACATTCCTTGCCGGGGAGGGCGCTTGTACCTGGCTAGTGTGATGGACCTTTGCACGCGCGAAATCGTGGGGTGGCGCTTGGAGAACCATATGGAAACTAGCTTAATTTCGGGCGCCTTACAAGATGCTTACGAAGCTAAACAACCGGAAAAGGGTCTATTACATCACTCCGATAGAGGTTCTCAATATACTTCTCATGAATACAGGCAGCAGTTGAAAGCGTATGGCATGGAGTCCAGCATGAGCCGCAGAGGTAACTGTTATGATAACGCCTGTATCGAGTCGTGGCACAGCATTTTGAAAAAGGAGCTCATTTATTGTAATCCACGATTCAAAACTAAGGAGCAAGCCTACCAGACACTTTTTCAATATATTGAGTTTTATTATAACCGCAAGCGAATGCATGGCGCGCTGGGGTATCTTTCTCCAGTTCGTTTTGCTGAGCAATTGACTAGAATGTCTGTTGCGTGAGTGTCCACTTTCTTGACAGAGGTCCATGCAGTCCGAAAACTCAGCAAAATGGTCAAAAAAGCCAAAATAGTTGCAATACAGTCCGTTAGGAGTGTTACGCGCGTGAGAAACATGAGGAACATGAGAAACCTGTGAAACATGTGGAGCCTGAGAACATGAAGAGCCTGTGAAACGTGAGAAGCCTGTGAAACGTGAGAAGCCTGAGGAACATTAAGAGCCTGTAGCCCGTGAGGAGCATTAAGCACATATAGTCCCGATAGGAGCATTAGGAGTTTGTTCTCATTAACAAGTGATGCGTTTGGTGTTAATGGTAACTCACAAAGTTAGTATAATGTCCCAACAATAACAAAAAGGCCGCAACCAGCGGCCTTTTTGCTATATTACAACTCCCAACGCATATTCACTAATATCGTATACCGCTCATTTTTTCAGAATATCAATATACTCTTCTTTCTCTCGATCTGCCCCCGCATTAAGCTTCAGTCGTAGAGACTTCGGGTGATCCAACACATTACTGCTGAAGTAACTTATAAATCCATCATCAGCTCCACTACCAGAATTCGGATTAATTTTAATGTCGTGCTTCCCAACCTGCGCAGTTAATTCATAGGGGAGCTTTTGAAACAGTTCATTTCGGACGATCCAATCCGTTTGCAATTCCTCATTTATCGTATATTTGAGCGCTATGCTTAACGGAGAAAGCTCGACTTCGGCTAGTTTTACTTCCTGTCCGTCAATAATAAAGGGATGGTCTACAACTAATGTCTCCGTCTTCTGCTCCCAAAACTTAGGATCAATAGAGAAGTTCACTTTTAAACGATCAGAATACCGCATGTCGGATAAAACCGTTCCTGTTTTCGGTTTACTTAACATTCCCGGGTCTACAGAGGCAATCTGGAAATCCGCCACTACGTCTGTTGGCCTTGGTTTATTTCGGTCCAGTGAGAATATAGTTTTACCGAGCCAAGTATATATGGTTCCCTCTGCGTGTGCTCCCATTCCGCCCCTATTCCCATTCTCCTCCATTACGTCTCGTCCAGTTTCAGCATCTGTCAGCTTCACACTATTTACACTGTACACTTCCTGACCATCACTTGTTGTCCCTGTATACAGCAGCATGATTTTATTTTCATCAGCAAGCACAGCATTCAGAGTAATTTTATATCCATTTGATTCAGCACTCTTATTAACGATTTGTAAATAATCATTCCGGATTGCAGACTCTAAAGTAAGAGCATCAATATCAGCTGCAGCCAATGTTTTAAAAGGCTCCAATACGCCCCAATCGAACGTTTCAGCACTCGAAGTCCCTTGCTGTGGCATCAGCTGGGTTGGATTGAAGAACAGCAGGCCCGCTATCATCACTGCAGCCGCCAGCACAGACATCGCGCTTTTTGTGAACATTAACCTTCTGCCACGTTTCTTGCCTAATTCCAAACCTGCTTGGATCGCATAGATTTGAGCGGCTGCATTCTCTATTTTTTGTTCTTGTGGGATACGTTCGGCATCGCTTAACATGGCAAGCTCCTCTTGACTACTCATGGTTCCATTCACCCCGATTCTTTATGATGGTTCGCAACTGCTTCAGCCCCTTATGCTGCCAAGTCTTAACCGTCCCCTCGGGTTTATTCATAATATTAGCGATCTCAGTCAAGGTCATATCGTTGTAGTATTTTAGCAGCAGCACATGGCGATACTTGGGCTTAACCTGCTCGAGTGCCCACAGCATTTCCATCCGATGATGGCCAATGTGTGTGACCTGTTCTCCTATTCTTTCATCTACCAGCGGCGTGGAACGTTTTCTTCGTCTTTGTTCATCTATACAGACATAAATTAGAATGCGAATAATCCATGATTTGAATGCTTTGGGGTCCTTTAAAGTTTTTCTTTTAATCCAGGCCCGGCAAGTCATTTCCTGCATCGCTTCCAGCGCATCGTTTCGGTTCCGCAAGTAACTATAAGCAATACTGTACAGTTGTTCTCTATGTACCAATATCGAATCGTAAAAATCTGTCTCGCTCCGAGTATCAAGAATCGTTACTTTTTTCATTTCTGCATTAGTCATCGTCATGTCCTTCCTTAGCCTCCTCTCTTCAACCTTTCATAGATTAAGACGGGGGAGGTATAGAAACGGTTTTTATTTCGTTTTGCTTTTTTTGCCCAAAGCTCTCTAAATTATAGCATTCTATAAAAATTGAACGAAAAATGTTATGATAGGTTAAATTGGACATAATCAATAGTACGCACTCAAAAGTGCCATAGGTGCTAAAAAGTACCCATACCTTGGAGGTTATCATGACAACAACATCTACAACAACTGTCAAGAAAAAATACAATATTTCTGTTGAAGCCACACTAGAGGTCATCGGAGGGAAATGGAAATGCGTAATTCTATGTCATTTAACTCATGGCAAAAAACGCACCTCCGAGTTAAAACAGTTGATGCCCGGCATTACTCAAAAAATGTTAACCCAGCAGCTACGCGAGCTTGAGGCAGATGGAATCATCAACCGAATTGTTTATAATCAGGTTCCACCAAAAGTAGAATACGAGCTTAGTGAATATGGTGATAGTTTAAGCGATATTTTGACTGCATTATGTAATTGGGGAGAACAACATATCATTAAGCAATTCGGCGATAAATACGCTGTTTTAGAGGATAACATTTTAAATAAATAAACCGCTCTATCAAGGGTATGGTTGGATATTTATGCTGCGAGAGTTGTACTTCAATTATACGTTCATGAAAAAAGGACAGCTGAATCAGATCGATTCAACTGTCCAAAGCTTTGATTCACCCGTCCCTTGAATGGCGCACAGGAACACAACTTAAATTACGCCCTCTCCTCCAATAGCAGTTGCTGTGAATGATATGGGTCCAAATAGATTTATAGGCAAGTTGCTATCATTCTGAATTACCAATTCATAGTTGTGGACTCCAATATAAGCACCATCAACCCACTGAGCACTTAATTGAATATCAGTAATAGTAGTAAAACGATAAAAGGATCTATAAATATCGACTCCAGCTCGTCGGATGATAACAAGAAATTGGCTATTAGCAAGTGCAGTAAGACTAAAACTACCATTTAACTCGACTCTACTGGAGAAAGAAGCCGGATTAGCCGGACTAATATTTACTTGCGCTGTGGCTAGACCCGCTCCAGCTCCAGGAATCCCTGCAACCGTTATAGCTGTAGTAAACGGATCTAACGGGATTTTTGCCTGTGACCCATAACTTATTATTGTCGCCATTTATCATCACTCCATTTCAAGGTTATAGAGTAGTATATTGTGAATCCGCAATGATAGATTGGACTAAATTCCTGATGATTATATACATTTAAGGTATACTTTGCTAGATCATATAAACCTAGATACCTCATCAATCACCATACGATTTCCACTCATTGACAACACCCCTGTTCAGAATTACAATAATTCACATATCATGAACAACGATGACAAAGGGTAAGTAGACAGACGAACATGGTCTTCAGAGAGCCGGTGGTAGGTGCGAACCGGTGACCAGCGTATGCTCGAATGGCCTTTATAGTTGTTTTTCCGAACTATCTTAATGGATGCAGTAGGGAAAACCGGGGTTCCCGCCGTTATCAAGGGACCTGTATCGAGAATTAATTCAACCTCTCCGTACAGGTAAGAGAAGATCGAAAGCCAAGAATCGTAAGGTGACACGATCATTTAAGGTGGTACCACGACAACTTCGTCCTTATTGGATGAGGTTTTTTTGTCATTTAAAGGAGGTGATGGCCATGGATGATGGCTGGTGGTGGCGACTCGAGTGTAACCAAATGCTAAATAACAGGAGGAATTTTTATATGATGAACGAACGTGTCTTAACTGGAGATCGAGTGACTGGAAAGCTTCACCTTGGCCATTACGCCGGCAGCTTGCAGACCCGAGTAGCCCTTCAGGAGCAATATGAAACTTTTGTGTTTTTAGCGGATATTCAAGCCCTAACGACCCATTTTGATCGTCCGCAGCTGCTGGGTCAACATCTGCATGAGATCACACTGGACTATTTATCTGCGGGTATAAATCCGGAGAAAACAACTATATTTATTCAATCGATGATCCCTGAAATCGCAGAGCTGACCATCTTGTTCTCTATGTTTGTTACTGTGAATTCTTTACGGCATAATCCCACGATTAAAGCCGAATCAAAAAATTCCAGCTTAGATGAATTGTATTACGGTTTTCTAGGTTATCCAGTTAGTCAGACTGCTGACATAACTTTTTGTAAAGCAACGATCATTCCTGTAGGAGAAGACCAGCTCCCCCATCTGGAATTAACCCGCAAAATCGTCCGCAGATTCAACGAGCTGTACAGCCCGATACTGGTGGAACCCAAAGCGCTGATCAGTGAGACGCCGAGACTTGTGGGTACGGATGGCAACGCTAAAATGAGTAAAAGCCTTGGCAATGCCATCGAGCTGGACTCCACTAAGGAAGAAATCACCTTCAAGATAAGAAAAGCCACAACCGATCCTGCGCGTGTGCATAAAAATGATCCTGGACATCCAGATATCTGTCCTATTTTTGCTTATCATGGTGCTTTTCGCTCAGCGGGGGTAACCGAAATTCGTGAAGGCTGTGAGCGGGGTACCATGGGTTGTTCTGCTTGCAAACAGTTGATTTCGACAGCTCTAGATCAGCTTATAGAACCGATGCGAGAGCGGCGTTCCTATTATGCTACTAAGCCCAAGCTTGTGCAGGAAATCTTAATCTCTGGAACACAGCATGCCCGCAGCATTGCTCAGGAAACAATGGCCGAAGTACGTGAGGCTATGAGTCTTAACTATTTTTCAATCTAAAAATGATATTTATAGGTACTCA
The DNA here is from genome assembly GCF_038003885.1 of Paenibacillus sp. FSL R10-2788. Lineage (NCBI taxonomy): Bacteria > Bacillati > Bacillota > Bacilli > Caryophanales > Paenibacillaceae > Paenibacillus > Paenibacillus sp. FSL R10-2788. Next base: position 2,940,228 of record NZ_JBBOQA010000001.1, on the reverse strand, counting down.
AAAAAGCCGGAAGCTCATTGGAAGAGATCCGGCTTTTTTCTTCTCCTTACAACACCCAATTTCCCTTACGGAATACGGGTTCAATCGTGCCGTCCGCCAGCTCTCCGTCAATATCCAGCTCTGCTGAACCGATCATAAAATCGACATGAGTTAAGCTGACATTAGCTCCTCTAGCCACAAGCTCTTCGTTCGTAAGCTTTGTGCCGCCTTCAATATTTACAGGATAAGCACTTCCTAACGCGAAATGGCAGGAGGCATTCTCATCAATCCCTGTATTGTAAAAAATGCGGTTCAAGCGAGAGATTGGAGAATCATGCTGCACTAAGGCTACTTCTCCTAGATAAGATGCACCTTCATCCGTTGCCAGCAGTGAGGTTAAATGCTCGCGTCCGGATTCAGCTTCATAAGCTACGACTTTCCCCTTTTCAAAAGTGAATGAAAGTCCTTCAACTAAACGTCCATTCAAATTAAGAGGGAGCGTGCTTCTAACTGTGCCATTCACTCCAGTACGATGGGGCATGGAATAAATCTCTTCTGTTGGCATATTAGCAACAAAATAAACACCTTTATCATTCTCACCGCCACCCCCGCGCCATAAATGGCCTTCCGGAAGCTCTACATGCAGATCCGTTCCCGGAGCACGGTAATGCAGGCTTTTATAACGTTTAGCGTTCATTCTATCCTGACTTTCTTTCAACTGACCAATATGCTCTCTCCAAGCAGCTACCGGATCATCGCTGCCCACACGATTCATCTGGAATACAGCTTCCCACATCGCCTCTACCCGCTCTTCTTCAGGAAGATCGGCAAAAACCTTGTTCGCCCAAGCACGTGTTGGCGCTTTGACCAGAGACCAGCTGATTTTGCTGTTCCGAGTATATTTGGAGTAGTTCTTGCGAGCAACAGCTGCTGCTTTGACTGCTCTAGATACCTTAGAAGAATCAATGCCATTAAACAGTTCCGGATCAGGTACTTTAATATGTAAGATGGCACCATTTTCTTCCGCGAATTTCTCCATCATCTCAGCCTGCCACTGTGGATAGTAATCGAAAGAATCCTCTGGGGCTTTTTCATAACGGATCCGTGTAGTTGCTTCATCGTCCCAGTCAACAATTACATATTTTGCTCCCGCTTCATAGGCTTTCGCTACAATCAAGCGAGTAAGTTCTGCGGTTTCTATCGGTGCATGTACCATAAGGACTTGTCCAGGCTGTACATTTACTCCTACTTTTACAACTAGGTTCGCGTATTTCTCCAGCATTACTTCAAAATCTTTCATGAATTCTCTTCCTCCATCTCTAGGGTTGCTATAAGCACTCGGTCAGCTTCACTTCTTATTTTAACGCAAAACGAGGATAGTTGCGATTCGATTTAGATTCTCAGTTACTTCACTTCAGGTATTTCCCCTGTATAGACACCTAGAGCATTCTTATGAATCTCTACAATGGACGTTCCGATCTGCTTATCATTATGGTAAGCAATCACTATGATCTTGGTATCCTGAGGCTCATTTATTTGTTTATTCTTTCCATCCATTGGACTCCAATAAATTTGATCTCCAGATTTGATTTTCAGCTCAAGACCTTTGTTATGCACCTTGTAGTCAGGGGGGTTCCATAACAATAAATTGCCGGACGTAGCCTGTATCTTAATAACATTCGCCCCTTCAGCAGTTATAAGCATAGGTAATCCTGGAGCACTACTATCAGTCACCCTGTATTCCGCTGTTGGGAACAGAACTTCCGGTTTCACCTCAAGTGATTGATTATTATGCTGCAAAATAAAGAAGAAAAAAAGTAAAATCGTTAAGCCCATGACGCCTCCGATGATTATTTTTTTCACTATTCAACCTCCCTTCTACCCTAATACTGTAACATATTTCCTTAATCTGGACAGTTATCAGCCAAATAAAGCGGCTCCCACAAGGAACCGCTCACTTGAATCACTATTTTTTATCCACCTGTAGCAGTGTTACGGTCTTCAAAGCATAAGTATGCATGATTTTATCCTCTGAAATTACATTCAACTTGGTCAAGCTTGCCACCTTTGCCGGATCTGATTTGGAGAGCAAACGCCACACTTCAGGGTCCGATAAGGTCTCATATAACTTTGCATCATCATATTCTTTGCGGTTTTGCACGACCAGCTTCACTTTATAGCTGCCAATTTCAGTCTCGGTGGTTTCCTGCTCACTACAATAATTTAAAATATCCTGACGAAGCTCGGCCAATTCTTTTTCAATATCTTTTTGCTTTTGCTTGAGCCGATAATACTGCTGAACCTTTTTCTCCATCCACTTCACGCTCCTTCATAGACATATGTATGCCGGAAACGTTCGATAAATTAGTTGAGTTCCCTATCATAAAAACTTATAATGAGCCGGGGATAGCTAATTTCCAAGTAGAGTCAAATTTCTTATAAAAACAATTCCACGGCAGGTGACTTATGTTTCATTCGTACTTTTTTCCAATTTCGTATGCGTTCATGATGTTTCCAATAGCAGCGCTGTTCTTCACACTTCCTTTTCTTATCGTACAATACCGCAGACATGGCTATATACATAAGCTTAGAGCTTTAATCCTATATCTGCTGCTGCTCTATCTGATGAACGCTTATTTTCTAGTCTTGCTTCCTTTTCCATCCTCCCGGCACAATGCTGCACCTTCTGGGAGTATCGTCCAATTCATTCCCCTTCAATTTATTCAGGATATTGTGGATGGATCGACGATCATCCCTGATCAAATCTCTACCTACTGGTCATTACTGCGTGAGCCTGCATTTTTACAGGTCATTTTTAACGTTGCATTGACCGTACCGTTTGGAATGTTTCTGGGCTATTATTTTCGTACACGCTGGGTCGTGTGCATTCTACTATCCTTTGCCTTTTCCCTGTCCTTTGAGATCACGCAGATTACAGGGATTTACGGTTTCTTCGATCATCCTTACCGTCTTTTTGATGTCGATGATCTCATTACCAACACAATCGGAGGAATCTTTGGATTTCGAATTTCCATTTGGATCTCCGGGCTATTGCCACGTATAGAACAACTGGATACAAACATTAACCGCTCTGCCAAAAGAGTCTCCTATACCCGCAGAGGAATAGCTTTTCTAATCGATAGTATGGTGTGGAGCATCGGGTTTGGGGTACTCTTCGGATTCGATATAAAAGCTGCCTTCTGGATTGTAACTGGTATTTACTTCATGCTTGTTCCGGCTCTCACGGGCGGACGGACCTTAGGGAAATGGATGGTGCGGATTCGGGTGAAGAGCAGCGGGAATCATGCTTTTTTCTGGGCTCTGATGCTCAGATATGGCCTGCTATATTGGTTGCTGCTTGGGATTCACTCTCTTTTGCTTGATTCCGCCCTTCTAGGGCATCTTTCCTCCGTATGGAATATGCTTATTCATCTGTTTGTTCTATTGATAGACTTGGCTTTCTTTATTCATTTAGTCATTAGTATATTCAAAAAAGAAACTCAGCTAATATATGAGAAACTAAGTCAAACTTCTCATGTTATTTCTTGGCCAGAGAAACGGCTCCAATCTGATGTATCCAGCAACAGCCCTGTAGAAAGCTAAACTAGTTATTTTTTAAAGGGTATTTTAACATTGGAAATTATTATAGAATTAGGAGGTGAGCATTCTCAAAATTTAGGAGATGAGCGTATGGAAACTACAAGCAGCTTGCGGTTATCTAGAAGTCTTCCAGAAGAACAGGGCATTTCATCAACCGCAATATCCAGCTTTATTAGTGCAGTAGAGGAACAAAATTTAGGCCTGCACAGCTTTATGCTACTTCGACATGGTTATGTGGTCTCTGAAGGCTGGTGGGCCCCTTACAGGTCCGATCTTCCGCATATGTTATTTTCACTTAGCAAAAGTTTCACCTCAACCGCAATCGGGTTTGCTGTTACAGAGAAACTCGTCACCTTTGATGATTCTGTCCTATCCTTTTTCCCTGAAGATGCTCCTGATCCAATCACAGACAATCTAACCAATATGACAATCAGACATCTATTGATGATGGGTACCGGGCATGTCGTGGATACTATGGACACACTTCGCAAAAGTGCAGACGGGAATTGGGTGAAGGCTTTCTTCTCCGTCCCGGTCGAGAAACAACCAGGTACACATTTCCTATATAATACCGGTGCTACTTACATGCTGGCCGCGATCCTTCAACGGGTTACTGGCCAAACACTGCTAGAATATTTAGAACCACGCCTCTTCGTTCCTCTGGGCATTCACGGCGCAACGTGGGAGTCTTGTCCACGCGGAATTAACACAGGGGGATTTGGCTTAAACATTACAACCGAGGATATCGCTAAATTCGGCCAGCTATACTTACAAAAAGGAATCTGGAATAATCAACGGGTTCTGCCTGAAAAGTGGATTAATGAGGCTACTTCCAAACATATTTCCAATGGCGAAGGCGATCATGACTGGGCAATGGGATATGGGTATCAGTTCTGGCAATGCCAGCACGGTGCCTACCGGGCAGATGGCGCCTTCGGTCAACTCTGTGTCGTGCTTCCGGAGCAAGATGCCGTAATTATTACTACTGCTGCATCAGACAGTATACAAGGAATGTTGAATGCTGTGTGGGAACATCTGCTTCCCGCGATGGAGCAAGCACCCTTGCCATTAGAGCCTGCTGCTTCTGCCCACTTGGTTGAACAATTAAAGTATTTATCTATCCAACCGCCACAACTGCAGCCATCTTCATCACAAGAAGAACGAATAAACAGCTTAACCTATAAGCTCGATGACAACCAATTTGCCTTGGACACCTTCTCTATCTCTTTCAATAACAACGAAGCTGCAGTTACTTTACAATTTAAGACTGGAGAGGATTCTGTGATCTGTCTTGGTCGAGGGAAATGGCTCGAAAGCTTCGCACAGGTCATTGATGCTTCCTTGAACCGAATCATGTCCAGCTTTACTTGGGTTGCTGATGATCAGCTACAGCTCACTTTATTGTTTATTGAAATGCCTTTTTGCATAACTCTTGAAATAATCTTACTAGAGAAGCAGCTAATTCTTAAACAAAAGTTTAATGTGAATATGGGACCGACTGAATTCCCTGAGATCATTGGCAGACTATAATTCTTAATGAATAAAAAAGGCCGCTTCCTCCTTTAAAGAGACTTAGCGGCCTTTTAAATATTCGATCCTAGTCAGTGAAATCAGCAAGCTTGAGGATGACCGGGCAATGATCGCTCCCCATAATGTGGCAATCAATTTGGGCATCCAGCAGATTAGGTGCAAGTCTAGAAGAAGCTAGGAAATAATCAATCCGCCAGCCTACATTCCGTTCTCTCACCTTCGGCATATAAGACCACCATGAATAAACGCCTTCAAGCTCTGGATGAAAATATCTAAAGGTATCTATGAAGCCGGACTCCAGCAGCGTACTCATTTTTCCTCTTTCTTCATCGGTAAAGCCAGAGTTTCCGCGGTTAGCTTTAGCATTTTTGATATCAATATCCTGATGGGCTACGTTCATATCGCCGCATACAACGACTGGTTTTAGCTTGTCCAGTTCCAGAAGGTAATTGCGGAAGCGGTCCTCCCATTCCATTCTGTAATCCAATCTAGCCAGATCTCGTTTGGCATTTGGTGTATACACATTCACTAGATAAAAATGTTCGAACTCCAGCGTAATAATCCGGCCTTCCGCTTCTTCATCCTCTTCCATTCCGTATCTCGCAGAGATCGGCTTGATTTTGGTGAATATAGCTGTGCCTGAATACCCTTTTTTCACTGCATAATTCCAATATTGATTGTATTCTTCACCCTGTTCCAGAACAATCTGCCCTTCTTGCAGCTTTGTCTCCTGAACACAGAAAATATCTGCTTCTACTTCCTTAAAATATTCATCAAACCCTTTTTTCACACAGGCCCGAAGGCCATTCACATTCCATGATACCAACTTTATCATTAACGTTTCTCCTTGCATTTTGCTTTGATAGTAACCAGTTTATCATATAACGACCAGAAATTTATAGAGGATTAGGGTCATCTTGAGCAATTCCGCGAATAGATTTATATCCTAATCATTTACTATCCATGATACAATAGCAAAATTGACTCTATACAAATTTTCTAACACGTGAGGTAAAAAAACTTATGAATGCACCAAATCTTTTACGAGGGTTTAACTTTTTGTATTTTGCTCTGCTGGCCATGTTTATTCCCTTTCTGCCAGTCTATCTAAGTGAACAAGGTCTAAGCCCATCGCAAATCGGCTTCATTATTGGAACTGGTGGTTTTGTTACCATCATTGCTCAACCTTTATGGGGGATGATTAGTGATAAAACAAAAACCATCCGCAAAGTGCTGTTAGCTCTGCTGTTATGCTCAGCGGTGACCGGATACTTTTTGTTCGATTCCAGCAGTTATGCTGTTCTCATTCTTTTTGCTATGCTGCTGTATTTCTTCTTGATGCCCATTGATCCGCTGACAGAAAGCTTGAATTTCCGAGTCTCTGAGGTGGCTGGAATTAGCTATGGTTCTATCCGTACATATGGTGCGCTTGGTTATGGTGTAATGGCTTTGATTACTGGCTATGTGCTTGGTTTTTTCGGCTCTCATGGTATAGCTCTTCTGTTTGTTGCCATTTGCCTTATAAGCTTTATAGTAAGCTGGAACATGCCAGATGCCCCCGTCACAGGTAAACCGGTCACGCTGAATAGTCTCAAGCACTTTTTTGGCAACAAAAAGACATTGATGTTTCTGGTGCTCATATTTATTAGCTCTGTACCCGCACGAATGAACGATACATTTATTGGAGTTTATATTCGTGAGCTTGGTGGCAGTCCTCAATTGGTAGGCCAATCGTTTTTCCTCGCGGCAATAAGTGAAATCATTGTCTTTGCATTAAGCTTCTGGTGGTTGCGTAAAGGAAAAGAACTGATCATCATATCGATTTCCGGAGGCTTCTATTTCCTTCGTTTCTTTATTTCAGCTTGGATCACTGATCCACACTTATTAGCCTATTTGCAGATTCTGCAAATTCTTACCTTCCCTGTGTTCTACTCGGCTGCTATTCAATACCTGTACAGTATTGTACCCGAGGAATGGCGTGCTACAGGCCAGACCGTACTTGCACTGTTGTTCTTCGGTGTATCAGGTATCCTGGCTTCTTATGCTGGCGGGGCATTATATGATGCCTTTGGGGGTAAAGCTCTTTACTTAACGATCTCCGCGATGTCGTTTGTCGGCATGCTGTTCGGATTGATACTGTATCTGATTTATCGAAAAAAAACGGAATAAGTGTACCAAAATAAACCGGGGTTGTCCCAGCCACTTTCTAAATGGCTATAGGACATCCCCGGTTTTTTCTATCAAAAAGTGCTAATTCACCATGGCATTCGCTCTAGCATTAATAGATTTTCAACATAGAATATCCTATCAAACGAAAAGGAGGTCGTTACTATGGCCATCGTATTACCGATTCAATATTTCAATTTAGCCCCTGTCATTGGTAAATCTTATTATGAAAACCTTGCAGGTGGTATTAACGCTGCTGTTACTGTGAACAATAACTCCAACTTCCCAGTAGATTTAGTAATCACTCGTGTGAATGCTCCAGTTATCACATACACGATTCCAGCGTTCAATAGCCTTACGCTTGCAGTTCATGCCCTTTTGGTAGCTGCACTCTTAAGCACTCCTGCTGGCACCACATTCGGAACTATTGAAATTTCAACATCAGATTTCTAATAGTGTAGTATTAAGCATCTCTAGCTGAAAGTTCAGCTAGGGATGCTTCTCTATGTGAATCTAGCTTAATCCTTCTATTGTATGCTGCTCCATAAGCTGCTTTAGCTTGGTTTCAGTATTCGAATCTCCCGCAGGAGTATAGATGCTGCATCGTAAATCGGCACTGCCATGAACCTGCAAAGAGGTAAGATGAAATAACATTTTCCCCGCCTTGGCATGTCTGAATTCTAGTAACACATCCGGGGCCGAACTAACCCGACTTTGCTCCCACATCTCATTAAAAGCCGGATGCAATTCTTTCAATTCCTCTATAAATTCATCATACCAATGATCCTCTACATACTGTCCGTAATACGCTCTGAAGATAGAAAGATAACCGCTGACGAACTGTTCCCAATTCACCGCTAAGCGTCTGAACTCCTTACGAACAAATAACAATCGGATCATATTCCGCTCTTCGATGGGCAGCTTTGAGAAATCAAGAAAAACATGCGCGGCAGCATCATTCCAACCGACGATCCCGCAACGTCTATCAGAAATTATCGTAGGACAATATTTGAGTTCCTGTAAAATTTTCTGCAGCGAAGGACTAATTACAGAAGATTCATCTTGCGGATAGGGTGTGGTGCCGGTTCCAGTTTCTAAAGCCAGTGCAAAAAGATACTTCCGCTCGTCTTTAGTCAGCCTAAGTGCAGTGGCAATACAGTCCAAAACAGATGACGAGACTTTTATATCTCTGCCTTGTTCAAGCCACGTATACCAGGTGCTGCTTACCCCTGCAAGCTGTGCAACCTCTTCCCTGCGGAGTCCTGGCGTCCTTCTGCGTGTGCCTTCCGGCAAGCCTACAGAGCTTGGTGAAATGGCCGCACGACGTGCTTTCAAAAAATCGGATAATGCTTGTAATCTTGTTTGATTAGCCATAAGCTACCTCCACTTTGGGATTCCTGTTCCTTTAGTATAGTACAAATTATACTAGGATAAACGATAACTTGTAATAGGATAAGTAAAATGAAAAAATACTAGTATACACTAGCTGAGGAGGTTCATTATGGAACGCGTAGTGATTACAGGCATGGGCTTAATCTCACCACTTGGGAATACAATCGGGCAATTTTGGGATCGGCTAATTTCTGGTGAGTCGGGTATATCCCCGATCACTTCATTTGATACAACAGGTTTTAAGACGAGGATTGCTGGCGAAGTACGTGATTTCGATGCAGAGGGCAGATTTGGCCGTAAAGAGGCACGCCGAATGGACAGATTCAGTCAGTTTGCCCTCGCAGCTACTGAAGAGGCTTGGAAACAATCTGGTCTCCAGCTTGATAAGATTGACAAGGAGAGACTTGGCGTTTATGTAGGATCTGGCGTTGGAGGAATTCAGACCTTGATGGATCAAGGTACGGTCCTGAAGGATCGTGGTCCTGATCGAGTTAGCCCTACCTTAATTCCCATGATGATCTCCAATATGGCTGCGGCAATGATCAGCATTAAATTTGGAGCTCTCGGCCCGACCATGTCTCCAGTAACAGCTTGTTCTATTGGCAATACTGCGATTGGCGAGGCTTTCCGTTTAATTCGTTATGGCGGTGCGGACATCGTTATAGCCGGGGGTTCTGAAGCTGCTATTACTGGCATCTCGCTGGCCAGCTTTGGGAATGCCACCTCTTTATCTACACGAAATGAGGAGCCTACGAAAGCGAGTCGTCCTTTCGATGGAGAACGGGATGGCTTTGTAATCGGTGAAGGCGGCGGCATAGTCATTCTAGAGTCACTCTCCCATGCTCAGCGTAGAAACGCCAAGATTCACGGCGAAGTGATCGGGTATGGTGCTAGCTCTGATGCTTATCATATGGTTGCCACTCATCCGGAGGGAATTGGTGCCTATCAAGCTATGAAGTTAGCGCTAAATGAAGCTAATCTCCAGCCTCACAATGTAGATGTAATCAGCGCACACGCGACAAGTACAGTAGTAGGAGACCACTCTGAAACACTAGCGATTAAAAAATTATTTGGCGAGCATGCGTACCACATCCCCGTAACCGCTAATAAGTCCATGACTGGACATGCTTTGGGGGCCGCTGGCGGCTTAGAAGCCATTGCGTTAGTTAAGAGTATCCAAGAAGGAATCATTCCTCCTACCATCAATCAGGACACGCCTGATTCCATCTGTGATTTGGATTACGTACCTAACAATGCACGAAAAGCTAATCTCGAAATAGGCATCTCCAATTCATTTGGCTTCGGCGGCCATAATGCTGTTATTGTGATCCGAAAGTTCGTAGACTAATCTTACATTATAAAAGGGGTTTCAACTTAGCCATTACACATGACTAGTTGAAACCCCTTCTGCTGTTAATCCTTTTAAACTATCTTATTCCGAAGGTGATACATGACTTCCCCAGATAGAGATCCCTTCATTAGAAACCGCGGTGAACGTCATAACATTACTGGCTGTAGCTTCATTCCACTCTTTCAGGAACACACCCTTATAATTAGAACCACCTATCGTTAACTCTGCAGTATGATCGTCGATAAGCTTCCACTTGCCCTTAACCGCGCCTTTGATTTTACCACTCTTCGTCAATTGAATTAGCTCTGATTGCACGATATCAGCCGTAATCTCTTTATTATGATTTACATATTTGTATTCGCCTGCGATTTGCTCTTTCGTATATTTATCAATGGTCTCGCCGCCATAACGGTGTGGTGCGACCACCGGCCAGCCATCAGCGTTCATGAACATTTGATGTACTCTAACCTCATGCTTTTCACCACGATTCGGGAACCGTGTATGGAAGATCAAATAATACTTGCCAGTCTCTTCATCGTAAAATGCGGAGTTATGTCCTGGTGATACATATCCTTCCCCACTTACTGGGAGCTCATCGTCATTATTCAGGAATTCGAAATTCCCCATGAGTTTAACTCCGTAAGGAGCATAAGCAGGATCATCAAACAATACGCCAGCTGTGCCCTGTGAATGGATCATATCCTGGCCCTCAGAATCTTCAAAAGGTCCATCAGGTGTCTTCGAGCGAGCTACACGGATGTTATATCCACCATCTGCAGCCAGACCTCCGTAGGATAAGAACAGATAGTAGTAATCCGTCTCAGGACTGTACAGCATATAGGGAGCTTCTATCCGCGCATGATTTGCGCCTAGAAGCTTTTTGCCATAACCTTGGTCTGGCAGTGGGAATCCTGTGCTTGTATCCAGTTCCATAATAAAAATACCACCAGAATAAGAACCATACACCATCCACAATCTGCCTTCTTTATCAAAGAACACATCCGGATCTACAACATTCGGCTTTTGTGTGGCATCATAAGTTTCTCCGTCATCCCCTGCGCCCACCATACCGGACTTCAGAAAGATCCCTTTGTTCTTATAAGGTCCTTCAATATGGTCTGACACGGCTATACCGAGTGCTGATAATGGGGAATCGCCTTTACAAGCGTTGTAATACATATAATATTTGCCATCCGCCAATTGAATGACATCCGGAGCCCATAAGGTGTCCGTCTTTCCCCAGGTTAAGGCCTCTTTTAATTCCTCTTTGACATTCGGGATGAGTACGTTTCCATCAACAACTCCAGAGGACAATTGAGTCCAGGACATCAGGTCGTCGGATTTAGCAGAAGCCAAATGAGAGCCAAACACATAGTACTTATTATCAGCCAAAATAATGGATGGATCATGTACAGAAACATTTTTAAAGACAGGCTGAACAGGCTCAGGTCCGCTGTTTGTGTTGCCAGAGTTAGCCGTGTCGTTGTTGCATGCGGTTACAGCTAATAATGAAACACTAAGTAAAGTAGTAATAATTATCTTCTTCATCGTTATACCCCCTATGTATGCCTTTTCATTTTGAGATGAAAACGATAAATAGTCAACCCTTTTATTTAATTAAGTTCGTATTAATTCATACTTATTTAAATAATAGTGAACATTTTAGAAAATAAAAAAAACGCTAAGCCAACTAAATGGCCTAACGTTTCCTCTTATTATTTAGTTAAAACAAGTTGCTTACTTAGCGCCTTCTTGCACTAAAACAGGCTCTGGATAAGCGTTCTTAAGCACACGTTGTCTATTCTTAACAACTGTTGGTGGTTCCACCTTAGGAGCCATCGGATGCATTAGCCAAGATTTCACCATATGGGTATCCGAAACCTTATACATTGGAGGCTCTTTCTCCATATCGATTTGCATAGCATAGGTGCTGCGAAGTGCGAAGGCATCACCCTTAGGCGGTTTGATCAAATCTGGAGGTGTACCAGGAATCGCGGTAAGCAAAGAACCTTTGCTCTCAAGACTTGGCATGGATGCAAGTAATCCCCAAGTGTAAGGATGTCTTGGATCGTAGAAGATCTCTTCTGCAGTTCCCATTTCAACAATTTGTCCGGCATACATTACCGCTACACGATCCGCCATTCTTGCTACAACACCAAGATCATGGGTGATAAAAATAATCGCCGTATCAATCTTCTTCTGTAATTCCTTCATCAGGTCAAGAATCTGTGCCTGAATGGTTACGTCGAGCGCTGTAGTTGGCTCATCCGCAATCAGAAGCTTTGGGTTTGCTGCAAGTGCCATTGCGATAACGACACGTTGACGCATACCGCCACTGAACTCATGTGGATATTGATTGAAGCGGCGCTCTGGTGAAGGAATACCTACTAGCGTAAGCAGCTCAATCCCACGTTTATTTGCAGCTTCTTTGGAGATTTTCTCATGTTTGTGCAGTACTTCAGTTATTTGTCTGCCGACCTTCATCATCGGGTTCAAGGAAGTCATCGGATCCTGAAAAATCATACCGATCTCTTTACCACGAATCTTCTGCATTTGCTTTTCAGTCTTACCGATCAAATCTTGTCCATCAAATAAAATTTGTCCACGTTTATATTCTCCTGGCGGCGTTGGAACTAGCTTCATTACCGCTTGTGAAGTTACACTTTTACCGGAACCGGATTCCCCAACAATCGCTAGAGTTTCACCTTTATCTACATGGAAGCTAACACCACGGATCGCTTGTACTTCTCCACCGTGTGTTTTGAATGATATCGCTAGATCTTTTACCTCTAAAAGGCGCTCCATCTTGTCACCCTCTCATTTCCTCGTCAATTATGATAATGATTCTCACCAAGTTGTAAGCAATAAGTATTATTTTATCTAGTTCTAAGGGTTCTAGTCAAGATTTTTCTGAAAAAGATATGGCCAGCAGCAGCCTTATGTACTAGTTCTGATTAATGCGAGCTCTATTCTTCACTAACAACCACAATATTGGCGGAAGCAGCAAAAGAACTAACAGTAGAGACCATCCGATATCTCCAAGGGATACCAAGTTGTCATTCAATAGTCGATAATACGCATAAAGAGAATAGGGAAGAACTACTAGTACTGCTGTAACTACCCCTGGTGCATATACCTTTAAATATATCGTCTGTCCTAGATGAGTAAATACATGTAAGAAAAATACCGCAAGCACTGCCAGGTACAATAAATAATTAGAAAAGAAAACTGCAATACAAGTTACCGTCACTATAAAAATATACACGAATAATACGTCCATTGCAAAATTACGTGTAGTCATTTGTAACATCGAATGATATGTCTTGCGCATAAACGAAGGAATTGCAGCCTCTAACTTGGTTCTATACTTTGCACCCCATGCTTCAATCGTTAATATTTCTTCAAAATCATGAAACATAAATAGGATCGGCAACAGCCACAGCAAACTTACGATATCTATATGTACACTTAGCCACTCAAGCATGTGAATCCTCTCCCTTCTCCTACTCAGCCTCCTTACCTTCTTATGTTGTGATCTTGCTGAAAATGTCCTAACCCATGAAACGGTCCCAACCTTCCAGCAGATTATCATGTGCCCACTGGAAATGGCCTTGGCTATCGTATTTACGCGAATAACACTCAATGAAATAAATTAAATCGATATATAAGTCGTAGAGCTTTTTGCGTGCACATTCATTAGGGCTATCAAAGCTGTCCCCATAACCTCTACAGAAATACTCAGAATTCTCAATATAGCGAAAATAATATTCCATAAGGTGATCGCCCCATAACGCCCGTTCCCAATCGATTAAAGCAACAATGCTTCCCTCTCGTACAAACACATTCCCATCCCATAGATCCCAGTGAACTAAACGTGGCTCAGTCACCACATCCATCACATGTATACGGCTGTTGATCTCCGCCTCAATCGTTTCTAAAGGAATGGGCATCTTTGCATCTAATCGCCGAGCATCATCAAGGAGGTTGCCAATTAAATTTTGAAAGGTTTCCCGCCAAGAAGTCCCCTTTATCTTCGAGGATACATTAAATAATCCGAAATGATCCCCTTGAATCTCATTAATAATCCGGCTATAACGACCTAATTCTTCCTCAATACAACTTCTTTGCTGCGGACTAAGCTCTTCCTTAATTTCATTATAGGGCTGGCCGATTATTTTCTCCATGAAAAAAAAGTCACTAGATATTAAATTTCTGCTGTTATCATAAGCGTATACCTCAGGCACAGGTACCGTTCCTTTAGACTTCATTAGCTGCATTGCCGCAACCTCTGTAGCCATGATATCGTGCTCGTAACTTAGCGTGTCTGTCTCATCAGATGGCGATATCTTAAGAATCGTAGCCCTGCCATCTGACAATAGAAGGTCATAAGCTGCGTTGAAATAACCTCCCGTCAATTCCGTACTTTGAATGATTTTCACATGGCTTCCAAAAGCAGCACCCACCAGGATGTCCTGCTGCTCAACCGTCAATTTTGTTTTAGTCTGACTTTCCAAGACTTCACCACCATACAGAGTTAAGTAAAAATGCAAAAATCCAACCTTTTAAAAGCCCAGGATTTATTGTATTTGATACAAGAAAGATAAACAATCCTTCTCCATTGGAATGAAAATTGTTAAAATTAGAAATAACACGTATCATTAGCTGCTTTTCATGAAAGAGAGGAAACTATTATTATGATCATAAAACCTAGAACACGTGGCTTTATATGTACAACCGCACATCCGCAAGGCTGCGCTCGTCAAGTCGAGCGGCAAATTGAGTATATTAAGGCACAACCCGAGATCAAAGGACCACAGAAGGTGCTAGTCATTGGCGCATCCACAGGCTACGGCCTCGCCTCACGGATTACAGCCGCCTTTGGGGCTGGAGCCAGCACAGTAGGCGTATATCGGCCGAGCAGCAGCAATGGAACCCGTACAGCCTCTGCTGGGTGGTACAATTCTGCAGCCTTCGAACAACTTGCGGAGTCTGCAGGCCTGCAATCCTACAGCGTTACCGGAGATGCATACTCCAAAGAGACCAAAGAAAAAACGATTCAGCTGATCCGCAGCGAATTAGGACAAGTCGATTTGGTCATCTACAGTGTTGCTTCTGGGCGCCGTACAGATCCGGAGACGGGTGAAGTGTATAACTCTGTTCTCAAACCTATTGGCGACACCTTTACCAACAAAACTGTAAATTTTCACACCGGTGAGGTAAGTCAAATCTCCATTGAACCCGCGACCGATAAGGAAGTTCATGATACCGTACGGGTGATGGGCGGTGATGATTGGCAGCTATGGATAGAAGCACTCCAGCAAGCCGGAGTATTAGCAGATCACGCAACCACTATTGCTTATTCGTATATCGGATCAGAGCTTACTCAAGCGGTATATCGCCAGGGAACCATTGGACTTGCTAAAGACCATCTTGAAGCTACGGCGAGAACACTTAACGAAGCGTTATCTGTTACTCACGGTAGAGCTTATGTAGCGGTCACAAAAGGTCTTGTCACACAGTCCAGCTCGGCGATTCCTGTAGTACCCCTCTATATTTCCGCCCTTTACAAAGTCATGAAAGAGCACAGTCTTCATGAAGGTTGTATTGAGCAGACCTATCGGTTGTTTGCTGAACATCTCTATGCAGCGAAAGGAACTCCTGTGGATGAAGAAGGCCGTATCCGTATAGATGATTGGGAATTGTCTCCGGCAGTCCAGCAAGAAGTTATCGAAATCTGGGACCAGCTTACTTCAGACAATATCTACGACCTAACGGATCTGCATAGCTATAAACAGGAATTCTTCCAGCTATTTGGCTTCGAGACTGAAGGTGTAGATTACGAAGCTGATACTGATCCAGACGTAACTGTTATAAATCTGCGTTAAAATTTATCGTGTTTTTGGATTATCTTCTGCCTGAGGATAAGGGTTGTTCGAGAGCATACATTTCCTCTTCCAGAGATATCATCTTTTGCTCAATCATTTTTCGTGCATCTGCCAACGCTTGATTGTAAATATAAGGCGAAAGTTCTTTGAGCATAAAATCGAGAAGGTTCTCGCTGGCTAATTGCCCAATTTCACTGGACAGCTCTGTATCAAAATATTCTTGAATACTGGCTGTAATCTGAAGCTTATGTTCTCTCGGTATTTTTAACGGCTGCATGGTAATCCTCCAATCTAATTAGATACAGGAAAATGACGTGCTTTCGCACGTCATTTTTCACACCTATAACCTTCATTCAATGCTGCCTTTGAAACGGTTCCAACCCTCAGTCAAGTTATCGTGCGTCCAACGGACATAACCTTCGTCTGCATATTTGCGTGAATAACATTCAATAGCAAGAATAAGATCAAGATAAAGATCATAAAGCTTCTTCCGCTGAATCTCGTTTGGACTGTCGTAGGTTGTTCCGTACCCCTTATAGAAACTGGCAGAATTCTCAAAATGCCTAAAATAATACTCCATCAGCACATCACCCCACAGGGCTCTCTCCCAGTCAATCAGCGATACGATGACTCCATCCTTCACAAATACATTCCCATTCCATAAATCCCAATGCACCAGTCGTGGCTCGGTTACAGCATCTAATGCAGGGAGATACTTGGAAACCTCCTGCATAATCTCTTCATAGGACGCAGGGAGCTGTGCATTCAGCCTCTTGGCATCAGCAAGTACACTTTCCATCAGGCATGAAAAGGTCTCTCTCCACGAGGCTCTTGGCTCCTCTGAATCCGTTCCAAAAATGCCAAAACGTTCTCCGCGTATCTCATTGATTATGCAATTGTAACGCCCCAGCTCAGTTTCGATAGCATCTCTCTCCGGAAGTGAAAGACTCTCCTTCACATCACTGTAGGGCTGGCCCTCCACCTTCTCCATAAAGAAATACGGAATAGGAATGAGCAGCAGACTTTCATCATAATGGTAGACGGCAGGCACGGGCACGACACCCTTATCTGCAACCATTCGGAGAGCTTCCACTTCAGTTCGCATAATGTTCTTCTCGTAACTTAACGTATCTGTCTCTACAGCAGGGGCAACCTTTAGAATGACAGATTTCCCAGTGCTAAGTTCCAAATCATAGGCTGTATTAAAAAAGCCTCCGGTAAGTTCTGAACTAAGGTTAACTGCAGTTTCTGAACCGAAAACCGCTTTCACCAAAATATCCAGCTGTTCATCATTTAATTTAACTTTCGTGAAGCTCTCCATTTCGTTTAAACCCACCACATTTCTGTCAGTGGCTCCTCAATCAATACTTGTTGAAGATTACTTACAGCTTTAGAGAAACCTTCTTCAATAGACATCAGCCCATCTTCATGCTCGATACTAACCACATAGTCATACCCAACCAAACGAAGTGCACTAATAATGTCAGCCCAAGTCTTAAGATCATGTCCAAAACCGACAGAACGGAACTGCCAAGCACGGTCAAGCATCTTGGTATACGACTGCATATCAGTTAATCCGTGCATGTTGACATTCACAGGATCAATAACGGTATCCTTCGCATGGAAGTGATGGATTGCACCTTGGCGTCCCAAAATATGAATCGCTTGCACAGGATCAATTCCTTGCCACCACATGTGACTCGGATCAAGGTTCGCACCGATCACTTCACCTGCTGCTTCTCTCAGCCGCAGCAAAGTACCTGGTGTGTGTACAGAGAATCCGCCATGCAGCTCAAGACCTACCTTTACATCGTGCTGAGCGGCAAAGGCACCCCATTCTTTCCAATAAGGAATAACCTTGTTCTCCCATTGCCAGTCCAGAATTTCTTGATAATCATTTGGCCATGGAGCTACAGGCCAGTTCGGATATTTAGCACCCTCATGATCTCCAGGACATCCAGAGAAGGTATTCACAACCGGAACCCCTAGCTTCTGCGCCAATTTGACCGAGTTTACGAAATCCTCATGATCCTTTTGAGCAAGTTCTTTTTGCGGGTGCAATGGGTTACCGTGGCAGCTCAAAGCACTGATTGTAAGTCCGCGAGATTCCACAGCATGTTTGAATTCTTGTAAGGCTGTTTCATTCTCCAGCAGCATTTTAGGGTCGCAGTGGCTGTTGCCAGGATTGCCTCCCGTACCGATTTCTACCGCCTTTAGCCCTTTGGATACTACATAATCAAGAGCATCCTCCAGCTTACGACCTCCAAACAAGACCATAAATACTCCAAGTTTCATTGTAGGCCACCTCCTCTTGGAAATAGTTCACTTATTATTTACCGTAGATATCAAAATTCTTCACCACTTGATTACTCTCAGCAGCTTCAAAAATAACTTCAATCAAATTCTGTACCCGCATAACCTCAGCGTTCTTAACGATAGGTTCTGCAGTACCCTCAATGACAGCAGCGAAATTATCATAAAAGCTAGAGCTTAACTCCGACGGCTGAGGTAATTCCTCAGTGATCGTTGCCCCCTCCGATGGAGGTGCCATAGTTTTAGTTAGTCCTACACCTGCACGAATCGGCTTCGGTTCGATTTTTTCACCTGCGTTATTTCTTGTCACCAATCTTCCGGTTAATGACCAGTCTTCAATAATTCCAGTACCTTCGATACCCTTCACATACCATCTTGGCAATGTAATAAAGTTAGTCGTCCCAACCTCTACGATCGCTTTAATTCCATTCTCAAATTGCAGAATAGCTTCAAAGCCGTCATCGACATCGTTTCCTAAAATAAAGCTTAGACTACTGCTCACACTGGTGATTTTGCTATCAATCATGAATAATAGCTGGTCCAATAAGTGAACGCCCCAATCCAGCAGCATCCCTCCGCCTTGTGCCTTAACATGACGCCAGTCTCCAGGAATTCCGTTTGCTCCATGCACGCGGGATTCGATCTGGAATAGGGATCCAATCGTCTCCTCATCGTACATTTTTTTGATGGTTAAAAAATCTTCATCCCAACGTCTGTTCTGATGCACCATAAACACACGTCCAGCTTCATCAGCGGCTGCCAGTATTTCTTGAAATTCAACCTTCGATAGAGTAACTGGCTTCTCACAAATGACATGTTTGCCAGCTTGTAATGCACGAATCGCAATTTCTTTGTGCACATCGTTCGGTGTGGCAATTAGAATAATTTCGACCGAAGAATCTGCCAATACTTCTTCATAACTTTGGTACGCCTTGTAGCCAGCGTCGTTGGAATTGGTACGACGTGCTTCAAGCACATCGTACGTTCCAACTACGATTAAGGTAGTGGTCTCTTTTATCAATCCTGCGTGATAACTTCCCATTCCTCCAAAACCAACAATGACTACAGAATGTCTGTTTGAACTCATGAACTTCACACCTGCTTCTCGTTTAGTTATCTGATGTTCCGTCAAAATACACAGCACGACCTGTACGGGAAGATTCGTAAATAGCCTCCAAAATTTGGGTAACGACAAGGGCTTGTTCAGGTTTAACTACTGGTTCTTTATCTTCCCTAACTGCCTCAAGCCACAAGCGAGCTTCACGATCGGATTCACTCTCTTGTCCTCCGTTAAAGAAAGCTACTCCCCCTGCGGACAAGTCAATTTTAGTCTCGTATAGACGGCCACCACGGTCACCATTTAAGCGTAACCCGTCCTTCATATCTGCGCCACCCTCTGTACCTGCGAGGAGCGTCTTCGCTTCTCCAAATTCCGATACATTAAGAGCCCAGCTTGATTCCAGTACAATTGTAGCACCATTTTCCATGGTAATAAATCCAAATGCTGAATCTTCTACTTTAAATTGTTCAGGGTCCCATGGACCAAAGGCATTTCCGCCGTTTTTACGGTTACCTAGCTTATGAAAAGTCGAGCCCATAACACTACGCGGTTTATAATTGTCCATCATCCATAATGTTAGATCAAGCGCATGCGTACCGATATCGATCAGTGGACCCCCACCTTGCTTTTCTTCATCCAGGAATACGCCCCATGTAGGAACCGCACGACGACGTACTGCGATCGCTTTTGCATAATAGATTTCACCAAGCTCACCGTTTTCGCAAACGTCTTTAAGATATTCACTATCCGCACGATAACGGTTTTGATAAGCTACAGACAATTTCATGCCTGTACGTTTAGCAGCCTCTAACATTTCCTGTGCTTGAGCTGTAGTCTTCGCCATAGGCTTCTCACACATTACATGATTGCCAGCTTCCAATGCTGCGATTGTGATCACGGAGTGACTGTCATTCGGTGTACATACATGCACGATATCGAATCCTCCGGCTTTCAAAAGCTCTTGATAATCTGTATATACAGCCGCGCCTTCAGCGCCATAGGTTTTTGCTGCTTCCTGTGCACGTTCTTCGACGATATCACAGAAGGCTACCATTTCAGCATCTGCTTGACGTGACAAACTTGGCATATGTTTTCCATTAGCAATTCCACCGCAACCGACAATAGCAATTCTCAACTTTTTAGACATGAACATTTCCCCCTTGATTAGCGTATGCTTTTACCCATTTCAAACTATCTTCTACACTTTCTAATGGTGAACGGCTGCAATAATCCTGCTCCACTACCGCCCACTCTACCTTTGCCTGTACAGCCGCATCAAGAATTGCTGTAAGGTTTACTTCTCCTTCGCCTAGAACAACCGTTTCCGGTGAACCATCCTCATGTTTCTTCAAATCTTTCAGATGGATGATCGGCAACCGGCCAGCGTATTTGTTGATATATTCTACGGCATCATAACCTGCGTGATGTACCCAGCATGTATCCATTTCAACTTGCAGCAAATCAGCTGGCACTTCTTCAAACAAACCGTCAAACGCTGTACGGTCACCATATCGATCAGTTAACTCAAAGTCATGATTATGGTACAAAAGAACCGCTCCACGCGCCTTGCACTTTTCTCCAATGATCTTCAGATTCGCAGCAACTTCTTCATAGTTACGTTGTTCTTCTGACAGATACGGCACAATCAGATTATGATTTCCAATCTCTAGGTTGTACGCAATCTCTGCCTCTGTATCATTTAACAACGCGTCATAGGGACGGTGTGCGCCCAGCGCAACTAATCCTAGTTCATCAAGCAGTTGTTTGACTTCTGCTGCGCTACGGCCGAAGTAATGGAAAAACTCCACGCCTTTATAACCAAGGGCTGCCACTTTACGCAGTGTCCCTTCAAAATCCTGTTCCAGTTCTTCTCTGAGCGTATACAATTGCAGGCCTATCTTCAGCATTTTCGAATCACTCCAATTGGATTTAAAGTTAGCTTTCTGTAGTGATAATCACTTGAACAATAATGCTGTAACAGAATTGACTAATCTGATTCTCATCAGTTTCCTTAAACTGTCATTCTTGTAAGCACAGCTAATACCGACTGTTTCTAGCGTTGATGGTCGATTTCTTTCTTTATTGCTTAGCTACATAGTAATATGAAAGCGTATATATTAAAATGAAGAATATGATTAAAACATGAACAATCTGCTTATCATTTCAATACACCTAGGAGGACCTATGACTCATTCTGCTACCTGTCACGTATTATCAGCCGGATTTTCTTTTCATCGCAAGCCTTTTCATATGTCTCAAAGTCAAGGGAACCAGAACTTTCTTATACGTCTGCAAACGGAAGGAAGAAGCCGTGCATTGATCGATGGTGTGATGTCACCTGTGGAAAGCGGGGATATTATGTTATTCGCTCCAAATGATCCTTACTATTTGATCATAGATAAAGAAGAGTACCCTGTAGGCAAGCCACGAATTGAAAGCGGAGATTATCATATTTTTTGCGGGGGAACATGGATTGATGAATGGTGGCAACGTTCACAAAGACCCACTCGCCTAAGTGTGCCGCTTAGTGAGAATTTTCTTGGCTTGTTTCGCCAGTTAATTCTGGAGCACCGTCGACTTTCCGACTTCTCTCCAGAAATATCTGCCTGCTATCTGCAAATTCTATGTATGGAAATCGACCGGCTAATTACAGACCAGCCAGCAATTACTCCAAAAGGTTATTTGGCATACCGAATGAAGCAATATGTTGAGGAGCACGCAACCGTACCCTTTCTATTGGAGGATGTAGCAGGTTTTGTGGGTATATCCGTCTCGCGAGCCGTTCATTTATTTAAAGAAGCCTTTGGGACCAGTATTATTAAATATGTAAACGATGTCCGACTGGAAATGGCCAGAGAACGGATAACCTTCAGTCCCATGCCGCTGGAGCAAGTAGCAGAAACTTGTGGTTTTGCGAACTATACCTATTTTCACCGCGTCTTCCGAAGCCGTTTTGGTATGTCACCAAGAGAATATCGTGTGCACAGCAGAGAACAGGTGTAAATGAAGAAACATGAGAATGAAATTATTCTTTTACAGCCGAAATGATCAGGAACATCGGTCTACGCTCCTCATCCTTCATCCATGGATCATTACTCATTTCTTCTGAAGGCTTTGGTTCTTTAACCGCTTTAATAGTAAAGCCAGCTTCAATCAGGTCATTAAAGTAGGTGGAAATCGTGCGATGGTATTTAATCACATTTTCTGTTAAGAATTTAGTTTCACGAAGTCCTTCTGATTGATAATGATCTACGGGCCAATGCAGGCGGTTACCTTGTTCATCGGTATACCAGTCTTGCTCTTCCCGTGAAGTAAAGATAGGATGCTCCACTGAAAAAATAAAACTCCCACCAGGCTTAAGAAACGCATGGACTTTGCGGCAGATGGCTGTAAAAGATTCAATATAGTGGAAAGCCAATGAACTGAGGACCACATCAAATTGCTCGCTCGTAAAATCAATGTCCTCAATCGGCAGCTGGATATAAGTTATAGCAGGATCGTTCGTTTTTTCACGCGCCTGTTGCAGCATTTTTTCAGAGATATCCACACCTATAACTGAACTCGCCTGCTGCTCACGGGCATACAGGCAATGCCAGCCGAAGCCGCAGCCCAGATCAAGCACACTTTTATTATGTAAGTCTGGAAGAAGCGCCTTTAATACATGCCATTCACCTGCTGCTTCTAGTCCTCCAATAGAACGAGGCATTTGCTGGTAGGCTGAGAAGAAATTCGAATCGTCATATTTATTTTGTTTCATCATGGATACATCTCCTATATATTATTTCTTCAATTACTATACGCTGAGCAATGTTCTCTTATCAAATAGCCAATAAAAAAGGAGCATCATCTTGGAAGATCTGCCCCTTATATCTATTCTTATTCAATTGTTCCTGCTTGCTTGGTGTTAACCGTACATGCTGTGAAATGGCTCCATAATCACTATTCGATCTACGACTTTGTGCTGCGCACCAGGCTCCGGAGCGCTCTGCCTTACGCAAGGCTTTTTGTGTCTTGGTTCGTGCCATGTGACACCACTCTCCTATTCATGGGTGAATGATTATTGATCTTACATCTATAAGACAACTTCATTTTAACATATTCCAGACTATGAGCGAAGCAAGAATTCCGTTACACTTAGAGCAAAGCTAGTATTCTATCTTATCTAAATAGATGCGGAGGTTTAAAGGATGAATTACCAGGTTTTGTATGAAGGTGCTTTTGCTATGTTAAAGGTCCAACTAAATCCCGGTGAAAGCGTAAAGGCTGAAATGGGCGCAATGGTCGCAATGTCACCTAACGTAGAATTAAAAGGAACCGTGGATGGTGGTTTAATGCGCGGTCTCGGGAGAATGCTGAGCGGTGAGAAATTCTTCTTTCAAGAACTTAGAGCGACCCGTGGTCAAAGTGAGGTATTGCTGTCACCTGGCTCACTCGGCGATATTCAGGCGATAGAATTAGACGGATCGTATAAACTGTTAGTTCAAAAAGACGGATTTCTCGCCGGAACTGAAGGCATTCAAGTAAATACCAAAATGCAGAATTTAACCAGAGGGCTCTTCTCCGGTGAAGGCTTCTTCATTGTAGAAATCAGTGGCAGAGGAACGGTGTTCCTGTCTTCCTTCGGTGCTATCCATGCGATTAATTTAGGACCTGGTGAAGAAATGATTATCGATAACGGACACCTCGTAGCATGGCCAGATTATATGGACTATAAGGTAGAAAAGGCAGCCTCTGGCTGGCTAAACAGCATAACCAGTGGTGAAGCACTTGTCTGCCGCTTCCGTGGAGAAGGTGTAATTCTCGTTCAGAGCCGTAACCCTGGCAGTTTCGGAACGTGGATCAAATCCTTTGTACCTACTCGAAGCTAGACTTCCAAAAACGCAGTAATCAAAAAAGACACAGGCTTGGAGAAAGCCTGTGTCTTTAGGTTAGAAAGCGATCTTAGGAGACTGCTTTATCTGCTTCTGCTTTTGCTTTTTTGCAGCCTGTACGTTTACATGTTCCATAAGTACCCTTGAAATCAAGGCGGTGATCCGTGACGTTAAAGCCATATTCACGTTCCACTCTTCTCTCCAGCTCCACAAGCCAGTCGTCCTTAATTTCCTCCAACCGACCGCATACGCTGCATATCAAATGATGATGCATATGCGAATGATCGTTCCCGCGCAAATCGTAACGGGCAACTCCGTCTCCGAAGTTCATCTTCTCTACAATGTGTAGCTCACATAAAAGCTCAAGTGTACGGTATACCGTTGCCAGGCCCAGATGTGGATAGCTGTTCTTAACAAGCATATATACTTCTTCTACGCTTAGATGATCCTTCTCATTGTCGAGCAGAACGTTCACTATAGCTTCACGCTGAGGCGTTAATTTATATTTTTGCGCCGCAAACAATTGACTGATATTTGATATTTGATCCATTTGGTCTCCTACCTTCCCGGAACGATTTAACATCCGTACCCTCTGAGACGCTCCTATTTATGCAGTTTGGACAATACATAAATAGTAATCGTTACGATATAATCATAACAAAATTAACCACGAATGAAAAGAGCCTGACATCATTATATCATTTCATGCCACTTATCCAAAGTACTACACCCCAATCTGGCCCATATTTCTATTAAAATCTACTTTTTCGTGAAATAATACAGATTAGACCGCAACCTTTCCATAATTTACAACGTTAAAGGAGTGACAAAGGCTAAGGAGCCTATCCATACAACGAGGTGAAAAGACATGAACATGAAAAAAAGCACACTAGCAGCGATCACAACCGTAGCCATTTTCTCCTTTTCTTTGGGTGGTCAGATGTTTGCAGCTGGGAACACCTTTAAGGATATTGATAACATAAACGGCAAAGAAAAAATCATTTCTTTAAAAAATCAAGGGTTAATTAAAGGTGTCAGCGAATCTCAATTTCTCCCTGGCTCTAAGGTAACTACAGCCCAAGGGATTCAGTTTATCTCCGGCGGTCTCCAGCTTAGCCTCGCGGCCATTGATTTTAACAAAGCTCCTGTTGTCAGCGGCTTGTTCACAAAAGTAAAAGACAAAGCCTGGTACGCTGAAGCCTTTATCAATGCTTATTACAATGAAGTTAAGCTTCCTAAAGACATTGATCCTAACCTCATTATGACCAAAGAGCAATTCACTAACTATCTAGTGCAAGCGATCGAAGGCGTTGGCAATCTGCCGATGATCAATATCGTTCCAGTAGATATCGCTGATGAAGCTTCTCTGACTCCTGCGTATCAAGGCAGTATTCAGCGCTCCCTGAAATACAAGATCAATAGCCTGGATGCTAACGGAAAGTTTAATCCAAAAAGCGAACTCACCCGCGCCGAAGCAGCGATTATGCTCTACAACGCTTTGGAATTTCTGAAAACTGGAGTATAACCAAATTTCAGATACTCTTCTCATTTGAATAATCCACACATGAAAAAGCAGCTCCGGATGATTCCCGAGCTGCTTTTTCGTGTATATTGTCTTTCTACTCTTCTTCACCATTCAGTCTGTTCAGAAATTGCAGAGCCCGGGGATTCTTCGGATGCTCCAGCACTTCTTGCGGAGTCCCTTGCTCTAAGATATGACCACCATCCATCAAAATGATCCGGTCCGCTACATCGGCGGCAAATTTCATCTCGTGGGTCACAATCGCCATAGTCATACCTTCTGCCGCTAATTGTTTGATAACCTTAAGCACTTCCCCTACCAGCTCAGGATCGAGCGCCGAAGTGGGCTCATCAAACAATAACACTTCTGGATCTACTGCCATAGCCCGGGCGATGGCCACTCTCTGCTGCTGTCCACCTGACAGCTGATGTGGATAGTTATCAGCTTTATCTGCCAAACCCACCTTAGCCAGCAGCTGAAGCCCCCGCTTGCGCGCTTCTTCCTTGGATCGTTTCAAGACAGTTACCTGTCCCTCCATCACATTGCCAAGCGCAGTCATATGCGGAAATAAATTATACGATTGAAAGACCATCCCTGTTTTCTGACGAAGGGCCAATACGGAATTCTGAGGAATTTTCTTATGATCTGTAAAATTGATGGTGATATCACTGAGCGACAGGCTGCCTTGATCCGGGATTTCCAACAGATTAAAACAGCGCAGCAGTGTAGTCTTCCCGGAGCCAGATGGCCCAATAATGACAAGTACCTTTCCATGCTCCATTTTCAGATCAATACCCTTTAACACTTGGAGTGCGCCGAAGGATTTATGCAAATTAATGATTTCAATCACAAGTATCTCTCCTTTAGGTCGCAGAGTAACGATCGAGTCGTTTCTCCAAGTAATTTTGCAGCGCCGACAGCACAGAACAGAACACTAAATAAAACAATCCTGCTTCGGAGTATACCAGCAGAGGCTCATAAGTGGTAGAGGCTACCTGCTGTGCGGTTCTAAACATCTCCGTATAGGTGATGATCGCTGCAAGCGAAGTATCTTTAACCAAGCTAATAAAGGAATTGGATAACGGCGGTACAGAAACGCGCGCAGCTTGTGGCAGAATTACGCGGCGCAGAGCCTGCCCACGAGTCATCCCGACTGAGAAGGCAGCTTCCCATTGGCCTTTATGTATCGACAGGATAGCAGCGCGTACGATTTCCGATGAATAAGCCCCTACGCTAAGAGTAAATCCAATGGTGGCGGCAATGAAGGGGTCGAGTACAATACCAACAGCCGGCAAACCATAAAATATAATAAATAGCTGCACTAACAATGGGGTTCCTCGAATAACCCACACATAAAAACGGGCGATTAGCTTCGGAATTACCCACGGAGAAAGACGTGCCAGCGCGGTTAGGATCGCCAAAATCAATCCAAGCACAAAGGAAAGTAGCGCCAACGGAATGGTAAAAGCCACCCCGGCTTTTAGCAGGGGTAGCAGTGTGTCTAAGAAAATTTGTATTTTGCGGTCATCCATTATTCAGACATCCTTTTTAGCTTCCAGGCTTAATTAGCCTTGCTAGCCTTGTATTATTTTGAAACGTCAGCTCCAAAGTATTTCTCGGAAATTTTCAAGTACGTTCCATCACTCTTCATCTCTGTAATCGCATCACTGACCGCTTTCACCAGCTCATCATTACCTTTCAGGAATACCGCGGCACTTTGTGATCCTTCAGGAATCTCATCAACCACTTTAATTTTTGCATCTGGTTTTTGTTTTTTTAGATCCAGATAAGACAAGCCATCATTCACAGTTGCATCAATACGTCCCGAAGTCAGCAGGTCCATCGCTTGATTGAAACCATCTGTAGCTACGATTTCAGCACCGTTCTCACGAGCGATATCGGATAAATTACTTGTCAGGGATTGTCCGGCTTTTTTACCTTTAAGATCGGCAAAGGTCTTAATATCCTCATTGTCTTCGCTCACGATCAATACTGCTTTGGATACGATATAGGGTTCAGAGAAATCATATTTCACTTTGCGATCTTCGTTAATGGAAACTTCATTGAAAATGACATCAAACCGTTTCGCATCCATCCCAGCAAAAATACCATCCCACTGAGTTTCAAAAAATTCAGCTTTGACACCTAAACGTTTGGCTACTTCTTCAGCAATTTCCACGTCAAAACCAGTCAATTTCCCCGCAGTGTCATGATAAGTAAAAGGTGCATAAGTCCCTTCTGTACCTATCCGCAATTTGCCGCTGGCCTTCACAGCCTCCAAACTGTTTTGCGCTGAAGATGCTGTTCCACCATTCGTTCCAGCTGTTGGTTCAGCAGCCGTATTGGTATTCGAATTATTGCCGCAAGCCGCTACAAGGACCACGGTTAACGCCAATATAATAGTTAAACTCCATTTTTTCATTATTAAATCCCCTCTCTCTATCCGGTTTTTTTCCGGTAAATTGAATAGTACACTGCCATCACATGATCGTCAATACTTTTTTCCGATTATATACATCGGAATTATAATATTAACTAGATTCCTACCTATATCTTACCCAATCTTGGATTAATCCTTCACTTCTTTCTCTCTTTACTTCTCAGAAAGATATGGTATATTTATTAACAAATTAATATGGACCTGTTATTTCACTAGGGGAGTCGGCCGACTGAGACGGAGCTTCAAGCTCCGGACCCTTGGAACCTGATCTGGATCATACCAGCGGAGGGAAGTGGAGCAGAATTTTCATCAAGCATGTTAAGTGTTATTATGCAGAATGAACTTTTTGACCCATTCATTTCCTCTGGAAATGGATGGGTCTTTATTTGTTTAGGCGCTCCACAAAAATTTTAGGAGGTTAGATCATCACGACCATTTTATCTATTCAAGGCCTAACCTACTCTTTTCCGGAATCTGAGCAACCCCCTGTATTCGCAGATCTATCCATGGATATCAGGCAAGGGGAATTCGTCTCCGTAGTAGGTGCTAGCGGATGCGGGAAAAGTACATTTTTCAAAACGATTGCCGGTTTACTCGAACCTACTCACGGAAAAATAAAACTCTCTACGCACCCGTCAACCGCTAGTCGTTTAGGCCAGATCGCTTATATGCCTCAGCAGGATTTATTGCTGCCTTGGAGGACAGTGCTCGACAACTGCCTTTTGCCTTGGGAGATCAAGCCCAGATTCAATAAACAAGAAACGATCACTCAGATTCGGGAAATGTTGACCCGCTTCGGCTTAGCAGATGTAGAGAACGCTTATCCCCATGAACTTTCGGGTGGAATGAAACAGCGAGTCGCATTTCTGCGCACCTTAGTGGCTGGAGGCGGAAGTGGTCTTATGCTGCTGGATGAGCCCTTTGGCGCTCTCGATGCCATGACCAAACGCGAGATACACCGTTGGCTGTTGGAGTTATGGGGTGAATTGAATCAGACGATTATGCTCATCACTCATGATCTGGAAGAAGCACTATTGCTCAGTGACCGGATTTATTTATTATCTGGCGGTGCGCACAGCGAATTACAGGAGATCGTTGTGGATCTACCAAGGCCAAGACATTATAAGATGAACTATGAACCCCGGTTTATAGCACTACGGGAAGAGTTGGAGCGAAGATTGCATGCAACCTTTACCTTTTAAAAAACATCTAGACAATTATGGTCCCTTCGTTCTTCTGGTACTGCTCATTCTTGTAATCTGGGAGTCAGCTGTTCGCCTTCACATGATTCCAGCCTTTATTCTCCCTGCACCTTCATCTATTGGCTTCGCATTGATCGAGCACAGGCAATTATTATTCGGACAGCATTTATTGGCAACGTTACAGGAGATACTGGTGGGTTTTGTCCTTTCTGTTATTTGTGGTGTATTGCTGGGCACTGGAATGTTCCTGTATCGCCCCATAGAAAAGGCCATCTATCCCTTTCTTATCATTAGCCAGACGATCCCATTAATTGCGCTATCCCCCATTTTTATTATGTGGTTCGGATATTCGCTGTGGAGCAAAGTGGCTGTGGTGTTTTTGACGGCTTTTTTTCCAGTCGTAGTGAGTACATATGATGGACTTCGTACAAGTGGCCAGACTTACAAGGACTTATTATTAACATTTGGTGCAAACCGCTGGCAGCTGCTTGTCAAAACCCAAATTCCACTGGCGTTGCCTGCTTTTTTCTCTGGCTTAAAGCTGTCCATTGTATACTGCGTCATCGGAGCTACTATCGGGGAATGGCTCGGCGGCAGTAAAGGACTCGGTTACTTCAGCCGCAGAATGGCCGGAAATATGCAGAGCGATGAAATGTTCGCGGCTGTATTTCTGCTGTCCGCGCTTGGTGTGGTGCTTTTTCTGGCGATAGCTTTACTCGAACAATTATTTTTAAAGAAAAGAGGATCAAACCAATGAATCATTTAAAATCCCCACAACGAGGACTTATTTCTGTATTTCTAGTATGCACACTTTTGCTCTTAAGCAGCTGCGGGAAGGCAGACAAGATAAATAACAACTCCCAAACCGATCCCTCCAATACCGAAAATAAGCAGTCACACAAGCTGACGATTATGCTTGATTGGTATCCCAATGCCGTTCATTCCTTTCTATACGCTGCGCAACAGCAAGGTTTTTTCCAAGAGGAAGGTTTGGATGTCGAGATCAAAATGCCTGCAGACAGCAATGATTCCCTAAAGCTTGTTGCAGCGAATCAAATTGATCTAGCGCTCAGTTATCAGCCTCAGGTACTTATGGCACGCGGCGAGAAAATCCCTGTACGTTCGATTGCAGCAATCGTGCGGCATCCACTGAATCATCTGATGGTTCCTCAGGCTGGCAGTATTCATAGTCCAAAAGAGCTCGCGGGAAAACAAATCGGCTATTCCTCCATTCCGCTCTATGAAGCGATGATTCGGACAATGATCCAGAGTGATGGAGGCGATCCTTCATCCGCCAAGCTGATTGACGTAGGTTTTGACCTCATCCCTGCGATCTCTACTGGACAAGTAGACGCAATAATGGGCGGGTTCATCAACCATGAACAACTAATCCTTGAAAAAGAGGGACATCCGGTCACTTCGCTTAATCCAACGGATTACGGAGTGCCTGACTATTATGAGCTTGTGCTGGTGGCCAGCGAACAAGGATTGCAAAATTCTGAAGCCTACTTTAAAAAATTTCTAAATGCCATTACAAAAGGACAGGAATTTGTGGAGCAGAATCCTGAACAAGCCCTGGATTTACTGGTTGCACATGAAGATGCAACTTCACCGCTCGACAAGGAGATTGAGAAAAAAAGTCTTGAGATTCTGCTGCCGCTGATGAATGCTGGCGATCAATCTTTTGGATATCAAGACCCGACATCTTGGGAAAAGGTTCAGCAGTGGTTATCCACCAACAATCTTCTACCAGAGGATATTAAAGCACAGGAAGCTTTTATCAATCTGTAATGTTTAGTTAGTTGTTCATACAAGCTTGAGGAGGAATTATGATGAGTTATTTAGCCAAAGTACGGGAATCCAACCCGTTGATCCACAACATCACTAATATTGTGGTAGCCAATTTCTCAGCCAACGGTCTGTTGGCGCTTGGCGCCTCTCCCTTTATGGCGGATGCCCACGAAGAAGTGATCGACATCGCCGCTATGTCGTCTGCTGTAGTTCTAAATATCGGCACACTCAATGATTACGCCATTCAATCTATGTTGCTTGCTGGTAAATCCGCTAATAAACACAGGGTTCCCCTAGTGCTTGACCCGGTAGGTGCAGGCGCAACTTCTTATCGGACCGCTGTCACTCAAAAGCTAGTGAATGAGATGCAAATCACCGCACTGCGGGGGAATGTGGCTGAAGTCGCTAATGTCATTGGAGAGAGTTGGTCCATTAAAGGGGTGGATGCTGGCGAAGGTGAAGGCGATGTAGTCCTTTTGGCTGAAGCTGCTGCGAGGAAGTTAAGCTGTGTGGTCATCATAACTGGAAAAGACGATGTGATCACGAATGGAAAAAACACCTATATTGCTAGCAACGGTCACCCTATTCTCACGAAGGTTACAGGAACTGGCTGCTTGCTCAGCGCTGTTGTGGGGGCATTTCTCGCGGTAAGTGGCGGTGACTCGTTGGAGGCCGCAGTGGAAGCCCTCTCCTTCTATGGAGTAGCAGCTGAAATCGCCGCTGAACTAACGACTGGTCAAGGGCCGGGAAGTTTTCAGGTTGAGTTTCTAAATCAACTGACATGGGTCACGCCAGAAGTCTTCCTAGAAAGATCCAGCATCAAACAGCTCAGTTAATGACCCTCGAAGGAGTGAATTCGATGATTATATCCAAAGCTCTAACCATTGCCGGCTCCGATAGCGGCGGTGGTGCTGGCATTCAGGCCGATCTAAAAACCTTTCAGGAGCTTTCTGTCTATGGCATGTCCGTCCTCACAGCTGTGACAGCGCAGAATACGCTGGGTGTCCAAGGGGTTTATCCAGTGACTCTGGACGCCATAATTCAGCAGCTTGATTCTATAGGATTTGACCTGCAACCAGATGCCGTAAAGACCGGGATGTTATTTAACAGTGACATCATCCGCATTGTGGCAGATAAAATTAAGCATTACGGCTGGTCTAATCTTGTAATTGATCCTGTGATGGTCGCTAAAGGAGGGTCCACACTGCTGCTGCAGGAGGCAGTTCAATCCTTAGTCAGCCATCTGCTGCCCTTAGCATTGGTGACGACACCCAATATTCCCGAAGCCGAAATAATCACAAAGATGACGATCACCACCATCGAAGAACGCAAAAAAGCGGCCAAAATCATTCATGGCATGGGCTCCAAATATGTAGTGCTAAAAGGGGGACATGATACCTCGACCACAGCAGTAACCGATCTTCTATATGATGGTGACGAATATACCTTATTGGAGAGTAACCGGATTCAGACCAGACATACGCATGGTACAGGCTGCACCTATTCAGCAGCAGTCACCGCCGAGCTAGCCAAAGGCAAATCCGTAGCTGAGGCCATTCAAACTGCCAAAGCGTTTATACAAGCGGCGATTGAAGACGAGCTGGGCATAGGGGCTGGACATGGACCAACCAATCATTTTGCTTATCAAAACAGACTGCGAGGGATTAACAGTGCAACGAATGAACAGTGAACATCTGCGAGATCTATTAAAAGTCTATTTCATTATGGGCAGTGTAAATTGCCGTAAAGCTCCAGTTAAGGTGCTGCAGGAAGCGGTTGCTGGGGGCATAACCATGTTTCAATTCCGTGAAAAGGGTACCGGTTCCTTAAGCGATAAGGCTCGACTTAATCTTGGGAGACGACTTCAAAAGATTTGTCATGCCAATGGCGTGCCCTTTATCGTGAATGACGACATTGATTTAGCGATCGCGCTTGATGCGGACGGAATTCATGTAGGACAGGAGGATACACCTGCATTGGCAATCCGCCAGCTACTTGGAGAGAATAAAATCATTGGTGTATCCGCTCACTCTTTCGTTGAAGCTCAGCAGGCGATTGCCGATGGAGCCGACTATCTGGGCGTGGGTCCCATTTATCCTACGTCATCCAAGGAGGATGCCAAAGCTGTTCAAGGCACTGCGATTATTGAAGAACTAAGAAATAAAGGCATTACCATCCCTTTGGTTGGCATTGGGGGAATCACGCTGCAAAATGTTGCACCTGTATTAGCAGCCGGTGCGGATGGGATCTCTGTTATCTCAGCGATTACCGGAGCTGTAGACATTACCCCAACTGCCAGAGGCTTTGTTGACAAAGTTAGTTTAAGCGGGACATAAGCTCATTCAGCTCTTCACTGCTTAAATGCCGCCATTGTCCCAGCTCCAAGCCGTCTAATGTAATATTCATAATTCTTATGCGCTCCAGCTTTAGTACTCTATATCCTAACTCCTTGCTCATTCTGCGTATTTGCAGATTAAGACCTTGAGTTAGGATAATTCTAAACTGACATTCTGTGATCCGATAGACCTCACAAGGTTTCGTTGTGATTCCAAGAATGTTCACGCCGCTAGACATCGCTTGTAAGAATTCTGACGTAACCGGTTTGTCTACATTAACTACATATTCTTTTTCATGCCCATTCTCGGAACGCATCATTTTATTTACGATCTCTCCATCGTTGGTTAACAAAATGAGGCCTTCCGAGTTTTTATCTAATCTGCCGATCGCAAAGATCCTTGAAGGATACCCTACAAAATCAATAATGTTCCCAGCTACATGTGGGGCTGCTGTACAGGTAATGCCTATCGGCTTATTCAAAGCGAGATACACTGGCTCCCCTTTACTGCTTGTTATCGGCTCCCCATCGATCCATACGATATCCTCTGGCTCTATAAGAATGTTCGCATCACAGACGATACCATTCACAGCGATTCGACCTGCAGCAATTAATCGTTTGGTTTCCCTTCTGGAACAAAAGCCTGTTTCGCTTATATATTTATCGATTCTCACTGCTGATCCTACTTTCTCTCTATATACTTACATCTGGTCATAAAAAAACACCTGATTTTAACGATCAAAATCAGATGTTAACCTTCAGGAATAACCCAGTTTATTGGAGCTATTTGGTGCTTCCGCTTTTTTTCACGTTACTGCCCTTGCTTCCACTTGCACCTTTAGCACCTGGACCCGTCGTTGGGTCACCTTTAGCAGGTTTAACTGGTTTTGCTGTTTTGTTCCAGCGTGTCCAGCCTTTACTCCCCGTACCTCTGCCTGTGCCGCCACCTTTACTTTTTGCACCCATTATATCACTCCGTCAGTCATTCAGAATTCGTATAGTTTATACACTTTACCTATCTTACCACACTCTCAACCTTTCTGTTTAAGTAATAACAAATGCTTCATCTAACTAGCCACTGTTTAGAATTTAGCATCTTTATTCATTTCATGAATATCAAAGCTATCCTCATGTATTTCGATGGCGATGACGGTGTCCTTTTTTTCAAAAAATTGCACATGCCCTAACCGCTTGTCCTCCAGCTCTATCCATCCATCATCGCTTAATTTATTAAAATAGCTGTCAGGCCGATAAAGACCTTGTTCTCCCCCTATATTATCCAACTCGTACTTTGCTCCAATTTTTATTTTAGGTTTATTTGAATTTGTTATCACTTCGATTTCTTTGGCATTCTTCGGAATTGGAATTTCAGCATTTATAGATGACACTCCATACTCTTGTTCCTCTTGAGCTGACGATGTACAACCGCTTGTAAACAGGATTAATGGTAACCAAATAAAAGCTAATAAATATTTATTCAAAGGTATCCTCTCCTTCCATAACTTATTTTACCAAATGTAAAATTAAAATAAAAACACCCCACCAAAGACTAAGCTTTGATGAGGTGTCTATTCACATCAGCTTTGCAGCTCATGTATGGACTTATTTCGGTTGAATATAACCTTCTGCTTTCAGAAGCTCAGCGATCAACACAGCACCGCCAGCTGCTCCGCGCAGGGTGTTATGGGAGAGACCTACGAATTTGTAATCATAGAGGGCATCTTCGCGAAGTCTGCCCGTCGATACGCCCATTCCGTTCTCAATATCACGATCCAGCTTGGTCTGTGGACGATTGTCCTCTTCAAAATAGGTAATGAACTGTTTAGGTGCGCTAGGCAGTTCAAGCTCCTGAGGACGTCCTTTAAAGCTCTTCCAGAGATTCAGAATCTCTTCTTTGGACGGTTTTTTCTCAAAAGAAACAAATACAGCAGCCATATGTCCATCCGCTACAGGCACACGGATACACTGCGAAGTAATCGTTGGCGCTTCACTCTTTACGATACCCTCTTCTTCAACGCTTCCCCAGATCCGCAAAGGCTCTTGCTCACTCTTCTCTTCTTCGCCACCGATGTAAGGAATCACGTTGTCTAGCATTTCTGGCCAGTCCGCAAAAGTCTTTCCTGCACCAGAAATAGCTTGGTAGGTAGTGACCACCACTTTAGATGGATTGAAGTCTTTGAGCGCATGAAGTGCAGGCACATAACTTTGAATGGAGCAGTTAGGTTTAACTGCAATGAACCCTGTCTCTGTTCCCAGACGTTTTCTTTGCTGTGCAATAACCTCAAGATGCTCCGGATTAATCTCAGGAATGACCATAGGCACGTCAGGCGTCCAGCGATGCGCTGAGTTATTGGAGATTACTGGCGTTCCGGTGCGAGCATAAGCCTCTTCGAGCGCTTTAATCTCATCTTTTTTCATGTCTACAGCACAAAAGATCAAATCTACATCCGCAGCTACTTCCTCTACCTTAGAAGCGTCTTGGACCATAATATTCTTTACGTTCTCAGGCATTGGAGTAGACAACTTCCATCTGCCCTTGGCCGATTCTTCATACGTTTTTCCAGCAGATCTAGCACTGGCAGCAATCGCAGTTACTTCAAACCAAGGATGATTCTCTAGAAGGGCAATAAAACGTTGTCCTACCATACCTGTGCCGCCAACTATGCCGGCTCTTAGCTTTCTTGACATCAGAAAATACACTTCCTTTTGATTAACTGTCCTATTGTGAATAATAGGCCGATAATTAATGATATACGGCGCGGGAACATTTGGCGAGTGTTAACATCAAAATAACATTAAAAATTTTATTTTTAGCAGATTATATTGAATTTCATTAATGCGAATAAAAGAAATAGCTGCACTCAGTACAATTATAAGTATATTTTCTGCTTAGACAACTCTTTAACTGCATTCTCTACAACTATTTCCCCGAAAAATAATGGAAATGCCCTCTAAGCGAACTTTTAGATGTAAGAAATGCAACTAAATCGCATCTGCCGAGCATTTTATAGCATATAGTTGTAGGAAATACATCTATTTGCGATTGGTGAGTATAAACAGCGATTGGCGATTAGCAATCAGCGATTAGCAATCAGCGATTAGCAATCAGCGATTAGCAATCAGCGATCAGCGATTAGCTATTCACGTTTACAAGCTGCTTCTGCCAACTAATCGTTTCTTACCCACGCTCATTTAAACCAACCTTTTTCCTTAAATCGAGTGATTGCCTCGATGCGGTTACCTACATCCAGCTTATCTAGTATAACAGAGATGTAATTCCGGACTGTTCCCGTGGTAATGTACAATTGGCTGGCGATCTCTTTTGTATTTTTACCGTCGGCAATGAGTCCAAGTACTTCCTTCTCCCGCTGAGTCAGAGGATTCACTTCACCGCTGTAGGCTTCATCCATTAGCTCCGGTGCATACATGCGTCGGCCTGCCATCACATTACGTATCGAAAGTGCCAGTTCTTCGCTAGGACTGTCTTTCAGCAAATAAGCATGAACTCCCGCCTTGAGCGCACGTTCGAAATATCCCGCACGGGCAAAGGTGGTTAATATCATCGTTTTGCAGCCGCTATTCTTCAGCGCTTCCGCAGCGTCGAGACCACTCATCGCTGGCATTTCAATATCCATAATACAGATATCCGGCTTATGCTGCTGAACCATCGCTACAGCTTCTTCCCCGTTGCTTGCCCGGCCCACTACCTTCATATCCTCTTCTAAATCCAACAAAGATGCCAGCGCTCCAAGGAGCATCCGCTGATCCTCAGCGATTACAATCTTAATCATTATAAGGTTACCTCCTGTTCCGGATGCTTAAATGCATTAGGGACCTTAATCACGATCGTAGTTCCCCCATCTTGCACGATATCCATACAGCCATTCACAAATTCAAGACGTTCCCGCATGCCTTGCAACCCATGTCCTTTAAAATAAAGATCATTGCCCGGGATGCCGGTTCCATCATCTTTCACTTTAATGATCAGATCTGTACGCGTAGGTTCGATGATAATTGAGCAGGATTGTGCATTACTATGCTTCACAACATTTGTGACAGCTTCCTTAATACACATGCTGAGCACATTCTCCGTAATCAATGAAGTGTTAGAAAGTTTAGGATTGCCTTGCAAAACATAATCGATCTCCGCAGCCGCAAGAAACTGCTGAATATGAACGAGCTCGTCTTCAAGGCGAATGCCACGCATTCGCGTAATCATCTCCCGGACCTCTTTCAGTGCACTTCTCGCCGTCTGGCGTACATCATTGATCTCGGCTTTTGCTTGCGTCGGATCACTGTCGATAAGCTTTCCTGCCAAATCACTTTTCAGACCAATTAACGAAAGCTTCTGACCTAATGTATCGTGTAGATCACGTGAAATCCGCTGGCGTTCCTCGAGCTTAACCAATTCAGAGATTCGCTTATTAGCATCCTCCAATTGGTCTTGCAGTTTCCCTTGATTATTGCGGTTATAGGTACTGATTGGCAGCAGGATCACTGCAATCATACTGACAAGCACAAACGGAAGCTGGCTGATAAATACGGGATTACGCGACAGCAGCTCATAATTGATCGTAATAATCGTAGTCAGCAAATGAATGGAGTATAGGGTGAAAAAACCTACTCGATTCTGGATATTCCCAATAAAAAAGGCTAAAAAAAGCGCAAAATACATATATCCAAACAACAACGTCATCGTTATAGAGACAAGTATCTGCACGCTCGTCCAAAAATAAACTAACCAACCCTTGGAGACAAAAGAAAGCACATAACAAACAAAAAACACAGCGATCATCAAGATTCCCGAAACTACCTGGTAGGGAGAGGAGGACCGAAAGATGAAATAAAACGGTAGAATATAAAATACGACCCATACATAAGGGCTAAGACCTGTACTTTTATGAAAAATATGATGCCACTTCTGCATGTTCGCTCTCCTTTTTGCCATATGCCACTCACCCTATTCTAGCATAAATCCGGTAAAATCCGGTGAACCACAACGATAAAGAGAAAAAAGATTAGAGCGCGAATGAGTTCTCCGGCTCTAACCTTCCATTTGCTGCTATTTGATTACAATGTGGACCATTATTCTCCCTGGAGTCTGGGCTTATGAACTTGCAGGACCTCGCCTGCTGTTTTAGGTTTATTTAATATGGACTTCATCTCTTTGAAACTGATGAAACGTTTATTTTCCTCATCCCAAAGACGGAAGTGAAGAGCCTTCAAGCTGGTACCAATCGTAATCGTTGTTGCTTTTTGTAGCGGTGGAGTCGCGTTATGCGCTTTTTCCAAATTATAGTTTGGCACCTTTGGACTTAAATGATGCACATGGTGGAAGCCGATGTTGCCCGTAATCCATTGCAGCACCTTCGGCAGCTTATAATATGAGCTGCCTTCAACCGCGGCCATCACATAACTCCATTCGGATTCATTCTCGAAATAAGAGTCTTCAAACTGATGTTGGACGTAGAACAACCATATGCCGAGAAACCCTGATACAAATGCTACAGGCAGCTGCACCATAAGAAATGCCTGCCAGCCAATAGCCCATATCAGCAAGCCATAAAGGGCTGCGATTGAAATATTCGTCAAATAGGTATTCATCCGCTCTTTGCGTCTAGCACCTTTAACATTAAAACGATACTGAATCATAAAAACAGCAATCGGTCCAAGACCAAACATCACGATGGGATTGCGGTAAATCCGGTAATATAGACGTTTCCAGAAGGAAGCTGCTGCGTATTCATCGACCGTCATAATCCAAATATCGCCGATCCCTCTTTTATCGAGATTACTGGAGCTGGCGTGGTGAATGGAATGACTATGTTTCCACTGCCGATAAGGAACCAGTGTCAGTACACCTGTGATCGTTCCGATAATATCATTCGCTTTACGATTCTTAAAAAACGATCCATGTGTGCAATCATGAAAAATAATAAAAGTTCGAATTACAAATCCTGCTGCAGGAATAGCTAACAGAAGGGTGAGCCAATAGGAAACGGATAAAGAGAAATAAGCTCCGCCCCATAACAGCACAAGTGGTCCTAAAGTATTGATGAGCTGTCTTATACTTGCGTTGCGGTCATTTTTCTCGTAAGGGGCTACACTCTTTTTAAGGCTGGAGAGCTGTGATGTCTGTTTTGTAGTCATCTATATCGTTTCCTCCTTGATGTGTCCGGCTAAGGATCTTTTCATCTACTCTAAGTATAGGCGATGAAGTATCATCCTATAAGTCATAAACATCAAGTAGAGAGTATGACAAATGTCATACTCTCATTCTAATCAATTTCCGTCAGCATTGCAGCCAACATCCATCTTCCTTCACTTCGTATTGGCCTTTGATCTCACCAATTCCATTAAGGATTAACGAATCTTTATTAAAAGTTGGAGGTTCATCTAATACTAAGTGCAGTTTATTAATATTTCGAAGGTCAGCTTTATAGTAGCTAATCACTGGCTTTTCCAGAAAATACTCCGCATCATTGATTTGGATTCGTAAATTATTCTTATGAATACATTTCTCATCTCCACCAATAATACCCATAGGATTAAAACCCGTAGATTTTATATCTCCTTCAATATACAGGTGGTACCCTTCAAGGCTGATAAAATCAATGAATTCCTTCTCCCTGATTGTTTTGACCGATTGCATAATATCTTCCGTTTCT
Source organism: Paenibacillus sp. FSL R10-2788 (assembly GCF_038003885.1). Classification (NCBI taxonomy): domain Bacteria; kingdom Bacillati; phylum Bacillota; class Bacilli; order Caryophanales; family Paenibacillaceae; genus Paenibacillus; species Paenibacillus sp. FSL R10-2788. The sequence continues at coordinate 2,900,123 of NZ_JBBOQA010000001.1, read as the reverse complement.
TTGCTGATGGATATCTCCTCGAAGGGAATGATGACTTGATCCACAAATTGCTTAAAAAACGCATATAAACTTAACTCCGACTTCATAAACTCTTCTTTCCAATCGGTGCGAAGCTCATCCAGCAGCAAACATATAAACAGTCCAGAACCATAGCAGCTTCTTCTAATATTTGCCGATGATTCAAGTTCATCTATTAAATACGAACTGAACTTCTGCAATACCTCCTCATTAGGAAGTGTGGATTTCTCGGCATAGGCATTTAATTCAACATACCAAGCGGGTCCTTCCAGCGTTTCAATAAGATATTCATTTAGCGCGTACTCCCCGAGCAGCTGCTCTCTTTGTTGACGTAAGGCAATAAATCTGTACATTGCTTGATTACGCTCTTCAATAGTAGCTGCCATTACACTAAGATATAAATGATGTCTTTCTTGAATCCGCAATTCCATATTTTCGAGGGATAAAGGGTAGGTAATCATCAATAATTCATCTGCATAACGTTCATCTCCCATCAGGAATTGATAACCGTGAAATAATTCGTGTACACAAATGGCGTACAAGTCTTCGAATTCTTCATGTAATTCCAGATTAACGATGGCTGTAGGGTGATCCTCATATAAAATGATTGTATCTCCTGAGAATTCATTACTCCAAGGAAGCAAATGTGGATGATATCCTATCGTTTTGAATTTGGGATGATTGTACAGATACACGTTATCCTTATTATAAAATGCAAAAGAAACAGCCTCGAACCCTTTCCAATATTTCTGCAGCTTGTGGTTCGTTAAACACTTAACAATCATCTCCAAATGAAATTCCATCCCTTACCTCCTCTTTAATGGATCTGCTTAGTATGCTCTTCTCGGTATTCTGTTGGTGTTTGACCACTAGCTTTTTTAAAAACCTGTGTAAAATAACGCGGGTCCTGATAACCGACGAGAGGAGCTATCTGATACACTTTTACGTTGCTGCTCTGCAAAATATACTTCGCCCTCTCCATCCGGCAGTGTGTAACATACTCCAAAAAGGTATAGCCCGTTATTTGTTTATATAAAGTACAGAAATGACTGATACTGAGATCAGCCAGCTCCGCTACTTCCTCAATACTCAAATCTTTATGGTAATTACTCTCAATATAACGTTTCGCTTTCTCGATGGCGCTACGCGTATCCTCGCGATTCACAGGCTTGTTCCCTTGCTCCAATCGCACACCAAACTCTTCTTTCAGAGCAGAGATCACTTCATTTAAAGTGCCAAGATTGTGCATCTTGCTAAGCAATCCATGTAAAGACCAATCTGAATTTATATTCAAATACTCATAATTTCTGTACAAAACAACGATCATTTCAACAAGAAGACGTTCAGCCATATCCTTAGGAACAGCTTGTGACTCAATAAATAAAGCAAGCTCATCAAATAAAGACCACATCCGGTCTCTATTTAAGGTACGTATACTTTCAATCAGCGCGGTTTCCAGCTCTTTTGGGTATTTCAACTCTTTAATGCTAGGGAACGATATCTCTTCATCAATAAAGACCCCGGCAAGACCCGAATAGAACCGTTGATATAAGGCCTTCGCAGCCAGAGGGTAAACCTTACTTAATTGATCAATGCCTTGTGTGGTGCGGCTGATGCCTACGGAACAAGACTGCTTGGAGTATCTCTTGATCCCCGCTATCAAATGTTCACCAAGTTCTCTCCTGCTGGCGCTTAAAGATCCAGGGAACAGTAGTATCCACTCTCCATTATGAAACGGGAAAACCGTCAGCACTCCATGTTCCAGTGACCATTCTTCCACAATATTGCGGATTGCAAACAGCCATAGCCGTTTTTCTTCTACACTCCATTGATTGCTCAGTGTGGAGTAATCATCTAACTGGACAACAGCCATGAAATATCCGCTCTCCAGTTCACTGTTCTCCAGCCATTTCAGATGCTCAAGCGGCCTTGCATTTCCCAAAGTGATTTCTGCAAACAGACGTTCACGTGCAAGCAGTGACAGCATCTGCACAGAATGAATCAGCTGATCATTTTGCTTCTGTTCATCCAGCTTGGTTCTCGCGCGGTTTAACATTTCAACCAGTTCATCATGATCGATCGGCTTCAATAAATAATCAAAAGCGCCTTGACGTAATGCTTCTCTTGCATATTCGAACTCTCCGTACCCGCTTATAAAAATAAACACCAGCTTCGGATTTTTAGACAATACTTCCTTCATCAACGTAATCCCGTCAATTACGGGCATGCGAATATCACTAATCACGATATGTGGTGAAGTGTCTTCTATTAAGCGAAGAGCTAATTCTCCATTTCGTGCCTCTCCCACAATCTCCATCTGAAGATCATTCCATGGAATGGCTGCTTTTAAGCTACGAAGAATAATCGGCTCATCATCCACGATTATTACTTTATATTTCTCTTGTAACTCATCCATTCCCTGCACCTCCAGGATCATTGTACACTTGAGCTTTGGATCAAATTCCAATATTGAATGGAGGATGCCTGCACTTGCTTTAACGCTTGCTCAGCAGACATTTCTCCGTTAATCATCTGTTCTATAACACTCAGGAACGTTTTTTTCACTTCTGGTGACAATACATTATCATAAGGGACAAAGCTCTTGCGGTTAACTTCCATCATATTCATGACTTGCGCGAATACGGGTCCTGTCTTCTCAGGATCAAAGGCGATGCGCATGGACGGAATTCTCAACCCTTCATATACAATCCGTGTCTGAACCTCCTGGGTGTAAAAAGCTTTCATGAGATCGAGTGCAGCCTCCCGCTTCGCTCCGCTTAGTTCGGAGGAAAGGCCGATGCCAAATGTATAACCGCCGGCTATCGAAGGTTGTTCCCCCTTCTTCAATGTGGGAAAAGGAATAACACCTACCTCATTTTGAAAATCCGTAGGAGCAGCTGCGCCGGCAAATAAATTGATATCCCAGTTTCCGTTTAGATACATCGCAGCCTTGCCGCTCGTAAATAGTCCCACCGCATTTTCTGTGGATAACACATTCGATTTCGTGCTGAAGGCACCTTCTTTAATCCATTGCTCCAAGTGCTGAAAAGCCTTTAAATAGACCTCATTCTGAAAGCTGGCTTGATCTTCACCAGTAATTAGCTTCTCGATCAAGTCGGCGCCGGCATAACGATCCATTAAATAATGTGCAAAAATCCCTGCGGGCCAACGATCCTCGTTGCCAAGTGCAAATGGAATATACCCAGCCGACTTCAGCTTTAGTATGGCAGCATCAAGCTCTTGCAGCGTTTCTGGCGGCTTCAAACCCAGCTTTTCGAATATGGTTTTATTAAAATATAAGGGTTCAGCATTCCCTTCAATAGGCAAGCCATAAATATGGTTGTCAAAGGTCCAGAGATCCAGATCCTTGAATTGATTGGTCAGCGCATTCTCCCTGACGAAATCAGTCAGATCAATCAGGCGCTTAGAGCGCACATATGGCTCAATTTCCGCTCCACCGAACAAAACAAACATATCTGGCGGGGTGCCAGTAACCATCTCGTTCTTCAGCTTTTGATCACGGTGCAACGTCTGATCTAAACCTTCAAAGTTAACTTTCACATTTGGATGTTCTGACTGATATTTGTCCACGATATCTTCATAAATAGTCAACAATGGCCGATCATGCTCTTTAATCCAGAAATGACGGAAAGTTAATGTGATTTTTTCTGGTGAATCATCTTCAATGGGTTCTTGCTTTCCTAAAGTTATAAATAAAACAGCACCCGAAATCAGCACTAGATATAACCACATCCAGCCCCATTTCAATAACCATTTTTTGATAACAATCTCCCCCTTCTTTCCGCACGGTCGATTACGGCAGTATTTTTGGTATTCGGATTCGGATGGTTGAACCAAAGCCGGGGGAAGAACACACTAGTATGCCGTATGGACTGCCGAATCGAATATTCAAGCGTTCATGCACATTTTTAAGCCCCACGCCGCTATCACTGTATTTCTTCTGAGCACTTCCCTCGTTATCCCAAAGACTCATCATCTTGGCAAGGTCAAAGCCGGGGCCGTTATCTTTTACGATAATGATCATATCCGTGCCCATTTCATAGGCCGTAATCTCAATGATCCCTGGGTCCTCCATCTGCTCAATCGCATGATACAGCGCATTCTCAACAATCGGCTGAACAATCAGCTTTTGTGTCATGAACGTCTTAAGACCATCCGAAAGATCTATGATATACGAGAATTTATCTTCAAAACGAAACTTCTGGATATCCAAATAATGACGGACATGTTCGAACTCCATATGCAGCGGAATCAGCTCCTGATTCTGACTGATGCTGATTCGCAGCAGCTTGCCGAGTGAGATGACCATTTTGCTAATATCTTTATTGCCTTGCAGCACTGCCATCGAATTAATCGATTCAAGTGAATTATAAATAAAATGAGGGTTAATCTGCGCCATTAGCGCTTGCATTTCTGCTTCCTTCTTACGTCCCTGCTCAGTCTCCACCTGCACAAGCAGCTCATTGATCTGCGTGCTCATCCGATTAAAGCCATCAATCAGCAAATCACTTTCATCATCAGCACGATAGGGTGTAGTGATCGGCGTAAATATCCCCTGCTTCACCCGCTTCATCCCGTTAACCGCACTATTGATACTATGAACGAGCCTCCGTACGAAATAGCGGTCGAACAAAATGGCGGACAACAGCGAAACAGTACTTAAAATAATCGCAATATTTCGGATGGATACAGATTCTGACGAGATTAGATTCATAGGTGTAATGGCTACTAAATACCAGGCTGCATTATGAGAAGGTAGGAAGGTTATAAGTGATTTTTCCCCCTGATAGTTGTCGATGTAATAGTCATGTTCTTTAGCATAATCATTTTGTAAAAAGGGGAAATCTGTGCGTTGTCCAATATGTTCACCGGATTTATTAAAAACAATATTTCCTAGCTTGTTGACCAGCAAAATATCCCCCTTCTTGAGGGTTGCTGCTTCCCAGAAAATCTGATCCAATAAATCAGGTTTTACATTAACAACCAGATATCCGATATCTTCGAGAGAATATGAATCTTTGATTACTCTTGCTTGTACAAGTACCGGATTGCCGGAGATCTCCGAGCCATTTTCTCCCGGTCCTGACCACACGGGCCGCCCTTCGGCGCCTTCCATCGCGTCAAACCAGCTTTGTCTTTTCAAGTCCTCAAAGGACATCGATGCATTGTATTGATAAATTAAACGATCTTTACTATAAAAACTAAATGAAGTAATCATCGGATGATCAATAAGATAACTGCTAAGCTCTTGCCTTCGATCATAAGTGATTACAAAGTTCTTCTGCTTCAGTGATTGCTGAACAACCGGCTGCGTAATTTTTGAATTCGTGATCGAGGTGATTTCACTAAGCGCGAATTTAAGCTTTCGATCCGTTTCAAGCAGTGAAATCCAGTAGAAGTTGCTTGATTTTTTCTCCATTGCATTAGAAAAATTAACGTAAGTGACGATCCCCATCAGGATAACCGGAATAAAGACGAGAAGAATAATAGCGAACAAGATTTTACGGCGGAGTTTCATGATATTCCCCTTCCCCCTGCTGTCTCTGTCCTCTAGTATTCTTCACAAAACCGCCTATTCCCTGTAAAGATCAAAAAGTAAGATCAGCTCTTAATAGCTCCAGAAGTAAGTCCAGCAATCACCCAGCGGCTAAATAACAGGAATACAATCAGCAGTGGCAAGGTTGCCGTAAATGTTGCTGACATGATCATTCCGTAGTCTAGACCATCGCGATTGGAGAACAGCTGCTGGAGCGCAATTTGAATTGTGAAATGCTCTTGATTCTTCAGTACCACTAAAGGCCAGAAGAAGTCATTCCAAACGGTCATAAAGTTCAGGATACCTAGTGTTGCCATAGCTGGAGTAATGACCGGGATAGCGATGTTCCAGAAGATCCGGAAATGTCCGCCGCCATCGATCCGACCTGCTTCAATCAATTCCGTATGTACAGCTGTAGTGATATACTGCCGCATCCAGAAGATCCCGAAAGCATTAACCATCGCCGGAACAATAAGTGCCTTGAAGGAGTCTATCCAGTGGAGCTTGGCCATAATTACGTAAGTAGGTAATACACCAAGCTGCTGTGGCACAAATAATGTAGCAATTACAAAGTAGAACAGAAAATTTTTAAACGGAAATTCATATTTGGCAAAGGCATAACCTGCCAGTGTACAGAAAAACACGACTGATATTGTAACCATAGAAGAGACAAATAAAGAGTTGCCCAAGGCTTGAAAGAAGTCCGTTTTGTCCAGTACCCGCTGGAAATTCTCAAAAAACTGGTCTCCAACCGTAAGCAAAGGTGGCACATGGAATACTGCGCCTCTGTCATTAGTGCCAACTACAAACATCCAGTAAAAAGGAAAAATGGACACGAGCGCACCAACAATCAGCAGCAGATAAAATCCTAACTTGCCGATGATCCCTAGATCATCCGGATCTTTTTTAAATACACGCAGCGTACTCACGCTTTACCCCCTCCCGTATCTCCACCCATGCGATTTGAGACCAGCATATTGAGGACAGAGAAAATAATCGTGACCAGGAACAGCAAGACTGCCGTAGCTGCTGCCGTACCAAAAAATCCGTTGCGGAATGCTTCGCTATACAAATAAGTAACCATAGTGATTCCTTCCTGACGTGTAGATCCAGTTCCCGCTTGGCCCAAAAATACATAAGGCTCAGTGAACAGCTGCAAGGCACCTATAGTTGAAAGCAAGGTAACAAATACAATGAATGGCTTCAATAGCGGTAACGTTATAAAGGTTAGCTGTTGTCTTCTGTTCGCACCGTCAATACGTGCCGCTTCATATAGATCCGTAGGGATACTTTGCAAGCCTGATAGAAAAATAATGGCATTATACCCCGTCCAGCGCCACATAACCATCGTAGAAATGGCGATTTTAACGCCCCACCAGCCAGAGTTGAAGGCCATACTATCCAGTCCCAAGCCGTTTAGAATCCAGTTGATCATTCCGTTGTTGCCAAACAGTGTACTGAACACGAGCGTAACCGCAACGATAGACGTAATATTAGGCATAAAAAATAAAACCCGGAACGTCTTCTTAAAGCGAGTCATCGCTGAATTCAGCAAAACAGCAATCAATAGAGCTAGTAATATCTGTGGAACAGTACCCATAAGCCCCATAATTAAAGTGTTGCTAAAAGAAATCCAGAAAGTCGGATCACTTGTGACCAGATCATAGTTTTTCCACCCTACAAATTTCATAGGATTCAGGGCATCCCATTTAAAGAACGAGAGATAGATCGTGAAAAAGATCGGATATAGTCCAAATATCGAGAACAGAATAAAAAAGGGCGAAATAAATGTGTACGCAGTGATGCGGCTCCTTCTTTGTTCAGTTAAAAAGCGGCGCTTGCTCTCGGCATGCGGACTTGAAATAACAGGTTGTGCCATGTCACACCTCCAGGTAATCTAACGTGTAAATCCGAATTCACAGAGAATGTTTCACTCTATGAATCCGGACCTTCTAGAAATTAAATTTCATAAGCTTGAAATCTTAGCTGCGTTCAGCCAATGTTTTCGCTTGTTTTACTGCTTCGTTCCATTCTTTGGTCGGATCTGCTTTTTTCTCCAACACATTTTTCAAGGCGTTTTTGAAGAAAGTATCGGTTTGGTCATGAAGCGGACCGTAGTATACAGGTTTTACCCGGTTTGCTGCTTTACCGAATTCTACAGCGGTTTGTTGTCCACCGAAGAAATCATCTTTGAAATCTACGAATGCAGGATCTTCATACAGTGCAGGAATGGAAGGCATAAGTCCTTTAGTTTTGAACGATTCCAGTTGGTTTTCCTTGTTATCCATCCATGCGATAAAGTCATAAGCTTCTTTCGAGTGTTTGCCTTCTTTTGGCAGCGTCAGGAACGAGCCACCCCAGTTACCAGCACCTTCAGGGAGCTGAGCAATTTTCCATTTCCCAGAGGAGTCTGGAGCATTACTCTTAACATTTCCTGCCATCCAAGCTGGTCCCATAACTACTGCAAATGAACCGTCGTTCATGCCTTGACCCCATTCAGGAGACCAGAGCATAACATTGCTGATCCAGCCTTCTTGAATACCTTTAACCGTGAAATCATAAGCTTTTTTGACTTGCGGATTGGTATCTCCAATAAAGCTGCCATCAGCTTTGCTGAAATAGATTTCATCAGCAGATTGGTCACGCAAAGCATTAAAGGTAAGATCCGTAAGGTCTACAAATGGTTTGCCTGTTTTTTCTTTGAAAGCTTTGGCAACAGCTGCGAACTTATCCCAAGTATCAATAGCAGCGCCGAATCCTTCGGAATCACTTGGCAGTCCAGCCTCTTCAGCCAAATCTGTGCGGTAATATACGACCGTTGGGCCGATATCTGTTGGAAGACCCAGCTGGAAGCTGCCATCTACGGAAGATGCTTGTTTCCATTTCCAATCCAGATAGTTGGCTTGAATATCTTTGGCACCCAGATCATTCAGGTTATAGAACTTGTCCTGAGCGTTGATGAAACGTTCCATGAAACCGATTTCAAGTTGGAAAATATCAGGTGCACCCGATCCTGCCGACAAAGCAGTGGTCAAATTATTATGGTGAGCGGTTTGGTCACCGGTATTTTGCACTTTGATCGTAATGTTTGGATGTTCCTTAGTGTACTCCTTCGCTAAATCCTCGTAGTTCACGTTGCCCAACGTCCAGAAAGAAAGTTCGATTTTCTCAGCCGGTTCTGTTCCCTCATCTTTAGTAGGTTCACTAGTGCTTGCTGCGTTGTTACCTGTATTTTTGTTCGATGTGTTGTTGTTCTCGGCGTTGTTGCCTCCGCATGCTGCCAGTGAACCTACGAGCATGATAGCGACTAACGATAGCGCCAAGTGTTTTACTTTATTCATTCCCCTGTACCCCTTTCAAAGGTTTCTCTTACAAGAATTAGTGTACAGGGTTTAAATTCTTTTTTTGAGGAGGTAAACTTCCGATTTATGGTGGAAATAATTACGAAACGTGGAAAAGCTCAAACAAATATTTCGTACAGGCCTATACCTGCTAAGGAGGGAGTATAGAATTTTGTCCAATTATGTTCCTCACAGGATACATGTACTTCATCTTAAATTGGATTTCTTGTGCTTCCGCAGGTATACTATTTTTATTTCTTACTTCATTACATGATCAAAGGAGTTATTCCCCATGCCAATTAATCGCCCGCTGCTAACCGACAGCGATTTCCAAGAAGCCGTTGACCGCAAATTACCTGTTCGTGTATTTCAGGACGATCATTTAGTAAATTCAGGAGCTACCGTTGTCCGCTTCACTGATTTTGATGTTGTTATTCAATCTAGAGTTAGTGATCTGACTTACTACTCTCGCAAGAGCTGCGAATTTTTTGAGGTCAGACCCTAAAGAAAGCCGGAATGCAATGATCTCTAAGATCATCGCGTTCCGGCTTTCTTTAACAAACATAGGTTATAGCTTTCATACTTAATTTTTGTTGTAGGTGCTGTACACTTTCATTTTCTCATTCAGAACTTCCTGGAAACTCATTCTCTTCTTGTCTGCTTTCCCTTGCTTGGGATTGACCACGGGTTGAGGTCTAAAAAACTGATGATTGTAAGCCATAAGATTATGTACGATCACATTCATTGGATTTCAACCTCCTTCCGTAATGTTCCTGGATTTTGCATTTCTGCTTAATTACTTACGGCTTATTTACCCAGCTTCGCCAAAATTCAAACAGTTTTATCTCCCCCTAATGTCAAAAAAAACCTCCAAGCCATATAAAACAGCTGGAGGTTGTTCATATTCTTATTGTTTTAGCGTTGTGACGGGAACCTTGCTTTCCCCTTCGTTTCATTACTATGATCAATCCGACCGCGCATCAGTTCAAGCAAATATTCGGGATCTGAGTTCGTATGCAGCATTTGGAGTGCAGTTTTTGGTGCAAAACCTTCAGCCACACTATGTGAAATCAAGGCTTGCAGTGGATTAAAATAACCTCGAACATTCAGCAGCCCTATAGGCTTCTGATGAATACCAATCTGCATCCAGCACAGAATTTCAAACAGCTCATCAAAGGTTCCAAGACCTCCCGGCAAAGCAATAAAAGCATCCGCCATACCGCTCATTACCGCCTTACGTTCATGCATACTGGAGACCTCAATCAAATTCGTCAATCCGGAGTGTCTGATTTCATCTTGAAAAAGATCCACTGACATAATTCCTACAGCTTCGCCGCCATTCGCAAGTACCCCGTCCGCAACCTGTCCCATAAGGCCATTCCGCGAACCTCCATAGACCAACCTACAGCCTTGTGCCGCTATATGATAACCTAATTCCCTAGCCATTTCCGTATATTCAGAGTTAAGACCTGGATTCGATCCGGCAAACACACATATTGTAAAAGCCATTCCTATCACTCCAGACTGGTTATTATGGTGCAATTGAGATTAATTCACTTATTGTACCTCAGAATATTAATATAAGTGTTAAATGAAAATCATCTTTTTGTCTGTAATGTTAATTGGTACAGCGTACTATTCCAATCCGCAGAAAGACCTAGAGCTTTAGCCAAAGCTGCTGCTGGAACTAGCGAAGTATAGCTTACTTTAATGGATTCTGCTGACGGTAATGAAATTTTCTTTCCAGCTTTCGTCAACGTCAGTTCCCCCTCCAAAGAGAGGGTATATCCCAGACTTTCTGTTACATCCCTAATCGGTACTTTTACACTACCATCCTTAAAAATAGCGGACTGTACGGAGTCAATTTTTTGACCATCTACAATTACAGTAACAGGCTTTAAAATAGGAGATATAGCAAAAGGACGTGAATCAACAGCACTAATTCCGAGTTGACCAAACATATTCGTTCCCCAAGCCACAGCTGTACCATCCTTCAGGACTGCATACTTACTATTCTCACCCTTGGCAAAAGAAACAGGATCACTTAGTCCTTTTATTAACTTAGGCTGCGTAAAAACCAAACGGTTGTCGGTTGTAGGTTGGGTACTCCAAGTCCACACGGTGCCATCTTTTTTAACAGCTACAAAGTTGCCTAAATCCAGCGTAAGTTTCGAGATCGATTTTACGGCTGTAATCTTTTGCAGACCTTGTAGTGAGGTACCAGCTTTCCATACCCAGTATTCTCCTTTTTTATTGGCAACAAGGTTGAAGCCGTTTTTCGTCTGGACAGATACAATATCCGTAAGACCTGGCATCTTGCTCATCGTGACTTCGTTATAATTATTGCTGTCAATTGTTCCCCAGACGCTCCCGCTCTCGGTTAAAGCCAGTATACTGCGATCGCTCATGGAAACAGACTTCACATGGTATAAATCCTTAACTGGGGTCGGTTTCTTCATCACGTTCGTGTTCTCTGTTTGCGGGATAGCACTCCAAATCCACAGGGTACCGTTAGTTCGAATGGCGGCATGATAAATACTGCTTCCGATCCACTTCACTTCGCTTAAACCCTGTACCTTAGTGGCAGCAGGCAGCTCTGTATAGCCCACATCTGAAGCTTCTGGAGGATTCCACTGGAGAAGGCTTCCATCGTTTCTCAAAGCTAATGCACTATGCAATCCTGACGTTATACTAACCACATCTGTCATTCCAGAGATCCCTTGAGGAAGCAGAACCTTGTGTTGTTTAGCACTTGCCCCATTGCCAGCTTCTGCAACACTCTTATCCCGATAATCTCCCCAAGCCTTAACCGTGCCGTCTTCGTTCAGCGCTACATAGTACGCTTCGCCGATCGCCAGCTGTTTCGTATGTTCAAGCCCAGCTATTTTATGGGGAGTAATCGTCCAACCCTCAGGCCCGGCGGCACCATTAGCAAATTGACCAAAAACATTACTCCCCCATGACCAAACAGTTCCATCAGTTCTCACTGCGAAGGAGCTTCCACCCCAGAAACCTGGCGAAGCAACAATCTCCTTAATCCCACTCAACTTCGCAGGTGATGGAGCTGCACTTATAACTTGAGGGACAGACAATGCAGTCACCAGAGTTGAACAAACCAACAAACTAAGCAGCCTTAGCTTCCTTGCAAATAAGTGCATCTTGATTTTCCCTTCTTATGATATTATTGTAATTATTATTTCTATTACACTAAGACGCTATAAAGCTGACAAAAGTTGTACTTTATCTTAAATCCCGGGATTCAGATTGGTTTGAATTATGATATAATTACGCTGCCTTAGATCTGCTCTTATTCAACCGCAATACCGGAACCAAATGATCATGGAGGGAAATCATGCTTAAATTTATAGGTATTATGATGCTTTTCAGATTAGTGGGCAACCCTTTTCTGGCTTTATTCATCCTGCTTGTTATCTTGTATTTCTTAGATCGGCGATACGTGGGGATCTTCCCTAGTATTACAAAGCCCTTCAAACGAGTGCGGCAAATCTCCAAGCTGCGCACAACGGTATCTTTGAATCCAAATGATGTTTCTGCTAAATTTGATTTAGCCCGGAATCTGTCAGAACGTAAAAAGTATAAGGAAGCCAAAGATATTCTGCTACAGATCGAAGACCGTTACGAACAGTCTGCCGAATATTGGGTAGAGCTGGGTCATGTGAATCTTAAGCTGGGCGCTTTTGAAGAAGGCGAAGATCAGATGCTTCGTGGTCTAGAAATCAACCGAAAGGCCCAATATGGTCAGCCATATCTTCGGTTAGCGGAAACCTTTCGCCATACAGATCACGATAAAGCGTTGCATTACGTTACTCAATTTCAAGAGATTCAGTCTTCCTCTAGTGAAGCCTATTATTTAGCCGGCTCCATGTACAAAGCATTGGGCAGAACCGAGGATGCTAAACGTGCTTTCGACGAATCCACCGCCATCTACCGTTCGCTACCCAAATATAAAAAACGGCAAGAACGCGGCTGGGCGTTACGTAGCTTTTTTGCCAAGATGAAATAACCTTTGCACTTATATTTCAACCAAAAAACCTCTAGCCGCCTATTTATTTAGGCGAACACTAGAGGTTTTTTGCTGTGTAGAGTGATTACATGTTTACATCTTGTTTAGTGGGTTCTCCACTTTGTTTGACCGCAAATGGCCACCAGTTCCCACGGCCGAAGATCCGTACCATAACAGGGACAAAAAATGGCAAGAAGATTAGCGCATACAAGGCCAACCCTACGAGCACCACTGTTGCAATCTGCATCATCGACAATACGCCTGAAGGATACATCGATGCGAAGGTGCCGCCCAAAATAACTACCGCTGAAAGAATGACTGTTCCCATATTGCGCATGGCATGCAGGATCGCTTCTCGAACATCCCATGTTTTATATTCGTTAAAGCGGGCCATTAAGAAAATACTATAATCTACACCAAGCGCAATCAGCATAACAAAGCTGAAGAATGGCGTTGTCCAGGTAATCCCTTCAAAGTGCAGAAGGTGAACGAATATAGCCTCTGTAACACCCAATGCCGAAAAATAAGTAATCAAAAGAGAAATAATAAGGTAAATCGGCATTACGATTGAACGAAGCAGCAACACCAAGATGATGAAGATCCCACCCAGCATTAAGATTACTGTACGTGTGTAGTCTTCGTTGGAAATATTACGCAAATCGTTCTGACTGCTTGTAACCCCGCTGATTGCAGACTCCGCATTTTCCAGCTTCGTTCCTTTCACTGCACGATCTACTGCTGCTTGAATATCATCAACACTGTCGATAGCTTCTGAACTATATGGATTCTCAGTGAATACCACATCCAGCGTCATCACCTTACGGTCATCAGACAAGTAGGTATCGAATACCTGCTCTATACCTTCAGCTTCAAGAGCCTCAGCCGGTACAAAGAATCCACTCAGCTCATCATCCTTAGCCGCTTGAATCTGATTCAAATAATCTTGTGCGGAAACCAGCCCACTGGTAATTTGTTTCAAGCCGTTTGCACTGTCGCTTAATCCAGTAGTTAAGGCTCCTATCTGCCCTGTTAATTGACCAAAACCATCCGCAAGCTGCTGCTGTCCACCTTGCAATTGATCTAGGCCACTAGTAATGGATGGAATTTTATCTACGATCTGTCCTTGGCCTGTTGCGGCCTGCTCCAGCCCAGATTGCAGCTGACCGATGCCCGCAACGAGCTTAGCTAAACCTTGTGCGAGTGCGCTTTGCCCTGCCGAAGCTTTGGCATAACCAGCATTCGCCTCGTTTAAGCCTGCTGCTGCTCCTTTAAGCTGCTCTGAGATCTGTCCGAGACCCGCCGCCAGCTGCGCTGCCCCAGTACCACTCTGCGTTACGGTGCCTTTAATCGTCAGGTAATTAACATCCTGCAGAATTTCCGGATAACTGCTCTCAAGACCCGTAAAAGAACCATCCAGTCCCTTCAATGCTTCTGCCACACCTTGCAGCTGCTGCGGAAGCTGCCCAAGCCCTTGATCCAACGCAGTTAAACCGCTGCCGATTTTTTTATAGCCCTCCAGCAGCTTCGTATTGGCATCCGCAAGCTGCTTAGCACTAGCAGCTGCCTGTTGAAGTCCTGCTTTGATCTCTCCTGCACCTGCTGAGCCGGTTTTTATTCCGTTCTCAATACGTGCCAGCCCATCACCTAACGCGACGATACCATCTTTCAGCTCTGCTGTGCCTTCCGTCAGCTTAGCGCTGCCTTGAGCAGCCTCTGTAAGCTTAGGTGCATTTTCACTCAGCTGTTTACTTGCTTCAGACAATCCCGTTTGAATCTTGGTCAGTCCCTCACTGGTCTGATCCAGACCTTCAGATAAAGTCCCCACCTGATTCGGGATTAAAAAATCACTGATCAGCTCTCCCGTTGGACGAGACATGCTGCGCACCGATTTTACGCTGTCCACTTTTTCCAGCTCGCGGCTGATTTTTTCTGCAAGTCCAAGATATTCTGAAGTATCCATCCGGTCATCATTTTTGATTACGATCTTGCCAGGCATGGATTCACCCGGCCCGAAACTATCCGAAATGATGTTAAATCCTTTTACCGAGGCATATTCTGAGCCAATTTCCTCCAAGCTGTTGAAGGACAGCTTTCCGCTATAGGTAACAAGGAACGGAGCTACGATTACTGCAACAATTAGCAGCGCGGCCCATGGTCTTTTTAAGGAAAAAGAACCTGCTGCTCCCCAAATACGGCTCTCACTGTGCTCCAGCTTGCCGCGTGAAGGCCAGAAGAGCTTTTTGCCAAGTACCGCCATAAAGAATGGAACAATGGTTACAAGCGCCAGCAGCATAACCGCAATCCCCACGGCAACGGCTACCGCCGAGCGATACAGAATGAATTTGGATAATCCAATCGCTACAAAACCTACGAATACCGCAAGTCCGGAATAGAACACCGTCCCACCAGCCTTACGATAGGTTGCAATAATAGCACTTTTGGTATCTTCTGCTGTCATCATTTCTTCTTTAAAACGACTGATCAATAGGATACAATAATCCGTACCAATCCCGAACATGACCGCAACCATAAAGATTTGAGTAAACGTAGATAATGGAAAATCATAACGGTCTACCAAAAAAGCCACAACAGACTGAGAAACAATATAGCTGAGTCCTACGGTCAGTAGCGGAACAAACGGTGCCACGAACGAACGGAACACCACGAACAGGATAAGTAAAATAAATACTACCGTAATATATTCCGATTTCTTAAGCCCGGCTTCCGAGCTAGCAATCATATCCTCAGTAATCAAACCCTCACTGGTTAAATAATGATCCGCCTTAACATCTGAGAGTAATTCATCCACTTTATCAGGAAGTGCGGTGACAGACTCTCCTCCGCCCTTTATAGACAACGCCACCATTATCGTCTTGCCATCCTTGGCAATCAACGTATCCTTAAGTTCACTTTGTGAAAAAGGATCGGTGATGGAACCAATCTGCAGCGTCTCCTTATTCGCAGCCAACTTCTCAACACCCTGCTGGATACTGGCTGTTTCATCGGCTCCGATTCCCTCAGGATTATTGAATACAAGAGCTACCTGATGCAGTGTCTCTCCGCCCTTGTCATTCGCCGCTTCCTTTAAGATCTCTGCCGCTCTAGAAGAGGAATAGCCATCAGGTACAGTAACCTGCCCCTTCTCACGTACAAGATCAGAGAACGAAGGGGCCGTCATGACCAAAACTACGGCCACAGCGAGCCAGATTGCGATAACCGCCCATCTTGCTTTTAGAATCGTCTTCATGGATTCTTCCCTCCATCATCATTCTGAATTAAATTCGCCAGCTTCTCGAACATCATGACGAACATTTCAATATCCTTCTCTTCAAAATGAAACAAATACGGGGAAATCACTTCATGTACCTGCGTCTCCGCTGCTTCAAAAACTCTTTTCCCGTGCTCAGACATCGATAAATACACCTGGCGGCGATCATTCTCGTCACGAGTTCGCTCGATAATACCCGCATGCACCAATCTGTTGATGATTGCTGTAATGGAGCTTTTACCCACGCAAAAAGATTCAGCAAGATATGTAGACGTACATTGTTCCTGAGCATTAATCAACCGAAGAATTTGATACTGATCATTCGTTGTCTCCGCAGCAATACTATCTTTAATTCTTGCTGCTACTTGTCTGGTCACAATCAAATAAGCATCCATGTAGCGATTGATCCAATGTTGCACTTCGTTATCCAAAGCTTCCTACCTCCAAAATATAGTTCAACTGTCGAACAGTTTCATTGTCAAACTATAATGCCTGCCTTTATAAAAGTCAATTGGCTTTTTTTCGGGCATTTAAAGGCGAAATGCACAAAAAAACAGGCCGAGATTTCTCTCGACCTGCCATTTTATGACCTCCAAAGACTTTTTAGTCCTCATCCTCGGTCTCTTCAACTTCGTATACACATCTTAACATTTCAATTCCGGCTTCATTCTCTCCTAAGCTGTACACCATGAACCCTAGACTGCGATAAAAATCTGCGGCGATTTCATCCTCAGTCTCAGCTACCAGATAACGCGGCTGACGAGTAGCGAGCAGCTCCAGAATCATCCCCCGTGCATAACCTTTCCCTCTATTCTCTGGCAAGACGGCAATATGCCGAATGTCCAAAGAACCGTCTTCGGTTTCTTCGAAGCCTACAAGACCAAGCAGGAGTTCTTCTTCTTCCCAGCCATATAACTTCAGCCCGGCTTGTTCGTTGTACTCAGACGAAGTCTGCTCCAAAGCGTTGGGGTCATCAATGACCGCATACGTCAACAGCTCGTTCACCTCAGGCGAACCAATAAGGGATTTAAGATCTACCAACATTGTTCACATTCCTCCTTCTCTGTTGCTTCTGTACCCGATTCGAAACATACCGTAACCTGTCCATATCCCTAACATGTTTAACAATAAATCATCAATATCAAAGCTTCCCACATGCAGCAGCATTTGCAGAGACTCCAAAAGCAGGATGCAAGGAACAGCATATAAAGAGATTCTTATCCAAGAAATTGGCCGTGTCTTTGCAAGTGGAATTAGTATACCAAATGGAATAAACACAACAACATTTCCAAGCAGATTCACAAACCGGCTGATCAGCGATAACCCGTTATTCATGTCGAAATAAAGTGACACCGTACGTAATGGGATCAAATTGTACTGAAGCGGGCCACCTGTATGAATCTCACGCCCAAAACCGATGAACATCCAATAGATAACAGTAGCACTATACAGAGTCAGCCCTATCCGTGTCAATGCTCTCAGCTTCCGTAAACTGCTAGATTCTCTAGATCTACGAACGATCAATTGCCCGGTTTAACTTCTATAATTTCAATGCTTCCATCTTTTTTACCCACAATAGCCATAGCTGCAATTTCGATAAATAGGCCGTGTTCTACAACTCCCGGAATACTTTGGATGGCCAGTGCCAGCTTCGGTGCGGACTCAATCGCTTCGAACCGGCAGTCTGCGATGTAATTGCCGTTATCTGTCTTGTACAGCTCTTCTCCACTACGACGCAATTCAGGATTGCAACCCAGCTTGGCAAGTTCAGCCACAGTCCATTCCCATGCAAAAGGAACAATTTCTACAGGCAGCGGGAATTTGCCGAGTGTATTTACCACTTTACTCTCATCGGCGATAACGATCATACGAGTACTGTTACTCGCAACAATCTTCTCCCGAAGCAGCGCGCCGCCGCCGCCTTTAATAAGCTGTAGACTACTATCCAGCTCGTCCGCTCCGTCAATGGTCAGGTCCAGACTATCAATATCTCCAAAAGCTACGATTGGAATCCCAAGTTCACGCGCCTGTTCTTCGGAAGCACGGGAGGTTGCTACAGCGGTAATCTTTAGACCTTCACTGACGCGCTCACCAAGCTTGTTGATCGCCCAATAGGCAGTAGATCCAGTGCCAAGGCCGATCTTCATGCCATCTTTTACAAATTCCACTGCTTTTTCCGCGGCTAATTGTTTAACATTGATACTCATTTTATTACCCCCATGTTATCCGTTATAATGATCTATGATGATGTTGAAATCACCTATTGTTCAGGAGGATTCCGGATGAGAACCGAAAACCAAATTCAATCTAAAATCAACGAATTGACACTGCAGCGCAGATCTCTGGAATCAAGATTAGCTTCATTAACAGAAGACAGTCCACAGCAAGATAACCTACAAACTCAGCTCACTAGAGTAGAAGATATGATCATGATGCTGGAATGGGTGCTTAATGCACCCGTAGGGAGATATCATGCCTAAGTGCTGACTGGCATCCATTATTTTACCAATCAATGTGCCGCGGTAGCTGTGTTTAACATAAAACGCGATTGCTTCCGGCTGTTTGATTCTTTTTTATATCCAAATTTGTATTATGCTTTGCGCAGAGCAAAAAATCAATATCTTTCACCCTACTCTATGTATATTGTAAATTCACTGCATCCTCTAGATTGAGAACCATCTCTTTTTCTGTGTGATTAGCCGTCCTGTGTAAGTAGGCTTTATGCTCAGAATACGCATTCAAAGGCATTGGCCTACTAATCTTGTCAAGCATATTACGCTCGACATCGGCCAGTAAGTAATCACCTTTACCCGCAGCAACTCTGCACAGAATAATCATAGCTACAGGCTTGTTCACAACAACCGCTCCATTCGACCGCGCAAATACAGTGTATTGAAATAACGGAATGGCCTCAGGTTCTTCAACACCAGCTGCACTAGATTGGTCAAAGATAGAATACATAAGGGAAGGATCACTTGATGCAGTACCGAGTTTCTTCTGATTAGACACCAACTTGCTGTTCTGGTAGGCAAGGAATCCCGCTGCTGCCAGCACAAGCACAAGTAAAATAAGCAATATCGCATACATCATCCCATCCCCACCCCCCACTCCAAAATAACAATTCCGGTTATATATTATCATGGAGGGAGGCCTAAGCCAATCTTATATTATCTGAAATTCAGCGCATACAGGTAATACTGGTTCTATAAAGTTATTTTGAAATATTCAAAATAACAGTTGAAACTTTGATTTGCATGTCTCATAATGTAAATATGAATGTTGCTTGTCAATCCATATGGAAATCAAGGGAGGAAATTTAAAATGAAGTTTTTCTTGGATACCGGAAACATTGAAGAAATCAAACGTATTACTCGCCTGGGACTAGTGGATGGCGTAACGACTAACCCTTCGCTGATCGCTAAAGAAGGAAGATTGTTCAAGGATGTTATCAAAGAAATCGTTGCAATCGTTCCAGGACCTGTAAGCGCAGAAGTAATCGGACTTACAGCAGAAGAAATGCTCAAAGAAGCATACGAAATTGCTGAATGGGCTCCAAACGTTGTAATTAAACTCCCTATGACTGAAGATGGCTTGGAAGCTTGTTATGAGCTTACTAAAAAAGGCATCAAAACTAACGTTACACTAGTATTCTCCGCGGCTCAAGGTTTGATGGCTGCTAAAGCAGGCGCAACTTATATCTCTCCTTTCGTAGGTCGTCTGGATGATATCGGTGTTGATGGAATGAAGCTGATCAAGGATCTGAAGACTATCCTGACTAACTACAACTTGAAATCCGAGATCATTGCAGCAAGTATCCGCAACATTGCACATGTTGAGCAAGCAGCTATTGCTGGTGCTCACATCGCTACAATCCCAGGCTCACTTCTGCCAACCCTCTGGAAGCACCCGCTGACAGATAACGGTATTGAACGTTTCTTGAAGGATTGGGAATCCGTTCCACAAGCCTAAGAATATCTTTTATTCTTTTATCAAGAGGGCTATCCCACAAGCTGCGGCAACGCAGCTTAGGGATAGCCCTTTTTTCCATCCAGAGACATTGCAGAGGTTTGGCGAACACGTTTCGGCCAGATCGGAGGAATTATCTTCTCTGTATCTTTAACGCCTGGTTCTCCCTTTTCCCCCTTACTCGGAGTTACCGCAAATAAGGTCAGCAATCCACCAATTGCCCCTACTGTAGCCATCAACGCGAACAATACCCAATGCCCACTGCTTAACAGCAGCGATACCACCGGCGGTCCCAACGCTACCCCTATAAACCTCATACTACTATAAAGAGCGGTTATCGTGCCGCTGTTCTCCTTCTCAATCCCCTCCGTGATTAAAGCGTCCATACAAGGAAGTACAATCCCGATTCCAACACAGCCTAAACCCATAAATCCTACTAAAAAATAAATGCCTTTGTTGAATCCCGCACAAATCATGGCCGCAGTCAGTAACACCATTCCTCCAAAGCCCAGCCATTTCATTAGCGTTTTATTCTGACCAATGATCTTTCCTGTGCCATAGGAGGACAGACATAAGAGGGCAAGCGGTATCGCCAGCACAAACCCCTTCGTCGCCCCGTGCATTTTATATTTAGTTTCCAGCATTTCTGATAAATAGAATTGAACACCAAAGGTCACAAACATACAAATGCCGCCTATGGCAAAAATAGCATACAGCCAACGCCCTTTTTTACGTAAAACACTCACAATTCCAGCTAAAAACGCTCGGATTTCCTGTTTCTCAGGTTCATCCTTCGCTTCGGGCTTTCGGACGAGAAATAAAACTAAAAAAAATGAAATTAGACATAGAATGGGAATTGCAATAAAAGGAGCAAACCAGAGCCATATCCCAAGATAGGCACCAAGAATTGGACTGAGAACTTTACCAAACGTATTGGAGGTCTCAATGATTCCCAGACTTTTGCTCACATCCTCTTCTTCCTTGAACAAATCGCCTACAAAGGGTATTACAATTGGAAAAGCACCCGCTGCACCAATTCCTTGCAACAGACGCCCCGCTAAGATCACCCAATAAGCGCTAACCCCCTTCATAAACCAAGCAGCTACCACGCAGACGGCACCACCAATTGCGGCAATGATTAAACTAGGAAGAATAACCTTCTTTCGCCCAAAACGGTCTGACAGATAACCTGCAATAGGGATCATTACAATTGCCATCAATCCATACACGGTAATCAGCATACTGACTTGAAAAGCACTAATGCCTAGTTCTTTGGAGATCTGCGGCAGAATAGGCAGCAGCATGGAGTTACCGAGGGTCATTATTAGTGGGATTGATGCTAAGGCAAGCAGATCCCATTTTCTTTCCTTCATGAACTGACCACCTTTGTCATTGTGTACAACATTCTTTATTGTGGTTTGTTCGCTCTTCTTTATTCATGAAAACAAAAAAACCGTCCCTCCGCTGCTGCGAAAAGGACGATCTTAAAATGAAGAGATCTATGGTTACAGCGATCCGGCGCTTAAAGATGCCACATTAGCGGACGGAATAAAATGACTAGGTTCACCCAGGCTAAAAATATGCAGTAAGTGCATAGCCCGAGTGCAAGCCGTATAAAACAATTTGCGTTCACTTTCTCTGCCATATTGTTCAGCCGAGCCATCAAAGATGACGACCGCATCAAACTCCACACCTTTTGCTAAATAAGCAGGCAGAACCAGTGTCCCCTTCTGAAAATTCGGCGTTTCCTTTGTAACAAGTCTTACCGGCAGGCTACGATTCAGTTCAGCATGAACCCTTGCGCTTTCCTCCGCTGTTTTGCAGATGACAGCTACATAATGATATCCCTCAGAATGCAGCTTCCGGATATCCTGTTCTACAGCATTCAGGAGCTCCTTCTCGCTGGATACCACACTTAGCTGGGGTTCTTCTCCCCGCCGATTAAACGGTACGATCCGTTCTCCTCCAGGGATCATTGACCGCGTAAACTCCACGATCTCATAAGTTGAACGGTAGCTTTGGGTTAACGAAATCACTTCTGTGTTTTCTTCACCATATATACTTACGAGACTAGACAAATCCCCCAGTACCTCACCTTGTGCATAAATGGCCTGGTTCAGGTCGCCTAATACGGTCATTTTTGCTCTTGGAAATAAACGGCGCATGAACTCTAATTGAAATGGAGAGTAGTCTTGTACTTCATCTACAATCACATGGCGGATCAGTGTGTTGGTCCGGAAGCCTTGGCTTAACTCCTTCAGATAAAGGAATGGCGTAGCGTCTTCATAAGCAAGCTCGTTCACTCCAATAGATTCCAATGTCTGCTCACAGATATCATCCCACACCTCTGGTAAAGGATAATCACCATTGAGGCGCTCCATAAGTTCGCGATCTGTAAATAACGTGCTGTACAAGCCCTTAACGTCCACAAATCGACCCCGTTTAGTCCAACCACGCAGTGGTTTGAGCCGCTGGCTGACTACATAACGAGATAACACTTCTTTTTCGGTATCAAAATCGTCAAAGCTATCCTGCGAAGCTTTCTTCTTCCGGCGCAACATCTGATACGCACGGTGATAATCGCTGGAATCCAGCAGCTCGATCTGATCTTCAACCCACTGTGCATTTCTTTCCTCATGGGTAAAATCTGCGATCTTCTTAAGCAGCCAGCGGATCATCAAATCCACACGATTCGCAAGCTTTATGGCAGGATCGTACGCGTAGAATTGGCGTTCCATTTCTTCTTTACTGACCACTGCTTTCCCTTGAAACATTAAAGGTTTAAAAAGCATGCCCTCCTGTTCCAGCAACGTAGCATATCGCCGAATCACATCTAGGAAAGGTACAGACGATTTATAGGCAATGCCTTCTCTGCGTATAGCCACCTCAGGACCATCAGGAGCATTTAGTAGACTTTCGGTCTGACTAAAGACATCTTCGAGCTGGAATTCATGGCCAAGACGATGTTCCAAATACATTTGAAACGTTGTTTGCTGCATATTTTCTTCGCCTAGCTCCGGGAGCACTGTAGATACATAGCTGTTAAACAGCGGATTCGGTGAGAACAGCAGCATTTGATCTGCTGATAATACTTCACGGTATTTATATAGAAGATAAGCTACCCGCTGCAATGCAGCAGACGTTTTCCCGCTTCCCGCTGCTCCTTGCACAACTAGCATCCTGCTTTTGTCGTTGCGGATAATCGCATTTTGCTCTTTCTGAATTGTAGCAACAATACTTTTCATCCGATCGTCAGCGCTATGACTTAGCACCTGCTGCAGCAGCTCATCCCCGATCGTAACCCCAGTGTCAAACATAACTTCAATTACACCGTCAGCAATAACAAACTGGCGTTTAAGGTTCATTGTTCCGGAGACTAATCCTCCAGGTGTTTCATAAGCAGCGGGACCAGGGGCTCCGTCATAATACAGACTGGAAATAGGCGCGCGCCAGTCATAAATCAAAAAGGTACCATCATCCTCCATCAATGATCCAATTCCTAGATAAATCTTTTCCAGCCCGCCAGTTGGTTCCTCGGTGAAATCAATTCGGCCAAAGTAAGGAGAGACAACCAGCTTTTTATATTTTTTCAGCGCTTTGCTTGATTGCAAATGATGACGTTCCCGTTCATTTAGGATTTGGGACTGTTGGCGAAGACTTGTTGAGGTTTCTCCCAAATCATCCGGGCTACTGAAGTTTACGGTTACCTCTTCCCAGAAGTCTTTCCGCATATCCACTACATCACTGCGATGAAGTCCAAGCTCCTCTGATAAATGGCGAATATGGGCTGACAGAAGTTTGGTTACTCCGTCAACCCGTTGCTGTTCCTCTTTCCACTGACTTTCATTGTTATCCACTACATTTCATCCCCTTTTGGAAGGTTGACATTCCATTTGAATCGTGATATGATAAATTTGCATATTTATGTTTTTAAATGCATGTTTATTCGATATCTTCTCATTTTAGCAATTACAAGTTGAGATTTCAAGTATTCTCTTAAATAGATGATCCGGTCCCTAAGGAACCGGATTTTTTTACTGTTACAAAGCTTATATGTTGCTCTTCACAAGGTTATGTTTAGGCTTCGTGCACAGATTCTTTCTCCTCTGCTATACGATTCATCTGATCGGCCACTTTATCTAAGCGCTCCAATTGATATCCGTAATCATAAATCGCCGCTGCCACAACATATAAACGCAGCTGACCTATTTTCTCTGCATTATACCCCAAAATCGCGGTATTCAGAAAATCATCATTGTCTTCTCCCAAGGGTTCGGAATCATTGGCATTGGGCTTTAATTTGTCTTCAAACTTAAGTAAGATGTGCTGATGATATTTGATTAAATGTTCCAAATGATTATCAAATAGAGCATCTGTATGTTCGGTCCGATCCGCCTGGAAATAATGCCGATCTACAGCCTCGAGAACATCGTAACCTTTTTGCAAAGAAGCTAACAGGTTCTTATACACAACCATTTGTCTAGTCTGGCTATACTTGGCCCGTTTTAACTGCTTCTGCTCCTCCTCAAACAATGCATACTTATCCGCCAACGATTTTATGGATGAATGTAAGGCATTTTTTTCATCACGAAATACACTTTCCTTCATCTCATGAGAAACCGCTGTTCTCAGCAATAAAGAGAGGCTTGAAAAAACATTCTCAATTTGCTTAATGTATTGCTTACGAGGTTTTGGAGGAACGACAATAATATTGATTAGAAATGCAGAAACAATACCTGTCAAAGTTAATAAAAAGCGATTAAGTGCGAATTGCCATTCACCCGAAGCCTCCATCACTGTTATTACAGTAACTAACGTAAGACTTATCGTATCCGCCCGGTTGATTTTCATACTGATCATAATGACTAGAATACAGACCAAACCGACTGCTATTGGGCTATTGGATAACAGCATCCCTCCGAGTAAAGCCAGAACGGCCCCCATTGTACTAGTCGTGAGCTGGTCAAGAAAATAACGCCAAGAGCGATAAATAGAGGGCTGCATAGCGAAAATCGCTGCAATCCCTGCACCCACGGCAGAAGGAAATTGAAGCATTACAGCTAAATACAGGGCTAGCGTAACGGCCAAACCTGTTTTAAATATGCGAGCTCCTAAAGCCAAACCTATCCCTCCTAAAAATTAGCCCACGCTACAATATGAACATCAGCGAACCCTCGTACTTCTAATTACCCCAGCCTGGAGTTGATGAATTTTAAGAACATTTAAGCTCTCACTCATGTTTCTTTCAGCTTGAAGGGAATACTAATCCGAGTAGTGCCTATCACATAACATACGAGGTGAGTGAATGAATAACCATATCAAAAGATTAATGACTTTCACAACCGTTATTTTTCTCAGCCTGTCTCCAGCTCTTGCGCCAATTGGAAGTGCTTCTGCTGAGAAAGTAACCCCCACAGCCACCGCACCTGGTGCCCACCCTTCAGAGAAAGGTCACGGTCACCATCCAGGAAAAGACGGAAAGGTTAGGGCTGGTGGACATTTCATTATTTTTGAAACGGCTAAACTGCTGGAAATGGATCGTACAGAGCTAATCAATAGCCTGAAAGCAGGCAAAACGCTCCCGCAGCTTGCTCTTGAGAAAAAAGGCTGGACGGAAGATCAATATATTCAGAAGCTCTGCGAATCGGCAAACCAACGGCTGGATCAAGCCATCACCGAAGGACGTCTGACAAAAGACGAAGCCCAAAAGCTTAAAGCAGGACTTCCTGCGATGCTGAAGCAAAAAATAAGCAAAATGGGACAATTCCAGGATCGCAAAACATCTGAACAACATGTGACGACCCCTTAACCAATCTTCTTCCACATAAAGACGGATATCTTCATGCGCTATGAAAGATATCCGTTTTTGTATCTATCCTAATTCGTACGCGAGCTCTTGTAGATTTGAAATAAACAAATGGACAACATCAGCCAAGCGCCACTAGCCATATATCCCCCAATAACGTCACTCGGATAATGAACACCCAAATAGATACGACTCCAGCCAATCCCCACGGTCATGAATACAGCGAACATTATTAATAAGACCCGTTCATGCCTCCGCCGTAGATGACGCCACAGTATAAAGGCAATAACGCCGTACAAAGAGAAGGCTGCCATTGAGTGCCCGCTCGGAAAACTATAACCAATCTCTTCGACAATACGATGTAAATTCGGACGTTCTCTGTGAAAACATAACTTCATTATTGTATTCAAGAGCTGCGAGCCTAATCCAACCCATAGGAACAAGATTAATTCAAACCGGTGTTTCAGCAAAAAATAGAGCAGTGCCATGGTAACGATAGATATGCCAATAGCGATCTTAGAGGAACCAATTAGAGATAAACCTTTGGCGAATGAGGTCAACCCCGGTGATTCCGCTGATTGTACCCAATCAATAATATAGTTATCAAAGGTTGATACCTTATTCATACTTACAAGGACAGCTATAACGGCGAAACAAGCAGCAAACCCTAAAAAAAAGCGAAAAGCTTTAGACCAGTTCTGATAATAAAGCATAAATACCTCCATGTCTATTCAGGTGACTGTTGATCTCATTTCCAGTGAGGGACTAACCCATGTTATAATTATTGAGAGAAAAAATTCACAGAAGATGGAGTGCTGCCAAAGTGGAGAGTTTAAAATTGCAAGAACGATTGTTGAACCAGTTCATTTCCACAAAGGTCCCTGTGACGATTTTTACGACGAATGGTGTGAAAATGCAAGGGCTCGTAACCTCGTACGATGCTTTCACAATCACTTTACAAGGTCAAGGTGATGGCAGGCAAAATGTGCTATTCAAATCTGCAGTATCCACTATTGTACCTCTTAAGCCCGTTTCGCTCAAATAGTCTTCTCCCTCATTCACCTCATCAACCAGATAATCACAGGCTTTTATTTTCAAAAAAAGGGAACACCGGACTTTATATCCGGTGTTCCCTTTAGCATTTCCCAAGATCACTTATTCACTCTTCAAGCGGAGTAACTTTATGCAGGAACAATTACGGGCTTCACACATACCGGTTTGGATACTTCAGCTGTATTTCCAGTAAATTCGAGTCGGCCACTAGCCGCTTCTATTGAAAATACAACCAGGTTATTCGCATCACGATTCGCTACTATAAGATAAGCTCCATCTGGTGTCAATGCGAAGTGACGTGGATGTCCTCCACGAGTAGATACATATTCAAGATGTGTAAGCTTAGCAGAAGCATTATCCACCGCATATACGGCAATATTATCAGCCCCACGGTTTGAAGCGTACAGATATTTCCCATCCTTGGAAATAGCGATTTCAGCGCATGTATTCTCTTCGTCAAAATCATCAGGCAGTGTCGGCACTGTATCTACAGTGTGCAGAGTGCCTGCGGCACTGTCATATGTAAACGATGTAATGGTGGAATCCACCTCGTTAATTACATAAGCAGACTTTCCGTCTGGATGGAAAGTGAAGTGGCGTGGTCCCGCTCCTGGATGCAACGCCGTATCACCATGTACCTCTAGTTTGTTGGTTTCTCTATTGATTCTATAGGCCCGAATTAAATCAAGCCCAAGATCAGATACAAACACATACTGCCCGTCCGGACTGAAAATAGCGGAATGGGGATGAGGGCGGTCCTGCCGTTCAGGATGTTGGCCATGACCTGAATGTACGGCCACATCAACTAATTGATCTGCAGCTTTATCTTCATTTAATTTGATCAAGCCAACACTTCCACCATGATAACTACATACAACCACGTATTCATCATTCAAATCTCTATTGATATGGCAGGTGGTTGTTTGACGGTTGCCAGAGGCAGGCATGGAGGGAATGCGTTTCAGTTCACTCAATTTCCCGTCCTTTAGATCAATAGCAAAGGAAATAACCTCGCCTTCTTTTCCACCCTCACCATTCGGTTTTTCTCCTATAGCGTATAGACGTTTCTCTGCGGCATCTACATTAACAAAGGTAGGATTAGTTAAGCCCTGCACCGAATCCAGCAGCTTTAGCGTACCACCTGCAGCTCCATCGAATTCAAACACCTGCACTCCGCTTTCTGCGGCACTTGCATAAGAACCTGTAAACAGCAATAACTTATTCTGCTCATTCATCTCTATATTCCTCCTCAAAGTATTGCTACTTCACACTCATTAGATGTGATCATCTATATAATCTACAATTTTTAAACGTTAATTACAAACGATAAAGTTAGAAATGTACGAAACAATTCAAAAATGGGTCTTTCCAACGATTAACTGTTGTGATATAATGAAAGCGCTAACATTAGTCTTTTATTCCGTATAAAGGGGGAACATGAATGAGTAGCATCCTGCTGGAAGCCAGAAATGTGTACGAGGACTTCGAGGTGGAGACAGACATTCTGTTCTTTAAGGTCGGGGACCATGATTTGGTCATTTTTCACGGCAGAAACTATAACATAAAAAAGAGAATGACTGCCGAGCAATTAAATCGATTGTTGTCCAATTCAAGTTATTATCATGTGTACGGTGGCTGTTATGTCAACCTGAACAAGATCAGCTCTATCGCAGATGACTGCATTTATTTCGGTGAAATGGGCCTGTATGCTAAAAACGTACGTGTCCCAAGACGAAAACAAGAAAGCATTCGTCATCTTCTGAAAGGACTGAAGTAGACATCTTATTCCCATTAGCCGGAAGGGCATGTTACTGATGCCATTTCCGGCTTTTTGCTTTTTATTAATAGAAACTTAAAAAGATCCTGCCTTTTTTTATACTTTCTTAAGGTTTAGGATTAGGATTTCTGTTAAAGTTGTAAATAGACAAGCAACACCTATATTGAAGGGAGTCATTACTAATAATGGACAAAAAAGATCTGAATGGAAATGAGAACTTAGAAAACAACGGAACCACGGAAGAAGATTTGAACACTTCCGAGATTATCAATGAAGAGGTTGAAGTAGCGCAAGCAGCTGCTGAGGAACCTGTGAATACAACAAAAGCAGACAGTATTCCAGTAATGAACAAAGTCGGTGCGAACAACGCTACGCCTCCTACACCTCCGACTGCTCCTAGAAGCAATAAAGCTTGGATGATTGCCTCTATCGTATTAGCTGCAGCACTAATCATTGTTCTGGTCGTCCAAAAAGACGACAGCAAAAAAGCTGTTGCAACAGTAAACGGAACAAAAATTACAAAAGAACAACTTTATGATAAATTGATCGAAGCAGGCGGAGAAAGCACGCTGCAATCTATGATTACTACTGAGCTTGTTGATCAAGAGGCTAAAAAAGCCAACGTAACTGTTACAGATGAAGACATCAACACTGAACTTGAAGATCTTAAAGCACAATTCGGCGGAGAGGCTGCCTTTAATGCTGCTTTGTCCCAAAGCTCAATGACTGTAGACGACTTGAAAAAGCAAATGCCGCTGCAAGTAAAGCTGCGTAAAATCCTTGAGCCACAAGTCACTGTAACGGATGATGAAATCAAAGAATACTATGACACAAATAAAGCTACTTTCAGTGAAGAAGAACAAGTTCGCGCTTCCCACATTCTCGTTGAGACTAAAGAAGAAGCAGATGCAATTCTGAAACAATTGAAAGAAGGCGCAGATTTCGCTACTCTTGCCAAGGAAAAATCCTCTGATACGGGTTCCAAGGATAATGGCGGAGATCTAGACTTCTTCAAACGTGGCGATATGGTAGCTGAATTCTCTGATGTAGCCTTTAAGCTAAAAGTTGGTGAAACCAGTGATGCTGTGAAATCCGATTATGGTTATCACATCATTAAAGTAACCGACCATAAAGATGCTAAAGACTATACACTGGAAGAAAAGAAAGATGAAATTCGTAAAACTCTAGTTTCGCAAAAGGTTTCCACTCTGTCCTCCACTTGGTTGTCAGAAACAACTGAAAAAGCAAAAATTACGAACACACTTACTGACGCTAAAGAAGATGCAGCTGCAACAGCTGAGCCAACTGCAAGCGCAGCAGCAGGAAATGAATCTACTAAATAATTGTGCCAGTCAAAAAGCAGGACAAGCGTTAATAAACGCTGTCCTGCTTTTTTTATTTCTATGCTCAGGCCTTTGATTAAGCCTTAATGGCCTTTTTTACGGATTTGTTTATCGTGGTTCTCCCCCCACTCTTTCGCCTGCGCTGTGGCAATTGAAATCGCCCGCCCCTCCTCATAACCATCTTCGAGGAGCGCATTCGCAATATCGATTGCCTTATTGCGAACAGGTGCTGTGAAGTTCTTTAATGATTCTGGATAATCCTCTTTGTTCCATGGCATACAAAAAACCTCCTTAACCAGTCTATATACATACTTAGCCTGGCTAAGGAGGTTTCAAACGCTTATCTCACTTATTTAAAGACTTTAACACGATCTTCAACCGGTTGGAATTGTTTCTCACCAGCAGGAGTAACGGTTTTACCAAATGGCAATTGAGCAATCAATTTCCATTCTTGCGGGATGCCCCATGCTTCTTTTACTTCATCATCAATCAGTGGATTATAATGCTGCAAGGATGCACCTACACCTGCTTCAGAAAGTGCTGTCCATACTACAAATTGCAGAATACCAGAGGATTGGTTAGCCCAAATTGGGAAGTTCTCAGCATATAGAGCGAAGTTCTCTTGCAGGCTCTTCACTACCGTTTGATCTTCGAAGAATAGTACGGAACCGTAACCTGCTTTGAAAGACGCTAATTTTTGCGCTGTTCCTTCAAATTGTTCGGCAGGAACGATTTTACGCAATGTTTCTGTAGTGATATCCCATAGCTTATCATGTTGTTCACCAAGAAGAACAACGGCTCTTGAGCTTTGAGAGTTAAATGAAGTTGGGCTATGTAGCACCGCTTGTTCAACGATTTCTACAATTTGTGCATCCGAAATCGTAGTTTCTTTACTGATGGCATATATGGAACGTCTTCCTTTTACTGCTTCAAAGAAATTGTTAGACATAAAATAACTACCTCCATTAATTTTAGTAACTTACTTTTGTATATCTTAGCACCTTTTTTCTGAAAACACAACAGTTATTCACAACTTATTTTGTCGGATATATTCGTTGCCAACTCTTATTGTCGCATTTATGGGCTTAATTATGCACCTGATCTATTAATCATTAATCAATTCATGCGGGCTAGAAACTGCCCTCTTCCTTTTCCGATATACACTACGAGCTAAAATGCGCTACAATAGTGCAGCAAATGTATAGAAGGAAGGTTATAATCATGAATTTTCTGAGCAAGAAAGCCCTTGTTCGACATAAAAAATCAGTCTTTACCTCTTTGTTGCTGCTCCTTTTCCTGAGCTTGGCTCTAACTAGCTGTAAAGACACAAATTCGTCTAATTTGACCTTTACAGAACTAGATCCGACTGATCTTCACCCCCTCACTTTCTGGGTGGCAACGGATACTCACTTCTTAGATAAGAAGCTTCAGGATGGCGGTACAGCTTTTCAGAAATATGTAACTGGCGGTGATGGAAAAATGCTGCCTTACAGTGATGAAATCCTTGAAACCTTGGTTTATGATACTGAGCAGCAGAAGCCTGATTTTCTCATCCTCAGTGGAGATTTAACAAATAACGGAGAACGCAGCAGCCATCAGGAGCTAACCCAAAAACTAAAGCGAATTGAAGCGCAGGGAACCTCTGTTTATGTCATTCCAGGCAACCATGATTTATTTAATCCTTGGGCCAGATCCTTCAGCGGGGATAAGCAGCTCGTTACGGATTCTATTACAGACAAAGACTTTACCAAGATGTATGAGAATTTCGGCTACAAAGAGGCTGTATCACGTGATAAAGAATCGCTAAGTTACATCGTTAAAGCAGCTCCAAATTTATGGCTCCTTATGATTGACAGCAGCCAATATCATAACAATCAGAAATACGGTTTCCCCCAAACGGACGGACGCCTGACCGCCTCTACCCTATCATGGATAGATAATTCTGTTAAACTAGCTGCCAAGGAGCATGCTTCTGTCCTCACGGTTATGCACCACAACCTACTAAGCCACACCTCTATGTCTGTTTCAGGCTTTAAACTTAACAACAGTCAGGAAACAATAAAGTTACTTCGTGAAAATGAACTTAATTTAGTCTTGTCAGGCCATATCCATATGCAGGACATCCAGGTAGACCCGGCAACTTCTTCGGAAGTAATGCCAATTTATGATATCGCAACAAGTGCAATGGCTGTTTATCCACATCAATATGGAGCGATGACCTTCGATCCTCTGAGCAGAACCGTCAATTATGAAGCAATGCCCTTAAATGTAGAAGGATGGGCTAAAGCTAATGGCATTACAGATCAGAATCTTTTAAACTTTAAGACCTATGCTGAGGATATTTTTGCTACAAACTCTTATAACAAAGCTATGGATGGTCTAAAGGAGAGTTCCTTTACGCAGTCTGAAAAGGCATCGATGGCAGAGGTAATGGCCAAGCTAAATGTAAGATACTTCGCGGGGACAGCCGGCAGCTCCTCAGAAGATATTAAAGCGATGCCAGGTTACAAGCTTTGGGAAGGCCTACAAGAAGGTTTCTTAGGTGGATACATCCAAAGTATGACAGAGGATAAAGAGCTTAGTAATATAGCTTTAGAGGTGGTATTAACGAAGCAATAACTGGTTTATGTATTTCATATAAAAAACCCAGCCTCCACTCGCATTTATGCGTCAGATGGAAGCTGGGTTTATTGTGTTAATTGATCGTTAAGATGCAACTAGTTCCGTACAATAGTAATCCAACCATCTTCATCTACCGACACAGTAGCATGAAGCGCTTCAGCAAGCAGACGCAAGGATACATATGCATCGCCATACTCGTCAACAAATACAGGTTGGGCAAGCTTTACAGCCGTGCCGTTAATCAAGGCTTCGGAAGAACCGATTTTGAACACCAGTTTATCTCCGTACACACCATCAGTAACGTTAATTGCACGATTGACAGTATCCCATTCTACAGTAGCATCTAAATCTTCTGCCAAATAACGCAGTGGGATATAAGTAGTGTTCTTGTCTACAATCGGGTAATAATATTCGTCATCAGGTTCGATAACAATGGTTCTCTTCGTAATGCCCAGATCATCCTTCAATATACGATATACATCAGAATCTGGGGCAAAGTTTCTCAAAGTCTCTCCAGGTGTAAGCCCGGAAGAAATATCAAGTGCACCTTCAGTGCTGATTGGATCAGCAGTTACAGCACCGCCAATGTTCCAAACCTGACTGGAAGCTTTAAGCGAGAGACTCTTCAGTGGGAAATCCTCGGTACCCGGAAGCGCCACTTTCAGATCAACATTCTGTTTACGCACATGCAGAGCACTATCAACGAAAATATCAACAGATAACTTCGTATCCTTACTCAACACAGTCTTAATCTCAGGAGTTGATTTGTAAAGACTGTCCACTTGATTGTCATATACTAGCAGCAATGCATCAACAGCCAATTTGGCAGCATCATGCAATACAGTTACGACAGCTTCTTTATCATCCAGTGGAATATCTCCGAATCCAAGATTGAAAATATCGCCAGAACCGTCTTCATCCATAGCTTTGATCACAGGGTACAGATAGTCGTAAAGACCACCTACCAATTCAGTAAAACCTTCTGTGTCTTTGGAGACAGACTTCAGGAAGCCTTTTAACAGTGCAGGAAGCTCATCACCCGTCACTTCTGCATGCAGCTTCGTCATGTTCAACTGCTCGCCATACACAGCATCACTAACCGGTGTAATGTTGATTACGCCAGGATTAGGAAGATTCTTAACAACGAATTTCGTCAACAGCTTACTGACATCTTCAGCTTTTGCCGTATCCAAGCCTACTTCACCTAAGATTTCATCGTATCCTTGTACAGGGAAGTAGAACGGTTGTTTTGCTCCTTCAACTGTAAAAGCAAGTGTTTGTTTGTCCATAAACAAGGTGAATGGAATATCCAATTGTTTATAACCAACAGTTCCTTGGGCCGATAAACTCCCATTATCTTGTAACTTAGCTTTACTAATATTCAAGGAAAAAGAATTAATAAGATCAACCATTTCCTTATCTTCCGCGCTAATTCCCTCTATGGGCTCAGCATTCATGGAAAAAGTCATACTGGATTCTGATGATTTAACATCAACATCCCCAATCAACGCCTTATTAACATCGAACCCCCCTACCGACTGACAGCCGGCAAGAACTAGCATCAGTGCGACAAAAGGCAAAAACCACTTCATTTTTGCTTTAACTCTACTCATAGCATGTCTCCTTCATCTTATTTTGTGAAATCAATCCATTATCTCAGCTAAGGTAAGTTTTGTAAATCAAAGTTCCTTTTATTGTAAAATGTTTAAATATTCAACAAACTTCGCCATTCGATCTGAGCCCATTCCTTGTAAATTACAGCCTTAACTATTGCCAACATCAGTAAATGTGCAGGATAAAATGACCACCACACCCAGCGCGGAACCCGATGCCGCTCCAAGCGATTCCAAATCAAAGGCGTAAAAGCAATCAGCAAGGTAGGTAAAATACTTAGCATCTGTACAACCCAATAATTATAAAACATATAGAATAGATTCAGTGCCAAATGGGCTCCAACAAGCCAGTACGATTTCGTATAACGAAAAATCAATACTAAGAGCAAACCGTACGCGTTATAATCTATAGGGTAATAATCCATTAACACTATAGCAGCAATTACCACAGGTATACCTAGCCATAGTGAAGGCAGTTTGTCCAAAATAACCAGTACGATTGCCGACAGCAATAACGTAAACACCACGTTCCAGCCACCAGAATTTAGCGCTAAATTATAGGGAATCTGAGCAACAATCGCTATCAAGAGCAACCGTAATAAATATTTAGGTCTGGATGAAGTATGGATATGTCCCTGCACAAGCCCATAACAATAAATCGGAAAAGCTATTCTCCCTACATATCTCCAAGCAAGATTCTCCGGGAAAAAGATATAGCCAATATGGTCGATTAGCATCGTCAGCATGGCAATAATCTGCATTACAATCCTCCTTAAGCATATTGAAATATAAATTCGCCAAGCCCTTCCTCATTTCCTTTACCAATAAGCAAATGAAGAACGCGGAGAAACGATCATCCGCTTTCTGTGCACCTCCCCCCTTGACTTTATCGAATACTATTGAGTAATATTAACTAGCAACAGAATATGGCAATGATCAAAGACATGATTTCCTACACGAACTGTCCAGAGAGAGAAGTCCAGGCTGCAAGCTTCTCCAGTTACCGGTTGTGAAGTTACCCCTTTGTAGCCGTGACGCTGAATCCGTAGAACTTTGTTTTTCGGTAGTATGCGGCACCGATTTATCCCCGATATCGGATACCAATGAGGTCCTGTCCATGTGACAGGTCGAATTAGGGTGGAACCACGAGCTGAACGCACTCGTCCCTTTCTGGGAGAGATGCGTTTTTTTGCGTTCACAACTAACAATATTTGAGAAACGGAGGCTAAAATCATGAAGATCAAGGTAACACTGCAAGATGGAACAATTAGAGAGGTACTGCAAGGAACAACGATTAAAGAAGCAGCAGGTGCCATAAGTACCAGTCTGAAAAAAAATGCTGTAGCTGGAAAAATTGATGGAAAATCTGTTGATCTAAACCAAGCGATCGAACATGATTGCCGGCTCGATATTGTTACGTTGGATAGCAAAGACGGTCTTGAGGTTTATAGACACAGTACTGCACATATCATGGCGCAGGCCATAAAACGTATATATGGAGATAAAGCTGTCCAGCTAGGCATAGGTCCTGTTATCGAAGACGGCTTCTATTATGACATTGATATTGAGAAACCTCTATCCACTGATGATCTTGCTGCAATCGAACAAGAAATGGCGAAAATCATCCAAGAGAATCACCAGATTGTCCGCCGTGTGGTGAGCCGCGCAGAGGCCATTAAACTTTTTGAAGAGTTGAATGAGCCTTTAAAGCTGGAGCTTATTCATGATCTGCCGGCAGACACAGTATTAACTATTTATGATCAAGGTGAATTCTCCGATCTTTGCCGTGGACCACATCTTCCCTCAACTGGCTTGGTCAAAGCCTTTAAGCTGTTGAATGTAGCGGGTGCCTACTGGCGTGGAGATTCCAATAACAAAATGCTGCAACGTATTTATGGAACTGCCTTTCCTAAAAAAGCGCAGTTAGAGGAACATTTACTGTTTCTTGAAGAAGCTAAAAAACGTGACCACCGTAAGCTCGGCAAAGAACTTGAGTTGTTCATGTTCTCTGAAGAAGCGCCAGGCATGCCCTTCTATCTTCCCAAGGGAATGACAATCCGTACAGAGCTTGAGAACTTTGCCCGGGAATTACAAAGACAGAGAGATTACGATGAAGTTCGTACACCGCTGATGATGAACAATCGGCTTTGGGAGCAGTCGGGGCACTGGGATCACTACAAGGACAATATGTATTTCACAAATGTAGATGAAACAAAATTTGCCCTTAAGCCGATGAACTGCCCTGGGCATATGCTAATTTTCAAAAACAATCTGCATTCCTACCGGGAACTGCCTATCCGTATCTCGGAATTCGGTCAAGTGCATCGCCATGAATATTCTGGAGCACTTAACGGGATGATGAGAGTCCGCACTTTCTGCCAGGATGATGCTCACCTCTTCGTTTTGCCAGAGCAAATCGAGGATGAAATAAGACGGGTAATCTCACTGATTGACCATATTTATCAAGTGTTCGGCTTTGAGTATAAGATTGAATTATCTACTCGGCCGGCAGATTATATGGGATCTGAAGAATTATGGGATCAGGCTGAACAATCTTTACAAAATGTATTAGACAATCTCGGGATCGAATATCGAGTGAATGAAGGGGATGGCGCGTTCTATGGACCTAAGATTGATTTCCATATCTTAGATGCGCTAAAACGAAGCTGGCAATGTGGAACAATCCAACTAGATTGGCAAATGCCAGAGAAATTCGATCTTACTTACATCGGGGAAGATAATCTTAAACATCGCCCGGTCGTAATCCATCGCGCTGTGTATGGATCGATCGATCGTTTTATGGGGATTATTACTGAGCATTTCGCTGGAGCTTTCCCACTGTGGCTCGCACCTGTTCATGCGAAGTTATTGCCAGTCTCTGAGAACTATGTTGACTATGCACTGCAAGTGAAGCATCAACTGGAGAAGGCTGGCATTCGTGTCGAAGTAGATATTCGAAATGAGAAGTTAGGCTACAAAATTCGTGAAGCTCAGCTTGAAAAAGCACCTTACATGCTCGTACTGGGGGAGAACGAAAAAAATTCCGACACTGTCTCTGTAAGAAAACGTGGTGAAGGTGATCTTGGTTCGAAGAGTATCCAAGACATCATTAAACAGATTAATGAAGAGATTATTAGTAAGAGATAAATTTAAGGGGCTGTCTAATCGTAGAAAAACTACGTTTGAGACAGCCCCTTCTTTATAACCTATTCATATTCACATGAACTCTATTTTACGTACAGGCGACTGCTTTCTTCCCAATATTCGCCTGGTTTCAGGCTGAACAAGCCAATATCATCAGCAGGAAGGTCTACCATTGGCGCATTCACCAAGTTAATTTGTGGCTCAGGGCAGAAGAACTGTTCTGTAGCACCGTTATTCCAGATCATCCATTGTTTGTACGAAGTCCCTACATCGTACACCAAGGTTACTCCAGCTTTGCTATCGGTAAGCTCCATCCGGTTGCGTCCGTTCTGAGGTACAGCCGTGTAGTGATTGTCCATCGATGCAAAATATGGATTCACACCTTCTTCACGAAGCTGAACTTCTCCTGGCTCCAACGCCTGGAATTTGCCTGTTGGCAGCATGCGGTCGTTAAGCTCCCAGCGCTCGCCAATAGTAGCTTTTACGCGGTAATCTTGTGCCGAGCTTCCTGGTGCGAATGGTGCGTTAATGGCAGTGTGGAATGCCAGCAAGCAAGGCATCACGTCATCTCCATCATTGTGTACCAGCACCTGTTGAGATAATCCTCCTTCGCCGAGGGTATAACGCAATTTGATCGTATACTTATGTGGCAAATATTGATAAGAAGGATGATTCTCATCCACCTTGATGAATACGGTTACGAAGCTTTCAGTCTTACCGCTGCCAAATTCTTCGACTTCCCAAGCTGCAGTATGTAAAAATCCGTGTAAATGGTTGCCCGTTGCAACTTCATTTACGGGGAATTGATAAGTTTGACCATTCCATGGAAATTTACCATCCTCATAACGATTTGGAGGAAATAATACAGGAATTCCGTGAATCCCCGGACTTGCCTTGAAGGCTTCCATTTCTTCAGCTCCAGGCTCATGCAGGAAGCGATATCCGTTTTCGGTATCACGAAAACAGATCAGGTTGCCGCCAATGCCTGGCAGAATAGCTGCCTCATAACGACCGGCTTTCAACCAGATAGCTGCTTCTCCTTCATATTGTCCTTCATACGCTGTGATTGACATAATATATTGTTCTCCCTTCCAGTGTCTGATAATTGTCTCCACTTGATAGATTACCACATCTAGTCATGAGGTGACATGCTCTTTTTACAATTGCTCCACTTCTACGCTCATTACATGTTCAATTTTCTTCACATCGTAATAAATTTCTGTTGCGTAATCTCGATCCGGGGCTGAGATCACCATATCGATCATTTGTCTGCCATCTTCCAAATCTTTAATTTTCATTCTTCGAATCGCTCGGGATGGACCTCTAGTACTACGCTGCGAGCTGACCTGAGGCCGCTCGATTTTTTGGATCACTTCTGTAAGCACAAAATTAGCTTCCATAATGATCCTCACTGAAACTTCATGTTTATTCAGTACTTCTGGTCCTAGCGAGCGGATTAAATGAGGAACTAAATTCACAGCAAACATCAGCAGAATAACCGCATATGCTGCTTCAATATAGAATCCCGCACCCACAGCTATACCAATTCCAGAAGCTGTCCAGATGAGTGCTGCCGAAGTAAGGCCCGAAATGGCATCTCCGCCTCTACGCAGAATAACACCCGCACCCAAAAAACCAATCCCGCTGACAATCTGAGCCGCAAGCCGCATTGGGTCCATGTTTGGATGCTCTGGCCCTGCGAACTTATCAAAGGCATGGATAGACACCACTGTGACAAGACAGCTCGCAATGCTTATGACCATACTGGTCCGTATCCCCAGCGGTTTCTGCTTGATCTGTCGGTCAATCCCGATGAACAGCCCGAACAGCATGGCCACTAGTAACTTCATTAATGATTCCAATTGAAAATCCATATCGCAATCTCCTTTCTCCAGAGATACTCCATTATAACGGAAATTGGAGATAATGATTAGCTTTATTTTACAACAAAAAACGGTATAACCATCCTCAGCGCTTATGCTCTTTCGACCCGTGTGGTCCGGCATAGCGACGAGGATGGAATCCGTTATGAGAGGTCAAGATTATGTTGGAAAATTAACCATGCAGAAGCGACTCTGCACCGTCACAATAAATTTCCGTCCCCGTAATATGATCTGAATCTTCCGACGCCAGAAACAGAGCCAGCTTCGCTACTTGATCAGGTCGCCCCGGACCTTCTTCCAGCGGTTGATCTCCCTCAGGAAATTCTACTGGGATTTTCACTTCTTTCAGATCCTCTGATGGAAAAGTGTTGTCATCTATATTGGTCTTTATAGCCCCAGGACAGATCGCATTTACGCGGATTTGAAATTGAGCCAGTTCCAGTGCCGCCATTTTCATAAAAGCAACCTGTCCTGCCTTAGTCGTGCTGTAAGCAGAAAAACCAACATTGGAAAACACACGATTTCCGTTAATGGAGCTGTTGATCAGGATGCTGCCTCCGCTTTCTTTTAGATGCGGTATCGCATATTTTACAGTCGCGAAGGTTCCACGCAGGTTAATATGAATGGTCTGATCCCAAGATTCAATATCCATCGTTTCAATAGGCGTCATCGCCCCATTAATCCCTGCGTTGGCAAAAACAACATCAAGACGACCCCATTTCGCGGCCGCCTTGTTTATCGCCGCTTCCACTTGTGGTGGTTCAGCAACATCACATTCGATAACTAGGGCTTCTCCGCCCTCTTTCTCCACTTGCTGTCTAACCTTTTCAGCGTTCTCCACAGTTCTGTCCAATAATACAACTTTGGCTCCGTTACGTGCGAACTCAAGCACGGTTGCCCGGCCAATTCCTGAGCCGCCTCCGGTTACAACTGCAACCTTACCTACAAGCTTTTTATCTGCCATATCGTGATATCCTCCTTCTTATCATGCAAGTCTTCCAGTTAAGTTCTTTCCTTAACCTTAACCTTGCATACAGAAGTTGAACCGACAGATATTTACTTTTCCTTTAGGATTATTATTCTCCCTGACGAAGATGAATGATGAGATCGTTTAATCCGGCTTCCCGGATCCCTTCCACTATAAGTTCAGCTAGAAGACGAGCCCCTAAAATCTGAAAATGTGTATTATCCTGCACGCCACCTGGATGCGCAATAAATTCTCCTGGATAGCTCCACATGAATAAATCTTTTGAGCCCTCTGAGCCATAAGCTTCAAAGAGCTTGCGGCTCTTCTCGGCTAAATCAATCAGTGAAACCTGCTCGGTATCTGCGAGTTCCCGTATGGCGATTAAATAATCTCCATGCGTGTCTACAATTGCTTCTTCACTATCAAATCTTCGCCGATGTACAGAGCTCACAAGAACCGGATAGGCCCCCGCTTCTCGGGCGACTGTAATCAACCGGAGCAAATGTTCCTTATATGTAGTAAAGGGCTCGGTATGTCTTAAATCATCAGTTTTGGAATCATTATGTCCAAACTGGATGAACAGATAATCTCTGGGTCTGATATCTGCGGCAATGCCCTCCAAATGCCCTTCCTCAATAAAACTCTTGGAACTGCGTCCAGAAAGTGCTCGGTTATCAACAACTATTCCCGCTTTGAAGCAGCGTGGCAGCAGTTGACCCCACCCCGCATAGGGATAACCTTCTTCCCCTTGATCGGTCACCGTGGAATCTCCCGCCAG
The DNA here is from genome assembly GCF_038003885.1 of Paenibacillus sp. FSL R10-2788. Taxonomy (NCBI): domain Bacteria; kingdom Bacillati; phylum Bacillota; class Bacilli; order Caryophanales; family Paenibacillaceae; genus Paenibacillus; species Paenibacillus sp. FSL R10-2788. Next base: position 2,858,963 of record NZ_JBBOQA010000001.1, on the reverse strand, counting down.
AAACAAGACTAGCGCTTCATTGTCCATCTGAATGTCCAAGGCGTTAATACGCGGTGCCGCACCCGAGAACGATAGCTTTAGCTGCCCATCCTTAATTCTAATTGCAAAGGATTCGCGTAAATATTGGCCCGCAGGCACATTTAGAGTGTCCAATACGAACTTGCCTTCTCCAGCTTTGATAAATGTGCTGGTCTCTGCCAGAGCATCACCCAACAGCAGCGTAACACGGTAGATCCCATTCGGGAGATCCAGAAGAAAAACTGCTTTCTGTGGGATGCAGCAATCACTTCGCAGTATATCTGTTCCCCCTCTGAAACGACCAAAGACGGTGGAATCAGAAGTGAAACCATACCCTATTTCCTTAGAATAAGATGTGTCCGGCCGAATTTTGGTGTAGCCAGGCTCAGCTTCCTTAATCCCAAAATCAAAACGATAGCTATCCAAATTCAGCCGCACCTTTCTTAATTAGAGATTTAAAACATTTATATTATATTCATTTGCTGAAATCAACCTTTCAAACCACTGGTGCTGATTCCTTCTACGATCTGCTTTTGGAAGATAAAGAAGATAATCATGACTGGTGCCAAACTTAGAACAGACATGGCGAACATTGGACCCCAGTTGGATACGGACTCACTGTCCAGGAACATTTTCAGCCCCATCGAAACTGTATATTTAGAAGGTGAGTTCAAGTACAATACCGGTCCAAGCAAGTCTTCCCAACGCCAATAGAAGGAGAAGATTGCCGCAGTAGCCATAGAAGGACGGATAAGCGGAAGTATAATTCTGAAATAAAGTCCAAATTTCCCACAACCATCGATGGTAGCCGCTTCATCAAGTTCAACAGGAATGGTCCGAATAAACTGCAGCATTAGGAAAATGAAAAACGGGACACCGAAGAACTGTGGAACAACGATCGGTTTGATACTGTCGAGCCATTCCAATTTGGCATAGATAATGTATTGAGGGACGAGCACCACATCGGAAGGAAGCATCAGGGTCATCATCATGATTCCGAACCATAAGCCATGGCCTACAAATTTATTGCGGGCAAAACCAAAGGCAACCAGTGAAGATGAAATGACTGCGCCCAGTGTTGCGACAATGACAATTACGAAAGAGTTCTTGATGAAGACACCAAAGGAGTAACCTGCAATACCTTCCCAGCCTTTAGCATAGTTCCCCCATTCCCATGGATCAGGTATAAGGTGCTGAGCTGTAACAAATACAAGCCGGCTCTCTTTAAAAGAACTCATGATCATCCACAGAATCGGATACAGCATAACGATAGCGAGGCCACCTATAAGGATGTGATAAAGCGGCCATTTCAGTTTAATTTTCGCCATGGATTATTTTCCTCCTTCCGACTCGTAGAAGACCCACGATTTGGATGTCTTGAACAAGATTCCGGTCATGATGCCGACAAGCAACAACATCACCCAAGCCATAGCCGAAGCATAACCCATATTATTAAACATAAAAGCCTGACGGAATAAATAGAGAGAATACAACATAGTGCCGTCCATAGGTCCGCCTTCACCTTTAGAGATAATATAAGCTGGAACAAAGGTCATAAATGCGCTGATCGTCTGCATAACGAGGTTAAACAGAATTACAGAACTTAAGAGTGGCATAGTAATCTTAAAGAACTTTCTGAAGAATCCGGCTCCATCTACACTAGCTGCCTCATACATTTCACCAGGAATATTTTTGAGACCTGCCAGAAAGATTAACATGGATGAGCCAAACTGCCACACAGATAAAGTTATCAACATAATAAGCGCAGCGTTCGGATTGCCAAACCAACTTACCGGACCAATCCCGAAAAAGCCAAGCATACCGTTAATAATTCCAGTATCACTAAAAATATTACGCCACATGATGGAGACCGCCACACTGCCACCTATAATAGAAGGTAAATAATAAGTTGTCCGATAAGCTCCTACCATACGCGATTTCGTATTTAAAATCATAGCCACAAATAATGCGAAGGTTAGACGTAAAGGCACACCGATAAATACGTAAAGCAGGGTTACCTTTAGTGAATGCAAATATTTCGGGTCATTGGAGAACATTTTGATGTAATTATCAAATCCAATCCACTTAGGTGGAGCGAATAAATTGTATTTAGTAAAAGAGAGATACAGCGAAATGATCATTGGGATCAGTGTGAAGCAAAGGAAGCCAATGACGAACGGACTGATGAAGGCATATCCTGTAAGGTTGCTTCGTAACCGCCGGCCGGTCAACTTATTTTTCTTAACAGCCAATGGATTCGAAGGTAGGGGATTCGTTAAGGCCAAGGGTCTCCAACTCCTTTTTATGTGAATAATATGGGAAACGGGATGCCGCCTAGCGAAATGGCATGCCGTTTCCCATGTGAGACGCAGTATAGTTATCTGTTACCCTACGTTTAACGGCTGGAGAGAATAGAGTTCGCTTCTTTTCGGAACTGTGCCGCTGCTGCTGCTGGGTCGATTTTTCCGAAGTTCATTTGTTCAGCGAGGTCTGTAAGCAGTGCTACAACCTCTGGGGATCCTACCGGTGGACTCATAGGTGAAGTAGTAGGCTCCATGTCAGCAACAAACTTAAATACTTGCTTACCGGAATCAGTTAATTGTGTAGCTACAGATTCTTTGATTTTGCTTGAAATTGGTACTCCGCGTTCGCCTTTGATCAGGTTGTTAGCTTCCACATCATTAATCCAGAAATCAACGAACTTCGCTGCTTCTTCCTTCACTTTAGAGTTAGAAGTAATTGACCAGTACATACTTGGCTGCATGTAAAGCCCTTTATCCATATCTGGACCAGGCATTTGTGCCAGCTCCATAGGACGATTTACAGCGATTTGCAAAGCAACGTATTGGTTCGACCATTGCCATACACCGATACCTGTCCCTTTAACAATATCCGACTCTTCAATAACCCCTTTATTTTGGCTCAGTTTGTCTTGTGATGGGACCGCTCCATCTTTAATCAAACCAGACAACATTCCGAAAAAGTCAGTGAACAACGCATCGTCCTCATAACCAAGTGCGGAACCATCATTGTTATAGAGTGCCAGCCCTTTTGTACGCAGATAATAGTTGAAGAACACGTCTGCTGCCATGGAACCATCCATATACAGTCCAGCCGACTTAGCTTTCGCGGCGATTTCCTTGTATTGATCCCAAGTCCAGTTCTCTGGGATAGAATCAACACCTGCCTTTTTCAGCAATTCTGGATCATATTGAAAACCAAGTACGTTAACCCCTAACGGAATTCCGTATTGCTTCTCACCGATCACTCCAGTACTCAGCACGTTCTCATTCACATCGCCGACTTGAATCTGAGAGTTCAAATAAGGTTTCAAGTCTTCGAGCTGTCCGTTAGATCCATATTGATTGATATAAGAAATATCCATTTGAACGATATCAGGAAGCCTATTTGCAGCGGCTTGCGGAGCAAGCTTTTTCCAGTAATCATCAAAGGATGCATATTCAGGCTCAATGGTTACATTCGGGTATTTGGCTTCATACATATCGATAACTTGTTGTGTATAAGAATGTCTTGTATCTCCACCCCACCATGCGATTCGCAAGGTTACTGGTTCTGCTGAGGTCGTAGCCGCAGGTTTCGTCTCTGAAGGAGTATTTGTAGCGGAATCCGTAGCGGCAGCATTGTTATTGTTGTTACCTCCACCACAACCAGCTAACATCGACGACAGCAATAATGGTACGGCTAGTAAAGCGAATCTCTTTTTCAATTTCATGTCCCCTTTTCCTATGATAGTGTAAAGGCTCTGATCCCTTTAGGTAGCGCTTTCATTGGTTAAATTTTCTCAAATATTCCGTGATTATTGAATACAAAAAACCGTCTTGTTTGTTCAATAATCAGTTCGCTTGAGGGGGTTTCATGAAATCTGTAGGGGTCTGGCCGGTTACTTTTTTAAATACCTGACTGAAATATTGTGCATTTCCACCGAATCCGAACATTTCAGCCAGCTCAAATACTCTTACATCCCCACTTCTCAAAATATGCTCCGATGCTTTAGCAATCCGGTAATTGGTTACATAATTCGAGAATTTCTCCCCGGTAATTTTCTTGAAAATTTTGCCGAGATAGTCGGGATTCATATATAACATTTCAGCAGCGACCGAGCTAAGCGACAGCTCTGCATTCTTGTAATCCTCTGCGATAATTTTGAACATTTTGTCTACAATAAGTGATTGCCGGGAACTAAAATGTCGGTCATACATCGCTGTTAAGCGAACCGCTGCCTCTTTGACGTATGCTTTTAAACCTCCCAAGGTTCTAATTTCGGCAAGCTCCGCCAAGCCCGATGTGAAGCTATTTCTTTCATCAGGGACTGCTAAACGAATCATAGCGGAATATAACTGTAAAACATAAGAACGCGTCACGTTAATATCTAACCGCTCATCAGCGAGCAAGTTGAATAATCGTTCCAATTCCAGCTCAACCGTATTTTGATCGCCTGCTTTTATAAGTAGACAAATATGCTCTTCATCTAGCTCGATATCATTTCTTCCACTTAGCTCATCACTTGGGATATCACTCCCGGTAATCAAACCGCCCGCCTCCAAATAAAAACGATGGTTCAGGCACTGCAAGGTCTGACGATACAATCTCCGGGAATGAATCATAAGGTCAGCATCACTAATCGCGATTGTCACATCCATTTTATAAAACTTGCAGAATACCTCTCTTACTTCAGCGATACGTTTAAGCAGGGAGCTATTCTGCACCGTATTCCCTTCATCTTCCAGTAATATTAATAAATGACCACCTATCGTCGCACTCAGGAGTGTTTCCTGAAGTACGTCCTGGGCAATATTTTGCAGAGCGAACAATTGCTCATATTCGTAAGAACCTTCTAGTCGGAACAGGAGCAAGCGCACCGTTTTGTCATTAAGTTCAATGCCGAATAGTTCCTGATAATACTCTAGATCCTGACTTCCATAAGTTTTATTAGAGATCCATTCCTTCAAAAATTGTTCTTTCACATGGGGCAATACCTTCTGAAGACGTTGTTTCATACGATTTACGAATTCGCCTCTGCTCTTCTGCTCATCGAGTTCCGCTACCAGCTCAATCAGTGCTTCATGGATCTGATTCTCATTGCACGGCTTTAAAAGATAATGTTTGACCCCGTTCTGCATAGCAATACAAGCATAATCAAAATCCTTATAACCAGTCAGCATAACGAATTTCACGTCTGGAAATCGTTCACTGCATTTTTGCACCAGTCCCAGGCCATCTAGACCAGGCATAGAAATATCCGTGATCACAATTTCAGGGTTAAGCTCCTCAATTTTCACCAAAGCTTCAATCCCGTTCCGTGCCGTGCCTACAAGCTCTGTTCCCGCTCGTCCCCAGTCCACAACCTGCGATATCCCTTCCAGAATCAAGCGTTCATCATCCACCAGCAGCAGTTTATACATTCTCTAGCACTCCTTTTAAGTAAGGTATACGCACATGTATAGTTGTTCCTTGACCCGGCTCACTTTCTATGACTGTGCCCCATTCAGGGCCGAAGACGATTTGAATACGCTCCGCGATGTTAGCTAAGCCGATGCCTTCTCCACGTGTCTTAACTCTCCCCATCTGTAAATCTTTGATAAATTCAGCGCTCATCCCCGGTCCATTATCACTGACTTTGATATCGAGGCCCTGATCTTCTTCACTAACTGTTATAGAAATGGTGCACGGCTCAATATTAGGCTCTAGCGCATAGCGAATAGCATTTTCGATTAAAGGCTGCAAGGTCAGCTTCGGAATTAATGCATCATGCAGATTTTCAGGTACATCCATCCGGAAATCAAGCCTCTCATCAAACCGTGTTTTCTGGATAATGACATAATTTCGCACGATAGTGATCTCTTTTTCAAGTGTAATTAGCGGATCCTTGAGACCAATAGAGCTGCGGAACAAGTAACCGAGCGCTTCTACCATTTCTGAGATTTTGGCTTGTTTGTTCATTTTGGCTAACCAATTGATCGATTCCAGTGTATTGTACAAAAAATGCGGATTAATCTGTGCCTGTAATGCTTTCAGCTCGGTCTCTCTAATAATCAGCTGCTTCGCATAGTTCTCATCAATAAGCTCTCTGATCCTGCGGATCATCATTTTAAAAGTCCGGTTTAGCTGACTAACCTCGTCCTGCGCAGTCTGTGAAACCACACCTAATGACTGTTCCTCCAGATTGTCCAGATCGCCCTTCTCGATTTGCTTCATTTTTTTGGTCAGCTTAGAGATCGGACGTACAATACTACGAGCAAGCCTGTAGCCTAAAAGGAGACCAATTAATAAGATTAGTGCGAATATGATGACGACCAGTTTTTTGACAAAAGTAATATGTTTGAACATCTCATTAAATGGAGTTGCATTGATGTAGATCCAATCTATATAAGATGATTTCGTCTTGGTTATAAAATAAGTACCTTCTTGATATTTGGCCGTGCGATATAGCTCCGGACGTTCTGTCTCTTCTTTAAGCTCTTCTGGCAAAAGAATCGGTACTTCAGGATAGATCGCCTGTCCCGTCGTGGCATCAACAGCTATTAATTGGTCGGTATCGCTCGTACTATCCGCAATGATTAGATCGATCCGAATACGGATCACGAGTGTTCCCAGATCATCCAGCGTAAACGTTGACCCTGTATAAGATTTAATCTGCCGAACCGCCAAAAGTGAATTTCTGTTTCCTTGCGGATACCACACTATACTCCCGCTAGCTTCCGCAGCTAACGGCTTTAACTGATCCTGCAGATCCTGTGATACCCCTTCACGATTGCCCGCAGTCATTACTCCGCCACTCGTATCCATCAGCATCATGGAATAAACGTATTTCTCTGCCCCTGCAAAAGCAACCAGCCTGTTTATGATCTTGTTATGTAGAACTTGTCTTTCATAAGGCTGTGGATCATTCTGCAATTGGCGCAGGCATTCTTGGATTTGCTCATCAGACACCACTGTAAAAGAAAGCTGATCCAATTCTCTTAGGGCATTCTCGATGCTAATGGAGGACATCCCCAATACCTCAGAGGCCTTTTCATAAATTTGCTTGTCATAGATACGATACACATATTGCAAAACGGTCAACGAGAATAAAAAGGAAAGTAGAAGCAAAAAGGAAATAATCAGTATCATTTTGTTGAAAATGCCCGAACTTCTGTAAGCGCTAACATTTTTCCAAATCATCTGTTTTCTCCGCTCCCTAAATATGATAATTTTCATTTATTATCACTATAATTCCATTATAAACCATAATGTTCCATTTGGGTAAATTTACGTGAACTGAAAGCTAAGGATAGTATAATGGCTCGACGAAAAAAATCCTATGTAAAAAAGGGCTCGAAATGAAATCCAGAATCAGAGTTCACTTCAAGCCCTTATATTGAGCTACCTTCACACCTACAACAGACTAACCAAGCATCATTCGGTCATCTGCCAATTTATGTCCGCTGATTGTCTCGAATTCTCCGAGCAGCCGTTCTACGGTAAGATCTTTTTTACGAACCTCGTCGATATCCAAAATAATACGGCCCTTATCCATCATGATCAGACGATTGCCAAGACGAATGGCTTGCTCCATGTTATGGGTAACCATTAGGGTGGTTAACTTCATCTCACGGACAATGGACTCTGTCAGTTTAGTAATCAGCTCCGCACGAGAAGGGTCAAGGGCTGCTGTATGTTCATCTAAAAGTAAAATTTGCGGTTGAGTAAAGGTCGCCATTAGCAGACTTAGCGCTTGTCTCTCTCCACCTGACAACAACCCTACTTTTGCCCGCAGGCGATCCTCCAGCCCAATCCCCAGACGGCTTAGCTCGTCGCGAAATAAAGCTCTTTTTGCTTTATTTACTCCAAAGGTTAACCCTCTGCTTTTGCCTCTTTTATAAGCCATAGCTAAATTTTCTTCAATCGTCATATGTGGAGCCGTACCCGCCATTGGGTCCTGAAAGACCCGGCCGATCCAGCGACTCCGTTGAAATTCCGCCAAATGGCTGATTGAATTTCCTTCAATGCTGGCTGTACCCAGATCCGGCTTCATGACACCGGAAATAATGTTCATCAACGTAGATTTACCAGCTCCATTACTTCCAATGATGGTGACAAAATCACCGGGAAGAAGCTCCAAGTCAATGCCGAGCAGCGCTATTTTCTCATCTGGTGTTCCGGGATTGAACAGCTTAGATACGTTCTCCAGTTTAAGCATCGATGGTGCCTCCTCTCTTGCTGCTTAGCGCTTGCTCAGCTAATTCAACGGAACGCCTCCGTGCCATATTCTTCTGCTTCAGGAAACGCTGAATCGACGGGAATACAAGAGCGAAAATAACGATAATTGCTGTGATCAGCTTAAGATCCGAAGCTTTCAGCCACGGTACCCGCAAGGCAAGTGCAACTACGATCCGGTAAACTATGGATCCGAGCACAACAGCCAATGTGGCCCGAAATACATTTTTGGCACCAAATATGGCTTCACCGATGATGACCGAAGCTAAACCGATTACAATCATCCCAATACCCATCGAGGAATCCGCAAAAGTAGAATACTGAGTAATTAACGCTCCCGAGAGCGCCACCATTCCATTGGATAAACTGACACCAAGAATAGTGGTATTATCCGTGTTTACACCCAGACTACGGATCATTCTTGCATTATCTCCGGTAGCCCGCAGCGCAAGTCCAAGATCCGTACGCAGGAATAAATCCATTACTATTTTCACAAAAATAACTACAAACGGCAGTACGAGCAGAGGATCAATGGAAGTGAACAAGGTAGTGTCGCCCATTAAAGACCAGTTGGGTTTGCCACCAAATATCCGCAGATTAATGGAATAAAGTGCAATCATCATCAAAATACCGGATAACAGTCCATTAATCTTGCCTTTCGTATGTAATAGGCCCGTGCACATTCCTGCCAGCATTCCACCAGCAATAGCGGCCAAGGTAGCAAGCCATGGTGCATAACCGTTAGTAATCATAACAGCGGCAATGGCGCCACCAGTGGTAAAGCTCCCATCTACAGTCAAATCAGGGAAATCAAGAATACGAAAGGTAATGTATACACCTAAAGCCATAAATGCGTAAAGCAAACCCATTTCAACGGCCCCGAGCATCGAATTTAACATAGATGACTTCCTCCTTCGAGCGGAAAGGGGCGTTCTCACGAAATCGCCCCTATATAATGGCTTATTGAATAATATTGTTAGCTTGATCGGCAACTTCTGCCTTCATTGCATCAGTCACTTCTATGCCTTGTGCTGCTGCAGATTTCAGGTTAAGAATGAGATCAAGTTTTTCTTGCATGGTTACTTTCATATCAGCTGGCTTTTTACCATTTTTCAAGATATCCACGGCCATTTGACCCACTTGATAACCATGATCGAAATATTTAAAACCAACGGTGGCAAAAGCGCCCTTTTCAACCGTATCACGGTCACTGGAGAAGAACGGGATTTTCTTGTCATTAGCCGTTTGAATAATGGTATCTACTGCACTTACGACTGTGTTATCCAAAGTAATGTAGAATGCATCTACACGACCCACAAGTGATTCCGCAGCTTGTTTGACTTCAGAGGTATTCGTGATGGCAGCCTTCACTAGCTCGATTCCATGCTTATCCAATTCTTTTTTAGCAATCTCAGCCATAATTACTGCATTGGGTTCACCTTCATTAATAACGATGCCCAGCTTTTTCACGTTAGGAAATTGGGTAGCTATAAATTGCATTAATCTGTTAATCGCTTCGGGATTGGTGTCCGATACACCTGATACATTTCCACCTGGATGCTCCAGATCCGTGACAATCTTCGCGTCGAGTGGGTCAGTTACTGCTGCGAACAAAATCGGTGTATCCTTACTTGCTTTGCTGAGTGCTTGAACAATTGATTGAGCGGAAGGCGTTGCAATTGCCAATACCAAATCATTTGAGTCAGCGGCAATTTTTTGAGCAATGGACAAGTTATTCGCTTGGTCAGCCTGAGCATTCTCAAGGTCAACCTTCAGGTTCTCGCCTTCAACGATTCCTGCATCCTTCAAAGCAGCGAGAATTCCTTCGCGTGTAGCATCGAGTGAGGGGTGCTCCACATATTGCGAGATCGCAATTTTGTACGTTTTTGAATCTGCTGCTCCTGCATTCGTAGGGGAATTACCGGAATTCGCTGCATTTCCTGAGTTTCCAGCAGTGTTATTGTTGCCACAACCAGTTGCTACGAGCATGAAGCATAAGCTTAATCCCGCCAAAATGTTTCTCTTTTTCATCAAAGTACCCCATTTCATTAGTTTATTAACGCATACATCAAGGTGAGCGACTCAGCATTATCACTTTTATCGATAAAAGCATTAAAGCATAAGCTTACACGTACCTCACATTAATGATAGAAATCTATTAAACCTATATTATATGGAGGTTGTTTATCCGTCAATCACTTATCATATTTCCATAGATTTCAAATTCTGAAGAATATATGACATCAAAAGAGGTAATGCTTGGTTGTCTCTTACAGCGATTGCCTTCGTTTCTTTTACATAAAAAAAATCGCCCTGCACAAACTTAATTTACAGTTTGAAGATGGAGCGTGTTAAATGGCTAATAATCACAAAAGACTACTAACCACCGCTACTGTATTGCTTGTTGTCGCTTTAACGAGTTCATCCTGCGGTTATTCTTCTCAATCGCAAAAACCTAAGGTTAACGCGCTAACTCCTGATGGTAAAAATGCCTCCAGTTATTATGAACAATCTGCAATTACTGACGCTCAGGGAAAGTACTGGATTCCACTCAAGCCTGCGGTTACTTCGCTCGGATATCGGATGAAGGATGATGGTTCTAGTGATGGATACACTAAAATCGGTTATAGCGATGTTATGTATATGCTGCGCCCTGGCTCTCCACAGGTATTCTCACTTGGGGAAAAAATCACACTGCCACAAGCCCCTAGACGGCAAGAAGGGCAAATCTATATCACCCCTTTAGCCTTGTCCAAATTTTTGCAAACAGAAGTAGGCTGGAATCCCCAGTCGGGTGAGATAAACATTGCTACACCGTCCGAACGTAAGACTATCGAAAAATTATCGACGGTCGAATCCACGAGTGAATCTAAATCTTTACGCATTCAAAGTATTTCTGAAGCGGATAAACAGGAGTTAATCTCTTTTGCCAAAAATTTCTTGGGTGTTCCCTACGACTTTGGCGCTGGATCTTATGAAGAAACCAAAAAATTTGATTGCTCTTCTTTTACAAGGCATGTATTCAAAAAATTCGGAGTCAGCTTACCTCGTTTAGCTAAAGATCAGGACAATTTAGGTACCCGTGTAAGTCGAGACGAACTGGATGTAGGAGATCTTATCTTCTTTACCGTTCCCGGTCGATTTGAAAGTGATGCTATACCTGGTCATGTCGGTATTTACATTGGAGACGGAAAGTTTATCCACACCTGGGGTGAACCCGGAGTTCAGATCAGTGACCTCGACTCAGGTTATTGGAGTAATGTAATCCTCCATATGCAACGTGTTTTATAAGCTTCCCATACTTTAAAAGAAATCATTCAAAAAGCCTGAATCCCTATTGATGGGGTTCAGGCTTTTTGACTACAACTCTTATCCATTTCTTAATCCCAGCTCTTGCCCCTTCCGCTCATCCGGACAAACAGCTTTACAAGTTCAACTATAACAATAATCGCTACGGCCGCTGCACATACTATTCCCCACTGTAATCCACTTAAATGTGAAACACCAAACCAGTCGTTTAAGCCCGGGATGATGATCACAAGCACAAGCATTAGTATAGAGATCAGCGAAGCCCATAACATATAGCGATTGCTGAACCAACCGATCTGGAATAGCGATTTTTTATTGGATCTGACGTTAAAAGCATGAGCGATTTGCAGTAATCCTAATGTACCAAAGGCCATTGTAACCGCAATACCTTCATTGTAATGCGTATGCGCCCATTGATACACGATCAACGTAAGCGCCGCTTCTATAATCCCTTGATATATAATCCCGATCCCCACGCCGCCCGCAAAGATGCTACTGCTTGCTTTACGCGGCTTCTTCGCCATTACATCCTCGCCGGCTTTCTCAAGTCCGAGGGCAAGTGCAGGTAAGGTATCCGTAACGAGATTAATCCACAGAATATGGATCGGCTCTAGAATACGCCAGCCAATCATAGTGGCAATAAATAATGTCAGCACTTCCCCAAGATTAGCGGAGAGAAGGAACTGGATAGCCTTGCGGATATTGCTGTAAACCTTCCGTCCTTCTTCTACGGCAACAACTATAGTCGTAAAGTTATCGTCGGCAAGCACCATATCTGATACACCCTTGGCAACATCCGTTCCGGTTATTCCCATGCCCACGCCGATATTGGATGATTTAAGTGCAGGAGCATCATTTACACCATCTCCGGTCATCGCCACAATTTTTCCTTTTTGTCGCCAAGCCTTAACGATACGAACCTTGTGTTCAGGAGAGACGCGTGCATAAACCGAATAATCGGTAACCTTCTCCGCAAATTCCTCTTCGCTGAATTTATCCAGCTCACTACCCGTTAATACACCTGATTCATCTTCAATAATCCCTAATCTTTTGGCAATAGCCGCTGCTGTATCACGATGATCGCCTGTAATCATTACAGGTCTAATTCCCGCTTTACGGCAGATAGCTACCGCATCCCGTACTTCCTCACGCGGCGGGTCAATCATACCGACCAAACCAATAAATACTAACTCTTTCTCCGTGGTATCTGGTGAGAGATCGGTCGGCAGCTGCTCCTCATCTCGGAAAGCAAATGCCAAGACTCGAAGTGCATCATTCGCAAGTAATTTATTACTTTCCATGATATTCCGCTTATGTTCGTCTTGTAGAGTTACAATTTCTCCATCCACATAGATATGGCTGCATTTGGACAAAAGTACATCTGGTGCACCCTTTGTCAGCACACGATAACGTCCAGCTTCGACCTCATGAACCGTTGTCATCAGCTTGCGATCGGAGTCAAAAGGCAGCTCATTTTTACGTGGGTATTTCTTTTCCAGCTCCCTTTTGTCAGTGCCTATACTAAGCGCATAATCGACTAACGCAGTCTCCGTCGGATCGCCGATGATTGCTTTTCCGCTCTTGGTTTGTGGGTCCTTAGCTCCAGCTTTTGCTTCAGGTTCACTAGGAGTCTTTCCTTCGTCAATACTGGAGTCATTACAAAGCGTCATAGCTTGAAGCAATAACTCGCCACCAGGAATCCCTTCAAGCCCTGCACTGGAATCAGTGGTCTTTCCGTTGACATGCACTTTTTCGACAGTCATTTTATTTAATGTTAAAGTACCTGTCTTATCGGAGCATATAATCTCTGTACTTCCAAGTGTTTCCACGGCGGGAAGCTTGCGAATAATCGCTTTTCGTCCCGCCATTCGCTGCACACCAAGCGCGAGAATGATCGTAACAATTGCTGGCAGCCCTTCCGGGATAGCCGCTACCGCGAGTGAGATCGAGGTAAGTAGCATATCCAGCAGCTCTCTTCCTTCGAAGATCCCAACGGCAAAGATAATCACGCAGACGCCAAGAATAATAAAGGTAAAATATTTACCTAGCTCATCCAGCTTTTTTTGCAGCGGTGTTACATCTGTATCTTCTTCCGAGATATAACCGGCAATTCTACCGACCTCCGTCTGCATTCCTGTAGCTGTAACTACACCAATTGCTCGGCCATAAGTTACACTGCTGCTCATATAAGCCATATTGGTGCGGTCGCCGATTACAATGTCGCTACCCTCAAGCACACCGGCCCGCTTTTCAGAGGGCAATGATTCTCCGGTAAGCGCGGCTTCCTCCGTCTTCAACGAAGCGGCTTCCAAAAGTCTTATATCCGCCGGAACTACATTTCCAGCTTCCAGCAATACGATATCCCCGGGCACAAGATCTTCACTTTTTATCTCAGTAACCTGGCCGGAACGTCTTACTCTGGCGTGTGGAGAGGACATACTTTTTAGCGCATCGAGTGCTTGCTCAGCCTTATTTTCCTGAATAACTCCAAGCACCGCGTTCAAAATGACTACAAGCAAAATAATGATCGTATCCGTCCATTCCCCCAAGACTCCTGACAATACAGCTGCTACTAGCAAAATAAAGATCATTACATTTTTAAATTGTTCGATAAACTTTCCTAATAGCGATTTGGTCTTCGCTTCTTGAAGTACGTTCTTCCCATATCGCTCCACAAGTTTAGTCGCTTCATCGGAAGATAAACCCTCTTTCCGAGTTTCCAGCCTATTCAGCACTTCTTCCTCGCTCAGTGTATGGAAGGGTTCCAGCCCTTGCGATTGTGGATTATTTGAATTCAAACCATAGCCTCCTTCCAGAATTGAGATCTGGTAAAACCTCTCATATGAGTTTTACCCAAAATAGGCATGGTGATTCTTGAATGGTATGTACTTTTTTAGAAATTTAGATGTTCTTTCTTCAAATCGCGATTGAAGCTTTTAAACCTGGTCCCTTGATACAGGAGTTCGCCTCGATCCCCTTCTACAATCAAACCAAAATCCTGATCTCTTACCTGCAACTCCAATCGAGAGCCATCGGCAAACTCAAACGTAACAAAATAGCTAGTATTTGCTCTCGATTCACCGGACCCCCCCCATACCTCGGTTCGTTTGGTGACCGCTGTGCAGTTTGCTTTTATCAAAGGACTTGCGTTATTGGATATCCAGATTCTCACTGATTTAACAATTATAAAAACAAAAAGGCCAAGAAAAAGCAAAGCAAATAATTTAAAAAACAGTGGCATCTCATGAATGAAACTTCCGAAAAAGCTGCGCTCATCAAAACCGTTAAAATCCTGCCATTCGCTCAAATTTATCCCTCCTGACTGAAACAAGATAATAAAAGTTATCTATGCTGCGAAATACGTCATTTTTCCCGTTCGGTTTCATGTTTTCATCATCTATATAAGAATTTTTTTCACAAAACAATTTGGATTCAAAGGAAAAGGTATGGTATGCTTTTTATACTACATGCAGTTGGGAGGTGTTATTTCGGTGCAATATATAGCGCGTTTGTCATTACTTTGGTTTCTTCGTATAGTCCTAATTCTGGGGATGATATTTTCTTTTCCACCTGCCTGGTCTGGAGGATCATTCACTACGGAGCAAGAATCAACGACATCCGAAAATGAACGCTACGAGCGAAAGTTTACACCTCCCGTAAGGATTGCACCTCAAATAACCCCTCAGGTAGGAGCCATCAAAATAGCTGAACAGTGGGGAACGAAGTCTATTGCGGTAGCTGCAATACTCCCTGTACTTTCTTTACTGTTCCGTCCAGTGATTTATAAATTCCTGCTTCGACTGCGGCTGTACCTGTTAAAATTCACTTCTCATTTTCTAATATCACTCCCCTAGCGAAGTTCACCTCTGCCCTAAATGAATGTCTGCTGAAGGGATTTTAGAACTTCGATTGATAAATAATCTTATGTCATGAATTATAGAGAAGCGGATTTACCGGTTGGTATACATGCTCGCATTGCTCATCCTCCACCGGAAGAAAGCAAGCATTTTGGCTGAACCGTGTCCTGAATGTCTGTTCCGTTGAGCTTTTTGCATTAGTAATATTCGCAGCACTATTCCTGATTGCTGGATTCACCGACACCATTCATCTAACAGACAGAAGTTATTGGCGCGCTACTAATGGACTTGTCCTCGCTGAAACCGAACATGTGAAACCGATTGAACAGCTTGTGATCCCATTTCGTGATTTCTTCAGTGTCATCTTCTGCTTCAGCTTCGGACTGACATAGATCCACTCACCTTAGGCGGTGAGGCGCTCTGGTACTCCCTTGCATCAGTTATCGTTACGCTAATTGGCAACTTTGTTGCAGGCTTGCTGGCCGGACGTAGCGTTGGTCACAGCCTTCATGCTTCATCCAACATTGGATGCCCATAGCCGCGCGGGATGAATTTTCAATAATTATGGCCAATTTGGGTAAAGCATTGCGGAGTGCTGGCTATTCTTCACTATTTGTAGCCATTCGCAGCCACTTGCAACCATTTGCAGCCATTTACGTGCTGATCCTTGTTCTCCTTGGACATTGTCTGACGAAGGAATCTAAATAGATTTATAAATAATGGATAAAGTATTCAACTTTGAGAAACGACATGATGCACGAATATCCAAAAAATCTGCCATAGCCACTGAAAATGAGTAAGGTCGTTTCCCCTGTTGAAGGAGGAAAAACTATGCAGAACAAAATAAATCAACGTCAACAGCTACAAAGAAGCTCTACCTTCCGAGTTCTTACCGTCATTGCCGGCGCATTGCTTGCTGCTGTAGGATTGGAATTATTTTTAATGCCACATGGCCTTGTTGTCGGCGGGATTACAGGCTTATCCGCATTATTCGCTCATACTACTGAAATGCAGCTTGGATTGTTTCTATTTCTATTCAATCTGCCCTTTATATTTATGTCGCGAAAACAAGTAAATCTCCGCTTTGCTCTTTACACTGTTTTGGGATTAACCTGCCTAACCATCGCGTCTCTTGCGCTGCATCGTTTTCCTGCTGTGATTAGCGATCCTTTACCTGCCGCAATGGCAGGAGGCATCTGTCTTGGAGTAGGTATTGGAATATCTGTGAGATTCGGCGGTGTAAATAAACAAGCCAGTGACCAGGGGTATTCTCTGCTGAGCGGCGGACCTCCAAAATCAACGGAAGTCGTCATTATGATCCTGAACTGTGCAATTCTGCTTTTTGCAGGTACATTGTTCGGTTGGGAGCAAGCAATGTATTCTATTATTGCCTACCTGCTGGCTTTCGAAGGTGTTCGTATCTCACTACGGGGATTATCCCACTCCCGCACTGCTTGGATTACCAGCAGCCGATGTTTGGACATTCAGCAAGCAATCGCAACCTCTCTAAACCGAGAAGCTGCGATTGCCGAAGGTTCAGGGCAAGATGGAGAGGTTAGCACGTTGTTTTGTCTGACAAACAGAATGGAAGAAGATCATCTTCGGGCAATCGTTCTACAGTGTGATTCAGAGAGCCAAATCGTGTTCAGATCAGCCACTAAAGATCATAGACAAACACGCTTACACGAATAAAAAAAGGGAGCGCCCTTAAGCCATGAAAATGGCTGGAGCGCTCCCTTCTTTTTGAATTTAGCCTTTGATCGCAACCAATTTTTCTGAGCGAGGCCTCAAACTTCTTGTTCGAGACCCCAAACTTCTTGCGAGAACTCAAATTTCGCATTATTCGAAGACGTTTACGCGCATGAGACAGCTATCGGACACAGCGGACCTTAAATGCGGAATTATCCCGAATTTTGGATGACATCGGACCGCATAGCCCCTATTGGCACAAAAAACGCCAACTACGAGCCTATTTCTTATGAATAGCTGCACTGGGGTCCGAAACCTTGCTCCAAAGGCGATATATTTGCGAATAACGTCATTGGAGTCCGAATACCTCAGCAGATGATCATATTTCGGCGGTATCGGACAGTGGATGAATGTGATTCGGCGGTATCGGACGATGGATGAAAGTGATTCAGCGGTATCGAATAAGCGGAGAGCTATGATTCGGTGGCATCAGACGGCGGTTGACTATGATTCGGTGGTATCGGACACAGCGGACCTTATATGCAGAATTATCTCGAATTTTGGATGACATCGGACCGCATAGCCCCTATTGGCACAAAAAACGCCAACTACGAGCCTATTTCTTATGAATAGCTGCACTGGGGTCCGAAACCTTGCTCCAAAGGCGATATATTTGCGAATAACGTCATTGGAGTCCGAATACCTCAGCGGATGATCATATTTCGGCGGTATCGGACAGTGGATGAATGTGATTCAGTGACATCGGACGATGGATGAAAGTGATTCAGCAGTATCGGATAAGCGGAGAGCTATGATTCGGTGGCATCAGACGGCGGTTGACTATGATTCGTTGGTATCGGACACAGCGGACCTTATATGCAGAATTTCCCGGAATTCTGAATGCATTCGGACCGCATAGCCCCTATTGGCACAAAAAACGCCAACTACGAGCCTATTTCTTATGAATAGCTGCACTGGGGTCCGAAAACTTGCTCCAAAGGCGATATATTTGCGAATAACGTCATTGGAGTCCGAATACCTCAGCGGATGATCATATTTCGGCGTCATCGGACGGCGGATGAATGTGATTCGGCGGTATCGGACAGTGGATGAACATGATTCGGTGGTATCGGACGATGGAGGAATGTAATTCAGTGGCATCGACGATGGATGGATGTGATTCGCCGGGATCGGACGACAGATGACCATGATTCGGTAGCGTCCGAAGATGGTTGAATGTGATTCAGCGGTATCGGATAAGCGGAGCTATGATTCAGTGACATCAGACGGCGGTTGACTATGATTAGGCGGTACCGGACGACGGACGACTATGATTCGGTGGCATCGGTTTATCCGGAATAGAGACATATTGCAGCATGCCGTAACTACGGCCAAAAACGCAAAGCAGCGATCCTCCAGTAATAGGAGGATCGCTGCTTGCAGACTGTCTCATACGATGAAAAAAACACCCATGGACAACCCCTACTTTTCATTTAATCCGCTACTTAACGGAACATTCCCCACAAGCGGATTAAATGAAAGGTGTTGTTCGGATCGATTTTCTGCGCGATGATAAACTTTACAATTTGTTCTTCCTGTGTCGAGGTCAATTTCTCGTTCAGTACACCTGACGCTTTCCGTACCAATCTGCGAACAACCGCAGGATCCTGCAGCTCCTGTTTCGAGATGCCCTCAATCATACTTTTGATACGATCCTTCACAGTCGAGTTTTTCATCTTCAGCTTGATGCGATCCACCAACTGAGGGCTAATTCCGAATTGTTGATAACCCAAGTGTAGCACCTCCCGTCATATCCAATCTTTCACAGTATATGAGCCTTCGGTGCTACATGTGCCTAGTTAGTCAATTAATTCTCCTTGGAAGATCTGTTCACTCTGTAAATAATGCCGAAGAGATGCATATTCAGGTGATGTCCAAAAGGCTTCATCCTTTAGCAGCTCTGCGACATCATCACGCGCCTGCTCCAGAATTTCAAAGTCAGCCGTCATATCTGCCAGCCGAAACTCCGGTAATCCACTCTGCTTTGTCCCAAAAAAATCCCCCGGTCCACGCAGCTCCAAATCCCTTCGGGAAATCTCAAATCCGTCATCCGTATCGGTCATGGCAGTCATTCGCTCACGTCCGATTTCAGATTTTGGATCAGCTACCAACACACAAAAAGAGGCATGCTGCCCTCTTCCTACCCGTCCACGCAACTGATGCAGCTGTGACAGGCCAAAACGATCCGCATCCATAATGATCATCAATGTAGCATTAGGAACGTCTACACCAACCTCCACCACCGTAGTGGACACAAGCAGCTGCAGCTCATTGTTATAAAACGCCCGCATCACTTCATCTTTTTCAGCGGGAGTCATTTTCCCATGCAAAAGCCCAACTTTATAGCTAGGGAAAGCTTGGCTCATCTGAATATGCAAATCAATAGCATTCTGCACATCCAGCTTCTCTGACTCTTCAATAAGCGGACAGATCAGATAAGCTTGACGACCGAGATCAATTTCACGCTTAATCAAATTCAGCACACGATCCATGAGATCATGTTTTACCCAATAACTAGTTATAGGAACTCGGCCTTTCGGCCTTTCAGATAAAGTAGATACATCCATATCGCCAAAAACAGAGATCGCAAGTGTACGTGGAATAGGCGTCGCAGTCATCGTCAGTACATCCGGATTATATCCTTTTCGCCGCAATACACCACGCTGATTCACACCAAAACGATGCTGCTCATCAGTTACCACAAGACCCAGATCACGGAAAAATACATCCTCCTGAATCAAAGCATGTGTTCCTACCACGATATCAAGCATCCCCATTTGCAACGAGGCCAATAACTCTTTACGTTTTCGGCCAGTCACACTGCCCGTCAGGAGTCCTACAGTAATCCCAAACGGCTCAAACATCCTGGTAAGTGAACGCATATGCTGTTCTGCTAAAATCTCTGTGGGCACCATTAGTGCGCCCTGAAAACCAGATCTTACCGTAGCAAAAAGCGCCACAGCCGCAAGCACTGTTTTGCCCGAGCCAACATCTCCTTGCAGCAGACGATTCATGCAATATGGTGAACGCAGATCATGTAAAATCTCCAGCTCTACACGTTTCTGTGCATCTGTAAGCTCAAAGGGCAGACTGCGCACGAACTGGCGTACCGTCGCGTTATCCACTGTGTGGACTACCCCATCCATCCGCCCGCGGTTCAGAACCCTGAACGCTTGCATCTTCAACTGGAACAGGAATAGTTCCTCATATACCATCCTACGGCGCCCCTGCTGCCCCTCACGAGTGTCCTCAGGCCTATGGATAGTGGCAATGGCCCGTTTACGCGGCATGAAGTCATATTCCCTCATAATAGAATGCGGTAAAATCTCTGGAATCAGATCCCCATACTGCTGAAGTCCCTGATTAATAACCTTCCTGATCCAGGACTGAGTGATCTTACCACCTACCGAATAGACTGGCTGCAGTGTTCCCGTCTTCCCTTCACCACGATCCGGAAATTCATAATCAGTCACTGTAATCTGATTGCGCTTCTGATCCCATTTTCCGGTCAGCACAATTTCCCGTCCCACAGTGAGTTGCTCTCTTACGTAATGGCGGTTAAACCAGGTTGCTGTGAACATCCATGGCTCTGCAACCATCTTACAGCTAAGACGTGACTTGCCGCCAAAACGCTGCAGTACAGGGATACCGATTACTTTTGCCTCAACGGTCACTTTATCCCCGTGTTTAGTCTCACTCAGCGAGCGGGGCCGATAATCCTCGTAGCGGAACGGATAATACTCTAATAAATCCTTTACTGTAAAGACGCCAAAGGCGTGAAGCTCGCTTTGCTTTTGAGCACTCACGCCAGTTATGTTTTTTACTTCAATTTGATTTAATGCCAGTGTCATATTTATCCCTCATTTTGCAGGCCAAATGAACACAGCTAATGTACCGTTACCGACATGGCTGCCCACGACAGGGCCGACGTTCGTCAGCACTTTTTCTTCCAAGGTGAAGTGTCCTGCAAGCTCATTCAGGAACTCCTCGCCGGAAGCCGGTTCAGCCGTATGACCTACGGCCACATTGATTTTGTTTACACCCTGCAGATCCCGCTTGAACAGTTCAATCATACGGGCGACAGCCTTCTTACGGCCTCTAACTTTCTCCACCGCATAAATAATACCTTCTGCATCAATGGACAATATCGGCTTAATATTCAGAAGTGTCCCCAGAATAGCGGAGGCTTTTCCAATTCTCCCGCCTTTTTGTAAATATTCAAGTGTATCTACTAAGAAGTAAAGCTTACGCGATTGACGTAGGCTTTCTACAGCCTCAAGTATCTCTTCAGGTCCTTTGCCTTCAGCAGACATTCTGGCAGCTTCCACTACCATAAATCCAAAACCATAAGAAGCGGAGAGAGAATCCACAACAGTGATCCCTTCTCCCTCTTCCTCCAGCATCGATTTAGCCAGCAATGCAGATTGATAAGTCCCGCTCAGTCCAGAAGAAATATGAAAGGAAAGGATAGAACAGCCCGGGTTACGCTCCAGAATACTGCGGTACACATTCATATATTCAACCGGTGAGGGTTGAGAAGTAGTCGGCAGCTGTGATGTACGGGGAAGACGCTCATAGAACTGCTCCGGAGTCATATCCAGATTGTCCCTAAAAGCCTCTTCGCCGAACATTAAGGTCAACGGTACTACCTCAATTCCGTACGTTTCCGCCATTGCTGGCGGGATATCTGAAGTGCTGTCGGTGACGATAATGGTACGATTCATGGATTTTCTCCCCCAAGCTATAATTTTGCCAACTACGCAATAACAAATTTCTACTCCATTGTTAAAGAACCATTAGTTCCTATCTATGGCTCTACAGAGAACAAATAATAATACAGGGGTTGGCCACCCTCATGAATCTCAACTTCCACATTGGGATAAGTCTCTTCCAACCACTCACTCAAAGAATCAGTAGCCTCGGATCCTGTTTCTGCGCCAATAAGGATCGTGACGATTTCGTCGCCATTCTCCAGCATATTGGATAACAGCGCCTGACTTGCAGCCAAAAGATCATCTGCAGCAGCAACAATTTTGGAATTAGAAATCCCAATAAATTGGCCCGATTTAATCTCCAGCTCATCAAAGCTTGTATCACGCACAGCGTTCGTTACTTGTCCGGACTTCACATGAGAGATTGCTTCCAGCATATTCTCAGAATTAGTCTCCACTGCATCTTCCTCTTGGAATGCAAAAGCTGCTGCTATTCCCTGCGGAATACTTTTACTTGGAATCACCGTAATCTCACGTTCGCCCTCTAGAAGATCTTTAGCTTGTTGAGCGGCAAGAACAATGTTCGAGTTATTTGGCAAAATATAAACATGCTTCGCAGATATGGAAGAAATCGCGTTCACGAAATCCTCAGTGCTAGGATTCATTGTCTGACCGCCAGCTAGGACTACGTCCACTCCAAGGCTTTTGAAAATGTCAGCAATACCTGCGCCAGATGATACCGCGATGAAGCCGTAAGGCGCCAAATCATCGGCCGGTGGTTCAGCAGGAGACATTTGCACTGCGCTCTTCTCATTCGGCATATCAGCGAATACATCAGGCATTGGTGCAATATCCATGCCCGCAGTCAGCAGGTCACGATGCTGCTCTCGCATATTAAGAATGTGAATCTGCGTGATCTCCCCATAAAGAAGAGCCAAGTTCATCACTTCACCTGGAGCCTTAGAGTGCACATGCACTTTAATCGTCTCATCATCTGAAATAACAATAATGGAGTCGCCATTAACTGACAACGCTTTCCTAAAAGCTTCCTCATCAAAATTGGTTCTCACGTTAACGCCTAACTGGCGATTAATGAAAAACTCCATATCATATAGAAATTCTATATCTTCAGTAGATAGCTGTGACTGCGCAGAAGACTGTACAGAAAACAGTTCACTTTCAGGTTTCGTTAATACGGGTTTAGGCGCTGGTGCAACGGGTGTGTGGGTTTGTCCTTGCACAGATTCAGACAGACCGGTAGTACTTCCATTCGTCAGATGCTGGTGAAACCCTTCATAAATGTAGACCAAACCTTGGCCGCCAGAATCTACAACACCGACTTGCTTCAATACAGGCAATTGCTCAGGCGTATAAGCTAAGGCTTCTTTTGCTTTGGCTAATACCTCTGTCATCAGCTCCACAACGTCAGTAGTACGGCGGGCATAATAAACAGCATGTCTTGCAGCCTCTTTAGCTACAGTAAGAATAGTTCCCTCTACGGGCTTTACAACTGCTTTATACGCAGCGTCCACTCCGGTTTGCAGCGCAGCAGCGAACTGCTGTGTATTAAGCTCATCATGTTGAGCCGCATACCTGCTAAACCCTCTGAATAACTGGGACAAAATAACGCCGGAATTCCCACGAGCTCCCATTAATAAGCCCTTGGAGAGTACACCTGCACATTGGCCCACAGAAGTGGTGTTATTTTTCTTTAATTCATTCGCACCTGCGGTCATCGTCAAATTCATGTTTGTGCCGGTATCTCCATCTGGGACCGGAAAAACATTTAGGGAATTGACG
The DNA here is from genome assembly GCF_038003885.1 of Paenibacillus sp. FSL R10-2788. Lineage (NCBI taxonomy): Bacteria > Bacillati > Bacillota > Bacilli > Caryophanales > Paenibacillaceae > Paenibacillus > Paenibacillus sp. FSL R10-2788. Next base: position 2,835,301 of record NZ_JBBOQA010000001.1, on the reverse strand, counting down.
TGTTCTGCATGCTGTTGCAGCTTATCCGCTCCAGCCAATACCATAGCGGTAAAATCTGTTCCGTTTATAGAACGCTTACTCAATTGAGAATTCCCCTTCCTAACTTCATGCCTAATCATTCTATGATTAACAGGACATAATGCACTAATTTACATTGTACTATAAGTATTAAAAGAAATAAATGTTTTTGAATCGGTTGACGTAGCAAAATTTGCTGTGATATTATAGATAAGTATTGTTTATGCAGGTGTTAGGAATAAGGAGGTGTAATCTATGTCCCGCAAATGTGCAGTAACAGGCAAGAAACCGAGCAGCGGCAACCACGTGTCTCACGCTAATAACCGCAACCGTCGTTCTTGGGGAGTTAACGTTCAGAAGGTCCGTATCCTCGTGAACGGTAAACCAAAACGCGTGTACGTCAGCACCCGTGCTTTGAAAGCCGGTAAAGTTGAACGCGTTTAGTCTTTAGCAATTTTAAGACCGAACGATAACTTATATGAAGCAAAAAGCACCCTTTACATTTGTAAGGTGCTTTTTTTCATGTTTTCTTTTCTGTTAGCGGCTTAACTCTTCTGAAATGTGTTCAATATTGCTTTAACAAAACCTCCCAAAAACCTTGGCAGCTTAAACGTGTAAAATTTCATGATTTACCCTCCCATCAATTCATGCCGTACGCAGGAGACTTTCCTCTTGTCAATAACGGAAACGAACTGCAGTCCTCCCTGCCAAAACAAAAAAGGCTACATGAGATTTCTGCTCATGTAACCATATTTATGCACCGAGGACTTGGCCTATACCTCTAGTCTCAATAGCCTATTTTTTTAACGCAGTGCAGATTCGGCTGCTTCTCGAATTCCGCGGATCGCCGCAGCACGATCACTCCGGCCAAAAACTGCATTCCCAGCTACCAAAACATCGGCTCCAGCTGCCACAACTAAGGGTGCTGTCTCTTCCGAGACTCCACCATCTACTTCGATCAATAAATCTGGATTCACTTCATTCGCCCATTCTCGAATTTGAATGATTTTGCGCAAAGTGTTAGGAATGAATGCTTGACCACCAAAGCCTGGATTAACGGTCATCACCAGAATCATATCCACATCCTCCAGCACCTCACGCACCGCTGAAGCCGGAGTACCCGGATTAATTGCTACACTTGCCTTCAGCCCCAGCTCCTTGATCTGATGAACCACACGATGCAAATGAACGCATGCCTCAGCGTGAACGGTGATCACACTTGCACCTGCTGCAGCAAAATCAGGGATATAACGTTCTGGCGACTCAATCATCAAGTGAACATCAAGTGGCAGCTTGGTATGTAACGATACAGCTTTTACAATAGGTGGACCCAATGTGATATTCGGCACAAAATGACCGTCCATTACATCCACATGTATCCAATCTCCACCACTGGCTTCCGCCTCTGCTACTTCTGGACCTAAACGCGCGAAATCCGCCGACAATAAAGATGGTGCTATTCGTATCATGATGTTAGTACCTCCGCTTTTTATCTTTCATTTCATTAAAAAACAGTTTGTAATGATCATAGCGACTATCCGCAATTTTCCCTGCTTTCCAAGCCTCTATTACACGGCAGCCTGGTTCATGCTGATGACTGCAGCCCCGGAACTTACAATCGGATGCATATTGAGCAAATTCACGAAAACAAGTGGACAGCTCTTCTACACCAAGCTCTAAGAAATCAAGCTGACTAAAACCTGGGGTATCTGCAACAAAACCTCCACCACCAATATCCATCAGCTCCACATGACGGGTCGTATGGCGACCACGTCCCAATCGTAAACTGATCTCTCCAGTCTCCAGTTTAAGCCCTGGAACAATACGATTCAACAAGGTGGACTTACCAACCCCCGATTGACCCGCAAAAACGCTAATACCACCAGTAAGCCGTTGTCTTAGCTCATCGCTTCCGGCACCAGTAAGTGAACTTGTGACCATCACTTCATATCCGATATCCTCATAAAGTTCTTTAACATAACGAGTAGCTTCACCATCATCATCCGCCAAATCCTGTTTAGTCAGAACAATTAGGGGTTCCAGACCCGAATGCTCAATATGAACTAGAAACTTGTCCAACAGATTCAGGTTCATATCGGGCTCTCGAACGGAGAATAAAAGGACTGCGAGCTTAACATTCGCTACAGGTGGACGAATCAGTTCAGATTCTCTAGGTAGAAGTTCATCCACCATTCCTTCTCCATGCTCAGTAAGTATATAAATAACCCGATCTCCAACTAGCGGAGCGATCCCTTTTTTCTTGAGAATTCCTCGGCCTCTGCATTGAACAGAATGCTCTTCAGTCGCAATTAATCCTTCGCGGAGCGGTTTCACATAATAATAACCGCTTAACGCCTTAACAATTATACCTTCAGGCATACATAGTGAGCCTTCCTCTCCTGATTTTGCGAAAATGACCCAAGTCTGATATCCCCGGGTCATTTCGCTACGCCAACCGTTCAGGTTAAACCCTGTTTAGTTGTTGTTTTTATCTTTAGATTTATCCTTGCCTTTATTGTTGTGCTTATTATTGCCATTATTAGTCGATTCACTATTTATAGAACTATTGTTTACGAACCCTGTCTGATTCACCGCCCCGTTATTCCCTCCGTCATTCTCTGAACCTGAACCTGGCAAGATCTCCGGTTCAATCGTAGGTTCAATTGTAGGCGTAGGTTCAGCAGAAGGTGTTGGAGTTGGCTGTGGTGTTGCTATAACTGGTGGTTCAGGCTCCTGAACGGTTCCGTTCTTAGCATCGATATAAGGAATTACATAAGTATCCAAAAGTACACCGTCACGGGTAACAATAACTGAACCATCTTTATTAGGAGCCAATACTAGATTCACAGATAACACTTGGCTCTTTCCAATGGTACGTGTTCCCCAATCCTGCTTCTCTCCATTATTGCGCGCATCCACGAATTCGATACGAATCTTGCTCTTTTTCCCATCCTGAGCAGGAGCGACTGGCACATTAAAGGTATAATTCAGGGCTTCAGGTGGATAACCTGTACTTAAGTAAATCGTAATCGCTGTTCCAGGTGGAACAGAAGTACCTGTCCCCTTATCAAATGCCCAAGTCTTTGTTACTTTACCTTCTTCAATGCTGAAGCTGGATTCTTGTTTAACTTCTCCAAGAACAAGCTTGGCACCTTCCAGCAGCGCCTTTGCCTCACTCTCCGTCTTACCGATGAGATCTGGCAACAGTACACTTTCTTCTCCTTTACTAACGTAAAGGGTGATTTGAACCGTCTCAGGATCGAATTCTGTATTTAATGCAGGGTCAGATTTTACAATGAGACCTTCATCTGTATTTTCGTCATAGAGAGGTTTATTATCAATCCGGTCCTGGGCTACACCCAGCGCCATCAATGCTTTAACCGCATCATCAAAGCTCTTGTTAACTACATCTGGCATCTTAGGTAGTGGCTTAGCCGTATTCACAGTGAGTATTAGGGACGCTCCTTTTTTCACTTTGGCATCCTTTTCCCTACTTTGCTTAATGACCACATTCTCTTCAAAATTCGGACTGTAGTCATACAGAATAGGATCAGCAACCTCAAGCCCCAAATCCTCAAGCTCAGTTTGTGCTTGTTCTATCTGTTTACCTACTACATAAGGAACGGAAACCTCAGGAACAACTAGCTGTGATTTAACGTACCATACGAGACTGGCCATAGCCAACAGCAACAGCAAGGTAAGCCCAATCCATAATGTGGGTTTTGCCCATTGTTTTTTACCTTTGCTTGAAGGCACCGGTTCATCATCTTCATCACGAACCATCCGTTCCTCACGATGATTACGATTACCATTGCTTCTTTGAATCGGTTTTATCGCCGGGATAACCCGCGTACGATCCTCATCTTCTTCATCGTTGAACAGAATCTTCGCCTCACTGCGGCGCTCCGGCAATAAGCATGTTTCCAAATCCTGCAACATTTCTTTGGCAGAGTCGTACCGCTCTTCCGGATTTTTACGCATTGATCTCAGAATTACATTCTCAACGCTTTGCGGAATGAGTGGATTCAGAAGTTTTGGCTCTTCAAACTCTTCTTGCAGATGTTTTAAAGCTACACTAATCGGACTCTCTCCCAAGAAGGGTAGGCTTCCGGTAAGCATTTGATAAAGTACAATACCTAATGAATACAAGTCAGACTTTTCTCCTGTAGAGACACCTTTGGCATGCTCTGGCGAGAAATAATGTACTGAACCAACTACAGAACCAGTCTGTGTAATGGTTGTTGACGTAACTGCGCGGGCAATCCCAAAGTCGGTTACTTTCACCCGGCCGTTGCGTCCGATCAGGATATTATGTGGTTTTATATCACGATGAATAATTTGATTCTGATGCGCATGATCTAGGGCATCACAGATTTGTGAAGCGATCCGTACGGATTCATCAACCTGTAATGGCGCTCGTTCTTTTATAATTTCATTAAGATTCTGACCCTCAATATACTCCATGACAATGTAATGAATTTCGTCTTCTTGTCCTACATCGTATATGCTGACGACATTCGGATGAGACAAAGATGCGGCAGATTGCGCCTCACGCCTAAAACGGCGAATAAATTCCTCGTCATGCACAAACTGATTGCGCAATACTTTGATGGCGACATTTCGGTTTAAAAGAATGTCATGTGCTCTATAGACGAGCGCCATTCCACCTCCGCCGATCCGTTCGATGACTTGGTAACGGCCGCCCAATTCGTGACCGATCATCAATCCCACTCCTTTGTTTCGGGCACAGCGGCCTCTCCATGATGTTCTAACAAAGCGACGCTAATATTATCGCCACCGCCGGCGAGCAGTGCCAGCTGAAGTAAACGGTCCGCTCTTTCCTCTAACGATATCTCATGTATACCTGCTACTTTGCCTAAATGCTCATTTGTGACAAAGTTGCTTAAACCATCGCTGCATAGAAGCAAAATTTCCCCAGGTAGCAGAGCTATAGGCGCCATATCAACTTCAACCTCAGCATCTGTTCCAAGTGCCCTCGTCAGCACATTACGACGCGGATGATTATCCAATTCCTCCACACTGATCTGACCGTTCTTGAACAGCTCATTGACTAGCGTATGATCCTCGGTTAGTTGAACTGCCGCACTGTCTTTTATTAAATAGGCTCTGCTGTCTCCGATATGGCCAATATATCCGTTTGATCCATTCAAAAGAACAGCAACGACAGTAGTACCCATATTATGATACTTATCGTCACCGGAAGCCTCCCTGAACACAGTGCTGTTAGCTTCCAAAATAGCAGCTGACAACGCATCACGCAGAGCTTCGTCTTGAAGGCCAGACTCTAACCCGTCTAGGTTATTCCTCATTGTCTCCAAAGCGAGCCTGCTTGCGGTTTCACCAGCCTGATGTCCACCCATCCCATCGGCAATAATACCGAGTGTATAACCGTGGCGCGTCGCGCCGATCCAGACCGAATCCTCATTGACAGCGCGCACTCGGCCAATATCGCTGGCATGAACTGTTCTGATCAAATATCCTCACCCCAACTCCATATGTTTGGCACGCAGCTGTCCGCATGCGGCCGCGATATCATGGCCTTGCTCACGGCGAATAGTAACATTCACCCCGTTATCAGCCAAAATACGTTGAAACTCAAAGATATCATTGCGTGAAGTACGTACATATTTTCGCTCAGGCACATGGTTTACCGGAATCAAATTGACGTGGCACAGCATGCTCTTAAGCACCCCAGCCAATTCCTCAGCATGCTCCGGTTGGTCATTTACCCCGCCGATCAAGGCATATTCAAAGCTGACACGTCGTCCCGTCTTAGCTTGATAATAACGCAATGATTCAATTACATCATCAAACGGAAAACGGCGGTTAACAGGCATTAGCTTTGAACGCAAGGCGTCGTTAGGCGCATGAATCGAAATCGCCAGATTAATCTGGGTATCTTCTTCTGCAAATTTATAAATGCTCGGTACAATACCGCTGGTGGAAACAGTAATATGCCGTTGTCCGATATTTAAGCCCTTCTCATGAATCATAAGACGCAGGAATCTCATTGTTGCATCATAGTTCTCAAACGGTTCACCAGTACCCATGATAACAATGCTGCTGACACGTTCGCCGCGCGCATCCAGGATTTGTTGGGAACGTACAACCTGAGCTACAATTTCTCCCGCTGTCAAATCCCGTTTTAATCCACCGAGTGTGGAAGCACAGAAAGTACAGCCGATTCGGCATCCTACTTGGGTTGTTACGCAAACGCTATTGCCATAATTATGTTTCATGATAACTGTTTCGATAGCATGATCGTCATGCAATCCAAACAGGAATTTTACAGTTCCATCTTTAGATTCCATTTTAGTAATTTCAGTTAGTGCTGCAATAGAGAATTGTTCATTCAGCTTCTGGCGAAGCCCTTTGGACAAATTGCTCATTGCTTCGAAGTCATTCACACGTTTTACATACAGCCAATCAAAAATTTGTCCACCACGAAAAGCAGGCTCACCATTGTCTTTCGCCCACTGTTGTAACTCTTCTAAAGAAAAATCATATATTAAAGGTTTCATTATTATCTACACCTGTTCTTTCATAAGGATATGCGTATTATTTCTCATTCTTCCTATTTTAACACAAATTTCAGAGACGGTAAAAGAAAACGCCCGCCGTACGGTAGCCCGGCGGGCGGAGGATACTACAATTGTCAGAAAATTTGCTATATTACAAGACTCTCTGGAGCTTGGAAATATAGAACCCGTCGCTCCCATAATGATGGGGCAGCAGTTGAATTCCATCACCCTCAGCCAGCGCGGTACCCTCCAGCCTGTCCCACAACGGTGAAGCAAAGGTCACTGCGGTGAAATCAGGATTCTGCTTCAAAAAGTCAGCTACTACTTCACTATTTTCCGCTTGTTCAGTCGTACAGGTACTATATACCAGAATGCCACCCGGTTTCAACAGTTTAGAGACCGACTGCAGCAACTCCCGCTGCAATGATGCTACACTAGCCACATCTTCCGGCTGCTTACGCCATTTGAGGTCTGGCTTACGGCGAATTACGCCGAGTCCAGAGCAAGGTGCGTCGAGAAGAATTCTATCAAAGGATTGATGCTCTAACGTTTGCTCCAGCTCCAGCGCGTCTGCACTACCTGTAGATACACAATCAAGACCTAAACGTTCTGCTTGATCTGAGATCAATTTCGCTTTATGCAAATGCAGATCATTAGCGTAAATCGATCCTTCATCTTTCATGAGCTCGCCCATATGTGCTGTTTTGCCCCCAGGAGCAGCGCAGCAGTCAAGCACCCTCATGCCAGGCTCCGGAGCTACCGCTTCAGCTACTAGCATAGAACTCTCATCCTGAACGGAGAGATATCCATCACGATACCAGGAGGTGAGCGCCAGGTTTCCGCCGCCTTTCACAACAATGCCATAAGGACTAACCTCAGATGCTGAAGCTTGCAGACCTTGTTCAATCATCTGGTTCAGCAGAGCTTCACGACTGATCATCGTTGTATTCACACGTACGCTGACCGCAGGCGGCTCATTATTAGATGCACAAATCGCTTCCGCCGTGTCGACACCGTACTCGGTAATCCAACGTTCCACTAACCACAACGGATGTGAATATAATATCGATATCCGCTGCGCTTGACTTAGCCCCTCAGGCAGAACTGGCAGATCACCAGCACGCAATACACTGCGCAGCACGCCGTTAACCATCCCTGAGATTCCCTGGTGGCCTTTTTTCTTCGCTATATTAACAGCCTCATTTACAGCTGCATGGGACGGTATACGATCGAGATACATAATTTGATATAAACTAAACCGCAGTAAATTACGGACCCATGGCTGTAGTTTGGCTATCCCTTTACTAACAAATCCTTCAAGCACATAATCCAGGGTGTTCATCCGCGAAATAGAGCCATAGACAAGTTCTGTGACCAGTCCGGCATCTTCTCTGCTAAGCGTTGCCTTCTGTAGACTGCTGTTGAGCAGCAAATTGCTATATGCACCTTGCTGCTCAACTTTAACCATTATATCAAGCGCGATTTCCCGGGCAGAAGCAGGGGTAACCTTACCCTTGTTGCCAGCTCTGCCGTTGTTGCCAACTGCTTTAGAGTTATTCCCCTGTCTCTTACCAGCGCTAGGATTTACTGCTGATCGGCCAACACCATTTCCACCGCCGCTCAACCTAACACCGTCCCTGGCTTCATAACAGCACCACGGCTAAAATCGGCCGCACTCATTGCTTTTTTGCCAGCAGGTTGAACCGTTGTCAGCAGCAGACTTCCGTCACCTGTTTTCACTTCGACACCTCGTTCAGTTACAGAAAGCACCGTTCCTGGAGCACTATCGCTTGCTTTCTGCGCTTCAGGCAGCTTAGAAGCCCAAGCTTTAAAGGTCTCACCATTCCAGAGCGTAAATGCGCCGGAAAAAGGAACTAATCCACGAATTCGATTATAGTTGTCACGTGAGCTAGCGTTCCAATCCAAGCGTTCATCCTCGCGATTAAGGTTAGGGGCATAAGTTGCCTCACTATCGTCTTGCTGAACAGCTTGAACTTTTCCGCTTACTAAACGTGGCATTTCAGACTTTAACAGATCTCGTCCAGCCAGGCTCAGCTTCTCAAAAAGAGTTCCAGAGGTATCCTCATCCTCAATAGCCACTTCGACACGAGAGATCATGTCACCGGTATCCAGCCCCTCAGCCATATACATCAAAGTAACGCCGGTCACTTTCTCCCCATTGATGATACTGCGCTGAATCGGAGCACCTCCCCGATATTTAGGAAGCAACGAACCGTGTACATTCACACAACCATTCCGCGGTAAGTCCAACACAGCTTTAGGCAAAATTTGACCATAAGCAGCCGTGACGATCAAATCCGGCTCATATGCTGCCAGCTCGGCGACTGCCTCAGGACGACGCATGCGTTCTGGCTGAAGCACAGGTAATCCGAGAGCTAATGCGGCTTCCTTAACTGGTGAAGGAGCCAAGATCTTTTTTCTCCCCTGCGGACGATCTGGTTGGGTGATGACAGCTACAACTTCATAGCCTTCATCTACCAGCATTTGCAAGCTTGGCACCGCAAAAGCTGGAGTTCCCATGAATACAATCTTCATATTCCTCACTCCTCAGTCTCGTTAGCAGTCATCTCGTATACTTTTTCAGCGATATCTGTAAATAGAACTCCATTCAAATGGTCAATCTCATGCTGAAAAGCCCGGGCAAGTAAACCACTGCCGGTTATCGTAATCTCTTTTCCCTCACGGTTAAGGCCACGTACAGTTACAGTCTCCGCACGGCGAACATCACCATTCAAGCCAGGAATACTAAGACATCCTTCTGGTCCTAGCTGTTCACCTTCCATGCTGATGATTTCAGGGTTAATCATTTTGATCAATCCATGCTCTTCATCCGCATCCACCACAATTAGACGTTTCAAAATTCCGACTTGGGGTGCCGCCAGCCCTACTCCTTCAGCGTCATACATCGTATGTGCCATATCATCCAGCAATTTTTTAACATTAGGAGTAACTACAGCTACTTCTTTAGCTTTTTTGTGCAATACTTCATCTGGTTCTTTAACGATCAAACGTATAGCCATTACAAAACACCTTCCCGTTCTGAACATTTCTATATTTAAAGTCAATTGATAAAGCTCTTTTTTTACATTGTAACATGATACGGATTTACATCAACATCTGCGGATCCACATCAATGCTGATCTGAAGACCGGTATCCCGCACAGAATCCTCTAACTCTTCAGCCACTTGGCGGACAAGTCCAATCACATCGATGGCGCCGCGCCATTTTATCATACACTGGAATCTATATCTACCCTTTAATCGAGGGATAGGTGATGCCACAGGACCCAACAGATCTAACACATCGCTGGTTAGCTTATCGAGACTTCCATACCACCTTAGCTGTCTGGCCTTTCCCTGAAGATTCAGAGCATAATTCTCTGCCATCCGCAGTAGAAGCGGCAGCTGTTCATGAGACAATGTGACCAGGATGAGTCTGCAATATGGCGGATAATGGAGACCTCTGCGATGCTTCAGCTCTTCACGTACAAAAGAGAGATAGTCATGTCCGCTGGCATGAATAATAGAATAATGCTCTGGCGTATAGGACTGAACGACCACTTCGCCTGGAAGCTGGTGCCGGCCTGCTCTGCCTGCAACTTGTGTAAGCAATTGGAATGTCTTCTCTGCTGCGCGAAAATCGGGCAGGTTCAAAGCTGAATCTGCTGTGATTACACCAACAAGAGTGACATCTGGAAAATCCAGTCCCTTTGCTACCATCTGAGTGCCCAGGAGAACATCCGCTTTTTTGTCTCTAAATTGGTTCAGCAGCTTCTCATGCGAGCCCTTTTCTGTTGTTGTGTCCACATCCATACGAATCACTCGTATGCCTGGGAATAGCTTACCAAGCTCTTCCTCCACCCGCTGTGTACCCGTTCCGAAAAACCGGATATGCTCACTACCACACTCCGGACAAAGCTTAGGTGCTGGTTCAGCATGTCCGCAATAATGACAACGCAAATTGTCACTACGGCTATGATACGTTAGTGAGATATCACATTCTGGACAACCGGCTACGTAACCACAGCTACGACACATGACAAAGGTTGAGAAACCTCTACGGTTAAGCAGCAGCACCGTCTGTTCTCCGCGTTCCAGCCTCTCTTCCAGTGCTGAATGAAGCTTTCGGCTGAACATCGAACGGTTGCCTTCTTTAAGCTCTTCCCGCATGTCTACTACGTTCACCTTTGGAAGTTCATTTCCAAGCGCACGGGTAGGCATTTCTAGCAGTACCGGTGAAAAGTGAATATCACTCTGCGATCTTGCAGCATGATAGCTTTCCAGCGAAGGCGTAGCAGAACCTAGAATCACAGCTGCCCCACACTGTTCCGCTCTACGAATAGCAGCATCACGGGCATGATATTTCGGATTCTCCTCCTGTTTATAAGAGGTCTCATGTTCTTCATCCATAATAATCAACCCTAGGTTGGAGAAAGGAGCAAACACGGCCGATCTTGCGCCTACAGCGACTGTGGCCTTTCCTTCACGGATTTTACGCCACTCATCGTATCGCTCACCAACAGACAGCCGGCTATGCATAACCGCGACCCCGCTGCCGAACCGCCCCTTAAACCGCTCCACCATTTGTGGTGTTAAAGCAATCTCTGGCACAAGAACAACAGCCTGTCTGCCCTGATCTAAACAGCGTTTAATACATTGCAAATAGATCTCTGTCTTACCACTACCCGTAACTCCATGAAGCAGAAATACTTCGTGAAGCTGCTCCTCTAAGGTTCGAGAAATTCTTGTATATACGACCTCTTGTTCCGCAGTAAGCGGTAGAGGTGTGGTAGGTTTAAAATCTCGCCCTTGATAAGGATCGCGATAGACTTCAATTTCACTGATCTCGATAAAACCTTTTTCCTCCAAGGCCTTTACAGTACTTGCCGTTACTTGGAGTGCAGACAAAACTTCTTTAAGAGCCATGGGGAGTGTAGCTTCCATATCAACTAAAAAGCTCAGAACTTCCTTCTGGCGTGCGGATTTTTTTGGGAATTTGTTCAAAGCCTCACGGGCAGCAGTGACACCTATCGCCAGATCGACTGCCTTGAGCTTTTTCTTGCCCATTTTATCCTTAATGGATTGACTCTCTATAAGTACTCCACGCCGCAGCATGAACTTCACCGTCTCAGCAGCCTCAGGAAATGCACGAGTAAGCTGCTTCATGGAAACTTCGCCACTACGTCCAATAAATTCTGTGATTAGTCGTTCCTCATCCCCTGTGTCGGCAAACATTGGGAACAATTCATCCTCTGGAAATGCTGTCTCTTCCTGCACATCTCCAAGTGAAATCAGCCGTTCTGCCTTCCCTTTTAGAGCGGTGGGCAACATCGCTTGCAGTGCTGAAATTCGTCTACATGCATATCTTTTACTCATCCAGTCCGCAAGCTCAACTAATTCAGGAGATAAAGGCGGAAGCAAATCCAACACTTCTTGAATAGGCTTCAGGCTAGGACTCACTAGGGTCTCGCCTGATTCTAGAGATACTACAAAACCTTGGACTGTCCGGTGCCCAAACGGAACGGCTACCCGACTGCCCACTTCAATCCATAACTTCAGGGATTCTGGAATACTATAATCAAATGGCCGGTCAGTGCTGCGTACAGGCACATCCACAATGACCTTGGCGATATCCATTATAATGAAGCTCCAGTAATCCGCTCTGCCACGAGCGTCAGCAAATGACGAGCAACCTCATCCTTCGACAATTGTGGCAATTCAAGCACCAATCCATTCACATCATATATCGAAACGATATTCGTATCCGCTCCAAATCCGGCTCCTGCAGCCGCTACATTGTTAGCAACGATGAGATCGCAGTTTTTGCGGACCAGCTTGTCCTTAGCATAAAATTCCGTATTGCCCGTTTCCGCAGCAAAGCCGACCAAAAACTGCTTGTTTTTGGTCTTACCGAGTGTTTCCAGAATATCCGTTGTCTTCACAAGCTCAAGCGTCATCGTCTCTCCGCTTTTTTTAATCTTGGAAGGCTCACTATGCTTCGGACGGTAATCCGATACAGCAGCCGCCTTGATCATAATGTCGCAGCTGTCCCACAGTGCGGTAACTGCTTCATACATTTCCTGTGCAGATTGAACACGAATGACTGAAATCTCTGGTTCCTGTGGAGGAGCCTCATCTGTACGCGCAGCAATCAACGTTACCTCAGCACCCATTGCACGTGCAGCACGTGCTAGCGCGAAGCCCATTTTACCGGATGAATCATTGGAGATATAACGCACTGGATCAATCCGTTCTACCGTTCCACCCGCTGTGATGACGATTTTTTTACCCGCAAGAGGTTTGGATGCGACGCTTGCTTGGTGTGCAAAAAAATTCTCAACCACACTCACAATAGCCTCTGGCTCTTCTAGCCGACCTTTGCCAACGTATCCACATGCCAGCAGTCCTTCACCAGGCTCAATAAACTGAATGCCCCGGCTAGCGAGAATATTCAAATTATTAAGTACAGCTGGATGCTGATACATATGAACATTCATAGCTGGTGCAACCATAATAGGAGCCGTAGTAGCAAGCAGTGTAGTAGATAACATATCATCGGCGATCCCGTGTGCCATTTTGGCAATTATATTTGCGGTTGCGGGTGCTACCAGCACAAGATCCGCAGCATCTGCCAGATCAATATGTGAAATGGAGGATGGATCTCTCTCCTGGAATGTATCGCTATATACTCGTTGCTTCGATAGTGACTGTAGAGTTAATTCTGTAATGAACTGCTTCGCCGAAGCTGTCATAATGACATGAACCTCGGCTCCTTTTTGGACAAGCTTACTGGTCAAGGACGCCGCTTTATAAGCAGCAATTCCTCCTGTGATCCCAAGTAAAATAGTCTTCCCCTTCAAGCTCTTCAACATGATCTCCCCCCTGTTCCCTACTCTTACAACGAATGGCTATCTTTACGACGAGAAAAAAATAACAACCTTCCGGTTGTCATAAAGAGCCCGGTTCTGGGCTTTCATCATAAATTTAAGACCCGTAATTGCTCCATAACCCAAGAAGAAACGGCAGCGCCTCAAAACAAATAGGCGGCATCCGTTTCTACAATAGGTCATTATTACTTATACTTGAGACTACTCTTCACCGCGGGTTAGAGTAATGCGATCTTCGTAAATTTCCTCAAGAGCAACACCAACAAATTTATGCGATCTAGGATTCTTCACATCTGTCTTGCCACCCTCACGCAATTGTCTAGCACGACGTGCAGCAGCGACAACGAGCGAATACTTACTGTCAACCTTAGTCATCATTTCATCAATGGATGGATATAGCACTGGGACACCTCTTCATAGTTTACTGTTAATACCATTTGACCTTCAGCATAAATTATCTGACTTTACAATGTTCGGCGATAATAATGCTTTCTATTCTCTTACAAGCCAGATCAATCTCATCATTCACTACAGCATAATCATAATGCTGCATTAAGTTGATCTCATCTTCCGCTACAGTCATGCGGTGATCGATCACATCTGGATGCTCAGTACCCCGTCCGCGAATGCGGTCCTTCAACTCGTCCATGGATGGAGGAAGAAGGAACACAAAAATCCCTTCAGGAAATTTCTCTTTGACTTTGAGAGCTCCTTGAACCTCAATTTCGAGAATAATGTCTTTGCCGCTATTGAGAGTTCTCTCTACAAAATCACGGGGAGTACCGTAATAATTACCTACGTACTCCGCGTATTCAAGCAATTGATCGGCTTCGATCATTGTCATAAATTCCTCTTTGCTTTTGAAAAAATAGTTGACGCCATCTTCCTCACCCGCACGCGGACTGCGAGTAGTAGCAGAAACTGAGTAGACAAGTTCGGGCATCTTCGGACGTAGTGCAGTACAAACAGTACCTTTACCCACGCCGGAAGGTCCGGATAATATGATGAGCAATCCTTTTGACATAATACACTCCATTTAGTTGTTATTCGTCGTTGTCGTCATCTTTACTGGATAAGCGATGCGCCACAGTCTCCGGCTGTACAGCCGATAGGATGACATGATCACTATCTGTAATGATTACGGCACGAGTCCGTCGGCCATAGGTGGCGTCGATCAACATATGCCGATCACGTGCCTCCTGGATAATACGTTTGATTGGTGCAGATTCCGGACTGACGATAGAAATAATGCGGTTGGCAGACACAATATTTCCAAAGCCAATGTTAATAAGTTTGATTGCCATGTTCCGGTAGTTCCCCCCATAAAGTTCTATGCTATTACCTATTCCCGATTACTCTATGTTCGCAGCTTGTTCTCGAATCTTCTCCAGTTCTGCTTTCATATCTAGCACAAGACCCACGAGAGTTAGATGATTGCATTTCGATCCGATTGTATTCGTCTCACGGTTCATCTCCTGAATGAGAAAATCCAGTTTGCGTCCTACCGGTCCTTTCCCCTTCAGGAGGGCTCTGCATTGCTCGAAATGACTATACAACCGGGTCAACTCTTCATCAATATTACAGCGATCTGCAAAAATAGCGATCTCCATCCCGAATTTATGCTCATCAAAAGCGAACGTCCCATCATTTAGTTCATTCAATCGATGTCGAAGTTTCTCACGATATTCAATGATTACGACAGGTGCAAGTTCAACCATTTCAGCATGCATGTTCTCAAGATGGTTCAGGCGCTGTTCAATATCTGCGGCTAGATAACTGCCTTCACGGGCGCGCATCTCCAGCAGAGACTGCAAACACTGCTCAAGTCCCGCCTCCAATACTTCGGAGTAGTCTTCTAATGTCGCAGACACGGCACCCGCAGCCTCGTCTTTGCTGTCCATAATACCGGGTATAGAAAGTATATCACGTAAAGTCAACTCACCAGTCAAACCATATTCGTTCTTAAGCTGCTCTGCTGCCTTTAGATAGGTCATTACAGCAGAGTGATTCAGAACCGGTCTAACTGTCGACTCATCGTGCTCTCTATTGATGGTAACATCTATTCTTCCCCGTTTGATGTGCTGTTGAACCTTTCTTCTCAACACATCCTCATAACCCGTCCAATCCCGGGGCATCCGCAGTACAACTTCGCAGTACCGGTGATTCACCGATTTCACTTCGAACATAATCTTGTAGCCGCCGAATTGCAGGGACGATTGACCGTATCCGGTCATGCTAAATGACAACGGAATCACATCCATTACACTATTGTAATTGATTATTACTAGCGAAACAAGGGGGACAATTTGCGTCCTGATTTCTCCCACACATACTCCATTAGCTGTGCGCTCATATCATAGAACATGAACGGAGTCATCAGATAGATTCCATTAAAATGGGCAGTAGCAACATCTAACAGTTCCTTAGCGATAGCGACACCTTCTGCTCTTCCAGCTTCCCCTTCAAGTCCCTTCATGCGGTTGCGGACATCGTCCGTAAGCTGAATACCGGGAACCTCATTATGTAGAAACTCTGCATTACGTCCGCTTGCCAGTGGCATAACACCAATGAATACGGGGATTTCCAGATGTGCTGTTGCCTCAGCTATCTTCACGATAAGTTCCTGATCATAGACAGGCTGGGTCATAATATAGTCGGCACCAGAGGCAATTTTCTTCTCCAGACGTTGCACTGCCTTATCCAAATGTTTAACATTCGGGTTAAATGCAGCTCCGATTACAAAATTCGCTTTCTGTTTCAAAGGTTTACCTGAGAAGGAAACCCCGTCATTCAGCTGCTTGATCATTCTAATAATCTCAAAAGAGGTTAAATCATAAACCGAGCTTGAGCCGGGAAGATCTCCAAATTTCGCAGGATCACCTGTTACAGCCAGCACATGATCAATTCCAAGCGCATCAAAACCCATCAAATGGGATTGAGTACCAATCAAATTACGATCCCGGCAAGCAATATGCACTAGCGGACGAAGTCCAGTTTTAGCGTGCACCAAATGTCCCAAAGCCATGTTGCTCATCCGTGTGACAGCCAGGGAGTTGTCGGCGAGTGTCAGCGCATCCGCGCCTGCTCTTCTCAAAACTTCTGCGCCCTGCATAAACTTTGCAATATCCAATTCACGAGGTGGATCAAGCTCAACAATAACCGTATGTCGTTCCTTTACCAGATCAACCAGGTTCGGCTCTCTACCCTCTCTATCCTCATCGCCAAAATTCTCTTGCAGCGATACACGCTCCACTGCAGGTGGCAACGGTTTAGGAAGCGGTTGCGGTACATAATTCTTCAGTGCAGAGGAGATTTCTGCGATATGCTGCGGAGTTGTACCACAGCAACCACCGATTATCCGGCAGCCCATCTCCGCGAAAGTCTGTGCCATTTGGCCAAAATATTCTGGTGAAGCCCCGTACCGGTATTCTCCGTCTACATAATCCGCCACACCCGCATTTGGATACACAGAGGCTGGCAGAACCAGATTCCCTTGTACAGCTTTGAGCGCTCGCTTCATTCCGTTCGGGCCTGTGTTACAGTTAAATCCGATAACATCAGCGCCATCGCCTTCCAGAATACGAAAGGCTTCTGGCAAAGTTAATCCATCTAATGTGCGTGCCGTTTCATCGACAGCTAATTGGCAAACTACAGGAAGCGAGCTGATCTTGCGGAGCGTTCTTAGAGCTAAATGCAGTTCCTCAACATCGTAAAAGGTTTCCAGCATAATGCCATCTACGTCCTCTTCTAGCAATGCAGCAATCTGCTGTGTAAAATATTTTTTCAGCTCTGTGGAAGAGAGATTCGCACGTTTGCCCGCACGAATAGATCCTACAGCTCCTAATACATACCCATGATCTCCAGCAGCCTGGCGAGCGATTCTAACCCCGGCTCGATTTATTTCCTCAACCTTGGATTCTAGACCATATTTGGACAGCCTGTCATAGTTCGCCGAGAAGGTGTTGCTTTCCAGCAGCACTGCCCCTGCCTCAATATAGCTGCGATGAACATCTTCGATTACCCCCGGAGAGGTCAAATTTAATTCTTCATAGGAAATGCCGACCGGGAAACCCTTCTGATATAAGTAGGTCCCCATCGCTCCGTCTCCGACTAATACTTTATTTCCCCATGCGGAACGTAAATCCGGCTTCACAACAAGATCCTCCCCTGCCACATTAGTTTCTAACTTTAGTTTCATACTAATGTAACATAAATCGGTATGGATGATAAGCTTTACAAAAGAAAAGCATTTAGACCAAAATATCACCATGCATGTTCATATGTAAAAAGCTTCATACTAACGTTAATGCCGTTATTTCCATAAAGGAGAGAATACTTTGAAGAAAAAAACAAGAAAGTTTCTGATCCGAAAATACGCTGTAACTTTACTGCTAGCCACTCTCTGCTTGCTGTATATTTATTTGCTAGATTGGCTGTATGGCTATGGGCTGGGTAACGTCGGGTATATCCTTAACTATCTATTCTATACCGCCTCTGAGAAAGCTACTGCTTGTATTTTGCTGCTCTGCTTGTTCATCCCCGATATCTATTACTGGAAAACAGGACATCAACCAGAACGTGGCGGGGAAAGATGACTTCTTATCGCCGCAACGATGATAAGAATTACAGGGATCAACACCATAAAGAAGGGGAAAATCGTATATAACAATCTCCCCCCCTCATTAATATGTTCAGTAAAGCTCCGCGCATTCAACATCGAGCTGAACAGAATGATCAGAGCACAGGGATAGACCATTCTCCGGTAAGGAATCTTGAACAATTCCGAAATTCCTATAAGTGCGGCCGCAAAAAACACAGACATTTTGAAAAAAACGCCGATAATCAGCACCATAACAATTAGAATATCCACACGTTGAATAAAATCGGAGATTGAAATCTTGCTAATCGTGGGCATCAGAGGGAGGGGTGACCGTTTCACTATATCTGTGCCAAGCACGGAAATATTCAGCATCATAGTCAGACTTAAGAGCAAACCTGAAACAAATATCCCCGCGGCGATGACCCAAGGACCTTTTTTAACATTGTTCAGATAGGGCATTAGCATGGTAAAACAAATCATTTCACCAAAAGGGAACATATAGTTCTGGCGAATAACAGAATCAATCACAGGCTGGAACCCATTCTCAAAAATAGGAAGTAATCGATTCAAATTAATTGAGCCCGATAACATCAGCATGATCGAGCAAAATATTCCTATCAGCATTACAAGAGTTGCGAATACCAATGAAGTTCGGGATAATACCTCTACTCCTTTATGCAAAACATACGCAGAAGATAAGATCATCAACGTTGAAATAATAAACAAAGGTGTGCGGTGCATAGTAGCCATAACCAGCATGGAACTGCCATCCCGTAAATCACGACCCGCTAAATTGAGGAATAGGGTAATGTAGAGAACGGAAATCACCGTACCTAAGGATTTTCCCAATAGCTTGCGGGTATAAGCCGTTAAGGGGAGATCCGGAAACTTTCTGTACAAATAAGTGTACCCCGAAAATACAATCAAACCGATCAAATTTCCGAGGAGTATGGAAATCCACGCATCTTTACCAGACTCCATCCCAAGATTCACTACCAGCGCTGTTCCCAGCTCAAACAACAAAGTCAACGTGAAAAATTGGAGTAGTCCTATTTTTATCTTTCCCATAGCTGCCCCTCCTTTATTGTCATTACTTATTCTTGGATTGAAAGGAATCACTTCGCATATCCGTATGCCTGATCACAGCATCAGCCTCGATATTAATATGGCAGGTTTCAAATATACTCTCCCAATGATCTTTTACTTGTTTCCAGCCACGTGGATTAGCTCTTTCTACTGCTTCACCGAAACCTAGATAATCACTTTTTAATGAACGGGCAGTTGCTATGGCAGCGCGGATCTGTTCTTGAATATTCTTTTCCAAAAGCTTCGAAAGATCGTTTAACACTGTTGGATCTGTTAGATCCAAGCCATTGGGCGATTCCTTTAATCCAGCCTGCTGAGTGACATTAACCGTGAAGATAGGATGCTCTATATCTTTCGCATCCGCGTGGATATGTACCTGTGATAAATACACATTAAACGATATATAGTCCTTCTCCCCTATCGAGACCAATACCGGCATCTGAGATATTTTATTCTTAAGTAGAACGGTACCGATCGCCTCTTCGCCGAGCAGCCATCCTTTAAGCTTGTCTTCTTTAAAAGCTGCAAGACCGGTAACCTTTATTATGGTCTTCGGACTTATGTTCTTTAAATTATCGTTGCTCTCCCTCTGGTCCAAATCTCCAGTCACTAGCACGCCATTGATCACAGGCCCCCCACCAGGAACCTGAATCCCCCGGATAATATCATCCACTTCCATCCGATAGTTATATCCGAATTGTTTAGAGGTTGTCTGCAGCTTCTCCACCAAATCATTGGCTGGAATCCTTCCGAACACGGTCATAGTCGTCATACATTCACTTGCAGGCTGTCCCTTGGAAATAAAAATCAGGCTTGTCAGCCGGGTTTCGCTTTCCCTTTCCAGCACATCCATGATATCCTTGATGCCTTCTTGAGCGAACTTCTCGGAAATGATGACCACCCTAATATGTCCTAAAGACAAAAAACGTGCAGTCTGACGCGAGGCATTAGCTAATGCTTCAAACATAGTGCGGCCGCTACCTTTATAAACCGAAACAGGTGAAGTCCCTCTAGCGTTCTTCCCAGAGATTTCGTCAGCAACGATAACCTGAAAGGATAATACATATTTCTCTTCTTCTGTAGGTCCTCTATCTATGGACACACCGGAAACGATGGCTCTTCTGTTTAATTCCACACTATCCCAGCAGCCTGTGAGACTAAGACAGATCAATACGCAAGGTAAAAGTCCTGCTAAGAAAAAATTGCATTTACTCAGAATCTTGCTTTCCTTTCTTATGCGGCTGTGTCCCTTTAGTCTTATCAAGAATTTTTGGAGATAGGTTCTGTTCATGTCCGGTTGTGATCTCCTTCCCTTCTGAAATGTTCCCTTGCTGCGCAGTAGCAGGAGCTGGTTCTGCTGTGCCAAGCGCCCACAAAGGCAGCCTTAAGACGGCATCCTTCTGACCTCTGGATGACAAAGGCACTATTGGAGACAAATAAGGAACGCCAAAAGAACGCAGACTGTTCATATGTGCAACCAGTACGATTAAACCTAAAGTAATCCCGTAAAAACCAAACATACCGGCCAATATCAAAAAACCAAAACGGATAATTCTGCCCGCAATCGCCATGTTATACGCTGGAATGGCAAAGCTCGCAATCCCGGTCAACGCGACCACAATCACCATAACGGGCGTAATAATTCCAGCCTCTACCACGGCCTGACCAAGAATCAGAGCACCTACTACAGATACGGTCTGCCCAACTGCACGCGGCATTCTTACTCCCGCTTCCCGGATGATCTCAAACGCACCTTCCATTAGAATAGCTTCGACAAAAGCGGGGAAAGGCACATTTTCCCGTTGCGATAAAAGGTTGATCAGCAAAGTCGTAGGGATCATCTCATAATGAAACGTCGTCAAAGCTATATACACGGAAGGCCCTAGAATAAGCACGATAAAACTGATATACCGAATAATTCGCATCAGAATAGCAATATCGAACCTTTGCGCATAATCCGAAGCTGACTGAAAAAAAAGAGTGAAAACCGCAGGCAAAATCAATACAAAGGGGGTGCCATCTACGACAATCACTACCCTCCCTTCTAACAGATTCGTTGCAGCAACGTCTGGCCGCTCGCTGTTATTGATGGTTGGAAAAGGGGTAAAGGTCTTATCCTGAATCAGCTCTTCGATATAACCGGATTCCATGATGGCATCTACATTAATCTGCTGCAGCCGTTTTCTAACTTCTTCAACCAGCTTCTCGTCCGCAGTATCCTTGATGTACATTAAAGCCACATCGGTCTGAGTTACCGACCCGATCTTCACATGCTCGAGTCTTAGTTTGGGTGATCTTATTCTTCTGCGTATTAATGAGACATTCGTAGCCAAAGATTCAACAAAGCTATCCTTTGGACCACGCACAACTAGCTGAGTGGAGGGTTCAGTGACAGAACGAGCTTCCCCACCTTCAGTCTCACACATGATGCCACTGTCATAACCTTCAATGAGAATCAGTGTCTTCCCAGAAAGAATTCCGAGCAGCACCTCGTTCCAATCCTCCTGCAGCTGCGCTTCACCTATTTCCAGGGCACGGTTTAAGATGAGGTCATTCAGATTATTTGCTGCAGTATTGCTTTCCTTGAGCATCTCATCCGTAATGGAGAGCAATGAACCCATTACAAATTGATTAACGGTTTCTGTCTTAGCTAGACCATTAAGATGTACCGCAGCAGCCTCAACAACGGATTCCTCACCAAGCTTTACCTGGCGGATTCTAAGATCCGGACTATCTCCCAGCTCGGTTATGATATTGTTTAGCGTCTGCTCCAGATAAATGGTTAATCTCACTCCAGAACCTGGACCTGCCGGGTCAGCTTGCTGTCCCTTACCGGATTTATTTTTTTTAGTTAACCCGTTGATGTTCAACAAGCTCCCCTCCTTTTTTTCATAAACATTGTAGTATTATTCTCGGTTACTCCTTCCATTATTCGGCTGCTTAAAGTCACCTCAGGTTAGAAACACAAAAAAGGCAGTCCAAGAATGTGCTCTTGGACTGCCTTTTTATTATTTTTCTATATTGCTACACTGCCCGTGAATACGACCTCAGCAGGTCCAGTCATATACACATGATTATCCTCTTCATTCCATTCAATATAGAGATCGCCGCCCTTTAGACTAATCCAAGCCGCCCGGTCTGTAAGATCATTCAGCACAGAGGAGACAAGGGTTGCACAGGCTCCAGTGCCACAGGCAAGCGTAGGTCCTGCCCCACGTTCCCAGACACGCATATCCACTCTGCCCCGATCCAGTACCGTTGCGAATTCAACGTTTACTTTTCTCGGGAACAAAGGATGTACCTCAAGCTTAGGTCCCCATGTGGCAAGATCAAAATTCACTGCATCTTCTACGTAAATCACGCAATGAGGATTTCCCATGGATACCGCTGTGAACTTAAATTCGGTTCCGTCCGCTTCAATCGGCTGAGCGAGCACTGGCTCTGCATCAATAGATACTGGAATTTGCAGACCGGACAATACAGGTTCGCCCATATCTACGGTTACAGTCTCCACAACACCGTCTTTCACGTTTAAAGTAACCTTTTGTTCTCCGGCACCAATCGTTTCTATTACAATCTGCTCTGAGCTTACCAGTCCGTGGTCATATACATATTTAGAGACACAGCGAATGGCATTTCCGCACTGCTCCGCCTCCGAACCATCAGAATTCATAATACGCATCTTGAAATCGCCACGCTCAGAAGGCAGGATATATACCAGTCCGTCAGCACCGATTCCAAAGAACCGGTTGCATAGGGTTATAGCAAGCTCCGCTGCATTACTTGGCAGCTCTTGCTCGCCGAAAACAACGATGAAGTCATTACCGAGGCCGTGCATTTTTGTGAATTCCATTAAAAGTCCACTCCTAAAGGTTATGTTATGTTAGCATTCGCTTAAGCTTAAAGTTCTGTGTAATTGAGCATTTCGCAAGCATATGAGCGGTTAACTGCAACAAGTATACCTTTAGGAATGGAGCATTAGTATTGACTTTATGCTGAAATTTTTGTACTTTTTATCATCGGATTACTGCCGCTGCGTCCACGATTACGTTTGCCACCCCAAACACTGCCGGCACCCATCAAGAAGGTTGGGATCCCCGCTGTTACAAACACCAGACACCATTCGCGGAAATTGAGCGGCACTGTTTTGAAGACAGGCTGGAGCACAGGCACGTACATTACGGCCAGCATCAGTAAGACTGATGACAACACGGCAAGCACTAGATACTTATTCTGGAACGGATTGCGGTGGAACACTGAACGCGAACTGCGGCAATCGAACACATGGATCAACTGTGCCATAACTAGTGTTGCAAAAGCAACGGACTGTGCCCGAATCAATTGTGCAGGATTCTCTGGTGCTATACGTAAGGTTAGCCAAAATGCTCCTAGCGTACATAAACCAATCAAGAATCCACGGCTTATAATTTTCCAGCCTAAGCGGCGGGCAAAAATATTTTCTTTCGCACCACGAGGTTTATGCTCCATCAAATCCTTCTCGGGCTGATCCACTCCAAGTGCCATCGCTGGCAGTCCGTCTGTCACTAGATTGACCCAAAGAATTTGGATCGGAACGAGTGGTAAAGGCAGACCCAGCATCATGGCAAAAAACATAGTCAGAATCTCTCCCACATTGGATGCCAACAGATAACGAATGAATTTACGAATATTCTCATAGATATTTCTGCCTTCTTCGATGGCAGCAACAATCGTTGAGAAGTTATCATCCCCGAGAACAAGTGACGATGCTTCCTTGGTCACATCTGTACCTGTGATCCCCATGGATATCCCGATATCTGCAGCCTTAATGGCTGGAGCGTCGTTCACTCCATCTCCGGTCATAGCCACTACGTGACCGTGACGTTGTAGAGATTTAACGATCCGAAGCTTATGCTCTGGAGATACGCGGGCGAATACAAACACATTGTCCGATATCTTATCCAGCTCATCATCATCCATCCGGGTTAACTGAGCGCCTGTCAGCACCGTTCCACCACGCTGCAGAATTCCCAGCTGGTGAGCAATTGCCTCGGCAGTTGTTCCATGATCACCAGTAATCATAACCGTCTTAATCCCTGCCCGGCGTGTGACACTGATGGCATCGCGGACTTCACGACGTGGCGGATCGATCATTCCTGCCAAGCCAATAAAGACTAATTGATTCTCCGCATCCTTTTCACTATTCACATGTTCATTTGGACGCATATCCCGGTAAGCCATACCTAGCACACGAAGGGCTCCTGAAGCCATTTGCTCATTGGCATCAAGCACCTTCTGCCGCAAAGTTGGCGTACAAGGCACAACACCGCCCTCCCAAAGCATATATGCGCAGCGATTCAGCAATACATCGGGCGCACCTTTGGTACATACCATCCGTCCTCCCGGATGGCCTACGATCACAGACATCAGCTTCCGCTCAGAATCAAACGGAAATTCCTGTTCACGAGTGTAGGTTACGGCAAGCGTCTGAGCGGTCAGTCCCATCTTTCCTGACAGTGCCACGAGCGCTCCTTCTGTCGGGTCGCCCTTCAGTTCCCAAACGGAAGTGTTGTCTGCAGACTTTTCAAGAACAGCATCCTTATCCTTCCCTTTTCGTTTGCCTCGCACTTCAGACTGGAAGGTCTCAATAATTTCCGCGTTGCTGCATAATGCGCCAACCTGCAACATCCGCCGTAAGCTTTGATCATGTTTTAGATCCACTGCTTTGCCTTTCTCCAGAACCTGTCCATTTGGAGCATACCCTTCACCTGTTACCTCAAGACCACGTCCACCCGTCCATAATCGGGTCACCGTCATTTTATTTTGCGTTAATGTTCCTGTCTTGTCTGAACAGATTACCGAGGCACAGCCCAACGTTTCCACTGACGGCAATTTACGAACGATAGCCTTGCGTTTGATCATCCGCTGCACGCCTAGCGCAAGCGCAATAGTTACAATAGCGGGGAGACCTTCCGGAATCGCGGCAACTGCCAAGCTCACACCAGCTAAGAACATGGAGGTGGCAGGCTGTCCATGCAGAATACCTGCTACCACAACTACAATTGTCAATCCCAGAGATACGTAGATCAGAATCTTTCCTAGCTGCTCAAGCCGATGCTGTAAAGGTGTTTCCTGAGAATCCGTATTTTGGATTAGATCCGCTATCTTACCCATTTCCGTGTTCATACCGGTACGGATTACAACAGCTCGCCCTGTTCCTCTGGTCACCATAGTGCCCATGAAGCCTAAATTCTTCTGATCACCAAGCGGAATCTCTTCTGCACGGATCGCTTCCGAATGCTTCGAGACAGGCAATGATTCCCCAGTAAGTGCGGATTCTTCCACATATAGAGCACTGCATTCCAACCAACGTACATCGGCAGGAATCCGATCTCCACTCTCCAGCAAGACAATATCACCTGGCACCAACATCTTGGCTGGGATAATCTCGCTATTCCCTCCACGTAGCACTTTGGCAGAAGGTGCGGAGAGTTGCTTTAAAGCTCTTAGCGAACGTTCGGCGCGAAACTCCTGAACAAATCCAAGCGCTCCATTCAGTAGGATAATCGCGATGATCGTGATGGCATCCAAGTATTCGCCTAGCAACCCGGATACAAGCGTTGCACCCATGAGCACAAGCACCATGAAATCCTTGAACTGGTTCAACAGCAGGGTAAACGGAGATACTGTCTTTCCTTCCGACAGCTCGTTGTACCCGTTCTCCTTTCGTCTCTCCGCGGCTTCCTCATCACTGAGGCCCGTCCTTGGCTGGACATTGAACATTTTCTGCAGCTCTTCTGCACCGAGACGGTGCCAACTGTTTTGTTCCATGACTTTTCTTTCCCTCCCGGTCGTTTCTTTACTTCCGGCGGCGCACAGCTTTTCCACCTGTTCATGACAAATGTATTCAAGGTCGTCCAATAATATCACCCCTATCCAATTCCCCTTTTGCGCGAATGTCCTAAAGTATGGCATCATAGAGAGGTGAGCATAGACGTCTTCGGCGTCCTTATAAGGACAGGTAAGCGTTTGAGCGAGAAATATAAGATATAAGTATTGTGTGAAACTTTTACTTTCTTATATTTAAGAAATTCATTTCACGGCGACAGGAGAGCTTTATCATGGCATTAGACGGCATTGTTACCCGAGCTATCGTGCACGAATTGCAATCATTCATAGGTGCACGTATAGGAAAAATATATCAACCGAACAATCACGATTTAATTTTTAACCTGCGCGGCGCAGGTGGCGGCGGCAAGCTGCTGCTCTCTGCTAATCCAACGTATCCTCGGGTGCATTTTACCGAAAGAAACAGCATTAATCCTTCGGAAGCACCCATGTTCTGCATGCTTATGCGGAAGCATTGTGAGGGAGGGACCATTGAAAGTATTACGCAGGTAGGTATGGAACGAATTATTCACATAAACGTCAAGACTAGAGATGAGCTTGGTGACGTCTTTGCCAAAAAGATCATCATAGAACTCATGGGTCGACACAGTAACATCATTCTTACTGATCTCAGTTCTGGAACGATCATAGACGGCATTCATCATGTAACTCCATCGATCAGCAGCTATCGGATTGTGATGCCCGGTATCGCATACACAGAACCGCCACAGCAACATAAGCTGAACCCTTTGGAGATTGGTCAGGAGCAATTTCTCAATTTAATCTCGGCTGCTGAAGAAGCTGCACTGATAGAGGATGATGAGGAGGCTGAGCCAGAAGAAATCATTGAGGGTGAGCTTGCTAATCTGATCACAAAAGAAGCAGTAGAGCAAAAACCTGACGGCTCTGGCGGTCCTTCTCCCTCAGCTGACCCCGTGGGCTGGATGGTACATGCTTTCAGCGGAATGAGCCCACTGATTGCTGGTGAAATTGCTCTTCGTCTGAGAAACACCCTGGATAAAGGCGTTACAGAATCCGAAGCAGCATTTCCGACACAATTATGGGTTGCCTTCCATTCCGTAATGGGATCCGTACGCGATAACGAATTTTCTCCTGTTGCAGGTGCAAACGCAAAAGGTAAGATGATTTTTTCTGCGATCCCCTTAACACTTCTGGGTGAGAGTGCGAAACATTACAACTCCATCAGTGAATGTATGGAGGATTATTACGGGGATAAAGCCGAGCGCGATACTGTAAAGCAACGGGTGAGTGATTTGATCCGCTTCCTCAGCAATGAACGGAGCAAAAACGTTAAGAAACTCGCTAATTTGCAGAAGGATCTCGACGAAGCTCAGGATGCTGATCGTTACCGCATTTGGGGTGAGTTGCTTTTCGCTTCATTACACGCGGTATCCAAAGGGGATAAAGAAGCCTCCTTGGTCAATTATTATGATGAAAATCAGGCGGAAATGGTGGTTCCGCTCGATCCGTTATTAAATCCTTCGGACAATGCACAACGTTATTTCAAAAAATACAACAAATATAAAAACAGCCTGCTTGTCATTAATGAACAGCTTTTGAAGACGCATGAGGAAATTCTGTATATGGAGAGTCTGCTGCAGCAACTTGCCCACGCTTCCCTCAACGATATTGAGGAGATCCGCGACGAGCTTGTAAGCCAAGGTTATCTGCGAGACCGGAGCAAAAAGGGCAAAAAGAAGAAAAAGGCCACCAGACCCACATTACAGGTCTTCACCTCTTCAGAAGGAATCGATATTTATGTCGGCAAAAATAATTTGCAGAACGAATACGTCACCAATCGACTGGCTTCTCCGAATGATACTTGGCTGCATACCAAGGACATCCCCGGATCACACGTGGTCATCCGAAGTGAGCAATTTGGAGATGCAACGCTGGAAGAAGCCGCTCAGCTTGCCGCTTATTTCAGCCAAGCCAAACAGTCCAGCAGTGTGCCTGTGGACTGTACATTGATCCGCTATGTACGTAAACCAAGCGGTTCCAAGCCGGGATTTGTAATCTATGATCATCAAAAGACACTGTTCGTCACACCCAATGAGGAAAGAATTAAGAGTCTTCCAAATACTTTGAGAAGCTAAATACTAGATATAAAGAAACCTCCATCTGCAGATGTTGAACATCTAAAGCTGGAGGTTTTTTATAATTCGCTCCGCACTAATTTCATGCCTTTTTGTTTAAAAACTTCAGTACTTCTGTAGAAACCGTAACACTGCCGATATCCCCGTGAAAAATCACGCCTTGACGGGCACCATGAAAGTCAGAACCTCCGGTTATTAACAGATTATAATCCTCAGCCATAACTTGGTAACGTTCTTCTTCCGCAGGTCCATGATCAGAGTGATAGACCTCAATCCCTTTAAAAGCGCCTTGCTCCAGAATATCTCGCACCAGAAGGTCATCCCCGTACAAACCCGGATGGGCTAATACTGGAGAACCTCCTGCCTCAATGATCCACTCGCAAGCTTCCTCCGGTGTGATTCTAGGAGGTGACACATAGGCCGCTGCACCCTCGGCCAAATACTTGTTGAAGGCATCTCTCATATCGGTAGCTGCCCCAATCCGAACCAGCTCGTCGGCAATATGTGGCCGGCCGATGCTTTCATCAGGCTTCAATTCCCGCCCGATCCCCGCTATAACCTGTTCCAAGGTAATCGCAATCCCAAGGTCTTGCAGCTTGGTAATTATCGCTTCATTTCTAAGTGCCCGGGTATCTCTTAGCCCTTCCAAACGTGAGAGAAATTGTTCATTCTCAGGATCAACATAATAGCCCAGCACATGAATGTCTTTGCCACCAGCACGCGTACTGATCTCTACACCAGGCACAACGGTTATTCCGTACTTATCCCCTGCTTCACAGGCTTCCTTCACGCCAGCCACTGTATCATGATCCGTAATGGCAACAGCGCTTAGCCCCTTCTCCTTAGCAAGTCGTACATTCTCCGCTGGTGGCTGCATGCCGTCAGAGGCTTGAGTATGGGTATGGAGGTCGCATACATCCTTCGCAGGTAGGTTGCCTGCATTCTCCCACTCTTCCCGCAGAATCCCCATTTTTATGGCATCGTAGTATTCTCCTCGCACGATTCGTGCTTTACGGACGCGAGCTTCCTCCACCATGCCACATTTCGCTGCCAACCCGATCATTCTTTTATTCCCTGACCAGGTGCCTATTCCAAGACGGACTGTATCAAGAGAATTAAATAAATAATCTATCCACATCTTAAACGCTTCCGTACCGTAACCACCTGACCAATAACTAGAATCAAAGATTACTATACCAATCTCCATCCAGTTGGTTTCTTGCGATATCCAGTAGCGTCCTACTTTCCCCTTTACCTTGCCGTCTATTTCTATGATCAACAGGTTACGCGGGGTTTCCGTCTCAACTAACGCCAAATGACCTATGTAGTCCTCGGTAAACTTTTCGAATCTTTGATGTGCCAAAGATTTATAAGGACCATCCCATTTCAAGTGTTCACGGTCTTCAGCTTCATGATAGTGATAATAAAGCTTCTGAAAATCAGCCTCTGTAATATCGCGCAATACTAGCTTTTCTCCACGTAGAACAATTGACATTGTGATATCCCCCGCTTTAACTATCAGATTTCATTCGAATGCTCACGCAAATAAGTCAGGAAGGTTACTGCAGAAATTGGCAGCAATGTTGATTTTAAATGAATGGCGTAGAATTGTCTTTTAAAAGAGGCATCGGAGATATTCACAATTTTCAACAGTCCAAGCGCAACTTCATGCTTAACCGAAGAGGTCGATATGATCGTTATGCCAAGACCTGCTTCCACCGCTGATTTCACAGCTCCCGTACTTCCAAGCTCCATCACGATCTTCATTGTTCCCGGATCAAGTCCCTTGGAGAACAGCTGCTCTTCCATCACACGCCGTGTTCCTGAGCCCTGCTCACGCAATACAAAAGGATGCTGAAGCACTTGCTCCAAGGTAACCTCTTGCTGCTCCGCAAGTGGATGATCATATGGCACGATCAACTTCAGCTCATCCCCCATCACGGGCTCGATCTCCATGTCCGGATGTGTGACCGGGGCTTCAATTAAACCAAAATTCAGTTGATGCTTGAGGATTTCCTCCATAATTTGCGAGGTGTTCATCACTTTCATCATAATTGAAATGTTAGGATATTGCTTTCCGAAAGGGCCTAACAGCCGTGGCAGCACGTATTCTCCTATCGTAAGACTCGCCCCAAGCTGCAATCTCCCTTCCAGCATATGTGTGAATGCTGACATGGCTTGATCCGTCTCTCGCATCAGCAGAATACTGCGTAGCGCGTATGGCATTAGAGTGTGCCCTGCCTCAGAGAGTACGATTTTTTTGGTGGAACGATTAAACAATTTGGTGCCAAAATAATCCTCCAGTGCCTGTACCTGCATGGTCACAGCTGGTTGAGTCATATGTAAAGTCTGCGCCGCCGCCGAGAAGCTTCCCCGCTCGGAGACCGTATAAAAAATATGCAGCTGATGAAAGTTCATGCTTCGCAACTCCTTATATTACAAAAAGAACGTCCTTTAAAGACGACAATCGTTTCTCGTAGAAACTTAAGAATATTATAATCGTGCTGTATATAAATTCTTATATTTTTAAAAAGGACATGCAGACTCGCCGCATGCCTCTTGCCCGTTTCTTTATAGACTATTTGCGTCTTCGTTTCTTCTTCGACAGCTTTGTGCGGTGAGAATTACGCAGCAGTGAAAAATAGGTCTTTAAATCTCTCAACTGTGGCATCTCCGAGATTCTCCCAAGAAACGAAACGATGATCATAGAATATAATGGCTGGCCTGAGAGATCTCTCTCACCTGTCAATTCCGTAAACTCAGCGATTACTACAGAGTCATCGTCAATTAAATATGCGTTATAATCACTGCTTGAAAAGGGCTTGATCCGATTCTGCATTAGGCACTGCCACATCCATGCAGCGACCTCTTCGGCATTGCTTGCACCATTGCTGATGCGGTCCATATAACGGCTCTTCGCATGATTGGTTATAACGATATCGGCGACCCTGTAATCGTTCAGCATGATGTGGAAGGGCTCATAAGTGCTGGGCCAATCCGTCCCCTTGTTGCGCATCATCATCACACTCCACCATAAGGGTCTTAGTATGCACTTAATGTTGTCATCTTACCTCATTGCCGAAAGTTGTACAAGTTTCTACCGTCGAGAGTAATGGCGTTTTTTTGTAAATAAGCATAAAAAAAACAGACGCTGTTTAAGCGCCTGTTTATCTCCTGGAATCACATACTGTAATTACGGGACTTGTCCGGTCCATTACTAGTATACTCTGTCTTAATTTCGTTACGATAAGATCTTTCAATCTTTCGCACATAGGAGAGTCTGCGGACATTCTTCATAACTTCCTCGGCCCGTTCTGCATTTACATACATAACTGCATAATGCATTTTCCGAGAAACATAATGTAATGTTCCGTATTTC
This sequence comes from Paenibacillus sp. FSL R10-2788, assembly GCF_038003885.1. Lineage (NCBI taxonomy): Bacteria > Bacillati > Bacillota > Bacilli > Caryophanales > Paenibacillaceae > Paenibacillus > Paenibacillus sp. FSL R10-2788. The sequence continues at coordinate 2,803,784 of NZ_JBBOQA010000001.1, read as the reverse complement.
TCAAGGTTACGTGCCGCTTTAACGTCACTTACCCAAATGATGTATCCTGTCCGTTCCGCAAACATAAGCTAAACCGCCTTTCTCTCTCTAAATCCTAAGGGAAGCTTATCCGCAGGAGCATTTTCCCCCGCTGCCGCATCCACCTTTAGGGGAAGGATCATTACTTGGTACTTTAATGCTATCGGATACTGAAAAAGCAATCGCTTCCGACATGGAATGCAGAATGTCGTCAAGGGTCTTCTCTGCCAGCTTGAAACGAACAACTTCTTCGAACCGCTCCAGTTCCGCTTCTACTGCCGAAACCTCATCCTTTGCTGAATGATAATTCGGGTGGAAATGTCCGAATCGCTGTGTTTCTTCAAACAACTCCTTCTTAGTCTGAAGTCGTTTGACCATGGCCTGAATTTCGGGGTTCGTATCAACCCGTCCTTTCCAGTATAAGTAATCCGACACCTCGGCGGATTGATTAATCATATCGCCTAATTCATAGGCGTATGTCAGCACTTCAGCCATATCGACCGTATTTATTTCAGCTACGCTCATGAACTCAGCTCTTTTCTTCGTTAATGATCTACCGATTCAGTAGACTTTTCTATCATACCATAATCACTCGCTTGAGCAGAAGAGGAATTTCTTCGTCCTTTGGGAATAACTAACTTCATTTCCTTCCAGTCTTCCGGAGTGAGCTCTATATCTTCAACCGTTTCACCATCGTGATAGAGCAGCTGTCCGGAAACTCTCCATGGATTTCCGCTTATGCGGGAAGGGATAAAATCTAACATCTGATCTTTTAGTGCAAAACGCACTTTGACTCCCCATCTTAACCCTTGCTCCATCACCTTTTGTGCAGTCGAGCTATGATAATGCCGCCATTCTTTGCTCCAGATCTGCGGTACATTTTCTCCACCGAAGAGAATCTCCTCCTCTTGTTCAGGAGCAATAACCGGCAGGTTAAGAAAAGGATTCCCTTTGGACAGCAATCCTAGTTCTACATTCAGCTCTGGAAGAACATACGTTGCCTCGGGGTTTCCTGTTTCATGAGGAAACCAACTCCACCCTACGTTTGGATCCTCCCCTTGTCCTCCAATGATTCTGGAAGGCGCTAGCCCCGCGGAGTACAGTTCTTTTCGTATCTGTTCCATATATTCCGGGTCCACTATGAAATGTAAAGGACCGATACGTTCAAGATTCTCCTGTAAACGCGGGTGAGCTGCGATAGCAGCTCCATCGGCTTCCGTCTGACAGGTCAAGAGAATTACTTGCGATAGTGAAGTACGGCCAATGCTTTTTGCCCATTGCTCAAGGGACATTTGAACCACCGAAGGAAGCCCGCCCATTGCATGCTCACTTATCCAGGAGATGATGTCATTCGGTGACATTCCACGCTCAGCTGCAAGTTCCAACCTCTCTTTCGTCAGCCGGAAGCTCCATATCGTATCACTTTGCTGGAGCTCAGCGCAGCCAGCCAGTGTCCATCGTACAGAATAGGGGACCTCCGGTGGAACCAGCACCTCGAAATCCGGCTGCACAATAAACTGTTCCTGTGTATCTCCAGACCCAACAGCAGCGAATGATCCCCTCTCAGCAGATAGCATTGGCTTAGCAGCGGTCCAGCGAAAACACAACATGCCCTCAGCGGTTTCTCCCAGTTCACACCAGCCAAAGCCTGTTAAACAACGTAACCAGTTCAAGCTTGACTTCTCAAGCTCATTACGGGCAACGTTACCTGTGAGATTAGAAGCCATCATCCAGTCTAATAGTGCGGGCAGCATTATCCATTTCCCGGGGATAAAATCTGCATTAGAAATTATATAACGAAAATGTTGATCGGCTGGGCCCACGCTTCCAGAGCGATTAATTACAATCCCATAAAGAATGTCACTCATCGTCGCTTCAGGAAGCTGCAGCCAACGATCCAACAGCTCCAGATCAAGCGTGTATCCGGCACTCTGCCTGCGAATAAGTCCAAGACACAGCAGAATATCCACCGTCGCTATGACAGAAAGTGTTTTCTGTTCCTCTAAAAGAGAACCTACGGAGAGCCCTTGCAAATGCTCCTCCCCAAAAGAAAGCTGCGCCGCTAAGCGGTTTAGATGCTTTTTATGAATAATCCCCTTGGCTGTCAGCGGCAACCCTTCCCAAGCGGTGAACAGCAAAGCCCGAAACAAATCTATCGCCAGTCCGGCTCCTGCTTCCATGGTAAGACTCACTAAATGCCCGGCAATGAATTGCGGCTGATACGGGAAAAATTCTTGTTCAATTGCCGGCAGCTGATCAACAGGAATCTGGTACAGCTTTTCGCCTAATATTTTATGCCTTGCAGTTAACAGCCCCTCGCGGCGCAATTCGTTCATTGCAAGCTTTTGCTCAGCACGACAAAGCGCCACAGGGCGCAATCGTTCTTCCTTCCCTTCCTCAAACGGCTGGGCAGCATAAGCTGCACATAATCGCTTTAAGACCTCTAATGCTTCTGTAGACAGCTGGTTCAATGGATGGTTCTCTCCTCTCCACTCGGCATCTTTTTAACGACATATTCATAGCCCTGCTCAGTCAAAAACATCCGGCGGCGCAAAGCGAAATCCTGTTCCCGGCTATCTTCAGATACCAGTGTATAGAAATAGGCTTTATTCTCCCCCGCTTTGGGACGGAGAATTCGACCTAGTCGCTGGGCTTCCTCCTGCCGTGATCCATAAGCTCCCGAGACTTCAATTGCAATCGACGCGTCAGGTAAATTCACCGCGAAATTCGCTACTTTTGACACCACCAGTACCTGTATATCTCCCTCGTTAAAAGCCGCATATAGCTCGTCTCTTTCACGCTGCTTCGTTTTGCCGGTAATTAAAGGCGCCCCGATCCTGTCAGCCAGTTCACTTAACTGATCGAGATATTGTCCAATAACCAGCACCGAAGAACCTGTATGGAACTTTAGTAGCTTAGCTACAATTTCAGCTTTGGCAGGATTGCAGGAAGCCATACGAAATTTTTCTTTTGCCGCCGCGTACATATATTCTTGTTTAAGCTCCGGATTCATCGGCACAATGATCTCTACACATTCCACTTCAGCGATCCAGCCCTGCTGCTCCAGCTCCTTCCAAGGCAAATCGTAGCGTTTCGGTCCGATTAAAGAGAACACATCCCCTTCCTTCCCGTCTTCTCTAACCAAAGTGGCTGTAAGCCCCAGTCGACGTGTAGCCTGAATGTCTGCTGTAGCCCGAAATACAGGCGCTGGAAGCAGGTGAACCTCATCATATATAATCAAGCCCCAATTGCGTTCGTTAAACAGCTTCATATGGAGAAACGGACCGTCTTTGGACGAACGATGCGTTAATATTTGATAGGTGGCAATGGTAACTGGCCGCACTTCTCTTTTTTCACCGGAATATTCCCCCACTGCCTCCCCAGCCAAATCTGTTCGCTCCAGCAGTTCATCCATCCATTGCCTTACGGACGTTGTATTTGAAGTTAAAATTAGGGTTTCACATTGGAGACTTTCAAGTACTGCTACTCCTACAATTGTCTTCCCTGCGCCACAAGGCAGCACCACCACACCGCTTCCCCCTTGTCCTTCTGTCCCTTGAAACAGCTGAACGGCCTCCTGCTGATATTCACGTAAGCCAAATGAATCGTTTGCCGAATCAGCCTTGCAGGTATCGAGATTCTCCTTCCAGGTCAAGCTAAGCGCTTGCCCTTCATGATATCCGGCGTAGTCGAGAACTGGATACCCCATTCTCATCAGCTCTTGTTTCAAAAGCCCTCTATTCTCCGCGGGGCACGAGCATTCCAGAGGATTTATTCTCAGTAGACCCAACGCTTTTAGACCTTGTACATCACTCAATTCATTCAAAAGCTCAGGAGCATCCGCTCTTAACATAACGACCTCATTCTGAGTCTCTTGGCCATGAAGAGTCAGCTTTCCATATCTGGACAAAAGAGTTTCAATTTCCTCCTCCAATCCTGTGGGAACACCCCAGCGTACAAGGTGATGCAGGCTAGTGATAATCTCCTCAGCAGTATAATTAAGCGCAGCTGCATTCCAAAGAGATAAAGGGGTAATTCGGTAGGTATGGTAAGCAGGAGGACTTTTTATCAGCTCCGCGAAGGTCCCTAGCTTTTTCCTTGCCACCTCAAAATCCGGATGAGCACATTCCAGTAAAATTGTCCGGTCCCTGCGTACGATGCAAGCTCCTGATCCATTCATAGCTTTTCCTCCCTAGTGTTCAAGTGATTTAAGCTTGCGCTATGTAATTTTGTTTATTTTCATATAACAGGAAAAAGCCCATCCCCGCATAACGGTCATGAGCTTCCCTATCTGACTATTTAATGTAAGTGCTGCTGCGAAATATCATGGAGGGCTTCACCAGCTTCATCCGCAAAAATGTCGCGCACAGCCAGATCTCCAATCGACACTACGCCCACCAGTTTCTGGTCACGTGTCACCGCCAGCCTGCGAATTTGACAGCCAGCCATTACCTCTGCAGCCTCATCTACTGAAGTATTCTCCGAGACGGTCTGAATCTCTTTACTCATTACAGTTTCCACTGAGGTTGAACCAGGATGTTTAGCCGCATAACCTCTAATCACGAGATCGCGGTCAGTAATTACACCGAGCAGTGTCTTATGTTCTTCATTATCAACAACAGGTATAAATCCAGTGTCATAATCTCGCATTTTCACGGCAACTTCATACACATTATCTTGCAGCGTAACCGTTGCAGGCTCCTTCGTCATAACCTCTTTCACTGTTTTCAAGAATGAACCCTCCTAATCATGGTCTCCATGTTATGGGAATAGGTTCTCCTCTATGAAACGAAATTATACGATTGTGTCCTCACGCATACAGGAATTCGCCATAGCAATGAGCAGCTTCATTCCGTGCAGCATGGCATCTTCGTCAAAATCAAATTTGCTATGATGATGTGGATAGTCAGCCTCTTTATCCGGATTTCCGGCACCCACAAACATAAAGCAGCCTGGAATCTCCTTAACATAATAGGCAAAATCCTCAGCTGGCATCAGCTTTTCCATCCGAATCACTTCAACAGATTCTCCTAAAGCCGCTGGGGCCACCTCGAAAAACCGCTGCACTTCACCATCATGATTTACGAGGGGAGGATATCCCATAACGTAATCTATCTTAGCTTCTGCCCCGTAAGCGCTGGCAATAGAAACGGTCATTTCTTCGATTCGCTGGCGTATCAAATGCCGTGTCTCCTCGTCGAATGCCCGTACTGTCCCTGTGATCCGGCATTGCTCGGCAATGACATTCTGGGCGAATCCCCCTTGAATGGTTCCTACACTGAGTACAGCGGGCTCCAGCGGGTTCACAGAGCGGCTTACAATGCTCTGCAGCTGGGTCACCAGCGCCGCTCCCGCCACGATGCTATCAATGGTACGGTTCGGCATGCCGCCGTGTCCGCCTTTGCCAATGATATCTATAAAAAACTCGTCCGCAGACGCCATCAACGGTCCCGGAGCACTCCCAACAGTTCCCATAGGCAATGGAGTCCACAGATGCAGACCATACACCGCATCCGCTCCTTCTAACATGCCTTCGGCAATCATCCCCTGCGCCCCTCCTGGGCATACTTCCTCTGCGGGCTGAAAAAGAAAACGCAGCTCCCCTTCCAGCTCCTCAAGCCGGCTGCTGTAGTAAGAGGCTACACCGAGCAGTATGGAAGTGTGGCCATCATGTCCACAGGCATGCATTACCCCTTCATTTTGCGAAACGTAATCCTTCTTGTTCTCCTCTTTAATAGGTAGGGCATCCATGTCCGCACGAAGAACCACAGTTTTCCCCGGCCGCTTTCCCCGTAGTATGCCAAGCACACCATACCCTTTCCCGCTTTTTCTGACTTCAATTCCAAATTCGGCTAACTTATCTGCTATAAATGCTGACGTTTCCTTTTCATGAAAAGACAACTCCGGATGACGATGCAAATGGCGTCTCCATTCCACGATCTCCGGCATGAGCGAATCAACCGCTAAGCTCTTCATAAGTTCTCCATCCCCTTCTCGATAAACCCGCATCCATAGCAAGCGATAGCAGTCCTGTTCACTTTGTTCCAGCCGCGAACGACTATAATTCTTTTATTGTAGCAGAAACGCAAAAAACTGGGTATTGTTAGGCACTGCCTACTCTTGCACAACCTTTAGAAACATACTATCATGAGGTAGAACATCAGCAATCGGATCAGAAATTCATCATTATACTTCATAAGGGGGATATGCGTGCTATGATTTTTGAGAACACGGGCCTCGTAGGATTGAAGAGTGATCTTCTCTATCTGGACGAGAGTGCCACAAAAGCTGGCTTCATCCGCTGGCAATGGGAATACTATCGTGCCACTTACGACTGCAAAATTGAAGACCCACAGGATGGTGGCGAATACTTCCTACGCATTAACACTCGCGCTGTCGAGGGAAAACTAGAGAAGTCTGATGCCGTACTTGCAATTGAAGCCGTATACTTAGGAAAAGCAACCTTCCCTCATGGCCTGGAATATGAATCTCCGGTGCCAAAACCAGTATTGGACACTGCTGCTAAGCGGATTCTTGAATTAAAGCAGCTGTTAGAGGCTTGAGTAACAGAAAGGGAACGACGAAACAAAATGTCAGCCTGCCCAAAAGAGGAACACCCGATTTCCAACTACTTATCTTAACACTACTACTTGTGGGTTTCGGTCTAGTCATGGTCTTCAGTGCTAGCTCAAGCTTAACCTTAGCAAGCTCGAAGTTCGGTAATGACCCTCTATTTTTCATTAAACGCCAAGTGATCTGGATCGTACTCGGAACCATTGTTATGTTTATAGCTATGAACATTCACTACAGTAAGTTTAAGAAGTGGTATGTACCTATTTTTATCATCACCGTTATACTTCTGCTCGTGGTAGCCTTCTCTGAAAAAATTAATGGTGCCAAGAGCTGGCTTAGTATCGGAACACTTGGAATTCAACCCACCGAATTAGCCAAAATATCGATTATCCTGTATATCTCAGCACTTATCACCAAAAAAGGTGAACGGTTTAGAGATTTCCGTACAGGATATATCCCTGTAATGGTCATCGTGGGTATTGTTGCCGGACTTATAATGATGCAGCCGGATTTAGGTTCTTGCCTTATTCTCGTAGCTACCAGCGGACTTGTTATTTATGCCGGTGGTGCCAGCATGAAGCATATTCTGGGCTCTATAGCACTGCTAGTGCTGGGTGTAGGACTAGTTATAGGCGCCAAAGCAGCGATTGATTCCTTATCTCCATCCGATAAAGCCACTGACACTCAGGATTATAGAAAAGGTCGTATCGTTGCCTTTTTAGATCCTTATCAGGTTGCTGAGGGTGATGGTTATAACATTATTCAATCCTTAACCGCTCTTGGCCAAGGTGGAGTAAGTGGTTCCGGCTTCGGCAAAAGCATTCAAAAGCTGGACTATCTAAAATACCCTTATACGGACTTTATCTTCCCCGTAATTGGTGAAGAGTTCGGCTTTCTTGGGACCTCCATATTTTTGATGTTATATCTGTATTTTATCTGGCGAGGTATTCTAATCGCTTTAAGGTGTAAGGATCCCTTTGGTACGCTCGTCGGAATTGGGATTATGGGCCTCATAGCCATTCAGGCCTTTGTCAATATCGGCGGTGTAACCAATACAATCCCTCTTACCGGCGTTACCTTGCCGTTTATCAGCTACGGGGGCTCTTCACTCCTTGTCAGCATGCTGTGCATGGGAATTATGCTAAGCATCTCAAGAGAAACCAACCTTCCTGCCAAAGAGGAAGTAACGAAATCTGTAACAACGGTTAGACAGGTTCGTTCCCGGTAAGCTTTATAAAGCCGGAGGTTAGGGAATTTACACATAAAAAAGCAGCCCAGGGAATTAACCTTGGACTGCTTTTTTGTGTACAAGTTTTTTAAGAGATTTCATCATTCTTGAAAGCTACGCCTTCAACTTTGACATTTACCTCAACAATATGAAGTCCAGTCATGCTCTCCACAGCTTCACGTACGTTCTGCTGAAGCATCCGGCACACTTCGTGGATCGGTGTTTCATAGAGAACGATAATTCGTAGATCTACTGCTGCTTCCAGTTGTCCTACTTCAACGGTAACGCCCTTCTGAACGTTCTTACCGCTTAGACGTTTCGCCCAGCCTTCTGACAGGCCACCAGACATGGCTGCAATTCCCGGAGTCTCCAAGGCAGCCAAACCGGCAATTTTTGAGACGACGTCATTTGAAATTCGTATATTTCCCATTTCCAGTTGAAGTTGTTCTGCCATGCCATATCCCCCCTACACTCATTATCAATTATTGTAATTCCAAAACAGGCTAAAAAGCAAATCACTTTATCGCTTTCTCGTTTACACCTAGGAACAATTTGGGTATATTGATTATGAATTCAATCTAAATACATAGATAGGAGTGCCTTCACATTGAAAAAATGGATTTCACCATCACTGATGGGTATCGCCTTTATCCTTAGTGCGATCGGCCATTATGCCGATTGGGATCATACCCTGCAGTTCATTCTATCAGCAATCGCTGTGGTGTTTGTGGCTGGTTTTCTCGGCCGGGCCACTGAAAGTGTAGCTCATTATGCCGGACAACGACTGGGCGGCTTCCTAAACGCCACCTTCGGCAATGCTGCTGAGCTAATCATTGCCTTCTTCCTGGTTAAGGAAGGATTGTTCGACATGGTCAAAGCCAGTCTTACCGGTTCTATTATCGGCAACCTGTTGCTTGTTCTAGGATTGAGTATTTTCGCCGGCGGGATGAAGTTCAAAGTTCAGAACTTCAACGTAACCCTTGCCGGAATGAATGGCTCCCTGATGATCGTTGCCGTCATTGCCTTATTTGTTCCCGCTATGTTCTTTACCACCCACTCTATTACGGAGAAGGATACCGATGTGCTCAGTTTAATCGTTGCCGGGCTGCTCATCGCTTCGTACATAGCTTGGCTAATCTTCTCCATGATCACGCATAAGAAACATCTAGAGGACGTTACAGAAGAGGGTAAAGAAGAATTAGCTCATGAACATGCCCCTGCTTGGTCCAAAAACAAATCCATCCTTTATCTCGTGCTTGCCACTGTAATGGTAGCCTTCGTGAGTGAGTGGCTGGTAGGAACGTTAGAGACTTTGACAGAGCGTTTCGGATTCAGCGAGCTGTTTGTAGGTGCGTTCCTCGTAGCCATCATCGGTAATGCCGCAGAGCATAGTGCAGCCATTATGCTGGCCATGAAGAACAAAATCGGTGCGGCAGTAGAAATTGCGGTTGGAAGCAGTCTGCAAATCGCCCTGTTCGTAGCACCTGTCCTAATCTTCGCCAGTTATTTCATGGGTGATACAATGGACATAGTTTTTACGACCATCGAAATTGTCGCCATCGGTGTAGCCGTCTTTATTGCCAAATCAATTACTCAGGACGGCTCAACTAACTGGTATGAGGGTCTCTTGTTATTAACGGTCTACCTGATTTTAGGAGTCTCCTTCTATCTCGTATAATCATTATTAACCATTGTACACAACAAAAAGCGCACATGAGCGATTCGTCCTCATGTGCGCTTCTATAAATACTTAAGAAACCGATATTTATTCTTCCTTCGCTTTGTTGTTCAAAGCCTCGTAGAGTACTGCTAAGTTACGCTCCAGCTTACTTAGTACCATCTTACCAGTAATCTCTGGGACCAAACCTGCTCTAACCGCAAAATCCACTTCTCTGGAGAAACCGTACATCTGGGTATCCAGCACTTCCTCATAGAGAGGGCAGTAGCGTGTTGCCAGATTCTCCATCTGCACTTCTATAAGTTGCTGAATTTTATCGGCATCTTCTTGTAGAAGATTGATTGCTTTAAGATTATACTGTTCCTGTAATTCCGATGAAGTCATGCCTCTATCCCCCCCATGTCCAAAAGTTAAGCTGCTTTTACTATTTTACTTAATATTAGACGAAATCCGGTATCAATACAACAATTCAGTTTATACTAACCATATATTTAAAAGAACCTGCTGCGTTATCCTATCAAGTTTCGTATCTACTTCTAGAAAAAACGCCCCACCGAAAACCGGTAGGACGTTTTTAGCACGACTATTACTCAGCAACAACTGTGAATTTCAAACCGTGTTTTGCAAACACTTCAGTCATTGCCTTCTTAGCTTCTTCAGCATCTGCCCCATGAACATGAAGCTCATAGCTTTGGCTGGATACCAAAGTAGTGAACAAACCAAGGATACTTTTAACATCAATGTACTTGTTGTCCGCTTGAAGAACGATTGAAGAGTTGAACTGGCCTGCCGTTTGGGCAATATCGACAATTGCCGCATTGTTACTGGACATAGAAATCCCTCCGCAACTTGATTATAAAACTTTAGTCTTTTGTTATCATTTCTTATGATACATTGAATCCGCTTACTTGTGCAAGGAGTTTTCTTGTTATTACATTTTATTTCAAGTTTTCAGGATTCAGACCTTCGAGTTCCGGCAACACAAAAATTCCATCCTTACGGATCAATACATCGTCAAAATAAATTTCACCGCCGCCATAATCGGTACGTTGGATCAACACAAGATCCCAGTGAATGGAGGAGCGGTTACCGTTATCTGTAACATCATATGCTTGTCCTGGCGTAAAGTGCAGGCTGCCTGCGATTTTTTCGTCAAAAAGAATATCATTCATCGGGTGAAGAATGTAAGGGTTAAAACCAATAGCGAATTCGCCAATATGACGCGCGCCGTCATCTGAATTCAAAATTTCGTTCAAACGAGCGGAGTCATTGCTGGTGGCTTCAACAATTTTTCCGTTCTCGAATTTGAATTTGATATTTTCAAAGGTCACTCCATTATATACTGACGGCGCATTATAGCTGATCGTTCCATTTACAGAATCGCGAACTGGGGCGCTGTAAACCTCGCCATCCGGAATATTTTTTTGCCCGGAGCATTTCTCTGCACCGATTCCTTTAATCGAGAACTTAAGATCTGTTCCAGCACTCAAAATATGTACCTTATCCGTTCTGCGCATGAGATCAGCTAAAGCATCCTGAGCCTTGTCCATCTTGGCGTAATCCAAATTACACACTTCGAAATAAAAGTCCTCAAACGCTTCAGTGCTAATATTCGCAAGCTGAGCCATGCTCGCATTCGGATAACGCAGCACTACCCACTTCGTGTGCTTCACACGTTGTTCACTGTGCACTGGATGGGAGTACAACGAGTTATACAATTTCATATTTTCTTCAGGAACATCAGACAGGTCATTCACATTCTCACCTGCACGAATCCCGATATAACAATCCATTTGCTTCATCCGGTTCAAGTCAATTTCAGCCCATGTCTGAAGACTCTCACGAGTTGCGTATTTAAGCATGCTGCGCAGGACTGTACGATCTGTTAATTGTACAAAAGCATGACCGCCGGCTTTGCCGATTTCCTCTACAACTGCTTTAATTAAATCTCTTTCATTGCCAATCATTTCGACGAGCACGTTCTCGCCTGGCTGGACATTTACGGAATAACCGACTAGGTTAGCCGCCAGCTTTTGAATTCTGGGATCTTTCATTGTGTATTCTTCCTTCCTCTGTCTAAAAAATAAGCAAGCTTTTCTATTGTAGCACGCCCTGTATGGAGCGCAAGACCTGTAGGATAATGTGAAAATCAACGAAAGCCTGAAAAATTCACCTGTGATACATAAGTTTCATTATCAGATTTATTCCCCGCTTCCGAGTAGGTAACCTTACGATTTAAGGTGAGCTTTCTCGGCAGATTATGTTTTGTATCAACGGTTAAATGGTAGACAGTCTCAACATTAGCTTGTTTCAGCTTTTGCTGTAATTCATTATTTTTCTTCTCCCACAGCTCCACTAAAGCTTGCGTAACCGCCTGATCGTTCTTTGTTATTTTTCCAGCCGAATCAGGTGTTTCAGGTCGAAGGTCTTGCATCTCTTTTTCTAATTCAGCAGTCAGCTGCTTTCTGGCCTCAGCAGGCGTCAGCTCGATCCGCAGCACATTTGTCCCTCTGCCTGCACCCGCATCTTCAGTCACATTAGCCTCCATGGATTGCAGCTCCTCCAGCTGTTTTAACGGATTAAGCAAAGCAAGCGGATTTCCGTCCTCAGATGAACCTTCAGTGGTCAACGCTACCCATTCCCCCTCTTTTTTCTCTAGCTGACTATGGAAAGCTTTCATAGAAGTGATGCCGCTTTTTAAATCTTTAGCGCTATTAGCTGCTTTCTTTGTGGATGAGGATTTATCAGGAAGCAGTGTATACAGATTGACCTTCTTATGGTCCTGTACTGTGCCTTCGTAAAATATCATGGATTCCGGAACGGTCTTTCCACCTTTTGTAAGCATGGTTGACCCTTTAAAAGTAACCCCATCGCTGCCCGTTATACCCGCTAACACCAAACTTAGATCTTTCTTGGCTGGTTTGTCTCTAATAACGCTGCAACCGCTGTTGAACACGCAGGACAAGGTAAAAATCATAAGAACTAACCCCTTTAGTAACAATGACTTTCTCACGGTCATCAGGCCTTTCTTGGAGTATTTACTTTACAGCCCACTATAGGGTTCTCCCTTCCTGCGCGCCTTATACAGATGCAAATACGTTGCTGCTATCGTTTTCCATACATTGCTCTAACTTATGCGCGTTCGTCGCTTGCTTTCGAATGTCAGTACATACCACCTTCAGACTCACGAAGTTACCGCTGCCAGTCGCCGCACCGTTGTCGCTTTCGGACACAGCTGACCTTAATTACAGTATTTTGCGATATTTCGTATGCCAACGGACTCCATTGCAGCTATTGATCCGAAATGCGCCCGATATGCCCCTCTTATTAAGGAATAGCGTCTCCGGAGTCCGAAAACATGCTTAAAAAGCTAAAATCACGCAAATAACGTCATCTGAGTCCGATGCATCGCAGCAGGATGATAGATACACAGTCGAAGCAGCCAGCCATCTGCCAAAACAAAAAGCAGCGACTCTCCAATAAGGGGAGAACCGCTGCTCTGCTATCTTTTTTTACTTATGAGGCAATCCCTTCACACCACTGCCATTCTCTTTAGTGTCAACGATCACCTGGTTACGCCCATTGTTCTTAGCTTTATACAGTGCCATATCCGCTCGATAGAACAGGGATTCCACGCTTACACGTTCGTCCATCCAGCTCCATTCTGCTATACCGCAGGACACTGTTACATTAGGTTCGGTTTCGTTCATCACCCGCTTGCGAATACGCTCAGCCACATTTACTGCCTGTTCTACTCCCATTAATGGTAAATAGACCGACAGTTCTTCTCCGCCCCACCTCGCAGCAATATCACCTTGACGGATGGAGGACTTCACAATTTCACTGACCTCTTTTAAAATCTTGTCACCCTTTTGATGACCATAGGTATCATTCACCATCTTGAACTGATCGATATCCACAACGATTAAGCAACCGCAAAAATCTGTAGACTGCCGTTCCTTTATTTCTTCGTCCAGATAATGACGAGCATAAAGTCCAGTTAGGCTATCTCTGTTCGCTAGACGTCTAACTTCGGCATGCAGCCTTGCGTTCCCTACAGCAAGTCCAATATGCCCCGCCATCGCCTGAAGCAATCTGTAATTGTCATAAGAGAAATAATGGGCATCGCGATGCGCCAACATGATGGCACCACGCACTTCACCACCTACACTTAAAGGTGTGGCAATCAGCGACTGCGACCCGGTAGCATTCATTAAACGAGAAGTAGTATTAGGATTATCTATGTAGTTAGACATGATTAATGATTCCCCAGTAGTATAGACCTTCCCGCCTAAACCTTGTCCTACTTCTAAAATCTCATTTTGCAAGGAGGAATGATTGCAAGCTATAACCTCTAGCCCGCCCTTTTCTTCGTTCATATGTAAAATACAGCAGTAGTCTGCACCAAACATCTCAAGCAGCTCTTCAAACGCAAATTGGAAAATATCTCCTAAGCGCAAGCTTTGATTCAGACGCTGTGTAAGTTCGTTACTCATACGCAGCTCACGAATGAGCTGATTGGAGCGTTCATACAGCTTGGCATTCTCAAAAGCAGTACCGGCGGTATCTGCCACCATCGAGAGAAACCGTAAATCTACATCCATAAAGATTGAGTTATCCATCACCATGTGGAATACCCCATAAACCCCCTGCTTGCCACCTAGCGGAAGACCAATTTCTACAATGTGTTGATCTTCAGTATTGGTGTTCAGAGCAACACGGCCGTCTTTAAATGCTCTAGCGCAGACATCATCACTGGACATCTGAAACGGTAAAGGTTTGACCTGCGGATGAGTGCTGCGGTGATCTTGCGACATAAACAGCTCAAGCCTGGCACCAGGGTACATTGCAGAAATGCTATCTATAACCTCCGTAAGCACGGCGTTCACATCAATATTGTCATGCATCCGCTGAACGATCTGAAATAACAAGGAGCGGCGATTGCTCTCACGTTCAGCATGTAGATGAACACTCGCAAGATCAGTTACAAAAATATGTTCAAACTTATGATAGAAAATGGTCCGGTACTGCAACGATATAGCCTCAGCAGTATCTCGTCCACCCATTAAATATTGTTGTGTCGGCATAGCACAGCCCAGGAAAGCAAAAATTTCTTTGTCAACGCGAGTGATGAGCGGTATAGTAAAAAAGCTCATATCCTGACCTTGCACCGTCAGTTGAACAGATGAGGTTGTGCCGGAAAGTAAACTAGCTGCCGCCGCCTGCTCCCATTGGTGCCTCCATCGTTCTTGCTGATCGGCAATATTAGCAAAATATCTGCCTTCAAAATTCAGTACACACCAATCCCATGATTTAGCGAACGGTAGTGCCTCTAGCCCATCGATCCATTCCTCGAAGCTGTCTGCAATCAGATTGGCCAAATATGGGAAGTCATGGGACACTATTTCCGTTTCCCTAAGCCAGGCGGTGGGATCTTCGGAATCTCTACTAGCGTGCAATTTGTCCTGTATCAGCATACGACTGTCTTTATAAGCGTATGCTTTCTGTTCTGACATAACGAAGATCCCCTTTGCTTCTCAATTAAGAAAAAAAACCTTCCCAATTAACATCTAATTAACTATATTTTACTCCCTTTCTTTGTGTATTGCATTATATTTTCCTTATTTCCGGGATTTTTTTTAGGACCAAAGAACTAACGACAAAGAATGACAAAAACTCTTTTAATATACGCTTGACTTTATATACTACTTTCATATAATATTTATTGTTGAACAAGACTGTAACAAGTCTTACTTGGGCGTAACGTTGTGTCACCCTCACGCATTTCGTTACTGCCAGGGCAGCGGCTGAACTTCCCTGGTAGTGTGGAAGCCAATAATGCTAATCACGGATACGAAATGCGGCGCAAATAGAGCCCTAACCTGAAATTTCAAATATAAAGGAGTCTACTATAACATGGCACGTTACACCGGACCTAAATTCAAACTCAGCCGCCGTCTGGGCATTTCCCTTAGCGGTACAGGCAAAGACCTGAAACGCCCTTTCCCACCAGGACAACACGGCGCTAACCAACGCAGAAAAGTAAGTAACTACGGAATGCAGCTTTTGGAAAAACAAAAACTGCGTCACATGTACGGCTTAGGAGAGAAACAATTCCGTACTCTCTTCGCTAAAGCACAAAAACTTCCAGGTCTTGCGGGCGAAAACTTCATGTTCTTGCTTGAAAGCCGCTTGGACAACCTAGTTTACCGTCTTGGATTTGCTAACTCCCGTGCTGGAGCACGTCAGTTGGTCTCCCACGGACACGTAACTGTAAACGGCAAAAAAGTCGACATCGCTTCTTACCGTGTAAGCTTGGGCGACGTTATCGGTCTTCGCGAGAAGAGCCAAGGCATGGCTTCCATCAAAGAAGCTCTTGCTAACCGTAACCACCTTCCAGCTTACCTGGAATATGCTGAAGGATCTTTCGAAGGTAAATATATCCGTTTGCCAGAACGTTCCGAGCTTTCCCAGGATATCGATGAGAAACAAATCGTCGAGTTCTACAACCGTTAATATCTCGCTTTTAGCGGGTATGACCGAAGCCTCCGGATTAATCCGGGGGCTTTTTGTTATGTCTATATTCTAAATTCCAAGCCGTTTGTTGCCTATTACGCTTTCGCAAATCATACCCAAAATTACTTTATTTATAATTTTTGCACAAAAGTCGAATCTTAAGACCATGAGAATCAGGTAGAAGCGCATTCAAAAACGCCAATTTATGCTATAATAATTCCGTTAAAAGGAGGAATTATCGTCGATGGCTCAAGAGAACAAGAAAAAAAACGCTAAGAAGCCTTCACCCCGCAGATCCGCCCTAAGCAGGTTCGGTTCTGTAGTTAAGTGGATGTTTATTCTTGGAATAATAGGCGTTCTATTTGCCGGTGGTGCTGTAGCAGGCTATGTCGCTTCCATTGTGAAGGATGAACCTGTTCGCTCCGAAGAAATGATTCAGCAGCAGGTCAGTCAAAATGCGATCACCGGATTCGCTTATTTCCGAGACGGCGCACCGATCGGCCAGCTTCGGACAGAAGAAGACCGAAGGCTCATTGAATTCAACGATATCCCCCAGCTTATTATCGATGCAGTTCTCGCAATAGAGGACAATAATTTTAATGAGCATAATGGCGTGGATTTCAAAGGCACCTTGCGTGCCGTCAAACAAAAGCTTCTCAACGAATCCGTTCAGACCGGAGGCAGTACACTCACCCAGCAGCTCGCAAGACGTGTATTCCTGAATCTGGATCGGACAGAAGATCGTAAAGTAAAAGAAATTCTACTTTCTCTTAGATTGGAACGCTTCTTGACCAAGCAAGAAATATTAACGGCTTATCTAAATAAGGTTCCTTTCGGCAATGGTTCGAATGGCTACAATGTTTTCGGGATTAAAGCAGCAGCCAAGGGGATATTCGGTCTAGACGATCTGGACAAATTGAATGTCGCTCAAGCAGCGTATTTGGCTGGTCTTCCGCAGCTCCCTTCTGCTTATTCTGCATTTAATGGCATAGGTGAATTCAACGAAAAAGCTTTCAACAGAGCTATGGACCGCCAACATCTTGTACTTCGTCGTATGCTTGAGGAGAATAAGATCACTACCTCTCAATATGATGAAGCCCTTAAATTTGATATCAAGAGTTCTCTGGCGCCACATACCAAAAAAGCCTATGCTACATATCCATACCTGATGATGGAGACTGAGCGTAAAGCATCCGAGATCCTTCTATCATTGAATGAAGAGAAAAATGGCACAACGGATGCCAATAGCACTACTGACAATGCCGTGTTACTTGAAGAAGCAAGACAGCAGCTCATGACCGGCGGTTATCGAGTCTACACAACTATTGATAAAAAAGTTTACAATGCAATGCATAGTGTCTCTGAAGACAGCAATAATTTTACTAAAGACAGCAAAACCAAAGGTATGGAACAGACGGCTGGCATGTTAATTGATAACAAAACGGGAGCCATTCTCGGCATGATTGAGGGCCGCGACTTCAATATTGAGCAGATGAATTATGCTACCCAAATGATCCGTCAGCCCGGATCAACTATGAAGCCAATTTCAGCTTATTTACCAGCCTTAGATGCAGGGCTGATTCAGCCTGCCGGGATTGTGGATGACGCGCCAATTATTCTAAAAGACGGCGGAAAAGGATTCCATATTCCCAAGAATGCCAATAACCGCTATCAAGGTCTGGTCACTGCCCGTTACGCACTTAACAAATCGCTCAACTTGCCTGCGCTTAAGCTGTTTAATGAAAAGGTCGGAATAGAGAAATCTTGGGCCTTTACTAAAAAGCTGGGGATCACCACCCTCACAGATGATGATTACAGCGCGCAGACTGGGGTTATAGGCGGTCTCAAATACGGTGTATCCGTAGAAGAGTTAACCAATGCCTATTCCGCTATCGGCAACCAGGGAGCCTTTAATGATGCCTACATGATTGAGAAAATCGTCAATTCAGAGGGCAAAATTATCTATCAGCACAAGGTTAATCCTGAGCAAGTATTCTCTAAGCAAACAGCTTACCTAATGACAGATATGCTGCGAACTGTAATTACAGAGGGTACAGCCAGCACCGTAAAAAGAGCATACAAACACTCTAAAGAAATTCCGATTGTCGGTAAGACTGGATCTACCCAGAATTATGGGGACGTATGGTTTATGGGCTACACTCCTGATGTCACATTGGGAATGTGGGTCGGTTACAAAGAGCAAATCAACACCCTTACGGGAGATACACAAAAACGTCAAGCCCAAACATTATGGGCAAAAGTATTGAATGCTGTCATTGATAAGCAGCCGGAACTATTCGTCACAGACAAATTTGCACAGCCTGAAGGAATTATCAAAAAGACAGTTTCAGCATATAGCGGCAAACTGCCAACATCTCTGACTGATAAATTCACAACGGATATATTTAATACAAAATATGTGCCAAAAGAGAGCGACGACGGGATTTCCAAAGCCAAGTATATTACTTACAAAGGCGTCAATTATATCCCGTTGGAAGGTACTCCAGAGGAGTTCCTAAAGGAAAAAATCGTCGTTAAACGTGAGAAGCCGATACAGGAACTCGTCAAAGAACTCCTGGCTGCCTTCCCTAAGATGAAGGATCATAAATCACTGGAGTATTATATGCCAGCCGATGCCAAGACGGATTTCCCAACAGAAGTTGATCCACGAGTGGACGACGGGGCTTCCCCTGCTGCTCCTGGAAATGTTAACGTCTCTTATAGCACTGGTAAAGCGGTCATCAGCTTCTCCGCTAGCAGCTCGGCAGATGTTGTGGGATACCGCTTATATCGTTCATTAAATGGAGGTTCTTTCCAAAAGCAATCTATACTCATGGCAGATGAGAACAAGGTATTCACGCCGGGTACACCGGCAAGTGCTAATGCAACCTTCTATGTAACCGCCGTGGATGTTGCAGGTAATGAGACGGCTTCTGGCAGCGTTGCTGGAGGGATTACACCAACACCAGAAGCAACTCCTACACCTGATCAACAACCTGGCACAGAGCCGCCTACAGAGCCTGAGACGACACCAGGAGACATTATTGAGGATCCAGGTAACATTCTCCCGCTACCGACGGAAACACCAGCCGGTGGAGGTAACAGTACTGGGGGCAGTAATAATCCCACAGCAGGTAATAATGCAGGGACACGTTAGCCCAAAGATTAATAAATAACTTTACACAGCAAAACACCGTTCCCATGGATTCATCCGGGAACGGTGTTTTTTTACAATTCATTCTAATCCTCAATCGTGGATAGATCTCCTGTCGGAAGATGCAGCTCCCATGCCTTCAGTACACGCCGCATGATTTTACCTGATCGTGTCTTCGGTAGTTTATCCTTAAACTCGATTTCTCGCGGCGCAGCATGTGCAGACAGGCCCGCTTTGACAAAAGCGGCGATCTCCTCTTTCAGAGCAGCAGTTGGAGTATAACCTTCTCTAAGCGAGATAAAAGCCTTAATAATCTCACCCCGCACAAGATCCGGTTTGCCGATTACACCCGCTTCTGCCACTGCCGGATGTTCCACTAATTTGCTCTCCACTTCAAATGGCCCAATACGCTCACCAGAAGAGTTGATAACATCATCAATTCGCCCCTGAAACCAGAAATATCCTTCGTCATCCATATAAGCGGAATCGCCAGAAATGTACCAGCCAGGAATCCGGAAATATTCCTCATACTTCGTCTGATTGTTCCAGATCGTTTTCATCATGGACGGCCACGGAGTTTTTATCGCAAGATTCCCCATAGAGAACGGTGGAAGAACATTTCCCCGATCATCCAGAATCGCTGCTTCAATCCCCGGTAACGGACGGCCCATTGAGCCTGGTTTGATATCCATTGCCGGATAATTACAAATCAATTGTGCCCCTGTTTCAGTCATCCACCAAGTATCATGTATACGCTGATTGTAAAATTTATCTCCCCACCGCACCACTTCCGGATTTAACGGTTCACCAACCGATAGAACATGGCGCAAGCTGCTTAAATCAATCCCCTGTAAGGAGTGCTCCCCTGCACCCATCAACATACGAAAAGCTGTAGGTGCGCTGTACCATACAGATACCTTATTCCGTTCGATTGTCTTATACCAATCCTGAGGACTAAAGCGGCCACCTCTAACTACATTGGTCACCCCGTTTAACCAAGGGGCAAATATGCCGTATGAAGTTCCGGTCACCCAGCCAGGATCTGCCGTACACCAGTATATATCGTCTTGACGTAGATCTAGCACTACTCTGCCTGTATAATAATGTTGAATCATTGCTCTATGCACATGATAAACGCCTTTGGGCTTTCCTGTAGAACCAGATGTATAATGCATAATAAGGCCGTCATCCAAATCAAGCCATTCTAAATTAAGATCAGCAGAAACGTTAGCCATCTCTTCTGCGAACCCTAAGTTTCCTTGCTCAATATCTGTTGCTCCACCTACTAGAAAAATATGACGAAGCTCCGGAAGCTCTTCTCGCTTGACCCGATGCAGCAATTCAGGCGTAGTTACCAGCGCAACGGCTCCACTATCCTCCAAACGATCCTTAACTGCTGTTTCCATGAAGGCTTCGAACAAGGGTCCTGCTATGGCTCCGATTTTGAGAATACCTAGCAGACTGAAATACAGTTCCGGTTGGCGAGGCATAAAAATAAATACCCTATCTCCTTTACCGATGCCATATTTACGCAATACATTTCCGAACCGATTCGACCGTTCCTGCAGATCGGTAAATGTATAGGATTCTTCCCGTACAGTGTCACTGTAGAGTAGGGCCGTTGCCGCTCCCCGCCCTTCATCAACATGGCGATCAACGGCTTCATAGGCCATATTAACCTTGCCGGTTTCATACCATGAGAAATTACGTTCAACATCCTCCCACTCAAAATTGGCTACTGCCTCCGCATAATCAGACATATTGGAGCTCTGCACACGACCCGGCAAAATTTCGCTATGGACTTGACCCATCACTCTTGCCTCCCTCACTCGTTTGATTTAAGCTTTAAGGGTAAGACTCATGTTTTAAATAATGATGTCAATGCAGTGAATGTGAATTTTTTATGTCTGAATTAGTATACCATAGCAAGCGTTTACATACCATTTTTTTGATCTGAAAGGAGCACTGTCATGGAGCATCGCAAAATCCCTATTTCCCATACTCTCTCCTATATGGGTAGAACGATAACTGTGAGCGGACCCCGATCTCCTGAGGACCTTGAAGCCCTGCATATGCATCAGGATCTAGATGCTTTTCGCAGGCCATTAGAGCAGCAAGAGGCGCTCGTAGAGATCGCCAGCTTGCCAGAAGGCCGTGTGATTACTGCGGTAGAGAATGATGTCATAGTGGGCTATGTGACCTTCCATTATCCAGATGAAATGGAGTTATGGTCACAGGGTGGGATGGAGGATCTTATTGAGCTTGGAGCGATAGAGGTGAGTAATGATTATAGAGGGGCCGGACTAGGCC
This sequence comes from Paenibacillus sp. FSL R10-2788, assembly GCF_038003885.1. NCBI lineage: Bacteria > Bacillati > Bacillota > Bacilli > Caryophanales > Paenibacillaceae > Paenibacillus > Paenibacillus sp. FSL R10-2788. The sequence goes on along the minus strand of NZ_JBBOQA010000001.1, from coordinate 2,782,307 downwards.
GGCTGCTGATTTCTACTGCTTTTGAACGGGAGCAATTAGAGAATTGTATTATTTTTACAACAGAGTATTATTGGCACTGGGATTTAAAAGGCAGTGGGCTGGACGTGTGGGCCTATCGCCAAATGATGGAACGCCTGATGAAGACCGTTAATATGGTTTGGTATGCTACGGATGATCCGGAAATCTGCTCACATCCCGCTAACTGCCTAATGGTTCGCATTGGACAAGAGGTGCCCATGTCCTCTCAGGAGACCTTTGACAGAGTACGTTTTAGACAACGTTTCATGTATTGAGCATTAAATATGCTGCAGCATAAATTCTAATATGGAATGCGAGCGTTGTGAAGATTGTACTGTAAATTCTCTGAAATTCACCTCAGCTGATCCATCAGACTTATCTGACATCGAGCGAATGATGACAAAGGGCGTGGCGTTCATATGACAGACTTGGGCAACCGCCGCCCCTTCCATTTCCACACAAGCTCCATCCATTTGCTCTCTTAATTCAGCTACCATCTCCGCATTAGAAATGAATTGATCACCAGATAACACTTTGCCTATCAAGTACTTTTGACCTAACTCATTGCATGCCTTCTCAGCAAGCTGTACTAACGCAGGGTCTGCCTGGAAGACGGAAGTCTCCTGATAAGGAATTTCGCCTCTTGCGAACCCAAGCCCCGTAGCATCCATGTCATGTTGTACACATGTAGACGATATAACAATATCTCCAATATTCAATTCAGGATGTACAGCACCAGCAACCCCCGTAAACAGCACACGGGATACGCCAAAATTATCAATTAGAAGCTGAGTCGTAACTGCTGCATTTACTTTACCCACCCCAGATTTACAGAGCACTACGGATTTGCCTAATATATTTCCTATGTAATATTGTATACCTGCTTTAACTTTTGTCCGCTTGTCCTCCATGCCTTCTAGAAGCAGCTTAATTTCTTCATCCATCGCTCCGATTAATCCGATGATTTCACTCACAGCAAATGCCTCCTTTGATGATTTGTTTAATAAATAAAAACATAAAAAGCTCCATAAGGAGCTTTTTACGGAATAACTGTTCAGTTCTTAAATTACTTATTCAGATGATTAACCGACAAGCGGAGAATCGTTTCATGAGGCAGGATAACCCGCGGATTCTCAACGGTTTCTTTCTTCATAAGCTTGGTCAAAAGTCTCATCGCAACCGCGCCCAAATCGTACATAGGCTGAGCTACGGTTGTCAGCAAAGGACGAACCATCGAAGCCATACGAATGTTATCCACACTAATAATGGAGAAATCATCCGGTACCTTCAGACCTTCATCTTGAATACTGTGAATGGCGCCAATAGCCATTTCATCCGTTGCCGCAAAAATAGCGGTTGGTTTCTTCTTGAGTCCAAGGAAATACTTCATTGCTTCTACACCAGATTCATAGCGGTAGTTACCGATGCGTACCAAATCCTCTTGGTACTCGATTCCTGCCTGTTCCAGTGCTTTCTTGTAACCATGGAAACGTGCATATCCATTTGCAGGATCCTGCAGTGTGCCACTGATCATAGCAATCTCACGATGACCGTGACGAATCAATGTGTTCACAGCATCAAAAGCAGCGGTTTCATGATCGATGTCAACGGAAGGATAAGTTCCCTTCTCATCCCGTGTAGCACATAGAACAATCGGAACTGCAGAAGTCTGGAAAGCTTGAATATGTTCGTCAGTTACTGTACCCCCCATGAAGAGCAGACCATCGACCTGTTTCTCCAAAAGGGTATTAATGACACGAATTTCTTTCTCTTTACGCTTATCCGCGTTACACAATATGATATTGTAATGATACATGTTCGCGATATCTTCAATCCCGCGTGCAATTTCTGCAAAAATCGAGTTTGAAATATCAGGGATGACAACCCCAACGGTTGTCGTTTTCTTACTGGCAAGACCTCTTGCCACGGCATTGGGACGATATCCCAAACGTTCAATCGCTTCAAAAACTTTCTTCCGGGTCTGCGGTTTCACGTTAGGGTTATTATTCACAACCCGTGATACCGTAGCCATAGATACGCCTGCTTCTCGAGCTACATCGTAAATGGTTACCGTCAAATTACTCTCTCCATTGCGATAAATTTTATCGTTCGACTAATTAAAAATATGATACGACACTTTGTACATTTGTGCAATGATAACGCTTCATTTTCCTTTCAAAATTTCTTTCAAGGCTGAAAACGTCACCCTGGATTAAAATTGTGACCAGTGCTGGTTAACCTGTCCAAGAGCATCAATAATGTAACTTCTATCTATCGTAACAAAAAGTGAGTGAAAAATCCAACATTCCGTGAAAAATTTTCATTATTTTCACACAATTTTTTTATAATCTTCATTTTCAGTCATTTGGAAGGTTAATTGAGACAATCTTCGACTAGTTTCTTCCATCCAATGCTGGTCTGACAGCTTCTCAGCTAAACGATAGATATCGAGAAGCATATCGACTCGGGTCTGAATCCTCTCTCGGATTATCGCCTCTAGTTCTAATATTCCCCCTATTATAGTTTCTGACAAGGATTCTTTTAATACACTGGCCAATTCATTTCTCTCCGTAAACAAAAAATCTTTTCCCGGATCATCTCCACTGAGTTCTTTTACTAATTTGCCTAGATCTGCTTTAATAAACTGCAAAGGTTCATAACTAGCGCATTTTGGGCAGGTATAGACAGGAACATGCGTAATCTTCATCTTCGTATTAAAAATCAAAGAATGCATATGTAAGTTCATGAGGCCACCACAACTGCACAACTTCTCCATCAAATTATCTTTATACATCTTCTACACCTCTTGCACAAAATTAATAAAGCACAAAGTTTGACTTTTTCAACTTCTATATTCGACTCTACTCGATTAAAACCCTCCTTTATTGCATATAATGATTAAATTGGCAATTTGTCTATAATTTACATCCCTAAAGATGACTTCATATTTTAAATTTGATAGAATAATGAAAGAATCATGGGAATCGAAAGGAGCTTAACTAAATGAGACTAGCCGGTAAAAAGGTGATAGCACTCGTAGACGATGAATTTGAAGATTTGGAGCTCTGGTATCCCGTGTACCGGGTGAGAGAAGAAGGTGCCGAGGTTCACTTGGCAGGTCTGGAAAAAAATAAGACGTACGTCGGTAAATATGGCGTACCTGCTAAAGCAGAATACTCCTGGGACGAGCTTAATGCCGCAGATTATGATGGGATTTTGGTTCCAGGCGGCTGGGCTCCTGATAAAATTCGTAGATACAGTGCCGTTCTAAAGCTAGTACAGGATTTTAATGCGGCTAAAAAACCAATTGGGCAGATCTGCCATGCAGGCTGGGTATTAATTTCTGCTAAAATTCTGGAAGGTGTAACCGTCACCTCCACGCCGGGCATCCGTGATGACATGGAGAATGCCGGAGCCATCTGGAAGGATGAGGCTGTAGTTACGGATGGACATATCATCTCCGCTCGCCGCCCGCCAGATCTTCCTCCATACGGCAAAGCCTTTTGCGATGCACTTGCTGGGGAATAAACAGTAGGTATATAGTTTAAAATCAAACAAGCCCTGTTTCTCACAATTTGAGGAGCAGGGCTTTTGATTTGAGGCGTTTAAAATTCCAAATTATTACCTGATCCGCATAGAATCCGTCTCCATGATCATATTTGGATAATTTGTAAACCTAAAGGTCAAAGGTTGAGGCAGCTTTTCTTGACCCACGTTAAGAAAATAAGTTATTGTAGTTCCTTTTGCATCCTCTCTATACTCTCTATATCCGGAGTAATTATCATGTACAAGCCAATGTCCGCTTCCAGCGCTATCCACAAAATTATCGTCTATACCAAAACCGGTTGCTTCATGCAACTCCTCAACTTTTTTGGGAATCAATAAATCCAATACTATAATCCCCTGCTCTTCGTCCGCGGTCCGTTTGGAAATCGAGAGAGAGTTATCCGGTGCCTTTAAAATCTGCTGCGTTTCCGTGTTAATCACAAGCTCGACCTCTGATTGATCTAGAGCAGAGATTCCTTCAACTTCAAGTTTGATTGGATCATTAGGTCTCATATTGTCATTGTGGTAAATATTCGATCCACTTGCCCGCATTAGTTCCTCTTGATGATCCCCTTTTCCGAGGACAAGCTTAGGTGATAGCAAACTAAAAATCCTCATTGTATTCTCTCTGCCAAAGGTTTCCCGCATATAAATACCCGTAGGTCCAATATAAACCTGGTCCATTATAATTTTCTGTCCACCGATAGACAGACTATCCTTCAAATCAACAAGTTCTCCTTGAAAATAATTGTTATCGGCTTCCAGTGGAATTTTGACACCCATTTCTTTTATATCCTTGTTATTAAAAACTTGACTAAGAGCATCTGGAAAAAGCGATAATGTGATATTCAACTCCTCTGGTATCTCATCCTGATATTTATCCCAGACGATTTGCTCATACATACGAGTCGTCCCAGGGGACCCAACCTCTTGTGCATTAGAAGTGCTAAACCCGCTGTATCCACTAAGGTGGTATTTATCCTCTGGAGTCTTTTTCAAAGACAAGCCAAAAAGACGCATCTTCTGATCCGTATTATTCTGGATTGTATAAAGCACTGCAATGCCTCTTCGATCTGCAATGATTCCGTTAACAGTCCATGTTATCCCATCCACCTCAGAAGAAGAGATACTTACCTCCTTCATCATCCCTGCATCAAGTGCTGATTTAATCGTCAGATTATTAGCAATAACGGGTCTAAACAATTCAAGCTGGCCCCAGCTTTTTGGAGGTAATTGTGCACGTACGGGATTTATCATCTGATTTGCCCAAGGCACAATTATAAGTAAGGCGAATGCCAAGACCACCAATACAACAACAGCGTACCTTTTACTAAAAGACAAACGTGTACGGTTCCCTTGCTGCATCCCCCTGCGGATCGCAGTGTCCAGTTTTACATCCAAAATTTCTTCTGCCTCCGCATCGATTTTCTGAAAATAATCCTTAAGCAGCTTTTCTTCAGACTCAGCCATAAAATAGCTCCCCCTTCCGCTTCATTTTGTCACGCAATTGTTTTAATCCTTTATTCAGCCATGTCTTCACTGTGCCCTCTGGTTTATCCAGCACCTCTGCAATTTCGGCAAGGGTCATATCCTTGTAATATTTGAGCACCAGCACTTGGCGATATTTGGGTTTCACTCCATCCAGCGCTTGTTCCATGTCCAGTCTGCGGTCACTTTTCATCTCCATGATTCCCTCATCACTTCGAGCAGCTTCTGCGACTGTGTTCCTCTTTCGGCGCTTCAGCTCATCATTACAGCAATTAATCAAAATACGTGTTAACCAAGGAGCGAACCGCTCCGCGTCTTTTAAGCTCTTTCGTTTAATCCATGCGCGGCAGGTTGCCTCCTGCAAAACCTCCAGCGAATCCGCTTCATTTCGCAAATAGCTGTAGGCAATGCTATAAAGTTTTCTTTTCTGTCCAGCCACTTGCTCATAAAACAGCTCTTCGTCCGTAGCGGCCATTTCCATTTCATCATTTATAATGTGATCCATTTTCGGCCTGCCTCCCCCCTTGCCTTTATTCCTAAATCGGTTCTGTGTAACTCTCTCTATGTATTGACTGCGCTGCAGGGTAAACGGTTTTGTTTTTTTAAAAGTATGTCATAAATATAGAAAAAGGCTCGGCAAGAATGCCGAACCTTGATATGAATTGAATAAAAGTTACAGTAACTTTAGGATGAGGCTTTCTCCTGTAGTTCTCCGCTTGATCCAAGCGTAAGGCCACTTTTTTGCGCAAACGCAGTTAACATTTCTTCCGTCTCTGAGCTTGTACGATGATGGAAACACGCTTTGGCAATTCTTTTGGCATCCTTGGCCAATGTGTTCAGTGTGCGGTGTTTAACCTTCAGCAGCGCCTGCGGCGACATGCTGAGATCTCTAATTCCCAGCTCCAGCCAAAGAGGCAAAGAACGCTCATCCGCCGCCATTTCACCACATACACTGATATCAATCTTGGCATTACGTGCCGCTTCTACCGTCATACGGATCATTCGCAGAACCGCTGGATGGTACGGATGATACATATGAGCAATTTGTTCATTCATACGGTCTACCGCTAACACATATTGAACCAAATCATTAGTGCCGATACTGAAAAAGTCAACTTCCTCAGCCAATAAATCCGCAATCATAACCGCCGCCGGAACTTCAATCATAATACCCACGGGAAGATTCCGGTTAAAAGGGATATCTCGTTGCTCCAGCTCAGCTTTCACTTCTTCTAAAACAGCTTTTGCCGCCTGCACTTCCTCTACGGAAGAAATCATCGGAAACATTAACTTTACATTCCCGTATGCACTTGCCCGCAAAATGGCACTTAGCTGGGTTTTGAACATATCCAATCGATCCAAGCTGATGCGAATCGCCCGATAACCAAGGAAAGGATTCTGTTCTTCAGGCAGCTGGATATAATCCAACTGCTTGTCCCCGCCAATATCCAGCGTACGAATCACTACAGTGTTGTTGCCCACCTTCTCGACAACCTGTTTATACACTTCAAATTGTTCATCCTCAGTTGGAAAAGATCTGCGATCCATATAAAGAAACTCGGTACGGAACAGGCCTACACCTTCAGCACCATACTTAAGTGCTATGTTGAGTTCTTTAACTGAACTGATATTGCCGGCAAGTCGCAGGTTCACACCATCCTTGGTGACAGCCTCCACGGTGGCGAGCAGTTCCAGCTGCTCTTTCTTTTTATGCTGTTTATCCCGAATCGCTACATATTCATTTATCGTAAGTTCATCTGGGTGGATTTGTACAGATCCGGTATCGCCGTCGATCACAAGCATGTCCCCGGTCTGAATAGGATTAGACAGATTATTCTCCAAGCCCGCTACAAGCGGAATGCCTAGCGCACGAGCCATAATGGAGGAATGTGAGGTTTTACCGCCCATCATGGTGACAATACCTAGAACATAAGTTGGATTCAAGTGAGCTAGCTGGGAAGGAGACAACTCCTTCGCAACAAGAATATATGGCTGTGTATCCGATGGTAACGTAACCTCTGGAGCGCCTAAAAGATGTTTTAAAAGACGGTTTCCGACATCCTTGATATCAACCGCCCGCTCCTTCATGTACTCATCGTCTAGCAGATCAAACATCGCTACAAAATGATCAATCGCTTCTTTCACAGCTACTTCTGCCGCTTTGTACTGGCGTTCAATGATCCCGCGGATTTCACTCATGAACACAGGATCATCTAAGATCGCCAGATGAGCATCAAAAATACTCGATTCCTCCGGACCTACCACTTCTCTGAACTCTTTTTTGATGAATTCAATCTCGTCCTTAGAGGTACGGATACCTTCGTATAAACGCTCAAACTCCTTAGCTAGATCCACTGGGTTCACTTGTGTATCCGGTAAGCTCCATTCCCAGTTCGGCAAGACAAAGGCCTTCCCGATAGCTACACCTGCTGCTGCGCCTATGCCTTGTATCATCCTTCAATCCCTCCAACGTTACTTTCGTGTAAGACTACGGACATTACTGATGATTGCCCCTTTTTAACATTTTTAAATGGAGCATAGCTCCATGATTTGACCCGATCAGGATTCGTGATCACCATCGGTGTAGCCAATGAGGCCGCATGTTCACGCAAATAAGCGAGGTCGAATTTAACAAGCAATTGACCTGGCTCCACGCTGTCGCCTTCTTTTACAACCGCCTCGAAAGGTCCCTTGAGCTGTGAAGTGTCGATCCCTATATGCATGAGTACTTCCAGCCCTTCCGGCGTCGAAATACCCACGGCATGCATTGTAGGATAGACGTGCATAACTTTCCCGAATACGGGTGAAGTAAGTTCCCCTTTTTCCGGCAAAAATGCAACCCCATCGCCCACTAGCTTAGCTGCAAAAATGTGATCAGGCACTTCCTCGATGGGCATCATTCTGCCCTGCATTGGCGAACTGAACAGCACCTGCGGCAAATCACGAAGCATAAGCTTGTTAATCTCCTCGCGGATCAGTTCAGAATACGTGCCAAATACTACCTGGACATTTCCGCCGCCCAGCTTGATAATCCCTGCGGAACCCAAACCTTTAAGCGCTCCAGTATCTATATATCGGTCATTATGAACCGTAAGCCGCAGACGGGTGATACAGGACTGCACTTGTACAATATTCTCCTTGCCCCCAAGCGCCTCTAAGATTAGCGGTGCCTGATAAGGGATATTGCCGGCCCAATCCCCAAGCTCTGAACCTTCTTCACGCCCCGGTGTCGGGATCTGAAAACGGCGAATCGCCCAGCGAAATAAATTATAGTATACAATCCCATAGCCGATACCAATCGGAATCAGCAGCCAAGCCCTCTGTGATAAATGCATGTTCAAGAAGAAATCGATGGCTCCAGCCGAATAGGAGAACCCGTGATGGATTCCCAGCATGTAGGTCAGTACCATTGCGAGACCGGACATTACAGTATGTACCGCGAACAAATACGGAGAAGCAAATAAAAATGCAAATTCGATCTGCTCCGAAACCCCGGTCAGAAAACAAACCAACGCCGCCCGTACAAAAGTCTTTTTAATCTTGGGCTTCAAATCCTCGCGCGCTTCCTGAATAATTGCAAAAGCAATGGCAGGCAGCGCAAACATCATAATCGGAAACAACCCCGCCATAAAAATCCCCGCCGTAGGATCGCCTGCAAAAAAACGCGGCAAATCCCCCTGAACCACAGCACTGCCATCAGGAGTCGTAAAATTCCCAAATTGAAACCAAAACACATTATTAAGAATATGATGTAGTCCAAAAGCGGTCAGAACCCTATATAGGACCCCATAGATAAAAACACCAAACCCGCCCGTCTGCAATATTCCCTGAAAAAGATTATCCAGCCCAATCTGCAGCAGCGGAGATATTCCTAACATTACCCACGCGAACCCGGCAGAAAATAAGCCCATGAACAGCAAAACAAAACGCGACCCTCCAAAAAACTGGATCGCCTCTGGAAGCTTAATATTTTTAAACCGGTTTTGCGCGACACCGGCAACGATCCCCAGCAAAATTCCGATTAGTGTTGCAGGTTGTACAAGCCCGTCTCCCATTTGGGTGACAATTCGGTCGTAAGTGAACATCCCAGCCAGCGCTGCAAGCCCCGCCGTTCCGGCTTGATTGGATAAACCCCATGCTACACCTACAGCGAACAAATAAGGCATATAATAAAATATTGCCTGCCCCGCGTAAGTAGCCACTTCAGACACCGAAGAAAGTCCCCATGCAGACCAAGGTAAGCTGCCCAAACTCAGCAAAATGGCTGCCGCCGGCAGTACCATGGTAGGAAGCATTATGGCTCTGCCCAATTGCTGCAATGATCCGAGCCAATTCAAGGCTACCCTCTCCTTTCTTTCTATATTGAATGGTAAGCGCTGCGGGGATTTTTGTCAAAAGAAACTCATGAGATCTTCACGTTACATTTTTAAAACAAATATTCTCACTTTCCACTAAACATTTATTCATTAGAATTCATAGAACGGCTGGTATTTACGTGGGGCTATTAATACTACAGAGTCAGAATCGGGTTTAAGTGTACTTTGTGCAACTATTCCTATCGACGTTACTCTGAGCACCTTTTTAACTGCACTTTATACAACTATTTTTAGTGATTTTCCACTTCATCTAATCTTTGATGCGTTCTAAGTGTACAAAGTGCAACTATTTCGCATTTAGATAGCTATTTTAGCGTTTTAGTTGTATAAAGTGCAATTATTCCCTTGCGCAGCTGTCCTATAGATGTCCCTAGCATACCTGATTGGATTGGATTTGATTTGATTTGATTTGATCTGGTCTGGTCTGGTCTAGTCTGGTCTGAACTGATCTGATCCCAGAGCATTCGATTCATAACATCGAACTTTTCTCCCCCCATTAGCTATCTCCAACACCCTAAACTCACAGTTAGGAATTCCACCTGAGTTTAAGTGTACTTTGTGCAACTATTCCTATCGACGTTACTCTGAGCACCTTTTTAACTGCACTTCATACAACTATTTTTAGTGATTTCCCACTTAACCTAATCTTTGATGCGTTCTAAGTGTACAAAGTACAACTATTTCGCATTTAGATAACTATTCCGGCGATTTAGTTGTACAAAGTGCAATTATTCCCTTGCGCAGCTATCGTATAGATGTCCCTCGCATACCTGATTGGATTGGATTGGATTTGATTGGATTTGATTTGTTTTGATCTGGTCTGATCTGATCTGAACTGGTCTCAGAGCATTCGCTTCATAACATCGAACTTTTCTCCCCCCATTAGCTATCTCCAACACCCTAAACTCACAGTTAGGAATTCCACCTGAGTTTAAGTGTACTTTGTACAACTATTCATATCGACGTTACTCTGAGCACTTTTTTAACTGCACTTCATACAACTATTTTTAATGATTTCCCTCTTCATCTAATATTTGATGCGTTTTAAGTGTACAAAGTACAACTATTTCGCATTTAGATGGCTATTTCGGCGATTTAGTTGTACAAAGTGCAATTATTCCCTTGCGCAGACTCTAAAGATCCTCTTACCACATTTGATCTGGTCTGAGAGCCTTCACCTCATAATACCGAATTCTTTCTCCCTGATTAACCGGCTTCAGCAACCCCTTCTCACTTAATGATTGCAGCAATCGACGCGCCGTACGGAAATTAATGCAGAAATGCGTGGCCACATCCTTTGGACGAACCGGTCTACCGAGACGCCAAGCGAAACGCAGAACCTCTTTTTCCTCAGACAAAATAGCTACGCTAGCAAAATTACGAGCCAAGTAAGGCGCCAGCACCAGTTGCAACAGCATGCGGCAGACCTCGGGACGTTGCTGGATATCATCAAAAGAAAAATGAATCATCCTCCAGCCCATCCCAGTCAAAAAAGTGTCCCTATTTACTGAATAGTTGAATTTTTCGCGGTCCATATCTTTCACATGGCTTTGATATCCATCACACTCGATCCCAAAGCTGCTGCCCGTCTGCGGAAGAAAAGCAAAGTCCAAAAATTGTGATTTGCGATTCCAGTCATATACTTCGTATTCTGGATGCAAATCGTCTAGGGACTCAAACATAGGCCACCATACATTCTGCAAAAATAGCTTTTCCGCAAAATTATTGCCTCTAACCAGCCTCCCTCTTTTTTCACCTGTTCTTGATTTCATATGTTGGTCGATAAACAAACCATGCGCTTCTTCAAACTCCATAACCTAGCCTCCCCTACAAAATAAAAAAACGCCCTTCACCGCAAAAAGCGGTTAAAGGACGTTCTTCGTCTAATCTCATTATAACTAGCTCAACAGGCGAGTTACATTAAAAATCGCACCTTGTGTTACACAATACCTCTTACTTTGGCTGATCTCCATCATCTAAGTTTGCTATAACCTCAGCGTCATAAATTTAAACCTAGTTAGTTTATTCCTCTTTTGCTCGTTCTCGCCAGTTTACTCATTATTCACCAGCTAGTTCGTTCTTCGCCAGTTAGTTCGTTCTTCACCAGTTAGTCCGTTCTTCGCCAGCTAGCTCGTTCTTCATCAGCTAGTTCATTCTTCACCAGCTAGTTCGTTATTCGTCAGTTCCTTGTTACGTCCGTTGGTCAACGATAACTGTAATCACCACACACTTAACTCAGTGTTCAGTTCAACAGTATATGACCAACCCTACTGCCGGCTACGCCCATGCATTGTGATCGCTTCTTCGACCTTGATGCAGCGGTCCATAATGGCGATCATACCGTGCTCAGCGGCGATTTTAGCGGCTTCTGCGCTAACTATACCCTGCTGGAGCCACAGCACACGTGCGCCAATGTCAGCAGCCTCCTGCGCGACCTTTGCGCAGTGTTCGCTTCGACGGAATACATTGACGATGTCCACTGGCTCCGGAATTTCTGCTAAAGTGTGATAACACTTTTCTCCCAGGATCTCACCATCCACCGTTGGGTTAACGGGAATGATCCGATATCCCCGGCTTTGCATGGCGCCCGCGACCATATAAGAGGTTCGGTCTGTTTTGTCTGACAAGCCGACAACAGCAATGTTACCTGCGGAAGCAAGGATATCTCCGATCTGCTCCCGACTTGGATTCTCAAAGCTCATAAGTAGTGCCCCTTTCCATAGTTACACTTAATGATCCTTGTTTAACTGAAGCTAGATACGCTAGCTCCCTCATTCCTATTGTACCCACTCCACATTCGCACCAAGCGCACGCAAGTGATCAAAATATTGCGGATAAGATTTTGCCACATGATGTGCATCCTTAATCAAAAGAGGTTTACGCGCACGCAGGCCCACTACGGATAGTGCCATAATTACGCGGTGGTCATAATGCGCATTAATGGTGACTCCGCCTTCGACACCTTCAGGCATACCGTGAACAATTATCTCATCGCGGCGTTCTTCTACCTTAGCTCCGGCACGGGTTAATTCTGCTAAGTAATCGGTAATGCGATCGCATTCCTTATAACGCAAATTCTCAACATTGTAGAATCGGGAGGTGCCTTCTGCAAATACTGCGGCAGCCACCATGGCCAATACCGCATCGGTTGCAGCATCTCCATCAAATTCAACAGCTTTTAGGATACCGTTCCCTTGGACATGTACTGTGCCCTCTTCATGAGTAAGAGGAACTTCCATCATCCGCAGCACATCAACAATGGCTCTTTCACCTTGTTTACTTTGTTCTGCAAGACGGTGGATTTTCACATCCGACTTTGTAACGGCAGCCGCCGCAAGGATTGCCGCAGAGCCTGGGTAGTCACCTTGAACAGTATATGACTTAGCTGCATAAGCTTGACGACCTGGAACTTTAAAGGACATGTAATCATCCGCAGCGTGCACCACAATACCTGCCTGCTCCAACACTTCCAAGGTCTGGCCCACGACAACCTTCGATTTCAAATCATCGAGGACAATAATTTCACTATCTTCTTCAAGCAATGGTGTCAGGAATAATAGAGCACTTAAGAACTGGGAGCTTACTGCACCAGAGACAGTAATTCTGCCTCCAACCGGTTTACCCCCACGGATCGTGATTGGCAATTTCCCTTCATTATGCTCCACCTGAACACCTAGCTGTTCCAGCGCCACAATCAAGTCGTCATGCGGACGTTTGCCCAATGAGTCTGGATACGTATTTACAAAAGTAACCTCAGGACTTAACGCGGCCACAGCCATAAGAAAACGCAGCACCGCTCCGGCATTTCCTACATTAAGTTCTTTAACGTCTTTTGGATGACGTCCGAAGCCTTGAATCACAATCTTTTCCTCATCCTCTGTAAGCACAGCACCCAAATCTGCTATGCAGCGACGGATCGCGTCGCTATCCTCACTATGTGCAGGATGATAAATCGTACTTACTCCTTCAGACAATGCCGCAACCAGCAGATAACGTGTCGTATAGTTTTTGGAAGAGAGGGCTCCAAATTCTCCTTGCAGAGATGGCGTTGGCCTAACAATAACGTCCATAATATAAACTCTCCTTAGTAGATGTAGTGGGTATGTAATGCTCGTTTGACAGGGTATTCTGTTCTTGTGTTATCATTAAACCATTCTTCTGATGAAAAGAGGTCAAACCCATGCATAATGTACCACAAATCACACCGCAAGAATTACGGCAGTGTATAGAGACAGGTGAAGACCTTGTACTCATCGATGTTCGCGAAGACGAAGAGGTGGCCTCTGGGATGATTCCAGGTGCACAACATATCCCTATGGGAGAAATTCCACACCGTACTGAGGATATTCCAAGCGACGCCAAAGTGATCTTCATTTGCCGTTCCGGTGCCCGCAGCCAACGTGTCTGCGAATATCTACAGCAGTTTGGTTATAACGCTGCGAACCTCAGCGGTGGTATGATTGAATGGAATGAGACACTCTCTTAAAAGCTCAACCGCGGTAATGCATTAAAATATGTTGCGACACTTCTGCCGCAGTCAGTCCCGTTGTATCGACCGTGTAATGCGCGAATAGGTATGCATCCTGGCGATCTTCCATGATTCGTCTGACCCGTTCTTCTGCATTGCCGGCGAGCAGCGGACGATTCTGATCCCCGCTAACACGTGCAATAATCTCTTCCTCAGTTGCCTTTAGCGCAACCACATGCCCTTTACTCAGCATTAAGGCTGTATTCCCCGGCGCCAATACCGCGCCACCACCAGTGGATATTAATTTATTCTCAGACTCTAGCATTTGCTTAAGAACCGCAGTTTCTACGCTTCGAAAGTATTCCTCACCATCTTCTGCGAAGATTTCTGCAATGCTTCTGCCTTCAGTCTCAATAATGACATGATCCAAATCAACCAGCTCATAGCCCAGCTCCTCGGCCAAAATAGCACCAACAGTTGACTTACCAGTCGCCATCATCCCTACTAAAATAATGTTTTTGTTCTTATCTTCCTGACTCATCGTTTTTAGTTCTTCTGTATCCCCAGCCATGACTATCCTCCAACCGCGATATTTGTCATATCATAACACAGGGTCAAAACATTAGACAATCCGCTTCTTCCAGTAAAAAAAGACCCGAAAGGCTCCCCATTTCTGGTGAAGCCGTCCGGGCCGCTTGTCATTCAGTCAATTAGATTATTCTGCTGCCATCCAGTTGTGGTGGAAGACGCCTTCTTTGTCCACACGTTTGAAGGTGTGAGCGCCAAAGTAATCACGTTGAGCCTGAAGCAAGTTAGCAGGCAAACGTTCTGTACGGTAGCTGTCATAGTAAGCCAATGCGCTGGAGAATCCAGGGACTGGAACACCCAAAGTTACCGCAGAAGCAATGACTTTACGCCATGCAGATTGGTAATTATCCATAACATTCTTGAAGAAAGGATCAAGAAGCAGATTCTTAAGCTCTGCATTGTTCTCATAAGCATCTGTGATGTTTTGTAGGAAACGGGAACGGATAATGCAGCCGCCGCGCCAGATTTTAGCCAGCTCGCCATATTTCAGATCCCAACCATATTCGTCGGAAGCTACGCGAAGTTGAGCGAAACCTTGCGCGTAGGATACGATTTTGCTCGCGAACAATGCTTTACGCACGTTCTCGATGAATTCGGCTTTGTCGCCTTCAAATGTTATTGCTTCTGGTCCGTTAAGCACTTTGCTTGCTTCTACGCGCTCATCCTTCATAGCAGACAGGAAGCGGGAGAATACGGATTCGGTAATCATGGACAGAGGTACACCAAGATCTAGTGAGCTTTGGCTTGTCCATTTACCAGTACCCTTTTGGCCAGCGGAATCAAGGATAACGTCAACCATAGGTTTGCCGGTTTCTTCGTCATATTGAGCAAAGATATCAGTAGTGATCTCGATCAGGTAGCTGTCGAGCTCGCCGCTGTTCCACTCTTTGAAAATATTGTGAAGTTCTTTTGCATCCAGACCTAGAACATCTTTCAACAACTGATAAGCTTCACAGATCAATTGCATATCACCATATTCGATACCGTTGTGCACCATTTTAACATAGTGTCCTGCACCGTCAGGTCCGATATATGTACAGCAAGGCTCTCCGTCCACTTTGGCTGAGATTGCCGTTAGGATAGGCTCTACAAGTTTATACGCACTTTCTTGACCACCTGGCATAATCGAAGGACCTTTAAGAGCACCTTCTTCACCACCAGAAACTCCAGTACCGATAAAGCGGAAACCTTTTTCTTCCAGCTCTTTACTGCGACGAACTGTATCAGGGAAGTAAGCATTCCCTCCGTCGATAATGATGTCGCCTTGATCAAGATGCGGCAGCAGTTGCTCGATGGTAGCATCAGTAGCTTTACCAGCTTGAACCATGATCAGAATTTTGCGCGGTGTTTCCAGCGAAGCTACAAATTCCTCAACAGAAAATGTGCCTACGAGGTTTTTACCTTCCGCTTCAGCAAGAAGATCATGTGTCTTCTCCGGGGAGCGGTTGAATACGGATACGGAAAAACCTTTGCTTTCGATATTTAGAGCCAAATTCTTGCCCATTACCGCCAAGCCAATAACGCCGATTTGTTGTTTTGCCATCTGGTCCTCCACCCTTTGCACCCTATATTTTTGTGAAATCCATTTCTCGCAGTATAAGAATACCACCCTTTATCAGAGACAGCAAAGCCTGCCCTGCGAATAGAGATCAATTTCATTGACAAATTCAGACCAAGAAATGATCACAATGACTATTTTAACGTTTTTAACGTCAGAAGTGAACCCCTGTCTGCAAGTTCCAATACAAATATAAGACACCCCGATGAACAGGGTGCCTTGAAAGAACATTTGCCCGGCACTTGCTTACCATTCTAACATAAACAATTCCTTGGTCAAAAAGGCAAGCTCAGCTCGACATTTGTCCGCGCGAACCGTATCTCCAGCCTTTAATGCATCATTTAACCGATCCAACTGTTCATCAACTTCAATTCTCCGCTGGCGAACCCGTTCTTCCCCTTCAATAGAATAAAAGAGTCTTGTCAGCTCCTCATCTGTGAGCATAGGTCCCTTCTGATATAACACACGCTGCTGATAACCAGAAATTTCAACCAGGCGAATCACTTCGCCAAACAGAATATTTTCAATAATAATCTGCCGATCCCGGAAACGCTTAACGATAGCATGCCCGCGCATATCCCCAATTAATTTCTCCATCCACTCTGACAAGCGAGCATCACGGATCATATAATCGCCCACAAGCTTATAGCCGTCCTTAATCCTTTGAAACCGCAATTTCACTAACTTACGACCCGTACGGACCGAAATCACAAAGACCTGTTCATTCTCGCTCCAATATAGGGAATAACCTTCTTGAATCAAATCCTTGATCAGGTCCTGGATATGCTGTCTGTCGAACCGCAGTTCCAGGTTACAATATTCCACCTCGTCGTTTTTGTTCACGGCACTCCCCCCTAACAGCTTCACATCTGTAAAGCCAGCCTTCATTAGTTCAATTCCAGAGTAATCATGGCTGCCGGACCTCTTCTTGAGTTAACTTCCTTTTTGCGTTCGTCTTAATCTTATTTTATACTTCAGTTTATGTAGCGGTAACTTGGTTTATTGACTATTTTTACCCGCAACAGCCTTTCTCCAAACGCTGAGCGAGAATTTTAATGCCTTTTAGTCCTTTTGGAGCATAGGCGTTCTAGTCCTTCAGCTGCACAGTGTCATACAGAAGACCTTCGAAACTTACTTCCGTTATATCTTATGTCCTTCTAATTTTCTAAAAAAACCGCTGATATACCGGATCATTCTTCGGTTATCAGCGGCTCTTTATTTTCCTCAGCTAGTCTTAAATTTCTGTTTCGTTCTATGCACAATAAGCAGATGCAGCCCGAAGAGCAGCAGCATTACAATGGCACTTGCCAGGAATGGGACACCATGTCCTACATGATCCCATAATCTTCCTGACAAAACTGGCCCCGCTACCATTCCTGATCCTTGGAGTGTCAGGAACAACCCCCAGACCGTCCCTCGTTCTCCCTTAGGTACTTGCTTAGCCAGAAAGGCATTCCATGCCGGGAGGATAAGCGCGTAGCTTATACCGACCAGTGCCACCGCGATAAAGGCAAGTGGCAGCCAGCGAACCTGAGAGAAAAAGGCCAGTGAAAAGGCAGCTAACAAAAAACCTATATTCAGAAACACCGTTGTCCCTATGCGGTCCACCAGCTTGCCTGCGGGAATAAGTGCAAGAACTGTAATCCCTCCCCCTGCAATGAGGAGCAAACTGAATTGATTGGGACTAACATGCAGCTCTGTACGTGCAAACAAGGTAACTACAGGCGTCATCAAGCCAATGGCGAAGGCTTGTAGGAACAAGGCTGGGTACAGCCATCTGCTGACTTTCAGGGTAGTTCTCACCTGATGCAGCGTTCTTTTTATACTTTCTATCGGACTAAGCTTTTTACGATCCATTGCTCCGCCAAGTCCATGCATGTCCCTCACGACAGCATGAGACCCGCTGGAAGAGATTCGTTTAGGTAAGAAAAGGGCTACTACAACTACAGCGGCAGCACAACCTAACAAGACCAGAAAAGCCACATGATAACTCTGTCCACCCTGATCCATTAAAAAATTCACAACAATTGGACCGATTCCTGTTCCTGCGAGAGAGGCCATCTCAACAGCGCCCATGGCCGCACCACTGCTGCCGCTTTTGGTTGATCCGGCGAGTTCGGTAATTCCGGTCATCACACATGGCCAAAGCGGAGATGTCCCGATCCCAAGAATGAGACAGGCGATGGATAACGCAACGGCCGTTTTGGCATAGATTATCAAGCCAATGGCTACTAGAATCAGCAACAATGCACCTGTCATCGTCCAGCGGAACCCTATGCGCTCCATAACCCAGCCTGAAGGGCTGCGGAAGACGTTGTCCCCCAAATACTGTAGGGCAAAAGCGAATCCCACTACTGTCACCGACAGGCCCAGTATATTCTCCATATACACCGGCAACAAGGCAACAAGCAGCGAACCTTTAACAAATTCAACTAAAAAAATAATTACCCACATCTCCACAATAAATGGTGATGCTAAACTAATATTCATCCGTTGTTCAGCTTTCGTGGACATTCTATCACATCCAAATCCTAGTATTCTGAAGATTGTTTTGTTATACTGATGCTTGCCTTAAAAATTAACTATTCGCGAAAGGTTGTGACAGCATTAAATGAATCAACACCGTACTCCCCTCTTCACAGCTCTAAAAAAGCATGCCGCCGGCAATCCAGTTCAATTTCATATTCCCGGGCATAAGAAGGGGCTAGGAACCGATGCCGAATTCCGTGAGTTTATCGGCGATAACGCTCTATCCATAGATCTAATCAACATCGCACCGCTTGATGATCTACATCAGCCAACTGGCGTAATCCAGGAGGCTCAAAAGCTGGCTGCGAAGGCTTTCGGCGCCGACTATACGTATTTTAGCGTACAGGGCACGAGCAATGCCATCATGACGATGATCCTCTCTGTCTGCTCACCGGGTGAAAAAATAATTGTGCCGCGTAACATTCATAAATCCGTAATGTCGGCCATTATCTTCTCCGGAGCCAAGCCTGTGTTCGTCTCGCCTGTACAGGATGAGAATCTCGGGATAGATCACGGCATAACCACCAGTGCGCTGGAACGAGCGTTAAAGCGTCATCCAGACGCTAAAGGAGTTCTAGTTATCAATCCAACGTACTTCGGCGTATGTGCCGACCTGCGTTCGATTGTCGACCTGGCTCACCGTTACGGGGTACCCGTACTGGTGGACGAGGCACATGGAGTACTGATTCATTTTCATGAGGATCTGCCGGTATCGGCCATGCAGGCCGGTGCGGACATAGCTGCCACTAGTGTGCATAAGCTTGGTGGTTCCATGACGCAAAGCTCGGTACTGAATCTAAATGCGAAGACTGGGCTGATTAACCCACAACGGGTGCAGACCATTATGAGCATGCTGACAACAACATCAACCTCATATATTTTATTGGCGTCTCTCGATACATCTAGACGTAATCTCGCGCTGAACGGACATGAAATGGCGGAAAGAACGATCCAATTGTCCAACTACGCACGCGAGACCATTAACACTATCGAAGGCTTGTACAGTTTTGGTAAAGAAATACTTGGAACTGAAGCAACTTTCGATCTAGATCCAACCAAACTTAACATTCATGTTCGCCATTTAGGGATCACAGGTTACGAAACCGAAAACTGGCTGCGTGAGAAATACAACATCGAAGTTGAACTGAGTGACATGTATAATATTCTTTGCCTTATTACCCCAGGTGATACTCAAGAATCAGTAGATAAATTATTAGCTGCTTTGCGGGTGTTGTCCGCCATCCATTATAGCAAGGGTGAAATCTATGAACTGAAGGTTCAGGTTCCAGAAATCCCGCAGCTTGCTTTGATTCCAAGAGATGCTTTTTATGCTGACACTCAGTTAGTTCCGTTCCGCGAATCTGCCGGGTACATCATTGCAGAGTTTATCTATGTATATCCACCGGGGATACCGATTCTCCTCCCTGGCGAAGTCATTACTCAGGATAATATCGACTACATTATCGACCACGTCGAAATCGGTCTGCCGGTTAAAGGTCCTGAGGACCGCAGCATCACTAATGTTAAGGTGATTGTTGAAGCCGATCCTATATCCTAAGATCCATCTTTTCCTAAAAAAACTTCAATCATTTATACAAAAACCCGATACCATAATGAGTATCGGGTTTCTGTATATAAGCATCAACTGTCCCATTCACATAGAACAGCTTAAGTTTAGTCGCTAGAATCTATTCTTGCTGAGCAAGCAGATTGTTGTAAGCTTCTTCAACAGCTTTCCATTCTTCTTCATCTTCGATATTATACAATACCATTTCTTCGTCTTCTTCTTCCATACGCAGAATAATGCCGTCTGCTTCTGGATTCTCGCGCTCTAACAACAGAGCATATAATTTCTCGCCTATGTCGAACGTTTCTACAAGCACCATTTCCACATCTTCGCCCTGCTCGTTCGTCAAGGTCAGCACAAACTCCTCGTGCTCATGGTCGTGATCATGCCCGCAACCGCATGCTTCACCATGCTCATGTTTGTGATCGCTCATTGTAATACCTCACTTTGAATTGTATTATCCTACATCTGGTATCGTACCACGTTAGATTAGTTCAGGTCAATTTAGAACACCTAATTTAACGCTGTAATTACCTTCTCCGACACAAGTACGTAATCTGCATTTTTGGATGGCTTAATATAGAAGCCTACCCGATATTTGCCCGCTTCTTTAAAGTCATAAGTAAACTCAGAGGTTGGAAACCAGAAATTATCCTTCTGTGAGCCTTCAAGCACCTGCGACTGAATATCCTTAACGTTACCAGACGGATCTGTCATGGCTACTTTCACAGCTGAAATCTCTTCAGTCAGGCTATCTACCTGTGTTAATATCTTAATTTTCAGCTTGCCTACGTTGACATTGCCAAAAACCGTATCCCCTTTAAAAAGTACAATATGGACATTAGGTTTAAGAATCGTAACTTTCCCAGAACCGTCCCAAGTAACAACCCCGCCTGTTTCTCTAGCAGGAATGTACGTTTTTCCATCAATTAGATAACCGCCGTCTACAATTTCTTTTCCGTTGCTCCATACTCTAATTTTCTGATTAACGGAATCGGCGAATAATAATGAGCCACCCATTAAGGAAAAAGCAAACACGCACAAAGTGATTTTTTTCCATCTATTCATTTGAGACCCTCCAGATAATTCATGCTGTTAATATATACTTACTTTGTTTCAGCAAGTTGCGCTAATTTTAGGTAAATATTTCATTGATCTTGCGAAAAATGATATTATGGTCTTATTCGAAGCAGAAACATTAGCTATAACCGATTTCAGGAGGGTTCTTTCTTATGAGTCTAAGCCTACAAATGCTAGGAACAGGCAATGCTTTTGCGAAAAAATATTTTAACAACAATGGCTTGCTGCTAGATGAAAATTACACCCTGCTGATTGATTGCGGGATAACAGCCCCGCTTGCCATGCATAGACTTGGAAAATCCTTCAATGACGTAAATGCTACGCTCATTACACATATTCATGCGGATCACGTTGGAGGGCTGGAAGAGCTTGCGCTAACCTTAAAGCATGTGCACGGTAAAAAAATGACCTTGCTGCTTCCTGAGACACTTATAGAGCCCTTGTGGAACAATACATTAAAGGGAGGCTTGTACCAAGAAGATGCTGTATCTTCCTTATCTGATATCTTCGAAGTTAAGCCCTTGCAGCCTGAAATTACCTACAACCTCTCTCCTACTCTTTCATTAGAGATCGTACAAACACCGCATATTCCCGGCAAAAACAGTTATTCCCTTCTAATAAATAACGAGATTTTTTATAGTGCGGACATGACCTTTCAGCCGGATCTACTGATTAGCCTTGTGCGGGAGCGCGGGATCCGGATCATCCTGCATGACTGCCAATTAGGCGGAACAGGCGTTGTTCACACTACGCTGGAAGAGCTGATGTCTCTGCCTAAAGATGTTCGCGAACGGATCAAGCTCATGCATTATAGCGATGAACAACCAGATTTCGTCGGACTTACAGGGGAGATGGAATTTTTAGAGCAGCATGTGAATTATAAGTTCTGATCTTTGCATATAAAAAAAGCCGTACATAAACGTCTGTTGACGTATGTACGGCTTTTCGTGTTGAACTATGAAAATGTCGGCAAATTATCCAGATTGTTAGTTGGATCTCCATCCGCATCTCCGCGGATATAAGTTTCTCCATCCTTACCTTTAAAAGCGTTCACTCCGGCAATATTTCCGGCCTGTACTTCTTGCAGGGCTTGGTCATACGCCAGCACACGTCCTGTAGAGGTCTGGAAGCTTGTCAAATCGCCATCCCCATTTTTTTGAACAGCTACGAAAGATTCTCGTTCGTTATTTGGCACTTTAGCTCGCCCCTTGCACTTGGATTTGCCATCATTCGGCACATCCTAGCTTGCGTAAAGAGTCCAATAATTATGTGCGCCAATCTTTAAAGCATTTTTTGCATCCGTACATGTAATATACCTGCATCATAGAATGGCTCCGTAGAAATAACTTCATAGCCGAGTTTCTTATAGAAATTCTCTGCCTGACACTGAGCATCTAAAATTGAAGCTTCCAGTCCAAGCTCCCGAGCAAGCTCTTCCATAGCCAGCAACAAGACACGTCCGTATCCTTTGACCCGATAGTCTTTCAATACGGCGATGCGCTGCATTTTAGCAGTACCTGCTTTGTAATAGATCAATCTCCCCGTTGCTACAGGTACCCCTTCATCTATAATCAGAATATGGTGCGCATTCGGACTGATGGCATCGTATTCGTCAATTTCTTCCTCGGCCGGTACCTTTTGTTCCTCAACAAATACTTTAGTGCGGATATCCAGCCCCATCTGAAGCTGTTCCTCTGTAGTTACCCGTAAGATTTCTGCCGCCATGTTAGTTGCAAACTCCTCTCTCTATGTAGCCAACGATAGTTGTCTATTATATAAAATAATGACTAGAAAGAAAAGCCTACATATGGAATCCGTAACCTCTCAGTAGACTAATCCACAGAATATACTTCTTCAGGGATCGAACGGTTATATACGTCTTTCATCACAGGTGATAACGGAGGATACTGACTTTTAGATTTGCCATCCAGATTGGTCATCTCATTGATTTCCATAACTTTTGTGGGTTTCGCCGTAGAACAACCCACTACACCCAGTAGTAACACTAGGCAAACGCCGACTTCCCATTTCACAATTTTAGACATTAAAAAAGCTCCTTTCACCGCAGCTGCAGTTATACTCACTACAGCTTTGACGATTCAGGAGCTTTATAAACAATAGGAGCTATTCATTCCAGTTGCCCTCTTAGAGATTGACGTTTCCAACCAAATGGACTAAATACATCATCCCAACCAGAAAGCCTGCTAAAACAAAATAAGCTGTCCCATATTTCCAACGTGTACTGGCTGGTACATCGTAATACTTATCATTATCATGGACTGTATAGCTGATGTCACAATGCATTTTTAAATGAAGACCATTCTCTAACGTTACTTGCTCCAGCTGCGAAATTCTTACCTTTTCAATAATACATTGCTGTGGCAGTGTAGCTTTGCCATAATAATTCAGCTGATCCCATCTCACCACAACATACTGCTGTCTCTCTAGATCACTGTAGGTGGTAAAAGGTAAATCCCGGCGATGCTCAGCTCCTGGAATCATGTAACCCGCCTCTCTCAAGGGCTCCACTGGAATTAAGAAACCCTTAGTCACAGACTGCGGCCGGTTGTTGTTACGTCTTTTCACAAATTTGTTATACAGATCGTAAGCAAACATTGCCCAGATGATAAAGAACAAAATCGAACGCAAGTAAACGATTATAGCTAAGCCACCGACCAGACCCACAAGCCACAGCCAGCGCGTAACCGCGGTAGCGATACGTCCACCGTCTAGCGGATGGATTGGCAGCAGGTTAATCAAATTAAGCAAAAAGCCTATATAAGCCAGGGAATAAAGAAGCGGACTATCCATATAATATGCCGCTCCAAAAACAGCAGTAGACCCAATAGTACCCAGAATCGGTCCGCCAAAAGCTACATACGCTTCTGTCTTCGCATCCAGCGGATGTTTTTTCATAGTAATTAACGCGCCTAAAAAAGGAATAAATAGCGGAGCGCTGACGGGTAGCCCGATGCGCTTAGCGGCTATAACATGTCCCAATTCATGAACAAGCAAAAGCAGGACGATACCTATGGCAAACCCCCACGGATAAATTAAAGCATATGCCCCTATCGAAACCATCATGGAAATTAACGGCCCGGCAATTTTACCTATTTTCAGCAGAGACAAAATCGCCTTTCCTTTTAACAGGAGCATAGCGGCTCCGCCCCCCAACCATTTCAGCGGAGTAGAAGTATTCTTTTTCTGCTCATTTTGCATTTGCGGCAAGATCACAAGCTCCTTTATCTTTCAATTTTAAAAAAACTACTGTACAGTTCCATCTATCTTATCATAGAAGCATTAAGGATATTTCTACAGTGAGCCCTTCGGAAAGTATACGACGCAACTTTTAGAAACGTTTCAGCGTCAAACCAACTATCTTGGATAAATTTTACTGCCATTTAAAGAAAGGGTTGGTTCACATGCTCTCTTTTCACTCCAAAGCTTGGTTATCCGTCTTAATGCTCTCAACACTTTTACTCCCTGCCACCATGTCAGCAAGCTCTTCATTAACTGTATCGGAGTCCTCTGCGCTCGCCCAAGCTTCCTTTGCTAATACTTCGCAAGTATACTACCAATTTGGCGTTCCAGGCGGAAACATTGGCGGACCTGCGCTGCTCAAAAATGGTGTAATCTACGTAGATGTTCGGGGGATCGCTGAGCAAGCTGGCTTAAAAATGGACTGGGATAAATCCGGCAAACGTGCTCTGTTCAAAGGCTGGACTAAAAGTTTTGCTGTTCGAATCGGGAGTCAAACTGGCGTGCTTGACGGGAAAGCGGTAGATCTAGGAGGAATACCTTTTAAATCCAAAGAAGATGGGATATATGTGCCGGCGCGTTTTATCGTTAAGGCTTTCGAAGGCAGCCATCTCCGTCTGGACTCCACAACGAACACACTTTTAGCAGATGATCTGAAAACCTTCAATGTTTTCACAGAATCCTCTGGAGGGCGCACCTATACGTTGGTCAAAGCTAATGGTGATTTATATGTCTCACAAGGCAAGGATACGGTGATAAAACTCACTTCACTCCAAACAAACTTTGACTGGGCAGGAATGAAGATCGAGAAAACGGCGGGGGGGCTGCTAGTCATTAAGATTATTGATTCCTATGGAGAGCCTCATATTAATACACGCGAAATCACACTCATATTCAAAAATGGTGCATTACTACGCAAGGCCACATTCGCCTACCAGTTCAGAGGAGGAGATGCGGATTTCAAACCTTATGATGGCAACCTAATCTTGCATGATGGTAATACCTTACGTTTCATCCAAGACGACACGGGCAATGTAATAGATACTCTTGATCTTGTAAAGCTGGGTGGCGAGGAAGATGCTTACTATGTAGAAGGCATTGATAAAGAAATCATACTGCTTCGTGGAAATCAGAATGGATTGCTTACCTTAATCAACCGCCAAACAGGCGAGCGAACCCTTTTGTATAAGGAGCTACTCACAGCAAAGGATCAGGAATACGCGGAAAATAACGATGTTCCTTTTAAAGGAGATACTTTGAAATTCATAAAGCGGAGCGGTGACAAACTGTATTTTATAAATGACTCCCCTCTTACTGGCAAAAAAGAAGTTATCTACTCCATTGAAGCTCATTCCAATAACTACAAGAATAATACTGATTAGAAAGTACAGTACAAGCATGTGTATTGATTAAAGAACTAATCGAATCCTCCTCAGTGATTATCCCTGAAAATTAACCTTCCTACATATAGGCAAACGCCGTGAACGTTGTAGGCTAAGGACCATAGACTGTTATCAGGATTGAAACATTCGAGGAGGATATCCATGGAATCAAATACAAATTTTCATCAACAGGTCGCTTGGAATTGCATGAATAAATATGTAGGTATAGTAACGACTGATGGTCAATCCTTTGACGGCTTCATCGCTCACGTGGACCAGAACTATATCACCCTTGCGGTTCCCAGCAACGAAATGGTCGATCGTATGAACGGAATGGCTGCTGAGCAATCGAACTATAGACAATTCGGGTTCCAGCCCGGTTTTTACCCAAGACGCCGCTTCTATCCACGCCGTATCCCTTTTTTCGGAATAAGCAGTCTATTTCTACTCCCGTTTTTTATCTGACTCGGTGCAGGGGGATGATGGGTCATCCCCTTTCTAGCTATTAACTACTTAGTCGGAGGAGATAAGAGAAAACACCACTCTACATCTATATTGATTATAAAAAAGAATTGCCATCCTACTCTATCGTATGGTATTATAAATTTCGTCGCAGGACGGTAGCTCAGCGGGAGAGCACTATCTTGACAGGGTAGGGGTCATGGGTTCGAACCCCATCCGTCCTATATCGGTTTCATTCATATCTCAGCTTAAAACCCTTGATTTATAAGGGTTTTTTGTTTGCCTTGTTTTTGTATGTCGCTTTGTTTTTGTCTATAATTTTTATTGGGGGGCATTTTGGGGGGCGTAAAAATCCAGGAAACTCTTTTTCCTCAGCGCAACATTTCGAGAAAAAAATATGAAGGGCAATAATTTGCCCCCCATTTTTAAAATCCTAAGTACCATTTAACAAATGATCTTTTGGGAATCTTATATAATTTGCCTACACGTACACAATGGAATTGCTTTTCTTCGATTAGATTGTATGTTGAATTCTTGCTTAATCCCAAGAAATCTTGAATATCTTTCGGTTCCATTGGTTCGGGTAGATTTCTTAATAGTTTTACCACTTTCTTATCTATTGTTGTTTCGTTCATTTCCCACCTCAATAACTCTCTTATATATTTTCTAATTTGTTCTATGTATTCTTGTACCCAACCACGTATCCACAGCTTTCCCTATCCTGCTCCTTCCAACAAGCAAGAGAATTCTCCCCCTCTCACCTTTCTTCGCTTAGAATCAAACTCAGTAGCCGTCAGCATCACTATGAAGTGATTTCAAATCACCCCATCATGCCCTTGTATACCTATCCCGATGAAATAGTTGTTTTATATGTATATTTATTTATATAAATTCATTTACATTTCATACTCGTCATACTCAACACTATCGCCCACACTACTGCTACCACCATATGTATCTTCTTCCTGATCCCGATTAGCCACAGCGACAGCGGTTAGTGATTTAATTTCATTCTCGCTCAATCCAACATCATTCAATTTAAGTATCATCTTTGACAATTCCTTGTGTGAGATAGTCCATCCACGTTCAACAAATTTAATTGTTCGGATAAAGGTATGTGCAATATTTCTAGCTCTCTGCTCGTTGTAAACAAGTTTATTTTCATCAAGGTATTTAAAACTGCTTAATGTTCCAATCTCTCCATTGTAGTAATAGAACTGGTTATGTTTAAAATCAAACTCCGATACAACCTCATCAATACTGCCTACCCATTGAGTAATGATTTGATATTTGCCAATAGTGATTGCATTCTCTGTTAGAATAAATGGGAGTCCTTTATATTCTCCCTTTTTTACCCCCTTCTTTTCTTCCATCCCATCCAAGTTATCAAAGTAATCTCTAAGCGCAATAGCGTATCGTTTACTTGTTAGGAAGAAATCATAATCATTTGGTTCCTGCTCATTGTAAATACTATGTATACAACCACCAGCAATGAATGAATATGTATTAAAACTTTCTTGAAGATTTTTAGGTAACAGACTTTTTAATTCAACTTTTGCTTTATCGTATAAATTCTTCTCAGTAATCTTAGCAAGTGCTTTATTATCTTGTTTTTTATCAGCCAAACTATGTTCCTTCAATATTTCACTATATTTCTTATAAAATTCATGTCTATCAGTAATCTCTTTGCCTTGTTCAAACCGTCTAACCTTTTTGTCTGAGCATCCAATAAGTTCAGCAATAGCTTTTTGCGTAAGTGAAGTTTCAAGGCGTTCGTCCTTCATATTTGCTCCAACTACATTCCATTCAAGCTTCATTATCAATCCATTATCATCCTTTTATTTTATGTATTTTTATTAATAAAGTAGTTATAAAGGAGCGGGTATCACCAACTTCGGCGAGACCCTTTAAGCCGCTCCTGTATAATAATACTCTAGTTTACAATTACATTATCACTACCACCATCTATTGTTGTTGTATTCCCTAGATGTGTTGTAACAGTTGAACCTTCAAACGCAAGGGGCTTTCCGTTAATGAAAACGTTACTACTACCCAATGTAACCGAACCTGAGCCGCTTCCTGAACTTGCAGGACTAATTGAAGTAATCCAACCTTCATAATGTGGATAGGGTTCAGGATCGGCTGTCCATTGCTCTTGTGTCGTATCTCCAATGGTTATAGCAGGAGAACCATTAATAATTACATTACTACTAGATGAATTCAATTCACTTGTAACCTTAGCATCAGAATTCCAAGTTGTATTACTATAGGTGGGGTTACCATTACTATTCGAACCAGATTGATAACGTTCAGTATACGTTACGTGGCTTGATTTAGTTGAATCGTTAATTGTTGAATTTCTATTTGCTGCTTTTGGCATTTAGTCACTCCTTGTTGAAGATTTTGTAAGCCTTTAAATCCGCTTCATAAAAACTGTTTTTCTTAGCATAATCAATAGCTTGCTTCCCACTATTGTCTTTAATGTAGGCATTCGATTTAAAATAATTGGTCAACTCTCCATAATAAAAGTTGTTTTCATTAATAACACTTAGCATTAGTGGCGTTTGTTTTTCGGAATTCTGCAAGTTCACATTCAAATTATTGACCTTGATAACTGAATATACGGCAAAGTTGTCCTCCAGAATCACATAATGAAGCAAGGAATTGCCGTCCTCTTTATTTTGTGCGTTTACTGTAATCTCTTTGGCTGCAATTCCAGCCTTAATTTTAGCCGCATCTAGCTTTCCATCTGTGGAATATTTGTCGCGTAGCCCTTCAACTAGCTCAGCTCCTGCATTCTCGGGTTTGGTATTGTTTGTACTAGTATTATTTGTAGTTGTTCCAGTACCTACCGCTTTGGTAGTTACTCCTTCTGTAAATGTAACAGTAGATGAAGTAACTCCACTAACTGTATAGCCAAAAGAGTCTCCAGCATCGCGCACCGGAACGTACAACTTCTCATTTACGTTCATTGCTTCTACCGATTTTTGACTGCTACCCACGACTATGTTTACTTTTTTGGGGGTTGCTTTTAGATACGTTGCTGCACCTACTGCTGTTCCTGCAGTTAAAGTGATACCTACGATTAAACCTAATGCAAATGTTGGAATTTTTTTCATTGTTATGTACCCTCCACATATATAATGGTGTATTTAGTGTTTCTAATATATACCATTATATATCGGTTATTTAGGTATAAAGATATATATTAGTTCAGTTTGATGGTTTGACCATTGATTGTAATAGTACCTGTTGCTTTAATGTTAATGTTTCCTTGTACATCCATATTCACACCTGTGGGAGATACTTCAAAGATTGTTCCATTAGTCAGACCAATCTTATAAGCCCCTTCATTAGCAGTAAATTCGAAATCCTTACTCTGAGCGGAAAACTTACCTTTCTCATTGTTGACGTAGATACCAGTATCCATTAGATCAATACTTCTTTCAAATCCATAGTTACTACTATTGTAAGTCTGCTTAAATCCACCGTTATACTTATTAATTTTTGCTTTGGCAGAGTTATTAGCTCCTCCATCACCGATACCAAAATCAATAAATGGATTAGCTCCGTCCCCTTCTCCATCAAAACCCATTCTCATTTTAATTTTCTTATTGGAATCATCTGCACCATATTTATAAACTGGATATGGAGTTACCTCTGTAGTCATTACACCAGTTTGGGAAGATTCTACCCAATACATTGGTTTACCATTAACACTAATATGCTCACCCTGCACAACATGCCCTGTAACCCAATCAATAGTTTTATCTTTGATCTCTATGAAGTTACTCCATCCAGCAATGGCAGCTCTAGTCATAGTGGACAAGGACTTAGCAACGATATCTGAAATGTAGCCTAATTCTGCGCTGACCATATTTGCAGAAATCAGTTTTGCATCTATGGCACCAGAACCTTTCAAGTCCCAAGAATTCATGTCAATAAAGCCATTTTCACTATCAATCATAAGTTCACCGTCAACACCATTTTTAACAATTAGTTTCTTAAATGTTGCTGTACCATCAGGCTTAATAAGTGTTGGTGCTTCATTAGCATTTTCCGCTCCAGCCCAGAAACCCTCACTCGGATAAAGTTTCATTACTCTACCGTGACCATCACGAAGAATGATGTAAGAACCCTCAATTCCACCGCCCTTGACAGATGGATTGTTAATCTTAAAGTCTTCTGCATGGACAATACCATCAGTATCTGCCCAAAATAGATCAACCCAAATTGGCTTATCAGCAGTACCATTATTGCGTTGCACTGCGAATCCTTTGATTGCGTTCATAACAGTTCTATACACAGCATCGTTTCTTGTTGCTGTAATGCCCTCTAAGCTGTCGATTAATACGTTATTGTAGTAGCTGCCAAGCTGAACACTACTATACTTAATCGAATCATTAATCCCTTGCACAATTTGTACTACTTGGTCAAAGTAGGCTTTAAATTTCTGGATAAACTCATCACGGTTGATATCAGATGTAATCGTCATATTGCTCAAAAGTGGCTCAAGATATGTAATCAAGGCATTATAAGCAGCCGTAAATGGTGGAATATCAATTCTAATTGTATCGTCACGACTTGTCTTCTTGTATGCGTTAGCTTGATCAAGCAGCTTAATATATTCACTCATAATACGAGTACGTTCACCTAACACCTGAAGCTTCTCAATGGCTGTCAATTTACCATCAGTAATAATATTCTCAAACTTACCGATATTCATCTCTTTGGTGTAGCTATCTAGCAACAAACCATTATCTTTATCAATAATCTTCAAGGATTTCGTCGTCATATCTTCCGTGAAAAGATATCCGTTTGTATCTACAGAGAATACCTTGTCATAGTTATAACCATTCCAGCGTTCAATAGTAAAACCACCATCTTCTTCAACGCTGATTTTATTGATTGGAGTTTCATCATCTTCATCATCTGTAGCATAGCGATTAACAGTCATACCAAACTTATCGGGTTCTTCTTGAATTAGACCCAATAACATTGCTTCTCTACCGTGTCTATCTCTAATTGTCGTTGTTGGTCCTTCCATTAACCAAACACCGTCACCATCACCAATGACAACACGTTGGGAGAGAATAACTTTACCATACAGTGTTTCAGCAACTACTCTATGCTTCTGTGGGAGCAACCATTCTTGTTTCTTTTCAAGCGCAAGAGAATCCTTAACTTTTAGAGCTAAATCTAGAAAATAATCGCTGTCCATTTCAATTGCAGCATTAGCAAGCCAATCCGCCAACACAGCTGTAGTAAGGTGATTAAGGTTGTGTGGCTCTTGAATCTTCTTTTTTAATGTGTTTTTTACGAATTTCTTATTAATCTGATAAACATTCAATTCTCCACCAATTTGTTCACAGGAAAGGTAATTAAACGTATTTTCAAATGTCTTTCTAACATCCAATCCCCACTCTAAGAATTCAGAAGCTCTTCTAAACGCTTCTTCTACTTTGAATCCGGCTGCATATACAGCGATACCTTCTTTGGGTGCTTCAATTTTTCTGACATCAAAGTTATTTTCACGATCAATTACATAAACAACGGGAGTTTTCTTCTCCATTTTGCATAATACTGCGCTGATAACTCCATTTGTTCCTTCTTTAAACGCCTTTTCTGTCTCAGGGTATTTATATAGATAATCAGGGAGCATTCTTCTAATAATATTTCTTAATGTGTAGATATTTTCATCTGAGTCTTTGTAGACATCATATACTTGTTTAGCCAACTCATCGGCTCCAGATAAAAATAGAACTGCTTTTTCTTTTTTGTTGTATGAAAGCTTATTAGTTTCTCCACAGCGGTATGATTGCCCATTTACTGATACGGATAAACCCGAATCTGCACCTGTATAAATTTCATTTTTAGTCATAATAATTAGATTAGCGCTCATATTGTCTCCCTTTTATATATGTATTTTTATTAATAATATTCATTTACTCAAACTTATATCCCGCTTCCTCCAACTTACTACACAGTTCGTAATAGATATCTGCATCTTCACCAGATAGTTGTTTATCATATGTACTGAGCTGTTCATATAGAAAGTCATTCATAAACATTTCATTAATCCACTTCATTTCTTTCTCATTAATCTCAATCAATCCTCTCATCACCCTTCACCATAATAACGGCAATCCATTATATTTCTTGAATAAATACCTTACCTTACTTTCCTGTTCAGGTTTTAAATCTCTGTTACCAGTCAAAAACATTGAGAAATCTGATAATGAAATACCTATTCCTCTTGCAATGAAATTCTTCTTTACTCCATATTCTCTAATTACATATTCAATTTTATCCTTGACGCTCATAATTACCATTCTTTCATTTTATTATATGTATATTTATTAATTAAAATCCCATCAATTCTAACTCTCCCAATGATCAACTTCATAATCAAACAATTGAAACTCGGACATGTTCAAATCACTACAGATCTTAGTTAGATTTTTCATATTCACCTTTCTCCTTTCATTTATTCTATCAAATCGTCCACCTTCTTAGTAGTTGTTGCCTGTTGATGTTTTCATCTTATCATTCTAATTTTATTTTGTATATATTTATTTATAAAAATATACTTTTTTATTTATCCTCATATGACATACAAATTGTCTGCCACTCAGTGCGTGTCTCATGACACATTTGAAAGAATTTCGCCAACTAGAGTGAGACTCTTTTCTCGTTGGGTAATTCTGTCGGATGTCACTTAACTATTCCTTTTATGGGGTTGTAAATCTGC
The DNA here is from genome assembly GCF_038003885.1 of Paenibacillus sp. FSL R10-2788. Lineage (NCBI taxonomy): Bacteria > Bacillati > Bacillota > Bacilli > Caryophanales > Paenibacillaceae > Paenibacillus > Paenibacillus sp. FSL R10-2788. The sequence continues at coordinate 2,749,236 of NZ_JBBOQA010000001.1, read as the reverse complement.
AACACGTATACTCTACCTCACCTTCATATTAGACACGCCTTCAACCAAGACTCATCACGACACAATATGTGGGCTTTTAATTTAAGCCTATCTTTAGTCGATGCCCTCGATAACATCGCCGCATCACATCATTTATGTTTTATTTTAAAATGTTGCATATGTTTATTATTAAATGATAATATTGTTCTCATAATTACTTATAGGACGGTGTTAAATGAAAAAAGATAGAGTTGAGCTTGAGTCTCTACTGATTGAAGTTATTGATCAGGTGAAACACAATCGAAAGATAGTTCAGCAAATCAATAATGTTTTTAGAGAGTATGGGTTGCCATCTGGCACGTTTCAGTCAATCAGTAGATCCAAAAACGAAGTATATCTATTAGATGTAGCAAGGTTGTTCGTCCTAACACATGCACTCCATATCACAACTAATAATAACGCTATTTCACCATTCGAATACTTCACTATAAAAGAAATAGACCAAGCCAAGGGGTATATAAAAAAGACAAAATCGAATAACGTCCTGGAATTACCTATTATACTGGATAACGTTATCAAAATGAGTGATGAAGAATATGTAACTAAGATAGATGCAAGTACATTAGTCCAAATGTATTTATCACAACTGATTTTTTACGATTTTGAAACGCAAAGAAGTCCAAAATTTAAAAAGCATGGAAATAACAGTTTTATTGAAGTACCAGAGATAAATAAAAGGAGTGTTGATGATATATCTCAACATATGTTAAACGGAATCTATCTTCCAGACACAATCACTCTCAATGTTTATTCAGAACAAGTTGAATCGATTAGCTATGCTCCCAAGACACAAATACTCACAATAAATGAAGAAGCTATAATCTCAATACTTGATGGATTTCACCGTTTACAAGGAGCTGTAAAAGCTTTTTCAGTCAATCCTGAGTTAACTCAACAAATGTTCTTGTCAATACGTTGCTATGATAAAGACACAGCTAAAAGATTCTTTGGACAAATAAACACGGTTAATATTGTAAAACCGGAAAGATTGAAGGAGTTAAAATCTGAAAAGTATTCGGATAAGATTGTTAAGGATCTTCAGCGGAAGTCTGAGCTAACTGGTAAAATTGCCTCCGCATCAAAAGTGAGTAAGATAGCTGGTCAGTTAACAACTTTCGATACATTGTCTTACGCCATCGAAAAAGTGTTCAATCCAACTAACTTTATTGAAGAACGAGAAATCGCACAATATCTAACTGATTTTTTTGGGTATCTGATTGCTTATTATGTTGATGAATTCAAGGATACTAAAACAACATATATAAATCACCCAAAGATGTTTGCTGGTTATATTCAAATCGCGAAAATCTTTAAGAATGAAAATATAAGCTTGAATAAACTTAGACAATATGTTGATGAAATAGACTTTAATGATTCCGAATTGATTGAGGCTTTAGAGGAACGTCGCACAAATAAATCGAGAAATATGACTATCACTTACTTCGAAAACAGAGGTGAACTAAATGTCTAACAAAATATATGAGGATACTCTGTATAATCAAGCTCAAAAACTGAGGTATTTGAATAACCACAATGCGAACACAAGAAGCACATACTATCGGGTGTTAATTAGGGCATCTTCTCTGGAAGAAGAGTATGGCAAAGACTTATATAATTTTAATATTGTAGAGATCGAACAATTGTTGAGTTTCTTGAATCCCAAGACACTCAGTTCGTGCAAAGTTGCTACTTCAACTATCCAAAGATATATACGATGGGCGATTGAGCAGGGACTCAGAACAGATAATACAAACCCTTTAGATGCTATGGTTGATAAAGATTTCATGAACAAATTTATTGATCAATCGAATGAGTTATTATATTCCAAAGAAGACATCGATAATATTACGGGTAGTTTAACTAACTTTATTGACGCTGCTTTGGTACAATCTATATTCGAAGGAGCCTTAGGTAAGGGATATTCTGAGATCCTTAATCTGCAATTTAATGACATTGATGAAGCAAATAATCAGATCACTTTAACTAATAGTATTGAAAATGGACAGACAACAACAAGAATATTGAAATTACGGGACGATTCTAATTTGATCACCTTGTTAAAGAAAGCGTTTGAACAAAAAACATACTATAAAAACAATGGTAATCCATCCCCTAACAATAAGTCAGATGAAATTAAATTAGTCGATAATAATTATATATTTAGATCTGCTGCTCTTAATATTAAACACGAAGATAAAGCGCACCCTCATATAGTTCTACGTAAGCTTAAATTAATGTCTGAGTGGTTTGGATATCCATATTTGACTGCTATCAATTTACGAAACAGCGGTATGTTATATGAACTTTACAGGCTTTATATGACATACGATGAAATTGAAAAAGAGCAGTATGATATTTTATGTGATAAGTACAATGTTAACAAGTCAAAGGCAGGATATTATATTGTATCGAGATATAAAAATGAATTTTTAAACCTACAGACCTTAAAACAGATTTATGATATAGAGTGAGTAAAATCCTGCTTTCTCTATATTTTAATAATAAATATAAATATAATATGTACAAATTAGATTTATCCGTGTATATTAAGATTACCAAATATTATTTTTGATATAAATATTATATGTTTGAAATGTTTATTTGATAGATCATTGATCTATCAAAAGAGTATTTTATTAATAAACATAGTTATATTTTAAACCACTACCTATTCTAAAGGTGGAATATATGGGAAAGGAGTATTATAATCAAAAACTCAAAAAAATGGTTAGCGGATATTATTAAAGATGAATACAAACTATGGAAATTAGGAGATGTCGTATTAATTGGAACTGGAACAGGCTCAGGTAAATCCTTTTTCATTCGGAATCAACTCACATCCTATGCCGAAAAAGAACAAACCGATATTTTGTTTATATTTAACCGAAAAGAACTACATAACCAGAACAAGGAACAACTTAGAATAGACAATAATTTAAGAATACATACAGCTACATATCAGGAAGTCGAGTATCAGATAATCAACAATGGCAAATATGACTTCGCTCCTTATAAGTATATCGTTTGTGATGAATGTCATTATTTTACTGATGATAGTGGATTCAATCACAATAGCGATATTAGTTTCAATGCAATCATGAAACTAGAAAATAAAGTGAAAGTATTCATGAGCGCAACTGGAACGTCATTATTCAACTTTATCAAAGAAACAGCAAGTAATGAGCCAAAAAAAGTATGGAAATACACAAGTAAAAAAAATTACAAACACATTGCATCTCTCCACTTCTACAAAAATAATGATGCTATTGAGAATTTCATACAACATAGATTCAGGGGCGACGAAAAGGTTATTTGGTTTTGTAAGTCTGCTGAAAAGGCTGCTAAACTACATGCAAAATATCCAGATTCACATTTTTTATGTTCTAGTAGCAATAAGAATAAGAAATACTTGAAATTGATTGAAGATGATACCTTTATAAGTACTGGTGATAAGATCACATTTAACAGAAAGTATCTCTTCACAACTAAGGTGCTAGACAATGGATTCGACTTAAAGGATGAGCAGATAAAATTGATTATTTGTGATGAATTCGATATTAATACTATGATCCAGTGTTTAGGAAGAAAACGAATTCTATCTGATGCAGATAAGGTGCATGTCGTGTTATTTAATCACAGTAGTCCCTCCATCCACGGCTTTAGGAATGTCTTAAACGATAAACTAGGTGAGGTCAATGCATTCTTAGAAGGTGGAGTAACGGGGAGAAATAACTATGTGGGTAGATTTGCGCATAGATCCAATTACATAATTTATGACCAACCATCAAAAGAACAAAAATATTCAAGTGATAAAAAGATATCTAGGGTTAAATATTTAAAGACTGAAAACGATCTAAGCATAATTGAAGAAATGATAAGTCGTAACAAGGAAGTAAACAAGCTAAGAATGGATTCAGGAGAGAAGAAAAGGAGCGATACTTATATGATGTACATATTGGAGTTGATGGATAAAGACAGATGTGGGGACTTAGACAGAATGTATGAGCAACAAGAGTTAGTAGATTACCTTGATTCTATACTTGGAAAGCAATTGTTTAAGAAAGAACAGAAGAAATTGATTGATAAAGTTAACATTAGGTCAAATGGGAAGCAACTTAAAAGTTATGAAGCACTTAATATTGCATTAACAGAATTGGGCTTAGATTATAGAATTGTGACAGATAAAGACTGGACTAGAATTGTAGATGGAAATATTAACAGTAATCGAGGAAAAGTTTATTGGAGAGTTATGAAATTAACAAGTTAAATCAACCATTTTAAACGCAATTGGCAAGTTTTTGGGTGTTGTCTTTATATATAGAGTAAACACCCGATTTCTTGCCAATGTTGCTTGGAGAGTGATGAGGTTATCTGATAAATAAGCATTACCCCCTCTTCTGTTCGTTAACTCTATATATAAGGTAAACGTTCAAAAAAGGGGGAAAAGCTATTTGAATAGTCTTGAAGTGCTTTTGACGGCATATTGTGGAGTTTCTTTATATATAAGGTTTATCCATGATTTGCCGTCAAACTTCATTTCAGTAAGTAATCCATAACGAGCCGTGAAGGTGAATTGCCGTAGGCAAGAGGATGGTGTGGCAGGTCTATTATTTTGACAGTACTGCTTGCCAGTGCTGGAAATATAATAGAGTTGATATTAGCATCCTGATTTCAACTTGAAGTATGAGAACATCTAAAGTGCAAGGTCAAGTACACCGTCATAAAACTTGCAAATGACGCAAGTAGTATTCCGTAGCCATCCAACTGCGTTGGCTGTCCTCATTGTTTATGCTTATGCTGAGTTTAACTATTACACTCATATCAATTCTAAGCTAAAATTCATAAGAGTATTATGTATGATTTGAAACCTTTATCCGCTCCCCCCTACAGTTATGACTCCTTATAGGTTGAATGTGGATTTCATTGATTATTTATAATGAAAATAGAGACAAGTTATATTCTTGTCTCTTTGTTTGCTATGGCTTGTCTATTTTAAAGTTAATCATAGAATTACTTTCAAACACATTAAAGTTGTTTTCGTTGTCTACAATCAACTTGAAACTCAACTCTTTTGGAGAGTATCCTAGATTTCCCTCTGCACACTTAGCATAATAACCAATATTTTCATAAATGTGTATCTCAATTAGTTTTATCTTATTGTGGTATTTAATACTGTGCATTGTTGCTTTTCCACTAGTTCCAGCAATCGTTATCCCCCCGCCTAATGGACCATATACAACGTTTCCTTCTACTTCGGTAGCGGTTGTTATTCCAGCTTTTCTTAGTAATCCAACATCTTCATCTGATAAACTATGAGTTAAAGATGCATTATCGCCAAATTTATATTGCATAATTGCTTCAGACCAGTTCTTATGGATAATCCCTACCAATTCTTGCTTACTAAATGAAGAATGATCCATAACCTGAATAATATATGCATCTTTTTCAGTGAAAAAAACATAAAGTAAATGATCACTTAATTCACTGGTCTTATTGCGTTTTACAAAACCATCATCATCAACTTCATTTCCTAAGTGAAGATGATGAATTCCCCAGTCAAAGTATAGCCCATCATTAAATTTAACCTTTTTTAAACTCCGTGATTGATGAGGTATCAAATCCTGTCCAGTTTGAATTTTCTCAACAACCCAATCAAGTCTGGTTTGTATTGTTGTTGGACATTTGAACTCCTTGGAATAATGAACCTTGCGGTTAGCTGGTTGAATTATACGAGTAAACCAATTGAAATATATCAGGCTTACTTCTTTTAACGGTATGTTTTTGTATTCATTTTCTTTAAGAAATGGATATCGAGCAAATTGGGATTTTAAAAAAACATGCCAATCACTAAGTAGATCCATTTTCACTTTGAAGTTGAATGGGATCATGTCTAGAAGCTCCTTTATATTTATAAAGTATAATCATTTGGAAAATACCTATTTTCATACCCTCTCCACGCACAGTCATACCTCATTTGAGTATGAAATTGATTTAACTATATTAAAATAGATATTCCTAGTTCTAGTAGGGCTTTCCTATATCAAATGCTATTAAGGAGTTTTTCTCATAGACGAAGAAATTATCTTCAGTATTACTCAATAGTTTGAACTCTAACTCATTCGGTTGATAGCCTAATTTTTGTGTAACATCCCTTACATACTCGTTTATATTCTTTCGAATATGTTCTTCATTTATTTCTAACCATTTGATAGATATATCGCTTTCTCTCATCGCTAAAACATTTGTTCCAGCAGTGGTTAATCCTCCACCCATTGGGAAGTAAATTACACCATCTATCTCAATAAGTGAATTCGCTCCTGCTTTTCTATTCGCGTGAATATCCTCATCAGTTAAGGTTGATCCAAGTGAATTAATACCATTCGACCTATATTTTGATATGGTTTCAGACCAATTTCTATGTAGTATTCTAACTAACTCTTGTTTGCTGAATGATTTATGATCCATGATTTGAATCAAATAAGCATCATTATCATTGAACAATGCATATAGGACATCTCCATTACGCTTAACAAAACCATCTCTCTCTTCTTCCACTCCTAGATGTAGGTGATGAATTCCCCAATCGTTGAGAAGTCCATCGTTATAGGTAATATCCTTAATTGAGCGTGTAAGGTGCGATGTTAATTCCTGACCAATCTGAATCTTATATGCTATCTCTTCTAATCCCTTCTCCAAATTAGCTGGACAACTAAACTCTTTGGAGTAATGGACTTTACGAATGGCTGGCTGAATCATTCTATTTAACCATTTGAAATATAGGATGCTTAACTTTTCTAATGGGAGATTGATATAGTCTTGTTGTTTGAGAAAAGGGAATCGCTTAAATTGAGATATCAAGAACTCACGCCAATCACTGAGAAGATCCATTTTTATGTCAAAACTATATGGGATCATATAGATTCAACTCCTTTATCTATAGTTTACCCTCTCCACATGCCATCTGTATTATTATTCTCCCTTACTCTATCCGGTGAATAGTTATGCCCTCTTTTTACTGTTTGAGGAACCATAATGAAGTAGGTGAATCCTTTTCTAATGGTCAATTCTAATAAACCTACTTCTAATAACTCTGTTACAGCTGCAATTGCTTCATTCACTTCACAGTTAATAAGAATGGTAATATCATTTATCCAATTCCAATATGGCAAATCTTTATCAGGATCAGTGCTATTCCATTCACAATCATACAGGTAAATATCCATCCCAGATAAATCAGAATGTGAGTCACCGTTTAGGGCAAGTTCAAGATAAAGCTTAGATGAATAGATATTATTCAATTGATACTGGTGATGTGTAACAAAAGGAAAAATGAAGTCACGATATAGATTTGCTAATTCAATGTTAGAGCCAGATAAGAAATAACGTTCATTATCAACCATCTCTTTATAAGGTACATTATCTAGTTGCATTCTTATTGAGGAATCAAGCTCAGACTTAAATGAAGAGAAAGACTTATCACAAATACTAATGCAAGCAGCACAATACAAATCTGAGCCTCTGTTTTCATTAGTTAACTCCATTGAACAGTTACGACAAAATGATAAGGCATGATAAGACACTGTATCCCTGCTTTCTATTAGTTGATGAATGTAGAGATGATTTGATGAGGGGATTTAAACACCTATATAACTGTAGGGTATTTAATAGTCGCTGAGTGGAACAGATAGCGGATTATTTTCCAGTTTTAATAGGTTTTACGATTTAAATTACCCTCACCGTATTGAACATAAAATAACTATGCGGTGTGAGTGGAACAGATAGCGGATTATTTTCCAAATTTTACACTATTTAGGATGTAAAATACCCCCCTGCCCTACACAATTCATTCACTTAAATAATTATCAACATAACTATACTAATAAATATAATATACCAAAATAACACTCTACAACCGTTATCGGATAGGCGATCCCCCTTGGATAACTATCAGAAATGGATAGGTGCTCTTGCTACTCTTACGCTTCTCAGGTTACTTGTTAAAGACATCATAGACGTTGTAAACTACTTCCATAAAAAACCTAAGAAGAAGAGCAAAAAGAAAAGCGCCAAAACCTCTCGCAAAGGTTCTAAGCGCTAAAGCATCCAAGGTTCCTCAACCTCATGACTATGCATGGAACGGACACTAACACCGTTCCTCTTTTCCCTTACAATTGTAAACAAATCATTGCTTATAGTCAACATTAGACAAGTCAATTATAATCAATTTAAGACTAATCAAACCATAAGAGGAGGTGAGAATATATGTCTAAATCAAAACGCGAAGGATCTTTACGTTTATCATTATTTATCATCTTTACAGCTTTAGCGATTGCCGTACAGTCTAATAAATGGGCTACTATTATTGTATCATTTGTTGCCTTATATTCTCTTGTGACTGGTGTATATAGGATAACACGCAAAGACTGAAGGGAGTGCTTTTGATGTTAGAAAAAGATAAACTAACTGACCAACTTGACTCAATCATGACTCAGATTATGACTACAGAAGAAGCTGCTATGCTTTGGAACCTCTCACAGGATCGGATTAAGGCTTTGTGTGCATCGGGACAAGTCATAGCAAGTAAGCGTGGTAAAACGTGGCTTATACTCAAGGAACAGGATAACCCAAAACAAAGAAATAAAGACTAAGAAGTCCTAAAGTTAGGGCTTCTTTTCTTTATGTATAGGATAAAGCCCATACAGTCGCGTATAGGCTTGTGTGGTGCTATAGTCTATCCATCTTGGCAAGCATCTTATCCCTAGTAGGATTAGTGTATAACAATGTAGTGTGTATGTTACTGTGTCCAGCTTGATTCGCAACCTCATGCACACTCATATCATTCTCTAAAGCGTGAGAACAAAAGAAATGTCTTAGATCGTGAGGTGTAATGTCTTTGCCTATGAGAGCTGAATACTGCTTAAATAGTTTATTAATCACTGTTCTATCTATCTTGCTTCCTCGATTGCTAACGAATAGATATTCGCTATCTATACCCTTGTCTGTTCTCTCCTTGATCCAACTTTGCAAGGCAGTCTTTGCCTTACTGCTTATGATTACGGTACGCTGCTTATTCCCTTTACCCTCATACACAATCAATTCCCTTGATGTTAAATTGAAGTCACTCATACGAATATTCAAGCACTCACTAATACGTAAGCCACAGTAAGCAAGTAATGACACAATAGCATAGTTACGTTTGGAATCACTTTCCAATACTAATTGTCTGAACTTCTCAACGTCTGCAAGTCCAACGGTAGCCAGTGAAGCATATTGGGTTTGAAGCTTAAGCATATCTTTCTTGCTGATTACCTGTTCTGATTGTATATGTGATTCAATGAGGAAATCATTAAATTTAATCAATGCTGAAATTTTAGCGTTAATGGATGATGAACTGTTTTTCTTGATTGTCTTCAAGTAACTAATATAATCCTTGATATTCTCTCTATGTAGCTTTTTAAATTCCGTTCCTTTACTTTCCTCGAACCATTTTATATATCCTTTAACATTAAGTATGTAACTTTTGGTTGTATTAACACTCATATCATCGTTTTGTAATTGTTGTTCGAATAATTGAATCATTGTATTCACTCCTATCAATTATGTTGCATTGATTATAGGCTAATAAGATATAAATTATGTTGCATTTCATACATTTATTGTACCTTTTATCGGAGTATTTTGCAACATAATTGTTGTTATGTGGCATTATTATTTTGCGCTAAATTTGGAGAGAATTGGATAGATAGAACAAATCTAATTTTGGCCCCTACAATTATTCTCAATATCTGTTACACGGAGAATACACGGTATAACTTATGACATCGTACGATTTGCTTTATACATTAGGGCATTTCATGCAATCTTGTGTGATTAACTGTACTGGACACGATGAAATGCTTATATATTAAGGGATATTTGCTAATTTGGAGCGGCTACAGGGTTACTAAGCGTTATCTGAAGGTGGATCAGCAAAGGAAAAAGCTTGATATATAAAGGGGATTACCTTGTAGAGGAACATGTAAAGCATGTATAAGGAAATGTTTGTTAATCGAATAATCGTTATCGTAAACGTGTAGAATAGTCAATGTTTGTATACGTTTTTAAGTAAATTATAGCGTAAAAACGTAATATCGCAAACCACATCGAAGATATCGTTTAATATATACGCAAAATACATAGTGTTTATAAGGCATTTATATAATTTTCATGCACTAATATGTATTATTGATCAAAAAGAAAAAGCCTTATTTATCAAGGCTTTAACCTTTAGACTACACGAATCGAGAATATAACGTGGATCGCGGAGTAGAACACATATTTATATCTCTAAATTTGTTGGTTATTGAGAGAACCCATTCTTCTGAACAACTACCTTTCATTTAGTTTCAATTCCTTTAATCTTATCTGTTGCATCCCTCATATCTTCTTCTACTGAAAATAAAACTATAGTTCTTCCTTCGGTTATGTGTTTGTTTTAAGGATGAAGCTATGTACTCAACATTTGAACATGTCTGATCAATCTCATTGGCTTTAATATCTCTTCATAATCTTCTTATACTCATCAATACTGTCCTTACACATTTCAATAGAATATATCGCCATTACTGTTATATTCTTCAAACCATAACTGCCTTTATAAACTAACAACTGAGCAATGACATCTACCATGTGCTTGTTAGTAACGAGGAAGTCATTTGTTAAGTCAATCGCTTTTCCTTTGTCAAACCCACTCTAATACTCCAACGTTGTCAATAAATCCTGTTAGTCTCTAATAATAGATAAGCGTTTATTTCTCGTTTTAATGGTAATGATATGATTATCCCTAACGTAGGAGATGTATTGAAATGAAAAAAGAACATATTACTAAAAATAGTTGTAATATTAAAACCGATAAACCGGATAGCGATCAACCGAAGACTAAACAAAAACCTCCTTACGGATACTCAATCTCTATAGTGGGAGCAATGGATACCTATTATTACAGGACAACTGATGATGGTTTTAATAGGGAGGAATCTTCTGATATCTGAAACTAGTTTAAGTTTTATTGATGCCGATAGAGTCTGCGAGGTTTTCTTGAGAAACCAAAGCGGCATTATGTCGTTCTGACTTTCTGTCTCCACCATTCTTTATCCCATAAATCCTCTCCAATTCCATAATACATTTAGCTATCATCATTGGTTTAACGTTACCTACTCCACGTTCATTTAGTAAATTATTATGATATATAATGTGTAAGGGACTATGGGAATCTTAATGACTTCCCTTAGTGAAGTAGCTTAACGCTTGTGGTGTTTGTCCTTTCTGAGAGGATAAGCACCATTCTTATGTTGTATGGATCCTAGTTGCAAGCGTTCACTACGTTCCTTTCTCCTCTCTTCCAGATAGTGCAACACACTAAAAAGGTTATCTGTATATTACTGTCGAATTCCCAATATAGACCATAGTAGAAGGAGATTCGACAGATGAATGACAAAGTAAAAGGCTTAGTTGTAGGATTGACCATTGGATCTTTACTTACTGGAGTAACCGCTTTTGCTGCAAGTGGAGTAAATATTAATGTAGTTGCTAAGAAACTCAGCATTTTTGTTGATGGAACTAAAAAGACCGCCACTGATGGATTTATTTACAAGGGAACTACTTATGTGCCTGTGAAAAGTATTGGCACAGCTATTGGTAAACAAGTGGGTTTATATGGTGACGGATTATACATAGGTAAGCAGCCAACAGCTAAAGTATCCGCAGCTCAAGCAGTGCAAATTGTAAAAAACAAATATGGCCCATTCTCGTCTGTTTACACTGTTGAAGTTGACACTGAAACACCAACTACTTATACAATCCATGTTTATGAGATAGTAATTGATAATCAGACAACTGGCGAAGGTCATACTGCAACATTTAATTGGTACGATGTTGACAAAACTACTGGTGCGGTCACTAAAATGTTTGATTTTTGACGAAGTTATCCACAAGATTTGCATCTTAGACTCTTAAAGAAGTCTGAGGTGCTTTATTTTTGCATTAACTCATCCGCTTAATTTTCACACAATTGGCTATTGCAAAATTTTGTCTACCCTCATCATCAATGGCATATTCCTCACCATTAAAATTAGTGAATACCTCATATACTTTCCCAATTGTAAATCCACAATGATACTCAAAACAAAAATCTGTCACTATTACACATTTCATTGTTTATCCTCCAATTTCATAAAATCAAGTCTATACGTGTGACAGAGCGTCCATTAACAATAGTTTAGGATTGGCTTGTTTAAGGTTATACATTTTCTTAAGTGTGGCTTTAGACTCTATAAATTGCTCTACCATAACAATGTTAATAGGTTGCTGGAATAGGTGTTCTAAAGCGTCTAGCAGACTCATTTTTTCTAAATGTTCCAATGATGAATTTATGTAGTGATACGATCCAATCTCCTTAAAAAGCACTAACACTTTCAGACCTTTTTTTCTATCTCTCCATAACTGTCTGGATTCATATTCATTGATGAATGTGTTACGGTCTTCATTAGTTTTGAGAAAGAATTTTAAGTGTTCGATTACAATAGTTGCTTTTGGTGAGATCTCGCAATGAGTTAGGATATCTTCTATTGTTACATGTTTATTTGATGCTTTAGGATTCTTAATTGAAATACTTACCGTATTCAGCTTTTGAAGCTTTAATACTTGGTGCTTAGCAATCGTTTGAGTCAATGTTATCGTCTCCTTTAGTTGTATCGCTGATAATGGGAAAATGGGCATGGATAAATAAGGAAATGCATGTACATTCCTTTTGAGAAATGATAATATGAAATAGTTATATACGCTTATAGCGATATTCAGAATATACTCTTATAGCGATATTTTGTCAACTAAATTTTAGGAGGTTTCTTTCGTTATGTTAAAAATTAAAATTAAGCTCAAGGAAGTATTAAAGAAACAAGGAGTGACACAAAAGCAATTAGAAGCAATGACAGGTGTACCTCAATCTAGAATTTCTACACTTTGTAGCGGAGAAAGACAAGAGGTTAACCTCTTGATTTTAGAGAAAATAGCCTCAGCCCTAAACATAACTGACATATCAATGCTCATGCAGTTTGAAGAAGAAGCGATTAACGAATAATTGGAGGTAGATCATGAGAAAAATTCATTTCGACAAAGAGCTATTCATTAATTCTCTGAGAGAATATCTGGAATTTAAAAATGAAGAAGACATCTTAACCCTCCTTTCTATTGTAAAAGTCGAAGCTGGAAGCGATTTAAACAATTATGGAGATCAAAACCCCTACAGATATGACATACTGCTAAAGGTTCCAATAGAAAGAATGGATCCATTACAAGCACATATAGATAAATTACATAGCTATATTAATAATATTTCAGATTCATTTGCTACTGTTTATATCAATCAAATCATGATTGGAATTCTAACTTCTAAAGAGCTTAATCAAATCAACATAGTATTACCTTCAGTTGATCACGTTGCATACTATGAAAACACAATTAAAATGGTTAATGATTCTTCCGTAGACGAAATTGTTAAAACCTATTTCATTGAATCATGCAACTGTGCTATTAATGGTGCATACTTAGCGGCTGCTACCATGCTAGGCTGTGCAATTGAAAAGGTAATAATTGATTTAGCATATTCATTCTTAGACTATTTAAAAGTGGAGAGTTCGGAAGATGAAATCAACAATTTTAATAGCAAAGTCATTAATAAAAAAAGAGCAAGCGATAGACTAAGTGGTCTGCTAAATTATTTAACACCAAAAAAAGATTTCATTGCTCAACTTGGATTAGAGAATATTGATATACACTTAAAAACATTCGATTTTATTAGGCAATTAAGAAATGATCTAGGACATCCAACAGGAGTAAGTGTTGATGAGCCTACTCTTTATATTAATATCCACTATTTTAATCAAATTATTTATAGATTAGATAAAGTAATTCACAACTTACATAACAAGGTGTAATGAATGACCATCGTTCCGACCCTCAGATATTCGGACACATAAAAAAAGCCCTAGAGAATATGTCTCTGGGCTTATATTTCACTTATTATTCTCAAATAATTCCTTACTGTTATTCAAATAGCCTATCCAATTTTTATTAAAATTCAGTATCGTCCAGAGGAGATCATCAGAAATTCCAATTTGTCTAAGTATTGTATTCAGCATTATTAATTTCAAACTCTCATTAATGCTCATGAATTGATGAGGTGAAAACAATTTATCGCTTATTTCTCCGAAGTGAGTATTATAATCTCTATTTATCCGAACGATATCAGCAAAATCTCTTACCTCTAATCCCATAAGTACTATATCTTTAATTTTCGGGTCTAATGATTTGATAATTTCTTGAATCCTTCTTTGAAATCCGAATTCATTAGCGTATTGCAACGTAGACACTAGCTTATTGTACAAGTTTCCTGGAGCTTCAATTTTAATGGCTGATAACATTTTACCTTTAATCTGGTTGTATACATCCTCAGCAACGAATTTATTATTCTCTGAAAAACTATTTCTATGTGCACTTTCAAGCGCCTTGCTATATCCTAAGAATATATCTTCGACAAACATATACTTACTATTTGCTATGATATTCACATACGTTAATGCACTTGAATTTATGTTTAGTGAATACCACTTATTCAAGATATCTTCAATATCATCCTTTATCATTGTAAATGGGATCAAGAACCCTCTATACGGACTTATTTTCACCTTCATATAATCATTAAAAGAAGTACGATAATATCTAATACGTTTCTCTATTGTAGAGTGCTCCACATACTCCATAAATATATTTGTATCCGTAAGTATAGATAATAAATCTTTAAATTTCTTCGCAACTTTCTCATACCATTCCAATGATTGAGGACTATCGGGTTGAATTGTAATAAAGTTCTTGTAGTATAGTTGCTGGTAAGAAAAATTCTCTCCTGAATTTCCAAAAGTATATGTAAATGTGATTTTCGCGTTTATATCGTTAACATACGATTCAACTGTCTCAAAAGTTTTTACACTTATTTGTATTCCCTTCTCAAGATGTTCAACCTCAATCGGTGAAAAGTTTATCCACTCATTAAAATTAGAAAACTCAAAAGATAATTCTGGAAAAACAATGTCTTGAAGGTTCTGATAGTGTTCTCCAATTAGTAACCTAGTGAAACTAAGAGTTAGAATGCTATGAGGATTACTTTTGCCTGTACTATATTTGGTCTGTTGATTATGAGGAAAACCATCAAGAAGGGTAATTGCTCCCTCAAGGCAGTTGCCATGAATAACTGCTAATCTTTGAACATCACTTCGAAAGTTAAGGATATTTATTCCTTCACCATTTAATTCTAATAATATGTCATTTACCGTAAACTTTAAAACCCCTCCAACTTTGTTTCCTTCCTCTCCGGCAATCCACCATACTCCTGGATATTCAAAGGTATCATACATTTTAGGATATTTACTCAAATTTAGCACCACCCTATCATTTTATAAGTCATCCACAAATTTAATGTTGAAGTTTTCTCTAGTTGAATTGTTAATAATGACCCAAGGACTATCTTTATCAACCGTCAATCTAGAAGCACTCACCAGCCAACCTTTATTAAAAGTATCCTCAGTAAAGTCTGAAGCACGTTTAATAAACACTGATACGAAGGAATCGAGATCTATTCCAGCATATTCTCGTAGACCTTCTAATAAATAATTCTTAGCTTCTCTTTTAGAGTCAAATCTTAAAGCATTAATTATCCCTTCTGTATTTAGAAATCGTTCAAGCATAAAATCCAAAATCCTCTCGAACATGTTTCTATTAAATTGTATTGTGATAATTCCAGATGAAAAACAAGAGATAAATATTTCACGAACAAGAAATGTTTCACTAACAAGCTTCTTTTGATTTACAAAACGATTAAACTTTGTTCCACGTTTGGGACGCTTTTTATATCCGAACACTTTCCAAGTCCAATCATCTAATACCATTTTTGCAGATATACTAGTCAATTGTGCTGTGAACTCTTTTACGCTTTGAGCCATTCTTCTTACTCCTGACTTTTATATGTAATTATTAAGCAAATACACTATTCATTGAATCTCCAAGTGAATAATAAGCGTCTACAGCTTTCTCATACCTCTTAACTAAGTCATTATGTTCACTAAGTTTATAGCTATTGTTTCCTTGACTTTTTATAAGCAGATTGTGTGTTATGCCCTGTAGTAGTTGCACAGCATACATAAGCTTATCAACGTAATCAATAAATAAATTGCACTTGTTGGTATCTTCGCTTCCTGATTGCTTTATGTCATTAACTTGCGTCTTATATCTTGACAGATCATTATGAATGTTCTGAAGCCTGTACTCTAAGTCCTGAAAGTTGATTGCTTTAAATATGAATGGTAACGGAATAGTCTTTCTAAGAGATTTCTTAAATATCTCATCATGGATAGTCGTGTAATCGGTAAGAGAATCATTCAGGTTTCTGGCTATGGCAATTAGACTGCTCATGTTCTCCTCCCTCGCTTCCGTTAACCTTTAACTTGTCAATTAAATAATCAAAAAACAATATACATCTCAACGAATTTATCTCATATCCAAATTTAGTATCACCACCATGCAATATTGCATGTCTGCTCAAAGGTGAGTTGATAGCTTCTCCGTGATCAAACTTCTCGTGAACAAGTTTTATGTAGAATGATTTAACTGCATCATCAAATGAAAATTGACTAGATTCATTTAAAATTGATTCAGCAAGACGTTTAACTTCTGCTTGTGTTATATATCCTGACTTATTACTTCTTTCAATAATTACTCCTTCAATCTGTGGTAGTAGTAAAGCGATTGAACTATAATATCTTCCATTGATATGATTATTAATAACCTCTTCTAATATCGAGCTTCTATTGTCTAACCATTCTATTGTTTTCCATTGCTTAAGATATCCTTCAAGCATTGCTTGATTAAAATAAGACAGTAATTTATTTTCTATGAATTCTTTAGCTCTCTCTGGGCCGTATTTATCATAAAACTCTGGAAATTCGCTTATATCTGAGAACTCCATATCATAGTGTGGTGGGAAATTGAATTCCAACATAATCATTTTATAGCGCTCAGTATTGTCAGTTAGTCTTTTTATTGATTCAGATATAGTTATAGCAAATTGTCCAAGTTTTTGTGAAAATACTGTCCATCTTTGAATAGGGGCTTCTAACTTCTTGCTTAAATTTGCCGATGCCTCTGCAATTTGTTGAATACTATTTGCATATGCAATTCTAGCTTGTGATTGCTGTTCTTGCCAATGCTGAGCAATTTTCTTATATTTCTCTCTAAAATCTTTTAGCGGATCATAATTATCATTATCCATAACAATTAGCTCCCTTGTTTTCATAATAAGCAAACCAAATCATAAGTTATTGTCGAATCCTATCATCCAGTAATACTTTAACACGGAAAATAGTACAATAGCATCAATATTTTGGGTTTTACTACGTATAGCATCTCTTAAAGAGATGGCAAAAAGCCTAGACGTTAAACTAGGCTTAGTGTATATAAGGTGATTTTTTGTTTTAAAGCACACTATCCTTAGTATAGGTATAACCTGTTTGATTACTAATAATTCTCAATTGTATTTTTTAGGGCATTAATGTATGAATATCTCCCATCAACCATAGAATGTCTATGAAACTTACTATTCAGCTTCTTCATCACTTCTGCGTTGAACATAAATTTTTTGTGCTAATAGATCCTTTTTTTGCATTGTTCTGAATACATTAGTTTCTTTAGGTGACAGGGTATCCCCTAATAAGTACAAATCGCTATTAGTCGGATAATACACATACCATTTATCAGAAGATTCATTTTCCTGAATATAAAAATATTCTCCACTCGATATTTTCAACTTTTTATCGAGTTGTGATAGATAGAACTTTGATCCACCCATCATCACAATACTATAAATAAAGAAAATCATTGCAAAAGCCACAACGACAACTAAAAGCTCTGAATTATTGTTATATTGAATTTCTCCTTTAATCACAAGAGGGGCAATAAGACTCGGAATAAAAAGAGTAGAGGATAGTATAAATAAAGTAAAAGTTATTAAAAAGGTTAATACATAGACTTTTCTATTTCCGGTAATCCGCTCAACAATACTTTTCTCAGAAAGTATCAAATGGCTCAGAAACATACTAGAACTAAAAAGAACAAATGAAAAGATACTTGGGATTACTTGCATTGTTTTTTTCGATATATTTAGAAATGTGTTAGTGTACAGACCATAAAAGCAATATAATGCAAATCCGAGAACAAACATATATATTAAAGACTGAAATATAAATCGTAATAGTTTGATCAACATTCTCTTTTCTTTTGTAAGCATAGTTCTTTCAAAATTTGAAGAAGTCAAAGTAGTTATTGGTTGTATCTTCCTCAATATCGTAATCAGACCTGCGAAAAATGCCAAAATACCTCCCCAACTTATTGTCTTTAGGGATAAACCTGCTATCTGTTCCCACACTTATATTTTCGCTCCATCCTCAATGGAAAATATTTTTTTGAAAATGCTTCCTATTTACATTATAAGTCCACTCTTAAATTTTTTAAGCCTTCATACTTCGGTTTGTACATACAGTGTAGGATCGCTTCTATGAGGTTTAGTGCAAACATCCCTAACGATACATCAATTATCAAATCAACCCGCTTGGTGTTCAACCTAATCCAGTCTCCTACACTATCAGCATCTAAACTATGTACACTCATTTCTGGATCTGAAAGAATAGATTTAGATAAATTACTTTGATTTCTACTAGGATGATAATGATGGCTATAGAATCTTGACTTGTTCTTTTCACTCACTTTTCCGATTTTCAAGAATCTACCTTTATATTGAAATGCATAGATGGCAACTTTACCTCTTGGATAATTTGGCTTATGAGGATTTCCACTGTCTACAAAAACAATCTGTTCTTCTTCCACCCTGATCCCTGTTTGTCTAAGTATACTGATTATCTTTTCCTTATCCGCTTTTATTTCTTCTGGAACATCCCACATATATAGTTATGGCTCCTCGTGGAAATCGTATTCACCCATATTCTCTTCTTCATCCTTTAATAACTCAGCGTATACCTTATTCTCATGTAGCTTTTCATCTTCAATGAACCAGTTTAAAAAGCTTTGGACAACTTGAATATTAGGCATCTCATCAGGATATACACCTTCGTTTTTGATAGACTTCCCTATTGAATTAATCAACTGTATATGTGCTTTCTGAGAGTATCCATAGTCTGTTTCATGTGCAAACTTAAAGTCCATCATTTCAATGATTGTTTTTGCTGCTTTTAATTGAAGGTCAGCTCCTCCAAAAATCTCATGTTCGCCCTCTATTTTAATTGTCATATTTTCTAAGTTTATTTGAATATCATTGTATTCAGACATGTTTTATCCTCCTATTTCAATTTGATTAGTCATTTTCCCGCTCAAGCTGTTGCTCTACATATTCATCGTACGCCATATCTTGATACCATTCAGCCATTGCCTCTGCATAATCTGAATCAGTAGATTCGAACCTTGCAGCTTCTAATAATTCAGCAATATTATCTATATATGTCCCGAAAAAATTAACAGCTTCTTCATATAGTCCTTTTAGGTCTCTTGTTGTCTCATTAACTTCTGCCTCTGACAATTCAAGTTCATAATGCATGAGTTTGTTTCTGGTTACGTTGAAATTATCAATTCCAGCTATAAATACCTTTGGAAGTTCAATATCACACAACAACTGCAATCGTTTAACACTCTCTAATAATGAAACTGTTTTTAGATCATGCCCTACATCGAAAACAGTTGGTTTCCCCTGTATGATCATTTGTTTCTTAGCGTTCATATACTTACCAATATCGCTAAAAATCAAATATTCTCTTTCTCCTTTAAGTATTAATTTCATTAAGATTTCAATAGCGTGATTTAATGATAGGATTGCATCCTTGATATTATGTTCTATACCTTCATGGAGGTATGAAATTTTATCAATGCTGGTATAAGCAGATTTTAAGGAGTCTACACCATTCTCTAAAAGACCATATTTCATATATTTTGCTTCCCTTCTACGTTCTGTTTAAGCTATCGTCTAATAAATATTCTTTTCAACGCCTCTACAGACTCTTCCCTATAGAAAGTTACTAACACAGCACAGTTCAGTGCAGTAGATGTCCCAAGAATCATCGTTGCTAAACTATTCCCGATAAGCAACAAGTTTAGAATGAGCATGATTATGGAGCCAATTGCAACTGAAAATGATAGGATGAAGGTGTTATTCATTCTCGTTGGACAACTCTTTGTACAGTATGTATTCTTTTTCCCCATTCTTCTCATTATTCGATTCTTGTATTGCAAGTACCCAACCTTGTTCTCCCAACATATTAAGTACATCAAGAAGTCCTAAATTATCGTCAAATCCTTTTTCAGACTCAGCACGATAAAAATTCCAAGAGTATCCGATTCTATCGCTTCTTTTTGAGAGTTGACCATACTCAATTTTTTTCATATTGCTCTCACCTCATTTGTCGATATTTGTTATACAGGATTATTTTACCATACATCTTGTGCGTTTGTACGTTGTTAGAGGTTTCACACTATGTAAAACATTGCTAAAACTAAAAGTGAGGAAAGGGTAAATAAAGCAAATAAAGAAATTTCTCATAGCAAGACTGTTAAATCACTTCTCTCCCTCATACTTCAGACCACATCCAAATAATCCACTAAGTCTATAGACCTAATAACAATAGTGGGATAATATAATAATATTACAAATTATTGGAGGCTTATTGAAATTGAAAAAAGTTGTCGGCTCATTTATTATTACTTCTCTTTTATTTGCAAGTCCTGCTTTTGCTACACCACAGGCACAAGTGAAAAATGTATCTGCTACTCAAAACCAAACAAACCAAAGTATTAAAAACAACATTTATAACCTATCAGACCAGCAAATGAAAAATGCTATCAAGACTGGTCATGATGGTTCAAGTTCTTTTGGGAATTTTCAAAGAAGCCAGAAATTTTCTATTTTGTATGACAAAATGAAGATATGGCAACCTGAAGTATCTATGATTACACCCTATTCTTTGATTGTAGGACAATCTTACATTGCCTCGAACAAATATAAAGAATACAATCTTGCAGATGCAAAGAAGGTTAAAAAAATGTTTTTAAATAATCAAACACTAAACTTTAGTGTAGTAGCATATGGAAATGACATAGATTTTGCAAGTACTATAAATATAGTTTTAAAACAGGGAGAAAAAATTCATCAGCCTTTATCAATAGGCGGAAGAGATGAAATGGCTGATACAACCGTGATTTGGCCTGATTCTCCAGCTTATAGGAATTCGCTTATGCCTACTTTTGATATTAATAAAATAGATTTAAGTAAACCCGCAGAATTGATATATTTGTTTGCAGGAAAAGAATTGTCTGTAACTTACAAAATTGATTTCTCCAAAATAAAATAACATGTGTTATTCCATGCCCACTGACGAGTGGGCTTTTTCTAAGACCAAAAATCCCTATTACAAAGAAATCCAGAAGTGACTATATACCGTCTATTAGACAGCTACATCAATTTTAACTCTGATTTACTTATAGTATTCTTATGAATTTGTGGTTGTCTCGATGTTAGAGGGTAGTTGTTAGGGATGAATGAAGAAAGGGAAGTGCATAATAAGTTATTGTAGCTGATGAGATGAAGCGAGGTACATGTATCTGTTGAGAGCAGATGAGCATGTACCTTGTAAGTAGATTAGCGGTTCAGACCTGCTAGGGCTGTCTGTAAGAGAGTTTCAGTATTGGGAGCCACAAACATTCCATTTCTTTTTTAAGGTAAAACAAACTGATAGAGCGGCTATGAGAGTGTTGTTTTTTCATTAGGTATGATTATCACCTTGACAGGGAGGGTATAATTGAAAGCCCATATGTTTTTTATAACCCCTTACTCCTTTACTTATTTAATATTTTCGTATTTCATTGATAAATATATATATATTATTGATTTTTTTATTAATAAATATATAATTATAATCAGAGAAATAAAGGTCGGGTTTGATTTATTTAAA
Organism: Paenibacillus sp. FSL R10-2788; assembly: GCF_038003885.1. Classification (NCBI taxonomy): domain Bacteria; kingdom Bacillati; phylum Bacillota; class Bacilli; order Caryophanales; family Paenibacillaceae; genus Paenibacillus; species Paenibacillus sp. FSL R10-2788. The sequence goes on along the minus strand of NZ_JBBOQA010000001.1, from coordinate 2,727,100 downwards.
CAAAATCATTATTCGAACAGATGGAGTGCGTAATTGATCTTCACTTTTAAGTTGATAAAAAGCTATAATAAGAGTGAGATATGAGTGAACCTCTACCCTCTTATTATCCTTAATAAGGAGGTGTTTGTTTGCCTGTATATAAAGATGAATCAAAAAAGAAAAATAAGTATTGGTATGAGTTTGAAGCGGGTAAAGATCCTTTAACTAATAAGAGAAATACAATTAGAAAAAAAGGGTTTTTAACTGAAGATGATGCTTTAAAAGCAATGACAAAAGCAATGAATGATTATTTTGAAGGCAACTACATCGAGCCTAGTAAAACTAGATTCATTGATTATTTGCTTAACACATGGTTTCCAGCTAAACGATTGGGTGACGAAACAAAAAAAATGTATTTAAGCCATATTAATAATCACATCAAACCTTCAGTCTGCGGTCAACAAGAATTGGGGAAATTAAATTCTACTCACATACAACAGTCAATTACCCAATTTCGTGAAAAAGGGCTTGAAGAAAGTTCAGTAAAAAAGATTTACAATATCATTAACACATCTCTTAACGATGCACTTATTAAGTTAAGAATTATAAAAGAAAACCCTGCTTTGTACATTATCGACAAGCCAAAAGTTACAAAGAAAGAGATTGTTGTTTGGGATGCAGACCAAGCCAGAAAGTTCATTCATGAGTCAGTGGATAAAAGTCGTTACAGCTTTTGTTTTAAGTTGGCACTTGCAACAGGAATGCGTCAAGGTGAATTGCTTGGTCTTCGCTGGAAAGATGTAGATATTCCAAACAGTATAATTCGAGTCACACAAACACTTTCTCATGATGGGAAAACTTTGACTAGTGGAGCTAAAACTGTTAGTAGCATAAGAGCTATTGCTATTGATGTAGATACCAAAGTTTCACTTATCAAACTTTTTAATTTAATTCAAATTGAGAAAAAGGAAATAGAGAATGAAGGAAAGCAATATACGGACAATGATTTAGTAATCTGCACCAACAATGGAAGCCCTTGTTCCCCAAGAAATTTAATGAGAACATACTACAGTCTGCTCGATAAAATTAGTGTTCCAAAAATAACTTTTCACAATTTGAGACATACTCATGCTACCCTTCTTTTATTGGCAGGTATCCATCCCAAAATAGTCTCTGAGAGACTTGGACACTCCTCCGTGAAGATTACTTTGGACACATATTCTCACTTGTTACCCACTATGCAAGAGGACGCTGCAAAGAGTATCGGTAACATTTTTGGGGGGCATTTTGGGGGGCAGGAAACATTAAAACAGGATAAACTAGTTAAGATTGTTTGATATCATCATTTTCATAAAACTTGCAAAAGCTTGATTTATAAAGATTCTTCAAGATTACTAGGACTAATTGATACACAATAATTAGCTCTCGCATTCTTGACAGGGTAGGGGTCATGGGTTCGAACCCCATCCGTCCTATACTGAAAAAGCCTTATTATATAAAGCTTTTTCTTTTTTTCGATCATCGATGCCGCTCTATAAATTTGTGAATCTTGCTCTTGGGGACGGATTGAGGACGAAATTTTTCTTCTCATAAAAAAATGGGCTATCTTTTTCACAACTCAGGCAGCCCTCTCAGTTACTTTAATAAATGTTATCTGGAGAAGCCAACTTCAAAAAGTGTACAGTCAGTATTATGGTAAATCTATTAGTTGAAGAGAAAAAATGAAAGCTGCACTCTTAACATTTTAGCAACCAGAATTATCACCAATGACCAGCATATAAGCCCCACCATTAACTGATGGTGCTTATTCATATGTTTCATCGCACCTCTTCTTCAAACTTCTCCCAATCAACAATTATTTGCTTTTGTTCACTTAGCCACTTTTCCAAAAAAAGCACTTGTCTCTTTAACCGGATCATACCATTTCCCACCGATTTTATATTTTGGAAATCTATCATCAAAAAAAAATGTATCTTGAATTGAATTCCAACTCATAAAAGTTCGTTTTTCAAGCTCTGTTGTATCCCAAAATACGTACTCATTATCTAATTCATCAAGTAATTTCTCTATTTTTTCTCGGCAGATTAATAATATCTCCGATTTATCTATATTAATAGTAACTAAATTCTTACCATCACTCATCTCACAAACTCCTTACATCTTCATATAAACGGTACATCAAAGTTTTATTACGAACTTGCTCCAATAATGTCCTCTATTTTAATCCAATCCCAATCCTCGCCATAACGAAACTTAATCTGTCTAAGGTGCTGATCTACTCTCATGATTATCCCATGGATGGATCTGTCCTCATATTCCCCAAACAATGTAATTGTGATGAGACTACAATCCTCTAAAGATTGAGCTAATACCTGTGAGATTTCAGCTAATTCTTGGGAATCTAAATCAGGCTTTGATCGCACCCTTCATTTAGCGGATCGTCCAGAATCCTATTTTTATGTTCAGGCATTAACATCCGACTTCCCTCCCAAAGACCATTACCTTCAAGTTTCTTACGCTGTTGTGATTTCATTGTCTTCGTCGACTCCCTTAATAACTCTCAATGCTCGTGGCATGTTACCTCTCTGTATTTACCCCTTACTCTTCAAGCGCTCCATGTGCGCATGTATTACCACTGTAGATGACAACCCTACCTCCCTAGCAAGTTCACGTAGTTGGTGGATAGTGAATTATTTTGATCATCTTAATTAATGATCTGAGCATTTCTTTCTCTTTATCCGTTAATGGCTTCATGCAATTGCTCCTTTATCACTTGGCTGCCAAGCTAATATATTTACCATTAGAAACAATCTTGGTGCTCCTGTATTTAAGCATGTTGCACGAATCTTTCCGTCCTTTATACCTTTAACTTCAATTTTGCGCTGAGTAATTTTGCCAACTTTATCTTAGTAAACAATTTCAACGGTTTACCAATCCGCATATGCACGTTGATAGCCCCCAAAAAATAAGAACGTTTGTGTAACCAAACTAATGTTCTATAATCAAGACATAACACATTCATTATCTGGAATTTAAAGTAAATAAATCTGTGAATCCGAATCATTTTATTACATATATAGGTATTAATGTTTAGACATAATCCTTTATTATGGGTAAACTTCATAAGATATTGGAAAAAATACATAATTTATAAGGGAGAGCTTTGTATGAAAAAGATTAAAATTATTTTGATGTTTTTGCTTATCTTCACTATTATACCGATTACTGGAGTTTCAGCCGAAGAAGGTGGATTACTTAACGGTAAGCCGTTAACTTATGGTTCCCTCGGTTCGATGGGAACCGTTAAAGTTACAGAAGCCACAGACGGCGACCTAAGCACCGTGGCACAAGTAGGACATAGTAGCACACCTGATCGTCGTGTATATTATAAATTTGATACTCCGACAACGATCGATAGTTACAGTTTTTATGGCGATCTGTATGTTGTTCTACAGTACAAAAAATTCGGGTCCAATACTTGGGTCTTTTTTGATGATGGCATTTCTGTTAGCCGAGGTTTAATGTTACAAGGTAGCAAAATTAAAACGCCTAAACCAATTACAGATGTTGAATATATTATGATGGTTTCATATGATGGTAATAACAAGTATGTTAAAGAATTTGATCTGTTTTCATCAGAAGTTACGTCAACGCCGCAACCAACTGCAACAGTTGAACCAACCGCTACTCCAACACCTACAGCAACACCAACGGCTACTCCAGTACCTACAAGTACCCCTAGCCCAACTGTTACACCAACACCAACAGTGACGCCAAAACCTTCAGCAACTCCAGAACAACCAACAGGCGATCGAGCGATTCTTACTATTACACTGGTGAATGGAACAGAAAAAGAATATGACCTACCTATTGCTGAAGTGAATGCATATTTGAACTGGTACGATGCTCGCGATGCAGGCAGAGGTGCAGGATCATATGCTATTGATAAGCATTCAAACAATAAAGGTCCGTTCAGCAAACGTAAAGACTATGTTGTATTCGATAAGATACTTACCTTTGAAGTTAGTGAGTATATTACAAGCGAATAAATAGAAAAAATCCCCGCCAATCACTTCAGGTTGACGTGGATTTTTTTATTTTCACAAAATTTAAGTATGTTACTGGCAGTACCAATATTCGCTTCCCATATATCAGAACAACCTATAGACACTATCTCGACTGCTCAGCTACGCCTGCAAGGTTAATCCAAGTAGATATTAATCCTCTAAAGAATTGTCTTTAACTCTTCTTTGGAAGTATTACTCCAAATGAATTTCTGCCTTATAACAAAGCGTGAAACTATCATAAAGTATGTACGCATCATACCGAACAAACTATTGCTTAACAAACACGAGCTTTTTCGCAATTGGAATGATTATGTATAAATGGTGAATTTAATATATTTATACCATATATACAAAAAAATGTTTGGACGAAACCCATTTATTGTAATAATCTTATCGAGCTTGTATTGTTATTGGGTTCTCATTCTAAGAAGAAAGGAGAAGTATTGTTTTATAAACTTAGTACATAAAATGCTCATTTGATTTATGGAATCCGAAACATTTGATTCGTCGCAGTTCCAACATATATTGAACTAATAAAATCTACAGGAAATTAAGAACTAAAGATATTTTCCTGTCGATAAAAATTATCCAAGGGGTGTATAATGAAAAAACTTTTCTTTCTTACGTTTCTATTAACTTTACTTTTGCCTATAAGTAAGATTCATGCAGAAAGTGTGCCGGAGGACGTATACGATTATCTATCAGGAAAACCATTTGTAATTGCAAATAGCACTATTGAAAATCTTAGTTTTACCGACAATAATAATACCACAGGCACCCAAATGTACAATCATTATACTATTTCCTTTGAGAATCCTATCGATATTTCGGGTTATTCATCTTACTCAGTAGGTGGAATTTATGGGGCAGGTGTTGCAATAATTTTTAATTATGACAATGGAATGAGTAATACTACTGTCGCTGGAGGAAGTGGAGGTTACACAACTTTAAACTTAAAAGGAGTTAAAAAAATAACTCTTGCACGAACTGGTACAGAAGGAAGCCCAGGCTTTTTATATGATTTAAAAGTTTTTGTAAAAAAGACACCAACACCTGTCCTGAATCCTACACTTGATGTGACGATCGAAAAAGAAAAGGTAGGAGTAGGTCAAGAGTTCACAGCAGGAATTACACTTAAAAATGTAAAAGATATTTATGCCGAAGACTTTGAAATAAAGTATGACAATCAACACCTACAGTATCTTGGATTTGAAGAGGTTGCTGGCTATAAAGTATACAACACACCAACCGACTTAAACGGTACTCTACGCTTTATCGTAGCCAGCAAAGGTGAAGACTACGGGATTAATAAAGACACAGTTATTCTGAAGTTGAAGTTCAAGGCGAAAGCCATAGGAACAGCAGTAGTCGATTCCACAAAAGCTAGGATTGCAGATACAGAGCAGGAATATGATCTTGAGAAAGAAAACTGTTTAGAGGACAGCATCATAATTGAAGCAACAGATGTCAACAAATCAGGAGAATTCACCTTGGTTGATCTAGCGATTGACGCCAGATATTTCAAGTATTTGGCGGCGGATGTTGACCCGGTAAAATACAACGCTCAGCAAGCTGGTGATGAGTACGTCAATGACGATGACCTTCTTTATATTGTGGATCAAATATTAAGTAACCCAAACTATTTGCCTAACAGCTAATAAAATAGCCTCCCAACTCTTACCTCCTCTATCCTTAGTAGCCAAGAGCTATAATTGGATGGAGGAGGTTTTGTACGTTTATAACACCTACACTTATGTTATTACAAACTGCTACCGGACCATTCAGTCACAGCGATTACATATATGAACCAAAGATAGATGGGCATCGTCTTATTTATTCTCAAGAGTCCGGAAACTAATTACATCTCCCATTTGCGGACGATGTTGTTTTAGACGGTGAAGTAGCTTGTGTTGATCCTACAACCGGAGTATCAGATTTCGAATCTGTTATGAGTCGTTTTCAAGCGAGACGAGCTGATAAAATAACTCAACTCACTGGGACACTCCCAGCGTATTACGCCATCTTTGATATCTTAATGTACAAAGATCAGGATCTGCATGGATTGCCCCTGATGAGCCATAAGGAGATACTGGCGGGGTTAACTCTACCGTCTGATAGCTTTGGAGTAGCGCCTCACGTTGAAGGTGCTGGAGAGGCATTGTTTGAGCAGATCGAAACTCGCGGTAAGGAAGGCTAGTGGGTAAACGTAAAAATAGCGTATATGAGACTGGCCGCCGTTCTCACGCATGGCAAAAGGTCATCAATTGGACCTATGCTGATGTTTTCATAACCGAATATCGCAAACAAGAATTTGGTTGGCTGGCTGCTGTTCCATCCAGTACATCCAGAAAACTACGTCCAGCTGGGATTATTGAACTCGGTGCTTCACCAATTCATAAACAGGCATTCAGAGTTGTAGCACCGCAACTAATTAAAGGTGAGGATAAGGAGTTAGTTCATTTAGAACCACGGTTAAGAGCAAAGGTGCGAATGAGGAACTGGTCTAAATCCGGCATGCTCCGGAGTCCAGTGTTTACGGAGTTTATCGTATAAGCACTAATAGACCCTTCAGGCATAAGCTTGACAGGTTATTTTATGTTTGTTCTGAATCTAAATCACTACGGGACAAACGTGGCAATTCATAATTTTTAACAACACCTAGCCTCTAAAATTGGTCCCTTTTTTTATTAAAGAAATGGTAAAGGCAGGAGTAGACTCAATTGGTGTACTGGGATCAACTGGAAACTATGCGTATCTTAGTAGAGGGGAGCGTTTGGTCGTTAGTTTTCATCAATATAACAAGTACCCCGTCAACCTTAAGTGATTGACGGGGTATTTGTTATAGACATGCTTATGCCAAAATCACGCTTAAAATATTACAACATTGTCAATTGTCAACTATTTTGCGTTCATTAACAATGAAGTGGGTATTTTATGAATATAATCATCTTATGCAAGGGGGCTTTAATATGAATCTCACACTGATTTTTCACGCAATTGAAACAGAATTACAACTACAAATACATTTAGTCAGTGGAGAGACATATGTTGGTTTTTGTCAGGAGAGCGACTCTTCAGGTTACTTCACAATAAGAACTAAGAGTGGTTTATTTTCTTTTCCTTCTTGGGCGATCAAACGGATTAAAGAAGTGTGATATCGTAGGTTATTTAATGCATGCTATAAATTCAAATCACTCCCAAACAAAATGAGATCCAGCTAGTTTAATAGATCCGGTGTATCCCCCTCTACAATCCCACCATAATCCATAAGATGACCTATTGGATCTTGTTCCAAACGAAACCAATCCAAGTATGAGTATCCATAGAGTTGCTGGATTCCCCACAATAAAGTATGTCTCTCTGTATTGAAAATCTTTATTGTTCATCAGTACAAAAACTCCTTGTTCTCCGAACTATCTATTTCTTCGCAACCAATCGTTTTTCTGCTTTAAAGTCCTTCTTAATAACTTTATTGTTGTTCATGTAATTATCCCACGAATCATACTTACAATTAGGTGAAAAGTTATGACTAATCACATCGATGTAAATACGATACTAAGTAAACACTTCCCGCTTCTGGCACATTTTTATTGTAAAGACACTTCTTGCATTGTAGCTGTGGCTCTTGAAGAAGAACGTGGACAAAATTGAGATTAACTCCTGACTGTCCTTGGTGGAGGGGAAGTATCCGATCTTTTTACAACTCCATAACAACTATCCTCCTAATTCTATAATAACTTGGTGTTAAGATGTATAAAGATTCATCATCTTAGATCCCAATGGAGGTAATCCGATTGAACAAGAAAAAGCGGTTCGCTACATTAGTTGTTATCCTGTTTTCAGCTGGTGTGCTTGCAGCCAGTGCTCTGATCGTCCCCAGCCTGATGAATTCCGTAGTTTTCGCCAAGAACAGTTCGTCAATTCAGGGCAGTAACCGGCTGGCTTTGAGCGAAAGCACGATACCCGTGCTAAAGGTGGAGGCGCCGGCGCCGGTATCCACCATACAACAAGACCTGTATCAACAGATGACAGCGGCGCAAATCCAGCAAATCTATGACTTTATAGACAAGGCAGAAGATCCCCATATTTCAGGTCGGGAACAAACCGAATCCGAAATCAACCGCAGACAAGTGTTGGACGATAAGTATGTGTATGACGGCCTCCGCCCCAAGCAGCAGCTGCCGTTAAAGGCTGGACAAGCAGATATGTATCTAGATTTAGAAACCAATACGTACACCTACCCGGAGAGGAGTATGACTGATGAGGAACTGTTACAGCTGATTGACTGGTACTACCGGCTGAATTACTTCGTGTCCAAACGAAATCCGACTGTGCCTCAGCTTCAGCCTCAGAAAATCAGCCAGGTTGAAGCTGAGGCACTGGCCTCTGACAGTGTGCGCAAGCTGTTCGATGCCGACGTGTCCAAGCTAAAAACATCGGGAATGCTGATTGAGCTGGGACTAAACAAACGTCCAACCTGGACAGTTCATTTTGCTCCTTACAAGAATCTTACCCTGCTCGGATCAGGCGAGGTATTCTGGGAATATGATGTGTTGATTAATGCAACAACCGGTGCCGTAGAGGATACGACAGCCATTAATTTGGCACTGAAGAGAACTCCCATCGACGACGACGCAGCCGGCACCATCCAGAAGGATGCCAGTTGGATTAATAAAGCCGTGCAGGTCATCACGGACAAACAGGGAGAAACAAGAACCATTGTCAAAGCTTATCTAACCGACACCGAGTTTAACAACAAACGCGGAATGGTGGATGTTAAACTGTTGTTGGAAGATGGAAGTAGCTATATCGCGGAGTTCCGCTATCCCGATCAGACCCTTCGTTGCCTAATCTATGAAGCTTCTGACAAAGCCAATTAAGCGGAAACGTTACAGAAATACAGCAGTCGGGGCACCGCCGCCACACTGACTTTTTCAAGACCAGTTATTAATGTAATTGTGAGTATTGCGCGAACATCAGATGGTTCTGGTTCAGGTTGATCTGCCTTCTGAGGGGTAGCTGATGCTTCGTTTGAAACTTAACTTTCCATTATTATTCAATGTAGTAACTACATAAAAATTGGTCTTACCGTTAGAAACTGATATATCTAAAAACCTATCTTATTACCAAGAAGCACAGTAGATGAAATATACAACATTAAAGGTTCTGTCTCTAAGAGCAGTATCTGTCGATATGGTGCAGAGGTTACATTTATAGATGAGATCGGATATCCATATGAGTATGGTGTCTGTAAAACAACCTTTCTGTGATGCTTTAAAGTAATTAATATTTATAACTGTCAAATCATTTCATGTGTAGGTATGACTATTGTGCTACACTTCATCCGTATGTTCGAAGGTTCCACCATTTGTAAAATCTAGTGGCCCAAGCATTTCCTACTGTGCATCAAATCTCAGTCGAATGAATAGTACTCAGCAGCCTGATTCTTGTAAATATTAACATTTGATTATAAAATCAAACAAAGGCGGTGTTAACAATGAGATTAGTACTATTCATGTTGGCTGGAGTAGGCGCGATTTTCTATCTCTCATTAGGAATCATCATTGTAAAGGTAATCCTTACAAGAAAATTACCAAATAATAATTACACTCCATTTGACTACATCACGGCCCAATCTCCTGTTGAGTTTCACGATGAGAAAAAAGAGATAGAAGAAAATGCGGACCATGGTGATGATAAGGATAAAAACATCATTTCGTTATCAAAACGACGACCTTCTCTTCCCTGATGCGCAATAGGCTGCTACTTCTTCATAACCTTTGGAGGGATACTCCTACTCCTTTAATGATCTGTATCTTCGTACTGTGACATAAAAAAACTCTTACGTTATAATAGTGTTGAATTAAATATTGAAGGGACTGAACTATGCGCAGATATCGATATCTTAACCCCAAAATAAATAGATAATGGAGGTAATATATTGATTACAGAAATACAAACCAAAAGACTAAAATTAAGAAAAATGAAATTATCTGACTCTGCTAGTTTGTTTAACATTTGGTCTGATCCTGAGGTTACAAAGTTTATGAATATCAATAGTTTCACTGATGAAAGCCAAGCAGTAGAAATGATTAAAATTCTTAATAACCTGTCTTTGGAAAGCAAAGCTATTCGTTATTCCATAATCGAGTTAGAATCAAATCGCATAATTGGTTCCTGCGGTTATAATTCTATAGATTCTTCAAACGCTAAAGCAGAGATTGGATACGATATTAGTAAAGATTATTGGGGCAAGGGATATGCTCCTGAGGCCATTCAATCTCTGATGGATTATGCGTTCAACACTTTAAATTTCAACAGGATAGAAGCAAAAGTCGAACCCGAAAACAATAATTCCATAAGAGTTTTGCAAAAGTTAAACTATACATTCGAAGGAACAATGAGAAAGTGCGAAAAATCCAAGGGAAATTTTATTGATTTATGCATTTTCTCAAAATTAGTAACAGAGTAACTTTTAATGAGTGGGCCTACATTTTTATGGTGTAGGCTTTTTATTTACTATATTTTCACGTTGCTCAACTAAATGAATAGTTTGCGTCTACTTCGTCATACCCTTTGGGAGAGGAGGGATACTCCTACTCGTTTAATGATCTGTATCTTCGTACTGTGTATTAAGTAGAGCAACTGTTGTCACATCTTCCAAACGTAGAGGGCTAGACAGACTCTCCTAGCCCTTTTTTTTTGAAACCAGTAAATTAACACCTCTTTACCGAAAAGATAGCCAGATAAAATCTCGACACAGCCGATTCCGGATCGAGCTTAGCCGCCTTCTGCCAGCAGCGCTGTGCTTCTGTATACAGATAATCAAATTAGATATTTATTGATAATATTTATTCCTTAAGGAGGTGGACGCCCTGTTAATGATCTTTGATAAGTTATTTAATATTTCCAAGGTTGCGGCATATGCAACAATTGCGATGTACACATTCTTCCAGTTTGTACTCACAAAACATAATACGGTAAATGATTTAATCAATAGCAACCTTTTAGTTTATGTCGTAGCTGCTGCTATTCTTGAGGCATTACATAATCTATATGACTTTTTATGTGGTCATCTAGAGCGGTAATTCTACTACTACCATACCTCACCAGCCCAGCGTTCCGTTTCCGTTACTTCAATACCTCGACGAAAATAACTCGGAAATACGGGAGCGCGACCGCTTGGGTCGCGGGCTCTCGCTTACTGACGAAATATTCACTAGACAGTAGATTTACCCCGAACGTCTCACTTCCCTTAATAAACCTAGCCATACGCAGTACGTGTCAGTGCCATCGGGCCAAAGCTTACCCCGGCACACATCATGGCGCAACAATGGATAGATTTACTTTATTGGTCCCTATTAATCATCTATTTTTTATATGGAGCACTTAATTGACCATCTATTGATTACATTGTATAATACAGGTATATTATGTAAAATAAAGGCAGGTGAGGCTGTTGGATGGAAATATCGATTTAGATTTAGATATAAATCTTCTAGATCTTGATCCAGCCGTAAAAGTTCTTAAAATGATATATTCTTTTGAAAGCTGGCCCAATCTTCTAAAACTAGCAGATACCTTTTTCAACCGAATAACTCAAATTTATAATAATTACACACACAATAATGAACTGGAACTAAAACACCAACGACCTTTAATTTATTATTATGGATACAGCTTGCTTATGTTGGGACTAGCCCACAAAGAAATTGAAAATTATGATAAAGCTCGAACTTACATTAAAGCTTATAGCGATTTGAGTTGGTTCAAGGGATTAGATGCTGAAGGATTAAATGAGGTAGCCTATTATAAGTACATATCAGAACCAAATCTTTTAGAAGTAGAAGTGCTTTCTGGAAATATTCAATTCATAGATCGCTATGTTTCGTTCCTTTTATCCAACTCTAAAGAAGTTCTACCAGGACTAATAACTTTGTTAAAGGCAGCTACTAATTTTGATTTAAACATTGAATCTCATTTAGCTCTTTTCTCTAATAGAATTTCAAAATTTGAGGATACCGCTGCTGATGAAATTATAATAAATTCCTACCAAGAAACTTTTTTTATTAATATGATCAGATATAAAACAAAAATTCAAGATTATAATACAGCTATCAAATATAGCATGAAATTATTAGATTCTGCAGAGGTCACAAACTCTGATAAAATCTTTAAACAAGCAGTAGTATACTTCGAATCATTACGTTCATGTGCTGATGCTACTCAGATTAAAGATTTTGAAGAGAAAATAATAAATTTCAAAGAAAGGGTTGAGTCTCTGTGAAAAAATTTGCCGTCTCTTTATTGTTGGTCCTCACTATCGTCAGCATTGCGCCAGCACTGCCAAGTACCTCACCAGTGGTCTTATTCCACGGAGCAGAACATTAATATCAGAAGTACAGCGCGGGTTAGGAGATTGCTCCTAACCTGTTTTTTATTAAGTGAATTATGTAGTTATTGCAATAACATCCTCCATCTTGAACCAATCCCACTCATCCTCCGACCAGCGGAGTTTAATTCCCTGTTGTTTATCCAGTTTCATCACGATACCTCGTTTTAATATATTCTCCATGGGATCAAACAGAGTGAGTGTAATCGGGCTGTGCTCTTCCATAGAACGATATAACAATTTTTCAAAGCGCTCTATCTCCTGTAGATCTAGAGTGGGTTTTTCACGACGTTCCTGCTCATTATTGTCATCTATAATCCGGTTTTTATGTTCGGGCAATATCATTCTGCTACACTCCCATACGTTCTCTAATTTTTTCATCATGAAGTTGCCCTCCTAATAATCCGTCCAGTAATTCGTTTTACTACCATCTATCCCCCACTGGAGCTCTTGTGGCTCTGACTTTTTCTTTTTAAACCTAGGGTCAATCCTTTCCCAGCCTTCAATAATTCGGGCGCTCTCTGGTGGAGTGTGCGGGGTCCATTCTATATATTTTTCGTTAACTAATTCCCTAAGCCCACTAATGATCTTACTTGGTGTCCGTCCACTCTTGATTTCTAACTCCTGTAAAGTTGGCATATGAGCATGATGCACGGCAGAGTGGCGCATGATCATTAGTAGCTTTCGGGCGGTGTCACTAAGCATGTCGCTTCATTTGCACAGGCTGCCAAGCAAGAATATTAGCCTCCAGAAATACGCGCGGAGCTCCGGTTGATAAGCAAGTTGCGCGAATATATTCTCCACGAATCCCTTTCACTTCAATTTTACGTTGAGATATCTTACCTGATTTATCTTGGTACACTATTTCAATGGTTTGACCGATTCTTATTTGCATAATTACTCACCTTCCAAGGATAAGAACATTTGTTTGTATTATAACCAAACGTACGTTCGTTAATCAATGTAAAAATATCCCGCCAGGCATGAATTATTACATACAAAGTCATCGCTCAGGTTTATAATTTGTTTTATAAGCATTTATTGCATTTCCGCAAACAAACTAAGGAGTATGAGTGTTTTTTATATGTTATAGGGGGAAACGAATATTAGGACCGATGACTGAGGTTGAAGCTATGCGTGAATGGTTTACTCTCTCCGGTACAGTGAAGGAGATTTATATTATTGAGGTAGATGAGAACGATAAGGTAAGACGCCAGATCGGACCCACAAAGAAGAAAAAGAAATAAATATAAAGGAAAATAACGTAAAAAAGCCCCACCGACCCATTAAGGTTGACGAGGTTGTTTTTAATTTTCAAAAAGGAAACTGAGTAAGCGAGACTATTAACAGTACAATCCCAACAATCGAGGATAGCACAGCCATTTTATCTTTAGTTTTCAAATACAATGCCGCTCCATTAAATATTAAAGCTCCGCACATCCCCAGCATAGTCCAAGAGATTATCACTTGATCCTGACCGCGGAAAAATGTGATTCCCAGAATGATTGTTGCTGCACTGAATAAAATACCGCACACCCTTAGTACTTTCAGCAAAATGTTCACCTCCGAAAAATAAAACACGCTAATCTAATATATTGGTTCCGTCATAAATTAAAATTCATAGATTACTATTCCTATATCTGGTAGAATCAACTAGCAATTATTAGCAGATTTAGGGGGATATAAGATTGAACAAAAAAGCTTTTTTATGCATCGTGGCAACTATTGTAATCCTTTCAGGATGTGGTAGTTCCACAACAAATTCAGAGAAAAAAAATACAACGTCTACAGGAGTTACACCGTCCGAAGCAACAGCCAGCCCTTCAGAGCCCACTCCTGAGCCAAAAAAGAAACTTACAGCTTCCGAGAAACTGGCTCTCAACTATGTGGAGATTTTCCTCAATGGTTCAGATATCGAAGCGAAAAAGAAATTCGTATCCGAAAATATACTTCCAGATGTACAACCCATTTTCCAAATGGCTGAATCTACTGAGACACCCGAGAATAATAAACTTAAGAATCCTACAGTAATTGAAACAGCTGATTATACGGACAAAGATGGCGGAAAAGATAAACTCGTGCTTATCCAAGGTGAGAAGTCTTCCTCCAATAGCGAACTTATCATTTTTATTAAGGATGATAAAGTTGGTTGGGGATATTCGTCTAATGACAAGGACAAGGATGCATTTAACGAAGTGAGGAAACTCTTTAAGGAACCTGTAATTAATACTTCAGATTCAGGTAATGCAGGTACAACTGAACAGTCTCCTGAAGCGACGCTTAAAGAAATCAGTAATTTTGTCGTTTCAGATATTTGGAATGATGGATTTGTTGATATCAGCTGGTATGCAGGTTCAGGAACTGGCTCTACGGGTCAAACAATAGATATAGATTTTACAATCGAGCAATTAGCAAAAGCGATGAACCAAAAAATGGAGTACGATAATTATATCAACAACCTTGATGCAAAATATGATTCAGTTAAAAGCATCTGGACTAAGCTCACGGGTGAGATGGATCGTATGTACAAACAAATCCAAGATACGCCTCCTATTGCAAATGATGCAACCACCAAAATAGATACAGGAATATTCACCCAGTACTTGGAAGCCTTTACTGATGAGGTTGACAAATTACCCAATTCTTAGATTAAAAATAAAATCCCTGCCGGCCGCCACGGTTAGCAGGGATTTTGTTCGGCTTTAATGGCTTGCGACTCAAAATAGTAATCCACCAGAACATAAATGAAACCAGCAATTCCGAAAAAAACAATAGCTGTACTACTATTCAAATGGTATTCCCGTATAAAGCGTTCATCGTACACCTCGTAAAAGAAACCATATCCCGCAATACCACTCAATAAGAATATCATTATGCGGCTTATTAAAGGATTAACTATCTTTCGAATAACCCATGATAAAGGAAGCAGTATAACCGGGTAAAGAAGAACTGAAAAAAGGAACATCAGAAAAATAAAAGCAAACCCAATGTTTTGAAAACCGTAATATTCTGTTGTACTTATTTTATTTCCTTCCCAAAGCTCCAATCCAAAGGCTGCCAGGGTGAATAAAATCGTCGAAATAAACCATAACATTATAGGCTTAACTGCACGCAAAACAATCCCACCATCTTTATGCTTTTTATACTTACAGCCGATTTTTCAAATTATCATTTCGCACTTGGTTTAGATGGATTACCTTTTTACCTTGCTGAATAATTCTTGCATGTAATCTTCCGTCATGTATTCTCTAAACTCTTTGTCTAATAAGTATATTTCATCTTGATTTATCCATTGGTAGTTAAAAATAGTCCCACAGTCTTCACCTTCTCCTTCTCCAGTGAAGCTCCACTTTTCAGGTAATCTCGTTTCTGGAATTAGAAGGTAGTCATGTCTTTCGACATTCGCATCTATAAAATCCTTATAATAATATTGTGTGCCTATTTTCTTTACTAATTTAAATTGTTTAAGTCCACTTTCTTCTTGAATTTCCCTGAATAACGCTTCTTCTTCTGTTTCCCCGGCATCGATATTTCCACCTACTAATCTAAAGGGTACTTCTGGTTCATTAAGATAGACTAATAAGGTCTTTTCTCCAACTTCATTGTCTTGCAAAATAAATCCGTATACCTTCTTTCTAATCGGTTTCCCTATCTTCATCGTGACACCTCATATCTTCAACATCTCTTCTGGGACTAAGTGGCTCTTCTAATATTGTTTTTCGATCTTTTGCTTCATCCTTATTTACCTGTATCGTAATTATTTTTTTCTTTTTTTGAGCCGGAATCATATGAAAAAAATATTGAAATAGGATTATGAATCACAATTTTTTTCAAGGAATCACACATAATATTTGTTTCACCGATTACTACACTATCATCTAGTACTTCAAGTTTATACTTTTCCTTTTGACTTTTTATCGAAATAAATAGAAAAGGAAAAACTGGCAGTTTGTGTCCAACATACTTACGCCTCTATTCATCACCTTAATTATTTCACTTTGGATATTATATCATTAATTCCCATCTTTTATAGGTATGGTCTCCCTTTGGAAGGGTTAATTGTCTTGTAATATGGGTAATCCATCTTCTCTTGAATTTCTCGAACTACATTTTCATTAGTAAGCGATTCTATGAAATATAAACCCAGATCAATTGAAGCTGCTACTCCTCCCCCAGTAAAAACATTTCCATCCCTTACGAACCGTTCCTTAACTACTTCGGAACAATAAGGTGCTAATAGTTCATATGCAGAAGGGTTGGTAGTCGCCTTCTTCTGATTTAAGAAACCGGCAGCTCCCAAAATCAAAGCCCCTGTACACACTGACACCTTGTAATCAACCTCTCGAGCAGTCTGAATCCATGTTATAAAATCAGTATCGAATCTAAGTTGTCGAGTGGATAACCCTCCAGGGATAAATATCAAATCATAGGCTGACAGATCAGGGGAAACCTGGTTTATTTTCAACGTCAATCCTCGATCATCCGTGACTTCTTCCTTGTTGGAACAAAAATCCCACGATACATTTTCTATCGCCTTTAGAACTCCCATCCGGGTAACCGCATCGTAAAAACCAACAAAATCTAACGTAGTCATCCCGTCAAATAGAATATAAGCCATCTTCAGCATTTTCATTCTACACACTCCTTCGATACTTTTCGGCGAAATTCATTGGGGGTTATCCCGTATTCATTTTTAAAAACACGATAGAAAGAGCGCAAACTGTTGAATCCGGAATCAAACGCAATATCCGTGACCGGATGGGTAGTGGATAACAGCAGCATATGAGCAAAGGCTACCCGTTGGCCATTGATGTAATCACGAAATGAAATATGAAACTGCTCAGAAAAGATTCGGGAAATGATAAATTTACTAATGCCAAGCTCTCTTGAAAGCGTATCCAGATTTATGTGATCTAAAAAATGCATGTCGATGTAAGCAAGGATTTTGGGGACGAGATCCATTTCTTTTTTGTAGTCTACTTTTTTCATTAGCAGTAACGGCAGCGCGTGCCCTAATACTACAGAGGTATAAGCCTTGAGCAGACGAACATCACATTGTTCTTTATATAGTTTATACAAGGTTTCCAGCAGATCTTGAAGCACCTTTTGTTTCGAAACTATAGGGTTATCCGGAACATGATTAAGCAAATCCCCCGCAAAATCCCCCGGAAACGTGGCGTCAAAAAAGAACAGCAGGATCTGGCTTTTCTCTATGGTTTTGTAGCTGTGAGGTTGATTGGAAAAAATAATCGCTATGTCTCCTTCAGACAAATCATACTCTTTTCCATTGATGTTGATATTGATTTTGCCGGACAAAACCATTGTTATCTCTACATTTTTGTGTAGATGAAGAGGATAAGTGTTATTGGTAGAAATAAAGGAGTGAAACGCCTGGTCACGATGCTGATATTTAATATTCATGTTTTTCTCCCTATCGTCATGAAATGCCAAGCACTATAGCTGCTGTAATACTAAGAACATAATATGAATTTGTTCGTTTGCGCAAGAACCAAAGAGCAATAGTTGGCACAAAAAAAGATTTTTTTGGCAGGTAAATACGCCCTAAAAGTTTTAAAGTATTACCAGTAAGCTGCTTGTCGCAGACCAGTAACATTTCACTGAGAGGAGGAAGTATAACAGGAACAGCATTCAGCGATAAGACTGTATCCATGTTATACGTCAAAAAGATGAAATGGAAGAGTAAAAAATCAGGTAAGGTTATGGGTGTCTTATTGAGTTTTTCGGTAGCGTTTTCATTTTTAGGAGGTCACACACTTGCAGCTTCAGGGCAGACAGACGGAGACAAAAGTTTTGCGGGTGCCTCTATTCTTGCTTTTCCTGGCGCGGAAGGTGGCGGCGCCTATACGAGCGGTGGTCGAGGAGGCGATGTATACATCGTAACTACCCTTGAAGATTACGCTGTAAAAGACAAACCGATTGCAGGCTCCCTTCGCTATGGGATTTTATCTACTCCTAAAGAGGGTCGTACAATTGTTTTTCATGTTTCCGGAACGATTGAACTGAAGAGCACGTTAAGTCTCAATAATATTAAAAACCTGACCATCGCTGGGCAAACCGCTCCAGGCAACGGAATTACCATTGCAGGTTGGGATACCAATATCAGCAATTCAGAGAATATCATCATACGCTACACCTCTTTCCGTCCGGGTGCCACTAATGTGTATAATGGCAGCGATTCAATGGATGCGCTTTGGGGGAGAGACAACAACTACTTCCTCATTGACCATTGTTCCTTCAGTTGGAACACAGATGAAACTCTATCTTTATATAGAGGCGAAAATGGCACGATCCAGTGGTCCATTATTTCCGAAAGTCTGACTCTATCCGGGCATTCCAAAGGAAGACATGGCTACGGTGGTATTTCAGGCGGAGACAAAACAACATTCCATCACAATCTGTACGCGAACCATACCTCGCGAAACCCAAGACTAGGCGGCGGTTACGCAGGTGCTGCAGATGCTGATCATGTGGCGGTTGTTCAGTTCTCGAACAATGTAATTTACAATTGGGGCTTTAACGGCACTTATGGCGGAGGTTTTACTTTTACTAACTTTATGAACAATATCGAAATTGCCGGTCCAGGTACAAGAGATAATGTAACTAACAGAGTCATTGATGCCGGTGAAGCTACCAAGCTGGGCGGTTTCTACATCGCTGGAAACAGAATTAACGGCAAGCTCACAGGCTTACTGAATGATTCTTCAGATTATGTGAAATTTTCCGGTGTACAGAGTGGTGAACAAAAGACGACCCTTGCAGCCACACCATATCTTTCCGCGGACAGTACTGGAGTTAACCATGGTATTACCAATAAAGCATTTGATAATTATGTTAAGTCCGGCGTAAAGCAAGCGAATGAATCACTATTAAAAAGCATTCTGCAACAAGCGGGAGCTACCTATCCGCGTCGCGATGCTATCGATGCAAGAATTGTGGCAGAAGTCGAGCAGAACTCGGGAAGATATATCAACACTGAACATGAAGTCGGAGGTTACATTTCAGACTTTGGCGTCATTGAGGCACAATATGATAAGCAATTTGACACTAATCAAAACGGAATAGACGACAAGTGGGAAAAGAAAAATAAAATCTGGGGCATCAAGGATGCATACAAAACGGTTACTAAAAATGGTTACACCTGGCTTGAGCTTTATATTAACGGTCTAGTTGATATGAAACACGTCGCCGACAACCCCGTTGCTAAGCTTTTGGCGCCAGAAAACAATGCACAATTTGTTACCGGGAAAGAGGTCGAAGTTAAAATTAACGCTTCCCCTAATTCCGGAAACAAAATAAAAAAAGTTGCTGTATATAATGGCTCTAAATATCTTGGGGAAGCAGTCAAAAAAGGCAACACATATACGTATACCCTCAAGAATTTAACGGATGCTTCATACTATATCTCTGCAAGAGTGACCGATACCCAAGGAAATGAGACGCAGACCACAGCTGCTAACATTCATGTCAATACCGCTACCTCTTCCCTGGCTGGAAAGAGTTGGACTACAGCAGATATCGGTGATCCGTACATTAAGGGTTCCGGAAGTATGACAAATGATGTGCTTACCGTTAAAGGCAACGGAAAGCTTGGAAAAAGTGAAGGTGGCACAGAACGTTCTGAAGCGAACAATGCAACCAAAGATGACTTCCACTTCGTGTATAAAGAAATGAACGGAGATATGGAATTTACCGCGAAGCTCGAAGAAATCGGGGCCGTTGACAACCATGCCTTCACCGGGCTAATGATCCGCGATGACTTGAATAAAGACAGTGCCGCGGCGGCCCTTGGTATCTCCTATGTGAAGTTGTCCAAAGAAACCAGCTGGTCATCTTATCTGACGGGCAGAAACATTAAGGGCGGAGGATTTGATGAATTAACTGAAACTTTAGACAGCGTATCAGCTGCTGAAAAAGCTGGCATTCAACTTGTTCCAGATATTCCGTTCAAAATAAATGGTGTGGAGCAAGGGTATTGGCTCAAACTTGGCCGTAAGGGAGATGTTTTTTATGCTTACGGATCAACGGACGGAAAAGACTGGAAGCTAATTGGCGAGCGAACTATTGCTATGGATGGTTCGGTATATGTCGGATTTGCCGTTGACAGTAATGATGTTGCCAATAAGATTGAGCAACTGAACTATGCTAAGTTCTCTAACATTACTGTGGAGAATACATTCACTCCAATAGGTGACTCAGCGGTAAATAAATAGCGTCTGTTCATCTACACAGTTCCAAAAACACGGAAGCCAGTAAAGCGGCTTCCGTGTTTTTATTGATATCCGACTGGACCAACACAATATATTGCCTGATTCGCTGTTCACTGTTTTTACTCCACGAGAATGAAGCTGACTTTACAACGTTCCCTTTTCAAGAACATACTCTTCATTGGAGTTTTTTAAAACGATATCAAATTTATGATGATAAGAATGCATAAACAACTCATATTGCATCCTACGCTGTTCATGGGATTTTCTTAAATAATTTATATCCGTTCCTCTTTCAGAAACATCACGTATACTCCTTCTCACCAACTCGGTTTCTCCATCCGTATATAAGTAGATTTTCAGATCATACAAATTTGGGTCAGTAAAAGCAACGCTCATGCCTTCTACAATATTTATCTTGTTTTGTGAAGATATGAACATACTTTTTGTATAGTCCGTGCCAATGGTGTAAAAATCCAACCCATCCCTCAACATATGAATATCTCTCTCTAAAGCAGATATATAATGAGCAGCAGGATGACAAGCTGTCACTTTATCGTGGTAATGTTCATTCTTATATTCATAGTCGATAGAAGTGTATTTTCTAAGACTAGATTCAACAATATAGGGGTCTGTATTAATATAATTCACATCATCCTGCTGCAAAAGCTTTAAAAGATTATGAGCAAATGTTGTTTTTCCAGATGCACCATGACCCGAAATCCCAATGATGATTCTATTAGCCTCACCGCTAATCAAATTAGCTATCTTATGTAACACCTTGTCCATATTATTCGCCCCTCTCCCTACTCGATCCTATGTATTCCTTACTCCGCTATGGTTTAGCACATTAAAATCTATGGTGCATTTTATATAAAGAAACTTAATAGAAAGGGGTAGATCTTCCATGGCTACTCGTCAGCCTGATTTAGTATTGATCAGTTGGAGCAGAAATCCTTTGGTTGCTGGATCAGCACGTAGGATTATTGCCGCCCGTGTTATTGGAAATGCCGTGCCTTGCAGACCTAGCTTGAGACCCAATGGATTGCTTAACACCGCTTTGGCTTGCTTATTAGACAACGATGTTGGTTTTAAAGTAGTCTTTCGTAAAAAGACTTCAAACATTAGCGGATATATTTTGTTACAACGTAACTAATAGGTTTAGGGGGCAGTGAAATTGCTGCTCTCTTTTTTCTGTGTATCTCATTACACTTAAAGTCCAATCATTCCTAGAAAATGGTGTATATAATTTATTAGGAACTGAATCTGATTGAAAATGGGTGCGTCCATGAAATTACAAGCTGTGAAAAAAAGCTATGATTTAATAGTAAGCTTAGGGATGTCTTGTGCTCCTGCTATAAATCTGCAAAGAAATAGCTTGAGGAAATTCTCCATGCCACTCGACTGGATGGTTTCTTATTCATTGGCTGATGTAAATAGACTGTATAAGAATAGATTTCAAAATTTCATGGAATTAATAAATCTGCAAATCCTTGATGAAACACATTTTTTTCTGGAGGATGGAATACCAGTCTATCCTAATTGGAACAAAAATGCATTAGTGAAATCCTATTTTATTCAGGATACTTTATATAACATTATCTCCGTTCATGATTTTCCAATCCACCAAGGTAAACACTGGTCTACAACCTATCCTTCGTATAAAGCGAAGCTGGAATTACGAATTAATAGATTTTGGGACAAGTTAATCACCAGTAAAAAAACTTTATTCATTAGATGGTCCGCCTCATATGAACAGGCTGTAGAGCTACAATCGATTTTATCTGGTTTATTAAAACCGAACGAATTTATTATTCTTATTCTTAATCCCGTTCGTGAAGCAACCTCGGTACAAGAATTAAGTTGGAATATTAATAATATTTGTGTGTTAGAAGTTCCTGAGGATATGAACGATTATGATAGCTGGGATTATATTTTGAAGGACATACAAGTAACTAATAACTAATTTCGCTTTGATCGATCAAATGATTAATTATTTCCTGTGCTGCAAAAACATATGGATACAAATACAGCCTACTGATGCTGACCAATAAAGAAATAGGGTTACTAATTCCAAAATCGTATTGATTCCCATGCGCTGCTGGATTTGCGGGTTCAGGCTCTACAAGATCATACTTCTCCATCAGCCTTTCCTTGGTTCTACTATCTACTACTGTTCCGTTTCCTTTATCCGCAAGGACAGATCCCGATTGAATACACGCCATGAATAAGACACAGCAAATGGTGAGGATTGCTAGTTTCTTTTTTCGCATCATACATCTCCTAATTCTTTCTGTGGTCTCCCCTAAAACTTAGAGCCGTACAAATTATTTCTTGGGTAATCGCAGGAAAACTATGTATTCGACAATCTTGATCAGTATAGATCATATTCTATGAAAATAATGGAATAAAAAGTCTCGAATTCTATAATACTCCTTTCTATATATAAAAACAAAAGCACCCAAAGCTAAAATTAGCAGGGTACTTTTGGATACTTCGCCGTATTTACAATATCAACATTCCGCTGAGCGGTTTATGGAGTTGGAGTTCCGCCGTTCGCATTCAGTGTTTCGCCACTGATATAGCTAGATTCCTGGCTAGCCAGGAATACATATGCCGGAGCCATCTCCGCAGGCTGTCCCGGACGACCTAGTGGTGTGCTCGACCCGAACTCCTTCAGCACTTCCTCCGGTTGCCCACCCACAACTTGAAGAGGTGTCCATACAGGACCTGGCGCCACTACATTGACGCGAATTCCCTTATCAGCTACTTGCTGAGCGAGAGACTTACTGAATGTATTAATAGCCGCCTTGGTAGTCGCGTAGTCCAAAAGGATCGGCGAGGGATTATAAGCTTGAATAGAAGAAGTGTTAATAATGGTGCTGCCCGGTTGCATATGCTTCACTGCAGCTTTGCACAGCCAGAACATGGCATACACGTTCGTCTTAAATGTATCGTCAAAATGCTTCGTAGTGAGATCAGCGATGTCTGGGACGAATTGCTGTTTGCCCGCGATATTGGCTAAAATATCAATTCCACCTAGCTCCTTAACCGTAGTATCGACGAGTTGTTCACAGTATGCCTCATCCTTCAGATCACCTGGAATGGCGATTGCAGTACGACCCGCTTCCTGCACTAGCTTGAGCACCTGCTTTGCATCTTCCTCTTCCTCAGGCATATAAGATAGAACAACATCTGCACCTTCGCGCGCAAAAGCAATAGCAACAGCACGACCTATACCGCTGTCCGCTCCCGTAACTAACGCTTTACGTCCGGTCAGACGCCCGGTTCCTTTATAGGTATCTTCTCCTGTATCAGGTACTGGATTCATTTTCTTCTGCAAACCCGGCTCCTCTTGTTGCTGCTGAAATTCCGGTCCAGCCTTAGTGTACTGAGTGGTAGGATCTTGCATCGTATATTGGTTAGACATCGATCAATTCCTCCTTTATTTTTAGAAATACATTTTTATATTTTCCGAACTCTTTGTTATGTAAACACAACAAGCACGCCTCTAAACATTCGCCTTCGATAACACAACCTTGAATAGTGCCACAAAAATACCCCAACCACCTGTCAAGGTGGCTAGGGTATCCCTTACAATATTTCTCAGGCTTAAATCTCCTCTGACCTGCCTTGCACTGACTCGTACCGCGTGCGTATGCTTAAATAATATATGGAAACTCACTTATAAATTGGGGAACGCTCCGTATAGTCTGGCGTATACATTAGATAAAGGAGTGATAAATCATGGGCATTTTTATATTCCTCTTTGTACTGTTAGCATTGCTTAATATCTTCTTTCCTCATTTGGGATGGTACATGCGCTATGGCTGGATGATGAAAGGCGATGTAGAGCCCAGTGATGCCTATTTATTAATGACTCGCCTCAGCAGTATAGTGGCACTTATTATCCTCGTTTTTATCTGGACTAGTTTCTGACACTTACCCTAACGCTCTTAGCACATCTTCAATCTTGCGCTGATGCGACAATACCCCGTAATTCATCCAGGCCATAAAATCCACCTCATATACACAGCGACTACGCACAGCGGGCAGACTGCGCCAAAGCGGTGTATCCAGCAGTTCCCGTCCTTCTCCTTCCTGTCGATCAAAGGTAATGAACAAATGATCTGCAGTCAGGCTCGCAAGCTCTTCTCTTGTTAGGCTCACCCGCTTCTGTCCACGGGTCAACTTCGGAACCAATTCATGGGGCTGCAAACCTAAATCATGATGGAGTACGCTACCTGTATAACCCAATTGCCCGCATCCATAGAGATTGATTCCGTAGGAAGATATTCTTAAGCATGCTACAGTCTGCCCTTGGACAGAACGGTTTAGCACTCGTTTGGCTTGCTGCGCCCGATGCTCATAATTGCCGATCACTTCCTGGACACGGTCCGTTCTGCCAAAGACGGCTGCTGCAGAAAATAACGTGGCACGCCAATCCTCCTGATGAAAAGGCAGCTTGAACAACGGAGCAATTTGGCTGCACTCATCCAGGTGCCAACGCTGAAAGCCATCATCCAGCAGGATCAGTTCGGGCATGTACTGGGAGAGCTCCTGCCAATCGCCAGTTGAAATATCAACCGCAGGCACATCGTTGAGGGACAGATACTCCTGCTTCCCCCACTGAGCGTGAGAATATTGCGCCACCGGTGTAATATCCAGAGCCAGCAGATAGTCTTCCAGAAAAGGAGCGAACACCCGCAGCCCTTCCTGATGGAAGCTTCTGTATTGGCCGGGCGTAACGCCCACCGATCTTTTGAAACGCCGGTTAAAATAATACTCATTGCTATATCCTACGGATAACGCGATATCATGCATACGGTCATTCGTAAGCAGCAACTGCTGCTGGGCCCTTTCAATACGAAGTCCGTTCAAATGCTCTAAGGGAATCCGCCCTGTCACTTCTTTAAAAATCTGTGTGTAGCGTGCACGTGTAACGCCTGCCACTTCAGCCAATTGATCGACGGTTATGGCGTGATTATAATGTTCCTGCATATAGCGGATGGAACGCTGCACCGCCTCATGGGCTCCTTTCATCTGGATGACAGAGGAATTTGCCCGCATGATCAGCAGCAGTAACTCTTGAAAGCGGGTATGGCCTGCGAACCATTCAATCTCTTCCGTACTTCTGCGACTATGATAGATAGCCTCAAGCAGTAGTGCACATTGTGAAAAAGGTCTGCAGCTTAGCGGACCAGACCGGAGAATTCCTTCTCTAGTCCCCTTTTCCATTCCACTCTGCTTACTTCCCCCGGTTTCGATTACTTCAAAAGTAAGCCTATAAAAGCTAAGTCCTCGCTCCTCGGCATTGATTCTGCTTATAAGCCCCGGTTCGAACAAGAACCCGACACCTTTTTCCAGGGGAAAACGCTTCTCCTCGGCTTCTAACCATCCCTGTCCTTCCGATACAATGATCAGGGTATGATCTTGAAACACTAAGGTCTGTCCGTTCACCGATAAGGATTGGGCTTCTATGTTAATCAAGCTATAGAATAGCCTCTTTTTATTGCTGTCTTGTAAATCTTCTGCCATTCTAGCGCCCTCCAATTGAGAACCATTTTCATTCACTTTACTATAGTTTAGAATAAAAAAGAAGGTCTATCAACTATGCTGATAGACCTTCTTTATGCTATTCCTTACGACGGCTACCGTTTTATTTCACCATAGCTTTCAGCAAGTCATCAAGCTTCATCGAATTGGCTGTGATGGCACCGGACTGCCAGTGGGAACGTTCCATTCTATAGACATTCCCGTTCTTCACCGCAGGCAGACTCTTCCACAATGGACCCTCAAGTATTTGAATCGCTTCCTGATTCCCTTCAGTATCCCAGCCCCCATTATCAGGGAACACAATAATATGATCCGCGTCGAGCTGAGGAATAAGCTCTTCAGAAATAACAGATTGATATTCGGTCATTTCTGCCGCCATAGGCACGGGTGTCAGCCCAAATTGATCATAAATCACACCGGTATAGCGGTTTTTAACACCGAATAGAGCAAAGGTTTTATCCGCTACGTTAAGCCGGATCACCGCTACTTTTTCCTGACCCAGGGCCTGTTGCAGCTTAGCTTTCCCCTCTGCCACCTTCTGATCATACGCTGCAAGGACGGATTCCGCCTTCTCCGGAATACCAAGGGCATCTGCAATAGCTGTAAGCATTTGTCTTGAGTCTTGCAACACCGCCTCAGGTAGACGATAGGTTGGTGCTATCTTGGAATATAGTTCATACCTCGCCGCATCAGCGCCTCCGTCCACAATAATCAAATCGGGGTCTTTTTCCAATAATGCCTCCACGCTACCCGTGATATCGAATTCTGGCACATCCAGATTTAAATAATCCTGTTTGCCCCAGCTTGGATGATACCACTGAACCACCGGGGTAATGCCCAATGCCTTCAAATAATCTTCTACATAGATCCCGGCTACCCGTTGCGGTTTAACTGGAATTTCAACATCCCCGAATTCCCCGGCAATCGTCCGGGTTGCACCCTCTTCTGCGGCATTTCCACTTCCTTCAGTTGGTGCGCTAGTGCTCGCTGAGGTAGATTCCTCTGCATTCTCTGTCTTAGCAACGTTTTCTTTCGCAGTATTGTTATTCGTTCCGCATGCTGCCAGCGCGGTGATTGCCATTATAAGTACCGCTGCCCACAAAAACTTCTGACCCCATCTTGCCATTGATCCCTTCACTCCTATGCTTTATTGTCATTGATTATCATTCTCAATAACCTTTATCACAATAGTAGCATGACTTTCATAGCTTTCAATGCACTTTCTCCGCAAAAAACTTATACAAACTATTTCTAGTTATTTTGCTCTATCATTATTTGGTAGGATTCTTCTTCTATTTAAAATAGGTCACCCTTTATTAACTTGATCGCAAAATTTCTTTTTTTACGATTGATTTATACGATGCTTTCGCTTACAATAAACTCATAAACGCGCGTTTATGAAAAGAGGGGAAACATGCGCAGCGAAGATATTGCTAAGTTGGCCGGGGTTTCCCGAAGTACGGTATCCCGCGTGATCAACAACTATTCCAATGTTCCTGAAGAAACCCGGGCTAAAGTGCTGCGGGTGATTGAGCAACATCAGTACGAACCGAACAGCTTTGCACGGGCTCTGGCCGGTAAGAAAACCGATACCATCGGATTGTTCGCCATCAGTATGAACGAGAAAGAGAACACTACCCGAATTTATCAGAACAATTACTTTGCACCATTCGTCGATGCCGTAGTCGACACGTCGAATGCCCGCGGATGTTACGTTCTGATTCATACGGTATACTCTCCGGACGATTTTCTGAAGGTAAAACAAGCTTTTCTGCAAAAACGGATTGACGGTGGTATAATTGTCGGCACTCAGAAGGATATTAATATCGTCCGCGAAATGGTGGGACTCGATTCTCCGCTTGTACTGATTGATTATGATATCTCAGAGATTATGTCGGAGCATCTTGACCGCAATCATCTGGCCATTGTGAACTCCAAAGATTACGAGGGCACCACAGAAGTGATTGAACATTTAATCTCCCTAGGCCATCAAGAGATCGGCATCATCTGCGGGCAAATGAATACGTACTCTGGTCGAGAACGCTACACGGCCTATGAGGATACGCTAAAAAAACATGGTCTGCCTATGAATGAGAAGTTTATCCTAAAGGGTGATTTTCTGAAAGAGACGGCTTATGAAGAGGTCAAGAAGCTGCTTGCTTCTGGTGAACCTTTGCCGACTGCCTTCTTCTCTTCCAACGATGACATGGCTATTTCAGCGATGGAAGCGTTCTCCGAACACGGAATCATTGTCCCTGAGGATATCTCCATTGCTGGTTTTGATGACATTCAGCTGGCATCCCGTATTCAGCCTAAGCTGACCTCTGTACGCTTGCCGATTTATGAAATGTCCAAGGCTGCAGTGGAAAAAGTAATCGAGCTGTGTGATTCGCAGCAGCCGACTTTCAGCACGATCAGCTTTCCAGCTCGTTTAGTGGAGAGAGATTCCTGTCAACCGCCGAAGAAGTAGCACAGATTCATCATTCACTGAAGAATACATATTTTTCTGTGAAGCTGCTATCATTGGTTCTCGAAATCACTGCCTAATACTATCTTTTAGAAACAACGGAAAGAATCCCTTCCCTCGAGGGAATTTTTCCTGAAACTTATAAACGCGCGTTCACAATCGAAAGGAGACTTTCTCACATGAAATTCGGTACCTTTGACGACACTCGTAAAGAGTATGTAATTAACACACCAAAAACACCTTACCCTTGGATTAACTACCTTGGTAATGAACAATTTTTCGGACTTATTTCTAATACTGCTGGTGGCTATACCTTCTATAGAGACGCTCGTCTCAGAAGATTGACCCGTTACCGTTACAACAATATCCCAATGGATGCTGGCGGCCGTTACTACTATCTTTATGATGATGGTGATTTCTGGACTCCAGGCTGGATGCCAGTAAAACGTGATCTGGACTTCTACGAATGCCGTCACGGTCTTGGCTACACTTCCATTACTGGTGAACGCAACGGCATCTCTGTAAACCAGCTTGCTTTTGTACCTATGGGTCATAATGCTGAGGTACATCGTCTTGTAGTGAAAAACACGGGTTCCGCGAAGAAATCCGTTAAGCTATTCTCTTTTGCAGAATTCTGTCTTTGGAATGCACAAGATGATATGACTAACTTCCAACGCAATCTCAGCACTGGTGAGGTTGAAGTGAAGGGTTCTGTTATCTATCACAAAACAGAATACCGTGAGCGCAGAAACCACTACGCTTTCTACTCTGTTAACAAAGAAATCGCCGGCTTTGATACTGACCGCGAAGCTTTCGTAGGGATGTACAATGGTCTGGAAAGCCCGCAAGCTGTTGCTGCAGGTGAACCAACTAACTCCGTAGCGAGCGGCTGGTCCCCTATCGGATCGCACGCCCTGAACATTACTCTGGAGCCAGGCGAAGAGCAAAGCTTCATCTTTGTCCTTGGTTACATTGAAAACCCGGAAGAAGACAAATGGGAATCTCTGAACGTAATCAACAAAAAACCAGCAGAGGCTATGATCGAGCAATTTGCTACAGACGCTCAAGTGGACGCCGCTTTGGCTGCACTGGCTGCACACTGGGATAACCTGTTGTCCAAATATCAAATCCAAAGTGGCGACGACAAGTTGAACCGTATGGTTAACATCTGGAATCCATATCAATGTATGGTTACCTTCAACATGTCCCGCTCCGCTTCTTACTTTGAATCCGGTATTGGCCGTGGTATGGGCTTCCGGGATTCTAACCAAGACTTGCTCGGATTTGTGCACCAAATTCCTGAACGTGCTAAAGAACGTATTCTCGATATCGCCGCTACACAATTTGAAGACGGCAGTGCCTATCACCAATACCAACCACTCACTAAAAAAGGTAACAATGAAGTCGGTACCGGCTTTAATGATGACCCGCTTTGGTTGATCCTTGGCACAGCTGCTTACATCAAAGAAACTGGCGATACTTCGATTCTCGATGAGCAGGTTCCTTTTGACAGCAATCCGGATAACACGGCTACTCTGTTTGAGCACTTGAAACGTTCCTTCGAGCATGTAACTAACAATCTCGGACCTCACGGCTTGCCGCTGATTGGTCGTGCAGACTGGAATGACTGCTTGAACCTGAACTGCTTCTCTACAGAGCCGGGCGAATCTTTCCAAACTACTGCCAACATCGAAGGCCGCGTAGCGGAATCCGTATTTATCGCGGGTCTGTTCGTCTTCGTTGGACCGGACTATGCAGAAATCTGCCGGATGCGCGGACTTAATGATGTAGCTACGGATGCAGAAGCTAAAATTGACAACATGCGTGAAATCACACTGACTCACGGTTTCGATGGTGACTGGTTCCTGCGCGCTTATGACCACTATGGCGACAAGATCGGTTCCAAAGAAAACGAAGAAGGTAAAATCTTCATCGAACCACAAGGTATCTGTGTTATGGCCGGTATCGGTGTGGAAGATGGTCAAGCTGAAAAAGCTCTGACTTCCGTGCAAGAGCATTTGGATACTAAATACGGTATCGTATTGCAACAGCCACCATATTCCAAGTACTATCTGAACCTGGGTGAAATTTCTACGTACCCTCCGGGCTACAAAGAAAATGCTGGTATTTTCTGCCACAATAACCCTTGGATCATGATCGCTGAAACTGTACTTGGACATGGTGACAGAGCGTTTGAAATTTACGCTAAAATTGCTCCTGCTTACTTGGAGGACAACAGCGAAATTCACCGTACTGAACCTTATGTATACTCGCAAATGATCGCAGGTAAAGATGCCGTTCGCCACGGGGAAGCTAAAAACTCCTGGTTGACTGGTACTGCTGCTTGGAACTATGTAGCGATTACACAATCTATCCTTGGTATTCAAGCGGACTTCAATGGTCTGAAGATCGATCCTTGTATTCCTACAGAGTGGGACAGCTTTGAAATCACCCGTGTCTTCCGTGGAGATACTTATGTGATTCAAATCAAGAACCCGAACCATGTATCCAAAGGTGTAGCTAGTCTTACCTTGGATGGCGCAGCTGTAGAAGGTAACATCATCACTCCTGTTGGAGACGGTGCTGTACACCAAGTAGTTGTAGAACTGGGTTAATACAAAAAAATCCGCTCAACCGTTCGTTTGAACGATTGAGCGGATCAAAAATTAACAGTAGATGACCCCTGAAGAATTCAGGGGTCATCTTTTTTTACCCTTCCACAATATCTGCTCTTAAATCACTCGCAACCTCAAGCATTCTAGGAATCACGGCTTCATTGGCGCCAGAAACATAAATATCACCCTGATAATGTCTAAATGGGATTGTTGTATCACCATAGCTCCACATAAAGAAATCTCCCTCAATGGACATGGTAGTGGCACCTGTTACTGTAAAAACTGATGTATAGGTGAAATCAGGTTTGGATGCGAAATATTGCTTACACTCTTCTAAAGATAGGGTTGGTGCTGAATCTCCATCATTCTGCATTGCTCTTGTCATCCGATAACGTTTACTCATTGTGATGCCTCCAATATTATCTGTAAAATGATCAGTTGCCTTATCCAGATCAAATATAGCATACAATGAAGGGCAAATCCCATTCCATTTCTAAGTCGAAAATGTTAATATAGCCGTTTTTCATAGCTTTCTTTTAGTGATTTCGAGATATCCTCTGGAGTAACTCCAAGTTTGCGGGCATGCTGCGCCAGTATTTTTGATGGATTAGGCAATACTTCTTTCGCAAGCCAATAATCGTCATCCCACAAATGTGACCGCTTAAAGGCTTTTGCACAATGCATATAACATTCTTCAACTTCCACGCCTATTCCAATGACCGGGACTTTACCATGCGCTTCCATAGGTTTCAATATTTCTTCATCCTTAACTATACTCACGTGCCCATTTATTCTTAATGTTTCTTCAAGTCCGGGAATGATGAATATCAAACCGACTTTTGGGTTCTCAAGTATATTCCGCAAAGAATCAAACCGTCTGTTCCCAGGGCGTTCAGGGATCACTAAATGTTTATCATCCAACACGTGAACAAAACCTTCTGCGTCCCCGCGCGGAGAGACATCACAAGCACCGGACGAACCGCTTGTAGCCATAAAAAGCATTGGGGATTTTGAGATATAATCACGGCAATGATGATCTATAAAAGTTATGGTTTTGTTGTTAACCAATTCGCTTGGGTACCCAAATAAAGACCTTAACTCTTCTTCTGACTCTATAACTTTTTCGAAAAAGTTTGGCTTCATACTTCTCCCCCTCTCAACTTAATAAGCCCCAATGTTCTTATTTTTGCTCAAATATCCGCTTAATAATTGGGCGAAATTTTTTCTTGCTGTCTCATCCGATAACTTCCCATAAGTGCCATACAGATTATCCGCATGATATCTTGGAAACACATGTAGATGATAATGCCATACATCTTGGCTGCCATCCGGCTCATTATGTTGTCTAGAAGAAACGCCATCACATTTATAAACTTCTTTAAGTCCTCTAGCAACTTCAATCTCCAGCTCATGTATCCGGTTTGAAATTTCAACATCCAATGTGTAAATATTCTCGATATGCTGATTAGGGATGATTAGAACATGCCCTTCATTATTCGGATACCAATGAGAAGCAATAAAAGCCGTTATGTAATGATCTTGATAAATAATATCCGCTTGCTTAGAACGCACATGTTCATTTTCAATGCCCGAAACCAACAAACAAAAGGGACAAGTATAACCCTCTGGAGCATGATTATAAATATAGTCCGCCTCCACTGTTATAGGATTTAAGAATATTTCTATGTTTCTTCTAATTTCGCCATTTCGCGTGTGTTCTCCTTTTTGCAAAAAGAAAAGGACAGACTGTAAATTACAGCTGTCCCCCTTGGAAAATACTGATAAAACACATTCATTCCCGAGATCTATGTCTACCGATAACTTAAACGCTGGCTTCCGGAATCCATACCTTCATTTCACCACTGCCACGATTTCCCCATAAGTAATACGGAACCGCCTTAACCTTAACGGTTTGAACTGGTGCTTTGACTCTGCTGTAAAGCTCACCATTCCAGCCCTCTTTATCTGCACGCAGCCCCTCTGCCTCGACAACAACAGCGCCGCCGAGCAATGTCTCATCAAAAGCCGCAGTAAGTTCACTGCCTTCTTTTAAAGAAATTGAGCTTAAAGGCTCACCATTATCTATACTTTCAAGGCAATACACAAGAGGTCCACGCTGAATCGTTACTTTTTGAGCATCTGCACGCAAATTCGGATGTGCGTAGATACGATGTGCCTCCATAGGGTCATGCACTTCGATTACATCTCCTGCTCTCCACAGTCTCCGGATAACGAGATATCCCTGCTCGATGTTCTCAGCAGTATTCATTACTTCACCGTTGACTCTGATCTCCATTCCTTGGCTCCAAGATGGAATCCGCAAGGCAATTCCAAACTCCGCTTCCACTGCGGGATTAATCTTCATCGAGACTGTACCTTCCCATGGATAGTTACTCTCTTGCTGTATCGCAACATCTGTTCCACCCAGCTTTGTTGTCAGCTCACTGCCAATATACAAATTCGTATAGAGCGTATCACCATGGGTCGTATAGATATATTGATTAAGCGAAGTCAGCAGACGCGCCACATTCGGAGGACAGCAAGCGCAGCCAAACCAGCCTTGACGCTCGGACTTCACATGATGTTTATCTGGGTTGCAGCTGCATGCCTTAGGCCATACTTCCAGTGGATTTACATAAAAATAGTGCTTACCATCCTGTGCCATCGAACCCAACACATTGTTATAAAGCGCCCGCTCCATGACGTCGGCATAACGTGCATCCGGCGATATTCTCAGCATCCGTTGTGCAAAAAAGATCAACCCAATAGAAGCACAAGTCTCTGCGTACACCGAATCATTAGGCAGATCATAATCGAAGGTGAATGCTTCACCCCGATGCGTAGATCCGATCCCACCAGTAATGTACATTTGCTTAGTAGTGATGTTATTCCACAGCTTCTCGCATGCTTCGCGAAGGGTATCATCTCCCGTAAGTGCAGCTAGATCAGCCATAGCAGTATACATATAAACCGCACGCACAGCGTGTCCTACAGCCACTTCCTGTTCTCTTACCGGAAGATGACTTTGGTAATATTTTAAATCTAAATTCTCCTTCTGACCTGTGAAAAAATTGATACTCCCCAGACTATCCCATTGTTGCTTTAAGAAATTCGGCTGTTGACCTCGCTCATTAATAAAAAAGCTGCTGAGCTTCAAATACCGCTCCTCACCTGTGAGCCGATACAGCTTAACGAGCGCAAGCTCAATCTCCTGATGACCATCATATCCCCGCATTTTTCCTTCTTCCGGACCAAACACAGAATCGATATGATCAACCATTCGGCACATGATGTCGAGCAGTTTTCTTTTGCCTGTAGCTTCATAGTAAGAAACGGCGGCTTCAATGAAATGCCCAGCACAGTACAGCTCGTGGCAATCATTCAGATTAGTCCAGCGTTTGCCGGGTTCTTTTATCGTAAAATAAGTATTTAAGTACCCGTCTTCCTGCTGCGCTTCTCCAACGAGGTCAATCACTTCATCCGCTTGACGCTCCAGCTCGGGATCACGTTTGATGCTTAAGGAATAACCTACGGCCTCTAGCCACTTGGCTACATCACTGTCTTGAAATACCCAGCCGTAAAATTCACCGGTCTTCCGGCCCGCAGCAATCTCAAAGTTAGCAATGGCATGACTGGGCTCAGCTCCCGCTGCTTTGTCGTGCAATGCCTCATATTGATATGGGATTACAACATCTTGTACCAGCTTTATATAACTTCCCCAGAAATCATCTTTAATGCTAACGGATTGATCTTTTACAACTTGCTGATCCTGGATCGTTTTATTCATCATCATCTTCCCCTTAGCCTTATTTTATACTCGCTAATTACAATTATAGAGCGTACAATAGATAAAAAATATAATCAGAAGCAACCCCTTTTTTGTACTATTTCACACTCCTATTTCCAAGGACAATTTGAGCTCGGACTACGATAAAAAGAGAGGTAGAACACAGTGAGTCCTTCCTATGTACATTTCGCAGCGCCGCCTTTTCCATATTTTCTGGAATGCAATCACACTGTCTATCAACCCGGAGAGCAGCATCCAAATAGAAGCCATATCGGCTTATTTGATCTGATTATTGTAGAGCAAGGTTGCCTATTTATCGGTGAAGAGCATAATCAATGGGAGGTTGCGGCTGGGCATACGCTGCTTCTGCTGCCTGACCGCTATCATTATTCCGTTAAGTCTTGCGAGGAGCTGACTTCGTTTATATGGATTCATTTTCATACCCTCGCAGATTGGTCAAGCTCTGAAGGCGAGCCTGTGTATATCAACCGAGAGACACATTTCCGCCAGTTTCTTACTCATCCATATACCATTCGCATCCCGCAGTTTGGTCCCCTTCCTGATCCCTTTAAAAGGAGTGGACAAGCTGAGAAGCTTTTACAGCTGTCCACTGGAAGACGTTCCAGTGCAGTTTGGGAGCAGCAAAGGATTTTTGAAGAAATGCTGCGGATGATGGATCTAGCGCAGCATGATACTTCAGAAAGTCATGCGGTAGAGATCGCCGAGAGGACAGAGACTTATATCCGCAATCATTACACGGAGCCTCTCTCCAATGCCTCTCTGGCGGATGCGCTGCATTTTCATTATAACTACCTTGCCCGCTGCATGAAACGCGTATATGGACTGACTCCGATGGAGTATTTAACGGATTACCGTTTGGAACAGGCCAAGCTGCTTCTGCTTAAGACAGAGATGCCTATAGCTGCGATCGCAGAACGTATCGGTTTCGAGAGCACCGCCTACTTCTCGCGTCGCTTTACTCAGCAGATCGGAATCTCTCCGCTTCGCTTCCGCAAGCGGTATTCCCGATAACGGCAAAAACAGCATGTCTCATAATTGGAGGCGTGCTGTTTTCGTTGTTTATGCGATGCGCTGCTGGCTTTCTTCTGCGCTGCTGGCTTACGTGATCAGCTTTGGATTAATTGGACGCGAGATGCTCCTCTAGCTCGGAGAAACTTAGGTAACTATTGTGATGGAGCAGTACTCCGATTGGCACATTTATTGTGTACCCGTGATCCGTCCTAAATCCTTCTGCTGCTCTTACTTCTTACTTCTTGCTTCTTGCTTCTTGCTTCTTGCTTCTTGCTTCTTGCTTCTTGCTTCTTGCTTCTTGCTACTCGCTTCTTGCTTCTTGCTTCTTGCTTCTTGCTTCTCGCTTCTTGCTTCTTGCTTCTTGCTTCTTGCTTCTTGCTTCTTGCTTCTTGCTTCTTGCTTCTTGCTTCTTGCAATAATTTTACCAGTTTACCTTCCTAGGCGTGGCGCACTCATACTTACCATAGGTCAACGCTGATTATGCGGCTCGACCCTCCAAAGCTTATCAGCAAGTAACTCACCGCACAGCCATCACACTACTCTCTGTATCCCCCGGAGACGCGTCAGCTTAATCATTCATTCATAGCATTCCCCGTTGCGGACCGGATTGCACCTATTTCAGCATATGGGTTCATTTTGCGAAGGTTTCGGACTGTATAGTCCTTATTGCCCTTGATTTGCGCAGAAAAGGAGCACATTTGAGCGAATAGCTGCAACTGAGTCCGATAGTGTGACAAAACGAGCGGAATCATGGAAATAAGGGCAACTGAGTCCGAACAGTTGCTGAAAAGAACGCCGCCTGCCAAATTTGCTCCTAAACGTGCTAGCCATTGTTTAAACTAGCTGTCTGGAGCTCAACCTAGCTACACTGTGCGGAATTATCTACCTATAGCTCAACCTATCTACACCGTGCGGAATTAGCTACCTATGGCTTAACCTAGCTACTCCGTGCGCAGAATTTGTTAGATGTTGCATAACCTAGCTGTCTACGTCTCGAAATCAGCTACCTTTTGCTGGATCTTGATCGTATCGGACCGTATTGCAGCTATTTCAGCATATGGGTTCATTTGCGAAGGTTTCGGACTGTATAGTTCTTATTGCCCTTGATTTGCGCAGAAAAGGAGCGCATTTGAGCGAATAGCTGCAACCGAGTCCGATAGTGTGACAAAACGAGCGAAATCATGGAAATAAGAGCAACTGAGTCCGAACAGTTGCTGAAAAGAACGCCGCCTGCCAAATTTGCTCCTAAACGTGCTGCCCAGTGCTTAAACTAGCTGTCTAGGGCTCAACCTATCTACACCGTGCGGAATTAGCTACCTATGGCTTAACCTAGCTACTCCGTGCGCAGAATTTGTTACCTGTTGCATAACCTAGCTGTCTACGTCTCGAAATCAGCTACCTTTTGCTCGATCTTGATCGTATCGGACCCTATTGCACCTATTTGTGATTTTCCGTCCATTTTGCGGCAGTTTCGGACTGTATAGCTCTTATTGCTCATAATTTGCTCGCAATCGGACCATATTTGTGGGAATAGCTGCAACTGGGTCCGTTAGCTCGAAAAAATGCCTTGAATCTACCTAATAGGGTCTCCTGGGTCCGCATGATTAGGCCCGAAATCAGTTTTTTTGCTTCACTGCAATTTTTTGGAAGTGACAAGCATATTTATAAGACATGCCTTTAATGTGGAGATGTTAAATATGCAGTCATTATTAAGATACGCGATCATCCTGATCGGAAGCTTGCTCATTGCAGCAGCAACTAATTTTTTTCTTGTCCCATATAAAATCCTAGATGGGGGAATAATAGGAATAGCCCTCATCATCAATTATTTATCCGATGCCAAAATCGGTATAGCTGTCCTTCTCTGCAGCTTTCCGATTTTCCTGTTAGCCTGGCTGAAGGAACGCGATATCTTTTTCAATAGTGTATTAGGTTTATTGACCTCATCGTTTCTGATTGAGCTTCTCGGTCCTTTGCAGTACCACTTTCTGTATTATTTTGAGTTCGGCTCCATTTCCAGCGCCATTATTGGCGGTTTTTTAATGGGAACGGGTCTTGGGCTTATGCTGCGGTTCAAAGCCAGTACAGGCGGAACGGATCTGCTTGCTCAATATATCAAAAGGTATCTCCCGCTTAATCTTGGACTCATCATTTTTTTGACAGATTTCATAATTATCGGCGCGGGGGGACTCCTGATTTCCAAAGAAACCTTCTTCCACTCCATCCTCACGATTATCGCTGGGGGTGTGGCCACAGGTCTCTGCACCTTGGAGACTGAAGAGAAATGGAAAAAAATATGAATATACACGATCATATGTTCGTATTATAATAATAAGAAAATCATCTACCGTATCTCTACCTCACCTGGAGAGTGTGAATCTATGAATAAAGAGCGTGTTATTTTGTTATCCGATTGTCAGAGCTTTTACGCCTCCGTGGAGAAGGCCTCTAATCCGCAATACAGCAACAAACCGCTTATTGTCGCCGGAGATCCAGCTAGACGAAGCGGGATTGTGCTTGCAGCTTGTCCGTTAGCCAAATCTTTTGGCATTACTACCGCCGAGACCTTGAAGGAAGCACTCGCGAAATGCCCCGAAGTAATCGTCGTCAGACCGCATATGCAGCAATATATCGATGTTTCCTCCCAAATCACGGACATTCTACGCAAATTCAGTGACCTCGTAGAACCTTATTCCATCGATGAGCAGTTTATTGATATCACCGGCAGCCTCGGCTTATTCGGCAGCCCAAGACAGATCGCTACGACCATTCAGGACCTGATCCGCAGAAATACAGGTGTGCGCGCACGTATCGGTATAGGTTATTCCAAGGTTACCGCCAAAATGGCTTGCGACCTGTGGGCCAAGAAGAACCCGGAGGGTCTATTTACCCTCACTCAGGAAGAGCTTCCAGATGTACTTTGGCCGCTGCCCATTAGTGAGTTGTTTATGGTAGGCCGCCGCATGTCTGCGCACTTCCAAAGCATGGGCCTCACAACGATAGGTCATTTGGCACAGATGCCGCTAAGCGAGCTGAAATGGCGCATGCGGGAGAAATTCCATAAAAAATGCGATATCGATGCCGAGCTGTATTGGCGAATTGCCAATGGCATCGACGATAGCCCTGTAAGTCCCGCTACCTATGAAGTAGCACCCAAGAGCGTCGGGCACCAAATGACACTGCCACGGGATTACTATACACTGCAAGAGATCAAGACCATCATTCTGGAGCTCTCAGAGCTGGTGTGCAGGCGCAGCCGCAAACTGAAGGTGCATGGTGCAGTCGTGTCTGTTGGCTGCCAAGGCGCCAGCTTTGATGACCCCAGCGGCTTCTCGAGACAGACTACGATGAGCGATCCTACGAATGCAACCCAGCTGGTATACGAGGCCGCCCTCGCTCTTTTCAAACAGCATTGGGAAGGTCAGCCTGTGCGCCGAATTCATCTAAGCCTGTCCAATCTGTCTGACGAAAGCCAATATCAGCTAACCTTATTTGAGTCGCGCCCCCGCTACCGCGAGCTCGAACGGGCCACTGATGCGCTGAAGAATAAATACGGAGAATCGATCATTGGACGCGCCGCATCGTTCACAGATGCCGGACAACTTAAGGACAGATCCGGAAAAATTGGCGGGCACTATAAATAAACAGTGCATCTTTATACATTTTATTTCTTAAACTATATTAAAATATATCCCATATCGTTTATAATGCTATATTGAGGTTGTTATTTTCACACAATGAAGCGACAATCATAAGTATATACACATAGATATGTAACATTCCAGGGGAGGACCGGAGAAGTTGGAAAGCACGAACAACACTAACACTACCTATTATGAAATCGTTGATCTCTGTCTTCTTGCTGGCAAGATCATGCTGCAAAACGGTGCAGAAACCTACAGAGTAGAAGATACAATGACACGTATGGCTGCTTCTCTCGGTTTTCCAGGGGCACACAGTTATGTGACGCCAACCGTTATTATGTTCACCACAAATAGAACGGAGCCCGTTAAGTTATATCGGATTGCCGAGCGAACCACAGATCTGCAGAAAGTCTCGGAGGTTAATGATATCTCGCGGCGTCTGAACGAGCGTCAGATTACAGCCGAGGAAGCTCGGACACGATTAGGAGAGGTCGATGATGCCGCACATGCGTATCCGGTATGGCTGCAAATCATAGCTGCGGCACTTACCGGCGCTTGCTTCACCGTTATGTTTAAAGGCAGCTTGTGGGATGCTCTCCCCGCATTGCCGATTTCCGGGTTAGGTTATGCTGCGGTTATCTACCTGCATCGTCTTGTGCAGACTAGATTTTTTGCAGAGTTCTCTGCTTCCTTCCTGATCGGACTTCTAGCCTTCTATTCTGTAAAGCTGGGTATAGGTCAAGAAATGGACAAAATCATCATCGGCTCCGTGATGCCTCTAGTACCCGGTCTACTCATTACAAATGCCGTTCGTGATCTGATGGCCGGTCATCTGGTCTCAGGCATATCCAAAGGAGCCGATGCCTTTCTAACTGCTTTTGCGATCGGTACAGGCATTGGGCTTGTACTATCACTATTTTAATTCTCCATGTGAAAGAGGTTAGCCCTTCATGATTTTGCAACTTATAACCAGTTTTATCGCCGCGGCAACCTTCTGTATTTTATTTAATGCGCCTAAGCGCGCTCTACTACAGTGTGGTTTTGCTGGAATGGTAGGCTGGATGGTGTATGTGATCCTTGATGTAGAGTGTGGGCCTGTTGTTGCTACGTTTGCAGCTACTGTAGTTGTGGGCATCGTCAGCCAGTTGTTTGCACGATCCTTCAAAATGCCGGTTATTATTTTTAGTGTAGGCGGCATTATCCCACTTGTTCCGGGTGGCCTTGCTTACGATGCTATGCGCAGATTTGTGGAAGAAAACTATAATCTGGCTGTAGAAATCGCTGTTCGGGCATTAATGCTCTCTGGCGCAATTGCAGCTGGACTTGTACTGAGTGAAGTTATCGGACAAATGTTCCGCCGGCGTGCAAGCAAAGCCTAACCTTCTTACAACGTCATCTCATAGATTCAAAAAAAAAGAAATCGTCTCTTGGTATAATGAGGATCATCCAACCCTCTTCCAAGAAGCGATTTCTTTGTTTACTGTCCTATCTACACAAGTACTGCTACAGGTTCAACCTCCGAATAAATACTATTGATCCTGTTATTTTTAATCCAAGAAAGTCCTACGGTACCTTCACCCGCATGAACAGCCACGGCAGGAATGTATGTCATAATCTCCGTACGTAAATCAGGCGCCATTTCTTTGATGTCTTCTTCTAACTTCAGCGCCATTTCTAAATTATTGGAATGCATGATGCACACATCGCTAACAAGTCCAGCATCCTGTTTAAAGATATCTAACAGCGCCTGCTTCGTCTTCTTCATTGTACGGATTTTTTCCACAACAATGACCTTACCCTCGTCAAAACGCAGCAGCAAATTTATCCGCAATAATTGACTAAGCACTACTTGTGTACCAGAAACACGCCCACTACGGTGAAGCTGGGACAAGCTTGCAGGAATTAAGTAGAAGGACATATTTTGAATGATATTCTCTATCTTTTCTTTAATCTCTAGGCCAGTAAAGCCCATCTTGTGCCAATGAATACCTCGCGTGATCATTTCCCGAATCGGATAAGCGCCAACCTTAGAATCAATTCCAATGACATTAGCTTCCGCTATTTCAGCACCTTGCATGGAAGCATTGTATGTTCCGCTAAGCCCTGTCGAAAGATGCACAGCAATAATCTCATCATATTCTTCCTTCAACCGTTCGTATAACTCGATAAACTCACCGATTGGCGGCTGTGAGCTGCCTACTACTTGATCATGCTGACGCATTTTCTCATAGAACTCATCGATCGTAATATCTATATTTTCTTTATAACACTCGTTGTTAATAATCAGACGTAAAGGAACAATATACACATGGTTGTTCTTGGCGAACTCAGGATCGATTGTACATGTACTGTCGGTTACCCAGGCAATTGATTTCATGGTCACTTGTCACTTCTCTCTTTCATGAAAGGAATAGTAGAATGTTTGAAGAGACAAGGGCCACTAAACCTTCTCGGCCAATGAATCACTCTCTCATCCTGTACAATCAACATACGAATAGACCAGCGGTTTAGGAAGTCCTCGTGCGTATTCGTAAATTATACAAGATAACGAGCGATAAGATAGGCAAAACAGGACGATAATGCAAATTTTATTCATCTTTTTTCAACT
Source organism: Paenibacillus sp. FSL R10-2788 (assembly GCF_038003885.1). Classification (NCBI taxonomy): domain Bacteria; kingdom Bacillati; phylum Bacillota; class Bacilli; order Caryophanales; family Paenibacillaceae; genus Paenibacillus; species Paenibacillus sp. FSL R10-2788. The sequence continues at coordinate 2,684,728 of NZ_JBBOQA010000001.1, read as the reverse complement.
TTATTCGACATTATTTCACATTATGTATGACGAATATACCTATCCTAATAGAGCCACTTCATGTTATGTAAAAGCCTAACCACAGCAAAAATATCCCCGTCCCCGCCCTCACCGTTCTTGCATAAATCAGCGCTTGGTAGTTACATTAATAGGTACTCTTTACAGTTGTTACAGTACGGGGCTAAGTTATGATTTGGTCAGATTTGGCCCAGCATCTGTCAATTTGTCCAACTTTCCCTGTTGGCGGGTTGCGCTCGCCTTTATGAAGATCAGTTACCTTCTGCTGTGATAAAGCTTAGCTTATTACGGTGTAAGTAAGTCTACCGTCCAGTTTTTCTCCTGAATTTTAAAATCCAACTCCCGATAAGACTTAGACAGCTCATCAATCTGCTTCTGAATCTGGGCGACATCCACCGTTCTCTGGAAACGAACCTCAGAGCGGCTGTACCGATCCTGAGTGATCGATGCTTGCTCAAGCAAATCGCTAAAAAGCTTCCGCAGCTGAAGCATTTTATCCCGTTCGGCTAGGGCATCGGCAATACTCCACTTCTCATTGAAGGCCACAGATGAATTCGTTCGATTAATTGCTCGAATCAAAATCGTCTGCTCGTTAACAGCTATTTCCAGCTCACGCAAAAGAGCCTCCGGCTGTTCTGCCGGTTCTTCCCCTTCCTGCACCTTAACGACCCGATCGAGCCGCTGCTTTAGCTGCGCGATTTTACGAGTAAGATCACTTCGGTTCACTAATGCTTCCGCAAGTTTCATATTTGAGTTCCCCCTAAGATTTTCTGATAGCTGGCGATATCCAGTCTTCGACCAAATTTACAGCCAATCTCCTTGAAGTAGGCGCATTGTTCATATCCATTCTTTGAGAAAAGCTGGCGACTGCGTTCATTCTCTGCGCAAACGGTAGCTACTAACACATGGAAATCCAGTTCGGCAGCTCTCTCTTCAATAAAGCGTAAGGCATGCTGTCCTATTCTTTTACCCACACAAGCCGGTTTCAAATACACACTAATCTCCCCAGAGCTATCATAAGCCGGCTTACTCTTATGTCTAGCAATCAGAACATAGCCCTGAATAACATTGTCCCAGGATAATATAACGTATGATTTGAACCGCGGATCATCATTCATCACTGATTGCCGCATTTCGTCCAAACTTAAAGGCTCGGTATGAAAAAAAACCGTAGTGTTCAGCACGTAATAGTTATAAATATCGAGTACATCCGACAGATGCTCTTCGCGAATTTCAGTGAATAACAAACTTTCTCCCATTACTTTGTTCAACACAGCTAATCCTCCCAAATGGATGTTTCCAAATGATCGACGAACTTGCGTAATTTACCGGCTAGCTTGCGGTTAATGGTTCCATCCTGGTACATTTGCTGGACCTTATCCCGTTGCTCCTGAATAGCTTTCAGTTTCAATTCAAGCTTTTGATCATCAACAAGACCATCTTTAGTCCAGCCTTGTCCCTGCTGGAGGCGTGAGATCAGCTTCTCGTAACTGTCTGCGACCTTCTCAGCTGCTTTACGGTTGTTCTCATTCTTACTTGCATTAATAGCAGCAATCGCTGCATGGGACATAGAGATCTTAGCTTTTCTGGCACACTCAGCCTGTTGCAGCATCAGTTGACTAGCTTCCCCTTCATTCTGGCCAGAGAACATCCCCGCAAACAGCCGTCTAATCTCTGTAATGGAGATTCTGATCTGAGAGTTTAGACTTCTGGCTAGAAAGACTTCACTATGATCCAAGAATTCTTCCATCTTCAGCGCCACTGAGGCAGGAATCTCATTGTTGGCCAGCAATTGGCTCAGCTCTTTGCGTTCGGCATGCAGACCCACAATCCTTGCTTCAACCCCAAGTCGGCGGAAGTTCTCCAATGCGGGGTCATTCGCCTGATCTTCGCGGTTAAGACTATAAACTTTTTCTTTAAACTCACTCAAAGCTGGCAATGCAGATTCCTTGCTCTCTTCTGTCATCATACTTTGAAGCAAGGTTATCCCGGCGGCAACAACCTTAGATTTGGCCGCCTGCTCAACCTCAGTATCACCCGGTTCAGCAACCGGCTCTTCTTTACCTGCGAGAATTGGTAAAAAGATACTAGCGATCAGCAGTGACATCAGAATCACACCCGCAGCGATAAAGATAATTAGATCACGTTCAGGAAAAGGTGAGCCATCCCCTAACACAAAAGGAATCGAGAAGGCACCGGCTAAAGTAACCGCGCCTCGCACTCCTGAAATTGTCAGGATTAGCATAGACTTAATAGACGACTTTTCCATTTTTTGCAGGCCGGCGCCAGCCAGGGAGAACACATACACCCATATAAAACGCAGCACAAAAAGCAGCAACGTTATCGCTAATACATAACCAATCACCATAAGATTGTCCACAGCTGTATCCCGGTAGATCACTTCAATAACATCTGGAATCGACAACCCGAGAATAAGGAAGACCAAGCCATTCAAGATGTAGAGCAGCACAGACCATGTGCTGGCGGACACCAGCTGTAGCTTATACTGTGGCGAAACTGCACGGTCCTTCTCGACCGCATGAATTATGCCTGCTGCAACCACAGCTAAAATACCGGATACCCCTATTTCTTCACTAATCAGATACACAATGAAAGGAGTCAGGATTTGCAGCAGCACATGCACTGTGATGTCCTCCATCCCCAGTCTGCGAATAAATACGCTGAACCGAATCAGGAGGAACGCGAGTATTGCTCCGACAATTAGTCCACCTAGAGCAATAATCACAAAGCTAATGGAGGCTTTCGGCAAAGAAAATATGCCTGTAACAGCTGCTGCAATAGCAAAGTTAAACGCAACAAGACCAGAGGCATCATTCATCAATGATTCACCCTCTAGAATACGATGAATACTCTTGGGAAGATGTACTCTCCCAGCGATTGCGCTTACCGCCACAGCATCTGTCGGCGATAAGATCGCTGCCAGCGCAAAAGCAGCTGCGAGTGGAATGGTGGGGATCATCCAGTTAATGGAATATCCAGCGATAAGCACTGTAGCAAATACCAAGCCTAGTGCCAGCATTAAGATTGGAGCCCGCAGGTTCCATAACTCATTTCTTGGTGTTCGCTTTCCGTCATTGAACAAAAGCGGAGCAATAAATAACACGAAAAACAACTCTGGCTCCAGTGACATATGTATTCCCAAAGGCAGTAGTACGACCACTACACCCAAGCCAATTTGTATTAAGGGTATCGGCACGAAGGGAATGAATCGGTTTATGATGTTGGATATTGCGATAAGCCCAAGTAGGACGAGTACAACAAGAAATGTCTCCAAACCACATCAACTCCCTTTTTTTATTTGATTATTATATCGCAAAGCTTTAGGCAAGGGCAAAATCTAACAAAAGATTCTCAATAATAAAATCCCCTACAAATTCCACAAAAATTCCATTAGATGTATATTGACATAAATATTTATTTGTGTTATAATAAAATATTTACCTATTGTGTTCGTTTCTAGTTTTGAGTAATATATGCATTAGCCTCACGGCGTCGCTCTTATTATCAATCACGGAGGGATATTATGTACATTGCTCAAGGAATAGAAATGCTCGAGATTACAGCGCAGGTTATGGGTGGAAAAGACACGATTTACCCCACGCTACTCTGGGATGGACATGCCGCCGTACTCGTCGATACCGGATTCCCGGGTCTACTCTCTAATTTCAAAGAGGCTCTAAAAGAAGCGGATGTGCCTTGGCAGAAGCTCCGCACCCTTATTATCACGCATCAGGATTTAGACCATATTGGTTGCCTCCCTGCCCTATTGGCTGAAGAAGATCTAGAGCTTACTGTTCTGGCTCATGAAATTGAGCAGCCCTATATTCAAGGAGAGCGAATGCTCCTTAAGCACACTCCCGAAGCATTAGCGGCGGCAGCGGCTATGATCCCAGCTCATGTACCTGAGGAGTGGCGGCGTGCCTTCCTCTCTGTATTAGCCCATCCTCCTAAAGGAAAAGTGGATCAAACGCTTGTGGATGGAGAAAAGTTACCTTTTGCCGGTGGAATTACGGTGATCCATACCCCAGGCCATAGCCCAGGGCATCTCAGTCTTTACCATCATGATAGCCGTACACTTATTGCTGCCGATGCCTTGACCGTTCAGAATGGCGAGCTACAGGGTCCCACTCCTTCCTCCACACCTGACATGGAGCTGGCTTTGTCCTCTCTGACCAAGTTCTCTGAGTATGAGATCGATACGGTCATTTGTTATCACGGCGGACGCTACCGCGGAGATGCAAACAGACGTATTGCTGAACTAGCAGAAGGAAAAGGAAAGCTGTAATTGTACAAAAGAAGACAGAGCCTGAAATCCGGCTCTGTCTTCTTTTTTCATATATGATCGCTATTCTTAATTATCACTTAAGACTCTGAACCCACCGTAAACCGTTCACGAATATGCTGCGGCTGTTCGATTTCATCAACAATAGCAACGGCATAGTCTTCGTAGCTGACATAACTCTCACCTTTGGAGTTCACCAGAAGATTATCCTTACCTTTTACATAAGAGCCCGTTCTTGTGCCAATGGCAAAATTAGCAGATGGACTAACAAAGGTCCAAGAGAGTGAATCTGTTCCTTGTAGTATCTCCAAATTCTTAGCTTGATTCGTCGCTGTTGGCTTAATGAAGTCAGGAAAGTCATTCGTATCCGCTACTTTAAGCGTTTTGGCTTCATCTACATAAAGACTTCCTGCACCGCCAACTACAATCAATCTTGTATCGGGTGAAGCCTTCAAAGCTTCAATAAGCACATTCCCGGCATCCACATGCAGATGTTCTTGTCCAAACGGCGCACCAAAAGCATTCACAACCACGTCGAACCCCTGCAAATCTTCAGTGGTAAGCGCAAATACATCCTTTTCGATGACATTCGCTTTCCTATTTGTTACTTTAGATGCATCCCGTACAATCGCTGTAACTTCATGACCTCTATCCAACGCTTCCTGCGTAATTCGACTTCCAGCTTTTCCACTTGCTCCAACAACTGCGATTTTCATATGATTGTCCTCCTGAGTTTACGATGTTTTCGCTTTAGTATTTATATCAAGAAGCTCCTGAACGATGGTTCTATCGATATCGAGATCAAATTTTCTCCCCCAAAAGCATTCCGTGCCCCGTTGAGTGATCCGATCATAGTCTTCTATCGTTAGTGTTCTAGGATAATCCGGTCCTGTTTCCCAATCTGTATACCGCTTAATTTCATTCAGTACATGCATCTTATAAACGCTATTCAAAATTATCGTATGGAAAAAGATTTCATCTCCACATAAAGTGTTCCTAAAAAATCTGACGTATTCCGGAGAGCTTTTTGTAAAACCCAAGATGTATTCCATACATTCACCTGTAATTGACATCCAGTTCGAGCCTTTATATAAACCTTTCGGCAAAGCACCTAATTTTCTTTGCAGAAACGGAACGCTCATAATTAGTTTAATGTACCTCATTCTGATCGCTGTCATACGCCGGGTCCTTGAGATGAGGAACCTAGGATAATAAACTGAGACCCGCTCGTAACATCCCCAAGTTTCCGCTGCATTAGGCAGCTGCAAATACTTCACAAATTCCTTACCCTCATTCATCTTAAAGAAATCTAGAATCACTTCATTTGAAGCTAGAGGCAGATCCTGACCGCTTAAGATGTGAATATAATTGAAATCCCCATGTTCTTTGATCAGCGAAAAGCACTTCAAAATACATTTAATTTGACTGTAATGCCCCCACTGTACATCAATAGGCTTTTCCACAAAATGAATATCGTTACGATGAATAATATCAGCCTCAATATTACTTTTCTGATCGACATGCAGGAAAAACTCTACGGACTCGTTAGTTAAACTATCGATTAGCATATTGATCTGCTCCGGATTTTTATGACAGAGAATTATATACGCCATTTTGAATGCTTCCAACAAACTTCACCCTTCCGCCCACCTATTTCCAATATTATAAAATAAATGGACGAAAATGGATATAGATTTATCTTTCTAAAACAAGTCTGATTCCAATGTTCCATGGATCTTGGAATGTAGGATTTCCATTCTCTTCTGTAACTGCGTAACCAGCCTGCCGAACTCGCTCCACCACAGCGTTACGTTCCTCTTCATTCGCAAGAATTAAAGTGAAATAATCAATCCCTACAGTATCAGCTGGAGCCGCAGGTGCGCCCTGTCCGGCCCAAACATTCAGCCCGATATGGTGATGATAACCACCAGCAGAGATAAACATAGCAGCACTTCCATAATTAGCTGTTAGTTCAAAACCAAGCAAATCGACGTAGAAGGCTTTCGCCTTATTTAAATTCCCCACATGAAAGTGTACATGCCCTATCACTGTTCCTGCTGGCAGCCCGTTCCATGATAAACCTTCAGAAGCTGCCAATAGTCCATCTACATCCACTGGATCAGTGGACATCATTACATGCCCTTCCGCATCATATTTCCATTCATTCTTAGGACGATCTCGATAAATTTCAATCCCATTATTGTCTGGGTCCTGAATATACAGTGCTTCACTGACCAGATGATCGCCCTGCCCCACCTCAATCCCCGAAGAGATCAAATTACGCACAACCAATCCAAGGCTGGGACGATCTGGAACAAGGATAGCAAAATGATACAACCCAGCCACAGAATTAGGACGGATCACCCGCGCATTTTCAATCTCCCGCAAAATCAATAACACATTCTGACCGTCAGCGGTCATTTCAACTTCGCGGCCAGTCTGCCGTAAAACGCTTAATCCCACAACATTCTGATAAAAGGTGAGCGAACGCTCCAAATTGCTTACTCTAATCTGCACCAGACCGATCTGAGTGTCTGGTTGAAGTATTGTTTTAGTCGTCATTATAAATTCCTCCTAATCATGCTGTAACTATTTCAGTTACAAATTAACTATCTTTAGTATAGTTACCTTCTATATGTTTGTCAATTACCTATAAAAAAATCATGTCGACTGGTTCACAGCCAAACATGATTCACAAAATAATATTATAAGTAATTCAAAAAAAGGTTTCCGGGTATTTCAACTCTCCCTTAATCCTCTGCAGTACGCCTTCCTTCAGCTCACAGACCATAAAGACATTCTCCGGTACCTCAAATTGCTTCAACTCCAGCCCATGTAGCCCTGCGGGTTGAAATCCGAATCTTGGGTAATATTCGGGATGCCCGATCAAAAAAACAAGCTCATATCCAAGCGTTCTACATCTTTCTAACCCTTCTTGGATCAGCGCCTTGCCGATTCCTTGCTTCTGAACGTTCGGCAGAACAGCTAATGGGGCTAACGCAATCACATCAGATAACTTCTCCCCATCTTGAACTACAGCCTTACTTAACAGTAGATGTCCTACAATCTCATTATCCTTTTCCGCTACAATCGAGAGCTCCGGGATAAACCCCTGCGAATTTCTAATGTTTTCGACCAACCGCGCTTCATCTTCCCGATCACCAAAAGCCTTAACATTCACTTGAAATACTCCATTATAGTCTGCCACAGTTTCTGTTCTAATTCTCATTTTTGTTGCTCCATTCCAGAAAATATTCGGATACACTGGATTCCAGAAGGCCGATCAAATCTTCATCCATATACTTATAGTCATCAGCTATGTTCAGGCAAATTATTTTTTTGCCAATTACACAACCTCTAAATTTATCTTGAATTCTTCGAACATGTTTCTTCTCCATCACAAAAATCACATCCGCCCAACCCAAATGCCCTTCAGAAATTTTGATTCTGGCATGATCTTCAGTCCCTGCAGATCTCACTTCATGACCATCAATTCCTTGAAAGATCTTCTCCGCAGTTAGACTCCGCCAGCGATTCTGGCTGCAGACAAACAGTAGTTTAATAAGTGCACCTTCCTTATCCGATTGTTAAAAAGATATTTATTGTCTCGCCTGCTTCGTGTATTCAATCAACCAACAATCTCTTAGCTCTCCTTCATGTTGCTCGTGCTGTTCAAGGTATTTCTTCTTCACAAAGCCAATCTTCTCATATACTCTAAGGGCTCTCTTATTCCAGGCTTGCGGGTCCATGACGATTTTGTCCGCTTGTTTTATTTCGATAAGATACTTAACCGTTTCTTTAATGAGCCGTGAACCAATTCCTTGATTCCATAAATCAGGCTCGCCAATGAACTGGTCCATCCCAAAGATTTGACCTTTGAATCCCACGTAGCCGTACACTTCTAATTCTTCATCATCTATAAGATAGAACTGAAGATAACCTATATCCCTCTCCTTGTATTGCACTATACACCGCGTGACTTCTGCTTGCTCGTCGTAAAAATGCTCCCTCACCAGCTCCAAATCATGCGGGCGATCACGGCCTTCATAGAACTCCAGTACAACGGGATCTGAGAGCCATTTCACAAGTAATGCGGCATCGTTTAACTCAAGTGTTCTCAGTCTGATCTCTTGCTTTTCAAAAATAATCATAACGCGCCATACAGTTCATAAAGAGGTCTGTAGTTTGGATGTTCTTCTATTTCCGTTACGACAACACCTTGCTCGGAGTCAATCACACGGTAGGCTTTAGCTACTTCTCTGGTCGACATCACTTTATATTCATTATCTTTATAGATGATTGCACAATTGTTATCCACCGCGATTCCCGGCAGACCTCCACCTTTAACCATGCGTGTAAAATCTTCAACCCGAATATCCTCATTATAATGCGGACAATGAATGCCCGGCAGAATCCCCATGGCTGCAAGCTTGATATACTGCCATTCCCCCTGGTCGTCGAACGCTTCAGAGTCACTATGCCCATATTCAAACCAACAGATGGAACCTGCGCTAAGCCCGGCCAATACGGTTCCAGAGGAATAAGCTTCTTTCAAAAGCGTATCTACCCCTGTATTTTTCCAAATCTCCAGCATCTTTCGGGTATTGCCTCCACCAACATAAATCAAATCAGCAGCTGTAATTAAATCTGTAATCTCATCCTGAGTGTAGGTTTGGCTCACAAGCAATAAGTGACTTGTTTCACATCCGAGAATATCGCCATATACTTTGCTAAAAGTATCACAATACCCCGGCGCATCACTACTGGCTGTTGGAATAAATAACGCCTTCGGCTTAACCTTTTGAGTTAGCTGCACAACTTCACGATCAATTTCCAGCGTTTCAAGCTCGATTAACTCTCCCCCGCCAATAACTACGATAGTGCCCATGTTTTCCCCTTCTTTCACCAGGATTACATCCTATTGCTTACTCTTGGCTTACCGATGCTTGCAAAATATTCCTCTGCCAAAATGCTGTAAATCTCCAGATCCACCAGCCCTTTACCTGACCATACATGCGCCTGCCTTAACGTGCCTTCTTTCGTAAAACCATTTTTCAAAAGCACCCGCTTCGATCGTTCATTAAAGGGCATAACCTCAGCTTGAATTCGATTGACTTCTGCAGTCTCAAATAAATATTTCACCACTAACTGAATGGCCTGAGCTGCAATCCCTTTGCCCCAATAAGGTTCCGCCAAAAAGTAACCGATCGTCACCATATCCACCTTTTGATTAAAATCCATAACTTCGATGATACCTAGCAGTATGTAAGGGTTATTTTTGAGGAAAATCCCCCATTTCACTCTTACCCCTTTGGTAAAATCACGTTCGAAATGACCAATCATATTTTTGACTGTATCTTTATTATGTTTCGGAATAATCCCACAGTACTCAAACACTTGATCATTGCTATATATCCCAAATACCTCATTAAGGTTGCTGACTTCAATCTTTTTCAGTAATAATTGCTCGGATTCCAAAGTAGGGAATTGCTCAAATACGTGACTAAGCTTCAATTTGTTCCCTCCATTACTTTTTGATGGCTTGGATTAAGGTTGCAGTTTGATTTTTTGTTTCCTTTATTATCCTTTCCTTTATTATCCCCGGACACTTCCCCTGTACTGCGCGGTTCTAAGCTCACGAATATAAGGCTCAGCAGCTGGCATATCTGCCTCAACGGCCTGTTGAACGGCTAACTCGATGTCATAAGGCACTCTTACAAATTGCATATTTAAAGGAGCTGCTGACCCTCCCATGTATTCTCCCTCCATAATCACATAAGATGCCTGGGTTAAATCAAGCGGATTCCCCACACTGCCTACATTAAATAAAGTCTTGCCTTCTAGATGTTGAATAAAAGCATTATGAATATCCCCGTAACCTACGATATCCGCTTGTCGTTTCTCCTGGCAGAGATCAGAATAATCAAACAAAGATAATCGCTTTTCATAATCATCCCAAGGTTGAACACGTTCATACAGGCTTCGTGGCGAAGCATGAAATAATCGCACAAATTTACCACTTATCATAAACTCAATCGAAAACGGCAACGTGCTTAAATAATCAAGACGTTCTTGACCTAATAACCCGCGGCACCACCGAGCCATCTCAAAATCAACATCCTGATTCATTAAATCATCCCAGTTCCCCATAACACTGATTTCACAATTCTTTTTTATGATATCAACGGCTAGATCTGAGTTCGGTCCTTTTCCAACAATATCGCCTAAACAAAAGACTCTGCTGATTCCCCGCTGCTGGATGTCATCTAAAACGGCCGTAAGGGCCGGTATATTTCCATGAATGTCTGAGATTATTGCAATTTGCTCCACTGTAGAACCTCCGTATATATTGATCTTTAAAAAAGTTACTTATCCTAATTCTAATTGTACTGCATCAGCGACTGTGGCTCATTTATAGGGCTTTTTTGCTTCTCATTTTGCTACTTTGGATGATTTCAGCCAAATCTGAGGCATTTATACCGTACATTTCACCATTTCAGCTACTTCAGCCCATTTCTAAGGCATTTATACCGTACATTCCACCATTCCAGCCACTTCCGCACATTTCAACGGCATTTATACCGTACATTTAATCATTCCAGCCACTTCAGCCCATTTCTACGGCATTTATACCGTACATTCCACCATTCCAGCCACTTCAGCCCATTTCAACGGCATTTATACCGTACATTCCACCATTCCAGCCACTTCCGCACATTTCAACGGCATTTATACCGTACATTTCACCATTTCAGCTACTTCAGCCCATTTCTAAGGCATTTATACCGTACATTCCACCATTCCAGCAACTTCAGCCCATTTTAACGGCATTTATACCGTACATTTCATCATTCCAGCTATCTTGTTCTAGTCCCACTTAATCTTTTGTAAACTTTATGGATTGTAAAATATCCTCTATCCTCTTCATGTCTTCTTTATGTACTTCATCCACACTGTAAGGGAACTGCACCATAAATGACATTTCCGGTTCCTCAATAACGTAATAGATAGCTTTCCCTTTACTCCCTTCCTCTTCGAATACTTCAGTTTCGTACTTTATGGACTCTAACTCGCCTAAACTAGCTTTACTTTTTGTCAGCTCCGCCCCGTTGTTGTAATTCGTTTGGGCATCCCCGAGCCATTTGTTGACAAGCTCCATATCCTTAGGCTTAAATCCAAAGAGCATTACTCCTGGACCTTTAAGTCCCTCAGCAGGTTTATAATCAGTCGTAGAGACTATCAACCATAATGGCGCTCCATACTTCTCAGTTACAACCCAATGATCCGGATAGTTAAAGGTGATTCCAAAATTCGCATCCTCGTATTTAGTGGTATCCCTTGATTCATTACATCCGGTAATCATTACCATAATTAGTAGTATAGGCAGTAATTTCTTTAACATTCTTTAGCTCTCCCTCAATGTATGTATGTATATTATCTTTAATCCGGCTTCTAAATACAGATTCTATATTCCCTCTTACTTCCCTTCTTTGTCCATAAACCTAATTAAGCAAAAAAAGACCAGAATCACGTTTTCACATGTTCTGGCCTTCCTTCTAAGCTATGATATGGAGTAATCATAATTCAGGCATTTCATTCACAATCTGCTCCAATGTAACCTCCTGGAGAACATTCTCCATTGCTTTTTGGGCGAGTGAGAACACAGGTACAATTGCACTGGCTATATTCTTACCAACAGGACAATCGGGATTAGGATGCTCATGGACAGAAAACAACGAGTCCTCTTCCACCGCATTAACTGCCTTATAAATCTGCAGCAGCGTAATCTCGGATGCGCTACGTGTAAGCGAAGCGCCTGCGACTCCGGGGCGGGCATTTACTAGTCCTGCTTTTTGCAGCATACTCGTAAGCCGACGGATAACTACAGGGTTTGTGTTTACGCTACCAGCTATCCACTCCGAAGTGCTTTTGCCTTCTTTATTGCTGTCAATCAACGTTAATATATGAATGGCTACCGCAAATCGGGTGCTAATATTCATAGAAATCTCTCCTTCTGCCTTGCTGCAAAACATCATTCAGATGCAACTATAATAGTTACATTTCATGCGTTTGTCAAACTTTTGAGGATATGAACAACTTAAAATCTATCAATATTCTCCATATAGATTAGGATGGTATATTTTCATGAAAAAAGATCGCTGGGCAATATTTTTAATAATAACAGTTGTCTTTGAATTTATTAATATAACTTACAGTTTAATATTCGAACAATCCATAGAATGGTTTTCTTTGATTATATTAATTCTCTTTGTTTCTTTAATTGTTAAGTCTAATATAAGTAAAAACAAAAAAATGATTAAATACAACTGCCAAATGGCACTCGTATCCTAAGTATCTTTTCCTATGTGATCGAATTCCTTTAGAATCTCAGCCACCTGGGCAGCATATTTTTTACTCAGACGCGATTTGCCAAGATTACTCTTCACAATCTTAATGATTCGGGCATCTCGGCTCTTTGCAAATCTCTCCAGCATAACAAAGCCTTCTTCAGGCTCATTCGCCACAAATACACTCAAGCTGTATTCAAGTCCCTTAGATAATACACGAAAATGCTCAGCGTCCTCATGTTGCGCTCCCCCACCATCTATACTCTCCATGATTCGGGCAGCCAACTGAAGACAATATAGCGTATTTTCTTTCTTTTTTAAAAGAGGAGGATGCGCTAATGCCGCTACAAAAGCCCGTTGTTCAAGCCTGTTCGCACCTTTCTCCCACATGTCGATCAGCTGTCTAAGTAGGGTGAAATCATCCTCCCCTATACTTTGCAGCGCCATAGCAGATGCTTCACGTACCCTCCATCGCGAGTCATTCATAGCTGTCTTAATGATGTTTTGAATCACTACTTGCTGCTCTTCTCCACCGTAACTGTAATAAGCACCGAACGCCCTAATCGCACAAAACGGCAGAAACTCACGGGGATCATTCACCCCAGCTTCAGCTTCAGTAATATTAGTCCAAGAGACGAGCAGCTCCCAGCCTGTATCTGTTAGATTAGGATGCGCGAATTGTTTGGCGAAATGGTCTGAGAGCTCCAAATTCACTCGTGGTCCTGGGAGTTTACTCTCCTGCATCATCAAATCATTAAGCTGTACCCACAGCTCCTTATCGTTTACCCATTGCTGAAACGGCACTTCAATCATCTTTTGCTCAGCCATCTCTGGTCCCTCCGATAGTTATCTTCAGATTCGAACGATTCCTTGCATCGCGTATGCGAGTTTCCTGTTCCATCAATATTTGATCAAATCTCCAGCATTAATCACTCATGGACATTTTACATCACATCAATGGCTTATGCATATAACCGATGAGGGAATATTAACACCTTGGCAGAAAACTTCAAATCTAGATAAAGCGAAAACGTGCAAGACAAAAAGCAACTTATCTGTAGATAAGCCGCTTCTCTGTAACAAGTTCAATATCACCTAGGCTTAGATCGTTAAAAAGCATCCAATAGTTGCATGCAATCCTGGTGAAATTGGCATTGGTTTACCACTGAAACCTCCCCGGGAAATAAGGGGTTTTGCGCACATACGGCTAATTTATATTTCTCATCAATATGATACTGCTTAAAGTGATACAATCCGATTGCGTCATGGTTCTCCAATTGAATTCCGTTGTTTAAACGAAACGAAAACGAGTTCAATGGAAGAGATAATCCCTTCCCTATCGCTTTGATATAGCTTTCTTTAAGTGTCCAAAGGTCAAAGAACAGACTCATCCGGCCCATCTCTTCACATTCCGTCAATTGGACATATTCATCTTGCGAAAAAAAACGCTTAGCAATATTAAGATCGGCTTGCTGAATCTGCTCAATGTCAATACCGATCGGCAATTCATCCAATGCGCAAACCACCCATTCTCCTGAATGCGAAATGTTAAACTCTACAGTACCCCCCCTTTTTTTTAGGGAGGGTTTTCCGTAGACATTTGTAACAAACTCGATATCGCGGTTGTTCACTTTTAACCGTTTATTTAAGCTTACACGAACCAGCAATTCAGCAATAAGAGAATGCTGCAACGCTTCCACTCTTTTAAAGCGTTTAAGCCGCTCTCTCTTTTGTTGGGGGATGCGCCACATTAATGTTTCTAACGCAGGTTCAGATATTAGCTCAGCCACCTTCACCCCGAAAATCTCCATCGCTCATCGCTACTCCTTCAGCTCATAAGTACTTGCGAATCCTATTCATGAAAGGACAACACGTCATTCTCTATAAAAGCAGCTTTCTCTACAATTTTCCGCTTATAATTCCTTACTTTTGCATCATCTTTCTCTCCTTGAAGTGCAAAAAAACTATCCCGTGTTTCATCAGAAATTCCCCAGAATTTTTGCATCACCAAGGAAGTATGCATGTAGCTTTCTTCACCATCTTTATAAATTCCAAAATCAAAAAGCTGTTCCTTCACCTGTTCATATAGCTGTGTGCCAACATAAGGAACATTGATATTTATCACATAATTATCAGCCTTTAAGGCTTTAAAAAAAGGTAACATCTCTATATAATCTTGGTCATTGAATCCAGGGCATCCCAGTAAAATATAGGCTGTCCGTTTGATTCCCGCCTCCGCTGCCATGCGGAAAGCTTCCTCGACTTCCGTCAATCTAATTCCTTTATTCACCACTTGCAGCATCCTTTGGTTGGCCATTTCCACACCAAATTTCAAATGCACGCACCCCGACTGCTTCATCTTATCAAGGATATTCTGTCTCACACAAATGTCCACGCGCGCCTCTGCCCACCAGTGAAACTCAGGGTACTCCTCTTTTAGTTCAATCAGCAATCTAAGCATTTCTGAGGTGCGTTTGCCTAAGCCCGGCAGAAAGATCATATCTGAGAAATAAAATCCAAATACATGCATATGTTCAATGCGGTAGCGGATTTCGCTAACAAAACGTTCGGGAGACATAAAGGAGACATTGCAGCCGCGCAGCGAGGGCTGATAACAGAATGTACAGCGTTTGGGGCACCCGCGCATAGACATAATGTAGTCCCAGTCTTCCGGCTTATTTTTCTGCGCTAAATATGAATCTGTCAGTATCGGAAGATCGTTTAATTGCTGGGCCCATTTAACAGGCAGCATTCCCCTTGCATTCCCCTCTACTACAGAAACCGCAAGATCCTCGCCTTCTCCAACAATGATCGTATCCAAATCAGCCGTGTCCTTCAGCTTGGCATGTTTAAGCAAATGTCCATAACCAATACAGGTAACCTTATCTCCCCATCTCTTCTTTATCTCTTTTGCAAGGTATGCACAGGACTGAGTACTTCCAAGCTCGACAGTAGGCATCAGAACATCGCCAACACCAATAAACACATAATCAGGCTGAAAGCGCTCTAGCTCATTTATTACCATATCAAAGCTTTCATGCCCCCGAGTACAACGTTCCTGCATAAGCCAGCTGTTCATAGTCATACTGTACCGCTCTGTATAATCATGATCATCTGGAGCATTATCGCCATTAATTAACGTGACTGCATGACCCCTACGATGCAATATCTCCGCTATGTAATGCATAGCAGGACTGATCCTATTGTTTTTCGACTCAATAAGCCGGTAAAACGGGGGAATAACACAGGCTACTCTTTTACTCTGACGATCTGCCATTGATTTCGGCCTCCATTGTTAAATTTTAGTGAAACTGAGGTCTGAATCTGAGACGATGGAAGAGCCGACTTTGGCAGCGGAACCGGGAAGTGTTCCAAATCTGGCACCCAAAAAACTGGCAGAGAATTGGGGCATCCAGCCATGCACATTAAAGCAGCCATTTCGGTCAAAACCGGCAATTAACATTCCCGAACGGTCGTATCTCCCTCTTGGAAGCCAAATCCAGTATTCCGAATCCGGGGTATTACCTGTCAAGAATCTCACTCTAGCCACGAAAAGAAGATACCTTTCCAAACTAAAGTTAAGATCCCCGCTGTCTTCCACTAAGTGTGCAACCTCTAGCCCTGTGTGTTTCATTAATGAAGGCGACAGCGCAGCCGCTGTTCGAATCCAGCAATCTTCCTGCTCCGTTGCGGCTGTCACAAGTGGATCTTTTAAGGCCCAGCTTGAAATTCTTGTAAGCTCACCAATCTGTTCCCGTGTAATTCCCTTGGGAAAGCACAAAATAATTTCTCCATTTTCTCTCGATGAACGAATCTCTTCGCTTGTAAAAGGACAAGGCGATAGTTCGAATTTTCTGCCAATGATCTGATCTACCCCCATCCCACGATACCAGGATTCAAGCTCCAGACGCAGCATTTCGGGATCATCCGGTGAATGCTCAAGGTTTGCGGTAAACCGTTTGAGATCCGTCCGCTGAAGCACATTTGCGTTTAGCATATTATCTATAAGCTTTAACATTTGGTTCTTAGAGTTCTCCATTTCAATAAACCTCCTATACTTCTAAATCTTGTAGTATTCATTAATTTTTCTGCCTGCTGCAGTTAGCCAGCGATTGGACCGCAATGATGATATGTCTAATGTTTGTGCCGAATTCCCGGCTATTTCTTCACTGATTAGGAGTCCGGCGGCCGGGCTGTGCATAAAACCATGTCCGCTGAATCCTGACGCATGGTAAAACCCTTGGATTTTGTTATCAGCGCCCAGCACTGGATGGGAGTCCGGCGTGTCATCATAATACCCTCCCCAGCAGGATTTGATGGTTGCTTCCTGGAGACGAGGCAGCCGACGAAGAGCAGCTTCCAGATGTTTATATTCCCATTCCGGGTCTGAGTAGCTATAATCCGGATCTTCGCATCCCCCTGCAACAAAGGGCTTATTTAAGCCCGTTAACAGACCGCCTGTCTCCTTATGTAAGCCCAGACCTTCCCCGGGGAACACAATAACGGGAAAATCGGCGGGCAGCCATGGGAGCACATCTGTAACCAACAACTGCTGATGGCAGGGGATTACCGGCAACTCAATTCCGGCTTTAGCAGCCACAAATTTGGACCAGGGGCCCGTAGCATTTACAACAACTCGCGAAGTTATCGCTCCTTCTGACGTTACCACTTGCTGTATCTCGGAACCGTCAGTAATAAAGTCCGTTACAGCGACTCCAGGATAATATTTGACACCCAGCTCTCTGGAGAGCCGAATATACGTGCTTGTAATCTTATTGGGATCGATCAATCCATCCTGCTTATTGTAAGTTGCACCGGTTACATCCTCTAGAACCAGCATCGGCAGCTTCTTTTGAATCTGCTTAGGCTCCATCCATTCCGTTTGCACACCCAACCTTTGCTGCAAAAGCATCGCATCATAAAACTCAGAAAGATTATCTTGTGCCGTGAAAATAAACATATATCCGCACTGGTCCATTTCATCCTGAACAAGGTTATACGAATCAAGCTGCTCCAGCAATCGAAAACTTAACTTGGACAATTCAATATTTATCTCCGTTGTAAACTGACTTCGCATCCCGCCTGCGCAGATAGATGTGGTTGCTCCGCCTAAACTTTCGCTTTTCTCAAGCACTACCACATCAGTTATTCCTTTTTTGGCTAAATAGTAGGCTGTACACGCCCCGACTGCCCCAGATCCAATAATAACAACTTCACATTTATCGGGTATCACCGAGAATTCTCCTTTTCTTCTATTTTGCTGGTTACAGTACTAAATTCTTTCAAAAGCGCTGACAGAAGCGCGCGCTCTTGCACATCGATACTCTCCACTGTGCGTGCAGCGATCCGCAACAGGTTAAGGTCAGGCTCAAGATGATATTTCACCAAAATGTTTCTGAGAATAAGAGTGGTTTCGTATATATCCTCATAGCCTTTCATAATGAAATCAGAAAGGTTATATCCACATTGAGATAAATATCCAAGCCTGTTAACCATGCATTTTTTGTGCTCCCAGAGTAAATGAAACGGACGAACACAATAGAAAATTTCGTTACGCGCCAACCTATCTAAATAGTCTAGCAGCGCTCCATACACCTTCATTCCCCAACACGAACCTCCATCTGTTCCCGGGCAGGTTACCATGGTTTCTGGCTGGCGTGAATAGTAATAATCCGCTAGGCTTGCGATCAGTGTAGTTGGCTCAAAATGCATCTTATCAGCTTCATTTAGCCGGACAGAGCGAATCGAACGCCGTTCGAATGCATGAGCGCGCAGCGATGATATGATCTGATCGGCGGGAAGCTCATGAAACTCGAAGATTTTATCGTAATCCGAGCCAGCAATACTAAATGTATGACTAAGATCATCATAGCCGTAAATCATAAAATTCCTTTCGAAATGAACCTTATTAAAATAGTGCTTACCTTCTATATAAAATTCATCCAAGCTTACTTCGACATACTCCTTCTCGGCCAGACAATCCAAGATCTGTTTTACAGCAACACGTTCAGGACCAAGCCTGATCTCTTTCAAATTCAGATAGGGGAAATGCCCCAAAGATTGCTCGGGTGACAGAAATTCAAGATCCATCACATCCATATTCGCTCCAAGATATAAATGAATATAATGGTTATGCAGCCAATCCATCTTTCTAGAGCAGACTTCCACTACACTGAGCAGATGAGAGCTGTTCATGCTGCTGTTCACCATAGGGTACTTGATCGGCAGGTTAGGCATCTGTGGCACATCCTTCACCATTTTTACTCCAGAGATATGCCGTTAAATCTCCAACCGTAGGAAAATGTCCTGCTACCAAAAGGTAAGGATCAAAGTCCAATTGCAACGCCCGCTCAACTTCAACAATAAATTTGATGTAAGTAAGCGAATCCATTTCCAGATCTGTGAACACACTTTCGGGCTCCAAGGAAATATCACACTTTACAAATAGGCGCAGCAATACCTCCACCCGCTGTTGTATTTGGTCCATCATATCCTCCCTGTCCATCATTTATCTCTGGCCTAATGTTCCTTCGCCTACTTGCAAAATTTCTTCCAACGACATTCCTAATTGAGATAACACTGATTTCGTCAGCTGTCCCTGGGCTGCAGCAGAGGACGGTTCAGCAAGCATGTCCGCCATTCTTGCAATCGTAAATTCGCCTAGGTACAACTCCATAATGGTTATGTTTGTATTGAATCTTTTGTTGACAATACTAACTAGCTTTAGAGCTAATAACGAATGGCCGCCCAGATCAAAAAAATTCTCGGCAATGCCGATCGCACGGCCCTCCAAACTCAACAACTCTTGCCAGATAGATTCTATCTCTTCCTGAAACTCATTTTTAGGAAGTAGAGCGCTGCTCGCTTCTTTAAATCTCACATCAGGCAGCGGAAGCGCCTGGCGATCAACCTTACCATTTCGATTTAACGGAAATCTCTCAAGTCTCATAAAGATGCCAGGAATCATATAGGCCGGCAAATAAGCTCTCGCATAGTTTCGCAGCTCCGCAGCGGCAATCTCTTCATCGCTCACATAATAGGCAATCATAAGCTGCCCCCCGTTATTCTGCTTGAGCGGATGGACAAGAATCTCTTTGATCCGGTTGTAACGGCGAAATACGGCCTCGATTTCACCCAGCTCTATCCGCGCACCGTTGAGCTTGATTTGTTGATCTGTTCTTCCCCCATAAATAATCGTGCCGTCTTCGAGGAATTTGCCCATGTCTCCTGTGCGGTACAGACGTTCAGCAGCAGGATGTCTGGAGTAAGGATTGGGTACAAAACTGCGGTTGGTCAGCTCTTCATTTCCGATGTATCCTAGGCCCACTCCTATTCCACCAATGCATATTTCTCCGTAAACCCCAACGGGAACCGGCAGAAGATACTTATCCAGAATGTAAATTCGGAGATTGGAAATCGGTTTGCCGATCGGAACACTTGAATGGCCTCGGCTCTCCGCACAGTCCCAGCAGGTTACATCAATGGCCGCCTCAGCGGGCCCGTACAAGTTGAACAAATGCGCAGCGGATTTTGAGAAAAAAGAATCACGTAATGTGGTACTCAGCTCTTCTCCACTGCAAATGACATTTTTAAGTGAAATGCAGCTTTCTATTGGAAAGGAGTCCATAAACTGCTGCAGTAACGCCGGAACAAAATGAATCGTCGTAATATGCCTCTCGACAATCACATTCCCAATATATTCAGGATCATGCGGTTTATCCGGTCGGGCTAATACCAATTCCGCTCCATGCAGTAATGGCCACAGCAGCTCCCATACTGCCACATCAAAAGTGAGCGGTGTCTTCTGCAGCACTTTATCGGTCTCATCCAAACCAAACTGCTGCTGCATCCAAAGAAGCCGGTTGTATAATCCCTCATAGCTGTTCATCGCGCCCTTCGGGGTTCCGGTTGAACCGGAAGTATAGATAACATAGGCTAAATCGCTGGGTTCGGCCGGCTCATTGTGCACAATTTCACACCTTAAGTCAGCTGAATAAGAGCTATTCCCGACGAGGACCACCTTATGCATCGGTTTAAACAGAGCCGCATATTGTTCCTGGGTGATGATCAGTGCACACGACGACTCACAAATCATATGGGCCAGACGTTTGGAGGGTAGCTGTGGATCAAGCGGCATAAATGCCCCGCCGCATTTAATTACCGCCAGAATTGAGGTGACTAGCTCAACAGATCTCTCCAAGCCCAACCCAACAAGGCTGCCACGCCCGATCCCCAATTGTATCAGCCTCGAAGCAAGCATATCTGAGGCCAGATCAAGCTCCTCATAACTCATGTTGTCTTCTTCGCTCAAAAATACAGCCCGCAGATGACTATGCTTCGCAGCTTGTTTTTTGATCTGGCTTATGAACCTTCGGCTGTCCAGACAGCCGAAATCCGTACAAGTATCATTCCATTCGTAGATCACTTTATTGATTTCTTCCGCGGTCAAAAACATGTGGCTGCTAACCGTAGCCTCCGGTCGCTGCAGCAGCTGCTGGAGAATGTTAATGTAGTGGTAATGGAATTGCCTCAATGAGGCCGCGTACCATTTATCATTGTTGTATTCGTAAAATAATTGCACTCCGCTTCCGGTATCATTAAGCCCAATCGTCAGGTCAAAGGCCGAAGAGCTTTTATCTGCCTTTAACGCTTCAACAGTTAGGTTGGATAACTCCAAATCCGTTTTGCCGCTCTGCACATAAGTAAACATCGTTTGAAACAGCGGATTTTCCCCTGGCCTGCGATCTGGATGCATAATACTGACCAGCTTGTCGAAAGAGACTTGTTGATAGGCAATGCCCTCATTAATTGTTTCTTTCTCTTTATTCAATACTTCAAAGAAGCTGTCTTCAGTCTGCACATTGGTGGTGAGTGGCAAAGTATTGGCAAAAAAACCGATAAGATTCCTTACTTCAATGCGGTTACGGTTAGCCATGGTTGAGCCGATAATCAGGTTAGACTGGCCGGTATATCTAAACATCAGGACCCGGTAGGCTGCGAGCATAACGTTATAGACCGTGAATTCGGGGTGACGTTTTATAAAATCCAGCATTTCATTATAGGCATCCTGCGGCAACTCTCCCCCATAATTGCACTCCGAATCGGTTGGCCCAGCAGCTTCAGGCATTGCCGCAAGGTTTAAATCAAGCCGTGTATCTGCCGAAGCTAACTTGTTGCTCCAATAATCCATTAGTGTTGGATTGCCGGCATTTGCAATATATTTTTGTTCCCAGACCGCATAAGCAGAATACTGTACCGGTAATTCAGGCAAGCGTGCCACCCTGCCTTCTTCCAAAGCGTTGTAGATCTCCCTGAATTCATTTGTAAAAATATCCAGAGACAACGCATCTGAAATGCTGTGATGGAAACGAAATATCAGTAAATGCTCGGTTGGGCTCATCTGCACCAGTACCGTCTCAAATAAAGAGCCTCCATTTAATTCGAACGGTTTATTAATCTCCATTGCCAACCAATCGAGCGCCTGTTTCTCCATCTCTGACTCAAGACAATCCAACCGCTCAATCCTGACCGCTGCGGGCTGTGGAACCGTCTTTTGGTAAGGCTCCCCGTCTTTTTCGTAAAATACAGTGTCTAAAATTCGATGCCTTTCCTTCAATATACCCAGACATTCAGTCAAGTGTTTATAATTCAGACAACCCTTCAAGCGGTATTGTATCGTCATATTGTAAGCGGAGCTGGCAGGGTTCAATTGATGCAAAAACCATAATCTGCGCTGAGCGCCGCTCAGCGGAATATCGGTTAAATCGGAATCAGCACGGATAGGAGGGAGACTTCTATGCATTCGCTCGGCCTGCAGCAGCGCTTCCCAATTTGATAAACCTCGAGTCATACTTCATCCTCCCGATTCTTGGAATTAAAAATCATGCATCAGGAAATTGCCTTATCATTGAGCAACACTTTAAGACAGTTAATAATCGTCAAGGGAGACTCAAAGGTCTCTGGAGTGAGACAGTTGTCTGGAATCTGAACCCGGAAGACCTCCTCCAAATCGTACAGAAGATATAAAGCCCGGAACGAATTAACTCCCCATTCGGTTAAAGTTCTGTTCAAATCAGCAGCCTGCAGCGTCTCTTTCTGCTCTACTAAGGGTAAGGCTCCATTTTTGCGGATTAGTTCCATCACTGTCGCTTGGATATATTCCTCATCTCTGTTCATAACGGTCAAATCCCCTCGTTTCCCGTATTATTTTTCGATTAAGAAATTGCCGACCGCCAGCGCATCCATAGCGGAGGTATAGAAGGTTTTGATGGCGTCGTATGGAGTCTCACACACCGGTTCTCCTCGTGTGTTAAGCGATGTGTTCATTATCAGCGGAATTCCAGACAACTTATAATGCTCGGCAATAAGCTGATGCCAGACCGGATTCACCTCGCTTCGAACCGTTTGCGGTCTGGTAGATCCATCTACATGCACGATGGCAGGAACAGCCTGCCTTCTCTCTTCTTTGACTGTGTAGGCTTTCAGCATATACGGCGAATACTGCGCCTCCTCCACCAACCAATCCGCATGTTCATCCATAATACTTGGCGCCAGCGGTCTCCAGGATTCTCTGAATTTGATTTTTTGATTGACTTTTACATATGAATCATAACTTGCAGGACTGGCTGTTATGGAACGATTGCCCAATGCCCTTGGCCCCATCTCGGCTGCGCCTTGGAACCAGCCAATGACTTTACCTCTATCAATCAGTTCTGCCGTCTGCCGGCAAATATCGGATGAATAGTTATACTTCAAACCAAGCTTGTTTAATACCTCCGATATATGGTTGTCATCATAGGAAATTCCCCAGTAAGGAGTCTTCAGTCTGCCCTTTACAGGGAGAACGGAACGTTCTTTAGAGGCAATCATGGCAGCTCCGATACAGCCCCCAGCATCATTGGTTGCCGGTAATACGAAGATTTCATCGAAAATTCCGAGGCGTTCCAGCCTTCCATTCGTCGTACAATTGAGAGCAACACCTCCGCCTATCACCAAATTTTTACTGTTGCCTTGCCGGATGGTCTGCTGGCAAAGATGCACAATAGTGTCTTCCAGCGCCTGCTGCGCCGATGCGGCAATATCTTTGTGCTTCTTGCTGTATTCGACCGTATAATTGAGCCCGCCATACAGTGTATTATTGCTATAGATACGCTTTGGAGGATCACCGAATTTACGGTACATTTCCTTCATCCATATTCGGGTCAGCTTGTTATACTTATCCTCCAAACCAAGCGAACTATCAGGTTCTCCGATAGGAATCTCGTACCCGTCTTCCGTCAACCGTACAGAAAAGTCATAGACTGACTCTCCATAAGAGGCTAATCCCATCAGCTTTCCTTCTCCCGATGCTCCAAGCTGTAAATAATCACTGACGATGGAATAAAAAAATCCAAGCGATTGTGAAATCCCGTATTCTTGCTTAACCTCAATATGCTCATTCTTCCCATAGGCTACTGTGGTTGAAATATCGTCACCTTGTCCGTCCATGACCAAAATCACCGCATCATCGAACCCGGATAAATAGTAGGCACTTGCCGCATGGCATAAATGGTGGCTGACCGAAATGATAGTGGGCATTTTTTTGCCTGATAATACCGGGTGCTTCTTGAATTTCTCCAATATCCCCAATTCTTCCGCTTTTTGCGGGTCCCATGATAAAGCAATCAGATCGATATCTTCAAAAGCAACGCCCGCTTGTGACAGACAATTGAGGAGCGACAAAACCGGGGGCTCTCCGTAAGCATGTTTTTTTCGGCAAAAACGCTCCTCCTCAGCATAGGCCACCAAAACGCCATCATGAACCAAACATGCCGCTGAATCATGTCCTAGCCCACCGCTTAAACCAAGAATTAACACGTATACTCCCCCTCTAAGTTTTGTTGATATTGATTGAGAAGCTGATTTACAATTCGACCTGTTTTGGAATTCTTGATTTCCGCGATGTTCTCTGGTGTGCTTTCACCCAAGACTTGTCCCCCCTCCAGGCCTCCCTCCGGCCCCATGTCAATAATCCAGTCCGCCATGACTAAGACATCGGTATTATGTTCTATCACAACGACAGAATTACCCGAGTCGACCAACTGCCCAAGCATATCAATCAGCTTAATCACATCATGCGGATGCAGGCCTGTTGTTGGTTCATCAAGCAAGTACAAGGTGTGGTGTCTACTGCTTTTGGAGAGCTCTCTGGCCAACTTTACCCGTTGTGCCTCCCCGCCGGACAAAGTGGTTGCCGGCTGGCCCAGAATTAAATAATCCAGTCCAATACGGCACATCACATCCAGCTTGTTATATACGGATGGTTCATCCGCGAACAGTTCCATCCCTTCTTTTACAGAGCAAGCCAATACATCTGAAATGCTATGGTTTTTATACTTTACATCCAGAATCTCCGGCTTAAATCGTTTGGTCCGGCATACAGGACATGGGGTCTCAACCGACGGTAGGAATTGCAAATTCACTTGCACAAGCCCTGCTCCCTGACAGCGTTCGCATCGGCCGCCGGGGACGTTGCAAGAAAAGTGTTTGGCCTGGAGATTACGCATTTTCGCTTCAGGCAGCGCAGCAAAAATATTCCTTATCGCCGTGTACACATCTGTGTAAGTTGCCGCGTTTGATCTTGCAGTCTGACCGATAGGGGATTGATCGAAGCTAATGACCTTATGCACATTCTCCCAGCCCTTAACATCTGCATAGGCATCAGTCTCGGTGCTTTGGGTAAAATGAAGCTGTGCGGATCGAGCCAGGACGTCGAACATAAGAGTCGATTTCCCCGACCCTGATACCCCGGTCAGCACAACGAGCTTGCCCAACGGGATATTCACACTTACATCCTTAAGGTTATGGCGATTCGCATTTGTAATCTCAATGCATTTCCCGTTCCCTCTGCGGCGCTGTTCAGGAAGAACCACCGTATCTTTACCAGCGAAATACTGCCCGGTCCATGATCTGCTGCACTGAATCAGCTGCTGCACGGAGCCAGCCGCAACCACTTCTCCCCCTTGCTTGCCCGCACCCGGTCCGATATCAATAAGGTAATCGGCCGCCCGCATAACATCCGGGTCATGCTCGATAACTAGAACCGTATTTCCAAGATCACGCAACTGCCGGAGCACCCGGAGCAGACCTTCGGTATCTATCGGGTGAAGGCCAATTGTCGGTTCATCGAGAATATACAAAACTCCTGTTAAGCTAGCTCCGATTAATGAGACGAGCTTAAGCCTCTGCATTTCTCCCAGAGATAAAGAAACGGTGGAGCGGTCCAAGCTTAAGTAGCCGACACCCACTTCAATCAAGCGAGCCAGCTTTTTTTCCATTTCGGAAACGATGTTCATAAGCGGATCCTGACTTCCCCCTAGCTGTTGAGCGGACACTTTACGCAACCAGCCAAGCAAATGGAAGAGCGGCATTGCAGATGCTTCGGTGATACTTTTCCCGGCTAGCGTAACCGCTCGACTGTCTGCGTTCAGCTTCGTACCGTGACAATCCGAACACTCTTGCAGATGAAAGAATTTTTCAATCTTCTCTCGATAGTCCGATTCGTGTCCACGTTCCTTGTATCTGCGTTCCAGGTTGGTCAGAATCCCCTCGAATCTTCCCTCTGCAGCATAAGTTGGAGGGGTCTTCCCAGGAAAATGCCTGATAAATCGCTGGCTGTATACACCGAAATACAGCAGATCCCGTTCGACCGTGCCCAAATCTCTCAAGGGTTTATCAGGATCAAACACAAATCCGTAATAGTTACCGGCTGCAACCAAATTATCGGCCATTAACTGTGCTCCATGAGGATTGCTCCCCTTAAGTGCACACTGCTTCAAGCTGAGGCTGTCATCGAAAATTTCTTGTAAATTCGGTTTTCGTTCAACCCCCAAGCCCATACAAACCGGACATGCGCCTTCAGGTTTATTGAAAGAGAAATGGGACATGGTCAATGCTCTAAGCTCATGGCTGCACTCTGGGCACACGGCTTTGCCCTCATCGGAATAGGACATAGGAAGATCTTGAATCTCTGTTTCGATCGACTCATAGTTTTCCTGCCAGATGTCAGCACTACTTGAACCCTTGACTTGGCTTCCGCAATTAGGACAAGCTCTTTCTCCGCTTTTGGTAAACAATATACGAAGCAAGGTGTACAAATCCGTTGTAGTTCCAACGGTTGACCGGGGATTTCGGTTAGTGTGGCGCTGGTCAATACAGATGGAAGGCGACAACCCTTCAATAGAATCAACCTTAGGTTTGTGGATAAAATCACTTATCATACCGAGCGAATTCATGTATTGCCTCTGACATTCCTGCTGCAAGGTATTCATGGCAAGCGTTGATTTGCCGGAACCAGACAATCCAGTTAACACCACTAGTTTGTTTCGGGGGATAGACAGAGATATATTTTTCAGATTGTTTTCTCTCGCACCTTGAATTTTAATCCAGTCATTCAATGTGATCGGCTCCTTCATGAGACATCGTCATATGCTGCCGTATGAATGTTATCCATTCGGTCTTCGCTTCAGAAATGTTCATCAGCTCACTGAAGCATGATTCATGGTTAAAAGCTACTAACAGATTTCCTTGCATCTTTGATGCTGGTTTTCGTTTTTTGCCGCTCCATATTTCTCCTTCAAAAAAACAATAGCTATCTTCATCAGTTATACAAACCCCGCCTTGAGACTGGTGGCTTTGATTTAACCAGACATACACCAACACTGTAAGGGAAGCCGGATCGGCGGTACCGTGACGTATTACTTGGTCTGCAGTCATCAGTCGGTCGTGTTCCCGAAATATGGATTTCTTCTTCAATAAATCCACATACTCAAAAAAATGCTGTTTCGTATTATAATCGCTCAGAAACTGACGAATAAGCGGACTATTCATAGATGCCAGAACATAAGCCTGCGGTTTTGTTACTAATAGTGTCTGATAAGCATATTTGGCGTACGTATATACAGAATCCGGCAGATTGCAGCTGTATCTCAGCATCGTTTGACGCAGCAACCGATGAAGTTGCAGCGGGTCAGCGCATTCTTTTAAACTGGGCATTGGGCATTCATCCATATAGCTAATTCCCGTTGTTAGCGGACGTGAGAATTTAAACACAATGCCATCCTTGAACCAGTTATTTAATCGCTCCACCGTCCGGCCTGATAAATTCGAACTTCCGGCAGCAGACCAATACTCCCTCTCATTGAACAGCTTGCTGATTTCGGTCTGATAATAGTAAGTACCTGCATTTAATTTAACAATCCGGTCTGTGAAAAACAGGTATGCCTCTCCAGTGATGGAGACGAGCAAACAATCGTAATTAACTAAACGGAGCTGGACGATATCCGAAGCCGCCAAGCCGCATAATCGGAGCACCGCAAAATAAAATGACATAAGCGGCGTACAATTAGCGGTTAATGGAAAGTGATCTTCTGCCAAGGTCAACAGTTCATCATAACTAAACGTTGGAGCAGTAAATTTGCTTGACCAGCTGCTGTTACGATCAGGCCGCTCAATCTGGAAATTGATATTTTCACTTGCAAAATGATATAAGGACTCCAGCGTCCCTAGAGCGGTTGGCTGAAACAGCAATGCTGCCAGATCAGCTACGCGCAAAGACAGCATATTGGATAGAATGGCCGCACATTCCAATTCAGAGTGCACTTCCCGGGAACGTATATTTCGTGGAATTGCCCGAGCGTATAAATTCGCCGGCAGAGGATCGTTGCTGTTTCTAACAATCTCCAATTCCGCTTCATTGGTCCACCAGAAGAGATCAGTCATGGAATAAGTATCGTAATGAATTAGATCGGCTTCGGCCGAACCAAACGGTAGCCAGCTTTTCTCGATCGTTACAACCTTCCATTCTTTTTTGTCTTCAACATAGCGCATAGTATAAATATGCTCATCCTTTAGCTGGTCAAACTGTTCATAAGTAAAGGTCAAAGTACAAGCAGCAACAATTTCAGCAAGACTTATTCTGACATTTCGTACGTTAAATTCTATGCAAGTCGGAACTGTTTTTTGTAAATACCCATGGAACCATGCCCGCTGTGATTCAGCTTCCATTTCATCTTCGAAATACTGGGTCTCCAGCCAAAGTTCAATATCTCCTGTTGTTAAAGCACGATGAAGACAGTCGAGCAATGTAACGGAAATGGCGGATGTATCCAATGTCTTTTCCACACTCTTCACCTCACCTTGCTGACATTTCGGATTGCAGCATATTCTCCAGATACAGTTCGAATTTTTCAGGCTGGGCCTCCGTTATAAATTCCTGCGCGGCAGCTTTAGAGGCTGCAGAAATGGATTCGTAGAGTGTCCTGTCCGTCAGCAGCCGTTGCAAAGTCTCCACCCATATGGCAGTATCCTGTTCGGGAATAACCGGCATTGTATGTCCTGTTGCTTCATCCTTGTAAGTTTCCGTAATCGGCGTCACCGGAAGATTATAGTCAACCTTGCATTTCGATTGCATGAGGCCGCCTTGATCGCTTGCAATAACAGGAATACCTCTTAGCATCGCTTCAATTACTGTCTGCCCAAAAGCTTCAGCGCAGATGGAAGGATGAAGCCACACTCGTACCTGTTCAAAAATCAAATTCATCTCGCGCTCCGGTTCAAGCAGTGTCACATTAGGCAGAGCACGTAAAGCGGATTGTTCCTCCTGCTTCAAATCGCCCCATGTAATTACCGCAGCAAAAGGATAGTCCGGAAAAGCTTGAGCCAGCTTCAGAAAAATGGATAAACCCTTTATCTCTGTAGGGTTGCATATCGCGATGTATCCTCTGTTGAAATTATGAAAGGTTGGAAAAATACCATCCCCATAAATTGGGAAACGTAGCGAAACAGCATTGGTATAACCACCCCATTCGGTGATATTATGAGCTACGAAATCACTGTCACCAATAAAGCCGGAGACCTGGGCAAGTTCCTGTCGGAGCAGCGGATTTTCGATCCAGCTATGCGGCCCAAAAGGGAGAGTGATCACATCATGACAAATCACAACCAATTTTGTTGCGCTTCCAGCCACGAGCTTTATTCCCGCAGCAACCATGGTGTGGTAAGCCATATTCACAAGAACCACGTCCGGATTGCCTTTTTTCATCAAATCCCCTGCTGTTCTGTATAACAGCATAACACTCGTGGTGAAATGGCATTCTACACCATTTACTGTCCCCTGAAGACTATGCGCGGAACGAATAATATTGTTTACCCCATGCTCCTGCAGCTGTTCCTCCACCTGTAACAGAGAATCTTCCTGGTCTACCAGATGGACTACTCTACATTGATGTCCCCTGGCAGCCAGGGACTCGAATACTGCACGGTTAGCCTTGACGGCCCCTTGATAATAGGCAAAATAAGCACCTTCAGAAAGAAACAAAAGATTCATCGTCAGCTGCTCACCCTTTCCGACTGTCCCTCAATATATGCCGTCAATTTTCCGGTATCATTTAATAGTTCCAGTGCCAGGTCATCATCTTCAATGACGATTCCAAGCTGTTGTTCAATCTTAACGATAATCTGCAAAGCAATCAGTGAATCCATATGGAACGCTTCAAGTAAATCCGCTTGCGCATCCAGTTCCTCCATTGTAACCTCCTTGCTCAAGACCTCTGAAAAAATAGCGGCCAGCTTACCCAGAATCTCCTTGTTCTGCATGCTTATATCTCCTCTCAGAAAACCTTTGGTTGCCGCTCTGCCGTATCTTGTACCAGCTGCTGCAGCATGTTTAAGCTCTTGGTCCGGGCGGAAGGATCAGGAAACGAAAGGGCTTCAACGGCAAATTGATCACAATACCCGCATACCGCACAATCCAGTGACCGGCAATCGACTTCTTTGAAAAAATCAATAAAACCTTGCAGCTTAGAATTGTCAATATAAACATCCAATAAGGTCAGGGCACGGATGCTCTGGCGGCTCTGCTGCGTTTGCCGGGAAAAAACCGCCTTTTCTCGTGTAACCGCACCGGCCGTTCTGCGATGGTTGGTGTGAACGATGTTCAAAATATCAGCCAAGTTCCCCGGATACTGCCTATCATGATAGGCTTTTGCCGCCTGCAACAGCCAGACAGTAGATTTTGACCGGTCCGTCAGCTTAAAACGGTGTATGCCTATCTTCTCATATTCCGCCAAATCCTCCGGCCTGATCCAGCGCGCCTTCATGATATTCCCTGGATCATTAAATTTCTCGTAAGTGCATTTGACGGAGCAATAATCCATAAAGCTTTGGTTATCCGTTCCACGGTTGGATGAGCCATGGCTCATTACATTGTCATGATAGACCTGCATTGGACATTCATAGAGACAGGTCTGATTGACAATGACCTGGATTTCACATTCAACGCTGTTCTGTATACGTTCAAGCAGCCTGAAATCTCTGGCTATGTTTTCTCTTACTGTGATCTCTTTGACGCCCATTGAATCAAAGTATTTTGCCCGTTCCACACTTTCGACCACCGCAAAGGAGGACAAGCTCACTTTGATCTCAGGATGTCTTCTCCTGCAAATGTCCACAAGCAGCTGATTGGCTAAGGTGATCCAGTCCACACCTATTTCAGCGGCCCAATCCATTTGATCTACAATTTGTCGGTAGCCTTCATCCTCATATTCCCTGTTGCCGAGACAGGAACTGTTCATCAAATAGTTAAACTCTTTGTTGTACATATGGGCCCGCTTAACCGCTTGTTCAATATCGCTCCGCGTACTTATCGGCATTGCCGCAACCGATCTTCCGCTTCCACAGCCCTCCTGAGAAGAACCACCGAAGAAGCAGCTGATATATTCGTATCCGCCCAGCTCGTCAATAAGCTGGATATCGCCGTTATATGGAACAGATATCTTCATAAATTACACCTGCCAGCTATTTTTTTGTGCCAGTGCGATCAATGCAGCACAGCAATTCTCAGTTCCGCTTAAAGTCCTCAGCTTGGACCTATAATGCCCGCGAAGCTCAGCCAAATTATCGTTCAACGCTGTCTCAACAATCTTACGGATACGGCTTGGTCTGAATGCTTGAACGGGTAGCTTATAAGTGAGACCAAGATTTTGGAGCTGCGTACAATTATAGTCCCGTTCAAAATGTTGACCGGGAACGGTTATGCTCGGAAGTCCATGAAGCATTGTCGTAAGCATAGTATCTTGTCCGCCATGAAAGATTACCAGAGCTGCTTCCGGCATAATTTCAGCAGCCGGGATAAACCAATGGAATTGAATATTGTCGGTATGGTCAGGAAGCACCTTAAGCTCATAATGAAATCCGCATAAACAGGCAACACGGTAGGGTTGCTTGTCAAAGATCTCTTTGACCAGCTCAATATAAATTAAAGGGGGAATGGCACTAACGCTTAAATAAATAAAAATTAGCGGCTTGCCCTGCCAGTCCGGATGCCACTGCAGATTTGAAGATTGTCTTGCCTCCAAATCCAGAATGTAACCGGCGAAATCGCACTCCTTCAACGCAGCCAGCTCCGGCTCCAGTTCCGGTAGTGTCGGTGCCATTTTAATTGTTGCTCTTGAAAATAATAATTCAGCCAGATTGGAAACAGAATCCAGTGAATAATCCGCCAACACCTCATTAAAAGCGGCGATAGCTTTGGCAGATCCCGGATACTGTAGGTTGGCTGGGAAGGCTGGATGGCTTGGCCAGCTCGCAATCATCAAAGCGGGAATCTGGGCCACGGCAGCTGAAATGGAAGCACTCGGACGAGACTCGGCAAATATGGCGTTGGGTTTAAAAGCCTGTATCGCCTTCAGTTCAGCCTCAACCGCTTGACGAATAAAGCCCGATTCTGCCATCCCTGTCCACTCTACATAATCGGCAGCACTGCGAACATCTCCGGAATTCCCTGAAGGAAGCGGAATCGGATAGTCATAAACCTGAAAGCCGTTGGCTCGGACAAAGTCAGCAAGCTTGCCGCCAATCACAAAGCTGACCGTGCAACCTTGGCTTTGCAGAACCTTGGCAATGCCCAGCGTTTTGCTCACTGATCCTACAGAACCGGAGCTAGGGGGGCTTGGAAGAAGCATAATTCTTGGCGGACTCACAAACTATTCACCTCGCTTCTATTGGACATTTCTTCGATTAAATAAGGAATCGCATGGGCGTAAGTAGGGTATGCCAGCCGTACATCGGCATTCTTTTTTATCTTTTCGTTTCCCATACGTACGGAAAGGGCGCGTAAACCATGTATACTTAGTCTGATACGATCAGTGACAGCCTCAGGAGAAATCCATTGTATTTCAGACAGTTGAGCATATTTCCGAACCTCTTTTATCAATTCCTCCTGTGTTAGAGGAAGATCATCACTCACGTTATAAATCTCTTGAACAGCAAGATTACTCCAGGCCAACTGCATCATTGAAATAACATCATCAATATGCACTTTAGATGAATAACTGCGCCCGTTCCCCAGCATCTGAGTGCAGCGCATTAATTGCCGGATATAATTATGCTCAAGCGGGCCGTACACTTCAGCGATCCTGAGAATGATATAAGAAAATTTCGCATGGGTGCAGTATTGCTGGACCAGCCGCTCCATTTCGAGTGTAATTCTTCCAAATGGATGAACGGGATGGCACAGTGCAGATTCATCGGCCACACAAACGTTGTCGCTTCCATATACAGCCCCATTGCTTGCCACAATGAACTTGCCATACGTTCCGCTGCGCAAAAGTTGGTCCAGCAGATTCCGCGTCCCCTCTACATACAGCTGCCTCATCCGGGACACAGAACCAGAATGTTTGCCGGCAAGATGATAGACGACATCAATATCCTCCCCTATGCCATCCATCGTTTCAGGGTTCAGAACGTCGCCTACCCACAGTTCCATACCCAATTCTGCAAGTGTTTCGCCAACGCCTTTTTCCTTCGGCAATACAAGCCCTCTGACAGCATGTCCCTGTTCCAGTAAACTGCTTGTTAACCTGCTCCCGATAAAACCGCTGCAACCTGTCACAAGAAACCTCATGGCGTCAGGATGTGACTGGCTGCTTGATTCTGATTTCTCAGCTTCTTCCCATAGCGACCCTTGGGAATGTTATCCGTCCACTTGATTACTCTCGGCACCTTATATGCCGCAAGTCTCGCTGAACAGAATCTGATAATATCATCGGCTGATACCTGGGCATCCAGCGGCACGATCTCCGCAATCAGCTTGCTGCCATAGTATTTATCGGAAACACCATATACAAGTGCTTCTTTAATGCCGTTATGGAGCAGCAGGACTTGTTCAATCTCTGCCGGATTTACCAAATGTCCGCCGACATTGATGTTATCAGAAAGCCGCCCCGACAAATACAGATACCCAGCCTCATCCAACCTTCCCAGATCACCCGTACGTACCCAACCCTGTTGAAAGACCTCTGCCTGCAACTCGGGTTGCCCGTAATACCCGCACGATATATGAGCGCCGCTGACCCATATCTCTCCTTCCTCTCCATGAGCAACCTCGTGCCCCTCCGGGTCAAGCAGCCGAATAGAAACTCCCAGATGTGGCTGTCCCACCGAATCTCTGATCAGTTCTTGCTCATTTGAAGGATTATAGGCAATTGCCCCACCTTCGGATGAACAGAACAATGAACGGATAGACTTGCCCGACAGCTTATAAAAGTCCTTAAAAGTCGCTGCGTCCAGATGAGCAGAGCAGCTGATGCACAGTCTCACTTTATCCCAAGCTACACTTGACGATGACACGACTGACTCATTAAGCAAGGCATACATATAGGGAACCGCAAAAAGAATCGTTACCTCTTTGCGATTGATCTGCTCGCAAATTCTAGCAGGCATTGTTCCCTTCGACATGATTAATGTAGCACCGGCACAGAGGGCCGGTAGGACTACAGTGGTTAGCGTCGCGGGCAGCCACGGCGAAATCGGTGTGAACAGCTTGTCGTTTGCAGTAATTTCAAGCCCTCTACAGATGGCCATTACATTATTGTAGATGGCCCGATGGCTAAACTGTACGCATTTAGGCGGTCCAGTCGTTCCTGAGGTATAAAAATTCAAAGCAATATCTTCATCAGACTGCTTATCTGCCTGTAAAAAAAGCGTTGCAGTCCTAAAAATAAACATCGGTACTCTGAGTACGAGCTCAAGCTGACTGCTGCCCTCCGAATCAATTGGATCGCAAATTAAATACTGACAATGGCTTGACGAGTGCATTCTCTCCAGTTCCGGTAAGTTCTTCACAGGTTCAAATGGGATCGGAACGGCTCCCGTATGCCAGCATGCAAGCCACAGCATGATAAAAGCAGATTTGTCTGCAACGGCTAAGGCAACTCTGTGCCCGGGCCGGATCCCCGCGAGATCCAGCTTCTCACTACTGTGCTCCAGTTCCTGCCGTAGCTCTTCATAAGTGATCGTTGTTCCTTCATAATCAATGGCCGTAAGCCCTGGATTATTCGAGCAATTGAAATAAATCAAATCCAATATGGAAGAAGTGTTCACTTAGAATCCTCCTCAGCTAGAAGCACTTGCATATTTTTTCACTGCTCGTTTAAAAAACGCACTGGCTAACATTAGCAAAACCGCAGCTAGCAAGCTGCCTCCGAATAAATAGGACAGGCTTACCCTGCCCACTAATGCTTCTGCAGGAATGGAAACGATAAAGGCGACAGGAACGATCCAGGTAAGCGCCAATTGGATTGGTTTCTGATATACATTGACCGGAAATCTACCCATCTGCATGATACTGTCGAATATACTCAACATCGGACTTCCGGCATACCAAAACGCCAAAGAGCTTAATAACAGCAGTATTGAGTACAACAGCAGTAAAGCATTGCAAATGGCCCATACAAACATCAGACAAGTGGATATTCCTATCGCTTCTTGCATTTGAGAAACGCCCAGCACCATCACTGCTACTCCCACCATAACATCAAACAGATTAAGCGGAGACCAGTATCTCGTGCTCACATAAAACTGGGTCTCAATCGGTTTGAGCAGCGTTAAATCAAATCCTCCAGTCCATAGCTCCCCTTCCATCCCGGCTAATGAGCCAAGGCTTGGACCAACAAATAGATTTTTCATTGCCAAAATAAAATAGTACACGCCCGATAATGCCAGCGTATCCGCAAAAGTCCAACTGTTAAGCGAATTTGTGTTGGAAAAGAGGATCGCGATCCCCCCAATCGTCCCGGTTAAATTAATTGCGGTATACAAAATTTTGATTAGAAAGTCACCGCGGAATGACGCTTCCTTTAGAAGCGCTGTAGAGAAAAACAATCTCAGCAAACGCATATATCTCAGCATGTTCCCTACCCTCCCACGGCCATGTATGCACGAATCCCTTTTTTCCACACTAAACGGTTACATAATATGATAACGACCGCCCAAACGAATTGAACAATTATGCCAAAAACAAGCTGTGAATGATCCAACTTTCCAAGGGAAAACTCTATCGGAAAGCTGATCATATATTGAAAAGGTAAATAATCCGAGATATCCTGCATAAATCCCGGAAGCAACGACGAAGGCGCTACCTGTCCGGCCAGCAAAAATACCAGGGTGTCATTAATAGAAAGCAAGGACTTGATTTTATTGGTGAAAAATGCAAACAGGGAAAGTGTATAGGCCAGCATAAATCTGATTATTTGAGCCATGAGAAGAAGATAAACGGCCACCAGCAAGTCCAGACCGGATATAGCCAGTCTGAAGTTCAAAAAAATGGCAGCCACACCGGCAACAAATATAACAAAAGGCATACAGACGATTTTGACAGCCAAATCTGATGCAACCACATCGTAAAAAGGCGATATCGGCCTCAATAATACAATCGACATCTTGCCGCCATAGATTTGATCGCCGACCGTCCAGTGTGATGTAGGGTAGGTCAGCTGGTTCACAAGAATTAACAGAATATAATACCTCACAAAATCCTGCTGAGTGAACCCGGTTATGCTTCCATCTCCCGCAGCAACGGTCCAAACAAACATATAGATGATAGGTCCCATCATCCAACCAAGCGTCAATGTCCAGAAAAAACCTTTCTCAGCCATAAACCCGAACATAGTCCTACGTATCAGCGCAAAGCCTCCGCGAAAATTCAAAGGAGCCTCCCCTCTCGATACACTTCATCAATTACCGAATCGATTGGAGCATCATTGATTGTTACATTTCCAATGCAATAGCTATTAAAGATTTCTGAAACAATCTCAGGTACAGCTTCCTTCTGAATCTTAAACAATACGTAGCTTTCCGCAAGCTCCATGACCTGCAAGCTGTCAGTAAACTTCTCCTTTAGCTCTTCAATTGTGCCCGTTACGTCTTCATCCATAAAACTGACTTTGAGAATGCGGTAGGGAGCTATTTTACCGCTCAGCTGCTCCAGAGATCCGTCGTATAACAGCTTGCCTTGATTGATCAGCACAACCCGTTTACAAAGGGAAGAAATATCCTCCATATAGTGACTGGTAAGCAGGATGGTTGTCTCATGTTTTTGGTTATACTCCTTGATAAAACTGCGAAGCCGCAGCTGCATGCTAACATCCAGCCCCAAAGTAGGCTCATCCAAAAACAATACACGTGGCTGATGTAACAACGCTGCTGTTAATTCACACTTGGAGCGTTCTCCCAAAGAGAGATTCCGTGCCTGATTCTTAAGCAGATGCCCTATATCCAGTAGTTCTTTTAGCTCGTTGAGTCTTTGTTTAAAATCAGCATCAGAGACTCCGTATATTTCCTTCATCACAAAGAAAGAGTCCTCGACCGTAATATCCCAGGTTAACGTCGATTTGTTCCCCATTACCATACTGATGTTGCGCAGAAACTTATGTTGGCGTTCCCACGGTTTGAAGCCATAGACGGAAATGTTGCCTGATGTCGGATACAGGATACCGGAGAGCATCTTCAGCGTGGTTGTCTTTCCCGCGCCGTTAGGTCCGATGAACCCGACAATTTCTCCCGGCTCAACCCTGAGGTCGATACCTTTTACCGCCTCAACTTCGTTGTATTCCATTTTGATCAGACTTTTGAACGCATGCTTTAACCCATGTTCTCTTACAGGGACGCGATAGACCTTTCTCAGATTATCAATAATAATGCCCTCGTTCATTGCTGCCCCCTTAACTCTGCGACCACACTTAAGAATACAGCCAAAACATAATCGATCTGCTGATCAGTCAAATTGGGATAAATCGGCAAGCAGATATGACGCCGACAATAATCATCCGCTAGCGGATATTCCCCACTGAACTGTAGGGAAGCAGCGATCGGCTGCCTATGAAGCGGCGTTGCATATACCTCCCCTTGGAGCGAAACGCCTTTCTCCTTGAGTCTGTCCTTCAAATCGGAACTGTCAACGTCTAAAGGCACTATAACAATGTACTTATACCAACTGCATCTGTCCTGCGGCATCACAATCTCGAAATCAGGAAGATTTTTCGTAAAGAAGGAAGTATAACGGTTGGCGATCGCTTCCCGTTGTTCAATGATCGCGTCGAGCCGCTCAAACTGGGTAAGTGCTATCGTTGCTGTGATATCACTCATTCGATAATTATTGCCAAGCGAGGTGTGGTAAGTCTCCCAAGGCTGGGGCTTGCCATGATTGCGGAACATTCTTAGCTTCTCAGCCATTGAATGATCGTTTGTGACAATGATCCCTCCTTCCCCCGAGGTAATGATTTT
Organism: Paenibacillus sp. FSL R10-2788; assembly: GCF_038003885.1. Taxonomy (NCBI): domain Bacteria; kingdom Bacillati; phylum Bacillota; class Bacilli; order Caryophanales; family Paenibacillaceae; genus Paenibacillus; species Paenibacillus sp. FSL R10-2788. The sequence goes on along the minus strand of NZ_JBBOQA010000001.1, from coordinate 2,646,460 downwards.
CGTGGCAAAAAAGGAATAACTTCCGGCAATTCCGAAAGCTCCCGCACCTTTTCCGGCCATCCTGCTGCCATGTGCATGAGCGGCATCTTCAAATAACCAGAGCCCCTGCTCATCGCACCATTGCCTGATTTCTTCAATCTCCGGTGTAACAATTCCGCCAATATGTACGATAATAACCCCTCGGGTACGACTCGTGGCCTGCTTCTTTATTTCAGCCAGCGACACCGAAAATGTACGGGGATCAATATCAACAAGGCGAACATGCCCTCCGGCAAACAGGACACTGGAAGCCGTGGCAATAAACGTATTTGCCGGAACCAGCACTTCCTGCCCCTTTACTTCGAGCACTCTCATTACCGCTTCAATCGCACTTGTACCCGAATTAACCGCAATGGCATGAGTAACTCCTACATACCGGGCAAAACGTTCCTCCAGCTCCTGTACATACCTACCCTGACTCAACGCTCCTCTCGACAGACAATCATCAATTCGCTCCATAATGATACGCCGCTCCTGCTCAGAAAATGCAATATCGAGTGCGGGTACATCCATAACACCTTGTGTCAACTGCATGACGAACCTCCTCTACCAGTCATAGACTACTGTTTTCCCTTCAAAAAAGCCTTCCGCCGCTTGCCTGATAAATTGCTCCATATGTTCCGCATGAATATGTTGGGCAATTAGGCTGGTTACTTCAAGCTCTTGCTTCCCAATTCTGCGAGAGATTTCCTGAATACGGTCATGCGTTATGGATTCCTTAAGTATTCCAGGTCTTGTCAGATCAATAAATTGTATGTGCTGGTCTGGTGGATCGTTTTTTAAAGCCGAATGCCGTTGAACCTGCGAGAGCAGGTCCGAATCAAGTGCAACAATGGCTCTCTCCTCGCAGTCCCACACACCGCTGTTTAACCCGGCCCAAATCTCATCCTTGGCCTCCTTCTTTTCAACACTGAAGCTCAAATCTTCATCCTGCTCAAGCAACCTTAATAAAAGCTTTCCTAGCAGTCCCATTCCCCACAGTTCCACCGTTTTAATGCCTTCATCTGCCAGCTCTTCACACACATTTAGTGCCACACAAAACATAGGAACAAACGCAGCTGTCACAGGGTCTAAGTCGTTGGAAATAAAGATCTGACCATCCACCCCACTGTGTAGAGGGACACATACATCCTTTGTATAATGAGGAGAAAACACAAGAGTTTGGCCTACGCGATGCTCTGCTCCAAGCCCCGCTTTAGTCACTACTCCGACACTGGAGTAAGGATAATGCCCTGGTAAATGGCATGCCCCATGAAAAAGCTGCAAGCAGGATGGGTCCTTTACCGTTCCCGTTAAAGTAAAACGGTTGGTAATGAACAATTCATTAGGACCCGGTTCCGCCTTGCGAGCAGCGGTGAAGTGTACACTAGGCTGAGGCCCCGATTCAGTGAACTTATTGTACATAGCCGAAATAACCGTCTCCTTACTGTTTATATATGGTCAGGTATCCAGGTATAACGTCCGCCCACCATAGGCGAGTGGAAATTCGGCATCCAGCCATGTGCTGTAAACTCGCCAGCCGAGTCGAAACCAACCACAAGCATCGCCTTTCCTTCATATTTGCCGTTGGTAATCCACATCTTTGTCCTTATATCCGGTGTTTGTCCTGTCAGATGCCTCATGCGGGCGACAAATACCAGATACCGCTCCAGACTCATTCCCAATTTTCCGGTTTTCTTGTATGTACGCTGTATTTCCACAGCCGTCCGATCCAGCATATCCGGTTCGGTTGTCCGCGGAACGGTGAACCAGAAATCCTCAATTTCCGGAGTTGCTGCGACCAGTCCACTCTCCAGCGCCCAATTGCGGATATTAAACAAGCAGCCTAATTGCTTGCGACTGACGCCTTGGGGAACACATAAAATGATCTCGTTTCTTCGGTCCGCTTCTTCTAATTCTTCTCTAGTAAACTGCGGCATCCGAAGTGAAAATTTTCGCTGGATGATATATTCGATTCCTAATGTTCTGTACCAATTCTCCATCTCGCTCCGGATGTATTCCGGAGAATATGTGTCGTGGACATCACTTTGAAACCTGAACATATCCTCCTTCTGAAGCAAGTGCTCATCGAGCATGACGCCAATCGTATGCAGCGTTTGTTGTCTTAATAGCTCCTTCTCAATCATCGCCCAACCTCCTGTACTGTGTTCAATGCCGACAATATTTCAGGTATGACTGTAAAAAGATCGCCTACGATCCCATATGTGGAGTAATCAAAGATAGGTGCATTGCGATCCGTATTTATTGCAATTATCGTCTCCGAATGATGCATCCCAACCTTATGCTGCACTGCCCCAGACACTCCGCAGGCGATGTACAGTTTGGGCTTGACCATTTTACCTGTCAGTCCGACTTGATGCATACTATCCATCCATCCACATTCTACAAGCGGTCTGGTAACCGCTACTTTCCCCCCAAGCGCATCGGCGAGCGCATAGATTAAACGAAGATTGTCTGCGTTTTGAATGCCTCTCCCGGCAGCAACAATAATTTCTGTAGTCTCGATGTTCTCCTTGCCCGCGGCTTCTTCAATTACTCCCATAAACTGCAGGACTGAGGAAGAGCAAGAATACAGGGAGCTTAGATCAACAATCTTGCCCTGCGCGACGTGTGCGGTCTCAGCAGCGGAATAAAAATTGGTTTTTACAGTTGCCATTTGCGGCCGTCTTGCCGGTATTTTTATCTCAGCGAATTGCTCGCCCATTTGCGTCGGTCTGGTGATAATAAAATCCCCGTGATCCGGTCCCATCTTCAAATCGATGCAATCGGCGCATAGCCCCGTCCGCAGGCGAACTGCGACTCTGGGGAAAATAGACCTCCCCCATGCGGTAGCCATACCTAGTACGACAGACGGTCTTTGATCCCGGAGCACCGCAGAAATCAAATTATAATGAATATCTTCGGCGTAACGCTGTATTCCCGGTTTGTTCACCATCCACACCTCATCTACTCCCCACTGAAGCAGACGCTGGGCTAGGTCTTCTATACGCTCTCCGACCACCAAAGCGTAAATGCGCTGGGCTCTCATAGCCTGCAGCTGTTTTGCTGCGGTAACCAGTTCCGGAAAATATGAGGAGAGAGCGCCTTCAGCATGTTCCACAACAAGGCAAATACCCTCATGCTCAGGGTACGGTTGTCTGGTCTCCTGTGCCCTGTCTTTCATTATAATGGCTTGGTTAGGACAGCAAGACGTGCAGACTGAGCAATAAGTACATGCCGCAACGTCGATACGCAAGCCCTCATCCTCATCCTTGATTGCAGCGGCGGGACAGCGTTTTAAACACAGGAGGCAATATGTGCATTGTTCCTGATCAATCCTAATCATCCATTTCTAACCTCGCTGATTTTGCTGATTATCGGCTCCAATACCCGTAGATATTCATCGCTTTCTAGCAAAATCCCCTTTCTTTCGGAGTGCTGTTCGTACACTGAAACTACTTCAGTAGCCGAGCCTGCCAAACCAACCGTCTGTGGGTCAAGGCCAAGGTCATGACAGGACCATACCAGAATATCCTTGGTTCTGGCATGCAATTTGGCAGCAATTGTTAGCGGTTTCAACTCAGAGACGGCTGTCATTCCACCAATACTCAATACTGCCGGAAGCCGGCAAGACTGTCTGGTTGTTACCCCTTCGTCATGCTGGCGGTGGAACAATACCTCATCGGTCGAAATATCCTCAAACCGTGTTACATTTATCGCGTGGGGGATATCTAGATACTCGCCGATTCCCGGACCTACCTGACCGGTATCACTGTCGGTTGAATGGCTGCCGGTCAGAACCAGATCACATCCACCAAGCTTCTCAACAGCACGAGCCAGTACCAGCGATGTCGCCAATGTATCCGAACCGGCAAAAGAAGCGTCGCTGAGCAGGACTGCCTCATCGATTCCATAACCCATAAACTCCTGCAGAGCCGTTTTACAACCGGGAGGGGCCATGGAAATAAGAGTTACATTAGCATTACAGCTATTCTTCAGCTCCAATGCCACATGGATGGCTTGCCGGTCCGGATAGTTTAGCTCAAAGGTTGCCTTCGGTGGCGGTGAGGCCGAGATCTTACGGCCATCAGCAATGCCACGCACATCGCCTTTGTTCACGTGTGCAATAAACTTTAAACAAACCACTATTCGCAATATATCGCTCCTCCCATCACATTCTGCTGCTTTTTTATCAGAGAAACGTATGTCAAAATGTTTCCAAAAGTACTATTCTTCGCCAGATTACCATTTCCCTTTATTATCATAATATGATTATCATCACATAATTGGAATGAACAATTATTATAGTATAATAATGTCATTTATTTCATTTTCATTTACATATAAGGGGAATATGGAGGTGTAAATTGAGTAAAATTACTTTACCCGTTTCCGATCCACTAATAAATACTTCCAACGCCTATGGGACTTTGTTTTCTATTATTTCTTCGGATAACCGCATATGGCCCTGGGTTTATTCCAACTTCATTCAGCTGAGATATGTAACGGATTGGGAAACTTACTTTTTTGACAATCATGAGCTTCTTGTTGATTATTGCCCATTTCTCAATAAGTTCATATTGCCTAGAACCATCATTTCCAAGTGGTCTTCCTTTACGGATTTTGTAGTAGACTCTATCAACGGCGATTGCTATGTATGGTGCCATCTCGACCGGTACTTTATATCTGCATATCAGGAGTTCGGCCAAGAGCACCGTTTTCACGAGACATTAATTTACGGCTACGATCTTGATCGCCAAACAGTCTGCATTCGGGACAATATTACGGGCGGTAAATTTATGACCGCTCAATGCACCTTTTCCGAACTGGAATCCGCCTTTGACTATCTGTCCGGGGAAGAAAATTTTATTACGCGTGTAACTTTGCTTAGCAAAATCGATGCAGAATTTGATTTAAACGTCGAACAGATTGTCGACAGCTTGCAGCGATATCTATCCTCCAAGCGCTCATTCGATTTTATTAACCATACCACTACCAGCATCTATGGACAAAGTGTGTACCAACACCTCATTTACCAAATGGAGCATCCTAAAGAAGATGACCCTGAGCTTGACATTAGAGCCTATCATTTGCTGTGGGAGCATAAGAAGCTTATGGTTTTAAGACTTAAATATCTCCAACAAATAAAACTCCTGCTGCAAAGCGACCGATGGATTGAGCGTTGTACTGAGCTTGAAGAACGCTCTCTTCTGAACAGAAATATGGTGCTTCGGTATAATCTGTCCATGGACCCCAAGGTGCTAGACGCACTCAAACATTCTCTGTTGACCATACAAACAGACGAAACCAAATTATTGGGCGAAATAATAAGCGCGCTCGGCTCCAAGGGATGAATTGGAGAATTAGCAGCAGTTGGAGGGACAATTATGCAGACGTTGCAGACGTTAGAAATGGAATATTACTATAATTCTGCAGGGGAGCCTATTGCAGAGGTACAGTCACTGGGAAACTGCTATACCCGTAATATTTTTTTCATGCTAAAGAGGTATGTCAATGACTCTAGCGTATTGTACAAGATGTTTTTAGATGATTTTAATCTGAAATTAGTTACCCATACTGACAGTGACCAGTTTGAATTAAGCTTGAACGAGATCAAAGATCCCGAGGATTATATAACAGTCGCTAATAAACATACTTTTAGCAACAATGCAGAGGCAGCCATCCAGACGATAGAGACACTGTTAGCAAATAACGAAGTCGTATTTGTCAATACGTTAATGAAACGAGTCCCCTTTTATAGAACATTTGAATTAAACCCGGCTCTGGAAACAGATCATATTGTGGATGGGCATATATTTTTGATCCTAGGGCAGACGGCAACTGATTTTTATTTCTTGGACAATTATATAAATTACAACAAAGAGTATTTCAAGCCTTATCCGCATAACAAAAATATCGGTCAAGATGCCAAAACTTCGTTTATGGATGCCTACAATCGGCAGTTTTCCTGTTTCACAGTGCATCCTAATCAAGATGAGCTTGCTGAATTGCCAGCCCGAGCCTCGCTCATTTTAAGAACCGCACTATCGAATTATTATAAGCCGCCCTCTTGTACCGAAGGCCGCCTGGAATATATCGGACGATCAGCCATCCAGGAACTGAACAATCTGTTTGCAAGTGGACGTTTCATCCTCAATACAAAGATTTCAAACCGCCCCCATGACCTTTACTCTTTAACCCGGACGACGCTCACCCGTCATTCAGATCGAAAAAAAGTATTGCTGTTGCTGCTGAATTCCTTAGCAAATCCTAATGCTCTCAGCGATGTCATTCATTGTGCTCGGCAAAGCATCGAACAATGGGAACTTTTAAGGAATGTTATGACCAGGCAGTATATTATGAATGAATTTACACTTACTGACCAGATGGAAGAATACATGGCCTATGTCCTTCATGCGGAAGACCTGTTTTATCATTCCATTGAAAAAAACATCGATAATTTATGCCAAATATAGGATATAAGCGTAACGCCTCATCCTAGAAAAAAAGAGACTTGTCAAATAGACAGGTCTCTTTAAAGTATTTACCGCATTGCCACTTATCACGGCTAATAACAACTTCGCTAAAGACATGGAAGGAACGGAGGGTCCGGGTAAGGGCTTTTGCTCATATCCCCCTCCATCCTCCACCCCTTTAAGTCGCTATTCGGGCTTACACACTAGTCAGAATAATAGGCTCACCTTTAGTCACGATAATCGTATGTTCAAACTGCGCTACCCGACCGTTATCTACAACACTTAGCGTCCAGCCATCCGATTGCTGCTCCACATAGTCCGCTCCAGTCGAGAGGAAAGGCTCTACTGTAATTACTTGTCCTTCCTTCAGTACTGTGGTCACTCTTGGATTATAGAAGGGTAGAATTTCAAAAGGCTTCTCATGCAGTGATTTGCCAATTCCGTGGCTGCACAGATTACGCACCACTCTATAACCGCGTTTGCGAGCTTCAAGTTCCATCATTCTTCCGATCTCGTTAACCTTCATCCCTGCCCGCAGATGATTGATCACACTCATCATAGTTTCCTCTGTACTCCGGCATAAACGCAGAATATCATCGTTATAGGGCGGCAGTTGAAAAGAAACGCCAGCATCCCCATAATACCCATTCAGCTCAGCAGAGACATCAATGTTGATCAAATCGCCAGCATTAATCACTCTCGGACCCGGAATACCATGAGCAACCTCTTCGTTCACACTGATGCAGGTACTGCCCGGGAAATTATAAGTTATCTTCGGGGCTGAGGATGCTCCGAAGCTTTCCAGAATCTCAGCTCCAATAAGATCCAACTCCGCAGTCGTCATCCCAGGGGTTACTTTCTTTTTCATCTCGGCGATGGTGTGGCCCACCACTTTCCCAATAGCTTTTAACCCTTCTAAATCTTGTACCGTATCACTTGTCATCCAACACACATTCCTCTCACTTCATGAATTAATCATTTGTTTAGCCTCTGAAATGCACTCCCTACCCACTGAAAAGTATCTTCCACTTGTTTGCCTGCTGCGTTATCGTAGTAACTTCTCTTGAAGCTATGCTCATCAACTTTATCCAGTTTTATGGAATACCGCTCAGGACTGCTGATAAACAGCTGATTTTCAGGTTTAATAGGCAGTTCTTCTATCACGTTATTTCTTCTGAGTGTAAAAAGCTTGTAGAAATAACCGTTACTCGTTCCATATTGTCCGATCGTAAAATCGGGATCACCATCTCCATTATAATCCTCAAACTGAAGCTGGAAAAAATCATTAAAGGTCTGGGCAAATTGATCATTTAACGAATAGCTACTCAGCGTTTTTCCATGCTCATCAGTCACTACTAGCCTAAATCGGCCACTCCAGTTTCTTCCCGTTAACGGACTGGGTGTAGTCCAATCTTCGCTATATGTCCCCTCTAGCAGTTGCAGATTTAAAAATCCCGCTCTGCCTGTGACCGGAGACAGTTCATTATGTGATAGGGTTACTGGACCTGTTACCTCGACAGAAGTCTCCACAGGGTCTGCCTGTTCAATGTTCTCCGTATCGATTGTTCCATAAATGAGCTTTCTTAACTGGTCAGAGTTTTTTACAGGAATCGTGTAGCCCTGACTGCTGTTCTCCGCTGTAGTAAACATCCCTTCATGTCCAAGTTGATCTCCAAGCGCTATGTAATAGTCTTCCGAATAGCCGTCCCCATAAACAAGCTTCATTTCAAATTCCGGACCCCAATCCAGATCATCAGAAAATTTCTTACTCTTGTTCATAGCCTCCGCTAGCGTCTTGATCAAAACAGAATCCTTTAGCATTAAGCTCTCTGAGTGCAAAGGACGATCCGCTTGTTTCTGATCACTAGTTGCGACGGGTGTCAACGACACGCCTTCGATCCATCTGGCATTGATGAAGCCCAAATCACTTTTACATCCGCTTAACACTACGACCAATAACAAAGGTGCTATCCATATTAACCGCCTAATGCGAATCGCCTCCAATACATAAGCATATTCCAATTATAACAGTGTCTATAAATATATAAAAACGACTTTACTAACACGCGATTAAAAAAAGACTACAACCTGCTTATTAAAGCGTGGTTCTAGTCTTAAAATGACAATTGATTAGATTGCTCCCATCGTTTTGAGCCAAGCATCCGCAATAAGTGCATGACCTGCAGGAGTAGGATGTACTCCATCATATGCCCAGTAAGCCGGTTCTGCTTTTACGGAAGCCGCTGCAAAAAGTCCATCTAGCGGAACCAGCGGCGCCCCATATTCACGTGCCAGCTCGCGGACAATATGAATTTTAGGATCAAGATCCTGACGCCAAGTTCTACGATCTTCCGGTACAGGCAAAACAAAAGGCTCTATAAGCACTAATTTAGCATCTAAAGATTTCTGAGTGCGTTCGATCAGGTCCCGATACGAAGCTTCAAACTGCTCGGGAGTGGTTTCTTCACCAGAATCAAAACGGCGCCAAGTGTCGTTAATTCCAATATAAATGGATACCCACGTCGGCTTCAAATCCAGGCAATCCTTATCCCAACGTCCCTGCAAATCAACAATACGGTTACCACCAATACCACGGTTAAAAAAAGTAAGATTCTTCTCTGGATATAAATGCCCCAATCGAGCGGCGACCATCATTGCATAACCTACTCCAAGTGATGAAGCGTCTTCATGATTACGCCCCCAGTCTGTTATGCTGTCCCCTTGAAACAGAATGACATCGTTTTGTTGGAATATCATAAATGAAATCCTCCTCTAACTACCTCTGTTAATATAACCCAATCTATTATATCAAATACAATGAATACAGCCTACTGTGAAACATCAATAATGCAAACATTTCACTAAAAAAACAATAACAAAAACCCCGCTCAGATTTGAGCAGGGTTTAAGGTTAAACTATATTAGTACGCTAGGCTGAACAATCCTTTAATGTGGGACAAGTAACGGATATTACTTGCTTCCTTCATCAGAGTTGCAGGTAAGCCTTTTAATGGAGTAGAACTTGCACCAACGATGGCAACACCGTCTTTACGGCCTAAGCTAGCAAGTGTACCAGAGTTGATTGGACTAAAGCTTTCAAACGATTTATTTTTCAAGAAGGCATACAGATTGTATCCGATCAATTCACCCATTTGCCAAGCGATTTGAGCAGTTGGAGGGTAAGGACGTCCATCTTCTGCAAAGACCACCGCGCTGTCACCAGCAACGAATACATCTTTGTGGGAAGTGGATTGCAAGAATTCATTCACCGTTGCACGACCGCGGTTAACTTCAAGACCGGATTCGCCGATGAGTGGATTTCCTTGTACGCCACCAGTCCATACAAATGTGTTAGCAATAATTTTTTGACCGTCTTTCAAGTCAATCGCATTGCCTTCTACATTCGTAACAGGAAGACCTGTCAAGAATTGAACACCACGTTTTTCCAAGCTTGCTACAGCACGTTCGATCAATGCATCTGGCAATACTGGAAGGATTTTAGGACCTGCTTCAACGAGCATAAGCTTAATTTCTTTAGGATCAACGCCATATTTTTTAGTAAGTGTAGGCAATACATCCGCGATTTCACCAACAAGCTCAACACCTGTTAAGCCGCCGCCACCGATCAGGATGTTTGCATCTGCTTCATTTTTCGATTTCGCATATTCACGAATACGATCTTCAATATGTTGATGAATTTTGTTAGCATCTGCAGCTGATTTCAATACCATACTGTATTGTTCAAGCCCTGGAATGCCAAAATAAGCTGTAGTGCTGCCAAGACCTACAACAAGCGCATCATAAGTAAGTGTCACACCATCAGAAAGAACAATTTGTTTGTTCTCCACAGAAAATGAATTAACCTTCGCGATTTTCAGGTCAATATCTTTACCTGCGAAAAGCTTAGTTAGAGGCATAGCTACAGCACCCTCTGCAACACTACCTGCTGCAAGACGATGCAATTCTGTAATGATTTGGTGAGTAGGATACTGATTAACTACAGTAATTTTAGCTTCATCTTTTTTGAGATATTTGCGTACGGTTAAGGCGCTTAGTAGACCACCATAACCTGCTCCTAGAATGACAATATGTTTAGACATGATGTTTCCTCCGTCCCTTACGAATAAGATATGAAAATGATTATTTCTGCTTACTGCGTTCTCCAGCAACTTGAAGGTATGCATTTACGAAACGGAAAAGCTTTTGTGCTTGCGGATCTTTCAACAACTTCATAAGACCAAAAAGACCAATAACTTCGTTACTTTCATTCGCACGATCTTTTGCTTCGATCACTGTAGCTGCCATATTCTTCGCGGAATGCACTACAGGTTCAGCAAGTTCTTTAATTGCACTTACCGTATCACTTTTCAAGACATCATCCGCTGCGACAGTTTGCACAAAGTCATAGGACTTTGTAAGCACGCCAACAAGCTCAGTTAATTTTGGCAGCTGTTCCACCAAGACTGTTAATGATTCCTGAACTTCTGGTTTCAAGAGCTGCTCTAGAACATCCATTTGTTCCTTGCTAACAGCTACTTTTGGTGATTCTTGTTCAGGTTGTGTTTGAGTGATTGATTCTGACATATCCAAATCTCCTCTGCAATAAGCTTTGCTGCTTAATAGTAATGAAAAACATAAGAACTTTTAACGCCATATTTCTATTATAGCACTTATCAAGTTATAAATGTCACAAAGTTTTTGAATTTCCATAAAATTTTGTGATTTTTATTACATTATAATAAATTATTTAAATTACCAGTGTTAATTAAAACCGTTTGAGTGAATTAATGTACAAATTCATTCAAATTCTTCTCAGTTTTCAACAAAACATCCACAATGTCCATATTCTTCTCTGTTAGAAGTAACCTGAAATAAAGAGAACGCAGGAAGTTCTTTGTATTTATTCGAGTAACATACTGGCTGTGGCTTCTAGGCCAACTGCCACATTGCGCCAAGTTGAGAATCCAATCGGTTATAGACTGCTGTGGAAGTAAATGATGATCGATGATTGTAACTATAATAGTAGCAATCCGTTCATCTTCTTCCTCCCTGAATATGTATTGATCGTTATAAAGCATCTTTTGAACAACTGTCAGAACCTCTTCCCGCACCTCGGCATCACTCTCCGAGCATAAAACCAGCTCATCCAAGGCGTCTGCGCCATGGGCTGCTGCGTGTGCCCAGCCTTCTTTTTCCATATAACCTCTTAAATCCCGTTCTTCCTTATAATAATGAATTAAACCCTGCTTCACCTTTGTAAATTCAGAGCTATCCAATATAGCCTTTTCCCTATGCCGCTGGAGAATAAGAGCAACAACCAATACAGAAAATGTTCTTGTATACACCGTCTGATCTTCTTTGTTCCCAATGTGATAAAACAGATGCTGCTCGTCAAGGAGTATCCACAGCAGTTCACGAAGCTCCGCATCATTAAACCAATGTTTCTCATTAATCCATTTGTAGAATGTGGAATAAATCAATTCATCACGCAGCACAGGCTCGGGAACTCCTAAATGCTCAAGCATCAACTTCACATAATCCTTTATGTCCTCTCCACTTCTAAGCTCGTAGTCATTCTCTTCGATTCTTTGCAAATCTATCATCAATCGTTCTCTACTATTAATCAATTTATCCACCTTTCATTCACCGTGTTTTTACATATCCTAATATCCTAATTTATGTCCTATTTTTTTACAACAGGGTATTCAAGATTAACTTCAATAAATTTTATCATTGACGAATTTTATAGGCTGTGTTATTTTGAGTTAGTAACATTTAGTTAGTAAATTTACAAATATCAGGTGTTTATATTTTACAACCGAATACATACACAACGGAGGAATACTTATGAGCGCTTTTACAGACTTGATTCAGTCCCGCAGATCCGCTATGAATTTTGTGGAAGGGGTCACCATCCCTCAAAATGAATTAGAGGAAATGTTCTCTTACGCCAGATTGGCACCATCGGCCTATAATCTACAGCATACAAATTACAAAGTGATATCTAACGAGAGCTTAAAAGAAGAAATTCGCGAAGCGGCTTACGGCCAATATAAAATCCATACTGCTTCAGCAGTTATTGTAGTGCTAGGAGATAAGCATGCTTATCAGCAGGCTCCAGAAATCTATGGCGGGCTTAAAGCTTTAGGAGCGATGTCACAAGAGGAATATGATGAGCAAATAGAGATGATTAACAATGCTTACATTGATAAGGATGCTTTTCAAAGAGATGAAGCAATACGTAATGCCTCTCTCTCGGCCATGCACTTTATGCTGATCGCCAAAGATAAAGGCTGGGATACCTGCCCGATGATCGGCTTCGATGCTGATGTTATCCAATCCACCTTGAATCTGCCGGATCATATGGTACCTGTTATGCTGATCACGATCGGCAAAGACAAAAAACATAAAATCAGACCCCGCGGCTACCGTAAGCCAGTCAACGAATTCGTTGAGTTCATCTGATTATAGATACAGCAAAACGTTCCATCCGAGGCAAGTAGCGGGTGGAACGTTTTTTTAATTGGAACTCATCATGAAGATAATGAACCGTGTGCCCGATATAGAAGAGGTGCTCTACTTCGCATATTGTAAAATGGCAATCGCTGCTCGTTCCCGTCGTTCGGAGTCATCACAAATCAAAGCTTCTTTCAAAATATTAAGCGCCTTAGAGAGCGTCTCCTCATCCAATTCCAGCGGACTATTCACTTCTTGTTCATTAGCAGAAACACCTGTAATCCACAGATCCAAGCGAGCACTTGGTTTTGGACCCTTAAATTGTACAACCGGTGCACTTTGGTTAAATAACTCCCGCACGCCTGCGTTTAGTTCAGAAATCGGCAGACTTTTCAACCACGTTACACCACGCCGATGGCATGTACCCTCGTCAACATTATCATTTAACTCGTTGTAAAAATAATCTCCGAGGTCTCCGAGATGTACCCAATCTCCATCGGCCACCAGCACATAATCTCCATCTTGCATAGTATGTACAAATAGCTGAAGGGCTTGCAGATGTTGCATAAGCTCCGGCTCACTATATTGGTAAGTACCGAATAATCGATCACGAAGTTCCTCTATGCTTAGATTCTCCAGATCCCCTATTCCGGGGTAGCCGATACTCACATAATTATCCTCCAAAAATGTGCTGATCCGCTCAATCCCCAGTGGCTTAGATCCCATCCGAAACAGATTCATATGTCATTCCTCCAAATACTTAATAAAATGCTTATAGTAGCCCTTGGATTTGGGAGTAACAAACCGTCCATCATTCGCAGAATCCTTCATTAGTTTATGAAGATTCGGACCTCCAGTATAGGGATCTACTACGCTAGCCTTCAGTCTTGTCGCTTGGATTGCCTTCTGAGGACAAGAATAAACACAACGCATACATAATAAACAATTTTGACTGAAAACAATTCCTTCTACGCCGCTACTAATATTGGATGTTGGACAGTTGCTGACACATTTTAAACATAGTGTGCAAGCGTCCGTTGTACGCAATCCTTTTGCGAAGTATTTTCCCCCTTGGTGTTCCTCACAATAATATACTGTTCTCAGAACCCGCTCCAACACAGGGTGAATCGGCAGATTTCGTGGTGTTCGGTTTACGATTTCCTCTGCAAACAATTCCACCTTACGCTGTGCGGCTTGGTACAACTGCTTATTCAACCTGTCATCATATTTGATATAAAAATTACATGGCATCGCCAAAATGGAATTGTGAAAAGGGATATATCCCTTCCCACGCAAAGAACGAAGAACCGTATTCGAAGCACCGTTATTGATATAGTGTGGAGAGGATGCCGTTTTGAATACAAATGCCGGGGTTCCATTACATTCAGGCAGCTGATCTGCAAAATGTTCAACAAAACCGGAAGCGCCAAAGCCTAGAACCGGATGACCAATACCTATAAGATCATAGGCTTCATATTCTACAGAACGAGTGCCTTTAATAATATCTTCCACTCTAAACAAATCTACGTCTTGCCCTTTACTTCTTAGCCTTTCAGCAAATTGCTTAGCAATAATCTCCGTATTGCCAGTACCTGAGAAATAAAATATGGCCGTCTTTGCATTATGCATTCCATCCCCTCCCAGATCAAATATACCTCATTCCCGTCTGGGAAAGCTGTGATGCTGAAGTGGGTTTGGGCTATTTCGGACTCAGTTGCTCTTATTTCTATAATTTCGCTCGTTTTGCCACACTATCGGACTCAGTTGCAGCTATTCACCCAAATCTACTCAAATACTGCAATTAACATATCCTCAATCATGCGTCCTCACAGGAGTAATTAAAAAAAGTGTGGACGAAGATGCGTCTACAGGCAGGATCACCAGCGGCCTTTCTTTTCCCGCGAACCTTATTCTAAGCGTCTCACTATCTATCGCCCGAAGGATGTCCCTGAAATATTTTCCGTTAAAGGCTACTCGAAAATGATCACCCTCTAGATGATCCAAAGGAATCTCTTCTTTTACATCCCCAATTTCTGCAGTCTTGGACACTAAACTTAGCGTGTTAGAAGGAAGTACGCTGAGCATAACACTCTCACCAGCCAATATAGAAATACGTTCAACCACATGTAACAAACGGTCTGTCTTAACAATCACTTCGGAGAGATACGCTTTTGGGATTAAATTATTGACAGAGGGATAAGTTCCTTCTAAAAGGGCAGACTGAACCCTCAATCCATTAGAAATAAATCTGATCTGCTTGGGGCCTATTTCTAAATCGGTGCTGCTGTCTGCATCATCGCTTAATATTTTTAAAAGATCCTCCAGGCTGCTGCCCGGGATTACAACATCTAAAGGAATTGCACCGTAATCTTCTATGCTTTCAACAATATGCTGGGCGAAGCGGATGCCATCAGTGGCGACTACACGAATATTTCGCTTATCTATTTGAAGCAAAACTCCTGTGAGCACAGGTCTGGTTTCCGATGAAGAGACCGCAAAAACCACTCTTTTAAATATTTGCTTCAAGAGAATGTTCTTCATGCTTATCCTTTGAATATTTGGATGATCTATTTATTGGATTCTCGGAAACTCTGCTGCATCCATTCCACATAAACGAAATTGAGTGTTCCCTGATTGAATATTTAATATCAATGACTCTACGATTTCCAGCCTAATTAGTCCAGGATCAAGCTTACGAATGATCTCATAAAAATAACGTGCGGGAACTACGATCTCACCTGTGTTGTGCACAACCACCGAATCCATTTTTACATGGAGCTTATATTCAATGGTCATTCTTATATTGCTGGCTGTTAATATCAGACCCTGAGTTTGCGCTTGAATAAGTATTCCAGATAGAACACGTGAGGAACTATTCGCGGATATGGCTTTTAATGCTGCCTGTAAAGCGGTACTCAGAGAATCTTTTAATACATGGATTAGCAAAGACTTCACCTAACTCTCCTTAGATTCCTTTACAAAATGCGCCTCAATAATGTTCCGAAATACTTGAGAGCGAGATGCGTTCTGATCCGCACAAGCCTGCTCTATCTCCTGCCAAACGTCCTCAGATAACGTCAAAGATACCTTTTTAGTTACACCAGTGCTTTTTCTACCCGCACCCTCCCGAAGACCTCCCCTTGTAAAAAGAAACCCCAACTGCCCATCTTTAGTAGCTACACCTACTTTGACTTTATCCTCGTTGTTACTTGCGCTATCGCTAGTGACTTTATCTTTAATTTCGCTAATACTGCTCCCCTTGTGTTCGCCTTCGAATTTATGATCACCCAATCCCTCACACCTCCATATTTGAATTTGGTAACTTAAATCAATATATCCACTAATTTCATAATACCATAATCGCCATTAATCCACCACAATTCTAACCACAAAAAAACACCCCAAAGATCGGAGTGTGTGTGGTGGGCTGGGCATGAGTTTGGTATGCGTTGGGTATGAGTTGGGTATGAGTTGGGTATTGCAACGTTAACCCATGGATTTTTTATTTTGCTTAAAATCGTTTGTGAATGTATGAGTTAATTGCACTTTATACAACTATAAACAATACATAGTGCTGCCCGAGCGAAATAAGTGTATTCTCTGCAACTAAATTCAACGATATTAACAAATTAGTGTGAAAAGACTTCTTTTAACTGCACCAAATGCAACTAAAAGTGACTAAGCTTCTTATCTCCTGCAAATAAGTGTATAAACTGCAACTATCCCGTTTGCCCGCTCCCGGACACACGCACTCACCCTCATCACGCCACTAGCCCAACCTTCATTCCCTCTCACACACCCTCATCACGCCACTAACCCAACTTCTATCCCCTCACGCACACCCTCATCATGCCACTAACCCAATCTTCCTCCCCTCTCACTCACCCTCATCATGCCACTAGCCCAACCTTCCTCCCCTCCACTCACCCTCATCACGCCACTAGCCCAACCTTCCTCCCCTCTCACTCACCATCTCCTAAGACTCCCTTCCCTACTCAACCCATCACCTTTACCGCAGAACTCCCTACTCATGTAAAAATAGCTCGCCTCATAACTCAACACGCGGCACATATTAACATCTACTCTTCCGCCTGCCTTACCGAAACTACACTATCTCAGGATGTTCTGATAATTTGGTGGGAAGTCTGACTTTTTGGGGTCTTTTAGATGCTTGAACGATTCAAGCTTCACCTTAGGACCAGGAGAGATCCTAAAAGTCATGGTATCTTCTCCAACTGAAATATGTGGACCTACTGTAGGATATACGTTAAGTGTAATCAAGAAATCAAACCCACGGAAACCATTGAGCCGCTTCACCTCAGTCACATCCACAAAGTAAGGATAAACCATTGGCGATTCTCGCAGAAGCGGTGAATAAATATCTGCAATTTTTTTCTCAATATGGGGTAAAAGAAATAACATCAGAATGTCTTGAAACTTAAGTTCGCGAGAATCTTGATCTGGCAGTTGAAGTCCCGAATCAGACCTGGAGGGCGTTATAGATTGAGGTTGAATTAACCTATTAGCGGAGCAAGGTTGTGGCGTCAGAACAAGCATCACTGCGACAAGAAGGGGAGTAATCCAGCTTTTTTTCATCACAATAGCCTCCTTAGGGAACTTTATATAAATTCCCCAAAGAGACCCTATTTTTATACGTTAAATCTCAATCCTGTCAAAAAGAAAGGGTTCTCCCTTAAGATAATTTTTCAGGATCGCTAGCGCATAGGGCTGTTCTGCTTTTAGACCCTCAGTTTCCCTAGGATCGGATACGTGATGGCAATAATTTTCGATCATAACCATGACCGTAAAATTCTCTAAAGTCTGAACCCACTCCCCATCGAGCTTGGCGATACTTTCGTACCCCTTAATGACCCCTTCTCTTTGCAATGGATACAGTCCAAGAAGGGTATGTGCCACGTCATAAAGATAATAACCCCAACCACATCTTCCAAAATCAATCGGCCGAGGTTCGCCCTCTTTAAATATGATGTTGCCTTGATGTAAATCTCCATGGATAACGCCATAAGACCTTCTGTTCTTATTTTTATGCTGCTTGCTTAACCAGTTGTATAATTTTTCAGCTGCCGACTGATACAGCACAAACTCATCATCCGTAAGAAAACAATGATAATGCAGCTTTAAACGAAGCATTGCTTTTCGAAAGCTATGCTCATCCCAAACAGGACGATTAAAGCCAGGGGGTAACTCCAGCTCCTGTGCCGCCTTATGTAGCTTGGCTAATAGAACGCCTTCTTTGTAAATTTGTTCTTCGGTAAGATTTTCATTCGCATGTTCCCCTTCAACCCAGCGCATTAAAGAGGCATACACGCCTTCTCCATTTCCCTGTTCCACTTTGAACGTTACAGCACCCGTGCGATCATGAACACCTTTTGGCAGGGAGACATCAATTTTGCTCCTTAAAAGCTCCAGCCACGCGATTTCGGAGTTAATTTCCTCTTTAGATCTCCCCGAATGAAGGCGCAGTAAAAAAGTTCCCTCTTTATTAGTTTCGATTACAAAGGTACAGTTATCCGATAGCTGGTTAAAACGAATCTGCGTCCAATCCAGGTCAAAGTTCTGAAGCGCTATTAAAGCTGCCTGCTTATAATTTTTTCTCATCGCAAAGGAAGGAACACTTCAGCCTCATCGGGCCAGGAAGGGTTCGCAATTTGATAGATTTCTATATCCAATCCAAGATCATTACTCTGCAAACTGTTATTAAATTCTTGCTTCATTTCCGGCAATTCAAGCACTTGGACTTGGCCTTCAACATTCATAAATAACCATCCCTTCAATGATCTATAAAAATGAAAACTATCTGAAAAAATATTTATCTTGAAAATATTTTCAGAAAACTAAATAATAGAAAGGCAATACTTACATGTCGGATCTATCATCTTAACCAAGGTGGAGCTTCATTACAGGCAGAAGAAAGGTTGAACATCGGCATCATGAATGCAATTCCAAACCTCAACAAGGCACAAACACGCAAAGAACGAGCAGGGAAAGAGCCCTTTCCCATCTCTATACTTTCTCTTACGGTAGGCGCTTTTGCGATTGGTATGACTGAGTTTGTTATTATGGGTATTTTACCAAATGTTGCCAACGATTTACAGGTTAGTATTTCGACTGCTGGCCAACTCATTACAATGTACGCACTTGGAGTGGCCGTTGGCGCACCCATCCTGACCATTCTCACGCAACGCATTCCACAAAAGAAACTGTTATGTCTTCTCATGATTCTTTTTATACTGGGCAACGGAATCTCTGTGTTTGCACCCAACTATACCGTTCTCATGGTAGCTCGTATAATTACAGCTTTAACTCATGGTACTTTTTTTGGGGTTGGCGCAGTCATCGCATCCAATCTTGTACAACCCAATAAGCGGGCCGGAGCCGTATCTATTATGATGGCAGGTTTAACGATAGCCAATATTGTCGGAGTTCCTCTAGGGACATTTATTGGACAAAGTATGGGCTGGCGGGCCTCATTTGCAGCGATTGCTGTCATGGGAGTCGCCGCGCTGATCGGTATTCTCATTTTTATTCCAAAGCTTAAACAAGAGAAACCAGCGAGTGTTATCCAGCAGATTGCTGCGCTGGCTAATCCAAAGCTGCTACTATTCTTATTGATCGGGGCGTTAGGGAACGCCAGCTTGTTCACCGTGTTCACATATATTACTCCACTGCTTGAAGAAGTGACTGGTTTTGCTGAACATAGTGTGACTTGGATTCTAGTCTTATTCGGCTGTGGGGTGACCATCGGGAACATCGTTGGCGGAAAGCTTGCGGATTGGAAGCTGATGCCTTCTATCGTGGGACTTTATTTTGCAGTCAGTATGATTCTAACGATCTTTTCCTTCACGATGCATAGCCCAATAGCTGCGGTAATCACAATATTTTTCTGGGGTATGGTGTCCTTTGCGGTCATGCCGGGTCTGCAAATACGGATTATGAGTCTGGCTCAGGCAGCCCCTGCACTTGCCTCAACGACCAGCCACTCCGCCGGGAATCTCGGTAACGCAACGGGTGCCTTTATTGGCGGTTGGGTCATTTCTCATTTAGCGATCACTTCGCTTCCTTGGGTCGGTGCGGTTCTAGTGGGTCTTGGTCTGGTATTAGGCATAGCTTGTTTTGTAGCAGAACGGAAAGAAACTGTAGCGTAAGCTTTATAGATATTTATACAAAAAACGAGGGCGCTCCCAAAGTCATCATGGCTTGAGGCACCCTCGTTTTATATTTCAGAGGAACAATTCTGCTCTTCTAATCTTCAACATCTGCTTTGCACCTTTTTGAAATTCATAAGGAACCTCTAGTTCCTCTGCAGTAAATCCTTGCCTCACCAAATCATCAATAAGGCGGTCTAAATGCTCATACCTTTTACAAGAAAGGTCGACTAGTGGAAAGATTCGAAGCTCGCCTCTCGTCACCCGCATTAGTTTCTTAATAGTCTTTAGATGAAATCCATAGTCCAGCCGATCGCTGTACATAAATAGAAAGTGAGCAGATAATGTCAGATCAAATGCTTCATCCGCAAATGGCAGATCCGGAAGTACCACAGGAACATAACGCTCCGGGGTTTGTCTTCGATCTTTAGTGCTGGCGGTTAAAGCTGCGTTCCTAGCTTCGGTCAGGCCCTCGATTGATTTAAAGTAGTTCCAAACGAAGTTATCCTGTACTTTTTCCATTCCGGACATCGCATGCGCAATATCTTGAACCCCTTTGTCTGCCAGCTCATCTTCAGAGTAATAGTAAGCAATATCGGCAGCCGTTACAGCACCACCCAACTGATTCGCTATTGCTGTAAAAGAACAAGCACCCGCAGGACAATCCAGAATTCTCTGGCCGATGAGATCTGATTCCAGCAGATCAAACATACGTAAATATTCCTCATAGGTCCTGCCAATAAAAACAATTCTCTCCAAATCAAGCTTTCCCTTTGCTCCGCTCATCTCAGCTCACCTTTCCTCTTCTAGGCTCATTTACACTTCTACTTCTGTTTTAATATACGAATAAGGTAATCAATTAGAATCCCCAAAATCAAAAACGTTCCAAAATGAATAATATAAGTTGGGAATCTGACGCTGATTAACGCACTATTGGTTCCCCATCTCGGATTATTTACATCAACCATGAAGCTTTCAAAAGGTTCTGTAAAGATCAGTGTATCTATAATAGGGTTCAAACGTACAAGAATAATATTCGCGATCCCCACCCCCAGATAGTCACTCAGACAGATGATGATACTTATAATCGAAAGCCAGAAACTGAATTTCCTCCTAAAAAACATCAAACACCGCCCTTTCTATTTTTTCTATTTCTTAACAATTCGTTTAAAATTCAAAATATCCTTGTCACGGTTAGTTCCTGTTTTAAAAAATGATACAATCTGGAGCTCGCTAGCTTAAGCGGATAATCTGAAAGTTTACACAGGATACCACAGGTCATATCAATAACCTTTCCCTCCAGCTTCCGTACTATAGTTCCTGCTGGGGCTGGATTCAGCACAATCTCAGGCACAAGAGCCACGCCTAAACCACTTCCCACAAAATATTTCAGCGCCGTCATGCTCCCAATCTCCATAGTATTTAGTGGCGGCCCACCTGATTCCTGCAGCACACTTTCTAATTTTTTGCGATAAGGACAATTCGCTGCCGTAATCAATAAGCGATGAGCCTGTATATCCTCTGGGGTGATACTCTCCTTGGATGCTAGCGGATGCTCTTCTGGCAAAAGTAACACAAATTCCTCTGCAAATAAGGGTTCAAAATAAAGCTCCTTGCCGAGCTCAGGCGCCGAGCACACAGCCAAATCAATTTCACCACTCAGGAGTAGTTCACTAAGTGCGGCGGTTCCCGCAATATCCACGGAGACCTTCACTTTAGGAAATTGCACCATAAACCTACTTAAAAGCTGCGGCAAACGATAGCTCGCCGTCGGGTCCGTTACTCCTAATCGCACGTTGCCAGCTTCTCCTATTTTTAAATCAGCCAAACGGCTCTCTAGTCGTTCCATATCTTTAACGATATGTAAGCTCTCTTCATAAAACAATCTGCCTGCTTCTGTTAAGCTGATTTGCTTACCCCGCTCAAGCAATTGACATCCCAGATCAGATTCAAGCCTTTGCATCTGCATCGTAACTGTAGATTGGGCATAGTTCAATTCTTCTGCGGCACGATTAAAGCTTCCGGAAGTTACGATTGTTTGAAAGGTTTTTATTGTTTTTAGATCCATCCTAGTGTCCTCCAGTGTTCAATTCAAATAAATTGAACCAAACCTTCATTATATTCAATTATACGAAATCCACTT
Source organism: Paenibacillus sp. FSL R10-2788 (assembly GCF_038003885.1). NCBI lineage: Bacteria > Bacillati > Bacillota > Bacilli > Caryophanales > Paenibacillaceae > Paenibacillus > Paenibacillus sp. FSL R10-2788. The sequence continues at coordinate 2,624,201 of NZ_JBBOQA010000001.1, read as the reverse complement.
TTCTCTATAGAATACTTTATATCAACAACATACGCCAACTTAAGGAGTGCATGAGGATGGATCTCAACAATAAAGTCGCATTAGTAACTGGTGGAGGGACTGGAATTGGCAAAGCTGTAAGCTTGGAACTATCCAAACGCGGGGCTCACGTCGTAGTGAACTATTCTAGATCTGAGGATGAAGCCATTGAAACCGTAAAGACAATTCTGAATCAAGGGGGGCAGGCTATAGCAATACAAGCCAACGTTTCTAAAGATCAAGAAGTGCAGAGTATGGTGGATTCGATTATTCAGCATTTCGGGACAATAGATCTGCTAGTGAATAATGCCAGTATAACTAAACATATTGCTCTCGGAGATCTGGAAAAGGCAACCGAGGAAGTATGGGATGAGCTATATGATGTAAATGTGAAAGGAATGTTTTTCTGCGCCAGAGCGGTTGCACCATATATGAATCATAAAAATTCAGGAGCCATCCTCAATCTCGGCAGTATCGCTGGACAGACAGGCTTAGGCTCCTCCCTTCCTTATGCCGTCTCCAAAGCGGCTGTCCACGGTCTTACGAAATCGCTGGCACACGCGCTGGCTCCAAATATTAGAGTTAACTGTGTAGCACCGGGCGCCGTTGCTACTAGATGGTGGGCTGGACGAGAAGAACAGATGTATAAACTAGCCCCTAATCTGCTGCTTCAGCATATTTCAACCGCCGAAGATACCGCCCAGTTCGTCTGCGCTGCGCTAGAACAGGAAGCAATGACTGGACAGATCATTACCATAGATAGCGGACAAACATTGTAACAGCCAAAACAGCTAATGGTATGTCAGAACTACTTTTAAGTATCATTAGCTGGTTCTTACGTACCGTACAGGACGAAGTGAAGCGTTGATAGAATAATTGGGGAATTTCTCCCTAAAATTCTGAGTTTTCTGGTCATCCAACCAATAATTAGGGAAAACCTCCCTAATTATTAGCTAATTTACTGGCAAATAACGAATTCGCCTGATTTTTAGGGAGGTATTCCCTGATTTCGTTCATTTAAAGCAAATATCGGCTATTTTCAGGGAGGTTTTCCCTAATTACTCTCTAGCCCACACCGCACGAACCATAAATGCATCTGACATACCACATAACGTATACCCACGCCTCCTCATAGCACATACCACATACCACATGATTCATAGAACGTAGCCATCCGACATACCACATATCGCATGACTCATAGAACGTAGTGGCGCTTTTGTCCAGTCTACAAAATTGGTATCAACCGCATTAAAGGAGTAATCTCCGGTTTGAGTGTAATTTGACCAATCCTCTTTAGCTACTCGCACTTGGATATCGATGCTCGCACCCGCAGCAAGTGAACCTGCTGCACTCGAGAATCCAAGCTCCAGATAATAATCCGCATCAGCTTTAGCCGTTGGCAGCTTCACAAACGTGCCCGTTACATTCGCACTTCCAGCCTGTGACCAATCGCAGAAGAAGCTTTGTGCCTGCTCACCGTCAATTGTGTAATAATATCTTAATTTCACATCAGAAAGTGCAACAGCACTTGTGCTTGTATTCACCAGCTTAAACTTTGGATTTAGTGTATTTCCGGAAGCAGACACTGTACCGTTATACATCTGCACTTTCAGTGCTACTGTAGGAGCTACTGACGTATCTGAGATGGTGACAACCAAGGATTGTGCGGCTCCTGCACTAAACTCAAAGGTCAGCGTTGTCGTTCCTACGCCTTGAGTTGCCAGATACTCCTTCTTGAGAGTGACTGTTGATCCACTTACCGTATAATCCGTTCCGGCTACGAGGGTTGCCGTTCCGTTCTTGATCGTGCTCAGTGTATTTCCGTTCAACGTCATAGTTACTGCAACGTCTGCTTGATTTGCTGTTTTCTTATCAAAACCTGCGCTGCTTGGGGTGATGGTCGAGTTGGATACTGGTGTTGTAGTATCCGTTACCGCTACCGCCAAAGATTGTGTAGCTCCAGCGCTAAAGCTAAACGTCAGCGTAGTCGTTCCTACCGCTTGTGTCGCTAAATACGCTTTTTTAATCGTCACTGTTGATCCACTTACCGTATAATCCGTTCCGGCTACAAGGGTTGCCGTTCCGTTCTTGATCGTGCTCAGCGTATTTCCGTTCAACGTCATAGTTACTGCAACGTCTGCTTGATTTGCTGTTTTCTTATCAAAACCTGCGCTGCTTGGGGTGATGGTCGAGTTGGATACTGGTGTTGTAGTATCCGTTACCGCTACCGCCAAAGATTGTGTAGCTCCAGCGCTAAAGCTGAATGTCAGCGTAGTCGTTCCTACCGCTTGCGTCGCTAAATACGCTTTTTTAATCGTCACTGTTGATCCACTTACCGTATAATCCGTTCCGGCTACGAGGGTTGCCGTTCCATTTTTGATCGTGCTCAGTGTATTTCCGTTCAACGTCATAGTTACTGCGACGTCTACCTGATTCGCTGTTTTCTTATCAAAGCTTGCAGTTATTGGCGTAATGGTCGAGCCTGTAGCTGGTGGATTTACAGGATCAGCATACAAGGTGCCTCGGCCATTCGTACCGAGATATACACGTCCATAGATTCTTGGATCCCCAGTAATCGCCATATTGATCTTAGCGTATTGGTGAGCATCGTCATTAATACGTACCCAAGTTGCGCCAACATCATCGGAACGGAAAACGCCCCTTACACCATCAATCTTCGCTACGGTGTACAATGACATATAAGTTTGGCCCGGAGCAGCCTTACCATAACCAATAAGATCAGCTTCTTCTACATTCGTTAACTTCGTGAAGCTCGCACCTGAATTAGTGGAGTGCCATAGACCATATTTATTCTCAACCGTATTCCCTCCGGCGAACCAAATGTCGCCTTCAATACCTGGAACTGCCTTCATACTGATTTGGGCTTCATTCGGCTGTAATCCAGCCACATTATTGGTCGGGAAGCCCGAAGCTCCGGTGGCAGTAAATGTAGCTCCACCATCCACACTTACATAGAAAGTTCCTGCATAGAATCCATAATATTTGTTAGGATTCACGCGATCAGACGCTATCTTCGCCCCTGCCGGTAATCCTGCACTTGCTGTCCAAGAATTGCCTGAGGTTTTGGAATAATACACCCCAATATCTGAGGTGCTCCACAGAATGGAATTACCACTTGCAGAGACTGCCACTTGTCCATGGCCCACCGTTGTTTTGGTTCCATTTGAAGGCTCGGAGTTTGGCATATACCAGTTCACTCCACCATCGTTAGAGATACCAATAGACTTCATGCTTGGCGTTTTTTCTTTATCTGCACTGCCTACCCGCACCATATAGGACGGACTCAATTCAGCGTAGTCAATACTCATCGTTGTTGCCCATGAAGGACTGGTCTGGAATTTGGTTGGTGCTACCGACAAATCCTCATGACGGAAACCGGAAACGTCACCAAGTGCAGTGATCAAATGGGAAGTTCCAGTTGGCGGGCTAATTAGCCCCAGCACTGCAGTTTCCTCCACACCTTTTGCCATGACAGAGATATTTACCTTGCCACCGGTATCCCATGAGGTCAAATTGTTCGAGCCATAAATTGTTGCTCCAGTGCCGTACATCATTCGATTCGAGTTAAATGGATCAATTTCCAAATCACCCATCATCCAGCCTAGCTTGGGTGAAGGATCCAGGGATGTTGAAGTGGTTCCATGATCGAGCCATGGAGCGGCGGTGATATCCATGCTGAACTTATAAGTCCGTTCTGGATAATTGCCCCAATCCCAAATGCGACTCCAAGTAGCGCCACCGTTGGTACTGCGGAAAATGACTTCATCAGGCCACCAAGCGTTTAAGCTGGATACCATCAATGTATTAGGGTGCTGAGCATCCAGTGCCAATCCACCAAAGCCGTACCAATTATCTGTACCAGTCGTAGGACTGATATTGGTCCAAGCTCCACTAGTTTTGTTGTATTTCCATACTTCACCCTTACTACCATCATACGGTCCTACACCATTACTATAAGTAATATAGAGGTCGCCTGTGGATGACAGCTCGCCGTGATGTGGCAAGAAACCCGTAGGTTGTCCAGCCAGAGCTGTCCAGGTTACTCCACCATCTGTACTCCGATATACGCTGCTAGCCGTGTCGGCTACACCGACATAGATCGTTTGAGTAGCGTTGCCAAGTGTACCTGTACTCTTATCGAAAGTGATCCAAGACAATCCGACGAGATCATTCCCATAATCAAGTGTCGGATTCTGAATATACGTGCCTACATTTGGAAAAGAGGTTACCTTTGACCAAGTTACACCAGAGTCAATACTCTTCCAGAGACCGTTACCACTTCTAGCTCCAAAGTAGAGAATGTTGTTCTTATTGGGGTCGATGACTAGGCGTTCACCAGCGGAACGGCCCGGCATATTGCCACCTACTTTAAAAGGCAGTGGAGTAGTTTGCCAGGTGTTCCCCCGGTCATTAGAGCGCATAATCTGGCCATTATTATCCCAATGATTAGTATACGTACCCGTTGCCATGTAGACTTTATTAGGATCAATTGGGTCTGTAGCCAGAGCATCTACGCCATTCTTGTTCCAATCTACCCAGCCTACCGAGTCACTAATTGAGACCCAACTGGATGTAGCTTGATTCCAGCGATAGGCACCGCCAATATCTGTTCTGGCATAAATCAGATTCGGTTCAGTTTGATTAAAAATAATTCCGGGTACAAAGCCCCCGCCAGCTCCCGTTACAACGCTTTTCCAGGTGTAAGGTTCACTTGAGGCTGCATGGGTAGTAGCTGGGAATGCAGAGAATAAAGAGCCTACCATCGCGCCAAGCAGGACCAAAAGTCCTGTTTTCCGGATACGGTTACGAATCACGTTTTACGCCTCCTACGATATAATTGGTTTGTTTATGCCTTCTTCTTACTCTATATCCCTGCTCCTCCCTCCCCCTTAATCCATACCTTTAGAACTTAGAATCCATTTTCTGATAACGCTTTCATTATAATGGTAAGGTTTTTCATTATCGAGAGAAAATGGTTATATTTTGCAGAAGATTGTCTCTAAAAATCGTACCATTTTCACACTTCAGGATACAATTTCACTAAATTTTGATCAAAAATAATTCTGTTGATAAAGAAAACCTCCGGAATAAATCCCAGAGGCTTTCTAATATAACTATTCTTCACTAGTATCTGCAGGCATAACAATCTCTTTTATACCATTAAAATGGCTGATATTTGTTTGCAAAGTGAGCACTGATTCTGAATCTAAGTTTTCTGATTTCAATGAAGTGAATATTTCCGCTTCCACTTTTTGCGGCAAATGTGTAGTTTTATCCAGCGTATATCTTAGTTTAATTTTGTCTGTTAAATTCTGTTTCATCAATTTGAGTGTTTCCTTACTCGCATCATTAGACGATATCTCCATCGAAAGTATGTATTCTTGTTCCTCTTCAGTAACAACGATCTCCTGAGAATCTATCTGGTACGTGTCTATATAATCGTACGGATCAATAAATCTTTGTACCATTTGTTTTTCTTTCACTGGAATATAATCGTCTTGCTTGATAAATAAATCATCCATTACCTTTGTATGATATTCAGTATCTGATATGTACTCTTCTCGTTCCTTCCCTTCCGCAGTCTCCGATTTTAGATATACGGTATAAGGATTTCTAACATAGTCGACATGAAATGAGACAGCGCTCGACCAATGTTTATCTTCACTTTTTTCCGATTTGCTTGATGTTTCTTCTTGTTTCTCCATTTCTATAGTGTAGCTCTCCTGCTTAGCCAGTTCACTCCGAGACATGCTGAGCAGCTCCTCTGCACGCTTATCTCCCCCTCCTTCAGCACCCGATTTAGTGTTCGTTGCACAACCTGTCAAACCTAACATACAAATGATACCGATAAAAACCGCTTTTCTGATAAACATATTACTTCCCCTTCACTTCAAATGAAATCCAAATATAACTAAATCTATTTTATCATTATAAAGCTAACAGCTTATATGACGGAAAAGGTAGACATGTGAAAAAGCGTCTTAAGGTGTACAGTTGCGCCGGGTTTGGTGGTTTGATGCAAATCAAAAAAATACCTCCCCCGCCTTTACAGCAGAGAAGGTATTTTAGTAATATTACCAATTCCCTTAGCTCAATGTGTCAGCACAAACTCATCCAGCAGCTTTCCATCCACATCATAAGCCTGATAGGTTAATGTATCCCCGGTAACGTTAATGCCGGCAAACATTTGCTTATTGTTCTGAAAATGCACCGCATGATAGAACTGATCTTCTTTTTTCTCGTTAAATTTCCCTCCAGAAGCGTTAGTCACAACATAGACTGTCCCTCGTTTAGCACCTTTGGAAATCTCACCTTCTGGAACTATTTTTCCGCCACGTAACGGGTAGGATCTGGAATATTCATGATTATGACCCTGCAGCACTAAGTCAACCTGATACGTATCAAAAATATCCGTCCAATCTTCAACTTTCTTATAGGAGTTCCCCCCGTAAGCCGGACGGTGCATCGCAACGATTTTCCATTTCTTGTCTGTGTTCTTCAGATCTTCCTTCAGCCATTCCGTTTGCTTTTTTAGATTGCTCTCTGTATTCAGTACCGTTACATGCACAGGTCCATAATCGAAGGAATACGAGGTACCTGCAATTGAACCTTTTGCCCCATTATCCGGCAGGTTGAAGTGTGAAGTATAATACGTTGCATCCTCATCCACCTCATCATGATTGCCTGTTACCGGCATTAACGGAATCCCTGAAATCCAGCCCTGCACATTGCCAAAAAAATCATCCCAGCCTGCCGAATCCTCCGGATCCTCCGTCAAATCGCCGTTATGCACAATAAATTCGGCTTCAGGAAATGTCTGAAAAGCCTTGTTCAGTGTATTCCCCCACAGCTTAAAATCCTCTGCCGTTTCCCCTTGAGAATCCGTTACGTTGATAAAAGACACACTGTCCAGTCCATCTTCTTCCGTTGTAAATTCCGCTGCCGGACTCCATTCCCCTTCAACGCCACTACCCACTCTATAAGTATATAACGTCCCGGGTTCAAGACCCGTAGCTTCCACTTTATGAACACCTTTGGTGCCATTGTCTGTTTTGATGGAACTACTTTTCGCTTCTACCCTTTGTACATCCGTATTTGCAAAAGAGGACACCTGTCCCTTTACAATCTCCAGAATGCCTGCTGCACTAGAGTCACTTGTATACCAAGTAAACGCGCGGCTTGTGCTCGCGGCTCCCTTAAAGGTAGTCACGAGATCATACGGTGCTGGTGAAGTAGCATCACTTCCGCTTTTCGATCGTTCCAACCCATAAGCCACTAAAATAACCACAATCACAAGCACTCCTAGGATTATGGCAAATTTATAGTCTCTCATCACGGTACCTCCTTATGAAAATTTCTCTCTAGCCTTCTAAATAAGATAGCCCCCTACAAAGTCAGAAGTCAAATCTGCACACGATTCTTTATACAGACTTTTGTTAACGCAGTGTAAAACATTCAGCAAACATTCAGTCTATTTTAAGTTAAGCATAAGGTCTGTCTCCTAGAATTAGTCAAGCAGGAAGGTTAGCCAGAGATAGAGAGAGAAACGAGGTGTGAAAATGAATAAGAAGCTTCAATTCCGGCATGAACTTAAATTTTTCATTAACTATCATCAATACCTTATATTACGCCAGCGATTGCAAAGCTTGATTGATAAAGATCAACACGCTAATGAGAGTGGAGAATACCACATTCGGAGTTTGTATTTTGACGATATCAACAACACGGCACTTGCAGACAAGCTCGGCGGTCTCAGAGAGCGGGCCAAATACCGGATTCGCATTTACAACATCCAAGACAACATCATTCACTTTGAGAAAAAAATTAAAATGGACGATTATATCGCCAAAATCAAAGAACCGCTAACACGGCAAATGTACGACGAGATTATGGCGGGCAACTACGAAGTGCTGAACGTCCCGGACAGTCCGCTGTTCATGGAGTTATACGATCAGATGCGCCATAACCTGCTGCGACCCAAGGTCATCGTGGATTATGTTCGCGAGCCTTATGTTTGCCACAACGGCAATGTGCGAATTACGTTCGATAAAGAATTACGTACGGGCCTGCATTCTACGGATATTTTCGATAAGGATTTGCATCCGATTCGGGCGATTGATGAGAACTTCATAATTTTTGAAGTGAAATTTGATGAGTATATTCCGGAGTACATTAAAATCGCATTGCAGCTGGAGGGACTGAATAGGCAGTCCGCTTCGAAATACGTGATCTGCCGCAAATTCTTAAAAACTAACACTTGGGAGGATTATTGATTATGAATGCATCACTAGCACCGCTAGCAGCTACAACAACGACTACAGATACTACAAATAATTTTTCGGACATTATTAAAAACTCGGTGATCGACAATTTTGTATCTGATATTAGTATCTCCAAGATGCTGATTACCTTGGGCGTAGCTTTTCTGATCGGATACTTCATTTACCTGCTCTACAAACGTGTCTTTAGCGGTGTTTTATATTCCAAAAGCTTTAACGTCTCACTTATGGGCATGACCATGATTACAGCTACTGTCATTATTGCGATTAACTCTAACCTTGTGCTGTCCCTCGGTATGGTCGGCGCATTGTCCATCGTTCGTTTCAGAACACCAATCAAAGATCCAACTGATCTGATCTTCTTGTTCTGGGCAGCTGTAGCAGGGATTGTAACAGGCGCAGGATTTTTCACCTTGGCTATTATCGGTTCGATCATTATCGGCCTCATTTTGTTCCTGTTCATCAAACACTCTTCTATCGAAACGCCATATTTACTGGTCATTAACTGCGACAGTGATGAAAGTGAACGTGAAGTACACAGCCATATCACCAAATCCGTAAAACGTTACAATGTGAAGCAAAAAACAGTCTCCGCAAACAATATTGAATTGACGCTGGAGCTTCGTCTGGATGATAAAGTAGGCGGCTTTGTCAACACAGTCTCTGACCTAAAAGGTGTCAAAAATGCACTCTTGATCAGCTATAGCGGTGACTATGTATCTTAATTACAACGAGATGAAAGGCGGTGCCCCAGATGAAAACCAGAGGTAAGTCAATCCTGCTGAGTTTTTGCTGCCTGCTGCTGGTCATCGCCGTAGCCGGGTGTCAGAACGCAAGTCCGTCTGCAACAAATAATCCAACGTCTGATGCTCAAGACAAGGTCATTTCGAGCGATGAGAAAAAGCTAGACGAGCAGGTCTTTCCAAAAGATAAGGTCGTGGATGTCAAAATCACTTTGGACCCGGACGATTTTCAGGATATGCTGGATAATGCCAGTGCTGAAGAATATAAAATGGCTTCCGTAGAGTACAACGGTATGAAATACGATAATGTAGCTGTACGGACCAAAGGAAATCTCAGTCTCAGAAGCGTAGTACAGATGACAGACTCTGACCGCTACAGCTTCAAAATTTCTTTTGATGAGTATGTTAACCAGAATTTATTCGGCATTACTAAAATCAATCTTAATAATAATTACAGCGATGCTTCTTATATGCGTGAATTTCTGACCTATGAGCTCGCTGAAAGTGTCGGTCTCCCGACGCCGAAATATTCCTTCGTCAATGTGTATGTAAACGATGAACTGAAGGGTTTCTATCTTGCAGTAGAACAGATCGGTGATGCTTATCTGGAACGCAATTTCGGCAACGCTTATGGTGCACTTTATAAAGGTGTAATGACCGGTCAGGGCAGTGATTTGACTTGGCTGGGCGATGATCCAGCCCTCTATACTGGACTAGAAATGAAATCCGATAAGTCCAACGATGATATTCTTGTCGACATGCTGAATGAGCTAAATAACGGCACCGATTATGAAAAATACATCGACGTAGAGGAATCGCTGAAGTATATCGCTCTAAATGCGGTCACGGGTAATATGGACAGTTATTTAGGTGGGAATAAGCAGAATTATTACTTATATGAAGACGATGGAGTCTTCTCGATTCTGCCGTGGGATTATAATATGGCTTTTGGCGGCATGGGAAGCGCAGATGTGTTAATTGACGAGCCTACCCAAGGTGCGTTGGCAGAACGCCCGCTGATTGCGAAACTGCTCGCTAATGAGGAATACAAAACGAAATATCACGAAATTGTTAGTGAGATGATTACTGGCTATCTAGCGGACGATACGTTCCAGGCTCGGATTGATGAGCTGAACACGATGATTTCCAGCTATGTCAAAGCGGATCCATCCGCCTTCTACACTTTCGAACAGTATGAAAATGGGATAAAGGCTGTTGAGACCTTCATGTCGAACATGGCCACAAGTATCCAGCAGCAGCTCGACGGCACCATTCCTTCATCCGGTGACGGATCAGGAAGTGGTGGCGGCATGGGTGGTGGCATGGGCGGCGGTGGCTTTGGTGGCGGCGCTAAAAATGGTGCAGCTCAAGGCGCTGCGGGTGCTGGGCAGGCCACAGGTGCGGATGGCGCTACTGGTAATACTGGCGCAAACGCAGCTGCACCAAATACCGGAGGGCAAGCGGCTACGGATGGACAGACTGCTCAGGGTGGTGCAGGTGGTGAGCCTGGTGCCATGGGCGGACCGGCTATCCCTAATGCCGGCGATGGTCCTGGCAGTAACTCACAAGCAGCTGCGGGTGGGCAGACTACACAAACAGGGCAAACTGCTCAAGACGGACAGATCAACACTAACGGCCAAGCTGCTCAAGGTGGACAAAACAACACTAACGGCCAAGCTGCTCAAGGTGGATTTGACGGCGGCGCGGGTGGTGAGCCTGGAGCTATGGGCGGACCCGCTTTCCCTGAAGGCGGCGGAAATGGTCCTGGTGGTGGCGGCATGGGCGGCGGTGGCTTTGGTGGCGGTATGCCTGGTGGTATGGGCGGTGGCGACTTTGGTGGTGCTGGTACTATGCAGCAAAAAGGCAGCACGAGTGAAGCCATCACCACTGGCGTCGCCATCCTTCTCCTAATACTCACTGCTGCTTTCATAACCCACTACAAACGCAAACGGCTGTAGAGCAGTAAAAAGTATCCTCATCAACAAATAATTCATGCAAGAAGCCTCCGTCGTTTATTGACGGAGGCTTCTTGCATGAACACTATATTCTTGTATCACAACTAGTTCCCGCTTACTCTTTCCGCCCGCGCAATATACTTATGGTTGCTATTAAAAAGGCTAGTAAAGAGATCCCTAATGCGATATAGACCATTGGGTTGACACTGGTTGAGTTGTTCTCGCTTTCCATGATGGCATTATGTTCTTCCATACTCATGCCATTGTCACTGGAACCGTGAGAATGTTCATTCCCACCGGAGGCTTGCACAATCGAAGTAATAGAATGCGGACTTTCTGTTCCTGCCTCACCAGACCACTGCACCAAGCTGCCATCGGCATAATGCTGATAAGCATCCCAAGCAATGTCACCTGCAGTATCAGGGTTCTTCGCTGTGAAATAGAAACGTTGGAATTGTCCTGCTTTAATTCCCTCTCCATTAGCTATCCAGCTAACTTTGTTCCCCTCAATGGTAACATCCCAGCCCGGTGTAGCCTCATATTGCTTGAACTCGGCACCTGCCGGGATACGTAGATCAACTTGTACAGTCGCTACATCTTTTTCTGAAGGGACTTTAAGTGTGTAAGTCTCCCATGCTCCGGTACTGGATTGTGCTGGTGCCACGGTTACGTGTGCGCTTGCCACGGCTGCGAACAACAGAAGTGTTGCAGCGGCTGGTGCGAATAGTGTCATTATTTTGCGAGATAATCTGTTCATAGTTAGAGTGCCTCTTTCCTTAAGTAATTTTATCATTTTTCACTTTCATCTCTATCCTCATAATTACCGCGGAAAATCACGTTTACGTGAAGCAAGCCCCTGCTCCAGAGCATAACGCGTCAGCTGCGTACGATTTTGGAGTTGAAGCTTTTGAAGGATGTTTTTCAGATGGTTTTTTACGGTATGCTCCGAAATCGACAGGCTTATGGCAATCTCTTTATTCGTCGATCCGGATGACACACAGCTTAAAATCTCCTTCTCCCTTGCCGTCAATGACTCTCCTTCGTCCGTTACTGAAGGAACGGTAAATTCTTTCAGGATTTGAAAAGCCAGCTCCCGGCTTAGCGGTGCTTCTTCATTCACAATGGCTTGCAAATATTCAATCCAGGTGGAAGGTGCCAGATTCTTCAATAAGTACCCTTGTGCACCTTGCTTCAGCGCTTCGAGGAGGTGGGAAATTTCGTCCGATACCGTAACGATAACGATTTTGACATAGGGATATTCCTGCTTGATCCGGCGAGTAGTCTCCAGCCCGTCCATCTCCGGCATCTGAATGTCGATAAGAATGAGATCAGGCATCCACTGGGCCGTGAACGCGATCGCCTCAGGACCACTCTCCACTACACCAATGACCTCAAAACTATCATCCATGGACAAAATCTCACACATCGCCTCACGCGCATGCGCATGATCATCCACAACCAAAACCCGGTACCGGCTCATAAACTTCCCCCTCCTTTCGTAATTTCCACATTTGTCCCCGTATTGCCGGAGCTCACCTGAAGCTTCCAACCCATTCCTTCGACACGTTCCTTCATGATCTGAAGGCCGTAACTTCCGTTTACCTCAAAAGGGTCATGCTGAAATCCTTCGCCATTGTCGACAATCGCCACGCTCCAGTTTTTCTCAGTGCCTGCACCCGTGATAGAAACCTTCGCCGCTCTTGTATGCTTACGCACATTAATAATAGCCTCTCGGATACAAGATAGCAGCTCTGCTTTTTCCGAAGGAGAGAGGGCTTCATCCTGTAGACTCCAATCCAAGGAAACTTCAATCATAATCTCGTTAGCCATTTGAGCAAGCTGATCTTTAACCGACTGTTCCAATGAAAAAGAGTGCTGCTCAGACACTGGTACCTTCAGATTAGCGATCGCCTGCCGAACATAACGGTTCACCTCGTGGACGGTCTTTTTGATCTGATCCACATTTTCTTCGCTGACTTCCCCATTCCTGCGGCTTGCTTCCAAACGATCTATTTTGACAGATAAAAGAAATAAAGATTGCGCCATCCCATCATGCAGTTCCTTAGCTAGCCCTTCCCGGGCTTTCATTGCCTCTTTGAGCGCACGTTCCTGCTCCAGCTCCCGCTGATTCCGCTCCATAAGCGAAAACATAGGGACGAGCAATACAAGAGTGAACAAAAATACGAGAACAGGTGTCAAATAATTCCCCAGATCCATCGAAATATAAGGCATTAGAAACTGATGGCGCACGACCTCCCAGATCCCTACCATTAGCGTTGGCAGTAACAGGATCATGTACTTGATTCGGTTATACGTTGCTGTCCCCTCCCGTACATCTTATGATTAACAATATCACCGTCACAATTCTGCTACATGACTCGATCGGGCTATTTAAAGTTCTTATTGTTACAAATTTAAGTATTTTAAAAAAATAATGCTATCCTTTGTAATATTATAAGCAATATATAGTGAAAATTTATACTTTCTTATATTGTAGCAAAAAAAAGATACATCCTTCGATGTATCTGCATCCCAGTTATAGTGGTGATGTGTAGCGTCCGTATTGAATGTCCATTTCTTTAAAAACATCTCCCTCTTTTTTCAGGAAAAATGTATTTACGCCTTCCGCTCCCCACCACTCCATACCGAGTAATGGACCTTCAGCGGTTTCCGCCGCAAAAAGAATAGAGAACATCTCAGGTATCACTTCCCCTCCATCATCCACCCTCCAGACGGAATATTCATCGCCTTGAATGACAGCCGGATAATCCATAAAGGTAAGCCCGACCTTGTCTTCCAGTACGAGACTGAATAACATATCCTGATCCTGCCTAATGAATTGAACGAGATACAGCTGCCGTTCACCAGACAGGTCAGCAAGTTTCCAAATATGCTCTACTTCACGATTTTTTGCAGAAACAATATTCTGCCGCACATTTTCCGCAACATTTAGCGAGGCTTGCTTAACCTCCGTAGGCTTAACAGAGATTAGCGCATTCGTATTAAACTCTGCCTGATCCGTCAGGTAATAGGTCTCATCAGGAGTCGCATTCCCCTCTTCAACCGTATAAAGATACCCTGGCAGATTCAAAAAATTGTGAGCCATCTCCCGGCCATTACTGTTCTCCGTACCCTCCTGCCATTTATTCAATTTCACTTTTAGCACTTGCCCATGATCGCCGATCGCCTCATTCAATTGTTGCATTTGCGCATCCAACCCTTTTTCCTGCCCGGTGACTAAGATGCTCTTGCCAGACTCATCTGCAAAACCAAAATTCGCCTTCAGCTTTCCAGCTTCCAGATAAGCTGCTGGCTGCTGCATGCTTGCCGTTGGTGTTGGCTCTGCACTTGGAGAAGGGGTTGGCTTGTTAGTGCCTGAGCAGCCCGCCAGCAGTAGAACAATAAGAAAACTCACACTGAGCTTATTCATTCCCATTCCTCCAGACGAAACTAAAATATTCCCATACTAAGATACCGTTCCCCTGTGTCAGGTGCAATGCAAAGCACGCGTTTGCCAGCCCCAAGACGACGCGCTTCCTGCAACGCCGCCCATACAGTGGCACCACCGGATGGACCCAGCAGAATTCCTTCTTTTGCAGCCAGCCTTCTTACCGTCTCCAAGGCAGCTTCATCCGCGACCTGAACGATGTCATCGTAGACCTGTGTATTCAAAATTGCGGGCACAAAGCCCGGACTCGTTCCTACCAGCTTATGTGGTCCTGGCTTTCCTCCAGATAATACGGGCGAGCCTTGCGGCTCAACCACAAGAACCCGGATATCAGGTAGATGCTCACGCAAAACCTCACCGGTTCCAGTTATCGTGCCCCCAGTTCCTGATGAAGCAACAAACACATCCAGCTTACCTTCCATTTGCTCCAGGATTTCCAGAGCGGTCGTTGTCCGGTGAATATCAGGGTTGGCTTTGTTCTCGAATTGCTGTGGAATAAAACTGTTTTCCACTTCTTTTCCCAGCTCAATCGCTTTTGCTATAGCTCCCGGCATCCGTTCTGCTGCCGGCGTCAGCACAACATCCGCACCATAAGCCTTTAGAATATTGATTCGTTCCTTGGTCATATTATCAGGCATGACAAGAATCGCTTTATACCCTTTTGCCGCGGCATTCATCGCTAATCCTATCCCTGTATTTCCACTAGTCGGCTCAATGATCGTCCCGCCCGGCTTCAACAAACCTGCTAGCTCGGCTTGCAGGATTAGATTATAAGCTGCCCGGTCTTTTACACTGCCACTTGGATTAAAAAGCTCCAGCTTCACATATAGTTCTGCATCTTGGGGGCTAGTCAGCCGATTTAATCTTACAACCGGTGTATTCCCAATCAGCTCTGTTATATTGTTAACCACTAAGGATGTCATTTTAGAGCCTCCTTCATTTCTGTACCTTCCATTATTGTAACGTGAGCAGCACCTCCTGTCGATTCAGAACCCTTGGTTTCTGCAACCTGAAAACAACCGCCCCCTACGAAAGCGGGAGACGGCTGTTCAGTACTGGCAGCATTTATTTTTAAGGATTAACGTTAATCGTAAAAGTAGACGTATTGTTTTTAATATTCGTTACCGTGTTGGTAATCTTCAAATTGTTAAAGGTAGCTGACCCTCTGGCAGGACCTTGCCCAGCCTCAGCCGCTTCATTTACCCAGATGCCCACTCCGGATTTGCTGTCAAAAGCATCTCCACTCTTTTGCGCACCGGAAATTGTGACATTCGTGAAGATGGTATCTGTCACTGGGAATTGTGGCGTGGAGCCGACATAGTTGGTTTGGAACATGATACCATGATAGGTTGGATCAATGATATCCACATCACTGACACGAATGCCTTGGAATACCTTAGAGGCTGAGAATACCCAGATTGCCGGGAAGGTCTGTGCCCCCCAGAAATGTCCACCTGCACGAACAATGGAAATATTCTCAAAATTCGTTGTCGGTGAAGCGCCAAAGCCGTTCATTGGATACCCGAAGTCAAGTGAGCTGATCGTAATTCCAGAATAGCAAAGCGTGTCGGCAATATAAATGTTGCGGAAGGTATTGGCATATCCGCCATAGACGGCTACACCTGCTGCCCGCCAGGTTAAGATTGAAGTGAGATTCTCATAAATATTATCCTTCATATCTGCACCACCGGAATCAATAGCCGAAAACAATGCAAAGCTATCATCCCCTGTTGCCCGTGCCTCAATATTGGATACGAGATTATTCGTGCTGCCATTCGTCATATTGATGCCGTCAGCGAAGGTGTTGCGGATACGGGAGTTTTTGATCACCATATAATCCGTATTAGCTCCCCAGTACATACACACCTGATGTTCGGTCCAAATGTTATCGATCGTAATATTTGCCACATTGGAGAAATCAAATACTTTACCCGGACCATCAATACGTGATGTGTAGTTCCCAAAGTAAGCAAAATTCGCAAAAGTAGAGCCATTAGCGGTATCGCTTGCCCGGAAACCGATATCCGTATTCTCCTGATTCGTTGGAGCGTAGAATCTCGTATACCATGGGCCTGCACCAATGATCTTCACTGCTTTTCCATAGACTTGAAATTTACTGGAGGTCTGATAGTTACCTGCTGGCAAATACACACCTACGAGATTTCCGGTCGTATCCATGCGTACTTTATCTAGCGCATTTTGCACATCCTGATGTGTAAAGCCGGCTGGGACCGTATATTTGGCCGGATCTGGATTAGCAATCGGTGAAACCTGCTCCAGACTGATGAAATCAATGGCATACTGCGAGGTATTTGCCACATCCTTTTGCAGTCGAATCGTACTACCTTTCGGAATCGTGCTGTCGAACATAATGTTGGCTTCATCATAAATATGCCGCGGAGAGCCCGCGCTTGGTGAATTGCCGGGACTTATCTCTGAACCGTACAGCCATGCATATTTAGAGGTCAGATTAATCGCCTTGGTATAAACTCCGTTCACATAGATGTTCAGTGTAGCATTCGTACCGTCTCCACTCGCCGAATCTGGAATGGAGAAGCGGGTGACCAGTGTATTAGTGTCAGCCTTAGTAGTGAATTCTACATAACTGCCTGTAGTATTCAGTGTAACTGCTCTTCTGCCTGAAGCCTCACCCGCAAGATCTCCAATGGTCCGATTAGCAGTAAGCTTCACAGCCCCGCCACCAATCACACCCTCCTCAGCCTCATACATGTCGTAAGGCATATTGGCTCCACGACCTACAAAAAGAGACTGTGTTTGAATATTGTTGGCTTGTTTAACTGGCAGCTCATTAGTGTCTACGGCAATTTCGGTCTTCACAGTATATTTGCCATTAGCTGCTGTCCAAGTGCCAAGGCTAACAGGAGGCGCTGTTACTCCACTGCCAATCACGCCGTTATAGGTTCCAGTTAAGGTTTGGAGTACAGCATTCGTAGTAGCATCCAGAACCTTCAAGGTTATGTTATGAGCACCCCCTGCGGATGCTGCCGTCCCTTGATTCTTGATTGCCACCGAGAAGCTGACCACATTGCCGCCTGCTGGATTGCTTGGTGTCCAGCTAACGGGGGAAGCTACTAGATCAGAACTGGATACGGGAGCAATAATAAGAGAATTTGGACTAGTGAAGCTGTTATTGCCTTCGTTCAATTCAATAACCGTATTATTCTCGTCAACCTTTGCAGTTAAAGTATAGGTAGCTGCATCCTTTACGCCCATATTTAAAGTGACGTTCGTAGATGCGCCAGCCGCTAATGCCCCCACTGGGCTAGTACCTACAAGTGTGCTGCCCAAGTAGAAATTTACATTAGTCGCTGTGGAAGCTAATGTTCCAATATTTTTTACCGTTGCATTTAAAGTAATGGCATTGGTCTCTACTGGAGCTGAAGGTGACCATGTAAGACCGGTTATCGCCAAATCCGGATTAGCAGCTGGTGCACCCATCACTTGGAATTCAGCGATTTGTCCAGCGGTTGAACCAGTATTGGTGGTAATCTTCAACTGTACTTCACTAGCCGTGGCCGTTACCGGAATAGTGACCGTATTGCCGGCTGCCGGATTAAAAGTATACACGGTTGCTGGCACAAGACTAGTAAAGGCTGTTGTATTCTGATTATGCCCAAGCACTTGAATAGTCTGAGTACGTGTGGACCAGGCCGATGATGGATTCAGTTTGAGGACAATGGATGTAATATCGGCATTACTACCCAGGTTTACAGATAATGTATTGGGATAACTTCCTCCTGCTCCTTCCCAGTAAGTAGTTACATCACCGTCATTCGCATTTGCATGAACAAAGGTAAAGACGGAAGAGGAAGCGTTGATGCTTTTGTTCAAAGCCAGATTGGAACCCGCCCCAGGCGTTGGTGTAACTGTTGGTGTCGGGGTCGGTGTTACCGTTGGAGTTGGTGTAGGTGTTACTGTCGGTGTTGGCGTAGGAGTTACCGTCGGTGTCGGTGTTGGTGTTACCGTTGGAGTTGAGGTAGGTGTTGCCGTTGGTGTTGGAGTTGCCGTCGGCGTTGGTGTTGTCGCAGAAGCTGGAGTGACGTTCAAATTATCTAGATTCACATTTCCAGTGTCTCCTGTATCGTACTTATAAGTAATCGTGTTAGCGCCAGCATTCAGAGCCAGCGTCTCAATCTTTGTTGACCACGTATTCCAATTGGCCAGATTCGCAAGTGAGGTTTGCTTAATTTTAGTTCCATTCACATAAACACTAATGGTTTTTGTACTGCCTGATGCATTTGAAAATCTTAATGTAGCATCATAGTTACCAGCAGAAGCCATATTAACGCTAAATGCAGTTGCAGCACCTTGATTTAGGTAACCATCAACAAATCCTGTACCTGTATAACCTGTATGATCCGTGTTAACCTTGGCACCACCGGATAATGCGGCATTCTCCGCTTCATATCCTGAGGATGGAGTTGTAGTTGTATTACCATGAACCTCAAATTCCGCTAACTGTGCTGCTGGCCAGACCGTATTGGATGTGAAATTCAGTTTAACATATCTGACATTCGCAGCTGTAAAGCTGATGGTCACTGTATTGGAATCACTCGTTGGATTAAATGTATAATTGGCGGAATCTACTAAGTTATTGTAAGCTGCATCATCTGTACTCCCTTGCACCGCTAACGTTTGAGTTCTTGTTTCCCAATTCGTAGGCAGCTTTAACACAACCTGATTCACGCTGCTTGCTGCCCCTAAATCCACTTTAATCCATTGCGGAAAAACACCGCTTGCGCTCTCCCAATACGTTCCTTGGCTGCCGTCATTAGCATTGGCTGCTACGTATACATCACCGAACGAGCTTGAAGTAATAGTCTTCCCTTGGGCTAAATTCCCCGCAGCTAAACTCACCGAGGGATATAATCCTAACTGACCTACAAATAATATAACAATCAAACAATAAAGTACTGCCGTCTTCCCGGTAAATCTTTTAGAAGCTGCTATCATTGAATAACCACCTTCCAAAATTTTGTGGAGCTATACAGCAGAAAGGATGCGCTTTCAAAACAGTAGTTTTATAGATATTCGCCTCCTACATTTGAAATGATGGATTACGGATACAAGCTAACTAATAACGCTAATAATATAAGTTATAGGTAGATGGCCGTCGATGGCAATTTCTATGCTTTGTATGTGGGATATTACGTTCAACAAAAAAGCCCCAGAGAGGACAAGGGGACTATATTGCCCCTTAACTCTCCGAAGCTTCGTGTTATACATTAAATCTAGCTACCAACCCTTGCAGTCCATGCGCCATTGTACTTAATTCACTTGCAGAGGATGCAATTTGTTCAACCGAAGCCATTTGCTCTTGTGAGGCTGCTGACACATGCTGAGTACTCGCAGCGGTTGTTTCCGAGATTTGCGTAACGTTACGAATTGACTCTACAATCTCATCCGCAGCCGCCGTAATCTCCTCCACGGCTCCAGATACTTCCTGAACCTGTTCGGCGAGTGAATCTATAGATAATCGAATCTCACCGAAGGATCGTCCCGCTTCCTCAATAATCTCCGTACCTCCCTTTACTTCACGCATGCTGCTCATCATCACCTTCATCGCGTCATCTGCTTCACTTTGGATCCCAGTCGCCATTTCTGCAATTTGGTTGGCGGATTCCGCGGACTGCTCTGCCAGCTTGCGGACCTGATCGGCAACCACAGCGAAACCTCTACCTTGCTCACCAGCACGAGCTGCCTCAATCGTCGCATTTAGGGCCAGCATATTCGTCTGCGAAGCGATTCCTTTTATGACTCCTACAATACTGCCAATCTCCTGAGATCGATTCACAAAACCTTGGACTTGCTGTGATAAAGATTGTATGGAGTGATTAATCGATTCCATTTGCTGCCCAGCGGCCTGAAGGGATTCATCTCCTGTAATGGCAAATGCCGCAGAGCGATGGGAGGCTTCCGAGATGTCCTGGACACTGGCAGCAATTTGGCCGATTCCTAGTGATATTTCTGAGATTGTAATCGTATTGGTCTGCAAATCATTCATCTGTTTGGCTGTTCCGGTAGCGATTTCACCCATAAAATCCGATATTCGTTCTGTGGCGCCTGCCGTCACTCCACTATCTGACCTAAGCTTTGTAGAGGAATTCGCGAGACTATTTGCCGATAACTTCACCTGTTCAATCATCGTGCCCAGATTATCTGTCATTTTATTAAAGTTAAACGCCAGTTCACCAATCTCATCTTTAGAACGAACACTTAACTTGCGCGTAAGATCGGCATCCCCATCTGCAATTTCCTTCAACTGCGTGTTCACATCACGAAGCGGTTTAATAATTCGTCCAGAAATTAGCAGCGCAAGGATCACCGCGAGCACTACCGACAATCCGGTCACACCAAAGCTAGTAATCAAAGCGTTATTACGATGCGAATTTGCCAGGCTTTGTCCATTCTCTATTTCCTCCATGAGCATGTTCTGAAACACAATCTGAGATTCTATCATAGCGTCTAATGATAGGTCCGTGAATTTCTTTTGCGCTTCCGGGAAGTTGCCTTCCTTAGCTAAAGCAAAAGCTTCCTTCAGAACGATCAAATAATCATTCCATTTGCTCTTCAGCTCAGTTACACCCTTTAACTCAGCTTCACTTAATCGGGCACTCTCCAGCTCTGTAATAGCATTTTCAATCAATGGGAGCATTTCTTCATACTGCGCCAGATAGGAATTCCGCTCATCATCTGTGTTGCTCATCACATAACGAGCACCCAGCTCATCTGCGGTACGAATCTTATCCGTTAAGCCTTGAACAAGTGACAGCTTGTCCCAGTTACGATTAACCTGATCTGTCAATTGGGTAACCTTCCCCTGAAACAATGTGTTTCCGGCTATCGCCACTAGAAAGACTATAATCACAGCAGTAAATCCTAAGACTATTTTCCCACGGATACTTTTCACCATCGTTTTTCCTCATCTCTATATGTATGTAGGTCTATTTGGTACTTTTATCCTACTAGCTCTCCCTTAAGCCTCTCTGAATTTGAACTGAATGTTTGCTTAAAAAAACAAAAAGACCCCTATTTCCGGCCGAGGGCAGGAACTAATGGTCTTTTGAGATCTTTTTATTCGTATAAATTTCCGTTAGCCAGCTCTGCCAGCTTCGATTCATCCAGTACACTTAAGCGTCCACGATTTCGTGTAATGATTCCTTCATCAATAAAACGACGTACGATTCGATTAAGATGCCGATAGCTTGTGCCAAGCAATTCTGCTGTTTCAATAAGACTTGAGGTCCGAATCTCCTCCACTCGCCGGTCACCGTTTTTATCTGCGAACAAAGACATTAAATAACTGGCAAATCGATTCTCCACAGGATACAACAGGTTAAGTGCGGAGGCTTGACCGAGCGTATGCAATTTGTGACTAAGTTCTCCGACGAGAAAACGTAACAACGCTGTATTTTCCTCAAGCTCTCTCAGGAGTAGTCTTCTCCCTGCAAAAAGAATCAAGCTCTCACCCACAGACTCCACTTGATTCTTAACAGGGAACCGGTGAAGCAGCTCTACATCCCCAATCACAGATATCGGATTTGTAAACCGCACCAGCATAGATTTGCCATTTGGCAGCAAGGTCTGAATTTTGAGCTTGCCCTCAACCAATATGAACATTCCATCCAATTGATCGCCAACCAAACACAGCTTTTCTTCATCCGCGTAACGTCTCAACTCCATTTTATGCGTTACCAGCGGGCTAAATATTCCGTCCAGACCGTTCTTCACTGCCAAGGCACGGACAGCCTCACGGTCATTTATCGTCTGCATGTAGTGCCCCCTCTATTGTTTGCTCCAGTGTAATTTAGAATACCCCACAAAAAAAGGACATATGTCCTTTTTAATGAGGTTTTCCTATGACACTTTACATTACAACAGAATCCACACAATAACGAATCATATCTACCTTCTGATCCTGCAGCCAAAATTCAATACTCCGATGGTTGATTTTATCCACGTATCCGATAATCTCAGCCCCTTGCTCCCCTCTTTTATAATAAGAAGTGCCATAAGCCTTGATCACTTCGTCTGCTGAAGCTCCAACATGAATATCTCTTGCCGTACTCATCGTATGATCGGAATAGACGCTGATTAGAATTATTTTATCATCACCACGCGCTGTGGCTATTGTTGTCTCGTTACCCAGATCATAATACTGATACCGCTCTATATCATTATTTGGCTTAGGTTCCCTAGCAATTGAATCAAGGCTTTGAAGCAGCTGAATGCCGCCCAGACTTTCCTGTTCAAGATTGGTGCTGGAAACACGCGAGTAATGATTTTGTTTGGGCGCATTGTATAAATAGATATGATAGATCCCGTAACTTAAACCTACCGTAATAAAAATGATGATAAATGACCAGCCTCTTTTAAATGGCTTCTTCCTCACTGACCTCACACCTTCTTCTTACCTTTACTGTGCAAAATATTCAGCCAGCTCACGCTGCGCCAGATATTGCGGGAAATTGAACGACTGCCAGGCCCGCTCACGCTTATTGAGTTCTCTCCATTCATTCTTTAAAAAATCATCCAGCATCCCATCTTCCTGTTCACTAAACCTTATCAGAGAAGGGATGACCTCCGGAGATAAACGGACCAAATAATTGGCGTCCAATTTACCACTTGCCGCATAACGATCCATATTTTTATTAGCGATAATAACATCCATCCCGATATAGTTCATGACGACGTAGGAGATCAAGCCCAGCACAATATAACATTTCGCCAATGGCACACGCTGAACAGCTATCCGTAAGGCTGCAACCACCAACAATAAGCCCATAAATATCATAAATGCATGCACTAAAAACCGAGTCGTGGTATAGCCGTACACCTCTTCATATAGAGTCAGACGGGTATAGGCGGAATATAGCATCACTGTCGAGCAACCAACCAGAATGTAGAGCAGGACATTAATAAATTTTTGCAGCCCTCCACTTCTTTTTCCTTCCGATACCAAAGCCAGCAGCAAAATCACGAAATTAATCGCAGCCACCATAATCAGCTCAAAAAATCCACTACGTGCGTAATCAGCATATGAGCTGCCCTCTGGTAAAATCCCTTCCCATGCTCCAAACAAGTAAGAAAACTGTACGAAAACAAACAATACATATACCGTGTTAATGGCTATAAGAATCGTCGTCATAATTATCGGATCCATTTTAAAGCTTACAGGCGCCAGCACTGGACCATATTCCTTAGGCTGCATATTCCAGTCATAGATTTTCGAATCCACATACCCCCACACTAAGCCGAACAAGCCCATGCCCAGCAGGATAATCCACAGCACCCGCACAAAACTTTCCCCAAATGAAATCCGATCCAGCACATTCGGCAGCTCCAGCAGTACATGATGAAACACTCCATCCGCTGAGGACAGCAGAGTAACCACAACCAGCAATATTGGAAAAGAGATCGCAAGTCCTATCAGCACTTTCCCCATGACCTGCTTACGCTCGTCCTTCATTTTACTGCCGCCAGTCCTTTTAATGATCGTAAACACAGTGCTCCAATGGCGGAAATTCTGTGGAAGCACATGCTCCAGCGTGTTCCCCACTAATCCAAGCCGGCTCCAAGCCGGCCGTTTATCACTAAGCAAATAAGTCATATGTAATAAAATCAACACCGGGATCACCAGCAGGTTCAGCCCAAAGAAGAAAAAATTATGAAAGAATAAATAGGTTAATGAAAGTAGAAAAATCGCTCCAAACCAGAAGTAACTGAATTTGTTGAGCTTGCGGATTTTAGCCTTGGCATAATAAAGCATGAACGCATAGAACAGACACACAAAGATTGGATACGATAGGCCCGCCAGCTTTCCATAAAATAAATACTGATGAACTATTGCCAGTAAGAACGCAGCAAGCAAAGCAGCAAGCGATCGATTAAGCCTAAGTCCCGTTCCCGTTTCCATTTCCTCGGTCATGGTAATTACCCCCATTTTCTTACTTTCTCATCCTTATTTTACGTGATAAAATAAGAAAAAAAAGAGAAAGAATTTATTTATAATTTCCTATTTTCCGAAAGGAACCAAGACAATGAAGCTGCATAGCCAATTTTTAAAGCTGCAATCTCATTTTGGGGGAGCAACAGAAATCTCAGTGACGATGGATGAGTTGGCATTGATTTTCGGCTGTACACACCGCAATGCCATGCATATTGTGAATAAAATGATGTTGCAGGAATGGATCAAATGGACGCCTAAGCGTGGGCGGGGAAGCCGCTCTTTGCTGCAATTTCTTGTTCCCTCCGAAGAAATTGCCCTTCAATCCATGATGCAGGCGATTAGCCGCAAAGATGTCCACCACGCTATAGAAGGCATCAAAACCCATGCCAGCTCCACCTCACTGCAGGATACACTACAGGGTTGGCTGCTGACCTATTTTGGGCATCATTCTGAAATTCGTAGTGACAAACAAATTGATACTCTCCGCCTGCCCATTACCCAGCAGCTACATACCTTCGATCCGTTATATATGAATTTGCTGGCAGAGTCATTTGTTTCCAGCCATGTTTTCGACGGGTTAGTGAAAAGAAGCGGTGAACGGGACAAAATTGTTCCCTGTCTGGCTCACGCCTGGGAAGTCGATGAGAGCCGGACGCTCTGGACTTTTTTTCTGCGCAAAGAGGTGTTATTCCATCATGGAAAAGTGCTTACAGCCAAGGATGTAGTCTATTCCCTGGGACGGTTGATGCGAACCTCTAAACGGACACTCTATAGCTATATTTTCAAAGAAATCCAGCGGGTCACCGCATTAAATCCATCTACCGTTCAAATTACGCTTAAGCAGCCTAATGAACTATTTCTGCCATTTTTGTGCACGAGCAGAGCCGCAATTGTACCGCGTGATTTAGAAGGAATAGATGAGCAGAGCTTTGGCCGTAGACCCGTGGGGACTGGCCCCTTTAAGGTTGTGGACATGACCGAGGACACTTGTGTGCTGGAGGTTTTTCCTTATTATTTTCAAGGACGGGCTCATTTAGATCGGGTTGAAATCCTTTATGTCCCGTGGGATACCGAAACGTCATCCTCTGATACGGGTTCTGCTTTTCACGTGATTCAGAATCCCTCATCCGCCAGTTCTTCGACCTGGAGCCGAATTCATTCGGAGTCTTCCATCCGGAAATTCGTCACCTGCAATACGCAAAAAAAGGGACCGTTAAGCGATCCCCTGCTTCGGGCAAAAATAGTCTCCTGTTTAAAAGACGATTCAGCGTCCATCGAGCAAGAAGCGATAAAAGATCAAGAAATCACGTTGCAAATCTCTACGATTCCACAATATGCTGGCGATGCTGATTTTATTGCCACTAGACTAGAGCAACAAGGTTATAAATGCAATGTCATTTCCGTGTCTCCAGAGGAATTTAAAGGTCCGATTCGGCTGGAATCTGACCTGATTGTTTTCTCATTATTCCGTGACGAGGATGAACAACTTCGTTTATTTGATCTATACCTTACGCTCTCCCAGCATATTGAACCGTATACCCGGGCGGATATAGAAGGCTGGCTGTATACCATCGCGCGCGAACCTAATCCGGTGGCCCGAGCGGAAAGTTTCAGTATCATCGAGAACCGTCTGATTAAAGAGCACCACCTACATATTTTGTATGAAAAGCCCACTCAGACAGCTTATCTCCCCTCTGTCCGCGGGGTTAGCTTCAATAGCCAGGGTTGGGTTGATCTTCGTCATGTCTGGTTTCCGCCACTGCTCTCTAGCAGCAGCACGAGTTGATCTGCTTGAATTAAAAAATGCGGAAATCCAGAGCTTGCCCCGGATTTCCGCATACGCGATAAAGCTAATTATTAAGCTGCTGTTTTAGTCGTAGCTGTAACTGTAGAAGTCCCCGCATCCCACTTCACATCCATATTCAATCCCTCGGAAATAAATCTAACCGGAACTAATGTCCGATTTCCGATAATTTGCGGAGGAACGTCGAGTGTGAGCGCTTTGCCATTGATGTAAGCAGTCTTGCTGCCAATGGCCATTACGATCGTTGTATTGTCTTTTACTGCAGTGATTTTCTTAGTCGTTTGATCCATGGTTACTGTAGCACCCAGAGTATTAAAGATTGCATTCACTGGCACAAGCACCCGGCCATCCTTATTCACAGGAAGCTGATCTGCAAAGCTGACCGCTGTTCCGTTTAAAAGTACGGATATTCCCTTAGTGCCCGTCGTGTTCGGATTAGTTGTTGATGGTGTTGTAGTTACAGAGGGTAGAGGTGTGACGTTAAGTCCTAGCTGGCCTTGCAGATTAGCAAGTCTGTTCAGCGCAAAGGTCATAATCGAACCTGCAGCCATTGTGCCCATACCTTGTCCCCCGCCTCCAGCGTTACCTGTTGGAGGTGTAGGATTACCATCAGTCGCAGTCCCTGTATTATCAGGACGTGCTGGCGGTGTCGTTCCATCCGGAGGTGTCATGCCTTCCATCCCAGCTGGTGGAGTCATTCCTCCACTACCACCCATCTCACCTGTTGCTGAATAAGTAACATTACTTTCAAATTGTTCCATGGTATAAAATTTGGTTGGGTCTGCTTGAACGTAAGGTTTAATCAAGGTAGCCAATTCAGTGATTCTGCTCTGAATTCCTTCCAAATAATCTACCAGCTCAGATACATATTTCAAGTATTTAGTCTTATATTCAGGCACTTCCAACAGATTAGCAATCATTGGGACCTGATCTAAACTTATCCCAAGTGTAGGATTATCAATCGATGCAGTTACTGCGTTGGTATTGGCTGCAATGGTTGTTGCCGATGTAGATGTTGTGCCCGCAGCAGCTGTTGTACCTGCTCTGCCGCCTCCGCCACCAGAATACCCGTTAAAGGACATGTTCATATCCCATGGAAGTACACTAAATTTACCGGATGCATCCCCGTACAACATATAATTATGACCTTTATCCCCGTTATAGCTGTCATAGTTACCCAATACAGCATTAGCGGCGATATACTTCAGGGCCGAATCCACATCTAGCACACTTTCAATAGAACCCTTCTCACCGGCAGGCATCTCATTCAGTACCTTGATGAAGTTCTTTAACGAAGCTTTATCATCTTCTTTACCTGTATCATAAGTTATCGTTTCGTAGTCACTGTCTTCTTTGTACTGCAGATAACTTTTTTCTTCTGTATCATACAGAACACCTTCGTCATAAGTTTCTCCATAGGTACGTTCTAGATAGCTGTCATCTATCGCTTCCACACCTACATAAAACCCATATAATTCTCCGTTGATATACAGGTTGGTGAACACAGTCAAAGGTGCATCCACACCAACAGAACGGAGCGCTTCGTAATGTAAATATTCACGAATATACGAAGGGTCCGAAAAATTGTTGTTCAGTACCATTTTATCAAGACCAAGTAACGTTTGCTTCTTATCATATTTATCAAATTTCAGCCGGAAGCTGTATCTGTCCGAGTCTGTCATACTGGCTACCGATTTTAACGTCAGATTCCCTTTAGTAGAAAATCCAACATTTTCAACAACATTCCCGTCAACTTCAACCTTAACTTTTTTGTATTCTTTTTCGAGGGGACTTGCTAATATACTTTTCCAATCCGCATCATCAATCGTTACTTTAACATCAATGATTCTGTCACCCGCGAACAGGGATTCATACGCTTTCGTTACACCTGCATCCGCCGCACTAACTACGGGCGTGTTTCCAGCAACTCCAAACGCTGTTGAGACGATAGCAAGACTTAGTGTAACTGCCATAAACTTTCTCAGCAAATTTTTCTTCTTCACCATGTGTAATCCTCCTTGAAGTACAGATTTATGTTTTCGCAGTTCAAGGAGATTGTAAAATATGAATCTGAGTATACGCTGAATAGCTTGTCTACGCTTTGCCAGGCAGGCTGTTTATCAGCCCTTTGCCAATCAGTTTAGCTGAAACCGGCGGTTTTCCGATCTCTCTGGCCCAGACAGATAATTGCCCGACATGATGAATCTCATGAGCAATCACATGGCGCATTACCTCACCCCAGGCATCGGTCACGATCCTGCCATCCGGAAGGTGATCCTCAAAAATCCTCTGCTCCAGCCCCTCATGCCAAGCCGTTACAAAGGGTTCCACCTCTGTGTGGAATTTTGCATCCAATTCTCGTACATGCTGCAAAGTCTTGTACTGCTCAAAATCCTCTTGGAAATCCGGTTTTCCTTGCAATACTTGAATCCAGCTCCACTCCACATCCACAATGTGAAAAAGCGTCTCGAGTATACTGCCTACACCACCTATACGTATTGCAAGCAGCTCCTCCTCAGAAATATTTGCACACCACTCATACCATTGTTCGCGGACCATCCAGTTATATTGAAAAAATGTCTGCAAATAAAAACCTCCTAGAAAGTTGTTGTACTTTTTAATGGGAACTTAAATGTTTTCGGTATCCTTCTACCTTTTCATCTCTATAACCTAACGATTCATAGAACACATGCGCTTCCTTCCGCTGCTCACCGGAGACTAAAATAATATAATAGCAGTCTCTTTCCCGGGCCGCTTGTTCAATGGCGTTCATAAGTTTTTTGCCGACGCCTTGACGACGTGCCCGCGCTGAAACGACCACATTCTCAATCACCATAAACGGTTTGCAGTCCCCCACTAAGTCCTGACACACGATGCCCATCAAAGACCCTAGTAACTCCCCCTCTACAAAAGCACCCAATAGAATGTACCGGTTATCCGCCTTAACCACTTTAAACACTTCTTCAAGCTTATTAAGGTCAGACGGTTTATTCATCAGCTCTTGATATAAATTCCCCAGTTCAGGAAGAGATTCCATTTCTATTTCTTTAATATCAACCATGATTGTTCATCCTGCTTTCTTTTAAATTAACAGCCCTGCTCATACACATACAGTCCACCATTCCGTGGATGAGATATACGCTTTCAATTATAACCTCTTTGGACCAACTGCTGTGCCAACATCTTCATAAAAGAAGAATGCCCATAATACCAAGCCATCCGCCCCAGCACTAGCCACATAAAATGGATGCAGCTTAATCTTCTTCATAGCCCCATTATTTACGAACTATCAACTCGAATTCATCCATCTGTCCATCCCACTCTACGCACCAATCCCAGAATGTACGGACTTTAACTCGCCGTTGACTCCCTCAACATTATTGCTGAATTCTTCTGTAGCCTGTTGAATATATTCCGCCGACCAAAAGTTCCTCCTATACCATTTGTAAATATCTCAGCACGATCTCAACACGATCTCCAACCGATAAATCTTCCTCTATTCGTAAAATAGGACATTCCAGTGCGGACATCCATTCCTCATGCAGCACTTTGCTCCTGACTTCAACTCCAGCTACATCATATAATGCCGCCCACTCCATAAAGCTCTGATACGCTTCATATTTACTTCCTCCAGGCAAAATATGATCACCATATCTCTCGTACTCTCTGGCTCTTAATCTATCTAAACGAATTTCCGGTGGAAGTCCTAGAAAAATAACCAAATCGAATAATGGTCGAAGGCCGTCTCCCCAGCCACATACCGCACCGCTCAGAATCCAAGGTTCCTTATGAGTCAAATCTCTTGTAAGTCTTGCTAATCGCTCATTGACCTCACGTTGCTTAGTGAATTTATGCTCCCAAAAATAGTCGTCACTGTCTAACTGGACATGTGGCAACACTTTAGCTAATTCGTAACCTAATGTACTCGTTCCTACGCCTGAGGCTCCCATAATATGAATTTTTCTCATACATTCCCTCACCTTTAAGTGGATTTAAAGTTGCAATTCGGGCAATTTCCCTCCAAATATAAAAACAAATAGACTGCTCTCTAAGTAAGCAAAGCAGTCCATTTATCGTATAGCTCTTATTCCGTTATAGCTGCTACGTCTTTAGGAATCCGGCGTGCTGCATCCGTGGATATAGCCGCTTGGATTACTGCCAGGCGGACCTGTTCAACTACTTTTTCGTTAAAAATACTTGGGATGATATATTGCTCATTGAGTTCATCGGGATGAACGACCGATGCAATGGCTTTTGCCGCAGCCAGCTTCATTTCCAGATTCACAGTTCTAGCCCGGCAATCAAGTGCGCCACGGAAAATACCCGGAAAACATAACACATTGTTGATCTGGTTCGGATAATCACTTCTGCCTGTCGCTAGAACGCGAACAAAAGGTTCTGCCAAATCCGGTTCAATCTCCGGTGTAGGATTAGCCATCGCAAAAACGATGTTATCACTGGCCATGCTTTTAAGATGCTCCACGGTCAGAATCCCCCCACGGGACACCCCAATAAAGACATCTGCCCCTCGTATAACCTCCGTTATTCCACCCTCAATTCCCTCAGGATTGGTTGCGGCAGCAAGCTTCTGCCATTCCGGATTATCATACTGGAGATCTTTTCTGAGAACGCCTTCACGATCAACCGCATAAATATAACGCGCGCCCGCTGCCAGCAGCAGATTACATATGGACACCCCAGCCGCCCCTATACCCACAACAACAATCCGCGCATTTTCAATAGATTTATTAACAACTTTAAGCGCATTCAAAAGTCCTGCAAAAGCCACCACGGATGTTCCATGCTGATCATCATGAAATACCGGAATGTCCAGCTCTTCCGCAAGCCGGCGTTCGATTTCAAAGCAGCGTGGTGAACTTATATCCTCTAAGTTTATCCCTCCAAAGCCAGGAGAAACTGCTTTTACGATATTGATAATTTCATCCGGATCTTTGGTATTTAAGCACAGCGGAAAAGCATCAATGTTCGCCAATTGCTTAAACAGCATCGCCTTACCTTCCATGACAGGCATCGCTGCTTCCGGACCGATATCCCCTAGTCCAAGTACAGCAGTGCCGTCCGAAACGACTGCAACTGTATTTCTTTTCATCGTCAGAGAATAAGCTTTTCTGGGATCTTCGGCAATCGCCGTACACACTCGGGCTACCCCCGGCGTATACACTAAGGATAAATCCTCCCGATTTTTAATCGGCATTTTAGGTGTGATTTCGATTTTTCCGCCAAGATGAGCCAGAAACGTCCGATCCGACACGTTGATTATTTTAATTCCCGGCATCTTCGATAATATTGAGATAATTTCTCCATTAGCTGCGTCTTGCACATTCACTGTTATATCTCGGGTAGTGACATCCTTCCCTGCACGTATCACGTCAATAGCAACAATATCTCCGCCAGCTGCGGCAATTCCTGAAGCAACATCGCCAAAAGATGCAACCGATTTCCGAATTTCGAGCCTGATAATCATTGTAGTCGCAATCGACATGAATTAGCCTCTCTTTCTTCAATCCTATTATTTAAAAAATACTATACTTTCCCATTTAAACATATCTTCCGCCTATTAACTAGATCAACGAAAAATTTTTCTTCATACAGTATTCCCATCCGCACCCGGTCCAAATACATCAGGTATGGCAGCTACGGACACAGAGCCATTTTTCCCGTGAAAATAAATTTCATCATAATCTTAAGTGTATGTAAGCATAAACAAACAGTAAGCTCTTCTACTCTTCATTACCTTCTCTGCATGCTGTAGAGCATCCCGCCGATTCTTTTCTCCGCTGGCACTTTCAGTTGCTCTCCCTCACTAAGGTCTGTACTGCTCTTCTAGCAAAACAGCCTTACCTTCTACAAATGTCAGATGGAATAATCTGTCCACAAGCTCTTCGCTAATAAAATTCGTATAGTCAACTTGCTGAGGTCTCGCCCCATTTAGTTCAGCTATAGTTACATCAGTCTCAAGCTTAAGTCGTTCGATTTCATCGCTTGCATTTCGGATATAGAATCCATTAGGCAATGATTCGGGTTCTTGTATACCATCTTCTTTAGCCGCAATTTCTGCCGCCTCTCCACCGAACCATTCCACCTCATCCAGATCCAGATAAACCGAGTTCCCTTCTGTGATTACTCCCTTTATAAAAGCTAATTTTTTCTCCACTTGAGGTAAGTTATAAATAATTTTTTTCAGTTCCTCCACGCTTTCACCCTGCACTCCACTCTCAGAGTTAGATTGGATTGAAATCTCGCCTATAGTTTGAACAAGCTCCTTGGTAGTTTGGTTAGTCTCTTTTGGTGGCTTGTTATAAAAAGAATATCCATTAAAGCCAAGTGAGACTAATGTGATACCCGCTAAGACTGTACCCATTAAATTTTTCCATTTCATAAGCTTCACCCTCTATCACAAGATTTAACGGAACCTTAATAAACAATTGCGCTATATCATAGACAATCACAAGTTGACCGGGCAGAATAAATATTATATACATGTCTTACCTATAACGTAGTTGAAGGAGCTCACACTTATGACAGAATCATTTCAAGCGTTAGTTGTCGACAAAACAGAATCTTCCTTCTCCGTAGCTGTTAAACCGGTTACCCTAGAGGATCTGCCAGCTGGAGAGGTTGTAATTAAGGTTGCTTACTCCAGTGTAAACTATAAAGACGGTTTAGCCAGTATTCCAAACGGTAAAATTCTAAGAACATATCCCTTTATTCCAGGGATAGATTTATCCGGTGTTGTGGTATCTTCCACAGATGAGCGGTTTCATAAAGGGCAGCAAGTCATTGCGACAGGATATGGTGTTGGCGTATCACACTTTGGCGGCTTTAGCAAATACGCTCGGATTCCAGCAGGTTGGATCACTCCCCTTCCCGAAGGCCTGACGCTTAAAGAAGCTATGATCTACGGTACTGCAGGACTGACAGCTGCCTTGTCCATACTAGCCCTGGAAGATCATGACGTTTCCCCGGACAAAGGCAAAGTACTTGTAACAGGCGCTACCGGCGGTGTAGGTGGATCTGCTATTGCCATGCTTGGCGCAAAAGGGTATAGCGTAGTGGCAAGCACAGGTAACGCCAAAGCTACCGATTACCTTAGAGGTATAGGAGCCGAAGACGTGATCTCACGTGAAGAGGTCATTGGCGGCGCCAGCAAACCCTTGGACAAACAATTATGGCAAGGCGCAGTAGATTCGGTGGGTGGTGACACCCTTGCCGCAGTTTTGAGTAAAATCACCTACAGAGGTTCTGTAGCTGCAAGTGGCTTAACCGGAGGCACTTCAGTTCCAACTACAGTACTTCCGTTTATTCTTCGGGGTGTTAACCTTCTCGGCATAGATTCCGTTGAATGTCCTGCAGACCTTCGCCAGAAGGCTTGGAAACGGATGGCGAGCGATCTGAAGCCAAGTCAGCTGGAGAACCTCGTGGATCGTGAAGTCACGTTAAACGAACTACCGCAAGCATTGGAAGATATTCTACAAGGAAACCTTAGAGGAAGAGTACTTGTCCGTTTATCCTAGGTTTAACAACGAAACCTCCCGGAATCTAGAGTTCCGGGAGGTTTTTTTAGTTTACTCTTGGTTATTTGGATACTGGTAATGCGGCTGCTGCTGTACATAGGGTTGTTGGCGATAATGCTGATCATAACCCTGCGTATAGTACCCTTGCATCGGGTATGGCTGATAATTAAAGGCTTGTGTAGCTGGAGGCATTTGTGAAGATATCGGGATGGGTTGTGCCTGCATATGAGCGTATGGATTCATATTTGGCTGCATATTAGGATGCATATTTGGTTTAACATTGGCTTGCATATTTGGGACCATGTTAGGGGCCATGTTAGGGGCCATATTAGGAGCCATATTGCTGCTGCCCATTACTTTATCTTCTTCGCAGCAGTCAGCAGGAGGGCCGATGAAGGTTCCCGGCTTGATTGGAGCAAGAGCTTCTTTTACCTTAGCTTCATTTAAGCAGTAAGTATGGGCTAATACATTTGCTGGGGTTTTGCTAAGAATATCCGAACCTAAAATGACCTCAGGAATAGGTGCGTCAAAAATCGCGAGCAGATGTGTATTATCCGCAGTAGCTACCTCATAATGCCACCAGCCTTGCGGCACGTTTGCCACTTGACCCGGACAAATCGGAAAATGCAGAAGTTCATTTGTGAACGGATTGATTAAAGACACTACCGCTGAACCGCAGATACAATATACAAGCTCTGCAGCATTTTGATGATAATGAGGTTCCACAACATTTGATTTGCTAAGAAAAATATCCAGCAGCGATATGTTCTCAAGCGTGTTCAATTGTTTAATCGACAGCAAGTTAATGAAGTTGTTGGCATCTTTTTTAAAAAGTGTATTGGTGTTCACATCAAAAGTAAACTCTGTATTGGGGGACGTATAGTCCATGTATGAAGTCACTTTTTTTCCTGCCTTTCTGTTGCTATAAATTTTTGCTTTCCCTAAACACAAGATATGCGTTTGCCTATGCCTAGGTGCGGAGATTCACTACTCCTGATAAAAATTCATCTTTCTTTTCTAAACGGGGCATCCTCTAAGTATTACACTCTCACCCCACATAGGAGGCATAGTATGAAATCCATTCACACAAAAATAGTGTTAGCGTTATGTATCACTCTCTTTACAATTATGGGTTTCCAGCCTATGAATCTCAGCTCCACGGTTGAGGCCGCCAATAACAAAACATCATCGAAACAGGCGCCTCTTACATTTGTTCTAGTTCATGGGTCTTGGGCTACTGCTGGTTTTTGGGATCAAACGGCCGCCGCACTTCGCAGCTTAGGACACACCGTCTATACTCCGGAATATGCCGGTCATGGCGGGGACAAAAACAATAATGTAACGCATGCGCAAATTACACAATCTGTTGTCGACTTTATCAAGCAAAAAGACTTAAAGGATATCATTCTGCTCGGACATAGCTTTGGTGGATCGGTGATCCAAACCGTCTCTCAGCAAGTACCGGATCGGATCAAACGTCTGGTATTCTTCGATGCCTTCGTACCGCTGGATGGGCAAAGTCTGGCGGACCAATTTCCAGCTGATTCGCTTAAGTACTTTGAACAGCTAAGAGATACTTCCGGCAATAACACCATAACGCTCCCCTTTCCTCTCTTCCGGGATACATTCGTCAACACCGCCAGTCTTGCGGAAGCGCAAGCTTTTTATAAAAAAGCTCCTCCTGAGCCAGCAAGTCCACTTTTCGAAAAGCTTGATCTCAAGAAATTCTACAGTCTCCAGATCCCCAAAAGTTATCTTTATCTAACGGAGGACACCGCGATACCGCAAGGTCCATACGGATTCCATCCTACACAATCCAGTCATTTAGGCGTCTTCCGCTTCATCGAGGGCAAAGGAGATCACATGACCACCGTTCGAACCGAACCCAAAATGCTGGCGGAATTGATGGTGAAGGCGGGAAGAGATTAGTCGCTAACAACTGGATAGTCTAGGTAGCTGTTGTGGCTTGAGCTGGGGTTCGCGAGCTGGGCTGGTGACGTGAGCTGGGCTGGTGGCTCGAGCTGAGCTATGCGATGTGAGTTGGGCTGGTGGCTCGAGCTGCGCTTTGTGATGTGAGCTGAGCTATGCGATGTGAGTTGGGCTGTGTAATGCGAGCTGGGCTATGCGATGTGAGTTGCGCTTTGTAATGCGAGCTGGGCTATGCGACGTCAGTTGCGCTGTATGATATGAGCTGGGCTGGTGACGTATGCTACACTCTATAATGCAAGCTGGGCTTTGTGATGCTGAGTTGGCCTTCCACTCTGAGCTGAACAATGCGACTCTAAATACACTAGAGCTTAGCGGGGATCGGACCGAGGAGCTCTTATTTTCACAATTTCGGCGATTTAGCCATGCTATCGGACTCAGATGCAGCTATTCACCCAAAAGTACTCCTATAATGCGTGATTTCAGGGGAATAAGAGCCATACAGTCCGAAACTCTCGCCAGAACGATCATAATGCCAAAATAGCTGCAATACGGTCCGTAACGATGTCTGACGCGAGGTCTCTTAATTAATCACCAACGTAGGCTGATGATTTGTGACGCTGAGCAGGTATTGTCACTCTGAGCTGAACATTGCGACTCCAAATCCACTAGAGCTTGGCGGTGATCGGACCGAGGAGCTCTTATTTTCACAATTTCGGCGATTTAGCCATGCTATCGGACTCAGATGCAGCTATTCACCCAAAAGTACTCCTATAATGCGTGATTTCAGGGGAATAAGAGCCATACAGTCCGAAACTCTCGCCAGAACGATCATAATGCCAAAATAGCTGCAATACGGTCCGTAACGATGTCTGACGCGAGGTCTCTTAATTAATCACCAACGTAGGCTGATGATTTGTGACGCTGAGCAGGTATTGTCACTCTGAGCTGAACATTGCGACTCCAAATCCACTAGAGCTTGGCGGGGATCGGACCGAGGAGCTCTTATTTTCACAATTTCGGCGATTTAGCCATGCTATCGGACTCAGATGCAGCTATTCACCCAAAAGTACTCCTATAATGCGTGATTTCAGGGGAATAAGAGCCATACAGTCCGAAACTCTCGCCAGAACGATCATAATGCCAAAATAGCTGCAATACGGTCCGTATCGATGTGTGAAGCGAGGTTTCTTAATTAATCACCAACGTAGGCTGATGATTTGTGACGCTGAGCAGGTATTGTCACTCTGAGCTGAACATTGCGACTCCAAATCCACTAGAGTTTGGCGGTGATCGGACCGAGGAGCTCTTATTTTCACAATTTCGGCGATTTAGCCATGCTATCGGACTCAGATGCAGCTATTCACCCAAAAGTACTCCTATAATGCGTGATTTCAGGGGAATAAGAGCCATACAGTCCGAAACTCTCGCCAGAACGATCATAATGCCAAAATAGCTGCAATACGGTCCGTAACGATGTCTGACGCGAGGTCTCTTAATTAATCACCAACGTAGGCTGATGATTTGTGGAGAAACAGACCACGTGGACTGATCGATGTGCTTTCGAATCAAAAAAAGAGCAAGCGTATGGGAACCCCCTACTACGCTTGCTCTTTTTCCTATCCATAACCAACCTACTTCCTAGGCAATCCGCCACGCGGCAGCTCGGGGTCCGATGTCACTCCGGTAATCACCCAGCTATTCTTCTCTTGCACAAGTGAGATTGTCAAAAGTATAGAAGGTGCTGGTCCACTTGAAGTCGCAGTATCCAGACGCATTTCAATGACCTCTGAATTCTTGTTAATTATCGTTTCTTTAGTGACCTCGTAGTTCGTGATCCAAGGGCTGGAGACACCCGTCACCCAGTTTAGTTCAACAAACCGCGGATACATAATCTTTTTGAAATCTTTGGAGAAGATCGAATATTGAATCGAGGCATTCCGATGTTGTAATCCGAACCCGTATAGCTCTGATGCTTGAATTGCAGAAGGTAATATAATGCGCCTAGACTCCGGAGCTGGCTTGGGCATAGCCGATAGCAGTTCTCCATTAACGTGAGTCATAGTAACGGGGGCTGATGCACCCATAGCCATTCCCGGCAGAAGCAACAATCCCGCAATTAAGGCAGTCGCCATTTTCATTTTGCTAATTAGAATCACCTCATTCGTAGCCTGTTCACTACATGTGAATTGAATCTAATTATTCCCCCACTTCACTTATAAATATGTACACGGTTTCCAAATCCACCAATAATGTATACCTCAATGAATTAAACTGGTAATATAAAATACAACGATACTACACAATCATTAATTCCATTAGATTTTTATAGGAGTGTTCCCATGAAAAAAATCTTAAACATCTGTCTAGTAGCAGGCCTGCTACTCACTCTATCCGTCGCTACCTTGAATACAGCTAGCGCAGAATCCAAGGCCAAAACCTACAAAAACTGCACGGAGCTAAACAAAGATTACAAAGGTGGAGTAGCCATTTCCAGCTCAACCAAGAACAAAGGCGGCAAAACGAAATACAAACCCTACGTATCGAAAGAACTCTATACTGCCAATAAAAAAAGCGACCGTGACAAAGACGGAATTGCTTGTGAGAAATAGGCTTAGCCTTGCTCCACTATTTGCTTGAGCCTTAGATCCGGCGTGAAAAAGAGTCTGTAGCTCAGTACACTGAGCAGCATACTCGTTACGGCAGCAGAGGCAGTGAACGAGAACACAATTAATATCTGATAACGAACAGCTACTACAGGATCAGCACCCGCGATGATCATTCCGGTCATCATTCCAGGGAGTTGAACAAGCCCAACCGTCTTCATACCGTCGATGGTAGGAATCATGCTGAATTTTACAGATCTTTTTCTAACTTCCTGGATCGCCTGTGGGACCGTTGCGCCAAGAGACAACAACGTTTCAATCTCCCCTTTGCTCTGCTGAATTTCATGCTTGATATGGTTAATGAACAACCCTGAAACCACCATAGCACTGCCAATGGTCATGCCGCTAATCGGAATGATATATTGTGGCGTAGCCTCAATGATATGTAAGCTGAGCAGAATGCCCATCATGAGCAGTTCCATAGTAGCAATCGCCAGTCCAATTCTCCAGACTAATCCGCGCAAGCCTTTGCCTCTTTTGGCTGCATTCCATGCGGCTACACTGATCATAAAGAGTATTATCACAATTACATAAATGACCTGCTCCGATTTAAAAATAAATTGCAGCACATACCCCACCGCAAGCAATTGAATGGCCGACCGCACTGTGCCTACAATGATATCTTTTTCCAGTCCGAGCTTTTGCCACACGGAGACCAACATTGTCCCTAATACAAACAGAAGCGTGAAACTTAGTGCTGTATAACTCATAACAACGACGCTCCTTCCGAAGGCCGAACGAACCTTTTAGCCAATTCTTCCGCAGATTCAGCAAAAAAAGACTCGCTCACATGCTGTTCCAACCTGCCTTTTCCCATAAACCATGTAGTTGTGCTTATTCTGCTCGCCTGCTTAAGATCATGAGTGACCCAAATCATCGAAGTGCCTTCTTCCTTATGCCAATCCTCTAGTAGCTTCTCAACCATTTGAGTGCTGTTGACATCGAGCGAAGCGGTGATTTCATCGAGCAATAATACCGTAGGTCGGAGCAGCAAGGATCGAATTAAAGAAATCCGCTGCTTTTCACCACCCGAACAATCTGCCGCTTTTTTGCTTAAATCCAAATGCTCCAGCCCCAATTGCCCAATTAGTCGCTGCACTAGTTTAAGATCATAAGGTTTGTCATGCAGTCTGCTGACAGTTCTTAGATTATCCTCCACACTGCCAGACAGCATGACCGCTTGTTGTGCTACAAATCCTATTTTCATCCTCCATAATCTCGCATTCATAATTTTATATGAAGTCCCCTTTACCAACATATCTCCCTCATCCGGAGCATCCAAGAGAGCCAGGATTCT
This sequence comes from Paenibacillus sp. FSL R10-2788, assembly GCF_038003885.1. NCBI lineage: Bacteria > Bacillati > Bacillota > Bacilli > Caryophanales > Paenibacillaceae > Paenibacillus > Paenibacillus sp. FSL R10-2788. The sequence continues at coordinate 2,584,536 of NZ_JBBOQA010000001.1, read as the reverse complement.
AAGGAGTGTACTTTTCCCTTGGCCAGAGGCACCAATCAATGCGATGCGGTCCGATTCAGCTATGTCTGCGGAGATCTCCGAGAAAAGATATTTTGAAGTTTGGTCGTTACTTTTCCAGTTAAGTTTTGCAAGTCTCTGAATCTCAAAAATACTACTCAATCCCCTACCTCCTAATACCATCCGCTAAAATAGCATACCGTCTAGTATTATAGCATTTCAACTATAAAAAAGAGAAAGACATCCAGATCCAGGACGCCTTTCCCTATTCGAACTATTGCTTTTTATTGATTAAACCGGGCCACAACAAACACCGCAGGTGAATTCCAATAGATCGTCACTTCATTCGTAGAATAGCTAAGCTCATGATCGACAAAGCACTGCGCAGCTGGTTTTCCCTGTAAATGCTCAACTACATATTCATCATGCAGCCCACGATCTGGCCCCCCTGACACCAATCCTGGCACCGGATCAGCCACTTGGTCACCTACAGAAGGGCGATGATGCGGATTCATCACGGCATGATCCCCAAATCCGGTAACATAGCTGATATCCAATACGTTACGCCCCATCAGATAATGTAGATGATCTAAGGCACAGTCCGCAAAACCGGAGTCTCCACTAAAATATTCAGCCGCCAGCAGCAGCATTGCATTGTTCATTACAAGCATATTACTGCCCCAGATATAGTCCTCCTCTTTTAAAGAGATCCTATAGCCCTCCTCACGACTCTGTTCCACTAATCGTTGCGCCTCAGCAACAAGCCCTTCTTTTAACGAGACATATAAAGCACGTTCTGCTTGCTCCTCACCATTTAACAGATAAGCAATAGTGCCATAGCCCCCCATATCACCCCAGCCTAAACTGTATTTTGGAAAAGCCAGCTGCACTAGCTGGAGAACAGCTTGATGATACTCCTCTTTCCCTGTCGTACGATACAGCTCCGCCGCTGCCCAATACCGCTCGTCCTTATCGACTCCATCCCCGTATTCTCCAGTGCTAATCTCAGGCGGATTCGTAAAACCGTGTACATCTGGATGCTGAACAAGCCATTCCCATGCTGCCCCTGCAGCATCCAGACATTTCCGCGCATAAGCAGCATCAAAAGACTCGTACACTCTTGCAGCCATAGCCATAACCCCAGCAAAATCTCCAGTAGCAGTAGCAGATATTGGTGAGAAGTACAGATCCGCTGTATCGTCCTCAGGCATAACATCCAGTCCAGGAAAGCTTAGCGTAGTCAGTTTATGGTATACACCACCTGTTGCGGAGTCTTGCATTTTAAACAACCAATCGAGCTCCACCTTGCATTCCAGCAGCACATCTGGCGTAGATCCATCACTTTCAGGCAATGGGATAGCGCTTACAAAAGCCGAGGGATATAATTCATATGCAAGCAGCATATCCGCGATAGCTTTCGCTCCGGGACCGCTATATTTTCCATAATCACCTGCATCATGCCAGCCACCCGAACAGTCTAGTTGAAGATCCGGTTGCCCATATACAATCCCTTTTGCGGTATGACACGCCTTGTGCTTCCAATCTTCAGCATATTCTTCAGTCAATTCAACGCCACAGCGATAATAATAGAAAGCTTTCAGCAAGCCCTGTTGAAGCTCATGATAAGGCTGATCTGAGATTGTAAAGGATGCCGAAGCTACACCCTCGCCCTGCTCAATCCGATATCTTCCCTCAGCCTTGACCTCCGAGAAATCACCTGTGTGCAAAGTTACTCCACTGGCTTTATCAAATCTTCCAGCATCTGAACTACCTTTGAACACAATAGTCCCGCTATCAACATCAACTACCTGAAAATCATGCTCAGCACCTGTAAATACTGCGATTTTTTCTCCATCCAGCGGATATCCGATTTGATTCACAGTAATGGCGCGAAGTGTACGCTCGCTCATCTTCATTCTCCTTTTATGTAAAAATGATGAAGCTGAAGTAACCTTTCTCTTCTAGTTGAGAATACTCTATTCTAGTTATCTATGGCAATGATGTATACAAGAAAAAACCTAGAGTCACCCGAAACGAAACGGATAACTCTAGGCGGACAAAACAGCTTATTTATCGTCAAGCAGTTTAATAAAGTTAGCTGGAAGTGTGAACTGCTTATTATGAACCACTATACGGCGAAGCTCCTCCTCGAAAGAGCTAAGATCATCTTCATCATCGTCTTTAATTTCTTTTATATCTCGGTGCAGACGCTCCATTTGCAGATCAAGAGCATGGGCGGCATCCGCCGCATTTTTCAGCTCACGAGTCATGCTCTCAGGTACTGATTTATTATATTTATAAAAGATTTTATGTTCGAGGCTTGCCCAGAAATCCATAGCAATGGTACGAATTTGAACTTCTACACAGACAAGCTCCTGGCGATCGGACATAAAAACAGGGACTTGAATCAGCAAATGAAGACTCTGATATCCGTTAGGTTTAGGATTCTTAATATAATCCTTCACCTCAAGAACCGTTAGATCATCCTGCTTCTGAAGCATCTCACTAACATGATAGATATCAGAGATAAAAGAACAGGTGATCCGCAGACCAGCGATGTCTTTAATACAATTTTTCACTGAATTCAGCGATAATTCACCATTTTTGCGCAGCATTTTGTTCATGATACTCTCTGGTGACTTAATACGCGATTTGGTATGTTCAATTGGGCTGTAATCATGCAGAGACTGAAACTCCTGTTTTAGGATCTCAATCTTTGTTTCCATCTCATCCAATGCAAATTTATAAATCAACATGAAACGAGTGATATCGTGCTTAAGCTTCTTAAATTGTTCAATTTGATTCTCGGGGGTCATTATCTCATTTCTCCTCTTGTAGCGTTTCTCTATATTTATCATAGCCAATCCACTAGTGAAATTCAAATTCAGCGGTATTCACTTTTCAATTTAGAGAAGACAGCAAGATCCACATACCGACCTTTTTCGAACTCATGTTGCCTTAAGACCCCTTCTTTGTAGAAGCCGAGCTTATTCATCAATATAAGTGACGCCTCATTTTTCGGTTCCACTCTCGCTTCAATTTTATTTAGTCTTATGTTCAAAAAGCCAAACTGCATAACACGGTTCACTACCTCTGTCATAATCCCCTTTCCCCAAAAAGCAGGCATTAAGTCATACCCAATTTCCACACGATGATGATCTTGCTCATAATTCAGAAATCCGCAGGTTCCAATCACTTTTTGAGTCTCACGATCTTCAATCATCCACCGTAAACCGGATTGTTCCTTAAAAATTTTGTCATACCATTTCATTTCATCTATCGCATCCTCGACCGAAATGAAGGGTGTAAATGGCATATATTTTACAACGGCTTCTTGGGAATAAAGTTCAAATATATCATAGCGATCATTTTCTGTTGCTTTACGTAGTGTGCATCGTTCAGTTTGTAACACAGGGAAATCAGTAAATGCAAATTCTGAATTCATGTAAGTTCTCCTTTTTCTAGTTGAGCTGTTTCCACTTTTGCTCTAGCGTTTGCGGAACATACTCCTTCAATAGAGTTAAGAGTTCCAACGGCTCGTTGGATACGTTTAGCAGACTGAGATGCGAAGAATTAGAGAAGCCTTCTTGGATACTGTTATGAATCAGATTCAGCAGAGGATCAAAATAATTCCTGATATTTAGAACCCCTACCGGCTTCTTGTGTATGCCAATTTGTGACCAGCACAAAACCTCAAAAAGCTCCTCATACGTTCCAAACCCTCCAGGTAAAGCAATGAAGCCATCTGCCAATTCTCCCATTTTTGCTTTACGGCCATGCATATCTTCTACTTCTATCAACTCCGTTAATTCTCTATGTACCATTTCCCCATTAAATAATCCTCTAGGCATTACCCCGATTACCTCGCCTCCACCATTCAAAACAGCATTAGCGACTTCACCCATTAATCCGATTTTTGAGCCACCGTAAATTAAACGATAATTATTCATAGCCATGTAGTTACCAAGTTCAACAGCTTTAGCTTTATAATCCTCATGTCCCCCTAAATTCGATCCTGCGAAAACACATATTGATTTCAAAATCCCATCTCCAAACTATATATTGATAATGTCCGCTATCTAATATACTATATGTTGGAGTATAAATCATGTGAAAGATTAAGGAGTGCTACATAATATGGAAATTAATGATGTGCAGAAATGGATTAATCATTTTTATGGAGAACGAGGCTGGACTACTTATGGTCCTTTTATAAGAGTGGGATTCTTAATGGAAGAGACAGGTGAAGTAGCACGAGCTGTACGCTCCTATGAAATCGGCAGAGATCGACCGGATGAATCGACTCGCACTCCAGAGCAACTGAAAAACGACTTGATTGAGGAAATCGGGGATGTTCTCGGAAATATCGCATTGTTAGCCGACTTATATGGCATCACTTTAGAAGAGGCTTTTACTGCACATAAAGACAAATTAGTGAAGCGGTTTAATTCCTAGGGACAAAGTAATCCTGAAAAAAATAGGACTACAATCGGCAACACCGAATTGTAGCCCTTCTTTAATTTACTCTTTAAGCCCTGTTAAGCTTTACCGCCTAATGTATGATTCGAAATCGCTTTGATTATGGTTTCCCAATCATCCGGGTGGACTTCGTGGCCCGTTCCTTCCAGGGTTAGAAGCGACGCATTAGGAATTTCCGCAGCAAGTGCCAAGCCATGCTCTATAGGAAGCACCGTGTCTTCTGTGCCGTGGATAACCAAGGTAGGAACCATGATATTTTTTGCCTTGCCCTCGTAGTCGTCATCCCCTGTAAGGAGAGAATGATTAAACATGCTAAGCAAGTTGTTGGCACGTTTTATTTCCATCCTTACTTGTTTATACACTCTTTTCTCATCGAATTTATGTTTTGAACCACAGAGTATGCCGGAACCTGAAACCAAATAATTGGCTACCGCTTCCTCATTAGACCAATCCAGTGTTGCTCCATCTGCATGGAATGCGAGGATCCGCTCATCCATAGGAGGCAAGTTCCGATCATTATCATCAGATTCGAAAAAACTTGATGCGATCAAGGTTAAGGTTAGAACTTTTTGCGGATGACGTGTAGCAAGGACTTGTGCAATCATTCCGCCTAAGGACATCCCAACGATATTTGCCTGTTCAATATTATAGGCGTCTAGTAACCCAGCGGCATCATTAGCCATATCTATCACGGTATAATTGGAACTCCCAGACTCATAAACAACGGAACGTCCGACATCCCGGTTATCATAACGAATAACGTAACGTCCGGTATCTGCTAATCGCTGACAGAACTCTTCATCCCAATAAACCATAGAACATGTGGCACCCATAATCAGCAATATCGCAGGATTGCTAGGATCTCCAAAACTTTCCGAGCATATATCAATTCCGTTTACTTTTACTATTTTTTCGCTCATTGTTCATTCCTCATTTCATTCGAATTTTATCAATGAATGCACAGTTAAATAAGACTCAATACATTTTCAAAAAAATGGATGATGTCATCATTGAATTGCACCTCAAATTAACGTAAACGAATGAATTTGATAATCACGATAAGCACTCTCCTATTCCATATTAAAGGGTTTTTAACCCAATTCCGATTATAACACAAAAAAGCTATCCCCTGATTTTACGGATCAAGGAGATAGCCTTACTATTTTTCGCCACAAAAATATTCGTTAAATAAATACTTCTTCAACAGTCAAATTACGCTCTTTAGATAAGTCTCTGAACGTAGTCTCATTTATTTTTACCAGAGGTTTGAAAATATCCAACGGATTATTCATAATAATCGTACCTTGCTCACCATTGCTAAGCTGAACGCTCTTACCCACAAAATTCGGCAATAAATGTCCGATCAGAGCTTGTACCGCATTTCCATTCAGCTTGCCAAATCCAAGTTCATGTACCTTGCGAAGAACGTTAATCAGGCCTTGTTTCGGTTGATTCGCTCTTCCTAAGGTCATGCCTACATAAGTATTTGCGACAGCAACAATCTGCGTATACGGGTGCAAGTCCTGTTTACGGAGATTGTTAGGATAACCTGTACCATCCTCGAATTCATGATGCTGAAGCGCCACTAGTGCGGTCTTTTCGTCATTCATCGATTTAAGGATAATGTCGTATCCATACGTAGTATGACGTTTTAGTTCTTCTGATTCTTCAGGAGTTAAGTTATCCGTCTTATTTAAGATATGTGGAGCAATCTGGCTTTTTCCGATATCGTGCAAATAACCGGCTCTACTAATCTCAAATCTTTCGGCTTTTGTATGACCTAACCAAGTCGCTATGTAAAAGGATAACAGTCCGACCTGCAATGAATGATTGTATGTACTGATATCATCACGTTCAAGCAGCAATAATAAAGAAACGACATCCTTTTGTTCATCCAATTTCTCCAGCAATGGCTGCAGCGTATTATCAACATCCGACTGCGTAAAGCTACCCTTGCTGAGTGCTTCCAGAAATATAGATTCATAGTTTTGGATGGCTTGATCAAAATTACCATCTATCCCTTGTGCCACATTCATTTCTTCATTATCCAGCGCCATCATGCGTGGTTCAATATCGACATAATCAATCTGATGCCTCATCAGGATGGTGATTTCTTCTCCGTAGACCACTGTCCCCTTCGGAAGCACGTGTAGGCCAACACTATTGAATGTATCTGCTATTAGACAATCGCCATGTTTGAGATCTGTGACATGAGCTTTCAAAATTCAGCACCCCTTACTATATGTAGGTATATTTTACCTTAAGGATAGCTAAATTCTTCCAAAGTAACAATATGGTTAAAGTCTCATTAAACCACTCGGTTAGTTCAAAAGACCCCCGCGACTTCAGCACCCCTAAATCTATTTTTAGAGATTAAGCCTTACATTTATCCGTCTTACACACTACCTAAAAGGGATTGCTAAATTCAGCGATCACTTTCCCAATCAGCTTATCCTTCGACACAAATGGAGTATCCCACAGATGAGCATCATAGCTTATATTCCGGTTATCTCCAAGAAAAAAATAATGATCGGCGGGTACCGTAACCGGTCCAAAAGTGTAATCCATCTGTTCATTGAGGTAAGGTTCGTTAACCATCGCTCCGTTTCGGTAAAGTTCGCCATCTTTAATTTCCAAGGTATCTCCAGGCAGCCCCATTAGCCTTTTTACATATCTTTTATTCTCATCACCAGCTACAGGTGGCGTAAATACAACAATATCTCCATGCTCCAGTGTGGTCATCCATAACATTTTCTCAACAATTAAGCGATCATTGATTTGAATCGTTGGGATCATAGAGCCCGTTGGAACTCGCATGGCTTCAGCAACATAGGTTCTAACAAACAAAGAAATAACCACTGCGATCATAATACTCGGCAACCATTGCTTCATAAATTTCAACATTATTGCTCACCTCGCATTCATTTTAATGAGTCAAACTTTTTCAGCTGGTTCATATTCAGTTCATATTGTCGTCATGTATAGTTCATCTTCATCGGGTAAGCTTCCTTTAGCGACTCGTTAAGGTAGCTAGAATAAAGCGATTAGAACAGGAGAAGATGCGAGTGAAACCAGAAGAAGAGGTTATAAAAAAAAGGATGAATAAACCGCTGAAAATTATACTTATTTCCTTAGGGGCTTTAGCTACTGCAATAGTACTTTTTCTAGTGACTGTTTTTGTCGCTAATATTTTCCTTAATAAATCGGACCAAGCTAAAATAAAACCCTATGGTCAGTCTGTAAGCGTCGATGGTAAAAATATGAATGTTTTGATTCAAGGAAATGGCGAAGAGACGGTCGTACTCTTACCTGGTTATGGAACGGTGGCACCGGGACTTGATTTTAAACTGCTGATAGATGAACTATCTCCATTTTACAAAGTTGTCGCGATTGAGCCTTTCGGTTATGGATTAAGTGATAGAACTGAAAAAGAACGAACCACGGAAAATATTGTAAGTGAAATTCATGAAGCTGTAAAGCAGCTTAATATTGACCGTTATATTCTAATGGCACACTCTATTTCCGGTATGTACAGTTTGAATTATGTGAACAAATATCCAAACGAAGTGAGTGCATTTGTCGGGATTGATAACAGTATTGCAACAGAAGACAGAACAAATGTTAAAATACCAACAGGAAAATTAAAACTACTTAGAAAATCAGGCTTGGGCAGATTGTTATTTAAAACAAGTGGAAACCCCTATGTTGGATTGCCGTTTGATGATGAAACTAAAGAACAATTGAGATTATTTACACTTAGAAACACTTATAATTACACTCACTTAAATGAAGTGGAACATATGTCTTCTAATTATAAAGGGGCTCTAAATTCAACTTTTCCAAAGGATCTTCCCCTTTTGCTCTTTGTACAAGGGGATGATACTCTCTTAAAAGATTGGATATCATTGCATGAAGAGCAAGTCAAAAATTCTAAACAAGGAAAATTGGTAAAACTTGATGCAGGACATTATCTGCACCATACTAAATCAAAAGAAATCACTGAAAATTTCAAGACATTTATGGAAGAAATAAAATAAAAAGCGTTTCTTCTATTCTCCATGCTGCAGTCATCGTGTGCAAGTTTCCTTGCATTTCATGACGCAGCATTTTTCTTAGTATTCAAATCTCGAACCGCTCAATAATTCGATTCATTTCCCCATCAACATCAATCGAAGTATTCTTAGGAATATGAATGACGAACAAACCGCCAAAGATCAACTCACATTTGCCTTCATTCTCTATAATTCTATGTTTAAAATCTGCAATGGCCGTTGAATCAACAGCCTCTTTACTAAGCAGCCAAGCGTATCTTTTGAAAGGAGATTTCTGGACGGTCTCTTGGTAATAATAGACTCCATTTTCTTCCTTCACCTGTATAATATCTCCCATTGTAACAGCCGGATTAAAAATCGGTGTCTCTTCAATTCGAAATTTATCTTTGCCAAATGGAGTAACATCGAGGATTTCTATTTCACGGCCATCTGCGTTGAAGCAGATATGGATTCCGGACGATTCTAGCATCGGCACACCTCTATCCTTGTTCAATATCTAATCTTGTTCATTCTAAATAACACAAAACAAAGTAAATACATTAGGCTCGTAATCCCGAACAACCTAAAGATTCCGGGCGTTAATAACATATATAAACTGTAGGGAAAACTCCAGATAAATGCAAGCAGCATTAGCCGACTTCTGTTTAAAAAGACACCTATTGCTAATAACCCCGCCGGTAATAACAACATAATTATACTAATTACAAGAGTGGAGCGATTCGTAATCTCAGCATAAGGATTGATGAATATAAAAATTAGCCATAAAAAAACGGTCATCAAACTGGACATATAACCTATTAGTTTAATGATTGTTAAATTTATGGATGACTCCATCCTATCCCCTCAATTCTTTCGCAATAATTCTCTCCAGCCATTTCCATGGAAGCAGCGTTTTGCCTAAGATTAAGATTCGCGTGCCTTTGCCGATAGGATAACGTAGCCGTGGTGCTTTCATTTCGGTAATACGACCGATAAGATTAGCCACTTGACTAGGGTCAGGCGCTGTCTCAGCAGTATGTTTGGAATATCGTAGCACAGCGTCAAGACGTTCTTTATACGGAGAATCCTCCTTACGTCGAATTTGCTCCATGCCTTTTCCCCATATCGGTGTACGGAAGGAGCCCGGTTCAATTAATACCACCCGTATTCCATAAGGGGACATTTCATGACGCAGGCTTTCGCTGAAACCTTCAACAGCAAATTTAGAAGCTGCATAAGGCGCATAACCTGGAAATCCGGATAATCCGCTTACACTTCCCACATTAATAATCGTGCCGCTCTGCTGTTCTCGCATAATGGGCAGCACAGCTGTTGTCACAGCCACTAATCCAAAAAAGTTCGTCTCCATTTGCCGCCGCCATTCCTCCATAGATATTTCTTCTATGAAACCGCCAATGGCAAAACCTGCATTATTGACTAGAACATCAATTCTTCCAAATGTTTCGTGTACTGAAGATATTGCTGTCTCTATAGAATCGCTGTCGGTGACATCCATCGTCATTAAATGAAGCTGCTTTAAAATTCCTGCCTGCTCTGCCTGCTGCACCAGCTCGGCTTTACGGCTTAAATCACGCATGGTTGCTATCACCTTAAACCCCTTTCCAGCCAATTTGAGCGCTGTCAGCAATCCAAATCCACTGGAGGTTCCGGTAATCAGGGCCACTCGATCGTGCCCATACTCTAGATGTGAACTCATATTTACTCCCCTTTGTATTTCACAATTATAAAAACAAGCAAACAAACGTTCTATTGTCCATTGACTATCCATTAATTTCAAGTTATAGTAAGAGCATCTTTTATATTTCTGTGCGGGAGAAGCACCTCGCAAGACAGGCGTCAATGCCTATCTTGGAGGTGCTTTTTTGCGTATATTAACTAATTCATTAAGGAGCTGAGATGAATGTTTAAACCAAAAGGTGCCGTCAGATGTAGAAAGAACATTTTCAGAATTAGGGATTTAAAATGGGTGGCTCAATTAGTGCTGGTAGCAGCTTTCCTAACCTGTAACCTTACACTTGTGTCTGCTGCTACTGGCTGGGATGCCGCGCTGGATGACATTAACAGTCTTCATGGTAATTATACCGCGCTTCAAGCCACCCTCAAGACAGATAACTCAGAAATTCAGAAGTTACGCAAGCAGAATAATGACACTCTGAAATCTATTCGTTCCGTCATACAGTCAACAGATCAAGCACTGTTAAGCCGCTTATCTTCAGAAGCAACCTCAGTTCAGAAGAAACACGCTCCCCTTCTGGAACAATACAGCACACTCGGTAAACAGTTTACCGCAGCCAAGAAAGCTAAAGACTTGAAAAAAGTCACATTGCTGGAACTGAAGCGTAATAAACTAAAGGCTGCTGTAACCCTGGCCCGAGCCGAAATTAAGACAAAGACAACCGCTTTGGCAGCCGCTCGCAAGCAAACCGCTGCTAAGCTTAAACCCGTCAAAGATGCGTTAGCACCCATCACTGCTTTAAAGAAACAAATAACTGCCGAAAGTAAGAATCTCACTGTCACGCAGAAAGTACGCGCGGATGCTGACAAACAATATAAAGCAGCTGTTAAGCAAGGTGATGCAGTTAGAGCCGCTACAGAATTGAAATCATCCTATGAGCAAATGAAACGAATTCATTCCATGCAGCAGAATATTTACAGCTGGGAGCAGAAGATCTCGCTAGCTCTAAGAGCAGCAGAATCTAAACTTCGCTAATGATTAGCCCCACTGGCTCAAATCAGCTTCACTAACATACTAATTAGCTGGGCTGCGGGCACAATCAGGAGCTGAGCAAATATAGTGCCTACAAATCGAGAACCCATCAATACCACATATATTTTTCCTAGCTGATCACGGTATTCTACATTTTCAGTAGCCTTATGGGTAATTAGACCAAGCTGTGGGTCGATAAATATGGTCAGCAGAATAGTCGCCATACCGTTAATCAGTCCGGAAGCTTGAGAAGCAGTCGTGCTATATTGAGGCATTAGATGAGCAGCATACAATGATGATATGACACCTACGGTGTAAAAGGCTGTAACAAAAACATTCATCACAATAAATCGATTAGGAATCCCCAGGTATCTGAAGTTATATAGATTCACTTTTGGTTTTCTTATGTATTTTCTTGTGTTCTTTAGTTGCCCGATCGTTACACTGGTAAGCAGTTTTGGGATAGAACCCTCAATTTCAAGCTTAGAGATGATTCTCCCAAACAAGCCGACAAAGGTAGGAAAAACAGCAATGGCAATTAATGTTCCTAAGGAAGAAGCCAATAATATAATTCTCAAGTAATTTAGAAGCGGAAAATCAGAATGTATTTTGGCATAATCTACGAATTTAGCCGTCAGTGGAGCTTGGATCATATTTGCAGTTCTTGAGACGAGAACAATAATGCCTGTGAGAGATAAAGCAATGGCTATCTTGTTCAGCTTCACTCCGGCATATCGTACCGAATACGATAAGGTTTCTGCCGTGTGAATAATCATCGTAAGCAAGCATACCACAATCAAACTATTTACCATTTAAAGGTTCCTCTCCAATAAACACTATTTATCATTTCGGTGCACCTTTTGGTGAAAGTATTGATCCAATCCATAACAAAGGGTAATGCCAACCAAATATCTAACGAGGTCGATCCATAGGAATCCTTTTCCGAGAATTAGACCACCCAATACTGTAGATCGGATGCTGTTGATCCACTCCGCTTGATACAGCTGGCTAAATTCTATGCCGAAGCTAAACACCAAACTCCATACAAAGGCGAGCCTTAGCTTTTGATTTACCAGTAGGACCCGAAACATAAAATAAACCATACTGCCCCAAAGCGCATCTCCGAAATGTCTAGATACAAACAAAGGCAGCTGATTCGTGAATACTCTAGAGCTTAACCCCAATACAATAACAACGAGGCAGATACAAGTATAAAAAAGTCTTTCTTTCAAATCATTGATCCTCATTTCCAACCTCTATCCAGCGTCTGACTTAAAAGTGATGCTTGCGATAATACTAATCATTGCGATATAAAACGGATAAATAATCATGGCTCCTATTATGATCAGTCCTGTTACCGGTGCAGGTTTATCTGCAGGTTCTGTGATTGGGAACCACCAAGTCTGAAATTCTGCTGATTCGATAAATTTTCAATGGCAGCTCTATTACAACAAATAACATAAAGGCATAAAGTACGCTTAGTGCATTCAGCTTTATAAAATATTTCATCTGTTCAGCACTTCGGAGTCCCACAGCCGCTCCACATGGGTAAGCTCCAATCCTTCAAATTCCAGCTTATAAATGTCTGGTTTGGAAGTTTGTTCAAAGAACTCATATCCATACTCCTTATCGAAGTAATTCAGGATAATGGTCATGATATTCCCGTGCGTACCTAAAGCGATTTTGCCGCCTTTATGCTGTTTAATTAATTGCTTGATAACAGGAATTGCACGCTCTTGTGCTTCCTGAGTACTCTCTCCATCCGGCATTTTATAATATTTGTCGCTGAATGATGTCCGAATGCCCTGCAGAAAGTCATCTTCACTAATTTCAATCTCGACACTTCCGATTGCTCGTTCTCTGAGTTCTTCATACAGTTCAATCTCTTGGTTCGAAGCTTCTGCCAAATACTTGATCGTCTCTACGGCTCGTCTATATGGACTGGAGACAAAATGTGTAATTTTCTCCTCCGCCAAAAGCTCTTTGATTCTATAAGCGTCTGCGTGCCCTTTTTCGGATAATCCCCGTTCCCGCTCATTCCCTAATACAAAAGGTGACACTGCATGTCTAACCATATAAATGTAGGTCTTCATGAGGCACTCCTCTCAGTCACTCAAATATCGTTGCAGTCTTCTCTCGGTCTTTTATAAAAATCTCTCTAGGATATAGAATTGCAATCTCTGGCAGCTCGTTCTCTTTGAAAAATTTAAATTCTTCGATCTCCCCATCTATAGCTCTAAGCGTTCCTCTGATGATAGAGCACTCAAATACAATAACCGTATATTCTACCTGATCGCCATTACTATATTCGTATCTATATTTCGCTCCACCAAAAACACCTAAAATAGACGTAGGATGAACCATCAACCCTGTCTCTTCATATACCTCTCTGCGTAAGGTTCTTCCAGGACGCTCCCCTGGCTCAATCGCTCCCGCAGGCAATCCCCACAAAGATTCTCCTGGCTTGCGGATGAACAGAATCTCATCCTCTTTATTTCTTATTACTGCAGCTACGGAAGGCATCATTAATAATTCTGAGCCCACTTTCCCACGAATTCCTTGATAGTACTCAGACATCGGCATATTGTTCATCCATCCTCTCCGTAAATGGGTTTATAATCTTTCTTTTAAAAAGCTGATCACATTTATTTTCTCACCGTCTGGCTGAACATTACATTGGGATAACTCGACATTAAACCGCTCACCTGTCTCTATTAGTTCAATCGCCTTGCATACATATTCGATCTTCCCAGGACTATTACTCCATGCATCTCTTGTATCATCCTTTACCCAATGAAGCTCTTTACCATTAGAATAGAAATCATGAATTAACCGTCCACTATCCGTGGTTGGCTCAATCAACATCAGGTTATCCCCTTTACCTTCACTAAACCTTTGAACCGTTTCTTTTATCCTGTTTAAATCTTTTTGATCAAAATGTATTAAAATATCATCATGTTTAGACTCATCTGAGCCTGGCTTACCTAGATCGGCCGCCAAAACGCCTACAAGCACAGCAATCATAAACAACTGAACAATGATTATCCATGTTCTAAATTTCATAGTTCCCTCTAATTTCTTTCCTTAGACTTCCCAAAAACCCACTATATGTATATTAGACATCACTATGAAGGAATCCTTTAGATTTCACAATATGCATAGCCAGGGACAAAAAAAGCTTCCGAACTCAAAAAATCCTGAGCTCCGGAAGCAGTTACAATGAGGTGAGACTTAGTGTTTACCTTTTGTGCCAGCAAGCTGTACGATCATAATGACAAGAACGAGCAAAGCAATGAGCTGATCAATACTCATCTGCGTCCGCCTCCTATCCCAAATGAAGGATGGCTCATCGGACGGCATTTCCTCTCCCAAGGACACTGCTTCGTTCCCCTTATACACACTATGTATCCTGCAACCTATTTATTACTTAAAGAATAACCTGCCCGTCCATACGTGCGAGTTCCTGCTCGACTTCGTCCAGCTGATCTTCGCCAAATACTTTAAACCCATTTTTCCTCAACAGCTCCGTAGTGGTGCCCTCTCCCGGTGCTTTCGTATCTTTAAAGGTTCCATCATAAATATACAGGCTTCCGCATGAAGGACTGTCTTGTTTTAAAATAGCTAATGCAACCTGATGCTCCCTAGCCAGCTTTAGTGTGGCTTGAGCCCCCTTCATAAATGGCTCGGTAACATCCGTGCCTGCCCCCGTCACTACCCGATCTCCTTGCCGCTGTGCGTCAGGACGAGGGGTTGGCAAACCGCCCACTACCTCTGGACAAATATGGACAAAACGCCCTTCCTCATACCACTTTAGGAATCGGGCATCGAGACACGGAACATCGCCATTATCATAACGTACTTTATGCCCTAACAGACATGCGCTCACTAGAATCTTCCCTGTCATCGTTATCGCCACCAGTCCGTCTAGTATTTAATATATTGCTATATTATTTATGACTAGAAACGGATATGCAATACCGAAATGCCTGTCCACGAAATGTTTGTGCTTGATACACAAAAGAAGACTCGTAGTATACATATAGGAAACCATTATTTCTGATATTGAGGGGTTTTCTCCATCCGATATCGGCTCCAGCAGGTCCATAATAAATCCGCCATAAAGTAGAACCCCACGATCGGAAGCACGAATTTCCAAATAGGCTGAACACCCGAATATAAAAGCTCCATAAGCGGCTGAATTACATACACACTAGCTACTGAAAGCCCCCACCAATATAGAGAAAAACGCAGGCAAATATGCCCTTGCAGTTGATAAGACATTCCTGAGTAATCCCACCATTGCTTATGGAATACCGTTTTTAACAGCCAACCGCTTATAAATTCAACAGCAGAAGGAATGATTAGCGCAAGAAATAGGAAAAGCGGAAGTGGCAGCGTCAAATCTCTAGCAATCAATAGCAATAGTGGAGCAAAGCCATACATCGGCTTAAATGGACCTTTTAGAAATCCTTCTTTGCGAAAGCTTCCATTACTGTATAGATTATAGGTCCCTTCCAATACCCAGCCTAAAAAGGAATAGACCATAAAATAAAAAAAGTATTGGCCCACCACAGTAACTGCTATATCTCCACTTAACGAAAATATAGGAATAATCATGACCTAATCCCGCCTCTCGTTGTCATTATTTTCTTAGTTGCCCATCCGGCCCTATTATGTCTTGATCGTTCAGGAAATATGCGCACAAAAAAGACATAACCCATAAGGTTATGCCTTCATTCCAGAATTTCAGGAGTAAAAGTCTCCCACTCGTTACTTTCTAATTATTTATGCTCTTCTTCATGAGGTGTCGTCAGCAACTGATCGTCGTTTTGTTTCTTCAGTGCATCCATCTTAAGCTCACTGCGTACGCCAAAGTTTGAACCGTACTTTTTCTCAAAGTTTCCTGCGAGAGCCTCACCACGTTTTTGCCGGTAACGGCTGTTCTCATTTCGACTACGCATTCCATTTCCTCCCCATTGGCAAAGATCTGTGAAATTTGCGAAAAGCTAAGACGAACTTGGAGAAAACACTCTGATGAGGTTGTACTTTTATTTATTATACAATACTTACTACAATCATCAACAAAAACAGACTGTCCCCTAAAGGACAGCCTGTCTTCCGAATCATTTACTCCAAATTATCGGGAAGCGGATCTGGGTGTGAGGATTCAGCAGGTTTGGCTACCCACTCATCTGCCTCTGGCTCGATGTCTACACCGTTCTCCATCTTCTTAATTTCAGCTAATGAATCGCCTTCTTTATTTTCCTTGTTGCGGATTTCCGCTTCATCTTGTGTGTGATCGGACATGTGAAATCCTCCTCAGGTGCTTTGCTTTTTTTGTTCCTTAGTTATAGTTACCCGATGGAGTGTTTTGCAAACATAGTCCAATTAAAAGAATAATTTAAGGGTACATCATCCACGCTACAAGTGGGCCGATACAAGAACCAACTATCGCGCATACAGTCATCGCAACCGAGCTCATCGAAACGGATTGTTCACCATATTCCAAGGCCTTTGCTGTTCCTAGAGCATGAGAAGCGGTTCCTAGACCAATTCCGATTCCAACCTCACTACGAATTCTAAACAGCTTGATGATAAAAGGTCCGCCAATCGCACCAGTAAATCCAGCAATCATAACAAATACGGAGGTTAAAGAAGAGTCCCCACCTAAGCTGTTCGAGATCTGTATCGCTACAGGTGTAGTGATCGATTTAGGTAATAAAGATAAAACATATAATTTAGAGAAGCCTAGACCTGCCGCCAAAAGCAGTCCACTAAACATCCCTATAAGCAGTCCCACAATCGCTCCGCCCAGAATCGCCGGGAGATTCTCAATCAACACATTACGTTGTTTATATAATGGGTAGGCTAACGAGACTACAGCAGGACCGAGCAGCTGATTAATCCATTGGCCGCCTATCATATATGTATCATACGGAATATGAAAATATAGCAGTAAAGTTACAACAATCACTGTTGCTGTAAGCGCGGGAATAAGTACAGGAATACGAAATCGTCTATATACTACTGACATCATCAAATAAATAGCTACGTTAAGCAGTACAATACCTGTTGCGATAAAAAACATTATATTTCCTTCCCCTTTTCGCTTAGTCTCTTGCCGCTCCAACCCGCTTTCAGCTTGTTGTTTACACTAGTAAGCCATTGGCTAGAATGTGCAGCTGCGGCAATCGTGAGAACACTGCTAACGATAAGGATTAGGATTAATAGTAAACCTCTACCACTAAAGATATCCATATGATTCACGATCCCAGCTGTCGCTGGAATAAAAAATAACGGAAGATAAGCTAATATCGTTGTTGCACCCTCTTCAATCCACTTCACAGGCACGACCCTGAATAGCAATAGAACAAAAAGTAACAGTAATCCTACGATACTCCCGGACACGGGGAGATGCAGTTGCTTTTGCAGATAGTCCCCAGCCAAGTAGAACAAATATAGCAGGAACACTTGGATAATAATGCGAATGATTTTCATGATGCAGGATCCCTTCATTATTAAGTTAAAGCGATAGCGCTAATATTGAGTCACCTTCATAAGGGTATCAGAGTTTTCATGAAACTTTCAATTACTTTTTGAATCTTATAAGAAATATCGCAAAAAAACCTGCAAAATCCCCAGAATACAGAGACTTTACAGGCTCAAAGATTAAAATTCAATTTCGTTAAACCCACTGAATTACTTGCTCTGCACCTTGACGCGTCTTACCACGTGGTTCATTCAGGCGATATCCGAAAGCTGCCATACAAGAGATTCCAAAATGCTCAGCGTCCATAATACCTTCTTCTGCCAATATCTGCTCAACCTTTGCTTTATCGAAACCTTCTATTGGGCAGGAGTCGATCCCAATTAACGCAGCTGATGTCAGCATATTCCCAAGTGCCAGATAAGTCTGCCGGCAGCTCCATTCGAACATCGCCCGCTCATTCGCCATCAGTCCGAAATCAACCTTCAAGAACTTATCAAAAACTTTACGTTTTCCTTCCATTACTTGCGGAGGCAACTCCTGCACATTCTCCATGATCCCTTTAATATAATCGGAGTCAGCAGCCATATCTTTAGGAAGACGTGAGAGAATAAGCACAAAATGGCTTGCGGTTGCCAATTGCTTTTGTGCTCCCCAGGCATTAGGACGTAATTTCTCACGTACTTCCGGACTTTGCACTACCACAAAACGCCAAGGCTCGAATCCGAATGAACTTGGTGACAATCGTCCAGTTTCCAATATAAATTGAAAGTCCGATTCACTAATTTTTTTATGGCTATCGAATTCTTTAGTTGCATGTCTGAACTGATATGCAGACAGGATTTCATTCTTGTTTAATGATAAAGTATCCATGAGTAACACTCCCTTTACTTGATTAGAATCGACGGGCATTTGACTGTTTGCCGATCACATGCTTAATATTAGTGTATATATCACTTCTTTAAAAGTACGCACAATAATGTTATGTAGTATACAAAATGATACCATGGGAGTTGAACAGCTATGCGTGACCGAAAAGGTGGCTTCGGAAATTTCCCGGAAAGCAATAAAGAAGCTTGCCCTGTAGAATTCACACTGGACGTTATAGGAGGCAAATGGAAAGGAATTCTCATCTATCACTTGATTGATGGCACGAAACGTTTTAACGAATTCCGCCGGATCTGCCCGGGAATTACCCAACGTATGCTGACCCTGCAACTAAGAGAGTTGGAAGAGGATGGGGTTGTACACCGTGAGGTCTACCATCAGGTTCCCCCAAAAGTCGAATACTCTTTAACTGAATTCGGCAAGACACTGATTCCTATTATTAAACTCATGAAAGATTGGGGCGAGGTGTACAAAACAAAACAGCTTTCCGCAGAAAGCTGTCCTGAAAGTACAGATATAACGGTGTAGCTTAATGCTGCACCTTTTATTTTTCCCCATTAAAAAACGCTTCCGCCTTTTCCTTATGTTCATTGGTTACCTGACCGGATATCGCTTTAATGCCTGCTGCGATAATCGCTGCATCATCTGTAAATCCAAGGCCTAGAATCGCATCGGGTATAGCATCTATAGGAGAAATAAAATAAGCCAATGCACCGAAAGCAATTCCTTTCGCCCATAAAGGTGTCTTAGCGTCGACGGCACAATAATACATCGCGATAGCATCTTTAGTAAATGGAATTTTGCCTGCAAACTTTTTAGTTTTCGTCCAAAAATTTTGCGTTACCATTTCCTCATTTTCTTTGCTATATGGAAATTCCTCTGCAGTGAGCTCCATGCTATTCTTGACCTTATCTTTCTTCATTGCCGGTTCCCTCCGAAAGGTTCATATGACGTACATACCTAAAGTATTCCCTCAATTGAGGTTTATATCTTTAAGATAAACTAAAGTCCGTATCCTGAACCTACTTACGATTAATCGATCGCTTTGATTTTCGTTAAATCGCTGCTGCATAACACTTCAAGATTCTTAAAGATTCGCTCTGCATCCCAATCCCACCACTTCAGCGCTTCAAGATATTCGATCATTTCATCATCAAAACGTTGTCTAATCACTTTGCAGGGATTTCCTCCAGCTACACTATACGCCGGGATATCCTTTACAACTGTAGAATTGGCTGCGATAACTGCTCCGTTTCCAATATGCACACCTGGCATAATCGTAACATTTTGTCCAATCCAAACATCGTTTCCGATGACTGTATCACCTTTTAGCGGCAGATCTTTTAAATCCGGGACCGCCTGTTCCCAGCCATGTGCCATGATATTAAACGGATAGGTCGAAACCGAATTCATCCGGTGGTTGGCACCATTCATAACAAATTCAATGCCTTTGGCAATCGCGCAGAATTTTCCAATAATAAGCTTGTCGCCAATAAAATCATAATGATGAGTCACACGTTCCTCAAACTTCTCTGCACCGTTTATATCATCATAATAGGTATAATCGCCAACAATGATATTGTCTCTTGTAATCGCATTTTTTATATAGCAGATACTTTTAATTTGTTCATTGGGATAGAGCGTATTCGGGTTCGGTCCATATTGTTTCATAGTTTACGCCTCGCTCTCTTTTGGATAAAACATAGCAGAGATCAGAGCTGAATTCAAATAATGTACGATTTATAAACAAAAAAAGCGGCCACCTGCTGGTAACCGCCTATCTATTATCTACTTATATTGTCAAAGCTCGTTCTGCTTCTACTTCTACCTCTATCTTTTCGATAAAACCTCTGCCTCATACTGTTTTACTTCATTTAGCCAGCTTTCCCGGACCGGTACGCCATTCTTCGCACAATAATAATCCCAAATGGCTCCAAACGGATACGATTTAAATTCCTCGACCAAGGCAAGTCTTGAAGTGTAATCTCCATCCAGCTCAATTTGCTTCAATTGCTCGATTGGCTCCAGCATGGCACGAAGCAAAGCTTTTAATGTATTTCGTGTTCCGATCACCCAAGCAGCAAGATGATTGATGCTTCCGTCAAAAAAATCTAACCCAATATGCGTTCTGTCCAGAAACTGGCCACGAACCAGTTCACGGGCAATCTCGAGCAGCTCATCGTCCATAGTTACCACATGATCACTATCCCAGCGTACTGGACGGCTAACATGCAGCAGCAATTGATCCCCAAACAGCAGCCAGGAAGACAGCTTATTCGAAATCGTCTCGGTTGGATGGAAATGCCCAGCATCGAAGCACACCGCCTTGCCCCGGCTTAGCGCATAACCCATATAGAATTCATGTGAGCCAACCACGTAACTTTCCGAACCAATACCAAACAGCTTACTTTCTACAGCATCAATGTTATATTGCTGATCGATTTCCTCGCTGAAGATTTCATCGAGTGACTGCTGAAGCCGTACCCTTGGTGACAAACGGTCGATCGGCGTATCTTTATAACCATCTGGAACCCAAAAATTAGTCACACAAGGCTGACCTAATGCCTGGCCAAAGGACTCGGCGATTCGACGTGAGGCCTTGCAATGAGCGATCCAGAAGTTGCGGATTTCAGGATCTGGGTGGCTCAGTGTGAAGCCATCGTTTGCTTTTTCATGAGAAAAACAGGTAGGATTGAAATCCAATCCGAGTCCCCGCTCTTTGGCCCAGCTCACCCATCGCTCAAAATGCTTAGGCTCTAAAGCATCGAGATCTACAGTCTCTTCTGTATCCGCATAAATAGCATGTAAATTTATTTTATGTTGGCCTGGGATGAGTGCAAGGGCCTGTTCCAAATCACGGCGCAGCTCCTCCGGATTCCCGGCCCTCCCCGGGTAACTTCCAGTGACTGCGATCCCGCCGCTCAGTTCTTTTTCCTTATTCAAAAATCCCTTCACATCATCACCTTGCCAACAATGCAAAGAAATCTTAATTTCCGCTAGCTGCTGCAACACCTTATCTACGTCGATCCCATGCTGTGCGTAAAGCTTTTTCGCTTCATTGTAGCTGTTCTGAATGCTCTGTAAGCTCTCTTTACTCTGCTCCATGATTGAGCCTCCTGATTTTTAGCTTAGTGTGTTTTAGGTGAGGCACTTTTGCCTCTCTTTGGCTCGCGTGCCTCTTAACTTAGCTACTAATTAACGGCCTGCAGCCGGGCGAACTGTGCCAAAGCCGCCTTTTTGGTCGTGGGGTCCATCCCCTTCGGTATATAAGATGTAACTTGGAATGAACGACTTATAATTTCTCTCGCCTCTTGAAGATCATTTACAGCACCCGTGCTGATCATCTGCACCACTAGATTGCCTAAAGCCGTAGATTCCGTTGGTCCGGCGTGAATTTCCATCTCCAGCAGATCTGCCGTAATCTGGCACAACAGACCGTTATTCGCACCTCCGCCAACGATATGCAGCCTCTCTAAGTTGTCACCCGTCAATTGCTGGAGATCCTGAATGTAGAAATAATAAGATAAAGCAAGACTATCAAATACACATCGAGCCATTTCCCCAGGCGTTTGAGGAACCAACTGTCCTGCTTCCACACAATAGCTGCGGATCTCGTCAATCATGCTCTGTGGATTCATGAATCGTTCATCATTGCAATAAATGATTGATCTAAAAGGGATTTCTTGTGCTGCCAGCTCTACCAGCTCGCCGAAGCTGTATTGTCCGCCGTACTCCTCACGAACCTTTTGAATCAACCACATGCCCATAATATTCTTAAGAAACCGGAATGAGCCGTAGGCTCCCCATTCATTCGTATAGTTGCGTAACATTGCCTCTGGACTTGTGATGGCTGAACCCCGTTCCACCCCGATGAGTGACCAAGTACCACTACTGAGAAATCCCCAGTTCTCGCTGTTTGCCGGAACCCCTAATACAGCTGATGCTGTATCATGAGAGGCTACTGCTATGAACTCGCAATCTGGAAGATCACAGCGAGCCGCCAAGTCCTCCGTCAACCTCCCAACGGGTTCCCCAGGTTCTGTTAAGGGAGGGAATTGCTCTTTTGAAAGACCAAGCACCGACAGAAGATCCTCATCGTAATCACGAGTGTGAAGATTCAGCATCCCAGAGGTGGAACCTATCGTCACTTCACTAATCTTGCGACCCGTAAGCCGATAATAAAGATAATCAGGGACCAGCAGGATGGAATGTGCTGCTTCCAGCTCCGCCTGATCATGCACAAACAGCTGATACAACGTATTAATCGGGAGATATTGTATCCCCACTTTTTCGTAAACGCTTTCAGTTGAGATGTTACGATGCAGCCTCTCTATCGCTCCATCCGTTCGGGAGTCACGATAAGAAAAAACCTCATGGATCCGCGCTCCCTCCTGATCGAGAAGTACATAATCGACACCCCAAGTATCGATGCCCACGGTGCAGCGCTCGATCCCTCTAGCCTTGGCCTGCTGTAAGCCCTTGACGATTTCAGCAACTAAATAATCTATATTCCAATATAGATTACCATTTTGTTCAGCGAATCCATTACTGAAGCGATGAATTTCTTCTATAGACAGGGTTCCTCCCGGCTGCTGCAAGGTTCCACAGACCACTCTCCCACTAGAGGCTCCGATATCAACAGCAATATGATTCTGAATTTGATTATGAGCTTGTGTATTCATCCCTATACAACACTCCTTATCTCCTATCAGCCTACTAGCAAAGCGAATACGATTCCTGGACCATGCACGCCTATCGTCAGATCATTCTCAATATCCGCTGAACGGCTAGGTCCGGAGATAAAATGAATGCCCGCCGGCAGCCCCGATGGCCCAGCTTCATCAAAATCAATAAGCACCTCACCGAGACGAGTCTTCAGCCGCTCCAATGGAACGATGGCAATTAATGCGGTAGGCAATAAGCTGACTGAACGGCCTTTATTCTCAGAGGACAGCACAGAAATGGAGCCTGTATAAGCAACTGCATAATCCGCAATCACAATTCCAATATCAGCCTCTGCCGCCCTAGCTTTCCATGTCTCCTGATCATCTGTATTCCAGACAGAGACCCGTGTATCTGTGAGTTCCTCCTCTAGTCGAAGTACTGCTAGCTCGGTGACATTTTGCCGGAGAATATACCGTGCGAGCATCTCATTGACTTTGCTGACGATGAAAGCCTTGGCTTCATCCATATCCTTCATACGAAATACATGACCACCTGCGCTTTGAAAATTCGCCGTAAATTGTTCAATCCTTTCCTCCGGACTCCACTGGAATTGCTGCCAGTACTGCGGTGCGCCGCGAAAAGGATGTGCAGGAGCTTCAGTAATTCTCGGCCGCTTCAGGCGGCGAGCGATATCATTCATGAATGCCTGCTGCTGTTCACGTGAATCCTGCTCCATACGTTCCAACCAGTTACTGTGCGTCTCTTCAGTCATGCCCGGCCCCTCCTTCCAGCTCTTCCCGCTTCCGCTTCGCTAGTAAATCTTCCATTCGCTTCTGTATCACAGGGTCCATTTCGCGACTGTTCTTATCTAGCTCCTGTTGCAGCCCCTTCCAGCTCTCACGGAAGGATTGATCTGCCAGCTTCGGGGCGATCCGATAATTGTTCCAACCTTTCAGCGGGCCCAGTTTCGACGGAATTCCTCCGTCTCGTACGAGCAGCTTTTGCCCGATTCTACCTACCTTCATCACATTACTAAATCGCTGTGACTTCGCCATGATCGCCCCAAAACCCTTCATGCCGAGACCTTCTGCCTTATCCCCATAACCACGTTCTACCTTACGCCGCCGTAAATAGATGAGCATATCATGCAGAGGGATTTTGACCGGACAGGCTTCATAACATGCTCCGCACAGGCTAGAGGCTGAGGCGATGTCATCCCATTGATCTACATTTTTATTCAACGCCGGAGTCAACACCGCTCCTATAGGTCCGCTATACGTTCCTCCATATGCATGACCGCCAATATGACGGTAGACAGGACAAGCATTCAGACAAGCTCCACAGCGGATGCAGTTCAGCAGCTCCTGAAACTCAGGATCGCCTAGCTGCTCAGATCGACCATTATCAAGAATAATAATATGTTGCTCTTCCGGCCCATCACCGTCATTATCCCTGCGGGGACCAGAAATACCCGACATATATACCGTTAACTTCTGCCCTGTTGCCGAACGAGGCAATAATGTAGCCATCACTTCAAGATCACTCCACGAAGGAATAATCCGCTCCATCCCCATCAGGGTAATTTGCGTTTTCGGTAAAGTGGTGACCATACGAGCGTTACCTTCATTCTCGAACAGCACCATCGAACCCGTCTCTGCAATAGCAAAGTTACAGCCAGTCATTCCGATATCCGCATCAAGGAACTTCTCTCTCAGCTTACGCCTTACAAATCCAGCAAGGATAGTAGTTTCGGGCAAAAGCTCCTCTCCTGCCTCTTTGGACAACAGCTCGGCAATCTGGTAGCGGTTCTTATGAATCGCCGGAATAATGATATGTGACGGGGTTTCCCCGGCAAGCTGGATAATATACTCCCCCAGATCCGTCTCTATGGTCTCCACACCAATGGATTCCAGCGCCTTATTTAAATGCAGCTCCTCTGTAACCATTGATTTGGATTTGACCACAGAAGCTGCCTGTTTTCGCTGCGCGATTTCAAGGGCAATCTTCACAGCCTCTTCACCCGTTGCTGCAAAATGAATATGTGTGCCGTTTACTCTTGCCTTGTCTGCAAAAAGGTTCAGATAGTAATCAAGATGGGCGATCGTGTGTAGACGGATTTGCCGCCCACGTTCACGCCACTCTTCCCAGTGGCCATGATCGTTAGCCGCTTTTTGTTTTCCATCACGCAGTCTCTCCGTGGTAAAACGAACAGCCTTGCGTAAAAAGTCATTATTCAGCGCCAAGTCTGCACGTTCTTTTACTGTAGCTGGCTTTCTATTCTCTGAACCCGCCTTGGGATTGGTGGTAGCTTGGCTCATTTATCAGTCACCCCCTCATACAGCAGTTCTGCTAAATGCATAACTCGAACGGGTTCGCGGCGGTAACGCAGATTCCCGGCAATATTCATCAGACAACCCATATCCAGACCCGTTAGGATTTCTGCTTCCGTCTCCAGCACATGATCTGATTTCTCAGTGACCATTGCCCCGGAGATATCAGACATTTTCACGGCAAAGGTTCCACCAAACCCACAGCAGTCCTCAGCAAAAGGCAGTGGCACCAGCTCCATCGCCTTCACATTTTGCATAAGCTGCATAGGTTCGTCGCGAATCCCTAGAATCCTTGTGCCATGACAGGAAGGATGATAGGTAACCTTATGCGGAAAGACTGCTCCTAGATCAGTTACGCCAAGTACCTGCACCATAAACTGGCTAAATTCATAGGATTTGCGTTGCAAATTCTGCGCCTTGACCAGATTAACCGGATCATCCTGAAACAGCTTAGGGTAATGATGAAGCATCCCCGTACAGGATCCGGAAGGTGCAATGACAAAATCACTGTCATCAAAAGCCTGTAGAATCGTAAGTGCAGCTTGCCGCGCTTCATTCCAATATCCACTGTTGTACGCAGGCTGTCCGCAGCAAGTCTGCACCTCCGGGAACTCCAGCTGTACGCCATACCTGGCTAGCAGACGAGCCATGGCTTCCCCGACCTTCGGGAACACGGCATCGCTGACGCAAGTTATAAACATCGATACCTTCATGCCTTCACCTCCTGCACAACTATTTACTACACCGTCGTTATTGCGATGTTCAGATTCTGCAACTGCTTCATTTGTTCTCCAACAGGGTTGTAATCCGTTATTAGGACATCCACATCACTAGGAGCCGCAAAATGTGTGAACGCTTGTATTCCAAATTTACTGGAATCACATAATAAGATCACTTGTTCCGCTATAGAAATCATCTTTCGTTTCACCATAGCTTGCAGCTCATTTGATTCACTAGCGCCACGTTCGAGATGAAATCCTTTGCAGGAAAAAAACATCTTATCCACGTGATACAATTCAAGCGAACGTTCTGCTAAATGACCAACATAGGACATTGATCTGCGGCTCAGCTGTCCGCCTGTAGAAAAGACCTCGATCCGCTCCTTCCCGCTTAACTCTGCTGCCACTCTAGTAGAATTGGTCAACACAGTAAGCGGCATATCCGGCAAATGCGAAGCCATATACCAAGCCGTTGTACTGGCATCCAGCAGAATTCGATCGCCCGGCTTAATCATCATTACCGCCTCACGGGCAATCCGCTGTTTCTCCGCTGCATTCATGATTTCTCGTTCGGCATAAGGGGTCTCCGGTTGCCGGTCACGCAGGCTAACTGCTCCGCCATGCGAACGCAGCAACCGCCCCGCTTTTTCCAATCGATCCAGATCGCGGCGAATGGTTTCTTCCGTCACTTGGCATAATGTACTCAATTCTGAGACACGGATGCTGCCGCGTTCATTCACTAGTTCTACGATTCGTTCATATCTGTCTGCAATCAGCATGATTTCCCTCCGTTATCCCTATCTATATTCAAGCTACCTCTTATCTAGTAAAAGCTGCTGGCACTCCACCGTCGATTGTCAGCATACAACCCGTAGTTTTCTCTGACTTGGAAGAAGCAAAAAAAGCAACGCCTTCGGCAATATCACGCGGATAAATATTAACTAGCAGCGTCGTGCGTTTACGGTAATGCTCCTCTAATTGATCCGGCTCAATCCCGTAAGCAGCCGCCCGTTCATTACGCCAGTTCGAATTCCAGATGGCTGATCCCTGTAAAATTGCATCGGGCAGAATCGTATTGGCACGGATGCCAAACTCTCCGCCTTCAGCTGCTATACAGCGGGCCAGATGGGCTTCGAGCGCCTTGGCAGAACTGTAAGCCGAAACGCTTTTTCCTGCAAAAATAGAATTTTTGGAGCCGATGAACACCATGCTGCCACCGATTTTTTGCTCCTTCATCACTTTAAAAGCTTCGCGTGCAACGAGAAAATATCCTGTGCCCAGTACAGAAATATTCAAATTCCACTCTTTTAATGAAGTCTCATCAAACGGACTGGAGGTTGCAAGCCCAGCATTATTAACGATAATGTCGACCCCGCCATAAAAAAGTGCTGTCTCCGCATATGCTGCGGTTACCTGCTCTTCCTGAGTTACGTCCATTTTAACGGCGAATGCACGATTTTCACCATACTTAGCGTTAATCTCTTCCGCTACTTTTTGTGCACCTTCCAGATTGAGGTCTGCCAATACAACATGCGCCCCTTCTGATACTAAACGACGAGCCGTCTCACTCCCAATTCCCCCGGCACCACCTGTAATAAAGGCAACTTTACGGGAGAACTCCGCTTCAGCCGGAGCCAGTGATAATTTATATAATTCCAAGGGCCAATATTCCACATTGTACGATTCATTCTCACTAAGAGAGACGAAATCTCCCAGTGCAGTAGCTCCGCGCATAACAGCAATCGCCCGGTGATACAAGGCTCCGCTGATCTTAGAATTGCTCCAGCTTTTACCTGTGTTGATCATGCCCACGCCAGGAATCAGGATCACACGTGGCGCAGCCTCGAACATTACATCGCCCTCATGTTTATTACGGTCGAAGTATGCTTTGTACTGCTCCTTATAAGCGCTAATCGCTTCGCTCAACTTCGCCTTCAAGCCATTGATATCATTGGTGTTTGGCTCCCACGCAACAAAAAGCGGCTTCATTTTGGTATGTACCAAATGATCCGGACAAGCTGCGCCTACATCAGATAACTTCTCCGAGTCAGCCCCTCCTACGAAACGCAGCACATCCTCCGCATCGTCGAAGGTCAAAATCATTTTACGCTCATCGCTAACTGCGCCTCTGATCAGTGGCATCACTGCGGCCGCTACAGCCCGTCGCTCTGCTTCTGGAAGTGCTTCTGATTTGCGGCCGCCAAATAGGTTCTGATCTTCAATTCTTTCTTCAATATAACTTTCCGCTTCGTTAATTATGGAGATTGTTTTGGCATAACAAGATTCAGGTGTATCCCCCCAAGTCACAAGACCGTGTTTCTCCATCAGCACTAATTCAGCTTTCGGGTTTGCGAGCACACCTTCGGCAATCATTTTGGATAAAGTAAAGCCTGGACGGATGTAAGGCACCCATACGAAACGATCCCCATAAATCTCACGGGCAATTTCCTTACCGTTATGCGCACAGCATAAGCTGATAATGGCATCTGGATGCGTATGATCCACATGTTTGAAAGGTAAAAACGCATGCAGCAACGTCTCGATGGAAGCACGAGGATGTTTAGGGTCAATCATACAATTTGCGAGATAAGCTACCATCTCTTCATCTGGCATTTCATCACGTTCAAATAACGGGGCAATATCCTGAAGCCTTAGTCCGGTAAAATTGCCTGCTTTCATTGTAGCAAGGTCAGAACCACTGCCTTTCACCCACATTACTTCTACCTCACGCCCGCGAAAATCCAATTCTATCGTTTTGCTGGAGGTATTCCCTCCGCCAAAGTTACAGACTCGGCGATCTTCTCCAAGCAGATTAGAGCGGAACACTAAAGCATCCAATCCCCCGTTTAATTTCGTTTCCCGAGATGAATCCCATAAGTTTTGTACCATTTGTGAATACCTCCGTTTTTGAATGTTTGTTTTTTTGTTTATTTTTGTTTGTTTTGATTTTAAACTATTTGTTTGTGTTTGAATAGAGCGCTTTCAACAAAATTTTAAATTATTTTCACATTTTAGACGAATCTACATTGGATGAACTACAATAACCTCGTGAATAACAAAAAAGAGCTGCCTCTTGGCAACTCCTCCACTATTTTTCAAACCAGCTTAAAGGGTGATCCAGTAGTTACATTTTTCATCCTTAATGCCATGTAGTTTTCCTTTGTTCGCTTCAATAACCTTTCTCGAAGATATATTGTCCGGCTCACAAGTCAGCATGACCTTATCAATCCCCATGTCCGCAGCTTTTTTTAACAGCTCTGCCAAAAAAATCGTACCATAACCTCTTCCTCTCTCACTGGGTCTGATACTATAGCCAATGTGTCCACCTGACTTCCTCAATTGATCATTTAAGGAATGTCTTAATTTTCCGACACCAACGGGATAGGAGTCAATCAGTAGCCAGTAGTTGGTCTGTGCTACATACTGTGGTGGAAGATTATCACCTTGTGAAAGTGCTATCCTCTCCCGGATGAAATCAGGAAATTGACTGAAAGCCAGATCAAATCCATTGTTGACGAATCCATTTTCCCCCGGACCTATCTCCACAATCATCTCAAAAATATCGCGTCCATCTGAAATGCTAGCTTCCTTTAGCTCAACAAGCATAATAATCCCCCCCTAGAACGTTATTAATAACTTCCCTATCAAAAATTTACCGCAAACAAGACCGGCATGCATTATTTAATTGCACAATCTACAACTAAAATGTACTTCAATGCTCACGCCTAATGTATTAAGTGTACTTTGTGCAATTAAATTCGCCCAATTTAGCTAAATCAGCTAATTACGAGAGATATAGTTGTACAAAGTACATCTATATCACCGAAGTGAGAGTAAAGTAGCAATTTAGTTGTACCAAATACACTTATCTGGCTCCTTGTGACTACTAGGTGATCAAGCAACAGGTATCTAAACTAATCTATCTAATCTATCTAATCTAATCTAATCTAATCTAATCACCATCTACTCGCCCTCTAATCACCTTCTGCTCCCCCTCTTTTCACAGGAATGTTTCTATTTCTCGCCCCTCCTTCCGCACTCTCGTAGTATACTTATTGGAATAAGATACAGATGTTGTATTTTTCACTAAGGAGGTTTGTGATGGTAAATAGCTTTAAGAATGCCAAGGCGAAAGAACAAGTGTGGCAGTCCTACCAACAGCTAGTTGATCAGTGGCCTATTCCTCTTGAAGAACTCGATCTCCCAACCACATATGGGCTGACGCATTGTATCCTTACCGGGCAAAAGAGTAATCCCCCCTTATTTCTATTTCATGGCGTTGGTGATAACTCGGCGGTCATGTGGCTCCTTAACATCGAGGAATTATCGCGGCATTTTTACTGCATCGCTATTGATACTCTGGGCGGACCCGGAAAAAGCATTCCTAATGCGTACTTTAATAAACAAAAGTTTGAGCAGGTGGAATGGATTAATGAAATAGCCAAACATCTGAGCATAGACGTCTTTAATATTGCAGGGGTGTCAAATGGCGCCTATATTGCTTTTAATTATGCGACCAAGCAACCGGACAAAGTGAACCGTGTGATTTGTTTGGAAGGCGGAATGGTCACCACACCAATCAAAGCCATGCTGCAAACGCTAATGATGATGTTCCCAGAGATTCTGGTTCCCACGGATCGCAATTTACTGAAAGTGCTGAAGAAGTTAAGTGCGCCTGACTCCCCTTTATTTGACAATCACCCAGAAGTAGCTGCTCATCTAATCCTTTTAATGCGCACTCATAATCAACAAGCTATGTTTGTTCATAAGCTTCAAAAATACGATAGAAACGCCGCAGTTGCCGTCAGAGATAAGCTCTATTTTTTAGTAGGAGAACACGCATTAAAACAATCAAAGGATTTCATAGATATTTTAGAGGACGGAAAGTTTCATTACCAAGTCATCCCCCGTGCGGGACACGGCATTAATCATGAGCAACCGGATAGAGTCAACACTGAAATCATCAATTTCCTGACCGGCGATAATGATAAATCACTTGCATCCTTATGAAAGCGTTACTATTATGAAGGTTATTACTCATACTTACTCTATTAAAGGAGAGGTTACCCATCAGATACGGAACTCTAGCCCACACATTTGGCTGCCTGCCGCTCAAGTCGTTAACTGCAACCCTTCAGAATTATGATATCGATTTTGTTCAGCTTGCATTATCCAAAGCCATTCAGGACATCGACACTTCTACCGGTAAACTAAGTCCAGGTCTTGCCAGCTATATTGGCGAACAATTTGATAAAGCAGGAATACGTATCGGTGTTTTGGGCTGTTACATCAACCCTGTTCATCCGGATCCTGTCATCCGGAGAGCTGAGATCAATCGTTTTAAAGAGCATCTTCGTTATGCCCGCCAATTCGGCGCACCTATGGTGGCAACAGAGACCGGTGCGCTGACTACTTTTCAAGCACAAGATCCGGTCCATTACGAAGCTATCGGCTGGGATACGTTAAGGGCAACTATAGAAGAACTTGCAGAGGAAGCTGAAAAATGGGGCGTTTTTCTAGGACTAGAGGGGGTCTGCACACATACACTTTCTACACCAGACAAGATGCGCCGCATCTTAGATGAAGTCCCATCAAGCTGTATAGGTGTTGTATTGGACCCTTGTAATTTTATTGGCACGGCTGCGCATTTGCAGGATCAAATTGTCGATGATTCCTTCAGATTATTCGGCGACCGTATCATTCTGGCGCATTTAAAAGATATCTATCAAGATGGTGAAAAAGCATACCACGGAAAAGCAGGCAGCGGATTATTCCATACCGAAGCTTTCCTGCGCAAACTCCAAGAATATAAGCCAATGATCGATGTGTCATTAGAAGATATCAAGGATCTGGAGGTTAATGATACCGTTGCTTTACTGAAGAAGCTTGCTCCTATAACACAATAAAAACCCACTTCTGAGGATAGGTGTTAGCAGCAGCTGCGCATCTATCCCAGCTTTATCTATGCTCAAAAATAGTGTTTCCAGTTATTGAGCAGATGATCATCCTCTGCCTGCAGCAATTTGGAGGCATATACGATTTGACCTGTATGATAGGAATAATGTTCTACCGCTCCGATCATAATCTTTTGAATACTCCAAGTATAATTCTCCATTCCAGCCCCCTCAGGGAAACTAATGGTGACCTCCCGTTCTAGATCAGCCTTCGTCAAATTGCCCACCACCGCACGGCTTTCTTCCCTGACCTTCAGCATATACTGCAATAATTCCTGTGATGAATAACCGCCTCTGGTCAAAAATTTGCTCCACATACCCCAAGGATTGATCGAGCCTTCTCATACATTCGATAATGATTTCACTCATACTAATCCCTCTTCCTTCTGCTTTTGTTTGTAAACTTGTTAAATGGTACTTTTCTATAGGAGCTGAATAAAATAAGAAACATAACGATTGAATCATATTGTTTCACTATTACAGCTCTAACTTGGAAGGGACGGGATTATCAATGAGATTCACATTCCCTATTCTGACCTTATCTCATGGCGGAGCACAACGTATGCTGGTAGAGCTCACCAATGGGCTGACAGATTTGGGCCATCAGGTCAACCTCCTCTTGCCTGTGGATGGCGCTATTTCTTATGATGTGCGCGCAAACGTAATCCGCTCCTCACATATGAATATTCACGAGCATGACTTTCCTCCCGGAGACGTCATAGTTTCTAATTATTATACAACTGTCCCCATCGCCCAAGCAGCAAGCAAACAAGGAAAAGGGGTTCATGTACGTTTATCTTTATGTTATGAGCCTCCTTTTTTACCGGATAACGGACGCTCCTTCCCCTCCTATCACATCACTGAGCATCTAATCGTTTTATCACGTTGGCAGCAGGAGCTGATCTTTTTAAATCATGGCATCACCGGCAGTATCGTGCCCATTGGCATTAGCTCCTCTTTTAAAAATATGAATATCCGTCACAGTCTTCAAGAGCCTTTAAACATAACAGCTATATTAAGAAAAACAGAACGCGGTTTCTCCTGGCACCGCGAGCAAGATTACCTTATAGAACAGCTGGATTACGTAAAAAGCCAATATCCCGATGTAAATATTAACTTCATCAGTCCGCCTGACGAGTTCAACACCTCAGAAATTCTCCAAAGAATGAAAGCTACTGGCAAATATCGGTTCTTTACGCCAGCAAATGATGAGGAGCTCTGCTATCACTATAACGGTGCGGATATTTTTGTTAGCTCAAGTATTTTTGATACAGGTTCTTTACCGGGACTTGAGGCCATGCGTTGTGGAGCAGCGTTAGTCTGTGTATATTCGGGTGGGAATATGGAATACGCCCATCACAAGAAAAACTGTTTGCTCTCTTATCGATATGAGAACCGGCTCGGTGAAGATGTCATCCGCTTAATACGTGATCCCAACTTAAGAACTAAATTAGCGGAGCAGGGGGAAAGATATTCGCGCAAATGGACTTGGGAAAATAGTGTCAGATTATTTGAACAAGCGATCACAGATTTATTATAAAAATATAAAAAAGCAAGTCTCCAATGGCTGAGATTTGCTTTTTTATTGATCCAAAAGAATCATTGACTAGAGAAATAATACAAGATATTATGTAAGCGTTATCAATTGCAAAATAATGAAACACTTTAGGGAAATCTAAACTAAAAGGAGAAGGAATATGGCGAAAAAAGGTAGGCAAGGTTATCGGTTGTTATTGTTGTCTTTTTTAATGCTTTTTACAACTGTTTTCTCAGGAGGATCGCAAGCTTATGCAGCAACCTGGAATCTGACTGGAGATACCAACGTACACGACCCTTCATATATCAAAGAGGGGAACACACATTGGGTATTCAGCACGGGATCAGGTCTCCAAGTGATGTTCTCAAACGATGGAACTAACTATATTCGCTCCCTCCCGATTTATACCTCGAAAC
Organism: Paenibacillus sp. FSL R10-2788; assembly: GCF_038003885.1. Taxonomy (NCBI): domain Bacteria; kingdom Bacillati; phylum Bacillota; class Bacilli; order Caryophanales; family Paenibacillaceae; genus Paenibacillus; species Paenibacillus sp. FSL R10-2788. The sequence continues at coordinate 2,550,305 of NZ_JBBOQA010000001.1, read as the reverse complement.
CCTCCTGGTGGAGCTCTTACGTTCCCAATCAAGAAGGGCTAGATGTATGGGCCCCAGAAATTTTCTACTATAACGGTACCTATTACCTCTATTATTCTATCTCCACATTCGGCTCAAGAGTGTCTGCTATTGGTTTAGTAACTACTAAATCGATCTCCGGGGGAAAATGGACGGACCAAGGTGTCGTTATCTCGTCTAATGACGCCTCCAATTATAACGCCATTGATCCTAACATTACGGCAGATGCTAACGGAAACCTATGGATGACCTTCGGTTCCTGGAGCAACGGGATTTACATTACCTCCATCAACAAAACAACCATGAAGCCAACGGGCAACTCGTATCGCATTGCGACTAAATCCGGGGGGATCGAAGGCTCCAGCATGGTTTACAATCCAAACACCGGATATTATTATCTATTCGTATCCATTGGCCAATGCTGCTCAGGCGTAAACAGCACCTATAAAATTGCAGTGGGACGCTCAACCAGCGTACTGGGGCCTTTCTATGCGAAGGACGGTACCGATATGAAAAATGGCGGGGCTACGGTCATCGATAGCGGCAACAGTTTTTGGGCGGGTCCTGGTGGACAGGATATATACGGAACCAACGTTATCGTCCGCCATGCTTACAGTGTCGCTGAGAATGGCGCACCCAAATTGTTAATCAGTGATCTCGAATGGGATTCTGCTGGCTGGCCTTACTATAATTAACGTCTAATCGAGAGTTGCCCCGAAGTCCTACTCTGTGATTTATGGGGCAGCTTCTTTTTACTGATAAACCTTCTACTCTCTCTTTCGATAGATACCTGGCGAGACACCATAACGCTCCCGAAACACCCTGTGAAAATAGGTGTAACTTCCAAACCCCGTCTCCTCTGCTATACGCTCTAAGGTGTAATTGGTATTGTCCATTAATCTCAGTGCCATCGCAAGCCGGATTTGCCCCGCATATTGCATAATAGAATAACCGAATTGGATCTTGAATAAATGTACGGCCCTTGTCACACTAATTCCAGCATGAGCAGCTACGTCCTTTAGTCTGATCTCTGAAGTAGCATGCTCCTCCACATAACTCTTCATTTTAAGTCCGTGTAGAAGCGAAGCCGAAGATGATGCAGGTGCCTCTTCCATAGCCCGATCTAACAACAAACATAAAGCTTTAAATAGTGCTTCAAGTATTTCAGGGCTACCCCCGTCTAGTCTTCTATTCTCCAGATCAAGCTGTTGCCATATACTTTGCAGCTTACCATCATCCGCAATTCTACCCTTTTTGGGTCGCTCACGCAGGTTCCACCAGTGGTCCACCCATTCCCCTGTACACATTACAAAATAGTCCACACTATGTCCCAAAGGACTTTTCTTTTCACCGATTCTCAGATCATATATATCGTAGGGCTTAAATAACAATAGATCCCCCGGCACTACGGCAGTCATTTCTCCATCGATAAGGACTTCACATTCCCCTTCTGCTTGCAGCCTGATGATATAGGTATCCAACCCACTGCGATATAGTTGCCGAAAAGGCTGAGTATGGCGGATAAATCCACACAGACTAATTTGAACGCTGTTTGTTTCCATCGCATATGCTCCTCATTCTATAGTAGTCGATGACCAGATTGTTGAGGTTCTTAGCCATATAGTTTCTTCAAAGTGCAGTGAATCTCCTTCTATAATAAAGACAGAATTCATATGTAGGAGGTTATCAACCATTATGAGTAAAACTATTCGCGTCATTCAAACCGCTAAAGAAACCACGGATCGTTTAACAGAAAAGGACCCTCTGATTTTCCTTCCCGATACGTCAGGAGTCGAATCAGAGCTAATCAATATCTATGATGATCTGGAGTATCAAGAAATTGAAGGCTTTGGTGGAGCTCTTACGGAGTCCTCTGCCGTTACTATCTCTAAACTTAGTGCAGCTAAACAAAAAGAAATCATCGACGCTTATTTTCATCCTGAGCACGGCATTGGATATACCCTTTGCCGCTCACATATCCAAAGCTGCGACTTCTCACTGGGCAACTATGCTTATGTAGAGGAAGGCGATGCGGAGCTACGTTCGTTCGATATTTCCAGAGATCACGAGTCGGTTATCCCCCTCATAAAAAATGCTGCCGCAGCAGTAGGTGAAGATTTCCGTCTGTTCTCTTCCCCATGGAGTCCTCCAGCGTTCATGAAGACTAACGGGCAAATGAACGGAGGCGGAGCTCTTAAGCCTGAATATCGTGAGGCTTGGGCTAACATGTTCGTTAAATATATTGAGGCGTACGCTGCAGAAGGGATTGATATCTGGGCTGTCAGTGTTCAGAATGAAGCCAAAGCTGTACAAAGATGGGATTCCTGCCTGTATACCGCCGAAGAAGAAAAGGATTTTGTGCGTGACTACTTGGGACCTGCTCTGGAACAAGCGGGCTTGGGCCATGTAAAGGTTATGATCTGGGATCATAATAAAGAACGGGTGTATGACCGTGCTAAGGTTGCTTTTGAAGATCAAGTTGCATCCAAATACATATGGGGAATCTGCTTCCACTGGTATTCCGGTGATCACTTCGAAGCCCTCTCTGCCGTTCATGATCGTTTCCCAGATAAAAAGCTGTTCTTCAGCGAAGGCTGCCAAGAAGGTGGCGTTCATCTCGGCTCATGGAACACCGGTGAACGTTACGGACATGATATCATCGGCAATCTGAACAACTGGATGTCGAGCTGGACAGACTGGAACATTGTCTTGGATGAGCAAGGTGGACCTAACCATGTAGGAAATTACTGCGACGCTCCAATTATCGGAGATACCAAAAACGATGAAATTACTTTTGAGAGCTCTTTCTATTACATCGGGCACTTCAGTAAATATATTCGTCCGGGTGCTAAACGTATTGGTTTCTCTAAATATACAGATAAGCTTGAAACAACAGCTTTCCGCAACCCTGATGGCACTATTGCTGTTATCGTTATGAACCGCACAGAGCAAGAGCTTCCATTCACCTTGCGCTTCCATGACGAACTGGCTGAGAACATGATTCCGGCTCATGCCATTCAAACCCTGCTAATTAAGTAGCAGCTGTTCATTTCTAATAAAAAGAGGTTCTCTTTATGCCAGCGCACAGAGAGAACCTCCTTTTTTATTAAATTAAAAGAAATAGTGCTTAAAGCCTTGCTGATAGTATTTCGCATAACGCTCCATACAGTGTATGTTCAAGATCCAACGAGGCAAGAGAAGCCAGGGCCGCCATCGGCGTTACTGCTGCTTTGACTACATGGTAAATTTGTTCTTTCAATTGGAAAAGAATTTGCGCACGGTTCAGAAGGCTGAACACCTCATCATCTACAGAATTCACCGCAATCCGGGCATCTGTGAACGTTACCTCCAAGGAATGCTCTACCGCTTGATCCGAGATCATGATCGTAAGCGTATGTGTTGCCTCATCATAGTCTATGTTTGCTTCGATTTCTGTGCCGCCAGCGAATACCTGTACCTTCGTATCAGCAAAACCGACAAAGGACAACTTCCATGATCGCCGCTCAGGCACAACCTTTGTATTTCCCTGAGCAGAGAGAATCTTGAAGCTGGCTTTATCCCCCATTTCCAGGATCATTTCTGTATCGCACCATTGATCATCCTGATCCTCCGCAGTATCCCCCTCATCCTCCCAGAGATGAAAATGACCCCTTCCTCCCGCAAACACACGGACCTCCATATGCCTCGGATTATCCACTGAAGACGTATATTGCGTCAGATCTGCCATGGGAACAATAGCACCTGCTTTAGCTAATACAGGGATATTTTCTAGATTGCGATAGAGAGAAAGCTTTCTGCCACCGTCGTACACTCTTCCGTTAAAAAAATCTATCCAAACCCCTTCTGGTAACCAAGCCTTAAATTCGGCAACGCCTACCTTTGGGTTGACCGGCTGTGTAATCGGACAGGCAATAAGTTCCGTTCCGAAATAATATTCATTGGGCACTTCATAGGCTTCATTCGACAACGCATGATGATAATACATCGGTCGGATTAGCGGAAGACTATCGCGGCTGGCGTAGCGATTCATGGTGTACAGATAGGGAAGTAAACTATGCCGCAAGCGCAGGCAATCTTTCATCACATCTTCCGCAATCTTATTGAATCGCCATGGCTCCTTGCTGTTAAAGGCACTAGCAGAACTATGTAACCGCAGAATAGGCGAAAACACACCGAATTGCACCCAGCGCATTGCCAACTCATCGTCTAAATAACCATTCATATGGCCCCCGATATCATGGCTCCACCAACCATATCCCACGTTAGCGGCGTTGGCTGTGAAGTATGGCTGGAAATCCAGCGACTCCCAAGTGACAATGGTATCTCCAGAGAAGCCCACAGGATAACGATGGCTGCCAAGACCTGCATAACGGGAAAAAGTAATCTGCCGGTTGCCTCGCCGGCCGCTATCCAGATAGTGATAATGGTTCAGCATCCAAAGCGGATCTAGTCCCGGTACTTTAGTCACTCCACCCTGCTGCCAATCAATCCACCAGAAGTCCACACCTTCATTTTCTAGCGGATGATGCAGAAACTTAAAGTATGCTCGCAAAAAATTCGGATCCGTGATATCAAATTCCACAGCATCCCCTTTTTCCGGGTCCATACCCATCTCCGCAGCAATGGCAAGATAAGGATCTTCAAACGCCCGTACACCGTCTGCTGGATGTACGTTGAGCGTTACTCGAAGTCCTTTTTCATGCAGCCATGCCAAAAATCTTTGAGGCTCCGGGAACAATTCCCGGTTCCAGGTATAACCCGTCCAACCACTGCCGTACTGCGGATCAATATCGACGAGATGCCAATCCATATCTATAACAGCGACGGAAAACGGAATTCGCTCGAGCTCAAACCGCTCCATTAACGCTTTGTATTCTTCTTCTGAATATCGGTAATAACGGCTCCACCAGTTGCCAAGTGCATAACGTGGCAATAGGGGCGTACGACCGCAAAGGTGATAGAAATCCTTCAAGCAGTGCAAATAATCATGACCGTATCCAAAAAAATAAACATCGAGGCCAGCCAACGCCCGTAGCTCTACCCGTCCATCCTCTTCCAGTACTAGGGAGGTGCTATCATCAACTAACGTATACCCGGCACGTGAGAGTAGTCCGTGCTCCAGCGGAATGGCACCATCTGCATTATCCAGTGTACGTGCTGTCCCTCCCAAATCTTGGACTGTATCTCCATAATTCCAGACACTCATTAAATGACCCGCTTCGTTTCTCACCCGAATACTGAGACCATGCCGGGAGAAAGGCTGTTTGTCATAAGTTAAATGCAGGCGCTTCGTAATCAACTCAAGTTTATTCCCCAGATCAATTACGCGGAACTCTGGAACCGGAAAATTGCGATTCACAACGGTCTGTGACGCCCGATCTTCGAAATAACCTTCCTCACTATATTCCATCCGGATAAGCTCCGGAGTTAAGACAGTGAACCGATAGCACTCCCCCTGAATAATCGCATCAGCATTACTGCCTGGTTCAGAACGCAGCTTTAATTGGGTCGCCAAAGGGGGTGGCTCTTTCATCGTATTTCCCATCAAGTAAAAACCTCATTTCTTTTTATTCAACACCCATATAACGGCTGAAAGCATCTGTCCGAATTTTCACCATCTTTTCGAGGCCCATCCCCCGCAGCTGCTTCACATAATCATCCCACTGCTCGTCAATATCACCTGAGATTATAAATTGAGCACGCATTGTATTGACGTAACTGTCAATATCGGTGGTCAAGGTCGGCAGCTCCTGAAACTCTTCTGCAGTGTACATTACGTTAGGGAAAGGTGGTGTTGTGTAGTCACTTCCCAGCTTATCGAGTTGTAGCTTCAGTCCATCTCCGGTTTTAGGATTTAGAAAGATGGTCTTTTCAAAAGCTGGGCTCACATATTTCGGCCCGAAATCCCGGAGTGACTGTTCCCAATACCAAGCATCCGCACTGGTGCCGGTTGGAGGGTCCATCAATGTATACGTACCGTTGTCATTTTTCTTAATCACCGTTCCAATGGCACCCCAGAAATTCTGAATGCTGGCTTCATTGGTATAGAACTGATCCGCCCAGCGTGCAGCAATTTCTGGATACTTGCAGGATGTGGTGATCAACAGCTCGTTGCGTTCCAGATTCATCCCATACGGGTTCCCAACGGTGTAGCGCTTCCCGTCTGGTCCAGCAATTGGCGGAATGGTCACATATTGATCACTCCATTTGCCAAACATAGCGTCTGGCGTCCACTGATAAGAGAAGCCTACGATTGGGGCATCCGGATTTAGAAACTTTGCCGATCTCATCGTTTCGTCTTGAGTGAATACCTCTTTATCAAGTAATCCGTCTTTAAACAATTTGCTCTCCCATTTGAGCCCTTCTTTGTACTCCTCTGAAATCGGGTAATAAACCGCATTTCCGTCCTTGACCACCATGAAGTTATTATTCAAATCTGCGATTCCGAAGGGACTGATTAGATCATTACTTAATTCGATAAAAGGAATCTCATCCTGTTTTCCGTTTCCATTCGGATCTTGTTCTTTGAATGCTTTTAGCACGTTATAAAGATCGTCTATCGTATCCGGTACCTTCAAACCCAATTTGTTCAGCCAGGTTTTGTTAATCACAGGCTGACGTGAGCTTTTAGGACGTGAGGGTAATCTTGCAGGCAGCGAGTAGATTTTCCCGTCAGGAAAGGTGCTGATTTTTTTCATTTCCGGTGTTTCTTCCATAGCTGCTTTGAGATTAGGCATGTTGTGCTCAATATAGTCATCTAACGGCCGAAATAAGCTTAAATTATTGACGATATCCGCATCTCCGAAGGTCTGACTCCCTAAAATGATATCTGGAAGTGTGCCGCTGGCCAGCATAATAGACTTCCGTTCACTCCAATCATTGGAGGACATCACCTGCCACTCGATTTTGACATTCGTGTTCTTCTCCAAATCCTTGAGCCATTGATTCTCGGTAAAAGAATCTCCCATGCTGACCCACCGGACAGTGAGTACTTTCAGCGTCACAGGCTTATCCACTATCGGCAATCCTTCTTTGTTAAATTCACCCGGTTCAGTTTCAACAGAATTAATCCCACTGTTCCCTTTACAAGCTGTAAGGCTAGCAAGCAACGTTGTCACTAAAAGAATGACGGTGATTGTTCTATATATCCTGTTTTTTTGTTGCTTTTTCATAACGTTCTTGCTCCCTTACGAATGTTAGTAGAATAGCTGAATGTACTATTCCTTCACTGCGCCGATCATTACCCCTTGGTTAAAGTATTTTTGTACAAAAGGGTACACGCACATGATCGGAACCGTTGCCACGATAATAACAGAATACCGCATCATATTGGCGAGTCGTAGTGCGATTTGCGCAGCTTCCCCGGTTCCCATCCCCGACTGCATCTGATTGGTGATCAAAATATTTCGCAGGATCAGCTGCAAAGGATACATATTAGGATTTTTCAGATAGATCAAAGCATTAAAATATGAATTCCAGTAACCAACGGCGATCCATAGACCCAGCACGGCAATAATCGCCTTCGACAGTGGTAAAACGATCTGTAGAAAATAACGAAGATTTCCACAACCATCGATCTGTGCAGCTTCCCATAAATCTCCCGGAATACTCGACTGAAAAAAGGTGCGGGCAACGATTATGTTAAACACCCCAACGGAGAAAGGCAGTACCATCACCAGAAATGTATCGTACAGATGGAAATCACGGATCGTTAGAAAAGTCGGAATTAACCCCCCATTAAAAAACATCGTAAAGATGAAAAACAGGGAAAGATATTTTCGTCCCACAAGATCCTTTCTGGACAACGCATAGGCCGCAGAAATATTTACAATTAAACCGATTGCCGTCCCTACCACCGTATACATGACGGTATTCCAGTAACCGATCCAAATATTTTCATGACGCAGCAGCTCTTTGTAACCATCGAAGGTGAACCCTTTAGGAAATAACCAAACCTGCCCCCCCGCCACCGCGGAAGGATCACTGAACGAAGCAATGACGATAAAATACAGCGGATAGATTAAGATAACTAGAAAAATTGCTGATATAACATACATCACTATTTCCATTATAGTATCCGAAGAACGATTCTTCTTTATTTTCCCCACATTCCCTTTAGTAACTGTCTCTAAACCTCCCATTTCAATTCTCCTCCCTTCTACCACAAGCTATTTTCGCTTAGTTTTTTAGATATCTGATTGACCATGATCAATAAAATAAAATTAATAACGGTGTTGAATAGGTTGATCGCCGAGGAAAAGCTGTATTGACTGCTGAGCAAGCCAATTTTGTAGACATAAGTAGAAAGAATTTCACTTGAAGTGATGTTCAAGTCATTTTGCATTAGGTACACTTTTTCAAAGCCAACCCCAAGCAGTCCTCCGACCCGCAAAATAAGCAGGGTTATCGCTGTTGGCATCAGCATCGGAATATCGATATAACGAATTTTATGCATCCGGCTTGCTCCGTCTACGGTTGCCGCCTCGTACAAGCTAGGATCAACTGCGGAGAGCGCAGCGATAAAGATAATGCTGTCCCAGCCGACATGCTGCCACACATCCGACCAAACATATACACTGCTGAATAATCCAGCGGAGCCAATCAGATCAGGAGCCTCTTTACCAAAAAGACTATATATATTGCCCAGCAGTCCGGTGCTAGGTGAGAACAAAATCATCATTAAACCCACCATTACTACCGTGGAGATAAAGTGCGGCATATAGGACACCGTCTGGAAAAAACGTCTAAACCGGTTAGGTCTCATCTGGTTAACCATCAACGCCAGTATAATTGGAATCGGAAAGGTAATCAGACTGTACACACTGATGATCAATGTGTTTTTAATCGTTGATGAAAATTGATAGGAATGAAAGAATTTCTCGAAGTATTTGAATCCAGCCCATGGGCTGCCCCCAATTCCCAACGCCGGGCTATAATCCTTGAAGGCAATCAGCACCCCGTACATTGGCTTGTACGCGAATAATAACGTCAGAACTACAGCAGGAAAAAGCAATAGATAGAGACCCCAATTTTGTTTGATTTGTCCGAATTTCCGCCCGAAATGAAGTGGACCAGATTTCATGACATCCCCTCCTTATTTAAAATAGAGAATGCTACCCCACAGCTATCCTGTAGGGCAGCACCTTTTTCGAAAGACGAATAGGTTATTTCACGTTCATATAACGGGTGTAAGCATCCGTGCGAATCTTAACTAACTTTTCAAGTCCCATTTTATTAAGCTTGCTCACATAAGCATCCCAGCCCTCGTCAATTCCGCCTTTGCTAATAAATTGCGCCCGCATAGTATTCACATAGCTGTCGATATCCGTAGTCAAGGTTGGCAGCTCCTCGAACTCCTCAGAAGTGTACATTACGTTAGGGAAAGGTGTTGTTACATATTCACTGCCCAGCTTATCCAGTTGCAGCTTCAGTCCATCTCCACTTTCAGGGTTCAGGACGATTTTCGATTCAAAGGATGGGCTCACATATTTCGGTCCAAAATCACGTAGAGATTGATCCCAATACCAAGCATCTGCGCTGGTTCCAGCTGGTGGATCCATCAATGTATAAGTGCTATCATCGTTTTTCTTAATAACCGTTCCAATCGCACCCCAGAAATTCTGAATGCTCGCTTCGTCAGTGTAGAACTGATCTGCCCAACGTGCAGCAACCTCAGGATATTTGCAGGATGTGGTGATCAGCAGCTCATTACGGTTAAGATTCATCCCAATCGGATTCCCGATCGTATAACGTTTACCATCTGGTCCGGCAATCGGTGGAATCGTCACATATTGATCGCTCCATTTTCCAAACACGGCGTCTGGAGTCCACTGGTACGTAAAGCCTACAATTGGAGCATCCGGATTCTGGAACTTAGCCGATCTCATCGTATCGTCCTGAGTGAATACCTCTTTATCTAGCAAGCCTTCCGCATACAATTTATTTTCCCATTTGAGACCTTCTTTGAACTCCTCTGAAACAGGGAAATATATCGCTTTTCCGTCCTTGATGATCATATTATTGTTATTCAAATCGGCAATTCCGAAAGGACTGATCAAGTCATTACCAATTTCAATAAAAGGAATCTCATCTGGTTTTCCATTCCCATTCGGATCTTGTTCTTTAAAAGCTTTGAGCACGTTATAAAGCTCATCAAGCGTTTCAGGCACCTTCAAGCCCAATTTGTCCAGCCAGGTCTTGTTAATCACAGGCTGACGTGAGCTTTTTGGACGTGCAGGAAGTCTTGTTGGCAGGGAGTAGATTTTCCCGTCAGGAAATGTGCTGATTTTTTTCATTTCTGGGGTTTCTTCCATAGCTGCTTTGAGATTAGGCATATTTTGCTCGATATAATCATCAAGCGGCCGGAAAAAGCTCAGATTATTTACGATATCGGCATCCCCAAAGGTTTGATCTCCCAAAACGATATCCGGAAGCGTGCCACTTGCCAGCATAATCGACTTCTGCTCACCCCAGTCATTGGAGGACATTACTTGCCAATCGATTTTGACATTCGTATTTTTCTCCAGATCCTTCAGCCATTGGTTTTGCGTAAAGGTGTCCCCCATACTCCCCCAACGGACAGTCAGCACTTTAAGTGTCACAGGCTCATTCACAATCGGCAGACCTTCTTTGTTATAGCTGCTCGTTTCATTTGTCGCTGCATTATTCCCGTTGTTACCGCCGCAGCCAGCAATTCCAAATACCATCGCAGCCGCCAGCAGACCCACAGTCCATTTCTTTGCAGTTTTTTTCTTACTGTGTTGACTCATCTCTTAATCCCCCATTTCAATTTATCAAAATGCATCTGAATAGCTTTATAATAACTTCTTATTTTTTCGTATTCCGGACACATTAAGACGGTTATCCAGACCTTTGAATTCGCTTACAAAAAATGCAAAAGCTAAATGCTCTACTTGGGGAGATTTAATAACAGTATCCCGACTTCTGTATGTGCTATCCGGACTTTGAGGGAAATCGCTAGCGAGTTCTTATGTTTTTTTCACGCAGAGGTTTTATAATGACTTTATGATCAAAAAAACAGCGAACCACAAAACCTACCCCATTCGCCATTATATAAAAGTCATGATGTTGGTTTCATTCACAGTCCTTATTCTGGATTTAGGAATCAGCATCGCTTCCATTTCCATCGTTAAGCAGCAGTCCACTCGAAATTTGCAGGATACTGCGGCGCTTTACATCAATCGTATTAATCATGATTTTGCCTACATTAATCACTATATGGGCTGGACGCTTGGGAACGATGAGAGCTTACTAACGATGAATACTTACGGGGTCAACAGTATCGAGTTCTTAAAGGCAAATGATAATCTGTTCAAACGCTTTACCGAGCTGCAAAAAAACTACGGGCATGAGTATAACTTCTTCTACTATTTGAAAAATGAGACCTATTTTTTGAATTGCGCACCGATCAGCGTAACCTATACGGATTACAGGGAGCTGAAAAAAAAGATTATTTCTTATATTGATGATAAGGAGATGTACGAGAAGTTTTATTCCAAATGGACGCCTATTCTAGTAAACAACCATTATTATGTGATTAATATCGTGCCCTATTACAATCGCTATTTAATTGGACTGATCTCCGCAGATAATCTGATCCGGCCGCTACGCCAAATTAATCTTGGCGCCAATGGTTATGTTTCTCTAGTAGATGAGAATGAACAGCCTTTAACTAGTCCGATCTCCAATAGCGGAAAGCTAATAACGGAAAATGGGGGATTCTCTAATCTTTTGCAATCGCGTACAACAATCAACAGTGCATTCTCAGACACCACCTTCAGCACCAAAATGGTCATTAAATATGGCATATTCGAAAAAATCATGATTGCCCAGCTGCTTATTATGTTATTGTTCTTCATTGTGACCTCCACGTTATGCATTGTTCTGCTCTTTTTCAAAAAAAGAGTGTTAGGTCCGATTCAAAGCTTCTCCGATAACCTTGCTTTCATTAATGAGTCTGGGCAACCCGCAGATTTCAGAAGCAGTGAGATTATAGAGCTGGAACAGGCAAACACTCAGTTTAAAGGCTTGGTTGAACAAATCAAAACCTTTAAAATCGCTATGTACGAGCAGGAACTGGAGAAACAAAGAATACAGCTGGACTATATGAAGCTACAGATTAAACCACACTTTTTCTTAAACTGTCTGACTAGCATCTATAGCATGGCGCAAATTCATATGTATAAAGAAATTGAAAATATGACGTTGTCTACCTCTAAGTATTTCCGTTACATTTTTCAGAATGGCGAGAATTTTGTCCGGTTGGAGGATGAAATCGAGCATGTCCGAACCTACTTGGAGATTCAAAAGCAACGTTATCAGGACGCATTTATTTATTACATCGAACAAGAGGATCAGGCAGGCAGTGTGGAAATTCCACCGTTAGTGCTGCAAACCTTTATCGAAAATTCAATTAAATATGCGATTTCACGCGAACATGAAGCCGAGATCAGGCTTACAGTACAACGATTACAGATGGATCAGGAAGAAGAAATGCTCGTTATCCAGCTCACCGACACCGGTCCCGGTTTTCCATCTCAGGTGTTAGAGAAACTTAATCTTGGAGAGCCTTTGGATCAAAGTAAAGGTACACAAATCGGCATTATGAATACGCTTAAAAGACTAGAGTACCTATATTTAAAAAGAGCAACCGTTACCTTCTCCAATTTGGAGGGCGGCGGCGCTAGTGTAATCTTATATCTTCCGAAGCTTCCTAATAAATCTAAATGAATGGAGAGCAAACTATGAATGTACTGCTTGTTGATGATGACTTTTATGTTATTGCCGCATTGCAAAAGAAAATTGATTGGGAATCACTACACATTGATACTGTTTATACGGCTAATAATGTCGCTCAAGCACGTGAAATAATAGAAAAGCATTCTGTTCAAATTCTGATTTCAGATATTGAAATGCCACAGGGCAGCGGACTGGAATTACTAGCATGGATTCGCGAGGGAAATTATAGTATTCAGGCTATTCTTCTTACCAATTATGCAGATTTTAACTATGCGCAGAAAGCAATCGAATTGCAGAGCTTTGAATATTTCCTTAAGCCCATTGAATTTGACAAGCTGATGTTGATCATCCATAAGGCGGTTACCCAAGCAAAAGAGCAGCAAAAAAACGAAAAAGCCATTCAGGGCGGTTACTTTTGGCAAAAAAATCAGGCGAAGATTCTTGAGCATTTTTGGCGGAAGCTAGTTAGTGGCAGTACATCATTTCCCATTAAATTGTCAGACATCACACATGCCATTGAAGAACAAAACCTCTCCTATCAAATGAGTGATACCCTACAGCCTTTGATATTTAACTTATTCCCTTACAATGGCAGTATGGGAAAAGAAGAAAAGGATCTGTTTGATTTTGCCCTGCTAAATGTATTGTACGAATTGTTTCAGCACCCTAGTTTTACCATCGAAAGCATTCTGGAATACAAAGATTATAACTGGATCGCCATATTAAAATGGAACCAGGCTCCAGATACGCAACTGCTTGAAGCATTATGTGCTTCTTTTATTCAAAAGGCGAATCCTTATTTAAAATGTGATGTCTGCTGCAATATTGGTTTAAACGATAAACTGAGTAATGTGGGGAATGTTCTAAAACAATCCCTGACTATGGATGAAGAAATTACGAGATGCAGAAATCAGACCTTTTTGGTGGAGGCTTATCTGCATCAAAATAAACCGGGCTATACACCACCGGATCTTGCCTATTTGGAAGAACTGCTGAATCAGAATAAATTCACTGCTTTTCTTGAAGAAGTTACACAATATTTAAAGGTCATGCTTAACAATAGAACACTTGAGACCTCTGTCCTTAGCTTGTTCCGTTTAGATGTAGTACAGCTAGTCTATTCATTTCTCAACCTGAAAGGGATAAGATCACACAAATTATACTCTGGCAAAACTAATGATAAATTATCTATGCACTCTTTGGATTCAATCGAGGATATGGAAGAATATCTTAAATACCTTGTCACTACAGCCATGAAATATCGTGACTTTGCTGCCCAGCCTAAGTCCGTCGCAGAAGAAATCAAACAATACATTCATTCACATTACGGCGATGACCTGACCCGAAATGATTTGGCTGAAATTGTCTATCTCAATCCTGATTACCTGGCAAGGATATTCAAACGAGAAACTGGGGTTTCATTAGGCAGTTATGTCATCCACGTCCGAATCGCGGCTGCGAAACATTTATTGGAAACCACAAATATGTCTGTATATACCGTCGCGAACAAAGTTGGCTATAGCAACTACTCCTATTTCTCCAAGCTTTTCAAACAAGAGGTAGGTCTCCCTCCAAACGATTATAAAAAGGAACAACAATACAATCCAGCTTACTAAAAGAGGGTAACCCAGCATCTAGTTCATGGATGCTGGGTTACCCTCTTTGGGATATCTTCTGCATATTAATTACTGCCTACCTTTACTCCTACGCTGCTGATAATGATCCACCTACGAGCTTACTCTTGCGCCCAGTAATCATACGCCACGCCTATACTCCTACGCTGCCGGGAATCTTACACCCCTGACTTTACTCTTACACCCAGCAATCATCCACCATGTCCCCCTGCTTCCGGACCCAGATGACGCTATTTGCCCATTTATCGCCTTTTGATCACAGTTTCGGACTCCAGTGCAGCTATTCCTGAGATATTGCTCCAAATGGAGTGTGTTTCTGGTCAATAGCGACTATGCGGTCCGTTAGAATTCCAAATGTGGCATAAAGCAGCGTTTAAGGTCAGCTGGGTCCGATAGCTGCTTTGTACGCGGAAATCTGGAGCTAATTAGCGAAACATGCCGGGGGATCAAGGGAACAGCTCAACATCGCCAATAACTATGCGCCTCACTCTTACACACAGTAATCATCCGCCTCGCCTATACTCCTACGCTACCGGGAATCTTACACCTCATACCTTACTTTTACACCCGGTAATCATCCGCCACGCCTTTTCTCCTACACTACCGGAGTCATTTACGCCGAGCTTACTCTTACATCCAGTAACCCCCGACCCACCCTCTCCCCTCTGATGCTTCCGGACTCAGATGACGCTATTTGCCCATTTATCGCCTTTTGAGCACAGTTTCGGACTCCAGTGCAACTATTCCTGAGATATTGCTCCAAATCGAGTGTGTTTCAGGTCAATAGCGACTATGCAGTCCGTTAGAATTCCAGATGTGCCATATAGCAGCGTTTAAGGTCAGCTGGGTCCGATAGCTACTTCCTACGCGGAAATCTGGACCCAATCAGCGAAGCTTGACGGGGATCAAGGGGACAGCGCAACTCCGCCAGTAACTATCCGCTTCACTCTTACACCCGGTAATCATCCGCCACGCCTTTTCTCCTACACTACCGGAGTCATTTCCCCGAGCTTACTCTTACAACCAGTAACCACCCGGCCCACTCTCGCCTCAGGTGCTTTCGGACCCAGATGACGCTATTTGCTCATTTATCGCCTTTTGAGCACAGTTTCGGACTCCAGTGCAACTATTCCTGAGATATTGCTCCAAATCGAGTGTGTTTCAGGTCAATAGCGACTATGCAGTCCGTTAGAATTCCAAATGTGCCATATAGCAGCGTTTAAGGTCAGCTGGGTCCGATAGCTACTTCGTACGCGGAAATCTGGAGCCAATCAGCGAAGATTGCCGGGGATCAAGAGGACAGCGCAACTCCGCCAGTAACTATCCGCTTCACTCTCTCCCCTCTGATGCTTCCGGACCCAGATGACGCTATTTACTCATTTATCGCCTAATGAGCACAGTTTCGGACTCCAGTGCAGCTATTCCTGAGATATTGCTCCAAATCGAGTGTGTTTCAGGTCAATAGCGACTATGCGGTCCGTTAGAATTCCAAATGTGCCATAAAGCAACGTTTAAGGTCAACTGAGTCCGATAGCTACTTCCTACGCGGAAATCTGGAGCTAATTAGCGAAGCTTGCCGGGGATCACGGGAAGGTTCCCCACTGCCAGTAATCTTGCAAGCTCCAAAAAACGCATTAATGCCCCAGCAGTTATAATCAGAACGGCTGGGGCATCTCTTTTACTAAATTAAACCTGGAGCGCTACATATTTATCGCCAAGCAGATTTTTGAAATAGGTGCGATTGTATAACATACTAGGATGGGATGGATAAAAACTCAACGCCGTTTCATTGTGATGATTCGCCTTCTCGTGTTGGCCGAGACGATCATAACAAAGTGCCAATTGAAGATGCGGCAGCCAGGTATAAAAGATTCCATTCTTCATCCCCATCGAATCGTTATCCCGCGGTAGCTGAATCGCTAGCTCATACCAGTATGCGGCTGGATGCAACTGGCCTTTTTCCAGCAGAAGTGCCCCCAGTCGGCAACAGAACTCTGAACGTGGTTTATCATACTGCAAGGTTTTACATAACGCTTCAAATGCACCGTCTTTATCCCCCAACCGTTCCCGGCATTCGGCAAGCTTTAGGCAAGCCTGGAAATTATCTTCAATCCAGCCCTGCCCACCCGCTAAGAAAATCTCATAGTATTTGCAAGCCTCTTCATTTATAGCATGATCCCTTAATTCATTCGCATAATAATACTGGTCTCTCGGCGAAAATACTTCACCCTGTGCAACACGTTTTTGATAAATCCGCAAATTACGATCTGTGTATTCCTTATCTTTCTCATGTGTGATGCAGACATCACTACTAAAAGAAGGACCACTTACCTCTAAATACTCATGAACAGGCCCAATCCATTGAAAGTTGCAGCTGCGTCGAACCAGCCTGTTGCGGCGTAAACTAGCTGTGACATTTCCCGCTTCGTCAAAAGCCAGATTATATTGCATGTTCACACTGTGAATATGTCCCGGCAGGATTTCTTTTAGTTTTTTTAAAAGAATCTGATCCTCTTCCTTTATATAATCATCCGCATCAAGCCACAAAATGTACTCCTGAGTAGCTTTGCTAAAGGCAAAATTACGTGCGGCACTAAAATTATCAATCCATTCAAAATCATAAATTACAGCTCCGAAGGACAACGCAATCTCTTTTGTTTTATCCGTCGAGCCTGTATCCACGATAACAATTTCATCTACGAGACTTGCAATGGTAGATAAACATCGGTGCAAGCTTTTTTCTTCATTTCGTACTATCATACATAAACTAATCGTAACCATACTCGCCCTCCTACACGCTTTGTTTGAAATTCTTTCTATATTGATATGCAGGGTTTAAGAAACGGACTCCCTCTCTATCCCGCCCGATCATGAAGAACTTCAGAAATATAAAGGTTATGTAAGAAACTTTCCACTCCATTCTTAGGTCTATATAAGTAAGATCAAAGGAGGTACAAAATATATGAAATCCAAACGAAGAGGTGTTAGAAACGGCTGGATCTTAACTTCAATATTGTGCGTCGTAATTGTACTAGTGCTGCTGATTGGATATAAAGGGCTCGACTGGGGAACGCCCACCACACC
This sequence comes from Paenibacillus sp. FSL R10-2788, assembly GCF_038003885.1. Taxonomy (NCBI): domain Bacteria; kingdom Bacillati; phylum Bacillota; class Bacilli; order Caryophanales; family Paenibacillaceae; genus Paenibacillus; species Paenibacillus sp. FSL R10-2788. Next base: position 2,532,810 of record NZ_JBBOQA010000001.1, on the reverse strand, counting down.
ACCCACGTCCACCAACGCACAAACTAATAAGGAAGCAGATAACGAACCCAGCCCCACTCAAAAAATGCTCGAATTTCCTAGCAGTAATCCCGATAATGGGCAGGTCATCATTCCACTGCATACCACGCTCGCGCAGCTAAATATTGATAGTGGCAGCGAATATATAAATACAGAAATCCCCCCCATACCTGAAATGACCTTTGCTTTATCTCAAGACATGAAAAACCAAGTAGAAGCAACGCTGGTCTACCGCCCTGATATCGGTGGAGGTTATCTTCTACTTGCTCCTGCCGGATGGCAGGCTACGGCGGTTGTCGGCGCTAACGGTTCTTATGGAGTTACCTTTCAGGATCCGAACCATCCGGAACAAAACATGAACTATTCAGATACGGCTTGGACTTGCACAGGCTGTGCCATCACTGCAATCGGAGCCTATTTCCCGGAAAAAGCCGAATGGGCTGACGCGCTGGGATTTACGATTAATAATCCGCTTAAGTTTAGCGAACAGCATATTTTAGGTACTGCAGGAGCTGAAGCAAGAACGGTCAGATATACGCTTCAAGCAGACGCGAATGGCTATCAGAATGAGGGTGCTGCCTATTACGATAAGAGAGAATGGGGTTATTTATTCCGCAGTATCGGAATACATCAAGCTCAAACATCCCCACAGCAGGAAGTAGTGGAGACCCTCATGAAGTTCTTTACAGATAATCACGGACCGCTCTTCATTGCTGACCCAAACGCAGAGAAGCTGGACTAAGGGTGGGAATTTTTAGAGGAATGTATTTTCAACCTTGCTCTTGCTTTTAGAAAGACGTAGGTGTTATTTTTTGTTATAATCAATGCAATGCGTTGTTTATGAATTCAGACATATATAAAGGGGACGTAACCATGACTCAAATTATTAAAACTCTAACTATTGCAGGCAGCGACTCCAGTGGTGGCGCAGGCATCCAAGCGGATCTAAAAACATTTGAAGAGTATGGTACCTACGGCTTTAGTGCCTTGACCACTATCGTTACTATGGACCCGGACAACGGCTGGCACCATAATGTTTATCCAATTGATGCCTCCATTGTTGCTGAGCAGTTAAAAACTATTTTCGCTGGTGGCCCGGTTAATGCCATGAAGACAGGTATGCTTGGAAGTGTTGAAATTGTGCGCGTTGCTGAGCAAGCGATCAAAGAAAATCTTCAGACTAATGTAGTTATTGATCCAGTTATGGTGTGCAAGGGTGAAGATGAAGTCTTGAACCCTGACAGCGCTGAGGCTATTCGTGACTTATTGCTACCACTAGCAACTGTGGTCACCCCAAACTTGTTTGAAGCAGGTGTTCTTTCAGGTCTTGGCAAACTTACTACCCTTGAGGAAATGAAAGAAGCTGCCCGTCTGATTCATAAGCTCGGTGCACGTAATGTCGTGGTTAAAGGCGGCAAAGCACTCGGCGGCGATCAAGCGATTGATATCTTCTACGACGGTTCTGAGTACACTGTATTCCAAACAGCCAAAATCGAACCCGCTCACAATCACGGGGCTGGATGTACTTTTGCCGCAGCAATTACAGGCGGTCTAGCTAATGGCTTAACGGTTCATGAGGCTGTTGCAAAAGCTAAAGATTTTGTCTCCGCAGCCATTCGTAATGGATTTGCGTTTAATGAATATGTGGGTCCTGTATTTCACGGTGGTTACCGTTTAGAACGTTAGAACTCGCAATCCAATTACACAAAAAAATAAATGGCAGTCCAGATGCTGAACATCAGCTCTGGACTGCCATTTTTATTTACTATTATTGAAAATCCGTAAATTCAAAACTTTGCTTACCGAACATTGATTTTTTATACGATTATTTTCATGAAAAAAGCACCCGAATCAAGATTCGAATGCTTCTGAGCTACGTCCAGCAATTATTTAATCAAAATAGATAATGCACTTTTTGAAGCCAAACGGAAAGATAATTCATCCGCTCCCGGCAAGTTCAAAGCCACATTCTCAGCCTTTTCACTATCGTTGAACAGAACAACTGCAATAGAGTTATCTGTATTCTTAAAAGCTACGGAACGAATCACTTCTTGATTGGTGGAGGCGTCAATGCGCACAGCCTTCGGACGAATAAATTTACTGAAATGGGCCAGCGCATAATAGTCGAGCGTATACGTAAGCTCCTTGGTCTCTTGGTTGACTGTCACAACACCACGACAAGTACTTTTGCCAAAACCCGGTACGGTTGGGCCGTTCTTTTCATCTAAGGCCATATTCCATAACACAAAGGATTTACTATGATTTCTAAGAATATCAATCCCTGTCCTCATTACATTGGAGAAGGCTTGTTCAAACGGAGGAATCCATTCTCCACCAGAACCTTCTGTAAAATGCACTTCTTTATCAGCAAAAGCTTTCAGAACCTCTGATTGCGCTGACGCATTGCCACCATACCAGTGCCAAGCTACACCATCCACTTCATCTTTTGCATAATCGAGCACGGTTAACGGATAATCTGGACGATCCCAGTTGTGGTCGTAGCAGAGAATTTTTGTAGCGATGTTATGCTTAACAAAGCTCGGCTTCAGGTAGTTTTTAATGAAATCTTTTTGCGCCTCAGGCAACATTAACATACTAGGGTAGTGTTTTGGTTCAAATAAAGGCTCGTTCTGTGGTGTTACAGCATAAGTTGGCAATCCGTGCCCTTCAAAAGCTTGAATATATCGAACAAAATAATCGGCATAAGCCTGATAATATTCTTGTTTAAGTTCTCCAGCAATCATCGATCCGCTAGTCTTCATCCAACCTGGTGCACTCCATGGAGAAGCCATCAGTTTGATCTCAGGGTTAATTTCCAGAGCTTGTTGCAACAAAGGGATAATGTCTGCTTCATCATGTGCGATAGAGAAGTGGGTTAATTCCGTATCCGTTTCCTGTGCAGGTCTATCATCATAGCTATAAATATCTCTAGCATAATCCGATGCCCCCATTGGATTTCTTAATACGGACAAACCAATTCCATCTTGTGCGTCAAAAAGCTTGCTCATGACTTCCTTTTTCTGTTCGTTGTCCAGGACTTGATTAATCAAATAAGCGGATGAATCCGTAAAAGATGCTCCAAAGCCATCCATTTCCTGAAAGGTTTGATTCTCGTCAATAGTTACAGTAGTGGTCGCCTCTGCGTCAGCAATTGGAGTTAATTGTTGCAGACTTTGCTCTACAAACAATGTATTCTCCCCGGTGGATTGATAAATTTTAAGCTCTGGCATGTTGTTTCCCTCCATCTTTCTATGAAGAGGCCCCAGTGAAGGGGCCACATTCTATTTTCTAACTTATTTAAGGCCTAATTTTTCTTTGTTGTTTTTCATTTTTTCAGAACGAACTTCTACAATCTTATCCCAGTTGTTATCATTTAAAAATGTTTTGTAAGCAGCTAAGGTGCTGTCGAATGTAGCATCGTCTTTAGCGCGGATCATACTTACAAGCGTAGTGTTCCAAGTAGTATCAATTGCAGTAAGACTGCGAGCTTCAGGCGTTCCTTGAGCCGGGTTAATGTTTTCAAGAATAAAGTGTGGTTTCAGCTTTCCTTTGCCCCACTCTTGCATTTGTTTAATGGAATCTGCGAATGCGTCATTACTCAGCGCTTTATCACGGTCATGTCCAAAGAACATAAATTCGCCCATCCGGTAATCTTTTTTGAATTTATCGGCATTATTTAATTGCAGGTCTTTGATTTCAGGCAAGAATTCAATTTTACCGCTGTCGTTAACTTTATAGGTTTCTCCTTCAATACCGTAGTTCATGAGCTTTTGTCCTTCGTCGCTGAGCAAATAAGTGTAAATTTGAATCGCTTTTGCAGGATCCTTAGCCTTTTTAGTAACATAGCTAATCATCCAACCTGTAATTCCGGATTGATTCAACGTTGGTTCATGTCCAACAGTACTTTGTGGGCCATCAATAGCGATATATTCCTTGCCTGGATTTTCTGTCATGAAGATTTGCAGGTTACCACTTTGTTGAGGGGTTCCATCCAAAAGTATTGTTGCATATTTACCGGATTTCACTTTTTCTTCAAAGGCAGTACCGTCATCAGCAAAGCTGTCATCACTGATGTCACCATTTCTGTAGACTTCATTTAACGTTTTCAACCAAGTCAAGTAATCCTCATCTAGGTTACGGTTGTAGAACTCGCCATTTTCAGTTTCCATCGGCACTCCGATGAAATCCTCCAATACATCTCCCAAAGAACCAGTGCCTGAACCAATGGAGTTAAAACCAAAAGGAATCATGTCCGGGAATTGTTTTTTGATTTGTTGCATAACGCTCTTGAATTCCTCAGGAGTTCCAAAGCTTGGTTTTCCAATGGCTTCGTAAACATCCTTGCGGATGACAAAGGCTGTTTTAGCAGGGATGTTACCGCTATCATAATCGTTTTGCGTATTGGAATAGTTAGGGTATCCATAGGTCTTGCCATCAGCTAACTGGAACCAGTTCATCGTATCTTTTTCTGCAACTTTATTGAAATAAGGATCATATTTATCTGCCAGATCATTCAAAGGCAATGCCCATGTAGCAGCTTTTTGTACGACTGGAGAGTTGGAATCAAAAATAGTCAACAGGTCTGGCATTTCACCGCCGGCAAAAATCGTATTTAGCTTAGTGTCATCGCCTGTAATGAATTTAATGTTGATGTTTAAATCCTCTTTAATTTTCTTAGTGACAAGGTCTTTTCCGAAATCAGTATTCCACCAGTCTGCATTCACGTACCAAGTCAGATCTGTTGTCTCTTTTTTTGTATCCAGCTTCCATGCCGGTGTTTCCGGATCTATAGTATAACGGCCTTCAATGGAGCTTAACTCTTTACTGGAGCTGTCAGAATTACCTTTCGATCCGCAACCTGTAAATACTAATACAACAGCCATAAGTGCCGTACAAAGTTTGAGTCCTTTTTTCCCAAATGCTTTGTTCATCTTTTGTTTCCCCCTAAAAAGTTTTGTAAGCATTCACTACTTGGAGATTTACTTACTATTCCTTCACCGCCCCCATCATCATGCCTGAGATAAAGTACCTCTGTAATATTGGATACATCACAACAATCGGCAAAGTTGTAATGACAATTGTTGCTAGTTGAACCCCTTTAGTCGTAGTTTCGATAATCGCAGATCCACCCACATTTTGCATGGATTGTGTTTGCGACTGAACAATGATTTCATAGAGCTTCATCTGCAGCGGGTAGAGCGATTGATCGGTAATATATAACTTGGTGGTCATAAAGTCGTTCCACTGCCCAACCCCGTTAAATAACGCAATGGTGGCCATAGCCGGCATGGAAAGAGGGATAAAGATTTTTAGGAAAATGCGCCAGTCACCTGCACCATCAATTTTGGCTGACTCTTCAAGTGAATCCGGTACATTTCTGAAGAAGTTCATTAGAATAACTACATCATAATAACTGAACAAGGCCGGGATAATATAAACCCAGAAGCTGTTTAAGAGGCCTAATGATTTAATCAATAAATACGTAGGGATCATTCCACCTGAGAAAAACATGGTGATTACACCCATGGCAACATACAACTTACGTCCACGTATGTATTTCTTACTCAAGCCATAACCGATCATGGCACAAAAGAATACGTGGGTAATGACACCAATAAATGTTTTGGCAAGCGATACTACGAACGCTAAACCAATGGTCTCATCTTGAAATACAGCACGATAATTTTCCAAGGAGAACTCTGGAGACCAAAATATGAATCCGCCTTCCGCAAGCGCCTTGCCCGAGCTTAAAGAGGATATGACTACATTCCATAAAGGAACGACAATAATGATTGTACAAATACAGAGCAGGATAATATTTAAGGTATTAAAGATTCGACTATCGAGATCTTCTTTAGCCACCGTACGATTCACAGAAATGCCTCCTTCTACAGAACTGATTGATTATCATTTAATTTACTGGATACTTTGTTAGCGCTAATCAGTAGGATGACTGAAACGATGGAGACACCTAAACCAACAGCAGTAGCATAAGAGAAGTCACCTTGCGTCATACCCATACGATACACATAAGAATTAATGACCTCCGCCTTAACGCGGTTCTGAGAATTCATCAATACCAGGGTTTGATCCAGATTTGATCCTAATAAACCGCTTACAGTGAGAATCAGATTTAAACTGATAATCGGCTTCATATTAGGAAGCGTAATATTCCAAATTTGTCTCATACGACTTGCGCCATCTATTTTGGCAGCCTCATAATAAGTAGGATCTATTTTCGACATAATGGCTAAGTAGAGAATCGTTCCCCAACCAGCCTCTTTCCAAATATCGGATAACGTTGCAATCCACCAGTATTTATTCGCATCAAGCAAAATATTTACCGGTTTCGAAATCAGTCCCAAACTGAGCATAATCTCATTAAACATACCCGATGAGGAAAACCAGGCAATCAGCATCCCGCCGAGAACGATCCAGGACAAAAAGTGTGGTAAATAAGAGATGGTTTGCACTATCTTTTTAAAGCGTCCGCCACTTAATTCGTAAATCATAACGGATAAAATAATAGGAATAACAAACCCTATGGCTAATTTCAGAAAGCTGATCCCTAATGTATTGACTACAGCGTCCCAAAAATATTTATCAGATAAAATAATTCTGAAATTATCGAGCCCTACCCAAGGTGCAGAATCGAGCGTATCAATTACGGTGTAGCTTTTAAAAGCAATCGTCAATCCGTAAATCGGAATAAAACAAAAGATAATCATAAAAATAATTCCCGGGATGACCATGGATTGAATTTCCCATTGTCTCTTGTAATCAATTACAAATTCTTTGACCCTCTGCCCCATAGGCTTTTTCCCGCTCATTGGATTCTTTCCGTTTGCTGGCACTACGGCTAATTTATCCACTTTTTCTTCTCCCCTCCAAATCATGATCCCCACACAATAAAAACGTTTTTATTTTTTTGAAAAAAAAACCCTCCCAAAACAACAAAATTATAAAAAATGATCGGGTAAAATCTTGAACCTATTACATATATGTGTTCTTACCGACCAATCTTTACTTGACTAGAACCTCTTACGACTAATTCACCCGCCAATTTCATCATCTCGCCCTGTTCCTTCTTCTGGATCATGCGAACTAGGTGATTAATAGCCAAAATACCTTGTCTAGCAATTTGATTTCTTACCGTAGTTAAAGGTGGTGAGAAATACTGCGCAATATCAATATCATCAAACCCCATAACGCTAACATCTAGCGGAACTTCGTATCCATGCGATTTCAAAGCTTGAATACATCCAATCGCACTCAAGTCGTTCCCTGCCAAGAAGGCATCAGGTATTTTATCAGGACTATAATGAAGAAAAGATTTTATAGCGTTGTAAGTGCTTTCTTCCTCAAAATACCCTTGTATAATATACTCTTCATGCGTGGGTAGCTGATACTGACGCAAAGCAGCTAAGTATCCTTCTCTCCGCTGAACACTGTCGTACATCTCATCCACACCAGATATGTAAGCAATCTTTTTATGCCCTAGACTGATTAAATATTTGGTCGCTTCAAACCCCGCTTCAAAGGAATCAAAAATCACGCTTCCCATCGTGTCGTTCTTAAGCGGTCGATCCAAAAATACAGCCTTGATCTTGTCTTTCACCATTGCAGCAATTTCTTCTTCGTCTATTCTCAGCTCCTCGTAGATAATGACACCATCCACTCGCCGGCCTAGAATATTGCTCATAATCACTTGTTTATCCTTGGTAACAAATACATTCAGCCCGTAACCTAGCCGATCACATTCACGCGACATGGACTCAACCAGCTTATAGAAGTATGGACCCGACACACTTGTTGTGAAAAAACCCAGCATTTTGGTTTTCCCGTTCCTAAGGAGCTTACCGTTCAGGTTAGGAACATAGTTTAATCGCTTCGCAACCTTAAGAACATGTGATTTCGTCTCCGGGTTCAATACATCTACGTCATTTAACGCGTTGGAAACCGTAGAAATGGAGACTCCAGCCTCTCTGGCAACATCTTTGATCGTTACCTTTTCCATAATGATTCAATCTTCCTTTACGAATAAAAACGTTTTTATAGATTTAAATTAACATAAAAACGTTTTCATTACAATATATTTTTTATTTTTATTTTATCAGAGGTAATAATTGGTACACAAGCTTAAATTTTCTACAGAATCTTATAAACACTTTACCTGTAAACTCGAAATCATTCGTAATACACTCTAAACATAATGTCTTGCTCGTAGTTCCCAAATCCACGGCCATATATGGTTAGTCCACCTCTTCTCCGTCCGCTATTCTCTGCCGTTAAACGAAAGGTCCACTGATCCTGCTCTACTCGTACATCCTCTAAGGTAATATCTGAGATTTGCTGCCCATCCACAAAGGTTCCACCTGCATTAATCCGCAGAACCTTCAGCAAACCATATTGGTTAACATCCGAACGCCACCAAATGGGATTTAATCGTCCTCTAGTGAGGCCAAAGTCGCCCGGACTGGTCCATTTTCCTAAATCCTGTCCATTCATCATAAAGCCGATATCCGACGGCCACTTCTCATTTACATGTGGAGCTTCGGAACCTATTTCCAGTGAAATCTCAATCTCTTGCACCACTTGATCTTGAAATAGATAATTTGGAATCTTGTACTCGATAGAACCTTTCGCAAACCATACAATGCCGGCATTCACCCGTTCCGGGTCCAGAAAATAACGTGGATCATCATAATAGCCGATCAGTTTCTCAGTAGTAGCAATCCCGCAGGTAGGTAAAGCCTGAATATCGGTATATTGCCCTACAGGGATAGACACCTCAACCACCTTTCTGGCAACTCCACGGGAGCCCGATAATTTAATCTGCAGGTAATTCGCAGACAAAGAACAATATTTATAGGTCCCTCCATTTACTCGTCTCATTTTAGAACTGATCAGGCCTGCTTTTTGCAGCTTTGCTACATGAGTACTAACAATTGCACTACTAAGATAGAGCTCCGCTGCCAGCTCTTTGATGTGCATCTCTCTGCGGTCCAGAAGTTCAATAATTCGCAGCCTAACTTCACTTGCCAGTGCTTCATACACCTGCAAGGATTCAGAATCTGTGGTTAAGTACATTTCAACGTCTCCTATGCTTATTGAATTAGTATTTTAACGAATCCTAAATTAATTCATTGCTTATTATAAGCTAAAATCAGTATCATGTAATCATAAAACAATTACTTAATTAGTGAAATCATTAATTCAACTAGAGGGAGCTGTACACTCATGCCGATTAAATCGACAATGATTATTGACAAAGATTTCAGACTAGCTGAAGTAGACCCGCGGATCTACGGCTCATTTATCGAACATTTAGGAAGAGCAGTTTACGGTGGGATTTATGACCCGGGTCACCCTACTGCGGATCAGAATGGTTTTCGGAACGATGCCATCGAAGCTATTCGTGCCCTAAACGTTCCTATCATCCGTTATCCTGGAGGAAACTTTGTATCCGGTTACAATTGGGAAGATGGGGTTGGACCCAAGCATGAACGCAAGCAATCTCTTGAATTAGCTTGGTGGACCACAGAAACCAATCAAGTGGGTACCAACGAATTTGCAGATTGGGCTAAGCTCGTAGGCAGCGAAGTCATGATGGCAGTTAACCTTGGAACACGCGGTATCGATGCAGCTAGAAATCTAGTAGAGTACTGCAATCATCCTTCCGGCTCCTACTACAGTGACCTGCGGATCTCTCATGGGTATAAAGAGCCTCACGCTTTTAAGACCTGGTGTCTCGGAAATGAAATGGATGGTCCGTGGCAGATTGGAGCTAAAACCGCGGTCGAATATGGCCGGTTAGCGAACGAAACTGCAAAAGCTATGCGCTGGGTCGATCCAACGCTTGAGCTTGTGGCTTGTGGCAGCTCCGGCAGCGGTATGGACACTTTTGCCGAGTGGGAAGCTACCGTGCTTGATCTTTCTTATGATAATGTGGATTATTTATCACTGCATACGTACTACAATAACAACAATGACGACACGCCTAACTTCCTAGCCCGCTCCATGGATTTGGATCATTTCATCAGCAGTGTGGCTGCCACCTGTGATTATGTTCAAGCGAAGAAAAAGAGCAAAAAGAAAATAAATCTGTCGCTCGATGAATGGAATGTATGGAAATCACAAGGCAGCAGCCGTGCCGAACAACATTGGCAGATCGCACCGCCAGAATTCGAAGATGTGTACACACTTGAAGATGCACTTGTTGTGGGCTGCTGTCTTATTTCATTATTGAAGCATGCTGATCGTGTGAAAATGGCCTGCTTAGCGCAGCTGATCAATGTAATCGCCCCAATTATGACTGAAAATGGCGGACCGCTTTGGCTGCAGACTACTTATTATCCGTACCTGCATGCTTCCCTTTATGGTCGTGGAACCGTACTTCACCCGCTGATTTCCAGCCCTAAATACGATTCCAAAGATTTCACTGATGTGCCTTACTTGGAAGCCATTAGTGTATACAACGAAGAGCTGAATGAAGTAACCGTCTTCGCTGTAAACCGCCATTTATCCGAAGGACTAGAGCTCGACGTGGATCTGCGCAGCTTCAGTTCCGTAAACATTATTGAACATATTGTACTGGAACATGAAGATATAAAAGCTGTAAATACCAAATCCAATCCTCATAACGTGATGCCTAGCCAAGGCAAAGCCGTTGTTGAGAGTGGACATGTAAAAGCCCTACTCGCAAAAGCTTCCTGGAATGTGATTCGTCTGCGGGTGAACGGCTAAGTTAACTTGTAATAGTCATAGAAATGCCCCCATGAATCTTTAATAAGCCATCGATTCATGGGGGCGTCTTCGTTATTTTATTCTGAAAATTGTCACGGATTGCTTCGGAAACTCATAACTAAAGCTGCTTCCATCTGTCTTAAAGCTGGTTTGTTTGGGAGAGACCTGCTGCTTATTCTCGAAGTTATTTTCGTCCTCAAGCTGATATCCCGACATTTCATAGACTTCGATGGTCAGTGCTTCTTTTGCCAAAGATTCCAGTGCAACCTCAGCAGAAACACTATTCTCTTGTACGTTTACTGTCTTGAGGATAATATCCCCCGTTAAATCTTCCACACTTGCCGTGTAATACAGCGGTTCGATGACCGGAAGTTTATCTTCTGTCTCATTCACCAGTTCTCCGTTAATAAAAGTACGGATCTGTCTGCCCACTACTTCTAACTTAAGATCGTATTCTACATCTGTTTCAACCGTAAACATAGCATGCGTCAGAACAGAATTTCTTCCGTTGATAATTGAGGCCACAATCGAATCCTGATTCTGCCAGCCACCCAGCTCCCAGTACAAATGATTCTGATCATCCGCTTTACCAAAATAGAAGATAAACCCTTTATTTCCTGCGGTTCGTCTAGCCTTAAAACGCAAAGTATAGTTTTCCCACTCTGTCTCACCAAGCTCTAGTGTCCGATTAGCCGTTTTGTTCTGAGCAGGGTCAGGCAGATTTGAAACCTCCTCTGATAAGTCAGAATACGTCTTCACTTCTCCCGTAAGATTGTTGACTAATGTGATCTCGGAGAAACGAGCAGCAGAGGCATCCACACCGAAACTGACGGCTCCAGTGATCGCTTCCTTTCTGCTTTCCTTCGGTGCCGTGAAGCCATCTGCTTCCATCTTCAGCAAATGATCTCCCTGATGGTTCATGAATAGCTTTTGCACATAATAGTTTGCCGTTCCGTACACTTCATGATTATTGAACCAGATCAGGTCCGGCTTCCAGTTGATATAATCCACATTGCAGAGCATTGGAGCATAACAAGCTAAGCCAACGGCATGGGCATTATTTTGCAGACCTGTCATAAATGCTGCTTCCACCACTGCGTTGTAATAGGTATTGCCCCATGAAGCATATTCACCGAGGAATACCTTTGGCTCATCCGCTTTGAAGTCATCATAACGATGATGATTAGCCAGGAACCATTCAGGTGTACAGTAATAATGCTCGTCTACGAGGTCAGACTTATTCTCTTTTGCCGACGTCCAGCCCCGTTCATATTCCTGACCGGCAGAGAACGGGCCGCTAGAATTAATGACCTTGATTTCCGGATATTTTGCTTTGATGGCTTGATGAAAGTAAGGATATCTCTCGAAAAAGGGTGCGCCTACCTCTTCATTCCCAATGCCGACATACTCCAGCCCAAAAGGCTCGGGGTGACCCAGTTCTGCACGAATGCCTCCCCACTTCGTGGAAGAATCCCCCTTGGCGAATTCAATTAAATCCAAAGCATCCTCAATCCAAGGCGTTAATTCATCCAGCGGGACCATCCGTTTATGATGCGGGTCATAGCCGCCCGGAAGAACGGGGATCGGCTTAGCTCCAATATCCTCACAGAACTGAAAATATTCATAATAACCTAACCCAAGCGTCTGATTATATGACCAGTTATTGCGTCTTGCAGGTCTTTGTGCAACATCCCCAATCGTATTCTTCCATCTGTACATGGAGTCTCTGTCATCTGGATCCAAGGAACCGTCATGCACCAGACATCCTCCTGGGAACCGCATAAATTTAGGTTTTAAATCAGCGAGCAGCAGCGAAATATCTTCACGCATGCCTCCGGGTCTATTCTTAAAGGTCTTCTCAGGAAACAGGGAAACCATATCCAGATATACCTTCCCGCTACCTTTGGTAACGATTACAAGACGACTGCTTGTGTCAGTGCTATTAGCTGTGATAACGGCTTCATATCGGTTCCATTCCGAGCTGCTAACGGCTATTTCCACTTCACCAAGAATGGTGCCGTCTGTGCTTTCGATGTTTACGGTAAGCGGCACATCAAAGCTTGTCTCCCGGCGGGCATACACCGAGAAGTTATAATTCTCGCCTTCTTTTACCGGAATACCACTGTTAAAGCCTAGATTCATCAGGCCAACGCCGTCACCTTCAGCCACAATATCGATGGCAACATAATGTTGGTTACGATCATTTAAGGGCTTGCTGTCTTCTACAGAGATATTTACCTTTCCATCTCCACGTTCTACAGGCTCCCAAGCCATCAGCGCATGATAATCTGCCCGGTCAATCGGGTCGAATTCAAAAGATCGGTTCTGAACTAGCTCAGCGTAAAGCCCACCATCGGCCGCATGATTCAAATCCTCGAAGAAAATACCGAATAGATCGCCTAACTCCGCCCCCCGCTGCTGCGTATGTATCGTCAATTTTCCTTCTGTCTTCATTCTTTTGTCTTCCTCCTTGTGAATTCCAATTTGATTTATATTTATATTACTTAGTTCATATCAATATAAATCATTATAATAACTCCTCTCTACATTCGTCAATTCGAAAACGAAAAACTGACACCGAATACCCCTCGATGTCAGTTGTGGGTAACACTTAATGTTGTCACTAAAAGGATCGGAAAAACACCTGATTTCTATCATGAAACGGCACTTTGAGTACAATGGTTTAGCACTTTCCCGTAAAGTAAGATGTTAAAATAGCACTTTCTTATATTCTAAGCGAAAACCCTTACTTTAGTGATTTAACCCAATTCATGGCGTCATCCGATGAACTGATAGCCTTAATTACGAAATTACAAACAGAATATTGTCCTAGCTTTAGTAGTGCCACATTATATGAATTGAATATTAATTCTTTAGAATTTTTAGACGGAAGCTTATTTAATCTACAAGCTTCAATAACTTCAAGTTTTTTATTACAGTACTGGTATTCACCAAAATATGGAATTTTAGGAACGCGGACATAATTCCATGAACTAGATGTATAACCTTTTGCTTTCATCACAGAACAGAATGCGTTAGAACTAGTTGTTGCATTAGATTTAATCAGATCTTCAGCAATAATAGCCTCCTCTGCCCACATTGTAATTGGCGGATTGCTCTCAAACGGATGTTCTCCACGCGATATTCCACAATCAAACTTCACTGCAAGAGTAAGTTTTTTATAGCAATATTGTATAACTAATTCTTGAATCATCTTAGGTAATGGAAGATTCTCATTCACTTTTAAAACATCAAATTTATCAAAAAGCTCCTTTAGAATCTCCACTCTGTTTTCTCTCACAAGTCTTAACGTCCGTAAATTATCATTGAATTTAACTCTATCATGTCTTTGAAGTAAAAAGGTTTCTACAAAAGTCGAATGCTCTTCAACAGGCGTTGCTACATTGTAGGTACTTAATGTTGTTTTGATAAACTCAATTATTTCTTCTTGAGAATATTCAGGATTATTTAGTACCTCCGCAATATCTTTTTCAGCTAAAGTATGGGGATTTTCATGTAGCACTTTTTTTAATGTTACTGATAATTGTTCATTAAATTTCTGTTCTGCATAATTGACTCTTCTGTCATGGAAACTGCCCATAGGAATTACAGTTGCAGCTGGATTAAGCACCTCAATTGAGGTACTTATAATTGATCCGCTACTCAATTTTGCCAAATCTTTCGAAAAATCGTGCATGGCTATTTGAGCGTGTTGCGTCATATCATCATAATCTGTTTCATCTTCTACACTAGTTCCCATATTGTAGATAAACATTGTTTTTGAGCCAGCAAGAACAGGAAACATTTTATTTATTGAGTCAGTAAATTCACTCCCATTGTCCGATCTCATTACAAATATGTAAACATCTGCATCACTTACATCTTGTAATCCTTCAACATCTCCTGATACTCCGGGAGTATCTGTTACAATCAGTCCTTCATCGGTACTGCTCATTATGCTGATTGCGAGGTCACTTGCTTCTGTAGTAATTTCAATAAAATCTTCCTTCGGATCTAGTTCCTTCTTTTCTCCAGCTTTTTCATGATTTCTTGAATAATTGTTATGATTCTTAATGTTATCAAGAAATCTAATTACCCCATCTTCATCAAAATTTTCTTGTATTCCGTTAATTGTAGAATTAGGACTAATAAATCTGATGTGATTGCCTTGATCAGAGCAGTTTTTTTTCACAACAAGTCGTACATTAACTTTTGTGAAGTCACGTCCTTGCCCTACAAAATACTTGAAGAACAGTTGCTGATAACGAATGAACCGTGCGGTAATCCTGCTTTTCCCTAGTCTAGCCCTTCCGATAAGCACTATTTTTTTAAACACATTGTTCCCTCCTTTAGTTTCTAATAATTCAGAAGTAATATTTCCCCTTCTATCAAGCCACAAGTCTATCTCCCATGCATTAAATATAGGGCCTGACTTTAACTCCGCTACCGCTTTAGGAAAATCTGAGTACCTTTTTCTCCAATTCGTTACGGCGGCATTCGTTACTTTTGCTATTTTTGCTATTTCGTACATGCCGACAAATTGGCCACTCATGATCCTCCGCCCCCTCTTGTTAACAACGTTAATGGCGTTGTTTATTTTATAAACAACTATTGTTTCGCATACATCATATCCCGTTTCTTTAATTAAAGCAAATACTTTGTTAGTGTAACTTATTTATAGTAAAAATAACCCTTCCCAAACCAATACATTCAAGAAGGGTTTCCTTTCGTCACAGTTTTATGAACAGAACATCATTTATCAACTTATGTGGAATGGTTAGCTCATACTTTTCAATTACCCTCACTTGTAATAAGGTTCAGAGTGATTGATTTTCAACTAATCTGCCCGTTAATTGAATAATTAAAGAATAGACTGAATTTTCCGGCCCAGGATTAGACAGAAACATCAACTGCAACTTCGCTTGTCGACTGGGTCCGTCGGCTAACCAATCGTCCTGAATTAGCGCTTTCGGAAGAACAGCCAGAAGCGCTAGTCGCAGCTTCGCATCAGCAGCTGGCCGCCGACGTAACAGTCTGTAATTTATTTTCTGAGTCTAATACTTTATATTCTTCGGCCAGCTGCTCTGTAAAAATAAAGTATTAGACTCGTGCCGTTGATTTAACAACGTTATAAATTAAAGAACCGTCAACTTTTGAAAGATACGGTTTAAATTGATCCATTAAAAAAACAGCGGCAGAACAAGACTTGATAAATAAGTCTTTGACTACCGCTGCTGTAGTTAACTAAAGTTTCCCTTAACTTAATTCATTAATGCACTTTATAATTTGTGACTCTATCTCATAAAGTTTTTTGTGCTTTTCTTTAATGTAAACCTTTCTTTATCTTAGTGAATGTCAGGAATCAATAACGCTGAATTCGACTTTAGAGATACCCAATGTACCCTGTATCGCCAGCAGCAATTGTAATTTCTACTTTTATATAATTCCAACGTGCTTTTATATTTTTGTAAACTATATGGTTTGAAGGTTTTTAATGCTTACAATATTGTTTTAGGTACGCTTAATTATTTGGTTTGTGTTCCAACCAATAGGATTTTTCAGGATTTCTATCCAATACAAAAATATCGATTGGCCCGCCTACTGTTTCGACTTGATTCATGACCTCAACAAAGCCTTTTTTATAGAAATCAACCGTTTCTTTTAAAGTCCAATTATCCGTATCTTCTTCGTAGTAAGGCATTATTATCGGATATACAGCATCGTCGCCTATGACTGCTTTTCTTCCACCAAATTGAAATTCATTAAAATGCGACTGATAGGTATGAATTTTTGGTTCTAATTCACCAGATTTATTTTCAACAAAACTTCCCAATGCAAAACAGTAACGATTCTCAAGACTAAGTGGATTTCGTTGCAGCTTTTCACTAAGTGTTCTGTTCCAAGTCCTCACGATACCTTCCAAGAGCTGTTCACCGTTTTGTTTCGAGAGCGTACTTTCGTTCATCTTTAAGAAATGATTTGTAACTTCGTCCATTTCTAAATATGCTCCATTGCCTAGATACGCCTTCCTTAAGCCGGCATGGCCAATAGAAAACCAATTTTGGACAGGTATGATTTTTTCATTATCGTCTTCGAACTCAATCATATTCCCATTTTCATCAGTTCTAGATGACCTACTGTCTGCCATCATGACGACTTTATCTTGCCATGCATAGGCAATTACCATTGTCATTTTGTATATCCCCCCGCTGTTAGTTTACACCTTGTATGTTAAAAGCATTATATGTCTTCATTGTTTGGGTACTTGGAATTGTGCTATAAATTCCTCCGAAATCTTACGACTAAAAACCATATTCGGTGAACTGGTTAAACTATCCTCCCTCTATGAGGAATCACTTTTCTCTTGAATGCTCGTTATATCTTAGGTTTCTGATTTTATTCGTTCAGTGCAGACGACTTCATGGTGGAATCAAGTTGAAATCAAAGAAAATGTTGGGACGAGGAAAAGCGCAAAAGAACATCTCCTTAACCACAGTCTGAAGAAAGTGGTTACTTAGGAAAAGTATGGTTGCACTTATGGATCTCCACATTCCTCATGGAGGTCAACCCTCCCAAGTCTCACAGAGTCTACGCTCCCACATTCCTTCATTCAACCTGTCCATGAGGTGGAGGTCAGATATGCTGCCCGACAGGATCTTCGTCCGTATGATAGTTTCGTTCCGACTCATCCGTGCTTCAGTTGTCTGTATCTCACTGCTTTGGTTCGAATGCTAAGAGGTTACTGTTTCATTATGCTGCCGTACTTAAAACATTGAATCGAGGGATATCCTGCAACATCTTTACTTCACTAAACTCATGGCCTTTTTTCATGATTCCGAATAAAACTCGAATTAATTTGTTACACAACGCGATTAACGATTGCATCTTTTTAAGCGGATTGTCTGGTCGTTTGGTGTAGTACTCATGTAAAGCCTTAAAAGCCCTATTCTTCGCCACCAGCGGCATTATGACTCGGAAAAGCAAAGCTCGAAGCTTTTTCCTTCCTCGCTTAGTGATCTTGGTCTGTCCTTTGTGCTTTCCAGATGTATTCTCTTTTAGGTTCAATCCAGCAAGCTTTATAAGCTGTTTGGGATGATGGTAGTTGCCGATTGTTGGAAGAAAATAAAGTGTTAGACTGGATTTGTTGATTTGACGCGATTTTAAAATTGAGAAATCGTCAGCTTTGGAAAAATAAGTTTTAGACTGATCCTTTAAACGAAGCAGCGGCGGATCAAGACTTGATAAATAAAGTCTTAGACTGCGCCGCTGTTATCATTAACCTAACGTGCTTTCGTTAGGTTAATGATTTTCGGTAATGATTTTTAGACCTAAGTACCTAGCATAAGTTATGATAGAAGTAAATACTCGCATCGATGTTTAAAGGAGAAATAATAAAATGAAAAAGAACTTCTTGATCTTACTTTTAATGTTTGTCTTACTGGTTGGTTGTAGCAATGTAGAAAATTCGACTATTGCCAATGGAGATAATGCCCCACAAAAAGTAACTACAGTAGATAAGGTGCAAAAAGAAAATGTTGCTGAGTCCACTGAAGAACCAGAATTAGAAAAGAAGGCTGTTGATGGAACAGTTATCAAGCAAACACCAAACCAGCCCCAAAAAGATCTATTCTCAGGATACAAACGAATTGAAATGGATAGTTGTAGTTTATCTGGGCATCGTGAACCTAAAGTCGTTGTGGATATTGGTTACGGTGATCGTAAATACTGGGCATTTACAAACGAATATGGGCAACTGGTGCGTGTCATTGCTGACAAAATCACTATACAAGATGACAGTAAGGAGTCTGTCTTGTCATCTGGAAGATATTGCAAAGATGAGGCAAAGGTCCCTGGTGTTGAAAGATCTGATTTAGACGAAGGACATATCATTGCTGATAGTCTTGGAGGGGTATCCAATGCTTATAATATCACTCCTCAAGATAGTACGCTTAACCGACATGGTGACCAAGCATATATGGAAGACGCTATACGGAAAGCAGGTGGAGCTACTTATTTTGAAGCAATCATTACCTACCCAAACACGGAAACGCAGATTCCTTCAAGTTATCAGTATACCTATACTTTAAAGGGTAATGTGATCGTCGATAAATTCGACAATAGAAATCCTGATAAAGTAAACGAATCTCTTGGTTTAACAGGGAAAAAGCATTCAGATTCAAAAAGTTCGGAAGATCTTTCAAGTGTTGATACAAATGGTAATGGGAAGGTAACGATTAAAGAAGCGAAAGATGCCGGTTATAGTATGCCAATAACGAGTGATCACTGGTTATACAAATATATGGATGATCGTGATGGTGACGGAATGGTTGGTGAATAACCCGATTTCTTAGTTGTTATTGATACACCCGCTCCTGGCTAATTCAGATATGAGTGGGTTATTTTTTGTTTACAGGATTATACGTTGTCCAAACTATGCGTTATCAGACCTCTCAGAAAGCCCGTAGAGCGATTCAAGAATTAGGATGATTTTGGCCCCAGATAAGGTGGATGAGTACAGAGTGTTGTACTGTTTTTGCATCTGAGGATTCAAGCAATCTAAGATTTAATCGGCTCGTTTCCACTCTTGGACCCATACTTCACCTCCTAAAAATAAGAAATTTAATTGGAAGTATTCTTCATGTAATTAAAACTATCCTGTCCGTTAGCTTAATGATGCTTCGTCAGTCTAATACTTTATTTTCTCAGTCTAGAACTTTATTTGTTCAGTCTAACACTTTATTTCCCAGTCTATAACCTTATTTTCTTCTGACACCGATATCGCCTATCTCTGCGAGGAAACCGGCCACTGTATCTCTACCGACTCCTGTGATTGCTAGCAAATGATTAACGCCAGGAATCTGATGGAGAAGTTGATCTAGCTTCGTTTCAAGCTCTGCGAACTTACATTGAATCAATTGATACTGCGCCAACAACAACTGAAGTTCCATCTTGGCCAATTCTGTTCCTTGCTTAATGCCTACCGAACGGTTAGCCGCTGATTTCAGGCTCGTTATGCGCCCCAGCCCTGCACCTCGCTTTGCCACTTCTCGTAGGTGCCCCAGTAGAAACTCATCCGGTAACTTAACGAGTTCATGCGGCAACAGGTTAAGGCTGAGCATCTGAATTGCCGATTTACATTCCCAATCCTTAAACACCGTGAGGAATTCAGGAAAATACCGATCTAGCCAGTTATGGACTCGCCCTTGCACAACGCGCAAGTCAGTCGACAGGTGTTCGCGAATTTTCATAGCTTCACGCAGCTCTGCATAGATGCCTTGTGGAATATTCGGTACGGCGTATCTCCCGTCTTTGACAAGCTGTGCGATGACCTTGGCGTCCTTAATGTCGTTCTTAGTTGGTGAATTGTCGTCTAATTCTTTACTCTTTTTAACGTGCAACGGATTTACCACGCCAAAGACAATCGTCTGTTCTCTCAGGTAGTGTGCAAGATTCAGCCAATACTGACCGGTGGGTTCCATACCTACCACGACGTCTTCGCATCCGTGTTCCGACATAATTTTCCGGAACCAGTTTACGAACAACTCAAACCCTTCCAAGCTGTTTTCAAACGAAATTGGCTTCCCGAATTCAACCCCACGAAAGTCTTGTGCTCGAGCCACATGTTTGAACTTTGCAATGTCCACACCAACAATGAGTGTGGAGGAAGTGATTTGAGTAATTCGCTGATTTTGATTAAAATGCATAGTGTAGTCTCCTTGGAATGTATTTGGATCTGTCGCTGGCCAGCAACTGAGATCCTTTTATATCTTACCAAGGAGTCTTTTTGTTTCTCAAACCCGATATTTCTTCATAATAGGAATGCTGCCCGTTAGAATTCCTGTAAACTGAATAATTTGGAGTTTGAACAAAAACGAGCGCCTCGGTAACATGGGAGTTGGATACGGGTCTACAGCCCTTTTAATCTCACCATTTAGGAGGTCGCTCTACTATGAAGTTTAAAGCTCAAGACAAGCAAAATCAACTCATTGAAAACATTACCGTTCATCATTTGGTCATTGGCGTAGACATCGCCCAAGAAGTCCATGTGGCCCGCGCGGTCAGCTTTCGTGGGATTGCTTTGGGAACTCCGCTCGAATTCGGTAACCATCGTGAAGGGTTCGATCTGTTCGAACGCTGGATCCAAGATCTACTCAAATCCTACAAACTTAGCAGCGTCATAGTTGGTATGGAACCCACTGGCCACTACTGGTTTAGCCTGGCACGTTGGCTCCTCGATCAAGGCATGGAGCCCGTTCTGGTTAATCCTCATCTCGTCAAAAAGAACAAGGAAAACCGAGATAATACACCGTCTAAAAGTGACCATAAAGATGCGCTTGTCATAGCAGACATGGTCAAAAACGGGTACTACTCCCCTGTTCGTTTTCATCCCGAAGATTACGAGGAACTACGTATTCTAATGGCGAACCGAGAGACGGTTACCAAGCGCCTCAACGCTGCGGTTAATCAGATTCATCGCTGGGTAGACATTGTTTTCCCTGAACTTCGTCAGGTTTTTAAAATCCTCACTTGCACCAGTGCAATCGCAACACTCCGACTCTTCCCCTTGCCAAAAGAGATCCGTCTGTTAAATACGGAACAGGTCCTTGCCGGTTGGAAGCAATATGTAAAGCGTCATGCTGGAGTTAAACGTGCTGAGCTACTCATTTCACTTGCGAAATCCAGTGTGGGTGCCACTCAGGCACTCCACGCATACAAGCTCCATCTTGGGCAATTGCTCGAAGAATATGACCTGGCCCAGCGCCAGCTTGAACAAATTGAGCATGAGCTCCGCCTCATTCTTAAGCGTATTCCTTATGCACAGAAGCTCCTTGAAATACGAGGCATCTATGTTACGAATCTAGCTGGTGTACTCGGTGAGGCTGGTGATCTAAGCGGATATACGCACGGAAATGCTTTACTGCGTCATGCTGGGTTAAATCTAGCTGAAGCTAGCTCCGGGAAATGGCGAGGAAAGATGGTGCTCAGCAAACGAGGCCGGCCACGTTTACGTCATTTTCTTTATCTCATGACAATGAGTATGGTTATGACAAATCCGGAGATACGAGCGGCACATCGTTATAATGTAGAGGAAAAGAAACTGAAGAAGATGAAATCCATTATGAAATTAATCGGTAAAGTAGCGAGAATGCTAGTCGCATTGGCTAAAAGCAGTACCGCTTACGAACCGATCAAGGTATTCCCACAAGCAGCATAAAACCAATTAATCCTCATCGACTCATGCATTCGCAGGATAACAAGAAGCACGGAGTATCGGGAGACGTTACGCAAAAGGGCTCGGACCCGTTCCGTTAGAAAGACCGACCTCCACCCCTTAGTTAGATGTGACGAAGGAATGAAAGGGCTATGACCCGTTGAGACATGGGAGTGAGAATCGCTAGGGCGAAGTGGAGACGTGCATATAATGGAACAATATGGGTGATCCTTATTCACCCTTATTTACGCATGCCCAATTCCCCATCTCCCAGCCACCGGCTCCTTCATCATCCTCTTCATCACTTTAACTACAGGATGAAATCCTGCGAATTCATGAGTCTGAGTGAGGAAACTGAATCATTTCGAGGGAGCTGAATGAAAAGCCTATCAGTCTAATAATTTATTTTCTCTGAACATATATCCCCCTCCCGAGCTCCCCACTGGAGTCTTACCTTAGCGGTATCAGACAGATACTTTAAATTACGCGCCAGGACAACCACAAATCAATCCTTGTCTCTCTAGGAGTTTTTATGTGGCATTCAAATTATTTTTCTTCGAGTTTTAATAATACATCCTGCAAAATTGAAATTAGATTTTTTCTTAGTATTAAATCTTGAATTAAGACTTCCTCTTTTACTTCCTGATATGCCCTACTCATTACTGTCACTAGCATAAGGACTACCAATGATAGAAGAAATATACCAATAAAAATATAACCCTGAGCATTATACTTTATTACATCAGGACTTTTATATAGATAAGGAAGATATTGATTTATGTTTGGAACTGTCAATGTAAGCAGTATGCTTGGAGCGATCAAAGGTGCCAGTTTTCTATTTTTCACTTCTAATTCATATGAATCGATTAACTTTTCAATTTTCCATTTATAATGTAATCCATTGTCTAGCAAAAATGTTTGAATTAATTCTATTTGAAGAAGATTAAATTGTTCTCCTCTCCAACCCTTTAAGGGAACCATAAGCTCAAGCTCATTCTCAAGAAATGTTCTCGCCGCTAAGTCTAATTTCCTTTTCCCCCAAACAAATAGAAATATAGAAAGTGGAAATAATAGAAGGGAGTAGTTAAAAAGCACTTTATTCCAATGATAAGAAAATGATGCGCCAGCAACTAAGAATAAACAAAATACCATGAACCAAAAAAATAAATTAAACATTTTGTATTCTTTCTTAACATAAACAAAAACCAAGGCATACGCACGTACGTTGTCCTTGTAATAATCGAGCAACTTTCCCTTCACAGTTCGCACCTCATAGAAATAAAATAAGTAAAGTATATCATCCATTGAAATATAATCCATTTTCAGCATTATGTATGTGACGATAAATAGAATTTCCCTTAAATAAAAAAAGCCCCAAATTGGGGCGATAACTCATTCTATGCTGCTAGAAGATTCGTGATTTCCTGTAAACATTGGATGTTGTCTGTTTTGATTAATACTTTTACAATCTCATCAATACGGCTGTACACAGTAAATGTACTCTCATTCTCAATCATTTCGATTTTTTGAACGAAGCCTTTGCTGTTGAAGTAATAGTGGGTAATAATCTTCTTACCTTCATCAAAAAAAACCACTTCCGCCTTAGTTCCCTGCATGTAAGCGTCGAAATTAACACTTAGATAATCCGGATCTCTAAGGTTCTCCAATAAATCCTGTGGCCACACTGAATTTTTGTAAATTAATTCATGTAATTCGTTTGTAATTTCGATCATATTGCTCACTCCTTTACAATGTGGATTGTATCATTTCAGCTAAGTGCTTAACAAGCTCATCTAGATAATCTTGTGCTCTGAAATAATTATCCAATGTCCAAACATCTCTCTGACCAAATTCCTCTTTTAATTTATCATTAAGATAGAGTGCAATTAGAGCAGCGTTATCCAGCTCCTCATTATTCTTCAAATAAAAGTACTTTGAAGGTAATGCTTTAGCAAATTCTCGCCCCTCTTTTTCAACCCCAAATTCACTAATTAGTTTGGCAGGAAGGTTCATACGTACGTTTTCATGGAACTCCTTGCGGACAAACATACGGTACTTTTTGGGCGATTTGAGTAACGGATTCTCATCTCTTGGCTTCTCTTGCGTTATGATGAACTTTCTTATTTCTTCTTCTGATGAATTTGGAAGAAGGCTTTTGAATGACTCAATTTTTAATTTTATTTCCGCTTCAAATTTCTCGTTTTCTTCAGTTAATGCTGTAGACAAATAGTATTCTGATTCCGTGTCCAATGTTCCTAATAATTCCACATCAGCAATACCTTTATTATATTTTTGGCCTAAGTCCCTTGTCAGGGATCTTTCAAACTTCTCTTGCTCTTTAACTTTTTCTATTACTTCTTTAATTTTGAGTTCTTTCTGATATTCCCTCCACAAAGGATCAAGACCAAGATCTCTGTGAGCTATAACAGTTCCAATATTATCTGAAGGTTTAACTACATCGGGACCATCAATATATCTTAATATGCGTCCTATAAACTGAGAATACGGTGCAAGTGATTTAAAGGGTCTAAATATAGCAGCAACTGATAGAAAAATATGATCATATCCTTCACCTAGCATTGCCACGTGAATAATTACATCGCATCTATTATTCTCGACATCAGATAATATCCTCTTTCTCGTTTCAGGTTCTAACTCACTATGGATCAATCGAGCCCTGAGCCCCTGTTCTTGATACATTGTTTCAAGTGTTTCTCCGTGATTAATACTACAAGCTACAGCAATGATTTTATGTGGAATTGTTGATCCAATTCTTTTTGAATTTAAAGCACTTATACTTTCATTTATTATTTGTTCATTACATTCTTTTGAAAGAGCTACGCTTCGAGCTATGTAATTTTCATCTTTAATACCAAGTTCCCGTAATTGATTTATTGTATACTTTCGAGTAAAGTCGTTATCTATTGTTAAGTAAACTTCTTCAGGGAGTAATTTGAAGTTTTCTAATGATTTTACGATGTTTTGTTGCATGGCTCTTCCAAGTCCATAATCAGTTATAATTTTACCTTCTATAGGCTTTCTATCGGTTCTGAATGGCGTACCAGTAACTTTCACCACTTTTGATTTGCTAAAATAATTCAGAGCATTTTGCCAAGTTTCTGCTGGAGAATGGTGGGCTTCATCGATAATAATCATATCAAAAAAATTAGGACCGACTTTTTTTAGAAGAGAGTTTCTAAAACGCGAGCTTAATTTATGAATGTTTAAAATAATGATATTGCTATTTTCTAATTCTTCTTGATTAATGTCGTTATCAAATTCATTCACAATTGGTAAGTCTTTAAATTCATTAAACACCTTTCTTTTAAGCCAGAAGTTTCCTGGTTCGGACGGGTCCAGTGATTCAACAACATGATCCTTAATAACAAGTTGTGGAGTAATTATTAGAACACGTCCTTGACACATTCCATACGGAACCAAGCCTATTACTCCAGTTTTCCCGGCACCAGTCGGTAAGATGATAACTGCATCCCTACTCGAACCCTCTTCTTTAAAATGATTAAAGGCATCAATATAAGCTAAAACTTGTGGCTCTCTTAGTTCATCATTTTCCACTATTGCAGGTTTAGCATTCATGAAATAATTGATATCAAATGGCATATTACTTCCTCCATTGTTGTTATTTAATACCACTTTTTTGTAATTATTTCGCCATACAGAAGCATTCACCTTTATATATTTGGAATTTTTTTAAAAATTTCATTTTTAATTATCCTTATCCATAGATCCGGTTGCCACTTTAGGAGTATATTGAATTCCCAATATATCCATATACTAGTATGAAATAGCCAATTCTGAACAAATGAAACGTATCTTCAATGAAAATCCCGTACCTTTAATCGGGTACGGGATTTTCTCAATCTATTGAGAATTCTATTAAAAAATAGTTAATCATCAGACTCCATGTTTACTAATAATCCTATATATGAATGCAACTGAGGTCGAACCTTAAGAACTTTTTCATAAGTAAGGCCTATTTTTTCACAAACCGCTTTTTTGGTTAAAACCATATTCCCCAATACCCTTATTTCTTCAACAGCCATTTTCGCCTTTTCTTTTAATACATTTATCTCGTTTTCGTACATACGTTGTCTTGATGCTATATACTGCTGATCAATGTATTCAAACACTGATAAATGCTTACGCTTCAAATCCTCACCACGTATACTCAGATCATTATAGATATCACTTTTTTTCCAATCTTGTTCTTCTTTTGCACATTGCCTGATAAATTCTTTAGCTCGTTCGATTAATCTTACGTTCTCATTTTCTAGCAAGCCCATTTTCACCTTTTGGTTATGTAAAACTATTGGTTTATTAAAACCATAATATAATAATTGTCCCTTGGTTATATCTAGTGTCGCAGCCACTTCCTCCATGTTAACCACAGTATTTTGAATCAAATAATGTTCAAGTAATTCTTTGTTTACTATAGGCTTACTCTTATTTTTTTTGCGGCTTGTTCTTTTCCTATACTGATGGCTATCAAAAAATAAAAACTGCTTTACCTCTTTCATAGCCAAAGCACTATAATATTCAAAAGCATCCCATCCAAATCGCTTTTTAGCTGTTATACGCAGTTGACCTCCTTCGCTTATCATTTCTTTAAAACATTGCACTGCATTTGCTGGAGCTATTTGCACCATCGGATAAAATTGTGTCCCAATATAGTAATCCGAGTAGCATAAATCTTTCCATAACTTCTCTCCTATTATTCCTATCCTTTTTTGAATTTCTTTATGAGAAGCAAGTTGTTTCTTTAAATCATGAATTCCCTGAATCCTTTTTATTACATTATTAACATTTTCCCATTTCCCCGTTTCTTTGGAATAACCATACTCCATGTAGCAATCAGTACACACTGAACATTCGTCATAGGATTTACGATCTGTAAACCAATAAGGGTGAGTCACTCGAGACATTCTTTTATTCGTTTGGAAAGATGGACACCACGGTGCTAAACACTCGCCTAGCGGTTTTAGCGTAGCTCTTTTTCTTGGGTATAGCATGATATCTTCAATGATCTGATCCGTTAGTTGAATTTCATTTAATCCCCATAACGATTTTTCTGTTAATGTCACCACTTTAAATACTGTTGCTAATGAAACATTTTTCTTACCGGCCTTTATTGCCAATCTAAAGTTGTACAACCCGCCTTCCCTAAACAAGTTTTCTTTTTCAAAAGATTTATTTTGAACGGCATACATGAGTTTAAGCCCTAATAATTGACCTGCTGAGAAGTGATTATGTTTAGGCATTCGTTCGTTAGTAAGTAGCCACTTCCAAGAAAGATTATACGGGCTGTTTTGTTGCATTAGGAAAGATGCTGTGTTTTTACAGCTTTCAGTAGTCATTATCTTTTCACAATGTGGACACCTTCCTTCAAAAAAGCTGGCATTTGAATACTTAAAAGATTCCTTACAATGGGGACATCGATCAATTAATAAGCTTTGATGTTTTTCGCAATAGTCCACTCCTATAACATTCCAAATGAGTTTATGCCCTTCGCCTTGAGCAACACATTCAGCGCAGATTTTTCTTGATATCCCGTTAATATATTCACGGCCATACACAGTCTCAAAGTTAACCTTCGTTATATCCACTTCGCTAGTCGATAACTTTCTTATTAGTATATAATATGTAAGGAGTTCAAGTATTTCTTCAGATTGCCCTGTAACATAAGCTGTTTTTTTTAAGTCCAGATGTGTATACGGGTTTGAATCTAATGATTTCATAATCCTTTTACGACACTTCCCCCCCGTTTTATTTGAACGTATTAATGGCCATATGCTTTCAAATGATATACTATTCACTTGGCAACAACGAAAAAGATAGCTACTTAAAGACTCCCCATCCTGAGGCTTCAACCGTATAGTAAATCTCATTATTTCCCCTCCACTATTCATTAAAAAAGCTTCTTCATTTAGAAGAAGCGGCTTTCTCTACCAGTAATGTCTCCAGTTCATCCTCGATTAAATCGCCATAAATGTTGTTTTTTGCTGCTTCAAGATCTTCAATCTTCAAGATAGGACATTGCTCTACAGTCAAGTCAAACAATCCCGCTAGTCGATATGCCTCAATTAATATTTGAACAACCAGGCCAATAACTCCCTTACTCCAATTATGGAAAAGTTGGGGCAGGTAAGAATCTGGATCGCCTAATCCGATTGGTTCGGGTGGTTGCAGATTACGTTCCATTTCTTGCATAAATTCAATAAACGTTTCATCACACTCTTTGTATCTATTTAAGCGCATCACAGGATAACGGCGTAAATACTGAAAATCAGAAGTTCTTAAGCTATCGATTACTGGAGTTCCTACACATACTAGAGAAACATGAGCTGAATTCGCAACGTGCTTGATGTGCTCCATAGCTTCATCACCTCGCATGGTGCGACCCTTTACAATATAATTCATCTCGTCTAAAATGATCATCTCTACCTTTTGCTGCTCAATTAAGGTAAAAGCTTGGCGCTTAACATCCCCGATTGTCTTTTTGCCCATTAATGTAGGTGCCCCAAGTGCTCTGACCATGCTTTGATAGAATTCCATCACTGTAAAGGGGTTGGGCAATTCCATAACGATTACAGGCTTAATATCTATTTCTGTCCCGTCCTCGTACGTTTGTGTATAGCCGACGTTTGCATCCATATATTTGTTAATCAAATGGGATTTCCCTATACCGGAATGTCCGATTAGAAACAAATGTCTGGGATACCGCTTTTTATCTCCAATTTTCTGATGCGCCCTCATTGAATCGAAAATTTCCCAGGTTTTTTTTACGGATGGAGATTCAACATGCAATTTCTTTAGTCTTTCAGCAAACTCTTCTTTAGTAGTATTCATGAACATTTACCCCTCTCTATTGTTTCTTGCTTGTTTTGCTAATGCTAAAATGTCACTTGCTTTTGGTTTAATTACAATACCAGCCTTAGGCTGAGCATAGTCTACGGACACATCCAATTTCATCTTTTGTGCTTTCTTTCTGGCACTTCTATTTTTCCTGTATTTTTCTGTAAGCTCTCCTCTCAATTTTCCACGTAGGCGTTGAACGTCTTCATTACTTGGTAATCCCTTTGCTTTTTCCTCCGATTCATTCTTCCACCTCACCCTAAGTGCCTTGTACACATGAAGGTTCATCCCATCAAGCAAATCAACTGCAGGTTGCTGTGCGTAGACCTCGATGTATTGTTGTAGTTCGGGATGCAAAAAGTATATTTTGGAGATGTCATCCGGATCATATTTGATTTTGTATTTGGTTTCTCTAGGTCCAATGAACAGGTTGAGACTGTCCGATTTATACGATACATTGTTCAATACCACTCCATCCTTCGTGTAAGGCTTCATATACGTTGGGAGCAGTTCCATTCGATAATCTTCTTCATCCTTGTCAAGAACAAAACGTGGAAGGCCGAACTCTTTACACCCTTCGGTAAACCGAACCATTGGCTTATTTTCATCAAGAGGCAGCCCGCCATGTGTTTCATAGTGGTAGATATCGACAATATGCTGAGTAATAAAATTTTGTAATTCATCTAAGGTAAGTACAGCTTCTTCTTCCGATTTGTATTCACCTTTATCTGCAACATTCGACTTCCTGGTCCCATCCAATTGATGAATAAGATCGTCATTTAGCCTTTTGAAGAAGCGTTCGATAACGCCGGAATAATGAGGTGTTTTTTTGGGTCTAAACATTAAATGTGATTTCATAACTTCATTAACAACGCGCTCAAACTCAATACTGCGGAAGTCCTTACCGTTATCAACCATAATATTGTATGGAATTCCATGGACTACCCATTCACTTTCAGTACCATTGCGTTCTTTCGATTTCTTAAGAAACATCCCCTGCAGGAGAGCCTTTCGTAATACATTTGAAGAAGGATCTTCAAATGAAATATACAAACACCAGATACACCTGGAGTATAAATCGATTCCGACAGTAATGAATGGTCTGCCAATTTCGCATCCCGTCTTACCATCGATGACGTCAACATCAAGCTGTGTATGGTCGATAGCAACAATATGTAAAGGAAACATCGCTTCTTCGTTAGTAAATCCTCGCTGCACCGGTTCATATTCCCTCACGGCCTTTGCCCCTTCACGCATGCGATCTCGTATTTGGGGGTCAATGCGATCTAAGAGTTTGTAAATCGTACTCCTAGCGGGTTTTTCAAGCCCTTCCCGCAAACATCTGTCTTCAATTCTGTGATATGTCTCTTTTTTTGAAATCTTTTTGAGCTTAAGATATTCCTGCTCAATAACATCTTTGAGGACTGGGTGAGTTTCAGGAGGAAGTCTAGTTGTGATAATATCAAGGACCAGATCTTTTTTTGAAGGATGACATATTTGAAGCGTGTAGTTGTCTTTACGCTGCAGATGTCCTTTTCCATACTCCGGTATTAACCCCAACTCTCCTCGGCTCTCCAATTGTTCAGCTCTTCGGTAACCGGCAAGATATCTTTTAATCGTTCTTTTGTTTAGTCGGTGCTGATCTGCAATTCGCGTAATTAACGTTTCTTGATGCACACCTTCAAGTGTTTCACTCTCTTTAATAAGGTTTGAGTATTTTTCCAGAAAGAATAATCTCGCTTTTACATTTTTTCGAACTTTGTAATCTTCCAGTACTATAATAGGGCGAATAATTTCAAAGCGTTTTGAAACCGTACTCTGAAATTGCTCCGTGATTATATCCAGTAAATGCTTTCGTTTAGGGTCTTTATTCTTCTGAATCTCACTTCCTTCTGCAGCAAACATTGGATGGCTAATCAGCTTATAGTAATCCATTTCAAAAGTTTCCCCATCCCCTTCTGTTCGTTTTAAAACCACATTTGGGGGAGTTATAGAAATGACCGTATGCTTTCTACCGAATACACTAATTTCACTATTAACTTTAAGCTCAAAGGAATGCATCTGAACGACTTCCTTTCTCAAGGTATTTAGAAATCCCCGTCGCTCCTGCATTATTAATAGTTACTACACTCATAGAGGTAATGGGCACTGATAAATCTGTCGACAAAATACTTTTTGCAATCATATGGAAAATCACTGGTTTGGCCTGATAT
This sequence comes from Paenibacillus sp. FSL R10-2788, assembly GCF_038003885.1. Taxonomy (NCBI): domain Bacteria; kingdom Bacillati; phylum Bacillota; class Bacilli; order Caryophanales; family Paenibacillaceae; genus Paenibacillus; species Paenibacillus sp. FSL R10-2788. Next base: position 2,501,748 of record NZ_JBBOQA010000001.1, on the reverse strand, counting down.
GGTTGATAGTCTGGCTGATAGAATTCTGATAATTCAAGAATCGAAGCACTTCGTCGATAATGCAAAAAAGATTGAATGCGATTCACGAGATCTACGGGGATAATGTCTAAGTGAAGAAAGTTAACCAAGAACTTAATATTTTTCTGTAGGTGAATCGGAATGTTCTTAGGATACAGGACACTATACTCCCACCCCTTTGATCGAGCATAATCCTTGCAGATTTCTTGAAGTTTTAAAAAAGAGACATCCTCCAGCAACTTTGGATCTGGTTCTTTAATCTGTATAAGCCAGGGAACATGATTTTCTCTAAAAACTAAAACATCCGGAACATGGACACTCTCTTTAATGACCCCATGCTCACTTAGGAACCGAACCGGTATTTCTACGGGCTGCTCATAAAACCGAATAACCTCTGGGGCCAGGTCTAGCAAAAAGAAAAACAGCTTCTCGTTGTTAGATTCGTAACGCATCCCTCTTTGCATTTTGTAGCCTTGATAGACGCCAAACATATGACGATGATAAAAGCTATTTTTGTTATCTACTTTCCGTTTAGCTTGGTACTCCTGATCTTCCATTTCCCAACTTCCCTTATTAGACCAATCCATAATGCACCTCCGTAACATATTGTTTTACAAAAAAATAAATTTATGTAACATAAAAATTGACAAGTCCTTTGAAGCCATATTAAACCCACTTCGTGTTACAGTCAACATTTTTTAGGTAAAGCAAAACGTGATTTGCAGTTTTTTATATGCTAAAATTATAATAGTCAATGAAATGAGGGATATTATGATACATTTTGGTAATCGGTTAAGAGAATTACGTACTAGCTGTGACTGGAGCCAACAGGACTTAGCAGATCGGTTAGAAATATCAAAACAAGCTATCTCTAACTGGGAACGGGACGCTGCTAAACCCGACATAAATCAGGTTGTTCGACTTGCTGAGGTCTTTAATATTTCAACTGATTCCTTACTTGGCATGGATAAAAACCCCTCCTATTTCCATCCACAGGGCCGAAGCCAGCTTATCCTAGCTCGTTCGAAGCACTGGGATTGGATTTTCCAAGATTCATATGATTTAATCGATGTCCTTCAATCTGGATATCAATTTCATGTTGGCAACCGGCCTTTATCTAAGGATGAGTTGAATGTGTATTGTGAATTAATTAAAGTGACAGAAAGAGCATTAGCAAAAAAAGAAACTGCGCATCAGTGGGAAATTGATGAAATAGTATCTGAGGTAGAAGAAAAAAGTGAACTAAAAGCCGATATAAACGGATCAGGAAAAGTCAGTTTTCAATAAAACTAAATCTATTCATTAATTCAGCCTCTCTCTCATTTTTCACGAAATCCGAAATCCGATATTTCGCAACAAAAAAATATTGAATGTTAAAAAAATCTTTGAGTTGCTCGGATATCGGAACGGATTTCTTGAATTAAAGCTATAAGATTCGGTGCAATCTTTCGAATTACAGCTGGTTTTACTCCGATATATTCGTATATATCATTTGTATGAATATCACCTGCTTCTTCCTCCAAGAATAAGTTGATACGCCTCTCCCATTCTACTTCCATTTCTTTGTGCTCACGCTGCTTAACTGCTTTTTTGCAATCTTCTATAGTATGTAACATCCCCCATTTGCGAAGGGTATTGTCACTGATCCCAATTTGTTTTACTACTTTCAAGTTAGTGATCTTGCCCCCTTTCAGATGGATATCAGTGCAGATATCTTCAATTTGTTTAGAAACAGCATTGTTATATTTCCTTGGAGGTTGAACCACTTTACGCTTAATAAGCGGAGGGCTACTCACCATTTTCAGTTGTAAATGACCTGTTAGCCGGGCAGTAAACGTACCAGGTACTTTCAGCTGTATAAAATCATCAATCGACCATTTGTTTATAAATAATAAATCAAATATCTGTAGTAGATGAACTCGTCTGAGGGAGCTTCCTCTTGCCTGCTGTAATAAGTATTCTGCGCAAGCCCTTCCTCCCATTCGGTTTTTTAGTTGCTCATTATCGATTGGTTGATCCTTATCCACCAGCATATAAATTAATTTCTGTGCTACCTGCTGAGTATTCATGTATGGTATTGATTCATCCTGAAGTCTAGTGAACGAGTCCCGGATAAAGCTTTCATATATATCGTCCTTATTCACTTTTCGCTCCTTCCCCTCTCCCCCCAGGTATCCACTGCAATACGGACAAAGCGAACAATCCCGTAGATGTGTTAATTTAATTGGTTTTCTACAATGAGTACATACTTCATTTAGATGCAGATTATGATCAGGACAATAGGATATAACTTTCAAGTTCCACATAAGCTTCCTGTATTTGTACTCATATATACATTGTGGGCAATATGCATAGTCTATACGTATCATTTCTCTCATTATCTTTGTTGAAGAGATCTCACCATCGTCTACAAAATGACTGATGGTGGACCATAAAGAGTGCTGTTTTAGCTTACTTGAGCTCACTCCTATATACTGCTCCATGCTTTTGAAATTCAATATATTTTTAGCAATGCAGTCAATTCTAGCAATGTCTGCTTGCTTCAACGTCTTTTTTGAAGGATGTAGAAAACAGTATAATAATGAGAGCATTGAATGCCCATTTCGATCGGCTAATCGCTGGAGAAACCCTCCTAATGCCTCCCCATCATAAGGTGTTAATCTCACTCCTAAGTTCATCTTTTTCCTCCCTTATATATCAGATCATATCTATCATTATTTATCCGAAATCCGATATTTATACTATGAGAAAAAAATTTTACATAGCTTCCTAGTCTTGGTCAAGGAATAAAAACGCCTATAACTCGTAAGTACTTACGAGTTATAGGCGTTTTTAACAAATATACATAAACAATTAAATACCCAATGCCTTTCCTTGTCCTCAAATTAATCCCCTTAGGTGGCCAATGAATATCTGATTAGAATCTGTCGGATCATATTTTCTATGGACTGCCTTGTTTAGCTCATGTACTAACATTGCAAACTCTCTTGCATTGAGATAGAAGCCATATATTCTTTTAATAGATCGATAAAATTGAATTAATAATTCTTTTGCTTTACCGGGTTCGTAACCAAGACTTTGCAAGTGCTCTAATATATCTTGAATATATGGCCGATCCAACATATGAATGTTATGCAATTATTGACCTCCTCAAATTTCATCAATAAAATGATATCTAACACGATAATTAGTTTTATCCATTACACTCCCGGTTCAGCATCATTAAATACCCCTCTTGAGAAATATTGATCTGCGCAGCTCTTCACAAGGACTTCTCGATTTTCCTCATAAATTTTTAGCAGCTGATTTATGACGAAAATTCGTTGAACATTATCTTCTGCAAACATGAATAGTTGCCGTTTATAATAATTGATTTGACTTTGATCCGTGCCGGAATACTTGGTGTTTTTTTCATAAATACTGAGTAGTTGTAGATGCAGCTCATAAACATTTTTATAATCCACCTCTTACACCCTTTCTGAAAGTACAGCGATTAATAAACCATTATCCCCTCCTTACTAATTATTACTCTCATCTTTATTGATAAATTTTGATTCATCTTTATTTAAAAGGCCCCTGCTTGATATGATTGGTATGACATTTTCTCGACAGTATTATCCACTAATATGAATCGTTGAAGAGACTTATCAAGTAAAAACAACTACCATATTGACAAGTCGCTATAAAAAAATCTAATGTATATCTCTACTATAATCAAAATAAGCTTAGCCTAAAGCTGCCCTTATTTTGAATGTTCTAGGACTACAACTTATATTCCTTGCTAACAGATGATTTACAGCCACCATCACTTCATGTACAAAGAGTAAATGTCGAGGATGTTATTCAAACCACACAGCAATTCTTTAACTTCTGCACTTTTCTCTGAACCAGAATCTTGATGTGCGTAAGTGTTTGTTGTTGTTGACATTTTAGGACTACCAGAGGATATGAAATAATCTTCTGGTAGATCAAATGTTTTATTGATCTTTATAATTTTTGTATTGTATTGCTTAGAATAAAGTCCTCCACCATTGATGATCTGATCAATGGTATTTCGATCGATATTCGTTAATTTTGACAAAGATAATTTGGAATAACCTTTCAGCCGAAGAAATGTCACTAAGTTTTCAGCAATCGTTTCACGATGATCGGAAAAATTTAAGTTCATGCTCTCCCCCCTTTAAACAGTTTACTTTAGTTTTTTCCTAATACTGATCCATTAAGTATAAATTATTAAACTTTTTTTCAGGTGTAGTATTGAGTTTTCAGCTACTATCACACGGATGCTTCCGTTAGGAGTCCCCCTTTAATTTTAAAAAAACAGCAGCAGTCGTTGACACAAAAATAATGTCTATGACTGCTGCTGTTTAAATAAAACTCTCGTATCCCATAAACACAACTATATATCTACTGGTTGTTAAAATTGCTATTTTTCTTACACAATCTTTCTAGATACCATTTTATGAAGTTTCCCTGTTACTGATAACTCTGCATCTGGATTTTAAACACCAAAAAAACATAATTCTAAATTCTATCTCAAAGCCCTCTGTATTTCTTCAATTTTCACCTGAGTAAACAGATATCTTTTACGCCTATTCTTAAATGTAACCGTTTGGTCAGGCATAATCCCTGCTCTTGAAGTAACAATTTTAGCCTTTTCTCTACAACATGCATTATCTTTATTATTTCCGAAAAATAATATCCTTTTATTTCCTGACAATCATCCGCTATCCCTGTATAGACATAATCTCTTATCTTCATGACAATTCGGGACAAACAGGGCTTAGAACAAGCCTCGCTTAACAGCAAAGACAAATATCAAAAGCCGAATTAAAAAGATGAACGGCTTAGCTACCGGCTACCCCCCACTATCCCCGGTATCCGCAGCTTCCTCTTCCGCCGTAGATACCGGAATATCCTCGCCGTATGCATTGAGAGGGCTAAGCTTCAGCTGTACAAGCCTTTTACCGTTCTGGGTTGATTCTGTCTGCTCGGTGATATACCCTTCGCCTTCGACGGAAATCTTGACCTTCAGCAGATTGAACACCTCCAGCGCATCACGCAGCGACTGTCCCCGGAGGTCAGGAATGGATGCCTGGTCGCCCTGCTGACTTAACAGATAGATCCGCTGTCCCGAAGCAAGTAGGGTGCCCGCCTCCGGATACTGGCTGACCACGTTGCTTCCGCCTCCGACCGTTTCAAAATCAAAGCCCTGATCAATCAGCATTTTTCTGGCCGCCTGCACCATTTTGCCGGTCAGATCGGGTGCGGAGCGCTGCGCGGAAGGTGCATTCTTGGCGGATATGGAAACACTGCCTCCATCGCCCGTTGTAACTTTTGGCACACCCATATATGACAATGCCTCGGATACGATCTCTTTAAACACCGGTCCCGCCGCAGCACCACCGCCAGCAGCATTAGCAGGCTCGTCTATGCCGACATAGACCACAATCTTCGGATTATTAGCCGGTGCGTATCCGAGAAAGACCGATTGCACCTTGTTGCGGTCATACCCGCCCTTACCGTCAGGTTTAATCGCCGTACCGGTCTTGCCTGCTACCCTATAGCCTTCAATGTACGCACGACGGCCGGTTCCATGGACCAGGTCTGCAACGACCTGCTCCAGATAGCTGCCGGTTTCACTGGCGCTTTCCTCGGAAATAACCTGACGTACCACCTGCGGCTGGGTTACGGTAGTCTTGCCGGTATTGGGATTGGTGGTCTCCTTGACCACGTGCGGCACCATCAGCTTGCCGCCGTTGGCAATGGCCGAGATGGCGGTAAGCTGCTGAATCGGAGTAACAAGCACTTTGCCGTGCCCGTATGCGATCGTCGCATTCTCCGAAGCATTGTTTGGTGTCGGATTGACGATTCCGCTGATTTCGCCCGGCAGGTCAATACCGGTAAGATCGTTAAATCCGAAATCATCCACGTATTGCAGCAGCCTTTCCGGACCGAGCATTTCATAGCCAAGCTTGACGAAGGCCACGTTACTTGAACGCTTCACGCCTTCCAGGAAGGTGATTTCGCCATAACCGCTTCTCTTCTGGTCATACAGCGGCTTGCCGTACCCCTTGATGCGGATAGAACCGGACATGAAGGTTGCGTCCGGATTGAACAAATTCTCCTCCACCGCTCCGGCAAGCGGTACAATCTTGAACGTGGAGCCTGGTTCAAATCTCGTTTTGATGGCATGGTTGAAGAATACCCCTGGATCGGAGGCATATTTCCAGAACTCATTCGGGTTAAAGGTCGGCATATTCGCCATCCCCAATATTTCCATGGTGCTGGGATCCGCGGCAATTACCGTAATACTCTTGGGCTTATATTCTTCATAGGCCCTCTGCATTGCCTGTTCGATATAATACTGGATTGTGCTATCGATCGTCAGCTTGAAAGTACTTCCATTGACCACCGGATGGTAAGTATCCTCCGAGTCAGGCAGCTTGATGCCTTTGGCGTCGCTCTGGTAGAATAGCTTGCCATCCGCACCCTTAAGTTGCTTGTCAAAATATTTTTCGAATCCCATCACCGCATTTCCGTCGCGGTCCGTATAACCCAAAATATGTGCAGCCAGTGTTTGTTGCGGATAATAGCGCTTCTGTTCTCTAATCAGGCCGACGCCAGTCTCCAGAATGTCATGTTCATCCTTCAGTTTCTCAATGAACTCGTTGACCTTGTCGCGCAGTTCCTGGTCTATCTTCCAGCCTTCATTACGGATCTCCCGGTTCTTCAGATACTTTCCGTTCTCGTCTTTGGCTTCCACGAGCGCTTTAAGCTCATCCTCAGGCTTGCCGAGCAGTTTATGCAGGCCGGTGATAACCTCTTCCCCGATGCCGAGCGCGGTAATCACTTCCGGATTGACCACTACCGTATATGCCGGCACATCGCTGGCCAACACCTTGCCGTTGCGGTCCTCAATCGTGCCACGTACCGCTTTAGTCACTGAAGTATGGGCCCATTGCACTGCGGCCTTGGCTTGCCAGGAATCACGCTCCAGCACCTGAATCCAGAACACTCTGACGAGCAAAACAAGAAAAAAGAAGGTAATACACCCTCCTATAAACAGCGTGCGAAGCTTTATTCTCTTCACCATAAGCAAACCTCACAAACATATATATTGCGATTTCCGGCAAATCGCTCGTTAAATGTCCCCATCCGCGTTAGCAATCTGTTATTTAGTCTCGGCAATGCTCTGGTCTCGATTGACTGCGCCTTTATATTCAGAACATAGATATGGACGTAACGCCAGGCAAGAGGGCAGCCACGAGAGAAAAAACGATCACCGCCATCATATTTAGCAAATACCCAGTATTCCTTTTCGATGAGCCGTTTCCTAGAGGCCATGCGCTGAGCATCTTCAATCGACTGGAACAGCTTGCAGCTTCGCTGAGAAGGAATATCTGCTGTAAAGGGGGTGAATATGCATACGCTACCAGTGAGAAAAGCGGCTGAATGAGTTATTCCCTCCCAGAATCAGGTAATAGGTGATGCACAAGAATTCTTGTAGGTGTTAGGGAAACAAGTCTTGAGATCGGTTTCAACGCCGGTGGCCTGTCCGATTTGATTCAAAAAGGTAAGATGCGCCGTAGGAACTGCGCTGAAAGCGGGTGATCGGTAGGAGGCCTCGCTTTTAGCAGGGTCGCCAGACTCCGTCACCGACACTCTGCAATACGCATGGAGGGTACGAACTCTCCTGTCTTTAGATTGACTCTCCCGATGAGCGTTCGCTTGGAGCAGGATTGCTGGTTTTCCTTGTCCCAGTAGGGCTCATTGTTGTAGACATAGGTAATGGCTGGTTTTTTATTAGTTTGATAAATAATCGCCCTAATAAGCACCAGCCTCGTTACACATTGTACAATGTACAATAAGGTAAAATCAACCATTTTTGCGAATCTCTTGTCACTACGCTATTTTCAGAACTTAGTGATAGACAAATGAAGCATTTGTGTAAAGTCTCCATTTCTCAGTATGCAAACGCATTCTGTAGTTTGCGGTTTCGGCGCACTCAAAATATGGGCGGCATCTTGGAGAGGTTTCTGCCAATGCTTCCACTTTGTTGTAAAGGGAGCGGCGGAAGCTATTATCCTCTTCTTTAGCGCCTCGTTCAAGCAAGTGTTGAATTGCTAATGCTTCTTCGTATACCCGAATGCCAGGGAGATCGAGCGGCATTCCTTCTGGGAGTCGTTACCTCCGAAAGAAACTGCAAGCATTTGGGAGATTCCCCGTTGTTCAGAAATATAACTTCTTAAGACTTTTTTCGGTTACATAAATTAGATGATTAATTGGCCTGAACGGTGCTTGGCCTATGGCGGTTGTCAAACCTTTTAAATTGAACAATATTTATCATAAGAACAGCCCTTGCTAAAGTTGATTTCGTAATAATTTATCTGCCCATAGCTTGTAAATTAACCGTAGATTACTTGACCCATACGTTGAAAGATAGTAACTTCGCCACTTAGTCTGTAAAAAAAGTACTTTTCTCGGTTAATCTGATTATCAAAATGATATTTTAAGAAATCCACTTACTTGGAATATTTTTATTATTCAATATATTTTACATAAATAGGATATTGGTAGAGTACATTTCCATCCTCATATAAGCGGATATAATGATTCCCTGGCTTCGAAATAATGGATTTAAAAGTAAAATTGCTATCGATACCCTTATTAATTCCACTCTCTCTTTTATTCACAAGTTCTTCTTCGCTAAAGAATCTTGCTGTCTCAGTATCATCAAATATTGCGACTAAAAGATTAACTCGATCTTTGTTATTAAAAAACCAAAGTTTAATGAATATATTAAATTCAAAAACAGTTGGAAACACGTCACACTCAATATAATTTAAAATTTGATAAATAGAATGTTTTTTTTCATGTGGGTCAAACTTAATTGTTTCTGCTATAAGAAGAGAAGCCATAATATCAACTGACATTTCAAATTCCTCCCTTTAATAATTTGTCTTATATAACTGACAGTAAAGAGTTATGCAATTAAGAGCGGTTAATCCTCATCAAATCAGGATGTATCCTGATAAATTTTATTTTCTTTATAGATATATGCACATTTTTTTGTACAAACAGGTGAAAAATAGACTGTCGTAAATAAACACTACGTTAGTCTCAGAGACTACGGCATGAGGGGGACAGGAAAATAGTCATGGTGTCAGCACTGAACGTAAGACGACAAACTATAGCATTCCTCACGCAATGTATTGAATCGTGACATGTCCTTAGATCTTGAAGCGGCACCTGTACAAGCGAATGATATCCGTGACCGCCAGAGTAAGATCTGTACTGACTAGAATAGAGCAACGGCCCTAATGCTTCAACAGTACACAGCGTAATTCCTAATACCAGCCGCCTTAGCATGTCATTGACAAACCAATCGAACGTAGCATGTCTGAGAAAACGAAAAGGAAGTAGAAGGTTATTCAAATATTTGAAAGAGAAATCGCTTTCCATTTACACTAAAATCCAAAAAAACATAAGATTTGTTTTCATGCATAATTTATTGATATGGACAAGTAAGAGAAATTCTTAATCGGTATTGATACCAAATTTGATAGGCAATTACAGAGTTACCGTAACGATTTGAACTTCAATAAAAAATCCTTGGGGTTAGCATAGTTACTGCCGTAGCGCTCATTGATGAAATAGGCATTGATATGGAGTAGTTCACCAGCGATGAATACCTGACATCTGGGCAGGTATCACGCCCGTAAATAACGAAAGTGCAGAAAAAAGGTTGATTATTGGTTCCCACCTTTTGAAGAATCAGAAATCTTATGTTGAGGGGAGGCGAAGTCTTTCTCTTAGAATAGCTAACTTAACAGGATTACCAATACTTCTTATATATGTAGCTTTTCCTTATACAGAGAGATTACGAGCATCCCATTGTTTTTTCGGAAACTTAGCACCATACAAATGTCTTCACTCTTCCTTAAATTTTTTTAAATAAATTTATTTGATCTAACTCGACCAACCATGTATTTAATTGAATCTATCAAATACTCCATATCTTTTAAACGAATTGATTCATGAAAACTGAGTCTAATACTACTAGAAGATATTTCAAAATCTCCATTCATTGACATAAGAACCCGACTAGCCTGCTTGGATGATGAACAAGCAGACTGTGAAGATGCAATAATACCCCTTTTTTCTAATATGCTAAGCAATATTGCAGAAGGGATCCCCTTGTAAGAAAAATTATATATATGAGGTGAACAGTCCCCATTTTTCGGACTATTTACTGTAAGCTCAGGAACACCCCTCACAAATTCATCCAACATATTATGTAAATTAGTGAGATAACCCCATCTGTTTCCCTGTTTTGTAATGGAAATTTTCAAAGCCTCTGTAAGACTCAGAACTCCCGGTACGTTAGTAGTACCTGGTCTAATCCCATTTTCCTGATTCCCTCCAAAAAACATTGGTGATATTGGCACATGTTCTTTCACAACCAAGGCACCAATTCCCTTAGGAGCACCAATTTTATGGCCTGAAATTGTATATAAGTCTATAAATTCTAAATTCAAAGGGAGTTTACCAATCGCCTGTACTCCATCAACATGAAAATATATATTTGATTTATTTTTAACCAAATCCCCAATTTCCTGTATGGGTTGAGTAGAACCCGTTTCATTATTAACGTGCATAATACTAATAAGAACAGTATTGTCTTTTATTGAATTTCTAACATCATTAACACTTACCAATCCGTTCTCATTAACGGGTAAAAAGGTTACTTCAACACCCTCCGCTTCAAGGATTTTACAACAATTGTAAACAGAGGAATGTTCTGTGTCCGATGAAATTATATGCAGCTCTTTTTTAAAAGACTTTTTCATTGAGTGAATAAGGCCAATAATTGCGATATTATTGCTCTCCGTTGCCCCTGAAGTAAAGATCACTTCCGATGGATTGATATACAATAAATCTGAGATATCTTGTCTGGATTTATCAACAAGACTTTTGATATTCTGGCCTAATATATGTGTTGAAGAAGGATTCATATATAACCTTTCAGTACTATCTAAAAAAACTTGAAACACCTCAGGGTAAAGTGGCGTTGAAGCGCAGTAATCAAAATATAGTTTTTCCATTTTATCCTCCGATATTTTTAAAAATTTATATGTTTTTATTCCACTAAACATTCTTGAGATCAAATAAGCTTTTAATATCAGTTATATTATTAATGAATTTCGTCTCAACGATTGTCCCTTCGTTATTCCAAGCCATTAGGTTAGGAGTTTTATTGATTTTTAAATCATTCACAAAAAAATCCAAATCTGTATTAATTGTCGGTATCTTTAAGTTAAAATGTGTAATGATATTTTGCATTTCTTCATTTGATGAATCGAAAATTAGAACACAACCATTTTTAGATAAGCTCTCTTCTTCCTTTTTTAATTCAGGTAATAATTCTATACAACGCAAACAATATACTGAAAGGAAGATAGCTATATTAAAGTTCTCAAAAATCAATTCTTTCGAAACAATTAATTGTTTAATTAATGTAAGTTCTGTTTCATTACTTTTATTCTTTGGATTATTAAACAGGTTAGAAAAATCAACTTTCATCATTATCCCCCCACATTTTCGAGTATTCTCCATTTTTTTGAATTAGTTCGTGGTGAGGGCCCTCTTCAATTATCATTCCATTTTTGAAGACAAATATTTTATCTGCCAGCGAAGCTAATTTCAAATCATGAGTTACATAAATAATTATTTTTTCCCGCTTTATTTTCCCTAAATATTCAAATATTTCTCTTTGCGTAAAGGGATCAATTTCGGCAGTTCCCTCATCTATAATTAATAAGTCACTATTTTTGTAGAAAGCTCTGCTTAATGCAATTCTTTGCCACTGTCCACCAGAAATCTGCTTTGAATACAGATACTGGTTTCCCAGAGTTACATCTAATTTGTCATACAAATCTTCTTGAATTAAAAAGGAGTTTTCACTTAAAAATCTATGAATCGACTCTTTTTCCAACTCATCTATTTCATCTAATTTTATATTTTCATAGATTGTTAGCGGAAATCTTGAAAAATCCTGATTATGAATAGATACTTTCTTTTGGAAAGAAGATCTCTCCAATTCGCACATGTCCGTTGAATTCACAAAAAAAGAATTACGTGGAACTGCATGTAATCCTGCCAACAACTTCGCCAATGTAGATTTACCCGAGCCATTATCTCCTACAAATGAAATTAGGCTGCCCTTTGATGCGAAAAAATTAATATTAGACAGAATTTCATTTTCATAATTAGGATAAGAAAAATCCAGGTTTTTTAACTCGAGAGTTTGTATCGTAGAGACTTGTACCTTCCCATTAATAGAGTCATCATATTTAGAAAAGAACTCTTTAATATTGGCAACAAAAATTGAAAAATTTTTAAATCCACTTACCGGTCTATTAAGTGTTTTGATATTTGTTTCAACTACACCAATAGCTGAGGTTATAGCTACTAAATCTCCCAGAGTTAATTCACCATGAATTAACCTAAATACCACATGGATTTGAATAAAAAAGTATATGAGCGGAAATATAGTGCCTATTAAGGAATTTCTATAAAGGTATTTTCTATAATAATTAAAAGTATTCGTCATTATATCACTATATGCTTTTCTCCATTTTTCAATAAAGAAATTACGGTTTGAAAATATAATCATTTCTTTTTGATTAGAAGGCTCCGTTAATAATGTCGATAAATTACTTGCTTCCATACTTTTTTGTATTAAGTTGCGCATATATTGATCAGTATCATTAGCATATTTTATATAATGATAAATTAATGGTACTGCACATAAAATTAAGGAAGCTGAATAATACCAAGCATACTGGCTTATTAAATACAAATATATCGCAAGTACACTTATATTTTGAATTATAGAAAATAAAGCCTCGACTAATTGCGGTAAACGACTAATGGTTTGACGGAATACGTTTAAATCATTTCTATACGCAGGCGTTTCAACCAAAGTTATAGTGATTGGTCTTAATATTTCCATTAAATATTGTTCTATTTTCGTAGAATATATAAGATTTAATTTTTGCTGAATATAATAAGACAACTCAGAAATAAAAGTTTGAGAAAATTTAATTATCAACATAGCTAAGCAAAGAATTAATATTAAATTAAAACCACTCTCAATCGTGAGGGAATCAAATATTTCTTTAGTTATTTTAAAACTTCCATAAGCAATACACGGTGAAATTAACAGAATTAAAATATTCACAATAAATGGTTTTACATTTCCCTTAATCAAATATAATAACCATTGCCTTATAGTTCTCATATTTCCCATCCAGCCGAGTAAGAGAACGGTTCCATTATTGCAAGAATACTATTTTTTGTACTACATGCATTTGATGTAATAATTTCTCTTTTTCGATTAATACCATACCCCCACGGAAAGCCATTGATATTATATTCGCGTTGCATGGAGGATAAACTAGCATAATACACTTTAGACTCACCAAAAACTCTTTTTAAAGTTTTTATATTTTCCTCAGATGTATTAACAAGTAATATAAAATTGAAATTTTTATAGCAATCCTTAAATTCGGACATTACTTCCAATGTAGTTTCACATGCATCGCAAGTTGTTGTTAAGAGAAAAATAAATAAATGATTATCCAAAAAATCATATAAAAACAAAGAGTTATCTATTTTAACATTTGGAATTTTATCTCCAATATTAAAATATTCAGTCTTTTTTAAAAACAAGTAAATCCCACCTTATTCCCTTAATTATCTCCAAAAAAAATAAAGAGAGGGTCCCCCCCCTCATTATTTTTCTAACAACAAGTGCTTGGGTCCGTATACCCTTCCCCAGTGTTGATTCTAATCTGAGTGGTATACGATGGAGTTGCGCAAATTAAGACTGTTTCTGTCCAACGATTTCGACCTTTCGAGTCAACCGGACAAGGTGAAGTTCCGCATCTCGAAATAAAATCGGTACCAACCTCATTAAACCCGGATGGACAAGTTGCCATATTCAATCACCTCCTTTATTTTCCATTGTAAATGAGGAATCTTGAAAAAAACAGGTTTTTTTTGTCATAAAATGCTATAAATTATATTGTTAATTACATTTTATCGTTAACATAGAAAATTACCCTGAATTTAGAAAATGAGGAATAACGTTCAAATCAGTAAGCTGAGATTGAGGTATCCGAACCAAATATAGGGAATTAATCCATAAGAATGGCCACGTGCAAGGCCTACAGGAGCGACGATTCCAGCCCATATGATTTTGCCACTGTACTGAAAACTAGACCTGAATGAACCCAGAGATCATAAAAAAAGAAGACCGACTCCTTAAAAGATAAAGGATTCGGTCTCATTGGACTTTTTCAGTGTCCAAACATAACGAAACGGGATTTTTTATCAGTGGGTACGATGGGTTTTTGTAACGTCCCAAATGCTATCTCTGATTTTATCGGTACCGAAGTATTCTTCATAACCCCGTTCGATTATGACACAGCGAATTTGAAGTTGTATATCCCGTCAGGCAGCTTCGCATCAAAATTATTTTCGCCACATTGATTCTCCCCAGTGGAGCCCGGACGTATTGGTCAGGTTGGCCAAAACCCTATTTCAAACAGAGTGACCGTGTTGTTGTTCGCCTTATCCCATGACGAACCAGTGCTTGTTACGCTTGAAACGAGAATGAACTGTTCTCCCGCCAATAAGTGTCTCAGTTCGTAGACTCATATAATTGGCAAAGTTATAATTCACACGATTGGTTTCCCATTGCGCAGTGTGCGAGACGGTACCGGCAATGCCCATTACATTCACATTCAATGTGTGTGATATACAAAAGGTGCCGTTTTATGATCGCTCAGGGTCAGTGTCACCGTATAGGTTCCTCCTGCGTCGCCTTTTCTATTGAGGATTTCTGCGCAGGACAAATGATCTATTATGTGCTTCCCCCTTTGGTTTTTGAATCCAAATGATAATAAAAATATGTAACTAGCGTTAGCGTTCGATTCGAAGGACACATGTATGATGATCGGTGATTTATTAAGTCGTGCATGTCAAACCATTAGCATTTATTAGTAAACTCCCTAAAACAAGATCAACTGGTCTGGTGATGGGCGCCCCACCAAACTTACAGAGGAACAACGTCCTTCGAGATTTGAACAGCAACAGTGAACTAAGGTAGTCTTTGAAGCCATCACACTTGGACTATTCTCCTAGTGGCCGAGTGGATTAAATGGGGATTTGTATCACCATAAGCTTATGTGGAACCAATGCTCTACCGCGTTTTTTTTTGCGAAATTTGTAACTTCGGCATGTCTAATGAATTCGCGAAAGAATAGAACTTTCCTTCCAACAATTGCGAGTAAGCAACCACTTAGTTGGTTGGCTGCCACGCTAAACTGCCCGTTAGCCATCCATGTCGCTCACGCGACACCACAGATTATGAAAGTAATTGCGTTCTTCCATGGGAGCTTAATGAAAACTTGACAGTCTATTATATTATTTCCCACGAATACTAATCCAAAAGAAAGATTACCTAAAGAAGATAATCAACCAGTAATATCTTAAAGATTTAATACTAAAAAAGCCCATCCAGTATCGGATGAGCTTTTATGCCCGTTGGTTTATTTTATTGACTACGTCTATTATATCTTCCAATGGTTACAATGGTCATCAACATCCCCATAAATCCGATACCAGTTAATATGCCTTGCGAGAAATCCATTATATTGCTTCCGTTGGATTGAATGATTTGACTAGCCATAATCGATGAAAATGAAGCTAAGAAAAGCATACATTTTGTTGTTGTTTTTTATTCATTATCCCCACTCCTATTTTATGGTTTAAGAAAACTTTATTTAATCATTAATAGATTACCTCGACTCGAGTATCGTTAATTTTTCCTGGAGCTATTTAGTTTAAATTTAGCATAGTCAAGAATCTCTAATTGGGCTTCATGGGAAAGTATCTTCATGACATTAATTAACTCTTCCACATTACTTATTGTGTCTTTAAAAATAATCTTCGCTGATTGATTATCTTCAAATCCTTTTAAAATAAATTCTAAACTGGCTCCATACTTTTCATGTATAGATAGAACCGTTTCAACCGAGGGATTACAATGGCCTTGTTCTATATCGCTCAAAGTCCCTTGTGAGATATCTATTTGCTTGGAAAAGTCAATTTGGGTTAATCCCATTCTTTTTCTTAATAATCGAATGTTTTCTCCAATTTTATTCATAACTCCCCCAAATTTCTGATTCGGAAAGTGCTATTTCATATTCACACGATAGGATTCTCACTCCTATGAAAAGACACTTTCCGAAAATTTGAAATTCTAAGCAATAAATGCCCAAAACCCTTGATGTATAAGCATTTATCCTAATACTTATTATGAACTCTGTGACAATTCTTCAGATTTTTTATGACATTAGTACGTCCTGTGTATGACAACATTACGTATTACCCACATCAGTTCACACTAGGAAGCCCCCTAGTATAGGTTATAAAGAATACGTAAATTGATAGCTGCCCGAACCTATTTCGAGTCTCACTCCGTTATCGACCAAGCTGATGCTGTGCACGCCTCTGGACTGCTTCACAGGGACTCCATTTTCTAATAACCCTAGTTGATTGGCTCTAGGCAGAACGACAATACCGTTGGTATTGGCAGGAATCGTAACGTGGATCACCATTCCATTATCCTCTGATCGCCGCCACGCTGACTCCACTTTTCCGTACATGGTTTCAAGACTAGCTTCTGCATAATCCAGACCGGGGCCTGGCTGTGGCTTGATATGAACGATTTTGAAGCCAGGCTCCAACTCATCTGTTCCAATTCCTGAAACGTAACGATACAACCATTCACCTATTGCGCCATAGGCGTAATGATTGAAAGAATTCATATCTGCACTCCAGAAGCTGCCGTCCTCCTTGATCCCATCCCAATGCTCCCAAATCGTCGTCGCACCTTTCGTCACCTGATACAGCCAGGATGGATAATCCTTTTGAAAAAGAAGCTTATACGCGAGTTCGTTATTTCCAATCTCGCTGAGCACAGGATTCAGATAAGGTGTGCCCACGAATCCAGTAGTCAGATGATCCTTAGCTTCAGCAAGCAGCTCAGTGAGCTTCTGAATTGCACGTTCTTTGGCGACCCCTTCTACAAGATCGAAACGTAAGGCTAATATCTGTGCAGTCTGTGTAGAGACGGATAACCTTCCCGCAGGTGTTATGAACTCATCACTGAATGCTTTTATAATTTTGGCGTGCAGCTCACTATAATAGTCCACGTCCTCCGATTTTTCTAAGGCTATTGCCGCTTTCAAAGTTAGAGAAACAGAATAGGCATAAAAAGCGGTGGCGACATAATCCCGATCTGTAGCCCCTACATAGCTGTCTGGCTTGGAATCAAGCGCCAACCAATCGCCGAAATGAAACCCAGTATTCCATAGATAGGGATTGCTTCCCTGTGCATAAATATAAGAAATCCATTGCTTCATGCTCTCGTATTGCTCTGCAAGCAGCCTTTTGTCGCCATACATTTCATAGATTGTCCATGGACAGATCGTAGCTGCATCTCCCCAGGCCGCAGAAGAATGGTTAGTATCTCCACCGCCAGGAGGAGCTGCTCTCAGCTCTGGAATAAAAAACGGAATGCCGCCCTCAGGGGTTTGGTCTGCCTTCAAATCCCGCAGCCATTTCGTAAAGAATGGTGCCGTATTCATCAAATAAGAGGCTGTGCGGACAAACATCTGAGCATCCCCCGTCCAGCCGAGCCGCTCATCACGCTGTGGACAATCAGTGGGCACATCGAGGAAATTCCCTTTTTGCCCCCACAGGATATTGTGATGCAGTTGATTCACAAGTGGATCTGAGCACTGAAAATCACCCGTACGTTCCATATTGGAGTGCATCACAATTCCTGTGAAATCCTCTAGTTGAAGATCTGCTGAGAACCCACTAAGCTTCACATACCGAAAACCTTGGAAAGTGAAGTGTGGTTCATACGTCTCTTGCTCTCCACCTTTCAGAGTATAGCGGATGCACTGTTTCGCTTTACGCATATTCTCCGTGTAGAAATTTCCGTCCCGGTCTAATATTTCAGCATGCTGAAGTTCTACCGCCTGACCAGATTGACCTTTCACATTAAATTTTAACCACCCTACCATGTTCTGGCCCATGTCCAGCACTCTATCTCCCTGCGGGGTAGTCAGCAGTGCAATCGGCTTCAAGGTTTCAACTTGTGTCACTGGCACATTTTCCTGGGCAACGATAATCGCTTTGGAATAGTTAATAATCTCCACTGGATGCCAACCTTCTGATGAAGGATCGGTGATATCCAGCTCCAGCCGAGCATCATAGGTTTCACCATTATAAATTTCAGACATCATAATTGCGCTTTTTGCAGCCTGCCAATTCTGATCTGAGCTAATAAGCTCATTTGAACCGTCTGCGTACCGGATATGAAGCTCCAGCAGAAGTGAAGTCTTTGATCCATAAATCTCCTTTTGATTATCCCAGCCCAAATACCCTCTGTACCAGCCATTGCCTAACAGTGCGCCTAACGCATTCGCACCTTCATGCAGAAGCTTTGTGACATCATAAGTTTGATATTGCAGCCGTTTACTGTAACTGGTCCAGCCTGGAGTAAAATAATGATCTCCCACCCGACTTCCGTTCAGCTGCAGTTCATACAAGCCCAAAGCAGTAACATAAATCCTTGCACTTTCCACTGGACCTTTTACATCCACGAATGTACGAAGCTGTGGGCAAATCTCAGAATCTTGTGAAAAAGAGGCTGTAGGAGCGCTGATCCACTCCGCCTGCCAATTCCCTGCATCTAATATTCCGGTTTCAAAAAATGCAACCTCAGACCAACCCGAGTCTGTTGCATTCTGATTCCATGCCCGAACCCGATAATAATAACGCGTGCGAGCTTCCAGCAGCAGACCTTCAAGCTCAACATGGATCGATTGAGAAGACTTTACTTCCTCTGTATCCCATAGCTTGCCTTGAAAAAGCATATTCTCAGCCACTTGAATTTGATAAGCAGACTGCATGCAGTCCCTGTCATCTGAAACTAACTGCCAACTGATTCTAGGTCTGATCACATCAATTCCTAGCGGATTTTCTTTGTACTCACAACGAAGCTTAGTAATGCCGAACATATAGATAAAAACCTCCTTCTATAGCGACAAATTAGTCTTTGCCCTATAATTATAGCTGCGTTACCGCTTTCATCACCCGGTAAAAAGGACATCATACCCCTGCAATCATGCCATAAATTTGGAAGGGAAATTATACATGCAACGAACCACCGAGTTGTTCAAAAGTGAAGTCTTTTTTCAAAACGATCTGCATCTGCTGGTTAACCGCTATTCAGAGAACTTCCATGCCCCTTTTCATGCACATGAATTTATTGAGTATTGCTATGTAGCTGAAGGAAGAGGTTTTCATCACCTTGAAAATGAGATCTTTCCCGTTAGAAAAGGAATGCTGTTCGTGATTCCTGTAGGTGCTCCCCATGTGTTCCGTCCAGCAACTTCTGATACTTTAGGGAATCGCCTGATCGTCTATAATTGCCTTTTTGATATGCAAATGGTGGAGCAATTAAATATCGTCCTTCAAGAGCCATCTATCCGGGAGCACCTAGCCACTCTTGGGAGTAGCAGCTCATCTTACTTTTCCGTCTCAGATCGTGATGGCTCTATTGAGCGCTTAATGCTGAATTTATATCATGAAATGTCGGTATCCGGTATGGGCTCCAAAACAATGCTTTACACCCTGCTGAGTCAATTAATCATAGCAGTGTACAGGCAAAAATACGGAGAAGATGACAAATCTACGATGGATATGGCTGACTTCACGCAAGTCATTCAATACCTAGAGCATAATCTGTCGGAGAAGATTACACTTGCCGAATTAGCCCGTATTACACAGTGGAGCAGCAGGCATCTTCAGCGTATGTTCCACAAGCATACTGGCCAGTCCTTTGGGACCTACTTGAAGAATCTGCGAATGCATAAAAGCTGTGAATTGCTGCGTACTTCTGGACATAAAATTAATACGATTGCCGAGCTAGTTGGTTACCGTGACATCGACTCCTTTAACGCTGTATTCAAAAAAATAGTCGGCCAGACACCCATCGCGTACCGCAAGCTCTACAGATCATAAAAAAGCCGATGTCGTATGAACATCCATACAACATCGGCCCTATTAATTTATTGATTAGTGATCTGTTTAAGTAAAAACTCAACAAAATCAGTTGATTTAGTCTTACTGTCATCTTGCCCTAACGTTCCGATGATCATCTGGTTAGAATGGATAGGGAGTTCTGTAGCAAAATCCGTATCTGTGATATCTATGCCAGTAATCAGCTCTTGACCACTCTCCGGGTTAGTCATACGTTTCAAACGGTTATCGTCCAGAGGAAGTCCTGCGGATTTAATAAACGACTCCAGATTTTGCAGTCCCGACTGCTGGCCAATCCATTCAAAAGTAGCATCATCCATAATCAGGATATCCGGATGGTCGGCTGCCAGCATCGCCATAGCCCGCTGCATATAGCTCATATCCAAGACTCCACCGTCCGTCCCACCTGTTGAGGGTAGATAAACGATTTCTGCCTCCACTCTCTTCCAGGTCGGGTAACGTTTGATAATCTCTTGTTTTAGCTCTTCATTCTTACCTGACGAGTCCTGAGATTCATAGTTGCCTAGGAACATGATTCGAACATCTACCGGTGGGAGCGTAGCTTCATATTTTCTTTCCTGCCACTGATCATAGAGCGCTTTCCCCCCAAAGATAACTACCAGCAGCACGATAATAGAAATAATAGTGTGCGTTTTGTAGAGCCGAAAGAAATTCTCCGATTTACGTGCTACGCCGGACATGGCTCCCCACTTCTCCAGGCGCTTGTCCTCCGCTTCCTGAATCTCCTTCTGATCCAAGCCATCTAGGATGGTTTTGTAAGCGCGGAATTCCTCTTCATAAGCTGCGACCTCATCTTCAGTCGAATTCGATCGACGGCGTTTCAAATGAATATCTAACCTTTTGTTCAATTCCTCCCGGGTAACGTCTTCAGGCAAGTTCAAACGCTCATAGGCTTGCTTTAGCTTCTCATTCAAAATGATGTCTCCTTCCTGATGCTTTTCGTCATTTCAGATCGTTAATTTGGTTCTATGTATTGAATTCTTGTGGCAGTAAAAGTATGGGCTAAGCAGTAAAAAAAACATCGCAGGAACTCAAGTAAACTATATCATGTTGTGCTAGACGGTAACAAGTAAGCGTTTATCTAATCCAAACCATGCAGCTGCTTAAATTGCTCAGGACTCATCCCTGTCAATCTTTTAAACACCAAACAAAAGTAACTAGCATTATCAAAGCCCACTAGCTGGGCAATTTCATACATTTTTTTATCGCGTCCATTAAACATAAGCTGTTTACTCAAATTGATACGTTGCTTATTGATATAGGTTACAGGTCGATCATGAATTGTTTTTTGAAAAAGCCTGCATAAATACTGTGGCGATACAGAAATAATCTCCGCCAGCTCCTTTAAAGGAAGCGTCCTATGCAGATTGCTCTCTATATAACGCAGCACCGGTTTGATTCGCTCCAATTCATGTGCCTCATTTAGAGGCGATACTAGCTTTCTTTTTAAATCCAGAAGCAATGCGTAAAGATGTTTTGATCGTGCTAAATTGGTTTCCAGCTCATTGCTATCTGGCAGCATAAGGATTTGCTTTAGAGGATTGAGCCATTGATCTTCTTTTAATCTAGCAGGACCAGACTCGCGGATGCCCGCATAGAGCAGCATTTGACCAACCTCTCTGCCATTGAACGAGACCCATGATACCTTCCACTCCTTCCCACTGATAGGGGCATACGAATGAGGAATATCCGGGAACAAAAAGAACACATCACCTGGACCCACGAGATATCGGCTCTCATGAATGATAAGCTCACCCTTACCTTCGTGAATCTGATGTATTTGATAGTCTGGAAAGCCTGCAGGACGTATAGTTTCTGGCTGGTGCTCCCAAAATCCAAGGGTTGTAGCATAAAGCGGCAGCATGCTTACATCTTCTGTTTGGCAAAAAATAATTTTGCTCTCCATAAAAAAGTCCTCGTTTCATATTTTGTTATCCGGGACTAAAATTCTTTTATTTATCCTAACATTACTTCAACTTATAATATGAATATAATAACATTACAATGATTATAAAGGAGATCAACTCATGCGAGCAAAGTTTGTCTACCAGCCACCTGCTAACGGTTATCCGGAATGGAATAACAACCCAGAGACTTTTGAATTGAATCGATTGGATGCACATGCCTCCATGATCCCTTACCGTAGTTTATCCCAAGCGCTAACTAACGATAAAGAAACCTCACCTTTCTACCAAACCCTCAATGGGCTTTGGAAATTCGCTTTTTCCGAAACACCGGATCAACGAATTGTGGATTTCTATAAAGCCGATTTCGATTGCAGTACTTGGGATACAATTCCTGTACCGTCCCACTGGCAGTTCCAAGGTTACGACTATCCACAATATACAAATCTCCGGTATCCTTGGGCGGAATCCGAGCCAGAGCTTAAAGCCCCCTTTGCCCCAACAAAATATAATCCAGTAGGCTCTTATCTACGAACCTTTACTGTACCTGAGTCTTGGAATGGTCAACCGGTGTACCTAAGCTTTCAGGGTGTTGAATCCGCTTTCTACGTCTGGGTAAACGGTGAACTTGTCGGGTACTGTGAAGATACATTTACTCCATCAGAGTTCGATATCACCCCATATTTAGTTGCAGGGGACAACAAACTAGCTGTCGAGGTTTATCGTTGGTGTGATGCCAGCTGGCTAGAGGATCAGGATTTCTGGCGCCTTAGCGGTATTTTTCGGGAAGTCTATCTTTATTCGGCGCCTTCCGTTCATATTGCTGATTACTTCGTCCACACCGACCTGGATGAAAACTTCGTACATGCGGATTTAAATGTAGATATCAAGGTGGAAAATTACTTTAACGAGCAAAGCCCATATACACTGCAAATGCAGCTTTACAATAAAGATGGCCAGCCTGTTTGGGAGACTCCTATCTCCACTACTGGTTCCTTTGAGCAAGAAGGCGTCCAGCAACTCAAGCTTTCTGCCCCGGTTGAGCAGCCATTTAAATGGAGTGCTGAAACCCCTTATCTTTATACCTTAGTCCTGTCTATAAATGACGACAACGGGCATACACAAGAAACGGTCAGCTGTAAGGTTGGATTCCGCAAGTTTGAGATTAGAGACGGACTTATGAAGATCAACGGCAAAAGAATCGTGCTTAAGGGCGTCAATCGCCACGAGTTCTCTTGTGACACAGGTCGTGCTTTAGCCAAAGAAGATATGCTGCGCGACATCCAATTAATGAAAACACATAATATTAATGCCGTTCGAACCTCCCATTACCCGAATCAGTCTGTCTGGTACGAGTTATGTGATGAATACGGATTATATGTAATTGACGAAACCAATCTGGAAACGCACGGCACTTGGGCATACAGCCAAGAAGGATTGAATGACGGGAATGTTCCTGGAAGCAAACCGGAATGGCGGACCAATGTCATTGACCGCTGCAACTCCATGATGCAAAGGGACAAAAACCACCCTTCTGTCATCATTTGGTCTCTCGGCAATGAATCTTTCGGAGGCGACAATTTTATCGCTATGCACGACTACCTGAGAGAAACCGATCCTTCGCGGCCAGTTCATTATGAGGGGATCTTTCACTGTAGAGAATCGGAAGCAGCAAGTGACATAGAATCTACTATGTACATTAAACCGCAGGATGTTGAAAAATATGCGCTTAATAATCCGAAGAAGCCTTATATCCTCTGCGAATACAGTCATGCCATGGGCAATTCATGCGGTGGGCTGCACTTATACTGTGACTTGTTCGACAAATATGACATTGTTCAAGGTGCATTCATTTGGGATTGGGTAGATCAAGCCATTCGGACCCACACCTCCGAAGGAATTGAATATCTCGCTTATGGCGGGGACTTTGGTGAATCGCCTCATGACGGCAACTTTAGTGGCAACGGATTGCTTTTTGCTGATCGTACGGTTACTCCTAAGCTCTTTGAGGTCAAAAAATGTTATCAGAATATTAAAGTAACGGCTGAAAATATTCTAGAAGGACTCTTCCAGATTCGCAATTCCTTCTTATTTACCAACTTAAAGGAATACGATCTCAAATGGGAAGTTCGTTTAGACGGAGTAACTGCGCAAGAAGGCTTACTGAAGATCTCATGTGCACCAGGTGAGAGCACTTCATGCAAAGTTCCTTACGAGCTGGATTCACTGCGTGGCAATCATGAGGCAGTTCTGAATCTTTCCTTTATTCAGCCTTCAGCAACTATATGGGTAGAAGCCAATCACGAAATCGCTTGGGAACAGTTCATTCTGTCACCTCGTTTCGTAACCAATACCTCAAAGAGGACCACAGAAACACTGCGTGTCAGCGAGCTTGAGAATGTTTTGAACGTACAAGGTGATAATTTCGAACTGAGCTTTAGTACCACTACGGGTGCTCTGAACTCTTATCGTTCCTCAGGCAAAGAACGTCTGCTAGAACCTGTAAGACCTAACTTCTGGAGAGCAGTCACAGATAATGATTGCGGTAATAAATTGCCACAGCGGTGTGCAGTATGGAAGCAGGCATCGCACAAACAACACTTAATCAGCTTTACATTTAGAACCGAAGGCTCTCTCTGTCTCGTCTCTGCCAGCTACCTTCTGGCTACAAGTCCGGATTCCACGCTTCGGGTTCAGTATGTGATTCGCGCTGACGGGACTTTAGAGATCACGCAAGAACTGAGTCCGGGCAGCAGCGTTCTGCCAGAAATCCCTGAGTTCGGAATGATGTTCGTTCTAGATGGAAGTCTTGATACCCTATCATGGTACGGCCGCGGGCCTCATGAGAATTATTGGGATAGACAAACAGGGGCACCACTCGGACGTTATACAGGCAAGGTCAGTGAACAATTCACGCCTTATCTCAAACCTCAGGAGTGCGGCAACAAGACAGATGTCAGATTTGCTTCAATTACAGAGAGCAAGGATGGATCAGGGCTCTATTTTGAAAGTGCAACGCCTATAGAGATTAATGCCCTGCCTTGGAAACCTGAGGAATTGGAAGCCCATGATCACGTCTATAAATTGCCAGTCTCGAACAAAAGCGTACTAAGAGTTAACTACAAGCAAATGGGTGTTGGCGGGGACGACAGCTGGGGCGCACCAACCCACGAAGAGTTCACTCTGCCGGCTAATCGCCCGTACATCTTCCGTTTCACTGTCTCACTGCTCTAATCTCTTCCACTTATAAAAAAGGCCGTCTCTGGTTGGTTTCTACCACACAGGACGGTCTTCTTTTATTTATTTCACTGCTACTGTTCCTTGTCTGAATTCCGAAGGGCTTAAACCCACATTTTTTTTGAACTGTTTGGAGAAATAATAGAGATCGCTAAAACCAAGATCATGGGCAATCTCACCGACAGAACTTTGCGTCCCCCTCAATAGCTCCTTGGCCTTAGTTATCTTTTTTCTGGTGATATACTGAATGGGTGGAACTCCGATTTGCTGTTTAAATAGCCGGATAAAATAGTTGGGATGCATGTACGCAATCTCGGCAAGCTCGTGTATGGTGATATTACGCTCGATATGGGCGTCTATGTACGTTAATATTTTCGTTAATTTTTCGATCGAGCTTAGATTCTTAAAAGTGATTTCGTCTACATCTATGTTCATAATAAAATAAGAAAATAACTCCATTAACTTACTTTTGGCTAATAAATGAGCATACACCGCATCAGATTTCATATGACTCGTTAGGCTGCTGAAAATCTCTTGGATTACATGAGGATCTACTTCTCTGCACACATGACTTAACTCTAACATTTTGAATAGATTAATGTCTCCGACTTTTGCGCTGAAATGGCACCAATACTTCTCAAAGGGTTGATCACTTATGCAAGAATAAGATTGCTTAACTCCCTCAGGCATCAAAAAAAGCTGACCAGGCTTCGGATAATATTCTCGATCCCCGATCTTTAACCAACCCTCCCCATCGCAAATAAAATAAAACTTGCTATAGTCAGGTGTATAGTCGAGATCTCTCCAGTCACGGCCACAAAGATTGTAATCAGCCATAAATAAATCAACCTTTAAATTGGATAAATAATTAGTAAGCAAAACATGGTTATCCATCCCTTACTCCGCCTTATCAGGTTAGTTTTGTACATCTAAAAGTTAATGTCCTACATTTTGATTCCCACATCCATTCACTACAATGAAAAAGAAATAAACGTTTGAAAGGATGATTGCAAAATGGTGGATAAAAGCAAATATTTAAAAGTAATCGAAGATACGATTGCAACTGGAAGATTCAAAGCCGATTGGGATTCACTAAGTCAATTTCAAGTGCCCACGTGGTATGAGAACGCTAAGTTTGGTATTTTCATTCATTGGGGTCTTTATTCTATTCCGGCTTTCGCCAATGAGTGGTATCCCCGAAATATGTATATCCAGGGTTCACGGGAATATGAACATCATCTTGCTACTTATGGCGAGCATAAAACCTTTGGCTATAAGGATTTCATCCCCTTGTTCAAGACTGAGCATTTCAATGCTGAGGAATGGGCCAATCTCTTTAAATTATCTGGAGCCAAATACGTGATGCCTGTTGCAGAGCACCATGACGGCTTTCAAATGTATAAGAGCGCTTACTCCCACTATAACACATATGAGATGGGTCCCAAGCGGGATTTAGTCGGGGAAATGAAAGACGCTTTTGAGCAGCAGGGATTAGAGTTTTGTGTATCTTCCCATAGAGCTGAGCACTGGTTCTTCCTGTCTCATGGCAAGGAATTTGATTCCGATATCCATGAACCGCTTGTATGTGGAGATCTCTATTGGCCATCCATGCCCGAACCCGATCATCAGGATTTATTCGGCTCCCCACCCAATCAAGAATTTCTGGAGGATTGGTTGATTCGCTGCTGCGAGCTGGTAGACAATTATCAGCCGAAAATCTTTTACTTTGACTGGTGGATTCACACAGCCGCCTTCAAACCCTATCTCAAAAAGTTCGCTGCTTACTATTACAACAAGGGAGAGGAATGGGGAACTCCGGTTGCAATCAATTATAAGCATGATGCCTTCATGTTTGGCTCAGCGATCCCAGATATTGAGAGAGGTCATTTCTCTGAGCTTAAACCTTATTTCTGGCAAACGGATACAGCAGTAGCTAAAAATTCATGGTGTTATACACCGGAAAATGATTATAAATCTGCCGTAGAAATTATCAGAGATTTAGTAGATATCGTAAGCAAAAACGGCAACTTGCTGCTGAATATAGGCCCTAAAGCGGATGGCAGCATTCCAGCTCAGGATCAGGAGATTCTGCTTGGCATCGGAGAATGGCTAAAGGTGAATGGTGAAGCAATCTATGATACGACCTACTGGCGCACCTTCGGGGAAGGCCCTACAGAGATCGTTGAAGGTCAGTTTACAGATGGGATCACGAAGATTTTCACCAATGAAGATATCCGCTTTACGGTAAAAGGCAGTTATCTTTACGCTACTGTTCTTGTCTATCCAAACAACGGTATAGTGCAAATCAAATCCCTTAAAGAAAACTCTGCTCACTTCCATGGGATGATTAAACAGATCAAAATCTTAGGTTTTGAGGAACAACCTGCATGGGAAAGAACCGATGAAGCCCTGATTATAAAAACAACCTCGGTTCGCAGTGAGACTCCGGTTGTTCTGCGGATTGAATTGGATTAGGGACACTTACAGAACTTCATAACCTATAAAAAGAGTGTTC
Source organism: Paenibacillus sp. FSL R10-2788 (assembly GCF_038003885.1). Classification (NCBI taxonomy): domain Bacteria; kingdom Bacillati; phylum Bacillota; class Bacilli; order Caryophanales; family Paenibacillaceae; genus Paenibacillus; species Paenibacillus sp. FSL R10-2788. Next base: position 2,473,863 of record NZ_JBBOQA010000001.1, on the reverse strand, counting down.
TTGCCCATCCAGCAGAGAACACTCTTTTATAGTTTTATAACCATCAATTTATATTAAAAGTAGGGTCCCCTGACGTTTACTGTCTTCATTCTAGTCCTATGAGGATATCTCGCGCGTAATTTGTTGGACTCCAAAATAATGCGACCATGAAGCGGATGCTCCGTAGGGATTTTTAGTTGTGTAGCAATGACTTCACTTAGCCCGTGGTTTCGGATGTCCGCTTGAAGCTGTAAGGCTTCTGGATCTTTTTCATAATCAAAATAAAGTGCAGAAACAATAGCTGAGACTAAATGTGAGGTCTCAAAACCAAGTTCATGAGCAAGCATTGCCGGTTTTACGAGTCGATCATTAGGTGAAAGCTTGCGAAGCGGGGAGCGGGCGACACGTGTAATTTTATCGTTAAAGTTGGGGTTAGTGAATCGTTCCATCATCTTTTCTATATACCGGTCATGTTCTATGGGCTTGAAGCCATATAAATGCACCAATAAGGTCCCTGTTTCCTTAAGCACCCCGTGAACACGAGCTCTGATTTCGGGATCAGACATCGCTTCTTGAATGCTAGTATAACCTTCCAGGTATCCAAAATAGGCTGCACTGCAATGACCTGTATTCACAGTATATAGCTTCCGTTCGAGGTATGGCGCCAGCGAATCTACATAATGGACGCCTTTAATTTCATTGTAGTTACCAATCATTCCACTGCGGGGAATAACCCACTCACTGAAGGGTTCAACGAGGATTTCAAGTGAATCTGTATTTTTCTGCATAGGTACAATCCGGTCCACCATCGCATTGGGAAAAGCGACATTGCGGTCAGCAAGTTCCTTGAAGGATTGCTTCATATGCCGATAAACTGATTTTTTCAACTTCTGACTGCTTCCAATCCCATTCTCACAGGCAATGATATGAAGAGGGTTGAGATTTCTGCTATTTTCAAGCCTTCGTTCGATGCCATGCGCAATGGTCTCAGCAATATCTTTTAAAGCGGATATTCCGACTGCAGTTGTCACAATTTCAGCCTCTGCTATAGCTCTAGTAACGTCCTCAGTATCATTCAGATTGATCGCAGTAACATTATCAACGATAAAGCTGTCCCGGTTCTTGTTAGCTAGGGTGACAGGATATTGCCCACGTTTTTGCAATTGGGCAATTTTACTCTTATTTCTTCCGACGAAACAAACGTTGTAACCGGAGTCCGACAACATAGGCCCAATAAATCCTCTGCCAATATTGCCCGCTCCAAAGTGTACGGCTCTCAATTTGGTATCCCCCTTTAATTTGAACTCAGTTTCTCGGTTTCTCTATACGAAGCAACGTTGAGTAACTACATGATCAAATTCAAGAAGACTTAGATTATCAATTTTATGGTGCTGCTTATCGAATTCAAGAAAATTAGTAATTTCGTTAGGCGTCACAATGCAACGGATGCCAGCTGCTGCCGCTGCCTTAGATCCATTCGGTGAATCCTCGATAGCAACCGCCTCATCAGCTGTGATTCCAAGACAAGCTAACGTTTGGTTATATAGCTCCGGATCTGGTTTCACTTTTGCCACATGGTCGGCAGTCCGAACGCATTCGAAATACTCGCGAATACCCAATTGATTCAGATATTTTTCCACCCATTCCAGGGAAGAACTTGAGGCCAGCCCTATGCGTAGTCCAGCTACTTTGGCGGAATCAAGATAATGCTGAATACCTGGTCGTATTGTTTCAAGCTCCATCAGTTTGCTGTGTCTCTGTTTAACAGCCTTACTGAACTCTTCTTTGTCAATCGCGAGCTTAAGATCAGTCATCAAATATTCATAAGGATTAAAACTGTTCAAGCTCGTGCCGATGCAGGTGGAATATTGTTCAAGCGTCAGGTCCACTCCATATTCTGCATAAGCCTCGTTAAATGCGGTGTACCAAGCAGTCTCCGTGTCGATAATCGTTCCGTCAAAATCAAAAATAATTCCTTTGATCACAATCAACCATCTCCCTCGTATTATGTTTGGTTAGAATATCTTACGCAAAACCTTCTGCATATTCTACAAAAAGCTATTTCGGCTTGCGTTTGACTATAAAAACCATAACAAAGCCCTTCTACTGACGTCAAGCACGGTAGATAACATGCCACGTAATGATAACGATTACAATCAATGCGGACAACCCTGAATTTTTGCATCACCTGAACATCTTAATACATAACAATAATCAGATTCAAAAAAACACCACAATCCTATGTGCTTCAAGGGATTCCTTCTGCCAAGTTTGTTATGAAGGCAAGCTCCCTCTCTTTCTTTCCATTGCTGTTATTTAGAGTATTTTTCCAAGCAGCTAAAAATAATTTAAAATAATTTCAACCACATCCTTTTTACTTGATTGTACAAATCAAATTACGGGGTTATTTTTTGTCCATTGAGTAAAAAGAGGCTTTAATTTATGATAGTTTTTAATCGAGAATGATTATCATTATTGGTGGTCGTTACATATAATAGGGAGGCAATAAGATATGAACAAGGTAAGACAGTCCTTCGCTGTGGTATGTGTACTATTTTTGCTGAGTACATTGCTACTGGCGTGCGGAAACTCAAAGGAACAATCCTCTGCCAATAGTACGGCGAACGCAACCGGGAACTCTTCCGCTGCAACCGCGGCACCTTCAGCAGAACCCTCAGATAGCAGTACAGATGAAGCTGCAGCGACTACCCGCTCCTATACAGATTACATAGGACATACTGTAGAGATTCCAGTGAATCCGCAGCGAATTATCTATTCTGGAGAAACTTATGGCGATTTGCTTGCACTTGGTGTGCAGGCGGTAGGTTATCCTCTTTCTATGGGGGAAGGCCAGGTTTTTGAAGATCAATTGCAAGGTGTGGAGGATGTAGGCTTCCCTATCAATCTGGAAAAAACATTGGAGCTTCAGCCTGACTTGATCATCTATGCGGGCACAGATGAAGCTGATTTCGAGCAGCTCTCCAAAATTGCACCAACGATAATATTTAATACCTTTGCCCCACTCCAGGAACGTATGCTGGACATTGGTGGAATTGTTGGTAAAACGACTGAAGCAGAAGCATGGCTTGCCCAGTATAAAACCGCTGAAGAGAACATGTGGAAGCAATTGAAATCCGCAGGCATGAAAGAGGGCGAAACGGCTGCGGTCTTCACTTATTATCCAGGAGACAGACTATTTATAATGGCAGCAACCGGACTTTCACAGGTACTCTATGGGGAGAATGGCTTCAAGGCAACTCCAGCTATTCAGAAGATCCTTGATGAAGGTAAAGGGTTCCAGGAAGTATCCATGGAAGTCCTGAAAGAATATGCCGGAGACCGGATATTCATCTTGACTCCAGTGGCAGAAGAAGCAAAACAATCCACAGAGAATCTATTAAAGAGCCCTATCTGGAAGAGCCTTCCTGCCGTCAAGAACGGATATGTCTATACACAAGACATCATGAAGACTTCAAGTGATGCGACAACAAGAGAATGGCTGCTTGGCGAAATTCCACAGCTATTGAATATGAAATAACCTTCCGAGATGAAGTGTTTAACACAAGGCTGATAAAAAACTGCAAGAAGCATGTCAACAGCTGTTGATATGCTTCTTTTTTTTATATACAATGAATTCATTGATAATCATTCTCACCAAATGAACGGAGGCTGAACCCATGCTGCATACATCATCGTCCTGCCCCCCACTCCACTCTCTGTTATTTCAGCTAAACGAGGCCGAACTGATGATTCAAGCTGCCGATTCAAGCTCTATAACGCGTACAACCCAGGACTATACCCTTCTCATATTTACTGGAGGGAACGGACAATTGAACCTCGATGATCAAAGCGTGATACTAAGTACGGATAAATGTTATCTACTATCTCCTGGAATCTCCTATAGTACGAACAACCAGGAGCTGACGTTGTATTATTACCTCATCACCTTTACAGCAATTTATACAACCAAGCATCCTAAACGATATTCTGGAGAACTGCTTTCCGGCAGACGGGAGTTAATTGTGCACCCGTTCACCAAGGTAATCCGACTAGTCGAAGAGCTGCTCATGAACAGGAATAATACCGATGATGTACAACAATTCAAGCGACAATTAAGATTTCAAGAATTGCTGCTGCTACTTTTTGAGCATAATTACCCTTCCAAACACCTGCCAAGTCCTACGGAATCCGTAGAAAAGACCATAACATTCATTCAGGAGCATTATACAGAGAGTATCACCGTGAAGCAGTTGGCTGAACGGGCGGGGATATCCATCTGGCAGTATACACCGATCTTTCAACAGCTTACGGGTAAAAAGCCGCTTGAATACCTGACGGATCTGCGTATTAATCATTCCAAACGATTCCTGCAGGAATCGACTGAACCACTGCGGGAAATCGCCAGACTGGTCGGCTTCTCGGATGAATACTATTTCAGCCGCCGCTTTCGGCAAAAAACAGGAGTTACACCCGGACAATATGCACATCAGCAAGGTCGTAAGCTTACCGTCAAGGATTGGACGGGTCATGAGGTGGAAATTCCTGAACGAGCGAAACGTATTGTCTATCATGGCGAGACACTTGGCGACCTTCTCGCGTTAGGTGTAAAGCCTATCGGTGGAGATGAAGCATTCGCCCGGAACAGCGTCTATAAACATCGACTTAAGAAGCTCGCCAACGTCGGGTTTCCACTGGACCCGCAGTTGACCGCTTCCCTAAACCCAGATTTGATCATTTTGGCAAATAGTGATGAAAGAGCCTACAGAGCAGTTTCTGGTATCGCTCCGACACTCACCTTTGATTCATTTGCGCCTCTCGACAACCGAATGCGGACATTAGGCAGTTGGCTAGGTAAACAGCGCGAAGCCGAAGCATGGCTGGAGTCATTCACAATCAAAAACGCTGCCATGTGGCAGCAGCTTTACTCGACAACTCTCCAAGTTGGAGAAACCGCCTCTGCTTTGGTCTATGATCATGGAGAGCATCTATATGCTATGGGGATGTCCGGATTCTCCACTGCGCTTTATGCCCCATGTGGTTTACAACCGACCGAAGAGATCCAAGCCATATTGGACGAAGAGTTAGGGTTCGCCGAAGTTGATCCAACACGACTGCCTGCCTACGCCGGAGATCATATCTTCATGTTCATTCCGGAACGCAAAGACTCGCGAGCTGCGATGGAACGATTACTAGACAGTTCACTTTGGAACACTCTCCCGGCAGTACGTCAGGGACATGTTTATCTGCTCGACGGAAGCAAATGGAACTCTAGTGATGCGTTAACCCGGGAGAAGCTGCTAACGCTGTTGCCTAAACTACTCGGCGGAAGTAGCGCTAGCAATTGAAGGTGAATCTAGGATTCTCTTTTGACTTTTCAAAACTTGATAGGGTATACTTTATCTACGCTTAATTTCCAACTTTTACAGTTGAAAAGCGGGGGAACCAGTTAATTGGGGCGAATCATTGAGCATTAGAATGTAGGGTACCATCTTACCCGAGTCCGTCAGCTAACCTCGTCAGCAGTGGATGGGTCTGCTTTTCATGTTATTTACATAACCAGAGACCCTTGCTAAGGGTCTCTTTTTGTGCTTTTTTTGACCCTGCTGGCAGTAGATTGGCCTTTGACACTAAGGCTCCCTCATTTCTCACACTACGAGACAAAGGAGAGATGTACGTGCAAAAGGTAAAGTACTTCACGGATATTAACAAAATAGCTATGTTGTCTGAGCTGGAAAAAGAGAATCTGAAAGAAATTACAGACAAATTTGTTTTTCGTGTAAATGACTACTATCTGTCTTTGATTAACTGGGATGATCCAGATGATCCCATCCGTAAGCTGGTTATTCCTAACGAAGGTGAACTGCTGGAGTATGGGCGCTGGGACGCCTCCGATGAGGACACGAATTATGTGGTACCTGGTTGTCAGCACAAGTATAGAACCACTGCACTACTGATTGTATCCGAGGTCTGCGGGGCTTATTGCCGCTACTGTTTCCGTAAGCGTCTGTTCCGAAATGACGTGAAAGAGGCGATGGCTGATGTCTCTCCGGGCTTGGAGTATATCGCAAAGAATCCGGAGATTAACAACGTACTTCTTACGGGCGGGGACAGTTTAATTCTCTCCACACCGAAGCTAAGATCCATTATTGAAAATCTAAGAAGCATTGAGCATGTTAAGATCATTAGACTAGGTTCCAAAATTCCCGTATTTAATCCGATGCGGATCTCTGAAGACGAAGAGCTGCTGGAGCTGATTCGTACTTACTCTACCGAAGACAAACGAATCTATGTTATGGCGCACATCAATCATCCTCGTGAAATCACACCTGAAGCCAAAAAAGCATTTAAAGCTCTCCACAACGCAGGGGCAATTGTCGTAAATCAGACTCCCATCCTCAAAGGCATCAACGATGATCCCATTATTTTAGGGGAACTACTGGACCGACTTTCATGGGCTGGCGTTACACCCTACTACTTCTTTGTGAACCGGCCCGTTGCCGGAAACCGGGATTTCGTATTACCGCTCGAGCAAGTCTATCAAATTGTAGAAGAAGCCAAAGCTAGAACCTCAGGACTTGGCAAAAGAGTACGCTTATCCATGAGCCACACCTCAGGAAAAATAGAAATTCTCGCCATTGATAACGGGAAAGCCTATCTCAAATACCATCAATCCAGAGATCAGGAATACGGAAAATTCATGATTCTAGATTGTCCAAAGGACGCCGAATGGTTCGATGACCTGCCTGGGAATGAGCAATATTGGACCCCACCTGTGAAAAAAAACGATGCTATTATTTCTGTTAATCATTTATCAGAGCCTGCGGATTTAATCTGTAAATAAATTAATCGGCTCTGTCAGACTCTGTCATAGGATATTTCTTCATCACCAACAACAAAACTCCTCCCTCCCAAAATTAGCCCGAAAAAATCTATGATATAATCACGCTGTAACACGAAATGAACTAATGGGTGGGAATGCACACATGAAATTGGAACGATTGATTTCTATGATCTACAAGCTATTGAACCACGAAGTTTTATCTGCCTCCAAGCTGGCTGAAGAGTTTCAGGTTTCCCAGCGAACAATCTATAGGGATATCGATGTGATTTGTGCCGCTGGCATCCCGGTCGTAACGTATCAGGGTACTAAAGGTGGATATGGCATTATGGACGGATATAAAATGGATAAAAGCCTGCTCCGTTCGTATGATGTCACTTCTCTGATTACTGTACTTAACAGTCTCTCTTCCGTGTTTGAAGATGAGCATACGCAAGGAACCATTGAACGGCTGCAAACGATAGGAACGGAGCCACAGACTTCTAGTCTCGCGGTGGATCTTGAAACCCGGCGTACGGATCCTGACGCACTTCCTCTTTTACGTGCGGCTATAGCGGAACGAAATGTTGTCCGTTTTGATTACATCAGTGTAAAAAATGAACGTACAACCCGTGAAATGGAACCAGTAAAGCTTCATTTTAAATATAGCAACTGGTACATCTATGGTTATTGCCGGGCTCGGCAGGACTATCGAGAGTTCCGACTTTCCCGGATGCTGAATTTGTTCCTGACGCAGGATACCTTTCATTCGCAACATGAGGTACCCAAAGAGGCTGGCTGTTCAAACAGGGCAGATCAGGTGGAGGAAATAGTGATCCGGGTAGGCCCTGAGGCTTTGGCAGAAGCTTTGGATCAGTTTCATCAAGTCGACAAGGAATTTCATTCCGATAAAAGCATGACGATGCGAATTCCTGTGTATAAGCCATTGGAAGCACGTTGGCTTTGGTCCATTCTGCTGAGTTTTGGCAGCGGCGCCGAAGTCCTCGAACCCCCTGCATTGCGAGGTATTTTAAAAGAGCAGCTTCAAAACACACTCAAACTTTATGAAGAAGTATGACAGTCTGATGTCATACTTCTTCTTTTATATTAACTACAGTAACAAAAAACAAATCCATGACCATTCAAAAGGAGAATGTACGAATGACAAATTATCCAGTAGAAATGTTTAAATACCACACATGGGCAAACCAAACTATCCTGGGGAGAATCAAGGAACTCCCGCCTTCTGTGCTAAGTCAAGAAGTGAACAGCCCATTTCCCACCATCGCTCATGCCCTTAGCCATATCTATGCGGTTGATACGATGTGGTATCTTGTATTAACAGGCACTGCCATGCCAGAGGCTTTTCAACAAAGTATCCCGCTAAATTTGAGCATTCTAGATTCTGTGGATGAATACGTAAATATCTTTGCCCAGCTATCAGAACAATACAAAGCATGGTTACACAACCAATCCGATTTGGAGCAAACCATTCTGCTTGACAATCCATTCGCCGGAATCCGCCAAACACGCCTATCAGAAATTGTGTTGCAAGTCGCCAATCACGGGACTTATCATAGAGGCAATGTATCTACTATGTTACGGCAGTTAGGCCACGCTTCCACCATGAATGACTATTCTCTTTTTTGGTATCAGGTAACAGCGGAAGCTATTTAAACACTAATGGGCAATCTGCCCCACTCCATACCTAGAAAGGAAATTGTATTTTAATTATGGAGATTGAAAATCTAATTACAGTAAAAACGAGAGAAGATTTAAGAGTTTGGCTGCAGGAGAATTGTAAGACTGAACAATCTTGTTGGGTACTCGTTTGTATGACGCCAAACCCAGAAACGTTGCTATATTTGGACGTAGTTGAGGAATGTTTGTGTTTTGGATGGATCGATGGAGTGAAAAAGAAAATTTCGGAAACAGAGCTGGCGCAAAGACTCTCTCCCCGAAGTAAAAAAAGCTCTTGGACTGAATTGAACAAAGAACGGGTCCGCCGCCTCGAAAAGCTGGGGTTAATGAGTGCTGAAGGAAAACGGATACTTCCTGATATGAACCCTGATTCTTTTATAGTAGATAAGATTATAGAGCAAAGGCTAAAAGAGGACAGGCAAGTATATGAGAATTTCCGGGCCTTTCCCCCCCTTTATAAAAGAGTTCGGATCGACACGATCCAAAGCAATAAACATCAGCCAGATTTATTTAAGAGTAAATTAGACAAATTCATAACAAACACTAAAGAAAATAAAATGTACGGGCAATGGCATGATAATGGACGTCTGCTCGATTATTAAGCTGCGCTAGATGCATGATCTCCTGCTGAGGCTTTCGGACTCCAATGACGCTATTTACTAATTTATCGCCTCTTCAGCAATCCATCGGACTCCAGCGCAGCTATTCCTTAGAAACTGGCTCTTATAAGGCGTTTTTTTCGCCAATAGGGGCTATGCGGTCCGATAATACTCCAAATGACGGATTTTCCTGCATTTAAGGTCTGCTGAGTCCGATACGCCGAAGAATGATCATTTGCTGGACTCCTGAGTCCGACACCGCCGAAGTATGATCATTTGCTGGGTCAACTGCTATTGCTATTGCTATTGCTATTGCTATTGCTATTGCTACTGCTACCACTACTGCTACCGCTACTGCTACTGCTACTGATACCATGATCTCCTGCTGAGGCTTTCGGACCCCAATGACGCTATTTACTAATTTATCGCCTTTTCAGCAACTCATCGGACTCCAGCGCAGCTATTCCTTAGAAACTGGCTCTTATAAGGCATTTTTTTCGCCAATAGGGGCTATGCGGTCCGATAATACTCCAAATGGCGGATTTTCCTGCATTTAAGGTCTACTGAGTCCGATACCGCCGAAGCATAGTCATTCGCTGGGTCAACTGCTATTGCTATTGCTACTGCTACTGCTACTGCTGCTGACACCATGATCTCCTGCTGAGGCTTTCGGACTCCAATGATGCTATTTACTAATTTATCGCCTTTTCAGCAATCCATCGGACTCCAGTGCAGCTATTTCTTAGAAACAGGCTCTTATAAGGCGTTTTTTTCGCCAATAGGAGCTATGCGGTCCGATAATACTCCAAATGGCGGATTTTCCTGCATTTAAGGTCTACTGAGTCCGATACCGCCGAAGCATAGTCATTCGCTGGGTCTACTGCTATTGCTATTGCTGCTGACACCATGATCTCCTGCTGAGGCTTTCGGACCCCAATGACGCTATTTACTAATTTATCGCCTTTTCAGCAACTCATCGGACACCAGCGCAGCTATTCCTTAGAAACTGGCTCTTATAAGGCGTTTTTTTCGCCAATAGGGGCTATGCGGTCCGATAATACTCCAAATGACGGATTTTCCCGCATTTAAGGTCTGCTGAGTCCGATACCGCCGAAGCAGGATCATTCGCTGTGTGTTGTTTCCGTATCTTGGTCATTCGCCGTGTGATGCTACCGTGTCTTGGTCATTCGCTGAGTGATGCTACCGTATCCTGCTCTTTTACTGTGTGATGTTACCGTATCTTAGTCTTTCGCTGTCTGATGCTACCGTATCCTAATCATCTGCGGATCAAACACCATCAACTCATGATCATCTGCTAATCCTATAGTGCTACATACGTGTAAATTCATCTGTTAATCCTAATGTGCTACGTACGTGTAAATTCATCTGTTATTCCGAAAGTGTTAAGTACGCGTGAATGGGATCGGTTCAAACGTTCAGACGAAGTTTAGAGTTGAGAGCAGTGGTTGGTTTAAGTTCAAAAAAAGGAGGTGTCCTAGCCATTTTCATGGCTTTTGGACACCTCCTTTTTTTGATTACATCCCCTCAGCCAGAATCCGTTTCAGGAACATCCCTGTGTAGGATTCCCGCACTTCAGCAACCTGCTCCGGTGTACCTTCAGCTACAAGCTTACCGCCCACAACGCCACCTTCAGGGCCAATGTCAATCACCCAGTCGGACTCCCGAATCAACTCTAAGCTGTGCTCCACAACCACGACCGTATTTCCCGTATCAACCAATTTGCTCAATAAGGTATGGAGCTGCCTGATGTCTGACGGATGAAGGCCTGTTGTTGGTTCGTCGAGCAGATAGAGGGTATGGTTTTTGGAAGGTTTGCTCAACTCTTTAGCCAGTCTAATCCGTTGCCCTTCACCACCAGATAAGGTTTTGACAGATTGTCCCCATTTAAGGTAACCGAGACCCACCTCACACAACGTCTCGATTATCCCCGCCATTTTGGCTTCCGACTTAAGAATTGGCAAGCTTTCCTGCACGGACATGTCCAGCAGATCCGAGATGGAATATCCATCATATTTCACCTGGAGAACCTCATCCGTAAATCTTCTCCCCTTGCAAACGTGGCATTTAACCTCCAAATCGGGTAAGAAATTCATGTCTACAGTCAGCACCCCAAGACCCTGACAGGTTTCGCAGCGTCCACCCGGTGTGTTAAAGGAAAAATGCTTGGAGGTCAGTTTTCTTTTTTTCGCCTCCGGCAATGCAGCAAACAGCTGGCGCAGATGTGTGAAAACATCTGTATATGTCGCTACATTAGAACGTAACATCCTACCCATGGGCGATTGGTCAAAAATCACTATATTTCCAACCTGATCTAAGCCTGCAATCTCCGCACGACCTGTTTGCTCATGTTCTTTCGCACTATCTTGCGCAAGAATATCAAAGACTAGCGTCGACTTGCCTGAACCCGAAACCCCAGTTACAGAAACTAGACAACCTAGAGGAAATGAAACCTCCGGGATATCAATATTCCGGTATTGAGCCTGTCGGATGGTGATCTGTTTTCCGTCACCTTTCCGGCGAACATATGCAGCAGTCTTATGACGCTCTTCTCTAAGATAGGCTCCCGTAACGGAAGTCTCGCTTGCCATCAAGTCCTCAATGCTGCCCTCGCTAACAACTTGCCCGCCGTCCAGACCAGCACCCGGACCCATATCAATAATATGATCGGCAGCGCGCATCATCTCAATATCATGCTCGATAACGAGCACCGTATTCCCCAAATCGCGTAACTCCTGAAGCACACGAATGAGGCCAACAGTATCCCGCGGATGAAGCCCGGTCGTCGGTTCATCTAGAATGTATAACACTCCAGTCAGACCTGACCCCAGCAATGAGGCAAGGCGCAGCCGCTGTGCCTCTCCACCAGATAAGGAGACCGTCTAACGGTTCATAGAAAGATAACCTAGACCAACATCGATAATCCTTTTTAGTCGGGTAGGCATATCGTGAAGGATGGGTTCAAGCAGATGAAGTCCCTCGGCGGGCAAAGCCGCCTCTAAGCCTTTCGTCCACTCGTAAACATCGCTTAATGACCAATCCGATACCTCCGTAATCGATACGCCAGCTACCCGTACGAGACGAACTTCGTTTTTTAAACGAGCGCCAAGACATTCCGGGCATTGCTGCTCATGAAAAAATCCGCCGTCTTTTTCCTGTGTACCAGCTTCTCCTTCCTTCTCCTTGTAACGCCGCCACAAACCAGGAATGACGCCTTCAAATTTGGTGCCTTGAATCGGCTTAACATTGGGAAAATGGCGCTTAAACGCCTCACTTTCCACTCCGTAATACAACAAGTCGCGCTGAATTTCACCGTAATCTTTTAAGGGCTGATCCGGGTCAAACTCAAAGCCAAAATGCTTGCCAGCGGCCAATAATATACGCATCTGTATATCACGATGAACACCATTCAGCGAGGCAACCCCACCCTCACGCATACTAAGCTCTGGATTAAACACCGCCGCTTCATTTATAGTTGCCACAGATCCAACACCACCGCAGGCTTCACAAGCTCCCTCCGGTTTATTAAAAGAGAAGTGGGACATGCCCAGCTTCTCAAGCTCTGCTCCGCAATGTGGACAACCCATCGTCTGACCATCCATTTCCTCGTCTTCCTCGATCAGCAATCCCCTCGCTTCAAAAGAAGGTGGGATGCTGCCACTACAGGAAGGGCAAACCCGCTCGCCTAATCTGGAAAAGATAAAACGGACAAACGTATAGATGTCAGTGACAGTCCCGACTGTCGAACGGGGATTACGATTGGTGACATGTTGTCCAACACTAATGGACGGAGATAGTCCAATAATAGACTCCACCTTTGGTTTACTGATCGTATCTGACGTCATGCCCATGGAATCCAAATACTGTCTTTGGCATTCCCGCTGTAGTGTATCCATAGCTAGCGTCGATTTGCCTGATCCCGAAGGTCCTGTCAGGACAACTAGCTTATACTTAGGAATCGTGAGCGAGACATTTTTCAGATTATTCTCTCTTGCACCTTTAATAACAATAGTCTCTTTCACATCTATTCCCCTCTCATTTCAACCCACTGGTTTGTAGTTATATCTTCTATCCATATGGTTGCCCAAAGTTGTTGTATTGCAATTATTTTGCAAAACATTTCTAATTTCGATAGAATGTATTTGATAAATCACAAAATTTTCAAATAACTTTATAATCTAATATCTTGACTATCAAGATATAATTATTTTAAAAGGAGCGTTATCTTTTGTCAAGCCACGAACAACCTACACCAGAGCAGGAACAATTCACCTTGCTTATGCGCAGTTTGGGAAACCGAACGGTATTGTACCAACAAAATGTAGCCGCCTCACTTGGGTTATACAATAATGATTTCTTATCTATAGATATTCTACGGGAGAAAGGTCCGATCACTGCCGGAGAACTGTCTAAATTAACCGGTCTGACCACCGGAAGTGTTACAGCATTAATAGACCGGCTCGAAAAAAATGGCTATGTCCGCAGACAAAATGACCCGAATGACCGCCGTAAAGTGATTATTGTGCCATTATATGAGAATAAAGATGATGTCATTAATACGTACCAACCGCTCCATACCGCCATGGTTAAGCTCGCAGCTTCTTATACGGATGAAGAGCTCGCCCTTGTTTCGCAGTTTTTAGGCAAAGCAAGTGCGGTTCTAGAAGAGCAGATTGATCATCTTGGATCCACTGCGCGCGGCAAATCTTCTTCCTAAGATACGTATTTATACAAAAAAGGACGATATCCAAAAGTCATACGACTCTCTGGATACCGTCCTTTTTCATTTATTTTCTAATACCAATCGTTACAATTTCGCATGGACCGATCTGTAAGTCAAAGCTTCCTTTCTCTTTCTCATCACTAGAGACTGGGTGGCTCTCCTCTTCTAGGATCGTCGTTTTATAGAAATACTGCTGTGGAATACTTGAACGGAAGGACAGGTTGGTGTTCTGCTGACTCATGTTATACCAACGCAGCAGCAAGTCTCCAGTCTGCTTGTTCATTTTTAGTGAAGAAAATGCAAGTTCCTTACTCTCCCAATCGAATGGAGTATACACCGGCGCAACCACGCCTGCATGTACATCTGTCTGACATACAATCCACGGAACCTGGAATTGGTAAGCTTCAGCATAAGCACCAGAAGTTATACCCTCGCCTGTGTGCGGGATTAGCTCCATACGAACAACGTGCTCTCCAAGACACTGCGCTTCTGGAGTAGGGAATAGCCCCCAGTCACCAAGTTCGCCAACAGAACGTAGCAGTGTAATCGCAATAGTGTTACGCCCATCTCGCAGCACTTCATATTCATTTAATCCAAAATTAGCGACGGTTAGACCCGCTTTCCCATCACTAATATCAACAAAGGCTTGCTGATGTTGCGTGTTACTCGGATTCTTCCATTCTGTGGCGGGTTCAATATTCCGCTCAGCAACCTCGAACATCGAATCTACACGATGCGTAGCAGCGTTCAAATCTGTCGGAAACAGTATACGAATCCGGTGATCTTTGGCCTGGTTTTCTATTGTCGTTTCGATATGCAATCCCTTTCCGCCCCGCTCCAAGGTGATTACAGTACGAAGTTTTAGAATGACTGTGTCACTACTGCGCTGAGCTTTGCGCTCCGGATAGTAAACCAGTGCACGCTGCTCCTCATCCAGCTTATCATCTGCCGAAGCTGGAATCTCCCAGTCATGCTTAATTTCTATAGCGGCGCGAAACGATGTATTTTCCAGCACACAAATATTAGCCTTTAGTCCTTTAGTCGTCAGAGCTTGTTCGGCCTCTGGCTGTTTGTACATATATTCATTGCCGATATCCCCGGTGTTTTCATATACGCCAAGATCTTGATAGGTCACTCCACTAGTTTTGTCACTTAGCATAAACGAACCATCATCATTAATAACTACCTTGATAACGTCATTTTCCAGCACCCGATCTCCTTGTAGCAAAGATTCAGCGGCTATTGGCAGTTCTGCATCTGCCCGGCGAACCCAAGCATATGAACGAAGACCCAGCGCAGGAACTTCTACGGCTTCAAAGGTAAGTCTTACCCGGCGGCACATATACGGCTGACGGAACTTGTCATCTGGCAAATCATAACCAAACTGAAGACCTAAGTCCTCCATCTGGCAGGCAATATCATTCCCTTGATCGTCTACTAACACACGATCGTGCAAGTCAATTCCGGTCATACGGCTAGCCGTTTCTTCCAGAGAGAACCCTTCTCGCAAATATAGACGCGCCACATCAAGTTCTACGCTCACAGTACCCGTGCGACTCCAACCCGTCATATTCATCGCAACTAGTGGAAGCACGTCTTCACCATATGCTGTAAACCCGGTCGTATCCACAGCTTCTGCAATCACTCGTTTACTACCCTCAACAATGGTCTCTGCCACATGACGGCTTTTGTCAAAACGGGTGACCATCTCACGGTGTACCTCATCCACGCTGCATCCACAAATACTATCATGCGGATGATTCTGCATTAATGTCTTCCATGCATAGTTGAACAGATGATGGGGGTACTCTTTGCCCAGTAAATGTGCGAACGAAGCAAGTGGCTCGGCCAACTTTTCAAGCAAGATTTGCCCTTCCTGATTCATCTGTTTCAAATAGACACGCGCAGACGCGGTATTCACTAACGTACCCCATCCATCGGTATGCTGGCTCCGCAGTTCTCCCTTTACAGTCGACAAGCTGCTGCGATCCATTACACCCTCTACGGCCTTAAGGTAATCAGGAAAGTTCGAATGAATGAACTCCATATCTGGATACAACCGCTTCGCAGTTTCGATAGCCTCTGGCAAATCCAGTTGAGCCGGCTGATGATCGCAACCATTCATGAACAGCAGCTCACCTGTAGAGGCAAACTTCCGCGCATCTGCCAGCTTTTTCTCCCAGAACACTTTGGCTTCTGCTTCATTTACAGGCACTTCGTTTCCGTTAGAATACCAATTAGCAAATAAGATGCCGAGCACTTTTGATCCATCAGGACCTTCCCAAATCAGCTCCGAGAATGAGGATTCGTAACCTCCATCTGACACCGTATTATTGAATCCAGTGGGCTTCACACCTCTTCCAAAAAAGGCATTATTGATGCCGGATTGCCGCATTAATTGTGGAGTCTGGCCGACTAGACCAAAGGTGTCCGGAAAATAACCGATTTTGGAGGGTTCCCCGTAACGCTTCGAATCCTGATGGCCAATCTGCATATTACGAACATTGGCCTCCCCACTAGTAAGGAACGCATCCTGCAAAATATACCAAGGTCCTATTAGAAGGCGACCTTCCGTAATATATTTCTGTAGCCGCTCTTGATTTTCGGGACGTACCTGAAGATAATCTTCCAGAATAATCGTCTGTCCATCCAGATAGAAACTCTTAAATTCGTTATCCTCATCCAACCGGTTCAGTAATTCATCAACCAGTTTCACTAAGCGTACATGATGTTTCTCATAGGGAAGATACCATTCCCGATCCCAGTGTGTATGGGAAATGATATGGGCAGTCTGAGGTTTAATAGATTGATTTGAACTTTCCAAAGTGAAGACCTCCTTATATGCAATGCGTTCTCTCTACCAAGATGCTTAATGTAGAAGATGTGGTTAATTTACATGGATCTCGACTTCCTGCGGGCGATAAACACCAAGCAAGTCTCCTTTACTATCCGTAGCAAAGAGAACAGAACGTTCCTGTTCTAACACGAACGAATAGGTTCGGCCAGTGGCTGAATCCTTCACCTCGATCTTTGCATCTTGGGCATATTCCGACACGAAGGTAAAAAGCGCACCCGTAGCAAAGCTCAATTTCCGTCCGTAGATACCCGCTAAGTCCCCACCACTAATCCATTCCAAATCACATTCCACAAAAGCAGCATTAACCGCGTAGCGGTAAAGTGCAGCCGTAGTATCCCTACGCTCACTCAATTCAACTGGCAGTGGGCTCCATAGGAGTCGACCCTTGCCAAGCGGAAGGTTCACGACAGTCTCTATAGTTGAACTTCCACCAGTTTCTTGAATGATCGTTTCCTTTGTCACCTCAGCTATCCGGCGGTGGCCGAAAGAGACAGGCAGGACTTGACCTTGAAGCATAAGCACTTCTTCGCGGCGCACATTACGCAATTCACGTTTGCCAAGGATATCACTCAACCGATCCGAAGAACGCCAATAGGCATCAATGCCTAACGGTCCAGTGGCAAGCAATACCGCTCCTGTCTCTTCAACAATGTGTAACAACCGTTCCATTGCTGCATCAGCGAAGTTATGCGCGCTTGGCAGTATAATCAGTTTCGCAGGGTTCTTCTCCAAATCATCTAGATGGTATTCGGAAGCCCCCCGAAAAGACATCTTGAGCTCATAAGACAGAATGCGGGTAAGCTCTGTTGTAGCAGCAAAAGCCAACTTCCGATTAGAGAAATCATTCGAATAAGGGAACACCACCGCAATCTCTTCCAATTTCCGATCACCAAATATATCACGGATACCTTCTATAAACTTCCCGAAATCATAAGATACGCCTGCCTCAGGCTTCTCGGTTCCATCTGCTCTCAGTGCTCCGATATGGGACTCATTCGCATTATCCATATAGAAATTCGTATTCCAGATCCAGTGAATAGCCCCCGCACCTGCCGTTCCAAAAGCGTAAGCATACTTGCGTTCCAGCAAATTCTGCAGCTCTTGTTCTGAACGTTTGGCTCGGCCATCTGGAGTTTCTACATACATGACGCCAGTCTCCTGAATTAGGTTTGGCTTATTAGGCGTCTTGGCAAAGATGCCATCCCACACCAGATAATCATTAAACCACCAGGAATGAACAGTGGTGTAATCCACCGCCTCCTCGTAGAAGAACGGCGAAGGTCGCTGCGCTCCTAGTCCCTCATCCTGACCAACCGTAACCATCTGAGCTGGACATTGCTCCTTAATGGCGTCGTATAATTGTTTCACCCAACGGTTATGCATCTCCATAGAGAACAAACAATAATCCAACCAGCGTGTTCCCCTCTTAGCACTGTGCATGTCTTGTACGTCGAAGTTAATCTCTTTTGCTTCTGGCAGCCCTGCAGATGCAAAGTTCGGAAGCTGTGCAGGTGTCATATTCCAGCGTTCCTGCAGCACGTCGATTACACCATGTCTTTCTTGTAGCCATTCCATAAAGGCTTGTCGCTCAAAACGATCATGGCATGAACTCGGGCCGTCCGAAAAAATACGTGCCGGATCAAACATCGACGGTTCATTAATAAGATCCCAATCTACATTCGAAGAATCTTTATGACGAGATACAATAGACCGAATGAACCGCTTCTGAGCTTCCACACTTTGTGGGTCCAGATAAGGATTTACCCCTCCCCACGTTTCCGGTGTGAAGGAGAAGAACGTGAAAGTCACTTGAAGATCATGCTTCTTCGCCGTCATGATGAAGGCGTCGATCGCCCGCAATACTTCTTCCGAGACATGTCCATCGTCTTGCATCACATTGCGATAAGCTGTCCAGATCCCTGTACGGATCCAGTTAATCCCGGCCTTCCGCATCTGGCCCATATCACGATCCCAAACTCCCACGTTCGGTAGAAATAGAAATTTACGCGCCACATCACTCGCCATATAAGTCATGCCGACCACTGGTAGCGGACGCCCATCTTTTATAAAATAATCTCTGCCGCTCGTTACCGGATGGCCTGCTGCCAGCAGCTCAGGAGCATGACCCCAGAACCCTTGGCGCAGAATGCGAACCTCACCATCACTGGCTTCTGCTTCACAGAGAATCTGGTAGAGGCCCCTACTTATCTCCAAAGGAATAGGCAGACGCACCATGTTTAGTTCAGCATTCGCCTTCATTTCCAAACTCTGAGACCACTTCAAAGAGGTATCTGATTCATGCTCTACATGAATTGTGAAATTCCATGTATCTTCATTTCGCATAGAAGGTCTCACTCGTTCAAGCTGCTGAATCTGAAGGGTTAGGGAAGCTCGTTCTCCTGATTCATAAGACGCGTAATTGGGCTTAACCCACATTTCCGTAACACCCTTGCTGCAGAAACGAGACCAATTGGATATCGCGGAAGGACCTTTTTGCTCCCAAAAAGAAGCTGCTGCAGGTGTATTTACGAACAGCCAGCGTGAACCTGCATATAAACCAATCGTATTCTCCCAAAGAACCACTGGGGCAGAAATTTCCCGACCCTCGAGTGTAATTCCTTTTAATAGCGGGTAAATCCGTGTGCTCATCGGACCTGCCGAGCCCATTTGATGTGGTAAATCACTCGTCTTTGTCGTATGTGGCACGAGGTTCCATGTGTCTGCACTCGTTAGAAAAAGAGTTTCTTGACCCTTAAGCAGAGGAATGACATCCGAGGCAAGCAATGAATGGTTGCGTGAGCATTCAACACGAAGTGCCTCATGAATATACAGCTCCTGATGATAGGAAGTCTGCTCCGCTTCCACATGCCATCGGCCATTTTCCCAACGAACAGGTTGTTTGAAGGGTGCGCCTCCAATGCTAATCAGCCCGCCACCTCTTTGCAGGTATTCAAGAATGGCCATCCAGGCCGCTTTCGGGAAATAAGGGGCATGCAGATTGATGAAACAGCCGCCTTCCGTTTCGCATAGCGTTTGTGCAAGCTGATTCTCACTTACAATAGATCCGAACTCACTCATGGATGTAATCGCATCGCTAGGAATGGGACTGGAAATTGGAAAATCAGAATCATAAAATATGATGACAGGTCTGCTCAGGCTGCTCATAGTAGTCCTTCCTTCATCGTTTTATAGACAAGTTGGGAGAACAGACTATTGGACCAGGCGAACCATTTTCTAGTGAACGTATTCGGATCATCAACATGGAATCCCTCATGCATAAAGCCAGTATCCGCATCTGTAGCTTCTAACATCGCAAGCATCTCCAGCTTTTCTTCCTTAGTGGAAGCCGTCAAACCTTGCATGGATAATGCCATATGCCAGATGTAGTCTTTGGGAGTATGCGGACTGCCGATTCCCTTCGCTGCGGTTCCTTCAAAATAAAAAGGATTCTCCTTGCTCAGAGCAAATCGTCTCGTATTCTGATAAATTCCATCCTCTGCGGTAACATAGCCGAGATAAGGAATCGACAGGAGTCCTGGTGTTCCCGCATCATCCATCAAGCAGTAGTTGCCATAACCATCGGTCTCGTAGGCGTAGATTGGACCGAATTTCGGATGACGATAAATACCGTACAATTGAATTCCGTGATCAATCTCAGCTTCTAATGCTTTAAGCTGTTCCAGAAATTCAAGATCACGGAATACCCATTCAGCGAATTCCTGCATATGACGTAATGCAACAACAGCGAACATATTCCCCGGAATGTTGTAATGGAAGTCGCAAGCATCATCGCTCGAGCGGAACCCGGACCAAACCATGCCCGAGTAATTAACAGGCATACCCAGGCCGTTATTACGCAGTGTATCTTCAGGAATCCCATTGTTACGCGTAAAGCGGTATGGAGATAATTCACTATGGCGCTGTTCAGTTTTGAACAGGTTGTATATTTTGACCATGGCTGCCTTAAATCCGGCGTCGAATATATCAGTCTTTCCGGTTTCTTTCCAATAGGCATAAGCCAGACGCATGGAAAAACAAAGAGAATCGATCTCGAATTTACGCTCCCACACCCAGGGGGACATTTCTGTAATATCGCTAGTACTCCAATGCCAATCATTCGCCGTCTCATTAAACGCATTGGCGTACGGATCGATATGAATATACTCGATATGACGTTTAATTAACCCGCTGATAATCCGCTGAAGATCGGGATCGTTTTTAGCAAAGGGCACGTAGTGCATAACCTGCTCTACAGAGTCTCGCAACCAAGAAGCCGGGATATCTCCTGTAATCACAAACGTTGTTCCATCATCCATAAGCTTAGTCGTTGTCTCAAGCGTATTAGGGAAACAGTTCTTAAAGAGCTGCAACAGCTTCGGCCGATGAGCTAACTTCTCCTCTGCTTCGTTCAATACCTCTTGAACCGCTTGAGGAAGCGGCAGCTTCGGCATAGAGATGGTGGGAAGTCGGAATTTTTCCATATTCTCACTCCTTCATAATAAATGGGGATAGATAGAGAGACGGGCAGCATAGCTGCCCGTCTCCACTAATCCTATTTGTGTTACCTTTAGTGATTAATCTTAGGCGTGTTACGTTCATTAGCTTATTTCTTTGTCTGGTTCCACTCATCAAGTTGCTTTTGAACTTCTGCAATGACTTTATCCAATCCAGCTTCTTTAAATTTCTTCGCTGCTTTTGGCAGATATGTTTTAGGATCAACAGAACCTGTGTACAGCGCTGGCATAAATTCTTTAGTTACGTTGTTGATGGCCGCTACTTCTGTTTTCACAGGTGTAGGATCAAATGCAAAACCGAAGGTAGGGGCTTCTTTTGAAGAATCATTAAACTTCTTAAAAGCATCCCATTTATCAGCAGGGTCATCAGCATGCAGATAAGTCAATAACATATTCCCAAGCGTGAAGCCTGGCATTGCATAGCTATCTTGCATAGCTGGCAGATCTTCAATGACATTGTCGGAGATTTTCTTATAATGAGTGCCTTCAATACCATAGTTGAGCAAATTGCGTAAGTACTTATCTGTATTCAAAAGATTCAAGAACATCATCGCGCGCTCAGGATCACCTGAGGTTACGGAAATCGCGTGCATCGAACCTGCGGCGGACTGTGTATATACATAAGGATCATGCATAGGTGAAGTTACAATTTCATAACCTGCTGAACGAGACCAACCTTTTTCTGCATAAGGTTGTGTGATTTCGCGATCGGCAAACCATTTGCCGGTCTTAATGTTATCGATTCCTTCAAGTGTCGCAACGTCTGGGCGTAAGTAACCTGCTGTGTAAAGTCTACGCATCGTATCTAACGATGTTGCAAGTTCAGGTGTCTCCAGAATATTAACAACCTTGCCATCTGTGGAATCCATATAGACCCCGATAGGTAACTCATCACCTAGTACATAGTCAAATGGCATAAATGGTTTAAAGCCTTTAGGAACAGCTAGCGGTGTAATATCAGCCGGCTCGTTCTCTTTAATCGTTTTAAGCAGTGGCTCTAGATCATCCAATGTACGGATATTGGAAATGTCCATGTTGTATTTATCAACATATTTCTTATTGAAGCGCCATACCCATTGCTGTCCAAGCTCCTTATTTACAGGAACACCATAGATCTCACCTTTAATCTTAGTTCCTTCTAAGAAACGAGGGTCCAAAACCTCTTTCGTTTCCTTACCATACTTATCCAGCAGATCATTCAGACCCAAGAACGTACCATTAGCAGCGTTACGGCGGAAGTCATTTGTCCAAGAAGAGGTAAAGGCAATATCATAAGGCTCACCAGAAGCGGTGATGACTTGCATCTTCTTATCGTAATCGCCCCAATCGAACATCGTAATGTTCAACGTCGCATTAATTTTTTCTTGGGTATATTTATTAACTTCTTTTAAGACAAGATCCAAATCCTTTTGAGGTCCACCAATTAAATACATCTTCAGCTCATATGGCTTTAATTCTGATGTGTTCCCTGCTGAATCACCTGCTGCCGCTGAATTGTTTGTTTCTTTAGCAGCATTTGTATTATTATTCGAACCACATCCAGCTAGAAGGCCAGAAAAAAGCATTGTCCCTGCAAGAGCGAGTGTTAAGCCTTTTTTCATTTTCATTTCTATTTTCCCCCTTTAGATTAATGAACGCTTTATTTATATCGATTCCTGTCCTAGCGATTCGAATAAATACATCTTAGTAGTGTTACTCCTTTAAAGAGCCCACGGTTAAACCTTGTACAAAATACTTTTGGAAGAACGGATACGCTAGTGCTATAGGCAAGGTCGCCAGTACAACCATCGCCATACGAACGGTTTCTGTTGGCAAGGTTGCAGCAATCTCAAAGCTTGATCCCATCTGCATACTGTTCTGAATGACGAACTCCATATTATTCTGAATTCGCATCAGCATCGCTTGGAGTGGAACAAGACTCGCATCATCTATATACAGCAGGGCATTAAACCAATCATTCCAATAGCCCAGCGTACAGAACAATCCAATCGTTGCAATCCCCGGTAAAGAGATGGGAAGTACAATTTGCAGGAAGGTCCGAAACTCACCAGACCCATCAATTTTGGCAGCCTCAACGAGTGCATCAGGTACGCTAGTCTGGAAGAAGGTCCGCATTACTAGAATAAAGAATGCATTCATCGCGATTGGCAATATCAAAGCCCATATCGTGTTGTACAGATGTAAAAACTGCGTAGCCACGATATAGTTAGGAACCATTCCGCCTGAGAATAACATCGTAAAGAAGGCGAAGAAGCTGAAATAATTACGATAGCGAAATGATCTTCGAGAGAGTACATACGCATAAGTTGTTATTAGAAATAAACTAATGAGTGTACCTAGTACAGTAACCATCAAAGTAACTCCAAAGGAACGAAGTAGTTGATCACCTGTGTTAAAAACAAACTGATAAGCTGCTAAACTATATTTTTTGGGTAACAAGCTAAATCCATTTAAAGCAAGTACTTTTTCATCTGTAAAAGAAATCGCTATCACAAACAAGAACGGAAACACACAAGTAAAAGCGAAGATGCCAATTATAATATTGAGTACCACATTCCATAAAGGAGTAATGGCGTTGTTGTCGATTTCTTTTGGCTTACGTTTGAATACTGCCATAACGTCACTAACTCCTTTCTAGAATATCGCATTCTCTTTGCTGATCTTTTTCACAATAGAATTCGTTACAAGCACCATGATAAATCCAACAACCGATTGATATAGACCCGCTGCTGTACTCATTCCTAGATTACCTGTCGTACTCATGCTTCGATAAATATAAGTATCGATAACATTCGTTACGGAGTATAGAACACCTGAATCCCGAGGGATTTGATAGAATAAACCGAAGTCCGATCTAAAAATACCACCAATCGCTAAAATCGTTAGCGTTACCATTAAAGGTTTAAGCAAAGGAAGTGTAATAAACTTAATCTGCTGCCATTTGCTGGCCCCATCAATCATAGCCGCTTCATAATAGGACTTGTCGATACCCGCTATAGCCGCTAAGTAAACAACACTTGAGTAACCAATTGATTTCCAAATCCCCATGAAAATTAGGATATATGGCCAAAAGCGAGTATCCCCATACCAGGAAATAGGATCGCCGCCGAAGTAAACAACCACTTGATTCAATATTCCTTTATCTACACTCAGAAAGCTGAAGGTAAAGAAACTAATAATGACCCAAGAAAGGAAGTACGGCATAAACATCGCCGTTTGATAAACTTTAGCCATCCGTTTGTTCACAAGTTCATTCAAGGTGATCGCAATGCCCACCGCAAGAACTAAACCGAGAGAGATCAACGCCAAGTTATAAAGAATCGTATTTCTTGTAATGATATAGGCGTCCTCCGTCGAGAACAAAAAGTTGAAATTTTCAAGGCCAATCCACTTACTATTTAAAACGCTTGCAAAGAATCCATCCCGATGAATCTTGAAATCCTTGAATGCAATTACTGTTCCAAACATCGGTAAGTAGCAAAAGATCAGGAACCATAATGTCCCTGGTAATACCATAAACCAGAGTACTTTATCCTTAATTAAACTTTTGAAAAATGCAGGCATTATTCCACATCCCCCTTCTCTCTATCCCCAAACAACCCCTATATATCCCTTAGATCTTTTTCCCTCGCCCCTTTAACTACCCTTAATTCTGCGCTATAAAAGCGGTTTCATAAAGTTGAAAAACTCCAGAATCAGATGTAAAAATTAAAGATCCACAGCAGAAAGGACATTTAAAAAGTCTATTTCCTCTTAAATTTGAGCAAAAAAAAAAGGAAACATTCTCGTTATCAACGTCCATGAAACCCGTACTTGAACGCGATACCCAGGAACATTTCCTTTATTTTAGGATTTTGCTTTTTTGTACATATTCCGAAGCTCTGTTGGCGATACACCTACTGATTTTTTGAACTGGCGATAGAAATATGCTGGATCCGGATATCCTACTTCAGCTGCAATTTCGTTGGTTAGTAACGTAGTTTGAAGCAGCAATTGTCTTGCCTTTTCAATTCGAAATTGATTAACATAATCAGAGAAACTACGGCCCATTTCCTTCTGAAATAGCTGCCCCAAATAATTGGGATGCATTTCCATACGCTGACTGAGCGTTTTCAGGGATAGCTCTTCTCTATAGTGTTTGCTTACTTGATCAACCATATATCTCATATTTGGACTGAGCTCATCATTTACTAATGATAATTGGTCCAGCGTTTCTTTCACACTTTCCTGCACATGGTGCACCAATTGCTCAATAGTATGTATGCGCAGCAATGGATTAAACACGGCACTAAAATTAGAGTTTTTCTCCATTTTCTTAGCAATCAACATTAACTCAATCGCTACGTTGTAATTATCAATGCGGGTAATCATGCCACAGCCAAACAGCTTTTCGAACGTTTCTGCGATAAACTGGTTCGTAGCCTCCCGGTCCCCAGATAATAATAATTTGGTGAATTCCTCATAATCAATTTCGAGCTTCTCCTCGTGCAGAACCATCTTTGATAGTTGTTCCACATCTATAATCGGGTAACCCGGTAGCATAAGATGATCAACATATAAACTCTTCGCCTTTTTATAACTTTTGGGGACTTCCTGAAAAGCATGCTCCTTACTCCCTATCGTTATCCAGACAGACTTCTCCAACTCATGCATAATCTCATATTGTACTTGCTCCAGTACACAATAAAGCTCTTCTTTGTTCTCAGCTTCAGCCCGCTCAGCAATAATAAGAACAAGATCACCTTCCATATCTTTAAATACAATAACGGTTCCAAGTTGCTCTAATGACTTCACAGCGATACGATAACATTCATCCATAAGCTGATTCCTATGGAGTTTATCTTGGCCCTCATCGTCATCCTGTTCAGTGATAAGCCGAATCGCAGCCACCGTAAAAAATGAACAATCCAGTGAGATATTTAAGACTTTTGAACGGTGCTGTAGCTCTTGCCGGCCTATATTGCCAGTTACCCAGCGGTTTAGAATATTGTTGCGCAGAACTTGCCAATCCTCTTTAGCATGAAATTGTTCAACATCCTCTTGATTCAGCACTTCAACAATTTGTTCAATGGTTGATTCCAACTCATTTATATTAATGGGTTTGAGAATATAATTTTCAATGCCTAGACTCATTCCAGCTTTTAAATACTCAAATTGCTCATAGCCACTCAAGATAATAAACCTCATTTTTGAATCAAAAACCTTTATTTGTTGAATCAGTTCAAGTCCCGTAAGTTTGGGCATCGTAATGTCAGTAATTAATATGTCGATCCCTTCGTTATGATTGCGCAGAAATTCTAAAGCTTCTTCCCCATTAGTCGCTTGTCCCGCGATTCTCAATCCATATTTCTCCCATTCAATCACTGAACGTAATCCTTCAAGAATAAGAGGTTCATCATCCACGATAAGTATATTGTGCATTATTAGTACTCTCCCTTACGACTGGTATATTCATGATGACTATTGTTCCTTTATTTACTTCACTGGCGATCGTCAATCCATATTCAGTCCCGTAATAAAGTTTAATTCGTTCATTCACATTACATAGGCCTACCGAAGAAGGAGGTTCATCCATTCTCATACTGACTTGAAGCATTTGCTGTAGCTCTGTTAGCTTGCTGGGAGTAATTCCATTTCCGTTATCACTTATAGCAATTTGAATTTCCCCGCCAGATTCAGTAACTTCAATACGGATGAGATTGCCAAAACGGTCAGGTCTAAATCCGTGAACAATATAATTTTCAATAACCGGTTGAATAAGCAATTTAACGATAGAACAATTCATGGAAGCTGGACTTATTTGTGATTCGATTTGGAGCCTATCTTTATGTCTAATCTGGAACAACTCCAGATACAAATTACAATATTCAATCTCATCAGATATTGTAACGACCATACTTTTCTTAATCATCGTTCGAAATAATGTCGATAAAATGTAAATCATCTGACCTACATCCTTCGCTCCTTGCGTAATTGCCCGCATCCTAATCGCCTCAAGTGTGTTATATAAAAAGTGTGGATTAATCTGTGATTGAAGTGCAACTAGCTCAGCATTTTTCTGGGTAAGCTCCGAAATATACACTTTGTTAATATAGAGTTCTAGTCTTTCACACATATAGTTAAAATTGTTGGCAATTAGCTGCAATTCATCTTCTCGATTAAGGTGAATACGTGTGCTCAAATCACCTTCCTGTAAGCGCTTCATAGATTTAACAATGATCTTCACTTTTTTAGAGAAACGTAAAATAATTCCGTATGTAAAAGACATTGCAGTAATAATAAGCGCTGTGGTAATTCCGATAATCCAAGTTCGAACCGTTTTCATTTCGTTGTTGACCTGTGACTTCTGAATGATTCCTGCCATAATAAGACCTGAGCTGTTCGTTGTATTTAAGTTAACCTTGGAGATCTCATCCAGTGTTGTCCAGCCATCCGTATGAAGCGCATCGATATGTGGATATCGCTGTCCCATATACCTTCCCAATGAATCATATATAACGTCACCGCTTGGGGTTAAGACTAACAATTGACCATTATTCTCTGTAACTTTTGTGCCAAGCCATTTTGAAATAAGTTCCGCGTCAAAATCTACTATGAGCATACCGATCGTTTTCAGTGTAATCGGATCTTTAATCTCCCTAGTCATTGTATACAAATTGTTATTGTCTTCTCTTATTTCCTTAAGCACTAATTTGGTTTCATGCGAGACCCAGCCATTCTTCGGTAAGGATAATTTTTGCTTAGGTCCGTCCATGTCGCTCAAATAGAATTGTCGGGTATTATTTTTATATAAATAATAAAATTCTTTCTCTGTGCTGTACAAAATAACGTCATAAATCCCATTTTTCTGATTCAAATAGGTTTTGAAATACGTATCGAACGTATGAGGAACGGAGCTCCCTATATCTGCATATTGATCTAAACGGTATTTAAGATAATCCCCATAATCATTTTGCAAAAAGTAGGACAAATCCTCACTGACAGAGGCATCGCTATATATTTGCTGGATAGCCACTTGGATGCTTTCGTACTGCTGATTCATATACAAACTTACATAATCCAGCACCTCCCGATTGGCATCTACATGTTGGCGAGTGATCGTCTGTTCATAGTATTTATATACGGTAATGGAAGAGGCTATTAACGTAATTATGATGATTGAAGAGTATATAGCTAATATTTTATTGAACAGTTTTTTCTGCAAATGGTTTTGATAAAATTTCTTTACATTCAACAAAGCCACCTTCTTTCTGAATATCACCTTTAGGATTAGAAGCTTAACATCACACTTCTTTTTCTGCAATGGAAGCGCATGCATTTTTTATTTATAAAATCTAGCGCTCCAACTTTTCTCTCCATCGAGAGTTTACAACTCACAAAAAATCGTCTATAGTTGATTTCTACCCCCCAAACAAACCTATAATAACCCAAATAGATCTTAATTTCCTCGTCCCCCATCAACATATTGGAGGGGCTATTACTCATGTTTCTAACCAAACGCAAACTCAACTCCCAACTAAACGAAATTTCCGAATATCGTTACCGGGATCGTATACACATTCCTTTTTTCAACTCAATGATTGACGAACAAGGTGAAATTGCAGCCGAACCGCCCGTGGATGGAGAATGGTCTGAGCTACGAGTTGGCGATACCTGGAAAGGCCGCGATTTGTATTTATGGCTAACGACAAATATAGACGTACCCGCCACTTGGGCAGGCCGTAGAGTACTGGGTCGATTTGATTTTGGCGAGACGGGTGCTGGAAACAACTCCGGATTTGAATCCTTATTCTTTTTCAACGGCAAACCCTATCAAGGTGTAGATTCCAATCATACCGAAGTGTTCTTGCCAAATGAAACGGTAGGCACTCAGCTTCCACTGACCTTCCGGTTATGGTCGGGACTCGAAGGAGGCGGCCCTAAAAAGGATCAGACACATGGCATTCGCATGGCTGAAATTTGTTGGCTGGATGAACCAACGGATGATTTCTATTTTACCGCGCTTGCTGTAGTTGAGACGCTGAACGTACTCGATGCCAAAACTCCAGAATATACACAACTTATGAGTACAGTGGACCGCTCCTTTCTTCTGATCGACTGGTCTCGCCCAGGTTCAGACAACTTCTACGCTTCGATCGGGGAAGCCCGCAATTATTTGCGTGATGAAATTAATAAAATGGAGAAGTCCTCACCCGTCACCGTTACCTGTATTGGCCATACCCATATTGATGTGGCTTGGTTGTGGCAATTGAAACACACCCGTGAGAAATGTGCGCGTTCCTTCTCAACCGTACTACGTCTGATGGAAATGTTCCCGGACTATACCTTTTTACAGACTCAGCCGCAACTCTATGAATATATCAAAAATGACTATCCAGAAATCTACGAAAATATTCGTGAACGTGTGGCTGAAGGACGCTGGGAAGCTGGCGGCGGCATGTGGCTTGAAGCAGATTGCAACTTGACCTCAGGAGAGTCTCTAGTCCGTCAATTACTGTATGGAACTCGCTTCTTACGTAATGAATTTGGGGTTGAATGTGACTATTTATGGCTGCCGGACGTATTTGGCTACAGCTGGTCCTTGCCACAAATCCTAAAAAAATCAGGAATTAATACCTTCATGACCACAAAAATTAGCTGGAATCAATATAACCGGATGCCACATGATACCTTTCAATGGCGTGGGATTGATGGCACAGAGGTGTTAACACATTTTATTACAACGCCAGAGCCTTGGTCCGAAGAAGATTCTTGGTTCTACACTTATAATGGCCGGATTATTCCTAAGACTGTAAAAGGAATTTGGGATACCTACCGGGATAAAGAAGTGAATCGCAATCTGTTACTTTCTTACGGATATGGCGATGGTGGCGGGGGTGTGAACCGTGAAATGCTAGAGATGCGCCGTCGGCTAAACGATCTTCCCGGTCTGCCGAAGATTGAAACAGGAACAGCGGGAGACTACTTCCGTAACTTGCAAGAAACTGTTGCAAATACGGATCGTTATGTCCATGTATGGGATGGCGAGCTTTACTTAGAATATCACCGCGGCACCTACACAAGCCAAGCCTACAATAAGCGGATGAACCGTAAGCTTGAACTGCTATACCGTGAGGCGGAATGGCTAAATACACTGCAAAGTGTGATGACAGGTGACTGGTCGAACTATCGTCAGACCGATTTAGACGAGGGCTGGAGAATTATTTTGCGCAACCAATTCCATGATATTATTCCGGGCTCTTC
The DNA here is from genome assembly GCF_038003885.1 of Paenibacillus sp. FSL R10-2788. NCBI lineage: Bacteria > Bacillati > Bacillota > Bacilli > Caryophanales > Paenibacillaceae > Paenibacillus > Paenibacillus sp. FSL R10-2788. The sequence goes on along the minus strand of NZ_JBBOQA010000001.1, from coordinate 2,443,412 downwards.
GATTCGTGAAGTATATGAAGACAGTACGATTGAATATGCACAAGCAGAAGCAATAGGTCAGTCTGTCTGGGAGCAATCCAGTAAGGCACTTGTGAGCGGAAATGAAGCCGGTAAATATACGATCTGGAACAATGCTGCTTGGGAGCTGACAGAACTCGTAGAAATTACTGTTGAAGCCGGGATGGAAACAGGACATTGGATAAGCTCAGAAGGAAAACAACTACAAGCTCAACGTGAAGGTGACCGCTGGATCGTTGAAGTATCTAACATTCCTTCTCTCGGATACACAACCATTTCCTTCGTAGAAGATGTGAATTCCGAGTCTCTAAGCGCTCCATTCAAGCTAAATGAATCAGGAATTTCAACGCCTCACTTCGAAATTGAATGGAACGAACAAGGTCAATTAGTATCCATCTATGATATAAATGAACAAAGACAAGTATTAGCAAACGGAAGTCACGGTAACGTGTTCCAAGTGTTTGAAGATAAACCCCTAGCCCATGAAGCTTGGGACATTGACATCTACTATCAGCAAAAGAAACGTGAAGTCACCGACTGCCGCAGCATTGAAGTCATAGAAAAGGGTTCACTGCGATGTGTTGTACAATTCACATGGAGTTATATGGATTCCACGATTAAGCAGCAAATGATCTTACATGCACACCATCGTCGTATCGATTTCGTGACGAAGGTAGACTGGCATGAGCGACAACAGCTAATGAAAGTAGCTTTCCCTGTTGCGATACGAGCTACCGAAGCCACTTATGATATCCAGTTCGGTAATGTTACGCGTCCAACACATTGGAACACTAGCTGGGATTACGCTAGATTCGAGACTGTGGGGCATCAGTGGGCAGATTTATCAGATCGTGGTTATGGCGTTAGCTTGCTGAACGACTGCAAATACGGTTATGACATCAAGGATAATGTGATGCGTCTATCCTTAATCAAATCGGCAACGCACCCTGACCCTGAAGCGGATCAAGGCGAACATACTTTCACCTACTCTATCCTGCCTCATACTGGGGATTGGCTACAGGGTGACACCGTCCGTCAAGCTTGGTCCGTCAACAACCCTCTACGGAGCACCATGGGGCAAGCAGAAGTAGCAACCAAGTCGCTTATTCGCCTTTCTACACAGACGGTTATGGTTTCTGCGATCAAGAAGTCTGAGGATGGTCAAAAATTAATCGTACGTGTACACGACTATTCCGGAAGCCGCCAGCAAATTGATATGACTAGCGACTTGAATATTATTTCGTGGCAAGAGTGTAATCTAATGGAGCGTCCTGAAGGGGAAGTCCACACTGAACCTGTCATTACTTTTATACTTGAACCTTACGAACTAAAAACATTTGAAATCGAAGCAGAAAAATTAATAAAGTAATACACAAAAATAAAGTAACATACAAAAATCGGGGTGTCCCTGTAGCCATAGATCAAAGGTTACGTAGGACACCTCTTTATATATTTTCTCACGATTGTTTCTTATGCTTTTAAGTATACACCTTGTGCAATGAGTAATCTTGACGTATACTCCGAGTAAGGGAGAGATGGATATGAGAAAAATGAGGAAAATCACAATATTCACAGGTATTGGGTTATTCAGCCTTGTTTTGATTGCCATGTTTGCAATCAGCGCTTTTGTAATCAAAAGACCGGCGACTACCACCCCCGAAATCGCGGAAGTGAAGCCTTACAAGTGGAATAAAGTCACGCTAGACGGAAATGTCATATCAAGTGATGGATCAGAGTATTTTTTGTGGAATAAAAAGGGTGAAAATAATAACTGGATCATCTTCTTTTCCGGGGGCGGGGCCAGCTGGGATGCCCAAAGTGCAGCACACCCCATCAAGCTTATGAACTTTATTAAAGGTGGAGATACAGGCAACTATTTCCCCAACATCCCCTTCTATATGCTGACATTGCTGAGAGGCATGATGGATACGGATAACCCTGCCAATCCTTTTCATGGCTGGAATGTGGTCTATCTTCCCTATTCAACTGGTGACTTCCATATCGGCAACCGCACGGTTGAATATAAAAAAGAGGACGGCAGCCCCTTTACTATGCGTTATAACGGCAGCAATAATGTGCGAAGCAGCCTCGATTGGATATATGCCAACGTGGATAAACCCGGCAAACTACTGATTGCTGGCGAAAGTGCTGGTGGCTTTGGGTCCGCTTTTTGGGCTCCCGAGATCGCCTCTCACTACAAGGACTCCGAGATCTTCCAATATTCGGACAGTTCCTTCTTGAAATCAGACAAGTGGCCAAATGTTGTGAAGCAGGAATGGCAGGCAGACTTCGTGAAGAAATTCGGATATGCCCCTGAAGCGGATATCATCGGGGCAGCTTTTAAAGCGAACGGCCATCTACTTCCTGTGAATGCGATAATATTGCAATCCTACTCGGTATTTGACGAGATTCTGATCCACTTTCAGAACAACATCAACGATTACAAGGGGCCAAGAGATCAAAGCATCATTAATGAGTGGTCACAGGAAATGCGGCAATCTGTTTCTTCTTTGGCAGCCACTTTACCTAATTATTATTACTATCTCACCGACTATGGACTGAACGCAAAGACGGGTACAACTCCGCACACTTTTGCCACCAGAGAGACCTTCTTTCAGGCTGAACAGGATGGTGTGAAGCTTCTGAATTGGTTAGGTGATGCGATCAACCGGCAGAACCCCTATTCAGTGGGCAGCAAATTCCTCATGAATTCGAAGCCAGCTCAGAAATAGTGCTAGAAGCAGCGGAAGAGTTGCAACAAGACAGGAGAGAATATCAATGAATTTGCGGGAAAAGCAAATGCAAATGACAAGGGAGATCATTAAGGATACAGCGCTTAGCTTATTCTGTGCCCAAGGTATTGAGCGCACGGATATGGCACAGATTGCGGAACAAGCCGGCATCTCCCGGCGTACTTTGTATCATCATTATAAGGACAAGGAAGAGTTAGCCGCTCAAATTTATGCCCTAAATCTGGAGCGGATGTTTGGACAGCTGCTGTTTGATTTTGATTTTGAACACCCTGTACAGTCATTGGAGAACATTCTCGATAAATATCTGGCGTTAAGAGATCATCAGGAAGCCCTGATCTACTATGATGCCATTTTTGGAGTTTACTACAGCACGCTTTCCAAAAATCCCGCGGAACTTCCTGACTTTAAGCAGGCTATGGAAGGCTGGTATTCACGGTTAATTCTCCTTGAGACAATTTCAGTCGCTCCGGAGGAAAAAAATAAGTGGCTGGACATTCTGCACAAGTCCACCCACCTGTATTTCATGTATTTACAAAAAGCCGTCATTATTACTCATCAGCGGGGGGGTGTGGTTACGGAGGAAGATCGGGTTATGGACCGGCAATTCAAGGATTTCATTATGTTTGGCGTACGGCAATCCAAGAATGAGACAAACCCTTAATTTCACTTATGGGGCAACCTGACGATAATCGTCGTTCCCGCTCGAACCGCACCGTCCACTTCTATGATTCCCTGATGCAGGGAGACAATTTTTTTAACGATTGCAAGTCCCAAGCCATTGCCATTGTTGTTTCCATTCCGTGACTTGTCTATTTTATAAAATCTTTGGAATACGGTGTTGAACTCTTCCGGGGAAATCCCGATCCCGTTATCACTGACGGTGACCGATACATCTGCTGCACTGTCATCTATACTGATGCGGATGTTCCCGCCTTCCGGTGTGAACTTGATGCTGTTGCTAAGCAAATTCATCCATACTTGCTTCAGCTGATCTTCATCACCCTTAATTTTGACAGCTTCCGGCAGCTCAAGATCGATAACGATGCCTTTGGCTGACCATTGTGGCTCACAGGTCACAACGATGGTTCTAATCTGCTCGTCAAGATTGAAGGAATCTGCGTTAAAAGGATGATGTTCAGAATCCAGGGAAGCGAGCTTCAGCAAATTATCACTTAACCTCGACAGACGCTCACTCTCAGCAATGATGATATCAAGATATTCAGAACGTTCCTCTTCCATGATTAGATCATTGTTCTGCAATGCCTTAGCAAAGCCGGAAATAGACGTAAGCGGTGTCTGAATTTCATGAGACACGTTGGATACGAAATCCTGCCTCATCTGTTCTAACTGCTTCAACTCCCAGGCCATCTCCACATAGCTTTGTGTCAGTTCCCCTATTTCGTCTACTCGGTTTACTTTAAGCGCTACCTCGAAATCACCCTTGGCTAGCCTTCTTGTCGCATTCGTCAAAGCTTTGATCGGCTCCACCAAATATCTGGCGGCAATAAGAATGCATAGACTACCCAGTAAAAGCACGAGTAAAAGCACAAAGAGCAGCATCCGATTGACGATATTTTCGTTCTCGGCAGAATACTGCAAGAACATTGCTTGCCACTCCCCGTTAAACATAAAGGGCATCCCGATAAAGGTATCCTTATCTTTCGCAGAGGAACGATAGAGTTTTCCTTGCAGCACTTGTTTCACAGCATCGCGGGTGATAGTGACGGCCGGACTATCCTTGAGCCCATAAAAGGTATATTCCCCGGAATGATTATATAGGTGGATAGGGTATGCAGATACCTTAACCATACTATTCAAGAACTCGTCTGTATCCTCAGGCTTGGCGTCATCATAACGGTGAATGATCTCCTTCCCCACTGTGATCATTTCATTCTGTCCCTCGTAACTTATTTGTTTCTGAAAGACATACAAACCAATGAAAAAGGAACAGATCAGACTAAAGATAATGATGCCTAGAAACGTGAGAACGACGCGTACATACAATGTCTTGATCATAGCGCAGGGATCAGCCGGTATCCTAGGCCGCGGGCCGTTTCGATTTGAAATTGCTCGTCGTTACCGCAGAATTTCTCCCTCAACCGGCTTATATGCACATCTACAGTCCGGCCGTCTCCTTCATAGTTCAATCCCCAGATTTGAGAAATCAACTGTTCTCTTGTGAAGATTTGCCTGGGGTGACTAGCCAACAGAAACAGTAGCTCAAATTCCTTCAAAGGAATCGTTACCGGTTCTTCATCACGCGTAACCTGGAAAGTGCGGCGGTTAAGCACCACATTGCCCAACTGCACAGACTGGGAAGAAACGACCAGCGAGCGTTTAAGCAAAGCTTTTACTCGCATCACCAGTTCAAGCGGATCAAACGGTTTGGTCAGATAGTCATCCGTGCCGAGTTGAAAACCTTTCACTTTATGTGCAGATTCTCCTTTAGCCGTCACCATGAGGAGGGGAATGTTGGCATCAGAGCGCCTGATTTCTCTGCACAGATCCCAACCATCCAATCCTGGCATCATAATATCTAGGATGACGAGATCGACTCGCGAGTTCTCTATAATGGACAGCGCTTTGGTACCATCCCTGGCTTCTTTGAGGCCAAAACCTTCTTTTCGCAAAAACAAAGACATTAGCTTTCGGATGTTATCATCATCATCAGCGATAAGTATAGTAGCCACGATTTGCCTCCTCTCTTAAGCTTACATTGTATATGATATATTCTTGACAAGAAACGAAGTTATCCGAACTGCCAACCCAACAGGTTCCAATAGTAGAAAAACAGAGTCATCACTACAGCCGAAAGTGCCACTAGTGTATAATGCACACGCTTGAAAGCTGTCCAGTATTTATTTTTCCAAACCAGTATAGCCGAGATTAGCAAAGCTAAAGTCAGTCCAACCAAAAGGATTGGCATAACTAAACTGAGAGAAAGCAAAAGACTGATACCGCTGAACTTCTGCATCGTGTCCATGGACATAACCACCATAAATATCGTGAAGAAAGATAGCAGCGCCCACCCAGCAGTTCCCGCAGATAAGCGGATGGCCCACTTTTCCGGAGGCGTCATCGCCTTGATCTTGCGTCTGGAGAAGATTAGTCCAAGCAATGTAGTGATGAAAATCAACCCAGAGCCGCCAAGTAAAATAAGCCAAAACTTATTCTGATTCAAGAGTGGCGTACGCTCCAGCGGCATTTCCGGTGCCATACCTAAGAGCATATGTGTAACCTTACCGGAATCATTTGTGCGGAAGCCGATTTGTTCGGTACCTCCCTCGAGCTGGAACAGATTCGGACCGATTTCTCTGTACAGCTGTTGTTCACTACCCCTTCCCAAAGATAGCTTATTATCCTCTACCTTAACATTTAGCTGGGCAAAAAAATTGAAAAATTTATCAATATCACTGTGGTTACGGCGTGTGAATTGATAGGTTCCCACATACTTCTGAACAGATTCCGCAGAAGTGGAGAATTCAGGCCGCTTCGCTTCAGGATCGGGATAATAGCGCTCAAAAAAGGCATGGACTAGGCCTGCCGCGGAATCACCGCCCTGACCGCCGTTATAGGAAACAAAGATACCTATATGCTTGGCAGGCACAAGATAAAACTCGGTATTAAACATGGGGTCGGAACCACCATGAGTAATTAGTCTAAGACCATTGATGCGTTTCTCAGAGAACCCCAGATCTACTCCCGGCAGACGTTTATCGAATTGGTACGCCGTTGAATGCATTAGTTCTGCGGTCTCCGTTCTAAGAATCTGCTGGTCACCATATTTCCCGTTCTGCAGATGGGCAATCATAAAGTGCGCCATATCTACTGCTGATACTGTACCCGAGCCGGCAGGACGAAAGCCGCCCTCGAAGGTAGGTGTGCCAGGAATAAAGCTGCCGTTCTCACTCGTGTACCCCACAACTTGGTTGGGTATGAATGACTCCGGCAAAGGCTCTACCACAGTCGAATATTTCATGTCGAGCGGATCGAAAATATACTTTTGTATATAGTCATTGTAAGGAACACCGCTGACTTCCTCCACAATCAGACCCGCGAGTGTAGCCCCGAAGTTCGAATAAGAACTCATCTCTCCGGGAGGTCTTACCCGTGCCAGCATATGCTCATTGAGTGTTTCCGAGATTGACCCCGGCAATTTGGTAGGGTCGGTAGTGATTTGATAACCCACTCCACCCTCTTCAAACCCCGCTGTATGTGTCATCAAATGGCGCATCGTGATCGGCTCAGGATAAGTAGCAGGGATCACCACTGATTTCAGGTAGGTGTTAATATCAGTGTCCAGATCTATCTTGCCTAGTTCGACCAGCTGCATCACCGCTGTCCAGGTGAACAGCTTTGTCGTTGAAGCGATTCGAAACATGCTGGTTGTCGGATCAACCGGTGCCGCTTCTTCCAGATTAGAACTGCCATAACCTTTGGCTAAAATAATCTTGCCGTCTTTTACAATGGAGATAACCGCTCCCGGAATTTGCAGCCGGTTCATATCTTTTCCCATAATTCCATCAACGAAGCTAGTTAGTCCTGCTGTATCATCGAGATTGGCAGATGCTTCAATTTGAGCTACCGGCAGCCCGTTTTGACCCTTTTGGGTCTCAGCCGAGGCCTGTTTCCCGGGAAATACCAAGCTTGCGCCTAAGCCGGCACTAATCACAACCAATAGAGTCAGACCAGCGATCAGCCTTTTTTTCATAGGTGTTAACATTATTATCCTCCGAGTCATCATTTATTGGGGTGGATGATCATCCGCCTAACACTTATAGAGATTATCAGAGTATTATGAATGGAACGTTAACAAGACAATAAAAAAAACTAGACAGCAATCCACCCTTAAAAGTGACGGATCATAGTCTAGTTACATCAGAAAAATCTATAAAAAAACCCCATAGCGAACGTATGCCTACCACCTTACTGTAGCTCAGTCCCGATCCCTTTTTCTCTCGCCTTCTTCACGAAGTATACCGCTGTTGCGATATCAAAAACCGCCATGCCCATCGGACAAAAGAAAATCGGCTCATCTGCTCTGAGTTCATTCAGGCAATGGCGCGAGACGACATCGGTAATCATTCGGGTATCGGCACGAGTTAACCCATGTTTCAGATGGAGCTGCTGTATGTCAGTATTCTCGCGGCACACCTCATCCCAGTCGTCGACGATTATGGCCTTCACCGAAGCTAATGCCTCAGGCTTATAATCACGCAGTGAAATATTCAGTAGAAGACTACCTTCCACCGGAAGCATATCAATATATCTATGATTGGATACGGTACAGGTGATAAAGATATTAGACTTTCGATAAACGCCCGCCCACGTCTCCTCCACTTCTATCCTATCCTTATATATAGATGAGATGTCTGACAAATCTACTTCCCTTATATCAAAGATGCGGATACGTTCAACTCGATCTCCGTACAATGCCATAACCATTTGAAAATGATATTGCCCGATTGGTCCCCAGCCGATAATGCCAAGATGAATCATTTCAAGTGAACGAGCCTGCAAAAAGTGACCAATCATCAGTCCACTGATGGAAGCTGTCCTTACGATGCTGGGGAGCGGAGAGCTTAGGACGGATATAGGCTCGCCCGTAATGGGATCATTCAAGACAATGATGCTATGCGCGCGGGGAAGACCAACCTGGATATTATCCGGGAAGCTGGAAATCCATTTGACCCCTGCTGCGTTCACGTTCCCCCCTACGTATGCGGGCATTGCAATAATACGATTTTGAGGATTCTTATACCTTAGGTAAGGTTTTACGGGCTGCGCGTAATCTCCAGAATCAAGTATGCGCACCGTAGTTTCTATCGATTCCACGAGAGAAGGCCAATCAAGCCCCACCTCCCGGATGTCCCGATCGTTTAAATACAGCATTCCACAACCTCCTTTTGCCGTTCGTTAAGCAAGGACAATTCCACCGTCAGCCGAGAACTCCTGCCCAAATTCATTCTGAATCCATGGGTCAGAGTATAATGTATCGAGGTAACGCTCCCCTTTGTCATGCAAAATCACCACACAGACAGATCCTGGAGCTAATTCTTGCTCCATATGCCTAACAGCGGCAAGGTTAGCACCTGAGGATGCACCGGCCAGAATCGATTCATTCTGGGCGAGTGCTCGGCATCCTTTTACGATATCCAAGTCTGAGACATGCACGATACGGTCGATTAAATCCGTTCTGCAGAAAGGGGGTACGATGCCAGCACCCAGTCCCGGGAACCGCCGTTTCTCTTTGTTCCCACCAAAAATAGTACTTCCCTCCGCATCGACGGCAACAATCTTAGTCTTCAGACCCTGATCCCTTACATATTCCGCGAGACCACGAATCGTGCCGCATGTACTTACGCTGCAAAACAAATAATCTACTTCGCCAAGCTCAGTCACGATTTCTTTCATGGTCGTATGGTAGTGGGACAAATAGTTATTTGCGTTTGCATATTGATTCGGCCAGTAGCTGCCCGGTATTTCCTCCAAGAGTCGCTGCACTCGATTCAGTCTAGCAGGCAGATATTCACCGGTCTCGGGATCGGGTTCGCTAACAAAGTCAATTTTTGCAGTTAATGCTTTCAGAATCTGCAGATTTGTTGTGGTAGTTCTTGGATCAACCACGCTAATAAAACGCAGCCCTAAATATTGGCAAATCATCGCCAAGCTAATCGCCATATTACCCGAACTCGACTCAATAATAGTAGTTCCCGGCCCGATTTTCCCTTCCTTCCATGCCTCATGGATCATCCGCAGAGCTGGACGGTCTTTCGCACTTCCTCCCGGATTTAGCAGTTCCATTTTTGCGTAGACTTCGAACTCACTGTTCTGGAACAGATTATTCAGCTTGATTAATGGTGTTTTTCCGATAGTCGACAAGATACCGCCTTGGATATTTATGTCCACCTTAGCTTTGTCCATCTGATAATATAACTTCTTGTTCTTGACCTGCCCGCTGGCCAGCGACTCCCCTTTAGCTACTATAATGATCTCAATATCATCAAGCAGATGGTTGCGAATCATCATCCCGATTTCCGGAATACACTCCCTGATTTCCTCTTTGATTACCGGAATAATAGAGGGCTTCACAGATTTACTCTTGATATAAATAGAGAGCGCATTGTTTTTTACCTTGACCCGAATGATCGCATCTTCAATATGACGGTATACGACCTGCTCGATATCGTACAGGCTGATCTTCTCACCGTGCTTCAGTTCTTGACCCACTCTTTTTACAATAGACTCAAAGCTTTGTTGTTCAACCCCGTCTATCATCACAGGCCTAAAATCCCTTACAACGTCATAAGTAACAAAACGAAGAGCTGGCAGCATCTTGCGGACAGTTGAGGTAAGCACCAGAATACTTTCATTGTTCCGAAGTGGCCTTACTTCTTCGTCTAACTCATGAACCCCGATTCCTTCCGCAAAAATTCCGTCGGCAAAAATGTACCTGCCATGATCATGGGAGTAATAAGCGATCGTACCGATTTCAATGGAGCCGTAAGTATCGATGATGTCTCTAGGATCAATACCGAACAAGCCAGCCATATTCCGCTGCCACTCGGGTGGAGCAATTTCCCCTACCAAAATAATCTTGCGAATTCCGAATTCACGCGGGTTTCCGGCAGCATATACGATATGGTCAAGGATGGACGGCATCGTATAGAGCAAGTCAGGTTTAAAAGCTTTAAGCTGTTCAATATGCTGTTCGATTGGCAGTTCAAAGGGGATTGAACTTTTTTCCAATCCTAACCTTTCAAAAATGGTCAGCGCAGTATTTGCTGCATGTCCAGTGCCCATATCCGCCAACGCTCTGTTACATCCGCTTCCCGCAATAAGCTCGCCGAATAGCTTCGTTTTAATATCCACATAGTGTTTGTCATCTTCCTCAGAGTAGAGGATTGCTTTTCTACGGCCTGAGCTTGTACCAGACGTCCTATAAACAGTCCAAGAAAGATCGATGGGTTGGTTATAATAGAAGGTTTCAAGTGTTTTCGAAGATATAAGAGGTAAGTTCTGCAGGTTATAATTCGTTTTCTCCCCATCGATCAGCCCCTTGTACCAAGGGTATTCGTCCATTACTTCTTGCACCTTATTCTGCAATTTCCCGAGCAGCATCATAGCCGCCTCCCGTTGACCGCATGCTGCAGCCCAAGTTTAATAAATGCCTCCAATATTCATATGTAGAATTCTTTGCATGTGTTCTATTATTCTGTGGTTGCCCAAGCAAAAACTGCGTATTCCCGTAATATAGCCTATAGATATATAGAACGGAGGAACAAAATGAAGGAGCCAATACGGCGGATATCCAATAAGCTGACGAAAACAAGGGTACTGCTTAGAAAACAAGAGCTAAGGAAGTATATCCCGGTAACGAAAAAAATGAATAAAAACGTACTCTATGAGATGTTGCAAAAACATAAAATGGTGTACATTAAGCCCTGCTGTGGATCTTTGGGACAGGGTGTAATTCGGATTGAAAGATCACAAGATCATTCCGCCAAAAAACGACCAGCCTACAGCTATCAGTCCGGTACGCATAAACATACATTTTCTGATTACGAGATGGCTTATCGGGCAATCTTTAACGAGACCCAAGGAAAGTCCTATTTGGTGCAAAAGGGGATTTGGCTTTTGGTTTATGAAGGAAGGCCATTTGATATCCGGGTAATGGTGCAAAGAAATCTTAAGGGCGGGTGGGAAGCTACAGGCATTGCGGGTCGCGTTGCTCATCCTCGCAAAGTGGTTACGAATGGGAGCCAAGGGGGAACGATTTATCCGGTAGAGGCATTATTAGAATCCTACACAAACGTAGAGAATAGTAGCGCGTTGATCCGGTCCATGCAACAAATTGGAGTGAACTCCGCCAGACAGCTAAGCACAGCCTATCCCGGCCTGCAGGAAATCGGTGTGGATATTGCCTTGGATCGACGCCTTAAACCATGGATCTTGGAAGTAAATACGGCCCCCGATCCGTGCCCGTTTACCAAACTGAATGACACCAGCATGATTGAGCGAATCGTCAAATATGCGAAAGCCTATGGCCGCACATACAATCTTAAATGCATGAAGTCCAAACAGGGTATGGTCTGAACGAATTAGATTGGTGATAATACAAACAGCCCTGATATATAGAAGTCTCTACCAGGGCTGTTTGTGTTGTTTTAGAATTCGGAGTCGCTCACCTTAACAAGCATCTTCCCTAGGTTCGCACCTTGGAACAATTGCAGGAATGCTTCCACCACATTGTCGAATCCTTCAACAACTGTTTCTTCATATTTTAATTTACCTTCTGTTAGCCATTTTCCAAGCTCTTGAAGGCCTTCTGACTGGCGGGCTGCGTAATCACTAAGAACGAATCCTTTGATAAGGGAGCGGGTTTTGATCAATCTGCTCTGAATACGGGGACCCATATCTCCATCTGTACTGTTATAGGAAGAAATAGCGCCACATAGTGGAATACGTGCATAATCATTAAGCAAACTCATCACAGCATCTGAAATCGCTCCACCCACGTTGTCAAAATAAACATCAACACCATTTGGACATGCTTCTTCCAAAGCCTGGCCTAAATTTTCCGTTGTTTTATAATTAATGGTTGCATCAAAGCCAAGTTCATTTTTCAAATAGTCGCATTTATCATCGCTACCTGCGATCCCAACGACACGAGCGCCTTTGATTTTGGCAATCTGTCCAACAAACATCCCCACTGAACCCGCTGCCCCAGACACTACGACAGTCTCTCCTTCTTTCGGCTGACCGATATCAAGTAAACCGAAATATGCAGTGAGCCCTGTTAAACCTAGAACACTTAAGTAAGCCGATACAGGTGCAATCGAATCATCGATTTTGGTTACTGCTTTAGCATCTACAGTATTATATAATTGCCAGCCCAGCATACCGATGACTTTATCTCCAGCTTTGAATAGCTCCGATTTGGAGTCTACGATCTCTCCCACAAGTCCTCCAGCGATGACTTCATTAAGCTGATACGGAGGAACATACGATTTAGCATCATTCATTCTTCCGCGCATATAAGGATCCACTGACAAATACAACGTACGTACAACAACTTGTCCTTCTTTTGCTTCAACTACAGGAATATCTTTGAACTCGAAATTTTGCTGGGTTGGCATGCCTACAGGACGTGAAATTAACAGGACCTGTTTATTTTTCAACTGATTCATAGATCACTACTCCATTAATATTTATTTTTGCTGCTACCTATAACTATTAACCAAACCCTGTACATGATTATCAAATAGTTATAAAACTATCAAACTATCAAGAAAAAATTATAGGTTTCCGGACATATTATAAACTGTCCAAGAAACCCGGTAATAATTCGCTAAACGTATCCTCTCGAAGCTGGCTAATCTTATTCTGCCCCATACGTGTGACACTTACTAAATCAGCTTCATACAAAATCTTCAGATGGTAAGACACATTGGATTTGTCCATTCCCATAGATTCACCAATGGACCCACATGTATTGTTCTCCTTATGGAGATGAAGATAACGAATCATTTCAATTCGTTTCACTTCTGCTAATGCTTTAAAAATCTTCACTCGCTTTTCATCATCTTTTAAGGAATATTGTTCGATAGTCATAAAACTATTGTATTCTTCTGATTGCGCAAAGTCAATTTACAATCCCATTTCTTAATCGGTTTCATTTTTGTATAATATACCAATCGGTATTAGCGCGGCTCTATTTATTAGGAAGGAGGAGTGGTAGAAATGGACATTACCAAATATGAAAATCTTGTTCCCCGTGTTTTTTTGTTCGTTGATCGCAGATCCTTCCCGGATTGGGAGATTACGAGGAGTAAAATTGATTTCCATGATCTTACCTTCATCGTAGAAGGGAAATCTGACTATTTTATTAATGGAGAGAAATTCACCGTTGAAGCCGGAGATATGCTCTATGCCCCTTCTGGCAGCATTCGGGAAGCTCAGACCTTTAAGGAGGCACCAATGCGTTCCTTTGCCTTCAATTTCTTCTGGGAGGGTGAGGACAATCATGTGCAGCTCCCTTTTGAGACTGTAACTAGGAATTGGAGAACTAAAGAGATTCTAGAGGATATTAAAGAATTCTCACATGTCTGGATGGGCAAACAACCTTTCTACAAAATGAAGGCCCGGGCCATCTTTCAACTGATTGTGTACCGCTTATTAAGTATCGCCCACCATCAAGAAACACCTCTGATAGATCTAAGAATCCAAAAAGTGATGACCTATATCATGGATCATTATTCGGAGGAAGTCACGATCAAGGAGCTGGCAGATTTGGTTGCCCTAAATCCCGTATATCTTGGTAAGCTATTTAAGCAGAACACTGGCTCCACCTATAAAGAATTTATAAACAAGGTGCGGGTGAACAATGCTGAGATGATTCTATCGGCAGGTGGTTTTAATGTGTCCGAAGTGGCAGCGCACTGTGGTTATCAAGATGTCGCCTACTTCAGCAACGTTTTCAAAAATATAAAGGGTTATCCTCCGTCATCTGCCCTGAAATAACGGAGGATTCGAAGCAACAACCCTGTTGTTCGCCCTTTTAATTCAACCTAACTAAGAATGGACGCAGTCCCGCTAGTATAAAAGCTCTCCTCCGGCCCTAAATAGGAATAAGGAAGCTGGGCAGCGGACAATACAAGCTTTTGCAGAACCAGACCCGCATCCAATCCGTAAAAGCGGAGGGTATGAAGACCCTTCGTTAAAGCATGGCTGGTGGTCACAGCATGAATATTGTCCATAACCGCGCGGTACCACGGTTCATTATCATGATTACCGCCTTCAAAGTTCGTTGGTAAAGTATCCTTAATCACGGGTGCCTGATCATCGAAACCTATCGCATATTTCAACCCACTAGTTTGTGACAGATTGTTTGTCGGCGCAATATACGCGGTTAAGCTATAATCAGTGTCCTGCTGCACTATAATCCGATATTCCAGATAAGGTGCATCCTCCGGTTGTTCAAAAGATACAGCATCCGGATACATTTTAACCGAGGATAAAGAACGTCCATAGCTGTCAATGGTCTTCCATACCACCCCTGATTTCGAAACACGAGTTATGGTATGCTCCGCTTCAATGGACACAATATTATGGGTCTCGATGAAAGTCATCGGTGGCACATCCGGAATGTCTATCCAATCCACGGCTGCCTTCACCTTAACTATATTCCCGGCACCGGAGATCGTAATTTCGCCCGTCGACGCTTCTTTGACCTTCTCCCAATCTACGGAAACCTGAAGCGTCTCCCCTGCCTCAATCCAGCCGCGTATTTTCTCAAGCTTGATCCAATCCACGCTGCTCCGCACCTGATATTCAAAACCCGCTTCTCCACCGTTACTGATTGTTATGCGATAATTTTCTTTTTGAAGATTTGTAATTACCGGAAGTTCAGCTGTGCCGGAAACATACGCTTGTTCCGTTCCTTCCACATCGACAATCATTAAAGAACCTTTGGCGGGAGTTTGGGTGTTTACATCCGGATAGTTCCACCCTTCTGCATTCCAATGTATATACCCAACATGAGGGGAACTCATCATTCCCTGCCATTTTCCATCCGAAATCCCGCTATTATAAACCAACTCCAGATACTTATCCCGTTCGATGGTTTCGCGGGTCAGAGCAGCGTAAGTATTTGTCAACATACTATTTCGTTTAGCGTATAGATGGTTCAGTCCAGCATAAATTTGCATTTTGACCACATTGGCCGAGGCAACAGCAGGGAAATATACGAGCTGGAAGTAAGCATCCTTTAGTTGTTCCGGGATTAGCTCATCGTATTTGCCGGCAGCCTTCTCGATCATCACCGCTTGCTCCAGAACTCTGTGCGCCTCATTGTAATGGATAGGACTGAAGGTGGACGGATAAATAATTTCAGGCTTGCGCCGACCGTTCATCCGGGTATAATCCCCTAACAATTGTGCGATTCCCAGACATGTCTCTTGTTCCAGCGCATATCCGAATTGCTGCTCTACCCAACGGTTGGTGTATTCCACAGTCCGATTGATTGCACCTGTCCCCCATACCTCAAAATCGTAGGCCAAATCCAGAAAGTAGGAAATAGGCAATTCCATAGGCTTCAAATCCCCGACGTTCACAATCCATACATCACGGATGCCATAGTCGAATGCCATACACATTTGCTCCCAGACTTTTTCAAGCGGGGTCGTATTTAACCATTCATAGGAATGCGGACCACCATGATAGTCAAAATGATAATACATCCCCCATCCTGCGCTGCGGTTACGTTCGTTTTTCGTCGGGATTTTGCGGAGATTGCCAAAGTTATCGTCAGCAAGCAGGATCGTAACGTCATTCAGAACATCCCAGTCCTTCAACCCTTCCACCCCGGCAGTGCCATACCAGTACTTCTCAACTTCCTTATAAACAGCCAAAATTTGCGGCGCATGTTCAAGATTGTATTTCTTCAATAGTTCTTTTTGCGTAAGTATAATGTCCTTCAGCAGATCAATATTCTCCTGGTCGGAGCCCTCCAGCGCAGAGTCACTTTCCCCCCGCATACCTAGAGTAATCAAGTTATCAAAGTCCTGATTGCGCTTGATTCCGTCTTCCCAGAAATCTGTAATCGCCTGTTTATTACGGGCGAAATCCCATAGGTTACTTGTCCCGTATTGACCGTATACCTTCTGCCATTCACTGCCTGCCCGGAATAAGGGTTCATGATGGGAGGTCCCCATAATAATTCCGTATTCTTGTGCATGCTTGGCGTTGGCAATCGGGCTACTTTTACCATTCAGGCTGAATTCGGCGCTCCACATCGCCGGCCATAAATAATTCCCCTTCAAGCGAAGAATGAGTTCAAATACCTTGTCATAGAAATCTTCATTAAAGTCACCAAATCTTTGAGTTACCCAAGAACCTAAAGACGGCCAGTCGTCATTCAAAAAAATACCTCTATATTTAACCGAAGGCTCCTTGGAGATCACATGAAGCTGGTTATCAGGAATGGACAATGCCGGCTTCTTCTCCGGCACAATATCCGCCCAGTACACCCAAGGACTAACTCCAATCTTTTCGGAGATCGAATACAACCCGTAAATCGTCCCCCGTTTATCACTTCCTACAATGACGAGCGCCTTGTCCACTCCCGCTGTGGGTTGTTCAACCACCTGAATTTTATAACATTCTCTTTTACCTTGGATGGCCGATACATCAACGGTTCCCTCCGCGATTAAATCATCGATATAATCATTACTCCCTATCGATCCAGCGATTATGACTGTTCCATCCAATTCGTTCAATTGTGTATATATCTCAGGCTCTACCTCTGTTACCTGTTTAACATCTGCTGCAAAAGACTGTGCCACCCGGCGTAATCCCTCATAATCTTTCCCCATGGGGTCTACGTAAATCTTGGCAGCACTTCCCTGCTTCACAAGGTGCAATTCCTTCGTAGGCATGATAATTCTCCCCTTAAGCATCCTATTTTCGTATGACTAGGCACATTATATAAGTAAGCGATTTCAACATCCATGTGTAAACTAGCAACTTTTTGTAATTATTAAACGAAACTTTGTTTATCGGTTGAACAATCTGGATATTTGGTGTTACTGTTAACAGGTATTCCTTCAAATAAAAATATGTTTTTTGCAAGCGCATCCATAACAAGAAAAGCTTATACAAAAAGCGAGGATGATCAATATGAAAAACAATAACGGGATCATTACAGGAGGCAAGATTGAAGGTCCAAAGGCACCCAAGGATCCGGCTGAACGCAGGAACGGTTTTTTTGTGCTCTACGAAACCGCGATTGAGGCGACAGCCCGGGCCGAAGGTCCACCTTCACAGGAAGTTTATCTGGAAGGTAACTATCTAATCGACAAGGCCAGATATATTGGCGGCGTCACTGATGAGACAATACTGGAGCTGCTAGGAAACTGCGTTGGATTTCGCAAATTGGTTCATAGTATTGGAGTGTCTGTGAGAAGGGATCCTGAGCAGAACGAACCCATCTCTTTTCTATTGCAGAACTGGGGCAAAACCAGCAAATACGAAACAGGCAGCAGCATACGTGTGCCCTGTCCCTCCGACGGTTCTGAGATTCTCTTGAAGTTGGAGGATTTGGAATGGTCTGAAGAGGATGCAGTGCTCGGCAAATTCGCCTTTGAATTTAAACATGAAGGCGAACTGGCCATTGCGAGTATAATTTTTTATTTGCATGACGGTTATTCTGTACCAGAGCTAGTCATTGAACCGCCTGTAGCGTTTGATTCTAACGAATACCGGGAGATCATTACCCAATCCTTGCTTCATCCGGGCAATAATAAAAGATTAAAAACTGCCATCCATAAGGCTATAAAAGGTGAGGATGTCACGATTGCTTATATTGGGGGTTCCATTACTCAGGGAGCAGGCGCTAAACCGATCCATACAGAATGTTATGCCTACCAATCGTATCTGAGATTTAAGGAATTATTCGGTACGAATGGTGGCGGGAACATCCATTTTGTGAAGGCTGGGGTAGGTGGAACACCATCCGAGCTTGGGGTCATCCGTTATGAAAGGGATATTCTCCGGGAAGGTTCTGTAACACCGGATATCGTGGTGGTGGAATTTGCGGTAAACGACGAAGGGGATGAAACGAAAGGCAACTGTTTTGAAAGCTTATGCCTAAAAATACTTTCCGCCGATAATAGACCGGCAGTAGTTCTCCTGTTCAGCGTGTTTATGAATGACTGGAACCTGCAGGAACGGCTCTCCCCCATTGGCCGAGCTTATAATCTTCCTATGGTTAGTGTAAAGGATGCGGTATCCGGGCAGTTCCGCCTAAGCAAAAATGAGGGGAACATCCTCTCGAAACGGCAATTTTTCTATGATATCTATCATCCTACTAATGAGGGTCACCGGGTGATGGCTGATTGTCTGGCTTATTTATTCTCCGAAACCCACAAAACGCTAATGGACGAAGATGATCTCCTATTGGATCAGCATCCGGTCATCGGGAATGATTTTGCGGGAACCCTCCTGCTGGACCGCAAAAGCCATATTGACGCAGGCAGGATTGAGGTAGGCGGATTTTCGGGGATCGATACCGATTTGCAGCGGGTAGAAATGGATGCCAATTCTTTCGGAACTCCGGAATTCCCTCAAAATTGGATGCATTCAGCGTCGTCTGGGGAACACAGCTTCAAGCTGACGATAACAAGCAAAAATCTCATCCTCGTATACAAGGATTCTGGCAGCAGCGAATTCGGCAAGGCGAACATTTACGTCGATGGTTGTCTTGTAGTCACCGCTGATCCACATGAGAATAACTGGACACATTGCAATCCGGTAATTCTTTATCAAAATGAGGCTAGCGGGGAGCATCAGATAGAAATCAGAATGGTGCCGGAAGATCAGGACAAGTCTTTTACTATACTGGGCTTCGGCTATAATGCTTAATTAGTTGACCCTAGTGGCATATAACCTAAAAAGAAACCCATGGTCTTTAAATGACCTGGGTTTCTCAATAATTTGAGGAATCTTTTTCTATTTAGTAGGCAGCTTTTTATCTAGAATGGCCTTCACATCTTTAACAAGCTGTACGGATGCTTCAATCTCCAACTTACTTGTTGAAACACTTTCAATACTGCAACCAATAGGAATTCCCTTCTCCAGCCCGAAATCTAGCAATTCTTCAAAGATTTTTTGTGATAGCTGGATTGATTTATCCAAAATATCGTTCGAGTATTTCAACTCGTTTTCTAACCATCCTGGGATACTGATCCCTAACCACTTCATAAATTGTAATGTTTTCGCAGTGCCGCATGGTGCAAGATTAAATAAAATAGGAACCATCTCAAAACCGTTATTTGTATAGTAATAATATAAATCAGACAATAAATTCTTAGATGCCTCTACATTATAAGTTGCCTGAGTGATAAAAAAGTTGCACCCATTGTTGGTCTTTTCGACAACCCGTATATGCTCATCATTCTTTTTTATATGTCTTTCCGGAATGACAACTCCACCAAAAGTTAAATTACTATTTAACTGTTTACTTAGCTCATAAGCATCTGGTAAATTCAATTTCACCTCTTGTTTACTTGACGAAGCGCCCACATACACTGAAAATCTATCTTCATTTTCGTCAGTTTTAACCCAATCCTCGAACTGGGCTCTTGTATCATTACCGACGCACCGGTAAATTATCTTTGGGACCTCCACCTGTCTTAGATATTTATCACCATAGACAGCCGGATCAATCGTTGGTAAATAGGGATAAGGTCTTTCATGATCCACTCTGTCTACTTCTTCCTGAACGTCGTACAGAATTAACGCATCTAAATCAAGGTTTTTAAGTCTTTCAACCTGTTTCTGGGCGATTTCCGAGACCTTTTCTGGTGCGTGGCTTGCCTTCGGTGGTGTCATCCCATATGTTATAATACCCGGTTTTTTGCTCAATATTTTTTGTTTAAATGTATTCTCTGCCGCTCCCAAATTATAAAACCCCTCTACTCGTCGCTTTTAAGATAAGGTTACCATGGCGGGCTTAATATGTGTAACTTCTATTTACTATATCTAGTTATATTTTAAAACTATGATTCCCTAATGATACTTTTCGAGTAGTACATGTTGACAACCATTTGGTGTGACTATAATATTAGAAGTCCTGCCAACCTTAAAGTTGGCGATAAGGGGACCGAAAGGTTCATTCTTATTTAAAAAAGGGTGAGTATTATGAATAAAGAAGAATTAATGGAAAGCGCACGTAACACAAAGAAAGCTGCTTATGCCCCTTACTCTAAATTTCCAGTTGGAGCAGCCTTATTACTTAAAGATGGAAATGTTATTAATGGAGTAAACGTAGAAAATGTATCTTTTGGCGCTACTAATTGTGCTGAGAGAACAGCAATCTTCACGGCTATTACAAAGGGCTATACTAAAGGTGATTTTCAGGCTATAGCTGTAGCAGGTGACACAATGGATTTTCTGCCGCCATGCAGTATCTGCAGACAAGTATTATCGGAATTCTGTTTGCCTGACATGCCTGTCTATTTAACCAATGAGAAAAAAGAAATCTTAGAGCTGAGTTTAAGGGATTTATTGCCTTACGCATTCAAAAATTTAGATATGTAAAAATAATTCCTCTCGTAGTGGAATAACAAAAAACACGCGTACCTGTGTTAGACAAGTACGCGTGTTTTTTGTGTTAAAAAGCTTAGCTAGACACGAGTTCACAGACCAGACACACCGCGTAAATACGTTGTTACTTACCAAATCGCAATTCCAACCTTATCTTTTTCTTTAAATACTACCTTTATCATCTCCAAAGCATTTCTTACCCTAAATTCAATAAATTCTTTATCATAGTCTGTATGTAGTTCTATAGTATCTAAATTATCAAGCAAAATAAGGAATTCACTTTCCAGTTTTTCTATTTCTTCATCAAATGCAAAAATATTCGTATTCTTTAAAGAATATATTAACTCACATCCGAGTTCACTAATTAAATCATTTCCCCAGAGAGTTTTTCTGCATGATTCGAAACCAAATAAATTATTGTGTGGTGCAGGTACCTGCTCCTCCAAAAAATTAGTATCTACAATTATACTTCCCTTTTGAATTACACTAATTATCAAACTCATATAGTTAAAACCTCTTAATGAACATCATCAATAATAAAAAAACAAGCGATTCATTGAGATAAAAGATTAACACTTCCTCTCGATGATCGCTTGCTTTTAGTAGCTATGCATAGTCATATTTCTAGTTTTCCCATAAAACACTTATTGGCTCTAACGTTTACCCACAACGACTATACCCGCAATTGCCACAAGTCTTACAGCCCTCAATATTAATCAGCGAGGCGCTGCCGCAGGATGGGCAAAGGTCACGGGAAGCCGTAGAGTGATTATGTCCATGATGACCACCATGTCCATCTTCCGTAGCTGACGGAACGCTCGATTTTATCTCCGCATTTAACGCTTCATTGAAATCCTCCAGCTCCAAAGTTGCTGCAATCGGAGCAGGTACATGATCATCATGAGCATTGTTCAGCACATGTGATTCCAGTGCCTTAGCTACAGCGTCAGCAATGGATTCAACACGATTCGCGCCGAAGCCGATAGCTCCTGATCCGCCAATGCCTTTCAGATGTTTGATCAACAGCTCAACTTTCTCACCATGATCTCCGTAACGGAGGAACAAGGAGCAGACACGGCCTAATGCTTCTGCCATAGCAAAGACGTCAGAACCTGCTTTACCTACATTCAGGAAGATTTCAGCCGGTATTCCATCAAGGTCATTGATCGTAATATATGCCATCCCAAATGGTGTATTGATCTTATAGGTAGCGCCGCGCAGAACCTGCGGACGTTTTTTGTATTGTTTATCCGCCTCTTTTGTAGTCACTTGAGGTGCAGGACTTGCTGCTACAACACTTGTGCTTGCTTCTACAGTAGTTGTAGCTTCCTCTGCCGCAACCGGAGCGGCTTCTTTAGCTGCGGTATCTTTTTTGTCTTCCTTCTTCGTGGTTTCCAGGACTTGAACGTCACGGCTTCCATCGCGGTAGATCGTAACACCCTTACATCCTAGATCAAAGGCCATTTCATATAGCTCAGCCGTCTCTTCAACCGTAAAGTCAGACGGGCAGTTCGCTGTTTTGGAAATGGAGCTATCTACCCAGCGTTGGATCGCTGCTTGCGCACGGATATGATCTTTAGCTGACAGATCCATCGAAGTTACAAAGTAGTCCGGCAGCTCTTCACCTGGATGAGCTTCAAGCCACTCTTGAGCGATTGGAACAAACTGTTCATCATAGCCAAGACGACTTTGACGGAAATATTTGAAGGCAAAATAAGGCTCAATTCCCGTAGAAGTCCCCACCATTGTACCTGTACTACCTGTAGGTGCTTGTGTAATCACTGTAACGTTACGCATACCGTGTTCACGAATTGCTTCGCCAACCTCTGGATACGCTTCGACTATATTTTTCATAAATCCGCTCATTAAATATTTTTCGGTATCAAAAGCTAGGAAAGACCCCTTCTCTCCAGCAATTTCTGCCGATGCAAGGTATGCTTCACGAGCCATAAAGCCGTATAGCTTGTCCAGAAACTCCAACGATTCCGGGCTGCCGTAACGGATGTTCAATTTAATCATCAGCTCCGCCAATCCCATGGTTCCGAGACCCACGCGGCGTTCCTTTTTCTGATTCGCTTCATTTTCCGGGAAATGATAAGGTGTTTTATCAATTACATTGTCCAGAAAACGGACCGAATAACGTGTTGTAGTCGCAAGATCTTCCCAATCCACATCATGATTTTTCTCATCGTAGAACTTGGACAGGTTCACCGCAGACAGATTGCAGACTCCCCAGCCTGGCAGTCCTTGCTCTCCACAAGGATTTGTACAAATAATCGGGTTGAAATACCAGCTGTTAGACATCTGGTTATAGTATTCCATGAACACGACGCCTGGCTCAGCGGATTTCCATGCCGATTCAATGATCGTACGCCACACGTCACGCGCTTTTACGGTGCGATAATGGATAACGTTTTTGCCGGCAGCTTTCCACTTGTCGAGATCGCCATCCCACATTTCGTTATATTCAGGATCGGTTGTATCCGGGAATACGAGATCCCAGTCCAGATCTTCTTTTACAGCCTTCATAAAACCATTGCTCACACATACCGAAAGGTTAGCATTAGTGACTTGGCCCATCGTTTGCTTCACGGTAATGAAGTCCTCAACATCGGGATGCCAGTCATTAATCATCAGCATGAGCGCACCACGACGGCTGCCGCCTTGCTCAATAAGCCCCGTAGTATAACTAAACAAACCGCCCCAAGATACGGAACCACTGGATGAACCATTAACCCCTCTAACAATCGCACGACGAGGACGCAATGAAGACAGGTTAATGCCCACACCGCCACCACGGGCCATAATCTCCGTCATTTCAGACAATGTCTGCATGATGCCGCCACGGCTGTCTTTTGGAGAAGGGATTACATAACAGTTGAACAATGTTAATTCTTCACTAGCACCTGCACCAGCCGCAATACGTCCACCCGGCACAAGCTTCCAATCATCCAGAATTGAACGGAATTTGCCCGCCCATTCTGCTTGAAGCTCAGGTGTCTTCTCTACAGAAGCCATCGCTGTGGATAGACGGTCCCACATTTCCTCAGGAGTTTTTTCTATATTAAGGGTCAACTTTTCAACATCCGATTTCACAAGTTCGCCACTGCGCGTCTTTACAGTTACGATTCGACCACTGCGCTCTACAATTTCTCCGACTTCCTTAGTTGGAAACTTCGGATCATCTTTGGTCAGCACCAATACAACGTCGCCTACTTTAGCATTGTTGCTGTCTGCATCCTTCCAAGCATAACGATCCAAAAATATTTTTTCACTTAGCCCTTCAAGGCGTTGCTTACGTTCCACTTTACTCAATAAAAAAACCTCCCGCATGTGTAGTAGATATTAGTTTCCGGTCCAAGGTATGGGCCCACAACAAAAACTCCCTTACCATCCTCCGCTGCTTAACAGGTGTATGTAGGAAGCTCATCTTGTCAATAACAAATACCAGCTAAGCACTCTATAAAAAATACATTTTCAAGCTTTTGTCACAATATATTGTGTGCGTCAGCTTTTAAACTATACCACATATTGTATCGAAGGTCTTATTCGAAAATAGAGTCAAGTTGCCGAATTATCGCAAACGTTGCTGCTTTTTCTCGCTCTTGCTCTCTTTTTTAAAGGCTATCGTGAAAAATAAGAGGTTATGAATTCTCTCGTTTACGAGCATACTACTCTTACGAATGGTGATATAAATCCGAGCTTGAGGAGGCTGCATTATGACGCAATTATTCCGTAATTCTCTACCCCAGCAAGGGGGAACACCCGCGCCGATACTGCCTGTTCCTCTTTCTTTTGACCGTAATTGGTTGCAAGATCTGGAGCTCAAACTGGAAAAGGGCGGCCCATGGGGAGACTACCGTTTATCTAAGCTTGCCGTACAAGGAGAGGAAACAGGTCTAGTAACGAGCTTCGATGAGCTGCAATGTATGAAGCATTTATCCGGCTTGTCCCCTCTTCCCCATCAGCTGGATACAGCGCATAAGGTTCTGTTCGAAATGTCAGGCCGCGCGATTCTTGCAGATGAGGTTGGACTGGGCAAGACCATTGAAGCAGGACTGGTGCTCAAAGAATATCTCGTACGCGGTCTTGTCTCCAAAGTGCTTATTCTCGTACCTGCTTCTCTAGTATTGCAATGGGTTCGTGAGCTGAATGCGAAATTCGGCATCACTGCTGTCGCTCAGAAAAAAGCCTATTCTTGGGGTAACGCCATAGTCGTCGCATCGATGGATACCGCCAAACGCGATCCGCATAAGGAAATCCTGCTGGAAAATGAATACGATATGTTGATCATTGATGAAGCTCACAAGCTGAAGAATAAAAAATCGACCAATTATCTATTTGTACAGCAATTACGCAAAAAATATTGCCTGCTGCTCACCGCGACTCCCGTTCAGAATGATCTGGGCGAACTCTTTAATCTGATCACTATACTGAAGCCGGGGCAACTTGGAAATCAGGGCGATTTTGCCTCGAATTTCGTGGTTGATAAACGCCAGCCCAAGAATGAAGGTCAACTGCGGGACGAGCTTTCGAAGGTCATGATCCGCAATCGCCGTGGTGAAGGTCCAGTTAATTTCACGAAACGAAAAGTCCGTAATATTCCCTTAGTTCTCTCCCAAGAAGAGAAAGATTTGTATAACAGTGTTACTTCCTTTGTCAAAGACCAGTATCAGGAATCCGGTGGCAATCTTAGCAGCATGCTTTCTCTGGTAACCCTTCAACGTGAGGTGTGCAGCAGCCGGGATGCCGTCTTTATCACTTTAGTTAATTTGATCAAAAAGCTGCCTACGGATTCACCAAAAAGAGACCGGATGATGGAGCTACTACAAACCCTCCGTACTGTTAAAACAAACACTAAAGCTGAAACAACCTTAGCCCTCATTCAAGAAATGAATGAAAAGGTCATCGTCTTCACGGAATATCGCGCAACTCAAGAATATTTACTGCAGTATTTCCGTGAACATGGGCTGATGTGTGTCTCTTATTCCGGCGGGATGAACCGTGGTAAAAAAGATTGGATGATGGATCTTTTCCGCGGCCGGGCTCAAGTTATGATTGCTACAGAAGCCGGTGGTGAAGGGATTAACCTGCAATTTTGCCACCATATGATCAACTTTGATCTGCCCTGGAATCCCATGCGGGTGGAGCAGCGTATCGGCCGTGTCCATCGGTTAGGGCAAGAAAATGACGTAGTGATCTACAACTTGTCTACTCAAGGCACGATTGAAGAACATATCCTGCATCTGCTACATGAGAAAATCAATATGTTTGAAATGGTGATTGGCGGGCTGGATGTAATCCTGGAACGTTTTGAAAAGAAGGAATCGCTGGAGAAGAGTTTATACAAAATCATGCTCGAATCCCGCTCCGACGAAGAATTGCGGCATGAGCTGGACCATATTGGTGAATCCCTCAGTGAATTGACACAGGGTATTAAAAAAGAAAGTGGGACTGCGACATGACCCTCACCGCACAGGAAGTACGCAAGCATGTGATGGACTATCTTGAAGCCACTGAATGCTCCATCATTGAGGCTTCGCCCCTTCACGTAACTGTGAAATTATCACCTAGAGCTGACAAAATGCTCACCGACCGGCCGTATTATTGGGGATTCGTGGAGCGCACAGGTGTAGATCCTGAGACCCTTTCTTTCACCTTTGTTTTTGATCCGGAAAAATACGACAGTCAAGCTGCAGTAGAGGTTCCCCCCATTGCAAATCGTAGTGCTGGCATCTTGAATCAAGTTGTCACCGGAAGCCTAGCTACAGGTGTAACAAACGATGCAGAGGCCAGCGCTGACTTACTCGATCCGGCCTCCTTGGGCTCAGAGGCAGTGAATGCTCCATCTACTGACCCGGAGGAAAGTATTCTAGCCCGCTACTTCGGTATTGTGCCGGCACTCCCACGAATTGGACCCGGGATGATCCGCAGAGAGGATATTATTTACGGAAGCAAGCGATTACAACAAATTTGGAACGCCGCTCGGGACGAAGGTAAATGCCTTTACTTATTTGAGGACCCGGGTAGCAGACAGCGGAACACGCTGTTCTCTGCCGCTTACGAACCATGGCTAAGTGTCTGCTATAAAGTGGAGATGAGCTGCGATTTGAAACGGGAAGAGCTCCATTATCTTGGCATCTCTCTAACAAAGGGAACCATCATTGATGATTTTAATGCAAAAGTTTCCACGAAAGAGATGATGCCACGCTTGCCGGAAAATGTGCATATCCAGCCTTACGAAATGACAGTAGCAGCCGCTACCGACTTATTGGAAACTCATCTTACCGCTCAGCTAGCCGAACTGGACTATACTTGGGCAGAACAGGCGCGTGAGCGGCTAAGGGTTGAGCTGGACATCATTGATGTCTATTATGGAGAGCTGTTGAAGGAGCCTGATGAAGAAAAACGCCTAGCGACACAAGAACAGTATAACCGTCGTCGCCAAGAGACCATTTGGCAATATGAGCCGCAAATCGCAGTTTCTGCGGTAACCTATGGACTGTTTCATCTGCGGAGCCTATAGAATGCGACCCTACTCGCTAAAAGCAGGCAAAAAAACAAGAGAACTTCCGCCTTCCGGCGCGACAGCAAGCAACAGCCTTTTTATAGCTTGTCCTCTACAATAAAAAGGAAGCTTATACTTTCTGATATTTCATAACAAAGAAAGGTGAACGACGCCATGAAAATAAGTGTACGGCGGAGGCTGCTTCTTGCAGGTCAAAGCTGCTTCCTCCTGCTTCTATGCATCGGACTCATCGCAACGAGCTCCGGTTCCTCTTCTGCGCTTGCAGCTTCCAGAGTAAGTGTAGTTGATTCAGTCACACAGGATTTGATACCTGTACTGCAGATGGATATCTTACCTTCACCCGGTACGGTCCAAGAATTTGCCAAGAGTACACTGAACAAGCTCGCAGCAGAAGCTCCATTTACAGCCTGGAAGGACGCAGGAATAGAATATTATCCTCTGGGTCCAGGTACTCATAGCTGGCTTGTCAACGTTATGAAAGGTGAACAGCGGATCGGTTACATGATCATTTCGGCTACGGATCAAGGTGGTTATATGCTTAGCGAATATGGAGCTGGCACTTACGGTCTCCCCTATAGTTTATTAGAACTGCGCCAATTTTTGGTGCAGGAAGGACTTATACCTTCATCTTTTACAGGCAAAATAAAACTTACAGCCTTATATGCACCACTTCTACCCGTATGGAAAATCGTCATTGACGATAAGACGATATTTATCAATGCTTCCGTGCCGCAAGTTTTGCCGTGGACGCTAAGTAAAGCGGAAGAAGTACTTAAAGGACAGCAGACAGAAACGGATGTAATCACTAACCTAACTACTGATTTGTCGCCGCTTTCTGCTTATCAAAGCGGAGGAACAGATGATCCTTATAAAAATATCATGTGGTTGACCTCCCCAAAACTGCTTGCTGTAGGTGGAGACAATATCGCCGCACTAATTCGTCCCAAGGAAAGTATTGCTTATCAATCCGCTGGCCGAAATGATATCGTAGGGGCACCTTTTATGATTACAGGTTATCAGAACTGGTCGATTGCTTCGAATAATACAAAAGCAATAAACAACATGCCCACCGTTTATGCAGCATCAGGACCAGAAGGTAGAAGATATTTACCCCTCACTGCCTTGCAGGCTATCGGAACACTGCACAAGCTGCCCGACAAAAATATCTATAACTAAACATAACAAATAACCTTCCGCTGCCACCCTCAACAAGGCACTGGAAGGTTATTTGTTATTTGTGAAATTCAATCCTTGTCACTGTGGCTCCATTTGCTTCGCCAGATCGACCAACCCAGCGGAAGCATACCGAACCATTTCTGTGACCACGGCTGCTTAGTAGCCGCTCTTCGAGCATGAATGGCACGCGGATCCTCGATATAAACAACTACCTTCTCAGTGATATACTTTACAAGCTCATCGCCGCCGGAAGCCATTTGTAACACCTCCTACATTATAAGTGAATTAAGATAACCAGCGTCGTTCCATGCTCTTAGTGTGCACCAGCGAGCATATATCTAAACTCTTGTCCCGGATTGTTCGAATAGGTTTACCTATTAAAGCACAATCTAACAAAGAATCTAGGGCACGAGGTTATTCACATGCAAGGAGGAGTTCATTTGAACAATGGGAGAAATAAAGCTTATTCCAAGACAGCAGCTGCAATATGCGGCTTACGTATTACTTTAACTACAGTTGGACTTCTAATGCTGTTTGTGGGGAGTGCATATGCTTCTGCAACTCCATCCAAACCCGTAGTGAATGATGAACGTCAGCATCTCTTAAGCCACGGCCACCGTATGATCTTAATTGATGCAGGACATGGGGGGATCGACGGAGGAACTTCCTACGGAAATATTCTTGAGAAGGATATTACATTAGATATCTCACGCCGATTATTTCTGCTGCTGCGCAGCGATGGATTTGATGTTGCCTTAAATCGTAATGGAGATTATGCCCCAAGTGATGAGAACCGCTGGCTGCGCAGTAAATCCCGACATCTGCGCGATCTTGCCCAGCGTAAAGAACTGGCTGAGACATTACCAGCTACCGTAGTGGTCAGCATCCATGTTAACTGGGCACCTTCTCCTTCCAAACATGGTCCGCTTGTATTATATCGCCAAGAAGGCCGCAGCTTTATCCTTGCCCAGACCATTCAGCAACAATTAAACAGTCTCTATAATATCCGTGCTGAGACAAGACCGGGTAAGCCCTTTTATTTACTCAACAAAATAACCGCCACAACTGTAATTGTTGAGGCGGGTTTTGTAAGCAGTCCGACAGATCGCGAAAAGCTATGCACCCCTAAAGGGCAACAAGAAATTGCAGAAGCGATTGCTGGCGGCATAGTAGCTTATCTTATGGAAGTGTAGGATTCGAGTTCCAGTTCATTTCGTTTTTGACTAGATCAGAAATGCCTATAAATTCAACATCATCTTTTATTTGCTCAACACCGCTGCGGATGCCTGCGGCGGTTTCTTTTCCATATACACCAACATGACCAATGGTTACGCAGAATCGTTGATCCTTCGCCAGGTTATTTACGAGGCCCATTTGTTTCAGGACATGATTGGCTGTGTGTGTATCATCCAAAAAGATATGATTCTCTACACGCGGCAGCCCCATTCGATAAGCCATATTGCCAGCAACAGAACGGTAGTTGGTTTTACTGTCCACAAAAAACAATCCCCGCTCTTTGCACACGGATAAGATCACACCCATAATCCGTTCGTCCCCGGTAATCTTAGAGCCCATGTGGTTGTTTATGCCGATAGCATAAGGCACATTATCGAGTGCTGCCTCTACTTTTTGACGGACTTCCTCATCAGACATCTTGGCCAGTACAGCTCCTGGTCCAAGCCATTTAGGATTACCTTGGCGCGGCTCCATCGGTAAGTGGAGAAGAACATCATCTCCGCGTTCATGCGCGCGTGTGGCATCCTTCACAGATGTAGGCAAAAAGGGCATGACCGCCACCGTGAGCTTAATCGGCAGTGAAAACATTTCATCCGTCCCCTTCATGTCATTGCCGAAATCGTCAATAATAATTACGACCTTATTACGTCGAGATGCCTTCTCTTCACTTGGTGTGTTTGTAGGGTTGTCTCTGGACTCGGCAGCTGAAACAGACGGTACCACGGAACCGATTAAAGTAACCATTAGAGCAGCAACAGCAATCCAAATCAGTAAATAACGTTTGAAACTTCGACTGTCCTTCATCAAGAGGAACGCCTCCTTCGTCTTAAACAATTGTTCTCATTGTTTGGTTCACGAAGGTTAAATATGTACGAGGAAGGTTCGCAATAATTTACAGTCGAGTTTTTTCTATTGTCCCCGTGCGTCTGCGGCAAGAATAGCTTCCAGCACATCCAGTGCTTGAATTTCAATTGGCATATTCCAGATGGGGCTATCCTTAGAACAGCTAGCTTCAGCTACAGTCATCAACTGATCGATATCCTTATTTGTAATCCCAAGATCTTTGAGAGTAACGGGAAGGCCGATTTTTTTGCAGAAATCAATCACCTGATCAATCTCTTCATATGGTGCTTTCTCCAGTACAAGCTGAACGATCGTAGCAAAAGCAACCTTTTCACCATGAAGAGTATTCCTGCATTCCTCATGCAGCGTCAATCCATTATGAATCGCATGCGCTGCAGCAAGTCCGCCGCTTTCAAACCCAATGCCACTTAAGTAAATATTGGCTTCAATAATGTGTTCCACCGCAGGAGAGGTAATGCCTTGCTTAACATCTTTTAATGCCGTTTCACCCTCTGCTAGAAGGGTATCCAGACAGGCACGAGCTAATGAAAGGGCTGCAATTGTGCTAGTCCCACCTGCATGGGTAATAGCCCCAGATTCTGAGCAAGCTCTTGCTTCATAAAAAGTAGACAACGCGTCACCCATTCCAGCAACAAGCAATTTTGCAGGAGCTTTGGCAATGATATCGACGTCTACGATAACCAGATCGGGATTTCTTTTTAATGGAAGATAACAGTCAAAGTCTCCTTCATCCGTATACAACACTGATAAAGCGCTGCAAGGTGCATCCGTTGAAGCTACTGTGGGTACAATAACTACCGGGAGGTTACTCATCTGGCTTACTGCTTTTGCCGTATCTAAGGTCTTGCCACCGCCAATCCCTATAATGACCTCGGCATCCTTCAAGCCAAGTGCGGTTACTATCTCATTAACTTGATTACGGCTGCACTCGCCCTTAAATTCACACATTACTAGCGGCATTTCGTTCATTTCAAAACTGTATGTGATCTCTTTTTTGTACACAGAGAAAATATAAGGATCAATAATGGCATAAGCTCTTGTCGCTCCAAGCTGCGAACAATAATCTCCCAACTTACGAATTTCACCATGTCCTTGTATATATTTAGTTGGTGAGCAGATGATCTGCGTCATGGTTCACTCCTCCTTTTATTTACATTCATATTAGAAGGATTGACCACATTCAGCTATTAAAAAGATCCCTTTAGCCACCAGCTTAAATAAATCCACCATTCACACGGATCGTTTGCCCTGTAACCCACTGTGATTCCTTGCTGGCTAAGAACAACACAATGTTTGAGATATCCTCAGGCTCGCCTAAACGTCCAAAGGAATTCATATTTCCCACGGTCGCAATCTCTTCCGCTGATTTCCCTACGGTAAATAACTCCGTATTCACAGGTCCCGGTGAAACAGCATTGATAGTGATTCCTTTTCGTCCAAATTCTTTGGCCAGCTGACGAGTGATTTGTTCCACTGCTCCCTTAGTTCCTGCATAGACGCTGTAGGTCGGGAACATTTGACCCGTAACGGAAGTTGAAAAATTGATAATCCGTCCGTTATCATTCATATATTTAGCTGCTTGCTGGCAAGCAAAAAAGGTGCCTTTCACATTAATCGCAAACTGCTTGTCGAAATCCTCTTCTGTCATATTTAGAATCGGCTTCGTGATCATAATACCAGCGTTATTGACGAGAATGTCGAGTTGTCCATAGGCTTCTAGTGTAGTTTGGAATAACTGTTCAAGTTCTGCCACCTGGCTGATGTCTGCCTGAATAGCGACGGCCTCTCCACCCTTTTGCTTAATACCGGTTACGACTTCCTCGGCTTTGCCGGGGTTACTCGAATAGTTAACGACCACCTTCGCACCTTGTTGTGCCAAGTTCTCCGCAATCTCCCGGCCCATGCCTCTCGATGCACCTGTTACTAATGCTACTTTTCCAGCTAAATTGTGGTTCATATTTATTCCTCCTATTACTTTGTCCTTCTTGTTGGTCTGATTATAAATCGACCGATTACAAATTACAAGTGACATTTTTTTATATTTGTCATTCTAATTCGCTTTTCACATATTTTGCAACAGTCGCTCGATTCAGACTAATCTACGGGATTTATACCGTTCATTCGCTGCAAGTCGCTCGATTCAGACTAATCTACGGGATTTATACCGTTTATCTGCTGCAAGTCGCTAAATTCAGCCTAATCTAGGGGATTTATACCGTTCATCTGCTGCAAGTCGCTCGATTCAGACTAATCTACGGGATTTATACCGTTCATCTGCTGCAAGTCGCTCAATTCAAACTAATCTACGGGATTTATACCGTTCATTCGCTGCAAGTCGCTCGATTCAGACTAATCTACGGGATTTATACCGTTCATCTGCTGCAAGTCGCTCGATTCAGACTAATCTACGGGATTTATACCGTTCATCTGCTGCTAGTCGCTCGATTCAGCCTAATCTACGGGATTTATACCGTTCATTCGCTGCAAGTCGCTCGATTCAGCCTAATCTACGGGATTTATACCGTTCATCTGCTGCTAGTCGCTCGATTCAGCCTAATCTACGGGATTTATACCGCTCATTCGCTGCTAGTCGCTCGATTCAGCCTAATCTACGGGATTTATACCGCTCATTCGCTGCAAGTCGCTCAATTCAAACTAAACTGCGGGATTTATACCGCTATAAGACACAAAAAAACCTCCTGAACATCAGAAGGTTTTAATTAGATACTACAAAGAAATCCCGGAAAGGAGCAAATCCCAAACAGAGGCGAAATCCTGATCAATCGTAGCCGACTGCCACTCTATAGCATGTGCTGGATGATGGTACCGCGAAGTAGCATTAAAAATTGCTCTAGCCGTTACCACTGGTTCCACCACTCTATACTCTTTGGATTGTATGCCTTTTTCAATAATGCCTGCAATTTGCCCAATTAATTGATCTACGTGTAGGGTAATCATATCCACCGCTTCTAAAGTTACAGCTGCGTACATAGCAAACATTTCGGCATCATCCACAGCATAGGTGCGTTTACTACGAATCAGCGTGTCCATCCATAATCGGAGCTGCTCTTTGGCATTCCCATCAAAATGCTCTGAAATATTCTTTAAAGGCTCTGAAATATTATACTGCAACCATCTTTCGGTTACTGCTTCTCGCAAAGCAGATTTACTGGAAAAATGTCTATACAACGTACCATGACTTACTTTAAGCACCTTCGCTACATCAACAACAGAAGTCTTGTCCGGGCCAAAACGCCGGAGCACTTGTTCAGCCGCGTCCAAAATTTTTTCTTTTGATAATGGAAGATCATTCGACATATGTATTCCCCTCGCTCTATCTCTGGTGGTAATTATCATAGCATATCATGTTCAAAAACGAACTGACAATATTGCCACTTTGTCATTCGTTAAATCATTATCAGTATATACTCACACCCATTTATTAAACTTAGATACACGTCTGGTGTCTAATTCTCCGTAGCCCCCTTCCTACATGAATTCGGACTGAGGAGCCCTTATTTCCGAAAATCACCGTAATTCACCATGCTATCGGACTCAAATGCAGCTATCCACCCAAATCCCCACCTCTTCGGCGTTCTTATGTGCCAATAAGAGCTATGCAGTCCGAAAAGTTAGCCAAACACGCTAAATTGAGCAAATAGCTGCAATACGGTCCGTTACGATGAAGAAGCCCAGTATCTAGCAATCCACCTTCTGCGAACCTAACGATTTCGCCAAAAAAACCTCCTTGATCTCTCAAGAAGGCGCGCAATATCAGCTGCTTTTTTGCTCAATCCGATCTAGCCTCGTTCTAACAAACTTACCGACATTCGCGATCGCTTGCTGCGCCTCTGGCAGCATATAAGCTAAAAAGTGAAAGACGCTCCACATGTTCTCCCATATTTCCAGTTCTACATGAACATCCGCGGCTTGTGCTCGTTCAGCCAACCTCGTTGCATCGCTTAACAATACCTCGTGGTCGCCTACTTGAACAAGTAAATCAGGTAATCCCTGCAAATCCAACCTTAAAGGAGATAATATAGGAGCTAGTTCTGTCCGAGCACCTAAATAAACATCAATTATTCGTTTATTTCCGTCTATGCTGCCTGTTGGATCAAACTCCGCCCGACTCAGATACGATTCACCATCCAAATGGACGAGATCTGTATGCGGCGAGATTAAAAAAGCACCCGCCGGCAGTTCCACACCCGCATCCCGTAAAGTAATCAACGTCATCAGCGCAAGGCTGGCTCCAACAGAATCCCCTCCAAGCAAGACATTCCCGGCAGAATATCCATTCGCGAGCAGCCACAGATAAGCGTCTATACAATCTTCGTTAGCAGCCGGATAAGTAAATTCTGGTGCCAAGCGATACTCAATGATTAGGATTTTCTTACCACTAGCTTTTGCAATTCGTGTAACCAAATCTCGATAAAATTCACAAGTCCCAGAAATAAAACCCCCACCGTGGAAATAAAGGATCACTTCATCAGCGGGTGGAGCAGATTTCACAGGAATAATCCACTCTCCACTTAAGGGTCCAATCATGACCCGCTCGACGATAACATCCGTAGGAATGGGCATGTTCGCAGCCGTCGCGGCCATCTCCTGCCGTATTTGCCCGATAGACTTGCTATCCAATCGGTTGCTTTGTCGCAAATAATCTTTGATCGCTGCAAGCTGCTCTGTACTTGACTTTTCCATATCGTTAATCCCTCCTACAATTCTTTTCAACTCAGATTGTAAAGTCTGTAGGAGACTACAAGGTCAAGTTAAGAATCCATTTTTAGGATTTCGAGCGTGGACTGTACGCCTGGATGTTTATCTGTGGCTAACAAATTTTTTCTCAAATCTGCGAGGGCTGTTAGTTTTATTTCCTGTTTTGCAATTTCGCCACGAACTCGATCCATTTTCTTATCCACAACAGTTACAAAATCATCTATGCTAATGCCGCTGCTTTCAGATTTAGTGAGCGCCTTCTTGATTTCCTTTAAAGTGAAACCACACAGTTTAGCATTATGTATAAAAACAAGTCGGCTAAGCACCTCATCCGAATAAAGACGATAACCAGCTTCTGAACGTAAGGGAGTGCTAATTAATCCGAGCTCTTCATAATACCTTAACGTCTCCATATTCACATTCGCCATTTTAGCAATTTGGCCTCGCAAGTATTCTGTCATAATCAGCGCCCCCTTATAATCCCCTACATTATACCAAATTCAGAGGCAGCAGAGGACATCAAAAGGCCATAAAGGGACATCAAAAGAACGTCAACAAGTAACCAAGCTCCCTTTTAAAAACTCCTTATTTACGCACGAAAAAAACGACATTTCTGCCGTTTTCTCATCAATCATTTCCCAATTTACTCACTTCACTTCGGACTGCATTTTTCTGTATAAGCGAAATCTGTCCGGCATGAATGCCTGTATGATACATAAGCCTGCCTATCGCTTCAAGCGGTGTAGATGTGCCAAAAGCCGAATCCACACTCACATGCCACGCTTCTTCCGGAAATTCCTGCATCGCAGCAGTTAGATTCTCATTGGAAACAGTCAGCAGATCAACGAGTTCATTCAATGTAGAATATGCTGCCTTGTCGCCTAGAGGATTAGGTCTTGCAAAAAACCACTCTGCGAACATAAACTCAACTTCCGCATTATGCTGAATTAATCCCCCAATCATAGAGTTCCCTAGCTTAAGGTTAAGATCCTCTTCCGGCAATGCCTTCACCATTTTATGAAATCGCGTTTGTACCGCTTGCCAGATTGGCAACACTAAAGTGAAAGTCATAGATTATTTGCTCCCTTGTACAGTGGCTTCTTCGTCTTTTTTCTTGTCGATCACCACATGATTGAACAGGTTCGCATCTACGTCGATGTCAAAGGCCAAGCCAAAACCAACAACATAACGCCCTTGGACAGGTGTCAATTCAAACAGTGAAAAATCCAATCCACGCAGCAAATTCACCATTGCCGCCCCATGATCAGCATTAAACAATTCAAAGATCTCCTCATGCCCGTCATTCCCGATATTGCTTGCTGTGCAATTCCATCGCACACGTTCCGTTGCAAATTTATTATTCGTCGCAGACTCATCTGCAATTAGAAGCGCATCTACAAACTCGTTATTTTCCATATATCTGTAATGTTCGGCGATCTTACTAATGTAAATATAAAGTTTGCCTTCATGCTTAACAAAAGGAGCATAGCTGATAAAAGGTTTTCCTTCGTCATCTATTAAGCTCAAAATCAGATTTTTACGATTCGCAATAAATTGCAAATAGTTTTCTTTATTTTTCTTTACATCTACAGGCTTCTTCATTATAAAATCCCTCCATTAATAGGTTATGTAATCTAGCCACGAATCTAGCGAACGGTACTTAACAAATGAATACGAGGTTTCGTCTCTGCAGGAACATATTGAACTTCGGCATCCATTCGGTATATATTCCGGATCATATCGGTTGTCATAACTTCATTTGGTGCCCCATACATCGCTTTTTCACCCGCCTGCACCACAACAATACTGTCACTATAGGTAGAGGCTTGATTGAGGTCATGCAACACCATCACGACGGTCATCCCCATGTCTTGATTTAGCTCACGTACTAGCTCAAGAACTTCATGCTGATGCGAAATATCCAAGTAAGTGGTCGGTTCGTCAAGCAACATAACCAAAGGGCGCTGCGCCAAGGCCATAGCAATCCAAGCACGCTGTGATTCACCACCGGATAACGAGGAAACTGCTCGATCCTTATAATCCTTTAAATGTGTCTTTTCCAGTGCCCAGTGGACAATCTCCATATCCTCATGATTTAATTTTTCGAACCATTTTTTATGAGGATACCTTCCATAGGAGACGAGATCGATCACGGTCATATCATTAGGCGCTTGGTTCTTCTGGCTCAGCATGCACATTTTTCGAGCCACTTGTTTGGCAGTCATGGACTTTAGATCCGTACCCTCGAGTGTGACCGCACCCGTATGATATGGAATTAGTCGTGATACCGCCTTAAGTAATGTAGATTTACCTGAACCGTTTGGTCCTATAATCGAGACGATTTCACCCTTTTTTACGGAAAAAGAGAAGTTGTTAATAATGTTTTTCTGCTCATACCGAATCGAAATAGAGTCGACAGTAAACATGTTAGAACGCCTTCTTTCTCATCAGGTATAGAAAATATGGTCCACCGATCACCGCCATAAGGATACCCGCAGGAATATCTAAAGGTGCAAATAAGGTACGTCCACCTGTATCTGCTATCAACAATACCAATGCTCCAAGTCCCATACTCATCGGCAAAAGAAATTTATAGTCTGAACCCACCAACAATCGAGCCATATGTGGCACAACAAGTC
Organism: Paenibacillus sp. FSL R10-2788; assembly: GCF_038003885.1. Taxonomy (NCBI): domain Bacteria; kingdom Bacillati; phylum Bacillota; class Bacilli; order Caryophanales; family Paenibacillaceae; genus Paenibacillus; species Paenibacillus sp. FSL R10-2788. The sequence continues at coordinate 2,405,373 of NZ_JBBOQA010000001.1, read as the reverse complement.
CAACAAAGCCAATCATCCCTATAGCCGCTACAGAGATAGCCGCTAGAAATACTGCCAGCAAGGAAAGTAGAATACGAATTTGATCCACATTTTCACCTAAATTCGAAGCCACCTGATCGCCTAAACGTATAATATTCGCCTTGCGGATCGCGAAAAAGGATAAGATCCAGCCTGCAATGGCATACGGGAAAACCATCATCAAGGCATTGTTCCCTTTTGCAGCCAAACTGCCGTTCAACCATTGGACTGCTGCCGGAAGTCTGTCGCTGTACATGATGGTCAGAAGTCCTATTAATCCCCCGCAAAGAGCATTCACAGCAACTCCTGATAAAATAATAGTGATCGGCGAAATGCCGGTTCTTCTCCACGCTAATGCATATACAATCCCTGCAGCGATTAGTCCACCAACAAAAGCCGCAATTGGAATAAACTCCGTATATTGTGGTGCTGCAAGCATAATGACAAGCACACATGCAGCCGCCCCACTCGTTACACCGGTCAATCCTGGATCAGCAAGTGGGTTGCCCATCACAGCTTGCAGCAGAGCGCCTGAAACCGCGATATTTGCCCCAATGATCATCGCCAGTAATACACGCGGCAAACGAATATCCCATATGATGGTGGCATTCACCGCTTTTGCCGCTGACCCAAAGATTGTGCTTAGGATGTCTGGTATGGGGATGTATACTGAGCCTAGTCCAATCGCAATTATGGCGGCAACGAGCGCAAGTGCTAACGTTACAATAACAATAATTCTGCTACGAGATGTATTTATCACTTGCTGTCTCCTTTAATTATTCATAGAAGTATTTTGCAATTTCGGTTAAGGCTGTCTCGGCGTTAAGGATCGAAGTAACACCGAATACGCTGTAATCTAGAATGTTGATTTTGTTATTTGCATAAGCTGAGAGCTTTGTCCAAGTTTCATTTTTCTCTATTTCTTTTTTGAACTTATCCTCTGTCGCTCCGTGGTCGCCTGAAGCGAGTACGAGAATGATGTCTGGATCAGCGGCTACAATGTTCTCCATATTAATAGGTGAGTAAGTGTCAGTAACTTGCAATACAGAAGTTGCGATGTTATCAGCACCAAGCTTTTTCACCAAGCTACCTAAATAAGATTTCTCACTCATGACCATAAAAGAATCCGCGGTTCCGATTACGAGCAGCACGCTTGGCAGCTCTTTGCCTTCGGCTAATTGACTCAGCTCATTTTCTTTGTCCAAAATCTTAGTTAAAGCAGCATTCATTTCATCTTTTTTATTAAAATAAGTGCCTAAAACTTTGAGGCTAAGCTTTAAATCCTCGAATGATTCTGTTCTCAAATATGCTTTTTGTAGGTCGATTCCTTCTAGCGATTTGTCTAATGTGCTGCGAAGTGATTCCGCTCCCAGCAGCAAGTCTGGTTCAAGTTTTGTCACTACTTCCAGATCCGGTGCCATAGGAGATCCAATACGATCAATTGTTTCGAAATCAGCAGGGATTGGATTCGTTGAAGTAGGTACACCTACCGGTGTTATGCCGAGCAAATAAAGCATTTCTGTTAACGGTACAGAAGTTGTTACAATACGCTCCGGTACTGTAGAAGGGAATTGGCTTAAGGCTTCGTTGAACAACGTTTCATCCACACCATCATTCTCCAGACTGTACACCTTGCCGGCAGCTTCCGCTGTATTCGCTACTTCTGTTGTATTTGCTGCATTCGCTTCTTTCGATTCATTAGCAGTTGTATTCGTTACTGCTTCATTTTTTCGATTGTCCGTTGTATTAGTAGACGAACAAGCAGTCATTGCAGTAACCGCTGCAACAACCAGGAGTACTAATAATTTTTTCAAAATCTATCCCTCCGAATATGTATATTTATACGTTTCATGTAGTGATAATGATTTTCATTTTCACTAATCGCTTCCTATGATAATCGTTATCAATGAGAAGTGTCAAGAATTTTATTTTAATTTTAAATAAGAAGGAATTTCATTATTGTCCGTTGAAGCGGACTAGCATTTCTAATAAAAAAAGCCACGCCCAATGGGCGTGACTTCAAATAGTGGTGTATGAAATCCAAGCGTTAGTCAGTAGCTCTCGTATTTAAAATCCCATAATGAATAAGGTCTACAAACTCATTTTCTTTATAAATATGCTGTAACAAAACGCCTTCTTTCAGCATGCCAGATTTTTGCATAACCCGTCCCGAACCAGGATTTGTAGCAAAGAATCTGGCATACACTTTGTGATAATGTTTTTCTGTAAAAGCAAAATTAATGACCGCTTTTGTTGCTTCTGTAGCATATCCATTACCCCAGTGTTCCTCACCTATCCAATATCCAAGCTCGCCGTTTCTGTGTGTCCGGTTATTTCTCAGTCCTATAGCACCATACAGCTCGTTTGTATTTTTATCAGTAATAGCGAATTCATATGAATTATCATTATTGAACTCATCTTCATGTGTTTCAATCCATGATAACGCACATTCAATGGGGTATGGATAAGGTAGAGTTAATGTACTTTTGTAAACATTATAATTATTGCAGAGCTCACTGACACGCTGTGCTTCAGACAATGCAAAAGGTCTTAAAATCAATCTTTCAGTAGTAATTGTTCTCTTCTCTGGATTGTACAATGGTATCCCCCCGTTAAACTAAATATTATAAAACAAATACAAGCCAGATAAACAGAAAACTTGGCCACCACTGCTTACCCGCTTTCACAAACAGCCAGCCAAACACCAAAGAAAAAGCAGTAATATACAAGCCGCTTTGCAGACCATGTGTCAAATGACCTAATCCCCAAGTCAGCATTAAACCTATTCCGCCATAAGGAAGAGAAGGATTCTTAAACCATACTTCTCCTGCAGACTGCATTAGCGCAACCAATAGTACAACTAGTACAGCTTCCACAATGTAATATATGTTTTGAACCAAGGCAACCCATATGCCCATAAAACCATGTTCTAACTTGAAGTTTTCATATTCTCTATAAATCTGTGGAATGCTCTCCCCATTAATCCAAAATTCCAACACAGCGAACAAAAAGCTTGACATAAAAGCTACAATTAACAAAGGAATGACCTTAGAGCGCCAACGCAAAGATATAACCTTTTCAATCAACTTCCTCTTCCTGAACCAAAGTAGAAATATCATAGCTCCAACTGTCCACAATATGGTGACTATGCTCCAATGAACAACTAGTACGTACCAAGGGCTGACAAAAAAGTCGTCTATATTAAACAAATCCCCCCATAACCATTGATCTAATCCCATGATGAACATATCCATTCCTAACATTAAAAATACAAGCAGTCCTAATAAAAAATATTGAATACCTGATATATTCCCTTTTTCTTTCACGAAACCTCTCACCCGCCCTATATCCATTTTTGTACTATATTCCCAAAAATACGATGCTGAAAGTATGGCATCTCCCCATTCTGTTTGTCTGTAACAAATCACTCACTTGAATCAAAGTTAGAAAAATACATAAAAAAAAGCACGCATCGATATAAAATCGACACATGCTGTTTACTTGACCTGGCTTGTCCAAACTAGAATCTAGCCACAAAAAATTCGCGGTCTGCGGGAACGTTAAAACTTCTTATAGTAGCTCCACTCTCATCTCTTAAAGTGAGAAGATAAGGTACTGATGTTAAGGTACTAATTGTTGGGAATCTAACTACACCAAATTCGTCAAAATCAGCAGTTACCGTTGTAGTTCCAGCTCTCAATGAAGCTGACCACCCCGTAGTATCTTTAGGTGTACCCGTTGCATTTGTACCAATAGCAACAACAATAAATCTATCCAGAGTCTGTCTAATTCTACGTTTCTTTCTCGTAGGAGCTGCTTTCGCTTTTTTAGCCGCGAGAACTTTGCTAGCCATAACTGCTTTCTTGTTAACTGGTTTTTTAATAATTGTCATTTAATTCACCACTTTCTTTTTAGGATACGTTAGTAAATGCAAGAATCGTAATGTTTGACCTCTCTTTCACCTACAAATCTGAAAATGTGTTAAATCCTAGTTTCATAGTTTCGTGTCCACTAGCTCTGCAGTGCATATAATACCTTCAAGAGGTGATTCATTACTAATGAACGGTCAAAAATGGCTAGAGCAATATCATTCGAAAATGCACCATTCTTTGAGAAAAAGAGTTCAACGTTCCTATCTTCCAGCACATAAGGCAAATTCCATTCCAGTTATCATTAAATTCAAACAAAAAATAACTACAGCCCAGCTACAGTCTTTACAAAACCATTTAAAATCCCACGACCTTCCGATCAGACATCATCTTCACCTGCTCAATTCGATATCATCCAAAGTTTCAAAGAACTGCCTGAACCGGATGTGCCGCTGGGATGGTATCGAAAAAATTTATTTGGATCAAGTCAAAAAAACATCCCTTAATATAGCGACACCATCCATTGGTTCCACAGCTGCCCAAAAGAAAAAGCGGCTTACCGGAAAAGGGATTAATATTGCTATTCTTGATACAGGGGTGTATCGGCACCCTGACCTGTTTCGCCCTGTTAACCGCATAGTTGCTTTTAAAGATTTTATCAATCATAGAACACAGCCCTATGACGATAACGGCCATGGAACTCATATCGCAGGGGATGCAGCAGGCAACGGTTGGATGAGTAAAGGAAAATACAAAAGCCCTGCTCCAGAGGCAGGGATAGTAGGTGTCAAAGTACTCGATAAAAATGGCGATGGATATGATTCCACAATCATTAAAGGAATTGAATGGTGTATTGCGAATCGGAGAAGACTTAATCTTCGTATTCTTTCGATGTCATTCGGGGGTAAGGTGAATCTTCCTTGTTCAGATGATCCGCTCTGCCAAGCTGTAGAAAAAGCAATTAAAGCCGGACTGAACGTTGTAATAGCAGCTGGAAACAGCGGACCGGGACGCAGTACGATCGAATCTCCAGGGATTAGTCCTTCAGCAATTACTGTCGGTGCAGTGGATGACCGTCGCACGCTCACGCAAGCGGACGACCGAATCACTTGGTTCTCCAGTCGTGGACCCGCACCGGGAGGAAGGAAGAAACCGGATCTCGTTGCTCCAGGCGAAACGATCATCTCCCTTCGTGCCCCACGATCCAAGCTGGATCGCGAGCTTCCTTATTTGCGGATAGCTAAAGATTACTTTGTGCTGTCCGGTACCAGTGTCTCAACACCTATCGTCTCGGGTGTGATCGCGCAACTACTCCAGATGAACCCTTCTCTTACGCCTAAGCAAGTAAAATCCATACTAAAAAAGAACACATTTCGCCTTAAACTAAGTCCTAACACAGCAGGATGCGGTGAGATCAATGCGCGGTTCTTATCGTAAATCCGCTTCTTTTTTAAAGGCAGTAATGATTGAAACCGACAATTCCTCTGTAAATATACCTGTTGGCTCTATTTCTAATAAAGCTGATTTCATATCATCTTCAAAACGTTCTAAGTTATCTCTAAATAATCGCTTAGAGGCATAAGACGTAGAATACAAATTTCCTAGAATAGAATCAACAGTCCAAGTGATGGAATAACTCGATAACACCTGTCTTTCAACATCTGTAAAACTGGATCGCTTTACAACATCCTCATGTCTTTCTTGTGGATGTCTATATGTACTGTTCCCGGCTATTCTTTCGTCACCCAACCAGCGTTTCACTACTTCATCTACCTTTTGTTGCCAAGGTAACGGTTCTTGTTGTTCATTAAAAGTATCAATTACAGCAATACCGCCGTTATCATCTAAACTGTGATAGAGAATTTCAAGAATGGATTCTCGGTCCATCCAGTGAAACGCCTTAGCCATCATGATGAGACGAAAGAAACCCCAGTCATTGGATAGTTCTTCCGCTCTACCCTGTTGCCAGCTAACATTCTCAACCCTGTTGTACTTTGATAACAGCTTTGCTTCTTCTAGCATCTCTAGTTCAGTATCTACGCCAACAATTTTTTCGAACCAATCCGTAAACCTTTGCGCTAACTGCCCAGTACCACAACCTAAGTCTAGCAACCGGCCCTCTCCGTTAAGTGAGAATTTGTTCACTAGATATCGAATCAGTGAGGACGGATATAGCGGGCGATATCTGGTGTAATAGCTTGCAGTATCTTTGAACAGATCCGGACCATAATCATTCATAGCTGAACTCCCCCTTCTTTTTTACCAAGGACAAAATCATAGCATTTATGTAATGCAAATAAAAGGCTATCCAGAGCATTCTGGGCAGCCTTTATTTATGTGGATACAGCCCAAAACAATTAAAAAATATTGACAATTAACTTCGTTGCATATATGGTTAATTACATAACTAACTAACCAATGGAGTTGGCGGTGAATACATGGGAAACTTAATGGATGATACACGACCGATATTTATGCAGATCGCCGAACGAATAGAAAATGACATCATCGAAGAAACACTGCTGGAGGAGTCACAAGTTCCTTCGACAAATCAGTTTGCTGTTTTCTACCAGATCAATCCGGCTACGGCTGCGAAAGGTGTGAATTTGCTTGTGGATCAAGGGATATTGTACAAAAAACGAGGAATCGGTATGTTTGTAGCTTCTGGAGCGCGTGCAGTATTGATGGAGAAGAGAAAAGAACAATTCTATGAACAGTATGTAGTAACCATGATCCGTGAAGCTGAAAAATTAGGAATTACGTTGGATCAATTAACAATTATGATTCAGAGGGGAGACAACAAGTCATGAATGAAGTCGTTGAAATCAAAGGATTGACTAAGTCATACGGAAATGTCACTGCCATCCATGAACTCAGTTTTTCTTTGGAGAAAAATAAGATATACGGGCTACTCGGCAGAAACGGTGCAGGAAAAACCACAATAATGCATATGATCACAGCTCAGCTTTTCCCTACAAGTGGTGTCCTGAACGTATTTGGTGAACATCCGTACGAGAATAACCGGGTTCTCAGGCAGATTTGCTTCATTAAGGAAAGCCAAAGGTATCCGGACACGTACCGAATCATCGATGTACTGGAGGTATCCGAATTATTTTTCCCAAACTTTGATCGGGAATATGCTCACTCTTTAATCAAGGATTTCAATCTGCCATTAAAAAGAAGAATAAAAAAGCTGTCCCGAGGTATGCTCTCGGCTGTAGGAATTGTAGTAGGTCTAGCCAGCCGTGCTCCACTTACCATTTTTGACGAACCCTATTTAGGTCTTGATGCAGTAGCTAGAAGCCTATTTTACGATCGCCTAATTGAAGATTATGCTGAAAATCCACGTACGGTTGTTTTGTCCACCCATTTGATCGATGAAGTAAGTCAGCTTTTAGAGCATGTTATCGTCATCGACAACGGCAAGCTAATTATTAACGAAGATGCTGAAGCCCTTCGCGGGCAAGCTGTTACGGTAATCGGCGCGACAGCAAAGATCGAAGATTTTATCGCTGGCAAACAAGTCATTTCCCGCGAGTCTTTTGGCGGATTGCTTACAGCCACCATTATCGGCTTCAACGTGAAGGATCAAGCACATGCTGAAAAGTTAGGCTTAGAAATCTCACCTGTATCTTTACAGCAATTAATTGTTCATCTCACAAATAAAAAATCTCTAGGAAAGGAAGTGACCGTGTAATGAATCCTACGGCAGGTATGTTAAAAATGCATTTCAGAGATAAGTGGTTATGGTTGTATACGCCTTGGGTAATCTTGTTATCCAGCTTCTTGGTAAATGTCATCGTCGCTTCTTTCCTCCAAGAACCGATTTATACCGGCGGTCTGGTTTCTATCTTCATTTATATGTTAATCACCGGTATACTCATTTTGGTGCAGACCTTCCCCTTTGCTCTGGGCTTAAGCCAACGAAGAACGGATTATTTCATAGGCACTTCCTTAATGGCTATTATAACTAGCGCCGTCTACTCAATTCTCCTCTACCTGCTCTCCATCATTGAAAGCAAACTGACAGGTGGCTGGGGTTTGGAACTACATTATTTTCATTTGCCCTATTTAAATGATGGTAATGCCCTCGAACAGCTATGGATGTATTTTGCGCTCTTTCTGCATATGTTTTTTCTGGGGCTAATGATATCCAGCATCTTCCGGAGATTTGGCCGAAGCGGTTTGTTCATTTTCTCAGGGGTTACGTTTATCCTGTGCAGTCTCGGCGTATTGTTAATGACCTATAATCAGTGGTGGGTAGACCTCTTTAACTGGTTTGCTGGATATACCGCATTTGAACTTGCCTTGTGGTCCATGCCTCTGACAGTCGTGTACGCTCTTTTATCGTTTTTGATGCTGCGTAGAGCAACCGTGTAATTCATTATCCTATAAAAAAACAGGTGTGTCCCAATTGCAATGCAATGGTTGCTGGATGCACCTGTTTTATTTCGGGTCTTAGACTTTGATCTAGACAACAAACTTCATTGGATTCAAGCATAGTTGCGCGCGCGAAGTTGCTATGGGACTCAGCGGGTTAAGTAGCGTAGAAGCAAAATTCAGTGTCACTATTGCAGATAGCGAAGGACCAAAACACAGATTAGTATTTCGCCAATCTGCGCGTACGAAGGCGCTATCGGACTCAGCGGGGCGAGTAGCTTAAAGCAGAACGTAGTGCCTCTATTGCAGATAGCGAAGGACCAAAACACAGATTAGTATTTCCCAATCTGCGCGTACGAAAGTGCTATCGGACCCCGCTGACCTTATTCGCAGCTTTAGAGCACATTTGGATTCCTATCGGACCCCACAGTCGCTATTGGCATAAAAAATGCCAAATTCGATCCTTTTTCCATGCAATAGCTGCACTGGGGTCCGATACTTTGCTCAATAGGTGATAAATGAGCAAATAACGTCAGCTGGGTCCGTAAGCCTTAGGTGATGATGATTCCGCGGGGCGATTAGCTTAGAAGCAAAACACAAATTAGTATTTCTCCAATCTGCGCGTACGAAAGTGCTATCGGACTCAGCTGACCTTATTCGCAGCTTTAGAGCACATTTAGATTCCTATCGGACCCCACAGTCGCTATTGGTATAAAAAACGCCAAGTTCGATCCTTTTCCTATGCGATAGCTGCACTGGGGTCCGATACTATGCTCAAAAAGCGATAAATGAGCAAATAGCTTCATCTGGGTCCGTAAGCCTCAGGAGATGTTTCTTAAAGATTTCTTTCGCTTAAGCACTACCGTCTGCTGAAAAGCATAAAAAAAGGATTATAGAACTGCTGCTAGAGCAGTTCTATAATCCTTCTTAGCTATGCGGTCAAGAGGACTCGAACCTCCACGATATTGCTACCACTGGCACCTGAAGCCAGCGCGTCTGCCAATTCCGCCATGACCGCGTATTATAATGACTCGCTTATTGCGGTCACAAGATAGATCATACCACGCTGAGAATCCAACGTCAATATATTTCCGTCATTTTCTTATCATTCATTAATTTATGGATAATTATTGCTTTTGTTGCCGAATATAAGGTATAATGAGAACAAAAGTTCGCATAATATAAATGAGGTGATTTATAATGGCGACTACGAAGCTAAACACATCCATTATTGATGAAGAAGTAACTAAAGAAGAACTGTCCCTGGTCAGAAGCTATTTGCTGCTAACGTTTATTCATAAAGTTTTCGAACGCGACTGCCGTGTAATCAGTAGAAGCGGCCTGTTTAAGACCCCTCAGCTATATATGGAGCTCGTATCTGGTGCCACTAAGAAGACGTCACTAATGCTTCAAGAGGTTACGCGCGAGCTGAGCTCCCATGATTTGAAGATTACTACCGTTCGCCAAGATCAGCGAGGAGTCGAAGCATTATATTCCTGCAGAGGATTTCAAGGAGAGATGAATATATTATGGCCAGGCTTCCGTAGAGAAATGATGCTGCGCATGCGCGCGTATCTTGGACTGTCCACAGAACTCTCCATACTCTCCAGAGAAGAGAATGCGTCTGAACTTGCTCTAACTATATAGTCCCAAATGACATTACAGAAATAGCTCCCGCCCAGTAGGGCGAGGAGCTGTTTTGTATTATGAAGATTATTACTGCGGATATTATTACTGTAAAAATTATATATTATCCGGATCTTGTCTTGGTTCACTAAATGGCTGGAATAAATAATTGCGATCCAGCTTCACTACTCGTCTATTCTGACGACGTATCATCACCTGAGAATCATCCCATGCAAGAACTATCCCTTTTACGTCGTTACTTTCCAAGCCATCGCGCACTACACGAATTTTCTCACCGGAAATCCGGTAAGCATCCAATTGCTCATCGCTAATCATCATTAATCCCTCCTGTCATAGCTTGTCCTATTTAGTCTCAGAAAAAAGACCCAAATGATAAATCATCTGGGTCTCATGTAGGCAATTAACGACTTGCATGTCTACTAAAGCATTCTTATATCAGCGCTTCATTCTTCTCAAACCAGAAGTCAAGAACTTTAGCGGACATCACACGTTGCTCCAGATACTCCACTTGGTTAGTAGTGAATTTTTCCCTCCAAGGAAAGGATAACTCTTCACACAAACCTTTGATTGTCAGAAGCTCTGACCAGGCTACATAGCGTTTGTACCAAAAAAACTGAGGATGTTCAATCATATAGGGATACAGATCGTCGAATTCCGTGTGTTTGCAGTCCAGCGCACGCTCGAAATGATCCTTGGCCTCGGTTAATTTATCAATAAAAAATTGTTCAGTCACCGGTTCTTTCCCCATTGTGACGCCTCCTCCCTATGTCTAATTTTTATTATAAAGGAAAATCCATAGGGTGAAAAGCAGTTGTTTAAAAAATAGGCCTGTTCTTATTGCCAATTAGGTTATTCCCCAAATTCGATGGTGCCTCCATTTAGAGAGGTAATTCTTACGAGTGACTCCAGACGAATGCCTTGCTCTCTGATCGTCCGAGCCCCTGCCTGAAAGCTTTTTTCTACTACAACACCAAGACCAACTAGCTCAGCGCCAGAACGTTGAATGATCTTAATCAATCCACGCGCTGCATCACCATTGGCAATAATATCATCAATAAAGAGGATTTTATCCTCTGGAGAGATGAACTGGCGAGACAACATAATATCGGTAACGATACCTTTTGTAAAAGACGGAACTCTTTCGCAAAGCGCATCCGGATCAGCTAACAGTGTTTTTTTGCGGCGTGCAAAAACTAGCGGCACCTTTAATTCATACGCGGTGGCAAATGCCACGGCAATGCCCGAGGATTCAACGGTCACAATACGTGTAATTCCTGAGTCCGCAAACCTCCCGGCAAACTCCCGTCCCATTTCCATCGTAAGCTGTGGATCAACCTGATGATTTAGCAGTGCATCCAGCTTCAGCACCTCATCCGAAACGACGACACCTTCTTCCAAAATCCGCTGTTTCAACACTTCCATGACTTTGAACCTCCAATACCCTTTATAATCGCAGACATTCCGTACAAATTAATCACTGATCATAAAGCAATTACGACGGAAGTCATGTCCTACTGATCCCCATCATAACCTGTACTATACAGAGTACACAAGGTTATCCTGCATAGCACTCGTTATGATTTTTCTTTAGCTTCGTAAAACTATTAGGAGGGGAGCCATGAAATCACATGTCCGAACATTACAGATCGCTTTCACTTATATTGGCACCATTGTAGGAGCCGGATTCGCCACCGGACAGGAAATATTAAAATTTTTCACACGTTACGGGCACTGGGCAGTCCTGACCATCCTGCTCTCAACTATATTGTTCATATGGCTGGGTACAAAAATGATGGTCATTGCTCGGCGAATAGAAGCGGAATCCTATGAAGACTTTAACCGCCACCTCTTCGGGGAACAGGTCGGAAGCACCATCAGTTTGTTCACGATGGTCGTCCTGATCGGAGTAAACAGTATTATGCTTGCAGGGGCCGGCGCTATTTTTCAGGAGCATCTCGGACTTCATTATCAGACTGGACTACTTATCACATTGCTTGGTTCATACTTTCTGCTAAAACGAGGGATTTCCGGTATTCTGCAAATGAACAGTATTGTTGTTCCTTTAATGCTTACTCTGTCACTTATCATTATTTTTAATACTTTTCAAATTCCGGGAGCTGGACGGTTCCTGTTCCTTGATAACGATCGCTCTCTCTTTGGGGCATGGATGTCACCGCTGCTCTACACCGCCTTTAATTTAGGGATGGCACAAGCTGTTTTAGTCCCTATGGCTCGTCACACAGAGGAAGAAAAATCCCTTGTATGGGGCGGTATTATTGGGGGTACCGGGATTGGTTTTATGTTGATTGCCGCACATTTCGCAATGAGCTCACAGATGCCAGGGATTCTCAAGTTTGAAATTCCGATGGGCAGCATCGCCGTCCGGTTGGGTACTGTAGTGCAAACTATATATCTGCTGCTGATCTTTTTGGAGATCTTCAGCACTTTTGTCGCCGATATTTATGGAGTAGCTGTACAGCTTAAGCAACGGCTTCCCCTATCAACTGCACTAATCACACCTCTTCTGATGTTGGTCTGCTATTTACTGAGCCAGTTCGGCTTTAGTTCACTGCTCTCCGTGTTCTACCCAATCTTCGGAGGTTTATCACTGGTCTGGGCTGTCAAACTGCTACGAACACCATGGTCCTCTCCACCAGGTATTAATACTTCATCGAACTCAAAGGAGAAGGGGAACAGTCTCGTATCTGTAAAACCAATCACCCGAACTACACGGAAATAACCGCTGCTGTAGGAATCATACATGCTGCCGCTTCCGCCACATGCTTGTGACAGGTCATCATCACAATCTGGCGGGAGATCGACAGTTCTCCAAGAAGTCCAAGCGCAGCATGAAGACGAGACTCATCAAAGTTAACGAAGAGATCATCGAATAACAGCGGCAGCGATACTTGCCGTGACATGGTCTCTGCCAATGCCAGCCGGATGGCAAGATACAGCTGTTCTGCCGTCCCTCGGCTGAGCAGTCCACTGTCCAGCAGTCCCCCGTCCTTGTGTTCAGCTTTCAGCTCTTTATGCCCTAGTGTCATAACAACCCTTTTGTATTCCCCTTCCGTCAGCTTGGAGAAATAATCTGAGGCAAGCAGTAATACCTGTGGCTGCTTCTCCTGCTCATACACACGGCGAGTTCGCCCGATTAGTTCGGCAGTTATCGCTGCCACTGCATATTTATCAGCCACGATCCGCAAGGCTGCTCTCTGCTCTTCCAGTTGCTGAATAACGGAATCCTCCACGCAGCGCTCCTTCAAATACTCCCTTTCCTGAAGCAGCTTGCCTCGTTGCTCCAGCAGGGTGTTCCAACCCTCTTCCTGCCGTTCCATCAATTCTTCAGCCGATGACCGCTCCAGCTGCAATGCTTCCGCATCATGATGATTTAATAATTCCAGCAGAGCAGCAACCCGCTCCTCCTCCCAACCACCGAACATAGCAAGCTCCCACTGGCGAATCGATTTATTCAGATCACTGCGCCGCTGCACAGCTGCTGACCTGCGTAAGAAATCCTCTCCACCAGTCGCCCCGCCTTCCTGTATCAGAAGCTCACGATGTTCTCTCAGCTCACCTAATATCCTGTGGCTCTCCTTGAGTTCTTCATCCACATCCTGCAATCTTGACTGCATAGTTTCCCGGCGAATCAAGTCCTTTTTCAGATCATCCCATGCTCTTTTTCGCAGTTCCAGCCAGCTTAGTAAGGTTAATGCAGATACTCGTTTCCCCTCTTGCGGATCTATTTCAAAACCAGCTGCCGCTACACCAGACTCGTCGCCAAGATCAGCACCCGACTCATAAATAAGAGCGAGCAGCTCCTCCTCAAACACGTTACATTCTGCTTCCAGCTCCTTCAATCGTAAGGAGAGTTTATTCTCTTGGCGCAGCAGCTCATTCCCTTGTTCAACCATAGCAAAAATATCCGGCAGCCCTTCAGGAGATAATCCTTCAGGCAACCTGCGTTGGCAAAGCCATTCTTCATATTGCTCAGCCGTTTCCGTGAATGCCGCCTCCGCCCGGTGCATTTCTTCAGCGAGCAGCTTCTCTTGGCCTGCCAGCGTCTCCAGCTCCGTGCGGCAGGCATCACGCTCGGCGGCATAGCGTTCGATGCGCTGCCGCCAAGCTGACCAAGCCTCCATGAGCCTGCGAAGCTCCCTCATGGAGGCCTCCAGCCCGCCTGCGTCAGGGCTGGACCCCGGGGCGGCCGTCCGCCGCCCCGGCACAACGCTCTCCGGCTCCGCCCCGGAGAGCAGCTGCCCCGCAGCCGCAGCATCTCGGCTGCGGCTGCGCTGACGTCCCCGCCATGCTCTGGCGGGGACGATTCCTGCCGGCGCGCTCCGCGCAAGCCGGCCCAAAGGGCCAGATCGGCCGCGCCCAGCAGGCCGATCGCAAGCACGGCGCTGGCCGGCGGAGCACCGGTCAGCCACAGCGCTGCGGGCAGCAGCACGGTTAGTGCTGCCCCAGCCCACAGCAGGCGCCGGTAGAGCGCGGCCATGCGCTTCGCGCCAAGGCCGTTACTTCCGGCGCCGCGCGCTGGCTCTTCGCTGAGCTGCGCTTCGCGCCAGCGTTCGGCCGCCTGCTGCAGCTCGTCCCACAGCTGCAGCACTTCACGGGCGCTGCGCGGAGCCAGCTGCGCAAAAGATTCCGCGCCGGTAGCATGCTCACGCGCCAGCGCCCGTTCTGCCGCTTGGAGCGACGCTGAGGCAGCGGCCAAACGGGATCGCAACGACTGCCGCGTTGCACCTTCCGCCTCCATGCGGCGGTCATAACTAGCGAACGCCGCCGCAAACTTCCGTGCAGCTTCACGATCTGCCGCTGCACCGGAGAATGAAGTCAGCTCTGCAGGGCCCCAGCTCACATCAATGCCGCGCAGAATTCGCCGCAAATGCTCATTCAGCGCCGTTAATTCTCCCTCAAGCCGCTGTCTTTCCGTTCTACGGTTCTCATAACTGCTCCGATGCCGGTCCAGCCGCTCCAAAGCAGGCCCCTGCGCTGCTAATACTTCATCTGGAGGGTTCTTTGCCAGTTCAATAGTAAGCTCGCTTAGAAGACGTTCATAACGTACTACTGATCCCTGTGCATTACGAATTTCTCCTTCAAATGCCTGAAAGCGAGTTGCCCCTTCTTCAGGAAAGGCTAAAATCAATGGCAATCCTTGCAGCTCTAGCTGAGCCTCGCTCCACTTTAACCACAGCTCACGGACTTCCTGTGCTTTTCGAAACATCACTAGCTGCTCTCCAGTGAGCTTACGCTGTTGCTCCAATTCATCTAGCTCCGACTCCGTTGCCCTCAATGCCACTATATTATCGTTATATCGCGGGAGATAAGAACGGCTCTCAACCATTTGGCGCTCAAGCTTTTCAATGGCTTGCACAACTTTTGCTGCTTCTTGCAGCTTGCCACGAGGTTTGTACAGCTTCTCAGCTTCCTGCACCAAACGGCGTTCCGCACGCATGATTGCACCTCCACCGCCCATACCTGCATGAAAAAGAAAGCTGCTCATCTCCTCAGATTGAAGGGCAGCAAGCTCCTGCAGCTCGTCCAGTGAAACTGCGAACAATTGCTGGAACATACTCCTAGAGATCCCCCCAAGTAAATGTCTTTCCATTTCAGCTTGTCCTAGCTCTTGAGTCGTTTCATTTGGATGATTTACTGTAATGTTCAGCTTTTCATTTCTTCCTGATCCCTCAGCACCTGAAGCAAAACGGCGAATGGTCCACAAACCATCATCACAGTCACGTATCTTCAGGGTCCCCCCATGCAATCCACCTTGCATAGGTTCATACCTTTCCAAGGGATTTCCACGGCTTGGAATTCCAAACAGCATAGAGCGTATGAATTGCAGTGTCGTACTTTTTCCTGCTTCATTACGCCCATAAAGTACGGTCACTCCCTGCGTTAAATGAATCTCTCGATTGTGAAGACGCCCGAAGCCATTGATATGCAAATGCTCAATTTTCATCGTTTTGCCCTCCGGCTTGTAGATACGAAAGACTTTCCGCCGCTTCAACAGTATCATCCATCCCACCAAGCATCGTGATTCCCTGCTCTGCTGCACCACGTAGCCAGCTCAACTTCTCTTCTTGACTAGTCATAGACAACAGCTTACGCAGCTCCTGATTCTCCAATAGCGGTTTAAGCGCACTATTTAATAGTTCTTCGAGCGCTTCCGGAGAATGTTCCGTATGCTCTGCAATGCGCAGCATTTCTCCAAGAAAACTATCTTCTTCCAATAAGCGTTGGCGATCAATAGCTAAGCCGGACTCGATGGCGAACCCTTCGGTCCAGGCAAGCCCTTTGTAATCTTTACGCTCAGCCCTAATCGCCTCACGGCGCTGGAGTTCTGACAGCAGATCCTCTGCCGCCCCTTTTTCAGCCAATACTTTATGTACGTCCCCTCGTCCAATCAGACGGAATCTGACCACCGACATGAGCTCCGGGAACTCCGCGCGGATGTCTTCAATAACCTGCTCCACTTTCTGTATCCATTCTGCTTCATTGCTTAATCCTTCTATAGATAGGTCTCTAACCTGCCAGCGAACGAAATCCAGTTCATGAAATTGCAGAGCGGATCTTCCAGCCTCATCTACATCCACAATATAACAGCCTTTAGCACCGGTTTCCTTAATGCTGCGCCCTTGTATATTGCCTGGATACACAATCACAGGCTTCTCATGCAGTACACTCCGTTTATGAATATGTCCAAGCGCCCAATAATCAAAACCCCGTTCGATAAGGTCCCTGCGACTGCAAGGAGAATAGGTCTCATGCAGCAAATCACCGTCTACATTGCCATGCAGCATCGCAATATGAAACAGGCGGCTGCCAGGTATACGAGAAAAGGTTTCAGCTGTGTTGTTCGTCACTTTCGCCGTTGGATAAGAGATTCCACTAACGATGGCAACTTCTTGGCCATCTATACGGCGGTAAGCTGTAGCGTGTTCTGGCTTCTCTCCGCCAAATACGGTAACATGCTTTGGCATTTCCGTTGTCAGACGCAGTCCGTCAAGCGGATCGTGGTTGCCATGAATCAGGAACACGTTAATCCCGTGCTCACCGAGTTCTTTGAGCGCTTCCTGAAATCGCAGCTGTCCCTGTAATGAAGCATCTGAAACATCGTACACATCTCCACTAATGACAATAAAATCAACATTTTCTTGGATCGCAACGCGGACAAGCCGCCCGAGGGCGGCAAAGGTAGACTCACGTAAATAAGCACGAATGGCTGGCGAAATATGCGCCAGCCCGGCAAAACGGCTATCCAGATGTAAATCAGCAGTATGCAGAAAGCGAAATGGAATCATAGCTGCTCACCCTTTCGTTCCTGAGGGATACTGTAAATAGGTTTTTTTAAGTTCATTAGCAACTCGTGTCAACGAATATAGGCTTTTTGCTTTATCCCAAGCGGAACGTGAAAGCTCATAACGATAAGCCGGATCAGATATCACCTTCTCTAATGCATCAGCAAGAGCAATCTCATCGTCCGGACTGACCAATAGACCATTCACACCATCTTCAATCTGCTCCGGTATTCCGCCCACATTTGTCCCCACTAAAGCCAGGCAGCTAAGTGCCGCTTCCGCAAACACTGAACCGAACGCCTCCGCCCGAGAGGGCAATACGAAAATATCAAAGAAAGGCATGAATTCTTCAGGGTGCAGCGTATATCCGTAAAAAATTGTTTCATTATAGATCCCTAAATGTTGGGCCATCTTTTCCAGATCCGCACGTGAAGGACCATCGCCAATAATATGCAGTACATACTCATGACCGCGATTTTTAAGCTCCGCGCAAGCTTTGAGTAATATATCTATTCCTTTAGCCGGAACCAGACGTGTCACGGTCACTAGCTGCGGAATAGCATTATCATGCGGAACAGGCTTAAATCTTTTTTCATCAAAACCATTCGGAATAACACCTATATTAGAAGGATCAATAATATAAGGGGCCACATAATCTGCAAAAGATCGCGACACCGTCATTAATCGATCACTAACATGCTCAAGCTCACGATAAAGTGAGACTAGAAAACGATGCTCCAAGCCATCCTCGGAAATCGCTCCATTTAGAATCAATTCCCGCTCGTAACTGGAATGCAGGGTATGAATTAACGGAGTATCAGGGAACACTTTTTTCATTGCTAAGCCCGCAATCGGATGATGAGAATGAATAAGATCATAGGGCTTACTCATCCGCAGTTTAGTCCACCATAAATAATCACGATAGGTCTGAATATATTTCTGAACGATCGGACTTTCTCCATACTGCGTCCAATCAAACGTCTCGAATATTACTTCCTCATGCCCCTTATTGCGAATCCGCTTAGGCAGCCAAAACAAATCCATCTCCCAACGGCTTGAACGGAATCTTTCCTGAAGATAAGGGATCATAGATGATACACCACCGGGTTGCTCCGGCGGGAAGAAGAGCGCTTGCAGCAAATTCATATGGTACATCCCCTTTACAATTGCCCTGTGTACTGTAAGACTTGGCAATTATGATATAGTTGAATATATGTAGAATTTCAGGTACGATTACGTTCCCCATACCTTGATTTTATCGGTATAAACATGAAACAGCAACTAAGAAAAAGGAGAATGAGCTATGAAGGAAGAACAGCTGCCTGCCTCTTACACCGCATCTATTAAAGAAATGCTGGGGCAAGAGGCAGATGCTTTTCTAGAAAGTTATTCAGCACCACGAACTCAAGGACTGCGCTTTAATCCGCTAAAAAGCACCTCAGCCATAGGCCAAGTTGCGGTGGACCGTACAGTCTCACAATTTAATTTGAAACCTATCCCATGGTGCCAGGGCGGGTTTTATTATGATGAGCCCACTCGACCAGGCAGACATCCTTACCATGCCGCTGGACTATATTATATTCAGGAGCCTTCCGCAATGTCCGCAGCTGAACTGCTGGCACCTGAACCCGGTGAAACCGTCCTCGATCTTGCAGCAGCCCCTGGAGGTAAAACTACGCATATCGCTGGTTTAATGCAGGGACAAGGCCTCTTAATCTCTAATGAGATTCATCCGGAACGTGCAAAAATTCTAGCAGAGAACGTTGAACGTCTGGGCATTAAGAATACCCTCGTAACCTGTGCAACACCAGAACAGCTATCTGCGCGTTTCCCGCAAGCTTTTGACCGAATTATGCTGGATGCTCCTTGTTCTGGAGAAGGCATGTTCCGAAAAGATCCAAAAGCCATTCAAGAGTGGTCTCCTGCTCATGTAGTTATGTGCGCAGCGAGACAATGGGATATCCTGCAAGACGCCTACATTATGCTTAAACCAGGGGGTACTTTAGCCTACTCTACCTGCACCTTTAACCGTCAAGAGAATGAAGAAACCATTGCTCGATTGACGGCTAGTTACCCCGATATGGAACTACTCACCTGCAAACGCCTTTGGCCGCATTTAGAAAAGGGCGAAGGTCACTTTGTAGCACTCCTGCGTAAGCAAATTGACACTGCATCCGTGAATGATGATGCCAACCGCAACGCCAAAAAACGCCGAAGTAAAAACAACCCAAAAACTAATTCTTCTGTACGCGATGCCTACCAGCTTTTTCAAGACTGGGCTGCGGTAGAACTGCCTGGTCTTTCATGCCAAGGTGTGCCACTGCTCTTCGGCGAATCCCTTTATTTGCTGCCAGAATCCTTTAATGGCAATCTCCATACCGGGCTGCTGGACGGACTGCGTATTCCACGAGCTGGACTACATATCGCCCATTTGAAGAAAAATCGGATTGAACCTGCTCATGCATTAGCTATGGCACTACAGCCCATACAAGCTTCACGAAGCTTTGCTCTCAGCAGTGATGGCCCGGAAATACATGCTTGGCTACGTGGTGAAAGCCTGCCTGTCCCCAGCGAATTACATGGATGGACACTTGTAACTTTAGATGGTTTGCCGATTAGTTGGGGCAAAGCGAGTTTAGGGCAGCTTAAAAATCATCTTCCTAAAGGATTACGTATCCTAAAAGCCCATATTGACGAGCAATAGGCCATAGACCAGTACAACAGGCCCTCTTCGGCATATGATGTCATTATCTCAGAAAGCTGCGACATCAGTCACAGCAATTGAGAAGAAGACATAAGTTGAGGAGGAATAAATCATGGGTGAATTTCATGGAGGAGCCTTCACTTCGACCGGAGCGATTTTGGTACTTTTCATCTTGCTGGTCATCATTTCCCGTTCGTTGTTTGTTTAATACCTTCCCGGCTTAAATAGCTGGTGAAACGAAGCGGCTGTGTCGTCCTTTTTGGGGCGGTGCGGCCGCTTTATTTCTTTCCAACATAACATCTCCATTTGTTATTCTCGTGAATATTTACCGTCTGAAAGCCCGATTTCCGAAATAACTGCTCCATCTCTTCGTTCTTAGTGAATTGCTTCATATGATAATTGATTTTATAGATCTCAGAAATAATAACAAATGTACCGCCTGCCATCAGCACCCTAAATGCTTCACTTATATCGTGTTCGAGGTCCGGCCAGAAATAATGTGTCTGAATCGCTGTGATCGTCCAAAAAAATCCATCGTTGAACGGTAACGCTGACACATCTCCCTGACTAATTTTCACCTTACCAGCGATTACAGCCTTATTGTTTTTTTGAATAGATGTCTCTACAGCTTGTTCTGAGTAATCTATGCCGTAAATTTCATGTTGTTTATTTTGTTTTGCTAACGTATGTATAGTTTGACCGCCACCACAGCCTATGTCCAGGATAGGATCGCCGCTCTTAATTTCTATTTTTCTAAGTCCCCATGTTGTGATGTTGGTATGTGCCTGATTCATGATTTTGATCATGATATTTCCTACGAACCCTCTAGGATTCTTGGCTTGCTCAATCAGCGCATTCAATAAACCCATATTTGTACCTCCCAATCAATTGGCCATACCAGCAGCCTGATCACTTGATATATGTTCCGTAAGATTTTCTGCTGTAACTGCCCACTTATCTACTTGATACTCTATTTTATGAATACTAGTATATGAAGTCGGGAAATGAGCATTCTTATTCGTCCACGTTAGCCCTTTTAAAATATGGTATATAACATTAATTACGCCACCATGAGTGACCACAATTACATTTTCATTTGGATCAGTACTCTCCAGTTCATTACATAGTTTTGAGAAACTTGAACTTATTCGCGTAAAAAATTCCTGAGGACTTTCTCCTCCTGGAAATCTCTCATCCATTCTTAAAGCCGAGAAATAAAGACCCGGGTATCGTTCATTTACGATTTCATGAGGCATTCCAGCGATTACACCATTGTTCGTTTCTCTCCAATACTGGCTGCTTTCAACAGGCAAATCAAGCTCTCTGGCGATCTCATTTGCTGTATCTAACGCACGTTGCAAATCACTACAAAGAATACGGGTTATGTTAAAGCTAGATTGATTTTCCTTAAGATAATATCCAAGACGTTCGGCTTGTCTATATCCCTCTACTACAAGTCCACGTTGACTCCAACCCCCACGAAAGCCTTCATCATCTATTCCATGCCTTATAAAATATATAGCCATCGATTGTATACCTCCTGAACAAGATTGTTATACATTTGCATTAAACTTCGAAAACGCTTGTTTTTTAAGTTGATCCCAATTGGGCGTTGCAATGTTTGCTTGTTGCTTCAAAATATCAAATGAATTAAACAAAGCCGCTATTTCGCTGAAAGAACCGTCCACTAATTTCATAAACGGTAATTTATGAATTATTGCCAGACCATAATATACAGCCTGCTTGTGCTTTCGAACAAAGTTAACTTGACCTGCTGGAGTAACAGTATAGCTTAATTGCTCCATGATTTGAAACCCCTCGTCCATTACTGAAATGGCTTGTTTTAATAGCTTCTTATCTTTAGATACCTTTTTCAAATCCCCGTCATGCAGATAACTAAGGGAGTTCAAAGCCACTATTGGCACGATATGACTTTTGAGCCAAGCATCCATATCCTCATGATAAGTTAGCTTATACTTAGCGTTCTCAAACGCTTTTTCCAGTAAGTGTTTTATTGGAATCTCACCGTCTAAACTGCCAAGTACCATTTGCCCTCCTGCGTGTATTTTAATAACGCGACCGCTCGTTTCCCGAATTCCTGCACTAAGTTGAAATCCGAAGAGTATATTTTTCCTCACATTGCTCATTTCCTGGAGATCCTTTTGCATGCCAAGAGCATCGCCATTGTTCCCCACAAGAATTATATTCAGACTCTGATTCTCAGCTAGAATAGGTAACACAGATGGAAAATCATTATATTTCATAACAACAAAAATAAGATCATAGAGATCATCGAATCGAAGCGTAGAGATGACCTTTACTGTATCCACAGTGTTTTTAATTTGAAAATAATGGCGAAGCACAAGTCCGTCTTTCGTCAATTGCTCTGCTCGCTTCCCTCTGGCAAGCATGGTGACATCATTTCCCCCACGCACTAGAACATGCGCAAGATAGCTGCCCAATACTCCCGCTCCAAAAACTAAAACTCTCATATTTAGCTCCTCTATCCCTTTTTAGACATTTGTTGAATTTTGATCAACTGTTCGATAAAATCAGATTATCACATCTCCGGTAGGGTTCAATCGTTAGTTTGACCGGTTTTGTTGATTTTTCAACAAAATACAATACATTGTTTAATAAAAAGGGAGTCTTATCATGGATAGAAGAATTAAAAAAAACCAAACAGCCATCATGAATGCATTAATTCAACTGATGGCTGAAAAAGATTTTGAAAAAATAACGATCAACGAAATCGCAGAGCGTGCTGATGTAAACCGCGGAACGATTTATTCCCATTATGCGGACAAATACGATCTGATGGATAAATGCCTGGAGGCTCAGCTCCAGCAACTAATCGAAAGCTGCTCCGCAGTGGAGGATGAAACCGAACCCAATCCCTCGAAGGCGTCATTGCTCCGCACGCTGGAACAATTGGAGGAGAATGCTCTTTTTTATAAGACTTTATTAAGAAACAAAGCTCTGCTCTCCTTTAGAAACCAATTACAAGAAATGATAAATGAGCAGATTAAGGTACAATTTTTAGAAAACAATTTTAATCTCGATGAGCTGAGTAAAGATATATCTGTGCAATTTTTAAGTTCGGCGACTGTCGGAGTGATTGAATGGTGGTTTACCCATAGTAATCCTTGCTCTGCAAAAGAGATCACTGAAAAGTTATGGTCCATGCTCGATCTAAATCTGCAGATGATCCGTTCTCAAGCTTGAATATGTTCTCCCATATCCATCTCATAAATGGAGCTGATAATTTTTTCAATGGGAATCTCCTTAATGGATATATCAAGGATCTCTACCTTTTCGCTAAGAATATGCAGAAACTCGCCCATTTTACATTGCTCGGTATCGATCAGCAGCTCCACTTCGTAATCCGATATTCTTTCCGATATCTGAGTGCCAGGCAGATCAATATTTCCAATAGTTGTGGCGGCTGAAAGCCTAACTACTTTTTGGGCACCCAGATGCAGTCGAAGTTCAGAGAACTTGTCGTCATATACTTTTTTCCCTTGATGAATTATAAGTACTCTTTGAACCAAACGCTCTACATCTTCCAAGTCATGTGTTGTCAGAATAAATGTGGTGCCTTCCTGATTCATTTGCTTAATGAATTCTCTGATTCTTTGTTTAGCTATTACATCCAGCCCGATCGTTGGCTCATCTAAAAAAACCACAGGTGGTGAATGAAGCATCGCCATAATAAACTCGCATTTCATTCGTTCTCCCAGGGAAAGGGTGCGCGTGGGCTTAGTAATAATATCGCCAATCTCAAACATGTTTACAAATCGGTCTAGTCTTGTACGAAAGTCGTTCGTAGGAATATCATAGATTTCCTTGTTCATATAAAAGCTATCCAAAGGGGGAATGTCCCATATTAACTGCGATTTCTGTCCGAACAATACCCCGATTTGTTTTACATATTGATTTTTCTGCTTATGAGGGTTGTACCCTAGAACATTTATTTCGCCCGAGGTAGGATAGAGAACGCCTGTCAGCATTTTAATAGTCGTAGATTTCCCTGCACCGTTTGGACCCAGAATGCCAATGATTTCTCCTTTTCCAACACTAAACGAAAGATCTTCTACAGAGGTAATGATCGATTTTTCACGGTGAAACAGACTTTTAAATACACTTTTTGCATCTTGTCCACGGTGATAGGTTTCATATTGCTTGGTTAAGTTCTTGACGGTAATAATGTCCAAGTGAAATTCTCCTTCTTAGATCTGAACTAATCTTTTAACCTCCGGCGCTTTTGTAACTGCGAAGCATATATGTATAGAGCCAAATTCCGAAGGCAGCAAATAATACACAAGGAATAATCGCTATAAAAAAATAGGGTTCCCATCGGCCAATCAGTGTAGATGCTGGAAAGTAGGCAATCATGGAGACCGGAAACAGAAAAGAACTCACAGCTACGACTGCCTTAGGAAAAATCGTCCCTGGATAACGTCCAAAAGACTTAATGCTCTCAAACATCTCCGGCAAGCGGGAATTCGCCACCCATTTGAAGGAAATCGCTGCCACAATAAGCGCCACACCGAACATAACAAGCAGCCCTGCACCAAACAACAACAGGAACAATAACCAAGAGCCTATGGTCATCCCATCGATTCCGCTAAGTGCGTATACGAACATGATTACTCCTCCACCTAAAAGCCCGATACTTTCGAACTCAAAAGATCTGGCCAACAGCAGAAAAAGGCTCGAGGTCGGTTTAATTAATACCACTTCCAAAGTCCCTTCTACAACATGAGACATCGTATTCCACATAATTCCGTTAAAAAAAATCCCGGCACAAGCCGTAGACAGAATAAAAACAGATTGAATTAACAGCGCCTCTTTAAAGGTCCATCCTGCAAATGAAGCATTCGAATTATAAATAAATACCGTTACTAGAGGAAACAGCACATTCCCTATGAGCATGATAAGACTATTAAGAATAAAGTTAACACGATAAGTGATAGCAGAAGAAATATTCGCCTTCATGCAGGTTTTATATATTTGATACATACGTTTCATGCGCCCACCCCCGTAAAATGCTTAAGCGACACCGCATACAGCACCCGGCAGACAACTCCGGCAATAATTACGGCTATGAGCTGCAGCAATAACACTTGAGGAATAGGTAAGCTTATATCAGCTAAAGTATAGCTACCTGTATAGACCATTGCTGGAAGAAAGGCCGTATATTGAAACGGTAAGAAAAAGGACGCCATTTGTAAGGATTTTGGGAAAAATACTAATGGAATCAGCGATCCTGAAAATATCCCTTCGCAGAGATTAAAAAAATTACGAATACTAGAGGATTGCACCATCCAAAAGGCGACCATTCCAATACTATAATGAATGAAAAAATTCATCATAAACGCCATAGCTATTGAAAGAATCGCGTATAGTAAATTTGCGGGTAAGACATCAATATGAAAAATAAAGAAAAAGATCATAAAGCAGGGTAAAAATTCAAACAAAAGCCCAAGTACCCTATGCCCTGCCTTCTGAGATAAAGCAAAGAACATATGATTTAGCGGTCTTAACGAAAACGTAATGAATTTACCGGTACGAATAAGCATTTGTAAATTCCAATCGGCAAAATCCATAGTCAGATAGTTGATCAACATCGTAGCACAAAAATAGGAAAGCATTTGGGAGAGTGACATCCCGTTGATGTAAGATTCCCCGCTATAAACAGCGCTCCATATATAATACTGCACTAAAAAGTACACTGGGCCTACAAAAATAGAAACCATCGAATGCGTCCTGTACGCACTCCATTCCTTATAAGTAACAAAAGCAACCGCCCTCATAATGCGAAAGCGGTGCTTTATCATCTCAAACATAAGTCACATCCTGCCTATCTATAGATATCACATAAAAAAAGTCTTTTTCTTATTCGAGTCCGGACCAGATCACATTGTTTGTACCGAAAATCCCTCTACCGTCCCATATATTTTTATGAAAAGGGATATACCAAACGGCAATCAGCTTTTCTACCGGATCAACGACCAAAGAACAAGACCCCCATCCTTCGTGAAAAAAAGTGCCTTCAGAATAAGATGTACTTTCATTATATCGAAGGTCTGGCCCAAGACCGTATGGTCTATCCGCTCCTCCATCTCCCCATGCGTAGTTTGGAATTTTTTCAGAATTGAACCGCTTGGTCATTCTCTGAACAGCCATCCGACTTAAGACATGACCCCCTTCGTATTCCCCATGGTTAAGCAGCATGATTCCGAACTTTTGTAGATCATTAACGGTTGAATACAGTCCCCCACCAGTTCCGGGAGTCTTGATTTCTTCCTCAGACCTTTGTTCTTCATCCGTAATTTCCCCGTTTTGCAGCTTCTGAAGATATTCCTTGGCTTCTTCCGAACGAATAGCGATCCTACCAGCTTTCTCAGGCGGTATATCAAAGAAAGTATCTGTCATGCCTAACGGTTTTACAATGTGGTCCATTATGTAATCTTCTGCAAAAACACCTGTTATTTTCTCAATAATTGCACCAAGAACCACGTATCCAAACGAGGAATACATCCATTGAGTCCCTACCGGAAAACGAATGCCATAGGAAAGTCCAGCTTTAATCCAGTTTTCTTTTCCAAGCTCTGATTCATAAATATACCACCATGCACTTTTATAGTAAGTATCACTTATAGTTCCATGATCAGGTGCGATGCCGGAGGTATGAGTCAGTAAATGAGCAATTGTAATCGGCTTAAAAGGGTCGGCATCAAACTCTGGAAGAATAGAACTAACTGGTTGTCCCATAAAAATTTTTCCATCATCTGCAAGCTGCCAGATCGCTGTTGCCGTAAACAGCTTGGTAATAGAAGTGATTCGAAAAATTGTATCCGTTTTCAATTCTTGGTCGCTATCTTCTTCGTAACTGAAGCGTCCCCCCGCTCCATTAGCAAATATTTTTCCATAACGACTAAGAGAATAAATATAGCCATCGGCTACTTTCTTATTACAGAGATCCTCATAAAAATGATTAAGTGCCTCTAATCGGTCCTCCCTGTAATTCACTTCGTTCAGCTTGCTAAGCTCTGTGGATGATAACATTATTCGCACTCCCCCTTATTATTCAATAAAATACATGATGCATAAATATCTTGCAATAAAACCCAAATAATTGAAAGGGTGATTTTGCATATAACTATTTTATACTGCTCCAATAATTCTGTAACAGCAATGCTGTAATCTCGTTAACGGTTTGTCGTTAGAGATTTAACTAGTGCCATTCCACTAACCAGACCAAATACTACCCCATCATGTATGCTTGCAAATTTGTAAATCTCTATGTTCGAAATGTTAAAATACATTACTAAAATCGGATACATAAGCAGAAGAAAACTTGGAAGAAACACAATAAACAACAGCGGCCAATTAACAATAAAAGCTTTAGGTAATCCTTCTAACAACGCCAGATAGATCCCATAGACAAACGGGACAATAGCCGTGATCCACACAGTATTTTCTAATTGATAGTTCTTTTGTGCCTCTTCAGTGTAATGGCTAATTAGCCAGTTGCCATAATGTAATAAGAGCGCCCCCACTATGATCCAGACAAGATAATATAAAAATTTTGAATTCCGCATCTTTATGAAATCACTCCATTTTTTTATATGATTCATTAGAATGTCTCTATTTAACTTACCATATAATCCATACTTTGGATATTGAATTAAAGTAAACTGGCCCTAACTAAAAAGGCTACCTCCCGGCAGCCCTTAATAAATCCTTTGCTTTTTATGCTGAAAAGATAGTGAATTCTCTACAACTTTAATTGAATTCCAGCTCCTCTGGAGGGTAAGTTTATCTGCGAGGCATGGTGACGCCAACTTTCTTATTATATTTTTCCGTAGCTTCCTTGATAACATCGTTGCCGCCCTTGGAAAGCCACTCTTCCACAACCTTCGGCCAGTCGCTGATAGGTTCCTTGCCATATACCATCTTTACCATGTGCGTCAGCAGTACCGGAGGAGCCGTGTCCGAGTTAGGTGCAATGTCTGGATTCTTCACCAAGGCATCTAGCCGCGGGTCGAACTGAATTCCGTCACGGCCTTCATTAGCCAGAATAGTATCATATACATTGATCAAGCTTCTGCCTTCTTCTGTCATGTTAAGGACACCCTTATTATAAGTAGTATCCTGCACCATCCAGAGGAAAGACTGGCGGTAGCGCTCCTCATCTATAGCAGCGGAATCCGCAGGAGAAGTGTATACGATTTTGCCGTTCTCTTCCTTATAGGTTTCGTCCTTGATCCCAAAGGTAAAGAAGGTCTCAGCCTCTTCGCTCAACATCCAGTCAAAAAATTTCACGATATCCGCAGCATTTTTCGTACCTTCCTTGATAAAGTAGGTGCGCGTAGCGGAGCCGTACAAGTAGGAGCCTCCTTTTCCATCAGTTCCCACTGGCGAAGGAATAATCTCCAGCTTGGCGGATGGCGTCGTAGCCTTCAATTGTTGCTCCCACTGCAGAAGCTCGTTGGCATTCATCGTCCACATGCCCGCTTTGCCTGAGAGAATCGCATTTTTGTAGTTGGTCGGGTTAATGGTGGCAAATTCCTTGTTGATTAAACCCTCTGTATACATGGTGTTGTAGGTTTGTAACGCCTTCATCATAT
Organism: Paenibacillus sp. FSL R10-2788; assembly: GCF_038003885.1. Lineage (NCBI taxonomy): Bacteria > Bacillati > Bacillota > Bacilli > Caryophanales > Paenibacillaceae > Paenibacillus > Paenibacillus sp. FSL R10-2788. The sequence continues at coordinate 2,376,815 of NZ_JBBOQA010000001.1, read as the reverse complement.
TTTCGCTATCCATAAACTTCGGCTGAACCTGGCCGTTTACTTCCTCGAACATAGTCAGGTACGGAAAAACATCATAAGCGCCAAAGAAAGCGTCGGCATATTTGAAGTCTTGACGGCCCATGTACGGGTTCTCTATCCCCAGCTTTTTGAAGGCACGCAACACAGTCAAGTACTCATCGACCGTTTTTGGAACCTGCAAGCCGGTTTGATCCAGCAGGTCCTTGCGAATCCAAGTCGCCCGGCGGGAGGGATTGGACAGAAACTCCGGTATTGCGTAAATTTTCCCTTGATAGGTGACGTTCTCCCAAGCTTCCTTCGGGATTACTTTCAAAAGGTTCTGGCCGTTTTGCTGCAGCAGATCATCCAAGGGCATGAACACACCAGCTTCAACGGAACCAGCCATTTCCTTGCCATTTACGCCGCCCGAGCCTTGAACGACATCCGGAATATCATTAGTGGCGAACATCTGCACCATTTTCTGTTCGAACTCTTTATGAGGAACCAACACAATATCCAAGTCTGTGTTTGTCATCTCCTCCAGCTTTTTCACCCATTTGTCCTTATTCAAGTCGGGTGATTTCTCAACATAGTTAAAAGCCAGCGTCCGCATCGAGATCGAGAATTCAGTTTTCTGCGGCGTATTTGACGAACTTCCGGCAGTCTCTTCTTTGTCCTTGTCCGAGCAACCTGCAATAACGGTAGCACCCATTACGGTAGCCAGACAGATGCCAATCCATTTTTTCATAATATAACCCTCTCCTTGTACAATGGGGTGTATACGTAAATGAAGATATTTTAAGGCTAATAAGCTTTTGGGATCTCAACCCGCTGGGTAATTCCCTGATTCGTAAAGTAGACATGAACCCCATGGTCCTGATCGTCCATAAAGTACGATACGTAATCCCGGCTTCCTGATTTTTGGGGAATCAGAAGAGTGACGATCCGATGACTTACGGCCTCTTGGGTAGAGGCAGTCAAATGCCAATGCTTGGGCAGCCCTTCCCATTCTTTCGGATCTACATCTGTAAATTGATTGCTTTGGCTAAGTGTCATTTCTCCCGAGGAACTATAGACAAATCTGCCCTCCATCTGAGCTTTTTTACCATTTACTTTAAAAGATTGTTCCTTCAACTTCATGGGATACAGTGTATGAAACAGCCAATCCAATTTTCCCGGACGTTCCAGCTCGACACTGTCTGCGATAACAAAGTAAGCGCTATCAAAGAAAAATATTTCCCGCACATACCGCTTGATATAGGGTACATTCTCGCGGTAGGCTTCGGTGGCATCCATTTGCGTGTAGTTGATTCCGGGCGTACTATACGCCTTCAACACCTTGCCGTAGGCTGCCATGTTCTTCGACTTGTCCGTGCCAGCATATTGGCCTTTGCCGTCAATAAGAATTGCGTTCTTGGAGCGGGTCTGCCTGCGCCACTGCATATGCATCGTACTGTTGAATGCAACGTAATAGCCGCTTTCAATAGCCAAAGGCTCGCCGAAGGCATGCAGCAGGAAGGCGTTTTGATCCCCATGGCTATGGCTCACAGAGCCGTAACGGCTGCTCTTGGTCAACAGCATGATATGTTCCTGCGGATCCTCCATCCGATGATGCATGGCGACCCATCCCACATCCTGAAACCACTTCAGAGGTTCTGCAGCCACCGGTGGCTCTGAAGAAATCTGCGGATAATCCGTGCGATAAACCATCTCATCGAACCGGAAATCCCACCAGCCGTAGTTATAGAAGATCATCTGGGTGTCAGGGTTCAGTTCCTTAGTTTGCTCAAAATACCATTGGTACTGGCCATTCCCGGTTAAACCGGCGAATTGGCGGATATTGAAGCCCGTCTTGAGATTGACCGGATCTCCCAGTGACGATTGATCGCCGAAGCTGGCCCTCACGGTATCCGGACTGAAGCAATAGAGCGGAAAGTCACCGGTTTTGCGAAAGAAAGGACGGTCATAGAAATTGATTGCCATGTATTTGCGAATTAGATTGAGCGCCTCCGTAACGAATGCCATCTGAGTGGTCCAATACATCGGACCTTCGGCCCACCCGCCATCTTTGCCACCCCATGGAGTATACATGGCGGAGAAGTACTCCAGCGTATAATCAAGCCATTCCTGCGCCTTCTCCTCCTCACCCAACATGGAAATACAACACGGTACGAGTACAGAGGATAAAGAGCGGATCGCATGGCTGTCATAAGGAACTTGATGGATGCGGGAACGTTCGATGACATGGAATGCGATCTGCCCGGTTCTTCGCAGTAGCGCCTGCCTTACCTTAAGGCGTTCTTCTTCCACCAGAGAGCCGTGAAGCCAATCATAGCCCCATGCCAACGCTCCGGCTATGCGAAAGGAGCATTCATCATTGTAATCCCGGCTGGTGGTACCATCCGTGTTCCAGCTTGCCGCATGAAGCAGCCACTCTTTAGCTTTGGCGATAAGCGCCTCGTCCTCCAACACAACTCCAGCTATAGCAAGATGCCGGACAGCATAGAAAACTTCCTGGCAGTCCATATACATCTGCCGCCATAGTGTGGCGACACGCTTATTATCTGGATACGGTGCAGGCTCGGGAATAAGCTCGCGCTTTGTCCAGGGTAAAACGGAATGCTTCAGGAAGTCATCCCAGCCAGTGGAAATGGGGTCTTGGCGGACAACTTCCCGGTAAGACGGAAGTTGCTCCGCTTGAAGCCATAGCCGCGGATGGTGGGCGGAAGCAGTTGAATATCGTTCTGTACGGGAAGGCAGTGGCGTTAGCGGCAATTCATCCTCCACCACAAAAGCTCTTACTTTACTCCACTCGGAACGGATATCATTCTCCCCGATAAGACTGTATCGCCAATAATACGAGCCGGGCGCCAACGGCTTATCCGGGGTAAACAAATTATAGGGAATTCTGCTGTAGGTCAACGTACCTTCCGGCTCAAATCCAGTGTTTGAGGAGATCTGCAGCTCGTACATACTCTCTTCTAGACATGCAGGCATCCAAGTAAACCGCGGAGGATTCTCTCCAACATCTGTATGTTCATCTGGCCCATATGACAGGTCGAGTACGCCGCTGGTAGGTTGAAATAAAGGTTCTAACATCTCTACTCCTCCGTATTCCGGGACTTTTCCTGAATCAGTCCCGCTTTAGGGTCAAGGCAATAGACCACTACTTGCCCAGTTGTTGCTATTTGGATTCGGGGCGGTTCGCCCACCTGACTCACTAGCTTCAGTACAGCAGGTTCGTGACCGTCCCGATAAACCGTAATAAAATTAACCGACGGTCCTTTGTGCCGAAGCATAATACCTCGTAGCAATCTACTCGGGTCTTCGGCATTACCCGGTGTGCGGATTTCATACATAGTGGAGCCGGGCGCCAGTAGAGTACTCGTGGATACTTCATACTCCCGGCCGGTGCTCACTCCATCATAACGGATATTCCACTCCGTATTTAACGGACAATCCGTCTCATTTTTCATTGCGGACAGTACTTCTACTGAGCCATAACCTGCTTCCAGACCAAGGACTGCCGGAGAGTCCGTCTGGACACGGTGAAGGTCGAACGGTAACAGCAAATGTCCCGTCGGATGAAACCATAAGTCCACTTCCTGATCCCGCTCCGTCACCTGCTCAACATGAAACCAATCCAGCAGCCAACCGCCGGCCAATACAAGATGCCGGTCTAGAACAACTCCTTCATAGGCGCCGTCTGAGCGAATCCATAAGTACGTAGCAATGCCTTCCTGACGGAATTGACAGCACCTTCCGGTATGTGGAGCTTGGGAGCGCCCTCCGATGGTAACCGTGTTATGGCTCGCGGTTTCGGAATACCATTCCTTCCGCAAAACAGATCCATAAGGAACCATGCCCAGCTCGGGAGCAACCTCCCCCCATCGGTGCATAATCGTGATATGAAGCTTATCAAAATGCCCATGTGATCCGCCATGCTCTCCGAAATCCGCCAGAACGGACAACGGATTGCCCGGGTGGCGGAGCACGGCGAATCCGGAATCCGGCAGTAGAACAGAGTCTCTCACCCTGTAACTGGTCTGAAGTTCCTTACTCTCACCTGCTCCATACAGCACTGCCTCCAGACCAGTCCTTAATTCCTGTCCATATAGATACCTATAAGCATTCGCCAGTATTGGCTGGAGACTCGGGTCTTTGTAAACCGCAATACCTATTTCAAATACTTCAGCAATTTCTCGGGCGAAAGGAACGCGCGCATAAGGACCATCATGCACGGCTGGAAGCTCCCCGTTATCGCCGCTAAGCTCTACCAGCAACTGAAACATGCCACGGATGGATTGTCCCTGATCTCCTTTGGCAGCATAGAGGTCAACCCCAAAGCGCCCGGACATCTCGGCTGCTATGAGATAAGCCCGCAATACAAAAATGTGGTAGTACGTGCTGCCTTCAAATTCAAAGCCATCTGGCTTCACGCCAATGGACAGATGATGATAGAATCCGCCTTCTCCCTCCAGCAAAGAAGCAAGCTTTTCTCTGGTGCCTTTGGCGGCATATACACAAGCCAGGCTAGCGTTCAGCCATGCGGTATAATTGTTCTCTGCATTCTTCTTCTCGTAAATGAGGATGTGGCGGTATTGCTCCATGCTCTCCTCCAGCATCGTGAAGAATGTTTGAAGCCTCAACTCTTCTTCCTCAGTGAACGTTACTCCATAGTCCACAAGAAGCAGGTAGGCCCGAATAAGCGTGGTGGACCAGATAGCCTCTGTCAGCGCCTGATGAAAGGCACGGCCACTAAGCATCCAGGGTTGGGCATCGGGATGAACCGGATACAAGGGGAACTGCTCTGCATAACCGACAAGAATCTTCCGGGCTAAGCTGCTATAGAATTCTTCTCCGTCTGCGGCGAATACCGCGGCAGCTTGCAGGGCGTATCGCGCCATCGCCTGATGCCGGTATACCAGCCATGCTCCCCGGTAGGGTTCACCTTCCAGCTTGCAGCCCTTCGGGCAAGAAAAAACAAACGCATCTTGCTCCATAACATCGAAGATTAGCTCAGTATGATGCTGGGGACATACATATTGGTGCCACCAGCCACCAGGCTCTGACGGGAGCAGAATCTCTTCTCTCCGGAAGGGATCCAGCTCCATTTTCAATTTATCCACCTCAAGACCAACCCAGGAAAAAGTATCTGCTTTCTCCTTAAGGTTCATCATCGCATGAACAAGCCTCCGTTAATTTCAATAATTTCGCCTGTCAGATAATCCGACAGCTCTGAAGCGAGGAAGAGTGCCACATTGCTCACATCCTGTGGAGCACCTTCCCGGCCCAGCGGAATCTTTGCAATCGTTGCCTGTCTTGCCGCATCCGCAGTAAAGGTAGCATGGAAAGCGGTCTGACCGATAAATCCGGGAGAGATAGCGTTTACATTAATTCCATGAGGACTCAGCTCTTTGGCAAGTCCCTTGGTATAAGACCATACCGCAGCTTTGCCCGCTGCATAAATGGAAGCCCCCGGTCCGCCGCCGTCATGGGCCGCAAGGGAAGATACATTGATGATTTTACCGCTTTTCTTGGCAATCATTCCTGCTGCTACGGCTTTGCAGGCAAACACGCATGATTTAAAATTGACGTCCATCACCTTGTTGTAATGCTCTTCGTTCATTTCAGTATTTGGAACCCTATTGATCATACCGCCTGCATTGTTGACGAGAATATCGATGGTTCCGCCGAAATGCTCCTCTATTTCCTTTACCATATTGTCCAATTGGGCAGGACTTGTTGCGTCTGCCTGAAAAGCATGAGCTTCTCCTCCGGCCTGACGGATCGCGTCAACCGTCTCCTCCGCAGAACCAAACAAATAGTTTACCGCCACTTTGGCGCCGGAAGCAGCCAAAGTCTCCAAGATTTGTCGGCCTATCCCTGCATTGGACCCTGTAACAAGCGCAATTTTACCAGTCAAATCAATTTTCATTGCATATTTCCTCCTAGTAGTAGTTTTTTCTGAAAACATCTATCTTCTCACTCCGCAGGCATAGATAAGATCAGCCGGGTTCCCTCATTCTCCACGCTTTCGACACTTAACCCGTATTGTTCACCGAACACCATTTGAATTCTCCGGTGCACGTTCATGAGCCCGATTCCACCTCTATGATAGAGGGAATCTCCTTCCGTATCCGCCAGCTGATTCAGATTCAGCTTCTCACGAAGCTTATCAAGCCGTTCGCGGGACATCCCTGCGCCGTTATCCTCTACAAGAACTAGAAAACGGTCTCCCTCTATTCTGGCGTCGATTCGAATATAGTGCTTGTCTTCAATTCCCTCGGGAAACGCATGCTGAAAAATATTTTCGATCAAGGGCTGAAGTGTCAGCCTGACCATCTTAGCCAGTAGCAGCGTCGGCGGAATCACTACGTCAATTTCGAACTCTCTGCCGATCCGGTGCTTGAGAATCGTCATGTAGCTCAGTACATGATTAAGCTCATTGGCAATCGTAATTTCCTCCAGATTAGTTTGGATGGAGTAGCGAAGCATGAATGCCATGGCCTCCACTATTTCTGTGATTTCATCCGAATCCTGAACGACCGCGTAACATTTGATAGTCTCTAATGTGTTATATAGATAGTGCGGATTAATCTGCAGCTGGAGTGCCTGGAATTCAGCTTGATGACGCTCCAGAGCCTCCTTCTGGGTGGTAAGCTCCGCTTCGTATACCCGCTCAATCATTTCGGAAAGCCGGGTCACCATGAGATTGTAGCTGCGCATCAATCCCCCCAGCTCATCCTGACGGCCGTTCATCTCAAGCCTGCGCCACTTGCCTTTTTCCGTCTCCCTCATGCCCTCCTTAAGAATCAGGATGGGCTTCGTGATGGATCGTCCGAACCAGGTTGCAAGGAGCAGTGTGCCTACAAGCGTGAGAACTCCCACCACCAGCGTGGTCGTACGAATGGTAGAAATAGGCTTGCGCAGCTCACCAACGGGTATGGATACTACAAGCTGCCATTTGGAATATTCGGATTTTCTCGACACGAACAAATACTCTTTCCCGTCTACTTTTTCCACCACAGAGTCATTTGGGTGTTGAAATACGTTCTGAATGTGCTCAGCAGATAACCCAGGGTGGTTATTATTCCCTTCCGCCCGATAGAGGAGTTTGCCGAATTCGTCCATGATAAAGTAGGACCCGCCCTGTCCCAGATCAAGAGGTTCCCATATGCGGGCCAGATCCTCTGCCTTAAATTCAATAGCCACTATACCTTTAGGACGATAGGAAGAGACCCCTCTGATTCGTCGGACCATCGTAATAATGTTCTTATCCCCTTCATTCATCACATTTGTGTTGAGAATGGTGATGCGGCCGCTCTCCGGCGTATGTTCGCTTAAGAAACGGTAGCGTTCCTGAGGATGAAACTGCAGGCTATGCGCCTGATAGGAGTTATCATCGCTAATGGCCTTGCCGTGTTCACCGATGATGTACATCAGATTAATCTGAGGATACAGAATAAACAAAGAACGAAACAAATACTTCTGAATGTCATTCGTATATTGATAGTAAGAGAAGCTATCCTCCGGGTCCATATCCAGGAACTCCTTGACTTGATTGTAGGACAGGATGGAATCGCTAGCCTTTTCATAATTTTGCAAATACAGATCCGTTTGATAAGAGGCACTTCTGATAACTTGGGCAATGGACTTCTCTGAAGACTTATCCAGCTCAGCCGAAGCCTGAAAATAGGAGATAAATCCAACCATGGACAAGGATAGAAGAATGACGGTCAGAAAAGAGGCGAACAGCTTGTTCGACAGACTCTTTCTCATCAATCGATCCCCAGCTGGTTGCGATACTCGGAAGGAGCCAGCCCGGTGAACTTTTTGAACGTTTTCGTAAAATGAGGATGGTCTGCATACCCGACCTCATAGGAAATATCGGTGATCCGATAGCTTGCATCGGCAAGCAATCTTTTGGCCTTCTCCATCCTGCGTTTTATGCGGTAATGTACAAAGGTCTCTCCCGTTGAGTGCTTAAACATCTGGCTGAAATAAGAGGCATTTAGCCCAAGCACTTCCGCCACTTCTTCCAGCGATACTTCCTGAGCGAGATGCTTTTCTATAAATGCTTTAGCTTCCTCTATCGGATCCTTCGCTTTACCCTTGCGCTTTCTACGAAGCTCTTCCAATATTGCTGCTGACGCTTCTGCGAAACAGCGGAATAACTGCTCAGGTCCAGCTGCTGCGGACAAGTCTAACACGCTTTTACCGGGTGTAACTGAATTGACAAGCAGCTTCTTCACGAGCAAAGCGTAGCCCTCTTCCAGAAGCTCTTTTTGCTGACTTCGGCTCATCTTACGCTGGAGGAAGTCAGTTTCCCATTCCTTCAGTACAAGGTACAGCCTTTCTTTATCCAAGGTCCAGATGGCATCATCCATACGCACGACCCATTCATCGAGCTTAGCGACAGAGACAAAACTCTCTAACTTCTCTCTATGCGCTTCCAGTTTGCCGATCACATTTTGAAGGTTCCCTTTGCTCACGGGTTTCAGGAGATATTCTTTCACTCCATAGGACAAACATTGGCGGGCGTATTCAAAATCCCCATAACCCGAGATGACAACAGTCTGAATATCCGTCTCCATCTCCGACAGCCGCCGGCACAGCTCCAGTCCGTCTACCTTGGGCATACGGATATCTGTAAAAAGAAAATCCGGCTGCTCCTCCATAATGAGCTGGATGGCCTCTTCGCCATTCTGGGCCAGCTTAATGTTATACGGATGCTCGCCGCATTGCTGGATCATGATAGAAAGTCCCTTTCGAATCATGGGCTCGTCGTCTACGATTAATACACATCTCATCCATGGATACCACCTTCCGATTCGTCTCGCTTAACGCGTTCCTATTCTACCACACTATGATAGATCAGGATTTGACGGATCCGACCATCATTCCTTTAACGAAATGGCGTTGAAGAAACGGGTAAATCATGATAATCGGAATAGTAGCGACAATGATAACAGCCATTTTAATGCCCTCAGGTGAGGTGTGGGCCAAAGAGCTATACACTGAGGAAGCCGGATCAATGCTGATATCGTCCGTCTCGAAGAGCTTCTTCAACATCACCTGCAGAGGCCATAAAGACGGCTTGTTGATATAATACAGAGCGCTCATGTACGTATTCCAGTGCCCGACGGCGTAGAAAATCCCCAATGAGGCCATTACCGGTTTGGACAACGGCAGTACCATGTTGACAATGATCCGCAGCTCGCCACACCCATCGATTCTAGAGGAATCTATCAGCTCCTGAGGCAGCTGCATGAAGAAGCTTCTCATCACGAAAAAGTTAAAAGCGCTGATGGCGCCCGGAATCATAAGTGCCCATAAGGAGTTCATAAGCCCCAAATTTTTTATCAGGATAAAATTTGGAATAAGAGGGGCGCTGAATACCATAGTGAACAATACCATCATGACGATGTATTTACGTCCTAGGAATTCCGGCCGCGACACCGGATAAGCGAGAGACGCTGTCGCAATCAGATTAATTGCGGTGCCCAGTACCGTAATATAGACGGAGACACCGAACGCCCGCCAAATGGAATGATCGCTGAAAACGTACTGATAATTGATCGCGGTAAATTCCTTTGGCAGCAAACCTACCCTACCATTAATAATTGCTTCAGAGCTGCTAAAGGACTGGGCAATCACATTCAGAAACGGCAGAAACATAGCCAAAGCGAGAGCGGTCAGAAACAAAAGATTGAACACATTAAATAGATTCTGGCCGCGAGTATAGCGTACTCTCATCATCCCTACCTCCATAAAGAGCGATTAATACAGCGATTCACCGGTTGTTTTTTTGCTCAAAATGTTGCCGATGAGCACCAGAATGAGTCCAACTACCGACTTGAATAGCCCCACTGCTGTTGTATAGCTGTATTGCTGAGACAGCAGCCCCGCCTTATAGATATAAGTGTCCAGAATCTCCCCGTTCCCGGTATTAAGCGCGTTCAGGAATACCCATACCCGCTCGAAGCCAAGATCAAGAAATCTCCCGATATGGAGAAGGAACAAAATCATAATCGTCGGTATCAGAGACGGCAGTGTAATGGCTAAGGTTTGTTTCCAGCGCCCGGCTCCGTCTACTTCAGCAGCCTCATAAAGATCTGGGTTTATTCCTGCCAACGCGGCCAGATAAATGATCGTACCGTACCCGGAATCCCTCCAGATACCGGAACTGATCAAAATCGTGCGAATGTATGAATTTTCACCAAGAAAATAAATTGGTTCAAAGCCGAAGGCTTGTAAAACCTGATTCACAATCCCTGTTCCTGGGGAGAGGATACCCAAGGCGATACCGCTGACAATTACCCAAGACAGGAAATGGGGCATATAAACCACCGTTTGCAAAAACCGTTTGTAAAACACAAGCCGAATTTCATTCAGCAGAAGTGCAAGCAATATTGGAGCCGGAAAGGCGAATATAAGATCATACAAGCCTAGAAGAATTGTATTGCTCAAGATTCTTCCGAAATCCTGGTATTGAAACATCGTCCTAAAGTGCTCAAGTCCCACCCATTCACTGCCTGTAAAGCCTTTAAAAATGTTGTAGTTTTGAAATGCAATAACTGAACCAGCCAACGGCAAGTACTTGAAAATGATGAAATACAAGATCCCGGGAATCGCAATCACATAGAGTGCTCTGAATTTCCACATGTTTAAAAGCAAGGATCTTTTCGTGTCGGCTTTGTAGTTAATAAGGTCAACCCCAGTTAACTTAGCTTTCATAACCGTTTCCTATAGATCCTGTTTTCAGCAGGTTCGCCGGAGCATTCTCATCCAGGGGAATTTCTTGAAATTCGACGGTAATAAATCGTTCATCCCGTTCAATAATTCGGGATAACTCCCGCGTGAATACGGTGACTATCTCCTCCTTCTGCTCACTTGTTCGGCCTTCGTACATCCTAATCTCAATATGTGGCATCGGCCTTCCTCCATTTCCTTGAATAGTGAATGAATCTAACCTCATTCTACCTACAATAAAGCGCTTGCAATATGGAGTTTCTATGAGTGAGCTTGTGTTTTCTTTAGGGTATATTCGGTAACGGCCAACCCTCTACTACCACATGATCATTTTTGAAATAATTGCGACTTATACTGTCAATAAGATTCCCCTGCAGGATGATCCCTTTTCCAGCAAGAAGTCGAATGCCGTTCGTATTACTAATCAGCGAATTTCCGATCAATTGAACGTCCTGCGGGTCGCCCGCTCCGATATCATTTGCTTTGCTGTCGCCGGGATCATGCTCAAGGGATACAGCCCAATAATTCGACGCAGTATTGTTGCGAATGATATTCTCCTTAATGATTGTACCTGGCCCGTTCAAAATCTGAATGCCTTTGGCGTCCTCTATATGAGTTGTATTTTCAATCACATTTCGCTCGATGACTGTATCCGGAGTGCCCATAGTTACATTGATTCCTTCTCTTGTATTACGAATCGTATTGTCATGGATATAGTTGCGCGGTCCTGACTTACTGTGATTGCTGGGTGCTGTACCCCCGGTGTTTCCCAGCCCGATCGCCGCGCCGTAGGGAATGTCACTAATCAAATTGCCGTATATCTCGTTCAAATATTCGAGTTCTCCATGCAGATCGATGGCATCCAGCTTTGTATTCATAAACTGATTGTTTCGCAGGACATTGTTATGGGCAACAAATTGGATCAGCGCCCCATGCCGCAAATAAGGGCCTTCGAAATGGGAGTCCTCCACAACATTCCAAACCGTGTCGTTCTCATACCCGTTGCGGTCCTGTTTGGCCATGCCCTGAATCGACACACCATAGCCAGCACCGCCCGGCCCTACATCTGTCGCATTTCGGAACGTGCTGCGGCGTACGACAATATCACGGCTGTTGTCGATACGCACACCCATACGTGAATACTTCTCTACAGTAACCCCATCAACCGTGATGTTGTATGACGGAACCTCACCAAAATTTGCGATGGTAATCATGCTGTCGGGACCACCTGCGTCCGGGTTGTTCACTTTATGATCCGTCGTGTAGACACCGTTCCAGGTAGAAGTCAATGTGAGGTTGGATATGGACAGATCATGCTGTCCGGATACTTTCATCAAGGTGCTGTTTTTCACCTTATTGAGAGATGTCTTGAGGATGGTTCTTGATTGATCCTCACCGCGAAGGTTTACACCTGACTTGAGCTTCAAATTGACAAGGGTATCCAATGTTGAGTTCAAATTATAAACCCCAGACGGCAAATAGATCTCATCGCCGGGCTCAGCACTGTTTATGGCAGCTTGAATAGCAATACCGTCATCTGTGTCGTTATCGGCGAGATCAGCATTATAGTCCAGCACATTCAAGAGGCGCCCAGTGGTTGTAGGTGAGGAATGAACCGGATGCACCGTACCATCAGGTTCAGTTAATCCGGGAGCTGTGAATGGGATCGGTTCCCGGGGTGGATTAGGCGTGTAATTCGGAATGCTGGCTACAGGTGTATCTCCATTTGCGAACGGCGCATAGATGTTTACCTCCGATAAACTTGTAAACGCGCTGCCATCAGAATTTCCAAGACCTACGATGCGCACATATCTTGCTTCTGTGTCAGGAAGATCGAAAGGTTGCATCTCTATCGTCCTGAACATACTTGCACCAGTCCATATCGTAGTCCAAGCCAAACCGTCATTTGAAGTTTCGATACTCAATTGAGCCGTGCGCGTATCACCTTTATAAACGGCAATACCTAAATAACTGATCTGCTTCTCTTCGCCTAAATCGTATTGGATCCACGGGCTTTTACCTGCAGCGGACCAACGGGTGAAAAAGTTATTATCGATGGTATTCGTTGCGATATTGCCATCGCTGTCGCTAGCTGTCACGTTTGCAATCGCATAAGGAATGATGGGTTCTGTAAGCGTTGACCGGGTAAAAGCAAGCGGTACGGATGTATTGCCCGACTGATCCACCGCTTCAACCTTAAAGCTGTACGCCGTGCTAGGGCTAAGCCCAACGGCTGTATACGTTGCATCGGTAACATTGGATAACAGGGTGTTATCCCGGTATACGCGATAGGAGGCGATACCTTGATTATCGCTGGCGGCCGGCCATGAAAGTTGAATGAACTCTGTACCTATATTGACAGCCTTCAGAGAACTTCCATCCGGCCAGGAAGGTTTCTCAAGGTCACTTGAAGGTTCAACCGCTTCTTGAACAACAAGCTGTGGACGGGGGTTGCTGTTGCCATTAGCTTCTTTCGAATAGACATTGAGGGAAATTCCAGTGCTTGCCGTATCACCAAGCAGAAAAGCGATATTACCGCCCGATGCGGACAATCTGTCTCTGACAAACTCGGACACATCGATGCTGTAAACCTGTGGAGCTCCTGATTTGTCTGCCGTTACGGTAAATTTCCCACTTAACGAAGCAATGGTCAGATCCGTGACAGGCGCATTGCTCCAAGTCAGCTCCGATTCAGTCCAATTTGTATCCTTTAGGCCGAATAACGAAAGTTCGAGGTCCGCATTGGATGAACCCTTTTTGGCAGCAACATTAAAAATATACCTGTTTGCAGGATTGCTATATGAAGAGACATCAAATTTAAAATACACATATTTCTTGTTCTCGGCGCCAGAAGAAATACTGAACAATCCATTGCTGCTGCCCGTCGCGCTATTGAAGTTTACAGTGGGCTTGCTGCTGTCGATGACTGCATCGTCGCTCGGTGTCAGACTGGCTAGATCGCGGTATACAACCTCATCATCAGATGTTGTTGCCGTTCGATTCTTTACATATTGATCCATAAAAGCCCAAGCCTCGGCGCTTGCTTGCTCAGCCGCTTCGCCTATAAAACCGTGACCTTGTTTCGGTACAATTTTGACATCGACCACTTTCACGCCTGCATCCTTCAATTGATTGGAGAACGTAATGCTGTCCGTGTATGGGATCGTTGCATCCACATCCCCATGGCGGATGAAAAAAGGCGGATCGTCCGGTGACGCATAAGTGCCAGGCATGGCCAACCTTGCCTGGTCTGGCACAGAGAACGCGTCGTTCCCACCTAAAAGCGCTTTCACGGATTTATAGCTATTAGCGAAGTTTGTTGTAAAATCCGCTGGACCGTACAGATCGACAACGGCTTGCACTTGATCAGAATATTGCTGCCAACCCCCATTCCCCTCCAAATCCGGAACGTTTACGGTATGTCCAGTATCCAATGTGATTGTCTCGCCTGACTTGATGTCCCCAGTCGTACCGAGCAGTGAGGCCAGATGCCCCCCTGACGACGAACCCCATACACCGATCCGACTCGGGTCCAAATGGTATTCTGCCGAATGCGCGCGCAAGTAACGGAGAGCAAGCTTCACATCCTGAATTTGCGCCGGGAATGGCGCTTCCGGGGTTAGGCGGTAATCCAGCGATACTCCGATATATCCTCGCTTGGTTACATAGTTGCAGATACTGGCAAGGGCTTGCTTCCGGTCCCCATGGTTCCAACCTCCGCCATGAATGTATACCATCACTGGCATCGGTGCATGAGGCGGGATCTTAGGTACGGCAATCGAAGTATAAATCGGCCGCGTTCCAGCGTTCCCAATCAGCACATCTTCATACAGCTTAACGCCTTCAGGAACCACAAACGGCTTAGGTTCAACCGGTGTAGGGATTGGCACCGGTGTCTCTGCGGGTGGTATTCCAGGAATCGCTTGAGCTTTGAGGGCGACACTATCGATGTACATATTCGCGCTCATCAATTCCCCCACACGGACCCGGATCTTGACGTTCGGGTTGTTGTCAGCTCCGCTGCCCAAGTTTTGGACTTTGAGTTGGTTCGGCTCACTGTTCTTTTGTTCCAGCGTCCCTGGGGGCAGCTTAAATTCCTCCAACGTTGTCCAATTTATCCCTCCGTCACCTGACCATTCTACGATGACGCTTCCTCCGATGTAGGAGGATGCCCGTGTATAATAACTCAATTGAAGATTGCGGTACCCCGTCGAATTCACTGGCAGCGCCAATGCATCCTTGCCATCGATTTTCACCAGATTCGGTACGGACGGGGCCGTGGACGAAACCGAAGTTTTCGCCATGCTGTTTCCTTCACCTTCCTGCAGCCAAGGCCCCGGAATGGTAACGCCACCGGTCGATCCAAAATTGTCAGGGTCATCGAAGTTTTCCTCGTAGAGCGTAACATAGTCATCGTTTATTCCGTCTGCATAAACTTTGGTAAGCGCTTGCATTTCCAAAGGCGAATATAACAAAGCCAACGCCAACAGTACTCTAATGCCCACTCGAAAAGCTTTCCTATATAGTCCGTTTCTCAAATGAATTCCTCCCTGACATGGTATAGGTAATCACAAGCATTATGGAGTTCAAACCTCTTTTGAGATGCAGCTTATTAATGTCGGGACAAAATTACACCGTCGTTATTGTTATAACGTTCTGTTGCTTCCTTGACGACGTCACTTCCCCCTTTCTGCAGCCATTCCTCCACCACCTTCGGATAGTCTGAGATCGGCTTTTTGCCGTATACCATATTGATCACATGCGTCAATATAACAGGCGGCAATTTATCTCCACCTGGAGTGATGTCCGGGTTTTTCTGATAGCCTTTTACTTGCGGTTCAAATTGAATCCCGTCGCGTCCCTCATTCGCAAGTACTGTGTCGTAGAGCTTCATCAAATCTTTTCCTTCGGGTGTGAGACTAAGCGCGCCTTTATTGTAGGTAGTATCCTGTACGAACCACAGCAGGATTTGACGGAACGTTTCCTCATCAGCTTCATCGGCTGTTTTCGGTCTGTTATAGTTAATATTTCCGTTCTCTACAGTGTAGTTTTCCCCTTCAATTCCGAAGGTAAAAAACTTTTCCGCTTCGTCACTAACCATCCAGTTGAAAAACTTGATGATCCCGGCAGGATCTTTCGCATCCTTGTTAATTAAATACGCTCGCGGCACCGTACCGACAAGACGAAGTCCCCCCTTACCGTCAGGTCCTGTGGGCGAGGCGATCAGCTTCATTTTACCAGTAGGCACCTGTTCTCTTAGCTGCTGATCCCATTGGATCAACAGGTTGGCATTCATGTTCCAGATACCCGCCTTGCCTGCAAGAATATCGTTCTTGAATTTCGTGGGATTAATTGTGACGAACTCTTTGTTTATCAGTCCTTCGTCGAACATTGTCTTGTACGTTTGGATCGTCTTTTGCATATTTTCGATATTCATAAATTTCGGGACAATTTGATCCCCTTGTTTCATAAAGAAATTGGCAAAGGTATCGTAAGATCCGAAGAACATATCCGAATATACAAAGTCCTCCCGGCCCATATAAGGATTCTCCACACCCATCTTCTTAAAAGCACGCATGACATTCAGGAAGTCATCGACTGTTTTAGGCTCTGGCAGCCCTGTTTGTTCCAAAAGATCCGCACGAATCCAAGTTGCCCGGCGTGACGGATTGGACAGCCATTCCGGAATCGCGTAGATATTACCTTTCGCATCGGTCTCCTTGTCCCATGCCTCCTTCGGAACTTTCTTGAGAAGATCTTGCCCATACTGCTCAAGCAATTCATTAAGTGGCATGAATACTCCAGCCTCCACGGAACCTGCCAACTGAGGGTTCGTCAGCCCAGAGCTTGCTTGCACGACATCCGGAATGTCGTTGATCGCGAACATTTGGATCATTTGGGAATCAAAATTTTTCTGCTGCATCAAACGGATGTTAAGATCTGTATTTGTAAGTTCCTCCAGCTTTTTGACCCATTTGTCATCATTGATATTCGGATGATTGTCTGCATACGAAATGTTTCCGCTCCGGAACTATATGGAGATAGCAGTGGTTTTTTCTGGACTCTCCCCCGCTTGCTCTTCTCCCCCCTTATTAGAAGAGGAACATCCATTCATAGAGGCGGCTAATAATGAAACTCCCACCATGGTAAGCATCCAACGCTTCATTTCCATCAACTCCCTATTACAAAATTTGGGACACGGCACTAGAATGACTAGAAGTTCGGAGGGGCTCGATCATGGGCCGCAACAGTTTTGCTAAATGCTCGCTCATTAGCGTGTGTCCATAATCGGAAGGATGAATCAGATCGGAGGTCAGCGAGGTAAGATCGCGCATGACTGATGCGCCATCCAGCAGATGTAGTTGTGGATGTTTATTGCTCTCACAGTAACGAAGCAGCACTTCGTTAAAAATCCCCTCTTGGACATGAAGAAGATGGCCTGCATCAAGAAAATACGTTGCACGATTCGGATAAATCGTAGTAACAAACACAGGTTTGTCAGGATGATTTTCGATAACCCGGTCCAGCATGTAAGACACTCTACGCTTGAATTCCTCGGGAGACACTACAGCACGCATATTGACACCAAGTTCCAGAAACAGAAAATCCCAATCCTCACGTTCAGCCAGATGATCGGCAACTACGTCCTCGCAATAACAAGATCCGCTAAGCGCAAGATTTAGCACATCCACACCAAGTCTGCGCGCTGTCTGCTGTAAGTAACCATTGAAATGATGCGTGGATCCCGCGCTCTGGCTGATGGAAGATCCATAGGCGAGCATCGTAAGCTTCGGTACCTCATCCGGTCTAGGCGCACGTACTTCACAACCAAAAGCATCCACATCGTAGTAAACAGCTCCGAAACGATCAAAATGCAAACGCCATACGTTAGAGGAAAATCCAGACTGATTCAGCCGCTTACTTGATACCTCTGTAAAACGTTCCGGCTCCTCCAAGTGCAGAGTGGTTACCGTACCCGCCTGCAGAAAATGCTGAGAATGAAAAAAATCCCCTCTGCATACCACAACGCGGCCGTTATTATCATTCGATCCGACAGTGACCCTAACATGCTTGGATTCGGTGACAAACCGCAATTCACAGCCGTTCGATTGTATAGCTTTGGTTCTTCCTTTCTCTGACAAGCCATTGCGCACATGCTGCGGAAAACGCTGGAGATGCAATCCAGATTGATAGGGTTTATGAACCAGCTCCGAAACATTGTGAAAATAAACGCCTTCCTTTTCCATCTTTGCAGCTACACCACCTTAATAAAATCGAGTTCGCGTTAACTCATATCTGACTTCTATTGCATCATATAATAACAACAAAAGCATAGTCAACAAGTTTTTATGTTTATTATGAGTCATATATGAGTCAACTCTTGTGCAACAAACAAATACTTCAACATAACAAAAAGCACAGATTCAGAATTGAACCTGTGCCGGGATTTTCACATAAACTTTCAGTCCTCAAGAGTGCTGAGTCTCCTGATTTACCGCATTCAATATTTCCTCAAGCCTGCGGCATAACTCGTCGTTGTCCAGTAGACCTGAAACAAACATCATGATATCACGTTGAATCTCTTTCAACTGGAGGTTGCTCAAACCCAGCTCTGTAACCAGACGATAGGTAGGGAAGATCTCACGATAAAGCTGAAAACGGGCCGGACGATAACCCACTTCCTCACCTTCCCAATCCATCACCAAACGGTTGGCTGCAATATTCAGCGTCTTGCGCCTAATGATCAGTTGTGCCTCATGTGAGGTGAGAAAATCAACGAGCAGCATGGATGCATCCTTATTCTGTGATTTGCTGTTAACCGCCAGTCCATTTATAATCAGCAGCGTATCAGCATTTTGCAGCCGCGGCAATGGAGCAATATCGAATGCCAAATCGGATTGACGCAATTGATTCAAGAAGTAATAGGTCGTCATAATCATGGACACTTTGCCTTGCAAGAACAAGGCTTCCGCATCCGCATCGCTCTCGGACAATACGGCTGGAAATACATCCTTCATGCCTATCAGCTTACGAATGGTTCCTAAACTGTCGAGTAGCTTTGAGCCACTGAACCGGAATTTGCCTTCGTCATCCTGTTCTGCCGCAAACGTCGTACCGCTCTGAAGCAGGAACAACGGCCACCGGTTACGAGAAGGCAAATAAAAATAAAAACCATACCAGTCATGACCTTCAGCTACCTTTCGACCATTAGCGAACAAATCGTCCCAGGTCCAGCTACTGTCTGGTGGTGATACGCCGGCTTCCTTAAAGTGCTGTTTATTATAACAAAGCACGACTGGAGAATAAATGAAGGGGCGAACGCGATTACGGTCACCATACCTGAACGGGTCGGAAAGAAAACGATACGTGTCCGGCTGTTCCTCCATCGGCTCCAGCAGCTCCGTACAGCCTTGCTCCAAAAAATCCTGATAATTGTTATTATTCATCAGTACGACATCCATGATTTCCGACTGCAAATATTCCTTCAAAGATGTCGAGTAGTTTCCTGAAGACAACTCGAGCGGCTGAACGTCGATATGCGGATAGCGTTTGCCGAACTCATTCAGTAGCTCTTGCATCTCTACAAGCTTGGGGATGGTGTTCACATATCCGAACTTGATCGTCGTTCTGCCTTCCTCTACGGGGGGAATTACCCGATTGCCAACACGCGGAATTTTCTCAATTAAGCCTTCATCCACCAGCACCTTGAGCCCGTTGCGCACAGAAGCGTTACTAAGTCCGAAGCGCACCTCTAAGTCGCTTTCTGAAGGAAGATAACTGCCGATCGCTATACTTCCCGAATGAATTTCATGTCGCAAGGTTTGAATCATTTCCTCTAGCCTAATCCTGAAAAATTTTCTGCTATTCCTTTTCTGCATTGGGTTTCCTCGCCATCTTCCGATTAATCGAGCCCATAGGGACAAGTTTATATAGTATTCATCATACTGAAATCCTTTGGGAACGACAAGTATCGGAGTCTGGCCCCATATAGCGTATGTTCTGCACCCACGGTGTCATACAGAGCGGTCAATACACCGTAATCCTCTTAATACCCCATATAACTCTCCAAACCGGCTGGATCTATAATGAGCATTTGCTTGTTTCCGATTAGCTCAATAAGACCTGAATCTTCAAACCTTGAGAATTTTCTGCTAATAGTTTCGCGGGTGACCCCAACATAACTGGCCAGCTCTTCACGAGACAACGGAAGGTCAATATGAATATGAGTGCCACGCTGCTTACCATATTTGTCGCTGAGTTCCATGATCATATAAGCAATTCGTATTTCGGGATCTTTGGTCGCCAGGCTTTGCGCCAGATTTTCCGTATGGGCTAGTCTTTTGGTCACACTCTTCAGTAGTCTGAGCGAAATATCCGGATTATCCCTCATCAGCTGCTCCATATCCGTTCGGGTCAGCATGCAAATGTTAGTGTCTTTCAGAGCATAAGCACTGAAGTTACTCAGCTCATCGCTGTTAAAAATGCTCAGTTCCCCGAAAAAGTCTCCATTCGTCAAGATGTGCAAAATTTGTTCCTTGCCCTCAGGAGTTGTTTTGGATAATTTAACATGCCCTCGCTGAATAATGTACAGCGTATCTGACGGCGCCCCTTCCAGAATTAAAGGTTGACCTTTAGTAAACTTACGATGCTTGATCATAGCGCTGATCCGGGAGAGATCGTCATCGCTTAACGCAGCAAAAATAGGCACCTTGCGGGTACAAGGTTCAGCAGCGTATTGGCAAGAATACTCCTTCATAACTGTCCCCCCTGTTGTTCATTTTTTTGTACAACTCCTACTTTCCTTTAGGATACAGAAGTTTTTTTATCTTCAACCGGCGCAAAATGACTGGTATCTTCACCGCATACCGGACAGAGCCAATCTTCAGGCAAGTCTTCAAATGCAGTGCCTGCAACAACATCCTCATCGGGATCGCCTAATGCCGGATCATAGATATAACCACAGGGTAGACAAATGTATTTTTTCATCTTTATCATCTCCTAAAAAGTTAATAGTTTAGTTCAACCTGGTTTGTACTGCAGCCATAATCTCCTCGATGCTACTCCCGTTAACATCGATCCCCTCAAGGGAGATGCCATACTCTACAGCAGTTTTATACCCCAGAGAAGCAGCTGCACCTTGCCAGGATATCGCACCGATCATTGTGTTATCTTTCACATAGATACGCGTATACGCCCCATTGTCATCTCCGCTTACCGCCGTATCGCAACACTGTTCATCCACGTTGCCTATCGAAAATAAAGAGATACCAAAGGCGGTAAACAAGGTAACCGGAACAGCTCTACGATACGCCGTCAGATTGGCGACCATATTACTGCCGGCAATCCTGCCCTGCTCAATCGCTCCGCCCCACAGTCCTTCCACATGCCCGTTAATTTCAGCCACATCTCCGGCTGCATACACATGCGGATCATTTGTTTGCATTTGTTCATTTACGATAATGCCCTGCCGGACTTGAATATTCGAGCCACTTACCAGTTTCGTATTCGGTACAATACCAATAGAGTAGACTACATGGTCACAGGAAAAATGAGATTGGTCGTGCAGCGTAATTCCGGTAACATACTCAGTTCCTGTTATAGACGCTACATCAGCTCGAAGAATAACCTTCACACCTGCTTGTTCAAGGTTCTCTTTAAGAAGCTGTGAGGATTTCTCATCAAGCTGTCTGCCCATCAACCGGTGAAAAGCTTCGATCACCGTTACCTGATATCCAGCTTCATGCAGCGCCCAAGCGGTTTCGATTCCCTGCACTCCCCCACCGATTACGGCTACATGGCTGCCATCCTGCAGGTTTTCTTTCAATCTGTCCGCGTCGTTCATATCCCGGAGGGTATGAACATTGTTCAGGGCGAAGCCCTCAAGGGAGAGTGCACGATTCTTCGCTCCCATACACAATAAAAGCTTATGATAAGAAACACTCTGCCCATCTTCTGTCACAACTATTTGCCGGTCCGGGTGGACAGAACGGATTCGGGTCGAGGTTTTTACGGAGATACGGTTATCGCGGTACCATTTTTCCTTTTTAATCAGCACCTTCTCACTGTGCAGGTCGGTAAACAGCCCTTTGGTCAGCTTAATCCGGTTATAGGGCAGTAGACTTTCCTCCCCGAGGATCGAAATTTCCGATTCTGCGTCTTGATCACGGATGGCTTTGGCGGCATGGACGGCGGCTACTCCTCCGCCAACAATAACGTAATGTTTTGTCATCCTATGTTCCTCCTCCCTAAAATGAACTCAGCAGCAAATCCGAAACAAATTCAGCCGCATTTTTAATTTTTTGAACTTTCTCAGGCTCTTTCGGGGAAAATCTGATTCGTACAGGGAACTCTACATGTGTCATCCCCGTGGTTTTAATAACCTCAGATGTGCTTTGCACCGTCATGTTTGTTCCATTCAGATAATCCTGAATGACTTCAATGGCTTCACCACTCCAGCCGTAGGAGCCAAAGGCTGCAGCAAGTTTACCTTCCAGATTCATATTGTGCAATTCTTTCAGAATGTTCTCCAGGTTCCCAATCATGTCCGCGTATTTAGTGGAGCTGCCAATAAAGACCGCGTCCGCTGACGTTATGCTGTTCAGAATATCAGTGGCACTACTTTTATCTGCATCCCAGACCTCTGTCTCTATATTATTTTCCTGCAAGCAATCCTGTATGATTTTGGCCATCTTCTTGGTACTGTTTTTGATGGTGGTATATACGATGGTTGCCTTTTTTCCTTGCGTTGTTTCACGGCTCAATGTGGCGTACATCCCGATATATTTACGTATGTCCTTCCGGATCACAAATCCATGGGAAGGAGCGATCATCCGGATCTCAAGATCCTTAACAGCCTCTAACAGGGTTCTTACATATCTTCTGTGAGGATGAATAATTGCTGCGTAATAGCCCTCGAAATCTTCCGTAATATCAAACCCGGCTTCATCGCTGAATAGATTCTCCACCGCAACATGCGTGCTGAAAATATCACAAGGAAATAAGATTTGATCTTCGATACAATAGGTGATCATCGTTTCTGCGGTATGGAGATACGGTGTTTCTTTAAACAGCAGCGTTTTCCCGCCAATATCCAGCTTATCTCCGTCTTTAACCACCAGGAAGTTCCGGCTATGAAGCTTGTACATTTCCTGCAATTCGGGAACAGCAATCTCGGTGCATACGATCGTGGCATTTGCAGCCTTGGCAGCGAGAGCGGCCAGTCCACCAGAGTGATCAGGCTCTGTATGATTAATTACAATGTAATGAATATCTAGAAGATCAATCATTTCACCCAGGCACTCGGCATATTCACGTCCGAATTCCATATCTACGGTATCAATGACAGTTGGCTTACCTGTTTTTAATAAATAAGAATTATAGGTAGTTCCTTTTGCCAGAATCAGGCGGTGAAATGGAACCTGGCGGTTATCGATTTTGCCTATCCAGTAAGTATCCTCGGCGATTTTTTTGAATTGTGTACTCATTTCTATAACCTCCAATGTTTGATTGATAATGTTTATCAACAACCTTATTTTATTATGGTTGCCAAACAAAAAAGAGGATTTGAATCAAATTATAAAAGTTTGAAAAAAAATGAATACCTTAAATTTAGACGATCTAAATAAAGTGATTATGCGTTGAGTCACATTTTAAATAAAAAGCCATACAAATGTTTGCACTTCGCCTTAAAGAAAGAATAACCCCTAACAACTTTATGCCATATCCTAATGAAAATAATAAAAAGGTGGATATCCATGACTGAAATACAAATAGCTGCTGTGGGAGATCTAATGGTCAAACGTTATATTATTTCGGATGCTAAACAGCCTGACGGAACCTATTCGTTCAGCCCCCTGTTTGCAAAAGTAGCTCCTTATCTAAAACAGGCTGATTTGACAATTGGCAATCTCGAAACTACCTTTGCTGGAAGTGGCCCCGAATGCCGGAAAAGCCCACGTTCAGGCGGTCCGATATTCAAATGTCCAGACGAACTGGCCCCTGCACTTAAGCAAGCCGGATTCGACGTATTAGTAACGGCCAACAATCATTGCATGGATTATGGTGCCCCGGGTCTGGTTCGGACGTTACGAGTTCTAGACCGTAATGGAATCGACCACACGGGAACAGCTAAATCATTAGAAGAATCCAAGAGAACTCTTATTAAAAACGTCAAAGGAATTACGATCGGCATCCTCTCCTACACAGCAGGAACCAACCGAATTCCTGTACCAGTGAGTAAGCCATGGCTGGTTAACCGGATATCTACGCCCAAAATCATTCGGGAGATTCGAGATTTAAAAAAGAAAGTCGATCTAGTCTTGCTTTATCTGCATTTCGGAAGCGAATACCGTTACACTCCAAACAAGAGGCAAAAAGAGCTGGTCAATCTCTTCTTTAAAAATGGCGCCGACATCATACTGGGGTCTCACCCACATGTTCTACAACCGTTAGCGCTTCGTGGAAAAAAACAATTCGTTATTTACTCATTGGGGAATTTTGTTTCGACTAAACTAATGAATATTCCTTATACACAAAGCGGTATCATTCTTACGCTTAAAATAAAGAAGGATGAAAAAGGACACACGAGTATAACTAACGTAGGTTACATTCCGACTTGTGTAGATCGAAGAATAAAAAGCGGCAGGAAAATTACAGAGATCATCCCCATCCGCGACGCATTAAAGAGAAGCGACACCGACATAAAAACAGAACGGCGAAATCTCATGAATCGAATGTTGAAACATACGACAACAATCTTAAAGAGGGAATAGAGTCGTTACAGAAAAATA
Organism: Paenibacillus sp. FSL R10-2788; assembly: GCF_038003885.1. NCBI lineage: Bacteria > Bacillati > Bacillota > Bacilli > Caryophanales > Paenibacillaceae > Paenibacillus > Paenibacillus sp. FSL R10-2788. The sequence goes on along the minus strand of NZ_JBBOQA010000001.1, from coordinate 2,352,273 downwards.
ACGTTCCGCGGAATTACCGCGGAACGTTATAGATATAGCGCTCAAAACTGTGTTTGGGTTTAGCGTAAACGATCAGGCATCATTAATTTAAGGAATTCTAGAATACCATTCTCTACTACGAGTTCTTCTCTATCTTGATCAGCAAGTACTCTTCTGATGATATCTTCTTTACCCTCCAGCACTTTACTTGTCCAATGAGGATCAATGATAAGAGAACGTCCTACTGCTACTAATTCAGCATTTGTCAACGTGTCCTCTGCGTCCTGTTTGGTACGGATATCTCCGACCCCAATTAAAGGTACACGGCCATTGATTTTCTCATGTACATATTGCAGGATTGATTTTTCTTTAAAATCTTCTGATGCAGATACTTTCTTAAAATCCCCTAATGAAATATGCAGATAATCTAGCTTTTTATCAGCTAATTTATCAATAAGATAAAAGGTATCGGTGATTTTAATTCCAGGCTCTTCATATTCTTCTGGAGAAAAACGATAGCCGACAATAAAATCCTTAACCTTTGAATTGTCAACGACAGCAATAACTGCATCCACTAATTGGTTAATGAAATTAAATCTTTTCTCTAAGCTTCCGCCCCATTGATCATCACGACGGTTGGAGTGTGGAGAGAAGAACTGTTGGACTAAATATGTGTTTGCTCCATGAATTTCTACCCCGTCAAATCCAGCTTGAATAGCACGTTGAGTCGCTTTTTTAAAATCCTCAATTACACCGAAAATTTCATCTTCTGTTAATGCTCTTGGAATTTCTGCATTCGGACGTTCGGCAGCAATGGCGCTGGAGGAAACTGGTTGTACGCCACGTAGTATTTTTGAATCTGTCATTCTTCCTGCATGGAATAGTTGTAAAATAGCTTTTGTTCCATTTCGTTTAATAGTAGATGCTAATCGGCTAAGGCTAGGAATAAATTGATCGGAGGAAACACTAAGTTCACCTTCCCATCCTTTTCCACCCTCTTGTACATTTGCTGCCGCAGTGATGACCGCACCTACTTCGCCCGTTCTTAGTGAATAGTATTTCAATTCATCTTGTGTTACTACACCGTCATAAAAGCTCATTCGCGTGGTCATTGGAGCCATAACCACTCGGTTTTTTAATGTCAGTCCTCTGCGAAAAGTTAATGTTGTGTCTAGTGCTATCATCTTTTTCCCAACTTTCATTAAATTATATTTAAACAAAATATTATATACATGCGCATACATATAAATTACAGCAATGATTTATTCTTGTCAACTAATAAACAACTACTGTTGAATACAGCAAAAAGCACTGTTCAGCGGAACAGCGCTTTTTGCTCGATATGAATCGTCCTTATTATTCTAGTTCGGCCGGTTTTACAATGGCTGTACCTTTATTATTCTTGGAGTATTTAGCTTCAATTTTCGTGGTGTATGTATCTTTTGCTCCATCACTTACCAGCACATAACTCAGATCGACTGTCAGCTTTTCCGTTTGCCAGGTCTTAGTATTGACGAATAATTTCCACGTTACGCTTTTGGGTTGAACTGTCTCACCATCCCAGAGGTTCTCCTGGTCATAGAGTTTGATTATCCCCTTAGCTGCTGTCGGATCGGTTACCGTGAATTGTAAGACCGTTTGTGCGCCAGCCGTGCTGACTTTCATGGATTTTTTATAACTTTTGACCGAATCAAGCATGGAAACAGGATCGTATTGGCCTTTAGAGTAAAAGGCATCCCATTCCGTTTTCTCCAGTCCAAGCCAATACTGTGCATCAGGATCGATCGGCTCCCCGTCATCGTCGTAACCTTCATCTTCAGATTCATCGATCAGTTCACTTCCGTCTACAAGATAGTAAAACTCCTTGTCATTGGCATATAGACTGTACGATGTTTCTAAAAGACTACTAGCGACAGTGCCTGCTGCGGCAAAATTCGGCAGACGGTTGATATCCAGCTTCAGAGTGTTGGTGTTGCTGATACGCACCCCGCCGCTTTGAATATCCTGTTTTTTGGTCACATCCAGATGGAAATTCTTTATTGCTTTGGAGGCTGCCGTTACTTTGCTGATCATCTGATCCGCGGTTACTACTGTTGAGGTAGCTGCAGACACTACTCCTGGATTAGACATCCATCCGATCGTTCCGGACAGCAATAAAGCACCTACTGCCAAACTAGTACCTATTGTTTTGAAAAAACTGTTCATGTACTTCCCCTTTCGGCCCCTTGCGATAATGTAACGCCGTATAGGTCGAAATAATAAAAGAGCTCAAAATAGACTACATATTCTTAGAGCTATCCTTTATGCTTCATAAGACATCCCTATGGCGGCCTGGCGATCATTTCCTTCTGTCGAAAGGCTTTAGACCCATGGCTTTGTGTCATCATCTTTCGATGATTTTACCTTTAACGCGGACATTCAATTAGTTTTAATAGATTAGGGACGCATGTCCCACCGCTAATTTTATCATGGTTATAATTACCTGTAAACGACTTATCTTCCATTCGAATTCGCTATGATACTCAGAAGAAATACTACAATCAAAATGAAAAATGAACGATTACATACGCTTATAAGTCTTATTAATGAGAACAGCAGAGACAGGGGGTGCAGCAAAATGAGTGACCGGGAAATTTTCGAGCTCTATAAAGAACAAGTATATTATTTTTGTTACTACTTAATGAAAAATCAGGCAGATGCGGAGGATATTTCCCAAGAGGTATTTGTAAAAGTTATCTTAGCGGATAAGTCGAAGGTAAGAAACTTGAAAGCTTGGATTTTACGAATTGCTTCGAATGAGTGCAGCAGTGTGATCAAAAGGCGTAAGACGGGGTGGATGAAAGAAGTACGTAATTATTTACTATCCAGGTCTGAGGAATCAAACCCTGTAGAAAAACGTTTGGATCGACAGGAAACTAAAAAAGAATTACAAGGGTTATACAGTCAGCTTCCTGACAAAATCAGAATGGTAGTAGTCCTTCGTTTTATAAACGAATTGACTGTACCCGAGATTTCTAAAGTTATGAGCATACCCGAAGGAACTGTAAAATCCAGACTGAACAAGGGACTTAAAATACTAAATAGAATGGGTGGAACCCAACTAAAGGAGCTGAATAGTAATGAGTCTCTATATTGAAAAAGATAAACATATTCCCCGACCGGATTATGATTTGATGTGGACTGCCATAGAACAAGAAGCTTATACACGTCAAAGAAATCTGCATGCCTCCCAGAATACTCCTAGGTCTAATAAAAAGCTTATTCCTATCAGTATTGTCTTCTCTTGCCTCTTACTTGTAACCATTCCTGTATTCGCTAGTATGACGATTAATTGGGATAAAATTGGTGGTCGAAGTGTGAGCAATGCATTAAATAACGGCATCGGTCAACAGTATAATCTTCAAACTTCCATTTCAGGAGTAACAATGAATTTGAACGGTGTTGTAACTGATGGAGAAAAAATGAAAATGCTGTTATCACTTGATACTAAATCTGATCTATCCAAATATACTGGATTTGCTACAGAGGAAAACATCATGACTAGTGAATCCGGTGCCAAGGCAAAGGTATACGGTTATTTAGAATACGATCCTGAAAGCCAGAAACTCATTGGAGTATATGAGACACCTGATACATTAAAGGATGATAAAAAGGACTACAGGTTTGAAGCACGGAATCTCATTTTTTACAGTGATCGGAATATTCCCTTACAATCTAATCATCAAGCAGGGGATACTATCAATACTGGAGTTAAGCAATATCCAAGCATTCAAATCGAATCCGTTCGACATGTTTCCAATCAAACCATTATCCGTTACAAAGTCGCTGCATCACCATCTGACTTAGGACGGGGTAACCCACATTTGGTAGTTAGTACTGGTGGTCAAGAGAATGAAGCAATTCCAACCATCATGCCTAACGAAGGATCGGATTTATTTATTGAACAGGTCTTTAATATAACTGAATCAGATTGGAAGGAAGCTAGTCTTCATTTTAGTTACATTGAAGAAGCGAAACGATTTTCAGGTACGTGGAAGTTCGATTTTAACGCAGATGGAAAAAAAGCAAGTGAGGCGATTTACACTAAGAAACTGTATAACAGTCCTGAATTTCAAGAAAAGACCGGTATGACCTTAGATCAGCTAGTGGTTACCCCTTTGGATATCCAAATTCTAATAGATGAAAATGATTCGCTTAAAAAAGGAATTGTCCACTATAATACCGCTCAGTTGGTTATAGGTGATCAAACAATCACTGGGGGTTGGAATTTGAAGGGAGATCATTCCGAAAGCTACCAGCATTTATTTCAATTCGAATCTCCGGAATGGTATAACGACTGGTCCGATGTTCCAATGAAACTTATATTAAAGGATGCTGTCATTGAGAAACGTGATACTACTAAGAATTGGATCACTATAAACAAACCTAAAGAAGAAAAGCAGTTCACTTCACTTGATGTCGATGGGTTAAAAATTGAATTCACTTACTATACTGAGGGGGGAAATTTGATTGTGGAATCAACATCCAAATCTTCTGGCTTCAAAAGCGTTAACCAAACTACGTTACGGATTAATGGCAAAGAAGTTGTGCCTGAAATTACACCTAAGGGCATGATATCTACAGGAACTAATATTGATAGCTACAAAGATATCCCTTTCGACGAAAAAATCGAACTGAACCCTGGTATCTATAAATATAGCGATCCTAGCCGGAACGAGGAAATTAAACTTTAATACAGGAAGTTAATCTAGGGGCGGATTATTTTTAATAGAATCAATTCTGTTTATGTATCTCTTTTATTTCCTTCACAACAAAAAAAGCATAGAACGGACTCAAGTCCGCTTTATGCTTTCCATTATTAAGATAAACAATATTTAACCAGCGCATCTCGCACACCATGCTCGTTGTTAGACCCCGTTACAGCATTCGCTGCCGCTTTGACCTCAACCGGAGAATTATCCATCGCAACGCCCATACCCGCGTATGTAAGCATAGAAATATCATTAAAATAATTACCGATCGAAAGAACTTCCTCTTGCGGAATTCCCAGCTTCACAGCCAGATTCTTTAAGGCGTTGCCCTTGGAGGCTTCCGGATGCATCAAATCAACGAAAAATTCACCACTGCGCAAAATATTGTACTCATGGGTCCAAGTACGCCATTCACGTTCAGCTTCGTCAAGGATTTCTGGTTGTGTAAATACAGTAAACTTAACAACCGGTTCACGGAAATCTTCCCATGCTGGCAGTGTAGCCGGCACGATACGGAAGTGTTCATACATATAATTGGCTTCTTTGGTCAGGTTTTCTACATTATCTACATACATATCAAAAGCCGTATTCACATCATAATGAATATCATGCTTTCTACAATAATCAATATAAGGGTCAAGACCACGAGCATCCATACCGTATTGATGCAGCACTTCCCGATCTTTCACACGAACCGTTGCAGCTCCGTTATGACCCAGCACATAACCAGACAACCCCATTTCCTCCATAAAAGGAATCGAGTTCTGCGGACTGCGGCCGGTACATAACACGATTTGCCCGCCAAGACGCGTAACCTCAGCAATGGCTTCTTTATTCTCAGTGCTCAAGTGGTGATCATCATTCAACAGTGTACCATCCACATCTAGTGCAATCAGTTTGTATCTCATACTCCCACCATCCTTGTCTTTCTTTTTCTATATATATTGAACCTGGCTATTTGAGTTAAGTTTCAGTCGCAACTGCGGTGAATATTTGGGCTTCCAGCCGCTGTTGTTTCCAGATTTCTTGATTTATACCGTTTAATAGTGGTTGAAATCCGGAAACAAAGGCGGTCGCTATCGCTCTTACAGTTCCAAATTTCCCCTCCGTCACTCCATTCCCTTATCCCAAGTTTCCAAATTCAATTTATATACCATTTTTTCTATATATTATTGTTCTGGTGCTTCTGTACTTAAGAGTGCCAGTTCCTCTAGCGTAAGTTCCCGGCTAGCTCCCAGTGGCAGACTTTCGTCCAGCCTCAATTCTCCCATAGATACTCGTTTCAGAAAAGTGACTTTTTTGCCGACAGCTTGGAACATTCGCTTCACCTGGTGAAACTTTCCTTCTGTGATGATCAGCGAAATATGTGAGATTACTTTACTGCCACGTTCTCTTCCCAATATAGTTAGCTGTGCAGGTAAAGTAACATATCCATCTTCCAGCTCGACACCTGCCGCAAAAGCCGCTACATCGTCTGCATCTACGTCTCCCTCAACTGTAGCTTCATAAGTCTTAGGGACATGCTTGCGTGGCGATAGTAGTTCGTGGGCAAGCTGTCCATCATTGGTGAGCAGAAGCAGCCCTACTGTGTCCTTATCTAACCTTCCTACAGGAAAAGGTTCAAACTGTACATATTCCTGCTTTAAAAGATCCAGAACAGTCCGATCCCGCTTGTCCTCTGTTGCCGACAGAACTCCCGGTGGCTTATTCATCATAAGATAAATAAATTCACGATAGGTAACAAGCTCGCCGCCAACCACAATTTCATCGTGATAAGGGTCTACATGAAATCCACTATCCTTGACGACTGCACCATTCACGGTAATTAAACCTTGCTTGGCTTGTTTACGAATATCGCTGCGTGATCCTACCCCCATATGGGACAATACTTTATCTAAACGCTGCTTTTTTGCAGTTTTCCCTGATAGGCTCATTCTTACATCCACCTCCAGCCTGCGGGATATTCATTCTTGAGCACACCGTCCTGCCACTTCCCCCAGCCTGCACTATAACCATCTATGCAGACCAGTACGTATCCTTTTTGGGTAGTTCCTATTTTAATAGAGAGACGTTCTTGACTAATCAACAATGTCTCTCCTTTAAGATAGGAAATAGCTTCATTACTCGTACTGGAAAGTGAGACACTTCGGCAGCTCTCTTCAGGGTGTAACGCGGTAGCCATTGGATGTCCTGGGATAAATCTGCCGTTACGGACATGTCCTACATACCATCCTGGACGAATCGCCTTTAATCCATTTAATCTTTCCTTAGGTAGTGGGGAGATGTACAGATGATCACCGAAGAAAATCGGATACCCTTTTGGCTCCCAGCCAAGCTGATCTTTTATAAAATCTCCATATGCAGCCAATGCTTGCTCTTCTCCTGAACCTTGACGGCCACGTTCAGCGCCAGCAGCAGATTTATTAGAGAACTTACCTTCTTTCCCTCGTCTGGCTTCTGGTTTGTTTGAGGATTTAACATGAGCAGTGCCTTTTTTATTCGTATTCCGTGTAACTGCGCTCAACTTAACTTCGGCTTGATCACGTTCCTCCGCAGATACCTTTGGCCCTACATGCTGCAGCACAGCCATGAAATGTCCTTCACCTTTTACTTTATGCGGCCATAGTCTTGCCGTCCCTGATAATTCTCCAAAACCTGGAGCAAACGAGCCAGTGCCTCCAACTGTAATCACCGAAAACTGTGGATGTTCAGAAATAAACTCCGCTATAATTTCCTCATTTTCTTCTGTAGCAAATGTACAGGTGGAATAGACAAGTGTACCTCCCGGTGCCAACGCTGTTGCAGCAGAACGTAAAATATCCCGCTGCATGGCAGCATATTTGGCAGGTGTACCTGAATCCCACTGCTTCACCATGTCTTCGTCTTTACGGAACATCCCTTCACCTGAGCATGGAGCATCAATCAAGATTTTGTCAAAATAAAGCGGGAATGCCGCTGCAATATGATCTGGACTTTCGTTTAATACGATACCGTTGCGCACCCCATACAGCTCTAGATTTTTGGCTAAGGCTTTCGTGCGTTCTGGATGAAGATCATTGGTAACCAACAAGCCTTCTCCTGAGAGCTTGGCAGAAATCTGTGTGGATTTGCCCCCAGGTGCAGCGCATAAATCAAGGACACGATCTCCTGGCTGTACATCAAGCAGTTCCACAGGTGCCATAGCGCTTGGCTCTTGAATGTAATACAATCCTGCGTGATAATGTGGATGTTTACCTGGTCTGGCCCCATCCTCTGTATAGAATCCGGTTGGACACCACGGAATGGGTTCCAGCTCTAAAGTGGAAAGAGCTTTCAATTTCTCCACTGAAATTTTCAATGTATTAACACGAACGCCTCCGTTAGGGGTCTCCTTGTACGAATCCGCAAATTGATTATAATCCGTTCCCAGCAAGTCCATCATACGCTCGCTGAAAGAACTGGGCAGTTGTGCCGCCATGATGCCGTCCTCCTGATAGTACTGCTAAAATTTAGGTGTTTAAAGATTCAAGGAACACCCTTACGGGTGTCCCTTTGGCAATACTCATTTATAGAGGTTCATTATTTACGATGAGAAGAGGTCGGTCTTTGAGGACCTCGTCGTTGAGGATTATTCGGTGTGATCGCCATAGCCGCAGAGTTCACTTCGTCCGCCAGACCTTGATCAATGATTTCTATAGTCAGATCATAATAAGAAAATGGCTGCTGCTCACACGACTCCAAGCGGCGAACATAATCCTTCACTTCCACCACTAGCTTAGCCAAATTAATGCCAAGTGTCACTGCTGAATATTCTTCCAGCTTGGCAGCAGCCCCACTTAGCATAATCGTTGCACCACGCATATTATTATTGCGGCAATGGTACAACCCAACAGCTACTTGGAGAAGTGCTTTGTACAATGGGTCGCGTTGCTTGGCAAGCCATAGCTCTTCGAGCACCTCGTGACATTCGAAATAATCCCGGTCACGATTAAAGTACACTAGATAAGCCAAGTACAACGGATCATAAGCCATCCGGCAAACTATCCTTTTTAGCTGCGGAGAGAAGTCCCCGTACATGATTCAGAAGCTCCTTCATCGCTTCCATGTCCTGAGCCTGCCATATTTCGTTAAATCGAGCCTGAGTATCTATAGCCTCATTCACCAAATGATAGAAATACAATTGATGAATAGATTTGAGAATTTGAGTCGTCATATTCGAGTTTTCCTCGAAGGTCTTTTGTGCTTCCAGGATTTCATCACGAATACTGGACATTTCGCTGTCCAAGATGGAGGCTGCTTCAGCTGCAGTTTTCAAGCGCACTCGCATTTCATCCGGCAAGCTTTCCCGATATTTATAATTCAGAGAGTGCTCTATGGTTGCCCAGAAATTCATAGCTAGTGTACGAATCTGGATCTCTGCGAGCACTATTTTTTGTCCCAGAGCTGTCTGCACAGGATATTTAATAATCATATGAAAGCTGCGATAGCCGCTCTCTTTATAATTGGTGATGTAATCCTTCTCATACAGGACTTCAAGATCCTTACGAGCCCGGATATATTCAGCCACTCTGCGGATATCCTCCACGAACTGGCACATAATCCGGATCCCGGCTATATCTTCAATGCCCGTCTCCAGATCTTCCATCTTCACATTCAGGCGCTTAGCCTTCTCCAAAATGCTTGACAGCCGCTTTACACGACCAGTTACGAATTCAATCGGCGTGTATTCCTCTCTTTTCTTCAACTCCGAACGCATTGTTTTGAATTTAACTTTCAATTCTTCCACAGTCTGTTCATATGGAAGCAAAAAAGTTCCCCAGTCCCTGCCGTCCATCGCCTTCGTCCTCCTGTCCTTTCGACTCCTTCAATCAGTGATGATCAGCACCCACTGCTTCAGAGATATGACTGAATCCGTCCCGCCGTAAGAGCTGCCGTAATCCGGCATGCAGCCTGCGGTTAACCTCCGGTCCTTCGTAGATAAGTGCTGTATAAATTTCGACCAGACTTGCGCCTGCTCTTATCTTGTCATACGCATCCTGACTGGTGAATATGCCCCCTGAACCTATGATCGGCATCTTCCCTTCAGTCTGGCGATAAATCCTACGGATGATTTCCGTTGACCGGTCACGAAGCGGCTTACCGCTTAATCCACCTGTCTCATTAGCCTTTTCATGACTAAGTCCATCCCGGTTCAATGTAGTATTCGTAGCAATAATACCATCCATACCAGCTTCTGTCAGTGATTGAACCATATACTCCAATTCAGAATCACTGACATCTGGAGCAATCTTAACCAACAAGCTCTTATTCATGCCTGTGGCTTTACGCTGAATCTCCATTTCTTCCTTTACTTGTGCTAGCAGGAACGCTAATTCGCTGCCATGCTGGAGACTGCGCAGCCCCGGCGTATTTGGTGAGCTGATATTGACCACAAAAAAATCACCGTACGGATAAAGCGTACGGATACACTGACGATAATCTTCATGAGCCGCTTCATTACTAGTTATTTTATTCCGTCCAATATTTACTGCTATTGGAACTCTGCGATTTTTTAATTTTTTTAGACGCTCTGCCATAGCGTCAGCCCCTTCGTTATTGAAGCCCATACGATTGATCAGAGCTTCATCAGAGGGAAGACGGAACAAACGCGGGCTATCATTTCCCGGTTGACCCTTAGGGGTAACCGTCCCCACTTCCATAAATCCGAATCCGATCGAAGAGAATCCAGAAACAGCCTCAGCATTCTTATCCAAGCCTGCTGCCAGTCCAACTGGAGTCGGAAAATGTATGCCAAACAGATCAACTGCTAAATCTGCCGTTTCAGGAACGCCATACATTAAACGCAATGCCGCGCTTCCCCCTGGAACTGACGATGATTTGTCCAATCCACCTATGACGAGATGGTGAGCCTTCTCAGGGTCCAGCTTAAAGAAAATTGGTTTACCAAAATTACGATACAACACCGTTCTCGCTCCTTAAGGGGTACTTCACTAATCCACGTGTCTACCCGATTCTGTAGGTTTCTTCTTAATTTTAGCCTTTTCTTGAACAAAAGAAAAGCATTTTACCCTGTAAGTGTGCAGAGAGCTTAACCCAAAGTATAGTAATTTTCTTGTAAACGCATTACAATATAGGGGTAATCAGCGATTAAGAGAGAAAGAAGGTATGCTGGATGTCAACTAAACGTAAACCACCAACTTTGCAGCAAAAGAAAGAAGAAGTTAATCGTAAAGCGCTAATGTGGATCGGCGTAAGTTTAACTTTACTAATTCTTCTCATCATCGTTCTGTTTATAGTTGCCGGGAACTAATTCAGCCAGTGATATACTTTGTGGGGGTTGGTCTGATCATACGGAGCAGCAGGGTTGAAGCGTTTCGCCGGCAGCAGCTGCTTTTCAGGCAGAACCCCTTTACTGATCACCACTTTTGTTCCTTTTGGAATCATAGCGAATAGTTCTTCCACATCTTCTCGACTCATCCGAATACAGCCAAGGGATTCATCCTTGCCGACACTTTCTGGCTCATTGGTGCCATGAATAGCGTAATTACTATCTGAAAGTTGTAGTCCGCGGCTTCCGAACTCCCCATTATCATGACCGTTTGGATTGACCACTTTATCTGTAATGATGAAGTTGCCTTCTGGAGTCTTGTCTCCCCCAAGACCTACCTCATAATTCCGCAGAATAACAGAGCCGCTGACTACTGCCAAGCGGTGTTTTTGTTTATCCACAATCACTCTAAGCGGCTGGTCAAAAAAGGGAACACCCTTTCCATTACTTCCACTCTCGCTTAACGCCGTCGGTATGCCCATTCCCGCCTCAACAATTGAGCTTGGAGGCTCCTCCGCAACTTCTGGTATCCCAAGTGCCTTAGCAGTCGCTACTTCCTTTAGAGAATTGAAATCACGCTTCATGACTGGTGTCGTCCCGCCAATCCAATTCTCCGGAAAAGGTCTAGTCAATTCCGCCAAGGAAACCGGAAGCTTGCCTTTATGATTCTGATAAGCCCTCATTGCACTCCATAATGTAGCTAGCTCCTCTTGATCACCCTGCCACTCAGCTGCATCCTCCGCAACTTCCCCTTGCTCTGGCGGTTCGCATGCACATGCCGCTGAATCATAGGATTGGTATACCAACCGTCCATTCCCATTCTTCTGCAGTGTGGAATTAAGCGGAAGCTTCTCTTTCCACAGCAGCCACTTCCCTTCCCGCTCCATGCCCAAAATAGCAGCTTGAAACGGTTCCTCGCGCATTAGCATAGTTGCCATCAGCTTCCCTGACGAAGCCGAAGCTCCACTCTCTTGCGCTGTATACATCATTTTTCGTGCCTCTAGAACGGGTTCCTTCTCAATATCTTTTTGATCAAGCGGATCTTTAACTTCAGAAGTAACCGTGTCTTGGACCGTATCCTGATCTCCCGCAATATCTAGACCCGGAGCTACAGCCGATGGCACCATAACCAGTAATAGAAGCATCAGCCCAAGCATAATGTAGCGGAATCTTTGCTGCCTTCGGTCCCGCTGGCGGCTTGCCTGAAGCAGCCCTTCCTCATATTCCCGCAGCGTTTCCGCAGGCACCTTACTATGCTCGAAAGCTTCATATACTTCTCCAGCCTGATTGAAGCAATAGTTAGCTTTCCCCTGTTGACCGTTCTTATAGTATTCCTTACCCAGCAAGTACCATGCCATCTTATTGTCTGGATGCATCTGTACATATGCTTTGAGGTGCTGAGAATTTTTCATCGGAACCTCCGAAATTTTATAATTCCTTCCTACATTAATATCGGTCAGACATCGCAAAAAAGACATCCCTAGCTGAACAAAAGTTCGCAGGAGATGTCTTTATGTTGTGCTGGAAGTTACAAAACCCCGGTTAATTAGCCCTCTTTGTTAAAAGGCTCATCCGCAATTTTAATAGAATCGGTTGGGCATCCATCACAAGAATCCTGGAGATCATCAAACAAATCATCCGGAATCGCTGTGATGCCGTGGTTTCCGTCATTTTCATAAATAACTTCTGCCAAACCTTCATCATCGTAATCAAAAATATCAGGAGCCGTTGCGCCACATGCACCGCAAGCGATACAAGTGTCTTTTTCGACCCAAGTGTACTTAGCCATTTTATCTCTGCCTCCCGTTGAGCAATACAGCGCTGTTGTACCAGCGTCTTATTTTTCTCATATTAATATAAAAAGAATACAATTTCAATCGATTTTCAATACGTTTGCATTTCTGACGCATTCTACGACACCTATTTTGACATGTCATAGAATGTTCTTGTCACTCTTTATCAGACTCGACAGATAGAAGATTATCCTTTTGCAGTGAAGTGCCCCGTTCTTTATGATTGCGGAGCCTTGCAGAGTGAGAATCGCTTAACATCCCGGCAGTTAACACTGCATTTTCACCGAATTTATTACGCAGCATATCCATAGTCTTGTTAAGAGACTCTTTCTTAGGCTGACGTTCGTAATCGAACAAATCAAGCTGAATGGCGGAATCCTCTTTAGCAATCAAGCCCTGCAGGGTCACACCCAGCAACCGCACAGGCTTCTCCCCATTCCAATGACGAACATATAGATCGCAGACGGACTTGTAGATATCCTCCCCACTCTCCGAAGGAGCCTCTAGCTGACGCGAGCGGGTTATAGTCTTCATATCGGGCGTCCGAATGGTCAGCTGTACCCCTGAGGCAACAAGACCTTGCTTACGCAATCGCCGAGCTACCTGATCACTTAAATTCAGCAAAATCGGTCGTACCTCAGCAAGACCTACGACATCCCGCGGCAATGTTGTGGTGTGCCCAATCGACTTACTCTGCTCCCGCTCAGGGTTAACGATCCCATGATCAATACCGTTGCCGGCACGCTTTAGCCATGAGCCCATAACTCCGAAATTCTCAACCAGCATATTTTCATCAGCCGCTGCTAATTGACCAATACTGTAAATGCCCAGTTTGCGGAGCTTTTCTGCTGTTTTTCCACCAATGCCGAACATTTCATTACAGGGCTTGTCCCATAAAATCTTAGGCACATCCCGCAGCCGCAGCACCGAAATGCCGTTTGGCTTTTTTAAATCGGAAGCCATCTTCGCAAGCAGCTTATTGGGAGCGATCCCCACTGAGCATGGCAAGCCCAATTCTTCCATTATACGGCGCTGAATCGTCTCCGCTATTTCCATGGGTGTACCGAATTGTCTGGAGCCAGTTATATCAAGGTAACATTCATCGATGGACACTGCTTCCAGTAACGGAGTATAGCTATATGCAATCTGCATAAAAGCATTAGAATATTTGCGGTATAAATGGAAGTCCGGTTTAATAACGATAAGCGATGGACAAATACGAAGCGCCTTCTGAACTTGCATTCCCGTCGAAATCCCCATTCTGCGGGCGACGTAGGAACAAGTCACTATGATCCCTTTCCGCAATTCAACACTACCCGCAACCGCAGTAGCTTTGCCTCTATATTGGTCAGGGTCCTCTGCCTCATGCACAGAGCAGTAAAAAGCATTCATATCGACATGCAGGATAACCCTGCCGCTCGTTGGATAATACTGATCAACATTCTGCACAATATCTACCTTCTTATCCTCAGGTTTTCTATTGTCCAATTTAGAATAACTCTCCGCTGCGGTTAGGTCAACTTAAGAGGCTGTAAAGTTCTTTGTTACATTCCCGCGTAAAAATGCTATAATATATAAATTCATTTCCCTATAAGGAGGACTCTCATGTCTAAGTCCATCTCCATCTTCGATACTACATTACGCGACGGCACCCAAGGTGAAGGCATCAGTCTGTCGGCTGACGACAAGCTGAAGATTGCCAAGAAACTCGATGATCTGGGTGTGCACTATATTGAAGGTGGCATCCCGGGAAGCAACAATAAAGACATTGAATTTTTCAAAAGAGTCAAGGAGCTTCATCTGAACGCCAAAATTACAGCGTTCGGCAGCACTCGGCGTAAGAATTCCTTGGCCGAAAACGATGACAATTTAAAACGTATGATTGACGCAGGGGTTCCTGCTGCTACACTCGTCGGAAAATCTTGGGATTTCCATGTACACACTGCATTACAGACTACGCTTGAGGAGAACCTCGCCATGATCGGCGACTCCATATCCTACTTGAAACGCCAAGGCCTTGAAGTGATTTTTGATGCCGAGCATTTCTTCGACGGATACAAGAATAATCCTGAATATGCAGCAGCTGTTCTGTCCAAAGCCCGGGAAGCCGGAGCAGATTGGCTTGTAATGTGCGATACCAACGGTGGAACCTTACCTAATGAAATTCATGAGATTGTTACCGCTCTAAATCAACAATTACCCGGAGCCAATCTCGGAATTCACACTCATAATGAC
The DNA here is from genome assembly GCF_038003885.1 of Paenibacillus sp. FSL R10-2788. Taxonomy (NCBI): domain Bacteria; kingdom Bacillati; phylum Bacillota; class Bacilli; order Caryophanales; family Paenibacillaceae; genus Paenibacillus; species Paenibacillus sp. FSL R10-2788. Next base: position 2,337,208 of record NZ_JBBOQA010000001.1, on the reverse strand, counting down.
TGTGAGCTGGCGGTTGCCAATGCACTTAGCGCCATCGGAGCTGGAGCACGGCAAGTACAAGGTACCATTAATGGTTACGGTGAACGGTGTGGCAACGCCAACCTATGTTCTATTATTCCTACACTACAGATCAAAATGGGTTATCACTGTATTCCAGGCGATTCATTATCACAGCTTACCAACACTGCCCGCTATATTAGTGAAGTGGCCAATGTTAATCTGCCGGTAAATCAGCCTTACGTCGGAAATGCAGCTTTCGCCCACAAAGGTGGAATCCATGTCTCCGCCATCATGCGTGATTCACGGACCTATGAGCATATCGCTCCTGAGCTTGTCGGGAACAAGCAGCGTGTGCTGGTCTCCGAACTGGCTGGACAGAGCAATGTACTCTCCAAAGCGCAGGATATGGGTTTAAATCTGGATCCAAGCAGCGAGCAGGCTCGCCGGGTGATCGAGAAGATTAAAACGATGGAACATCAAGGTTATCAATTTGAAGGTGCCGATGCCTCACTGGAGCTACTCCTTCGGGAAGCTACCGGCGAGATGAATGAAACCTTTACCTTTGAATCCTTCAAGATGTTAGTTGAGAAAACCGCAGAACATCCAGTAGTATCTGAAGCGTTCGTTAAACTGAAAGTTGGCAGTGAGAATCTTTATACTGCTGCTGAAGGTAACGGTCCAGTCAACGCACTCGATAACGCGCTTCGTAAAGCATTACAGACCTATTTCCCACAATTAAAGGAAATGCATCTATCCGACTATAAAGTCCGTGTAATAGATGAACAGGATCAGACTGCAGCGAAGGTAAGGGTATTGATTGAATCCAAGAACTTCACAGACACCTGGAGTACGGTTGGTGTCTCCAGTAACGTAATTGAAGCCAGCTGGGAGGCACTTGTTGACAGTATGCGCTACGCGCTTCTCAATGAGCTCTCATTGGAGAATGAGAAGACAACCAGCAATGAACCTAGAGGCCTGGTCAATCATTAATTGATCACTTATAGACTTTTGTAAGACAAAAAAAGAAGCTTCCCAATAGTAGCGAATTCTACTTATAGGGCAGCTTCTTTTTTATTAAATAGGCTAAATAACGGACTATTACTTTAGCCCATAGACTATGGGTGGTGGGCAGTGTGCAGTGGGCGTTGAGGGATGTACGGGATGCATGGGGTGCGAGTTCGGGTGCGGGATGTGGGGGATGCGAGTGCGGGTTCGTGGCGAGGTAGAGTAATTGGGGAAAAACTCCCTGAAAATAGCCGATATTTGCTATAAATAAACAGAAACAGGGAATTCCTCCCTAAAAATTAGGGTAATTTCATTATTTTTTACCAAAACAGCTAAATTAGAGGGATATTTCCCCTAATTATTCGTTGAATGACCCGAGATCTCAAATTTATGGGGAGAAATTCCCTAATTGTTCTAACGCGGCTTCCTTCGGGGTTCCAGCCATTTCTGCTCCACGGTATAGTGAAATTAATGCTTGTGGTCCACTAAAGCAAATCGCGTATGACCAAAAACGCAGATCAGCGATCCTCCAATAAGAAGAATCGCTGATCTTTAGACTTTTGCTGTTTGGAGAAAAAAGCAGATCTGTCTCTTATATGGACAGCCCGCTTCATGATTCGGTAAGCTTGATTATTTTCTTTTCCAACTCTTCAGGGCTAAGAATACCTAAAATAATCTCGGAGATCACTCCATTCTTATCAATGAGCACATTGGTGGGAAAAACAGCTCCATTATATTTGCTGTACACCTCATCTTTTACATCAAACATAACCGGAAACACAAGACCGTATTTCTTGATAAAACGTTCAGCATTGGGTTTATAATCCTGACTGCTCACATTAATACCGTAAATATCTAGAACATCCTTATACTTAGTGGCCATGGTATTAAGTTCAGGAGCTTCCTGCTGGCAGGGATCACACCATGAAGCCCAGAAATTAAGGATTACCGCTTTATCTCTGGGGCCATCAACAACATAGGTAGTCCCATCTGTTCCCTGAAGTGAAAACGAAGGTGCACGCAGTCCAGCCTTAGGTCCACTCTTCATCGGCAGCTCATTTTGCTGCGCAAGCACAGCTTCTGCTTTTGGCTCACGATTATGCCACACCGCAAACACAGCAACACATACAACTATGAGCAACACTGTTATATTTAATTTGTTACTTGCTTTCATAGTCATCTGTTCCTTTACAATTGGAATAGTTTTCTACTATTGTACCCTCATTAGGTTAAATTTCAAACCATTCATATTTTACACAATAATATATACTTTTATAATAAAAAAGAGGGTTTCGTCTGCGACGAAACCCTAAAGAAGAGAGAGGGGTGAACAAATGGCAGCATTCCAGGGAAATGTCCAGCCAATAAGACTGAAATATTCCGTACAGCAAGCACTGGGGAAGCACCTGCTGTCCTGTTATCCGCATGAAGCATGCGGAGTCCTGCTGGGTGCTGCCGCAGCGGGTGGCATGCTCATTGATACTTACGTACCCTTGCGCAACGTAGCGCCAGACCCGCTGCACACCTTCACTCCCCACCCCGAAGAGTGGATTAATGTTCTTTACAACGAACCGACAATCATCGGTCTATTTCATTCCCACCCACATTCAGCACCTATCCCTTCAGTTGCCGATTATAAAGGATTAACAGCACTAGGACCTGAGTTTGCCCTCTATCTTATAGGTTCTCCCAACACCAAAGACAGCGGCAATCCAATTCTGAACGGATTTTATATTGAGCGTTTGCCTGATGACCACGGTAATTTGTCCCGCGGTTTATCCCAAGCCCCGCTTCACGTTCTACTTAAATAAGCATAGAGATCTCCCAAGGTATCCACTTGGCCGCGCTCCGAAATTTCCCGAAGGTAGATCACCCACAGCTGCGCTGTCATCTTTGCGTCTTCCAAGGCATGATGACGGCTATGAATCGGAATTTCGTGCACATATAGCAGCTCATCCAGCGAATAATTACTTCGTTGTGGCTCAAGCCAACGCGCTAACATCATCGTGTCCAGCACACGGTGTGTAAGCTGAACTTTAGAGGTTTTCCATAAAGCAGCATTAAGAAAAGCCTTATCATGTGAGCTTGCATGTGCCACCAGCACATTCTGACCTACAAAGGACATAAAATTATGAAGACCATCCATTAAGGAGGGAGCGGATTGTGTCATTTCTTCCGTAATCCCAGTCAGCCTTGTAATATCCTCCGGAATAGCCGTCTGACAGTTCACCAGTGTATAAAAGCATTCTTCTTCTTTAATCTGCTCTCCAACAACCTTGACGGCTCCAAAAGACATAATCTCATCCCCATGCTGATGGGAAAAGCCTGTCGTCTCTAAATCAAAGATCACTGTCTCTAGTTCAGACAATGGGGTATGCAGGACCTCAGGACGCCGCTTCTCTCGCATCAAAGATCGAATAAAGGCCATTTGCTGCGCAGTCTGTTGCGCAGTTTCCCCACCTCTCATCGAAGCGATAGCCGAGGGCATTCCACCTTGTCTTAGATTACTCCAGAATCCTCCGCTTTTGTTCGGCTCCCTCATGACCGCCACCTTTCCGCTGAGCGGAGCTGACGCTGCAGCGCCCGGTGAAGGCGTCTGACAAGCAGCAGGCTTTCACGCAGCTCAGACAGCAGCTGCTTATTCTTCAATTCACTCTCAGCTACATAATCACTGCTGATTAACAATCCATCCTGAACACTATATGGCGTGTTCACTCGCAACCGCATTGCTAATAAGAAAGCTCTGCGAATATCCTCTAAATGTTGATATTTCCCAAGCCTATCAAGCGCTTCAATCCGCTCTAATGTCGAGCCAGCTCTAATGCCATGTAGTAAGGACAACCGTCTAACAATGTTCACTAACGGAATATAGACCCCATACTTAACATCAAATCCGCCTGCATAATCACCAAACCGCTCTGTTAACACCTGTCCCAGTAAATTCAAAGTCGCTTTATGGCGTACTGTATTGCGAAGAACAGCATTAGACAGCTGCTCATTGTCCGGAAAGCCTTCATAGAAAGCTTCTTGCCACTTCGCTGATAACTCCACGCTTCCTGCCACATGACGCATATCAGAAGAGATAATAAGATACCGGATCGGCTCCCATTCCAACTGATTTCTCCAGCTATCAAGCTGCTCTATCCATTCAGATAATGTCTTACGCCACATAACTTGGGAGCACATCACCTTCCCCGCACATTTCTCATACCCTACTTCTTCAAGCATATCGGATAACAAAGTTCCGAAAAATTCGAAATAGCGATTTTTTTCCCCATCAGGCTCTCCTTCGACTATCAGGCCATTATCCTGATCGCTCCAAAGCGTTGCCTCCTGCCTCCCACTGCTGCCAAACACAATAAAGGAATAGGCACAGGGAGGCGGGCCATAGCCCGCCTCTTTCAACTGCGCCTCACATATGAGTACTGCGGTTTGGGCAATAAGATCATGCATAGTATTCACACGGAACATCCATTCCTCTATAGGAATAACATTCAACTGTTCGAGAAGTACTTTTTGACAGGCAACACGCCTCTCCCTAAGCTCCTCTGACGAACCGGCCAATACGATGGTCCTAAAGCTTTCTTCATTATACTCATCTGTTAACTCCATCGATGCCACACGGTCCGCCTCCCTGTCCGAGGTGAAATATTATTGTTTAAGGGTTTTGGATTCCGAATCTGCGATCAATTTCATTTGTTCAGGGTATCCGTAAGTACCATGCTCACTGATATCCAGACCCATCAATTCTTCTTCTTCTGTAACACGAAGTCCGATAGTTACCTTCATTACATATAAGATGATGAAAGAAAGAACGGCTACGAAAACAAATGTTCCAACCACACCCAGCACTTGAACCCCTAGTTGATGGAAACCGCCACCGTAGAACAACCCAGCTTCACCTACCAAGCCGCCTTTAGTAATAAGCTCAGGTACAGCGAACAGACCCGTTGAAACTGCACCCCACATCCCCGCAATACCATGCACCGAGAAAGCATAGATTGGATCATCAAGCCCTGCACGTTCCAGCCATTGGGAAGTCATGAATGTAAAAGCACCGGCTACAAAACCAATAATGATTGCTGCCCATGGATCAACGAAAGCACACGCTCCTGTGATTGCAACCAATGCAGCCAGAACACCATTCAGCATTGCTGGAATATCAGACTTACCAAAGTACAACCAAGAAGCAATCAATGCCGCCAAACCACCTGCTGCTGCTGCGATGTTCGTTGTTAGGGCTACGTGACCGAAGAAACCGCCCATTGGGGACAAAGCACTACCTGGATTGAATCCGAACCAACCAAACCAGAGGATAATAACACCGAGTACAGTAAATACTTGGTTATGACCTGGAATAATCACTGGTTTTCCTTCTTTATTAAACTTACCAAGCCGAGGCTTAAGCAATATGGTTGCTACCACTGCTGCCGTTGCACCTGTAAGATGGACAACTGTGGAACCTGCATAATCTTGCATTCCCAGCTCAGCCAACCAGCCACCGCCCCATACCCAGTGAGCTACAACTGGATAAATTACGACGGAGAACAAAATTCCGAAAATGATATACACACTTAGCTTCGCACGTTCTGCCATACCACCAGATACGATAGCCAAGGAAACTGCTGCAAAGGCCATTTGGAATAAGAATTTAACATTTAAAGTAACATCAGAAAATGCAAGTGATTCAAAAGAAGCTGCGGTTGAATCTCCTCCGTACAAGAAGCCTGTAGTACCGAAGAAGCCATTGCCGTTACCGAAACCAAGTCCAAAGCCGATAGCCCAGAAGCAAAGACTTGCGATAGCCAGGGTGAGTACTGTCTTACCTGCTACGTGCCCTGCATTCTTCATCCGAACCGAACCCGCTTCGAGCATTGCAAACCCTGCTTGCATAAAGAATACTAAAATGAATGCCAGGAAGGTAAACGCTGTGTCCAATCCGACTTGTAAGTCAACGTTCGTCGGACCGTCCGCTGCAAAAGCACTTACCGGATAAATCATCAGTGTAATCATGGCCAGTAACATCATCAACCATTTCTTTTTCATTTTTACCCCACTCCCCAATGTTATATTTTCTAACAAAGCGTGAAACTCTTAATGTCATTATAATCAGAAGTCAGGTAAATTGACAAGACTATTTTGGGAATGTTTTTATTTTATTTTATTTGAGCACACGAAATTTTCACAGTACTAATGGACTAGAGGTCCTAAAGGCCTGATTCTAGCTGCATTTTCATTAAAATAACTACGTGTACAATCTCATTTATATTACCTATATATTACCTAATTATTGAACGCATCTTTTACCAAAATCACAAAATACATAACATTTAATGTTATGTATTGGGGTAACTTATAGTTTTCATCCCCAATCATTCTTCAAATTTGATATCCCTTTGAGTTTGAGTGTATTGTATAGAAACTACAGATCACCGTTCATGAATTAACCCTTCTTTGCTGCATATACTTTATGAAAGTATGACGTTTGACTGTATGGTTTCCAGTTTGTTATCATTACAGATAGCATAAGAAACCATCAATTTAGAAGATGACCGCCACTTATCGGCAGTCGTATTCAATTAGTGAGGCGAGATTAAATGGGGATATGATTTTGTATCGAATTGGAGAATTAGCTAAGGCTGCTCACATTAGTGAACGAACTATTGATTATTACACGAAACTGGGATTAATCTCCCCGGAATCTAGAAGCACCAAAAATTATCGGCTATACAGCCATGAAACCTTGGCTGCTTTAGAACGTATTACTCAATTAAAGCATGACAAGTATTCATTGGAAGAAATCAAATCTATGCTAGGCAAATGGAATGAGGCAACACCAGAAACCGACGTCTCTGATAAATTAGTCGAGTTAGAGCAGCAAATGCAGCGGCTAGAACGGGAAGTAAAAGCCCTTGAACCTCTTATAAGTGGTTTGAAGCCAGGACAGGCCAGTCGCGTACTTTCAAATCTGCTCCCTCAGGGATTAGCCTGCATGGAAGCGATCCGGCTATTGCTTACGCAAGGACCGCCAATGTAAATACCATATTTACAATACAGTGGAGGAATGCACCTATGTTTATGTACCTGTTAGTAATTATTGCCTTTCTTTTCTCATTGTGGGCACAGTTTAGAGTTAAAGGAACCTTCAGCAAATGGTCGAAGGTAGCTAATTCGAACGGCCTGACTGGATATGAAGCAGCTAGACGTATGCTCGACGCCAATGGCTTACACGATGTTCCGATTGAACCTGTAAGAGGCACACTTTCAGACCATTATGACCCCATCCACAGGGTTGTACGCTTATCAGAGCCTGTGTATTATGAAAGCTCCATCTCTGCAATCTCTGTCGCTTGTCACGAAGTAGGCCACGCGATTCAGCATAAAGTAAGTTACCCTATGTTGACACTTCGTCACCGGATGTTCCCGGTAGTTAATTTCGCATCAGGTGTCGCGCCTTTCATGCTGATGGCAGGTTTCATCTTCGGTTACTTTAATCTTATAGGCTTGGGTATCATTTTCTTCTCAGCTGCTGTTGCATTCCAGCTCGTAACCCTGCCTGTAGAATTCAACGCCAGTAACCGGGCTCGTCAGGTCATGGTAGAACAAGGTTTCATCCGTAACGAAGAAGAACGCGGAGTAGCAAAGGTTCTCAACGCCGCTGCATTAACTTATGTTGCCGCTGCTCTAGTATCCTTGCTTGAACTGCTTCGCTTAATCACCGTCTTTTTAGGCAACCGCGACTAATATCGCATACCTCTAAACAACAAAAACCCCGGAAGGCTAAGAGCCGACCGGGGTATTATTTTGTCTAGCTTTAAAGTAGGAGATTAAAAAAGTCCGAAAGGAACGTGCCACCAGCGGCAATTTACTATCTGTACGGTAGATCAAGCCAACCGTTCTCGTCACCGCAGGCTCCACAACCCTCACCTGAGCTGGTTGAAGAGGATTCGTCTGATAGAACGCCATCTCCGGAAGCAGGCTTACACCCATCCCTGCGGCCACCAAACCACGAATGGTATCGGTCTCTCCGCCTTCAAATGCAATCTGCGGTTGAAATCCCGCCTGCAAGCAAGCTTGCCAAACGATAGGTCTTAACGAATAGCCTTGGCTGAATAGAACAAACTTCTCTTTTTGCAGCTGTTCCAACCGGATCTCAGACTCTCCTGCCAACCTGTGATTCTGCGGAAGAATCGCAAACAACTCTTCAGTCATTACAATATCCCCCGAGACATGCTCATCATTCTCCGGAAAAGGCGAAATGAAAGTTAAATCCACTTCTCCAGACAATACGTCTTTTATCAAAGAAGGGTAAGATCCTTGTTTAAAACGAAATTTGACATGAGGATAATATTTACGAAAATCTGCAACGATAGTCGGGATGAGATGTGTGCCAAGACTATGCGGGAATCCGATCCGAATCTCTCCACGCTCAGGATCCAGAAATTCATGCACCTCATTTACCGAATGCTCCAACTCTTTAAGGATACTCTCAACCTTCTTGCAAAAGAGCTGTCCAACAGGCGTAAGCTGCAGATTGCGCCCTTTTTGCATGAATAGATCAACCCCAAGCTCTTGCTCCAGCTGATGAATCTGACGGCTTACCGCAGACTGCGCTACATGAAGCTCTTCTGCCGCTCTTGTTACGTGTTCTTTTTGAGCTACCTTTAAAAAATATTGCAGCTGTCTTAGCTCCACTCCATCATCGCCCCTGTCTTAGGCTTTTTTTGAATATACGAATAATTAGCCCATATACGAAAAAGCCAGAAACCAAACCTCCGAGATGCGCAACCCAATTCACATTCGGTGTAGCAAACGACATAATGATCCCGATTATTAACAATCCATATAAAGTTTTACGCGAGCCCTCATCCATCATGGCCCGTTGAATAACTGCAATGTATAAAAATGCACCATAAATGGCGTAGATTGCTCCAGAAGCACCAACCGAGACCGTACCAAACTCTACTACTGAGCGAGCACTAATCGCAATTGTAAGCACATTTGCCAGAAATCCGCCCACCAGATAGAGCAGCGCATAACGCCACCAGCCCAGCAATCGCTCCAGAGGCGGTGCAAACACCAGGAGAGCGAAGCAATTAAAGAACAGATGGGAAAACCCATTATGTAAAAAAATAGCGGCCAGATAGCGCCACAGTTCCTCTTTGTACGGACTCACATCAACTATAGCACCAAAATCAACAAGCGTTTGAATATTTGTTGATCCTCCGTTAACTGCCATCAGGATAAACATGATCACATTGGCCAATATGAGCAGACAGGTTACCGGATAATACCGGACATAACTTTTCCAATTTTCGTACCGAATAAATATCATAACACCCATCCCTTTACATATATATCTTGTCCGGTTGGACATCTTCCTGCTATTAAGATTATAATTTATTGTGGCAGTAAGAATCCAATATTATAATTCGAGGAGGAAAACAAGGATATGACGCAAGAAAAAACAGGCGTAGCTACTTTTAAAGGCAACCCCATCACTCTCGTAGGACCTAAGCTAACAACTGGTGATCCTGCACCCGATTTTGTTCTGAGCAAAAATCTCCTGGAAGACGTGTCTCTAAGTGATTATGCCGGTAAAATCAAGCTGATCAGTGTTGTCCCTTCTCTTGATACCGGGGTATGTGACGCACAGACCCGCCGGTTCAACAGTGAAGCCGCAGAGCTTGGTGACGATGTGGTAATTCTCACTGTAAGCACGGACCTGCCGTTTGCCCAAGCTCGCTGGTGCGGTGCTGCCGGCATCGATCGAGTTATTACTCTATCCGATCACAAAGCAACCTCATTCGGACAAGCCTATGGTGTGCTGATTAAAGAATTCCGCTTAGATATGCGCTCCATTTTTGTTCTGGATAAGAACGACAAGATCGTATATGTTGAATATTTGAGTGAAATGACCGAGCACCCTAACTATGAAGATGCTATTGCTGCTGTGAAGAAGCTGCTCTAATTCTCCAATCAGTAGCGGTTATTACAACAATACTTAATAATCTCTGTTAAAAAAGCGGCAGAAGGTCCATCCTTCTCCCGCTTTTTTTGTAATAGAAAGATTTATCGATAACACACTGAGCAGCTCACCGTTTACGTAAACGCATTCATACTATCCCTAAGCAAGAAGGGTTTGACGGGCCTCTAAAAATCAGTCTGCTTTGTATTTTCCTAATTTTTTGTCCAAAGATGCATACAAGCGTTGAATCACACGGTAATTCGCCCCGAGATCACCAAGTGAACCTCTAGATGCAGAATACATATCTACACCACAACGAACAGGCGTCGTATTAAGCACCGATACCGTAATGTCCAGCGTACGGCCAAATGCCGTTCTCTTCTCAAGAGTAATCTCACCTACAGACTCCACTTCGTGAAGCACCTTAAATCCAGGAACTTTCTTTAAAGTCGATGAAACTTCTTCCCATGCTTTGTCTTTAGTTAGATTGTAATAACGCGTTTTTAATGTCGGATCTTTGGCGCGGTCGCTTGTTCCATCATGACTGCGGAATAAGCCAACCAAGGTTCTTTTTAACGACAAAATTCTTCCCCCTCTACAAATCCCAAGTTCATTATTCTAAGTGTAACACTCTTGTCTCAGGAACAAAAGGGTATAACTCACTTTCCCTTTATTCCAGACATACAAAAAAGCGCCCGCTCCCATTATTCACGGGAAACAGGGCGCCTTGGCTTAAACAAGAGAAAACCCGCTTATGCCGTCCGGCTACAGTGTCTTCTGAACCTGCTAGAGCAGGTGGGTGATCGCAGAAAACGTTTTTGAATTCCCCAAGTCATATAGACAGGGCGGTTCAGCTGCGCTTCGTGTAGATCTCCCAAGACATTATCATTGGTTCAAAACAACGAGTAACCGTAACGTACATCGCAGGATTTGTTATTATTATATTGCGTTTTAACGAAAAAGTAAACCTGTATGCGCTTTATTTTTACACAGGAATTAATTACCTGGAAATATCCAACGCTAATCCAGTTTTTTGTTAAATGCGTTTGGTGTCCTTTTCATCAATTTCATCCTCGTAGTCATCATCATCGTCGTCATCGTCGTCATATTCATTCCGATTGTTCAATGCTGCTGCTTCTGCTTCTTCCTGCTCTTTCAGCTTCTTCTTTTCTACTTGCAGCTGTAGCTTATTATAAGTAGCGTAGAAGTTAAAGAAGGCCGCCATTGCAATCAACGTTGGAATACAAATGAAATAAAGAGCCGGATATCTAAGACCGATATAAACAAGAACTGCGGCTGCAATCAATGTAGAGAACACACGAATTGGGCGTGCTATAGTCAGCAATATAGAATTGGTCATCACTTGCTTGAAGCCCATTTGGTAATGAACCACAATGGAAAAGAAGTTAAACATGGATACCGACAAAAGTATCATCAGCACCAACATCAAAATACCAACAATTCTGAAGTTAGGCATTTGTGTCATGTAAACTGTTACATCAACGTACATAACAACGAACATCAATGTATAGATAACTCCTCCGAGCATACTTTTTACATAGTTCTCTTTATACCCCTGAAAAAATGTACGAAAAGTTCCTACATCCGTATTCCCCATTACCCATTTACGCACTACGGTAAATAAAGCGGCTGAAGCTGGAAACACCGTAAAGGGCGCTAAAATCCCCATTGCCCAGTTCAATGTAATTTGCTCGTTCGCTCCACCTGCGCCTGTCCCTAACATAATCATCTTTAAAACACCAAAAAACAAAAACGGGGCGGAACATAGTGCCCATAAGATATTACTGCCTGCGATACGTGAAATCCATTCTGTCACGCGGTATAAGCCGCCCATTGCTCCTTTAAACTCCAATTCCCTTCCTCCTCTGTCTCTTACATACTACATATCTTAACTATACCTCATTTGACCTCCTCATTTCCATAGCCCAACTTTCTGAATTATAGACTATCGTCTATACGTAAAGCCTTTATAGTCCATATATTAGGATTGTAACCATAAGAAATACCAAAATCCCCACATTCTAAAGGAGGTTATCTCATGTCTACACCTGTTGGCTTCGGCGGTTGGACTTCTACAGGCACGATCCTCGTATTGTTTATCTTGCTCGTTATCATCACTCGTACATTCGGATACTAATATCACACAAAACAAATTCGCGCCCTACTAAGGACATAACAATTCACCAAACATCCTTATATTTCAGCAAAAAGAAGACGAGAACCGCAATGCGGCATCTCGTCTTCTTTGGTATCTTGACGAAGTATTAATTATCGAAATCTTCACGTTTTGCAGGACGAGTGCTCGTGCTGCTTGGACGAGTGTATGGTTTACGCTCTGCGCTGCGGTTTGCACCACCGTCACGAGCTGGTGCGCCATCACGGTTGCCTTTATAGCCACCGCCATAGCCGCCACTGCCGCTACCGTAGTTGCTGCCACCGCTGCTATAGCCACCACGACTACCGCCACCGTTATTATCACGGTTACCACGGTATCCGCCACCGCTACCGCTGCCACCGGAAGTACCACGGTTTCCGCCATAACCACCATTAGGTTTACGGCCACTGCGGATATCGTTTTTGCCACCACGACGTTTAGCACGAATTGGATCTTCAGGAGTCAATTCAATTGCGGAATCCTTCTTGTCGCCAGTGAGAAGCTTCATAGCTGCGGACAACAATTGTACGGAATCATATTGCTCAAGCAATTGAATAGAAATTCCTTTGTACTCGTTCAACTCTCCACTTTCTACCACTTCAAGCAAACGCTCAGCAGTAACGCGTTGTTTACCTTCAATAGCTTCAGCCATTGTTGGCAAAGGTTTACGAGTAATCCGGTGACGAGTAACACGTTCGATCAAATGCAGGTGATCAATTTCGCGTGGAGTAACGAATGACCAAGCCGTACCTTCTTTACCTGCGCGTCCTGTACGACCAATACGGTGTACATAGCTTTCAGGATCTTGTGGCAAGTCAAAGTTAATTACGTGAGTTACGCCGGATACGTCCAGACCACGTGCCGCTACGTCAGTAGCTACCAGCACGTCAATGCTGCCATCACGGAATTTACGCATTACAGCATCACGTTGGTTCTGTGACAAGTCACCATGCAATCCATCAGCAGAATATCCGCGTTTTTGCAAAGCTTCAGCAAGCTCATCAACCCGGCGCTTAGTACGTCCGAATACGATAGCTAATTCAGGTGATTCCATATCAATCAAACGACTAAGAGCTTCAAACTTTTGACGCTCAGGCACTTCCACATAAGCTTGATCAATCAGTGGGGCACTGATTTGTTTCGGAATAACGGAGACATGTTGCGGGTTGTTAAGAAATTGTTGAGCTAGGCGTTGAATGTTTGGTGGCATTGTAGCAGAGAACAACATGGTTTGACGTTCTACAGGAACGAGCTTCAGGATAGTCTGAATATCTTCCATAAAGCCCATATCCAGCATTTCATCTGCTTCATCCAATACAACGGTTTGAACATCATCCAAACGGATCGTTTTACGGTTGATGTGATCGAGCAAACGACCAGGTGTACCAATAATGATTTGTGGTTTCTTTTTCAATCCACGGATTTGACGTCCAATATCCTGTCCGCCATAAATCGCCAACGAGCGAAGACCTTTGAAACGGCTTAGTTTGCCAATTTCTTCTGACACTTGGATGGCCAACTCACGTGTTGGTGCCATAATAAGGGCCAAGATTTTTTCGTCTTCACGGTTAATCTTCGAAATGAGGGGGATACCAAAAGCAGCAGTCTTACCTGTACCAGTCTGAGCTTGACCGATCAGATCCGACCCAGTCAATGCTAATGGGATCGACTGTTCCTGTATCGGTGTTGCCTCCTCAAATCCTAACTCTGTGATTGCTTGTAGCACTTTTGGCTCCAAGCCAAATTCTGCGAATGTTTTCAAATTATTCATGCTCCTTCTATACAGTGGACATTCCACATGCTTGTCTGTATTCTTAAGTAGCGGTAAACACATTTATAGGCTGTCCAATCATGCTCTATTTTCTGCATGATATAGCGCTTTTGGGACGAAAAGCCTCCCTAATCATCAGGTACCTTGTTGTACCTGAGCAACTGTAGCTTTACATCCGATGCAATGCAAAAATACCATTGTAACGTTCTACTCAAGAATATCCTATACATTATATCACAAACACATGTGAGAATACCAGTGGGTTCCTTTCTTTTCATTGCTTTCATGTTTTATTTTTTTAAATATATATATAAGGGTGGATTTACTTGTTAAGACAGATTTTGAATTGTTTGGTTGTTTTTTTAGGGGCAGCACTGATCGCCAGTGGATTTAATCTATTTTTAATTCCACACCGTTTACTAAGTGGTGGTGTATCTGGGCTTTCCATGTTAGTGGGTTATTTCACTCCATTAAACATAAGCCTCCTATACTTGCTCTTTAATATTCCTCTGCTGGCTGCAGGCTGGTTCCAGTTAGGCCGGAGATTTATTATTATGAGCATGTTGTCCGTTGTGTTTACAACCTGGTTCTTAACAGTGATTCCCGAGCATCTGGTGGCTACAGATATGCTGCTGTCCTCTGTGTTTGGCGGAGTTCTCGTTGGGATTGGCTGTGGTATCTCCTTCCGTGCAGGAGGTTCTTCCGGAGGTTTTGACATCTTGGGTTCAATTATCACTAAATACCGAGATTTCCCGGTCGGCAATGTAGTAGTAAGTTTAAATGGACTTGTTATCCTGGCGGCCGCTTATCTTGACCAGAACTGGAATTTAGCACTTTCATCAATGGTATCTATATATGTAACAGGTAAAGTGTTGGATATGATTCATATCAGCCACTTAAAGGTAACCGTATATATTGTAACAAACCGTACAGATGAATTACTGCAACATCTAATAGGCCTTCAACGAGGTGTCACAAAGATTAAAACAGAAGGTGCTTATTCTCACGTTGAAAAGGACATGCTAATGACGGTAACAACCCGCTACGAACTTGCAGAGCTGCAACGTATCATCCGCACGACAGATCCTCAAGCTTTTGTAAATATTGTTGAAACAGTTGGTGTTATGGGTTCCTTCCGGAAAGACAAAATGAGGAAATAAAAATTCCTAGTATTGGAAAATGCACCAACCTCAGAATTATGATATATTATACACACGCAGAACCCTAACAATTTCATAAAGATTGAGATTTACCCCTCTTTTTTCCAAAGCACTTCGTTTTCCGATGAACACTGAATCTATTCAGAACTATCGAAAAAGGAAAGGGTGATTTTTGTGGAAATGGAAACGGTAAAACTGTCAGCAATCGTCATGAGGTGGTATCCTGATATGATGCCGTTTCTCAAACAGGACGAATTAAATTCAGTAATCGTTCTGCGAGACGGGCTAAGTATTCTGGAACCTGCAGATGCCATGGATATTATCCATTACAGCATCTGTGAACATCAGAATTCTGCGTATCTTCAATGAGCAAGCCGCAAGAGAAGTCTTGATAGTTGCCGCCTTGGGTTCGGCCCTGTTGCCGATTTAAGGCGGCATTTACTTTTTTCATACCGTTTCGAATCCATACATCTCGTTTATAAACAACAAAGGCGGTTTTTTATTCCCAATCTGAGCTAATATTGTTACAACACTGTTCTTTTTGGGAGCAACCGTTCCTATATAATTTAGGGGAAAGTACATAAAGGGAGAGAAAAACAAATGAACATCACCTGGGCTCTACTGATGATGGCCTTGGGAAGCGTAGGCGTACAACAGAATCAACATGACGCTGAAGTGGCGATCGCCTTGAAGTCCGCCATGAATCCCCCCATCATTGCACAACAAAACAACAATTCGAATGTAGCAACTCCAGCTCCAAGCGCTTCACCTGAAGCAACAAACTCAGAAAGTATGTTACACACCGATCCACAACCAGACGCACCCAAAGTAAAAGGCATTTATGTTACCGCCTACAGTGCTGGTGGGGAACGAATGGAAAAGCTGCTTACATTGCTTGACCAAACCGAACTTAACTCAATGGTTATAGACATTAAGGACGATGCGGGTTATATCACGTATAAGACCGATAATGCCGACCTCCAGAAGCTCGGTAACCCTCAGCCTTTTATTGGAGATATCAATAAGTTAATGGAACGTTTGAAGAAACATGATGTTTATCCTATCGCCCGGATTGTTGTTTTTAAAGATTCTATTCTTGCCAAGAAGAACCCGCAGATGTCTTTTGTTAATACTGACGGCACTGTATGGAAGAATAAGGGCGGCGACAGCTTTGTTAATCCTTATAATGAAGATGTGTGGAAATACAATGTGGATATCGCCAAGGAAGCTGTTAAGCTCGGCTTCAAAGAAATTCAGTTCGACTATGTTCGTTTTCCGGAAGGATTCGAAAAACGCGCTGAAACCCTTAAATACACTAAAACCAGTGATTCACGCGTAGAAATCGTATCTAATTTTGTTAAATATGCCAAAGCAGAGCTAGCTCCACTTGGTGTCCGTGTGTCCGTAGATATTTTTGGATATGCCGCATCTGCCCCTGCTGAGGGTATTGGCCAAGACTTTGTTAAAATATCCAAGAATGTGGATGTTATCAGTCCAATGGTTTATCCAAGTCACTATTCAACCGGCTGGTTTGGCGTGAAAGAGCCCGACTTAGATCCTTACGCTACAATTAAAGGTTCCATGGTTGACACACATAAGAAGCTTGATCCACTGGGCAGCTATAAACCCGTTATTCGGCCTTGGATTCAAGACTTTACAGCAAGCTGGCTCGGAAGTGGTCATTATGTGAAATATGGTAAAAAACAGGTGGAAGATCAAATCCGCGCTTTAAAAGATGAGAACGTGGATGAGTTCCTTCTCTGGAACGCCAACAATCGCTATACTGCCGATGTTGATTACGAAAAACAATGAATACAGCCCTTATTATTTATAGCTGATCTGATATATGTATGCTAAAGACCCGGCGTCTGCCGGGTCTTTTAACGGAAACTTATTGAACTATTTAACCTATTCCTTGAAAAATCATAAAGAATGAGGCACAGAATTATGATACAGACCACCTCTTTAAAACAAAAGGCAGGACAATTTTTTCATATTTTATTCCCAATCCTTGTTACACAAATTGCTTTATCCGCGATCACCTTCTTTGATACTAATATGTCCGGTAAATTCGGAACCGTCGATCTGGCAGGAGTTGCGATAGGAACTAGTCTTTGGATTCCAATCCAAACCGGTCTCAGCGGTATTCTTATGGGGATCACACCTATTGTTTCACAGCTCATCGGGAGCAAAAAGGATAAGGATGTTGCCTTTCAAGTCACACAAGGTATTTGGCTGTCACTGATTGTTTCGATCATCGTCTTGCTAATTGGCAGCTTTGCCTTGTCACCTATTCTTAATTTTATGAACTTGGAGTCTGGTGTAAGAGATGTTGCTTTCCGCTTTCTCAGTGCTATTTCGTTCGGAATTATCCCCCTGTTTGGATATACGGTACTTCGTAGCTGTATAGACGCTTTAGGGCAAACACGCGTATCCATGTGTATTACACTAATAGCTTTGCCTGTAAATGTAGGTTTGAACTATTTGCTCATCTTCGGGAACTTCGGATTCCCTCGTCTCGGGGGCGTTGGTGCTGGGGTCGCTTCAGCTATTACCTATTGGGTTATATTTGCCGTTGCTCTACTGTTCATATATCGTTCTCAGGCCTTTGTAAATCTCAGATTATTCCGTAAGTTCTATTTTATATCGTTAAACAGCATTAAAGATTTGCTCAAAATCGGAGTACCCATCGGTTTCTCGATTTTTTTCGAAACAGCTGTCTTTTCCGCTGTAACCTTGTTAATGAGCCGATTTGATACCGTAACAATTGCCGCGCATCAGGCAGCAATCAATTTTGCAACAACACTTTATATGATTCCGCTCAGTATTTGCATCAGCCTTACCATCCTCGTCGGCTTCGAGACGGGGTCTGGCAGACAAAAGGATGCACGCCAATATGCCATAATGGGTATCGGACTGGCGGCAATCCTTTCGCTGGCCACAGCTTTATTACTCTTGTTTGCCGGAAATCATGTAGCTGGTCTATATTCAGATGAACCCGATGTCATCTCGTTAATTCAGCATTTCCTGATCTATGCAATCTTTTTTCAAATCTCAGATGCGATTGCTACACCTACTCAAGGTGCGCTTCGCGGATATAAGGATGTTAACCCAGCCTTTATCATTTGTTTTATTGCCTATTGGGTAATTGGCTTACCTACAGGTTATGTACTTGCAACTTACACAGATCTAGGAGCATTCGGCTACTGGATTGGTCTTATTACCGGTCTTGCCATCGGTGCGACCCTGCTATTGTCTCGGCTTATCAAAGTTCAACGGCGTTATGCCGCACAATACACACAGGAACAACCACAGAGTTAACGATCCATATTACACAAAAAAGGAACAGTGCGAATCTCGCAGCTGTTCCTTTTTATATATAGGGTCGCTAATTATTGGGAAAGACGGGAAGCCAGCTCGTACAGCTCCAGGTCAAAGCCCTTTTTCGTATTTACAACGAGATCAATATCCGTAAGGGTTAATTCACCTTTGATGATACCACAAGCCTTGTCGGATTCACCTTCGATTAGCTTACGTACGGCAAAATCGCCAAGACGGCTAGCCAAATTCCGGTCTCCAGGAGTTGGTGTTCCACCACGTTGGATATGTCCGAGTACAGTAACACGTGCATCCAGAGAAGCATGACGGTCTTTCAGAGCTTGAGCCACATCTTCACCTTTGCCAACGCCTTCGGCAACAATTACGATACTGTGACGTTTACCTCTGATAAAATTATCGCGCATCCGGTCAGCAACTTCATTCAAATCATACGGCATTTCCGGCACAAGAATTGTTTCTGCTCCGGAAGCCAGTCCAGCATGCAGCGCGATATCGCCACAGTGGCGTCCCATAACCTCTACAATCGAAGAACGTTCATGGGAGGACATAGTGTCACGCAACTTGTTAATAGCGTCTACAACAACGCCAACCGCTGTATCAAACCCGATAGTGTAGTCTGTGAAGGAGATATCGTTATCAATCGTACCTGGCAAAGCCATAGTCTTGATACCGAGTTTACTTAATTTGTTAGCTCCTTTATAGGAACCATCTCCACCGATAACTACTAGACCATCGATACCCAGTTCATTAAGGATATCCGCGCCTTTTTGCTGTCCTTCCGGTTTCGTGAACTCCAGACATCTTGCAGACTGCAGAACAGTACCGCCACGTTGAATAATATCTCCTACACTGCGAAGATCCATTGGGAAGATATCGCGATTCAGCAGACCTTGATAACCACGTTGCACCCCAAATACCTCAATACCGAAATAAAGTGCGCTTCTTACAACCGCACGAACAGCGGCGTTCATTCCCTGTGAATCTCCACCACTAGTCAATACTGCGATTTTTTGAATTTTAGACATTCTGTTGTTCCTCCTTAAAATTGTGCGAAGCCTGATACTTCTTATAAAAATAACTTCGCGACATGGTTACAAAAAGCGTTTGCGTATCCAACGGCTGTTAGCGAAGAAGAACAGTCTTGTAAGCGGACTGCCTTTCATCAGGCTTTTAGATACAGAGCGAACTTCCCGCTGTTCGCTAACTTTCGGATCAGATAAATAAAGTGCCAGCAATCCCTCAATCACCATACGATGCATCGAAGACTCTGGAAGATTACGAACATCCTTACGGGCCCACTCAACCATTGCAGCGATCCGACTCAGCATGGTATCCGTGTCATCATAATAATTGCAGAAATTAAGATCACCGCCTGCTCGGTCCTCTTCCTGATCAATCAGATAATCCAGCATAATGTGCAGACCACATACATGCGGAAAATACGCGGCTCGAATCGAAGCCGCAGAAGCTTGGTTCAGCTTCGGATCACATGCGGATAGAAATAACATAAATACACCTAGCGTTGATCCCGTTGCAGCCGAAAATTCATTCCATTGCAGATGTGGTGCTCGACTGCCCTGTTCCTCCCACCACTCCTTCAGGGCTGTTTCCCTGAGTTCCGGGCGGATGTGCTTATACACTTGTAAATCTGTATAGAGCACAGCCAGTTCTCGAATCTCCGCTGCAGCAGCGGAATAACCTGGCAACAAAGAAATCATCTCTTGGCATTTGCGAACCAGCCTGTACAAATATCCGCCGTCATTCTGTTCACTTCGAAGCGCATAATAATTACCTGGCTCAGCATTTGGATCAATAGCATCCAGCATAGATTGATGCAGCAGCCTGAAATCTGCAGGATCAAGCGAAGTACTGCGATCACATAAGTTGTCCAGATAATCACTGATAGTTTGATAAGCAACAATTAGCGGAATCAGTATATGTTTCATCGATAAATTGCCGGCGGCATAAATACCACCGCCTATGCAATGAAACTCTTTAGTTTCAATGCTGGCAAGTGCTTGCTTCCGGAGCTCGGGATCGGGAATCCCGTTCGCATCTTGGCGCCAGAAATGGAGACATTCTCTCACTTCCGGCAGCACGTACTTATAGACCCTGTTCATAAGTCCCAGTGGACCACGCGGGCTAAGGTAACGGCCTTGCTCTAATTCACTCAATGACAGTGCCTCCACATTGTTGTCTCCTTATCCAAATCACCACTTATTATAATATGATCAGGCGTATTTGTACAAACAACAAAATCACTTTCGTAAAATCATGAAAGATTCAGAAATACAGCAGTTTTTAAAAACATCTCCTCATTGCTTTATGCTATACTAGGCATATTTCAATTTCGGAGGAGTGCAATCCATGTTTTCAAAACGGACCGGCAGCCTTTACAGCGATCAAAACTGGCTGCGTTCCTTTCTCTTTACCATATATGGTACCAGCGTCCTTGTAGTATCATACTTTCCTTTATTCTACACACATTTAGGGTTTAGCAGTTCTCAGATAGGCTACTTGTATTCCCTCGGCCCCCTTATCTCCATCCTATCCAATCTATTCTGGAGTATGATAAGCGATAAGTTAGGCACCATTCGAAAGATCATGTTCATATTACTTGCGGGTCAATTAGTAACTGGTCTTCTATTAGCCAGAGCGACGGAATTTTCATCTGTCATGCTTATTTTGTCCTTCTTCTACTTCTTCTATTACCCAGTTTTTCCGCTTGCCGATACAATGGCTATCAAAGTTGCCGAAAGACACGGACGGAACTTCATTACCATTCGCGTTTTTGGCTCCTTAGGCTATTCTTTCTTTGCTCTAACCGTTGGCTATGCATTAAGAGCATTGGGCTCTACTTGGAGCTTGACCCTATGTATCATCATCATTATTGCTGCACTTTTAATTACCCTAGGACTTAAGGATGTTAAAAAACCTGCTGTTATAGAAACAACGAATCAAGATAAGGACACAGCTGAAGCTGATAATAGCAAAAATGGACTTAAAGATATATTGTTGCAAAAAGAGGTGCTGTGGTTCTTCGGCTGTGTGTTTGTACTCGCGTTAGGCCATAGAATGAACGAAGCCTTTCTGACGATCAGTCTAAAACAACTAGGCGCTGGTGAGGAAATCATTGGCTGGGCACTGCTCGCGTCAGCTCTTAGTGAGATCCCTGTATTATTTATCCTCAGCAGATACGGCGACAAATTCAAAGAATTGCCCTTGCTGGCCTTGGGGAGTCTGATGTATGCTCTGCGTTTTCTTTTGATGTCCCTAGCGGATCATCCGGGCTCAATGATTGCCATTCAAGCCATGCACAGTATATCATTTGGTGTTTTTTATGTAACATCTGTCCGTTATATCACCCGGATTATTCCGGATCGCCTTCGGGCAACAGGTCTTGCCATTTTCACCGTCGTTTGGTCAAGTGCGTCTGGGCTGCTTAGCGGTACCTTTGGCGGCATTATTTATCAAGAGGCGGGGCGTTATATTTTTTATATAGTGGCTACGGGTTTCAGCTTACTCGCTTTTGCAGGGTTTCTGGGACAGCATTTATTGAAATCCAACCTGGATCCGATCAATAATTTCAGAAAAAAGAACAAAAAAGCCTCCCTATAATTAGGGTTGGTATTATTTCATAATACAAAAAGGTCGTTGCACTCCCCTTCACTGGAGTGTAACGACCTTTTTCATTTTGGATAACTTCTATAGTGGGCGTAAAAAAACACAGTTCCCGAAAGAACTGTGTTCTGTAAGTTGGTAACCACTCTTGCAAGGGCTTGCCAAGTAAATTATATATTTGTAGCAGACAGCTTAACTGTCCTGCTGTTTCTTATAATTTTACTACGTTTTCAGCTTGCGGTCCACGACTACCATCAGTGATGTCGAATTCTACTTCTTGACCTTCGTCCAAAGTCTTGAATCCTTCACCTTGAATTGCTGAGAAGTGTACGAATACATCTTCGCCGCCTTCTACTTGAAGAAAACCATAACCTTTTTCTGCGTTAAACCATTTTACTGTACCTTTCAATTGAACAACCTCCTAAAAATAACCGCCATATATGGCGTATAACTATAGTATACTGCAATCTTCTGTTCAAATCAATCAAACCCAACCCTTAATATATGATTTAATTTGCTTTTCCCTTCTCCAGTGCGTTATCATTGAGCCAAAAGCCAAAAATCGCCAGGGTGGTAATGATAATGATCAAAAAACATGAAATATACAAAACAGACAAATGGAATATGATGACGGTAGAAGTTCAAGGCCGCTACATTGTACTCCGCGAAATTTCCGATCAATGGGGAGAAGAAACACATACCTTCCTGAGTCGTCCAGCGATGATGCAATGGGTGAATAACCGCTTCAACAAGGAATCTTATAAAGACAATGAAGAAGAGTACAAAAACATCATTGCAGCTTTCAAACAGGTATAACAGGAAATGAATAACGAAAATCTCACGATTTATGTTGTCCTAGTCCTCTGTCTAGGCGCAGTATTAATTATGACCAAGGATCGTGTCCCGCCGAAACTAAAGCGGGGCATGGCCATGGCTGCAGTCGTAATGATTCTGTTTGCTTTCATCTTTGTTATTTATAGCTTGTTGGCATAACTACCATATAAAGAAGACTAAATATTAATAATCAGGACTTAGCAGGACATAATAAGCTGACTCTACTTTTCAAAGAGGAGGACGTCATGCCTATTACACTCAAGTCCATCCCTCTTCTACTTGTGCTCAGCTTGCTACCGGGTGAAATATCATCCACAGTATTGCCGAGGGAGATTATGCCTACTACATCTCATCATTCTAGGAGGGTTTCTATGGAACAATTATTGAAGAGAAGTGAAGTACCTGCTGAGAATCGTTGGAAGCTTGAAGATATATTTGCCTCTCAGAAGGATTGGGATGCAGAATATGCTGAAGCTAAATCACTGATCAAAAAAGCTGCTGATTTCCAAGGTAAACTTGATTCCGCAGAAGCTGTGAAACAATGTTTTGAGCTGGATGACAAGCTGTCAGTCTCCACTGAGCGACTTTTTGTCTATGCTCATATGCGTCAGGATGAAGACACTGCTAATCCTGAATATCAAGCTTTGTCCTCCAAAGCGAAGAAGCTTGGGATCGAAGCAGGCGAAGCCTTTTCTTTTGTAACCCCAGAAATCTTGGCACTGCCTATTGAGAAGCTGGATCAATTTATTGCTGATCCTGAACTGTCCGCTTACACCTTCACTTTAAAAGAGATGAAACGTGAGAAAGCGCATGTATTGTCCAAGGCTGAGGAAGCTCTGCTTGCCCAAGTTGGAAACCTAGCACAAGCGCCTCAGAACATTTTTAGTATGCTGAACAACGCAGATCTGAAATTCCCTAAGATTAAAGATGAAGATGGCAAAGAGGTCGAGCTGACTCACGGCAACTATATCAAGTTCTTGGAAAGCTCCGATCGCGAGGTTCGCCGAAATGCTTTTAAAGCAGTCTATGACACCTATCGTAAGCAAAAAAACACCATCGCAGCAACGCTTAGCGCCAATGTGAACAAAAACGTCTTTTTCTCACACGTCCGCAAGTATCCATCTGTAATGGAAATGTCTCTTTACGGTGATAACATTCCAAAAGAGGTATATACCAACCTGATCGATACGATTCATGAGAGTCTTCCTTTAATGCACCGTTACATGAAGTTGCGTCAAAAGCTGCTTGGTGTGGATGAGTTACATATGTATGACCTATTTGCACCACTAGTAGATGAATATAAGCTAGATATCACGTACGAAGAAGCGAAGAAAATTACCAAAGAAGGCCTCAAACCGCTGGGTGAAGATTATCTGAATGTGCTGCAAAAAGGCTACGACAATGGCTGGATTGATGTCTATGAGAACGAGAATAAACGCTCTGGAGCTTACAGCTGGGGCCCTTATGGCACACACCCATACGTCCTGCTGAACCATAACGATAATCTGAACAGTATGTTTACTCTGGCACATGAGATGGGTCATGCTCTACACTCTTATTTTTCAGACAACGCTCTGAACTATCGGGATGCACAGTATACCATTTTCCTTGCAGAGGTTGCCTCGACTACCAATGAAGCTTTGCTTATGGATTATCTACTCAAAAAGTCTACAGATCCTAAGGAAAAAATGTATCTGCTCACCTACTATGCCGATCAGTTCCGGACAACGATTTTCCGGCAAACGATGTTCGCAGAATTCGAAAAGATCATTCATCAGCGTGTTGAAGAGGGCGATTCGCTTACCCCACAAGATCTTTCGAGTATCTACTACGACCTGAATGTCAAATACTACGGCAAAGAAATGGTTGTAGATCAGGATATCGAGATGGAATGGGCACGAATTCCGCATTTCTATAACAGCTTCTATGTTTACAAATATGCAACAGGCTTCTCGGCAGCGACTAGCTTTGCCAAACAAATCCTTGAAGAAGGCAAACCGGCGGTAGATCGTTACCTCGGCTTCCTGAAGAGCGGTGGCAGTGATTACTCCATCAATATTTTGTCAAAAGCAGGCGTTGACATGTCGTCTCCTGAGCCGATTCGCGAAGCGATGAGTGTGTTCGAAAGTGTTATCGCGCAAATGGAACAGTTGACCAAATAAGGCAGAGAGCTTAGTATTACATTAATCCCTTGCCCTATCTGGGCAGGGGATTTTATATTGTTATATCCCCCTGAGGAGGAAGAATTCAATGAGAATTCAATGGTCACTAATTGCGGGTCTAATCTTCGCGCTGCTAACCGCCATATTCGCAGTCATCAACGTTGATCCCGTTCAAGTCAATTTCGGTTTTGATGTGGTTAATATACCACTTATACTCGTTATTCTTGGCTGCGCGTTAATTGGCGGAATCATCGTGGGCTCTTATGGCATTTTTCGTCAATACAAACTACAAAAGCAAATTAAAAGCTTAACTGCTGAGCTTACCAAGCTTCGTGATGCCGACACTTCACTGGATTCTTTTAACACAGACAATGATGGCTTAACAGGAGGGCTTAACTAATGATTACCATTCAACCTAATGAAGACTACATACTTTCCATCCTAAAAAAATTACTCGATACCCCCAGCCCAAGCGGTTTCACTGCACAGGTAATGACACTAGTTGCTGAAGAAGCAGCTGCGCTGAACATACCTTTAAGCTGGAATGAAAAAGGCGGCGTAATTCTTAACGTCCCGGGCCTAGATCCCTCTCGTACTATTGGCATCAGCGCTCACGTGGATACACTTGGTGCCATGGTACGCTCGATTAAAGCTAACGGTACACTGCGACTGACCTCAGTAGGCGGCTTCGCCATGCACAGCATTGAGAATGAATATTGCACGATCCATACCCGCAGCGGCAAAACTTATACAGGAACCATCTTAACCAGCCATCCATCTGTTCACGTATATCCAGACGCTCGTGACTTCAAACGATCAGAGGAGAACATGGAAGTACGTATTGATGAGCTGGTATCTTCTAAAGAAGACGTACTCAAGCTTGGCATTTCCGTCGGAGATTTCATTTCTTTCGATGCACGTGCAGTGATTACGCCTAGCGGCTACATTAAATCCCGTCATTTAGACGACAAGGCAAGCGTGGCTGCCCTTCTTGGATTACTGGAAAGTATTAAACGTGAAGGCTGGAAACCTCTCCACAACCTTTCTTTCCTCATCTCTAACTACGAGGAAGTGGGACATGGTACAGCTTGGATTCCTGGTGAAATCAATGAAATGATTGCCGTCGATATGGGCGCCATGGGTGATGATCTCAGCTGTAAAGAAACCGATGTATCCATCTGTGCAAAAGACTCTTCCGGCCCTTACGATTATGTTATGACAGGCCGTTTGATTGAACTGGCAGAGGCACTCGCAATTCCTTATGCCGTTGATATTTATCCTATGTACGGCTCCGATGCTTCCGCAGCGCTCAGAGGCGGAAACAATATCCGTGCAGCATTGATTGGCCCAGGTGTACATGCCTCCCACTCCATGGAACGTACGCATAAGCAAGCTGTAGTGAACACTGCTAAGCTTCTCGCTGCTTATGTGGGTACAAACTGAGGCTAGCTCTGGCAAGCTAAAACAGCTCTGGAGGCGCAGACAGAGACTTATCGTCTCACTCCTGGTGTTATTGATAGCGGGGTTAGCGCTATCGTTGTTTCTGGTATTTAGAAATCACAAGGAAGATCCCTTTAAAGGTCTTCCTCACGCCTATAGCTTTTTGGAAACAGTGAGTGCAGATAATGTGCAGCTCTATATGATGTCACTTTCACCTGAAGATATTAAGCTCAGGGCCGCGGGTGTCCCTTTACGGCAAGTTAATGCATATGGGATTAACGGTGGTTTTTTCTATCAAGATGCGCTTTTATCCATGGCTATCATGAATGATACTCCAGTCAACGGGGCCCAGAAGGGTTATGGGTCTGGCTGGTTCAATGCTAAATACGCACGTGGAACTCTTGTCTGGGATGGTGCCAGCCGTAGCTTCTCCGTACAGGTTGTCTCTTCTGGAGAAGAATTGAAGATTACTGATCGCCAGCATTATTTTGCGCAAGGTGGCATTAGTATGAATCTGGGACACAAAGACTTATGGGAAGCGGCAGTAGCTGAAGAGCATCTTCCTTACGCTGATGAGAAACGCCTGCGCTCAGGCATGGTGTATGACAACACAGGAAAGCTCTGGCTGATTGTTACCCCAACGCTCTCAACAGCGGCAGATTTCCGCTCAGCGATCCTCCAGACAGTTCCTGCCAAGGGTCTGGAGGGTATCTTCTTGGACGGAGATGGCTCTTCCCAGATGAATGCGAAGGAAATCATTGTACCCGGCGATTCTCGGTCTGTAGTGCAAATGATTGCTGTGGACGGAACGAAATAAAAGAGTAGAATTCTCCAATTACTGGAGGACCCTACTCTTTTTTTATTGGTGGTTCGCTTGTTCTTCAACAGACATTGCCGGAATTTCCGGTGGTCATCACTTTCGCCTGGTGCTTACGGACCCAGATGATGTTATTCGCCAATTTTCAGCCTATGGGGCACTGTTTCGGACCCAAGCGACGTTATTCACGCTAAAAAGGAACGTATTGGGCGCTTTTAGTGTCAATAGCGACTGTGGTGTCCGTTAACATTCCAAATGTGCAATAATGCTGCGTTTAAGGTCAGTGGTGTCCGGATAGTACTTCGTAAGTATTAATGTGATCTAAAAGCTAGCATCAATCCCAGACTTGCTCCAGCTTATCTGAATAATAAGAAATGGCCTTACTGTAACTTCTTATCCCTTCATCCGCAGAGGTTTCTGCCAACAGCTTAAGCAGCAGCTCCATCGCTTGACTATGCTCTCCAAGATTGTGCAAGGTCATGGCTAGGAACGCCGGAAATTCCTTATTCTCTGGGTACTCCTGAACAGCCTGCATCAGAAGACCTTTTGACTTCTCGTATTCTCCGAGTGTCCGGTAGGTGCTGCCCAGTCCCAATAGAGCGCCAACTCTCTGCTCAGAGGGTAATCCTAACGCCAAGCTTTTCTCATAAAAGGGTACTGCCGCCCGCTCCAAACCCAGCACATCATGCGTCCAGGCCAATTGATATAGAAGTTCAGCGTCCCCAGCATTCTGCTCATATAGCTCAAACAGCATCATTTTGGCTTCTTCCGCTTTACCAGCGTTGCGTAGGGCTACGGCAGCTTTAAGTTTATCTTCCACACAGAGCCCTCCCCTATTTTCATTAAAAGCCATCCAACTGGTTTAAGCCTTACCAGCGATTTTCTCCGCAAGCTCGTTCAGATAGGTCCAGCGTTCCATAAGACGCTCCAGCTCTGCTTCGGCTAGGCGTTGCTCCTCTACTAGCTCCTGCAGCCTTCCAGAGTCAGCAAAAGCCGCCTCCATCTGTACACTAATATCCGTCAAACGTTGCTCTGCAAGCTCAATTTGCTCATCAATGCCCTCATATTCACGCTGTTCCTTGAAGCTGAATTTGAGTTTTGTTTTGGGAGCCGTTGAAGATGCAGGGTTGCTGCCAGTGTCCGCGGCCTCTTTTCGCTTTGAGCTTCCATCTTCTTTGTTCGATTCTCCAATGCGTGACGGTACATTTTTGGCCAGCCATTCTTCATATTCCGTATAATCGCCAACGTGAATCCGGATATCGCCATTTTCAAAAGCAATCAGCTTATCTATCGTACGGTCCAAGAAATAACGGTCATGGGATACGGTAAAGACGACACCCGGAAATTCATCCAGATAATCTTCCAATACAGCCAATGTGCCGATATCCAAATCGTTCGTAGGTTCATCCAAAAGCAATACGTTAGGTGCTCCCATCAATACACGAAGCAGATACAAGCGTCTTTTTTCGCCCCCGGACAGCTTCGAGATCGGTGTCCATTGCATCGCAGGAGGGAACAAGAAGCGTTCCAGCATTTGACCCGCCGTAATCACACTGCCGTCTGCTGTCCGTATCACTTCTGCTTCTTCCTTCACGTATTCAATGGCACGCATACTGTCATCCATATCCTGATGCTCTTGTGTAAAGTAACCAAGCTTAACCGTAGCGCCAAGCTGAACTTCACCTTTATCGGGTTGCAGCTGACCTGCAATCATATTTAAGAGTGTTGATTTGCCGC
Organism: Paenibacillus sp. FSL R10-2788; assembly: GCF_038003885.1. Lineage (NCBI taxonomy): Bacteria > Bacillati > Bacillota > Bacilli > Caryophanales > Paenibacillaceae > Paenibacillus > Paenibacillus sp. FSL R10-2788. The sequence continues at coordinate 2,308,178 of NZ_JBBOQA010000001.1, read as the reverse complement.
TGCCGTTCGGGCCGACGATGCCCACTCTATCCTGGGGTACAGCGATATAGCTGAGATCTTTGATTAGCTGACGACCATCCAACGCTTTCGACAGGTCATTAATTTCAATGATCTTGCGACCTAAACGTGTAGAAGCCACAGAAATATCCAATGAACCGTTCGAGCTGCTTCCTGTACTCTCTTTCAGCTTTTCGAAGCGGTCGATTCTTGCCTTCTGTTTTGTTGAACGGGCTTTGGCACCGCGACGAATCCAAGCCAGCTCTGTACGCAGCAGGTTCTTACGCTTCTGTTCGGCAGAGGCTTCTCGTTCTTCGCGATCGGCTTTAAGCTCTAGAAACCGTGAATAGTTAGCTTCATAACGATAAAGCTGGCCACCATCTAGCTCTAGCATGACACTAGCCACACGCTCCAGGAAGTAACGATCATGCGTCACCATCAAAAGAGCGCCGCGCCGTTTCTGCAAATATTGCTCTAGCCAAGCCACGGAATCCGTATCAATATGGTTGGTAGGCTCATCAAGAATCAGCAGTTCAGAGGGGGTAATCAGTGCAGCTGCCAGAGCTACACGTTTACGTTGTCCACCAGAAAGTGTGTCCATTAGCGCATCAAACTTTAAGATGCCTAGCTTGGTAAGCACACTTTTGGCTTCACTCTCCAAATGCCATGTTCCCGCAGCGTCGATCGCCTGCCCAATCTTTACTAGTTTTCCTTCCAGTTCAGCATTACCAGGCTGCTGTTCAAGTAGAGACATAGTCTCCATATACTCACGCATGGTAGCAAGGTCTGGATCATCCCCGGCGAACACTTGCTGCAAAACTGTATTCATAGGATCATAAGGAGGATTCTGCGCCAAATATTGTACTCTTACATTATTCCCGATGGCAATTTGCCCACCATCCGGAGTATCCAGACCGGCAATAATCCGTAAAAAGGTTGATTTACCCGTTCCATTCACACCGATCAAGCCAATTTTATCCCGATCGTCCATACCAAATGAAGCGTCGCTAAAGAGTACTTTCTCGCCATAACTCTTGGAAAGATGTTCCACGGTCATAATATTCATGCCATTTCCTCGCTTGCCTTATATTTTCATAAAACCGGCCGCATCTAACCAATGCTATTTATCCGGTCTATCATCCTATCCAAAATTCAGGTGATCATGGCCCCTCTAATAAAAAGACCAGCAGCGAAATCAGCGCGTTTATACGCGTCCTCCTCCGTAAAAGACGGATCAAATAAGATATCCATCTTCAAACGATCCAACATCCCTATGTAGGACTGTGCCATAAGCTCAGGCTCGGATGCTCCACCTTCTAATAATACCTTGACCACATCTTGCATGTATTGCTCCATAAATTGTGTCATATACGCCACTAATTCAGGATTATTGTTAGGGGCACGGAAAAAGAGCTTCGTATGCCGCTTGCGTTCATAATAATAATTCAGGTGATGTTTAGCAATGATCGACAGTTTACCGGCCAAAGTATCACTAGCCTTCAGCCTTTCCTGTAATTGCAGGAGAAATCCCTCACAATCGCGGCGCGTCACTGCCATGAATAATTCTTCCTTGCTCTTGAAGTATAAATAAACGGTGCCCTTTGCTATCCCGGCTTGCTCCGCCACTTCCGACATCTTCGTTTCGTAAAATCCACCTGAACCGAAGAGCTCGTATGCGGCATCCAGAATAGCAGTATGTTTTTGATTGGATGCGCTACTCATCGGTCCCTCCCTAAACTGTGCCGTTCAAAGCTTAAATTCAAATGCTAAATGATCATGCTCAGCAGTAAGGCAGCTGCACCGCCGAGGATAGAGCTGATGGCATTGACTGCATCATTGCTCATCCACTTCCAGCCTCTTGCGTGTACAGCTGGAGCCCCACAATGCTGTGAGCCTTCCACTTCGCGGCCGCATACGGTACAGCGGTTCATCTGCTGCACGGTTGCACCAAGGATAGAGTCGGCAAAGGCGCCGACTAGTCCTCCGGCAAGTCCTGCTAGGGTAAGCAGCACGAAAGAGTGATCCGGCATGCCGGATATCATTCGCAGCAGCCAAGCTGACGCACCGATGAGTGCGCCTCCTGCTGCTGCCGCCAGCGTACCCAAGCTGGATACACCTCCCGAAGCTCCGGCAGCAAGAACTTTACCCGTAAGGACAGAACGAGGCGGTTTCTTGCTCAGTGTTCCGATCTCCGTAGCCCATGTATCCGAGGTTACTGTAGCCATTACACCAATAAATAGGAACCCCCACAGCTCATGCGGGAAGATCGCATTCAGGAGAACCAGAACCATGCCAAGTCCACCGTTAGCAAAGACCTGCCCGGCATCGCGGCGGCCCGTCTTAGCATACGTCAGCTCTAATTCTGCTTTATTATCATGATGAAGTTTGGACAGCAGGCTTGAAGTGATGAAGAAGATCAGCAATATCCCAAACCAAAAAGCATTTCCGGCACCAAAATAAATAGTGCCCATCACTACCGCGGCAATCATGCCAGAGAGACTTAAAGACTGCTTCCAATATGCCGCTCCCGCAACAATCAAAGCGCCTAAAGCGCCAATAACCCACTGCATAGATTCATCTCCAACAGATCTATTAACCGATCAGGCAAGTCCCCATCAGCTTGTCGCCCCAGTACAGCTCGAAAGCGTCTCCAGCTACAGTAGGACCCACGCCTGCCGGAGTACCTGTAAATATCACATCGTCTTTCCCTAACCCGTAGCGCTCGGCGATAAAATCAACAATTTTTTGAAGTGAAAAAATCATGTTTTTAACATTGCCGCGTTGTACTTCCACCCCATTTTTCACCACTGTAAAATCAGTTCCCTCCAGCTCTTCCTTATCTGGAAACGCTATGTAAGGGGTGAGTGGTGCGGCATTTTTAAAGCCTTTAGCTGGCGTCCATGGCAAACCTTTCTTCTGCAGATCATTATGCACATCACGCAGCGTGAAATCCAGTCCCAGTGCCATTACATCTACCAGATCCTCCACGCTCATGCCTGGTGTATAATCACGTGCAATACGCAGTACAAGTTCCCCTTCATAATGAATCTGACCCGCATCCTTTGGCAGCTTAATTACTGCTTTATCGAGGGAAACAGCCGCATGTGAGGGCTTCATGAAAATGAGCGGCTCCACTGGCACATTGTTACCCAATTCCTCCGCGTGTAGCTTGTAGTTGCGTCCAACACAATAAAGATTATTAACAGCAGCGCACATAAACAGTCAGCTCTCTTTCCCATCGATTTGGATTATTTATACCTTCAGAAAGGTGTCGCCCCATATATCCGGGCGGTTTGTACAGATCATTATATCAGAATGCATGTCGGCTAAGCGACGCATCTCTTTCGCTTTGTTCACAGTCCAAGCCATAATTTCCACCCCTCGCTCGGACAAAAGCTTGGCCAGTCTAGGATTCAGACGCGAGAAGCTAATCGAAAGTAAAGAGCAATCCAGTTCATGCAGCCTGCGTGCAGGATTGCCAAATCTGGAATCAAAGATCAATCCGGTGCGAAAACGGGGATCAATTTCCTTGACTTTTTTTAATGCTCCAGTATCAAAAGAGGTCAAGATCACGTCGTCCCGCATACCTTTTGCAGAAATAAGATCCGTCACCGTCTTCTCAATGCCAGGATACATATCTCCCACTGTTTTCAGTTCAATATTCAGACGCAATCTTCCGGAGGCTAGTGACAGCACCTCTTCCAAAGAAGGCACCCGCTCGCCCTGAAAAGAACGCCCTTTCCAGCTCCCCGCATCCAGACGCCGGATATATTCCCAGTCCATGTTCTTCACCTTGCCATGACCATTGGTCGTCCGGTCCAACGTATAATCATGAATGACAACAGGAACGCCGTCTTTGGAGAGCTGGACATCAATTTCCATCCAGTGCACATAGGGCATGGCAATCGCCATCCGAATGGCTGCCAATGTATTCTCTGGAGCTTTACCGGAAAACCCTCGATGGGCTACACACAAATTGTTCATCATAAGGACCTCCCAGGAACCCTATTTGGTAACTTGAGTGACTTTACCGTCGCTGCCGATCTTTACCCGTCCTGCGGATAGAGCTTCTACTCTTTTTAACAAAAGTTGTCCATCCACTGCGTTCATCGGCACAGGCTGTGCTAGCTCGGCTTTCATAGGCTTCAGCTTTAGGGAACATTGACCTTTTACACTACATTCCGCCTGAAAAACCGCAGTTTCCCAAGTGGCAGGCACTGTAGATCTCGTAAAAATAAAATTCCCGGTGCTGTAGGCAATCCATTTGCCCTTATATGGCTCCACGCCTTGTAGCACGTGTGGATGGCCGCCAATGACAAGATCGGCTCCTGCATCGATAAAGCTATGGCCCAGCGACTGTTGCGTTTTATCATATTGTTCTACCCGCTCTTTACCCCAATGGACAACTACGACCACCAAATCGGCTTTCTTTTTGGCTGCAGCAATAGCCTTCAGTCCTTCTGCACTATCGTATACGGAGGCAAGTCCCGGCTTATTTTTTCCTGCCATCCAATCCGACGCAGGAATCACCCGGGTGAATCCCAGCAAAGCGATCTTAATGCCCTTACGTTCAAAATATTGCGCCGAATATGCTTCTTTACTGTTAAGCCCCGCACCCACATAAGGAATTCCTCTTTCAGCAAGGTGGTTAAGGGTATCCCGCAAGCCTTGCTCTCCTTGATCAAGCGTGTGATTATTCGCCATATTTACTGCGTCCACACCAGCTGACTTAAGCGCATCCAGAGCGAGTGGTGATCCTTTGAATACAAATTGCTTATTAGTGGCACTTACGCCACCTGTGGTCACTGGAGTTTCCAGATTCAAGATCGTAAGATCATCTTTCTTGAACAGACCATCCAATGCGGCATACGAATAATCATAACCTTTCTTCTCCAGCAGTTCTCCAGCTTTCCCGGAAAATATAACATCTCCACCAAAATTCAAAGTCACCGTCTTACCAGACGCGTCATCATCTGACGGCAGACCAGACACTGGATCATTATTTGCCGCTTCCGAGCTGTCCTCATCCTTCGCAGGGGTCGCTGTCGCTTCAGGAGCTTGTGTTTCAATGATCTCTTCGGGCTCCTCCTGCGGTGTAGGCGTTGGCTCTGGAGTTGCCGTAGGAGAAGGGCTTGGCGTCTCTGTAGCTTCAGGCGTTGCAACTGCAACCACCGGAGGTGCTGTCTGAGGCTGATCACTACTCTCCGGTATAGGCGTAGCTGTCGCTTCTGCAACCGGAGGCGGTGAGGCGCTTTTCTTGTCAGGGTCATTCGTAAAGCTATAAGTCAATAACACGGTAATCATCAGAAGAAGACCTGCATTGATCCAAGCCCAGGCCGTTCTGCGCTTGCGTTTGCTCTTATGTTTGTTCTTTTGTCTAGAACGCGATCGCGGCGGATACATGGTTTCTGTGATCTCCTCTACTCTCAAATTGTTTTTATTATAGCATATCTATCACAGCACCCTACAAATAAGAGAGTCGATAGAAATAGAAAATTTTACTAACTAAAGAAAAACAGTGAAGCGCCTCATGCTTCGCTTCACTGTTTTATTTAGTCATCGTACTCACATTTCATTCATTAGCTGTTTAGCAACGCTTTCCGCAATAAGCTTGGACTGCTTGATGCAATCCGGCATTGCTATGCCATTAAATCCGGCGCCAATGACATACACACCAGGAAGCGAAGCTGCTAATTCTTTGCGGAATTCGGTAATATTATCAAGATGTCCTATAGGATACTGCGGCATGGAATGCTCTAAGCGGGTGATTTCCGTAAATATTGGATTCGCAGTAATGCCCATGATCTCTCGCAAATCTTTAAGTACAAGCTCCGTCAAAGCCTCATCAGGCAGCTGAACATTCTGTTCATCATCAGAACGACCCACATAACAGCGTAAAAGCACCTTATCATCAGGAGCCGTATGCGGCCATTTCGTAGATGTCCATGTGCAGGCAGTAATATTTCGCCCTTCTTTACGAGGCACAAAAAAACCCGATCCATCATATTCGTTAACAATATCCTTTTTGTTAAAAGCCATGACTAGATTCGCTACTGAAACATAATCCACCGCTTCCAGCGCTGTAACATCCATATGGGGACGAAGTAAGTCAGCAGCCGAAAAATTAGGCGCAGTGATATATACATCATCCGCAAGCAACCGTTCGCCATTCTCCAGCTCTACCTCATAGATAGAAGGACTCCCAGCAGCCTGAATAGAAACTACGTTAGACTCCGTCCGTTGTTCTACATCACGCAGCTCATAAATCAGACTATGCACGAGACTTTGCAGCCCTTTGCGGAACGTGAGGAAGGTACTCTGTGTAGTACCTTCCTGTGCCTTTTTATTCTTTCGCCCTGTGCGCATTCCACGAATAAGGCTCCCATACTGCTGCTCTAATTCTCCAAATTGCGGAAATGTAGCTTGCAGGCTAATCTTTTGTATATCTCCGCCGTACATGCCAGAAAGGAGCGGCTCAGTTAAATTCTCCAGCACTTCAGATCCTAGACGTCGCGCAATAAGCTCACCAAGCGATTCGTCCTCATCATTACGCCGCGGAGGAAGAATAAAATCCATCATCGCACGTATTTTGCCCCCAAACGAAACTAACCCACTTGATAAAAAAGGTTTCAGTTCGGTAGGGATACCGAGTACAAGACCGGTTGGCAGAGGATTAAGCTTGTCCCGCTGCAAGATATATCGCTTCTTAGCAAGAGGGTTGGAGGATACCAGCTCGTGATCCAATTCCAATTCCTTAGCCAGCTCGCACATCTCCGCCCTTTCCGCTAGAAATGAATCTGGTCCCTTTTCAATCACAAAACCATCGCGATGTAAGGTTTCAATCTTTCCACCGAGGTTTTTCTCTTTCTCAAGCAAGACTATATCAGGCTTAATACCCGCTTCTTTATAAAATTTACGAATATAAAAGGCGGCGCTGAGTCCACTCAGCCCTCCGCCTATGATAACAATTTTTCTTGTGGGGCCAATCATGATTGAGCGGCCTTCATCTGCTCCAGTCGTTTACGAATTACATCGCTCAATACAGACATATATGCGGGATCACTATTCAGTGAGTCGATCCGCATAAGACGCATATCAAGCTCCGAAGCTACGGCTGTTGCCTCTATGTCGAGATCGTACAGTACCTCTAAATGATCGGATACGAATCCGATAGGGGCCACCAATACGTATTCCACCTGTTCTTTACTAAGCTTTTGCAGCGTGTCCAGAATATCCGGACCGAGCCACGGTTCAGCTGTGCGACCAGCACTTTGCCAAGTAAACTGCCAGTTGGTTACGCCTGCCTGAGCTGCAATTGCTTGCGAAGTTTCCAGCAGTTGATCCCGATATGGATCACCCATAGCCAGAATACGTTCTGGAAGACTATGAGCGCTGAATAATACGCGAATCTCATCACGGGTCGCACCTGCTTCAATATATTGATCCAGCTTCGCCGACACTCTTTGGCTTAACACATCGATCAATTCAGGATGCATATGGTAACTCTCTACAAAACCCATGTCAATCTTGCATGCATCAGCCTTTTCCTGTGCACGCTTGATGTAGCTCCCCACACTCATACTGGAATAGTGTGGCGCCAAAACAATACCCACTGCTTGAGTAATGCCATCCTTCGCCATAGCCTCCACGCCGTCCTCAATAAAGGGACTGGCATGCTTCAAGCCTTGATAGCAGACAAATTCAACATCTGCTCCCGCTTTATCCGCATTTAATGCTGCTTGTAAAGCTTCTACTTGCCGGTCTGTATTCTCCCGCAGTGGGAATACCCCCCCGACGATTGCTTCATAACGGTCGGTTAACTCTTTAAGCTGCTCCGCTGTTGGCGGATTCCCCCGTCTAATATGCGTGTAATAAGCTTTAACATCTTCTAGGCTCTTAGGAGTGCCATACGACATGACGAGAACACCTATTTTTACTGTCACGGATTCCGTCCCCTTTACAATTTAATAGCGTGGAACATATAAATTCTTATATTTTTTACGAACGTTGCTTAGCCGTTTTTTGTAATACTTCCTGAGAATAAGCGTGAATATACTCCGTCAATTCTCTAAGTTTGTCTAATGAGGCCTCCGGGAATAATCCATGGCCCAGATTGAAGATATAACCTGGCTCAAGTACACCTTCATCGATCAGTGCTTTCGCGCGTTCCTTCAAGAGGTCCATCGGAGCTGTAAGCAAATATGGATCAAGATTTCCTTGAATCGCAAATTTATTGCCTATTCTGCGTCGACCTTCAGTCAAGCTAACTCGCCAATCCAGCCCGATTACGTCTGCTTGAAGCTTCGTAAGACTTGGCAGCAATTCTCCAGAGCTTACGCCAGGAAAGTATATTTTAGGTACATCAAGATCAGATAATTCGGAAAAAATACGAGAAACCGTCGGCAGCACATACGTTTCAAAATCGCGTGGAGCAAGCGCACCAACCCAACTGTCGAACAATTGGAAGGCCTTTCCTCCACTCCGCACATGACTTCGGAGGTACGTGATAATCATATCGCCCAGCTTGTCCATCAGCATTTCCCAGACACGGGGTTCACTGTACATTAGCTCTTTCGTACGGATATATCCTTTGGAAGGTCTACCTTCGATCAAATAGCTGGCAATTGTAAACGGCGCGCCTGCAAAAGTGATCAAAGGAACGTCCAGTTCCTTATCGAGAATAGCAATCGTTTCCAAAATGTGGCTCAGATCACCCTCCACATCAATGGGTTTTAGTCTCTCCACATCAGCTGCACTACGGATCGGATTCTCAATCACTGGACCGATATCCTTAACGATATCGAATTTCACTCCGATTGAAGCAACTGGATTCATAATGTCGGAATACAAAATGGCCGCATCCACACCCAGCTTGCGAACGGGCATCATGGTTACTTCTGCCGCCAGCTCAGGCTGCTTGCAGATTTCAAGCAACGAATACTTTTCCTTGATTTTACGGTACTCGGGATCATAACGGCCGGCCTGCCGCATGTACCATACGGGAACGTGCTCCGTGTCCTGCTTTCTACAGGCGCGGATAAAAGTGTCATTGTAGGTCATGATAAGATCTCCATTATATTTTATTAGATTTTTTTAATCGGCATATCTACTATTATGCCCTTTTTAAAAGCTTGTAACAACTAATACGAAGAGTTTGGAATGACAATCCTATGACATTACTATGACATGTGTTGCACACATTAAGCTGCAAAAAATGATATACTGATAAAATGGCATTTTTTCCGTGAATCATATATTCTCTGAAATTCTTTGAAAGGATGTGAAAGCACTATGAAGAAATGGGAGACCTGGAAGGTCAACCTCTTAGTGCTTTGGTTCGGGCAATTTTTGGTGAATGCTGGAATGACAATGATTACACCCTTCCTGACCTTGTACCTTGCGAAGGATCTTGGTGTCCAGGGTGAACATGAAATTGGAATCTGGGCGGGACTTATTTTTGCCGCAAACTTCTTAACCTCTTTCATATTCCAGCCATTATGGGGCAAGCTTGCAGACAAGTATGGCCGTAAGATCATGTTGCTGCGTTCCAGCTTTGGGATGGCTATTGTCATGGTATTAATGGGCTTCGCACAATCCCCTTTACAGCTGCTCCTGCTCCGTCTCTTAAACGGTACAATCTCTGGCTTCAATCCCGCCTCCATCGCACTGGTGTCAGGTACTACCCCCAAAGAACGTATGGGCTTCTCCATGGGATTAATGCAATCAGGATCTGTAGCAGGAACAATTCTAGGACCACTGATTGGTGGCTTACTTGCCGATTTAATCGGATTTCGGCCGATTTTTTATGTCGTTGGGGCCTTGCTCTTTATCGCCTCTCTCCTGGCATTATTTCTTGTTAAGGAAAAATTCGACCGCGCCGAAGCTGCACAGGAGCCGCAGGTTTCTGTACTCGCAGGTTTGAAGGAATTAATCAAAATCCCTCAGCTGCCAGCTCTATTCGGTGTAACCTTTCTGCTGCAATTTGCAATGATTAGTCCTATGGCCTTGTTGCCACTTTATGTAGAAAAATTAAATGGACCCGCCGAGAATATAGCCTTCTTGGCCGGAATGGTCAGTGCCGTTACAGGGATCTCCAATATGCTGGCTTCTCCCTTGCTTGGTAAGCTAAGTGACAAAGTCGGCGCACATCGTATTCTGACCTATGCGTTAATTGGCGCTTCACTATTCCTAATTCCGCAGGCATTCGTAACTAGTGTCTGGCAGCTGATTATAGTCCGTTTCCTAATGGGAGTCTTCATGGGTGGACTGTTGCCCAGCGTTAATGCGCTTATCCGCTCCTATACCCCTGACGGAAAAGAAAGCCGCGCATTCGGCTTCAACAGCAGTACATTGGCGCTAGGCAATATGCTGGGAGCTATCTTGGGCGGCTTTCTATCAGGTTACATCGGAATTGAGGGGCTTTTCATTATATCCGGCTGCTTGCTGCTGGTTAATACGATTTGGGTTCGATTGAAGCTGTACAAAGTAACAACACCGCGGTTATTTCGCTAATCAGCTATTTCACCATCGCTAGCGCCAATCCATCATAGGCAGGCAGACATGTACTGATAAGACGTTCATCCGTGGCGATCATCTCATTGAAGTGGCGCACAGCCAGGATGGCAGGACCATTTCTATCTGTATTTAAGGTCCGTCCACGGAGAAAAATATTATCACCCGCAATGATCGCTCCTGGATTGGCCAGCTTGATGGCATATTCCAAGTAGTTAGTGTAGTTCAACTTATCTGCGTCAATGAAAAAGAAATCGAACCTAGCGCCCTCTGCTTCCAGTGCCTTCAGGCTGTCCATTGCGGGTCCTATTTTATACTCCGTAGTATCGCCGAAGCCTGCCAGCTCTAAATTACGTCGGGCAAGCTCGGCATAGTCGGCTCTCAGCTCTAGCGAAGTCAGTGTGCCACCTTCAGAGAAACCGCGGGACAAGCAAATTCCGCTGTAACCGCCAAGTGCGCCAATTTCCAAAATACGCTTAGAGCGAGACAGTCTAACTAGCATGGTGAGCAGTCTTCCGTACCCCGGCTCGACAGACACCGGCGGCATGCCTGCTTGGACGATTGCTTCTTTTACTTGAAGCAGAATTTCGTCCTCTGTATAAAGTTGTTCACTGTATTCTTCTTGCGTAAGCATAAAGATTCTCCTTTGAGGATCCCCCGTTTGCTCATAGTAAGGGATGACGGGGAACATTTTATGATTTATGGAATGCCGGGCATTGTGAAGTGTCCCACATTCCCCTATACTTGTATGGATGCTTTAAAGGACGACAATGTCGTCTCTTCTTATTGTACTGGCTTTTTGTATTTATCTACAAGTTAACGGAGTTGAGAGTATTTGAGCAAATTACAATTAATCGCTACTGCCCCTATGGGTTTAGAAGCTGTGGTAGCGCGCGAATTAAACGAACTGGGTTATGAGACCAAGGTCGAGAACGGACGAGTATTATTCAGCGGTGATTACATCGATATCTGTCGCTGTAACTTGTGGCTGCGTACATCTGACCGCGTATTGGTTAAAATGGGCCAATTCCCTGCTAAAACCTTTGACGAGTTATTCGAAGGGGTTAAAGCCTTGCCTTGGGAAGACTGGATTCCAGAGAATGGAGAATTCCCGGTTGAAGGACGGTCCCATAAATCACAACTAACGAGTGTACCCGCTTGCCAAGGGATTGTCAAAAAAGCCATCGTCGAGAAGCTGAAGCTTTCGTATCATACAGACTGGTTCCCGGAGAACGGTCCTCGATATGTGATCGAAGTGATTTTATTAAATGACATCGCTTTGATCACATTAGATACCACAGGACCCGCACTTCACAAACGTGGTTACCGCAGACATGCAACAGAGGCTCCACTGAAGGAAACAAAGGCTGCTGCACTAATCCAGCTTAGCCGCTGGAATGGCCATCGGCCGCTGTTCGATCCATGTTGTGGTTCGGGAACACTGTTAATTGAAGCCGCCATGATCGCTTGGAATATTGCACCAGGACTACGCCGCTCATTTCCATCTGAACATTGGCCAGTCATTCCAAAACATCTTTGGGAAGAGGCTCGCGAAGAAGCTTTCGATGCTGTGCGCGACGATTATCCTTTGCAATTAACGGGTACGGACATCGATCCAGAAGCAATTGAAATTGCTGAAGCCGCCGCCAAGAGTGCTGGACTGTCCGGAGAAATCACCTTCAAAGTGATGGCTGCCGCCAAAGCAAGACCTGAAGGAGAATATGGTTGTATCATCACCAACCCTCCATATGGTGAACGGATCAGTAATGACAAAGAAGTGGAGAAGCTGACCCGCCAGTTTGGTGAAATGATGATATATCTGCCAACATGGTCATTTTTTGCGATTAGCCCTTACAAGGAATTCGAACAATTTTACGGTCGTAAGGCAGACAAACGCCGCAAACTGTATAACGGACGTATCGAGTGTCAATATTATCAATACTTGGGTCCACTTCCACCTAGAAATCCGAAATAATTAGGATCACCATTGGTTTGAATGCAGAACGGACATCTACCTCGTATCGTATGAGGAGGGTGTCCGTTTTTCTCCGAGTATAAGACAGTTTTAGTTTAACACCCATCCTTTACGCTCTATATTTCTAAGAGAAACGTTTGTCATCTAAAAAAGACAACAACGTTGTTTCTTCTCGTTTTGTTTATTTTCTGTGCTAGGAGGCTTCAAAATGTCAGTTTTTCCATCAAGTCGGAGCAGCACAACCGTAACAAGTACAATAGCTGCTGTGATTCGCTCCCGATATATCGGTTATCTCCTTTTTCTTGGCATCATGCTGGCCAAGTTATTATTTCTGCATAGTGGGCTGCATGCTCCCAATATAGATATGAACCGGCAGGACAAATGGATTGCTGTAGGTTCAGTCATGTTATTGTCTTTTTGGACCCTGTGGCTTCCCCGCCGGGGACAGACGATAACGTTGTTAAGTATAAACTTGCTTCTGACGCTGCTTATTTATTCGGATATCGTCTACTATCGTTATTTTAAGGATTTTATCACGGTACCCGTATTGTTTCAGGCTGGACAGATGGATGCGCTTGGTGGAAGTATCTTCGCACTACTGCGTCCTTCCGATCTTTATTTGTTCGCTGACTGGCTATTTCTTATTGCATACGGAATCGGCGTAGGATTATACCGCCGCAAATCCCATACATACTTGTCTAATGCCGTCCCTCGCCGTTATGGGCAATCTCACTCTTATTCTCAAACCGGTTATTCCCGCCACTCTTCACGCCTAAGCAGGACGCTAAAAAGAAGCGTGAATGGGATCGTTGCTCTGGTGCTAGGTTGCGTGCTGACCTTTGGACCTATCCACACCTACGCTACTACCTGGGCTAAAGATCTATTCACTGGCAACTGGTGGAGTCTCGCCATGTATAACGTAACCGGACTAATCGGTTTTCACGGTTATGATATTTACTTATATGCTAAAGATCATCTAGGTCCGCAGCCCGAGCTTTCACAAGAAGAAGCCACCTCGATGCAGCTCTGGTTCAATGAACAAAACACTGAGCAAAGTGCCAATAATGACAGCTTTGGAGAATACAGCGGAAGCAACATTGTTGTTATTCAAGCTGAAGCTTTTATGAACTTTGTAGTTGGACGCTCAATATCCGGTCAGGAGATCACGCCTAATCTGAACGCTCTAATCAAAGAAAACACCTATTTCAGTAACTACTACCATCAGACCTCACAAGGCCGAACTTCCGATGCGGATTTCACGTCCAACGCTTCCCTGTACCCGCTGGTCTCCGGCTCGGTATTTGTCCGTTACCCGGATCATCAGTTTGACACGCTGCCTGCTATTTTGAAATCAAAGGGCTACAGTACCAATGCTTTTCATGCGTACGAAGGTAGCTTCTGGAATCGGCAGATTATGTATAACGCGATGGGTTATGACCATTTTTATAACAAAAAAGACTATACAATAGACGAACCTCTAGGCTGGTCTCTGGGTGACAAATCCTTTTTACGGCAATCCCTCGATATTATGAACACTTCAGAAACGATACAGCAGCCTTTTTATTCATTTTTGACTACACTATCCAGCCATCACCCTTATTCTCTCCCTGCAGATAAACAAGGGCTTGATACTGGAGAGTTCAAGGGCACGATCTTCGGAGATTATTTGCAGGCTGTTCACTATACGGATGAAGCTTTAGGGGAAATGGTCAAAGAGATGAAGCAGCGTGGGCTGTGGGATAATACCATTGTTGCTTTCTATGGAGATCATGATAATTCGATCCAGGAGATCGCTTATTACGAACAATTTCTCGGCAAAAGCCTTAGCGCACTCGATATGCAGCAAATAATGCATCAGGTTCCCTTGCTCATTCATCTTCCAGGCTCTAACGCCTCTGTCCTAGATTCAGCTCCAGCTGGTCAGTTGGATCTTACACCTTCCTTGCTCCATTTGCTCGGGATCTCACGTGATCCTTATTATCTCATGGGCAATAATCTGTTTAGCGGGCATGAGCGTCTTGTAACGCTGCGATCCGGCGCCTATGCCGATGCAAAGCTGTCTTATCTCCCCAGCGAGAATGGGCAATTTGCCAGCGGAACCTGTTATAGTCTCGAAAGCCGCGAAGCCGTGGACGTAGGGGAGTGCAGCATCGGGTATGAGACCAGCAAGCTCCGCCTACAGATCTCCGACGATATCATGAAATATGATGGAATCAAAAAGCTTAAGAATACACAATCTGCACCTTAAGCTTATATCCCGGTAAATGAAGAGACTGTCCACAAAACTATCGAAAAGGGCTGCTGCGACATCCTCTCTATGTTGGACACTAACTCCTGATCGTTGTTGGAAGCACGTTGGGTTTTCCGACTTAGATACGCGAAGTATCTCACTAACGGACACAGCTGACCTTAAACCCAGCAATATCCGAGATTTGGAATGCTAACGGACTCCAGAGCAGCTATTAGCCTGAAAAACGCCGATATGAGCCTCTTTTCTGAGGAATAGCGTCCCTGGGGTCCGAAATCTTGCATTAACAGCTAAAAACACGCAAATAACGTCATCTGAGTCCGTAACCCCTGTAGGATGAGGAGATGGTGGGATGGTGGAATGATAGGATGATGGGATGAGGAGATGATGGTGGGTCGATGAGATGGTGAGATGATGGGACGATGGGTCGATGAGATGAGGAGACGGAGAAATGATGGGATGATGGACACGATTGAAGAAAGCCGTCAATGACCAGAAAACGCAGAGCAGCGATCCTCCAATAACAGGAGAATCGCTGCTCTGTTTACTTTTACTTATTCTGAGAATGAAGAGGGATCGACCCTATTATCTTAGTTGATAAGAACTCAGTATTATTTCTGAACGGAGGGCTGTTTGATAAAAGCTTCTGCTTTCTTCAACACTTCATCCTCCGTTGGAGCACTCACATAACGACCATTCACATAAACAAAAGCCCGTTTGCCACATGGACCGCAGTACGACTTGCAGCCAACCTTGATCTCGGCATCAGGTGCCATTTTTTGCAGCTTAGGGATAATACTTTTCAACTTCATGAAATTACATTCATCGCACACTTGTATTTCGTTAGCCATGGAGCAACCCTTCTTTGTGTTCGAAATTTACAGGCGAGTGTTTAGTGATCGCCGTGATTACCTTTAGAGGGATTCGTAATGACAAAACCTTCTTGTGGAAGATACAAATAATCAACGACCACGCCATCAAGGAGTGGTTGACTCGGATCAAGAATAACATCGATTTCCTTATCTGTCGACACTACAACATCGTTCTCTTTAGGCGTGTCCAAGTCCAGTCCGTAGTGAGCATGATCACCGTGTGCATGTGTAATTGCTACGCGCAGCTTCAACTCGCTGTTTCCTTCAAGCTCCATTTGTTTCTTTATCACTTTAGCCGCATTGCGGGTAATTTTGACCTTCATCTATATTCCATCTCCTAGTCCGAAAATTAAATACTCAATTACTTATTTTAAAGGTAAATGACATCTAAAAGCAACTATATTAGCTAATTAGCTCTGAAGTTCTTGTCGAAAATGTGTGGTGCGATCCTATTCACCCTGCTGAAGTGCAGGATATTTCCGCCCCATTCGTGACACGAACCAGCCCATCAGCAGCATGGTCACTCCAATATCATCGATCGGAATAAATGGCATGAAGTCCGGCAAGACCCAATAGAGCAATACTGGAATTGTAAATAACAGCTTGTCCCCCATTGCTACTTTAGGGGAGCGGATGTATTGCCAGGAGCTACTGAAGATATGGGACCATTGTTTTAGTGACAGTATTTTTTTCAGTTTCATGGTGACCCTCCTCCCAAGTAAAAAGGATACAGCCGCGGATAACGTGTAGTGACGACAGCGGCCATACCCCATGTTTTATTTTACGCAAGTTTACTGCAAATGTTTCATAATTATTTCACATTAGAAAGGAGCGTTGCCAATATAAGTCCTGTTTCCAAGGCCATATCTTCAAAATCTGCTAGTGGCAGCGGATTTTTGCCGATCCCCAGCTCCACCGTAAATCCAGGTTTGCGGAAGGTCTGAATAAACCAATCCTTATATCCGGCATCACTTCCAGTCAGCTCCACTGCCCGGTAACTGCTCGCAACTGCCAGCTGCGCGGCTAATTCACGGCTCTCGGGAGGTTCATACCCCCGGTAGTTCCAATAAATCTCTCCTCCTTGGCTATGCAGAGACACTGCAGCTTCGCCAGGCGCTGCCTCAGCCAGGGCAGCCAGAGCGGCTGCTTCTGGCTCACTCAGCGGCTCAGGGCCGCTGTAATCCCGCGGTGAGGGCAGCCTTACTCCCCGACGTTTCCGCTCCTCTTCCCAATGAGCGGGAAATTGATCCCCAAGATCCACACCGCGGATGTTAGCTTTCCAATGCCGGAAGCTGCTTCGTCCACCATTCCATTTCATGAGGTCATCATAAAACGGATGGTCTGGCAGAACCCCTTCCTGAACCAGCTCCACGCCATCTGGATTAGCCATAGGCACGACCCATAATGTCCAGTTTTGGAACCAAACCTCAGGACTGTGTCCATTCCATTCCAAGCCTTCAGCATAAGCTGCTGCATACTCCTCTATGAAGGACATCAAGCATGGCGAAGTCAGCCATTCATTGGCATGCAAAGCGGCGTTAACATGCAGATGACGAGTGCCATTCCCGATCTTGAGTACATGGAGCGGCTTGCCGAGCACGCTCGTGCCTATTGTGGCTGCTTGTATAAACGGGTATTGGACAAGCAAGCTGTCAATGTCGCTCTCAACCTCAGCCGGACCGTACTCCCCGCGCAGAAACACCACGCGGTCTGGAATTGGGGGTGGAATGACAAGTATTTTTCCAGGTGTACAGCAGCGCCCTGAGGTCACACCAGGATTAAGCTTCTCCAAATCCTCTAAATTCACCTTAAATAATGAGGTTATCCGTTCTGGAGTGTCCCCTTCCTGCACAGCATACCTTTTACGCGGCGAAGATGGCAGAAATAAAACCTGACCTGGGTATAAATAAGATTGTCTCCCAACCCATGGATTACCTTGAATAACATGCTCAGGAGTTAATCCATGTAGAGCGGCAATTCGGCTTACGGTATCTCCCCTGTTTGCAATATATTGTCGCATTAGGTCTCATCCTCTCGGCCTTAAATTGCTGATACAGCAATACAAAAACAGCGGCATACAGCACTTAACTCTATTGTATGCAAGCGCCACTACCCGGCATGAAGGAGAAATGAATCACAAGAAAAAACAACGTCATCGCCCTTTATAGATGGCAACCGTTTCTCATGAAAAATAACGATATTACAGTTCCGCAGCATATAAGTGCTTATATTTCAAAAAAACAGACTGGGAAATGTGCTTTCCCAGTCTGTTTTTCTTTTACACTCCCATGGAGTTTGTCCCTATTCAATTCAACATTGCTCCTGCTTATAACGTGGATACTTGCCACACTACTGGGGTGCGTCTAATTTGTTCTCCAAGCCAGTCTCGCGCGATGCTTTGAAACATCTCAGCATCACCGCTGCAGAAAAACTGGTGAATTGGACTTTCATCCCCGATGGACAGCTTGCCTTTATCATATAAAATTGTGCTGATCTCACGAGCGGTCTCATCTGCAGAACTGATCAGCTTGACTCCCGATCCCATAGTCTCACCAATGGGTTCTACAAGAAATGGATAATGAGTGCATCCTAAAATTAAAGTATCGATGTTAGTGTCTTTAATGCCTTCTAGTGCCTCTTCTACGATATCGTAACTTTTCTCTGAGCGGAACTTGCCTTGCTCGACGAGTGGGACAAGCGCTGGACAGGCTTGACTTACAACCTCAACAAAAGGGGACAACTGCTTTAATGCGTTAGTATAAGCACCGCTGTTGATAGTTCCTACCGTACCGATCACGCCGACATGTCCGCTTTTGGTTGCGCTAATTGCTGCGCGGGCTCCGGGATGAATCACCCCAATTACAGGGATGGAGACCTTAGCTGAGATATAATCGAGTGCCGCAGCTGTTGCGGTATTACAAGCGATAACGATCATTTTAGGATTAAACTGGATCAAATAATCTACAATTTGTTCAGTAAACAGTTGTACTTCCTCGGTCGAACGGGGTCCGTACGGAGCTCGGGCAGTATCTCCGAAATAAATGATCTTCTCCCGCGGGAGTTGCCTCATCACTTCTTTGACAACTGTTAACCCTCCCACACCTGAGTCTAATATTGCTATAGCTTGCTGCACGAACACACCGCTTCCTTCTACTTGTTTTGTGTAGCTTATGTAAGGTGAAAACAAAATGTACCTGGCTTTCAGCCCCAATTGCAGATATTACTCCTTTTGCCCTCTGAGTTCAAGACTAGTCTTCTTCCATCATTTAACAAGCGGGTGCAAACTAATTAAAAAAGCCACCCTCCGCCCAATGCGAAAAAGCGGCTCTATTATAAGAGAATGAGTACTCTTTTACCACTGAAACAGAGGATTTAAACCACGGTTCCATTATAGAATTTCTTTATTAACCTTGTCATCTTGAACGACTTCTTCAAGGCTGGCTTCTTCACTTACATCTTCACTTATAGTGGCCTCAACCAACTCAGTTTCCACTTCCAAAGTGGCAGCAGCCTCTTCAACAGCTTCTACAGCGTCAACTGCTTCTACAGCTTCTTCTGTAGCGATGCCGCTGACAGTTACTGTAATTTTTTCTTCTTCATCAACAGCATTCGCACATGATTTGCTCCATTCCCGAACTTCATGTACTACTTGCCCAATCGAATCTTTTGCCTTGTCATAAATCTCAATGCTCTTATCTCCCGCTTGAACGGCAAGTTCTTGAACCTTTTCAATACCAGCGGTAGTTCCTTCTGCAATATCCTTGCGCAGCTCTTTACCTGGTTTAGGCGCGAACAGCAATGCTGTCACCGATCCAACCACACTGCCGACTAAAGCGCCCCATAATAAACCTTTGGTGTCCTTTTTCATCGTTTCATCTCTCCTTTAAATTCATTGCTCCCCGCTCTACCGGGCTAATGCCTATATCTGCTATATCATAAGCAGCAGGGGATTGTCTTGTGACTAATTATTATAACTTTTCAGAAGTTTTGTCTGTAACATTTTTGGGTACGATAGCGTAGCGGCAGCAATGGCCGCCCTCTGCCATACATTCATTACGTGTTACCTTAGCATCCAGCAGTTCTTCGAAAAGACTATGCTCACATTGGCAAGCCTTACGATACTGGGTAGCCACTTGGCGAATCGGGCAATTGTACTCCCTTATGACATATGAGCCATCCTCTTCGCGGTTCCATTCTGCCATATATCCACCGGCATTTTGGATGGAAGATAATTCGGCGACGCGTTCTTCCAAATTGCGCCGTTCCATCATCGGAGCATACTGAGCGAGCATCCGGCGGCGGCGGCCTTCAAATAATGTATTAACAGCATCCAGTCCACTGCCGTAATCCAATTCACGCAGAAGCTCCAAAGCCAAGTTGTGATAACTTTTTGGAAAATATTCTTCGGCTCTCTCCGTTAATGAGTACATATGTAAAGGCCGCCCCATCGCTTGCCGGACCACTTTTGTCTTTGCAAGCCCTTCTTGCTCCAGCTGAAGCACATGACGACGGACACCCATCTCTGTAATTCCCAACTCTTCTGCCAGCGCGCCGATGGTCAGTGTTCCTTTCGTCTTCAGGAGCGTCATAATCATTTGTCTTGTCGATCCGTTTTCCTGCCCCATCTTCATCATAAAGGAACCCCTCTCTTTCACGGCTATCGCCTATTCTATGTGATTCTATCCTATGCTATTATAGCGGTACACTGGCTCCAAGCTCCTGGTCCAAATATTTCCGTACCTCAACGGCAAACTGCTCAAGCACTTCCGAAAGAATGGGGGTAAGTGGATGCAGATCACCTCTCTCCCAGGCATAATAATCCTGAACGAGTGGCTTACGCAGAGCAACTAATTCTATCAATCTTTCATAAATCTCACTTTGACCTAGCACTTTCTCTTCATGAATAATAGAAATTATATCCTCATAACTTCCAGCATCACGCATAATAAACCCGTCAATGAGACAGCTACCAACGTCTGTTACAACCTCTATTGCCAGATGGAGGCTGCGTTCCTGTATTAGTCCGGTTAGTGTTGTACCATCCCAGGAAGCTGCTACAGTCCGAAGACCAGCGGTAATATCAGGGATTTGAGCAAGAATGGTTTCGATTTGATTGCGGTTGACATAATACACAGCAATACCCCCATATCGATAATAGTTAGAGAATCGTCCTAATCTCTACTTACCGCGTTTGCCACGGCGTTTCAGCCAGAAGAACATTACGAAACATGCTCCGAGAAAAACGACTAAATAAGTTAACGCTTCCATTGGATACTCAAGCTCACGCATTCCTGTCACCGCTTCCGGTATAAAATGATGATACTATATTCAAGCAGCAGCTTAAATTTCGTAATCTACAGCAATTGAGAGCTCTTTGACTTCATTAATGTGAGCAATAACTTCTTTATGAGCCGGATGAACCTGATACGCCTGTAAATCCTCTAGAGAAGCCACTTCTGTGACTAGAGCAATATCAAAGGAACGATCGGAATGAATGATGTCAGCACCCACCTCGATGGAGAGAAGCTGCGGAATCTTGCCTTCCATATTACGCAATACCGCTACCGTTGCCGCTACGCTTTCTTCGGACCGATCTTTTAATTTGAAAAACACAATATGTTTGATCATTCTATATCGCTCCCTAATGTAATATTGTAATTAGATATTAAAAATATATCATAAGCGTAGCTGTTCTGAAAGAAACTTAAACAGTGTTGTCAGAAATAGCAGCATTAACCATTGCCGATATACCAGAAAGTGTTGTAGTATATTTTTAAAAAATCGGAGGAATTATGCCTAATAACCAACAAGAAACTCATAATATCCAGGCGTGGTCTCTGATCAATCGCAAATACCTTGGACAAGGCGTTCGAGTCAAAAGATTTCGCCGTCCAAAGCGCAGCCAGATTAGAAACCGTGTGCTGCTTGCTGTATTGATGGCTAAGGATATCAAGCTGTCACGACTCGCAGAAGAGCTTGGTATATCCTCACGCAGTGTAAGCGCTTGGGTATACGAAGGTCGTATCCCTTCCAACAATAACATTGACAAGACCTGCCGCCTATTGGGGTACCCACCCCACATTCTGTTCAATGAAGCATTGATTCGTCAAAGCCCCATTGTATGTCAGCCTACACCCTCACGATTTATGAAAAGAAGTATTACCAGTTCACCGCGCAGCAATGTTATCCTGACCGGACTTTGTATGGTTTACGATTTCTCAGTAACGGATGTAAGTATTTGGATAGGCGTCCATCCCGGAACGTTTCGGAAATGGCTCCACAACAGCCATCTGCCGACCCCTGCTCTGCAGGAAAAAGCCGAAGCTTTCTTTCGGATTCCACGCCATATTCTATTTGCAGACTGCGGAACGCTCTAATACAATCCTCTCACAGAACACGTTTAACACAGCCCTTCTTCAAGAAATCATGAGAAGGGTTATTTGCCATACCTTTTTTTCTTAAAAAGAGGTCATACTACTGTATGTAGATACATTGTGTAGTACTAAAGAACGGGTCAGGAGGCGCAAGATGAAACTTAACGGAATACTGTCAAAGGGCTATACCGATACTTGGAATGTGGCCCCTGGTGTCATTGGACTTCGCACTATGTTTGTAAATGTCGCATTAATTGGCCAGCCCTCTTCGGATTGGGTTCTTGTAGATACTGGTCTTAGCTCATATACAGGCAATATTATTGATTTTGCTACGGAGCATTATGATAAGCCTCCGGTGGCAATTATCCTGACGCATGGGCATTTTGACCATATTGGGGGTGTGAAAAGGCTTGTTGAGGAATGGAACGTGCCTGTATATGCTCATCCGCTAGAACTACCTTTTCTGACAGGTAAAGAAGATTACCCTCCAGCCGATCCGGCCGTAGGCGGCGGGCTTATGAGCATGATATCCCCTTTATTTTCACATCATGGCATTGATCTTGGTTCAGCCGTTCACCCCTTGCCGGAAGACGGGACTGTCCCTGGTGCGAAGGGCTGGGAATGGATCCATACCCCTGGACATAGTCCCGGGCATATCTCCCTGTTCAGGCCTGAGGATAGAGTCCTGATCGCTGGTGATACGTTCCTTACGGTCAAACAGGAATCCGTATTTGCAGTGGCTACGCAGCATCAGGTGGTGCATGGCCCACCCTCTTATTTCACGACAGACTGGGAAGATGCCGAGAAATCAGTCCGTACCCTTGCCTTGCTGAATCCACATCTTGTTCTTTCGGGACATGGAGTACCCATGGAAGGTGAGGAGCTGTCTACCCAGCTTGCTCATTTATGCAAAAATTTCAAAGAAATGGCGCTACCGGGTCAAGGTAAATTTGTGTAAATAAGGTATTCCTGATCATCGAGCAGAGGTCTAGGGAAAAAGTCCCTATAATTCATTTGATATAGCCGATTCTACGGATATTCAACGAAATTATAGGGAGTTCCTCCCTATATTATTTGCTAAGTGCAGATTTACGTGCGACTATATATCTCAGTATGTATTGATGGTTTTTTCCAAGCGGCCCACATAAAGTCTCCACACATGAGCCGGTCGTAATTATTTTCGTACCTGCAAAATGTTGTCTTAAATCTTCATCACTAAAAAAATGGGCATATTTTCCCTCTTTGTATTCGTAGGTTCCCGGTTCCAAAAGTGTTCCACAGCCGTTGTTCGCATCCTCATCGGAAAAACTGGTAAAATAGAGCAAGCCATCCGGCCGCAGCTGTTCCAGACAATTAGCTACGAGCCTGCGGCGATCCTCTTCGAGAAATAAATGCAACACGTCATAGCAGTAGACAGCATCAACCTGTACTTCAGAAATAGTATCTAATACGGAACCTGAGATAAAATGGCTCTTGGGATCCCATTCTGCCGCCATCCTTAACGCATCCTCGCTTAACTCAACGCCTAAGGTCTTAAACTCATCTGAGAACACCTTCGTATTTCTTCCGTATCCCGCACCCGGGACTAAAACTGATTTCACGTCATATTGCCGAAATATCTCCCTTGCTGCCTGGGCTGTAGGACTAGGTTCACTCCCCCAGATCATGCCTTCCTGAGCAAATCTTCGACTCCAGTATTCGGACATAGATTAGACCTTCTTTTTAAATTTATTCGCTAATTTCATCGCAAGGAATTGAGGGATCAGGTTTAGCATACTAAAAAATAAAAACGATCCTGTAGGTCCAAGTGGTTTGAAAAACGTCCCGTCCCAACCGCCTTCTCCTGACAATTTGCTAATAAAATAATACGAAACAAACGCAGAAGCGATATTCCCAATGACTACAGCAATTATATTATTAGACCATTTTCCCAAAAAAGCTATTAGCGATGTTATGACGATCATCATTAAATAACCAACCATTGAACCATTATTGAAATCTTTATCCATCGCGAAATATACAAATGGAAAATAGTACACACTAATGATCAGGAGATTTAATCCTAATTTTCTCACCGCATCCCCTCCTCAGCTAGTTTTTCACTCTATACCAATACTGATAAATCTCCTTAAAACCCAGCTTGTCATACAAGGCTGAAGCCCGCGTATTCGCTTGCACAACTTGCAGAAAGGAAGTTGTTGCTCCCTTTGCTCTACCCCAATTAAGCAACGCTAGCAGCAGCTGTTCCGCCATTCCCTTTCTACGATGAGCAGGGGAAGTGACAATATCATACAGACCCAAGTATCCATTCTGAATCACACCAAGTCCGCAGGCGGCAGGAACACCATGATTAAACAACAGGACATAACCCTGCTGCAAATGTGATGCAGACAACATTCTAGTTAAGGTTTCCCGGTTCTTGCCAGACAACCCGGTAAGCTCACTGAAGGCGTGCAGCCACTCTTCAGTCAAGCTCTCCTGCATCTGAACCGTATAACACAGATCGGGGCTCGCTAAGCCCCCCAGATCAAGAAGCCTTACCGATGAAGGCTCGACAATTGTATAATCGCGATCCGCAAGCATCTCATCAAGCTTTGCCGGCTGGATATAGGGGGTTATTTTGAACACTGGCTGTAGTCCAGCATGCTCATAATACTGCTCCGCAAGCTTGATTTGTTCTGCGAGATCAACCTGAGAGCTGTCAGCCCCGTATAATGGATTGACCGAATTGGCCCTTTTTGTATAACCAGCTGCCGTACGTAGAATCCAGCCCTGCAGGAGAACGCTCTGCTCCGCAGGCCAAGTATTAAGTGTGATTTCTTCTATGAATTTATACAGCTTATTCCTCTCCTCTTGAAGCACGTTTGTTACGCATCGCAGGCAGTAATTTCACAGTTCCCTCCTCTTGGGAAGTGAAATAGTCATATTCGGGAGACTCTTTGCCATAAAGAGCTATTTTACCCTCACCGTTATAATGAACACCCCAACCAAACCGCTTCGGCAGCAGTGAAGCCCTTAGACAAGGATGATTTTTGGAAAATAGCTCGTTCCATATTTGTTCCTTACGGGCCAAACGTTCTTCCTGTGGAATTTGTTTATGGCGCACATGAACCTCGTACAGAAGTTCTTCATGATTGTATTTGTAGGGCTCATTAATTAACAGTTCATATTGAATCACATGTGCAGGCGGGAGCGTTCGGCAAGACATCGGAGGAACTCCGATTTCCTCAGGGCAGTCCTCTGCTACACGAATAAAAGTATCGGTATAGCTCATTTGCATCACCTCCATATTAAATAGAAATATATTCCTTCTATGATAAATCATTTTCCTATTCTTAGCATAGCCGAATTTTCTAAAGTCCATGATGGATGAGCAGCAAAAACGGCCAATCCTCTAAACTACGGAGGATTGGCCGTTCTCATTTACCAACTCGACTTGGTAATACCCGGAATCTGGCCTTTATGCGCCAATTCGCGGAATACAATTCGGGAAACATTAAATTTGCGCAAATAACCTCGAGGTCTGCCAGACACTTGGCATCTATTTTTTTGACGAGTTGCGGAGGAATCACGTGGCAGCTTTTGCAAAGCCATATAGTCCCCTTGTTCCTTTAGTTCTTTTCTTTTAACAGCGTATTTGGCGACTAGTGCTTGTCTCTTCAATTCTTTCACAACTTTAGATTTCTTGGCCATGTTCGTTCTCCTTCCATCCTTTAAATCTACTCGTTCAATGCACTCTTCAAGGCTTCCAGGTTCTGACGCATGATTCCTAAATAATCCAGGTTTTGACTGCGATCTTCCTCTGTTAATCCTTCAATTGGGTTTAGAACGGCTGCTTTGGCACCAATCTCTTTTGCTATTGTGTCTGCCACACTGGAGGATACAAGTGTCTCGAAGAAAATCGTCTTCACTTTATGCTCTTTCGCAAACTCCACAATCTTACTCATATTTGCGGCAGAAGGCTCCTGCTCCGGAGATAGTCCGGCAATCGGGACCTGAGTTAATCCATACTGCTTGGCAAGGTAACCAAAAGCCGCATGCTGAGTGATAAAATCCTTGCGTTTAGTATCCTTAAGACCGTCCTTAAATTCTTGATCCAGTTGCTCCAGCTTAGCTACATAAGCATCTGCATTTGTCTTAAAATCCTCGGCATGTTCAGGTGCGGCAGCAGCTAAAGCTGCTTCAATGTTACGCACTTCTTGAATGGCTAGTGTAGGATTGAGCCACACATGCGGATCTAATCCACCGTGATCATGCGAATGCTCTTCATGAGCATGTTCTCCTTCTTCATGGTGGTGGTCAGCTTCTTCCTCTTCCGTGCCTTCCATGATGTCCAGACCCTTGCTCGCTTCTACAGTAATTAACGGAGTGCCAGATACACTTTCCAGCACCTGGTCTACCCAGCCTTCCATTCCTGCGCCATTATAGATCAGCATATCCGCATCTGAGATTTCTGCCATATCTTGTGCAGTCGGTTCCCAATCATGGGGTTCGATTCCTGCCGGTATGAGTGCTTCCACGTCCGCCAGATCTCCTGCCACATTTTTGGTAAACTCGTAAATTGGATAGAAACTGACTTTAATATTTAGTTTAGATGACTCTGGAAGGGCTGTGGCTTCTGCGGCTCCAGAAGCATTCGTAGTAGTAGAAGAATTACTGGCATTATTATTACCGCAACCTGCGGCAATAAGTAACGCGGACAGGGACAAAATGGCTAAATGATGGATTCTAAATTTCATTGAGAGTTGTAACTCCTTTTCTGGAAATAGATTTATGAATTCGCCGACGATTTCTAAGTCGGATCAGCTTCTGTACCAAAATTGCGATTAATAAGAACGATAGCAGTATAAGAGCAATCGTCCCACCAGGCGGTGTATTGATGTAATACGAGGCACTTAGGCCACTAAAAACGCCGAGTAACCCTACGCCAATTGATATCAATATAGCTGTCGTGAAACCAGACGCTATACGCAAGGCAATCGAAGCTGGCAAAACAATAAGCGCTGAGACTAACAGCACTCCAACAACTGGCATCGCAGCAGCTACTGTCATTCCAGTTAGTACAGCAAACGAAAATGATAACCAGCCCACATGAACTCCACTAATACTAGCGGTCTCTTCATCAAAGGTCAGATTATATAAAGATCTGCGTAACACAATAAAATAGACCAGACCGATTACAGCAACCGCAGCGATAATCTTTAGTTGAGTGTCGCTGACCGCAACGATGGAACCAAACAGATAGGAACTGAAGCTTTTACTTAAATTCTGCTTTAAGCTCATAAGTACAACTGCCAATGCTAATCCAGAGGTCATAATAATAGCTACCGGAAGCTCGCTATATGTACGATAAGAACGTCGAAGCTGTTCGATGACAATACCACCGAGAATCGCCACCATGAAACCACTTAGTGCCGGATTAAGCTGAAGTATTGAGCCTAGTGCTACTCCTGCAAGCGAAACATGAGAGAGGGTATCCGCCATTAGGACCTGACGGCGAAGCATGAGATATACCCCGAGCAGCGGACCAATAATGCCAATTAAACCACCGGCCCAAAATGCACGTTGCATGAATTCGTAACTAAACATTGCCAACCCTCATTCTCCTTTCGTTCCAGGCTGATCAACGTATCCAGATAGGAACTGGTCTCTTCCAGGCCATGCGTCACCATGATTACGGTCCGGCCGTGTTCACTGACATCATGGCGCATCAGCTTATAGAACCCAATGCGACTGTCCAGATCCATTCCCGTAGTAGGTTCATCGAGAACCAATATCTGCGGCTGTTGTGCCAATGCTCGAGCGATGCAAATCCGCTGCTTCTGGCCGCCTGACAGTTCTCCTATCTTCCGGTCTCGCAAATGCCACATATCCACCTGCTTTAAACTTTGCTCGACGATCTCGTCCTGCTCAGGTGTAAAGCGTCTAAATAATCCCAGCCTTGGATAACAACCCGAGCGAACCAGTTCGATCACCTTACTTGGGAATCCTGCGTTAAAAGAAGCTACCTGCTGTGGAACATAGCCGATAACCATCTTTCCGTTATCTGATAACTCTTTATTCAACTGAACCGTTCCACTCCATGGACGAAGCAGGCCGAGCATTAGCTTCAGCAGGGTGGTCTTAGCAGCTCCATTGGGTCCCGTTATACCAATAAACTGTCCGGTATGAATATCTAATGAAATGTTATCAAGGACAGCTTCATCCCCATACCCGAACACTACATTCCGCATGGATGATAGGATCATCGTGCCTCGCCTCCCTTCTGACTGATGTTATGTCCATCTCGGATTAAATCGTAAGTATTACGATTTAACAAATTTGATAATATCGTAATCATTACGATTTGTAAACCCAAAATTAAAAATTAATCGTAATAATAACTATTAGACCTCTTTTTCATACAGCAAAAATCCGGAATCCCACCTTCTGGATTCCGGATTTCCATCGCTAATTTACTAAGTATCTATTCCTCAGCAGCCGCAAGGAGTTCTTCAACAGGCCACGGAAGTGGATTGTTGAACTTTGTCCAATCCTGCTTCAGCTCCTCCACCGTCAGCAAACATCTGTCCAATCTGGCTTCGAGTTGTGCCTGATCTATATTTACACCGATAAATACGATTTCATTTATTCTATCGCCCCACTGCTCGTCCCATTTCGCCTGCAGCTCAGGTTCGCTTTCCAGTACCTCCAGCTGCTGATCCTTAGGCATTGTAGCCAACCAGTAGCCAGCAGGTCCGAACTGAATAGAAGGTCCTGCCTGACTTATAGTAGCTGCAAGATCACCTTTTGCAGCTACCCATGCCACACCTTTTGCCCGAACGACCTCTTCCGGCCAGTTGCTAAAGAAAAAACTTAATCTTTGCGGGTGGAAAGGTGTTCTCCGGCGATAAACAAAGGAAGAAATTCCGTATTCCTCCGTTTCAGGGGTATGGGTCTCTTTATTCAGCTCCGCGATCCAACCAGAGGATAAGCTTGTTTTCTCAAAATCAAACAATCCGGTATTCAGAATTTCCTTCGGATCTACTACGCCGTTAATCGTGCGGATCAGCTTGGCAGACGGTTGAAGCTTACGGAGCACAGCTTCAAGCTTGTTGAGTTCATCTTCTTTCAACAGATCACACTTATTAAGCAGCAAGACATCACAAGTTTCGATCTGATCAATAAGCAGATCCACAATATCGCGGAAATCTCCTTCGCCAGCCGTTTGGTTGCGGTCCATCAGACTATCACCAGAAGAGAAGTCATGCCAGAAACGCCCAGCATCCACAACAGTCACCATCGTGTCTAATTGAGCAAGCGAAGTCAAATCAATATCCAACTCGGGATTGGCATAGGTAAAGGTCTGTGCCACTGGTACAGGTTCGCTAATGCCTGAGGATTCAATCAGGATGTAATCAAATCGCCCTTCCGCAGCCAGCTTTTGTACTTCGACAATCAAATCATCACGAAGCGTACAACAGATGCAACCATTAGACATCTCAACTAATTTCTCTTCTGTTCTAGAAAGCGTATTTCCGGACTTCACCAGATTCGCATCCACATTGACTTCACTCATGTCATTTACAATAACAGCTACTTTAAGCCCGTCACGGTTGTGCAGAATATGATTCAGCAGCGTTGTTTTCCCAGAGCCCAAATATCCACTGAGCACGGTAACAGGGAGCTTTTTCATCTATACCACTCCTATCGTTTATAAAATCAAGATTAAAATCCTCCGCCCTTAACGGGTTTCGCGATGTAAGGTTACTCTCTTTAGGCGTGGACAATATTTTTTCATTTCCATACGCCCTGGATGATTTCGCTTATTCTTGGTAGTGGTATAGTTGCGATCTCCTGTCTCCGTACATGCCAAAGTAATGATTACTCTCATCGTTTCCATCTCCTTTTGATCAAATCGTAATAATTACGATTAACACATCGTACACGGTTTATTCACAATCTGTCAACTATGATCTTGTAAAAATTTCAACTCTCTTAATTTTGTGGTCTTTCTGGTGGACAAATTACGTATAGATGGAATTATAAAAAATATGATTCTTGTAATTCCTAGAGAATCAGGCAGGAGTGGAGATCATGAAGATACCAGTAATTATTTTGAGCGGGTTTCTGGGGAGCGGGAAGACAACTCTGCTGTTGTCCCTGCTGAAAGAAAGCAAGGTAAGAGGGCTGAATCCAGGAGTAGTAATGAATGAACTGGGCAAACGGGATGTGGACGGGTATATTCTGCAGGAGCATACCGGTACAGCTGTAACTAAACTGCTGGACGGATGCGTATGTTGTAGCCGTAAAGAGGATTTGGCAGATAGCCTGATGGTGCTGCTGAGAGGACGTCCAGATGCCATTTACATGGAGTTGACCGGCGTCGCCGATCCTGAAGAAATCGCCAAAACGTTGCAGGAAACCCCTCTACAGGATCTGGTGGAGCTGCACTATACCATCACTCTGTTAGATGCGGAAAATGCTCTGGAATATAACAGCAGACTCTCCTCTGACAAACAGCTCGTTCGGACCCTGCGTAAGCAGCTCTCCACAGCTGATCTTATTGTCGTTAATAAAAGCGATCTCGTAGAGCCGGAAACCTTATGGAGAATTGAAAAGGGAGTTCGTAAACAAAATACGGAGGCTGAAATTGTATACACCCATTACAGTGAAATCAACCTGTCTCCGATATTGTCAGGAATAATCCCACGTAAAATTATAGCTCCGGCTCCACAGCGAGCGCCTCAAACCTTCAAAGGAGCATCACTGAAACAAATGCATTCAGAGCATGGGGGAACCGCTGTAAAAGAGCTGCATGAGGAGCAGCACGCTTCTTTCTCGCAGGTAACAGCCATCACGTTAACCATTCCGCAGGTAAGGACAACTATGCCTTCTAAAGAACGCCTAGAGGCCTTCTTCCAAGAATGGGGTGACAACCTGTTACGTGCCAAGGGGCATATTCTTTTGTCCGAACAGGAGCCGGTTCAGCTTGTTCAATATGCGGGGATGCGTACTACCTGGGAAGCCTCTCGTTATCCTGGTATGCCTTATGTGGTGTTCATCGGGATGAATATAGATGAAGAACAGCTGGCAGATCGGTGGTCCGCCTTATTCGAGTTTTGACTACCTTTTCACCATTAAAAATACTGCCGTTGCTCCTCCCGATCTCGTTCCTGATTATCATTGGCTTTGTATGGCTGCCGAATCATCTGGAGCTGCTGGATAATGCATACATCGACACCTTCAAAACCGCTTTTATCGGCATATTGCTGGAAGCCTTGCCGTTTGTATTAGCAGGAGCATTGTTATCTTCACTGCTTCGCGTCTTTATCCCGGATGAAATGATTTCCCGGTGGATTCCGCGGCGACCTCTTCCGGCCATTCTGTTCGCATGTCTGCTCGGAATTATTTTTCCGGTCTGCGAATGTGGAATGATCCCGCTCGTCCGCCGACTTATCCATAAAGGTATGCCTGTTTACGTGGCTATCGTGTTTATTTTGTCCGGACCGATCCTAAATCCTGTCGTCTATGGGGCGACCATGACAGCATTTCGCAGCCACTCGGAGCTGGCCTATGCCCGTATGGGTCTGGCTTTTGTTGTAGCCTGTCTCATAGGTTTGATAATCTACGCAACGGTTAAAAAATCTCCCATCCGCCTAAATGTTCAACGTGAAACAGGGGAAGCTCATCACAATAATTCTCGTGGGGGAAAAATAGCCGCTGTCTTCGTCCATACCTCAGATGAGTTTTTTGAGATGGGAAAATATTTAATTATCGGTTGCTTATTAACCGCTGGCATTCAGACATTTATGGTTCAAGACAGTCTGGCTGCGATCGGAGCTAAGCCGCTGGGTTCATATTTTTTCATGATGGGACTGGCATTTGTGCTCTCACTTTGTTCCACCTCAGATGCCTTTGTAGCTTCCACCTTCGTACATTCTTTTCCATCTGGTGCTCTGCTCGCTTTTATGGTATTCGGACCGATGCTGGATTTCAAAAATTCATTGATGTTGCTCTCACTGTTTAAGACCAAATTCGCTCTTTATTTGTTCTTTCTGATCTTCGCAAGCGTGTTTATTGGGGCGGTATTCATGTCCTTGTGGCTGTAATTCATAGAGGTGGTAAGCTGTTGCTTACAACATGGGTAGGAGGATAGAGCATGAATGACTCTCGAAGCATCCGGTTTCACTATTTGTTAAGGGCGGTCATTCTGCTCGCTTTCGCCCTCTATATCGGGCATCTGGTACAGCAGGACGCTTTGCATTATTATGTAGCGCCCAAGCTGGCACGCTGGGTTCAATTATGTCCAATCCCGCTGACACTTATGGCGCTCAGTCTGGCCGTACAGGCTTTATTTGGCAAGGGTAGTGTTCTCTGTGACTGCGAGCATCGGCTTCCACATTCTTTTTTCAAAAGTACAGCGCTATATGGATTATTCCTTTTTCCACTGCTGCTCGGATTTCTCCTTCCGGATCGCGCTTTGGGAAGTATGGCCGCTGCTAAAAAAGGAATCTCCCTATCCTCCTTGCCCACTGAAGCTAAAAATTCCGCGAGATTCGAGTCCATTGATCCTTACCATGAGGAGCTTACCGAGCTGGCCAAGATCCTTTATGCACAACCTGTGGTCCCAGTTTATTCAGCGATTTTCTCCGAAACCTTAGGTGCCCTTGAGATGTACAAACAACAATTTGCAGGCAAAGAAATTACTATTTCCGGCTTTTTATATCGTGATCAAGGTGAACATTCAGAGAATTCTTTTGCCATAGGTAGATTTCTGGTCCAATGCTGCACTGCCGATGCTACACCCTTTGGGATATTAGTGGATTCCGGCAAACTAAAAAGCCTGCCTACCGATACCTGGATAGAGGTCCGGGGCAAGCTTCAAGTTGTTCCCTATAAAGGTCAAGAAATTATGCAAATTAGTGCTGAGTCTATTACACCTATCAAACAACCCGCAACACCTTACATTTACACCAGTCCTGACTCTATCACCGCATGGAAAGAGTTAGAAGGTTCAACTAAGATTACTAAATAATCGCATCTAGCTCATCCTCATCATTCTCAGACTTATTAGGATTAAATACTTCTACCATAATACGAGCTGGAATACAGATAATTTGCTGTTTGGGTCTTGAGATGAACCCCATTTCTAAAGCGATTCTCAAGGGAGCATCAGAATAGATCATTTGGATTCCATAATCAAACACCTTTAGCGTATTGTGGCCGAATTTCGTTTGAATATCTATAATTTGTTCTTCTTTAGTCAAAGAAACGGTTTTGTACTCTTTACCATCCACCGTAATTATAGCTTTCAAATCCCCTTGCTGATACTGCTCATTGCTGCTGTCCCACCACTTCATGCCATAAATCAAGCCCGCAGCTAACAAGGCTATCACAATAATTAAAATATCCCCGCGCTTCATTGTTAACAAGGTAAGAATCCTTTCATGACAAATAATATACGTAATGATTACGATTAATATCAATATATTAATCATAACCCTATTTGTCAATGATGCTCACCTAAACGAATTTGGGCAGACCATTCTCTTAATACCCGGTCGAGCTCTTTTATCGAGATGGGTTTAGAAATGAAATCCTGCATTCCAGCACTAAGACACATCATCTTATCTTCATCTCTTGCAAAAGCTGTAGCCGCAATGATAATTGGTGTCAGCCCAAGCTTCTCACGTATGATTCCCGTTGCTTCTATTCCATCCATAATAGGCATCTGAATATCCATAAATACCAGATCATAATGATTGGAAAGCACAGCCCGAACCGCTTCCTCACCATTTAAAGCGATGTCAGGAACATATCCCCTCTTTTTCAGATAAGCCTGCATAAGCTGCTGATTCACAGGATGATCTTCTGCAATAAGAATGGACATCGGTCCATACTCACCGGTAGTTAACTCTTTAGCAGCAGATTTATCATTTCTGACCACATCTGTTGAGGCGTTGACGGTCACTTTCTGATCCCATTCCTCTTTGGGTAGAGAGACTTCCACTGTAAAATAAAACTCCGAGCCTTCATCCTCACAGCTATTGACACCGATAGATCCGCCAAGAAGCTCGGCCAGCTTTTTACTTATGGCAAGTCCAAGCCCAGTTCCACCATATTTACGATTGATCGACGGATGCAATTGCGAGAAGGATTGAAATAATAAACCTTGGCTGGAAACTGGAATCCCCAATCCTGTATCTTTTACGATAAATTTCACGATAAGATTTCCGGATGCCTCTGAAGCTTCTAACATAACAGAGATACTGATTTCACCTGTCTCCGTAAATTTCACTGCGTTCCCAACCAGATTTACGAGAATTTGACGCAATCTCGCCCCATCAGTCATGATGACGGCTGGAAGCTCAGGAGATAGCTCGCTAGTAAGTAAAAGCCCTTTCTCCTTAACCTTCGGATAAAACAGTTCACAAACGTTTTGTATCACTTCATGCAAATCCACCATTTGTAGTTCAAGCGTCATCATGCCTGCTTCAATTTTGCTGAAATCCAGCACTTCATTCAGAATGTGAAGCAATGCCTCACCGCTTTTGTTAATGATCTGTGTGTAGTAGCTTTGCTCTTCATCCAGCTCCGTCCCAGATAAAAGATCAGCCATCCCAATAATGCCGTTCATAGGCGTGCGCAGCTCATGGCTCATGATCGCTAGGAACTCCGATTTTGCCCGGTCCGCTTCCTCCGCAGACTCCTTCGCCCGCACAATCTCCTTCTCCTCCGTAATATCTCGAAAGACGACAACCGCCCCAATCCGTTCATCACCATCAAACAGTGGGGTCATTCGATATCTGACTAAAAAGCTTGAACCATCCTGCCTCCAAAACACCCCCTCCCTATCTTCAATAGTGAGATTACTGGAGCGTGAAGGAAGCAGCGTCTTCTGAATTCCTGTAAAAGACTCGTTATCCAGCCAGGTTTGGTGAATCGCATGAAATTTGCTGTTTCCCCACTCAGTAGGATCGAATCCCAACATAGTAATGGCTGCTGGATTAATGAACATCGTATTGCCTTCAAGGTTCATCCCAAATATGCCTTCAGAGACCGAATTCAAGATCAGCGCATACTCGTTACTTAATTTCTGTATTTCTTCAAAATGACGCGTACGTTCCCCAATGTCGCGGGTTACACAGACAAGCTCCTGATTCCCGCAGGTCTCAGAGTAAATATACCGCAGAGTCGTTTCTGTCCAAATAAAGGTTCCGTCTTTGCAAAAAAACCGGAGAATAACAGGCTCAAGCTTCTTCCCTTCCATACAATTGCTGAGATATGAAGTTAATTTGATTCTGTCCTCCGGATGTATGTAATCAATCCCTCTAGTTCCGCACATTTCTTCTGGTGCATAGCCAAACATAGTCTGGCAGATGGGTGAGGCATACAGATAGGTAAAGCTCCCGTCCGCTGCATTACGTGAAATGAAGTCCATAGAATTTTCTGAGATCAGACGATAGTTCTGCTCACTTTCCCGCAGTTGTTCTTCCATTCGTTGACGTTCGGTCACATCCTGGGCTATCCCGCTGATCTGCAGCAGTCTTCCTTCTTCATCTGTAATCACTTCCCAGTGCACATCCAGAAACTTCAGCTCTCCATCCGCACTATGAATACGGACCGTTGCTTCGCCATTAGTCCCATTCTCCATGGATTGATGTACTAACTGTTCAAGTCTGATGAAATCGTCAGGATCAATGCAAGCAAAAACACGTCTGTAATCAAAATAAGACTGATTGCTCTCATCTTCCAAAAAGCCAAAAATATTACGCATCTCTCTGGAAACCGTCAGCCGTGATTTTGTCATATCCCATTCCCAGGATCCCATCTTCGCAAGGTGTTGAGCTTTAGCCAGCATATCCTCGTATTTCTTGCGCTGAGTAATATCGCGACCAATGGTTAATATCTGTTTAATGTTCCCCTGCTCATCACGTACCACTTGGGAAGAACTCTCGATCCACAAATAATGTCCATCTTTATGACGGGCTCTACGAGTAAATACGTCCATATCCGAATATAGCTTGCCTTGTTCAATCATCTCAAGAGCATCATCTACGTGATAATACTCGGGTCTTTTGGTACCTATCATTTCTTGTGCAGAATAACCTAACAGCAGCTCCACTGAGGGAGATACGTAGTGCAGTGTTCCGTCAGGATCGCCAAAAGAAATCATATCCGGTGTATTTTGCGTGATCAAATTATATAAATGCTCATCTTCCTGAATCTTCTGTTCAGCAAGTTTTCGGTCAGTGATATCCGTTAACTCAGAAATCAGGACATAGGGTTCACTGGAATTCTCCTGATAGATTAAAAATATATGTTGGGCTACCCAGATGATTTCGCCATCCTTACGCAAAAACCGCCGTTCTTTCTCCAATGCAGTCCCAGGCTCAGCTAGCAGATCGTTCAGGATAACGGAATGATCGTTATTAGTTTTATCTTCCGGATACACAAGATCCAGATAATTTATATTCAAAAGATCTTCTTCTGCATAACCAAACATTTGGCATAGCGCAGGATTCGATTGTAATAACGTCCCGTCCTTCGGAGAGACTACCGCAATCCCGATAGAAGACCGTAAGTATAGCTGCTTAAAAAGAAAATCAGACACCTGTAAGCCTCCTCTTTTGAAAATGGGGGACTATATTAACAAACTTGTAATAATTTCAGTATACCTTTTTTTCGGTAAATAAGCTTGATAGTTGAGTCCTAAATGATAGACTGGTAAATTTCGCAGTAAAACTGCGCAAAAATAAACAGCAAGTCTCCCTTTGAAAAGGAAACTTGCCGTGTGTGCATGTTACAACTCTAAAGTCCTATTCTATTATCAAATTTTCCAGCTGAAGCTTCTTAATTTTCTTACGGATAGGTGCACCAATAATTAAAAAAACAAGACCTAACAAAATCAACATTCCGCCCATTATTACGTTTACTATACTGAGATCCTGTGATGAAAAAGAATAATTTATTACACCAATCATCACATTAAATAGACCTAAAATCAACTCTAGCCACATTACAGATTTCCATAACCTGTTGATTCGCTTATAGTGTTTTATTCTGGATTCCAGATCTGTGTAAATATCAAACGGACCTTCTCCCGACTTCTTTCTAAGGTAAACCCAGCGCATGTAAGTACTAACACAATCTATACCGTTTTCCTCTAAAAACTTGAGATATTTGATGCTATCCGGATGATCAGGCATGTTATCTAAAAGCTCAATTCTATACGTGTACTCATTATTGGGGGTCTCTGTAAACACATATTTGCACCAAGATAATTCTGATAGAGCCATCCCCTTCGCAGACATTTCATTAAGCCACTTTTCTTCCTTCTCATAATCCCAAATCAGCTTGCGAACCACATGTTTCATTTGGATTCACCTCCAGCTATTCTCTTCCCATTCGCTATCAATTCTTCCAGACGGATAATCTCTCCCTGAATCACTGACTTTCCTAAGTCGGTAATTTCGTATTCTTTTCGACGGGAACCTTGCTCCCCTTCCACTGCTTTTATCCAGCCTTTTTCCAGTAAAGTGTTAAGTGCTCCGTATAAAGTGCCCGCGCCCAGATCAACCCGACCGTTACTTAAGTCCTTCACATTCTGCATAATTGCGTATCCGTGCATTGCTGTATATAGAGACAATAAGATATAAAATACAGCTTCAGTTAATGCGCCTCTTTCTGTGCTTTCAGGCATCATTTCATCCCCATTCTATTACTGTTGTCGATATATCGGCTTCCGTAATACCATTATTACGGAAGCCGATATAATTGTCAATACAAAAACACCCATTTTATTCTTCGCAGCGATTATGAGCGCAACAAAAAAACCGCCCAGCACTTAGCTAAGGACGGATTTGTTGGGGGGGCTACTCAGCAGATAGATACTCCCACCGTGCCAACTATTCCTTCCTCATTATGATGTATCGGACTCAGATGCAGCTATTTCCGAAAAATAGCGTGTTTTAGCTTACGTTCGGACTCAGATGCAGCTATTCGTCACCAAACACTCGCTTTTCACACGATTCCTTAGCAATAAGCGCTATGCAGTCCGAAACCCCTGTAAAATGTGCCAAATATCAATAATAACGGCCATACGGTCCGTTAGTTTAACACCGTTCACCTAGGTTCCGTTTATGGACCTAAAGAACACCATGCGCTCTGGCGGTGACTGTATTTAGAGATAGTTTCGTTAATTTGTTTGAGAACGCTGAGATTCATCAGTTGGATGCTATTGATCTACATGACTGCTGCTCAGCTACATAATTGCTAATTTAGCTACATGATAATTGCAAATAAAAAAGCCCCCAAATCGCCATAGGAGCGAATTTAGGGGCTTTCTATTAAGCTATGATGCGGTCAAGAGGACTCGAACCTCCACGATATTGCTACCACTGGCACCTGAAGCCAGCGCGTCTGCCAATTCCGCCATGACCGCGTATTATGTAACTGGCGACCAAAACCGCCTGTACATAATACTATACTCCCTTTGCATATAAAACGCAAGGTTTTTGTATTATTGAATTGGGCTATATATAGACCTCATAGGCACAACCAATCAATATTATTCAGTTTATATATTTCTATTATAAGATCTCATATGGTACAACATAGATAAAGTATGGCGTTATGACGGAGATGTCTGAATAATCTATCAATAGAAAGGATGAATACTTATGAACCAGCAGTGGAATACCCAAACCTATGATACTGATATGGCCTTTGTGTCTCAGTTTGGAGAGTCTTTGATTGAGCTGCTTCGCCCACAGCCTGGCGAACAGATTATCGATTGGGGCTGTGGAACCGGAGATTTGGCGGCAGCCATTGCTGCTAGAGGCGCCACTGTGACAGGTATTGATGCCTCTGCCGAAATGATTCAGACAGCCCGTGACAAACATCCCCATCTAAGCTTTGTCTTAGCTGATGGGCAAACTTATGTCGCGGAACAGCCAGTCGATGCTGTGTTCAGCAACGCTGCCCTTCACTGGCTAACAGACGCAAACGGAGCGGCGGCGTCCATCGTTGCCAGCTTGCGGGTAGGCGGCCGTTTCGTGGCCGAGTTCGGTGGACTGGGCAATATTGCTTCCATCGTCGCTACACTTCCACAAGCTTTTGCAGTCATTGGCTGTAGTCATAAGCTGCATTTGCCCTGGTACTT
This sequence comes from Paenibacillus sp. FSL R10-2788, assembly GCF_038003885.1. NCBI lineage: Bacteria > Bacillati > Bacillota > Bacilli > Caryophanales > Paenibacillaceae > Paenibacillus > Paenibacillus sp. FSL R10-2788. The sequence goes on along the minus strand of NZ_JBBOQA010000001.1, from coordinate 2,269,054 downwards.
CCCCAGCATTGGCGAGTACGCAACTCTACTAGAGAAGCACGGACTGACCGTGGACCTCGCTCTTTGTTTTGACCGGCCAACACCACTGGAAGGCTTGGAGCAAGGATTTCAGCGGTGGTTGAATACTTTTGCCGATGGAATCTTAAGTGTGCTCACACCCATTGAACGCGCAGAAGTTCTCTCTTCTATGGAACAGAAACTGAAACCCACGCTATATCAGGACGGCCGCTGGGTAATGGACTATCGCAGAATCCGGGTTGTTGCTTACAAACGAAGCTAATATAGATGAGAATTACTGCCCATGTTCAATAATCAAAAAAAGAGTGCACTGGCGCTTAGTACGCGTTAGTACACTCTTTTTACACGGGATCCTATTTTCTATCTCCAACGTACCGATCACTGCCAGCACCAAGTCCGACAACCATCAACAGCACACTTGCACCCAGCAGTAAAATTAATGGCACCGTCCAGCTGTTCGTTACATCATGCAGCCAGCCGAATAATGCCGGTCCCATTGCTGCCAGTACATAACCCACAGATTGGGCCATTCCTGACAGCTCCGCCGCTTCTTGCGTACTTCTTGTTCTTAGACTGAAGAACATCATCGCAAGACCGAAGGCAAATCCTCCGGCAATACCAAAGCATATCGCCCAGACAGCCATTAAAGCGCTGCTGCCTTGCCAGATGCCACCTAATGCGATGAAATAAAGAACAGCAGTGATTATAACTAGAATACGTTGGTTTTTCATCCGGCCTGCCCACAGCGGTACGAAGAAAGTAAAGGGTAGCTGTGCCAATTGCATGAGCGAGAGAAACCAACCCGCATTACTCGACGACATTCCCCGTTCACCGAGGAGAACCGAAAACCAGGCAATAAAGACGTAATAAAGCAGTGACTGTAAGCCCATAAAGATCGTGACTTTCCAAGCAAGAGATGAACGCCACATATTTTTGCTTGAGGCTGCACTCTTAGAGCCGGTTCCTTGATTAAGCTTACGCATTTGCGGAATCCAGAACACTGTTGCTAGAGCTGCGATCATAAACCAGATGGCCAAGGTCCCTCTCCAACCGAATCCAGCATTCGTTGCCAGCGGTACACTAATTCCTGAGGCAATAGCTGCGCATAAATTCATAGAAACCGTGTAGATACCTGTCATTAGCCCGATTTTGTGAGGAAACTTCCCCTTAATAAGACCTGGAAGCAGTACATTACACACGGCAATAGATAATCCAAGTATAGCAGTACCTGTGAACAACAGACCTGCTCCAGATCCCGAGCGAATTAGAATTCCCATAGCCAGCATGACCATGGCAACTAATAACACATTAGCCAAACCAAAACGGCGGGCCAGCTTTGGAGCAAACGGGGACAAGATGGCAAAAGCTAATAATGGTAAAGTAGTAATAGCTCCCGCTAAAGTATTGGATAAGCCGAGGTCATCCTGAATCAATTGTATTAATGGACCCACAGAAGTAAATGGAGCCCGCAGCGCTGCAGCGATAAAAATAATTCCCAGCACAAGCAGCCAGCGATCATATTTGCTATCCATTAAGCTATTATTCTGAATCTGTCCTTCGCGTTGTGATGCTTTCATCGTGTATCCTCCTAAATTACAAACAAATAACCCCGCCAAGCAGAAAGCTTGTCAAGGATTTGAAATATTTTAAACACTATGAACCATCATCTACTATTCTATTAGAAGTTACAACCCTTAAGTAATTTTATACCCGAATTATTGACAAAACCGCTGGCCATCTTTAGTATCCATATCATCGGGTAGTTGAGAATTAATTTCAATTGGACTCATATTTAAACCACAGAAAAGAGTGAACAGAATGCTTCGAAGGTTTTTTTCCTACTATCGTCCGTATAGAAAACTATTTATATTGGATTTCTCCTGCGCTGTTTTTGCGGGACTGCTAGAACTGGCTTTTCCGGTAGCCGTCAATAAATTTATTGATGATTTGCTTCCTGGTCAAGATTGGCCGCTTATTCTTATCGCTTGTGTTGCGCTGCTGGCGATTTACGCCTTAAATACGGTGATGCAGTATATTGTCACCTACTGGGGTCACATGCTGGGCATAAATATCGAAACTGATATGCGCAAAAAAATGTTTGACCATATTCAGAAACTCTCGTTCCGATTCTTTGATAATAATAAAACAGGCCATCTAATCGGACGAATCACCAATGACTTAAATGATATCGGCGAAGTTGCGCATCACGGTCCTGAGGATGTATTTATTGCAATCATGACCCTTGTCGGAGCCTTTCTCCTAATGGCTGATATTAATCTGAAGCTGGCGATCATTACTTTTATTATCGTTCCAATTATGGCTTGGGTAATCATCTACTTCGGGCGCAATATGACTTCCACTTATCGTCAGCTATTTGGAAATGTAGGCAGTTTCAATGCCCGTATCGAAGACAATGTCGGTGGGATTCGGGTCGTGCAATCTTTTGCCAATGAGCAGCATGAACAGGAACTATTCGCAGTAGATAATCAAATGTTCCGCAAAACAAAACTTCTGGCTTATAAAATCATGGCTAGAAGCTTGTCCGTCAGCTATATGATGACCCGCCTCATTACTATCCTGGTGATGATCTGCGGCGCATGGTTCTTCATCAATGGCGAGCTGCAAATCGGTGAATTTGTGGCGTTTATCTTGTTGTCGAATATCTTCTTCCGCCCTATCGAGAAAATCAATGCAGTAATCGAAAGTTATCCTAAAGGAATTGCCGGCTTCAGACGTTATCTGGAGATCATTGACACGGAACCTGACATCAGTGACAAACCGGATGCCGTGGAGATCAACGCTTTGCGCGGTGACATTACATTCCAGGATGTATCTTTTGGATACGAAGAGAATCGTCCGGTTCTGCAAAATATAAGCCTTAACGTAAAGGCTGGCGAAACCATTGCCTTTGTTGGACCGTCCGGCGCAGGTAAAACAACAATCTGCAGCCTGCTTCCGCGCTTCTATGATGTCACAGCCGGGGCCATCACGATTGATGGCATCGATATCCGTGACATGAAGCTGGAATCGCTGCGCAAACAAATCGGGATCGTGCAGCAGGATGTTTTCCTGTTCTCCGGGACAATTCGCGAGAATATTGCCTATGGGAAACTGGATGCAAAGCTGCCTGAAATCTGGGAAGCCGCGCGACGTGCTCATCTGGAGGAGCTCATTCAGAATCTGCCAGATGGAATGGAGACAGTCATCGGGGAGCGCGGTGTGAAGCTGTCCGGTGGACAAAAGCAGCGCCTGGCTATCGCTCGCATGTTCCTCAAGAATCCGCCGATTCTGATTCTGGATGAAGCTACTTCCGCGCTGGACACAGAGACCGAAGCCGCGATTCAGCAATCCCTGGCTGATCTGTCCGTAGGCAGAACCACACTCGTCATCGCTCACCGTTTGACGACGATCAAAAATGCCGACCGGATTATGGTCGTGAATGAAGAAGGAATCGCTGAGCAAGGCAGACATGAGGAATTAGTCCATGCTGGTGGAATTTACAGCCGTCTGCATCAGGCGCAATATAACTTTTAAAAAGTAATTTGCCACAGCTGGGCAAAAATGAAGCAAGCCTAGTCACCATGTTTTTGGCGACTAGGCTTGCTTTTTCGCGTAACTCCTCTATTTGCAGCAAACGTGATGCTTGATTAAGGAATTCCTCCCTGATTTTCTTTGGTTTTTTGCTCTAATCCTTGCAATCAGGGAAAACCTCCCGCAAATTCACCCCTATTTGCTCATAATAGTGGAATTCAGGCGATATTTAGGGAGGATTTCCCTGAAAAGCTAAGTAACCAGCATAAATCAGCTATTTTCAGGGAGGTTTTCCCTAAAAATTAAAAACGGCACAATTAAAGCTCAGTTCCCCTAGTTTCGCTATTGCGGCTCTGTTCCCCATACCAGCACTCCGTTCCGATAAAGGGTCACCTTGTTCCAATCCGCATAAGCGGTCTGAAGTGAATTAAACGAATAATCATTGGCCTCGTTAAAATTGCTCCAATCTGTCTTGTGTATCCGGGTCTGAATATCCCCGGAAGCACCTCCAGCTGCAAGCATGCCCGCACCTGCGTTGAATTTCACTTCCAAATAGTAATCTGCTCCCGTTCGAGGCGTGTCCAGCTTTACAAAACTACCTGCTACCTTGCTGTTGCCGATCTGGGCATAATCGCAGAAAAAGGATTGCGGCTTGTCTCCATCGATCGTATACCAGTAACGGATGCTCAGCTCGCTAAGATCGACTGCAGTTGTGCCGTTATTTTTAATATTAAAATAGGGCTTCATCTGGTTGTCATTTGGGTTAGTATCCGCTGTCCGATACGCCACTGCAAGCCCGGTGAACGGTTCGACAGGCCCCGAGCCTTGCGGTGTAGCCATCGCTTGTACAGAATTGCTGCTCGTACCCGCACTATTGACAGCATTCACAACATAATAATAAGTCGTTCCGTTCCTAACGGCCGCATCGCTATAGCTCGTCCCGGTAGCCGTAGTCAGAGTGGTATAAGGGCCACCACTCGTAAGTGACCGTTTCACCGTATAGGAAGTTGCGCCCGCCGAGGTGCTCCAGCTAAGATTCACGAGCCCATTGCCTGCAGCTGCATTCAAGTTAGCAGGAGCAGCTGGAACTACGGGAGCTGCCACTGTCTCCAATACGGACCAGTAGGCCGGCTTAGATTGAAGGCGCTCATCAAATAATAAAGGCCAATTGTTGCGGGCTACCGGATAAGTGCGCAGCCAAGTATTACTGTCATCCTTCCCCCAGAGAGTAACATTCGTGACCGTATCCGTGTGCCTCAGGAAGATTTCAAATAATGATTTGTATAAAGCCGCTTGGCGCTGCTTCAAATGATCAGGGAAGGTCTCATAGGCTTGTGAATTATCAGAATACACACTAATATCCAGCTCAGTAATATGAGTTTCCAGCCCTAAAGCCTTGAACTTGATAATCGAATTTTCGATTTCAGAGAGCGAAGGATAATACAAGCTGATGTGCGTTTGATGCCCTACTCCGTCAATAGGAACCCCTTTAGCCTGAAGTCGTACAATCAGATTGTATAGTGCTTGGCTTTTGGCTGGCTCATGCGTATTGTAGTCATTGATGAATAGTTTTGCGTTAGGATCAGCTTCATGAGCGAACTGGAACGCCTTCTCAATATACTCTTCACCCGCGATCTGGTACCACAGGCTGCGGCGCATGCCATCAGATTGCGAAGTGTCAATCACTTCGTTGACGACATCCCAAGCATAGATTTCACCTTTATAACGTTCCATAACGGTCTTAATATGACTCTTCATCCGCTCATATAACACCGTTTTGGAGACCAAATTACCACTGGCGTCACGGAACACCCAATCCGGTGTCTGCGAATGCCAGACCAGGGTATGTCCACGTACCTGCTGCCCATTTGCGGTAGCAAAAGCTACTGCCGTGTCAGCGTCAGCGAAATTAAACACACCTTCCTGCGGCTCCGTGCTGTCCCATTTCAGAACATTTCCTGGCGTTACACTATCAAAATGCTTGGATAACAATTGCCGATCCGGAGCTGTCAGCAGCTCACTATTCGTAAAAGCCGAGCCGATCAGAAATTTGTTTGCAAACACATCCTTCAGCGAAGGAATCGCATCCTCGATGACAATTGGACCGAGATCCGGTAGCTTTTCCAATCGAAAATCATCCAAATAAAAAGAAGTTGTCGCGCTACCCGGCACTTCAAAATAAATAGAAAGTTGATCTGCCGGCTCCAATAGCTTGTACTGCGCCTGAAGCTTCACCCAACCGTTCGCTGTCACTGCACCAAAGGTCAAATTGTCATAATGAATGGTAGAAGGTAATGTCCGCTGCAATGACATATAGATATTCGCGTTAGATGATCCGGCCGGCAGCTTCACCCATCCAATAAACACATAAGTTTGTCCCACTTCTAGCTGGCTAGTCACATCCAGTGAAGGTCCATGCCACGTTTTTGTTCGGCCGCTTACCTCCAGGCCATATGTGCCGCTGCGTGCCGCATCTGTTTTGGCCGTAAGCACCTCAACTTCCCCACGTCCACTCCAGCCCTGAACAGTACCATCTTCAAAATCGCTTTGCTGAATAAGCGTGTTCTCCGCATGTGCGGGTGCAGCCCAATACACAGGTACAAGCAAACATAAAACCAAAACAAAATTAAGCGCTTTCAAAAAAGTTCCTTTTTTCATCGCTTCGATTCTCCCTTCTGAATTAGGTTCGAACCTTATTGCTTCGTTTCTTCCTGTCCCCGATACCGCTCGGGCCACACCACCTTCCTCATAAAAAAATCAGAGCCTATCCTCAGGAGGAACCAAGCTAGGCAGGTCATCCGTGAAGTATGGGCTCTATATCGCCATAATATCACATTTGTTTCCATTTATGGAACTAAAATTAATTATTTTCGATCTTATTTTACTTAAGCTGAACGGATCTGCGTTATCAGATCCGTTTAGCGTCGAAAAAACCCAAGAGACGACACCATTATGGTGTTGTATCTTGGGTTACATAATATGCTGGCTGAATGTACGGGATTTCTACCGTTCATTTCGCCACTTCCAGCTGGATCAGCTCATTATACGGGAGTTATACCGTTCATTTCGCCACTTCCAGCTGGATCAGCGCATTGTACGGGATTTCTACCGTTCATTTCGGCGTTTCCAGCTGGATCAGCGCATTGTACGGGAGTTCTACCGTACATTTCGGCGTTTCCAGCTGGACCAGCACATTGTACGGGAATTCTACCGTACATTTCGCCACTTCCAGCTGGATCAGCGCATTGTACGGGAGTTATACCGTACATTTCGGCATTTCCAGCTGGATCAGCTCATTGTACGGGAGTTATACCGTTCATTTCGCCACTTCCAGCTGGATCAGCTCATTGTACGGGAGTTATACCGTTCATTTCGCCACTTCCAGCTGGATCAGCTCATTGTACGGGAGTTTTACCGTTCATTTCGGCATTCCTAGTGCGTACAAGAAAATTATGCTAGTCAGCTATTGATTTTTCTTTCGTTACTATCATGATCAATAGTAAAAAAATCAAAACTAGTTGAATGCCTAAATATATTATAGGGAAAAAATAAATAAGACTTATCTGATCAAAGTCAGGCTTCATATCAAAAAACCTTAAATCAACAACCCCTGAACCTCTAGACTCTTTTCCTTGTAATTCTTTTAAATAAAATAGAATTCTCGTGCTAGGAACAATACTAATAACTAACCAAGAAATGTTGTACCTAAGCTTTTGCGTCTTTAAAGCTATCTTGCAAGACACATTCAGAAGAATTATTGGTGCTGCATACATTATAAACATTTGTTTTACTACTTCTACTTCCAACTTCCCCGTTTTCATTCCCAAAAGGTAGATAATTATTAAATGTAAGAAAATAACAATGGTAACTTGTAGGATTGCTTTCATCCTTGTGCTTCTAGATTCAGCTTTCAATCTATCACCTCTCACAAGTTATATTCTAATTTCTATAATTTCACAACGAAAACATAGAAATGCTGAGATAAAACAACAAATTAAAGAAGGAGCCGTGTAGTGAACACGACTCCCTCTTCCTATAAACCGCCTCAGTAGCGGCATATTTGCAAGGAGCTTAGCAATAAGCTGTCATCCTTGATTTATTTTTTCGCAATATGAACCTTCAGCTGCTTGCCCTTTACGGTGGTCTCTCTCATCGCTTGCAGCACCATTGCGCCTTTACCGTTCAAAATATCCACGTAGGTCACATTGTCCTGAATCGAGATAATCCCGATATCTTCGGCGGAAATACCTTCAAGCTTTGCTATTGTGCCGACAAAATCCACGGCTCTTAGCTTCTTTTTCTTGCCGCCGTTGAAGTATAGCTTCATAATCTCTTTGTTTAAGCTTTCGCTTTTGTCCTTTTTGCGGACAGGCTGCTTATTGATCTTCTGCTCGAACGCTTCCTTTGCGTAGGCAACTGCGTCGTCCGAAGGAGCTTTCATATGCGGAATGCTGAAGCCAATATAGCTTTCAATTTCAGTTACCCACTTCTGCTCATTCGGAGTGACAAAAGTGATCGCTTTACCCGTCTTGCCTGCACGCGCGGTTCTGCCTGTACGATGCACGTAGCTTTCTTTTTCCAGTGGAATATCGTAATTAATCACATGGGTGATATTCTCGATATCAATCCCTCTAGCCGCCACATCGGTAGCGATTAAATAGCGGAATTGCCCTCTTTTAAAAGCATTCATGACCTCAAAGCGCTCATCCTGCTCCATACCCCCATGGATCTTATCACAAGGATATTCCAGATCCGCCAGTCCTCTGAATACAGCATTCACCTGCTCCTGCGTACGGCAAAAAATAATACAGCTATCCGGATTCTCCACCGTTATGATATCGCTTAGCAAAGAGAATTTGGCAGCTTGTCTCACTTCAATCAACGCATGTTCAATCGTAGCCGTCGTAATTCCACTTGCCTGAATCTCGATATCCGTTGGATCGTTCATATATTTTCGGCACAAATTCTTAATGACTTCGGGTAAGGTAGCTGAGAATAACATGGTTACTCGTTCTTTGGGCAGCTGCTTGATGATCTTCTCGATCTGCTCAATAAAGCCCATGCTCAGCATTTCGTCAGCTTCATCGATGATCAAATATTTGATTCGATTTAGCGGAAGTGTGCCTCTTTCAATATGGTCAAATACGCGTCCAGGCGTACCTACGACAACATGTGTTTTTTGCGTAAGCTCTATCTTTTGGGGGGCAAAGGGCTGCTTGCCGAAAAGAGCAACTGCCTTAATCCGTTTAAAACGTCCGATGTTCGTAATATCCTCTTTCACCTGCATCGCAAGCTCTCGAGTTGGCGTAAGAATCAAAGCCTGCGGCTTATTCTCCACCCAATCCACCAGATCGCAAAGCGGAATACCATAAGCTCCCGTCTTGCCACTGCCTGTTTGCGATTTCACAATCAGATCCTTTTGCTGCAAAGCCACAGGAATTACCTTGCTCTGTACCTCCGTAGGTGTCATAAATTTCAGAACATCCAGTGCTTTAATTATCTCTTCGTCTAACTCATAATCTCTAAATTGCAATTCACTCATCGTTCAACCTCTTCTATGCCGATTGTTCTGGTTAAAGCGGAAACTCCGCGATCCTTCCATCTTGTGCATACTTATCATTATAACAGTTATTGGCGTCCTTGATTCCATTCCTTATAGAACTGGTCCAGAAAATTCAACATGAAATCATGCCGTTCTTCCGCTAACTTGCGTCCATAAGCCGTATTCATTAAGAATTTTAGTTTCAACAGCTTCTCATAAAAATGATTCACAGCCGTCCCCTTGCTATAATCCCTGTATTCCTTTTGCAGCGACTCCTCGCGTGGAGCCACTTCTGGATCATAAGCCGGACGTCCCTTTGCACCTGAGAAAATAAAGGTTCTGGCAATGCCAATCGCGCCAAGTGCATCTAGTCGATCTGCATCCTGCACCACTTGACCTTCCAGAGTCTGCATAGGTTCTCCTCCACCACCACTAAAGGACATCGTTTCAACGATCAGCATGATATGACGAATTTGCTCCTCCTCTGTAAGGTTTGCCGTGAGCCAAGTGTGGACTTTAAGCAGACCTGCTTCTTTTGACGGATTAAGCTTCTCGTCTGCAACATCATGCAGCAAGGCTGCCATCGTACAGATAAACACATCCGCACGCTCGATCTCAGCAATTTCACATGCCGTGCTGCGGACCCGATGGGTGTGCCACCAGTCATGACCCGTAGTATCTTGTCCCAGTTGTTCTTTAACAAATTCTTCCGCCCGGGCTATTATTAAAGGTTGATTCATCGTCAACAAGCTCCCTTCGCCTATGAAATATCGAAGCCCTATTATAGCTGATTGCCTGTCCATTCGCCTACTAAAAATCTTCGTTATAACAAATTCTTACTTGCACGACTCCAAATGATCCGCTATAATCGGCAGTAATCAAAATGTCGAAGGGAATTGATTCTGATGAACACCATAACAATCATGCTGAATCAACTTCATTATTATCACAAACAGCGTTAGCAACCCTGAATTTCTCAGGGAGGCTAACGCTACTCGCGTTGGCCTCCCTGCGGCATAGATCACGCGCAGGACCATGAGGTCCTGCGCGTTTTTTTATTCTCTAAACTATGCCAATTCAAAGGAGCTACTAATGATGCAAAACATTAAAGGAACTTATGATTACTTCGGAAAAGAGCAGGCGCTCAGAAAGAACATTCAAAATACGCTGCAGGATTTGTTCGAACTCTATGATTTTGAATCCATGGACACCACATTATTAAATGAACTGGATTTATTAACCTCGAAATATGCAGGTGGGGATGAAATTCTCAAGGAGATGTACCAACTCACCGATCAAGGCAACCGCAAGCTGGGCTTACGATATGATCTGACCATCCCTTTTGCCAAAGTGATCGCTTTAAATCCTGGAATAGAGTTTCCCTTCAAGCGTTATGAGATCGGAAAAGTATTCCGTGATGGTCCCGTGAAACGTGGGCGCCTGCGTGAATTTCTGCAATGCGATGTTGATGTCGTTGGTATTTCAGGACCTGAGGCGGAAGCTGAATTGATGCAGCTGGCCACAGAAGCTTTTCGCAAGCTGGATATCCCGATCATCCTAAAATGGAACAACAGACGTTTTCTCGGTGAGATTCTGGAATCGATTGGTGTACCTGCTGAGGACCAGCTGTCCGTTATGCTAACCTTGGATAAATTAGAAAAAATCACCCTCAGCGGCGTGAAAAATGAATTGATCAGCAAGGAAATCAAACCTACAACCATCACTGCTATCCTAGAGCTTATCGAAACGGACAATCCAAGCTTTGAGCAGTTATGCGAAAAATATAGTCTTACCGGACAACCGGGAGCGATGGAGGTTCTTGTCCTGCAAAAGCTGCTCCAAGACATTCAGCTGCAACAGACTTGTCGTTTCGATCCTTTTTTGTCCCGCGGGCTTTCTTTCTACACTGGAACCGTCTACGAGATCTTTGATGCATCCGGCTCCTTTACCTCAAGCTTGGGTGGTGGAGGCAGATATGACGCTATCATCGGACAGCTGGTGGGCAGAGAGGATATTCAATATCCTACGGTTGGCTTATCTTTTGGTATGGAGTCTATCATGGCGCTCCTTGCAGAACGTCCTATCCAAGAGCACAAGACAGCAGAAGTTATGGTCATTCCGATTGGCGAGACGCTCCCACAGGCTTTAATTGCAGCCGCCGAGCTCCGTGCCTGTTCTATCCGAACCACTCTGGTATCCGGTAAAAGAAAACTTAAAAAGCAACTCGCCACAGCCTCATCCAAAAAAATCCGTTACGTTATTCTGATCGGCGAGAGTGAATCCAGTGTGGATAAGGTGCGGCTGAAGGATATGAAGGAACAAACAGAGGTTATAGTTCCATTAGATGAAGCCATCTACCTTATTACTGGCTAAACTACTGCCTGATATTCTTTTAGAAAGATTCGCATAAAAAAAAGACCCCGCCGGCGACCGGCGGGGTAAAGTCTATATATAAGGGAGGTTATACATGTACTATAACCCTGCAAGCTTAATATTTTATGAAAAAGAGATAAGGATTCCCTTAATTCTTTTCAAACCCTTAGATCTTAAACTTATCTACTAACCCCTGAAGCTCTTTGGCACTTTGAGTATTTTCATCGGCCATAGTAACCTCCAGGAATGTTTTTTCCACGATATCCGCCGTTTTCACCGCGATATCCTGAATCCCTATAGCTCCTTCGTTTACTGTAGCAGCTACTTCATTAACGGCAACATTAATACTTGATATGGCCATACTCAAATGATCGGCTGCGCTCTCGAATTGTTTTAACAGCGTATTTACAGTAGCAGCATCACTGTTGTATTGCTGACTTACCTCAGTTAATCGTTCATAATCTGCTAGAACATTCTGGTCAATAAAAGAAAGTAATGCCTCAGAATTCTCCTTCATGGATTCAACAGAGGAATATACACCTGTTACCACACCTTGAATTCCAGCCGCAATCTTAGACGATTTCTCAGCCAACTTCCGAATCTCACCAGCTACAACCGCAAAACCTTTACCTGCCTCACCCGCTCTTGCCGCTTCTATAGCTGCATTCAGGGCCAGCAGATTGGTCTGACTGGCAATGGATAGAATCGTATCTGTCAGTACATTAATCTCTGCAATCGCGCTCGACTGCTCAATCGCTTTTTCCATATCGATTCGCACGGATTCATAAATTTGTTTAGCATTCGTCGTAGATTCTGTTGCCTCATCTTGGAGAGTCAGCGCCCGCTCACTAATTTGTCTAGAAACGGCAGCGCCTTCCTTCACATTATTGGTGATCCCGGATACATTGTTATCAATTTCAGTAATTGCTGCTGTCATTTCCTCTGTGGAGGCTGCGGTCTCTTCCATACCTGCCGATAGCTGCTGCGTAGTCGCTGAATTATCGTGGGCATTTTCCCGCACATCTATAGACAGCTTCTCCAGCGTTTCTGCATTTTCAAGCACTTTGGACGAGATCGTAATTAAGCTTCCAGCCATCTCACGAAGTGTAGCCCGGGTGCGGAACATCGCTTTGGCGATCGTCCCTGTTTCATCTTTGTTTTTAGTCAAATACTCATACTCTGAGTCATGCGTCAAATTCAATTCTGCCGTTTTATTAATCATGTCCGTTAGTTTAACAATCGGAGAAGAGATTTTTTTAGCAAAATAAAGAGCAATCAGCAAGGCAATAATCAAACTTCCCACACCAAGAAATAAGTTGAAATTTCTCATATCAGTGACAGGTTTCACGATTTCATCAAGGTCTGCGGTTAATACAAGCAACCAGTGCGTCTCAGGCAAAACTGTATAGGTAGATTTTTTTTCCACACCATTATATGTATTATTTAGCAGGCCATCCGCTACCTTCTCACCAGATTTCACACGCTCCATAACAGCTGCGATCTGCGTATTCTCAATAGGCTGACCAATTTGTGTTTTATCCGGATAATATAATTTATTGCCGTTCTCATCCAGTAAATAAGCGTAAGAGCTCGTCGTGTTTACCACTTTGGTATCGGCCAAATACTTAATCATACTATCTGCGGAAACAGCTGAAGCAATAAATCCAATCATCTTTCCATTACTCTTTACGGGCTGTACAAAAGCCACTACATAAGCTCCTGTAGATTTTGATTTCAGCGTTTCACTGATCACAGGCTCAGCCGTCTCCATTACTCTTTTCGTATAATCTCTTTCACTAAAATCTGTCCCTATAAGCTTAGTATCACTGTCAGCCACACTAATACCTTTCATATCACTGACAAGAATGTGCTCAAGGTTCCCTGCTTCCTCCACAATGCTTTGAAGACTGGCGTTCACCTCATTCTGAAGCTTATCACCTTTGCTAACTCCACCATTCCCAGCTTGCAGCAGTAGATCAACAATTTCCGAGCGGCTCGCAATAAGCTCTGTGCTTCTCTGCTCTTTTGCTATCATGGCTGATATGGTCTGAGCTTTGTTCGTATTGACCTGCTTCATAGAATTCTCAGTAAGATTCACAATCGCCTGAGTTGATTTCAAATACGTAAATATCCCCATTACAGAAATACATAAAAGGGTCACACCTATCATAACAAGTGATAACTTTAGGCGAATCTTCATATTCTTTTCATCCTTCCGACTCCTTGTTCATTTGCGAACAATGAAATTGTAAATAATACAATTACTATCGGGTGGCAAAGTTGAATAGTGAATATAAATCGCGCAAAAATAAGAAATATATCATAAAATGTCGAAAATTTTCATGTAAATGAATAAAATATCACAGCTTTTAGGTCATATATCCTTCACAAACCGGCTAACAAGACCTATCATCTGTCCTAGAAGAAGCAGAGGGTTCTATCTGAGAGGCAGTATTCACTTGCATTAATGCACCCTCACTTAACAGTCGTTTAGTTCTACTACGTAAAAATAGACCAGACATCGCAGCGAGTATTTGTTGGAACAACATCCCCGAAATTACTGGAAGCGCGACAGCAGGAGGAAAATATTTCACTGCTAATACAGCTCCCGCACTTAAATTCCGCATACCCGAATTAAACTGCACCGCCACGGAATCTTCATAACTAAAGCGGAAACGGCGTGACACCAAAGCTCCGATTACATAGCCAAGCACAACGGTTATGAAGGTCACTCCAATTATGATCGCTAATTTGCCATCCGGATGTTTCAGATAACGGGCAATGCTGGCCCCATTAATAGAAACAACTACAAATAATCCGACTTTAACAAATGGAGCAAGCGGCGGTCCACATACCGTATTGACTTTCCCTTTTGTCCATTGATTCAGCAGCATCCCAACTACAGAAGGAATGACTACCATCCATAGCAGCCCTTTCATCATATCACCTAGCTGAATTTCCACACTCGCTCCCATCAGCAAATATAAGGTACCCGGGACAACAATTGGCGACAAGAGCGTATCAATCAGAATAAGGGCTAATGTCAATGCAATATTTCCTCCGTACATCGACACCCATACCACACTTACAACACCTGTAGGAATCGCGAACAGCAATACATAACCAGTCACTGTATATGGATCTCCCGGAAAAAAAGCCATGGCTGCAAGCCAGCCGATCAGCGGCATTACAATATGTAAAATTACCATTAGAATAATCAGCTTCTGGGGTTTCAGAAGTACCCCTAGCAGGTCCTTTAGGTTGGACTTCAAGCTACCGATCAGCGTCATTACAGCGAAAATCCAGGGCACGAGACCTGTGAACGGCAGCAGTCTGCTTTCGTTAAGCACACCGACCACGATGGCTGTGGGTGTTAATAACGGCATAATCTTTTCTAGAACAACATTAGATTTGATAAGTCCATTTCTTATATTAGCAAACACTTGGCAGTACACCTTATGTATGAAGCTCATACATTCCTTATCTGTGTTTTTTATTAAGTCTACCATAAAAAATAGGAACCAATTCTTAAATTGGTCCCTCGAAGTAATCTATATAGAGTGTTAAACTTCTATGCCTTGTGGAAACAATGCATCCAGCGCTGGGCAAGGTTGCTTATCCAAAAACTGTGCCAATGGCGCTGGCATATTATTGTATAAATCTTTTAGTGAAGTTCCTTGATAAATGTTGCCGATAATCACCGGATGGCAAAGCTCTGAAATCAAAATGTCGCCATTTCCATGCAAATGAAGCTGCTTCTTCCCCTCTATACAGTGAGGAAAATACACACCCGGCTGCTCTTCGAACCCAAGGGCGTCCATAAAGCGGTCCATGCAGGTGAAATACAGAATCGTATCTTCTTTCTTCCGTGCGATCAGCTCACTCACTGCATTCTTTAATTGTTCCCGCGCAGCAATCGACTTCCACCCTGTATGATCCATGATAATACTGTTCTGAATTTCATGTGTGCGCACGCCCATTGCGTAGACATGATCGCTGATCTCCTTCATATTATCCTGGGTTTCACTGAACAGCAGCGTCTCCAGCACAGTATCTACACTTGTTGCGGCGAACAGGGTAATATTTTCTCTTATTTTCTCATAAATGCTTGGATGAATATTATAATATTTTGAGAAAGCTTCCGCAGTAGTAAAATTGAAGGAAATATGTATGGTCGTTAATCCTGCGGAAACCAATTGGCCAATTCGTTCAGCATTTAAAAGACTGCCGTTGGAATTCAGTTGTGTCTGAATCCCTCTGGATGCGCAGTAGGTTACAATTTCCACACAGTCATCGAACTTCAGCGTCACTTCTCCACCTGATAAACGTACTCTTTTAAGGCCTGGAAGTTCGTCCAGAATGCGGATGACCTCTTTGGCTTTGATGCTTTGTCCATCATTTCTATTATATGCACAGCAATAATCGCAGCGGAAATTACAGTTCGAAGTTACCCCTATTTCTAACCCTTCCAGCTCATAAGTAAGCGGTTTGTCGAGCTCTAATGCTTTATATCTCATACTCTAAAGTCCTCCTGAAAAATAATGAATTTAGTTCAAAAGTTCAACCTTAGAGATTATATAGGTTTATGGCTTAGGTTAATGTGAGTTTTATAACATTCGGATTGCACGGTTTGATTAACGAATACTGATCTGCCGCTGCTTATTTCCAGATTTCTATGATCTCACTTGATAAACGAATCCATTGAACAACACTCAAATTTTCACCATAATCGTAGTCGGAAGCGCATGCGTAATCACTTTCAGATACGCGTAGTAACCTGTAACGGACTCCAGTGCACCTATTGACCGAAAAAACGCCCAATAAGTGCCTTTTGCAATGAATAGCGTCAGCGGAGTCCGAAATCATGTTTTGATAGCTGATAACATACAAATAACGTCATCCGAGTCCGGAAGCCTCGTGGAGTGATGGATAAACCGATACGCATTCAGGCATATATGTTACAGGTTATCTTCAAACTGGTGAAACCTATAAAACCTGGGGTTATGGGCTTTACTACCATTTCGTCCATCGAGAATGGAACTGTAATCGAGTAGTAGAGTTTGTTTTTAATGTCCACCGACACTTTTTATAGGGATATAAAGATCAACTTTTGCTTTACCTTCAGGGTCTGTATATGGATCATTCATACAAAATTCGAGCGCATACCGATCATCCGGTTCATAATCACTATTAGGTAGCCATTGACCGTACACACTTTGATAGGCAATAGCCAATTTGTCGATCGTATCATAAAACGGATATAAGGCATAAAGACCACCAGATAAAGTTTTGAACTCTACGCTCGGATCACCCTCTTTAACAAACTCTTCTGGAATGGTTATGCAGGCATCATATCTACAAGAGTATTCGTCAGTCACGCTGGGATCATCTAAAGAAATACCAATGAAGTATTCTGTTGAGGGTAAATCATTTTTCTCAACCCACTTGCTGAGTGTTCCCCATGCCTTATACGTTTCAAGATAGCTGCCAACATGCCTTACGTATGCCACTTGATAACTTGGAAGTTCTTTTACCTCAATGTTCATTTCCCATACTCTCCTTAAAAAATTATTTATGTTGATACTCACATCATAATTTTTAGAAGGAGACAATTCTTCCTGATTATTGCTGGACATTAACTGATAATTGCTATGTTCTTGCATTGACCTTCTCATCTCGCTTGGGGTTGTCTTAAACAGTTTCCTAAAGGATGAATTAAAACTTGAGATGGAACTAAAACCGCATAGAATTGAGATATCTAGCATGGTTTTATTGGTTGTTTCAAGATAGGTAACCGCGTGATGTAGACGTCTTTCCGTCAGATAGGTCATTGGTGTTTTATTTGTAATTGCAGAAAAAACTCTAGAAAAATGATACTTAGAAAAATTAGAAACTTCAGCTAGCATTTCTAGATTTATCTCTTGATCTAAGTTGTCCTCGATAAAATGAAGAACCGTCTGAATACGCACCCTGTAATCATTGTTCACTAGACCTACCTCAATCC
Organism: Paenibacillus sp. FSL R10-2788; assembly: GCF_038003885.1. Taxonomy (NCBI): domain Bacteria; kingdom Bacillati; phylum Bacillota; class Bacilli; order Caryophanales; family Paenibacillaceae; genus Paenibacillus; species Paenibacillus sp. FSL R10-2788. The sequence continues at coordinate 2,251,586 of NZ_JBBOQA010000001.1, read as the reverse complement.
CGTGATGATAAAATGATTTTTCCTTATTTATTTCCTTCGCCCTATATACAACAGATGAGAGGAAATCCCCAAAATGGATGGATCCTTTGCTGCGTTAATGAGAAATTCAAAGAGCTCCTCATGCTCACCCCGGTCTGTCCAGTATTGTTTCTGCTCATTTGTCAGTAATGCTCCGAGGCTAGAAGAACCAATTAAATCAATGGTTCGAAATCCATTCTCCTCCATGAAAGGTTTTATATCCTCAATATTGAAGTAATAAGCTCCCGTAAACCTACCTTCATCTTTATGATTAAAAATCCCGCTATCATAAAACTCTTGTATTGAATCCATGTTGTCATTAGGCTTCCAATGTTGTGGGAACTGTAAGGATGTAAGAGTCATTCTCATCCGACTTTGAAAGGCTACAAATACGATGCCATTCTTCCTTGTCACACGAAACAATTCCTTAACTGCTAAAATCCGATCCTCTTCTTCTTGCAAATGATATAAAGGGCCTAACATCAGAGAAGCATCAAAGCTTTCGTCAGATATTCCCTCTAAACTAGTTGCATTCAGCACATGAAAACCTTTAAATTGCTCAGTTAATCCTAATTCATTAACCTTCTGCTGAGCTATTTCAACTAACTTAGGGGTAAGATCCGATAACGTTACGTTATAGCCCAGCTTCGCCAGCTCCATGGCATATTTACCGGGCCCAGCACCATTATCCAGTATAGATTGTGCGGTAGTTAAATAATGTTTTATATAATGCAGATTAATGATGAACTCCAGCGGCTCCCTATCCAATCTTCCCCACTCATCAAATTGGGAGTAATAATCAATAATATTGCCCATTACCAAAACACCCACCTTCAATTGTATTTTTTCTGTAGAGAACAGAAAAAACCTATCGCCTCCAAAGAGGCGATAGGTTTAACCTTCGCGGTACCACTCTTTTTGATCGTTGCGTATTGCTTATAATAAACAACGAATCTTAGAACCCGATTACGGAGGGTTAGCCGTTAAGATCTACTGAGGTTCGATCTTACCGCTCATGGGTGAGTTGGGGAACCTACTCCGCTGTCTTGCACCAACCGGCAGCTCTCTGGGCAGTAGTTATTCCTTAATACTCCCAATCATTACGTTTATTCCGTATTGTATTTTGACCTAGTATATATTTAGAAATTATTCCCTGTCAATACAAATTCCACTTACAGCTCTACTGACTTCCCCATTTCGTTCCAGACAGGCTGTCCGATCAGACCTAAACGCCAGATCGCAATTCCTTTAAGGCCATAACGTTTAGCAAGTCCTACCTTCGAATTCACTGAAGATTCGTTTTCGCTATACACAGAGATCCCGAGGATCAGCTTATCCTTACTCACTTGCTGAAGCGCAAGCCGGATGCCTTCATCAACTAAACTCATCGGCTCTGGAACTTTTTTCTCTTGATAATCGTACGCCATAATGACCAAATCATCTGCAAGTGTTCCTAAAGTTTTGTAATCATATCCTTTATAAGAACTATTTAATGGATGAAGAATAACGGTAAGTTTAAGTCCTACTGCATGTGCTTTTTGTGATAGGTTTTTCACAAAAGCATTGTAATCTGCTTGCACCTTCGCCTTATCACCTGTTAGACCTAGGCCCTCCAGATCCAGGGTAATGCCTTGGAATCCTTTTTGCGTTGCAAGATCTACGATTCCAGTAATCGTCTGTTCTTGAAGCTGCTTATCTTCCAGGTTCTTAGTTAACTCTGATGCGGTATCTCCAGAGAAGACCATCAGATAAGGAGCTGTTCCACCTGCCGCTGCATTCGTGACAATCGATTCTGGTGTTACGTCACCAGCCGCCTGAGGCCATTTGAAATCAGTCCCCGTTGTGGTGAATTGCCCGCTTTTATCAATCCCACTCCAACCAAAGGCCACAGCATCAAAATTAGGAAGTAAGGAAATCTCACTATAAGAACTCAGAGCATAGAAACCAAGAGTGTACAGCTCAGTCTTCGGCGAAGTAATAGATACGGTCTTCGTAGATTGATTCCAAGCTACACCCGCACCAAACTGCTGGCCGAAGAAGCTAAGGGGAATCATCGTTGTATCCCGGATCGTCTGCGGAGCAACTCCTAACTTCACAACCGCGCCGTTAACACCTGCATTTTTGCTGCCAAGGGTCAGGGTTACCACTTTGGTCCCTGCAGTATCTGTTTTGGTAGCCGTAATTTTCTTCTGCGCTTGATTCCACTCGACATTAATTCCCAAAGCTTCAGATATAGCTCGGAATGGCACCATCGTTGTTCCGCTCATCACAACAGGTTCTACTGGAAAGGGTAGTGGATAACCATCCAGCACAATACTAACTCCACCAGCTGTGGCTGCCTGTGTGGTATTGTGGAATAAAGCCGTGGTGCCTCCTAGCGAAATAGCCAAACATAATACTAATTTACCGATTCGCTTGTTCATGAATGATAAGTCTCCCTCTTCTATGATATGAAGTCTAATCTTGTAAACTCTTATATGTCCTCTACCATTTTACCAAAGATTATCCAATTGTAAAATTAATAGATTGTCATCTATGAGCTGCGAAATTATTTGTCATATTAGAAGAGGTCGGCAAAATTACATAAACACGCTCAAAAAGGTTCCCACTGCTCGTTCAACATCTACATCCACTGCAACTTGTATGGGTTTACCCACTTTTGGCTGAGCCCGCAAGTCCGCTACGACCATTCCCGATGTAAACTCACCTTTGTGCTCCACACGAACATTCATCTCTTTGTAGGTTACCAGATCTGGTTGCAGCGCAACCATAAGTGCGAGTGGATCATGCAGCGGTGCGCTGTTGATCAAAAAGTTCGCTTCACGATAGAAATTAAAATAATGAGTAAGCGATTGTTCCATAAACGAAATGATCGCTTTATTTTCTTCACGTCCAAAACGTTTTAATAAATCGATATGCTCTTGTGTAATCCGCGTCTTAAGCGTAACGTCTAGACCCACCATCATAACAGGAAGCCCAGATGTAAATACATGATCAGCAGCTTCCGGATCCCCGGCAATATTCGCTTCCGCAACCGGTGTTCTATTGCCGGGACTGAAGATCGTACCGCCCATTACCACTACTTTTTTCAAAGTATTCTTAATACCAGGGTCCATATCAAGCGCCATTGAAAGGTTGGTTAAATGTGCCAGTGTGACTAATACAATCTCTCCGGGATTCTCATTAGCCATCCGAACAATAAACTCAGATGCAGTTTCGCTAATGGGACGCTGGCTGGATGGAGCAATTTCCACATTGCCAATACCGTTCTCACCATGCACATGAGTGGCGTAGCCTGAGTGTTCACGAACAAGTGCCTTGGATGCTCCGATCGCTACAGGAATCTCATAACCGGGCTTAGCAAGCTCAATTAGCCGCAGTGAATTGTCCGCCGCCTTTTCGACCTCAATATTCCCAAAAACGGTTGTAATTCCTTCTACAATTACGTTTGGAGCGCGTAAGGCATATAGAATCGCCAGTGCATCGTCAATACCTGTGTCTGCATCAATAATAATTCGTGTTTTGCTCATTTATGTTCTCTCCCATTATGCTTTTTTCATAAAAGTTATCATATCACGGCCAACGAGGGTCGCTCAATTCTTATTCAATTCCTGTTCTTTAAAGGCTTCAATAAACCGCTCGGGATCACACTCTATCAAATAAGCATACACACCCTTACTCGTGTGCAGATAGAACATGCCGCCCACATCCCCCATTGAACGATAAGACATATCGAAAATATCTTTTAGCGGGAATTCCCGATGACGAGTTACAATTCTATCTTGATATAGATACATTAGCCGATTGGAAGCAAAACTTCGTTGTTCTCCATCCCTAATTTCTCGTTGTATCTTATAATACGGAAGCTGGGCTACCCATTTCATTTGCAGTCCTCCTGCTTGTCGTAATGGACTCCATTTTATTATTCTTTTTACCCTATTGCAAAATAAAGAAGCTTAACGACCCCATTAGCGGAATCATCAAGCTTCAGTAATCACCGTTTATTTCTTTGTATAAGCTGCGGCTGCCTTGCAAAAGCGTTCCAATGCCTCAACTAACGTAGATCTCGGACAAGCCAGATTGATCCGCAGATGGCCTTTGCCCTCTGTTCCAAAAACAGAACCTTCATTAAAAGCAACTTTAGCCTCTTTGTGCATCAGCTGCTTCAGACCGTCTATTTCCAAGTTCAGTTCGCGGCAATCTACCCATAACAGGTAGGTTCCTTGCGGCTGCATCACATGAACCTGTGGTAAATGCTCCGACAAATAGCTAATAGTATAATCCACATTATCTGATACATATTGTAACAGCTCATCCAGCCATTCTTCTCCGTCGTTGTAAGCGGCTTGTACTGCTCCTTGCGCGAAGAAACTAGCCATATGTAAGCTCAAGGCTTTCATTTTTTGATCAAATTTACGTTTCAATTCCGGATTCGAGGACACGATAAAAGAGGATTGAAGCCCCGGAAGATTGAAGGTTTTGGTCGCGGCAAGTGTGGTTAACGTAATATTGGCAATTTCCTCAGACAAAGATGCAAAAGGAATATGCTCATACCCTGGAAGCGCCAAATCACAATGGATCTCATCAGAGATAACTGTCACTCCGTGGCGCAAGCACAGTTCACCGAGCTTCAACAGTTCTTCTCTTTCCCATACTCTACCGCCTGGATTATGCGGACTGCATAACAGCAGCAGCTTAGCTCCACCCAACATCAGCCCTTCCAACTGCTCATAATCCATCTCAAAGCGCCCATTACGGACGATAAGCGGATTCTTGGCAACCTTCCGGTCATTCATCTGGATGACATCATAGAAGGGATAATAAACTGGCGATTGTAAAATAACCTCGTCCCCAGGCTCAGTAAACAGTTCAACAGAGAGGCTTAAGGAAGTTACAATTCCGGGAGAATCTGAAATCCACTCCGGTTTGATCTGCCAATCATGCCGTCTTTTAAACCATGACGTGATGGCTTCTTTATAAGTATCACTAGGTACACTGTAACCGTAAACTCCTTGTTCTGCGCGGCGCAGAATGGCTTCCTTCACTGCGGGAGGACTTTCAAAATCCATGTCTGCCACCCAAAGCGGCATAATATCCTTCTCACCAAACAACTTCTCGGATTGGTCCCATTTGTAAGAGCTAGTATTACGGCGGTCAATTACGCGATCGAAATCATACTTCAACTAAAGTCACCTCATCCTTATAAACTTATCCTTTATTGTATCATGAGGAAAGCGATATGGCATCTTAAGATAGAATCAAAAGAATTCACATAAATAGATGATTAATTTCAAGTCGTTAGACGATAGAAAAACAATAGAATGTTAATAGTAAATACTCTGAATAAAGAGGAGGACCTTCGTTCGTCCTCCTCTTTACAATAATCATAAGTAAAATCACCAATATTAAGGTGACCAACTTATCTATACGAAATACACCTTATTACGCTAATTGTGTAATAACGAGATGTGCTGAAACAGATCTTGTTCCTCCAGCGAGAGGAGTAATAGTAAGTGCAGTAGAGTTACCAGCAGGATTCCGAACGGTCAGGATGGTGTTAATAACCGTTGTTTGCACTATAGCCATTTCTACGATTTGTGATGTACCTGTTGCGCGTCCAACTACAGTATAGGCGAGATCCGCGCCATTAAGAGTCAAGATGAGTTGTCCTGCTTCGGTTACACTAACCTGAAACAACACCTGATAAGTCCCTATTGCTGCTAAATTAAAAGAACTAGGACCCGTTCGTGCAATTGTCGTCCCGCTGGTAGGTCCGTTTTGAGGAAAACTTACGTCTGTGCCCGGTGCTACAGTTGCTGCATTATCAGGAGGCATTAGGGCAAAAAAATCAGCAAAACCTAATACACCTCCTGGTGCTCCGGTTGCCCCCGTTGCTCCTGCTGCTCCCGGTGCTCCAGCCGCTCCTGCTGCCCCCGGTGCTCCTGCTGCTCCTGGCGCTCCGGTTGCTCCCGTTGCTCCTGCTGCCCCCGGTGCTCCAGCCGCTCCCGGTGCTCCTGCTGCTCCCGGTGCTCCGGCCGCTCCCGGTGCTCCGGTTGCTCCAGCTACTCCTGGTGCTCCTGGCGCTCCTGGCGCTCCTGGTGCTCCTGTTGCTCCCGGTGCTCCCGGTGCTCCTACAAAACCTTGTGGTCCTATAGCTCCTGCAGGACCAGGTAAACCTTGCGATCCCTGAGGACCTACAACTCCTTGGGCACCCGGCACGCCTTGGGCACCCTGAGGACCAACGGGTCCCGCTACACCCTGTGGACCAATCGCTCCCGCTGGCCCTGGTTCACCTTGAGGTCCTTGGGGTCCTGGAGGTCCGCCGGCGGGTCCTGGAGGTCCTTCAGCTCCTTGGAGTCCTCGTGCTCCTTGAGCTCCGGGAACGCCTTGGGCCCCTTGTATTCCTTGGAGTCCTTGTGCTCCTTGCGGCCCTTGCGGTCCTGTAGCACCAACGACTGTCGGTGTAGTAACATTCACTTCTGGTGGAGGACAAGTGACTTTTACAATCTACTTAATAACTTTTCGACGATGTTCTTTTCTTTTTCTTTTCGAAGGAAATACAGTGGCGACTTTTTTCTTATGACACTTTTTATCGTCTGGACAACTCAATGCGTACACCTCCCTATAAATATAGTTCAGTGTACGCATCTTACTAATTTTAGACATGGACCAATAACTAGTTTCTATTAGACTGGAACCTATTTTCATAAAAAAGGGCTAATAAAGTAGGAGGTGGCCCTTAAGTACATTACAATGTCCACACCATTTTTATTTACTTTTCGTATTTTATGATTAGGACAACTGACACTTCCCTATTAGGCCCAAATCATAGATTTGGGTCTTTTTTATGAGCACATAAAAAAACAACCCCCAAACCACGGGAGCTGCTAATCATCAACTATTATATTTTATCAACAGGCTTACGAATGGTGTTGCCTACCTTCGTGAGAATATCCGCCATTGATGCCGAGTCATTTACGTCATAATCATCAATGTTCAGACGAAGCACTGGGCAAGCTGTAAACTCATTGATCCATTTCGAATATCTGCCATGCATATGCTCCCAGTAGGATACGTCCGTTTGAATTTCCATCTCGCGGCCGCGTTCATTAATTCGCGCTAAAATAGAAGGAAGACTGCCTTCAATATAAATCAGCACATCAGGGTGCGGGAAATAGGGTGTCATGACCATGGCTTCATACAAGCTTGTATAGGTTTCATAGTCTGTCTTGGACATCGTGCCTTGATCCGCATGCATTTTAGCAAAAATACCAGTGTCCTCATAAATCGAGCGATCTTGAACAAAACCACCGCCCATTTCGAACATTTTCTTCTGTTCTTTAAAACGTTCGGCTAGGAAATAAATCTGTAGATGAAAACTCCATCTCTCAAAATCATGATAGAACTTTTCAAGATAAGGATTTTGATCAACTTGCTCCAGCGAGGTTTGAAAATCTAACCTTTTAGCCAAAGCACCTGTTAAAGTGGATTTCCCCACCCCCACGGTTCCTGCCACGGTAATTATGGCGTTAGCTGGGATGTTATATGAATTCATTTCATTAGCTCCTTTATGTGAGAGGCAATTTCGACGAAGTGTTCTGGGTTCTCCACGAAATCGACTGCATTTCCATCTATGGTAATAATAACGGTAGACGGCTCTTGAATCGCTAGAGAGCCCATCGCATCATCATAATCTTCTATCAATTGCTGCAAATACGCAGTATCCATATCCCCTTCAAAAGGGCGTCCGCGTTTGGCGATTCTTTTTAACAAGGTATCGAGATCTGCTTTTATATAGAGAATAATATTTGGCTTCGGCAGGTCATCCGTCAGCACATGATAGATTTGTCGATACTTTTCTCGTTTCGTTCCCTTCAGCGTTCGTTCCCCAAAGATAAGGTTCTTATAAATATGATAATCCGAGATCACCGGTTTACCTTTATCTATGTACTGAGTTACTGTATCTTCAAGCTGCTTGTACCGATTACAGAGAAAAAACATCTCCAGTTGAAAGCTCCAGTCATCCATGTTCTGATAAAATTTAGCCAGAAACGGATTCTCATCCACAATCTCCTTAATAATCGGTAAGTTTAATTCCTCTGCAAGCATCGAAGCTAATGTTGTTTTTCCAGCCCCGATTGGGCCTTCCACTGCAATAAACGGTGCATGTTCCATTGATGCTGACTTCCTCCTCAGATACGGACCCTTCAATAACTAATTTTAAAAAACAGACTAAATTATTGTATCACATGAGACCTTACTTGTGAGCGGCTAATTATGAAGAAACTTTTCCAGTAATACAAGTGTCCAACTGTAAGATAAACGCATATATAAGAGAGTTATTCCTCTGAAAAATCGGTTCGACATCTATCTTCTCCCCACGAGGATGAATCGGACCGAGGAGACTCTATTTCCGAAAAATCGGCTGTTTCAGCATACAATCGGACTCAGTTGCAGCTATTCTACCAAATGCGCCCTAATAATAGTCACTATCCGACCAATAAGAGCTATACAGTCCATAACCTTAGCTAAATGAGCTAATAAACAACAATAGTTGCCATACGGTCCTTTAGGATCACTCCTCTTTTCCTAGATGTCATCGCGCATTCAAAGGACTGGAACCATAGCAAAAAAGGTGTCCCTGAAGGGACACCTTTTTAGATCATTCTATTAAGATAAACGTCCGCTGAAATCTTCGAAAGCGAACTGTTTGATTACTTTAATTCCCTCTTCGTCATTGTAGCTGACGATAGCTGGCAGATTCACGCCGTTAAACATATGGTTCTTCACCATAGAATAATGCGCCATATCTAGGAATACGAGTCTATCGCCGTATTTCAAAGGCTCCTTGAAGGAATAATCTCCAATAACATCTCCGGCTAGGCAAGTCATTCCACCTAATCTGTACGTATAAGGATATTCCCCAGGTTGTCCAGCATCGATAATGTTCGGACGGTATGGCATAGCCAGTACATCTGGCATGTGGCATTCAGCCGAAGTATCAAGAATCGCAATGTCCATACCGTTATGCATAACATCCAGAACGGTAGCTACCAAATATCCAGTATTAAGCGCAACGGCCTCACCTGGCTCCAGATAGATTTCCACACCGTAAGTCTCTTTCATATGCAAAATGCAGCGGACAAGGGTCTCCAGATCATAATCGGGACGTGTAATATGATGACCGCCACCAAAATTAAGCCATTTCATCCCTTTGAGATAAGGTCCGAACTTCTCTTCGACTACCTTGAGCGTACGCTCCAGTGTGTCTGAATTTTGTTCGCACATGGTATGGAAATGTAATCCATCAATTCCCTCAAGCTCTTCAGGTCTAAAGTTAGGGAGAGTTACTCCCATTCTGGAATAATTGTAGCATGGATCATACAGCGGAACTTCGATCTCGGAATACTCCGGATTCACTCGAATACCGCAGCTGATGTGCTTCGGTGCATTTTTCACACGATCCTTGAATCGATTCCACTGGTCAAAAGAATTGAACACAATGTGATCGGAGTATTCAAGAAGCTCATCGAATTCACTGTCCACATAAGCTGGTGCGTAGACATGAACCTCTTTGCCCATTTTTTCATAGCCCAATCTGGCTTCGAATAAGGAGCTGGAAGTTACGCCATGCAAGTACTTGCCAACTAGCGGATACAAGGAGTGCATTGAGAAGCCTTTTTGCGCGAGCAAAATCTTAGCTCCTGTACGTTCTTGTACAGAATTCATAATCTCAAGATTGCGGGTAAGCAATCTTTCATCTACAAGGTAACATGGTGACGGGACAACGCTGATATCAATATCCATCAATCGCGCCTTAATCTAGCAGCGTTGGCGAGAAATCTTCTTGCCAAGGCAGACCATGTTTATTCAAAGCTTCCATGAATGGATCTGGATCGAACTCTTCTACGTTGTACACGCCTGGTTTCTTCCAGATTCCTTTTATAATTAACATTGCTCCGATCATTGCAGGAACGCCTGTAGTATAGGAAATGGCTTGGGAGCCAACCTCTGCATAACATTCTTCATGATCGCAAACGTTGTATACATAATAAGTTTTTGGCTTACCGTCTTTAGTACCTTGGATGATACATCCAATGTTAGTTTTACCTTTTGTTCTTGGTCCCAGGGAAGCCGGGTCAGGCAGCATTGCCTTCAAGAATTGCAAAGGAACGATCTCTTTGCCTTCGTACATGATAGGCTCGATAGAAGTCATACCCACATTCTCAAGCACTTTCAAGTGAGTCAGGTAGTTCTGCGAGAAAGTCATCCAGAAACGGATCTTTTTCACGCCCTTGATGTTAACAGCCAAGGATTCCAACTCTTCATGGTACAAAAGATAAATATCTTTAGGTCCGATTTCCGGAAGATCGTAAACCTTCTTCTCAGAAAGTGGTGCGGTTTCAATCCACTCGCCATTCTCGAAATAACGGCCATTCGCTGTAATTTCACGAATATTGATTTCAGGATTAAAGTTTGTAGCGAATGGATATCCATGATCGCCAGCGTTGGCGTCTACAATATCAATGGTATGGATCTCGTCAAAATAGTGTTTTTGCGCGTAAGCCGTGAACACGCCAGTTACACCTGGGTCAAATCCACTGCCGAGCAAAGCGGTAAGGCCAGCTTTCTCAAATCTTTCTTTGTAAGCCCACTGCCAGGAATATTCGAATTTCGCTGTATCTTGTGGTTCATAATTGGCAGTATCCACATAGTGCACTCCTGTTGCCAGGCACGCATCCATGATCGTCAGGTCCTGATATGGGAGAGCGACATTAATAACGACATCCGGCTCAAAGCTCTTGATCAGTTCAATGACTTCGTCCGTGTTATCTGCATCGAGCTGAGCAGTAGAAATCTTCGTGCGGCCTCCGGCTAATTTATCTTTCAGAGCGTCACATTTCGCGACAGTTCTGCTGGCAATGCAGATCTCTTCAAATACATCCGGGTTCTGGCAGCATTTATGAACAACAACACTTGCTACGCCGCCAGCGCCAATAATTAACGCTTTTCCCAAAATAAAAACCTCCTAAAATTCCATTTGCAAAATCAACAAGGCTGATTATACATAATATTTTTGAATAAATCAATAAAAACCGACAAAAAATGATGTGTTTTGTGTAAAATCTCTAAGAAATCTTGTTAATACTCTTAAATGCTCATATTTCCTCGATTATCCACGTGTATAGATCAGGTGTTTTGCTGGAACAGAGTGGATTTTCAGAAACTAGAGCAACTAGATTATTCTATCACAAGAGGGTTATACTTCATACGATTTATTTTAAAATCAATGAAAAACCTCACCATCCTTTCAACTCCGCGTAAAGACGTACAGTTCCCACCCATTCCGATCAACAGCACTGCAACAAATACAAAGAGGCCGTAATATATACTCTTACCCGTTTTTGTCGCAATATTAATCGTTGTTGCTATGCCCATCCGTTTCGTGACCAGAATTGAACGACCATTAGGATAATTATAAGTTGTCCCATTTTTCCAATATTCATCATCATCCGTATAAAGAATCCTCGAAAAGATTCCCGCACACATTCTTCAAAATCGCGTACGCTTTGTTTACCGTTATTGCATTTCCCTCTAAATCTTCTGCCTTCCACGCAAAAAGCTGAACTCCCCAGAAGGAGAATTCAGCCTAAAGCTTCTAATAAATAGTCAACTTATTTATTGGAATTTATTCGAACTGCATAAGCATCTGCATCCCATTCTACCTGCGCCCCCAACATTTCGCTTATCAATCTGAGGGGTACATAAACGCTATCATTAATGAAGACCGGTTTTTGATCTGTTGCTATTACCTTTCCATTAACAGTCGTTTGTCCAGTTACCGAATTCAAGATCAGAGTTGTAGATCCCTTTACAGCGACCACAGCTCTCAATGGAACATCCCAACGAACATTAACTCCCATCTGCTCGAAGACTCCTCTTAAAGGAACATATGTCGAATTATTAATTAGTAGTGGCGGCATAGTCAGTTCCATTTCATTCCCATTCAACAATACTTGAATAGATTTCTTCACGAGCTGAGGCGTATTCACCTCGATCTCTCTGACCCCCAGACCCGTCTGCCCAAATTCATTTGCTCCCCAGGCAAGGACATGACCATCTTTTAAGAGTACATAATGATTTCTGCTCCCTTTAGAAATGGAAACTGCATTCTGAATACCCTTAGACTGTGTAACATTAATCTTGTTCTTATCGCCAACCGTCCACTGCCACACGCTCCCATCCGCCTTCACCGCGGAATCTGTTGTCAGCGAAATGACGTCTGAAAGCCCTGGAATCTGAACGGGTTTTAGAGTTTCTCCCAGATATGGATCTATGTAATTATTCCAAATCCATACTGTACCATCCCATCTCAATGCTGCCCCATAGAGCCCATAGGCTCCGTCCATATCAACCGCTCTATATTCTCCGCTTCCTTTAATAAGCGTAGGCTTTAAGATTACGCCTTTTTGCGTTCCCAGCGGTTGCTGCGATCCCCACACCCATACCTCTCCACCATTACCAAGCGCCACTGAATTATTCGATCCCGCTGCTATAGATAGGACAGAGGGTAGTCCCTTTACCTGCACCGGGGTTAGCTTGTTTTTCCGCGAATCGTCACCGAGTTCACCTTGTTCATTGCCTCCCCACGCCCAGACCGTTCCATCTTTAAGAAGAGCTAAGCTAAAGGTGCCCCCCGCAGAAACAGCTTTCACATCTGTTAGCCCTTGCACTTGAACAGGCTCTACAAGAATCTTAGAGGACTGTGTTCCAATGCCAAGTTGTCCATGCTCGTTCCCCCCTACTGCCCACACTGTTCCATCGTCCTTCAACATCAAGTTATGGCGATAACCACCTGAGATTTGCTTTACATGATCGATATGCATTTTGACGGGAGTATACGCTGGTGTGGTCGCCCCATTACCAATAGAGCCGTACCCACCACCCCACGCCCAGGCTGTTCCATCCGCAGTGACGGCATACGCACTTCTGTCACCAGCGTCCAGTTGGGTGATGCCAGACAATAATTTCTTTTCTTCAGGTGAATTCACATTATCTGCTGCTGCCACTAAGGGTGAGACCATAGCCAAGCTAAGAACAGTCCCGACAACAACTCTACATATCCGCCTTACCTGCACTTTTGACATCAAACTTTGTTTAAACACTTGAGATCACTCCTTTTATTAAAAAATAGATAACGCAACAACTCACGGTCCCGTTCCAAAACCTCCAATCTTCCAGCCGTTAGCATGTTTGGTCAACACTGCGAAGCGAGTCTCCCGGCCATCTGGGGTATTGAAGACGGGATTTAGTGATTTCATATACAGATCGACCACAATATTTAACGTTGTGCGATCACCGATGTCTTTGATTTCAGAGCCAGTATCATAATCCATCACTTTATAAGAGGTAGGCTTAGCCTCAACAATACTTTCACTGAGAGCATTTTCACCACCAAAACCCGGGTTATAGAGTTGATGCTCTTGACGGTTAACCGTCAATGCAGTGAGTAAGGCATTAGGATTCAAACATGCGCGGGCGCGGGTATGATTACCAACCTGTATAGCCTGAAAAAAAGCATCCAGCAGCTCGAAATGGCCTAATGAGGCTAAGTCACCATTCTCACCTTCCTTAGCAAACAAACCTTCTCTCTCCGTCCACTCCTCAAATGTAAATCCTGTAATGTCGGTCAAGCTACGCTTCTTAATAGAAGGGCCGATACTTTGAATATTAAATTCCAGCCAAGCCCCAACGGTATTTCCTGATTGCACAAGCAAAACGAGATTGGAGGGATAAGAAAATTCTTTTTGTTCGCCAGAACCAGGTAAACCATCGACTAAGGAATACCGCTGTACCTCTACCGTGGCACCCTTCAGCAGGGTCAAATCCAATCCGGCATCTTTAGAGAACTCATTCGCTAATCGCCAGTAAAGTCCCACTGGATACTCCCCCAGCTTAACCTCCCAGTTCTGTGGTACCTCAACTGCAAATGTATCCGGATGGTTCTGAACTTTATAATCCAGTGTTAGCAAAAAGTCTTCGGGAACCTGTGGTACAGACGTTGAAGCTATAGAGCCAGAAGGCTCCACACCAATGGAGTTCTCCCCTTGATTACAACCTGAATTTAAGAGCACAAGAAAACAAATCGTTACCATCGTTATGAACTGCCGCTGGGTCATCTAATTCCCGCCTCTCTAATCACTCCTCTATATTTAGACTGAGGAATATTATACAAAGTTGCGGGAAACTGGAAATTATTAAAATCATTTTATACGCATAGGACCCTGTAGTTTGGGATTGGCGTTGATTTTACCTGCTTATGCGGCATAAATCGCTTGTTGCTTCACTCTAGGACTCTCGTCCACCTTTTGACACTTGATAACTTCGGGAGCATAATAAGCTTCGGCATATTGCAACGGATTTCCATGAAATACAGGTATATGCAGGACCTTGGTGTAATTGCATCAGAGAGGATGATAACGAGTGAAAAAAGATTTTGATATAAAAAACAAACCCTTCCTAGTCTTTAGCTTCGTCCTGCTGCTAAAATGCGCAGTGGCCTGGTTCGTAGTTTTTAGCGACGGTCCTAACTGGAGCATGCTGCTGACAGAGATCCCATTTTTCTTTATCGTATTTGGACTTATTGAATGGATGGCTTCCAAACGAAAATTTCTGTATTACATGATAGCCAACCTATTGATTTCAGTCATATATTTCGCCGTCCTAATGTATTACAAATATTACGGTGTAATTGCTACTTATCATGCCTTGGAACAGGCAGATAAAGTAACTAAGGTGGGAGAAAGCACATACTCGTTGCTGGACCCTTACTATTTGTTCATTTTTGTGGATATTGTAGTGTTCATGTTTTTTATGTTCCGTCCGAAATATATTGCGATCTGGAAAGAAAGAGGTATGAACCGCCGCATGAACCGGACCGCTTTGTTTGGGATCATCAGTGTTTCCTTAGCAGTTTGTGTCTTTAATGTTTGGCCGAATCATGCCAGTATGAACGAGAACAAAAAAGCGGAGAGCATGGGGATTCTTAATTACGAGGTCTATACTATTTTTGCCGATACAAGGGAAACAGAAGAAATAATCGACAGCAAAGAAATCACGCAACCATCCATTAACGAGACCAAAGGGATTACAGAGCCTATCTCACCGAAGTACTGGGCGGCAGCTCAAGGTAAAAATCTAATCGTGGTACAAATGGAATCTTTTCAGAACTTTTTGCTGGGCCTGAGCATTGACGGACAGGAAGTAACACCCAATCTAAATAAGCTTTTGAAAAGCGAACATTATTTCAATAACTTCTATACTAATGCCGGGCAAGGAACAACTTCGGATGCTGAATTTGTGGTGAATACTTCGTTGTACGTTCCTCATCACGAGGTAGCCACTTCATCCAATTATATGGATAAGGCGCTTCCGAGCCTGCCTAAGCTGATGAAAGCTAATGGATATAATACAGCAACCTTTCACACCAATAGCGTAGAATTCTGGAACCGCAAAACTCTATACAAAGTCCTAGACTTTGATAAGTATTACGATCAAGCGTTCTATGGGGATGGTGATCATATCGCATTCGGTGCTTCTGATGAGGTACTCTATGCCAAGACTGTGCCTGAATTAGTCAAAATGGATGCTAAAGATGATCCTTTTTATGCAATGGTCATTTCTATGAGTGCTCATCACCCTTATAAAATGCCAGAGTCAAAAAATAAAATGACGCTGCCTAAACGGTATGAAGGTACCCTAGTTGGCAACTATATTCTAGCTCAAAATTACGCAGATTATGCAATGGGACAATTTCTGGATCAATTAAAGTCCAGTGGTCTATGGGATGATAGCGTCATTGTCTTTTACGGGGACCATCAGGGTGTATCGCTATATTCCCTTGATGGCAACGAGAAATCGTTAATGGAAGAAATGGTCGGTCACGAATATGGTTATACCGATATGTTCAACGTTCCTTTCATCGTACATGCGCCAGGGGTAGGTCAACCTACGGTCTACAGCCAAACTGGCGGCCAGATCGACATTATGCCAACTGTAGCTAACCTGTTAGGGATTTCAATGAAAGATCAGCTCTACTTCGGAGAAGATCTGATGAACCAACAGACCAACATGCTCCCTGTCAGACACTTTTTGCCTACCGGCTCTTTCATTAATGACACAAGCATGTATTTGACTGGTGTCGATTACGATGATGGAGACAACTTTAATCTAATCGATGGCTCTGAAACAGAGGGCGGTTCGACAAAAGAACAATTTGACGCCGTTCAGCGGCTTCTAAATATGTCTAACAGCTACATTCAACAACTGCCGGATTTACCATCTACGGATAATGCAGAGTAACTATAAAAGAATGCCCCTCAGCCAAATAGCTGAGGGGCATTTTTGCATTTTTTTATAAGAACCTAAACCTTAATTAAGCTTCAACATCCTATCGATAATCACTGCTGCTTGAGCACGGTTGGCAATATTTTTAGGACCGAAGGTATCCGCAGTCAGACCTTGCACAATACCTTCCTGTGTTAGTAATGCCACCGCTTCTTTACCGTAAGCAGCGATTGTTGCCTGATCTTTAAAGTTAACCAAAGCGGCATTTGTATCACTTACCGACTTGCCTTTAAATTTCTTAAGTGCGTTGGATACAATGATTGCCATTTCCTCGCGTGTAATTGCACGGTTAGGATCAAACTTTCCGTTGCCTACACCGTTAATCAATCCGTTCTTGACCCCGGATGCAATGTATCCGTAAGACCAGTCAGAAGCTTTCACGTCACTGAAGGTAGCGGATGATTTCACATCAAGCAGATCAAAAGCTCGCACGATCATGGTAATAAACTCGGCACGCGTCACCTCTTTAAGCGGAGCAAAGGTATTATCGCTCACCCCTTGCAGAATCCCTTTTGCCGCCAGCTCTTTAATCGCCGATGCTGCCCACGCTACCTTACCTAGATCCGTGAAGTTTGAACCTATTGGGTTTGGTGTTGCAGACGGCTGCACAGTTGGAGTTGGAGCTGGCGTTGGTGTTGCAGACGGCTGCACGGTCGGTGCAGGTGTTGATGTTACAGATGGCTGCCACGGTGTCGAAGGTGTTGTTGGCTCTTGTTCATTCACCCCGTTATCCATACCGTCCTCTTCAGTCGCCGCTGGAGCAGCAGCATAGATTGAATTGGCAAGCAATCTGAATTGATTTTGCGGATGATATTTATTCATCAGATCATTCGCAAATAACGTCACATGAATGTTGTCTGTATTGTAAGTAAGCGCCAATATTTGGTCTTGTGCAGCCTCGTTATTCGGCCACCAGCCTGCTTTGAAAAAGTCAGCTCCTGATCCGTATTTCGCCAAGATCTCTGCGCCTTCAGGCACTTTCGTAATATAAGCCGCGGAAACCGTGTAGAGGTATTCGCTATCGGCATAAGGCGCTGTAATTACATTGTCCTGAGAGACCTCAGCCTTAAACAATCCCTCATGAGCATCTTCTTTGCCATCCTTATTGACCGGAGTTGAATAGTCCAGCCCAGGGAGGACCTTAAGCCCTTTAACAGTTTTCAGCATCGTTCTTCCATAACCGATAAATGGTTTGCCTGCAGCAATCAGATTCGTTCCCGAATTGATTAGAACATCTGCTGCCACTGTATCCGTAGTTACGTTAAATCCAAGATCCTTCAGCATAAATGCAGTCGCTCCTGCAATAGCTACCTTAGGAGCCTTAAGCAATTTACCCGTTCTGTTCTCTGAAGCACTAAACGGAACAATATCCAGCAGATATTTAGACGATACCGTTCTAAGGTTGGATCTGGAAACAAGGAAGCTTCCCTTCTCGTAACCCGTCCCCCCATTCTCCAGCAATGTTACTGCCTTATGATTGGCTAGCAGCTCATTCACAGCTTTTATGGCATCATTGTTGCTGTTTTTAATGACATAATTTTGCTCGAACGGAGATTGATCCAGATTCGTACTAGGGATCGTTACACTGCTAACCTGTTCTGTCTTCCCAGTGAATGCTCCTACAGAACGGCTAATATATCGGTCAAAACCACGCATAGCCGAGAAATTCTGTACCGTATCTGAATACATCTCATTAAAATCCGAGACATCTAGTCCATCATACAAGACAAGATTCGCATAACCTCTTTTGGCTTGATGCATATTCACCACATAGGTTCCAGCCGGATAGACTACGGAATCTACAGTTACACTGGTTGTTGTCCGTTCTACCTTCACATTGTTACGTAATAGGTACTGAACCATTTTGTAGGTTTCCAGATCATTTTTTTGCAAATCTTTTGCAACCGGAAGAATGTAATACTCAGGGAAGAAATTCGTATTTTCCTCTACCCCTGGACGTCCAATAGACTCATTTTGTGCATTGATTAGATAATCTTTAACAGCAGCATTAGTATTCTCATTTTGGATACCCCGTTTGAAGATTTCCAATTGATTCAGGAACAGTTCCTGCTTGTTGTTGATCACATAATCGGTTGCCCCCAAAGCCGCATAATAAAAGGCATCCAGTGAATCTTCATTCAATTCAGGCACTTCAATGGTATGCCCAAGTGCTCCTTGATGCATGGCATATACAGCTGTGTAGGCTGGTGAAGCATCATCCCAACCTGTTGCATTCGTTCCTTTATAGTTCGGATCCTGTTGTGTTTTTTCGTATTCTTCATAAGGGATATGGTAGGAATCATATTTAGTATTAGCAATTCCCGCCTTACCCATGGCATTTGCTTGCTCAAGCATACTTGGCATTACAAGATCATATTCAATGTTAGGATCATGAGGTGGTGTGCAAGGCTCAATCAAGAAGCCACTTACAAATCCATGCATGTCCAAAAAGGTAAGCGGCGTCCACTTAGCAATTTGTGCAGTTACCGCTTGTGTCTCAGGTTGCGTCTGGTAAGAGTTGTCCCGATTTGGATCAAGCAGTGTTGAAGTTTGACGCGTGTTTAACGCGCGACCGTCAGGATTCTCTACATAATCAAGCAGAAAAATCACATGGTCAAGCGCTTCGTCGATGTTCAGAACAACCTTTTTCGGATTTCCATTCTCATCAGTGGTATCATAGGTGACAATTTGCTGTGTCATCAGCGTATCCAAAAACTTAATGATTACATCGACACCATTGGCTTCATCGGCATGAATGTTATTCAACCAAATAGGTACCTTATAATTCTGCAGATCCCCGTCGTTAATTTTCTTTTGCAGGGCTTCAGGATCATTCATCATAAGCGGTAAGGTCTCGTTCAAATATTGATCTACTGAGGACTTATCCTTAGCAACAATAGAGAAATGAATGGCACGACCTTGAGTTGAGGTCCCAATTTGCTGATACTCTACATATCGATCATATTTATTATTGCTTTCAGCAGTAATCCTATCGATCGCGGGTTTAATCTCATCATATGTATGATAGGTTTCATATGGATTTAGTTTGACTTGCTGCTCTACCAGCACATCTCCAGCAGGTAATGTCCCGATTAGATTATAAATTCCCACTCGTTTGACGTACTCTGCACGTATACCCGTTAGTGAGAGATTCTCTCCGTACAGCAAATCAAAATGAATTAAAGCCTTTACTTTTGAACCTGAGATCGGCTCATATGTCACTGTTACGAAAGGATTACCTGAATAATCTTTCGCATCTTTATTCCATTTTTTCCACTCTGCCAGCGGCTTCATCTCTTCCGCCGTTCTGCCAAAATTCCAGATGATATCTTGAGGCGATGCCCCATCAGGAAGATCTAAAGTCAATTCTAATGTTCTAGCTTCCGTCATAGAAGCTTTGTATACTTCAGTGGAAACTGTCGCCGCTATTTGTTCATAGACAGCAGTCGCTACCGTAGTTTGTTCTGAAGAAAGCACCTCTGGATCAGCTGCGTTCTCCGTAGAAACCGGAGCAACAACCGCCTGCGGGTTAATTTCGGTTGCAACTTCACCTGCATATGCAGCTGGAAGCAGACCCGACATCATAAGTGTAAAAGCTAGTAATAAAGATAGTATTCTCTTGGACATTTTTTACCTCCTATAATTTTGTCTACTTTCACCCCGAATTGAATGAATATACACTTATATGAATCTGTATTCATAACATAATATAGTATTCTATTAATTTTGGAAACAAAAATAATAGAAAAAATAATATTTTTATACGACTCGCCTAGGTAAGCGTATTCATTTTGTGCAAGAGTCCTACACTACCGCAACAAAAAAAAGCGCCCGGATAACCGAACGCTTTGAATTACAATAAATATATTAAACGGTTTCTGGAAAAGAAGCTTCACTTAACTCTTGTGCAGGTACAAGTTCACTGCTACCCTCTTGCTCTACAGGTGCGTTAACCAGCATATACACACGGGACTCGTAAGGCCGTAATGCGACAGTCTCAATCGGCTCCGCAGGATCAACCTCATAGTTATGCAAGAGCAATTCACTAGTATCAAACTCCAAATCAAATGGAAGGTCAAACAGTGCTTCCTCTGCTGTCAGGTTAGACATGACCAGCAGTTTTTCATTTCCAAGCGTCCGAGTATAAGCATAAATACGTTCATCTTCAGGCAAAATGAGATCATAAGTCCCGTAAACAGTAACGGGATTAGCAGCCCGAAGAGCGATAAGCTTTTTGTAATGATGATAGATGGAATAAGGGTCCTGCTTCGCCCGCTCCACATTGATTTCCGTATAATTCGGATTCACCTTCATCCATGGCTTGCCGCTGCTGAAACCAGCGTTTTCAGAGTCGCTCCATTGCATTGGTGTTCTAGAGTTGTCCCGGCCGTTCTTCCAGATTACCTCCATGACTTCCTCATGTGTTTTACCGGCTTCAGTCTCCAAACGGTACAAGTTCTTCATCGCCACATCATCGTAATCATCCATTGATTCAAATCTTACATTGGTCATCCCAATTTCTTGACCTTGATAAATAAATGGTGTTCCCTGCATCAGGAAATACATCGTAGCCAACGATTTAGCTGACTCTTTCCAATACTGGCCATCATTTCCCCAAGTAGAAACTGAACGCGGCTGGTCGTGATTTTCGATGAACAATGCGTTCCAGCCTCTGCCCTCAAGACCTTTTTGCCAACGGGAGAGAGCTGATTTTAGCTGCAAAACATCCAATCCACCTGTCACACTCTTATTCCAAAGAGCTAAATGCTCGAATTGAAAAATCATATTAAATTTGCCTTGCTCTTCACCCACCCACGACTCCGCCTGATCAACATTTACACCACTCGCTTCGCCAACCGTCATGATGTCATATCGGTCAAACGTCTCCTGCTTGAGCTCCTGCAAGAAATCGTGAATCCCTTCACGGTTCATGTGCCCATCGCCAGACGGAACATACGGAAGATTCTGTGGATTCGGCAGATCGGGATGTCCGGTGATTTTTTTAATATGTGAAATGGCATCCACCCGGAAGCCGTCGATTCCTTTGTCCAGCCACCAGTTGACCATGCTATACAATTCACGGCGCACCTCAGGATTCTCCCAGTTGAGGTCTGGCTGTCTTTTGGAAAATACATGCATAAAATATTGCTCTGTGGCGGGATCAAGCTCCCAGATCGAACCGCTGAAAATACTCTCCCAGTTATTCGGCTCCTTCCCGTCCTTAGGATCACTCCAAATATAATAATCCCGCTTCGGATTATCCTTGCTTGAACGTGCTTCAACAAACCATGGATGTTCGTCCGAAGTATGATTAATCACTAGATCCAGAATCAGCTTCATGCCTCGTGCATGAACCTCGTGCAGCAGCTGATCAAAGTCGGCCATGCTGCCGAACTCCGCCATAATATCCTGATAATCCGAAATATCGTAACCATTATCATCATTTGGGGATTTATAAATAGGACAGATCCAAATGACATTGATGCCAAGATCCTGCAAATAATCAAGTTTAGAAATAACTCCCTGCAGATCGCCTACACCATCACCATTGCTGTCCATAAAGCTCCGTGGGTAAATTTGATACGCCGTGGCTTCTTTCCACCATGTTCTGTTCAATGCATGCAGCTCCTTCGTGTTCATATACCCTTCACGGGAAAATATTTTCCCGAAATTCATTAGAATTAATAATTCAGTTATTATTTTTAGCAAAAATTCAACTTTATCGTTCAAAACAAGCTTTTTTCAAGGAAATAATTTTCCTACAGCGATCATTATAGGACCTTTTATTTCCTAGGTCAACAACAATCTTTTGGATTCTTGAAGCTATCCATGATATGCTTGCGAGAGTTGAAACACCAAGTGAATCATATGGAAAGTTATGGTGATCTTCTTGAAGGTAAAGATAAAAGATATAGCCCAAATGGCGAACGTTTCGATCTCTACGGTGTCCAGGGTAATCAATAACAGCAAACCAGTAAACGATGATGTCCGTAAACGCGTACTGGAAGCTATTAAACAAACCAACTACCGTCCGAATGTCATCAGCCTTGAAACGGACAAAGCTAATACACAGTTGATCGGTGTGATCATTCCGCAGAATAGCAACACTGTACTGGATGACTTCAATGTTGGCATTCGCGATCTCGCGGATTTGTATGGCTACGACATTATGGTCGGATTAACGGACGGCAGTGCAGAAAGTGAACAACATTATTTGAAGATGTTCCAGCGGATGGGGACAGAAGGAAATATATTTGTGGGTTCTATTCCAAACCATGAACATCTGGAGATCATCCGCAGCTCAAATACACCTTGCGTGCTTGTCGGGCAACAATCGCAGGTGGATACGATTCCTTCCGTTCATCTGGACAATATAACTGCCTCTTATGAAGCTGTTACTTATCTGATTCAAAAAGGTCATCGCAAAATCGCTATGATTCGCGGCTCGGGAGATAATGCGGTGGGTGGGGATCGGTATAAAGGCTATCTACAAGCCCTTATGGATGCAGGCATAACCTTAAGGAAAGAATGGGTAGTAGAAAGTGCGATGGCCGTCGAAGATGGGAGCGACGCCATGCGCCGAATTATGGATAGCGGGGAGTTACCTACTGCGGTGTTTTGCTCTACAGATTGGATGGCAGTTGGAGCCATGAATCATTTAACCGATAACGGTCTACGGGTGCCAGCTGATGTCGCCGTGTTCGGATTTGATAACAGCTTCATTGCCTCTATCGTTCGACCTAAGCTTTCCTCGGTTGAATACTCTGGAACGGAGATTGGGATGACCGCCACCCGAACCTTAATCAAGCTGATTAAAGGGGAGACCGTTGTGCCGCATCATGCAAATGTGGCTCATTATTTGGCTATTCGGGAAAGTACGGGTTAGGAGATGTGGAGCTCCTAACCCTTTTTTATACAGATGATGTTGTTGATGTTATTGTGTGAATCCTACTTTGGCTCGTTCACGCGTTTTGGTATCTAGAGAGATGGAACAGATCGAGCTGATTGGAATATAAAACTCTTCAAAATCCGTCCGATATTTGACGAAATTTTCACTTACCGTTTCCAGCACTCCTTTTGTAGCGTTGGAGCCATCCACAAAATAGATTGTTACCTCTTTTCCCTGCAAAACCTCCAGCATAGCCTTCTTCACTCCTTCGTCTTAGAGATTTGTGATGACCTTATCGATAATTCCGTATTCCACCGCCTCATCGGCTGACATGAAATAATCTCGATCCATATCTTGAAGTACCTTCTCTACCGTCTGCCCAGTTCGGTCCGCTGTAATTTGCACAAGCACTTCCCTTGCCTTCAAAATACGTTTGGCACTGATCGCAATGTCACTAGCCTGCCCCTGCGCCCCACCATGCGGCTGATGAATCATAATCTCGCTATTCGGCAGGGCATAACGTTTCCCTTTGGCCCCAGCCAATAACAACAAAGAACCAAAAGAAGCCGCCATTCCTGTACAAATGGTATTCACCGGCGGCTTAATAAGCTGCATCGTGTCATAAATACTGAAGCCTGCGGTGATAGAGCCACCTGGACAATTAATATACATGTGTATATCTTTATCCGGATCTTCTGCTGATAAAAACAATAACTGGGCAACAATACTGTTAGCCAGCTGATCCTCAATTTCCGCACCTACGAACACTATCCGGTCCTTCAACAGCCGCGAATAAATATCGTAAGATCTTTCACCTTGATTCGTTTGTTCGACTACATAAGGAACGTACGCCATCCGTATTCGACCTCCATCTATTTTAGAGTTTTGAAATCTACCCTGTAAACGGATTAGCATGGGGATAGGATACGTTAGGCGTGAGAATTTTTATTTTTTAAAATTGCGTATCTTAATTTCCTGCTCATTCGTTTATTATTAGAAGTAATCGAAATCACCTTACTGGAAAAGGAGTTATGCAGAGTGATCATCCTTGAGAAGCTTAGCACCGGAGATGCGCCGGATGAAAGTAACACCAGGTCTTTGCAGATAGCTCTGAAGCGATATTGTCTTGCATTGACACAATCCCCGTGGGATGCCGATGATTTAGCTCAGGATACATGGGTCA
Organism: Paenibacillus sp. FSL R10-2788; assembly: GCF_038003885.1. NCBI lineage: Bacteria > Bacillati > Bacillota > Bacilli > Caryophanales > Paenibacillaceae > Paenibacillus > Paenibacillus sp. FSL R10-2788. Next base: position 2,227,089 of record NZ_JBBOQA010000001.1, on the reverse strand, counting down.
AGGCCCTTGGTTATATGAAGCCTTCGGACTCAACGAGCACAAATAATGGGAACAGTCTAATGAATGAAGTTAAACAAAATAAAGAAACCATTGAAAATGATAAGGCTAATGGAGCAAATGGAGCTAATGAAAAACTTGAAACTAATCAAACTAATCAAATGAACTATACGTTTTCTAAGGCTGCAACGTCTGCTAAGGCTGTAACGCCATCTAAGACTGCACCATCTACAAAATCTGCAAAATCTGCAATGCATTCTACGATTCCTACAAATTCTACTCATCATACAAGTTCTACAAATCACCCAAATCCTGAGGCATTGCTTTTTCGGATTGCCCGAAACACATGGATTGATATCATGCGGCGAAAAGCCACCTTGTCACGAGTGTTGGAGCTGGATCAGTCCCCCACTGAAGCCTCTGCGGAGTATGGTTCATTTGAGATTGAAGCTGCTTTTCAAGCACTACAGGAGCATTTATCTCCGCTGCAGCAGGCGGTATTCCTGCTTCGAGATGTGTTGGGACACTCTGCAATGGAAGCTGCCGAGATTCTCGATACCACAGAAGGGGCAATAAAAGCCGCTCTGCACCGAGCCCGGCAAGCCCTTCCTCTCGTAAGACAAGAGCTGCTTCAGGCCGATGGTCCTTCCTTACCACAGACAGCCATGCAGATTGTCTTGAGCCGCCTTGCAGCCGCGTATGAACATGGAGAAATTGCCGAGCTGATCGAGCTTGTATTTGCGGACGAAAGCCAGGAACCTGTAATGGCGGTATCGAGCCAAAGCTTGCAAGGCTTCCAGACCTTCCAAGCTGGTGGATTCAGTTCAAACAGCTGGAATTATACCACGCCAGGAATGTGTATGGTGGCGTAGTTTTTCGTTAAGCTCGATTTCGGGCAGCTAAGTGTCTCGTTACGTTAAAAACGAACAGATATATTTGCGATTAGTTCGCTTAATGTGTAATTAACATTTGGGCTGTTTGTGGTAACTAGCTACAAACGTTGCATATTGTGCAACAGACTCCGCCGTCCTGGCAGCAAAAATTGAATCTGCTGTACTTTCTGCAATAGATTCTGGTGAAAAGTTAGTTTAATGCCACTTACTCATCCATTGATTGCATAGAGTGCAATAGATTCAAATTTTCTCCACTCTAATACGAATTCTATTGCACGAAGTACACTCAAAACTAACTCTTTCCCTTTAGTCCAATTTGTATCACTCAAAACTCAATACATTGCTGCTGATCTGGCTGATCCCGCCGCTTCTCTACAATGAATCAGAAGCTTCACATAAACCAATAAACAGTCATTTTAATAACCATTAATAGCAATCAAGGAGTGAGGTTGATGAGTAAGATTCTTATTTTAGGCGGCACACGCTTTTTTGGGAAACGTTTGGTCGAGCGTCTGCTTGAGGATTCTAAGAACGAAGTAACCATATTAACGCGCGGGGAAACAAGCGACCCTTTTGGCGATCTCGTTCACCGGATACAGGTGGATCGGTCTCAACCGGAGGCCTTCGCTCAAGCATTAGGTGATACGAGTTGGGATGTAGTCTACGATAATATTTGTTTTTCACCTGATGAAGCGGATCAGGCGCGCCGTATTTTTGACGGCAAAACCACACGTTACATACTGACTTCAAGTTTATCTGTTTATGATTTCAGTGAGCAAGCGCTGACGGAAGAGGTGTTCGATCCTGAAACGCACCCTATTCGTTATGGAGGACGAAATGACTTCACCTATCAGGAGGGGAAAAGACTGGCGGAAGCCGTCCTTATCCAACAAGCTAACTTCCCTGTAGCCGCTGTCCGCTTTCCGATTGTTCTGGGAACTGACGATTATACACGAAGACTCCATTTTCATATCGAACATGTACGTAACGAGCTGCCCATCGGGATTCCGAATCCAGATGCAAATATCTGTTTTATCCGTTCGGACGAAGCCGCTGATTTTCTGTATTGGCTTGGCAACTCGACGGTGACGGGTCCTCTCAACGCTTGCTCAGACGGTACGGTTAGTATTAAGGAGCTTATCTCGCTGATTGAAAAAGAGACCAGAAAACAAGCCGTCATTCAAAGCGAAACAGCGGATGCGCATAATTCTCCATTCGGGATCACACAATCCTGGTTTATGGATACAGCTAAAGCTCAATCGGAGGGATACAAGTTTCTCACTCTAAGCGACTGGCTCCCAGAGTTAGTTAGCACCCTAAATCAAACTTACGAGGACTAATTATATTTCTACATAAAAAAGCTGGCTCCTTCGTGGATACTCCCACGAAGGAGCCAGCTTCTTTATGCAACAAATCACAATTATGCGTTGAGTTAATTGCACTCTATACAACTATTTTCAGGTATGTGCACTCCCACCTGGTTTTAGTTGTATTTCATGCAATTAAATCCCCACTAAACAGCCGCTATCCCCTTTTCAGCTCGAAATAGCTGCACTAAATACAACTAAACCCTAATCAAGCTAAATACAAACCTTTTTAGTTGTATAAAATACACTTAAAATCAAAACGGCAGATAGAACCTCACTAAGCGCTAAACTTTAGCCTCTCATCTCTAAACTCTATTCTATAAACTCTAATCTCTGGACTCTACTCTCTACTCTCTACTCTACTCCCTACTCCCTACTCCCTACTCCCTACTCTCTACTCTCTTCTCTCTTCTCTCTTCTCTATTCTCTATTCCCTATTCCACCTTACGCTACGAATGCCAATTCCCGCTGAGCTACGCAGAGATTGTCAGATAAGACCCCTCTTTAGAAGCGTCTGCATTTGGTGTACCACCATCATTTGGAGTACCGCTATCATCTGGAGGATCGCCAGCACCTAATGTATCATCTCCTAATGCGTCTCCTAATGTGTCCCCAGCTTCTGGAGTGCCAGCATGCTTTGTATCCCTGTCCCCTTCATCGCTGACCCCATCGTCCCCATCTGAATCAATCTTAAAAATATTGATTTCTTTGAATAAATTCTGCGAAATTTCATTAATCTCAATGGCTTGACGGGCTATATCACGGATAGCATGATCCTGCTGTACGCTGGAGGCGTTCACCTCTTGCACTCCTGCCGCAGTTTCCTCGGCGATGGCCGCGACGGCATGCACAGACTCTGCGAGTCTACGGTTCATAGTCTGAGTCATATCCACTTTGTCGTGAATTTGCCCAATCTGTTTACTAATCTCCACAATAGATTGATCAATCGCTTCGAAAGAGGACAACGTTTCGGCCACTTTATGATCCTGTTCCTCAAGATTTCCTTTGGTCACCAGCATATATTGCTGGAATTCATCCATCCCGGATTGCAGCTCGCTAATAATCTGACTGATATGTACGGAGGACTCTTTGGTCTGCACAGATAATTGTCTTACTTCATCAGCGATGACAGCGAACCCTTTTCCGTAGGCACCCGCGCGGGCTGCTTCAATTGCTGCGTTAAGTGAGAGGATATTGGTCTGATTAGAAATATCTGTTATGGATTTAGTGATGCGCGAGATGTCCTTTGATTGATCACTCAGTTTGGTTAAAGCCAGATATACTTTATTAACAGATTCTCGCGAATGCTCAGACACCTCCCGGAGGGCGATGACGGATTCAGATCCTTTACGAGTATTGTGATTAGCCGTTTGACTGGTAGCCAGCATAACCTCGGTATACTCCGTGATCTCATTCACTTCACGTTCCAGCTCCTGAATCAGGCCAGCGCTCTGCTCGGATTGTCCTGCCTGCTGTTCTGCGCCTACCGAGATTTCCTGTATAGTGCTTACGATATCTTGATTCGTATGCGCCGTTATAGATGAAGATTCTTGAAAAGAATGCGAATAAGTTGCCAGCGAAGAGGCTACTGACTGGGTATGCTGAAGCATTTCCCGGACCCGCTCCACCATATGATCAAAATGATGACTCAAACTGCCCAACTCATCGTTGTAAGGTGAGTTAATCTGCTGATGCAAATCTCCTTCGGCAATTTTTCGCAGAGCCACTTGCAGTTTATGGATAGGATTCAGAAAGGAACGTATGAGCATAACCGCAATCACTAATGTGAAAATAAACACTAGCACAGCTGCGTAAGCAACTATAGAGGTGGTTAGATTAAGCAGATCAAAAGAATAATCCTGTGCTTTTTCTGCATTTTCTGCTGCTGCCGTATACAATTGTTCATTAGTCACTAGCATGACTTCACTCAACGCTGTAGCTTTCGTATGTAATTCATCGATTTGTTCCAGCACACTCATGGGATCGAGCTGCTCATCTTCTATGGTCTTTACCAATTCGTCAAAATATCCCGTATATTCCCCAATCTGACTATGTAATTGTTCTAACTCTTTAAATGCCGGCGAATCTGCCGCAAAATCCACCGTCGCCAACTCTTTAGTCAGCTTTGTTTGCTTGTCCTTAAAGGGTTGGACGAACTCCAAATCACTCGAACCCGCTAACGAAGATTCTACCGCATTCATTTCCTGCAGCAGTTGCGTAATGATAGACACGGTAATTCGTTTTTCCATCTCAGCTTTTTGCGTTTCCATAGAAATCTCCACTTGACTGATTTTATGGTTTTGATAAAACGCTACTCCCAAAAAGAAAAGAACAACGGCGGAAAAACTCAAAATCAACTTCCATTTCATAGTTAGATGCATAGACCTAGCTTTCAACAATATCATCCTCCGTATAAAGCCTCATATTGCAATAGGTACATTCTACCAATACCTTGATTGTAGAAGCTGGACGTTAAATACTGGACAATGTTTTGTATGAGAAATGTAAATTATCTCGAATACCCAATCATTAATTCTCCTTGCAATTGACGTAACGTTAAATGCTAAAATAATCCACATAAGGCGCCTTATCAAACTATGAAATGGGAGTTGTCTATGAGCGGATTTGTTACCATTGATAAGCTTTCTGCGCAATTCGGACTGACGAGTCGGACTCTGCGTCACTGGGAAGCACAAGGATTGTTTGAAAGTAAGCGGGACAGCAGCTCTGGCTGGCGGATTTATGATGAGAAAGCAATACTCGCCATTCGGGTTACCTCATTATTAAGAAAGCTGGATATTAGCATCAAGGATATTGGAACTGTGCTTAAACATATGTCCGTTCAGTCCATGTACGAAGCGCTCAGCCAGCAAGCGGCTTCTATTCACAATCAAAAAACAGAACTAACAAATAGAGAAGGTGAAATCCATCTCTTTTTACAGTGGATATCCGCCCATCTCGAGGAACCCATTACAAATCAATTATTATCTGAACTAAACGAAAAGTCATGCAGTCCATCGGATGGTATGACTAAAACTGAGGAGGTTATATCTATGCCAACTATTAATCACTCTACCCCTATTCATGTAAGATTCATTACTCTCCCAGCTATGAGATTTGCCTACAATGTTGCGGTTAGTACCTCTCCAGAAGATGAAGCTATGATTCCAGTTAATGATTGGCTGGACGCTAGTCAACTATTAGGCACAGCACGGCTGTTTGGCGGCAATACGAACCCGCATCCAAGTGGTGAGAATAAACCTTACGGATATGGATTCTGTGCCTCAATTCCGGAAAATGTGAAGATACCAGCTCATCTAAAGGAAATGCGGCTCGACGGCGGCCTCTATGCTCTGACAGAAAGCACTGATGATATCTACGGCTCATGGCAAGCCCTAATGGGGTATCTGGATACTCATCCTGATTATCAAGCGGATCACGATTCCAGATTATGTCTGGAGGAGCATATCCGCAACGATAGTCCCAAAGGTAGCGGAAATGAGTATGCCCTAAATCTACTCGAACCTGTAAAAAAGAGAGTTCACGCGCTTACGTAAACGAGCGAGCCATAGATAAACGTTTCTAATCTTTTAAAAAACAAAACGCTCTCTTCTGCTTATTCGGGCAGACGGAGAGCGTTTTGTTGTAAATTGCTTCTATTGATTTATTCCCTACGCAGACACAGCTGGAGTAATTTTCACAAAAATAAATCGTGTAAGCGGCCCAACTAAAATGATTTGCAGTGGAAGTGCAAAAATAAAATTTTTACCTATGGCAGACAGATAAGCTCTTGGTAGTTCAGCAGAAAATCCAACATGGAGAACTGCGCCATAGAAGGACATGAACAATACCATTCCGGTCACCATAAAAAAGGATATGAACATGATTTTTTTGATCATCGGATCATTTTCTTTAACCAGCTTATGCGCGATCCCCTTCGCAACCTTGCCTACAACAAATACATCTAGAATGAGTGCAACTATAAATGCAGGCAAGTAGCCGACAATCACATCCTTAACTAACGTGCCTGACCAACCCTCCATTAGTGCTACATTGTAAATACTCATACCCAGCACCATCAAAAAACACATGATGAACGTAAATAAAAATGCTTCTTTTTTGTTTCTTCCCATCTTCAAGCTCCTTTTATCTCTATATTGTCAACTTGGATTACAATAACACAAATTCTCAAATCAAGTCAACCAAGTTGACAATATTCGCAAATGTCTTATACTGGGGTAAACGAGCCATGATTTAGGAGTGTTCTAATGAATAAGCAGCTGCAAAAAATGAACCTGATCGATTTACTCAGTGAGAAGCATCTAGCTTTACGTAAAATAGTGACAGACAAAGACCCGGATCAAATTAATAAGACCGAATCCCACATTCTTGCAGTTCTTGAGGCCCGAGAAATGTTATCGATCTCAGAAATCAGTAGAATAATTCATATTTCAAGACAGGGCACGCATAAAAGCATTCAAGGCATGTTATCCCGTGGTTATGTTGAAGCCGTTGAAGTCGAAGGAAATCAGCGTGACAAAAATATTGTCCTCACTCCAAAGGGTATAGAATGCAATAACAGAATGATGATCACCAAAATTGAATTAGAGCAGCAGATCGCTGCCAAGCTAGGAGTAACAAATGTAGAGCTTCTTAAATCTTTGCTAAAAGAAGATTGGCTCTAATCTCCAGCAAAAAAAGACGCAGAGTTGTCTACTCTGCGTCTTTAAAAAGATTGAATTATTTTCCGGGAAATTGTCGTTAATTAGCTTTCAAAGCACTGTTTGCCGCGCTCTCTCCACCTAGACGACCTGAGGTAAAGGAATAACCAATTCCAACCCCATTGCCAACATAGGTATCGTTGAATAATACGCCTTCCGATTCAAGCCCTACAGCAAACAATCCTTTTACTGGTGTACGTTTATCATTTAGCACTTGGAACTTAGTGTTTACCAGCAAGCCACCTACAGAACCCAAGTTGTTGATTTCAGCGACGATGGCATAATATGGTCCTTCTTCGCCCATTGGCTCTAAATAATCAGCAGCTTTACCAAATTCAGTATCCACACCAGTTTTTGTAGCTTCTTTATAACTATTGTAATTTTCTACAAACACATCTACATCCATACCTGCATTTGTTGCTAATTCTTCGATTGTATTTCCTTTGAAGCCATCTCCGTTTTCTACCATAGAATCAAAGACCTTTTCTGCATTTACCCATGGATTCTCTAACGTGAATTGATCTGCAAATTCGGCATAAAATTCTGGTGGCATTCCTGGCAGGCTTGGTGCGTTAACACCTTTCATCCCCTTGGACTGAAGAGCAGCCAATTGTGATTTTGATACGATAACCATATGATAAGCACCATTAAATGCACTCGTATTAGCTGCTGCGACCGATGTTAATGTAGCTGCTTCATCTCTGAAACGTGCTCCGGAAGAACTGACATTCATGAAGTTAGGCAGATATGTCAACATGAGCGGATAACTTGCTTCAAAAGGCTCATATTGTGCTTTTAGTCCTTGTGTTGCTCTGGCTAATGTTTGGTGCAGCATCTGTCCACCGAAGTTATCAGGAACCTTGGCTCCTGCTTCCCAAGCCATCTTCAGACCTTCCCCAACGTTCTGACCTAGTCCTCCGTTAACCCCTTCAAAGCCAAAAGCTTCTTTAACCATTTCCGAATTTGCGGCATAACCGCCTGTTGCCATTATGACACTTTTTGCTGTGATTTCAAGAGTAGTCCCGTCTGATTTCTCAGCCACAATACCTGTAACTTCTCCTGCTTCATTGGTAATCAGCTTTTTGGCAGTGGTTTCAGTGATCACTTGTCCACCCTTTTGTTCAACCGATTCAGCCAACATTTTCCGAAGGGTCTCTTCACGGGTTTCATAAGCTGGCAGTACATGCAGCTGCTCTCCGAAAAAGTTTAGGAAGCTGGTTTTATACCCTTTTTCTGCTAACCAATCATAAGTTTCACCGGATTTCGTTACGTATTGTCTAATTGCTGCAGCGTCAACTCTCCAGTGATTGTTGACAATCCAATCGGCAATTTCTTTTTCCACATTTACTTTAAGATTATTGTCAGTAGCTGCGGAAGAATTATAGAACTTACCAGCCCAGGATAGATTACTTGCTCCCCCGATAACTCCTGTTTTTTCGATAATAATAACCTTGGCACCTTTATCAGCAGCGGTTACCGCTGCGGACACACCAGAAGCACCGGCGCCTACTACCACTACGTCTGATTCAAGCTTTTCCGTTTTACCTTCACCCGCTTTTTGCACGCCACCGGCTTTGAGGACTTCCAGATTTCCTCCACCTTTGGTTACGGCATCTTCAACGGCCGCGAGCATTGCTTCACTGGAAAGACTCGCACCACTAACAGCATCTACTGCCAAGGTTTGTCCTTCCAGAATTTGATCTTTTATTTTTTCAAGTGCACTATCGCCTAGACCACCCGTTTCTGACTGGCTTACGATCTTGATATCTTTAATTTTATCTGGCTCATCCATAGTGACTTCTACTTTAATCACGCCTTCTTTGCCTTCCGCTTCCCCAGCGAATGTACCGGCTTTAAAAGATGATGATGACGAATTTGCCGACTCCCCATTTCCTTTGCATCCGCTCAGCATGGAAACGATCAGCACCATACAAAAAGTTAACATGAGCATTTTCTTGGTGAAATTTCTGTTGCGCATTCTCTTCTCCCCCAGTATCTAATATCTTATAGCTCGCCAATAACGTGATATTTTTCACATTCATATCTATACATATCTACCGAACGTTGCCAAGCTATATACCGAAGTATAAACATTGGTGCAGCACCAAGGTCAATGTCCAATTCTTGTCCAAAAAGAAAAAACACCCGCTCTCAGAGCAGGTGTTTATAGAAATACACTTATAGAATTGGGATATTCACTTCCAAATACGAGCGGTTATTGCCTTCTATTTTTTCAGTAAGCATTAATTTACCCACCACATCACCCGCTATAGTATATCCATTTGCTTCGATGTAATCTATCATAAACTGCAAGGATTTCTTCGTGATATAATGTCCATCCGTAGATAACATGATAGCAGAGATACAGGTACTCGGGCTAATGTACTCTACATATTCATCGATATCCATCGCAAATTTCTGCACTTCCTCCTCTGGTAAGGTAAGCCCCCAGCTATAGTCAAAGTTATTATCACCGGATAACACCCCCGCGTCCTCAATCTTAAAAGAATAAAACGCATAAGGAAGCCTATCCATCCAAGTGTTGACGAGGCTTTTTACGATATCATTTTTTAATAATGCATTTTTATCCGTTTGCTTAAGCCTGTACATGCCTGGCAGCTGTTTAAGTTTACATATATATAGTGAGGACTCTATTTCCTTAAGCTCTTTATGAATTTCATTCATCTTGTTTAGCAGCATCGTCTTTTGCTTAATCTCTTCTTCTAAACTCTGCCGAGACTGCTGCATCATTCCCATAACTTGCTCAATAGAGGACTCCTTCATCAAAAGTGCCACTTCGGGCAATGGAATTTCCATACTGCGATACCATCTGCTCATTAACAGATCCCTTGCATCTAAATCATTAAAATATCTATAATTATTGCTGTTATCTTTTGTAGGCCTAACAATATCATGTTTCTCGTATAATCTCAGCGTATCCGCAGTTACCCCGAGAATGGAAGCAAATTCACCTATGCAATACTTCACCTGAAGTCCCTCCATTCATTTCATGCATACCCTACCACACTAAATGATAAAGAGAAAGACGCTGTTAGGATATGAAGTAACTCATTTCATACTCAGGGTGTACATGCTAACTACGCTAGTGCAAGTAAGTGAACTAACATAAATCCAACTAGAGATAACATGACCGAGCCTATAAGTCCCGCTGCAAAAGACTTCATTCCAAGCCGTCTAAATGCCGCCAAATCAACGTTTAACCCAAGCCCTGCCATCGCCATAGCGATTAACATATAAGCAATCGTAACGATTCCATTGGCTACTGATGCGGAGACGATCCCTAACGAATTCACACCACTGACGACTAGAAATCCTAGAATAAACCAAGGGATTGGAATGCTTTTCCACGAAGCTTTAGCCGCTCCACCTTGCACTTTTCTTTCTTCACGATTGGACCAAATCCCAATTAAAATAGCCACTGGCACAAGTAAGGCCACCCGGGTCAATTTAACGATGACCGCCATATCAACGGCAGCATTTCCACCAGCATCCGCAGCCGCGATAACGTGAGCAATTTCATGTAAAGTCGCTCCTGAGAATACCCCATAACCTAAATCTGATAAGCCGAGAAAAGGATATAAAAATGTGTACAGCAGTGTAAATATTGTGCCTAATATAGCTACTATAGCTGCACCAATGGCAGTTTCGTCATCTTTGGCTTTTATCTGTGGAGCGATGGCAACCACCGCTGCCGCACCGCAAATCGCAGTTCCGCAGGCAGTTAAGATACTGAGGCGCTTATCTACTTTGAACAGTCGAGCCAGTCCGTATACAACGGAGATCGCAAATATAATGACGATGACTGCCAAAAGAAATACCCGGGGTCCTGCAGCAACGATATCCATTAGATTAAGCCGCATACCGAGCAGGATAATCCCTAGACGAAGCAGTTTTTTACTGGAAAAATCGGTGCCATGTGTGATGCTATTTGGCACTCCTATCGTAGCTCGCCAAATAATCCCGATTAAGATGGCAATGACCAATTGCCCCATAATAGATAGGAATGGAAAACCCGCTAAAAATTTCGCCAATAATGCGATAACTAAGGTTAGCCCTATCCCTAATGCAAACCCAACCTTTTTGTTGTGATCTGGTTGATACAAACCTTCTGATTGACCCATGTCGTATACACTCCTTGATGAATCTCTAGATGATGCTGTATAAATACATCCCATGCTCAACAATAATACGACATCGCTCGGAAGTTAAATACCAATATCCTATCCGTAAAATTAGGAATACTTATGCTTAATTTTAGACAAAAAAAGCTCCTTCGAGTGAAACATAAATGCCGTAGCATCTGCCTCACCAAAGGAGCAATTATAATCGTTAGTGATATTTAAGCTTCCAGCTTCTGTAGTCGAGTCCCTTTTGGAAGTACAGAAGTTATATATTCGTGTACTGGATGTTGCCCTTCCTCTTCCGCAAGTACAGTTACAATTCCTTGATCTGTACCGGTTCGAATCAGCCGCCCCATCCCTTGTTTGAGTCTTAACAGCATGTAAGGCAAATCCACATCTTCAAAAGGAGTGGAGGTTTCCGCCCGTTTTGCCATAAACACTGGATCAAGCGGAGGATACGGCAACGACCATATGATCACATTAGATAATGAAGGTCCAGGGATGTCCAGCCCTTCCCATAAGGTGACCGCACATAACACGCTATGCTCATCCCGTTGGAATGCCGAAATCAAATAGCTGATTTCTTGATCCCCTTCATATAAAAATGAATATGAACTGCTTTCCGGTCGTAACGAGTTAAGCTGCTTGAACTGCAGAAGCTCTTCACGAGTACGGAACAATAGCAGTGCTCTACCTTCAGTCCGCTGAATAAGCTTCAGGGAAATTTCCATTTTCTCAGCAAAATCCCCACTCTGAAGCTCTGGCACATAGACATTCATCTGGTGCTCATAGTCATAAGGTGAGTCTACAGAGAAGGATAAAAAATCTTGTATCCCAAGACTGTCCTTCAAGTATTGGAATGATTTATCCACAGACAATGTAGCCGATGAGAATACGATTGGCATTTTTTGCGTGAACAGGCTGTCTTGAAGTACCTCTTTGACATTTCGTGGCATGACCGACAGCGTTAGACCATCGCTTTCTTCTGTCGCCCAGCAGATTAAAGCCCCTGAATCCTCAAACAATCGCAAAGCGATCTCTATGGTCTCCAAACGTTCCTCCACAATTCGGAGTTGGTATTCATCAATCGTGTAGAGTCCGCTTTCGAATACTAATTCTTCTTCGATAGCAGCAATTACACTCCGCATCCGGTGTACCTCACGAATCAATGAAGCATTCAGCTCAATGCTTTTCCGATCTGATCCAGGTATGTTTCGGCATTGACGGCGAATCGCTTTGAACATTTGCTCACTTTGCATGATCGCTTCATCAATCAGAACGGCCAGCGTTTCACGAATCTCGTTCTGTAGCAGGCGAGAAATCAATTCTTCAAAGACGACATGCTTCATCTTATAGCCAAGCGCCTTCATGGCCGCTGATTCTAATAAATGTCCTTCATCGAATACAACCGCACAGTGATCCGGAAGCAAAGGGATTTGCCCTTCCCGCTTACGCGCTTCATAGGTCCAAATATGCTCCATGTAATAATCGTGGGAACAAATGATCAGATCACTTGATTTCCGGTAATGATCACGGGACAAGGTCTGCCCGCAGCGGTGACGCATATCGCAAGTAAAGCAGTCCTGAAACGTATCCCAGTTAATTTTGTTCCATTGTTCGTCATTCAGATCAGGGTAATCTCTGCGGTCTCCATAAGCATGGAATTGCTGCATCGGTGCATGTGAATGTACAAAATCAGGTAATGTACTGTACAAGCTCTCCAGTGGTAAGCTTTCATCATCATGGTTCCGAGCCTGATCCAGCTTTTTCAGACACATATATTTATCCGGAGATTTCGCTAGTCTGGCATCAATATTCATGTTCAGATGCTTCGCAAGCTTGGCGATATCGCCTTCCGGTTTCACAAGCTGCTCAATCAAGGACTCGTCCGCACATGCAATAATCGCAGGTTTGCCCATATAACGCGCGTAACAAATGCTATACAACAAATACACTAATGTCTTGCCTGTTCCGACCCCTGCCTCAGAAAAAATCGTCTTTTTCTCGGCAAAAGCTCGCTCTACCTGAAAGGCCATGTATATCTGTTCATCACGTACTTCAAATCCAGCCTCAGGAAGAATTTCATAGAATACATCTCCGACCCATTCCCCTACTTGCTCCATAAAAGGTTTGGTCCGATCATATTCAAAAGGATACTGTTTCGCCAACAAGCCTACCTCCAATATTTGATCAGGCATCTCTACCATGCCATGAAAAATAGAATCAACGGAAAAACTCTATTATCTCATACGTTTGGAGGAATTACAAAAAAAAATTAGAGATCTAAAGATCAGATTAACAACGAAGATACTCATTTTCGTAGATATTATTAATCCTTTCCAAAACATTCCGGGCTTGATCCTTAAATTTCAAATCCGCAACCTGGCCTTTCCGAAGAAATATACCTGTCTCTTCACGGTGTTCTCCCAGAGCACCCTCATACAATTGGCCGGCGCCGTGGGTTGGCGGAGAGAAAAACAGCTTCATCAACGGTTTAACTATAAGAGGCAGTCCAGAATTTTTCCCTTTTCGCAATGTGTTATTGCTACCCGGATCAACACTGCGAATCATGATGCCCTCGTTAGCAAGTTGTGGCGCGGCGGCCTGTGTCCATAACGATAATGCCAGCTTTGAGGTGGCGTAAGGACCAAGCAGCTTGCGGAAGGTTATGGGATGCTCCAAGATTTCTATCGTAAACTCTTTCGTATAATTAAGCGCTGAGGATGAGGTGTTGATCACCGTTTTTAAGCGTCCTTTTTGTAGGATATCCTTCAATTCCATTAAAATAATATACGGAACAACGGTCATCAATTCATAGTGCTTTTCGCGCCCCTGTTTCGAATAGCTTAGTTCGGGGAAGCTCCCGCCGGCATTGTTGAACAAAATATCGATTCGCTGCTCCTTGCCTTTGATCTCTTCCAGCGTCCCTCTCAAGCTGGCAAAATCCGCGAGATCGGTTGTTTTATAAATACGAAGCCAGCCGTTTTTGATGGCTTTTTGGATGTTCACATCGTCGGCCGGAAAATCGGAACGGTTCAAAGCAATCACCTGCCAATCCTCCGCTAGCAGTTTTCGAGTTAATTCCAATCCAATCCCGGCGTTAGCGCCTGTAATCAATGCGATATTTTCACGTTGCTGAGTGCTCATTGTAAATCTCCTCCTGAATTCGGGATATCTTCCTCTTCTAACGCACATTTTATTAATTGGAGTCGACTCCAAGTCAAGGCGTAATAAAAAGATTTTGTCCCAGAGATAAGGTCTTGACTTGGAGTCAGCTCCAAGTTGTATAATGCACACACAAAGCAATCTCCAGGAGGTAGAGTATGAAGGCAGAGCAAACGTTTACGATAAAAGAAACCGCCGTGCAAACCGGAATATCCGAGGATACGATCCGCTATTACGAAAAGATTGCGCTGCTTCCCCGGGCGGACCGGAAGGACAACGGGCATCGCGTTTACCGGCAGGAAGACATAGATACAATCCGGCTGCTATCCTGCCTCAAAAAAACAGGTATGCCCTTGCAGGATATGCAGCCATTTTTGGCGGTCTCCGCCGACGCTGATCCCGCGGATTATCCTGAACTGGTGGAGCATTTAAGGAACCATCGAGAAAACATCGTCAGCCAAATCTCGTCGCTGCAGCAGGTTGTCGATTTTATTGATATAAAGCTGGAACAAGGGAAATATCGCCGAGACTGCTCAGATAAAAGCGAAGACCGATCGGAACCAAAAACCATCTCCCCCGTTGAGATGAGTTATTTTTCTGGAACAGCAAAAATGAATAATTAATGAGTTGGAGTTTTTAGGATGAAAGCAATGATAATTAAAAAATACGGAAAATATCCTCTTCAACTAGCCGACGTCCCTACACCCGCAGTGGGTGATTATGATGTATTGGCAGAGATCCATGCAGCAAGTATTAATCCTATCGATTTCAAAGTGCGGGATGGCAAAGTTCGTACGCTGTTGAAATACGATATGCCCCTAGTTTTAGGAAATGATTTTTCAGAGATTGTCATCCAAGCAGGAAAAAAAGTTATAAAATTCAAGATAGGTGATGACAAAAGGTATTGATTCAAGCGGGAGCGGGCGGTGTTGGCACTTTTTACTATCCAACTTGCCAAAGCGATGGGGATATACGTGGCTACTACTACAAGCGATGCTGGAGCAGAATTGGTCAAGTCACTTGGAGCCGATCAAATTATCAATTATAAAACCGAAGCATTTGATAAGGTCCGGACAAATAAAACCTGTTATTGATCAAGTGTTTCCTTTTGTAGAGGCGCAGAAAGCGATGGAGTATTCCGAATCGGGCAGAGCTAAAGGAAAGATCATATTAAAAATAAAGTGATACAACACATAAATAAAACGGCAGTCTAAGACTTTATGCTTCTCGTCTAGACTACCGTTTTTTATTTGTGTACTCGTTAATTAAATTATCTATTTCCAAAAATCCGTACCAGCAAAAACAAACTCTTTATCCAACGTCTCGTCCCCATCTTCAAAGCAATCTGCCCAAGAAACGCGTTGCTTACTCAGGAGAATTGCATCCTTCACGCCATATTCCTGATAACAAACGGTTTGTTCATTAGCGGTGTTGTTCCAGTTATCCCAGCCAAGTGGATGAATATGTGCACCCAGCTGACAATCTACAAATACGGTTTTAGCATACTCACGCCATGGACGGCCCAGAAACACCGGAGCAATATCAGGAGCCGCTGTTAAAAAGCAATTTTTAAAAATATAACCATACGATTGTCCCACGGGTGTGGAGGCTGCCGTAATATAACCTGCTTGATTCTCACTATGACGCAAGCTGCGAATTTCACATCTGTCAAAATAAGCCGTAGCCCCACCAAATATAAAGTCCACTGTTCCCTCTATATAGCAATGCTGATACAACTGCCGATATTGGGCATGGTGCTTTCTCAGTGGTATACCTCCAAACGTAGATCGCTCTTTGGGTGCAGGTGGCAAAGGTCCCGTGAACAACGTGTCCTGATACCCTTTTAAAGTACAATTTCTGAATACGGTTTGATCACAATTAGCATACACGGCTACCGCCTGCCCGATATTTTCACCCTGCCCTGCATTATTGGTAATCACCAGATTCTCCAAGATCAGGTGGCTGCCGCCCAGAAATAACGTTGGTGTAGAGAATGTATTGATTTCTTCGCCCGCTTCATCACGCTCTTTCGCGTAACGATTCATAACAATCTCCACGTAGCCAATCCCTATGATCGTAAGATTAGAACGATAAATCCGCACTGCCTCTTTATAGACCCCTGACAAAATATAAAGCGTATCCGCTTGACCGGATGGCCCCTGCTCTAGTGAATCTATCGCCTCTTGAATCGTGTGATAAGCGCAAAAGGATTCTTTTCCTACAACAAGCATAGTGGATTCTTTTCCTTTCAATAAATTGATGACTCTCTCTTATGGACAGACATTCTGTTCTTCAGGTGACACTGTAGCTTGTTCTACTAATTTTTCCGGCTTCTTCGTGTTTTTTGATCGACAATTTATGATCTCTACAGCTTCTCCATTTTCAATGTAAAAAGCAGGCCCTTCATGGTTCTCAATCGTCACCTGATGAAATTGGACATCTCTTGCATTCCCGAGGAAAAACCCGCGATTATTCATGTTTTCGATCCCTGTCATCATGTCTGGATGGCCGGGAATTGCATTCGTCGCCATGGAGATGTCTACATTAGTAAACGTAATCTCGGATACATACTGCTCCGCAAGCCCGTATAAGAAACCCGCTGCGGCATGAACATTACGTGCGGTAATATTGGCAAAATGAATGCGTCTAAAATACGGCGTTTCCTCTGTAATCGGATAAGGATTTTTATCCCACACATATTTTTCTTTTCCGCGTGGTCCACAGAAATAATATAGATTTAGAGTAAACGGACAAATAACGTCCTCCATTACAATATTGCTGATCCGAATATCTTCAATCGCTCCCCCGCGTCCCCGTCTTGATTTCATCCGGATTCCACGATCGGTTTGTTTAAACACACAATTACTAATCGTGACATTACGAATATCTCCACTCATTTCACTACCGAGTACGACACCCCCGTGTCCATGTACCATAGTGCAGTTGGTGATCGTAATATTCTCACAAGGAACTCGTTCTTTGGTATCCTCAGTTCCTGCCTTGATCGCTATGCAGTCATCACCGACATCAATATTGCAATTGCTAATTCGCACATTGGTGCAAGACTCTGGATTAATACCATCTGTATTTGGAGAGTCCGCCGGGTTCAGAATGGAAATATTATCAATAGTCACATTGTAACAGCCTATCGGATTAACGGTCCAGCTTGGAGAATTGACCAGCGCGATATCTTTAAGGGTTACCCGCTGACAGCTGTCCAAGCCGATTAGAGTCGGCCGGGGATACTGCAGCTCTTCCCGGCGGTTCCGAAACTTATCCCACCAGAGTTCACCATTTCCGTTAATCATTCCGCTGCCAGTGATCGATACATTAACTAACTCTCTTCCATAAATACAAGGTGAATGAACCTGCTGCTTCACTCCTTCCCATCTGCATTCCACTGCAGGGTAATCCTCCGGGTTCGTACTGAATGAAAGAATGGCACCAGGATTTAAATTCAATTCGATATTGCTTTTCATATGAATTGCACCGGTTAAGAACGTACCAGCCGGCACATAAACGGTTCCTCCACCGGCTTTATTTGCCGCTTCAATTGCACGCGTTATCGCTTCTGTCGCTAACTTTTTACTATTCTTAAGCGCTCCAAAATCCTCAATATTGTAGATCAACATTCATAAGCCTCCCTGTTCTATATCAGATCCAGCCTCTTAATTGTTCGTATTCCACACAGGCCTGAAGGAAAGCACCCACACCTTTTTGGTCGTTAGTGACAATAGGCTCGCTAATGTAATAAGCGAAAGTACCGTCACGTTGGTCCACTCCACCTAATCCTGCTACTTGGCAATTCTTATTTAAATTGACCCATTCTTCTTTGGTTTCTAGTACAAACTCCGAGATAAGTCCTTGTTGAGCCAGATCTAATGTTTCGTACCATCCAGCGTTTAACACGCCTAATCGGATACCTTTAGCCATGGCATACACGATCATACTTGAAGCAGAGGCCTCAAGATAATTTCCTTTGCGTTCCCCTAGATTAATCACTTGATACCAGACCCCGGATTCCTTATCCTGATATTTCTTCACCGCAGTTAAGGTATCATTTAGTATTCGTACCAGCTCTGGATAATCTGAGTGCTCACTAGGCAGCAATTCCAGAACATCAACCAATGCCATGAGATACCAGCCAAGTGAACGGGCCCAAAAGTTAGGCGAAAGTCCTGTTTCAGGGTCGCACCAAGGTTGAATACGCTGTTCATCCCATGCATGATATAGCAGACCTGTTACCGGATCTTTCGTATGCTTCTCACACAAGATAAATTGTTTAGTTACATCCCCAAGTCCCTTTCCTTCTTCAAAAGCTAGCAAGTAGGCTAAATAAAAAGGAGCGCCCATATAAAGTCCATCTAACCAAATCTGATAGGGATATATATTTTTATGCCAAAAAGCACCTTCCGAGGTTCGCGGATGGGTCTCAAGTTGCTTTCTAAGTAGAGCAGCCGCTTTTTTGTATTTTTCCTGCTTCGTTTCTTTATATAGAGTCAATAATAATTTTCCGTTGTTAATATGATCGATGTTATACTCCTCTAGGTGGTAGCCCTTGACACTGCCATCTTCCTGAATAAAGTAGTCCATATTATCTTGAATGAACTGCAGATACTTCGAATCACCGGTCTGCTTCCAAAGCCATTCAAAACCGTTCAATACCACGCCATAATCGTAGGTCCAGCTTCCTTTGTAGCCTTTATCTTCATAAAGCTTCGGTGTCCGCGCCATAATAGAGTCTGCCGTTTGAATTGCCCACTGTGATTTCTTCATCCCAACCCCCAAAATATTTATAAATTTAAGAGCTCAAAAACTATAAATAGGTTCACCCGATTTAAGGATTACTTTGTACATAAAATAATACGACTTGATTCTCTGCAATCTCAGAGAATCAAGTCATTGTTTAGTAAGGATACGGAGCGATTTATTCTTGGAGCATTGACTGTATTTCAACACAAGCCATCACCAATGCGCCCACACCATGCAGATCATTTTTAACCTTAGGCCGAGTCACGTAACTCTCGTAATCTCCAGCTGAGGTACCGATACAAATGTCCGGCAGAACTAATCGGTTATGCTCATCCCACTGGATTACTTTGGTTAACCCTTCATATCCTTTTTTAGCGGCAGCTGTAGCGATAGTCACATCACTTACAACGCCATGCTTCACGGCTTTGGCAATCGTATAGACGAACAAACATGACCCTGAAGTCTCCAGCCAATTATCTGGCTCATGTCCCTTATCTACGACTTGATACCAAAGTCCACTTTTTTGATCTTGGTAACGAATAAGTGCATCCACAAAATCTCTCAGCGTAGTAGAAAGCTCTGTCCGGGCTGAATCATGGGAAGGTAACAGATCCAGAAATTGCGATAAGGCGAGACCATACCATCCTAATGATCGGCTCCAGAACTCCGGTGAACAACCCGTCTCCGGATTCGACCAAGGCATCCGCCGGCTCTCATCCCAGGCATGGTATAACAAACCTGTTGTCTCATCCTTCATATGCTTGCGCATTAACATTTCCTGATGAAGGACCGTTTCACGCAAGCTTGGTTCATCGTAGACATTAGCATATTTCAAGGAGAATACGCCGGCCATATAAAGTCCATCCAACCACATTTGGTTGGCGTACTTATCCTTGTGCCAATACCCGCCCTCAGAGGTTTTATTTAGTGTGAGCAGTAAATTCCTTAGCTTCTCTGCTGCAATACGATACTTAAGTTTGCCTGTCCGTTCATAAAGAGTGAATAGTAACTGTCCTGCTTGAACCGCATCCAGCTCATCACGTGCAAAATAAAAGTTCCCGTATTCATCCACCAAATCATCTACATATTCCTGAATATAGTTGATATAACGGTCTTCTTGATAAGCATTCCACAAAAGCTCCATGCCACACAGAAATACACCCTGATGATAGTGCCATCGATGCGCGGGGGGAAGCTCTCCCGCCCTGTAAGTATCCATTAGTGAATCGCAAGCTTTTTTTGCCCACTCTATCGGCGTTGTAGGTATCTGTACAGTCATCTCGAAGCTCCTCCCCTAAGTATAGTCTCTCTCTTTCTTGCTAGCCCTTCATAGAACCCAACATGGCACCTTTGGCAAAATGCTTTTGCAGGAACGGATACACACAAACTATTGGTAAGGTAGCTACAACGATAACAGCCATTTTAATTGATTGATCTGGCGGTGGAACAGCAGCATCCAGTGTAGCGCTGTGATCCATACCGCTGGCAAGGACGACAATTTGTCTGAGCAGAACCTGTATTGGCCATTTCGCACTATCATTCAAATACAGAATCGCATTCATGTAGGTATTCCAATACGTTACCGCATAGAACAATCCGATAGTCGCTAACGCAGGTAAGGATAGTGGCAATACAATCCGAAATAATATTCCAAAATCGTTACAACCATCAATTTTGGCCGATTCCTCCAAACCTTCAGGTATATTTTGGAAAAAGTTTCTCAAAATGATCATATTAAAGGCACTAATCGCTGACGGTAGGATCAATGATGCGTACGTATCAATTAGTCCCAATTCCTTCACCACAAGGAACGTTGGAATCATCCCACCATGAAAAAGCATGGTGAACACAACCATGAAGTTAACCACTTTACGACCATCCAGATCTTTTCTGGTAAGAGCGTAGGCCATCAAAGAAGTTATAAACAAACTAAAAATAGAACCAATTGCCGTGATACCAATGGAAACACCCATGGCTTTAAATATTGTATTCGTCGAAAAGATGAACTTGTACGCTTCCAGACTCCATACCTTTGGAATCAGTACAAATTTGCTAGAAGCTAGTTCTGCACTCGTTGTGAAAGAGCCTGCTACAACGTGAACAAGGGGAAGCACAGTAATTAAAGCAATGATCGCAAGCAGCGTAAAGTTTATAGCAGAAAAGATTCTACCACTGATTGTTTTATCTTCTACCATTTCGATTCCTCCCACAAAATATCAATAAACGCCTTCTTCTCCCATTTTCTTGGATAATTTATTCACCATCATCACCATTACAAAGCCTACAATCGATTTAAAGAATCCAATAGCTGTACTGTAACTAAACTGCCCTTGTCTCAAACCAGCAGTATATACATACGTATCGATAATTTCCGCAACTTCTCGATTCATGGAGTTAAGTAGCAGATATACATGTTCAAATCCAAGATCAAGAACGGAACCAATTTTCAGAATAAATAATGTAATAATTACGCCTCTAATCGCTGGAAGAGTGATATGCCAGACTTGTCTAAGTCTTCCAGCTCCGTCCATACGCGATGCTTCATAAAGCCCTGGGTCAATCGCAGCTATGGAAGCTAGATAAATAATCGTTCCCCAACCTGCTTCTCTCCAAATCACCTGAATAATATACATGGGCCTGAACCACCCTGGATTAAGCAGGAAATTGATTGGTTCAAAGCCAAAATAGACAAGCAGCTCGTTGATAATCCCTCCATCCATCGTGACCATTACATAAGAAATGGAGACGATGATAACCAATGACAGAAAATGGGGCAAATAGAAGATCGTCTGAAAGGTTCTTTTGAAAAAGCTGCCTTGAAGTTCATTTAACATCAGGGCAAGAATAATCGGCATCGGGAAATAGATAAGAATATTTAATCCGAAAAGAATAAGTGTGTTCACTAATATATTTAAGAAATCCGGCTCTGTGAACAACCTGCTGAAATGCTTCATCCCTACCCAATCACTACCGTTGATCCCTTGATAGGGTTTGTAATCCTGAAATGAGATAATTAATCCGTACATTGGAAGATATTTAAAAATCAGAAAATACAGTACTCCCGGAGTTAGCATGACGTAGAGCCATTTATTTCTCCACAGCCGCTTTTTCAGTTCGCTGCTGCTTTTATAAATTTCAGGCTTAGGATTCATTTGAGGAGCTGAGCTGGGCTGTGCGGTGACTTCCTGCATGATATTCTTCCTTTCTCCTTCTTTATTCAAACACGATATTTCTGAACCCAGTGAGGAATAGAAAAGGTTGTTGAAACAAGATCAACAACCTTTTCAGCTACAATTTGTCGCTTAACTATTCCAGTACGGGTTACTATTTTTTGTATAACGCGTTGTATTCTTCAATAATCTTATCTCCACCACGGCTCTTCCAGTTCTCTACTTCCTTCTCAAATCCAGCCTTGTCAATCTGACCATAAATATATTTATAGGTTGCATCTGTAATAATCTGTTGAAGCTCTACGCCTTTTTCTGTATAGGTAGCCGAATCCATAGCAGCTGTTGGATCCGCTACACCAACTTTGACATTCTCAAGAACCAATTGATCTGCATGAATTCTTCCTGGCAGCGTGTTATAGTTTTCGTACATTCCATTGGTTTCAGCTTCGCCGATAACGCTGTCCTTATATCCCTTTACTTCACGTTCAATCAATTCTTTGTCGTCTGCAGCTTTCGCTTTACCGTCTTCAACGGTATAGTGAGTACCTTCAATTCCCCAATACATCAAATTAGCTACTTCTGGAGTCATCATTTGATCAAAGAAAGCAAGAATCTTCTTCAGCTCTGCCTCATCCTTGACAGCAGATTTCGGGAACAAGACAACATTGTTATAGCCTGGAATCATCCATTGAGCATATTTTCCATCTGGACTTGCAACCATACTATGCGCATCCAAAACAGCGTCAGGGTTATTCTTAATAGTATCTTTATTGAGGGAATCAATATCTTGCATGGAGCCCCCAATATAGAGTCCACCCTTTCCAGCCTTAAACATATTTACTGCATCCGTTTTACTGGTGGCAGCGAAATCTTGATTAATGTATCCGCCATCACGAGCTTTTTTGAAAAAATCCATTGTGTCGAAATATTCATCGAAGGTAAATTCAGGCGCTAATTTGCCATCCTTCTCACCCCAGGTATTCGGTGTTCCGAACCAAGACGAAACAGTTTTGAAAGCTCCATAGGTCAACTCATTACGGTCAATAATACCGGTAGTATCTTTCTTTCCATTACCGTCTGGATCTTGTTCTGTGAAGGCTTTAGCCATTTCAAATAATTCATCTACATTAGCTGGTGCAGCAAGTCCTAATTTATCTGCCCAGTCTTTGCGGTAAATGATCCCTTGGCGTGCAAGTGGACGCCCGATATATAGGGTATAAAGCTTGTCATCTACTTTCGTGTTATTAAGAATTTCTGGTTTCAGTTTGCTCAAATTCGGAAATTCGCTTAATAGTGGACCGATTTCCCAGAATTGTCCGTCTTTTATCGCTTCTTTCATCTGAATGAAGGTTGTCTGATTCTTCAAATATGTTACTTGCGGCAATGAACCCGTTGCAAAAGATGAATTCAGTTTTTCTTCATAAGTATCAGCCGGAAAAAATTGATAAGTCAGCTTCGTGTTGGTCAATTTCTCTAGTTCATTCTTAATCGTATCAGGCGGAGTCTCTGATGTATTCAATGGAAGCATGATTTTGATTTCTGTAGGTTCCTCTTTAGGTGCTTCAGTCTCTTCCACCTTCGTAGTGTTCTCTGCACTTGTAGTTGGGGCTGCTGCTTCTTCTTTGTTATTGTTGTTACCACCGCATCCAGCTAACAATGTGCTGAATGTTAACAGTGCTGTTAACAACATGGTGAAGGATTTCTTCTTCATACCATTTTGACCTCCATAATTTGTATTGGTTACGAGTTCCACGTTACATCGTCGGCAAGGTTACGAAAACAATCATTTCCCCATAACGGCGCGTTCTGAAAGGGATCTGAGCAAATGATTATCGTGATATCGCAGCACAAAAAAAATCCACCGCATTATCCGCAGTGGATCAAAACCTTTTTAACCTATTTACTTTTCTGTCCCAAACTCAGCCTCAGCATATTCCTTAATAATAAGATTGCCTCCACGAGCTCTCCATTTCTCAACCTCTTGCTGGAATCCCTCGACGGTAATATTACCTAATATATAGTTATATGTAGCATCCACAATGATTGTAGATAACTCCATATTCTTCTCATCAAAAGTAGATGAGCTCAGAGAAACTGTCGGGTCATCGACCAGAAAAGATTCATTATCTTTACTCAGCTGATCTGCTAGAGAGGTTAATTGCTCCTTCTGAGCCACTTCCATAATGTTTTTATTACTAATGTCCGCGATCATTAAAGCATATAGCGGATTCACTTCCTGTACCCGCAGTTGTGAGGTTTCCTCGGGAAGGATAATCTTGCCGCCTTCAAGCTTATAATGCCGCCCCTCAAAGCCATACATCATTATATTGGCTACATCTTTATCCATGGTCCGATCAAAAAATCCAAGCACCTGCCGAAGCTCCTCCTCTGTGGCAATGGACTTTTTGGAAAAGAGATACAGTCCGTTGTAATTGGGGATAGACCACACTTTATATCCATCAGGCCCCCCGATACGATTGATCAGGGTAAGTTCAGCCTTTGGATTGTATGCTTGAGCTTCAATTGACAACCGCTGCACATCAGTCATGCTGCCAATAAACACACCAGCGATTCCGTTAATGAATTTATCGCGTTGAACCTCTTTACTGGTAAGAGCAAAGTCCTGATTTATGATTTTTTCATCATATAATTTCTTCATAAAATTCATTGTGTTCATATACTCCGCTGTTACGAATTCCGGAACAAATTGATGATTCTCTAGCTTCCAATTATTTGGTGTGCCAAAATAAGAGCTTAGTGTCTTAAATACACCATAAACAAGATCATTACGATCGACTAATCCAAGGGTATCTTGTTTGCCATTCTGATCCGGATCGTTATATGTAAATTGCCTCATTACTTCATATAGATCATCTAAGGTCTGTGGATTGCTTAAATGAAGATTGTCCAGCCAATCCTTACGTATAATGACACCCTGTCTGGAGGAAGGGCGTTCTGTATATAGGCCGTAGATCTTTCCATCTACAGCGGTCTGTTTAAGAATAGCGGGGTCCAGTGCTTTAAGATTGGGGAACTCCTGAAGATATGGGCCGATCTCCCAAAATGCTTCAGAACGGATGGCGTTTTTCACCAGATTATAATCTGAGAACTTCACAAAGGTGACTTTTCCCAAGGAATTAGTGGTCAACGCCGTGTTCATTTTATCGGTATAAACACCCTCAGGCACCCACGTGATATCAAGCTCCACCCCTGTTAATCTTTCAATCTCAGCTATAATCTTTTTTGAAGGCTGCTGTGGAAAATGAAGGGGTGCCAAGATCGAGATGTTCGGGCGAGCTTCTTGCAGTACAGAACCAGCTGACTTTCCATCACTGCAAGCGCTTAACATAGGGAAAACAAGCATGAAAAATAAGCAGAAACAAAACGTTGCCCTTCTACACAAAAATTGTCTAAACATTTCTACAGCCTCCTAAGGTATTGTAAGGATTTTCACCCTACAGCTTGAAGATTTTCCATTTTGTAGTCATAATTAGGGTTAATGATTATTGCAGAACGAGATGATTATTGTTATTTTCCACCAGGTTTCATACACTAAGAACAAGTGTCTACTTCTACATAAGTAAAGGTGCTGAGCCCCGTGAGACCATTAAGCTTTTTAAGTAAATTAACGATTTTTGCCTTTGTAATTAGCACGTTGCCGGTGATATTCATCGGTTCTTTTTCCTATTTCACATCATCTAATGAGATCCAAAAGAACGTAAACAACAGTAAAATGGAACTTATATTACAAATCACCTCAAATGTAGAACATAAGTTAACAACTGTCAATCAAACATTAAACCAAGTGATCAACTCTAGTGTATTAAAAAAAGCACTAAATAACCCTTTAAATGAAACCGATTTCATTTTATATAATGATTTAAGAAACGAAATCCGCAATATGCAATCCTTCGATACGAAACTGGAGGATGTCATCCTGCTCAATCAGCAGCAGAACTGGATGATCAAAAATTCAGGCGTCTACCGTCTGAATGAATACAAAAACCACGCGCAACTCTCTAATCTAATGAATATAGCTGACGATACTTCATGGATTTTGAATCCGTCGTCCTTATTTTATAGCGAGGAGAGCATTAACGTCACTGGCTGCAATTACAGCATTAGTCTTATCAAAAAGCTTCCCACCAATAAGCTGCAAAAATATGGGCTTGCCCTAGCTAATATTCCGGTCTGCAGTCTTCAGGATTTCATTAATTCAGATGTGCAGCCACTCGATGACATTATCGTTCTGGATCAAGCTGGCCGCTTCCTGCTCCATCCGGATACCAGCTTAATCGGAAAACCTAAAGAGCAAGGCGGATTTAAAGAAGTCCCTTTAATCTCTGATCCTTCTAAACAATCCGGACAGTTCAAGACTGTGATCAATAAAAAGAATTACTCCGTCACTTTCATGCGTTCTCAGTTAAATGGCTGGGTTTATCTATCGGTTACTTCTATGGAAAGCTTGACGAAGGAGTCCAATAAAATCGGGATGTTTACGATAATCGTGTGCACCATTATGCTCTTGTTCTCCATTCTTCTGGCATGGATCGGTTCCAGGCGTATGTACACCCCTATCGAAAGACTGCTTAATCAGATGGGCCAACGCAAACCGGATATTAAATCGAGACATCGCAATGAATTTCAGATTATAGGAGAACAAGTTCATTCTTTGTTCCAATCCAAATCACAGCTGGAAAAAGAAGTCCGGCAACACTTTCAGCAGGTGCGAACGTTTTTTCTGATCAATGCCTTCCACGGAAATGTTAAGAAACGTGATTTGCTCGAAGAATTAGGGCAATTCGGCTACCAAACACAACTTGAAGAATGGAAAACCATGGCAGTAATTACGTTGTCTATTGATTATGCCGAGGATTCCAGCTATGAGAAAAAAGATCTCAGCCTCTTATTGTTCGCTGCCCACAATATGATCGAAGAGTTAATCTGTCCTGAACAACGGCTGGCTCCTGTAATCATGGACCATGCGGTAGTCGTATTATTGGGCAGTCCAGACTGCGATACCCAGTCTTTTCATAAGACACTGTATTCGTTAACGGAGAAGCTGCAGCAAGAAATAAATAATTATCTAAAGGTGCAGGTGAGTATTGGGCTGAGCCTTCCCTTCAACGCCTTCGATAAACTAGCCATCGCCTACAGAGAAGGTCTAGAAGCACTGAAACATCGCATTAAGCTTGGCAAAGGCGTTATTATTCAATATGAGAACATTAACTCCGGCAAACATTATCTGAACTTGAACTACCCTACGCATAAAGAAAACGATCTAATGGATGCTATCAAGCTGGCTGAAACGGATAAAGCCAAGGAACTGATTCATTTGCTTTTTAAATCTATTTTTGCCCTTGAGCTTTCACCACAGGAATATCAAATCCCGTTGACCCGCTTACTCAATAACTTGCTCATTATGATGCAGGAATCGGGCATTAGCTTAAATCAGATCTATCATGCTAATGGCTCTATTTTTGAGGAATTGCATGACCTTCATACCGTGGCTGAGATTGAGGATTGGTTCTGGAGCATGGTCATTTACCCGATGATCAAAATTTTTATCAGCAGGCAAAATGCCCAATACCAAAACATCTCTGAGAAAATCATTGATCTGATCCAACATGAATATGATACAGATCTAACCTTGGAAGAATGCGCTTCTCGGCTGCATTACAACGCCAACTATATCAGCAGTGTCTTCCGTAAGGAGACCCAATACTATTTCAGCGAATATTTAACGATGTACCGATTTAAAATGGCGAAAAAATGGCTGCAGGAAACCGATATGCCGATCAAAGATATTGCAGCCAAATTAAGATACAACAATTCTCAGAATTTCATTCGATCTTTCCGTAAACAGGAAGGGATGACCCCTGGACAGTACCGGGATAACAATACAGGCACTAAATCCAAACCAACATTTGACGAATCTATGTAAAAATCACAAAATAATCGTTCAAGGTCGAATCTAAAAAAAAAAGAGTCTCTCTTTTTTTCGGAAAATATGTTAACGTGTGCATATAACCATTTAGGGAGGAATTTGAACGCAATGTTGAACTTTCGACTAAATACTAACCGTGTAGAACAAGATGAGATTTCTCAGGAAACCTCACTACTCACCCTCTATCCGCTCGAGACGGATCAACCCCGTCCATTTATATTGGTATTGCCTGGTGGAGGATATCAGCACTTAGCCAAACATGAAGGAGAACCTGTGGCTCAATGGCTAAACAATCTAGGTATTCATGCAGGTGTACTAGATTATCAGGTCGGAGACTTCAACGTCTCTTCTTTGTTAAATGATGTTGAGGAAGCTCTCAAATGGATTAGGGAAGCACCCAAAGCTTGGAATGTGATCTCAGACAAAGTAGGGATGATTGGATTCTCGGCTGGAGGACACTTAGCTTCCATCTTTTCTACCACTAGAGCAGAGAAACCAAATCTTCTTCTGTTAGGTTATCCTGTAATCACTTTCCAAGAGTCCCATTCGCATAAGGGAAGCCGGCTACATTTTCTTGGAGACGACCCATCACAAGCGGAGCTTGACTCCTTTTCCTCAGAAGCCCAGGTGGATTCACTCACACCTCCAACCTTTATCTGGACAACAGCAAACGATGCCAGCGTTCCCGTGGAGAATAGTCTGTTGTTCGCCTCTGCCCTGTCTAATCAGGGAATTCCTTTTGAATTACATATCTTTGAAGAAGGGCGGCATGGTTTAGGGCTTGCTAAAGAACACCCTCATTGCCAGCAATGGCTTTCCCTTGCTGAGAATTGGTTAAGGGAACGCCAATACGTTAAAGGAGAAGAAGACCTTATGAGACAACAGCTATTTATTGCAGGCGATTCCACTGCGGCTATTAAAGGCGCTGGAGAAAAACCTATGACCGGCTGGGGAGAATACCTGCAAAGTTATTTTGGGACTTCTATTCAAATCCAGAATCGTGCAATTAATGGTCGAAGCACCAAATCGTTCATAACAGACGGCCGCCTGGATGCCATCAAAAAAGACTTTCAACCCGGCGACTACCTGTTTATTCAATTTGGACATAACGATGAGAAAAAAGATGATCCATTACGTTACACCGATCCTGAAACCGAATATCGCCACAATCTAATTCAATATATAGATGCTGCTAGGCAGCTAGGGGGGACTCCGGTTCTGTTAACCTCTGTAAGTCGCCGCCGCTTTAACGCCGATGGAGAGCTTGACCCGTTGGCTGTAGGTGCTTATCCCGAGGTAATGAGACAAGTGGCTGAAGAAACGCACACTCCGCTACTTGATATTTTCGCAGCCTCGCAAGCGCTCTATCGTTCATTAGGCGAAGAAGAATCCAAGAAGTTATTCATGCACTTACCAGAGAAAACACATCCCAATTACCCCAATGGAGTTACGGATGATACTCATTTCTCGGATGAAGGTGCCCAGCAAATTGCTAAACTTGTGGTTCAAGCACTTAAACAAAATACAGCCTCACCTATATCAAACTTACAACAACTTTTATAAGGAGTGATCACAGATGTCTATAATTAAAGAAGTTATTACAGAGTACTATCGTATCCCTTTGCCAGAAATCATGGAGGATGCTAAACACGGCTTGCATACTCATTTTGAAGTACCCATTGTCAAAATTAGAACGGATGACGGTCGTGAAGGTGTAGGTTATACCTATACTGGCGGATTTGGCGGCAAAGCGATCTGTTCACTAATTGCTAATGAATTAACACATATTTTAGTTGGCAAAGACGCCAGCTGTGTGGAAAGTATCTGGGAGCAGATGAACTGGGGAATACATTATGTTGCTCGCGGGGGTCTGGCTAGCTTCGCCATTGCGGCATGTGACATTGCGTTATGGGATTTACGTGCGAAGAAAGCAGATGAACCTCTCTACAAACTTCTGGGTGGCGCAAGCAATGAGGTCAAATGTTATGGTGGAGCGATTGATTTGAATTTCCCATTAGAAAAGCTCCTGCGCAACAATCAAAAATACTTAGATATGGGCCTCCAGGCTGTCAAAATTAAACTAGGCCAAAAAACATTAGCTGAAGATGTGGAACGAGTGGCTGCGGTACGCCAATTGGTCGGCCCGGATGTAGCCTTTATGGTCGATGCCAATATGAGCTGGAGTGTGGAAAAAGCGATAAAAGCCGCACGTGAATTTTTGAAATATGACATTCTTTTCTTAGAAGAACCAACGATTCCGGAGGATTATGCCGGCTATGCACGGATTGCTGAAGAAACAGGAATGGCCGTTGCAGGCGGGGAGAACTTGCGCACATTAACCGAATTCCATCACATGCTGCAATATGGTCATGTTGATTTCCCTCAACCTGATGCTTCCAATATAGGCGGAATTACGGGCTGGTTAAAGGTAGCTCACTTAACACAAGCCTATAACCTTTCCGTTTCCACACATGGGATGCAGGAATTACACGTTAGTTTGTTAGCAGCTATGCCAAATGCAGGTTATCTCGAAATGCATAGCTTCCCTATCGATCAATACACTACACGTCCGCTAGTGATTAACAAAGACAATGGGATGGCAGTAGCGCCTGAAGTAACGGGCACTGGCGTTACCTTTGACTGGGACAAATTAGCACCTCACAAACAACAATACTAATAGGAGCGATCGATCATATGAGCATTCCCCTTCATCTAGGTGTTCGAGCACATGATTTCACACAAGTTCCATTGCAAGAGTTAATTGAGAAGATTAAGTCCTATCATTTCACTCATATCCAGTTTGCACTTAAGAAATCTTTTCCTGATAGTGCCCCTAGTCTGACGGCTATAAGCCCTGGAACAGCCAGCTATTATGGCAATGCCTTTAGGCAGGCAGGTATTCAGATTGCGGTTCTGGGCTGCTATGTAAACATTGTAGATACCGATCCTCACAAACGGGCACAAGCGTTAGCCGCGTTTAATACCCATCTGCGCTTGGCCAGAGATTTTGGCGCTAGTCTGGTAGGTACGGAAACCGGAAGTGTGGGACTTGGGTATACCACAGATAATTTTACAGAAGAAGCCTTCCAAGAGGTGGTGACATCAGTTAAGGCCATGGTGGCGGAGGCCGAACGTTTTGGTGTGACGGTAGGAATCGAAGCAGGACTTCATCATCCGCTGTACACCGCGCCCTTAACCCGCCGACTTCTGGATGAAGTCCCTTCTAACAATCTTCAGGTCATATTGGATTGCGCAAATCTAATGTCACCTACAAATTACTTGCATCAAGAAGCTATTATTATGGAGGCTTTGAAGCTTTTAGGAAATCGAATTGCTATCATTCATTTAAAAGACTTTATCGTCCAAGATGGAGCTATAAAAATTGTCCCTGTAGGTCAAGGGTGGCTAGAGTTTGAGCCGATTCTTCGTTATATGAAATATGAACGTCCTCATATTCAAGGAATCCTGGAAAGCACTCCTGAGTCACATTTAGGAGAAAGCATTACCTTTTTGCAACAGTTATACGAATCCCTGTAGGGCTTCATCCCATTAAAACTAATAAATCCACTGCACACCTCTTTACCTTACTTGGTGCAGTGGATTTTTATATTCTGTTTAACATCCGTTTGACCTCCATCAAATAATCGCCTGTTATGATCAGGGCATCAAGAGTATCTGGGAGGGGTTCCATGCGTCTTGCTTTATTCACGGACACATTTCTTCCGCAAACCAACGGAGTTTCACGTACGCTTCAACGATTAACCACTCATTTGAAAGGGCGTGGTATTGAACATCTGCTTTTCTCACCGAAATCTGCTCCTGAAGACAGTTATGCCGATCCCATACGTCCCATTACCAGCATCCCCTTTTTCTTATACCCCGAATGTAGACTCGCACTGCCCAATATGTCCTCTATCCAATCAGAGCTGAAAGCTTTTCGTCCCGATCTGCTTCATATGGCAACTCCGTTCAATATCGGTCTCTGCGGCCTTCGTTATGCGCGAAAACATGACTTGCCCCATGTCGCCTCATACCATACCCATTTTGACCGCTATCTTGAATATTACCGGATGAAAAAAATCGCTCCGCTCTATTGGAAATACATGAAGTGGTTCCACCGCTCCTGCGACGCCACCTTTGCACCATCCTACGAAACCCTCGATTCCCTCCAAGCTCAAGGCTTTCATCGCCTGAAGCTGTGGTCCAGAGGCATCGACTGCCAGCAGTACACCCCCAAAAAACGCAGCCATGAGGTCCGTGAGCGCTACGGAATTACCGCACCGTTACTGCTTCTATATGTGGGAAGGATCGCCCCTGAAAAAGATATAAACACCCTTGCTCTCGCCATGCAGCAATTACCCGAATCTATGCAATCTCAGGTTCATTGGCTGGTCGTAGGGGACGGCCCCCTTCTGCCGGAAATGCGGGCACAGGCGCCCCATAATGTCACG
This sequence comes from Paenibacillus sp. FSL R10-2788, assembly GCF_038003885.1. Classification (NCBI taxonomy): domain Bacteria; kingdom Bacillati; phylum Bacillota; class Bacilli; order Caryophanales; family Paenibacillaceae; genus Paenibacillus; species Paenibacillus sp. FSL R10-2788. The sequence goes on along the minus strand of NZ_JBBOQA010000001.1, from coordinate 2,194,484 downwards.
TTTACAGGCTATAAACATGGTGATGAGCTTGCCCAATTATATGCCTCAGCAGATCTGTTCGTCTTCCCTTCCAGTACGGAAACCTTCGGTAATGTTGTCCTTGAGGCTATGGCCTCAGGACTGCCTGTCCTCGCAGTAAATGAAGGTGGAGTGAAGGATCTGGTCACACCCGGCCGCACAGGAATGATTGTCGAGTCCCGCTGCCCGGATGCTTTTATTCGTGAGATTTGTGCATGTATAGAGCACCCTCAAAAGCTAGCTGCTATGGGACATGAAGGTCGACAGCTGGCACTCGGCCGCTCTTGGGAGAATATTTTTGATGGACTCATCCGCGATTATGAAGAGATCATTGAGAATAGACGTTATGATCTTATACCGGCTTTACTACCATTAATATAATAATGACGATAGTAAGCACATGAACCGCCGCTTCTAGGGGAGCGATCTTGTTCATAGCGGTAGTGTAACCCTCAGGGATTTCCTCCCCTTCGCTGGTCATTACGAGCTGGGTTAGCTTTTTCAATCGGGGCTCAACCATTCCAATAATAATCACTTCGATCACGATAAAAAATAATAACGACAGATTTAACCACAACACCGACAAGCCCATTTTATCTATGATCATTAACAAAATACCTGTAACGATCAGGGTGATCCCACCTGTCTTAGGGAATCTGTTTATTTTCTTCATAAGACCAAATACAAAACGAAGCTGACTGCCTGTCTTGGCTGAGCTTGTCAGTATTGGCAGCACAAAAGCTGGTCCAATTCCCACTATGGATGCTATAACATGTATAACTACCACAAGCTTTGAGATCATATGCGTCAAATCCATATTTACAATCCCCCCTATCATTCGTTGTTTAGATTCATATGAGGCTGATAGGAGAATTAGTCTTGCAGATCCTTTAAATCTTAGATAATCTTAAAAAAGCGCCTAGCCGGATATTACCGACTTAGGCGTTTTTTTAACAAATATTCAGTTATTTTACCGTAACTTTCATGATAGCACTCTCACTTACCCCTTGATCATTCAACAGCTCAGCCCGGTATTCATAGACGCCTGGAGAACGGTTAGTAATAGAAGTAGAAGCCGTTTGTGCGTTTGGGGTGCCTGCTGTTAAAGTCTGAGTATCGATCAGTATTCCGTTCTCATACAAGCGATACTCTTTGCCGTTCATCCCCCACCATAAATTCATAGTCACTTTATACTCTCCATCGCCATCCCAGTTGTCATTGGACAACACCGGCTTAGCTGGTGCAGCATCCTTCACGATAACTACATGAGCAGCAGACACCGTTGTGCCAAAAGAATTGGTTAGCTCAGCCGTATAGGTGTAGGTTCCGTTTTCTTTTCCGGTAATATTAGTCACTGCAGTCTGTGCAGCTGGGGAATCATCACGTAAGGTTTGCGTGTCGATTAAGGCACCATTCTCATATAGCTTGTAGACCGTACCATTATTGCCCCACCACATATTCATTGTGATTTGGTAATCCCCGTCCAAAAGTCCTGTATCCTGCCCATTATTATTGGATAGAACCCATTGCCCCGGAACACCTGTAGCCTTCTGAGGTCCACTTACGACCACAATCACTTGTTCTGTCGTTGAGAGTCCAGCGTTATTAATGGCTGTTGCGATGAACGTATGCGCTCCCGCAAGTTCTGTGAGTGGAATCTCATCTCCATAAACTACAGGTTTACCATCAAAAGTAATATCCAGACTGCGAATACCAGACTCTGGATCTTCCGCTACGACCTGCACCTTCAATACATCCATTTCACTCATTTGAGCAGAAGGTAAACCAGAAATCGTAGGTGGTGTAGTATCTTCAGTTTCTCCCGGTGAGCCTACATATTGAATTTTTGGAGCCGCTGGTTGTTCCATCCCTTCACCAAGAAAGAATCCAGGGTGCGGAGGTTGATTATAGCCTACATTTTGCCAAGCTACTGCCAGGCGGTAGATCGGATCATGCATCAATGTGCGAATACGATAATCTGTCATATCCGTTGTTGTGTAGATCCGTAGTTCAGAACTGTCCGTTGCCCGCCAGATCACTTCTTCACGCCAATCCCCGAACAGATCTGCCTGCAAGCTTGGATTCGCCTTGGTGCCATTATTTGAAGAAGCACCTACAGCCGTCAATAAGTTAACCGTTGTCTGATTGCTATAGTCCCACTTATCCACTCGATTAGCATCCAGTAATTCACGTAAAAGATCACCATCCCACCAAATACCAAAATTCGTGGAGGAAGGCAGTTTTTTAGTAATTAGTTCACCTTGCGCACTGTATAGGCCCGTAACAGGTATATGCTCCTCATTGGTGATCGTTGCAGCCCATACCTCTTCGCCAGCATATCGCGGATCAATATCCGCTGACATCCCCCGTCCAGTATCAATCCCCGTGAACACACCCCATAATATATCTCCTGTAGCTGCATCACGCATTTCAATCCCATACTTCGAATCGGTATGCTCATGAACATCAAAGACTTCCAGCCCGGGTCTGGTAGGATCAAGGTCCCCGAAATGAATTGCATCACCATGCCCAAGCTTTGTATTATACAGCGGCAACCCATCATCGTCGATTGCCATCGCACCGAAGGTTATTTCGTCCTTACCGTCGCCGTCCACATCTCCTACAGAAAGATTGTGGTTTCCTTGACCTACGAAGTCTCCATATCCTTCATCATTAGAATCGAAACGCCATACTTTCTCGAGCTTGCCCTCGCGATAATTGTAAGCTGCAAGTACAGTTCTAGTATAATAACCGCGGCTAAAAATCACGCTTGGCTGCTCGCCGTCTAAATAAGCTACAGCTGCCAAAAAGCGGTCTACACGGTTACCATAGGTATCCCCCCAAGCGCCAACATCTCCACGTGGCGGATCATAATCCACGGTATCCAAGGCCCAGCCTGTTGCCCCTTCGAACACCGTTAAATATTCATTGCCCAGCAGCACATAACCCGAACTGTTACGATAGTCTGCACTGGCATTGCCAATGACTTTTCCTTGACCGTCCACTGTGCCATCTGCCGTCTTGATCATAATTTCGGCACGTCCATCACTATCCAGATCATATACCAGGAATGGAGAATAGTGTGCACCGGCACGAATATTAGGCCCTAAATTAATCCGCCATAAGCGAGTTCCATCTAATTTATAAGCGTCCATATAGACAAGTCCAGTATACCCAGCTTGAGAGTTATCCTTGCTGTTCGAAGGTGACCACAACATGATGATTTCATATACACCATCACCGTCCAAATCACCTACACTTGCATCTCCCGCACTATACGTATACGGTTGACCATCCTTGGTGTAATCATCTGTTGGCTTTTGCAAAGGGATCGATAGATATTGCTTCTGCCATACGCTGAATGGTTCCGAAGCAGATTTCTCGACTCCATTGATTACTGATGTGATTCTATATTTGGCATCCTCCCTGCCTGTAATATCGAGATAGTTCGTGTTTTGAGTAATCAACGAATCATTTAGTTTCTTATCGCCACGATACAGATTGAATCCTATCGTTTCCGGATCCAGACCTAACATCCGCCAGCTGATATACACACCTTCATCTGTCTTAACCGCTACAGGCGCACGATCCAGCGCCTCCATCTTCCGGTATAAAGTTGTCACCGCTGAGGTTTCCAACGTAGCGGATAGATCAGAGATGCCGCCTGCATTTACCGAGGCTACTTTGTAATAGTAAGGAATGGTAGTCAGAACGGTCATGTCTGTGTACGAAGCTTCGAATGATTTGCCGATCAGGATGAACTCACCGTCTGCGGATTTCGCACGATAAATGTTGAACATCCGTGCATCCGGTACCTCATTCCAAGTAAAGGTCACATCATTTTTGTTCGTAGATTGTACAGCTAGACCACTAGGTACGGGTGCTTTTGCTACGGAGGGATCAATCATAGACACTTTTAGCGCATTAGAGCCTACGGATTCCAGTCCCGTGCTGTCGACCGAAGTTACCGTATAGATATATTCCATACCAATATCCGCAGTGGTATCTGCGTAGAACGGCTCTATTGTCTCGCCCAGCAGCTCTGCACTATTCGCAACCGTAGCCTGACGATATATACGGTATTTCAGCGCACCCTCCATACTGTCCCAAGAAAGATTAGCTGTAATAGGCTCACTGTTTAAATCCAGGCTACCCAGTTTCAGATTCGTTGGGGCTAATAATAACGGTGTGATCTCCAGCCCATTGAGATGAGCGGTTGTGCCACTAAAGACAAGATTCATCTGCCCGTCTTTGACAGCAATCTGGTTATACAGCTTCTCAGCAATATTTTCCTTACCTGAGGAGACTGTTCCGTAATCTTTGCCTTCAATGGCTACATTCGTCTTAGCAGATCCAATCCAATCTCCTGTATAAGTCTTAACAGAATAATAACCATTGGGTAAATCAACTTTGAATTCATACGATCCTCCAAAATAAATCACAAAATCTCTGCGCAGATCGTCCGTCGCATTTCCCCGATCCCGATCAATCATCCCTGCACTCGAGGTCAAACCATATCCTCGTTCTGGGGTATATAGGACATTCACATTCACTTCCGTATAACCCGCAGCAACGGGTGAACCAACAGGTCCGAAATCATAACGATACTGAGCGGATTTCGTAGTCAGCTTCACTTCATCTGAAGGCTCAGACTCTCCTAGCCCATTCACTGCAGTCACTCTTACCGAGTAGCTTTGACCTTCAACCAACCCGCTTAATGTCAATGAAGGGACAGTTGAAGTTCCCGCTAATGTATAAGCAGATTCGGCTTCTGCCGCTAGCTTACGATAGATTTTATAGATATCTGTACCTTCTACTGTATTCCATTTCAGTACTGCACCTGCATTACTGATACTCCCAGCTACAAGTCCTTCAGGCTTCGCTGGCACCGTTTCCGGCTGTTTGATGTCCTGCACAAAGCTGGAGAGTGGAATATTTAATTCCCCTATTCCTTTGGCCAGCAGACGGGCCATTTGAATGGCTCCGTACTCTTGAAAGTGAGTATCGTCTGTCGAGCCATTTGGGAAAGCACCATATATCCCTGCATCGAGGTGAAGGAATACAGAGCGTGTAGCTGCAAAACCGATAGAATTGTAATAAGCTACACTGAGTGCGCTAAGATCGACCAAGTCAACATCCAACTCACTTGCTACTTCTTTCATAGCCTGCACATATTCTGGAAAGCTCACATTAAATTTTTCACTCGCGGCATTATAATCTCTGCGGCCCATGGGAGTCACCAGAATCGGAGTTGCTCCTCTTTGCCTAGCTCCATTGACATAAGTTTTTAAATAAACTTTGTAATCGGCTGGAGAAGCATATCGGTCTGGAACGCTAATCGTTGCGTCATTATGACCAAACTGGATAAGGAAATAGTCGCCCGGTTGGATCTTACGCAGGACTTCATCCAGCCTTCCCTCGACCATAAATGACTTAGAGCTGCGGCCTCCGATAGCGTGATTCTTAAACGTTACTTCCTCACTAAAGAAATCAGGAATCATTTGTCCCCAGCCTGCTTGTGGTATCCAATAAGGATCATAAGTCTGCACGGTTGAATCACCCGCAATATAAACTGTTGGCAATTCATTAGCAGGACGGTCTGGCTGCTTAGTAATCACCAGTGCATTGATATTAGGCTTAGTGCCAGAGAACACCAAGTTCATTTGTCCATCCACCAAAGCGATGTCAAAGCTCATTTCCAAATACTGGCCTGCTGTTTTGCTCGTCTGTTGAACTTTTTGAATGGATTCTACTTTGATGCCAATCTCTGTATCTCCGGCGCTGTCACCAGCGATAAGTGAAACTGTATAGTCGCCATTCGGTAAATCTACATTAAAAGTTGCATCCTTAGGGACCACAAAATCTGAACGCAAAGGATCTGAGGTTCCTCGGTCTACCCCAGTTACTTTCGATATATCTGTAAATCCATATTTGACCTCAGAGGAATAAGATACCCCTGCATCTGCCTTAAGATAACCTTCAGCCACAGCACCTGGGCCAAAATCAAAGGAATAAACATCTCCTTCTGGCAAAGTTCCAGGAGGCGTATACACGGCACTTTCCACCTTGTTAGATAGCTCTGATTCTCCTTGGCCATTGGCTGCCTTCACCCCATAATATTGCCGTTTTGAGGTGTCCGCTGAGGCATCCGTAAATGTCGTCTTCTCTGACTGACCAATCTCATGGAATGTTCCATCTGCTGCATCAGACCTTAAGATCGTATAGCGGTTTGCTCCAGCCACACTGTTCCAACTCAGTTGAACAGAACTTACACCTACACTGACAATTGAAAGACCGGTTGGTGCTGCGGGAACCTCTACCCCCGGAATTTTGTCTACTGTCACAGATGCGCTCAAAACAGACTCCTCACCCTTTCCATTTACAGCTGACACATTGTAAATGTAACCACTGCCTTCATCTACATCTGAATCCACGAAGCTGTTAGCAGCAACTTGACCTATGGCTTGAAGGGTTCCACTAGGAAGAACCGTTCGATAAATATTGTAATAGACTGCTTCTGTCACGCTGCCCCACCCCAGAGATACCTCAGTGGGGGTGATATTATGAACCACTAATCCCTCAGGGGCTTTCAATGGACCTGGTACAATCTGCTGAATAATTAGTCCATTTAAATATCCGCCAACCCCTGTACCCGTAATGCCGACAGTTAGTTGACCATCTTGAACAGTCGTCCGATAGGTAGCTTGATTTACAGCTTGCTTGCTGCTTATCGACCCAGCCGTGCTACCTTCCAAAGTAATCGTAGTTTTGGTTGTACTTGTACCCGCTAGTAAATCTCCTGAGTATACAGTCACATCGTAATCCCCATTAGGAAGATCCACCAAAAAAGAATAGGACAGTCCCAATACAAAATCGTTGGTCATACCGTCTCCACCCGAACGATTCCTCGAAGCAACCGCCTGATCTAAACCATACCCTAGCTCATTCGTATATAACTTAGATTCATGCACGCCTGTATAACCACTCATAACAGGACTTGTTGCTGTTCCAAAATCATATTGCAAGGTTATTGGGCCTGAAGCTGCACTGGCCTGTTGCCCCCCAAATGTTGTAGATGGAAGTATTGATGAACAAATGAAGATGCACGACAATAACACCATAAATATTTTATTTCCAAGTTTATTCCTCTTCATCTTCCGTGCTTCACCCGCTTTCTTATGATTGAAAGAACTTAGTACGCATCTAGCCCTGTTGTAGTAAACGCTTACAATAAGCTTCGTTGTCATTCGTTCTTCAAATATAAGTTCACTTCGTGCGCGTATCCCCTCCTCTTTGCTCAGGCAGCTGGATGGTAGATGATTCCATTTTTACTCATATCCAACACGATACTACCACCTAAGTGTCACTCTGAACATTTAAAAAACAGATTTTATCATACACTAAACCGTTCAATTTCTTCGCCTATAGTTATAAAAACCTACGATTGGGTAAGCAGTTAGGACAGAAGAATCAGTGAGGGGACACCCGCCTTTTGAGATCACGACAACAGTTTTGCTATTCCTTCATCCTTAACCATTCACTTCTGAGCAATCCATAGGAATAAGTATCATGCCAGATTGGCTCTCCATTACTATCGTATTTAAAATAACCCGTCTGCAAAAAATGTCCTTCTCGACGAAGCATCAATCGTTCAAGCAGTTTCCATGAGCGTGTATTTTCGGGATCACAGTTCGCAATCACACGTCTCATTTTCAGATTATCAAAGCCATAGTTTAACAATTGATTACAAGCCTCTGTAGCATACCCGTTTCCCTGAAAATCAGGGTTAAAAACATATCCAAATTCCCAAACGCCAAAAGCCTCTGGTTGGCTCTCTTGAAAATATAAGTTGCCGATCATTTTGGTCGTAGATTTAAGACAGACTGCCCAAAAAGCACGGTCCGATGACCGTCTGAGCGCCTCAGTGCGAGATTCATCTGCATTAAACCCGGAATAGGGCTCATATTTCACAACACTTTCTTGCGACAAATATTCATGAAGGTCTTTCCAGTCCTCTGCTGAGAACCTTCTAATCCATAAACGTTCGGTTTCCATAATTTCCATCAGAACAACACTTCCCCAATATTAATAGTAAATATATACCATACACCCCATAATACCCCTATGCCTTTTTTATTTCATATGAGCAAAATCATTTCACAAACAGCAAATAGGCCTCCTTGGATTCCCAAGAAGACCGATGAATGTTTCTCTATATCTTGACTCCGCTTAAACTGCCATCTGACGCAAATAATCGTTCGATATGCTTCTGAACGGTTGGGTCTGGGATCAGTGGCGGGGCTTGATGGGGTTTTATCCGAGCATCAATAATCACGTTATCACAGGACCAATGTTTATACTCAGTAGAACTGTTCACTCCATAGATATCATGAGATGGATTACTGCGGGTGAATGTCGCCCATAGGAAATTGTCGATCTTTTCACTCAAAAACTCGCTATCATCACACAAAATAATCATTGGGCAAGAAGGAAGTGACCCTTGCTCCTGAATAGCTTCACTAAGCTTGTTCATTTCCAGTGTTGCTTCAGCATAGCTTGTGAATTTAGCGCCTTGAAGGGCAACAAGACCAGGCATCACCATTCGTGCATGCTCAAATCCCTGTAATTCTTTCAGCAGGCCTGGTACCTCTGTACATAGCTCTCTTTTCTTATCCCCTACTGCTGCAAAGATCACTTTACTTCCGCTGTTTAATCCTGTGCCGGAATAATCAAGTGTATCAATCGTGGTATTGGTATAGAAATGAATATCTCTATGAAGATTAATCCGCTCTAAGATATACGTCAAGAAACCCTCGATATTATGTGTGCTGATAGGCTGATTTTCTTCTGCTGTAATAAACAAAAACTTAGCTAAACTAAGCTGACCCGTCCCTAAAATCCGGTTAGCAATGGTCAGAATTTCCGCTGGCTGCTTTACTTGCTGATAAGGCGTATAACGTTCACTGCCAATGGCGAACAGCAGGGGATGAACACCCGCAGCATCGACTGCATGAACTTCTTTGACGCCCGGAATTTCTTGGCGGATAGCCCCACCTGTCAGCTCGTGAATTAACTCACCAAACGCGGTATCCTCCTGTGGCGGCCGGCCGACAACCGTAAATGGAAAGATTGCATTTTTCCTGGCGTACACTTTATGTACTCTCATTACTGGGAAAGGGTGAACCAAGCTATAATAGCCTAAATGGTCGCCAAATGGCCCCTCCGGCTTCGTCTCACCAGGGTGAATTTCACCTGTTATCACAAAGTCCGCATCATTGCTGATACAGTAACCATCCACATAGCTATAGCTGAAATGGCGTCCTGATAATAAACCTGCAACGATCATCTCACTCATTCCCTCAGGCAAAGGCATAACCGCCGATAAGGAGTGAGCGGGTGGCCCACCGATAAAACAACTCACTTTAAGCGGTTGTCCTTGGCGGTTCGCTTTTTCCTGATGTACGCCAATGCCGCGATGAATTTGATAATGAATGCCCACTTCTTTATTTAATTCATACTCATTTCCAGTCAGCTGCACACGGTACATTCCCAGATTGGAATTCATAATGCCTGGCTTATCCGGATCTTCTGAATACACCTGCGGCAAGGTTACAAAAGCACCACCATCTCCCGGCCAATGTGTGATTAGCGGAAGATCAGAGATACTAATTTCCTGAAAACCGCTTGGCAGACCCCCTGGCTTTTTAATAGGCAATGCTTTTCTCGCGGATAATCCGGTACCAACATATTTAAATGGATTTTTGAGTGCTTTTACGGGATCGTTGCGAAGGGCAATTACGTTATGTGTGGAGTCCCAAGTCCGCCGAAAGATAAACTTACTGCGCTCTATCGTTCCAAAAAGGTTAGATACGGCCCGAAACTTCGAGCCTTTTACATTTTCAAATAATAATGCAGGTCCACCAGCCTCATAAACCTTTAGGTGAATCGCCGCCATCTCTAGATAAGGGTCCACTTCTTCCTGAATACGAACTAAATGTCCGTGTTTCTCTAAATCATTAACACACTCTTCTAAATTGCTATATTTCATTTCATTACTCCGATCTCTAGAAGGTTATTACAAGATTACTTGGATGCTTTAATTATACCCTGTAAGATATTAAAATAAAGCGCACGCGTACCCTATGTACTAGAACCTAACGTCTTTATCTTGTATTCTCTGGTTTCGGTTCACTCCGCAATATATTTTTAGCAGGAATACCTACTGCCGAAGCATTATCCGGCACATCCTTTACCACTACAGACATGGCCCCGATATTAACATCGTTACCAATGACAACCGGTCCAAGAATCTTGGAGCCTACTCCAATAAAAACTCTGTCTCCAATCACAGGCTCTCCTAAGTTATTTCTCCCGCCAATCGTCACTTGATGAAAAATAGTAGCATGGCTTCCAAGCACCGCTTTAGGACTAATGATAATCCCATTTAAACCATGCGGTAAATGAAGCGCATCACCAATTTGAGCTTGAGCGTGAAGCTCTCCATTTGCAAGAATACGGACAAAAAGCACATCCATTATTCGATATAAAAGCCACAAAGGTTTTCGCACGATGCCATTCTTCACTCGATAATACACCCAATTTCCATAACGATAAGTAAACAAGGCCATAATCGTTTGAGGATTTTTCAGATTTGCTTTCCAGTCCGTTTTGAATGATTTCATCATTTTATCGTTCTCCTTTTTAGGGGCTAGGGTATGCACTGTATTCTGGAGTAATGAAGGGCAGCTGTGGATAAAACATCTGGGAGGATCGCGGGCTGGAGGGTCAGTCGGTGATTGTACTTTCACCAGTGTAAGATAGATTTTGAGATTCATCAAGCAAGTGGACAGTTCTCTCTATATAATCATCAACCGATTTAGAGGCTTGTTAAACAACAACACGCGCCGAACAAAAAGATCGGCGCGTGTTGGAAAGCATATTTTCTATTAAATCAGATCCAGAACAATCACATTTACGGAATTGGCAGCTAGCTTCACAACTGCCGTGTCTTTATCAATTACGATTTCTGTTTCGACTGGTGTAACCTTCTCATCATTTTTTCTGTTCACATTAGGTGTGTGAACCAGCGAGGCGTCTCCGGTTAAGGTAATCCGTTTACCAGTAGCAGCTACTTTTAAGCCTTTTAGATCAAGCTTCGTTGCTTTTTCTACACCATCCGCATTTACAAGCTTCACATAAAGATGCTTATCATCTTTAGTTACGGAATTATATACCTCTCTGTTATAAGCCTCAAGCTTATAATCCAGTACTTTGCTTGTTACCTTGCCATCTGTATAAGAGCAAATCAAATGTTTGCCATCTGCTCCACCATAATTAACGGTGATAGTATATTCCGTATGATCCGCAAGCTCTTCATAGCAACTGGCTCTCAGGTTACCAGCAGCGGTACTAGAGGAATAATCGCCGAGAGTATAAGCCTCAATCCCTTGCTTGTACACCTTGACTCCTGTGGCATCACCATTATAGCCAATCGCATATTCGATGACATCTTTATTTTCCGGTGAGATTTCTGTCAGACCTGCGCCTACATAGAAGCCATCTTCGCCAGAAGCTTTTTCAGCTACAACCTCTACTTTATAATTAGTCCACGCGTCATTAAGGATATACAATCCATTCAGTCCGCCATTCTGCGCTTTCAATACCAGACCTTTGGAAGGATCAATCGTATATCCGGCAGAGCCAGGAATCACTTTCCAAGCTTCATTCAGCGGCTGCGTGAAATCTTGATCCAACCAAACACTGCCATCTACATTCGAGGTCACTTTCACCCGTTTCACGATCACAGCTGATTTCCCGGCAGCCACTTCAATTCCTCCATGAGGAATGAGGTCTACCTTCTCCCCGTTGCGATAAGTCGAAAATGAGGTGCCAACCACTTTGGTTCCCAGGTATTTAGCATACAGCTGCTGAACATAATAGTTCGGTGTGTACCATACGGTCTCATCATCGAACCAGATGCAATCCGGTGTCCATCTATAGGTGCCATCTGTCAGAACCTTGTTGAACAATGGTGCCGTTGCCGCCAATCTAATCACATCAGAGTTATTCTCGAAGCTGGACATAATCGCTGCCTCAGCAACAGCTCCTGCCAATGTGTTTTTATCTGTGGAAGCATATTCACCCACAAAAACCTTTGAAGTTTCAGCCTCATCCAAGCTGCCGTCTTCCTTATAGGCTCTGTAATAGTAGTTGTAACGATCAGCATTCTCTAACAAATACTCATTGGAACGGTAGTAATGCTCATCCGCAATGGTATCCATGTAGTTCTTTTGTTTTTCGTACCAGGTAACAGTCTCTTCGATGCTCGATGTACCATCCGTAAAGCTGATTTTTTCCGAGCCCTGTAAATTTCCGCTTAGGAATTTCCAACCTTGCTGGTAAGCATCATCATCTGCCTGTGCACCCACGGTAGAGAGAATAGTCAATTCATGATCAGGATAGTTCTTCACCATATACTCATCAATCACTGTTTTAAAATATTCGAAGTTGGCAAAAAACTCTGTACCCCAGTTTTCATTCCCCACACCCAAATAACGCAGGTCAAACGCTGCTTCATGGCCCATCTTTTTACGCAATGCAGCCCACTCATTATTGTCAAAATCCATGCTAATCGCAAAATCAATCAGATCCGTAAAGTTCTTCACATAATAATCTCTTAACGCACCGCCAGCTGGATTCGCATAATCCGAACGAGCTTGACAGAGTACGCCGCAGGCCATAACCGGAAGTGGTGTTGCGTTCAAATCCTCGGCTAATTGGAAATACTCCATATATCCAAGACCCATGGTCATCATGTAGCCCCATACGTTATAGTTCTCTTTGCGCAATTCGATATCGTTGACGGACTCTTTCCAATCGTACACGTTCTCCCAAATGTGAGAACCTTCAGAAATACAACCCCCAGGGAAACGCAGGAATGTAGGATGAAGATCAACGAGTGCATTCACTAAGTCTTTTCTTAATCTATAGTTTGGATTTCCTTTATAGTTAGCATGAGCTGTAGCAGAACGTTCCTCTTCACCAGCGCCCCAAACGTCATCAGGAATTAAGGATACCATATCAATGGAGATCTCACCGTTAAAGGTTAACGCCAGCTGACCAAGCACAGTTTCAGACCCTGTTAATACAAGCTTAGAATCGACACCATACTTCTTCCAGTTGCCGTCACCGTTTACTTCAACAATTGCAGTATCGCTGATGGCTTTACCGTCTTTGTCGAGCAATTGCAAGGTAATTGTGCCTGCTGCTTCTGCCTTCGCCCAGATTGTGAAGTTGTACTTGGCATCTTCCTTAATAAACATCGAGCAGTGCTGATTGGAATCCGCAAAACCTCTATTATTAATAGTCGCGCCATCCGCTACCGTCACATAATGAGCATTCATATCTTTATCTTCGATGCCGAAGAAATCGTTTAATCCGCCTGTATTATGGACAGTCATTTTCTCTGTATCCCCAGACCATGCGTGAAGAGGTGTATAATTTCTTCCGGTGGAAGCACCATGTACACCACATACATGCGAATAGCTGTCAAAAGCAAAAGATTCGAAGGAGCGATTCTGCACTAGCTCTGCATAGATCCCACCGTCTGCTGCGTTGTTAATGTCCTCATAGAATAAACCATATAGAATTTGGCTAACATCCAAAATCTCCTGATTACCATCAATAGTTAAGGTGTATGGTGGCAAATCTTCCGGAAGCACAGACACCGTGAAGCTCTTTTCTACTGTACTAGCTCCCTTTTTCAAATGTGCTGTAAGCGTTACGCCTTGAGCAGATTGAACTCCTTTATTCACAACACCTTCATTAGAAATGACTTTGGAATCGCTGGATACCCAAGATACGTCAACTTTTCCGCCCATCAGCGAAACTGGCAACTCAATATCTTTGGTAATGATCGAGCTTGGGAAGGTTAAGTATTTATCTTTTGCAAGCTTTACGATATCTTCATCCGTCAAAGATTCGCACATGATTTCAATCACTTCATCTTGAGTTAAGCCTGCTTTATATACACGGAAGTCCGAAATATAGCCGCTAAAATCAACATCTGCCGCGTATTGGGATTTCCCGATTGTATTATTGCTATAATTCTGTTGATCTTCAAAAGTAGCAAACCATGTACGCAGCTTAGCATATGTGCCACTCGAGGTTTGGCTGATCATTCCATCCGCAACTACTTCACCATTTACATACATCACAGGACCTGCACTGCTTAGTGTTCCACCTTCTGTACCTGTAACTGCAAAGGAAACATGTACCCATTCATCAGTCGCAAAGGATTTCCCTGGATCTGCGATTAAGTCTTCCCCTGCAAAACAAGTCCCCCGCAAATTGCGAGTTACGAAAATATAAGGTCCTGTTTCACCTTTACCAAAATCAAAGATTCTTTCCCATAAGCTTGAAGCTTTGCTTACATACATCCATGTCGAAATTGTAATTCCTGTATGGTCACTGACCTCTTTAAGCAGATCGTTAGGTAATGAAATATAGGATGTGCCATGTTCTCCCCCAGCAAGCGAAACAGCTTGTCTACCTGCTACGGATTTAATAGCCGGCAGCGTAGTACCTGAAGCGGTTCCATCATTGCCGTTCCCCGAGAAATCTTGACCCACATCCTCTAGATTATCAAACTTATAGTGCGCAATTAGACTACCATTAATAAATTTGTTACCGTTGTCATTTTTCATAAAATATCACCTGTTATCTTTATAGTAGAAATCTTAAAAACCTAACTGTATTAGTTCATTGCCGTTTATACGAAACATAATAACATATTTTATAGTCAATTAATATATTAACCAATTAATATTTATGTGAAATAAAAGAAAACAATTTTTATAATCAAATATTACCAAATCAATCATTTATTCCATGGTAAAATATCTGTTAGTTAATAAAGGAGTGGTGAAAGTTGAGCGAAGCTGTGAATGAAAAGGCCAATTCTAGTGATTTATTTACGATTGATTGTAAAGATATTTTTCTGCGGGAATATAGTGTGGAGGATTTAGAGGAGTTTCATGCGCTTACTCTACAGCCTGAAATTATTGAATTCTTGCCAGATTGGAATGTTCCTAAAGAACAACGGTTGGACTGGTTAATAAACTATGAAATAAAAGAGAACCAGCAGTTTCTTCAAGTGATCTCAGCGGGCGGAGATATCGGAGAGCTTCGTCTTCGTTTAGGCATTATTTTAAAAGTGTCCGGTGAGTTTATTGGTTGGTGTTGTACAGGAATTAAGGAGGAATTGCCCGTTCCTAACAGAGAGATTATGTATGCCATATCCAAGGATCATCGCGGTAAAGGCTACACTACTCAAGCTGCCAAGGGATTAATTAAGTATTTGTTTGATAATAGCTCTACCGATGTATTAAACACCATTGCTCTGAAACACAATATCCCGTCTAATAGAGTCATTCAAAAATGTGGTTTCGAGCTTCTTGACGAGATTACAATTGAACATGAAGACTATAATTATTACCGGCTTTCCCAGCAACAGTGGGATGAACAGGTATGATGTAAATAGCGCCTTACACTAAAAAACCTCTGTATGGGAAATGGAGATTCGGTCCATTTACCAAAACAGAGGTTTTTATTGTGAATTCATGATTGATGCTTCATGCGAAGCATTTGATCCAAAAGCTCTTTCACATCTTTTTCTGGAAAAGCTGCAAGCAGGGTCTCTTGAAAGGTATCTTGTGCACGAAGGAGCTTGTCTTCGCCAATGGCAGTCAAGGCAGTATAGATACTTCTGCGATCAGCATCACACGCTTTTCTTTCTAAAGCGCCACAGCCTTTGGCCTCAAACCGACTAACCAGTCGGGAAACTGCACTCTGGCTTAAACCCACCATAGCTTCGAGTTTCTGCAATTTCAGTTTCTTCTCCGGCGCTTCCGATAAAAATAACAGCAAATAAAATTCTTTTAAGGATAAGCCATGTTTGGCTTGTAGATTAGCTTCCAATTCATTCGTCACATTCATTTGTATATGCGTTAACGTCAACCAACTCGTTATAAGGTCATTGTTAAGAATGTCGTCCATTTTATTATTCATCTCCCGGGTGTATGGCTTTTCATGATTTTTTCCTTCTATATAATAGTACTACAATCCACAAGCATACATAAAGTATAGGTTCGATACTTATACTTTATTTTATTTTAAAAAAGAGGAGAGACCGTTTCTCCAAGAAGCCGGCCCCTCCACACTTTACAATTATTTTGTTTGGACTTCAGACTTCATACCATTTATATTAGTCTTTACCCATTAATTCTTGGAAACCCGAAAGTATACTGTCTAGGAATGCCGGCATCTTTCTGAAGTTCAACCCCAGCTTCCAGCGTCCAGTATGGATTTCTCAACATGCCCCGGCCCACGGCAACAAGATCAGCTTCCTCATTCCCAATCACGGCATTAGCAAGTACAGGCTCATCCAATCTGCCAACCGCAATAACCGGAACATTCAAGCCATACTTGATTTCTCTAGCCAAAGGAACCTGATAAGCTGCATGCGTCCCTGGTTTCCCGGCAGCTGCGATAGGACCTTCACCACCTGCACTGATATGGAAAATATCTGCGCCCGCTTCTTTGTAAGCTTTACTAAATTCCAAGCTTTCTTTGATACCGTACCCGCCCTCAACATATTCTTGGGCGGAGATACGCATAATCAATGGCATTCCTTCCGGCATTTCACTTTTTGCTGCGCGAATGACTTCTGTACCAAACAGTGTTAAATCCTTGCCGTATTCATCTGTTCTTTGATTGGTTAGAGGGGAATGGAACTGATGAATAAGATAACCATGCGCTCCATGAAGCTCGATAACATCAAATCCCGCTTGTATCGCCCGCTTCACGCCCAACCGGAATTTCTCAACCATAGCTTTCACTTCTTCAGTTGTTAATGCACGTGGTGTTTTGGAGTCCGCGTCAAAAGGAACGTTAGATGAGGATACAGGAACTGCTGCATCTTCTGCTTTACGTCCGGCGTGTGCAATTTGAATACCTACTTTAGCGCCATAAGAATGACAAGCTTCAACGATTCTGGCCAGTGCAGGAATTTGCTCATCAGACCAAATGCCAAGATCAAAATCAGTAATCCGTCCATCAGGCTCCACGTCCGTCATTTCAATAATAATTAATCCGGTTCCGCCAACGGCGCGGCTTACGTAATGATTATAATGCCAATCCGTAGCAATTCCGTCTTTGTTAGACACTGAATACTGACACATTGGAGGCATAACCACGCGGTTCTTCAGTTTCAAATCCTTCAATTCATACGGGGTGAACAAGTCCTTCATGATATCTCTCCTCTTTATAAAAAACTAAGTATAGTATGATCAATGCTTCCAGTGAACATGAGTTTCTAAGTTCATCTTATATATAATATTTATAAATGCATGCTCATGCATGTATATTATTATATAACAGCGATGGTGTCAACCGTGAATAATCTTCTGCTTAATGGAAACTCCATGTATTGTTGAAACTTCTACCTTGAGGTAATATATGGATATCTATTTTTCTTTGAAAGGATGACCTCACTCGTGGACAAAAAGCTCTTACAATCGCATAGTATTTTCCCTACCTTGAATATTGAGCAAACTGCTGCCTTCTATAGCCAGTACTTAGGTTTTAAAGCTGTGCCCTATTTAGATACACAAGAACCACATCTTTGTTTGTATCGCGACGATACAGAGATTATCCTTACGCAATCCCATGGACAAAAGGTCATTCCCAATCGAGAGTTGTACGGTTATGGATACGATGCCTATTTCATTACGAAGCAGCAAGAAGAGTTGGAGAAGGAGTTCGAAGCCGCCGGTGTTCATATTGTTCGTTCTTTATCAAACACCGATTATAATAACAAAGAATTTGTGATCGAAGATGTAGATGGTCGCTGGATTGCTTTTGGAATCAAAAAATAAAAAAAACGGCTCTCAGCCGTTTTTTCTTGTATTTAAAAGAGTCCCCATAACTTCTTACAACTATTTTTACGGGAAGGATCCAAAACATCCGTAACCCCAATCTTATTTAACTTGTGTAGTAACTCTTCCTCGCTATGCTTGATTTTATAATCTAACTCCTCCCCATAGAGCGGAATTAACGTATAAAAGTGCACCACTTTCTCACGGGTCATTTCTAAATTAAAGAAACCGGCTTTATCTTTTACATCTGGAACCCAAACGAACATCCCTTGAAATCCTGTATCCTCACTATAAGGCTGGGCGGGATTACCGTTCACAAGCGTATGCCCCATATAAAGCCATGTATTATATTCATGCGGAAACCTAGCCATTGTTTTCAGGGCCCGAATCGGCCAATAATTCCGTTCATCCTTAAACGCCTCATCCGACAGCTTCCAGGTAGGAGGGAGACAAATCATTATTTCAGCATATTGATATTCTTCTGCACCTTCTGGCACCGTCATCGGTAATTCGCTCATTCCAGAAGTAATTAAAGTATAGAAGTTCCGCTCAGGCGTCGGATCAAGAATTAGAATATCTATCGACAGAACACCTGAAATAATTTCTTTAAAAACATTATCAATAACACCTATGTATTTTTCAATATGATTACATATTTTCTCATTAGACTGAGCAGAATGCATTCATAATTCCCTCCCTTATATATGTTTATCGGTATAAACAAAGGAGAGTTTATTGCTAATTTACAGAATTTCTTCTCCACTACCATGGATCTCACAAAAATCTTTATGAACACTACTAATTAATGCCGAATAACCTTGCCCCTGATCTAAAAGATGTTCCAAAAGGAACTTACTTATAAGCTCATTTAAGCAAGTATGAATTTCACAGGTTCTTTGTTTTAAAGTCTCTCCTTCCTCAAAAAGGGGCAGATCGCTAAATGACATATGTGTAGCATTTCGTATTTTTAGAAAAGATTTATATCCGTTCCAATTCTGAAAAAGCGCCTCTTGTCCTTTGATGAAATCATTTGCCAGTTTCTCCTGTAATATATTACTTAAGGATTCTAAGGTCGAGGCCTTTTGCCTTAATACAAGAAGCGGCACAGTATTGTTCTTCTCTTCATTCTCAATATATAAGTGCATGCTTGCATCTAATAAAATAGCAGCTTTAATTCTATCGTCTTCCATAGTTAAATCTAATGCAGTAGCACCGCCGATGGAATGGCCGATAATACCAATCTTATTCATATCAAATAAGCCCTTCACATCTTTATCCATAGAATTAAGCGTGGACAGGTGATCCAGAACGTATTGAATATCTTTTTTTCGAATGGAGATTAAGTTATGTAAATCGGTATAATCCGTAGCTTTTATTTGCCTCATGGCTTCGGATTGATTAATAAATCCACCACTAGGGCAAACAGTAAACATAGCTTCGTACGCAGCACTGACCGTTACCACTATGAAACCTTGCTTGGCCAACGCTTCTATATTATAAATATACATATCTCTATCTAAACCTAATGCAGGTGAATAGATGATGACTGGATAGGAGCGTTTGGATTTGCTTTGAAAGGTTCGATCGCTGATTGAGGTAGATAATGTATTTATGATTTCCATATTCATGCCAATATCTTGTAGAAGCTCTCTCGCCTGTTGTTCACAGGGCCCGAAAAGCTCCATATACTTCATTGCAGATGCGTTTTTATTTAATACACCCTCTGTATCCGGATAATAAATACTTATAACTATTTTCCTTCCCTCTGACTCTTCTTGGAACGTTTCCGTGCGTGTGTAATCCTTCAATAATTCAACTTTTCGAAAAACTTCCATTGCTCCACCCCATTCTTCCTAATATTCTATATTTTAATTGATTTTCCCATTTACTGAAATGCAATCTCCTTAATGTCCATAATAATGTCGATTACAATGAATGGAATGAAGCTGTATGAACGGTTATAATACCTAAGTGCATAAGAAATCTCTAAAAACTTCAGGGATGTGGAAAATTTAATGGTGAATAATTCAGCATATACACTTTATTTACGTGAGGATTGGAAAAAACTAAGCGATTTCACCGCTATCCAATTATCAGAAGAAGAACTTATGGAAGTCCAAAGTATTAATGAAAAAATCTCCAGCGAGGATGTTAACGAGGTCTATCTTCCTCTGTCCAATCTGCTAAATCTGCAACTTCTATCTGCTCATAAATTTAATGAATCTATAAATCACTTTCTGAACAATGATGTAAAAAAAGGTCCATTTATCATAGGCATCGCGGGAAGTGTCGCTGTTGGCAAAAGCACTACGGCCAGACTCCTACAAAAACTTCTCTCACAATTACCTTCCCATCCAAAGGTAGATTTAGTTACGACTGATGGGTTTCTACATCCCAACGCAGAGCTGGAAAAGCGCGGTATAATGACGAAAAAGGGCTTTCCTGAAAGCTACGACACGCGTAGTTTAATTTCTTTTTTAACGGATGTGAAGTCTGGGGTGCCGCGGGTCCAAAGCCCTGTATACTCTCACTTAACTTATGATATTGTGCCAGATGAATATATTACGATTGAGAATCCGGATATTCTAATTGTTGAGGGCTTAAATGTTCTTCAGACTGCGATTACAAATAATCATAATATGCCTAACTATTTTGTATCTGATTTCTTTGATTTTTCTATTTATGTGGATGCTGATGTGAACGATATCGAGACATGGTACATTGATCGGTTTATTAAGCTCAGAGATACTGCCTTCCAAGATGAACAATCTTATTTCAAAAAATATGCACAGCTGTCTCTAGAGGAATCTATTGAAATCTCAAAGCGGATCTGGAAAGAAATAAACTACGTTAATTTGCAGCAAAATATTCTGCCCACCCGAAATCGTGCGGATCTTATAATGCATAAGGACAACAATCATCACGTAGATCGAATTAAGCTGCGAAAATAAAGATTGAAGTCCTTAGCCGACCAAGTTGCTGAGATTCAGCACTTGGTTTTTTTGGTGCTCACATCAAATTGGGTGAATATTCTGGGTTTAATGTCTCTGTCCTCTGATCAAGGCGAACGTATACTGTGGTACATTCGTACACAAACGTGAAGAGAGGATAAATCAAATGATCGATATCGCCTTGGCTTTTCAAGATAAGGATGGGAAATATGCTGAACATGCCGGAGTCGTTCTAGCGTCAATTTTTCATCATACGAGTTCCCCAATTCATATTCATATTTTACATGATGTTTCTTTAAGTGAAACTAATAAGCGCAGGCTTAGCGCATTAACTACAAAACATAATCATACCCTTAGCTTTTATTCAATCACTATGCCCGATGATCTAACTCAGGTGTTAGCCAATGTTAACTCCATTAATGTATGGACGCAGGCATGTATGTATCGATTGCTTCTTCCTGCACTAATACCCGTGGACAAAATCATCTATCTGGACTGCGATGTATTAGTGAATATGGACATAACTGAATTATGGCAGGTTGAACTGGATGACAAGTATTTGGCCGCAATTTGGGACCAAGGGATTAGAGAGGTTGCTCATATTGTGAGCGCTAAGGGATTAAATCCTGAGCTTTATTTTAATTCCGGAGTGATTTTATTTTCTTTGCATAATATCCGCCAGAATACCAACTGGTACGAAGAAATGCTAACCTTCCTACGTACCTTTCCTGATGTCACCATGCCAGATCAGGATGTTCTGAATGCGGTTTTTGGTGGGAATTACCTCCCCCTTGATATCCGTTTTAATTCGTTCAACACAAACATTCCGGACCATGATTTCACTAACAAAATCATCCATTTTGCCGGAGATGATAAATGCTGGAATAAAGATTCCGCGGGTTCATCCCTATATCAGCAATTCCTAAAGCTAACCCCTTGGAGAATCACTAGAGCCAAAATCAGACGAAGAAAACGGAAAAGCAGCCCTTTAAAACCACACCTCACCCGAAAAAGAAACAAGCAGAAAATAAAAATTGTTCAGTTGAACTTAACCCCTATTTTTTTATCCGATTTAAAACAAATTAGACCGATTAGACCGATTAGAAAAAGCCCCATTTGATATGGGGCGGCATTCTTTAGTTCACTTTCGTAAAAAACCATTTCTGAGCATCACTCCCGTTATCTGTCCACTGCTGGACAGCTGCGCCATCGGCTGTTGATGCTCCGGATACATCCATGGCTAATCCGCTCACTTTTGAAATAAGCTTATAATAGCCCCCTCCGACATCAATAATGCTCCATCGCTGAGCGTTGGTACCATTGTCATCCCACTGCTGCAGCTGTACACCGCTCGCGGTTGATGAGTTTGGCACATCCAACACTTTTCCACTATGCACTGCCGTAAGCTTGTAATAACCGTCGCCTGTACTCTCCACTTTAAATTTCTGATTATTGGCAGTGTAATTGGTCCATTGCTGCATTTTCGCCCCGCTTGCTGTGGATACATCCACTACGTCCAGAACCTTACCACTAGCCTTGTCAGCTAAAGTGTAAATCCCACCACTAACAATGCTTGAGGTAGGCGCAGCCTGATACACACGTACGTAATCAACCAGCATTTGAGCTGGGAAAGCAGTTGAAGCATTTGGACTTCCCGGCCAATTTCCACCCACGGCAAGGTTTAGCAGGATGAAGAAAGGTTTCTGGAACTCCTCCGTATTTCCGGTTCCGTTCTCAATATAAAAAGCATTAAATGGGTTGCCGTCTACAAACCATCTTATATAATTCGCATCCCATTCCACGCTGTACACATGGTACTGTGAGAAATCGAGGTTACCAGACACCTGACCGTACTCGGCATGCCCATTGGCATCCCAATGTACCGTCCCATTAACAAAAGCATTATTGTTTACACGCTCCATAATGTCCGTTTCCCCAGATTTCGGCCAACCCACTGAATCAATATTCGCCCCAAGCATCCAAAATGCTGGCCAGAGTCCCTGTCCTGAAGGCAATTTGATTCTAGCTTCGATTTTTCCGTAGGTGAAGCTTTTGAGTCCCTGTGTTTTGATCCGTGCAGAGGTATAATTCATCCCCCCGTACGACTCCTTTTGTGCAGTAATCACTAAATTCCCACCTGTTACCTGCAGGTTCTGCGGGCGACTGGTATAATACTGAAGCTCATTGTTTCCCCAACCTCCGCTACCCGTACCTATTTCCGCCGACCAATTATTAGTGTTCAGAGAATTCCCATCAAATTCATCGCTCCATGCCAGATTCCAGCTTGATGCCGCGCTTGAACTCCCTGTAGGTACCCAAGCAATTAAGAGGGTGAACAGCAGAAATAGACTTAACATTTTTCCTTTTCGTAACATCGTCTTTTCCTCCTACTGATTTCATTGCGCGGCGCGCTCGCACATTTGAAACCGGTTTCGAATATTGGATAAAACAAAACGTTATCCCATAAACAGCTATAACAGCCGGAGTCAGGTTAACGCCTCGCTTCATTTGATGTGTACGTCTTTTCTAAACGCAATATGCCAACATTTCGATTAAAGGGACCATTTTCCATAGTTCTGCATGCTTAATGTCCAGGTTTTCTCTGCGTATTTCACCGTCGCCATACTCTCAGAGAGCGTCCATGCTATACCAACATACTGATCCATATGATCGTCAAGGAATGATTTCCAATGTTGTCCTCCGTCTATCGTTATAAATAACAATGTATGTTCTTTTTCAACGAGCCGAGTAATTAAGATTCCTTGATCCTTCGTAAGAAAGAGGGGAGGATAAGCATAGATTTGCGAGTTTACTAACTCACCCGGCACTGTGACTGTCTGTTCACTCCAGGTAACTCCACCATCCATTGTTTTATATAAACCAACCTTTCCCTCCCATGGAGCATTCGTTGTAATCCAGCCTTCTTTTTCATTAACAAAAGTAAGTCCCGATTTCACCCCGCTAGGAAGAGTACTTCCTGCTTGTAAGCTATCCCCAATCTCCTTCCAAGTCTCTCCCCCATCACTAGTTGCATAAAGCTCCATATCTTCGCGTGACATCCCTTGAAAATGATAGACTGCTTTCCAACCTATATTTTTGTTGAGGAACACAGTATCTTCTCTGCGGTTATCTGGAGAATCAGTATCAGCATTCAAATTTGTATTTGGATTAGGATTAGGAGAAGGAGAAGTTTCCTGATTAGAAGTTGGATGAGGGATTGGAGTGGTATTGGAACAACCAGATGCTATCACTGCAGCAATTAGTAGTATTGAAACTAGATATTTCATCTTGTTACCACGCCTTCGTTTATTTTTCTAAAAAAGTATAGTGGTGCTGTGCATATAGCTTCGTCCGCAAACGTATTCAGTAAATGAAATTTTATCCTAAAATATCTGAAAAGTATTTACAGTTTCTTTATATAATCCAGCTACACCAAGTCCTATCGGACCAAGGAGACGTTATTGGTTCATTTTCAAGAGAATTCTTCTGTTAACGGACTGAGATGCAACTATTTAGCTAATCCTCCTACTTTTATAGGCAATAAACAGACAATAAGGGCTATACGGTCCGCGAGTTCGGTAAATAGAGCTAAAAAGCAAAGATAAGCGCTATACAGTCCGAAGATGAAGTGAACGAAACCTTCAAGCAGCAGGTTCTCAGCCTATAGTAGATATGAATGAATTCATTGAGCAAGGATCTACTCTTTGAATGTCAAAAGAAAAAGAAACGGCATTTCTGCCGTTTCTTTGGGTTATGGATGGTCAGGGCTCAGAGCCTGTTTTACTCCAATCCATGTTCTCTGCGGATGTTATACATACCCTGAACAAGCAGCTCAGATGGATCCCGGTTCAATTGCAAATGGGTCAGCAACAGATGAAGCGGGAATGCACATACGTTATTCCCATCGGTGATCGCTGGAAATCCAGCCTCGAAGACTGGTCCCAATTTCTCGTTCCAAGCTAGCCCGACATGCACTTTTTCTGGAGCAAATTCTTGGGTAATTTCCTCAATACAAAGCGGAACTAACACATTGTCAATGATCCCTTTTGCTTCTTCTTCACTTGCTGGTGGTTTTGGAAGTGTTTTGCCTCCCTCAATCTTCATCAGCTCAACGAAGAATGAGGCCATCCATGCTGCCGGATCCTTACCCGACTGGAATCTTGCAATTAACTCGCGCAGAAAAAATCCGCAGGAATACACCTGATCTAATTCAGTTTTCACGTGAAAAACAAACACAGGGCCGTAGGCTTCCATGTTCAATACTTGTCCTTCAACATCTTTAAAGTGTACTCTCAATGCTACAAGGCCGTTATGGTGAACAGCCTTTAGCAGCTGTGCCATATCCTCTTCAGACATTTCTGTATTATCATTTACTTCCTCATTCTCATTTGTTATTTCATTTTCATTAGTCGTCTCATTGTTCATTTTATAATTCCCTCCCATACCTATCATACCATCTAGCGAATTGAACGAACACTTTATAATAGAACAATTTCTACCAGATTGCAGAGAAAACAAAAAAACGGCAGCTTTGCCGTTTCTCTGTTCGTCTCGCTGGAGCTCAATAGCTAGATCATATCCCTTACTTTCTTCACTATTTTACCAGTTAATTGATTAATATCCCCCTCATTTAACTTATAAGCTGAGGTATCTTTACGTGCAGGTTTGTGATCTGCCGATATCAGATCTGCGATATGCTGCTCGATGAATACAACAGGATCTGCTCCAGTTCTTTTTCTGAGCTCCCCTGGCACCTTCGGATTTGGACCGTCAGCTCCGCCACTGATTGAAAGGTAACCATACTTTTGCGGATTTTTCTTCAAATCCTTTAAATAGGCACGGAGCGGTGTGGCCACTTTCCCCATCCAAACCGGTCCAAAAAATAGGATAATATCATATTTTCCTATTTGCTCAGGCTTCGGTTGAACCAACGGTATCCTGTCAAAAATCATATCGAAGGTAATCCTACCGTGTGTTCGGGGTTTGGCTTCCGAGATTCGGATATGTTCAGCCGACAACGCATTCGCCACACTCCTTGCTAATGCTTCATTATTACCTGTGAATGAATACGAAATGACTGCAATGTTCATATAAATTCTCCTTAAAATGAATTATTTCGTCTCCGCCTGCTGTAGGGCATTTTCGAGTGCCTTAAGATGTATTTTAGAGGTAAGCGTTGCCCCGCTGATAACGTCCACCTGAAGAGACTGCGATTCAATCACATGACTAAACAAATCACCAATGCCTAGACCATCCTTCAGTTCAGCAGGGTTCCCTGTTTTGTCCAAGGCACCTTTGAGTATTTTTATATCTGTCAGCCGTTCAGCAGATATTATTGCCCTCACCTTGGTATCTCTGGAATGATCTTTGATGCCAATGTATTCCCCCACATAGGTACCCTCCCGCAGATTCTGTATATCTATGACGTTGATAGTAAGCTGCTGAACCTCATGCCTTCCCGGAGCAGTCAAGAGAATACCACCTATCCAACCTATGACTGTAATCACGCATAGAATGCTGAGAACAATAATCCATTTATTGAATTTTCGCTTTTTTCCTCTTCTCTTACTCACCTGCTTGCCTCCTTCCTTTGGATTTCAATTTCGAATGAATATTTAATTATTCATTCATTTTACAAGAAAAAAAAACTGCACCATAAGTGTATTAGGGGCAGTCTGTCAAACCCTTCATGATTAGTTCCAGCATATTGTCCAGAAGTTGTGGAAAGTGCTCCAGCCCGATTTCTTCCTTGTGGGTTTCCACATTAATCATAGCGGCGAAAATCATCATAATCATTTTACTATCCATATCGCTGCGCATTTTACCATCGGCTTGCCACTGCTTAATGATTTCATGGAAGCTATCATACAAGAAGTCGTTTACCTGAATGTTGGTTTCTTCCCGGTACAACTGTTCGATTTTTGCGAAAACACTTTTGTTATACCATTCCTTAAGAATGGGGTTGGCTATCATACCTTCCAAATTAAGCGCCATCATCTGCCGTATTACTGCCAGTGGGCTTTGGCTCATATCGAGCGATTGCATACAGCTTTTTTTGAGCTTTTCATTTTCCTCTAAAAAAATATCCATAAAAAGCTTTTCCTTAGAGGGATAATAGTTGTAAAAACTTCCTACAGCTATTCCAGCCATTTTGGTAATGCCAGAAACATTAGTATCTTTAAAGCCTTTATTGCTAAATAGCTCTTTCGCGCATTCGTATATCTTTGTTTTTTTGTCTTCCACTTTTCGCCTCTCCGTGAATGAATAATTATTTTTTCATTCATATCATAGTGTTAACAGCTTGGTATGTCAATGCAAAAATAGATCACCAAAAGCATTAACATCTATAGCATCACCCAAATTAGGTTGGAGTGCCCTCTTATTGCGCAAGAATTAGAAAAATTCTGACTAATCATTCTAATCTTTGCCAAAATGCTTAATTACAACATTATTAAAAATCGCGGTGCCACCTTCAGAAAACAAGGTAATGCCTTGATCATTTATTTCCGGGAAAATTTCATTAGAAAATACAATTTCACCATCATCTATAAAAACTTCAATACTTGTTCTATCCACAAGGATCTTCAGATGCACTTTTTTCTTGTTCACATCAAAGGGGGCCTTGCTTTCAAGATATCTGTCACTCTTATCAGGTTGTCCAGTAAAGGCTCTGTTAACATAAGAATATTGTCCTTCAACAAACACTCCTACATCCACATGGCGCGTCTTATCTGCTGATTCACGAAGTCTTAAGCCTACATTGGTAATCTCTGACCAAGATAGATCTGCATCGAGCTGGTAATTTTCACCTGTGATATCAAGTGTTGACGAGCCGTTCACTTTTATTTTTTGCAAGGAATCCGTTGAAGTTACCATTTGATCTAATGCTTCGATGGGCTGTGATACTAACTGATACGATTGCTCTTCATCTCGTGTTAATTTTATTTGACGCACGATTGAATCCATTCCGTTAAAACCTTCGTTAAGATTGGGGGTAACATGAGGGTAATCCCAATTATTCATCCAGGCCAAAGCATATCGATGATTGTATTGATCCTTATCCTTTCCCTCTTCAAACGTTACAGCGCCATACCAATCAAATCCATAATCTAGCCACTGTGGTTCATGATAATCCGTGATAAATTCATTCCCATTAAAATCTCCAGTCCAGTAGGCATACGTGTTGGGTTTACCTATCGACTTACCATTTGCACTGACCCCAAGAACCCATTTATAAGTGCCATCATTCGCCCGCATCATATAGAAGTCAGGACACTCCACAATTCCGATATTTTCTGTTTCGAAGCCGCTTGTGTAGTGCCAATCCTTTAAATTGTCAGACTCGTAAAAGCCTACTTTCGTACCTTCGGCTAGTGTCATCACCCATTTATGAGAATGTTGATCCCATATTATCTTCGGATCTCTGAAATCTTCTGTGCCCGGATTTGGCAAAATAGGATCATCACTATAAGATTTAAACGTCAGCCCACGATCCGTACTGAACCATAAATATTGTTCTTGCTTCCCCGCCTCTGCAGAGGGCTGTGTTAAAATCGCCACAATTGCCCCTTCGCCAAAACCTGCTGTATTGCTATCGTCAACAACAACAGATCCTGACCAGGGATCACCATTGGGTGTTGTATATTTTGGAATCGCAACGCCTTCATCTGTCCAGCTCACCAAATCCGTTGATGTGGCATGTCTCCATTCTGTACCATTTCCATCCGGGTAATCAGCATTATAGAGATAATAGTAATGATATTTACCATCAAAATAAATGGGTTTTTGCGGATCGTTTTTCCAATGCTCAGGTACAGTGAAATGATAGCTAGCCCGAGTGGTAGGTTTATGATCAGGAACGTCGGTCCCCGGCTTATTCTTCTCTCCAGCGCCATAAGTTACTAATACTATTGTCACAATACAAATTAAACAAAGGATTAATATAGTGATTCCTATCATTTTTTTCTTATTCAAAATATACCTCGCTTTTTTCACATTGCTAATCTTAGCTTATAAAAAGAAAAGTAAACGCCAACTACATTGGCATTTACTTTGTAAATAATTAATACGGTTTGTTACCTTTAAGTGTCAATTGCCCTTGTTCCAAAATGCTGTTCGGTACAACTGAAGTCTTGGAGCCTTTAATATTCAGCACAAAGCTTGGGGCAAAAGTGGAATGATGATCCCCAAAGTAACCTCTATTCGTCATGTAACTTGTGATGACTACATTATTCCCTTTCACTTGCGGAATCGCAAAGTGAGCATAAGTCCAGGTAATATCATAAGGATTAAGATCTTGATGGAGGACAAGTCCTGTACCATTTAATGGTTTATACGGTCCGTTTAAAGAATTAGATACGTACCCGAGCATGTAGATGTCTTCATCATCAATGCCATCAATGAACATTTTAGAACCTCTTGAGCTTGTGAACAGATACCACTTGCCATTCAATTTAAATATGTTCGCACGTTCAATTTCATCTGTCACGGTATTGGAGGCAAGTAGCGGCTTCATTTCTTTTTTGAATGTATAATCATTATTTAATTCAATGATACCGAGCGCACCATTCGCGGTTTCCGCAGATGTTTTGTCAGCACTGCTTAGTAATTTCTTTTTCTCCGCTTGGAAGAAGGCATTGCTATTACCATAATAAGCTTTGTTAAAGAGAGATTCTTCACCCTGGTAACCCGTAGTTGTCCCTGTATTTGCTTCAAACACAAGATACTTGTGGCCTTTATCCTCCACATAGTGAGGATCTCTTAAGGTATGATTATCGTCGTAATCGCCTTTGCTGAAACCGGTGATATCAAGACTTTGATAAATTTCACCTTGATTACCGTCATAGATGGATTTCATATCTTCTACGCCATCAATCTTAAGGGTATCCCCATCCGGGGCAGAGACATTAATTTGAGCTGTAGTTAAAGTTTGTTTCCCGTAAAATCCGCGATCTGGATCCCAAGGATGACGATTGGTGTAGAACAAGCGAACTTTGCCATCAGATGTCATGGTTGCTGAACCGGACCATTCTTCGGCTTGATTGTTTAAAACATAATCATCAGGTACAAGTTTGTCACTATCCTTAAACACCCGGCCGGCATTCTTCCAGCTGCTGATAGAGTTGTCTCCTTCTTTCTTATAGAACAAATAAATAAATGTGTCTGATCCATTATTAGGGTCGCCCGCCAGACCAAAAACAATTTGATACCCCTTATAACTTGCTACAGTTCCATCTGCATTTTGCAGCGGCCAAGTATCCCAAACATCCATTTCAATTTTGTTTCCATTCTCATCGAACTTAACGGCTGCAGGAATGTTCTTAATCGTTGAAGCATCAAATTTTGGGACTTGGAATTGATTACTATTTTGTTGTTTGGGTAATTTCAACATGTCAGCGCGAGTGATATGAGAGAAACCGTAGTCATTGTACTCCGGCTTGTTCGGCTTGTTATTTCCTTTCGCAAAGGTTTGAGTAGCTCCACCTAACATTAAAGCAGCTGTAAAGGTTAGGATTGTTGTTTGTTTAATCATTTTCTTGAAATTCATCATCTAACTCCTCTTATACTTTAAATTTGGGTTTCGATCTTCCTTTGTGCTGTTCCCCTTTTAAATTCTAATGAAGAGTAGACGTTATGAGTATGTCGTGAATTGATGCATTTACAGGGCTATATTGATTTGGTTTTATTGCTTCACATAGGTATCCCACGATTTTTGAAGCTCCTGAAGCAATTGATCCCGATTGATTTGCTCTCCTACATATGCTTGCATAAGATAGCCAAACTCCTCTCTTGCTCTGGAAGGGAATTTGAACCAATTCCAAGATAAAGTTTTCTGTTCATCGACGTATCGCATAAGATCTTTTACTAGCGCTCCCGAACGGTCCGTCTCTATATTTTTAAAAGCTGAAATAAAATGAAAGCGATCCTTCATGAACTTTTTCCCTGTTTCCGAGGAAACCATCCAGTTCAAAAACTTTTTGGCTTCCTTTTTCTTTTCTGGCGAAGATTCTTTATTAACAGCCCAATTATTAGATATCCCTACTGGCAACGCATTGTTTTCGGCACCATCATTAATAGGCATGGGTAAAAAACCGATATTCATATTCGGCGATATTTGATCAATTTTAGACTGAACCCAATTCCCTTGTTTAAGAATCGCCGTTCTCCCTGTTGCAAATAACTCAACTTCCGAATTATAATCTGTTGTCAAAAAATTTTCGTTACCATATTGTACGGTCAAATCCAGCATCCGAATGACATCTTTAACTTCCTTATTCTCTCGAAAAGATTGTGTTCCGTTGTTTAACCCTTGAATAAAAGCATCCGGCTCCTCCTGTTGGGCAATAGCAATATTCAACAGGAGTACAAAAAACCAATGATCTGAATAACCAACAGAAAAAGGAGTCACACCTATAGCCTTCAGCTTTTTCGCCGCCTCTTTTAATTCCGTAAACGTTGTTGGGAGAGGATCAACCCCAGCCTTTGCGAATAAATCCTTATTATAAATAAAACCGTAGCCTTCAAAATTGATCGGCATCCCGTATATTTTCCCGTCCATCTTCATCGGTTCTAGCGCCTCGTCATAAGCCTGTTCCACCCAGGGTTGATCCGATAAATCTTCAAGATATCTACTCCATGCCCTCGCTTCTTCATAACCGCCATTTGGAAAAATATCCGGACCAACATTGGCCGCAAACCTCGCCTTTAGCTCATCAAGGTAGTTAGCTCCTCCGCCAAAGGTTAGAATTTCCACGTTAATATTCGGGTTTTCCTTTTCATATTCCTTAACCATCTGCTCGAATTCTATAGAAATTTCCACTTTAGGATTCAGTACCTCCAAAGTGACTGTCTTATCCGGTACCTTCAAATCCGCTTCCTTCAGTGGACGTGTATGCGCACCACATGAAGAAAGCGTTAGCGTAATCAACCCCACGATAATCATTTGAACCCTTTTTATTTTCATAATTCCCCCAGATGCATTCAACAATGAACTTATGTATTGGCTATCCTGACTTCCGCGTCTATTTCTCTTGCTCCCTGTGAATTACGATATTCAGCAGGCGTCATACCGACGTTTTTTTTGAACAGCTTAGAGAAATAAATCTCATCTTGATACCCTAGCTTTAAGGCAATCGAGTACATCTTTTCATCCGATTCCAGTAACCACTGTTTCGCTTGATTTATTCGTAAATGAATGACGTAGTTAGTAAGAGTCATCCCTACTTCTTGCTTAAATCTCCGCGAGATATGTTCTCGGCTCAGAAAAAAACGGGTGGATAATTTGTCCAAACTTAACTCTTCCATATAATGCTCATCAACAAATGCGACAATATCATTCATACGCCTAACATCATCTAAATCCGCCAAACGATGGATTGCTCTAAAATTTTGTTCAGCCATAGACCTTTGTGCAGATTGAAAAGATAACGATATCTCTGCGAGCGATTGGAGGGAAGGGCCGCTAACCAAACGAACAGGTATATCAAAATGCTGGGTAATCCATTCCTCTATCGGGAAAAACTGTCCATGAAGGGACAGAATCACACAGACATTAGGATCATTTTGAAGCGTAAATGCATTTCCCCACTCCCGTGTAGCCAGTTCTTCGGTCAAAAGCTGAACGTATGGCTCCGAATAGTGAGATTGGTAAAAATACATCATAGTAAAGTCGTATATGTCTGCCTGTGGGAGAGCCGAGGCAATTTCGCCTTCATCAAAAGCTTCACCGTTACAAGCAGCAGTAATCTCCCTGTTTAAGCGAAACATTTTTACCTCTTCATAAAATCCGGACTCCATATTGCGACGGTCTCCCTCTTCTTGTTCCCAGGCTCTCAACGCCCCTTCTAAAGTTTCATTCAGCATTTTCTCTTCAATTGGCTTCATCAAATAATCAAAGCATCCCAGCTTAAACGCTTTACGCATGAAACAATAATCGTCAAACCCAGAAATCATAATCACTTTTCCCGGATAGTCTTTAGCAGCCAACCACTCGATTAACTCCATCCCGCTATTTTTGGGCATTTTGACATCTGTCATTATGATCTCTGGAGATTTCTGCTCAATCAACGCCTTAGCCTCGAGACCATTTCTGGCTTCCAGCACTTCGGTAATCCCGTATTGTTCCCACCGTCCCAAAAAACGGATGATTTTTCTAACATTAGACTCATCATCTACAATAAGAGCTTTCATAAACGTTACTTCTCCTTTAGGTAGAGTGGAATTACTAGCCGTACAGTGAACCCTTGTCCCTGCATCGAATCTAGTTTGATTCCCGCTGTGTGATCGAAATGAAGAACCAAGCGATCATGAATGTTTTTTAACCCGATATGTGCAAAAGAAGGATTGCCTTCGTTAACCGGTGTGTAGAGATTATTTTTTAATGCCTCAAGTTCATCATCCGTCACGCTGTTTCCGTTATTTTCTACGACTAGATTCAAATATTCACCTTGTATTTCACCATAAATATGGATGTAAGCTTGTTCATAGCCCTCGTCATAACAGTGCTTAAAAAAGTTCTCAACGAGCGGCTGCAGGATCATACTGGGAACCGGAATATCAAAAATATCTTTAGGTATATCAATGGAATAGCTAAAATCAGTCTGAAAACGTTCCGCTTGAAGATTCAAATAAGCCTGTACATAATCCACTTCGCTTTGAACCGTCGCCTTCTGATCCACACGAATCGAGTACCGCATCATTTTGGATAAAGAGGTAATCAGTTGATATACTTTTGGAGATTCAGAGAGTAGGGCAACAGCTGCAATGGATTGTAAAGAATTAAATAAAAAGTGCGGATTGATCTGCGACTTTAGCGCCCTATGCTGATTTTTCCTGTTCTCTATCTCAAGCTTATACTCCCGGTCAATGTGACGGTTGATCCGATTCATCATCTCCTTGATATGTCTTTCTAGAATACCGATTTCGTCCTCCCGCATATCGTCGAATGGGGCATTCATATTCCTCCCCTCGATGCGCTGGACTTTTTGACTAAGCAATTTTATCGGCCGTGTAAATCCATATGAAATGATTGTTATCATTATCAAGCCCAGTCCACCTACAACCACACCTACAATGATGTTTGTATAGGCGGTTTTCCTTACATCTTCAAATAAAAAAGAGCTCGGGGTTACCTTAGCAAAATGCCACTCTTTTATCGGTTCCTGCAATGTTCTAGTAAACACAATATCTCCTTCTGGAGATTTAGTATCTGCCTGTGCCGGACTTATTTTCCTTTGCAGTTCATCAGGAACGGTTTTGCCTATCCATGTTTCATCACTGGCGTAAATGACATGATCCTCCGCATCGGAAAGCCACACGCTCTCTTTATTTTTCTGTAGAAAATGATTAGCGATATGAGCAATCTTGTCCAAATCAATATCTATAGTGATGACGCCCAGAAATTCCTGCGTTAGGACATCCACAATTTTGTGATGAACCGTCAAGACCATCGTTTTATCCGAAGGAGGCATAATGGAGGTATCGTTATAGTTCTCAATCAGATGCGGAGCTTCAATAAGATAATTGCTATTAGAGCTCATCAGCTTCTGAATGGAAGCTTGCTGTAATAAATCCGGATTCCTTTTACGGGAACTTAACATGGCATTATAAACTGTAAATGAGCTTTTCCCTTCGTTTATGAATAAACGGATCTGACGAATTTCACTCCTCATGAGATAGAAGTTAGTCATACCCTTATTAATTTCAAGCTGCTTAAAATAAAAATCTTCTTCTAACCCTTCTTCAAACACCCTGAATAAGTCTGGATTTCGGTATAAAATATATGGAAGATTAATGATTTCATCAAAATATTGCTCTAGATCGGCTGACGCCTGCTGAATTTGCTCTTGGCTGTTCTCAAGTTCATGTCGTTCCACATTCTCTTTCGTCTGCCGATAGATCAACAACACGGATAAAAAATACGGTAGAATTATAAACACAAGCAGCAAGAATAATAAGCGCTTATGAATGCTTTTCAAATAAATACTCCTCTGTAAAAATTTCGGTTTTCAGCAAAAAATCTAATATCAGGTTTTATATTTTCACAAATATCCAACACAAAATCAAAATACTTGTTGCTGAGCAACAAGTATTTTTGCCGGATCCATATATGACAAACGCCAATCGTTTATTACCCAAATTATATCCATATGAAACAACCGTTAAGAAATTTCCGCAAATTAATCAGCTATTTGAAGATTGAAATAATTCCCTGCACAATGGGCTTCCAAAGATGTGGATATTCTTGCTGAATTAACTTTCTTACCTCCTCCCCCTTGATGTCGTTGAAATTATTATCTTGAGTAATAAAGGTATAAGCACCTTTTACGGTATCCCCTATAGCTATATGCCCGCTTGCATATCCACCCATTGCAATATGGGAAGCGATAGAGAGACCACCCAAGGAGAACATACCTACAGCTAAACCTCCAACAGCAAATATCCCCAATGCTATTCCACCAACGGCCATTGTACCCGCCGCAATGCCCCCAACGGCTAACAAAAGCCCTAGAGCCAGACCTGCAAAACTGATGAGTCCTAAAGCAAGCGCACCTAAACATAATCCGCCCAAAGCAACAATACCAATAGATACAGCACCAATCGCAATATTACCTATGGCAATAACCCCTTTGGCAACGTATAGCCCCCGTCCGATATGGATATGAACCAGAGGAATTCCAAAGCATGTTCTCTTACTTTTGTACTCATAATGAAACAAGGAATTCAGATCTACATATACGGGGCTTGCGACATGCTCTGCTTTGGTATCGCTTGAAGCATCCTTCACCAGATGATCCAAACTTACGTGAAATAATTCACTTAAACTAATCATCTTATCCATTTCGGGATAGGATTGACCTGATTCCCACTTAGACACGGCTTGCCGCGAAACACCAATCACCTCCGCCAAGTTCTCCTGGGACATTCCTCTCTGTTTCCTATAGCTTTGCAATTTATTTGCAAAGTCCATTCGCCATCACCTCATGCTCATCATATTATAACGTTCTGTAATTGACTACCTATCTACCCTTACATACTGTCAACCACTGGTTGCACAGCTGATTTTGCGGGCTTTTATCCTCATTAAACGTTCTTGATTCCCCATTCTCCCTATTTCCGGGCAAGATGATAGCGTATAATATACGATATAGAATATTCATCAGAGGAG
Organism: Paenibacillus sp. FSL R10-2788; assembly: GCF_038003885.1. NCBI lineage: Bacteria > Bacillati > Bacillota > Bacilli > Caryophanales > Paenibacillaceae > Paenibacillus > Paenibacillus sp. FSL R10-2788. Next base: position 2,158,413 of record NZ_JBBOQA010000001.1, on the reverse strand, counting down.
ACTATAAAACCATGAAATTGAGTATGAATTGGATTACGCTTCGGGTCCGCGATCTGGAGGCTTCCCTTCATTTTTATAACCGGATACTGGGGCTACCCATTGAGCGTAGATTTGAAAGCAGTGGAAAACAGATCGTCATGTTAGGTCTGGAGGGGCAACCCAAGATCGAGCTTATTCAGGGAAGTGACCCGGCTTTGAAACCGGAATGTGGCGTTTCTGTGGGTTTCGAAGTGGAGTCACTTGATGAAGCGATGGAGAGTTTAAAAAGCCAAGGTATCCCAGTAGCGCGCGGACCAATCGCCCCCAATCCCCACCTGCGGTTCTTTTATATCCTGGACCCGGACGGGTTTGAGGTGCAGTTAGCGGAGCATAACTAACGTTTATCAAGCGCGTTATTACCTCAAAAAGAAATAGACCGCCCTAACCAAAGGTAGCGGTCTATTCTGCCGTTTAAAACCTAACCCCCACTCTTAAAGCAAGGCTTTATTCAACAGCTTTAGTTGATCTTTTTTCAGTGAAAAAGTAAACCAAAGCCAATAGCGGCAGGATCACTCCGATGAGTGAGGCGAAGGTCCATCCCCCATAGGCATAAGCCCAACCACCCAAAGATGATCCAACGGCTCCGCCCACGAAGAAAATCGCCATAAAGATCCCATTAAGACGCCCCCTCGCTTCACTACCCAATGAATAAATCACACGCTGTCCGAGTACAAGATTTCCGGATACGGCCATATCCAATGTAATCGCGGAAATAAAGAGCAGAATGAGAGCAAAAGTTGAGTGGCTATGGAAAAGATGAATTAGTAAAAAAGACAAGGTGGCAATGATCATGGCCAGCCCGGTTAACCATTTGCTCCAACCTTTATCTGCCAGTCTTCCAGCAATCGGCGCGGCTACAGCCCCACCAACACCTACTAAAGCAAACCATGCGATACCTTGCTGCGACATTCCAAAATCATCCGCCAACCGCAACGGAACCACCGTCCAAAAGAGACTAAAAGCTCCAAATAAACAGGCTTGATATAAGGCACGTCGGCGCAATATAGGCGTTTGTTTTAAAAGGGTGCCTAAAGAGACAATTAATTTACCATAGCTTACCGAAGGTGCAGGTTTACGTTCAGGAAGAAATCGCGACAGAAGAATGGCTAACAACGTGATGACGACCGCTGAAAAAATAAAAACGGCTTGCCATCCCCAGATGCTGGTGATAAAGCTTGCCACGGGCCGGGCAAACATAATACCTAGTAAGAGTCCACTCATAACATTACCAACCACACGCCCACGCTGCTCTTCAGACGCTAAATAGGTGGCATAAGGTACCAGGATTTGGGCTACCACTGAACCGGTTCCTATAAACAAAGATGCTGTCAGGAACAAAGGCGCATTAGCTGCGAAAGCTGCAACCAGCAATGCACCCACTGCAACCATTAACGTGATTATCGTGAGGCGCCGATTCTCAACAATGTCACTCAGCGGCACGATAAATAACAAACCTACAACATAACCGATTTGAGTTAAAGTGACGATCAAGCCTGCGGCTGTAGAAGAAAGTCCTGTCGAGACACTGATAGGTCCAACAAGGGTTTGAGCATAATAAAGATTGGCTACGATAAGCCCGCATGCGGCTGCTAACATAAACATCATCCAACTTGAAATGTGGTTCTCTTTCACCGCTTGTTCTTTTTGCATGTGAATCCTCCTCAGATTATCTTAATAATTTAAATACTGTACGTTCAGTTCACTAATTCATGTTTAAATAATATACTGAACGTATCGTTTTGTAAATAGGTGATAGTCATTTATTTTTTTAGGTTTTTTTAGTATACTGAACGTATAGTTTATATTTTGATTGGAAACAGATTAATGAAAGGGTGATTTCAGATGGAGAGTAAACGAGGGCGTCCGCGTAATGTTGAGACGGAGAAGTCTATTCTTACCGCATCCTATGATTTGTTATTGGAAAATGGTTTTGGAGCAGTTACGGTGGAAAAAATAGCGGATCGTGCCAAGGTCAGCAAAGCTACGATATATAAATGGTGGCCTAACAAGGCTGCCGTGGTGATGGATGGATTCCTATCCTCCGCTGCGGACAGACTGCCCGTACCTGACACAGGTTCAGTATTTGATGATATTCTCATGCATGCAACGAACTTATCCCGGTTCCTGATTAGTCGAGAGGGTAAAATCATTACGGAGATCATTGGCGAAGGACAGATGGATTCAGGCTTGGCGGAAGCTTATCGGACCCGATATTTCCAGCCTCGTCGGCTTGAGGCACGGCTGCTTATGGAACGGGGTGTTCAGCGCGGGGAATTGAAGGATAATCTCGATATTGAAGTAGTTACCGATCTTATTTACGGGCCGATATTCTACCGCTTGCTGGTGACCGGCCAACCCATAGACGATGCTTATGTGCAGCAGTTGGTGAGGTACGCTTTTCAAGGAATACGTAACTAACGGGAACGGTAATGGAAAAATAGACCGCCCTCTCTCACCAGAGATGCGGTCTATTTCTGCTCGTAGTACTATAAAAGGTCGGCCTGGCGGAAGGTTGAGATACAAAGGACCGAGGTGCTCTTATTTTCTGATTATGGGGCGTTTTCCCAAGCTATCGGACTCCTACGCACTTATTTAGTCTTTTCAAAGCAAAATACTGCTACTGGAGAGGAAATAAGTGCGCTACGGTCCGATCACCCGACTAATTGCACCGAATATAGAAAACAAGAGCTATACAGTCCGCAGGATCATAAGTGGGTGATTCGAACGGACAGGAGCTCAGTTTCACTAATTAAATCAATTTCCAACGAAACCTTTCTGCTGCAAAATGTCTCCCGTATCGTTCCATAATTTATTTTCCATTACCTTATCTCCTCCCGGTTGTACGGGTACAATGGGATTGCCTGTCCCAACGTTAAAATATCCCCCACTGCTCTCTTGATATTTAGGATCGGTCATTAAACGAATAATGATCTCAGCTCCTTTACGAGGATCGCCAATACGAAAGAAATTCAATAAGTGCTTAAGCATCGAAGAAAACCAAAGTTCACGCCCGAGACCTGTAACATTAAAACCCGGATTCAATGCATGAACGCTGATTCCCGTTCCCGCCCAGCGACGTGCAAGCTCACTGGTAAACATAATATTTAACAGTTTGGTTTTCCCATAAATCTCAGATGATCCCCTGTAAGTAAAGGAAGCTGTATTGAGCAAATCTTCTGGCAACTTTAGCACTCCATGCCGGCGTGAAGCTTCTGAAGCAACATTTATGATTTTTGCACTTCCTGCTGCTCTCAAAGAATGCTCTAAGGTATGTGTCAATAACCATGGTGCAAAATAGTTCACAGCCATCATTTCTGAGAATCCATCGGCAGTTATCCGCTGTTCAAACCCATGAAGCCCTGCGTTATTTATTAACACGTCTATCTTCGGAAAAACATTAGATATTTCTTGTCCTAACCTAGTGACATCCTTCATTGAGGATAAGTCTCCGTAAAAAAAACTAATTTCGACTGCTGGTACGCTCTCCTTTATCATTTTTTCAGTTGCTTCCGAACGCGTATTACTCCTTGCAGTCAGAACAAGATGGGCACCTCGCTTAGCCATTTCAAGTGCAACGAGTTGTCCCAAACCGCTTGTAGCTCCAGTAATTACAATAATCGGCTTTGTCATCTTCAACATTCTCCTTTATATAAGGAATTCATAAGGGCCAATTTCATTTTGACAGCGTATTGTCCAAAACATATAATTGATATATATCAACTATATGACGATGATTGATATATGTCAACTACATAGATGTTTGATGACTTTAAAATACAAGGTTAGGTGGTTAAAACAATGAATACTGAACGTAAAGACACGTCGAGAGGACAATTAGAACTGAAGCTAGGTGGACAAATTAGTGCCCTTATTAGCGCTTCGCATGCCCTAAATGTCAGAACTGCTGCCGCTTTCGATTCATCTGTACAACCTGCTGCTTTCCATATAGTTCGTTGGCTGTACTCCTATGGTCCAACAAGTGCCTCTGTATTGGCAGAATCTACGGCTATGGATCGTAGTTCAGTCAGCCGTCTCATCAAGCAACTCGAGAATTTGGGTTATATCAAAAGGGAAGACTCCCCTAACGATCGTCGAGCTATACTTCTTACTCTCACTGATCTTGGACGGCAAAAAACCTTTGACGCGTTACAGGATAAGGAGTTCATATTTTATGAGCGCATAGCCCAATGGGATAATCAACAGCTTGAGACATTTATCGAAATGCTTCAGGAGTTTAATGGATTTAATGATAATTAATAAATGGGAACAAAAAAAGAAACAGCATCTTGCTGTTTCTTTAGATATGGATTGTCTTTAATTAGAGCCAACAATTGTCACTGATATTCATCTTCGGCATGTTCATTATTGCATTGCTCAACTACCTCAAAAAGAAATAGACCGCCCTCTCGCAAAGGAATGCGGTCTATTTCCTGACTAAACTTCCGAAGCCGCTTTTATCTACCCAAACTATACCACGATCAAAACCAAATCAAAAGTCACTCACTCCCCAAACAGCAAAAAAACGGCATTTCTGCCGTTTCTTTAAGATGGACTCTCAGGGGCTCGAACCCTGGACAAATAGATTAAGAGTCTACTGCTCTACCAACTGAGCTAAGAGTCCATATGATGTTTGGTGGAGCCAAGGGGGATCGAACCCCTGACCTCATCGCTGCCAGCGATGCGCTCTCCCAGCTGAGCTATGGCCCCAAACTGAAATTTCAGATGTATGTAACCACACATTTTTTAATTTTAGTTTGGTCGTAATTGAGTTGTTCCGATAAACTCAAGCGTCGTAGGCGACTTCTATATAATATAAAAAATCGCCCTCTATGTCAACACTTTTTTTAAAATTCATTTTTCCACTCAAATTCCCCGCTCAAAACTCAGAGGAAACAAACCAGTACAAGCACTCTTAACAGACCCTAGGATTGGTTGTAACGCCCTAACTGGACAAAACCCTATAATCCCTCTAATTCTCCCGTACTCTTGGACAGCAGCCCCTTGAGTTCCTTCATGAACATATTAATATCCTTGAACTGGCGATATACGGACGCAAAACGAACGTAAGCGACTTCATCTACTGGGTAGAGCTGCTCCATCACGAATTCACCAATCTGTTGGCTTTCCACTTCCGCAACGGCGATGCCGCGCAAAGATTTCTCAACCTCGGACACGATCTTTTCTAGACGTTCCACAGAAACCGGCCGTTTCTCACAAGCACGGATGAGACCGCGGAGTATTTTATCACGACTGAATTCCTCACGGCTGCCGTCTTTTTTAATTACAATCAGTGGCGTCTCTTCAATCATTTCAAAAGTAGTGAAACGTTTGCTGCAACGCTCACATTCACGCCTACGACGGATTGACTTATTTTCATTCGCTGGTCGCGAGTCCAGCACTTTAGTATTTGTGTGATCACAGTAAGGGCATTTCATAAGCTTCATCACTTCCTAATACATAATGGTTTGGTCCCGGAACGTTATAAATCCGGCTTTTGAACGGCTTTTTTATTATTTCCAGAAATCACCGTTTTTTTCTTGTAATGATAATGGCAAGTCCGGCACATAATACAGTTACCAACAGAGGAGGTGAACAGCAATGAGCCAAAGCAACAACTCCAATAACCTTGTAGCTCCAAATTCCCGCGGTGCCTTGGAACAACTTAAATACGAAGTTGCCCAAGAACTAGGAATCACGCTTTCCCCAGATGGTTACCAAGGCAATAAAACTTCTTATGAAAATGGTTCGATCGGTGGTTACATCACTAAACGTCTTGTAACCCTGGCAGAACAACAACTGGCAGGTCAATACAAATAACCTGACCAACATAAGCTTTTTGAAGAAGTATTAAACGACCTACAGGTCGTTTAATACTTCTTTTTATACATAACACGGCAGAAATTAAAATTCTTTGTAAATGTCCGTGTACTGATCATAGTAATAATTAACGCGCTGTACATAATGCCTGGTTTCACCAATGGGAATATCTTTAATGGTTGCATCTGTCCCATCCCAGATCCCTTCGTCCAACCAGCGTTGAACTTTTCCGGGTCCAGCATTATAGGCTGCGATAATTGCTGTACGTTTACCTTCGAACTGACGGGATAAAGTTGAAAGATACCATGTACCCAGTTCAATATTAGCCGAAGGCTCATGCTTGAGTTCTTCCATAGATACGTTTGGAAGCTTGGCCTTTTCCAGCGCCCACTTCGCGGTATCCGGCATAAGCTGCATCAGCCCTAGTGCGCCTTTTTTGGATTCTCGTCCAGTTTTAAAGTTCGTTTCTACACGAATAATCGCGGTTACAAGAAACGGGTCTATCTCATAAGTGATGCTGTGCTTGCGAATCTCGTCTTTAAAATGGATGGGATAAAACCACGACATCCAGTTTGTACTCAGAAACAATATTGCCGTAAAACCAACAAATAGCAGAAGCAGTACTCTTTTTTTACGTAACCATTTCATGATAAACCCAGCCTGTCCCAAAAAACAGCAACCTGTTGCTCAGTGTACGCAAGATCGCCACTGTTGTCGATGATGTAGTCCGCTTTATTACGTTTCTGTTCAATATCCATCTGTGCATTCAATCGCGCTTCTGCTTCTTCTAAAGAGAGCCTGTTACGTTCCATTAATCGAGTAATTTGCACTTCACGGGGAACGTAGACTACTACAATCTCATGGAACAGGGTCTCAAGCCCTGATTCAAAAAGAAGCGGAATATCCACAATAATAAGCCGCTTCGGCTCTTCCTGCTCCATGCTGTACATACGATTTTTGATTTCCTGCCGGATGGCAGGATGCGTCAAATTGTTCAAGGTTTGCAGGGCCACCGGATCTTGAAAGACGATTTCACCTAATTTGGCCCTATTCAGTGTTCCATCCGAAAAAAGGATCTCTTTTCCAAATTGCTTAGCAGCAGCAGCCAACACTTCATGCCCGGGAAGCATAACTTCTCTGGCGATCACATCGGCATCAACCAGCCTCGCTCCCTTGTTCACAAGCAGTGCAGACACTGTGCTTTTTCCGGATGCGATTCCTCCGGTTAAGCCTATAATCATGTACTCACCTCATAATAGCTTCAGTATTCCCATTGCAATTAATAATAACGCTGGTAATGCGGCAGCATGCTTCATCCAGTAGTTCCCGGCAAATCTAAGTCCAGTCTTCATACCCAGTAATAGAAATGTACCACTAAATAAAGCTATTGTAAGTGATGTCCATATCGGATTGAAGCCAAGCAGCGCTGCGCCAAGTCCAGCCCCAAAAGCATCCAGAGAGAGCGCAATCCCAAGTATCATCGCCTCCATCGAAGAGATGCTTCCTGAGGCATCCATATCCGCAGAAGACGGGGTACGCAAGATCTGCACTACAATCCCCAAACGGCGTAGCTCAAGCGAAAAAACAGCTGATTTCAACGGTTCATCATTCATAACAGGTTCTGTACCCGCTTCAGAATCAGCAGCTACCTCTGCCCAAGCCTGCTCGGAAAATGAGCCCTCATCTACCGTTTCAGCTTTACGTCCGCCATCTGCATCTTTCTCTTTTTGCATCAGCATCTGAACAAGTGACCAGCACCCCATTAGCACAAGTATAACCGCACCAACCATAGAAGCTGCATTCGGAGACACTACCTTGGCAAGCAAAACCCCAACCTGCATAGATACACAGATAACTACCCCCGAACAGAGCGAGATAATCAGAACGGAGAGCAGTGGTATTTTCATTTTACGCAGCCCATATGTAATTCCTACACCAAAACCGTCCAAACTCAAGGCAAACGCTAGCAATAGCAGTGAAAATAATGGGCTGAGCACCCGCAATCCCTCCTGTGAAGAACCGGCAAACTGAAAAGTTTATCGTTTCAGCTTCCGTTCTCTATTAAGCATTCTTCACACAGTATATGGGCGGGACAAGTAGTGGGTGCCAACCTTATTATTTCAACAAATTCAGTTAACAGTCGGGCGCTGGCAATTTGGACAATAATGCGTGCCACGACCGCCTACAACCGTCTTCTCAATCATCGTTCCACAGTTACTACACGGCTGATCATTACGACCGTAAATCAATAGCTGCTGCTGATACGTACCGCTCTCACCTTGGCCATTAACATATGACTTAACAGATGAACCTCCGGCGTTAACCGCTTCGGCCAGCGTGCTTACAATGGCATGATGCAGCTTGTCCAATTGATTGTCCGTGAGCGATTTGGCGCTGTCTTCAGGATGGATGCCCGCACGGTGCAACGACTCATCTACATAAATATTGCCGATGCCGACGATATATTCCTGATTAAGCAGCAGCGATTTAATTTTGGTGCTTTTACCTGACACGATCTGCTTAAACCTCTCCGGTGTAAAAGAAGGCTCCAGCGGCTCCTGCCCCAGCTTGTTTAAAGGCGGCAGCTGAAGATCTTCTCCCATCTGAAAAAGATGCATCGTACCGAACTGGCGAACATCCGTGTAACGCAGCTCAGTTCCATCCGTAAAATGAAAAATCACATGTGTATGCTTGTCCAGTGGGTCATCATTTGAAAAAAGTCCGTAACGGCCTTCCATCCGCAAATGTGACACAAGCACCAGACCATCCAGCACAATACGCAAAAACTTTCCTCTTCGTTCAACTTTAACAATGCTATGACCTGCCAGCAGGTGGGCAAAAGCCTGAATATCATCCGGACGCTGAATAATCCGCGCCAACCGGACGGTTACATTCTCTATCTGCTTTCCATTAACTAACTCATTAAGTGTTCTCTTGACTGTCTCTACTTCCGGTAATTCCGGCATGATGTCTTCACCTCAACTACATTATAGCTGATATGCACACCTTAAAGGGAGTCTATTTCGCCTCGTACCAGTTACTTCCAAAGCTGACCTCTGCCTTAAGTGGCACAGATAACTTCAGTGCTCCACCCATTACTTCCGGCAAAAGCGTCTTCATAAGCTCCATTTCATCCTCTGGCACCTCGAATACAAGCTCATCGTGTACTTGAAGCAGCATACGGCTCTTAAGCCCACGATCAAATAATGCCTTGTCCATATGCACCATCGCCAGCTTGATAATATCCGCTGCTGTTCCCTGTATAGGTGTATTCATTGCTGTCCGCTCCGCAAAAGAGCGCAGATTAAAGTTCTTCGCATTAATCTCCGGCAGATAACGGCGACGTTCGAGCAACGTGGTCACATAACCATACTTCCGCGCCTCTACTACGATATCGTCCATATAGCGGCGCACACCCTGATATACCTCGAAATACTGCTCAATAAATTGAGCGGCTTCCTTACGCGGAATATTCAAATTCTGCGAGAGGCCGTAATCACTGATCCCGTAGACGATCCCGAAGTTTACGGCTTTTGCGGCACGGCGCATATTGCTGTCCACCTGTTCCGCGGTCACACCGAACACATCCATCGCTGTCTTCGTGTGAATATCCATATCATGCAGAAAAGCTTCCTTCATTCGCTCATCACCTGAAATATGCGCAAGCACACGCAGTTCGATCTGCGAATAGTCGGCTGCCAGGATGGACCAGCCCGGTTCGGACGGAACGAATACCTTGCGGATTTTGCGTCCTTCCTCTAGACGAATCGGGATATTCTGCAAGTTCGGGAATTGGCTGCTAAGCCGTCCTGTAGCGGCAATCGTCTGCCGGTAGAATGTATGCACCTTCCCTGTGTTCGGGGAAATTTCTTTAAGCAGCCCCTCTACGTAGGTAGATTGAAGCTTCGCAATTGTGCGATATTGCAAAATCAAACGCACCACATCGTGGTATGGCGCAAGTTTCTCAAGCACTTCGGCATCCGTGGAATAACCCGTCTTCGTCTTCTTGACGACAGGCAGACCTAGCTTTACAAACAAGATTTCACCCAGCTGCTTTGGTGAGTTCAAATTAAACTCAGTGCCACAAATCTCGTATATTTCACTGACCAATTTGGAAATTTGCGCCTCGAATTCTTTTCCAAGCTCTTTAAGATCACCAGCATTGACTGCAATCCCCTGTTTCTCCATATCCGCCAAAATTCGTGACAAAGGCATTTCCAGATCCTCGAATAGCCCTGTCATCGCGGTCTCCACCAGCTCCTGCTGTTGCTTCTGTGCGATTCCAAGAACCGTTGCACTCTTTCGTGCAACGTGATTTCCTAAGACTTCAAGCTCAGGGATTTTGTATTTGGCACCTTTACCAAATACCTCTTCATCAGGAGAGAGCCGCGGCAAGCCGTATTTAGCAGTGAGATCGTTTAGATTCTGATTAGCCTCCGTAGGATCAAGCAAATAAGCCGCCAGCTGCACATCATGGGCTGCACCTGCAAAAGCAATTCCCTGCCAGTGTAGAGCCAAATCAGCGCGGTGAAGATCATATCCACTTTTCGGAGCCTTTTCATCTCCTAGCCAATCACGCAGCTTCGCAGCAGCTGGCTTATGCAGTAATTCAAACGGCACATAGTAATGCCGCTCCAGAGAGGACAATCCTATTCCGATTACCTCGGCACGATGCGGATTATCTCCATTCGATTCCACATGCAGCGCCGAAATGCCAGCCAGGGCTTCACTTAGCCCCTTAAGTTCTTCTTCACTTACGATCGTAATATCAAGTGCAGCTGCTTCTACTTCAGCAGCACTTTCCTCTCCCTCGGCAACAGGAGCATAAGCACTAAGAGACAAACGTTCCAACAGTGATTTAAATTCCAGCTTGGCAAGCGCTGGGCCGGCTGTATCCGCTGAAATTCCATTAAAGACCATGTCTTCCCACGAATGCTCAAGCGGCACTTCGCGATAGATGGTCGCTAATTTTTTACTCATTACCGCATCTTCCGCATGGGTTTCCAGTTTTTCTTTCATTTTACCCTTTAGCTCACCGGTTCCAGCTAAGACACCTTCCACCGATCCAAATTGATGCAGCAGCTTCAAAGCTGTCTTCTCACCTACGCCGGGTACTCCCGGGATGTTGTCACTCGCATCGCCCATCAGCCCTTTAAGATCAATGATCTGCTCTGGGGTTAGGTCATATTTCTCCCGGATTTGTTCCGGCCCATAAAGCTCAACTTCAGTGACCCCTTTGCGGATTAAAGCAACGGTCGTATGCTCAGAGGCCAGCTGCAACATATCCTTGTCTCCCGACACGATCATAACCTGCCGTCCCGCTTCATCCGCCTGGCGCGAAATGGTGCCAATAATATCATCAGCCTCATAATTGCCAATTTCAAACTGCGGTACACCTAAATTAGTCAGCAATTCCTTCAGCAATGGGAACTGCTCGGAGAGCTCGGGCGGTGTTTTTTGCCGGCCGCCCTTATAATCCTGATAACCTTCATGCCGAAAAGTAACTTTCCCTGCATCGAAAGCGACAATCATATGTGTCGGTTTATGTTCTTCAATTAATCGAAGCAGCATCGTTGTAAATCCGTACACCGCATTTGTCTGTTGCCCTGCTGTATTCGTCAGCGGGGGCATCGCAAAAAAAGCACGGTAAATAATATTGTTTCCATCTATAAGTATCAACTTGTCCATAGTGCACCTCGCCTTTTCATGCTTACTCCTTACATCTTACCATATGCCCTCTACAAGTAGAAACGGCTTTACCAACCTAAACAGTGGGATAAGCTGATATGTTAAGGATATACAACAAGTAGCCGCCCTTTTAAAAGGGCGGCTACTTAGTTTAACTAAAGATATAACAAAAGATGTGTAAGTACAAATTACTGATTCAAGTCCGGACGGCTGCCTGTGACCAGATAAACAACACTCTCACCAATGTTAGTCGCATGATCGGCAATCCGTTCAATATAACGGCCTACCAGCGTTAATAACATAGCTTGGGACACAGAATCCGGTTTTGCCACCATATAACTATATAGCTCATTGATCATCGAACCATATAATTGATCGACCTGATCATCATCTTGTGCCATTCTATAAGCCAGATCAGTGTTCTCATCCAGATAAGACTGGATAGCCTCATCAATCATGGTCGTCACAATTTCCGCCATACGCGGAATGTCTACAAGCGGCTTGATCAGCTGCTGTCCATGGATGCGCATAGTTGCTTTCGCAACATCAATAGCCAAGTCACCCATACGTTCCAAATCGCTAGATATTTTGAAAGCAACGATAATGCGGCGCAAATCTTTTGCTACAGGCTGCTGCGTAATAATTAGCCGTGAGCCAATTTCCATGATTTTATCTTCCATGGCATTCAGCTGCAAATCTGCTTTAATGATTTCCTGAGCGCGTACAGTATCAAGATTCTGTAAAGCAACAATTGCTCCACCAAGAGCATCTATTACATGTTCACCCATCTGCTGCAGCAGACTGCGCAGCTCTTCCAAATCTTTATCAAATTCTTTTCTGCGAATCATAGTAAGAGCGATCCTCCTCATTAATGTATGGTCAGCTTGCCATTTCCAAGGACGAGCGCCCTTGTAGCCCGTATCAGCCGAAACGTCCAGAAATATAATCTTCGGTGCGGGAATCCTTAGGAGTCGAGAACAACACCTCTGTATCCGCCGCCTCTACAATTACACCATTCAAGAAAAACACGGTTCGACCAGATACACGTGCCGCCTGATGCATGTTATGAGTAACCATAACGATTGTATACTTACTTCTTAATTCCTGTACAAGCTCCTCTATCTTGAGCGTAGACACAGGATCCAGTGCAGACGTTGCTTCATCCATGAGCAGGATATCCGGCTGAACTGCCAAAGCTCGGGCAATACACAGCCGTTGCTGCTGTCCGCCGGACAAGCTAAGGGCAGATTTTTTCAGAAAATCTTTAACTTCCTCCCACAGCGCGGAATGACGCAGACTTTGCTCTACAATCTCATCCAGTTCGCTCTTTGAACGAATGCCATGCAGGCGAGGACCGTAAGCTACATTGTCGTAAATCGACTTTGGAAAAGGATTTGGCTGTTGGAATACCATGCCGACCTGTTTACGCAGGCTTTCTACCTCTACCTCGTCACTATAAATATTTTTGCCACCGATGTTTACAGTTCCTTCAATACGTGTACCAGGAATCATATCATTCATACGATTCAGCGTGCGCAACAGAGTGGATTTTCCGCAACCGGAAGGTCCGATAAAAGCAGTAACCTGTTTCTCCGGAATTTGCAGATTCACATTCTTCAGTGCGTGAAATGACTCATAGTAGAGATCAAGTTTCTCTATGTCAATGATGGATTTCATTAGTATTTACGTCTCCTTCTCATCATCTTCGTTCTCCATAATAAGCTTTTAATGTAAATACAGTTGGAGAGAAATGTTAACGCAATGTAAAATTGGTGAAGATGAATTAGTCCACGTGATAGTATTCCCTACAATTCGGCGTGTAATCTCACCTGAATCTTGTTTATGAACGGGATAAAGAAGAAAACTCCAGTCATGCTAAATGACCGGAGCTCTCTTTTTGTTAACAACTAATTTATAACCTACACCTCGAATGGAATCGATATGAACGGATTCTGGATCTAGCTCAAGCTTTTTACGGAGTGAACTTACATGCACATCAACTGTACGCTGTCCACCAATATAATCAAAGCCCCAAACAGCGTTCATAAGATCATCTCTTGTCAGCACTACCCCGGGTTTACGGGCCAAATATAACAATACCTCGAACTCTTTAGGTCGAAGGTTGATGCTATGTCCTCCTAAGGAAACTTCATACCGCTCAGGATAGATTTCTAGTTGTCCCAGAATGATCGTTGAAGCAGATATAGGTGTCTCTTGTGGAGCCTCCTCAGCAAGGCCGGAAATCCGCCGTAATACAGCGCTCACTCTTGCAAGCAATTCGGATACTCCAAAAGGTTTGGTTATATAATCATCAGCACCGGATTTCAGCCCTCTAACCACATCTTCTTCAGCATTTTTAGCAGTCAATACGATAATAGGTGTGCGGATACCTTGTCCACGCAATTTATCAAGGATGTCAATGCCATTCATTCCTGGCAGCATCAGATCCAATACGATCAAGTCAAAAGGTTCCCTCGTCGCACGATCATATCCTGCCGTTCCATGATCCTCTACCGTCACCTCGTAACCTTCCTGCGTTAAGTTATAGGACAGCAGCCGGGCTAGTGTCGGTTCGTCTTCAATGACAAGCAATCGTTGAGCCATAGGTTCCCCCGTCTTCCATATAGTTTGATTTTTACAAAACAGCAACAAAACCATCATATCACCGTAATGTTAACTTAGTGTAAAATTGAAAAAGTGAATTTACAAAAATCTAATCGGTCTTTTCTTCCTGCAGCAAAGGCAATTCAATCACAAAGGAACTGCCGATTCCCAGATCACTTTCAACTGAAATCACTCCATGGTGCATATCTACCAAATGCTTCACAATAGACAGCCCCAATCCCGTTCCACCGGAGCTTCTGGATCTTGCCTTATCCACACGGTAAAAACGTTCAAAAATACGCGGCAGATCTTTTTTAGGAATCCCCATACCCGTATCGCTAACAGTAAATTGAACATTTTCGGAGCCGTCTGGTTTCAGTAGACTCTTAACGTAGACCTTTACGTTTCCGCCTTCATGTGTGTAATTAATCGCATTAGAGAAAAGATTCATAAAGATTTGACGCAGCTTATCCTCATCCGCCTCAATGAACAGCTCCTCAGGAACCTCTACATTAAGACTAATGTTTTTCTTCTCAGCGACTTTACTGATGGTTCCCAGCACGGAATCAAAGAATTCAATGATATGAACCGGTGAGCAATCGAGCTGCACCCGTTTAGATTCGATTTTAGATAATTCCAGAATATCTCCAATCAAGCGATTTAAACGCTCATTCTCATCATATATAATTTGCAGGAAGGATCTCGCCGTCTTCTCATCTTTAACTCCGCCTCCCAGTAAGGTCTCGGCAAACCCTTTGACCGCTGCAACCGGAGTCTTTAGTTCATGCGATACGTTAGCGACAAATTCACTGCGCATCCGCTCCAAACGGCGAATTTCCGTAACCTCTTGCAATAGGAAAAGCATACCTCTGTACGTACCATCCTGGATCATCGGAACCGCGTCCATCCGTACAATTCGCTCTCTTGGGTTATAAATACTTCGCTCTTCATGAATCGGCTCCCGGCTTAATACCCCTTCTTCAAGCAGACGGGTTAGCTCATAATGCCGTTTTAACTCTTTGTACGAATGACCCGCCATTTCACTGTTGCTGACATCAAGCATTCGCTCTGAAGCCCGATTGAGCAGCGCAATCTCTTCTTCCGCATTGATCATTATGATGCCGCCAGTCATATTATCCAGCACGCTTTGCAGCAGATCCTCATTATCACGAATCGTCTTGAGCTGGTCTTGAAGACTGTCTGCCATCGCATTAATCGCGGTAGCCAGCTGTCCAACTTCATCTTTACGCTTCAAATGAACTCTGGCATCATAATCCAGATCGGTAATCCGCCGGGCGACTCTTGTGATTTGCTCCAACGGGGAAGTCATGCTTGTAGCTACTTTATAGCTCACAATAGTTGCTGACAAGAACAAGATAATAAGACCTGCAGCCATGATCATCCAAGCATGCTTAAGACCTTGAGTAACAGCATCAAGTCCCATTGAGACCCGAATATAGCCGTCAAACCCCTGATCTGAAGTTACCTTTCCAGCCACATATAACATCTCATGCTTTAGAGTTTCGCTGTAACGGATTGCCCGTCCAGTTCCCTCTTTCGCAGCCCCTATCTCTTCTTCACGATTGGAGTGGTTGTCCATTTCCAAGGGGTTTTTCTCAGAATCGCCAATTACTTTACCCGACTTTGTAATAAACGTTATCCGAGAATCTAAAAGTTTAGAAATATGCTCCGCCTGTTCAGTGTAATACGGGATCGCATTTGAAGAATTCATATCTACAAATTCCAGTGTGCCTGAGAGCAAGCTTATTTCCCGGGACATATTCTCTTCCAGAGCAGTTATATGGGAGCTCTTAAACAGATGAGCCATCGTAAATCCAGTACCAATCATGGAAATACCGATTAAGGCCATAAGTATAAACGTAAGACGAGCGCGAAACGGTTTCATCTGAGATTTGCCTCTCCCTTTATCATTGTATCTTTTATCCTAACTTCATTTTCTCCAAAATACCAGTACGACTATGACCGTGACATAAGCCCCCCAGAGTAAATTATATAAAAATAACAGCCCGAGTTGATTAACTCTGGACTGTTACTTTGTATTACTTTTGTAAAAACACATGAGTTTATTCTGTACGGGTAGCAAGAAACCACTGATTACCCTGACGGTCTCTAACCCCTGCTCCTCTTTCTCCATAGGACTTATCCAGTGGTTCTTCAATAATAGAGGCCCCGGCATTCAGGCACTTGCGGTAGGTCTCATCAACATTTCTTACATAAAGATGAATGGCAAGCTGTACCGGTGAATACTTTTCATTCGCTTCGGAAACCTCAATGATGGAATCACCGATTCTGACCTCGGCATGCCTAATCCTACCCTCATCGTTTCGCAGCATATCAATAATTTTGGCATCAAAGCAGTGCACAACAAAATCTATCAATTGGTCTGCATCTTCCGCAATAAAATACGGCGTAACGTTAAGAAACCCATTTCTAATATAATGTGGTGCCATTCGTTGTCCTCCTTTAGACAGGCAAAAACGCCTTCGGCGTTCCTTAAGGATAATTTATAGTCTGGACATATAAATCCTTATAATTTGATTAAAACCCATGGAAAAGCCATTCAGAGAATAATCTGCCCTCCTCATGACTTATCCACCGGTTGTAACCCCATTTATTTAAACACTGGCTCCTTGAATTGAGTCAATTTAGCTGCAGAATCTTTTTCCACATCCGCATGCAGACTGTTGCCGTGAGCATCCATCGTCACAATCGCTGCAAAACCCTCCACATCGAGATGCCACATCGCCTCAGGAATACCAAATTCCATAAAATCAACAGCGTTGACCTTCTTGATGCACTCTGCATAATACTGGGCGGCTCCACCAATCGCATTGAGGTATACCCCGCCGTGCTCCTGTAAGGCTTTTAACGTTTTTGGACCCATACCACCTTTTCCGATGACTGCACGGATTCCAAATTTTTTGATGATATCGCCTTGATAAGGCTCTTCACGAATGCTCGTAGTTGGGCCCGCAGCTTTTACATGCCAGCCTTCCTCATCTTTCATCATCACAGGACCGCAATGATAAATCACAGCCCCTTCCAGATCTACCGGAGACTCATGATCCATTAAATATTTGTGCAGAGCATCACGGCCTGTATGCATTTCACCGGATAAAATAACCACGTCTCCAACACGCAGACTACGGATATCCTCTTCACTTACCGGCGTTGTAAGACGTACTTCCCGCGACTCAGACGCTGGGCTGTTAGCTCCCTCAGCAATTACCGCTTCAGATTCATGTGCTCCTTCATCATCTACAGATATCCCTGTGCCGCTCTCATATAACCAATCCTCTATATTGCCAGTTGATGGATCAACCAGCACCCCTTGGCGGCGGAAGGCCCAACAGTTATAAGCAACGGATACGAAAAAGCTAGCTGGCAGACGATTCATAACGCCAATCTTACAGCCCAGCAGCGATACCTCACCACCAAAACCCATCGTGCCAATTCCAAGCTTGTTAGCATTCTCCATAATATAGTCTTCCAGCTTGCTAAGGTCTTCTATCGGATTAACATCCTCCACTTTGCGGAACAACTGCTTCTTAGCCAGCTCGTAGCCAGTCGTACGGTCACCGCCGATACCCACGCCAATAAAACCGGCACTACAGCCTTGTCCCTGCGCCTGATATACCGCGTGTAAAATACATTTACGGATTCCGTCCAGATCCCGACCCGCTTTGCCGAGTCCTTCTAATTCTGCCGGGAGACTGTATTGAATATTTTTATTCTCGCAGCCTCCACCCTTCAGAATAAGTCTAACGTCTATTTTATCCTCTTCCCATTGTTCGAAATGAATGACTGGTGTGCCTGCACCCAAGTTATCTCCGCTATTCTCACCTGTTAATGAATCTACAGAATTGGGACGAAGTTTACCATTCTTGGTCGCTCGTACAATGGCATTATGAATATCTTTTTTCATCTCAATCTGATTGATTCCCACAGGGGTGTGAATGATAAATGTAGGCATTCCCGTATCCTGACAGATCGGAGACACTTGCTGCTCAGCCATTCCGATATTTTGTGCAATCGTGGTTAAAGCAAGACCGGACCGGGTAGCCCTGTCTTCCAGCGCGCGACCTTTTGCAACTGCCCGGCGTACATCTCCCGGCAAATTCGTGGAAGTTTCTACGATAAGGTTATAAATACTGTCTTCAAAATGCTGCATCTTCATTCAAGCTCCTCTCGGCAGTTCCAGGTTATCTAAAGTTTGATACAATTAGTATAATAATATCATACCTAGCACCGCATGAAAGGGGTTACTTTAAAATTGAGCTACCATTTTTCTGCCTATCTATATCGTCTTCAGTATATTCAGCGCTGGAGCTTGATGCGCAGCACCGCACCGGAGAACGTCGCTGAGCATTCTTTTCATGTTGCATTGCTCACACATATGCTCTGTTCCATTGGTAATGTACATTTCGGGCGTTCATTAAACGCGGAACGAGCAGCAACCATAGCTCTTTTCCATGATGCCAGCGAAGTATTCACAGGCGACATTGCCACGCCGGTAAAATACAACAATCCTCGCTTGCTCACCAGCTTCCGCGAAATGGAAAAAGTTGCGGCTGATCGCTTAACTGGAATGATTCCATCAGAGCTAAAAAGCATCTACACTCAGCTCATACGACCGGAAGACAGCCCTCCCGATTCGGAGGACATTCTGCTGCACAGCTATGTGAAAGCCGCTGATCGGCTGGATGCTTATTTGAAATGCGTATGGGAGGTTGCTGCAGGCAACCGAGAATTTGCCGCCGCGAAGGAGCAGACAGCAGCAAAACTTCGTGGGCTTGGCCTGCAGGAAGTGGATTATTTTCTGACTCATATGGCACCGAGCTTCGAAATGTCTCTCGATGAGCTCTCTGCTGGAAACTAAACACCATCTACACAATAGAAAAAAGGACCTCCGCATGAATCTCGCAGGGGTCCCTTTAGTGATTAATAATAAAAATACAAGCGTTACGTTACTGATTCAGTCAGGATATCCCAGTCTTTAAAAATCGGCTGCAAACCCTTCGTATATAGCATTTCCGTAATCTCCTGCACACTGCGGCTATCGGATATTTCGAATTGCGGAGTTCCCCCTGCATTAGTGTGACCGCCCACCTCAGTTGTGACCCCGGCTGACATCTTAGTTATTCCTAGATGAATTAAATGATCGCGTAGAGAGGCAGGCTCTCTTGTAGATAAAGTAATGCCCGAACGGGGTAAAAATAACCGGTATGCCAAAATAATCTGCACTAGTGATCGATCGGTAACATCGCACTCTGGGTTAAATTCCCCTAAATAAGGCCGAAACCGTGGGGGTGACAGGCTGATCTCGCAATCTGGATACCGATCCTGTAGATAGCGGGCATGCATGGCACTTTGGAATGCCTCTTGCCGCCAATCGTACATCCCGAGCAACGTACCAATATTCACAGAACGAAAACCTGCCTGACAGCCGCGTTCAGGTGCATCCAGGCGATTCCGGTAGTTTCTTTTAGGCCCTTTAACATGCAGCTTTTTGTAAGTCTCCTGGTGGTACACCTCTTGGTATAGTGTTAGTCCATCCACCCCTGCTTGAAGAAGCTCTTTATATTCTGCAGTTGATAGAGGATTTATCTCAATACTGACTGAGGAAAAAAATTCCCTGAGTACATCTACACAATCCTTAATATATGAGACAGGATTCTCCCGGCGCGATTCACCAGTCAAAATGAGGATATGCCGCAGACCTGTAGCTGCAATCTTCTCAGCCTCCCTGCGAACCTCCTCCAAGGACAGCTTTTTGCGCGGAAAATCATAAATGGAGCTGAAGCTGCAGTAGGTACAATGATTCACACAAAAATCCGCAAGATACATCGGTGTGAACAGCTGCATCGAATAACCAAAATGTGCACGGGTCAGTCGCTGAGCAGCCAACGCCATCTCCTCTAGCAGCGGCGTTGCTGCCGGAGAGAGCAATGCCAGCAAATCATTTTCGTTCAGCTTGTCTTTTCCAAGCGCCCGCTTAACGTCATCCTCCCGGAACTCCTTCCACAGCTGCTCATAAGGATACTGCTCCAAGCGGGCCAGTGTGTCAAAAAAGCTCATGCTAATCCTCCCTCCTTTGGTGAACCTATCAAATTCAGTTCAGAAATCCAGTCAACGGTGACGAAGCAAAAGCAACTTCTTCTACAGGACCCAGTCCTGCCAAATAAGCTTTACGGCCAGCGGATATCGCCTCACGGAACGCTTCCGCCATGACGAGCGGATTATGTGCCGTTGCGATAGCCGTATTAAGCAGAACAGCAGCGGCCCCCATCTCCATTGCTTCCGCCGCTTCCGACGGTTTGCCAATCCCGGCATCTACAATAATCGGCAAATTCACTTCTTCAATAAGAATACGCACAAGCTCCTTGGTGCGCAGGCCGCGATTCGTCCCGATCGGCGCACCAAGCGGCATCACAGCAGCAGCACCGGCATCTCTCAGACGTAAAGCAGCCGAAAGGTCCGGACTCATATAAGGCAATACTACAAAACCCTCCGCTGCTAAAATCTCTGTAGCTCGTATGGTCTCCAGATTATCTGGAAGCAGGTATTTCTGATCATTGATCACTTCGATCTTGACCCAGTTCCCCAGTCCCGCAGCTCTTGCTAATCTCGCAATACGGACTGCCTCTTCCGCTGTGCGCGCTCCTGAGGTATTAGGCAGAAGAGTCATATGGCCGGGAATGTGGTTCATGATATTTTCTGCTCCACCTTGCGGGTCCACTCGGCGAAGCGCTACAGTAATTACCTGAGAACCAGAGCTAGCAATCACTTCGGGAATCAGCGTATTCCGGCTATATTTTCCGGTTCCGATAAATAATCTACTGGTTAATTCGATGCCGCCAATATGTAACGGGTCATGCATGAAATTACCTCCCTTTGGTTCTTATAAATTTCTCAAAATTCTATACCGCTCCATCTCAACCCCCACCAACAAAGTGCACCAGTTCCAAACGATCATCCTCGCTCAGAGCAGTACTTTCATAATTCTCCTTACTGACAATTTCTCCATTCAGCTCAATGATCATCAGACGACCCGACCACTCAGGAAGACTGATCAAATCAGCTATAGTTTGAATACCACCAGAACACTCTGCGGATTTCCCGTTAATCAACAGCTTCATTCTGAATCACCCCCTTCGCCCATGCTGTTACCTCCAGGCTATGAATGAACCGCCTTATGAATAGCTTTGGCGGCCTCATAAGGATCATCCGCTCCGCAAATACCGGACATCACAGCAACTCCTGCCGCACCTTTCCTGACGATCTGCGCCGCATTAGCGGGGCTAATTCCGCCAATCGCAATTACAGGAATAGAACTGGTCTTCACCGTTTCTGCAAGCAGCTCTAGCCCACGTGCGGGCAGCCCTAACTTGCTATCCGAGGGAAATACATGACCAAACAAGCAATAATCAGCTCCCTGCTCTGAAGCATTCGCCGCTTCTTCCGGAGAATGAACCGATCTCCCCAGCCAAAGCTGAGGTGCAATTCGCCGGGCTGTAACCGGGCTCAGACTGTGCCCAGCCAACTGAACACCCGCGGCACCAGCTGCCAATGCTACATCGATCCGGTCATTGATTATCAGTTTGGTAGCGGGTATACCGGCAGCCAACAGCTCCTGTGCCGCAGAGAGCAGTTCGCGTGCTGGACATTGCTTCTCTCTTAAGTGAATATAATCGACCCATGTCTGCACCGTGACAGCCAGTTCAACAAATTGTCTCAACTGCTGCTTGCCGTCTGATATTAGATGGATCTCAGCTTGTACCACTCGCGATCTCCTCTCTCTCACTTCCCTGTAGGTCAGTAAAAAACAAAAAAACTGCCCCCGTAAGGAAGGCAGTCAGAATCTGTATATAGACGGCACTACAAATAGCCCGACAACAGAAATTCGTTCTCCACTTCCCTACGCTGGTCTTAACCAGATCAGGTTCAAAGGGTCCGGAAATCCATTCCGTCTCAGCCAATCGGCACCCCTAGTGACATAAATATACAATTTTGAAATACTAACGTGGTTTATAGTAACATATTTTTTTATTGAAATACACCCATTTATTCACATTAGCTGTACTAATCTAACCGTTTACTACCTCGCCACCATTTACATGAATAACCTGTCCAGTCACATAACTGGAATCGTCAGAGGCTAGATATACATAAGCTGGCGCCAGCTCCTCTGGTTGTCCAGGCCGTTTCATAGGCTGCGTGCCTCCGAACTCGCTAACCTGCTTCGCATCAAAGGTAGAGGGAATTAGCGGTGTCCAGATTGGACCTGGTGCTACACCGTTTACCCGTATGCCCTTCTCCGCCAGATTCGTGGACAAAGATCGTGTGAAACTAAGGATAGCTCCTTTAGTTGATGAATAGTCCAGCAGCTGCGGGCTTCCGCGATAAGCGGTAATTGAAGTTGTATTTATAATTGTAGATCCCGCTTTTAAATGAGGCATAGCTGCTTTTGATAAATAGAACATCGCAAATATATTCGTACGGAAAGTACGCTCTAGCTGCTCGGAAGTAATATCCTCGATCTTAGCTTGCGGATGTTGCTCCGCCGCGTTATTGATGAGAATATCAAGCTTTCCTAAGCCCTCTACCGTCTGTTTAATAAGATCCTTACAGAATTTCTCGTCACCGATATCACCTGGAATTAGGATACATTTGCGGCCTTCCTGCTCGACCTGACGTTTAGTTTCCTCTGCATCTGAGTGTTCATTAAGATATGAAATGACCACATCAGCACCTTCTTTAGCAAAAAGCACAGCAACTGCACGCCCAATTCCGCTGTCTCCACCGGTAATCAACGCCGCCTTGTCTTGCAGTTTACCTGCTGCTTTATAATTTGCCGGCTCGTATTTGGGCAGCGGCGTCATTTCACTCTCAATCCCTGGCTGATGATGCTGCTCCTGTGGGGGTAAGGTTTTTGTAGCTTGTTTATTATTGCCTGACATCTTCCCTATCTCCTCTCGTTAAGCAAATTGATAGTTAACTGATCATCTTAGGATGGCACAACAATGCACGTTTATACGCTGGGTTTGTCATTTTCTTAAATCGCTTTACGAATCTTACTTACCACAATGCAAGTAGAAATAAACAACCGTGGATGTAAACTGCTGTAAGTGGAGAGGACTTCACTGCATACAAAAAGGCACAGCACCGCTGCTGTGCCTTGAATTGTTCACCCTAACTATTTCAAAGAAGAAACATGATTTTCTGCATTCACTTCATGTTCCAGTACCCACATAAAATAAAGAGCCTTAGCTGCTTTCTCCCGGGTCACTATGGCTTTAGGTTCTAGTTCTGTCCCATTGACCATTTGACCTCTAGCAATCCCCACTTCAGATCTAATAAGCCCTAATTCATAAGCACTTTTCACTTTTGAAATTAAAAAGGGAGAAATGTCCGCTGTATCAACCAGCTGCTGCCAGGATACAAGTGGATAGTACATCGCTCCTCTAGCTCCTGGATCCAGATTGAAATCATAACCAGGATCTCCTGGCACTACTGCTGTGCCGTTATAATCAGTCATGTACTTAGGTTTATTAGCAAACTTTACTTGGTAAACATCGTAGAGAATAGCACCCATCGTTTCACCTGACAGCTTACCTTTCGGATAATAGGCAAGATCTGATCTTTCCACTTTCATTAACTTAGAAATACTGCGTGTGAATTCAGCAACTGTCATCTCCGTATCTGGCTTAAAATTCCCTTGACGGTCTTTGCCCATTACTCCCAGCTGGATTAATTTTTCAATTTGATTGCGGTAATAAGCAGCTTCCCCGGTCGTCGTATCATTAGTTATTTCCGGAAAAACCTTATCCCAGTTGCCTGTTAGTGCCGCATGCTTAACGTTCCCTTTAAGATAAGCAGTAATGGAAGCAGCAGTAGAATCGCCAGTAGCACCTTTCTCTACAAGCTCCGTAACAATCATCCGCGAAAATTGTTTGGCGAGCGCTTCTTTAAAATGAGTCCCATCGATTTTCTTTGAAGGATGCCCGTTAGCGTAACTTCCGTCATTTGTTTTGCCTGGCGTTTCTCCGGCTTCAATTGACATGAAGAGGGCTGTTATCGCTTCTCCTCCGATCTCGTTATAATATTTCAGACTTTCCGAGTTAAGGTCAATAAGTGTAACTCCAGATTCATCTGCAACCCGTTTAAGAATATCTACAAACTTTCTTGATTTAAAAGAATTCTCATAGATATATCCCGGACTTGCATTCCCTTTAATTCTGGACATTGGCGTTACCAGTACTGGTATCATGCCCCGGGCATGGATCGCAGGGAGATAAACTTCTTTAAGGTAGTTTTCATACATTGCCTCAGTCGAACCTCTGCCGTAACGTCTGAACTCATCTGCACTCTCATCATTGTGTCCGAATTGAATAAACACATAATCCCCAATGCTGCCACTCAGTAAAATGTCGTTAAGTCGACCTTCTGTATAGGCATTTTTAAACGAGCGTCCTCCCATGGAATAGTTAGTTACACTCACTTTATGTTGATTAAACATACTGCCAATAATCTGGCCCCAACCACTCATTGGCGCTTCGTCGAAGGTGTAGGACTTGACCGTGGAATCTCCAAGTATAAATAAATTCGGAAGAGCTCCAGCTGCTCTATGCTGTGGCAAAATCGGTTCCAGTATGATCTCCTCAATCCCTACAGCTGTGTTCACTTTGTTCGGTTCAATCTCAATATCTATATGGTCACGGCCGTTTACATACGTATAAGTCCACTCTTTCCCTTTGGCTACAGCCGTATGCTTGACGGGTACAAGCTTTGCCGCGTCCCAATGTCCACTTTTCAACAAGCGGCTGGTCTGCATCCCTGATACTGACACGATCCCATCCTCTGCGTCAGAAGTCGTTTTTACATATACGTTGTAGGTTCCAGGAGAAGCATCCATTCGAAACGCCATGCCGTAGTTATTATAATTATCCTTTTCAGATTTAGGTTCAGCAAAAAAATAAGATTCTGTGATGAAAAAACCTGTTCCATCGGATGTAATTGAATCGGTATGCACTTCTCTAGCGGGTAAAGCGTTGGTCTCTTGGACAAAACCATAACCTAATGATGAGTCATACAATTGCGCACCGCGATTAGGATCATACCTAACGGATTGATACCCTGTTTTAACTTGGTTTGTAAAATTGAGCTTGTATGCGTTTGCAATTCGGATTGGAGGTTGCCCCTCTACCCCATCTTTAATAAGGGCTGCCTCTGTTATACCGTGAGTAAGAGTCAATGAAGCCATAAGTAAAGAAGATAAGATTAGTATATCCCTACACAGCTTTCTCACTTCATTACACTTCCTTCCGTTTCTCGAAGTACTTACCTAGGTTCCTCCATTATCCCTTTTCTCTAAAGTGATTCAAATGATGATTTCATTCTTTTTTTTGACCTTTTGTAACGTAAAACTTGGAATTGATCAACGGCTCACACTGCAAAACGGTCATATGTATAGGTATCCTTGATATAATTAAGAACATCCCTATTGATCCTAAGGAGGAGAACTCCTATCGCTTACAAAGTCAGCTTTCCGAACATTATAAGTACACTGCAGCTGATCGGTGTTCATTATCGTGTAGCAGAACCTGGGTGGGCATACCCTGATCATCATCACAAAATCTTCGAACTATTGTATTGCTACGACGGCAACTCCCATCAATATGTAGAAGGAAGCTCCATTGCCTTTGGTAAAGGAGATTGGTTAATTATTCCGCCTGGCTTACGTCATTATGTAGTTAATTCTGGCCTGAGCAACTATATCTACCTCTCCTTTCATTTCGATATTGACGATTTAAAGTTTCGTGAATGGTTTCAGTCTCTGGCTGTACAGAAATGGAATAACCAGCAAATGCAGCGTTCAGGATTAAATCACCAGTTGGAACATTTGGATGAATTTATTAAGAATAATATTCTTGCCACGACGGCATCCACTGGATTTCCCGAGGAAATTGAAGAAATGATCCTTGTAAAAGAAAGGCTTCGTCTGCAAGCGATCATCCTGATGATTTTGACTGAACTCATTGATGTACAGCTCTCGAATTCAGAGAATTCCAACACAGCGAGACAAGCAAACTCTTTGTACGAGGTGGAAACTGCTCATCAGATCGAAAAATATATTGCAGCCAATATTCATTTACCGGAGCTCACGGTTAATTTGATTGCTGAGCAGCTTTGCTTAAGTCGGGTGCAGTGCCATAAGTTGTTTACAAAGGTGTATAAGATATCTCCTAGGCAGTACATAACTAACCTAAGATTAAAGAAGTCAAAACATTTACTGCTTCATACCGATTTAAAAATACAGATGATTTCTGAACAACTCGGGTTTGCTTCCCAGAGCCACTTCAGCCGACAATTCAAGCGATGGACGGGTGTTTCTCCGTTAAATTACCGGCCGAAGTCTTATACGGATCCTATCAGGGATTAACGTTTATGAAGATAAATTACCGGAACATACGAAAAACCCGCTCTCCATTAAGGAGGCGGGTATAATTCGCTGTAAATTAAACTATGTCGTTAAACACCATAAAGAATACCATCAATAGCAATGACACCGTAAGCAGTGCACTAAGTGTGCGCAATTTGCCAGTCTCTGCGCTAACGTCGCGGTTCTCACGAATTCCAGCTGCCGCAAGACGCAAAGGCTTGCTCATAATACCGCCAAGCGCAAACATCGCTAGCAGTAACACAACAACAATAATCATCCACGCTACTGAATAATCGCCTTTGGTCATCATGTAACCGCCTGTAAGGAGTTGGATCACCAATCCATACTGCGCAAAACGATTAAATCCGGTTACTGCACTTAACGTTCCTTCTTTAGCCCCAGACGACAGTTTCTCTGCACGTCCTAGGATGAAGGGTAGCACAAGGTAGAAGCCAAGTGCCAAGGTTCCGATCATATGTAAGAAAAACAACACGTTCCAATCCATAACATATCTCCTCCATTTTAACTGTGATAATAGTTACATTTAATTATACCCATTATTGCTTGAGAAGAAAAGGAAACCCCCATTTTAAGTGAACAAAATGGGGGTTTCTTCATACCTCTGTCACAATCTATACAGTTAGCACAGCTGTTACGCTACGCACGGATTCAGCAGACTTATCTAAAGCCGCTTTTTCCTCAGCTGTAAGCTCCAGTTCAAAAATCTTCTCGATACCATTGGCACCAAGTAACGCCGGAACACCCATGAACAGGTTATCGTAGCCATATTCTCCTTCGAGCAAAGCGATAACCGGAATGATCCGTTTTTTGTCCTTCAAGATAGCTTCCGCCATCTGAACTAAAGAAGCCGCTGGTGCATAATAAGCACTACCATTTCCTAAGAGGTTAACAATCTCTCCGCCACCCACACGTGTACGTTGCACAATCTCATCAATACGCTCCGCAGATATCAATGTATCAATTGGAATGCCACCGACACTGGAATACCTTACGAGCGGTACCATATCATCGCCGTGTCCGCCTAATACGAAACCACGTACATCTTCAACAGATACATTCAGCTCTTGTGCAATAAACGTGTTATAACGGGCTGTATCCAGCACTCCGGATTGTCCAATTACGCGACTCTTCGGAAAACCCAGCGCATTAAATGCCGCATAGGTCATAGCGTCAACTGGATTGCTCAGAATGATTACGATGGAATCTGGTGCTACACGTTTTATGTTCTCGCATACCGACTTCACAATACCTGCATTGGTGTTCACGAGATCATCGCGACTCATTCCAGGTTTACGGGCAATCCCTGCAGTGATGATTACAATATCTGAATCCGCAGCATCTTCATAGCTTGAGGTTCCTGTAATTTGACTGTCAAATTTCTGTACAGGACCTGCTTCCAGCATATCTAGTGCCTTTCCCTTGGTTGTGTTCTCCATTTGTGGGATATCAAGCAGCACAACGTCACCAAGCTCCTTTTGAGCAAGCATAAGAGCTGTAGTAGCACCAGTAAAACCGGCACCTACAACTGTAATTTTATAACGTTTGATTGCCAAGGATTCTCCTCCTAGAACGGTGTCGGTATAGCTTGTATTAGCTAAACTTCAATATATTCAGTTGGTTGAGCCAGCCCTTAGAGGTGATTAATAATCTCGTCGGCAAATGCAGAGCATTTCAGTTCAGTTGCGCCTTCCATCAGGCGGGCAAAGTCATAAGTCACGGTCTTGTTATTAATAGCTGTTTCCATACCTTTATAAATCAGATCTGCTGCTTCCTGCCAACCCAGATGCTCCAGCAACATTACGCCGGACAGAATCACGGAACCAGGGTTCACAACATCTTTGTCTGCATATTTAGGTGCGGTGCCATGAGTGGCTTCAAAAATCGCATGTCCAGAAATATAGTTAATGTTCGCTCCAGGAGCGATACCGATACCGCCGATTTGCGCAGCAAGCGCGTCAGACAGGTAATCCCCGTTCAGGTTCAAGGTAGCAATAACATCAAAATCAGTCGGACGAGTCAGAACTTGTTGCAATGCGATATCCGCAATGGCATCCTTGATGATAATTTTACCCGCAGCTTCAGCATCCTTCTGAGCAGCATTGGCAGCAGCTTCACCTTCACGTTCTTTAATCACATCGTATTGATTCCAAGTGAAGACCTTATCTCCGAACTCTTGCTCAGCAACTTCATAACCCCAGTTTTTGAAGGCACCTTCAGTGAACTTCATGATGTTTCCTTTGTGCACAAGCGTTACGCTCTTGCGTCCGTGTTTGATCGCATATTCAATAGCAGCGCGCACTAAACGTTTCGAACCTTCGGAGGATACTGGTTTGATACCAATACCAGAAGTTTCAGGGAAACGGATTTTGTTAACTCCCATCTCTTTTTGCAGGAATTCGATGACTTTCTTCACTTCAGCAGAACCTTCTTGATATTCAATCCCTGCATAAATATCCTCCGTATTCTCACGGAAAATAACCATATCCACCAGCTCAGGACGTTTAACAGGAGAAGGAACCCCTTCGAAATAACGAACTGGACGCAGACATACGTACAAATCCAACTCTTGACGCAAAGCTACGTTCAATGAACGAATACCGCCTCCGATTGGAGTCGTAAGTGGGCCTTTAATAGCTACAAAGTATTCACGGATTGCCTCCAAAGTATCATTTGGCAGCCATTCGCCATATGTATTGAAGGCTTTTTCGCCAGCAAAAACTTCGTACCAAGCGATTTGTTTTGTGCCACCATAAGCTTTAGTTACTGCTGCATCAAGTACGCGTTTGGAAGCCTTCCAAATATCACGGCCTGTGCCGTCACCCTCGATAAAAGGAATGATTGGATGATTAGGAACCTGCAGTTTACCATCTTTAATTGTGATTTGTTCGCCTTCTGTTGGCAGATCGAATTTTTCTAGTTTCAACATTTGAGTGTATTCCTCCTAAAGTTTTGTGGGATTTAATTTCTCATGGACAAGCCTCGAACAAAACTCTCTACGTATGAATATGCATTATTGCATATATTCTAGGGTTCATTCTACTAAACTTTAGGAGCAGCCTGCAAGGCTGCCCTTCTATCTTTCGTCTACTGGAACGTATTTCTGTTCAATCATACCTGTGTATTCTGCACGTGGCCGAATAATACGGTTATCTGTATATTGCTCCAGAATATGTGCAGTCCAGCCTGAAGTCCGGCTAATTGCAAAGATAGGAGTGAACAGCTCACGTTCAATACCCAACTGTGTATAAACTGATGCCGAATAGAAATCAACATTCGGTTTAAGTCCCTTTTGTCCGGTAATCAATTCCTCGATATTTACGGACATATCATACAGCGTAGTATCATTCTTCATTGTGCCAAGTTCAAGTGACATTTTCATCAGATGTTTAGCACGTGGATCACCATTTTTGTATACTCTATGGCCGAAGCCCATGATCTTCTCACGGTTATCCAGCTTCTTACGAATATAAGGTTCAACCGCTTCCAAACTTCCGATCTCTTCAAGCATCTTCATAACGGCTTCATTCGCCCCACCGTGAAGCGGACCCTTAAGTGCGCCGATAGCGGAGGTTACGCCGGAATAAATATCGGACAAGGTTGCAACCGTAACCCGGCCTGCAAAAGTTGAAGCATTCAGCTCATGGTCCGCATGAAGCACAAGTGCGGTGTCAAGCGCTTTAACAGATACACTGTCAGGCTCTTTTCCCCATAGCATATACAGGAAGTTCTCGGCAATCGAGACGCCTTCTTTAGGAGCCACAGGTTCCAGACCTTTGCGAATACGCGATAGGGCTGCCACAACCGTCGGGAGCTGTGCCTGTAGTTTTACTGCTTTAATCTCGTTAGCTTCTCTACTCATATCGTCAGCCGCTTCATCATAGAGAGCAAGGCTTGATACAGCAGTCCGCAATGCTGCCATGGTGTTGGTGTCTTTTGGATAGAGCTTCATTTGCTCGATGACTGGCTCAGGAATCCGTGCGAAAGCACTGAAATCCCGTTTGAGCGCTTCCAGCTCTGGTGTTGTTGGTAGACTGCCAAACCACAATAAATAAGCGGTTTCTTCGAAGGTAGCATTTTCTGCGAGATCATCAATATCATAACCACGGTAAGTGAGTACCCCATCCACAATAGAGCTAATGGATGAAGTTGTTGCAACGATACCTTCCAAGCCTTTGGTAGCTGTCATAGCATATCTCTCCTTTGCCAACAAGGTATAAAAAGCATTCTCGGTTTCATGAAAACATTTCCAATTTAAAGCATTGAAAAATCTAATGAGTGCAGTTCAAGGACATATCCGGCGAGGATGTTGTCTGACTTTCGTAATCGAATCTTTATTCATCATACTGGATTTTGTCGGTTATGTGAACAATGTGGAAGCTTTGCAGCGCATCAAATGATTTTATCACAGAGATAGAAAAAAACTTCTAAACCCTTGATTCACAGTTGAGATTTTAGTTTATAGCATCCGGTTCAGCCCAATATTTATCCCGTTTCCTAGTCTTTAAATAGGTTCTATGAATATATATGAAGACGAGCTTTTATTCCCCTGCATCCGCAGGAATGAAGGAGGTGTAGATCTTCGTATGGACCGATTAGCATTAAAAAGACTGCTGCGCGGCCTGTGGGTCGTTCTGGCTACCTCTATCCTCCTGCTGGCAATCTATTTATTGCTTCCGCTGTTATACCCCCTCCTGCTCGCTTGGTTGCTCGCTTATATCATGCATCCACTAGTGTTGATTCTTAAAGGTCTTAAGCTCCCAGCGTGGCTGGCCGTGTCGCTCTCGCTGCTATTTTACATAGGCGGAACCGCGCTAGTACTGACCGCGATGATTACAAGGCTAGTGAAAGAATTGATCGTGCTGCTGCAGACCTTTAATCTTCATACGGACCAATGGAGAGAGCTGCTGCTGTCCTTGAGCCAGAATGCAAGCATACAGAATATCATTAACCAGATAAATCAGTTCTACCGCGACAATCCTGACTATCACGCCACCATTGACAGCAATATCAGCAGAACAACGGAAACAGTTGGTTACGCAGTTACGCAAGTGGTGACCGGATTTTTTAACGTGATCTTAAAGCTGATCTCTGCTCTACCCAGTATGGGTACAATTCTTATCGTGGTCGTTCTCGCTGCCTTTTTTATTAGTACTAGCTGGGAAAGACATAATGCCAAACTCACAAGCTGGCTGCCAGCCCCATTCTTAAAGCCTGTATCGGATATCTGGCGGGATCTGCGAAAAGCTCTCTTCGGCTACCTCCGGGCTCAGCTAATCCTCATCTCCATTACAGCGGTCATTGTCGTGATCGGGTTGCTGCTCTTGGGTGTAAAATCGGCTTTCGCTATTGGCTTAATGATTGGTTTTGTAGATCTGCTGCCTTATTTAGGGGTTGGAATCGTAATGATTCCTTGGGCGTTATACTCTTACATGACAGACAATCTGGCACTGGGGATCGGACTTACTATCCTATATGCCGTTATCCTTATAACCCGCCAAGTGCTTGAGCCGAAAGTACTCGCCAGCAGCATTGGGCTTGATCCCCTTGCTATGCTGGTCGGTATGTTTGCAGGTTTGCAGCTGTTCGGCATGCTTGGGCTGATCATCGGTCCCGTTATTCTAGTTATCCTTGTAGCCTTTAACCGAGCAGGTGTATTTCACGCGTTACACAGCTATATTGTCAGCGGAAGACTAAGATAATAAACAATACCCTACAATTCTTGGAATAGCAAAACAGAGCGGGCTCCTATCAATGACAGGGGCCCGCTCTGCTTTTGTTTTGATTATGACTAGCGGCGGTAAAAGGTGAAGGTGCCGTTTTTCATCTTTTTCTCAATCCACTTCAGCAAAAATATACGATACAAAGGCCGAGTCAACGGAAACACCAAAGAGAAACCTACAATATCCGTTACGAAACCAGGTAAGATCAGCAGTAAGCCACCGAAAAAAATGCATAGGCCATCCAGCATCGTCCGGCCAGGAACGCGTCCCTCCTGCATATGTGTTCTGCTGTCTTGCAGCACTTTATTCCCTTCGAAACGCATCATCAATAAACCGATAACCGAGGTCGTCAACATAAGCAGCAGCGTTTTGAATGCTCCAAGTTGATCTGCTACGAAGATAAAGCCGAATAATTCCACGGCAGGAATGATAAATAATGCAGCCCACAACCATTTGCTTCTAATCATACAGAACCCCTTTCTTCCCGCAGCGCTCCTTTAATCGCGTGAAACAGCTCCGGAAGGGCTCTATCCAGCCTGGCAGGCTTCCATTCTCGATTCACCCAAACATGATTTGTCGAGCCGGTAACCAGCAGTTCCCCGGGGAGGTCCATCGACCGCAATTGTCCCAAAGTAGCCGCTGAACCCTCTAAATACCTACCTTCTGCTTCCGAGAGCCTCCGCACCTGATACTCAAATGCGACTCTTAACGCCGAAAAGGTAGTCATTCGCGCATACACGGAGATAAGATCATCATATCGTGCCGGACTTTTAAATTGCAAATCGGCTGAGGTAACAGGAAGGAGCACTCCCTGATTCTCAAGCTCACGATAAGTAAAGCCAAGCTGACGTAACAACTCCGTGCGGCCAGATTCAAACCAGTTCAAATAATTCGCATGATACACAACGCCCATCTGATCACTTTCCTGGTATCGAACACGCAGGGTAGACTCATACCACCGGCTTCGCAAGCCGTCTTGCTGTAATTCCATTTATAAATACTCCTTTCGCATAGGCAGCAGGGAGAGCTTTAGGCCCGGGCCCCGTCTGAAGATAGCTTTGTCGTCGATAGTTTGCTTCGGGAGCTTCTGGCGACATAAAATAGCAGCATCGCTCCTGCAATTGAACTCAACATACAAGACAGGTTCATCACTTCTACGCCGCCTTGATTGAGCAAGAATCCATTTAATAAATTGCCAACAACACCGGCAAAACCCGAGAACACCATATTAAAAACACTTTGCCCAGTCGCCTGCATCTCGTTAGAGGTGATCTGAGATACATATTCAACGGCAGCAATATAAAAGAACCCGAATGACAGACCATGCAGTACCTGCACTCCAATCATTACGGATGGATAAGGGAATGCCACCTGAATGCCCCACCGCAAGACATAAATAAGTGCGCCAAGGAGCAGCGTCCGCTCGCGCCCCAGCTTTTTGATTACCTTGGAAGCAAACAGCATGGAGGGCACGTTCGTTACAGATGCGAGAAAAAGCGCAATTCCTGCATAACGAGTTGAACCTCCAACCGACTGAAACGCGATGACGAAGTAGGTTCCAAAAGCAGTCATCGTTTGGTTCACAAGAAAACTGCCACCCAAAAACGCTAGAAACACCCGATTCCCCAGCAGCTTTTTAACCCCCTGAGAAAACGATTGCCGCATCATATGATTCTCTTCTGCCTGCTTTGGCAGCGTCAATGCAATTAGAACCGCGATCAGATTAAACATAAGAAAGGGCAGCCATATCGTGGATACAGAGAAGGACGATACATACAATCCGCCTAAATAAGCTCCCACAGCCGCTCCAATGCTCATCATAAGCCTTATGCTGCCATAAGTAGCCCCAGCCCTCTTCGCCGCTGAAATCGCGTAAGAATCGGCTATAGGCGCCTGTGTTGAGGAAAAGATTGTTGAGAGGGTATACACCAGCAGTAACACAATAAAATATTCCGAACGGTAAAAGACCGCTAATAAAGCCGGTATCGCCACACTTAGGATTAGTACCAAACGCGTCTGATTATACCGATCCGAAACAATTCCCCATATTGGCTGAATCGTGATCGCAATTAGCGTGCCTGTTGCCATTAGTATACCTATCTGCCCGCTATCAAGTCCATTGTGGACAAGCAGCAGCGTTAGATATGAGCCAAATGAACCACCGGCCAATCCTAAAAACAGATAAAAGCCGCGCAGCTTCGATAATTTTTCCATGTTAAGCTACAAATCCTCTCCAGCTTCTTAAATCAAGCATTGCACTCTCTTATATTTTAGCAGAACACCCGTACTTCCTATGTAATCACCGCATTTAATATAGCAGTACTATAAAGGCGGTGGACAAGTTGAATGATAAACAAAATTCTATTCGGGTCAATCATCCATGTCTAAAGGACAAATCTAATACGAACAAATTTCAAAGCTCCGGCTTCGGCTGGTCTTCAACAAACTGGAGCGGATATACGATCACTGGAAAAAAGGGGGCCTTTAACCGCATTGCCGGCGAATGGATCGTTCCATATGTAAAACCAACCTCTAAGCCTTCCTATTCCTCTGCTTGGATTGGTATTGACGGTTTCAAGAACAGCAGCCTAATCCAAACGGGTACAGGCCATGAATTCGTAAATGGCCGTGCCCGGTATTACGCTTGGTGGGAAATCCTACCTGATGTCGAAACGGTAATTCCCCTTCCAGTGAGCCCTGGAGACCATATAAAAGCGAACATCACGAAGGTAGGCCGCAACAAATGGACGATTACGCTCCGCAATTTGAGCCGAAATTGGATTTTTCGAACATTACAGCGATATACCGGACCACAAACCTCTGGTGAATGGATTATGGAGGCTCCCGAGGTAGACGGCTCAATTGCAAAGCTGGCGCGTGTCTCCCCTACTTGCTTCTATTGCTGTCGAATTAATGGCAAAAGTCCGAGGCTCACTCTCAATATGGGAGGAATCATGGTGCAAAATAACGCTACTATCGCCGTTCCTTCTTGTCCAAACCATCGTGGGGATTCTTTTACTGTCAAACGAACATACCCCAAATAAAAATACTCGAACCTATCATTCAAGATTTGTTATTAACAGCATAAATGGATTTAACATAATCTTCAATCGAATATGTTGATAAACACGAAAAAAGGGCTGCCTCGCTTGTAGATTTTCACTACAGTTGAGACAACCCTTTAATTAAGCTTTATGAAACCTGCTAAACAGGTGAAGCCAATCGAGAACTACTCGATTGTGCTTACTTTTACCAAGTTAGTGGAACCAGAACGTCCAAGTGGAATTCCTGCAGTAATCACAACTAGGTCACCAGTTTGAACCAGACCGGAATCCTTACCACCTTTGATTGCTGTTTCCAGCAGCTCATCTGTGGAAGATGCAACTTGTCCGAACACTGGCGTTACGCCCCAAACGAGGGACAATTGACGCATAGTTCTTTCTTGTGTTGTAACGGCAATGATTGGTGCTTTAGGACGGTATTTGGAAACAACGCGTGCAGTATGACCTGTTACAGTCGAAGAAATGATAGCCTTAGCGTTCAGATCCAAAGCAGAAATTGCAACGGATTGGCTGATTGCTTCTGTAACTGTAGTTTCTTGTGCAGTTTGTTGTTTCATGAAGATTTCATGGTGGTTCAGAGCGGATTCCGCTTTCTCAGCAATGCGGGACATTGTAAGTACGGATTCTACTGGATATTTACCAGCAGCAGTTTCTCCGGAAAGCATGATTGCATCTGTACCATCTAAAATAGCGTTTGCTACGTCACTTGCTTCAGCGCGAGTAGGACGTGGGTTGCGTTGCATGGAATCCAACATTTGTGTAGCTGTGATAACTGGTTTACCAGCAACGTTACATTTTTGAATCATCAATTTTTGAGCCAAAGGTACATCTTCAGCTGGGATTTCAACACCAAGGTCACCACGAGCAACCATCAGGCCGTCAGAAGCTTCTAAAATTTCATCAAGGTTGTCAACACCTTGTTGGTTTTCGATTTTGGAAATGATTTGGATGTGAGAAGCGTTGTTTTTCTCAAGCAGCTCACGAATTTCCTGAACGTCGCTAGCTTTGCGAACGAAGGAAGCGGCGATAAAATCGATGTCCTGTTCGATACCAAAAAGAATATCGTTGGTGTCTTTTTCCGTAATACCCGGCAAGGAGATGTTTACTCCTGGTACGTTAACGCCCTTCTTGCTCTTAATCGTACCACCGTTTACAATACGGGTCTTGATTTCTGTACCTTGAATGTCGACAACTGTCAAACCAATCAGACCGTCATCAATAAGGATTATGGATCCTACTTGAACATCGTTAGGAAGTTCGCTGTACGTGATGGAAATACGATCTTGAGTACCAAGGATCTCTTCCGTAGTCAGTGTCAGGTACTCGTCCTGAACAAGTTCAATCGGTTCTACTTCCAGCTTGCCTGTGCGAATCTCCGGTCCTTTAGTATCGAGCAGGATAGCAACTGTTTTGTTCAGTTCCTTAGATGCTTGACGGATCGTATTGATCCGAGCACCGTGCTCTTCGAAATCGCCGTGGGAGAAATTCAGACGGGCCACATTCATACCAGCCAAAATCAATTTTTTGATATTCTCCAACGATTCACTCGCAGGTCCGATCGTACATACAATTTTACTTTTCCGCATTAGGTTTTCCTCCGTTTTTTCGTTCTCTCTGTCTCACTTTTTCCAACTACAAAATCTACTACAAGGCTAACTAATAAAATAGGAACTTTGTCACATGTGCCTTTAAGTACGCCCTTATGAATATTACTGCAAACCAGACACAAAATCAATGTTGTAGGCACTTTTGGGTGTAACTTTAAGTCGAATTTTCTGTAAACATAAAAAAAATTAAAATAATCCCGTTAGTGGATCGAGATTATTTTAATTCCAATAAATTGTATATTTTACACTATATCCAAAAGACCCACTAAGTATAGCTATATGTCTTAAAGTGCAAATGATTTTGCACTTTTACACTTCTGACTTCACTTCTTCTTCAATAAAAATTTGTTCCTGCTGAGCCTCTGCAAACTCACCAATTTTACGGAATTTACGGTATCTATCATCCTTCAATTCCACTGAGTTCATCTGGGTTAGCTCCTGCAGATGCCGCCATAATGCATCCTTAATCGCCGCTGCCGTTGCTTCGTAATCCCGATGAGCGCCGCCTTTAGGCTCTGGTACGATCTCTTCTATAACTTCCATCTCAAGCAGATCAGCAGCCGTTATCTTCATGGCCTCTGCCGCTTGATCAGCCTTCGAAGCATCCTTCCACAGAATAGAGGCCGCTCCGTTAGGAGATATCGCCGAATAAATGGCATGTTCCAGCATGAGCACTCTATTCCCAACCGCCAATGCCAGGGCGCCACCGCTTCCGCCTTCACCGATGACCACACAGATTACAGGGACACCAAACTGAGACATCTCGCGTAAATTACGGGCAATCGCTTCGGATTGACCTCTTTCCTCGGCTGTGTTGCCTGGGTATGCACCTTTCGTATCCACGAAGGTAATAATGGGACGTTTGAACTTGTCCGCTTGCTGCATCAGACGCAGCGCTTTACGGAAGCCCTCAGGGTGTGCACTGCCGAAGAATCGTAAAATATTCTCTTTGGTGTCTTTACCGCGCTGCTGGCCAATAACTGTAACCGGCAACCCATTTAGTTTACCGATGCCGCCTACAATAGCAAGATCATCCCCAAACATCCGATCACCGTGGAGTTCAATAAAATCAGTGAAGATCTGCCCCATAAGATCAAGGGAAGTCGGACGTCCTTGATGTCTAGCCAAATGCATTTTTTGCGAAGGAGAAATATTAGAATATATCTCTTCCTCCAGCACACGGTATCGTTCTTCCAGCCTAGCTACCTCGTCCGTAAAATCAATACCCTTCTCTTCGCCAAACTGCTTCAGTTCAGCAATCTTCTTGCGCATTTCTACCAGAGGCATTTCAAAAGGCAACTCTCCTGCCAACCTAAAATCCCCCTTTCACGTCATGCAGCTCCAAAATTTTAGTCAATGTAGCGCGCATTTCTTTGCGGTGCACGACCATGTCAAGCAACCCATGCTGAAGATTAAATTCAGCGGTCTGGAAATCATCCGGAAGCTTCTGGCGAATGGTCTGCTCAATGACTATACGTCCTGCGAAACCAAATACCGCTCCAGGCTCTGCAATAATTATATCACCAAGGCTGGCAAAACTCGCAGATACTCCACCGGTAGTAGGATCCGTAATTATCGAGATGTAAAGACCTCCAACCTCGTTAAAACGAGCCAGCGCAGCGCTGGTCTTCGCCATTTGCATTAGACTAAGAATACTCTCCTGCATTCTCGCTCCACCTGAAGTAGAGAAAATAAGGAGTGGAAGCTGTTGCTCTGTGGCCTCTTCTATCGCACGGGTGATCTTCTCACCTACTACAGAGCCCATACTGCCTGAGAAAAATTCAAAATTCATCACAGCTACGATGACTGGATGGCCACCAATGGAACCCTGACCCGTAATTACGGCTTCAGTTTGTCCAGATTTCAGCTGCTGTTGCTCCACTTTGGAAGCGTAACCCGGAAATTTCAGCGGGTCGATAGAATACATTTCACTGTCAAACTCAATAAAGCCCTCAGGGTCTAATGTCATTGCAATGCGCTCCACAGCATTTAGGCGCAAGTGGTGACCACAATTAGGACATACCTTTAGGTTCTTCTCTAATTCCTTACTATACTGGATCGTTCCGCATTTATTACATTTGCTCATTAATCCTTCAGGGATTTCACGTTTGGGGCGTTCGCCTTCCGCAGGCCCGCCGCTCCGCTCCAGACGTTCTGAAGGAATAGTCGCGTACTTCCGTTTCTTCTGAAATAAATCTTTGAACACACCCGCACCTCTTCAGCCGTTTATTTGCGTTATGCAGCTTGCCGCTGTCATGACTTTTGTCTTGTAAGAAACTCAGGGATGCAGAATAAGATTAAGGACTTCCTGTACTTCCTCCAGCTCACCTGAAGGAACCAATATCTCAAACTGCTGCTTGGACATATTGATTGGACGGCATTCTACCAAAAAACCTTCTTCTGTCAGCTTACTCTTAATCATATCCGCCACTCTGGCGGTCGGCGCGATATATATTACCGTCCACATGCCCTGCAAGGCCTCCCCAATCTTAATTCCCAGCCGTATCCCGTATAATGGAATTATGATAACACAGTTTTCTTTTTTCCCGCAACAGGAGTAGGGCATAGGAAGCAAGACTGAGGAACTTGTTCAAACGAAATAAAGGGGCTCAATTATTCCTTGTCCGTGCCTAAAGGATATACTTTTGCCCCTTCATGCCGATGAGCAATTCTGGCGGAAGCGGCGGCAGCAATGCCGGCAACAAGGTCATCCAAGAATACATGAATCCTACCTTTATCATCGTTCAGTTCACCAATGATTCCAAGCTTTATTTTGTCCAAATACCCAAAACCTGTCAGTCCGATCATCCCATATACCCCTGTAATACCAAGCGCCAGAGTCTCGTCCGCTCCGTAGAGGGATTCATCAGCCTCCATTACCGCCTGCAGCGGCTGCGGAAGCAGTTTTTTCTCGGCTAATTCATCAAGAGCAACACCTGTCATTAAAGTATACTGCACTTCTCTTTTGCCCAAAACAGACTTGACGCTGGACAGACATTCATCCTTGGTTAAACCAGGATAATAAACCGATTGTAAAATATATACGATTTCAGCAATGGAGGAAAGTGATACACCTCTGCGTTCCAACAGATCTACTGCCATTTGATAGGACATGCTGCGACTCCCCTTTCCGTACAGGGATGTGCCCTGTGGTTTCCTAATGTATGCGGAAAAGGGGAGAATTGTTCTTATTTTATTCTTACCGTACCTGCACCCAGCATAACCTCGATCGCCGCGAAAAGTTCCTCGGACGGCTTAATTCGATAATTATCGCTAAGAGCTAGGAGCTTCTGATCCTGTTCATAGAACAGAAGCGTCGCAGCTGGACCGGGATGATTCTGCAGCAGCTCTTTCAGGCGCGACAGCAATGCTGCATTCTCTGAGGCCGGCGTGATCTTGATAAAGACACGCTGGCCTGAGGTCGCCGCTGTTGTTGGCGCGGCCTGTGCAGGTGTTGCAGGCGGCGTTGTGCCGCCTGCTGGCCTGGCAGCCGGACCAGTGGCGGCACCGCTGGTCCGGGAAGCAGGAGCTGCGCCGCGTGGCGGCGCTCCTGCCGAGGCCGAGCGTCCCGCGCTGTACGAGCGGGACGTGGCGGCACTACGGCGCTGCAACAGCCCGCGGAGAGCCTCCGCAGACAGCAGCGCCACTTCCTCGGCCAGCAGCTTGAAGCCTTCGTCTTCCTGCTGCACCTTAGCGCGCAAGGCCAACAGCGCGCCCTTGGCAATCAAGCTGCGGCTTCGCTTCCACACCTCAGGGAAGAGCACGACCTCGCAGCGCTCGATCTGATCTTCCCATTCGACGAAGGCCATCGATTTTCCTTGCTTCGTCGTAATTTCCTTAACGGATACTACCATTCCGGCCGTAACCGTCTGGCTCTCATCCGCGGCTTCACCAAGATCCATCAGCCGCTGCATGCCGGGCTCCTCAAGCAGTTCCGCGCTATCATCAAGCGGATGGCCCGAAAGATATAACCCCAGCAGCTCACGTTCCATCTCCAGCTGCTGGCCAATGGTGAACTTAGGGATATCCGGATAGCGGATTTCCCAGTTCGGTGTCTCCACCAAATCGTCGAACAGTTGGATTTGCAGTTCATCCCGCTCCTTGCGCCATTTCAGCGCAGCGTCAACCGTCTCGTCCAGCATAGCCAGCAGCTGGGCGCGGTGACCCGGCAGACAGTCAAAAGCTCCCGCCTGCAGCAAAGATTCCACTACCCGCTTATTGCAGACCCGCAGGTCCACACGTCGACAGAAATCTAGCAGACTGTCGAACGGCCGCTCCTTGCGGACTGCCATAATGTTCTCCACTGCCAGCGTGCCGACGTTCTTAATGGCTGCGAGTCCAAAGCGGATATGCCCCGTTCCGGTTCCTTCGCCTGGAACCGGAGTAAACAATACGCCGCTCTCGTTCACATCCGGCGGCAACACGCCGATGCCCGTGCGGCGGCAGTCCAGCACATACTCCGCTACCTTGCGGTGAGTGCCCATTACAGCGGTCAACATAGACGCCATAAACTGCACCGGATAATGTGCCTTGAGATAAGCTGTCTGGAAAGCCAACACTCCGTAAGCCGCGGCATGAGCACGCGGGAAGCCGTAATCGGCAAAGCGCACGATCATATCATAAACAGCATTCGCATCCGTTTCATTATACCCCTGCTGCAAGCTGCCTTGAACAAAATGGCTCCGTTCCTTATCCAGAGTCTCACGTTTTTTCTTAGAGACCGCTCGACGGAGCAGATCCGCTTCTCCTAACGAGAAGCCCGCCATCAGAGAAGCAATCTGCATGATCTGTTCCTGATACACAATGATCCCATAGGTGTCCGCTAAAATAGCCTTCAAATCAGAATGTGGATACTCTACTTCAATCTCACCGTGTTTGCCTGCTATATATTTCGGGATAAATTCCATCGGACCCGGACGATACAGCGCTAGAACCGATACAATATCTTCAAAGCCGTTAGGCTTCAGATCTTTAAGTACTCGTCTAACGCCCGCCGACTCCAGCTGGAAGACCCCTGTTGTCTCACCAGCCCCAAGCATTTCATACGTAGCTGGATCATGATCTGGGATGACACGGAAATCCGGAACACTTCCGCTCATTTCTTTAATCGAATTCATACAGCGTTCGATAATCGACAACGTGCGCAAACCCAGAAAATCCATTTTCAACAGCCCGACGCTCTCCAAATGCTCCATAGAGTATTGGGTTAACGCCGTACTTTCATTACCTTCCTGAAGTGGGACTGCATCGGTCAACGGACCCTTCGAGATAACAACCCCAGCAGCATGTGTCGAAGCATGGCGGGGCATGCCCTCCACCTTCATTGCCATATCCAGCAACCCTTTAATCTTTGGATTGCTATCATACAGTGCTTTAAGATCTGGTGTACTCTCCAGCGCCCTGGCAAGGCTGATCCCTAGTTGACCAGGTATAAGCTTGGCAGCTTTGTCTACCTCGTTATAAGGCAAGTTCAGCACCCTGCCTACATCACGAACGGCAGCCCGTGCAGCCATAGTTCCGAAAGTAATAATTTGCGCCACATGTTCTTTGCCGTATTTCTCCACTACATAACCAATAACCTCATCACGCCGTTCATCGCTAAAATCGATATCAATATCCGGCATGGTGATCCGTTCTGGATTTAGAAAACGTTCAAAGAGCAAGTTATATTTCAATGGGTCCACGTCAGTTATTCGCAAAGCGTATGCGGTGAGACTACCCGCGGAAGATCCCCGTCCGGGTCCCGTAGCAATTCCCTGACGATGACAATAAGCAATAAAATCCCACACAATTAGAAAATAATCGCTGAAGCCCATACTCTCGATAACGCCCAGCTCATAGGTGAGACGCTTCTCAGCCGTCTCTCTTTGCTCAGGTGTAGCCCATTGCGGTGTATCTATATATCGTTCCTCCATCCCCTTCCAGCACAGCTCACGCAAATAAGCAGCGGAATCCATGCCTTCAGGGAGCGGAGAATAGGCAGGCAGAATATGATTGCCGAAGGTAAGCTCCAAATTACATTTTTCTGCGATCAATAAGGTATTGGCGATAGCCTGCGGCACATGCGGAAACAATGCCGCCATTTGCTCGCTGCTTTTTAGAAACAGCTGATCTGTTCCGATCTTGAGACGTTCCTCATCATCCACCGTTTTGCCTGTTCCGATGCAGATCAGCACATCCTGAACCTCAGCATCTTCCTTCGCCAAATAATGGACATCATTCGTCACCACAAGTGGAATTTCACATTCCCCGGCAAGGGCGATCAGCTTGGGATTCACTCTCTTTTGCTCGGAGATCCCGTGGTCTTGGAGCTCCAGATAGAAATCTTCGCCAAAAATCGCCTTATATCGCAGCGCAGCCTTTCGCGCCTCCTCATCACGACCATGCAGCAGATGCTGCGGCACTTCTCCGCCCAGACAAGCACTAAGGCAGATAATCCCCTCTGAATGAGCTGCCAACACTTCCATATCGATCCGGGGTTTATAATGATGGCCTTCCAGATGGCCGATAGAGATCAGCTTCATCAGGTTCTTGTAGCCGGTTTCATTCTTGACGAGCAGAATCAAGTGGTAGATCGGTTGATCTTTTCGACTGCCCCGCTCACGGCGTGAACCCGCGGTTAAATAAGCTTCACAGCCAATAATCGGCTTGATTCCATTCTCTTTACACGCTTTATAAAAGGGGATGGCCCCGTACATCACTCCATGATCCGTAAGCGCCAGCGACTTCATGCCGTATTCGCCGGCCCGGCGCACGAGATCGGTAATGCGCGCCGCCCCGTCCAGTAAACTGTATTCGCTGTGCACATGCAAATGCACGAAAGGGCTCATAACCCCACTTCCTCTCTACTGCAAAAATCAAACATAAGATGAAACTATTTTATCATATTAAAGGGGGACCCGCCCATACAATGGATTAAGAGCATAAGGACAGGCAAAGCTTGTAAATGCCTCGTCCGGGAAGGGGCCTGTATGAGCATTTTTATGAGCAAAGCTATCCTCGACTTCTTTATCGCCTTCGGCATCGTGCTTGGCGGAGCTATGCTCGGCGGAATCGGCGCCGTTGTATCCCTGCAACCGCCGACGCAAACGATGCTGGATGTGGCAGATCGGATTAAAATATGGGCACTAGCAGCCGCTGTAGGAGGTACTATGGACCCCTTACGGGTCATTGAAAGCAACATGATTGGAGGCAACCTCTCCCCCGCCATCAAACAAATCATGTATCTTGCCTTCGCTTTTCTAGGAGCCCATATGGGCAGTGAGCTAGTAAAATGGGTGTGCGGCAGGGGGTAACGCCAGTGAGAGTTCCACCATTCAGTCGTTTTCGCAGATTCACCCAGATCTCCGCTATATTCATGCTAGGGATCGTCGTAGGAGCTGTCATATACAATGCTATTTACCATGTAGGATATAACGTATTATGGCTGCATAATCAAGATCTGCGTGTACAGATCGAGCAATATCAAAAAGATATTCAGACACTCAAAAAATACAATAATACCTCAACCGTAATCAGAGAAATCAAAATTCGATCGGAGGAAAGCAAATCCAAAGAAGATACCCCACTTGACCCCGTAACTGTAAAATTAATCATAAGCCAAATGGGCTCAGATCTGGAACCGATGCGCGGCCGCAGCATGTTCGATATTGATACAGACAGTAAACTGGTTAGACTGCTGTTGGATGGAAAGCTATACATTGTGCGTGACAAGGAATACTCTGTCAAAATCCG
The DNA here is from genome assembly GCF_038003885.1 of Paenibacillus sp. FSL R10-2788. Lineage (NCBI taxonomy): Bacteria > Bacillati > Bacillota > Bacilli > Caryophanales > Paenibacillaceae > Paenibacillus > Paenibacillus sp. FSL R10-2788. The sequence goes on along the minus strand of NZ_JBBOQA010000001.1, from coordinate 2,113,658 downwards.
AACCATGCTCGTCATGGAAGGCGTCCTGCAAATCTGGGTAGAAATCAGTCCTTTTAAGCGCAGCTGACAGCCATCGTGTGATACAATAATGGACAGACGTGGAAATTACTTCTTGGCTACTGCAAGACACGATAAAGGAGCTGGCTGTCCATGGTTTTATTTATCAAGTATTTATTGTTTATCCTGCTGGTGATCTTTGTAATCGGTGCCGCTGTGTTCAGCATATCCTCCCGCCGTGCCTTAAATCCCCAAGATAAAGGGCTGAAACGCTCCGTCATGAATGTGATGCTCGGTGCTATGCTCGTAACGCTATCCTTGATATCCATGTTTTTGTTTCGCGGCTCTACCGTTAATATTATTGTTGAAGCTGCCTTTCTGCTGATTGGTGCGTTCAACATCTTCTCGGGTCTACGCAGCTATAGTTTTTACAGCCGTAGCCGCAGCCAGGAACAACACCAGTCAAAAGCCTAGCTGCTGCTCTGACGGAATAGGAAAAGAATAAAATAGACTCCCCTCTCAATCAATGATGAGGGCAGTCTATTTAGCATGTATACGATCCTATTTACCGGATGCTATCCAGCTAGCAAACCATTCTTTAGCCATGATCAATGGATTGCAGCATCAGAACAGCTTTGGCTACCAGAGTATCCGAGTGGCTGATCTCAATCTCAAGCTTACAGGTACGGCGGCTGATTTCGAGCAGTCTCGGCATTACAATGATCGCGTGTTCGATCTGTACCGGTCGGATAAAATAAGTGGACATATTATCTAGTACATAATCATTTCCTGTGATATCCTTAGCTGCTTTAAATGCCGAAAGCGTCATAAGCGTAGACAATATTCCTTCAGAAATCGTCCCAAGATCCGTGGCCATCTGCGGCGTAATAAAGCCATGGAAGAACAATCGTCCCTCTTCGTCCCGCTCATCCGCAAAACCATTCCAAATGAGATGATCAAAAGTCTCTCCCAACTGAGGTTGGTTCCGAACATCGCGTAAGCTTTGCAGCACTTCTTTACGGGTTAGGGAGCCTACCAGTTTGCGGTTACGGTCCACTATGGGCAGAAAATCCACGCCTTCCCACATCATGATCTGGGCCGCGGAGGCTAGTGAGGTTTGCAGTGCAGCCGTAACCGGACTGCGAATCATCGCTTTTTCAATGATCTGCCCTTCCGTCAATTCCTCTACATCACGGCGACCGATAATGCCAATGACTCGGTTCCATTCATCCGTAACGGGAAAGCGCTGCTCTCCAGTTTCCTCAGAAACCTGTCGTAGCTCGCCGACGGTGCTAGAGATTTTTAACGTATTCAGGCGCGGTTTGCTGTCGATAATATCCTCTACCAGCATAATTTTTTTCTTTATCAATCTATCAAAAATAGCACGGTTAATCATTGAAGCGACGGTAAACGTGTCATGTCTCGAAGAAATAATGGGAAGATCCAGCTCGTCTGCCAATGCCTTCACTTCACGGCTCGTCCCGAAGCCCCCTGTCACCAGAACCCCTGCACCCTGCTCCAGCGCCAGAGAGTGAACATCATCACGGTTACCCACAATCAACAGACTGTCAGCGTCTATATAACGGATCATCGCATCGACCTTCATCGCCCCGATCACGTATTTATGCAGATGTTTATTTAGTCCACTTGCCCCGCCAAGCACATGCCCTTCAACAATATCAACTACATCGCCAAACGTCAGCTGCTCTGAAATGTTCCGAGGTTTCTTTTCTACACGAACTGTACCAATCCGTTCCTTCGTGATGACTATCCCGAGATTCTCAGCTTCCTTCACTGCACGGTAAGCAGTCCCTTCGCTGACTAACATTTCTTTGGCGAGCTTGCGAACAGATATTTTGGTACCTACCTTAAGACTTTCAATATGCTGCAGCAGTTGCTCGTGTTTAGTAATCGCATCGCCTTGACCTTCCAACTGTTACACCCCCATGCTCCGATCTGTACTATACTGTACCTATTATACAACGATAGAATGGCTCAGTACAACCGATTCATAAGCTTCGGATTCGAATTTCACTCTCCTTACACAATCTACGATTAAGGTAGGTATTGCCACATAGCAAGTTTGAAAACCACCTTAAAATCGAATTTTTTGAAACTGAATATCTCTGATGCGTTTTAAGCTGACCTTAAAAATTCGCTGCCTTTATTTAGCAACCTTTTCCTCTTTTTTATAGTCTGAGAATTAATGAATGTGTAAAGGAGCATTGAAGATATGAACAAGACCGCTTTATTACTACTTACCCTTACTTTGCTTTTCATAGGACTGGTCAGCTGTGGAAATACGGGAAACGAAATAAAACAAGCAGACCAGATAGAGCTGGATGCAAATAATATAGTTTCTATCAACTTAATTGAAAGAAAACAGCCAACGACGACTATTTCTGATACATCCTCCTTTGAACGTTTCGTTCAAGCCATAACTACTGCTGAATATGATAGAGGACAACTAGATATTGCTCCCAGCGATTACAGAACCACTGTGAACATGAAGGATGGCATAAGTTATGAATTCTCTTTTTGGATCGTCGGAAGTAACAATGGGTTACTCATTAAATCAGGACAAATGGGCCACTATCGCCTGTCAGATACCAGCAAAAAGGATCTATTGGACTTGTTTCAATCAACTTTTAATGAAGATAAGAATTCATCAGAAGACACTGTTAACCCACAGCCCCCAAGCGTTCAAGTTACTGTTGGCGGTGAACAGTTCGAGGCTATTCAAGGCTCTTATTGCTGGAACGACAATGGCAAAGGCGTATGTGTGGATATAGCTTCTAACGTTGAGCTGGTTTCCATACAGAAGGTACATCCCAAAGCCATCAGCGGTGATCAGGTAGAACTCGAATTCTCATATGCACCCAAGGAGATGGAGGTTATGGCTTCATTTCCTGGTGAGGAACGACCGGACGAAGCCCTTTCCGTGGACAAAAACAGTTTTCAACTCGCAGCAGGTAGCGGCAGACACCTATATATCATCCATGCAAGATGGCCTCAGGGAAGCGCCAGTTATGTATTTGAAGTTCAATGCTCGGTCAGTAAAAAGTAATCGGATTGTTTTTGCTTAACACGTGGATGGGATGGTCGGATGATGGTAGGATGATGGTAGGATGGTAGGATGGTAGGATGGTAGGATGGTAGGATGGTAGGATTATGTCCATCCTCTCTACGATCAGGAAAAAAGTTTATACTATCGACGTGAAAGGAGCTGAGCTTATGCAATTTCTTTTTATACTCGCGGTCCTCGTTCCTGCAGTGTGGTATTACGCGGCTCTTGGTAAACGGATATCTGCCGAAGAAAAGAAGGCTGGAAGAGATCTCACCAATGAGAAAATAACATTTAACCCCCTGCAAGCAATACAGGGGGCATATTAAAGCCCACTGGCTTAGGCTAGTGGGCTTTTTCGTATGAGTGTGTCTTTTTTGTATGCCTCTTTGTGTGACTTTTACGCTTTGCGCGGCATTCTACGGTATTTATACCTCTCTTTTGGCTACTTTTACGATTTGCGCGGCATTCTACGGTATTTATACCTCTCTTTTGGCTACTTTTACGATTTGCCCGGCATTCTACGGTATTTATACTTCTCTTTTGGCTACTTTTGCGTTTTGCCCGGCATTCTACGGTATTTATACCTTTCTTTTGGCTACTTTGGTATTTTGCGCGGCATTCTACGGTATTTATACCTTTCTTTTGGCTACTTTGGTGTTTTGCCCGGCATTCTACGGTATTTATACCTTTCTTTTGGCTACTTTGGTGTTTTGCCCGGCATTCTACGGTATTTATACTTCTCTTTTCACGACTTTTGCGTTTTGCCCGGCATTCTACGGTATTTATACCTTTCTTTTGGCTACTTTGGTGTTTTGCGCGGCATTCTAAGGCATTTATACTTCTCTTTTAGCTACTTCTACGCTTTCCGCGGCATTCTACGGTATTTATACTTCTCTTTTGGCTACTTTTACGATTTGCGCGGCATTCTAAGGCACTTATGCCTCTCTTTGCACGACTGCCGTGCTTTTCGAGAGACCTGAAGCTAATCTAGCTTTTTTAGTAATCGACCCCAACTCTATTATCTTTGCGAAACTCTAGTTTCTTCATTCCACTTTGTCTGCCATTGCTCCAGCTTTGCTTTTCGCACAGCTTCCAAACGTTTGGTCTTTTCCTCATCAACCCCGATAATAAAATGCAGATGTGCCGCAATGACCATAAACGCAAAAAGTGACCAGACGACTCCAAAACCAAACACCCAACTCGGTCCATTCGCAAGCGAAAGCTTCGGCAGTGCATACAAAAGCATGGCCAACGCCAGCAAGAGATAGACACCGTGTTTGAACTTGTTTCTTTTTCTCATTAATAACAGCTCCTTCGTAGACAGGATATTCGATTGAATCTATATCTCTACTCTATGAACATGAGGCCCGTAATATGAGACAAGTCCATTAAAAAATATAACCTTTTCAAAATTATGTATAAAAGGTTAGCATTTATATAGCAAGAGACGCTTATATATGAGATGATGATTTCATTTAGGGGAGGCGTTTTTGAATTGAATGCAGCTTATAATCATACCGAATACATAATTCGCAAAAAAGTATTTTCGATCATGGGTGCGAAACTTCATATTTTTGACAGCTCTGAGCAGCTTGTGCTCTATTCACAAATGAAAGCGTTCAAGCTTAAAGAAGACATTGCACTTTATACGGATGAATCTATGCAGAAGGAGCTTCTGCGCATAAAAGCCCGTAGCGTCGTCGATTTTAGCGCTACTTATGATGTACACGATACAGAGTCCGGTGAGCATATTGGTGCTTTTCGCCGTAAGGGTCTCAAATCTATTTTGAAGGATGAATGGATTATTCTTGACCGTCATGATCAGGAAATCGGAAAAATCAAGGAAGACAGCACCGCGATGGCTTTACTGCGCCGCTTCATCGCTATTATTCCGCAGAAATATAATATCGAGATGGATGATACTACGATCCCTGCCTTCAAGCAAAATTTCAATCCATTTGTCACCAAAATTATGGCTGACTTCTCGGAGGATCGAAAAGGCAAGCTTGATCGCCGCTTAGGTTTGGCAGCTGGTATTCTTCTCTGCGCAGTCGAAGGTAAACAAGATTAGGTATAGCTTGAGCTTAGGCTAGCCATATAGTCACAGTCACAAGAAAGAGGGTGCTTCCAGAGCCATCGGCTTCGGGAACACCCTCTTTTGATTTTCATTGCTGAAATTTATTCACCGTACAATTGGGACAAACTCTCGGTGATAATTTTATTTACATCCTCGATTACAACGCTCAGACGGCGTTCCGCATCGAACAGACGACGAATGCCAAGATTCAAATTAAGCACCTCGAACAGCTTCTCCATCTTTTCCATTTCTTCTTGTGGAGGCATTTCTCCGCTCATCATCCGTTGTTGCAGCTCCATCTGACCTTGGCGGAAATTGTCCAGCATCGCTTTCGCTTCAGGATCCGTTTCTACGACCTTCATGGCATTTCTGATGTCCGATACCTCGCTGCTCTCTTTAATGGCTTTCGCCAGTTCATGTGCTTTGTCGTGAATGCTCATTATGATTCCTCCTAAAAGTTTTGTTAGCGTACACTTCCTATCGTCTTCGTGCAAAACTCACTCCGGAAACATACGCTTAAGTTTTGTTAGCAGCCGCTTCCTGAATCCACGCTGCTTTAGTTTCCAATATTCGCTCATTCCATACTTGTTTCGCTTCTTGGGCCGAGCTTATGAAATGACTGGGCAAGGTTTTTAGCGATTAGGTCAATCACCAAGGGTCATCTGTCTCCATATGATGAATGATATGTAACCCTTAGCTACCAAATTGCCGGCATCATGCTGCCTACCGGAAGGAGATCCACGATGTCCCAATTCAAGATCCCGGTCCATACGGTCAACTCGGGCATCCTGCAGGAAAACGCTATAATGCTTGGCGAAAAATCCATGAAAAGACTCAAAATCCCGTCTCACGGAACACTCCAGCTGGCATTCGGCTCTTTCCGGCAGGAGGTTACCATTATCTCGGCTCCCAAATCCGACATCCTGCGTGTAAGCGAAGGACTGGCGCGGCGGACCGGATGGAAACACCGACAAACCCTCAACGTTTCTTACAGCTCTGTAAGCCGTACCTTGCGGCTTGGACCGTTGATCGGCGTGCTCGTCAGTCGTGACCATCCAGATAATCTCGACAGGTTGTTTGGACCCATTACCATGTTCTGCCGGGAATTGACAAATGCCTGCCACACACAAGGCGCCTATGTATATTTCTTTACCCCGGAAGCGCTGGAAACACGCAGTTCTTCCATTCAGGGCTGGGTATACAACGAGGGTTGGAGAAAAATGAGTCTGCCCATTGCCGATGTAATCAACAATCGGTTAACGACGCGAAAGGTGGAGAATAAACCTAGCGTACAGCATTTTTTGGCGGATGTAAAATCGCGATATGGAACGCATTTCTTCAACGAAAAATTTCTTGACAAGACAGAGGTATTTGAAGCTTTAGCGCAAGACCCTTCCCTGCAGCGGTATTTACCTGAATCGCATGCGTTGAACGGCTTTGCCGTAATGAAGAAGATGTGCAGCCATTACCCAAGTGTATTTTTGAAACCTGTACGAGGCAGTCTCGGCAAAGGCATACTTCGTATCTCTAAAGAAGAAGGCGGAGGTTACCGTCTATTGTCTACTACCTCCATAGGTACACGCAAGCAAAGCTACACCACTCTCGCTAAATTGTACCAGTCCATCGCTCCCAAAATGAAGACCACTCGATACCAGATTCAGCAGGGATTGCCTTTGATGGAGCTAGGAAGGCGACCTGTAGATTTCCGGGCACTTGTTCAGAAGAATGGCAGCGGAAAATGGGGGGTTACCTCCATTGTCGCCCGCACCGCCGGCAGCAATCACTTCGTGTCTAATTTAGCTAGAGGTGGCAGTCTCAGCACTGTAAAAGAAGCAGTTAGCAAGAGCAGTCTTCCTCCGGGCGCAAAAGAAAACGTTCAGCTTCAGCTGCCCAGAGCAGCACTTGCCATTGCAAGAGGGGTCGAAACCTTTATCCCCGCTCATTTCGGAGAGCTCGGAATCGATCTGGCACTGGATCAATCAGGACGAATATGGCTCTTAGAGGTTAACTCCAAGCCCTCCAAGAACGATAATACACCGTTAAACGATCAAAAAATAAGACCGTCCGTCAAGCAAATGATTTTATATTGCCGCTACTTGGCCGGTTTATAAGGAGGACACGATGACTGAAACAGAAGTGGGGTTCCTCGGCATTATGACAGGCCGCCGCAACGGGAATCCACCGATCGCCGAGCCAGAGTTTTGCAGTCATTTATGCCGGGCAGCTCCTCTATACAGCCTAAAAGTCCTCGTATTTCATCCAGACGGAGTAGCGGCAGACGGGTCCTCCATTACCGGTTATACCTGGAAAGATGGAAGCTGGCGGAATACCACTTCTTCTCCGCCAGATATTATCTATAATCGCTGCTTTTACGAAGGTCCGAAAGAAAGAAAAGAAGCTTCCGCTGCTCTCTCTACTCTTCATCGTTCCCTGCCTTGGTCTCGAGGTTTACCAGATAAATGGGGTGTACATGAGATATTGAAGCGCGACCGGAGAGCAGCGGCAATACTGCCGGAAACTGTACTCTATACCGGTAACCGCAGGTTAAGTACAATGCTTGCTGAAAGAGAATATGGAGTTTTTCTAAAGCCCAAGGCCGGCACCCATGGCAAACGTACATTACATGCCATACTGCAGAACAGAGGCATGAGAGTACGAGGGCGTGACGGAACAAATACACCCTTTCAATATGTTTTCGACTCACAGGCTGAAGGACTGAACTGGATTCATGAATTTATCGGCTCACGCCGCTATATTATACAGCCTTTCCTGCACCTAACTAATAGTAAGGGGCAACCGTTCGATGTGCGTGTATTGATGCAAAAGAATGGCCTTGGCCGCTGGACTCTTACCGGCATGGCCGTACGGCTGGGTAACCAAGGTTCGCTGACTTCGAACCTGCATGGCGGCGGAACAGCTGTTTCTCCCCTGCCTTTTTTGCTTGCAGAATATGGTCAGGGTGGAAAAGACATCATGCGTGAGCTTGCTGCAGAAGCTGCATACTTGCCTCCCCTACTGGAGGCTGCATGCGGCAGGCTTGGAGAACTCGGCCTTGATTTCGGTATTGATTCGAGCGGTCGGATTCATTTACTAGAAGCAAATTCCAAGCCAGGGCGCACGGTATTCCGGCTGACGGGCGACCGCCGGGCTGCTAAGCTCGCCGCCGAGAATCCACTGTCTTATGCGCGCCATCTACTGCTCACACAACGACGGATACCATCCCTATCTACGGACAGCTCCGTTACAAACGGGAGAATGATAACAATGGTTCCTAAGGAGGATTCATAAATGAGTCTCACTTTTTGCAATGTGCATTTCACTAAGCAGCCCCAAAGAGTTGTATATGTATCAGGTGCACTGATGAAAAGCTTGAAGTTAACCGGGAAAAAAAATATACGCTTAAGGCTCGGTAAAGATGCCACCCCGACCATGATCAAGCCCATCAAGCGCGCCGGAAATCACCTATATCTCGCCTCAGGCGTAAAAAGCGCTATCAAGGTTCCGAAATCAGGCGGTGTCTATTTACGCAATCTACAGAATGACGAGGTGCAGCTAGGACCTTTAGTTGGCATATTGTCCGATGGTCCTGCTTCCTCGTCTCAGCCTTTCGGTTCTCGCACAGGGTTCATCAAGCAATTACTGCGGGAAGGCAGCAACAAATGTTATATATTTGCCTTTATGCCGCGTGACATCAACTGGCAACAGGAACAGGTCTATGGATATTTTTTGACTTCAAGCGGTAAGTTTGAACGAAAAATGGTCCCTCTGCCTGATGTTGTCTATAATCGCTTGCCCAGTCGGAGAGCTGAGACCTCACCCTATATCAACCAACTTCGCGAACGATTTATGCGGAAAAGAATTCCATACTTTAACTGGAGCTTTTTCAATAAATCCGATATCTATAAGCTTTTAGAAAATGATGGGGCGGCAAATCGTTATGTTCCTGAAACCCACAGCAATCCGTCCACGGAAAAAATGAGAGAAATGCTGGATCACCATCATTTTGTATACTATAAACCTTCTGCGGGAAGTCTGGGGCACGGCATTTATCGGCTTACCTATCTCCCGAAAAAGGGGTATTTTGCCCGCTACCGCCGCGGTGGAAAAAACGTTCTTTTACGCTTTACCACCTTTGAAGCCCTTATGCGTATGCTTCGTTCGCGTCACGGTCAAAATCTGCAAAATTATATAGTTCAGCAGGGAATACGTCTCATTGAAATAGATGGCTGCCCGATTGATTTCCGGTTCCATATGCATAAAAACGGCAGTAATCAGTGGATTGTAGTCGGCATAGGCGCTAAAAAAGCCGGCCGTGGCAGTGTCACCACTCACCTTAAAAATGGAGGAGCATTGCTTACACCTCAGCAAGCACTCGGACGTGTATTCGGCGCAAGAGCTGACGAAGTACTGCAGCGTGCAAAGACTACAGCCATCAAGCTGGCAGAATCACTAGAAGTCCAGCATCGTCATTTGCTCGGTGAAATTGGCTTTGATCTCGGAATTGATCAGGATGAAGACATCTGGATGTTCGAGGCCAACGCCAAACCAGGTCGTTCCATCTTCCGTCACCCTTCCCTGCGCGCTGAGGGCAAAGCTTCCATCGAGCACATTCTGGAGCATTGTCTATACCTCAGCAAATTCCGCAGGAGGGATGAGATGTGAGCACCCATAATCCGGAAGATACAAAACCTGTTATTGCCATACTGACAACCAGCGATAAAGTACGGCAATTTAATGGCAACCGCAGCAACTTCCGGGACATTATTCGCACAGGCAAAGAAATGGGATTTCTTGTCTACGTCGTCACTGTCCGTGACCTCAAGCTTGAGGAACGGATGGTGAACGGATATGTCCCATCGTCCAGCGGTAAAATCTGGTACAGCATTCCTGTACCTCTTCCACAAATCATTTATAACCGAATTCCCACCCGTGAGGATGAGGAAAAACCTGCTGTGGTACGTAAAATAGCTCAATGCCTGGAACATCCAGGCATTAAGCTATATAATCCATATTTTTTCAATAAATGGAGTCTATTCGAATGGTTAAGGGGTTCGCACTCCACCTCAAAGCATGTTCCAAAAACGAGACGATTACGCAGTGCAAACACCCTTACTGCCATGCTGAACCAGCATACCAGCCTCTACCTTAAACCAGAGAACGGCAAAGCAGGAAAAGGAATTATGCGCCTGAAATATCGTGCAGATACCGCTTTGCCTTACCGGCTTCAAATTCAAAGCGGCAAAAAAAATGTGACGTACAAAGCAGCTTCCATGGACCGGCTCTGGGCAAGAATCGGAAAAGAAAAAGGAATCTCTCGTTATATTGTGCAGCAGGCTATTGAACTGGCGACTCATCGGGGAAGACCGTTTGATCTGCGGGTGCTGCTGCAAAAAAACAGCAGAGGCGGCTGGGGAGTGACCGGCATAGGCGCACGCCTCGCCGGTGCCCGAAGTATAACGACACATGTACCACGCGGCGGTAGTATTGAAGAGCCTGCCAGCATGCTGGAAAGTACATTTGGAACCGAAAGAGCAGCCATGATCCTGAAGAGCGTGCCTACAACCGCCCTTCTTATCGCTAGACAAATCGAAAGAGCTTCTGACTCTATGCTCGGAGAGATGTCGATGGATCTGGGTGTAGATGAGAACGGGGGACTCTGGTTCTTTGAGGCCAACTCCCGGCCGATGAAATTTGATGAACCCGCGATCCGCAAGCTGTCCCTAGAGCGAATCTTTCACTACGGCCAGCACTTAGCGCGCCAGTTTAAATAGAAATCATTAAAAGGATGTGACACAGCATGCAGATATCCTCCATCTATGACACAAATGCCAAACAGTGGAAATCACGGCTGGCTGGACTGCTTGAGTTTATAAGAGCGCATGGGGAGAAGCGAATCACAAACCAAGCTTGCAAAGTACTGGCCCGTTTAACACCGGATCAGTTGTCAGAGCCGGGTATCTCGCTGCTTGTCGCCACCGTACGCGGTCAGAATGGGCGCCAGCTCGCAGGAGTCAGCTTCGTATCCGGTTTCGGTGCAGAAGCCTGTCTTGTCGCTGTGCACCCCTTCTACCGGAATAGACATACCGGCACTGCCTTAATGGCTGCCCAGCTGAAACGCCTCGGGCATCTTCAATGCAGTGTTGCCTGTGACAATACAGCTAGCCTAAAGATGTGCTTCAATATCGGCCTTGCTGCCGACACACTTACCACTGGTCCTACCGGCAAGCCAACATTACTGCTCCGGTCACCCCATCATACCGGCAGCACTACTAATTCTCCACAAGAAGGTGAACTCCTGTGCCAGAGCCCGTCTTAGGCATTCTTACTTTATATATTAACGAAGCCAAGCAGCTTGAAGAAAAGGCCGTGTACCGGAGAATGATCGTCGAGGGCAAACGAATTGGCTTGGATGTCTTTGTATTCACTCCCATGGATGTTCATCCCAGTAAAGAGCAGATCCATGCCCTTGTCTTTGATCCCAAGAGCGGAAAATGGTCACGCAAATGGCGTTCTTTTCCGAACATGATTTATGACCGTTGCCGTATTCAGCGCAGCTCACGCTTTCAGCAACTGCTTCGTTTCCGAGAACGCTACAATCATCTGTTATTTCTGAATCGTCCACTGCGCAACAAATGGACCATTCACCAAACATTCTCACAAAAAAGCCGTTTCCGGCAACATATGCCAGAAACTTTACTCTATCAGTCCTCTGCCGACCTGCGCCGGATGCTGAAAACCAATTCAGTAGTCTATATCAAGCCGGCAAACGGCACAGGTGGACGTGGCATCCTCAGAATTGAGAGAATGAAGAATGGGCGTGGGGTATATGATATTCAAGGCCGTCGCCAGGATCGCCGAATCATTCCCACACGTAAAGTCTCTTCTACTCGGCTGGATTCCATCGTACGGCAATGGTGCATCGGCGGACGTTTCCTTATCCAACAGGGGATTCCATTACGTCTGCCGGGCGGACGTTTCCATGATTACCGGATGCTCGTTCAAAAGAATGGGCAAGGTGTCTGGGAACTCACAGGTATGGCAGCACGGGTTGGTGCAGCGCGGAGTGTAACCTCCAATCTTCATGGCGGTGGTCATGCCGTTCGAGCAGAAACGCTGCTGAAGGAATGGCTGGGTAGTCAGGATAAAACCGATAAGGTCATGAAGACTGCCGAGAGGTTAGGTCTTGATGCCGCAGCCTTCCTGGAAGAAAGTTACGGAGCCTTATGTGAGCTTGCATTGGACCTCGCCATTGATCGCGAAGGGAAAATTTACGTGCTGGAGGTTAATCCAAAGCCCGCCCGTGAAGTGTTCGCAAGATCAGGTGACGGAACCACATACCGCAAAGCCCTTATTCGCCCTCTGGAATACGCGCTGTGGCTCTACAATAACAAAGGAACCCCCAGCACAGCTAAAACGACTGAGGAATAAAAGTTATCTTAATAGTCATCAAAAAAAGACGCCCCTAGCTCGTATTAATACGAAGCCGAAGGGGCGTCTTTTTGATTTATTTGGCCAGTGATCCCTGCAGGGAACCTGCATCGAAGTCCGGCTGTGCTTCGATATCGGTGTCACCTGCGGCTTTGGCTTTTTCAAGTGCCGCATTATAGCGAGTATTCAAGTCCTGAAGCTCTTTATCTAAATCTCCACCACCAAAAATATATCTATTGAAGACATCAACCTTCTTTAGTCCTTCCAGACGTCCTTCACTAATGACCATCGGAGTCGCTGGATAAATCCCGTCTAACTTTGTAGGCAGAAAATCTTCAATCCCTGCAATGTCTGGTGCCTTAGCAACAGTAGCGACCGATGGAATAACCGAAACCCCATACCCTGCTTCCTGGTAAGCAATCTGTACATCATCACTGTACATCCATTCAATAAACTTCCAAGCTTCTTCCTTATGCTTCGAATCCTTGCTCATAGCCAAATAACTTCCTGCAATAACTTGGCTGACACCCTTCTGCTCCCCGTCAATGGTTGGAGGAATCGCAGCTGCCCAGCGAATTTCAGTTGGGAATTGGGTTTTGTAGACCGTCGGCTCAACGGAATGGTTGAAATACATACCGATCTTGCCTTGAGCAAATTGCGCACGCAGCGGGTCGATATCAAGCGATTCCGATCCTGGCATCATGCTTCCATCCACTTTAATCTGCCGCAGCGCCTCAGCAACCTCTTTATATACGCTAAAATCAAATTGCCCGGTCTGGAAGTCGAAGCCCTCTGTGCCCTTAGTCTTGCTAAGTGTTGTTATTGGATAAGCGATACGCTCAAATCCGCTGGTACTTTTGAAATTACCCGCGAAGCCGTAAGCGCCTATATCTTTTCCCGCTTCCGTAATTTTCTTGGCATCCTCGACCATCTCTGCGAGTGTGGTAGGCGGCTCTGTAATGCCAGCCTTCTCGAACAAATCTACGTTATAGATGAGGCGCCAGAACTGACCGATATTGGGAAGGCTATATATTTTGCCGTCAACGGTATTTTTCTCGTTGATAAGTACGTTCTCGAACCGGCTCTTCATCTCTGGTGAAATGTAGCTATCAAAAGATTCCAGATACCCTCTTTTGACCCACGTTGGCACGTTATAAGTATCCACCCGGAGAATATCAGGCGCCTGCATGCTGGAGAAGGCAATATCCACCGACTGGGTATAGTTCTCTGCCATAACCTTCATTTCAATCTCAATATTGGGATTAAGACCTTCATACTCGCTGATTTTTTGTTCAATAAAATCAGAATCGTGACGATCAATGGTCCAGTAGACCAATTTTGTTTTTTCGGAGTTTGTATTGCTGCTGCTTACCTCCGTATTAGATTCGGATGATGAACAGGCGGCCAACGAGCCAGCCAGCATCAGCGAAACTCCAGCTAATATCCATTTGTTTCTTTTCATCTAAAATGCCTCCCTTTTCTTTTGAAATCGCATTCATTTCTTAAGAAAATTATAATTCCGCTGCCCTTTTATCAGTGAAGGAGAAAACAACTGTCAATGGGAGACGAAATCACTGTTTCCCTCTACTTTGGGCAAGGTATATTTTGCACGAAAGTCCGTCGGCGTCATTCCGGTGTATTTTTTGAACTGCTCTGTAAAATAGGGACGATCCTCATAGCCCAAAGAGATGGCAATATCCTGAACCTGTATGCCTTCCAGCACTAGCTCCTTGGCTTTGTCCATTCGTCTCCCGATAATATATTGGGCGAGTGTCATCCCCGTCTCCTTTTTAAAAAGATTGGAGAAGTAGCTAGGACTAAGATGCACCTCCCGTGCACAGTCGGCGACGGATAGATTTCGATGCAGATTGCCATTGATATGAGTGATGGCCCGATCCACAAGCATACGCGCGTCACTGCATTGGCGTTGTTGCAAATACGTACAGCCCAAACGGCAAAATTCCCGAATCTGGCGGCTAAGATCTTCAAAAGAGACTGCACTGCTCATGTCTGCAAGTTTGTTTTCCAGAGTTTTAACTTCCGAATCTGTTGCTTTTTCCGAAAAAATCCGATGGATAGAATGAGCCAGTTCAAGACAGAGTGTCTTAACGATGGACGGGTTAGGCGTTGCCGGTGCAGTAATCCAATCATGCCAAATGTTATCCAGCTGCTCCTCTGCTTTGGACAAATTTGCCGAACGCAGACAATAAAGCAATTCTTTCTCCTTGTCATATGAGTATCTGGGTAGCACGGCATTCACGACTGCATCTTCAACATAGGTGTACACGCTGTTCCCACCATTTAGAAAGGTGTTTGCAAGTGCAGACAGTGCCTGCGCATAGGAAGCAGAAAGCTGCCCTACCTCTTCTACCTCTCCACCCAGTCCAATGGACACCGTCTGGTACGTATACCGATGTACATTTTCCCGGCATTTCTCTGCAAGTTGCTCCATATTCGGCTCCGCCAGAGGGTTCATCACAATAACGAATTGATTCACATTTTCCCGGAACACAATTCCCCGAGTGTATTCAGATATTGTATTTTCCAAAATATTCTGTACGGCAAAGCGGATTAACTCCACCTCGGAAACCGTAAGTTCTGATGTACGTTCCACAAAAAAATCCACTTCCGCTACCATCACGCAAAAGTTATGGTTATTCATCTCGATATTGTAAAAATCCCACTGCTGGCTCAAATGCTGCTGTCTAGTTCCGTAACGGATGAGCAGACGCATATATTCCTGACGCAAATAGGGTAAGCTCTCGCGCAGCTTTTGTTCCATGCCCATCATCTGCTCAGCTTGACTGCGTTCCCGTTCCAACACTTCCTTGGCCTTCAACACGGATTCAAGCACTTGAACCTTGGTGTACGGTTTTACAATCAGATCAAAGGCACCCAGCTTAACAGCTTCCTGGGCATAAGTGAAATCAGAATAACCCGTCAAAAAAATCAGTTTGATGCCTGGCTGCTCCGCTTGAAGGCTTCGCATCATCTCTAAACCATCCTTAAAAGGCATTCGGATATCCGTCAATACGATGTCAGGACGATGCTTGCGGATCTGCTCCAGACCTTCTTCCCCGTCTGCCGCGGTGGCCGCGATCACAATCCCATGTTCCTCCCAAGGAATCCGCTGCGACAATCCGCGGACCACTGCAGGAATATCATCAACAATACATATTTTAATTGAATGGGCGCTCAGGATTTATTCCCCCTTCCACAGGAATGGATAGAACAGCTTCGGTTTCAACACGCGGACTGCTTCGAAAGACCAATCCGGCTTCTTTGCCGTAGTACAGCTGCAGTCGGCTACATATATTAGACAGAGCGTACCCTCCACTGCCGTTCGGCTCCTTCAGCCAGGCATTGAGTTTCTCCGCATTCATGCCGGTTCCGTTATCGGTAACCCGGATGAGCAGTGTGTTTTTGGCTACTTCTACAGAGATCCGGATCACTCCCCCTCCCCTTAATTCCTTAAGACCGTGCAGGATAGAGTTCTCTACCAAGGGCTGAATAATAATTTTCAACACAGGAAGCTCCAGCAGTTCCACTCCGGCATCAATTGTATAGTCAAACAACCCTTCATAACATTGCTGCTGAAGGTTTAGATACTGGCGGACATGTTCCAGTTCCTTGCCTAAGGTCGTAATTTCATACCCGTTGTTCAGTCCCAGCTGAAACAGCGCAGACAGCGAAATGACCATCTGTTTCACGTCCTCATATTCATCCATCTCACATTTCCAGAAAATCGTGTTTAATGTGTTATATAAAAAATGAGGCTCGATCTGCGCCTGAAGCGCCTTGATCTCCGCTTTTCTCTTTTCTTTTTCTGTATCCTTGACTTCAACAATCAACTCGCCGATCCGGTCTAACATCTGGTTAAATTTGCGTCCTGCCTCCCCAATCTCATCCTGGAAAGGACTCTGGAAGCGAGCACTGAGATCCTCCTGCTCTACACGAGACATCGTCCGTTGCAGTTTCAGCAGCGGTCCCAGTAGCAAAGCGGACAGATACCTTGCAAGAAAAAGCGCGATGACGATACATGCCGCCATGATCATCAACACCAGCCATTGAATACTCCGAACAGGTTGCAGCAGTTCCTTTTTGGACAGGTAGCTGACCAACACCCAGTCTTTTGCATACCCTGAACTGGCATAGCTGAGCAGCATTGTCCCGTCACCAGCGGAATATTCAAAATTACCCCGGTCCGCCTCCCTCAGTTTGTCTAAAAACACAGAGTCCCGAGACCATTCCGGGCGTTCCCCGTCTCCGAAGACGCTTGTTCCCTCTTTATTGATCAGTAAAAAACGCGCGGAGCCAAGGCTCCCGCCTCCACTTACAGTATCTTCAAGAATGTCCTCTTTTACATTAACGATCAAAAATAGATCAGGGACATAATTGTCTGTAAGCGGCTGCAAGACTAGGGAAATAACATGATGTTTCCCGGCAAATAGCTCGTCCCGATGGCTCTCCACCCAATTGGATTCAGGTTTCTCCTTAACCCGTTGGTACAGCGAAGATTCTAGAAATGGGGTCAAGGTTCTGCGCTGATTGCTGGTAGAGTAGAAATCCCCGTCCGGCGTACTGATCAAGATAGATTCAATAGAGTTTTCCGTCAACTCTACCTGCGTGAAGGGCGCTTGCAGCATAGAAAAATTGGCAAAAAAACGTTCCATATTATGAGCTTTAATATCCCGGATGGTCTGCTGATAAGCTTCGCTCAACATCATCGTGGAGGAAGCCACAATGATTTGCTTTAACTTCTGGTCTAGGACATTGATTGACTGATTCAGCACATTTTGATTTAACTCGACAGAGTTACGCTCCATCGCCCGAGAAGCAATGGAGTAAGCCAATAAACCAGTGACAGAAATACAGAATACCGTCAGTGCGGTAAAAGACAGCCATATTCTTTTCTTCAAAGAGGTACGATAAACCCAGGCCTTCAGCATGTATTCACATCCTTCTTGAATAGCTGTCCGAAGCCCGCCCCGAATCTAGCCCTTTACAGAGCCAGCTGTCATCTGCATGAACGATTTATTAGCGAAGATATAGACAACAATCATTGGCAACATGGACAGACATGCACCCGCGAGCATCAATTGAGGTTGCGCCGCATCGCCGATACCATATTTTAGCCCCGCCAATCCTACGGTGAGTGTCTGTAATTTGGGCTGAGTCATGGTAAAAACCAGCGGCAGAATATATTCGTTCCATGCTCCGCGGAAGGTCCAGAGCGCCGTGACTCCAAGGGCGGGCGTCAGAAGCGGTAAGATAACTCGAAAGTATACGCTATAGAAATTACAGCCGTCAATAAAAGCAGCCTCATCCAGATCCTTCGGAATCGCTCGTACAAAACCAATCAACATAAAAAATGCCGTAGCATGTGCACTAATCAGAATAATAATGACACCCCATAACGATTTCTGTAGATTAAGCGCTACCATAAGGTCAAATTGCGGCCGCAGCACCACAGCACCGATCGAGATGAACAGCGTACAGGACTGAATTACAACATATATGCGTTTCCCATAAAAATCGACTCTCGCTACCGCATATGCGGCCATCGTTCCAATTAATAGAGTGCCTAAGGTGGTAAAGATACTGATAAACACACTGTTCCATGTAAAGCGGGCAAAGTTAGCCGAATTCCAAGCCTGCGCGTAGTTTCCAATCTGCCAAGATTTAGGCAGCAAGGTGGTTCCTGTCGTCAACTCCAGATTGGTCTTAAGGGATCCGAAAAAAGCCAGAATAATCGGAAACAATGCAAAAGCCGCCACTATAAGTAGAAAAATCCACAGCAAGGTCCGGGACAGCACCGCTCGGGTCTTGAAGGATCGGACAGGCTGGACCGAAGTATTCTTCGTCTCCGCATGTAATGTACTCACTGTTCATTCTCCTCTCTTTTAATAGATATCATTTAGCTTTTTAGATACATAAAAGTAGACTAAGGTAATCAGACCTACAATAACTGCTGTGGCAAAACCAACCGCACTACCGTAGCCAAATTGCTGAATGCTTGTACCTCCACTGGATACAGGGAAGAACAGCTTATACAGGTACAGGTACATAACTTCTGTCTTGCCATAAGGACCGCCTTCGGTAAGCACCATAATACTCTCATAGCCTTTTAGGGAGGCGGTAATAGCGAGCATAATGATCATTTGCAATACAGGTCCGAGCATGGGAACGGTGATGTTCCACATTTTTCTGAAGGGTCCAGCTCCATCTATAGATGCCGCCTCATAGAGATCCTCAGGAATGTTCTGTAAACCAGCGATAAAGAGCAGCATATAGTTACCGATAGCCCCCCATATCGCAATCATAATAGCTGTTAGTAAGGCATATTTCGGCCCTAGCCAATCTATCGGAGCGGAAATAATTCCAGAGCCGACCAATAGCTGGTTAACCATCCCATTGTATGAATTAAAGATAACGTAGAATACGATGGCCATAACCGAAGCACTGATTACGGTCGGCATAAAGTAAATCGCTCTTAGCAGCTGCCGCCCTTTTAGTGCACGGTTAAGGACAACCGCCAGTAAAAATGATAATGGCAAGGTGATGAGCAGCTTGCCTCCAGCGTAGATAAAGGTGTTGACCACTGACTTCCAGAATTCCTGATCCCTTAGTAAGCGCTCGAAATTCTCCAGTCCGATAAACAGGGGTTCGCCGAAGCCCTGGTAATCATAGAACATGTACTTCAGAGCCCAAAAGATCGGATATACTCCAAAAACCAGCGTCAGAATCAAACTGGGAGCAACGAAGGTCCAGGCGTTAATTTGACGTTTTGATAAATTCATTTATTGTTCCTCCTGTCCATTGGACTAAGCTTATGTCCTTAATGATAATTCTATCCGTTCGTAACGGTTAGGGAGAAAGCGACTGCGCTTGGGGGAGAATTTCACTTTTTCAGTTGCTTTGTCCCCTTTCCTTCATTTGTTTATCTATCCCGCCCTTCGTAAAGCCACGTTTATACTAATTAAGAGAAAGCTCACCCACGAAATATGACAACTTTACAAGGAGGTTAGAACTACCGATGATTTCAGCATATGGTGGCGGTACACGCCCCTTCGGGTGTTATACGGAAGGAGAGCTGGAGGGCATACGCCTTAGAATCGAACAGCTTCCCAAGGTCCGGCAAGAGTATGAAAGACAACGACAGCTATCTGAACAATTTGCCAGCCGAGAAGCTGCTGCGCCACTCCATAAACTCGGCGTGTTCCGGGTAGAACCCTTTGTTTTTAAAACCCCTCCCAGTACGGCCTTCCTGAAGCTTTCTGTACAGATTCGGGGAAAGGGCACGGCACGCATCGGGGGCTTGCGTCTGACTCATTCGCAGCTTGGCTTGCCGGTTGAACTAGCGAATGGCGGTCTAGAATCTGGGATGCTGGGGTGGAGTCAGGACCGAGAAAACGGAAGCAAAGTATATCTAGAGAAATTGGCCAGCTGGCAGCAGGGTCTTCAGCCATCTGGTGTGACTCCATCTGGCGCTAGTCTGGCAGACGATTTGCAATGTATCTGCATCAGTAATGAGGAAGTGAAGGGATTGACAATCCTTCATTATGGAGAGACCATACCTGTATACGAAGGAGATCATTACAGCGTGCAGACAGCACTCAGTCTGGAAGCTCCTCTAGACGAAGGAATCTGCATCGGGGTCCATTTTCTAAATGCTGCGGGGCAGCCGTTAGGAACTGAGCTGCTCTCCCCGCTTTTTAATCGGCCGACGCTTACCAATTGGGCCTACCTGCTGGAGGCTACGGGAGCGGACGCCAATATGTATATGATCACGGGTGAAAGTGAATTTGCGGTTCGAGCCAAGCAAAAGCTCCAGTACATGCTTGCCGATATGCGGGTAGGCATGGATATTTTCCGTAGAGACGGCTGGCATGACGATGATACTTACGGCGCGGTGCATATCGGGAGGGGGCTCGCTGCTGCTTCGGTAATCTACGATCAGATTGCTGGCAGCAGTATATTCCTCACTGGTGAAGAAACCGAACTTCTCGCTCATTTCCGGTATATCGCAGACATGATGATGGATACCCACTACTACCGGTTTGATCTGGAGACCTTTCCAGATGAAAAGGGAGGAAAACGCAGTAATTGGAATGCCGACCGGGCAACCGGACTGGGTGTATATGCCCTCCTCTTTCCCAATGAAAAACAAAGTGAGGCATATCTTGATCATGCCCTCTCTGTCATCAACTGGCAGCTGGCAGAAGTGGTTGATTCAGACGGCGCGTGGCCAGAAAATATTCGTTACCATGGCGCAGTATTGCATCGCTATTTTCTCTTCTTCGTCCTATTAAAGCGTTTGAAGGGCATTGATTATTTCAAGCATGAAAAGGTTAAGGGCATGTACCGTTTCCTAATCGGCACAGTGACTGTACCCGATATTATTCAAGGAGGCTCTTCTGGCTCCCCCATCCTGCTTACACCAGCGGTCGGCGATGCCAATGTGCAGGAACAATGGTTTCGCCTGCTTGGATACGCTGCCCCATTCTATATGGACGAAGACCCCCAGCTTGCCGGGGAAATGCTCTGGACGTGGAAGCACGGCGGAGAACCGATTGAGGATAGTGGCGCATTTCCTCTGCCTCTGGTCGCGCTGTTATATCCACAGCCCGATTTAGCAGAACAAAGGCCTGCACTCGACTCCGTACATTATCCCGATATCGGTTATGTCATCTTCCGCAACGGAGAACAGAACCTTCAGCATTATGCAATCTACGAGGCTTCACCGCTGACTTATCACGCTCATCACGATGAAGGGCACTTCTCCATCTGGGCAGATGGTGTTCCAGTAACCCTTGATTCTGGAACGGGAGGTTATTATAACGGGGATCGGCATTGGTATGTATCCAGCGCAGCTCATAATGTTGTCCAATTTACCGATTCATTCGGAAATTTTGCCAATGGGCCACTGCAAAGCACTTGCAAGGAAGTACGCTTCTCAGAAGAGTTAGATCATGCCAGCAGTCTTATTCCAGATGCTAACGCCAGGGAATATGAGCGGAATTTCTTATTCATTAAAGCAGGCTTTAACGTCTACTTGATATGGGATCGAATCGAGGGAGCATCGAACAGCGTCTGGAATCTGCATACACTCAGTACTGATGCAAGTATCATGGAGCAATCCATTGATGCAGCTTGCCTGAACGGCAAGCACCTAAGCGCTTATATCGCCGAGCCAGAACTTCCAGTGATTACAATGGGAGAAGGCGCTGTAGCCGGGAATTATCCGCTGGCAGAGCAGCAACATTTCCGTGTTTATGGTGGTACAAGCGACTACGTCATTCTGCTTCATCCCCGGACAGAAGATGCTCCTTCACTACAGCTTGAACAGCTTGATTATGAAGAGGCTGTCGAAGGAGTACGCTTGTACAGGATATCCCGTACGGATGGAAAATGGTTTATCGCCGCCATCAACGGCACCAAGGAGGAACGCCTTGTTACTATTCCGGGTCTCGGACCGCTTAGGCTTCTCGGAGAACCTGAGTCAACGTCCGGGCAACCTAAACCAACCCAATTAAGAATTGAGGCAGGCAAAATTCATATCGCCATGCCCCGATAACTATATAGAAGGAGGAAGATTAGAACATGAGCAATCTTGGAGTATGGGAACCAGCAGAACCGGGAGTTAAACGCTGTATCTTGAATGCTGCAGCCAGTCTGATGATGATGGAGGTTCATTTCGAAAAGGGAGCCGAGGGCTATGAGCATAGCCATCCTCACGAGCAGATGAGCTACTGTCTGCGTGGAAGCTTTGAATTTCGTATTGACGGCGAGAAGCATAAGGTAACCGCGGGGCAAAGTATTGCCATACCGCCAGATGCAAAGCACGGTGTAACCGCATTGGAAGCAGACTCCGCGCTGCTCGATGTCTTTACACCAATCCGCGAGGATCTGCTGAAACGCTAATAAATATATATCTGGCAGCAAAAAAAGGCCCAATCATTCCATTTCTTAGGGAATGATTGGGCTTCTGTTATTTTTCAGCTTGGTACCGTTCCACTTCAAGTGATGCTAATAACAATGGAGCGACGCCCATAGGCACATCCGACAGTACGTCCTCAGAGATATAGTAATCGTATGAGCCATTACGGTCTTTGCTCAGACCCGCTCCATGACAAATCTGGTGCAAGTGCACACCTTGTTCATCCTCTTCAGTCAAATGCGTCAGAATGCCTTCATATCCTTGCAACATCGCCTCTATAAAAGAGGGTTCCAGATAACCTAATCTTAGTCCCTTAGCCATCGCATAAACAAACATGCACGAGCCGGAAGCTTCAAGATAATTGCCTTTTCTCCCCGCTTGATCTAACACCTGGTACCAGAGGCCAGTCTCCTTGTCTTGAACCTCCAGAAGCGCGCCGCACATCCGCTGGAAAATGCCAATGATCGTCCCCCGCTGCGGATGAGTGAGCGGAAAATGCTCCAGGCAATCAACCACAGCCATCGCATACCATCCCATCGCCCGGCTCCAGAAATGAGAGGACAATCCGGTAGACGAGTCAGCCCATTCCTGCTCTTTGGATTCATCCCAGCCATGATAGAGCAGGCCGGTCCGTGGATCACGGGTCCGTCGCTCAACCAGCAGCAGCTGATGCGCCGCTTCGTCAATCAGTTCAGGTCGTTGAAAGACCTTGCCATATTCCGCTAAGAATGGCGATGCCATGTACAGCCCGTCCAGCCACATCTGGAAAGGGTATACCTTCTTATGCCAGAATCCCCCTTCGGAGGTGCGGGGATGTCCAATAAGCTGTGCGGCCAGCAAATGGGCTGCTTCAGCATACCGTTTTTCTCCGGTTTTCTGGTATAGCAAGAACAGGTTTTTCCCCTCGTTAATCTGGTCCAGATTGTATTCTTCCAGCCTGTAGGTACGGATGGAACCATCATCTCCAATAAATGTGTCCATATGCCGCTCCATAAAGGAGACATACTCCGGCTGGTCGAGCTGAACACCCGCCCGGGCCATTGCCATCAGCAACATGCCCGGAACATAAGCCCATCTTTCCAGCACATATTCATGCTCTCCCTGCTTGTTGCACCCTCCAAGAATCGTATTCGCAATTTTACTGGACAAGCGAACGGTTGTTGCTTCAGTTATAGACATCCTTATTCCTCCTTCGTTTGTCATCCATATGAAGTCTAATCTTATGCTCAGGTGAGCTGCTTGCGCAGCCAGGCAAAGGCTGGTTCACCATGAATCTCATGACCTCCGGTGAAGAAGTCCGCCTCTACCTGTCCGATATGATTCGCCGACCTGTAAATCGTCTGCAACTGGGTTAAAGCAAATTTTGTTCCGCGCGGGCCAAACAGATGATCGGCATCTCCCGATTCGAGGAACAGGCCACGTGGGGCAATGAGGCCCAGTAGATCAGGCATCTCCGCTTCCAGCAAAATCCCTGGAATATAATTGTCAAGGCAATGATTGCGTGTCAGAATACTGTCCACGAAAGTATTGGCATACCCGCTTACGACCGCACAAGCGATTCGTTCGTCAAGTGCAGCTGTGAAGCCAGCTACCAGTCCTCCACCGGAAATACCCATAATTCCAATCCGTTCGCTCTCAACCTCTTTTCTTGTCTGCAAATAATCCAGTGCCCGCATGGTTTCGTAGATACGGTAGCCGGCCATCGTCTTCCCAACCATCAACAATGCTGATGACAGGCGGAAGCAGGAATTACGTCCAGGCTCCCCGCTTGTTAGGTCTTCTTCCAGTCGTCTGTCGCCAAAGCCGAACAGCTCCGGAGCTGCCACTACAAAACCCTGTTTTACCAGTGAAACAGCGAAGTCCTTGTGCAGCCCGGGATCTCCCTGCCGATCCGATCCGTCCGGATTCAAGCCTACGATCTCCCGGCTTCCATAGCCATGTCCATGAATGGCAAGAACGGCAGGGGCAGGGGTAGAGAACGGCTGATCCGGGATCAAAAGATACAGCGGCATGCGCAACCCTTCATAGGTAGTTATCTCTATACGTTCACGGGTATACCCGGAGCAGACGGTACGTTCCAGCAGAACCGGTTGCAGCTCCTCAGCTATTTCTGGAAAGCCACCTAATCGCTCCGTAAATGCTGCGGTAAGCCCATCGCGCCATTGCTGAAAGGGCATGTCTTTGCTGAAAGCCGAGTTACGTTGAGCTGAACCAGCTAGTTTTTTCATGTATTGTTCCAGAGGCTCCATCCGAGGTGCTCCTTCCCTTAATATCCTTCAGGATGCCAGCCATCAAGCACGGACAACACCCTATACTCCGCAGCTTCCTGTGGAATCAGCTGCCGCGACCATGCAGCTCTGGCTTCGGGATTAGCTCCCGGTCCACTGCTGCCATATTCTTCATAGCGGCTAGTTTCCTCCCTGTCCGGCTGTCCCCAATTATGCCAGCCTTCCCCGATAATCGAACTGTCCATGACCGTGCGGATAAAAGCCACATGTGCATAAGGGCGCCAAGGTCGGCCAAGATACACTTCACTCACACCTTGACCGCCAGTAATTTCACAATCGAGGAATACATAACCAAACGATGCGTCTTCAGGCGTTGATGCGGCTGTAATATATCCTCTGGAACGCTTGTTATGCAGCCGGCAACGTTCAAACAAAGCCGTAGCCGCGCCAAAAATATAATCCACATCGCCTTCAATGTAGCATTCGTTATAATATTGCTTCCCTTGCCCTGTATACAAAGTATCCTGATCACCCAGCAGGCGTACACGCCGGAATACAGCATGACCAGCATCAACAAAAGCAGCCACCGCCTGGCCAGTGCCGGGACCTGATGCATTTCGAATGGTCAGATTTTCAGCCGTGAAATGCTCAGCGAATACATTCAAGGTGCCGGATTTGAACGTGCCAAGCGGCTCTCCGTCCGGACCTAAAGTATGGGCGTTGTCTGACCAGGTAATGATGGTGGAATTCGTGTCTTCCCCCAATAGCAGAACCGGAGGCGTTCCCTGTTTCACTGTAATTTTTTCCTCGTAAATGCCGGGTTTGATACGAATCGTCACTTCTTCCTTGTGTTCCTGTGGAATTGAATCCAACGCTGCCTGTAGACTACTGAATCCTTCGTCGACACTCTTAGAGACTGTAATTAACATCTGCGGCTCCTTTCCTATCAACCTGAGTTTATTCTATAATAACCGTAACGCTTCGTAAGAGAAGAGGAGAATTATGACTAGCCTGACTAGCCCCAATCACAAATATCATATTGAAGAAGACCGCTACAGCATCCAACATATGAAACGTAAAGGCATCACTGCTATGCCACGTCCCCACAGCCATGACTTAGCCGAGCTGTACTATCTGATACAAGGGGAGCGGGTATACTTTGTGGACGACCGAGTCATTACGGTTCATAAGGGTGAGCTTATTCTTATCTCCGGCCGGGAGCTTCATTCTACAGCAAGCTCGGAAGTAGCCGAATTCGAGCGGATTCTGATCAACTATGATCCTGCTCTTCTACCGCCATCCCTGCAGAGTGAAGCCATCTGGTTTCATGACCGCGGGTACCGCTTGTTCAAGCTGACCCTGCGCGAGCAGGACGAAGCGGAAATCCTAATGAACCGGATGCTGGAAGAATGCCGGTTGCAGCGGCCGTATTACGAAACCAGCGTAATCGCTTTATTCTCCGAGCTGATGATTCTCCTTCAGCGTTCAGAGAGTATCTCACAAGCTGGAGGGACGAAACATCCGCTCCATCATCTAGTAACTGATGTAGCCACCTATATCCGCGATCACTACCGTGAGACCCTTACTCTGGAAGAGACTGCAAGTAATTTTTACATTAGTCCTTCATACTTGAGCCGGGTATTTCACCGATTGACGGGTTTTCACTTTCGGGAATACATCGTTCATGTCCGCGTAAGGGAAGCCGAACGCCTGCTTGTCGGATCTACAGGCAAAATCCAGGAGATCGCCTCCGCTGTCGGATTTGAACATCTTTCCCATTTCAATAAAACATTCAAAAAATCAACCGGTCTGACCCCGCTCCAATACCGAAAAGAAGCAAGGTCACACCCACGGAAGTTCAAGACGGATTTCCATCATCCATAGAATTTTTTTATCTCTCTGTGATCGTCAAATCTTCGGAATTAGTGAGCGTGACGTGACTGCATCTATGCGCTGTTATCTTCGGCATTTCCGAAGTCTGCAACCGGATACGATCCAGCTTAAGCCCCGTAGCATGCCGCAGCACAATTCCCCGGTCACTCACTGCGTGGAATTTTTCAATGGTTAGATCAGCAAGCGGCATCTCCGGCAGCCCGTTAACCAGTAGAGCGGTTGCCGCACCATGGCACACAATGTTCTTCAGGGTAATCTTCCGAAATTGCGGAGTTTCCTCTGTAACCGAAAATAACTGCTCGTCATACCCTTCCGATCCTTCAACCCCTGCATAGAACATATGAAAGGATACAGCCTCGTGGATGATGCCGGTCATGTTGATATTCTCCATTACAATATCCTCCACCACACCGCCTCTTCCCCGGGTGCTTTTGAACCGCAGGCCGATGTCCGTGCCGATGAACAGGCAGTCACTAACTCGAACTGCATGTACACCTCCGGACATCTCGCTGCCGATCACAACGCCTCCATGTCCGTGATATACCGTGCAATTCCGGATGGTAATATACTGGCAGGGCATTCCCAACCTACGGCCTTCCTCATCCTTGCCTGACTTGAGACAGATGGCGTCATCACCCACATCAAAGCTGCTGTGCTCAACTAGAGCATGCGTGCAGGATTCCAAATCAAGACCATCGCCGTTTTGCGAATACCAAGGATTACGTACCTGAACATTTCGCACGGTAATCTGTTCGCAACCAATGGGATGAAGACACCAAGCAGGTGAATTCTGGAAGGTCGGTCCTTCCAGCAGCACCCGCCGGCAATTGCGCAGGCTTAGCAACGTCGGACGCAGATACGTACGAGCAGGCAGATAAGCCTCCATACTAGTTTCTCCCTTGTCCCACAGCTTCCGGCAGAAGTCCTCACCTTCCATAGCTTCCCGTGAAGGCCACCATACTTCGCCTTGCGGATCAAGCACTCCTCCAGATTCGATCAAACGCTCCCATTGCTTCTCGGTCATCTTAAACCGCTTCACTGGGCGCCAGCCTTCGCCACTGCCGTCGAATATCCCCTCACCGGTTATTGCCACATCGCTTAAACCTTCTCCATCGAGCGGAGCCTGACAGCGCCAGCCGGCATTCCCCTCATAATGGGAAGAAAGTAACGGATACAAGGTATGATCAGGGTCAAACTGCACCAATGCTCCCTTGTCTACATACAGATTAATTCGACTATGCAAAGTAAGGGGTCCCGTGCGCCAGATGCCAGCTGGAATAACAACTTTTCCGCCTCCCGCCGCAGCGCAGGCATCCAGTGCAGCCTGAATAGCAGAGGTACATAGCGTTAATCCCCCCTCTTCTGCCCCATAATCCGTGATTGCAAAAGTCCGTTCGGGAATCTGAGGAAGCTCGGGAATCGGATACGTGTTAGTTACAAGATTGCTGCTCATTGAATTTCACCTCCTCCTATTACTCAAGTCCTTCATAGCTAAACCAGTCGAAATCAGCATAGCTTTCGCTCTTTGCGCCTTGAGAGCTTGTGTACATCCCGAGGTATGCTCCTGTGAATCCTCCGGCCAGATCGGTGCTGAGCACTCTGCCATCCGTCCGTTCGCAGAAGGCTGTCCACTTGGCGGCTTCAGAAGGTCTGTAATAGAAGCTATACTCTTGTCCTCTGGCTTCCACCTTAAGCTGTATCTGATCCTGTGGATATGGCACTGACGCCAGCAGCTGCTCGCTGCCACCCATCCGCTGAATCAGCTGTAATACACGTTCGCCTGCCTCCAGCCCCAGTTCATAACGGAAGTGGTGATCCGCATTTTGGAGGAGAACAAGACCAGCCACTTCCCCTTCTGCAGCGGGACTAAACGTCACGTCCGTCGCCGCTCTGAAGCTCAAATGCTGCTGGCGTCTACCGATATAAGATGGATTGGTGATCTCCGAGAGCCGTTCTGGCTTCAGGCGAAGCCGCAGAACTCCAGGCTTGTCGGTGAGACTCCAGAATTCACCCCGCGGTGTCCGCAGGAAATTCCAGATCGGTGCCAGCTCATTGGCCATAAACTCATCGCGTGCAGGCAATTCCGGCCACTTTGTCTCCGGCAAATCCGGAGCCTCCGTCTCAAATTCCAGCACTCCTTTGCCGGGATTGACCACAGGCCATTCATTCTCCCAGATTACCGGTGTCAGGAAGGTTTCACGTCCCAGATTGCGGTAATAACCACCGCTGGTTCGTGAAGCCAAGCAGAACATCCACCAGTCACCATGCTGAGTCTCCACTAGCTCTCCATGACCCACATTAACAATAGGATACGCTCTGCCAAGATGGCGATGCGTCAGAATCGGATTGGCTTTATGGCCCTCATAAGGACCGGTCACACTCTTGCTTCTGGCAATCGTAATCGCATGAGTATGCCCGGTGCCGCCCTCGGCAATCAGCACGTAATACCAAGCGCCGATCTTATAAATATGCGGTCCCTCTTGCGCATGAGCTACCTTGAGTGCGCCTTGCCAAATACTATGCTTCGGACCGATTAGCTTCCCTTGGCTGAGATCAATCTCCTGCAGCCAGATATCCATATGCTTTGGATAATCCTGCCCTTCCGGCGGAACACGATTGCCGGTATAATACACCTTGCCGTCTTCATCGAAGAACAAAGAGGAGTCAATGCCGGGTGCATCCTCCAGCCATACAGGGTCAGACCAGTCTCCGGCCGGATCGGTTGTTGTTACATAGAAATTATGCTGGTTCTTGTCATTGTCAATAAAAGTAGTAATCATATAGAAAACTCCCTCATGATAGCGGAGCGTCGGTGCCCAAATGCCCATGGAGGGAATCGAGTGATCCAGATTGAGCTGGGACGGGCGGTCCAGTACATGGCCAAGCTGGCGCCAATTGACCAGATCCTTGCTGTGGAAGATAGGAACGCCTGGGAAAAATTCAAAGCTTGAAGTCACAAGATAATAATCTTCACCAACACGGATAGCGGAAGGGTCAGGATAAAATCCCGGCAGCACTGGATTGCGGAATGTTCTCATTAAAAGTAATCCTCCTCAAAACAATTCAAATGTAAGCACCACCAATTATAGTTCGTATAAGTTTAACTTTCTTGTATTTTCTATGTTCTATTTCTTCATTTTTATACTTTCATGCTATATTGCCCATATTTCACTCCTTGTCAGCGAATAGCCTTTCCCTCTAGAATGGGTGTAATAGGATTTACCTGAAGGGGTGAGCAGCTTGGGAAAAAGAAAGAAATTGTACTCCCGCTTTTTTATGAGCCTAACCGCGATTTCAGTTTGCTGTATTCTAGTACTGGCTGTAGTGATCTTTTATTGGTACCGGAATATTACGATAGATAATGTCAACAAGGCGAACCAAAATGTACTGGTGAATACTGAAACCGTTTTTACAAACTATGAAGAGATCGTCCAGAATTACGCTATGGACTTCTATAGGAATCCAAACATCAACGCGCTCATGATGAATGGCGATACCAGCTGGAGCGACCAGTTGTACAGTGCCCTAAGCCAAATCCGCGGAGCATTGGTTGTGAACCAATATATGGAGAATGCCTACATCATGGGAGTGGATGAGCCTGTTGCCATGTTCGAAAACCTTCCGCTAAGCCCTGAATCCAAGCTGGAGCTGTTCTCGAGAATGCGGGATAACATTATTGTTGAATCACCGTTTCTGTGGGAAGCAACCTTGAATAACGGTGCCCCCATTACCCTGCTCACCGTGTTCTATAATGACCGGGCATTTGCGGATAGCGAATATAATGGTGCGGTAGCGCTGACCGTCAATCTGGGAAAGCTGCAGAATAATCTGTTTACGCAAAAAGAAGGCGAAACCACCCGTTACGCTGTGCTTGACGGAAAAGCATCGGTGCTCATGCACAGTGCATTATCTGACATCCCTCTGGAAGAGGGCATGTTAAAGCAGGTGGTGTCATCCACCTCTGAAAGAGGCTCTTTTGTCTATAGGGGAGGTGCAGAGCCACAGCTGATTACCTATGTATATTCTGCAGCGGACAAGCTGTGGTTTGTGTCGGAGACTTCCTACAAGGATAGCATCCGTGATATCTCCAATGCCCGCAATCTGATGACTGGCCTATGCTTGGCCTTGATTGCCGCCGCATCTATAACCGCCAACCTGATCTCGCGGCGGATGTATAAGCCAATCGGCCGGCTGTTCGGCAATATCGCTCATCTATCTGGCAATGAAGAAGCGCTGAAAACCGGTGGCGATTTCGATACCGTAAGCCAGGAGCTCGAACAGATTGGCGTTAAGCTGGAGCAGCTAAAAAAAGAAAGCGATGATAGCGCCTTGATGCGGTGGCTGCTTTCCCCGCAGAGAACACCGGAGAACAGCAGGACACCCCTGATGAGTATAGCCGCTGCTGGGGGAGCATATTGTGTATGCGTGCTGACCGCTCTGGAGCCCGATCAACCTGAAGACTCCGACTTCCGGCATACCTTTGAAGAAAACATACAGCAGATTGAACATGCCTTCTGTGAACTTGCAGCCATTCAATCCTTCCGCCCGCATCAGGGCACTGCTGTGCTGATTCTGAGCGAGCTTCACAGCGGCAGCTTCGGCGATTACGCTTTGTACCGCGGTAAATGGGAAGAATTCGCGGCTCAGCTGCAGCTTTCCGGATCCTGCTGCGTCCTCGGAATCAGCGGGCTGACGGATGATTTAAACCTACTAAGGGCTAAATACAATGAGGCTGCAGACAGTCTGCAATATATTAAATTTCATGTGCAGCAGAATATCATCTTTGCCGATGATACGATCCATCTGAACAGCAGCCCAATGCCCGACAGTGCCCTTGAACCGGTACTGCAAGCCGTTAAGCAGACGGAACTCTCGAACCATATTCCGCAGGCAGTGGAGAGATTGCTGGCAGTAGCCTGCAGTTACCGCGTCGAGCCTGCCACCATCGCTTTATCGAGACTGGTCTTTGAGCTCAGTCGCACGGCTGAGCTTAATGCAGACGTCCAGCATTCCGGCTTTCTAGATAATTACCAGCATATCTGGCAGATCCAAAGCTATGACAAGCTATGGAATTGGATTGTAGACAGCTGTTATACCGCCCACGAGCGCATTGCCAGCATGAGTGCTGTACAGACCAAGAGCATTGCTGGTGAAGCCATTTGTTATATCAGAGATCATTATGATGACTCCAGGCTCTCCCTTAATGCCCTTGCTGACAAGCTATCGCTAAGTCCCGCTTATCTCAGTAGACTTATTGCCGACGAAGTAAACTGCAGCTTTCCCGATTTCGTTAACCTGCTGCGTCTGGAGCAGGCGCAGATGTTATTAGTCACTGAGCTTGGCTTGGATATCCGGGAAATTGCCGAGAAAGTGGGCTACAACAGCAGCACCTATTTTACAACCCAGTTCAAAAAGCGTTATGGGGTTACACCTTCCAAATGGAGAATGAATCATATTCTGCAGAAACAGAATCTTCCTGATTGACCCGCTAAAAGTAAGAAACTAGGGGATGTCCCGGCAGCATTTTCATAGCCGGAGACATCCCCTTTTTGACTTTCTATGAATAATCCCTCGCGTCGCATATACTATGAGATTTCCCTTTAAATCAGGCTTTTTAGCACCTAAAAAACAAAAAAGTTCTGTTTTTTTCGTTTTTTTAAGCCGTCCTTTTCCGCTTTTTTTAACTTTTTTCCGTTTATTATGATAGCGTTTACATTCCGGGTGGATTTATGATTTTCATGTAAAGCGTTCTCCTAAACAAGGGACGGAAATGACAACGCTAGTATAAAGGAGTGGACTGTTAATGATGCAAGAGGCTACATCGGAGACACAAGGAATGCCAAGTCCGGGAATCAGGACGGCTAAAGCCAAGAGCTTCCGTAAATCCCTAAGGAAGGACAGCTCGCTTTATTTGCTCGCTCTTCCGGGAATCGTCATTCTAATTCTTTTTGCTTATCTGCCGATGAGTGGTCTGATTCTCGTCTTTAAAAATTACAACTTCAACGACGGAATCTTCGGCAGCCCGTGGGCCGGCTTCTCTAATTTCGAGTTTTTCTTCTCTAGTATGGAAGATTCTCTTAGGGCTACACGCAACACGGTGATGTTAAATGCGCTGTATATGCTAACCGGCACGTTTTTTTCAGTGGCCATCGCCATTATTCTAAATGAGCTGCGCAGCAAATGGTTTATCAAAATCACGCAGAGCGTCATGTTTTTCCCGTATTTTATTTCCTGGATTATTATCGGAGCCATTCTGTTCTCCCTGCTGGATTACGACAAAGGCATTATGAACCAGTTGCTCCAGACATTCGGCTTCTCTCAGGTTGACTGGTATTCCAGCCCTTGGCTGTTCGTAATCATTCTCGTGCTAGCGAATATCTGGAAAAGCGCTGGTTACGGCGCCATTATCTATTATGCGGTGCTGCAAGGCATCGACACTTCCTATTATGAAGCTGCAAGAATCGATGGTGCCTCCAGATGGCAGATTATCACCAAAATTACGGTGCCAATGCTGATTCCGTCGATCATTCTGATGACGCTGCTGGGCATCGGGGGCATGCTAAAAGGCGATCTCAGTATGATTATGGGGGTAACGTTCCTGAATCCGTTGCTTCTGCCGACTACCGACATTATCGATGTGTATGTATACCGCACAGCCATCCGTTCCGGAGAATTCGGCTTTGCTTCAGCCATCACGCTCTATCAATCCGTCTTTGGTTTCATCCTGGTGCTGGTGGCCAACAAATTAGCCGGCTGGTATGACAAAGACAGCAAACTATTTTAGGAGACTGATAAGATGCAAACTACCGAAAACAAAGGCCTGCTCATTTTCTTTTACATCTGTATTGCCGTATTTTCAGTAATCTGTCTAGCGCCGTTTATTCTGGCAGTATCCGGCTCATTATCTACCGAATCCAGAATCGCCGCGGAAGGCTATTCGTTCTGGCCCAGAGGCTTTACCTTTGAAACCTATGAATTCCTGTTTGGCTCGAAGGCACAGCAGATTCTGCGGGCGTATTCCATGTCGGTGATCGTTACGGTGCTGGGTACCGTGTCGGCCGTATTGGTGACCACCGCTTACGCTTATGTTATTTCCGTTAAAAGCTTCCGGCTCAAAAATTTCTTCGCCTTCTTCGCCTATTTTACAATGCTGTTCAGCGGAGGAACGCTGCCATGGTATCTGCTTAGCACCAAATATTATCATTTGGGCGATACGCTCATCGGTCTGTTCATCCCTTATGTGCTAAGCGTCTTTCTGATGTTTCTCATGGCTAACTATTTCCGTAGCATCCCGCATGAAATCGTGGAATCTGCGCAAATCGATGGTGCCGGACATCTGCGCATCTTCTTCAGCATTATGATTCCGCTGGGCCGCGTCGGACTGGTCACCATCTCGCTCTTTTACGCACTGCAATTCTGGAATGACTTCTATTTGCCACTAATGCTGGTATCCGATCAGGATCTCTATACGATCCAATATTTGATGTATAACATGATGGCGAACATTCAGTTCCTGGCTTCCGGCAATGCTGCTCAAGTTGGTGGAGCTATCATCGCACCGCCACTGGAGACAGCCAAAATGGCAATGACCTGTCTGACCGTTTTGCCAATCGCCATATTATATCCTTTTCTCCAGCGTTTTTTTGTCAAAGGTATTATTGTAGGTTCGGTCAAAGGATAATTCCAGCAAAGATACCAAATTATGTTCGGTTGCACCGGGTTTATGCTCCCCTACTTCTTGATGTACAATGGGACTTAAGGGAGCACGGCCTTTGCAATAGATGCCTCAAACATTATGATTCTATTACAGGAGGGTTCATCATGAAAAAGAAAAAAGGTTGGTTAAGTTTGCTCCTAGCTGCGGTGTTCTTGGTAAGTGGCTGTGCTCAGGGCAACAATGAAAGCGCTCCCCCTAGTTCTGGGACTGGAAATGAAGGTACCTCTTCCTCTACGGATAGCGGTAGTAATGACGGCAGCGCCTTGACTCCTGCCAAATTGAAAATTGTGCTGTACGGGGATGAGTCCAACCGGATGAAGGAACTAGCGAAGACATCGTTCTACGACACTATTAAGAAAGAAATCAATGCTGAGGTTGAATTTCAGTTTCTTCCTTGGACCGAATATGGCGGCGGCAAAACTGACTTAATGCTGTCTACGGGAGAAGACTTCGCAACCTATACAGATGCCAATTACATGGTAAAATCTGTGGCAAAGGGGCTTTATGCCGACCTCACTCCGTATGCCGATGCAGCAGCTGATTTGAGTAAAAATGTGGACGAGGCCTCCTTCAAAGCCTTTCAGCTGGAAGGCAAGCAGTATGCGATCCCCGTCGGCAACAAACCGAATTCTGCGGAATTCTACAGTGCGCTAGTCAGACAGGATTTGCTTGAAGAAGCCGGGATGACACAGGTCACTTCACTGGGGGAACTAGAGCAGTTCTATGATAAGGTCCATGCCATTCATCCCGAACTGATCGGGTACGCCAACACCGATGCACGCAGACTCCTACAATATGATTACACGGACAAAAACCTCTATTGGCAAAATGATTTTATTGCCCTGGATGAGTCTGTGAAGGATGATAAAATTATTAGCTGGTTTGAAACCGAAGAGTTCAAGAGTTATGCGAACCTTATGCACGGCTGGTATGAAAAAGGAATCATTCCGAAATATGCCGCCACCAATGTTCCGCAGCTGCAGTCTGACTGGAACTCCGGTAAAGCGATGTTCTGGGCCGGCACAGCGGCACGCCCATTCGAAGGTGCGGCAACCATCTCACAAGCAGTGCCTGATGCCAAACTGGTCAACTATTTCCTCGGCAGCGGCCGTCCAAAAATCAGCCGCGGCACTTACAGCACCGCCTTTTTCGTCTCCACCGCAGCTAAAGACCCTGAACGTTACGTCATGTTCTTCAATCTGCTGCAAAAAAACCAGGAGCTGTACGACTTGTTCGCCTACGGGATAGAAGGAACAGACTATACGCTGGATGAAAACGGGCGTTTGACCAAAATAACCACTGATTCGCTGATCCCTGACTGGCTGCTGATGAACAAAAACTTCATGCGTTTCGATAACACGGTACCGGACGAATTCATTGCAGAATATAAAGCTTGGGACGATGGAGCTATCATTTCCAAAGGTGCCGGCTTCAACTTTGACAATACACCCGTCAAGAATGAAGAAACGAAGCTGAACGGCGTATTCACTGAATACCTCGCTCCGATCGGCAGCGGCTTCAGCGATTATGACACCGCCTTCCCCAAAGCGCTGGACAGACTAAAAGCAGCGGGAATAGACAAATATATCGCTGAATACCAGAAACAATTTTCCGAATGGTACGCTAAGCAGCAGTAAGCACCGCCGCGGCAATTATCATACCGGTCAACAAAGAAGCGTGCTCCTTAATGGAGACACGCTTCTTTTGGCGTCACCGAACGACGTAGCTAACAGGCAGAAAAGCGTAATAGCATGTCCGATATTATGGTACAATTTGTAATACTAAGGCGGGGTGAAAAACTTTGAGGAATATTGTTAATGATACTCAGTTTCTCAGTGAAAGAGCTACGATGATGTACTATTTTCAAGATGAATTTTACAATCCTGAGAAAACTGAAATTTTTTATTCACCATCAGGGAAGTTTAAACTTGAAATCCATCACTATAACCATGTAGAAGGTATTATTAGATATAATTATACAAAAGGAATTATTACGGATAGTGAGCATAAAACCATCGACATAATATATAGAAACTTCGGCACATTTCTATTCAGTTGGTTAGAGATAAATGGCATAGAATATCTTTTAGGTGGGTTAGATTATCAAGGGTATTCAATTGTTAATTTATCAAATAAACAAACCAAACATTATGTTCCTGAAGAGGCATATAAAGGTCATGGATTTTGCTGGGGGGAAATAATATATTTTCAACAAAAAAAATTAATAGTGATTGATGGATGCTATTGGGCATGTCCTTATGAACTTGTTTTTTATGATTTTTCTAATCCGATGAATATGCCATATAATGAATTATTTCGCGTGGAAGTTGACAGTATAACAAATTGGGATAATTGGAAAGATTACTGTAGGGTTAGATATCTTGATGGGGAAAACAACGAGAAAGAATTTGTATTTTAGAGACTACACTAACGGAAAACGATAGTGGGGGAGCTTCCTATAAGGTAGCTCTTCTTTTCTATTAAACTAACCGGTAACAACTAAGGGAATATTGGAGGAATACTTTTATTGTAATTAATGATCGAGTGTTGCCCGTTATAGGTTAATACTATAAATATTATTTCTATTATATATTAGACCAATAAACGCCTATAGCGCTATTATGTTATTTATAATAATAACGTGGAGGGATAGTCTGATGTCTATTTATGATTTTCAAGCAAAGTCAATTCATGGTGAGCCTGTTGAATTGTCCATTTATCGAGGAAAAGTTCTGCTTATTCTGAACACTGCCAGTAGGTGCAGCTATTCTCGCCAATTACCTGATCTCCAAAAAATTTACGAAATTCACCATGAGCAAGGGTTTGAAATACTTGGTTTTCCTTGTAACCAATTCAACGAGAAGGAGCCAGAAAGCAACTCGGAAGTACATGAATATTGTGAGAGCAACTTTGGAGTTAAGTTTCCTTTATTTGAGAAAGTTGAGGTTAGGGGACCGTCTGCCCATCCTTTATTTCAATATCTAACACAGCAAGCACCATTTCAAGGATTCGATACTGAGACATCAGGCGGTAAATGGATGCAGGATTTTCTGCAGGAAAAGTATCCGGACATATATGCCGGCGATGGGGTTAAGTGGAATTTTTCGAAGTTTTTAATCGATAGAAACGGTCATGTATACGGTAGATCCGAAACAACGACTAAACCTTTTGACATAGAGCCATTTATTGAGTCACTTCTTTTAAAGTAAATGAATCCGATTGGTAATTTAACCCACAGAGAACGATAGTTTAACATAAAGGGTTTACATATTAGGCATGCAAAACATATATAGACCCTCTCCATTTTTTATCGGATTACTTCCTTTATTTATGTATATATCTTTACTGCCTGACGACGATACCGATTTCTTTCAACTGAAGCACCATCTTTTTGACTTCAATAAAAAGACAACCTTCTTCAAGAAGGTTGTCTTTTATGTGATCAAGCGCTTGCTTGTAAGCTAAGCAAACTCCCCATCGTAAGTTCTTATTCACTAATCGTTGCGTTATCGTATAAGTCAACCAATTCGTCGAAGGAGGTAATAATGACATCAGAGCCCTTCAGCTCATCCTGACGTCCGAAGCCTGCATAGGCGCAGCCGATTACGGTCTGGCCATTTCCTTTACCTGCCTGAACATCAGAAGAACGGTCCCCAACCATCCAGGCACTGCTGATCCCATGATTATCCAAAAGAATGCGTAGCAACTCGGTCTTAGTCGCAGTGCCTTGACCTCCCGCACTATACAATCCTTCGAACAACGCCTTAAGCTCATGTACCACAACGATGCTGTGAATGTAATCCTCCAGCCCGTTGCTAGCCACAAACAGCTTCACTCCGCGCTCTTTAAGCGCTGTCAGTGTCTCAACCACCTGTGGATACAGTAGTGTGCCTCCGGCTTCAAGCCCTTCAATCTCCAGCTGCAGGAGCAATTCATCCGCCCGGCGGTGCACGGCTTCATCTGCTTCAGGCATAACATTCTTCCAAATGTCTGCCAGCAACATCCCCAAGCAGCCTAGAATACGTTCTTCTGGTGGTGTAGGTCCTACGTATAGTCCCTCTTCCCGCAAAATATCGAACATTTTATGATATGCAGGCAATAAAAGACTTTCAGTCTGGAACAATGTTCCATCCATATCAAATACAATCGCTTCTGGCTTGTTCAGTTTCGCATGAACCACGTTTTGTTCCATTCCATGTACTTCGTTATTCATCTGTTGTTCCTCCCCATTCTGTTCTGCTTCAGGTAAGACATTCATCTGTGCGATATTTCCAGTACAAGCCCTATGATATATGAAATCGCTTTGTAATGTCCATGCTCTTAACTTTTTCTGTTGCAGTTTATATTTCGTTATGATATATTTCAATCTGTAATATTACAACTTGAAATATAAAGGAGAAATAACCATGTCAAATCAATTAATCATGCGCTTCCTCAAGCAGCCTGCTACCATCATTGGAATTATAACTGCACTATTGTTCCAAGTTTTTTTCAGCTTAATTTGGATTACAGGGTACGATCATGTAACGGATCGGGTAGATCAGTTGCCCATTGCTATTGTTAATGAGGATGGTACAAATGCCCAGCCTATAGTCGATGGGATTGCAGGATCACTTCAGTTCGTAACCAGACAGGATCTCCAACTAGAAAATGCAAAAGAAGCACTTGAGCATAGAGAAATCCGCATGATTATCAATATTCCCCAAGGGTTCACTGGACAGATCAGCAATCCATCTGCAAAGACTGAACTCCACTACTTCTTAAATGAATCTAATCCGCAGATGGTCAGCAATGTCATGCAGACGGTAGCATTTAAAGTCACGGCTGCAATGAACACTCAAAGCAGTAGTTCAGCACTAAGCCACACCTTGGATGCTATGAATCTGCCGCAGGCACAAGCGGAGATCATCAAAAGTGCTGCAAGCAGCCGCATTTCCGCCAACGTCGAAATCATTAACCCTACAACTAATTTTGCACAAACTATGGTTCCCTTAATGATCGTTACCGCCTCATTTACCGGTGCTATGTTACTCGCGATGAATCTCCATAAAGCTTCCTCCAACTTGTCTGGACAATTTAGTAAATGGAATCGCTTTGCAGCCCGATTTGTCATAATGGGTGGAACGGCTGTGCTTATCTCACTAGTGGGAACTATCATGGTTAACTCACTCGGTATCCACTCTAATCGTGGCTTTCTGCTTATGTGGCTGTTCGAGTTCACGGTAATTCTCTCCTGTATGATCCTTGCTCAGTTTAGTCTGCTGCTCCTCGGGGATGCTGGCGGCTGGCTAAATATTGCCCTTCTCTCCATGCAAATGCTAGCGTCCGGAGCAACTATTCCACGCGATGTGCTTTCACCTTTTTATAACTGGATCGGTCCCTTTTCGCCCGCTTACTATGCAGTTAATGGTATGCTCGACCTGGTTATCGGGGGTAACGGGGTATGGAAAGATATGTTCTATTTACTCTGTATTGGGGCAACAATTGCTGTATTAAGCGTACTTGTCACTTTCCTTCGTAAAGAAACTCGGATCTCACGAGAACAAGAGCCCGTGTCAGTAAATGCGTAATTATACAGTTTGCCACTCCGGCTATGCCATTTCAAATTGAGAGCGATATGCAGTTGTGATATGGTAGGAAGTGAAAGAAAGGAGCGGCAATGATTTATGAACATACAAGATGTTATTCTGGGGATTTTAAGCGAAAAACCTCATTCTGGTTACGAGATAAAACGACATTTCGAGGAATACTTCTCATTTTTCTTCGATGCCAGCTATGGCACGATCTATCCTACCCTAAGCAAGATGGAAAAGCTGAATCTGATCACTAAAGAATCTGTGCGACAGGAAGGCAAACCCGACAAAAATGTATTCACCATTACCTCTGCCGGCTTGGATCAGTTCCACACTTATCTACAATCACCAGCCGAAAAAGATGTTCTGCGTTCTGACTTTTTTATGCACCTGTATTTTGGGGAAAAGACGGACAAAGAGAACATAGATAATCTGCTTCGGCAAGCATTGATAGAAAAGCAGGCAATGTACGACGATCTGGAACAGAAGTTGAACCAGCTAGATTACAAGTTATCTTCCTACCAGAAGTTGTGCATGGAGCTAGGCCTCGTACAATATGATGCTTTTATCAAAAAAATCCAAAGTGTGCTAGAGTCTAAATAAAACCCGCTTTCGAAAGTACACCATAAAAAAAAGAACCGGTATTACAGGCACATCTTGTGCTTGTAATACCGGTTCTTTTTTTTGGAATCATATGTGGTATATGGATTATGCTCTATCAAAGCTTGCAATAAGTTCATCAAGAACATCTTTGCTTACCATTTTACCTTTGAAATTGATCAGGTTTTCTGAGCTTCCGGAGAAGATACAAGTTGGCTCATATTTTCTAAGGATAATCTTTTCAGCGTCTACAAAAATTTCGAGCGGGTCTTTTATGTCGATTCCCATTGTTCTACGCAGTTCAATAGGAATTACGATACGTCCCAATTCATCCACTTTTCTTACTATGCCTGTTGCTTTCATCATCGTACATCCTCCCTTGAAGTCACATTTATAATCATTCTTGCTAAAAGCTATGTACGCTTCTATATGATAGTAATGATTACGCTACTACCTAATTCTAAAGTTCTATTCATTTCCTGTCAATTATTTTTCTACATTATATGATATTATTCGACAAAATTTCGACAATGTATGATATCTGTTGAGCACCAAGATATGAAGCCGTGTCAGAACACAAAAAAATAGGGGGCTTCTCTGGAATGTCGAAATCCACCCAGAATGTAACCCTACTTGATGACAATTCTACCCTAAAATACCTTCGTTAATCTATTTGTAAATCTTGTCACTCCGCTTATCCGCAATCACAAGTAGGAAATTGTCGAAAACTAGCAAGAACGCTACTCCGTCATTTACCCAGATGTTTAGTAAGTCAAACTTAAATAGGATCTATCATTGGAATAATAATTTCGCTATGAGTAGTGTGTGTATCGAATCCTCATGTAAATACAAGGCTGATGATATCACTGTAGTGTAAATACGATGAATCCGGAAGTCGACTAACGAGGGGCTATCAAAGAAGTTATTAATGGAGGGTATTCTAAGTGTTTGATGATTTTTGTCCCCCATTAAGAGAGTAAATAAACTATAGAATTATAAAGTTCTCCGATAAAGGTTTCATCAATCTGTTTAATATTGATAATACGTTCCTGGCATAAGCCATTTACAGCAAAAGTTGCTTGAAAGTAACCGTTTAATGGTTCAATGTCTATTTCAATATCCGTTTCTATTTTATCCGAAATATCATAGCCATATAAGACATATATCGCGATATCGTAAGATTTCTTATTCAGAATTAAGGAAAAATAGGAAGATGTCTGCGCTGAGTTTGTCTCAGGAACATAGTCTATTCCGTATAAAACTCCGATAGGGTGATTCGATGCAAAATAACTGTTATAGTTATTATTTTTAAATTGCCCTTTTAACCAGAGAATAACTTCAAAGTCAGTGTCAGCAGGGATGTAAATAGAAACCATTGGCTCTTCGATCAGCAACGGGGTGCTGTTAAGTGTGTAAATGTTGTGTATTTTGAATAAGCTATGCCATAACTTAATGTTAGTACACTGATTGTTAACTATCTTGTTCATATCTTTTCCTTGATAATTGTCAATAAACACTACATTTTTATTGTATTTCGAAGCAATCCACTGTAATTCAACATAAGCATCAGGGTAAAGATCTCTGCTGATCACAACGAGAGTCTCAATATTTTCATTGTAAGCCAATAGGGCTGCATCAACAGCATCATAAGCCGACTCAGCGGGAACGACAATTTCACCGTGTATGTTAACGCAAAGATTCCGATTGTCCAATTTGCATTTTCCGTTCACATAGCATACTAATATATCACTTATCCAATCAGGGTCAGCATAGCAAATAAACAAGTGTTTATCGTCCCTATAGTTATTTGCCATTTTCGACAACATGAGTTTTATTTGCTGCAAGTTAGTTAGGTGAGATTTACCAATGAGTTCACATACTTTGGCTGTAATCATGGGCGCGGCAAAGCTGTTCGAGTTGCTGCACTCTTTACCATTCAAATGATGTCTAGCAAAAGCCGTAAATTCTATACCGTCGATGATATTATCATTGAGATAAAACTCCCCTTCGTGCAGCGTGTTGCTTACCTCTCTCTTAACACCTATAACGTTTGAAAAAGAAGCTGGATATGTAATATAATCATGATTACTTGCGGCACTTACAATAACTAAGCCTTGACCAGCAACCTTGTTTATAACTCTCTGCGTTTCTAATAAATCCGCTGAGCAATGGCTTCCCAAGCTGATATTTACAACTTGGATATCATTTTGAACGCACCATTCTAGTGCACTATACAACTTCTGGATATTTCCCCTTAAGGTATCAGACAATATCTTCAAGCTATACATATAGATTTCCGGATAATAGTGCTTAATTATGCCTGCGCAGATGGTGCCGTGAGTTATTCTTTCGGGACTGTCTATTGTATAAGCGTCTATTGTGAAATCTTCATTGAAGATCAACTGTTGAACAACCGGTTCACCTAGCAAATATTCGTTGATACCATCATCAATCACGGCAATTTTCACTTTAGCTTCGATGTTCATCATCTCCTTTTACAGATCGACAAAAATAAAACCGCCTCATTGGTCACAAATCCATTGACCCAGGCGGTAGTCATGATTAAAAAAGTGATTAATCATTTAATTAAACAGGTTCTTTTTCCGCAGCATCGAATCCAGACTAGCTTGTAGCACACTATTTAAATACATGCTATCTTCTTCACCATTATTGGAGTTGTCAATAAATAACCCGAATTGTGATAGGCTAGAGCTGCTACTTAATTTACTCAACGAGTCTAACTGCTCCGCCTTTCTTTTTTTTTCTGCCTCTACTTCTTTATTAATCTTCTCCCGCTCGGCAGGTGTTAAATAATCACCAATCACCCAAAAAGTAGCTGTTCCATCCGGATGTATAATGACGCCACTGGCATCACCGGGTTTATCATTAGCGCTGGAAGCAAAATGATCCTGAATAATTGCTTCTACCCTTTTTTGCATTTGTGGATCTGTTGCCGACTGATTCAGTATATTTGGAGCAATGGTTACATTCCCTTTGCCAACACTACCAGAGTATACACTTTTCACTGCTTCATTGTTCTTTGGTATGGCTTGAACGTTGATTTTAATGTCGAATTTTTTTTCCAATTCCGTCAAAACCGCTTCCGAACTCGATGTCGATAGCGCGTCTTGAAATGAAATCTCTGAACTCTTATTTTTCTGGATTACCATTGCAGCCCCCGCACGATTCAGGCTACTGAGTGAAGCTACATTCAACAACTTAAACCAACTCCCTTATTCTTTTTTCCTGTAGAATGCGGCAAACTGTATTATTAATTCGATCTAGGCTGTTGAAGCATC
This sequence comes from Paenibacillus sp. FSL R10-2788, assembly GCF_038003885.1. Classification (NCBI taxonomy): domain Bacteria; kingdom Bacillati; phylum Bacillota; class Bacilli; order Caryophanales; family Paenibacillaceae; genus Paenibacillus; species Paenibacillus sp. FSL R10-2788. Next base: position 2,069,839 of record NZ_JBBOQA010000001.1, on the reverse strand, counting down.
CATTTAATATATCGGTTTCCGGAATTTGTATTTTTAGTTTTTCCTCAATATGTACAAATAGAACCAACAAATCCCGTGGTGAGAACTGCATCGCCTCGCCCAATAAATCTTCATAGAAGTAGTTTTCATTAAGCTTGATCTTGTCCATTCCCATTACGTCGAATAATATTTCGTTTATCTGTTCACGCACTTGATCCAGATCCATAAATATCACCCTTCTTTTATACGATTTGCATATTTTCCTGTAACAATAGAGCTTCACAGCATTCTGCTAATTTCAAAGTGTCTGTCCCATTTAACGAATTAAACAGAGGAACCTTTGACTCTAGCGATATTTGTGCAATTTTTTCATCAACCAACTTAGAATCAACCGTAAAAAACTTCAATTCTTTATCCTGTTTGCTTCTGCCCGTATCAAATTTATGATTTGACATATTAAAACAATCAATATCAAAACCTAATTTATGCTTTGTTGACACACATATCTTATCGAGAAACTCTCCATTAAAATCATCATAGGTCAAGTTCATAATACCGACATCCGGATGGATTGCACTAGCCGCCTCGAATGCAGTAATACCAAATCTATTGGTAAACAGATTATTATATACCATTGTCCCGCCTGGAATTCCGATAATCATTACATCAGGTCGTTCGTTCAATTCAATATATTTACAGAAGTGATTAAAAAGAAATATTTTATCTATCTCCGCTTCTTTATGATTAAACATAAAATCAGGAAAAGAATGAAATCCCATAATCTCACAATAAGATTTTGTCCCAATTTGACTTACTTTGTACCCTTCTTTCAAGAAATAATCCCTTAGGCTAAGCTGAACATCAAATTTATTGGATTTTTCCATAAGACTCGCCACGCAGATTATCGGAACATTAATATCCAGCAGTATTTTCTCAACGAGTTCTACTTTCGTTCTGTCAATGTCAATTCCAAAAAAACTTGTGAGTTCCACATTATTTTTCAGGCATACCTTCTTTACCATTTCAACTTCATGATCAGCACATCTGTTAAGCAGAACAATATCTTTCCCCATCTCTGCGGCTTTGATAATTGTCGGGAACACCACTTTTTCAAAACTGCATTCAAATTCACAAATCATTAACACATCAAATTCATCATCTGAAAAAGAATCTTTAACTTTTATACCCACATCCTCACCATAATAGCTGTACGCTGCATCTTTTTCATTCAGTCCAAAACCTAAAGGTGCCATTAATGAAACAAGCTCAAAGTTGCCCAGTAAATTGGAGAATCTGACGACCGGACCGAAATCTGCATGATATGGATAAACAATTGCTCTTTTTTTCACCATTGTCTCCCCCATTACACTTTTTCTTTATCAAAGTCGTAGCCTAACTCTCTTAGTACGCAATAATCTTTAAACAAACTCTCAGTGTTTTCTTTAACTTTATTGCAGATACTTAATTTTTTGGCAGCAGAAAACTCACTGATATCATCGGCGGCCATTGCACAAGAAGTGCAATATCTAAAGGCCCAGCACTCTTTGCATTCTTTCTCCGTTATTGTTCCAATGTTTAGTATGTTCCGGATATTATCCAATTCAAAGCCTGTATCTATATGCCCAATCCTCATTACACTAGATGCTTCACTAACTCTTTCACAGGGATACAGAGCACCGTCAGCATTCACAAACAATCGTTGTACTCCTGGAACACACGGTCCGGAATGATGGTCTTTTTTTACATCATAGAAAGAGATTCTAAGCCTGTTATGGACATTCTCCTGGATTTGATCAAAGCTTTCCATCACCAGCTTGGATACATCATTTTTCTTAAGCCTATCAAATTTATAAAGAAATAATTTGAAAACTTCGTAATTATACATCTTGATAAAACTGTCATTGATTAAGGACTCACTTTTTTTGTAGCTACTTGCTATATCACTTGCCATAACAGCAAAGTCTTTTACGGTCTCATAGTTTGAAAAAAAGTTTGTGGAACAGCTAAAATCTGAATTTGGATCAATTACTGCATTGAACATCACTTTATCAACATAGTCTGGTGTTTTGTTTTTGATATTTTCAATATTATCCATAATAGTCTGAAAACTGCCTTTATTATTTACCGCAAAAACTCGGTTTCTATCATGCGCGACTTCATCGCCGTCCAGGCTGATCGTTAAATTAAAATCATTAGAAGATAAGAACTCTAAGGTTTCGTCGGTAATTAAAGTTGCGTTTGTAGTAAGGTTAAACGTTAGTTCTTTGCCCGCACTTTGTTCTCTGGCATAAGCAACACAAGCTTTTATTAAGTCCATTTCCAGTAAGGGCTCTCCTCCATAAAATCCAATATTAATAATTGGAGAATCTACGGAGTGCTCAATCAAAAACTTAATTGCTTTCAAAGCAACCTCTTTTTTCATTCTCTTATTGGTATGTACTCTGTGTAAGTAGCTCCCTGAATACGCGCAATAGCTGCATCTTAAATTACAGTTTTGCGTGACCTGCAAAGTTATCGAGCCAACGCTTCTGCTTAAATTGTGCTGCAAAGAGTCGCTCATGGGATGAATCATCTCAAAATCCTGTTTCTCCGCCAAAAAACCGGAATCAAATAAGTTTTGAATCTCCGGTTCCACTTGTTCAAAGTTTGAATTTCTATAGTTCAACAAAGCCTGATAAGATCTTTCATTTAATTTAAGAAATGTATTTGCATTCGCATCGAACATATATTTTCCCGTTACCGTGTCAAATAAATGAAATACTGGCACCTGAACTCCCCCCACTCTAAAAGTGAAGCAGGACAGCTTTTTTAATAAAGCCATTTAGCCATCCTGCTCTTAGCTATACTTAAGATTGCACTTACTACCCGATTCCAATAGCAGTCATCTTCATGGAGTTACCAGTATAGGTTACTTGTTTCATGGCTGCTTTGTTTGATCCGCTGGCATTGCATGTACATGCATAACAAGGACATGCACTGCAAGCTGCATATGCCTCCAACGTTTCATAATTTGCATTTGTTCTTTTTACAAGTTGTTTCATATGCCTATTCCTCCTTTCAAATCGTATTTATCTAAATATCAATATTTGATATTTAAATCACTCGAAGGGTAAACCCATTAAACGAATTGATGCTGTTGTGTGATGAGCCGATACCTTTCATTTGTATAAGACAACTTCTCATGAAGTCCAATAGCGGAGACCTGGCCTTTTTCTAAAAAGATTACTCTATCCACATGCTTCAGAATTTCCGGCCTATGACTGACTATAATCACTGTATTGTTACTGAGTGCTGTATCTAATAGATGGTTGATGGCTTGTTCAGAGTGAAGATCAAGGTTGGAGGTCGCTTCATCAAAAATCACCATAGGCCTGCTTTTTACTAATGCTCTGGCTATCGCGATTTTTTGTTTTTGTCCACCGGACAACTTGTTCCCATTAGAACCTACGACATAATCCTCAAACCGGCTTGTATCCTTCTCTAATAATTGGGTAGCCTCAATAGCCTGTCTATACTGCTCCTCATGGTTTTCACTGTAAAGTTTTATGTTATTTTCGATGGTTGTGTCAAAAAGATATATCTCTTGACTAACAGTCGAAATTAATTCCCGATATTCATTCAAATTAATAGCCTTAATATCCACTCCGTCAAATAAAATTTTTCCTGCAAGTGGTTCGTAAAACCTCTGGATTAAATTTAGGATTGTAGACTTCCCCGAACCATTCATTCCTACAATGGCCACTTTCTCATGGCTGCCAATCGTGAAATTCACATTTGACAAGATCAGTTCAGTATCATAAGCAAAGCTTACATTTTCAAACTGAATGCTCCCAAAAGGGTTGAGTCGCTTCATACCAATGTTGGCGGATTCTACATCACAAGCTTCGATTTCTTCCTCGAGCAATGAATAATACCTTCGGGCAGAAGGCATTATTCCCGACAATAAGTATCCAATATTCAACATCGATGAGATAGGAGTGGTCACATAAGCGCTATAGGTAATAAATGCAAATATACTTCCTACCGAAAGCTTTGAATCTAATATCATCGTCGATCCAGAAGCATATATTAGAAGAACTAGTCCTCCAATTAGAAATCTCTCCACAGTAATCCGCCAATTATCCAATAAACTGATTCCCATATGGGAGGTTATTACTTGATTCTGCTTGTCTGCAAATTCTTTTTCTTTGAAAATGAATAAATTAAAAAGCCTTGTTTCCTTCACACCATTCAAGCTATCCTCAAACCAATGCGAATATTCTCCATCCTTCGTGATGTATTTTTCCGCAAGAGACTTTCTTTTTTTAGCAAACGATTTCAAAATTAAATATTCTATAGGGATTAAAATAAGCACAATAAGTGTAAGTTCCCAACTTATGATAAAAAGTCCAATAACTCCTCCTACCAAACTAAAACACTGACTAACAATAAAAAGCATGCTACCATCCGTTATTTGCGAAATATTCGATATATCGGTGCTAACGCGATTTAAAATTTCACTGCAGTTTTTATCAGTGAAATATTTCACTTTCACTTTCATAAGTCGATCAAATGCAGCTTTATGCAAGGAGTAGATAATATTTGAAGCTATTTTTATTCTTCGTTTTTCTTTGAGCAAATCTAAAAAGCTACTGAACATAGACAAAAGAAAGATGTAGATTGCCGTTAAAATAATGGTTCTAACATCTGATTTCATAAATCCTTCATCAATAATAATTTTGTTGAACATCGGCAAAATGGAACTAATCAAAGTAGAAAATATTAAGAGCAGAAAAATAATACATAAATTCTTTTTATGCGCTTTAAATAATCCGATAAGTTTTTCAAGGGTATCCTTATCATTCATAGAATATATCCTCTTCTACTTTCAAGCTTTGGTTTGACATTGATAACGCTATCAATATATCATATAAAAGAATATTTGGGGTAATTTGGTAGCTAATGGTTGGAATAGGAGGCTGAATGACGTTTCGTGTCAGGTTTTGGTATCTCTGAAGATTAACAAATTTAATTATGGGGGGGATGGCTTTGTTACGCATAGCCGTATGCGATGACGAGAAAAAGGAACACGATTTGCTAAAGGAATATCTCCCAAGACTTATGAAAAGCACGGCTTACTCTTTCGAGACTCAATATTTTACCTCCGGTGAGGAATTGCTTCACTATTATAATCAACAGAGTAGTTATCCTTTTCATATACTTCTAATGGATATTGAACTGAGAGGATTAAATGGAATCGAGGTTGCAAAAAAAATCCGTGCACTTCCGGATCGGGAGGTTCAAATTATATTCTTGACAAACTATCCGCAGTACGTAATGAGCAGCTTTGATGTGCAACCCTACCATTATTTGATTAAACCAGTAAACTATGAGTGTTTTGAGGCAAAGATAATAAAGCTATGTAACTATATCATTTCTTCTGTAAATAGGTTTCTAATGATTAAAACTGAAGATGGACATATGGTGATCAAAAATTCTGACATTATTGCGATTGTTAAAATCAAACATTCCTTGGCTAAAAACCGACTAAAGATCATTACCTCTACGCAGCATTACATAATTCCAGGTACAATTTCAGAATATATAAGTAAACTAAACCGTCCATTTATGCTTATTCATCGTTCCGTTATTGTTAATCTGGAACATGTCCATAAGTTTACAGCTACTTCCGTAGTCATGCACAATCAAGAGCAGTTTCCTATTGGCCGTACTCAGGCAAAAGAGGTTAAAGAAGCCTACGCCTATTATATGATTGCACAATTCAAAGAACGAGGATGACTCTTTATCTATCAATGGTCATCATGATGTTGCTTATTCTGCTAATCAGAGAAACCATCCTTTTATTCGGTAAAATTAATGAAAACACCAAACTGACTAAAGAAAATCTGCAATTACATAAACAGATGGATTATCAACACATCAGCTATGAAAAAACCACACATTCCCTTACAAGCATCAAACAAGTTATCCATGATACGAACAAGCATTTGGTATATGTCCGGAATTGTATTCAGAACAATGAGATTCAGGAATCTATCCATCATATCAATTCAATGCTCGGTCAAATTCATCAGCCTTCTCTCAAACTATCAACAGGTAATTTGGTAATTGATTCTTTAATTGGCAACGCGCTAAATATTGCTTGTGAACACAAAATTGCTATTAAGTATGATATTCATATACACGCCGAAGCTATTGATATTGATCGGTTTGACTTATGTACCGTGATCGGGAATGTGCTGGATAATGCTCTAAACGCCGCTGCAAGAGTTCCAAAAAAAGAAGATAGATTTATTCAGCTGCTAATTTTCACTACCGATACTTCATTGTTTATCCAAGTCACCAACTCACGGAACAATTCTAGCACTATAGTGCAGCATAATTTTAAAGAGAATCCCGCTTTTCACGGATTCGGCTTAACAAATATTCAAAGTGTCACCGAAAAATACGGAGGTCATCTAGTTACTAACGCTCAAAATAATGAATTCGAAACAATCATTGTACTACCTTTTCTAAACATACTTTCAGCAGCTAAGCCAAACCTGACCGAATTAGAAAGGCAGTGAAAAAAACTATTTCCCTAGCAAGTACAGCGGCCGCTCCCCAACAGCAGACTGAAGGGGAGCAGGCCCGCCGCAAGCTTTACGAAGTAATCTCAAACAATCTCGCTGTTTTTCCTGGTGGGAGTGCCACCGTCAAAACCCCTGCCGATTGATCCCAATTCCAAGTTGAACTATGCTGCTGAGGATAGGCACAGGCGATCACTGGTTCAAATCCCTTCAGCTCTTCTATCGGCAATTGGACATTTGCAGCTTCTCCGTCAATCCGCCATACCGCGACATACCGTCGTTCGCCGCGCCGCAGGCCAAGGCTGACCCATTCGCCCTCACTGTCCGGCAGGCCGAGCGGCCAGAAAGGTGTGGCGTGTGGGATATCACTGCGAATGGTTTTGTAATAATCCAGCGCTTCTTTAACTAGACTTCTGCGGTGAGGTTCAAGCTCCGCCAAATGACCGCTCTGGTGTACACGAAGCAACAGCGCATTAACCATATTGAAGATGACTTCCTCATCGTCACCCTCGCGCAGCGGATAAGACCAAACTGCGGACTGCTCCGGTGTCAGTGCTGCCGGAGAACCTGCGGCAATGGCCGCATACTGTACATAATCCTCCTGGTCGCTAGTAGACTGGATGCTGTGTCGGCTGAGCATCGCATAATCCATGCGCATTCCCCCGCTGGAACAGTTCTCGATGACAAGGTTCGGATAACGAACAAAGATGCTGTCCAACCAAGCCAGATAAGCGCGGTTATGCTGTAGCAACCCATCTCCGAAGCTGTCCGCATCCGTTTCTGTCCCAATGCCTGCATTGATGTTGTAATCCATTTTAATGTATCCTACACCGTACTGCTTAACCAGACGCGCAATAACACCGTTTGCATGATCAATGACTTTCGGGTTGCGGTAATCTAGCTGATAGCGGCTACGGTCCTTAACCCTTTTACCATGCCGCATGAAAAACCAGCTGTCATCAGTCTCCGCAAGCTTCGGGCTGTTGATGCCCATAACCTCCAGCTCAAGCCATAGTCCGGGAATCATCCCTTTGCTGCGGATATAGTCGAGCACATATTTAATCCCTTCCGGAAACCGATCGCTGGAAGGCTCCCACTGGCCTACGCCATCCCACCACTCTCCGGGTGCATACCAGCCAGCATCAATACAGAAATATTCACAACCTACTTCTGCGGCAGCATCAATTAAAGGCAGTAGTTTCTCAGTCGTTGGGCTTCCCCATAAGCAATTCATATAGTCATTAAAAATAATCCGCAGCAGCTCATTATCCTCATTAGGTCTGCGGATCATCCGGCGATATACCGTAAGCTGTTCTGCCGCGCCCTGAAATCCTCCCTGCACAGCACCTACAGCTGCTGGCACCGAAGTAAACTCTTCACCGGGAGCTAGGTTCAGCCACCAATGGTTGTCATGTTCTGTAGGTCCGCTGACCAGCAGTGTAAGCTGATCGTATTGATCCGTCAGCTCCCAATGCCAAGAGCCGTTATGCTCAATCTGCCAGAACAAGCTTGTCCCGCTCTCCTTATTATGCAAAACCGCCATCGGTAGAAGTTCCGCTGCTGACCAAGAGCCTGTATTGCTTGCGGCAATTCGTTTGGAGCCACGGTCTGCCAAATGATACATCCCAAGCTCAGGCAGGCGGTAGGTCCGCCACTGAAGTTCACTCTGCCATCCACTGTGGGCAAGGGTTACTTCAATCTTATCATTGCGCTCCCCGCTCCCCTCTTTGTCTACACCTGTAAGAGCAAAGGAGGAGATGTATTCCACTGCCACCTCAGCTTTTCCAGCATTCTTTAGCACTGTCCAGCTTCGAACGATTTGCACGCCCTTGTAGAACTGAAAATGCTGCACTGCCTGGATTCCTGTAATCGGATCAGCCAAGCTAAGCTCCAATTTACGCCCGAGTGCATTCACTGTATCGCTGTGTCCCACATATACCATCCGAAGACCCGGAAAGGATGCTCGGTGTGTGCGCCCGTGATATTCGGCGCGGTCTTCGCCCGATAATTGCAGCTCCAGCAGCCGGAAGCCTTGCTTGTTCTTATCCGCTATGGCTGCTTCCAAAGGTGCCGCGCCAAAATGCAATAGCCGAACATCTTGATCTTCCGTAACTTCAATCGTAAGATATAGTCCATTTTCAATGATTTCAATCATTTTGCTATTCACAATAATGTACCTCCTGACTTTGTCTCAGTATCTTCTTATGATTATATAACATATAAAAAAGGGACGGTTCTCCAGTAAGTGAATCTTACCTTGGAGCCCGCCCCCTGATCTCAACCTAGTTATTCTGCCGATCCGAATTGAATCCAAGCTTTTTGAATTTCATCGATGGCTTGATCCTTAGTTTTGCTTCCGCCGATGTAAGCCTGCATGAGCTCACCAAATTTTTGGTGGAAGGTATCCAGAGAGTAGTTCACGGACAGGTCGCCGGATTTCTCTGTTTTGAGGATCTCTTCCATTTCTTTTGGCATTTGCAGGTCAGGCATTGGAGCATCCTTAATTGGAGGAATAACCTTAGCTACTGTAGAGAACCAGTTCTTACCGTATTCAGAAGTATACAGCCAGTTGAAGAATTCAATAGTCTCACCAGCTACAGCAGAATCCTTATTGATACGCAGGGCCTGATCCGCACCAGTAATGATCTGGGACTGTTCAGCCTTGTCGCTGACTGGGTAACCCATAATGCCCAGGTCGAAGTCAGGTGTGATTTTCTTAATGGCTTCTTCATCCCATGCGCCTTTACCAGTCATGAACGCTGTTTTGCCGGATGCAAAGTCGCTGACTTCAGCATTGCTGTCCCGTTCAAGCGGTTTGTCTGTGCCATGTTTAACAGTGGTATCAACGAAGCTGAAGAAGTTATTGTACAGCACCGGGTGATCCTTGATCGTGGTTTTTCCGGCAATAAAATCATTTACTAGTGTCTTAGCATCCGTACCTGCATCTTGGGCTGCCGCATCTACGAAGTGTTGGAAGATGTGTTTCCATACCCACCACTCTTTATAGGCGTTGGCAAAAGGAGTAATGCCTTTAGCTTCAAGCTTAGTAATCGCATCGTCCATTTGGGCTGTTGTCTTAGGAACTTCCGTAATCCCAGCATCAGCCAACAGTTTCTTATTGTACATCAGGACAAATAGATTCCCTTTTACCGGAAGACCGAGCACTTTACCGTCCGTAGAACTCATGTTAGAACGCACTGCATCGGTCATCGCCGCAGCCAGTGGCTCATTAGTTAGGTCAGCACTATACTCCGCAAAGGTATCAATATCTCCACCCGCTGTGGTCTGGAATACGTCAGGTGTACTTCCCGCAGCAATCTTCGATTTGAGCACCGTATTGTAGTCAGCCTGCATAATCTCCAGATTAATCGTCACATTCGGTTTAACTTTCTTGTACTCGGCAATATAAGCGTTAAAAGCATCAGTGTACTCGGGTGATGCGGTGAACATATTAATCGTGACCGGCTTGCCAGAATCTGTGGCAGGAGTATTCCCTGTTCCGCTATTGTCAGCGGCATTGTTGTTTCCGCCGCAACCCGCCAGTAATCCGCCGACGAGCAGCAGACTCGCAGATAAAGCCATAAATCTTTTTAACATGATGTTGCCCCCTTTTCCTCATGCATCTAGTGGTCTTGAGACAATTCTAAAGAAAAAGAAAAAGGATAAGAATGTACATAAGTGAACTTATTAGGGTAAAAAAGTGTGTTCATGTAACCGCTTCACTCATCCCCGTTCAATAGCAGAACCCGATATTCAGAAGGTGAACAGTCATAATAATTCCGGAACGCCTTGCTGAAATAATTTTTGTCCTTGTACCCCAACATCTCGGAAATGTCTTGGATTTTCAAATCGGGGGTGGATAGCAGCTCCTTTGCCTTGTCCATTCTTACCTTTTGTACATACTCATGTATGCCATAACCATATTGCCCCTTAAAAAGTTTCATCAAGTATTCTCTGCTCAGGAAATATTTATCCGTGAACATCGATATTTTAATATTCTCAAAATAGTGATTATCAATGTATGCTTTAATATTTTCCAATACGCTGGGGCGATTGCCAGCAAGGCTTTTGCTGATTTCATTGCCATAGCAATCTAGAATCCCGCTCAGCACCCGCTCAAATTCGCCAAAGGAAGCAAAATCGCTCCCGATGCCTAGCCCACGCAATCCTTTATCTTTACCGCCACGGATACGTTCGGGGACCGCATCCAGCTCCGTCGCAATATCGTTCAGTAAAATAATAAATTCCTCTATCTGCCGGTCAGCCTCGCCCAGATTAAAACGTCCGGAAGCCTCCCATTTCTTCGTGAATTCGCTTAAAATACTTTTGGCATGATTGATGTTCCCGCTCTCCAGTGCGTTGCGAATCAAGGGCATACGGCCCGTCAAGGAAGGATTATCTTTCCCCTGTGAAGTATCGTTGCTGCTATTTGTGACAATCGCTCCCTTCAGCGTCAGGAGGTCAATCCCGTCGAGAGAGGCTTTGGCAGTCTCATAGGATTGAGCAAGCGCCATGATGTCACCATAGGGCTGTCCAATTCCTCCGGCAACAACAATTCCGAATAGCTCTTTCAGCGTCGAGACTAACTTCTTCATATGATGTAAAGAGCGGAAAGTTGCGTCCTCCTCATAGCCGCCTTTCATCGTGAAGATGGCGATAAACTCGCGTTCTCCCTTATGGCTGGCGAAGCTGAAGGCCTGAAAATGCTCATCGCTATTCTCATTAATCACATTTGTGACGGCAAAATGCAGCAAATCCCGGTCCTCATGGAAGCGATTACGACGCACTTGTTCCAAATTGAGCACCCGCAGTACACCCGCAGCAAAATAGTTTCCGGTCGTATCAGCGCCGATCAACGGCAGAAAAGCCTCGTTGGACTGATTTTTGAAGCTACGTTCAATGATCGACAGATAAATTTTCTCCTTTAGCTTCGGCAGAGACATGTTGAGCGTAATGTTCCTGTTGATGAACTCACTTTCTTTCTTACGTTTGGCCTCCAGCACATCTATAGCTTTACGCAAGGCCGCATTCAAATCCGCCCGGTTGACCGGCTTCAGCAAATAATCAACTACCTTAGAACGGATAGCCTGGCGGGTATATTCAAAATCATTGTAGCCGCTGATTACAATCGTCAGCAGTTCCGGGAACTCCTTCTCCACGATCTGCAGCAGCTCACTTCCGTTCAGCTCCGGCATCTTCATGTCAACCAATACAAGGTCGATCTTTTGCTCACGCAGCATGGCTAGGCCCATATTTCCATCCGTAGCCTCCAGTACCTGATCGACACCTAGTCCTTTCCAGTCTCCCAGGATGTTGATCGCCTCACGCAACGGTTCCTCATCATCTATAATCAGTACTTTATACATGGTTAATCCCTCCCCGCGGTAACCGCATGTCCATCTTTGTTCCGCCAGCATCACTGGTAATGGCCAAACCCGCAGCCTCACCATACAAAAGCTTCAGCCGCGTGTTCAAATTTTTCAGTCCAATGCTTTCCGTGTCACTTTCGGCAGCGTTTTCTCCGCCCTGATCCTCCCACTGGATTTGAAGAGAATTTCTCACTTGCTCCAGCCGCTCCCCGCTAAACCCCGGTCCATCATCCGTCACTGAAATAACAGTATGGCTAGGCGTCACATGCGCTTCAATGGTAATTGTGATCGTTGTGGATACTTTTTCCAGCGCATGCTTGATGCAATTTTCTACCAAGGTCTGAATGGACAGCTTCGGAATCTCCAGCTCCAGCAAAGGGTCTTCCCACTGGTAGGCCACCTGCATTCTGTTTCCAAAACGAGCCTTCTGCAGTGCCAAATAACGTTCAATATGCTTTAATTCCTCTCTGGCATGGACCACATCTTTACCGCTAATGCAGTATCTCAACGTCATAGCAAGATTATCGACCATATCGACAATATCATCATTGTTGTTTTTCAGCGCCTTGGTGGAAATGGCTTGCAGGGCATTATATAAGAAATGCGGATTGATCTCAGCTTCCAGTGCTTTGAGTACAGCATTTTTCTCGACAATTTTCATTTTATACCGTTCATTGATCAGCTCATTCGTCTTTTCCACCATCTTATTGAAGTGGCGAGACAGATAGGCAATTTCATCCTTTCCTTCAACCTGTGCTTCAGCGTCAAAGCTGCCTGTACTGAACCGCTTCATCTGCAGCGACAGATTCTTTAGCGGGTTCGTTATTTTGTTCGAAATAAAGCTGACCAAGATGACCGAAACGATTAAAAATAACAGTCCTATGAAATAGTTCAATTTGCGTGTTGTCGTGGCCGCTTCATAAATTTCTTTGTAGGGAATCGGCTTAATCAGCTTCCAGCCTTCTTTTTTGCTGATGTCATAAATCACTAGATACTTCTCTTCTTTATCCGACCACGTCACGCGTCCTCCTGAGGCTGGTGTCAGCTCCTTAAGCAGTCCCTCTTGTTCGCTCTGTTGATAAAACCCGGGGTCATCCACCACAAAAGGTTCATTATCGGGACTGACGTACATTAGGTGCTGCCCTTTACTGAAGGGAATATCCTTCATAATCTCGTCCGTAACCGAGGAGTTGAAATAAAGGGAGAGCACCGCCTGCGGCTCCCTGGAAACTATAGAGCGCAGCAATCGATGGTAGCCCATGAAGCTTTTATCCTTATTTATAGGGTAGTCGGAGCTATTGATCATCGAGGATTGGTTTTTTACAAAAGACTGGTAAGAACGGTTAAACGGGCTGGCCAGCGCTTTTTTATACCAGGAAAGATTCTCAATCGACGGATGCTCGGCGACCCGCACGGTAATATTGTAGTTCTCTTTGGTGACATAATAATACTTGTGCTCCTTGATCACATACAGGTAGATAGCTTCCAGATCATTGCGGGAGAAGTACAGGTTCTTCAAGTAGTCCTCCACATACATCTTCGAGGCATAATCCTCCGATTCATGCAAAATCGCATAGGTGATCTCGTCATACGATATTTGCGGCAGGGATAATTGCTCGATGCCGTCCAAATAACTCTCCAGATTCCGGCCGACAAGCAACAGATTGTTGCTCGTACTGGCGATGCTGTTATCCACCGATTCTTTTCGCAGCATGCCGTATGAAATGAACGTCAGTGAGGTCACCACCAAAACAATGATGATTGTAAACAGCAAAATAAGCTTGTTCGCCAACCTGCGTGAGACAAGCTCCAGCACGGGTTCAAACCGCTTTATGATCCACTTTTTAATAATGACCGGCAACCTCCCCCACGATTTACAGGCTTAATTATAAATATTTCAGTTCACCTTTTTACCCCTAACTGTACTCTTAAATCCATTTTTGAGTATAGGGCACTGCTCTATAATACACAATATAGACTAACCGGAATGGTTATGTGTGGCAAGCCTAGTCGATATTACCACCCAACAAATCAAGAAGAGGTGCATCCATGTTAAAATCACTCGGCAAAAGATGGCGCGAGAAAACAGAATTCGGATTATTCACTCTCCCAGTCCTAATCTGTATCGCTGTAGCATTCTACATTCCGTTTGCCATGACTATCCGCTATTCGATGACCAAATGGAACGGAATTTCGAAACACCCTAAGTTTGTCGGACTTGATAATTTCAAACAAATCTTTATGGGCGACACCAACTTCGCCAATTCAGCCTGGTTCACCATAAAGTATGCGATTCTGTACATTGTTCTCGTTAACGTGCTGGCCATCTTGCTCGCATTAGTTCTGGACATGAAGCTGAAGAGCACCCCTTGGCTGAGAGCCGCTTTCTTTATTCCTTATATCCTCAGTCTTGTCATTGTCGGTTTTATCTGGAAATTTATCTTTATGCAAGGTTTCAACTCACTCGGAGAAAGTACAGGCTGGTCCATATTTGGTCTAAGCTGGCTAGGGACGCCAGGACTTGCTTTCGTCTCCATACTGGCCGTCTCCATCTGGCAGTCGATTGGTTTTTATCTGGTCATTTATATTGCCGGTCTGCAATCTGTACCTGAGGATCTCAAAGAAGCAGCCACAGTTGATGGCGCTGGTCCCATGAGAAAATTCTTCAGTATTACGCTGCCACTGCTCGCTCCATCCATTACGATTTCTGTGTTCATGGCACTGACCAATTCGATCAAGGTGTTCGATGTCATCCTGTCCTTAACCGGGGGCGGACCTGGCGGAACTACCTACAGTATCGCTTACGATATCTACCGGGATACCTTCCAAAACAATCTGTATGGATACGGTACAGCGAAAGCGCTTATCTTGTTCCTGGCCGTCTTGATGGTAACTATTCTCCAGTTAGCATTCTTCAAACGAAGAGAGGTTGAGGCATAATGAATACAAACCGCAAAGCAGGCCGAATCATTTTAGAGGTTGTTATGGTCATCCTCTCTCTTCTGTTTCTATATCCGCTATTTCTGACAATTATCAACTCGTTAAAAAGCTTTAGCGAAGTCATGACGGATGTCATCGCCCTGCCAAAACATCTGGTGTTCGGCAACTATTCCTACGTGTGGAAGTTTATCAACTATCCGAAGCTGTTCCTGAACAACTTTGTCATTACCGGTGTAGGTCTTCTAGGTATTGTGTTCATTTCATCCATAGCAGCCTACAAGCTGGCACGGACGAAATCCAGACTGAGCGGGGTGATTTATTTCCTCTGCATTATGCCGATGCTGATTCCGTTCCAATCGATCATGCTGACCGTTCTGCAAACGGCTAAGACTTTAAATCTCTCTGAGAGTACTTGGGGACTTGGGTTGTTATATTGGGGTTTCGGTGCTCCACTCGCCGTGTTTATCTACCATGGATTCGTCAAAGGGATTCCGGTTGAAATTGATGAGAGTGCCACGATTGATGGAGCTTCCGGCTTCCGCCTGTTCTTCAGTGTCATCTTCCCACTGCTGAAATCGGTCACAACAACCATTGTCATTATCGACGTAATGTGGATCTGGAATGACTTCCTGCTCCCGCTGCTTATGGTCAACGGCTCCCCAGATACCAAAACGCTGACACTGGCTGCCTACACCTTTGTGGGCCAATATACCTCAGATTGGCAATATGCGATGACTGCTATGGTCATGGCGGTGTTGCCATCAATCGTAGTATTCATCTTCTTGCAAAAGTACATCGTTAAGGGTGTTGTTGCGGGGGCGGTGAAGGGCTGATTAACTGATTCCAAACCTAGCTTCTGCATAAAAAGGGGGAGATCCATATGGATCTCCCCCTTTATGCAGACGTTCCAATACTTTGCATACTGCTACAGTCTGCTTTTGATGCAGACGTTCCAATACTCTGCATACTGCTGCGGTCAGCTTTTGATGCAGACGTTCCAATACTAACTAGTAGTTTAACTGTATTTTGTACAACTATAACTCTGCAACTCGCTCGACCGATGGATATAGCTGTATTTCGTACAACTATTCTCTTGATTTAATGCCCTCTAGGCCGATTTTCTAGTTTTTAGTTGCATAGAATACACTTAAAAGCAAAATGGTCCGTTTTACATATAAAATAGGTGTATAGAATGCAGTTATTTCACAAACACAACGGTGATACTTCATGGGCACTCCATACGGACTCCATAAATACTCTCTTCATACTGCTTCAGTCAGCTTTTTATACAGACGTTCCAATACTCTCTGCATACTGCTACGGTCAGCTTTTGATGCAGACGTTCCAATACTAACTAGTAGTTTAACTGTATTTTGTACAACTATAACTCTGCAACTCGCTCGGCCGATGGATATAGCTGTATTTCGTACAACTATTCTCTTGATTTAATGCCCTCTAGGCCGATTTTCTAGTTTTTAGTTGTATAGAATACACTTAAAAGCAGAATGGTCCGTTTTACATATAAGATAGGTGTATAGAATGCAGTTATTTCACAATTACAACGATGATACTTCATGGGCACTCCATACGGACTCCATAAATACTCTCTTCATACTGCTTCAGTCAGCTTTTTATACAGACGTTCCAATACTCTCTGCATACTGCTACGGTCAGCTTTTGATGCAGACGTTCCAATACTAACTAGTAGTTTAACTGTATTTTGTACAACTATAACTCTGCAACTCGCTCGGCCGATGGATATAGCTGTATTTCGTACAACTATTCTCTTGATTTAATGCCCTCTAGGCCGATTTTCTAGTTTTTAGTTGCATAGAATACACTTAAAAGCAAAATGGTCCGTTTTACATATAAAATAGGTGTATAGAATGCAGTTATTTCACAAACACAACGGTGATACTTTATAGGCACTCCATAGGTATTCCATACGCCACATCCTACGTACACCATACGTACTCCATTCGTACTCCATTCGTACTTCATGCCACTCCATAGGTACTCCATAAGTACTCCACACATTTCGCATTCCAACGAGATCGAGCGCAATCCGTGAATAGTTAATCAGAGTTTGTATTTATTAAAGCTCCTTCTCCGTGACCCTGCCGTTAGCATCTATGTTGGCATTAAAAGATAGGGTGTTCATGAGCTTAATCGTTTTCCTATTGTAGGAA
Organism: Paenibacillus sp. FSL R10-2788; assembly: GCF_038003885.1. NCBI lineage: Bacteria > Bacillati > Bacillota > Bacilli > Caryophanales > Paenibacillaceae > Paenibacillus > Paenibacillus sp. FSL R10-2788. The sequence continues at coordinate 2,052,793 of NZ_JBBOQA010000001.1, read as the reverse complement.
TCATCCATGAAATTAGGCTGTCCGCCAATGATTTTGACAGGTGTAATCTTGCTGGTGATCTTGGAGTCCTTAATCTCAACATTCAACAGCATAGAATTAAGTGTTTTTTCCCCACCACGTGTGGAGCGATTAAACACAAAATTCCCAAGTGAATAATAAATGGGCTTGTGCTTATAGTATTCGATGCCCATAAGGCAGTGACTGTGTGCGCCAAGAATTAAATCCGCCCCGCTATCAATCATCTGTTTAGCTAGTGTGCGAGCGTACTTTTCAGGGAAATCCTTAAACTCTTCATTCCAGTGAATATATACGATCGTGTAATCATTCTCCTTGGACATCTTCTGAATGGCGCTAAGCATAGGCTGCGAGGTGTAAGCTGAAGCGGCTCCCGGTTTGTTTTTGCCGGCATACCACGAAGGATCTGAAAGCACACGGCTAACGCCAAGGATGGCGATCTTTTTCCCTTTTACTGTCTTAGTATAAGGCTTGAACGCTTCATCTTCATCTTTGCCAGCTCCTGTATGGCCAATCTTGTTTCGATCCAAATGGATCAGCGTGTCGAGCATAGCGTCTTTTCCATAATCCAAAATATGATTATTCGCCAAGGACACTCCATCAATCCCGGCATAGGTTAAGCCACCTAACGTTGCTGGTTTGGATCTGAAGGCAAAGGTTTTCTCTGCCGCTTTCCCTCGGATAGACACAGGCGTCTCCAGATTGGCGAAGGCGATGTCAGCCTTTTGCAGCGTAGGTGCGACCTTTACAAACGGAAAGTTCACCCCATATTTAGCAATCTGATCGCCAACAAAACCATCCAAAAGGATATCACCCGCAAAAGCAAGCTTTATAGGATCTGAAGATAGTGAAGCTGCACTGGAGGCAGATGTCACAGGAACTATTAGTGATAACATAAGTGTAATGAGTGCTATTCTACGCAAAACCTTCGATCCTAATCTCAAAAAACACAGCCTCCTCTCATCTTTTTATTAGCTATGATCCTAGCATACTGGAAAGAGGTTACTAAATTAAGAGTAGAAAGACCTGTTATTCCTTTGCTTTTTTCAGAACGGCTCTGAAGCAATTTAATCCGCCCCACGCATCCGTATGCACAGCATCCGCAGGCAACTCAAAATCTGTCTCCCCCCAATACTGAAATCCAGTTTGCAGCAGCAGGTCATTCATAAGATTCAGATTTACCGTCGGATAATCAAATGTCAATACCAATAATCCTTCTTCGTTCAACGTCCGGTGAAATTCCCGTAAAGTACCCACTGTATCCTCAAAGCTCAAATGCTCTAATACTGATATGCAAAAAACAGTGTCAAAGCTCTCATCCTCATACGGCAGATCCGTCAGATTAGCTTGAGCCAAATGCAGGTTGTTTGTTCTTCTAGCGATAACCTGCTTTGCCGCTTTTTCCCCAATCTCATTTTCAATACATTCTTGGATAGCTTTTGGGTAAATAACCCTACTGTCCATATCGCAGGCATAGACCTCTGCACAAACCCCTGCCAAATAAAACTTCAAGGGATGAGGAATCCCACAGGCTGCATCCAGTACAACACCATGCGGAGAAATAAAGTTAATACACCACTCATATTCAAAGGGACGGCTCCACCATGATTCCGGCAGATCATAAATTAACTTCTCACGACGTGCATCTGAATTTACGAAAAAACGCGAGACAAAGGGATGGGTTGGCATGGCCAGGACTCCTTTTTCAACGGAATTTTAGGTAGTGAGAGTATATTCATGATTTGCTGATTCATTCCATAACCTTACATTGAACGAGACAAACCCAAAAAAACGGCTGCTCCCTTAGGAACAGACCGTCTTTAAATATAACTGTATAGTATAAACCTTATGCGTAGAATGAAAGAGGTTTGGACTCAATTCCATGTCTCTCGATCATCTTATCAAGTAACGCAGACCATTCCGCATCGACTGTACATTGCTCAGGATGTGCCTCGAACCAAGCAACCGACTGCTTGATCCCTTTGGAGAAAGGCACAGTAGCCTGGAAGTCAGGCACGAAACGTTTGATTTTGCTATTATCAAAAACACTGCTTACCGCTTGATCACCGATCAAGCCATCCGCTGTCCCTGGAGGGGAAAAGGCTGTGATAAAGTCTGTGGAGATATGCACCACTTTAGGTTCCACACCTGCCGCTTGTCCGATGGCCGCATAGATCTGATTCCAATTCAATACCTCGTCGGAAGTAATATGAATGGCCTCCCCTATCGCTTCCGGATGTCCAAGCAATCCAACAAAACCTTTGGCAAAATCCGAATTATGCGTCAGTGTCCACAAAGAGGTTCCATCTCCATGTATGACTAAAGGTAAGCCGCGGCGGATACGATCGATCAGTGACCAAGGATGCTGGCCACTCGTAAGTGCCGCAGGGATGGCTGTATTTCCATAGGTATGGGAAGGACGAACAATCGTAACCGGGAATCCGTTCGCCTTGTAAGCTTCCATCAACAGCTGCTCACACGCAATTTTATTCCTCGAATACTCCCAATAAGGGTTCTCCAGCGGTGTCTCTTCTGTAATTACATAATTACGCTGCGGCTTCTGATAAGCAGAGGCTGAGCTGATGAAAATGTACTGCGTCGTTTTACCAGTGAACAGGTCAATGTCTGCCTGCACATGTTCTGGTGTAAAAGCAATCCAGTCTACCACTACGTCAAATTCGTAATCTCGTAATACTAATGCGGCTTCTGCCGGATTACGAATGTCTCCTTTAATTACTTTTGCACCTTCTGGAACGAATTCATCCCGCTGTCCTCTGTTGAACAAATACAGCTCGATTCCTTGAGCTACAGCCAACGGGGATACAGCCTGACTAATTAATCCCGTACCTCCAATAAATAAGACCTTCATTTTGCACGCTCCTTATAGTGAATCCGGCTCGTTATTTACTGGTTAACATAATCTCGCCATACGTGCTTCGGCTGCCAATTCAGCAGCTTTTTGGCCTTCTCATTACTGAGTAGCGACTCGTGACCCTCCAGCGGCTGGCGGAAATCCGTCACCTCTGGATAACGTGCGGCCATTAGCTCTCTGCTAGGAACAGCCATGCTGGTCTCATCTGCACATATATTAAGAGCAACCGCGCCCAATCCATCCGTTTCGATTGCCAATTGGCAAGCTGTTGCTACATCCCGTGTATCAATATAACTCCATAGAATCCGATCGCGCTGCGCTGGATCATGAATGAAGGAAGGGAAACGTTCATACGCCGATGGATCAATAACATTTCCGATTCTTAGGGAAACGACCTGTATACCCTTTCTGCGATAGAACATCTCAGCGGTTTGCTCATTCACAACCTTAGACAGACCGTAGCTGTCTTCAGGCAACTGTGGATGCTCCTCATCCATAGGCACATACTTCGGCCCCAAAGGATTAACCGCAAAACAGATTCCGTAGGAGGATTCACTGGAAGCAATCACTGCTTTTCGAATCCCGAGACCCGCTGCAGCCTCCAAAATGTTATAGGTAGATACTACATTATTTTGAAAGGTGACCTCACTCGTCTTTATATTTGCAGCTGGGATCGCAGCCAAATGTACAACTGCATCAGCGCCAGCAAGTACACCATATACTTCACCCAAATTATTCAAATCAGCAATCATCGTTGGGCACAAAGAATCTGCGGATTTTTGCGTATCTACATTCACAACCTCATACCCTTGCTCTACAAAATGCCGGACCACCCATCTGCCCAACATCCCACTGCCGCCTGTAACAACTACTTTCGCCATGAGTGTGTCTCCTTTTTTATGAAGCTAACAACTACTCCAGAATCTCCTCAATCTGCTTCAAAATCTCTTCCGAAAGCTCAATACCTGAAGCCTTAACATTCTCTTCGACCTGCTGCGGACGGCTGGCACCCACCAGCGCACTAGCTACATTAGGTTGACGCAAAATCCAAGCCAAAGCCAAATTCCCAACAGAAATATTCAGTTCCGTAGCGATCCCACTCAATTGGCGGACTTTTTCAATCTTTTCTTCTGTAATCGAATCTTTTAATCGATCCAGCTTAGCAGCACGGCTATCCTCAGGGATGTCCGTGTTATACTTTCCAGTTAACAGCCCTTGAGCCAGTGGAGAAAATACCACCTGTCCAATCCCACGGCGCTCACCGAGCGGAATAATCTCTTTCTCAATATAACGGTTAAACATATTATAAATCGGCTGATTAACAACAATATGATCTAGCAAATAGCGGTCTGCTACAGCTAACGCATCGGTCATTTGCGCCGCCGTCCACTCACTAACACCGACATAATATACCTTGCCTTGCCGAACCAGATCATCTAGCGCACGTAAGGTTTCTTCAATTGGAGTTTCCGGATCAAAACGGTGGCAATACATAATATCCACGTATTCTACTCCGAGACGTTTCAAGCTAGCATGACACTGTTCCGTGATATGTTTGCGGGATAGTCCACGGTCGTTAGGTCCCGTGCCCATTTCCCCGTATACTTTAGTAGCTAATACATAGGACTCACGAGAGTAGTTACGTAAAGTCTCACCTAGTACTTTCTCGGCAGCACCTTTTTCATAAACATTTGCAGTATCAAAAAAATTCACGCCTAAGTCGTAAGCGGTTTCAATGGCATTAACAGCATTATCTCTTTCCACATAGCCTCCGTATGTCAGCCAGCTTCCCAAACTAATCTCACTGACTTTTAAACCGGTTCCACCTAATCTGCGATATTTCATAATAACTGCTCCTCTCCATAGTTCCGTGTTTGATTTTGGCAGGTTGCTTAGCACTCATATTCATTCTAGAATAGTTTGTATATAATAGAAAGAAGTGAAAATTAGTTTATTATATGATCTCTAGTGTAGTTACTATACTAGAGTATAGTAGCTTCACAAACAGGAGGAGATACCTTGAAGACAGCTAAATCTACTAATAATTATATCCCCAAAACCCCTGTTACTATTGAATGTAATGTTGAAAAAACACTTGAAGTATTAGGTGGAAAATGGGCCTTTCTTGTCCTCAGAGAGCTATTCGACGGCACGCAGCGTTTTGGGGCACTGCAACGAAAAATCACTAATGTGTCTCCCCGCGCACTGACCACTACGTTGCGCCATCTGGAGGAGCATGGTGTGCTTGAGCGTCACGTATTTCCGACTGTTCCTGTTACGGTAGAATATTCGCTTACTCCCAAAGGTGAGGATTTACATCAAATTTTGAAGGAAATGAAGCTGTGGTCCGCGAAATGGACTTAGCTTGAGCAGATTGTGACTGATGAAAAAAGAAGCTGTCCAAAAAGTAGAGAATTCTACTTTTTGGACAGCTTCTTTTTTATAAATTGGCTATACAATGGATGGATTCTTACTTTAACCCAGGGGATATGTGCGGTGTGCGGTGTGCTGTGTGTGATGCGCCGCGGTGTGCGATGTGTGATGTGCGCTTTAGTGTAATTGGGGAAAAACTCCCTAAAAATAGCCGATATTCGCTAAAAAAGAGCATAATGAGGGAATTTCTCCCTAAAAATCGGGTTGATTCCTTTCTTTTTCACCAAATCAGGTAAATTACAGGGAGGTTTTCCCTAATTATAAGTTAGATGACCAAATATCTAAGAATTATAGGGAGAAATTCCCTAATTATAGAGTCGGAATGCGTATTTGGTTAACTGAAAACAACCGGAGATACCAGCGATTTCTGCGTCAAGTCATACACAAATTGCCGTTTGAGGTCAGCAGGCTTTGCCTTGCCTTCAATCTACTACTGAAGCAGATCGCGGATAATCAAAAACGCAGAGCAGCGAAGATCCAATAGGAGGATGAATCGCTGCTCTTTTGACCCTTGCATTTTTGAAAATGAAGGAGAGGTCGTCTCTTTTCGTAAAAAATCCACCTGTAGAACAACCCTTCCAGCATTTTCACTATACGGATCTAGTATTTATCCACAATCGCGCCGAGAACTGCCGTATTTACATAGGGTTTTCCTTTGAGGCTTTGCAGCTCTTTCGCAGTTCCTGTAACAACAGCTCCCAATAGCTGTACATCACTGGCATCCGGCGCCGCTTTATCCTTTTTCAAGTAATTCGAGATTCGCTCAAACTCTCCGTAATGCTTGCCCTTCATCTGAAGCCCATAGGTTAAGGATTGTAAAAAATCCTCTGGTTTCGGCTTAAATAACCCTTCCCATTCCCCACCGTAGCCATATACTTGTCTAGCAGATTCCGGTAAGGCATATTTATTCGGGCTGCTGTCATTCCTAATAAACTCAAGGTTCTTTTTATTGTCATACGTATCTACCCAATACCAAGTCTGTGTCAAACCCGCCGGCAGCATCTTCTCTACCTCTGCCTGAGTGTAGCTTTTATCAAAAGAAACTGCCATTTCTACGAGCTTACCAGGTTCCATTTGTTCGAGTGCAGGCAGGTCATTCAGCACTTTTTCGTTATAATTCACTCCAGGCACATAAAACATCATTTCCCGCTGAGCATTTTGACTGTTATATCCTCGGTAGTATTCATAATTTTGCTGTGTCATTACCGGGTCAGGAACATTTATACTAGAGTATCCCCTATTAAGCAGAGAAAACCGGCTGCCCATATCGAAATACAGTTTTTTAGTATCCCATACGATGGGCACACCCTCAACAACTTTGTAAGTGCTCAGTTCAACTTTACCCGATAGAAACCCTAAATCAAGTTCAGTTCTCAACTCCTGAAGGTTAGGACTGCTAATCTTCATCATGATCCTCTCTTCATCCAGACCACGCATCGCCAACCAGCTTGTCTGATGGGCGTTACCCAGCATCCCACCGAATAGTACTATAACCGTCACCACTAGAGAAATGATTGTGTTTCGAATCATTGTTTTTCGTTTTGCCTTCTTAATTACTTTTGAAAGGTTCTGATCATCCTTTTGTTCCCATGGAGCTGTCATTCCGCTTCACCTCTATACTTTTTTTGAAATTGCTTGCGGGCACGAAACAATGCCGATTTCACTGTATCTGTCGTAATTCCCAGAAGCTCAGCTATCTCCTGATAGGACAGCTCCAGCTCATATTTCATAATAATGAGTTGTTTATGGAGCGGTAGAAGCTCATCCAACACTCTTTCGATGTCTTCCCGTTTCTCTTTTAACAGCACATGATCCTCTGGCAATTCCATATCCGGCACATCTACATAGTCAATAGGAATGACTATCCGCTTGCGGCGGCGGCACAGATCATAGTAGCGGTTGATCGCTACTTTATATAACCATGCACTGAATTTGTTCTCATCAATGGAATCAATATACAAAAGAGCCTTATACACCGTATCCTGTACGATATCTTCAGCGTCGGCTGCAGGTGCCCCGAGACGAATCAAGTATTTTTGAATTTCTAACATTTTAGGTTGAAGTATCTGATGTAGCTGCCCGGGCTTCATCCTGCACCTCCCTTCGTATGTATAACGATAAAGTTCTCGGAATGTTAGCTTATGAGGTGAAAAAAATTATAAAACAAAAGACGGCTGCCTCAGAAAGACATGCCGTCACATTTTAAAGAAAGAATAAGGTTCCAGTACAATTCCTATATATCCGTAGGATTCATTGCCTGCTGAGCTGTAGATATGAGTATGGTTTGAACTTTCAGAGATTGTTTGTCAATAATGAAGCCTATATAGAACCCACCCTCCATATTATCCATTTCGAAAGGTGACAATCGGGGCTCATACACTCCACCCTTGTTCTCAAACCAGTAGCTCACTATAATCCCGTATTCGTTATCCACTGCAACGTATGTACCGTATGCCTTTAGCACATCTTCCAAAGTACTTACCCCAGATCGAATATTGTTCAATGTACCTATATGGATTGGATCAGTGCGCTCATTATCTGTGTCTATTTTCCAAGCATTCAGCCGACCTTCGGTATCATAATGTACAGATACTTCTTTATACATTTCATTATTGAACACATCTTGACCTGCTGAATCCCCGTAATGTTCCTCTACTAACATTCTTGAACTCCCAAAATCAATAAAAAGATTACGTCCACTATCCGTGATTCCGAAATCGCGATCAGTAACCGGAGCCGCTATAAAGTCCTTCAAGCCTGTACCCTGTTCCGGTAATGACGGTAATAGACTCCGATCCGATCGTTCTTCTGGACGAGAATTTACAGTATATATTCCCTTAAGCTTGAGCATTCTCATCCATTGTATAGCCTCTGCTCTTGTAAGCGGGAGATTTCCTTTGAAACCGACTAAAGTTGGCTCCCCGGGAAGTGGAAGTAGAGAGTTACCCAGCAAATAAACGACGGAATCCGTGTCGTTGTAATTCATCCCTAGACCAGATACAACTAACCTTGCGGCGGCCATTCTGGTGATTGGAGTCGATCTTGCCACTGGATATTGTAGTCCAGTAACTGGATGATTCCACCACTTAGCCATTCTATACGGTGCTGCTGTCCATTCTTCGCCTATGCTAGTAGCCTTTGGATAGCCGAAAGAAAGATAAAATAATTTCAAAAATTCTGCTTCCGTAATCGACTGATCCGGTCGAAAGCTCCCATCATCATAACCAACCATCAATTGGTTGCCCAACGCCCAGCGCACCCAAGGCTCGGACCAGTGACCTTGAATGTCAGTGAACAGTGAATATGCCGGATCCTCTTCACCGTCCTCTTCCACTTCTTCATATGTCCCTGTATTCTCGTACGTTGTCGTGTCAGCATGAACTCTATAACTCACGTTGCCGCATGTTACAATTGTCCCTGAGATAAGACCTAGTACCAATAGCTTCATTATCTTCAATTTAATAATCCCTTTCGTTCTTATCGGTAAGGGGTTCCTGCTCTCTTTGTCAGGTTTATCGTGATTAACCCTTTATCTTAACTATCGGGTAAAAAGTCTGATTCGTAAATATACTGCTCTCCTTTTTCACAAGAAAAGCCAAAAAAGATCGCTCCCCTTCATAGCGGGAACGATCTTAACCTACCTACTACTTAGACCTTTAATCGACGTTCGAAAGCTTTGGGGATAAGCATTATAGCAAGTATACCTATGATTATCACCGAAAGGATTGACAAGGGTAGATGTAATATAGGGATGCCAAAAATGTTATAGGATACATATTTTTCGATTAAGGATCTGCTAACCATTACACCTGACGGTAAAAAAGAGATTATTTTGCCCAACATTCCAGGCAAAGAGAAAAGGGGAAGAATAACTACGAATGCTGCCAGTCCAAGACTGCTTAAGCTACTCCGACACAAAGCGGATATCAGCGCCGTCAATAACAATAGACCACATGCAGCCAGCAAGGTTACAGCATATTTCAGGGCAAATCCCTGCAGCTGGGTTAAGGCATATGGAGTCTCATCAAAATAAAAGTAACTATTCAGCGGGGCATTCCAGCCCACGAAGCCGAACGGTAAACAGGCCAGCAATGTGCAAATTCCGTAAAAAAGAGTAACCCAGCTAAACGTAACTATAAATCCAGCTAATAGTTTTGCCGCAACAATCTTCAATCTTCCGTATCTACTAGATAGAATAAGTGCATCCATTCTATAGTTTTCCTCACCAGAGAACAAGGGTGCCAGCGCAAATACTAGAATAAGACCGATCAGAAGATCGCCGACGCCAGGCGAGCTTGAAAAAAATATATGTAATAAGTCCCAGTCCTCCGTTACATAAAACCCCCGTGGTTTTCCCTCCTCCAGCATGGAGAGTTTTTTAGTAACATCTCTTAGTGTATATGATCCTGGTTCTTGCTTCTCCAATAAAACCTTCCGCTCTCTCAGCTCTGTTAAATTTCTGTTGAATTGATCTACCATATAAGCTGTACCAGCATAGTGTTGCTCCAGAATTCGTTTCATCTTCTCCTCTTTGGGCCAAGCGCTGTCTTCGGCATATTCTTCTTTGAGTCTAGGAGCGTATTTCAAAACTAAATCTGCTTGAATCGGTCCTAGATGAGCGGCGATAGCTTCAGGCTTTTCCTTGTTTACAACCAATAGACTATCCGTACCGGATGGGTAGAAACTAACAAAACAAAAAATGGCTAATGCAGTACTTCCAGCTATAGAAATCCAGACTCTGGGAATCATAATTTTGCGTAATTCAAACATCACCAGACGGTTCATGTGTATCATCCCCTCCGAAAATAATGCATATATACATCTTCTAATGAAGGATTCACCATCACCGCATTCTCAACTGGCGAATCCTTGCTGACTATCCGAACCACTAGTCCAGTATCTGACTGCTGCACATTCACTACAGTTCCCTTCTCTTCGATTTGAGCCAGCAACCGTGCAGGGATATGAACCTCCCAAACCTCTCCTTGCAATTCATCGGTCAACTCCTTAATTGTTCCTTGACGAAGTAACTCTCCTCGCCCCATCAGTAGCACCTGTTTAGCTATATGATCAACATCAGAAACGATATGAGTAGACAAAATAACGATGCGCTCATTTGATATTTCAGAAATTAAATTTCGAAATCTTACGCGTTCCGAGGGATCAAGTCCTACTGTGGGCTCATCCAATATGAGGATGCTCGGATTATTAAGCAATGCTTGTGCGATACCGAGTCTACGCTTCATCCCGCCGGAGTACTTTCCGCATTTTTTATCCATTTCACCGGATAGATTAACCGTTTGAGCCAGAACCTCTATACGATCACTCGCCTCCTTCTTGGTCAACCCCTTTAGGGCAGCAACATAATACAAGAAATCACGAGCTGAAAAATGATTGTACATCCCCAGTTCCTGTGGTAAATAACCAATCTGAGCCCGGTACTGATCCCCCATGTCATCCTTGTTTTGTCCATCTAAAAGTACATTTCCACGAGTCGGATACAGAACATCTGCGACAATACGCATCAATGTCGTTTTTCCTGTTCCGTTAGGTCCTAGAAGACCATACACACCAGGTGACATAGAAAGGTTAATAGTATTCAAAATTCGCTTTTTGCCGAAATCATGTACGATATTACATAGTTTAAGCTCCAATCAGAAACCCTCCCTTGCTCAATACTCTGGATTGAAACCTCATGGCTAGGATAAATACCACTGCCGACAGAACGCCCAGTCCCATTAACCAAAATAACTCAACCGACGTCGTCCAGCTCACTGCAAATTCTCCGGAAAATAAAATCATCCAAAAGAGAGGCAAACTGAAGAGTACGGTCGTTAATTGTCTAAAATTACGTATCAGCGTAGATAATACTGACGCTACCGCCGCATTCATTAGGATTGGGATGCACCATAGCAAGGTCATACGCAGCATAAACTCCTTTCCCCCTAAAGGGGTTACCATAGCAGTAACACTAAAGTTAATCATTAGTGAGATCAGCCCTGCCATAAGGAACCGAGCTTGCACATACCGATGCAACGGGATTCTAAAACTACGTGCGAGTTCTCCCATTCCACAGAGCGTATTCCGAGCCGTATGAGAGACGACCACCAGTAAAGGAATACAACCCACGATGGACAGAATGAACATAGGGCTAACTATCTCCGTAACACTCAGCACCAAATATCCTACTACAAACAAGATCAGACCAAGCACAACCTCCTTCCACCATCCCTGTGAAAAAAGAATCCTCATCTGTAGCCGTACAAATAGAGGAACGGGTGGGACTGGCGCAGGTAATGCCCGCTTGGATCTTCTCCACCTGCTCATGGCTTCTTCTGCAAAACCGTCAAGGAGTGGCGGTTCAGGAATGCACTGGATATAATTCATGATCTCCTCTACAGACTCTGCTGTTATCTCATCCTGTAAATTCAGATTGAGGTAATCTTGATGGTTATGTTTAACCCTCATTTTCCTGCTCCTTTCTTTAGGGATTGGGATATGTCCTCTTGCTTGGAATGCCTTAGTAAATCACGTAATTTAATAAGAGATCGACTTACCCTTGACTTCACAGTAGATTCAGGTTCATGAGTTACGGCAGCTATTTCTGTAAACGTAAATTCATATTTATACCTTAATAAGAGCGCATCCTTCTGTTCCTCTGGCAGTGAGCAAATCGCGGCGTATACCTGCTTAACCTCTTCACGAAGTAATATTCCTTCAAGAAAGTCTCCTTCGACTGTAATTTCATCAGATAAGCTTTGATTCAACTCTGCTTGCCGAGCTCTTTTGCTGCGAAAATAGTCAATGCAGACATTTTGCGCGATCGCCATCAACCAAGCTCGAAAACTCCCCTGTTTATTTTGATAGCTGCCAAGCTTGGCCCATGCTTTTTCATACACCGTCTGTGCAAGATCCCAGGCTAATTCGTCATTATGTATTTTCCATCTGATGAATCGATAAATATCGCTATAGGTATACCGAATTAATAATTCCACCGCTGCCTCATTGCCCTGCTGCGCTTCTGTGACCCATTTGTCCTCTCCGATTTAATTCCCCTCCAATCTACCAATCTACTAAATATAACGAAATCGCCTACAAAGTAGACGCATCACATTAAAAAGACCAACCAGAAGGTTCTGGCTGGCCCAATATAAATTTTCCCTAGATTATGTCCCCGGTTCAAATTATGAGTGAACATTCTCAGCTTGTATCTTAGTGAATTATATAACATTGATTCTATTAATTTCCATAGTGTACACTCATTACAAGTGGTCTTTTTGTGAAACTCTTCGGAAAAGGTGGATTATTGTTCGATGAAAAAAATGATGCTGTCTATTCTTTTAATAGTTTCTTTAATAGGTATAAGTGGATGTGCAGAGAGTAATATAGGAGATCTTAAGATAAGCGCAGGAGATCAAGAAATTAAAAGTACAACATTATCTAACACTAAATTAGCTAACGCGAAGAGTGACTTATCCTCAAACGCTGAAGCAAGTGGATTTGAATTCGCCTTTGAGCAGGATGCAGTAAAGAATATTCAATATTTAAAAAATGGAGAAATCATTACTCTAGACTTTGGAGATTCTGAGCCAGATAATGTATCGCTCGAAGATAGCGTACTAAATAAGAGTGGAGCTTATCAATTTTCATCCAGAGAAACACTAGAAGTTCCAATTACAAAAGAAGACGGTAAATATTCCTTTACGATCGAAAAGCATATGGCTTCTTCATTGAGTTCGTTTTACGAAGAGAACAAAAAAGACTATAGAGGCTTTAGCATAACGGCAAGCTGGGGAGAAAAAGAATATAGATATGCTTTTGTTATACAAGCGGATGCCAATTAAAGCTAACATTCTGATTTAAACCCGATAATCATATTAGGCATTCCATCGAAATATTCAGGGCCCAGTAGTCATCCAGATGGCTACTGGGTTCCCTTGAATAGAAATCTAACTATCTATTTTTTAAATATACAACAAATTGTTCATGCAACTCTAGTTCGGATCGTTTAAAGATCCCAGCCCTCGGAATTTAATTATTGAAAAGTAGGAATAACAAGATTATGAATTTGCTCTGACCCGAGTTTACTTTCAACAAAAGATATTTATGGATTCTTTCGCGATATTGATTATAAGTGATTTCAAAGCTTTGCTTGTCTCCCTGTGCATCCGGATAAACAGTGGATTTGTCATGAGCTCCAGACATTGTAAGAACCTCCTCTTGACCTTACATTTAATTAGACACCGCTGGTTGATTAAAAGCCTCATGTCATTTCAAAAAAATCCACAATAAAAAACTGTCGATTGCTAGACAATTATATAGAGCCAAGTTATAGTATTGATAATACTTTTAATAACCATTTTCAAAAGTCTAGAGGTGAATAAAATAAACCAAATCGCAAACAATTCTATTCGTGTTAAAAAGATAAATCAGGAGCTTATCAAGCAGGCCTTGAAATCGATGAAAGAAGGAACCAAATCCACGATTGCAAGTGCCACCGGATTAAGTATTGCTACCTGCGGAAATATCCTGAATGAACTTCTGGAGACTGGTGAAGTCATTGAGACTGAACTGGAGGCATCAAATGGAGGTCGACCGGCCAGACGATTTATCTATAACGCTGATTTTTCCTATATTGCATGTATCTATGCCAAAATTGAGGATGGCCAGAAATCCATAACCTATGCGGTGACCAATTCAGTTGGTGATCGTGTGGATCATGGATGGATGGAATTAGAGTACATAGATGCTGCAGCCATCGACCATCTGCTGGATACGCTTATCCAACAATATAACAACATCAAGGCAGTCGGGATTGGAATTCCCGGCCTTGCTCACCAAGGTGTCATTAATATCTGTGACATTAAAGAGTTAATTAATGCTCCCTTAGAATCACTGCTCAGAGAAAAATACGAGCTTGAAGTCACGATTGAAAATGATATGAATCTAACCGTTTACGGGTTCTATAAACAGCAGGATTATGAAGAGGATAAAACCATTGTCGTGGTGACCTTTATCAAAGGAGCTTTTCCAGGCGCCGGGATGATGATCGACGGGCATATCCACAAAGGTAATACTAGATTTGCTGGTGAAGTCTCTTTTTTACCGTTTGGAATCTCGCGTGAACAGCAATTGAGTAGCTTGGACCACACGGATACCTTCATCCCTTTGGCGGCTCACACTATATCGTCCCTGATTGCAATTATTAATCCAGAGACCATAGCTCTCACAGGAGAACAAGTCAAACAAGAGAATGTGCGGCCGATTTATCAACGTTGTCTGGAAGTGATTCCAGAGGAGCATATGCCTCACTTAATTGTGCTGGATCAACCTGATGATCATTACATGAACGGATTAATTGCGATCACACTTGAAAGCTTAACCTACTCATTGCAGTTGGTTGAGAAGCGCCGTTAAAAACATAAAACTAACATACACTTCAGGAGGAACTACGAATGGCAACAAACAAAGAAAACATGATCGCAGGAAAGCTATATATGGCAGGCTGTGAAGAATTAGCAAAGGATAACAAAAGATCCAGAATGCTCACTCGTTTATTTAACAATACGACGGAAGAACAAGGTGAATATAGAGTAGAACTACTCAAGCAATTATTTGAGTCTACAGGAGAATCATTATATGTTGAACCTCCCTTCCGTTGTGATTACGGCAGTAATATTACCGTTGGCAATAACTTCTACGCTAATTTTGACTGCATTATCCTTGATGTAGCTAAAGTAACGATTGGTAACAATGTTCTCTTTGGACCTAGAGTAGGCGTATATACTGCTGGTCACCCCATAGATGCGGACGTGCGTATTAGTATGCTTGAATTCGGTACACCGATTACCATTGGAAACAATGTGTGGGTTGGTGGAAACGCGGTAATTAATCCTGGGGTAAAAATCGGCAACAATGTAATCATCGGTGCAGGTTCAGTCGTAACTAAGGATATCCCTGACAATGTAATTGCGGTGGGTAACCCATGCAAGGTATTAAGAGCAATCACCGAAGACGATAAGCAACACTGGGAAAAACTTAAAGAAGAGTATTACAGAGACATTGAGCAATAAAGTAACCCGTTCTGGGAGGATCTTAATTTGAAAAAGCGCTTCGGGGGATTTAACAAGATTTATGCCATGCAATTGGCGACCATCTTTTTAGGATTTATAGTGTTTGGCATATCGGAAAATATTAAAGGACCCGCCATTCCGCGAATCCAATTCGACTTTAATCTGGACGAGAAACAGCTAGGCACCCTTTTATCCCTAAATGCATTAGGTTATTTGATCGCCTGCTCCTTTACAGCTGTATTGGTTCGGAAGTGGGGGATCAAGGCTGTCAGTATCATTGCTTTTGCATCCATGATATTTTCAGGAGTGTTAATCTATATCTCCCACAGCTACCCCTTTTTCTCAGCTTCTTATTTCCTGATGTACATCGGAAACGGAATGCTGGAGATTGGTCTTGCCATTTTGGGAGCACGCATCTTCGTAAAAAATACCGGGACGATGATGAACTTATCCCATTTTTTCTACGGATTTAGTTCAACCTTAGCTCCACTGCTGGCAACAGGACTCATGTCGGTAAGTATATTTGGCCATCCACTCGACTGGCGCGGAATGTATTTGATTATGCTAAGCTTATCTTTACTGCCTATTCTATCTGCCTTGCGCAGTACATTTCCGGGTGACGATCTTCCGCAAGAGGACCGGATCCCATTAAAAACGCTGGTCCGCGATCCCGCTTTATGGCTGATGGTGCTTATTCTTTCTTTCGGTGTAGTGTCAGAACTTGCAGTAGGTGGATGGCTAGTGAATTTCCTAGAAAAAGCATACTTGTGGGATACAGTTACAGCTTCTGGTATGTTGTCCACCTTTTTTCTCTGCTTCTCGCTAGCAAGGCTCCTGCTGGGGCCAGTTACAGATAAGATTGGCTTCAATCTATCGCTTATCATCTTTTCAGCCTTTTCTGCCTTATGTACGTTTGCTGCTATTTTGGGTGGGGAACAGCTCGCGTTTCTATTCGCGGCAGCAGGCATAGGTATCGCTATGATTTATCCGACCGTCATGGCGTTTATCGCAAAAAGGTATCCGCATGGCAGTGACACTGCCATCACCTTTACAGTTACACTAATGGGAGTCGGTAGCGTGATTGGCAACTATGCCATAGGTGCAGTGATCGAAGGTGTGAAGCGGCTTTACGGAGCAGAAACACAAACTGGCTTGCTACGTGGACTTCAAGCTGGGTATGGTTTTATCGGTTTATGTGCAGCTATATGCGCGATATCCGGTTGTGTTTTATATCGTTATTTAAATCGCCGCCAAGAACTTATATAGAATAGTTATCGCACTTACTTCTGCTCATCCCTGCAACAACCTGCTGATTTCATGGCAGGTTGTTTTGTTGCAAATAGCGACCAACCTCCCACCATCGGACTCAAATGACCTTATTGGCTTCGAAATAGGCAGAAACGAGGTTTTTCGGACCCCAGAGTCGTTATTGAGTTGTTTTTGTGCAAAAACCGCTGTCTTCTGACTTGATAACGCCTCCTGAGTCCGAACACTCCGCCTAATGAAGCTAAATCCTGAAATAGCGACTATACAGTCCGCAACAATGACCTCTGAGCTGGTGATCACCATCCCAACAATTATCTCAGCCCTCCCGCCAGCTCCATTATTGTTCTAACAATCTGCTCTTCACCGCTACTAACCTTTTCCGTTGCAACTTCTCCCAAGGTTATATGATCGCCAACACAAACCGAGTGTGCGGAATGTCTGAACATTTCTATATCATTAGCATCGTTACCAAAAGCAATAAATTGCTGCGGTTCTATGCCTAAATTTTTTAGTCCTGTCCATTTGTTTACACCTTGGGGACCTATATCCATAATATCTTCTTGTCCATGCTGGTAGATCACAATCGGCAGATTTTGCAGCTTATGAATAAGTTGTTCCCCATTCAGACTGCTCAAAATAACTACCTTCACAATCTCATCCAGCTCCGATGGAGTTACATTTTTGGCGCGTTGTTCTGGATCTACATTTCTCCGCACCATTCCCGCCAACCATAGACCTAAATGCCCCTCATTTAATTGAGGATAAAATGATCGATGTCATCATAACGGATATCGATCTTTTCTCCGTTTCTTTTGACAAGATTTATATACAGAGGAGCTGCATCAACACTTCCGCCACCCACCAGCACATGGTAGTTTTCATTGATTACATATTTACGGATGTACAAGCCTGAACCGACATCTTCAAAGGGATAACCTTCAAAATCCTTCCACGACAACGCCTCGCCTTGATGAGCTAGATCCTGTATTTCATCCATGGATAATATTGCAGTTTTTTTATCATTACAGGCTGAAAGTATAATCGTCAAAGCAAACAATAACAGCATTATCAAGCTACGCTTACTTCTCATTCATAAACCTCCAAACTCTATATATTGTTATTTATAGGAAAATATAAGGTAATAATAACATAGCTTAGACTTGCTTTGAATGGATTGCGACCAGTTTCTGCTCTGAGTGTTAGAAATTCAAGCTCCCCACATCCTCCTCGGTTTCTTCCTGCAAATCTATTTTAAATTTGACGTTAATTTGTTATGTATGCTCTAATATAAATGAAGGGTGGAGCTGCATGTTATCATTTTTACTAACTTTAAAACGTTTATTTTCGGGCTTATGGAAAGCGCTCAAACGTAAAAATTTCCAAGCATTATTCTTATTAGTTTTGATGACGCTGTTGTCCGGAACCATTTTTTATGTCAAACAGGAAGGTTTGTCTGTCCTGGATGCTATTTATTTCTGTGTTGCAACGCTTAGTACATTAGGTCATCCAACATTTGTTCCCCAGACAGCACTCGGAAAAATATTTACGATCGTTTACATTATTGCAGGCACAGGGTTGTTCTTGGGAATGATGGGGTATATCGCTTATGAACTGATCAAACAAACCGATAAAGATAACAATTAAATAATGGAATCCAGAACTCGTGACATTATTAATAGCCTTGTTAGCCGAAGCTGACATGGCTATTTTTTTCAAATATTCGATTATATCTGTTTCTTTTTCGCAATCACTTTCACCTTCAATCAAAGCAATGTTGATGGATTAACGTGTCTCATCTCCAATGGCTGCAAGAGCTTTACTGCTTTCACCATTACCATTGAAATGACCAAACAAGGCTTGAAAAATGGCTTTATGCATGGCTGGATTGTTGGCCGCTCCATATTTTCTAACGTAAAAAAGCCGTTCTCTTTTGATAAGCTCCCATCATAGTAGACAGTAGAAAAAACAAAAACTTCTACTGCTACAATGATGGGAGTTTTTCTAATGTCTAATAGAAGTCCAACATCTTTAAAAGTAAAATTACATGTCGTAGGGCTGTGCCTTGAGCACAAGTCAAATCCAAACTATGAGGCAAAGCAGCTAGGTCTTAGTTCACACACAGTTAGAGAATGGATTAGGAAATATAAAGCAGATGGTTTGGACGGGTTGAGGGAATCGAGAACATGGAAATCATACCCAAAGGAATTGAAGCTTGCTGCTGTTAACGAAGTGTTGTCTGGTCGTTGCTCCGTTGAAGAGGTGACAAACAAGCATTATATTTCAAGCAGAAGTGTTTTGACAAAATGGATTACCAAGTATACTAATGAGATAGAATTGAAACCTACACATACAGGAAAAGGACTATCTCATATGAACCAAGGACGTAAAACAACTTTCGAAGAACGCATTGAAATTGCACAATATACCATCGCTAATGGATTGGATTATCAGAAAGCGATTGAAAAGTACGGAGTATCTTATCAGCAAGTTTACGCATGGGTTCGGAAATATCAAGTTGGCCGCGAGGAGGCTCTTCAGGACAATCGCGGTCGCAAAAAGCCTGTAGAAGAACTAGATGAGCATGACCGCCTTAAACTACGGATTAAAGAGCTAGAAGCGCGAAATGGATACCTAGAGATGGAGAATGACTTCGCAAAAAAGTTGGCGGAGATCAAGCGACGAAATACACGCTAACCCTCGTTCGACAAGTAAACTTGTATCAAGCGATTCAAGAACTGAACAAAGAAAAAGGTCACGCAATTACGAAGTTGTGTGCGTTAGCTGGGGTTGCTCGATCTGCCTATTACAAGTGGTTAAAATGGAAACCCTCTTGCATAGAACTTGAAACTCGTGCGTTAGCGAAAGAAGTAAAGCTACGATATGACAAGCGAAAAGGGATTCTTGGCTATCGTCAAATGCGCACGCAATTAAACCGAAAGCTCAAAAAGCAGTACAACAAAAAGCGTTATTACCGAATTATGTGTGCTCTTGGGCTTAAAGCAGTCATTCGCAGAAAACGAGCGAGTTATGTGAAAGCTACGGAGATCCATGTAGTTGAAAATGTAATGAACCGTAACTTTGATGCCAATTCTCCTAATTCAAAATGGTGTACAGATGTGACTGAACTGAAGTACGGGAATGGGCGCAAAGCCTATTTGAGCGCTATTATTGATGTATATGATAATTCCATTGTCTCATGGGTATTAAGCCATTCCAACAACAATAAACTCGTGATGGATACGTTGAAGAGGGCTTACGCGAAGAATCCTGGCGTATCCCCTCTTTTACAAAGCGACAGAGGCTTCCAGTACACGTCTCATGAGTACAACCGACTTCATGTAAAATACGGATTTAAGAAAAGCATGTCTCGTGTGAGTCGGTGTTTGGACAACCAACCTATTGAGCGTTTTTGGGGTACATACAAGTCAGAAAGCTATTATCTTACAAAGTATGACACCTATGATGATGTCCTCACAGAGGTTAGCAAATATATTCACTACTACAATAATTACCGCTACACAGAGTGTTTGGATGGCTTGTCACCTAGCGAATACCGACGAGCTGCATAACGAAGATACCTCAGTTCTGGCAATACGAACTGAGGTATCTAAACTAACTATTTTTGTTTTTTACACTGTCCACTTGACAGGGAGCACTTCATTTTAAAAGAGAACGGCTTTTAATGTTTTTTTTCACAAAAATCCTTAGAACACCCGCTTCTGATTCCGATCATCAATAATAATCTGCACCGCTTCCTTAAACCGTAGAGCATGCACTATCTCCCGCTCCCGCAGGAACTTGAGGCTATCCTGCAGGTCCACGTCATCCGTCATGTCAATCAGCCACTGGTATGTAGCCCGGGCTTTTTCCTCAGCCGCAATGTCTTCATAAAGGTCTGCCAAAGGGTCTCCCTTAGCTTGAATATAGGCTGCAGTGAATGGAACACCGCTAGCATCCGTGTAGAACAGGGCATGATCATGCGCTACAAAATGTGGCCCTAATCCCGCTTCCTCTAATTCACATACCGAAGCATCCTTTGTCAGCTTATAAACAATTTATTAATTGCAACAAAAAGAAAAAGCCCTATTTGACTAGGGCTTTCGAGGATAATAATCGTTGTATGAATTTATCAAGATCAAGTTCTCCGAATACCTGCACAGTCCCCTTGCCGTTAATCGTCTTCTCGAAGGTCAATGGTTGCCCCATCATTGTTTCTGTCTTTGGCATTGGAATCACCTCTGCCTTATTTCTATGAGTGTCAAGAGTTGTCCGATTCATCTAGGGCTTAATATCATCACCTCATCTATATTGATCTAAATATTCACTCGTCTTAAATTCTTCAATAACCTCAACACCCGTGTACACTATCCGTTACCCTGTACACTTTCTGATAACCATATTGCTCCATGATAGTTCGAGTCTTACCTAGTCCACCACAAGCACATTTTCCAAACATTCACTTTATCGGTGAATCGTTCGGTTTTTGTCTTTCATTGAGCCAGATTTGAGAAAGAGGGATAGCCGTTTGTTGGGCTATTCCTCTTTGTTCTTAAAACAGCGTCAGATACTCAAGAAATATACGTTGATCTTCTTCAACAAAGAAATTAAGAAAGTTTGGTGCACCGGAAAGTATGGAGCGCAGTCCATGCATACTAATTTCTATGTTGCCGCTGCGATGTTCTGTAGCCTGTATCAACACGGCGGTCGGCGTGATTTTTGAGTAAGTCCAGTATTGGTCAAATGAATGTCCATCCCTACGGCTATAAACAAGCCGTGACCTCGGATTGTTGGAAATCAGCTTATAAAGCAACTTTGCCTTTTCCTTGTTTGTCGTTAGATTCATGCGTTTGCACTCTAATATAAAATCATCATGGAGTGACATTCTTTTCGCCTTCCTTTCGAGATTGCTTTAAATTGTCCTGTTGCCATTTTTCAAACGCCTGCTTTCCCTCTAAACTTTCATAAAACGCAAGTACATTAGGGAGTAAGCAGCGGGCGAGTGCTTCAATTTCATGCTCAGGAATGGTTGTTTTTGATTTTTCCTTCTTTGCCATATACAGCGACATTTCTAATTCTCGAAAGGGTTCTCATCACTCACGCCCTTGGTAAAAATCTGACTGGATGTTAGATAGTCCTCTGTGTTGTATTCCTTGAATATTCCTACATCGCTGTATACTCTTACTTTGTGAATGCGTCTTATAAAGGCGTACCATGTTTCTCTGTTTTCATGAAAAAAGTTTTTGTATTGTTCTGTCAAATTTATATTTGAAAGAATATAGACTTTGGTAAAGCACGCAACCTTATTGACATAACGGCAGGGTAGCTCCACTGGATAGCCATCCAGATAACACAGCATGTCCTGAATTTTAAGGCTAGAACGGAATTCTTCAAAAACAATCACACTTTGCCCGTGATAGTTATCAAAGCCGCCATGCATATAGTTAGTCACTCTGAATACATTTTCATATCCATAATGCTCCATAATGCTGCGTGTCTTTCCTGTGTTGGTAGCCCCCCATATATAAGTGACTTCCAACTTTCGAAATGTAGTTTTGAATTCTTCTTCACGAATGGTTTGTCTTGTTCTTTCGACCTTATCCAAAAGCAATAAATATTCTGGGCTTTCATTGATAATTTCATAATTTGACATTCCATCTTTTATCATATCGTATAAATCGGCTAAATCGTTTCTTGCGCCTTGACGCTCGGCGGGTAGTTCTCCCCATTCCTCTTGTGTATCGGGTATTTTCGTGCCTGCCTTTTTATCGTTTTCCCACTTGCCCGACTTAAAAACGTAATCACGGTTTTGGCTTGATGTACCTTTTGCAATTTCTAAGTGGGCGGTATTGAATCTGTTTTTTACAGTGGAAAAGCGTACAGCCGAGGAACAGATGATATAGATATGAGTGTGGTGCGTCTGCTCCTTACCTCCGATTTCATCGCTCATGCAATAGTAAACGATGGGTTTTATTTTTTGCAGTTCTTCTTTTATTGTGTCATGAGTTATCCCTTTTTCGAGAGGGTTGTTGATTACTAGCATCCACTTGCGTGATTGAGTGTCTTTGGGAATACATTTACCTTCTTTCGGGTTATTATTAGAACGTTCTACAGCTATACTGTGTCTAGTTTTTGCTACTGTGCGACTTTTCTTGTCGCAAGCCTGTGAAGCTTGTGTTTATGCGTATGCGACGGTGTTTGCGACAGATGTTGGCTAGGTAATACTAGCTAGCCAACAAACACCGCCACGCTGCGGCGTGGCGTACCCTGCGCAGTCCTTGCGTGTCCTTTGTGCTTCGCACGACACGCAAAGCCTGCACAGGGCTTATCAGCGCATTACGCCTTGTTTGATAGCACGGTGAAGCTTATCCATATTTGCAATGGCGGGAACGATTATGGGGGCAATCTGCCCACCATTTAAGAGCATATAGCCTGTGCCTTGCCTGCGATCTGGCTTCATCTGCTCTTTAAACTCATGAAAGAGCATGTTTTTACTTTCCTCGCTCAAATTCCCTAAACCAATGGTAAGATTGAAATTGTCCCTTGCTGTGCCGAAGTACTGTGCATCTGCCCTCTGCTGACTGACAATAACGTGTACTCGAAAAGATCGCCCGAGCATAAGCAGATTCGATAGTTTTTGCTTTTCACCCTCAATCGTTTTCTTATCAAGACTGTTGCAATAACTTGCCCATTCGTCAAAGAATAGCACAATCATATTACGACTTTTATCCTCGCCGCTTTGACGCAGGCATAGGCGGTCATAGAAAAGTTGTAAACTGTCTCGACAGTCCATGAATCGGGAAAAGCGACTATAGCCGCTTAGAAACTCGAAATCCCTATCGCCTTTGAAGTCGCAAACAAAGAGTTGTGCGTTTGGCTCATATAAGACGATTTTCCCAAGCAACAATTTGGTGAAATAGGTCTTTCCGCTTCCAGTAGCTCCACATACGATGATATGCGGGGCTTTGTCTGGTTGCCAGTCGATAGGTTGGCTGATTCCTAGTTGTAGATAGGTCTCGTTTAATAATATCTTTTCAACCATGCGCTAAAAGTCAGTATCTCTCGGTAAGGTAGGTGATTGCATCATGTTTTGTTGCTTTGCATACGCCTTGTTTTCAAGGTACTGACAATATGCGTCATTCACTAATGTAAGATTGATTTGTATATAGCCGCCCGTGTCGGTTATTTCGTCGATATACAGTACGGAGTATGCACGACCATTATAAACATGGCTACGCTCACGCAAGTCCTCGAATTCACCCGCTAAAAGCTTTTGACCTATGCGCATTTGCAGCGATTCTTTAATTAGCTTTAAATCCACTTCGCTGCTCATTTTCATGGCTACTAGCTGGCAAAGCATAAAGCCGTTGCGAGGGATGATGCGAGAGGGTGAATCCATCTCCGATAGTGTTGTCGGCTTTACAAGTCCGATTACACTGGCAAGTTCCGAAAGCACGGTGAACAGGCATTTTCTTATGATAGCGTAACTGTTTTCTGCCACTACTCGTTCCACTTCGGCGGTTTGCGCCGCTTGCTGTTCCCGCATTTCTAGTATTTTCGCTTGTCGCTCCTCTCTTTTGGAATTCCACATGTAAATTACGACAATCGCTACTGTGACAACCGTCATAATTGTGTCGAATTTCAGCGTTATAAAAGTTCCTATCTTTTCCAATAGCCAGACTGATATCGCTATTAGACTGCCGACTATAGCAATTATCAGCAGAAGGGAGAGGGCAAAAAGCCCTCGCTGCCTGCTCTGCCAATAGTAGCGCAGCTCATCATAAATTTTTTTCATTTATCCTACCACCTCAAGGGTTGTAGCTTTAGCTGTGAACTGATATTCGCCGTTACGATCACGGTAAAAACGCCCCTCGAAGTTTTTCGGTTTGACCTTTACCGTTCCTTTGGCGGCAAGTTCATCGGCTGCGATTGTAGGCGTTGCTTCTTCTACCTTGATAGAAATTTGCTCATATTTGTTTGCGGGGCAAACGCATGAATATCGAAAGCCCATGATTTTGTCCGTAGACTTTCCGTCAACGAACTCTTTGACGGGTGAAACATCCGTGCATAGCAAGGTGTCACCATTTGCCACTTGCGTAAGAGTAAAGGTTATATTGTTGATTTTCAGCATTGTTTTTTATCCCCTTTTTCTTTGAATGTGTGTTTATCCATTGCGTCCAACGATAAACTATCTGAAACTTAGCGCTTCGTGTAACTTTATGATACTTTAATACAGAGCGGGTTGCTGCCTGATAAATAGCAATTTTTATCACTGAAAAGTCCGTGCTGCTAAATACTTTTAAATGACTTAAAATAGTATTTTTATTAAAAGTGTAATATTAAAAAAATGAGTAGGGGGAATAGCTATGGCTAAAATTTTAAAGGCAAACGAATTGAAAGCTTTTTTGGATGAATACAACATTTCACAGGAGGAATATGCGGAGGTAGTAAACTACTCTCGAAGTGGGCTACAAGGGATACTGTATGAAGAAGTCCAACTTGGTTCAAAAAAACAAAGAGACTTTTCGAAAGCTGCCATTAAACTGGCTAAAGAAAAGAACAAAAAATTTAATCCTTTTGCTCCATTCGGTTTATTTGAATTGGAAAACAACAGAGTCTTTGCCCAAATTGTATTTGATGATGTTGCAGAGTGGATAAGAACAGAAGATGTTGAGAAGCTTTCGGTGTACTGGAGGAATTTTGACAGCTTATATGGATTGATTGACCGAGAAGCGGCTATATTTTTAATACGCTGTAAGAATTTAATATCTAGCAATAGTAAAATAGATTTAAGAGCAGAGTTATTAAGCTACTTGCAAAGCTTCGATTGCAGCGTGGCAAGTGTACAAAAAGCATTGGGTATAATTGGCGTTTTCCTCAATCGGGAAAACAATTTGAAGATAAGAAAGCCTCGATCACAAGAAAAATATCGAGAAAAATTGATTGAAGAATTTCGCAGATCGCTTTATGAAGATGTTGACCCTAAAAAGGGCGAGCTTGTTTATAGTCATTTAAGGTTCGTCAATGAAATGGACGATATGGATTGGGATTTATTGGTGGCATACACATTGGTTAGAGCTGATGATGTAAACGGTGAGAAGATGAAACGAGTAATAGAGAAGCGGGAAAGTCTGATTGTGTGGGCATGTGAAACATAAAAAATAGCGGCTACTGGATGCTGTATTCAGTAGCCGCTATTTTAAATCTTTCCCCCTACTCCCTTAAACTTATCTACAAAGGCAGAGATTTTCTGAAAAACGCTCTGCTTTTTTGTTAAATACTGAGGATTAAGAGGACTCATTTTAGGAAGAACTTCATTAAGTTCCGTTCCATTTTCACTGGCATATTCTCTTTTTAATGAATTTAAAATATATCTTTTTGCAGCCTCTTCATTAAGGTTTTCAGTATTAATCAATTCTTCTGCTTCACGTTTTTGCTCAGTTTGAGCAAATGTGAAGAAGGCATCAATAATACTTGCCTTATCTTGAATACTATCTAAATCAGCTTTGTTGATAAAATCGACTACTAAGCTTTCTTTAGCACGGTTTCCTACACTAGAACGAATTAAGCGACGAACTTCCTCAACCAAGGATGCTTTATCTTTTACTTTTTTGTTATGCTCAAAAATAAGCTCAAGAATGTAATCTAAATTGATCTCTTGGGATTTTAAAAGATCTACTTCAAAGACAACATCATCCCAATCAATAGAGGCATTTCCTTTTTCTTTTCCAGTTTTTTCTCGACGAAGCCAATCACGAATATCATTATATGAAGAACGATAATCTTGAATAGCTCTTTCTTCTAACACTTGAATCTCTTGCATAACAGCTACATCTTCATCCGTTACATAGTGAGTAGACTTAAAATCTTCTAAAACTTTAGGGTCAGTCATATCTACTGTTTGTAAAGCTTTTAAACCTGAAAATTCATCATAGTTCTGTAGGATATTTTCAATACGCAAATATTCACCAAAAAGTTTAACAAATTCTTTCTTAGCCTTTTCAGTAACAATCTCATCAACATTAGGAAAACGTTCCTTTAATTCTTTTACTACGTCTACATAACCACGACGGGCTTCACCTGTTGCCACATCAGTGAATCCTTCCATATACTCTTTGTAGCTCTTTTCCAGCACCACATTTTTAGTGTTTTTATCCCCAAAAAGAGTAATGGCGTCTATGGTTGCTTGTTCTAAATCTCTAAAAGTAACAATATTCCCAAAAGTTTTGGTGGAATCATAAATACGATTTGTTCTCGAAAAAGCTTGCATTAAACCATGATACCTAAGATTTTTATCAACAAATAAAGTATTTAATGTAGGTGCATCAAAACCAGTTAAAAACATTCCAACAACAATCAACAAATCAATCTCTTTGTCTTTTACTCGTTTAGCAAGGTCACGATAATAATTTTGAAATCCCTTACTTTCTACGCCATAATTGGTTTTAAATATAGCATTATAGTCTTTAATGGCTAAACTTAAAAACTCTTTTGCACTACTATCCATTGCTGAAGGTTCAAAAGTTTCATCAAGAATTTCACCTATAGCATTTTGCTCTTCATTAGCAGCAAAGGAGAAGATTGTCGCAATCTTAAGGGGTTTACTGCTTCCCTTTTGTAAGTTATTTAATGATTCATAGTAGAGTTTGGCTGCGTCAACACTGCTCACAGCAAACATGGCATTAAATCCTTTTCCATTCGCATTTAAACGATGGGTTTTTATTTTAAAATTATTAAGAATATATTGAGAAATTTCTTTAATCCGTTCAGGATGTAATAATGCTTCTTTATTTTCTGCTGCTGATAGCTTTTTCTCGTCCTGTTCTTTTTCAATGGTTTTGAACTTGGGACGTACATCGTTATAATCTACTTTGAACTTTAAAACTTTTTCATCTCTAATGGCATCCGTAATTACATAAGAGTGTAACTCTCGACCAAAGACAGAAGCAGTCGTTTCAGAACCTAACGCATTTTCTGGGAAAATAGGCGTACCTGTAAATCCAAATTGATAGAACTTCTTAAACTTTTTATTGATATTTTTTTGAGCTTCACCAAATTGTGAACGGTGGGCTTCATCAAAAATAAATACCACTTGCTTATTATATATAGGTAACTCTGTTTCGCTTTTAATTAGGTTATTCAGTTTTTGAATCGTCGTCACAATAATTTTATTATCATCTTTTTCAATGTTACGCTTTAATCCTGCGGTACTTTCTGAACCATTAACACTATCAGGAGAAAAACGCTGATACTCTTTCATCGTCTGAAAATCTAGGTCTTTCCTATCTACAACAAAAAATACTTTGTCTATAAAATCCAGTTCAGTAGCCAAACGAGCTGCTTTAAAACTCGTAAGCGTTTTCCCCGAACCCGTTGTATGCCAAATATATCCACCACTTTCAGTGATTCTCCAATTTTTGGCTAGGTATGAACTTTTAATTTTCCATAAAATTCTTTCTGTGGCAGCAATTTGATAAGGACGCATAATCAGCAGGTTATCGCTCACATCAAAAACTAAATATTTCAGTAGTATATTCAATAAAGTATTTTTTTGAAAAAATGTAGCTGTGAAATCTTTTAAATCTTTAATCAGGGTATTATCTGATCTAGCCCAATTCATAGTAAAATCAAAACTGTTTTTATCACGTTTAGTCGTATTAGCAAAATAACGGCTATCTGTTCCATTAGAAATCACGGAAATCTGTAAATATTTAAACAGAGAGTTTTCTGAATTTAAGCTCTCTTTGCTATATCGATGAACCTGATTAAAGGCTTCACGAATGGCAATCCCACGTTTTTTAAGCTCTACTTGTACTAGAGGTAAGCCATTGACTAAAATGGTAACATCATATCTATTGGCTTGCGTTCCTTTTTGTTCAAATTGTGAAATTACCTGCACTTTATTGTTGGCAATATTCTTTTTGTCTACTAGGTAGATGTTTTGAATATGCCCATCATCAAAAACAAAGTCATAAATATAATCGTTATGAATTTTACGTGTTTTATCAATATGGTTATCACTGGGTTTTTCTAAAAACTGCTCACAAAATCTAATCCATTCAGCTTCTGAAAATTGCACATTATTAAGATTTTGCAGTTGAACACGAACATTAGCAAGCATTTTTTCAGGAGTAGTTAAGCTTGGTAGATGTTCATATCCTTGATTTACTAAATCTTGAATAAGTTCTCGTTCTAAATCGGCTTCTGTTTGATAGCCTGCTCCTTGTTGATCTATCTTGGTATATTTATCTAAAACTATAAAGTTGTTTGATTCTGCAATGGGTTTGTAGTCGCTCATTTAATCCCCCGCTTTAATTAATAAATATTCTCTTTTTTAAACCTATATATTCCACTAATTTCACTAATAAGATGTCTTAAAACATTTTTGTCCTCATTTGTGAGAACTTTTTTATTATTATCTTTTAACTGCTGTGCAACATCAGTTAATGAAACACCCATATTACGCCTCTACCTCCTCTTTTGGAAAGGTAAGAAGCATACTACGGTAATACTCGTATTGTATTTGACGCAACTCTATTTCACGAGATAATCCCTCAGTGATTGAGGATGACAAGGCGTCGAATTTTTCTAGAATAGATACGATGCGAGCTTGTTCCGCTAGCGATTTGTCTGGGTCATCTGGAAACGGAACTGGGATTTTTGTTTTCTTCAAATTGTCATTGTAAAGTCGTTGAATTGTACCACCTTCAGCAACATCCCACTTTGCAATTTTGTAAAAGTAAAATAGATATTTATTTGATACTTGAGTTTCATCATTTTCAATCCAAACGATATTACTATCCTGAAAATAAGCATCTTGACCATCAAAAATGACGGCTCTTCCGATTGTCCCACTTGCAGAAAGTAATACCTCTCCGATTTTGGGATAGTTATATTTGGATCTATATTCTTCGAAGATTTCGCGAGAAATATAAGCATTCGGTTCTTTGCCGAATGTACCTATCTTATAAAATGGTATGTCACCTGTATCTAAAGTTTGTTCTTTTAAGATTCTCTTGCACATGCGAACTTCACCAATTTCCCCCAACGGTTTCCACTCAACTTCACCCTCTTCAAAAGTCAACAACTTATCACGATAGCACTCATATTGCTTTTTACGAGCTGTAAGCTCTGCTGTAAGCTCTGCTGTAAGCTCTGCTGTATTCTCTGAGAAGGTGTCTAAAATACGGACAATTTCCTCTTGTACTTTAATGGGTGGGATGGGTACGGGGTATTTTTTTACGATTTGTGCATTAATGTTCGTTTGTGAGCCAGAACCAAGTGATTTTATATGATCATATTTGCTTGTCAGGTAATGAAAAACATAACGATAATCTGCGACCTTATCATCAAGTTGAATATTGGCACAAGCCTGATTTGTAGATAAAGGTATCTTATTAATACCTACTTTTCCAACTGTTGCCCCATACATTGCAACAATCACACAGTTTGCAGGAATCATTTTTGCGCTGGAATTTTTTAAACCTAATTCTGTAATTTTTACACCAGTATCCCAAATTTCACCAAAATCTACTTCTTGAGTGCGGAGCCAAGGGATCTCGCCATCATAGTATTCTGAAACACCCGTGCGAGGAGTTCCACCAGATGAAATCTTGATAGCTATATTTTCCAGCGTCTTCCACTCAACCTCAACCCCATCAAGCAATTTATCCATATAATTCAGCTTCATCATGATTCGATCACCTCAATAATCTTATCAATTTCAGAACGAAGCCTATCTATCTTTCCTACGGTCGATTTTATTTCCGCATTCAGCTCATTTAAATCAATGACTTCTTTTGTGTCTTTTGCTTCCACATAGGTGCTCACAGATAGGTTGTAATCTTTTTGAACGATTGCATCATAATCAACAGATTTTGCAACATGATCAACATCTGCTTTGCTGTCAAACATTTTCATAATTTGTTCAATATGATCATCTATAAGTATGTTATTATTGGTTGATTTTTTATAGAAATCTACGCCACTTGCATCAATAAATTGAGTTTTATTATCGGTTTTATGCTTAGAAAGAACCAAGATATTAACCGCTATTGTTGTCCCGTAAAAAAGGTTAGGTGCTAATGAAATAACCGTTTCAACAAAGTTATTATCAATCAGATATTTTCTAATTTTCTGCTCTGCACCACCACGGTAAAAGATACCAGGAAAGCAAACGATAGCTGCACGACCTTTGCTTGAAAGGTAACTAAGTGAATGAAGTACAAAGGCAAAATCAGCTTTGGACTTTGGCGCTAATACGCCTGCAGGGGCAAATCTTTCATCATTAATAAGCGTTGGGTCATCACTACCAATCCAATTTACGGAATAAGGTGGATTCGACACAATGGCATCAAAAGGTTTTTCATCACCATATTGAGGGTCTAATAGTGTATTTCCTAAAGCAATATTAAACTTATCGTAGTTTATGTTATGTAAGAACATATTCATACGAGCAAGGTTATAAGTTGTATGGTTAATCTCCTGTCCATAAAACCCATCTTCAATAATATGAGCATCAAACTGTTTTTTTGCTTGTAATAAAAGTGAACCCGAACCGGCTGCAGGGTCATATATTTTATTGATTGCTGTTTGCTTGTGTATTGCTAATTGAGCTATAAGTTTTGATACATGCTGAGGTGTGAAGAATTCTCCTCCAGATTTTCCTGCATTGGCAGCATAATTAGAGATTAAAAACTCATAGGCATCACCAAAAAGGTCAATTTGATTATCTTCAAATTTACCAAAATTAAGCCCTGCAACACCTTTAATGACAGCAGCTAAACGACTGTTTTTGTCTTTTACAGTATTCCCCAGTCTATTGCTTGTGGTGTCGAAATCAGCGAATAATCCTTTAATATCCAGTTCAGATGGATAACCATTTGCTGAACTTTCAATGGAAGCAAATATAGCAGCTAAATCTGTATTCAAGCTTTCATTTGTGTTAGCGGTTTTCGCAATATTAACAAACAGCTGACTTGGATATATGAAATACCCTTTTGTTTTAATGGCATCCTCTTTGATTTCTTTCGTTATAATTTCATCAGAAAGTTCTGCATACTTGACACTTTCGTCTCCCGCTTCAATATAGCTAGAAAAGTTTTCGCTAATGAAACGATAAAACAGCGTTCCTAAAACATATTGTTTAAAATCCCATCCATCTACAGAGCCACGGACATCATTGGCTATTCTCCAGATTTGAGATTGTAATTCGGCACGTTGTGTTGCACTTGACATTTGTATACCTCCAATTTTTCTTCTTATACATTATAGAAGCACTTCTAAAAGGCTTTATAGCCCCTTACCTAATATTCCAAACTTATTCCACACTCTAGCCGGAAATCCTTTTATTCGACAGTCACTTACCACGTTATACATCATGCCATCGTGATGAAGCCGGTTATAAAAAAACAGAAATAAACCATTACGAACCAAAGACGCTAGGAAATACCTAAGCATCTTCATTATGTCCTTGTGCAGCTTTAGATTTAAAGGATGACACCAATAAAGCCACCGATTCCACATGTGTCGTGACTGGATTCGACTTGTATTATAGACATTTTGTCTACAATACTTCAGTGCCTCCTTCTCCTGCAAATCAAATGACCTACAATCTGTCTGCATTTTCAGCCATAATAAAAGTCCGACCGCATGAGGTCGGGCTTTTCATGGTAGAGGCGAAGGGAGTCGAACTCCCTAGAATGTGGAACATTGTCATTCCTTCATTATGATTTTCAAGTTAATCTCATTTCCTTCCTTAGTATAGATGATCGTATCAATAAATTCACGCAGAATATCATTTGCTTCATTTTCTGGAATGTTGTCGCTATGAGTTAGAAAACGTCTCATGTTTTCAAGTCGTGCAGAAACTTTATCGTGTTCTGACATATTGTTCTCTGCCGTAATGGTTTTGATCTGTTCTTCAAGTGTTATTATCTGTTCCTTAAAGGAAGCAATTTGCTTTCGAGCCTCATCTGGCGTGAAAATTTCCATAACGAAGCCTTGCTGTACCCGTTTAATATCCTTGTTTAGCTTCTCAATCTGTTTTTCTATACGCTTGATCTCTTCATCAAAATTCTGTATTTCGTTATCGGTCATAAGATGGACGTATTGTTCAATCTGATCGACATATTGGACAAAGTACTCGTGAAAAAGCACTTTAAAGTTATCAATGTATGTCCCACCATTTGTGCATGTGATGTACGTTCCATCCTCTTTGTATGTCCGTGTCGTGCAACTTGTAATTCTCTTCTTACCATGTGCGGTTTGAAACGAATGGATACTACCACAGACCCCACAACGTACAAGACCAGAAAATATATGTTTCCCAACTTTCAAAGCAGCAGGTCGGGAGTTTCGCTCGTTCCTAATTCTCTGTGCCATATCAAACAATTCTTGAGGAACGATTGGTTGATGGGTGTCCTTAATCAAGATTTGATCTTCCTTCGAAGTCCGTTCTGTTACACGCTTTCCATCTTGTTTGTACTGCTTAGTACGTCCGTAGGAAGAGTGTCCCGTATAAGCGATATTGGCGATCATTCGTGCCACGGAGGATGAACTCCATTGCATATTAGTAATCCCTGCGTTGGTGAAGTCGTATGCTATAGTTGTGGTAGACTTTCCTGACACATATTCATTGAACATGCGGACAATGATCTCGGCTTCCTCCGGGACAATCTCAAGGTTCTTGGTGTCACGATTGTATCGATAGCCGAAAGGAACCTTCTTTCCCATCCAATTGCCCTTCTTTGCCGATTCCCTAGAACCCCTCATAAGACGCTTTCTAGTGGTTTGCCATTCTCTCTTTTCAATTAGTGCAATAATGTCACCGCTGAACATTTGATCTTCATTGGTATAGTCCGTCATCGAAGTTGGTGTAACAAGGACACAACCTGACTTAATCATGATCTCTTTGACTTCCTCGTAATGTTTCGTGTTCCGAGTCAAACGAGATTGTTCGGTGCAAACGATGGCATCGTATTCATAGTGCTTGATCTTGGACAGAAGCTTCTGGAACTCTGGACGATCCCATTCTTGGGACGATCCTGTCTCACTGTACAAATCATATGTATACCCACGCTTTTCACATAGTTCTATCAGAGAATTAGCTTGTCCATCTATTGATGTAGTTGTCTTATCATCGGCTTCACGGCTTTTTCTGCAATAGATTGCCACCCTCTTAATCGCCATGGTATTCCATCCCTTCATGGTATATTGTTCCATGAGAAGAGTATATCACATTGATTGCATTTAAGCTTCTGTTTGTTTGTAGATCATCGTGGCAATCATCTCAAGGTGAGCGAATTCCTCAGTCGAAATATCGTTCAACACGCCAATAACTTTATCTGGAATCGTGTATCTTTGATTCATATAGCGTAGTGCAGCGGCGAGCTCGCCGTCTGCTCCTCCGTATTGCTCACTCAAATAACGCGCCATCCGGACATCACATTTACCCACCCGTACCGGATATTGCAGTTTTTTTTCGTATATCCACATTCGGGAACTTCCCTCCTCTAGAAAAATAGTTCCTTACGGTTATACTCCTCTTACACCTGCCAAGGCCAAGGGGGTTGATTCCATTCCCATGGACATTTAGAATAAGCGCGGCCAAAATTCTGCAGCGGACCATATAACTCCTGAAAATGATTCGCTAGCTTGGTTCGTTCCAGCGTAAGCTGATTAAATTGTTCAATACTTCTCAGATCGTCAGGATGCGTATTTAGATATAAGTTCAACTCCACTAAGGCAAAATCAAGGGTCTGCAACTGTTCAAGCAATTCATAATAACGTTGGTCGCAAGGATTTGCCTCCATAGTCTATTTTCCTCCTCCTTTGCACTTGGATTCATACGGACTAAATAGTGCTGGCCAGAGCGTTCCATACTTCAGAGCCTCCTGCAAACTAAACTGTGGCAAATCGGGTGGCTGAAAGGTGATAAATTGATTGGGTGGAACTACATACGTCTTGAACGGCACCGGTGGGCAAGGATCAAACGGGCCCCTAAAGGGGGTATACCTCCGCAGCTGTGATTCCATCTTTTTTGTACCTCCTTTGTTCCTGTTCCTTCTTTAAAGACTCTGAACATTACTCCCTTAGCTAACTTATGACAGCAGGACACAATATAAAACGTTATTTACAAAAAAAGCCCATTAGCAATTTTTTTGAGCAATGTGCACGACAAATAAGCTGTCTCCGGAAAAGTACCGGAAACAGCTTATAACTTGAGTCTTTTAGTATTCAGCTTAGGGGTTCGCTCTTTTGAACGAATCTTCGTGGGTAATCTCAAGGATATCCAACATAAATACAAAGATAGGAATACCAAGAATAAGTCCCCAGACACCTATATAATGCTCAGAGAACAACAACACGCTAAAGGTGAAGAACATCGGCAAATTCATTTTTGTGGACATCAGCTTAGGATTCAAGAAATAGCCTTCGATAAAATGCAACACCGCAATAATCGCCAGCACATAAGTAACTGTTATCAGACCGCCGATGTTGTAACCAATTATTAAAAGCGGAATGAGCGAAATCAAAAAACCAACCACCGGAATGAGACTGAGCAAAAAAATCAAAATCGCCAGGGCAAATAAATACGGGAAGTTAAGCAGCCACAAGCCAATAACAGTAAGACAGGTATTGAACATGGCAATGAGAATTTGCGCTTCTATTACTTTCCCAAAGGAAACGATGAATTTTCGGCTGAAATACTCCAGATCTATATAAAACCAGGCAATCCTGCTCTCTCTCATCCTAGAAGTGAAACTGACGACCCGGTTCTTCTCCAGAATAAACACAAAGCTTAAAATGGTTGATAGAACGAAAGTTGCACCCCAGTTGCTAACCTGCAGCACATAATCGATGCCTCTTTTGATATAGGACTGATAGTTAAGGTCCCTGAGCATATCATACAAATATAATGTAATCTTGTTCTGCGGAAGATCCTCTGACTTGAGATTGGTGAGGAAGATGGCTAATTGCTTAATCTGCTCCAATACTTTAGGAAGATATTTTACAAGGGCCAGTACAATCAATGCGATTAAAGCAAGGTATAAAATGACAATAATCACCTTACTGTTAACCTTCATGAATTTACCAATTCGTTTACTGAGCACAATCTGAAAGCTGTTCATGACAAAAGCAATCAGAAACGTCAGCAACACCAGATTAAGCATCCCACGAACCATGTACAGCAGCAACCCGATAAGTGCGAGAATAAAAAAGCGTCTGGTAGTCCTATTCGCGTAGAATCGCTTGAATACATTCATTGATCTTGCTCCATTCAATTGCGATTAATAATGTTAAACTTCAATGGCTATAAAAAGGAAAACTTAGCCCCCACAAAAAAGCCGATAGAAACAAAAAGGAGTGACCAGGTTAGCGCTCCTGCAGTCGTTATAAGTATATATTTTTTGAAAGACATAGCACTGATTCCAGAGATATAGCTCGATACATGCCTCAGACCTGGAATAAAATAAGCAATGAAAATCGCCCAGTTTCCGAACCGCAAAAACCATCTTTTCATACTCGCAAAACGCTTGGGTGTAAGGCCAACCCACTTGCCGAATTTTGCTACCACAGGTTGCCCTAGCCTTAGACCAATAGTATAGCTGATAAGCATTCCTGTGATGGATCCCATGAAACAAACCAATACAGAAAGTGAAAAATCCAAAACCATAACGGAGGATAAATAGCCTACAAACAGCATTAACACCTCATCAGGCACAGGAAGTCCGATAATCCCAAGTGCCATAAGGCCAAATATGGCTAAATATCCGTACTGTGAAATAAACTCTATAATCCAAGGCATGGGTGTATCACTTCCTGTTGAAGGATTTTTTAAGGGACGGAAATGGGATACGGCTGATCATCATTACGGACAGCAATGCCATTAATCCGATGACCAGTCCTGGTTTCATACGTTCATCTAGTAAAGAAATCATCGACAGAATGACTCCAGCAGCAGTAATCGGCATCCCCACGAACCCTTTGGAAGGCGCCGACAGATTAAATCTGGCCAAACGAAGTGCGCCACAGATCAAAAAGAAAACTGCAGCTGCAGGTCCAATCCAGTGGGCATCTTCTAACCTATACAACAAGATAAGGAAGGTAGGCGCTAAACCAAATGATATAATATCCGCCAATGAGTCCAATTGTTTACCGAATTCACTAGTACATTGCAATATTCTTGCCAGTAATCCATCCAGTACATCGCATATTGCCGCGAGCAAAATCATTAATAAAGCTAGGCTATATCGTTCTTGAATCGTAAAATACAAGGACAGTGATCCTAGTCCCAAGTTTCCTAGTGTGCACGTTGAAGGCAACCAGTTCAATTTCATACAATCTCACCCCTTTCATAGCAGTATTTCTGTTGATCCGATTTAACCTACAAAGGTCACAGTAAAGCTGACACCGTTCTCCGTATTTTTCACTGTATAAAGACAAGCGTGCATATCTAGTATTCGCTTCGCAATGGAAAGCCCCAGACCCGTACCGCCTGTCATTCGACTGCGGGATGGCTCCAACCGATAGAACCGCTCCCAGATCTGCTCCAGCTGATCTTCAGGGATTGATTCTCCTATATTTTGAATAGTGAATACAATAGTCTGGGCATGACTCTCAATATTGACGGTGATAGAACTTCTTTCTTCCGCATGCCTGATAGCATTGGTCATAAAATTTAGCATAACTTGTTCGATCCAGTTCACATCCGCATAGACCGGTAATTCATTTGCAGGAATAATGATGACTTCCAAATGTTTTTCACTCAGCAAGTGGACCAGCTTGTCCGTCACCTTTTCCGTCAGTTCACTTAACATAAAGGAAGTTTTCCGAAGTTTAATCGTGCCCGACTCCAACCGTGCTAGATCTAGCATATTTTTAACAAGAAACTCCATTTTATCGGCTTCCTCAATAATTACCTTAATGTAGTGATCCTGCCTGCCGGCGCTAACGCCATCTTCCAAGCCTTCAGCAAAACCTTTGATAATACTGAGTGGTGTCTTCAATTCATGGGAGGCGTTGGCAAAAAAGTCCTGCTGCATGATCTCCATTCTTTGTTTCTGCTCCATATCCTCAACTAGCTGCTGATTGGCCTCTCTTAACTCTCGTAAAGCAGAATCCAGACTTAGTGATAAGGTGAACATGCTGTTAGAAAGGCTGCCTAACTCATCCTTCTGCCGAATCGATGTGTCCCCTGTAAAATCCAGAGAAACCATACGTTTGGCTATTTTATTTAATTTAATTAGCGGACGCGTTACCATTTTCGAGAAAAAGAGAGAAAGCACCAGAATCAGGACAAAACCACCCATTCCCAGATATAAAAAGAACCAACGCAACGCATCGTTCGAATCCTTAACTTCCTGTAATGAAGTGACTGTGAATAGTAATTCAATTTCTCCGTTACTTTGCTTCAGGGGCAGAATAACCACAGAATTGCGACTCCCACTCCAGGGAGCAATCCAGTCTTGCTTCTGTATTTTCAAATTTTTGAAGTCTTCTGCCTGCGCCGGTGTCAAAGGAAACCATTCCTCTAGAGCCTCAAACAGTATTCCCTGGCGTGGATTCCATATTTTCAAATCAGGCAGTACAACTTCGGCAACAGTACCAGATGCATGAATCGTCCCAGTCTCTCCCGTCTCCCCTATTGTTCCGCCCCCTTTTTTTGTAATGCTTATGGGGTAGAGTATAACGGGTGAAGCACTGTCTTCGTCCAAAAGTTCGCCTTCCACGCTCAACTGATCATCTACTTTAATGTTTGCTGCTCTCAGTGAATCTCCGTACTGATTCATGAATAGGGATAAAGAAACAACCATACTCTTCCCGTCATCATCGATTAGCTTTATATGAAATGGATCTTCTGAATTCATCTTTCCATCCAGCTTCAAAATAACCATTTGTGTTTTATTCCGCAGCATAAACCGGACAAGCTCCTGAGAGGTTCGAGTGCTTCCCCATGGCTCACTTATATATCTTGCCGCAAAGCTCTTAAGGTGTTTCTCCACGCGGTGCTCTTTTTGCTTCTGATAGAAATTGTCAAACAACAGCAATTGGCTTAGAATCACCATGCCATAGAAGCAAAGGAAAAAGATAACGGTCATCACAAACAGTTTAAAAGTAATTCCCCGTCTTCTCATGCCTCTTCCTCGAACATGTATCCTGTGCCAATTACCGTACGAATAAAACGTGATTCATAACCCAATTTACTTCGCAGCTTTTTAATATGACTGTCCACAACTCTGGAATCTCCTTCAAATTCAATTCCCCAGATCCGACTGAGGATCGTATCCCTTGAAATGACAATCCCTTTATTTCGTATTAAAAGCCATAAAAGATCATATTCCTTAGGGGTAAGCTCCACTTCCGCATCTTCTACCTCCAACCGATGAGCTAAGGTATTAAACATCGCGGAACCAAATTTTATTATGCCAGATTCAGGCTGATGGGTGCCTTCAACCCGCTTCATGAGTGCATTTGCCCGGGCTACCAGCACCTTTGGACTAAATGGTTTTGTAACATAATCATCGGCTCCTAATTCAAATCCATAGATTTTGTCGTCATCTGTGGACTTGGCGGTTAACAAAATGATGGGTACCGCTGATTTCTCACGAACTTCACGGCACACTTCAAAGCCATTCATAGCAGGCATCATGATATCCAGAATCAGCAGATCCGGCAGCAGTGAATCAAACCAAACCAATGCATCTCTTCCATTATCCGCTTCAAGTACTTCCCAATCATTCTGTAAGAAATAATCAGATACCAGTTCACGAATACGAATTTCATCCTCAACGAGAAGAAGTTTCTTTTTCAATCTAGACCCCGCTTTCAAACAATTTATAAACATTAGCATAGACGAGCGTTATGTCCTTTATGTGTCCACAAAAAAACTCCCCCTGTCGTGAGCCATAAAGCTCTTACAGGAGGAGTTCATTATATCCCTGATCAACCGGAACAATACGTTACAATCTTTAATAGGTTATTCTTTATCCTCGTCCAATTTTGATGAGGTTTCTTCATCCTCAACACGGGGTTCCCGGTGGATATTAATTCTAGTGATACGCAATCTTGTTGATTCCTCGACTTCAAAAATAACATCTTCAACTTTGACACGTTTTCCTTTGGTTGGATTACCCTCCAGCTCCTTAAACAACCAGCCGCCGATGGAATCCACCTCATCATCTTCAATCACAACACCCGTAAGATCGTTGACATCCTCAATCAGCATCCGGCCCTCAACAGAGATATACTCCCCGTTATGTTCCACACTTGGACGCTCATCTTCGAACTCGTCATGCAGATCTCCTACGATTTCTTCCAGAATCTCTTCTGCTGTCAGCAAACCTGCTGTGCCGCCATATTCATCGACAACCAACGTTAGCTGCGCCTTATTCTTCTGCATAAAACGAAGAGTATGACTGATCTCCATCGATTCCGGAACGTTAAGGATAGGCCGAACCAGAGTTGTAAGATCATTCTGCTGCTCCGGTGGAGCAAACAACAGGTCGGTAATATGAATAAAACCGATAATACGGTCCTTATCTTCCAGAGCAACCGGATAACGTGAATGTCTCGTTTCGGTAATAATCTTCATATTTTCTTCTAACGAAAGATTGCTGTAAAGCACATCCATATCTGTACGAGGCAGCATGACTTCACGTGCAAGCAGATCTGAGAATTCAAAGATATTATCCATTAGTTTCATTTCATCTTTGTCAATGACGCCACTCTTGGCGCTCTGATTCATCAGAATACGTATTTCCTCTTCCGAGTGTGCTGCTTCACTTTCATTTGCAGGCTCCACACCGACTAACCGAAGTAACGCGTTGGCTGAAGCATTCAGCACCCAGATAAAAGGCATGAACACATTATAGAAGAACATCAGGGGTGCAGATAACAACAGTGCCGAACCTTCTGTTCTTTGAATCGCGAGCGATTTAGGAGCAAGCTCCCCAAGTACAATATGTAAAAATGTAATGATCGAAAATCCAATAATCACAGATACAGTAGAAATCAGGGTATGATCGGTGATCCCCATCTGGTACATTAAAGGTTCGACCAACAGCTCAGAAATCGCGGGCTCTCCAACCCAACCTAAGCCCAGCGATGCAAGTGTTATCCCAAACTGAGTGGCGGATAAATAGGAGTCCAGTCTCTTATTTACTTTCAGAGCATATCCAGCCATTTTATTACCTTCACTGACAAGTTGGGTCAGGCGGGACTGCCTGACCTTAACTAATGAAAATTCCGCTGCTACAAAAATACCGTTCAATAATACGAGCACCAGAACCAGCAAAAGATTAAGCAATAATCTCCCTACTTCAAATTCCGTATGCACCACTTAACAACGCCTCATTTCTACAGATTGATCGCTTTTCTAGTTTTGAAGTCAACTTCCGGATAATACATATCCGCCACTAACAGATTAGGTCCGCAGCAGCCTGCTGCATCGCAGTGGCAGTTCACCTTTTGGTTCAGCGGGTGTTTAGTCTGCCAATCGATAAATATATCATCCAGCTTTTGGTTCTCGATGTTGCCAAAGGCTGCGATATCAGCGAAATCTGTAACAAAAACATCGCCCGTAAACATGTTTACGTTCACTCGATTCCGGCCATCCGGATCATTGCGAAGGGTAACATTCTTCTCGGCGCGCATTCTGCTTATCAGCTTCTGGTCTTCTTCCAGGAAGCTGCAAGCAAAAAACGGAAGGGTCCCAAACAGCATCCAAATCTCCGGATCACGGGTATCCAGTAGTTCATGGATTGCCGTCCGCATTTCATTCAAGGACAACACTGGCAACGCCGAAGCAAAACTGGAGTCGTACATAGGATGTACCTCATGCCGTTTGGCGCCCATGTCGAGAATCAACTTATGAATTTCAGGCAGCTTAGTATGTGTACGGTAATTAATCATAGTTTCCGCAGAAATTAGCATACCATCCTCACTTAGCCGTCGAGAATTCTCAATCATTGCATTATATAACCGATATGCACTTTCCTTTGAAACAGCATGCCCGCTGTTGGCAAAACCAACTTCATGAAAATCGTCTCCGTTCACATAATTAAAAGAAATATGCATAACGTCCAAATACGGAAGCAGCTTTTCATATCGAGCATACGGCATCGTCAGATTAGAATTAATTTGCGATCTAATCCCCCGCTCTTTGGCATACTTTAAGAGCGGCACTATGATATTATCCACCGTTCCGGCCAAAAACATAGGCTCTCCGCCGGTAATACTAATAGTCTCCAGATGCTCTACTTCATCTAAACGGTCCAACATATTTTTAAGCGGCAGCATATCCCCTTCTCTAGAGGTTAAACTATCACCTACCGCACAGTGTTCACACCGCATATTACATAAATTGGTTACTGTAAATTCCACACTCGTTAGCACATGGCGTCCATGCTTGCGTAAAGAAGTAATGGGATCCCATGGATCGTAGCTTGGCGACAGCTCCTTCGGTGAAGATGTTAATGGTCTTATAACATTCATTTGTACTAGCTCCTTTAAATCTTATTCCTATTATTAACCCATAATCATGAAGATTGAACGGTGTCTTATCCTATATCATACCACGTTAGTCAGAAAAACTGCACTTCGGATGTCTTTCGGACTGTCCTCACAAGCTTTCTCACTGTAAAAAATAATAGCAGCGAGACGAAGAAGAGGCTTCCGCGAGTTATGCGGACAAGCCTATTCTTCTCTCTTCGCTGCTATTATAAATATTTTGGCGTTCCCACAGAATCGCCTTGATCTGCGACGTCAACGATAACAACGGAGAGGGCTTTTCCTAGATCCCTTTCGAACGGTACGACTTTCTCTCCTTCAGGCCCTGTAAGCACACGTACGATCGGTCTGTGAGGCGTACTTGGATCTATTTTGACAACAACTCCACTTTCACCCGTACTGAGCTTCACCGTAAGACCAAGTGGATAGATAGCCACACGATCTCTAAATAACTCTAGCTGCTTCTGCTCATACAATGTACCGGAACCTACATAAAGCGCCTCAACGGCTTGATGTGGCAGCATAGCCTTTTTGTA
This sequence comes from Paenibacillus sp. FSL R10-2788, assembly GCF_038003885.1. NCBI lineage: Bacteria > Bacillati > Bacillota > Bacilli > Caryophanales > Paenibacillaceae > Paenibacillus > Paenibacillus sp. FSL R10-2788. Next base: position 2,010,089 of record NZ_JBBOQA010000001.1, on the reverse strand, counting down.
GACCCGGTTGGAGGTCATGGCATCGTAGGAATCAGCCACGCCCAACCATTTGGCATATTCATGAATTTGAGGTCCTTTTAATCCCCGCGGATATCCGGATCCGTCAATGCGTTCATGATGCTGAAGCGCACAATGAGCCGCGAGCAGCGGGATATTCGGTTCTTCCTTGAGAATCTGATACCCGATCTCGGTGTGTGCCTGCATATGCCGAAATTCATCTTCACTGAGCTTGCCGGGTTTTTGAATGATTTTTATCGGGACTTGGGTCTTGCCAATATCATGCAGCAGCGCACCCAGACCAATCACTCGAAGCTCCTCTTTGCTGTACCCATGCGCAATGCCAAGCACCAAAGTGTACAAGCAGACGTTCAGGGAATGGACGTACAAGTAGTTATCAGCAGTGTGCATATCAAGCAGCATGATCATCGGATCTTCTTGTAAAGACAAATCATCCAGGATGCTATCCATGATTTTTGAGAATTTTTTATCCAGATGGTAGAATCCCTTACTTATTCCTGAAGCGCCTGTCATTTGCTGAAACTGATTACGAATCACCTTCAGTGCCTGATTGCGTGTCTCATCTTGAAGCATACCTATAATCTCAACATCGTCCGTGACAGAGTCCTCTATGTAAATATAACCGATGTCAATTCTTGCAAGCCTCTTGATCAACGCATCAGTAAGCTCCACCCCATCCGCGAGGAGAGTTAGACCTTCATCATTATATATTTTTTTACCTAATTTCATGCCTGCTTGAAGCTGATTCACGGATACTAAACGCACTTAGCTCACTCCTGCCTTTAACGGTAAAATGCTATTCTGTTTTGAAATCCTTGGGTCACACGCTTTGTCTATACCGTTTATGTAGAGATCAGACAGGTGCACCATGAAGAACATCGGGTGTGTCTAGGTCTTTGCCTATGGGCATTAACGCATAATAAACAACCAGAATATAGCAGCAAGAATAAATCTGTAGATCGCGAAATGCGTCAATCTAATCTTTTGAATCAATTTCATAAACAAAATGACCACTACATAAGCCACTACAAAAGAAATCAGAAATCCAATTACAAAATAGCCAATCGTCTCACTAGTGAAGTTCTTATAAGAATCCAACAGTTCATATCCGGAAGCCGCACACATAATAGGAATGGCTATAAGGAAGGAGAAATCCGCAGAAGCTTTATAACTAACTCCACTTAACATCCCTCCGGAGATCGTAGATCCCGAACGGGAAAATCCTGGCCAAAGCACTGAAATAATCTGATACATCCCGATAGCCAGCGCCTGTCCGTAGGAAAGATCGTCTAGCTCATGCGCTGTAACTCTAATTTTGCGTCTATTTACCCATTCTGCGATAATCATTAGAATCCCTCCGGCGACAAGCGCCCAAAGAACAGTCGTGGCCCCAAAGAGACTTTTTATAAAATCGCGGGCAAAAAATGCCACAGCTAGTGCTGGGGCAATCCCAAGTATTACATGGATTAAGTTCAAACGAGACGCCGGCATCACACCGCCTCTTCCTGAGTTCTTACGCCCAATGCCCAGCAAATTAAGCACACGCTCGCGGTAAACAAGCGCAATCGCCAATATTGCCCCTAGCTGAATAACGATTTCATAAGTCTTCATAATCGAATCCTGCTCATCAAAGCCCAGAAGCTTCGAGGTCAAAATCATGTGTCCTGTAGAAGAAACAGGAATAAATTCAGTGATCCCTTCGACAATTGCTAAAATAATAGCTGTAATCGTGTCCATAATTTCCTCCTATTTTTTTGGGAATCTAGCACTGTCTAAATGGAATCAAAAAGTAAATCTTGTAAGCTGCAGGTTTACTCAGACTTGATCTGCCAGCGAGTGAGCATGCATTCATCAAGACTGTCCGGGCGCTGCAATTCCATCCCAAGCAGGTCGCGTAAAAAATGAGGCAGCAAAAATAAAGGATCCTTCCCATTGGCGATCGTCTCATAGCCTGCACGGAAAGTAAACATGTCCAGCGTACCAACATTATACTCTTTATCATCCTCCAGCGGATTTCCTTCGACAAAAACTGCAATATTGTTATCATACGGTATCTGCTGCGGATCGTACAAGATTTTTATCCCATCTACTGCTAAGCTGCCCAGATAATTCCCGCGAAAGCCATAACCAAAAATCACCTTATTATAAAATTCTTCCGTAAGACTCTGCTCCAAAGCTATGCGAATATCTAGGCCTTTCAGCTTGATTACGCAGGTATTAATGGGAGAAGGACATAGGGCGTGCAGCATTCCCGTTGTAACCTCCCCTTCAGGTAAAGGTCCTAGAAGCTGACCTGTGTTAACTATCGACAAACTGGCGCCTGTAAATCTACGTACAGCTTGGGCTAAAAGATTGCCAAAAGGGGATTCTCCCTGCAAATTCAAAGGAAGCTCACGATCTGTGATCGCAACGGTCTGCTGAAGAGCCTCACGACCACGCTCCAAATGAATAGTAGCGGCAGGACCTACAACCTCTTCCTTCAGTTCTGGGTCAATCGGAATACATTCACCTGCCACCAGACTGAATCCAGTTTGTCCCTCTCTCCGCTCAAATTGAAGCCGCCCGAGGTAACGCCCGAATTTCCCCGCTCCACATACAGCTGTTCCGTTAATCATGAGCGGCTCTTCCAGCATATGATGCGTATGTCCACCAAGAATAGCATGCACACCTTCCAGCCGCTCTGCCAGAATTCGATCTGCGGGAAGCCCCAAATGAGAAAGGATGATTAGAATATCCACCTGGGGAGCTAAAAGAAGGCATTGTTCCCGAAGGGTTGTCTCGGGATCCAGGGCATCCCAGCCCAGCAAGGAATAGAACGAACTAAATGCCGCTGTCGCTCCAGTTATTCCTATTCTGATTCCATCCTTCTCCAAGATGGCATGACGCTTCATCCAGTGGGGAGGTTCCCCTGTTGCAGTCTCCACAAAATTACAGCATACCACTGGGCACTGTAACCCGGAGAAAATAGAGGATAACATCTCCTGTGAGAATGTTAACCCCTCATTATTACCGATGGTTACAGCATCATATCCTGTTAAGTTAAGTACATCGATGTTAGCCTGACCCATAGTTCCTTCTGTCTCGACGGCTGCACGATCCATATGATCGCCAATATCCAGCAACAGCACAGGCTCTTCCCCCGCTGCAGCTCTTTGTCTCCCGATTTCTGCTGCCAATGGACTCACCATTTCGAAATGGCTATGTATATCATTGGTATGAAGTATGGTCAGTCTTTGCGGCACATGCCCCATTAGCAACATTCCTCCTACCTGTTGAGCCGCTCTTAAATGAAGCAGCCGATGCATGATCTTATAGAGCCTAGCATAACATTTTCAGGCTCATTATGGTATATTGTAGACATTACAACATATTTCAGAGGTGAATAAGTATGCATATCACAATCCGTCTGTTCGCGGGTTTGGCTGAGATTATCGGCTCATCTTCTCTGACCTTTCATGCGACAGAGAATCCCTTAACCGCTGGGAAGTTAAAAGAACTCCTTTCAACCTCTTATCCGGATGCAGCATCCCTAATTGGAACTTCTTTGGTCGCCATTGACCGGGAATATGCACCTGATGAAGCCCTCATCACCGAGTCTGCCGAAGTTGCATTAATCCCTCCCGTTTCCGGTGGAGAGAATGGTTCTTTATATGAAAGCACTTCTGACGGCCTCTATAGCATAACGGATCTGCCTTTAAATGCTGAGAAGCTTCTGGATGCCGTCCTCGACGCCAATCATGGAGCATCCCTATTATTTGTAGGAACTACACGCGAAATGACCGGAGAACTACGTACAACAGCATTAGACTATGAAGCCTATATTCCTATGGCCTTAAGCAAGCTGAAAGAAATTGGTGACGAGGTGCAGAATCGCTGGAATGCACGCTGCGCGATTTCCCACCGCATTGGGCTTGTAGGCCTGAAGGAAGCAAGCGTTATCATTGCCGTCTCTACCCCTCATCGCGATACCTGTTACGAGGCTAGTCGTCTGGCCATTGAACTGCTGAAACAGACCGTCCCTATCTGGAAAAAAGACATCAATGAATCAGGCCAGCACTGGGTAGGCTCTGAACAAAAGGCTGCCGATTCCCTCCACAATTAATCTTCACTCCTTTTTCATTGAAAAATCTGCACTTTGTTGATATTCTGGATAAAATCGGATAAAAGGTGGCATAGGCATTGAGAGTACACGTCTCGGATCTAAAACCTGGTAATCACCTCAACTCAGACGCTTATAGTTCAAGAGGTCTGCATGTATTACCAAAGGGATCGCTGCTCCAGATAGATGATATCGCCAAGCTGATGCAGCATGGAGTTGATTATGTTGATATCCAGACGTTAGTGGAAGAACCTGCCCCATTAAGCAGACCTTCAATTATTCAGACGGTGACCACTAGTTTTGATACCATGATTGACGGCTTTGAGAATCTTTATATGGAAGCACTATTAAAAGGAAGCTTTAACCAATCCGTGGTTAACGACATTCTTCAGCCTTCGCTTCAATCGTTGGACAAGCAAAAGGATGTAGTCTCCCTGCTGCTTCTGCTCGATCGCGAAGATAATTATACCTACAATCACTCTTTGCAGGTAGGTATGCTCTCTTATTATATTGCAATCTGGCTTGGGTATTCCAAACAAGAATGCTATGAGATTGGACGAGCTGGATATTTAATTGATATTGGAAAATGTAGAATCTCACCTGCACTATTAAATAAGCCTGGGAAATTAACCGCGGAAGAATTCGAAGAAGTTAAACTACATACTAAGTACGGCTACGAAATTATCCGTAATTCTATGGATGACTCACATACAGCCTTGGCAGCCTTGCAGCATCATGAACGTGAGGACGGCTCTGGCTATCCTAATAAGCTAACCAAATCCGATATTCATCCTTATGCGCAAATTGCTGCTGTAGCTGACATCTATAGTGCGATGACTTCTAAACGCGTCTATCAGTCCAAGCAAGAGCTTATTTCTGTCCTACGTGAACTAAATGACCTCAGCTTTGGTAAGCTGAACGGCAGAACGGTTCAAGCCTTTATACAGCATTTAATGCCTAACTTTATCGGCAAGCGAGTATTACTGAACACGGGGGATACAGGTGTGATTATCATGAACAATCCAGTTGATATTTTCCGTCCGCTGGTAAAGATCGATGGATTATTTGTCGATCTAGCCCGCGAACGTAACGTTACGATTGTGGAAATCTACATGGACTAGGGCGTTTCTTGAGGTCCTGCGTTGTTTAGCAAAAGGTTCAGAGCTGCTGTTTGTACACTAAATCCCCCGGTTTGACTACGGGGGATTTTTTAGTTGTACTTTGTGCAACAAAATTCATGTCTACCGAGCCGATTTCTGATTTTGTTGTACTTTGTACAACTAGAATCCACATCTAACGAGCTGAATTGTGATTTAGTTGTACTTTGTGCAACTAAATCCACGTCTAGCGAACCGATTTCTGATTTAGTTGTACTTTGTGCAACTAAATCCACGTCTAGCGAGCCGATTTCTGATTTAGTTGTACTTTGTGCAACTAGAATTAAGGAAAATGCCCTTAATAAGCACATTTCTCGAAAATAGCTGCACAAAGTGCAATTAACAGTATTTTTATAACGAGAATGGCGGTTACTATTGTACAAACTGCAACTAAACGATTCGTTTCCTGATTACTCCTAAACTTCCCTCGATTTTCACCTCTACTTGTTTCCTTCTGACTTCGAAGATAGTTCCTCCTACCCTCAACATAGTAAGGCCCCTCAATTTAATTATCTGACGTAACGTTTGAATTTCTCTTCTCATGGCGAAACTAATATGTGGTTTTAAATTGCTGTAGGAGGAAAAAAGCATGCTTCCTGTCCATGAACGCCTTGCCGAGTTGTTCATCCTGAGCCGTAGACGGCAGCTTACTGCTGCTGAGGAAACGGAACAACAGCAGTGCCTGCAAATAAACGCTACCTACTGCTATGAGTTGGCCCGATTGCAAAATGAAATCCAATTAGCGGAACAGACAGCTGATCTACAATGGCATCAAGATATTTGTGCACAAATGTTTGAGCTGCGTGTGACGGGCAGGGTATCCAAACGTCCTAAGTAACTGAATAGAAATCTAACCCTGCTGTATTATGTTCTGCTGTTCTGCTGTTCTTGCATTCTTCCGTTCTTCCGTTCTTCCGTTCTGCCGTTCTGCCGTTCTTCCATTCTGCCGTTCTGCCGTTCCCCTGTTCTGCTGTTCTGCTGTTCTGCTGTTCTGCTGTTCTGCTGTTCTGCTGTTCTGCTGTTCTGCTGTTCTGCTGTTCTGCTGTTCTGCTGTTCTGCTGTTCTTCCATTCTGCCGTTCTTCCTTTGCCTTGTCCCGTAATACCTATATGCCATACTCCACTCTACTCTGGTCTGCCTGTTCTAACCCCGGACCCATTAATCTCTACATTCTATATCCCTATAAAAAACAGCCCACACCGCAGTTGCCTAAGCAACGGGAATGAGCTGTTGTTGTGTTCTGTTCTGTTCTGTTCTGTTCTGTTCTGTTCTGTTCTGTTCTGTTCTGTTCTGTTCTGTTCTGTTCTGTTGTGTTCTGTACTGTTCTGTTCTGTTCTGTACTGTCGGTCTATAAGAAGCGGAATTGCGCTTCGATCAGACCGTTGTATACCCCATCACGGGATGTCAACTCATGATGGTTTCCTTCTTCTTTAATCTCTCCGTGATCGAGGACGACTATTTTATCCGCATGGCGGATGGTAGAAAGTCTGTGCGCTACGATAAAGGAGGTTCGGCCTTGAAGCAGGATTTTGAGTGCCTCCTGGATCTTCAGCTCTGTCTCCGTATCAATGCTGGCAGTTGCCTCATCCAGGATTAGAATACGCGGATTTGCCAAGAGCGCCCGGGCGAAGGAGAGAAGCTGACGTTGTCCCATCGACAACGCGCTGCCGCGCTCTTCCACCTCTGTCTCATACCCACCGGGCAGCTTCATGATGAAGTCGTGGGCATCCACGGCTTTTGCAGCATTTTCCACTTCTTCATCTGTAGCCTCCAGACGGCCAAAACGGATATTATCCCGAATCGTTCCCGAGAAAATAAAGGTATCTTGCAGCACGATTCCGATCTGCCTTCGCAGGCTGTCTAACGTAACCCCGCGGATATCTTCACCGTCTATCGTGATTCGGCCGCTTTTGATATCATAAAACCGGCCAATCAGGTTAATGATCGTACTTTTACCAGAACCTGTATGACCTACGAGCGCGATCGACTGTCCTGCTTTTACATCCAGATCAATACCTTTTAATGCAGCCCGGCCTTTTTCATATTCAAAAATGACCTTCTCAAAGTTAATATCCCCACGAATCGTTCCCATTGGCTTAGCACCAGGATTATCTTGAACCGCAGGTTGCTCATCCAAATATTCAAAGATCCGTTCCGAGGAAGCCATTGCCACAAGCAGCTGATTGTACATCTGCCCAAGGCGATTAATCGGGTCCCAGAAGTTGCTGACATAAGAACTGAATGCTACCAGCATACCTACTGTGAGTTCTCCAGATTGGATCAGATAAGCCCCCAGCCAAAAGAGGATCATTGTCCCAAAACCACCTGTGACCTCAATAATCGGACCGAACGCCTGGTTCATCGCAGAGGCTTTGTTCCAGGATTTTTTGCTGTCGGTATTCATAACATCGAAATAATTCATATTTTCTTGTTCTTGGGTGTAGGCTTGTGTGACTCTGATTCCCTGAATCGATTCATTTAAATGAGAATTAATTCTGGAGTTCTTCATCCGCACATCCTGCCAAGCGATCCGAATCTTTTGGCGCAGCTTAGTTGAAACAAAGAACATAATCGGAACCGTAACCATTACTGCAAGACCTAGCTTCCAGTTGATCACTAGCAGAATAATGGTAATCCCCATAAGCTGCACGCAGTCAATCATCAGATTGACAACCCCGTTTGTGAACAAATCCTGCAAAGAGTTGATATCATTGGTTACCCGCACTAATACCGAACCTGCCGGACGTTTATCAAAGAAGTTAAAGGAGAGCTTCTGAATATGCTTGAACAAATCTGAGCGCAAATCATAAATCACTCTTTGGCCTATGATGTTCGTGTATTTAATCCGGTATACTCCCGCAATCCATTGAATCAGATATAAGACGATTACCCCTGCTGTAAGCGAATATAGCAGAGATAAGCTGGGATTCCCCACCTTTGGTGCAATCGCACGGTCAATAGCTAAACTTGTTAGGAACGGGACGGTCAACTTCGTGATAGTTCCCAGAATCATCATGATGGACACCAATGGAAGCATCTGCTTTGCATAAGGCTTCATGTACCCGAACAGTCTGGTAAATTGCTTCCAGTCAAAAGCCTTATCGATGACATCATCATCTTTATATACAAAACGTTCATCCAGCTCTTGCTGCTCGGCTGCTTTATTTTTTGCTCCCGTAGCGGTCATTGGTTTGGCTTCAAGTTTCATATGCCTCACTCCTCCCCTCTTCCGGTCGCTCTGGCCAGATAATCAGCATACTGTATCCGGTATACATCCTGATAAGGACCCGGCACTTCAATTAGCTCTTTATGGGTACCACGCTGCTGTACATGACCTTCGTTCATGACGATAATCTGATCCGCATGGCGCAAGGAGGAGATCCGATGGGCAATAATAAGTGTAGTGCGCCCCTTCATGACCTCTTGGAATCCGGCTTGAATCTCGTGCTCCGTCTCCATATCGACAGCGCTGGTCGCATCATCGAGGATAAGAATCCGCGGATTCTTAAGCAGGGCTCTAGCGATGGCAATCCGTTGCTTTTGTCCACCGGAAAGACCCATTCCGCGCTCACCCACCACAGTGTCATAACCATCTTCCATCTCCATGATGAAATCATGGGCTTTGGCAAGTTGTGCAGCTCGGATAATTTCTTCCATGCTTACATTTTTCAACCCATAGGAGATGTTGTTGCGAATTGAGGAGGAGAACAGGAAGGTCTCCTGAAAGACCGTCGCGATCTGTGAACGCAAGCTGCGAACATTGTATTCTCTGATGTCCATCCCATCCAGTGTGATGCTGCCTTCATTAACGTCATAAGCACGCATCATCAGCTGTGTAATGGTCGATTTACCAGAGCCCGTTCCTCCAAGGAACCCTATAACCGCACCAGATTTAGCCTCAAAATCAATGTCTGTAACCGCAGGCATTTTGTTTCCATAAGCAAATGTGACGTGATTAAACGCTACATCTCCCTTAACCTCAGAAGGTACCAGTTCACGGGCGTTCTCTTTATCCTTCACATCAATATTCTGATTAAGTACTTCCAATACACGTTCTCCCGATGCTTTGGACTGTGTATAGTTATTAATATGGAATCCAAGACCCCAAATCGGTCCAATGATGTACCAAATTAAGCTGAAAAAAGCAACCAGTTCGCCCAGTGACATTTTCCCCTTAATAACTAACGTTCCGCCTACTCCAAGCAGAATAGCTGCACTGATCGATGCTAAAAACTCCATCGCTGGAAAAAACTTACTCCAGAGCTCAGCAGCAAAAATCTGGTTATTCTTATAACGTTCGTTACGGTGCGAGAATTTCTCTACTTCATGAGCCTCTCTCGCAAACGATTTGACGGTGCGCACACCCGTGATATTCTCCTGTACAGCCGTAGTCAGAGAACTGAGCGCAAGGCGCATCTCTTGAAAGGCCGGGTGAATCTTAGACTCAAATTTTAGCGCAATAAACGCCAGGATTGGCATCGTAATCAAAGTTACTAGAGTAAGCTGCCAATTGAGTGAGAACATCATAATCGAACCAAAAATGACCATAAAAAAGACATTAAGCAACTGAGCAAAACCGAAACCGATAAAGTTACGAATCGCTTCCAAATCTCCGGTTAGTCGGGACATCAAATCCCCAGTTTTCGCGGTATCATAATAACGGAAAGATAGGAATTGCAGCTTCTCATAACAAGCATTACGCAGCCGGTATGCAAGAAAGTTACCTAGCCGTCCTCCAAAAAAACCATGTGCAAACTGCAGGCATGCTTTTACTATTACTACAGCTAACACGCTCAATGCGAGCACTGGCACCTCTGTAAACTTAAGTGGCACAATAACATCATCGATCAGCTTTCTTAACAAATTGGGGGTAATCAGCCCCACTGCAGTTGCAGCGGCCAAACATATAATCGAAAGAATCAGAAAATGCAGCTTCTCTCGATAATAACCGCGCAGTTGCCTGAGAACATCCATATCTCTCCTCCTTAAGGCTTACCTAGTAAGCGTTTTTTTGTATAAAGCAAATGTTACATCGTAAGCTAGCTTTTTTTAGCGCTTACAATTTAGTGACTTTATGCAGTGTATCATCCATAATTTAATGCGGCAAAGGGGAGAATTGCGCGTTTTTGCGGTTATTTCGGAAAAAAGCAGCATTTACATGATATAAAGGACCCTCGTTATCTTAAAATGCTCGTGTTTCCTCCTTAATCCTGATGAATGAAGAATCTACATGAATATTGTAATCATCGTGTAATATTAGGAGGACCTTTATTCGGTTTTTTGCATAATTATTGGAATTTATTCCGGGTTTCGAAGAGTTCACTTTTTCGCCGTCTTAAATTTGCCTCAGATGTAAAACTTTTACCACAATTTACCGTAATATAGTAATACAACACTTTTTACTTATATTATGGAGGGGAACTATATTGAAAAAGCAGCTTATTTTATATTGTATTATCGCCATTATCCTTCTCTCAGGGTGTAGCAATACAAATAACAATAACCCTACGGACGCAAACACAGCGATCAACGAATCTAAAAACTTGTTTAATTTCGGGGAAATTTCCTCAAAAGCAGATACAGCAGCACCCTCACCTGAAAAAACGCTAAGAGAAATAAGCAATTTTGTTATTGCCGACATTTGGAATGTAGGGTTTGTAGATGTTATCTCATACACTAGAAGTGGTACAAGCAGTACAGGAGCGAGCATGGACATAGACTTTACGGTCGAACAGCTTGGCAAAGCCATGGAAGAGAAAAAAGAATACGATACATATATGAACAAGTTAGATACTAAGTATGATTCTATTAAGAAAATATGGGCCAAGCTTTCACCAGAAATTGATCTTTTATATAAGCAGATCCAGGAGACACCTCCAAAAGCAAACGATGACAGCTTAACACTTGATGCAGGTAAATTTAATCAATATTCAGAGGCCTTTAATAAAGAAGTGAATGATCTGGCAAAACAGTAGCCTTTACTATATAAAAAACCCCGCCAATGATTTGGTGCCATTCTATTCTTTCTCTCATAAAATATAAAATCAACAATGAGAGGTTAGGTGAATAGGATGAGTATACAGTTTCTTGATATGCGGATTTCACAGGGCAGCACTATGGATGCACAAAGTCTTAATTTGGTTCGTTCAGGTGCAGTTTTCGGTGACATTGGACTTCAGACAGTAAATGTTACCCCTGCCAATGCAGGCTTAGTGAGAGTCACATTGAATGCTTTTGCCAGACTTAGTGTTGATGTCAGCATTATAGTTCAGAATGATGTTACTTTTAGTATTTACCGCAATAATGTATTAATTTTCAGTACAACCTACCCCGGAAACATTAATAATACAACGACCCAATATGAAATGGTTGGAATCACCGCTGTCGACTATCCGCCTTCGACCGATGTGCTTACTGGCCAGATCCAATACACCATTGTAGCATCAGCGATTAGAACGGCATCTCTGGGAGCCAGATCCTTCAGTGGAATTGCCGTTGCCGGAAATGGATAATTGAAAATATTAAAGGTAAGTCCCCGGAGCATTCGGGGATTTTTTCAATTGTGCCCATAAAAAAAGCATCCGTAGAAAAATATCTACGGATGCTTTGAAGAAATATAACCGTTAGGAGGACGGGCCTCCATTCATAAGCGCTCTTATTAACCGATTGAACCTTCCATCTCGAACTTGATCAGACGGTTCATTTCGACCGCATATTCCATCGGCAGTTCTTTTGTGAACGGCTCGATGAAGCCCATGATGATCATTTGAGTCGCTTCTGCTTCTGTGAGGCCACGGCTCATCAGGTAGAACAGTTGCTCCTCAGAAACTTTAGACACGGTTGCTTCATGTTCAAGAACGATGTTATCGTTCATGATTTCATTGTAAGGAATAGTATCCGAAGTGGACTCATTATCCAAAATCAGCGTATCACATTTAATGTTCGATTTCGCACCTTCTGCTTGACGGCCGAAGGAAGCTAGACCACGGTAAGTTACTTTACCGCCATGTTTACTGATGGATTTCGATACAATGGTGGATGTTGTATCTGGAGCCAAATGGATCATCTTGGCACCCGCATCCTGATGCTGGTCTTTACCTGCTACCGCGATGGATAGTACTGAACCTTTAGCACCACGTCCTTTAAGAACAACCGCAGGATATTTCATGGTCAGCTTGGAACCGATGTTACCATCGACCCATTCCATGGTAGCATTCTCTTCTGCAACCGCACGTTTCGTAACGAGGTTGTAGATGTTTGGAGCCCAGTTCTGGATTGTGGTATAACGAACGCGGGCGTTCTTCATACACAAGATTTCAACAACCGCACTGTGCAGAGAGTTCGTGCTATAGATTGGAGCAGTACATCCTTCTACGTAGTGCACGAAGCTGTCTTCATCAGCAAGGATCAAAGTACGTTCGAATTGTCCCATGTTCTCAGAGTTAATACGGAAGTAAGCCTGCAAAGGAACTTCACATTTCACACCTTTAGGAACATAGATGAAGCTGCCGCCTGACCAAACTGCACTGTTAAGTGCGGCAAACTTATTATCGGTTGGAGGGATGATCGTCCCGAAATATTTTTTCAGAAGCTCTGGGTGCTCACGCAATGCAGTGTCGGTATCTGTAAAAATAACCCCTTGATCTTCAAGGCTCTTCTGCATGCTGTGATAGACTACCTCAGATTCATATTGTGCCGATACGCCGGCGAGGAACTTCTGTTCCGCTTCCGGAATTCCCAGCTTATCAAAGGTTTCTTTGATTTCGGAAGGAACTTCTTCCCAAGTCTTCCCTTGCTTCTCTGAAGGTCTTACATAGTATTGAATATCCTCGAAGTCCAAATCATCCATATTGCCGCCCCATGTAGGCATTGGCATTTTACGGAACTGCTCCAAAGATTTCAAGCGGAAGTCAAGCATCCACTGTGGTTCATTTTTGATTGCTGAAATTTCTTTAACAATTTCGGCCGTCAAACCTTTACCAGACTGGAATATCGACTTATGCTCATCACGGAACCCGTACTGGTATTCTTCCATATCAGGCGCTTTCTTAGCCATGGTGTCAGCCTCCTTGTTCTACTGTTATTTATGTTGCTCTTCTTCGTCAATTCCTTTACGAAGTGCGTTCCAAGCCAGTGTTGCGCATTTGATCCGCGCAGGGAATTTATTCACACCCGAAAGGGCTTCAATGTCTTCGTAATCTCCAAAATCCACGTCTTCACCCTTCATCAGTAAGGAGAAGTTATCAGCCAGTTCAAGTGCACGTTCAACCGTTTGTCCTTTGATCGCCTCAGTCATCATCGAAGCAGACGACATACTGATCGAACAGCCTTCACCATTATAACGGGCATCCTTTACGATTCCATCCTCTACCTTAAGCTGAAGAGTAATCCGGTCACCACAGGTTGGGTTATTCAGTTCAATTTTTAGAGCATCATCTTCAAATGAACCGCGATTTCGAGGACTTTTATAATGATCCATAATTACGCGTCTGTATAAGTCATCCAAGTTCATAGCCGAAGTACTCCTTTGTCTTGATTAAAGCGTCCACCAGTCGATCTACATCCTGCTCGTTATTATATAGATAAAAGCTTGCACGTGCTGTAGAGCTGGCTTCCAGCCAGCGCATCAGCGGCTGACAGCAGTGATGTCCAGCGCGGATGGCAATCCCTTCCGCATCTAGCACTGTAGCGACATCATGCGGGTGAACGTCACCCAGATTAAAGGTGACAACGCCGACTTCTCGATTTCGAGGACCATAAATGTTCAAACCCTCGATCTCTGACAGACGTTGCTCTGCATACGCTGCAAGAGCTTTCTCATGGCGGTGTATCTCATCCAAACCGATTTCTTGTAAGAAATCAATGGCTGCACCTAGACCAACAGCACCAGCTATGATCGGCGTACCGCCTTCAAACTTCCAAGGCAGTTCTTTCCATGTGGATTCATAAAGACCCACATCATCGATCATCTCGCCACCGAATTCGACGGGCTCCATGGCTTCGAGAAGTGCTCTCTTGCCATACAAAGCGCCAATTCCGGTGGGTGCGAGCATTTTATGACCAGATAGTGCATAGAAATCACAATCCAGATCCTGCACATCGACCTTCATATGTGGTGTGCTTTGTGCACCATCTACGACAATTACTGCACCATGACGATGAGCAATAGCCGCAAGCTCTTTAATAGGATGAGTTACTCCCATAACGTTGGATACATAAGCGATAGCAACGATCTTGGTTTTATCCGTAATCGTCTGCTCGGCAGCTTCCAACGTAACCGTTCCATCAGGTTGCAACGGTATATATTTTAATGTAGCACCTGTCTTCTTAGCGAGCTGCTGCCATGGAATCAGATTACTATGATGCTCCATTAAGGTGATGACGATTTCGTCGCCTTCACCCACAGCAGAGGGTCCATAAGAAGAGGCCACAATATTTAATGCTGTAGTTGTTCCGCGTGTAAAGATAATTTCTTTAGTGCTGCGGGCGTTAATAAACTTAGCTAGCTTCTCCCGGGCTCCCTCGTAGGCATCGGTTGCTCGGCTGCCTAAAGTATGGACGCCACGGTGTACGTTGGCGTTATCCCACTCATAATACGACTTGACCGCCTCAATCACTTTCCGAGGCTTCTGTGAAGTAGCAGCACTGTCCAGATAGACTAGTGGATGTCCGTTCACATTTTGATTCAGTATGGGAAATTGCTCCCGGATGGCGTTGCTAATCATTGCACTAACTTCCTTTCCACAAGAGATTGGAGCTGATTGCGCAGTCCCTCCAGTGGAATTTGTGACACAACAGGAGCCAAGAAGCCGTAGATGATCAGAGTCTCTGCATCATGCCGTGTAATTCCGCGGGACATTAGGTAAAAGACTTGCTCGTGATTGACCTGTCCTACGGAAGCGGCATGGCCGGCTGTAACATCATCTTCATCAATAAGCAGGATCGGATTGGCGTCACCACGGGCTTTTGGACTCAGCATCAATACTTTTTCCGTTTGCTGGCCATCCGCTCTAGTAGCACCTTTCTCAATCTTGGTGATTCCGTTGATGATAGAAGTAGCAGAATCACGCATAACTGCACGAGTGATCATATCACTTGGTGTGCTTTTGCCAAAATGCTGAGCTTGAGTGGTGTAATTCAGTTTCTGTGATCCCGTACCTACTGCAATTACTTTAGCGTCGGAGCTAGAACCGTTGCCTTTAAGCACAGACTTGGTATCACTCGCAGTATCTCCGTAGTTCATCTCACCAACGATCCATTCGATGACTCCGTCATTCTCAACAACAGCCCGGCGATAAGTTACATCTGTAGTATCTACACCAAGCTGATGCACTGTAGCATAACGAACTTTAGCGCCAGCGCCCACGAATACCTCTACCGCACCATTGTGTAGTCCAGCTTCTTCTTTATCCGATACGTAGTTGTCTACATAGGTTACGGAACTGTTAGTATCAGCTACGACCAGAATGTGTGGAACAAAAGTAGCTTCCGCATCATCCGTTAACAGCACTGCTTGAAGCGGAGTTTCAATAACAACATTCTTAGGAACATAGAGGAATACTCCACCATTCCACAATGCAGCATGAAGCGCTGCGATAGAATGCTCGTCTGGCTGAATGGCTTTATGCAGGTAACGTTGAACCAAATCTCCGTGTTCTTTAACAGCTGTCTGTAGATCTGTAAAAATAACACCCTGTTCTGCAAGCTCAGGAGCGATACGTGTATATACTGCACCAGAGTTGCGTTGAATAATCAGGCTGCCTTCCTCCTGATCCTTGATCAAGGAAGAAATAGATGCAGGTGCATCACTTAGCGAAGCAAAAGGTTCACTTGCTTTATAGCTACCATAATTATTGACATTCCAACGATCAATCCGTGTCTTCTCTAATTTAGGCAGTGTCAGAGTAGCTGCCAATTCTAGTGCCTTCAAGCGGCTTTCTTTCAGCCAACCCGGTTCGCCGCTGCTGTGCGATAATTCGCTCAAGCGTTCGGCATCCACCGGAAGAATGGTCTGTGTCGTCATAGTGGTCTCCTCCTTCCTGGCGTTTCTTACGCTTCTTGCCCTACAGTTTCATCTTCAATTCCAAGTTCTTCTTTAATCCATTCATAACCCTCTGCTTCCAGACGCTGTGCAAGCTCTGGACCACCGGATTTCACGATTCTACCTTGCATCATAACGTGAACATAATCAGGTTTGATGTAGTTCAAAAGACGTTGATAGTGGGTAATAACTAAGAAGCCGCGTTCTTCGCTCCGCAT
Source organism: Paenibacillus sp. FSL R10-2788 (assembly GCF_038003885.1). NCBI lineage: Bacteria > Bacillati > Bacillota > Bacilli > Caryophanales > Paenibacillaceae > Paenibacillus > Paenibacillus sp. FSL R10-2788. The sequence goes on along the minus strand of NZ_JBBOQA010000001.1, from coordinate 1,993,557 downwards.
GGAGTTTACGCCTTCAGCTACAATTTTCAAAGCATCAATATCAAGACCGGAGTCAATTTCGTCCAAGATCACGATTTTTGGATCCAGCATCATCATTTGTAGAATTTCATTACGTTTCTTCTCACCACCGGAGAAGCCTTCGTTCAAGTAACGGTGTAAAAACTCAGGGTTCATATCTAGTTCTTTCATCTTTGCTTCCATTTGGCGAATAAAACGAATCAACGAGATTTCGCTTCCCTCTTCACGACGGGAATTAATGGCAGAACGCAAGAAGTCGGAGTTAGTTACTCCAGAGATTTCGCTTGGATATTGCATTGCAAGGAAAAGACCTGCACGTGCGCGTTCATCAACAGCCATCTCCAGAAGATCTTCACCATCAAGAGTTGCAGTTCCATCAGTTACTTCGTATTTAGGATGACCCATTAGCGCCGAAGCCAAAGTACTTTTACCTGTACCGTTTGGTCCCATGATGGCGTGAATTTCGCCACCTTTCATTTGAAGGTTAATCCCCTTCAAAATTTCTTTTCCCTCAATCGTCGCTTTAAGACCCTCAATGACAAATTCTGCTGCCATAATATTATTCCCTCCATTGATCGATTTGCGAAATCAAAAGTTGTATTGAAACAGGATAATCCTGATTCCCAGCACAATTAGATTTTCTATCACATTATAATTATTATAAATTGAATCACAATGATTATCAATGATTCTCACTAATTTTATATCAAACCTTGTTTTTTTACAAATTTCTCTTTAGCTAATCACTTGTGACTCAGAGAAGATTTTCATTAAGTATAAGACTAACGCAAAAATAAGACTTCCCGCAGGAAGCCTTATTCAAACTGCTTAATGATTAGCTAAGAAATGAACGTAGCATCCATTGGTGTTTCTCCAGATCACTACGGATTTTAATGAACATATCTGAGGTTGGCTGATCCTTGGTTTCTTCGGCAAGCTCGATGCCTTCTGTCAGCTCTTCAGAGATGGTGGCGAAGTCTTCAATCAGAGACTGAACCATTCCCCGTGTATCTTCCTTACCTGTAGCTTCTTGAATTGTAGCTAATTCCAAATATTCTTTCAATGTTGCTGCCGGACTGCCTTTGATGGTTAGCAAGCGTTCTGCTACTTCATCCATGTGAAGGGTTACCTCATTATATAATTCCTCAAATTTCACATGAAGGGAGAAAAACTGTTCTCCTTTGACATACCAATGAAAGTTATGAATTTTTACGTACAAGACATTTAAGTTAGCAACCTGACGATTCATGATCTGTTCCAGTGAAGTTGTATTTACTTTATTCGATGCTTTAGCCATGAGATGATCCCTACCTTATCCATTATATTTACCGGTTACTATTTCCTTCGTCCGGTAGTAACTTGTCTATTCTTAATTTACCCTTTTACCTGTAATACGAAACAAGGAGAAGCCTTCCATAACACCTTTATTTGTTCTAGCATTAGCATAGACACACCCGATTATGCTTAAATGTGAATACTTGCACACAAACAAAAAGGGCCTAAGCCCCGTTTGTTTGGAATTGTTAAATTTTCCGGTCAGACCATAAGAAGTAACGCTTCCGCACCCGTCATACCTGGTACGATGCCAAGACTCTCTGCTTCTATCGTTACAGACTCCAACGGGGCAGCTAAAAGCTGGGCAAGCGTCCGTACACCCACCGCACGAGCTGCGATGATATGCCGGTCACTAAGTGTTTCATTGAGGAGACCGACATCCAGTGCACCGCACATAATATAACCTCGGTTCGTGCTGATGGAGAGCAGTGTAGTTTTGGGAAGCTTAACCTCTACCCCGATCAGCGTATGTTCACCTACTGTAATAGGCTCCATAGTAACCAATAGCAGCACCTCCTTTTTTTCACTATCCACGTTGTATATGTATGCTAATTTTCCTGTGGGTGTGCTGACGGTAGTCCTATGCCTAGTATAAAATGCAGTATAATAGTCCCTATTCCAGTAGTCCTGGGTATATGAATATTGCATGTTTAATGTTATAGTTAATTACATTCCTGTAACCATTCAGAGATGTTCTAAACGAAAAGCTGGGGGATTTATGGACGAGAAACTACAACGCACAGACGGCAATTATTTATTTAACGTCGACATCCTGATTAATGCCCGTACCAACCCGCTTGCACTGCAATTTCTGCTCGAAATGTTGAACAATAATGACCATATCACAGATTTCAACATTAACTCCGGTCTTGAATTAGGGAGAACCATTGACAGCTTGCTACGCTCCGCTAAACTAGCTTTGAATCAAAACTCTGCTCCTCCCATTTCATTAAAGCTGCCTCCAAAATCTACGAAGAAGCAGCTGGATACACCGATAAAAAAACAGGCAGAAACGCCTGCACAGCAAACGGCCATTGAGACGCCAGCTGATGCATACGGGAAGATTCGTCAGTATATTCAGAATAATCAATTGGTACGTTTACGAGCGAACCGGTACGGGAAACAAGTGTCCATGCCCTGTCGTATTTTAAACTTTGATGAAGCAGCCAACTCTATAAGTGTCTACCATGTGGATGAGAAGCAGGTGTACAGCTTTAATCTAAATGAAATCGACGAGTTTCTGTAAGCGCATGCGTTACAAGCCAATAAGCACCCTCCCTCATTGGGGAACAGGTGCTTATTGGTCTTTCTTTTTTTTTAACAACTAAGACGACGTTTTACGTGAAAATCCCTCTATCGCAAGGCATAACCAGCCAATTATAAAGCATACCCCACCGATAGGTGTAATCGCTCCTAGCACCTTAATTCCGGAGATACTCAGAACATACAAACTGCCAGAGAACAAAATGGTACCTGCAATTAACAATCGGCCCGCCCAACGTAATCGGACACTTTCGCCCCATTGGCCCACAGCCAGTGCGATGAGAATTACCCCCAGCGCATGTACCAAGTGATACTGCACACCAGTCTCATATACCTTCATATAGTCTTCACTAATCACTGGTTTTAGTAGATGGGCACCGAAAGCACCAATTCCTACTGCCAGCATTGCTAGCACAGCCCCCCAGGCCATAAATTTCCGTTGCAAATGATTACACCCCCTTAATTTTAGACTCATTCTATCATAACGTAATGCCAGTTCCTATTTCCAGCAGTCATTTTTTATTTTGCCTCATTCAGGGGTTGCTTTTTTAGCATCAATATGAAAAAGTGGATATTAACAACATTTTCATTCTAATCTCTCAAGGAGTGCAAACCATGGACTTAAATTCTCTGTCAAAATCAGACGTACCTGCGGCAGAGGTGGGAAATCCCAACCCTCATCCGGATTACCCAAGCGCTGATTTATCATCTACGCATCAAAAAGTAGAACATGATCTTCAACATTCTGGACCTGGTATTGCTTCATTCATTATCTGTCTCGTGTCGATCATCGGCTACGCAGCCATCTTTATCTCTATTATAATGAAGTCTTCTTCACTGGTTAATGAGAATTCTGAACTATTAAGCCAGTCCTCGCAATTCATAATGCTTCTAGGATTAACGGTTATTATTTTAGCTGCTCTTAATGTAATCGGAGTAGTCATCGGCATCATTGGGCTTTCCATTCGGAAACGTCGCAAGGTGTTTGGCATTATTGGTACGATTGTTAATGGTGTTATTATCTTACTCTTTATGCTGCTTATTACAACCTTCCTAGTCAATGCTGGAACGCTTTAAGCTTATTTTAAACATGTTAACTTCATTAAAAAGGGTATCCCAACAACTTTGAGCTGTTGTGGGGATACCCTCATTTTATGTATGAAGCTAAAATCTGCATCGGGGAGTCCTCATCGTCATCCGCGGCTTGCGGACTCAGATGACGTTATTTACGGATTTTCGCCCTTTGGAGCAGAGTTTCGGACCCCAGTGACGCTATTGCATCGAAAAAGGATCCTAGTGGGCGCTTTTCATGGCAATAGCTGCGATGGGGTCCGATAGTAATTCAAATATCGGAAAAAGCTGCGTTTAAGGGCCGCTGGGTCCGATGATACTAATTCCTATGGTACTAATTCCGATGGTACTAATTCCGATGATGCTAATTCCGATAATGCTAATTCCGATAATGCTGGATCCTATCCCTCATCCGCGGCTTGCGGACTCAGATGGCGTTATTTACGTTTTTTACGCCTTTGGAGCACAGTTTCGGACCCCAGTGACGCTATTGCATCGAAAAAGGATCCTATTGGGCGCTTTTCATGGCAATAGCTGCGATGGGGTCCGATAGTAATTCAAATATCGAAAAAAGCTGCGTATAAGGGCCGCTGGGTCCGATGATGCTGAGTCCAATATAGGGGCTACCAGTTCCGTTAGTGGGGCTACTAGTTCCGTTAGTGGGGCTACTAGATCCATAGTGATGCAGCTAGGTATGCGTACTGTGATCGACCAAACAAAGTTTAGTGTTTTGAGCAAGAACTATGCTTAAAAAATACGAGGGCGTCCCAGCAACCACTATATGATTGCTGAGACACCCTCTATTAATTTGCAAATCAATACATTCAATTATTTTGCTAGAGCCAGCTTTGTCAGCACACGCTGCTTGACGGACGGATCGCCCTCCACTGCTTTTTCCACATATTCAATAACTACGGAATCATCCGAATTCAAAGTGTCGAGTATGCTCTCCATTCCAGCTGAAATCTCAAAAGCGGTTGGACCTTCTTTTGTCGCAATCTCAACGGAATGACTATCAATTTGTCCGATATAAACGGCTGTCATTTTTATTGTTTTACCTTCAGCTTTTGGAGTAGAACTAGGTTTAGCTGTGCTCGGATTTTCGGTTGGTGTGGCTGTACTTGGGTTCTCAGTGGGTACGGGAGTGCTTGGAGCTTCTGTAGGCTCAGCAGTGCTTGCGCTCTCGGTTGGTGTTGGAGAAGGTGTTGCAGTCGGTTCTCCTGAAGTCTGTGCCGAATTATTCCCACCGCAAGCGGTTAAGGCAAATGTTAAGGCAGCAATCGCTGCTATGGCGGGTAATGAACGTTGTTTTTTCATGTTGAGTGCCTCCTCTATGTGGCGATTATTTTCAAAGTCATCTTCATAAGTATACTCCTATAACGTTAACCACTCTATGAAAGTTTCATATGAAGTAATTTTAGATAACTTCCAGCTTCTATTAGGCATCCGTCGGATGCAGGCTACAGCGGTATTAATACAATAGTGTGAGCCTGATTTATCCCAAAGGAGTGAGCCCCTTGAGAATCGATATCGGCTGTGGATCTAATAAGGAAGCAGGTTATCTCGGGATCGATCGGATCGCGGGTCCTGATGTAGATATTGTCTGTGACATTTGCCAAGAGATTCCTCTCCCTGACAATAGTGCTGAGTTTGTTATGGCTAGCCGTGTACTGCCTTATGTGGACAATTTATTCGCAGCCCTGTCGGAAATTCACAGAATTAGCATCCATAAAGCAGTTGTTTGCATCCTAGCACCCTATGCCCACAGCTTTGCCCATATGTCCAACCCTGCCTTCAAGCAGAAGTTTGACGAATATACCCCCCGGCATTTTACAGGATCCTTCTTCCAGCCTCCATCCGGTCCAGTTTGCCCAGCTATTCCAGACTACCCTGTACCCGCACCACCCTTCGATTATCGGTTGCTGCGGATGGAGTTATTCTATCAGCATCCTTATGAAGATCCGCTTTACGAAACTGAAGAACTAGAAATACTAAAGACCCTTCAAGCAAATGTAGTGCATGAAATCATGTACCATTTTGTCGTAGTCAAGCACAATATCAACGATCAGGAGTTAGAGCTGATGAGCAGAAGCCATTATCCTGAACCTCATGTTCTTGTCGAACGAAGACTTAAATCACAAAACAGACATTTTTTTCTATAATTTTAAGATGGGACATACACTAATACCCATTTTGTGTCATAGGCTAACATACAGGTATTAACTGTGCCATCCTAGTTATAGGACGGCACACTTTTGATCAAAACCAACCTCGAAGGAGGTGAGAATCATCCCACTAGTCGTACGGGCAACGATCAATGCGACCGGTGCTATCACATTTACCGGCAACACGCTTGGACTTAGCCGCTCCGATACGATCGGAGTGCCAGGGACACTAGACAGCATCGGTGGCTTTACTACTGTTAATACTTCATCAACATTTGGTACCTATCCTAGCGGAACTACTAGTCTTTATACAAGCAACAGTTCAGCAGCCATACTGGTCCTACCCTCAGGCAGTACCGTACTGTATGCGGAGCTAATCTGGGGCGGTACCTATATTAACGGAAATGTAAACCTTAGTTCGGCCATTAACAACCCTGTCTCCTTCATAACCCCTGCCGGCACTACATTCAGTGTTACTCCTGATTCAGCAACGAGCAACGTAGTCGATTTGGGAGGTGGTGCATCAGCATATGTTCGTTCCGCCAACGTGACCAGCATTATCCAACAAGGCGGTGCCGGCACCTACACCACTGGCGGTGTAGTGGGTACGATTGTTATCCCTAGTGATTCTACAGCCAACCATGCGGGCTGGACGCTGGGTGTAATCTACCAAAATACAGCCTTACCTTTTCGCAATATGTCCCTTCGGGCAGGTGCAATACTTGTACAGGCAAACTCAGCTCCGGTATCCACTACAATAACTGGATTTGCCACACCCATTACTGGTGCGCTTGGCGGCAGAGCGTTATTCAGCGCGCAGGAGGGGGATGCCAACCGTTCGGGGGATCAGGCATTATTTGGTCCAACCTCTGCTACACTTGTTGCTTTATCGGGACCTAATAACTTTGCCAACAACTTTTTTGCATCGCAGATTAACAATGATGCAGGTAACCTAAACACAACGGGTACCTTTGGAAACCGCAACCAAATAAACGGAAATCCAGGAACCAACATTATCGGTGGTCGCCAAGGCTGGGATATTACCAATGTTGACGTCTCCGCACGGCTGATAAACAATCAATCTTCAGCCGTATTACAATTAACCACCTCAGGCGATGCTTATGTACTCAACGGTAATGCCATACAGGTTGATATCAATGCTCCAAAAATAAACCTCACTAAAAGCGCTAATGTAGCCGGCCCCATAGTCGGTGATACGGTAACTTATACGGTGACTGTCAGTAATACAGGAACAGCGGGAGCAGCAAGTGTCGTTTTATCAGATGCGCTGCCGGCAGGATCCACTTTTGTAACTGGAAGCGTAGTTGTTGCTGGTGTCTCCAGACCTACTTTTGATATTACAGCAGGAATCTCACTAGGCTCATTAGCTTTAAGCAGTTCAATAACTGTTACATATCAAGCCAAAGTCACTTCATTACCACCAAGTCCGCAAAATATCGCTAATACCGCTAATGCTGCCTTTACATTTCAAAGTGTAGCCGGAGGCCCTATCATGACCGGGGTCATTCCATCTAATACAGTAACCTTACCTGTATATTCACCCGTCCTTAACATTGTGAAATCAGCCAGTACTACCAATGCTACGGTTGGAGATCAGATCACCTATACCCTTCAAATCACTAACACAGGAAATATCGGCGCGGTAACAACACTTACAGATAATATTCCTTCAGGCAGCTCTTATGTCGCAGGTAGCTTCACCGTCAATGGAAATCCTATCGCCGGTAACCCTGCCACAGGGATTGCTATCGGTACGGTTGCCGCCGGTGGCAGTTCTACTGTTCAATTTCGGGTCATCGTGAATAGCCTACCTTCTCCGCCACAGCTGGTCGACCAAGCAAGCGCCGCTTATACGTTTCAAGTTCCAGATGGGCGAACAGTAGCTGGATCTGCCTCGTCCAACATTTTGTCTATTCCAGTTAGAACACCTAATGTTACCGTAGTCAAAAGCGCTGGATTCGCCGACGTAACTGTCGGAGATATACTACTCTACACCTCTGTAATCAGCAACAACGGAATTGCAGCAGTTACCAACGTTTCACTCTCAGATACCATCCCTGCGAGTACATCGCTGGTCCCCGGAAGTGTTACCGTCGCCGGTGTGTCACAACCCTCAGCTAATCCTGGAACAGGGATTTCTGTCGGTACCATCGCTCCAGGAAGCTCCGTCGCCGTCACTTTTCAGGTCAACGTTATCTCATTACCCAGCCCCGCTCAGCTATTGAATAAATCTAGCGCCTCTTTTAGCTCGGGTGCTTTTACTGGCATTTCAGTCTCAAACACGACGACAACTCCCGTGTATCAGCCTGTAATCCAAATTGCAAAAAGCTCGAACGTTTCCAGTGCAACTGTAGGCGGCAATATTCTTTATACGTTAAATGTGCAGAATTCTGGAAATATTGGGGCGGCTGTAACCCTGAGCGACAATATCCCTTCAGGGAGTGCCTTTGTCTCGGGAAGTGTAACTGTTAACGGTGTTACTAGACCTGCTGACTCTCCACTTACGGGGATTAATTTAGGTACTTTAGCTTCAGGGGCAGCTGTTCCTGTGACCTTTCTTGTCTCTGTGCAATCTATACCTACTCCACCTGTTTTGAATAATCAAGGAAGCAGCAGTTACACCTACCAATTGCCAAGTGGAAGATCATTATCCGGGACCAGTCTGTCCAATACCCTAACCATTCCGGTCTCCGCTCCTAACATTACACTAACCAAAACTGCAAACCTGACTAATGTAGCGGTTGGAGAAAATCTGACTTATTCAGTCGTAGTGTCCAACCCAAGCAGCGTCGCTGTCACCAACGTCGTTGTCTCTGACCTTATTCCTACGGGGGGAGCTTTTGTAGCAGGCAGTGTGACTGTCAACGGTTCGACGGTAGCAGCGGCTAACCCAAGTACAGGTATAGCAATCGGAAGTATCGCCGCGGGCAGCTCTGTCACGGTGTCTTTTAGAGTGAATGTCGCTACCTTGCCAAGTCCAGCACAGTTTACAAACAGAGCCATCGCCTCCTTCACCTCTGGGGCGTTCACCGGTTCTTCGCTCTCAAACACGATAGTAACACCTGTATTTCAGCCCATCCTTAGTATGGTCAAAAGTGCCAATGCAGCACAGGCATCTGTAGGGGGATCTCTCTCATACTCCATCCTGATCAGCAACACCGGGAATATTGCAGCTACTCTATTAGTAACTGATATCCTGCCACCCCAAGCCGTGTTTGACACGAATAGTGTAATTATTGGAGGAACGCCTTTGCCCGGATATAATCCGGCAACTGGCATTCCAGTAGGACCGCTCGCTCCAGGTGACAGTGTCACCGTAAGTTTTCTGGTCACGATCACAGCACTGCCTCCATCACAAGTATTGCTGAACTCTGCTTCAGCGACATATAATTTCACCCTTCCAGACGGGCGTCAGCTCGGTGGAAATGTAGTGTCCAATACGCTCTCTGTCCCAGTGTCTGCCCCTAACGTCAGTGTTGTAAAAAGCGTAAACGCTGCTACTGCTGTTACTGGTGATATCCTTACCTTTACCTCTGTATTGACCAACAACAGTATTGCAACAGTAAGCAATATCATTCTCAGCGATCCTCTGCCTGAGAATGTAGCTTTCATTCCCGGAACCGTAATTGTAAGTGGCACTCCCCTGCCGCTAGCAGTTCCGTCCGCCGGCATTCCAATCGGTAGTTTGAGCCCTGGCGCCACAGCTACCGTAACATTCGAGGTGAGGATAACAATGCCGATACCATCACAGATTAACAATCAGTCGTCTGTCAGTTTTACATCCGGTGTATTCTCCGGTTCTTCTTCATCTAATATCACAACTACACCAGTTATTCAGCCCCAAATCTCCTTATTAAAAAGTGCCGCTGATGGAGACGGCGATTTCGATGCTTTAGTTGTCGGTGATTCTGTCATCTACACAGTGCTTGTTAGCAACACAGGTAATCTGGCTGCAAATCTTACGCTAACTGATAACATTCCAGCAGGTACAGTTTTTGTTCCTAATAGTGTCATTGTAGGTGGCATGCCTCAACCCGGATCAGCCCCTGATACAGGGATAGCTGTAGGAAATGTCGCTCCTGGTGCCAGTATTGCAGTCAGCTTCACCGTTGATATCATCTCCCTGCCAACACCTCAGCAGATTAGTAATCAGGCTTCTGCAAGCTTTACCTTTACTCCGCCTGACGGTAGACCGTTATCTGGGACTGCGGTGTCTAACACTGTAACTTTACAAGTCTCTGCTCCTAACATTGTCGTTACCAAGAGCACTACTTCAACATCAGTTGCTGTTGGTGAAACGGTCACTTACAACGTCAATATAACTAATAATGGTATAGAATCTGTTACTAGCGTCTTACTCAATGATCCTACACCGGTAGGGAGTACTTTTGTAACAGGCAGCGTGTCTGTCAACGGAGTTCCATTCCCGAACTTGAATCCTGCTTCGGGGATATCTATCGGTACTCTAGCAGCTGGTGCATCAGCGCTGGTTACCTACAGTGTTACTGTTATCTCCGTCCCTCCTACAGCTTCACTCATCAATCAGGCATCCGTTACCTTCACTTCAGGCGTTATTTCAAGCTCCACTTTTTCTAATACTGTTACAGTCCCTGTGTTCCAGCCGAACATTGCCGTAGTCAAGAGTGCTAGTACAGCCAATGCCACGGTTGGCGATTCCGTTAGCTACACACTGACAGTGAGTAACACAGGAAACTATGCTGCTAATTTAACACTGACGGATAATATTCCCGCAGGTACCACTTTCGTTCCGAATAGTGTGCTCATCAACGGCCTCCCTTTAGCGCAAGCGGATCCTTCCACCGGAATTGCAGCTGGAATAATACAGCCTGGAGGAACGACCGTAGTCATTTTCACGGTTGACATCACTTCATTGCCTAGTCCTCAGCAACTGGTCAATCAAGGAACCGCAGCATACAGCTTCACCTTACCCGACGGACGTACACTTAATGGGTCTGCACTCTCTAACACCGTCACTATTCCGGTCTCCTCACCTAATATTGCTGTAGTTAAAACTACAACCACAACATCAACTACAGTCGGTGACACTATTACTTATTCCATAGCTTTAACTAATAACGGGATTGCCACTGTAAATAATGTGGTCTTCACAGACGCCCTTCCTGCCGGCACCACCTTTGTGACAGGCAGCGTGCTTGTGGACGGTGTGCCTCGCACAGGAGTTAGCCCAGCTATTGGAGTGACCCTAGGCAGCATAGCACCCGGTGTAACCGTAACTGTTGCTTTTACCGTAAATGTAGTTTCACTGCCGCCTACTGGATTGTTAAATAATCAGTCAACAGTCAGCTTCACCTCAGGTGTTGTCTCAAATGTAGCCTTCTCAAATATCGTCACGACGCCTGTCTATCTGCCTATCCTTGCAGCAGCAAAAAGCTCCAATTCAGTCAATGCTACCGTTGGGGATACGATTACTTATACTATAAATGTGACCAACACAGGTAACTACGGAGCTTTAGCAACCCTGAGTGACACCATTCCAGCGGGTACAACGTTTATTCCAAACAGTGTACTCATTCAAGGCGCTCCTGCTCCAGGAGCAGACCCAGCTGCCGGGATCTCACTGGGGGTAATCTCCGCGAATGGAAGCCTGTCTGTAATGTTCTCAGTGCTTATCACAACATTGCCGGCAAGCCAACAGCTGCTCAATCAAGCTTCCGTCGCGTTTGCATACACACTTCCAGATGGACGGACATTTAACAATTCGATCAATTCCAATACAACAACAATCTCAGTATCCTCACCGAACGTTATCGTCACTAAATCTTCGACAGCTACCGATGCCGTTGTTGGGGATACCATCACTTATAACTTCACTGTTACCAACAGCGGAATAGCAAATATCAGTAACGTTAACCTCAGTGATCCAATACCTGCAGGCTCTAGCTTTGTCGCTGGCAGTGTGACCGTAGATGGCACTCCACGCCCTAGCGCCAACCCAGCGAACGGGATCTCGCTCGGTACACTTGCACCGGGAGCATCTTTCCAAGTCTCGTTCAACACGATTGTCAATGTGCTTCCTAATCCTGCAACGCTTAGTAATCAGGCTTCCGTCAGTTTCACCTCCGGCGCATTCTCAGGATCTTCTTTCTCAAATACACTTGTTATTCTGGTATATCAACCTATCATTGTAGTTGTCAAAGGGGCGGACAGAACCGCCGCAACTGTCGGAGATACGATTACTTACTCCTTAAATGTGACGAATACTGGTAACCTCATAGCAAATGTAGTTATTACCGATACCATTCCGAACGGAGCTGTCTTTGTTCCAAACAGCGTGCTCGTGAATGGGGTACCACAACCAGGATCAGATCCATCTACTGGCTTAAGCATTGGGGCGGTAGCTCCGGGAAGTACAGTAACAGTAACGATTACCTTACAGGTTACTATTGCGTCCCTGCCTTCACCGCAGCAGTTGGTCAATCAAGCTACAGCAAATTTCACATTCACACCGCCAGATGGACGTTCACTCACGGGCTCCTCTGTCTCAAACGTCCTCATTATCCCTGTATCTTCTCCGGACGTAAGTGTGGTTAAGAGCACTACTTCTATTGATGCGGTTGTTGGCGATATCATTACCTATACGATAGTTGTCACCAACTTAGGGATTTCACCAGTCAATAACGTCATCATGGTTGACCCTATTCCAGCTGGCAGCCAGTTCGTAACGGGAAGTATTACCGTAGATGGAGCCCCTCGTCCTAGTGGCAGTCCGGCTTCGGGAATCGTAATTGGTACAATTGCTGCAGGTGCTTCTTCAACCATTACCTTCCAGGTTCAGGTAGTAGCGTTATGATTCCCGGCTCACGTACCCAACCTGTCGTAACCAATCAATCCATGGTACTCTTCAATTCGGCAGCGGGTGTTGACGGAATTGTCTATTCCAATACCGTTAACACCCCGGTCGTGGGCCCCGTGCTTTCATTGCTGAAGAGTACAGATAAACTCCACGCCTCTTTAGGCGACACTTTGGTGTATACCATTACAGCCAGTAATAATGGAAATACAGATGCTTTTTTGACGGTGTTTGACATTCTTCCAGAAGGTGTATCCTTTATTTCCAACAGTGTGCTCAGAGACGGTGTGCCTCTTCCGGGGGCTACACCGTCTTCAGGCATCCCCCTTGGTTCTATTGCACCGCAGAGTCAAGTGAGCATCGCCTTTCAAGTCGTCATCATTTCCCTGCCGTCTTCCCTAGTGCTGCAAAATAAAGCGCTAGGCCGTTTTTCTTTTTCCACTCCGGAGGGAAGAACCGTTAAGGGTGAGCTTGCGTCTAACTCTGTACTGGTTTCTTTACGCTCCTACCAGCTCTCGACCTCCTTGTCTGCAAGTACTCCGACTTCTTTTATAGGGGATGTAGTCACTTACACCTTGCGGCTTACAAATGAAGGCAACAGCCTTTTAACTCAAATCAACGCAATAATTTCTATTCCGGACGGGGCGGTGTTTATACCGGGGAGTGTCATTGCAGGTGGGATTTATTACCCAGAATCGGACCCGGCGCAGGGGATATTACTCGGTTCGCTGGACACAGACCTAAGCGTTGATATTACTTTTCGTGTCCGAGTAACAGAGTTTTCTCCCTCGTTGGCCTTAACCAACAACGCGGTTGTCACCTATTCAGTCGATGAGCATACAATTATGACCGAAAGTAACACTGCGGTTGTCTCACTTGTCCAAGCGGGGGTCAACATTAGTAAAAAAGTGGATCATGTTACAGCAGCTCCGGGCGATAATTTGAGATATGAGCTTACGGTAACGAACAACGGGAATCTGGCTGTAAATGCAGTCCTAACAGATGCTATACCTTCAGGTACTCTTTTCGTATGGGATAGTGTTCTCTTAAATGGAGTGTTGCAAAAAGGTGCACGACCAGCGGAAGGCATCCAGTTAGGTACTTTAAGAGGCGGAACTACAGCAGTTGTAGTATTTCAAGTGAGTATACCTGCAGCCATTAACATTCATGAAATCGCAGCCGTACAAAACCATGGTAGTGTTCAGTATACCTTTGTGCTTCCAGACGGACGGACCGTACGACAAACCTCTCGTTCCAATACAGTTACCACCTTAGTAGTCACACCTGTCATTTCACTCGTAGTCCATGCAAAACCAACTATTGTAGAAGCAGGAGAGCGAGTCCAATGCTGGATCTCACTAACCAATAGCGGAAATTGGCCTGCGGAAATATCTCTGAATCGGCTAACCCCGGAAAAATGTTTTCTTGATCCCAACAGCATTGTGATTGATGGAGTTCCGAATCCACAATCTTCATTTGCCGGCACCTTGCCGCTGGGGGTAGTTAATGCTGCATCTATGGTTAACATTCATTATTTTGTCCAGGTAAGTGAACAGGTAATGGGTCGTTTCCTTAAGGGCTCCGTGAATGCTCAATACTCTTTCAATATGGATGGACGTGACTACTCTGGCGAAAGTCAATCTAACAGTTATGTGCTGACCGTAGATGAGATCAGTGAATAAGAAATCACATATCCCTCATCCCCATGAATATACTTTAGTTACAACCCCAAAACATCCCCACAAGGTGAGGCTTTGCTCTCTATGCGTACTCAGGTACTTTGCGGGGGATCCAAATATATGCTTTGCAAAAGATTTCTTCAATCAACATTCATATTCCATGGGAGGTGGTCATCCTGTCGCAATCATCCGGTCCCTTTTCCTTCGTAGTCTCAAAAGAAGATTGGTCCCTTCATCGTAAAGGTCATCAGGATCAGGAACGCCATCAGCAAAAGGTCAGAGAAGCCATCAAGGATAATTTGCCTGACCTCGTTACCGAAGAGAATATTATTTTGTCAGGCGGTAAGCAGATTGTGAAGGTTCCGATTCGCAGTCTGGATGAATACCGGATTATTTATAACTTCCGTAAACAGAAGCATGTAGGACAGGGGGACGGAGAAAGCCAGGTCGGAGATGTGCTTGGGCGCGATTCACAATCGGCACAGCCAGGCAAAGGAGAAAAAGCAGGCGATCAGCCCGGTCAAGACACCGTGGAAGCAGAGGTCAATCTGGAAGACCTGGAGGACATTCTATTTCAGGATATGGAATTACCACATTTGAAGCCTAAGAATAAGGAAGAGATCGAGGTCAAATCCATTATTTTTAACGATATTCGTAAAAAAGGGATGATGTCCAACATCGATAAAAAACGTACGCTGCTGGAGAATCTTCGGCGCAATGCAAGCAGCGGCAATCCCGGCATCCACAGTATCAGCCCAGATGATCTGCGCTACAAAACATGGGATGATATTAGAACCCCTCATTCCAATGCGGTCATTATTGCCATGATGGATACGTCAGGTTCGATGGGTTCATTTGAAAAATACTGCGCCCGCAGCTTCTTCTTCTGGATGACCCGTTTTCTGCGCCGCCAGTATGAGAAGGTAGAGATTGTCTTTCTCGCCCACCATACGGAGGCTAAGGAAGTCAGTGAGCATGATTTCTTCACCCGTGGCGAAAGCGGGGGAACGATTTGTTCCTCGGCATATCAGCGAGCGATTGAAATTATCGATAGCCGCTACCCGCCTGCGCAGTACAATATTTATCCATTTCACTTCTCCGATGGGGATAATCTCACCTCCGACAACGAACGTTGCGTGAAGCTGATCGGAGAACTGCTGAAACGAAGCAATATGTTCGGCTACGGTGAGGTGAACCAATACAATCGAAGCAGTACCTTGATGTCAGCTTATCGCCATCTGAAACATGAACAATTCATGCATTATGTCATTAAAGACAAAAAAGAAGTGTATCAGGCGCTGAAGACCTTCTTTAGTCCAAAGGGTACGGTTAATTCTTAATCCCCCACTCCAAAACGCGGGTATCCCAAAAGCCAAAAATGGCTGATGGGACATCCGCGTTTTTGGCGTTGCTCCTTCTTGAACAAAACAACAAACTTCGTAAATTGCGTCATCTAAGGCGAATCGCTTCATCTGGGTCCGTAAGATCGAGGGATGGACGAATAGCGTCACCTGGGTCCGTAAGATCAAGGGATGCGCAGAGTAGTATATTAGGGCAACTGAGGGATTACTGGGGGATCGGCGCTTTCGGACACAGATGACCTTATAAGTAGCTTTAGCGCACATTTGGATTGCTATCGGACCCCATAGCTGCTATAGGCATGAAAAACACCAAAAACGAGCCTCATTCTGAGCAATAGCTGCACTGGGGTCCGATAATACGCTCCAAAGGCGATAAATTGCTAAATAGCGTCATCTAGGTCCGCAAGTATCGGGGGATGGGCAAATAGCGTCATCTGGGTCCGAAAGTACCGGGGGATGGACGAATAGCGTCATATGGGACCGCAAGTATCGGGGATGGGCAAATTGCTCATCTGAGTCCGTAAATATCATAGAATGTAGGGCAACTGTGTGGGATTACTGTAGCGCTCGGCGCTACGGTATAGATTAAAAAATAAGCCAGTGAAATTAAACTAACTTTCTTTTTTCAGTTACATAATAACTCCTACTATACACCTAATTTCACAATTTGGATCGGCACCGATAAACTTGTACTCCCCACCCATGTCAGCTTGTTATCGTAAGCTATGACTGCTGTTTTGTTTTTCCCCGCTTAGATTTCCACCATGCAAATAACCTCCAATCTCAAACTCTGGAATGCGGAGGTTATTTATAGTTAAAAAGCTTTCAACGCTACAGCCTAATGAACCTTCTCTCTATCCTTGCCTTTATCAGACTCACCAGCATTTTTGTTCGCTGCTTCCCGGTCCTGCATCATCTCATCCACCGTCTTCACCTTCAGGCGAGCAGCGCCCTCGTTGTTAGCGTTCGTTGGGATAAGCTCTCCTGAAGCCAAACGTTCCTTGGCCCTAGCAATAGCTTCGCTGTATTGAGGCAGCCACTGTTCCCCTGCGACGAGCATCTCATCGACCATCTGCCAGATTTCTTTTGGATTACATACAGCACCAACGAGTGGGTCCATCATAAATGCCTGACGCAACAGCTTATCATCGCCGTGTACAGCTGCTTCAACCGCCAGACGTTGCACTGAAATGCTCACGTTACATACGGCGGCAGGCCCAAGCGGCAATTCACCTACCAATGGCATGGAGATCCCGTTCCGGTCTACATATCCCGGTGCTTCGATAATGGCGTCCTCTGGTAAATTAGAGATTACGCCATTGTTCACTGTATTAAAGTGCCCCCGGTACACTCGTCCCGTTTCCAATCCTTCTATAATATAAGAGCCGTGCTCTTCCCCGCGATTCTCCTTCGTATACTCCAATGCCGGGTCTTTCATCCAGTTTGGAAAATCGGTCTCGAACCAATTCCGACCTTCCGTGCAGACACGCAGATAACCGCCTGTTTCTCCGTTAATCCAGCTCCCCAGATCGATCCAATCCATAATTTCATCACTGCGTTTACGATACCATGGCACGTACTCACTTAAGTGTCCATTGGATTCTGTACTATAGTATCCAAAGCGACGAAGCATATCGATGCGCACTTTTTCCGTACGGCTGAATTCCGGATGTTTCTCAAAAGCCTCTAAAAGACCTTCGGTCAGATCCTTCCCCTCATGACTTGCTGAAATATACCAGGTCTGGTGATTGATGCCCGCACAGATAATATCAACTTCGGATTTCTTAAGCCCATACACATCCGCAATTTGTTGGTGCCCATGCTGTACACCATGACATAGACCGATGGTCCGAACACCACCATATTTATTGCAGGCCCAGGTCAGCATAGCCATCGGGTTCGAATAGTTAAGCAAAAGCACATCCGGTGCTGCCATCTCCCTAATATCACGGCAAATATTCAGCATCTCCGCAATTCCGCGTTGCCCGTACATGATACCTCCCGCACACAGAGTATCTCCCACACACTGATCGACTCCGTATTTTAAGGGAATGTCCACATCCGTAGCAAAGGCTTCAAGCCCACCCATCCGAATAGTACAAAATACGTACTTAGCATCCTTCAGTGCTTCTCTGCGATCCGTTGTCGCCTGAATTTGTATATTTAAACCATTCTCCTTAATATCACGCTGGCATAGCTCCGTGACCATCTCCAGATTGTGGCTGTTAATATCCATAAATGAGACTTCGATATTTTTAAATTCCGGTACAGTTAGTAAGTCCCGCAACAATCCACGGGTAAATCCAATGCTGCCTGCCCCTATAAAAGACACTTTAAATGACATGGTTATCATCCTCCGGTAATGAATTGGTTGTTCCTGTCCATTGTAGCAAGGGACCTGAGGAAAGCGTAACCAATATCATGACCTCTTTTGAAAGAAGGTGTCAAAAATCCTAACCTATCTACTAAAAATCATGCTCTTCATAACTCCAGGCGTGACGCTCAATGGAATTGCGGAATTCTACAGGCGTGCAATCGGCGTATTTTTTAAAAAGAAGGTGAAAATATTGCCTGCTGCTAATTCCTACGTAATCTGCAATTTCAGCAATCGGGATGTCGCTCTGCCCAAGCAGCATCTTCGCCTTCTCCATTCGCAGCATATTCAAGTAATCGCTGAGTGTCCGACCCGTATGGCTCTTAAAAATTCGATGCAAATATCCGGGATGCAGATTTACTGCGGCAGCGATGTCCTTAACCTGAATGTTCTGGTCATAGTTCTGATGCAGAAATTCGATGCTCCGGCGCACATAAAGCTGCGAGGGCTGTTGGCTGGTATGAAGCTGCTCTTGCCGAAGTCTGGATAATCGCAACAGAAGCTCACAAAATAATAAATCAACCATACTTCCCCCCTTCCCGCCGCTCTGATCAAGCTCTAACACAAGTCCCTTTAGAACATGATAGATTTCCTCCGGATCAGGCATTACTAAACTGGAAAAAGGAAGCTGCAGCATTTCTGCGAGCGCCGTTTCTTCACGGGCTAGCTTGCCGACAGAGGGTGCAACCCCTCTATATTCCATGAAGCCAAATTCCACATTTAGCATCCGACAAGGTGCCCCCTCTTCAACAATCAGCCTATGCGGAACATTCGCGTCTAGGATGATCAATTCTCCCCGCTTCAGCCGAACTCTCTCTTCTCCTCCTGAGCTTGGACGGACATCTACGATACAACTTCCTGAGATCAAATACATGATTTCCGTTGAATTATGCTGATGGTAAGACATATTGTAGTTATTCCACTGTTTATAATAGTAAGCAAAAAAATGAGGACTATAATCTCCCTCGATTAAAACCTGCTGAAAAAGACTCCCGCTGGGGCTCAGATTTAAGTTCGTCAATGGATCACTACTTTCTTCATTTATTACTTAATACAAGTGTATCTCTTTAGCCACTTCGAAGACAAGATAACGTCCGATAGCAATCAAATCAACAAAAACGAGCAACTCTCCATTATATTGGAAAATTGCCCGTCTCTATTAGAATAATATTGTCATACTTGAAAAGAAACCAAAGAGTGCTTAAGATCGGCTGCCAAGCCCTCCAGCTTTTCCGATAGGGCAACCAATTCCTCACTAACCGTGAATTGCTGAGATGACATAGAAGCTACCTCCTCCGTCGAAGCAGTGGTTTGCTGGACGATGGAGCTTACGCTGGCCATGGATTCACCGAGTTGACGCTGGAACTCAATCAGTTCGAGGACAGAAGCAGAAGATTCACTAATATGTTTCATGAAATGTTCCATTTCCTCTTTGACACTCGCGAATATCGTTGACGACTCTCTTACAGAAGAGATTTGTTCACGGAACTTAGGAGCGGCTTCATTGATATCCTTAACGGTGTTCTCGATATGTAGACCAATCTCTTCCGTGATCTTGGAGACCGATTGAATCGATTCATTCGACTGGTTAGCGAGCTGCCTGATTTCATCAGCAATCACTATGAACCCTCTACCTGCCGCACCTGCTCTAACTGCTTCTATGGTAGCATTTAGTGCCAAAATATTGGTCTGCTTATTCACAGCAATCATAGGGCTGAGTATACTGCGAATTAAATGAGTGCTTTCTCTGAGCTTAGTAGAATTATCTTGAATTCGATTGATCACCTCTACCGTAGACTCACTCTGCTCTACCAGCAGCTTCATCAGCTCTGTACCTTGATTGCTAACCTCAATGACCCGTTCTGCTGAATGGTCCATCACTGTATTTATTTCCGTCACTTCACTCATTTTGTTGCCGATAATCTCAACATTGTGATAACTGCGTTCGGCTTCAACAGCGAGGCTGGCTGACCCCGCTGCAATCTCACCGGTAGCGGTCGCAACCTCTCTGGCATGGAGGGAGATTGTACTTGATGCTTGTACTAATTGTTCCGAAGTAAGGAGGACCTCATCTGCCGAATTCCCGCTCTGCCTTGCAAGTAAGGAGATCTGCTCCATCATTTTGTTGAAGCTTTGACCCAAGCGGCCAATCTCATCTTTGCCCTTGAAATTGGTTCGTACCTGTAGGTTCCCACGCTCTCCTTCCTCCATCAAGATTGCCAGCTTACCCAGCGGGCGCCCTACCAATCGAACAAGAATATAACCAATTAGCAGTGCTATTAAGGCTGCCGCCAGCACCACAGAAAATGTGATATATAAAAGCTTGTCCGCAGACTTAGTAAAATCACTGACAGGAGCATACCCCATAAGCATCCACTTGGCAGTCGCCAGGGGCTGGTATACAACAAGCTGAGAACTTCCGTTCTCATCCTCCGCTGTAAATGAATGATTTTGCTCTTTCCCTTGTTCTTCTGAAACTTTTATGTAAGAGGATTGACCCAGCTTGGCATGATCCGCACCATACACAATGCTGCCATCCGCACTCAAGATACGAATTTCACCGGTCATCCCAATCTGAAGGTTAGACAGCATTTCAGTCATGGCCTTCCCTTTCACTTCGATTAGCATGTAATACTCCGCTTCGGGATGTAAAAGATTACGTAGCAATCTCCCCATAGTTAAGGATGGCTCAGTATAAGCATCAAAAAAGCCTTTCTCACGAACGGGAAACCAGACTGGCTCTCCTTTAGCTGCGGCAATTTGCTCTAATCTTGCGGAAATGCCTTCATCACTACGAATCCCACTTATGCCAGCAGACTTATAAGATTCTGAGTCTACCAAGCTCTTGGATACCAGCCTGACGCCATACATCCGCTCATCAGACCCTTTTACCAAGTCCAGCTTTCTGCGAATCCGATCTTCAGCACCGGCTTTGTCCACAGTTGTAAGCTCGCCACTATTTATTTTTTCTAAATCACCCTTTAACACAGAGTCGAGTGCAAACTGCCTTGATAGTGCCTCATACTCTGCCAGCACAAAATCCAGCTTGTCCGCTGCCTGAACTACAGATTGTGTGGAGGCTGCAGCAACCTCATTCGTAATGATATTTTTAGCGGCAAAATAGGAAGTCAATCCTAGCACGGAGGATAAGAGAACTATAGAACTAAATAAAATAACGAACAGTTTAACTCCAACAGATTTAAAATATAGAGTCCAGGACTTTTTCATTAAGTTCACTCCCCGTGACGAAATAAGGGTACAGCCCTCCATTTCTGTATAAAGGCTGTACCCTGATCATTTATTAGCATGAAGCGAGCGAATGGGTTTACCCCTTACTAGCTCCTGCTGTCAAGCCATCTACTAGCAGACGTTGCAAGAATACAAACAAAATCATAATTGGAATGGAGATCAAAACCGCACCCGCAGAGAACAAGGTAAAGTTCGTGTTTTGGTTCGTGTTAACCATATCCCACATTCCGACTGCGACCGTCCAGTTCTCCTTCGTCCGCAAAATAAGTCTGGCGAAAATGAAATCCACCCAAGGACCAACAAACTGAGTCAGCGCCATGTAAGTGATCATAGGACGTGACAAGGGTAAGATGATCCGCATAAATATCCCGAAATTACTCGCCCCATCTATTCGAGCCGCCTCATCCAAAGAACGAGGAATCGTATCCAGGAACCCTTTAGCGATAAAGGTCCCACCCAGCGGTGCCCCCGCCGCATAAACGATAATTAACGCAATATGTGTATCCAGCAAATTAAACTCTTTAAGCAGCATATAAATAGCGATCATACTCATAAAACCAGGGAACATACCAAGAATCAATACGGTGGATAACGCTGTTTTACGCGCTTTAAACCGGAATCTGGATACGGCATAACTGGTTAACAAAGTAAGAACTACCCCGATAAGCATCGAGAACACAGCTATTTTCAAGGTATTGGCATACCAAGTCCCAAACATATAGCTGGGTGATGTGAACAATTCTCTGTAATGTGATAAAGTGAATTGCTCGGGAATAAACGTTTTGCTGTACAATGATTTACCAGGTCGGAAGGAAGCTAAGAGAATCCAAAGGGCAGGATAGAGTGCAGCTATCGACAAAGCAATCAAGATAATATAACTACCTGCTAAGCGAATAATGTTCGCGACTTTTCTGCTCATTGGATCATATCCTCCTCTTTAAATGACTTCGTCCGGCGGTAATTGTACAGGGAGAATGAAGCGACAATGATAAAGATAATAATCCCTATTGCCGAAGCCATGTTGTTTTTATTCTGATCAAGCGTTAATTTGTATAACCAGGTTACTAGCAAGTCCGTAGAACCGGCATATTGATAGTCACCATTTACCGGACTACCCCCAGTTAATAGGAAGATTGCGTTAAAGTTGTTGATGTTACCTGCAAACTGCGTAATCAAGGTTGGTGCTGTGGAGAATAATACCATCGGCAACGTTACGATACGGAACTTCTGATAACCCGATGCTCCATCCACCTCAGCAGCTTCATACATATCCCGTGGGATAGTAGTCAGAACGCCCATGATAAGCAGCATAGAAACAGGAATACCTACCCACATATTAACGATAATTACGGTAACCTTAGCCCAGAATGGGTCAGTCAGCCACGGTAATCCATCCAATCCAAAATACCCCATGTATTGATTGATAGGCCCGAATTGACCGTTAAATAAGTTGCGCATGAGCAGAAGCGAGATTAACTGTGGCACCGCGTAAGGCACAATCAGAATTACTCTCCACATTCCTTTGAAGCGAATGCCCTTCTGACTCACCAGCAAAGCGACCAACAGTCCTCCGAAGTATGTAGTAATGGTTGAAAGAACTGCCCATATAATTGTCCATGTTAATACACCATAAAAAGTGTGGCTCCATGTCTTAAGGACCAATAAATTACGAAAGGTCTGAAATCCAACCCAGTCCACCAATTTGGCGGGTGGAAGATGATCAGGTGCGGAATAGTTCGTAAAGGCCAACAGGATCATGAAGATAATAGGCATAATAGTAAAGAATAGAACACCGATACCCGGCAAGACTAGAAACGCTTGAGCAAACTTGTAATCCAGGATATAACGAACACTTTGTTTAAAAGTGTTTGCCTGAAGACCGTTATCACGTTTTTCTCCAATCTTGTAAGCATCTCTGATATTCAAATACCACGCGATAATCAATAGAATAAGAATAAGGATGGTGATCAAGCTTTGGATCATAATATAAATCGAGTGATCACCGGTAACCATCTTGGCGATCCCCTTCACTTTAACCAGACGACTCGGATTCTCTCCTAGTGTTACAATGCCCCATAAGGAGTTGGCAAGATTCTCAATAAAATAAAAAACGGCTACAGCTTCTACGGCTAAATATAATATTCCTTTAACGAATTGGCGGTTATATATTTGTCCCAATCCCATAAAAATCGTCGACAGTATTGCGGCCCTCGTGCGATGTCGTTGCATTTCGCTTCCGTTCTCCTCTCCGAGTGAAAATAAGAAGCTGCCAGCCGCTAAACATGCGGCGGGCAGCTTGATTCACTGTATGCTGTTAAGACAGTGAATTATGATCCTTATTGAGATGCACTGTTATTCAAATCTTTGATTTGTTGTACAGCTTTGTCCATTGCTGCTTTTGGATCCCCATTTTTATCCCAAATTTCTGGAAGGGCAGCATTTACTGGACTCCATACGTTACCCATTTCAGGGATAGAAGGCATCGGTTGGGAGTTCTTAGCTTGTTCTGCAAAAACGGACACATAAGGATCGCTAGAGATCTGTGGATCAAGAAGCGCCTCGTTGTTTGTAGGAACCGAACCAATCGTTTTGTTCAGTAACAGCTGAGCGTCTTTGCTTGAAGCAAAATTCGCATACAATTTAGCAGCATTCGGATATTGAGTAAACGAGTTAACTGCGAAAATTTTAATACCAGAGAATGTAATTGCTGTTTTGCCATTCACTGTAGGGATTGGAGCAATACCAAGGTTGTCACCAAGAGCTTCTTTGTATCCTCCAAGCTCCCATGGACCTGTGATATCCATAGCTACATCACCAGAGTTGAACAAGCTGCGTTTGATATCACTGTTGATATCACCACTCTTAATTGGCAATGCTTCCTTCAATTTCACAAATTCTTTAAGTCCTGCAATTGCGCCATCGTTAGCAAGACCGATATCATCTTTATCCGTACCATCCTTACCGAAGAGGTATCCGCCATCGGATGCGATAAACATGTAGTTGAAGTACACGTTTCCTACTTCCCACATAATTCCATATCTATTTTTCGATTTATCCGTGAATGTTTTGCTGAATGCAAGAACATCATCGAATGATTTAGGTGCTTCTTTAACAAGCGATTTATTGTAGAACAATGCATAAGTTTCTGCTGCTCTTGGGTAACCATACAATTCGCCTTCGTACGAAGATCCGATAATCGAAGCTTCAGTATTGTTAGCTTTTGTTTCTTCACCGAAGACATCGTTAGGAAGAACCAAGCTCGCGCTTGCCGCTTTACCTAAGTTATCGTGAGGGATAAGAATAACGTCTGCCGCTAATCCTGAAGGACCATCTTGAGTAAGCTTAGTTACTTGATCCGGGGGTGCCAATTCTTCAACCTTGACTGGAACGTTATATTTTGCTGTGAACTGTTTAGCAATCTCATCTGCAAAAGGTCTTTCTTCTTTACTTTCCCATACCACTAGAGTTGCGCCATCTTCAGGTACGATTTCATCTGTTACTGCTGCATCTGTGCTCTCTGGCGCTGCAGTCTCTGTAGTAGCGTTGTTAGTAGCTTTTGCTGCGTTGTTGCCCCCGTTATTCGTACTGTTGTTGTTCGAACCGCATGCTGTAACGGACAGAGCCATTGAGAAAGCTGCGGTGATAACCATCATTTTTTTCAATTTCATTACTTTAACCCCTCCCAATTTTTAAAAACGTAAGATGGAAAATAGTAGTGCTGCAATCTGCGCAAACGATTTCAGAAAGGCTAAAAAAAAAGTTCTTCTTTTAGCTTGCTCCTTCTGTATCTGCATTTCACAGGTACGAAAGCGCTTCATTCATGAGTACATCATACAACAGTAACGATTGTTTTTAAAAACGTTTGCATATACTGTATTGGGTCATTTTCCATTAATTGATATACATTATAGGCATATATCTCCATTTTTCACATGATATCTTTTAATTAGTCGATAATTCATGTGTTTAATATTGGAATATCTATTTTATTTGCCCCTAATATGCCACATTTTCTCTATTTCAAGAGATTTCTCATAAATTAACGTTCACAATGCTCGTTTACTTTAGTGAAATTTAGTGCAATGGTTTGAACAAGAGTATTGAAAGCCCTTTTATTCCATGCTATAATCCAAAACGTTAAGAGGCTGTCCAGCATGAAGCACAACATCTCTTGTCTGCCTCCTGTTCTATACAATTAAAAGGCAATGTTACTTATCAAAGGTACAACCTCGGGCAAGCTATTTCGCGGTGGCTGTGCCTCTTTGTTATGTGCTACTCTGCTACTGATTTAGTGCATGTTGCATAAAAAACTGTGCAACCAATAACAATAGCGACATTCTACATTCCACGCGCTCTGTGGAGTATCGTCCGGGAATAGTTTATGCTTTCGATGCGGTTTTGCCGAAGTGTCCGAGGAAGTAGCGCTAACAAAACTTAGCCTATGCTTTCGATGTGGTTTTGCCGAAGTGTTCGAGGAAGTAACGCTAACAAAACTTAGCCTATGCTTTCGATGTGGTTTTGCCGAAGTGTTCGAGGAAGTAACGCTAACAAAACTTTAGGAGGATTTATCATGTTACTGGAAGCAGTGTATCATCGTCCGCGGTTAAATTGGTCTTATGCCTATAATGAAAGTACGATTCACCTGCGTCTACGCGCTAAAAAAGGGGATTTAACCGAAGTGTTCGCCTTTGCTGGAGATAAATATGCTTGGGATACCACAAAAGAGCTAATTCCCATGACCCTCTTCACCTCCGATGCTATGTTTGACTATTGGGAATGTGCTTCAGTACCTCTCTACCGCCGCTTGAAATACGGCTTCTTACTTCAAAAAGATAACGAACGAATTTGGATGACCGAAAGTGACTTTCAAACGGTGCGGCCGGAAAACCCAAACAAGCTGTTCGAATTCCCCTTCATTAACCGCGTTGATGTATTTGCTCCGCCTGCCTGGGTAAAGGACGCTGTTTTTTATCAGATCTTCCCAGAACGCTTTGCAAATGGTGACCCGAGCCTTGATCCGGAAAATGTTCAGCCATGGGGCTCCGAACCAACACCAACCAATTTTTTTGGCGGCGACCTGCAAGGGGTTATTGATCATTTAGATCATCTTAACGAGCTTGGGATCACTGCTATTTATTTCACACCTATCTTTGATGCAACTACTAATCACAAATACGATACAGAAGACTATATGAAAGTCGATCCGCATTTTGGAGATATTGAGACTTTAAAAAAGCTCGTCGATAGCTGCCATAAACGTGGGATTCGTGTCCTGCTAGATGCCGTATTCAATCATTCTGGCAGAACCTTTGCCCCTTTTGTGGATGTTCAAGAAAAAGGAGAGGCTTCCGCCTTTAAAGATTGGTTCCATATTCGCAAGTTTCCACTTCAAATTGAAAACGGTGTCCCTACTTATGACACCTTTGCTTTTGAACCGCTAATGCCAAAGCTAAACACAGAACATCCTGAAGTTAAACAATACTTACTGAAAGTCGCAGAATACTGGATCAAAGAAGTTGGGATCGATGGCTGGCGTCTGGACGTTGCCAATGAAGTGGATCATGATTTCTGGCGGGAATTCCGCAAGGTGGTTAAACGTGCTAATCCTGAGGCTTACATATTGGGAGAAATCTGGCATGAATCTGCACCTTGGCTAGAAGGCGATAAATTTGATGCCGTTATGAACTATCCTTTCACTGACGCTGTCCTTGACTTCTTTGTGCATGGCACTCTTGATGCTGAAGAATTCGCTAATTCCATTGGCAAACAGTTATCGCGCTATCCGCTGCAGGCAAGTGAAGTTGCTTTTAATCTGCTGGACAGCCACGATACTCCACGACTGCTTACGCTGGCTGCTGGAGACAAAAACAAGATGCGATTAGCAGCACTGTTCCAATTCACCTTTATGGGCACTCCCTGCATCTATTACGGTGACGAGATCGGCATGGACGGTGAAGGTGACCCTGGTTGCCGCAAATGCATGGAGTGGAACCCTGAAAAGCAGGATCGTGAGCTCTTCGAGTTCTATCGTCAGCTTATTCAAATACGCAACGATCACCCTGCTCTCCGCACAGGTACATTTACCTTCCTTGAGGCAGGACAACAAGGCAGCAAGCTAGCCTATGAGCGCCGGCTGGATCTGCAGACAATTGTCGTACTAATCAACAGTGAAGAGACCGCTCAGACCTTCCGTATTGACGTAGACGAGCGGGATTGGGAGAACTTGTTTACAGGCGAAACACTGCGCACAGAACGCAGCAAGCTGAACGTGAAGATGCCAGCCTATGGATTCGCAATCCTAAAGGCAATCATCTAAAAGACTTCTTTTCTTCCCACTGCTCAGCCATATAGCATAACAAAACAGGGTATCTCGCAAGCGATAATCGCTTCGGGATACCCTGTTTTCTTTTGGAGAATACTAAAATGCTAACCGCTGCTCTAACTAAAGGGTGCCAGAGTTCAGCACACCTTAGTTTAGCCTACTTGCTCAGCAGCGTATAAATAACCTGTGCGCTTTCTGCGCGGGTCATCCATGCTTTTGGAGCGAATCGATTGTTCTCTCGGCCTTGCAGGAGTCCTAAGTCTGCTGCAGTCTTCACATAAGCTTCCGCCCACTTGCTAATACTTGAAGCGTCAGTAAATGCCGTAGAGGCTGCTACAGGTTCAAGCTTCTTACCAGACTTCACTTCAAGTGCGCGGATCGCCATAACAGCCATTTCCTCACGGGTAATTGATGCATTCGGCGCAAAAATATTATTACTCCGTCCACTAACAATACCCAGCTTAGCAGCTGTGGCTACATATGAGGCATACCATGCATCTGACCTGATGTCAGTAAACAGGACCTGCCCTTCCGCTTTTAAGCCAAGTGCACGTACTAGTAGTGCTGTAAATTCCGCACGGCTAACATTACTTTTCGGATCAAACTCAGAGGTAGTAACCCCTGACACAATTTGTTTGGCGGCAAGTGATTGAATCGCCTTAAATGCCCAATAGGTTGCAGGAACATCTTTGAACGACTTATCGATTTCAAGCACAGCATACTTACTGAAGTGTGTGACTTGTGCCGTGATCACCTCTCCATTCAGCTGTCCTCCCACGTACTCTAACCCGCCATTATCACTTAAATAATAGATTCCGATTAAGTCTTTGTTGAATTGCCCTTTAATCTTAAATGAGATCGTAATCGGCTCATCGAACTGCTTAATTACAATCCGAGTACCGTCTTTCATCAGCACGCTAAGTCTGAATTCAAATACATCGGAAAGAGAGCTAGCATGAGCACTATCATTGTTTAAACCGTCTACTATGGCTTTCGCAGCAGACTGCGCCAGTGGCTTCAGTTCAAGCAAGATTTGGGCACCTACCCCATCAATACCTGAAGCTAAACTTGGCATTGTACTTAAAAGCTGGCTAGGGATAGTAACTAACAGATCTCCCATTTTAAATACAAGATCATTAGTTCCTAGTATTTGTGCAGCTTGTAAAGGTAAGCGTACCGCTGTCTTACCGGCAGCAACATCAATTTGCACCTTGCCTTCTTTACCATTCTTCAAGCTATCCTCATTCACAACCTGAGTATCCGCTGGCGGTGTAGGGCTAGGGTTAACAACAACTCCAGAGGTTGGTGCCGCTGTGGCTTCTGGCGTTGGTGTCACCTCAGGCGACGGTGTTACTTCTGGTGCCGATGTTGGCGTCGATGTTGGCGTCGACGTTGGTGTTGGCGTTGGTGTTGGTGTCGGTGTTGGTGTTGGTGTCGGCGTTGGTGTTGGTGTTGGTGTCGGCGTTGGTGTTGGTGTCGACGTTGGTGTTGGTGTTGGTGTTGGTGTCGGCGTTGGTGTTGGTGTCGACGTTGGTGTCGGTGTTGGTGTCGGTATAACATCCGATACCTCAGCCAAAATAACCGTACCTCCATCATCTCTACCTGGCAGATCAATATTTACCTTTTGATCCTCGGAAACCATGTATGTTTTACCGCTGTATTCATCGGTTACCGATGAATTAGCAGCAAACGGTACTGGAATCGTTACAGAACTCTCACTAGTTTTAGTATTGATTACCGTCACTACGTTCTCATCTTCATAAGATTTGTTGAAAGCCAAATAACCTGAATCATCTGAACCTGCGAGCTTCGTGCGCGCACCTTTGGAATACACTTTGGAGTACTTCGCACGGATATTCAACAGCTTTTGATAATGGTCATGTAGTGGCTTCTCTGCCGTCAATTGATCCCAAGGCATATCCTTACGGTTCTCACTGAATTGACCTTCAGACATATTTCCAGCATTGCTGCCTGAATTACCCAGTTCTTCTCCGTAGTATATTACTGGCTGTCCTTTGGCGGTAATTTGCAGAGCTGCAGCAATCTTCAGCTTGCCTTTATCGCCTCCCACATAATCAGACAAGAAACCATTCTCATCATGACTGCTCAGGAATTGAGCCATCATCTTCGTATTGTCGATCTTCAATTCACGTTCCTGCAGATAAGCATCCACACTGTTTACCTTACCATTTGCAAAATCTCTGGCTGCATCTTTAAATCCAAAATCAAGCAGCCCATCCATCTGGCTAGTTTCGAGCATTCCACCATTGTTATCAATGGTTCCACCGAAGTATTCGCCGGTCATTTTGAAGTTTGGATCCATCGCTGTCAGTGCATTTTTAAAGGCTTTCCAAGTCGTATCGTCCACGTGTTTGACCGTATCCACACGGAAATAATCAATCGTGTCTCCACGTTCCGTACGTGCGTTGTCTAACCAGCCTGTTTGCCAAGCGATAATTTTTTCACGAACGGCTGGATCTTCCGTTTTGAAATCTGGCAGGAAGGCAAGTTCACCCTTAATTGGATCTGTATCTGCGGATACACCATCCGTGCGCAGCATCCCTTCGAAACGTGCTTTATCCTCAGCTGTAATTGTCGGATAGGTATCCTCAGCTTTCAGACCGTAACCCGTATGATTGAGTACAACGTCAACCATGATCTTGATCCCTTTGTCATGCGCCTTTTCGATCAGCTCCTTGAAGGTGGCCATATCGCCAAGATGCTCGTCGAGCTTGGTGAAATCTTTTGCCCAATACCCATGGTATCCATATTGTTCGCTGCCAAAGTCAACGCCTTTGTTAAAATCAATATTATCTACGATTGGCGTGATCCATAACGTGTTAATTCCTAGCTCTTGCAAATAATCGAGATTGTCGATCATCCCCCGGAAATCTCCACCATGATAAGCTTCCAGATGATTTTTATTCACATTCTCATTATTCGTTGGGTCACCGTCTTTAAATCGGTCTGTAAGCGCGAAATAAATTCGAGCCTCATCCCAATCAAAATCCAGCTTATCCCCTGTATAGGTTCTTGCTTTTACCTCAAGTGTAGCCTTTTCCTTATGTGCATTGCCGTATTGGTCTACGAGCGTAATCGGAATATCCTTGATGCCCGCTGACACCGTGTCTTCCACAGCAACCGTTTGTTTCAAGAGTTCCGTATCCAGCTTAACTTTGCTAGGGCCCCCAAGATTAGTTAAATCCATATATGCTTCAGAGTAAGTTACTTCTTCCGAAGAGGAAGCGTGGATGGTTACAACAGCATTCTGATTGGATGTGACTGCCTCTGGACTTACGGATGTCGCAATCTTAACGACAGGTTGATGATAATCAATAACAGATTCATCATTCACCGTATTCTTTGGATCTGTAATTTCGGTAGTGACGCCGTCTTTTGTAATCAAGAAAGTATATTTATACATACCTTCTTTTAAATCAGCCAGTGTGTAAGTGAACCACTCGTTAGCCGGATCATAGATCATTGGATACGAAGTGCCGTTCACTTTTACTTTAGCAGCTGTTATTGCGTCCATATTTCCATTACGGAACAAAGCGTCGTCGCGGTATCTGAAAGTAATCGTTCCATCTTTTAAAATAGGGCCGCTAATACTTGGTTTGATATCAAGCTCTTTAACCATACTGGTTACATACACCTTAGTGAACGGTTCACCAGGGGTCAACGGAATAACACGATCGTCTGGGTAGTCTAGTTTCCCCGTGTTCCAATCCGTACCTTTGCGCAGGACAAATCCAACGCTTGTTGCATTCTCCGCAACCTCAATCAGAACGCTCGCTGTGCCATTCTTAAAGGTTGTGAAATCAATCTGGTCATTTTTAGCTCCAGTGTTCCAAACCCAGATATTCCAATCCTTATAGTCCTTATCGCTACGGGTATAAGTGAATTGAACATATCGTTTGTCAGTAACATTAACAGTGACGGTTGTAGAAATACCTTCATAAGAAATAGTAAGGGTTGCCGTTCCTAGCCCAACCGCTTTGACTAGACCTTTATCAGTTACTGTAGCTACTTCAGGTTTATTGGAGAGGTAAGTAGCCTTCTTAGTAACATTACTTCTGCTATTGTCATCATATTTCGCAAAAACAGCGGTTTGATGCGTATTTCCAGCTGCCAGCGTGTAGCTTGCACTATCTGTTTCCAAAGAGTTCAGCGTAACTGGTGCAGCTTCCTTTTGAATAATCACGGCCGTCAAAGGCTCTAGTGTAATTGAATTTGCTGTCAAAATAAAACCTGACTGCTGTGCAGCCGGTATCGCTGTAACACCAGCTTCATCGTTGTCCACAAGCACCTGACCGCCCGTCAAATCCTCAGATAAGGTCAGTTTTCTAGTTGTGCTGTCACCATTCATGAAGACATAATAGATGCCAGTGCCATCTGTTGCTTTGTTGGAATAGCCGATGACAAGATCGTTATCCTTCATTTCTGGAGCAGGGATCAGGTTAATGTTAGAGTCAACCAAATCCTTATCGCCCAATCGGAAGGCATCCGTTGATTTTCTCAGCTCCATCAGACCCGACGTATATTTTCTTGTCGTGTTCTGTACTGGGAACTTAGATTCATCTGTTGCTTTGGTCCAATCAAACATGTTAACTGCATCCGATGAATCGTAAGAATCATGAATGAAATAGCCAAACGATTGGTTGTTGTTGTCGAACATCTCTGTGAATTTATCCTCAGGATCCGTTGTGCCCTTCCACTGCTTAGTCCGCCCATATTCCTGACCGGCATGGATAAAGGCTGTACCTTGAGAAGTTAATACGAGCATATTTCCTAATCTGATCCGCTGCTGAATTTCAAGCTCATTCTCAGCAATATCCGGATCCTTCTTGATCGATTGTACTATGACATCATGAAGTGTCAGATTATCATGAGCTTCGATATATGGGACGATATCACCCGGATCATCTGCTGGTGTATTCGAAGGTTGAGCTTTGATATTGTCTAGGATTGTAGCGATCGGACGTGCTCCACCTGTAATAAATCTAGGCTGACCTTCGGAACCATAACCAGACTTCAATTCATTACGGAATTCATCTGAGAAAACACCGACACTATCCGTTTTGTCCATCCAATCCTGATCTGCACCTTGCCCAGCGAGAGAAGGATCAGCCGCGGCGCCGCCGAATGTTCTCCAGCCTTCACCAATAAAGAGTGCCTTCGGATTCACTGCTGCTGCGGCATCATAAGCATGCTGAACAGCATCAGCTGTCGCATCGCCCATCATATCCCAGCGCATTCCATCAATCTTGTACTCTTCAAACCAGTATTTTACCGAATCAACCATCAGCTTCTCAGCCATTTTATGGTTGGTGGCTAAATTGTTGCCGAACCCCCCGATAAAGTTACCGTTTGCATCTTGGAAGGCATAGTAATTAGGTACGATGTCGTTTAAAAATTCTTTTTTAGCCATATGAGTATACACTACGTCCAGAATGACACCCATTCCAGCTTCATGCACGGCATCAATCAAACCTTTTAATTCTTTAATCCGCTCTTCTGGATCGGCAGGGTTCTGTGAATAGGCCCCGTCCGGTGAAAAATAGCTGTGAGGATCATAACCCCAGTTGTATTCATTGTTTTTTGCGGAATAATCCGGCTCTCTAGTCCCCATCTTCGTCTCATCCCCGTAATACCAAGCCATCACAGGAAGCAACTGAACATGCGTTACACCAAGAGATTTAATATAATCAAGTTTCTTTTCAAAAGCGCTATAAGAACCCCATCTTTCCCCACTCAGACTATCCTCGATCGATACATCCGATGTAAAATCTCTCACGTGGACTTCGTAGATGATGGCGTCCTCACGTTTTTCGTAGCCTTTTATATCAGCATACCCAAAGGTATCTGGGTTCGTCTGGCTTAAATTAACAATAGCCGCTTTGCCCACTGTATCCCCGCCAGCACCAGCAGCACCTGTGGTATCCACAGTAAATACCGCCATTGATTTAGCATAAGGATCAAGAACCTTATGGGTTACACCGTCATTCGTTACTTCGTATTGATAAAAGTATCCTCTTACATCATTTGTGGTAGTGCCTGTCAAATCAGCTGGCTTCAGCTGGACTGACCAAACCCCGTGCTCGCCGAGCGTTAAAGCAACTCTGCCCACTTGCACGTTAGAGTCATTCTTATCGTAAAGATTTACAACGACCGAGCTTGCTTTAGGTGCCCATAATTTCAATGTGGCTGTTTTGTCAGCATTATACGTAGCTCCAAGATCGTCTCCTGTATAGTTGTACATTTCATCAAGCATTCTCCAGCCACTTGCGGCTGAGACCGTTTTACCTGAATAGGTAACGCTAAGCGGAACTTTTTCCAGATCAAATGCTTCTGTATCCACTTCGATTGAAGTTTTACTTGTAAGGGTTACAGCAGTAATCGGGATTGCAGCACCCTCTTTATCCTTAACTGTAATTGCTGTCTTTAAGGCTGCTGGATCCAAACCGTCAGTCAGTGTGAAGCCGAGAAGGATTTTGCTCGTCGACAGCACCTCTGCGGATACTAAGCCAATAGGTGTCTCACCAAACGGAGAAACATAAACATTGTTGTCTCCTTCTTTAACCCATAGCTGATTGTATCGATCCAGCAGGCTAAAGGTTTTATTGTCACCGTCCTTATCACCGTTCGAAGGTTTCATCACAATAAAGCCGATTTTCTTCGCATTCTCAATAAGCGGAACATCAACATATGCACCATAACGATCTGTTTGATCTGCTACAAAAGGAGTAGCTCCAGACGGCCAATTTTCGGATGGGGCTACGACGTCATCCCACAGCCACAGTCCATATTGATCATGATTTGTATCAGCTCTGGTATAGTGAATTCGCACTGTATTAGGAGCAAGTGTAACTGGTTCATACGGTGTTACATCATTTGAACCCTGCTTGATCCAAATTTCATTCGCCTCAGGCGTGTTAATGGCAAAGAGTTTATCCCCTTCATCCTTGGCCTGAGTGACTCGGTTTACCACAAGGAACGAAATTTTCTTAGCTCCATCCTTCACTGGCACGTCAACATAAGCACCATAAGAATCGATTTGCCCTTCAGGAAATGGAGTTGCACCTGTAGGCCAATTTGCGGAAGGGGATTGAGCATCATCCCATGTCCATAATCCCTGATTTTCATAGTCACCAGCTGTCCGATTGTAGTGAATACGGATGTGTCCAGCCGGAACAGGAGTAACCTCAACAGGTTCAGAAGGAATTTTATATTCTGCTGTCACACTGCCATCCAGTGGATTAAATTTAAAGGTAACCAGAAGATCTGAAGGAAGACTCAGATTATTAGCAGTTTCGGGATACAATTGATCCCCGGCTTCACCGTCTCCTGGAACAGAAACTTGGTAGGTGTAATCTCCCTTAGGAAGGGTAGCCACCGTACTGTAAACATCATCAAAATCAGGATCAGATAATACGGTAAGTGCTTCTGCCGGCAGGTTTCCTGTCAATCTTGGTAGTTTAGCGGAAGCAATCGGTGTGTAATACGTGGAATCAGCTATTTTATGAGTTAAGTCATTATAATAAAAGGTTACGGCAGTCTCTGTTTCCAGCTTGATATGGATATTCTCCCCATCATTTGTTCCCTGAGGATTGGTGTAACTTGTGAATCCATAGTTCTCGTCCCATAAATCATTAAGAGTAACCTTGTAGTTATATTCTCCTGCCGGCAGAGTGCCTGTAAAAGAATATAGGCCATTATCTGAATAGGTCATTTGGGTAACTACTGATGTCTCATCCCAATCCTTACCCGGCGTTTCCGCACCTGTCGATGTAAATTTAGACTGCAGATCCCCAACCAATACAACCTTCGTCGTTGCTGCTGTAACATTAACAGGATGTAGTCCAAGACCAGAGAACACGAGAGCAATAATCATAAAGATCGCAAATGCCCTCTTCCCCCATAAAGTTATTTTCATTTTTGCAAAACCTCCCATAATTATGAATTCCCTTTTTGCAAGCGGATACATGATTTCACAAACCCCACCAATTTATGAGATTATAAATCATGCTATTCCTTCTAAAGTTGGAGAAGGTCTATATGTATGGCTCGTCAAGCCAATTCAACGCTGTCACCATCCTTTTATCAAAGTAAAAGCTTGATACATCATGTCGAAATTAGTGCAATCGTTTGCAAAAAGCTATGCACAAACACTAGTCCATAAAACCCATTCGTTAGTGCAACTGGTTCAACCTAAAAACGCCCAATGAAAACGCTTGCTGTATTTTGATTTACATACTAATGCCGAATTTGCGGTATTGTCAACCAGTATTTTCTAAAATAAAAGCTCAATTTAAAGCCGCAATAAAAACGAAACTTGTTCTTCCCTTCCTTTCAGCTAAGTTCTTGCATCATTTAAGCCATACGTTTGCATTCAGCGAATACTCTTTTCGCAAAATCCAGACCGCATTTATACATATTAAGATCAAAATTCCCGAATCATTCATACTTTTTTGGTGAAAAGCAACAATATTACATTGAAATTTCTTGTGTTCCTTCCAAAAGTAGCAATTTCCCCCTTTTGAATGACTTTATCTATTTACAATTTAGAACTCTTAGATTAATATTACTGTGTAAAGCAAACGGTTCCATAAGGAGGTTTCAATGACAGTTACCATTAAGGATGTGGCCAAGAAAGCGGGAGTATCTCCCTCCACGGTATCCCGGGTATTGTCCAACCATCCCAGAATCAGCCTGGAAACTTCCCGCAAAGTTAAAGCTATTATGGAGGATATGGGCTATACCCCTAACATGATGGCTAAGAGCTTGGTGTCGAAAACTACTAACAGCATCTGCTTCAGTCTTCCTAAACCTGCTGAAGAGCTGTTCTCTAATCTATTTTTTATGGAATTAATTCGCGGGATCGTTACACAAGCCAGCCGTTCCGGTTACGATGTGTTAATAAGCTCCGGAGCGAACGAGAAAGAAGAACTGGAAGCCGTTTCACGACTTCTGAAGGGTCGCCGTGTTGACGGCGTTATTCTGCTTTACTCTCGTACGGATGATGCCGTTATTGATTTTCTAGAGAGCAACGATTATCCATTCGTGCTTGTTGGCCGAAGTGATAAATATGAGAATATTTTATCAGTCGATAATGATAATGTGATGGCAGCGTACGATGCTACGAACCACCTCATTTCCATGGGGCATAAACGTATTGGCTTCGTAAGTGGACCACCTAATCTAATCGTTTCTCGTGACCGTCTCGCCGGATATCGTAAAGCATTGCAGAATAGCGGTTTAGAAATGCGGGATGAATGGATTGTAGAAGGTGAATTTCTACAGGATAGCGGCTATAGAGCGATGTCCTTTTTCATGAATTTGCCGAATCGCCCCACTGCGCTGGTAGCGGTGGATGACATGGTATCGTTCGGAATTTTGCGCGGGTTGAATGAACTGAAATACAAGGTTCCAGACGATCTCGCCATTGTAAGCTTTAACAATATTCCATTATCTGAATTATCTAGTCCTCCGATCAGCAGTATTGATATAGGAATTTATCATCTTGGCTACACCGCATCACAAGTACTTATCCAAAATATCAAGAGTCCGGATAACGGTTCAGGTCATACCAACCGATTTGTTATTCCCCATCGTCTGATCGTGAGAGAGTCATCCATGCACTCTCTGGCAAAGCATAAAACCGAATGAATAAGTGAAGCGTTTAACCGCTTCATTTATTTTTTGAAAATCTGTACAAACGTTTGCGCTAAATCATACAATACTTATTGATCCAGTTCTTTATGGGTGATTTCTAGGATCTTAGGTTAGGATAAACTTACACATCTTAATCAAAGTTTAAACGGTTTAATAAGATTCTAATACGGCATCCGCTGGATCACGACGCTGTCAAAACTTTTAGGAGGTACTACAATGTCGGAAATTAAAGCCTGCTTGTTCGACTTGGACGGAGTAATCGTCGATACAGCAAAATACCATTATATTGCTTGGAAAGAGCTTGCAGATGGACTGGGGTTTCTATTCACAGAACAAGATAACGAACGCCTTAAGGGAGTCAGCAGAACGGCTTCACTAAATATTTTGCTGGAAATCGGCGGACTAACGATTGACGAAGAAGAGAAAGCTAAGCTTGCGGAACAGAAAAATAATCGTTATGTCGAATATATTGCGAAAATGGACAGTTCTGAGATTCTGCCAGGTGCGCTTGATTTCCTAAAAGAGTGCCGTGCGAATGGCATCAAAGTTGCTCTCGGTTCTGCCAGCAAAAACGCTATGACGATCTTGAATAATACCGGATTAACCCCTTACTTTGATGCAATCATCGACGGCACACACACTAGTGCTGCTAAACCAGATCCGGAAGTGTTCCTATTAGGAGCCAAAGCACTGGATGCCGCACCTGAACATTGTGTAGTCTTCGAAGATGCAGAAGCGGGAATTGAGGCCGCTACCCGGGCCGGTATGTTCAGTGTTGGCATTGGTTCGCCGGAAACCCTGAGTGCAGCGAATATTGTTGTCCCATCGCTTGCTCATATGAGTGTGTCCCTGCTCAAAGAATCTTTTGCATAAGTTTATTGAACATAATTAACTCAAATAGTACTGATTTGAGTTGTTGTGGACATTCCAACCAAAGATTAAATGAACTAATAATTAATCGTTAGCCTTCTGGTGATGAAGTGACGGAGAGGAATTTTGGAACTATAGAAGCATAACGTTCGCCTTTATAATCAGATTTCATCCGCAAAATGTGATCGAAAGTCCAAAGATTCCGCGCAGTCACTTATATATCACCGGAAGTTTAACAAGGGATTTGTTCATTTTATATATCCCCCTAACATATTTAAAGGAGCGGTTATCGTGAAACAATATTTAACAATTGATGAATGGTCCATTATTGAGGAATCCTTTGATCCACAGACGCAAGAAATTTCTGAAAGCGTATTTAGTCTTGGTAACGGATTTATGGGTGGCCGGGCCAATTTCGAAGAGCAATATAGCGGTAACAGCCTGCAAGGCAGCTACATGGCTGGCGTCTACTACCCTGACAAAACACGTGTTGGCTGGTGGAAAAACGGCTATCCTGAATATTTTGCCAAAGTACTTAACAGCACGAACTGGATCGGTATTAACATTGATATCGAGGGTACCCCCCTTGATCTGGCAAAGTGCACCGTTTCCGAATTCCGCCGTGTACTTAATATGAAAGAAGGTACGCTCTCCCGTAGCTTCACTGCAACACTCGAAGATGGTAAGGAAGTTAAAGTAGAAAGTATCCGGTTCGTAAGCATGACTCGTCAAGAAATCGGCGCGATTCGCTATTCCATCATTCCTGTCAATTTCTCAGGCAAGATTACGATTACTCCTTATCTTGATGGTGATGTGAAGAACAAGGATTCCAACTATGACGAGAAATTCTGGAATGAAGTTGAGAAACAAGCGGGACCTGATCATGGACATCTCACCCTAAAGACTAAGAAACTCGACTTCCATGTCACCTCTGCTATGGCTCTTGATATCCTTGTCAATGGTGAAAAGGTAACTGCCGAAGCAGAAGTCATCGAACAAGAGAAATATGTAGCCAGCAAACTGGACGTAACCGCACAAGCGGGCAATCAAATCGTCATTTATAAATATGTAGCCAATGTTACTTCTCGGAATCACGGTCTGGGACAATTGGTCGACGCCGCCCAAACTGCTCTGCAAGCTGCTAAGGAAGCTGGGTTCGTAACCCTTTTGACTGAACAAATTGAAGCTTGGAGAGAAAAATGGAAAGAAAGCGACATCATTATTGAAGGTGACGTTTCGGCTCAGCAAGCGATTCGCTTTAATATTTTCCAACTCAATCAAACCTATAATGGTGAAGATGACCGCCTGAACATTGGGCCTAAAGGCTTTACCGGTGAAAAATACGGCGGCAGCACCTACTGGGATACAGAGGCGTATTGCGTTCCCTTCTATCTCAGTACGGCGGACTCCTCCATTGCCCGCAATTTGTTGATCTACCGTTACAAGCACTTAGAGAAAGCTAAAGAAAATGCCCGTAAGCTTGGATTCAAAAAAGGTGCGCTGTACCCAATGGTTACCATGAACGGTGAAGAATGCCACAACGAGTGGGAAATTACATTTGAAGAAATTCACCGGAACGGTGCCATTGCCTACGCCATTTACAACTATGTGAACTACACCGGAGACAAAGCTTATCTGGGACAATATGGCCTAGAGGTTCTCGTGGAAATCTCCCGCTTCTGGGAAGAACGTGTTCACTACGCATCACGTAAAGACAAATACGTAATGCTCGGCGTAACGGGCCCGAATGAATACGAGAATAACGTTAATAATAACTGGTATACAAACCGTATGGCTTCGTGGACTATGGAATACACCATGGAAGCACTGGCATACTTGCAAGAGAATGAGCCTGCTCGTTATGCAGAGCTAGTTGACAAACTAGGGCTGCAAGAGAGCGAAACTACAAAATGGAAAGACATCATTGCTAAGATGTATTATCCTGCGGATGGAGAGCTGGGTATCTTCTTACAACAAGATGGCTTCCTGGACAAAGAGATCATTCAAGTCAAAGATCTGGAACGTGAGCATCTGCCACTTAACCAAAAATGGTCATGGGACCGTATCCTGCGTTCTTGCTTCATTAAACAAGCAGACGTTCTGCAGGGATTATATTTCCTGGGTGACCGTTACGATCTGGATACAAAAAAACGCAACTTCGACTTTTATGAACCGATCACTGTTCATGAGTCCTCCCTTTCCCCTTGTATCCACTCCATTCTAGCCAGTGAGCTGGGATATAAGGATAAGGCCTATGAAATGTACTTGCGTACTTCAAGACTGGATCTTGATAACTATAACAATGATACAGAAGACGGGTTGCACAGCACTAGCATGGCTGGTACTTGGATGTCGATCGTACATGGTTTCGGCGGACTCCGCGTACATGACGGCAGACTGACACTGAGCCCATCTAACCCAGGTCACTGGACTGCTTACTCTTTTAAAATTATGTTCCGCGGCTCCCGTCTGAAAGTAAGCGTTACGGATGCACAAGTTACTGTTACGAATGAAACTGATATCCCTGCTTCTATTACTATCTACGACAAAGAATATACCGTAAACGGACTAAGCAGCATCACTGCTGATAGCAATTCCGTCACAGTATAAAACTTACACCCAAGAGACCCTTGAAGCTTAAAGCTTTTGGGGTCTCTTTATTTTTTAGGAAGCTAACTTATAAAAGGAGTGATTATGAATGAACAGAACCTTTTGGAAAGAAGCCGTTGTCTACCAAATCTATCCCCGCAGCTTTCAAGATAGCAATGGTGACGGGATTGGAGATCTGCAAGGAATCATTTCACGTCTGGATTATTTGCAAAAGCTAGGTGTCGACGTAGTTTGGCTGTCACCTGTCTATAAATCGCCAAATGACGATAACGGTTATGACATCAGCGATTATCAAGATATTATGGATGAGTTCGGCACATTGCAGGATTGGGAAGAATTACTGACTGGATTGCACGCCCGTGGCATAAAACTGATGATGGACCTTGTAATCAATCATTCCTCAGATGAGCATCCTTGGTTCGTAGAATCCCGTTCTTCAAAAGATAATCCATATCGTGATTACTACATTTGGCGTCCGGGTGGACCAGATGGTGAGCGCCCCAACAATTGGAGTTCTGTATTCAGCGGCCCGGCTTGGGAACTGGATGAAACTACTGGTGAATACTATCTGCATCTGTTTTCGCGCAAGCAACCGGATCTCAACTGGGAGAATCCGCAGCTGCGTGAGGAGTTATACAAGATGATCACCTTCTGGCTCGACAAGGGTGTGGATGGTCTACGAATGGATGTAATCAATATGATTTCCAAAGTGGAAGGTCTCCCTTCCTCCCATAGAGACGGCCTCGCTCCCGGGGAACTTGCCTGGGGTGGCGAATATTATATGAATGGACCACGTGTTCATGAGTTTTTACATGAAATGAATGACAAAGTGTTATCCAACTATAACATTATGACTGTCGGCGAAACTCCTGGCGCTACAGTTGAAGATGCTATTCTTTACACGGACGAGGAACGCAAAGAGCTGCAAATGGTGTTCCAGTTCGAGCATATGGATGTGGACTCGGGTCCTGACGGCAAATGGGACGTAGCCCCGTGGACGTTGTCGAAGCTGCGCGATATTCTTCATAAATGGCAAGTGGGTCTGGCGGATAAGGGTTGGAATAGTCTTTATCTTAACAATCATGACCAGCCACGTATGGTCTCAAGATTCGGGGATGATGGTAAGTATCGCGTGATCTCTGCCAAAATGCTCGCTACCTTACTGCACACGCTGAAAGGGACGCCCTATATTTATCAAGGCGAAGAAATCGGGATGACCAATGTAAAGTTCACAGCCATTGAACATTATAAAGACATAGAAATCCTCAATATGTATC
The DNA here is from genome assembly GCF_038003885.1 of Paenibacillus sp. FSL R10-2788. Classification (NCBI taxonomy): domain Bacteria; kingdom Bacillati; phylum Bacillota; class Bacilli; order Caryophanales; family Paenibacillaceae; genus Paenibacillus; species Paenibacillus sp. FSL R10-2788. Next base: position 1,951,435 of record NZ_JBBOQA010000001.1, on the reverse strand, counting down.
GCGAAAAGGTTACCGAAGGCGGCGCTGATCCTAACAGCGTTCTAAACGCTATTCATATCAAAGGCCGTGATAATGCGCGCACTCCGATGCAATGGGATGATTCTGCGAATGCCGGCTTTACTGAAGGGGAGCCGTGGCTCAAAGTTAATCCGAACTACAAGGAAATTAACGTGGAGCAGGCGCTGGCTGATTCGGATTCTATCTTTTATTATTACCAAAGGCTGCTTGCTTTGCGCAAAAAAAATCCGATCATGGCTTATGGCGAATACAAGCTACTTTTGCCAGAGCATGAGGACATATATGCCTATACGCGTACTCTGGATGACGAGAAGTGGCTGGTGCTGCTCAATTTCAATGAGGTTCCACAGACTGTTGATCTTTCCGCAGAGCTAAGTAAGGCTACGGAACTTATAATTGGAAATTACCCTGATGATGCACCCACACGGGAATTATTACGACCTTATGAAGCAAGAGTGTATCGATTGAAAGACTAACTTTGTCTATCTTCCTGAGTTATACTATTTAGGATGATTTTTTATGAGATTATCCTTCTGCCTGCTACCTGTCATTAGAGAGCACGGAATAACAGGATTTTGCAAATGCAGCCTGATAGTATGAACTTAAAGGGAGATGACGGACTTGGAATGGCTTATCCGCATGAAAGAAGCTTTAGATTATATGGAGAGCAAGATGGAGGAATCTGTGACGATTGAAGAAATCGCCAAGGTTGCTTACTCCTCCCCCTTTCATTTCCAGCGCATGTTCAATATGCTTACCGGAGTATCTATTAAAGACTATATCCGTAAGCGCAGATTAACTCTGGCTGCACAGGAGCTTGCTATTTCTAAAGTTAAAGTGCTGGATGTTGCACTGAAATACGGATATGACTCGCCCGAGTCGTTTGCCAAAGCATTCCGCAAGGCACATGGAATTACTCCTTCTGCTGCGCGGGAGTCAGGGGTACAGCTCAAGGCTTTCCCTAGACTCTCCTTCCATCTATCACTGAAGGGAGATAAAGAAATGGACTACAGAATTGAGAAAAGAGACGCCTTTAATGTTATCGGACTAGTAGAGGAAATGACAACGAAAGATGGGGAGAATCTGCGCCGCATCCCTCAGTTGTGGATAGAAGCTAATGAAAATGGTACGTCGGATAAGCTGATTGAGCTCGGTGGAGATAAGGATTTATTAGGCATCTGCTCTGACATGAACCATGATAAAGAAACCTTCTCCTATTGGATCGCTGTCGAAGCTACTCCAGAGACTGATGCACAGGGCTTTGCTTCTACAACAATCCCAGCTGCAAGTTGGGCTGTGTTCACCTCAGTAGGGCCGATGCCTGATGCTATCCAGCAGGTATGGGCACGCATTTTCCAAGAGTGGTTCCCTTCCACAGGCTACGAGCATACAGGCGGGCCTGAGTTTGAGCTATATCTTCCGGGGAGACCAGACGCAGAGGACTATCGCTGTGAGATATGGATCCCTGTTACGAAAAAAGAATAGAACTAGAAAGACTATCGAAACCTCGATAGTCTTTTTTCTTGTGATTGCCTACTATTTCATTTTGAGAATTGGCATAGTCTTGGTATAATAAATAGATTATATAGTTCTATAATGATTATTGATTATTGTCATCCGAATTATCGGTGAAGGAGAATTTCATGTCTACTGTAAAAATATTTTCAGACAGCACTTCCGATTTACCTCAAAACTGGAAGGATACTTATGACATCGGCATCGTTCCTCTTTATGTAGTATTTGAAGAAGGTACCTACAAAGATGGTGAAGATATTACACCCGAGGAAGTGTATCGCCGTGTAGCCGCTAGTGGAGTATTGCCGAAAACGGCAGCACCTTCGCCAGCAGATTTCATTGCTGCATTTCAACCCGTGATTAGTAGCGGACAAGATATTGTATATATCAGTCTCTCCTCCTCACTATCCTCTACATATCAGAATGCACTTTTGGCTGCCGGGGAATTTCCTGAGGGACGCGTACAGGTCATAGATTCGCAAACCTTGTGCGGAGGCATTGCCCTCCTTGTTATGAAGGCTGTCAGAGCTGCTAAAAAAGGCCACACTGCGGTGGAGATTGCAGCCATGCTGGAGCACAGCCGCAACCTTGTGGAAACTGAATTCGTTGTGGATACGCTAGATTACTTATATATGGGTGGACGCTGTTCAGGCATGCAGAACTTCATCGGTAGTCTACTCAAAATCCGTCCTGTTCTTAGACTGGTAGATGGAAGCATCATACCTACTAGCAAAATCCGTGGCAAAAAGGAAAAAGCTGTGGAACAAATGCTCCAGAACGCTTTGGTTCACATCGATCGAATGGATAAAGAGTTGCTCATCGTTGTCCATACCTTGGCGGAAGAAGATGCACTCTATCTGGAGTCAGCACTACGAGAGAAAACTCAAGTTAATGAAATAGCAATTCTCCATGCTGGTTGTGTAATTGGCAGCCATTGTGGGCCGCATACTGTAGGTCTCATGTATATGCTTCAGGACTAATAACACACAAATCTCCGGCCATTGCTTCTTAAGCAAATGGACCGGAGATTTGTGTGTAACCCCCCCTAGTTTGAAGTTACTTCCAGCTCTATATCTTCTGCTCTGCAAGGCAGCATAAAACGAAACGTAGAACCTTGATTCTCTTCACTTTCTACAAAGATCGTCCCACCCATCAGCTCAACGAGCTGCTTGCAAATCGCCAGTCCCAAACCTGTGCCTCCATATTTACGGTTTATGGACGGATGCAGCTGTGAGAAAGATTGAAACAACAGATTGAGTTTGTTACCGGCAATTCCTACACCTGTATCCCGCACTGAAAATTCCAACAAAAATTCTTGTTCATCAGATAGTGGAATGTTCTTCACCGATAGGGTCACGCTCCCACGTTCAGTGAATTTCAGCGCATTGCCTACCAGATTCACGACAATCTGCCGCAAGCGGATCGGATCAGCAATGATTATGGTTGGAACGCTAGTATCCATCCACCACCGTAATGCCAGCTTCTTCTCTTCCGCTTTCGGTGCAAATAAATCAATGACGTCTGAGATCATTTCGCGGAGATCAAACTTCTCGGATTGCAGTGACATTTTACCTGCTTCCATTTTGCTGAAATCAAGAATGTCATTCAAGATCTGCAATAACGTATAACTACTGCTGCGTAAAATCTCGGCATAACCTCGCTGCTCTTCTCCAAGCTCAGTATCCAACAATAGATCAGCCATTCCGATCATCCCGTTCATCGGCGTCCGAATTTCATGGCTCATCATCATTAAGAAATCAGATTTGGCTTGCGCTGCCTGCTCTGCTGATTCTTTGGCACGAATGATTTCTCGCTCATTCGTAATATCACTGAAGGCAATAACCGCACCTGCGATCAGCCCTTCATCAATAAGAGGTGCCACCCGGTAATTAACAAAAAAACTGGTGCCATCCTTACGCCAGAAGATCTCATCATCTTTTTTACGGATGATTCCATCCTCTATCGTAAGACTAATCTGGCAATCAGGCGTCGAATAGCGCGAACCGTCACCTTGGATATGATGGATATAATCCATAAGCTTCAGACCCATCAATTCTGTAGGTTGATAGCCTAGCATATCTGCTGCCTCACGGTTAATAAAAAGAGTTCGCCCCGTTGTATCGAGCACAAAGATTCCCGCAGAGACAGAATTCAGAATGAGACTCGATTGTTGATCCTTCACAGCTACTATTGAGGTATCTTTGGAGCTTACCTCCGCTTCTCCCTTGGCAGGTATTTCAGTGTCCAAGGTGTCTGCCAATTCATCCAACCAGTCTTGTAACAATTCCGCATGTAAAAGAGCGCTTCCGTTAGCTACTTTGGTAATCGCGAATACCCCGGCGATCCCTTCTTCCGTTCTGATCGGTAAAAGTTTAACGCCTACGCAATTCGAGCCTTTTTTGGGATTCTCTAAATCTTGTAGCTCAAAGCTTGAGGAGTTCCCCTGCAGAGCAGCCTCAAAACTAGCAATATTGCCAAGTTTTTTTCTCTTTGCTGATATCGGACTTGTATTTTGAAACTGCGCTTCTGCGCCGGAGCCTAGATGGAACGTTAGGTTGGTTCCTACGCAGCGACCTTGTCTATCCAGAACGAATATCAAATCAGGATGATGGTCATATAACGATTTATAAGCGCTCTCTTCCGAAAGCAACCGTCTCAGAATGGACGTCCAGTCTTTATCCACAGTTCACATCCCCTCAGGCTCTCTCATCCATTATCATTACCCCTAAACGGGCAATGTTCATCTAAAATTTAAAATATATTTCATATCTATTATATCAAAATTACGGAAATCAGTCGTAGATAAACGTCAAATCCCCCCTTTATAACCCCAATCACGATGCTTTTTCATCGTTACAAAAGGGTTATAAAAGGGTTATAAAAGGGGGGAATTCCGAATCTATTAGGCGATATCTTTATGTTCAATGTTGCGAATGGCCATATAGGCAATGGCTGCTCCTAGCAAACCAAGTGAGATCGACACCGCCGCTAAATTACCTAAACGCGCTTGATCAAATCCCCCAGAAATTAGGGAGGTAACTAACACAGCTGAGACGATGGTGGCCGGGACTGATTTCTTCTTCATCCCAAAGTACAATGGAATTAGAGCGATACCCGCGGCATAAAATGCGTTTGCGCCTAACTTAATCAGCTCTGATGTGATTACATGAAGGGTCAGTTCACCCGGAATTAGCCCTGCAAAGGAATTGAATCCTATTAGGATAGCGCCGACTACAATGTCTGCCACGATAATGGCAACAAATGTGAAGGCGAACACTATCAATATTTTCGCAGTCATTAGCTTTTTACGTGAGATAGGATACATGAAGAGAAGAGTAATGGTGTTGTTCTTATACTCATCAATCACCAGCTTGCTAATAATAACCGAAGCGAAAATAATATAAGCAGCCTTTACAAAAACGAACACACCCTCAAACAACTCTGCATAAGAAGCAAACGACGGTTCGCTCTCATTTTGATCAACGAATAAAACCATAATCATAAAAGCAAGAATCGCAAGATTAACGATTGCAGCACCTGTAAGAAGCGTTTTTAGCTTATTCTTCCGAATCTCCAAAGATATTAATTTAAGCAATGCTTTCACCCCCAATCAATTGCAGAAAATGATCTTCCAGCGTATGTTGTTTTTTGCTGATACTCTCAATTTCCACATCTGCTAGCACTAACGCCTTATTCAGATCACGCTGTGAGATTCCATCGTCATATATTCTTACTGTAATATGGTCCAGCACTTTGAAATTATTAAGCCCAAGCTTATGCTCCAACACATACACTGCTTTATTAATCTCGTTCGTAACCACTTCGATATATTCAGTATTTTGGCCACGAATGGAATCCATCGCCACTTCTTCTACCAGAGCACCCTGCCGGATCACACCGATCGTATCAGCAATCTGCTCTATTTCCCCCAGAATATGACTAGATACAAGTAACGTCATTCCATATTCACGGCTAAGCATCCGGAACACTTCACGCATCTCCTTGATTCCCACAGGATCTAACCCGTTAATCGGCTCATCCAAAATGAGCAGCTCAGGTTTCGTCATGAAGGCTCTGGCAATACCCAGTCGTTGCTTCATCCCAAGTGAAAATTGCTTCACCGGCTTTTTATCGACACCTGTGAGCTTTACGAGCTCCAGCGCTTCACCAATCGCTTGCGGATCATAATAGCCCATGTACTCTCCGTGCAAAATCAGATTTTCCTTGGCTGTCAATTTATCATAAAACACGGGATATTCAATGATGCAGCCCATCCGCTTCAGCATTTCGTAAGAATGTTCAGTCATTTTTTCATTAAAAAATTCAATTTCTCCACTCGTAGGTTTAACGAGGTTCGTGACCATTTTCATCACGGTAGTTTTGCCAGCACCATTAGGTCCAAGAAACCCGTAAATTTCACCTTGCTTAATATTCATATTCACATTGCTTACGACTTCTTTACCTTGATAGGTTTTCGTTAAATTTCTTGTCCGAAGTATTGTAGTCAATTCCGCGCTCCCCTTTGTTTTCGTCTCGTCTTCCTTAGTTCTTATTGTACACAGCAGAATTTTCTTTTTTATTACTCGTTTCTTACGAAAATCTTAAGCTGCGCACAATTCTATTCCTTAGAAGCGTAATCTGCGAAAAGTAAGGGTAAACACCGTTCTCACATACGGCTGACTAACCAGTGTAATCGTTCCATTCATTTGCTCCGTTAATCTTTTTGTGATCGTCAGACCTAGACCGCTGCCTTGATAAGCCCGGTTTCTTGAATCCTCCAGCGTATACAGACGCTCAAATACTTTATCTTGGTGTACTTCACTAATGCCCTTTCCCCGGTCCCACACCTCTATGTATACTTTGTTCTCATCACTATAGAGCTTTAATCCTAATACGCCCCCCGCGTCGCCATAAGAAATTGCGTTCGACAACAGATTGGACAATATTCGATCAAGAGCCTCTTCATTTCCCATGAAGTAAACAGCCCCATCCGGAATCTCAATCTCCACCTCACTGCCCTTAGCACTGAGGATATCATAGAAAGAAAGGATGTTGCGTCTGCATACTTCACCTGCCTCAACTCGTGAAAGAGCAACTTCCCGATCTCCTGATTCCAGCTTGGACAAATCAAAAAACTTGTTCATCAGCTGGATCACTTCATTGGCTTTTTGATGAATCATCTTCATCATCCGTTCCCGTTCCTCAGCCGGCAAATGCTCATCCTGCTGAATGGTCTCAATATAACCAAGCACAACCGTTAGCGGAGTCTTAAGATCATGAGAAATATTAGACAGCATATTACGCATGGATTTCTCCAGCCTCACACGCTCAATGCTTCCTTTATGATTGATATCCAGCAGCCGGTTCAGGTCAATCAGCACGTTTTGCAGCTCCAAATTACCGCTGAACAGCAGCAATCTTTCATGTGAGCCTTCTTCCATAATGCTGCTTAACTTGTCATGCATATATCGCAAATCATTAGAAGCTTTACGCGAATTCTGATATTGCCACACAATGACGGCCAGTAAGAGCACAATGACAATACCTAGCACCGCAATCATTATAGCTGTTCTCCCAGCTTATACCCGATGCCCCATAACGTCTTAATGTATTCGGGATGGGAGGGGTCGTCTTCTATTTTTTCACGCAATCTTCTCATATGTACATTAATGACGTTCTCATCCCCGAAATAATCATCCTCCCATACGCTCGCATAAATCTGCGCTTTGGTAAATACTCGGCCCGGATGTGTCACAAACAGCTTAAGAATATGAAATTCCTTCGACGTTAGCTTTACTTCTTCCCCATTCTTCAACGCAGAGAAGTTATCTAAATCTACAGTCAATCGACCAATGGAGATCATTTGCTTCACCGGAGCTTGATCTTCCACTTGGATACTGGGAGATGCATAACCTGCACGACGGATCGCTGCCTTCACCCTAGCCGCTAGCTCAATCATAGAAAAGGGCTTCGTAATATAATCATCTGCCCCAAAGCCTAACCCAAGCGCTTTATCTACATCACTGTCTTTGGCGGACATGATCAACACTGGAACCAGACTCCCCGCACGGATAGTCTGAAGAATGTCAGTCCCGCTTCGCTTCGGCAGCATAAGGTCTAACAGCACAAGATCAAATGGACCCCCGGTCCGAAATGTTCTCTCCGCTACTTCACCGTCAAATACAGCTTCAATCTCATAACCTTCTTTTACCAAATAAGACCTGACCATTTCACTGATTGCTTCGTCGTCCTCAATCAGCAGCACACGCTGTGGCATGTCCAAACCTCCCCGTAGTCGAAAACCTCTTCGTTAAATTATACCAATTTCCCGGAGCGCTTACTATTTCAGTTTTTATTTCAGTTTCGTTAAAGGTAGCCCAGGTATGATGGCCTTAACAACTTACAAAAAGAGGTGATGCTTCAATGTTGAACAAGAGCAGTAAACAAGCCTGGAGCTTCAAACGAAAACTGCTGATCGTGATGATCATTGTCCTCCTGCTTCTCGGCACAGTGATATATAGTCTGGCAGATCGTTACTTAATCGAACATGTCGAAGTCGTGGTTGCGGATGATGCAGCTACAACTAGCAGCTCAGGAGCTACAGCCGTTACAGCTGCCGAAGTTAATGCAACCTCTGATGACTGGAATTACTCCAGCGATGATATTCAGATCCAGCTCGATCAAGTGCAGACAGGGTCCGGTTCAGACCAGATCACCTATTTTGTCGCTGATGTCGTCCTCAAGGAAGCGAACAGCCTGCGCACTGCCTTTGCCGACAACAGCTTTGGAACAAACATCACTGAAGATACCTCGGACATTGCTTCCGCCAACAATGCGATATTTGCCATCAACGGGGATTACTATGGCTTCCGCAATGACGGAGTGATTATCCGTAACGGCACGGTGTATCGTGATGATCCTGTGCGGGATGCAATGGCGCTGTTCGATGATGGGACAATGCAAACCTATAACGAGGAAGAGATTTCTTCCTCTGAACTGCTGGCGCAAGGGGCCACCGATACCCTTTCCTTTGGTCCGATTCTGATTCAGGACGGGGAGATTGCCAGTGATTTCAGCAATGTCAAAATCGATACCAACTTCGGCAACCATTCCATCCAGAATGCGAATCCCCGCACCGCAGTTGGTATGATCGCACCAAACCATTATGTGTTTGTCGTAGTTGACGGGCGCAATGAAGGGTACAGCCGTGGGATGACCCTTACTGAGCTAGCCGATGTAATGTCCGACCTTGGCGCCACAGAAGCCTACAATCTGGACGGCGGTGGTTCATCCACTATGTACTTCATGGGACGGGTCGTAAATAATCCGCAGGGCAAAAACAAGGAGCGGGGCGTCAGCGACATTCTTTATATCAAGGAGGGTGCAACATCATGACTATACTGATCCCAGCCTATGAGCCAGATGAACGACTGCTCGATTTGATTTTACAGCTGCATAATTTCCAGCTTGAACCTATTGTTCTTGTGGATGACGGCAGCGGCCCGCACTACCGTGGAATCTTCGATATGGCAGAAGCATTCGGCTGCACTGTCCTAACCCATGAAGTCAACCTCGGAAAAGGACGTGCTCTGAAGACAGGGTTCAAGTATATTCAGGAGGCTGGTCTGCCGGATTATGTAGTCTGCGCGGATAGCGACGGCCAACATCTGCCTTATGATATTAACCGAATCGTTGAATCTCTGCGGAACCAGACTACCCCGGGAATCGTACTCGGCAGCCGCCGGTTCACCGGAACCATTCCTCTGCGCAGCCGCTTCGGCAACTCGGTAACCCGGACGGTGTTTTCCTTAACTACAGGCACTAAGATTTATGATACACAGACTGGCCTGCGGGGCTACCCTCTATCAATGCTTGATTGGCTATGCCAGATTCCCGGTGAACGGTTTGAATATGAAATGAACATGCTGCTGACCGCCCATAAAGAGGGGTACACCATTACGGAAGAGTACATCGATACCGTCTATCTGGACGATAATAAATCATCCCATTTCCGGCCTCTGATGGACTCCTTCCGGATATACCTGCCGATACTAATGTTCAGCACTTCTTCGCTGCTGTCTGCCCTGCTCGACTTCACACTCTTATTCCTGTTCCAGAGTCTCAGCCATAACCTATTCCTGTCCGTCGCGGCCGCGAGATTGTGCAGTTCTGTCTTCAACTATTCTATGAATCGAAAATATGTCTTCACGGGCAGCAAACGCTCCAAGATTCAGGCGTCGCTTCCCAAATATTTTGCGCTAGTGATCCTCGTGTTGTTGTTCAACTATGGGCTACTCTATTTCTATAATGAAAAGCTGATTATTCCGCTTGTCGCCGCCAAGCTACTGACCGAGGCTTCAATCTTCTTATTCAGCTATTGGGCGCAACGGAGGTTTGTGTATTGAGGGTTTGTGTACTGAGGGTTTATGAACTCTGGGGAAGGTTACGTTCTCTCGACCGCCTATGCTTGTTTGGTAAGCTATCGGGAATTTGTGAAGCACTAATTGGACGTTTGTGGGGTATTTTTCGAACACTTATGGAATACTTTTCGAACACTTATGGAGCTTCTATCGGGCATCTATGGAACTGTTTCTCGAACACATATGGAGCATCTATTGGGCACCTATTGGGCGCCTATCGGACACAGATGACACTAATCGCAGTATTATTCCACTTTTGGTATGCTAACGGACCCCATAGCCGCTATTGGCAAGAAAGACACCACATATGAGCCTCTTTCTGTGGGATAGCGTCTGTGGGGTCCGAAACCCTGTTCAAAAGGCTGGAAATTTGCAAATAACGTCATCTGAGTCCGAATTCACCGAGAAGGATACCGTTGATAGAATTCGCATACAAAAAAGCTAGTGCTTCCTTCCAATAATGTATACAAAATCACATTATCTTTGCTCAGAAATTCAGAACGTCATACACTCATCTACTCTCCCATATATATAAATGGAACAGTCCCGGACGTTGTCGCGGAACCTTTGCAGCCTTGTCAGAATAGGTTGCAGCATAAGCCCAAGCTGGAGGGAGAGAAAGATTCATGCCAAGCGAAGAAATTAATGCGCTAGAGCGGGCAATTGCCGAGATTACGGAAATAGCCACTGGCTTCGGTTTAGATTTTTATCCCATGCGTTATGAAATATGCCCCGCAGATATCATTTATACATTCGGCGCTTATGGAATGCCTACACGATTTGGACACTGGAGTTTTGGAAAAACCTTTCATAAAATGAAATCCCAATACGATTTCGGACTGAGCAAAATATACGAGCTCGTTATTAACTCCAACCCTTGTTATGCCTTCCTGCTGGATGGAAATTCACTGATTCAGAATAAGCTGATTGTTGCCCACGTGCTAGCGCACTGTGATTTTTTCAAAAATAATATGCGTTTCTCCATGTCCAACCGAGATATGGTCGAGAGTATGTCAGCTACAGCAGATCGGATTGCCGGTTATTCTGTAACCTACGGAACTGATGCTGTGGAGAGCTTCATCGATTCAGTGCTGGCTATCCAGGAGCATATAGACCCCAGTCTGATCCAACCACGCAAGCTGGGCAAAACTCACCTGCTGGAAGCTAAGATGAAGGAGCTCAAAGATGCCCCTCCAGGTGGCTCGAAATCATCCAATCCTTATGACGAATTATGGAATCTAGATAAAAGCACTACCGGTCCGCAGGAAGCACCCTCTGGAAATCGTGCTTTCCCCCCAGAGCCAGAAAAAGATATGGTCTGGTTCATTCAGCAATATTCCACTGTTTTGGAGGATTGGCAACGTGACATTATGACGATGCTCCATGATGAAATGCTCTACTTCTGGCCACAGATGGAAACAAAGATCATGAACGAAGGCTGGGCTTCGTATCTCCAAGGTGCTTAAGTTTTGGAGCAGAAAAAACCGATTCCCGTGGGAATCGGCTTTATCGTATTAGGCTTCCAAGTTAAACAGCTTGCTCAGCGATATCTGAAAATCCTTAAACACGTTCGACCGCACGCTATCTTGCTCCGTATATAAGTCGCGCACCTGATACACGCCATCCTGCAGCGCATATACATGAACCGAGCGATTGCCGGGATCGATGATCCAATATTCCTGGACGCCATATTTCTGATAAAGGTTGAACTTCTCATTGAAGTCTTTCAGCGTCGTAGAAGGCGACAGTACCCCTATAATCATCGTTGGAGCGCCTTGACAGCCATTCTTGGAGATTTGATTCTTGGAACACACTACCGGTCCGGCTGCGTCACATGATCAGGCGTATCATATTGATCGCTCTCACTGAAAAACACGTCGAACGGAGCGACAAACACATAGCAGCTCCTATTCTGCAATTGCGTTCGCAGAGCGAAATGCAGCTCTCATACAACAAACTGGTGAAGGGCTGTAGGAGTCGGCGACATGTTATATGCCTTTCCGTTAATTAACTCCCACACGCCATCCTATGACAACCAATCTTGATACGTATGTTGCTTCTTTTCATCCGGATTCGACACTTGGATCTACCTCCTTCGGAATATTTACCTGTTACCCCTTATCTATAACTCATTTTTGTTTAATCTGTTTGATAATTTCGTCTCTTGTCCTACCTGCAACCTCTTTCGATGGACTTGTGAAAATCTGGGTGCATGTACTTGAGTTATAACATAAATCGCTGCGAAATCTGAGTGTGCAGTTCTTACATTCACTAATGACTGGAGGAATTCATTATGCCATCTACAGACATGAAAGCTTTGGAATATGCCATAGATGAAATTACCGAGATTGCAACGGGATTTGGACTTGATTTCTACCCGATGCGGTACGAAATTTGCCCATCCGACATTATTTATACCTTTGGAGCGTATGGAATGCCTACCCGCTTCAGCCATTGGAGCTTTGGTAAGACATTCAACAAGATGAAGATGCAATACGATTTCGGTCTCAGCAAAATTTACGAGCTTGTCATTAACTCCAATCCCTGCTTTGCCTTCCTGCTCGACAGCAACTCCCTTGTCCAAAACAAGCTGATCGTCGCTCACGTTCTCGCTCACTGCGACTTCTTCAAGAACAATGCCCGCTTCTCCAAAACAAATCGTAACATGGTCGAGAGCATGAGCGCAACGGCGGAACGCATCCGCGAGTACGAATTGATCCATGGAACGCTAGCCATTGAACAATTCATCGATGCCGTCCTTACCATCCAGGAACATGTGGATCCCTCCATCGTGAAGCCTTATCGGATGTCCAAGGACGTTTATATTTCTTCCATGCAAAAGCGTTCACCGGTAGCAAAGACAACTCCGCTCTCGTCGCCTTATGACGATCTGTGGTCACTGGAGAAAGTGGATTCGCAAGAGGATCAAGAAAAGCCCGTATCCTTCCCTCCACAACCGGAAAAGGATATCCTATGGTTTATTGAGGAGTATTCCTCCATCCTGGAGCCATGGCAGCGAGATATCTTAACGATGCTACGCGATGAGATGCTGTACTTCTGGGCACAAATCGAGACGAAAATTATGAATGAAGGTTGGGCGAGCTTCTTCCATCAACGGATTATGCGAGAGCTGGATTTAACTTCTGAGGAAACCGTTGAATATGCTACGCTGAACTCCTCTGTCGTGCAGCCATCAAGGCAATCGTTAAACCCATACTACCTGGGGCTTAAAATATTCGAGAACATCGAGAAACGCTGGGATAACCCTACCGCAGAAGAAAGAGAACGGTTCGGGCGAGTGCCTGGACGCGGCATAGAAAAGATGTTTGAGGTCCGTGAGAACGATGCGGACATCTCCTTTATCCGCAATTACTTGACCAAAGATCTGGTGAAGGACCTTGACTTATATGTTTTCGAGAAGAAAGGTCCAGAGTGGAAAGTTACCGATAAATCTTGGGAGAACATTCGCGACCAACTCGCATACGCACGTGTAAATGGCGGGTTCCCATACCTCGTTGTTAAGAATGGCGATTACTTAAACAATGGAGAGCTTTACTTATTTCATCAGTTCGAGAGTGTTGAACTGGACTTGAAATATGTGGAGTGGACGTTACCTTATGTTTATCAGCTATGGGGAAAAACGGTTTACTTGGAGACGGTTGTGGAGGATAAATCGTTGTTGTTTATGTATGATGGAAAGAAGGTCAGTCGTAAATTTTTATAATCAATTTATTAAGGAGCAGGTCATAACCTGCTCCTTAAATTATAGACCAGAGTGGAAATCACGGATAAATCATGGGAGAACGTCCGCGATCAGCTCGCCTATTCGCGGGTGAACGGTTACTTCCCGTACTTGGTTGTCAAAGACGGCGACTATCAGAGAAATTGTGAGCTTTACTTGCAACATCAGTATGAGGGCATTCACTAAATGTCTATTGTCCTCTATAATTTAATCCTACTTCATTTTCTATTAATAAATCGATCGCTTTTACTTCAGCATGATCATATGTTCCAAGTTCACCTTTGAAAGCTTTGTTTAGAATAGACTCTTTAATACACTCGATACGTTCTAACGTAATTATGCAATTTTGTTTTACTTTGTCCAATACTTCATAAACTTTTCTCACTTTACTTACAATGATCTTTTGTTCACTAAGAGGAGCTAGTCTTAAGGGAGCCTGATTTAAGGCAGCTTGAGTTAATTTTCTACGACCCGTTGAACCCGAAGTTAATGGAATAAAATTATAGTAACTCAAACATATATTAAGGTACTCAACATCTATGCCTCCAAGAGGTCTAAGAACATGAGCATGATTATTAACCCATGATTTTCCTCTAACAATATAACTGAATGGCTTTTCTCGCCCTGTAAAAGTTTCATCTTCTACAACCAATACAATATCATCATTAAAAATGTAATCATTAATAGTATCGACTTGTCCGTTAGCCCCATAGTATGGAATATCCCCTGGACGATTCTCTCGCTCTGATTTACTAACTGGTTTTCGAAATCTATCTAAACATTCTGTTAAATCTAAAATCCTAGTCATACACCAATTCTTAGGAAGGCTGCTGTCTTCATGACTAATGTAAGGAATGAAATCTGGTTCTGATTTGTTTTTTCGGGGTGAACTTGTTGCTTTTATTGTTAACTCTACGTTCGATAAATAATCATCCTGTCTTCTTTTTTGGATTTCCATAACTAAATCAAACGCGCTTTCATTTATTTGATTAGTTCTTCTCCATTCCTCAGTTAATTTACCAAGATATGCGTTAACAATTACTGATTTCCTATTCAAATCAATATTCTCCATAGTTTGGACAACTAACTCTTTAGCCTGCTCTAGTTTATACAAAAGTCGTTCGACTTTGTCAGCAATTCGTTTTTGTTCGTTTAGTGGTGGGAGTGGGATTGGAATTAATTCAAAATCTGAATTTCGAACAGAAGGTGAATTATCACCTTTAGTATGCTTATTTAAATAAGCAGTAGCTACCGGACCACGTAAATAATTGTACAGAAATTTTGGTGCGAATGAACCATTCGTACGGCACACATAGAATGCAGTAGAAGCCACTGCGAGTTGATTATTTTCTTCAATCAAAGCAATGTTTTTTAAATAAGGTCTAACTAGCGAAATAATAACGTCGTCCTGATTAATACCACGTTTTGCACGGCTAGGAGCCTCAGAAATCAGAGTTTCTTTATACTCTCTTACCCTTTGGTTTTTATTATCGATTGACTCAACATCTACATAGTGAAATACTTCTCCTTGAAGCTTAATTGGATCACGTAATTCCATCTTTTCAACTATCTCAATAAGTTTAACCCAAGCCCAATTCCCCGGCACCTCATATGGCTGCTCCTCTATCGGCACCAAAGCCTCTTGCAACAGCTCTTCCTGCGACTTCGCAATTTTCTTACTCATTGCCGTATACCCCTGAAGCTTCTGCGACCTTTGCCAGTGCTGGTTTGCTTTCCTCATAGCTATGCGACTTAGTTTCGATCGTTTTCAATTCAGCAACAACCTCACCAAGCAGCGCGAGTGCTTCCTCCAGCTTCGCCATAGCTTCTTCCGCCGAGTCGATCGGGTCAGGCAGGTTGTCATAAGCAGACAGAGACTCGTCGGCGATCAAGCCGATATCGAGGCTGTCATCCTTCTTACGTATGTCCTCACGTGTGAACACGTTCCAGCGCTCATCTTCCACCTTTGTACGATCTTCCGCCGTATAAGCAACCACAAACGTGTCAAAATGCCCCATAGTCAGCGGGTTGCGCTTGCCAAAGCTTGTCATGTTCGTCCGTAGATCGTATACCCATACGTCCTTTGTACTGTCCTTATCCGTCTTCTCACGCGTGAAGAATAAGACATTCGTCTTAACGCCTTGCGCGTAGAAAATGCCCGTCGGCAGACGCAAAATAGTGTGCAAATTACACTTGTCCATCAAGTCGGCACGGATTTTCGTACCAACACCGCTCTCGAACAGTACGTTGTCCGGCAGTACAACTGCGGCACGTGCTTTACCGTTTGCTTTCAGGGCACGATAAATATGCTGAAGGAAGTTCAGCTGTTTGTTCGTTGTTGCGAACGTCAGATCGTCACGAGTCGGTCGCTCGCCGCCCTGTTTCGTGCCGAATGGCGGATTCGTCAGGATGACGTCGAAGTTCTTAAGGTTGGTTCCATCATCAGACAGCGTATCGCCCAGTATGATCTCACTATGAATATCATGAAGCATGGCATTCATCATCGCGAGTCGATGCGTATCTTTGACCAGCTCAACGCCGGTGAATGCTTGGTGCTTCTGGAACTCAGCTTCCTTTTCACCCAGGTCGAAATAATCGTCTGTATTGCTGCGCACATAGCGATCGGCTGCAATCATAAAGCCAAACGTACCTGCAGCAGGGTCGTTACAACGCTCACCCGGCTTTGGATCAACTAGCTTGGTAATGACATCAATAAGCGGACGAGGCGTAAAATATTGCCCTGCTCCCGACTTCGTCTCGCTGGCGTTCTTCTCCAGCAGTCCCTCGTACAGGTCGCCGAGACCTTCTTCTTTCGCACTATACCAGTCGAGCTGATCGATGGACGTAATAATTTTCTCTAGGTTCATCGGCTGATTAATACTAGAAGTTGCATTCATATAGATCTGTTTGATCGTTTCATTACCTAGAATACCAAGATCAAGGAGTAGCTGGCGATAATGCGTCTGTAAAGCCACACCATGACGCTCCGTCAGCGAATCCCAGCGGTATTGCTCCGGCAGAATGCCTTCGTTGTCGGTTTCCTTCATCATCTTGAGGAACAGTACATACGTCAGTTCCGTCACATATTGATGATACGTGATGCCATCATCACGCAGTACGTTACACAAATTCCAAAGCTTTTGTACAATATCCTGATTACCCATTTATGCAAGATCCCTCTTTCGTGGTGTATATAGTGCTTTATTAATTGTCGTTACAATTGTCTCCATTTCGCCGTCGAAAATCTTGTTCAATTGCTTGTAGCCGCCTTTGCTCTTGAAAGGCTCAACTTCAAATGCTTTCTCCGGGTTCGGATCCAGCACCGATTCCTGCAGCAGCTGCTTCTCGATTCGCTTCAGCCAATCCTTCTGGACCTTTGACCAGACTTTCATATCATATATCTTTTTCATAGCATTGGATATACGCTCTTCATGGCTAATTAATGGATCGCCGAGCGCTTGCTGACGAATGAAGCTGATAATATCCGCCGCTATATCTTCATTCTTCGCATCCCGCCATGCCGCCTGTAGCGTTTTCTCCGAGTAGCCTTGCTGATCTAGCGCTACGCGAAGCCTGCGCAGTTCGTCGCGAGTCAGATCATTCGGACGCGTGCAAATAATCGTTAGGGCTGGAATAAGGTTTAAATTCTCTTTTATGAAGGAATGGAACCCTTCTAAATAATCCTCAGGTTTCTGGGCATTGCCATAACCTCGCGTGGTCGAGATCAGCTTATCCTCATGCTCAGAAATATAAATCCGATGTGACCTTCCACGATTCTCATCAATAAATCCGATAAGTGTTTTCTTTGCCTGTAGGTCAGCACCTGCCTGAAGGGCACTCATGTTCTTCAGATCAGCGATAAATTGCTCGATACTCATTCCGCCGGACAGCGCCTTAAAGTCCTCTTGAACCTTAGCCGTCCAAGTACGCTTCTTGCGTTGTATCTTCGCAATGATCTCTTCCTTGTGTTGTTTTCCCTGTTCTTCACTCTCAAACTGAGCAAGCTCTTCTGTGAGTACATCCAGTGTTACAGTAGGTTTGGTCACGACCGGCTTCATATCCGTATACGGCTTCAAGCTCTCGTAAATCCCCACTGCGTCATAGATCATAAAATGGTCTTTCTCAATCTCATCACAACGTCTAGTTGCTCTTCCAAGCATCTGCTCGTACAAAATCCTTGAACGAACACGGCGAAGAAATACCAGATTGGTGATGCTCGGAATATCAATACCTGTGGTCAACAGATCGACTGTAACTACAATACTAGGCATCCGCTCATTTTTAAACAGCTTTATCGCATGAAGCGGATCTTTGATCGAACCGGTGATTTTCAGAACCGCATTGTCATCAACAGCGCCGTAGACCTTTTCAAGCTCTTCTTTAAAAATCCGAACAACCATATCCGCATGATCATCCGTTGCCGCGAAGATGAGAGTCTTCCCTTCCGATTCAGGATCGATATACTTTGTGAGCTCTTCCAGTATAACTCGGTTAAAATTCTCCGTAATAACGGTTTTATTGAATTGAGTGACTTCAAGGTTAATCTCGTCCTGTAGCATTTCCTTATCAATATTACCGGAAGAGACATCATACACCCCAACCTCTTCTCCTACCTGCCACTTAATCCCGTGTTTCTTCAGTTGAGTTTCGAATTGCATTGGCGGTTCATGATCAATCAAATAACCGTCGATGACAGCTTCTCGGTACGAATAATTGTATACCGGGCGCCCGAATATCTCGACCGTATGTAAGGCTGGTGTAGCTGTCAATCCAATCCGTACCGCATCGAAATAGTCCAATACCTTGCGATACTTGCTTACATAATCCTCATGGTCTCGAAACTCTAATTCAAGCTCGGACATTTCTTTATCCAGCGTATAGCCACGATGGGCTTCATCTACGATAATGCAGTCATATTGATCAACCGAAGGGATATCCGAATCATCTGATTCGCTGTAAAATAAACGTTTGACCATTCCCTGTACGGTTGCGATCTGGACTTTGGTCTCTTGATTGGGCTTCTTGTCATCCAATGTGTGAAGCTCGAAAATCTCAGTAAATGAATGATAGCTCTCCAACTTGGAATCCTTGAAAGCCGCCTCAGCTTGACGACCAAGTGCTGAACGATCGACGAGGAAGAGAATACGCTTGAATCGATTATGTTTAATTAGACGGTATATAAGACCGATCGCCATTCTCGTTTTCCCAGTACCTGTCGCCATCGCGAGCAGCATATTACGCTCTCCGGTTTCAATTGCATGTTCAACGGACAAGATGGCATCTTCTTGATACAGACGCAGCTTGAGATAATCCAATGTCTCATCCTTCAGAGCTTTGCTGGCTTCCTCCATATCCTGCTGTAACAAACTCTTCAAACCCTGCGGTGAGTACCAGGCTTGTAATGGACGTGGATGATTCGTTGACTTACGTGCGTCAAGGAACCATATACCTGACATATGCTTGAGCTGTTCCAGGTATGGACGCCCATTCGTGGAAAACAAGAATGGAACCTGGTAGTTTCCCCATGGTCCATGAATAATCTCATCGTCGTGACGAATAACCTGCATGGCATATTTTTTCGCCTGCGCGATATCAGCCTCGACGTTCCGGCTGATCCGTTTAGCTTCAATAATTCCAACTAACTCTAATCCGCAAAATAGCGCATAGTCCGCAAAACCAGACTTGAGCGCCCATTCTGCTATTGCGAGATTTCGTCCCTTCTCTGGACGAGCCCCAAGACCAAAACGAAGAGTCTGTGAATCAGCTTCCCAGCCGGCTTGACGCAGCTTCTCATCGATAATGAGCCTTGTCTCGGCTTCTGTTAGCGAAAAGGCGCTGCTTGCCTGCTTGGATTTTGTATGACGTTTCTTCTTATCTTCATTCGTAACGTTTGTCTGCTGCTCGCGCAGTGTTGTAAGTTCCTGCTGCAGTTGCTCCATTTTCGCTTCATAGGACTGTGCAAGCTGATCTAATTGATTCTGATTGCTTGCATTATCCTGCTGAATAGGTTCTATGTAATCTGACGATATGAAATCCCAATCGCCGTACACTTGCATGAACCACACGCTGAGACGGAACGCTAGCTGCGTCAGCGCTTGCGCTTCACGAGTCGAACCATAACCTGCTTCATGATTTGCTTTATTTCCTATTTTGCGAAGCGTATGAAGCATATCTGCAATCTCTTCGGTCAGCAGATCATCCCGCTTTAACTGAGACAGCCGGTCAACCTGCGTTAAGTCTTTCGTTTCATCCATTTCTTCCAATGCACATATATATTTAGTTAACGTTTCGCCGAACATACGGAGCTTAATCAAAGATGTATTCGGATCAATAAAGAGATTACGTTCTGCCATCTCGCCAAGATCGGATAATATGTTCCAGCGACTCTCAAGAAATTCAAAATTCCCAGCCATCTATTGCCGCACCTCCAAAAACGAACATTTAGTTCTATAGTAACAGTATAATAGGATTAATTCGACTTTCCACCTCAAATAACCTTCAAATTTGGAAACTCGTGCGACATTTTGGTTATTGAATTAGCCTTTCCAATTTTAAAAAAGATAGACTGCTCATTACAGTCTATCTCTCTTCGATTGTTTCAAATATGCTATTCATTCATCGTCTTGTTGCTTCGAAAAAGCTTGTTTAATCAAGCTCATAATATATTCGATTTCATCATGCGAAGATAATCCAACCTCTACATCGCCATTTCCCCATCTACCAACGTTAGATACGTCCCTGCAAAATCCCTTGGGATCAATAATTTCGTTAAATGGCATATTGAGACTTAAACAGAGCCGACTTCTTTGCGGAACTATGTCTACAAAGTTTGTTACAGCTTTATAGGCTATATAGAGCTTTTTGAATTCCTCCCTTACCGTACTATCGAGGTTGCATATCCTCTTTCTGAGTTCATCGAACAAGGATAGCATTTCCCCTTGAAGATAATCAGCATGATCCTTAATACTATAAGCATGGTCCTGAGTGACTTCTGAGTTATTGTATTTAGACAACACATCATCGGTCAGACTAGGAAACCCCCACACAGAAGCAGCTTGGTCAGCAAGTGTCTTTGCTCGAATTTTTATTTGTTCCTCATTCCATGTATCTAGTTTAGCTAATGCCCGGTTGAGACGAAGGGGGCTATCCGCAAACCCGCCTTCTAAGTCACGTTTTGTTAAAAACGACTTAAAACTCAGTTCCGAATTGTAACGAGTTAAAGTCAGATTACCTAATGTATGTAGATATATCTTTTGCACTTCTTCCCAATTCAGACCTAAATCTTGTCTCCAATCTTCGGATAAATCCTTCTTTTGTGGCATGATATGTTCTATTGTGTAACTTTCAATATTTACTACCTCTTTGCGATTATTATTTTCAAGTTTTCTAAGCAAATAATTTCGATTTCTAAAGTTGTAAATGTCCTTAACCATAATTTCACGAATGAACTCTCCATCATTCGGATATCGTTTATAAGAATCTTTATTAATAAATGCTGCTTGAGCACTTTCCAAATAATTAGTTTTATCAATTTCCTTTGTTAAATTGGAAAACGTTTTATTCAATGAGTTTGTTGGAACTCCACAAATGGCACGTCTGAAAACATAAGATTCAACCAATTTTAAAATCGCAACAAATTCTTCTTTCAATAAATTTCCGTTCTCAAAATCATCATAAACCTCCAACAAAAATGGGTAGGATACGTCCACTTTTAATGTGTTTATATCTGAAAATATTTGATTAATATCTACGTCGGCTTCTTTTTCGAAAGCTAATTTAACAAAGTATTTGGAGTAGCAGTAAATATCCTTAACGATTTGTTCAATAGATATGTCCTTCAAGCTATATGAATAACTTTTAAAGCTAGAATATACATCATTAATGTTAGGTATTCTTCCTGTTTTTACTGTTAAGTAATCACGCATGAAACGGTCAAATACATTAGAATCGTTAAGATTACCGAAACTCTTCTCCATCGGATACCAGTATGACCGATACAGATGATCCTGCGCTTTCGGTTCTAATCCCATTAATACATAGTTGCGAATCAAATCCGCTTGAGACAAATCAAGACCCGTCGAGTTCAAACTTTCAAAAATCAGTTGAGGATTGTCATGATCCCGATCCAAAGAAATATCTACGACAATTAACTTCGATAACCCTCTATATAATTCATTCAGATCAGTATCTGACTTTCTCAGATTTTCAAGAAAGTAATTGTAGTTTTCAAAAACTCGTTGTGAATACTCTTCGGGTATTTCCTTGTCAAGAACGAGACGAATTAACGTTTCGTTATCACTTTGTGTTAACAGCAGCTTATGGTAGGCGTCGCCTTCTTCTTCGCTGTTAACCAGATAGTAATTCATAATTTTCTTTCTAGTTATTTCATGACGCTCTTCTCGCTCCTCAATTGCTTTTCCGAGCGCCAAGAGCAACAAATTCAGGGTCGTCATCCTCTGCTGACCATCAATCACGAGTAATTGCGGAACTGAAGAAATCTGATATAACCCCTTTTCGATATACACAATAGATCCCACAAAGTGCCCTTTTATTTGATCATCAGAAGATGCTCGGACAATATCATTCCATAATTGTTTGCATTGATGGATAGTCCAACTATACTTCCGTTGATAAATAGGAATAATGAATTGCTTCGTACCTTGTAGAAATTTAAGGAAATTTGTCTCTGAAGCTTTCAATGTGTTGCCCCCTCAATCCATTATTTTCAAAAGTATCTACTCCAACGTTTCTGTTATATCAGTTACACGATTTTTGAATTACCTAATTACTCTCATTTCTAGTCGTTAAGTCTAGTTCAATAGTAACAGATTAATAGTTTCAATTCGACAACCTGTACTTAATAACCTTCATATTTGGAAACTCCAAGCGTATACATATGACGAGGGAAATTAACTGCAAAGTTAACTTCAAAAACCGGTTAACCCAAATGAACTCATGAGTTATTTAGTTAACCAATCCAAGGAGATGTAATCATCCTATGGCAGATGTAACATTCGGAGTAAAAGTCACACCTGAACTGAAGCTGAAAATCGAACAATTCATCAAAGATTCAGACTTTGATACGCACAAGGAATGGTTCCAGCATCTGCTCTCCAACTATGACTTATACCAATTGAGACATCAGGACGGTACAAAACGATATGCACACGACCTGGAATATATCGAACAGAACCTTACACGCATCCAGGAGACAATCGTTCAGATGATGAAGAAGTCAGCGAATGAGGTGATACATCTAGAAGCTGAATTGGCGAAAGCATCAGACGATATACAGCAGCAACTACAGCAAAGCGAGCAATTCCGCAAGAATTTGGAATCTCAATTAATTGAAACGCAAGAGCAAACAAATCAGCATAAGAAAAATCTGACGGAGTTACAGAAGCAAAGCAACGTTCTCGACGAACTATGCACAACATTGAAGAAATCCTTGCATGAAAAAGAAACAGAAATCGAAAGGATGAATCATGAACGCACTCAATGGCTATCTTCCGATTATCCCTCCACAATCCAGCGACTAGCCGAAGATAACCAAGCCCTCAAGCAACAATGCCAAATGCAGCAGCATCAGATCGATCTATTGCGAATGGAATATGAGAAAAAACTAGAAGTTGAACAATTAAAATCGGATTTTGCCAAGAAAGAAGCCGAGTTGCTCCTATTGTCCCAGCGCAAATTACGCAAAGAAGATCCTGATGACCCACCCCGTAAAAGAGGACGTCCAAGAAAAGACGAACCTATACTGTCTGTCAGGGGGCAACAACAATTATTTACTGATGTTTATGATGACGCAGAAGATGGGCAGAATCAGGAATACGATCTACCTGATGACGCTGAGGGTTTGTATGAAATGCTCGGGGATGAACCTCCTCAAAAGTAAAAGAAATAAACATAACCCCCGTCCATATCCGGCGGGGGCATTCTTAATGATATTGTATAGCTTTATAGCGGTTGTAATTTAATTTCAATATCCTCATCCCCGTGAACGATCACATGCTGTATCAACGTTTGAATAATGCCTTTCGCTTGTTCGGCTGGTAGCAAATTTATAGCGCTAATGATATTGTTTACTTTTTCGTTTAACTCTTTCTGAACCTGACCCAAATCTACCGATTCGACTTCCCCATGATCCATCTTCTCAAGCCCCGATAAAATCTGATCTAATCTTGCCTTCTCCTCATTTAAATCGTCCAGCTCAATTAAGCCAGAAGTATAGGCTTCTATTTTCCGCTTATACCGCGCTTTAGCAGTGTTTGCCTTTTGCTCAAGTTGATCCCTATCTGACTTTACAGCCGCTTCCTTCGCCATGATCATCAAAATACCGGAAGTATCTCCAATGATCTGTAGCAATCCATTTTTAAACCATTCCTCAACCAAATCGGCACGATATTGCTTACTCGTACAAGTGCCTTTATTCTTATTCGCTGAACAACGATAAACACGATATCGTTTACTAGGAGAACCTGAGAAGCCAATACTCATACCCGATCCACAATTCCCACATCTTAGCATACCGCCCAACAGGTGCGGACTTGTCTGGGCTCTTGGAGCCATAGATGTTTGTCCCATTCGTCTTTGCACACTTTCCCATATTGGCTTCTCAATAATGACTGGTAGACAATCTTCCACGTTCACCCACTCCGATTCATCCTTGTCTTTACGCTTTGATTTGCTCGAATCTATCCGATTCCAGACCAATGTACCTTTATAAGCGGGATTCGTTAACATCAACTTAATTGCTCGAATGGACCACTCTTTCCTCTGTCTGGATGGAATGCCTTCCTCATTTAATCTTTTTGCAATGGAATAAAAACCGAGCCCTTCATTCAGGTACAAATCGTACACCCGCCTTACTATATCTGCTTCCTTATCATTAATAACTAAGGACTTGTCCAATAGGTCATACCCATACGGACTTTGCGTTAACCATTTTCCAGTAGTGGCGGCGTGAAACATATTTTCAAACACACGTTCACGAATACGCTCCCGTTCAAACTCAGCAACTGCTCCCAAAACCTGTAGCGTAAGACGACCAGATGGTGTGTTAGTATCAAAAGATTCGCTAATGGATACAAAAGAAACCTCGCAATTTTGAAACATGTCAATTAGATTCAGTAAATCTAACAATCGTCTACTCATCCGATCGAGCTTGGTGACCATGATACGAGATACGTTTCCGCTCTTTACTGCCTGCAGCAACCTTTTTAACTCCGGTCGATCCAAGTTCTTAGCTGAATAACCGTCATCGATGAAAAGCTGAACCTGCTCCGTCCAGCCCATTGCGCGGCAATAAGCCTTTAATCGTTCCTGCTGTTCATCCAGTGAGACGCCCTCTCTTGCTTGCTCATCGGTAGAAACCCGGCAATACAAAGCCACAGAACGGATATCATATACTTCATTTTTCCGTTGTTTTCGGCTCATGACTTCCCCCCTTGTCCATACCTATGCCTGTCCTCTTCTATATATGCTATTCCATAGGGTTGTCCCTGCGACCTTGCAGCATAGATTAGATCGAGGTGATGTTATGGGACAACTCAAAGTCCGTTTTACAATTGAACATCAAGACGAACAGAAAAGTTTCACATTAATGTCCGACTTGCAAGAGCACTCATTTTCAGAACTTCTATTGAATCGCCTCAATGATTTTGAAATCCGTCTAAAACGTGCAGCGGCAGACATTTGGCTACAACAGAAGCTGGGTAGAGATCACCCTTCAAACTACCAAATAACGATGGCGCAGAATAATCCAACCTCAGACATTACCGACTAAACGCCAAAAGCCTAACTCCATCTACAGGGGTTAGGCTTTCCTTATCGTAGTCCGTTTATTCACCATAATAAACAGACATTTATGATTATGAATACTTTTCCAAAGTTTGGGGGAGCTTAATGGATGTCGGATGATCCCGTTGTGAATAGCTCCACTCCTTGTTCCACCATCGTCATCAAGTAATCAGTAGCTATCGGATTAGTGCGATGCAAGTCCAACAGCAATTCACCTATACGCTCTGCACGCCACACTGTATGATCGTTCTGGGCAACATCCTCGTTAATGATCATATGTAGTTCTTGATTCAGCTTACTCAATACTTCCAGCTGGATGGTCTGTGTCTTTCCCGTTTCCAGATTGCTTAAGTACGCGGGTGAAACCCCTATCTCTTTAGCAAACTCGTTCAGACCGAACCCCTTCTGCTGTCTAATCCGCCTTAACTGTTGTCCGAAATTGCTCATTTTCTTTATCACCACCTTAGGAGGAATAACACCTTGAACCACAAAAAAACTCGTACCACGGAGCTTCAAATTTCGTCCATTAGTCATATTCATGACCCACTTGCCGCTCGCAAATGGATGGAACTATACGTCACTCTGCTAAAGAAGCAGCTTATCACCGAACATGTTGACCAATGCCCTGGAGAGGAGTGAATACCCATTGAAAACGGTATTGTACGCTCGATCTTCCATTAAATCGCAGGAGCACTCTATTGATATGCAAAAGGCTCTTGCGCTAGAGAAAGTCAAAGCGAAGGGCTTATTATTCGACGATCTATATCTCGATGAAGCTGTATCGGCAAGAAAAACCGAAATTCACGAACGTCCTGAGTTAAGCCGTTTGGTTCATGACATCGAAAACGATCTAGTTTCAACGCTTTATGTTTATAAACGTGATCGTTTAGCCAGAAATGTGGTGCAGTCAATGGAGTTATTTGAGTTGCTTCGCTCCAAACAAATCAAGGTTGTATTCACCGCCGATAATGAAATACCGATCCAATACTCGCCAGCCGGAGAATTCTTCGAACTAATCATTGCCGGCTTCAATCAGCGTGAAGCCAATCAGATCGTCCAACGCATCAAAGAAACAAAATATACGATGACAAAACAAGGGAAACATGCTCAAGGTCGAGTCGCTTATGGTTATGTGGTTGATAAGGAAAAGAACTATGATCAACATCCGGATCAGGCTAAGACGATCTACAAACTGTATGATGCAATCATTAAGACCAAATGTAATACATTCTCGGACTTTGTTCGAGATATACAGCAACATGATTGTTTTCCTGCCAAATGGGATTACAATCGAATCCAAAGTTTGATTGGAAACACCATTTATAAGGGCATTCGAAAAATCGAGGAATTTGGTGAGTATGTTGAGATTGAGAATGAAAGGCTTCGTATCGTTGACGAATTAACTTGGAGTAAGGCACAGGAACGGATGAATAATCTTATCCAAACTCGCTCTCGAAATACTAGTCGAATCCCTATGACTCTCGACGATCTGTTATTTTGCGGCAAGTGCAACACAGCCATGTTTGGCAAAGAAAAAACGGATGTAAGTACAAGGAAATATTATACTTGCAAGAAGCATAATTACATCCGTCTCGCTCCTGATCTGCTAGAAGAAATGATTCTAGAGGAATGTGCAAAATTCATTACAGGGCAGTTTCAAACCTACTTTCCTGAACTGTACCAGCTCACACACGGAAACCTGATTCAGTTTTACAAAGACTCCATTGCTGAGAGCCAAGAGGCGATTCAATTATACAAACAGAAGCTCTATGAAGATACCGCATTATGGCTGCAGTCCCCAACACCCGATTTACAGGATAAGCTATTCTACCTACACAATTGCATCCGTCGGGAAGAGGAAATGCAACATTATTATCCCCTTGAACTTAATCAACTGCAGAAACAATTCCATCTAATAAAGGAACTCCAACAATCAGTTGATTTAATAACCGAGGTTCTCTCCTATAAAGACAGTGAAAGAGAAGAGTTCATCCGGGACATTGTCTATCGAATCGAGATTGACACGCCCTCACTTTATATCCAATTTCGAGACCCGTTTAAAGGAAAGGCTGTGATTGTACATGTTGGCGTTAGCTGATCTCATAAAGCCTGGGATGAGGGGCGCATTCTATGGGCGTCATTCAACAGATAAACAAACAATGGAAACTCAACGGTCCATGGCTTATGAATTTGCCAAGAAATATGGATGCATGATTACATGTGAGTACGAAGATGCCGGCGTGTCCGCTAGAAAATAGAAGTTAGATGACCGTGATGGAATCTCCCTTCTTCTTAAAGAAGCGATCGACGGCAAATTTGATTTCGTATTAATTAATCATCATGACCGTATTGCAAGAAATCCGACGGAACATCAGAAGATTCGAATGATTTTAGCCGGTTGCAATATTCCTGTTGTTATTAGCAGTTCAGAGAGCTTGTATGACTCTGGGGATTTTATTGTTGATCTGATCAAGGATGGGACTTCCAAAATGGAAGTCGATAATACTCGAATTCGTACCCGAGATACCGCTAAGAGTATTTTAATTAAAGGAAAATGGACTGGCGGTAAAGCCCCTTTTGGTTATCGCTATGACAAAGTAAACAAATCCTTTTCTCAATGCGGAGAAGAATTAACAATTGTACGACGTGTGTATGAGTTGTACCGCAAACGAGAGGGTTTCCAATCCATTTCCCGTTTGATCAGCCATGAATTCGGTAAAACCATTAATAAGGCAACTGTACGCTGGATTATAACGAACCCTTTTTACGCTGGTTACATGTCTCACCATCGCAAATCTGAACACTCAAGAAATTCAATTACTCCAATCGAAAACTGGTTGATGATAAAAAGTGACTTAATCGAGCCGATTATGAGCTTGGATGAATGGAAAGAAACCTGGGCGATCTTCGAGCAGAGAAAGACTGGAAATCTCAACCCGAAAATGTACAAAACGAGCTTCTTTCTAAGCAATCTGCTGTATTGTTCAGGCTGTAAAGGTATTTTGACTGGTAAAGACCAAACAACATTTGATAAGAAACGATGCAAACTCTACGGGAAAAAATGGTATTTCTGCCCTGCTTGCAAATACAAAATCGAGCTAGATCGGATTCATACAGTCATTGATGTTGTGTTGAAGGATTTGAAGTCTCAAAATCTAGAAACCGTTAGTTTGGATGTATATAACGAGCTATTGAAAGAGCGTCAGCTCGTTACTGATCGGTTGAGTAAGACCACGGTCGAGTTAAATGGAGCAGAACATCAACTACAAATGGCAGAAGATCAATCCAAACGCCTTGCGTCATTAGTGAAAGACCTTGAAACCATCGACGACAACACCAAGATGGTTCAAATCCTTACTTTGCAGAAAGAACACCTGTCTAACCGGATCAAAAAACTTAAAACTGAAATTAATCAGTTAGACAAGAGCGCTCAGTACCTCGAACTTATTGAGGGAAATGAAGATGAAATTACGCGTAATATCAAGTCCATGAGTATCATGACTAATCACGACAATGATAATGATATCCGAAAAATGATTACCTATCTGGTTGTGCAAGCTACATTTACTCCCAAAACCATTGATAGCAAGAAAATTGTGACTCATGGCGAAATAGCTATCCAAACAAGAAGTAGCCTTGTAAGAACGACCATAAGTTAACCGACTGTCTTAACTAAGACGGTCGGTTTTTTAGTTATCTAGGTTTTATCATCTGAATGTGGACGAGTTCTCGGTTATTTGGTCAGCTTGTCCTTCGCGAGTGCCAAAATCTCGGTAACGAGGTAGGCACCCGATCGGTAGCCTACCCTGCTACCGAGACAAAGCGCCCAGAAAGTGCTTGTACACTGGGGTTTGTCCGGTTTCTACATTCACCAGTATGGACAGGATTTTAGGATGATAAACGTTTCTCGGTTATTGGGTAAGGTAAACTAATACATATTTAATATTTAGTTATTATAAATTGTTGATTTATTTCAATCCATATTTAGATTTTCTCATAGTGAATGCATCTCTGCCACCTTCAAGGGATAGTACAGCTGCCTTTACATTATCGCGTTCAAGTCCACCCTTTGCTTCTATTTTACCTGTTGGCAAAGGATTTTCATCAGACGTTGGAATATTAGTTGCTTTTACAATATTTTCACTATCAGCAAGTACAGTGATATTCTGGTTGTGTGTAACAAAAACGAACTGTCTTCCATTTCCTTCATTATCAGTTTTGCAACTTCTTAATTTCTGTATAAATGATTCAATATAATTCCAATCAAGCTCATCTTCCGGTTGATCAATAATTAGTGGATTACTATTTGCATTTAAAAGTATTGAGAGTAAATAAGCACATTGTTGACCTGGCGAGAATCGACTAAATTTCTTGAATTTATTATCATTAGAATCTAAAATTTCAATTTCTATAATGTCCTCGAAGAAGAGAAGATCTAAATTGAACAGTTCTTCTGAAATGGCTGTTAGCCCATAATTTGATACAGATATATCAGAACCGTATTTTGACAGCAATTTACCTGCTGCATCTGGTGTCAGTAAATATTTTTTTTCAAGGACCTTCATATCTTGGTTTTTTATACATTTTTTAAAATCAGATAGACTGTCTATATTATTGATTATAACTTGCGATACATCTTTCAATTTAATATTTAGCCCCGATATCACATCATTAAGATGCTTTGCAAATTCTTTTGTATCTTGCTTGTCCGAGATATACATACGGATATCTTGATTATCAGTAATTATAGAACAGGTTTCTTTTCTTCTTTCTTTGAGACGTCTTATAAATTTTTCATAGTTGTTCAATAAAGCATCCCTTATGACTTGTAATTTAAGAAGTTCTTCAAGTCTGCTTTCAATTTTCGGTAACACATTATTATCAATATGTAAGAGCTTATCTTTTTGTTCTTTGAGCTGATTTGTTACATCCGCCACATTCTCAAGATTATTCTCTTTTAAATAATTTAAGTATTCTATTCTTTTCACTTCATAATAATCAATCCATTTATCGCCTTTAATATTTGAATTAGTCAGTTTTTTTGAATAATCCTGAACAACAAAGCGAAGATCGGACAATTTGTATAACATCTCTTCTCTAAATTTAACTAGGTCTTCACTTAAATTTTCAATAAATTCGGATTTTCTATCAGGAAAAGAAATTGATAAAAATCGTCTAGCAACATCGATTTGTTCTTTAAACACGCCATCTAAATTTTTAAGATTTCCTTGAATTAAATCGTAAAAATTCTTATCCTCTTGTAATTCATTAAATTTTTGAATTTTATCATCTGTTAGTATATCTTCTTTTTCCTTAATACTTCTTTGCAATGCTGCCTTTTCTCCAGCAACTTGTAAATCATCCTTTATTAACTCCAACATTTCTAATTGCAATTTAGCATTGGAAATTAACTTTTCCTTGAATGCGGCAATTTTCTTGTGTATACCATGGAGATTTCCAATATCATCAACTAACTTTAATTGCTCATAAGCTCTTTTGGTAATCATTTTAAGATTACCTTGGCTATATAACTCAACATCTAATCCTTTATAATCCGGAATTTCTGAATTATCAATATAAATTTGACCGTTTCGTTCCTTCTTGCTTGTGATGTTACAAATTCTCTTAATTTTATGGGTTCTTGCGCCTTGTGTTATGCTTACTTCAACACTATTATTAAATCTTAAAAGGTGATAAATTCTATCAAGAAAATCTTGATAATCTGTTGATGATTGATCATATTTATTGAAGGTAAACTTAAGTAAATCAACGATTGTCGATTTTCCAGAACCTCTCCCCCCGATTATCGTGTTTAGTTCATGACTTAATTCGAATAGATCATCGTTGTAATAGCCACCATCCGTTTTTATTGATGAAATGTAAGGATATGTAGGCGTGGGTGGAGCATTTTCATTAATATTGATTCGTAACTTTGGTTCAAATAAAATTTGTTTTAAACCTTCAAAGTTCAATGTATCCATTTTAATAAAGGTAAAAAAGGTCCCTATAGAACTTAATTTATGTGAATCAGAAGATAAAATAGAGGGCATTTGCTTAATAAATTTCCCACTATCGTTCAAATAAAATTCTCTTCCGACGTTTGCTTTCTCATAATTTTTTGGAAGTTCCATTATATTAATGCTCATAACGGAATTTATTAGTAATTCGTTAAACGTATTAGATGTATGTTGCATATAATCGAGTTCTCTTTCGATGCCTGCGTGGCTCTTTGGATGAGCAGCAATTGAAATAGCACCCAATTTTACTGCTTCTTCAATCGCCTTGTCAAAGTTCACATATTCATGTTCGCAACCTTTATCATACAACTTTCTCTCATCTGTTTCTCCAGGAGCTTTATCTTTTCCCTTTTCTATTAGATGAGTACGAGTCAACCGTATACCATCACGTGATAAGAATTTATCCATTATCATTTCTTTAGTAAAATGTTCTGGAAAAATAATAAGTAAATGAACAGCAACTCCATCCTTCCCACGGTCAGTTCGAAGCTCGATACCCGGTAGAAACTCAATTTCTATACCGTCTGCTTTCTTCTGTTCAACTACTGCTCTAATTGCATCGACATTGTCAACGTTGTTATGATCAGTAACTGAGAATAAGTTGATTTTTTTTGCAATAATCTCATTCACCAGGTCATTGACGCTAACACTGCAGTCGTGAGATGCATCAGAATGAATATGAAGATCTACTTTTCTCCACCTTACGGAATTCAAGATATTACCCCCAAATGTTTGTTATTTTTTGTTAATTCGACAACTTGAATCAAAATCCCTCCTTACTTTGTTATGTTTAACAAGCATCTTAGCTAACTAAAAGCTGGGCTAAGGTCAACTAAGGTGCTTGAGGTCGAGAAACAAAAAAACTGGTCGAGAATGTATCTCGCCAGCTAATTGTGTTTGTTGTTATAGACAGAATAACGTGGATTGAATCGTTCCTGCTCAGTATATAAATAACACACCTGATAGCTGCTATCCTCCACAGTGTTTATTGGTATATTTTAGAAATTATCTCTAATTTTCATTTGGACTAATACCAGCATTACGTAATTGTAATAGGAGTAATTAATCAGGAAAATATCTGTACTTACACAAATCACCAGTCAACACTTCAATCGGACTTTATTTTTTATCAAAGTAAATTTGAAATTTTGCATGTGAATTTTGTACACAAACCCAAGTTGACATCAATTGATAATCAATTTGTATCATTTCTGGTTTTTGCTCTTCTACATTTTTTTTCTTTTCAGTTAAATATTTATCAAGAGAAAACATATTTCCGAGAAATGCCCAAACATAAATATTACTGTCTTGTTTTCGAGAAATTGTTTTGATTTTCCCCCATATCTCCTCAGCTTTCAAATTATCCTTATTAAAAATAAGCCTGTTTAGCGATACGTCATAATCTTCCTTTTTCCATTTTCCATTCCATACACCTAAATCATTTGGTTCTTTATCACTTAATGGATGTACATAATCAAGATTCTTAATAATTTGACCACAAATATCTTGAAAACTCGAAGCAGATAAAGCACTGTTTGAGGCTTTGCAATGTATGAAATAAACATTTCCTTGTTTTTCATCTAATGCTATAAAATCCGAAATTTCACTATTCAAATCTGTACAAATCAGATAATCGACCCCACTTAAATGTTCCTTCAGTTCTTTTCCATATGCGCTGTTTTCATCAAGTCTGCTCCCACGACTAGCTATCAATTCAAACAATGAGCCAACATCCCACATGTTTTTATATTTTATTCTTTTAGAACTCTCAACAATAGCTCCTTTTTCATTTATGATACTTCCACCTTTTACTTCATATTCTTTTAATATTTCCAGTAATCTATTGTCATTCGGCTTAATCCCAATTTCATAGAAATTTTCTCTAGTATAGATATGTTTTTTTGTACTTAGAATTATTTGAAATGCCTGATTACGATTTAAATAACGAATAATATCATCACTGGTTCTAATTTCAGAAGTTTCAAGAAAATCAATTCCAGAATAAAAAAAATCGAACTTAATAGTTATCCCCTTTTTTTGGGTTAACAAGTATTTGTTATTCCGACTAATAAATTCCACATTTATCTCTAAATCACCTTGATCAGTATTAATAATGAATAGATTATTTTCCACATCACACATAAAGGAATTAATTGTAACTTTTGAAGAGTTCATTTCATTTACAAAGGAATCTGATAGTTCAGAAATGTCAAGAAGTATACTAATTGGATCAGTTTTTATCGGTTTTTTTGTAATTGGAGCGTACCGATTAAAAATATTCGATATTGTCCCATTATTTCGCATACTGAAATATATAGAATTTATCCACTGAAAGTATTGGTCTATACTATGTAATTTTGTTGAATCACTAATTCGTGAATTTGAGAAACCAACATATCTAGATATATACTCTTTTCGAGCGGTTGAGCCAACTACAACAACACCGTTAACAGTTGTACAAAAACTGTATTTATCATTAATCGAAGGTGCGAGGGAAGAAATATCTCCAGCATTAAGAATTTGTCTTCTAATATTTTTTTGTGAAATAAATCCGTTATTTACGGTAACTCTAGAAATTTTATTTCCACTCTCAAATAATTTTTGTAAATCTTCAGAGGGAATTTGGCTATAAGATTCTTTCAATGAACTAAATACAGTATTATTGCTATCAAAAACAAACAGATACGAGCTCAAAAATTTCAATAATATAACTTGAAGTTTAACCTCCAAAAAAAATTCATCCACTAAGTATTGTGAATTCTTATACGTAGAATATATAATCACATATTCATTATGCTTTATATCATTTATCTCAGTAATGACCTTCGCATCTAAGTTAATTAATTCCTCGAATATCTTTTTTCTTGTTTCTTCAATAAGAACACCAGATGGTGAGTTACTAATGAATACATTTGTTTTTAAGGGAACTCGAAATTTCTTCAAACTTGATCTATCGTCGCTTATTTTTAAATGATCGAGCTTTTTCAAATAATGTTTATTGCTATAAATGAATTCAGGATGATTCTTTAATGTTTTTTCAAAAAACTCCTCGAATGAAAAATAAATCAAATTAATATCTTCTTCTAGTTTTCTTTCATATAGCATATACTCTTTCCACAACTTTTCCTGATTTTCACCGTCCAAACTGAAATATACAAAAGCCTTTTCTTCAGAGATCGGATCGCTTTTTCTAATTATTCTTCCTATTTGCTGAACTAAAGATCTTACATCAGAGAACGCATCGTATATAGCAACAATTTGAAACAAGCTATCGTCAATACCTTCAATTAGTTTATTTTGATGTAACCAATAGTTAACACTAACTTTTTTTACATCTGGTACATTTTTCACTTTTTGATTCGCAGTACCTATACCGAACTGGTAATTGTTGTCTTCATATCTATCATGGATAGCAATAACATCTCTCCCCATATTATTAAGTATTTCAAACGCATTATTAAGATCTTCGTAATTGTTAAATTGGAATATAATTTTTAAATCAGGATTTTTCTGAATATACCCATCACTTGCCGTAATAACTTTTCCAATAAACTCATTCAGTCTATCATTCTTATTTAATATACTAATACCATTAAAACAAACATCCCTAATAAATTGCTCATTAACTGCAGCATGGTGGGGATAATTATAGATATAATCCTTATCTATTTCAAATTGGTTACTATCGTTACGAATTGGGGTAGCTGTAAATAAAATCACCTTTTTACCTAGCTCCCTTATGGAATTTTTCCAATCGTCAGCAGGTTCCTTATGTCCTTCATCAAAAATAATTAAATCAACTTCCATTTTTAATTTTTCATACAATGATGACTCTTTCTTTATATCGGTAAGGGCTTTCATAGTCCCAATAAAAATTGTACCGTTAGTGTCCTCACACCCTTTGAATGCACTTTTGTAAAGCTTCTGTACTTTTTTTTTAGTCTTAGGTATTTTGAATTTATCCCAAATTCGTTCCTTTATATCAATATATAATTGATCCCTAATCGCTTGTGAAGGAGTAACAATCAAAATGTTTTTGACCCGTACATTATTTGACGCCGTACACCCAATAAGTAAGGTTTTACCTGTGCCTGTAGGCATCTTAATAAGCGATTGCTTTTGCGATCTGCTATTTATATACTTTGATATCATATTCAAGGCATCGATCTGATAGCCTCTCAACACCCCCATTAATAAATCAGAGTGCAACCAAGTAGTTGATATTGGTTTAGTTTCCATAATTAATCCACCCTCTTCGAATTGAATAGGTAATATTACCCACTATAATGATACTTATAATAATTACTTTTATCTACTACTATAAATAAAAGAGACAGCAATATCTGAGATCTTTTTTGAGTATGCACATCAGTTTCTTCATCACTTTAGTATTGCCAAGGCTGGAGTTTTGTCCATCGCAACTTCAATTGCGTACCGTATACTAAGTGAATCCCAATACAGTTATGAGTAAGTTGGATATAGTGAATATGGACTATCTCGTTCTTTCATAACAAAGACCCCCGCACCTGAGCTTTCGCTTTCTTATCATCTTCATTTGCGAATAGGAAAGCACCTTAGCAATACGAAGGCTGGGCTTCCTACTGGCATCAGCGCATCGTTCGCGAACTAGATCTGACCGAAGAGGAAACAGTGGAATACGCAAAACTGAATTCATCCGTCGTGCAGCCCTCACGGCAAAGCCTGAATCCTTACTATCTGGGGCTGAAAATCTTTGAAGACATCGAACGCCGCTGGGACCGCGAGAAAATCTTTGAAGTACGTGAGCTGGAATCCGATACCTCTTTTATCCGCAGCTATCTATCTAAGGAATTGGTGAACGACCTCGATCTTTATGTTTTTGAGAAAAAAGGCCCCGAATGGAAAATCACCGATAAAGCATGGGAAAATGTACGCGATCAACTGGTGCTCGCCCGGGTCAATGGGGGGTCTCCTTACTTGGTCATTGAGGATGCAGACTTCGAGAAGAATGGTGAATTATTTATAACTCATCGCTATGAAAGCATCGAGCTGGATCTGAAGTACCTGGAGCGCACACTCCCTCACATCTACTCTTTATGGGGGCGGACGGTTCATCTACAGACGGTTGTGGAAGACAAAAAGGCGCGTTTTTCATACGATGGCAAAAAGGTGCAGCGGAAGTTTATTTAGAATTAAAAAGCGGCAGACCTAAACGGGTATTAACACCCTGGTCTGCCGCTTTTTGCTTTGGCTAAAATGAGGATTCAGATTCTTTTAACGACTTCGAGAAATATTTTGGAGCCTCAACAAATCCTTGCCGAGCATAAAATCTATGCGCATCAGTTCTTCTGGAATGACAATGAACCTGAATGTTATCACAGTTTCTTTTTCTAGCTAAATCAGCGCAATACTCCTCAAGCTTTCGTCCAATTCCTTTGCTCCTAATGGCATTACTCACCACAAGATAACTTATAATTGCAGTCTCTCCTACCAGACCTAATTGGGGTATGTAATGCATGGAAATACAAGCTACCACTTTATCATCTTCCTCAAAAACCAATAATTCCTCATCCGGATGTAGGATTAGCTTTTCTATTTTTTCTTGCATGAACATTTCTGTATTCGGATATCCCAACTGTTCTAATAATTCCTCTATGTCTTGCCAGTCATCTGCTCTCGCTTCTCTAATCATCTGCTTCACTCTCCGTTATTTTCGAATTACCTTATTAATTGACTCTATTAAACTACGGAAGATCATACTCGTCAAACGTATTAATTTCGATGTATAACTCCTCCAAGGTATCTACGTTTCCCATATGGGAATTCCTAAAAAAGAAGGCCCGCAGCGGTAACACGCTGCGGACCTTCATCGACACCCTCATATCGACTTAATAACTGCACATGGCAAATGCTCAGGGGAACGTAACGTAAGGAAGTTTGAAAATGTAGGCGCGTAGCGTTCGCCTTTGTCAGCGACATAAAGTCCAAACATTTCAGAAATTACAATTATCACCGAGCGGTATTTGCCCTTATCGACTATTCAGTCAACTTTTTCACAGGAACGTAAATCTCCATCACTGTATCTGGCCGCGAATGGCAGCGTTCATCGTAAAACTCAAAATCCAGCTTAGTCTCGTCATAAACGTAACCACTATCCTTAAACCATTCTTCGAAGATGTACTTCCAGCTGCTTTTTATGACTTGGGCAAACTGTATTTGCTCTGTATCCGTTGAAGTATCCACTGGAGGTGTTGTAAACACGGCATATTCGGCTTCTGGCACATCCATCGTCAACATATCAGCTTCTACCTTGGAGTAGTCCTCAACAATAACACCCAAAAGATAGGTGGCATTGCCGTTATCTGAAGACGGAATACATAAACCAACTTCTCCGTGTTTAGGCGGGTTTAGTATTTTATACATTTTGGACTCCAGGTTTTCACCCTCATAATGGCTCCAAAAAGAAGCAATATCCTTAGTGTACATACTACCCGCAACATTAGTTTGGATACCATAACCAGCCACCTTAAAAGCAGGCTTACGAACAAAAACAGGATTCATAATATAACCTCCGATATCAAATATTGAATTTCCTTTACTAAACCCATCCATCCGCGCCGCATATTGTGTCGGACTATAACCAAAGGTTTTGCGAAAAGCTTTAGTAAAGCCACTTTGTGTTTCAAAACCATAGTCCAGCGCAATATCAATGATCTTTTTTCCAGCAAATAATTCAATTGAGGCTAAGGATAATTTTCGGCTCCGCACATATTCCATCACAGACATTTCCTTGCACAAGCTGAACACTCGGCAAAAATGATACACCGAATATCCGACCTCAGTCGCTATTTCTTCCACCGTTATATTTTCTTTGATATGAGCTTCTATATATTCAACACATTTTTCTATATCTTTACTGTAATTCAAGTGCAGCACCAGCCTTCCCCCGTACGGTGATTTCATTATATCAACTGCGCATGAGATGGACTGTTCCTGTTTTGCTGAGCTGCATTATTGCCTGTATAAAAAAACAGAGCAGCGAGCCCCTCCATTTACAGAAGGATCACAACTCTGCGTATTCTTGGCCGCCATCATTTTGGGTAAGCCTCGAAGTAGACAACGCTGGATTCACGTAACCTACTTACACTTCAGTTGCTCCCTACGACTGACTAAAGGACCCAGATGACGTTATTTTCCAAAATATCGCCTTTTGAGCGGAGTTTCGGACTCCAGTGCAGCAATTACTCAAAAAACGGCTCATATTTAGGTTTTTCCTGCTAATAGCGACCATAGGGTCCAATAGCCTGCTAAAGATGCTCAAAATCTACGTTTAGGGTCTCCTGTGTCCTTTAGCAACTTCCTACGCACAACAGCCAAATTAGTCAGATGGGTGGCGGCGTTTAGATCAACATTAGGAGGGTAAAAGGAGGCAGATAAAACATGGAAGGACAAAAAAAGAGTGCTCCACAGCCATTTTCATGGCTTTTGGAACACCCCGCATAAATGAACTCTTTTTAACGGTTTAGCAGACTTCCCACGTATTTCAGCAGCTCGTTGGCGCAGATTGGGCAGTAGTGATGTCCATCAATAAGTCTGGCGCATACCTCATTGATTCGTTTGAGCTGACTTTCATCAGGTGTTTTGGACGAGGTGGTGATTTTGACGATATCTTTGAGGTCTGTGAACAGCTTTTTCTCAATCGCTTCCCGCAGGCGGTCGTGGTTGTTGTACTCGAATTTCTTCCCTTTGCGTGAATACGCGGAAATCCGGATCAGGATCTCTTCACGGAACGCTTTTTTTGCATTCTCAGAGATACCAATTTGCTCTTCAATCGAACGCATTAACCGCTCATCCGGCTCCATTTCCTCATCCGTCAGCGGATCACGAATTTTCGACCAATTGCAGAAGGCTTCGATATTATCTAGATAATTCTCAAAAAGTGTCTTCGCAGATTCCTCAAAGGAGTAGACAAATGCCTTTTGTACTTCGCTTTTCGCTAAAATATCATATTCCTTGCGGGCAATGGAGATGAAGTTCAGATAACGCTCCCGCTCCTCTTTTGTAATCGATGGATGCTGATCCAGGCCATCCTTTATCGCCCGCAGGACATCCAGTGCGTTCATGCACTGCAGATCTCCTTTGATCAGAGCGCTGGAAATGCGGTTGATAACATAACGCGGATCAATTCCGGACATGCCCTCATCTAAATACTCCGTTTGCATCTCCTTAAGATCGGCCTCTTTATAGCCCTCGACCTCTTCACCATCGTACATCCGCAGCTTTTTGATCAGATCCATACCTTGTTTTTTGCTTTCTTTAAGACGGGTTAGGATGGAAAAAATAGCGGCGGCACGCAGCGCATGTGGCGCAATATGCACATGACTCATATCACTCTGGGCGATCAGCTTCGCGTAGATTTTTTCCTCTTCCGAAACTCTGAGGTTATACGGAACAGGCATAACAATCATACGGGACTGGAGCGCTTCATTCTTTTTATTAGAAATAAACGACTTATACTCGGTTTCATTTGTATGAGCAATTATCATTTCGTCCGCACTTATCAACGCGAAGCGGCCAGCCTTGAAATTGCCTTCTTGCGTCAGTGACAGCAGGTTCCATAAAAACTTTTCGTCGCATTTGAGCATTTCCTGAAATTCCATCAGCCCACGGTTAGCCTTGTTCAACTCACCATCAAAACGGTAGGCACGCGGATCAGATTCCGAACCAAATTCAGTAATGGTCGAAAAATCAATACTTCCTGTCAAATCAGCGATATCCTGAGACTTCGGATCAGATGGACTAAAGGTACCAATCCCTACCCGCTCTTCTTCTGACAAAATAACACGCGTCACCTTAACCTGCTCAATGTCACCAGCATAATCATTTCTCAGACGCATCTGGCAGGATGGGCACAAGTTGCCCTCAATACGTACACCAAGTTCCTTCTCAATCTCCGGACGGAGCTCCAGCGGGATCAAATGCAGCGGGTCCTCATGCATCGGGCAGCCTTCTATTGCGTATACCGCACCCGCATCTGTCCGCGAGTACTGTTCCAAACCACGTTTAAGCAGCGTGACCAGGGTCGATTTCCCCCCACTGACAGGTCCCATCAATAACAAAATCCGTTTGCGAACATCAAGCCGACGTGCTGCAGAGTGAAAATATTCCTCGACCAACTTTTCGACTGCACGATCAAGTCCAAAAATCTCCTGTTCAAAAAACTTATACCGTTTGCGTCCGTTTATGTCCTCTACGCCGTGCGACTTAATCATGTCATAAACGCGGGAGTGAGCGGTTTTTGCGGGAGAGGGGTCTTTTCTCAACAGTTCTATATACTGCTTGAAGGTGCCGCTCCACGCCAACCGGTCGTTCTCAGCCCGATACGAAGCTATACGCTCAAAAATGTCCATTGCTCGCTGCCTCCTCTTGCGCTCCTACTTGCTCTTCTACTTGCTCTCCTATAGCGTTAAAAAGTGTATTACATACCTATGCGGCAAGCGCGGAATAGTTGACCTCTTTTTTACTGTGCTATAATAGAGAATCAGAAAATGGCTGTAAAACCTTATTGAGAAACCCGAAAATAAAGGCCTACGGGAGTGACAAGATGGCGGTACGACATGAAACGGAGCTGTACGCTCCTTTGAAGATTTTTTTTGAAAAGCAGGGTTACAGCATCAAAGGTGAGGTCCGGACCTGCGATTTGGTGGGGATTCGGGAGGACGTTGAGCATCCTCTGATCGTGGAGATGAAAAAATCATTCAATCTCGCCTTGCTGCTGCAAGGGGTAGAACGGTTGAAGCTCAGTCCCATCGTCTATCTCGCAGTGGAACGTGTCCGTGATAAAAAAGGTGCGGTGAACCAGCGCTGGGGCGAGCTTAGCGGGTTATGCCGCCGGCTCGGTCTTGGGTTGATCACCGTTATCTTTTATAAGACCAAAGCACCGCTGGTCGAGGTGCTTGTAGAGCCAGACGAGAAGCCGCCTGCGCAGCGCAGCAACAAGCGGCGGCGCGAGCGCCTGCTCTATGAGTTCCGCGAGCGCAGCGGAGACTACAACACCGGCGGCAGCACGCGCGTCAAGCTCGTGACGGCCTACCGTGAGAAAGCGCTGCGTGTCGCGCTTTCTCTGCAAGCAGCGGAGGCGGACGCCGCCGTCGCTGCGGAGAAGGCAGCTGCGAAGGCTTCGCTCGCAGCTGCCAAACGTTCAGCGGCGGGCACCGCTGAACAGGTTCCGGCGCTGAGCTCAGCGCCGGAGAGCCGTGCTGCCGGGGACGCGGCAGCACGGGAGGCAGCGGCGGCAGGCACGCGAAGCGGTGCCCCTAGCGCTGCCTCAAGCACGCTTCCAGCGGCCGTATTGGCCGCAGGAAGCGCTCCCCGCTCAGCCGGCATCACTCCGGCCGAGCTGCGGAAGCGTAGCGGCGTACCCACCGCCGCCGCTATGCTTCAGAACAACTACTACGGCTGGTTTCACCGGGTAAGCCGTGGGCGTTATACCCTAACCCCAGCCGGTCATGCGGCGCTGGTTGAATATGCCGCGATAACAAGCGGCGTACCCAATAACAGCAATCATCCCAGTAATTAGCTAACCTAACCTGGACAGTACATCAATCGAGCACCTCTTTTAGTCGGGTTCTAATCTTTTACCTCGGTTCTAATCATTTACTCAGACTTTAAACTTATTATTCTGATGCACACATAACATATTAAATAACGCCAAAAAGCATCCCAACTACGGGATGCTTTTTCGTATGTCTAATCTTATTTGAATCTTATCTCTGTACATTCCATGTTCTTATCTTACACATAACACATTAGTATCTGGTGCGTACCACGTTCTTACTATACTCATATCACATTTAGATTACATTTTTAATACACTAGTATCTCATCCGTATCATGTCTTATTTCACACATATCTCATGAGTATCTCATACGTATCACATTCAGACTGCATTCTTAACATACTAGAATCTCGTTCGTACCACGCTCTATCTCATACGTACCACATTCGTATTTCATTCTTACCGCGTGCGTAACTCGCTTTTCCCACGTTCGTAAATCACTCTCATCACATTAGTAACTCATTCATACCACGTTTGCATTTCACTCTTACCACGTTCATATCTCTGCGTACCTCATCCAGCTCTACTTGACTGTACTTAACTAACTTATTTACAATCTTCGAATACGAGCGCTATTTATTAATTACTATTTTCTCTACTCTTGCTTAAACATGCTACTCTTGCTGATTTATTCACATTAGAACCCCTATGCTACATTCAACATCCACTAATACTAAATCATTCAAAGCAAAATAAGCTTTAAAAACACCATTCCGAAAAAGGCACACTAAGTTATTAGGGAAATCCTCCCTAATATTCTTCGATTCACACGCTAAAAACCGCATTTTAGGGAATTACTCCCTGATTTTCGCCAGATTTACCCCTAAAACGGGGCATCCCTTGATTTTTTAGGGAGAAATTCCCTAAACAGTCCATTTTAGAGTTCAGATCGACCAGTTTTAGGGAGGATTTCCCTAATTAATCTCACATCACGCACTTCGTCTTGCCCGACTTGTAATTCTGTCCGTGTTTTAGCTCTAAGAGTGTCTTGTGTTTTCATCATTTCAATCATTTCACTCCCAACTTTCATTCCACTACCTAACTCCGTGCCGTGAACTCCTTAACCGCTTCGCTCATCAGGTTCATGCCAAGCAGCAGCTCATCCCGGCCGGGATGGCTGAAGTTAAGGCGAAGGTGATTGCTGACTCCATCTACACTACATAACGGACCCGGCAAAAAAGCCACTCCCTTACCTAGCGCACATTTGAGCAACGCCATAACATCCATTCCCTCTGGTGGTGAGACCCACAGGAACATGCCTCCTGACGGCAGATCATAGGAGCTGCCCTTCCAAGCAGGCCGCTTTAGCAGTTCTACCATAAGCTTCAGACGGGTGTTATACTCTCGATTCAGCTGCGCGATATGCTCACGCAGATCAAACGCAGACACATCCAATAAATGATGCAGCAGCCGCTGATTTAATGCGCTCGACTGCCAATCGGCCATCTGCTTAGCCGCAGACATCATTCTGATCAAGACTCGGCTGCCTGCCGCCCAGCCCGTCCGCAGCGCGGGCGCAACGGTCTTGCTGAACGAACCGATATAAAGCACATGTCCGCCATCGCTGATATTTTCCAGTGCATACAAAGACGGATATCTTTTGGCCTTGTGTTCACCCTGCTTCTGGAAGTGCAAATCCCCATAAGAATCATCTTCCACAATCAAGATGTTATATGCGATACATAAATCCAATACTGCGCGGCGTCTCTCCAAACTCCATAAAATGCCGCTTGGATTGGTAAAGCTAGGGGTTGCGAACAGCATTTTCGGCTTATGCAGCTCAATCTGGCTCCGCAAATGCTCCGGATCAAGCCCGTCCAAATCACCCTGTACAGGAATAATAACGGCCCCCTGCATCCGAAGAGTCTGCAAAAATCCTGGAGAGGTCGGATTTTCTACTAATACACGATCTCCTGGATCAATATACACCCGCGACAACAAATCAATGGCTTGCTGGCTACCCGTTGTTAGCAGAACTCCACCCTCAACAACATTTACCCCTTTTTCTTTAAGCCAATCCCCAGCAAGCCACTCCCGAAGGGGTCCGTACCCGGCAGGATCACCATATTGCAGTGCTCCCGCATCTGCTGAAATCACCGTAGATGCTGCTTCAGCAAGCAGTGACAATGGGAATAGTTCTTCCGCTGGTAATTCTTCAGCTAGCGATATCATGGAGCTTCTCCGTGTTTGGGTGCGGATACTAAGAAGCGATGACGACAACAATGTGTGTGCGCGAGCAGAAAATTCGTAAATCATGCGAAATCCCCCTTCCCTGTTACC
Organism: Paenibacillus sp. FSL R10-2788; assembly: GCF_038003885.1. Lineage (NCBI taxonomy): Bacteria > Bacillati > Bacillota > Bacilli > Caryophanales > Paenibacillaceae > Paenibacillus > Paenibacillus sp. FSL R10-2788. The sequence continues at coordinate 1,907,043 of NZ_JBBOQA010000001.1, read as the reverse complement.
AAGTAGAAACGGCTTCGTCATCCTCATCCAAGGACGGGATGGTTACCTATTCAACATGATATTCTTACTTCTACTCCAAGAATATTCCACCCCATACGTCATTATGTCGTAAAGCGTGGGTTAGGCGTAGATTTGCCTGTTTTGTCTTGAGAAGAGCGCGAATTTCTCAATCGCTTGTGCCCGGGTCGAAACATCGAGCTTTACATAGATTTTGCGCAAATAATTATCAATGGACCGACGGCTTACCGCAATTTCAAGCGCAATTTTATCGTAGGTAATCCCTTGAACGATTCGCTCCATGATAAACATCTCTGTCTCCGTCAGTTGCAGAACATCATCTAATCCTTTAAATGTCGAAATCGGCCAAGCTCCTTTTTCAATCCATTCCAACGGCATTGAAAGAAAACCCTCCCGTAAACCCAGGATCAGCTGTAAAAGCTGACGGGGAGAAGCTCCCTTCGAGAATATCCCGCTGGCTCCTAGTTCTACGAGGGGCTGAAGCAGTTCTCGCCCGTCTTCGTCTGTCATCACGACAAAATGTGAGTTTGGTGAGCTTTTTTTCATATTTAACAGCACACTCTCAATATTCCCCTCAGGCATATGATAATCTACTAGCACTAGCTCGGGATTTTTTTCCCTTACGATGGTAGCGCCTTCGTCCCAAGTGGAATACATTCCCAGAACCTTAAGCCCCTCTTCCTCTTCCAAAATCAATTTTGTCCCCAGCATACTTGTAGGATGACACCCCACAATGACCACCTGCCAAACCTTCATCATTAATGCCCTGACCCCCTGCTCTATATATAATCATCTAGAAAGGAAAGCGCCGCAGCGTTTCCGGTTAAAACGCAAGCAAGGCTGTATGATGACTTGTCTGTATAATCTCTAGCTGGTTACCTTGTGTACGTCTATCAGAATTCCAATCTATAGAAATTGTATCGCAGTAGTTTAATAGGATGCAATTACTTTTTCTAGTTTTCATACTCTCTTACATTTTTGCGAATCTTGTCAAAGTCTGATAGAATGGGGACTTGAAAAAAAGACCAACCCGAGGTGATAAAATGCAACCGCTAGCGGAAACGTCCCCGGTACGCTCGCGCTCTACTACTGCGAGAAACGGCCCTTCCGTAAAATGGTTTTTACTGTTCTGGATTATGATGATCGGACTCGGCGTATATGCTGTATACAGCTACACGAACCATCTGAAGCAACAAGTGCTAACCGAACTTAGTACTCAGAGCCAGCAGCAGCTTACCGTTTTGAAGACCGACTATGAAGCAAAAATTGCCGTTCTCTCTGAAGAAGTGAAGGAATTGCAGAATACAGTGCAAAGCTTTAACGAACTATTAACCTTCACTAAAGATAATGCTAGTGCCAAGACAGATAACAGCAACAAGCTATATACGCAATTGAGTGAGGTAAGCAAACAGTTAGAAGCTTTGAAGAAAGAAATGGATCTGATCAAATGATGACGCCAGTCAAAAGAGTAAATCGCTTCTTCATGCTTCTAACTGCACCGTTCATAGGCTTGTTTATATGTATGTCGTGGTATCGACCACCGCTACAGCTAGACCTTGATGTAGGACAATTCTCACCAAGCTCTGGGCCAGTGAATGAAACAGCTTCCTTAAAAAAAGAGCTGACTCTGGCAGAGGCCTCCGCAGCTTACACCATTGATGCTGTCAGCGCTAGTGCCAAGCTATATAAAGAGACTACCACTACGATGAATAAGCTGGTCGAAACAGCAAAGACTCAGGCGAACCGGCCTGAACTGATCTATAACCGCAGGATTTCAGCCAAGCTTGGTATACCTTCAGAGATTGTTACCAGCGACCGTATAAGAGTTGAGTTATATCGATTGAATCCAGGAAACTACAAAGCTTATGCGTTGAAAATCAAATTGAAGGACCCGACCGCTATGAAGATGAGCTTGGCGGAGACAGCCTCCGGTGCGGAAACTACTATGCATGCCGTACAGCGTAATGGTGCCATTGCTGGTATTAATGCGGGCGGCTTTGCAGATCAATCCGGAAAACGTTATCCCTTAAGCACAACTGTAGTGGATGGAAAGTATTTATACGGTTTTGAGCCAACGTACAAGGACCTAAGTTTTGTTGGGCTGAACAAATCCGGGCAATTAATCGGCGGGAAATTCTACAGTCGCGCACAATTAGATCAGCTAGATCCGGTATTCGGCGCCACCTTTGTGCCTGTCCTCCTTAAAAACAACATTAAAACACCCATACCCGAAAAGTGGAAAACATCCCCTAATCGGGCACCACGTACCGTGATCGGCAAATATAAAGATGATCAGATCCTGCTTTTTGTAGCAGATGGATATAATGAGTATGGCAGCTCTGGTGCACAGCTGGAGGAGATTCAGAACAAATTATCGAATATGGGCCTCGTAGATGCTTATAATTTAGATGGTGGTGGCTCTTCCTCATTGATCTTTAACGGAAGAGTTATCAATAAACCATCCGATGGAAATCTAAGAGCTGTGCCAACGAATTTCCTGTTTTTTAAATAATATAGTAAATTGTCTATGTAACATATCACATTTGCGTTTATTTTTATTAAATTGCAGGTTATAATCTTGATAACGAATACATTCGCTATTGGAGGTGCCAGTATGTCGTTCTCATTAACCTTTTGGATCGTAATGTTCGTATTTGTGTTATTTACGGTCGGCATCCTTACCTCATCTTACAACGACGACAAAACAAAAGGCCTATAAAGCCGATATGTCCCTGCACCCACTTGGTGCGGGGGCATTTTTCGTATACATAAAAAAACTGCCCCCAAGTAGAAGAGTTCTACGAAGAGGACAGTTTTTTTATAAGCTCTTGGCTGTCAAAATTCAAAATATGTACTTCTTAGGCATGTCTTGGCAATTGAGTCATTTCCGAAAGGCATGCAGAACAAATATAACGATCTTTATATTCGCTTACACCATCCATTGATCCACAGAAAACACATTTTGGACGGTAACGCTCCAAGATGATATGGTCACCCTGTACCAAAATTTCAACCGGGTCGCCTTCATTCATCTGATACCTTTTACGCAGGGACTTAGGCAGAACAATTCTACCCAACTGATCCACTTTGCGAACTACACCAGCAGGTTTCATAACTAACGTACACCTCTCCTGTTCAAGAAAAATTATTTAGTAGCTACTACTTATTTCGGCTCTTTCAATATATTTCGTTACCTAATTGTCGAATCCTGCTGAAAAAAATAAAAAATTTGTCTTTTTTTTAAATAAGATTAGGAAAATCCAATTGTCGAAGCGCCTCGTACACAATAATAGCTGCCGAATTGGATAAATTCAGAGATCTCACAGCATCACTCATTGGCATGCGCATTTTTGTTTCTTTACCTGCTTCTAGAATCTCTGCAGAAAGCCCCTTCGTTTCCTTGCCAAAAACAAAAAAATCGCCATCTTGGAACTCAAAGTCACTGTATCTTTTCTCTGCTTTCGTCGTTGCGTAAAAGAAACGCCCCTCGTTATATTTCTCCAAAACCTCAGCAAAGGAGTCGTGATATTCAATAGTAACAGCATGCCAATAGTCTAATCCTGCTCTTTTTAATGTAGCATCGTCTGTACGGAATCCGAGTGGACGAACCAAGTGAAGATGAGTGCCTGTAGCGGCGCAAGTACGCGCAATGTTGCCAGTATTGGCCGGAATTTCCGGCTCGACTAATACGATATGGAGTGCCATTATATGGTTCCTTCCTCTCTAAAGGCTTAATAGCCAGATGTTTTACTCTAGTGCCTAACCATAGCTTCTCCAAACAAACTGAAAACCTTCCACCAAGAAGGCGGAAGGTTATAGATAGAATTCATTAACCTTGAGTTTGCCGGAAATGGTTCATGAAATCGGACAGTGCTTTTACACTTTCGTAAGGAACAGCATTGTAGATGGAAGCACGCAAGCCCCCAACACTGCGGTGACCCTTTAAGCCGACAAAACCTTCCAGTTCAGCAGCTTTGACAAACTGCTTTTCGAGTTCTTCTGATTGCATCCGGAAGGTAACGTTCATAATAGAGCGGCTGCCTTGTTCTGCAACGCCACGGTAGAAACCGTCACTTCCATCGATGTGATCATATAACAGACCCGATTTTTCAAGGTTCTTGGAATGGATGCCAGCTAAGCCGCCTTGCTCCTCAATCCATTTTAATACTTCGTTCACCATATATACAGAGAAAGATGGAGGTGTATTGTAAAGAGAGTTATTCTTATAATGAGTGCTGTAACGCATGATCGTAGGAATGTTAGAAGGTGATTCTGCAAGCAATTCTTCTTTCGCGATAACTACAGTCACGCCTGAAGGTCCAAGGTTCTTTTGTGCTCCGGCATAGATCATTCCGAATTGGTTCACATCGATTGGACGGCAAAGTATATCACTAGACATATCCGCGATTAACGGAATCGAGCCTGCATCCGGAAATTCTGCATATTGCGTTCCTTCAATGGTCTCGTTGGAAGTAACATGAAGGTAAGCAGCATTCTCCGCAGCTTTGATCGAACTTAATTCAGGTATAGCCAAGAATTTCTTATCTTCGGAAGAAGCAGCAACATGAGCGCCTCCTACCAATTTGGCTTCTTTATAAGCTTTATCTGCCCAGCTACCTGTCATTACATAGCTACCTACTTGGCCTTCGGAAACCAAGTTCATAGGGATCATTGCAAACTGTGTGCTTGCTCCGCCTTGTACGAACAATACCTTATAGCCCTTCGGATTGCCGAGGAGCGAAAGCAGACGTTCCTGCGCTTCATTATGCACGGATTCGTAAATTGCACCACGGTGCGACATCTCCATGATAGACATTCCACTTTCCCGGAAATCAACAAACTCCGCTTGTGCGCGTTCCAGTACCGTAAGCGGCAATGCTGCCGGTCCGGCATTAAAATTGTATGCTCTCTTATTCAAAACTGCTCCCCACCCTTTCTCTCCTATCAATATGGATATGGTTATGATAGCAATATTCTCCCGCACCAGCAAGTATAATTATTCACATAAAAGGTTAAAACGGTACTCATTTCGCAGTGAAAAACCGGTAAGATCGGCGCCAGCTCTTGCTTTGACGCGGTAAAAGACTAATGTTCACAAATACTTCAGGAGAGACTACATGACCTTCTCCCCACAGGGCCATACGTTCTACTGGAAAGTCCCCACTCTCTCGCACGCCCGTTCCACTAGGCTTATGAACCAACTCCCAGGTGAACTCATTTTCCTGACCTTCCCAACCGCTCAACTTGCAATAAAAGGGTTTATCCGGTTCCTTTGACCAAGTAAGAGTATTCCCGGATACCTCTAGCAATTCTTTCGTATAGGAGGATTCTGGTTCTACTACCTTGAGTTCCCTCGGAAGACGCAGTTCAAAATCCTGCCCAATATTCAACCCATCGATTCCGATGAAATTGTGAATATATTCCTCCGTATGGAAAGGCTTTTGACCTTTGTTATGCAATTCATATGCAATTGTTAATTGATCCCCCTGTAAAGAAATCGTTTTGGTTAGCTGCACAGCATATCCGTTGCTTTCCATTGGGTGGATCGTATATGTGACAGCATCATTCCCTGCTTCGACATCCTTACTAAAAGAGGTTAAGGGGAACTCCTCATTGAAGCTGTATAATGGGGAATTTCCTTTTTGTAACAATCCGACTCCGATTTTTGGAAACCAGCCTCCGATTGGTGCTTCATCATATCCAATTGCCCGGGAAATGCCAAACTCATTACAAAGCCCCTTGCCTCCAGTTCCTTCGCCTGGCTTCAAGCTTTCCGGCACACAAAACGTATGTTTCCCCTCTTCTAATGTCACCTGTGTAATAAATCCTGTCCAGTCAAAACGAGTGCCCTTATACTCTCCGATATCAGCGATATCGACAGTTAATATGCCATTTGACAGTCTGCAACCCATACCTAACGCGCCCTTTCGTTCATTGTTACAATGAATAAATATTCATTATTGAAAAAAACGTCTGCAGCCGCTATGAATAACGGTGCAGACGTCTTAAAATATCGTATAAAGCTACGCCAATGTCACTTCAATCAAGTGGCATTTCTCTGTCTGCAGAGAGAGCAACTCTTCACGCGGAATAATCGCACTTCCTGAGCCGCGCTGCAGCGTCACCTCGCTGCCATTCAGGGTAACAGAGTGTATTTGGTACTCCCCGTAGTTTAAGCTTCCTGTGGCTTTATAGACCACTTCAAACTCGCGATCCGCGAAGATTGTCTTAATAGAGGCCTTTCCCTCGGAATCAAACTGCTCTTTAACAAGCTTCGGTTCCAACAAAAGATCACCTAGCTTACCTTTTACACCAAATACTTCAGTAACCATAGTTAACAGCAGCCAGCTTGCTGATCCTGTTAAATACGTATACATCCCTCTGCCTTGCTCGTTAATATACTCAGGAATTCCTGGGTATATGCGGGCTTTTGCAAAGTCAGTACTTAAGCTATACAGAGATTCTAGTACTTTATGTCCTTCTTTCACATATCCGCGTTTATACAACGCATTGCCATACATGATGGTCATGTGACTGAACATAGCACCGTTCTCTTTATGTCCAAAGGCAAAGCCAAAGGCACGACCCAGATTTTGCTGGATCCCGCCGAAACGGGAATTAAGTCTGTACCCAATTTTGTCATCCAGTAGATTACGATCCACGGCGGCAATGATATGCGGAATTTGCTCTGGTGCAGCTGCATGGCCCATCAGCGGGAATACTTGACCCGTAAGCGTCATTCGAACGCCTTCTGCGAATTCCCCTTCCACTTGTTCTCCATCATTATTATAATAACCGTTAAACCAGCCTCCACCGTGTTCACTTTCCACCCACTCATTGCGGCGCAAGTGATTAAAGATCCACTCTGCTTTTTGTTCCAGATCGTCCGCTACTGTCTCTATGTCGAGTGCTACACGAATACCGCTGACTTTGTTCGGAGCGGCAGCATAATATTGATTAAGTCTTTCATGCTTGCCTGATACAGATTCATAATCCACTTGCTCACCAAGCGAATCTAGCAATAGTTTCATTTCTTCTGCCAATTCAACTGTCTCTTGCCCTTTAGAAGTCTTTAGCGTACGCAGCACACGAGAAATATCCAATAAGTTACTTGCGTAGAATGCTGTGAAAGCTACACTCTCACCCCGGTCTGCGCCCATATCAAGACCATCATTCCAGTCTGCGCCCTCCAGCAGGATATTATTGTGCTCTCCAACATTAAAGAACGGAACCAGATTTTGCAGCAGGATATGCTCCAGAATCGTACCTTTATAAACCTCACCAGAAGTAGTTCTGAGATCACTTCCCAGCGAGGTATCCCATGAATTATCGCGTTCCTTACAGCGACTCATAAAGGTATCGCGGAAATACGTCTGTTCCTGCAATAAGAAATCAAGATCACCACTCTGATCCAGATATAACATAGTCGTTAAGAACGGCCAAGCTCCATGATCCATCCACACCCGCGGGATGTTGTTACGGTCGGCAATAAATTCACCAGGCTGTTGACCGATAATAGTGGCATTACTACCATCTATTCTTACCCCGGCGTAGTTGTTCAGCAGTAAGCTGCGTACTTCAGCCGGTTCCATAATAAGGAGTGCTAGACAATCCTGCCAAAGATCCCGCCAGCCACGTCCGCCTCTTCCATAATCATGATAAGGCAAGAAGGAGTTACCATAAAGTCTTCTCAGCACGGGTTGAATCGTAACCCATTTCATCCATTGGTCAGCATCTGAATCACCGGTATGAAATTCTACCATATTCACTTTATCTGCCCAGAAGGCTTTAGTTTCCTCAAGCAAATGATCAAAAGCTTCAGATGTACCATATTTGTTCATCAAGGCATCCACGTCAATTCTCTCATTATGGATCGCCATAACTACTATATAAGAATGGCTGTCACCAGGAGACAGATTAAGCGCCTCGTAACGAAGACCCCCGATAGCCTCATATCCCTCTCTTTGTACACCTCCACCCTTGCCAATCTCCGGCGTGTTGTTCAGGATAACAGCTTCTGGCCAATCCAGACTTCCACCTTCTCCAATGAACTCCTCCTGCACTGGAAAGAAACCAGCAGGTTGACTGCCGTCACCCTCTGCACCAAATACTCCATAAGAAGTGTGATTGATGCGGTGTCCCCGCTCATCAAAGGAGAGCGCAGGCTGAACCTCAACACCATAAGGTGAAGTATAGATCCGGTTAAGCAAAGAGGTTACATGCCTATGATCGCGCAGATCATCTGCCGAACGCGCGTAGATCGGAACTACCGCTGTCGGTGTCAGCGTAATAGCCTCTGCTATTGTATTCGTCAACGTAACCTTCATTAGTTCGACCTTATCATTACCGCTTGGCACAAAGCTGGTGATTTCAGCTTTAACACCCATCTCTGCGTTACAACGCGTTACGCGTTGCCACAGGAAACCAGCCTCTAGTACTGCTTCATCAGTAGACGATGTATAGAAATCGGCATTTTGCTTAGCGGAGTTCCCCACTGCCGACCAAGCTCCCTTGCCTTCTACGTATACCCAGAAGTTACGGGAAGCCCGCAAATTATGCAAATCTTCAACAGATAATGGCGGTGTCAAAAATGTATTATGACCTGTGGTAACCTGACCATGAAGTTTTGGAGTTACCGTCGACATCATTCCCCCTTCATTCACTAGAGGGAAATATAGAAAACTGCTGCGATCCGGTTGCTGAAGCCTGAATTCCCCATCATTTCCGGTGAATTCGAAGCCATGAATTTTATTACGATCCATTCTCTCCATCCTCTCATTTACACAACTACTTAAGCTTTAACCGCACCTGCCAATGCACCGTCAACGATATACTTTTGAATGAAGGTGTATAGGATGATAAGCGGTGCAGATACGATCATGATCCCGCACGCCAACATAGGCCAGTTGTTCCCGTATTGACCGCGGAATTCTTTAAGCCCGAAGGTGATTGGATAGTTTTCTGGACTCGGTAAATACATGACCGGCCCCACGAAGTCATTCCAGATACTAATTGCTGTTAGAATAACACCTGTAGCAATTACTGGTTTCATAAGTGGCATGATGATCTGGAACAAATAACGCATATATCCAGCGCCATCCATACCTGCTGCTTCATCCATCTCCCGGCTAATTCCTTTGATGTAACCTACAAACATCATGAACACGATACCCGTTCCGCCTGTTTTAAGGAGAATGTAACCCAGCTTCGTGTCATAACCTACAAATCCTAGCTCCTGTTTCATGGTAAGCATCAGCTTGAACTGTGCGACCATTGGATTCGGCAGGAACTGAGACATCAAGAAGAACAAATAAATAAATCCGCTCCACTTCACATAATTTCTCGCCACCGGGAAGGCCCCGAATAACGAAACAATTAGGGTCAGCACTGTTGCCACAGCTGTATACAGCAGACTGTTTAAGAAATAATTAGAGAAATTACCCTGTAGCCAAGCTTCTTTATAATTATCCCATTGAATACTTTTTACGAGACCGATAGGATCTAACAGATATTCTGTAAAGGACTTGAATGAAATATTGATTACAAATAACAACGGCATGATATACAAAACAAGCAACACTGCAATCAGAATATAAGAGAGAGTTTTGGCGGTTTTGGAATCCTTCATTAATATTCCACCTCTCTCTTACGCATTTGTTTCACTGCAAATACTACAAACACCAGAATCATAAGGAACTGAACCACGGAAAGCGCGGAAGGAAGTCCCATCTGTAGAGAACCACGGAACGTCTCTTTATAAACGTCATATGCCATCGTTCTTGTGTTAAAGCGACCGTCCGTAGTTGCGAGAATAATATCAAAGGTGGACATCGCACCGATAATAGACAAAATAATGTTAATCGTAAAGGATGGAGCGATAAGTGGGAATGTGATATTTTTAAAAGATTGCCACTTCGTAGTTCCGTCTATATATCCAGCCTCATACAAATCTTTCGGTACGGATTGTAGTCCCGCAAGGAAAATCAGCATCGAATAACCCATATACATCCAAATTTGCGTAAATATAATATAACCGAACGCATGAGTGAAGCTTCCAAAGAACATATCTTTATAACCGAACAAAGAATCATACAGTTGGTTAACCGGACCACTCAGCGGATCGAACATCATGCCCCATACCAGTGCAACTACCGCTACACCAAGCACAACCGGTAAAAAGAATACCGCGCGATAGAAATAATCGCCTTTCAGCTTCTGATTGATAACTACGGCCATAAGCAGACCGACACCGTTCTGTACAATGGTTACAATGACCATGAAATAAATAGTACGTATAATGGAATCCCAACGCTCGCCTGAATTTCCTGAGTAAAATACATCATAATAATTGTCAAGGCCTACAAAACTCATCTTGCTTCCAGGAACGTTAGTGATATCTGTAAATGAATAGATAACCGTCATCATAGATGGGCCAAAATAGAAAATTACATACAATGATAATGGAATCATTAGCAGCAGAAGCGGTATATATCGTTTAATACCTTTCCCGAACGGATACATTTCTCTCACCTACCCAATCCTAATTCAATAAAATGATCGGGGCCTGCACAAAACAGACCCCGAAGTTGTAAAACATGTTTGGTGTACAGTATGTTGTAGATTCTTTTTATTTATCGGGATAGCTACTTATTTAGGTGCTGCTGCTTCCCATTCTTTTTGTTGTACATCTGCAAGCTCTTTAGCGGTTTTAAACTCGCCGCCTGGTGCCAAATATTCAGTGTGAACGCCTTCAGCTGCAATGTGCTCACCAACGTTATCACGGTTAATCATCATAATTTCATAAGCAAGTTCGAAATCTCCAGTCATGTATGGAGCAAGTTCTTTGTCAATAAAGTCACTTTCAGTGGCAATATTGTCTTGTGTAGGCAAGAATCCAGCTGCTTTAACATATTCTGTGTAGTTTTCTGGTTCAGAGAAGAATTCCAGCCATTTCAAAGCGCCTTCTTTGTTCGGGCCTTTTTCTGCTGCATACCAAGTTACATCGTATTTACCGACAAGAGAATTATTCTTAGCAGCATCTTCTGTAGCTGGGATTGGGAAGTAACCAAATTTCACATCTGGATTTGCTGCCGCGATCGTAGGAGCATCCCAAGTTCCGTCAGCAATCATAGCTGCTTTTCCTGTTGCGAAAAACGAAGGTGCTGTTGCATAGTCGATACCCAAGAAACCGTCGATGATGTAGTTATCTTGAAGCGTCTTCATTTTCTCCAATACTTCTACAGCCTCAGCATCGTTAAACGCCGAAGTTCCCTTCCAAACCCCTTCAATCCATTGTTGTTGGTTGCCGCCACCCAGAATCTTGGCTTGCAAACCGAACACTGGCAATTTCAAAGGCCATACATCCTTACCAGCCACTACGATTGGAACAATACTCTTTGCTTTCAATGTATCTAGAACACTAATGAACTCTGTCCAAGTTGTAGGTACAGTCAGCCCGTTTTGTTCAAAAATTTCTTTATTATAGAAGAATCCTGACATCGCTACTTTACCGGTTGGGATTGCATACACTTTATCTTTATAAGTGCCGGCTTTAGCAATATCATTCGCATTGTAGTTTTTAACGAAAGCTTCGCCGCTCAGATCAGCAATCAGTCCGGAATCAATCCATTGTTGCCAGTCTGGCACTTTCGCACCTGGTGTCCAATCTTTCGGAGACAATCTCATACCGGATAGATCGGCAAGTACATCTACGTCACCAGCTGTAATTCTTGCTCTTTGTGCTTGTTTGAATTCATCATCCGGACCAGTGGTTGTGTACTCCACTTTGTATTCCGGATATTTTTCTTCAAACTTTTTATTAATTTCTGTAATGACCTTGTTAATATTCTCTTGTTTCCAGTGTAAGATCTTAATCACTTTCTTATCACCAGATGCAGGCTTGTTTGTTCCGCTGCCCGGAGTAGCCTCACCATTCGCGTTGTTATTGCCGCTTCCACATGCTGCTAATGAGAGCACTAGCGCTGAGCTCAACAATACCGCAGAAAGCTTCTTTACCATTTTGTTACCCCCCAGATAATTTGTTATGACCCTTTAACGAAACCACATGCTAATTTCTGAAAATCACGAAACAGTAAGGATGATATCACAGAAAGCGGTTTCGGTATTTTCATTATTGCATCGTTATTTGTCTTTGTAAAGTCTTTTTTCATTGTTCATTTTTGAACGTTTTTTGAACCAATCATTCAAAAAAACCTTTAATATCAAGCATAATCCTAGTTTAAGAGTAAACATTCCATTGACTATAATCTTATTGAACTATAAAATAAGTAACGAAACTATTTCGTAAATCATAAATTCAAGTCATAAAAAAATAGCCTTGAGTAGATTTTAAACATATATTACGGAACATTTTTCACTATAAGGGGGACTTAATTTGGCCTACAGCATCAAAGATATAGCGAAAATTGCTGGAGTTTCTGTTTCGACAGTATCCAAAATCATTAATAACTACAGTGATATTTCGGAAGATACCAAGACAAGGGTTCAACAAATTATAAAAGAAACTGGATATACCCCCTCCAATTCAGCTAAAACATTGGCTACGAAATCGTCCAATCTAATCGGAGTGATTTTTGCCGGAATGCTGAATGTCGACTTTACCCACCCTTTTTTCATCGAGGTGCTAAATTCATTTAAAAAACAAATGGGACTACTAGGTTACGACCTTATCTTTTTTTCCAATGAAAAATTCCAAAGTGGCGATACTAACGATTATCTTGCCCGTTGTCAGCATTTTAATGTAGATGGGTGTGTGCTTCTATCCGGACAGGAGCTAGAAACCTCTATCAGCGAATTAGACAACAGTGCAATTCCATGTATCGGCGTAGATTTAAAACTAACGGGTGACAACTCTGGCTTTATCATGTCGGATAATTTCAAAATGTCCTCCAAAGTGGTAGAACACTTTTATTTACTGGGCTATCGAGAGCTTGGCTACATCGGCAGTTCCTCAGATTCAGACATCTCCAATATGCGCGAAAGTGGTTATCGCAAAGCTCTTGAAGATTTGGGGCTGCCTATTAACGAGAATTGGTTCTTAAACGGAAGTAACTTCTTTGAGGCCAGTGGGTATGAGACGATGCGTAGAATGATTGAGAATGGAAATTTACCTAGAGCGATCTTCGCAGCGTCCGATCAGCTTGCTATAGGGGCGATGCGTGCCCTTAAAGAGGCTTCTATCGCTGTTCCTGAAACTGTTGCAATTATTGGCTGTGATGATATTGAGGCCTGCAATTATACAACACCCCTATTGACTACCATCCGCCAAAATAAAGATAAGATCGGTCGCCTAGCAGCACTAATGCTGTATGATCTAATAAACAACCAATCAGGTACGAGTTCTTTCAGCGTAGAACCAGAGCTTATCATTAGAGAGTCCTGCGGCGCTCCTGAACGGGGGCTAGTGTAGCCTTTCTCGGAGAATACACGAATAGCAAAAAGGGGCTGTCCCAAGCAGCCATTTTATGGCTTGGTGACAGCCTTTTTATGTTTCTTAACACTACTTGATGCCCAAATGGATTCAAGGGCGTACCTAGTGCACTCCAAATGATGCAATAAGTGAAGTACTTATAAAATAATTGGGGAATTTCTCCCTAAAAATCAGAGATTTCTGTTCATCGGACTTATAATTAGGGAAAACTTCCCTGAATTTTGGCCTATTCAGTAACTAATAAAGAAATCACCCTGATTATTAGGGAGGAATTCCCTGATTTCGTTCATTTAGAGCAAATATCGGCTATTTTTAGGGAGTTTTTCCCTAATTAGTTTAAATCCACTTTGTACATCACATAAACACAGAACGCATATCGCTCACCGTACATAGTCCAGCGTCACAGATACCACAAATCATATACTGCAAGCCGAACGGAAATCACACCTAACAGTCACCTACCGCCCACCCCAATAACATAGAACACTACTCATGGCTTAGAACACTATGCGTGGCACACATTCATAAGGTACAATAAAATCCATTACTTTCCCAATTCAAAAAAAGAAGCTGCCTCCAAGTAGAATCACTACTTTTGAGACAGCTTCTTTTATTATAAAGATTATAATAGCAGGAATCTTATAGATCGAAGTACAGGGCATATTCATGTGGATGAACACGAATCGCTACCTCTTGTGCTTCAGAACGTTTCAGAGCAATATAGTTATCGATGAAGTCCTTAGTAAATACGTCGCCTTCTGTTAGGAACTCGTAATCAGCTTCCAAAGAATCAAGCGCTTCGCTCAGGCTGCCTGGAACGCTGCGGATTTTTTCTTTATCTGCATCAGACAATTCATAGATGTTCTTATCAAGAGGACCATAACCCAGTTCTTGCGGGTTGATCTTGTTCTTGATTCCGTCCAGACCTGCCATCAGCATTGCGGAGAATGCCAAGTAAGGGTTAGCCGTGGAATCCGGTGTACGGAATTCGATACGACAGCCTTTTGGTGTCACAGCTGCTACTGGGATACGAACTGCTGCAGAACGATTTCCTTTGGAGTAAACCAAGTTAACCGGTGCTTCGTAGCCAGGAACCAGACGCTTAAAGGAGTTGGTGCTTGGGTTAGTCAAAGCGATCAATGCTGGTGCATGGTACAAAATACCACCGATATAATGAAGAGCCATTTCGCTCAGGTTAGCATAAGCGCCTTTTTCATAGAACAAAGGAGTATCTCCGTCAAAGATCGATTGATGCACGTGCATTCCGCTACCGTTATCACCAAACAGCGGTTTTGGCATGAAGGTTGCTACCTTGCCATACTGACGTGCAGTGTTTTGTACAATATATTTATAAGTCATGAGATTATCAGCAGTTTTCTTCAAGGTATCAAAACGGAAGTTAATTTCCGCTTGACCTGCAGTGGCTACTTCATGGTGATGACGTTCAATGCGTAGTCCAACTTCAGCAAGCAGACGGCACATCTCACTACGGATATCCTGTTGGGAGTCAACTGGCGCTACAGGAACATATCCACCTTTAACGCCAACTTTAAATGCCAAGTTGCCGCCCTCTTCTTTACGACCCGTATTCCAAGCCGCTTCTTCAGAATCTACGAAGAATGAGGATCTGTTCATGCCACTTTCGTAACGAACATCGTCAAAGATAAAGAATTCTGATTCAGGTGCGAAGAATGCAGATGTACCTACTCCGCTTTTTTGCAGGAATTCTTCTGCTTTCACAGCAATACCGCGAGGATCGCGCTCATAACGTTCGCCATCAGGAGTGAAAATGTCGCACATCACGTTCAGCGTTGGATGAGCTGTAAACGGATCTATGAACACACTATTCGGATCAGGCATCATAACCATGTCTGATTCTTCAATACCACGGAAACCTTTGATGGAAGAACCGTCGAATGCTACCCCATTTACAAAAGTTTCATCTTCCACTTCAGAAGCTGGCAGAGAGATGTGGTGGGCACGACCACCTAAATCTACGAATCGAAAATCTACCCACTCGATATTGTTCTCTTTAATTGTTTGCAACACTTTTTCAACCGACATGAATTTTTCCTCCCCCAAGTTCCGAACATTAGGCCGCTCACAGTATGCAAATGTTCTTGTTTTAATTTTTTTTGCTGTCGTAATTATAAATCTCATACCTAACATCGTCAATGCTTATGTCAGGTATTTCTTTCAGCAATGTAAGATATTCTAACGCTTTCGTGAAATCTGTTATTTTCGCATATTTTGATGTCACATTTATTTTATTCAACTCCAAAAAAACCCTCTTTTCCCACTAGGTCGCGGGTTAAGAGGGCTTCCGAGGAAGCTCTTAGATTGAATTTTATAGCGCCGAAACCGTTTCTGGCGAAGTAGAAAACTTACGTCCAACAATTGGAGCCAGCTTTTCCAGATCTTTAAGCAGGTTATCAAACTGATCAGGGAATAACGATTGAACACCATCACCTGTCATGGAATTGTCCGGATCTGTGTGCATTTCGATAATTAGCCCGTTTGCACCAGCAGCAACAGAAGCTTTGGCCATAGGCTCAACTAACTCACGACGACCGGTTCCGTGACTTGGGTCAGAGATTACTGGAAGATGGCTTAAGCTTTGTAGAACTGGAATAGCCGATAGATCCAGTGTGTTACGAGTGTAGGTCTCAAATGTGCGAATACCGCGCTCACAGAGCATTACATCCTTATTACCGCCTGCCAAAATGTACTCCGCTGCATTGAGCAACTCATCATAGGTCGCACTGAAGCCACGTTTTAGAAGAACAGGTCTGCCACAGGTACCCAGCTTGCGCAGCAAATCAAAGTTCTGCATATTCCGTGTACCCACCTGCAGAATATCCGCATGCTCCGCACAGATATCAACATACTCCGGTGTCATAACCTCTGTAATCGTCAACAGGCCATGACGCTTTCCTGCTTCAGCCATCATAGTCAAACCTTCCACACCTACGCCTTGGAAGCTGTACGGTCCTGTGCGGGGCTTAAACGCGCCTCCACGAAGTACCTGAGCACCAGACGCTTTAACAAGCCGGGCGATCTCATCAATCTGCTCTGGAGACTCAACGGCGCAAGGTCCGCCCATGATCACCAGGTTTTCTCCACCAATCTTCACACCCTTGATATCAATAATCGTATCCTCAGGATGGAAATCCCGGCTGGCCAGCTTGTAGGATTTGGAGATCTTCACGACGTTCTCTACACCCTTCATTTGCCGCAAATGCTCGGCGAGCTTAGGAGTGACGCCTCCCACTAAACCTATCACCGTGTGATCTGCTCCTCTGGAGAGATGCACCTGCAAACCTTCTTTTTCGATTACGGCAATTATATCTTTAACCTGCTCTTCCGGTGTTTGATTTGATGTAATGACGATCATATTTATAACTCCCTCTCTACACTTAAAATTTATAATAATTCCGCTAGATAATATTGCGCTACGACGCGTGTTCGCTTTTATGCTTTTATGCTTTTAATCACTAAAGCAATTCTACCTCAAAAAGCGATTATAGTCAATCTATATTCTAGATTCCTATGCTGGAAGCGTTCTTTCGATAAAAAAGAGCACTTAACCTCGACTGACGAAGTTAAGCGCTCTTGTTGCAGCGTTCATAATATATAAGTCGAGCCTAGCCCATTACATTAAGTAGTACTTGCACTCTTATTCTTAACCGGTGGCAGCAGCTTCGCCATATTCACTGTACGTTTGATCTCCCACGTCTCCGGATTAGCCGAATCATACTGATCTAAGTAGTTAATCACTTCTTTGGTGATAGGTGTAGGTGTGGACGCGCCAGAAGTGACCCCGACGATATTTACACCCTCTAGCCATTCTGTTTGGAGTTCAGACACATCAGAAATACGATGGGCAGGAACCCCAGCGATTTCTTCCGACACCTGTGCCAGACGATTAGAGTTGTTGCTTCGCGGATCACCGACAACAATCACCAGATCACATTGCCCTGCTTGTTCCGCTACAGCCTCTTGACGTACCTGGGTAGCCATACATATCTCATTATGCACTTCAGCACCTGGGAAGGTCTCCAGAAGCTTTTTCATGATATGTTTAATATCCCACTGGCTCATAGTAGTCTGATTCGTAATGACGATACGTGAAGAAGGGATGGATAACGTAGCAATCTCATCTTCTTTTTCAATCAGATGCACATGCTCAGGGGCAATACCCACAGCACCCTCTGGTTCCGGATGGCCTTTTTTGCCGATATAAATGACCTCATAACCATCATCTACTTTTTCCTGAATAAGATCGTGGGTCTTCGTGACATCAGGACAGGTGGCGTCGACCGTAGTCAGACCCTTGTCCCTTGCCATCTTGCGCACCTCAGGAGAAACCCCGTGTGCAGTGAATATAACAGTCCCACTATCCACTTTATCCAGAATATCCAGACGATTATGTCCGTCCAAAGTAATAATGCCATCATCTTCGAACGAATTCGTGACATGACTGTTATGAACAATCATACCCAGTATATAAATCGGCCGGGGAAGATCGAGATTTTGCGCAGCCTGCCGTGCCATAACCATTGCATCGACAACTCCGTAACAATATCCCCGGGGAGAGATTTTAATGACTTCCATGAGTTCACCAGCTTTCTGCTTTCATTGACCTCTGTAATAGGACACTTCTAAATTATACCCTATTCCAGCGGCGGAGCAAAGAGAAGCGGCAACCAGATGACAAAAGTAGTACCCTCACCTTGGCGTGTAACAACCTCCACAGACCCACCATGCTCGTCAATAATCCACTTAGCAATGGATAGACCAAGCCCAATCCCTTCCGTAATTCCACGCGATTCATCCGCACGATAGAAACGATCGAAGATATATGGAACCTCATCTTTATCCATACCAATACCTGTATCAGTGATCCGAATACCAACCTGATTCTGATAGAAAAGGGTATCCAAACTCACGATGCCAGAAGGCGTGTACTTAAAGGCATTATCAATAAAAATAAAGAGCATTTGCTGTAGATAATCTTTATTCCCAACTATATATTTGCCGTTTAAGACTGACATATCACCTGTAACCCACTCGGCTTGACGCGGCAGGAAAGAGGCGCGGCGCGCAATCTCATTCATCATCGGTTCCAGTGCCACGGGCTCTATATCAAAAGTACGTCCAGTATCCGCACGCGCGAGCGAGAGCATATCCGCGACCAAGCGGCTCATACGCTTAGACTCGTCTGCGATATCCTGCACCGATTCAAGCGATAGCTGGCGAATCTCAGCTTCACTCATCTTCCCTTCTCCGGGTTCCATCTCCCAAACCTTTTGCAGCAGATCAATATTTCCGCGAATCGTAGTGAGCGGTGTCCGAAGCTCGTGTGAAGCATCTGAAACGAAACGGCGCTGAGCCGCATACGAATCCTCCAGCTCTGTGTAGAATCCTTCCATACGCCCAAGCATACTGTTAACGGTCTCAATAAGTCTTCCTATCTCGTCTGGCGGCCCATCGTATTCAATACGCGAGCTTAAATCATTCCCCGTCTGAATCCCATTCGCAGCTTCAATTACTTTGCCGATTGGACTCATGGATTTGCGCGCTAGGAACAAGCCGAAGGTAAATGCCGCGATCAGGGTAGCAAAAGAACCTACGAGCAGGATAGTTTTTAAACGCTCCAAGAGCTTATTCTGTTCACCTACATAGGTAGCCACTTGTAACACAGCAGCAGGATTATTTTTATAATTTTCCAATAGAATTGGCCGTTCATAAATCAGAAATTGATTGCCTTCAATTACAACATTACGAAATCCCTGTACAATTTTATCCCGCTCGGGATAATCAAATGCAAGATTACCATTTCTCATGTTTGTCGTTCGCTGCATAACCTTAGTATCATAAACATAGATCTGTGTATACGTATTAGAATTCTCAGGAGTTCTGACCCCATCCATCATTAGTTCACCGCTGTATAAATTGATACTGAAAAATGGAATGGTCTGCTCAGCTTGCACCTGGAGGCGATTCTTCAAGTCCCCATAAGTATTAAAATAAACAAAACCGTAAATTGCGGCTGATAAGGCCAGCAGCATAACGGCCAAAATCCCTGAATACCAAGCAGTCAGCCGCAATCTTATAGACATGTTAGTTGTCACCTCTTAGAATGTAACCGGCACCCCGGATCGTTTGAATGAGGCGTTTACCGCCATGCTCCTCCGTCTTTTGACGTAGCATAGCTATGTATACCTCAAGCACATTAGATTCACCGCTATAATCATAACCCCATATTTTATCCATGATCAGATCCCGTGAAAGCACACGTTTCGGATTTTGCATAAAAAGATGAAGCAGCTCAAACTCCTTCGCTGTTAGCTCCAGTCTTTTACCGGCACGGGTAACCTCACGTGAATCCACATCCAGCGTAATATCTTCATAAGAAACCGCTTGCTCTCCACCTTCACTTTGCTCACTCTTACGCCGAAGCAGCGCACGTACACGTGCAAGCAGTTCTTCCAAGGCAAAAGGTTTAACCAGATAATCGTCCGCGCCCAGATCAAGCCCTTTCACACGGTGCTCAATTTCATCCTTCGCGGTAAGCATGAGAACAGGTACATTACTGCCCCCTTCCCGCAGGCGGCGACATACTTCAAAGCCATCCACCTGAGGCATCATTACATCCAAAATTACCACATCCGGATCACTGCTCAAGATCGCCCGTAATCCATCCGCTCCATTCACCGCTGTTTTCACATCGTAACCTTCAAAAGCTAAACCTCTACGCAGCATAGAAATAATCTTTTCGTCATCATCAATAATTAGAATATTCGGTCGCATCAAGCAGCCCCCATTGTTCAGTTCTTTTTATATATTGTAGCAGTTTACATCACAATTAGACAAAAACGGAAGGGTCGCCCCTTCCGTGTGACTTACCGTCCGGTATTATTGCTGCTGACTTTGTTGTGTAGTCGTTGTATCAAAATCATTTTTGTTACCGATGGTAACTGAAAGATCCATGGTTTTACCGTCGCGCACAACATTTAATGTTACTTTATCACCAACTTTTAACGTTTGAATGAAAGTAATCAGATCTTGGTTGGTTGCATACTTCGTTCCATTCGCACCGGTAATGATATCGTAAGGGCGCAGATCAGCGGTATACGCTGGGGATTTATAGATGATATCTGCAACCACAGAACCTTCTTTAATATCCGTACCCATTTGCTTAGCAACCTCATCTGTAATCGTCATAAGAGTTGCACCAATGAAAGGTACCGGCTCTTTCGGAATGGCTTGGTTGGCTTCCAGTTTATCTACGACTTCTTTAATCGTATTCACAGCGATTGCGAAACCAATACCTTGAGAATCCGTGCTGACGGCTACGTTCATCCCGATTACCTGTCCATTCATGTTGAGCAACGGCCCACCTGAGTTACCCGGGTTGATAGAAGCATCGGTTTGCAGCAGATTTTTGTAATTACGAGTTCCACTGCCATCTTCTTCGTTAATATCAATACTGCGTCCTTTTGCACTAAGAACACCGGAAGTTACAGTATGGTCGAAGCCTTGTGGGTTACCGATAGCAACCACTTCTGAACCTACCTTTATGCTATCCGAATCTCCAAGTGCTACGGTAGGGAAATCACTATCTCCTTCAATTTTAAGCACAGCCAAATCCAGATCTTTGCTAGAACCTAGCAGCTTCGCTTCATAAGGCTTGGTTACGCCATCCACGGTGACTTGGATTACATCAGCATTGTCAATTACGTGCTGGTTGGTCAAAATATAGCCGGATTTCTCATAAATGAAGCCTGTTCCAATTCCATAAGGGATAAGCTGTGATGAAGAATCCGATCCTGATTTGGAATCCTGTTCATTTTGTGAAGAACCATTTCCACTGTATTGATCCCCGAAGAAAAATTGTGAGAAGGGATCACTCAGATTCGGGCTGGATGAGCTTCCATTACGCGAATTAGTTTTCACTAATGTCTCAATCTTAACGACTGCTGGTCCCACTGCATCAACAACACCTGTCACATCACGAGATCCAGTCACCAAGGATGTAGTAGAAGTAGAAGGCGCAACACCTGCACTCTCGCCCGTTGTCTTCGCCGTTCCATTCGTTCCGGAGCTAGTAGCAACCGTTGTAGCTGTATCTCCCGTAAACCAGTTACCTCTGTCTGCCATATACATTGAGCCCGAGAGAACGACCATACCGGCTAGGAATGATACCAGCACTGTTTTTAACGAGCTTTTTGGTTTTTTATTATATTGCCAGCCGCCGCCACCTTCAGAACCGCCACCGCCATTTCCTCCGCGGCCACCACCATTACCATCATAGCCAGTGGTACGAAGTGATGTGTTATATGGTAAGGGCTTTACAGGCTGTGGAGGTGTAACCTCGACCCGTTCTGGCTCCATCCGATTGTAGTGCTGCGCGCCTCCGTCAGCGTTATTCTCATCTTTGTTCAAAGATTTAAAAGGTCCGTAAGAATAGTAGTAGGATGATGATCCTGTTTCAGATGAAGTATTATTATTGCTGCTATTGTTATTATTGTCCCATTCCCGATCTGGTGCTGGTCCATTGTCGCGATTGAAGTTGTTTTTGTTATCGTCCATGTTTATCTTTCCTCCTGCTTCCTGTCGCCGTGACAAGGATTAATTTGTTTTCATGTTCTTATTTTGTACTTTAAACCTTAAGGTCACATTAAAAACAATTTAAGCGCAGATAAAAGATATAGGCAAATGGGAGGAGATTATACAGGGAAGCAGAAAAAAGAAGCTCGGGCGCGAAAAAGGTCGCGGCCCGAGCTTCTAAAACCATTTCAAATAGTAATGCACCTTAGTCTACAAGTCCTACCCCTGAGCCCAGCCCTTTCGATGAGCGTAAATAGCCAACTGGGTACGGTCATCAAGCTCGCATTTCATCAACAGATTGCTGACATGCGTCTTCACTGTCTTGATGCTGATATGCAGCTCCTCACCGATATCCTTATTGGTCTTGCCCTCAGCTATAAGCAGCAGGACTTCCTTCTCACGCTCTGTTAAACCGGAGGAATCACCTTGCACGGTGCGCTGGCGTATACCACGGGTCAGCGCCTGTGACACATCACCCGTCATGACAGGCATGCCGCGGTAAGCCCCTTGCAGTGCGTAGATTAACTCTTCTGCCGACACTGTTTTGAGCACGTAGCTGACAGCACCAGCCTCTATAGCATCTACAACAAGATCATCCTCCAGAAAGCTGGTGAGGATCACGATTTTGAGGCCAGGAAATTCAGCCAGCACTGCTCTTGTGGTCTCGGCACCATTCATCACAGGCATCATCAAATCCATCAGCACGAGGTCAGGCAGACCTTCATGTCCACCAGCACGCAGCATCTCCAGCGCCTCTTGTCCATTCGCCGCCTCACCGATGACCTCGAATGTAGGCTCCAGCATTAGATAAGTTTTGAGGCCCATCCGTACCATATCATGATCATCTACGAGCAACACTTTTATGACACTCATGCTCTACTCCTCCTCGTCCTGTGTATCTGTTCCTAACGATCTATTCTGCTCTAATTCTGGGTTCCCTTGAACAAACTTAGGAATATGTACACGGATCGTCGTTCCCGCACCCTTGCGGCTAATAATCTCCACTTGCCCACCCAGTTTCTCCGCGCGTTCGCGCATGGTGGTGAGACCGTAGGAGCCTTGTTTTTGCTGCACATGTTCAAAACCTTGACCGTCATCACTAATACTCAGCACAACTTGTCTTGATCCTTCACGCAGTGATAGGCTGACCAGTCTAGCTTCAGCATGCTTCACAATATTCGCCATCGCCTCTTGAATAATTAGGAACAGCTGATGTTCGATCGCTTCCGATAACTCGCCCTGAAGTTCGAGCTCCTTCATTCCTTTTAAGCCATTCTGGCGACAATAATCGGGAAACCATTTTTCCAGCGCCTCGAACAGATTTCGACCTTCCAGCTCCACTGGACGCAGTTGTGCAATTAATGCTCTCATTTGTTTTTGTGCCATCTGAGACATTGTAATCAACTGGTCCATGACCATTTGACCTTGAGCTTCATTGACCTTCAGAACTTTAGGCAGCGAAGAAGCGGACATATGGATGGCAAAAAGCTGTTGGCTCACCGTATCATGCAGATCCCGGGCCATACGCCTTCTTTCCTCCAACACCGCACTCTCCGCTGCCTGTTCCTTCTCAATAACCTCTTGTTCACCCAATCGCTGTAGAAGCTGCATCTTATTCTCAACCGTATCCATCATGACATTAAACTCGTGATACACTCGGGCAAAAGACTGATCGTCACTTTCTGGCATCCGTACGGACAGATTTCCTTTGGCTACCTGCAGCATATTCAGATCCAGATGATCAATCCGGCGCTGAATCCGCTGGCCTGCCATGTAGCCGATAACTACAGTGAACAACACAATCCCGAGACATAAGTACAGCCACATCCGATAATCCTTCACTTCGATATAACCAAGGCAAGTGCCTGCATACATCAATCCAGCGCTTACCGCTCCAGTGAGCAAAAAGTAAAACAACAGCAACCATTTGGTATTACTGAAGATTGTCCCCATCTAACCCACCGTTTTAACTTTAATGTCACCTATAAATGCACTTACATTTATACGGACTTTTTTGCCTGCTTCTTTATAATAAGGAGTCTTGCACTGTACACTGCTCATAAACCCACTGCGAGACTGATCCAGAACTTCCATATCCCCGATAAAAGAACTGCTGTTCACCGAGATGCCAAGATCCATATCATTCGGAATGTACACTTTAATGTCGCCTATAAAAGCGGAAATATTAATCCTCGTTTCGCCATAAGCAATTTGTGCATTCGTCAGATCCAGTACGGTATCGCCGATAAACTGCGAGATATTCGTGTTCTTCAGTTGGAAATGCTCGCGCCCCATGTGGACATCTCCGATAAAAGCAGAGCGATTGGTCGATTCCTTTTGATTATTTGATTCATGGAATTCCTCATGCCATTCACCATGTCTACGAGCATGACGCTCATGACGTTCCTGACGTCTGCGCTCGTGTCGTTCCTGCTTCTCTTGCCAACGTGCTTCAGCGCCGGACTTATAAGATCCTGTTTCGTCCTCATCGTCTTCTTCATCTTTTTGAAGATAGTCCTTCCAGTCGCGTTGACCAGAAGCCTTGCCGAATTTTTGCTCAAATTGTTCATCAAGTGTGGAATCCAGCGGTTTGGGCGGCTCCACATCTAGTGAGCTTTTTCCTGAAGGAAAGTGATCTGGTGGTGACGGTGGAGCTGGTGGCACAGGTGGTACTGAACCGCGTGGTTTAAAAATCACATAAAGTCCGCCGCCAATCAACATGACTGGAATGAACATTTTGAAAAAATCCCCGGCCGAAATATCAAACCAATCTAAATTCCGTCCAAGGAAAAACACTCCGATCGCCAGAAAGAAAAAGCCGCCGATAGGTGAAGAACCTTTTGATTGCTCCTCCCCTGTACCTAAAAGCCGTTTCATTCCCATTAGGATCAAGATAACCGGCCAATAATTCGAAATCAGGTAACCTAAGCTGAAATCAGTGTAACCCAATTGTCTCAGTAGAAACATAGCTCCAATCCCTATCAGGATCAGGCCGCCTAAAACCTGGCTGGTGAACCTTCTTTTCATGACTCATTTCCCCTTTAAAGTAGTGGAACGCTCTCTTCTTCAATCTTATAGCCTTAGTCTACAGGAATGAAGTGCTGAGAAACAGCGGCGAGAGAAGGAACTTCCCCTCAGTCTCTAGACTGAGATGAATGGGATAAAATTCTATTTACTTCATTATATATGAAAAAAGACTGTCCCTCAGTAATTAACTGATTTGGACAGTCTCTTTTTTTCAGCAGTCTTCTGCTTCAGTTAGCGCATTATTGTTGCGGTTTCTGAGCTGGTTTAGAAGTATTTCCACTTTGCTTAGTAGCGCCGTCATTCTCAACAGCAAACTCAGCATTGTATTTTTCATTTGGTGTTTTGTAATTTTCTTGTACTTTAGATTTCTTGTTATTGGCCACGGAATTCACCTCCTTTTCTCTTATGCAGCATAGAATATGCTTACTAAGAGAACATCTCGGAAGAGGCAATTGCTTTGCCCCAGTCCGTATTATGGCAAGGTGATGTCACTATTATGCATGACCAAGTGAAAATAAGTTCAATCCCATTAAATGGATTCTTCGAGCAGGGATTGCGGCACTGCTTTGTAAGTCTCAATCGCTTGGCTCAGCTTCTTCAGCATGACTTCCGTGCAAGTCCCGTTACCACGCTTAATGAGTTGAACTACAACCGATTTTTTGCCCCATTCCTTATACACCTGTTTCGTAGTAGCAAAATACAGATCAATTTTCCGCCCTTTAATAGCCGAGCCCGTATCAGCAACTATGGCGTATCCATAGCCCGGTATATAAAGAATACTACCCAGCGGCAAAACCTTAGGGTCAGCAGCAATGGTTGAGACTGTATTCTTATCTCTGCGCACTTTTACACCTGAATAAGTGATTCCATATTCGGGATGCTTAGATGTTTTACCTGTAGATTCATAACCCGCAGTATAGCCAGTCGCCATTACTTTCATTGAAGTAATAATCTGGTCTTCCGCGGGAGCGGCTACAGGAATAGAATTTGGTAACTGTTTTGAAGATCCGCTGCCACCATTTGTTTTAGTGGTTGGAGCTTTGGTGCTCTGCGGTGCCTTTGTCGCTGCTGGTTTATTTTTTGTTGTTGCAGGTAATACAGGTGCGACGGAATGCGCCTCGTTTGACATTAGTGTGGCGCGGCCAGTCGCAAGAACGACCTTATCATCTGTGGTTCTCATAAACACAGAATTAGCCTTGGTATATTGCAACTCGTTCGATAGCGTTTTGTTAATACCCGTGTGCTGTAAAGTGTCTCCTGTCCCAATGGCCCCTACTGCCTGTTGCTTAGATTCTGGAATGATTCCAGCAGCGGTCAATAGCAAAACGATGGTGACAAAAAGACACCAAAACCTCTGAAATATGCCCATTTTGTTCATGTGATAAACCTCCCCCTTATTAGCGAAGGTTTCCCGATTCACAAAATTTTATACATGAAGATCAGAAGTTGATCCTCATGGGCATATAACAGAGGTCTTATTTAGACGTAATTTTGGTGTTGTTAATTACAAGAAATTAGGAAATCACACGATCAGCAATTTCCTGAGACAAGAGCTCAATCACTTCTTGAAGCGGCTTAGCTCCAATGTCGCCTTCCCCGCGTTTACGGATGGAGACCGTCTGAGCGTTCATCTCATTCTCGCCAACTACGAACATGTATGGCAGTTTCTCAAGCTGAGCTTCGCGGATCTTATAACCCAGCTTCTCATTGCGGAGATCTGCCTCAGCAGAGATACCACGGCGACGCAGCTTGTCTGTAACTTCCTTGGCATAATCGTCGAACGCTGTCGATACAGGAATTACTTTAACCTGCTGTGGAGATAACCAAAGCGGCAGCGAGCCCGCAAAGTTCTCTAACAGGAAGGCAACGAAACGTTCCATAGTACCCAAGATTCCGCGGTGCAGAACGACTGGACGGTGTTTTTGACCATCATCACCGATATATTCCAGTTCAAAACGTTCAGGCAGCAAGAAGTCGATTTGTACAGTAGACAGAGTCTCTTCTTTACCTAATACAGTTTTAATTTGCACATCAAGTTTAGGACCATAGAATGCAGCTTCGCCTTCTGCTTCGTAGAACGGCAGTCCTGCTTCCTCTACTACCTCACGCAACATCCGCTGTGCAGTTTCCCACATTTCGTCATTCGCATAATATTTCTCTGTATCCTTAGGATCACGATAGGACAACCGGAAACGGTAGTCATTAATACCAAAGTCACTGTATACCTGTTTAATCAATTCGATTACACGAATGAACTCGCCTTTAATTTGGTCCAGACGGCAGAAAATATGGGAGTCATTAAGAGTCATCGAACGTACACGGTGTAATCCAGTCAATGCGCCTGACATTTCATAACGGTGCTGGATACCAAGCTCAGCAATACGGATCGGCAGATCACGGTAGCTGTGCATCGAGCTCTTATAAATCATCATGTGATGCGGGCAGTTCATTGGACGAAGAACAAATTCTTCATTGTCGATAGTCATCTTAGGGAACATATCCTCTTGATAGTGCTCCCAGTGTCCTGAAGTTTTGTACAGTTCAACATTACCCAGAACTGGTGTGTATACATGCTGATAGCCAAGACTTGCTTCCAGATCTACGATATAACGCTCCAGAATACTGCGCAATTTGGCACCCTTAGGCAACCAGATTGGCAAGCCTTGTCCTACCAATTGATTAAATGTAAAGATTTCAAGCTCTTTACCAAGCTTCCGGTGGTCGCGTTTCTTCGCTTCTTCAAGCAGGCGAAGATGCTCATCAAGCTGAGCTTTTTTAATCCAAGCTGTGCCGTATACGCGTTGAAGCATCTTATTCTTGCTGTCGCCGCGCCAGTAAGCACCAGCTACATTCATCAATTTAAAGACTTTGATCTTGGCAGTCGACGGCACATGCGGTCCGCGGCATAGATCGAAGAATTCACCTTGTTCATAGATAGAAATCACGCTATCTTCAGGCAATGCCTCGATCAATTCCAGCTTGTAAGGATCACCTAGCTCACCGAAAATTTCAAGTGCTTCCTTGCGGCTAACTTCTTTGCGCACGATCGGCAGGTTCTCCGAAATTATGCGGTCCATTTCCTTTTCGATTTTGAGCAAATCTTCAGGATTTAGAGGATGTTCCAGATCCATATCGTAGTAGAAGCCATCTTCAATGACCGGACCTACACCAAGCTTAACTTCTTTTGTTCCGAACAAACGTCTGACAGCTTGAGCCATCAAGTGAGCTGTACTGTGACGCATAACCTCCAGACCTTCAGGTGAATCCAAAGTTACGATCTCTACCAGTGCGCCCTCTTCAAGGGGAGTAGATAAATCTACAACGATACCGTTCATTTTCCCCGCTGCTGCATTTTTGCGCAGGCCACTGCTAATAGAAGCTGCTACATCATCAATACTGCTACCCTCTGCGTATTCACGGACAGAACCGTCCGGAAGCTTAATACTTACTGACATTGCTAATTCCTCCTTCATATAATTAAGCCTAACGGCCCTTTAACCTTTGCGGAACAATAATATCCACGCACACAAAAAAACGCCCGTCCCGCAAAGGGACGAGCGATTACACCCGTGGTTCCACCCAAATTCGATTCTCTCTAGCCTCCCTTGAAACCTCAAGCGGAGTGAAGATAGAATCCTTCGTAAGCATGGAGTAACGACCATGAACCGGCAGTTCTTACTATCCCATTGCAGGGAGTTCAAAACGGCAGCTACAAAGGGGTAAATCGAAAGCAGGATGCCGGAGGAAATTTCAGCCTAAGTTTCCTCTCTCTGAACGGTCCAGAACAATCAACTCATATCTTCGTCAATGCTGTTAACGTGAATTATGGAGTAATTATAAATCTGTCCTCTCTGACAGTCAAGTCAGAAAAGGATCCAAAATGATAGAAACTCAGGCAGAAGACACACATAAGGACTGTTCTGGCAGCCAATACATGGATGCCGAAACAGTCCTTTTGTGGTTATTCCTCTCGCCGTTTTTTTTCAGGTAAGCGGCCTGCACGTTTCAAAGACTCACGCAACAAGTATTCGATATGTCCGTTTACGCTGCGAAATTCCTCTCCCGCCCATCGTTCCAGCGCCTCATGCAGATCCGGATCGATCCGCAGTGGAAAGCTTTTCTTGGCCGCCATGATGCACCGCCTTAGTACAACGAGCCGGCGTTAATGACCGGACTCGCTCCGCGCTCCGACACGATCGCAACCATCAGATTATTGATCATCGCCGCTTTGCGTTCCTCATCAAGCTCAACTACGCCGCTTTCTTTAAGCTGTTTAATCGCCATATCGACCATGCCTACGGCGCCTTCAACAATAATTTGACGAGCGGACAGAATTGCAGATGCTTGCTGACGTTGCAACATTGTACTGGCAATTTCTGTGGAATAAGCCAAGTGTGTAAGCCGCGCTTCAATGACCTCTACACCAGATATCGACAAACGTTCTTGCAGCTCGGTTGCCAATTCTTTAGCAATCTCATCTGCATTAGCCCGCAGGGACATGCCCGATTCATTGAAGTTATCATACGGGTATTTACTGGCTACATGACGCAGCGCTGTTTCACTTTGGATTTCCACAAACGCCATATATTTATCTACATCAAAAAGCGCTTTTGCAGAGTTAATTACCTTAAATACGATAACTGCAGCAATTTCAATCGGATTACCTTCCACATCATTAACCTTCAGCTTGACACTGTTAAAGTTACGTACGCGGAGGGAAACCGTCTTGCGCAAACTGAACGGAATGACTGCAAACAAGCCACTTGTCACGATAGTCCCTACATATTGCCCGAAAAAGGTAACTACGACCGACTTATTGGGCTGCACAACCGTAAAACTTGTACATAGAACTCCAGCTACAACGAACAGAATGACTGGCACTGCGACATACTCCTGAACAGCACCATAAATTCCTCCAGCTAAACAAACTGCAATCAATGCGAGAACCCAAAATCCACTGACAGGACGAAGCGTTTTCTCTTTCATAAAAGCACCCCCACTAGATATTCTTTTGATATGATTATGATATCACTTTTGGATAATAATGTGAATAGGTAAAAAGAAATAAAAAATGAATTTATGTTCACATTTATATAAAGTTTCGTTTAAAAAGGCGTACTCCACACCAACCTTAGTTTGTGTAGTTAACCTTAGTTCATAATGTTCGTATACCTCAGCTCTATGGACACTAATGCTCTTATACGCCACATTTTCCGATATCCCCCATGCTATCGGACCCCACAGTCGCTATTGCGCTAAAAACCAGCCTATATGAGGCTCTTTTCAAGGATACCGTCGCTGGGGTCGAACACCTGCTCAAAAGACGCTGAATTTACGAATAAGGTCCACTGGGTCCATACGCCTAACGGATGATATAACAAGCGAAGATTCAGATGTGTTCTGCAATGAGGCTTGCTAATGATCGTAATCCTAACCTTACAAAAAAACGCTTGATGCTCATTAGTCCACTGAAGGATTAACAAGCATCAAGCGTTGATTAATTAATATATATTAGTTCTGCATTACAAAATCATTATCAATCTTCGCATTAGGATCATCGAATACCCGCAGAATATCATAACGTGTATTCCGCTGCGCTGGAACTTTGCCTGCTTCGCGAATCAGCTGAGTGATCGACTCGATGTTTACCTTGTAAGTCGCACCCGCCGAAGATACTACGTTCTCTTCAATCATTGTGCTGCCGAAATCGTTGCAGCCATATTGCAGGGAGAGCTTGCCGACCTCTGGTCCCATAGTGACCCATGAAGATTGGAAGTTCTTAATATTATCCAGCACAAGGCGGCTGATCGCTACCGTCTTCAGATACTCCTCAGGCGTTTGTCTGTCCAGCTTCAGGTTGGTATTGTCCGGCTGGAATGTCCATGAGATAAAGGCCAAGAAACCTTCAGAATCATATTTATTGGCAATACACTCATCCTGAGCCTCTCGCACACGTAGTAAGTGCAAAGCACGTTCCTCCATACTTTCCCCAAGCCCAATCACCATTGTCGCTGTGGTATTCATACCCACTTTATGTGCCGTCTGCATTACATCCATCCACTCGCGCCACGAGCCTTTTAGTCGGCTGATTTTGCGGCGTGTACGGTCATCAAGAATTTCTGCGCCTCCGCCTGGCAATGAATCCAGACCCGCAGCATGAATTTCACGAACCACTTGTTCCAGTGGTAATCCTGATACTTCTTTCATCTTCATAATCTCCGCAGGAGAGAAGGAGTGCATTGTAATCTCAGGGAACCGTTGCTTAATTCCGCGCAGTATATCTGTATAGTAGCTAAATGGAAGGTTAGGATTAGTTCCACCTTGCATAAGAATTTCTGTACCATTAACAGCAATTGTTTCAGCAATTTTTTGATAAATCGCCTCATCTGGCAGCACATAGCCTTCATCCGAGCCTGGTCTGCGGTAAAAAGCGCAAAAACGGCAGTACACATCACATACATTCGTATAGTTAATATTACGGCCAATTACAAAAGTGGCTAACGGGTCCGGGTGCCAGCGTTCCATAATAGTGTTTGCAGCAGCACCCATTTTCTCAATTTCGTTGCTCTCGAATAGTCGGATGGTATCTTCCAATTGGAGACGGTCGCCCCGCAGGGCTTTATCCAAAATAAGATCTATCGCACTCATCGTTCGCATCCTCCTTTTAAACCCTTAGGGATATGGTAGATTCACAAAATCACAAGAAAAAATAACGTTGTCGTCCTTTAGAGATAACAACCGTTTCTCGTAGTAACATAAGGATAAAGTAAGTATGTAACTTATACCTTATATTTTAATAAATGAACAGTTCATTTCCTCATCGTATCACAATCTGAACAGCTTGAAAAACTTTTTACTTTCTCAGCAAGATACCATCCAGCAGAAAGAGTCCTTACATTGCTGCCTGCACCCGTTGAATCAAAATTCCCTGAGGCTGTCGGACACAGATGACGTTATTTGCAAGTTTTTAGCCTTTAGAGCATAGTTATGGACTCCAGTGATGCTATTCCATGAAAAGAGCCTCATGAAAGCTGTTTTTTAGCGCAATAGCTGCTGTGGAGTCCGTTAACATTCCAAATGTGGAATAATGCTGCGTTTAAGGTCAGCTGTGTCCAATAGCGAAAAGTCCAAAAAGAAGAGCTATCCCAGCAGCCAATTCCCGGCTTATGAGACAGCTCTATTTCATCCTCAGTCTAACACCAGTTCTAAATCAACGGTGAGATAGATCCTCGATATTTCCCAGCAATTCGGTGCCGATCTGGGTTGCCGTTACTTTTACTTCGTTTCGATTTCCGCCCGCGCAGCCTCCAAAGCATGACCCAGATCAGCAATTAGATCCTCCGCATGTTCAATGCCCACCGAGAAGCGCAGCAACCGATCATCTACACCCACCGCATTCCGAATTTCCACAGGAATGTCCGCATGCGTCTGTACTGCAGGATAGGTCATTAACGATTCAACCCCGCCGAGGCTCTCAGCGAAGGCTATAAGCCGGATATGACGAAGCAGAGGTTCTACGTATCTGGCATCTTTTAATTTGAAAGAAAAAATTCCGGTATTGCCCGAGGACTGGCGATTCTGAATTTCATATCCCGGATGATCCGGCAGGCCTGGATGGAACACTTCCGCAATCGCCGGGTGCTCTTGTAGATAGCGGGCAATTGCTAGTGCATTACTCTCGTGCCGTTCCATACGCAGAGCCAGTGTCTTCATGCCTCTCATCAGCTGATAACTGTCTGTTGGCCCAAGCACAGCGCCAATAGAGTTATGTAGAATCGCTATTTCAGCGGATAATTCAGCCCCTTTAGATACAATAAGACCAGCAAGTATATCATTGTGTCCGCCCAAATATTTGGTAGCACTATGGACTACAATATCCGCACCTAATTCCAGAGGACGCTGGAAAAATGGAGTCAGCAGTGTATTGTCTACAATTGTGAGCAGCCCATGATGACGAGCCCAAGTAGCAACGGCTGCAATATCCGTAACCATCATCAAAGGATTCGTTGGCGTTTCAATAAATATCGCCTTTGTATTTGGAAGACGGGAAGCCTCAAGCGCATCCAAATCATTCGTATCTACATAGGAAGCAGTGATTCCAAACTTGGACATAATTCGTTCCAACAAACGATAGGTCCCGCCGTAAAGATCCAGCGAAACGATCAAGTGATCGCCTTGCCCAAACAGGGTAAATATGGTTTGAATAGCCGCCATCCCAGAGCTACAGGCAAAACCTGCATCACCAGACTCCAATTCCGCAGCCGCATTCTCCAGTACGGAACGGGTCGGACTTTTGGTACGGCTATAATCGAAACCTGTGCTCTGCCCAAGCTTCGGGTGACGGAATGCCGTAGCATTATAGATAGGAAAATTAATGGCTCCGGTAGCCGGATCTTCTTGTGAACCTATTTGTGCCAGTCTGCTTTCAATCCTAAGTTTGTCGTCCATGATAAATGCCTCCTAAATTATAATGTAGCGCTGATCTTAATAAACAATCGGGTCGATATCGTAAGGTGTCTCTTGATATACATAGTAATTGAGCCAATTAGAGAATAATAAGTTGGCATGTGCACGCCACACTGCAGGAGGTGTCCGTTCTGGATCATCTTTAGGGAAATAGTGTTTCGGCAAGGCCATCTCCATGCCCCTCTCCAAATCACGATCATATTCCCATTTCAGGGATAGAGGATCGTACTCGGAATGTCCGGTCACAAATATTTGTTTGCCGTCGGTCGTAGCTACTAGATACATACCAGCTTCTTCGGATTCTGCCAGAATCTGCAGATCTGGATTGCTCTCAATATCTTCGCGGGAGACATCGGTATGACGGGAATGCGGTACATGGAATACCTCGTCAAAACCGCGCAGCAATTTAATGTTATTTTGATTAATCGTATGGGAGAATACACCAAAACATTTTTCAGGCAATGCCACTTTACGAACACCAAAATGATGATACAACCCTGCCTGTGCCGCCCAACAGATATGCATGGTCGAGGTCACATTATCCTTGCTCCATTCAAAAATCTCTTTTAGCTCTTCCCAATAGGATACTTCCTCAAACTCCATTTGCTCTACGGGTGCTCCTGTAACAATAAGGCCATCCAAACGGCGGTGGCTGATCTCGTCAAAAGTTTTGTAAAAGCTTCTCAAATGCTCAGCAGAAGTATTCTTAGAAGTATGTGAGCGTGGATGCAGCAAGGTAACATCAACTTGCAGCGGTGAATTTCCTATTAAACGCAGCAATTGAGTCTCCGTCGTTTCTTTAGTCGGCATGAGATTCAGAATAGCAATCCTTAGTGGACGGATATCCTGATGGAAAGCCAAACTATCATCCATCACAAAAATATTTTCTCCGGATAGTACTTCTTTTGCTGGTAAACTGTCGGGAATTTTAATTGGCATTGTCTTTCCACTCCTTAACTGTATTTAGGTTATGTTGTCACATCGCGGCTTTCTGAACAATAAAAAGACCTTTCTCGGAAAACGAGAAAGGTCATATCTACAGTCATATGCGCCTCTCTCATCTGCCAGAAACTTTTGGACGGGGTTTAGTCGTCAGCAAAGTTCCGCAAGAATTAGCACCGTGCGTTCACACGCCGGTTGCCGGGTTTCATAGGGCTAGTCCCTCCACCTGCTCTTGATAAGATTTAGCTGTATTCAATTAAATTTCTTTAAAATTTACTTTAAATCATGAACCTCCTTTTCGTCAAGTCCATACAATGCTGAAGTAGCCTTAAAGTAACAATAAATTTGCTTGAAAGAGGCATACTCCGTTGTTATACTAGACAAGTATTTCATACCTGAACGAAAAGAAGAGGTGAGAAGAAGAATGGAAGGCGACCCGAGCTCGCAATTAAGTGTACAAAATGAGCAACCACACAGGATAATCATCAGCTTGCCGGCGGCGGGAGCAGTTCTTCTTCATGCCCTCGAATCGTCATTCGGCCTCTTGTATTGATTGTAACGCCGGCCAAGCTGATTTTTTTCTCTGTGCTTAATTAGCAGTCCCTGGTGAAGACCCGGGGATAGAAGGAGTGGAATCAGATGAAAATCCGGCTGGTGAATGCAGGGGTTTTTACACCTATTGATGAAATTGATGAAACATTGACACCCCCAACAGAAGGGTTCTATTGGATTGATGCAGATGTGGAGGATTTGGAGCTGCTTCAGCCCCTGTTCAACCTGCATGATCTCGCTGTTGAGGATTGCCTTAGTGAAGAGGATCAACGTCCAAAGATCGAAATATACGAAAGTCATTACTTTATTGTTGTAAACAGCATCCGCTTTGATGATGAGGAAATTTTCCTGCGGGCACTCAATATATTCTTGGGCAGACATTATATTATTACTGTAACGAAACAAAAGATCCACGAGCTGCGCATCCTGAAGCCCATGTTATGGGAGCAAGAGG
The DNA here is from genome assembly GCF_038003885.1 of Paenibacillus sp. FSL R10-2788. Lineage (NCBI taxonomy): Bacteria > Bacillati > Bacillota > Bacilli > Caryophanales > Paenibacillaceae > Paenibacillus > Paenibacillus sp. FSL R10-2788. The sequence goes on along the minus strand of NZ_JBBOQA010000001.1, from coordinate 1,871,521 downwards.
TTAGCGAACCAGACCAATTCCTTTACCTGCTTATCGACCTTGTCGTAGATAATTATTTCTCCGTAGGTGACCGAATTGAAGCCCGGATTGAGAAGCTTGAAGAGGATATCCTAATGCATACCAAGAAATCTCATCTGAGTGAGATTATCGGTCTGCGAAGTGAGATCTTATGGTTAAAGAAGATGCTGGGACCACAGAAAGAGGTTATCAATACCCTGAACAAAAAAGACCTCCGTCTGATTGATGATCAGCTGCAGAAGTATTTTAGCGACATTTATGAAAATGCAGTTAAAATATCCGAAACCTTTGAGACGTACCGCGATCTCATGGGCAACTTACGTGAGGCCTACCAATCCAGTATCGCCAACCGCGCCAATGAAATTATGAGAGTATTTACCGCGATTACAACGATATTCATGCCTTTGACCGTAATTACCGGAATCTATGGGATGAACTTTGATCATATGCCTGAGTTGCATACGAAATACGGCTATTTTGCCGTTATAGGTCTAATGTTGACGTTAGGCTGTGGGATGCTGTATGTATTCCGCAAGAAAGAATGGCTATGAAAATAAACGGACGAATAGGCAAGACGAAGGCCCTTTAACCCTATGGTGTAAGGAAGCCTTCGTCTTTTTGATATGAGGAAAAGCTACTAGAAACTGGTCGCCACGCCCACTTTAGGAGCTTGCTCCCGCCGGAAACGAATGCGGATCAGCCGCAGACGTTCATAATAGCTATCCAGCCCTTCTGCTGCTGAAAAATCCTCCCCATACACCTTATGCAGCACTGGCTTTAGAAAAAGATCTCCTGCCTCTACATAGGCATTCCATATCGCTTCCTGTTCATTCTGCGGCATATTTTTCAGTTCTACCTCGATCAGTTTCTCCACGCAATAACCTTCTCTTTCCAGCTCCTCTACCGCTTCAATCAGTTCGCGACGGTTCACTCCACTGTTCACCTTAAGCTGTTCTAACCCTAACCCATTCTCGATCCCTTGCAGCAGAATTCGCCGTAATCGCAGTCTTTCTAGCTGTTTCTTATATTTGACCTCTTTCTGTTTATAGAGCCAGGATACAAAAGAGTCCTCCTCAATTTCTTGGTGAACCCAATTCAAAGGAAAGGAATGCTCCCTTGCAGCCGTAGAGGTTATAGCCAACCAATCCGTGCCATATTGGGCTACCTTTCCTTCCCCTACACCAGGGATCTGCAGCAGCTCCTCTGGTGTATGCGGCAAGAAAGTGCTTATCAAACGTAACAAACGATTGCTGGCAAGAATGTAAGGGGCTTTCCGTTCACTAGAAGCTCGGCTGCGGCGCCAAGCACATAACTCCTCATAAATAGCTTCGTTCCCATTATATTCACTGTAATATTGCAGCCTTAGCTGCTCCTGATTGCGCCCAGTAAGGCCGTCTTCTTCATGAAATACGCCATCAATCAACGGCCGATAGCCATCCCCCATCTTCACCGCCAGCTCATGCCTGTAAACACAGAGCATTTCATTCCAAGAACCACCCGCATACCACAAATGCTCCTGCGTCTCCTCACCGTCTGAAAAATCACGCCAGCCCAGGCTCCACACTCCTTCTTCCTCTCCAATCCATAGCTGAGCGAACACCTCTTGATCCACCCCAGATATTCTGGATAAGCGATTCATAAATACAATTTGCATATTCATCCCTGCCTTTCTAGTCTTCAGCAAGCACTATACCTACCGGGTCTGAGCTACTCTTCGCTGGTGTGAATCCCACACTGTCAGACTCGGAAAACGCAAAAAAGCACCACTCTCACGATAAACGTGAAAGAGGTGCTCCCTCATTAAATGCTATACTGTTAGATCCTACAATACCATATATTTCCTAACAGTCAATATCTTTTTATACTAGTTTCTTGCCAAAGCTAAGGTTGCCAGTCCAATCGCACCTGCAAGTCCTGCATTATCTCCAAGCTGCGGTGGCACAACGTAATTATCAATATCGGTATTGAGCGCTGGATGCTGAACATAACCTTTAAGCAGCTCCTGCAGCTTGGTACGGATTAGCGGGAACAAGTGGCTTTGCTTCATGACCCCACCGCCCATTACGATTTTTTCGGGAGACAGAATCAGCACGTAATTCATAAGTGCATGTGCAAGATAATGAGCTTCCATATCCCAAGCTGGATGGTCAACAGGTAGCTCGCCTGCTGGTTGTCCCCAGCGTTTGCCAATCCCCGGACCTGCGGCTAACCCTTCAAGGCAATCGCCATGATAAGGGCAGTAGCCCTCAAACGTGTCCTCTGGATGTCTGCGAACTAGAATATGTCCCATCTCAGGATGAGACAATCCATGCACCATCTGACCTCCAACAACTGCTCCCGCTCCAATACCTGTCCCAACCGTAATATAAAGGCAGCTGTCCAGACCTTTAGCCGCTCCCCATTTACTTTCCGCAAGCGCTGCACCATTCACATCCGTATCAAAACCGATCGGCACGTTAAATTGCTCAGCCATTGTGCCTACCAGATTATATTGTCCCCAGTGAGGTTTTGGTGTCGTTGTTATGTAACCATAAGTAGGGCTGTCCAGCACGGGATCAATCGGTCCAAACGATCCAATACCAAAAGCTTCTACATTCTTCCCATTAAAATAGTCGATTACGAGTCCCATCGTTTCTTCCGGTGTTGTTGTCGGAAAGCTAACTCGGTCCAGAATGGTACCGTCCTCATAACCAATCCCGCATACAAACTTCGTTCCGCCTGCTTCAATCGCTCCCAATAACTTCATAGCAACTATCTCCCTTCTCCAATAAGCAATAATCCGCCATCCAGTGTGAAAATAAAAAACAATATAAAAAAACAATCAACAGCCCTTATTATACGTTGGATGAAGCGCTATCACAATAATAAAACTCCCTTCATGCTATTTTGCATGAAGGGAGACTATTGTTGTTTAATTATTTAAGTCATCAAACATAGAGCCTTTTACCGTAACCTCAATTTGATCCAGCGGCTTAATGCCGACAAGCTTGCCCAGTGATTTGTATGCGTTGGTACTCTTGGAGAGCTCCACATCTGCCAACCAAGCCTTAACATAGTACTTCCCATCTGGCATTTCAGCTGTAGTATAGACAGGAATATGGTCCTTATTAATCGTAATCGTCACCGTAGACTTTTCCGTGATCTTGTACATATTCTGATTCAAGCCCACATATTCACGGTATTTGAAATTGTCGAAGCTTCCCAGTGTACTAGACTGTGAGTAACCCTCTAATATATTCTTCCAGAATTCATGGGTGCCATTATCACTTTCTCTTTCTTGTGAATATGGGATCTCTTCCACATCTTTAGTAAAGCTGTTCTCCACCGTCAACAATTTCGCATCATTCACTCCGGTGTTATCCTCTACGGATAAAGCTGCTGGCTTTCTTGCAAAGTTATTCCCGTTTTTGCTCAGTGGTTCATTCCGCAGATTGACCGCAACTTTATCATTATTGATATACATAAGATCAGTTTCATATCGGAAAGAATTCGTAAGTTCCTCAACAAGATCCTTATGGTCCTTCGTGTCTTTATCCGTATCTTTAAACGTAACTGTCTCCAGTGTAAAGGTATACGTTCCAACAGGATTAAAATAATATCCGGATTTAATCGGATAATCATACCCTTGAAGTTGCTTATCCGTCGCAAACACGGCGGTATCATAATTAGATTTGTCGTTAAGCATTTTTTTAGCGGTAGCTCTGGCTTTCTTATAAGCTTGAGCCATGCTATTCTCTACCTTCCAACCGATGTCTCCGCTTGCCTGTTGTGTGAAGATTCGTTCGAATTGCCCCTTTACTTTCGTCCAATCCTGTAAGTTCTTATTCTCATCTTCATGAGCCATCCAGCGGATTACATTATAATTGTAAGGCTCACTTGTCCAGAGGAGCTTTCGAATCAAAGAATCCGCTTTATTCTTGTCTATTGAATTCTTGTACAGCTTAGGTGCTATTTGTTTGGCCCCGTTATAAATATAGGTCCGAATGGTTTTGACATCCTCACCTGGTGTAAACGGAGCTGAAGTGCTGCCGCTCTCCGTATACGTTTGACAAGATTCAACATCTTTACCTTGCCCGTTCTTAGTTGTGCTGCACACCTGATAATTACGAGTGAAATTTCTGCTCACAGTACCCTGGAAACTGATATTACCTGACTTTTGATTAGGTGTATACGGAGCCGGATTAATGTACCACTTACCGTTAACAGGATCATCACCAAAATCAGGACGCTGCAGACTAGCTATGATGTCAGGTTGCCTAACTATAGTACTGGCGGCATCGTTAACCAGCGGATTATTCTCCACACGGAAATAACGATAGATAGTATCCGAATTATTGATTACTTCCAAAGCGCCTGTAGCATTCCCACTCCAAGTAAAATCAGAATATTGCGGTTGTAGAACAGCCTTTATAGCAGCACCATCGGCTAACCCGAATTTCACTTTTTTCGATAACACATTATAATCCAGATCGAAGGAGCCTTTAGTTGTTGGCATCGAGTTGATCTTCTTAATCCATCCGTAAATCTCATTATTTCCGTAAAAGACTTCATTAGGTGACTTCAGCCTGTTCAGATTAAACTGGATGTATACGTCCTCATCAGGCATTGTAAATGTCGCGAAAAGAATATTGTCAGCCGTATTAGCCGCAAGCATAATTTCACCTGCTAACGTTGACGCATGACCATGGTATCTTACAGGGATTTCCTTTCCGTTACTCGTGATCTTCCAAGCGTAATCTGTTGTTTTCTGCGTGGCGAAGCTGGATCTGAGCCTGATTCCAACGGTTACCTCTTGTCCAGCTACCGCGCCGGTTGGCAAAGTTTCGAAATGAGGGGATAAATCATTTACCTGCAAAATAAACGGTGCGATAGGAATGCCTAAGTAAGTAATATTTCCGTTGGAACCTTGGATGTAAATCCTCCCTGATCCCCAAGACAGATAGGTAGGCGGTTGCAAGACGTGAACATAATCTATCCATCGCCCTCCCTTAGACGGTGTAGTATTCTGAGTGTATACAACCCTGTCTTTATACTCCTTGTCTTGATTGTTATAGATGAACCGTTCATATTTCTTACCGGCATAGCTCAGGTTTAGTCCAGTAAGAATCGCCTGCTCAAAAGTCCCGCCGGAATTTGCTAGATACTCAATATCCCGACCTACAAATGCATCAAAATCATTTTTTCTAATTTTGTAGCTTGATTTTACGCCAGAGTCCTTCCAAGGTTCCTTAATCATATTAAAATTCTGAATTTGAATCCCGCTCCATCCAGCATACCATGGAGCTCCCTCAGTTGAGACCGAGTCCCCATCAATCGAATACCCGGAAAAAGCAAACATATTGCTATGCTCAAGCCATTCATGATTTCCACCATAAACAATCTCAAAATTACTATTGTTAGATTTTATCTGGTTTTGCAACAAATCCTCTCTTAACTTTCCTTTATTAGTCTCCATTGTGTAATAATTAGATTTTTTATAGAGCTCCGCCATATCTTTATTGATCTTCTCGATAACAGCTGTCGCTGTTTTTGGAAGATTGTTAGATGTATCATTCACTGACTCTTCAGAGAAAACTGAAGAAGCTATAGATTGGAATAAGAATATTGTCACTATACTAAGCCATATCGATTTTTTCATACCTTCACCTCTCCTACTTCGGCCATACTGCGATTCCTATATCCCCCATACCAGGAGAGTCTACATCAATTTTATAATCTTTGCTTTGGAAGACTTTATAATCTAGCTCATCCATTCTTTTTGTTTTTGTTCTAACATACTTCATAATCGAATCTACGACATCGCCCTCAATGTTTTGTCTAAGAATATTCTCCGCTTCCTTCGCTTCCAGTGCAGGGTCAGAGCCTATATTAGTAAATGTAATTGTGATTTGAAAAAGATACTGACCTGCTTTCCGATCATCATTGTTGTATACTGTCAGCTGTGAATCGGTAATATAAGTCGACTCTAGATTGGCCCCCAATTGAGTATACGGGATTTCAAACCCATGAATCGTTACCGTCTTCGCTCCATTCGTTGATTCTCCCGTAGCAGGCTTATCAGAGGTAGCTATTTCACCTGAAGGAGTAGTGATGTAGACCGTCTTCACAGCATCATCCCATTTCACGTTTACACCGAGTCCTTCATATACAAATCGAAGTGGGACAAAGGTTCTTGACTGTTTGAACAATGCTGCCGTGTCCATTTGTTTTGTTTTTCCATTGAGCTCATAACTCTTTTTCCCGATATAGACACCCATTGTTTTGCCTTCAAGCGAGATTGTTGCCTTTTTGGCCTTACTGTCCCATAACACCTTAGCTCCAAGCGCTTCACTTATAAAACGCACGGGTAGCTGTACTCTTTGCTGCGCATCGATAAAAGGCTGGGCGTCTGGAAAAATAACTTTTTCTCCATTTACTACTACCCTCAATGGAAGACTTGCTGCAAAACCTGAAAATGCAGAAGTCATCAGGGATACCATTAGTAATAAAAGTAGAGAACTGATTAATTTTTTCATATAATTACTCCTCTCAATTTATCTTTCTATTTCCTGATATAATTAGTTAAGATGTATTGTGGTAGTACTTGCACGGGCAGCTGCAACAATTTTGGATTCAATCTCTCGATATTTTGTAACTGTGTATCTTAAACCTGCAGTTTTTCCGTTAATCGCTGTTGTTACACGATTTTTCTGTGTCCGGACTTCATTGCTTAAACGTTGAACTTCTCTTAATTGAGCTTGAACATAAGATTCACTGTAAGTCCTGCCCACGTTAGAACTGACTCCAGAAGCTATAGATAATATCCTCTCGACGGCTTCAGCAATGCTCTCTTCCTTACGCACCAGACTTTTCTGCAGACTCTCCAGTTTATCCATATTCGCCAAAATCTTGGCTCCTTGAATGACACTAGCAGATGCAACTGCAATCTTCGTTATGGTTTTCGTTACGGTCGATTTGACTTTGCTGATCGCTGAATCTTTAATCGTGCGTACGCCAGCGATAAATTCTTCCTTAGTTTTCTTAATTTTAGATTTTACACTTTGGAATATATCCCCCATTTTCTTCATTGCTTTGTCTTTTACACTAATCCAATATTCCTTCTGAGCTTCAATATACTGAATGGCATTCTCTACAAAACGATTAAAGCCCTCTTTTAATTTCGTCATAAAATCAGAGACTGCGTGCTTTACCTTTTGTGAAAACTCCTCAATTTTATCACCGATCAAATTAGTCACTCGGACAGCTTCTGTCACCATATTCGTTACAAATTCAACACTTTGATTATAAAAGGAGACCACTCTCTCCTTGATATCCTCCACCTTTTGCTCAATCCAGGGAATCACACTGTCAATTACAAAACCAATCACATAAAGCGCAACCAGAGCTTTTATAGTGACAACGAGCGCAGCTAACGCTGCAGTAATCGCCGCAGTAACAACTGCAACGGGCCCAACAGTCACCATTAAAAGCCCAACTACGGCTATTCCCGCAAACGCTAATGGTCGCAGATCTACTTCCCCATCCAATACTTTAAAAATCCCTTCAACCAATGCTTCCTTTAGTGGCCCCGGCACAATTTCTAAACCAACTGTAATATTATGCACAAGGTTAGGAACCAAAGCCCGAGTCTGTGACTCTGAACGTTGAAAAGACTCATTGTTCCCGTCGATCTTCAGTGAGAATAAGGAATGATGTGGCAGCACGGTATTCCTTTCAGATTCAGTATCAATGTAAATACCTGCTGATGGATTTTGAAATAAGGCCGGAACGATGTCATTTTTATTTCTGAACTCTTTAATTTTGTCATTCTCATTCAATTCATCTATAGTGGCCCTGTGTTTATCAAGCAAGATTCCATTAAATCCCGGTGCATTAAACGTTGATGTGGAAGTTAGTTGATTCCGTAAATTCTCAGGTAATATAAAAGAGGAATATAGGGCTAGATTACCTCCTAGCGAGTGCCCAGTCAGAAACAATTCATAACCCGCATCTATTTTGAAATTATCCATATATTCTTTAGCTTCCGCCTGTTGTAAAGATTCAAGGGCATATGCAGTTGTTCCGTTGTTTTTCCAGTCATTATGGTAAAGCGGGTTATCCATTGGTTCACTACCCCGGAACGCCGCTACCTTTGCCCCGTTCTTGGTATCTACTGTAAATGCAACAAAACCTGATTCCTCTTTTTTATTATGAGAGACGATATTGGAGATTTCCCAATTCTGATAATCAGATATATTCATCTGCTCTATGAGATCATTCCACTGCTTGTATTCTTTGACTCCGTTAAGATCGTCAGGAAAGCGTTCTTTTAATTGTTGCTGACCTGCGGGAGAAGCGTAGAAGTTGAGAACTTCGCCGAGAGTGATTTTTTTATATAATGCATATGTTTTTTCCAAATCCTTAATGTTGAGTATATCTAAATAAACAAGTTGTGAGATCTGCTTTAACTCTACCTCTGTAAGCGTATCGTCCATTACAATCCCCCTCTTTGTTCCATTCTTTTTATTCTGTCCTCTTTCCATATATCAAAGAATTCTCTAATCTTGTCTTGAGATTCTACAATCTTTCCATCAACTCCTAATTTGAATCCAGCCATTGTAACTATATTAATAATTCCTGTTTTTTTGGTTTCGTCACTAAAATATATGTCAACACTTTCCTCTGCCTTTTTGACCTCTTCTAATCGACCATAGGCCTCTGGAGTGAGGTATCCTATCCCTATCAGACTACTCACATATTTATTTTCTGCTAGTATTTTTGCAAAATCCATATATTTTCTCATTTCTGCCTCTTGGTCCATATCTCCATTACCATCAACATAGTTATCACTATTTAAATAGACTGAAATCACCAGCGTATTCGTTGGATATAACTTCAGAAATTGCTCGTAGGAAATCTTTGTATCGTTATGCTTGGGGTAAACCAACCCCGTTTCGTTGGCAACGATAATTTTACTGTCAGGCCAAATGCTAGCAGCGATTGCTTGAATCATTGGTTCGTCTTTTTTTGCTACCACCTGGTTTAAATAGTTGTCATACACCTTTTCCAAATCCTTCGTGATTTCCACCCGTACATTAATCGTGTCATCCTTCTTAGGATGCACAGTCGCCTTCAATGTATTGTTGTTCATCGTTCCCCAACCGCCGCCTATGCCATCAAGGATGAATTCCTCGCCATACTTTTCCTGCAAGGAGCTCAAAATTTTCTTTTCACTTTTCTCCTCTCTAGAGCCACATCCCATAAAGCTGAACATTGATAATATCAACATCAGAGTCAACACCTTCCTTGTATAAATCTTTTTCATGCTGGCTTCACTCCTTTTTGATGGCGATTCCAGTTAGTAATCAGAACTCAAAATCCAGCTTCAATTCTGGAAATTTGAGCATTTGATTCATGGTTGTTTCAACCACCTTATCGAGATGTAATGTCATTTGGTTCGTTAGTTTCTCCATACGTTCCATGAGGGCATTTGTCAGTTTATTCAACCATTCCTCTACATGGTCCATCAGCTTATCCCCTACCGGACTGCAAATCAGCAGGATGGATAAGACAGCTTGCGTGATTTCATTAAGCTCTTCTGCTATTCCCGCTGCCTCTAGCATGGATGCTTCAGATAGTTGTTCAAATTTCGCACGGATGTCATCGAATAAGAAGGATTCCGGAATATTATTCATTTCGGTTCTCCACTCGCTGAACTTCGCATCCAACATTCGTTCATATTTGTGGGCAATTTCAATCAGTGCACCTCGCACTTTTCCTACATCCAACTGATCTATTAAGGTAAATATCACGTAACCCAAATGATCCGATGCAGATTCTGTTAGTCCGACGGTATCCCCAAATCCACTCATAACAGCATCAAAAACAGGCGTATGCTCTTCCGTTAGGATATTAATCTTGGATAGCAAAGCATAGGCATTCCCTTTTTCACCTATAATCACGCTCCCCTCAGAGTCAAAGGTATAGCGCTGCCAAAGCGAATCAGGAATTAGAAATTCCGTTTCTTCTATACCCGATTTAGCAAATACAATCTCTTCGTTGTGTTTGCCTAACGCGGATACAAGACTGTTATAAGCCACAATATTTTTAACCTGAAGCTTTCCCCTTTGCTCCGCAGTCAGAATGTTTGCTATACCTGGTGCGTCGAATACCACACCACCAATCCCCTCATTAACCGCTGCTGCATAAAGAGCTAAGGCACCGCCCATGGAATAACCAGTAACCTGGCAATCCTTCTCCCCTTTGTTTTTTAATAAAAATCTTGATGCTTCCTCCGGCATGCTGCTCTGACCGCTTAACAGAGACTGCAGATCCGCAAGCCAATCTTTTCCTTTATATGTAAAGATAATTAATCTATCATCATGCTCATCTCTATAGGCATAGGCTGCTGCACCAGCAAAAGCCAGACTATCCGTCAGTTCGAGACCGTCTGCTGCTTCTACAACTGATGCCAGTGTTATGTATTGTTGTTCGGTCAGCTTCACTTACAGATCCCCCCAAATAAATTCACTTCATACTTACTTAAAATCATACTAACAAGGCAGATAGCTCAAAATCTGCCTTGTTATGTATGCCAGCATTATTTTCCACGCAGTTTACTTGCCATTTCTTGCTCGGCTTGTTGCTTGATGTTAGCAATTTGCGTTAGGTTCTTACTGATGTTCTCTACACAGAGAACCATTTCCTTAAAACTAGGCATAAGTCCATCGAATTGTTGTATAAAAGCAGTTTGTGATTCTCCTTGCCACCAACCGCTAACAGCATGAATTTCAGATTGCAATTGTTTGATAAGAGTATCTGCATTGTTTGCTTTGGTTTTAATAGACTTAGCTACACCTAGTGCCTGATCCGGATTAAATGTAAGATTGTTTCCCGCCACATTATTCACCTCCTTTCAAAGCATTTCTATCTCAACACCCCTGTCATTACTTCTGGCTTTGCTTTTGCTTTTCTAATTGCTTTTGTTTCAGTGCCTCTTGCGCCGCTTTCTCTGCTAGTCTTCGCTTTTCTTCTCTTTCCTGTTCAGCACGGATCACTTCTGAAGCCACTCTTTGGACCCCACTTTCGAGCCTATCCAGCATTGTAAGCAGGGTCTTCATTTCGCTATCCAGCTCGTTGTATTCACTTTGAAATGCTTTAGAAGCCGTACCGGTCCAATAGCTGGCCGATTGTGTATAATCACTTTGCAGTTTTTTTGAAGTACTGTTCACTTCATTGATTAGACTATGGATTTGTGAAGCGTTTCCCCTGATTTCTGATGGACTAACTGACACTAGCTGCACCTCCATCCTAAACTCCTACTCCCGCATTAACTCGATTCTCCTTACTCCATACGGCACATCTTAATCCGGTATATTTATTCTTTACAATGAGATAGCCATCACCTTGCTCCCCATCTTTCTCCTGGATTCCGTAAGGTAAGGACACATTGTAAAGATTTTGTTCTTTCATTCTACCTAGCAGGATCCCGGTCTGTTCTTCTCGGATAGTCTTGCCCAAGGAATCCCAATTAGAGGTAAGATCATTTGTGTTATCTGTCGCTAGAACAGCTACCTTCATGCCGCGTTCTTGCTTCACAATTCGTTCAATCAGCTCATGCAGCATATACTTGTCTCCGCTCGTAAATTCACTTAGACGATCAATAACGAAGATTATCTGCTTCCACTGTTTCATCAGAGCGCCAACGTCACCACCGGACATTCTGCATGAGAGAAGCTCACTGCGTCTAGTTTCCAATTGTTCTTTGATCCCATCAATGAAATTGTCCAAATCATCCACGTTCGATAAATCCGTTACGTAAGACTGTTGTATCAGTTCATAAATGCCCATAGCAGATGAATCCAGCGCATATACCTCTAGATCCTCCTTTTCGCTCAGCAGCTTCATCCACGATACAAGTAAAGTGCTCTTTCCTGACATAGCCTCTCCAGCTATCATCAGCACTGGTGTTGCAACAAGGTCTATAAACACAGGCTGTAAATCATTGTTGCCCAAGCCTATTGCCAGTTGCTCTGTATTATTATTGAGCTGCCGCAGATCAATCGTAGAAGGCATCACCGGAATTGGTGCGGCTCCAGTTAGATTCAAAGCCTCCATTCTCTTCAAGATGAGCTCGGTAGCGGTATGTTGATATTCAGGAAGCGAAGTCTGAAATTCCAAAGGCGGCTTGCCTCTTACCAATCCTCTGCCTGCAACCTTAGCGGGTTCCAAGCCTTCCGTTCGTCCTACAATACCATCATATTCACTCTTCTCAGTCATCTGGAAGCTGATCGCCATTTTGAAGTTAACCGAAAATTTATATCTGACCAAAGCACTATTGGTTGCTGTAGCGACCATATAAATACCGTATTTAAAACCTTCACGAGCCAGCAGCACCATTTGAGCGTCAAAATCTTCGTAGGTCTCCGATAAAGCAAAGTAGTTGTCGACTATGACTATAAATGCGGGCAGTTTTCGTCCACTTCTACGGTAATCATTGAACCCTTCACTTCCATTATTTTGAAACAGCGTTCTTCGATCCTCCATAACCCTGAACATAAAGCGCATAAATTGGTCAATTTTATCTTCTTGCTCCAGTGTCATTACCCCACCGACATGAGGGAGTTTCTCCATAGCTTTGAGTGAGCTTCCGCCAAAATCCATAATATAGATATTGACGTCATCCGGCGGATACATTAGAGCCAGCGATAAACATAACGTTTTGAGGAACACGGTTTTACCTGTACCCGGCGTTCCATAGACAAACAGATTCCCCTCAGATGCAAAATCTATCTCCAGCGCTTCCTGTCTCTGTCCTCTTGGATCATCCATGATCCCCACTGGCACACTGAGCAGTTTCTGCTGCTGCGGCCATCTACCATCTGCTAAGCTATTCGGCAGCAATAAATCGAGGTAGACTACTTCAGGCAGTGGCGGTAGCCAAGGCCCTTTCATTGGAGAAATCCCATATTGCTTGGCGGTTTCTGTAATGTATTCAACCATGGCATGCAGTTGGGAAGCAGACTCATTTGGGGAGAATTTCTCTTCCTCAAGCGGAAAGATCTGCTCGCTTCTACCATTCAGAGCTACCTTATAGATTCGTTTGGTCTTGTTCTCCTGTTTCTGCAGTTCGCCTTTCGGATCATAATCAGCACCAGAATACGCAGATTGGAACAACTCAAAGATCTCATCATTTCCGACCTGTATATACGCCCTTCCCGGTTCCTTAATCATGGCCGCATCAGGACGTTTAATAACATCCCGACTGTCAGCCTCATCCTGCACTTTAAGACATATTTTAAATTTCGAGTTACTCCATATCTGGTCATCCACTACGCCGGCAGGCTTCTGGGTGGCAAGGATCAAATGGACGCCAAGGCTTCGACCTACCCGGGCCGTACTTACAAGCTCTTTCATGAAATCCGGTTGATCCTGCTTAAGCTCCGCGAACTCATCCGCAATCATAATCAGATGGGGAATGGCTGGCATGTCACCTTTTACATTTTTGCTATAAAATAATTTCTGGTATTTATCAATATTGTTCACGCCATATTCCGAGAAGACACGTTGCCGCCGCATGAGCTCACTTTTGATAGATAGCAGTGCTCTCGTCGTTTGATTCCCATCCAAATTCGTAATGGTACCGACCAGATGAGGCATTCCCTTGAATACATCTGCCATGCCGCCCCCTTTATAATCAATAAGAACAAAAGCAATATCATGCGGATGGTAATGAATGGCTTGGGATACGATGATACTTTGTAATAATTCACTTTTGCCAGAACCTGTTGTCCCGGCTACAAGACCATGGGGCCCGAACCCCGTCTCATGCATGTCTAAATATAAAGCTTCTCCACCAGCCCTCACCCCTATAGGTACACTCATGCCCATATAGGTTTTGTTGCGGGTCCAGTTCAACATTACATTTACTTCAGATACCTTTTCGTTCTGTAGCATTTCCATCAGTGTGATGGAGGATGGAAGTGAGAAATTAGCACTTGAATTTTTGATTCGTAGCGGTGCGAGCTTTCTGGCGACTAGATCTAAATCTTTTATATCTGCCTGATCCGGAGTAAATACGATCTTCTCCCCGGTTAATCGATTGGCCATTTCACCGTTTTTTCCGTTTAAATGAATAACCGTTTTACAGTTCATGGGCAAATAAGCGGAATTCTTGGCGATAAAAAGGGTTGATACTCCAAGCTTTACACTGCCGTTGTACAAATATTTACTGATTAGCTCATTCTCAAGTAAGGAAGCGTCCTCTACAATAAAGAGATAATGGGGCAATACACCACCGCTCAAAGACCTCATCTCCCGCTCCTTCAAAGAGCCATAAATCTCGGACAAGGTCTGATGGGCAATGGCTTTACCACATAAAAGAAATCTGATATTAAAACCGTCATCCCATAGGTGGGGTACAAATTTCAGCCAATCCCATTTCTCCAATTCATCCTCTGCGGCAAGAACAATAACCCTGACATCGTCATAACCATGATGAGTCACAAGCTGTAGCAGCATCAGTTTTATTAGCACAGCTGTTTTATCGCTTTCACCGGCAATCCCGCATATTTCGGTAGTCAACAGATTAACCGTTATAGGAACGTTCGGGACCTTCTCAAATTCCATGGCCAATCTCTGCGGCTCCATCAGCAGCGGGTCTGTTTCAAGGATGATCGCCTGTTTGGTGTATTTGATGTGCAGTTCCAGGGGTACACTTCCCACCCCGATCCGCAGAGCCAGAAAATCATTATGTGAAGGCGTTTTTTCCCATAGCTTGTTATCCCTGCGCGAGATTCGTTGCACACATTCCGCAGGATCCGGGCTCATTTCATTCATGGCTTTCACCTGTTGTTCGCGAGCTATCGACAAATCGCTGCGGACATCGGTTATAAATTGAAGATATTTTTCTTCCCGTTCCTTCTTCTTTAGCTTATATTTCCGAATCTGAGAAGTTGCTCCTGTCAATGAGCCAATCAGTGTCATTACTGTGGTCGCAACTGAGATCAGTAAATAGATGGACTGTGAAGTCATTGCGATTAATACGGTAATAATCAACATTACGATAGGTGGAAGCAATATTCCGAACCAAGAGATCTCTGGTTTCTCGTTAATCATAGGTGGATTAGGAACATCAATTTCTCCCCGGGGCATATCCGGTAGAAAACGGGGCTGACGACTGAATTCATAGCTCATTAGATCTACCTTCCTATAAAGGTTATTGTCTCCGCCTCTCCACCAAATAGAGAGATTCGATGCCATTCACGACCACTGCAAAAATAAAGATCATTGTCCAGAACATGTAAATAGTCCGCGCTTTCCCCAGATATTCGAATACTCCCTCCATGCAATGGATCTACGCGATATATACTGTTGTCATTTAATCGGTTAGCACAATAAATATATTTGTCATCCGTGCTTATACTAAGGGCAACTATATTGTCTACCATAGTTACCGTATGACGCTCCACATCAAGTAGCGTCAAGCGATGTCCATTCTCGGCATCTGAAAAACACAGCTTATTTCCTATCCGAATCAGTAAACTTGTAACCAATTCACTAATCTTTTCACTTGCCTCACCGGATTCTGTGCTCCTCTTAATCCCATTTGGTGTAGCATAGTAGATTTGTCCTTCGTACAAGAGAAAACTCTCCACATGCTCATCAATCAGCCTCATATCACGTTTACCACTAGTAGAACAGCGATATAATCGATGGTCCTCCTCGTGAATATAGTAGATCCAATCTTCATGTCGCTGAAGCTGATAACAAGGTTTGTCTAACAATACTTCTGAATGTTGCTTTACAATATCAAGCTTACAGAGCACATTTCCCTTTAACTGATCACTGTAATAAAGGAAATTGCCAGCCTCATTCATGAACCAGAACAAACCCTCATAATGAATAGGCACAGCTTGATCATTCGCTCTGTCCAAAGAATAGGTTCCTGAATAGTTTTTAATATCCGTAATAAAAAGAGATTCATCAGCCTTTAGGATTAATCCGCCACTTTGCAGGTTGCCATTCATTTCATTGCCCCTTCTCAGATAAGTGTGAGCAGTGCGCCTTGGGCTACACCTTCTTGATCCAAGGTTTTACTATTACTTAATATTCTGCCTAATGGCTCAGCCTGAAGCTTAGCCCCGCTTCTCTCCTTTAAGCTCAAGGACTCCGTTAACATGTCTAACAGTTCTTCTATAGTCACAAACACCGGGACTTTTAGGTCCATTCTTAGACCTGTATCCGTTTGAAAAGTAACCATGATATAGTCCATTCTGATTATTCCTTTCATCAATTCTTAACGGAGAGAATATATTTCCTCTCGCTAATTAACTGATAATCTACTTCTTTGTCTGCTTCTTCAGCGAGCTTTAAGTATCTGGTTTTAAATTTGTATGTTGCCTGTGCTTTCACATTAACTTCTGATACCCATTGGCTGGTTTGGGTGTTCTCTATGTTAGAAAAATCTAAATTTACCGTAAAATCATTGTATCTATCATCATTGGAGGTAAATGTAAGCACGTTGCCATTATCGGTCTGTTCCGATACATTTAGAGCACTTTCGAACGCATCTGAAAAGTATTCTTTGAACCTCTCCTCGTTAATCACCGCATCCAGTCCACGTAGCAGTTCATACTCTAAACTCCGATCCTTGGCTGCCCGGCAAGCATTAGAGATCGCAGTGCTCAGCACTACCTTCTCTCTAAATACAATGCCCATCTCCACCAAAGGCTCCACAACAATTGACACTAGAATAATCAACAATACTCCTACTGCAATATTTTTCACACAAAGTCATCCTATCAATCTATATAGTAGTCCAGATCCTTATAATGTTTCAGGCCTGTCGTTGACATGGAGAAGTGGACCGGAATTTCACGCTCCAGCTTCTTTCCCCATAAAGTGATAGAGAAAGGATATACAGCTTTAATCTCAACCGTAAGCGGTTCGCCTCTTTGCCGATAAGGTTTATTCCATTCGTTCCCTTCATCGTAATATGAGGTTTCATCATCATTTCCAATCGCATTATCATGATCTGCATTAGTGACCGTAATGACAATATCATCGGCTTTATCTCGGTAAATAGGGCGCTCCTGTAATCTCTCCATAACATCCTCATAATACGATTCCTTCAAGTAGTTATCACCAGCTACAATCTGCGAAACACTATACGTCTCTGTGACCAGCGTTAAATACCATGGGAAAAAGAAAGCCAAATTTACAAACAGCAAAATCGTAACCGAGGTCAGAATGGTAAGTAATACTGCCTTTGCTATCCCTTGCATTGTGTTTTCACCCCAAATTAGCTAACCATCTTTCCAATCAAATCATCGAATAAGAATTCCCAAACATCATCAACCCATCCTGTCAGTACTCCACCCTTTAGATAGGTCACTACCACTCCAATTAAAATAATAACGCCAACCGTGATGGCAATTTGCTTGATCCCTACTTCTCCTTTTTCCTCCACTAGCAATTCCTTAAGATCTGTCTTCATTCGTTTATCCCCCTATAAATAAATTTGGCTTATTGAAACATCTTCATTGAACTCAGAATGGTAAACAAATAGTACATAACGATATAAATAGCCAACACTATAATAAGTAGAAACTGGATCCTTGCGCTGCTGCGCTGCCTACTCTCCAGCTCTTCTTCCAAAGCCCTGATTCTGAAGCCATCTAATTCATTCTTGAGATATGCCATCTGAGACACATTATCGTATCCTTTAAGCCTCGTCTCCATAATGTCGCAGAACTTGATCACGTAATGCATCGGAATCCGTTTCTTCAGCTGCTTAAAAGCGAATTCTTCTCCGTAATCAATATTATCCAGCATCACACCGAGCTCCTCGGCTATATCAGGATTTGCACTAGGAATGTAATCCTTAAGCACATCTGAGAAATGAATGTTAACCGACTTTATATACTGGTAATAGACCATACTATAAAAGGCTGGGAAATCCAGGGATATATTTTTGTTCTTCTTATCGATAATCTTCTCCAACTCGACCACCGGATAGAGCCAGCCCAGCATGATGAAGATGGCAGAGATACAGCCAAGCAGGATGTTCACCTTCCATAGCAACAACATAATCACAATAGCACTTAGCGTGTACATGAATTGCTCGGTCCGTATTTCCTCTGGAGTCTTTTGTAGATCAAGTCGGTCAATGATTTTCTTGAACCTTAATCTTTCAGCACTTCCCAATAACCCTTTAACATATTTCATTGCAATTCTTCGTTTATATTGGTTGAACTTCTCTTTTAGCGCCGCATTTTTACGCTGCTTGATATATTGACGTGCACGTTTTTTCTGTTTTCTGCTCACAGGCTTGAAGAAGGGGTATAACAATATCTTGATCAAATAAAGGATGAAGAGCATGGCTATCAGCTTAACTAGGAATATCATTTGCGCTCACCACCCATGCCGACGTTCCCTTGGAGTACCTGACTGCGTGCAAAGCTTAAACAAATGACACTAATCAATATCGTGTTGATCAATTTCCCAACATTGCTTTCAAGCATAAATTCTCTAAAATCCTTTACAGTTAATGCGTACAAGAAAAAAAGCACAATGATTCCGGTTTTAAACATAAAATCTCGATTCATCTTTCTAAAAATCCGTTCCTTTTTAGAGTTAATCTCGCGCAGCACGGCATTTTCATCTACAATATCGAGGAAAATGTCTGCCATACCTTTTCTTTCGTTATATTCGAAGACCACTGCTTTTTTTGTGAAATTATCAAATTTGGGACCAAGCTGTCTATTTAATAGCGTAATAGCTTGCTTAAAGGAATAGCCGTTGTTGTCGCAATTATCTATAAATTGCTGAAAATATGGCCTAAGATTAGGACTGATATATTCATCGCTCTCCATCACCTTTTTAATGGCTACTAGTACACCTTCACGGGCTAACGGACAAATCACATCTTCGGCATCCATTATATTTTCAAGCCGTTCTGCTTGGATGGCTCTAGACTGCATCACGAAAAAAGTAAACAATCCTACAAAAATTGAAATCGTAATCACAAGCGAAAGCGTAACGCTTTTCATAAGCAGAACCACTAGCAGAGCTATAATCGCAAAGCAAATGCACAGCATTGAGGTAAAGCTCTCCAGCGTAAACGGCATATTAAAGTCTAAAATCAAACCCTCTACCATTCGATTGTATTTCGCATAAATATTTTCCTTCTGCCTGACGATTCGCTCCTTCTTGATCCGGTCAACATAACGCTTCGTGTTATACTTGCCTAGGTACTCTGCGAGGGTATCCATAACGTCGAGAACATATCTTACAGAACCCTGAAAAAACTTGACCTCAAAGATGGCGTTAAATAGTACAAATGCAGCCATACCAAGAAGTAGACTAATGATTAAAGTTGTATTCATCGAATTCGTACACCTCTGTTTCGCCCTCCAACGGATCCTTGGTAAAGAACTCAAACCTGCTTTTCTTAATTCCGGCCTTGAGCATTAGCTGCTGTACATTCTCCGAGATCTTTCCTACACGTAAATGTCTGCCAACAATTTTGATCATCTTCTTGCCTTCAATCATCTCTTCAATAACATCATCACAATCAAATCTATAGATTTGATTAATCAGTGGATTCAAGCCATCTGAGCCCAAAATCTCTGAAATTGAAGTCACTTTACGAGTACCATCTGCCAGTTTCTCTTGAAAGATTACAAATTTCACAGCACTGCAGATATTTCGTAGAGCAAGTTCCGCTGGCTCATTAGAGGCCATTAGATAGGCCGTTAGAAATCTAAAGATCGCTTCCTTATCCCCCTCTGCATGAAGGGTGGAAAAGAAATAGTGTCCCGTCTGTGCTGCTCGAAGCGCTGTGGCGAATTCACCGGGTGTTCGAAGCTCCCCTGGTCCAATCCAGTGAGGTGACTGTCTCATCGCATTAATAAGCAAATTTTCCATAGTCGCTGGGCTTGAGTCATCATCATCAGGGACCGACTCGTATTGCAACACATCATTCAGCACTCTACCGTGTTCGCTGTTATCTTCTCTTTGAATCAATCTCATCTCCGAAGGATTTTCAATGGTAATAATCCTTGATAGAGGATTGATCTCCTTCACAAGAATTTCATTTAGCGTTGTCTTTCCGCTTCCTGTCGGTCCCACTGTAATCCAAGATAAGTCTGATTTCGGGATCAAAGACAATAATTTATACATATTTGAGGAGAAGGATTTATTCTCAATGAGCATTTTTGGAACAATACTCTTCTTGCTGAACTTTCGGATCACAAACGCCGGTTGATCATACGGTGAGATCTCAGCATGAGTGGCATTCACACGATATCCCTCAATCGTTCTGGCATTTACCATGGGTATCTTTGGAATCAGCCGAACCTTGGAGATACCTATAAGCTTGGCGATAATCCGTTCCATATGATCACGATCTGTAAAATTTTGATCCCACTGCAGGCTTCTTCCGCCGCTTTCCACAAAGATTTGATCAGGCCCGTTGGCTCTGATTTCATCTATACT
This sequence comes from Paenibacillus sp. FSL R10-2788, assembly GCF_038003885.1. Lineage (NCBI taxonomy): Bacteria > Bacillati > Bacillota > Bacilli > Caryophanales > Paenibacillaceae > Paenibacillus > Paenibacillus sp. FSL R10-2788. Next base: position 1,851,025 of record NZ_JBBOQA010000001.1, on the reverse strand, counting down.
AGGGTCCTCCATAGCCTTGGTAATGGGACCATAGTGAGTGATTTCATTGGTGAGTGCGTTTTTCAACTCTGCTAGATCATAAAATCCCTCGACAGAAGGTTTCTGCGCGTCTACAAATTCATTTATGTATGCCTTAGTCATTTCGCGTTTTCGAGCAGGGTCGTTTTCTCGCCTATAGGCATGTGTCGTTATTTTCGTAATATATTTTTGGCATAACTCCAAAGCCTCATCAAAGCTTATGGTCGTATATTTACTAGCCAGATCCTCCATGTTCTCCTTCGGCCCTACCTGATGCAGTACTTTTTGCTGCATATCGCTAATTTTCGCACGTGTCAGCAAGTCGCTCTCCCCTTTACTGATCCGCCAACCGATCGGCCAGCTTTTGGATCTCTTTTTTAAAATATTTATTAATTAGGGGGTTATCTTTTATGTACAGCCTGCCCTCATGTGCACGAACTACGGCATCCTTCACAAGTGGCAGTACAGAAACTATGTTAAAACCCATGTCCTTCATAACCTTATAATCAAATTCAATATGCTGAATATTCATCATCACCACACTGGTGAACTTAGCCGTACTTATCCCCACCGATTTAGCATAATCCAGCAGCTTCACCATATTTATGGTAGCTTCCATCCTCTCTGTTGCCGTAAAGAATCCTATGTGACAATACTTCATGGCACCCAGACAAAATTCCAATGGAGGGTTGTTGGGAATGTCGATCAGCACAATATCAAACATCTGCTTAAGTGTAGTAATTACACGCTCTAAATTTCCAAACTCAAAATCAAAATACTCCTCCATTAGATCCTGTGGACTAGCTGATAACAGGAACAGCTTCTCGTATTTGGTCCGCTGCAATTCATCTCGGAAATCTACCTTGTCGCTTTTTAACACCTTAATTAATCCTTGCCCCTTCTTATGTGCAGGGACATCTAGAAATTGATATAAGTTCGGATAAAACACCTTAAGGTCAACCACACAAGTATTTAGACCCTTTTGAGATAACAAATATCCTAAGTTGCTTATGAGCATGGCATTATCTACGCCATCACAAGCAGGTATAAAACCTACTACACTATAAATCAGATTATTCTCTTGAAGTTCGGCACCGACGAGATCCTTAGATGATATTTTCTGAAAAATGCTGTCGATTCCTAATCCTCTTTTCCGATCCACGATTCCACCTCTTTCTCCAAAGTGGGCAGTTGGTCAATGATGACATCACTACTTTTTCTGCTCAGTATGGTAATCAGAAATGAATTTCCATTAAGTCCTTTGTATTTGGCATAATTGTTAATTTGTGCACTCGTCCCCTCGAGGAGTAATGCTTTAGGTTGAATGTTCTTTAAGAAATCTTTACTCTTCATAACATTTTGTTTCTTATCCTCATCCAGTTTCTGCACCTCTTTATATACTTCGTAGATGGAATGACTACTTGCGTTGAGCATATCCTTCACAACAATGCTTTCAAACAATACTTCAGTTTTTTTGATCGTATTCGTGGACTCGGAATAAATAGCGTTTGGATTGCCACCCGGGGCATCCTTCTCCTCTACCTCATAGGACACACGGATACGAACACGGTCTCCTGGCATTAGAATATCTCCACCAACCTCCAGAAAATTATAAGGAAGCGTCAAGACCTCATTTTCCTCATTCACTTGATACAGCCATTCATTTTTTTGCGGTTTTTCATCCAGCAACTGATCTTTGTAGAGCACGCTGTTTTCTCGAAGATAATATGCGGACAGTTTATCCTTCACCGAATCTATATCTTCAGACAACACCATGTCCTCGGTGTATTCTTTTTTGATAATATTGTATTTCTCAATCATAGGCTCCGTAATGACTACGTAAGCCGGAATACCATCACTCTGCTTGACCCGCAACACCTCTACCACATCGCTGGCATCTTTGCTGGCTTTCGTAATGAACATATAAGAAACCACGATGATCAATAGACTAAAGAGCAATGCTGCAACCCGCTTGAACATTTGCTTATTGGGTGTCGCGTTTTTAAGCCCACTTAAATCCATTAACTACTCCCCTCCAGTAATCTAAGAAGTATATTTCCATATGCCCGCTCATGGTCTTTGTTTGAATATACAAGCGGCACATCGGTTTCAATCTGAGTATCAAAGTCCGTGTCATAAGAGATATGACCTGCCACTTTCATTCCGTATGTAAAGCTTTCTAAAAGACCGGATGTAGCAACTGCACTTACCTTGTCTGGTACGAAAATTTCACCTTGAAATCTGGAACGGTCATTATATTTGGTGACAATTACTTTTGATTTAGCATTCAAATAGGCCGTATTTTCCTTATTCAGTGTCTCTTCCACATTCCTCAGAGTGCTTAAAACAGCATATAGATTATTGGGAATACAGAGGCCAAAGCTGTCGATATGGATTAATGCTTCTCGAAATCTGTCTAATAAGTTCAGTGGTAGATCCAATAGGATCAAATTAAATTTGTTTCGGAGTAAGGACAACAGACCGACAAGTTTAGAGCTGGTGTAAAATTGCTGGATTAACTTGGGATCGGAAAAGCTGTAACCCAGTCCAGCCAGCCATAGGTTTTCTTTCAAATGAAAAGCCGTAGTCAAATAATCCTGAGGTCTTGCTAACGTTCGGATGAGAGATGCATTTATATCTTCATCCCGCTTGGTTCGTTCATGAAAGCTGCTAAAATACATATTCGTACTTCGATATTCGATATCCATATCCACTATTAATACATTCAGCCCCCGTTTACTCGCTTCACTTGCAACATTGATAGTTGTGCTGGTAATTCCGCATCCACTATGCCCGGTTATCGCTACAATACGACTAATCCCTCGGCTAATCTTATCAAGCTCCCTAGTAAGGGTATCCGTAGCCTGTAATTCAGTTGGGGCTTTCGGTTTCGGTTTAAAGCGATCCAGAAACGACCCTTTTCTGTCTGTACTCTTTTGGTGATTACTCTTATCGTCGTGAGGTCTGGAATGTTGTTTTAATTGAGGTTTGGTATCGGATAAATACTCAAGAGCTTCCTGAAATAGTACTGGTGTAATGCGTATGTATTCGTAATTCTTAATTTGGAGATTCGGATATCTATAGCTGAGATTCTCCCATTCTGTATCTTTCCTTATGTACCTGGTGAGGATTAAAATCTTTACATTTGACTTTTGATTAGCTACGAGCCAATTGATTAGGTTATTTAAATCACTCCTGTTCTGTTCCATCCTCAGAGATAATGCATCATCTGTTATTAATATGCTATCTATAGAAGGATTGATGTTTTGCAAAAACTCCAAAACACCTCCAAGGACTAATTCAGACTCGTTCACTACGTCCATGGTCCGACTGCAATAATTACCTACTATCTTCTGAAACTTGTGCGTGACCAAAAGTATCTTCATCTCATCATCACCTACTATGGAAAATAATCCCTATGTATTTCCTTTGAAATTTCATTAAACCAATATCCATGATTAGAAACCTTAATTTGTAATTCAGTCAAAAAAAGACATATATTGATAAATTTCCACATGAATTCGACAACAAAAAAAGCAGGTCAAGGATAGTAACCTTGACCTGCCATTATGTTTATTCACATTTTCATCAGAAGAGAACCTCTCTCCTTAACCCAGATCACCTAACTCAATCTGTACAATTCCCCGTTCGTCCTGCACCTCAGCGATCAAATGCATCAGGCTGCCGAATTCCAGTTCTTGAAATTTACGCGCAGCTGTTTCCCGCTGTAATTGCCATAAAGCTTGTGCCAGCTCACAGACCACAGGCACATCACAACGGATTTCAGCCAGCTCCCTTGATAGATGCAGCATATCTAGGTCGGCTTCAATTTTGGACCGTACACCTTTAGGGAGCAAGTGAAGATTCTCAATTACACCTTCAACTGTACCGTACTCTGTTAACAGCTTCAGCGCGGTTTTCTCACCAATCCCTTTTACACCAGGGTAATTATCACTTGTATCGCCCATAAAGCCCTTCAGGTCAATAACCTGTCTAGGGGTTAGACCTTTATCCTCAAGCAATTCTGCAAGGTCATAAACTTTATAGTTGGAGCGTCCTTTTTTCATAATGACGACTTTAACATTCTCATCAATAAGCTGCAGCATATCATGGTCACCCGTCAGAATGTAAACCTCAGAATTATCGCTGTAACAGGATGCCAGCGTACCTATGCAATCATCTGCTTCATAGCCGGCAAGACCAATGTTTGGCACACCTAGCTCAGCCACCACTTCTTTTACTAGGTCAAACTGCGGAATTAATTCCAGCGGAGCTTCGATCCGGTTGGATTTGTATCCATCATATTTCTCGGTGCGGAACGTTCCTTTGCCCATATCCCAGCAGCATACGACGTGAGAAGGCTCAAACGTACTTACTGCATCAAAAAAATACTGCAAAAATCCATATACCGCATTCGTTGGCAATCCATCTTTTGTCTTGCGAATATATCCTCCATAAGAGGTCGCATAAAAGGCCCGGAACAGCAGAGCCATTCCATCTACAAGCATTACCCGGCCCATTGTTTCTGTTCTCACTTATAAACCTCTCCCTTGATCGTTGTATTGATATTAAACATTAGTCCAAGTATCGGCATATTGGTCTTCTTTGAATCCCACCGTAACTTTAACTCCATCGGTGACAATCGGACGTTTGATCAGCATCCCGTGGCTTGAGAGCAGCTCTAACTTCTCCTGTTCCGTAAGCTGGGGCAGCTTGTCCTTCAGACCTAATGATTTGTATACTTCACCGCTTGTATTAAAAAACTTCTTCAGCTCAAGGCCGCTGTTCGCGAGCAGCTCACGCAGCTCGTCCACCGTAGGTGGCTGCTCTGCGATGTGCTGAAGCTCCAGCTCATGACCTTGTCCCTGCAACCATTTCACTGCGCTGCGGCAGGTGCTGCATTTGGGATATTGATATACTTTTAATTTGCTCATGCTGTGCTCCTTTAATAATCGGCTAATAATACCGTAACTACAAGGAATGTTTGGACTTCCGGCCGCTGTTGTCTACAGATTTCATCAATTTTACCGTTAAACACGGTTGAAATCCGCAGACAAAGGCGGTCGCTATCGCTCCTACAGTTCCAAACTTCCCCTTCGCCACTCTATCGCCTGAATCATAATTTTATCACAAATTCGCTGTCAGACCTTGCTCCAATATTTTCTCCAAGACTGCCATGTCAGGTGGCAACGGGGCTTCGAATATCATTTCTTGCAGAAGCACCGGGTGCTTGAACGTCAGACGCACTGCGTGCAGTGCCTGACGCGGTATGGAAGCATCGAGTGCTGCAACGGACTCCAACTGCTCGCTTTGCGTTGAAGTAAATTCTGGTAGATTGTACAGCTCATGACGATACATGCTGTCTCCAATCAGTGGACAGCCGATAGAGGTCATATGGACCCGAATCTGATGCGTACGTCCACTCTCCAGCTTTAGTTCAACTCTGGAGCCGGCCGAATACACCTGCTTAACCTCATAGCGGGTTAGGGAAGGATATCCATCCGGTGTCACGATACGCCGATGTGGCTCCTCAGGATCACGGTCGATAGGGCCGTCGATATCACCGGATAGCTCCGCAGGAACCCCATGAACAAATGCAGCGTAACGCTTATCCACAGTACCGGCGATCATCTGCTCGGAAATATGCTGATGGCTGTATGGATTTTTGGCGATCACTAACACACCGGAGGTTTCCTGATCCAGGCGGTGAACAGGCCGGAAACGGAAGCGTTCATTCTTCTGCGCCCAATAATAAACCACGCCATTGGCAAGCGTGTCAGTGTAATGTCCATGTGTTGGATGAACTATAATTCCCGCTGCCTTGTTAACCACTAGCAGATGTTCATCTTCAAATAGAATCTCGAATGGAATCGGCTGCGGTAAAATATCATCCGAAGTCTCCGTTTCCATGCGGATCTGCACGGTATCTCCTGCCTTAACATGCACACTAATGTATACACGTTCACCGTTTAATGTAATGCCTTGTTCCGTCTGCTTCAGCCGGGAGAGTAGCTTGCGTGAGACATCCATCCGTTTGTGCAGGATTGTCTTCAGCAGGAAGTCATCCTCTTCTGGCGGTATGATATAAGTAATGGGTGAATAATAGCTTGTCATATTAGTCTCGAAACACCTTTTTACTACGGATGTATTCTACATCAGTAATCCCTGACCGTGTATTAGCCGTTCTAGCCAACGCGAAAAAATAATCCGACAATCGATTGAGATAAATCACCGCTTCTGGGTTTATGTCCGCATTTCGCCCTAAGGTAACTGCCCGGCGTTCCGCACGACGGCAAACCGTGCGGCATACATGTAGAACCGAAGCCAGCTGACTACCTCCTGGCAGGATAAATTTCTCTAGTGGTGGATTCTCCTCTTGTAGAGAATCTATCCAGCCTTCCAGCCGCTGAGCCATCTCACTTGTCACCATATATTGACCACCGTCAGCAAGTTTAACAAATGCTAAATCCGTGCCGCAATCAAACAGCTCATGCTGTATTTCGAGCAATTGCTCGCGGACATCGTCGAAATTATCACTTTCCATCAGGCTTCGTGCTTGCCCTACAAAACAATTCAGCTCATCGATCGTTCCGTAGGCCTCGACGCGGACATCATCCTTGCCGACCCGGCCGCCAATCACTGAAGTCTGACCTGCATCACCCGTACGTGTATAAATCGCCATGGTTTAAGCCTCCTATCCATTCTTGAAATCACATACTGATAGTTTAAGCTTTCTGCTATAAGGAAGGCAATAAAGATAGCAAATTAAGAGTATACACAATAACACCGTCATTAGTAAGAGTGAACAATCGAGTAGGAGGGGGCGGCTAGCCCCCGACCTCTCACACCACCGTACGTACCGTTCGATATACGGCGGTTCATGAAATATTCCGTAAGGAGTTGTATCTGTCCAATACACTCTTTAATCCATTGGCTTCCCAATATTGGTTATTCAATGCATGTTGTAGAATTGGACTCCCTGCAATTCGCCAATACCCTTTTCGGGTATTTCCCCACTCATAGGCTTTATCCTTAGGTACCCCTAAGGATATAAGTCTTTTGACTTTGGTTCTAGGGGTCTTCCACTGCTTCCAGAGGCACATTCGTAGCCTTCTTCGTATCCATTTATCCATATCTCGAAAGGTACTTGGGGTATCCGCCAGCGAGAAATAACCGCACCATCCCATGAGGTAGTGGTTTAGTTCCTTGATTCGCTCTTCCATCTTCATCGATCTCTTTCGAGAGGATATCTCCTGTATTCGAACCTTGACTCTCTGTAAGGACTGCTTCGCAATTCTCACCTTTGGTTCTTTGTCCACACTAAAACTAAATCCTAGAAACTTTCGTTTCCAGGGACGGTCTACCGCGCTCTTTACTTGGTTCACCTTCAGCTTTAGCCTCGTCTCGATGAATCGGGTGACCGTTGTCTTGACTCTCTCTCCTGCTCTTAGCGTTTTCACGTAAATATTGCAATCATCCGCATAACGAACGAAGCGGTGCCCACGTTTCTCGAGTTCTTTGTCGAGCTCATCTAGGACAATGTTAGATAATAACGGACTCAGTGGACCGCCTTGCGGGGCACCTTCCGTTGTCGGGGTTACTAACCCGTTCTCCATCACACCTGACTGAAGATATTTGCGGATAAGCAGGAGAACTTTCTTGTCCTCCACTTTCTCCGAAATCTTCATCATCAGTCGGTCATGGTTGACGCGATCAAAGAATTTCTCCAAGTCTAGGTCGACTACGAATCGATATCCTTCTTTCATAAAGGTTCGAGCTTTCCTCACCGCATCATGCCCTCGTCTTTTCGGACGGAATCCATAGCTATGGTCGGAAAACTCTGGATCAAACAATGGAGTTAACACCTGCGCGATTGCTTGTTGAATCATTCGATCTGTCACGGTAGGTATTCCTAGTAACCTAACACCTCCGCCACCGGGTTTCGGGATTTCGACTCGGCGCACGGGGCTCGGTTCATAGGTTCCTTCTTCTATGGCATGCCGCAAGGTCTGCCAGTTTTGTACGATGTGTTCTCGTAAGGATTTTACGGACATCCCATCTACGCCATGACTTCCTTTATTCGCTTCAACACGCTTTAAGGCTTGCAGAAGATTTTCCCGTGATAGCAGTTGCTCCAACATTTTTTTTTAACCTCTCTTTACGTGATTTATACCTTCCATTTGTGCCAAAGATGAACTCCGCCCTGCTGAAGACCCCCACGGGATTCACCGTTTCCTTCTTCAGTCAGGTCCTTTCGGATTTTTTTTTTCTGCATTCATCGCTCATCTTGAACGCCTGGATGTATAAATCCTATTCCATGTTCAGCCCTTCCGCAGCTGTTGCAACAGCTTGCGTACTATGGCGTCTGCTGACTTCTGTGCACTCAGCCTACTCTCACAAGTAGGGTTACGAAGTATACTCGCCTATCACACAGATCTCCCCAGGTAAGAACGCTATCTTCCTCTCCATCTATCTGCTTCATTTACTCTCGTACGCCTTTGGCAGTATGGACTTTGGTTTGTTGTGCAACCTCATCCAGCCTACGTTAGCCTTGTATGAAGTTCGTATTCCTCAGACCGGAGATTTGCCGCTGGCTTCCTTCAGATTCCACCTCGCGGTGGACACCCTTGCCTTAAGCTAATGGCTACTACTGCCTTCGCCATTCGGGACTTCAACCCTATAGATAGCGCCCATGCTGGGCGCACACAAAAAGAGGACCCTAGGGTCCTCTCAAGAGCATTCAGCAGCACTATTTTCCAGCCGGACGCCCCTTCATGTACTCATTTATTTTGAGGTCCAATAAACTGCTAATTTCAATCACATTATCCGAAGTGAATGATTTTTCCTGCAGGAAAAGCTGCTCCATCTTGCTGCGGAGTATTCTAATTTCATCTTCCAGAGAGAGTATGCGAGCAGAAGCATCACCCTTGGGGGGTATTTTCCCATTTCCAGAGAAACATTTCCCACCATAGGAAGGTAAGTAATAATCGGCGCTAAGCACAATCATCCCTCCCAAAAGTATTATTGAGCGCGTGCTGCAAAATAGCATAAAAGTTAAATAAAGCAACTTCAAAGCAACGCTTAGTTCCAGAGTAAATGGATCCTTGTAAGTTCTATTATAGGGGCTAATTACTCTCAAAGTAAAATAATACCATAGGATTGTATGATCGGCTATAGTTCAATTTTCACTAATCCGTTCTCTCACGTGTAAGCTTTGTGACAAAAGCACCAATTCGTTCTACTGCTTCGTTCAGTTGAGATACTGATGTGGCGTAGGAACAGCGCAAGTAACCTTCTCCACCTAATCCAAAGACACTTCCAGGCACAGCCGCAACCTTGTATTCAAGCAAAAGCCGCTGAGCAAATTGATCAGAAGTCAGCCCTGTCTTGCGCACGCTTGGGAAAGCGTAGAAGGCGCCCTGCGGCTCATGGCACTCCAGCCCCGCATCGCGTAGGCCTTTGACGATCAACCTCCGCCGTTGATTATAGGAATCTACCATCCGGTCCTTCTCTTCCATACCATTGGTCAGCGCTTCAAGTGCAGCCACCTGTCCCATAGAAGGAGCACACATGACAGTGTACTGGTGAATCTTAAGCATTGCAGCGATAAGATCCGGGTGACCACAAGCATAACCCATCCGCCATCCGGTCATTGCAAAAGCTTTGGAGAAGCCGCTAACCAGAATCGTACGGTCTATCATGCCTGGTAAAGAGGCAAAGCTGACGTGATTAATGCCATAAGACAACTCTGCATAAATCTCATCTGAAATCACTATAAGATCATGTTTCTCTACTACCTTAGCAATCGGCTCCCAATCTTCTCGGGTCATTACACTTCCCGTAGGGTTACTTGGGTAACACAAAATCAGAACCTTGGAGCGCGGAGTGATTTTGGCTTCCAGGCTTTCCGCAGTAAGTTTAAAGTTATTCTCACCAACCGTTTCAATACCTACAGGTATCCCTCCACCAATCGCGGTAATCGGCGAGTAAGAGATATAACAAGGCTCCGGAATCAGAATTTCATCCCCCGGTGAAATCAGCGCACGTAGCGCCAAGTCGATGGCCTCACTTCCGCCAACGGTTGCAATAATTTGATTGGCAGGATCATATTCCACAGCAAAACGGCTGTGTAAGTAATTTGCGATCCCTTCCCGCAGTTCAGGCATCCCTGCATTGGATGTATACCCTGTAAACCCTCTTTCCAGCGAATAGACACAAGCCTCTCTGACATGCCAGGGGGTCTTAAAGTCAGGCTCTCCGACTCCCAGAGAGATGATATCCTTGCTACCTGCAGCCAGATCAAAAAACTTGCGGATACCCGAAGGTTGAATTTGCTGTACCAACGGGGCCAAATAAGAATCCATTGATTTGCTGTCTTCTCCAGTTAGCTGCGATTTATTCGTGATCATATGATTACTTCCTTTATGGAGAGATCATCAGACGGTTGTCTTCTTCATGCTCTTCGAAGATGATCCCGTCCTGTTTGTATTTTTTAAGGGTAAAATTCGTTTTGGTTGAAAGTACTGAATCGATTGGAGACAGCTTCTCAGATACGAAATTGGCCACTTCACGTAAATTCCGGCCTTCCACTTCCACCAGAAGATCATAAGCACCAGACATCAGATAAACTGATTTGACCTGTGGATACAGGTAGATTCGCTCGGCAATTCCTTCAAAACCACGCCCTCGTTCAGGCGTAATCTGCACCTCAATCAGTGCGGTTACCTTCTCATCGTCCACTTTATCCCAGTTTACAACGGCAGCATATTTTACAATGACATGATCTTTCTCCAACTGCTCAATCGCAGTCTTCACATCTTCTTCCTCCGCGCCAAGCAGCGTTGCCAAGAGTGCAGTAGATCTTCTCGCGTCTTCCTTAAGCAGTTCCAGCACTTTCCTCTTAAGCTCGTTCATTTCCTTCATGCCTTCCCTCCGGATAGTTCGCCAATGACGGTACGCTATAAATGCGTCGCCCCGCGAAAAGAGTTTAATACTAATATGACATGAAATGTGCATCTCTGCAAACAAAATAACCCTATAGGAGCTCCCATGAAAGGCTGAGTTTATATAGAGCATACTCACAAATATAGAAAAAACGCCCGTTCTACCGGATTTAACCAGTAAAAACGGGCGTTAGCTCCACACACTTGAAGCGATTTGCTTCATTCGCCAACCATCATGGTTACATTAAATGAGAAGGCTGATGTTGTCCGTTAGCCGGAATATGAGCATTCTGAGCGGATGCGCCAAATTGCCCTGTTTTTTGTTGAACGAATTGCCCTGTTTGCTGTTGCATTTGCTGTGCGGTTTGAAGCTGCTTGTCCACATCTTGGCGCAATGCTTTTGCAGGTGCAGGATACATATTCAATTGAGACATATGCGTGTATAAATCACCTTGGAGTTGCAGTGTGTCCATGGTCATAGTATTAAAAACCCTACGAACCGCTGGACATGCTGATTCTGTAGCAGCTGTAGCATATTCGCGTACGGTCCGCTTCAAATCACACAAAATGGTGTTTAGTAAATCCTCATCCGGCATAAATGCTCCAGTATTTTGCGCGTTCATTAAATAACCTCCTTAGAATTAATATTGCAATTATTGTGGGCTTGTTGGCGCGTATTGTTGATGTTGTTGGATTAACTGAGTGAGCTCAGTCATGTGCTTGGTGTGATTTTGCATATGCTGCATACAAATTTGACGAACCTGTTGATTCTGTGTTGTCGCAGCCGTTGCTGCACATTGCTTAAGAAGCAAGTCCTCATTGGAGATGGAGTCAGCGATATATTCCAATTCTTTACCACTTAGCGCTTGCATTTGCGTTGATTGCATTTGTTGTAGTCCCTCCTTGTAGTTGATTCAAACAGGCATTAGTATGCCGCTTAAGCGCGCTATTTATTTGCCGAAAAGCACTAGAGAGTTATGACAGAAATAAGAACACGCTGCGAATGAGTCGATAAATTGCCGCCAATACTAATCACGGCACGAATGAAGGAGCAAACAATTCATGAATTTAAATAGTGGAAACACACCTTGGTCTAGCACTTTACAGAACCCTCCGACTTACCCCACTCTAGAAGGTACTATTCATTGTGATTGTCTGGTTGTAGGCGCGGGAATGGGTGGAGCAATGGCTTCCTATCGTTTGTCCTTAAGTGGAGCGGATACTGTTCTGATTGAAAAAAAACGGGTCGGTAGCGGCAGCTCGCATGCTAACACAGGGCTCCTGCAAATTTCCAACGATAAATCATTAACCTCATGTATGAACACTTTTGGGCAAAAGAACGGTTTGCTCTTTTATCAGTTATGCCAAGCTGGGGTTAGGAACATTCTGGACCTGCCGGACAAGCTCGATATCGATCCACAGATCATTCCACGCAGCAGTCTTTTATATGCCAGCACATCAGAGGATGTACCTGCATTGCGGGAAGAATATGAGAATCTCGCAGCTAATGGTTTCGATTCTGAATTCTGGGAAGAGGAAAAGATTGCAGCTCTATACTCTTTTTCAAAACCAGCAGGACTTTATTCACCTGGGGATGCCGAAGCGAATCCTTATCGAACGGTGCACAGCTTAATCGCCAAGGCAGCGTCGAATGGTGTACGCGTCTTTGAACAGAGCGAAGCGAAACATTATGAGTTTACTAAGGATGGCGTGATTTGCCACACAGAAAATGGCCGGATTATTGCCAAGGATGTTATTTTTGCAATGGGTTATGAAACACAAGAGTTCAAAAAAGACCGGGGCGCTGAGCTGATCAACACGTATGCAGTGATGACCAAACCTTTAAAGGATCTTCCAAAATGGCATGAGCGTAGCCTGCTGTGGGAGACAGCCCGCCCTTATTTATATTTTCGGACAACTCCTGAAGGCAGGATTATTGCGGGAGGCAAGGATGAGCAGCTGACAGACCCTGAACGTCGTGAGGTCCGGGTAATCTCTCAAGGTCAAAAATTGCTTGAGGAGCTTGAGGCCTTATTTCCAGAAATCAAAGGCATTGAGCTGGAGTACTCCTGGGGTGCTGTGTTCGGTTCTACTCGTGATGGACTCCCATATATCGGCCCCCATCCAAAGTTCCCTCACTGTTATTTCATCGAGGGCTACGGAGGCAATGGGACTGTGTACAGTATGATCGCTGCGGAGTTGTTAACGGATACGATTGCCGGCAAACATCGGCCTGAGTTAGATTTATTCTCACTCACCCGGTCAGCCAAACCCTCTCCTTCTAAGAATTTGGACGTGATGAAACAAAGCTGATTAGCATAGAAAATAAAAAAGGGACCCTCCCACGTAGCCGCTCACGGCTTTTGGGACAATCCTGCTTTTAATTGCCTGCTTTAATCGTAAATCCATCATTCCATGAGCTTGCGGACTCAATTGACGTTATTTACATGTTTTAGCCTTTAAAACAAGGTTTCGGACTCCAGTGATACTATCCTTGGAAAGAGGCCCATATTTAGGCGTTTTTCAGACCAATAGCTGCACTGGAGTCCGATAGCATTCCAAATATCGAATAATGTGGCGCTTAAGGTCGGCTGTGTCCGTTTGCGGGTTACTATGCGCATCCGTCAGTGATTACATATACGCACGCTTTCGACAACGGTCAAGTAAGGTCCAAAAAAAGGAGCACGCCCCAGCAGCTATAAGCTTATGGGACAGCCCCTTTTTTTTATATGCTTAACCTTACGCCTGAGCGTTGCTCAAATTGCGTACGAGCTGAATACGATCTTCCTGTGCCAGACTGTGCTGAACATGGAAGCATGAAGGACACACGTAAACATTGAGTGAGAATGGAGCGGTTAATACCGATTTACCTAATGTTGCTGGAGCAGACGGCTCAAAGCTGCTCACAGGCTGCTTACCCGCAAGGATCGTAAGCTCATGGCATTGAGTACATTCCGGAGCCTCCTCCTGAATGGCTAGAATAGCTGAAACACTCTCTTCGTACTTGTTCAAATCATAATCATCGCCGAATTGATTAAGCGTATTATAGATTGGAACTACGCTGTCTTTATCAGGCTCTCCCCAAAGATCATCGTCATTAACAACCTCTTGTTTGGGTTCTTCTACGACTTCCTCTACTTCTTCTTCTTCGATGCCGTCAATCCCAACAGTGACCGTGCGGTATCCGCTAAGCTCATTGTTACAGTGAGGACAATTCTCCTCAGGTCCAAATTCCTCATCCCATACAATTTCAGTATGACACCAAGGGCATACAGTTGTTTCCATCTTTTTAATCTCCTTCATACTTTCACTTTTAAATTTAATTCATCATTAAATAAATAATACCGGCTGCTATAAAAGCAATCGCTGACAGAAACAGAACTCGGGTGAGAATCTTCATGATTTCCTCCTAAGATACCCCACAAAGAGTGGGACTGCTCATTTCAAAGCTTGTCCAGATCCATAATCCTTTGCAGGGTGTCCTGATAAGGACGGATTTAAAAAATAGCCGCACCAATTACATAAGACAACGATACCGAGATCAGCATGGCAATAAGTCCAACAGCACGGTTATCCGCAGCGATCTCCTCGTCAATAGAGAATACAGGGGTCAGAAATTCAAATAAAAAATAGGCAAGCAGCAGCAGCAAAAAACCGACGACGGACCACTTCATGGTCTCATAAATTGAAACACCAGCTTCAATGCTGAAACGCAGTACGTTGCAAATCCCGAAGATTTTACCGCCTGTGGCCATTGCCACTGCCAGGTTTCCCTTACGTATTTCTTCCCAGCAATTATATTTCGTTACCATTTCAAAAAAAGACAGAAATACAACTAGCCCAAGAATCGCCACTGCGAAGTAGCCAAGCAAGGCACCTAGCGGATGACCCAGCAAAAGATCAATATCTTCTTGCACGCTTTCCCCTTCTTTCTGCCGGGAAATCCCGCTATTGCAGCTCAGCCACAGTTACGCCCGCGCCGCCTTCGTTATAATTCCCGAGCCGATAACTCTTCACATGCTTGTGCTTACGCAAATATTCCTGAATTCCTGTGCGCAGCACACCCGTTCCTTTACCATGAATGATGGCGATTTGGCCCAGATTACCTAAAAAGGCTTCATCGATAAAACGATCTGTTTCCATGATAGCTTCCTCCAGGTTAGTCCCGCGCAAATCCAGTTCACTGCGAATGTTCTCATCACGGGAACGTTTGACGGTTGTCGCATGGCGAAGGGCCGTTGGCGCAGCTGTTGCCTTCGAGGAGAGCAATTCCAAATCATCCAGCCTTACCTTCATCTTCATAATGCCAAACTGCACCAGCGCCTCTTTAGTACCGCTTAGCTCCACCACAAAGCCCTTTTGGTTCAAGCTGTCGACTTTCACTTCATCTCCAGGACCAATTGTCCGTGGGGCCTTGGCAGTCTTGCGGGTAGCAGCCTTCTTGCGCGGTGATGGCTCAGCTTCATCCAGACGTCGCCGCGCTTCAATCAGCTTATGCTCTTTAACTGAAGCTCCTTCTTCCATAGCCAAGCGGCGCAAATCACTGATAATTTCCTCAGCTTCCTTACGCGCTTTGTCCAGGATCGCGCTGGCGTCCTTCTCTGCCTTCTCGAGGCGTTTCTCGCGCTGGCTTTCCAGCTTCTCAAGCTCTTGCTGTTGTCTGCTGCGTAGCTCCTCCACTTCACGGCGGATGCCCTCTGCACGTTCATGCTCCTGTTCCGCTCCCAGCCGATTCTCTTCGAGAGAAGCAATCATATGCTCCACGCGCAGATCTTCTTCCTTCACTTCACCGCGGGCATGCTCCAGAATCGCATGAGGCAGGCCTAGACGCTCAGCAATCGCAAAAGCGTTGCTTCGTCCCGGTACGCCGATCAACAAGCGATAGGTTGGGCTAAGGGTCTGGACATCAAATTCCATACTGGCATTGATGACTCCCTTACGCTCATAAGCGTAAGCTTTCAATTCGCTATAATGTGTTGTTGCGACCATCCGGCATTCGATCCGGTGAATATGCTCCAGAATGGCAATTGCCAGCGCAGAGCCTTCTGCCGGGTCGGTTCCAGCACCCACTTCATCAAGCAGAATAAGGCTCTTAGGAGTCATTCTACGCAGAATGGAGATAATATTAGTCATATGACTAGAGAAGGTACTCAGACTTTGCTCAATGCTCTGTTCATCGCCAATATCAGCATAAATGGCATCAAATACACACATCTGGCTGCCTTCCTCTGCTGGAATAAACAAGCCGGACATCGACATTAAGCTTAACAAGCCGATGGTTTTGAGGGTAACGGTCTTACCACCGGTATTCGGTCCGGTTACGATAATTGAGCTGTATTGATTGCCCAGCTCCACGTCCAAAGGAACCACATGCTCCGCTGGAATAAGCGGATGCCGCCCTTTGCGCAGCTTAAGATAACCGCGGTCATTCATGCGCGGCTGAGTAGCCTTCATATCACGAGCAAGACGCGCCTTGGAGAAGATGAAGTCCAGTTCTCCCAGAATATCAATATCGTAGGTCATTTCTTCCGCAATGTCGGCTACAAGTGCCGTCAGCCTGTGTAAAATGATCTCAATTTCCCGTTCTTCGCGCAGCCGTGTTTCACGAAGTTTATTATTCATCGCCACAATAGACTCTGGCTCGATAAATAAAGTCGCTCCTGATCCAGACTGATCATGTACGATACCGCCGAAATGGGCACGGTACTCCGCTTTTACAGGAATAACAAACCGATCACCACGAATGGTTACCAGCTGATCCTGCAGCATTTTCGCTACTGAAGACGAACGAATCATCGAATCCAGCTTCTCACGAATTCTGATCTCTCCTCCGCGCAATTCACGGCGAATGTTAGCCAGCTCAGAACTAGCTGTATCAAGTACATCAGCATTCTCGTCTATACATAAGCGGATGGCATCTTCCACATGTTTTTGCTCCGATAAAACGTCGCTCAGTGAGAACAGGAGCTCAATCTTTTCTTCCTCATGCATAGCTGCCAGGAAACGTTTGACTCTGCGTGCGCCGCCAATGGTATTTCCAACGGCCAGCAGCTCAGTTGTTCCCAGCATTCCGCCTATAGACGCACGTTTTAGTGCAGCTCGAATATCGCTTACCCCGCCGAACGAAGGAATACCCTTCAGGCGGTCCACATTAGCCGCTTCATCCGTGGCTTGAAGCAGCTTCTTCACGCCTTCGAAATCGCCGGAGGGTCTTAGCTGCTCAGCAGCCAATCTCCCCATGGGGGTTTGCGTATATTGCATTAATTTATTTAAAATCTTGCGATATTCAAGCGTATGCAAAATTTTGTCGTCCAATTACAGTCACAGCTCCCTTCATAGATGTTTCCATTATACAGAATTCAGGTCAATTTCGCTATTTGGGTCTTATTTTTAAGCATAGAATCACGTAATAAGGTCACAATAAGAACTGCACATATCCTTAGCATGGGCCAAAGGAGGTTAGTACAGTGAATTTCTTAAGTCATGTTGGTCGTTTTGTGGTCGCAGCGCTTGTTCTGATGGTTGTTGGCTGGATTGTTCCACAGTTCACGGTTGGTGGGTTCTGGAGCGCTCTAATCCTTGCACTGGTGATTGCGCTACTCGGCTGGGTAGTCGAAGGAATCTTCGGCAAAAAAGCAACGCCTTTCGGTCGCGGTATCGTCGGCTTTATTGTCAGTGCGGTAGTTATCTGGGTCGCTCAATTCGTAGTCAGCGGAGTCAGCGTATCCATTCTGGGTGCCATTTTAGCAGCTCTGGTCATTGGGATTATCGACTTGTTCCTGCCGGTATCCACTCCATTTGAGGCCGCTAAGTAACAAAAGCTCTTCACAACACAGAACCCCTTATTCCCGGTTCTTCTCCGGCAATAAGGGGTTCTGTGTTGTTTTTATGCAAAAGACACAATCTCCTCTTTATGACTTTCAGCACAGTTGACCACTCTGTTCTTGCCTTGCTTTTTAGCGGTATAAAGCGCCTTGTCTGTTTTACGGAAGAGAAGCTCTTTCCCATCCCCAAGCTGATAATCACAAATTCCAATGCTAACGGTAATCGGCTTGTTCCCAGCCTGCAAATGTTCAATTTGAGCAATATTTTTCCGTAATTTTTCTACTGCTTCATAGGACTCCGAGAAACTTTTATCTGTAAAAATCACAGCGAACTCTTCCCCGCCATACCTAGCCGCAAAATCATTTAATTCAATCATACCGCCTACCTTGTCCGCTATCACCTTAAGCACAAGGTCTCCAACCCTGTGTCCGTAGGTATCATTCACTTGCTTGAAGTTATCAATATCGAAAAGAGCCAGCTGCAGTTGAAGGTTGTTGCTTTCACATTGCTCCAATAATGAATCCAAATATTCATGAAAGGTTTTATGATTATAGAGTCCAGTAAGTGCGTCAATCTTCAGCAGCTTATCCGAAATAGCCCTCTCCACCATTAGATCTTGGCCCGCCTTCGTTAATCTCTCTAAATTTATACGCGCTTCACGAGCACGAATAATTACTGCAATAGCCATCAGCACAAATACCAAAAATACACACTCTACCATCAAGAATTCAAGCAGCGGTTTATGTAGGAATGGCCGTTCCAACCCAAAATATACCCCAGCATAAAACACAATACTAAATAACCCCATTATGTACAGGAGCTTACGATCAAAATAAATAAGAGCAACCATAATCGGCATCATAAGTGTCATCTGAGCACCGTCAACAAAAGGCTCTAATACAAAATACATAAGGTAGGACACTAAAAAACCACAGCTAACCACCCCATATTTAGGGGACTGTTTACTATAACGCAGCCACAGCTCCGCAGTAATCATAAGGACCACAATTAGTAAATTACAGGCTATAAATAAATGCCACAGGTTCGTGTCCATTGTTGTTTTTATTTGGAGTCGGTCAATATTCGACAAAAACAGCAACTGTGAGATTAATAAAAGAATGACTACCATCCAATAGCCTTTTAAGATTCTACGGTGCCAAACCTCCGTACTTAGCGCATCGTTAATACTTGTAATATGTATCCCCTACTTTTAGACGTTAATGTAATAGCTTTCATTATAATAAATTTTAGTTATATTTTCATCATTTTTTTGCAATTTACGACAAAGTTTGAACAGTCTGCCTGTTCACAGATTTTTCACATTTAATCAAAGCGCTTTCTTAAATTTTAAGTTATGATGTCTACATAATTGTCACATTTTCACTATGCTTGGACTTCTTGGGAGGGGATTTAGATCATTAAAAAATTTGCAATTCTACTTTCAATGGTGTTCGTTATAGCACTTACAGCCTGTGGGAACAGCAATGATAGTGCTGCTGGCAATGCTAACACATCGGAGCCGGAGATCGAGGCAGAAACAGAACTCATAATTACAGCTACGAATTACAGCTTTGATCAGGAAGAATATCATCTAAAAAAGGGTGTACCCGTCAAAATCATTTTTAAAAATGATGACGGCAATCACGGTATCCTTATTCCTGAGTTCGAGCTGCAGCTTAATGAAAAAAAATCCTCAAAGGTGATCGTACCAGAGGAAGCTGGAACTTTCGAAATGACCTGTTCCATTATGTGTGGCTCCGGACATAGCGGAATGAGAGCTACTATCATCGTGGAATAGATTACACATAAACAGCCGATTATTAGGGATTCTCCCTGATATCGGCTGTTTTTTTAATCTGAGCTCATTAATAAAGAGTGCTGACCCGAGATAGATCTCTCTACTCATCAGGTCAGCCCTCTTACTTGCATCCGGCATTCAACTGTCCTGCTCGATCAGTTGAATCCATTCATTATATTCATTTTGCAGCTTGCCATATTCCTCTTTAAGGTTACGATGCTCGTCCGTAAGCTTGTCAAGCTCTTCCTGACGCATTTCAAACTGGACCTGCAACAAACGAAGCTGTCCTTGAACCATTTCATAGCTTTCACCAACTTCACCTAACTGCTGAAGCACCTCGCTACGTTCACGATCAATAGCTTCCTGCTTCATCTCAGCCTCGCCGGCTTCCTGCTGCCAAATGTCGATCTCCTCGCGCAGCTTCGCTTCGAGATCCGTCCACTGCAGCTGCCGATCGGATAGCTCCTCGTACTTGTGCTTCCAAGAAGCTCCGTACGCCTCTGCTTCCTTCAGCACTTCCTGTTGCTCAGCAACAGTAGCAGCGGCTTCACGACTAGCTTCAGACAGCTCTTCTAAGCGTCGTGTTGCCTCTTCGCCTTCTTCCTGCAGCAGTTGATATCTTTCCTGCAGGCGTTCTCCTTCTTGCAGTACATCATCGTATTGAGCAATCAATTCCTCATAACGCACACGAAGCGCAGACAGCTCCTTCTGAACCTGCACACCTTGCTCCCGAAGTGC
The DNA here is from genome assembly GCF_038003885.1 of Paenibacillus sp. FSL R10-2788. Taxonomy (NCBI): domain Bacteria; kingdom Bacillati; phylum Bacillota; class Bacilli; order Caryophanales; family Paenibacillaceae; genus Paenibacillus; species Paenibacillus sp. FSL R10-2788. Next base: position 1,830,703 of record NZ_JBBOQA010000001.1, on the reverse strand, counting down.
CGCTGTTTCGCGTTCTGCATCTGTACGAAGCTGAACCTCCTGATCCAGCTGCTGTACTAATCCATCGGCTTGCCCACGTAGCGTGTCGATCTCTTTCTGAAGCAACACGGATTTCTCCTCAGACTCCAGCAGATTCATTTCCAGTTCACCAATATCTTCCATACGTTTATCCGAAAGCTCCTGCCAGTTAGCCGCCTCTGCTGCTGATCCCGCAAGTTCTTCCTGAACACGGTGCAGATTCTCACTCGTCTCCTGTAGAGACGCTCTTAGCTCTGTCGCTTCATTCTGTGACTGTTGATAACGCTGGCGTAACTCTTCCAGCTCCTCATTCAACAGTGTGCGCAGCTCTTCACTGAGCTGTTCTTCACGTTTAACAATCGCTTCATATTGTCCAAGCAGCGTCTGTCTTGCATCTCGCTCACTCTTAAGACTGGCTTCAGCCGCCCGTAATCTGGACTGAAGTTGCCCGGTCCCACCACGAAGCTCCGCCAGCTGTTTCTCCAGCTCTTGAATGCTTTGCTTATGTCTATGCTCTTGAGTGCCTTGTGACTGCCGCAGTTCCTTATTCTTGGTTTGCTCCCGCTGCAGTGCTTCACGTTCTTCCGCCAGCTCTTTGCCCAACTTCGCTTTGGTACTCTCAAGCTCTTTACCTAAGGTCAACTTGGTATCCTCAAGCTCCTTACCCAGCGTCAATCTGGTATCTTCGAGTTCTTTACCTAATGTAGACTTGGTAACCTCAAGCTCTTCCTCCAGTGTTGACTTGGTCTCGGTCAGCTCAAGCTGCAGAGCAGACAGCGTGTCTGTCTTCTCCTTGGTCAGCGTCTCTCGGATGTTCTCCAGCTCTTGCAGATGAGCAGCCTTCTGCTCCTCCAGCTGCTGCAAGCGGATGGCTTCCGCCTTCGCCAGTTCCTGCCGCTGTTGTTCACGACTAGCTGCCCGCTCTTCTTCGTAGCTTGTCCGCAGTTCTTGCAGCTCTATCTCGCGCTCAAGCAATTCTTCTTCCAGCTTCTTGCGTGCAACTTCCACAGCTTGTACTGCCTCCTGAAGCTGCTCCGCATGTACCTTGCGTTCATTCTCCTGAATCTCCAAATGCCGCTTACGTTCTTCCTCAGCAGCAGCAATCAGTCGCCCAGCCTCTTCTTTGGCCGCAGCTTCAAGTCGCTCAATTTCTTCTTGCCGCTCCCGCTGTACCTCCAGCAGGCGAGATACTTCCAATCGCAGTTCACTGCGTTCACCTGTCATCATGTTTAGTTCATTTTTGAAGTCCTGAACCTGAATAGCCTGCTCCGCCATATGTACAGCTGCAAGCACCGCTATACGCGGTGTGTCCAGTCTGGTGTGTGATTTAGAAATCGTGCGCATATGTTCATCAACATAACGGGCCACTTGTTTCATATATTCAGTACTGCTTCCGACGAGTTTATAGGAAGTTCCGTATATCTCCACGGCGACACGTGTCCGGTCCATAGCCACAGTTGTGCCCTCCTTTGTATGTGTGCGGATTCTAAGCTAGTTTCACTTCTTCTATTGTAGCTTTTTTGGTAAGCATTTGGCAAAATCCCTAATATTCAATAGATTATGGCTGATATTCTCCGCTTTGCACTCTACCTAGAAAAAACCGCAGCGAATCTCAGTTTCTAAATGGATTCGCTGCGGCTTTACACAATTCCTGCTACTTTCTTAATTCTGCACCAAAAGTTTGTTGAAGAGATGCTAATACCTTCTCATGCACCTCTCCTACTTCTTCATCAGTCAATGTATGTTCACTATGACGATACAGCAGTGAGATCGCGATGCTCTTCTTTCCACTCTCCAGCTTACCGCCAGTGTACACGTCAAATACCTGTACGGACTGGAGCAAAGTACCTCCGTTATCACGGATGGAAGCCAGCAGATCGCCCGCTGGTACAGCGGAATCCACGACCACAGCAATATCCCGTTCCATTCCCGGGAAACGCGGAAGCTCATTATATTGCAAACGGCTTTGCGCACTTTCATATAACGGCTGCAATAAAATTTCTGCCGCATAAGTATCCACCAGATCCAGCTGTCTTTGCAGATCCGGATGAATCTGCCCCATCGTTCCGATCTTCACACGGCCCTCGTTCCCGAGTAAATATACCGATGCGGAACGCCCAGGATGAAATCCTTCTGGACTGTCTCCCACATAGACGATTTTATCAGTCAGCCCTAAATGAGCAAATACCGTTTCCAGCGCACCCTTCAAATCAAAGAAGTCCACAGGCTGTGCCGAAACATTCCATTGCTTCACTGTTAAGCTTCCGCTAAGCAACAGCCCCATCACTGGCAGTTCGCGTGGTTGGCGAGTCAGCTGTTCTTCATCCGTGAAGAAGACGTTGCCGATTTCAAACAATGCCAAGTCGCTTTGACGACGATTGGTATTGTAGCTGGCAATATCCAATAGTTGCGGAAGAAGGCTGGTACGCAGTACGCTGCGTTCTTCACTCATCGGCATAGCCAGCTTCACCGCTACTGCTCCTTCTGATAACGCAGGGAACATTGTGCTTTGTTGCGGCTGGATGAAGGAGTAACCCATCACCTCTTGGTAACCGCCATGTGACAATAAGCGGCGCAGTTCACGACGGAGCGCTTGCTTGTGAGTTAGTGCTCCTGGCGTTGTAATTCCTTCAATTAGAGTCGTTGGAATATTGTCATATCCGTACAGGCGGGCAATTTCTTCAATAAGATCAACATCATAGCTGATATCGCCACGTCTGGTTGGGACTTGAACTTCAATCAGCCCTTGTGCGGTATCTCCGCATTTGAAGTGTAGACGGCCAAACAATGTCTTCACTTCCAGCAAGGACAAATCCGTTCCCAGATAACGATTCAGTTTCTCTAAGGACAAGGTGAGAACCTTCTCTTGAACAGCGTCAGTTCCTGCTTGCACGATGCCTTCATGGACCGATCCGCCAGCATAACGTGCAATCAGCACTGCTGCACGGTTCAATGCAGGAATAACTGCACTTGGATCCACTTCCTTCTCGAAACGAAGGGAGGCCTCAGAGCGAAGTCCCAATTGACGCGAGGTTTTACGAATCGTACCACCATCAAACTTAGCAGATTCCAGAACAAGGTTTACCGTCTCAGCAGTAACCTCTGTATCCCGTCCACCCATTACTCCGGCCAGACCTACAGCTTTAACTCCATCAGCGATAACGAGCATTTGCGGCTCTAGCTTACGCTCTTGACCGTCAAGTGTAACCAAAACTTCACCTTCATGGGCAAGACGAACGCCGAGTTCTCCACCTTGCACTTTATCTGCATCAAAAGCATGCAGCGGCTGTCCATATTCCAGCATCACGTAATTGGTAATGTCCACGATATTATTAATTGGACGAACCCCAGCAGCCATCAGACGATTCTGAATCCACAGCGGTGATGGTGCAGGTTTAACACCTGCAATATAACGAACTGCATAATGGCTGCAGTATTCTTCATCTTCAATCTTGACGGAAATGGAATCCGCAGCAGGACCACTGATCTCAATAATTTCGCTTTTTGGATCAGGCAATTTAACTTCTCGCCCAAGAATCGCACTTACTTCATAAGCAGCACCAATCATACTGAGGCAATCCGAACGGTTCGGAGTCAGATCGAATTCCAGAATCTCGTCATCTAAGCCGAGGACCTTGGAAATATCCTGACCAATCTCTGTCCCTTCAGGCAGCACAAGAATACCTTCTTGTTGCTCTTTTGGAAGCAATTTATCATTCAGTCCCAATTCTTTGGCCGAGCAGATCATCCCTTGCGATAGGACGCCGCGCAGCTTGGCTTTTTTGATATCCAGTCCTGGCAGCTTAGCACCGACCAGTGCTACAGGTACAGTTTGACCTGCAGCTACATTTTTTGCGCCGCAGACGATTTGTAGATCCTCATCTTGGCCCGCATCCACGATACATACGTTCAGCTTGTCGGCATCAGGATGTTTTTCCTTTGATTTCACATAGCCGGTTACGATGCCGGAAATGCCTTTATTGCGGCGCTCTACGCCGTCAATCTCAATGCCGGCAGCGGTAATCTTCTCCGCTAGCTGTTCGGCGGTTACTCCTTCAATCGATGTATAATCAGCCAACCATCCGGTTGATACTTTCATATCCGCTCACTTCCTTTATGTTTCAGATGTATTTATTTCACTGTCGTTCGTGCTGCTTCCTGTGGAAGAACGGATGAAGTGCACTCAATTTCAGCTACACACTATTAAGGACGGTCCCTACAAGGAAATCAAATGCTCCAAAACCCATTCTCCAGCCACTATCAGCTAGCGCACCACAATAACTAAACGCCCTTGAACTGCTTCACAAAACTCATATCATTACTATAGAAATGACGGATGTCATCGATGCCGTATTTAAGCATTGCAATCCGCTCTACACCCATTCCGAAGGCGAAGCCGCTGTATTCAGCAGGATCATAGCCACCCATTTTCAGTACATTCGGGTGTACCATACCTGCGCCAAGGATTTCTAACCATCCACTTTGCTTGCATAGTCTGCAGCCATCGCCACCACATTTGAAGCAGCTTACGTCTACTTCAACACTTGGCTCCGTGAATGGGAAAAAGCTCGGACGAAGACGAATGCCTGTATTCGGTCCAAACATCTCCTGCACAAATTGTTGCAGGGTGCCCTTCAGATCACTCATTCGAATGTTACTTCCAATGACCAAACCTTCGATTTGGTGGAACTGGAAGGAATGCGTTGCATCATCATCATCACGGCGGAATACTTTACCCGGACAGATGATTTTAACAGGAGCTTCACCGTTCATAGCCTGCATAGTACGAATCTGTACTGGCGAGGTTTGAGTGCGCATTAGCAGGTCATCTGTTAAATAGAAAGAATCCTGCATATCACGTGCCGGGTGATTCTTAGGCAGATTTAGAGCTTCAAAGTTATAATAATCGGTCTCCACTTCCGGACCTTCAGCTACACGGTAGCCCATGCCGGTAAAAATATCCTCAATCTCCTGTACGACTCTGCTAAGCGGGTGAATGCCCCCTTGCTGTAAACGGCGACCCGGTAAGGTTACGTCTACTTTTTCAGCCTGCAGACGTTGCTGGGTTTCCTGCTCTTGAAAAGCCTCCTGCTTCGCGCCGATAATCTCCTCAATAGCACTGCGAACCTGATTCGCCACTTGCCCGATTACCGGACGCTCCTCAGCACTAAGTCCTCCCATACCGCGCAGAACCTCTGTAAGCTCACCTTTTTTACCGAGATACTTCACTCTTAAATCATTTAGTACCTGCGGATCCATAACCTCCTGCAGCTTAGCCAGCGCTTCAACCTTCAATGCTTCCAACTTCTCTTTCATGGCCGTGTACAGCCCCCTTCAATCATTGTCTAGTTCAACAAAAAAAGGCCTTTCCTCCCGGTAAGGGACGAAAAGACCGTGGTACCACCCTTGTTAGACAAGCTGATCTGTTCCCCTTAAGAGCTTCATTCCCTCTTTTGGCTGGACAGATACCTATCTCACTTTATACAGAAATAACGGTCTGTGACCGGTATCCCCTACCCTTCCCTATTAGACAGCTTAAGGAATTCAGGGAACTGCTCCGGAGTGAACTTCGACAGCTCTGCTTCTTAGAAACGCTCTCAATCCGCGGCGTCTCCTCCCTGTAAGTCAGGCACTGTGTACTCTTCTCCATCACTGCATTTCACAATTCATGCTAATTGTCAGGTATCTCTTTACTACAAGAGATATGTCTCTTTATTATATGCAAAATCTGTCGTTTTGACAAGCTGGATTGGCATCGGGGCGGGCAGGCGTGATTTTTGGAATGATGCCTGCGAACAAAGCCGCACGACTTCACCCCATTCACGCACTGCGTAACGAATAATGAATGATTAGCTTTCCTGTAGTCATTATGACTAAGGGCAGTTTTTTTCAGCAGCTGTAAGCCGTATCATTTATGATCGAGTGGGGTAATAGGATCCATCGGTTTGAATATAGATAATTCAATAGGCCCATACATTAAACTTTAAATTTTGTCTTTTGGATTATTATGAGTAAAGATTGCTCTATAAGCAGCACGTCCTATATACTTGATATACTAGAAACTACCATTTACTCACACGTACACTTTCCTATGTTTTCCCACTATGTATACAACACCTCTTTTATTCCCATAAGCACCTTCAAACATCAGTGACTGAGTTAAATTACGCCTGACCATAGATTGACTTCTGCAGGTTCTACTTAAGCAGCAATAGATTTACTTAATCATCTTATACAGGGAGAAGATGACTGTGGCAGGGTTCTTCGAATTCAAGGTAACACGCAAACTATTCTATGTCTTCGCTGCAATCTCCGTCCTTCTGGTCGGGATCAGCGTGTCCTCGCTACTCTATTTAAATCACACTATTAATAGATTGTCAGATTCTCTTTATGATGATATATATCAGAACTCTAAGCTCATACTAAGCGCCGATCGTGATCTGCATCAAGCTGCTGTAGCCTTGCAAATCGCAATGGGCCCAAACCTAACAGCCGCGGAAGGTGAACAGTTCACTACGGAGTTTATAGATAATAATCTTCAAGCGCAGGAACGAATAAGTCTAGCAAGAGCAAATATCAACGCTATAAAAAAACCTTACAGTGATATGAAACAAAGTGGAATTATCCTTTCCGAATTAAAAAACGAGCTGCGCTCCTTTGAAACTACTATTGTCATGTGGAAAAATTCAGGGCATACGCTAATAACGGAACGGACGAAGAGTAGCTGGAATCCGGATTCATATTCTGCGCTCACCCTAAACTCGCAATTCAATGAAGCTAGAGCATATCTCGATCAAGCAGAGGACTTGATTGGCAACTACGCCTTGCAAGTAACGGACGGTTTTAAGGATAAAAAAAGCGCTTTGTTCTCCCTGTATTCGCTCCTCTTACTTGTGTTTCTCCTGGTCATTATTTACCTTGGACGCAAAATCATCTGGCTCCAGAATGAAATGCTGGAAGAACAAACACTTTATCAGCTAATCGGTGAAACCATGTCTGATTTCATTATTTTGACGGATCCTAACGGGTTGATTCTATACGCTTCCCCCTCACACTCCAGTATTCTAGGCTATGTGCCTAAAAAAGGAGATCCGTTATCCAACTATATACGTGAACCGGAGATTGCCTGGGCTAAATTAAAGAGCGTGGTTCAGGGAACCCCGCGCATTTCAGAACTGCGCATGCGCGGAGCAGAAGGCCAATGGGTATGGCTTGAAACTAAGGTGTCACCTGTTCTCGGCAGCCGTAAATTCCCAGCACAATTCATGCTGTTATCTCGAGAAATTACCCAGCGAAAACAATACGAAGAACGACTACATAAGCTAGCCTTCTATGATCATTTAACAGCGATTCCCAACAGGGCTCATTTCAAAATGTATATGGAGAACCTTATCACACAACCCGAAGAACGGAAGCAAAAAATTGCACTGGCCCTGCTGGATTGTGACAGATTCAAGCAGCTAAATGATACCTTAGGCCATCTGGCTGGAGACGAATTTCTTCAGCTGCTCTCCCGTGAACTTCAGCATACAGTCAAAGGAATAGGTCAGGCCTTCCGGATCGGCGGAGATGAATTCGCAGTTGTACTGCATCGATTCACTTCTCCAGAGATGCTTGATGAAACGCTGCAGCGGTTACTTAAACTGTTCAATAAGTCTTGGTCTGTTGATAACGGGTCCAGCTTCCACACCTCCGCGAGTATCGGAGTAGCTTTATTTCCTGAACATGGAAGCAGTATCAATGAACTGCTGCGTGCCGCCGATTTGGCGATGTACCGCTCCAAAGACCATGGTGGCAATAAAGCCAATCTTTACTATGAGCTTGTGGACGAAGAGTTTGCTGACCAGACCATTGTAAAACCATAAAACCAAATAAAAAGCTGTCTCAGGATACAATCAACCCTGAAACAGCTTTTTTTGTATTGCCACTAACTGCTTAACCGAAGATGATCCTCTGAAATTCCATCAATCTCCTGTTCACGATCCCGGACTAAGACCTTGGTTAACTCTCCATTCGTAGAACAATCAATGAAGCGGTCTCCGTCTCCATCTTTTTCTTCCCAATCATTAAGCCGCAAAATATATCCGATGGATTGGGTATCTGGCAGCACTTCGATGCGGGCTACTGCACGCCCGTTCTCCATATAACGGAAATCGCATTGTCCATCCTGGATTCCTGTATCCCAAACCCAAAGATTCCAGCCTTGGTAATTCCGATCTGGGCGTTCATAGTGTATTTCGATGATTTTAGAGCGTGGGGCTGGCTCACCACATTCATCATAAAGGACCATCATCGACAACCCTTCCACCTCTACCTCATTGCCTTCGATCCTGCGGAGGGCTTCTGTACCTGCATGGGTATGGTCTACTACTATACTCCACCCGTTAGAAATCTCAGGAAGAGCCACCGTCATTCGATCATTATTAGCATTGAAGATAACGGTTATATTGTTCCAAAGATCGCCTCCTGCATGGCCTCTAAGAAAATACGATACTATTCCGCCATCACATCGCAGAAATTCCAACGAACGTTCAATTTCCTGGCGGCCATGCAGACGAAATGCCGGATGTGTGCGCCGCAGCTCGATCAGGCCTTTATAATATTGAAATACGGGCTTAAATACGCTTTTCATATTCCAGCGGATCGAGTTGATCGCGTCACCGCTGCGGTAGCTGTTATGATCCCCAAATTTACTGCGCAGGAGCTCATCTCCAGCATGCAGGAAAGGTATCCCTTGCGATGTCAGAATAATTCCGTTAGCAAGCAAGGAACGACGTACAGTTTCATTACCGAGAATGTTCTCCGGATCTACATTCACGTATGGATTGGCAAGGGCCACTGCATCTTCAAGATCCTCGTTATCCATGTTGGCGATTACCGGAAAATCAGCTTTCTGGCTCCCCCCTTGAACGATAAGCAACTTATCCCATAAATTCAAATTATCATGGGCAGTTACATAGTTCACAGATTCCACAGGCGAGTCCGTAAACTCATGAATTGCTCCTTTAATTCCGGCTGCAATAGCACCTTCTTTGCCGTATTCGCCTGTCACGAACCCTCTTCCGAAGCCATCACTATCCCCTTTGATCGCTGAACGAAAGTTATCGTTGAAGACAGCATAACCCTTGCCCCGTTGTACACCTTTTAGCGTTTTAGTGGCCAGCGGAGAATCTCCACCCGTCCAAGGTTCACCGTAAAGCAACAGATTCGGATTCACTTCTAGACGGAGCTCTTCCGTAATCTCCCGCATGGTAACACTGTCCATCAGACCCATCAGATCAAACCGGAAACCATCGATATGATATTCCGCAGCCCAATAAGATAGGGAGTCTTTAATAAATTTTCGGACCATCGGACGTTCTGTAGCCAGCTCATTGCCAACCCCGGAGCCATTCGACAAACGTCCCATAAAATCGCGGCGATAGAAATAATCTGGGACAAGCGGCTCAAAAGGTCCATTCTCCACAGCATAAGTGTGGTTGTAAACGACATCCATAATTACCGCGATCCCGCGGCTGTGCAAGGCCTGCACCACTTCTTTAAATTCACGGATCCGCAAGCCAGGATTGGCAGGATCGGTGCTGTAAGATCCTTCAGGTACATTATAATGCTGGGGATCATACCCCCAATTGTAGTCCACATTAGCTATGGAGGAACCCCGATTAACCACCTTCAGCTCATCCACGGTCTGAAAATCAAATACCGGCATCAGATGAACATGGGTAATCCCTAATTCAGCCAGATGATCAATCCCCACTGTATTTCCTGCCGGATCCTTTAATCCAAATTCGGTAAATGCTTTGAATTTACCCTTATAATACATACCAGAGCTCTCATGTGAGGAGAAATCACGAACATGCAGTTCATAAATCACTGCGTCGGCAGGATGCTGTAACGGAGGCGCTACATCCTGATCCCAATGTTCTGGATTCGTATCCTGCAAATTAACGATTGCCGATCTTAAACCATTAGCTGATACGGCTGTTGCATAAGGATCTACTGCTTCTGTCACATTACCATCTGCAAAAACAGCACGGTACATATAATATTTCCCTTTTAGATCACCTGATAACTTGGTCTGCCAGACTCCGCCATTACTACGCTGCATATATACAATCCGACCACTGTCCACAACACTCTTATGTGACTCAGCATTCAGTCGATAACCACCTGTTTCGTACAGGACAAGGGACACAGCAAGAGCCGTAGGTGCCCAGACTTTAAAGACACTGTACTCCGTTGAATACGTCAAGCCTAAATCCTTACCCTCATAGACTTCCATCATCAATTCTGCATTTATATAATTTTTACTCATGAATTAACACCATCCTATGGCTCCCCACCTAACCTGTGGGGTTGCTTATAAGTCCATATATTACCAATTCATTACATATTAATACTTGCACAGCGCTGCAAGTCGGCAAATGGAGTATAAACTTTCTATGGATCCTTACTATTATATGTACGACATATTTATAGGTTTGGGTTCCTTATCGACTTTATGCTCATTACTAATACTATCGGTATAGACATCTGCGCAATAAAGAAAATAAACAGTGAACAGTAAATGAGGTCGAATTAAAGTAAATTATAGATTAAAAAACATAAAAAAGCCGACCTCCAGCCATCGGAAGTCGGCAATAGTAGTTGGAAAACAGTAGAACGCTAAAACGGATTAATGCATGCGTTAAAAGTTACTTAGCGATACTTTGAACAAGTGCAGCTACTTCTTCAGCCGTGCCAAGCTGCAAAGCTTTTGCAGCCAAATCCTTCATGTCGGCAGCCGACAATTTAGAAATTTGACTGCGCGCTGGCAGAATGGAAGTTGCACTCATGCTGAATTCGTCAAGACCAAGACCCAGTAGCAGCGGAATAGCTGTTGCGTCACCAGCCATTTCACCACACATCCCTGTCCATTTACCTTCTGCATGGGCTGCATCAATTACATTTTTGACCAAACGCAGGATGGCTGGATTGTAAGGCTGATACAGGTAAGATACCTGTTCATTCATACGGTCAGCAGCCATTGTATATTGAATAAGATCATTCGTACCGATACTGAAGAAATCAACTTCCTTAGCAAACTGGTCAGCCAGTACAGCAGTTGATGGAATCTCAACCATTATGCCGAGCTGAATGTTGTCTGATACTTCCTTACCTTCTTCCCGAAGCTTAGCTTTCTCTTCGAGCAAAAGATCACGCGCAGCACGGAATTCACCAAGCGTAGCTATCATAGGGAACATAATGCGAAGATCCCCGTGAACACTTGCTCTTAGTAATGCACGTAGTTGAGTACGGAAAATATCCTGACGATCCAAGCACAGACGGATCGCACGGAAACCAAGGAAAGGATTCATTTCCTTCGGAAGGTCCAGATAAGGCAGCTCTTTATCGCCACCGATATCCAGGGTACGTACGACTACCGGCTTACCCTTCATGTTCTCAAGTACAGTACGGTAGGCGTTATATTGGATTTCCTCAGAAGGCAGCTTATCGCGACCCATGTAAAGGAACTCAGTGCGGTACAGACCTACACCTTCGCCACCATTCTCAATTACACCATTCACATCATTTGGTGTACCAATATTGGCAGCTAGCTCAACATGTTTACCGTCTGCTGATACTGTTGGTTCGTCGCGAAGTTTCTTCCATTCTGCGATTTGCAAGTCGTAAGCTTCCTGCTTGCGAGTGTACTCTGCCACTTCAGCTTCGCTAGGATTGATCAGAACGTCCCCATTCAGACCATCGACAATCACCAAATCGCCAGAATTCACTTCGGACAGAACCGTTTTAGTTCCAACAACCGCTGGAATTTCCAAAGAACGTGCCATAATCGCAGAGTGGGAAGTCCGTCCACCAATGTTCGTTGTGAAGCCTTTAACGAACTTACGATTAAGCTGTGCTGTATCCGATGGTGTTAGATCTTGAGCAATCACGATTACTTCTTCACTGATTTCTGCAGGACTTACATAATGAATGCCCAGCAGGTGGTTCAGCAAGCGCTTGGTAACATCACGCATGTCAGCTGCACGTTCCTGCAGATAGGCACTCTTCATATTTTCAAACATCTCAATGAATTGCGTAGCCACTTCGTTTAGCGCATAGTCCGCGTTAACCGATTCCTCACGGATTTTATCAATTACAGGATTGATCAGCTCTGGGTCATCAAGAATAAGCAGATGTGATTCGAAAATCTCAGCCTTTTTCTCTCCCAGCTCTGCCAAAGTACGCTCTTTAATCGTTTGCAGCTCCACTCTTGATTTGGCGAGTGCATCATTCAACTTAGCGACTTCTGCTTCAGTATCACTGATACCTGTCTTCGTAATCGTATAATCCGGATGTTTCAGGATAAAAGCACGGGCTACTGCAATCCCTGCTGAAGCCGCGATTCCTGAAATCTTATTCATGGATTTCCCCTAGCCCTTCTTTAATCATTACTTCTTGAAGAGCGTTCAAAGCTTCTGCTTCTTCGCTTCCTTCGGTAATCAAAGACAAAGTATCTCCAGCTTCAAGACCCAATGACAATACGCCAAGAATGGATTTCAAAGTTACTTTTTTACCTTTAGCTTCTGCAAATGCTTCTGTACCTTTGAATTTTGTTGCTGTATTTACCAAGGCAGTTGCTGGACGTGCGTGAATTCCATCTTCATCGACAATTCTGAATGTTTTTTGCATAATATTATCCAACTCGCTTTCTGTTATTAGAGTATTTTAAATTTATAGTGAAAGCTTCGCTTCCTTGTATGAACAAGGAAGCATCGGCCCTTGCACTTTTACTGAATCGTAATGATGTCTTGGTCTCCTATAGAAACCTTACCCGGCTTCTTCAATGTTACAGAAGAGCCTTCTGGTAAATTCGAGAAAATAACAGGTGAGATTACAGAAGGTGCATGTGCTTTTACATACTCTAAATCCACTTCCATAATCGGTTGCCCAGCCGCTACAAGATCGCCTTCTTCAACTAATACCGTGAAGCCTTGACCTTTAAGCTTAACCGTATTAACCCCAATATGAACGAGCACTTCCTTGCCTCCGTCAGACATAATACCGATGGCATGTTTGCTCGGGAACACGTTAAATACCTTACCGTAAACCGGTGAAGCAATCTTCCCATCTTCGGATAGGAACGCGAAGCCATCGCCCGTCATTTTTTGGGAGAATACTGGATCTGGCACCTCTGTGATATCCAACAATTCACCGTTTACTGGAGATACGATATCTTCCTTGATAATCGCTTCACCAGCTTCACCTGCCTGTTGTTCTTCTTCTGGCTCTGGAGTAACCACTACTGGAGCTGCTGAAGCCGCAGGTGTCTTTCCGTTAATCACATCTTGAATCTGCGATTTAATCGTGTCTGAACGTGTGCCAAAAATCGCTTGAACGTTATTACCCACTTCCAGCACACCTGATGCACCAAGTTTCTTAAGACGGTTCTTGTCTACGCCTGCCTTATCTTTAACTTCAACACGAAGGCGGGTAATACAAGCGTCTAGATGAGTGATGTTTTCTTTACCACCTAGAGCGGACAAAATGTTCCGCGGTAGATCATCACCGGCTCTGGAGACAGACTCCGTATTCACTTCTTCTTCTTCATTCGTATCTTCTTCACGACCCGGTGTCATAAGATTGAATTTCCGAATTACAAACCGGAAGCCGAAGTAATAAATTAAGGCAAGGGCCAGACCTACCGGAATAACCAGCCACCAAGCTGTACGGTTCGGGATAATACCGAAGAGCACAAAATCGATAAAACCACCCGAGAATGTCATCCCGATTTTAACATCAAGAATATGCATAGTCATAAAGGACAGACCTGCAAACACAGCATGTACAGCGAACAGCAATGGAGCCACGAATAGGAACGAGAATTCGAGCGGCTCAGTAATCCCTGTCAAGAACGATGTCAATGCCGCGGAAATCATCAAACTTCCGACGATCTTTTTATTCTGTGGTTTAGCTTCATGATAGATAGCCAAAGCCGCTGCTGGAAGACCAAACATCATGAATGGATATTTACCCGTAGTAAATGTCCCTGCTGTGAAGTCTACTCCATCGCGAAGCTGCTGCATGAAGATCCGTTGGTCACCACGTACCAATTCTCCAGCTTTATCAACGTAGGTACCAAATTCATACCAGAATGGAGAGTAGAAAATGTGATGCAGTCCAAAAGGAATGAGCGAACGTTCGATCGTTCCGAAGATAAACGCTGCAAGCGTTTTGTTCGTATCAATCATACTTTGTGACACATAGTTCAGACCATGTTGAATAGGTGGCCATACTATTGTCAGTAACAAGCCCAAGATTAGAGCTGTTACCGCCGTCATAATCGGTACGAAACGTTTACCTGCGAAGAAACCTAGGTAAGAAGGAAGCTCAATTTTGAAGAATCGCTTGTACATGGCCGAAGCCAATATACCGACGAGTATACCTCCAAACACCCCTGTTTGCAGTGTTGGAATCCCTAATACGCTGGCATACGAGAAGTCGCCTTGGCTTAGAACGTAATCATTAACACCAATAACTGTACCCATCGTAATGTTCATTACGAGGAAACCGATAATGGCAGCTAGACCCGCAACACCTTCACCCCCGGCTAAACCTATCGCAACCCCCACCGCGAAGAGTAAGGCTAGATTATCAAATACAATTTGTCCTGAATTCATCAATACGTTGGCAACAGCCTGAACAACATGGTTCTCCAGTGCTGGAACATATTGCAGGAAGTCTGGGTTTACCAGCATGTTTCCTATTCCAAGAAGCAAACCTGCCGCAGGCAGAATAGCTACTGGAAGCATCAGAGCTTTACCAACTCTTTGTAAAACACCAAACAACTTTTTAAACATTTAGGTTACTCCTTTCATTAATTTCACTAAAACAGATGCCAAAAAAGGCATGAGCAACACAGTATAGAAGTTGTAATCTAACGCTATCGTTAGATTGCCCCAAGAAGGGGGTTAACAACCAAAATACTGTAATTCACTCATGCCTGATCGAATCAGTTACACGCTCGATATTCTGTTTTGTTGATGACAGTGAACATTGTAGCATCGTTTTTTTTAAGTAGCAAGCGTTTTTTTTGAAACCATGATTTGTTACAACTTTTGCACTTTAAGGAGCTTCACCATTCTTGTCCATATCTTGTTCGTCCACTTTTTTCTGGGCAATACGCTGCAGGTGAATCGTCAAATAACTTACCTCAGCTTGATACACGGGAATTCGCACACGCTGTTCGATAATTTTTGTTAATTTCCAAGCCAACGAATACATCTCAGGATACTCCCGTTTCATGAGTCCATCCAGGGTTGAGGTCTCTTGTACCGCCTCTCCACGGCGTAATCTTTCTAGAACAAATCGCAGATGGGTTACCAGTCTTGAGTAATCAAGTGAATCCCGTGGGATTCGATAGTCCAGATAATTCTCGACTAACCCAACCAGCTCTCCAATCAAGAGAGAATGTTGTCTAACCTCGGAAATTTGCCTATTACTAAGTGCGCTGACAATATGAAGAGCCACAAAACCTATCTCATCCACCGGCAATTCCACGCCCATAGCCTCATTGATCCGTCCAATCGCATATTCTGCCATCTTATATTCCTCAGGATAAATCTCCTTAGTTTCATACAAAAATGGATTATGAATTGGGATATCTTGTTCAAAACGACGGATAGCAAAAGAAATATGGTCGGTAAGTGCAATGTGAATATGCTCATTAAGCGGCTGACGGTTACAATGCATAATATGTAATACTATTTCTTGAACGACCTCAATCAACTTCTCATCCACTTGGGGAAGAAGCTGTTTATATTGTTCCTGCTCCTCCTGGCTACGAAGAATAAACATCTTCTCCACGGAGGATAGATTAATCTGATCACGCAGCTTGCGGTTAAACCCTATCCCTTTACCGATAACTACAACCTCAGAATATTGAGGATGCTGGGCAATGATAACGTTGTTATTTAACACCTTCGCCACTGTTATGCTACTCATTTTTGACACCTCTTTTATTTCTAAACACCTAACTTCCAGCAGCATTCGCAATAAGAAATCGTACGATAAATACAAGCTTTGCTACCATCATAACACCAAGAATTGCATATTAGAAGAACACTCTGTGTCCTTACTAAGCTAGTAGATCAGAGTGAACAGCCTTAAAGGCTTTTATTTTACCTGAAAAAATCTTTAAACACCAGTGAAAGCGACGATGTCCATTTATACAATAATTCCCATGGTATTTCGATAAGCTATAAGCCTTCACCAAAAATCACCTGTATACGCACGAGCTGTTTATCATGTTGTCTGTTTTAGATCAACACATAAAGATTAAGGTATGACCAGCAGCTTTGCCAGTCATACCTTAAGTAAATTAAATCAATATAATTTGCATTAAACTATTTTTCCTTTTGTTCAGGCAGAGAAGTTAAAGTCTCGCTGGCTGCACTGGATGTTACTGATGGCTGAATATAAGTTGCAGGGGCAACTGCTGCGGTTGGTGTAACTGATGCTCCTTTGCTTCCGGAAGCTTTAGTGGTCAGCCCCTTGATCAGTGCCTCTACATCAATCCCTGAGACGCTCTTCAGCATCTCTGGAGCGGTGGACATTAGCTGAGTCACATAATTGCTGACCCGGGCTGCACCTTCCCCATTACCGGTATCTACAACGGTAAGTTTATCAATAGATGCCAGCGGCTTCGCAATTTGGCCAGCCAAATCAGGCAGCATTTTGACGATGATGTCGAGCACCGCTGCTTCGCCGAATTTCTGGAAAGCTTCCGCCAGTTTCTCTTTGGCTTCTGCTTCCGCTAGACCGCGCAACCGGATAACCTCAGCATCCGCTGTACCTTTAGCCAGCTCTGCATCCGCCATCGCTTGACCTTCAAGACGCTTCTGCTCAGATGTCGCTTTTGCTTGCGTTTCAATACTATATTGCAAGGCATCTGCCTCACGCATTCTCTTCGCCTTATCGGCTTCCGCCGCTTGCTCTACTGCATAACGATCCGCTTCTGCTTTTTTCTTCACTTCAGCATCATACTGCTTCTCGCGAACTTGAATTTCTTTGGCTTGCAAATCGATTTCACGTTCCTTACGTACCAGCTCAACCTTCATCTGTTCTTCAACAACGGTCTGCTTTGCACGTGCCTCTTGAATATGATAAGCCTGGTCGGCTTCCGCTTTCGCTGTATCCTGATCCCGTTTAAACGCAGCCACCTTAAGCTGGTTTTCCTTAGAGGCTTCGGCAATATTCGTATCCCGCAGCAGCTCAGCTTTTTGCCCTTGCTCTTCTGCGTTTGCCTTTTGAATTCTCGCATCCCGCACTGCTTCTGCTTCAGCGATCTCTGCATCCCGCTTCACAGCAGCTATCCGCGGTTTACCCAGTGCCTCTAGATATCCATGTTTGTCTCGCACATCCTTGATGGTAAAGGAAACAATTTGCAGACCCATTTTCTTAAGATCACGTGCCGCCACGCCTTGAACCTCTTGCGCAAAGCGGTCACGGTTACGATATACTTCCTCAACGGTCATCGAACCGAGAATGGCCCGCAGATGACCTTCAAGAACTTCTTGTGCTTCGCTCTTCAGTGCTTCAATCGGTTTGCCCATAAATTGCTCAGCAGCTGTCGCCACATCTTCCGTTGAGCTACCCACTTTAATGATCGCTACGCCGTCGGCAATAACCGGAACCCCTTGTTCGGTGTATACTTCCGGGGTCGTCACATCGAGTTTATGAGAAAGAAGCGACATAAATTCAGCCTTCTGAAAGACTGGGAGTATAAAGGCACCGCCCCCGCGTACAATCTTTATTTTACGACCAGAACCATCGTCTGAAATATGATTTTTCCCTAAGAACGACCCCGTTACGATCATCCCTTCATCGGGTCCAACCGTTTTGTAACGTGCCCAGAATGCGATACCTAGCACAAACAAAACAGCAACGACAACAGCAGGGACTAACAAATACTCAGGAATACCGAACATTAAAGATCCACTCCTCTTCTCTTTTCGAATTCTGACACCAATGCAACGCCTTCTCTAACCTCCACTACAACAACTTTAATCCCTGCCGGAAGCAGCTCATGATCAAAGCTTGCTGCCGTATGCAGGCTATTGCCGGCGCCAAACTTTACCATAATCTCACCATAACCAGTGGCGGGAACAGGAATTGTGATTTCCCCGATCTTACCAGGCAGATCACTCATTGAGAAACCATTGGACATTTCGCTTTTTTCCATGGGCTTAACCACCCCTAGATACATAAGTACTCCCAAAAAAGCGGCGGCTAACAAAGACAAAGCAATGATCGCCCCAGCTTCCAGAGCGCTGTACCGGGTTAGAAGAATGCCCGCTCCGCCGAACACGGTTATTCCTCCTGCCAGCACGGTGGGATTCAGAAAATCTACAGATACGAAATCAAAGGCCCCATGCAAGGCATCTCCGATCACATCGCCCACCAGGACGCTGACTATGGCAAATATGACGCCTAGCGCCAAGCAGCCTAAATACAGCGTTTGCATTTTTATTTCCTCCTGTCTTCAATCAGGACTGTCATATTACATTAAACGTACAAAGTAGGTCCTTGGTTTCACAATCTTTGGATATTCACCCAAATAAGTTCCATTCAGAGGATAAGCATACGCACATTGACACTGTTTTATTACATACGATGGGGTTGTTCTCAAAGCCGTCCAATAGTTGCTGAGGCGCTGATTTTTGTTGGTAACACTCTCGCGCGTATGAAGGGGTTATGCTGTTTACGCGCCTTCGGCCCATCGGACTCAGCAGACCCTATTTGCCGTTTTATCCGACATTTGGTATGCTATCGGACCGCATAGCCACTATTGGCATTGAAACCAGCAAATATAAGAGCATTTCCAAGCAATAGTGTCTCTGGTGTCCGAAAACTTGCTCAAAAGACTGAAAATTCGCATATAACGTCAGTTGGGTCCGTAGGTAGGGCGTATAAGGGTAGGCCGTATATTGGTAGAGGAATCAGTTGAGGGAGATTACAAACACTAGTTGGTTGGGTAACACTCTCGCGCGTATGAAGGGGCTATGCTGCTTATGCTGCTTATGCTGCTTATGCTCCTTCGGCCCAACGGACTCAGCAGACCCTATTCGCCGTTTTATCCGACATTTGGTATGCTATCGGACCGCATAGCCTCTATTGGCATTGAAACCAGCAAATATGAGGTCATTTCGAAGCAATAGTGTCTCTGGTGTCCGAAACCTTACTCAAAAGGCTGAAAATTCGCAAATAACGGCAGCTGGGTCCGTAAGACTGTGGAGGACGGTCGACGGATTAGATTACGGGAACGAACAGTGATAGATGAGGAGCGGTCAGCGGCAGTGGGTATCTGTCAGCGGCAACGGAGGTTAGTCAGATGCAGTCGAGGTGTGAACAGCGGTAGCCGGAGGTTTGGACAGCCGCAGCGAGACACGGTCAGCGGCAGCGGAGGTTTGGACAGCCGCAGCGAGACACGGTCAGCGGCAGCGGAGTTCGGATAGCGGCAGCGGAGGTTTGGACAGCCGCAGCGAGATACGGTCTGCGGCAGCGGAGGTTCCGCCAGCCGCAGTGGAGTTCGGTCAGCGGCAGCGAAACCTTGTGATGAGAGCGACAGAAAAGTACCGTAAGAGGAGCAAGTCACACTAGACCATAAACACCAAGAAGCGATTCCTCCATAACGAGGAATCGCTTCTTTGACATGCTTTTGCGGCTTCTAGAATAAAGAAATATGGTCTCTTTCCGTAGAAGAGTTACTTACAAAGCCATTTTATAAATCTCAACTACATCTTCACGCTCAAGCTTGCGGAAATTACCAAACGCTCCGAAACGAACAGCCTTGTCAGCCATACTGCCGATCTCGCTGTCATCAATATCATAATCACCAAGTGTCTTCGGCGCACCGATGGAATCCCAGAAATTACGCAGAGCCTCGATACCCTCCAACCCGATTTCTTCATCAGTCTTGCCAGCAGGATCAACTCCGAACACATTTACCGCAAGCTTGCGGAAACGTGCAGGGTTTGTGCTGAGGTTATATTTCATCCATTGCGGGAACAAAATCGCCAAACCTCCGCCATGCGGAATATCGTATACAGCCGATACTGCATGCTCGATATTATGAGTCGCCCAATCTCCGGCAAAACCCATGCTGACCATTCCGTTAAGCGCCATCGTACCGCAGTACATGATGGTCTCACGCAGCTCGTAGTTATTCAGATCTTCGATAAGCTTCGGCGCGGTTTCAATTACAGTGCGCAGCAAAGTTTCACAGAAACCGTCTTGTACCGGTGTATTGCCGTCTGTATGGAAATAGTGCTCCAGAACATGTGACATGATATCCACCATGCCATAAACGGTCTGATCACGTGGCAGAGAAAAAGTGTTCTCTGGATCAAGAATCGAAAATGCCGGGTAGGCATGCACGCTGCCCCAGCCCATTTTTTCCTTAGTAACCTCGTTTGTGATTACGGAGCCGTTATTCATTTCAGATCCCGTAGCAGCCATTGTCAGCACTGTGCCCAGTGGAAGCGCGTCTTGGGCCGCTGCTTTACGCTCTACAAAGTCCCACATATCACCATCATATTTCGCTCCAACAGCAACAGCTTTTGCACAGTCCAATACGCTTCCGCCCCCTACTGCGAGAACAAGGTCAATATTATGCTCCCGGCACAGCTCTACGCCTTTATGTACTGTGGAAAGACGTGGATTGGGTTCTACTCCAGAGAGTTCAGTCACTGTAGCGCCTATTGAACTCAGCTCAGCAACTACTTTATCGTACAAACCGCTACGCTTGATACTGCCGCCACCGTACATCAAAAGCACATTTTTACCGTACTTAGGAACCTCCGTCTTTAAGGCTTCAAGGGTACCCTGTCCAAAAATCAGCTTGGTAGGATTATAAAATTCAAATTTACGCATATGTGTAAACCTCCAGTAGTTAATTCATAATGTCTTACTCCTTCGTATTATAAACCTCTGGTTACCCGCATTCAAATTAGGTGGCTGGATTTCGTCATTCCGAATAAAAAAAGATGCCCCAAGCCCATAGGCTTGAGGACATCCTTAAATCTAAATTCACTTACTACAAAGCACCGAAGCTAGTTACAAAACGGCGGAAAGCCGCTTGACCTTCTGGAGTCCGTTTGTAAACGCCAGCGTGTTCAAGAATATGCGTAAACTTGATGCCAACTTCGTTCTGCACAATCTTGAGCGCTTCCTCGTGTTGCAGTGCAGTTCCGAATCGCTCCACCAGCTCCTGAATCCAAGCCGCATGCTGCGCAAGAGAATGACTAGGGTCATTCTTCACCGCCTCTAACAGCGCTTGATCTCCTGCAAGAATACCTGCGATGGAATCGAGTTCTTCCTTCAAACGGCCTGGCAGAATCGCCAGTCCCATAACTTCAATCAAGCCGATGTTTTCTTTCTTGATATGATGCATTTCCCGGTGTGGATGAAAAATCCCTTCAGGATATTGCTCATTAGTCCGGTTATTCCGCAGCACAAGATCCATCTCGAAGCTGCCGTCCTCGGCCCGGCGGACGATAGGAGTAACGGTATTATGAGGTTGTACTTCACCGTCAACCTCACTAAAGGCTAGCACTTCCGCCTCTGGATCGCTGTAGGCTTTCCAAGCTTCATAAAGCGCATTTCCGCATTCCAGTAGAACCGCAGGATCTTCACCATTTAAGCGCAATACGGACATCGGCCATTTTACGATATTAATGCTGACACCCGGATAAGAAGCATGTGTAAATGTATCTTCCTTAGGCGCTTTTTGAATCGGGAACGTGTGGCGTCCGCCCTGAAAATGGTCATGCGTCAGAATAGAGCCGCCAACAATCGGCAAGTCTGCATTTGAGCCAATAAAATAATGCGGAAATGATTCCACGAAGCTAAGCAGCCGCTTCAAGGTATCCTTGGTAAGCTTCATTGGCACATGATCATGATGGAATACAATGCAGTGCTCATTGTAATAAACATATGGCGAGTATTGGAAGAACCATTTTTCATTATTCAGGTTAAGCGGAATGATACGCAGGTTCTGGCGCGGCGGATGATTGATCCGTCCGGCATAACCTACATTCTCACGGCACAGCAGACATTTCGGATAGACTGGCGGCGGGAGCAGCCGAGCCATCGCAATTTCCTTCGGATTTTTCTCAGGCTTGGACAAATTGATCGTCATTTCAATGTCTCCGTACGGCGAATCCTGCAGCCAGTAGACATTCTTGGAGATCCGATCCATCCGAATATAGTTCGAATCAATGCTCAATTTATAAAAACGGTCTGTAGCCGCGGAGATGCCTTTTTCAGCAGTCAGACTATAGAATTCAGCATTTACATCCGAAGGACGGGCCATGAGAAGTCCCATAATCTTGGCGTCCAGCAAGTCACGGTAAGTGTCACTATTCTCTGGGATCAATCCGATTTCAAAACCATAATCAATCAGTGCATCGAGTGGAGCCTGCGGCCCTTCCAATGCACTTTGATCGATGTCACCTACAAGCGGCTCACTGAAACCAAACTGTTCGAGCAGCACATTACGGCTATAATCTTCATCGGATGGAGCTATAAGCTGCTGGCGCAGTGCGAACAGAACAAGCTGCTCAATCGCATGTAATGCTTTCTGGCCAGCAGGCGTAATCTTATTCTCGTTGTGCATTTTAATTCTCCTTAAGTAGGGTCTCAAGTTCAAGATAAGCTAACCTAAAGTCCCTTATTCTCCGTATCCTTGCGGATTGGCAGAGTGCCAGTTCCATGCACTTTGAATAATATCTTCCAAATCTGCATGCTGCGGGTTCCATCCAAGGACGCTACGCGCTTTGTCGGAGGAAGCTACCAGCACAGCAGGATCGCCGGCACGGCGTTCTTGAATGACTACAGGAATTTCAAGTCCAGTAACCTTCTTCGCCGTTTCAATCACCTGTTTTACCGAGAATCCAAGTCCATTGCCCAGGTTGAAAATATTGCTGCTGCTTCCGCTGCGCAGGTAAGTTACCGCACGGACATGGGCGTCAGCCAGATCGCTGACATGGATGTAGTCGCGCACACAAGTACCGTCTTCTGTAGGATAGTCATCTCCGAAAACAGCGATACTGTCACGTTGCTTCAAAGCCGTTTGCAATACCAGCGGCACCAAATGACTTTCTGGACGATGGTCTTCACCGATTTTGCCACTGGCATGTGCGCCAGCTGCATTGAAGTAACGCAATGCTACATATTTGATGCCCAGTACTTTATCAAACCAAGCCATCATCCGTTCCATGGTCAGCTTAGTTTCTCCATACACATTGGCCGGTTCAGTGCGATCTGTTTCTTCAATCGGCACCTTTTCCGGTTCGCCGTAGGTTGCAGCTGTGGACGAGAATACGATCTTGTTTACGCCAGCTTTTTGCATAGCTTCCAAAAGACACTGTGTACCATATACATTGTTGTCGTAATATTTTACAGGGTCCTTCATGCTTTCTCCGACCAGCGAGCTTGCGGCAAAATGGATAACCGCTTCAATCTCATTTTCAGCGAACAGCTTACCCAGCAGTTCTTTATCACGCAGATCACCTTCGTACAGCTTGCCACCCAGCAACGCCTCACGATGCCCTGTTAGCAGATTGTCGATGACCACCACTTCTTCGCCACGATCCAGCAGCTCCGCTACAGTATGAGACCCAATATACCCTGCTCCACCTGTTACTAAAATCGCCATCTGATTACACTCCCTTCAATTCTTGGACACCATTACCGATGCCGCAAACGTAGAACTCGCCAACCAAACCAGATCTTGTGGTATAGGCTTCACCAACTTCACGAATGAAACGTTCTATATCATCTTCATGTACCAAAGATACTGTACAACCTCCGAAACCCGCGCCAGTCATACGGGAACCGAGTGTACCTGGGATACGTCCAGCTTCTTCAACCATAATATCAAGCTCTGCACAGCTAACTTCATACAAATCGCGCAAGGACGCATGCGAATCATTCATGAACTGTCCAAACTGCTTCAGATCATTGTTTTTTAATACCTCAACGGAATCCAGCACGCGTTGATTCTCTTCCACGACATGGCGAGCGCGGCGTCTTACAATTTCGTCTGTGATTTTATCTTGATGTGCTTCGAACTGTTCACGATTGAGCTGTGCCAGATAAGCTAGCGAAGGCACTTCTTTTTGCAAAATAGCCAATGCCTCATCACACTGCTGACGACGTTCATTGTACTTGGAATCTACAAGCCCTCTGCGTTTGTTCGTGTTGCCGATAACCAATTTGTATGAACCTGTGATGAATGGTACCAAATTGTACTCAAGTGTGTCGCACATCAGCAGGATTGCATGATCGCGTTTGCCGTTAGCAACTGCGAACTGATCCATAATTCCGGAGTTTACACCTACGTACTGATTCTCCGCACGCTGGGACAAAAGTGCAATCTCAACAGTGTCTGTATCGCCGCCTTCGAGAGTCAGGAACGCATAAGCAGTAACGACTTCAAGAGATGCCGAGGAGGACAAGCCTGCTCCATTCGGAATATCGCCATGGAACAGCAGATCGTACCCTTTGGATACCGGGGTGCTTTTCTTATCCAGCTCAACCATTACCCCAATCGGATAGTCAATCCATTCACCAGTTTTGGACTTGCCAATTTCGCTATAATCAATAGAAGCTTCGTAAGGAAAATTAGTCGATGCAAAATTCACTTTGCTGTCACTACGTGGACGCACAATCAGCGTTGTACCGAATTCCAAAGCTGCGGGAAGTACATATCCGCCGTTATAATCCAAGTGCTCTCCGATGAGATTGACACGACCTGGTGCATAAAACACCTTAGCCTCTTCCTCGCTCACCCCATATTTTTCAATAAATTTGTTGTTAAGTTCCTGCATGCTCATTAATACCACTCCATCCTTTCGCTGCTTCAGCCAGTGGGAATTAGTAAAGCGTTCTTTATGTACTCATTATAATAGATTCACTCATCCTCTGATAATGCAATCATGTGTGTAATGTATGGATAAATGTGACTTCCCATAATATAATAATTACATATATTACTGTTACTCTCTAAACTATAAGCCATTAAATGACATTAACACAAGAAAGGCTGTCCCAAATGGAGCATACTTATTCCGTAGGATCCAATCCCGTGTATTACGATAAACAGAACCTTCATGTACTATTTGCCGGCCAGAGTCAGACACTGCCCATGCATCAAGCTGGACCCAAGATCTATGATTATTATTTGCTGCATTTCATAGAATCTGGCTCGGGTGTTTTCCGTACAGAACATCATAAATATGAGTTGGGTAAAGGAGACTGCTTCTTGATCCATCCGGGACAATTAGTCAGTTACGTCTCTGATAAAGATCAGCCCTGGTGCTATCGCTGGGCAGCATTTACTGGCAGCGAAGCTGACGATCTGGTGCTGCAGACGGGGTTCACACCACAACAACCCGTGGTGACCACAACAGGTGAAAGCCTCATTCCAGGTGCCCTGTCCAGCATCATGCAAGCCTTCAACGCCAACAAAGAAAGTGCCCATCTGACTTCGCTTGGGTATCTCTATCTCATTGTCGGCGAGGCAGCTGATTTGCTCTCTTCCTTCTCCCGTCTTCCCGGAACAGAATCACAGGTTAAGCGTACTGTGAAGCAAATGATCCACTATATGGCTTCTCAATATGCGCACCCGGTCTCTATTGAACAAATGTGTGATACGCTGGGTTATAATCGAGCCTACCTGTCCCGTGTATTTAAGCAAGAGACCGGATTATCTCCGGTGACCTACTTGCTAAAGCTGCGTATTGAAAAGTCCAGACAGCTGCTGCG
This sequence comes from Paenibacillus sp. FSL R10-2788, assembly GCF_038003885.1. Taxonomy (NCBI): domain Bacteria; kingdom Bacillati; phylum Bacillota; class Bacilli; order Caryophanales; family Paenibacillaceae; genus Paenibacillus; species Paenibacillus sp. FSL R10-2788. The sequence goes on along the minus strand of NZ_JBBOQA010000001.1, from coordinate 1,804,873 downwards.
TGAACGACCGGAGCTGTCCGTGGAACAGGTAGCAGCATCCGTGGGGCTCACCGATGCTTTATACTTCTCTCGCCAATTCAAACGGTTTTGTGCCCAGTCACCGACGGCTTACCGGATGACTACAACGAGACAAGCAGAGAAACCTGAACGTTAGTTTGACCTTTAATTCATAAATCCACCTTACAACAACAGCCCGTCTTCCTTAACTTAAGGAACCGGGCTGTTACTGTGTTCAATACGCTATAGTTCTGTCTTTAGAATCGTTTCAATCCGCTCTAACTCCTCTGGACTGAAATCAGGCTTAGCTAAAGCAGCTATATTCTCTTCAATCTGATCCACTCTGCTTGCTCCAATTAGGGCAGAAGTAACCTTGCCCCCCCGGAGTGTCCAAGCCAGTGCAAACTGAGCCAGACTCTGTCCTCGCGAAACCGCAAGCTGATTAAGTGCGCGAATCCTCCGCTGCACCTCCGGTGTAATCCGGCTCTCATTCAAGGCGGCAGACGGCTTGGCAGCCCTTGATCCCTCTGGAATACCATTCAAGTATTTGTTGGTTAACAAACCTTCAGCCAGAGGTGTAAAAGCGATGCTTCCTACACCACTTTGTTCCAGTACATCCTGTAAGCCGCCCTCAATCCAACGATCGAGCATAGAATAACTAGGCTGATGGATTAAGAGCGGTGTGCCCAGGCTTTTTAGAATGCTGAGGGCTTCAGCCGTCTGCTCCGCATTATAGTTGGATAGTCCTATATATAAAGCTTTGCCAGAACGTACCGCATAATCCAGTGCCTGCATGGTTTCTTCAAGCGGTGTTTCCGGGTCTGGACGATGAGAGTAATAAATATCAACATAATCTAGGCCTAGCCGTTTCAGGCTCTGATCCAGACTAGCCAGCATATATTTACGCGAACCCCATTCGCCATAAGGGCCGGGCCACATGTTATACCCTGCTTTTGTAGAGATCACTATTTCATCACGATAAGGAAACATATCATTGGCAAGAACTTTACCGAACAGCTCTTCTGCTGAACCAGCTGGTGGACCATAGTTATTGGCCAGATCAAAATGGGTAATTCCAAGATCAAAAGCACGAGTGATCATTTCTCTGCCGTTCTCGTAATTATCGATCCCACCAAAATTCTGCCATAATCCTAATGAGATTGCTGGGAGCTTGAGACCTGAGTTCCCGCAACGATTATAACGCATGTTGTCATACCGTTTATCGTCTGCTACATATACCATTGCTTATCCCTGCCTCTCATTACACGCTGTTGTGAGCCTACCTTATCTTTAAACTTCTGAGCGTAATAATAATCTGGCAAGAGAAACCAAAGGACAGCTTTTTCCATCTAGCTTAATAGATCCTTGACACTGCCCATTACTTTTCCAATTCGATCTGTAATCAGCAGATCCGCCCGGTCATCATAAGGTGTGGGATCTCCGTTCAGCAGCACCGTACGTTTGCCACGGAAATAAGTCACCAAACTGGCCGCAGGCTGAACCGTTAGCGAGGTTCCACCAATAATAAGCATATCTGCAGAGGCAATCGCTGCGACAGAGCCCATAAGCACGGAATGATCCAATTCTTCTTCATATAAAACCACATCCGGCTTGATAATTCCGCCACATTCCGGGCAGCGAGGAACGATCTCAGTCATTTCCAGCAGTTGATCCAGCCCGTAATACCGTGAGCAGTCCATACAATAGTTGCGATGGATCGAACCATGCAGCTCAAGTACACTACGGCTACCCGCCTGCTGGTGCAGGCCGTCAATATTTTGCGTAATCACCGCCTTCAGCTTCCCCTGCTGTTCCAATTCCGCTAGTAGCTGGTGCGCACCATTCGGACGGGCCTCTGGATGAATCATTTTACTGCGGTAAAAATCAAAAAAAATGTCCGGTGAGGACATGAAAAAAGTGCGGCTCAGCATCACTTCAGGTGGATAAGGTGAATTGTGCTGAGTTTGATATAATCCAGCTGCGGAGCGGAAATCGGGAATTCCACTCTCTGTCGACGTACCCGCCCCTCCGAAAAAAACGATGTTGTCACTTTCTTTGATCCAAGAAGCAAGTGTCTGCAATTGATCCATGCTAAGTAGCACATCCTTTCCTTTTATTAGCTGATCAGTAAGTGATCCGAAGCTCATTAAAACCGGAAATGATTACATCTGCGTCTATAAGGTGCTCCCCATCACCACTGGCGGAAATCCCAATTGCGAGGCGAAGCCCTGCACCTTTACCTAATTGCATATCGGCATTACTGTCCCCAATAATAATCGTCTCTTCAGGCGAAAGCCCTAGCTCCCGGCAGGCCAATTCAGCCATTTCAGGAGCGGGTTTTCCGTTTTTCACCCTGTCCCTAGTAACTACCGAATCAAAATAGCCTGCCACATTAAGCCATTCCAAATGCTCTCCAGTGGTCTTTGCCCCATCGGAGGTAACCACGCCAAGCTTAAGGGATGCCGCAGAGCATTGCTCCAAAAAAGAATAAAGTCCCGCTAAAGGCTGTGCCATACGGCGTCGGCGTAATTCGTACATTGCGTTTTTAGTTATGCTTTTCACACGGGTCAGCGCTTCATTCCAAGGAACTCCTGCTGCATATAGCTGCCACGCGAGTACACCGTAACTTTCTTCCTCTGTAGCCATGGTAAGCGGCCCCGCCGGGTCGTACCCTATTAACTTCCCTTGCGGATCATGTTGCGTACCCAGCACCTTGCTGCGCTCTACAATAAATCCCGCTCCCATGATCGCTAGTTGATCTTCCAGTCCGCGCAGCACAAGCTCCGCCCAATTCCCCCAGGTGGCTAATAGATCGAGTAACGTCCCGTCTTTATCAAACAATATTCCAGAGCAGGGAACGCATTCATCGTTAATGTGTAATACTGGCATGAATTGTTTCCTCCCTCTGTTGAATGACCCGTAACTACCTCAGATTTCCCAGCCAATCCAACAGGGCACTTACTGTGCGACTCTGCTGCTCTTGCTCAGATATTGTGGCTTCGCCGTCCCCCTTCTGAGGCCCGTAGCTGCCAAATTGCGCATGATTCCCACCTAAAATTGAACTATAAACTGTATTATCTGGCAGATAGGAACGCCCTTTGTTGTAGCTGTCTCTGTCAATCACTTGATCCTCAGTACCCACAACTGATAACACTGACAAAGTAGTCTCTCGTAGACTGCCCTTTTCATCTGGATAAGAGGCTAAGAAAAATACACCTTCCAGCTGGTCCGTATGCTCAATTGCGTAACGTGAGGCCATGACACCCCCAAGTGAATGTCCACCCAGCACAAAAGATTGCTTCGGATGTACACGAATAATCTCTTCTGCGGCATCCCCCTTCGTTACGGCTAAATTAAACGGCATTTTGGCGATGTAGAAGGGATGCCCTGCAGCAGCGACGCTCTTCGCAAGAGGGGAGTAAGCTTCCGGTTTAACCAAAGCCCCAGGATAAAATATAATCGAGGCGCCTTTAGTAATGGAAGGTTCGAACGAAATCCAATTATCATTCTGTTCGACGGTAACTCCACCACTTGAAATCAGTGCGGTTTCGGCTTCTTGAGCCGGTGCATATGGCGTTAAATACTTCCATATCAGCAACCCAGCTACAACTAAAATAATCAATACAAAAATAGCGACGCGACGCTTAGTTATTCTTCTCTTCAACATGTTCCACTCCCAGATGTTAATGCATATAAAAATTATAGTGGAATCCCTCTATTCTAACAACCTTCAACACATCGCCACATTTCGCACACATGATAACGCTTTCTATTGTGATTTAATTCACAATTAAATCAAAGAAAATCTAGTATTTTAAAATTAAATTAATTTGCATACAGCATAATTTGGAGGCTAAATCATGGTAGGGGAAAACTCGCTGGAAACGCGCGGAGAAACCTTTTTTCTCAACCTGCGTTTTATGCTTATTATCACTGTTTTTGCCGGTAATGCAATTGAACCTCTGATTAACAAAATGAGCGGAATACACGGATTATATATGTGGATTTTCAGCTTTCACATGCCGCTGTTCGTACTGGTGACCGGCTATTTCGCCAGAAAAAGCCTTGCCGGAACTACCGGCCGCAAAATGCTGCTGCAAATTGGATTGCAATACCTCATTTTTCAAAGCTTATATTCCGCACTCGACGTTTCCCTCTTTCATGTAAGCAACATCCAGCATTCCATTTTCGCACCCTATCTGCTCCTATGGTTTCTGGCCAGTCATGCCTGCTGGCGCCTCCTGATGCTCGGAATGAGCAGATGGTCAATAACCGCTAAGCTCCTCTTCGCTGTAACAGCGGGGGTGGCTGTGGGATATCTCCAGCTGGACGGTGTATGGTTTAGCATCAGCCGTACCTTTGTATATTTGCCTTTTTTCATTATCGGCTATCATTTCTCCTTCGAAACCTTCGTCAAGCTCTATCAGAAATATATCAAAATCTTTGCAGCAGCAGCCTCCGTTCTACTCCTTGCCATCATGGCTACATGGGGAGCAGGATTTCCCTTTGGCTGGTTATATGGCAACATGACCTATATGCAGCTTGATGCCAATGTATGGTATGCAGGCGTATACCGCCTGGGACTGTACGGACTACAAATTGTCGCTTCACTCGCTTTCCTCGGTCTTGTACCTTACGGAGCAAGCCGCATGACCGACTGGGGACGCCGCACGTTGTATGTCTTCCTGCTTCATGGTTTTATCGTTCGTCTGGCTGCCGTTTCTGGGATTTACACCTATATTGGCAATGCTGCTGGGGCAGTAGTCCTGCTGCTCACCGCCGTATTATTCACCGTATTGCTGGCTCAGCCGTCAGTTAAACGGCTCTTTCACCCGCTGGTTGAGCCGTCCGTTGACTGGATGATCACCCTTCAGCGTGCCGCCCTACGCCGCACACTCTGATTTTACATCCAGAACAAACAAAGCAAGGCGGTTCCCTGGATACGAAGATTCGTTTCCGAGGAACCGCCTTGCTTTATCCATCTCCTAAGCTAAAGTTCTACTTCATCCTGATCCATTGTATATTTTACCTTCATCATAATATGTTGTTCATAATCGCCAAACTGGCGCCCAAACAGGTTAAGTCCACCTTGATGAACTGCATCGGGATTGATTCCAATGCGCAGCCGCAATTTGGGGCTCCGGTTAATCAGAAGATCATTTAAGGAAACATTCGACACCTTCTCCATATCAAGTGTCGTCTTTTCATGGTCAACACGCCAGGTCTTGAGAAACCCGTATTGTGTGGATCCATCCCACCACCAGTTCGGATTCAGCTTGCCCCGCCGGTCACCGAAATCACCGGGACTGGTCCACATGCCGATCTCCGATCCATTCACCCACACGGAAATGTTCGAAGGCCAGTTCTGGTCATAATTCGGAGCTTCCGAACAGATCTCCATGGATAATTCCAGCGATTCAATTTGTGCTCCGGAGGGGATATCCATAGGCAGCAAATATTCCAGGAATCCTTTGCGGAGCCAGATCAGCTGAGCGTTGACATGTTTAGGGTGATAAAAGCTCGATGGTTCATCTTCTTTGATAATAAGACCCTCGCTATTAGCCATTCCGCAAGTAGGAGATACCTCACAGTCGCTATAATGACCGATCGGCATCTCTACTTCATAGACATGAGTTAATCCCTTTGGCATCGGCTCTTTTAAATTCAAGGCAATATGAAGATCATCATAATTCCGGCTGCAAACTTTCATCGCCCCGCGTGAAGCCGGAAGCAATTCTGTATGAATTAACTCTGCTGCTTCTAATACTTTAATATTGCTTGCTACCGTCGACACTGGAAGCTTCAGCCTCTCAGCGATTTCAATAATATTTAAGTTTTTGGAGTTTAAGAGCCGAAGTATATCAACCCTAGAACGGGTTGATAAAGCATGCGTTACTGTGACTAATTTTTCCGGGTCGTTTAAGCTAAGTTCCAGCACAAATCAGCTCTCCTTGTATCCTAATAATTATCCTAATCTTACTTCTTAATGAGATGAAAAACAATTACAACTACAGGCCCTTTCACCTAGAAATGACCTCCGGAAAACCGGAAGCCATCTCGTAGGTCTCTTAGGTTTGTTCGATTCACAATGGCTTAATATCAATGAAATCAATTTCTCCGTAACCTTCGCCTTTGGTAAAACGAAGCTTGTTTATGCCTGCCTTCAGTTGAATCCGGGCTGTGGACAGCCCCCAATTCTCCCACCCTTTATTGGTGATATAGAATGGTCCGGAAGGTCCTGCATTGACACTAAGCTGAAAATTCGACCAATTCCCGCCAGCCGTTCCATTCGCCGTTCGAGCCAAAAGAATATACTCGCCTGCGGCTGCCGCATCAACCGAAAATTCTACGTAACTGTCCGGTGTATCAATATGACCCGCCTTAAGCCCACCCGAGCCCTTGGGACTCGAAGAGGCATAGGCATCGCCGCCAAATGTCCCTTTTTCCGCTTCGTAGCGGGTATGCATGTTTTCACCTGAAGGCAAAGTTATAGGAAGATTAGGGTCAACGGGAATGCCCAGATTAGGTGTATGATCAGCATTCCAGCTGAATTTCTGCATCCGTACCTCGCGGTTCCAGCCAGCGTTGTTGTATTTGGCGACATGGTACATGATCCAATCCTCTTGGCCGTCAGGAGACTTAGTAAACGAATGGTGTCCAGGTCCGTAAAGTCCATTGCCTGAGGAAAAGATAGGCTGATTGCGTTTATTCCATGATGCCGGATTCAACAGATCACTGGAGATGTCTGCGGTGATCAGTCCCAGACAATAATCATTGGTCCAGCTTCCACTTGCCGAGTAGACCAAACTAATGACTTCTCCATTTATAATCACCTGCGGTCCTTCATTCACATTTGGGGAATGAATCGTTTCCCAGCTATACGTTGGTCTTGAAATCTCTACGCGTTCGGAATCAATGGTCCAGGGATTACTCATATGCGCGATATAGAGATTCTGCCGCACATTAACATTCCCCTCCCAGCCGGACCAGATAAAATACAGCTCGCCGTTCACTTGCAGCACAGTACCGTCTATAGCCCACTTATTGCTTGAATCTGTGATCTGGCCTTTGTACTGCCAAGTTCCCTGCATCGGGTCTGCCGCTGTGTTCTCCATTACATGCATGCGGTGGTTTACGTTATCTCCGTCGTCCATCGCATAGTAGATATACCAAGCTCCGTTTATATAATGTAGCTCAGGCGCCCAGATGCCGCTACCGCCCGTGTTGACAACTTTAGTAGGCGCTGCATCAATAGTGGTCAACTGGGCTGACTTCCAGAGAGTAACATTGCCACCTGTTGTTTTGGTGAAATAATAGAAGCCATCTGTATGTTTATACACCCATGGGTCCGCCCCGTCCTGCATAACCACGTTGTAAAAGTCATTATGATCAGAGACAGCTAAGGTCACCTTCCCCATTGGAAGAATAAGAAGAACACTTAAGGCTACCAGACATTTTTGCCGGAAATTCACTTTCATAATCTATCACATTCCTTTCGAATGAATAGTTACGTAGCGCCTCTAATCTTCAATTGCAGCCTTACGCGCATTGATGCGGCGGATACGCTCAGGATCGAACTTCGGCTGTCTGTCATAAGTATACAGTCCATTAACTTCCTGCTCCACATCGTACAGCTGGGTATAGCAGAATCCAAACATCAGCGGATGATCTAATAGAACATTCGTCAACCCCTCGTAGCGTTCGATAAACATTTGCTCTGAGGTCGGTCTGTCCCCATACCCCCATGATTTTTCATCTTTCTGCTGTGGGTTCCACCAAATTCCGCCATACTCGCTGATGAAGTAAGGTTGACCTTCATACGTTTGGCGATCCGGGAAGGTATTGAATACTTGACCGCCATGCTTCATAGGTTCATATCTGTCCCGGAACGTCTGCGGATTCTGGTCATAGTCATGAAGATCGAAGATATCTGTAGCCACATGGAAGTTACCGCTTGTATCAATTACGGGACGTGTTGGATCCATACGTTTTGTTACGTCGTAAACAATCTGTAGCACGGCGTTATGCTGCTTCACACCGTCCCGATCCCAGGTCTCATTAAAAGGGCACCAGCCGATCAGCGCGGGATGATTGAAATCACGCTGCATACCTTCGAGCCATTCCGGCAGGAAGTGAGACAGGCTATCCGCTCCAGTAATATTCAGCCCCCAATTGGCATGTTCTCCCCAGACAAGATAACCTAATTGGTCAGCCCAATAAAGATAACGCGGCTCAAAGATCTTCTCGTGAAGTCTTGCGCCATTGAAGCCAAGCCCCATTGAGATTTCGATGTCTCTGCGCAGATCTTCATCAGTAGGAGCGGTATAGATTCCCTCCGGATAAAAACCTTGATCCAGTACTAACCGCTGAAATAAGGATTTCCCATTGATCCGGAATGCCATCCCATCCAGTCGTACCGTGCGGAGTCCAAAATAAGAATGGACCACATCACTCTCCCGTCCCTGACAATGCAAGGATAACTTCAGGTCATACAATCTGGCGTTTCCAACTTCCCATAAGTGAATCTCTGACAGTGGAATCGTAAGTTTTATAGAGGGCCCGGAAACAATCACACTGCTGTCCCCGACGGGTTTGCCGCCATAAAGAGCAGTAGCGCTAAGCGTGTCCCCCGCAACGTTCCCTTGTACCTTCATTTCGAGGTGCACACAGCCATTGTCGGGATCAGCGACAACTTTCAGATTAGACAGATAGGTCTCAGGCACTTGCTCAAGCCATACCGTCTGCCAGATTCCTGTAGTGCGTGTATAGTCGCAGCCGTGCGAATGGAACTGTTCACTCTGCTTGCCCCGCGGCTGTCGCCCCGATCGAACGTCGTCTTCAGCATATACAGTAATCACATTACCGCCCGCTAAAAGATTAGAAGTAATATCAAAGCTAAACGGAGTATATCCTCCGCGATGCGTACCTACGGATACGCCGTTCACCCAGACCTCCGCCATATAATCAACGGCGCCAAAATGAAGGATAACTCTGCCATTTGTCCAGTTCTCCGGCACGGTAAACTCCCTTTTATACCATACAGCAGCCATAAAATCTTTGTATTCTACGCCGGACAGCCTGCTTTCCGGACAGAAGGGCACAGTAATTGTCCCTGAGAGATTATGTTCGTTAACAGGGTATCCGCGTTCCTTCCCACTTTTGCCATGATCAATTTCGAATTGCCACTGGCCGTTCAGATTGATCCACTCTGGTCGAACAAAGTCAGGGCGGGGATATTCAGGACGCGGAAGCGTTGCTTTTTGTGTCATGGTGTAACTCCTTTTAATAAATGTTATTTATTTGATATGCATCATGATGTTGCGGATCGCTTCAAGCGGAGCTTTGGGCTGTCTATCATAGGTGAGCAGTCCGTTGATTTCCTGCTCGACATCCGTCAGCTGGGTATAGCAATAACCTTGGATCACCGGGGAAGTGAACATCGGGTCAACCACAGCCTTGAGCTTCATCAGGAAATCCTCTTCGTTCTCTGCCCCAGAATAACCCCAGCCCTCCCACTCACTTTTCTTGAAGGCAATTCCACCAAACTCGGATACGAGAATCGGCTGGCCTTGATACGAAGCTCCACCGACAAATATTTTGCGGTTGGCCGGCATCGCATTTACAGAAGATTCAGCCGTGGCGTATCTATCCTCCAGCACTTCCTGATGGCTCTCATAGTCATGAATAGTCACCAAATCTGTAGTCATATGCTCCCACCCATCGTTATACACAACAGGTCTCATCTCATCCAAGGATTTCGTTAAATGATACATTGCCAATCCGTGCTGCTGCTGGCGTGTATCAATCTGGACATTGGGAACCCCCCAACTCTCATTAAGCGGAACCCAGGTCAGGATACAAGGATGGTTATAGTCGCGCTCGATGATCTCCTGCCATTCCTTCGTGAAGCGGCGGACATACTCCTCGGAATATTCGTAAGCATTGGCTGCCTCACTCCATACCAGCAGGCCGAGCTTATCACACCAATACAGGAACCGGGGATCTTCTGTCTTCTGATGTTTCCTCACCCCGTTAAAGCCCATTTCCTTCGTCAGCTGGGCATCACGTTTCAGCTCTTCGTCTGTAGGTGCGGTTAGTATCCCGTCAGGGAAGTACCCCTGATCCAGCACCAGTCTCTGGAAATATGGGCGGTTATTCAAGCATAGCTTGCCATTTTCAATCGACACCTTGCGCATGCCGAAATAACTCGCCGCTTCATCAATTACTTCCTCATTCCGAAGCAATTGGAATTGAATATCATACAAATTCGGATGCTCAGGGCTCCATAAACGTCCAAGACCATGATCCGCAAAATCCCCCAAGCCGATAGCCCGCAGCTGCTCTGCATTCTTGATCATATATTGATCCTCTGCGATCACTTCACCGTCATACGATACCGTTATGCGCAGCTTGAGCGGATCAGCAGACTTAAATCCTTGCAGAAAGGTCCGAAGCCGGATTTCATTGCGGTCTATATCAGGTGTCATCATAGTTTTACTCAGATGCACTGCAGACAGCGGTTCAAGCCAGACACTCTGCCAGATTCCGGTTGTGCGGGTATAAAAGATGGCAGCAGACTGCTCCAGCCAATATTGCTTGCCCCGCGGCAAGGTGACATCGCGGCTGAAATCCTCTGCGCGCAGTATAATGGTATTATTTCCTTTGATCAGCGAAGGAGTGATATCGGCCTGAAATGGCGTATGTCCGCCTTCATGCACGGCCACCAGCTGACCATTCACCCAGACCTTTGCCAAATAATCAACGGCGCCGAAATGGAGGACAATCCGCTTCCCGTTCCAACCCTCAGGAACTTCGAAAGTTCTTCTATACCACACAACATCATGAAATGAAGGATCTTCAATTCCGCTCAGCTTGCTCTGAAACGCAAAGGGCACTTGAATAACCTGTGAAAATAAACCCTTTGTGTCCGCCCGATACCATTGTTCTTCCTCACCGACATCTTCATCATCAAACGTAAAATCCCATTCTCCATTTAGGCTAAGCCAATCCTTACGGGCAAATTGGGGTCTTGGATATTCTGGACGTGGAACGGATGTGCTGCTTGCTTCTGTCAACATGGTGTACTTCACTCCTATTAAATAATTTCTATATAAGATGAACTTGTTTTTTTGCCCACTATCCTTTAATCGAACCTACGTAAACACCTTTAACAAAATATTTTTGCAAGAAAGGATATACCATTAATATAGGAAGCGTAGAAACGACAATCGCGCAATACTTAACCAGCTCGCGGAAAGCCGTCTGGCTCTGGGCGCTATCGATGACTACCCCGCCTGCACTGCCGATCGAGGTTGCGGTTGCATCATTAGCTACTAATATTTCCTTCATTAATAGCTGCAGCGGGAACAGCTGTCTGTCCTTCAACAACACCATCGCATTAAACCATGAGTTCCAGTTCCCCACTAAATAGTATAAAAAGATTACGGCCAGCGTAGCTTTGGACAGCGGTAGAATCACATTCGTTAAAATATGGGCCTGACTTGCCCCGTCAATAGTAGCCGCCTCTTCCAATTCCTGCGGAATGGCTTGAAAGCTAGTTCGTAAAATAATAATGTTCCATGTGCTTAAAGCACTTGGCAAAATCATGGCCCACAAATTATTGTACAAACCAATATCCTTCATTAATAAGAACCAAGGAATCAACCCGCCACCAAAGAACATGGTGATTGTAATCAGGATCATGATGAAGTTTTTAAAATACAAACCTCGTCTGGACAATACATAAGCTCCCAGAATGGTCATGATCATGTTGACTAATGTGCCTAACCCTACATATATAATCGTGTTTTTATAGCCGTTGATCAGACTGTTATCTTTAAACACCAGCTTATAGCCATCCAAAGTGAACCCCAGCGGTTTCAGCAAAATCCCTTTATGAGCAATCAACATGCCGGGGTCGCTGACGGAAGCAAACAGGATATGCAGGATCGGATAAAAACACACCAAGGTTAATGCGGTCAGCAGAGTATAAAGCGTGCCGTCAAACACTCTGTCGCCGATGGATTTATGTTTTCGTCTTTTTTTCGTTTTACGCTGCAAATTATCTTTCATAGCTGTCCCTCTTTCTTACCATAAGCTGACCTCGGACCTGCGTTTGGCTATTGTATTTGTCATCCAGAGCAGCCCGAAGTTAACGATTGAGCTGACCAAGCCCACAGCCGTAGAATAACTAAGACTGGCTTCTCTTAAACCGCGACGATAAACATAAGAGGCAATAACATCCGCCGTATCATAGATCAGAGGATTGTACAGCAGGATAATCTTCTCGTACCCGGATGACATCAACCCGCCGATGGCAAAAATAAACAGAATGATGATAACTGGGCTGATCTGCGGCAGCGTAATATGCCACATTTTTTTAATCCGTCCCACTCCGTCAATTTCAGCAGCTTCATATAATGAAGTATCGATGGAACTCATCGCCGCAAGGTAGATGATGCTATCCCAGCCGATGCTCTGCCAAATGCCGGAGAAGGTATAAATCGGCCGGAAGAACGAAGAGTAGCCGAGCAGTGAAGAGTACTCTTTTCCGGTAATAAATTGCAGGATTTGCGTGATAATCCCTTCATCTGCGGCAAAGATATGAATGATCCCGCATACCACCACCAGGGAAATAAAGTGCGGCATATAGGTGATCGTTTGGACCACTTTTTTAAACTTAACCCCACGGATTTCGTTCAGCATCAAGGACAGAATAATCGGGGCTGTAAATCCAAAGGCAATCCCCCAAACATTGAGGAGAAGGGTGTTTTTAACGACCCGCCAGAAATAAGGCCCTTGGAAAAAATCAATAAAGTGCTTAAACCCTACCCACTCGCTCTGGCCAAACCCCAGCAGGGGTTTAAAATCCTTGAAGGCGATCATAACCCCCCACATCGGCCCGTAGCAGAAAATCAGGAACCATGCTACAACAGGGACGGCCAACAGATAGACAAACCAGTTCTTTTTCAAATCCTTCTTAATCACTAGCTTGGTATTTTTAGGTTTGGCGTCCTGAGGAATGGGCTTTATCGCTCTGTTTTTTCGTAATATTTCCATAAAACAACCACCTATCGTTTGTTATATCGATCTAAGGCTGCCTGATGGATACTCAAAAACTCTTCCAGTCCCATGCTCTGAGCTTCTTTCAAAAATTTATCATAGGCATCTACCGGCAGGTCTCCCATTATGATTTTTGCAAAATACTCTCCGCGCAGTGTCGACAGCTGGTTTCCAAGCTCGGCTTCCCGCGAAGCTTCATCCTTGGTAAAGGAAATAGGTGGCATAGCCATACTGGTGTCCATATTTTCAGTCCAATTCTTGCGAATGTCTCCCGAATAACTTCCTTTGGCAGCGATCAGCGGGTTGGAATGATGCTCATCCCGGATATCCGGCCAGTTGTGCATCCGGTATTTCCATAAGGTTGTCGATACGGGCTGACCTTCAGGGTCTTTAAAGATATAACTGTTCTCTGGATAATAAGGCATTCCCGTGTCATCAATCAGGTGGACCGTGCCGTATTCACCAAAGTTAATCAATTCCCAGCCCTTTTTACTGTAATTAAAATCAAGCCAAGCCATTGCCGCTTCTACATTTTTGCTTTGCGTTGTGATCGCAGCTTCGATCCCCGCTCTTTTGAAATTTTTGTACGTGGTTGCGGACTTATCTCCTTTGTTTAGAACCGGGTTCAGTGCCCCCACAAAGTCGATACCGCTTTGCTCTTTCCAATAACTCCACATCGTATCCGGAGAGTCCATCATCATCGCGGTATCTCCCGAAATGGCACTCGCCATTCTCTGGTTAAAGTCTGCCGTTGCCCAGTCCGGGTTCAGTAATCCTTCTTTGTTCCATTGCTGCATGGTGGTCAAATATTCCTTAGCTTTCGGCTGTGCTGGCCCCCAGGCCACTTTGCCATTCTCATCAAGGAACGTCCAATCCCATACTCCATATGCGCCATTTATGATGCCGGTAAAAATCTGGCCGTAAGTAGAGCCGTAATTAAGTGGTGCTTTGTATCCGACTTCCTTTGCTTTTGTCAGGAAGGTATGCCATTCATCAATCGTATTTGGAACTTCAAGCCCTGTTTTATCCAGCGCCTCTTGCTTAATCAACGTTCCAAACCAAGTCCACTCTGAATATGGGGCGATGCCATAAAAGCCAAGCAGCTTGCCGTCATCCGTGACCGTGGTTTTTCTTCTTGATTCATCCGAATTGCGCCACTTCGTATAGTTCGGAGCATTTTTCTCCATCAGATCTGTCAGATCGATATAAGCGCCGTCATTTACGCCCGCTTCAAAACCTCCCGGATAACGTCCCGGCTCAATGATAATGTCAGGCAGTTCACCGGAGGAGATCATCAGCGTGAAGGCATCCGCTTCCTGGCCGATTGGCGGCGTGATGAAGTTTACTTTGATTCCCGTTAATTGCTCCACCTGCTTCTGGACAGCATGATTGTTCATATCCGGAATATTGGAATTCGCAGGCATCCATACATCCAGAACCACATCACCTTTAACAGGATAAGCTGAGTAATCATTTGGAATGACTTCATCGAAAACGTCGCCGAGGTATGTATCATTCAAGGAATGATTAACTTCGTCGATTTGCTCTTGCGTTGGGGCTGTATTGCCGCGTATGTCTGCGCTGATATCTGTAAACTCAACCGGGTCTTTGGCTGTGCTCTCGTTCTCTTTGTTGTTGGAGCCACCGTTATCAGCCCCATTGTTTGCACTGTTGCCACTACATGCTGTTACAGTCGAAATGATCAGTATTAACACAAATAAAAGACTAAAAAAACGCTTTGCATTGTTCTTCATACTTAACCTCCCACTATAAAATATTTGCCACAACGCCTTAAGCAAATCCAAAGCTTGGAACCACGCTCCTTTTTGCCCTGTAGATAACTCCCCTTGATTAATACAGTTTTTCTGTATCTCAGATCGAATTATAAGCATCCAAAATCCATATGTCAACGCTTTCATACAATAATTTTGTAATCTTACGAACTTTTCTCAAACAAATATATGGCTACACCATCTACAAACCTATTAAAAAAACGTACTAAACATCTTGTATTTTGGCGAAAAACCCCTTATAACACAGGCGTTTTTCGTCAATTATTATCGACAGCGAATAAAAATATCTGCATTACATGAAAAGGCCATTCATTACAGTTTTTCTGTAATGAATGGCCTTTTCAATCTTGTTTTTCTGTTTTATTCTTATTCTCCCGACGGTACGGTCTGAGCAAGCGTATCCCTACAAGGAACCCCAAAATCCGGTGTGCCATCCACCTTCCACCCAAATTTCTGGATACGGGTTGCTCGCAAAGACACATCCGCTCCAGCGGAAGGAAGCGCATGATAGACTATCCAATCTTCCTTGCCATCAGGAGATCGTGTGAAGCTATTGTGCCCCGTGGCAAAAATCCCGTTCTCTACACTTTTGCAAAATACAGGCGACATTGATTTTTCCCATGACAGCGGTTGCAAAGGATCTGCCGCTTCGCTCATGGTGAGCATCCCTAGTGCATAATCCTCAGACCAAGTCGTACTTGCCGAATAAACCATGAAAATACGATTGTTGCGCCGCAAAATTACCGGACCTTCGTTAATCGCCATGCCACCTTGCTTCTCCCATGACAGAGTTGGAGCGGTAAGCAGGTGATGCTCCCCTTCCAAGGTCCAAGGATTACTCATTCGCATAATGTAAATAGCCGACCCATAATCAGGGAAATGACCATATCCCGCATACAGAAAGTACAGCTGATCCCGCAAAGACATTACTGTTCCATCCAACCCTGGGACAGGTGTCTGCAAAGCACCTCTCCATACCCACTGCCCTTCCAGCGGGTTTGCCTCTTCATTCTCCAGCACGCAAATCCGTCGTGAATCGTCGCCTCCTCCGTCATTCGCAGTGTAGTAAATGTACCATTTGTTGTCCAAATGATGAATTTCCGGCGCCCACAGATTGTAACTGTAGCTGCCCCCCGGTTCGGGAGACCAGATCACTTTCTTGTCGCCCTCCGCAAGGCCGGTCAAGGTTCTAGATCTCGTCAGCTCCAGACATTTAGCTTTTGTGGCCATAAAGTAATAATAGCCATCGGTATGTTTGAATACCCATGGGTCTCCTGAGCTTGCTACAATTGGATTTAAATAAGTTGTACGCTGTGACATTCCCTTTCCCTCCTTAGCTTTTCATCCCCGTAAAAACGATCCACCGCGGCGATAATAATACACAAATCCCGATTTTCCAGCACCTCCCATAAAATAATAACTCCCATCATACTCAGCTCTCCTAAAGTTGTCTAGAGTGGTAAATAGATACATCCGAACCCTGATCCATTTTCCAAATAAAGCACTTTCCTTTCGAAAATGAGCTTTTCCTCCACTTCCCACGCTTTGCGTCAATCGACAAACTTCACATTGTCCGGTAGAAAAAACGTGCTCTTTGTGATAGACTCACTAATAACAATGACTTCTCCGTTCATTTTAGGCGGTAACTGTTTATACCAAAACAGCGGCTTTTTTTATAGAAACGGCATCGCTTTTCTTATTGAGGAAGCAGGTCCCCGTTCTTTCTATAAACCGTATATACGCAGGTCTTTGGAGTTCATTGCGTTAATGCGACACTATATTTGATTGAAATTCATTTAGGGGGGAATGTCATTATGGCAGCCAAGAAAATGCGTTCAGACATGATTAAAAAAGGCTTTGACCGTGCTCCACACCGTAGTCTCCTGAGAGCAGCCGGAGTAAAAGAAGAAGATTTCGGAAAGCCGTTTATTGCGGTCTGCAATTCCTATATTGATATTGTTCCAGGGCATGTGCATTTGCAAGAGTTCGGTAAAATCGTTAAGGAAGCGATTCGCGAAGCTGGTGGCGTTCCTTTTGAATTCAATACGATCGGCGTAGATGACGGAATTGCTATGGGACATATCGGCATGCGTTATTCACTGCCAAGCCGCGAGATCATCGCTGACGCCTTGGAAACCGTAGTTTCCGCGCATTGGTTCGATGGCATGGTCTGCATCCCTAACTGTGATAAAATTACACCGGGCATGATGATGGGCGCACTGCGTGTTAACATCCCAACCATGTTCGTAAGCGGCGGCCCAATGAAAGCCGGCGTAGATAGTAAAGGTAACAAGCTCTCTCTGACCTCGGTATTTGAAGGCGTTGGTGCTCACCAAGTCGGCAAAATCAACGATGCAGAGTTGCTTGAATTAGAACAATTCGGTTGTCCAACTTGTGGATCTTGTTCCGGAATGTTCACTGCCAACTCCATGAACTGCCTTGCAGAAGCACTTGGACTGGCATTGCCAGGTAACGGCACAATTTTGGCTGTTGCTGATGAGCGTAGAGAATTTGTTCGCAGATCCGCAACACAACTGATGGAATTGATTAAGCTGGATCTTAAACCAAGAGATATCGTAACTAAAGAATCCCTTGATAACGCATTTGCACTGGATATGGCAATGGGTGGTTCTACTAACACAGTGCTGCACACCCTTGCATTAGCTCAAGAAGCAGGTATCGATTATCCGCTTGAACGCATTAACGAAGTTGCAAACCGTGTTCCATATCTGGCTAAGCTGGCTCCAGCTTCTGATATCTTTATCGAAGATGTGGACCGTGCGGGCGGCGTTAGTGCTGTATTGAATGAACTGCTGAAGAAACCAGGTGCTCTGTTCGGGGAATGTATGACCGTTACCGGCAAAACATTAGCCGAGAACGTAATCGGACACGAGATCCAAGATACTTCCGTAATTCATACTATCGACAACCCTTACTCCGAAAGAGGCGGTCTGGCCGTACTTTACGGAAACTTGGCTCCTGAGGGTTCTATCATCAAGGTTGGTGCAGTTGATGCTTCAGTAGGCGGATATCATAAAGGTCCTGCGATCTGCTTTGATTCCCAAGAAGCTGCACTGGAAGGTATCGCCAACGGTAAAGTTAAAGAAGGCCATGTAGTCGTTATCCGCTATGAAGGTCCTAAGGGCGGACCTGGAATGCCGGAAATGCTGGCGCCTACTTCACAAATCGTGGGTATGGGGCTGGGTGCTAAGGTCGGTCTGATTACAGACGGTCGTTTCTCGGGGGCTTCCCGCGGAATCAGTATCGGTCATATCTCTCCAGAAGCAGCTGAAGGCGGTCCGATCGCTTTTGTTGAGGATGGAGACATCATTGAACTGGATCTCAACAACCGGAAGATTGAATTGCTGGTTGAAGAAGAAGTATTAGCAGTTCGTCGTACAGGTTGGAAAGAATTCGAACCTAAAGTTAAAACTGGTTACCTGGCTCGTTACTCCAAAATGGTTACCAACGCAAGTAACGGCGCTGTGCTGAAGATCTAATCCCTTTAGCAGAAAAGAATATTAAAACAAGCAAGAGCAGTCCCACCTTAGTATTTTTACTGGCGGGCTGCTCTTTTTTTAATTATCCCAACAAAAAAATGTTCCACAACCCAACGTTGGATTGTAGAACATCTCTTTACACGTCCACTGTATAATATTTATCAATAAGATCATGAATCAATTTGTTACTGTCGCACCTGGCATTTCTACTTCCGCAACCGAATCATTAAGTGACAACGATTCTTCCTGTTGCGATTTGCGTTTTTTTGCAGTTTTCGGATGATGAGGCAGCTGTTGATTCATCTTTTTGAGCAGCTCTGAGACAGGCATCAGGATAAGCTTCGGCACAAGGACCTCGCTCCGTTCTTTAAGCCTTGCCCCACCTGCTGGATGAATCACACTTAACAGGATCCTTAAGTAAAATTTGGAGGAACGTGCGAATAAGCCATCCGGCAAATCACGTACGGTAAAGCCGAATTTCTCCGGTCCCCGGTTAATCATGCTGACTCCGTAAAGCGCTTTGGCTTCTGCAAGATCCACATCTTTGGCAATGATCTCAGCAAGAATGGGCAGATCCTTTTCCATTCTGCGGATCATTCGAATCGCTAGTTGAGCGGAAGAACGTGAATGAATTCCTAATTCGAACAACTGTTTATTATCGATGTGCAGCTCAATGACTTTGTCGCCTTTACGCAGCAGTGCTCCACCCTCGAGTTCAACCGGTTCGCCCTGATATTTCCGCATCCGATAATGCAGGAAAGGATCTGACGGAGTAATCGTTTGGAGATGAAAAAGAGCTTGAAATACCTGTTCCCAAGCTAACCAAAGTCCTACAAGCACCCGTTTACCAAAAGATAAGCGCCGGATAGGTGAAGTCTCAGCCATCTTAATCATTTCGTCAATCCGAATGCTGCGGAGTCCCCGTTTACGGGCTTCCTCCAGTGTCTGCTCAAGAGCCACAAGCATATTCCCTGGAGCATCCGCATCTGCACCCAGCGTTGTGCCGCTATCATGCAACAACATCACTTCCCCGGGATTTAGACGGGCCAGCATCTTCTCAGTAAGTTTTTCGGCGCCGAGCTTCTCACGCCAATCGCCAAACATTGCCGACCAAAGCACAATTTCAACTTGGCGTCGTTTGGAAATATCAAATAAATTGACAATGCCCCAAGGTGGACGGTAATACGTACTGCGTTCGCCAATAATATTATAAATAATATCATTCGTACGTTGAATCTGCCGGCGGACGGTTGCTGGCCGCATGAGCCAGTTCGTCTTGTGAACATAATTATGAATCCCGATGAGATGTCCCTCATCATGGATACGCTGAATAAGATCAGGATAACGTTCAGCATTAGAGCCTACTACAAAAAAGGTCGCTTTTGCATCATACCTCTTCAGTAATTCCAGCAGTAATGGTGTAAATCGAGGATCAGGTCCATCATCGAAGGTCAGAGCGAATTCATTTCGCCCAGTTCCTTTACGAAAGACACGGTAACCAAAAATCCGGCTGATCATACCAGGGATAAAAGCATAAAATGATGAGATGTAAAATAACCAGAGCAGCAAAGTCTGCATATTAATTCCCCGCTTTTCCAGAGTTGACTTTGGCTCGCCTAATGTCTGCAAGCAGAACCTGTGAAACGGCCAAGTGAAGTAGAATAAAAAAAACGTTACCCCCTATTTTAACACATGTATCAAAGAAATAGACGCTTTTAAAGTAAAATCATGTACAATGTAATCAACCTGGCATATCCACTTATAAAAAAAGGGAGTTGTTTATATCTATGCTGCCGTTATACAAAAAATATTGGCGCACATTTTTTGACATCGGATTAATTGTCCTCACGGTTTATCTAATTATGTTCTCCTTTAGTAAACTGTACCAGTTAGCTGCACCTGTATTCCTGTCTTTTTTTGTATTTTTGCTTATCGAACCCTTGGCCCGTTTCTTGAACCGTCGTGGTCTTGGTAAACCTTTTGCCTCCGCCATTTCAGTATTGCTCTTTCTGATTCTGCTGTTAGGCACATTATTTGGTGCCGGTCTACTGATTACGATCCAGGCCCTTCACTTCCAAGAGAACCTCCCTAAATATACATATGTGGTGCAGCAGCATTTTGTGGAGACCACGACCTACCTGCAGCAAAAAATAGATAACTTGCCACCCGATATTACGAACAAGGTCAACGGATACTTTAAAGATGCCACGGATGTCCTAACAGGATGGCTGATTACTTTTCTAAAATATATGGCCGGTATTCTTGGCTCCTTCTCCACCTTCATGGCCAATTTCGGGATAGCCATCATTTTGGCATTTTTCCTTAGCATGGAGATCAAAGATTGGCGTAAAATCGCGCATGACAAAATGCCAAAAACTTTTAAGAACGCCTTTGCCTTTTTACAAGGCAATGTTTTTAAAGCCATCGGGTCCTATTTAAAAGCACAACTTATTCTGATCAGCATTACTTTTGTCATAGTTCTAGTCGGCTTATTTATTCTGCGAACCGGCAACGAAATCACAATGGCATTAGTCTGCGCGGTATTTGATGTTTTGCCGCTTCTTGGCGTGACCACAATTTTAGTCCCTTGGATCATCTATTTGTTCATCGTGGGCAATACTTCACTGGCTATTGGATTAATTATTCTCCTTGCCATTGTACTAATTGTTAGACAGCTGCTTGAGCCGAAGATTACCGGGAATTCGATTGGCGTATCCTCAGCTTTCCTTATGCTGTCGTTCGTCATTCTGTCCACATCTGCTTTCGGTATGGCCGGTCTGATCCTGTCGCCGATTCTGCTTATTCTGATAAAAGAACTGATTCAACAAGGGTATCTTCAGAGCTGGATCTATCTTCCGCAAGAGGAATTTATCGTTTCGCCCTTTGCTGCTAACGGTCCAGCTTCCAATCATACCAGCTCTGCGCCACCACCTGAACCTCAAGCTCCAGAGGGAACCGATGATAGTAAATCCAACACTTGACCAAACAGCTTAACCGCTAGATGTGAACTGTCCGGAGCAACGTTCTCAACCGCTACCGACACAGCATATCTGGGATGATCCACCGGCCCATAGCCGATAAACCATTGATTGTTACGCGGCACACCCTTAACAAGGGTTTGTGCCGTACCTGATTTCCCGGCAACCGGCCATTTCGTACTCTGCAGACTTGTGCCGGTTCCATCCGTAACAACTTTACGCATCCAGGACAGCAGCTGGCGGGCTGTAGATTCTGAGATCCTCCCTGCAGTTGAAGGGGAAAGATGACCCGGCAGATCCTCTAGCTTTTGACCATTTGCAAAGGTCACACGCTGGAGAATTCTTGGCGCTCTCACTTCCCCTCCATGCAGTAACGTCACTACCAGGTTGGCTGCCTGAAGTGGTGTCACTTGCACATCTCGCTGCCCAATGGCCGTCTGCACTCTGGCGCCTGGATCATCCGGCAGCAAAGAAGTGAAGATCGTCCCCTTCTGCTCACCGGATAGTGGCTTAAGAACTGGAAAACCAAGCGTATTCTCCGCTTGCCAGCTAATATCTCTTCCGAGCCCCAGCGCGAGTGCTGTCGCTTGAAGCTGCGCCCCACCTAAGCGCTCTGCCAGCGCAGCAAATACTGTATTACAGGACACGGCGAACCCTTGCGCCAGCGTGAGGGCGCCGTGTCCTTTTCCTTTTAGACAAGATAATCCATATTTCTCATATTGCCCTGAACAATAGAAGAGCTCATCCGCCGAGGTGACCCCGGCTTCTAGTGCCGCTGCTGCTGTGACGATTTTGAAGATTGATCCAGGTACGGCAGCCTGCAGCGCCCGGTTATTCCACTCTCCCCCTTCAGGGGATATCTTCTCTGGGTCGTAAAAAGGTAAAGATACCATGGCTTCAATATCTCCCGTTCCGGTGTCTAACACCACCACGGCTCCTTCCTCCATTCCAGCTTTGACAGCTAACTCCTCTATTTGTTCCTGAAGCTTTTTATCAATCGTTGTATATAAAGACAGCGGATAATACGGATTGCCCGGGGCCCGCACTTGAATGGGACTGCCCGGGACACGTTGCCCGCGCGCATCAACCTGAGCGTATGCCTCAGTATGCCCGACGCCTCGAAGCAACGGCTCCAGGGTCTTTTCTAACCCGTCCGTTCCTGTCATCGGAATTCTCAGCCCCGATGGCGATGCCTTCCCATCAGTGTTTGGGACCGCTTCCGATAAATATCCAAGCCACTGCCGTCCAG
Source organism: Paenibacillus sp. FSL R10-2788 (assembly GCF_038003885.1). Taxonomy (NCBI): domain Bacteria; kingdom Bacillati; phylum Bacillota; class Bacilli; order Caryophanales; family Paenibacillaceae; genus Paenibacillus; species Paenibacillus sp. FSL R10-2788. Next base: position 1,782,294 of record NZ_JBBOQA010000001.1, on the reverse strand, counting down.
TTGAATTTCCATCATATCTGCGAGCAAAGGGAAGCACGCCTACTCCGTCGATCCCCAGCGCACTCACTTCTTTTGCTTGTGCGGATGTAAGTGCGAGCGGTCCTTTTCCCACTGAGGATGGCCAAAGCAGAGGTTCTTTAAGGGAAGAGCGCTTGTTTAGCAATTGCTCATAACTCACTCCAAGGATAGCTGCCAATCGGTGCATGGACTCAGCTTCTTCGTATACAACCTTCGTCACGGTATTCCTAGCCTTCGCCTCTTGAGGAAAAAAAGCAGCCGTCCAAATGGTTTCCCCGGCAAGGGGTTCACTCTTTCGGTCATACAGGCGCCCCCGCCCAGTATTCAATACAGTCTCCCGTTCGCTTTGAATTTCCGCCATCTTTGCAAGTGTATATTTCGTTCCAGGGACCGTCTGTTCCTTCATAAACAGTTGAATCCACGCCAGCCTAAGGACCAACACGGCTACCACTGAACATAAAATAATCAGTCCGCCGAGTATGCGTCTGTGGACATTATTGTGCAATCCCATTCCTCCTGACTGACGTTCATAGCCTTTATTATGTCCCACCCGCTGGATTATTTACACTCATGCTTAGTTAGCTATTTTATAACCTTTTGAATAGCACAAAGACCAGTCCCAAATAATTGGAGACTGGTCTTTGTATTGAAAATAATTACTGAGGTTATGCAAGGTTACAAATTAAACTTGGACAGTTTTTCTTGCAACTGCCGGGACGCATGCTCAAGCTGCTCAGACAGCTCCACTAAATGATCACTCACACTTTGTTGCTCCCCGCTAAGCGAAGCCACTTCTTGCGAAGCTGCTGATGATTCCTCTGCAATGGAGCTGATGTTGCCCATGGAATTTGACAGCACCTGTTGGGATTGGCTCAAGCTATCCATCGATAAAGCAACAGATTCCAAGCGTGTAATAAAATGACGCATCTGATCCTGTACAGATACGAAGATATCGCTAGTGCTCTCCACTGAAGTCACCTGCTGATTAAAAAGAGGGGCTACTTCCGAGAGAACACCTACGGTCTCGTTCATATCCTTCATAATGGTGTCTGTTATATTAGCCACCACAGCAATGGAATCTTTGGACTGATCTGCAAGCTGGCGTATTTCATCGGCCACTACCATAAATCCCCGGCCGGACTCCCCTGCCCTTGCCGCTTCTATCGTTGCATTTAGAGACAAAATATTCGTCTGCTGTGTAATATTCTGCATAACATCAAGCACCTTCATCACTGATGATGTGGTGTCTTGCAGCTCATTCACTTTCAACACGAGCTTATTCGTCATATCGCCCGTCTTATTGGTTTTGCCAAGCAGCTCTTTTAACTCATTAAAACCTTCTTCACTAAGCACGCCGATACTATGTGCGGTATGATCCATCTCATGCGTAGCTGAGTTCACTTTGTTCATTTGCACCGAAATTTGCCCCGTAAGCTCGTTGCCCTGGTCCGCCTCCAAAGCCAGGCTGCCTGAACCTCCGGCAATTTCTTCTGTTGCAGCGGCAATCTCTTTGGCGGCCATCGCTGTCTTACGCGATACCCCACTAAGTTCATTGGCCGTTTCCATTACCTTTCGAGCCGTTTCATTAGTATGGATAACCAGTTCTGTGATCCGTTCCATCATCCTATTAAAGGAACCCGATAACTGACCTATTTCATCTCGTGAGGTAATCTCCGTGCGTACTCCAAGATTCCCATCTGCCCCCTTAGACATTAAATCTTTAAGCCGGGTCAAGGGCTTGGATACCATTCTGTACATCCAGTAACCAATTAGAATGGCGACAATAGCAGCCACCGCAACAATAATATATGTAGTTTTTAGAATACGAAGTGCGTCTTTCGTAAGATTCTCAGCCGGAACAACACCAAGCAATCTCCAGCTGGAGCTTTCCATCGTCCCATACACAGCTAGTATGGATTTCCCTTTCTCATCCTTCGTTGGCAATGACCCCGCCTCATGCTCCAAACCATGAAGAAGGGTCCCTCCCAGACTGAGATAAGTATCTGTTCCTACTTGCTGGGACGATGCGATCAATTCATCCTTATCCGTCAGCAATTGCATGTAAGAGCTGGGTCCGAGATCAACTTTACGAAGCTGATTTTCTAATTCACTAATTCTAATATCACAGATAATTATGTATCCCGGGCTTTGTGTATCCCCAGCTATCGATTGTGCCAAATGAAACATACCCGAAGTATTTCCTTCTTGTTCTTGTACTGTCCGGGGAATCCACAGTGTTTGTGGTTCCTCTTCAAGCTGCTTGAACCATGATGATTCTCTGAATTCCTTGATAAAAGCGTTGTCTTTTGATCCCGCTGAAGAAGTGGGGACTTCCTGATTCATCGGGATGAGGTATACAGCTTCTACCCCCTTTGATGCGGTCAGCCAGGCATTCAGCTCGGCGCTAATCTGGTTAGACTGCAAATTACGTTCCTCATTACTTGTAGTGGGATTATTCCCTTGTTTGAGTGCATCCTGAATCTCATTGTTGTAAAGAATTCTTCCTAGGCCGTCCTCATAACGCAATAATTCAACATCAAACTTCTCTGCAGCTTGGACGACTGTCTGTTGATTGGCTGACAGCGCGTTATTCTCGATCGTTTGCTCAGCTACGGAATAGGAAATGTAGCCAAGTGAGAGAACGAGCACCATTGTTGAGATGAAGAAGATGAGAAAAAGCCGCACCCCAATCGATTTGGCAGGGTGCAGCTGGAAATGCGCCTTTTCTTTTTTTGCTTGCGACTTCATCAATTGTTCACCACCGTTGTCTTCAGTTATGCCTGCTGGCTTATCTCTTACAAGGTCATGAACAATTCCAACGCCCGATCGGCAAGATATGGTAAATACTCATGACCGTACTCATAATAAACCATAAGCTCTTTGGACGCTAGTATTTTATTGTATGCGGCAAATTGAGTTGAAGGTGGACAAATCGTATCGGATAACCCGGTAACCCACAGTACTTTAGCCTGAATTCTTTCCGCAAGATTCTGAATATCGATATAGCCGAGCCTATTAAAAATCTCATCCTCACGCAAATGATGGGGATCAAAAAACCGGAAATAATAGTTGATCTCCTCATAAGCTGAGGTGGTAATATCCAGTTCCCAAGCACGTTTATAATCTGAAAGGAAGGGATACACAGGCAAGGCTATTTTTAAGCGAGGCTCTAATGCTGCACAAGCGACAGTCAGCGCTCCACCTTGAGATAGTCCAAAGGCACCTACACGCTCAGGATCAACTTCATCCATAGACATCAGAACTCGGGCAGTCTGTGCCGTATCCAAAAACACATTGCGATAATAAAGGTTATCTGGATTAGGATCATCAATCCCTCGAATGATATGTCCACGTATCGTGGTGCCCTTTACGGTAAGATTATCTTCGGAGAGGCCGCCCTGTCCGCGACAATCCATCGCCAGGACGCTAATCCCGTGGGCAGCATAAGCCACCTTCTCCATCCAATCCCCGCTGTCACAGGAGTACCCATGGAACATCACTACACCGGGGCCTCTTTTATGTACGTTTTTCTTCGGTCTTACATATTTGCAATGGATTCTTGCACCGCCAACTCCGGTAAAATACAAATGGAAACACTCCGCAAGCTCACTGACAAACTCCGCCGGCTCCAGTTCATAATCCAGTCGCTGTGCATCCAGATCACGCAATGCCCGCTCCCAAAATTGCTCGAAATCATCCGGCTTTGGACTACTTCCGTTATATTCCTTTAACTGTGACAAATTCATGTCGCTTCCCAAAATATTGTTCCTCCTTAAGTTATGTAACGATATTGTTCGCTTGCTGTTCGTAACCGCGAAGCATCGTTACAGTTACTAGGCTAGATAGAAACGGAAAACCCCATATGGGTTTTCCGTTGATGTATGGATATCTACGAGGGGGTAGTTGCGATGGGATAGTGAGATGGGATAGTGGGATGGGTTAGTTGCGTTTTCTGCGACTGAATAGTTTAATTGCAGCTCTGAGCTGGATAGTTGCACTTTGTGCAGCTATATTTCAGCTGAATATGTGTGTTTTCCTCTTAGTTGCACTTTGTACAACTAAAAAACAGTAAAAGGAGCTTTTGGAGGTTACTTGGCTGATATAGTTGCACGAAGTGCAATTATATCGCCTAGTAACCAAAGAAATGTTAGTTTAAGTGCACAGAGTGCAACTATTTACATCGAAGTCCTAGAGTAACTAAGCAACAGAGTAGCAGAATCACCAACAGATCCACATTCACCACTCACTCGCTGCTTGCCTATTACCTTCACAACTAATCATATTCTACGTGCCTATAACCTTCTTTTTACCTCTACAACCCCTCACATTCCACTTATCCGCTATCTTCTTATTACTTCTACAACTAATCATATTCCACGTACCAACTACCTTCTTATTACCTCTACAACTACTCACATTCCACTTATCCGCTATCTTCTTATTACCTCCACAACTAATCACACTCCACGTACCTACTACCTTCTTATTACCTCTACAACCACTCACATTCCACTTATCCGCTATCTTCCTCTTACCTCCACAACACCCACATTTTCCACCTTGCCTATTAACTTTTTTATAATCGGCACAGTAACAGCTTCTGGCTGAATAGTTGCACTTTGTGCAGCTATTACAGCTGAATATGTGTGTTTTCTCTCTTAGTTGCACTTTGTACAGCTAAAAAACGGCAAAAGGAGCTTTTGGAGGTTACTTGGCTGATATAGTTGCACGAAGTGCAATTATATCGCCTAGTAACCAAAGAAATGTTAGTTTAAGTGCACAGAGTGCAACTATTTACGTCAGAGCCATAGAGTTGCACTTTGTGCAGCTATTACAGCGGAATATGTCTTTTTCCCCTTTTAGTTGCACTTTGTACAACTAAAAAACATTAAAAGGAGCTTTTGAAGGTTACTTGGCTGATACAGTTGCACAAAGTGCAACTATATCACCTAGTAACCAAAGAAATGTTAGTTTAAGTGCACAGAGTGCAACTATTTACGTTAGAGCCATTGAGTAGCAAAGCCATGGAGTAACCAAGCCACAGAGTAACTAAGCAACAGACTGACAAAGCCGCCAACAGAGCCGAATTCCCCCTCACCTGCTACTTATCTATTACAAGCAATATTGAGTTGTTCTGTTGCACATTCTGCAACAGAACGGAGGCCGCACATGGCAACCTCCGCACTGAGCACACTTAACAACACCAATCCCAACACTTCTTTCGAACTCTACGCTACGCAATTCTCTGGACAAGCAAGCTCTCTGCAAATATAGGTTATTAAGTCCAACTAGATTTTGCCTAAACCTGCATCATCGCCAACCTCTTCATGAGTTTCGATGACATAGTTGACGATTTCATTAACCGTTGTATAAGCAACGCCTACATAAGTATCAGCAGCGCCATAATAAATGGTGATACGGCCGGTTTCTGCATCATGCAGTGTGGCACATGGGAACAGGACGTTATTCACAAAACCTCTTTCCTCATACCATTCTTCTGGCGTTAATACAAAGTTTTTCGAGCGATATTTTACTTTTGAGGGCTCATTGATATCCAAAATAACCGCCCCCATGCTATACACAAGACCGTTGCAGGTTCCAGTTACGCCATGGTAGAACATCAACCAGCCTTCAGTAGTTTCAATCGGCGCTGGTCCGCCACCAATTTTGACACTTTGCCACCAGCCTTGACCACCCTTGGTCATTACATGGCGATGTTTTCCCCAATATACGAAGTCAGGGCTCTCACTAAGGAACACATCACCAAATGGCGTATGGCCACTGTCACTTGGACGGGACAACATCACGAAGTTATTGTTGATTTTTCTAGGGAACAGTACGCCGTTCCGGTTGAATGGCAGGAATGGGTTTTCCAAGCTGATAAATGTTTTGAAATCTTGTGTTTTAGCTACACCAATAGCTGCGCCGTAGAAATCTGTACACCAGATAATATAAAATGTATCTTCAACCTTCACCAGACGTGGATCGTAAGCATAACGCGGCTGATAAGGATTACCTTCTTCATCTATAAATCGGATCGGCTCATCATCGATTTTCCAATCCAAACCATCCACACTATGTCCCATACGCAGATGCGGACGAGTCGTGTTATCTTCTACACGAAATACACCAATAAAACTGCCTTCATACGCAGCAACCGCACTATTGAAAATACGGGCTACACCTTTTGCAGGATTTCTTTTGATAACCGGGTTATCATTATGTCTCCAAATCGGATTCTCGTAGCCAGCAGGCTTTTCTTGCCAAGGCATGTTCGGGATGTTAATTGCACTTGCTCCAACCAATTTTACTTCACTCATTAGTATTCCCTCCAAATGTATGCAACTTTTCAGTATGCTATTTTATCTAGTACTGTTATTAAATTTACTGTTGAACTCACTTTACAGAACCTTGCGAAAAACCATTGTAGATATATTTTTGCAAGGCGGTAAACACAACCAATGTAGGTATAATTGCGATCATAATCGCCGCACATATTACTTCCCACTGCGATCCATATGGACCTTTAAACTTAAAGAGTGCTGTGGAGATCGTTTGCAGATCTGTTTTCGGCATATAAAGGAAAGGGGTGTAAAAATCGTTATAAATATTAACACCCTTCACGATCACTACAGTTACAATCGCCGGCTTCAACAATGGCAAAATAATTCTCCAATAAATCGTCCAATACGAAGCTCCGTCCAGCATCGCGGATTCATCTAGTGACTCGGAGATCGAATCCAAAAACTGCATGAAGATATAAACAGCGATAATATCCGTGCCCAAGTACATAACGATTGGCGCCCATCTGGTATTAAATAATCCCAAGTGATTGATGATTTGGAAAGTAGCCACTTGTGTAGTTACGCCTGGAATCAGGGTAGCAATCAGGAACATACTAATTAGGATCTTACTGCCTTTAAATTTGAAGCGCGATAAAATATAAGCCATCATCGAACCCGTCAACGTGGCACCCGCAATAGAAATCACAACGATAATGACAGTATTTTTAAAACCGAGCAGCATTTTCCCGTCTACAAAAGCCTTTGTGTAGTTGGAGAAATTCAACCAATTCTCTGGCAGCGTTAACGGTCCGGTAGAAGCATATTCCGTTCCGGTCTTTAATGAAGCGAAAAACACGACCACGATAGGTATCAAAGCTACAAGTGCTCCCAAAATCAAGGTGAGATATTTGAATATACTAGCAGTGGTATATTTTACAGAATGCATAGTTTATTTCTCCTCCTTGATCAGAACGCGCTGCAAAATAGTAACTATGATAACAATACCCAGCAATACCACGGCCATCGCCGATGCCAAACCAACCTTGCTGTATTTGAAAGCTACATCGACCGTCTGAATAACGAATGTACTACTTCCGTTTGATCCGCCTGTCATGACGTATGGAATTTCGAATACCCCAATGGCGCCACTAACCGCAAGAATCAAGTTCAATTGCAGAATACGTTTAATGCTTGGCAAAATAATATGCATAAACTGATGCCATCTGTTTGCACCGTCAATTTCAGCGGCCTCATAGATATCCTTACCGATAGAAGAAATAGCTCCAAGGAAAATCAGGAAGTTCATTCCCATGTATCTCCACAGTGATGCACCTGCGAGCGAGAAGTTAATCAAATTAGGATTCAGTAGCCACTTCTGCTGCAGACTGCCAAGCCCAATCAGATTAAGAATCGTATCTAGCGTTCCATCTGGTTTGAAGAAGAAGAGAAAGATAAAACCGATCGCTACACCGTTTAGCAAGGTCGGGAAGAACAAAATCCCTTTAAACAAGTTTTTCATGCGAACACTAAAGCTTAAGATGGTTGCAAAATACAAAGCAAGTGCCATCTGAATAAAAGTGGTAAAGAAATAATACAAGCTGACCTTAAACACAGAAAAATACTCAGGTTTTGTAAAAATGGTCTTGTAGTTTTCTAAACCGACATATTCCATATTTTTGCTTAATCCATTCCAACTGGTGAAGCTGTACCGAAACATACTGATGACTGGATAATAAGCGAATGTGAGCAGCAATAATATCGGCACTAATGAGAATAAGATGATGATAGCGATTCTTTGATTTTTATAACTCAAATTTGAAAACTTAAACACCCGATACACCTCCAGAAAAAGCATCCTCATTTATTTAAGACTCGTTTAAATGTGAAGGGGGAAATGCTTGTTAGCATATCCCCTCCCACATTCACTACCGCCTATAGCATCTAAGAAGCTTATAGTTGTTACTGTGCTGTGACTTTAGCGCGAGCGGCTTTCCACTTGTCGTTCAGGTCTTTCATGATGTCATCATAGGATTCTTTTCTGTTGCCAATCGCTGCTTCAATAATCCGTTTCTTGAAGTCTGGCTGCCAAGCACCGATCTCAGCTTGTTTGTCGATTTCATCAGACCAGCCTTCTTCACCAGCTTTAGCAGGAGCAAGAGTATCAAAGGTTACATCTGTACCTTCATATTGTTTCAGGATTTCTGGAAGCTCTGCACCGATAGCCGGGCTCATACCGCCGCCTTCAGTTGTAGGGTAATTAGATTCGTTGATGAACCAATCCACCCAAGCTCTAGCAGCTTCTTTGTTCTTACTGTGAATGCTGACACCCAGATTGTAGTCACCAGCAAGCGGCACAAGGATTTTATCCGCATTGGTTGGGAAAGGCATAAATCCAACATCGTCTGGATTTGTAGCCAGGCCTTTGATTTGGCCAATCGCCCAAGATCCAAGCACCATAGTCCCAATTTTTCCGTTGGCTAGATCAGCTTTGGAAGATTCCCAGTCTGTTGTAGTTGGATCTTCTTCAATCAAACCTTTTTGTGCTGCATCGTACAGAATTTTGTACAATTCATAGTGTGGTTGACCCGCTACATAGTTGTCGTCGCTAGCCACTTGAGCAATGTTCACATAATCACGGTCACCAGCTACTGTAGCCAGATCCGCTTCCCATTGTGTCAATGTCCAGCCTGCTGCGTAATTTGTGTAAAGAGGAACAGCTTGTGTTTTGTCTTTAATAGTCTGCAGAGCATTCAAGAATTGTTCAGGGGTTTTGGGAACCTCTGTAATTCCGGCATCTTTGAAGACTTGTTTGTTATAGATAATGCCGTTAAAGTTGATGGTCATCGGAATACCATAGGCAACTCCGTCTACTGCACGTTCTTCCAGCCCTGTGTATTGTTTGCTCATTTCTTCAAGCTTGCCAAGGGGTTCGAAGAAATCAGGAATATCTTTTACAGCTATGCTAGTAGGTAACAAAAGAACGTCGCCATAATCACTAGTGCTCATACGAATTTTAATTTGGTCTTCGTAAGTAGCGAGCGCTTCAAAGTTCACCTTTACATCAGGATATTTCTCATTGAATTTAGCCGCATACTCTTTGAATACGGTATCAACAATATCTGTTCTTTGCGTTATGACTGTGATATCCCCTTTGATATCCTTGGCTGCTGTACCATCGGCTGGAGCAGTTGCCTCTGCTGAAGAACCATTGTTTCCTGTGTTTTTAGCAGCTTCATTGTTAGTGTTGTTGTTTGAGGAACAACCGCTAAACAATCCCGCCACAAGTGTTAGTGCCATCAAGCCCATCATTGTTTTGCCTTTTTTCATGCTGTTACGACCCCTCTCTTCAATTCAACTCTAGTTTTAGGTAAATAACAAATATAATAACTTTTATCATCACTTATAACTTGAAAGAGTAGTCATTAATACCGGATTATCTGAATTACTCTTAAAAACAAGTGATGATATCGCTTACAAACCCATTATAAATCTATTTTCGACGCAAAACGATGGTTTCAATTGCTTTTTCTGGTCTTATATTTGTTATTTTTGTTTTACTTATAATAATTTTGTTATCTAATTTATAAAAATATCTACAAAAAAAGAGAGCTTTTCGCCCTCCTAATAAATAGCTTCCTATATATGCCTAAAACTCTCGTTCAATTTTCGGGAATTTACAGCCGCTTTTATAATCCTTAGGTGTCATACCACACATTTTCTTGAACAATTTATTAAAATATACCGGATCGCTATAACCCACCTTCTCGGCAATTTCATAATTCTTCAGGTCAGGATGCTCCATTAGCAGTTCCTTAGCTTTAGAAATTCTAATCCGAATCAGATAGTCTGTGATCGTCTGCCCCGTCTTTAATTTGAACAAACGGCTGAGATAACTCGCATTCATGCCCACCATTTCCGCTAGGCGTTCTAGCTCGAAGTTCTGATCATACTCTCTCTCCAGAATGCTTTTTGTCTGCTCAACTACATAATGTTCCCCACCATCCGCAGCTTGTGAGAAAATCTCCTCATGCTCCGTCACGTTCTTTTTCTTTACATCCTCTACTCTCTTAAGCAGCTCATATAGCTGAGTCTTATCAATCGGTTTAAGCAAATAATCCATCACCCCATGGCGGATCGCTCGACGGGCATATTCAAATTCACTAAAACCGCTAAGGACAGCAATAGGTATATCCTCCATATGGTCTCTAACCTGTTCAATCAGCTTAAAACCATCCATTCTAGGCATTTTGATATCTGTAATAAGCAGATCTATATCCTCTCGGGATAACTTTTCTAAATGTTCCCAGGCTTCCAACCCGTTTCCGTAAGATCCAATTACATGTACGTCTATTTCCATTCTGGATGTGATTTTTTCGAGCCCCCTGCGAATGACTTCCTCGTCGTCCGCAATCATAACATTTATCATTTAAGTAATTCCCTCCAGTTGTATCCGCCAGTTATTATGATTGCGCTATCATCACGAATAGTATCTCCCCATGCATTACGTCAATGTACGATTGCGCCCTTTTATAGTCTTATATTTACTATAACTAAAGTTATTCAAATTTCCCAGCTCCAACTACAAATTGTCCTTGAAATCATCTACGAAAAAGTATATAACTAAATTAAGTTGTTATTATAAACTAACAAAACAATAATAACTATCTAACAAAATTAAGTTTGCTAATTTATCTATTTCCATTTGTAAAGTGAGGATCCTCGATGATGTTAAACAACGAATACATTGCAGGCGTAACCTGGGGTTTCTCAGGTAGACGTGGTTCATGGACAACAAAAGAAGCTGAGTGTTCGCTGGAATTAATGTCCTCTGTCACCGGAGCGAACTGGACGGCCATTGCGCTCAGTGCGCTTCAAGCTACCGCTCATTCTACGGAAATTCCCTACTGGGAGGCTCCAACCGTTAGCGACGAAGAAGTGAAATGGGCTATCAGCAAAGCGAAGTCACTCCAGCTAAAAGTATGCCTGAAGCCGATTGTTAATTGTGCTGACGGAACTTGGCGTGCCCATATTAACTTTTTTGATAAGGATGTCCCTTGCGAGCCTAAATGGTCTGAGTGGTTCAGCTCTTATACTAAATTTATTCTGCACTATGCCGCTATCGCTGAGGAAACAGGCTGTGAAATGTTCTGTATTGGCTGTGAGCTTGTACAGACGGATAGACGCGAAGCCGAATGGCGTTCGCTTATTGCCGAGGTGCGGAAGGTCTACTCAGGTATTCTTACTTATAATTGCGATAAGTATCAGGAGGATAACGTAACCTGGTGGGATGCGCTCGATGTGATTTCTTCAAGTGGGTATTATCCAGCTAGTGATTGGGAGGCTCAGCTCGACCGGATTGAGCAAGTGGTGAGCTCAAAGAATAAGCCGTTCTTTTTCATGGAAGCGGGTTGCCCAAGCCGGAGCGGGAGCGCTGCGATTCCCAATGATTGGACCTTAAAGGGCGAACCAAGTCAAGAAGAACAAAGTAAATTCTATCAGGCAATGTTTCAAGGCTGTGAGCACAGAGATTGGGTTCAGGGCTTTATGCTCTGGGATTGGCCTACTCATCTTTATCCAATTGAAGAAGCAGCACAGAATGATGATTACTGTATGTACGGTAAGCAAGCCGCTGGGATCATCAACGAATATTTCACCTCAAAAATCACCAAATAATGTGAGGAGTGACTGATTACAATGATTAATTCACCAGAATTATGGTTGACCCAACTTGAGGATGAGCTGCAGGATAATATTCTTAGTTTTTGGATGAAACAGACGAAGGACGAAGTAAACGGCGGTTTTGTAGGTGAGATCGACAATCAGCTGAACATTACTCCTAACGCAGAGAAAAGCCTTGTGCTTAATGCCCGGATCCTTTGGTCCTTTGCGAGCGCTTACCGGATCTACGGTAAACCGGAATATCTGGCGATGGCAGAACGTGCTTATACCTATCTGATGGAACACTTCATTGATAAAGAGTATGGCGGATTATACTGGATGGTGGATGCTGAGGGCAGACCTTCTCAAGAGAAAAAGCAGATCTATGGCCAATCCTTTGCTATCTACGGACTGGCTGAATTCTACCATGCGACCGGACGTCCAGAAGTCTTAGAGGATGCGATTCAATTATTCCAGCTCGTTGAGAAATACGGCTATGATTCTATTTATAAAGGTTATGTCGAAGCTTTATCACGGGAATGGCAAATCACTGATAACCTCAGTCTCAGCAGCAAGGATATGAATGAAAAAAAATCTATGAATACCCATCTGCATGTTCTGGAAGCGTATACCGGTCTCTATCGAGTATGGAAGTCGGAGGAGCTAAAGAGCACGCTAACCGAGCTTATCGAAACGATGCTGGATCATATCATTGATCAGAAAGGCCAGCATTTTCATCTTTTCTTAGATGAGGCATGGAATGTGAAATCAGATATTATCTCCTACGGACATGACATCGAAGGAAGCTGGCTGCTGGTGGAAGCTGCTGAAACCCTTGGAGAAGAGCAGCTGCTGCAGCGTGTGCGAACAGTCGCTGTCTCCATGGCAGAAGCCGTTCTTGCGGAAGGTATAGATAGCGATGGTGGGATATGGAATGAAGCTGACCCAAGCGGGCTGCTGAGCAAAGATAAAGATTGGTGGCCGCAAGCTGAGGCGGTTGTTGGATTCTATAATGCTTATCAGCTGACTGGTGACAGCAAATTTAATAAGGCTGCCCAAGCCTCCTGGACTTTTATCGATAAATACATGGTGGATCACAAGCTCGGTGAATGGTACTGGGGCGTGGACGAGAACCTTCAGCCCCTGCCTCACGGATCAAAGGTTAGCGCCTGGAAATGTCCTTATCATAACAGCAGAGCCTGCTTCGAAATGATCGCACGACTGAAATCAACTATAAAGGAGACTGTCTAATGTCATCATTATTCCAAGAACGCAAACAACAATTAACAGAACGTTATGAAGCCCTGATCGCCCGCAAGAACGAAAAGCTTCCTTATGGAAACGGCATTTATGACCGTTATGCTCATCCACTGCTAACTGCTGAGCATGCGCCCTTAATCTGGCGTTATGATTTTAACCCAGACACCAACCCTTATTTTGCCGAAAGAATTGGCGTCAACGGCGTCTTCAACCCGGGTGCTATAGCACTGAACGGCAAATTCTATCTTGTTGCTCGCGTTGAAGGCAATGACCGCAAATCTTTTTTCGCTGTAGCAGAAAGCGACAATGGCGTAGACGGCTTCCGCTTCTGGGATCATCCAGTTGTGCTGCCTGAGACAGAAGTTCCTGATATCAACGTCTACGACATGCGCCTCGTAAGCCATGAAGATGGCTGGATCTACGGCCTCTTCTGTACAGAACGCAAAGATCCAGAAGCTCCACATGGTGACCTTTCTAGCGCAGTAGCACAGTGTGGTATTGTTCGCACCAAAGATCTGAAAACCTGGGAACGTCTGGCGGATCTCAAAACAGGCTCTGCTCAGCAGCGTAATGTCGTGCTCCACCCTGAATTTGTAGATGGAAAATACGCCTTCTACACTCGCCCACAAGATGGCTTTATCGATGCAGGTTCCGGTGGCGGTATCGGCTGGGGACTCTCGGATACAATTGAAGATGCCGTAATTACTAGTGAGACCATCATGGATGAACGCCACTACCATACCATCAAGGAAGTTAAAAACGGCCAAGGTCCGGCTCCAATCAAAACTGCAAAAGGCTGGCTGCATATTGCTCATGGTGTACGCAACACAGCTGCTGGACTCCGATACGTACTATATGCTTTCTTGTCTGATCTGGATGAGCCAAACAAAGTCACTCATTCACCTGGCGGTCATTTCATCGCACCAGATGGTGAAGAACGTGTCGGCGATGTCTCCAATGTCGTGTTCTGTAATGGCGTGATTGCACGTGATAACGGTGAAATCTATATTTACTACGCTTCCTCCGACACTCGTATCCACGTGGCTACAACTACCGTTGACCAAATGTTAGATTATGTGCTGAACACTCCAGAGGATCCACTTCGCTCTTACGCTTGTGTACAGCAACGTATTGCTCTTATTGACCGTAATTTAGCATTGTAAATAAGGTTTCATAAACCCTAGAAATCAACAGAGCAGCGATTCTCCTATTATTGGAGGATCGCTGCTCTGCGTTTTAATCATTCACTGTTTGCTTCAAGCGAATATCAATCATCTAAAGTATCTTAAGGACTCAGATGACGCTATTCACATATATTTAGCCTTTAAAGTATGTTTTCGGACTCCAACGACGCTATTCCCTGAAAAGAGGTCCATTTGGGGCGTTTTCTAGGACGATAACTGCTCTGGAGTCCGTTAGTATTGCAAATATCGGATAATACTGCATATAGGGTCAGCTGTGTCCGTTAGCAGGTTACTATGCGTATTTGATTGCGTATTTGATAGTATTTGCAGTTTGCCTTTTCGACACAAAAAGCCATTTACATGACGCACATCCATACTTTTCAACCCATTCATGAGTAATTCCTATAGATTAAGCTCAAAATAGCTCAGTAACCCCTAACCTCAAGGAGGCTGAGATATTAATGTTCAAACGTATGGATGAAATCATGATCGAGATTCCTGAAGTTGAGAAGCCCGATCCCAATGCTGCTGCCGCTGTTCAGGAATTGCTTGGCGGAAAGTTCGGAGAAATGTCGACCCTTAACAATTACCTCTTTCAATCCTTTAATTTCCGTTCAAAAGACAAACTGAAGCCCTTTTATGATTTGGTGATGAGCATAACAGCGGAAGAGCTTGGCCACGTCGAGCTGGTTTCTCATGCCATCAACAAATGTCTTCGAGGGTCAACAAGTTATAAAGAGCCCGATTCCACCCCTCTAGGGTCCGCAAAAGATGCGCGTCTATCCTATCACTTTCTGGCTGGTGCACAAGGGGCTATGCCTTTTGATTCAACGGGGAACCCGTGGACCGGAGCAAACGTATTTAATAGCGGCAACCTAGTGGAAGATCTGCTACATAACTTCTTCCTCGAATGCGGAGCCAGAACACATAAAATGAAGGTCTACGAAATGACAGACCATCCAGCTGCACGCGCTGTAGTCGGATTCCTTTTAGTCCGTGGTGGTGTCCACGTGGTCGCTTATGCCAAAGCAATCGAAGTGGCAACAGGTGTTAATGTAACTAAGCTCGTGCCGATTCCTTCGTTAAATAATAAATCATTCAGTGAAGCAAAAAAATATGAAGAAAAAGGCGTGCACACCAAGCTATACACCTGGAGTGAAAGTGACTTCGGCGCCATCGATCAGATTTGGAAGGGAACCCACCCGGAGGATAATCTTCCGCTTGAAGTCATTCAGGGAGCCCCTAAAGGTTTTCCGATCCCCGTTGCTCCGGCAGTCGAAGAGGAATTCGCTCCAGGAATCTCCCCCGAAGACTTTAAAGAAATTGCCAAACGCCTCAAAATGGCTGGAAATATTACAGACTAATATTCATAGTGAATCTGGTGAGGAAGTTACTTACAATCTTCCTTACCGTAGATTCACTTTTTTTAATTGTACAAACTGCGGAACTCCTCCTCAAGCATGGACATCAGAATCATGTTATGAAACTCTCCGTCTACATAAAGAGCATCCCGCTCCACACCATCGCGTTGAAAACCAAGCTTCTCATAGACATGAACGGCTCTGGGGTTAAAAGTATATACGCCGAGATGGATGCGGTGCAGCTTCAAAGTTTCAAAGCCATATCGTAGCATTTGAGTCATAGCTTCAGTACCGTAACCCTTACCCCGATGTTCATGTCCACAAATGCCGATTCGGATATTTGCACTACGATTGTCCGGATCTATTTCATTTAGTACCACTTCTCCAATGAGCTCACCCGTGTCCTTTACTATAATCATAAGATCTACACGATCCTCGGCTGGAACACTAATCTTACGAATCCAAGCTGCTGTTTGCTCACGGGAGAAATCTCCTTGTGATCCTGTTAATTGCCCCATCTCAACATCAAGCAAAAAATTATAATAAGCCTCCAGATCGGATACTTGTACACCTCGTAGTTGAATCTGTTCGCCTTCAATCCTTGGCATGACAACTGGTTCTGTCATAGCTAAACTCCCCCTTACTCAAGCAAATCACAACATAGTTCTAGTCTCGCGGCTTATCCACAGAATCACGATGAACAATGTCCGCTGCGATAAGAATTTTCTCAAGCGGCGCAGAAGGATTATGAATACGGCTCAGAAGTTTCTCCACTGCGGCTCGGCCCATCGCTTCTTTAGGAACATGAACAGTTGTAAGCGGTGGAACTCCTCTTAAGGCATCCTCAATATTATCAAAGCCTGTAACTGAGATATCCTCCGGAATATTAAACCCTTCTTCCTTAAGAATGTCACTGACCGAAAGGGCTGTGGAGTCGTTAGCGCAGACCAAGGCTGTCGGGAGTGTTTTGGCTTTTTTACGCTTATTCACCCAGCTTTTAAAATCCTCCTGAAATAAGTCTTCCTCCACCCCTTCCAGAAAAAGATTCGCATCATCTTCCAAAGGCAGTCTTATTCCGCTCTCCTCCAGCGCACTCCGGAAGCCAATCCACCTGTCGCGGAAACTGCGTGAGAATCCAATATTGCCGATAAAATGCATTTGGGTATGGCCTGTTCCCATCAAATGATTCGTAAGTCGAGCCATGGAATCCACATTATTCGCAAACACGGTATCACTTGGAATTAGCGGATCTTCATGGTCAATCAACACCATCGGCAGACCAATACGATGCACCTCAAGCAGTAAGGAAGTAGAGATTTGTCCCACACCTACTAAGCCAAGGATTCCATTTGGATTCAAAATATTGACGAAATTATCCGCACGATTCTCAGAGATAATGACCATCCCAAGCCCTTCCTGATCCAGCGCAATAGCAATACCATCCACAATTTTCCCCCAATACAGGGAATCCTGCGTCTGAGAACGAATATTCGGCATTAACACCAGCACGGATTGCTTATTCCGATCACCGCCACCTACCGGAGGGGTGCGTTTTATGCCTTGGACAAAAGCATTCTTTTGCGTAAAATAACCCAGCTGCGATGCCGCTTGAATCACTCGTTCTCTTGTCGTCTCATTAACGCCGCCTTTACCCGAAAGTGACTTGGAAACAACGAATTTGGATACGCCGAGATGATCAGCGATTTTTTGCATAGTGACCTTTTTAGCCATATATAACCCTCCAGAGAATGTCATCAAATTTATGTAGTACTAACTTTAAGGCTGAGAAGTTTCTGATGTTCCTGCCCGCGCTTCCTTCCATTTTGCATTCAATTCGTCAAAAGCCTTTTGTAAATCAGGCGCAGCCAGTAACTCCTGAATGTAATCCCCGGACCAAAAGGACAGCTTGGCTCTATTCGCCAGATCGATGAACGCATCACTTTGTACGGTAGCATCAAGTAGCTTAGGCTTATAAGATAAAAACTCACGGTACTGCGACATAGAGGAATTCAAGCTTCCATCAGCCGGAAGGAATCCCCAGTCATCCCGATAGGAAGTCTCCTTTACAAAAAAATTCAACCACGCCATAGCAAGCTCTTTGTTCTTGGTGTATTTACTAACCCCCATGAACCAATCTGGATTGATCGGTGCATAATGAGTGCTGCCATTATCATAAGGAAACGGGAAGAATCCTATATCATCCGGGTCAGCCCCCACATCAAGGACTTGTCCAATCGTCCAATTCCCCAGTAAATACATTCCTGCTTGACCTTTAGCTAGCCTAGTCTTTGATATCTCCCAATTGTTCGAGAATAGTTCATCTTCTACGTAGCCTTTACCAATTAAGGTTCGAGCAATGGAAATTGATTTCCCCCACTCATTATCAAGCTGCCATGGGCTATCCTCATTTACCATATTATTTAGATACTCTGGATTGCCTGTCATATAGTTAACCAGACTGTTCCCCCATTCACGTAAAGGCCAGACGGCTCCATAATTCATATATAGGGGGATAATACCCGCTTGTTTTAATTTCGCACAAGCTTCGTAGAATTCATCCAGTGTCTTCGGAACAGTAGTTATCCCTGCTTTTTCGAATGCCCTTTTATTATAGACAATCCCAACCGTAGTAGTCCCAGTGGACAGCCCATAACGTTTCCCGTTATACGTAGCAAAAGAGGTGAAACGCTCACTAGCAGCGATTTCTTCATCCAGCGGTTCGAAAAAATAATCCAGCTCCTTTGCCGGAAGATTCACCGGAAGCAGCAGTACATCACCGGCATCTTTCGTGGACAGCCGTACCAGAATATCCGTTGCATAATTGGACAAACCTTCAAATTCCACATTGGCTTCGGGGTATCTCTGTTTAAACTGGTCCGCGTATCCTTGAAAAGTTCCGTTCTCAATCAGATCTATTCGATTGGTCATCATGACTATGGTGCCGGACAAGTCAGACATCACCTCGTCTCCAACTGGAGGCGGAGTGGATTCCGCCTGCTTATTGTTATTGGCACAGCTACTACTCAATAACACCAAGAGAAGTAACAGTATGGTTCGCAAAGTCCATTCTAATTTCAACCCCTTCAACGGACAGCCCCCTCTTATTTCGTTACTCAGGTAAGCCAATCATTTCCGGCTCCAGTAATGGCAGCGACAAAATAACATCGGTCCCTCGTCCAAGCTCACTATATACCTGGATCCCAAATGCCGCTCCATAATGAAGACGCACTCGCTGCTGTACATTTTTCATGCCTATGCCCCCGTTAATGCTTTTCTTAGGAGGACTTTCGTTCTGCAGCCCATCATTCAATTTCTCCAAAGTCTTCTCATCCATTCCGATCCCGTCGTCTTTGATATGAAACAACAGCATTTGCTCTGTAATCTCACAGTGGATGCTTAAATGCATTTGCGGCTTATTATCATCTAAGCCATGATAAGCAGCATTCTCAATGATGGGCTGGAAGACCAGCTTGATAATAGAGTAATTATCTAACGCCTTCGGCACATCAATATCCAGCAAAAACCGGTTAGGATAACGATAGTTAAGCAGCTCGACATAATTACGCACATATCCAAGCTCTTGCTTCAATGTCGTATTACCGCTCAGATCACTTGTACTATACCGTAGCAGTTTGCCCAGAATAGAGATCATATCCGCAGCTTCGACATCATCATTCAGCTCGGCGGTCATTCGGATGGACTCCAGTGTGTTATAGATAAAATGAGGATTGATTTGACTCTGCAGCGCATGAAGCTCCGCTTCCTTTTTCTGTTCTTCTATGCGGTAGATATCCTGAATTAACTGCCTGATTCGGGCTAACATACGGTTGAATTGATGCCCCAGCAGACCAATTTCATCACGCCGCTTAACTCTGAACATCACATCCAGATCGCCGCCCTGAACTTTTTTCATCAATTGAATCATCTGAGTCAGAGACTTAGTAAGGGCAACGGAAAGAATAATCGAAATAATTAACGCCAGTACAATGATACTTAATGTAGCAGCAAGTGTTGTATTACGGGTCACCTTCACATCACGCATCAGTACATCAACAGGTATAGAGATAATTACCTTCCAATTGGTTTTGGCAGAACCAGAGTATATATTTAAGCGCTCTTTTCCGTTGACTGTATCATAGAAGCTTCCAGAAATTCCCCCAACTCTTTTGAACAAGTCTGAATCAGAAATATCTGTGGCCAGCAGCTTCTTGTCGCTGTCGTAGATGACCATTCCTTTCTCATCCACAATCAACGACTTCCCATGGGTGACTTTATCCAGCTCCGTAACTTGATTCTCCAAATTGCTAATATTCGCTTCAACCGCAATCAGCCCGATTGGATTTAACAAGCCATCCACGATTTTGCGAACAACGGTAAAAGCATATCGGGTGCTCTGCAGATTACTTGTATACGCCTGAGTACCGAACAATAATGCTTCTCCGCTGGAATCCTTAGTCTGCTGGCTCCAGTATTTATAGCTTTGCTCGAGATCGAGCCGTACGCCACCATCCTTCGCAGAATAATAACCATTTCCGTAAGCGTCAAAAATATAAACCGAGTTCGCGCCTCGCTTAATATTGTTAATAAACGAAATGTTGCCCTCTATCCCCCGTTGAATGGACAACAGTAGATCAAAATCACCGGGTGATAAAGTAGCACTCCCAGTTGCGCCTCCCATAATCTTTTTCTGCTCATGGTAGCGGTTTGAACGTATTAAATTAAGTTTGATATCATTCACATAGGCGGGCATAGATGAAATACGCTTCATATCTTCGATATAATCGTCTACTCCATCCATCATTTGATCGATTAACTTCTCAGAATAAGCAATAGTGTTCCCCTGAATAGATTCTGAGTAGCTCTTGAAGGTAAATACACTGATGAAGGATAACGGGAGGGTAATGATAATTAAAAAGACGAGGAGCAGCTTGCGTTCCATGCTCATGTCCCCGATAACGGACCACCAGCCAGAGATGCGTCTACCTTTCATTTGGTCCTTCTCCTTAATACTTTTTACCTAACTTGTTATTAAATTATAACAAATACCTAACAAAGTTATTATACGGTGTAGTTCTTCATTACACAACAACAAACCGCCTCTTCATGTTGAAGAAGCGGTTTTGTTAGGTAAACAATTTAGAGATTAGTGATGAATCCACTCATTTTATAGTGAATAATGACAGCTTGTCCTTCAATTGACCTGAAGCACTTTCCAGCTTGCCAGATAATGAAACGAGTTGATCACTTACATTTTGCTGTTCATTACTGAGTGAAGCTACTTCTTCGGAAGTTGCTGAAGACTGTTCTGCTACGGCGCTAACATTCCCCATAGCCTCTGACAACACACCTTGTGAATGATTCAGACTGCTAATCGCTGTTGTTACCGATTCTAAGCTTGTTATGAATTCATCCATCTGTCCTTTTACGGACAAGAAGATATCACTTGTACTCTTCACAGAGCTTACTTGTTCTTTAAACAGTGGTGCTACTTCGGATAATACAGCTTCCGTTTCGTTCATTTCCGCCATGATCTTATCCGTAATTCCAGCAACAAGGGCAATAGATTGCTTCGATTGGTCAGCAAGCTGCCGCACTTCACCCGCAACTACCATAAAGCCCTTACCAGCTTCTCCTGCACGAGCGGCTTCTATTGTCGCATTTAATGATAAAATATTCGTCTGCTGCGTGATACTCTTCATCACATCCAACACCTTAATTACGGAGAATACGGTCTCCTTCAGGTGGTTGACACGTTCGACAAGCGCACTTGTTTTTTCTCCAGTGCGGCTGGTCTGATCCAGCAGGTCCGTTAATTGCTTAGCACCTTGAGCACTAGCTTCACCAACCCCACGTGCTGCTTCATCCATCTCAGTGTTGGCATAAATCACAGTCTGCATTTGCGTAGCTATCACATCTGTAAGCTCATTACCACGTTCAGCTTCGAGCGCCAGGCTGCCTGCCCCACCGGCAATTTCTTCCGTAGCGGCTGCGATTTCCTTCGCAGAAATAGCTGTCTTACGTGAGGCTTCACCAAGCTCACCAGCGGTCTCCAGCACATCCCGAGCGGTTTCTGTCGTTTGCGATACAAGCTCAGTAATACGCTCCATCATCACGTTAAAGGAAGCTGACAGCTGGCCAATTTCATCCTTAGATACATATTCTGTACGTACACTAAGATCACCACCTGCACCTTGTACCATAAGATCCTTCAAGCGAGCTAGAGGACGAGCAATCATACGCACCATCCAAATCCCGATTACTATGGCTAGAAGAGCCGCGCCAGCAGCCGCAATAAAAGTAGTCAACAGAATCGGACGTGCTTCTTTCACTAGCTCATCTGTTGGGACTACCCCTGCCAACTTCCAATCCGCCCGGATCATTGGATTAAAGACAGCAAGGATTTCTTCCCCGTTTGTATCTTTTTCATCCAAACTCTTGTTATCTTTTTTACTTGCCTGAATAAAAGCAAACTCTGAAGGTTTACCATCGTCTTTTGAATCCGAAGAAGCTACTACGGTTCCATCAGGAGTGACAAGTTGAATTCGAGAGCCATCTCCCAGCTGGACACTTGCGAATGATTCCTCCAGCAATGTATTCTTCAACACAAGGATGACTATGTATCCTGTACCTGAGCCCAGGGTTTTGAGAGATCTTGCCATAGCAATATTTTTGTCTCCATCACCTTGAACAGCTGTAGAGAACCATATGTTCTTGGCCGCATCACCATCACCTTTAGAATAGTAGGATTCATAAGATGCAGTGTTGTCGACAATCTTCTTATACCATTCTTGTTCTCTAATGTTATCTAACTTAATGCCGCCACTGCCACTTGTAACAATGTCTTGATCAGGTGACTCCGGGATCAAAGAAACACTAAGAATATTAGAATCCGTTGTAATCTGACTGGACAACTTTTTACTTACTGCGCTTGTAGCTTCAAATTTCTCATAGGAAGATTGTGCAGTCACTAAAGACTTCAAATCTTCTTGCATCTGCGCATCAAAATAAAGCTGTAAAGCCAAGTTCTCGTACTGCTTCAAAGTAATATCTAACTTCTCTGAGGTCTGAATAATAGTCTGACGGTAGGCTTCCGATACGTTGTTCTTAATTGTCTTCTTGGCTTTTGAATAAGATAGCAGTCCAAGTGCCATTACCACAATTACAATTGCACACAAAAATATCAGGAATATCTTCACGCCAACAGATTCCATAGGATTAACTCTTTTGATCTGTCCCCGTAAATCTATTCCATTCTTCAAATTAAACTTAGGTGTCTTGCCTGCCCCTTCAATCTTGCTTGTTTCCTTGTTTCCTGTAATCGCCGATTTCTTATTCTTTTTATTCATGCTAAACCTTCTCTCATTATGCTTTTCACTAATACTATCTTGATCAGGATCCCCCATCTTGATCACCTACCCGCTAATATTAGAATACGCATGAAAGCGTTAACCAATATATATATCGGCGTATTAGGTCTTTTTCCTTAGCTTTACGAGACTTTTTTTACAACTTTTAACCTATGTATGTTTAATCATAATAAATAGCTTGTTGGACCTCCTCCCTTGGATATATTTGTTAATCCCTAATATATATAACTTATTGTTCGCTTTGTCAAAAAGAAAAACAGGGAGGCTCTTGGATGACCAAAAGCTTCCCTGTTTTTTATTAAAACTTCTTCTTACGCATCATATCAAAGTATGCAACTGGTTGATCTACCTTCATGCGAATAGGTTGCAGTGGATGACGGGCGGCATCAAGCGAATTGCCTTTCTCATCCCATATTTCACCAACCGTTTGCTTGAAGAACGTATCGTTTGGTCCAAAGAATTCTACTTCCTGACCTGGCTTAAAGTGATTGCGCTGTTGAACTAGTGCCGTACCACTTTCAGCATCGTATTCAATTACAAGTCCGGCAAAATCATACGGAGCTGCTTTTTCTTCAGGCTCATAGATATGATCTTCATGATCCGGAGTATCATAGAAGAATCCTGTGTTTAGCGGACGGTTAGCCGCTTTGTTAAGCTCATCCAGCCATTCCTGCTTCAATTCATACCCTTCCGGATCTGCCATATAAGCATCAATGGCTTTACGATATGCATTTACGACAGTAGCCACATAGTGGATTGACTTCATTCGCCCTTCGATCTTGAAGCTGTCGATGCCCACTTCAATCAGTTCAGGTATACTTTCCAGCATACACAGATCCTTAGAACCCATGGAGAAGGGATTATCTCCTTGCTGATGCAGTGGAATCTGAGTTACACCTGGAAGCAGAGGAGCTGGAGATTTCGCTTCACCCTGCTCTTCCTCAGACACCCAAGTCCCTTCCGGACGTGCATCCTCAAACAAATCATATTTCCAACGGCAAGACTGGCAACAGCCCCCGCGATTGGAATCACGGTCGGTGAAATGGTTGGACAATACACAACGACCCGAATATGAGGAGCACATGGCACCATGGATGAAGCTTTCGATTTCAATGTCGACATGTTTTTTAATCTCAGCAATCTCTTCCAGGCTTGTCTCACGGCCCAAAACAACACGTGGAAGCCCCTCTTCTTTCCAGAAGGACACCGCTTGCCAGTTTAACGTAGACTGCTGTGTACTTAAATGTACTTCAAGTCCAGGCACTAACCGGCGTGCTGTATCTACAATGATTGGATCAGCTACGATAATGGCAGCAATGCCAGCTTCATATAAGTTACGCAGGTATTCTTCAATTCCCGCGACATCTTCATTGTGAGCATATATGTTTGTTGCAACAAATACCTTAGCGCCATATTTCTTGGCGAATTCAACACCTTCGCGCATTTCCTCGAAGCTGAAATTATCTGCGCCGGAACGCAAGCCGTATTGCTGTCCTCCAATATAAACAGCATTCGCACCATAGTGTACTGCGAACTTCAATTTTTCCAAATTACCAGCCGGAGCAAGGAGCTCCGGTTTGTCCAGACGGTAACGTTTGCCCTTATATTGCGGCTTTGTCATGGTTCCCATTCCTGTTCTCCCCTCCATCGCCCACAAAGCTAAGTCACATGCTATAAATGCTGTCCTAATCTTCGTGGGGACCTATAACCTCTTTATTTTTGTCAAACTTAATATACTTGCTCTTTATAGAAAAATCCGAAGCTTAACTCCCGTTCAGGGTCCTGCACCGCTCTGATTACATCCATCCATTCCTCATCGAAGGCATAACCTTCCGGATCAGCCGCATAAAGATCTATAGCTTTACGATAAGTCTTCACAACCGTCACATTATACGCTATCGATTTCAAGAGTCCCTCAATCTTAAGGCTGTGTATACCTGCAGCCATCAGAATATGCAGATCCTCCAAAATACAAATATCATCCGAGCTCATAATATGAGTGCCGTTCTCGTCTTCATAAATCGGGAATTTCTGGTCATCTCGTTCTTCCTCAATCAGAAATAGTCCGCGTTCCTTCCCGAGACTTCCTCCATCACTAGGACGGCCTTGATGTGACATATAGCTTTCAACAAGCTTCCGCTTGGAATGGTATATATTAGTCATTCCATGAACCTGCACCTGTGCCTCAATCTCCAAAAGCGGAACCATTTCCGTCATTTCATCCATATTCAGCTCACGGGCCAGCACGACACGAGAAGCCCCCTTGCGTCCCCAATAATTCGCGGTCGCATAGTTGGTGGAAGTCATTTCCGCATTCCAGTGCAGCTTCATTACTGGCGCTTCTTTCTTCACTGTGGTTAACACAGCTGGATCCCCGAATTCAACACCATCAATGCCAAGCTCACCTAAAGCCTTCACATAGTCAGGAAGCTCATCCAGCAGACGGTTAGACATCAGCCCACCCAAGCTTGCATACACTTTGCAGCCTCGCGAATGCGCCATTTCTACGACAGTCGCTGTATCCTCCAGAGAGAAATGTCCAGCAAGCCGCATCCCGAAACGGTCATCCCCAATGAGCAGCGCATCTGCTCCGGCATCCAGCAGAGCAGCAGCTTCCTCTAAGGACGCTGCCGTCACCAGCAATTCCGGTTTGTTAGTCATGTTGTACCTCCTACTTGTACAGTTATTTCAACCGCACCACTCTTCATTTTAATAGTTTACTTCGATTCTTGCTTGCTTTTTTCGATATTGGCTAAATGTTCCTTGTAGGTCTTAGCAAACAAATGGCCCTGTGTACCATCTTTTTTGGTCACATAGAAATAATATTCAGAAGCTTCTGGTTCGAGTGCCGCCTGAATGGACTCCAGCCCCGGATTACTAATAGGTCCCGGAGGAAGTCCAATATTCTTATACGTATTATATGGATTATCAACTTCTAAATCTTTATACAAAAGTCTTTCCTTCTGCTTATTAAGTAAATATTGAACGGTAGCGTCAATCTCCAGCTTCTGTTCTTTCTCTAGGCGGTTATAAATAACCCCAGCCACAAGCGGACGTTCACTATCCACCACAACTTCCCGCTCTACCAGCGAGGCTACGGTTAACAGTTCATGCAGAGACAATCCACGCGTTTCTAGCTTTTGCTGCCAGTCGGGAATCGTATCCAGCTTCTTCTGGAACTGATCCAAAAGTGCTTCTACAACTTCCTGGGGCGTGCTATCCTTGGCCAGTTCATAGGTTTCGGGAAATAAATATCCTTCAAGACGGTGGCGAAGATTCTTATCCTGCGGGATACCCAGAATATCAATCCCCTTCAAACCTGCACCAGTATCCATAATTTCAAGAAAAGTAGCCGCATCCTGATTCCAAGCTTCAGCGAGCTTCTTAGCGATCTGCTCAGCAGTATATCCTTCGGGGATGGTAAAGACCACAGTTTCTTCCTTAACTACATCACCTGCATTTAATCTCGCAATGAGTTCATCATAGCTGTCACCCGGCTTAGCGATATAAGTACCTGCTTTGAAGCTAGAACCTTCTTTAGTCCATTTCAAATATCCCTTAAAAAAAAGACTCTTACGGATAATGCCATTCTGCTCAAGCAGATCAGCAATCTCCGCACTTCCCATGCCCTTCTCTATCGTAAATGTTACAGCAGGACCTGCAGGCTCTACCGGCTGCATCCCGTTCCAAATGTACCATGCTCCCCCACCTCCTGCTGCTGCCAGCAAAAGAATAATGATTAACACAGTACGGATTGCGGATTTCAAGTCTGGTTCCTCACTTTCCGACTATAAAGTATAAAAGTGTATTGCCTAAAATTCAATATATATTTCCTTAAATTGATGTTTATACAGGATATTGCTCGCATTTCAAGCAAAAAGAGCGCGGAATTCTCCGCCCTCTTCCGTGCCCATCATAAATGTAACGTACATGTTTAAGATTTATTCAGCGCCATCTGCTGGAAAAGTCATCTCATCGTATAGCTCAGAGATGTCTTCCCACTCTTCATCGTCCATAATGCTCTCCAATTCCGGAAGTCCGTCAGAAGAGACAACGATACGCAGGATTTCATACTCCACGTCTTTGCCAGAGCCTTTCAGCACCGCATATCCGCGATCACCGACTTCAAATTCGGCGATAATATCGTAAATGGAAGATTTGCCTTGCTCATCTTCCAGTTCTACAGTTTCTCCGTATGCTTCTTTAAGCCGTGAAGTCCACACCGCTTGATCAGCGGATATCTCAGTCATTCTCCGATCCTCCGTCCAACTCGTCGACCAGTGTGTTGAAAGTCTCTTCGACAATCGCCCACTCCTCATCATTATCGATCATGAACAATTGAAGATCGTCGCCTTCTTCCACATAACGGAACGCGTATACCTCATCGGTTTCCTCGTCCTCGGAGTCTAGCGGAACCACCATCATATACTTAGCGTCCGAGCCATCAACCTCAAACTTCATAATGACCTCGAATTCCTCTTCATTACCTTCCTCATCGGGAATATAGATAATTTCCGGTTCTTCCTCTTGGCCAATCTGTTCGTTTGTCATATCCTCGCACCCCTCACCTTTTACTGTTAGCATCCAAAAAATTTTGCAAAATCAGGGCTGCAGCCATTTTATCCACAATCCCCTTGCGTTTCTTCCGGCTGACGTCCCCTTCAATCAGCACCCGCTCTGCGGATACCGTCGTCAGACGCTCATCCCAAAGGTGTACGGGCATTTCTAACTCTTCCCGTAGCTTATCAGCGAACTCAATACAGATTTCGCCCCGGGGTCCTACTGAGCCGTTCATATTCTTCGGCAGACCAACTACAATCTCTCCAATTTCGTGCTCTGCAACAAGTTCACGAATGCGTTCGAACTCATTACCCGTACCTCGGCGCTCAATCGTTTCAAGAGCTTGTGCCGTCCAGCCAAAAACATCGCTTGTGGCTACACCGATTCTACGGTCGCCGTAATCTAAACCTAACTTTTTCTTCATTTCGGATTGTCCACCCTGTGATTGACGAGATAGAATCTAACCAGCTCTTCAATCAGCTCATCACGTTCTTTTCTCCGGACCAAACTTCTCGCATTGTTATGGCGCGGAATGTAAGCCGGATCTCCGGAAAGAAGATACCCTACGATCTGATTGATCGGATGATACTCTTTCTCCACCAGTGCATCGTATACTGCTAGCAATATTTCCTGGGGAGAAGCTTCCTTTTCGTCGCCCTTCACATTGAATTTGACCGTTTTGTCCATGGAGTCCATTTGTGACACCTTCCTTCTGCAAAATCGCCTTTTGGGACGGCTTCGCAAAGTTGCTACTGTGCAGCTCGCTTGCTTCCTTTATCATAACATATTCATGCCCCAACGAGGAAATCCTGCCCGTTATTAACGCTTTTTTTGGCATTTTCTCTACAAAAATTATGATATTTTTGGCTTTTAAGCTATTGTCAAGCACAATTCTTCATGAATAATCTAACATCCTGCTAATAAAGAGTAGCGGTACTGATATCAAACTCTCAGTACCGCTATGTTTTCTCGTAATACGTTTAGTTAGAGAAATGGTTTCGTAATTTTAACTTAGGCTAAGGAAGCTACCAATTCTTCAGCCTTTGCCAATGCTTCGTTTAGCTTAGAAGCATCTTTACCGCCGGCTTGCGCCATATCTGGACGCCCGCCACCGCCGCCGCCGCAAACCGCTGCGATTTCTTTAACGAGTTTACCAGCGTGGAAACCTTTCTTCACAAGGTCTTGCGGTACAGATACTACAAAGTTCACCTTATCATCCATCGCTGCACCTAATACAAGCACTGCATCCGGAAGCTTGGATTTCAATTCATCCGCTGTAGAACGCAAAGCATCCATATTGCCTGCTTGAACAGCAACAGCCAGAAGCTGCGTACCTGCGCCAACTGTCTTCACACTGCTTGTAAGTTCAGCAGCAAAAGTAGCGCTCAGCTTGGATTGCAGAGATTCATTCTCACGTGAAAGCTCACGCACCTGGTTATGCAGCGCTTCAATCCGTTTCGGAACATCATTCAGAGAAGACTTGAGAAGGCCTGCTGATTGTTTGAGCAAATCTAGCTGGCTTTCAGTGAACTGGTAAGCGTAACGTCCGGTAACTGCCTCGATGCGGCGCACTCCGGATCCAATGCCACTTTCGCTAAGCAGCTTGAAAATTCCGATTTGCGACGTGTTGGATACATGACAACCACCGCAAAGCTCAAGACTGTAATCGCCCACTTGAACGACACGGACGATATTACCGTATTTTTCACCAAAGAGCGCCATTGCTCCCATTGCTTTAGCTTCATCAATCGGCTTGTTCTCAATCACTACATCTAGACCGCGCCAGATTTGTGCATTTACGCGATGTTCGATATCGCTCAGTTCTTCTGGAGTAATCGCTCCAAAATGGGAGAAGTCAAACCGCAAACGAGCACCTTCCACTAAAGATCCCGCTTGATTAACATGCCCGCCAAGAACTTCTTTAAGCGCTTTGTGCAATAAATGGGTAGCTGTGTGGTTCTTCACGATATCTTCACGCTCTGCACGATCCACTTCCGCGCGAACGGATTCGCCCACTTTCAATTCTCCCGCTTCCACAGTTACCAAATGTACGTGTTGGCCGTGCGGCGCTTTAAAGAGTCCTTTTACCTTAGCCGTAACTGAACTCCCAGTAAGCACACCGGTGTCACTTACTTGTCCGCCGCTCTCAGCATAGAACGGTGTTGCTTCAAGAATAACTTGGCATTCTGCGCCTTCGCCGGCGACATCTACCAATTCATCACCCACAACAATAGCCAGGATTTTCGACTCTGTTACCGAGTCATTATATCCAACAAATTCACTTTTAACCGTCAGGTCTGCTAGTGCGCCTCCCTGAATCTTCATGCTGCCGCCATCATGACGTGCAGCTCTTGCACGGTCACGTTGCTCCTGCATAGCCGCATCAAAACCTTCACGGTCTACAGTTAATCCTTGCTCCGCTGCGAAATCTTCGGTCAAGTCAAATGGGAATCCATAAGTATCATATAACTTAAATGCATCGGCTCCAGCAATATTGCTGAGACCCTCTGCTTTTGCTTTAGCACTGATCTCACCCAAAATAGCCAATCCGTCAGACAATGTTTCGTGGAAACGTTCTTCTTCAGTACGAATAATCTTTGCGATATATTCGCGGTTGTCCACAACGGATGGATAGTAGACACCCATAATTTCGCCAACGGTTTCAGTCAGCTCATACAGGAATGGACGATCCAGACCCAAGGTCTTTCCGTACCGAACAGCACGGCGAAGCAAACGGCGGATAATATAACCGCGTCCTTCATTAGAAGGAAGTACTCCATCCCCTACTGCAAAAGTAACGGTACGCACATGGTCAGCGATTACTTTAAGCGCGATATCCTGCTCAACGTTATCTTTATAAGTTACACCCGCGAGCTGTGCTGTCTTTTGAATAATAGGTTGGAACAAATCAGTGTCGAAATTGGAATCTACATCCTGTAGAATGGATGCAAAACGCTCCAAACCAGCACCTGTATCAATGTTTTTATTCGGAAGTGGCGTATAGCTGCCATCCTTGTTATGGTTAAATTGTGAGAACACCAAGTTCCATACTTCCAGCCAACGTTCATTTTCTCCGCCTGGATACATTTCCGGATCGCTCATATCACTGCCGTAAGCTTCTCCGCGGTCATAAAAGATTTCCGAGCAAGGACCGCATGGGCCTTCGCCAATATCCCAGAAATTATCGTCGCCCAGCTTAATGATGCGTTCAGCAGGCAGGCCAACCTTTTCATTCCACAGCTTAAATGCCTCTTCATCCTCTGCGTACACCGTTACGGAAATACGTTCCGGGTCAAAGCCGATCCACTCTTTGCCGGTTAGGAACTCCCAAGCCCATGTGATAGCTTCTTCTTTGAAATAATCACCGATGGAGAAGTTACCCAGCATCTCGAAAAACGTATGGTGACGGCGTGTCTTACCCACATTCTCAATATCATTGGTACGAATACATTTTTGTGAGTTGGTCAGGCGCGGATTTTCTGGAACCTCCCGGCCATCGAAGTACACTTTCAAAGGTGCCATACCCGCATTGATCCACAGAAGCGAAGGATCGTTGTGAGGAACGAGGGACGCGCTTGGTTCAATCTTGTGACCTTTACTTTCAAAAAACTTAAGCCATTTGGAACGAATTTCACTTGCTTTCATAATTTACAGCTCCCGTCTCATCTTTTTACTTCGGCATTTACACCGGAAATTACAAAATACCTAAAAAATAAAAACAAAAAAACGCCCCTGAATAATTCAGGGACGATTAATATCGCGGTACCACCCTGGTTATCGCCTTGACCCCACTCATGGGACAATTGCAGACGATCGCCTTGTCGCGGCTGATAACGGGCGCCCCCGGTGAGCATTGATCTCACACTCCGAAATTAGCTTTCCACCGGCCTGTCTTCAAGGTTCTCACAGCCATTACGAAACGTTTCGTAAAGGAACCTTTTCTCTGACCAAGCCATCCTCCGGTGTACTTCATTTTCATCAACGATTTGTCCGATTTGCATTTTAACATTTCAAGTATAGCCAGTGCCCTTGCTTCTGTCAATCTGGGGATGGGCGAATGTGAAGAATAACACATGATTTTTGTAACAGTAAACTTGGCCTCAAAAAGGATATAGTGAAATCTAAGGTTAATTTGGAATATTTTGTATTCAGGAGGACTGCCGTTGATGCTTCACTCCAAGGAGTTCAATCCATCATCGATTTTTGAAGCAAAGCCTACACACTACCTTTTTATAGCGAACCTGATTTTTATTCATATTATCTTTACTCTTGCGGTTAATCTTATCCTTTTTGAGCATGGATATTTAAGTTTTATCGCCAAAAACACAAACCACTGGATCAATGAAACGTTAGCCGCCAATCTAGTTGGGCTTCTCTTAGAAGTAATTATTTTTTTGATTCTGATAGCTAAAGTTTCGCCCCGGGATTTTGGGTTAAAAATAGAAAAATTACGAGCTGGACTGCTGGGCACCTTTCTGTTTTGGCTCGCTATAAATATAGTAGATTTGTGTATGGTACACTTGAATCACTCAGAGCTAACGCTTAACAATAATATCTTCAGTCATTCAAATTTAGTTTTCGGTGAAATTCTAGGTCAAATCTTCGGAAATGCTTTATTGGAAGAAATCTTATTTCGCGGCTTCCTGCTCGTTCAAATCTATTTATGCTTAAAAAAAATCAACAACAAGACTACACGGATGATCACGGCAATGCTGATTTCACAATCGATCTTTGCTGCCATACATATCCCAAACCGGATTTACTCAGGATTAGTTGGAATGGAGTTTGTTTATGATTTTATCATGCTTCTAATTCTAGGAGTTATATTCGCTCTACTCTATATCTTAACCAAAAATCTATTTTTCGTGATCGGCGTTCACTCATTAATGAATATTCAGATAGTGTTTTGGAATAGCAATTTCACGTATACGGCAACTTTATTATGTGTGTTATTACTGACCTGTCTTTTGCTTTGTATAAAAAGGAAAGAGTTTCGCGCGCAGCAACATCAGGCGGATATGGAGCTCTGATAATTAGAACTTTAATTACTCACAAAAAGAAGTTCCACCCTTTAAGCTGGAGGAACCTCTTTCATTATTATATTATTTCTATTAATTCGCACCCTCTGCAATAGCCTTATAAGCAGCTAAATCCGTATAAACTTCCTCTTTAAGCGGATTGCGTTTATGCTTGATAATTTTATAGAAATGATAACCAAACACTGCAATATTAGCAGCTAAAGATAATGCACTTACTACCCACAGAGCGGTTTCACTATGAGAGGATTGTACAGAGAACTTTGACTCGCCAACAAACGCCGGGAATGACATCGTAAACATCATCCAAATCGCCAAAGTCTGTGCACGATGCTGCAGCCATGCCCCTTTTTTGAAGAAGAACGCCGGGATGGTACAAGAAATCAACAATGCTGCACCTGCATAGAAGGAATGGTCAGAAACTGCATTATATACATAGGCAAAGTTCCAAATGTCATAAGCAATGATCCAGAACCAAAGCTGGTCAGGCCACAACATATCTTTACTCTTATCTTTACTGATCACAATTCCCATCCAACCAGAAATCGTAATAATGTTCAGAATACCTGCGATCCCGTTCATAATGTTCCAAGGACCACCTACCATCATTACGCCATCCACCATACCTTGCAAGCTGTACACTTGGAAATCACGAATAACTGCTTCAAGAATGTTAACTGCAAGGATAATAGCCGGGAACATTAATATATATTTATTTTTGTCCCATCCTTTAACATAACGGATAGCCATAAACCCTATACATCCTGCCAAAGCAGAATATACTTTTACCCAGTGAAACCATGTTCCGGTACTAGAGCCTTCGCCTGCCGTATTCGGCCAGACCGCTATGGTAAGAACAATAGGGACAACTATAAACAGAATGATTGAGAACCACTTGCTCTTCCGTGCGATTTCATTTACAAACATTAATCCTGCTAGTACTACTAACCACATTAGCGCAGAGTACCAGGGAATCGATTCGAATAAAAACATGTTTTACTCCTCCTTGTAGTTTGGTGTATATAATCTGTGTCTCAGGTCCAATATAGTACATCCCTCTTTGAACGATCAAATCGCTTAAAACGTTGATTTATCAGTGTTTTTTTAGTTTCATTTCAAGTTGAGTTTACACAACCATAGCACTAGGATTCGCCAAAGTTTCTACCTTTCTTCTGAGCAATCTATTAGAATGCATGTCTACAGAACTATATACTGCAAACCTAACTTGAATGTAAAAAAAACCTTGTCGACAAATTTCTTTGTGGACAAGGTTCCTCTTTACTATTATTTAAAAGAATCGTTCAACCAAGTGTTTCGCATATACAATACAATTCTCAAGTGTAGGGAAGTTCATGATTTCTCCAGCTAAATAGATATTGTTGTTCCCCTGCATCTGATCAACCCGTTCATAAAACCCCTCATGTAGCGCATCAGAATCCACATGAGGGAAATGCTTCCAACGCTTCATCATATACAGTCGAATGCTCTCTCCGCCCAGCTCGCGAAGTTTATTTTCTACCGTCTCTCGCATTTCCAGATCAGTCATAGCTTCATTCTCTGCTACATAAACCGTAACTAGATCCGTAGTTCCCATATCTGCCCACCGATAGTACCATGCCATCATATGCCCTTTACGTTCAGGGTACATATTCCGGGGGATATAGCCAGAAAGCTCCGGCAGCCCTTTCACTCTGTAGGCATATACCCTAAACCATTCATACGTTATACTCGCTAATAAGGTTTTGTCCTCACTGGACAGGCTAACTGTATCGCCCATTTGCTCTAAAGCTGCTGTATAAATGACCTTGTCAAAATAAAAGATGTCCTGACTCGTCTCTACTCGAACCTGTCCATCTTGTTCTTGCTCCATAAAAAGCACTTCACAAGTCAGGCGGAGATCGTTCACTTGGTCGGCCATTCGTCTTATCAGTTCAGTAACACCCTTAGGCCAGGTTATCATATGCGTAATTTCAATAAACGACAACAGATTATCATAGCTTAGAAATTTCAACACATATGCAGCGGGCACATTATGGATACTACCGAATCCAAAAGTATTAAAATAATGCATGTAGACCTGTTCAAGGACAGACAGCTTATTCTCTGCACACCACTGTGAAAATGGCTGACATAAATCTGGTGGTAAGTGAAGAAATCCCGGTTCTTGGAGAGACTCATAGCGTTTTAGAATATCCGGCAGTCGTTTGAATTCTTGTGTAAACGCCTCTATCTGCTCCATGGGAATCTGTGAAGTTTTCCTCCCATTATTATCAAAAAATCCACGTTCTAACAATGGTCCCCTATCCATAAGATCAAAATCTCTCATTAAATCCATCGTATGTTTATAGGTGGGCAGGCCGATTAGCGTCCCCATTTCATAACTTTTTCCTTTGTACTCAATAGAATGACACTTTCCTCCTACTCTGTCCGACTTCTCCATGAGGGTAATGTGGGTATAACCTTTTTTCGCTAATTCGTAAGCAGCTGTAACCCCAGAAATCCCTGCACCGATGATCCCAATTCGGTCTTTATTCTTCGTGTTTGTCATCATCCGTTATCTCCTTGTAAATAACCATAATGGCAAAGTTTCTCGTTGTCCCGTATAGGCAAGTGCGACATCCGATGGTATTTTACCTTGATTAGGTCCATCTGTAATTTGCCTGCTGAAGTTGTAGGTTCTCAAGTATTCATGTAAGCGCTTTTCTAAAATTTCAAAAGAATCTATCGTATCATCTACCCAAGCCTGCTGGTAGAATTCTTTGGTCAACACCGCCGCAAATTGCTGCAAGGGCTGAAATATCTCTGTTTGGTCTACCGTTATAGCTACTTGATTAATATTGTTCTTATGTAAAAATTCACTATATTTATGTTTTCCTCTGTCCCAGTTCGTAATGAATTCACGGCTTTTGTTCGTAACCAGATTATCGATATGAAAATCTAATGTCTTCATCAATGGGAGAACTTTCAGATGCATAAAATCTATAAAATGAATGGTAGACTTACGATTGTATAGCTTAACTAGACCTAGTCTGGAGTAGGCATCATAAATTACATATTGATATACCTTTCCGACCCTCGGGAAAACTCCCAAATAGCTGATACTCTGCTGACACATATACCCGGGATGAGCATTTATCGGATTCTTCATCTTATAATCTAGTGTTTTCCGTTTCTCTTTAAATCCTTTAGTGAGAGTGGATTGTGCGCCATCCCTCTTCTTTGCTTTGATTTGATTGGCGTAAGCTTCACGCTCTATTCGTTTATTTAGTCCGTTTCGACGTAGTACATTATAAATACCCGATTCCCCTATTTGCATACCTTCATCTTGCAGTTCATAAAAGATGCGTCTAGGCCCATCCTCAGGAAATCTAGCGACGTACTGCAAAATCAATCTTTCCGTTTTCTTATCTACTTTATTAGGCATTACCGGCTTTTTTTTCTTCTCCCCAAGTCCATCCATTCCATGTTGTTGATAAGCTTTAGACCACTTATAATAGATCGTCCGGGAAATGCCAAACTCCTTACAGGTTTCGCTCACATTCTTGCTGATGGCCCCTTGCATGAGGATATGATATTTGCTGTTTGCATTCACCTATTTGCACCCCTCCTATCTTTATTTTATACATAGTTAACGTTTAATTCATTACTATTCTAAAAAAAATGGGAGAACGCTCAAAGCGTCTCACCATTCCGAACAAAATGCGTTATGTATTTCCCTGCGGAAATCTCCAGGCAATTTAGTCGTTGGCCATATGCGCAGCCACCATCTATGCCAATTTTATCTCCAAGTGGACTAAACCAAATTTCTTCTGAATCATGCAGATCCATCGTCGAAGTATGACCGAAAACAACCGTTTTGTTAGTGCTAACTACCGGATTCTTATAAAAGGGTTCTCTAATCCAGATAAAATCATAAGGGTCCTGCTGCTTCCAATCCTCTATTAATGGATTAATGCCCGCATGAACAAAAATATGTTCTTCCGTCTCATGATAAAGCGGCAATGTGCTTAGAAAGTCTATATGATGTCTATAGTCCCGCCTAATTTTTTCTTTTAGCTGCATATAATCCTTCCAGCCAAAATCCTCCTGCAAACCTTCGGAGCCCGCCTCACAATAACTCATCAGCGTATGAAATCCGCCATTAGTAAGCCAATGGGTATCCAATTTATCATCTTCGCCGGTGAGCGCATCGCAAGCCATTTTATCGTGATTTCCTTTGAGAACTATAGCTCCACATTCTTGCTGCAGAGTCATCACTTGCTCCACAATTCCTTTACTGTCCAGCCCTCTATCCACATAATCTCCCATCAAGATAAGCTTATCCTCCGCTGGGCGATAATTCACTTTTGATAACAGTGCATTGAATTCTACATAACTTCCGTGAATGTCACTAATTGCTAATATTCTGATGATAATCGCTCCTTGCTCTAAGATGCAAAAAAAGATGTTCCCGCGGGTGTGCAGGAATATCTTTTGATGTTGGGCTTTTTATACTGAATCTATAACTAATGACTCTTCATCCGACTGTGGAAAAAAATGACGGCTTCTGACCTCATGCACCGCTTCTTGAAAACGATCGCACAAAAAGATCAGCTGGTCGATCTCTTCCTTACCGACCTTTTGCGTGATTTCACTCAAAATACCGGAATAGGATGCCATCTGCCTGCTATAAATCTGCTCTCCAAGCTCACTCAGACAGATATATACGACCCGACGATCTGTATCGGATGTTGTACGTACTACGTAACCTTTTTCCTCCAAAGTATTTGCCATTTGCGTGGCAGTAGGTCTACTTATCTGGAGCAGGTCACTTAATTTAGAAATCATAACTCCCCGGTGCTGTTTGTCACCTTCGGTCGCTTTCTTTTGCTTCATTACAGTGTGAATGACGTACATCATAACAAACTCTCTATACGATACTACATCAATCGAGTAGGGGCGAGCAGTCAGACGCTTTATATTTTCAAGGGCTATGATAAGCTTCTGCTCTTGATTGTCATGGGTATCCATAGGGCACCTCCAATATACCTCAATCTAATTAGATTACTTACCTATTCCTAAAAAATCAAGTCAAATTCAAATTCTCTTTAAATTAAAATTTAATAATTAACCTGTTGTGCTAATTGATGAATTTGTGTATTATACATAAATGATAGTTTGGCTACCTAATTATTACGACATGAATTCCCAAACTACAATATATAGAAGTTAAAGGAGAGGAACTGCTCTGGAGCATCTCACTCAGAAAAAGAAAGTTACAATTATGATTGCTTTAATGGCGGCTATGTTTTTCGCAGCAATCAACCAGACAATTGTGGGCACAGCAATGCCCCGAATTATTGCGATGCTTGGAGGCATTGAACATTATACCTGGGTAATTACCATCTATATGCTCACCTCAACCATTGCTACCGTACTTGTCGGTAAGTTATCCGATATTTACGGAAGAAAGCCCTTCCTGTTATCAGGGATTGTCATTTTTATTATAGGTGCGTTCCTATCCGGATTGTCGACCAACATTTTTCAAATGATCACTTATCGCGGGATTCAAGGTCTAGGCGGCGGGATTCTAATGTCGGCTACCGTAACCGCTGTAGGTGATTTGTTCGCTCCAAGAGAGAGAGCCAAGTGGACTGGAATTATGATGGCGATATTTGGTTTCTCCAGCGTAATTGGTCCTACTCTTGGCGGATTCATGGTAGATCACATGGCTTGGAAATGGATCTTCTGGATCTTCTTGCCTTTCGGTATCGTGGCCTTCTTTATGATTTTGAAAATGTTCCCTAAAACAACGCGTTCTACATCTGAGTCCATTGACTATTTAGGCTCCATTTTCCTTTCCCTGACCATTGTTGCGCTCTTGCTCGGCTTTTCATGGGCAGGAACAAAATATGACTGGGGTTCTCCGGAGATTCTCGGCTTGTTTGGGGCTTCCATTCTGGGTCTGATTATCCTGATTCTGATTGAGCGTAAAGCTAAGAGCCCCGTATTGCCATTATCCTTATTTAAAAACTCCATCGTATCCATCTCAATGATTGTCGGTTTCCTGATGAATGCCGGTATGATGGGCGCAATGATCTACCTGCCCTTCTTTGTGCAAGGGGTAGAGGGCGTCTCCCCAACTAAATCTGGTTTTATCAATATGCCAATGTCACTTACTATGATTGTACTAAGTACTTTAGTGGGAAGATGGATCTCCAAAACAGGAAAATATAAACGTTATGCTCTAATGGGGATGCCATTCATGGTTGTAGCCATGATATTAATGGCCTTTATGAGTAACATTGCTACGGCTGTAGTCAGCATGATTATCTTCGGGGTTGGGTTAGGACTATCGATGCCCGTATTTACTCTAACCGTACAAAATGCTGTTGCTCCTTCAATGCTAGGTGTTGCTACTGCTACAAATACTTTATTCCGTAATTTAGGTGGAACCATAGGTATTGCCATCATGGGTACCATTATGAACTCCTCATTAACGAAAAAATTAGAGGCAGCGGTATCTTCAGGCAAAGGTCCGGATTTATCCAAACTCGATCCTGAATCCGCTAAACAGCTTTCTGCATTTATGAACCCTCAAATGTTGCTAGATCAACCTAAACTAAAGGAATTGCATGCAACACTGCCAGAGCAAATCCAGCCGCTCTTCAATCAATTGATTGAGATGCTGCGGAACGCACTGAGCGATTCCCTGACAGTTGTGTTCTTAAGTGGTACGGCGCTGTTAGTTATCGCAGCACTGCTCGTTCTGTTCCTTAAAGAGATTCCATTACGTAGTGGAGAGAAAAAAATGGAGGCACACGCAGAGGATAAAACCGGGAGTAAAAAACTCGAAAAATCTGTGCCTGCTGCACATTAATCACAAATAACCTTACATTAGAGATGTCCGTAAACAGCTTAGGCTGTGCGGCATCTCTTTTTGATAAGAAGGGCTAGGATTCGTTTGATTGATCATTCAATTCTTCGAAGTAAACGTAAACTCCGTTTAACAGCTCCATTAACGTATCCGTCTGTTCTTTGCCCATGTAATCAATCATACCTTTAAAGGTATTCCGGGATTTCGTTACGGCCATCTCAGCCAGATGCTCCCCTTTTTCCGTAAGCGTGATCTCACTAACTCGGCGATCCTGTGCATCGGAAGTACGCACCACATATCCTTGTGCAATCAGACTATTGAGCATTTGGGTAACCGTAGGAGAGGTGACTTTCAGAAACTTGCTAATCTCCGAAACCGTCTGTCCCTTCTTCCCTTCCCGTTCTTTACCAAGCTTTAAAGAAACCAACATCCGGACCTCACTTGGCTTCAAGCCCCAAATCGTAGTTTTACGCCAGTTCATTCTAGCGAATTGTTGGAAAGCCTCCATTAATCCATCCACATTCTGATATTTCTCTTCGTTCATCAGTACACCCCATAAAATCATTTAACACTAAGTATAGCCTAATATGACGTAAAAAAGAATTGATAGATGTCAGATTACCCATTTTCAAAAAATAACTAATGGGATGTATAATATAATAATCATCCTAAATTGAAAGTGGGTATCTAATTTGTCCTTTTCTTACTCTACCTATGACGCTCTAGGACTTGCTTCACTTGTCAAAGCACGTGAAATTTCACCTCGTGAGCTGGTCGAAGCCGCCTTTGCTCGGTTAGATGAGGTCAATCCGGTCATAAATGCGGTGGTGCGCACCCGTCGTGAAGCTGCTCTTAGAGAAGCCGACGAGATGCCTGTTCAGGATAACACTCGGCCGTTTGCTGGCGTTCCGTTTCTATTAAAGGATATTTCCCAATCTATCGCTGGCGAGCCCATCACTTGTGGGGCTATGCTGATGAAGAACAATGTCGCGCGGTGGGATTCAAATTATGTTGCACGGATTAGGAAAGCCGGCTTCATTCCACTTGGCCATACGAACACACCAGAGTTCGGCTTAAAAAACATTACAGAGAATGTCCTCCATGGACCTGCTCGTAATCCTTGGAATCTCGAATATTCTCCTGGAGGTTCAAGTGGCGGAGCCGCGGCGGCTGTAGCTTCTGGTATCGTTCCAGTAGCGGGAGCCAGTGATGGTGGTGGATCCATCCGTATTCCCGCCTCATTCACAGGCCTATTCGGACTTAAACCCACGCGCGGGCGCACACCAGTAGGACCCGGAGTCGGCCGTCAATGGCAAGGGGCTTCTATTGATTTTGCCTTAACCCGGTCCGTTCGCGATAGCGCTGCTATGTTAGATCTGCTGCAGGTTGTGCAGCCGGAAGCCGCCTTCCAGACCCCGTTATACCCGGGCGTATATCTGGATGATCTGTTTAAGCCTACGCAACGTAAACTACGAATTGGATTTACGACTGCTTCCCCAGTAGGTACGCCTGTCTCTGAAGAGGCCGTAAATGCTGTTCTCAAAACCGTGAAATGGCTCGAAGCTGAAGGACATGCGGTTGAAGAAATAGAAAGTCCTGTGAATGGCACAAGACTGATGGAGAACTACTATACGATGAATGCCGGAGAGGTAGCAGCGATGTTCGTCTCCCTGGAGAGAAATATGGGACGTTCCATAACTGCTTACGATGTCGATATCATTACGTGGGTCCTTGGTGAGACCGGAAAAAATGTTTCAGCGGCCGAATTCGTACATAGTCTGGATGAATGGGACGTTGCAGCCGCCCAAATGGCGGAACTGTTTAATCATTACGACTTATATATAACACCTACGAATGCAAACTCTGCTCCCAAAATTGGTGAATTAACGCATAAACCTGCAGAGATAGCAAAGCTGCTGCACGTAAACGAATTGCCAAAAGAAGAACAGAGCCGCTTAATTTACGAGATGTTTGAGCCAAGCCTAACCTATACACCGTTCACCCAGCTCGCAAATCTGACAGGCCAGCCTGCAATGAGTGTGCCCGTCCATAAGTCAGCAACTGGCCTGCCGCTAGGCGTTCAAGTCATGGCGAACAAAGGCCGTGAAGATTTATTGCTTCAGCTTGCTGCCCAGCTTGAACAATCCGCTCTTTGGGTCGGCATGACTGGAAATCCGCTGTTCACCTGATCAATTAAGGGTGATGCTCTCGCAGCTCAAGCTCCCCTTACTCTTTCCCGCAAATGCCATAGAAGAAAATATGGATGGCTTCCTCGATGAAGGCATCCATATCTTCCTGTTTGCTAGCTTCGTCTAGAAGTTCACCTGCATTACGCATATACATCCCCATTAGTGAAAGTATCCCTTTGGTGGATACTTTATTTGAGATTTCTCCCCGCGCTTTCCCATCCTCGACCATCTTCACCAGCACCGGCAAAATGTCATTCGCATATCGTTCCTCAATATAATGGAACATTTCTTGATCCTCAACCATAAGCTCCTTCACAGTTGCGGGAGATAAACCGCTGTAAGTTTCCCTCTCCATGGTTAGAATGTAACCAATAATCTCCTTTAGAGAATGCTCTTGATAAATGTAATCTTCAAATTCCTGAATTTCCTTCTGAACAAAGTCCTTAAAAGACTCACTAAGCAGCGCTTCCTTGCTGCCAAAATAATTATAAATCGTCACCTGAGAGACCCCTGCTTCTTTCGCAATATCAGCGATCCGTAGACGTTTCGGTTCCCAGTTCTTGAGCATCTCCATGGTAGTTTTCATAATTTTGAGTTTAATCTGTGCTGCTCTCTTCTCAAATCCATTCATAGCTTCCACCCTAACTTCGTTATTAAGTATGCATATTCAAATTTAATGAAATATTCCATTTTAATTATTTCATAATTATATTGACTTCATTAACCACTAGGAATAATATAACATATGAAATATCTGATTCATAATAGTTCATTATTTTGCGGCGGGGGTGGCAGCATGCTGGTAGTAGAAGGCTTAACTAAACGATTTTCGAATGGCAAAGGAATCGAAGATGTAACATTTACCGTAAATAAAGGCGAGGTTTTTGGATTTCTGGGTCCTAACGGTGCGGGTAAATCGACGACCATA
Source organism: Paenibacillus sp. FSL R10-2788 (assembly GCF_038003885.1). Taxonomy (NCBI): domain Bacteria; kingdom Bacillati; phylum Bacillota; class Bacilli; order Caryophanales; family Paenibacillaceae; genus Paenibacillus; species Paenibacillus sp. FSL R10-2788. The sequence continues at coordinate 1,739,593 of NZ_JBBOQA010000001.1, read as the reverse complement.
CGGCATATCATGGGTTTTATGAAACCAGATCAAGGGCATGCGAGTATCCATGGGCTTGATGTGTGGAAGGCACAAGGGACAGTCCAGAAGCATATCGGCTACTTACCCGGTGAAATCAACTTTTTTGATGGGATGACGGGTCTTTCTTTCCTTAAATTTATCTCAGCCATGCAGGGAATCAAAAATACTACCAAACGCGAGCAGCTGATTGAACGTTTGCAATTTGATGCCACCACTCCGATCCGAAAAATGTCAAAGGGAATGAAGCAAAAGGTCGGAATCGTCGCTGCTTTTATGCACAGTCCTGACGTTATTATTCTGGATGAACCTACCTCGGGTCTCGACCCGCTTATGCAAAAGGTATTTATTGATCTGGTACTGGAGGAAAAATCAGCCGGAACCACCTTTCTCATGTCCTCACACAGCTTTCAAGAAATTGAACGCACCTGTGACCGCGCCGCAATTATCAAAGACGGACGGATTATCACCGTAAAAAATATTCATGAACTGCAATCGATGCAACGGAAGCTGTTTGAGGTCATTTTTGCGAATAGTGAAGATGCAGTGAATTTTGCCGCCTCCGGGCTACAAGTGGAAGCTCACGAGGGAAATAGGGTCCGCATAGCTGTGCAGGGCAATTATGACCGATTCATCGGGGAAACTGGAAAATACAATGTCCGCAGCATCGACGTATTCACGCAGAATCTGGAGGACATCTTCATGGACTATTATGACCGCGAGGGGGCAGTGCAATGAATCTTCCGCTCTATAAGGAAATGATGCGAGTGAACCTGAAAGGAATATTGAATTACGCCTTTGGTTCTGCCTTCTATATTCTGTTTATGATCTGGCTTTATCCTGGGATTGCGGGGAGCACACAAGCAATTGATGACCTTATTAAGGCGATGCCAGAGGGTGTGGGTAAAGCCTTTGGATTAAATAGCGGATTTACCAGTGCTGAAGCTTTTATCTCCGGAGAATATTATGGACTTATACTAGTTCTGATTCTTTCCATAGTTTGTGTGCAAATGTCAACGCAGCTTATGGCTCGACTCGTGGATCGCGGCGCCATGGCTTATCTGCTCATAGCCCCAACTACACGGAGAAAAGTCGCTACCACGCAGGCACTTGTTCTCACTACAGCATTACTCTTAATTATGGGTGTAACCACCCTCGCCGGATTATTAGGTAAAGCATGGTTCCTTGGCAGTGAATATGACTTTAACAGTGGTCGCTTCGCTCAGCTGAATACCGTGGCGTTTTTATTATTTTTTGCGGTAGGCGGCCTTACCTTTCTCGTGTCCTCTGTATGTAATGACGAGAAAAAAGCGCTCGGAATTTCCGGCGCCATCGCCTTCGGATTTTTCACTCTGGATCTACTCGGTAAAATAAGCGACAAACTGGAAGGACTGCGTTTCCTAACCTTATTCTCCTTCTATCAACCCGGGGAAATCGTTCAGGGCAACGTGGAGATTATTCAGGTCTCCAGTTGGCTGCTGTTGATCGGAGTGTTCACCTTTTCCTTGGGAGTAGAGCTGTTCAGAAGACGGGATCTTCCATTATAAGAGTACCTCATTTGATCAACTCGCTTTTACGCATTCCCGAAGCAACTATCGGACACCGTTGACCTTAAATGCAACTTTATCACAAATTTGCGTACCTAACGGACCCTAAAGTCGTTATTAGCTTGAAGAACAGCAAAAATGAACCTTTTCTAAAGGAATAGCTGCACTGGGGTCCGCAACCTTGCTCAAATGTCCAAAAATTTACAAATAGCGTCAGCTGAGTCCTTAAGCCTCAGGAGGGTTATAACTATGACTCTTATAAAAAACAACAGAGCAGTGTTTCTCCACCTCTGGGAGAATCATTGCTCTGTTGTTTTATGCGACAAATCCCTTTTTATTTCGTATCCGGTCTAGGTACACCAAAGTTTGGCGTTCCGTCTTCATTCCACTGGATTACTTGCACACGTGCGTGACGATTCGGATCGTAAAGCGGATCACCGACAATTTCCTTATAGCTTCTAGCATGGAAAACAAGGATATCCTGTGTGCCATCCTCAGAGACAGTAAAACTATTATGTCCCGGACCATATTGGCCGTTTTCCTCAGAAGTCGTAAACACAGGTTCAGGTGTCTTGACCCATGATTTTGGATCCATCAAATCACTATTCTCATCAGCAGTCAACAATCCCATACAATAGTTGTGATCTGTTGCACTAGCTGAGAAAGTCATGAAAATGCGTCCATTACGCTTAAGGATTGCCGCGCCTTCATTCACCAAAAATCCGATTTTTTCCCAATCGTATTCAGGAGTAGTGATGCACACCTGCTCACCTTTTAGTGTCCAAGGGTTCTCCATTTCGGAAATATAAATATTTGAATTGCCAGGGATAGCAGGATCTTTTTGTGCCCAAACGTAATATCTAACTCCTTTATGCTCAAAAGTTGTTGCATCCAAGGCAAAAGATTCCCATTTTGTTTTTATTTGACCCTTTTCCACCCATTCACCTTCTAAAGGATTTGCGGATGGGTTTTCTAACGCAAACATGCGATGATCAAATAAACCGTCTTTCGTATCAGAGGTATGTGCAGCTGCATAATATACGTACCATTTTCCATCAATATAATGAATCTCTGGCGCCCAAATATTAGCACTCATCAAACCCGTTTCATGCTTAACCCAAATGGTCTTTCCTTCAGCCTCAGCCAATCCTTGAATGGATTCAGAACGGCGAAGCTCAATTCTATCGAACTCTGGAACTGAAGCTATGAAATAGTAGTAACCATCAGTATGTTTATAGATCCAAGGATCTGCTCGTTGCTCAACTAGTGGATTTTTTACATTAAATTCTCTCACAATGACAACTCCTATATTTATCTCTTTTTTTATATTTGCAGGTCACCAAAACACACCCTTCCTATAAGAAGTCAAGGTGTATTTAAGTTTAAGTTCATTCGATCTAACCTTTGATACCCGAATTCAGGTTGATGGATTGAACGAAGTATTTTTGTGCAAAAACGAATAGCAGCAATGTTGGAATAATCGCCATGATTGCCGAGCCCATTAATTGTCCGATCATACGATAGTTTCCGTAGATGTCTTGCAATAAGAGCAAACCAGCGGTAATTGGCATTTTGTCTACGTCTGTGTACACGATAACCGGCCAGAGGAAGTCATTCCAAGATCCAGTAAAGGAGAACAATCCGCAAACAATTAGTATTGGTTTAACTAACGGCAATATAATTTGCGCGAAAATTCTAAAGTCACTTGCACCATCAACTTTAGCCGATTCATCTAATTCTTTTGGGATACCGTTCATAAACTGTCTGACCAAGAAGATATTACCCATACCCGCAAGACCAGGGATAATCATAGCCCAGGAAGTGTTCACCCAACCAAAGGAGTCAATGATTTTATACGAAGGAATCAAGTTAACAACACCCGGGAAGAAGGAGATCCCCAGCAAAGTAAAGAACAATGTGTCTCTTCCTTTAAACTTAATACGGGTGTAACCAAAACCTGTAATCGAAATAACAATAACAACCAGAATGGTGTGAGATGTAGCAATAAACAATGAGTTACCTAACCAACGTAGAATTGGAGCTGTAGAAGTATTGTTTAGGATCGTAACGTAGTTCTCAAAGACCCACTCTTTAGGAAATAGTCTAAAGCCCGAGGATACTACTTCCGTTTGTGATCTAAATGAGGTGGAAATCCCGAATATAACAGGAATGATCCAAATCACACATAGGATACCTAGAAATATATAGGATATATATTTTGAAATACTTACACTGGAGGAGCCTTTTATTTTGCCTGTTGTATTTACAACTGGATTTACTGCCTGGTTTGACATTTTAGTACACCTACCTTTTCCATTTCCTTGTTAGTCAATTAGTTTCTGCGAACCCTATGAAGCATTTCGGTTCATTACATAATATTGCAGTGCTGAGATCACCAAAATAACTAATCCCAGTAAAACTGCCATAGCTGATGCCATCCCGGCGATGGATTCACCGTTACCGAAAGCTAATTGACGAATATACATCATTAGAACGTGTGTACTTTGTCGAGGTCCACCATCGGTCATCATTAACGGTTGGCCGAATACATTAAAGGCACCCGCAGTTGTCATAACAAAGGTATAAATTAATGGAAAACGAATAGATGGCAAGGTAATACTGGTGAATCTTTTAATTGAACCCGCACCATCGAGCTCCGCTGATTCATATAACTCTTGAGCCACGCCACTTAAGGAAGCACGATAGATAATCATGTTGCCCCCAATACCACCCCATAAAGTAATTACAATGATAATAATCCACGCATAGGGTTGATTTGCAGGCCAAGCAATTTGTGATCCAAACAGATTACCAGTGATCCCTAGTTGCTTATTAAAGATCAACAGCCAAATCAGTGCTGCCGCAGAAATTGAAATCAAGCCAGGAATATAAAGAATAGATTGAATTAAGCTCTTCATTTTAACTTTTTTATGCTCCAACGCCACCGCAACCATTAATGGAATAATAATCAGCAACGGAACAGACAAAGCAACGAAAATCAATGTGTTTTTTAGGCCTCTGAAAAATTGAGTATGAAAGGTTGATCCGCCGTCAAAAAGAATAGCTTTATAGTTATCAAAGCCTACCCATACCGGATCACTCATTAAATTCCATTTTGTAAATGAAGCATAAATCCCATAAATCGTTGGCAATAAAATGAAGACAGCAAACAAAATGACATGCGGACCTACAAAGAAAGCAGGTGCCCAATTGATTTTCTTTTTCATAGGAATTCATTTCTCCTTTTGCACAAAGTAATGCACCATAACATGGCACATTACTTCGTACAATCTATTCTATTTTGCTTTATTTTGCTGCACTGCTGCTTTCCGCAATTTTATCTTCAACAAATTTTTGCATCGTTGCCAAAGTCTCATCAATATCAACGTTGCCACGAACGATATCCGCACAGTAAGTATCTACAGCTTCCGCAATGTATGGGTAGTATTCATATGTGTAAATGTAAAGGGATTCGATTTCTTTTTCATCAGATGTAAAGAAGGATTGCATATAGTCTTTGTACTCAGGGCTTTGGTTAACTACGTTACTAGCTACGTTTTGTCCAGCTTTTGCCCATTCCATCGAATTCGTACGAACATATTCCAAGAAGTTAGCAATACCTACTTCTTTTTCGTCTGTTCTCTTATCATTTTTCAACATAGCGAACAAGTGAGAGGAAGATCTGTTGGTGAATTTGTCAGGAGTAGGAGAATAAACATTGGTCACGCCAAAGTTCAAGCCTTCAACCCCAGCATGTGCTGTAGAACTCCAAGTTCCGTCTGTCGAGAAAAGTACATTTTGAGATTGGAACATCAAGTAACCGTCTTCACCAAATGGAGTCATAAGGCCAGCATCGGCGATTTTCTTAACATTTTCAAACGCTTGTTTAAAGACAGGGGTGTTAACAGCCGGTTTTCCATCAACTTGGATATCGCCGCCCAAATCTTGAATTTGAGCCAAGATAACCCAGCCCAGCAAAGCATCATTAACTACGTAATCGCCTTCATCCAATTTACCTTGTAAGGAAAGCATTTCATCAATAGTAACCACGTTATCATCCAAGAAAGATTCAGCATTATACTTTTTCAGCAAATCTTTATTGTAATACATTACGTTACTATGAATATCAAGAGGAACTGTGTATTGAGTTCCATCGATATTACCAGTGTTCCAAGCTTGTGGTAAGTAATTTTCAGCTTTCAGTTCAGGTTGTGCTGGCAATACGGTATCTTGCATGGATTCCAGTACACCTTGTTTAACAAATCCAGGAACACGGTCAGCATGGATAATTGCTAAATCAGGAACACCTTTGCTAGATGCCAAAACTGTAGAAATCTTTGTGTACATATCAGCCGTAATAACATGTTTTACTTTAATTTCGGGATTCGTTGCATTGTAGTTTTTAACAATTTGATCCATATAAGCACCGTCATCACCGGTCAGCGGTGTCCAGAACGTAATCGTCTTACTATCATCTTTACCACCGCATCCTGCCAAAACTGTCGATAATGTTAGAACCGTTGCTAATAAAACTCCAAATTTCTTTTTCATTACTCTCTCCCCCTGCAGCTGTAATGTTAAGATAACCATTCATGTTCACTTTCTTTGAAAACGATTAACTTGAGATTAGTATACATTCATTGTGAAAGCGTAGTCAATAACATTTAAATAAACTTAATAGAATTTTTTTTCGTTTAATTAACCTTTTGATTCATCTCTCGGAGATGAAAGCGATATTATATTTACTTCGGTTACCTTTCATGTTACTTTATATATAGATTAATAAACTTTACAGTATATGAAATAACTTTGAAAGAAGTGGGTAAAATGCAGTTGGAAATCGACAAATCCTCTCTTGTTGTTTACGAAGCTTTAGCGAGTGAAGTACGCATCAAAATTATTCAGTTGCTCTCCAAAAATAAGATGAACATCAAAGATTTGGCAGAAGAACTTAAAATAAGCAGTCCTATCGTTACCAAACACATTAAAAAACTAGAAGATGCAGGGCTCATAAAAACGGAAAAGGTGCCTGGTAAATCAGGAATGCAAAAAATTTCAATTCTTAGGGTGGATCATATTGAGATTAACTTCCCGAAGAAAATCTTTCACTCTTTTGCCTCCTACGAGACATCAGTGCCGATTGGTCATTATACCGATTATGATCTGAAACCTACTTGCGGACTTGCTACGGATAAGGAGTTTATCGGCAGAGTAGACGAACCTAAGTATTTCATGGATTCTAAAAGAGTGGACGCAGAGATTCTCTGGTTCACTCAAGGTTATGTGCAATATAATATCGCCAATTTCCTGAAAAAAGAGGAAACCCTACAGCAATTTGAAATTAGCTTGGAGCTTTCTTCCGAATTCCCCTTTGCTAATGACGTATGGCCTTCAGACATCACCTTTTCTTTGAATGGCTTGGAATTAGGGACTTGGACGAGCCCCGGGGATTTCGCTGATGCTAGAGGTAAATTCACACCGGAATGGTGGCCACACAATATCAATCAATACGGATTGCTAAAAACGATTAGAATTACAAACCACAATGGAACTTACATTGACGGTGACCCGCTGTCTCAGGTTTCGATTGAGGATTTAGATACGACTTGTGACCGTTGGACCTTTCGGATCGAAGTGAAGGAAGATGCAAAGCACGTAGGAGGAGCAACGATTTTCGGGAAAAAATTCGGAAACCATGATCAAGATATCATTTTCAAATTGTACTATCTGTAAATTTTTCTTTTATGTTCTAAGCAAAACTGGTTCTTTTTGCGGGGGTGAACAACTAATTAGCTATTCTTCCTTAGCTCCCCCCCACCCGTTATGCCCTACCCCCTCTCTTTATCCTTGCTGATATATCCCGCCTAGCCATCCATTCACCAAATTTCACTCTTATCCACTTCAGCATTAATCACCAGTAGTTAAATCATTTTCCTCTATTTTGAATTTATAATTTATAAAAATATAAAAAGATTCACGGATTTATAAATTTCTATTTGACTATTTGCTGATATCATGCTTAAAATGAGAGCATTATAAAACGTTTTCCTTGTTATGGTTTAGTAATACATAAATTAAAACCATTTTCATATACGAAAGCGTTTTTTTAGTAGCTATTTATGTAAGCGTTTTACATTTTTTTCAGTAAAGAAGGGAGGAATTGGAAAAATACGCGTGTACAAGCTCTACATCACTAGAATCGGAGGATCATACATTTGAGAAAAACTACTGGTAAACTAACCGCTTCCCTGCTTGCACTCACTCTATTAGTGCCTGCTCCATTAATTTCTGCAGCTTCTGCAAGCGATTCCAAATCAGTCGCATTATCCACTCAGCAACAAATCGCCGATTATTCCGGCCACTGGGCACAGAAGGATTTTCAATCTTGGGTAGATAAGGGCTTGATTCTGGGTTACGGAAACGGAATATATAAGCCAAATCAAGAAATCAACCGTGCAGAGTGGGTTACTCTGGTTAATCGGGTCTTTAATTTGCAGGAAAAAGCCGAAATTGGCTTCACGGATGTTTCCACGACAGGTGCTTACTACAGCGATATCCAAAAAGCAACCGCTGCAGGATATGTGACAGGATACAGCGATGGCACCTTCCGACCCGCACAGCAAGTAAGTCGTCAAGAAGCTGCAGTAATGTTATACAGACTGTTCCAACTCAACTCATCTGTTGGCACTTCTGCACCAAAAGATGCTGCTGATTTGCCAGAATGGAGCCAAGAAGCAGTATTGTCTTTACTTGGTGAAGGTTATCTGCAAGGCTACACTGACGGCAGCTTTAAAGGAACTCAGGCTGTAACAAGAGCGGAAGCACTGCGCATGATTGAGAAGCTGGGCGGAGAAATCACACCTAAGAGCGGAAGCTATTCGGGGATTAACACTCGGAATATGGTTATCAGCAGCCCAGGCGTAGAGTTGAAAAACTCCACAATCTCAGGGAATCTCTACCTTACCGAAGGTATTGCTGAGGGCGATATCACACTGAATAATGTCACTGTTAAGGGAAAAGTATTCGTTGCCGGTGGCGGTGAGAACAGTGTCGTACTAAGCGACTCCAATGCTGCTGAAATGGTAGTAGATAAACATAACGGCAAGCTGCGCGTCGTTACTAGAGGCACAAGTGCTGTACCAAACGTACGCGTACATTCCGGTGCAATACTAGAGGAAGATGCATTAACGGGGGCAGGTTTCAGCCGGGTTATTGTTGAGAATACGCTGCCTAAGGATTCCATCCTCAAGCTGAAAGGAAGCTTTGATTCCGTTGAGCTTCAAGCGTTGGGAGAGCCTACACTACATCTGACAGCAGGCAGTATTGCTGAAGTTACACTGAAGCAAAAAGCCAAGCTGCGTGTAGAGGCAGGTACGGAAATCAAGAATCTAATCCTTGGTTTCAACGATATCCTAACCATCCAAGGCACGGGTAAGGTTATCTTTGATAGCAAGTACAGTCAGCTAATCCATTTTGAAACACCAACTCCAACGGCTACGGCAACCACTGGTACTGGTGGATCTAACGGCGGTTCTGTTGCTACATCAGCTCCGGAAGTTACAGCTACTCCGGCTCCAACTGCTACACCAGATCCAACGGCTACACCAAATCCGACGGCTACACCAAATCCGACGGCTACGCCTAGTCCGACGGCTACACCTAGTCCGGGAGCAACTGCACCAGCACTCACCAATGTCTCGGTACATGATCCATCGGTGGTTGTGGATAATGGAACTTATTATGTATTTGGCTCCCATATCGATGCGGCCAAATCAGATGATCTGATGAACTGGACACAGTTCACTAATGGTTATACAACACCGGGCAACGTGATTTTTGGTGATCTGTCCAAGAATCTGGCAGAATCCTTTAAATGGGCTGGCGAGAACGATTCGGACAGTAAAGGCGGATTCTCCATCTGGGCACCGGACGTATTCTGGAATAACGATTATAAGAACGCTGATGGAACAACTGGCGCTTATATGATGTATTACAGCGCTTCTTCTACTTATATCCGTTCGGCGATTGGCTACGCCACTTCGCAAAATATCGAAGGGCCTTATACTTATGGAAATACCGTAATTTATTCCGGTTTCACCAAGGAAGAGGCTTATGACAGTGACAGTAAAGTAAATAAGAAATGGGACAATACAAATATCAAGGACCTTATCGGCAATGGAACGCTGGAAGGTGTCAATCCAGATTGGTTTAATGCAGGTGGTTTGTACCAAAACAAAACCTATACAAATGCAATTGACCCAACTATTTTCTACGACAAAGACAACAAGCTTTGGATGACTTATGGTTCATGGTCAGGTGGTATATTCATTCTGGAGATTGATCCAGCTACCGGAGAACCTAAATATCCAGGCAAAGATGGAAAGACCGCTGATGGACGTCTTATCGACCGCTATTTCGGAACCCATATTTCTGGCGGAATGACCAAATCGGGTGAAGGTCCGTATATCGTTTACGACAAGGATACTGGTTACTACTTCTTGTATGTAACTTACGGTGGACTTGACTCCAAAGGCGGTTACAGCATGCGGCAGTTCCGTTCAACAAATCCGGACGGCCCTTATACGGATGCAGCAGGACAGAATGCTGTTCTAACTACCGATGGTGACAACACACCATATGGTAATAAGCTATTAGGAAACTTCATGTTTACAAATCAAAATGCAGACCCGAATTTCCAAACGTATGGTTATGTGTCCTCAGGACATAACTCGGTACAATATGATGATGAAACGGGTAAAATATTTAACTTCTTCCACACTCGTTTCCCACTCCGTGGTGAAACACATGAACTTCGTGTGCATCAAATGTTCACTAACGAAGATGGCTGGCCAGTAACTGCCGTACATCGTTACACGGGTGAAACTATTGGGGCTGTAGCACGGGATAATGTTGTCGGCTCTTATCAGTTCGTTAACCACGGCAAAGATGTTTCAGGCATCATCAAGCCTACAGTAGATATCGAGCTGAAAAGTGACGGAACGATCGCTGGATCGTTAACCGGAACTTGGGAATTGAAGGATGAGTACTTCGCTCATTTGCTTATTAACGAAACGGAAAATGGAAACACCGTACAACATCTCTACAAAGGTGTATTTGTGAAGCAATGGGATTCCTCACGCCAACAGCATGTTATGACGTTCACCGCAATGTCAGATCAAGGAATCACTATCTGGGGCAGCCAGATGGAATCGATGAGCGTTGAGCAGATTTTGAACAATATTGCTGCAGGCTTGAGTATTGGTGACACAAGAAAAATATACGATGACATCACCCTCCCTACGGAAGGCTTGCGCGGAGCAGAAATTTCATGGTCCTCTTCCAATGAGGCTGTAATTGGTAACAATGGTAATGTTACTCGTCCTGAACTTGGACTTGGAAACGCTACAGTTGAACTGACTGCTACAATTAAGCTGGGCGAAGTCGCAGTAACTAAAACCTTCACCGCCGTTGTTATGGAAAAAAAGAGCACGCAACTGGAAGACGGCTTAGTAGCTGCCTTTGACTTTGATGGCGACCTTGCAGAAAATGGTGATCGTACAGCTGACGGCATAGTCACCGGAAATCTGATCAACAACACTGAGGATGGAGACATCACTTTTGAGGCTGGTAAAGACGGTCAGGCAGCCAAGTTTGATGGCAAATCCGGTGTTCGTCTACCTGACGGATTAATTCAAAGTAGCGCATACTCGGTAGGGATGTGGCTGAATCCATCCGAATTAAAAGCTTTTACTCCTGTATTCTTCGGTGCTAAAACCGAAACGAACTGGTTCAGTCTCCTGCCTTATGGAAACGGTGGAGCAACCACTAGACTCTGGTTCGGTAGCGAGACTTGGCTGGATGCTGATACAGGCTTACAAATTCCAGTTAACCAGTGGACGCATGTAGCCTTCACTTACAATGCTGGAACAGTCAATATGTATGTAAATGGTGTATTGAAATCCTCCGGAAAAGGATTCACAGATATTTTTGATACAGAAGACGGCGTATTTGCTCTTGGTGTGAACTATTGGGATGCACCCTACAAAGGTTTGGTTGATAAATTCCGCGTGTATGATAGAGCATTGTCTGCGGAAGCTGTTGGCTGGCTTGTAAACGGTGAGCCTGATACGAACATCAAAGTAAGTAATATTTCATTCAGTGAAGCTGTTAAATCAGTAGCTGTAGGAAATACTTTCACCCCTCAAGTAAGTGTGCTTCCGACCAATGCCGGAAATAAGGCGCTAACTTGGAGCTCTAGCGATTCCAGCGTAGTGGCTGTTGACGCAGCGAGCGGAATAGTAACAGCACTAACTGTCGGTGGCCAAGCTGTAATTACTGCAACAGCGACTGATGGAAGCGAAGTTTCAGCCAGCTACACAGTAAATGTAACTGATGGAAAAGTAGCTCATTATGCTTTTGATGGCGACCTGGATGACTCCTTCCAATTGAACGGAAAAGGCGAAGTTACAGGAGCAAAAGTAGATAGCCCAACAGTAGGCAATATCACATACGGTAACGGTGTCCTCGGTCAAGCTGCAATATTCAACGGTACCTCCGGTATCCGTTTGCCTGATGGATTAATTGACAGCAATACCTACACCGTATCTATGTGGCTAAACCCTGAACAACTTACAGATGCAACAACTACTTTCTTCGGCGCTGCCACTAAAAATAGCTGGATTAGCTTCGTTCCTCAGAACGGTGGCGGTAAAACGTTGTTATGGTCCGGAGAAGCTTGGTATGATGCTATTTCTGCCATGAAGATTCCAGTAAATACATGGACACATGTTGCGTTTACGGTCAGCAATGGAACCGTAAAAGTTTACCTCAACGGAGTAGAGCAGTTCTCTGGTGAGGGCTTCCCGAATGTCTTTAAGAATAAGAATGGTGTTTTCGCTCTAGGCGTCAACTATTGGGATGCACCATTTCAGGGTATGATTGATGAACTGAAGATTTACAGCAGAGCGCTCAAGTCAGATGAAGTACAGGCAGAGTATAGCTCGAACGTAGATTAAGCAAGACTTGATTTGAAAAGAGAGAGCGGAGCCACAGGCTCCGTTCTTTTTTTAAAGTCCCATATTGTAAAAAAAGTATTTAACTAATATAATCATTAACTATACGTCCGAGATAAACGTCGATTTTTATATTGTTATTAATAAATTTCTTAATCATCGGCGATTAGCCCATAAATTTTAATTGGAGGCCATTTATGAAACTTGACCTGTCGGAAGAATCCCTTCCCGTCTATGAAGCTTTAGCCAGCTCAGTACGCCTACACATGTTGCGTTTGCTTGCCGAAAATCCTATGAATGTTAAGGAATTGGCCGCAGCAGTAAATTTGAGCAGCGCCATTATGACTATGCATGTGCGTAAGCTGGAAGCTGCCGGCCTGATCCAGACGCATATGGCACCTGGTCGAAGTGGTCTGCAAAAGATCTGTACTCTAGCTGCTGAAGGAGCAGAAATCACCTTTCCAGGCAGACAAATCAATGAGCGCAAAAGTTATCGTAAGGAAATTCCGGTTGGACATTATTCCGACTTCCTGATCGAGCCCACCTGTGGTCTTGCAACTACTGAGAAAGTGATCGGCAGTTTTGATGATCCCCGATATTTCTGGGATCTTGAGCGTATGAATGCGGGGATTCTTTGGTTCGGCAAAGGATTTATTGAATATAAAATCCCTAATTTCCTACTCTCCAGCCAGCATCCTGAGGAATTGATTATAACCATGGAAATTGCTTCCGAAGCACCTTCCATTAATAATAATTGGCCTTCGGATATCACATTCACTCTGAACGGAGTGAAGCTTGGATTCTGGACAAGTCCTGGTGACTACGGGGATAGCCGTGGTAAATATACACCGGCCTGGTGGCCAGCACTCACGAACCAATACGGCTTGCTCAAGCAGCTGCGCATTACAGCAAAAGGTACATTTATGGATGGTTTGAAGCTCTCAGAAGTTACCCTTGATCAAGTGAATATCCGTGACAAACAGTGGTCTTTTAAGCTTTCCGTAGATGAAGATGCCGAGCATATTGGCGGGATTACTCTTTTTGGCAAAGGTTTTGGAAATTACAATGAAGATCTAATCGTTGAATTGTTCTATACGGATAACCAAGAATAAAGCCGCATTCACCTCCCATTGGAGAGTCGAATGCGGCTCTTATTTTAGCTTAATTCTTTTCGATAAAGGGGCCCCACAAGCCACCCCCGGGTAATGGACAACTACGTTCCTTAAGCTTGGCTACTACGGGGATGATGCAGCCGCAAGCGACGCAAGTTACCCCTTCGTGCAGCTTAGGGCAAGTCCCACAAAGGGCAACCCGTTCAGCGTAAACTTCATCTGGAACACAAAACTCTGGCTTAAACATGGAAGAAGACAAGATACGATTAATCTGCGTTGGCGTAACTTTATAATCCTCTCTGCATCCCTTGCATGTTGATGTTGTTGACATGGTAACACCACCTTAAGCCTTCGGCGTAATCTCCAGCACAGTTACTGACATTGGAGGCAGTTCAACATTAAGAAGATCGCCCTCCAGAGTAAAGGCAGTGAAGGCTTGCGGCACTACTGCCTCCGGTTGGCTGAAGGTATTGTGAGCATCAATTTTGTCACCGGCAAGTGTTGTGCCTGTCACTTCAACCTTCTTCCCGGAAAGACCACGAAGCTCGAGTGGTACAGTAGCAGAAGCTGCATGGTTCAAGTTGCAAAGGCTGACATGAATGATTCCAGAAGCAGTTACGGAAGCCGAAGCAGATACTTCAGGAATCTCACGGCCTTCAAAGCTGTAAGTGCCACTTTCCAGTGCCAAATCCAGCAACTCCGCATCCTGATGGACTTTAAACATATTGAACACATGATACGTAGGAGTCAGCACCATCTTTTCCCCTTCGGTCAATATAACTGCCTGAAGTACGTTAATCGTCTGCGCAATATTTGCCATCCGTACCCGGTCACTATGTTTATGGAAAATATTCAAGGTCACGCCTGCCACAAGAGCATCCCGAATTGAATTTTGTTGATACAGGAATCCTGGATTCGTTCCCGGCTCTACATCATACCAAGTTCCCCACTCATCTACGATAAGGCCTACTCTTTTATCCGGATCATATTTATCCATAATAACGCCATGTCTGGTGATCAGCTCATCCATGCGAAGGGCTTTCTCTAATGTACTAAACCATTCACTCGTTTCAAAGCCTGTAGCTGCACCTTTATTCTCCCATGCTGGACCAGGGATTGTATAATAATGCAGGGTAATCGAGTCCATAAAGCGTGTTGCCTCACGCATCAGAACCTCCATCCAGTGATAATCATCCACGTTAGGACCACAAGCAATCCGGTGAATACGATTGTCCCCGTAATTACGTACATACGTCTGATATTGGCGATAAAGATCTGCATAATATTCTGGACGCATATTCCCGCCGCAGCCCCAGTTCTCATTCCCCACGCCAAAATAAGTCACAGCCCAAGGCTCTTGATGGCCATTCTGCTGGCGAAGCTCGGACATTGGAGATACGCCTTCAAAGGTTAAATACTCCACCCATTCGGACATCTCTTGAACGGTACCACTGCCCACATTACCGTTAATGTAAGGCTCACATTCCAGCATCTCACATAATTCCATGAATTCATGTGTACCAAAATGGTTGTTCTCAACCGTTCCGCCCCAGTGAGTGTTGATCATACGTTTACGACCTTCACGGGCTCCGATACCATCTTTCCAGTGATATTCATCCGCGAAACAGCCGCCTGGCCAGCGAAGTACAGGAATTTTAATTTCCTTAAGCGCTTTCACGACATCATTACGAATGCCGTTGGTGTTAGGAATAGTTGAATCTTCTCCAACCCAAATCCCTTCATAAATACAACGGCCTAGATGCTCAGAAAAATGTCCGTAAATATTTCTGTTAATCGTCCCTTTGCGAATGTCAGTATTAAGGATCGCACGTTCTGCCATGGTTAAATACCGCCTCTCAACGTTTATATTTTTATTAACTAATTAATAATTATATAAACATTATAAGACGCTGCTTAGGCATCCGTCAATCTCCAATATGAATAAAAGCTATTCTTTATCAATAGGTTTCTTTATCCCGTCTTCATAATAGTCAAAAATGAGCTGCTGCTGCGTTCCTCTTACCCCGTAAAACACATCAGAAATTTGTTTTCCCTTACGTCTTAACTCGTTCTCCAGCCACTCTTGGGTCAGGCCATTATCCTTAAGATTATCTGCGAGCATTATTCCATCCATAATCAATTCAACGGGAAAGCTCTGAGGAACGGACAACAGCTTTAGATCTTTTCGGGTAACATATTGGTACTCTTGTTTCTTTAATACAGATACCATTCCGTTATCTTCCAGCACAGCGTATTCTACTACCTCTAGATTAAAAATTTCCTTCTCTCTCAATGCCTGATCCAAAGAGTCCAACGAATACCTTACCTTTTTCATATTTTGCTCAAGAATTTTCCCATCCTCAATAAGTACAGTGGGTGAACCTGAAATCCAGCTTCTCATTTTACGACTTTTTAAAGCGATGACAGATAGTAAAAAAGATGTAACGGTAACGACTATAAGCGCCAGGATCATGTAGGAAGAATGCAACTGTTTATTAAACGCCAGGTTCGCGGCTATTGAGCCCAATATAATACCCGTCACGAAATCGTGGAAGGTCAAGTTAGATAACGTTTGTTTTCCCAATATTTTGGCGATCAGCAAAAGCATGATCATAGCAACAAAGGCCCGAAGCACAATGTCCATATACACCTGCATCTCTAATGCTCCCTTCCTATTCAATCCTCCATTATTCACAAACTAAGGTGAAATGAAACGTGCCCCGGAGATTTTTATAGACGTCAAAAAGGCTCTGGAAGGGTTCTAACGAACCGCCCAAAAGCCCTAGCTGCGAATCTACAAGTTATCATCCTGCACAAAATTCAACACGGCGTCATCGACGGCCGAAGTTCTTCCCAGATCAGGAAGGTTCACAAGCTCAATCTCGCAAGTCTCCGCACGGCCATGCAGCTCCAAAAGAACAAGTTCATTGCGCCCCTTGCGCAGCAATGGGCCCGGGATATATAGGGCGCGTTGCGGCCCTGCGTTCCAGTAGCGGCCCAGATTAAAACCATTGATCCAGGCGACCCCTTTATTCCATCCATCGAATCGTAGAAAGGTATCGCCAATCTCCTCCGCCTCGAAGCTCCCCCGGTAGAATCCGGGCAGACCCGAAAGGGTCGCAGTTTGCTGCTTCTCCACCGGGTGCTTCTTGTACGCTAGTGAATCCAGCTGTTCCTGTTCCAACGGCAAAGTACGAATCGTCCAGTTATATTGCAGCTGGTTATCAATCCGAACCCCGTCCAGAATCCCTTTCGGATCGCGAATGAGCGGCCCGTAATTGATTCGTCCCATGTTCTCGACGAGGATATCCAGCTGCGCTCCCCCAGCGGGGATGGAAAGTTCCAGTGGCAGCGGATTCCAGCGCTCAATCACCCCAAGCACCTGTCCATCCAGGAAGACCTGCGCCCGATCGCGCACGCCCTCGATGTAGAGTTTCTGTCTAGAGCGCGGCCCTTTCACATAAGTGCTGTACAATATAAAACCATAGGATTGTCCGAGCTTCTCCATCGGCTGTACACACACGCTGTTCACCGTCTCTGATAACTTCTCCAGATTGGAAGCTGTGAATAGTTCCGCTCTTTCCGTCAAAGCGACTTTCCCGTAAGAAATCTTCGGAATCGGCTCAGGGAGTGGACAAGTCGGGGCAAATCCATGGTTGCTGAGTACCGACCGGACAGCTTCAAATTTCGCCGTCGTATCTCCCCATTCCGTGAGCGGGGCATCATAGTCATAGCTTGTAGTCGTTGGCTCGTAGGTGACGATATGATTCGCACCATTATAGAAACCAAAATTGGTTCCACCATGGAACATGTACATATTAAATGAGGAGCCCTGTGTCAGAATCTCATCCAGAACACCTGCTACATCCCCGGCATCGCGTACATGATGATCCTCCATCCAGTGATCAAACCAGCCGTTCCAGTATTCCATCACCATAAGCGGCTCTTCAGAGCGGTATTCCCGATATTTGCGGAAGGATTCCTCTGTACTGGAGCCGAAATTGACTGTCGCATGCACATCCTCCAGTGTTCCGCCGAGCAACATCTCATCGGTTGGCCCGTCGGAAGTAAAGAGCAGCACATCGATCCCTCTGCTGACCAGTCCATCACGCATATAGCCCAGGTAGCCACTGTCATTACCATAGCTGCCATATTCATTTTCTACCTGAACGGCCAGAATTGGTCCGCCATGTGTGGAGAGCAGCGGAACCAGCAGAGGAATTAGCTCATCGTAATAACGGTCTACCTTGCTTAAATAAAGAGGGTCACAGCAGCGAAGCTGGAGTTCCCCGTAAGCTAGCAACCAGCCCGGCAGGCCTCCGAACTCCCACTCTGCACAGATGAATGGACTCGGTCTGACAATAACATGAAGCCCAAGCTCCCCAGCCAGTTCGATAAAAGATACCACATCGGCCATGCCATCAAATACGAACTGCCCTTCTTTAGGTTCATGTATATTCCAGGCGATGTAGGTCTCCACGGTATTGAATCCGCAGGCTTTCAATTTCAGCAGCCGGTCTTTCCAATATTCAGGCACAACCCGAAAATAATGAATGGCTCCTGATACGATACGATAAGGCTGTCCGTCCAGCAAATAGTGTCCGTCGTTCCAGGTGAGCAGGCTCATTATCGACAACCTCCTTTATTAATATTTATTCTAACGATTCCCCGCAGTGGTAGACGGCAAGCCGTCTAATCTTGGGGCTTGCGGCAGCTTCTGACACCCGTAA
Organism: Paenibacillus sp. FSL R10-2788; assembly: GCF_038003885.1. Lineage (NCBI taxonomy): Bacteria > Bacillati > Bacillota > Bacilli > Caryophanales > Paenibacillaceae > Paenibacillus > Paenibacillus sp. FSL R10-2788. The sequence continues at coordinate 1,721,174 of NZ_JBBOQA010000001.1, read as the reverse complement.
GCGGATTTTCTCTGCGACAACCGGAGGGAAGGCGTCGATTTTCTTATGGCCAATCGAACTGCCACGCTTCAACTCCAGCCACGCCCCGTTGCTGTACGCTTCCAGCATATATCCTTCTACTCTTTCGCCGTAAGCGATATCCTCCATAATCTCGGCATGATCAATCACAGTAGCTGCTGGCAATTCCAGTTCAACAATATCTCCAGTACCTGCTGTTACCGCCAGAGCCTTGTCAAATCTGCGTCTTATCTCCTTGCCGAATTCCAGCAGCCGCTGCACATCAGCCTCCGGAAACAGCCCGCGGTTGTCAGGGGCTACATTGAGCAGCAAAGTTGCCCCATGTCCAACCGAACGATAATAAATATCCATTAGCTGCTCCAGAGACAGCAGCAGATGCTCCTCCTCAGGATGCCAGAACCAGCGGTCTTTACGGATGGGCACATCGCATTCCGCAGGCACCCAGCTCGGCGTTCCGGGAAGCCAGTTCAATGAAGCTTCACTGAACATGCTACCCCGCGCAGAATTTGCAGTGTTCCAGCATGGATAAGGAGCAACGCCATCCTCATTGCCAACCCAGCGGATCGTTGGTGCCCCCATATTAAACACCATGGCGCCTGGCTGGTGGCGCTTGATCAGATCCATAATCCGCTGCCAATCGTAATTGCGGCCCTCCGACCCTGCGCCGTCGAACCAAATTTCCGTAAGCGGACCATAGCCCGTAAGCAACTCTTGTAATTGTATGGCATAGAAATCATCGTACGCTTGCGGATCTGCATAACAGGGCTCATGTCTGTCCCACGGAGACAAATAAATGCCGAAGCCAACTCCAAGTTCACGGCAAGCCTCCGCGCATTCCTTGACGACATCGCCGCGCCCTTCTTTCCATGGGCTAGAAGCCACAGAATAAGTACTTGTCGCAGTCGGCCACAAGCAGAAGCCATCATGATGTTTAGCTGTCAGTATAAAATAACGGAATCCAGCTTCTTTGGCTGTACTAACCCATTGGTGGGCATCCAAATGAAGCGGATTGAAGACCGCAGGTGAATCATTGCCTTCTCCCCACTCCTGATCGCAAAACGTATTGATGCCAAAATGGCAAAACATCCCCAGCTCCAGGTCCTGCCACTCCAGCTGTTCCCTAGAAGGCAGCGCCAGTTGCTCTTCCGGCTTGTTCTGTGAAAATCGGCTTTCCATCATTTCTACACTCTCCCATATGTTTGTGTAGGCCCAATATATAAATAAGGCTTTGGAAAGCCAGTTGATGACCTTCCAAAGCCCCGTCCACAACTTGTGATACTTGCTTATTCCCTATTTATTTTATAACACCTTTTTCGTTGATAATTTTTGTTGCTTCATCAACCATCCATTGCTGCACCTTATCAATCGATTCATTTCCAAGCATAAATCTGCTGAAGCCGTCATCGATTATTTTGGTCAATTCGGACGTTGCCGTCGTCATCACCTGCGCGCCATCAAGGAACTGAATTGCACTGTCAAAGAGTGTATATTTGAGTGAATCCATATCATACATATCCTCTTTGCCAGCTACCAGTTTGGTCAGCAAGGCTTCATTATCCGCTTTTTTATAACCGGAGAATTCCAGTCTGTTATCACTAACAGCCGTTGACATAAATCTCATCAGTTGGAAAGACGCCTCTTTGTTCTTCGAAGTTGCGCCCATCGCCAGCATATTGCCGCTGGTGAAGTATTTGCCCTCGTATTCTTTTGGTTCCGATCCTGCCGGAGGCACCGGTACCGGAGCAAAAGCTGTCTTGAAATCATGCGGATACTGCTCAGTATTGCCCGGATCAGCAATCGTCCAGTTACCAGCCAGAATCATAGCGGCTTCTTCATTAAAGAATTCCGTGCGGTAATTGAGCTTAGCCGCTAAAGCGTCTGCATAAGTTTTCGCAGATTTATCAGCAGACTCCATATCTTTGCGCAGCTGGAAGAAGTATTTATAGGTTGGATCCGCGAAAATGGTCGTCCCGTCATCATACACGAATGGATCTTTCATCATCGTTTGGGCCGGAGCGTTCATATACAACTCCCAGGTGTGGAAGTATGTGCCGTAACGTTTGTCTACGCCTTCACCTTTGGTCAGTTTTTTGGCATAGTCGCGGTAGTCATCCCATGTCCAGCCAAAAGTAGGTACAGGCAGACCAGCTTCATCCAGTGCATCTTTGTTCAGCATTACATAGTTGCTGCTCTTGGTATATTGCATCCCATAATAGTTGTTGTCTACCTTAGCATTCACATAATATTCATCCTCAGGAACGAGGTTATCCTTCTCATAGAATTCATTCAGCGGGGCAAGTGCTCCCCGGGTCGCCCGTTCAAGTACGCCTCCAAGGCTTGGTACCTGAACAACGTCAATCGCTTCGCCGGATGAAATCAGGAAGTCGAGTTTCTTCAGCATCTCCACAGAATCACCGGGAACGAGTGTCACATGCTCTACCTTGATATTTGGGTTCTGATCCATAAATTCCTGCAGCATGGCATCCGTGCCTGCTGATTGGGCTTCATTGTCCCAGTTGTAATATTTGATGGCGACTTGCTTGTCCACCTTGGTGTTCCCGGCATTCGTACTGGCTTCAGCACCGCCATTCTTCTCTGAATTTCCGGAATTTCCACAGGCGCTTAACGTTAAGGAAACCGCCAGCATGGAGCCTAGTACAACGGATAATCTTTTTTTGCCCTTTGTTTTCATTTTACTTCCCCCCGCACTGAAATTTAAGTATAGTGCCTTGTTCATTTCTTATTATAGGCACCCGCTGTACAAGCCAAGTGCACAATTTTGCTGTAGTAGGATCACATTTTTGACTTTTACCCTCTTTTGCATACCCGCAAGTCAGCCCTTTACGCCCCCCAAGGAGATTCCGTTAATGACTTGCTTTTGCAGGGCAATGAACACGATGACCAATGGGATGATCGCCGAAACGGCTGCCGTCATCATAATCGCATAGTTGTTCGAATAATCGTCCCGGAACAGTGTCATACCGAGTGGGATAGTGTACAGATTCTTGTTTAGCAAGAAGATCAGCGGATTCTGGTAGTCATTCCAGGTCCAGATAAATTTGATGATCGCCACGGTAGCGAGCACCGGCTTGCAGAGCGGAACAATGATAGACCAGAATATCCGCAAATGGCCTGCACCATCAATTCGTGCCGCTTCAATATATTCGTCGCTGATACCAATCATAAATTGCCGCAGTAAGAACGTGAAGTAGATGGAGAACATACTCATTAATACGATAGCAGCATGAGTATCATAGAGGCCGAACCAACGAATCAGCAGAAAACGCGGAATCAGCGTGGCCTGGTCAGGAATAATCATGAACGACAGCAGCGCCAGAAAGACCATATTCCGTCCTTTAAACTTGATTTTGGTCAAGGCGTACGCCGACATAGATGAGATGATCAGTGTGATGCAGGTTGTAATAATCGCAACTTTAAAGGAGTTTAAATAGAAATGGGAGAAAGGTACCCGTCCCATCCAAACCATCTTGAAATTATACGCTACATTGATCTTCTCGGGAATCCATTGGATCGGGAAGCGCATTACATCTTTTTCATACTTGAAGGCTGCGGAAATCATCCAGATCAGCGGAATAAGAAACACAATGGACAAAGCCCCCATGATGCAGGTAGTGATCACTCTGGACATATTTTTTCTAATCAGTTGCATGTTAATCTCCCCCCTTTATTCTTCATTTCTCATTTTCCACGTGGCCGCGGTAATCAAGCCGATAACAGCGAATAGCAGCCAGGAAATTGCAGAAGCGTAGCCCATGTTGTAGTATTTGAACCCTTCCTCATAGATCCTGAACACAAGCACGGTAGAAGAATTATTCGGACCGCCTTCGGTCAAAAAGGCGATGATGTCGAACACCTTAAACGAGCCAATTAGCATGGTAATAAGCAGGAAAAATGTGGTCGGACGCAGCATCGGAACTGTGATGGCAAAGAATTTTTTCAGCGCGCTGGCGCCATCTATTTCGGCGGCTTCGTAGATTTCATCGGAAATATTCGTCAAGCCAGCCATATAGATAATAATGGTGTAGCCAAGACTTGCCCAAGAACTGATAATGGCAATGGATAACAGTGAGGTCTTTGGATCAACTAGCCATTTCGGAGGGCTGGAAATTCCAAACTCCATCAGCAACTGATTGATCGGTCCAAGAGACGGATGGAACAATGCACTCCATACGGCAGCTATCGCAATAATTGAAGAAATATAAGGAATAAAGAAAGCCACTTTAAAATAATTTTTGAGGAACACACTGTTTTGAATCAATGCCGCGAGCACCAGCGCAATCGCAATCGGTATCGGCACGGTCATAATCATATAAAAAGCATTGTTCTTCAAAGCTTGAATGATACTCGGATCATGGAACATTTTGATATAGTTATCCAATCCGATGAACTCGATTCCTTTGACTCCCGACAATAGATCCCATTTCGAGAAGCTCAAATAAAGTGAGAATCCAAGCGCAAATACATTAAGAAAAAGCATCCCGACAATTTCCGGTGCCAAAAACAGCCACCCGGTTAAAGCCTCTTTCCGTTGCGGAGTCCAGAATTTCCGCTTCTCTTGCAGAATTTTTGGCACAGGTTGTTTTGCAGCCTCCACGTTGTATCACCTCGACAATTTGATTTGTCATTATAGTAATACATCCGCCTTCCGCAAGAAGGAGTGATTATGACCCGGAATGTGCAAGATTTTGACCTTTGTCCGCCGACAACAAAAAACCGCCCTAGAGGGGCGGCGGGTCTGTTCATATCGTTGACAATTGTGCTTCTCAGCGTACCGAATGTTTGGATTTATATTCGCTTGGCGTAGTTCCTACATATTTTTTGAACACTTTTGAAAAATAGGTTCTGTCCGAATATCCCAGGCCGACGGCCAGCGACTCCAGGTTCTGGCTGGAGATTTTCAGCATTTTGGTAGCGACCTTCATCTTGTGCTGATGTACATAGTCCGTAAAGGTCAGGCCAGTCATGCGCTTGAAATAACGCGAAAAATAGCTTGGATCCAGAAACAGATAACGTGCCATATCAATTGAGGTGATATTATCGCCAAGATGCTGGTCGATATACTGCTGGATAAGCTGCAGCTTGGGCTCCTGCGGAGAAGCTCCTGTCACCTGCTGCTTGCTGCCTGTAATCTGTACAAGCTTTCTTTCCACCAGTTCCATCGTATCTTCAAGTGTACGGGTCTGCACGAGATAGACGAACAGATCCTCATCGAACATCAGGCTCGTAAACATTAATTCGATGCCGCGGAGCATAAAGGATAAATCCCGGGCGAAATCGCCAGGATGAATAGACATTGCTTTTGCAGTCCTAGCGATTTCCTGTAGAGTGCTACGGATGGCTTCAAGGTCTTTTTTAATCACGGCCCGTTCCATCTGCGGGATATAGCTGTCCAGAAATCCTTGGGGAGCAGGCTGGAAACGTGGAGAAGCGATTTGCAGAGTATCCAGAACCGTGTAATCCGCACTTGCATAGAACTCGCATTTGTCCTGAACAATCTGCCGATGGATCTGGCCGATCGCCTGTAGCTCCATTTTCTCTGTGACGGCAATAATGCCCGGTTGAATCTTTAGGAGATGGGAGCATTCGGAACACAGCCGCTGTAAATAATCGTGAAAATGAAGACTGGCATTCTGCGCCAGATTCACACGGTAATTATATAAAATCACAATATTCTTTTGCTCCAAGAAAGGCGTAATCCCTTCACATGTTTCGGACAGTTCCAAGGCTATATTGTAAATAGCATATAAAATAAGTGGATACTCACTCTGCTTGTATCGCTTGTCGAAACTGGAAAAATGAATACTAACCGTGCCCAGCATAAACCACGGATACGTCCAGGATATGCCGATTTGCGCCGCATAAGCCAGTGTGGTTTCAGGCGGAGCACCGCCAATCACCCTTTGCAGCAGGTTCTGCCGGAAGAGCTGGCTGTTGTAGCCTGTCTCCCCATGGCTGATCAAGCCAATCTTCGACTTAAGCAAGTGTACGGACTTGGCAAGGCTTTTCTCCAGTTGCTCTTCTGTAAGCTGGTCCTTGATTAAATAATCATCTACTTTCAGCTTTACCGCCTGCTGAGCATAATGGAAATCCTCATGACAGGTCAGGAAAATAATTCTGACCTCCGGCTTCATGCGGGTGAAACAATCGGCTAGCTCAATCCCGTTCTTTTGCGGCAAACCAATATCCGTGATCACAATGTCAGGCTGCACTTCCTCAAACATTAATAACGCCTTGGCACTGGAATAGGTGCTGCCGACAATCTGCAAGCTATGTGCCTCCCAGTCAATCATCTGCTGAAGCACTTTGAGCATAGGAACATCATCGTCTATGAGCATCACTTTATACATCAATATCCCTCTCTCTCTGACAGATTAACCTGATGATTGCCTTGCGGCAAATACAGAGAAACGGACACCCCACCCTGCGGCAGATTATGCAGCGACAAGCGGGTATCCTGCCCATAGGTCAGCCTCAGCCTTTGAACTACGTTCATTAACCCGACCCTTTGATAAGCTTCATCCTGTTCATCGTCCTTATACAGTAACCTGCGGTTCAGTCCCGCCAGAACTTCAACCCCTGCACCGCAGCCATTATCTTCAACTTCAATCATGATCCCATCAGGGACCGTTCGCGAGCGAACGACAATACGCGGTGCCGGGTGGTCAACCAATCCGTGGACGATTGCATTTTCTACAAGGGGCTGCAAAATCAGCTTAGGGACGATGAGCTTCTCTGTATCCTTTTCCAGATCGACCTCCAGTTCAAGAGGGATTTCATTACGGATCTTCATAATATCGATATAATGGCCAAGCAGTTTGCATTCTTCCCGCAAGGTGGCCGGTTCATTGACCTTCAAATAGGCCCGGAGCAGACTCATTAATGAATCGATGATCCCGCTATGCAGCTTATCTTTGGCCAAAATAAGGCTACATTTAATCGAATTCAACGTGTTGATCAAAAAGTGGGGGCGAATCTGCATAAACAGCGCCTCCAGCTCCATCACCCTCTTCTGTTCCTGCTCCTGCTCGATGTCGTGAATCAGACCTTGCAGCTGGTCCAGCATAGTATTCAACGTCTGCCCCAGCTCAGCGATTTCATCCTTGCCCTTGACCTCCAGCCTGACATCAAGATTCCCCATCCCGAACTGGCGCACAACGCGCTGCAGCTTCATGATCGGACTATGCAATCTTTTGGCAATCAGCATGGAGGTAGCCGAAAAGACAATAAATAAGAGGAGTACCAAGCCAATGCCACTATAAAACGTCCGCGAGATCTGACCCGACCATTCTTTCTCCGAAGCTTCATAGATCAGCTGCCAATTAGATTTGTCGATAGCTCTGGCCGTACGAACGCTTCCTCTTGCTTCCTTGCCTTCTGGAGCCAGCTCTGAGTTCCCAGCAATCAAGCCTCCTCCAGAATCAAATAACGCAACCTTGCCAAATTCGACGGGTCCGAGCAATTTATTGAAATAGGATTCAGGAATTGAGATAAGCAGCACGGACACCTGCCGTTTCTCCCGGCTGTCATAGATAACTCTGGCAATATAATAGCTGCTGCTTTTACCAGAACCGCTGTCAGCCATCCCAAGCCATTGCAAGGTCTCCGGTTCGTGAATATTGACACGGCTCATCAGCTTGTCCAGGTTGGCATTGATCACGGATAAATTCTCAGTCCCAGAGGAGATCACAAAGTGTTTCCGGTTGACCAAATACATGCGGATATTATTATTCAACGGCTTAGAGTTGATGAGCGAAAACACATCTTGAATTTGCGTAAAATGTACGTAATCCTGATAGCTATTTAGCCGCTCAGTATCCGCAAATGACTTCAGATTAGCGCGGAAATTGGTATCGTTTACAATAAAATGGGAAGCGAACGTCACATCATCAATAGTTTTGTTTAATTCGTCAATCATAACGTTCAGGAAGTTATCGTTGCTGAGCTGCAGCTTCTCTACCATCGTATCCCGGATGAGCACGAAGGAAATGATCGATACTGCAATCAGAGGGATAAAAATCAGCAAAAGAAATGAAACCTGGATACGTCTATAGTAAGTGAATTTGAACATGTTTTCTCCGCGCCTCTCTCATGCTCTTTTCTTTTATTCTATCAGCCCGTTGTCCAGTATTCATACATTATCTGATTACCGTGACCTTCTTTTGACCGTCTGCAGAAACAATAAGCACTACTTCTCCAAAAATTTGTACGCCTTCCACTACATAGGAATCTAAATGACTGGATGGAATCTCGTGGCTGATCACGATAATATGCTCCTCATTCCTTTCAGAGAAGCTAATGCGGCACGCCTCCGCCTGTGCAGCAGCCACCGGATCACCCGTATGGCGGTAAATCGGCACCTGTTCGACCAGCGGACAGAACAACTCACCCGCAGACTGCGGGTACAGCACCTGCATGATCGAGACCGTTCCTTTCCCCTTTCGGGAGTACACAGCATACTGATTGGGTTCCAGCAGATTATATTCGCGGGAGATTACCCCATCATCAACCCTGCACTGAAGACCATCAACATGAACAGGAAGGATACAAAGATTGGCTTCCCGCTCATTTTTTGTACGGCATATTAGCGTTCCATCTTCCATCTGAACCGTTCCGGGTGCAAAATGAAAATGCTGGGAAAATGTATGCTCCTGCCGGGAACTGAAGCTGTCCACCAGAAACCAGTAAAAAGGCTTAATAAATAGGATCCGCCTTAACGGGTAGACCGGATCATCCCAATGACGGTAGCCGTCATGGCTGCCCTCTACATAATCAAAGTCCGGATGGCTGATCCATTGGCAGCCCGTTGGCTTCGCAATCTGAGAGAAGGACCATGTATCCGTGACTTCGGTAAATCCAATTCCGTCGACAGTGGTCGTATTATGGGCAGCGCTTTCTTTTAACGCTTTTCTAAGTGGTGTATGATCACTATAGTTGTATCTGCCAAGATCGGTAAGCAAATCCCGCCCATAAGCATACAGATCGAAATGTAGCAGATCCGCGTGCCCATGTCCACCCCCAAGCGGTCCGCAGTGAAAATATAGGTACAAATCCTGCTCGTCCCAGCCCGTTCGCATCACATAATGACCGGAATGTGCATAGGAGCGTGGCAAGTTTGGCGGTAGCTCCGCATTCAGCCGCTCGTAGCCCTCAACTCCATTTATCCCAAACAACCAGGCATTGTCATAATCCATTTGATCGTATCCGCCAAAGCGGAGTACAGCATCCTGAAATAACCAGCCCGCATAAGTCAAAAGCGAACGGATATCGCTGTCATCACTATCGCCAAGCATCGGCTGCTGGTGATTCGGCTTGGCCCAATATAATGAAGCGGCAGCCATTTGCTGAACCTTTTGCTGAAACTCATCCTGAAGCTCCACTCCATTCAATCGGGCTAAACGGATGCAGTCGAGAAAACATACCAAAACCTCATGGTGATAGGTGGCCGATTGCTCCCAGTGGATGCCGTCCGCCATAATCTGAATTCGAGCTGTCTCTCCCAGTCTCTCCTTACTGAGTTGTCGCCAGTTTTTGGCGCTAGTGAACTCAGGGAAGTAGAGCGCAGTTTGGAACAAACCACAAGTCTCCAGCACCCCCCAGTTGCTGATCTTCTTCCAGCCCGTAAACGATAAAGCTAAATATTGGCCGTGTTCATGCAGAGATATCATCACTTTGGCCAGCAGCGCCGGTGTGAGCAGTGGACTATCCTGTATATAGGACAACGCTTTGATCCAGTTAGCACAGCGAAGGCCCGTTTCAATTGTGCGCCATGTCAGCGTATCATTCGTAGGCTTGTCTGGAACGGGGTTACGGTCTATCCAATCTTCAAGCTGGCAGCAAACTGCTCTCGCATAATCCTCTTTACCTGTTATCGTATACGCTTGTCCTAATGCCACCCAGTAGCGGTGGCGATTCAGCATATAAGCCCATTCTACATCCTTGTCTGGAACATGACGCCAGTCAATTTCTTCCTCAAAGGTAACCGGAATGCGGCTGCGCTCCATATCCCAGGGAAAACGAAAGAGAAACGTCTGCTCCACAACTTCATCCGCTGTCTTCATTACAGCTTCCAGCTCGTCTGCACAATAGCGCTGCACATAGTCAATAAGCTGCTGCTTCCGGTTATCCTCTATCCGCCAGCCCGGCGTGGTCCGGCGGGTCAAATACCGATGCAATTCAGTCAGCGCATCGTCCTGCCGAGCTTGGCTAAGCGCATTCTTCACTAGAGCTAAAGCGGGCAACTCAAGATCGAGCAGCGCAAAGACGGCATAGGGGGAGATTTGTCTGACATCAGCGTTCATACCAGTACCCCTTGTTGCCATTTTGCAGCCGCATCAATGCTTCGAGATAGAAATAATCTCCCCAGATCATGAAGTCATCTGGAGACAGATCGCCGCGCACATGGTAAGAACCATGCTTCAGCAGCCCCTCCGCCACTTCGCCGAGCGTGGAATAGTTCTGCACAAGCGAAGTCATCGACTGCACTAATCCCTGCTGAAAATAAGCCCGCTCAGAATCCTCCCCATCCATTAGCTCCAGCAGTTCCTGTAGTCCAGCTGCTACTATTGCTGAGGCCGAGCTATCCCGGTAAGTATCCGGAGATACCGGAGCATTAAAATCCCAGTAAGCGACATGATCCTGCGGCAAATGCTCCAGAAAATAGCGGGCCATCCGCTTGGACGTTTCCAAAAACAACGGATCTTTGGTATAGCGGTATGATAACGCAAAACCGTAAACGCCCCAAGCCTGCCCGCGCGTCCAGGTCGATCCGTTAGTATAACCCTGGTGTGTAGCGCCGCCAATCGGCTCTCCGGTCTTCGGGTCGAAGAAAAACGTATGGTAAGAGCTGTCATCTCCCCGTACCAGATACCGTCTCGTTTTCTCCGCCTGCATGACCGCCACCTCCCGGTATACGGAATCACCGGTCTGTTGTTCGGCCCAATACAAAAGGGGAAGATTTAACAGACAATCAATAATGATGCGCCCGCCTTCCTGTGCGTCCCCCTCTGGTCCCCAAGCCTGAATATAACCGCCAGCTGTGCGCCAGCGCTTCAGCAGCAGGTCTGCCGCCTGCAATGTCAGTTGACGCGCAGATTCGTCTTTATCTATAATCCACTGGGCTTTAGAGGATAACGAATACAGGAAGCCGATATCGTGATGATCAAGCACCGTCTTTGCCGCGAAACGGCGGCGGAAATCTTCTACGGTATGGGATGCCGCAATACGGAAGCTGTCATCCCGCGTATATTCATAACACAACCACAACATGCCGCTCCAAAATCCGTTAGTCCAGTCGTCGTTGTTATTGAGCTGATAAGTTCCATTCCTGCTGACATGAGGGAAACTGCCCCCGAACCGGTCTATGTTCTTACGTACCTTCTCTATCGCATCTTCAATCGCACTGCTCCACATAAGTTCCTTGCTCCCTTCAGGCTCTTCGTTTCTTACGTTTCATGATAAGGAGAGTGAACAGGATCTAATAGGGGCGATTTTTGCTTTGATGTGCATTATTTTGACTTCTGAATGACGTGAAGTACTGTAAGTTTACTTTCCAATCATAGGCATCAAATCAATATAGTAACAAAAGGTATAACTGTTTATGGGAAAATACGTTAAAATCAGAGAGTGACTTACATCTTTCATTCTTTTTTAGAAACGGAGTGTCCTATTAATGAAAAAGCTAGGTGCATTATTTTTATCCATTTTCATGGTTATGTCTGTCTTTACCACTGCGCATGCTGCTGAAAAGCCTGTCGGTGTATGGATTGATGGAACCGAAATAAAGTTAGGCGATTCTAACCCTGTTGTAGAAAAAGGAACGACCCTAGTTCCTATGCGTCCTCTGCTAGAGAAGCTTAATGTAAATATTAATTGGAATAAAAAAACCCAAACCGTAACAGGGACCAAAAATGGACTGGCCCTCTCACTGACCATTGGCAGCACAACTGCAACGGTAAATGGGGAGAAGAAAAAACTAGAGGTGGCTCCTAAGACCATCAACAATGTCACCTATGTTCCTGTCCGCTTTATAGGAGAAACGATCGGCTATAAAGTGGAGTGGAGTCCAGCGCTGCGCACCATCACTTTTGTGGCCAATACTCAAGCTGCAGGAAGCACCGGATTCTTATGGAAAGTGGAGAACAAAGGCAACACCGTTTATCTGCTTGGTTCTATCCATGTGGCTAACGACAGAATGTACCCGCTGCGTCCGGAGATTGAAGCTGCTTTTGAAGCCTCGCAATATTTAGGTGTCGAAGTAGATATCTCTAAGATTGATCAAGCTGAGATCCAAAAGTTTATTTTGGAAAAAGGCTCCTATACAGATGGAACCAAGCTCAAGGATCATGTATCCGCAGATACCTATAACAAAGTGACTCAACTGCTAAAAGCAAATGGTCTGGCGGAAAATGCATTCGATTCCTTCAAACCGTGGGTCGTTACCCAAGGTGTCTCAAGTCTACAGATGCAAGTTACAAGTTATACGGCGGATACCGGCATTGATTTATATTTTTTACAAAAAGCAGGCAAGCTGAACAAACCTATTATTGAGCTGGAAAACACACAATTGCAGCTGAATATGTTCGACCAGTTCTCAGATGGATTGCAAGAAAAGCTTCTTGTCGACACACTCGGCAGCCTCAATCAAACGGACAATACTTCCGCAGCAGCTTCACTGGATGCACTATCCCAAATGTGGATGCAAGGTGATGAGCAGTCGCTCGTAGCGATGACAAAAGCGGTCGCGCAAGAGCCAGAGTATTATAAGGGCCTGGTTTCGGATCGTAACGTCAACATGGTGAAGCATGTAAAAGAATATTTGAATAGTGATAAAAAAGCGACTTACCTTGTCGTCGTTGGCGCGCTGCATATGCTCGGTGACGATGGTATCGTGACCCAATTGCAAAAAGATGGCTTTAACGTCGTCAAACAATAATTGCTTTAGCTAAAATAAACAAGGCTGTCTCTTAGTCATCGTAGATGACTAAGAGACAGCCTTGTATTTTACTTTTTTTAGCTTAATCTAAAAGTAGAAGTTGACTTAACGTGCGGACAGCGCGGAGGGCCCTCCGGGATTCTGGAGAAACGCACCCTCCGAACCCCAAGCCGCTTGTTCATAAACGGGCTCCTACAATTTTATTAACTGATCTACCTTAACTGGAAGTCCAGTAGCTATTGAACGATTTGCCGCAATCCCGGTCATAATAGACAACGCCCCGTCCACATGGGAAGCCGCACGATTAAAGCGATCCTCTAGCGGACGTTCAAAAATATCACGCAGCATCACAGGATCTCCGCCCCCGTGCCCCCCAACTCCTTCTTCTATCTCCACTTCATAAGGCGCTGCGAAATGAGGGAAGACCGTGATCCGCTTGTCTTTTAACGCCCCTTCATCTTCCTTGTTTCCTCCGGCATTTACATAAGACTGTTCGACGACCTTTACTTCCATCCGCCCCTTCGTTCCATTAAATACTACAATGAAGCCCTCCCAAGGCAGATAAGCATTAAGTGAATAATTCATAATCGTCTTATTTTTGTATTTGACCATAACCGCCATCGTATCCTCAATACTGATATTATCACCGAACACACTTTGGTCTCGCAGGTAACCATCCTCATGCTCCGTATCCAGATACATCTGCTTTAACTGCTCATTATCTTTAAGATGCAGGGCAAACGGATCATTTTCCGCCGCACTGCTACCATGAGCACGCTGATAAAACTCAGTCACCCCGCGCTTCTCCGCGTTTTCTCTGCCATAAAATCTTAGATCACCCATCGCATAAACCGTATCCGGGCGCGAACCCAGCCAGAAATTCATCAAATCGAAATGATGTGTGGATTTATGAACCAACAGACCACCGCTGTTCCGTTTATCACGATGCCATCTGCGGAAGTAATCCGCCCCATGCTGCGTATTCAGCAGCCACTCGAAGTTGACGGAAAGCACTTCTCCAATCGCGCCGTCCATAATAAGTTCACGGATTTTGGTGTTGTGTGGTGCATAGCGGTAATTGAAGGTCACACGCAGCTTTTTCCCAGTCCGCTCAATCGCTTCAAGAATTTCCTGACATTTCTCTTCATCCACTGTCATCGGTTTCTCCGAAATAACATCGCAGCCAAGCTCCATCGCCCGGATAATGTAACGATGATGCGTGCGGTCAATACTCGTGACAATAACCGTGTCAGGTTTGGTTTCCTCAATCATACGGTCAAACTCATGAGCTTTATAGGTAGGAACCGCTTGATATTTATATTTTTCCTCCAGCAAACGGTTCGCATAATCCATTCTTGCTCCATTCACATCGCAAAAGCCTACAATTTCAGAGGTTTCACGATAATTCGTGGTGATCTCACCATAAAAAAACTCCGCTCGGCCGCCAGTTCCTACGAAAGCATATTTCTTGTTGGACATCAGGATCACTCCATCACTTATTGATTTAAAAGCGTTTTCTTCTTATAGTGTATAGTATAAAATACATCTGAATCTAAGCAATTATTAGCAGAAACAATAAAAACTTTGCATATATTATCCTCATTATCAGAAAGGAGCAGATTTAGCATGGAACAGGAGCCTCAGCCTCCTTTTATGATTGAGCAAATAAAAAGAGCCGTTCCATTCAGCATGGATTCCGACCATTATCACGATACTTATGAAATCTATTATTTACTCGCCGGGGAACGCAGTTATTACATTAATAACCTGATCTACACCTTGCGTAAAGGTGATCTGATTTTTATTAACAAGAACGAGCTCCATCGTACCACGTCTAAAGGCTCTGCAAGCCATGAACGGATCTTAATTAACTTTGAGGAAAGCTTTCTGCAAAAGACATTGGCGCACTTCGAGCTGCATTTTCCATTTATGGCTACACAAAGCTTGCTTTTGCGGCCCGGAGTACATGAACAGGGGGCCATTGAATATCTACTTTTCAGCATGCTAAAAGAACAAACAGAACCACGGACACAGCAAATCCCCTATCTTCAGACGCTACTCATCCAACTATTTATTGAAATGAACAGAATACAGGAAATAAGCCGTGAGCCCATTGCCCCTGAGAGCAGTGAGAAGCAGCTAAAAGTCTACGAAATTATCGATTTTTTACAAGCACATTATGCTGAAAAGCTTACATTGGAGCGGCTATCTGAAACTTTTTTCATCAGCAGCACCTATCTCTGCCGTGTGTTCAAGCAAACGACTGGCTTCACTATCGTAGAATATCTAAACTACATTCGGATCAAGGAAGCCCAACGTCTCTTGCAGAGCACCAACGCTAAAGTTACGAACATCGCCGAGGATACCGGCTTTGACAGCATCGCCCACTTCGGGCGTGTGTTTAAACAAATCGTTAAACGTTCGCCCTTGCAATATCGCAAGCAAAACCGCTGATCCACAGCTAAAAATCACAACCGATTCTCTATGTAGCCGCTCCGTCGCCCGGAAGGATACATGTGAAATGTTGTCGGCATATGGGGGCATCGGGGGCATCAGGAGCATCAGGAGCATCAGGAGCATCAGGAGCATCGGGGGCATCAGGACCATCGGGGGCATCAGGAGCATCGGGAGCATCGGGAGCATCGGGAGCACCGGGAGCATCTGAGCAACAACAATATCTCGTCACTAGATTACCTTTTCGTGCGAACAAAGTTCATGAGGCTATCGGACCCAGTGGACCTTATTCGCAGCATAATCGCTATTTTGGAATTTTATCGGACCCCATAGTCGCTATTGGCAAAAAAGTTACCTATATTGACCGTTTCCGAGGGAATAACGTCACTGGAGTCCGAAAATGGCCCCAAAAGGCGATAAATCTGCAAATAACGTCATCTGAGTCCGCATAACTTTGTCTAGCAGGAGTAATCGGCGGTTTCGGGGGGCCGGGGGGTTCGGGGGGTTCGGGGTTTCGGGGGTTTAAGCAGCACTGTAACGCATAACAAAGAGCAGCGATCCCCACTAATGGAGTATCGCTGCTCAGCTGGCATTTTGTGATTAATACGGTCATCTCATTCCTCATCATGCCATTCATTTTGCTTCGTCATGTGATTTCATTTCCAAATCTCGTACGAGCCTGTGAACCTCAATTCCGGCCAGCAGCACGATGCCAATCCCATGTGTATCGTTTAATTGCCAGGTCAATTCATCTTTATAATACAGTTTGTTAAACGAATAACCCGAACCGCGGCAGACACCGTAAACATTGCCTTGTTTGTCAATACAATAACGGGTTAAGCCACTCCAGCCGTTGATTGCAGAGGTTACGTATGAGTCTGGTTCCAGCAGCCAACCGCAGCGTACGCCTCTAGCAAAAGCGTAAATAAACATAGAGGTACAAGAAGCCTCCGCGTAGGACTTAGGATCCGTCAACACTTGATACCATAGGCCCCGCTCATCTTGCAGCTTAAGATAGCCTTTACTAAGCTCGCGGAAATAATCAAGCAAATCAGCTCGCAACGGATGTTGCTCAGGCATAACTTCAAGCAGCTCAGTCAGCGAGAAAATCACCCAACCATTACCTCTGCCCCAAGGCACGCCATTGGGTTTATTAAACTTATAATCATACACATGATGCATAATGCCAAGCTCCGGCTGGAACAGCCGCTCCTTGTAAAGTAAAAACTGCGCCGCCGCATCATCAAGATAAGCCGCATTTCCGGTCAATTCATAATATTTACTTAGAAATGGCGTGCTCATATACAGATCATCACACCACATCGTCTGCTGCATAAAATCAACTGTGCCACTGGTCCGATACAGAGCTCCGTCAGGCAGCCTGCTCTGCACTTTAGTAATGTAATTGGCAATTTCAGCAGCAGCTTCCGGTGCGCCCTGTAGTGGACGAAGCTTATGTGCTTCCAGCATCGTTGCCCCGAAGGATCCGCAGTCGTCCAGCGAATCCATCAGCGCCAGCTGATGATTGATGCCCGGAGCGCCATAACGTCCAAGGTCCCATAAGGCATATTTATGCAGCCCTGTACATTGCTCAATATGGTGTTGTGCATATTCGGCATAATGGGGGGCCTTAAGCTCTACTCCTGTTCTCAGCAATCCGTACAGGGTTACGCCTAGAGGGTAATTCCAGCGCCCAAACATAACACTCTCCAAATAAGGCCTAACCCAGCTATTCGGCTGGTCTACACGCCAAAAGGTTACTTCATCCGCTTCCCCAAATAAAGTATCCATAGAGGTCAGTTCTAAGACTTTCGGCGCTGCCTCCTTGGTGAACAATCCAAGGTACAACCATGGATCAGTTAATCCTTCAACGGGATATGGTTGCACGAGACTACTCTGAACACCACCAGACCGTACGTCCAGTTCAAATCCCCAATTCCCCTCTCCACAGATGGACTCCACGACCAGATCATGTAGTCCATAACCAAGCTCCAGTTGGATATCAAGCATACCTTTCACGTTCTGATGCTCAGCTACAAGTTTCCCATTCACATAGATAGAGATTTCAGCCATTCCACGATAGCTACCTTGCAGACGAATGTCGTCTTCCTGTAGGCTGTTAACTTCCAGCTTACACCAAGCATACGCCTTGGCTCCCAGCATTTCCCCAAATATGCGTGAACAGTTGCCAGTTGCCTGTTCCTGTGGCGACCATTGCTGTGTCGGAAACCAAACGCAGCGAGCTGTCATTTGCTCTTCAGTGAATTCAGCTTCCAGCCAAGCTGCCCAAGATGTCTGCTGGGGTCCACTATAAATCCAACCTTCACAACCGCTTAACTGCGCCGTCGGAGTAAGAAAGTGTACTGGTGCACCTTTGACACTGCCCGTTCCAAAAACCCCTCCGCAACCTGTACCTGTTGCAACATACTCCAGTACCAGATGGTTCCAGCCTTTATCCATGCCCGCCCGAAAAAACGTCCTTCTGTCCGGAAACACATCATCATTTAGATTGGAGCTAAACACCAGCCGTCCATTTATGTAAACCTTAACTGGACTGTAGCAACTAACTGAGAAAGGGGCATCTACCTCATTGTCACTCCACAGCTTTCCCCACACATATACGAATTGTCCTGCCGCTAGCTCCGGCAGTCGTTCTTCCAGATTCATATCGTAACGGCAGTCGCGGAGCCGGTTGAAACCACTCTGCGAATGTACCCGGTACACCGGAGGCTGCGGGGGATAGGCACCGATAAAACGGCTGGCCACTGCGGCCAGTACATTTTCGATTTTGCCCCCATTATATTTGGCAATACAATCAGGATCAGGAAAGTATTCTGGAATATAAGTACTCACTAAGCGTATCCTCCTTCACACCGTTATTTCTCCACCGGGATACAGCGTCGAGTTGTACAATCTTTTAGGGTGAGGTAACGATTTCTCAGAGGCACAGGTACTAATATCTATCCACTCGCTTGAATATACCGTTGCGGACTCATCATTATAAATTACAACCTGTTCCCTGCCACATCCCAGAAGATCGCCGTGAACGGCATAACCTTCCTCCTTGAATTCAGCTACAACCCGCATATGTCCATCGTACAAAGCAGGATATACTCCGCCTCCCCGGCGGTACGCGAGAATATAATCCGGAGAACCAAATTGCCAGTTACTCACGGCTTCAACTATAGTCAGCCAACCGTCGCTTGTACGTTCTTCTTTCCACAGTTCCTTGCCATTACAGTCTAGAAGAAACAACGCATCCTTACCTTTTAGCCCTTTGCCGTCATCTTCGCGGATCATTCGGTCCAGCCCGGCAACCTGAAGACCAGGCAGTTCAGGCCGGAATCGGCCTAACGCCAGATGCTGCGACTCGATGGAGCCGTCATAACGCCAAAGCTCTTGTCCGTCCCGGTCATACATCACCGTTACGCTTCCGCCGACAACCAGTTCAGGATAGCCATCTCCATTCACATCGCCAACCCAAATACAGTCCGCATGGTCGTCAAGATCATGGCAGCTCCATAATAAATCACCTTTAGAATCAAGCAGATCATAACCTGCCATCACTTGATCCTGTCCATTTCCATGAAGATCGTGAACCCACGGATAATGTCCTACATTGCCTTTATGCGTCCATAATAAATTGAAATCCTGATCCATGGCCCACAGTTGATGATAACGGTCCTTCAGAATAATGTCGGAAGCGTGTTCTTGCCCTGTTAGATTGGCAATGATAATGCAATCATGTGCATGTTCAGCCGGTAAGTCGTATATGGATTTAACCATTCCTGTTGAACCTTCAAGAATATGAAACCGTCCATCCATTACACATAATACTTCCAGCGCCCCATCACCATCTAAATCATAAATTTGCGCTGGATAGTCCGAGCCTTGGCTGCCAGCGTCAGGATCGGGTGTGCCCACCTGCCACAGCAGCTTGCCATCCATATCAAAAGCAGTCAGGCATTGCACCTGATGGGGAATATAACGTACATCCTGGCGATTATCCGGCTGGACCAGCAGCATTTCTGCACGTCCATCCCCATTCAGATCGCCAATAAGCATTTTACAGCGTGGACCAGCAGCGGAAATATCTACTTTTGCCAGCTGATAGACTGATTGTGTGTCCTTCGTTCTCATTAGAATCCTCCTGTCTTCTCTCTTCGATTAGATCTCAGGGAAACGGACGGTTTGTCCGCCTGCTACTTCTATAATCACACCGTCGATTTCCAGCCAGACAGATACCGCTCCCGGATTATATACAAAATCCCTAGCAGCGGAGAAAATAAGGGCTTCACAAGCCTTCATATAATGAACGAGTTCAATATTTGTGGCGTACCAGATTTCCTCCAGTCCTCCCACTGCTTCACAGAAGCTTTCCATCAGCTCCCAGTTATTATCGTTATCAAATTCATAACTATGGCCCCACACATACATCAGATATAAATACTGCCGTTTATGCAGCTTCACGAACTGCTCCGCATGCTCCAGCAAATGATCATTATGATGGCAAGTCCCCCGCCATTCCAGCCAATCCTCCGGCAGCCCAAAGCCGCCGCCAGTGGTCTGTACCACACGGGCATATTCCATGCCTAAATGAGGCAAAAGCTTCTTTATCTCCTTGTTAAAGGAACCGTTAGGATAAGACATTCCCCGTATCGGCACCTGGAGCAGCGTCTCAAAATATTTTCGATCCTCCATAATCTCATGGATGATTTGCTCCTGCGGACAACGGGCCAGCGTCGGATGGTGTTGCGTATGGACAGATACTTCATGTCCCTGGTACAGCTCAGTTATTTCATCTGCCGTAATACGATCACCTTCACCCAGCAGGCCAGAATTGAGATGAAATGTTCCTCTAATCCCATGGCGGTTAAATAGTCCAACCAATCTTTCGTCAGCCCGTCTGCCGTCATCATAGCTCATCGTAAGCGCCTTATGTCTGCCCTCAGGGTAACAATAATATATAATAGACATCAATCTGAAGCCTCCCTCGCATTACTGTCCAAAAACCGTCAGATTCGAGTATTCAGCAATCAGGGGTGCCATCTGTCGGAACCCAATTTTCCCGCCTGTCAGTAGCGGCCCATAGGTTTCACCATCATCTATCCATGTAAAAATCGGCAGTTCATTGATTGCAAAAGACAGCATAGGGCCACGTTTCACCACTAACATCCGGTAGGGCTCAGTCATGTCGCTGACGTCCGGAAGCGGATCGGCTGCCTGCGCAACCAGATGAAAACCATAACTTTTGCGCAAATTACAGGTGTGAAATTCACGTTCTTCCACCCAACGCCTGCGAAAATACGAGATATGATACGTGTCTATCTGCCCGTGATGGTATTGATCATATTCACCCGTACGGCGAGCAAGCGTGGAATCAAATAAATCCTTCCCACCCTCTCCTTTGGCCGCGATAAACAATATCGCCAATCCCGGCTCACACAATGGGCGGAAATTCCAAGATACGGCGAGGTCTGCCGGGAACTCCTCTGGACACCAGAGAACGACATTTGCTTGTTGTCCGGCCTCGGCATGGATAGTACTCTCTAATCTCATTCGTTGCAAAGGGAAGGAAACCGTTCCCTCTCCCTCCATCTGGAATCCAGCGATATCACTAGTTGAAGCGAGGGGATTATGGTAGATTGGTTTCCATGCTTCAGGGATCAAACCACCTATACCCGTGTCCTGCATCGGCCTAGCCATAAATCATTCCCCCCACAATGAAGCCTTCAATTCGCGAGTTCCGGTATAGCACTACCGATTAATTCCAAGGCAATGATCGTATTTAAAGACCACTGCGAGGCTTCATTTGTATTCATCCAATCGATCTCATTTAACTCAGTCATATAAGTGACCCGATCAGCTTCCTCCTGTAGATTCACACAACCAAACGGATTCTCCAGTAAAATCGACCAGCACCGCTCTGCCGTCGCCGGATCCTTGCGGTAATATGCTCCATATGCCGCAATGGCTACGCTGAGTACAGGATGCTCAAAACGGAGTTTTCCTGAAATCAACCCTCCTGTAAATGCGTCCTTCTCTTCTTGTGGCAAATTATAAAATACGCCGAACTCAGCCAGCATATCTTCCCAGTCCGGGTCCTCCAGCATTGCCGCCAGCTCGAACCACACCTGTGGACCTCCCATGCTAATCGCTAGATGACGCCCCCAGTTATCGTCGCCCATTCCCGACAATAGGCCAGTTGCCGGATCATACCCATATGTGGGACCAGATAATAGCCGTAAATTTGCCCTTTTGATGCAATCCATGCCTGTTATAATCTTGTCACGATAAGCGGTATCCTCGAACCGCTCCCAGCGGGTCATCCAATTAGAGCTAAAGGCTGCCCAGTCCGGACCCACCCTAACATGAGTCGGGAATTCATCCTTCGGAAAATACGCCCGCATCGGGTCCAGAGTAACTGTTGAATAATCAGCATCCTTTACACTGTCCATAATATCGCCGACCCGCTCGTCTCCGGTCAGATAATAATAGTAGCGATGCAGACCCGCCATAGCGATACGAGCCTCTTTGCAGCCGCAGCCCCAGTGGATGACATTATGCCGCGAGCCTAGTCCGGCGTATTCGCCAAAATGATATACATCTACCTCACTCGTATGCCTGGTCATAGCTTCGGCCATTCGGAACACATCCGCTCTCCCGGACCGGAGAAACGTTACCCACAACCACATATTTGGCACCAGCTCGGAATTCTGCCAGGCACAGCCACCGAGATCATAGTTCCATACATGTCTGACCGGATCGTAGCTGTGCATGAAATCTCCGTAGTCCCAAAAACCGTACCATTTGCGCTGCTCGATCTCTTCCTTGTAAAAGGAGATGATCCCGTCCAGCCGCTCTTCCAGATACACCTTGGCTGGCGTGCTCCGATCAGGCAAACTCCAGAAACCAAAAGCACCCGCTTCATGATAATAAGTTGGTTCACAAACCAGCAATGAAGGTTCTTCAGCTTCTGCCTGCATCCGCTGCAACAATTCAGGCCCGGGAGTCTGCGCCGTACACCAGAATGTTAGCTCGCTAGTATTAGCGATACCAAATGGAGTGGCCCGTAATTCTTCTGCACCTTCATACGAGGATTCCACATGTGTTTTTGTATCATAATGCCGCAAGTCCATAGCTGCCGCATCAGGTGACCAGAACCAGACAGTAAGAGCTGCCGCGTCTGTGGCAGTGGAACCAATCTCCATTCCTGCCGGATGCTTACGCCAGAAATTCTTCATCCCGACGGCTAGCCCTCCACCCTCTGCTCCAACATAACCAAGCCCACCTGCCCGGCGGCCTTCTGCTGCCTTGATCCAAGCGCACCCATCCTCTGTCCGCTTCCAGATCCCATAATGCTCGGAAGAATCTTGAACCAGCCGAAAGCTGCCCCAAGTCGCGGAGTCATCCAATAAACTAAGGAAATAGGCATCCTCTTCTGGATCAAATTTCACAGCACATCCTGCTACCTGATCGACGAATAAATCACGGTACTTACCTTTGGTTCGCCGTGTATGCAACGTCTTAGGAGACTCGCTAAACAAGCCGCTATCTCCGGCAAAACGAACATGGCGGTTGTAAAGCGGTCCATGCAGCGGCACTGTGAATTCTATTCCTAATCCTTTAATAAAATCCTGCTGTGGATTACCGTCATAATGAAACGTATGAACTAATCGAATAGACTCCAGCCCAGCATAAAAATATAAACGTAACGTATAGGGAAGCCACTCACGAGCATTGTGTGAAGCTTGGTGAAGTCCCTCTAGCTTCACCACTGCGCGAACAGGTCCGTCCTGTTCAAGGATGGCACTTAACGTTCGTCCTGTGAATCGCTCCTCACGTATGCTCAGGGTGCCAGCACCCTCATCTCTCTGTTCACGTATACATACAAGCTCTCCATTACTGCATACTTCGGTTCCTTCCGTGTCCGCCGGATTTCTGCGCACAATACTGCGGATAAGACCCTTCCCCTGCTTGTTAACCGTGCAAATAATAACACCTGTATCTATAATGAAAGCTTCCTCTGTTTCCTGCACAGTTAGTCGCTCAGTCATTTCCGTAGCTGGAGCCGCTTGATTTATTGTCATTGTCGCTAAGGAATCCTGCTGAATATCCGAATTTTTGTTTACTGCCGAGTGCGTGGACCATTTGATGCTCCCGTCAGGCCAAAAAGCTGCCGGCCAGCTTTGCAGCGGCACAAGCTTTTCGTTCTTCGGCATACTTAAGCAGAGATTCTTTAACGATTCCCTGTTGAGCGCTCCTTTTTTCCAAGGAACCCCCCAGGTAACACCCACATCAATAGCGGGCTTTTTTAGCCAATGCAGGCTAATCGGCAGAGCCGTAGGCACAACAACCATCTCCTTTATACCTTCTTCGCCGCACGTCCTCTTACTTTTAAAGAGCTTCATTATTATGGCTTAGCTCTCTATAGCGGCTTGGGGTTATTCCCTCTTGTTTCTTAAAAATCCGGTTAAAATAGCTATGCTGATAACCCACCTGTTCAGCTACATCGTTAATTCGCAGCGAGGTATCACGCAGCAGCTCCTTGGCTTTATCAAGCCGCAATTCGGTCAGATAATCAATGAAATTTTTCCCGGTGACCCGTTTGAATGATTTACTCAGTAAAAATGGGCTGATCCCTGTATAATCCGCACATCCATCCAGCGAAATATTATCCATATAATGCTCATTGATATACATCATGGCATGCTCAATCGTCCGTTTGATTCCGGCATCAGAACGCTCGCTCAGCTCCGTCAGATACGGTGCGACTACCTTTTCCTGAAACCAGGCAAGGATAAGCTTCGGCTCATGAATTTGCGACAGTGCCGCGTACAGATTAGCCCCTTTGAACAGTTGGTTTGGATGAATGCCTGAGACCATAATGGCGTGCTGAATACTGCCTAACAAATGAAGCATGCCCTGCTGCACATCAATCACTTTTGCCCCATTGGCACACAGTGCCTCCAGAAATTCCTCCAACAGCCGGTAAGCCTCTTCCGCTTCTCCTGTGCGCAGGGCCTGAATCATTCCGCGCTCCAAAGTGAACGAATATTGCGGTTCAGGCGTACTTTGCCCCTCACGATCCAGTAGCTCCATATTAATAATCTGGTTCTCACCACCAAACTGGCGATAACTAGCGGCTTGCTTCGCAGCCTCGAACGCTAGCGGAATACCGGATATCCTTCCAACCGGTGCACTAAACGCCACTGTTACCCTCATTTTTAACATGCGATTAATCGTTCCTGTCAGTTCTTCGCTAAAGGCTTGCACCGCTTCCAGCGATGGATTCGCAACGGGTTCGATAAGAAGTAATCCTGCCGTGAGATCATGGAAATTGATAATATCAGCCTGCTTAAAGTGCTCGGCAGACAATTCTCCGATAATATTGACGGCGGCGAATGATACAAGACTTTCATCACCGTTGCGGAACTTCCCCTCCTGGCTGGAGATGCCTGTAAGCTGAATATAAAGAATAATATAATGACAATCCTCTACTTCCCACTTAAAACGCCGCATCCGGCTTTGCAGATCCTGCTCAGAATAAGAATATAAATACCCCTGAAACAGCTGATGCAGGAAGCTTTCCTTCACATGTGGAAGCTGCTCGGAAAGAGTGTACTTCAGGGCATGGCTCTCCCCGTGCAAGTTCTGCCAATGCCGTTCAATCAGAATAAACTCATCCTCCCTACTCGCAGCCGCCGCTTGGTCAGGCAACAAAGTCTGCAGCAAACGTCCTATCGGTGAATAGATTTTGCGGGAAGCAAACCAAGACAGAATCGCCGCCAGCAGCAAAGCACTGAAGCTAACTAAAAATATCAGTCTCGAAATGAAGACGACAGGTGAAGTTATGCTGGTTATCGGTGAAGCGGACACATAGAGCCAATCTGCGGAGAGTCGGGAAAACTCACCATAAGTCACTGCATATGTAGCCTTACCCCAGTCGAAGAGAAAAGAGGACTCAAGATTTGACTCATGGTTCGCGCCCCGTTCCACAATCTCATTATGCAATGCGGTAAGTAAGGGAGAATCCTCGGCACTGTCTCCAGCAGATACGTACAAATCCCCCGTCGTCTGCAGCAAAAATGTCTCGCCGCTATTATAAGGTGTCATAGTTCGTAGCATCGCAGCTACTTTCTCCGTATCCATGCGGAGCAAAAGAGCCCCGAAGGGCTTCAAGCTTCCGCCCGGAATATGATGGACAAGCGTTAATTCTTTGACATTTGGTTTATTGGGATCGAATGCCCACTGCGTCCAATAGGTGCTTTGTTCAGTATCAATCAATTTGTCATATTGACCCGATACCGCGCTGGAGTCAATCGTGCCATATTCGGGATTAAATAGTAATGGATGATCTCCTGATAGATAGAGTTCAACGTTACTCGTCATCGTGTTCGAGCCCTGCATCACTACGAGTGTCTTCGTAATATCCCAAGCCCGCTCATGATCCTGAATAAAATCAAGGCCATTCAAGCTGTAATCAAACTTGGGATCAAAGGCCCAATGTGCCAGCATCAGCTCCAGATTGGACAGTTGATCATCAATATTAGCCGCCCGCTGTTCAATCTGCCTGTTATGCATCTGCAGCAGCTCGCTCTCCAGGCGTCCCCCTGCCATCCAGTAGACAAGCGCACCAATAATAAACCCCGGAATGGATGACACCACCAGCATAATGATCAGATTTTTACGATAATATCGGCCCTTACAGCCTGACCAGCCTTTTGTATAACGCTTCCATTTCGCCACATTTCTCATCACTATGCTCTCACCAGCCGAATCAGATAAATTTGAAGTGCAATCGAACCACATTCGTTTTGCTCCTCAGATCCTTTCCAGCCGGATAAAAGCACTAGGAAGGATCTAGCGGTCAGCCTTAGCGTATAACTCGTTCATTTCCTTAACTAAATCATCTCCACCTGTTTTTCTCCATACATCAAATGCTGATTTCAATTCAGCTTCATCAATTTGTCCTACAATATATTTTATGCGTGCATCATTAATTACATTGTCGAGTTGAGCACCCTTTTGGGAATATACTGTGGAAATAAAGGCCTCTGCCGGATTAACCACGATCGAAGCTTCATTTGCTTTCTGAACTTCGATTTGTTTAAGCCGCAGCGGTGTCTGAGCTACAGTCTTGGATTTGTCCTCAGGTATAAAGGCCAGAATTTGGTTTAACCCTTCCACTTCTGACTCCAGAAGGACAGTGTCTTTGGAGCGTTCAATAAAACCATCCACCATAGTGTAGTGAGTACCTTCCAAACCAAAACCTAACATCGTTTGTAATTCCGGATTATTGATTTGATCTAGAAAAGCCAGTACCCGTTTCAGTTCTTCTTCGCTCTTCACAGATGATTTTGGAATAGCCAGCATGCCCGAGAAACCAGAGGTCGGCAATGTATGTAGCTTGCCATCCGTACCTGTTACGCCCCCGCTTACATCTACATAATGTTTATCCGGTTCGTCTTTGCCTTCTTTTTCTAGCGCAGCGTGAATTTTATCATCCACCCGGGCGCCTGTATCGACCACATCGACGATTACTCCTGCCTTATTGTTCACGATCGGATCTGTCCATTTGGCACTATCCATAACTGCGAAGTCGGAGTTGATCAATTTCTCATCATACAGCTTCTTCATGAACTTAAGCGCTTCCAAATATTCTGGATATTCATGCTCAGGCACCAGCTTGCCATCTTGCACGCCCCATTTATTCGGTGTTCCAAACCATAACTTAATGGTATCAAAACCGCTGGCCCACTGGCCGCTCCATTTGACCAGCACCATGCCATAAGTATCCTCTTTACCATTGCCGTCTGGATCTTTTTCCTTGAACGCTTTCAGCATATTGTAGAAATCATCTACCGTCTGCGGTGTTTGCAGCCCCACCTTCTCCAGCCAATCCTTACGGAAAACCATACCGTTACGGCCGAGTACACGCCCCCGATAGATTCCGTAATTCTTCCCATCAATAGCCGAGTTTTTCAGAATAACCGGGTTCGCTTGGCTTAAATTCGGATAATCCTTAAGATAAGGCCCTACTTCCCAGAATGCGCCCGATTTGGCAGCGTTCACAAAACTAGAAGCCTTAACATCCCCCACGTAGATAATAGTCGGCAGCTTCCCAGAAGCTAGCGTAATATTAAATTTATCTGCATAAGATGCGTTCGGGACCCACTCAAAGTGGATTTTTGTGTGGGTCTGTTTCTCCAGTTCAGCAGCAACCGGACTGCCATCCTTCGGATAATTTGTTTTGAATATCGGCAGCATGAGGGTCAGATCCAGCGGGGACTCGCTTTTCTCTTCTCCAGTATTACTACTCCCCTCACTTTTGCTGTTAGAACCTGCAGATTCATTACCTGAGCAACCTGCAACAACAGTGGTAACCATCATAGCCACAAGTAAAAGTAACAACCAGCGCTTCTTTTTTACCGAACGATTAGCTTCCATTATTATACCTCCAAATTGGAATAAGTTAAGTTTGCTATCCTTTAACAGAACCCAGCATCACCCCTTTAGCGAAATGTTTTTGCAGAAATGGGTACACACATAAAATTGGTAGAGTACCTACTACAATGACCGCCATTTTAATCGACTGCTCCGGTGGCTGCACAAAGCTCGGATCCATAGAACTCATATCGCCAGCCGCAGATTGGGACAACATTACGATCTGTCGCAGCATCACCTGCAAAGGCCATTTTGTCGGATCCGTAATGTAGAGCAGTGCCGAGAAGAAATTGTTCCAATGTCCCACAGCATAGAACAACGTAAATGTAGCAAGAACCGGTTTGGATAAAGGAAGGACTATCTTCCACAACAAGCCCAGCTCAGAACAACCATCAATACGCGCCGCTTCTTCCATTTCTATAGGCAGCTCCTGAAAAAAGTTTTTGACAATAATCAGGTTAAAGGCGCTAATTGCTCCCGGTAAAATAAGAGAATTGAGCGTATCAAGCAGATGCAGTTCCCGAATGACGAGATAGGTTGGAATCATTCCTCCACCGAACAGCATCGTAAAAATAACAAGGTTGAGTACCAAATTACGGCCCATCAGATATCGTTTTGCCATCGGATAAGCCATTGTTACCGTGAAGAATAAATTAACGACAGTTCCGATTACCGTAACATAAATAGAAACCCCTATACTGCGCATAATCGTATCTGTTGAAAAGATAAATCGGTAGGCGTCAAATGAAATCGTGGTCGGGATCAGGAATACGGCACGTTTAGTAATTTCCGCATCTGTAGCGAAGGAGCCCGAAACCACAAAGAGGAAAGGGAGAATCGCTACGATTCCGATAATCCCTAAAAATATATAATTGAATACATCAAATGCAGTTCCACCCGTACTCTTGTATTGTTTGGCCACAGCAAGCTACTCCCTTCTCAATAAAGTCCGGATTCACCAAATTTTTTGGCGATCCAATTCGTCCCGAGCACAAGCGTCACACCGATTATTGATTTGAATAATCCAACAGCTGTACTGTAGCTAAAAGCTCCCTGGGTGATTCCCAGTGCGTATACATAGGTATCGAACACCTCCCCTACTTCACGATTAAGAGCATTCATCATTAAATAAATTTGTTCAAAACCGTTATCCAAAATCGTTCCCATCCGAAGAATAAGTAAAATAACGATTGTACTGCGAATAGCAGGCAATGTAATATGCCAAATCTGCCGCCACCTGTTCGCACCGTCTACTACCGCAGCCTCATATTGCTCCACATCTACACCGGCCAGCGCTGCCAGGAATATAATTGTCCCCCAACCGCACTCCTTCCAGATCGTCTGGAGAATAATCAATGGACGGAACCAGTCGGGATTAGCTAGAAAGTCTATTTTCCTGCCTGTAAACGTATACAAAAACTCATTTACAGTCCCGCCTTCCGTAGTTAGAAATACATAGCTCATACTGGCCACAATGACCATGGATATAAAGTGCGGAACATAAATCATCGTTTGTATCGTCTTTTTATAGAAGGAAAGCCGTATTTCGTTTAGAAGCAGTGCCAGAATAATCGGCGCCGGAAAAAAGAAAATCAAATTATAAAACGATAACAATAACGTATTGCGCAGCAGCATAAAGAAATCGGGATTCTGGAAAAAAACACGAAAATGCTCAAAACCTACCCATTCACTTTTCTGAAAACCAAGAAACGGCTGGTAATTCTTAAAAGCCAACAGCACGCCCCACATCGGAACATATTTGAAAACAAGAAAATAAAGGACTCCAGGGAGCAGCAGAATATATAACCATTTATCACGTTTAAAACGTTTCCATCTTCTTACCCGGATATTTCGATAGGTCTGCGGTTTTAGCTGTTGTTCTGCAGTTCCCGGAACTGTTACGTGCTTCATCCTGTTCACCTCCATTTGTCATGTACATCTCGCGATTACTGTAGCCATGGATTACTGCAATCACCCTTACTGCGACTCCTATTATGCTGCTAGTGATTTTTTCCAGCAATCGGACTTTTTTGAACGCTCTATATAAGCTAAAAATCCCATTTTATCTAAAAAGTCCAAACCGCGCAAAAGTTTACTATTGCCCGCAAGACCCTAACAACCTATGATTCCAAGTGATGATTTCCAGCAAATGTTTGCCTTAAAGGGGGAGCTGAATTGAAGAACAAGTTATACTATGGTGCTGCTTGGTATCCCGAGCTATGGAGTGAAGAGGTGCTTGAGCAGGACATCCTTCTAATGAAAGAAACGGGGATTAATATCGTACGAATCGGAGAATTCATTTGGTCTGCCTTGGAGCCAGAAGAAGATAAGATTGATATCCGTCCCGTCGTGAAATATATCGAAAGGTTACATAGAAACGGAATTGACACAGTAATGTGTACGCCGACACCTACACCCCCCATTTGGCTTACCCATGGACATCCTGAGCGCTGTTATGTGGATGAGAGCGGAACGGTAATGGGACATGGAGCACGGCAGCATATCTGTACGAACAATCCTTATTTTCGTGAGCGGGCTGCCATCATTACGGAGCATATTGCCAAGGAGACCGGAGCACTTCCGGGGTTAACCGCCTGGCAGCTCGATAACGAATTCAAAGCGCATGTGGCGGAGTGCATGTGTGAGACCTGTAAAGGCTTATGGCATATCTGGTTGCAGCAGCGCTACAGCTCCATTGAAAAGTTGAATGAGGCATGGGGAACAGCCGTCTGGAGCCAAACTTATCAACGTTTTGATCAGGTGCCACAGCCAGGACCCGCACCTTTCCTCCACAATTCATCTCTGCGGACGATGTACCGCTTATTTTCAATGGAAAAAATCGCTGAATTCGCCGATGAGCAGGCTGATATTATCCGCCGCCACTCCTCTGCACCAATTACCCACAACAGCAGTGTCGCTTTTCATCTAGATAATGAGCGGCTATTTCAGAATCTCGACTTTGCCGCCTACGACACTTATGCCTCACAGGGAAATATGCATGCTTATCTGCTTAACTGTGATCTATGGCGAAATTTCAAGCCGGGAAAAGATTTCTGGATAATGGAGACAGGACCCTCGTTTGCCGCATCTCTAGTAAGTTTTGGTGTGCCACATCCGAACGGATATCTGAAGGCAGAAGCGGTTGCCGCCTATGCGCTGGGTGCAGGTGCATTTTGCTATTGGCTCTGGCGCCAGCATACTTCCGGAAGTGAACAAACACATAGCTCGATCCTTAGTGCCTGGGGAGAACCCGCTCTAGGGTACGATAATGTGCTGGAGGCCAATCAAGCACGGCAAGAAATTGAACAAATTATGCTCTCCACCCGGCCCCTTCGGGCAGATGTTGCGATTACCTATTCGGACAGAACCAAAGCTTATCTCGCAACTGAACCTCATCGAAAGCTAAATTATCGTAGTCTGCTGGGCGATTTCTACAAAAGAATTCTACATATGGGTATTCACCGGGATCTGCTGCCCGAAGGCGGTGACTTAACCGGATACAAGCTGTTATTCACTCCATTCGTACATTATTTGTCCCCCGAGTATGTGGAAAGTGCGCTGGCCTTCACAGCAGCTGGCGGGATTTGGATTGTCGGTCCTCTTACCGGAGGACGAACGAAGGAGCATACCCTTCATAGGAATGCCGGACTTGGGGAATTGGAGCGATTAGCAGGAGTCAAAACTAAGTTTATCTATCCGCTGGAATTAACAGGCACGATTGGACACGCTTTTGGGGTATCTGCTCCCTTGTCCATGTGGAGTTCTGTTTTTGAACCCGTTTCAGAGTCCGCTTCCAGTCTCGGAATGATTACGGAGGGGGTGACACCGGGTTTGTCCTTCCTGACGGAGCAGCCTTACGGACAAGGTACTATTGTTATGCTGGGTTCAATGCCTGCCGGTGAAGAAGGTGACCTAATGTTATGTAAACTTATTGATCATTATGCAGAACGTACTGGTGTTACCGTACGCAGTGATGTCACTAAGGGAACCCTTGTCTGCCCTAGAAGCAATGACCAAGGTGCCGAAGTGTGGACCATTGTAAATATGGATGGACACGGGGGAAGTCTCACACTCCCGCGGGACGGACATGATGTTCTCTCAGGCAAATCCGTGGCCTGCGGCCCCCTCTCCCTTGGTGCATATGAGTACAGAGTAATCCGGTTATAAATACTTATCCTTGCAGCATAAAAAGCCGCTAACTCCTTGGTCACCCAAGCGGTTAGCGGCTTCGTTTCCGTTATTTTAACTTTTAATAACGCCTTTTTTAAGAATAACGTTCCCATACAACGCTTCTTCACCAGTAACTATAACTGCATAACTTTGCTTAGAACGGTTATAGAAATCAAAACGTTCCTCATGTTTAATCGTGGCTTCAGCATCATGTTTGGCGATGATTGTCTCATATGTGGACCAGATAACCGGCACAGTTGGATCTCCTGCAACTACTGCCATAAAAGCCACCTGTTGCTCTGCGTAATGATCCAGAGGTAACAACTCTAAGATGGCATCCAGCAGTTCGGGAATACCGATGCCATCATATCTCAGTACCCTCGGATTCAACGAATGTCCGGGATAATTCGCATCAGCCAATACAAGCTCATCCCCATGACCCATTTCCATCAGAATGCGTACCAGCTCCGGAGAGAGCAGCTTAGGAATTCCTTTTAACATAAGGCACCTCTTTACTTCCCATAAAATGATCGCAACGCTACCAGCTCATCAATCCGATGCTGCGGCAATTCTCTCTCCCCGCCAATCATCCGGGTAATGAAGGTGAGCTTGGCGGTATACTCAAGCCGCTCCATGTTCAGATACGCTTCCATAACATCTTCTCCCCATGTAAGGGCTCCATGATTCTCGAGCAGGACCGCAGTTTTTTTGCCCAAGAAAGGCATCAGTGAATCTGGAATTTCTTCCGTCGATGGTGTTCCATATTCCGCCAACGGAATATCTCCGATCATAATCACCGACTCTGGCATCATCATCTTGTCGAGCGCCTCACCTTTTATGGCAAATGCAGTAGCATACGGGGGATGTGCATGGACCACACCCTTCATCTCTGGCAGCTCATTATAAATTCTTAGATGCATTTTCGCTTCCGTTGAGGGTCTGTAGCCTTCAGCTGCTTCAAGGACTTCACCTTGCAGATTCACTTTTACAAGCATGTGAGGCTCTAAATATCCCTTACTCACCGCTCTGGGGGTAGTCAGAATTACATTCTCTGATAAGCGAGCAGAAATATTCCCATCATTAGCCGCGATAAAATCTTTATTAAACAGGTTTCTCCCGATATCACAAATCTGCAAACGTAATTTTTGTTCCAAGGTATCCATAGGGTTTCTCTCCTCGTATCCTATTTTTCACAAACCTTCACCAAAGAAGGCTGATATGTCTTAAAGGCAAAAGATCTTTCCACTACCTGCTTGCCCTCGCAGATTTCCAGTTCCCCTAGGGCAGCCAGTTGAATAATTATATTGCCAATTGCACTGGCTTCCACAGGCCCTGCTACAACTTTTCTCCCCGTAATATTAGCGGTAAGCTGACAGAGCAATTCATTCTGAATCCCACCACCGACCATATGAATGATATTGATTTTTTTGCCGGTGATCTCTTCCATTTCGTCAATCGTATGGCGATAGGACTCTGCTAAGCTCTCAAGTATGACGCGTATAATCTCAGCTTTCGTATAAGGGGCTTGCTGGCCTGTTCGTTCGCAATATTCTCTAATCCGCTGGGTCATCACGCCGGGTGTACTAAACAGTTCATCATTCGGATCAATAATTGCTGGGGCATGATTTATAGTTTCGGCTAGCTCAACCATTTGGCCTTGGCTGACGTATTTTCCCGCTTCGGCCCAATTCCTTTGCAGCTCCTGCAAAATCCATAGTCCCGTTATATTTTTGAGCAAACGATTAGATTGGCCGTAACACTGCTCATTTGTGAATCCGTATTCATAGCTTTTCTCTGTAATGACAGCTTTAGGCGTCTCCATGCCCACTAACGACCATGTACCACAGCTAATAAATGCTGCATCATCCTTTAGAGAATAAGGAATAGACGCTACTGCTGAAGCCGTATCATGAGAAGCACCCGCAATTACCTCCATTGAACCTACGCTAAGCTCCTCTTGAATTACCGGAAGGATAGAACCAATAACCGTTCCCGCTTGAACCCGTTGTGGCACTAGACCAACCGGAATATTAAGCCTGCTGAATACTTCAGTGGAGACTTCACCAGATACAGCATCCATTAAGCCACTTGTACTCCAAATCGTGCTTTCTGCTGCCGCGATACCAGAGAATAAATAGTGGAACAGGTCTGGCATCATTAAAATAGTATCTGCGACCTCTAGCAGAGAATCATTATCCTGAAAATCAGCAAACAGCTGATAAACCGTATTAATCAAGCTCGGTTGAATACCTGTAATGCTAAATTGCTCCCTTGGTGGAAGCAGCGCCTCCAACCCTAGACGATGGCTTCCCATTCTCCTATCCCTATAATGATGGGAGGAATAGAGCAACATCCCTCTTTTATCAATAAAACCGTAATCGACTCCCCAAGTATCCACGCTTAGAGACCTCAATTTTCCATGCGCCCTATAAGCTCTCTGGATTCCTTTTTTCATTTCGTGGAAGAGCTTCAAAACATCCCAATACAAATGCCCGCCAACATACACCGGCGTATTAGCAAACCGATGAATTTCTTCCATGCGAAGGGTGTTACCGTCATACAATCCCAACATCACTCTTCCGGAACTGGCGCCAAGATCCATAGCCAGAAGCTTAATCGTATCACCCATTTCAAGCACACCTGCTCCACAAGAAGATTTTAATATAGCGGTCCGAAATTCTGACAGGCTCTGTAATCTGCTCCTTCCAGATTCTCCGTCCCAAATAACGACCACACCCGTGGCCTGAAAATACGTGATTCCTCAACGTTATGCATACTTACTGGAATACGTAAAATCGACGCCAGCGTAATCAGATCCGCCCCGATATGGCCATAACTGATCGCCCCATGATTGGCGCCCCAATTATTCATGACATCATATACCGATTGGAATGAACCACTGTTAGTTAGCTTAGGAGCGAACCAGGTCGTCGGCCATGTCGGATCTGTTCTCTGATCCAAAGTATGATGAACCTCTTCAGGCAGCTCTACGGTGTGACCTTCAACAAGCTGAAGAACAGGTCCAAGCCCCTTCACCAGGTTCAAACGAGCCATAGTAACCGGCATTCCGCCTTGGGTTAAATAATCGGTAGAGAAGCCGCCTCCTCGGAAATATTCTTGAGAAGCTGGCCGGAATTGTGTATTGCTTAGACAAGCCTCAGCCTCTTCGTCTGAAATCTCCCAAAACGGTTTGATTGCAGGCTTACCCTCTATCCTCTGCTCACCTGTGCCATCAAGCGCTGCCGAACCAGAGTTGATCAGATGCAGTATTCCGTGAGCTGCTTCTCCCTCCAATTGATGACCCGTCACTCGCTTAACGGCATCGGGACTCCAGAAGGTTCGGACATCAGCAAAAATTTGTGCTGTATTCGTAAGCAAATAATTGAACAGCATCGTTACCCCATTCAGGCTGTCATTCTCTGTCGCTACGAGATAAGGTGCCCGTTTGCCGTTCCAGTCAAAAGAAGAATTCAACATCGTCTCCATGAAATCGCCGTTAGGGAAATGGTCCGTCCATTGTCTCTGGCCTTGGAAACCGCCAACAATTGCATTGTGGCCGTTAGCTTCCTCCTCAAAACCAAGCTCAGCGAGAACCGGATTGCCGATCATCAGGTCGCGGGCGATCAATGTCATTTTCACACAAGTCTCCCACTGCTTCTCTTTCTCTTCTGCACTGATTTGCAGATGCTGCGGATTATTATCAGCGCCAACTTGGCAGTTTTCTTTAGTCCAGGCAAGCGCCCGCTTAAATTCCTCTTTATCATAAATCTCTTCTTCAAAGCGCCGGACATATTCAGACATATCTATATATTCATTGCGCATGCCCAGATACTCTTGGAAAAATTGTTCATTCACAATGGAACCCGCAATCCCCATCGAAACAGAACCCATAGATAAATATGATTTCCCCTTCATTTGAGCAACTGCTAAGCCTGCTCTAGCAAACTGTAGCAATTTAGACTGCACATCCACTGGAATCTCTTCACTGCTAGACTCTTGAACATCTTCACCATAGATACCAAACGCAGGAATTCCCTTTTGAGCATACGCAGAGAGAACAGCAGCTAGATACACAGCACCCGGCCGTTCCGTTCCGTTAAATCCCCACACGGCATGCGGAATGGATGAATCCATATCCATTGTCTCTGAGCCATAACACCAGCAAGGCGTCACGGTGATCGACACCCCTACGTTAGCCCCGGAGAATTTCTGAGCCGCCGCAGCAGCTTCTTTAACACCACCGATCGTAGAATCGGCGATGATGCACTCTACAGGACTCCCATTTGGATACCTTAAATTCGCTTCAATAAACTTAGCCACCCGCTGAGCCATGCCCATCGTTTGCTCTTCCAGTGATTCACGAACGCCTCTTCTTCTGCCATCAATGGTTGGGCGGATACCAATTTTCGGATAGTTTTCTATCAATGCCGTTCCTCCTCAAGATCATCTTAGAGTCATCGTTAATAGATCTATTTCACCTTCATCATAAAATCTGCAAGCGCTTTAGTCAACACAAAACAACATATTACCTAAACAAAAGTGTGGTTTTATGTGATATAATTATTATATATTGTGGTTTTATGTGAATATGTAATTATTTTTAGATTTAAACAACAATGTAGTACACTAGAAAGCAGACGATTTATATATAAAGGTGAGTGAACGAATGAAAGCATTTGAACGACGGGATCTAATTATTAATGAGCTTTACAGACAGAAGAAGGTCCATGTCGCAGAGCTAGCGCAAAAATTCAACGTCTCGGAAGAGACCATTCGGCGGGATCTAGATAAACTGGACAAAGAAGGTCTTGCCAAAAAAAATTATGGTGGAGCCATTCTCAACGCCCATACCAATGAAGATCCTTCCTATACCAGCAGGCATCAGGTCAATATTGAAGCGAAGCGAATCATAGCCGATAATGTACTGCAATTAATCAATGATGGAGACAGCTTGGTGACGGATACGAGCTCAACGGTGTTTGAAGCCTTGCGTAGAATTATTGAGGAGAAAAACAATTTGACAATTATTACGAACTCTCTAGTGGTATTATCTGAATTTCAACACTCCGGTCAAAAGCTGATTTCCACAGGTGGAATTTTAGGCCCCGAGACCAGCTCCTTTGTTGGAAATACCGCTTCACAGACAATTCGAAAATATAATGTGGATGTAGCCATATTCAGCTGTAAAGCATTGTCCATGACAGGCGGTCTAAGTGATTCAAATGAAGAAGAAAGCGAACTGAAGGTGCTTATGCAGCAGCAGGCGAATAAAGTGGTTCTGCTCGTAGATCACTCCAAATTTGACCGGACCGCGTTCATTAAGTTGTTCAGCTTTGATAGAGTGGATTATATCGTTACAGATCAGAAGCCTTCTGAGGAATGGATCGATTTCTTAAATAATTACCATGTATCTCTTATCTATGCGCCCGCTGAGTGATCAGTAGGTGCATAGATAAAGAGAGATAATGACTTTATAACTTAATTGTTTAAAAGACCACTTTCCAAAACGACCTTCAGCCATTCCCCAGCAATCAGATCATGCCCGGCAGTCGTCGGGTGAACGCCGTCCCACAGCCAATAGGCTGCCTCTGCTCTCTCTGCAGCTGCGTTGAAAGCATCCTGTAGAGGTACATAAACTGTATCAAATTGCTCAGACAGCTGCTTAACCACTCCCTGATAATGTGTAATCTTCGCTTCCCATTCTGTCCACTGTTCAGCTGGAGCTCCGGTATTTAAAATAAAAGGCTCACATAAAACCAGCTTCGTATGTGGCAGAACTTCACGTGTTTCTTCAAGTACGTGACGGTAAGCGCGTTCAAAACGGTCCGTAACTCCACTTGGTTCCCCTTTCATCATTCTCCAAATATCGTTTACCCCAATCAATATACTAATGATGTCAGGCTGCAAGCTAATTGCATCTTCATTCCAGCGTGCATATAAATCGGAGATTCGATCTCCACTCACTCCGCGGTTATAGAATACCAGATTTTCTTCTGCCCGCTCATTCCCTAGCTTGCCTCCGATGATATACGCATAGCTATGTCCAAGAATATGATTCGGGTCTTCATCACGACCTCGATTCCCATCCGTAATGGAGTCACCCTGAAATAAGATCACTTTTGATTTTTTAGTAGCTGGATTAGTCATTGAATCTTTCATCTCCTTGATTACTAGTATATTAATCATTCAACTTGAATGTCTCCTATAATACAAGTAAAGTTATCATATAGAATACAAGGAGGAAAGAGAAAAATGAAATATAGAAGACTAGGCAATTCAGGGCTCAAAATCAGTGAGATCGGACTAGGCAGTTGGCTTACATATGGAACCGCAGCAGAGCAAAAGGCAGCCGATGCTTGTATAAGCAAAGCTTTTGAATGCGGTATCAATTTCTTTGATACGGCTAATGCATATAACCGTGGCGAAGGCGAAAAAGCGATGGGTGCTGCTCTACGTTCCTATGAAAGATCATCTTATGTGCTAAGCACAAAGGTCTTTTTCCCCATGGGAGACGATGTTAATAACCGTGGCTTGTCCCGCAAGCACATTATGGAGCAATGCGAGGCCAGCCTCCGCCGCTTAGGCACTGATTATATTGATGTATATTATTGTCATCGCTTCGATACAGAGACCCCTGTAGAGGAGACTCTACGCGCACTGGATGATCTCACAGCTCAAGGCAAGATTCTCTACTCCGCTGTTAGCGAATGGAGCGCAGCCCAAATCTCTAATGCTGCTGGTATCAGCCGCAGACTGAATCTGCGTCCACTGATCTCCAATCAACCCATCTATAATATGTTCGAACGTTATATTGAAGACGAGGTCCTTGAAGTATCCCAGCGTGAGGGGTTGGGCCAAGTGGTCTTCTCTCCACTGGCGCAAGGAATTCTGACTGGCAAATATAAACCGGGACAACAACCTCCAGCAGGAACCCGTGCTGCGGATAATTCAGTTAATGGTGTAATCTCCAGCTACCTCCGTGATGATGTGTTGTCTGTGGTTGGACAGCTGGTTGAACTCGCTCACAGTTTAGACCTGAAGCTGTCGCAATTGGCATTGGCTTGGATCCTGCGCCAGCCTGGTGTAAGTTCAGCATTAATTGGTGCCAGTAAGCCAGAACAAGTTGCAGAAAACGCCAAAGCTGTAGATGCGGTACTCTCCGCTGATACTTTACAGCAGATCGAGGAGATTCTTAAGCCAGTAGCTGATTTTGCTCCTGCAAGATAACCTATTGCACACTTGCCATATAGTACACAAAAGAGGTTGTGCCAAAAGCCATCACCATGGCTTAGGCACATCCTCTTTTTCTTTAAGAAATCAATTTAGACTCTTCGGCTTGTTCAGAAGCCTTATGGATAAAAGGCTCCAGTGGTTTCTTGAGGAGTAATGCCAGCAAGAGTGCCAGCACACCGAAGATAATCAGATAAATCACATCACGAATCGCCACTTCCGGCAGAATTCCCCCAACCGACTCCCGCATCAGACTAATTGCATAGGTAAACGGCATATACGGATTTAATATTTGAAAAAAACGCCCAGTCGTACTAATCGGAAATGTACCGCCGGAGCTAGAGAATTGAAGCACCATGAATACGATCGCTATCCCTTTTCCCAGGTTGCCAAATACAGCGACAAGCGTAAATACAATGGTTACGAACACGATGCTGATTAACACTCCAAAAAGTACAAACCACACCTTATTCACCACATAACAGTGCAGAATAAAAATGTTGCCAAGGACAGCCACCAGCCCCTGAAGAACTCCCACCGTAAGGAAGGTCAGCAGGCGGCCAAAATACAATTGATATCTTTTGTACGTTAGCCCCCCCGTATCCACACCTGTGCGGAGAAGAGAGACAAGCAGTGTGCCTCCGACCCATAAGGAAAGTACGACATAAAAAGGAGTCATTGCTGAGCCGTAATTCGGAATAGGATATAACTTATTCTCTTTTAACACTACCGGATTGGCCAAAAAATCACTTTTGCTCTTAATATCTCCTCCGAGCAGTTGCGCAATTTCCCCCAGATCAATCTCTTCTTTAATTTGGCGGATCGTGGAAGCGGCTTTTCGAATCGAGTCTTCCAGTACTGGAAGATCATTTCTCACCAAATCTGCGGCAAGCGCCACTCCTTTATCTGCACGGGGGAGTCCTGTACGAATCAACTCCGAGACCTGATGAACCCGCTCTTCTACAGTAGGCAGATCCTGACGCACGAAATTCGCAGCTTGCTGTATCTTTTCCCCTGCAGTAGGTAAGCTGCTCTCCAATAGCGGAAGCGTATCTCGGATGAAAGCACCAAAGCCCTGGGTCTGATCGGCAACCCCACTGGCTGCTGTGTGGACCGCTTCGCGTATAGCTGGCAAATCCTGCTGCAGACCAGCTAAGCTTGTCTGCCCGAACTCAATCGCCGACATCGTCTCTTCCAGTAGGGTACCCAGCGCGGGTATGCGATCTGGCACCTGCTGCAATGCGGAGGCTGTGACATCTGCCGCCGAAGTTATTTGCTCCAGTGTATTTTTTATGGCAGGGATAGTCGACGAATCATACCCTGAGATAAGCTTCGCAATTGCCAGCTTCCCAAGACCAGACTTTAGGAACAATTGGTTAATTGCACTGGAATCAGCGTTATCCTTATTCTGAACGTCAGCCGCCATAGCATTTACCAAGGACTTCTGACTGTTCAAAACACTGTCTACACCTTTCAATGCTGCAAGATCAGCAATAGACACTGTTTCAGGTGAAAATGTGTTCAATGCATTTAACATAGAAAGTGTGTGTTCAATCACGCTGCTTCCTGCAGCCAACTGTGCTGAGAGTAACTCCAGCTGCTCACGTACAGCTTGCGGCTCGTTATCCTCTCCCTTTAACTGTTCAGCAAGCTTGACCACTGAGTTCTCCGTTTGCTGTAGGAGATTAAGATTCTGTTTTATAGCTGCTGGAACAGCTTCAAATGCAGCACTGCTCTTCTCCAAAAATTGTTGAAGTTCCAGAACAAAATCATTTCCGGCAGTGGCAATCTTTTCTGCCTCAGGCAGCGCTGTTAAGGCAGCATTAACGATCTTATGCGCTTCCGTAAGACCTTGCGAGGCCTGAGCCATGACCTGTTCAACTTCACCATAATGGTTATCAAGTTGAACGATTAGCTGTGCCGCTTCTTCAATCTTGGGCAGCTTGTCCTGTAGCCCCCCTAAATGATCTAAGGTACTCGCGATTTGCGGCCAATGCTCAGCAATTTTCTCTAAAGCCTCACCCGCTTTTTCCACCTCTGGCAGCTTATTCTCCAATGTGGAAATACGCTCTGCTGAAGCATGAATCTGCGGCCAATTTTCCTGAATTTTCAATACACGTTTACCTGCGGTTTCAATTTCTGGCAGGCTCGCCTCTAATTTGAACAATCCTTTTTCTACCTTGCGTATAATGGGCAATTCAGATTGAAATTCCTTATCGATTTGACTTAAAACAGTAAATACCGTCTCACTAATCGTTTCCGTGAAATTCTCACTGATCTGTGTGGTGATTGAAGTGGCGCCCTTGTCCGTGATTTTAGGAGCAATCGCATTTATTTTCTCATTGACGGTATATTCGATTTCTGGTTTCACAATCGTTCCATCAAGAATTCCAGTCATTCGTTTGGAGAAATTAGCAGGGATAACAATACTGGCATAGTAGTCTCCGCGTTTGACACCATTATGTGCAGTCTCTGCATCTACAAAGGTCCAGCCCAGGTTTTTATTGCTCCGAAGACTTTCCATGACCTCATTCCCGATATTAAAATCCTTCTCCTGCACCTTAGTACCTTCATCTAAGCTGGTAACAGCAATTTTAATGCCAGAAGTATTGCTATAAGGATCCCATACTGACGCAACGTTCACCCAATCATACACGGAGGGCAATACCACCAAAGCGGCAACCAGCAATACGGCCACAGGAACTCTGAATAAGTTACGCCAATCGTTCCTATAAATCCGTAGTATTCCGCCCATTCGCTGCTCCCCCTAATCTGCATGTTTTGATATTTTAATATGCCCGAGGAGATAAGCTTTTACTATTCATTTTAGGGAACTCGTGACTTCTCATTGCTTTTTAAAAAAACTTTTAAAAAAATGCAACAAAAACTGCTCATTTCACGTAAAGAGTAATATATAACCCGTTTAAGAAAAAACGGAGCGGGTAATAAGTTTTATACAACGTCTTACATATCTCAAGGGGGAGATTAATAATGTTTAAGAAAAAGTCAGCGTATGTGTTACCGGTTGTTGTTCTGTTGTTTCTTTCCCTCATTACTTCTGCAAGTACCGTTGGAACACGGGTAGATGCGCAAGATAGTGACAAGACCCAGCATCAAACAGTTTACTTTCATACTATTGAATCCGACCATGGCAAGCTCTCCGGTACGACCGATGAAATAAACTGGTATCAGGGTGCTGATGCCGATCGAATCTTTGCTGAAAGAGATCCAGAAGCTGCAGCAGAAATCGGCGGAGCTCCAGACAGTTATTATATTGTAAATGATGTTGATACTCTAACAACTTATCCGATAGCGGATAACGCCACAGTGACGTTGCAAATTTTTGATCACACTGGCAACATGGAAGACTTGGATATCAACTGGAATGAGTCCATCACCTTACAGCAATTTATGGATCAATTTAATAATACGGATGTCATCGACTTGAGCCAGTTCCCGTATCACATCACTATTCAGGACGGCGTAATTACTTCGATCGTTCAACAATATATACCTTAAGGTGCAACATAAGAAAGAGGGTTACTCAGCAGCCATCTACATGGCTTATGAGTAACCCTCTTTTTTATATACTCAACGAATTATTGTTTAGCAGCATCCTTAACGGGAACCCCAAAATTCGGCGTACCATCTTCATTCCAATGGAAGACTTGAGCACGAGTATGACGGTTCGGATCATACAGCGGATCGCCAGTAATTTCTTTATAATTGCGGCAGTGGTAGATGAGTACATCTTCCCCATTTTCATTTACAGTAAAACTGTTATGACCTGGACCATATTGTCCATTCTCTTCGTGGGTCTGGAATACCGGTTCCGGCAGTTTGGTCCATGAAGCGGCGTCCAGCAGATCGCTGTCTTCATCCGCAACCAAAAGTCCCATGCAGTAATTGAAATCCGTAGCGCTAGCCGAGAAGCTGATAAAGATACGGCCGTTACGTTTAAGCACTGCAGCTCCTTCGTTTACCTTGTACCCAATAATTTCCCAGTCATATTCAGGAGTAGCAATCATCGTCTGAGGACCCGTTAGCGTCCATGGATTACTCATTTCAGAAATATACAGATTAGAATTCCCCTCAATATTCAGGTCCTTCTGTGCCCATACATAATACAATTTTCCTTTGTGCTGGAAGGTGGTTGCATCCAAAGCGAAGGATTCCCAAGCGGTTTTCACCTGGCCTTTTTCTACCCATGTTCCTTCTAACGGATTGGCAGATTCATTCTCAAGAGCAAACATACGGTGATCGAATAATCCATCCTTCGTCTCCGTAGTACGCGCCGCTGCGAAATAAATGTACCATTTCCCGTCAATATAATGGAGCTCTGGTGCCCAAATGTTTGCACTAAGCGGACCCGTCTCATATTTACGCCAAGCTACAGCCGGTTCTGCAGCAGCCAATCCCTCGATTGTTGTTGCTCTCCGCACTTCGATCCGGTCGTATTCTGGGACAGAAGCAATAAAGTAGTAATAACCATCTGTATGTTTATATACCCATGGATCAGCACGCTGCTCCACCAATGGATTTTTATATTC
Organism: Paenibacillus sp. FSL R10-2788; assembly: GCF_038003885.1. Classification (NCBI taxonomy): domain Bacteria; kingdom Bacillati; phylum Bacillota; class Bacilli; order Caryophanales; family Paenibacillaceae; genus Paenibacillus; species Paenibacillus sp. FSL R10-2788. The sequence goes on along the minus strand of NZ_JBBOQA010000001.1, from coordinate 1,677,353 downwards.
TACACTCGTATTCATAATCTCTCTCCTCTATTTAAACTTTAACAATACAGAACCATGCTGTGGAAGAGTTTGAGAAATACCTTCGTTAACTACTTCCAAATCGCGGCTCTGCCATAGATCACGTATAGTACTAGGAATTGAAACATTAAGCTGCTCGAATGATACCTGAAGCGTTAATGTTTCATCGCTAAGATTAAACAAAGCTACATAATGGTTACCTTGTTCATCCTCAGATGTCCAGATCGCATGCTCCTCATTTAGCGCTACCTGTCTGCCGCCCTTACCATAACGATGCAGATGAAGCACTTCCTTATTGGTCAATAAAGATAATGTCCAATCATCATTGTCCCGAAGTTCTCCTCCAAACATTAACGGGGAGCGAAAAATACTCCACAGTGTCATCATGGTGACCTGCTCGTCATGAGTAAACCGCGTGAACCGGTCTCCCCCGCCATCTACAGAACGAATGCCCAGATGACCTAACGGCAGCATGTCACAATCAGGCCAATGGCCCGGCTGAACATAAGGAGCCCATTTCTCACAGCGCTCAAACATCCCGCGCAGCAGATGCCAATGATCCCAGTAATCATCGGTCATTCTCCAAAGGTTAGCGTGTCCGGCTAAGTGTTCAGCCTCTTCCACTGGAGCAGGTCCAGGCGAAAGACTGAGCACCATCTCGCGACCACTGCGGTCAATAGCCTTACGGATCATAGCAACTTCTTCTTTGTGGTATCCATAAATGCGAGAAGCGGCAATATCATCCACTTTCACATAATCCACGCCCCAACTGGCATACAACTGGAACAGCGAGTCATAATACGCCTGACTGCCTTCTTTTGAAGCATCTACTCCATACATGTCCGTATTCCATGGACAAATAGAATTTGGGTGAGCCACATCGCGTGCGGTTTGCTCAGATCCTAGAATAGCACTGGCCGCATGAGCAGCCTGACGCGGGATTCCGCGCATAATGTGTATGCCGAATTTCAAACCCAATCCATGTACATATTCAGCGAGTGGCGCAAACCCTTTGCCTCCCGCTGCGGAAGGAAACCGGTTCTCAGCAGGTTGAAGTCTGGAGTACTCATCCATAACCAGCGGTACAAAGTTGCGATACTGCGAAGAATTCGCTCCAGGCTCATACCACTGAATATCCACAACTACATATTCCCAACCAAAGTCCTTCAAATGGGTAGCCATATATTCTGCGTTGCCTCTTACTTCTTCTTCATTTACACTGGCTCCGTAACAGTCCCAACTATTCCAGCCCATCGGGGGCGTAGCAGCTAACAAATTTTGTTTGATGATTTTCACGTCCTTTTCAAAAACTTAGCATTCACTCCCAGCGAGGTGCCGAGGGATAAGGGCAAGTAGAGTCCTGTAGTCTTGTTCTCACCTCTACGAGGCAGCCACAATAACGGCAAGTGCTACCAAATTGCAGGCCAGAGCAATCTCGGCAATGTTCAATACGCTGCAAATATTGCTCCTCCGGCGCTAAGGGTCTTTCTCTAGTGGCTATTTCTATTAAACGCTCCAGTTTTTCTGGGCTTATTCTCATGTTCTCATCACAGCTTTTGCAGCGACGGTTTTTTTCTTGATTCTCTGACATGATATTATTCCAGAGTCAAGACTACTACAGAAGCAGGTGGAAGCTCGCAGCTCAGCTTTTCACCCGATAAAGATGCACCCTCAAAAGCTACTGGAGTAACTGTATCCGGTGCCTCAAACGTATTGTGCGCACCCAGCACGGAATGCGTTAAGATCTGACCTGTCACTTTGCTAAAGGTAACCTCTTCAATACCAATACTTAGCGATGCGCTGTCATTATGGCTCAAGTTACAGAGAGAAACATATACTTTGCCATTCGTATCGCGAGAAGCAGAAACGCTAATCTGTGGAATTGTTAGATCCCCAAACGTATAATCAGGGCTCTCAACAGTTACTTCAAGCAGTTCATTATCCTGATGCTCTTTGTACATTTCAAATACATGATAGGTAGGCGTTAGAATCATCTTGTCGCCCTCCGTCAGGATAAGAGCCTGCAGTACATTGACCACTTGAGCCAAATTCGCCATTTGCACACGACTGCTATGCTTTTGGAAAATATTCAGCGTTACCCCTGCTACCAATGCATCCCTGAGTGTATTCTGCTGATACAGGAACCCTGGATTCGTACCAGGTTCACTTAAGAACCAGGTTCCCCACTCATCTATAATCATTCCAACCCGCTTATCCGGATCATATTTATCCATTACCGCTGAATGTTTGGTAATCAGTTCATCCATATGCAAGGTTTTTTGCATAGTCTCAAACCATTCGGCTTCGTCAAAACCTAAAGCGTAACGTTTCTCTTCCCAGCTTCCAGGAATCGTATACGAATGAAGACTGAGACCATCCATAAACCGTCCAGCTTCGCGCATTAGCACTTCTGTCCAATTATAATCATCAACGTTGGCGCCACCAGCGATTCTATAGATCTGATTTTCACCATAATTACGCACATATGTCTGGTAACGTCTGTACAAATCTGCATAATATTCTGGACGCATATTGCCGCCGCAGCCCCAGTTCTCATTACCTACACCAAAATACTTCAACTTCCACGGCTCTTCACGCCCATTTTCACGACGCCAGTCCGCCATCGGTGATTCGCCTTCAAAGGTCATATATTCAACCCACTCCGACATCTCCTGAACAGTGCCACTGCCAACATTCCCGCAGATATATGGTTCACAATCCAGCAACTCACATAATTCAAAAAATTCATGCGTCCCAAAATGATTATTCTCGACGACACCGCCCCAGTGCGTATTCACCATCCGCTTACGGGTTTCTTTTGGACCGACGCCATCCTTCCAATGATACTCATCGGCAAAACAGCCCCCCGGCCAACGAAGGACAGGAATATTAACTTTTTTGAGTGCTGCTAGGATGTCGTTGCGAAAGCCCTTGGTGTTCGGAATCGGCGAATCTTCCCCCACATAGATCCCATCATAGATACATCTGCCCAAATGCTCGGCAAAATGACCATATAGATACTTGCTAATCTTATTAATTCCTTTACCTGCATGTAGCTTGATAGTAGTCATCTATTCTCTTCTCCATTCTTTTGCTTACCCCAGATGGAAATTCCATTTTCATTTAATCCAGTAAATACAAGGGTCTGAGTTTCTTTCTCCCAATCCCATGACGGAAGCAATTGCACCTTCTCTATCCGGCCTTTACCCTCGATAACGTCATTCCAGACCAAGGTCAGGACTCTGCGTCCATCAAAAGACCAGCTTCCCTTTCCATTCGCACCTTCCAGCTTAAAGTCAGAGGATAGACTTATGAGGGCAGACTGAATCTGGCCATCCACTGAGGGGTCCATTACAATCCATTCCCACTGTCCTGCGATTAGCTGTTCTGGAATATCCTGTTCCACTTCACCCGCATACCGTTCTGGAGATACAACAGGCCAACCATCCTCTGTCCACAGAATTCGACGAACCTGTAAATAGGACCAATGTTTATCGATTTCACCACGTGCATGATGAACTATATAATAGCTGCCATCCTCATGAAGAACTGAGTTATGGCCGGGAGCAATCCAACCTGGATCTTGTCCAAATCGATAGCCACCCAATATTTTATTGCCGACCTCATATCGGGGTTGATGCGCACTATCAGTCATATCTCGTCCGTTATAATCCACATATGGGCCGGTAATAGTATCTGCACGAGCGACACGAACGTTATAATCTTCGAACAGGGAGTCATAGGAGACGAACAAATAGTATTTTTTGAATTGCTCGTTATACACTATGTACGGTCCTTCAACTGCTCCATCTTTAATGGTGTTATCCCGTTTAGCGATCAGCGTACCAAAACCTTCTTGCTTCGGTTTGCCCGTTTCCGCATTCAGCTCAATGATATGAATTCCACCAAAAAAAGAACCATACACCATCCACATCCGTCCATCTGCATCCGTAAGCACATTTGCATCAATCGCATTCAGTGAATCTTCAGCACGCGTCTGAATCACCACACCTTCATCTGTCCAAGGTCCCTCAATAGAAGATGAAGTTTGAAGTCCGATTAGCGATTGTCTACTTCCAAAAGATGAGGCCGAGTAATACATTCGATACTGATCACCGTATTTCACCACATCGGGTGCCCATAAATTAGTAGCCCCTGCCCATTCCTTCGCAACTCGGGGAATTCCCGGCAGCGCATAATGAACCCATTCCCAATGGATAAGATCCTGTGATTTTCGAACCATTACGCCTGGTCGTAATTCTCCTCCGACTCTTATGTCGGTAGAAAAAACATAGTAACCCTCATCTGTTTTAATAATGCCTGGATCATGTGTGTTGTGAAGCGTCCATAAAGACTCAATATCAATCACTGATATATCATACATTGGCATGTTCCCTGGGGAACTTGGAAAGACAAGATCTGTTGTTTTTTTTACCATTAAATTATCACCTCAGAAATAGCAACAGATTGAGCAGCAATAAATATTAAATTTAAAATGAAAAATATGTATTCGCTTACAATATAAAATAACATATATAAAAAGCCTTGTAAATATATTTCTATAAACCTTTTCATATTTATATGAAATTAAACTCGAAATAAATGAATTATGGCGAAATAATCGTCTTTTTCTTTAGTTTAATCCTTTGTTTGTTTAAATTTTACTAAATTAAAAGAAAATCATGCCAAAAATCCCTCTTATATTTGACCATTCTACAAAATAAGGAAGTATACTTTATTTATATGCCTTATTAGTTTATAATTTTATAAAATAGTATAATTTATGACGTAATCGGAAGAAGGTATTGATAAAATGATCTATATTAAAGATTTAATGAGTGGATTAGAAATTTTCAAGGCACTAAGCTCAGAAATCAGAATCCTCATTTTAGAGCTCCTTGCCACCAATCAAGCCTTGAACCTGAATGAAATTGCCAAAAAACTGAACCTCAGCAACGGCGCCATTACCATGCATATTAAAAAGTTAGAAGAAAGCGGTCTCATTGAGATAAACACATCAGTGGGCAAACACGGTATTCAAAAGGTCTGCTATTTAAATAAGGACAAGCTTATTGTTGACCTTCGCAGCAAGGATGTTGATAATCTTTACGAAGTAGAAATTCAAGTAGGTCATTACAGCAACTATCAGGCTGTTCCAACTTGTGGATTGGCTACCAAAGATAGCATCATCGGGGATTTCGACGAGCCGCGTTATTTTGCAGATCCGCAGCGAATTGAATCCGAAATTATTTGGATGGCTGAAGGGTTCCTCGAATATAGAATTCCAAACTACCTTAAAGCCAACCAAACGTTCCGCGAAATTCAGTTCTCGATGGAGATCGGCTCTGAAGCTCCTGGGTCTAACGATAACTATCCGTCCGACCTTTATTTCTATTTAAATGGAATTGAAATCGGATTCTGGACTAGCCCTGGCGATTTCGGAGATACCCGGGGAACGTTTAACCCCGATTGGTGGCCTCCGCACCTAAACCAATACGGCATGCTGAAGCTGATCCGTATCAATAATGAAGGCAGCTTCATTGATGGCTGTCGGATTTCTGATGTGACCCTTGATGATATTCAATTGGATTACAAAAGTGAACTCACATTCCGTATCGCAGTAACCGACAAGCCTACAAACAAACGTGGACTCACGATTTACGGAAAACATTTCGGCAATTATAGCCAGGACCTACTGGCACGTGTGTTGTATGATGTACATGAAGTTGGAGAGGGCCTCCCTCGTAACGCTGTTATAATAGCAGAGTAACCAACCCTAATCTAAATAAAAAGACCCTAAATTCAGCTAACGCTGATTTAGGGTCTTTTTGAGCTTCGTATATTTTTTCGATATTGAACCATAATAACTTTGTCTCCCAAACCACCGAGAAGGAGTGTTTCGAATGCGTGAAGGTCTAATTCCCGCTGTTCTTGGAACCGTCGTAACCGCTTCTAGCGCCGCTTTTCTTGGAAGCAAGTATAAGATGGCAGCAACAGGCGTACTTGGATTTGGTCTGGCTCATGTCGTATTGGGTGCCATTGATCTGTTTGAGCATCGGTAAGGATTGGAAGATGCCGGGTGGTATGAACACTGCCCGGTTTATTTTGTATTTATTAAGTTGGCGCAATTACAAGCTGCTCCAACGAATGAAGTCATAAAAACAGCGATTCTCCTGATATCGGAGAATCGCTGTTTATGTTTGGGTCGCTGGCTGGTTGCTCCAACCTTATCTCCATCATCTCACGTGTATCTCACGTGGCTTACGTATCTCACGTGGCTCACGGACCCAGATGACGTTATTTGCATATTTTTAGCCCTTGGAGCATGTTTTCGGACTCCAGTGACGCTATCCATTGGAAAATGACCAATATTGGACGTTTTTCAAGCCAATAGCTGCACTGGAGTCCGATAGCACCCAAAATATTGGAAAATGCTGCGTATAAGGTCCGCTGGGTCCGATAGCTAGTACTAATACGGATATCTGATGGTAGTTGTGCATGCATGTTGTTGGATAGTGAAAACCTACACGCATCCGTAAAGGGCGATGCATGAGCATTCGAGAGCGAGAACCTACACGCTTCCGCAAAGCGGCAATATATGAGCTTTCGAGAGCGAGAACCCACACGCTCACGCCAGCGGTAATGCATGAGCATTCGATAGCGGAAACACACTTGTTTCCGGCAGCGTCAACCTAGGTGCTTCCAACAGCAGCATTCCACTCGCTTCCCCCAGCAATCAGCTAAGGTCAAAAAAGGGGCTGTCCCAGCAGCTATTTTCATAGCTTATGGGACAGCCCCTCTTAGCATTTTGAATATTTATTTTATAGCTACATAAAATAATCGTTCAGCATCATCTTCTGCCTCTACCCACTCGAAATCGGCATAGATCTTCACATCACTAAACCCAGCCTTAAGCAGCTCTTCCTTCATCCAGTTAGGATCGTAGGCACGCTGAATATGGGTCTCTTCGAATCGGCGATAGCGATCGCTGTGTCCGTCTTCACGGGCAAAAATGGACAGATGATGTTCAATTTCGCGGCGTGGAACATCCATCTCACAAGTCCAAATATAAGACACAGATGGCTCGTCCAGAATAAAGGGCTGTTCTTCTTCATAACGAATTAGTGTGTTTGGATGATGCACATCGAACAGAAAGGTTCCGCCTTGCTTTAACCCTGCATAGGTACTGGCAAAAACAGCGCTGATGTCATCCTCTTCCAACACATAATTCAGACAATCACAAAAGGAAATCACAGAATCCACCAGCTCCGGAAGCTCCCATTCCTTCATGTTTTGTCTAATCCAACGAACACTGCCTTCACGCAAAAAGCGCCGTCCCTGGGGATGCTCCTCCATTTTGCGCTGTGCCACTGAGAGCATGTCAGAAGATAAATCGATTCCGGTCATATGATATCCTGAACCCGCCAAAGGAATTGTAATACTCCCTGTACCACAGCCAAGCTCGGCTACAGTTAACGGCTTGCCGTATTTACTCCATGCGGCTTCAGCAAAGGATATCCAATCTGGATACGGCATATCTGCCATAAGCTCATCGTATACATAAGCAAATTTCCCATAGGAAGACACAATTACACCGCTTTCTATAACAACATTTTATAAATTACGTCTATTGAATCGTAAGCTTAATCCGTCGTTTCTTCTTGCCCTTCGGTTGTTCCTTCTTCATTATCCTTAGCAACAAGATAAGTCCAATTCTCTTTTTGAGTAATATGGCCTTCCTTCATCAGCTTCCCAAGTGCACGCTTGAAGGCGGATTTACTGATTCCGAACCGTTGTTTGATAATATCTGGCGGCGTAGCATCCGAATAAGGCATCGCTCCACCTGGACGAGCATTTAAGAACTCCAAAAGTGCGGCAGAATCTACATCCATCCCCACTTCTTTACGGAGACCCATAGAAAGGTTAACACGTCCATCCTCACGGATATGAGAGACACGTGCTTCAAACTGCTCACCAAGACGCAGCAGACGGCTCCGCTCAGATGAATGGACCATACCGATAATCCCAAAGCCTAGAACACCCGCATCCACAAGTACAAAAGTACCCATTTGCAGCGGCTTATACACTCGGGCTGTTACAGTCTGTCCCATCCAAGATTCAGGTGCAGGCAGAGCTAGTGGAGCAAGCTCCTGTTCTCCGGCCAGCTTGGCACGCAGACGCCCCTGTTTATCATGCTCCATGATCGCAAACACATAGTCTCCAACCTGCGGACGCAGCTCTGGAAGTTCTGGAAGCTCACGAATAGGCAGCAGCAGCTGGCGTCCAAGGCCCATTTCCAAAAAGCAGCCCAGACGCGGATGAATATCAGCCACTTCCAATAACGCCATCTCGCCCAGCGTCAGAAATGGTTTTTTCATCGTTGCCGCAAGACGGTCCTCGGTATCAAAGAAAATGAAAACTTCAACTTTATCGCCTGCTTTTACCTTCTCTGTCAGCTCCGTATAATGCAGCATAACATCTTGGTCTCCAGCATTTAAAAAGAATCCGTATGGGGAAACTTCCCGCTCTACATGAAGTCTAACCGTAGTTCCTGCAATCAGGCTCATACAGTCTCCACAACCTTGGCATCGGACCACAGACGCTCGATATTGTAATATTCACGCTCATCGCGGTGGAATATATGAACGATAACATCGCCAAGATCCATCAGCACCCAGCGTGCTGAATCCATGCCTTCAATCCCTTTGATGACTCCGCCTGCTTCATGAACTACTTTACGGACTTCGGTAGCGATCGCCTGTACCTGAATATCCGAGTTACCGTGACATACGATAAAGTAATCACTGATTGGTGAAACATTACGTAGATCTAGTGCCACGACGTTCATTGCTTTTTTATCTTCAACAGCCTTAAGGGCCAGTTCTAACAGCTTGCTTGGTTGTACACTCATATTTTATCCTCCAATATTCTAACTAAATCATTACGCGCCAGTACCGTTAAGGGGAAAATCACCCGGCGTTTCTCCAGTAACAAACTAATCGTAGAATCGAACCCAGCGACTAATCCTTCTTCCAAACTTACTTGTGCCTTCTCGCGTATCTTATCAACCCCGGGAAAATCACGCCCAGGCTCGATGTAGTCAGCTAGGCAGACGATTTTTTCAAGTAAACTCATGTCTTCACGGCCTGAGGTATGGAAACGAATCGCATTGATAATATCAGGATCCGTAATCCCATAGTCTTTCTCAGCTACAAAGGCGCCTACTTCCGAATGCCACATCTGCTTGTCATACACCAGAAGATCCAAATTCAAATGATTTTGTTCAATGATCTCCTTCATTCGCTCAACCGGCCAATACTTGGCCACATCATGCAGAATCGCTGCTGTCTCTGCACGTTCAGGGTCAGCACCATATTGCTTCGCCAGTTGAATAGATGTCTCCATCACGCCGAGTGTATGCTTCCAGCGCTTATCAGGCATCTGTGTGGAGACCGCCTCAATCAGCGCTTCGCGGCCGTATGCCATACAATCCACTCCTTTGAACATAATCGAACACTGCCTCTGGAACCATATAACGAATAGATTTACCTGCTGCCGCCCGTTCTCTTAACATCGTTGACGAAATATCAACCAGTGGCATATCTGCAAGCAATACCTTTTTTGCTATAAAGTCTGGCAATGCATCTAGATCAAGAGGTGTTCCCGGACGACCCACACCAATAAATGTAAGCCGCTGCACCAGTTCTTCAATCTCGTTCCATTTCGGCAAATACTGGACCATATCCGCTCCAATGATGAAATAAAGATCGAAATGCGGATACTCCTCTTGCAGACGTCTTATGGTCTCATAGGTATAGGAGACGCCACCTCTGACAACTTCCCAATCTAATGTGCAAAAAGCTTCGTGATTCTTCACCGCTTCCTGCACCATTGCTAGCCGGTCTTCTCCAGATACACCTGCCTCATGTTTATGAGGCGGGATATGTGAAGGCATAAACCATACCTCTTGCAGACCATAAGTATCTCTTGCGGCTTCCGCTGCCATCATATGACCGATATGAAGAGGATCAAAGGTACCTCCCATAATTCCAACTTTCAAGAGGACGACCTCCTCGGTAAGGTATACTTACAGCTATTAACGCGGCAGCTCAATGGTTTTGTTATCACGTGATTCTTTGTACAGAACGACAGTCTTACCGATCACTTGCACAAGCTCAGAACCCGATTGTTCAGCCAGAGCAGCACCGATTTCCTTGGGATTCTCAATATTATTGCTCAGTATACTAATCTTCATAAGCTCGCGCTTCTCAATAGCTTCTTCAATATGGCGTACGAGGTGATCATTTACTCCACCTTTGCCCACTTGAAAAATAGGATCGAGATGGTGCGCCAATGAACGAAGATACCGTGTTTGTTTACCAGTTAACATAAATGAATAACTCCTTAATTAACATATATTATTACCTATTATTACCCTAACTTGATGAATCCATTTCTTACTCATTTCCACCCAAACAATCGAGAATGGTCTGCCGCATGATTTCCGTAGGTGCAGGCTGCCCTGTCCAATACTCCAGTGCATAAGCTCCCTGATAGACAAACATACCAAGGCCTCCATGAATCGTACAGCCCCGTTCGAGTCCTTCCAACAATAGCCGCGTACGCAGCGGATTATAAATCAGATCGCTTACGACCATTCCTTCACGAAGCAGTCCAGGATCTATCGGTGTCTCATCCATATGAGGATACATACCTACGGAGGTAGTATTGATCAGCACGTCTACACTACTTAGCATTTCTGCTACTTCGTTCATGCTAACCCCGATGACATTCCCTTTGCTCCGGCACTGTGTCGCCAAGTCCTCTGCCTTATCAACACTGCGATTAGCAATAATGATTGAAGAAGGCTTCTCCTGAAGTAGTGCGGCAACAATTCCTCTTGCTGCTCCACCGGCCCCGATAACCATAATCTTCACACCAGACAAATCAGAAATAGCTTCCGCTTTGAGCGAACGCACATAACCGATCCCATCCGTATTATATCCGGTGAGCACTCCGTTATCATTAACAATCGTATTGACTGCACCAACGGCTACTGCACTCTCATCTAATACATCCAAATATTGCATCACCGCAACCTTATGCGGAATCGTCACATTCACTCCACGGAAACCAAGCGTACGGATCGCTTGCACCGCATCGCCCAGCTTCTCCGGGCGGATGTGAAGCGGTACATAAGCACCCGGAATTCCCAGCGCTTGCAGCGCTGCTTCATGCATAATTGGAGATTTGGATTGTATAATAGGATCTCCCATTACACCGAGTAGAATATTACCGCTATTGTAGCCTTCGACTGCAGTTGTAGACAATAGATTATCCTCCCTCGTTAAATCATCGAAGGGCGGGTAAGCACCTTCACACCACGCGGAACATGAATGGCCACAACTGCACCTTCAGTTCCATTAACCTTAATCCAGCCCAGACCCGAAATATACAGATCGGCTCTGCTGCCCCGGTTAATCCGGAACTCATGCCGCTGCCAAGGTGGCAGCTTGTCCATCCGGTCACTTCCCGGTGGAGACAGCATTTCACCGCGATGATCCTGATAGAGGGAATCTGCGCGTTCCAGCTTCGTGCGATGGATTTTTAAAGTACCACTAATAAAGCAAGTGAAGGATTGATGCGGGCCTTGTACGAAATCAAAACGCCCCAATCCACCGAAGAAAAGAGTCTGTCCTTCGTTCAACTGATAGACTGTCGGCTTCAAAGGATTGGCAGGCATAACTGCATCCAGATCCTGACGCTCAACTAATTCACTATAACGCCAAGGATACACAATCCCTGGAGTATCTATAATGTAGTGGCCGTCATCCAATGGAATTTTGACTGTATCGAGTGTTGTGCCAGGGTAACGTGAAGTCGTTAACTCCTGCTCTAAATCGCTATAGTCCGAAATCAGACGATTAATAAGTGTGGATTTGCCCACATTGGTAGCACCCACTACATATACGTCACGTTGACCGCGCAACTCCGTTACGGCTTCCAGCAAACGGTCAAAACCTTGATTGCGTTTCGCACTGCAAAGTACGATTTCAGCCGTCCGCAAGCCTTCCTCTTTACAGCGCTGCTGCATCCAGTTACGCAACTTGTTCCAGTTTGTAACTTTCGGCAGCAAGTCACATTTATTCACTGCAAGAATAACAGGGTTATTGCCAACAAACCGCTGCAGGCCGGAAATCAGACTGCCTTCGAAATCGAAGATATCGACAATATGAATAACAAGCGCATTCTTCTCTCCTACTCCACTCAGCAGGCGAAGAAATTCATCCTGATTCACCGAAACAGATGAAGCCTCATTATAATTTTTAATCCGGAAACAGCGTTGGCAAATCACCGGGTCCCGTTCAAGTGCAACCTCCGGAAGGTATCCTGGTTGATCCTTATGCTCCGTCTGAAGCTTGATGCCGCAACCGCTGCACTTCTCAGGACGCTGTGTTTCGCTTTGTTCGTTCATTACTATTTATCCTCCTCGTGCCACAATCCTTTTTTGCGAAGCCGTGTCAGAGCAACCCGCTCTACCCGGCGATTAAACCTTGTGCCGAACCCCTCGTCCTTGACGGAGATTGGCAGTACCAAAACAGTATACAGGCCAAGGCGATTGCCGCCGTATACATCAGTAAGCATTTGGTCTCCCACCACAATCGTTTGTTCAGGGGGCAGCTCCATCTGCTTCATCGCTTTGAGAAAAGGAGCATTACTCGGTTTACGAGCCTGGTGCACAAATTCAATATTAAGCGGTGTTGCAAAGCGGGACACCCGTTCCATGTTATTGTTAGATACGATGATGAGCTTAAAGCCCAGTTCCTTCACCTTTTCGAACCATAACAACAGCTCCGGAGTAGCCACAGGCGCTTTGGCACCGACCAGTGTGTTATCCAGATCCGTGATGATTCCGCGATATCCCTGTCTATACAGCTCGTCCAGAGCAATATCGAATACCGTATTCACCCGGAGTTTGGGAACTAACATTTCAAACAATACGTTCACCTCGATTTCATACAAAAAACTATAACATACTCCTTGCGCATCGCAAATAAATCTGTAGCTATACTTTCACGCAAAGTGTTATTTCTTGGATCTCATTTTTCTCCGCACCCACAAAGCTTCAGTATACACGCTCTGCCAGTCTTTGTCTTCAATAACCTCAGGGCTATATTTCGCCTTTTCGAACATTGCTAGTAGTGAGGATAGATGATCAGCCACTGCCGGACGTTCTCCACTCCAGCGATCTACGGCTTCACGCAAAGTTTCGTGCTCTTCTTTTAGCATTCCCTTGCGGTGCAAATACCTTACCCAACGCTCAGTTTCCGCCACTACTTTCTGATCTGGCGTTAAAGGCCGGCCATTGCGCAGCTGCTGCATGAAGAAGCGAAGCTTAAAGCGTCTATGCCAAACTATAAAAATCGTCCAGGACAGCAACACCGCTACAGCTGCCACAACAACCCAAAGACCTACATGAAACCCTTGATCTTCTTGTGCGTTATTCACAGGCGCTGGTGTAGGTTCTGCCTGTTCTTCTTGATCTTCTGACTCGACTTCAGGGGTTTGCTCATTCTGAGTTAAAAGCGGAATATTAAATCCAGGTGTAGCTTCAACTGGAATCCAACCATAATCACCAAAGTAAACCTCAGCCCAAGAGTGGGAATCCGCATTGGTAATTGTATAATTATTATTCACTGTGCCTGATTGCTGTTGTGCCGGATTCATTGGGATTTCTGGCTGTTCCCCAGGTGCGTACCCCTTAACCCATCGTGCAGGGATGTTCAGAGAGCGCGCCATAGTAACCAGTGCCGTAGAATAATAATCACAGTAACCTTCCTTTAACTCAAACAAAAACCCTTCTACAAAATCGTTGCTTGTGACACGTGATATATCTGGATTATTGGTATATGGAAAGGTTTGTTGTAAGTATTGTTGCAAAAGCGCTGTTTTTTCATACGGCGTTTTTCCTTCAGCCGTGATTTCCTCAGCCAGCTCCCTGACTCTTTTAGGAAAATCGTTAGGCAGTTGAAGAAACATTTTCTCCAAATCGTTCCCTTTATATAGCTCCTCATACGTCTTTGTTGTCAATTCTTGAACAGGAATTACAGGAACCTCAGACGTCACCTCAAAGGTAGACGGATAAGCGAGTTTCTTCCCATCCACATCCCAGATCAGCTCGCTGTCCCGGCTTCTCCAGGAGAGTCCATTTCCAGCTTTTTCCCCATTTAAAGAATCCACCGAAGATACTGAATAAGTGCCAAACAGCACAGGAAATTCATTATTATTAAGCACGGTTACTGTTTGTTTCAGTGTTCGTGTATTTACTTTAGAACCCACACTGCTCTCTAAAGCTTCACCTACATCCACCGCTTCTAGAGGTCCCCGATTTAACCGATCTCTATCGACCCAGCCTCTTCCGGAATATAATCTGCGCGTTTCTCCCCGCATATAAATACGTAAATCAGAAACCACTGTCATCACCGGTGTATAATCGAAGGTAAAGCCGCCACCTAGTTGATCATCATTCAGACTGTAGCCTGACGAAGTATTGTTAGTAGGGGAGACAGAACCCATCTCAGATTTCGTGGTCCCAACTGTGCCCTTCCCAGAAGACTTCCCAATCCCATTCCATTCTTGCCAAGCGGTATAAGGATCGGTTAGGGTAGGCCTTACCCCAGGCATATTCACTCCAATTAGGATGACCAAAGAGAAGACGATGGCAATATTAATGACTATTTTCGTGGGATATTTCAGCAGATGCACCCAACCACGCGGATAATGAAGCTGGAAGCTTCTCAAATGCTGGCTGACCAGCCAGCCCATCCCCGCAAATACCGTCCAGGCTACTTCCTGCCACAAAACAATAGATGTAAAGGAATCCAAGGCAGCCAAGGCCACTATGTTCATTCCTATAAACCATAAAATACGTCTTTTTGAGGATGCCCACCAAGACGACAACAGCAGCAGGGCTGAGGCTCCGAGGGCAAACCAGATATAGGGCACCATATGAACTGCAATATCCTGCAGTCTGTCCGGGAGGGTTGTTGCCCAAGGATCAGCAACGTATAAACCATAATTGATAAGTATCCGATAAACGATATAAATAATAGCTGCCGCTTCAATAAAGAGCCTTATCTGAACTTTTACAGGAATTATGATTTCAATCACGGTGATCGTTATTAATGCAGCCCACACAACAGCAGTTGTCTGTCTTAACCAGATAGGCTCCGTATAAGAGACCCACTGGTGGGCTATAATCAAAAGCCACAATAGACCTAAAGAACGGTGCCAGGAGAATTTCATCTGATTCCACCAGTTTCTCATATCAGACTTCCCCTCCTAATACTATGGGAAGCTCTTGCAGTGAGCTAATGCTGTAGCCTGTAATCCCCCGTGATCTTAGAACGTCTGTCCAATCTGTGCTGCTGTTCGTTTCTGATAAATTCCCTATATGAATGTGAGACGGAGTCATCCCTCTGCTGTCAGCCCAACGTAATGCATCCAGTACAGGTTGGCCACTTTGAGGACTAATTAGCACGAAGTATGAGCCTTTAGGGAACATACGATATCCTTTTTCCAAACGGGAAATGAGTGGACCATGCCCTTCGGCGTTAAGATCGATCAAATATTGAATCATTTTCTGACGTTCAGCAGCACCTTCAACTGGTGCAAATACCTTCGTGGTCTTATCCAAGCAGCAAAGACCGATCCCTATCCGCTCTCGAATACCGAAACCAAGAAGTGAAGCTGCTACAGAGACTGCGAGTTCAAATTGATTCGAATTCATATAAGCAGAAGCAGAGCCGTCCAGAACTAGAATGGTTTTGGGAATCGACTCATGCTCGAACTCTTTGGACTTCCACGAGCCTGTCTTTGCCGTTGCATTCCAATGTATGCGTGTTAGGCGGTCGCCGTATACGTAGTCGCGTACACCGTTAATTTGGGTGGTCTCACGACGTGATTGAACAACAGAGGTCTGTGGTCCAGAAAGACGGGATTTTCTTTCATATAACTGCCAGCGCGGAACATAGATTGCACGAGGCAACACCTGAAACTGTCCTTCAGCCAGAAAAGTACCTTTATGCTCGACAAGGCCAAAAATATCTTGGCTGATGATATCCGTATCTGAAAATGTATAAGTGCCCCGTTCCAGAACCGGTGTCTGAAACCGCAGTTCCCCATGCCCTCTGAGGCTGGGAATCAGGCTTTCCTCAAATACCCATGATTCGCCATTATGCCGTTTCAGAACTTCCCTTACAACCACATAAGGTAAAGGCAAAATCCCCGGGATTGTGACCTTCAGACCTACACGAAGATACCCACCGGCAGAGAGCAAATCTCCCTTATCCTGTTCGGCATAAAAACTGCGAACACCCTTAGCCCGCCGAACGCCTCCTAAACCTCCAGCAAAAAGATATGCAATAAGTACAGAGACCATAATAAACAACATAAATGCAGTTTTACCGCCCTGAAATAGTACATATAAGAGAGTAATACTCCAAATTACAAGGATGCTGGCGAATTTGGTAGGCTGAATGTGAGCTGCCACCGTAGACAAATAACGTCTCATATTATTGCCTCATCGTAACAGGCACATGAATGCTCTGCAGAAGCTTTTGAAGCAGAGAATCTACGCTAATATTATCTAGGCGCGACTCTGGACGCAGCAATATACGATGACCCAAGGCAAATGGAGTAAGCACCTTTACGTCATCCGGAAGAACATAATCCCTTCCCTGTAGGAAAGCATAAGCTTTACAAGCCAGCATAAACGATAACGAAGCACGTGGACTTGCACCTAGCAATACAAGCGGATGCTCTCTTGTCTGGCGTACAATATCTAACAAGTAATTCAGTACAGGATCACTCATATAAATCTCACGAATCTCCTCTTGAATACTAGCGATCTGCTCCATACTAGTGACAGTTGTAAGCCTGTCCACTGGTTGACCTTCTTGATGGCTCAGCAATAGATTTTTTTCGGTTGCTGCATCAGGATAACCAAGACTAATTCTTAGCATAAAACGATCCAACTGAGCTTCCGGCAGCGTGTAGGTTCCCTCAAAATCTATCGGATTCTGGGTGGCGCACAACATAAATGGATGCGGAAGCGGATAGGTCTCCCCATCTACGGTTACATTACGTTCCTCCATCACTTCCAGAAGGGCGGATTGTGTCTTTGTCGTGGCTCGGTTAATTTCATCAGCCAGCAGGATATTCGTCATCACCGGACCTGGGCGGAAATGAAACATCTCGTCCCTCGGATGATACACAGATACACCGGTAATATCACTCGGAAGAATATCCGGATTACATTGTATCCGGCGATACTCCCCGGACATTGATCTGGAAAGTGCGCGAATAAGCTGGGTCTTTCCTGTTCCCGGTACATCCTCGATCAGAACATGACCACCGGCAAGCAGCGCTGTTAGCAGCAATTGTATTTCAAATGATTTTCCAAGTATGCAGGATTCTAGATTATTACGGACAGCATTCATGATGTGCATTGATTCTTGACGAACGGGCATATATGATCCTCCTAGGTCAGAATAAGCAGTAATATTTATATTTTACATGATTAGGGGACCCAAAGTACATTGTTGAAGCTTACGAAGTGTAAACAAACCAAAAACCCGCAGGACACAATGTCCCGCAGGTTCTAATCTAAAGCGCTAGAATCCCATTATCCTTTAGGCCGGACAACCAATGCAGCCAGGAAAGAGAACACAATCGCTGACGAAATCCCTGCGCTCGTGATATCAAAAATCCCTGTAACTACACCGATCCAGCCATCCCGTTCCAGCTCTGTCAATGCCCCATGGACCAAAGAGTTACCGAAGCTTGTGATTGGAATGGTTGCGCCTGCACCCGCAAATTTCACAAGTGGATCGTAGATGCCAAAAGCATCAGCAATCGCTCCGGCTACAACTAATGTACTCATCGTATGTGCAGGTGTCAGCTTCAATACATCAAACATCAGCTGGCCTATAACGCAAATGGCTCCTCCGATCAGAAAAGCCCATAAGTAAATCATCATTAAACTCCACCTCCACTTTCTATAGCAACAGCATGAGCCACACACGGAATGCTCTCTCCCTGCTGGTATGACAATGGGGATAATAAGGCTCCAGTTGCCACAATCAGCACCCGTTTAAGCTCACCTTTTTTAATACGCTTGAGTATATGACCATAAGTCACTACCGCGGAACATCCACAACCACTTCCTCCGGCGATCACATACTTCTGTTTCTCCAAATCGTAGATAAGCAAACCGCAATCATCAAAGGTTGTTTGCTCCATTGGAATCCCTTCTTTAGCTAATAAGGTTTTCGCAATGGGCAAGCCTACAGATGCAAGATCGCCTGTTACAATTAAGTCATAATGCCCGGGGGATAGTCCGGTATCCCGAAAATGCGCAGTGATCGTATCCGCCGCCGCCGGTGCCATCGCTGTTCCCATATTAAAAGGATCTGTCAAACCGAGATCCATTATTCGTCCAAGGGTAGCCGAGACCACTACTGGATTGTTGCCAGTTCCATCATTCTGACCTACTACAGCACAGCCCGAGCCTGTGACCGTATATTGCGCTGTTGGCGGCTTCTGTGAACCGTATTCGGTAGGATAACGGAATTGCTTTTCCACCGTACAGTTATGGCTGGATGTTCCCGCGAGCACGTATTTGCTCCCTCCGGAATCAACGATCATAGAGGCAATCGCCAGGCTCTCCATGGAAGTGGAGCAAGCACCAAAGACTCCAAGATAAGGCACACCTAATTTTCTTGCCGCGAAGGAGCTGCTGATAATCTGGTTCATCAAATCTCCGCCAACAAAAAACTCCAGCTTCTCCTTATCGAGGTTTGCATTAATCAGTGCCAGTAGGGAAGCTTTTTCGAAAAGAGCCCGCTCGGCCTTTTCCCATGTTTTTTCTCCCATTTCCAAGGAGTCAAATATAAAATCAAAATCTGACGTTAATGGACCCTCTCCCTCTTCAGGCCCCACTACAGCGGAAGAGCCTAAAATAACGGGACGGCTCGTGAACTCCCAAGTCTGACTGCCAAGCTGTTTCATGTATGTGCACCTCCACCTACGCCTAAAAAGAGATAGACGATACCAATTATGAAAGCAGCGACAGCACCAAATACGATGACTGAACCCGCCAGCTTGAACATATTGCCACCCACACCGAGCACAAGTCCTTCCGCACGGTGTTCCAGAGCTGCTGAACACATACTGTTCGCAAAACCAGTAACCGGAACCGCAGTTCCTGCACCGGCCCATTGGGCCATTTTGTCATAAACGCCAAAGCTGGTCAGAATTACAGAGAGTAGAATCATCGTCGCTACAGTTGGACTTGCAGCTTCTTTGGAGGTCATATCGAATATGGCCATATAAGCCTCCTGAATCCCTTGTCCAATTACACAGATTAGGCCGCCAGCAAGAAATGCTCGCACACAGTTTTTGAATACGGGCCTAGCGGGTACAAAGGGCTTGGACAATTTCTCGTAATCTTGCGGGGTCAGGGTATCAAGCTTCAGCTTGACACCCGATTTTTTCGTTTTCGCCGGCATTGAGAGCACCTCCTGAAAGTTAGGCGAAGGGGGCTGACAAGCATCATAGTAGTACTCACTTTGAGCCCCTCAAGTTGTTTCTTCGCTTAGAAGTTTTCCTTATTGTTTGCCATACCCCGCTTCGTTATGTCCCTCCAATTCAGGAAAAATACAGTAACACAACTATCAGCAGCAGGAACAGCACAAGAATAAGCACCGCTTCCTTTTCCAGAGAGTTGTGGCGCCAGTAACGTCTACGCGCTCCGCTAACCTTTAGGTTTCTTTTGGAGTATCCTCCCTGCACCCTTCTTTTGGGTACACTACCTGCTACCCTCATTTCCTTCGCATCCTTTCTAAAGCTCCTGCCACCAGAGCCCCTATTGCATTGTATTCGCGGAGCGTTCACCGGGTGTTCATTTGTCTCTTTAGCATGGACAAGTGAGCTCACAATGTTCATACTAAGTGGCAGGAAGAAATAACGTTGTCGTCCATTTTGGATGGCAACCGTTTCTCGTAGAACTATAAGGATGATGTATAACGCAAAGCTTATACGTCCTTATATTTTAATAAAGGAGTGATTTCAAATGAATCAAGAAACATTGGATCTATTCAAAACACTTACCGAATTCCCTGCAGCCCCGGGCTTTGAGCGCGAACTCCGCGCTTACGTCAAGGATGCTATGACACCTTATACCGAAGAGTTCGTGCAGGATCGTCTCGGAAGTCTGTTCGGCGTATTGCGCGGTGAGGAAAACGGGCCAAAAATTATGGTCGCTGGACATTTTGACGAAGTGGGCTTTATGGTCACCGGAATTACTAACACCGGGATGATTCGTTTTCAACCGCTAGGCGGCTGGCTTGCTTCTGCTGTTGCTTCCCAGCGTCTCCAAATCATTACACCAAAAGGCACATTGACTGGTGTTGTTGGCAGCACCCCTATCCATCTACTAAGCGCTGAAGAACGCGGCAAGACGGGCGAAATCAGCAAAATGTATATTGATATCGGTGCAGACAGCCGTGAAGAGGCAGAAAGCTTTGGCGTCAGACCAGGTCAACAAGTACTGCCAATCTGTCCGTTCACCCCGCTTGCCAACCCTAAAAAAATCATGGCTAAAGCGTGGGATAACCGTTACGGCGTAGGTCTCGCCATTGAGCTGGTTAAATCATTACACGGCAAAAAGCTGCCTAATACTGTTTATGCTGGAGCTACCGTACAAGAGGAAGTTGGACTTCGTGGAGCACGTACAGCCGCTAATCTTCTGTCCCCAGACATCTTCTTTGGCTTGGATGCGAGCGCTGCTGCTGATATGACCGGTGATAGCCAAGCCTTTGGCCATTTGGGTAAAGGCGCTCTCCTGCGCATTTTTGATCCAACGATGGTTACACATCGCGGCCTGATCGAATATGTACAAGACACAGCGGATACTCACAAGATCAAATACCAGTATTTTGTCTCCCAAGGTGGAACAGATGCAGGTCAGGTTCATGTAAGTGGAATCGGCGTTCCTTCCGCAGTCATCGGAATATGCTCCCGCTACATTCATACCGCTTCATCAGTTATTCATAGCGATGACTACGAAGCTGCTAAAGAGCTGTTAGTTAAACTCGTAGAAGGCCTCGACCGCACTACACTGCAAACGATTATCGAGAACAGTTAGGTTCTTATTTTTAAAAGAGCAGCAATCCTTTTTGAAGGATTGCTGCTTTTTTTTGGGGTCGTGGCTTACGGACCTGTGTCACTTGCGCCCCAGTGGTGTTTACAAACCCCGATATTACTTTTAAAAACCAATTGTGCTTATGCTTATCAATCCCATTGCTCGCTGATCCCGCTATAGGTACTACGACGGACCCATGATGCTTACGAACCCACGTTGTTTATTGTTTACGCTCCCAAGTTGCTTGCTTACGGCGACACGTTGTTTATTGTTTACGCTCCCCAAGTTGCTTGCTAACGCACCCATGTTGTTTACTATTTACGCCCCCAATGTTGCTTCCGAACCCAGTGACACTATTCCATAGAAATGGGCTCATAATTGGTGTCATTCATGCTAATAGCGACTATGGTGTCCGATACTCCTCCAAAAGTGGCATATTTCTGCGTTTAAGATCATCTGTGTCCTATAGATACTCCACTATCCCCCGTCCCATATAAAAAAAGCCCGCCTCACGGCGAGCTCTTTGACCATTCTCAGACAGCTATATCAACTCATATCCAGTGGCACTTTCCACGAAGGTATCGGGAAAGCCTCATCCAGCTTCCATCTTTCTTCTTCACTCAGCGTAATTAAACCTGCAGCAGCATTCTCAATTACATGCTCACGTGAAGAAGCTTTCGGAATCGTAATGATGTCCTCCTCGCGGATCGTCCAAGCTAACATTATTTGCAGTGGTGTTGCGTTATGAACACGGGCAATTTCCTGAACCGCCTCACTCTCAATAACCCCTTTGCGGAGCGCGCCTGCTTGTGCAAGCGGAGAGTACGCCATTACGGGCATGCGGTGACTTTTCTGCCATGGCAGCAATTCAGCTTCAATGCCTCTCGACCCTAAATGATACAGCACCTGATTCATAGCACAGTGAGTTCCCCCAGCTATACTAAGCAGCTCTTTCATATCGTCAACATCGAGGTTCGATACACCCCATCTTGCTATTTTACCTTGAGAGACCAGTTTCTCCATGCCTTCCACAGTCACTTCAAGCGGAATATCTCCCCGCCAGTGCAGTAAATAGAGATCCAGATGATCCGTATTCAGTCGTTGCAAGCTTTCTTCACAGCTACGAATAAGATTCTCGTTGCCGGCATTATGTGGGTATACTTTGGACACCAGGAAAACGTCATCCCGAATTCCTTTAATAGCGTCACCTACTAAAAGCTCTGAGTTTCCTTCCCCATACATCTCAGCCGTATCTATCAAATCCATGCCTAATTCCACGCCTAATCTAAGAGCAGCAATTTCTTCCTCTCTACGGGAAACATCATCACCCATATTCCAAGTTCCCTGTCCTATTCTAGGCACAGAGGTACCATCTGGAAGAAGCATGCGGTTAGCTCGGTTCACTTTCACAATTTCAGCCAAATGCTCGATTGAATCCTTAGTCATTGTAAAAATCTCCTTACCGATAAATTGTATACTTACTTTATACGACCTTTATGACCCTTTCGAAACATCTGAATCGTGTCTAATTTATAACTTATCTTTCCTTTAGGAGAGAAAAAGCAACAAATTGATTGCTAACTACGCTATCAACTTCAGCCCCACTGCGGCTCCCAGTATCATAAAAATACAGATAACCCGCCGCCAATCTTTGGCCTCTCCATATAAAAGCATCCCCAAAATCGCCCCACCAGATGCACCGATCCCCGTCCATACCGCATAAGCTGTACCCATAGGCAAACTTTTCATTGCAAATGATAGAAAAAGAAAACTTCCCCCAAAACCAAGGAAGAGCAGCAAAAACGACTGCAGATTCCGGTGTTTATTCAACCTGTTGATCATAGCCACTCCGAACATTTCAAACAATCCAGCAACAACCAAAAATGCCCATGCCATTTAAGACTCCCCCTTTATTTCAGTTTCTTTGATATCTTTGGTTTCGTTAGTTACCATTTTCAGACCTATTACTCCTGCCAGCAAAATAACCACCAGTACCAGCTTCATTAGCTTGAAGGGTTCACCGAATAAAACCATGTCCGCAATGACTGTACCTGCTGTCCCCAGCCCAACAAATACAGAATATACGGTACCCACCGGTAATTTACTGCTTGCTGAAATAATGACATAGAAACTTATTATTATGGCTACAACTGTGATCAGCCACTCCCACACGCTTGAAGCATGCTTTAAACCTATGACCCACATGACTTCGAAAATCGCAGCGCCAACTACCTTCAGCCACTGTGAATTCTTTTTCATTTCAAGCCCTCCTTCAATTCACCATATCTTATGATTGCCCACGGACAAACAAATAAGCCCGGAAGGTCATCGCCAAATGGCGATACCTCCCGGGCTTTTATCCCTCCGTGTAGACACAAACTTAATGTTCGTGCGTTTTCCCTCGGACCAGACCAGCTGTGCACTCGCTGCGGAACCCTAGAAAACAAATAAATGATTAAGTTACATCGTATGGTAGCAAATCGGGCGTATAAAAGCAACCTTTTCTATTCCGAGAGTAATTAAATCATAGTATAAACTTCCATAAAATTATAAAATAGATATAAATTTCATTCGATTATCTAGGAAAAGAGGTTAATTTATGTTTCATTCCAGACATTTTAACTGCGTCCCTCTAGTGGAAGGCATTTATTGCCTTGAAGCGAAGGAGCAAGGCGGAGCCATGAGCAATGCCGGTTTGATAGATATGGGTGATTACACATTAATCTTTGATACATTCAACACTCCACAAGCTGGCAAAGATCTTAGGGATGCCGCTCTGTATTATTTTAATAAACCTATCAAATACGTCATCAACAGCCATTGGCATGGAGACCACGTTAGAGGGAACCAATTCTTCTCGAAAGAAGTAATCATATCCTCCAGTAGAACTAGAGAGCTCATGATAAAAACTCAACCCGACTGGCTAGCCCGAATGAAGAAACTGCTTCCTAATCTTGATGAGGATCTTAATAAGCTTAATACCTCTCTCGAGCTCGAACTGAACGCTTCCAAACAACGAGAGCTCCTTTCGCAAATAGGTTATTTACTAGAAATCAAAGAGTCTATACTAACGCTTGAAGTAACGCTTCCCCAACTAACTTATGACCGCAAAATGACCATACATGGCTCGGCTAGATCCGTTGAGCTCTTATCGGTGGGTGCTGCCCATACGGAATGCGATTCTATTCTATTTTCTCCTTCCGATTCTTTAGCTTTTGTTGGAGATATTGTCGCTGTTGATAATCATCCATTATTAGTAGACGGTAATCCCTTATCCTGGTTGGAGGCACTTACTTATGTCGAGCGCTTAGATGTGAACATAATTGTTCCCGGTCACGGGCCCGTTACTCAAAAACATTATCTACAGCAAATAAAACGGTATATAAATGATATAATCCATATTAGCGAATCATTGATACACGAAGACATGAATGTGAATGTGAACCATATAGAAATTCCTGAGCCTTATCTGGGCTGGAATTATGGGAGTATTTTTTACAGAAATCTTGAGTTTTTGACGAAAGCAGCTAATAACTAATTTTTGGAGTTGAAGGGAGAGGTTCGTTATGGTTTTTGGGATACTATTTGTAGGTGTCGCTGTATTTATTATTATACAAGCCGTTATACGGAATGGCTCGAGCTCGAACAGAAGTACCTTTGATAGAAATAGGCAAAATGATGCCGCCAACATGTCTTTTATGGCTGCCAGTCATCCGGATCTGCTGGATCCAAACCACTCTAACCACCATCATCATCACCCTGGAGATCACTCGCATCACCACTCTGGACCTGACAGCGGGCATAGCTGGGGTGGAGACGGCGGACATAGTGCCGGTGGAGACGGCGGTGGGGGTGGAGATGCTGGCGGGGGCGGTTGTGATTAGATGAAAAGAAACGAAAAGGACATCCCTGATCTTTCAGGAATGTCCTTTTTTTAATACTCATTTATGATACTGAGAATTTCAGCTTGAGTTTGGCTTAATAACTTTTCGGCACCGTGCGGATGGATTGGTTCGCTCCAAGCGAAGCCATCTCCTTCGTATCTAGGAATAAGATGCATATGATAGTGAGTCAGGTCGTTAAACTTCCCACCATTTTGGCAAATGCTGATGCCATCAGGTGCAAACAAAACCTTCAGGACAACTGATAGCTTCTTTGAAGCGTCCATAATCGCATACGATGTTTCTGAATCGATATCTTCGAGATCCCAATAATGCTTTTTAGGGAGAATTAAGAGATGTCCTTCGTTAAATGGAGCAATGTCGAGCACACAAGTTACAATTTCATTCTCGTATACTACGTTTACGTTAGCCTCAATCCCGTTAGCGATCCGACATCCCAAACAATCCATACAGGCACCTCTCCATCCAAAGAAATTAAGAGCGCTCTAGCTTATCTTATTGATTAAATTGAAAACGGCTAAGCAGTACCTCACCATTAAAGATGAGATAAACATCGGTAGTTCCAGATTCCACGGATACTTCACCAGTAAGTGTGTTCCACTGCTGCAACACGCCACCCGATGGTACAGTCACAGATCCAACCATTGTCCCTGCTGTGCTGCCCGTTCTAATCTCGAGGGTGCCACCTTTTGCAGAGGATACCAAGGCTTCAAAAGCTCCTGCCCCTTGCTCGAACAATACATCTTTAAAAGCGATCCAAGCGCCATCTTTTACCGGATGTATGGAAGCACCGCCTGCTTTGCACTCGTCCAGATATACGCCTTCGTAGTCATCGTAATTCTCTGCTTTGGTATTGATATACAGATTACGCGACGGAATAACGTCCCCTTGAACCGATAGTTGAGCGGATAATTGGATATCAGCAGATGAACGGCCGATCAGAACCATGTACTCTCCATTTTCCACGCAATATTGCTCACGGGTAACATCCCAGAATGCCAGCTCGGCAACCGGCAACGTAAACTCTATGGTTTGCGATTGACCTGCGGTTAGGTTTACTTTTTCAAAACCCTTCAACTGTTTAATCGGACGTTTCACCCGGGAATTCAGAGCTTGCACATATAGCTGCACCACTTCGTCCCCATCAACAACGCCTGTATTCTCTACTTGAACGGAAATTTTAAACGTGTCATCCGCTTGCAGCTCCTTAGCACTTAGGCTTAGGTTGCTGTAGGAAACTTGGGCATAACTTAAGCCGTGTCCAAACGCATACAGTGGCTCTCCGTCAAAGTACATATATGTTCTTTTGCCTTTGATAATATCATAATCCATCAGCTCAGGCAGCTGTTCTACAGAACGGAACCAAGTCATGTTCAGCTTGCCGGAAGGACTGTAATCGCCGAAAAGAACTTCTGCCACCGCATTGCCCAGCTCTTGTCCACTGTGGGAGGTATACAATACAGCCGGGATGTTCTCGTCAATCCAAGTGGAAGTTATCGGGTAACTGCCGACAATGACTACAACTGTATTCGGATTCGCTTCATAGACAGCTTTGACCAGTCGCTCTTGCTCCTCTGGAAGCACAATATCCGGTCTGTCGATTTCTTCTTTTCCGTTAAGGAGTGGATGGTTGCCCACAAAAACCACAGCGATTTCCGCAGCCTTGGCAGCTTCTACTGCAGCCTCTATGCCGTTAGTTACAATGTTCTTTTTAAAAAGACGTGCTTCCGCATTAGCATCCTGATCTGCCACTTGCAGCGTTCCATTTTCCGGATTCACCGAGATCATTTTATCATTCCAGGTCCGCAAAGATACCGTATCTTCGCTTTCCGGAACGATGTTAATCGATTCTTTTACAAACCAGCCGTAAATTTCATCAGCAGATGCTGTGAGAGTCTCTGCTTCGCTTAAAGTTACATACTGACCGCGACTTGTCGCCTTCAGAGTATTGCTCGTCCAGCCCCAAGCTGTATGTTGGAACAATTCTCCGTGCTCTGCTATGTCATGCTGTACAGCCAGTCTTCCGTCCTCACCTGTGATTCCGATAGCTTGGCCGTTTGCAGCTGAAGTAAGAATGATCTGATCTGCGCCACTCTCAAAAGTAATGTGTTTACCAGGCAGCTTTTTGCTAACACCCTGCAAAGGAGTCACTCCATAAGGTAATGTGCCAGAATACCAATCTCTAAAGGCTTCATCACCAAGCGGACCAATAATCGCCAATTTGCTCAGACTGCTTTTGTTCAATGGCAATGTGCCTTGTTCATTCTTCAACAATACTATAGATTGTTTCGCAGCTTCCAAAGAGAGTGCCGTATGTTTTTTGCTAAGAATAACGGAATCGTCGATTGCATCGTATGGGTTCCCCTCAGCCGGATCGAACTCTCCCAGACGGAAACGAACTCTGAAAGTGTTGGCAAGCGCACGATCCAAATCTTCCTCTGCTAAGAGGCCTTGGTCTAGCGCTTCGTGAAGAACCTTGATTGTCTCTGCGGTTTCTTCTGTTACGCTGTCAATTCCATTTTTGATAGATTCAGCCATCGATTGTGCAAAAGATTCATAATACTTGTGGTCCTTCACGATCCCAAAAAGATCGCCGGCATCGCTTACAATAAAGCCATCCATTTCCCATTCGCCTTTAACCACATCCATTACTGCCGGATGAAGAATAACAGGCACGCCATTCACCGAGTTATAAGCGGTCATCATGGACTGTGCGCCACCTTCTTGAAAAGCAGGCTTAAACGCTTCCAGATAATACTCCCGCATATTTCTCGGATCGATGCTCGCGGAGCAGTTCCCGCGTTCAATCTCATTATTGTTGCCGAGGAAATGCTTCAGCGTTGCTACCGCTTTCAAATAGACCGGGTGATCACCTTGGATTCCCTGCACTAGTGATGTGCTGAGTCGGCCGGTCAACTCTGGATCTTCACCGTAAGCTTCCTCGGTTCTTCCCCAACGCGGGTCACGTTCCATATCCACAGTTGGCGCCCATAACGTCAGACCGTTCACCGTTGGATTCTTTTTGTAAAAGGCTCTAGCTTCATCTCCGATGGCCGAACCAATCTCCTTCAGCAGCTCTGGATTCCAAGTACAAGCCAGTCCGCTTGGCTGAGGAAAAGAAGTCGCTTTTCCAAGCCAAGAAATCCCGTGCGCCGCTTCCGTACCATGCTTGTAGGCCCCAACACCCAAACGCTCTATGGCAGCTTGATACTGAGGCATCAGGCTTACTTTTTCATCAAGTGTTAGTCTGGAGATCAGATCCTGCACTCGCTCATTTAAAGGTAAATCAATCTGTTGAAATGGATATTTAGCTATATCTGTTCCCATCAAAATCGCTCCTTCGTCTCTTGTTGATAGCGGTTTCATTCATTCCCGAGGACAATCCTTCAAAAAAACTCCTATACGTCCTATCCATCTAATCATAGAAGATTCCCCTCCTCCGCAACACCTTAACAATCTAAATAGAAATCAGGTCATAATTAGAGATTTAGGGGGATGATGTGAGTACGTAGGTTTGCTCGTTATTCGCTCCATCTCCACAATCTACGGGATTTATACCGTTTATTTGCTCACTTCCCACTCCACGCCCACAATCTACGGGATTTATACCGTTCATTTGCTCACTTCTCGCTCCACGCCCACAATCTACGGGATTTATACCGTTCATTTGCCCACTTCCCGCTGTACGCCCACAATCTACGGGATTTATACCGTTTATTTGCCCTATTCTCGCTGCACGCCCACAATCTACGGGATTTTTACCGTTCATTTGCTCACTTCCCGCTGTACGCCCACAATCTACGGGATTTATACCGTTCATTTGACCAATTCCCGCTGTACGCCCACAATCTACGGGATTTATACCGTTCATTTGCTCACTTCCCGCTGTACGCCCACAATCTACGGGATTTATACCGTTTATTTGCTCACTTCTCGCTCCACGCCCACAATCTACGGGATTTATACCGTTTATTTGCCCAATTCCCGCTCCATCTCCGCAATCTACGGGATTTATACCGTTCATTTGCCTAATTCCCGCTCCATCTCCGCAATCTACGGGATTTATACCGTTCATTTGCTCACTTCTCGCTCCACGCCCCCAATCTACGGGATTTATACCGTTCATTTGCCCAATTCCCGCTGTACGCCTCCAATCTACGGGATTTATACCGTTCATTTGCCCAATTCCCGCTCCACGCCCACAATCTACGGGATTTATACCGTTTATTTGCTCACTTCTCGCTCCACGCCCACAATCTACGGGATTTATACCGTTTATTTGCTCACTTCTCGCTCCATCTCCGCAATCTACGGGATTTATACCGTTCATTTGCCCAATTCCCGCTCCACGCCCACATCTACGGGATTTATACCGTTTATTCACCACAGCTGAATATCGTTAAGTGAATGTACATATTCATAGCGACAAACCCTCCCACTCACCTGGGAAACTATCGGCTTAAACTTACCTTTCTCACAAAGTGACCTCATACATTTCCTAACTGTACGCAGATCAATGCCAAGCTCCCTCACCAAATCAACAGGCCGAATGTCCCCGTTCGAACGCACCACAATTTGCAAAATATCACGCTCCAGTCGACTAAACGCCTCCTTCTCTTCTGTCCTCAAGGCAAGGTACGGCATCAGTAATGATCTCAACAAAAAAATAGTATTCTCAGAATTGGCTTCCAGATCATCATATGGTATCGCCACTACCCGATAACCCGCGATTTGTAGATAAGTCTCTCGATTCAATTCCTGCCGATAACGCGTCCGATCTGTGTTTTGCACATGTGGGCCGTAACCTTTTACCTCAAAAGCAAACTTAACCTGCCCAGGCTTCCACGCAAAATCAACAAAATAAGGCCATCCCCGCCAATCCAACACTTCATATTCAGGATGGAGATTATCAAAATGACCCATCATCGGCCACCAAACCTTCTCCGCAAACATTCGCTCACCATGCCCATGTCCCCGCTCCAATCTCCCCCGTCTTTCTCCCGTTCTTCGACTAATATGATCTTCCACCCACTTACGATGTTCTTCCGTAAATCCCATAACGTTCCCCTCCTCCTTGGCATAAAAAAATCCCGCACCCAATTATGGATGCGGGACGTGCTTCGTCCTATTACTCAAAAGTATAGTATTCGCCTTCTTATGCTGTCAATGACACTCTACATTCAACGTTAGCATCGAGCTAAATATACTTGCCTATTAAAAAATCACATTGGTTAGAGTATGTTGCATTAAAGTAATTTCAGCTACAGTTAGATCACTACAGTGAGTTCAGCTAAATTTAGCTACAGTTAGATCACTACAGTTCAGTTAGTATTAGCTCAGCAAGAACAATCTCGGTTAAGTAAACTACTTTTGAGTTAGACGACTAGACTTAGCTCAATATAGTATGTTTTGTATAGTAGGTTCAGTTAAAGTAATCTCGGTTTGACTAAGTTCCCCTAGAATAATATTATTCGA
This sequence comes from Paenibacillus sp. FSL R10-2788, assembly GCF_038003885.1. Lineage (NCBI taxonomy): Bacteria > Bacillati > Bacillota > Bacilli > Caryophanales > Paenibacillaceae > Paenibacillus > Paenibacillus sp. FSL R10-2788. Next base: position 1,646,753 of record NZ_JBBOQA010000001.1, on the reverse strand, counting down.
CCTACCTTTTTGAAATTGTCTAAAATCGTCTCCCATTCTCCACTATTCACTGGCTATCGACCTGTGATTTTTCTATTTAATTGTATTTCATGCAACTATTTAACCCTTATCCCCCTAAAAGTCCATTTAGTTGTACTTTCTACAACTAAAAAAGGAGATATAAGGTAGTTACGCGTAAATGATCAAATTTAGATGTACAAAGTGCAGTTAATTGTTACTTTTCCTAAAACTACTGAAGTTTAGCTGCACAAAATGCAATTAAAACTGAGTTCGAGTGAGGCTGGCTGGATTGCGTCTTAGTTACATCACTTAGCGCCCTAGCTACAACATCGACTTGGCTACATTGATTTAGCGATCTAGCCACAACATCGCGACTTAGCAACATTAATTTAGCGACCTACCTACAACATCGCGACTTAGTTACATTAATATAGCGACGTAGCCACAACATCGCGGCTTAGCAACATTAATATAGCGGCCTAGCCACAACATCGCGACTTAGCAACATTAATGTAGCAACCTACCTACAACATTGCGACTTAGCAACATTAATATTGCGACCTACCACAACATCGCGGCTTAGCATCATTAATATAGCGACCTAGCCACAACATCACAACTTAGCACCATTAATATAGCGGCTCAACTAGAGTGACATATTGCTCCTCTTCGCTGCTCTCCCTCACCTAGCAAATGTGCATGCCGAGCGCCTCACCCATAGGCATCATAAGAGATCATTCCAACGACACCCTGACTTCGACACCCTAGCTTCAATCCGAGACGGGAAATCAATGATCATAAATCCATTATCCTTCACAACAACCTTTCACAGAAATGTCGGAGAGCGTTCTTTTGTTCCCTAACAAATCACCGTTTACCGCATATAACTTACGAAATCCCTGCTTATAAAGAATTCGCGCAGCTTTATTTCTTTTGTAGTAACTTCCTGCAAGAATTAATATTGAATCGCCTGGAGATAGACAGTGCTGCCAGACATAGGGTAACCGCCCCAGCGATATATTTATCGAACCACGGATACTGTCCTTCTGGTAATCAACGGCATCCCTGACATCGAGCATTTTCATAGCCAATGATTGATCCGCTAATTCGCGAACCTCACGGACTTCTATATAAGTAAGTGAACGAACAGGCCAAGCGTAACGCAAAAACCTTACAATACTAAAGACTATTACGATACTCAGTAGGATCCGTACCATCATGCTCATGCCATTACTCCCGTACCAAAAAATCATCCGTCCAAGCGCCTAATCCACCCGTCATGTTCACAACGTTATACCCCTTTTCACTCAGCAGCTCACAAGCCAGTCCACTACGGCCACCACTTAAGCACATCACAATTATCTCGCCATGAGAATCCAATTCATCTATGCGCATCAATAGCTGTCCAAGCGGAATATGCTTAGCACCCATTACATGTCCCTCCACCCATTCGGCTGGTTCGCGTATATCCAACATGGTAAGAGTCTCGCCATTCTTCAAGCGTTCCGCCACTTGCTGTGGGGTAATTTCCTTTGAAATTTTAAAAGACATTGAGCATCTCTCCTTCACCTTTATAAAAATAACTTGATTTTCATATCTCTATATCATAATATTACGATATAAGGATATTGTAAAGTGAGGTGTTCGTTACCATGGACAAAAATTTTAAAGCTTATAACCAAACCGCCGAAACCTTAAAGGCTATAGCTCATCCCGTGCGCTTGTGCATCATCAAAGGACTTCTGGAAAAGGGCAGCTGCAACGTGAGCTTCATGCAGGACTGTCTCGACCTTCCCCAATCTACGGTTTCCCAGCATTTACAGAAGCTTAGATCACTAGGCATCGTTGAAACCGAACGTAATGGGCTAGAAATTAACTATTCTGTTAAAGACGAAAAAATCAAACATCTGATTCAGTTATTTTTAGGGGAGGAATAAGTCATCATGAGTAAAAAAGTATTGATTGTTGGTGGAGTTGCAGGAGGCGCATCAGCAGCAGCCCGACTTCGGAGATTAGATGAAGATGCGCATATTGTAATGTTTGAGCGTGATCCGTACATTTCTTTTGCCAATTGCGGACTTCCTTATTATATCGGGGGTTCCATTCAGGACCGCTCCAAGCTGCTAGTGCAGACACCGGAGGCGATGCATAAACGTTTTAACATCGATGTTCGGATTCAAAGTGAAGTAGTGTCTATCGACCCCGTGAACAAAAAAGTGCGAGTAGAAAGTATAGAAAAAGGCTCCTATGAAGAGAGTTATGATGCGCTTATTTTATCGCCAGGTGCTAAACCGATTCGTCCGAATCTGCCCGGTATCGAGAGTTCCAAAATACACATGTTGCGTAACATTCCCGACACTGACAAAGTCAAAGCTAAAGTCGCTGCAGAAGGCACACGTTCGGCCGTGGTGATCGGTGGTGGATTTATCGGTGTGGAAATGGCTGAGAATCTTAGAGAAGCTGGTCTGGAAGTTTCCTTAATTGAAGCAGGACCACAAATATTAGCTCCGTTCGATACTGAAATGTCTTCTATTTTGGCAAAAGAACTTGACGAGCATGGCGTTAATCTTATTTTTTCCGATATGGTCCAAGGGTTTGCTGAGGTGGGAGAACAAATACAGGTGCAATTAGCAAGTGGCACTGTACTGCAAAGTGATATGGTTCTGCTGGCTATCGGCGTTTCTCCGGATACCTCTTTCCTGAAGGACAGTGGCTTAGAATTCGGTCCCCGTGGCCATATTGTAGTCAATGAGCGGATGGAGACAAATCTGGATCAAGTGTACGCTGTAGGTGACGCGGTTGAGGTGGTTGATTTCGTAAACGGAACAAAAACTGCCATTCCACTAGCTGGTCCTGCCAATAAGCAAGGGCGTATTGCTGCGGACAACGTCAGTGGTCTCGGCACAACTTACAAAGGATCACAAGGGACTTCTATTATTAAGGTTTTTGGAGTCACAGGTGCTTCTACCGGAAATAACGAAAAAACACTACAACGTTTGGGTCTGCCGTATCACGTGATTTATATACATCCAAGCTCACACGCAACCTATTATCCGGGGGCAACTCCGATATCTATGAAGCTGATTTTTGATCCAAAAGGTACGGTGCTAGGAGCACAAGCTGTGGGTTACAGCGGTGTAGATAAACGTATCGACGATATCGCTACAGTTATTCGTTTTAGAGGTACGGTCACTGATTTGACGGAGTTGGAGCTATCTTATGCCCCTCCTTATTCTTCCGCAAAAGATCCGGTGAACATGGCCGGCTTTGCCGCTGAAAATATTTTGCAAGGTTTGACTACGGTATTCGTCCCTAAGGATTTAGAGGGTCGTGACAAAAACAACACCATTTTAGTTGACGTACGTTCGGAAATCGAACATGCCAACGGTCATATTGAAGGGTCCATTAATATCCCTGTGGATGATCTGCGTGGTCGGCTAAACGAGCTTGACCCTAGTAAAGAAATTTGGGTGTATTGCCAAGTTGGACTCAGAGGCTACACCGCTTCCCGGATTTTGCAGCAAAAAGGTTACCGTGTGAAAAATCTGACTGGGGGGTATAAAACCTATCAGATGAGCCAATTTACGCCTAAAAAAAAAGATAACTTGACGCCAAACGTTGATACAGCCGTAGCCAGTAAAGAAATCGCAGCAACGGGAGCAATGACGGAGCCTGGGACTGGGACTGGGACAGAGACTGGGACAGAGACTGGGACTGGCACAGTTACACCAACCGTCAATGCTACAGCTTTCACTGCTAACTCCAGCACAATAGGTGCCCCTTCATCCAAAATAGAAACGGAACTAGCACCTGATTCCGTGCTTGATGCCTGCGGACTGTGCTGCCCAGGGCCGCTGATCCAAGTTAAAATGAGCATGGACCCGCTCTTGGACGGCCAAGTCCTGAAGGTAACTGCTTCCGATCCCGGATTTTATGAGGATATCAAGGCTTGGACTCGTATGTCCAACCATACGCTTTTGCAGCTAACAAAGCTGCCTACTGGTATGATCGAAGCTTATCTGCGCAAAGGAGTTATCGAGGCTTCAGCATCAGCACCAACCGGAGCAGGCGAACAAGTAATTCAAACTAGCAACGCAAGCACAATGGTTGTTTTTAGCGGGGATTTGGATAAAGCGATCGCTTCCTTCATCATTGCCAACGGAGCAGCATCCAGCGGCAAAAAAGTCACGATGTTCTTTACCTTCTGGGGCCTCAATATTATCCGCAAGGATGAGAAGGTGCATGTGAACAAGAACTTCATCGGTAAAATGTTCGGTGCCATGATGCCACGCGGCAGCCGGAAGCTGACGCTTTCAAATATGAACATGATGGGCATGGGCTCGAAGATGATCCGCTCTCTAATGAAGAGCAAAAATATCTCTTCCTTGGAAGAATTGATTCAGATGGCTATCGACCAAGGTGTGGAAATCGTCGCCTGCCAAATGTCCATGGATCTTATGGGCATCACTCGTGAAGAACTGATTGACGGTGTCGGAATCGGCGGCGTTGGTTATTACCTCGGCCAAGCCGATCAGTCGGGTCATAATCTATTTATCTAAATACCTTAACATAGCAAAGAGACTCCTCTATTTAAATAGAAGAGTCTCTTTTTTATATAAAAATGAACTCACGAGAATCGGTGATATAGATTTGAATAACCAAAATGCAGAAATTGGCTGGATATGGATACAGAATCTAAAACCTGCTATCCTATTTAATAGGCATTCATCCGAATAACGACCTATTTTAGGTGGAAAAAGGAGATTAAATGAATAACCCGATACATATTCTTGTTGCTGAGGACGACAGCGACATCAACCGATTGCTGTGCAGCATTATTAAGAAAAGCGGCTACATTCCCCAACCCGCTTACTCGGGAACGGAGGCACTTCTCTATCTGGAGCAACGTCAATGGAGCATGCTGCTACTGGATCTGATGCTGCCTGGCATGTCGGGAGAGGAACTACTTGAGAGGATTGCCGGGCGGGACGATATGTCGGTAATTATCATTTCCGCCAAGGGTGAGCCCCAGACCAAGGTGTCTGCCCTACGGGCGGGGGCGGATGATTTCATTACAAAACCCTTCGATGTTGAAGAAGTCTCTGCACGGATCGATTCTCATCTACGTTTGTATTCGCGGATTGCGCAATCGGCTTTGCCTAACGTGCTCCAGCATCAGGGCCTTGTACTTCATCGAGATGCGATGTCGGTTACGGCAAATGGTGCGGAACTGACGCTCACAGCTCTAGAGTTTGAGATTCTCTCGTTACTTTTGTCGGCCCCAAAAAAGGTGTTTACGAAAGCGAATTTGTATGAAAGAGTCTGGCACGAGCCATATTTCGGGGACGACAATACGGTCAATGTCCACATGAGCAATTTGCGCAGCAAGCTAACCAAGGCCGCACCAGGAAGCGAATTTATCGAGACGGTATGGGGCATAGGTTATCGGCTCAAGCCTTAAGACATTCTTAAGATTTGGCTTTAGCTCTTCTTATGTTTTCAATTCTATACTTGGTCTATCACGAAAAGGAGGCCAAGACGAGATGTACGAGTATGTATTAAAAACAAATCAACTATCCAAAAAGTTCAAGGGCCATACGGCGCTGGACAAAGTCAATTTGTCAATCCGTAAAGGCTCTATTTATGGTTTTATTGGGCAAAACGGAGCTGGAAAATCAACATTAATCAGGATTGTGACCGGACTTGCTTTTCCGACTCAGGGGACGATCGAGCTGTTCGGAGCCAGTGAAGAGCAGGCCTTGATCCAGGCTCGTAAGCGAATCGGCTCGATTATCGAGAGCCCCGCTTTGTTCCCCCATATGACTGCAAGCGAAAATTTAGAAGCAAACCGGATTCTACGCGGTATTCCCGGCAAAGATTGCGTTCCTAGAATGCTAGAACAAGTTGGACTGCAGGGCGCCGGCAAGAAGAAAGCCAAAAATTTCTCACTTGGAATGAAGCAGCGGTTAGGTCTTGCCATCGCCTTGCTGGGAGATCCAGAATTTCTGATTCTGGACGAGCCGACCAATGGGTTGGATCCGATGGGTGTCGTCGAAATGCGCGAACTGCTCAAGCGACTAAACCGTGAGCTTGGCATTACGATAATGATCTCAAGTCATATTCTAAGTGAGCTGCATTTAATGGCAAGTCATTATGGCATTATTCATCGCGGTCAGTTGCTTGAACAACTCACTGCGGAGGAATTAAACGAGAAATGTCAGCAGTATTTGTTTATCAAAGTGGATGATCCGGGCAAGGCAACAGCCGTCATTCAGAACGAGCTGGGTACGGCCGATTTCGAAGTGATGCAGGATGGAACCATCAAGTTGTATAGCCGCATTGAGCAGCCAGGCAAAGTATCAACAGCGTTATTCTCTGCCGGCCTCGAGATCGAGAAGTTTATGCCTATGGGTGAAGACTTGGAAAGTTATTTTACGAAGCGAATTGGGGGGAATCCAAATGTATAATCTGATCAGAGTTGAGTTTTTCAAGCTCCGTAAGAATAGATCATTTTGGACTTTTCTATTGGCACTTTCCGTCCTCTCACTTGCTTACCCATTGCTATATTATTTTGATCATCGGTCCAATGGGGAACCTCAGATCACCGGTGCTGAATTTCTGACTACCTTTATTTCAAGCAATGCCTACATTATTAAATTCGGCGTAGCCATTCTGGCTGGATTCTTTATCTCTAACGAATATTCCACAGGGGTCATGAAGACGATCGCATCTTCGGGCAACACCAGAGGCCGGCTGTTCGCGGCAAAACTAATCGTATTCGCAGTTGGGGCCATGGCGATTTCGCTCGTCTTTCCTATTGTCAGCACAGTCGAAGTCACGCTGCTTTCGGGCTTCGGTCATCTGCCGGAAGGAAGCACTACACTTTTTATACCGCGAGCCCTCGGGCTAACCCTGTTGTACACAGCTGGTTACGCAGCCATCGGGGCGCTGTTCACCGTAATCCTAACCGACAGCGGCAAAACTATCGGCTTCTCAATGATTTTCTTCCTTATGATTGATACGGTTTTGGCTAGTATAGGTTCAAAGATCTCTTTCTTTAGTAATTTGTATGATTATTCCATCTTCAAACTGGTGAGCGATATCGGTAAGCCCAGTATCGACAGTGGAGATTGGCCAGCGCTTTTACTTGTACCGTTGTTGACAATAGCCGTTTCCGGGGTACTCGGTATTCTCGTATTCCACCGAAAAGAAATCAAATAACAAATAGGAGGTGCAGGAGAGTGTTGCTTATTCTGACAATCATATTGTTTGCGGCAGGAGCTCTCCTGCTTTTCCGTTTGTTGATGCTAAGGCGAGAGCTAGGGCGGATAACAGGGCAATTGCATACCTACAATGAGCGAGCAACCGGTAAAAAAATTGATGTGGCTCTATTCGACCAGAAGCTTGAGGCGCTTGCGGGACAAATCAATCGTCAATCTGATTTAATCGTCGAAGCGGATGCCCAGCGAAAACGTGTCGAACAAGAATTCCGTCAGGCTGTTGCGAATATTTCACATGATATCCGTACACCCCTCACCTCCATCTTCGGTTATATTCAACTGTTGGAGGATGAGTCTATTACCCCTGATGAAAAGCTTGAATATGTTGCCATCGTTAAAAATCGGACGAAACGGCTGCAGGCGCTGCTGAATGATTTTTTTGAGCTTTCCTTGATCGAATCGCTAGATTATCCTCTACATACCGAAAAGCTTGGGATGACGGCCCTGCTCTCGGAAATTCTGGTCGGATTTTACGATTCCTTCAACGAACGCAATATTACACCGGATATACGGCTACCTGAGGAAAATGTACCCGTATACGCCGATGAATCCGCTGTGCGGAGAGTTGTCGAGAATTTACTTGTCAATACGGTCAAACACGCGACCGGGTATGTGGAAATCCGTTTCGAACGACGGCAGGAAACAGCTGATTTAACGATAGTAAACGATGCGAAGGAACTAGCCGGAAGCGACGTTAACCTCTTATTTGACCGATTCTATACCGCAGACCGTACCCGATCTTCTCAAGCCTCCGGGCTGGGTCTCTCCATCGCCAAAAGTCTGATGAATAAAATGGGTGGCACGCTGACAGCCGAACTGGAGGATGATCAGCTGATAATGACCTGCCGTTGGAAACTAGGTGATGCCGGCATTAGCTTGGCTACTTAATTCATTTTATATTTGGTCTAGACTAACCATTGTTCTAACCCGTTTATGGAATGTAGCCCATTCCCGATAGCCAATGGCCTGCAGGTTTTTCCGGACTTCTTCGAACTGATCTCCCACCCGTTCGGGTTCATGTGCATCTGATCCAATCGTGACCTTCACACCATGAAACAGAGCTCTTTCTAGAAAAGCCGTATCTGGGACACAGTTATCGTCAGAAGTATTAATTTCGAGAACTACGTCACTTGCTGCAACGGTTTGCAGGGTGAAATCCAGCGCTTCTGTCCACAAGCCGGAATAACCGGGAAAATACCGCTTTAAAGCATCCACATGGCCTAGTATGTCGTATAAGCCACTTTTAGCCGATTGAGAGACATAATCATAATACAGATTTTTGGTCGCAAGTTTCCCCGCCTGATCCAATCCGTCCCAGTATTCTCCATCGTAAATGCTGATTCCGCCGAAATTATGAATCGAACCAATCACATAATCAAAGGGATAACTGGCGATGACACTACGATATATATCCAGGGAATCAGGCAAAAAGTCCGCTTCAATCCCCAGCATTACATCAATCTGTCCCGCAAATTCTTTTTTTAAAGCTAGAACCTCATCCACGTATGTAGGAAATTCACTCTTCGCCATAGCTCCTCCGGGCCAGGGCAGGTCTTCCTCCAGCGCAAATGCAGGAGTATGATCTGAGATTCCAATAACCTGTAATCCCTTTTCAATGGCTGCAATTACATAATCTCTTACTGTTCCTGTTGCGTGCCCGCAACGATTATGATGTGTATGATAATCAAACTTCATAAGTTCCCTCCAGGTAATAAACTTTTTTATGATTCGCGTTAACCTTTCGATCCAGAAATAACAATTCCTTGAATAAATACTTTTTGAGCAAAAAAGAACAATAACAGCAACGGAAAGACGGTTACCACAGATGCTGCCATCAACAGATTCCATGGTGTTTGTCCATATGCGGCTGTGAAATTTGCTAATCCTAGTGAAAGAGGATATTGACTGCTTTCACTTAAATAAATAAGTGGACCAAATAAATCATTCCAACGGGACATGATTTCTAGAACAGCCGATGTAGCGAGCGCCGGTGCCGACAAGGGCAGGAGAATTCTCCAATACATGACCAGATGTCCTCCACCATCTATCTTAACTGCCTCATCCATTTCCCTAGAGATCCCAAGATAGAATTGGCGTAGCAAAAAGATAACAAATGCACTGCCTGTAAATGCCGGAACGATAAGCGGCAAATAAGAATTTGTCCAATGAATTTGATTAAATAACAAATATTGAGGAATCAAAGTCACTTGTGACGGGATCATCATTGTGCTGAGTACAAGCACAAACAGAAGCATATTTCCACGGGCACGAAGACGAGCGAACGCAAACGCAGCCATAGAGGAGGCAAGCACAGTCCCAAATACTGAGATACATGTGTAGCCTACCGAATTCAATAAATATCGCCCCATTGGAGCATCTATGAAAATTTGCTTATAATTACTCCATTGAATAGAGGATGGCAGCCATATCATCGGGACTTTATGAATGTCGCCCATGGTTTTTAGCGAGGTGACCAACATCCAGAATAACGGGAATGCGAAAAGAATAACGCCGCCATAAAGGATTAGATATAACAGTATCTTCTGAATGGGCTTCAGCTTGCCGTGTAAAAAACTTCGCTGTCTCATGATGTGAATCCCTCCTATCTTTTAGAGTCATATTCATAGTGGACAAACCGCTTCGAACTCCACATGAATACAAGAGTCAGTGTAAAAAGGATGATAAATAGAATCCAGGCCTGAGCAGAGGCATAACCCATCCGAAATTGTTTAAAGGCTGTATCAAACAAGTAGTATACATAGAAATATGAACTCCAGTCCGGTCCGCCTTTCGTAATGACGTAGGATTCAGTAAATACTTGCAGGGAAGCGATCATTGCAATAATCGTATTGAACAAAACCACCGGCGAAATGAGCGGAAGTGTAATTTTGTAGAACTTTTTCCACACACCTGCTCCTTCGATTGACGCCGCTTCATATAGATCACTCGGAAGAGATTGCAAGGAAGCTAGGAATATCACCATGGTTGAACCTGACGCCGTTAATTGCATCAGAACCATAGATGGGACGACCGTCCCCGGGCTCGTGAACCAGCCTGGACCTTCCACACCAAACCAGTCATAGAGTAAGGAATTGACTACCCCGAAGGTCGGGTTAAGCAGCCAAGACCACAGGAAAGACACAGCCACCCCGGAAATAACACTTGGCGCATAATACAGCGTACGAAGTAATGACTGTCCTCGAACCTTCTGATTCAGCAGCAGGGCAATCACCAACGAAGATACAATGGTAAAGGGTACGGACAATAAGGAATAATAGATGGTGACAGATAACGATTTGTAGAACAGCCTATCCTGAAATAACAGCCTGAAATTATCAAACCCTATAAATTCAGGAGACGAAATTACATTGTATTCGGAGAAACTTAACATTAGCGACACGATGATCGGTCCGCCAGTAAACAATATGAAACCGATAAACCACGGCATAATAAACATCCAGAAGGCGCGTTCCTCCCGCTTACTCTCAGTTGCCATTCGCTTCATGAATCATCCTCCTTACGCGGCCGGCTAGTCTGCGATTAGCGGCCGCTTATCCTTCCAGTTCTAGTTAATCCAGTTTGAGTGAACGGAGGTTCTGATCCACTTCCTTCAGTCCATCTTTCAAATCTTTACTTCCATTCCATACAGAAGACATGGTCTGGTTCATGGTTTCTAGAATCGTATTGAACTTTACGATCAGATGATTTTCAGCTTCACGTCCATACTTAATAGCACCCTCATGGACTTGTTTGAATTCCGCTTTATCCATCCCAATCTGCGAGGATATTTTTTCGTACCACAGTTCAAACAAGCTGCTGTCCGCTGGCGTTCTACCGACATCATTCATATAGCGATAGGCGCCTCCATCGGTTTTGGGATCGGCCAGATATCTGACAAATTCCCAGGCTTCATCCGGATGTTTACTTGAGTTTGAGATGCTCCATGGGTCCACAAAAAGTGTCACTTTGCGGCCATCATGGTAGGGAACAGCTGCGACACCCCAGCGAAAGTCCGCTTTTTCATAAGAACCCAATCCCCAACCTCCATTAATGTACATGGCAACTTTCCCCGTCATGAACACATCTCCAAGCTGAGCCGCGGCAGACACAGTCTGTTGGTCCGGTGCAACCTTATACTTGTTAATTAAATCGAGGTTAAATTGTAACGCTTCAATATTTTTGTCATTAAGTAGATCCGGCTCCCCCATAACCCCTGAGGTATACGCTTCTGGCTTAAAAAAATCACCGCCAAATGACCAAGCCATAGCATTCGGACTAAGGCCGCTTGCAAATCCGAATACCTGCTTGCGCACATTACCTACATCATGAGAAAGCTTTTGAGCAATTTCTAACATTTTATCGTAGTTCCATGAAGTGTCATCCCAGTCCGTTGTTGGATAAGGAATACCCTGCTGATCGAATAAATCCTTATTGTAAAACAGATACGTCGCATTGCTGACAAGCGGAATTCCGAAAAATTTATCATCAATTTTATATACATCCAGCAAATCCTTATCCATCGTATCCAGCTCTGGAGCCCCTTTTTCAATGTAAGGCGTTAAGTCCTTCAGGGCACCCATCTTCATATAAGTAGCAAAGCCGCTGTCCGCCTGGTTCGGATTCCACACATCAGGAGCGTTGCCGCTTGAGATCATAGTGGTCAATTTCTGATCGAACTGATCATACGGAATATTCTCAAGATGAACTTTAATATTAGGATGAGTGGCTTCGAACGAAGCAATCGTCTCGTCTTGCCAAGCTTTTTTATCCGGATCTGCAGCCATCACCCAATTAATCTCTACTGTCTCTCCCTTATTACTCTGCACACCTGAAGGGTCGATAGTAGATTCCTTATCACCAGATCCGGCACATGCCGACAATGACATTCCGAGAACTGCAACGGGTAGAAATGTAGAAAGAAGGTTCTTTTTTAAGAATTGAGATTTCATTTTTATGTCCCACCTTTTTTCATTTTTCGTTTAAAATCGTTCAAAGTATCTCTAATTTCAGCATAAGTTTACATATAGATTACACAATTCGATAATTTAGATAACATTCTAATTTTCTCTTCACCCCCCTCTTTGCTAAACCATTTGGAACAACTTCATCATAGCGTCTAAAAATATGATTTTCAGCACATATATTCACTAAATATATTGTTTTTCTGCATATATTCTTGTTAATATAGTTGACATACAACTAAATTGGGAGGGATAGCAAATGGAAACCAATTTTTATGAAGTACAAAAATTCGACATCAGTCGAGAGAAAAAAAGTCAATCCAGCATGCCTACACGACATTACCATAACGGTTATGAGGTTTTTTACATGGTTTCGGGGGATATTTGCTATTTCATAGAGGATAAGGCTTATCAGGTTGTCGGGGGTTCTCTATTGCTGATTGACATCAATAAAATTCATAAGCTTGTCAATTCGAGTGGGGAGACCTTTGAACGAATAACACTTGTATTTAAACGCGAGTTCCTCGAAGATCTGTTTCCGAACAATAAGACGCTTGATTTGCTGTCCACTTTTACACGAGATTGTCATCTGCTTCGATTTAATGGTTCTGAACAAAACTTTATCGAGAAATTATTCAATAAAATGGTCTCTGAATTTACGAAGCAACCTCCCGGCTATGAATTCTATCTAAAAACACTTATGTTTGAGCTGCTTATTTATATTTATCGCCACCAGGAAGCGATGCCTCCTGCAATCACTGAAGAAATCAGTGTAGTGAACAAAAAAATATTTGAAATTGTTGACTATCTCAACCGTTATTACGACCAACGTCATTCCATACGCGATATTGCCAACAGATTCTATATCAGTCCTTCCTACTTCTGCAAAACTTTTCGTGATAGTACAGGCTTCACCTTTACAGAATATTTGAATAATGTGCGGATAAAGGAAGCTCGTGCCTTGTTAATTAATACTGCCTTTAAAGTAGCCAAGATAGCTGAAAATGTTGGATTTGATAATATGACTCACTTTGGTCGGGTATTTAAGGAAATCACCGGGCTTTCTCCATTAAAATACCGCCAGACTTATAAAATAGAGAGTCCATGATGTATCTACGAAAAAGGAGCAGCTGCAATCATTTTTATTACAATATCCACACCAAAAAGACTCCTCTATTTATATAGAAGAGTCTTTTTTTGTTGCGACAGGCTAACGGATTATGTTTAAAATCTAACTCAGTAAGTTTAGGCTTGCTTCTTCAAGCGATGGTATAAGAAATTTATGATCGATTGGCGATGACATCACGATTAGAATCGTGTAGGTACCGTATTTATCACATTGATTTCCGAACTCCTCGAGGGCTCGTGTAGAGTCGGTTACTACTTTCAATAAGTAGTTGTGTTCCCCACTTATACGGTAACATTCGACGACATCAGGACTTGAGCGGCAGAAATCAAGGAATGCATTACAATCCCTAGAATGAAATAACATGTAGGCAGCAGCATGTTTCCCAATCTTTTCAGGAGAAATTATGGTGCGATATTCGCTGATGATGCCTTTTTCCTCCATACGCCTAACTCTCTCCGTAACCGCAGGTTGCGATAAACCGACACATTTCCCCAGCTCTGTCATAGAAATTCTTGCTTGATTTTGAAGATGGAAAAGAATTTGCTTATCAACATGGTCCATCAAAATCGCCTCCTTTAAATTTAAGGTGTTCTATATTAACTAGCCTGTAATTAACCGTTATAAGGCTAATTTAACTTAGTTGCCTTATGTAATCAAGATAACTCGTTATATATAATAACCCTACATAGTAAAGTGTTCCTGGCTTTAACTATTCCGAAGGGATGAAGACAGATGAGTATATTGGATTCAAACAAAATAAATACAGAATGTTTATCAGGTCGCATCGATAGAGTAATCGATCGAACCCTCGCTGACAAGCGTTTGGTCGGTGCTGTCATTAAAGTAATGATAGATGGGGAACTGGTTTATAGCCGTGCTGCCGGTTTTGCCGACCGCGAGATAGGCCGACTTATGCGAGAAGATGCCTTATTCCGGCTAGCTTCAGTTACTAAACCTATCGTTTCAACGGCAGCCCTAGTATTAGTTGCGCAAGGTCGTCTACAGCTGGACGACCGCGTTGATCGTTGGCTTCCAGAGTTTCAGCCGCGTTTGCAGAATGGCGAGTTCGCGACCTTGACGATTCGTCATTTGATGACGCACACCGCAGGCCTGTCTTACCGATTTTTTCAAGAAGAGAAGGGTTCCTATCAGTCAGCAGGGGTATCAGATGGTATGGATCAGCCCGGCATCACGTTGGAAGAGAACCTGCGTCGTCTTGCCTCTGTCCCCCTCCTTTATACGCCAGGTACCGAGTGGAAATATTCCATCGCGACAGATGTACTGGGAGCAGTAATTGCAAAGGTCACAGAAACACCGCTTAGTGAAGCTGTACATTCACTCGTGACAAAGCCGCTTGGCATGAGCGACACGGGTTTTATTGCAGTTGACCGAGAACGGCTGGCCACTTCCTATGCCAATGATACTCCAGAGCCACGGCCCTTACTTGAGCCCGACAGTATTGCCTTTGTGGAGGGAACGGCTGGGTTCCTGCTTGCCCCTAGCCGAGCATTTGACACTACTGCCTATCCTTCTGGAGGATCTGGCATGGTCGGCAGCGCCGGAGACTTTTTGCAACTGCTGGAAACATTACGTAAGGGCGGAGCGCCGCTGCTACCAGAGTCACTGGTTCACGATATGACGACCAACCAGATCGGTGATCTGCCAATGGCCTTCTGGCCAGGACGAGGCTTTGGCCTAGGCATTACGGTACTAAAGGATCCTGTCGCCGCAGACACTCCGGAATCCCCGGGTACTTGGCGCATGGGTGGCACTTATGGTCATTCGTGGTTCGTCGATCCCAAGCAACGCCTCAGTGTCGTGGCTTTCACTAATACTGCACTGGAAGGCATGTCGGGTCAGTTTACTGTTGACCTTTGTGATGCCATTTATGACAGACGTAATAAATAGAGCAAGAACACAAGGTGCCTGGGTCCGGAATAAACGGGCCTAGGCGCTCTGTCTAGTAGACCTATTCGTCGTGTGTATCATTGAGTTTGCTAAAATTATATAAGAGAGGGGCTTCTCTATGAGCCAAAACACATCTTCTGCCACACAAAGTGCCTCCAGCACTCCCTCTTCTGAACGTCTGCCATGGGCTGGATTACTCGCCCTAGCTATGACGGGGTTTATCTGTATTCTTACCGAAACGATTCCGGCCGGCTTGTTGCTCCAAATAGGTGACGGGCTTGGAGTCTCCGAGGCCCTTGCAGGTCAACTTGTCACTTTGTACGCCCTGGGTTCACTGTTGGCGGCGATCCCCTTAACTACCGTGACGCGTGGATGGCGGCGGCGACCACTGCTACTAATGTGCATCCTTGGTTTTCTCATATTCAACACCGTCACCACTTTTTCTTCCAATTATATACTTACGCTGACAGCTCGGTTCTTCGCAGGCGTATCCGCTGGAGTCTTATGGGGGATGATAGCAGGTTACGCCCGGCGCATGGTGCCGGAGTCACTCAAGGGACGAGCAATGGCGGTAGCCATGGTTGGCACGCCTCTCGCTCTGGCACTCGGTGTCCCTGCGGGAACACTTCTTGGCACCCTTGTAGGCTGGCGCTCTATCTTCGGGATCATGTCGCTATTGGCTCTGATGCTAATCGCTTGGGTGTTTTGGAAGCTACCGGACTATCCAGGAGAGGCCCCTGATAAGCGACTCCCTCTCTACAAGGTTTTTGTTATTCCGGGGGTACGGCCGGTACTGTTTGTTGTTCTGGCATGGGTACTGGCACACAACATCTTGTATACCTACATTGCCCCTTATCTTACTCAGGCCGGGCTAACCCAGCGCGTTGACTTGGTACTGCTTATTTTCGGCATTACAGCGCTTGTTGGCATCTGGGTCATCGGTATTTTGATCGACCGCAAGCTGCGTCCATTGGTTCTGATCAGCCTCGCTGCTTTCGCCTTGTCATCCATTGTACTAAGCATTAGTAGCAGCCAGCCCGTAGTGATCTATTTAGTGGTTGGTGTATGGGGGTTGACGTTTGGAGGAGCGGCTACTTTGCTACAGACAGCCGTTGCCGAAACCGCTGGCGAAAGTGCAGATGTGGCCCAATCGATGTTGGTGACGGCATGGAACCTAGCTATTGGCGGTGGCGGCGTGATGGGAGGGATTCTTATTGAAACACTTGGTGTCCGCTCCTTCCCGTGGGTAATGTTTATACTATTGATTCTTGCGCTGCTAGTAGCGTGGCGTGCTAAAGATTACGGATTTCCTTCAAGGAAGCGTTAAGCACACACATAAGAAATCCTGCCACAATCATCGAGTTTACAGATAACAGTAGCTGAACAAGAGATTTTTAAAAAAATAAGCCAGTGGTGCATATTAGATAGGACTAATATATGCCACTGGCTTTCTTATATTAGATTTTATAAAATCAACCCTTGATAAATTCAACCCTTGATAAATTCTTGCAGATCCTTGGGCGAATTACAGATCTGTGATCGCTGCCAGAACGGTATTATTGAAATAATCAACATACATATTTTTAAATGGCTTCTGGTGATCCAGCTCAACGGATAAATGAACCGTCACCGTCTGATAAATCGGATCCACACAGAGGAATGGACCTGCCGCCCCCCAGTGTGAATAGGCATCAGGAGAGAGCAGATCTCCGCCGTCACGCTTCGTGCCATTAATCGCCCATCCGTATCCCCAGTACGCTTCAGGAAAAACTTCATCTCTATATTGTGAGGATACGCCCGGAATTTGATTGCGGGTCATTTCTTTTACTGTTACCGGACTAAGGAATCGTACTCCGTTATAAATTCCACCGTTAAGGAACATCTGGCCAAAAACAGCCAAATCCATAGCCGTTGAGTAAGCGCCGCCCCCCGCAGATACAGAATTCAAATTGTATTCGCTGTCTACCCATTCCGCGCATGCTGCCTCAGGAGCACGTCTAACTACTCTGTTCCGCACTTCCATTGGCACATGATAATATGTATTTTTCATTCCCAGCGGTTTAAAAATGGTTTCCTTTACGAATACATCATAAGCTTGTCCACTAACACGCCGTATGATTTCACCCAACAGCTCATAACCATATCCACAGTAAGACATCACAGTACCTGGCTCATGGCTAAGTGGTGCATCATAACCGCCATATAAGTAACTATGCAGTTCTGGATCTTGATTAGGTTCGTGTGGAGGATATTCCTCTTGCGCCTGTTTGGCAATTCCATTAGAACGAATCACATCAACCTCAATTCCAGAGGTATGTGTCAACAAATGATGTACGCATACCTTTGTTTTGTTTTCCCCTGTAAATTCGGGGATGTAATCAGAAACCGGCCTATTTAGACCCACTTTCCCTTGTTCCACTAACATCATAATAGCGGTTGCAGTAAATAGTTTTGTTATGGAACAGAGTGGAAATATAGTATCCACGGTTAATTCCGCTGCGTCTGCTTCAGGGCCGGTTTTTCCATTCGCTTGATGGACCAGCAGCGTCCCCTTTCTCGCAGCAACAATAACTTGCGCAGGTGTGATATTGTCTTCAACCATTTGCGCGGCGGCTGTACGAATGCGCTCCACACCAAAAGCCGAGACACCCGCCTGTTCTAAAGAATTAAATACTAACCCTCTCATCGGTAGCCCTCCAATATGATTCATTTAATACATATATAAACTATTATACAAATATATTAAATAATCCTGCTAGCTTACTATTATCCTGTGCCTGAATTGTTGCTAAAGCTGACCCCGGCTTCTCCCGAAAATCAGCTTAGCTTTGTTTTACTAATTGACCGCTACCTTAAAAGCATCCACATTAAATGTTGTCCCGTTGATGGATAATGTGGCATTGTAATAACCCCGATCGCCATTTGTTTTGCATTTATATTCCCCGGAACATCCGCATACAAAAAATTTAGTTTTGTTGTAACCGGGATATATATTACTAAGTTTTTGGTAAAACAGATGTCCATGATGCGTAAAAATAGCTAGCACCTTATCTCTCACTTTTGTAGGAATGGATGAAAAAAACTTATTCGTCTCCGATGCGCTTAATACATGGGTTGGGTCCACCGTAATCCCGCTCACTTTGAGGGGCCAATGAAAATCTATAATATAATAAAAACTATCATCTAAATTTTTCAACAAATTTATACTACCCGGAGTGAACCGTCCAAGCGCACAATTAAGCCATACATACTTGACCTTCCCCTGAGTACCCGGGAAATTCATTTGCCCTTCATCAGCACCTAAATATTGTCTGAATAAGGACTGTGTACTTGCCTCCCAATTTCCTATAGATGCTTTATAAGGAATACTCCCGAGCGTGCTTGTTACCGTATCCTTGAAGTCCTTGTAGTAAGCATTCGCATTATTTCCATGATTAGCTCCCGCTTGCGTATTATCTCCTCCAAAAATAACAAATCTCTTATTCCCGCTATTCACAGCTTTAGGCAAAAGATTCCTAAAAATGCTTGCGCTGTTTCCATACCCCACATGACTATCACCAATAACCGCAAAGTTAATGATTTGTGCTTTTGCCTTAAGAATTAAACTACGTTTAGGCTGCAGTCTGGAGGCAGGTCTTCTTCTCCTACTAGGTTTCACCTGTCTTTTCATCTTAGATTCACCTCTTTTAAAATGGATGAAGGATCATAGTAGTATTTATATTCGCTTTACCTTAGGGACTCTTGGACCAATGGATTCATCTAGGAGATTAGTTCCTCTTATACTTTGTGGTCATTTATGCGGCTTGTCCCAAACGGGAGATTATAATTAGTCCCATAGAAATGAATAATATAATACCATTCATAGACTTATTTATTGATTAAGAAATAAATAAGCATATAGAAAAATCAAAAAGAGGTAACTCAGAAGCCACGAATGGCTATTGAGTTACCTCTTTTAGTTAGAACACTCTTACTTAAATCTTCATGTCCTTACCCGTATAATCTACAAACATGAAATGACCTTCCGGTGTTGTCCGCTTCTCGATCAAGTCCATGATGCCCTCAGCACTTTGGGTCGGATTCGTTGGCGCCTCTGCCCCGCCCATCTCCGTATGCATCCAGCCAGGATGTACGCCGAGTACTTGTACCCCGCGTTCTTTTAAATACACATGCAGCTGCTGTGAGAACATATTAAGTGCCGTTTTGGAGATGGAATATGGATAGTCTCCCGAATAAGCATTAGTAATGCTGCCTGCTTCCGACGATATATTGATAATCGAAAGTTTGGGTTCAGTGAGCAGCGGCAAGAAATGCTTAACCACCCGCATCGGTCCGTAAAGATTAATATCCATCGTGGTAAGCATATCTTGGAAATCCAGCTCTTCAATCTGTGTGTCCCTGGCGGTCAGCACCGCCGCATTATTAATAATGGCACCAAGTGTCCGGCCTTGTCCTTGCAGATTCGCAGCAAGCGCCGCGATTCCTTCTTCATCCGTCACGTCCAGCGCGGCCACAGTCAGCTTCTCGCCATAGGTCGCAGCAAGCTGGGATAGTGCTGTTTGTTCCTGATCAGGACGGCGAACCCCGGCAATGACTCCATGCCCCCGCTTCAATGCCTCAGCCGCCAGCTCATAACCCAATCCACGTCCGGCACCAGTAATTAGTATATTCACTATAAATCCTCTCCTTTATCCTTATCGTTCTCCAGCAGTTCCACAATCATCTTTAACTCCTTGAACGTGTCCAGATAAGCATAACTCCCCCCGGTATACTCACCCTTTTGCTGGAGTGGGAACCCTTTGCCTTCGAGCAGCGTAATCTTCTCCTTCATTCCTTCAACCACAAAAGCAATATGATGAGGTCCCTCACCATGCTCATTCAAATAATCACGCCACGTACTGGGCTGCTGATCTGGCTCAATCAGCTCAAGCTGCAGGGAGCCCATATCAAAAAAAGCCAGCTTAGCCCGCGCCACCGTCGCCTCGCCATTATACCGAGTCTGCGCCTTATCTTCTGTATCTGTAACGATAATTTCCGGCTTCTCCAGTCCAAAAAACTCCGCATAAGCCGTGCTTACCTTTTCAACATCATTCACCAAAATTCCAATCTGCGTAACAAAATGATTCCCAAGCCATCCTGACATGTACTCTACCTCCCATTTGTCTGACAAGTCCACCATACCGATTCTTTGAAAAGGCTGTCAAGCCTGAAAATAAATCGCTCCGGGCCAGTGAAAATTATCCAGAGAAAGTCCAGCCGACTTCGGCGCTATCATAGGCATTTATACCTCTCCAGATGCCGCAACTGGTTAAGAATATTTGGTGCGTGATGTTACTTTTTGTTTCGGTTAATGACCAATTCGGTTATAGAATGAAAAGTTTAAATTAACAAAAGGGGTGAGGAACGATGGACCATAGAAAAAGATCACGCCTGATGCAGCAGTTTATTTTTGTCGGGCCAACTTCCTTGTTTTTCTTTATTATTGTGCTGATTCCTTTCTTTTTGGGACTCTATTATTCATTTACCAGCTGGAACGGAATCTCGCGGCATGTGGAGTGGACCGGGCTGCGGAACTATCTACATATTTTCACCAAGGACCCTTCCTTTCTTAATTCATTCTGGTTCACGGCGAAGTTCACTATCTTCGGTCTAGTGCTGACCAATCTGCTTGGCTTCACACTCGCTTATGTGCTGACGCGTAAACTGTTCACACGCAATGTCCTGAGAACGGTATTTTTTGTACCGCATGTCATTGGCGGACTTTTGCTCGGGTTTATTTGGCAGTTTATTTTTGTCAGAGGATTCTCCTCTATTGGGCAGGCCACCGGCTGGTCCTTCTTTAATCTTCCATGGTTAGGCACCGGAGGAACAGCATTCTGGGCGATTGTTATCGTATTTGTCTGGCAAAATGCGGGATATCTGATGGTGATCTACATCTCTGCTATCAACAATGTTCCCCAAAGCCTAATTGAAGCGTCCAAAGTGGATGGAGCCGGACGTTTTCAGGCCTTGCGCCATGTCACTCTTCCACTGGTCATGCCCGCTGTAACTGTTTGTCTATTTCTATCTATCTCTTGGTCCTTTAAGCTGTTTGACCTCAACCTGTCGCTGACCAAGGGTGGACCCTTTAAAGCTACCGAATCTGTAGCCTTGAATATTTACAATGAAGCCTATACCATCAGTCGGTTCGGAATGGGCTCGGCCAAAGCGATGGTTTTCTTCGTCATCGTGGCTTTGATTTCCCTATTACAGGTTAGAGCAACCAAGAAAAGAGAGGTGGAGCTGTAATGGAGACTACCGCCAAGAAATTTAATGTCCCCCTGCTTCTCATCGAAGTGATTGTAATCCTGCTGGGACTACTATTTTTAGTGCCATTTTACTTTTTGCTGGCTAACTCAGTGAAAAGCTATAGTGAAATACTATCAGACTCTGCTGCGCTGCCTTCAGCACTCCAGTGGAGCAACTACGCGGAAGCTTGGAAAGCTACCAATTTCCCCCGCGCTTTCCTGAACTCTTTTATCATCACGGTGATTAGTAATATTCTGCTAGCATTCCTTTGCTCCATGTGCGCTTACAAAATGGTCCGCAACAACAGCTTGTATAACCGTGTGCTCTATATTGCATTAGTAGCCGCCATGGTTATCCCATTTCAATCTATTATGATCCCGCTGGTGCAGGTCGTCAGCGGCTTGGGCGTCATGGATTCAACCGCCGGTTTGATTTTAGCGTATCTTGGGTTTGGCGCCCCGATGACTGTTTTTCTATTCCACGGCTTCGTCAAATCGGTACCTCTCGATATAGAGGAAGCTTCAAGAGTAGATGGAAGCAGTCCTTATGGTACCTTTTTCCGGATTGTTCTTCCGCTTATGCAACCGATTATCGTCACCGTCATCATACTGAACACCCTGTGGATCTGGAACGATTACTTGATGCCATCGCTTATTCTGCAGGATCCGGTGCTCCGCACCATTCCCATCGCCACTTATAGCTTTTTCGGACAATATACGAAGCAGTGGGATTTGGCGCTTCCAGGACTTGTGCTCGGGATTACGCCGGTGGTCATCTTTTTCCTAGTAATGCAAAAATATATTATTGAAGGCATTGCCCAAGGCTCCGTAAAGGGCTAACGATACATGTTGCTTTCAGCCAGAGAGGATGAATGAATATGAGAACAAAACGTGGAATTCTCCTCGCATGCTCCCTGCTGCTGGCTGCTCTGACAGCCGGTTGCGGACGCAGCAGCGACAATGCAGACGGAGTAAAAACCGTGCATATCTACCAATTCAAGGTTGAAATATCCGAAGCGCTGGCTTCGCTCAAGACCGAATTCGAGAAAGAACATCCCGATATTAAGCTTGAGGTGCAAAGCGTGGGAGGCGGGACCGATTATGGCGCCTCGCTGCGTGCCAAATTCTCTTCCGGAGATGAGCCGGATATCTTCACCATCGGCGGCAACAATGAACGTGATATGTGGCTGGAATATCTGGAGGACCTGAGCGGCGAAGCTTGGGCCAAGGATGTAAAGCCACTCGGAGCAGAACAAATGACCATCGATGGCAAACTCTATGGGATGCCGATGAATCTGGAAGGATACGGCTTCATCTATAATAAGGATCTATTTAAGAAAGCCGGAATCACCGAGAAGCCATTAACGCTAACCGCTCTGCGCGAAGCCTCCGAGAAGTTAAAAGCGGCAGGCATCACACCTTTTGCGAATGGTTACCAAGAATGGTTCGTGCTTGGCAATCATAATGTAAACGTACCTTTCGCCCAGCAGCCTGATCCGGAGGCATTCATCGCCGGACTTACAGACGGTTCCAAAACCTTCGCCGGAGACCCTATTTTCTCCAAGTGGATCGATCTACTTGACCTTACTGTAGAGTACGGCAATAAGAACCCGCTCTCGACCGACTATAATACTCAAGTCACTATGCTAGCGAGCGGTGAAGCTGCGATGATGCAGCAGGGTAACTGGACACAAGGACAGATCGACGGCATCGATCCCAATCTTAATCTGGGCCTCCTGCCCATGCCCATTGACGACACTCCCGAAGACAACGACAAGCTTTATGTAGGCGTACCCAGCAATTGGGTTATCAATAAAAACTCTCCCGTTAAGGAGGAGGCCAAGGTCTTCCTGAATTGGCTCGTCACCTCCGAGACCGGAAAAAAATATATCACCAAGGAATTCCAATTCATCCCTGCGCTCGACAACATTAAGGGAACCGAAGAAGATCTTGGAGCACTAGGTGCTGAGGTGCTGGCCTATACCGATAAAGATCAAGCGCTGACCTGGAACTGGACCCGTCTGCCGAACGGGATGCCACAGGAATTATCCAGCAGCATACAAGGGTATCTCGGCGGCAAGCTGACCAAAGAAGGGATGTTGAAGGAATTCCAAGTCAACTGGGATAATCTCAGTGTGCAGTGATTTACCTGCTCTAAATACGACAAACAGCCGCGCAACGATGCGTGGCTGTTTGTTCGTGTTCATTTAATTCCTCTCCGTTCATTAGTCGGAACCCGTTGCTAGTTCGCACGCAGCATACTAATTTGTCTGGCAAGATACACAGGCGTATAGGGCATGTCATCTCGGAGCCAAGAAATAACCGTGCCGATTAGAGCTGCTGAACCGTACCAAACGGCAATGTCCTTTTGTATCGGCGTCTTTGAATGATCAGCAGTCCCCTCCTTTTTCTCCTGGTGCGCAGAAATGATTTCCGCCATCAAATTAAACAGGCGATCTGTAAAAATCGGGCTTCGTTTGGATGTGAGTATGACCTTGTAGAATTTTGCATTTTCCGCAATATGCTTAAGCAGACTTTCTAATATCCTCAAATTCTCTTCATCAACCGACTGGTGATGGTTGTCATCGTTGTTCACCACTTGTAGAATGTCCTCCACCATCTCATCCGCCATCTTTTCCAGCATATCCGGGAGATCCCGATAGTGCAGATAAAAAGTAACCCGATTGATTTTAGCCCGCTCTGCAATACGATTTACTGATATTTTCTCAATATCCATTTCCTCAAGCAATTCAATCACAGCATCTCTAAGCAATTGACGTGTTCGAAGTACCCGGGGATCTGTACGTTGCGTTGTGTTATTCATCTTGTACTCTCCAATCTTTTACTTTCATATTGTAAGCTACATATTTTAGATAATTGTTGTTTTTTAAAAAGAAAAAACTACATTTTCAGAACGAATGTAAACTACTTTACATTTTTTCGCAAATTGTTGCTTGATTACATGAAAATTTCATTTATAATCTAATTCATGCATTGTAAACTATACAACACACTGTAAATTTAGTCCATGATCGACGAGTTGAAAGGATGGAGTGGAGTGAGTACAAAGACAGAAGTAACAAGCAGTTCCGTGAAAAAGGGCCCCATCTTATTCATTATGATTTTGGGCGCCTTTCTTGCGACACTGAATCAAACGGTAATGAGCGTTGCCGTTCCGGAGTTAATGCATGATTTTAATATCTCGGCGGCTACAGCTCAGTGGCTGACAACGGGATATATGCTGGTTAATGGTGTTCTAATTCCAATTACAGCTTATCTAATGCAACGATTTACGACGCGAGAGCTTTTTCAAGCTTCTATGTTTATATTTTTGGCTGGAACGATCGTATCGGCCCTCGCGACAAACTTCCCTGTTCTGTTGACCGGGCGTATGATTCAGGCAGCTGGTGCCGGGATTATCATGCCACTGCTCACGAATGTCATCTTGACCCTGTTCCCTCCTGAAAAGAGAGGGGCCGCCATGGGGATGGTAGGGCTAGCCATTATTTTCGCACCTGCGATTGGACCTACTCTGGCTGGATATATTTTGGAACATTATTCTTGGGAGACTATGTTTTATGGCATGATTCCTTTGACCGTCATTGTAATCATATGCGGATTTATTTATTTAAAAAATGTATCAGAACGCATCTTTCCCAAGTTGGACATTGTTAGCGTAACTCTTTCTACCATTGGTTTTGGAACCTTGCTGTATGGCTTCAGCCGCGCCGCCAGTGCAGGCTGGTCGAGCGCAGAAGTGTTATTGTCTTTAGCAGCAGGTGTGCTTTCCCTTGGCTTATTTACTTGGAGACAGCTGGCTTCCCAAAATCCACTGCTTGATCTCCGGGCCTTTAAATACAATATGTTCTCCTTAACGACTGTCATCAGTATCGCAGTTACAATCGTGATGTATGCGGATATGATGCTGCTGCCTCTGTACCTGCAGAATGCCCGCGGTTTTACAGCGATGGAGTCCGGTTTGCTGCTGCTTCCCGGTGCACTCGTAATGGGATTGTTGATGCCGGTAACCGGAAAGCTGTTCGACCGGTTCGGAGCGAAATGGCTCGCCATC
This sequence comes from Paenibacillus sp. FSL R10-2788, assembly GCF_038003885.1. Classification (NCBI taxonomy): domain Bacteria; kingdom Bacillati; phylum Bacillota; class Bacilli; order Caryophanales; family Paenibacillaceae; genus Paenibacillus; species Paenibacillus sp. FSL R10-2788. The sequence continues at coordinate 1,621,116 of NZ_JBBOQA010000001.1, read as the reverse complement.
ATCGGATTATTAATTACAATTGCAACGACTCTAAGCTTTGTGAACTTAACCGACTCAACCAGCTACATGTATCTGGTATACATGTCAACAGGCCGCCGGATCGGGATGGCTCTCCTTCTCATGCCTATACAAACCTTGGGTCTAAATCAACTACCCGCCAAGCTTAGTGCGCATGGTACAGCGATTTCAAATACCATTCGACAAGTAGCTGGCGCCGTCGGGACTTCCCTGCTCGTCACCGTAATGACGAGCCGTACTACAACGCATATGAAGGATATGCTGGCCTCTGGCAGCACACAGAACGGAACACAGGAACATATGATTATGGAAGCATCCATTCAAGGGATCAATGATTCCTATCTAGTGATTGTGGGAATTGGCATCCTCGGTCTGCTGCTATCTTTCTTTATTAAACGTGTTGGGCAAGCGCCTGATCCTGAGCAAGAACCCAAAGTGAAGCTAAAAAAAGTCATTGCCAAAGAAGCTTGATATATAGAAGTTATCAGCACTGTTTAAGAATCATAAAAAAGAGATCAACGATGAATGACATCGTTGATCTCTTTTTAGTTTGATCTTTATTACAACAATTAGCGACCAAACCATCTGCTAACTTGCATAACTATTTCAGTTTAAAATAGATGGACCTTTTGTCGGACTCAAGCTTGCTATCGTTTCTATAAAGAACAAGGTTGTTCTCCTTGCCTTTGATTATTGGCAGAATAACTTTACCCGAAGCTTCAAAAGAACCCGGTTTACTTGGGGTGACTTCAGGAAAATCAGCTAACAACTTTTCGATATTTTCTCCGAGAGATCCCTCAAAATAATCACTAGAGCCACCAATATAGTACTGTCCACTGGATGTTTCTACCCCCCAAATGGTAGGTGTAAAACTTGAAAGGAACTTCCGCCCTTGGTCCTGACTACCTTTTACAAGAGTGGCGTTCTTCACCTTAAGCGTTACATCAAGCAGGACATAATCTACAGCTACATCGGGATCAGTGACATGTTCCTCAAACCCAAGAGCATGTAATTGTCCGAGAGTAGTCGACGTAACCTTATTGATAGTGAAAGTATATTGAACAGATGTTGAATCACCTTTAGGGCTATAATTGTTATCAAGGTCCGTATAAGTAAAAGAAGTACCTAACTTCACTGCATCTGCAAACGAAGCGCCGCTGTTACTGGAAGTCGTAGCGGAAGATGAGGCAGCAGGCTTTGGTGTTGCCTGCGGTGTGGACTCGGTTGCAGGCGGAGTAGATACGGTTGCTGGCTTCGCAGTAGCTTGTGCAACGGTATTGTCCTTATCCGGGACAACGGATGTAGATGTTCCGCCGTTCGCCGATGTGATCACAACAGCTTGACGACTGTTATCCCATTTCACGGTTGCCCCCAGTGCTTCAGATACAGCCTTGGCGGATACATAGCTATGTCCCTCATAGATAATTGGGTACATTGTTCCTTCACTACTTGACAGGTTCACTTTCTGATTATCCACTTCAATGCTGATGGCCGCATTCTGATATGCAGAAATCTTCTTCAATGTCGTGTCTGCGTAAGCGACTGCACCCACAGCCAACAGCATTGAGCTAACTGTAATAATTGACATGACTTTTTTACTTGTTACCTTTAGCATCTTACACTCTTCTTTCATGTTTATGTATATGAATCTCGAAAATTATATCACTTTATATCGAATATTGTAAATATTGGAATGATAGGATATTCGTTCTTTATTTGTGAATACTTAAAAAAGACACATTTCCATTGCCAACGCCACATTTCGCTTTTAATCTCCTAAATAGCGTGAATACTATAGATCTTTATACTCAAACCAAAAAGCAGCCCTGGGGGCTGCCTTAATCAAATTAATTAGTAAGTGTCTTAGAATCATTCTACGCCGAAGCTTCAATGATCTGTCCTGCCAAAGCAATCAAATCCTCCTTGGTCAGGTGTCCACCGGTTTCCCGAATAATATAATTGACACGGGTCTTTGGATTCATCCATGCAACTGACTTGTACTCCATCTTATCAATAGGTGTGTATACCACCTCTTGGCCACTCACTTTTAGCTTCTGCGACTGTGCATTTGCTGGTTCGGATTCAACAGTCGTATCCTTAGGTCCTGCAGGTTCGGCAGCGATGGCAAGAACTCCTCTTTTACCATTTTTCTCTGTGGTCATATTATAGATGATGTTGATAGCTGTACGCTTCTCCTGCAATTTCTTTACATATATTTTCTTATCGGACGCCTTACCCTCGGCGATCACTTGATAGTATATCTTATCCTGTTCTTTTTTCGTCATATATGGAGAAACAATTGCCCTGAAAAAATTGTAGCCTTCCGGAGGCTCTTGCAATTGCAGTGGCATGGAGGTATTGCCGGCAGCATACTTTTCCACATATTCATTATACGTATTAAACGAAAGGGAATAATATGCACCCGCAGTGGGTGATCCCTTAGCATAGGCTTGATATTCCTTGTCATTAATATACACATATCTGATTTCTCCAGGTTTAAGCTCTTCACTTAATGCTTTCTGCTGCAGATCTTTGAGATTTTTGAATTTTTTTTGTTCCTGATCTGTTTTCGCTTTGGCAGCTTCATCGATGCCCTGAGCTATATATTTGACTTCCGCCTTAATGGCGGTTTCTTCCACAGACTGAGCAACAGTCTTCTCGGCGTAAGCTTCTCCTTTGAAGCCATAACCTAAACCGAACATTAGGGTCATACTGGTCATGGCAATGAGTGTTTTTCTATTATTCATTAAAATACCTCACCTTCCTGTATATGTAGTACTCTTACATAACACTTACGTTACCGGATTTGTGACATCAAATTTCTATACTTATTTCATCATGTCGGCAGCAATTCGGATAACCTCCTCTTTGGTTAAAGAAGAAGACTCCGGTGCAGCAGTCATATCGTATACTACATTTTGTTCTGGATCCGTCCAGACAAGTCTGTATCTATACCCCAACTTTATTTCATTGTTTGTAGTTTCCGTATAGATCAGTTGGGTTCCGTTAACAAGAATATTCTGTACGATTGTGGTGTTCGTCCTTAGTAAGCTTTCCACCGTTCCGGACTTTGCCTTGATGTGTTTGGCATTAATTCTTACCATACTCTCCCCTTTTTTGTATCTCATCGACGAATAGTCATAATTAATACTGGCCGTAGCTTCTTTTTTCCACATAACCCGGTAACCGCCTTCCAGCTTTATACCATCAGTCAGGGCAAGCAGTTCATTCTCGTTGACCTCAAAATCAGGTTGTATCCATGCTTGATCAAAAACATACCCTTCTGGCAGATACTCCGGACGTGGCAAATATGGCACCTTATACTCTTCTGCTTTGGCTAAATAACTGGAATAATCATTAAATAGCATCGCAGGAATAACTCTGCCAAGCTGAGGACGTTCATCTCCAGCACCTTCCTTTTTTAACACGTAAGAAGCGCCCTCTCCCGGTAGTAATAATTTCTCTACAACTCTATATGCCTCTAAATTTTTTTCACTCAGCAGCTCTTCTTCTTTGGTCGCCACTCTCTGAGGAATTTTTACCTTTGAAGGAACTAACGGATTCTTAGATACTTCAATCGTCCCCCCTTCCTTCGTTGCAAGAAGCGGCTCGTATGGCAGCACCTCATATTGAAATTTGGCAGCTTGCCAGGGACTCTCCTTAAACAAGGAATAGCTGCCTCCTACCAAGACAACCAGGATCAGCACCGCTGCCCATCTCCTTACAGGCCTGCTCCACATGCGCTTACGGTATCGTTTGGCATAGGTTTCTGGCTCCACTCTATGCATAATATCTGGGATGTCCCCCTCCTGCTGGTGAGGTACAGGCTTAACAGCAAGGTGACCATTACCTAGCCCGATGGCTTGCATTACAGAATCATGAACATCAACCAGCGGAAGTTTGGCAGAATTATCCCCCTCCTTCAGAAACAACTCTTCGGAAGTCAATTCGTCCTTGCGCATAGTTGTTTCTCCTTTCTTTCAATGACTTCTCTGAGCTTGCACCTTGTCCGCTCGTACCGTTTCCTAACTGTGACCGTACTTTTACCCAGAATTTCACTAATTTCTGCAAATGATTTATCTTCAAAAATGCGCAAAATCAACAGATTGCGTTCCTCCACGCTAAGCTTTTCCAGGGCAGAGGCCACGGATTCACTGAACAACTGATTTTCTACCATTTGTTCAGCGCTTTTAGTGGTTACATCCTGTCTGAGTAACTTTCGCAGCTGATTTTGAAATTTCTTCCGGCGCAGTTGATTCAGGCAATGATTATAGGAAACCCTGTAGAGCCATGAGTTAAAACTCACCTGAGACTCAAAATGGCCGATGTTCTGATAAGCCTTAATAAATATGTCCTGAACCGCATCCTCGGCTTCTTCCTTATTGTTCAACAAGCGAAAGCAGTAGAGGTAGATCCGTTGTTGGTAGAGTCTGATAATATCTGAAAAAAGGTAGACTTCCCCCGCTTGTACCCGCTTTATCTTTTCTTCAATAGAGTCCACGACTGTCTCCTTTCTACTATCAGTACAGTTATAACACTTGAGCGGTCTGTTTCGTGACATTTTTTTCCGTTTTAGCTCCGATTTAACGGAACATACACAAAAAAATCGCTGCTCCTCTCCGCAGGGAGGTGAGCAGCGATGCTTAAAACAGAAGAACGCAAGGGATGGTTATACACGTATTTCCGCTCTTCAGATTAAAAATGAACATGAGCTAATTCAGAGTTTTTTTCTCTGCTGCCGGGACTACAGCTTCCAGATACGGTACAGGATGACTGCCGCTTCAGCACGGGTAAGCGTATCGTTCGGCGCAATTCTATTATTCTTTCCGTTTACGACTCCGGATTTGATCAACAATGATGCGCTGTCTTTTGCGTAGCTGGATATACTTGCTTCATCTAGATAAGCAGCTACAGTACCGCTCGCCTTAACTTGCTTGCCGGCTGCCGCCAGCGCGCGTGCTGTCAGCACCATCATATCTTGTCTGGAGATATTGCTATTGGGTCTGAACGTATCATCTTTAAAACCTGTAGCAATTCCCAGTTCCTTCGCGATGACCAGTTCATCATAATAATAGTCCGTCTTTTGGACATCGTTGAACATTATTGCACTTTTGCCCGTTCCCTTCAGTTCAAGCGCTCTTACGAGGAGAGCAATGAAATCCGCTCGTTTGATTGAATCTGCAGGTGAAAAGTTGTTCACCGACGTTCCTTTGATGATATCGCGAGCCGCCATAACGCCTATAGCTTGTTTAGCCCATGACAGATTCTGCAGATCTCCGAAGTCTTTCTTTACGAAGGTTACTGCATAAGTGCTGAAGTGGGTTGTTTGAAAGACAACCGTTTGGGTTGCAGCATCATATCGACCGTTCGGAACCGGCATTACGTTGCCTTTGCCATCGATGTACCAAACGACGATAAGCTCTGGATGGTTAAGCTCCTCCGCTGTCGGCACGTAAGGAATGGCTATCGTTACAGGTGCGTTAGGGTTATTCCAAGGAATAACTTTGTCACCTGCTACTAAGCTTAGACCGATAATTGGATGGTTGCCAATCATATTGCGGGTAGCTGCTTCCAAGCTGTCCGTGGTGACTTTATTTATTCGTATGGATACTTGTTCAGCACTGTCTGTTACATTGGACAACATATTGCTTGGAATTTGAATTGTGGTTTTTTCCGTCTTAAGCAATAGTTCATAGTTTTCTTTCCCCATTAGACTTTGGGTCGGTAATTGTATATCATACCCTTTCGTGTCCGTTTGCTTTGGCACTTCAATGATAATTTGTTTCTTGCCGTTTGCCGCTACACTAGCCAGTTCAAGCGCTTTTTTCATGTTGTCGCTGGAGATCGTACCTATGACATACCCATTATCGGACTTTACCTCCAGTTTAATCGTAACAATACCATCTTTGTTTGTAATGGCTCCAGGTTGTGGAGTTGATACAACATTACCGGTGCTGCTACCCGTTGGTGCATTTGTTGGCGCTGGCGTCGCTGTTTGAACAGGTGTCGGGGTTGCCGATGGTTCCGTTGGGTTTGTTGGATCCGTTGGATCTGTTGGGTCAGTTGGGTCTGTTGGATCGGTTGGGCTCGTTGGTGTCGGTGTCGGTGTCGGTGCTGTTGTCGGCGTTGGGGTTGGTTCCGGACCGGCAGATTTCCCCTTTAAAGTAAGCACACCATAAACGGATGTGTCCATATACCCAGTTCCACTCGTATCGTTCCAAGCCGCGACACTTTGACGTGAGCCCTCTTTAGCATCGTTGATCTGTACATCGAAACCAAGCTTTTTATCGTTGTCCGGAGTGATCCCTTGAAGTGGAATCTTCACTTCAACCGTATAGTTTGTTCCGGAAATCTGGGTTGCCGATTCGAAGCCGGCTGCGATACTTGAAGGATTAAATGAAGTCTCGTTGTCAAAATTGACTCTGTACTGGCCATCATCATCTTGATAAAACGTCGTTTTCCCATTATTTTGGTCCACGAAGATTTCAACCGAATCCTGTTCATGTGCATTCACGCTGCTCTTATCAAGCTGCGTATCACTCACCTGGACTAGGACATATAAATATTGATCATCCCAGAGTGCTTTTGCTACTCCACTCGCTCCTTGCCAAGCGGTTTGATACCGATTGACCGGAATCTCAGCGGTTTGGCTCCAGATCTCGTCAACTGTTCCGTCTATAACAGGTGCAGCGAATTTGGCAGTAGATTGATTGGCTTCTACTGATTCAGGCTCATGCTCTTCAATGAAGGTATCAGGATCGATAACGCCATAGTAAGCCGGCTTAGCTTGCAGATTTTTATCGAATAACAACGGATTGGATGAAGCTCTCCAGCTTGTGTTATCATCCATTCCCCAGAAGGTAACACGTTTGATAGAATCAGCGTGATCCCTGAAGATATTTAACAACTGTGCATACAGATAACCCTGCGCATTAGCAAGCTTTTCAGAAAGCTGATAGTTGCTTCCGGCCTGAATGTCCAGCTCAGTTATGCTTACTTCGACACCCAAGGAAATGAACTTTTCCAAGGATAGCTTCACATTCTCTGGGTTCGTATTGATGCTGTAGTGCCCCTGCATGCCAACCCCGTCGATAAGCAATTTGCCAGGGTGAGTCAGCGCGTACCTATCATTGATTTCTTTGACCATACTGTAGATGGCCTGCGCTTTATTCTGATTGTCTTCGTTATAATCGTTGTAATAGAGCTTAATATCCCAATCTGGATGCGTGTCCAGCACTTCTCTTGCCGCCAGGAAGGCTTGCTCTACGTAATCTGCTCCAATAGCACTTTTCCATGGGGCGGAACGCAGCGCAGTTTTCCAATCTGTTGGGTTGGATGGGTTATCGCTCATCGCCTCATTTACAACATCCCAGGAGATCACCTTGTCACCAAAATGCTCCATAACGGTTTGGATATGGGTCTGCAAATTCATAAGAGCTTCATCCCGTCCCAAGGGGATCGTGTTGTTAGCTGCGTCTGTTGTTGTATTCAGCCATGCAGGCGATTGTTGATGCCATACCAACACATGTCCATGCATCTGCATGCCCTCAGCCAGTACTTTATCTACAATTGTATCTGCCGCGGTAAACGTGAAGTTGCCCTTCGTAGGCTGCAACGCGTCCGGCTTCATGGCATTACCTGCCGTAGCAACATTGTGATGCATTTTCAGAAGCTCAAGTCTGACACCTTCCAGATCCTCAGCGGTTATCGCATTTCCGATCAGAAAATCACTCTGGTAAGCATCCTTAATCGGCACAAGATCTTTTTCGATATCAACCGGGCCAGAGCCTACCTTTTCAAAATTAATATCATCGATATAAAATGAGGCCGCGCTATTACTGGAGCTTTCCACATAAATGGTCAAATACTCACTGCTTACATTGTTATAACGGTAAGTTCCCTCGAACTGAATCCAGCCATCGCTTGCGCTGATGGTTTTAGGTGCGAGCTGCACATAATTGGCGCTGCTTCCATCGCCAACCTGCGTGGACAGCTGAAGCTGCGAGCTTGCTGGCTGGATCAGCTTGACCCATAACGAAATTTTATATTCGTAGCCTTTGTCCACAAACTTCTCCACACGTAATGTCGGCCCATGCCATGTACTGGTTCTGCCCTCAACCTTCAAAGCGTATGAACCACCATCTGTATGATTCGCTTCATTAGTAACCGTAAGCGTTTCAGTACCTGCTCTGCCTTCAAAACCACCTGCCGTTTGATCCTCAAAAGTAACAGTGGTAAAAGGTAAAGCTGGGTCTCTAGGTGTTTCTGGTGTTGGAGTTGGCTCTACTGTAGCCACCTTTTCTGTGACCAATACATCCCCAATGTAGAACGGAACCGTTTTCCCTTCATCGTTGGATTGAACACGCAGTGTTGTTTCTTTGTCCGTATCCACGGTAAATTCTTTCGTCAAGGTGACCGCTTGGCCTGCTTCATAACTCACATTTGCCAAAAGAGCGTAGCTGCCTATCGCTTGAAGATAAGCTTGGGCACCACTAGGTACAGTCACATCAGCGTCTACATACACGGATGCAGTTACCGTGTAGGTTTTGCCGTTTTCTAGGCCCATATCCCTGAATTTAAAATCAACCGCGTCCCAGTTATTCGCTCGGTTGCTTACATATAAAGCTGCCCCGTCAGCATTGCCCGCAAAAACTTTTCCGGTGACAGGGGTTAGGTTAGCGCTACCTGATTGTGAGGCTAAACCTTTGCCACTCGCAAAAGTTTCGTGATAGATTTCTTTATCCGTTTCCGTCACTGCTTTTTTTGCTGTAATGAGGAGCTCCCCAATGTAGAACGGAACCGTTTTCCCGTCATCGTTGGATTGAACACGCAGCGTTGTATCTTTGTCCGTATCCACGGTAAATTCTTTCGTCAAGGTGACCGCTTGGCCTGCTTCATAATTCACATTTGCCAAAAGAGCGTAGCTGCCTATCGCTTGAAGATAAGCTTGGGCACCGCTAGGTACAATCACATCAGCGTCTACATACACGGATGCAGTTACCGTGTAGGTTTTGCCGTTTTCTAGGCCCATATCGCTGAATTTAAAATCAGCCGCGTCCCAGTTATTCGCTCGGTTGCTTACATATAAAGCTGCACCGTCAGCATTGCCCGCAAAAACTTTATCGGTCACAGGTGTAAGGCTAGCACTGCCTGCTTGAGCTGCAATACCCTTGCCACTCGCAAAAGTTTCGTGATATACCGTTACCGTATCTGATGATACTGTCGTATCCTGCACCGCAGCTTCAGTAACCGGAGCGATCCAGCTTGTCGGAATAAGCAAGGCAGCTGCGAGTAAAATCGAGATTACTTGTTTAAGCATTCTACTCATTTAATGCATTCCTCCTCTAGTGATTTTCATAAAAATCAGTTAATGACCTACCTTATTAGCACCAGCCCTATATTCCCACGCTAATTTCTTTACCTGCTAAATCCTCAATTTCAACAGTGGCACAATCATTCCGAAGAGCAGTAGAACATCATCACAAATGAATCTTTTTACTTACAGACCCCCTCCTTATATGTAAACGCTTTCATGTGTACTCACACTATTTTACAGCCTCGCTGCTACGCACTACTACGCTAATATTAAAGGTGTTACCCCCCATAATTATAGGAAAACGTATGTATGATTAAAGATTCTACGTATTTAACCCAAAAGAAAACCCCACTTACGGACCGTTGAACGTAACGGAAGGTAACGGGGACTTGGTTTGTTATTTGTTCTGCGGCGTAATTAAATTGTCTGTTTGGATAACGCTCCAAAATATTCTACAACTACCTCCCGAAATTCCAAAGCAGCCTGCGAAATGTACCGGCTCCTGTGCCACAATAAAGCTATCTCCCTTTCCAATTCGTGATTCTCTACTTGGAGGTATTGGATATCTTCCCGTGAATTCCGTGCCGTGCTTGGTATGAAAGCTAAGCCAATTTCAGCTTCCACAAGAGTGCTAAGCCTTGCAGGTTCATCCCCCTCATACACATATTTAGGCACAAATCCAACCGATTTGCATACAGAGTCTATTAAATCGCGAGTACCATAACCACTCTTTACACCAACAAACCATTCATCCCTTAGCTCTGTCAAAGATACGCTGCCTCGATTAGCCAGCCGATGCCCCTTTGGAACAGCCACAAGAATCGGATCGATAAAGACGATTTGACATTCGATGTCATCCCCTTTTATTGGAGGTGAGGATAAGCAATAATCAACCTCTCCTCTATTAAGAAGCGTAACCATTTCCTGCGTGGTCAGCATTTGCACATGGTATTGAATATCAGGCCGCTTTTTCCGAAACTCTCGCAGGATATTGGGTAAAGTGCTTGCGGTCGTCACCGCTAATTCGAGTGTGCCATGTTCAGGACTGGATAAATCGCTAAGCTCCTGTTTTCCCTGCTCCAATTCAAACAATGCTCTTTCAGCTCGGCGAAGGAACCGGCTTCCGGACTCATTCAGTCGCAGCTTTCTTCCTACCCGATCGAATAAAGGTACCCCCAGATCCTCCTCCAAACGCTGAATCGTTTTGCTTAGTGAAGATTGAGTAACGTGTAGATTTCGTGCAGCTTCAGTCATATGTTCCAACCGAGCTACCGCGAGAAAATATTGCAGTTGCAGAAGTTCCATTTCGCACCTCCATTCATTCCCTCAAGTCAATGAGATCATAACATAAAATGCGTTGGAATGAATAATCGATTTCAAGTACGATGACATTAATAAGCTTTAGGGGGATTTAAAATGAGTGTTCGCAACAGGTGGTTAATGATTTCAGTAGGTCTGGGGATTTTATTGAACCCTTTAAATTCTTCGATGGTGTCTGTGGCTATTCCAAGGCTGCAAAATGTATTCCAGCTTGACTATACAGGTGTTTCCTGGATTATTTTTTCTTTTTACATTGCAAGCAGCATCGCTCAACCTGTCATGGGAAAGGCCAGCGATTTATTCGGCCGGAGGAAAATATTTCTTACCGGGCTTGTCGTATCCTTCATTGCAGGTTTATTAGCTCCTCTCTCCCCAAACTTTGGCTGTCTCATCGTGTTCCGTATTGTGCAAGCCATTGGAACTAGCATGATGGTTGCCGTTGGAATGGCCATTGTGCGGATTCATATTACGGAGAAACAAGCGACCGCACTGTCTGTTTTATCCATCTTCCTATCCGGCGCGGCAGCAATTGGACCCTTTATTGGCGGGGTTATTATTCACTGGTGGGACTGGCCAGCTATCTTTTTCGTCAATATTCCATTCGTGGTGGCGAGCTTTCTATTATCTTGGAGGCATATCCCCAAGGACGAACCGTCAACAACCATTACCCGGGGAATGTCCCTGCGCAAATGGTTTGATTTGATTGATGCGTCAGGAATCCTGCTCTTCACTGTGGGGCTGGTTGGCGTGCTCCTTGGATTGCTTTCAGCAAAATCATCCGGACATATCTCATTAATACATGTCATTACCTTGCTAACAGGACTCATTCTGCTGGGGGCATTCGTCCGGCATGAGCTAAAAGCGGCGTCACCCTTTATTCCTTTACGTACATTTGCCAAATATCCGGCAATGACTTGGGTTAATGTTGAATTCATGCTCGTTAATGTACTTTTTTACTCACTCTTTTTCGGGATTCCATCCTACTTGCAAATGGTACGTCATGTCAGTGAATTCCAAACTGGGATTCTCATGCTAACGCTGGGATTATGCTCGCTGGTTACTGCTCCAATAGCAGGACGCTGGATCGATAGATCAGGACCCCGGCCAGCATTGCTGGTGTCCGGGGTCCTGATGACATTGGGATCAGTGTGGCTTGTGACCTTAAATCAGACTTCACCGGTGATCAGTGTATGTGTGGCTTTAGCTGCATTTGGTATCAGCAACGGATTGAACAATGTCGGCCTGCAAGCAGCCTTGTTCCAAAGTTCTCCAAAAGAAATCATCGGTGTAGCCTCCGGATTATTTAATACCTCAAGATACCTGGGAACCATTCTCTCTTCATTGTTAATAGGTATCATAATGGGAGGTAAGTTTAGCTTCGAGGGATTTCAAGTCCTTGGGGTTATCCTCACGGTAATTGCATTGTCTTTGGTATTCATGAGTCGGAAGCACCGTGAGTCAGGGCAATTGCAGGAATCGGCTAATTCGGGCGCTAACAAATAGGAAAGTGCAGACAAATAAGACCTGTCATCAGACGGGTCTTGTTTTGTTATTTTAACGAGATCAATTGATCCCCCTTCTGCCACTTATAGAGTTTTTAAGCTTACATTGCATATAAAAGGTATATACGATACTTCCAAAAAACAATCCAACAGTTAGCCCATTTGCTGAAGAATAAATGATATGAAATACGCTGCTATGGTAAAAAATCAACATCACATTCAGAATATATTTAACAATAAAATTCAGTAGGACAATAAATAATGGAAGATAACTTTTCTTTTTGAACACTACTGATTCTTTTCTAACAAAGGATTGGTACCTCTTATTTAAAAGATAGCCAATCAGGAAACCTGGAATGATAAAGATCATATAACTCGTCAACGTTAGACCTAATTGAGGAAAAGTAGTTGTTATTGTCCGTAATCCCCATGCCATAAAAATAAGCGGGGCAATAAACATCCGTGAAAAAATAACAGGCCGTTCCTGAGAATTTTTAATCCCCATTATGAACAAAAGAATGAATAATATCCACACCCATGATGGTGTGCTTGAAATTACTTGTGTGACTGTAATGTGCATTATATTTCCTCCTTGTATAGAGCGTTGCAGTTCCACTGTGTTGCCTTACTAATAATAAAAAATCATAGGGACTAACACATCTACACAGCGATTGATTTATAAGCAACGATACCTCTATCTAGAGATATACAATGTTTGAGCAGACCCCACAAACAAAACAAAAAAAGACCGGTTGTGGCCGGTCTTTCTAACTACATGGCTATTTTTTTATAGAACAACTTCTCCCTCTGTTACTCTACCATCCCTGTCCGTATAGCCAATACAACAGCTTGTGTACGATCTTCGACCTCAAGCTTTTGGAGAATACGATGAATATGAGTCTTAACCGTGCCCTGTGAAATATTCAGAATTTCCGCAATTTCAGAGTTCCTGCGCCCGTATGCCATTTGTTGGAGTACATCAAGTTCACGTTCGGTCAGAGATTCAGAAAAATCATCTGATGCTTGCTCTGTTTTGTTTAGTTTAGCATCACTCGAAATGGCTGCTATAAGCGCCTTACTTGCAGTAGGTGTCCTGTAAATTGCATTACCTTGATTCGCCCAGCGTATTCCCGCAAGAACTTCTTGCATATCCGTATCCTTCAACAAGTACCCTACTGCGCCTGCACGTATCCCTTCAATAACATAGGCTTGAACATCAAAAGTGGTTAGAAGTACAATCTTAATTTCTGGACTTACACGGAGAACTTTGCGAGTTGCTTCAAGCCCCGAGGAATTAGGCATTTGAATATCCATTAACACAATATCGGGTTTAGTTTCAAGTGAAACAAGGTAAGCTTCCTCCCCATCACAGGCTTCTCCTACGCATTCCATATCAGGTTGTGAATCTATAATGTACCTTAATCCTTGCCGGACGAAAGGCTGATCGTCAGCAAGTACAATCCTAATTATTTTATCCAAGTGAACTACTCCTTCTCTTCCACAATAGGTCTACATGCAACGGGAACGACTGCCTGCAGGCGAAAGCCATGAGGTTCTATAGACGAAAAAAAACAGTAGCCCCCCGATGCTTTACACCGCTTTGTTACGCCATTTAGACCATACCCTAAATTTAAAGGTTCTTCTTTAGCAGTTACTCCATTGTCTGTGACCGTAAGGTAAATCGTATCGTTTACTTCTTCAATATCAATGCTGGCAATAGTCGCATTTGAATGACGAAGCACATTGGTTAATGACTCCTGCAGAACTCGATATAACACGATACTTGTTTCAATAGGCCACTCTGTGACTTCCGAGTTTTTGATTAAGTTTGAACTGTATAGAAGATCTGCTTTGAGTTTGGGCTACGAGGCCTTTTAAAGCAACTAGCCCTAAACCCATTTCGTCATTTGACCATTCCTTTACCGCAACTCGAACTTCCGCCATAGCTTGACGAGCAATAGTAATTAACTGGCTGGTGGACTCAGCTGCTCTTTTAGGATCATTTACTTGCATAATCTGAAGGGCTTGCAATTGTACTATCAGTGAAGTCAATTGATGACCCAGTCCATCATGAATTTCGCTGGCAAGCCGGGTTCTTTCTTCTAAAGCTGCATAACGTACCGAATGAACCATAGCTTCTTGAAGTTCGTTATGCGTAGCCTCCAGCTCTTTATGAGTTTTATTTAACTCTTCAAGGTGGAGCGTTGTTAAGTAGTGAGCATCTCTTCTGATTTTTATACTTCGCGCTACGAGGATTACACAAAGCAGCCCTAAAAAACTGCCTAAGGACAATGAATAAATCAGAAAAACAGCAGTAAGTGTAGTGATTCCAACAATAAAAGAAACACGGGGATAAACTCGATTCATAAATAGGATAATAAAATAAAGCGGCCATAGTAAACTTGTATTCGGTGAGCCAAAAACATAATGAAGCACTAATATAATCAAAATCATTATAAAAGTAACAGCATAATATTTCACTTCAGTCCACCAAGCGTTTTTTGCCCAAATCAACACCATATATAGCAACAACACGATCAGACCACCTAGAAGGTTAATGAATCCTTGACCGCTATAATCTTTGTAATAGGAAATTGCTAAGAGCAATGACCCAACGAAACGAACCAGATTTACATATATTTTTTCTTCCTTGAATGTAAACTTCACGAGGTTCCTCCAAATTTCTATCTAGTTCAGAACTCAATTTATTACAAGGTTCGACAGTATTAATACTATACGTCAAGCTCAATGCTCAGTCCAATTTCAAGCTCAAAAGACACATTTATAATGTAAAAACAGTTTATGCAGCTCGATATTTTGAAACTTGTCCCGGCTTGAACCGTAATTTTTAAGAACAAAGACACAGCACAGCAGAGAGGAGCTATCATTAGTGGAATATTACCGCAACAATGTAGCCGACAGTTTACAGGATGTTCAGAGTTCAGCTAACGGGCTTACTTCGGCAGAAGTCGACAATCGTCTAAAAGATTATGGTTTTAACGAATTAAAAGGAAAGAAAAAAGATCCTGTTTGGAAGCTTTTTCTTGAAAACTTCAAAGACCCTATGGTAGTCGTACTGCTTATAGCCGCCATTGTCCAGATTGTTATGGGACAAGTTATGGAGTCGCTTATTATTTTCCTCGTGTTGATTCTCAATGCAGTTATAAGTGTCATCCAGACCCGTAAAGCGGAGAGTTCACTTGATGCCTTGCAGCAGATGTCAGCACCCGAGGCCAAAGTGCTGCGTGATGGAGAATTAAAAACCGTCCCGGCAAGGGAACTTGTACGCGGTGATATCGTCTGGCTGGAAGCCGGCGATTTTGTACCCGCCGATGGCCGGATTATAGAATCGGAAAGCTTAAAAATAAATGAGGGTATGCTAACCGGAGAATCCGAAGCTGTGGAAAAGCATACAAATATCATCGCGAAAGAATCTCCGCTTGGAGACCGGCGTAATATGGCGTTCAGCGGTTCACTAGTTGTATATGGCCGCGGAACGCTAGTAGTAACGGGAACTGCACTCACTACCGAAATCGGAAAAATTGCTGAACTCATTGAAAGCGCCGAAGCCAAGCAAACACCGCTGCAGCGCAAGCTCGAAACATTCAGCAAGCAGCTGGGGGTAGCAATTATACTCCTGTCCATTGTAATCTTTGCCATCCAGGCCGGACGTGTTTGGTTATCGAATGAGACTGTGGATACAACAGAAGCTATCCTGAATGCGTTAATGTTTGCAGTCGCTGTGGCGGTTGCTGCGATTCCCGAAGCTCTTTCCTCAATAGTAACTATTGTCCTATCCGTAGGTACTAATAAGATGGCTAAGCAACATGCGATTATTCGTAAGCTACCCGCTGTCGAAGCCCTTGGGTCAACCAGTGTCATCTGTACAGATAAAACCGGTACCCTCACCCAGAATAAAATGACTGTTGTAGATTACTTTCTACCAGAAGGTGACCGTGATCAATTCAATCAAGCGCCTGAAGAATGGTCTGAAGAAGCCCGGCGGCTCCTGCATATTGCCGTGCTCTGCAACGACTCTAACATTAATGAGGATGGTAAAGAGCTGGGTGATCCTACAGAGGTAGCACTTATTGCCTTCAGCAACAGCAAGAATAAAGATTATAAGGAAATACGCGATAATTTCCCTCGCGAAGCCGAACTACCTTTTGACTCGGATCGCAAGCTGATGACGACCTTGCATACTTTTAACGGACAAAAAGCAATGATTACTAAAGGTGGACCCGATGTGCTCTTTGGTCTATGCTCGCATGTACTGTTAAGTGGAAAAGAAGTGCCGATGACACCAGAAGTTCTTGAACGCTTCTTCGAAGCCAATGAGGAGTTCTCCAGCAGAGCACTCCGTGTACTTGCCTATGCCTACAAAACCGTACCAAATACAGTTACTGAAGTCGGATTGGAGGATGAACAAAATCTAGTGCTCGTAGGTTTGACAGCTATGATTGATCCACCTCGGGAAGCTGTCTACGGCGCGATCGCAGAGTCTCAGAAGGCTGGAATCCGAACCATCATGATTACCGGTGATCATAAGACAACCGCACAAGCGATCGGCCGCGATATCGGTCTGATGACTGAGAATGAAATTGCCGTAACCGGCCAAGAACTCGATGCCATGTCTGACGAGGAACTTGATCAAAAACTTGAACAGATCGGTGTCTACGCCCGTGTCTCTCCGGAGAACAAGATCAGAATTGTCCGCGCGTGGCAGCGGAAAGGCAAAATAACAGCCATGACCGGTGATGGTGTAAATGACGCGCCTGCTTTGAAACAAGCAGATATCGGAGTTGCCATGGGCAGTGGAACCGATGTTGCCAAAGATGCGGCTGCCATGATTTTGACCGATGATAATTTTGTATCCATTGTCAATGCTGTATCTGTGGGCAGAACGGTATTTGACAATATTAAAAAAGCGATCGCCTATTTGTTCTCAGGTAACCTGGGTGCAATTATCGCCATCCTCTTTGCCCTTATTTTCAACTGGATTAATCCTTTCACAGCGATTCAGCTTCTATTCATCAATCTGGCGAATGATTCTCTGCCCGCCATAGCTCTTGGGATGGAAAAACCTGAACCTAATGTGATGAACAGAAAACCAAGAGAGCTCAAAGAAGGAATATTCGCAGGAGGAATGATGCAGGCCATTGTCACTCGTGGTCTACTCATAGGTATAGCTGTTATCATATCCCTGTATATCGGACTTCAGGATTCGCCTGATATGGGCGTAGCTATGGCATTCACAACCCTGATCTTGTCTCGTACATTGCAGACCTTTGCCGCCCGTTCGAACAGTCAAACTGCTATTGAAGCTGGCCTTTTCAGCAACAAATACGTCATCGGAGCCGTTCTGGTCTGCTTTGCCTTTTACGGCATTGCGGTTCTGCCAGGAGTTAGAGAAATCTTCTCGATTCCGGCTTCATTTGGAATGTCAGAGTGGCTGATTGCAGCAGGCTTAGCCCTCGGCTCCCTCATCCTAATGGAATTAACGAAGGTTGTTCGAAGAGCTTTTACACCCAAATCTGTTGAACAGAACCCTGTAAATTCCTGAGTAAGCTATAATCGACTGAAAAAAAAAACAGCGATCTCCAATGATGGAGTATCGCTGTTTTTCTGACATCTAGAGTTAAACCCAGAAAAGCTTCTGTTGATTTTAATCAAAATAAAATAATTCTTCGAATTTTTTATCCAACGCAATACATAAAATCAAAGCTAATTTTGCAGTAGGGTTAAACTGTCCGGTTTCAATCGAGCTTATAGTATTTCTTGAGACACCCACCATTTCTGCCAATTGTGCTTGCGATAATTTTTGTTCCGTTCTTGCTTCGCGCAGTTTATTTTTTAAAACCAAAGGTTCACTCATACTAATCACTCATCCCATAAAAGTAAATAAACAAAAACGAAACACTTATAATTAATCCTAAAATGAAATTGAGTAAATGCATCTTTTTCTTAGTTACAGAATACATCCCAAGACCTTCACAGCTCAAATATCCAAAAAACATGGCTATCAAGGCTTTTAATGCAAGATTTGTTTCCTGACTATGATTATATAAACTGAAGACACTCAGAATGCAAAATACAATCAACATTCCAATGAATCCGCTTTTTCTGCCTTTAGCAAATACAAATTCTTTTCCTTCGTCTCCTTTTTCATTTCTGCTTTTTTCTAATATTTCTTCCTTTTTCATAAAAATTTCTCCTTTCAAATTGAAAAGATGATGACAAGTTTTCTTGTCATCATTATTATAATACGCCAAGTTTTCTTGTCAAATAAAAAATAGCCCACTTCAATCCAAAGATTGGTAGTGGGCTATTTTCTATACCTTCATATATTCGTTATATAATTGCTCGAAAGTATTGTATCGTTCGACTTTCCTGCCTACCTTGTTGTATTCCTCCAGATATTCATCCATGACCTTCAGAAACTCATTCTTAAAGACTTGAAGATGGTCAGAATCAAAATACTGCATGATATCAAACTTTTTAGTTCCCTTCCATTCTGTCATTTCATCAAGAAAACCTTGTATGCCCATTGCTGCTAGATACGCATACGATCTATCACCCGATTCTACACTTGCTATAATCTTATTGCGGTAGTTGCACCATAATTCCTCATAAGTTCCGCCAAGATTATCATAGCTTGGGACAGGCTGCACTACAAAATCCTTATACATTTTATTATATAAATCATTGATGTTTTTAAGTGCCTTATATACTGCACTTCTGATTTCACCGATAGTCTTCGCCTCTATCACAGCCATATATATCTTTTCAAAATCATCAGGAACATAACGGTACGTAGCTATTTCCTCTAAATATCTCTTAATTCCCCGTTTGAAATAAGTATTGTTCAAATGAGTTAGCGCATTTAACAAATTGTATAAAACTTCGCTTGAAGCATACCTTACTGCTCCTATATCTGCAGAAAGTAATGTATTCGCATATTCCTGTTTTGCTATGTCTATACACTTTTTCGCTCTACTGATACATTCTCTCCCTATAGGCATTGCCAGAGCATCGAGTGCTCTCTGTTTATATAAATTTAGCTTTTCCAAATATTCGGGTTTTGCACAGTATAACACCTGTAAATCCACCAGACATGAAATCATTGGACTCTCGAGATTGGCTTGATCTTCTATCCTTGTTTCCCATGGCGTACAATATAGATCGTATCCAATATCATCCAAAATAAAACACGAAGATATCCCCCAGCCTTGCTCTGTGTTATTAATTATGATTAGATCAAGATCGCTTTTTTCATGAAAATCCCCAGTACTAAAAGAACCTGTAAGCCCTATAATTGCAATATCATCAGAAAAATCTCTCTTAGCCCGTTCAATGACCATGCTAATAAGCTTTTCATTTTTGATTAAGATCTTTTCTTTATGAACAGCATCCATATCCATGTCCCCTCTCCAACCTTATTAATTCTATTGTATAAGCATATTGTTAGAGTAGGTATTCCAACTTTAATTATATTAAATCTATACCAAGCCTTTCCTCTCCTTCAAAGAAAACAAAAAAACGCGCTGGCAAGAGCATAATTAGCTTCTCTCCAACGCGATTTATAGTCATTAGTGAATATTTTTCTTTTTAAAACTGCCGCCCTTAACTTCTGCAACATCGTAGACTACTACAAAAGCATTCGGGTCAATTTCACGAATAATATCTTTTATTTTACTTTCTTCCAGACGGTTAATGACACAAGTGATTTCTTTGAATTGTTCATTTGAGTAGCCGCCATAAGCATCTGTATAAGTTGCTCCACGACCCAATCGGTCACGAATAGTCTCGACCATGATTTCCGGTTGAATAGTGATGATTTTAAACGTTTTAGAGCCACTCAAACCTTCTTCAATAATATGAATGACCTTAGAAGCAATAAAATAAGCAAGTGCTGATAGAATAGCCCCTTGTAGGCCAAATACTGTTGAAACAACAATAAAGACAAACATGTTTAGAAATAAGATTAAATCACTGGTCCCAAAAGGTAATTTTCGTGAAAGTAAGACAGCTAACATATCTATCCCATCTAATGCTCCACCATTACGTAAGGCTAACCCCATACCAAAACCGATAATAATCCCGCCAACAACGGTAATTAATAAGGTATCACCTTCTATAATCGTCGGTACATGATGCATAAGACTAGTGCCAATAGCCAGTGAAGCAATACCGATAACGGAATAAAGAGCAAAGCTTTTACCAATTTGCTTATATCCTAGCCACACAAAAGGGATATTAATTATGCCAATTAGCAGCCCTAGCGGTAAGCCAAACAGTTCAGAGCCAACGATGCTTAGACCTGTGACACCTCCATCTGAGACATTGTTGGGTATCAATACAGATTCTAGACCATAGGCAGCTATTAGCGCCCCAATAATAATCATGAATACTTTTGAGAATATCTTGAGTTTATTTGATTTCTGTTTTCGCGTTTCAATCATTGAATTTCTCCGTTTCACATTGCTTAATTTAGTCCATAAAAATTTCCTCTAAAGGTCTTCCGTCACCTGGATTAAAATCAATCCCTAAAATCTTTGCCATCGTGGGGGCTATATCTACCATTTCGATGTCCCCTATAGGATGCCCATTTCTAATCTTTTCCCCAGAGACAACCAAGTTGCATCTATAGCCGTCTTTATCAGGAGAATAGCCATGCGTGGCAAATTTAACGCCTTGTTTGTCCAAATCAACAATCGTTGGTTCATCCATACTTTCGTCGAAACAATAACCTCTCTTAGCCTCAAGCATATACTTTGTGGTTTGGCCCACATGAAAATAATCCAGTTCATCTCTAGCATACAATTTCTCTATACCTGAAGATTCATCTCTCATATTATCTCCAATAACAGCTAATGCTATTTGCTCAGCTTCTTCATCGCCCTGCCGGATATGCAAGTAAGCCGCTCCACCCCCACACTGAAAGTAAGCTCTCCACTTCATTTCGCCGTTCTCTTCATAGATCAGGCCCTTTTCCTGCAAAAGGTTGTTCAAATGCACTTTGTACCTAACATTAAACTGGCCATGGTCCCCCAAAATTAAAAAAATCGTATCATCCTTTATCCCCGCTTCATCCACTGCCTGCATAATATCGCCTAACCTATTATCCATACGTGTGATTACCTGCATCACTTCGTCACTGTCAGTTCCATAAGCATGTTTGGCATCATCCAGATCGATCAGATGCATCATTAGAAGATTAGGTTTTTTGCGCTTAATCGTGTCTATAGCACATTTGGTCGTGAAGTCATCCAGATAAGGCTGCTCAATCCCCTTGCGGATCCGGCCATATTTCAGCTC
Source organism: Paenibacillus sp. FSL R10-2788 (assembly GCF_038003885.1). Taxonomy (NCBI): domain Bacteria; kingdom Bacillati; phylum Bacillota; class Bacilli; order Caryophanales; family Paenibacillaceae; genus Paenibacillus; species Paenibacillus sp. FSL R10-2788. The sequence goes on along the minus strand of NZ_JBBOQA010000001.1, from coordinate 1,599,642 downwards.
CATATCCACACAGTATAAGGGGCTTCCGCTTTTTAATATCTTCAGTGCCTGATTTTCGTTTTTGATGGCTCTGATTTCAGGTATATTGTATTGGATGGAGGATTTACCCGATACTGGCCATAGGATTCCGGCTGTGCTCATCTTATGCTCGCGCACAACATCGTAAATCGTTGGCACCTTGATCGCATTTCTAAACCAGAACCAATTTTGCTCCTCTTCCTTAATAAAGGGCTGAAACGGATTGTTGTGGTGGATGCCATGCTTATCCGGATATACACCGGTTGCTATGGTCGTGTGCACTACATATGTGAGTGTCGGATACACACTTTTCAATTTATGGCTATGAGCTCCGTTTTTAATTAATTTACTTAAGTTTGGAAGCCGGCTGGCCAATGCCCAGTGGTCTTCTGAAAAGGCATCGTAAGAGATGACGATCAAATGCTTGGCCATAGCCGTTTGTGCTTTAATTGACTTCATAGAATAAGCCCCTTAGGTTCGTCATGTTCAGGCTGCTCTTTAGGTAAAGTTATAAATACGAATAATCCAATAATAAAAAGTGGGATAATCGCTAAAATACTAAATTTAGCATTACCTGTTAAGGTTGTTGTTAAAGACATTACAGCAGGACCAACAATGGCCGCGAACTTGCCAAAAATATTGTAAAAACCAAAGAATTCATTGGAATTCTCCTTTGGAATGATCTTCGCATAATAAGACCTGCTGAGCGCCTGAATGCCTCCCTGAGCGGAACCAATTAGCGCACCTAAAATAAATATATGCCACACTGAAGTGATAAAAAAAGCCGCGATGCAGGAAATGATATATGTAACAATCCCCACGATTATCAAAGTCCTGGCGGAGTATTTTTTGGCGAGATTACCATACAGGATTGCACAAGGAAAAGCGATGATCTGGATAACTAATAATATCCCCAGTAAGGTAAAGGTGTCAAAAGCATCCGCACCCAGAACCGATGTGGCATAGGGCACCACCATTTTAATAATCGTATCTACCCCATCAATATAAAGAAAGTACGCAATTAAGAAAACAAATACAACTTTATGCTGTCTAACATTCCTAAAGGTGTCTCCCAGTCTTTTAAAACTGTTGATTACAGGTCTTGGTTCAGGCTCAATATAATATCTCTGCTTCACATCTCTGATCATGGGTATGGTCAACAGCCCCCACCAAAGGGCAGTAATGATAAACCCAATCTGATAACCGATCGACTTATCCATCCCCATAAACAGAATCAATAGCAGGCTGATGCCAAATGGAATGACGCTGGCGATATATCCATAAGCAAAACCTTTTGTGGATACCTTATCCATCCTTTCATCAGTGGTTATATCCACAAGAAAAGAGTCATAAAAAATATTGGCTCCGGCAAAACCTATAACAGACAGGATATAAAACACAATCAATAACTGCCACTGCCCGCTCGCAGGTGCAACGAATGCCAACGAAGCCGTAGCCAGCACACCGATCAAAGAGAAAAATAAGAAAAAGCGCTTTTTCTTATCCTTGTAATCTGCGATCGTGCCTAAAATCGGACTAAGGATAGCCACTAGAATACTCGCAATGGAATTAAAGTACCCTAAATCCATGCTGCTGTTAACATTTGAAAACATGCCAAATACAATAGGCAATAAAGCAGTTGTAACCGCCATCGAATAGGCCGAATTCCCACAGTCATATAAAATCCATGATTTTTCCTCTTTGCTAAGTTTCATCTAACAGCCACCTTTTCACCTATTTGTAACTGTTATATCATTTCAGCATAAGAGGCATGTTAAATGAATGTTAATTCCATCACAACTTCTTCATAAAAAAAACGACCTTTTAAAATCGGAAGGTCGCTTACTCGCATTTATATATGAATTTAATATTTGACGAGATATTCGCAATATTCATCCCCATTAACATTACATTTTATTTCCCGGACGGAAACCCGCTTTCCACGAATTTTAGTAAGTGCTCCTTCAATAATGGCCCCCTCCAGGTCACAAACCATTTTCCCTTCCATAATAGGTAACCCTTCGCAGAAACAATCGTGTACTGCAATCGTCATCCCCTTGTCATCTTCATGGGTTATTATAGGAATCCCTATCTTCAATTCTTCGAATAACTCGAATAGTTCATTAACCGAGGTAACACCAAATTCTTCCCCAATTTTTCTTCCTATAGTCAACGTTGTACCCTTACCATTCATGGGTAACGCTTGATATAAACCAATCAGTCTAATCGTTCTGAAAAGCTCTAAAGGTACGACATTACCTAAATTTTTTCTCTTTATTTTTTTCATATCTGTAAAAGTAAATTGATCCATGCCAGTAGCCTCCAATTGCTTATGTAATTTATATTTCAAATTTAATTGATATATTGAGTATAAACGTATCCAATAATTGCTTTGTGATCTTACGCACATCCTGATTTTTTGTAGAACTATAACAAAAAAAAGCAACTTCCCTATTGGCAAGTCGCTCCTTCATTCCTTAGATACAGCAGCATCTCAAATATGATAATCATAAACCCAAGGCAAAATAACCCTCACGCTAGTTCCAACCTGAACCTCTGAATCTACCTTAATATGCCCCCCATACATTTCGATTAGTTGTTTACAAATCGATAATCCAATCCCTGTCCCTTTTTGCTTGGTAGTAAAGAAAGGGTCAAATATCCGTTTTAATTTATCCTGTGGAATTCCTTCTCCATTGTCTTTAAAGAGTAGAATAATTTCGTTTGTCTCAGCAGCTGTGGTAACAGAAATATCTATTCTGCCTCTAAAAGCTGTGAAGGAATCGATACTATTTTTCAAAATATTAAGAATTACCTGCTCTAGCTGAGAGGCGCTTCCAAACGTTAGTACTTTTTCTAAAGAGCACTCTACTGAAAGTATAATATCATCACTAAGTATGAGTTGATTCACAATGTTATTAACTCTATGTATAACCTCCATAACGTTAAATACTACGCCGTTATTTTTTGTACTGTCACCTTTTCGAGCCAGTATTAGAAAGTCCGTTACTAATCCATTCAGAGCATCAATCTCTTTGATGGTGATATCCAGATATGCACGCAATTCATCCGCTTTGATCTCCGGCTCATTTAGCCTGATATTTACAAGCTGAGCAAAACCTTTAATCGAAGCTAGCGGATTTCTTATTTCATGCGCCATTCCTGCTGCCATTTGTCCCATAACAGCAATTTTTTGTTCATGTAAATTGTCAATCTGTTGATTTTTATTAGACAAATAACCTTGTGCAAAGCCAGTAAAACGGGTCCAGTTGCATTCCATTAAACGATTATAAAAAAACAATCGGATCGCGGAATCATCTACAAACTCTTCAATGATCTTAAACATAATATTCTGAGCGGTTAAATTTAAATCCTTGCTCATATCAAGTAAGATATCAAAATGATCACCGAATATTTCTGCAGTATAAACCCCTTGCTCAGCCCCCTCTTTTTCTAGCAGGTTTAAGTATTGATCGTAACCAAAAGAATCAAAAAACAAGGCTTCTACCATACTCATTAATATCGTACTGAATGATGAATCTAACAATTCCTTATGCGCCTCTACAAACCAGGAGAATTCGATGTTTTTCATAGTCATAGAATGATAATGCCTGTTTAAAATGATTGGAACTGCTAAGGTTAATGACGAACGCAATTCATTTTCTTTGTATGACATTTTCATCCTCCTTCTTTGTAGTTTGTATTCAAGATATGTGTATATTTTCCTGCTTCAAAAACACAGTAATTCACTTTGTTTTAATCACTATATTATATTCTGACACTTGACTGTTAGAGTAGCATCGAAGATAATTACAACCTCACCAAAAAAACTATAATTAGGAAGATCATTGATTTTGAAAAGGGGCGGTCGTCATTAGCTGGTTAAGTGATCTCTATAAATTACAGAAGCAGGAGCTAAAGAAGGACATCGAGCCCTCTTTAGTCAATGCTATCTTTCGAATGTATGATAAATTCCCCAGGATTGGACTTAAAGAGCGGATCGGCCAGCAGGATATGTCTCTAGATATCGCTGATGCCTATATAAATGGTCGTAACGCGATGATTGAAGCTGGAGTCGGTATCGGCAAGTCCTTTGCCTACCTCATTCCCAGCCTGCTTATTAACCAAATCTCAAGGCAACCGGTTATTATTGCGACATCCTCCATACAACTTTCAGAACAAATACATAAAGATCTGAGATTCATCGGAAGTCGTCTCGGATTTACAAGGGTACGTTCGGTAGTTGGAAAAGGCATGGGGCAGTATGCTTGCCGGTATAGGGCAGCAGATCTGTTCCAAGCGGATGATTCAAACACTCCTCTGTCTGCGCTTTCTCAACAGATTGTGAATTATGAAATTGATGAGCGGGCAGATATTAAGGGCGGGGTTAGTGATGCTGTATGGTCTAACGTTTGTGTGAATGATTGCAAATTTGAACGTTGCCATTATAAAAGTACATGTACGTTTTATGAGATGAGAGCTAAAATTAATGCCAACGCGAGCGACATGGATTTTATTATCGTAAACCAGGATCTGCTCATCCGTGATTTAATCAAGAAAAAGGAAGGAACGAAGGGGTTAATCACCGAACGGCCGGCTCTGATCGTAATTGATGAAGCGCATAATCTGGAAGCAAAGGTTAGAGATGCAAGAACGCTCGAATTTACTTACCGGGGAACCTGCCGTATTCTGGATGACGCCTTACAGATTCTCTTCAAGCAATCTGCCGATACGGAGCTTATGCCGCAATTTAAATTTATAAAAAGATGCGTTGGCCATATTTTTAAACAAGTAGAGGCAGACTTACTGCAAACAGCCAAGCAGGACAATGACCGTATAAAAATATCGCAGATCACAGGAATCCCCTTAAGACGAGCGGCACAGGTTTTAAAAGATTTTAATCTCAGCCTTTCCGTCTTAACTTCACGGCATGAACGGGAGATTGACAATATTTTTGAAGCCATGAACGGACTTATCGACCTCTTTGATGTACTCGCCGGAGTAGAGGATAACTATCTGATCTGGGCAAGTAATACCCAGCGGGAGAGTACCCTTAGTATCTGCCCTAAAGGGATAAGCCAGTTTCTGAAATATACCTTATTTAACGGGAAAACCTCAGTTATTTTAACGTCAGCAACCATGTGTCAAAGCGGAGAAACGCTGGAGGAACAATACGCTTATCTCACTGAGTCCCTCGGTTACAGGGGAGATTATATGGAGCGCCAAGCTTCACCGTTTGATTATGACAACCACACCATGCTGTATATTGCCAAGGACATCCCCTACTATAACCATCAGCGGCGGGAAGATTATCTTGAAGCGGCATACAAGGAAATGATGAGGCTCTGTAATTTAACAGACGGGCGGACATTGGTTCTTTTTTCAGCTAAAGAGGATATGAAGTATATTCATAAGAAATTAAACTCTGAGAAGCTTGCATGGGCATTACATGTTCAAAGGGAAGGTTCGTCCCAGGACGGGGTGATCGCTGACTTTCGGGGCAGTAAAGGCGTTCTACTTAGTACCGGTGTATTCTGGGAAGGTGTGAATATCGAAGGTTCCGATTTGTCACAGTTAATCATTTTCCGTCTGCCTTTCCCTGTTCCTGCCGATCCTGTCTATGAATATAAGACTTCGATGGCAAAGAATCCCTTGAAGGAGGTTTTTGTACCGGACATGCTGCTTCGGTTAAGACAAGGAACCGGGCGCCTGATCCGCAGTGAAACTGACCTTGGTGTACTCAGCATACTCGATTCCCGCCTGTCCATTGCCGCCAAAAAGGATTACCGGGATCAGGTACTGGAAGCCTTACCTTTTAAAAAGGTTACTGAGGATTTCAAGGTTCTGGAGAAGTTTGTGAAAGAAAAAGGGATACTGCTTAGTGATACGTAGAGAAATGAAAAAAAGCAACCCATCCGCAGACAAGTCGCTTCTAAATCCTGTAACGTTATCTGGCAATTAAACAACTTTATGTTTGTATACCCGCATCGCTAATAAATACGCAACTACTAGAATGGCTATGCACCATATGATGGCTCCCCAAATATCATTGCCGACAGGCTGCCCCATCAGGAGGGAGCGAACCGCCTCTACTATAGATGTAACGGGCTGGTTTTCAGCAAAGGCGCGAACGACTGGCGGCATCGATTCGGTAGGCACAAAGGCCGAGCTGATGAAAGGAAGGAAAATAATCGGATAGGAAAAAGCAGTCGCGCCGTCCACCGATTTTGCGGATAGTCCAGCAATTGCCGCGACCCAAGTTAGAGCCAGCGTAAACAATATGAGGATGCCGGCAACCGCCAGCCATGAGAGCACTCCTGCCGATGAACGAAACCCCATAATCAATGCAACAAGAATGATGACGCTAACTGAAATCGCATTGGATATCAGGGAGGTCAGCACATGTCCCCACAGCATGGTAGAACGTGCAATCGGCATAGAATGGAATCTCTGAAAAATCCCTTTTTGCACATCGTTAAACAGGCGGTAAGCCGTATAAGTTACACCACTTGCAATAGCGATCAGTATGATCCCGGGCAATAAATAATTCACATAGTTATCCGTACCCGCCTGGATGGCCCCACCGAACACGTAAACAAACAACAGCATAAATGCAATTGGCATGATAGTTACCGTGATGATGGTATCCATACTGCGGAGAATATGGCGCATAGAGCGTCCAAGCATTACACTCATGTCACTGAAAAAGTGCTTCTTAATCATTTCCATTTACTTTCCCTCCTTTTTGCCGATGATTGCGAGGAATATCTCCTCCAGCGTCGGCTGCTTTTCAATGTACTCAACTTTTGCGGGCGGGAATCGCTTTTTTAGTTCTTCGAGTGTACCGCTCGCAATAATTTTACCTTCATGTAGAATGGCGATTTGATCAGCAAGCTGCTCTGCCTCTTCCAAATACTGCGTCGTCAAAAAGACAGTCGTACCGCCGTCGGCAAGCTCCTTAACCATCTTCCATACATCAATCCTTGCCTCAGGATCAAGTCCAGTGGTTGGTTCGTCGAGGAAAATAATCTGCGGTTTTCCAACAAGACTCATCGCGAGATCTAATCTCCGGCGCATCCCGCCTGAATAAGTGGATACCTTGCGATCCGCGGCATCGGTCAAAGTGAAGCGTTCCAGCAGATCGTCCGCAACTTGACGCGGATGCTTATCATGGCGGAGCCTCGCAATCATGATCAGATTTTCCCGGCCGGTCAGAATCTCATCCACGGCGGCAAATTGACCCGTCAGGCTGATGGACTGGCGTACATAATCAGGCTTTGTGGCGACATCGAATCCGTTCACTGCAGCAGTCCCACCATCTTGATTTAGCAAAGTGGTGAGGATTTTGACAATGGTGGTCTTGCCTGCGCCATTGGAGCCAAGCAGGGCAAAAACGCTGCCCTGCTCCACTTCAAAATCCACCCCCTTTAAAACTTGAAGCTGTCTGTAGGACTTTTCCAACCCAACCACTTTAATGGACTTGTTCATTGCATTCCCTCCTCAAGGTTTTGTTAGCATATCTTCATGGAATTCTCCCCGCAAAACTCACTTCGGAAGCTCCGGCTTATAGGACTGTAACCTTTGTCAAATCAGCTTCCATGCCTTTGAGCGCAGCGAAGGTCAACTTATCCATCATTGCACCGTCAAAGTTGATCGTTTTGATTGCACGATAAAACTTCTTGGATAACGAAAACCCGGAGAGGAATGACACATTTTTTAACGTCGCACCTCTAAACGAAATATCGTTCAGCGCCGACTTTTCAAACTTGACCCCGATAAAGGTCTGGCCGTCAAAACATAATCCCCGCAGATCAGAGGTTTTAAATTCCACACCGTCAAAGATACAGTTCTCAAAGATTGTTTTCGTGAGATCAGTCGTACACAGCTTGACGTCAGTCAGTCTTGTATTGATAAATTTCGCCCCTGTAAGTCCTGATGAGCTAAAGTTGGTACGAACAAGAATAGATTTGTGAAAGCTCGCATTTGCCAGTTCAATGCCGGACAGATTGCAGTCGGTGAGATTAGCGCTGTCGAACTTGGCCTCGCCTACGTCACTGCCCGCGAAAGAACTGCCAGTCAAGTCAGCGCCTGTAAAATCCGAACCCCGCAACGCGCTCACTTTAAAATCCCCTTTATGGGCGGTAACGCCTGCAAAATCACTCTTCGATAAGTTGCTCGCCCTAAAGCTCGTCACCACCTGACGCTCAAGTGAACGGGAGAGATTGGCAACCTCCTGCACCGTCTGTTCAATGTCGCCGATGCTGTCTATCGTCATCTTAAACGCCGTTTCATCATCCTTGCCTTCAGCCTTGAGTTCACTGAACCGCTCCTGCAAATCGGAAAGAAGGTCACTCTTTAATTCAGCAACGCTTTTTATCCCGTCATAGGGTGCGAATACGCCATTTAAATACATGTTTAATTTCTCATTCATATTATCAAGTCTCCTTATAATAAGTTTTCAAGCACACGCTTTGCATACTCCCAATTAGTCTTGTTATTGGCGTAAACAGCTTTCCCCTTCTCGGTAATCCGAAAATACTTCCGTCGTCCCCCCTGAGACTCATCCCCCCAATACCATTCAATGTCACCGTCTGCCTCAAGCCGCCGGACGCTGGAGTACATCGTAGCTTCTTTTAATTCATACTCGCCTCCGGAACGCTCAGCAATCAATTTGACGATTTCATATCCATAACGATCGGCTTCGGACAAGAGCCGCAATACCATCGTATCGGTATGTCCTCGCAGCAGATCGGATGTGATTTTGTTCTCACTCATTTCATCACCTCATAATCGCATTGTATATCATACTACTGTGACAGTCAATGTACTTTGATCATCATGTTTATACAAAATAAAAAAATGCCGTCCTTAGTTGTCTAAGGCAGCATTTTTCTTTTTAAGTCTGAAGTTCCAATCTACGCTAACCAGAAATAAGTTGATTTACGTCTGCTGGTAATTCACAGCTACCTGCAGGCAACCCTCACACAAAAATGCATAATAAATCCCCTCGCTGTCCTCGGCCTGTTCCATGTCCATTTGGGCAATAAACTTCATCGTCTTCGAACAGCAAGGGCACACAGGATATTCCGCATCCTGAATCCAAGCCGGATGTCCTCCAATCTGCGACGCAGGCGCCTCAAGCATCCAATATGAATTTTCATAGGTTCCCATCTGTCGTTCCGATAGCTGCATGGCATGCCATGCTATTTCTTCCCTGTCTTCATTTGCAGGCAAAAAATCAGGAACGGTATTATATTCACTCCACGAATATTGGCCATCCAGCTCCGCTTTCATAAACACGGTGCCATAACAATTACAATGCATGCAAGCTGCAATCCTTAACCGCTGGCCGGAAAGCTTTATAAATTGAACCAGTGGATTCTGCAAATCGTAATCAAACAGCACTGTCAACTTACCGCCACACCAAGGGCAGGAATGCTCACCCGCCTGTAGCGCCGCTACCGCCGTATGATCCCGATCCATCCCATTTTTTCCGTCCCTGTTTACTTCAAAATGATAACTCTCGGGGTAAAAAAGCAGCCTTTTCCCACCATCGGGATCTAATTCCCATCCTGCTTCGTGAGCATAGGTTTCCGGAGGCACATTTAACTCCGATGTCCATCGAGGCGGATGCTGCCGCCATGTCTCGAACTGCCGAACAACCTCTTCATCGCCAATCCAGGCCAATGCAAGCAGCAAATGATTACGGTTTTCCGAGTCATGCTCCAACTGATGAATGATCTTATCACGGATCTCCTGACCCGCTTCTTTATAGAGAATACCGGGATAATACTTCCCGTTAAGAAAAAAAGCCTCCAGCCCCCGTTCAATGGAAGCACTTGAAAAACATATAAGCGACAGTAAAATAGTCTCAGCCTGGTCAAAATCATCTTCTTCCATCAATTTAATGGCGTAGGTTTCCAATCGCTCCCTTTCGCTTTCAGTCAGTTGACGATATAACTCTTGCGCGGTTTTGTGATAGGGAATTACGTGTTCAAGCGGGCTCAACCTCCGCGGTTTGTGCATGATTTTAAGAATTTCAACCGGATCATTCACACCTGCGTACAAATCAATGTCTTTTCGATTTTGTTCAATATAAGCCTTTTGCTCCAGCGTAAGCTTCCTTTGATGACAGGGCATGCAGATTCCACCTGTCTTTAAAGCAGTTGCAGGAAGTATGCTTCCCTTGCAGTCTGAGGTTTGGCAGGGTATACGCTCGCTCATCGTATCTCTCCTATTCTGTATAAGTTATTCTCAAAGACTATTATTAATAAGCTAAACTGCATTATAGAATTAGCTATATTATAAAATTAGCTGCATTAAATATACCACCAGATTTAGCAGCTTTATATTCATTTCAGATTTCAATTGGATTTATCCCCCACCATCACCTTATACCGAAATAAAAAAGGTTAACCAGATATTTCTGGTTAACCTGATAAACGAAAACTCCCCCGGATAAAGAAGAACCGGTGCCCTTGTATTAAGCTTAATCCGTAATCTTCACATTTCCAAACACAGCCTTATTCCTCGAGTCATCCCCGGGATTGCTAAGTGCTATGCCAATATACACCTTGCGGTTCATCGGAATCTGAACAGTTCCGACCGTTTTCCAGTTATTCCCGTTCGTCGAAATAGCCCCTTTGAAGGTATTTCCACTTCGGGTCAGCTTTAGCCATCTTGGAGCCGAGGCAGCCGCAGTCTGATCAACCATATTGCCGGCAGTCTCTGCACGATACTGGAAGGCTGCCCCATTTTCGGGGGTAAGCATCATATCTGCATGCTTCGAATTATGACCCAGCGACTCCCGAATCATAATGCCGGCCTTGGCCCAGCCGTCCAATCGGCTAGTGGACTGCACTTTAACAATAATCTCCGCATTGCCTCGCACGGATTGGTATATATAATTTAGTTGATCTCCATTTCCCCAAATATCCGTAGAGCTGCTGCTGAGTGTAAATTGCTTATTGGAAGAATTGTAGGTAACGTTCCCCGGCATGGAACCGATATTCCGCGCCTTCCATCCTGTTGGTAATTGAGCCGGATAGTCTTGTTCTACCGGAGGCGTCCAGCCTGGCGTAGGCCAGGTTTCACGTTCTTTGATATTAGCCAGCTCATCTTCTGGCCAGGCCCCGTAAGCAAAGAACGACAGACGCTTCACACCTGGATAATTCTCGCGGATTCCCTTGTAAATCTCCTGATATTGATCATCTGTCCAGTCATTATCCAGCGTCGCAACAATTTCCACGTCACTGCCGCTAATCCGGTCGCTCGTATCCTTCAGGATGCCGTAGGAAGTGCTGTATACCCAATCACTGTTGAACTCCCAGTCATCAAAGTACGCCATTGGTGCAACAAAGTCGATATCATCCTTGAATTTGGCTACATTCTGCCCAACTTCAATGAATTCTGGCGGCAAAATATACACGCCGAGCTGCACATCCGGCTTCGAGGACTGGGTGATATCCTGACGGATATCGCCCACATACTGTCCAATTTGATCGGTCCTCCATTCATTCCACTGCTCTCTCTGAGGAGAATCCGTCTCGAAGTCAATGCTGAGCGGTGAATACCCGAACTGCGCCTGATACTTCGTAACCGTGTAATCACTGACGTCCATGTTGTAATTATCGAAGCGGATCCAATCCAGCACAACGCCATCCACATCATAATTCTCGATCACTTCCTGAATGATGGAACGCTCATACTGCTGCACTTCATGGTGAATTGGATTGACGAAGTATTCGTTGCCGTTAGAACCTGTAAACGGAGTCTGAACCCCGTCAACCAGCGCCTGCATCTGCCATTCATCGTGCTCCAGGAAGGCCTGCTGATCATGGAACTGTGGAATCCAGGCATGAACCTTGATTCCTGCAGCATGGGCTGCCGTAATGACAGCCTGCAGGGCGTCGAAATTCTGGTAGCCTTGGGCAATTGGTGCGATATCACTCTGATAAAATACACTTCCAGACGGAACCTCATCATCTTCATCCTGCTTCACGTTCATGCTAATAACATCGACGCCATAGCTTGTAGACAGCGCGATGAAATTCTGAACATCCGTCATGTTCTTAAACTGGTTTACGGTCCGTACAATAACTTCCGTTTCGAAAGGGGGGTTACTCTCCTCCTCGGCCATAACAGGAACGGAACCACCGGCTATCGAAGAAACCAACACGATGCTTAACAGTGCTATGAACCTCGATCTCAACGCAAATACCATAATCTCGCCTCCACAAGTATAAAATTTTATAATAGTCTTATTTCGTCGCGTTGATTTTCTTAACATTTTCCTGCCATTTTTCGGTTCTGAATTCAAGCAGCTTAGCCAGCCCCGCTTTTTCGGTGTTCTTTTTAGCTGTCTCCAGCGCCGACAGCACCGCTTCATCCGACTTCGCCTGTACCATCTGGGCGTAAGCAAGGGTATAAATATCCCCGATATTCTGTGCGATGATGCCGATCTCCGTATCCGGAATCGGATCGGTATTTACAAACTCCGTGATATCCAACGCGGTTTTCCAGGTCACCGTGGACTGCGCCACGGTCTCCCAGGACTTCTGGTTCGCAGAAAGCAGCGCCTCGAGGCTCATTTTCGCCGTATCAATAAAGGTCGTATTTCCCGCCCAGTTAAAGTCCTCGAATTTCCGCATCGTTTCCGTGCGCTCGTTAGCAGGAGTCGTCTTGTATTTCTCGTTCGGGATTGGCGCTCCGTCCGCATCCTCTTCATCCCAGTACAAGCCTTTAGGACCGAAGAAAAGCACCCTCTGTCCCTCCGGACCCGTAATCCAGTCAAAATAAGCGAAGATGGCCTCTGGATCCTTGGCCTTTTTCGTAATGACATTAACGTTCCAACCCAGCGTCTCAAAGCCGCTTACAAACACTTGTGTTTTGTCTAGACCGGCTTTATGAATCGGCCATATAATCTCATAACCGCTGTCCGGATTATTCGCTGTCAGTGCCCGGTGTCCCTCGGCTCCATACGTAGTGATATTGGATTCGACCATGACTGCTACCCGGTTGGTATTGACCTTTTCTTTGACCGCATCCTGGGTTTGCTGCAGAGCATCCTGCGTAATCAGCCGTTCACGATACAGCTTATTAATATACAGCACCATCTCCTCGTAAGCGGGATCGTCCAAGATAGATGACAGCTTGTCGCCATCCGGATATCCCATGAGTGAAATGAACTTACTGGTGGAGTTCTCCTTAAAACCACCATACATAATTTCCAGACCTGCCCCCTTCTCCCCAACCTCCAGAGGTACTACATCCGGATACTTTTCTTGCACCTTAAGCAAATATTGATACAAATCATCAAAGGTCTCAAGCGCCGGTCTGCCGAGTTCGTTATAAATATCTTTATTCACCATCCATCCGCCGTTGCCGAATTGCCCGGATGTATACCAGTTCGGGATTTGATAGATTTTCCCGTCTTCTGAACGGAGCAAATTCAGGGTGGATTCCTTCACATATTTCTTGAAGTTCGGATACTTCTCATAGTAATCATCCAGCGCAACGAGTTGTCCTGCCTGCACCAGCCGTTCCACTGAGGATCCCCGGTCAGTAAAAATGACATCCGGTAAATCACCGCCGACGATCATCGTGTTGAGCTTTTCTCCGGCCGCTCCTCCGGATTGTATGGGTTCAACAGTAACCTTACGGTTCTCCTGAATCCATTTTGTCGCCTCATTATCCCCCCATGGTGATGTCGTAAGCCAGTCATAGTTTCCATAGAAGCTGAAGGTGACGGGCTTGATCCCGCTGCCGTCATCTGTGGCGGCCTCAGTATTCAGATTTTTCTCGCTTGTGTTTGGTGAAGTGTTAGAATTTCCTCCTCCGCTACAGGCAGCGAGAAGAAGCACCAGTGAAGTCAGCAAAAGAGATACCCATTTCATACGATTGCGCATCTTTTCCCTTCTTTCTACATAATATGGAGACTGCTATTCTTTCATCGAACCGATCATTACGCCCTTAACAAAGTACTTTTGGAGAAAAGGATACGTCAGGATAATTGGAATGGTAGCGATCATCATCGTAGCCATAGTCAGTGACTTCGTGGTAATCGTCCGATTTCGGTTCATATGATCCAGCGCGATAGCATTCGATGAGCCTATTTGGGTCATGATGTTGGAGTTCATAATCTGGCGCAGCAGGGTCTGTATAGGAAGCAAGTGATCCTTTGTAATATAGATCGCTCCCGTAAACCAGTCATTCCAGTAACCTACTGCGGTGAATAAGGCAATCGTGGCCAGCACCGGGCCGGAGACGGGAATGACGATTCGGAAAAAAATGCCGTAGTTGCTGCTGCCGTCGATTTTGGCCGATTCCTCTAACCCCTCCGGCAGAGCGTGGAAGAAGGTGCGGATGACAATCATGTTCCAGACACTGATGATGCCGGGGATAATCAGCACCCAAAAGGTGTCCAGCATACCCAAAGAGCGAACTAGTAAATAACTAGGGATGAGCCCTCCACTGAAGAACATCGTAATCATGAAGAACACCATATATTGTTTTCGAAATAGCAATGTCTTCTTGGACATTCCGTAGGCTAACAGTGCCGTGAAAAAGACAGACAATGCCGTGCCGCATAACGTTCTAAGAATGGTGATCAGAAAAGAATTCAGCAGGCGTTGATCCTGAAACACAATATAATAATTTTCCAGAGTAAAAGCTCTCGGTAACAAGGTTACACCACCGAGCGCCGTATCGCTCCCTAGATTAAAGGAAATGACCAGCGCATTCCAAAACGGGTATAGCATGAGTAACGCCAGCAGCGTCAAAAGGATATACATACTCCGCTGCATGATTTTGTCGCCTAGGCTTAGTCTCATTGTTCACCCCTCCTAAAAGGTTTATGGAGCATCGGAAGCATTCGCTATGAGTAGTAGTACTACCAGAGACTAACATCTGCCCGGCGAGCGATTTTGTTGGCCGTCACTAGCAGAATGACACTGATCACCGCCTTGAATAGCCCTACCGCTGTCGCATAAGAGAATCTGGCATTTAAAATCCCAACACGGTACACATAGGTGTCGATAACATCGGAGTAGGGTCGCAGAATTGGATTGGTTGCCAGCAGCAAAATGTCCTCGAAGCCCGCACTGAGCAGACTGCCGATGGCAAGAATCATAAAGATGATGATAATGGGGGTAATGCTGGGGAGTGTAATCAAGTGAATTTGCTTAAACCGGCTTGCTCCATCTATAGAAGCGGCCTCATATAGGGTTGGATCAATGCCTGCAATCGCGGCCAGGTAGACAATGCTCCCGAATCCGACCTCTTTCCACACATTTACGCTTACTAGAATCGACCAGAAGTATTTGGGTAACGCCAGGAAGTTAACTGGTTCCCCTACCAGATTGAATCGCTCCAGCACATAGTTCACCGTCCCGTTGTCAACGGATAACAGCGAAAATACAAACCCGGATACTATAACCCAGGACAGGAAATAAGGTAAATAACTGACGGTCTGGATAATACGTTTAAAGCCCATATTCCCGATTTCATTCAGCATCAGCGCAAGAAGAATCGGGGCAGGAAAAGAGATAATCAATTTAAGCAAGCTGATCACAAGGGTATTTCGCATCACATTCCAGAACTCCGGCGCCTCGAAGAACATTCTGAAATGCATAAATCCAACCCATGGGCTCTTCATAATGCCGCCAAAAATATCGTATTGCTGGAATGCCATAACCACGCCATACATCGGAATGTAGCTAAAAATGAATACAAAGATAATTCCCGGCCAAACCATGGACTGCAAATCCAATTGACTGATAAATTTCTTCCATCTACGCGGTTTCTCGGCCGTGTTCATCCGCTTTTCCTCCTCTGGACGATTCTAGTGAAACAACGGCAACAACGATTTGTTCTTCTCCAGCATTTCATCCAGCAGTTGTTCAGCTACGGTGACCGAAGGCACGAGCGGATGATGAACCATAGCCTGCAGGGCTATATCCCGGTCTCCGTGCACAGCCGCTTCGATGGTGAGGCTCTCGTATTGTTTGACTGCAGCCAGCAAGCCTTTTACGGGCTGAGGAATTATGCGCAGCGGAATCGGCAGCGGACCTTGCTTGGTGACCATACAATTCACCTCAATGGAGGCATCGTCCGGCAAGAAGTCAATAATTCCGTTATTCCTTACATTCAACGTCTGGATATCGCGGGAATCATTATAAATGGAGCGCATCAGCAGCACTGCCGCCTCCGAGTAGTAGGCTCCGCCGCGCTGTTCCAGCTGCTTGGGCTTTTCCTTCAGCTCTACGTTCCGGTACAGTTCAAACAGCTCTTCCTCCACCTTCTTCACTACCTCAGCGCGCGATCCAGTCGTTGCTGCTGCTTCCTTCTGTTCCGCAAGCATCGCGTCCGTCATATAGTAATAGCTCAGGTAATAAGAGGGAATCGCTTTCAAAGCATTCAGAAACCGGTAGTCCCAGGAATCAAACGGCACATTGCTCGCCTTGTAGCTCTGCGGGTAATCAATGAGCTCCTGCAGCTTGCTTTTACCGTCAATCACGATATCGGATACCCAGTGCAGATGGTTGATGCCGACAAACTCCGCGTAGATCTTCTCCATAGGAAGTCCGAAGAACTCGGAGAGCCACTTTTGAAAACCGATCGGTGAGTTGCACAATCCTACGCTTTTTACCGATGAGTATTTGTGAACAGCTTCAGTCACCATACCGGCCGGATTCGTAAAATTCAGCAACCAGGCATCCGGAGCCAGCTCCTCAATGTCTTTGCAAATATCCAGAATGACCGGGATGGTCCGTAGGCCTTTCATCATCCCTCCGGGACCTGTCGTCTCCTGGCCGATGACATTGTATTGAAGCGGAATTAATTCGTCCCATTTGCGCGCTTCCAGCATGCCTACCCGGATTTGCGTGCATACAAAGTCCGCTCCGGCAATGGCTTCCCTGCGTTCAAACGTCTGGACCACGGTAATCGGCAGTCCGGACTCAGCGATCATGCGTTTGCTCAGTTCTGCAATCGTATGCAGCTTCTCCCTTCCCTCCTCAATATCCACCAGCCATACTTCACGGATGGGAAGCTCTTGGTGATGCAGGATGATGCCTTCAATAAGCTCAGGCGTATACGATGATCCCGCTCCGATGACAACCAGCTTCAATGTTTCCTCCATGATAGACCCTTCCTTCATCTTTTTCATTTTGGTCTTATAAAAACTAGCCTATTGTGTTCGGTACTTTCCCCTGTGATAGATTATCTAGAACCTTCTGATCTACACGCATACCGCTGCTTTCCATAGCCAGAACGACCGATCCTACAACCGGCTCCCGGGTCAAAATCCTTAAAGTGCCATTCGGAGCCGACAACTTCACTCTTCTCTCAATGGCCCGCCGGATGATGCCTGAGCGGTCTCCCTTTGTCAGCAGGCTGCCTGCAAGTACGATGTCGAAGAAGTCCTCCTCCATGCCCAAGCGACGGATGGCCGATACCGCGGCCAAACCCAGCTCATCCCCTTGCTTGACCAGCAGCTCGGTGGCAACCTGGTCCCCTTCCTCTGCCGCTTGAAATAATAGTTCAGCAATATGGGGAGGCAGGTCTCTGAAATGATCCAGGTAATCCTCTCTTAATTCCGACACATTGGAATAGCCCAACAATTGCGTTAAGCGTTCGGTTAGGACCGTCTCCTTCTCTCTTCCCTCATCCGCCCGAAGGACGCTACGGAATACCTCAATACTTAAATCATAGCCACCGCCATAATCCCCGAACCGGTAGCCGAATCCACCACATTGGTATGTAGCACCCAACGGATTTTTACCACTACAGTTCACGCCCGATCCGCAAATCAGCACGATCCCGTAGTTCTTCTCTGTACCTGACCGCAAGGCTATCCATGTATCGCAGGAAATCTCAGTTTGGGGAAGATCAAAGCTGCTGATGATCGGTCGCAAAATCCGGAAATCAGCCTCTCTGTCCGCTCCCGCTAAGCCGAACCAGGAGTAATCCAGCTGATCCTTGGTCAGCCCTGACGCCATAATTGCTTCCGATAGGGCCTGCTGCAAACTGTTCACCGCCTGCTCACGGTTTATTTGATGATTTCCGATCCCACCCTTGCCAACTCCGATGACCTTCCCTTGTTCATCTGCAATCATTGCGTGGGTTTTACTGCCTCCTGCATCAACTCCCAAAAAATACTTCACGGATGATTTCACTCCTAAAATTCAAGGTAATCTAACAGATGCGGTGGATTCACGAATGAGTAGCTGCGGAGCGAGCTTCGTTACAGCGGGCGGCATCACCTCCCCATTGATCATTTTTAGTAGTAAATCAACGCCTATATTGCCCATTTGTGCCTCAGGTTGTCTGACCGTCGTCAACCGCGGGTAAAATTCACCTACGAACTGCTGATCATCAAATCCAACAATTGAGATATCGTGGGGTACTCGAATTCCCTCTTCCCGGAGAGCCTGAACCATTCCAAGAGCAATAAAATCGTCCCCCGAAAAAAAAGCTGTCGGCAGCTTATCTTCGCGGATCCATCTCTTGGCCACCTCATAGCCGCCGCTTACTGTAAAGCTGCAGTATTCCGTTCCGAATGGCGTTAACCCGGCATCCTCGAGCGCTTGGACATAACCTCGCTTTCGCTCCGCTACACTTAGAAATACCGAAGGGCCGCCAATATAGGCAATTTGAGTGTGCCCAAGATCGATCAAGTGCTTTGTAGCCTCATACCCGCCTTGATAGTTATCGACCACGACGCTAGGCACATCCTCATGCTGAAACTGGTTATCCAGCAATACAAACGGAATGTTTTTTCTTTTCAGTTCCTCTACATATGCCTTTTCTTCAAGTGGGGACAACAGGATAATTCCGTCAACGCGATCCTTCTGAAACAGGAAATTGTCGCCCTCATCCTCATTCTCGGCGATCGATAGGGCTAAAAAATACCCTTGCGCTGCCAGCTTCCGGTTCACCACGCGAATAACCCGGTCATAGAAAGAGTCGTTAAAGTTGGTAATCGACATCCCGATGACTCCCGTTTTGCCCCTCACAAGACTCCGCGCTGCTGAATTGGGCTGATAATTCAATTCCTCCATAGCTTTCAGCACTTTCTGTCTATTAGCTTCCCGTACAGAGGGTAAATTGTTAAGCACCCTGGATACGGTCACTACAGAGAGTCCCGACTTTTTGGCTACATCATGTATATTCATCTTAGCTTCCATACCTCCGTTACCCGAAAGTTTAAACGATTAAACTTTTTAGGTAAATAAAAAACCTTACCTTTCGTGATATTTCTATGTTCTGATTGAAAATTGCACACTGAATGTCAGCTTTGCCTTTATCAAGAACACCAAAATTCTTTACAAAAGTTTTAAGGTTTTAACTAATTTACATTCTACTTACATTTCCAATATCCGTCAATACATAAAATGCAGCCAAAACAAAAAGCAACTCATCCGCAGACAAGTTGCTTTTTAGACACGCTATTCCCCCCTTCCCTTGCTTCTATCTTCCTCAGGTTAATTGGTAATTACCCATTTTTGTCGATCAAGAGTAGGATCAAGCTCGCTTAGAGACAGTGTCGTCCCATCCGCCGATACTTCCAGCGCTTTCTTATGATGAGCAGAAATAATACTTACGGTACCATCATCATTCTTGTGAAAAATCCAACGCTGATTGTTATATCCAAGATAAGGGTATAACTGGATTTTATTTTGCCCTGTGTCGAGATCAAGCGCCTGACCGGCTGTTGTACGAATAGAATAAGAACCTGCATCGTCCCCCGTCGGCACGAATACCCACTTCTGATCCGTAGAATCATTTGCATCCTTCAGTGTAACAGCTTCACCATTTGCGAGATTTGCTGTATAAAGGGATTTCTGTAGTTCTGCATTTACTAGACTGGAAGTGGTTAAATTGGCAGGTGTTTCTCCGCTCACGTTAACGTTTTGATATGAAGCATTTCCGCCAAATACATGTAGTCCAAAGCGGCCTTCGGCAAATGTGCCGTCCTGGAGGTCGATGACTTTCTGCCCATCCACATAAACCACGATATGCGGGCCCTTCGCTTCGATTTTCACTTTATAGGTTTGACCCGGCTGAATGAACGTCGGAACTTTTGCTAGAATCTGACGCTCTTCAATACGGCCGTCGATTTTATAAAACAGACGGATGGACTTCATATTCGGATCCAGATTTAAGTAGTATCCGCTGCGTCCATCTTCGCTGGCACGGAACAACATAGAGCCTGCTCCTCCGGATTTCCCTAACATCATATCTGCTTCATAAGTAAAATCTCCTGCCTGCTTCTCTGCGATATAATTCGCGTCACTCAAGTAATTTCCACGAATCCCATTTTCACCAATGACCCAGGAGGCTGCAGATAGATCTTTAGTCCACCCACTTAAGTTCGTATGAAATTCACCCCCAGATACCTTAACTAATAAGCTAGCTGATGTCTTCCCATTTGGAGTAGAGACGGTAATGATAGACTCGCCTTCTTTTTTAGCTACAAGGGTTGCCTGGGATTTATCCACCACGTTTAGTTCAACTACATCCTTGTTACTGGAATTCCATTTAAGCGGCTGTGCCCCATTACCGGTACCATTCTCTACCATCGCCAAAAGTATGTCGCTTTGCCCCTTGCTCAGTTCGCGATCACTTGTATCCATCATTATCTTGGTAGCTGAGCCCGTCTCCTGATTCCATACAGAGCCTAACTGATTCACCTTCAGAGATACGACTTTTACGTTGCCTCCTTTGGTGTAAAAACTCAAAGCTCTGCTGGCTGGATCCGGAAAAATGACGTCAGAGAAAACAACTTTACCGTTGTTGCCAAAAACCTCAACAGAAGACTCATCTACAAGGATACGCAGCTTAACTCGCTTGTTCTCCGTTTGCATTGCCGCTTCATGTCTTTTACTAAATAGATTCGAAAAATCCGTCAAACCAGATGCAGACCGATCCACGAAAATCCGACCCTCACTAGGTTTATATCCAACAACCGTTTGCTGACTTCCCCCTACACGAACGTTAAAGCCAAATTCACTAACCTGACTACCTGCTGGAATTTCTACTTCAGCTTCAATTTCGTATGCACCAGAGGTAACCCCTTTCAATAGATTCTGAGAAGAAGGACTCACCTCTTTGTTAGCAGTAGAATACAGCTGATTACGCAGCGATTCCAACTCCTTGATCGGACTTTGAGCGAGCTGAATCCCATCTTTTGTCGTTACTAATGAGACTTCTCTTGGGATTGACAGTACGCCTTTCCAATGGGTTGTTGGAAAAGCAAACGGATAGTCCCAGTTTGTCATCCACGCCATCATTACGCTGCGATGATCTGGCATGTTCGAAAAAGACATTGAAGCGTAGAATTCTTTTCCAAAATCTGTTCGCAAAACTTTCCCTGCCGGATTAACATTAACGAATTTACCTTCCGCTGTTAAATGACCCACAAAATATTCAGCATCTGATCCGCCTGTTTTTGAATTCGCTCCTGTACTAATCATCAAAACCCATTTTTTCTGTGATGTTCCGTCTACCGAAAGCTGAAGCAAATCCGGACATTCCCATACACCGCCGCGAACATATTCCCCGTATCCCCAGCTATCTGTTAGGGTCCAATCGAGTAGATTTGTTGAAGTAAAGAAACGAATATGATCTCCACCGGATACAACCATTACCCATCTGTTATTGTCGTTATCACGAATCACTTTCGGATCACGGAAATCCCAGCCTCCGGGCTCCCCTCCATTATCGCCTGGATTTCCGATAACCATAGGACGCGTCTTGGAATATTCCCAAGTACGACCTTGGTCCTTGCTGTATGCAAGACCGATACGCTGATTCCCATTCGGGCCATCGGGATTATAGGAAGTGTAGTAGGCAATCAGCCCCTTGCCTCCTGAATCCCCGAACAAACCTGATGCATTCGTCAAATCTGCCACAGCTGATCCAGACCAGACATGCCCATGATCATTCCACGGCAGCGCAATCGGAAGGCGCTTCCAGTTCAGCATATCTTTACTGACAGAATGTGCCCATGTGCCTCCGTCCTGATGGAATAGATGATATTCTCCATCGAAGTAGACAAGTCCGTTAGGATCACTGGCAGAACCACGAATTGGCGTATAGTGGTATTGAGGACGATATTTTTCATTATAATAACTGCTGGCATCCGTCACATAGGTATCCTGGAAGTAAGCCGTTCCCTGTTTAACGACGATTCCTGTATATCCATCGGTATAGGTTTTATCTGTTAGATCGATCGCAGCCGGGGTGTATCCGTCTAGGAAGACCTGAATTCTGTTTCCCTTCGCCTTTATCTCTACATGATGTTTTGCTCCGGTCTGACTTGGATAGGTTTGCTGTGAACTTGCAATTGTTGCTCCGTTAGCTTTCGTCAAACTTACACGAACCTGATTTCCTTCCTTTGTCAGGGATGCTTCATATCCCTTTGTTCCATCAGCCGATGAACGAAATGCGAGCGCTGCAACAGAATCAGGACGAAGAGATATATTTCCTTCATATACAAAATCAGCAGCTTGTTTATTATAAATTTGCTGTGACTTCATCTGGTTTACTGCCATTCCTTTTTTGCCGTTGATATTAGGCTGCCATTGTCCTTTATTTGTAACCACAGCACCCAGATTTCCTTTCAGGTCGCTTACGATAATATTTTGGAACAAAACAGAACCATTCCATACATTGAGCCCTAGCTTACCAGTACGATACGCATGATCGTGAACCTCAATCACAGATTTATATTCGTTGTCCCAATATACTTTCAGTGATGAACCCTCTGCTTTTACCTTGAGATGATAGATCTCTCCTGCCTTAACAGTAACCTTCCGCTCCTCTTTTAATTTCCCTTCACCATCACTTGCGTCTCGTAAGCGGATCATACCTGCATTCGGAACAATTTGGAGCATGTAGGAACCCCAGCCATCTTCATTAGAACGGAACAATAAGGTCGCGTCAGCTTGCATATCCTTGATCATGACATCAGCTTCATAGATAAAATCCTCTGATACCGTTTCGGAGATTGCCATTACATTTTCTTGTGGATCAGAAGTCAGTAAAATCCCTTCAACAGTATCCGCCAACTTACCTTTTCCTTTTATTTGCCAACCTGTCAAGTTTGTGTTTGTTTTGGTTACGCTTTCAAAAATAGAAAGCCCCTCCTTAGCTTGTTTACTTACCTCCTGATCAGCGGGCGCAGCCCACCCAGTACCGGGATTTGCTACATAAATGCCTGCTGAAGTCATAACAAATCCTGTTGCCATGAGAAAGGACAAAACAAATTTTCCTTTATTTTTCATCTTCTTCAGCCTCTTTTCTATCATTAATATTGAAAAACAAGAAGGAGGCCAATCCATTACTGCACTGACCTCCTCTCTATATTCTTTTACAATTGAGCAGAAATCTGACTTTCCAGTGCTGTGAGTCCAAGAGCCAGAGCACCACATAATCCCGCCTGTTGGCCTAGACCTGGTGGAACGATATACTCATCTATGTGTTCTAAAATAGTACTTGAGCTAACATAACCGTTCAGGTTTTGAAGCACGGCCTGCCGAATAAGTGGAAACAATTGTGATTGCTGCATAACACCACCACCCAGAATGATTTTCTGAGGAGAGTTAAGCAATATAGCACCCGTAATCGACTGCGCAATATAAAATGCTTCCATTTCCCATGCAAGGTGATCTATAGGAAGTTCATGTCCCTTCTTCCCCCACCTTGCTTCAATAGCAGGACCTGCCGCCATCCCTTCTAGGCAGTCCCCATGATAGGGACATCCCCCTGGGAATTCATCTTCAGGATGGCGTCTTGTAAGAACATGCCCCCCTTCAGGATGCACAAGACCATGAATAAGTTTGCCTTCTGAATACACTCCCACACCAACACCCGTGCCAACTGTATAGTATAAACAGCTGGATAACCCTTGGGCAGCGCCCCATTTGGCTTCACCAAATGCCGCTGCATTGACGTCCGTGTCCCAGCCAAAGGGAACCGAAAAGTATCTTTTCAAAGTGCCCAGCATATCGTAATTTCCCCAACCTGGTTTTGGTGTTGTTGTAACGTAACCATACGTCGGGCTATCTGGGCGTATATCGATTGGACCAAACGATCCAATTCCGATAGCTTCTACTGGTTTGTCTTGAAAATATTGAATAACTTTGGGCAACGTCAACTCAGGATGTTCTGTAGGGAAACTGATCTGATCTTCAATGGTCCCATTTTCATTCCCGATGCCACATATAAACTTCGTCCCGCCAGCTTCAATCGCTCCTATACGCATATACAAGACTCCTCTCGGTGACTAATTCTTGTCTTGCTCAGCAGAGAGAGTAAGCTCATAGATATCCAGGGAAATCAGCAAGTCATTCTCATTTTCTGCAAACACAGCAATACCTTTAGATTCTAGTCCAGGGAATATAAGATCCGTAATTACTGCCTGACCTCCATTACTAAACACCTCAACGGAAGAGCAATCCACATAAATACGGAGATCATTTGACTCATCAAGCGCTGCGAGTTTGGCTGAATGATGTCCTACGAAATGTTCATGGAAATCATGCTGGCCCGAAGCCTTCCGGTCTACATAAAGTTCCTCTGTGTCACCGTTGATACCGATCACTGTTTGTTCATCCGCACCAATTCTTACTTTGAAACCTACAGATTTACCCCGAGTGAACTCAGCTATAATCTCATAAGATTCCAAGCGAATCTCTTTAAGAAGAGTATTGATTTCTTGCACCGTTGCATTTTTTATAGAAAGGACTTGTACACGAGCTGATTCCAACTCTTGTACCGGCTTCTGCACAAGAAAAGTTCCCCCTTGTCTTGATTCGAGCTGAAGTTCTCTTGCAATTGTCATCGCACCACGGAATTCTTCTGCTGGCGTCTTGTTAGCATACATCCAGTTGCTCATCCAGCCGATAAATAGTCTTCTTCCATCCTCAGCCGGTATATCGGACCAGCTTACACCTGCATAGTTATCTCTTCCATAATCAAGCCAGCGAATTTTAATCGAATCTTCATCTGGCGTGAACACTTCTCCATCAAAATCCCCTGTAAAATACTGTGTTCTTGATCCTTCCACAAAAGCGGGATCCGCACCGATGCTCACTAGCATCACCCATTTCGTGTTCGAAGGATCGCCATCAATGGCCAGCGGGAACAAGTCCGGGCATTCCCATACCCCGTCATGAGAACCGATTCCTTCTCCGAATTCACTGGCAAATGTCCAGTTCATCAGATCAGGAGAATGATATAGACACACCGTTTGACCACAAGCTACAATCATCACCCATTTATTAGTATCTTTATTCCAAAATACTTTCGGGTCACGGAAATCAATGAATGTATCATGTTCAAGTACCGGATTCCCATCATATTTCGTCCAGGTTCTTCCGTTATCTTTACTATAGGCCAAGCTTTGACGCTGAATGGCTGGCTTGCCTTCCGGCATATCCAAATGGTGTGTAAAAATTGCTACTAGACCTGGTTTATCTTCAAAAAATCCAGTCGTATTGTTCCAGTCGACTACGGCACTGCCGGAAAAAATCATACCTAATTCATCTGGAGCAAGAGCGATAGGCAGCTCCTCCCATGTAACAAGATCCTTACTGACCGCATGGCCCCAGTGCATAGCGCCCATAGTCATTCCACCTGGATGGTGCTGAAAAAACAAATGATATTCATCCTCAAAATAAACCATTCCGTTTGGATCATTCATCCACTTTTCCTTAGGGGAAAAATGATACACTCCGCGGTAATTTTGTTTCGCAATCGTAGACATTATTGTTTTCTCCTTTACTCCCGAACACGGTCTTTACCGTATATTATTTATAGTTTATTATTTGCTTGCTCTGTCATAGCCGCCTTGTTTAATTTCAAGCCATTCTTGCAAGCCCAGACGGTCCAATTCTTTCAGGTATTCATCCCACTGCGCTTCAACTTTACCATTTTGGTACCATTCAGTACGCATTCTAAGCACGTAGGCAAAAAGATCCGTCTCAATTGTCGTTAGGCGATCAAGCTCTTGAATGGAGTGGAATACACTCGGCATTACGTTTTCTGCTTTCATTTTTGGCGCCATGATGTTCTTGATAATATCCATTCTGCCTTTAGCATCATCCGGCATGGTTGTGAATTTGCCATAATAGGAATCAAGGATAGCTAATGGTCCACCGACACTTGTTTTCTCACGTAGTTCTACAGGAGCTGCACCCTCCAGCGGCAAATGCTTCAGCATTTCTTTTTCTTTATCAAATTCGAAGATATTTTGCTGTTTATCGTCTCCATACGTTCCCCAGTTGTTCTGTACAGATTGAATCGGATCGTAGAGTTGATCAACCCATTTCGCTGTCGTTTCTAAGTTCTTATTGGCGCTAGTAACAACCATCTTGCCTCTGCCCAAACCAAGCGCGTTCGTTCTTGTTACGTTAACTTCACCATCTGGTCCAGCAAGCGGAGGCATAACCTCGTAAGTGTCATTTGCTCCAGTGATATTGGCTTTATCCCATGAGAAGTAAAGTCCGTATCTCTGATCCTTCCCTTTTGCAAGGTAAGTACTCCAGTCCTGTGTATAGGCTTCAATATCAATGAGTCCTTCTTTATACAGCTCGTTAATAAAAGAAACGGCTTCTTTGTAGTCATCTTGTGACGCCGTAAATATTACCTTTCCATCATTGCTCACAACCGCATGGTCAGGGTTCTCACCCAATCCGAACGAAGCAAATAGGAAAACCAGATCTTCTGCTCCAGGCTTGTTAATAAAGGACAGAGGAATTTCGTCAGCCTTACCGTTGCCATTTGGATCTTTTGTCTTGAATGCAATTAATACTTCTTTTAATTCTTCTGTTGTTGTAGGCATATCAAGGCCCAGCTTCTCAAGCCATTCCACATTGATCCAAGGCATACTGTCTACCGCCTGGATTCTTTCCTTGCCATTGCCCAGCTCTTCGATCCACGGAAAGGCATAAATATTACCGTCTGGTGCCGTAATCATACTCTTGTATTCCGGGGCTTCTTCCAGCACCTTTTTGAAGTTGGGCATATTGTTCTCGATGAGATCATTCAGCGGAATAATGGCACCGTCTTTAGCAAGTTTGAGCAGCTCATAGTCGCTATAGTCCGCATTAAAAATCGCATCAGGAAGATCACCGCTTGCCACAGCCAAGTTTCTTTTTTCAACAAATACGTCTTTCGTGAAATTCTTCCAATTAATATGAACATTCGTCTTTTCTTCAAGACGCTTATTAATCAGTTTTTCATTTGGATCAACTGGTGCAAGTGGAGAGCTTTGCGTAATAAAGTTCAAAGTTACTTTACCGCTGGCGTCCTGTTCTTTACTAGCCGCACTTCCCCCTCCTCCTCCGCCACCGCATGCAGTAAGGAACATAAACGAAGCAAGTACAGATGCAGAAGCTACTTTCGTTGATACTCTTGATTTCTTAATTCTTTTCATAGGGTATGACCTCCAAATTAGATATGAATGAATTAATCTTTATCTATGTGCAGCCTGTTTCCTACTTAAGGGAACCGACCATAACACCTTTTTCAAAGTACTTCTGGAAGAACGGATACATAACAATAAGTGGCAAACTGGAAACAACGATGGCAGCGTACTTGATGATTTCAGACAATCGTTTCATTTCCGCCATGGCGAGTTGATCGCTGATCATGCCCGGATCTACCTGATTCTGGATCAAGATGGAACGCAACACGAGCTGCAGGGGATGAAGATTAGGATTATCTAAATAGATCATCGCGTCAAAATAGGAATTCCATTGGCCCACAAAGGCATAAAGAGCGAGCACGAAAACAATCGGTTTGGAGAGCGGTAATACGACACTGAAGAAAATCCGCATCTCCGAAGCTCCGTCTACATTAGCGGCTTCCTTCATTTCATTCGGTACTCCTTTGAAGAAAGTTCTAGAGAGAATGATGTTCCATACATTAACTGCCCCTGGAATAATCACCGCCCAGACTGTATCAAGCAGACCAAGATTCTTAACGAGCAGATAGGTTGGTATAAGCCCACCCCCAAAGAACATGGTGATAATAAACAAGGTCATGAAGAATCCTTTTCCTTTGAGCCTGTCATCAGACAGTGCGTACCCTGCACAGATAGAGACGAGAACGGTAAGCATAGCAAATGAAACAGAGTATAAAACAGAGTTTCCAAAACCTCGGATCATGGCCGGATTAGAAAGAATTTTTATATACCCTTCTAATGACCAATCCGAAAGGTTGAATGATAATCCTTTACTGAGCAGAACTGATGGATCCATAAAAGATGCAATCACTACATAAATCAAAGGAAGTACAATGATAAGTACGGCCAGTGTCAGGAAGATCGCGTTAAGCACGACGATAAAGCGATCTAATCCGGAATGTTTAATGGGCATAGCTTGTTGCTCCTTTCTTAGTAAAGACCTTCGCCCTCATTCAGTTTCTTCACGGTGAAGTTAACGGTGATGAGCAGGACGATGTTGATGATAGAGTTAAACAATCCTACTGCGGCTGAATAGGCATAATCGCCCGACTGCAAACCAATTTTATAAACGTAAGTCGGAATGATTTCTGAGGTTGGCAAGTTCATCGCCGTTTGCATGAGATAGGCTTTTTCGAAGCCAATGGACATAATCCCACCAGCTGCAAGGATAAATACAATAGCCATAATTGGACGAATGGTTGGCAAATCGATATGGCGGATTCTTTGTAGAAGATTAGCGCCGTCAAGATTGGCTGCATTATGTAACTCAGGATCGACATTAGCAAGCGCTGCTACATAAATAATGGATGCCCAACCGGCTCCGGTCCAAATATCGGACAGAATGTAGATCGAACGGAAGTACTCCGGACGAGACATGAACATGATTGGTTCACCTGTAAGCCAGGTAAAAAACTGGTTAATCGGTCCCGTTGGGGACAAGAAGATAAACAACATCCCGACCACAACGACAACAGAAATAAAGTTAGGTGCATACAAGAACAACTGAATGTTCTTTTTGACGCCTGCACGGCGAATTTGATTTAACATCAACGCAAGCAGGATAGGAATTGGAAAACTCAGAATTAATCCGAAGAAACTTAATTTAAGCGTATTCATAAAGATAACTTCGAAGTTGGGGGATGACAGGAATTTCTCGAAGTTGTACAAGCCTACCCATTCACTTCCCATAATCCCTTTGATTGGGCTGAAATCTTTAAAGGCGATAATCGCACCATACATAGGACCGTATTTAAAAATCAGGGTCAGGATCACAGCTGGTGCGAGCAAAATATAAAGAAAGTAGTACTTCTTTAGATAGTCTAGTAAGGAGCTCTTATGTTTGGTCACCATTGTTCTGTGTTCAGCTTCTATTAGGTTTTGCAATACCTTTACCTCCGTTCTTATCAATGTTTATATCTTGATGCAGTAAGGGCTTTCAATTGGCTTATGTCCTGCTGCTTTTACAATTTACCAAACACTTAATCGTTCGTCAATACATTTTGTAAAAATATTTATGTGCATATGACAAAGCATTATGTTCATAAATGATGCATATAATTTTACATAATTACAAATACAGCCAATTTAAATAGGATTATATACTTTAAAGTCAACATATTCTCATGAAGATGAAAAGAATAATATCTTTTTTGCACACTTATACGCCGATAAAATGTAAACTAAATTGTGCATTTGTAAATATCATATTGCTATTTTGAGTAAACTAATATACATTAAAGAGAGTTGGAATCATGCCAAATAGTACACTATTTGTGGCGAAGGTTAAGAACAAGAATATAGAGGTGAATTACATAGATGGCCAGGGAAAAAGTAACCATACAAGACATCGCGGATGCTTTAGGAATCTCCAGAAATACAGCTTCCAAAGCCTTAAATGGAACGAATGGTATACCTGATGAAACTAGAAACAAGGTTATAAAGAAAGCGATAGAGTTAAAATATAAACAATTTGCTTTTATGGACACCGAGAGTGTTCAACCAAGAAACTCTGGAAATATCGCTTTATTAACAGAAAACTTACCTAACACTTCCCACTTTGGATCGAAACTGATCAGTGGCATGGAGAAACGAATCAGTGCAGAAGGATATAATTTATCCATGCACATTATAAGAGACATTGATCAGGAGTCCCTGTCTCTTCCAAATAATTTTGATGTCGCCAATGTAGACGGAATTATTTGTATTGAGTTGTTCAATTCGGAATATAGTAAGCTAATTACAAGTCTAGGCATTCCAACTATTTTCATCGACTGTTCTGCAGATATCTGCTACCCTGAATTCCAAGCAGATGTACTTCTCATGGAAAACGAACATAGCACATATCAACTTACAAAAAAGTTAATTGATGGCGGTTACACATCACTGGGGTTCATCGGGGACTATAATCACTGTAGGAGCTTTAATGAAAGATGGGTGGGCTTTAATCGCGCATTGATAGAATCTGGCATCCAGCTTGATCTCTCACAATGTATTCTCGATGACGATCGACTATTTTTTTCGAATCCGGAGTGGGCAGATACTAGGCTGAGTCAAATCAATGAGCTTCCTTCTGCTTTCGTGTGTGCTAACGATTATATTGCGGTTACCTTTATGAAGTCACTCAAAAACATGCTTTCCATTCCTAATGACATCGTCATTTGTGGTTTTGATAATGGTCCTGAATCAAACATTGTTGAACCCCATCTCACTACTGTTCATATTTATAGTAATCAGATGGGTGTCAAAGCAGCCGAAATGCTACTTTCCCGAATTCATGATCCGAAGCAACCCTATCAGGTTTCTCATATTTATACCAAACTCATCATAAGAGACTCTACACCTAATATCAGTTGATGAATTTAAAAAGAACCCAAGCGATTAATAATTCCGTCGCTGGGGTTCTTTTTTTTCGTTGAATTGTTCCAATTACAATATCCTGTATATATAATCGCCCACAATTAGTTTATGGAAGGATTGTATTCTTCATAGGATAGAACAATATGCTCTCGTTTTAGCAGACAATGCTCTATGATCGCCTTACGTTTCGCTTTCAGGACAATTTGTTCAATATCAGCAAAACTGCAACCGGAAAGACGTTCGCATGCCTCCTCCATCAACCCAGCTTCACTTTCAAAGTCATTAATTAACAGTTCAACATATTGACGCCTACTTGATTCATCCGGGTTGGAATAAATCATTTTTGTATCAAACCTTCGCCAAATAGCTCTATCCAGTTCATTTTCTAGGTTCGTCGCTGCTACAAAAATGCTATTGTCACCAAAATCATCGAGACATTGCAGCAGTGTATTCACCGCACGGGCCATTTCTTTAACCTCGTCATTACTCTCCCGTGTTCTTGCAATGGCATCAAACTCATCCAGGAAAAGAACACAAGGAGATGCTTTGGCATACTCAAATATTTTCCGGATATTACTTCCAGTCTCACCCAAATGGCTGTGAATAATTGCATCAAGTCTGACCAGGATAAGTGGAAGCTCCAGCATTTGCGCCATATAAAATGCCGTAAGTGTTTTCCCTGTGCCCGGTGGACCATACATAACCACTTTATTGGGAATGGGAACTTGATGTTCTTCAAAGCTTCCCCTCATACCTAAGATCGTAATGAATTCTTCGACAATCTTTCGATTCATATCGGGTAGGACGAGATGTCTAACCTTTTTGGCACATTCTTTGGGTGTATAATAGGTACCCATATCAATCCCTTTTGCTCTGGGTAGACGTTGATTGTTGCTGCTTTTGTTCATTATTTATTAAAGCTCCTTTAAAATGGTTATTTTCAAGAAATCCAAAAGATCCTTTCTGAATCCAGTTCAACCTGCGCTAATTGCCGTTCGAAGTCCTCGTGAGGAACGATAGAGCCGGCTTGTGAGCATTCATTATCCACAAATCAATTCATCTTCCACAGTGTATTTATTCGTAATTATTACGATTTAAAATATCATACTTTCTTTTTGTTTATAATGTCAACCAGTAGCACAAAAAAGAGCCTTATAGTTCCAAGGCTCTTTCGGGGTATATCTATTAAATCGTCCATCCAGGCAAAGCAGAGGTTCCAGCATCCTGCCTTCACATATTGTAAGTCCTGGCTAGCTTGGACTTAGCTCTGAGCCGGGTGAATTCCTTAGTTACCAGGATTACCGTCCACACTACAACCACAGAATCAATCACAAGCGAACCCCAATATACTCCGGAGACGCCTAACCATCTTGGCAAAACAAGCATCACTGGCACATAAAAAACAAGTTGTCTGGTGATGCCGATAACGGCCGCCGGCTTCCCTTTATTAATCGCAGGGAAAAAGGTCATGGCCATAAAAATGAGCGACAATAACGGCAGAACCGCCATGTTCAACCGGAAATATAACATTTCGCTGGTTTTAAAGATTTGATCCGGCAGCATTAGTCCCAGAATGGAAGCCGGCGAGATCATGGAAATTATCCAGAAAGGCAAAGTCAGCAGCATGGAGACGAGTGTGAATATTTTATAGGCTTTGATGGCGCGCTCATACTGTTCTGCTCCAAAATTAATGCCGATGACTGGCTGCAAGGCGCGCATTAATCCGAATATCGGCGTCAACAGGAAGGTGAATACACGGAAAACCACACCATAAAATGCAATATCTGCTGTAGTCCCGTATCTCGACAGTGCATTAAATACTACAACAGCCTGTACCAGATTCATAAAGTTCATAATGAAAGAGGACATTCCCAGTCCAACTATGGATTTGATTGTGGCAGCATCCCG
The DNA here is from genome assembly GCF_038003885.1 of Paenibacillus sp. FSL R10-2788. Taxonomy (NCBI): domain Bacteria; kingdom Bacillati; phylum Bacillota; class Bacilli; order Caryophanales; family Paenibacillaceae; genus Paenibacillus; species Paenibacillus sp. FSL R10-2788. The sequence continues at coordinate 1,566,887 of NZ_JBBOQA010000001.1, read as the reverse complement.
ATAAATTGCGAAGACATTCGTTCGGAATGAGGCAAATCCTTTGCCAAAATAAATCCATCCCAGCAAGGTGTAGACCAGCATCCCGATATTTGTAGCCCAGGCAGCACCCTCTACTCCAAAATCCAGCCAGGCTACCAGAATATAATTGGACAATACATCAACTGCCAGTCCAATGCCCATTACCACGGCTGCCGATTTCATTTTCCCTTCGGCACGCACAATCATATTGGCAGCCAGTCCATAAATCCAGAAAAATGAACCGATCACCGTAATTCTAAAATAGCTGTCTCCAAGAGCCAGAGTTTCCCCTTCTCCTCCCATAATTCGCACCAGCTGTGTGGAGAAAAGTAAACCTAACACCATATAGACAAGCGTTACAAGGATGGACAGATAATTAACATTCCCCATCAAACGCTTCTGCATTTCTTTGTCCTGCCTGCCGAGGGCTAAACTTAAAGCAGAACCGGCACCCACCCCGATCAAGGAGCCCAGTCCCAAGCTGATCTGGGTTAAAGGATAAGCTACCGAAACCCCAGCCAGTGCTTCCTCTCCGACAAACCTTCCCACAAATACAGCGGCAATAACCGCATTTAAGCCATAGAGAACCATTGCGATGATAGCGGGCCATGATAACTGGACCATAATATTCCATAGATTACCGTTGAGAATAAAATGCGTCTGCTTGTCTTTGCTGTTGTTTATCTGTGTTACAGTGTTCATAATGTGGATTTTCTCTCCTTCTTTTGACTGAATATGCGAAGTCCTCGTTCAAAGATTTACGGGACTCCTTACATTAACAAGTCTATAAGACAGGATGGCTAGCAACTACCGCAAAAGGGATTGTTTCTATCTCATAAAGGATTTTATCTTTAAATTTATATTTTCACAGCACAAATAAAGGGCACCTTATACCGCCAGGCTCGGAACTTAAGCCTTAGCAGAAAGGTGCCCCCATTAACACTTCAGAGCAGATTACAGTGCGCTATCTTTAGCCATTGGAGCTAATTTTTCAGTCCTGTCAACGTGATTCCTTCTACGAAATATTTTTGACCAATCAGATAAAAAATGACGCCCGGCGCAAAGGACATACACGTAGCCGCCATCGTCAGCGACCAGTCCTGCTTTAGTTGGCCTCTAAAAGCGGTTAGTCCCAAGGCTATCGTATACTTATCGCTTGAGTTTATGTAAATCATCTGTTGAAGTAGATCATTCCATAAACCGATAAAGATAAATAATGCCACAACGATCATTGCAGATTTAATAGCCGGCATAATAATGCTGAACAAAATGCGGTAATATCCAGCACCATCGATCGTTGCTGCTTGATCAAGCTCTCTTGGAATAGACATGATAAACTGCCTAATCAAAAAGATATTAAAAGCGCCACCACCACAGAAATAAGGCAAAATCAACGGCAGATAGCTGTCATGGATTCCTAAGCCTCTCGTCCACCCAATATATAGCGGAATAAGAGTAACCATGGCAGGTAGAAGCATCGAACCGACACAAAGCGCCCAAATCAATTTTTTGCCCCGAAAACGCAGTCTTGCAAAGGCATAACCGCATAAGGTCGCTGTAAAGGTTCCTGCCAAACAAGCGGGTACAATAATAATCATGGTGTTCCATAAATATTTCCAAAACTTAAATATCTCTAGTGTTTCTGCATAGTTTGAAAACAACCAATTTCCTGGCAGCAGTGAAGGCGGATATTTGTATATCTCGGCATTCGACATGAGCGACGTGCGAAATATCCACCAGATTGGAAAGAGCACGAGTATAGTAAAAAAAATGACAACGACAAACGAGATCAGGTTCATCCATTGATTATTACGTTTTTTACTCTTTAATCTTCCGTATGTGGCTACACTCATTTGTCATCGCCTCCTTCATTAAAAATCCATAGGTTGGAGGTTTTGAATAATACACCAGTAAAGCCTGCAAGAATAACAAAAATAACGGCCGTTGTTGCACAAGCATACCCTAATTTATAATTTACAAAAGCTTGATCATACATCAGATAAGTTAAAAATCGTGAAGAATTACCCGGGCCGCCATTCGTTAATGAAAGAGCCGGCGTAACAATTTGGAGATTGGCAATCAAGCTCATTAACAAATTGTAAAAGATAATGGGCGACATGCACGGTAAAGTGATATGCAAGAATCGTTTCCATCCATTCGCACCATCCATTTCAGCCGCTTCATGGTAGACGACCGGAACATTCTGCAGCCCAGCTAAGAAAATAACAATTAAGTTACCTGACAGCCAAACCGAGATCAAGGATAGAGATGGAATGACATAGCTGGAATCCGCGATAAAAGAAACTTTGTTCAAACCAATCTCAGAGAGAATAAAGTTAAAAAATCCAAAATTAGCTTCGTATAACCAAGACCATCCTACATATATTGCGGCTGCCGGCAAAACGTACGGTACATAGAAAACAGCTCGGAAAAACCCTCTTGCCGGAATTTTACGATTCAGTAGCATCGCAATAAAAAGTGAATAAATCATACCTCCAACTACCGATAAGACGGCAAAGTAGACCGTAGCTATAATAGAATCTTTAATATAAGGATCAGTGGTAAATAGATTAATATAATTCTCGAAGCCAATAAATTTGGGGTCTGAAAGTCCCGTCCAATTCGTTAAGCTGATCCCGAGCACCCCAATAAGAGGTAGATACGTTAGAAAGATCAGCCCAATGAAGGCAGGGATCAATAATATATACGCGGCTCGTGCCTCACCTGCATGAATACGTGAACGACGTTTCGGAGATCTATTAATTATTTCCATCTCTATATCCCCACCTGAAGATCATAATATGGCCGCCGCGGGTGTGAGCTTGGCAGCGGCCATTCTTTTACGGACTTTACTTATTGCCTGAATGAGCTGCTTTCAACGCATCGAGATTCTTAGAAATAGCATCCTTAGCGGTCGTCTTTCCAGTCCATACATCCCCTAGAACCGACCCGAGTAAGGTGTTAAACTCCGTCGTATGATTCGTATAGAACCACGCTGCGGGCTTCACAGCAGGTGATTGCGCATAATCGACTACTGCAGATTTATATTCGTCATAAACAGGGAAGTTAGGATTTTCGACCCATTTACGGGTAAGGGTCTCATCCGTGTACCACTTCTCCAGTGTCGGCATCCAGATTCCCGAGCTAATGAGGCCACAGTTATTTTCTTCTGAGTTGTACCATTTCAGCCATTCCATCGCTTCTTTTGGATGCTTAGTCTGGGAGAACACGACATTGGCGCCACCCGTGTTGAGGGTAACCTTATCCTTCATGTAAGGCAATACTGCAACGCCATAGTTCAGGCCTTCATTCTTAGCCGTATTGAGACTAGTTCCCACGTTCCACGCACCGTTAGTAGCCATGGCAACAGTCCCTGCGATAATGGTTCGTTGAATGCCATCATCAGTCTGTCCGACAGACAACGGAGCAACATGATCCTTCAAGTAAAGATCTGCAACCTTCTGAATTCCCTCTATACTGGCGTCTTCTCCAATTCTCACCTCAGTCCCATCACCCGAATAGAACCCCCCACCATTACCAAGCGCCCAGGTCTCAAGCTGCCATGGTAAGTTTTCAACGGATGCGCCAAACTGAACGATACTCTGCTCATTAAAGCCACTCTCATCAGGATGTTTACCATTTTTATCAAGGGTCAGCTTCTTTGCTGTTGTTACAAATTCCTCCCATGTCCACGCTTTATCCAGAGCGGCTGGGGGATAGGGTACATTGGCTTTGTCGAACATATCTTTGTTGTAATAGAGGAGTAAGATTTCATTGGCAGCCGCGTAGGCTACGGTTTTCCCTTGATATTTGTAGGCTAGGCTATCCAGTGGTTTGCTGTCGCTTCCTTCGTACATTGTATTTACATCATTCAGCATGCCTTGGGTAGACCACTGAACGACACCATCTTCTCTGAGCATCCCTGTATCAGGCAATTGCTCTGCCGTAGCCATTGTATTCAGCTTGGTCATGTAGTTTTCCCAAGGAATTGCTTGTACTTCTACTTCAATTCTGTCTTGAGAAGCATTAAACTTATCCGCCACTCCCTGGGTTACATTTCCCTCTTCCGCACTTCCCCACATCGAATAGATAATTTTGACCTTCTCCTCAGGCTTGGAGGTGGCGTTCTCAGATGCTTTGGGTCCATCAGTTGCCTTGGTTGCTGTGTTTGTCTCATCTTTCGCGCAGCCAATGACACTTAATGCTAGTGCAGTTGAAAGAATACCTACCCCGAATGCTTTACCTACCTTCATTTCCCTCTCCCCCTTCATAATCACATAGATATGTCCAACCGTTTGACCCCCTAAGTTATTGAGTTAAACGTTTAGTACCAACTTTTTTTAATAATTCCAACCTTTGCTTGGAATCCGAAATTTCGGCCAGCCGATACGACTTTTAATATCGTAAATATTTTCAAAAAGTGGTATAGAGTCTTCATGAACTTGGGATGTTTTAATGAAGTAAGCGCTTTATTGTTATTGTGTCATGATTTTCTATTAGGGAAAATAGCATTTTTCAACCTGATTTTTAAAAATTCCAACCTTTAAAGAATCATCTTTTTCATAAAACAGCAGAATCAGCTGATCCAAAATATTCACTTGCAGTAACGACAATAAGCAGAGCCGCCCTCCTACCCCAATGGTAGAAGCACTGCTCTGCCTATTTAGCATTTATACACTACGCTGCTGTATGAAGCAACGCCGTTTTTCTATTCTAGAAACACAACTGCGTGAGATCTCCAGCTCCTTAGCGATTTCCCGCTATTTTATCGAATTTCTTGAGGTTGTGGACACGAACCGACGTCAAGAAAGAGGACGTCTCTTATTCATTCCCCATCGTGCTGATGTCGATGACAAACCGGTAACGGACATCTGAAGCAAGCACACGCTCCCAGGCTTCATCAATCCGGTCAGCAGAAATGACCTCGATTTCAGATGCAATATTATGTTCAGCGCAGAAATTAAGCATTTCCTGCGTTTCACGGATTCCGCCAATCATCGATCCGGCAAACGAACGGCGGTGGCCGATCAGCGAAAATACGTTAACTGCCAATGGATCAGCGGGCGCACCGACATTGACTAATGTACCATCCAATGCCAGAAGTGAAAGATAGGCATCGATATCAATCTGTGCGCTTACTGTATTCACAATAAGATCGAATGAACCGGCAAGCTGCTTAAATGTCTCCGGATCGCTTGTGGCATAATAATGATCCGCTCCTAATTGCAATCCGTCTTCCTTCTTCTTCAGTGACTGTGATAACACAGTAACCTCAGCTCCCATAGCATGAGCAATCTTCACAGCCATGTGTCCAAGCCCGCCAAGACCCACTACAGCTACTTTTTTGCCGGGAGCGGCTCCCCAATGGCGCAGCGGTGAATAGGTGGTGATTCCTGCACACAAAAGTGGTGCAGCCGCGTCAAGCGGAATAGCGTCAGGAATCCGGACCACGAAGTCTTCTGTTACAACGATGTGCGTGGAATATCCGCCCTGTGTATAGTGACCGTGCCGGTCGATAGCTCCATAGGTGCCCGTATTTCCACTCAGGCAATACTGCTCCTCACCTTTCTGGCAATTACTGCACTCTCCACAGGAGTCAACCATACAACCTACCCCTACACGATCGCCAACTGTGTACTTTGTAACTTCGGAACCGACCTGGCTGACAATACCGGCGATCTCATGCCCTGGAACAAGTGGATACTTAACCGGTCCCCACTCCCCGCGGGCTGTATGAATATCCGAGTGGCAAATGCCCGCGTATTTAATCTCTATAAGAACATCGTGCGGCTGCAGATTCCGGCGTTCGATTGTAGTTAGCTTGAACGGGCCTTCCTGACTGAATGTAGCGCGTGCATTAACTTTTATCATAGTGAAACCTCTCTTCTAGTTAATATAAAAAACTGTACTGCCGACTTTACAAAACCTATGTTATTACTTAAAGTTAACTCTAAGTCAAGCACAAAATATAATTAAGACTGGAGATAGATGATGAAGACATACTCCATTAGTGAAGTTGCAGAATATTTTAATATGACATCACATACCCTGCGTTACTATGACAAGGAGGGGCTTTTGCCTTTTATAGAAAGAACCCCCAGCGGGAAACGCGTTTTCAAAGAAACGGATATGGACGCTTTAAAAGTAATTGAATGCCTGAAGTCATCCGGGATGCCGATTAAGGAAATAAAACATTTCATTGAGTGGTGCTCTGAAGGGGACTCCACCTTGCAGCAGAGATATGACATGTTCCTGGAGCGAAAAGCTTCCGTAGAAGCACAGATGGAAGAATTAAGAAAAACGATGGAAGTCATAGAACATAAATGCTTCTACTACAAGACCGCCTTGGATAGCGGCACGGAAGATGTTCATAAAAAAAATAACATTAAGAGTGCATTTACTCATTAGAAATGAACCTTCAAATTACAGTAAAGGCGGGGCAGATTGATCTGCCCCGCCTTTCTTAATTTGGACGCTTTTTTGCCAGCAGCTTCTCCGTAAAATTCACATCAAAAAAATGAATAATGGGTCCCAGACCAAGTGCGGACACTAGAGTTCCTAAGCCTATAACGCCTCCTGCCAGGAAGCAAATCAAAGCACAAAGCGCATCCGTAAACATCCGGTGCCAAAAATAAGATATTTTCGGGAAGTTATCCCTCATAATCAGGGACAGGCTGTCGTAAGGAGCTACTCCCACAGCCGATGTCTGATACAAGGATACCCCAAAACTGCATACCACCACGCCAATCGCTACGACGACCACCCTCTGCCATAACAGCTGAGGTTCGCCCAACAGAGATAGCCAAGTACTATGAAAGAACGTAGCGATATATCCCAAAAAGATTGCGTTTACAAAAGTCCCGGCTCCAATAAACCTTCGTCCGGTTATGAATTCGATTACAAACAATACCAGGTTCAGCAAGATCAGAAAATTTGCATATGTTATACCGACGCACTCTGCAAGTGCCATTACCATGCCGCTAAAGGGATCATTCCCCATGCCGGACAGCTTAAAAATACTGATTCCCATGCCCAGAAATACATTGCCGATAACCATAATAATCAATCGTTTTTTATCAACGTTATAAAGATAACCCTTCATATTGCCCATCCTATTTTTCATATTAAAATTGCACCTTGCAACAACCACGTCATTATATCATATATTCTATTGTTTGACGGTTATCTTTATTGATAGTATTCAATGATTTGGATAAGCAGATCGGTCAGCACTGAGCATTATTTTGAAGGGAACACTGCTTTTTCGATCTTCAGATCTACTTCTCTAATGACATCATCAGCCTCGGAGCCAAGGATATCTATAAGTGTAATTTCATTACCTTCTTTGTCCGTCCCAATTGGATCATGTAGGGATACGTCTTTACGTGTTTTCTTGAGCGAACGCAGGTGCATCAGGATTTCGTTTTCAATACAACGAGCAGCAAATGTGGCTAACCTTGTTCCTTTGATTGGACGATAGCACTCAATAGATTTAATCAGGCCGATTGTGCCAATGGAAATCCACACCCCAACAGAAAGAGTTGTCCAGTTCGAAGCCAAGTCTTTTTATTATCACAGAAAATGAAAATAGGCCCAGCTTCTAATGTCTGCTAAAAACCTTGGCAGCCAAGTTGCGTGGGCATAAAAAGTCTATTTATTTTCTTATCTGAAACCCGCCGCGCTGCTCACCTCACCCAGTCTCTTCTTGGTCACTCAGCAGCTGGTCAATTTCCACAATTGCCTTAATATAAATCTTGAATGCGTCCCAGATCTGGCTGATGCGCATGGCCTCGTCCGGCTGATGGCTGCTCCCTTTTCCTTCGGGAAAAGGAGTCTGTACATCGGTGCGAAGCGGGCCGAAGGCTACTGTGCGCGGCAGCCATCTGGCATACGTTGCCCCACCCATTGCATAGGGCGCTTGCGACAAGCCCAGCTCACTGTTGGCAAGCCTGCATAAGGCCGCTATGATCAGGTCATCCTTGTCCATGTAGTGTGGCGGACTGTCCGTCCACTCAGTCAGTGACAGTCCATGCTGCCGCGAGTAGGCTGCCAACTGCTCCCGCAGCGCATCCGCGGATTGCGACAGACCGTAACGGACATCGATTCCGATCCGAACGGTTCCCTCATCCCACGCTACGATGCCGGCATTGCTGGTGGTAGGACCCGTTTCATCCCTGTGGGTGATACCAAGCCCCTCCCCGTAAGGGTCACCCAGCGCTTGTGACAAAAAAGTGAGCACAGCACGCGCCGCAGCATCCTCAACCAGCTCATGCGCAAGGACCGCCCCGGCCAGCTTTCTTGCCGCGTTTTGCGTCCCGGCAGGAAACGCCGCATGCCCGGCCTTACCCTGCGCGCGAACAACCGCTATCCCCTCTAGCTCCGCGACTTCAAACCCCTCCGACCGCAGCTTTTGCACTTCGTATGAGGTTAATCCGCGCAACCGGGCCTCCGCAACGGCGGGCACCATATTGTAATCCTCGCCAGCTTGAAAGGACAGCAACCTGTCGTCGGACGCGCTTCCAGTCACATCGGCTCGCACAATCCCTTTTTCCGCATAGCATACCGGATAATAAGCGTCAGCAACAATCCCGAAGGACGGCGACTGATGCTGGGACAGGAAATAGCGGATATCCCGCATGCCGCTCTCTTCGTTGACGCCCAGAAATACATAAGCATTATGATCCAGCCGCACGTTGGTCTCTTTGAAAAACTTCAGTACATAAAGCGCAAGCACAGCAGCCGATTTATTATCCATCGCACCTCGGCCAAATAGAAACCCATCTTTCTCGAACGGGGAGAAGGGCGGAAAGCTCCAGCCCCGCCCTGCGGGCACCACGTCCAGATGGGCGAACAAGCCGATGCCTTCCTCACTGTCTCCCAGCTGCACCTTAATGCCATAGCCAGCAAAAGCCGTTACCGACAAGTCTTCCCGCGCGGCCAACTGCTCCGCCTCACGCAATACAGCAGCGCATTCGGCACCAAAAGGCTCCGGGCTATCCGGATGAAAGGTGGTGCCCACGCTCGGCACACGAATCAGACGTTTGATATCTTCGAGAATCGCCGCTTGATGATCGGCTAGAAACTGTTCAACCTGCTTGTCCAGCTCCATACTGGTCATAATCGCTCACCCCTTTCAGGTTTACAGCTCGGCTGCAAGTTCCAGCTTTTGTAGACGGAAATCCAGCTCAGCTATGACATTTGGCGGCAGTACTACCTCGGCACCGGCAATATTCTCATGAAGGTGCTTTTCCTTGCGAATGCCGCAAATCACATTGACATTGGCATGCTTGTTCAACAAATAGGCTACGGCAATAGAACTGGCGCTAACCCCATATTCACTTCCGATCTCAACCAGACCGCCGGCAAACTCAGTGGCCAGCTTCAGGTTGCGTCCATGCCACCAGGCATCGTTCTGGCGGGGATCGTTCGGCTCCAGCACATGATCAGGCCGAATATGTCCTGTCAGTAACCCTTGCGCCAGCGGCGAATACGCATGGAAGCTAATCTGGTGCTCGTTGCACAGAGGCAGGATCGCCTGCTCGGGTTCTCTGGACAGCATATTGAATTTTTTTTGCACGATTGAGATTTCACCATAATCGATGTAGCTCTGCACGTGATGCGGCTCGCAATTGGACGCGCCTATGGCGCGAATCTTGCCTTCCTGCTTCAGTTGCATCAGCACCTCGATCGTTTCTTCAATTGGTGTTAGAAAAGGCTCCATCGCCGGATTATGTGTATAGTAAATATCGATATAATCCGTCCCTAACCGCTTCAGGCTTTGCTCCACCTCCATGCGAATCGTTCGCGGGCTCAAATTCCGCTTCACGCGATGCCCGTCCCAGGTAAAACGATAACTGCCTTCCTCGTCACCCCACCACAAGCCGCATTTTGTCGAAATAATGACCTTATCCCGCCGGCCTTTGATCGCTTGCCCAACGATTTCCTCACTGTGCCCAAAGCCGTAAACCGGGGCAGTATCAATTATATTGATGCCCAGATCCAGCGCGGCATGAATGGCGCGAATCGATTCCGTATCATTGGTATCTGGGAACTGGAATCCTCCACCAATACCGAAAGCGCCGAAAGTAACGACAGAGGCTTGTATGCCGCTCTGTCCAATCTCCTTATATCTCATCGTGACTGTATCCTCCCACTTTATTGATTCGCCTGTGCAGCAACAATATCCAGCCGGAGCTGCCCACCCACACCCACATTTTCATCGGCGTGTTCTTTAATGATGACAATCGTTTTTACCTGCAAGCCGGAAAGCACCCGATCCGTAGTCTCCTGCAGATTACGAACCAAGTCCCGCTTCGCCTCAACTGGTTTTCCTGGTGCGGTGTATACAAAAAATGTAATTTCATAAAAGTCCTTAGGTGTTGTCGATGCCTGTGGAAGTTCGATCCAGGAGATAGTTCTTAGCTCCGGAGGCAGGCGAAGACCCGTTGTTACTGCCGTGCCCAACTCACTTACCAATTTTGTCTTTTGTTCTTCCTTCAGAGATGTCGTTGCGTATGCCAATACAGTTGCCATGGTTCAGCACTCCTTTATCATTATAGTTAGTTTTTTCAGACAAACGCTTTGCTTATTTCCGCATTCCCATTACTCAGGATGCATTATTCGTTATACGGTTTCTTGACTCCCTTGTACGTATCCAGCAGCCATTGCGAATATTCTTTCGAAGTCATCACCGATACGATAGCATCCAGCCATTCCTTATTCTTCTCTTCAGTTCCTTTCTTAATAGCCAGCAAAATACCGCCATATTGTTTGTACACCTCAGGTGTTTCCTGTAGCAGCGCCGTATCAATCGTCACCTGGGGATCATTCATTTGAGCTACCGTAATAGCCGGCGCAGTCATGGCGTCCAGATCAGCAAAAGCCCCTACGCGGCTGCGCGGATCAATTTCAACGAATTCGAGCTTCTTGCTGTTCTCGACAACATCGAGTACTGTTGGCAGGTCAATACCCTCGCGCAATTGGATTAGCCCATTGTCCGCCAATAGTTGCAGTTCTCGCGCCCTGTTGGCGGAATCGTTGGCAATGCCGATCTTCGCTCCTTGCGGCAGCTCATCCACAGTTTTGTATTTCTTGGATACGAACAGCACCGGTGTTGTATAAATATTCGGGCCATAAGCGACCAACTCTGTACCGTTGCTTTCATTGAAGCTGTTCATATATTTTTCATTCTGAAAATAATTGGCATCGATACTGCCGTCTGCAGTCGCATTGTTCAAGGCAATATTGTCATTGAAGACTTGCGTCTCAATTTGATAGCCTTCCGGCTTCAGCTTTTCGGCCACATAATCAATATCCGGCTGCTCCCTGGCAATCACGCCAATCACAATTTTTTGGGACTTTGCATCCGATTGTGCGTCGGAGGATGAGCTGGATGACTGAGAGCATCCGACCAGCAGCACAATGACAGTGGTCATGATCAGAATCAGCTTGGCAGTTGCCTGTTTTTTCATGTAAAACCCCTCATTTCTGATGTTTTATTTCAACTTGCGGTACAACATATTCCCGCCCAGTTGTATAAATTGAACAATAACAATTAAAATAACAACGGTTGTGTACATAATCGTGTCATTGAAATTCTGGTAGCCATAGGAAAGCGCAACTGCCCCCAGCCCGCCGGCTCCAACGGTCCCTGCCATAGCTGTAAAGCCCAGCAACGAAATAAAACCAATCGTTAAGTTTGAAATGATGGATGGAATCGCCTCACTGACAATAACGTTAAATGTTATTTGCCAATCGGATGCGCCAAATGACCTAGCAGCCTCGATCAGACTCGGATTCACCTCCTTAAAGCAGCCCTCCAGCAATCTCGCCAGTAACGGAGAGCCTACAATGGTAATGGAGAAAATGGCAGCTGTTGTACCAATGGTCGTCCCCACAACAAAGCGAGTTAACGGAATTATTGTAATAATGAGAATAATAAAGGGTACAGAACGCAGCACATTAATGATTGCGCTGAAGGTCTCGTAGACTGCTCGGTTGGGCCTGAGTCCTTTGGCATCTGTAGTAATGAGAATGAGTGCCAAGATGAAACCGAACAGGGTACAGGTCACAACGGTGCCGCCCAACATAATCAGCGTATCGCGCAGCCCCGGAAAAATGATTTTATCCAGCAGAGTCTGGTAATCGTACTGATACATTACAAATTCCTCCATTCCATGCCGCTCTGCTCCAGATAGGCCCTGACCTTGTCAAAATCTTGCCTGCTGACCGATAAGGTGAACGCCCCCGCGATACTGTCCACATAACGGTCCAGTCCGCCCCATACAACTTCAAACGGCACCCCTGTTGACAAGGCGAAGCGGGAAAGCATGTCTTCCTGACCTGGTCGCTGAATAAGCTCAAACAGAATGTTATCCTCGCCAGTTTTCACTTCATGTGCGCCCAGGAAATCATTCAGATGACCGGAGTTTTCCAGGAAGATATCTTGCACCGCTCCGGCAGCCTGCAACTGACCCTTGCTAAGCACCGCGATGTTGTTGCAAGTTTCTTTTACCACTTCCATTTGATGCGTCACAATGACAATGGTGATGCCAAGCTCTTTGTTAATTTTTTTGAGCAGACCCAGAATGGATTTGGTGATGTTGGGATCAAGTGCGCTTGTCGCTTCATCACAAAGCAGAATGCGTGGGTTCATAGCAAGCGCCCGGGCGATGGCAACCCGCTGCTTCTGTCCGCCGGAAAGCTCGCGCGGCAGTGCCTTTTCCTTGTCCGTCAATTCCACGAGCTGCAGCAGCTCTTTCACGCGCGCATCAGCCACCGCTTTATTGTAGCCAAAGCATTTCATTGGAAACATAATGTTGTCATACACATTTTTTCGCTCCAGCAGAGAGAAATGCTGAAAGATCATGCCGATATTGCTGCGAAACTTGCGTAGTGTTGCTCCCCGCATGCTGCGGATTTCAACTCCGTTGACATGCAAGCTGCCGCGGTCAAAGGTCTCCAGACCGTTGATACAGCGCAAAAGCGTTGACTTGCCCGCGCCGCTCACCCCAACAAGTCCGAAAATATCCCCGTCCGTAATGTTGACATTAATACCAGACAAAACCTCCCTACCTCCAAATGATTTAAATAAATCACGAATTTCTATGCCTGAACCGACAAGCTCCGTAGGTTTGCCCTCCAGTTGTCCGACCATCCTATCCACTCCTTTCATGCACCCAGAAAATGCTTTTTCTAAATAAATTAGATCGATCTAATTTTAACCTAAAACAATTCCTATCAGTTTACTTTGATTTATGTTATCAGCTCTACAGTAGCCTGTCAACACTATTTTTTAAACCTTTCTGTCAAATGAATTATGATATACTGGAAGGTAGTTGAGAGGAGGAAAAGTTTGTGGTTTCTAGAGAAAAAAGAGTTACACTACAAGATGTTGCCGATGATGCCGGCGTTTCGAGAGCAACCGCCTCTCTTGTCGTTCGCGGCAGCAAATCCATTAAACCTAGTACACACAAAAAGGTGCTGGACTCCATGGAAAAGCTCGGCTATGTATATGATCGCGTAGCCGCCAGCTTTCGATTACAGCGTTCCTCAACGATAGGCGTTATTGTCACTGATATCGAAAATCCGTTTTATCCACATATATTGACGCATATTGAGCATGTTCTATACGAACAGCGGTTCAATGTGCTGCTGGGCATGAGCTTTGAATCAACCGAAAAGCAGGAGCGTGTGCTGGAAACAATGCTTGAGCACCGTGTGTGCGGCATTATTATGACTCCTGTCGCCTCTACATCGCCCGCCCTGTTCACCAAATTGCAAAATCTAAACATCCCCACGCTGCTGATTGGACGTGAGGTTGATACCGTGAATACCGACTATGTCGGGACGGATTATCGGCTGGGAGCCGAAATGGCCGTGCGCCATCTCATCGAGCAAGGGCACCGGCGCATCGCTTATCTGGGCGGCAGCCCTCAGGGAAACACATCCTACAAGGAGCGTTTTGCCGGTTACTGCCAAGCCCTGCAGCAATTTGGATTGGAGATCGATCCCGCTCTAATCATTACAAGCCCGATCAACCGTGACGGCGGCACCCGCGCTGTGCAAGAGGCGATGCAGTTAAACAATCCGCCAACCGCCTGCTTTTGCAACAATGATGTCATTGCCCTGGGCGCCATGATCGGCCTGCAGTTGCAAGGACGTACGCCTGGGAAACATATGGCCATCGTTGGCTTTGACAATGTACAGGAAACGGAGACTGCCAAGCCTGGTCTAAGCAGCGTTTCCGTATTCCAGGATAAATGGGGAAGCGAGGCTGCCAAGCTGCTGCTCAAACGAATCAACGGCGATCAGTCAGAACCTACCAGAATTATTATTCCGCCTCAGCTGATTATACGTGAGTCTTCCACCAGCTATAGCGGCTTCCATTCATCCAGCCCTTTATAATCGACACAATCCGGATTCATTCTCCGGACTTGTGTTGTTTTTCCGGGAACTCCAATACTAATAAATTCTTTATTAATACTTTTGGTCTTTGTTCTTACCGGTCTTCTGAATTTCTTCTCAAGCGAACCTCTTACATCAAATGAACATTATAAAAGAAATTAATTATTTTTACATATATATCTAGTTAATTCCACATTATTGATAAAGCAAGTACATGCTGTCCATTTTTATGTTAAACAATCCTCTTAGAGATCTCATCAACAAGTTGCCTAATCCCCATTCTTTTTGAGCTTTAATATCTCCTTCGGTTCGACTGTTAAACTTTGATTATTAAACCCATTAGTCCGTCTCTACATTGAAATATCATCACTTTCACTGCTCTTTACTTTTCTTAACAAAAAAGCAACTCCCTTATTGGCAAGTCGCTTCTAAAACACTCAATAGTGATTATTTAGTTATTATCTAAGACCCTACCGCTTAGCCTTATAAAACTCATGATACAGCTTCATCAGCGCCCTTTTTTCTATCCTCGAAACATAACTCCGCGAGATCCCCAACTCCTTAGCAATCTCCCGCTGCGCCCTCTCTTCTCCACCTGTATCCAATCCAAACCGCCCAACGACAACTTCTTTTTCCCGGTCATCCAGAATATCGAGGTTACGATATATCTTACTCTTCTCGATCTTCAGATCGACTTCTTTAATGACATCATCAGCTTCGGAGCCAAGGATATCGATAAGTGTAATTTCATTACCTTCTTTGTCCGTCCCAATTGGATCATGTAGAGATACGTCTTTCCGCGTTTTCTTTAAGGATCTAAGGTGCATTAGGATTTCGTTTTCAATACAACGTGCTGCAAATGTGGCCAGTTTGGTTCCTTTGTTCGGACGATAGCTCTCGATGGCTTTAATCAAGCCAATGGTTCCGATGGAGATTAAGTCCTCCATGTCTTCTCCGGCATTATCGAATTTTTGAGGTTGTGGACACGATACGATGTCAAAATCCACTTTCTTGATAGAAAAGCGTTGATAGAAGTATGAAGGTTTTACCGGATGGATGGCTCTTTTTTTGTTATTCATTGTCCTTTTTTTAATAGTCACTTCGTTTTCTTAAATTTTCACTTGATATCAACAACTTAAAGAAAACAGTTGAAAGACATGATATTTAACATAGTTTGAGCATGTTTACAGTCACATCCGGGAAAGAATTAGCTGTGTTACGATATATCTTATTACTCTAGAGGAGTATTAATAATGTCAACAACTTGCAAAAGAGGTGTGTAATTGAAACTTCCAACAATCCAATTCGGACATATTAAATCGAGAGTTCCTGTTATTCAAGGTGGAATGGGTGTAGGCATATCCTTAAGTGGACTAGCCGCTGCTGTAGCCAATGCAGGCGGGATCGGCACCATCTCTGGTACAGGGATCACTCCTGATGAGCTGAGAATGCATATTCGCAAAACAAGAGAACTCTCTAAAGGGAATGGCTACATCGGTGTGAATGTACTATTCGCAGTGAAGGACTTTGCCGAAAAAATGAAGATTGCTTTGGAGGAAAAGGTTGACTTTATTATTTCCGGAGCCGGAATTTCTAGAGATATTTATGCTTGGGGTAAAGAATATGGTACTCCTGTCGTAACTATTGTTTCATCCGCCAAATTAGCCCGAATTTCCGAAAGACTTGGTGCCTCCGCAGTCGTTGTGGAAGGGTTCGAAGCTGGAGGGCATTTAGGTACAGACAGATCCATGTTTGATATCCTTCCTGAAGTCTTAGAGGCCGTTTCGATTCCTGTTATTGCTGCGGGTGGAATTCTAACAGGGGATGATATCGCAAAAGCCCTTCGGATCGGCGCATCTGGTGTTCAAATGGGTACCCGTTTTGTGGCTAGCCTTGAGTGTGATGCTCCCTTAGCCTTCAAGCAAAAGTATGTAGATGCTCAGCAAGGAGATACTGTCCTAATCAAGTCTACTGTGGGTCTAGAAGGTAGAGCGATTCGGAATGAATTTACGGACCGGATCAGTGATGATGCCAAATTAAAGATAGTCAAATGCTATAATTGTCTAAAGGTTTGTTCACATCGCTTCTGTACAATGGAATCCCTGCTCACTTCCCTTAGAGGAGATGTTAAGAACGGATTGGTTTTTGCTGGGTCCAGAGTTCATGAGATTAAAGAGATTTTGTCCGTACAGCAGATTATCGACAATTTAATGGATGAGTATCAAGGGGCATTGAACCCGACAACTTAAGGTTGTTATAAGATTCAAAAGCACGATTAACCACTTAAGCAAGCTTGGGATTTCCGAGCATAAGTGGTTTTTCATTTCGCTTGATACTCAAATTTAGTTATATTTAATAAGCTTTTGTGTTGTATTTAACTAAAGATTTCCGTACCTTTCTTTTTAATTGCAACAACAGCTAAATATCTTCACAGCCAAAATGCAATATGCCCAATACCCAGGATAATCGCAAAAGATGACTGGATATATGTACTCTTCAGAGCACCACTTAACAATTTGCCCTCTCCCTTTCTCATGTATTTTTATGAGTTGGTTTAATACAAAAAATTCGCTGAACTATATCTTCTCTAAAAAATTCTAATATGGTCCTTGAAGCTTTCTATGTATGCCGGTTAACGGATACTACCTTGTGATTATGAGTTTACCGCTTAGCCTATAAAACTCATGATAAAGCTTCATGAGCGCCCTCTTCTCTATCCTCGAAACATAACTCCGCGAGATCCCCAGCTCTTTGGCAATCTCCCGCTGTGTCCGCTCTTCTCCACCTGTATCCAATCCAAACCGCCCAACCACAACTTCTTTTTCCCGGTCATCCAGAATATCAAGGTTACGATATATCTTACTCTTTTCGATCTTCAGATCGACTTCTTTAATGACATCATCAGCTTCGGAGCCAAGGATATCGATAAGTGTAATTTCATTACCTTCTTTGTCCGTCCCAATTGGATCATGCAGGGATACGTCTTTACGTGTTTTCTTGAGCGAACGCAGGTGCATAAGGATTTCGTTTTCAATACAACGTGCTGCAAATGTGGCTAGTTTGCTTCCTTTGTTTGGACGATAGCTCTCAAAAGCTTTAATCAGGCCGATGGTGCTAATGGAGATCAGATCCTCCATGTCCTCCCCAGTGTTATGCGAATTTCTTGAGGTTATGGACACGATGTGATGTCAAAAAATAAACCAATTACGATCGATTCTGATTCGAATTGGTTTCCTTTTGCATATTATATTTAATTTGTAGTTTCCGATTGATTTCTTGTGTACATCCTGGTAATCCATTTAAATAACACTTTACTTGAACAATCAACTCTGAGTGAGATATCAGATTATTCATACTTGTTAAATTGCGTCTAACAATATCCTCGGTTTCAATATGATAGCCACCGTTTTTCACACGTAGAGCGATACATTCAATATTTAGCCGAACATCTGCTAGTCCCACATAAAACACAATAATTTCAAAGCCTTGTTCCTTTGCATCCTCATCTGCCTTATAACGTTACCACCCGCTAAAATGGTTTCCACAATGAAATCCCACTTATTCCAGATACACTATCTGGCTATTCTTATGGCTTCTTTCCCAGCAGAAACTTCACTCTTTTCAGGATGCCCATTAGTGATCTTGCGGCTATGCATCTGGAATCATCAGTGATTCTGCTTTATGCCATACTCCGATATAGAATCTTCCACTTTCATGAAATGAAAAACATAATATTCTCCGTTAATTTTTAGCTGTTCCTTTCTTTTTCATTTCGTCAAATTCACATAAAGTTAAGTAAAATTCAAGGTTTTTGGTGATGCAGCCGGATGATGATACTCAATATCCTATGGATTCTCCAAAAACTATCATAAAATGTAATATATTTAACACAATAGTTTACATATACATTACATTAAATAATTAAAAGAGCCGTTTTTTTCTTTTTACAAACTTAAAATATATTAAATTCATAATATTCATTGACTGAAACAAATACTAGTGTTATATTTCCTAACATTAAATAATAAAATACATACAGGAAAAGGAGATTACGCACATGAATAAGTTCAAACGTCTACGTGAAACTAAAAGAGAGCATTCTGGTTCCACCCGATCTGAATATTCACCAGCAAAAAAAAATTGGAGTAAAAAGCAATTTATAGCTACTTCAATTGTGTTATCTGTTATTGCTACGAGTGTAATTCCGTTCCAAACAGCTGACGCTTTAACTAGAGTTACTTCAGAAAGTGGCACAGTATGGGAGATTCACGATGTCTTTGCTCCTAGCTTAGACACAGGAAGTTTACGTACAGTTGGTGCTACACAAGTACAAGGTTTCGGCAATATCTTTGTTAAAGTGTCCTCGCCTTCAGCTCCACTGATGAATGGTCAAATGATGCGTGGGTTTGACTTGAAATATGACGGCGTTAATAAGTTTACTTCGGCTCAATCTGTAAATCTAGGAAATGTAACTGTAACACGTGAGGTGTATGTGGATACTATTCATAATCGAACGAGATTCTTTGATACTTTCACTAATAAAAATGATGTGGCAATAAAAGTTGATGTATCATTCGGTGGCTCTTTAGGATATGGTACAACAACAAATGCTTCAGTAGTTAAGGCAACCTATTCAGGCGATCTAAAGGTAACTACAGATGATTCATGGATTGTTGTAGATAGTAGCGCCAAAAACAATAAGCCGCTAGGCGTTGCAGTGGGATCTCCAAAGCCGTTTGATAATGGATTAACCGGTCTAGGTAATCAGCAACAGGACCCATTCACAATACCCTTAGCTGAGCATGGAAATGAAGCGAATTTCTATGGGTTCATTAACACATTAAATATTAGGCCGGGTGAGTCGAAGTCCCTAGTAAATTATGTGCAAGTTGGAGAAGCTGGTGAAGAAGGGTTGAAAAATCTGGTTGCTATGCTAGATGGACTTAATAGTCTGCTGGATGTAACAGGATTAACAAACGCACAAATTCGTTCGATTAGCAACTGGGATATATCTGCTATAGAGGGACTTGATACTGGAGATCATCTGGTTATTCCAAATGCTCCTGCACCTAAAGAATTAGTAACTTCATCGCCGTATGATGTTAAGAATAAATCCATTGCAGAAATGCAGCAGGATATGATTAATGGTAAAACTACTTCTGTACAAATTACTCAAGCCTATTTAGATAGAATCAAGGTATACGATGAGGGACAATTGGGATTCCATGCATTCCTGCATGTATCTGAAACTGCGCTTAACCAAGCAAAAGCTGCTGACGATGCCCGTGCCCAAGGTGTAAAAGGTGATTTATTGGGTATTCCAATTGCGATAAAAGATATTTATGATACAAAGGATATGCCTACTACCGGTGGCAGTAAAGCTCTTGAAGGCTGGCAGCCTGATTCTGATGCATTCCAAGTGAAACAACTGCGGGAAGCTGGAGCTGTAATTATTGGTAAAGTAAACACTTCTGAGTTTGCTAACAGCGGAAGCTTTAGTGAAAGCGGTTGGCAGCAAACATGGAATGCACTCTATCCATCGAAAACATCTTTTGGCTCAAGCGGCGGGTCTGCAGTATCTGTTGCAGCTGATTTTGCAGCAGCAGCAATGGGATCGCAAACAGGGGTATCTCTATATGCACCAACTACAGGCGCTAGCTTAAAAAGCTTCCGGGGTACAGACGGTATGGCAAGTACTACAGGTGTACTGCCACTCACTTGGGGACAAGATTATGCAGGTCCCATTGCCAAAACAGTAACTGACCTAGCCATTATATTGAATGCTACAACGGGTACGGACCCACAGGATATTTTCACAGTCACTGCTGATGCAGATCATAAGCGTCCAGTGGATTGGAAGGAATCTCTGGATGCTAATGCATTGAAAGGAAAGAAAATTGGATACATTCCTGCATCCTTTGTATCTGCATATGCTGATGATGATACTGGACAGGCAGTGATGGATAAGTTCTCAGAGCTTCAAGCAGCGGGTGCGACTATGGTTGAAATGTCAGCTGTACCATCAGGCCCTAGTCGTCCTTCAGGTATTAATGGATCTACTGAAGGTTGGGCACGTTATATTGAGTTGCATAAGGACTTCCCTTATATTGATGGAGCAAGTGTACTAGCTTCAGATAAAGTGCTTATCTATAACCAAAGAGGATATAGTACCCCAACTCGTATGACTGAACAGGCTGTACAAGATTACATTAAGTATAGAACTGACTATAAGGAAGTTATCAAAGGATGGATGGACGCGAATGGTGTTGATGCTGTTGTTTATGCAGGTTTTATTAGCGACGTATATAACAATGACGCAGCAGCTTCTCAATTAAGTTCAGACCGTAACACAGGCGTATTAACCTCTACTATGGGACTACCTACGGTAGTTGTTCCTGTAGGAACGAATGACAGCGGATATTCTATCTCTATGCAACTGGTTGGTAGAGCATGGGACGATGCAAAAGTTTTAGGCATGAGCTACGCTCTTGAGCAACAAAGTCAAGCTAGACTACTTACAACATTTGCTCCAGCACTTCAATACGTTTCAAACTCTACTAATCCTGATCCAAACACAGATAATGGACCAACCCATCCAAATACTGGAGGAGGTACAGTGACACCTCCAGCAATAACAACGCCTATAGAAACACCGTCACCTGCAGAAACAATAACACCAGCAGATAAGCCGAAAGTTGTTAGTTTTGTAGATACAATGAATCATTGGGCAAAAACAAGCATTGACGCACTAATTGCTAAGGGATTATTGACGGGATATTCCGATGGAACATTCCGCCCAAATTCAGGTTTGACTCGTGCGGAAGCCATCAAGGTAATTGCAACGCACATGGGACTTGAAGGACATGAAAGTAACTTTACAGATGTAGCTTCAACTCATTGGGCGAATAAGTTTATCGGTGCAGCAGCCGGATCAGGCTTGATGAACGGATATAGCGACGGAAGCTTCCGTCCAGATGAGAAGATTAGCCGTAGTGAATTAGCGGCACTAATCACTCGAGCCTTTAAGCTAACTGGTACTGGAAACACATCATTCAAAGATGTTACAAGAAATGCATGGTATTATGATTCCATCGACGCACTCGCATCCAATAATATTATTACAGGGTACGCAGACAGTACATTTAAGCCTGAAAAAGATATTACTAGAGCTGAGTTTGCAACTATTGTATCCAGATTACTAGAAACTAATAATTAAAATAAGTTCAATTATAAATGACAGAGTACTTGAGTAACCATGTTTACAGGAAGGGCCATCCCGAAAGGGATGGCCCTATAACTTGCCGTTACAGATGGTGCGATGAACCGTATCATAAGTAGGGCGAACCCTATCCACACAAAAAACGACTCATCCGTAGACAAGTCGCTTTCAAGTTTTATTATTAATGGATTATTACTGTGTAATTGTCATCAGTCTCACCGCTTCGCCTTATAAAACTCATGATAAAGCTTCATGAGCGCCCTCTTCTCTATCCTCGAAACATAACTCCGCGAGATCCCCAACTCCTTAGCAATCTCCCGCTGTGTCCTCTCTTCTCCACCTGTATCCAGCCCAAACCTACCCACCACAACTTCTTTCTCCCGGTCATCCAGAATATCTAGGTTGCGATATATCTTACTCTTCTCGATCTTCAGATCTACTTCTTTAATGACATCATCAGCTTCGGAGCCAAGGATATCGATGAGAGTAATTTCATTACCTTCCTTGTCTGTCCCAATTGGATCGTGCAGAGATACATCTTTACGAGTCTTCTTCAAGGATCTAAGGTGCATTAGGATTTCATTTTCAATACAACGAGCCGCAAATGTAGCCAGTTTCGTCCCTTTGTTCGGACGGTAGCTCTCGATGGCTTTAATCAGGCCGATCGTGCCGATGGAGATGAGATCCTCCATGTCTTCTCCGGTATTATCGAATTTTTTCACTATATGGGCAACGAGCCGCAAATTATGCTCAATCAACAAATTGCGGGCCTTGGCATCTCCCTCAGCCATCATCCCTAAGTATCGGCTTTCCTCCTGCTCCGAGAGCGGTTGTGGAAATGCATTATTCCTTACGTATGATACCAGCAGCGTCAGTTCTTTGATCAGCAACGCAATCGTGCTTAAGAATCCAGGCAACTTGGCGACACCTCCCGCACTTGTACAATGAAACCGATCTGTTTGCCTTACGGGTTCATGGTCATCCTTATTGTATGTGGGCGTGCGCCTAGAAGTGCCTGTACGGGGGAAATTGTACAACCACAGAAATTTATTTTTTATACGAGAAATCAGTCATACTCTACTCATTCACTTGTCTTTTAACACGATGTTGTTAGCGGTAATTCTCACTCTCTTTTGATAATAACTTCCGCTTCACTAGACGTAAAAACCTTTATGATGTCCTTATCAAAAGTAACCTTCAAAATAGACTCAGGTGATTGTTCTATAATACCGCCGCAAGAATCTCCGGACGGATCACCGTATACAGCCGAAGCCAGCCAGTGGATTCCAGACTCAAGGAAAGTCGTCAGTGTAGGCAAAACAGTCCGGGGATGAAGCAGGTTTGTGTTGGCATTAGGCCAAATTAGCTCAGCCTTTTCGTAGCCGATCAACCCCTTGACTCCGCTTATTCCCCATGCTGTAGATACTGCCGCGGTTGTAAGACCGATCTGCTGTTCCACCCCCGCTTCCTGACCAAGCGCGAAGCCGCCCTCTGCGGCGTCCAACGGTTGTCCGGTCTCGATCCGATGTATCCGAATATGCCAGGGCAGCCCAGCAACGATCCAGGTCCGAACCTCCACATTAGTCCATGGCTTCCAGACGGAGTGCAGCACATTGTCCACAATTGTTGTCTCCATATTCCGCCGTCTGACCCGATACAAGTTGTCCCCGCTCTCACTCAGAGCGAGCATGGAATCAAATGCCCCTTGAGACAATCCCCACTCGGAGCGGGGCACACTGAATCCGAAGCCTGTTGAGTATACAAATTTCTCATACTTGGCAGACGTGTGGGTATGTTCATTCGTATATAGATGACCGCTGTTGAAGGCAGCCACATGGCCGGAAGCAGGTTCGCGGACAATGACAAGATGCGCAGGCTTCTGGACTATAACTGCAGGAATATCCGGCAGCGGCAGTTCTTCTTCCTTCCAGAATGGATGCTCCGCGCTGAGAGCCAATGGCAGGAATGTCTTTAACGCCCAGTAGGGGGAACCGGGAGCATTATAATTCTCCGCCATGACCAAGTTGGGGTAGGTATAACCAATCGTCAGAACGCCTCCGGCATCAAAGATCGGCTGGCTGAACCACCAGCGCAAATTGCGCAGTACTAATCCTTTGACCACACCTACAGGGAATACTTCAACGCCTGCATAGACGAGGGCACCCCAGAAAGCAGACTGGGCAAAGCGGTAGGTTAAGCTCCTTCCATAAGGAAGGGCAGATCCGTCCGGAGCGAACCAGCCCAAGAATTCGGTGGCAAAAAGCCGGGCCCGTTCTTTGAACACCTGTGAACGTTCCGGGTCCTCCTGTTCCATCAGCTTCGCGTACAGTAACGCATAGTAATGGATGGCAAAAGGAACATAATAATCGCTATGCCCGTTAATTCCATCACTGTACCAGCCATCACCCAGATAAAAATCATCCATTCGCTTCAGATTGTTCTCCAGCTGCTCCGCGTCGTAGGGACAGCCGACTCTGCGGAATCCGACATTAACCAGCACGTTGAAGAAAAGCCAGTTGCAGTCATAGCAAGGATGGGAATTAATCTGATTCAGCCAACTGTACAATTGCTCCTGTTCCTTCTGGGTAAGTGGTGACCAGATCTGTTCAGGAATGGCGGCTAAGGCGAAACCGAAGACCGCCATCTCTACCAGACGCTGGTCATAATCTTGAACTTCACCCCAGTATTCTTCATGGGCAGGATCCGTGCCGTGGCGTATGCCATCCAGCACAGTATCCCAAAGCCCGCTTTCTCCCCCTCCTATGAGCAGGGGCACTAAGCCCCATAATACCCGGGAGAAACCTTCCATTTCTGCAGTTGCAGCCGGATAACTCGCTCCTGTTCTACCGATTGCCAGCCGTGCACTACCTCTGCTGTAGAGCGGTCGAAGCGGATCTGTAAGCTGTTCAAGAGCAGAGATCAGATCCTCCCGGGTCTTTAGCGGATTTTTAGCAATAGTCGTAAATGTCTTCTCAGTCTGCATTATATGCCCCCTATTCCCAGTAGAACGGTCCGGCTTCTTTTAGCCGGGCTAGTGCTTCGACATAGAAGAAATCTCCGTAGATAAGCGGAACATCTATATTCCGATTCTCAGGATAGTTACTCGTACCATGAAGCAGCAATCCTTCTTCTTCTGCATTGTCCCAAGTTCCATAATTCCTATAAAGGGATTCTGTAATTCTTATAGCCCCGTTCTGATATACATGCGCCTCCGAGTCATCTACTTGGCTAGCTAACAACAGCAAGCCACTCGCTGCACAGGCACCAGCAGAGCTATCCCGAATCTCCCCAACTTCACCGGGAGCACGAAAATCCCAATGTGGAACATGATCTTCGGGCAGACGGGTCAAGAAAAAATGCGCAACCTGCTTGGCTGTATTGAGATAACTCTGCTTGCCCGTATGATGATAGGCTAATGACAGTCCGTAGAGTGCCCAGGCCGCCCCGCGCGACCAAGCCGACTCAGGCGCATAACCTTGCCCGCCAAGCTTCTCAACCACTTCGCCCGATTCCGGGTTGAAGTTGACGATGTGATAAACCGAACCATCCGGCCGGATGAAATGCTCCAGCACCGTATCCATATGCGCCTCAGCGATATGTCGATAACGTGGATCCCCTGTTACTTCGGAAGCCCAGAAGAGCAGGCTGGTATTCATGCAGCAATCGATAATGGCTACCCCACTGTTATCCTCGCCTTCACTCCATGGATTCCAGGCCCGGATGTAGCTTCCTTTCAGATTGAAGCGGGCCGCCAGATAGTTAGCTGCCTTCAACGCCCGGACTCGTGATGCCTCTCTGCCCGTGAGCTTGTAGTTCGCAACACTGGTCAACAGCCACATAAAGCCTAGATCATGGTCCAGCTTCACATAACCATCCAGCACCTCGTCAAGCCGTTCCTCACACTGCTCAGCAACCGCTTTCAAATCCTCATCACCACTCTCAGCATAGAGCTGCCAGAGCATTCCCGGCCAAAAGCTGGCCGTCCACCAGTTTGGTGCTTCAAGCACGTATTTGCCGCCTTGACTGGCATGGGGGAATTCTGCACCGATTCTCCGGCTGTTCGTTCTAGTCTTCTCCAAGGCTTTGCCCCAAGCCTCGTCTACCCAAGCTTGCTTTACTAATCTACTCATCTAAATCCCGCCTTTATTCGAATTAGCCTCTACCCTCTGATAGAGGACTTTTTATAAGCCCAGGCGCATCTTTTATAGAAATTGAAAAGTGAATACCAGGTTGCCCACCGCGCCAAGCTGAAGCACATGGAAGTCCATACTATACCAGAGCTTCTCCATGCCAAAATGATCCCGGTACACATGCACAGTAATCTCCGGCTCAACTTTCAGTGAATCGTAAGTTACTTCAACGCCGCGAGTCATAGTCCCCGGCAGCAGCAAGGTGCCCGGGTGAAGGAGCTCAGGCTCACGCCAGGTGACAAACCGCTCCGTCCAGCTCGCCGGAATTCCCGCATACCGGTAAGTATCTGTCAGCTCCAGCCGAGGACGTTCCTCTTTATGCCAGACGAACGAACGGATTAAGGACTGTAGTCCTATTACCTGATAAGCCTGTGTCAGATCCAGTGTCAGCTCATCATTCTCCTCCGCCGCCGATGCATGCAGCACTGTGGAGCTGAACTCCCGACCGGCCAGCTGATACTGGCCATCAATGATCGGCAGCGAATGACCCTGCGATCCATTGCAGTCATACTGGTAACGGCCAGCCCCAAAATAATCAGCAGTATACTCTCCGCTCCCAAGATCGGATGCATAGATTTCTCCCCGGCCGCTCAGAATGAAATGTCCCAGATCATTATGGTTATGCGGTTCAGCATTGTGCCCGCCCTTAGTGGCGAACCCGAATGAACCCGCCTCCGACACATGACGCGAGACAAGCCAAGCGGCATCAGGGAGAAAATAGCTGGCGGCTCGCCAAGCTTCGTCCTCCTTGCCAGCCCTGGTCCAGATCAGATTGCGGAAAGCCGGTGCAAAGCGGCTGCAATGATCTTCAGTGTAAGGAGCACGCAAAGCGGATGGGGGGCGTTCGACATCCGTACAGACTTCCGCCAGATAATGGGACAATCCCATATGTACTAGCACCTGAGGCACTGAATCAGAGAAATTGGCTACATGAATTCCGTCAATGAAACATTTTTGTTGGAAGCGCGCGATTTGCGCTACCTTCTCTTGGTTGAACCAGTCCAGTCTGCCTGCGCTTCTGGAACAGAGCAGATCGCTATAATAAGTGAAATAACCAAACCCATAATTCCAGTACCCAAGGCCTTCCAGACAGGCACCATCCTCACCGAACCCTTCCAGGTAATACAACATGGCGCGCTCTGTCCTCAGCAGAATATCCGCAAGCATGGCCGGGTCCTCCACAGACAGCAAGGCAGCAGCCCCGATTGATCCCGCACAGACCGCTGCCCAATTATGCCGCACTGTCTCCCAATCATAAGGGCCATTTTCAAGAAATGGACGAAACAGTCTCCGCTCTACTTCATGGTGGATTCGGGATCTCAGAAGCTGCGAAAGTCGTTCCCCGAGCAAAAGTAAAACTTCACTTAAAGTAAATCCGGTCTCGGAAGAAAACAGATCAATATACCGGTTGATATCAGCTGCATTATGATCCGCTGGGAGGTGGGCCGGAAGACACCAGGTGTACTCATCGCATATAGCCCAGAGGATGTCCTCCAGCTTCTCCAGTACTTCCGGATGATCCGGCTCCAGCAAAGCCAGAAATACATAAGTATTCAGCCTTCTTCTCCGTTCAAAATAGACCCGTTCATATTCCAGCCTCGAACCCGTACGCGAATAAATGGAAAATAACGTATACGACAGTTCAGGTGTAGACTGCCCGTCCAGCCTTACCGCCTCCGCGCGGATCTCGCTGATATCTGCCTGTAGTACTCCCGATGATAACGCCCGTTTCCAAAAAGCAACCGCATCCCCCTTTGGATAATACAAGCTCAGATCGACTGGCTTCATTTTATGCACTATTTCCAAAAGCATCTGTTTATTCATGCCTTTTTTCCTCCTTATAGATCAGTCAGATCCGCGAAGCATCTTATTCTTCACTAATATGGCTGAATACTTTTTATTCCAAGGCATGATCTCTCATAACATCCTCACCGGCTGTAATTTTTAATGAAGTCCATTTCATCTCTTCCCCTGACCAGAAAGGATCGGAAGGGAGCAGCCCCAGCGGGAGGAATACGGAGGCGCATAAATAAAGACTGCCTGTATTGATATAGCTCTCCGCAAGCTCCGGCTGATAACCGTATACCCCCGGACGTAGCCATCCGGACTCATCCAGCGTATCCGGATATTCCATAATTCGCGTAATCACAGCTGTCAAAGCGCAGCGTACCTGTGCAGGAGGCAATGCTTCCTCCAAAAAATGCTGCAGCGCCGCCTGCGACAGCAGTTGAAACGCCCCAAAACGGTAAACGATCGAACGCCCGATAAAGGGATAGGTTCCATCCGGTGCAATGATCCGTTCGAGAACAGTAGCGTATCGCTGTGCCCGTTCCAGAATCAGCGGTTTCAATGCCGAATATTGCTCCGACTCCTGTTCAAAAAGTGCTACCACATCCACCAGCATCGGCTGAATAACAAAGCTGTTGTAATAATCCCAGTGAAAGTCCTTGCCATCCCCGTAAACTCCGTCGCCCTTATACCAATCCATGAACATATGGACCGCATAACCAACGCGCATCCGGTCATATTCAGGATCGCCGAGTATATACAAAGCGGCTTCCACCATTGCACTGAACAGCAGCCAGTTGCTTCCGCTTGGCGCTGTCCGGCGTGTCTGCTTCAACGCTGTTATTAAGTTCCCTTTGACCCGCGCACTCAGCTTGGCGGCAAGCTGCTTTGGTGCACGAACCAGCGCGTGTGCCAGGAATGCCGCATCAACCAGCGGTTGGCCTTCGGTCTTGAATTCCATATAATCAGGTGAATTCGGATCAACAGCGGCATCAATGGCTTCCAGCATTAGCCCTGCATAACGTGCTCTAAGCTGTTCTTCCGCACCCTCAAGTCCCTCTAGTTCAAGCCAAGGGGCCATTCCGCAAGCCAATCTCGCAAAAGCCTCCAAATGGGCAAACTGGCTCCGATCCCTATGAAACTCTGTAGGCAGCTGTTCCTTTAATTTCCGCTCAGCCAAAGCATTCAGCACAGGCCCCCCGATCAGCAGCATTGTATCCAGCCAGTATTTACGCTGTTCCTTCCCATTCATGCACAATTCCACCCTTTCAATTGCGTCTAATCAGCTACAGCTATTTCTCTTGCCTACCGCCTGAATCTTGTTATATTGCGTAATCTTCTACTATAGTTTAGTGTTGTATTATTGCAATGTCTTTGCGAATAATGATGTTTTATTGCGTATATTGTGATCAATCTGAAAGGGGCAATTCCAATGAAGCATGCCCAGTATTATGAGCCGTTCGATGGAGATATTCTGGCAGGTATCGGAAACTCGCCCATCTCACCTACCAGGGATTTTCACATCCATGATCACTATGAAATTTTCCTGTTCTTGGGCGGCAAGGTGAACGGTTTTGTAGATCAGTTCAGCTATCCCCTGCAGCGGGGCAATGTTCTGTTGTTCAACAATCACGAGATTCATAAAATCATCAATTTATCTCCGGAGCCCTATGAACGATTGACAATCCATTTCAAAGCTCCACTTGTCTATCCCTTCTGTACCGCATCTACAAATCTGCTCGCTTGTTTCCAGAACCGCCAGCCCGGAGAGCATAATCTCGCGCAAATGGATGAACCGCTGATTGCAGAGTATACAGCCCTTGCTTCCCGCCTGATTGAGACATTAGAGAATAAGCAGTACGGGAGCGAAGTTCTGGCTCTGACCTACCTGGTTCAGATCCTCGTCCTCATCAATGAGCTGTACAGCCGTACCCGATCCACCGTGCCCAGCATTATTTCCTCACATATTCAATCAGCCATGAGCTATATCGACAACCATTTGCATCAAAATCTGTCACTGGAGCAAATCGCTGGAGAACTGAACATCGATAAATATTATCTCAGCCATCTGTTCAAACAGCAGACAGGCGGAACCATCTACCGTTACGTCTTGCTCAAAAAAATTGCGTTATCCAAACAGCTCTTGTCCGCCGGGAACTCCGTATCCGATACCTGCTATCTGTCCGGCTTTAACGATTATGCCAATTTCATCCGTACCTTCAAGAACATCACGGGCATTCCACCTGGCAAATATGGTAAAAGAGCTGAGCTCTAAAACCCAAATTCAAGGTTTTTTCAAAAAAGATGCAATCGCAACTGCGGCGAATAGTTGGACTTCCGGCCACTGTTTTCCTAAGCACTCTCCTGCCTCTCCAACTCTATAAAGAACCTGGCAGCCCGCTTAATGCAGCCTGCCAGGTTCTTTGAAATGCTACTTACAAATATCCCAGCAGATTGGAGATAACTTGTGCACCTTCGGCACGGGTCATCGTCTCTTGTGGCGCGAATTGCTTATTGCCGCGTCCCTTGATCAGTCCCGCCTGTTCGGCGATGTTTGCTGCGCTCTTCGCCCAGTCGTGAATCCGGGAATAATCACTGAACGATCCTACAGCAGGTTCATTGGTCTTGCTTCCCTGCAAATATTCATAAGCACGAACGATCATCACAGCCATTTCCTCGCGGGTAATGCTCTGATCCGGTGCGAACGAATCTGCACTTCGTCCGAGCACGATGCCAGCTCCGCTAACAGCTGCAACGGTCTCGGCATACCAGGCCTTGGAATCCACATCACCAAATGTTGCATGGCTTCCTGCCTTAAGCCCAAGCGCGCGTGCAATCATAGCAGCGAATTGTGCCCTAGTTACATCCCCTTGCGGATTAAATTCCGTACTGGAAATGCCTTCGATAATATGCTTCGCGGCCATGGTCTTAATCACATTAGTGGCCCAGCTGTCACTGCTGACATCCGTGAACAGCTTATCGTATTCCAGGACCGCATACTGGCTGAAATGCCGTATTTCAGCAGTCCACTTACCATTAGTCAACGTTCCGCCCATGAAATCAAGCGCACCATTTGCAGAAATATAGTAGCTGCCTAGCAAGCTTATATTGGCATCCGGATCTACGTTGAACGTAAGTGTCAACGGTTTATCAAAAGCAGTTACCGTTACAGCAGTGCCGTTCGCAGCAACAACCTCCAAGCTGAAGTTGATCACATCACTTGCCGCAGATAAATGTACGGAACCATTAGCAGCCCGATTATTGATTAACTGTTCCACAGCATCTCTGGATACCTTCACTGCTGAGAGCTTAATTCGCGCCCCCTCCGTTTGACCTCCAATAGCTTTTTCTTGAATGCTCTTCAGCACTTCTGGGGTCAGATCGATAGCAACCTTACTCCAAGCCAGACGTAGAGTGTTCTCTCCGATGATTCCTGATAGTCCTGCTGGAAGCAGTATGGATTCTGTAGCTTCAGTAAGCTGAACCGTTATTACTCCTCCAACCGGTGCCGTGAAATCCTTTCGATCAAGAACCTTTTCGGCCTGCGGCAGCGGTGTTGGCGCCGGGGACGGGGTGACTGCTGGCGTTGGTGCTGCCGTCCACACTGGTGCTTCCGTTGGCGCCGGCGGAGATGTTGGTGCTGTTGTTGGCTCCGGTTCCGGCGTTGGTGTTGGTGTTGGTGTTGGTGTTGGTGTTGGTGTCACTACCGGAGGTTGCTCTGCTTCGCCCACTGTCACGGTTCTAGTCACTTCGATAGCCGCGTTGCCCGCCGCATCACTCACATTATAATGATAGGTGTAGATGCCTGCCGCCTTAGTGTCCAGTGTCAGCACATTCTCCTCATTCTTCCTAATCGTTGCTACAATGTGCTCCGTAATGTCGCCGTCACGGTCATCTACCGCTGTGGCTCCGGCATCCGTATAGCTTGCGCCATTTTCCAGTTGAATGGATGGTTCACCAAGCAGTGTAATCACCGGCTTCATTACATCCGGATCAAGTGCAACGACTACTTTTCTTGTCACTTCCGCAGCCGCATTGCCTGCAGTATCGCTGACATTATAATGGAAGGTATAAATATCAGCTTTCGCCGTATCGAGAGCAGTCAAGCCGTATACTTCACTGCTAACTGTTGTAGTTATACGGTCTGTAATATCACCATCCTTGTCATCATAAGCAGTCGCTCCTGCATCTGTATATTCAGAACCGATGTGCAAATTCACTGTCGCATCACCTAACAGAGTAATCAAAGGCTGAACAGTATCCGGCTCCGGCAGCTTGATTGTTCCGCTCGCTGAACTGTCCGCTGTAGCCTCTCCCTTACTCAGTGATACCGTAAAGCTGAAGCTGCCGTTAGTCTCATCGGTTGCTTCTTGGAAGGAAGCCAAGGTAATCTCACCGATCGCAACTCCAGTATCATTGAGACCGGGCAGAGCGCCTATCGTCTGCAGCAGCCAAGTCTGGACAGCTTCTTCGCTGTTTGCCGCTTCCTTCTGCACGCTGTATACCGCACCTTCTATGATACTCTTAGCCTCATTTACAGCCTGCTCATTAGCAACGCTGGCTTTATCTCTAGCTACAGCCACATAGCTGATCAATGCAGCCTGATTGCCTGAATACGTATTGTTTATTGAGTATTTCACAGTACCGCTCACCGGAAGCGTGAAGTCATAGTTAATCATAGCGCCATTAGGACCTGCGACGAGGCCGGTTCGGACCGGTTTGGTCACTTCTTTCCCTTCAGCGTCAATATAGCTGAGCGTAATATCCATCGTGCGGTTGGTGTTGTTCCACCAGTCCCGATGGAATGACGTAATCGTATATTTGCCTGCGTTCAAAGGGAGCAGGTATACAAGTGGATTATTTTTTGTATCCGAACCATAAACACCTGTCTGACTTTTATCAGAAGGAACTACAGCACCACCAAGCCCCTTGAGGAGGTACTTAGTACTGGTATGCCCCCATACCCCATTGCCTGTCGAAGGCTGATCCGCCTTGTTATTAAGCAAGCTGTCACCTACAAAATCCTTGATTAATGTATACGGCGGCGTGATACCGTCCACCGATACACCAGCATCGAGGAAGTATAAGAGCCCCTCCGGCACCACTTCCACATAACAAGTTGTTTTCAGATTTCCATAAGTGCCGGTTACAGCTACCCGTTCATACGGATTATTGAAGCTGGCCGCATTTACATTCCACTTTACGGATACCAGCAATTTGGATCCGTCTGCCCGAGTGGCTTCCACCTTGTCTGGAAGATTCGGCAGTTTTCCGGCATAAGTAGCCAAATCCTGAGGAGCGACAAGCTCCCGTATATCTCCCGTAGTCAACTGGTTCTGGGCGGAGATCAGGCGTGCTTCAAGCTGAGTAACTCCTTCCTGATCCAATTTGTATAAAATAGGATTATCCAGCGCTTCCTGTGCAGCGCTCTGTGCATCTACGAAGAGCTGCCAGTCTCTGTCCGAATATTCATCCTGTTTGTTCATTTCTTTCGCGGCTGTTACCGCCGCCTGAAGAGCAGCAGTATCTACAGTACCGGTTACTTCCCCGGAAACAACCGCCACCGCATCGACAACCAAGGTGCCGCTTACCACCTTTATTTGCACATGGTGCTGGCCATATTTAAGCCCGCGGAGTGTGTACGTCTGGTACAGCTCCTTGGAAGCTAATGTATCAGCCGATAGATTAATAACTTTTCCGTCCACCGTTACCTCAAGCTTCGCCGATCCGTTATTCGCTCCTAGAATATCCAGTCCGGTACCTTCAAACGTGTATTCCATTGCAGCGTCTACAGCCTGGCTGGTAGAAAGAGAACGCTGGTAAATGTACATGCCCGCTCCGTTTATATGGCTCCACGACCCGGTATATATCAATTTAGGGTTCGGAGCAGCAGCCAGGTCATACATTTCAAGATTGTCTAGAAGCTCTGAATAATACGGCGTGTAGCCCTCAACCTTCTCCACCTTCAAATTATCGAAGCGGACGTGATAGTAGCCGCTGGCCAGATCTACCCGGCCGGACAATTCAGGAGTAGGATCGGTATAGGAAGCCAGCTTCACCCCATCCAGATAGGCGGTCACTTTATCGCCCGCAACCTGAACGGCAATATTATGCCATGCGTCATATGCGGTATCGAATCCGTCGATCTTCACGCCGCCGGAACCGTTCGCGGCATTTCCGGTCGCAACTGCGCTATTGTTGACCAGCAGCTGCCAGCCGCCGTCGAACCAGAATTTCAGCACATACGGTGTACCGGTTATGGAGTGGGAACTGCCACCTCCTTGATAACGGGCACCTATCGCAGCATAATTGGCTCCGCCCTGAGTATTGTTTGTTTCGAACGAAACATCAACACTGGCCTTGTAGTTCATCCACCGGTTGTCGCCGATGGCCGTTACTGGATCTCCGCTGTTCCATGTGCCGCCAAGCCCCATGGTTCCCGTGTCCAGCTGCTGCCGCAGGACATAATTGTCAGACCCGTCCGGAAGATAGGCCTCAAATGCCCCATTGCGGTCATGGGTATAACGCGGGATAACGCTTTGGGAACCGCCGCGGGATTCAATATAGCTCTGGGTACCCTCATATTGGCCGCCTGCACCAATCTTCACGACAGTTTGCTTAGAATAGTCAAAATCATCAGCGTACAGAATGTTGTCCCCAGTACTGTGTCCCGCTCCTGTAGTATCGGTATCCAGTACGGTACGCTCGCCTTCTACAGGCAGCGGTGTTTTATATTCTTCTTTGTCCTTGTTCTTCAAAGTAGACACGGTCACGGTCGAATACGGTTTAACTTTAACGGTATACACCCCGCTGCCATCAGCACTGATATCACCGAGATACTGCATATAATTGCTGTTGAACGCTTCTCCTGCATCAGCAGCACGGGTTTCCCATACTTCCATGGATGGATTACCCGTATAAGCCATATTGACTGTCTGCAGCTTGTAGATTTTGGAATACTCGCTGTCGTTCACGATAACCGTCGAGAAATCTTTTTTATCAGGTGCTGCAAGGGTTATATAGCTAGGGGAACCGTTGCGGCCGCTGACCGGATTGGTGCCTGCCGCACCTGTGGAGCTGGCTTGAGGAACCGCTCGCCAGATCCCAGCAGTATTATCCTCGTTCTCCCAGCCTACATTCGCAAACCAGCTATAATGCTGCAGAGTAACAAGACCCGCATCATAATGAATCCAGCCTGACCACGGATCGCGCATGCTGACCAATTCCTTGAAGGAATATTGTCCGCCTTCATAGAAGGAGCCAATGGCTGGCTGGTAAATAAAGTGCGTCCGGCGGGAGTTAACGAATCCTTTAATAATCGTGTTACTCATCTCCAGCGGACTGCCGACACCACCAATGCCGGTTCCTGCCACTGTAGGATCTTTCATATTGTTGTTAGGACGGAAAGAGGAATTACTGAAGGTAGACTGCGCCTCACTGTTCCAGACCTCAATATCATATTGTTCTGCGAGTTTTTTGAAATTGCCTGCGCTGTCGTCGTCCGTGTTGTAGTGGTATCCAGCAATCGGCACAGCTTCCCGCAGAGAAGGATCACTCACCATACTGGCACCGAAGCTGCCAATCCCGACTTCATCGGAAATCACAGACTTGATCCGGTTGTACAGTTCCCGCTCTTCGGCGCTGTTGAAGCCTTCGCTGTCAGTCTTGACTCTCTCAGCGTACTGTTTGGTCCACGCCAAATCTGGAGCGTGCTCGTTGATATAAGGATTAACGTAATCGGCCATATAACCGTATTCACGATAAGCGGCCAGAATGGTTTTTTTGTACCAGGTATAGATTTTGTCGTTGTTATTTGCCCAGGCCGGAGCACTCCATCGCAGGATGCTCACTTTAAGATCAGGGTTCACTGCCTTGGCATCTGCGGCAAGCTGGAAGCCGGGATGCCGGGTAACATTTGCCTCTTCATCGGCCGTACGCATAGTCGCCGGGTCAGGTCCCGTGGAGTTATTGCGGTCATTGCCCATCTCGATTTTCACATGCGTCATGAGCGGATGTTCTCCACCGAACAAGATCTGTAGCATTTCTGCATAAGCCTCTGGATGCTCTGACTTATAGTCCAGCAAAAGCGCACTGGTGCTGTTAGCGCTTAGTACGCCAAATCCCTTAAATGTGAGGCCGTTGACATTGTCAGCTTGGATATCGTTGCCGTCAAGCAGAACCTTGACCATAGAAGCTGCGCTCTGTGTAGCTTCTTCGATCTGTTTCTTGATTCCGCCCTTGGCAACGGCGAACCAGCTCAAAATAGGTTTTTCGTCAGCAACATAGGCGTAAGTCAACGTCATTGGACTACTAACGTCAATGTCTCCAGGAATGGTGAATTCGCCTGAAATTAGCTTAGTCACATTAGTGTTGAACTGGTCAAACAAGATCGTCTTGGTTGCCCCGCTAGCATCCTTATACTCGATCTGAGGACGTATTACACGGGAGCGGCTGCCATACCAATCATGGAAACCGCTGCTGAGCGTATAGGTTCCAGCTTCAAGCGCTTTTAATTTATACACGATATGATTGCTGGCAGGGTCGGCACGAAGTCCGACAGTCCATAGGGACGGATCAGTAGCTGGATCGGTAAGTCCCCCGTCTTTGGAATTCTTAACCTTGTTTACGGAATCATCAAATCCCCAGTCCGCCGTACCGCTGATATACTTCTGGTCGGGGGACTGGTTGAGCAAATCGCTGCCGCTCAGCGTGCGAACCGCTTCGTACAGCGGCGAGGAAGTAGGCCCGTTGCCTACGGAATCGCCCCCTCTGCCGCTATCCACAAAGTAAACCAACGGATTACTTGCGGGCGGAATAACTTCCACACTGGCAACGACCGGCCCCCCGTTCGCTGTACCGCTGACGGTCACGGCATCGTATGGCACGGCAAAGGTATCTGCACCAATATTCCAGTTCACTGCTGTGCTCTGGCCTCCGATATCAATGCTGGATGGCAGAGTAGTATCTGCAATTGTTGTCGCCCCCATATGGGCGGCAGCGTAGATAGAATTTACGGTAGCAGCAGAGGCTGCAGACAGAGTGAATGCCGGAAACATCCCAACTACGAGCGCAGTAGTCATCGTTATTGAGAAAAACCTTTTACGAAAGTGCATTCTGTTCATTCTCTTCTCCTCCTTTGATTGTAAATCAATAAAAGAAAGCGTATTCATTTCGTTGTTAAACGAATAATCACTAGATTTTTACAGACCCCTTTGACTTATAAAAAAACCTGGCAGCCTATGAAAAATGCAACTGCCAGGTGAAATACGGTTCTAGCCCTTAATGCCCGATGCTGCAACACCTTGTACAAAGTACTTTTGCAGAGCCAGAAAAACAATTACAACCGGAATAATGGAAACCACACTTGCGGCCATAATCAGGCCATATTCGGCGGAATATTGCGAGATGAACATTCTTAGTCCAATTTGGATGGTCTTGAGTTTCGTATCCGTCAGATAAATCATTGGCCCCAGGAAGTCATTCCAGGTGGCGACAAAGGTGAAGATCGTCAATGTAGACAATGCTGGCTTGGACAACGGCAGCATGATTCGCGCCCAAATTCCATATTCGCTCAAGCCGTCAATACGGGCAGCCTCGCATAATTCATCCGGAACACCTTGATAGAACTGGCGCATCAGAAATACTCCAAATGCCGAGAATGCCTGCAGCAGTATGATTGCCAAATGCGTGTTGTTAAGCCCCATGTAACGCATCAGGATAAATTGCGGCACCATGTAAGCCTGCCAAGGGATCGCAATTGTTGCAATATATCCAAGGAATAGAATGTTTTTCCCCCGGAAATGCAGTTTGGAAAACGCATACGCAGCAAAGCTGGAAGTCAGTAGTTGTAGAATCGTTACGATAATCGATAATTTCGCCGTATTGTAAATAAAACGGCCCAGCGGAATGCGTGTCCAGATATCCGCGAAATTCTCCCAGCGCGGATTCTGTGGAATCCACTGCATTGGGAAGGAAAACACATCTTTGTTCATCTTGAGTGAAGAAGACAACATCCATATATACGGAACCAGCATCGCCAGTACTGTCGCAAACAACAAAATATACACAAGAACCATAAGGCTGATTCTAAGTCCTTTACTTTTACCAACCATATCTTTTGAATCCTCCTATTGTCCGTATTTCTTCTCGCCGCGGAACTGGACGATGGTGATGCCAAGTACCAGCAGAAACAATACAATGGCCATGGCGCTGGCATATCCGTAATCAAGCGAGCGGAACGCCGTATTGTAGATTTGATACACCATAACCCTTGTAGAATCATTCAACTGGTTATCGGCGCCGGCAAATAGGTTGATAAAGATATCGTAGACTTTGAACGAATTGATGACTAGAATCATCAGAACAAAGAAAGAGGTAGGCGCCAGTTGAGGGACCGTCACATTGCGGAATCTTCTCCACGCGCCCGCACCATCAAGTTCAGCAGCCTCATACAATTCAGGGTTGATGCCCTGCAGACCTGCCAAGTAAATAACCATGTAATAACCCATGTTTTTCCACACTGTGAACAGTATTACTGTGAACATCGCCCAGTGTTTATCCGCCGCCCAGCGGGGAAGATCCTCCAGCGGGATACCGGTAAGGGTATGCAGGATATTGTTGATCGGACCCATCGTAGGACTGAAGATAAAGTTCCATACGGCAGCAACGGCTACCAGGGATGCTACATAAGGGAAAAAGAATACGGTTCTCATGAAATTGCGGGCCATTATCTTCTGATTAAGCAGGATCGCCAGCGCCAGCGCGACAATCATGGTAAACGGTACTACGCCAATAGTGTAAACAATGGTATTCCATAATGCTTTGTGAAATGTTGTATCTCTGATCAACCGGGTGAAATTGTCCAGCCCGATAAACTTCATTGGATTGGCCCCGTCCCATTTCACAAAAGCAAGGATAAAGGCAAAGAACATAGGTACCAGTGTAAACAGGGCAAATCCGATAAAGTTCGGCGCAATGAAGCTGTAAGCTACCAGGTTTTCCCGGACACCTTTTGACAAATGACGTTTAGGGATCTTTTTTGTACCCAATATGGTTTCGTTCTGCATTCTTTCTCCTCCAAACCTTCTAAAACTTCCCCACAAATCTATACGCTTTAATATAAAAGGCGGGCTTTCACCCGCCCTTAGAACCGGCTCTCTTAAGGTTAATTATTCAAGAGCTGCTGTACGCGAGCATTCATATCATCCAAACCTTCGTCAATCGAAGCATTTTTAGTCATAATATTGTCATGCGCTTCATTCAAAATAACTTCGATGTCCGCGCTCTTTTCATGCATAGGCATTTCCAGATAAGTCTTAACAGTAGTCAGTGCCGCTTTGCTGTTCTCATCCGCAGGGAAGCCCTCGATGGAAGTAATGGAATTGATAACTTCATCATTCTTAATCGCTGGAATGGTTCCGGTGGAAGCAATAACTTTAGCGCCTTCTTCACCAGTCACGAATTTCATGAAATCAAGTGCTGCTTCTTTATGTTTGGATTTCTGATTTACAGCCAGAGAAGTAATTGTACCCAGGGTTGTACCGGCTTCCACACCATCCGGATGAGGGTATTTCGCAATGCCCCAGTTAGCCGATTGGGACTCGCCGCTCTTCACTTTCTCAATCTGTGTAGCGATAAACCAGCTGCCCATGTTCATAGTAGCAACGGAATTATTGTAGAATACGCCAGAATAGTGCGTGCTTGAAGTCTTCAGTGTGGCGTAATCCATTACGATGCCGTCTTCCTGTTCTTTCAGGATCCGCTCATAGGTTGGCTTCAAGAAATCGTAGTTTCCGTCAACAACAGTGTTCTTGCCGTCCAGAATACCGAACAGTTGAACCGCACTACGCCAAGTATGGTAGTGAGCTCCGTACACTTTTTCAGAACCGCTGCCAGAAGTCATTTTTCTGGCCAACTCATCATATTGCTCGAATGTCATATCATTGCTTGGATATTCCACTCCTGCTTTGTCGAACAAATCTTTATTGTAGTAGAGAATCCAGAAATCGCTGCGAAAAGGAAGCGCATACACCTCATCGTTCACTTCGATTTGTTCTACAGTACCTCCATATACCGAAGGATCAATAGCGTTGCCACTCATAAAGCTTTTAAGCGGCTCCAGGTGATTCTGTTTCACAAGGTTCGAGTAGCCCGGAATATCTTTAATTGTAAGTACGTCCAGATCTGCGCCACCGGACAGTTGTGTGCTTAACATGGTCATATAGTCCGTCGACCCCAGATCGACATATTCGATCGTTACATTCGGATGCTCAGCTTTGTAGGCATCGATCAGTGGCTTGTAGTAAGCGGTAGCTTCCCAATCCCACAAGGCCCATTTCAAAGTCACAGGCTCCTGGCTCGGTTCAGCGGAAGCGTTTGCAGAATTCCCCGTTGCTGGAGCTGTCGTTGCAGCAGCACCTTCGTTGTTGTTATTACCAGAACATCCAGCCAGCAGACTCATGGAGAATACTGTGGCGAGGGTTATGCCATAGAATCTTTTCAGTTTCATTTAAATATCCCCTTTTCTTCTGATTGTGTAACTACGATCGGCTCTTCTGAGCTTAGTTCAAAGTTTATAGCTTTTTCCGCAAGAATGGCATGCATTATCAAACAAAGTTCATTCACTTTTCTGTGCTCTTCTTCCCTGCTCGGGTTCAAACCTGTAATTTTCTATCTAAAACATGTAAAATATTCAGCTTATGTACCTCCCCCTGTATCGGAACGCAGGAATATGCTATGGTATATGAAAACGCTTTATATGTTTTCACATTTTGTAGAGGAGTGTTAAATACGGTAAGAAAATCCACCATTAAAAGTCGCATTATTCTGCTCATGGCCGTATTCGCACTGCTGATAGCGTCGCTGCTTTCTTTTTTCAGCTATGAATTAATTACTTATTATCAGCGTAAAACAACCATCCAGGCGACCGAGTTCAATCTGCAGCTGGTATCTCATATTATTGAACAGGATTTGATTGATCTGTCATCCCTGGCGATGACCTGCAGCACTAACTCTTCTACTAATACCCTGATCACAGACTACTTCAGCTCACCTAAGGCTAGCTCTAAGGAAGCAGTTAATGTATTCAACTCGATGCAGCAGGACTTCCTGAACAACCGCTCCAACAGCTATGCCCGCCGTCTGATTGTTACGGATAGCAACGGCAAGTTTCTGCAGGTGGATAAAACCGGCACCTCTGTTCCGCTTACCATACACAATATCGGTCAAATTACCGGCCTTAGCAATGATGCCGAGGAGAAATGGGACCGGGTGATCAAGGACCCGCTCTCCAACACGAACGGAATTCCTTTTGTTTTTCCTATTTACGGCAAAGGAGCTTCCCGGGTTGGAACGGTGTACCTGTTAGCGAATACAACTGTTATTACCGACAAGCTGAAAGGGTACTCCCTGCCGAAGAATTCCCGGCTGCTGCTGACGCTCGGCAATCATCATTATCAGCTCATCGGCGATCAGGTCATCGCCATTGCAGAGCCGTATGAACCGGTGGCCTATACCAATGATAAACCTGTCGGTCCGCAAACCGAGCTGTCCATGGTCAAGCTGGCGGACGAGAAAGAGAGCCATATCGTGGTATCTTATCCCGTACGCAGCGGAGTCATTCTGTCACAGACTTTATCCAATGACCTGTTCGCTCCCAAGACAAATATATGGATTCTGGTTATGCTCGGCGTCTGTCTCCTGGTTATTGTCTTAAGCGCTATCATTACGCTGTATCTGACCCGTACCATCAGTCTTCCGGTGGAAAAACTGAAGAAGCGGATTGATAAGATCGCCCAGGGCAATTTCCTGCTGGACCGCAATATCGAATGGAACAGCGAGCTTGGCGATGTCGGACGGGGTATTAACCGCCTGTCCCAAGATATCGTAGCGCTTATGGACAGCCGGCTCGCTGACGAGAAACAGAAACAGGAGCTGGAATACCGGATGCTGCAGAGTCAGATCAATCCCCATTTCCTGTACAACACACTGAATTCGATCAAATGGATGGCTACAATTCAGAATGCTACCGGCATCGCAGAAATGACCACTTCACTATCTAGACTGCTGCGCAGCATCGCCAAAGACAACCGTAGACTGATGCCGCTGAAGGATGAGCTGAGCCTGCTGGATGATTATTTTCTGATTCAGAAATACCGCTATGGCAGTACGGTCTCTATGGTAAAGGAGATTGACAACGAGGAACTGCTAACCGGCCTAATTCCACGATTCACGCTCCAGCCCCTGGTCGAGAACGCCATCTTCCATGGCATTGAGCCCAAAGGCAGAGGAGAAATTCTCATTAAGGTGGCCAAAAGTGGATTCGCCGATATTCTAGTTACGATTGAAGACAACGGTGTAGGGATGAAGGAAGAAGAAATCTCCACGATTCTGTCGAATCCAGGTGACGGAAGCAAAGAAATGCCCGAGAATATTGGACTCCGCAGCGTAAATGAACGTTTGCGCCTGGCATTTGGGGATAATTACGGTCTTTCGATTGAGAGTGAGTCGGGCCAATATACCCGGATGAAGATTCTTCTGCCGTTCCTGCAAAAGGAATAGAGTAGCATACCAAGCAAGGATGTGATGGAATTGATCAAGTTGTTAATCGCTGATGACGAGGCGCTGGTCTGTATCGGCTTGCAGTCCATGCTGAAGTGGGAGCAATATAATATAGAAATTGTCGGCATTGCACACAACGGGGCTCAAGAGGAAGAAATGATTGACACCCTCCGTCCTGACATTGTAATCAGCGATATAAAAATGCCAATTAAAAGCGGCTTAGAAGTTGCCAATGCGGTACGCAAAAAACACGGCCGGCTTCCGCTGTTTATCATCTTAACAAGCTACGAGGAATTCGAATACGCACGTGGAGCGATTGAAGTGCAAGCCACAGATTATCTAGTGAAGCTGGAACTGACACCAGAGGCACTTGATGCCTCCATTCGGAAAGCAATTTCCCAATTGGAGGCTTTTCAAACCCTAGACAGCTATCCCATGCTTGCTCATAGAGGCAATCTACAAGCCCAACGCGATAAATTTTTCATCCGCCTGTTCAATAACTTATTCGCAAATAAAAACCAGTACCTTCTGCAGAGAGATGATTTAAACCTTGAGCTCAAGGAACCTGCTTATCTAGTCTGCACTTGCCGTATTTTGGGACCAGACAGTGTCCCGCCCCGCGGCGATAAAATGGTTGCTCTGTGCTCAAGTACCGTCCAAATGGCCAAAGATACGCTTACTTCCATAAGACCTTGTTATGTGACCAGTCTGGACTTGCGCAATTTTGCTGTAACCCTGCCCGTCAACGGGACGGATTCACGGCAATGGATGCCTGAGATTGAAATGCTATTGACCCATATGGCCTCCATACTCCATAACTACTTCAATGTAAGGATCATCGGCGCGATCGGCTTTGCGGTCGAGGATCCTTATTTGCTGCGGGAAAGCTACCTCGCTGCGCGAAAAGCGCTTCCTGCTGCGGTTAAAGCACAGTCGTTTGTGTTTTTTGCCGAAGGAGAGTCGCTGGAGCAGGATCATCTGTTGTTTGATTTCTCCGAATTGCGTACAGAGATCCGCCGTGCTTTTGAAGAAATGGATACCCAAGCTTTATACGCCATTATCTCCAAAATGATCGAAATCTTCGACGGCCGGGCCGACCTGCTGGTTCCCGCCACTGATGCCGCCTGCAACATTCTGTATATGGCCACTTCACTACTTGCAGACGGTGAGAATATTGTGGAGCAAATTTTCGAAAATGAACCGGAGGGCTACCGGGCTATCTACCAGATGCATACGATTGAAGAGATCGCCGGCTGGCTGATCCAGTTCAGGGACGGTTGCTCGGACATCCTCTCTACCCGCAGACAAAGCTACAAGGAGCAGCTCGTCAAAAATGTCCAAGATTATATTAAACGAAATCTCGGAACTAAGCTCTCGCTCAATCAAGTGGCGGATGTCTTCAATTTCAGTCCCAACTATCTGAGCCACCTTTTCTCCAAGGTTGCCAAGGTCAACTATGTGGAATATATCACGGAGATCAAAATCACGACAGCCAAAGAAATGATGGCACGCGGGGAAGGTCGCATCTACGAAATCTCACAGAAGCTGG
This sequence comes from Paenibacillus sp. FSL R10-2788, assembly GCF_038003885.1. Taxonomy (NCBI): domain Bacteria; kingdom Bacillati; phylum Bacillota; class Bacilli; order Caryophanales; family Paenibacillaceae; genus Paenibacillus; species Paenibacillus sp. FSL R10-2788. The sequence goes on along the minus strand of NZ_JBBOQA010000001.1, from coordinate 1,523,158 downwards.
GATATGAGAGTGCCTTCTATTTCAGCAAGGTCTTCAAAAAGGTAACCGGAATTTCCCCCAGAGAATACATGCAGCAACTTAAAGCAGATTCACCGCCTGACCGAAGCCTCGGAGTAAACAACCGTTCTTGAGATCAAGAGATTATTAAGAATAATCCCACTTCGCAAAAATAAAGCCAATAAATCTGCAGGGAGCAGGCTCTGTTCCTTGCAGATTTATTGGCTTGCCATCACCCTCAGACAGCAACCCTAAGTATCACCCTTTCTCCTGCAATTTTTTTATTTTTATTTTTAAACTAGCAAAATGCTAATACTCCGGTCTTTCTGCCCTAAAAGTCTACCAAAAAACCGCTTACGAGACACTTTCCCAGCTATTAAGACGGCTGTTCCCATATTGACTTTTCAACATATAGTAATTAAAATAAACAACGCACACTAAATATAGTATAGATACGATTTTTCAGTATTTAAAGCTTATCCATTCAGTTTTCATACTATTTTCAATAGTTTTTAATATTTACAGGGGGACAGACACCATGCTAGTCGCGTATGATTCAAAAACAGGAAATGTCAGACGCTTCATCAGCAAACTTAAGTTGCCGGCTGTGCAGATTGAGGAGCATATGACGATTGACGAGCCCTATGTGCTTATTACATATACCACCGGCTTTGGACAGATTCCAGAAAAGGTGTCTACTTTCTTGAAGAACAATAATGCCAATCTGAAAGGCATCGCCGCCAGCGGCAATAAGAACTGGGGCGAGCTGTTCGCGCACAGCGCGGACTTGATTGCAGATCGGTATAACGTGCCCGTTATCGGTAAATTTGAGTTATCGGGTACATTTGGCGATGTAGAACGGATTAAACAGGAGGTGAGCCGGGTTGCGGCATATTGAATTAAACAACATGTTGATGAAGAGAGACGAAAGTGGCTTCTTTCAGTTAGACAAAGATCTTGAGGCAGTAGCCGAATTTATGCGGGATGTAGAGCGCCGGAGTCTGGTTTTTGCGAATACAAAAGCCAAGGTTGATTATATGATTGAACAGGATTTCTACGAGAATTTTTACGAACAGTACAGCACGGCGGAGATTGAAGAAGTCTACCAGATTACCCACGCCTACAACTTCAGTTTTCCATCTTATATGGCAGCTTCGAAATTCTACACGGATTACGCTGTAAAAACCAATGACCGCAAACAATATCTGGAGCATTACCCGGACCGTGTGGCGGCAGTCGCCCTTCACCTGGGACGCGGCAACGCCGATACTGCCGGGGTACTTGCCCGTTCGATGATGGAACAGCGCCTACAACCTGCGACCCCAACCTTCTTAAATGCCGGTAAGAGCCGGCGTGGTGAGCTCGTCTCCTGCTTCCTAATCGAAATGGACGACTCGCTCAATTCCATCAACTATGTGCTGAATACCTGCATGCAGTTGTCGAAGATCGGTGGCGGTGTGGCCGTCAACCTATCCAAGCTACGCTCCCGTGGTGAAACTATCAAGGGTGTTGAGGATGCTGCGAAGGGAATTATACCTGTACTCAAGCTGATGGAAGACGGCTTCTCCTATGCAGATCAGATGGGTCAGCGTAAAGGATCAGGAGCAGCCTATTACAACATTTTTGGCTGGGACGTTCTGGAATTCCTCGACAGCAAGAAGATCAACGCCGACGAAAAAACAAGACTCAAAACCCTGTCCATCGGCCTGATTATTCCGAACCGCTTTTATAAGCTGGCGAAGGACAATGAAGCGCTGCATGTATTTGCTCCTTACAGTGTGTACAAAGCCTACGGAACGCATCTCGACGATATGGATCTGGATGACATGTATGATAAGCTGCTGGCCGATCCACGTGTCAAAAAGAAGAAAGCTATGAGCGCACGGGATATGCTGACCAAAATTGCCATGATCCAGCTGGAATCTGGCTATCCATATATCATGAACAAGAGCAATGCCAATGCGGCCCATGCCCTGAAAAACGTCGGACAGATCAAAATGTCCAACCTTTGTACTGAAATCTTCCAGCTGCAGGAGACCTCAGAGATTGCCGACTACGGACAGGAGAGTACAATCCGCCGCGATGTAAGCTGCAATCTGGCTTCCTTGAACATTGTTAACGTGATGGAACATGGCAAAATCCGTGAATCCGTACATGAGGGCATGATCGCCCTGACCGCTGTTAGCGATATGACCAGTATTTCCAATGCCCCAGGCGTAGCCAAAGCAAACAAGGAAATGCACTCTGTCGGTCTTGGCGTCATGAATCTGCACGGCTATCTGGCTAAGAACAACATTGCTTATGAAAGCGAGCAGGCCCGCGATTTTGCCCGGACCTTCTTTATGACCATGAATTTCCACTCGCTGGAGAAAAGCATGGAAATCGCTGCCGCGACGGGCCGATCTTTCCATGGATTTGAGGCTTCTGATTATGCTACGGGAGCTTATTTTGAGCGTTACCTGACTACCGATTACCGTCCGGTTACCCCAAGGGTACAAGAGTTATTCGGAGATATTTATATCCCATCCCCAGCTGACTGGGAACAATTGCGGGATGCGGTAAAAGCAAATGGCCTATACCATGCTTACCGTTTGGCGATTGCGCCAACGGCCAGCATTTCCTATATCCAAAACGCCACTTCAAGCGTTATGCCGATTGTTGAGCAGATTGAGACTCGGACTTATGCTAATTCGACTACTTATTATCCGATGCCGTACCTGCGGCCGGACAATGTATTTTTCTATAAATCGGCTTACCAGATGGACCAGTTCAAGGTAATCGATCTGATCGCGGAAATTCAGCCCCATATCGACCAAGGTATCTCGACCGTTCTGCATGTTAACAGTGATGTTTCCACCAGAGAACTGGCCCGCTCCTACCTGTATGCGGCGCATAAAGGCTTGAAGTCGCTGTATTACACCCGGACCAAAAAGCTGTCTGTCGAGGAATGCCTCACCTGCTCGATCTAAAAGGAAGGCTATAGCCGCAGAAAAGGAGATTGCAATATTATGACCGCTATCCAAGCCGTTAACTGGAACCGTCCCGACGACGATTTCTCATTGATGTTCTGGAATCAGAACATTATGCAATTCTGGACGGACGATGAAATTCCATTATCCGATGATAAAATGTCCTGGCTCACGCTCAGTGAGCAAGAAAAGGACTCCTATATGAAGGTGCTGGGCGGTCTGACACTGCTGGATACGATTCAAGGCGGAGTCGGAATGCCGCAGATTATGGAGCATGTCGAAGGCCTTCAACGTAAAGCCGTACTGGGCTTCATGGGTATGATGGAACAAATTCATGCCAAATCGTACAGCAGTATTTTCACCACTTTGTCCTCTACAGAGGAGATCGACAGTGTATTCCGCTGGGTAGAAGAGAACCCCTTCCTCCAGTTCAAAGCGGAGACCATATCACAATATTACAAAAACATAGACTCACCTAAAGACCTGTACCTCGCCATGGCAGCCTCCGTACTGCTCGAGAGCTACTTGTTCTACAGTGGTTTCTTCTATCCCCTATATCTGGCTGGGCAGGGCAAAATGACTTGCAGCGGTGAGATCATCGACCTTATTCTACGGGATGAGAGCATCCATGGGGTATATGTCGGCGTGCTGGCACAAGAGATCTTTGACGGGCTCCCAGAAGACGAGCAACGCGAACTTCACCATACGCTGGTAGAATTGCTTCGACTGCTGCATGAGAATGAAGAGCGTTATACCGAGCAGATCTATGCCCCTATCGGATTGGTGGACGAGGTTAAGACTTTCCTAAGATACAATGCCAATAAAGCGATGATGAATCTGGGCCATGATCCGCTATTTGACGAGGAAGAGATCAACCCGATTGTTCAGAACGGGATCAGCACCCACACCAAGCAGCATGACTTCTTCTCGAAGAAAGGCAACGGATATGTCCGGGCGCTTAATGTGGAGCCACTGAAGGATGAAGATTTTCAATTTTAAATATAGATAAAACAAAAAGTGCGGAGAAAGCTCTCCGCACTTTTTGCTAACTCTATTTATTAGATTATTGCAATTTTTTCAGTACTGTTCTAGCTTCTTCATAGGTATCGTAAGCATCAGCAAAATCTCTGCCAAAAATACGTTTCAATTGCATTTTCCAAATTGGGTTTTTAGTTACATAAGCCCATCCTGCTTGACCAGCTGCTTTCGCCATCTCACCTGTTGGAGCCAACATTGCTGCAACTTCAGGAGAAAGTACACTTGCAGATTCAGTTACATCAGTTGTACCCGTAAATTTAGGACTAACAAGCTTCATGATATTCTCAAAATCTTTCAAGTATCCTGGAACATCCTCAGCAGAAAAATCGATAGATACTACATCGATGTGGTTTTCACTTTTGTTGTATTTAATTGTGTATGACATAATTGTATTCCTCCAAGTTTTAATAGTTATTTTTTAATAATAGAAAGAAATGTATGTAACTCCAACAGACAAAAAAATTTCTGCCCAGGCTTTTCAGTAACTTCTACTTTTGGCAACTGGGTTTGGAACAAACTGCCTTGTTTAAATGATGCCATATCGTTACAATCAATAGTAAATGACATCTATTTCCTGTATCGTTTTATTGCAACATCCTTTCTAATATATTTTAACTCATACCTATTACCTATATTATTATCGACAAATTTCTTTTTTTATTTATATTAAAATACAAATTTCTACAAATTCCAACATATCCATGGTTATATTTGCCTTAATTTCATTCACACTTGTGTAATTCCGTTATCATTTAGAAACAACTAAAAAAGGCTCTGCGTGCGCCTTCCAACTCCAGTCCATTTATCCTACAGGATTTCCGAACAGGAATACGCCGCAAAGCCTTCGATACTAGATGCTTATATAAGTAAATTAATCCGTCTAATTACTTAGTTGCGGAGTAACCCCCGTCAATCACATGTGCTGTACCTGTAATAAATGAAGCCTCATCACTTAGAAGGAAACATGCAAAAGCAGCTACTTCCTCAGGCGTACCATATCTGCCCAAAGCCGTTCCAGAAGCGATAAGAGATTGAAGCATCTCTACATCATCAGACAACAGCTTTTCGTATCTGTTCATGGTTGGTGTAGGGATAGGACCAGGGCAAATAGCATTTACTCTGATATTACGGTGACCCACTTCTTTAGCAACCGATTTAGTCATGCCCACAATGGCGTGTTTACTTGCTGAATAAGCTGCATCATTTGCCATCCCAATAAAAATACCATGCAAGGAGGAACAGTTTAGAACGGAAGCACCGGATTTCATATGTGGTAATGCATAATGCAACATGTAGAATTGGCCATTAAGATTTGTCTGAATCACCTTTTGAAACAATATCGGATCATATTCTGTAACATCCGCATTATCTCCTGTAATTGCTGAGTTATTATAAAGGCAATCAATCTTTCCATAAGCTGCTAAGGTTTGATCTACGATATTTTTGCAGTCTGCTTCAACTGAAACGTCTGACCGCACAAACAGTGCTTCTCCACCTAAAGCTTTGATTTCTTCGACTGTGTTAGCGCCAGCATCTGATCGATTGGCAACTACTACAGTACCACCCTCTCTTGCTACTCTCAATGCTGTAGCTTTTCCGATTCCGGTACCAGCACCCGTAATAATAACTACTTTGTTTTCAAATCTGTTGCTACTCATTATGCGCACCACTTTCTTATGTCTTTTTCAGGAAGAGGATTTGAACCTCATAGACCCTAATGTCACCTGATACAGTGTAGATTGGAACATTTTTGCAGAAAAATCGACAAAATTATCCTCTATATGACAACTTTATTGTATTTAATTGTATATAGCAATCAATATTTTAATCTACTTTTCCAACAATTGAGAATTTGGTTTTGATCGTCATAAAAAATACACCCCTTAGAATTTCATCAGATAAACCAGAAGTTTTATCCAATGTTATTCTAAGAGGTGTAATAAACCTCTACCTAACTCCACGAACTGGGACGTCGATTCGAACTTGACCTCCACCCGTCAGGGGAGAATTGCTAATATGCAGACTGCCCTGATGCTGCCTGACAATGGTGTCGGCAATATAAAGTCCCAATCCATAGTGACTTTTGGAGGTACGGCTACTGTCCCCTCGATAAAACTGCTTAACTGCAGATTGGAGTCCTTCACTCGTAAATCCTGATCCACTGTCTGCTACCGTTATACTCCACCAATCTTGTTTTGCCTCAACCTGCAAATAAATCACACTCTCATACGGGGAATACTCTACCGCATTAGCGAGTACATTCATCACAGCCCGATGAAGTAGTTCATTGTCTATCAACACCTCAGGGGGCAGATTATTGTCCTGGTGGAATTCTATCCGAAGATGCTTAGGGACAACCAACGCATCTAACTGCGTACGAATTTGCTGGATAAAAGCTTCCGTTCTAACCCATTTAGAGCGGGGAGAAATTTGTTTCCTCGTATTAGAAATCTCAATAAGTGTTGCCATGTATTGTTCGATTTGATCCGCATTTTTGGAAATATACCCTATATATTCTTGCTGATTCTCCGCTAAATCTGAGTCTATCAGCAAATCTGCATTTCCTTGAATAATCGTAAGAGGAGTCTTAATGTCGTGGGCAAGCGCAGAAATCTGCTCTTTTTTCATTTGTTCCAAATTCCATTGCTGTTCTAGCGACTTTTTCAATTCCTCTCTCAGCTGTTCCAAGGATGATAGCACCTCATCAATTTCACTGACCCCAGAATACACGACAGTAAAATCCAAATTCTTAGCTTCAATGTGATGTGCAGCTTCTTGCAAGGAAGCCATTTTTTGACTCAGTCTTCGAGCGAAAAATCCAGAAATCAGAATAACTTCCAGTAACATCAGAACTACAAAAAACAGCAATAACGTTAATTGCGGATTAGGCAGCGTGTTATGCAGAAAATTCGAGGTGAACTGCGGTACGATTGCATATTGCAGTACGATAACCTCATGCTCCCGCTCAATCACATCGGTGCAGTTTGTACCCATGAGATTACAACTGCTTTGATTCTTCTGCAATATATCTAGAGCGCGTTCTTTAGGAATATTTCCTGAAATATAGTTCTTTTGCTGATCCAATACCGCATGTTCCGCTCCCCAAGGTATCATTTCTTGCGTAATTTCTGGCGCACGCTGCAAAACATCCCAAGACTTTGCAATGGATTGCTCAGTATGGTTTGCTGGAACAATCATTCCATACTGCATTAAGAGAGTAAATACCCCTAAACACAGAAATGCCAATAATAGAGTACACGCACCTAATGATAATAAATATTGAATGAAGACTGTACGGAGCCGTATTCGTTTCACACCCATTTGTAACCTATCCCCCAAACGGTTTCAATCGGTGAAACCTCCCTCGCACTCAGCTTACTGCGGATATTTTTTACATGTTCTGTAATAGTTGAGCTATCGCTTTCTCTGTCATAGCCATAAACCGATTCATAAATTTGTTCTTTGGAAAAAACCTGACCTTTATTTCTAGCAAGAAATTCACATATCTGATATTCACTTTTAGTGAGATTTATTTTCTCTTTATCAATAGAAATCTCCTTTGCCGAGAGATTGAATTTCACTCCAGATGCGCTTAACATATGATTTTTCCCTCGATTCTCACGCCGCAAATGAGCGTTAACCCGAGCCTTCAACTCGCCTGCGCGAAAAGGCTTCACGATATAGTCATCTGCCCCTACACTAAGTCCAAACATAATATCTGTCTCCATTGATTTAGCTGTAAGAAACAGAATCGGACAGTCTACGATATCCCTGATTTGAGTACAGAGCTCAAAACCATCGATATCTGGCATCATCACGTCCAACAGGATTAAATCAAATGTCGAGTACTCGTTCAAAGGCATATGTCGTGCACTTGTTTTTACCGTAACCCTATGGTGATCTTTGCTAAGAATATTATTTACTAGCGCCAAAATATCAGGTTCATCATCTATTATTAAAATATTAGCCAGTGACCTCACTCCTATTTATTCATATGATTTCCTACCCTGAAAGTAATGAAACCATATCAAGCCTAACATTGCCATTATCATTGTACTAATAAGTATAGCAGGTACGGAATGAAGAAGTTGCAGCTTCAATACTTCCGTTTCAATGAACCCGTTAGGTTGTGCATAAAACAAGGGAAGTTGAATCATCCGCATCGACCAGGCCCACGGTATGTATAACCACACTTTATCTCCTACAATGGTTCCACCTACGATAGCTGCAATTAGCGTACCTGCACTACCCACCGTTAGAGAAAGTCCCAAACCTCCAGCATAACTTAAGATGAGATGAAAGATCATTAAGATTAGAGCAGTGCCTACAACCCAACAAGCTCCTTGCCAGAATATTAGATATTGTATCTGCTCTATATGCAAAATTTGTTTCATGCCCAGTATTAGAATTGATGTTGAACCGAATACGATCCATATCATCGCCAAGATTATGAACCCGAGTTTTCTTATATAACACTTCGGACGTGAAAGAGCACTTAATAGATTATAGAATCCCCCTGCCCCCTCCTCTAAACCACTCATTAAAGCAGAGAATAATCCTATCCCAACAGGTAACCCAAAGGCTATTAATGAAAAATAACCATCATAGATGTGAAACTGATCCGCACGCTGTGAAAAATACCAAAGTACCATCATCGGATATAGAACAGGAACAAGGAATATCAACCAACGAATTGCAGTGTGCTTAGTCATCAACCATTCAGCTTGTAATAGCCGGAGTATCACCATCTCTATCGCACCTCTCTTCTACTAAACCAGCAGCTAGTTAAGGTGAGGGTTACCAAAAAGAATACAAGCGACACCACAATTCCAGGTAAAATAACCGAAGAGTCTCTTAGAGCATCCTGTGCTGAAAGAGCCACACCATTTGGACGTACACCAACAATGGGACACATTAACCTTAAAGCCCAACTCCACGGAACATAAATCCATGAAGGTTGATCCGCTGCTAGTACACTCACAATCATCCCAAACAGACCTGCAAGAATAGATACTACAGACCCAAATTGTTCAGCTAAGAATAGATAGATTGGAATCATCCCCAAAGAGGTCAACCAAACAACCATAGCGGCTGTTGTAATTTCAGATAAGGGTGCTGCACCCAAAGGAAACAAAAGACCAGATAGGTACATTACTGCAATAAGGAGCAGCGAAGACAACAGCAAATAATATGACACCACAATAATTTTACTGAGCCAAAGTTTAACGATGCTAATTCCGTGACTGCTTAAGCTGCGGTATCCTCCAGCCTTACGATCCTTGTTATTCGATAGTGTAGACAACAAAGCAGATCCTATGGTCATGAATAACAGCGGCCACCAATTAAAGACCATTTCCATAAAATAGTGGTCTTCAGTTTGCAGGTTCTGTTGTGTGAAAAATGAAAATAGAAGAAAAAACAGTGGCACCACGACAATCAATTTTCGCGAAAATGTTCGTTTGAATTTAATATTTTCGGATAAAAGATAGTGGATCATCTGGTTACCTCCTGTCTGTTCCGACTCACGACTTCCATGAACAATTTCTCCAAATCATCACCAGGAAATATTGCATTCTGATACCCTAGAACACCATTACTAATGATTCCAATATGATCGGAAATTTGCTCCACCTCATGAAGAATATGACTCGATAAAATAACTGTAATCCCTTGTGCAGGAAATGAGCGTATAAGCTTACGTAATTCCTGAATTCCAATCGGGTCAAGCCCATTTGTCGGTTCATCCAGAATCAAGAGTCTAGGTTGATTTAACAAAGCGATCGCAATCCCGAGACGTTGCTTCATGCCCATAGAGAATTGTCCCGCTCTTTTTTTGCCTGTTGTTGTTAAATCAACAATTTCAAGAACTTCCCGAATCCGAGAATCCGGTAAGTTTAATATTGTCGTGTGTACCTTCAAATTTTGGACAGCAGTCAGATTCCCATAAAGTGGCGGGGACTCAATCAGCGCTCCAATGTGTAGTAAATCCTTACGTGTCCATGGATGACCGTCAAATAAAATTTGTCCTGACGTCGCTCGAAGTATTCCTGTTATCATTTTTAGAGTCGTCGATTTACCTGCGCCGTTTGGGCCTAACAGTCCATAAATCGAATTAGTTTTTACGGTTATGTTGATATCGTTAACCGCACGCTGCCCCCTGAAATTCTTGCATAAATTATTAGTTTGTAAAATATACTCTCCCATCCTTTATCATCCTCTCATTTGCTATACGTTGATCATATATAGCAAATCTAAGGACTTTATAAGGTTTTACTGAGCTCAAATTATACGGGATTATAACGAGCATAAAAAAGCTCGGTTCAAATTTAACGTTGAACCGAGCCTGGAATATTTATCATCTAATACATGAACTTCAAATATTGCAAAAAAATCATGCTCTGCGAATTGTAAATTCAAAATCCATATCTAAGGATGGATTGATTTGATATTCATCAAGAACTGGAGCTCCCCAGCTGTCATCCCCGCCTACGCCCATTTGACGTCCAGCAATGGTAACAACGGTATAGTGAACGTTCGGCAGCTCATAATGATGCGTCGCATTCTCCAGCTCCATTGCCGAGTAAGGCGAGATATTGGCTTCAACAGGGGCTGTAGCTGGTGCAGATATTATAATGCCTTGGCCATAATCATTCATTATGGATACTTCGCGCACACCTGTGCGGTTACCCGATTCCTGCGGCACCAAATAGGACGACACATTATCCATCGCATGATTCTGGAAGCGACACAATCTCGCCCCACACGCACGGTCGATATAATTTTCTTCCGGCCCATTTGCATACCAATTCAGCTGATGATAATCCGCTGGCACCTTAAAGCTTAAAGCGAAGAGCGGAAGCTTTGGTAAACCCGCTGCTCCATGGTAGCTTGATTTCACCTGTATGCTTCCATCGGAGAACACTGTGTAAGTTACACTTACCCGTACTCCCTCTGATACCCTAAGCTTATACACGTAAGTCACCGTCGCACGGTCTTTCTCCTCCACTAGCTCGAAGCTTAACGTTCTACGGGTCAAGCTTGCTGCATACCAAGGGGAAGAGTCAAAATGCATTCCCGCCCCCTTGTCATTGTCTGTCATTGCTCTCCAGAAGAGCGGTGCCGGCGGTGAAGAGATCATTTCCTGCCCTGAATATTTAACAGAAATTAATGTACCCGCCTGCTTTGAGAACATTACGGAGAAGTCACGGCCATGTACGCCAATATTCACATCTCCTTCAACCACGCGAAAATCATTCACGACAGATGTTATCTTAGCATCTGTTAAAGACTCCTCGGCTGACGTATTTGCCACTTGAAAAACATGCTGGCCAAAAGCGATTTCATAACCGCTATTCGCCCATAAAGAATCTTCCTTCAGAACAAGAGAAACATCCAAGCTATACTCGCCAGGCTGATTCTTAATATCGGGTAGATCAACTTCTACATATTTTTCCTCGCCCGGATTAACCTGAGCGAAGACAGTTCCACGCTGGATGACCCTACCCTCATAGTTCAGAGCGTATTGTAATTCATAAGCATCCAAGCCCACAAATAAGTTTTCATTTCTGATTGTAAAACCCTGACTGTCCGGGAGCAGCTTGAAGTTCTGATACAGAAATTTCACTTCCTGCATTTTTGGCGACCATCTCCGATCCGCATACACAATTCCGTTACCAGAGAAGTTGTAATCGGTTGAACGGTCATCGAAGTCTCCTCCATAAGCCATGAAGGGCTTACCGTATCGATCATTTTTCACAATCACCTGATCCATATAATCCCAGATAAATCCACCCTGATACATTGGATACTTCTGCTCTAGCTCTGTGTATTTATGCAACCCCCCGACGGAATTGCCCATCGCATGCATGTATTCACAGCTAATATATGGTTTTAGCGGATCTTCTGTTAAATACCTTTCGATATCTGCTGCTTTCGCATACATCCGGCTCTCCATATCGCTCGAATCATCATATTCACGGTTATGGAACACCCCTTCGTAATGAACCAACCGAGTAGGGTCCTTCTCTCGAAAATAATTGGCTACGTTCAGAATTACTTCTCCTGCAAAAGATTCGTTCCCACAAGACCAAATTAGAATGGAGGGATGGTTTTTGTCTCTCTCCACCATGGAAATCGCACGATCCATCACGATATCCTGCCATTCAGGCTTATTGCCGGGGATGTTCCAAGACGGCTCAACTGCCCCCATTTTCTGCCATGATCCATGCGACTCTAAATTCATCTCGTCAATGACATAGACTCCGTATTCATCACACAACTCATACCACAGTGTCATATTCGGATAGTGCGAGGTCCGAACCGCGTTGATGTTCGCCTGCTTCAAGGTTTTTATGTCCCACAGCATATCTTCTTTTGTAATACTGCGTCCAAAGCGCGGATTAAACTCATGCCGGTTAACGCCTTTAAATACAATACGCTTGCCGTTTAAGTGCATAATCTTATCTATCATTTCGAATTTCCGAAAACCAATTTTTTGCGGCACAACTTCTACAAGATCCCCGGATGCGTTGTAAACAGAGACGTAAAGGGTATACAGATTAGGAGCTTCTGCGCTCCACAGCTGCACCTTTGTTGCCGCAAGCGTAAGCGAAAGGGAATCTCCTGAAACTTCACTTTCACCACTAGCCACAAGATTTCCTGCTCTATCCTTAAGCTCAATGAGCACTTTTGAGGCAGGTTTACCCAGCAACTGCAATTCAGCCGTCAGCGTTCCTTGCTCAAACTTTTCATCCAAATCGGTTTGAACGTGGAGATCCCGCACATGAACATCCGGCACGGTGTATAGATACACCTCACGAAAGATTCCCGAAAAACGCCAGAAGTCCTGATCCTCCAACCAACTCCCCGTGCTGCGCTGATAGACTTCAACCGCCAGCTTATTTTCGCCTTCCGTCAAGTACGATGTTAAATCAAATTCACTCGGTGTAAAGCTATCTTCGCTATAGCCAACAAACTCCCCGTTTAACCATATATAAAAAGCCGATTCAACTCCTTGAAAAGATATATACACCGGACGTTGCTCCCAGCCCGCAGGAACTTCAAAATATTTGACATAGCTGCCTACAGGATTGTGGTCCTCAGAGATCATCGGAGGTCTAAGCTGCTCATGACCGTCCCATGGATACATCGTATTCACGTACTGAGGCTGCCCATAACCCTGAAGTTGGATATGACCGGGAACTTTAATATCCTTCCAGCCTCTGCAAGACACGTCCTCCTTATAAAAATGAACCTGTCGTTCCATGGCATTTTGGGCATAACTAAATTTCCAGCTGCCGTTCAGGCTATGGCGCCAGGGCATTTCTCCAAGCGCTTCGGCTTCATTTTTCGTTTGGTAATATCGATGGTCAGAATGCGCGTGCACTCTGCCTATTGCATAAATGGACGGGTCTGATAACCATTCCAGACTTGGAGTGAGATTTCGTTCAACCTGCTGCTTCATCTATACTTCCTCCTCTATTCTTCACATGAACGCTAACTTATTTAACCGAACCCGTCATCCCAGCTACAAATTGCTTTTGCATCATGAAAAACACTAATGCTGTCGGTAAGGTCGTAATGACAATCGCTGACATGATCAGACCATAGTCAGGGGCATAACCTGAGCCTAGATTCGAGATAAGAAGGGGCACAGTCATATTTTCTGGTGATTGCAATACGATCAAAGGCCACAGATAATTGTTCCAGCTGTTTAAAAATGTGATAATCGCAGCGGCGGCGTAAGTTGATTTCATCGTTGGCATATAAATGCGGAAGAACAGACCAAATTCCGAAAGCCCATCGATGCGCCCAGCCTCCATCATATCCTTAGGAAACATTTTTGTACTTTGACGAAAGAAAAAAATTAGGAATGCTGTTGTAAATGTCGGAAGAATGACTGCCGATGCTGTATCGATACCGAGAAACGGCACTACACTAGATACTTTGGCGAACATTTGAAATAGAGGTACCATAATCGCCGCAAATGGAATCATCATTGAAGCCAGCAAAATATTGAATACGATATCTTTACTCCGGCTGCGGTACATTTCAAAACCATATCCAGCCGCCGATGCTACTAGCAGTGAAAGCACAGTAGTCACCACAGAGATTTTTGCAGAGTTCCAGAGAGCCTGCCACATATCCACTGAACTAAATAGATTGTTTATATTTTCCACTAGATGTGTACCCGGTAACAATGTCCCTTTGGTTACATCAACCGACTGGTTCGTGGCGCTTATAACCATCCAGATAAATGGAAAGATAGAGATCAGCGCAGCGATGATTAGAAACACGTAAGTAAACATGCGTTTGGTTTTCATTATCTCTTATCCCCTCCTAGTTTGTTCTGAATAAGCGTCAGAATGAGCACCATTACAACAATCGAATAGGAGACGGTTGCAGCGTATCCAAAGTTAGGTGTGTATTCAAAGGAAAGGTTATAAATATATTGGGAAATCGACATGGTTGCATTGCCGGGTCCACCTTTCGTGATGTTAACCACCTCGTCAAACAACTGAAGTGTTCCAATGGTCGATGTTATCGTCGTGAACAAGATAATCGGCTTCAATAGGGGAATTGTAATTTTGAAAAATTGTGTAAATGCACTCGCTCCATCTATATGAGCAGCCTCATATATTGATTTGTCGACATTTTGCAGTGAGGACAAATAGAAAATCATATTATAGCCAGTAAAGCGCCAAGTGATAGCGATAATGATAGTAACTTTGGCCCAGAAGGGATCGGTAATCCATTGAATCGGTTCGCTGATTAGATGCAGATTCACCAGAAATTTATTGACGATACCTTCGGCTCCAAACATGTACTTGAAAACAACGGAGTACGCTACAAGTGAAGTTACCGTTGGCAGAAATATCGCCGTTCTGAAAAATCCTTTAAATTTCAGTCTTTCGTCATTTAGCAGCACAGCGATAAAGAGCGCCAGCACCAGCATAACTGGGACCTGAATAATCAAGTAAATAAAAGTGTTTTTGACGGCTGTAAGGAAAGTGGTGTCGCTAAACAGACGAATATAGTTATCAAGGCCGGTAAACTGAAGATTGTTGCCTCTGCCTGTCTTGAAGGATAGAATTAAGGCTTGAATCATTGGATAAAAATAGAAAATACTGATCATAATGACCGGCACAAGAACGAATAACCAGCCTGTCAGATGGATTTGCCGTTGACCTTTAGTGCTCTTATGTCTTTGAGGGCTTAGCCCTGGCTTTACAGTTTCCACTCCACTCCACACCCTTCTGTCTGATAAATTAGAGATGAAAGCCCCTGCTACCCATCCTTCTGTAGAAATCCAATTTACAGGAGAAGAAGAAGCAAGGGCCTAGATTGTACAGCCTAAGTGTGATTAGCGAACTTGGGTATCTGCTTGCTTCTGGGCATCCTTCAGAACAGTATCTACATCTTTTCCACCAAGATAAGATTGCACTGCTACAACCATAATGTCCTCTATTGCGTAAGTGTTCATGCCATAGTTGACGTTAGGAATTTGTTCGGTCCAAGCCGCAAAATCGGATACGACCTTTTGACCTTTGAAAAATTCATCTGCAGCTGAATAAGCTTCTCCGCTTGCCGCAGCTTTTAAAGTGCCGATAACACCAACTTTTGTATTTAACGTCTGATACAATTCCGCATCAGAAGCAAATGTTTTTGCAAGGAACTCCGCAGCAGCTTCTTTACCATCTACATTCATTACATACCAGGAGCTGCCCCCAAGGTTGGATGCATGGACGGAGCCTGCTGTGGCTGCCAGCTTAGGAAGTGGAGCTACTGCCCACTTACCGGATTGGGAAGCTTCGGCTTTAATTGAAGGTGTAATCCAGTTACCCGTTGGCACAGTAGCCACTTCACCACTATTGAATGCGCCTACAAATTGACTCCAGTCTGAGTTAACTTTCACGATGCCGGAATCCATCATTTCTTTGTACAATACAAGCGCCTCTTTCAAAGCAGCGTTGTCTGCAATGGTCGGAGTTTGACCGTCTTCACCCGTATACCATGCACCCGCCGATTGAATCATGACCCGGATAAGTCCAAGATCATTGGGATCCAGTGTGATCATGCTTTTGCCGGTTTTTTCTTTTACAGCCTTACCGATCTCGATATATTGCTTCCAGTCGATATCCTGTAGTGCATCCAGGCTATAGCCTGCTTGCTCAAGATAGTCTGTACGTACATACATTCCAGTTACACCAGAATCAAACGGAACACCATATTGCTTGCCGTCAACACTGGTCGGGCCAATTTTGTAATCCGCAAAATCAGCAGCTTTTACAACATCCGTCAATTCATAAAAGGAATCCGGATACGCTTGCAAAAAGCTTTGCGCACGGTAATCCTCAATCAATACAATGTTAGGAAGACCCTTCGTAGATCCAGAGTTCAGTCCTGTGTTCAGCTTTTGCACGATATCAGCCTGCGCGTTCTCAACGACGTTTACCGTTACGTCTGGATTGACTTTCGCATAAGCTTCTTTAGCAACATTCATGGCTGCAATGTTAAACGCTGGGTCCCAAGCCCAAACTGTGATCTCTTGTGGCTTGCTGCTACCTTCGCTTCCGGAGTTGCTCGTTTCGTTTTTCGTTCCACCTGAGGAACATGCCGAAAGTAGAACCACACTAGCCAGCATTACGGATAATAATTTTTTCACTTCGTAACCCCCTTGATAATCTGTAAAATAATAAAGATGGAAGCGTTTTCTCTGCTACGCTTCCATCTTATCATTTTGTATTCGCTTTCTTTGGCAGTATCTTTGTTAGCTTTGGTGTTATTATTGGATTCTATTTTTACTCTAAGATCGACTCTGGTACTATTTTTAGGTTCTTGTAAAAATTTTAGCTTTTTAACAATGGAAGCGTAATTATGATCTTCGTACCTTCATTTCGTTTGCTTGTAATGTTAATACCATAGCGCTCTCCGTACAACAATTTGATTCTGTCATCAACATTCCGTATACCGATCCCGGAGAATAATTGTCGTTTGTGCTTCGAGGCTGGCAGCTGTTCTTCTTTCATCAAATTCGGATCAAGGTCCATCCCATCACCATTATCTACAACTTCGCATACAAGCTGATCTTCCTGAACGGCGATCATGATCAGAATTCTTCCCTCATCTTTAAGATTGAATGCATGAAAGAACGCGTTTTCGATAAAAGGCTGCAGAATTAGCTTTGGCATATGATAATCCAAGCTTTCAGGCTCCACAAAATAATTGACGCGAATCTTTTCACCGTACCTTACATGATTGATATACACATAATGCTTCAGCGATTCTAATTCCTGACTAACAGGTATAGTGGATTGAATATCACTGACAGTGTTTTGCAGGAGTGAGATTAGCGAATTTATTGTTCCAGCTGCTTTTTCCTTGTTGCCCTGTTGCACCAGAAATTTGATAGAAGCCAGCGTATTATATAAAAAATGTGGATTGATCTGCATTTGAAGGGCGGCCAGCTCCGCATTACGCTGCTGCTTCTGGGTCTCCATCAACCGATCAACATAATCATGTAGGGAATCAAGCATAAAATTGAAGGCATTTCCTAGCTCCTTAACTTCATAACTACTAGTGGCGACATCCACATGATTATCAAATCCCCCCTTAGGAATACTCGACATCTGTTCAACGAGTACACGCAGGGACTTCGTCATTTTCCTGGTAATTAAAAATACAATAATAAGCGAAATGGCTACGATAGCCATGATCGTCAACGACACTGCTTTAGCATTTACCATCTGACCCGTTACAGCTTTCTTATCGATCAGATTCACCAAATAAACATCAAATTCAGGCAAGTATTCCGAGAATACTACCCGTTCATTCCCCATCACATAGACAGATTCTCCATTGTCTCCTGTGCTCTGTTCATCAACTACTTCATGAAGCAGCTGTTGATCGGTCAGCCCAATCAGCTCTGTCCTGTTGCTGGATACAATTTGCCCTTTTGCATTCAGCAAAACAACATCATTACCTTCACTCGTAAAATTGGCATAGAAGGCCTTAAAATCGCTATCACGAATTGCAATGTACATAGTGCCATAGATACGGCCGGTCGAATGATCAAATAGAGCTTTAGAAGCCACTAACAGGATCTCTTTCTTTTTGGTTTGACCATCCTCTTTTTGATAAAGTTGGTACAGAATTTGCTGTGGATGGGCCACTGTCGCTTTCGTAATCGGGTGGTTCTTCAGTTCATCAGCAGTAGCAGACCAATACCAAGGATCGGTTGAATAACTTCTGCCATTCGCACCTACAATCATAATACCCACATCAAAGGCACTCAGGTTGGAGCGGACTGCCCGCATGCTTTCTGTCATCTGGTAGGTTTTGATAGCGAGTGTCAATGAATCCGTCTCTCCCCCGGACAAATAGCTGCGGATGGCACCTTTCTGAGCTGTCATTGTAGCACCCGTAGCTACAACGTTGTTGTAGGACTCCAAGTTTGTCTTCATCTGATTTAGTAGTTTGCCATTCGTTATGCTGAAGGTCTTTAAGAATAAATTTTCTGACATACGGATGGTAATAGACAAAGTCAGCAGGGATACAGCAACAATGCTTATGAGGGTCACAAGAAAAAGCTTGAGAAATAGGCCCTGCTTTCTAATCTTGTTAATGATAGTTCCAATCATGGTCGCTCTACGTCCCGTCTTCGGTACTGGCTCGGAGAAATACCAGCCTGTTTCTTAAACACTTTAGTGAAATAACTCTGATCCGAATAGCCCACACTAGCGCTAATATCAGAAATTGTTTTTTCCGTTGTCACGAGTAACTCCATGGCTTTCTCCAAACGGACTTTGTTCAGATATTCATTAAATCCTTCACCATTCTGAGCTGTGAAATGGCTCGATAAATAAGAAGCGTTGAAATGAAACTGCCGCGCAACCCCAGTCAACGTGATGGGATCAGCGTAATGATCCTGAATGTATTCAAGCAAGCGGGTCATATTTGGATTGATCGTTAGGTTCGTCTCACCAATCGCACGTTCAGCTTCGCGAATAAAAGCTTCAGCAACAGCGATTGCATCTCCGGCATACATCGCTTCATCTATTTTTCGAAAGAAGTCGTATTTGGATTCCTCCAAGCCTCCGGTCTCATACTTCATTTTTCCAAGTGTGGTCGCTACGTTAAATATAAAATTCCCCAATAACGATTTGAATTCGAAAATATCGGTCCGATAATCCATCGAACGGAGATGAACATATTCCAGAAATCCAGTGAATGCCTTCTGGTATTGCTTACGTTTCAGTTGTTCCATTAATTCGCCCATATCATATTCCTGATATGCACTCGGAAGGCTGGGCAAATGATCATTTTCAATTAAGCTTCGATCCGGCAAGTAGAAACTGTATCGTGTAAGCTTTAAATAATTGTCTCGATAAATCTCCCCCAGCTTATTAAAATCCGTAAAGCTTTGACTGATAACGAAATGTGTTTCTCTCGCCCAATGGTCCATCTCCGAGACTAGATATCGGAGCTCTATAACAAGCTCGTCCCACTGTTCCGGCTTTGCATTAAGCAAATATATAACCGAATCATTGACAAACTTCAGCCGAATAAACACTGTATCGCCCAAAGGGAGCTTACTAAGCCCTTTTTCTATTTTTTGTGTGAAAGTTAACCTATCCCCAGAATCTTTAATATGTTTCATATCCGCTCCGAAAAACGCGAATAGTGTGTGTGGAAACTTTGCATGAAGCAAAGCAGACTCAAGCCCAGACTCATATCCGGTCATAAGCTTCTCGATAACTAGCAAAACTTGCTTTTCCCCAGGATCCTTTCCTTGATCGGTCATCTCCATCCCTACCAATTTAGCAGTGGTTTTATTTAGGATGGTTAACAGATAATCAGCTTCCAACTTTGGCTTCAGAATGTAGTCCGCTACACCACTTTGAAATGTGGATCGGACATAATCATATTCACTGAAACTACTTAAGACGATTACTTCAATATGAGGGTATTTCTCCTTAACGATCTTGACCAGTTTCTCCCCGCCCATTATTGGCATAACAATATCTGTAATGATCACATGAGGATTAACCTCATCCATCATATTTAGTGCTTCAAGACCGTTAGCAGCCTCACCAACAATTCGATACCCTTCATTTTCCCAATCCAAAAGATGTTTGATTCCTTGTCTTACAAGCATCTCATCATCAACAATCATAATTTTGAATATTGGTTTCATTTCTTCCCCCTTGCAGCCCTGAGAATGATTATGCCTTTTTCCTTGAATTGAAAATCTCTTTGTAACCGTTTTCTTTTTATTCGTTAGTATACAATACATCCAACAAGGAGCAAGCTCCTATACAAGTAAAGCCGTAAGCTTACTTAAAAATTGTTCATTCCAAATAATATGCCCCACCGACAAATATGGTCAACCTCTCATTTTCATTCTATGAAATATTCTTAAGTTAAGGACAAGAACTTCTACATGATAAAACAAAAAAAGCCGCGATAATTGCAGCTTCATTGTTAATGGAACAATAAGCCAAATAAATTATTTATTGGCTTATAGATAAAGATAATAAGAAACAGCGGACTGGGGATGTTCAATTTTAACAACGAGCAGAAGGTCGCGCCAAGACCCAAAATCCAAAAAATAAAATATACGCTAAGATCACGCACTCGGCGCTTTCGCATTAATTTAGGCAAATCAAGTGCCATACAACCTACAGCAATCACCAAGAATAACAGTACTAGCATTTGACTTCACTCCTTGATTTTTTCAAGAAAAGAATTATCTGTGAGACCCACGCGGTTAATAACTGCTGAGGCTTTGTAATGGATGCGCAATGATTTAAGGTAATCGTCACCCTTTTGTTGCTGCAGCTTTGCCCAAGCTTTAGGGCTGGCATGGTAGATCGATTGTCCGAATCCCATAATATCAACATTGAAACGATCATTTACATGCTCCACAGTTTTTTGCATCCGCTCTATAATCCGCTCCTCTGTTTCCTTTTCCAAACGTTTTATAGTGCTTTCCGATTCCAAATTTTCTACACTTTGCACTTCTTCAATATTGCAAAGCGTCTTAACACTAAGGTAAATATGCGGCTCCCCATTAATGATTTTCACTTTGCGTTTAGTTGTAGCCTGGATCGCTTCGATTACTATGGGCTTTCCGTCTTCCCCTGCGATCGAGCCAGAATGTGCGGTTACCTTATCGTTGATATAATTGTAACCAATCGTTTCTCCCTCGTTTAGCCAACCGATCAACTTGTCTTTTTTGAACACAGCTACAGTATGGTATTCCAATCTTGCCTTAGGCATTGTTCGCTCTACATTGCTTTTGTCTTCTCCATCTTTGGGATCTCCTATAATTTTCACTCCGGTTAGCACAGGATTCTCACCTTCAGACAATAAATTCTCAATAAAATCATCCAGCGTGACAGCGACTGTTTTTGCTGAATCTTTATAAGAATTATCCAAAGAGCTAAATAATTTGTTCGCTGGTAATTTATCCATAGGTGTAAGGACATTCAAGACATTGCTGGCGGTTGTATCTCTGGCAACCATAACGTAGAAATCCATCCGGGGTTCCCGACTTCTTTTAAATACATCGAGTATCTCACCCACTCCGGTGCGGGCAAGCTCCTCCCCAATCACCAACACCCGGATATGACCGAGATAACTTGACCTAGAGCTATCCAGATTCAGCTTACGCAGCGCATCATAAAACGTAGGTACAGTAAATTTATATACAACCACTGGGACTCCACTGCCTCCCCCTCCTCCATTCGTTTGGGAGGAAATCGCAGATGGAATAACGACCTGCATCGAAACGGTATAACCTTTTTCTGCCTTGTCAATCCCTATCCCCAAGACAAAAGCTATCTCATTCAGCTCTTTCTTTCCCAACAGCCGCTTAGCACTAACGTAAATTGGAGAGCTATCATTAATCGAAGAACGCCTCTAACTAATTTTTTATTCATTTGGTTGGTTCCTTATCACTGGATGTGCTTTGACGAAACAGGTTCTGCGTCTTATTCTCAGCAGGCCTTGTCTTTAAAAACGGCCACGGAAAGCGAAAAATAGAGTCTTTTAAATCTTTGGAATTATACGGTCCGAGCGGACTCATATAAGGCATTCCGAAAGAACGCAGACTCGACAAATGCAATACGATGATGAAAATACCGAAGAGAATTCCATATAATCCGATAAATCCGGCCAAAGCTATAAGCACAAAACGGATCATCCGCGCAGCTATAGACATTCCTGTCTCCGGAATAACAAAACTAGAAATGGCTGTTAGCGATACAATAATGACCATTGCGGATGAAATAAAACCCGCTGCTACCGCGGCTTGTCCAATCACCAACGTTCCGACAATGGAAATCGCCTGACCAATATTTTTGGGTATCCGCACCCCGGCTTCCCGCAAAATCTCATAAGTCATTTCCATGATCAGCGCCTCAACAAAAGCAGGAAAAGGAACACTCTCCCGCTGGGCAGCTAAACTGATTACAAGATTGGTCGGTATCATCTCCTGGTGATAGGTAGTAATCGCAACATACAATGAAGGGGCAAGCAAAGTAATAAAAAATGAAATAAAACGAACTAATCTCAGCAATGTTCCAATATCAGCCCTTTGGTAATAATCCTCAGCTGACTGGAAAAATGCCACAAAAAATGTGGGCACCAGCAGTACAAAAGGAGTTCCATCAACAAGAATGGCCACTTTTCCTTCCAAAATACCCGCTGCAATCGTATCCGGACGATCACTGTTGTATACGGTAGGAAAAGGTGTAACTGCCGTCTCTTGAATAAACTCCTCAATATATCCACTCTCGAGAATACTGTCCGTATCTATTTTATTCAGACGGCGCTTTACCTCTTGCACCAGTTCCTTATTCGCGATGTTACTTAGATACATAATGGATACGCTGGTTTGAGTCACCCTTCCGATCTGAACGGTTTCCAGCCATAAATGGCTATCTTTGATTTTTCGCCGAACCAGTGCCGTATTCGTCCGTAAATTCTCAGTGAATCCTTCCATTGGACCCCGAACAACCGACTGTGAGCTAGGCTCCCCTACATTACGATCTTCCCAGCCTGGTAAGCCGATCCGCAGAGCGCTGGATAACCCGTCAAGCAGCAGCATTATATTACCGGACAATAAATGATGAATAAATTGGCTGTAATCGTCAATGACGGCTATATCGCCGGCTATTAATATCTGTTTCTTAATCATCTCAAACTTCCGCTCGGGAGAAAGCCCCCTCAGCTGTTCGTAAGGAATGTGTTCCTGCAAGGAATACAAAATTGAATTATGCAGCACCTGAGTATCCACAAGACCATCTATGTAAATCAAAGAAATATGAGTGTTCTCTTCTATCTGCAACTCTTTTATCACTACATCAGAGCTTTCACCCATCAATTGGTACAAATTAGCAATATTAACTTCCAACCGGCTTGATAATGTACCAATCTCCGTATCTTTCATGATGCAGCCTCCACTTCTCCATAGATAGATGAGTATAGTTTGATGTTAATTATGATAATTATTCCTTCGGATTAAAAAATCGGGATGGCATAATTCTGGTAACTACAACCATACTAAAACTAGTCCAATAAATTTGAGGGGGTATATGAGTTTGGAGAAAGATCGAATTAGTACCAATCAAATGATTATACTCGGGCTATTCACATTTATTGGGGATATGGCGCTTGTGTATCCGGCGTTAATGATATCAGGAGCGAAACAAGATGCATGGATTGCTGCTTTGATTAGTATTCCCTTGGGTCTAGTGACCATAAAACTGTTACTCTGCTTAGCGGACCTTGAACCCAACAAGAATATTATCGAGCTTAGCCTACAAATTTTAGGGAAATGGGTCGGAACTGCTGTGGCCTTATTCTATTTAGGGTTCTTCCTGATTGCTGCCTCCACCTACATAAGAGAAATTGAAGATTTCATGTGTACACAGATTTACGAGAAAACACCCGGTGGGGTTATTCGTTTCATGGCCATTTTCCTGCTGGTATATGGGGTACGACTTGGCCTAGAAACATTGGGCCGGGCAGCTCAGCTTTTTTTCCCTTTATTTGCAGTTTTTTTGATCGGTCTGCTGCTCCTGCTGACCCCCGATGTCAAAATGGAACGTTTATACCCCATCTTGAACACACCAGTACCGGACATGCTTCATACTTTGATGTATGGTGTTTTTTATCCTTTTGGCGAATTGTGCGTGTTTCTAATGATATATCCTTATGCTCAGAAAAATAGCAAAACAAGCCGGGATATTTTCATAGCCTTGATCATCGGAGCTCTGGGCCTTAACCTCATCTTATTGTTTTCCCTTACCGTTCTAGGTGTTTACGCTTCTGAACATCAATTTTATGCCGCTTATATTCTTGCTCAAAAAATTAATATTGCTAATTCTCTGCAACGTATTGAAGCGCTTATGGCTACAGCATGGATTATCAGCACGTACTTCAAAACAGCAGTTTATTACTATGCTTTAACCTTAGGTACAGCCCAATTATTTAAACTCAAAAGCCACCGTCCTCTGATCATACCCACTGGATTTTTGTTATTCGGTATGTCACAGCTGATTGCCAAAGACATCATTTTCTATGTGAAGGAGATCCCCGCCTACTGGGTAGATTGGGATTTCACCTGTGCATTTGTTCTGCCGCTTATGTTGCTAGTTGTGTATAAATTTAAGAAACGCCATGCTTCTAAGGTTTAAACGACACTAGATTATGGACAAGTGAAATTAAGATTGTAGATACGAATCCCACTTAAAGATCTAATTAAGCTCCGCTAAAATAATTGGGGAATTTCTCCCTGAAATTCTGGGATTTTCGTTCATTAGACTAATGATCAGGGAAAACCTCCCTAAATTTCAGCTAATTCGTTAGCAATTAAAGAAATTCCCCTTATTATTAGGGAGGAATTCCCTAAATTCGTTCATTTAGAGCGAATATTGGTTATTTCCAGGGAGTTTTTCCCTAATTAGTTTTAGGCCGGCTTCGCACACTCATAAACGCAGACAACACAAACGGCCCCCGCATACTGCTTATCGCACCGTCCAATAGATATCGTCCCCAACAGGTATCACACAAAATGAATATTCCGCCGCCCAACCTAATGGCATAGAATACTTTGTGTGCGTAGCCCATAGTCTATTGGCTACAGCAAGAATCCGCTTATAGCCTTTTTACTAAAAAGAAGCTGCCTCATAAGTAGTATTCACTACTTTTGAGACAGCCTCTTTATTCATAAGTTTCTTGTATGAAGTAAATCTATTCCTTCTTATCCAAAGAAATCGAGGACGGAGTTACATCACTGACAGGTTCTTTTGCCACTTCAAAAGTGGATCCGCAGGCCGGACAAAAGCGTGCCTCGATCGCCACATTCCCACCGCATGCTTTGCAATGCTTTACATCGGACAACTCAGCAATTTGCTGAAGGTTCGTCTCAATCTCAGCCTTCAATTCGAGAATACGATTGATATTAGTCTCGATTTGCTCACTTGGCAGTGGTCCTGCACCTTGAGTTACGGCTTCAAATAACAGTTTGCCCATAACCTGATACTGCTGGTCAATATCATTTTGCTTACCGTTATTTTGCAGCTTCAACCGGTTAATCTCCACCACTGTTTTTGCTTTATTCCCAGCCTCGCTTACCCCTGCTTTTACTTTGTTAAAAAAACTCATATTCAGCCCCCAATTCCGTAGTAGTCATATATAAGCATATTTCGACACCGCCAGAAGTATTCCTTTCTTTATTGTACCTAACTTCGTCCATGGTTTGTAGCCTATAACCGATTTACTAACCCTTTCCCCGCCTTCCTGCGGGAACGAACCTCGACTCAGGTCTGGTATACAAAACCGCCTCCAGGCCGTTTTTTCGCATGCAAAAAGATATTAGAATGAGTACATAAGCAAACGGGTTGCAGGATTCAATAACAATCACACCCATACGAGAGGAAGAAAACAATAAATGAAAAAATTATATCGTTCCCAAAGTGATCAGAAGATAAGTGGCTTGTGCGGAGGTCTTGCTCGTTGGTCTGGTATTGATGCTACAGTAATCCGTCTCGTTGCTGTTGCCGCAGCATTGTTCAGCTTCGGAACAGTACTTATCTTCTACGTCATCGCTAGTATCATCGTTCCTAAAGAACCTTTTAACAGCTTTTCAGATGGACATGATTTCTATTAATAAATCGTCGTTTAATACAAACTAACCCTAATCCAACCATAAAAAAAGGAGAGATAGAACATGAGTCTATTAAAAAGAATTTCCACAATTACTAAAGCAGCCCTACACGAAGGTTTAAACAAATTAGAAAACCCGGTGTTGCTGACAGGTCAGTATTTACGTGATCTTGAAAATGATATCGCTAAGGCGGAACGCAATGAGCGTGATCTGCAAGTTACAGCAAGTGTGTTGGAACGCCGTAAGCAAGAATATACTCTGTTAGTAGAGCAAAGTGAAGCCGAAGCCGTTCAAGCAGTTGAACAAGGAAATGAAGAAAGAGCTCGTCTGGCACTCATAGCCAAGTTACGGTACGTAGAACAGTTGGAAGAGTCCATAAATAGCCAAGTACAAACTAAGCAATCCCTTGCAGAGCTTGAGATCAATATCGCTAGAGCAAAAGAAGAGCGTGAACATCTCAAAGCGAAAAGAACTGAACTTATCGCTCGCGCTCAACAAGCGACAGAAACACTCAACTCTGCTCCACGTTCTTCTACGAAAGGTCTAAATGTAGGATCAGCTTCACAAGGTTTCGAACGAATGGAAGAAAAGATTTTCGAGTGGGAAGCATTGGCGGAAAACTCCAAAAATAAATTCAATACAGGCACAGGAATAAGTCCTTCCATCGATCCTAACCTGCGTAGCGCCGTTGACATCGAAATCGAGCGAATCCGCAACCGTAAAACCAACACTGAAGTAAACACTGAGAAAAAATAAATAGGACAACAAGCCTCTTACTACTCAGCTATTGAGCTGAATAAGGGGCTTGTTTTTTACTTCTTTTCATCCCGCGAATCCATTTTTTCGTTTCTGGATCCACACGATAAGACTCAGTGATTTTCTGCAAAGCTTTGTTGTAAGTGAAATCATCTAAGCTGTTGTTTCTCAAATAACTCATCGTAGGCTCTGGCAATTTCACATAACAAATCGAAAGCGCCCAAGAAACCGCCATTTTTACATAATAGCCTTCATGACTGACCTTATCGAGCAATTGTAAAATCCGGCTGATATACGCCTCTTCAATAAAGAAATTAAGCATCATTACCACAGCAAAACGGATTTCATATTCTTGATCTGACAATAGGTAAGGCATTATAAACTCCCACACCCGTTCTTTATTCTTTACGGTAAACTTCAGGCCTGTGCAAAAGCTATCGCATACGGACCAGTTATCAATTCTGGGAATAAAGTCTGCGATATAACGTAGGATTTCTTCAAGATCTGTCTTCACGTAGCCAAGCACCATACCTTGCAGCATCACTTCTTCAAAATAATCTGTCTCGGCATGCTCCAAATAGGCTCTCCAATCACCCTTTGCAATGATTTTGGCAAGCTTGCGCAGTTCCGGTAGCCTGACGCCTATAACATTATCTATCGTCGGAATTAAGGCCGCAGAAAACTTCTGGTAGTCCACCTCTGCCAAATTCAATAGCTGTTCTCTTATTGTTTTTTCCATAGTAGTACCCCTTACCTGTCCATTATTCAAATGAAATTTCCCATAAATATATAGAAGCTACAGAACCCAAAGGAGAATAGTTCAGCCGGTAATGTTCAAATTGATCTTTGGTAAGCTTATCAAGTCCATATAGCTTCATCATCCCCCGACG
The DNA here is from genome assembly GCF_038003885.1 of Paenibacillus sp. FSL R10-2788. NCBI lineage: Bacteria > Bacillati > Bacillota > Bacilli > Caryophanales > Paenibacillaceae > Paenibacillus > Paenibacillus sp. FSL R10-2788. The sequence continues at coordinate 1,495,334 of NZ_JBBOQA010000001.1, read as the reverse complement.
AATCGCAATATCTCCCCAGCTGACCACATCCCGTCGTTCCATAGAATGGATTAACATCATTTCTGCCGTCCACTTGCCAATGCCCTTTAACGTCATAAGTTTTTGTATAACCTCTTGATCTGATAACCCAGGCAATTCCTCCAGCTTAAAATCACCCTGAGCGACCAAATTGGAAATCTCATGGATACATAGTGCCTTTTTCATCGTCATCCCACAGCTTTGAATCTCATCCGCCGTATGTAACGCTAACTGCTGCGGAGTGATGTCTCCGAACTGAGCCAACATTCTGTTCCAAATGGTCCGAACCGCTTTTACTGAAATAAGCTGTCCTACTATAGCATAGATAAGCGCAGTAAAAAGATCCGGTATAATTACACGTTCCACTCTGCCCATCCGTGCCATAGCTGCGCCAAGTACTGGATCCACACTTCGGAGATAATCTATGTCTTCTTGCCCATAATCAAAAAACTTAGTAATTACGCTGCTCAAAGTGTTTCCTCCCGTATCTGATAGTGATGACCCTAATCCTAATATACAATACCTATTTGGCAGTGTACGGATTGTTGAATAGAATAGCAAGATAGCGAAACTGGAAAAAGCCATAACATCCCTAAGATAGGTGGTTATGGCTTATTGTAGCGCATAGGCTTATTCATTCTGAATAATGTATTTTTATGCTCGCAGGATTCTTTTTTCTTTCGCTGCCCTTAGCCACATGGGGAATTCATTCAGTAGCTGATCATACAGATCTTCATCAGTCACCTTTTCAATTTGGTCCAGATGAAAAAAATTGGCGTTATCCACCAAACGTCCCTTCATCGTATCAAGTTGCTTCAATACTTCAAAATCCGAGTTACCGATTCCGACAAACTGCCAAAAAATTGGTTGGACCGAAGCAGCCATAATCACATTTTTAGTGGATTTCACTACACCACCATCGTTAATAAATATGATAAATACCGGTGTAGAATCGGGTTCTTCCTCCGTATATTTTTTAATGATATCCTCCATTACTGGCGGTTCATTATTGCGGCCAAACTTATGAATGGTACGATTATTTAAAATATGTGTAAACACATATCTTCCTAAATCCTGCTCTGTCACAGGTGGCAGCCGGCTAAACTCCGTATCGTACACCCACACATCTAACGATTGGTTATCATCAAATTTGCAGGCAACGGCTAATATACGCTCAACTACTTCTTGAACGGTTCCATTATTATAAAGATTTCTCATAGATCCTGTAATATCCAGGACAACGCCTACCCTTGCGATGACTCCTGTCAGATTCTTTTTTTCTAAGGTGATCTGAACAATTTTTTTACGTAAATCAATAGAGGACAGTACATTCTTCTCTTCATAACGGATCGTCTCTAAAGGCAGGGTTAACTCAGCTGTGGCCGCTACCTCAAGGTTTCCTTCGTCTTCTTCAATAACGAGCCCATAGTTTGTACATAAAGCAGCCAATCCTCCCTCAAAGCCACTACCAATCGCACTGAATTTCCACTCTGAACCATAGCGATATAGCTCTCCAACCACAATAGCCGAATCCGTCGACAGGTCAGAGCCATACTCGAAAACGAATAATTCCTCACCGCTAGCAGCATCCACTAAGCGCAGATAAGGAGAGGTTACTTGCTTCATAGAGTGTCCTAATTTTTCTCCTTCATAGATCGTTAAAGTTAAAGCTATTCTAGTAATATCCTTAGGAAGTCGAGAAAGCGTAATGGCGATAGCCTCTTTATCCCCTTGTTGTAAGACAGAATGAGTTACAGCTTCGTCTATAGACAACGGATTGCCATAAAAGATAAAGTTCTCATCGCGTTCGCAACGGTTCTGTTCTGACAGTAAAAAAGCAGCAGAGTCTATGCCAATCCTAATATCAGCAGTCATCCACCCAAATTTCAGCAAAAGCTTGTTCACGTTTCTCCCTTTCGTAATATCCACCTTTTGCCCCTTTATAAGCCGCACTCTACCATCTCCTTATTTTTACTGAACAGCTCATTGTGATTCACTAGATTGTATTTATCATTTTACTACTTTAATATGAAACGTATATATGATAGATAAGGAGCTTTACGAATGGACTTTATAGCAATTGACTTTGAGACCGCGAACTCCAGTCGATCCAGCGCATGTGCCTTGGGACTTGTGGAAGTTAAAGCTGGAAATATAACCGCAGAGCATTCTTGGCTAATTGACCCGCAGCAGCGGTTTGATGGCATGAACATTTCGATACACGGCATCACACCATCAATGGTAATCGGCCAACCTACTTTTCAAGAGCTATGGCCCACCGTTGAACCTTTACTACACGGACAAATCGTCGTGGCGCATAATGCTGCTTTTGATATGAGCGTCCTGCGTTATTGTCTCGATGGAATGTCCCTGAGCTACCCAAGCTTTCAATACTTATGTACCTATTTATTAGGCAAAAAAATGCTGCCCGACCTGCCCTCCCATAAACTTAATGTAGTCTCCGATTTTTTCGGCATTACGCTAAAGCACCATGATGCCTTGGATGACGCACGCGCAGCCGCTGCAATTCTAGTAAAACTTATGGAGCAGGAGGAGCACTATGATCCTCTATTGCTCTCTGCCAGTCAAGGATATACTAGCGGAACGATGTTTGCCGGTGGGTATACCCCATTTTCGACTCGCGCGAAAAAGCCTGCTAAGAAACAAGGCACTAAACATAAACCCTCCATTTATAGCAGCCGCGCCACTTTGTCCAAATAACCAAAGAACATCAAAAACCCCCAACCAGCTCCTTTCTGCTGATTGGGGGTTTGGTTTTACAGAACATCACTTAAATCTTCAAACGATACACAGCCTTATTCTCTAGACCTCTGATGAACGGTGTCCATTCCTCGGTCTCCGGTGTGGTATCCAAAGCATCCTCCACCATTTGCAGCTTCGCATCCATCGCATCGATATGATGCAGAGCGACTGCCTCAGCTGTCTGTGGCTGAACAGGACTACCCCATTCGCCCAGATTATGATGTGACAATACGAGATGCTGTAACGCCATAACCTTTTCCGAATTCAAATCAATATCTAAACGGATAGCCGCTTCCGTGATCCAATTAGACGCCATCGAGATATGGCCAATTAATTTGCCCTGAACGCTGTATTCCGAGACAATCCCAAGCTGGGAGACCATCTCCTCCGGCTTCGCGATATCATGCAGAATGATCCCGGCCTTCATTAGATCTGGATTCAAGAACGGACGCTGCTTGCACAGAAAATCACCGATTTCCAGCATACGCACCATATGATAAGCAAGTCCGGCAAAATAAGCATGATGATGTGTTTTGGCTGCCGGATAATGCATCAATTTCTCTTCCACTTTACCCACACAAAAAGAGACAATTGAAGCAATTTCCGGATCCGAAATACTTGCCATAACCCCTTTAATCGTATGAATAAGGTCTACTGGACGAATTGGGGCAGAACGGATGAAATCCGTAAGTGCAACGCCATCCTCATCGTTAACCAACCTGATTTTAGTAATTTTTATTTGTAATTTCTCACGATAAGTATGAGCAATCCCGCGTACCTTCACAAGCGCCATAGGAAAAAAAGTTTCTTTATCAGTTGTGCTGGCATCCCAATATTTCGCGGATAATTGTCCAGTGGAATCCCCCAGGACGATGTCAAAATAATCTTTTGGAGGAGTGCCGTTCGTTTGTTTAATTGCCAGCTCTCTTAAAAGATAAAAGCCAACAAATTCATCTTGTGGAGCGAGCTGTTTAATTTGTGTCATGTTGGAGCCTCCTATTAATAACAGGCTTTCGGCCTGCTCTCTATATTAAACTTTAGACACTCACCTCCAAAATCCCTTTAAATCACTATACGATCTATTTTCATATTTATGTACAAGCCAAGAATATTTGAAAAAGGAGGCTACTCCCCGGCCATATTCTGGCACTGGAATATCCTCCTTTTATTATAAAACGATAATTATTTACCAGCCGATTCAAGTGCTGATTTAATAGCTTCTACCGCTTTAGCGGATATTTCTTTCTCTGCATCATTTTTTCCGAAGACTGCTGGACGGTAACCATATTTGTGCAGGCTATATCCGGTCGATGTCGACTCGATTTCACCTTTCACTGCCAGCTCCGCGTCCGTTAACTGATTGATTGTTCTTACACTTCCGTTTTTATCCAAATAATAAACAAGCATTTTGACAGGAACACCGTACTCTACATTCACCATAACATTTACAAGCTTATCGGCACTTACACCAATGAAGATTCCATCGAAATAAGCCGCTTTATTAGCTTCTACAACCTCAGCTTTTCCGTATGCTCTATCCACCGCAGTCTTTAAAGCCACGCTGCTGCTAGTTGCACCGGACACAGCATCTACTTCCTGCACGCCTTCTCTAGTACCTGCTGCGAGGAAGCTAGCCGTCAACTGAGGAATTGCTTTTACCACCTCAGGGTAAGCAGCGTTCCCTCTATCTACAAGGTTCATTCCTACACGATACAATGCTACATTTACGATTTTGCCGTTACGCAGGGTAACGTCCGCTCTGTTCGTTCCTTTATCATAAGCATCACCAAATGCAGTAAAGGTTCCGTCTTTATAGGTTCCTTGGACTTTGGATGCATTGGTCAAAGCATCTGTCAGTGCTGCTTTAGCTGCTGCCGACAATGCTTCTTGGCCTGTAATATCGGCCATTTGCACACCTTTTTCTAACAGCCCGGATGTGAGTGTAGCTACCCATCCTTTTTGTTCTGCACTCAGTTTATCGTCAGCAATCAGCTTGCCGTCAGCTCCAAACAGACTTACTTTAATGCCTGTTACCGCATCTGCATCAACATCAACTAGCAGCAGCACTTTAGATTGATTATCTACTCCGGCAAATTTGCCGTCAAAATATTGACCTTCAGCAGGAACCTTTAGCGCTTTCTCAAATGCTCTTTCTACAGCTTGGTTCCAGCTGTGACTACTTTCCGTAGCTCCGGAAATTCCGTCAACCTTTTCATCATAGTTAGCGATATATGAACCATTCGCTAGCAGCTTAGCTGTCATAGGAGCATTTGCTTTTACTACTTCCGCATAAGCTGTTGCCCCTCTGTCAATCAGGTTATTGCCAAGTCTAAACAGCTTCACATCAACCAACTTACCGTTGCGAATCACGATGTCAGCTCTTTCAACGCCAACACTTCTTGCCGTACCATAAGAGGAATAGAATCCGTCTACATAAGCAGATGTATTGTTGATTATTGCATTCTGCTCAGCATCCCAGAAAGCGTTAATCGCTGCTTTAAAGTCGGCTTCAAGACCTGCAACAGGTTGTGCCTCTGTTCCTTTGGCCAGCAAGGCCGGAGCTATAGCTGCAACCGCTGCCGCTTGCTCAGCTGTGTAAGCTTTCTCCTCAATGAAATCACCAGCGCTGTTCATAGGATACACTTTAACATCTGTGAGCTTGTTGGATTCGTAGGTCGCAAATACAGAATATTTACCTGTAGGATCTACGCCCATATGAACTCCATCAAAGTAAACGGCATTTGTATCTTTCACTGTTAGAGCTCTTTCAAACGCTCTATCTACAGACAATTTCCAGCCATTACTGGAGCGGGTAGCTCCCGAAACAGCATCAACTGCCGCTGCTCCATCTCTTGTTTTGCCAAGCAATCTATCCTTCATCAATCCATAAGCTTGCCATAAAGCACTATAATTGTTACGGGCATCTCTATCAATCAGCTTAGGACTGGTTCTCAAAAGCTCAATGCTAGTAATTTTGCCATCTTTAATTTCGATCTTGGCACCTTCCGTGCCTTTGGAGTATGCATCGCCATAAGCTACGTAAACTCCATCTTGGTATACGTTTTCATTAACTGTAACAGGCTTTGCTGTAGCCACAGGCTTAACAGTTTCTGCTGGTACTACTGTCGCTGCTGGTGCAGCGGTTGCTTTTGGGGTTGCTACTGGTGCTGCTGTAGCTTTTGGGGTTGCTGCTGGTTTGGCTGTTGCCTTTGGCGTTGCTGTTGGTTTTGCCGTTGGCTTTGGCGTTGCTGTTGGTTTTGCTGTTGGCTTTGGTGTTGCTACTGGTTTTGCCGTTGCATTTGGTGTTGCTGCTGGTTTTGCCGTTGGTTTTGCTGTTGGTTTTGCTGCCGGTGCATCCGCTTCTTCGGAGGCTGCCGATACTGCATCCACCTTCAAGTTTACAGCAGGCACATTAAGTGTGTAAGCAAACGGCGCTAACAATATAGCCGCGCTAACCGTTAAAGAAATTAGTTTTTTCAATGAAAATTCTCCTTTACCAAACCCCAGTGATATGTAGCTTTTTGTTAACCAAACCTTTTTCGTACGATGCGCCCCTTCTCTTCTTATGAAGCATAACTTCTCTCTTCATAAGAACTCATCCCCCCTCTCATGCTTTTGCACGCTCGATTTTCAATAAAAAAAATATCTTGAATCTATTTCACTTCTTCCTTTTAACACAAAGCTGCATAAAAGGTGAAATAATTCACATAAGTTATTATAAAAACACTTACACCCGTTTTCCATCAATTTCTGGTTTGATACTACCAGACCTTTCTGCGGTTCTTCTGTATCGAAAATCACACACCCTATAAGAAACATCACTATTTGCGATTAAAATTAATTTATACACGCAAAGTGATCTCAATAACTGTGCATTCAAGGTTAGCTATGCTATTTTAGAACGATCTCTTATATGGGAAAGGAGTTCTGTGCTTTGAGCAAACAGCCACCTATTGGAGTTATACTCGCCCAAATCGGCACCCCTACTGCACCAACTGCAAAAGCTGTACGGCCTTATCTGAAACGTTTTTTATCAGATCGCCGAATCATAGATTATTCTCCTCTGCTGTGGCAGCCTTTGCTGCGAGGCGTGATTCTGCGTTCACGTCCACGCCGGTCCGCTGAGCTGTACAGTCAAATATGGACAACCGAAGGATCACCACTGCTCCTTCATTCTTCAGCTCAGCAATCTGGATTGCAAGAACTGCTGGGTCCAAGGTATCAGGTAGAGCTTGGATTGGCTTATAGCGAACCCAGCATGGAGCAAGCGATGGCGAAATTCGACACGGCCGGAGTTACCCGAATTATCATTGTGCCGCTGTTTCCGCAATATTCGTCCACGACTACCGCATCCGTATTCGATCAAGCCAGCTTTGCAGCCTTAGGTCGCCAAAGCTCCACTGGACCTGTAACTAAACGTCTAATTCCGGCTCTAAGATTTATTGATGCCTACTATAATGAGCCCGGTTATATTTCAGCCTTGAAGTCACACCTGCTGCGTCAAATGGAGAATCTGAGCATAGAACCTGATTATTTTGTACTGACCTTCCATGGGATTCCCAAACGGTATGCGGATACCGGTGATCCTTATCCGCAGCAATGTATGGAAACCGCACGTCTTCTTGCTTCTGCTATGAATTGGGAGCCCGAACGCTGGCAGCTTAGTTTTCAATCACGTTTCGGGCGAGAAGAATGGGTAGGACCGTCTACAGCGGATGTTCTGGGAGAGCTTGCCGGACGAGGAATACGTAGACCTCTGATTTTTTCACCGGGTCTTGTGACCGATTGTCTGGAAACGCTGCATGAGCTAGCCATAGAAGGACGAGAACAATTCGAGGCTGGTGGAGGACAAGCAGAGGAATTTATGGCAATTCCCTGTTTGAATAACCATGAGGATTGGCTTGATTTTTTGGCTGAACTTGTAGAAAAAAATGCCCAAGGGTGGTAAAACAAAAAACCGTCTTGTCCACAGATCATCTCTGTTGCAGACAAGACGGTTAGCTATATCAATTGTTAAGCATGAAGAATCGAAAGGATACTTATGCTGTAAGCTGCTTATATTTCGTAGTCAGTTCATGGAACCACTGCTTGTCCTGTAAGGTCAACGCAAAATCAATCAGCTCGGCAATCTCACTCGGCTGTAAATCTGCTGAGTCATTAAAGGATACTTCAGCCATAGCTGTAGCTGCGCCATTCCCATCCTCTGCGTAATCATAAGAAAAACATAACTTAATGTCACTTTCCAGAAATTCATTACGAAGGAAATATAATACCTCACACATTAACACAGGTCTAACATGATCATCAAAGACACATTCCATAACCTTTGCCCAATATTGCTGGTTGTTGAGGTGTAACTTATCATTAGTTAAGAGATATTTCTCACCCTGAAAATCGGTGACAAATCTCAGTTCAAGCGGCTTCATCTTAAAAATAGTAGCAATTTGCTTCATGCTAATATTCAAAATATCTTGCGTTTCTAGTCTGATCATCTCTCCATGCACCTCGTCCCTCTTAGTTGGGTTATTCGAAACCTGCCATTATCTATAATTCTTTATATGCCATTATTGTAAAATTAACTCCATTAATTCACTTTAATTTTATCTAATTTAACATTATTATCGTCACCTGACTATGCTTTATTTATATTTTTTTAGGATTTCGCTCAGAAAAATGTTTCATTCTCTAAAAATCCGTTTAATATTATTGTTCATTACAATAAGATGTATAAAGATTACGCATCATGTGAAGCTTTTGCTTTCTTATATTTAAACAAAAAAAACTGTTCTGAATGGTCATTACAACCTCAGAACAGTTTTTTGCATTAGGATTATACTTCAGTTAATTTACTTAAACAAACAATGGCACTAACTGTATTCCCTCGGGTGAAATCCGCACGAGTCCTTTATCTGTGATACGTAACGTTGGGATAACCGCCAAAGCAAGCAGCGATAAAGTCATAAACGCGTAATTCAAAGTACAGCCGGCATCATACAACGCTTTGCTGATCGCAGCTGATTTCTCAGCAGCAATTTCAAATGGCTCTGTAGACATTAGGCCTGCAATGGCCAACGGGAATAACGTTTCTCCACTGGCTGTGATCATGCAAACCCCACCCTGAGCGTCCGCCACCGCGTTCGCAGCTTTAGCCATTAACTCATTATCATTGCCGATGACGAGTACATTATGACTATCATGAGCAACAGTCATTGCGATAGCAGCCGGTTCTTTAAAACCGATGCCTTCCACAACAGCCACTGATTTATTTCCTGTTCCTTTATGCCGTTCGAGCACAGCGATTTTACACAGACCCTCTACAGCATTTACATCCAGCTGCCCTGCCACTACAGGTACCGAAACTATACGTTCAATGGTCTCCACATGATTTTCTCTTACTTTAATAACTCTTGTAGTAAGTTCACCTGTTTCAATTGGAGCCGCGATAATGAAATCTTCGGCGGTAGGACGCTGTGGCAAATGAACCGAAGCCAACACTTCCTCTGGATAAGTGAATTTAGCAAGCTCTGCCGTCATTACTCCGTTCTCCGCAACTACTACACCTGCGGCAATTGTCAGCACTACATTAATATCCGCCAAATTCCCGTCTAAAAGGATGATATCTGCAAAAGAACCCGGAGTAATAGATCCGATATCCCGCGCTAAACCAAAGCGTTCAGCAGTATTAATGGTAGCCATTTGGATAGCCATTATAGGCTTAACACCTTGAGCAATAGCATCACGCAGGACGAAATTCATATGCCCTTCATCTCGTAAGGATTCCGAACTACGATCATCCGTTACCAGCATCATTCGGCGTGTATCTATGCCGTGTTCTGTATGGGCCGTAATTGTTTTAGCCACATCATGCCAAGCGGAACCCCGGCGCATTTTGGCATACATCCCCAGTCGAACGCGCTCAATCACATCGTCTGCCGTCACACACTCATGATCGCCAGTCACACCTGCCGCAGCATACACGGGCAGTCTCCAGTCGCTGGAAGGCCATGTGAAATGACCATCTACAAATCTGCCTGCCCGCAGCGTAGCTTGAATCTCTCCAAGCATTTTCTCATCGCCGTAAACAACGCCAGGGAAATTCATCACTTCGCCCAGAGCAATCACATCTTTGCCCCAAGTAAAAGCTTCGGCAACTTCTTCAGGACCAATTGAGGCACCCGTTGTCTCGAATTCCGCACCTGCCGCAGGCACACAAGAAGCCACCTGCATGTAAGCAGCTAACGGCGTACCCCGCATCTCATCCAGCATCAATTGAATACCCTTCAGCCCGAATACATTAGCAATCTCATGCGCATCAAAGAAACCACCTGTTGTGCCAAGCGGCAAAACAGCGCGGGAAAATTCAGTAACGGTTAGCTGGGTGCTCTCAATATGGCAGTGGCCATCGAGCAATCCCGGAGCTATATACTTGCCGTTCGCATCAATAACTTGCGTTCCTTCGCCAATCATATGTGTCACATCTTTACCAACATAAGCAATTCGTCCACCTTGAACACCAACAGACATTCCTTCTAGAATTTCACCAGAGCATACGTTGACCAGCTTTCCACCTGTAATTACCAGTGTTGCCGGTTTATCGCCTCTTGCCGTAGCCACAAGCTCAGGTACACAATCTGCTAAAGGCTTTCTTGTAAAAGTTGTCATCTTCATCTCTCCCCCGTTAGTATCCAAGTGTTGTCTTGATGTAGTGAATAGATCCGTAATCATAGAGGATTGCCTAACTATTAAGCCTAGGATAATATAGTTGCGCAGGTCTGTATTTGTAAGAAAAAACGGCTCAATCATCCCTGTAGATGATAGCCGTTTACTTATTCCCAAAGATTGTCCAAACCATCCGGACATGCCCCTGTTTTTACTCTCCCGCCATCCGCTCTATTCCAACGATTATCTTACTTTTGCCTCATATACGTCAAGTGCTGCCTGAACCCCAAACCCGCAAGGCCCCTTAAATCCATGACGCTGTAATGCGGCTTCCAGCGCTCCAAGCAGCCGCAACACGTTATTCTCACGACAGCTAAAACCCATCGTACCGATGCGCCAGATCCTTCCCTTTAACGGTCCAAAAGAACTGGCAATTTCAATTCCGAACCGCCCCAGCAGCAGCGAACGGACAGCTTCCCCATCTATCCCCTCAGGGATCAGCACACAGGTAACAACAGTAAGCTTGCAGGAAGGATCCCCGTATAGTTCTAAACCCATAGCTGTTAATCCAGCTACAAGTGCTTTTTCATGGAGGATATGTCTGGCGAATCTGGCATCCAGTCCTTCTTCAAGGGTAAGCCGCAAGCCCTCCCGCAGTGCATAAAGCATTGAGGTCATCTCTGTATGATGATTGAGACGTTGTGGACTCCAGTAATCCTGAAGCATGCCGAGATCGAAATAATTGCTGCGGACAAAAGATAAGTCACCTGGCTGGACATCACTTGTTCTAATCCCGCGTTCTACTCGTTTTCGGGTCATGAGCTTAGCTTCAGCACGATCATTATACGTTATCGGTGCCATTCCGGAAGGGACGGCCAGGCATTTCTGTGTCCCTCCAACGACGGCATCCAACATCCAAGCATCTGTCTCGACAGGAAGGCCCCCAATGGTTGCAACTGCATCAACTATGAATAAAGCATCCATCCCGCGGCAAGCTCTACCGATTTCCGCGAGTGGCTGCACACGTCCTGTAGAGGTCTCCCCATGAACCATTGCCACCACATGTGGCTTAAAAGTCTCCATAGCTGCTATCACTTCATCCGGCTCAAACACACTCCCCCATGGCTTTTCCAGCACGAACACCTCAGCGCCACATCTTTCAGCAATCTCATGCAATAGATGTCCGAAGCGGCCAAAGATCGGAATCAGCACACGCTCACCCGGCAGGATCAAACTAACCATCACGGCTTCAATTCCAGAACGGGAGGTACCATCGATAGGGTAAGCCCATGAATTACGAGTAGCGAACAGCTCCCGCAGCATTTCCATCGTTTCATTCATAATAGAGGTGAACTCTGGATCAAACTGACCCAGCACCGGAAAAGACATCGCCCGCAGTACACGCGGATCTACCTCGACCGGACCCGGAGTCATAATACAGCGTTGGGACGGCGACAAATCTTCGTAACGCTTCATGATGATCCTCCCTTAAAAGTTCGGCGAACTCTTTTTAATAAGCTAACTCATATAACATCGCAGTCAGAACCTCAAGCCCAGCCGCGAGCTGCTCAGGGGAGGTATACTCTTCCGGAGAATGGCTGATGCCAGCTCGGCTTGGCACAAATATCATCGCAGTAGGGCAACGCGGCGCCAATAGCTGGGCATCATGTCCCGCTCCACTTACCATCGTGCGGTACGTCTTCCCCTGTAGGCGGCAGATATTTTCCAGCATTGCAGATAGCTTCATATCCATAGGCGCAGGGACTGTGTGGAGCACGGATGTAGCCTCCAGAGTTACCCCACGTTTAACGGCAATTTCATTACATTCCGCAAGAAGCTTCTCACAGAAACGTTCCAATTCGTCCTCTTCACTATGGCGGATATCTAATGTAAAAAGAACCTCACCCGGGATTACATTTGGCGTATTCGGATTCACCTCAAGCTTACCCGAGGTTGCTACAAGAGGTTCACCAGCCGTTTTAGCAGAACTTTCAAGCACGTACAGCATTTCAACCGCACTAGCCAGTGCATCCTGCCGCATAAACATCGGTGTCGTGCCCGCATGATTAGCAATACCACTAACCTTGACCACATATCGTCTCTGTCCAACAATCCCCTGAACTACGCCTATCTGAGTGTCCGTCTTCTCCAGAATAATCCCCTGCTCGATGTGCAGTTCTACAAAAGCACCAATATCATTTCTAACTCCAGTCCGCTTAGAAGCTTTCTCCTCCGTTATGTCCTGTAAGAAGCTGGATTGTGCCATTGCTGCTTTTAACGTCACGCCCTCTGCATCCATACAGGTCTCGGCCTCGCTTCCGTCATACCTTTCCGTGACATGGCCCGAACCCCAATAAGCAAGCGGAAATCGGCTCCCCTCTTCTTCACAAAAAGATACGACCTCAAGCGTCCGCTGCGGCTGGCCAAAGTTCCTCTGCAAATCTTGAAGCGCAATCATAGCCGCAGCGATCCCATAGGCACCATCATATTTTCCGCCATTGACTACAGTATCGATATGCGATCCGGTTAAAATAACCTTTTGCTGCGGATCGCGTCCACTCAATCGTCCATATACATTGCCAACCTTGTCCACGGAAACTTCTAAGCCGAGCCCAGCCATTTTTTCCTGCAAAAAAATCTGCGCCCGGCTCCATTCCTCCGTATATAGCAGTCTAGTAACTCCTGGCCCAGCTGTGCTGAATGCCGCCAGCTCCTCCAGCAGGTCCAGCAGTTTCTGAGTCGATGCTTGAACTGTGGAATCATTCATAGGCTGTACTGCTCCTTCCTAATTCGCAGCCACTGTCCACCTCCCTCACTGATCACTCCTTCTTCAGAGGTATAGACCACATTCCCGCGGCAGATCGTAGCAACTACCTTGCAGGATAAAGTTCTTCCGATGTAGGGGCTGTGCTTGTGGCGATACAATAAATCCTCCGCAGTCAGCGTATAGGTTGTGCTTGGATTAAGCAGAACTAGATCGGCATCTAGACCTAGAGCTATAGCGCCTTTGCGATGCTCTATTCCAAACCGTTTTGCGGGTTGCCCTGCGAGCAGACGAGAAATTAACGTCACAGGCAATCCCCGCACATTCACGCCTTCATGGAACATAAGCTCCAGACTGCTCTGCGCACCCGAGATCCCACCCCACGCTGCAAAAAAAGACAAGTCCGGCTTCACCTTCAATTCCGTTGGACAGGGGGAATGATCCGAAGCAATCAAATCGATTTTGCCTTGGGCCAGCATCTCCCATAACTTCTCCTGCTCCACCGCACTTCGCAGCGGAGGCGCACACTTCGCCACAGGGCCTAAAGCCTTCATGTCATTTTCAGTGAGGACCAGATAATGTGGACAGGTTTCGGCCGAAACGTCCAGACCTCGTAGCTTAGCTTCATAGATTTTCTCAATGGCGGCGGCCGTGCTGATATGAACAAAATGCAACCGGCAGCCCGTACGTTCACTGTACAGCAGCGCCCTGGACACTGCCTCCAGCTCTGCTTCAGCAGGGCGGCAAGCCGCAAAATCACTTGCGCTGGTTCTGCCATTTCGCACTGCATCTGCGGTCAACACCGCCGTGATAGCCTCACTTTCTGCATGCAGCGCCAGAATCCCGCCCAGAGAAGCGATTCGCTGCATCCCTTGATAGAGTGTATCCTCATCCACTTCACGGAATCTGCCTTCGCCCTCCCCTCCAGGATTGGAGAGAAAGGCTTTAAACCCAGTGACGCCAGCGGCTGCCAAAACTTCTAAATCATCCAGATTGCCGGGAACGAGCCCACCCCACAGCACATAATCAACGGCAGAGTTTCCAGCCGCAGCATCCACCTTTTGACGAAGTGCAGCCTCGTTCACAGTAGGTGGATTGCCGTTAAGCGGCATATCTGCATAGGTTGTGCAGCCGCCAGCTGCCAACGCCGCAGAGCCGCTGCGAAAGCCTTCCCAATGTCCAAACGTTGGTTCATTAAAGTGGACATGCATATCAATCATACCGGGGAGGACATAGAACCCATCTGCGTCGATGACTTTGGTTAGCGGCGCAAGCGAAAGTTCCTCTCCAAGTGCGACAATCTTACCCTCTGATACTGCAATATCCAGCTTGAGTACCTGATCGGGCAGCACTACATTCCCGTTCTTAATCACAAGTTCATAGGATTCCTTCATGAGCTGCCACCTCCTCCGGTCGTCAACTTTCTCCTAACTTCCCCGGTACGTACTATATCCACCAGGAGCTACTAGCAAAGGTACATGGTAGTGTTGCATGGAGCTCTCTATATGAAAGCGAATAGGTATCTGTTCTAGAAAAAAGGACATCTCACGTTGAGTATCTACTGAGCTTTCTGTTACTCCTATGCCAGCTGCTGACGCTTTGGCATCAGCTCTACGGTAGTAATCGCCAACCATAAACAGCAGCTCGTAACATCCAGCCTCCAATTCGTTTCCCTCCAGCAGCGGAGCATCCAGCCTCCCGTCACTGTTCGTGACTTCTTCACACAGTAGCTTGCTCATCCCATCCGTAAGCTTCCAGAGCTGAAGCGTCAGACCTGTAGCAGGAATCCCCCGCGACAGATCCAGCACATGGGTGGTAAGACGCCCGCTCATTACGCTGTCTCTCCGGCCAGATCTGCACGGCTGACAGAAAAGCCCTGAAAACCATAGGGTGGACGAGGTTCGGTGAAGACTCCACCTTTAGTTTCTTCAGGCTCAACAATGGTTTCCCAAGTCCGGTTATTGGACTCAAATGAAACGGTAGCCAGCTGTGGAAAACGGGACAATACGCGCAGCCCAATTTGATAAATCAACGATTGGATTGATGGACTGTTCAGCTCATGAAAAGCGCTATGGGCGATATCGCGAACCTGCTCCGCAGCCACATATTGGCCTAGATCTCCATCCAGAGCATGCTCAACACCACTGTAGGTCCAGTTAATATTCAGAAAAATATAAAGCGGACGGTCAAAGCTCTCGGGCAATGTTGTGTACTCATCACGGACAAATCCATAAAACGAGCTTCCACTCACTTTTATCAGCTGTAAATCCTTCAATCGGCATTCATGAGCGATAACCTCAGTCCCATTCTCTCCACGTTTTATAGTTAACGAAGCCGAATAAGATTCATTATTGGAGTGACGCAGTACTAAATGACTCTGTTTAAGCCCCTCACCCCCGGGGACCATCACCTGTTCAAAAGGTAACCGGTCTGCGGAAACTGAAACTGCGGTGACATGATCGTATTTATCGAGAAAACGGCTGCTTAAAAGCTGCAGTAGCCCCTCCGTTGTGCTTCCAGTGTAGTCCGCGGTATTGCGCAGGATAAAATTTTTCATAGAATCGGTAGCAACAACCATGGAATTATCCCCCTCTGAAAAAGAAGGAAGAAACGCTTCGCCCGTGACCGCGAATGTAATATTATGTGCGAATATAATGTTGTCGCAGCCCGTGAAGGAAGATTCGGGAACGGGGGTAACGGCCAGCGGTTTAGCATAGGTACGATAAGTTAGCACATCACTTTTTCCATAAAACATTGTACGTCCGTTAATTGGTTCCAGCATGGCTGACACCCTCCCCGTTTATGATGAATGAATGAATAATTAAATAATTAAATCACTTAGGCGAAATCTCGTAATTGTACCGACTTCAGAAAAGGCTTGAACCCATTCCTCCTGAGGGGAACGCTCTACTCGCACTCCAATGGCGCTGATAATGTCATCTTTGTTTTTGCCACGAACAGCTAGAATAAAAGGGAAATGAAATTTGTCCGTATACTTTCGATTCAGATCATTTAATAGATTGAACTCTTCCGTTGTTAGCCGATCCAGTCCAGCTCCCTGCTGCTCTGAGGCAGACAAAGCCGTAACTTGAAGCCTAGTCGCCAAATCTGGGTGAGCTTTTAATAGTCCCTCCATTCGGCTCCGGTCAGCACTCAGTACGGTCTGCATCATTGTGCTATGCAAATGCTCTAAAGAATGGAACGGAATCTGCTTATACGCCTCCTCTGCTACCCACGGTGAATGTTCAAAAATGCCGCCTAGATGCTTCACAAAATCCGTTATACTCATGGCATTTATCTCTTCCAACGTAAACCTGCCTTCAGAAACGACCATCCACTCAACCTCCAATAGCTTTGTTAACAGCTCGTAAAATGCCACCGTACCCCGTACAGCGACAAATGTTACCCGATAAAGCTTCTTCCACTTCAGCCGGAGTAGGATGCGGGTTCTCTTCCAGCAGAGCAACCACCGAGATAACCATCCCTGGTGTACAATAACCGCATTGGAACCCCCCCTCTTCTAAAAAAGCCCGCTGAACGGGATGCAGGCCTACTTCACTAAGACCCTCAATTGTTGTAATTTCCGCACCTGAGCATTGATAGGCCATAACCAGACATGAATTCACTGGACGTCCATCCACCAGCACCATACATGCCCCGCAGCGGCCAATCTCACAAGAACGTTTTGTGCCGGTCAGCTCCAAATCTTCACGTATGACATTTAAAAGCCGACGGGAGGGTGGAATCTCCATGGATATCGCTTTCCCATTAAGATTGCAATTAAAGGTGAACCTCTCTTCTGTGAAGGCTTCCTCAGACGAAGCTGGGATTGGGTTCTCTTCATCTAGATTGTGATCTGAATTATGACTCGGCATGGATGTTCACCACCTTTTGTGGAATAAACGGTGTAGACTGCAGCCATTCGGGATCAATGGGCAGCTTGGTTACACGCTTCCCTACAGCCTGAAATATGGCTGACACGACTGCCGGAGCTAAATTGACGGAACCCACCTCTCCAATGCCGCGAGGACCGTACGTGTCATGATCCGGCAAATCCTCTATCGGCTGCACCTGAATGCTGCCATTCATGTCGGCAATGGTCGGCACCAAATAGGTGTCTAAATTTTTGGTGACATAGCTGCCGCCTGACATCACAGCATCCTCTGACAAAGTGAAGCCTACCGCCATACTGCTGCCACCTTCGATCTGCCCGAGATAACCTTGCGGATTAGCCACCGGTCCCGCCGCTACCGCATGATATTGGTCCAGTACACGGACACGTCCAGTAAGCAGATTAACTTCCACGCGGACTGCGATTGCAGAATAGGTGTATAGGAAATGTGCCCCCACTCTTTTAAAGGGTGTGGTTGGATAAGTAAACTTTGTATTACAGACAATGGGTTCTGAAATACGCTGTGCCAAGTCCTTGTAAGTCAGAAGTAGACCGCCGTCTTTTAGCCAAATGCCGCCAGGGCCGAGCTTCATTTCATAGTTATCCAGCTCTGGCTTTATCATCGCAGCTGCCTGCAGCACTCGAGCGGTGAAGTCTGGACGCAGCCGTTTCAAGGCCATCCACATCATGCTGGTTGATCGGGAAGCCGTACTAGATCCGCTATCAGGCACAACATCCGTATCGCCAATGACGATGCTTAGATCCTCTGCCGCCAAGCCAAACTGTTCAATCAGCATTTGTTCCATTGTTGCGATTAACCCCTGACCAAACTCCTCGTAACCAAACACCGCCTCAATCTTGCCCTCTAGCGTCAAAGAGAGCCTGCCACCCGCCGGATCGGGAATACCATAACCAAGTCCTGCACCATGCATAGCTATAGCAGCACCCGTTCCAGTTACGATCCAAGGTTCCACAACACCTGAATCACTGTCTGTAGATGCGGCCTCAGTCATAAGAGGCGAACCCGCCAGCGCTTCCCACACCTGAAAGGCACCATCGGTCTGAGCAATTTCCTGACCCAGTGGCCCCAGATCTCCATATTTACGCAAATTGCGGCGGCGTATTTCCCACGGATCGATCTGCAATCGCTCAGCCAACCGATCGATTTGTCCCTCCAAAGCGAAAATCGCCTGATTGCCGCCAAACCCGCGAAATTCACCAGATACACCGTTATTGGTATATACAGCAAAACCCTTCACATCCACATGATCGATGATATAGGGGCCCATCACATGTTCTGTCGCAAAGTTGAGCACCTCCGCCCCCAGTGTTGCGTAAGCTCCCGTATCCGAAATAATTCTGACCTGATGTGCCCTGATGATTCCTTCGGGGTCGCAGCCAGTCTTCATGGTGATTTTCATGGGATGGCGTTTTAGTCCTGCACGTACCGATTCAGCTCTCGAATTATGCAGTCTTACCGGACGGAGTGTCCGCAAGGCGAGCAGCGCTCCATACGGCTGTACATTCAGCTCGTCTTTTCCTCCAAAGGACCCGCCGATAGGACTCGAGATGACGCGAATATCTTCTTGAGGAATAGCCAGAATTCTGGATAGCTGCAGGCGATCCATCAACCCATGTTGTGTAGCTGAATATACGGTAAGCCGTCCGTTATCCTCTGGGATAAACAGTCCACCTTCAGTCTCCATATAGGTGTGCATTTGGCGTGGTGTATAGTAAGTCTCCTCTACCACATGACAGCAATCCGTAAATACCGTTTCCGGCTCCCCTTTCCGATATTCCGTATGATGAAGCACGTTTCCCTCGGCATGCAGCAAAATTGCGTCCTTTTTCATCGCCTCTTCCGGATTCTCCAGCAAGGGTAGAAGCTCATAATCCACTTCGATAAGAGATAAGGCGTATTCCGCAATTTCGTCCGTCTCAGCCGCAACTGCCGCAATCGCATCGCCAGTGTAACGCACACGGTCACTGCAAAATACCGGTTGATGCGGCAAAGCTATGCCAAAGCCGTTAAGTCCGGGCACATCCTCATGAGTGATTACAGCGTGTATACCAGGGACTTCAACGGCCTTCTCAATGCGTATGGACAAAATACGAGCATGTGCCTGCTCACTGCGGAGCACGCGGCCGATCAACATTCCTTCTGCCCTCATGTCGGTCAAATACTGCAGCTTACCGGATACCTTGCCCTCTCCATCAGGTCGTGTACGCCAGCGGCTACCGCTGGATTCCTTATTCAGCAGCATTTTCCCTCTCTCCTTTCGTCGGGTTATTCACCTCTAAACTCCGTATATTCATAGCCTTCCACAGCTCAGATACAACCAAATTCCCAGCAGTCTTTTTCTTGTAAAGTTCTGTTGCAAAGGAATCACTATACGTCTCAAAGCTGTTCTCAACCCCTTCATATAAAGAAGCCAACAGCTCATCTGTATACCTCACACCTTCAAGCATAACTTCAGCCCTACTTAGTCGCTGTGGCCGCCCAGAGCCCCCACCTGCGGCGATACGCACCTCACGGAAACGGTGTTCCTCATCGATTGATGCTGAGATTGCTACCGTTACAAGTGAAGGGGTGAACGCTTCCCTGCGGCCAACCTTACGAAAAATTTCTAGCCTATCCGTTAACGGACTCTCTAAGCGAGTAGGTGAGATGCGAATCTCAGCCACAAGATCCGCCGCAGGTTTTATCCCGCTCCAGTGATTGTTTAGCCACTCTATCAAAGGTAGTGCCGTCATAAATTTGCCGTCAAAGGAGATTAACTCCGCGTCATAGACCAGTAACGCAGGTAGAATATCTCCGAAGCCAGAAGCGATATTGCCCCCGAGCGTGGCAAGATTACGCACCGACGGAGCCGCTATGCAACGTGCAGCCTCTTGCAGCGCAGGAGCTACGGCCTGCAAATGCTCATTACTGCGGCACTGGGAGAGTGGAACAAGAGCGCCCAGAGATAAGTGAAATTCCGTTAAGGTAATGTCGCCGAGATTTGTAATTTGCCGAAGATCAATCAGCTGTTTGGGCATATGAGTCGTTCCATTTTCCCACCCTGTTCTCAGCAGTGTTCCCCCTGCAACATATCGGGCACTGTCTCCAAACGCCGTTTTTCTCTCCCAAGCTTCGTGCAGGCTGCGGGGTTGAATTACTTCAGGTAGCCTTCCTTCCTCTTCCCGTATAGCTCCCATACACTCCGCCTCCCTTTTTGAGTACCAGATTGCCGCTTCCCTTCTCGTATAGCCTGCCTTAAAACCTTTGTTCCCGAATATAAGGAACTCCGAGCGCCTCCGGTGTGCCGGATGGTTTGTTGCGATTGCGGTACCCCAGGTACATCAGGACCAGAATGGTCACAAGGTACGGAATCATTTTGAGAAAATAGGGCGGAACTGCACTGCCCAGCAATTGAATACGGAAGCCAAGTGAATCCAATGCCCCAAAAAAGTAGGCGCAGAACAAGGCACGCAGCGGATTCCATCTGGCGAAAATCACCAGCCCTACCGCAATCCAGCCCCGGCCGGCTGTCAGCCCTTCATTCCAGGTTGGCGCGTAGGCCAATACCATATCCGCTCCGGCCAGGCCGATGAGAGCAGCACCGGTGATCACATAGCTGTAGCGGATAAGCTGTACACGGATCCCCATCACATCTGCGGTAGCCGGACTGTCTCCGACTGCCCGCAAATGCAGGCCCCATGAAGTGCGGTGAATTAGCAGATGCAGAGCAAGCACTAGCAGCAGGCTAAACCAGGTTAGGTAGTCCATGTTGCCGAATATTTTTCCGATGAACGGTACATTTTCCAGCCAAGCCAGATGCAGCTTAGGGGAGGTTCCCGGCAAAGGAATGCCGCTGATCGGTTTACCAAGATAAGCGCTCAACCCACTGCCAAACAGGGTCATCGCAAGACCGGACATCGTATGATTCGCCCGCAAGGTCACACAGAGAAAAGAATGCAGCAAACCAAGTACAGCCGTTATAGCTACGGTAGCCAACAGAGCCAGCAGCAGGTTTCCGGAGCGAATATACACGATACAAGTGATGACCGCTCCCATCAGCATCAGACCTTCAGCCCCAAGCTGTATAATGCCGGCTCGTTCATTTAGAATGCCTCCCAGCGTAGCCAGCAGCAGCGGGGTCCCTGCGGAAATAGCGGCAATAAGTAGCTGTGTTGTAAAATCCATTGCCTATCTCCCCCCTTTCAGCTGAACCCGGCTACGGCGAATGCGGAAACGATAGATCATATCGCCAGCAATCAAGAAAAACAGGATGGAGCCCTGCAGCATTTCTGATATCGATGAGGGCAGCCCGATGGTTTGAACACTATATCCGCCAACAATTAAGCCACCGAATAAAATAGAAGTAACGATTAGACCGAGTGGATTCAATTTGGCCAGCCAAGCCACAATAATGGCGGTGTATCCATACCCCGGTGAAATGCCCTGCATCAGCTTGTGTGTAACACCGGAGACCTCCGCCATGCCAGCGATCCCGGCAAGCCCCCCACTGATCAGCATGACGATAATAATATGGCGCTTGATAGGAACCCCCGCGTATCTGGCTGCAACAGGATTGGCCCCAATCAGCCGGAGCTCGTAACCCCACTTGGTAAAACGAATCATTAAGTAATAAATCACAACGGCGATAAGTCCAAATAACAATCCAATATGCAATCTTGTACTTCCGAGAACAGGCAGCGATTGAGCCGCAGTAAACATAGGTGATCCCGGGAAATTAAATCCTTTAGGATCTTTCCAAGGTCCGAATACCACGTAATCGAGCGCCAATAGGGCAACATAATTCAGCATTAATGAAGTGATTAGCTCATTCACTCCAAAATGTGTCCGCGGAATAGCAGTCAGCAATCCCCAAAGCGCACCCGCGGCAATCCCGAACAGCAGCATTAAGCTCAGGGACCAGAATGAAGGTAAGTCAGGAAAATAAATCGTGACCGCTGTGGCCGCCATAGCCCCAACAGTTAACTGGCCTTCTGCTCCAATATTCCATACCGAAATGCGGTAAGCCACAGCAATCCCAAGCCCACATAGAAGAAGCGGGATCGCTTTAACCATCGTTTCCGTGAGCCCATACGCAGTGCCAAATGCGCCACGGAACATTTTTTCATAGACCAGCACCGGATTCATGCCATTCGCCGCAATAAATAGGGCACACAACAATAGCGCTAAAATTATAGATACAATAGGTGTCCACCAAGGAGAACGGATGCGGCTGGCATCGTATTCGAAACGTAGAGAGAATCGTTTTCCGGAGTGGGAGGGGAGGGATTCCAGTACAGCTGCTGCGGTATTTCTTCCATTCTCCAGGCTCATACGGCGCTCTCCTCTCTATTATGAATACCAGCCATTAGTAGTCCTATGCTCTCTCGATTCGCTTCCTCATGTGTACTCTCACCAATAATTGAGCCGTTATAGATCACTAGAATCCGGTCGGACAACTGAAGCAATTCATCTAAATCCTCCGAAATTAACAACACGCCACTACCTGAACCACGCAGTTCCATAAGTAGGTCGTGAACACCAGCCGTGGCACCTACATCCAGCCCTTGTGTCGGATGAACGGCGACCATCAGCTTCGGCCGATGACTGATCTCACGTGCAAAGAGCAGCTTCTGCTGATTACCACCTGACAACTGTTGTACTGGCGTCTCCAGCTCAGGTGTTTTGACATTAAAGCGCTGGACCAGCTCCTGTGACCACAAACGGTTCTTCGCGGACTTCAAGAAACCAAATTTGGAGTGCTCCTCTGAGCGGTAAGACTTAAACAAAAGATTATCCACCGATCCGAGGCGTCCAGCTAAACCGCTCTTCATCCGGTTCTCCGGCACGTGGGAGATTCCTGAATCAATCGCCCCTCTAACCGAAGCGGATTTCACCGTCTTTCCATCAAACGTGATTTCACCACTTTTCCAGCCTCTAAGACCAGTTAACACTTCAGCCAGTTCCTTTTGCCCATTGCCAGCTACCCCAGCTACGCCTACAATCTCTCCTTTACATACGTTCAGAGAGAAGTGATCCAGTGCTTTTCGCCCGTGATCGGCATATACGTCCACATCTTTCACTTCTAATAAAGAATCCCCTTCAGTGGCTTCCCGTTCTTGACGGGTGATGGTTACTTCCTTGCCCACCATCAGACGAGCCAGCTCCAGTTCATCTGTATCTGCTGTGGTCAGCGTGGCGATCATTTTTCCTTTGCGCATGACGGAAATCCGATCGGAGGACGCCATAACCTCTTTCATTTTATGAGTAGTCATAATGACCGTTTTTCCTGCCTGCTTCATGACCCACAGCGTTTCAAATAGCTGTTCCACCTCTCCCGGGGTCAGTACAGAGGTTGGTTCATCCAGAATAATAATGTCAGCCCCGCGATACAGCGTCTTAACGATTTCAACACGCTGCTGCTCACCCACGGACAACTGCCAGATCGGGCGATCCACCGGGAAATTCAGTCCAAACCGTTCCGCTAATGCCTCGATCTCCTTGTGTTTCTTCTTCATCCACTTACGGCCGCGCCAGAAAGACGACTTTTCGCCAAGCACGATATTTTCTGCTGCTGTGAGGCTTTGCACCAGCCTAAAGTTCTGAAACACCATACCTACACCCAGCTGCGCAGCATCTTTAGGAGAACGGATCTGAGTACCTTTCCCATGAATGAAAATTTCTCCTTCGTCTGCTCTATACACCCCTGACAGCATGCTCATCACCGTGCTCTTTCCGGCCCCATTCTCCCCAAGCAACGCATGAATCTCACCCGCATTTGCCGAAAAGTCGACTTGATCACTGGCGGTTACCGAGCCGAATTTTTTCACAATCCCCCGCATTTCAACTGAAGTTCCCCGCATGGCCTGAACCCCTCCTTCCTTCAAGTTGTAGTACGGGTGGGGAAGTTTCCGCTTAACGGAACCCGCCCCACCCATAGATTGTGCACATCTTATTCCCTATTTTTAAACATTATTGCGGGATAGTTCCTTCCACACCCTTTACGAGCCAGTTCATGCCCAGCACTTCCTCCAAGGTCAGCTTCTGACCCTCCTGAACCTTCACATTCCCTTGATTATCTGAGATCGGACCTGTGAAAACCTCCAGCTCACCACTGATAATTTTGGCTTTGGCGTCTTCGACAAGCTTTTTCACATCATCTGGGATCTTGTTCCCGAAAAGAGCCAGCTCCACCATACCGTCAGCCATATCACCGGAATATTGCTCGCTCTTCCAGGTTCCATCCATAACTGCCTGCACAGCTTTTACGTAATACGGCCCCCAATTCCATACCGGGTTCGTCAAATAATTGTCCGGAGCGTATTTGCTCATATCCGAGTCATTCCCCCCGGCAAAAGCCCCTCGTTCAGCAGCAGCCTGCAGTGTTGCAGGTGAATCCTGATAGGCCAAAAGCACATCCGCACCCTTATCCAGCAAGCTGATTGCCGCTTGACGTTCAGTCGTCGGGTCATACCATGTATTCGTCCATACCACATTCACCTTTACATCAGGATTGACACTTTGTGCTCCAAGGGTAAAAGCATTCAAGTTATAAATCACTTCGCTGATCGGAAAAGCGCCCACATAACCAAGCTGATTGTTTTTGGTCATTTTTCCTGCCGCTATGCCGCTCAGATAGCTGGCCTGATAGTTTTTCCCGAAGTAGGTTCCCATGTTCTCTGCGGTTTTGTAACCCGAAGCATGCAGGAACTTCACGTTGGGGAATTTGCCCGCTACATTTAATGTAAAATCCATATATCCGAAGCTCGTTGTAAACACGATGTCGTGTGATTGTGCAAGCTCGGTGATGATTCGTTCGGCGTCAGCACTTTCAGGGACATTTTCTACAAAGTCAGCTTTAATCCCTAGCTCCTTCTCCATATACAGCCGTCCTTGATCATGTTGGTATGTGTAGCCGCCATCCCCTGGAGGTCCGATATAAACAAAAGCAACCGTCGGTTTCTTTGCAGCCGGTTCTGTTGTTGCAGTTGCCTCTGTTGCCGCTGTAGTTGTCGCTGGTGCCTCCGTTGCATTTGTAGAAGTATTATTATTGCTGCCACACCCCACCAAAGCCACCGTCATTAGAACCATTAATGCAAGACAAGATGTTATGAACTGACCCCTTTTTTTCATAATTCTCCTCCTCCAAATCATCTCTCATCATGGCTGCAACCATTAATGTACTTCTACTATACTTAGAGGTGGCCTTGGCGTAAATTTATATAACATACGTTTGTATATGAATATAAGAATCAGAACTTTTTTTGTGTGTAATGCACTAATTGGTTTTGGTATGGTGAGTTTCGTGTCATATTATATGACCAAAGGTGGAAAAGGAACACTGTTTCAGATTACTTTTCAGACTATTCTTTACTTCACTTTCCATTTCTCAGAATCCATTGCTCCTGAATCTCACCAAAATCTTCTTTTGTATCTGCGTCCATGAAATAATGGGCAGACTCAGATTCCAGAACAATCCCCTTATAATCAGGTGAACGCAATATCCCCGCCGCTCCTCGATCTCCATCTAATCCCTGTAGTGCTGGAAACAACGTCTTCGAGAACAAAGCCGGGGGCATAGCCGACCCATTGCTGACGCTAGCGACATAATCCATCTCCGGAGATTGTTCAAACGTTTGTATTAGACGGTTCACTAATGCTGTAGTAATAAATGGCTGATCCGCAAGCGCCACAACTACTGCATCGGGCTGTAAAGGTAATACCGCATTAAGGCCACAGCGCAGTGAAAAAGACAATCCTAGATGTGCGGTTAAGCAAGTTTCGGTACGTCTGGATGCTTGCGGTTCAATCGCGGGTGGCAGCCATTCCAAGTTGTCATCCGCACGCACTACCACGATTAGCGGTTCTAGATTGCAACGATCCAATTCACTAAGCGCGACGCTCCCGAGTGAGACCTCCTGCGACAATTTCAGTGAAACCTTGGACACGCCCATCCGCCTGCTCTGCCCCGCTGCCAAATATATTCCTGCTACCTTCAATACTATCCGCTCCTTTGGGCAGCTCTCGTGAGCCCACCCTTCTAATTTGAATTATTTCCGCTATAATACTGACCGCAATCTCCTCCGGACCTTCTCCTCCAATCGGCAACCCTACAGGTGCATGCAAAGATGCAGGAGCCTCAAGCCCTTCCAGTAAAAGAGATATCCGCGCCTTCGAACCGATAATCCCTATATATAGAGGAGCAAGCGGAATCACACTCTCCAGGAACTGTCTATCCCGCCCAAGTTGATGACTGCAAATCAATACATAATCCTCCCGAGCTACGCCCAATCGCTGAACAACCTCCATAGGGGAACAAATTACTTGTTCAGCTCGAGGAAACTTATTGTGTAAGCTTCCTTCACGCCAATCCGCAACCGCTACCCGAAAGCCAACTCTGTCAGCAAGTTCCGCAATAGGAACCACATCACGTCCCCCGCCAAAAATCACAAGCCGCGGTTTGGGCACGAAAGACGTATGGAATGCTGTCAATTCTGCTGGAGCGGCCATAAAGCGACCTGCCGCCAGGCTTTCTTTTGCCGAGTGGGATAATTTCGGATGTTTCTTGCTCTGCGGCAGTACAATGTCTGGATCCAGCTCCAGCTTATAGATAAAACCTTTCTCCACTGCTTCGCGGAACAAAATTAGCTTCTCTCCCCTAGCCAATCTGTCACTCGCCTGCACTAAAAGCTTGTAGAGCTGACCCTGCACGGGTTCTAGCACTACTTTGATTTTGCCTCCACAGCCGACAACCTCACCCCAGGACAGATCATCCGGAGACAGCATGTTGTATTCCACAATTTCGGGCAGCCCTCGTTCCCAGATCTCAGAAGTTCGCAGCTGCAGATCGTTTTCCAGACAACCTGGACTCAGGCTCCCAATCGTACCTTCTTCAAAAAACAACATCACCGCTCCGGCTTTACGATACGAGTGTCCCTCCACCTCTATCAGCGTTGCCAGCACCGCAGGCGCCTGATGGGTTTGAATATGCATTGCGATTTCATGTGTATTCACGAGGTTCCCCTCCTCCGTGTTTGCATTTCAACCCAGAACTTAGAACTTAGAACTTAGAACTTAGAACTTAGAACTTAGACCTTAGTCCCTTCCGAGCATCCTCCGAAACATGAATACTAACTTCAACCTCATTAGATCATTTATTTTTTTAAAATCGACGTCCAGCAGCTCACTAAGCTTCTCGATCCGGTAGGTAGCCGTGTTTCGATGAATAAACAGTTTCTTAGCCGTCTCATTAACATGACCATCGTTCTCTAGATAAACTTCCAGCGTCCGCAGCATTTCCCTGACATACTCCGGTTCTCGGTTAAGCAACCCTCTAAGACTTCCATTACAATATTTCTCCATAACCTCTGCCGGAATTTGCCCGAGTAGCAGGTTAAGCTCAAGCTGCCGGTAATGCACAACATTCCCTTTTACCCCCCCGCCCTGAAGCATTCCCATACAATCCTTTACCTCCGCAAAAGCCTCCTTCAGCCCCTCCGGCTTCGTTTTACAACTGCTTATCGCAGCTCGCGGATAATATCCCTTATCAAACTTCATGTTGTTAAAACAAGCCTGGATTATATCCCGGAATTGTTCAGGACGCTGACGATCTCCCGGATATATAGACAAAAGTCCTTGATCTATGATCACATGAATTCCCTTTACTTCCCGCAGCCCGGGATGTTCAAGATATTCTTCTTTTAGTCTGAGCAGCTCCCCTTGGCGTTCTTCCCCAGTCGCAGCTGTATCGGTCAATAAGAGACAAAATGGTGATTGAAGCAGCTCAATCTTCAAGTCGAGAGCAGCCTGCGCCAAATCTGTGTAAGATAAATTACCGCTCAAACAACGTCTCAGCAATCCGCTAAACTCCCTGTGTTCTGCCTGTTCAAAATAATCTTCGTATCCTGAATGAATATGATATGAAATAAGTTCAGCTCCCTGAACGAACAAACTTTCTTCCATTGGGAGCAATAAAGGGTCGATGGCACAAAACAATAGATATCCGGAGCACTTCTCTCCTTGCAAAAGTGGTGTACGGTAGCCCACATGATCTCCAACACGAAAGCGCTGATTCCGTTTCTGCCACGGCCACCCCTCCAGCAGCTGTGAAGGATGGTATTCAGAGTTGTTGTAGATCACACCCCCCCTTGCGCTAACCACCACAAGTGAATGGCCAATCACTTCAGACACCGAATCAAACAATGGACGGCTGCGGACAGATCTTAGGGCAAATTGCATCAGCTTTTTCTGCTTCTCCATAATGTTCTGCAGAACGTGAGTGCTGCGGCTAAGCTCGGCGCGAAACAGACCATTCATCTGATCCGAAAAAGTAAACTCGAAAGGCAGCTGGATAAGCGGGAAGTTAAGACTCTCCGCTTCTGCAACCAGTTGCTCTGGTACTTCATCCCAAAATCGCCCCAGCTTAATACCCAAGGCCGAAGATCCCCGGCGATTCAAAGTCTGCAGCAAGGCAGAGGCTTCCTCCATATTGTCCTTTATCAAATAGGCTGTCGTCAGCAGCATCTCGCCTTCTTTGATCCAATCCGAGATATCGGGGGCATCCATCACATTAATTGACTTCACAATTCGATGTTTCCCTTTAGACCCAGCGATAAGCTTCGCCTCGGACAAAGGATAAATGGACAACGCTTCTTCAACCGTAAGATGCATGCCACCCCTCCTTATTAGGATCAATAGAACCATTTCTGATTTATAATGTTATTTTATGTAACATTATAATTAAAATGAACCGTGTTGAATAGAGGGAAGTTAAATTTTCATGATTTATATGTTAATAAACTTAACACAAAATGAACATGGATCATGAATTATGAATTATTAATTATTAATTATTAATTATTAATTATTAATTATTAATTATGAATGATGAATGATGAATGATGAATGATGAATTATTAATTATTGAAATTTAGCTCATATCGTTCATGTGAACTGTATAAGGGGATTGGAAAATAGTAGGTGGAGTTGAGGGAGGGCTTTCGAGTAAAAACAAGTTTTTACGGGTTCACGCGGGAGTCGGAATAGGGAGTCGGAATAGGTGGCAGGGTATTCTCAGGCTATTCGAATTGGCCATCGGATCGAAGTCGCAGGCACACCAGCGCTGCAAGACGGGGAATTGAGCGGTGTATGAGATCCGTACGAGCAGAGATAATACCACCCCACTATAGCTGTGGCGGAGGTACAAACTATTATAGATCCACTGCTGCCGGTAGAGGTGAAAGGCACTTTTGCCCTTCTTTTTGGCTGTTTGGCCGGAATTGCCGGGATGAAGGGCCTTTTTGCCCTTCTTTTTGACTACATAGGCGTCTTCGCCACATTCTGCGGGATTTATACTGTTGTTTTTAGTTACTTATGCTACTTTCCTGGGTTCTACGGGATTTATACCGTTCTTTTCAGCTACTTGAGCCATTTCCCCGGATTCTGCGGGATTTATACCGTTCTTTTTAGTTACTTATGCCACTTTCCCAGATTCTGCGGGATTTATACCGTTCTTTTTAGCTACTTGGGCCACTTTCCCAGATTCTGCGGGATTTATACCGTTCTTTTTGAAGCTAGAATAAAAAGTGGACAGTAGTTAACAGACTGGCGATAATGAGTCCACGGAGGTGTGTTCACATGGGAGAACATCGACAACGGTATAACGAAGAATTTAAAAAACAGACAGTGCAGTTCATTCAAGAGCAAACAAAGACAGTGGGCGACTTGGCGGAAGAGCTCAACATCCCAAAAAGTACCCTGCATCAATGGATGAGCCAGTATCGAGAACTAAAGAATGAACCGGCAGCTAGCGTGGATCGAGTACGGGAACTCGAGGCACAGTTGAAAGAAATGAGCCGTCAACTTCAAGAAAAAGATAACAAGATTGCCGATGTGGAAGAGGAATTAGCGATCGTAAAAAAAGCAGTGCACATCTTCAGCAAACCAAGGAACTGAGATTCCAGTTTATTGAAAAACATCGCTCCGAGTTTCTCTTGGAGAAGATGTGCATGACCCTACATGTGTCACGGAGCGGGTACTACAAGTGGCGGACAGAAAAAAACAGTACGCATATGCTTCGTAAGGCTGCGATAATGAAGCGAATTCAGTATCATTTTGCAGACCATCAAAAGCGGTATGGGAGTCCGAAGATCACCCGCCTGTTACATCAAGAAGGTTATACCGTTACCGAACGCACGGTGAGTGTGTACATGCGACATATGAAGCTTCGCTCCATTGTCTCCAAAACGTATCGCGTACAGACCACTGACTCCAATCATGACCATCCGATTGCCCCGAATACGCTGAACCAGCAATTTAAAATACTCAAACCCAATTCAGTATGGGTTACCGACATTACGTACATTCCTTGCCGGGGAGGGCGCTTGTACCTGGCTAGTGTAATGGACCTTTGCACGCGCGAAATCGTGGGGTGGCGCTTGGAGAACCATATGGAAACTAGCTTAATTTCGGGCGCCTTACAAGATGCTTACGAAGCTAAACAACCGGAAAAGGGTCTATTACATCACTCCGATAGAGGTTCTCAATATACTTCTCATGAATACAGGCAGCAGTTGAAAGCGTATGGCATGGAGTCCAGCATGAGCCGCAGAGGTAACTGTTATGATAACGCCTGTATCGAGTCGTGGCACAGCATTTTGAAAAAGGAGCTCATTTATTGTAATCCACGATTCAAAACTAAGGAGCAAGCCTACCAGACACTTTTTCAATATATTGAGTTTTATTATAACCGCAAGCGAATGCATGGCGCGCTGGGGTATCTTTCTCCAGTTCGTTTTGCTGAGCAATTGACTAGAATGTCTGTTGCGTGACTGTCCACTTTCTTGACAGAGGTCCATTTTAGCTACTTGGGCCACTTTCCCAGATTTCTACGGGATTTATACTGTTCTTTTTAGCTACTTGGGCCACTTTCCCAGATTCTGCGGGATTTATACCGTTCTTTTTAGTTACTTGAGCCATTTCCCCAGATTCTGCGGGATTTATACTGTACTTTTTAGTTACTTGAGCCATTTCCCCAGATTCTGCGGGATTTATACCGTTCTTTTTAGCTACTTGTGCCACTTTCCTGGATTTTGCGGGATTTATACCGTTCTTTTTAGCTACTTGTGCCACTTTTCTGGATTTTGCGGGAGTTATATCGTTCTTTTTAGTTACTTAAGCACTTCCCACGATTTCTGCGGGATTTATACCGTTCTTTTTAGCTACTTGTGCCATTTCCCGGTTTCTGCGGGATTTATACCGTTCTTTTTAGCTACTTGTTCCACTTTCCTGGATTTTGCGGGATTTATACCGTTCTTTTTAGTTACTTAAGCACTTCCCCCGATTTCTGCGGGAGTTATACCGTTCTTTTCTCTCCAGCGACGTATTCACTTAATTCAACTGGTCTTACACAACACAATCGAGCGCTGAATTTATCTTTTTCACTCTACCACTCCAATATTGAGCCAACTTAAGCTACCTTAGTTTTTAAAGCAACTCCACTGGGCTCCCCGGTGTAAATAAAACTAAGAGTAGGAGGGAATGACATGTGTATTTCGTTAATTTGTGAATCAATAAGTGAGTGTGGCGTTAGAGTGTATTGCTAGAATGTAATCCTAGAGTGTAATCCTATAGTGTATTCCCAGAGTGTATTTCTAGAGTGTAATCCTAAAGCGTCTTCCTAGAATGTATTTCTAGAGTGTATTCCAAGAGAGTAATGGAGGAGTATCGGTTAACAGTAACTAGAAAAGTAACTAGAAATGTAACTAGAAAAGTGTCAAGATATGTTGTTCGTAGCTACGGTCTGTTTAGTATCGCTGCTTTTTCAAGACCACTGCACTCAGCCTCTCAAGACTGCTGCCACACTTCATTCACCCAAGAGAGTAACCGGAGATCCTGACCATGTCCGGCAATAACGGATAATCCTAGTGGCAATCCACTTGTGGAGAGCATAGGTAATGTTACCTGAGGCAAACCCGCCAACCCAGCTATGCAACTCAACATCATCGCACCACTACGATTCACCTCCAATTGGCGCAAATCCCCTCCACGCAGCGGCGCTGGTCCCGGAACTGTCGGAATCACAAGACAATTGTCCTCTCCTAGCAGCAGGCGCAAATGATTAGAAATCTCTTTTTGCTTACATTGTGCAACGCTATGATCCTCTTCCGCCAAACTGGCAGCCCACGAGAATCGCGCTGCAATATCAGGCCCAAAGACTGGTTTCTCGTTCTCAATCCAAACGCCATGAGTTTCCCAAATTTCATTCCCCTGCAATTCTCTAAAAACATCCATCCAGACCTTTAACCCCTCCAAAGCAATCTCTATCTCCATGAGATGATCTGCCCCGGATCGCAAACACCTTAATCCCTCCGATAAAATAGCTGCATTCTCCAGATTAACCAAAGCCCAGCAGTCAGTAGCAACAAATAAAGTACCCATTTTATTTTTGTCTTCCATATTCTTTTTTACCTTGTTTTCCGGGCCAATCTCTAAAATTTTCTCCGTACTCTTCTCAGTACTCTTCTCAATACGTTTCTCCAAAATCGTTTCTAAACTTTCCTTCTGGCTCTTTTCTAAATTATTTTTATCAGTCTTCACCATGTCTCCCTCTAAGTTGTTCTCTAAATTTTCCAATACATTCTTCTCTATGCTCTTCCCTACAGTTTCTTCTAGACTACTTCCTATTTTCTTCGACGTCTTTACAGATGTACTCCCAGCCACAAGTAACACTTCCCCTACCTTCTGGAGCACATCCAAGCGATCCGACACCCAGCCAACTGTATCAAAAGCCGGAGATAATGGAATAACACCTTGAAAATCCACAGCTCCATGCGTTGGCCGGAAGCCATATACTCCGCAATAAGAGGAAGGTACTCGAATTGAGCCACCGGTATCTGTTCCGAGCGCAAAATCAACACTACCAGAAGCTACCGCTACTGCCGAACCACTTGAAGATCCGCCTGGGATACGACCTACAGCACGCGGATTAATCGGCGTTCCATAATGATGGTTCTCGCCGCCCAGACTATACATCAGCTCATCCGTATGGGCAGCACCACGAAGTGTAGCACCCGACAACAGTAAACGATGTACAGCCACCGCATGCTCCGTGGACGGATGGTGGCTACGCAGCCAATCAGGATTACCTGCAGAAGAGCTGTGTCCAGTTACAGCGAATACATCTTTTACTGCAAAGGTCAGTCCATCCAATATCCCGCTTTCTAAACTCTCAACCGTAAGCTCAGGATCTATAAACGCACCATACCGATTATCCAAAACCATAATTCCCCCTCCTCCCTAGACCATTACTTTTACCCTTCCATCAGCCTTTCGGATCCCACGCTTCTCCTACGATTCCTCCAGCGTTCCTTCCAATTCCTCATCTTTCCTCCTACGACCCATCAGCAGCTTTTCCATCCATCATTCCACCTACGATTCTTCCATCAGCCTTTCGGATCCCACACCATCCCGCCTTCGATTCCTCCAGCAGTCCTTCCAATTCTCCATCTTTCCTCCTACGACCCCATCAGCAGCTTTTCCATCCATCATTCCACCTACGATTCCTTCAGAGTCCTTCCAATCCTTCCATCACACCTATACCTACCACCCAATCGCCGCACCATCGCAGCGTCGGTCCGTTCCCCCACTGCGGTATCCATTGTCATCTATCGAAATCATGTGAGCGTGACCCATAATCCCATCATAGTCATCTACTTTCCGGACAATATGACCGGCTGCGGCCAAATCTGCCAGCACCTCATCAGCTACCCTGCTCTCCACCTTTAGCTCTTGCGTAGGCTCCCCCCACGTTCTCCCCCACACAAAACGCGGCTCATTCACAGCCGTTTGTGGATTCATGCCATAATGCAGCATCCGTGTGAGCAGCAAGGTTTGAGTCTGTGGTTGACCTTCGCCACCTTGCGTCCCGTACAGAATCGCAGGTTTGCCCTCGCGGCAGGCCATCGCTGGCATCAGTGTGTGGAAGCTGCGCTTATGCGGCTCAAGCGTATTGATGTGCCCGGGGTCCAGCGAAAAAAACGAACCTCGATTCTGCAGCAGAATCCCAGTATCCCCAGCGGCCACGCCCGAACCAAATTCAAAATACAGACTCTGAATAAAAGAGACCGCATTCCCGTCCTCATCCACAACCGCAGCATAAGCTGTATCACTGCCGATAGGCTGACTTGTCAGTTGCGCAGCTTTTTGCATCGAGATAGTAGACGCTAATTGTCCTGCATAACGTTTATCCAGCAGCTGCTCCAAAGGAATAGCACTAAAATCCGGATCTGTAAGCACCCTATCCCGATCGCGGAAGCTTAGCTTCAACGCTTCAACAAGCAGGTGATAATATTCATACGAACCATGCCCGATTGCTTCAAAATTGTAATGTTCCAATAAATTAAGACTCATTAGTCCAGTGAAACCTTGAGAATTAGGCGGCACTTGATATACCGTATGCCCGTGATAATCCGTATGAATCGGCTCGACCCAATCCCCCTGATGATCCGCAAAGTCATCCCGAGTCAAATACCCGCCAGTTGCCAGCATATAGTCACAGATGTCCTCCGCAATCTTCCCCTTATAAAAAGCATCCCGCCCACCCGCCGCCAATGTCCGCAGGGTGGCCGCCAGCTGTTTTTGCTGGAATCGCGATCCAGCACAAGGAATCACGCCGCCTGGCGTGTAAATCGCTGCCGCCTCCGGCGACAGCGCAGAGCCCGCAACAGCCGTGTTATTCCGCTGATCCGGCGACAGCGGAAATCCCTCCAAAGCATAACCAATGGCAGGCTCCAGTACCTCCGCCAGCATAAAGCGGCCATACTTACTCAGTACGGCATCCCAACTGTCCGCCATCCCCGGCACCGTAATGGCGCTGCGAATCCCCCGCCGCGGGATGAAAGCTTCCCCGGCATAGCTGCTTCTGCGGACTCCGTACCCGGAGCGCCCGCTTCCGTTATAGGCCCGAACACGCGCCTCTTGCGTGTTATAGGTCAACCAAAAGGAATCTCCGCCTAGCCCCGTCATATGCGGATATACAACAGCTAGTGTCGCACTGATCGCCACCGCTGCATCAAAGGCATTCCCCCCTTTTTCCAACATACGTGCACCAGCAGCCGAGGCTAAATAATGGGGGCTAACTACCATAGTTTTTGTGCCTATTACGGGTTTCTCCGCCATGTTCCGTCCCCCTATCTTTTACGGGTTTCTCCGCTCCGCCATGTCCCAACTCCTTATTTTTTGCGGCGGGTTTCTTCAACATATTCAATCTTCCTATCTTTTGCGGCAGGTTCCTCTGCGAGCCCCCTATAACTTCTGACTTAATTAGTGTCATTTAACATTACACGAAAATCCTTTGTCAATCGGTTACGCTGAAACGCAAAATAAACCTCTTCTTTTTGTGAGCTATGCACAAATAAGAGGTCATCTTTGTTTAATCTTGTAGATTCACACCTACGAATATTATAAAATCATTTTAATTACAGGGAGCCGCATACTGCCATGGCGTACTACCGTAACCTTTTGCCGCCATATGGCTGTCTATCTCGGTTATGTCTCTAACCTATTTCCTCCAATAGCTACCTATCCCGAATATGTCTAGTCACCTTTTGCACCCAATGACTACCCATCTCGAATATGTTTAGTGACCTTTTGCCACCAATGGCTACCTATCTCAAATATGTATAGCTGCATCTAACCTTAGTAATCTTAGCCACTTTTAGAGGGGGGCTTGTGCTTTGAAACACCGAATAAACAATTTATTTTAAAATATATTGCGATAACACGGCCTGCACCTCGTAAATATTTACGGATTTATTGAAGGTCTTCTTCACCGGAAGCGTGCTGCTGGAAATGTAGATACATAGCTCCGCATCCAGGTCAAAATGCCCTGCCGTCTCCACGGAATAATGCGAGATGCTTTTGTAAGGGATCGAATGATATTCTGTTTTCTTGCCCGTCAGACCTTGTTTATCCACCAGAATAAGCCGCTTGTCCGTAAAAATGAACATATCTCTAATCAGCTTATAGGCGCGTTCGATTTTCTCCTGAGGAGCAAGAATTTGTGCGTATTCCCGCTGGACCTCCGTAAGATTTACTTGTGATGCATTGCCCATTAATCCGTCAAAAAGTGCCATATCTCTTCCTCTTTTCATCCGTTAAATTTAGCCACTTGCCCCCCACTACAGAACCATATTATTCTATTTTTCATATTCTATGCTGTGTAAAAATACTCTCTGACATCTTTTTACTTGCTTATTTTCTGATTTTTGATTACACTGTCATTAAATTTACTAAGAGAGGGGTGTGGAAGGAATGGATCACAATTGGACCAACAGTGTTATGAGTCGGCTACCTAAAGCGATAGCTGGCATTGCTCATGTAAATGGCGATAACGGGAGAAGTCTGTCCATTTGTATGAATTTAATAACACTACACAATTGTGAAATGCCTTTCCTGCCATCACCCGGACGGATCAGTTAACCGGAGAATGATAAGGCCGTGGGGAAATTTCCCTACGGTCTTTTTTTATGGTTTTTTACAGGATTTCGGAGCCATTTAGGGTACTGGCGGTGCGAAGGGCATTCTTAAAGGAGAATATATATGATCATCCAATGCCAAAATGTTCAAAAATACCACGGGGCACAACTCGTGCTGAATAGCATTACCTTCGATATCCGCCAAGGGGAAAAAATCGGCCTGATCGGCCGCAACGGCTGTGGCAAAACGACACTATTCCACCTGCTGAACGGGGAGGAACGCCCCGATGAAGGGCAAATCTCAATACGCAAAGGCAGCGTAGTAGGTCTGTTAGCTCAAATTCAAGAAGTTAACGAAAAAGAAACCGTATATGATGTTCTGCAGCGCAGCTTTGCCGAACCTTTGCAATGGCAGCACCGCCTGCGGGAGCTTGAGCTGGAAATGTCCAGCTTTAACAGCGGAACGGATGAAACCCTCTGGAATCGGCTGCTGAAAGAATATGGCAGCTTGCAGGATAAGTTCGAGGATGCCGGAGGTTACGAGATCGAATCCTCTATTCAGCGCGTAGCCTCGGGTCTCGGGATCGGAACCGGACAATACAGCCGATTGTTCGCCTCTCTTTCAGGAGGAGAAAAAACAAAAGTCGGACTAGCGGAGCTGCTGCTGCGCCGTCCAGACATCCTTCTATTGGATGAACCAACCAATCATCTCGATATGAACGCCATTGAATGGTTGGAGCAATTTTTACAGAGTTATGATGGAACAGTGCTTGCGATCTCCCATGACCGTTACTTTCTGGACGCTGTAGTCAAGAAAGTGATCGAGATTGAGGATGGCGAGGCCTTTACCTTCCATACCAACTACAGCGGCTACCAAGTGGAGAAGGAAACACGACTTCTTCAACAATTTGCCGATTATCAAGAGCAGCAGAAAAAAATAAAACAAATGCAGGAAAGCATCAAACGTCTCATTGAATTTGGCAATCGCGGGACACCTCCTAACCCTTCCTTTTACCGGAGAGCAGCATCCATGCAAAAAGCACTGGATCGTATGGTGAAGGTTAAACGTCCTATACTGGAGCGCAAATCGATGGATTTGCAGCTACAGCAAAATGACCGTTCCGGTAATCAGGTTGTCATTTTGGAGGATATCGGAAAAGCATATGGTCAGCGAAGCCTTTTCGCAGAGGCAAACGAAGTGCTTCGCTACGGAGAGACTACGGCACTCATCGGCGGTAACGGGGCAGGTAAAAGTACACTTTTAAGAATTATTTTAGGACAGGAAACCCCGGACAGCGGAAGCTGTACACTCGGCTCAAGAACTGTGGTCGGCTACCTCGCACAAGAGGCTGTTCCTGAAAATAACAAACAGTCTGTACTCCGCTACTTCCGCGAAGAAGCTGGACTTGAAGAAGGTGAAGCACGCGGGCAGCTTGCACGTTTCCTATTTTATGGTCCCGATGTATTCAAAGACATTACGAATCTGTCCGGTGGTGAATGGACCCGCCTGCGTTTCGCTGTACTAATGCATCGCAAGCCAAATCTGCTGATTCTGGATGAGCCGACCAATCATCTGGACATAGATTCTCGTGAAGCACTCGAAGAAGCATTAGAGGAATTTCCAGGCACGGTTCTGGCGGTATCTCATGACCGTTATTTCATCAATCGCCTATTTCACAAACTATGGTCCATTGAAGACGGGCGGTTTGGAGTGTTCAACGGAAACTATGAATATTACAAGGAAAAACAAGCTGAAAAAGCATTACTAGCTCCCTCTTTTGCGGATCAAGCTAAACCTGTCTCTGCAGAACGAACAAGTTCACGCCTTGATAAGCCTCAATCTAACGATTCAGGGAAAGAAACCAACGCTAAATCCACCAGTTCCCGTAGGAAAAACACCACCTTCGACTGGGAAACGGCCATTGCAGAGGTAGAGGAACGCCTTGGCGTGATCGATGCTAAGATGTTAGATCCCCTGATCAGCAGCGATGCAGCTGAACTTGCTGAGCTGCAACAAGAACGTGATGCGATACAGGAACAGTTGGATGAGCTCTATACAGGATGGATGGAGACAACTGGTCTATAGAATAGATTGATCTATAAGGAGATGAGCATATGAGCAACAAAGAGAAGATTAAGTTATTGTGGAAAGAATACACCCAGCTTCATCCACAAGCAGCGGATAACTATGACGCCTGGGCCTTTGGTGACAGTCCCCAGATGGCCGATGAGCTGCTCGATCTGGTGATTCGTGGGATCAAGACAGGAACTGCTTCAAATTATGATATATTTGAAACTTGTGACGAGACGTTTCCGCAAGTTGGCGGTCACAGTATCGTGCTGGATGGATCTGGTGATCCGCGGGCAATAATTGTTACTACAAATGTACAAATTATACCTTTTGATGAGGTTAGCGCTGAGTTTGCCTATACTGAAGGAGAAGGTGACCGGACGCTTAAGTCATGGCGTCATGATCATGAGCAGTTCTTCACCAGAGAATCCTTAAAATTCTTAAACAAACCCTTTGATCCAAAGATGAAAGTTGTTTGTGAGAACTTTAGAGTGGTATATACAAAAGACTAAGATCTTCAGAAAACGCAAAAGGCTGTCTCTTCCACAAGGAAGGGACAGCCTTTTGTGTATACTATAAAATCAACAGAATTAGATCCTCATTAATTTATGGTTTAGTGCCAAAATCCCAAAATCCAGCCAATAACAGAGATCCATAACGGAATGCTGATTAAAATACCCCAAACCAGCCCAGTGGCAATATTGCCTTCTGCAGGACGCACCACATTTTCCTGTTTCAATGGAATGCTCAATTCTTCTTGTTCC
Organism: Paenibacillus sp. FSL R10-2788; assembly: GCF_038003885.1. Lineage (NCBI taxonomy): Bacteria > Bacillati > Bacillota > Bacilli > Caryophanales > Paenibacillaceae > Paenibacillus > Paenibacillus sp. FSL R10-2788. The sequence goes on along the minus strand of NZ_JBBOQA010000001.1, from coordinate 1,455,930 downwards.
ATGCGATCCCCTCCTAAAATATCTTATCGTCACAGTAGAGGAAAAAATGTAGACCGCTCGACCCAAAAAATTAAAATTTTGAATTTTGGTAGATATAAAGGCTCAGCAGCCAAACCGTTGTAAGTGCTTACATATTAGTCATTAACCAAATTTTGAATAATTAAAAACTTAAATTTGCGGAAGTCATACAGTATATGCAGATTCTTAGTCCAATATTACTACTTTTTCCGGATTTCGTAAATATTCAAACATCGTCCGAATCTGTGCCTCTGTATTCCGCTCTGCTGAAAGCTCAGGCAGTTTATCTTCAGCAAAAAACGAAACTTCGCTTGTCTCTACCCCTTCCATTGCCTCTCCGCCCACGATGCGGCATAAAATAAAGAACTTGTACACGTGATAAGGCTCCGGCGGATGGTTATGAAATTTCTTATCCAGTACAGCCAGTAAGCGAACTGCTTCTGCCTCAAAACCCGATTCCTCTTTGATTTCTTTCACAACAACTTCGCTCGGCGACAGCCCAATGTCCCCCCAGCCACCAGGAAGCGCCCAATTCCCGTCCAACTTCTCTCGAACAAGTAGAATTTTATCCTCCCGGAATACAACACCACGGACATCAACTTTTGGGGTAGCATAACCCCCTTCACCCGCAAAGGAGAGTCTAATTCTCTCCTTGCTTTCGAAGGTATAATTAGCGAGGATATCTACACTGAGCTCACGCAAAGCTTGATACCGTTCTATATCATAAACATCCTTAGCATAAGTTAATCCAGTCTGTGCGATGGCCTGAATTTCTTTGGCCCACGTTAACCATTTCTGCTCCATTGCTGCACCCCTTTTTCGGTACCTTGATTAGGATTACTGGCAAAGCATTAAATGACGCGAGAAGGCTCCTTTTTTAGCTTCACAACGGTCTATGATTGTAAATCCAGCTTCAGTGATCATCTCGTCCATCGGTTCAATCGCAACGATAACCACCCGATCTGCAATCCGGCGCGTATTCACTAGAATCGCGAACTGCTCCTCAGGTGTAATACTAGAATATAGATTATATGGCATATCTACAATGGCTACATCGTAATGATCAGTGATATCCGCAATATCCCCGAGCGTAACCTCACTGGTGAATCCAAAATGGGCAATATTTGTTCTCGCACCGATAGCAATCATAGGGTTAATATCACGTCCAACCATATCGATTCCCATTGACAAGGCTTCTACCATTACAGTTCCAATACCGCAGCAAGGATCTATAGCACGTATACCTTCAGGATTCGGAATAGCCATATTAACCGCGGCACGGGCAACACGTGTACTAAGCGCGATAGAATAGCTGCGTGGCTTCTTCATTTGGCGGAACCAAGTTGCCTTGTTTTTATGATAAGATCCGAAGTACCAGCGTCCACCCAGCGTAACAATGCCGTATACCAGCTCCGGATGGTTAACATCCGCTTCTCCTTCAATCCGCAACCCAATTTCCCGCTCGATCACTCTGCGCTCATCATACTCTATTTTGTCTGCAGGGCCCAGATCGTTGGTCTTCACAAAAATAACCTTAAACGTCTTGCCGCCAAGCTCCACCTGCTCCGTTTGATCATAAATCTCAGGCAGACTGTCCCCTTCATACATTACATCTATCCGCTCTTTAATGAAGGGACTGCGGCTGACATCCACCTCAACCTCACTCTTAAAAAGAACAGTCGGCACCTGCTCACCAAAAAGACATCGCAGCTCCATCTGACACAGCGATAACTCGTCCTCTGAACAGGTGTAAGTATAAATAAATGTGTTTGTTCCACTTTCCTTATGCAATATAATCCATCCTCTATCCCAGTGAATTGTTCTGCTGTCTTGTTACTCCTGTGTGTCGTGCTGGTGGTCATAATCTATACGCGCTTTGGCGATCTTCCCATTGTTTTTGTTGACCCAGTCCACAAGCGAGGTTAAAGGTCCCAACAATGATTCTCCTATGCTCGTCAGACCGTATTCCACAGTCAATGGGACTGTAGGCGTCGCTTTACGCCAAACTAATCCATCCCGTTCCAAATGGCGCAGGGTCTGGGTCAGCATCCGTTGTGATATCCCTCCAGAGCGCCTTTGCAACTCTTTGAACCGCAAAGCTTCAGCACCTAAATTGACTATGATCAGTACACTCCATTTATCTCCGACCCTGTCCAGAATCTGGCGGGTAATGGAGCAATCCTCCAGCATCGGCATGAACCGGGTGGGTTCTTCCTTTGAATGTTCCAACTGTGGTTACCTCCATGTAACTTAAGCATGTAATAGTGCCTTCTTGTCCCTCAAGCCTATTCAGCTTATCATGGTTACTGTTAGTAATCAACAACCGGAAAGGAACTAATAAATCATGAAAAAGACCATTGCCATCATAGGTGCTGGACCCGGCTTAGGACTCTCAATCGCCAAAAAATTCGGAGCCAACGGATTTCAAGTGGCATTAATCTCTCGAAATGAAGAGAAGCTGAACTCCCTTGTTCAGGAACTGCAAGCACTGAATATCGAGGCTGCTGCTTTTCCTGCCGACGTATACAATAAAGAACAAGTAGCCACAGCCTTCGATAATATCAAGAAAAAATACGGCTTTATCGATGTGCTCGAGTTCAGCCCGACAAGTGGAAATTACCCTCCTACTCCTGCTTCACAAGTAACAGAAGAAAATGCACAGGATGCCTTTCAGGCACTGGTTGTAGCCGCTATCCGCAGCGTAGCACAGGTCTTGCCTGAGATGCTGGAGAAACGCAGCGGCGCACTGCTGTTCACAACCGGATTGTCCTCCATCTATCCCATGCAGATGATGGGTAATGTAGGCATTGCGCTTAGCGGATTAAGAAACTACGCACTTAACCTGCATGCAGATTTGGCTCCACAAGGAATCTATGTAGGTCATTTAGCACTTGGTGTATTCATTAAACCCGGCACCGCTACAGATCCAGAACTCATCGCTAATGTTTGGTATGAGATGTATATGAACAAAAGCAAAGCTGAGGATACTTTTCCCCAAGGTGTGACACCGGCTACAATCATCTGGTGAGAGGTTTGCCCCATCGCTTTTGATCCATAGTGAGTTCTCCAGTATAATGGTTCCTATAGAATGCTAAACAAGACGGTCACGCATGGCCAATAAGCTTATGCCCAGGCGCTTACAAAGCCGGTTTTGCGCAGCAAAACTTAAGGAGGTACATACTCACTATGTCATACGAAACGTATTTTTCAACCCACCGGGATGAACATCTCGAAGAACTAAAACAATGGCTCAGAATTCCAAGTATTTCTGCCTTATCTGAACATAAGGACGATGTACTGAAGGCAGCCCATTGGCTGACAGACACCCTGAAAAAAGCCGGACTTGAGAACATTGAGTTGCATCCGACAGCGGGACATCCCGTTATATATGCCGATTATCTTCATGCTCCAGGCAAACCAACTATTCTCGTGTATGGTCACTACGATGTACAACCAGTAGATCCATTAAACCTATGGACCTCACCTCCATTTGAACCAGAGATTCGTGATGGCAAGCTTTATGCACGCGGAGCAACAGATGACAAAGGACAAGTATTCGTTCACCTCAAAGCCATTGAGGCGATCCTGAAACAAGAAGGTACTCTTCCTGTGAATCTCAAGCTTTGCATCGAAGGTGAAGAAGAAATCGGCAGTGTGAATCTGCCTCCGTTCCTTGAAGCCAATAAAGAAAAGCTCGCTGCGGATGCGGTGTTAGTCTCCGATACATCCCTATTGGAACGCGGTCGTCCTGCCATCTGCACTGGGCTACGTGGTCTAGCTTCCCTTGAAGTTGATGTAACTACCGCTTTGACAGACCTGCACTCTGGTTCTTACGGCGGTGGCGTTCCGAATGCATTGCATGCCCTAGTATCTTTGCTAAGCTCGCTTCATGACGACAAAGGACGCGTATCTGTAGACGGATTCTATGATGGCGTTCCTGAACTTTCCCCAATGCTGCGGGAAGAATTCGTGAAGCAAGGTGTGAATGAAGATAAAATCCGCGAAGGTCTTGGATTGGAATCGTTATACGGCGAAGAAGGTTATTCCTTTGTAGAACGGATTGGCGCTCGTCCTACGCTTGAGCTTAACGGCGTATACGGCGGTTTCCAAGGGGAAGGCAGTAAGACGGTTATCCCTAAAGAAGCACATGCGAAGATTACCTGCCGCTTAGTTGGCGATCAGGATCCACAGCATATCCTCGATGCCGTTGAAGCACATCTGAAGGCTAATATTCAGACCGGAGCGAAAGTGCATGTTAAGCAAATGGAGAAGGCACGTGCCTTTAACATCGATCCGTCGAATCCTATTCTGCAAACTGCAGCAGACGCATATGGCAAAGTATATGGAACCCGTGCCCTCTTCACCAAAGACGGCGGCTCCATTCCGATCATGGAGAGCTTCTCCCGTGTGCTGGAAGCACCTGTCGTTCTGATGGGCTTTGGTCTCGATGATGAGAACCTGCATGCACCGGATGAGCATTTCAACCTAGAGAACTTCGACAAGGGATTACTCACCATTGTTGAGTTCCTAAAGACTGTTTAAGCTACACAAGCTACAAACAAATAAAGCCAGGTTCCCTAAGTTGGGAGCCTGGCTTTTTAGTATGCGGCCAAACAAAAGAGCATCATTGCTTAGTCCATTTATAAAACCACCATACCATTGCTATCACAAATATTAGCCTTCATGTAATATAGGTTTGTTAGCCAACTGTTCATGTTCGGGTTCAATGTGAATCAACACCTGGGCACGTTCAAATATGCCTTGAATGGCTAGTTCAATTTCGTCGCATAATTGATGCGCAGTAGCAACACTCATTTTAGAAGGAATCACAAGGTGAAAGTCGACATACTCTTCTGGACCAGATCGGCGGGTACGAAAATCATGAAATTCAATATATCGCCCTTGAAATAACTTTATGACATGTAATATTTCATTTTCTTCTGCCTCAGTTAATCGTGCATCCAACAGCGGAGGAAATGACTCCTTTAGAAGCTTATAGGCTTCACCCATAATATACAGAGCCAACACAATCCCAATGACAGGGTCGAGTATCGTCCATCCAGTGAGGGTAACCAATAATAAACTGAATGCAACACCCAAAGAGGTGAAAACATCCGTAAGCAAATGCAGAGCATTCGATTTCATAGCCACAGAGTGAAGTTCGTCTGCCTTCTTTTTAACCTTGCGTGAAACCATATAATTGATCCCCGCTCCGACCACCATCACAATAATGCCCAAAAAGGGAAGTTCGATCGCGGTTGGATTCATTATTTTATGAACACACTCATCTATAATCCAGAATCCAGCTACAAAAATAAGCAACGTTTCAATCGTCCCTGAGATATTCTCCACTTTGCCATGACCATAAGGATGAGTTTTATCCGCAGAACGACTTGACCATCGGACCGAGAAAAAAGCAATCAACGAAGCAACTAAATCTAAGGAGGAGTGGATCGCTTCCGAGATAATTGCTACTGAACCTGTAAGTACTCCGACTATAAGCTTTAAAGAAACGATAAATGTATTGCTAAGTACAGATAGGAACGCAATCTTTGCACCATTCAAAATTTTCACAACCTTTTCTTAAAAGTACGCTATATTAAAGTTTTTCCATTAGGCAAATAGTATAAACAAAAAAAATCCCACCAACCAATATAGGCTGATGGGATATAAAAAAACCCTTGCATCGCAAGGATTTGGAAGTTTGAATTATGGAGCGGGTGATGGGAATCGAACCCACGCTATCAGCTTGGAAGGCTGAAGTTCTACCATTGAACTACACCCGCACTAGAAAGTGAATACAAGAGTTATTGTATCATCTCTACAAGTAAAAATCAACATTTTTTTAGTTTACAGGGAAGCGCCGAGGGGTGCCTTTTTTAAAAATATCGCCTCAAACTCTGCTGGTTGAATAGGTTTGCTGAACAGAAATCCTTGAGCTTCATGACAATGCTGCTCCCGCAGAAATTGCAGCTGCTCCTTGTTCTCCACACCCTCAGCCGTAACCTTCAGCTTCAAATGATGCGCCATAGAAGTGATTGTAGAGACTATAGCAGCATTGTTGCTGTCCTCCATAACCTCTGATACGAACGACCTGTCGATTTTCAATCTGTCGATCGGCATGTTCTTTAGATAATGCAGGGAGCTGTAGCCTGTACCAAAATCATCAATACTGATGAAGACACCAAGCTCTTTCAGACGTTTCAGCTGATCAAAGGCTGTTTCTTTATCCAAGGTCATACTCTCAGTAATCTCAAGGTCGACATAACACGGATCTAATCCAATGTCGGTTAAGATGGTATGAATCCTCCCTGCTAGATTGGGCTGAAGGAATTGCCGCATAGATAGGTTGATGGAGACGCAAATCGGCACATAGCCGGCCAGCTGCCATTTTTTATTCTGCAGACAAGCTGTTTTGAGTACCCATTCCCCAATCGGAACAATGAGTCCACTCTCTTCAGCTAACGGGATAAATTCCGCAGGAGAGACCAGACCACGTTTCGGATGATTCCAGCGGAGCAGAGCTTCCATTCCTACGATCTCTTCCGTCTCCAGCAAAACCTTTGGCTGATACACCAGAAAGAATTCATTGCGTTCAAGCGCTCTGCGGAGGTCATTTTCCAGCTTTAGACGTTCCTTTGCTTTCATCTGCATAGCTGGAATATACCGGCGAATCTCCACTCCCTGTTCCTTGGCATTATGTACCGCCGTATCAGCATTCTGAATTAGATGTTCCGCAGTTTCACCGTCACCGGGATAAATACTTAACCCCATACTAAGCGAAATATGGTACTCCCCCGACTCTAAGGCAATAGGTACCTCAAACAATCGATGCAGCTCCGTAGCTCGAACCAAACATTCTCCAAGACTTGCTCTCTCCATCATAAGAAAAGCGAACTCATCCGCCCCCATACTATAAAGCTCTTCAGTAGATTTAGCCTCATTCACAAGGCGCTCAGACACCAGCTTCAGTAAATGGTCTCCGGCAAAATGGCCCAGGGAGTCATTTATATTCTTGAAATGATTAATATTCATAATAGCTAACGCTGAGAATTTATCGCTCGTTTTCTTCTCTCCAGCAATAATCATCTCTTCTACACGCTGCGTCAGACGACGTCTATTGGGAAGTCCCGTTAAATCATCATGATAGGCTAAATAATTGATCCGCTCCTCAGCCAACTGCTTTTCGTAAAAGGGTTCTTCAATCGTCAGACGATATACTCCGGTAAGCAGCAAGTAGTAAGCAACTCCGCTACACACCATTCCAAAAAGATCATCTATATTGCCACTACTGAATGGACTCATAAAAAAGGCTTGGCCCAAAGAGAAAAAGATAAGTGCTCGAATAATAATAAGCAGTGAGGCTGACTTTTCACTTTTTTCAGGAAATACAATAACTGCAACACCTGCCAAGTAAACAAAAAGAACTGCTAAATCAGCAATCTGCTTCAAAGGATTCATCCAAGGCTTAGTTAATAACTGAGGCAACGCCGAGTGGCTGAGAATAAACAAAACAATGGAAAGCACAATCAGCATGAAGGCTATTCTAAACAATTTTCTTTTTTCAGAGACAGACACGGGCTTATCTTCCCTGCTAAAAATAAACAACATTCCTAAACCGCTGATTAGTCGTGAGAGGGTTCGCAGCCACAACGATTCTTCAAAAGTTATGAATGATGAAATCAACGGGATGCCCACAAAACCCAGTGTATGCAAGAAATCAATAATACATATTCCACCAAAAAGAGCAGCAGCATATAATCTTCCTTTAGATAATCTGCTAGAGAAGAATAACCAGCCCTGTGCAAATATCGCAAATCCAAAAGCAACATTACAGCAGCCGACAATGAGATAGAGAGAAGAAATAATATCCCAATCGTCCAATCGGTTAAGCGATGTATGGAAAATTTGAATTAAAAGGAACAGCAAGGCGCCTACAGCAGCTGCTTGAATTGTCTTTTTCTCTTCTTGTCTCATAAGTCCCTCGCGTCTGAAAATAATATCTATTAATTAACATTCAAGTATAGTTATGTCCTATGTATAAATATCGGCGGGATAGGACTTTTAAGTTACATTTCTTTTATGGGCATTCAAATGGAAGGCGCGTTTATAAGTTATATATTCATAAATCTTGCATAAATATAAACCATTTTCTGCTAGCAGGCAACCAAAAAAGCACTTCCCCCTACGAAAGGGTTCAGTGCTTCTAAGAAACTCAGGTTTATTTGTCACCAAAGGTTACTTCTGGTGTTGTAAGCTTATCAAAAAAATCAACGGATTTATCCTTGTCTGCAGATGCACGAAGTGCCATTGCTGAACGTGGATGCTCATCAAGTGTACCTGTGATCATATAAGGAATGATATAGCCCCACTCCTCTTTCTCACGCAAAGGAATCATCAGGCGTTCAATAATATCAAGCACAGGGCGCAAGGAGTAACGTGTATTCTTCAAATGAGTTACTAACAGCTCTGTAGGGCAATTTCCTGCAGCTCGTCCCATCCCATAACAAGAAGCATCCAGTAACTCTACACCATTCTCAGCAGCAATCAACGTGTTGGAGAACGCCAACTGAAGATTATTGTGAGTATGTACGCCTAGACGTTTGTTTGGCAGATGTGTCTTGAACTTCTCAACCAGATAATTCATGTCATTGTGATCCAAGCTGCCGTATGAATCTACAATATATACCACATCAACAACGCTCTCACGGATCATTTCAAAAGCTTCCAACAATTCATTCTCCATAACATTAGACAAAGCCATAATGTTGATCGTTGTCTCATAGCCTAGATCATGGAAAGTTTGTACCAATTGGAGGGCTTTCTCTACATCTTTGCTGTAGCATGCCACACGAATCAAATCCAGCATACTTTCGCTGCGGGGCAAAATATCATTCTCATCCACGCGGCCGATATCAACCAAAGCAGATAGCTTGGTGTGACCTTTTTGCGGAATCACTTTACGCAGGAAATCATCGTCCAGAAAACGCCATGGTCCGGCACCCTCTGCTCCTTTGAGCAATTTTGGTGAATTTTTATAACCGATTTCCATATAATCAACACCAGCTTCATTCAAGCCGGCATATAAGTTTTGTACAAATTCCACACTAAAATCCCAGTTGTTCACTAGGCCCCCATCTCGGATGGTGCAGTCAACAATCTTACATTGATTAGTCTTCATAATTATCTCCCTTCAACTATTGCAATCATTATAACCGCGAATATAGCTTTACTATGCAATTTATATCGTATAATCATACTTTAATGAAGAATAAAATGTAAAGGAATTTCATCTTCTTCTCCTTAATGCTATTACCACATCGTGTCAGCGACAATGATCACAGTAAATAAGCCCTAAAAATGCTACATTACAAGAAAATCATTGAGATTGATTATCAGTCTCTTTTGGAGGGATAAAAATGGCTTCTACCTCTTGCTCATTGCTGCGACTACAACCGGGTTCGACCGGATATATTCATAAAATAGAAGGAATCAATCCTATCCTACGCCGTCGTCTGGCTGATCTTGGAGTGTCCGAGGGTGTGAGCATTCGCCTGAAAGGAAAAGGACCTTTTTTAGGACCTATTACCTTAGAGTGCAATGGACAACTGTTCGCCATCCGCCGGAAGGAAGCTTCATTGATTGAGGTGAACGTGTCTTGAGTTCAATAGCTCTTGTAGGTAACCCCAATACAGGTAAAACCTCTCTTTTCAATACGTTAACCTCCTCATACGAATATGTTGGTAACTGGTCAGGGGTAACGGTAGAAAAGAAGATCGGCAGCCTGAAGAACGGCGCTGGCAAGCTCATTGATTTGCCAGGTATCTATTCCTTGCACCCACTCTCACGCGATGAGGGGGTTGCTGCCCAGTATCTAATAGAAGAATCTCCAGAAGCCTTAATTAATATCGTGGATGCTTCACAGCTGGAACGAAATCTGCTGCTCACGCTTCAATTACTTGAGTATGGCAAACCTACCTTACTCGGACTGAATATGATTGACGTCGCTAATGCACGTGGAATTCGCATCAATCATGAAGTCTTACAATCACGACTGGGTATAACTGTCCTCCCGCTTGTTGCAAGAACGGGAAAAGGCTGCGCACAAGTCCTCAGTATTTTAGAGAAATCCTCTGCGATTCCCGCTGTAAAGTTCAAGTTGAACTACGGTGAGATTGTAGAGCATGCAATATCTTCTATAGAAAAGGAATTACTTCCTATCAAGGACTTACCAAATCACCGCTGGATTGCTCTACAGCTTATGGAGCAGAATCCGGTTATTCTTCATTTTCTGAAGACACGTATGGACACCACTCGCCTGCTAAACATCTGTGAATCCTGTCAGAGTGAGCTACAGATCAAAAAGCTGGCCCTGACGCTCCCCCAATGGATTCGCTCACAGCGGATGGATTATATCCACTCCATTTGTGAGGTTGTACTTGATACAACAACGCAGAAACCTCATAACTTAACAGAAAGATTAGATTCCATATTGACGCATCGTTTTCTAGGACTGCCCTTATTTATCTTCTTTATGTATGCTCTCTTTAAGACCACATTTGACTGGGTCGGCGGACCTCTATCAGATCTCCTCGATGGCCTGATCTCCGGACCGATTAGTGATGGAGCCAATTCCCTGCTTCAGACGCTTGGAGCATCCAGCTTCACGCATGCCCTGATTGTCGATGGATTAATTAGCGGTGTAGGGGGCGTCCTCGTCTTTGTCCCGCAAATCTTCATTCTCTTCCTGATCATTTCCTTCTTGGAGGATTCAGGATACATGGCTCGGGTTTGCTTATTAATGGACAGCACCATGGAACGTATGGGACTAAACGGAAAAGCATTTATTCCATTCATCATTGGCTTCGGCTGTAATGTACCTGCCATAATGGCGGCGCGCAGCATCGAACAGCCCAAAGACCGCATGCTGACCACCTTGCTAATGCCGCTGATGTCCTGTTCTGCGAGACTGCCTGTTTACGCTTTATTCGCAGCTGTGTTTTTTCCGGCGCAAGAGGCCGTATCAGTTCTGTCCATGTATGTGATGGGTATTGTGTTTGCTCTGATTCTTTGTAAGGTATTCTCTAAATATTTATTCAAAAATGAATCCTCAGTTTTCATGATCGAGCTTCCACCTTATCGTATGCCGCAGATCAAGACCTTATCGCGCAGCACTTGGGAAAAGGGCAAGGGTTTCCTGCGAAAAGCTGGAACTATTATTCTTGCAGGCTCAGCAATTATTTGGTTTATGTCTTATGCCGGTCCTGGCGGGTTTGATGTGGACATGGATCACAGCTTCCTGGCTAAGTTTGGGGGTATGATCGCACCGCTACTGGCACCGCTTGGTTTCGGAACATGGCAGGCTGGCTCTACGTTGGTTCCGGGATTTTTGGCAAAAGAGGTAGTAGTCTCTACCATGAATATCATCTATCATGCACCAGATGCTGCTGGTTTAGAAAATCAAATCTCTCAAGTCTTCACACCGCTAAGTTCGATCAGCTTCATGGCCTTTATCCTGCTTTATATTCCTTGTTTGGCTACTGTAGGGGTTATCAAAAAAGAAACAGCGTCTTGGAAATGGACCTTCTTCTCCATGGGGTATTCTCTCGTTCTGGCGTATATCGTATCTTTAATTATTTTTCAAGGCGGACGGTTATTAGGATGGTCGTAGACTTGTAAATTATAAGATTCTCATGATGAAAGTGGGGTACCATTATGATAAATGTTGTGATTGTCGCCTTAATTTTCGGTTATTCTGGCTGGACCATCTATCGACATGTGCAAAAGGGAAAGCAGGGCGCTTGTGCAGGCTGTGATAAAGGAAAAAGCTGCTCGGCAGCATCGATGGATTCCCCGCTTTCTTGTTGTTCAACACCGGTTAACAACAAGAAGTAGGCTTGTAAAATGGGCAATAAATAGTGATTTATCGTTTAGCCTCCTTAACTAACGGGTATGTTTGTTATAAGCAACTACAGACAATACCAAGGAGGTAATTCCTATGAATACCAAAAAGACATTATTTACAACGGTCGCATTGGGAGCAGCATATTTACTGAAGAATAAGGGAACTCGCGATAAAATTATGAACGGCATTCAATCTTACACTTCCCAATCGAAGGCCAAAAAATCCAGTCGTACTGTTTAAGCTTCTGCTCTTGGATTTCAATAAAGGGGTGTTCCCTAAACCAGACTCTGGTTTAGGGAACACCCCTTGTTGTTTAGAACGGACAGCTCCCCGGATGTTTAGATCTCGCTTTCGCTCAGCAGCCACTGAATGATAGAACGAACCATGACACCTGTTGCTCCCTTAGGATTAACTCCACGTTCTTTAGATACATATGCAGTGCCAGCAATATCTAGATGAATCCATGGCAAGCCCTCAGCAAACTCACCTACAAATAATCCGCCTGTAGTGGCTCCACCATATCTTCCAGCAGTGTTACGGATATCGGCAACCTCGCTCTTTAGCATCTCACGAAATTCCGGGTATGCCGGAAGCTGCCAGACCTTTTCCCCTGAATAGCTTGAAGCGGCCAGAAATCGCTCCAGAAACGCTTCATCATTAGTTACAGCACCTGTTGCTATATCTCCCAAAGTGGACAACACAGCGCCTGTCAGTGTAGCTACATCGATAATACGTTTCGCTCCCCATTCCCGAGCATAAGTCAGCGCATCTCCCAGGACAATTCTGCCTTCAGCGTCGGTATTCAACACTTCTATCGTTCGTCCGCTCATGGAGGTAATAACATCTCCAGGCTTAAAAGCATTGGCCGATGGCATATTCTCCGCAGATGGAATAACCATAACGACATTAATTCGTGGACGTAAGCGGCCAAGCGCCTCCATTACTCCGAGTACAGCCGCTGCCCCGCCCATATCACTAATCAGCTCTTCCATACCTGGTGCTCTTTTTAAGGAGATCCCGCCGGTGTCAAAGGTAACTCCCTTCCCTATAAGCCCCACTACGTTATCCCAATTCCCTATCCCCTGATAACGGATGACGATCATTCGTGGAGGGTTTACACTTCCTTTTCCGACTGCGAGCAATCCGCCCATTCCTTTTTGCTCAATTTCCCGTTCATCCAGCACCTCAGAAGGAAAGCCATATCGCTCAGCAACCTCTATAGCGGCCACAGCAAGGTCTGAGGGGGTCAATAGATTACCAGGCATGTTGGTCAAGCTCCGCGCCAAATTCGTGGCCTTACCGAAAGCTAGCCCCTTCTGAATGCCTTGAGTCCAATCCCGTCCGGCATTACCCTCTAATTTCTCTTTTATAGTGAAAACAACTGCTGTTGGGCCTGTATAAAAAGACTGCACCTGCTTATAGGTAGCCCGACGATAGGAACCTAGCATTAGCCCCTCCGTCAGCGCATAAGCAATAGAAGTCACATCCTTCTCTACGGTAAGCTCCTGTAATTTGTCCGGCACTTCAAATACCAGCTTGAGCGCCTTCAAACGAAGCGCTGCACGGGCTGTCTGAGCCCCCATTTGCCTTAGATCCTCAGTCGTGAGAAGTTGGTCCCCCCTGCCAACCAAAATAACAACAGGACAACCAGATGAATTCTCAGCAGGTAGTACATAAGTCTGATTAAGCTTGCCTTTAAATAGACCTGCCTTTCCCAATAGGCGAATTCTGTCATCCCAGCCCTCGGAAAAGCCTCCATTCTCGACCTCAGACTCAGAAATAATAAGGATAAGGGCATCACCCTGCACATTGTTGGCAACACCACTGTTGTATTCTATATTCATTGTGATTACCTCCATTTGTTTCCCAAAACCAACACCCATTGTAACATAACAAAGGCTGATCTCCGCATCTGTATTATCCGCAGGGATCAGCCTCTTATTACTTATTCTAATGGATTAATGGCAAAGAGATCACAAAATGAGTACCCTCGTTAACTCTGCTGCTAACAGAAATGCATCCGCCATGATTTTTGATGATGCGGTCACTTACGGAAAGACCCAATCCTGTACCATTCTCTTTGGTAGTAAAGAAAGGATTAAATAACCTGTCCAGTGTACGAATATCCATTCCTTTACCGTTGTCAGATATGAACATACGGACCTCAGAGCCTTCTCTGCGGGCACCAACCTCGATTTTCCCCATGGAATCATCTTCTCGATCCGCTACAGCCTCCATTGCATTTCTAATCATATTAAGCACGACTTGCTTCATCTGTTTGACATCGCCAGAAATCACCATGTCCTCTTGAAGAGGATGAAGATTGATCTGGCAGCCTTTCATTAAAGCTTCGCTCTCTGTAAGGAGAACAACCTCCTTGAGCAATGCCGACACGGGTATCATCCCCACCTGCGGAACTGACGGCTTAGAGGAGGACAGAAATTCATGGATTATATCGTTCGCACGATCGATCTCGGCCAATATAATCTTGGCATATTCCTCTTTCCCCAGTTGGTGCAAGTATGGATGAAGCAGTTGAATAAATCCCCGGATCGCGGTCAAAGGATTCCGGATTTCATGGGCAATAGATGCGGATAATTTGCCTAGCATAGCCAAGCTATCGTTCTGGTAAGCCGTTTGTTCGATTAACTTATAATCCGAGATTTCCTTGACAGTGAACAAATAACATCCTTTCATTTGCTCTCCGCAGCATAAAGTAACCTTCCAGTAACGGCCATACTCGTCTAGAAACTCATAATTTGATTTTCCTTTGTATACCATCTCTCTGTAGCTCTGCATTACTTGTTTTTTCTTGGAACGGCTCAGTCGAACATTAGACAGTAGATGGGAAAATGTGCAGCCCACAAGAGAGTGACGGGTAAGTTCAAGCATCCCGTACATTTGCTTATTTACAAAACTTATAACTCCCTCTTCATCAAAAAGCATGATTCCGCTGTCAATATTCTCTAGAACATCCTCGTATGTAGTATCCACAGGTCCAGTTTGATAGGTTCTTCCCGGTAATAGAAGACTTTCTTGATATTGGCTAATCACGATACGAAGTTCCCCCTTTTACTGCATTTGACGAAGACGCTTAAGCGACATCAAATTACTATGTATTTGAGTGTATGACGAAGCCGCCAGAACATTCGGTAATCGTTGCACTTTTTCCAACCGGTTCAATTATATTCCAATCATATCCAAGAGAACTAGACAACGCAATCGGAGAAACTGTCGAATGGTAAAAAAATTCATAAAATGATTCCAAAGACATATGAAACATCACATCAAATTATATTTATCGCTATTTATTCGCCTAAATGATTTAAAAAAATCTAAAAAGGATCACGAAAAACTAAAAAGGATTATAAAAAGCTAAAAAGCCCCCGCGATTGCGGAGGCTTACATGGAAAAATGGGGCATGCCCAAAAAATTAGTAATAAACTTATGCCTTTTGTTGCAGGCGTAGACGGCGCTGACTCATCACAGCTAACCTTTTTTTCAATTCCCGTTCCCACTTGGTATCCTCAATCTGTTTGGCTACAGCTAGCAGATCAAGCGCCATATCGATTTGATTGCGTACAACGGCTAGAGGATCTTCACTCTCGACGTTAATGACGTTCTCGAAAATTGCAGTTTCGTCTTCCATGACATAGTCCTGAAAGTCCACGTCGGTAACACCATCTCCATGTGCATATTCCGCTAAGATCTCATATTCATTCTCGACCTTGTAGTGAACCTCCACACGATGACATACCGGACAAAAAAGCAGGGGAACATTATGGACTTGCGTGCGATAATGTTTTAGGGTCCCCTTTGTTCCTACCATACTCGCTCCACAGCAAAAGCTCATATTTGTTCGCCCTCCTTAGAGATAACCCTTTGATTGTTTATTATTGTATTACATTACCCCAATGGAGATTCCTCCACTCGAGGACATAATATAACTTTTCGCGCCTATTTTCAAATCTATTTAGATATACAAGATCTTTTGGTGCAAAAAACCCCCTTACAGAAAATTTTCTGCAAGGAGGTAGAAATCAGAATATCAAAGATCACTATGATAACGGTCTAAAATTTACAGATTCTTATCGCCCGGCTTCCAGTTCATTGGGCATAAACCACCAGATTGCAAGGCTTGCAGAACACGAAGAGTTTCTTCCACACTGCGGCCTACATCATTGTGGTTAACGACTTGATATTTCAATTCGCCTTCAGGATCGATAATGAACAAGCCACGCAATGCGATACCTTCTTCTTCAATCAAAATGCCATAGTCTTTAGAGACTTGTTTCGTAATATCAGCTGCAAGCGGGAAATTCAAACGACCAAGGCCGTTGGAATCCTTAGGGGTATTAATCCAAGCTTTGTGGCTGTGGATCGAATCGATGCTTGCGCCGAGAATCGCTGTATCAAGTGCTTCAAACTGTGCTGCTGCGTCACTGAGAGCTGTGATTTCAGTTGGACATACAAATGTGAAATCAAGCGGATAGAAGAAGAATACAAGCCATTTGCCACGATAATCAGACAAGCTTACTTTACCAAAATCCTTACCATCACCTGATACGGTTTCCATAGTAAAATCGGGAGCCGGTCTACCTACTAAACGTTCCGCCATTGCTAGAATCCTCCCTCTGATTATGTAAGAAAAAATACCATTTGTATCTCTCAATATACTGAAAAATGCTGAAATAGATAATATCTTGTCTACTTAACAAATGGTATCATCGCACAAAATCAAAGTCAAGATTAGATCAATTATTTATTTATAATTATTATAAATAGAAGATTAGGCTTTGCGGATTGCTGCAACAATCAGGTCGCCCATTTCAGTTGTACTGATCGCTTTGCTCTTATCCACGGCGATATCACTTGTACGGTGTCCTGCATCCAATACTGCAGCAACTGCCGCTTCGATTGCAGCAGCAGCATCCTCATAACCAAAGGTTAAGCGGAACATCAGGGCCAGCGACAAGATTGTTGCGATCGGGTTCGCAAGCCCTTGTCCGGCAATATCAGGAGCAGAGCCGTGAACGGGCTCGTAGAGACCATAGTTGCCGTCACCCATCGAAGCTGAAGCAAGCATACCGATAGAACCTGTCAGCATAGCAGCCTCGTCGCTCAAGATATCACCAAACATGTTCTCAGTAACGATAACGTCAAAGCTAGATGGACGGCGCAGCAGCTGCATTGCGCAGTTATCAACCAGTACATGCTCTACCTCTACCTCCGGATATTCTGGAGCGATCTTATTCACAACCTCACGCCACAAACGTGAAGTTTCAAGTACATTCGCTTTATCAACACTCGCCAGTTTATTACGGCGCTTGCCGGCAATCTCAAAAGCTTGGCGGACAATTCGTTCTACTTCCATTACGTTATACACACAGGTGTCCACAGCTTCTTCACCATGTTCTCCTTGACGGCGCAATTTATCTCCGAAGTAAATCCCGCCAGTCAGTTCGCGAACTACCATAAGATCTGTGCCTTCCAGGACTTCAGGCTTCAAAGTCGAAGCATCCTTAAGACAGTCAAATACGACAGCTGGACGCAGGTTGGAGAACAACCCCAGTGCTTTGCGAATTCCAAGTAGTCCGGTTTCGGGACGAAGCTCCTTTGGATTATTATCCCATTTTGGTCCACCAACAGCACCCAATAACACAGCATCTGCGCTACGACAGATTTCAAGGGTATCTTCCGGCAGCGGAGTGCCCTTCTCGTCTATAGCAATACCGCCAAATAATGCATGCTCTGTTTCAAAAGCATAACCGAATACTTCTTCTGTTACTTTCAATACTTTTTCCGCTTCTGCTACAACTTCTGGTCCAATACCGTCCCCTGCGATTACGGCGATTTTTTTAACTTCACTCATCTCAGTCACTCCTCAAGTTTTCTGCTCTAACAGACATAGTTCTTCTTTATATTGTTGTATCATACCCAGTCGTAAAGGACAAAGATATAGATTCTATTGAGCTGATAGGTATAGCCTATAAATAGAGAGGATCAGACCACTACCGTCAATGCTGAGCATATTTGCTCTTAGTTCTGAAGATGTTTACAATTAATATGAAGTCATCTATCAAAGGAGTGAATGCGAAGTGCAATATGCAAAGCTTGGCAAATCCGGCATGAAGGTCAGTCGCCTATGTCTAGGAACGATGAATTTTGGCCCGCAGACGGATGAAAAAGAAGCCTTCCGCATCATGGACGCTGCACTGGATGCAGGTGTTAATTTTTTTGATACCGCTAACATTTACGGCTGGGGCGAAAATTCTGGCCTGACTGAAACCATTATCGGACGCTGGTTTAAACAAGGCGGCGGGCGGCGGGAAAAGGTTGTACTAGCCACCAAAGTTTATGGAGCCATGAATGATAACCTTGATGGTCCTAATGATGAAGAAGGATTATCCTCATATATCATTCGCCGCCATCTTGAAGGGTCCCTGCAGCGTCTTCAGACCGATCATATTGAATTGTACCAGATGCATCATATAGACCGCAGTACGTCCTGGGAAGAGCTCTGGGGGGCTTTCGAGCTGGCTGTGAGTCAAGGCAAGATTGGTTATGTCGGTTCCAGTAACTTTGCAGGCTGGGATATCGCCATAGCTCAACAAGAAGCAAAGGCTCGTGGTTTTCTTGGACTAGTCTCAGAGCAGCATAAATACAGCCTGACCTGTCGGCTTCCTGAACTTGAAGTTTTGCCAGCCGCTCGCCATCTGGGGCTAGGTATTATTCCTTGGAGCCCACTCGATGGAGGTCTGCTCGGAAGAAATGCACTCAAAAAAATAGAGGGCAGCCGGAGTGGCGGAAATGCAGATCGTGTAGAGCAGCACAAGAGCCAGCTTGAGGCTTTTGCCAGCTTATGTATGGAGCTGGGAGAACCACAGGATAATGTCGCTCTTGCTTGGTTACTGGCTAATCCTGCTGTAACTGCTCCAATTATCGGCCCTCGCACCCTGGAGCAATTTGAGAGTGCGCTGCGCAGTCTTGAGATTGTGCTAGATGAAGCTGTGCTTAAACGACTAGATGAAATATTCCCTGGACCCGGCGGTGAAGCCCCTAAAGCGTATGCTTGGTAGGTAAGTTCTATCACAAAGGAGCTGAGGCCTCAGCAGAATCAATACGCTGAAGCCCAGCTCCCTTTTATTCATTCTTATTCAGCTGTGTCCACGGTCACACTTCCATTACTCGTGCTTAAGTCCACAGTATAAGTGGCTTTACCAAGCACAGCGGTACCATAGCTATCGCCGTCCCGATCCCAGGGTACATTCCCCTTCAGCGAGCCATTGCTTGTATCTGCAATAATCTTCGCATCCGACACGGCCGGCAAGCCCACTATAATCTTCCCGTTACTGGATGTACATTTCCAGTTTCCGGTCACTGCTGAGTTTATAGTAATTTTGCCGTTGCTGCTCTTGGCTGACAACGCCCCATCAATGTTATCCAATACTATGGCTCCATTAGAGCTCACGAGTTCAACTTCACCTTGGATATTCTGTACGGATAGTGACCCATTGCTGGTATGCGCATCCACTTCGCCGACAATATCATGAATATTTAATGCACCATTACTTGTCTCAACCTCTATACCTGACTTTAGATTCCAGGCTTCTATAGAGCCATCACTTGTCTCAACCTCAACAGCAAGGTTATTGGGTGCACTTACATTTAGATAAGGACTTTTGGTATTGAATCCAAACTGAATGTTAGAGAACCAATTATGATCGGTATCAAGCTCCATAATCAGTGTATCTCCTTCAGTACTAACCTTCCATTTCTTTTCTAGTGCACTTTCAGCATCACTTTGCGATTTTCCAGGCAGCAGTAAACTTCCCTCATAATCCAAAGAGCTTCCAGCTACACCCTCAACCTTTACTTTTCCACTTGGAAGTACAATTTTGAGCGTCGTAATATTCTCTTTCACTTCCACATTCCCACTAAGCGGAGTTAGATGTGTATTACCGATCAGATTGCTGAGTGAACCTCCGGCCATTACTGTCTGAGCACCACTTGCTCCGATCAGCACAATAATTAACAGGATGGCCCAGCCGCTTACACGGCTTTTGACATCGGATTTGATAAAAAGTCTAATCAACATCTCAAGTCCGAATAAGACCAACAACGCCGGCCATAAAAAACCAAGCACCTCATAGCTGATCATATCATACTGAGCCATCACGATAATGACACCAAGGGCAATGCAGCCCAAGGCTGCTGTGAAACTTCCTATTTTCCATCTCCCCATAGTTAAATCCCCGTTTCTTATGCTCTCGTATTGTTCCTTAACATCTTCAGTCCGTACGCAATCAGACCCACTGATAATAAGATCGTGCCGATGTTGATCTCAGTCAGCATATCCCAAAGGGTAGGGAAAGCTGTGATTACCAACATGAGGAATCCAGCAACAACACAGCCGATTCCCACCCAAGCTGGATTGATCTCTTCATGCGGATATCCAGGCATAGAGGACATCCCCATGGTCCAAGGGGCTCCGAAGCTGTCTGGATGAAACATCATTCGTTCGTGTTCAGCAGCAGTTATTTTCATCCAAGCCGCCTTCTGCAGGGCATCAAACAATTGATAAAACCACAGCGCCGCCAGGGCAAACGGGAAGATCAAGGGCTCGGACGGAATAAACATTATACATAAGGACGCCCCGATCATAAACTGTAAACCCTGCTTTTTAAAGCCTAAGTACAAATGACCTACTCCAGGTACCATAGCCAGCATAAAAGTGAGCCAACGTCTCTTCTTAATCATAATACATCCTCCTAAAATTTGGGTAGCAAAACTTTAGCCAATTTAAACATCTATTAATGATCAATTATTTTATTTCTATCTCCCAAAGCCACCAAACCACTGGGTTACTGAATTCGACATATGGCCGTTTATTTCGGTAATGCCATAGGCCAAATTCTCAAATACCCCAAACTGCAACAATAACAAACTGAGGCAAGCAGCCACTCCATAATGAATCCATGAGGTTTTTGGGGCAGAACGACGTCTTACATTTGTCGCCTTAGTCGCTCGTGATCTGCGCCCTGTTTCGAGCTGCTCAATATGTGTCATAACATCTGCTGCGAGATCCGGGAAGTCCATCTGCGCCTGCAGCTGTTCTCTGTCAGCATCCATTTCCGACCACAGCTCCGACATTGCTTTGGCTTCCTCCAGCCACTCTGCGCAATCAGGACATGACTCTATGTGCAATCGGATACTCAGCTCCATCTCTGGAGACAGTAGGCCGTCTATATAATGTGGCATCCATTCCTTCACTATTGCACAATTCATCGCCATTCCTCCCTTTGTTTACGCATCATCTGTCTGGCTCGATAAAGCTGCGATTCGATTGTTTTCACGGAAACTCCCTTTTGCTCTGCAATCTCTTGGTAGGAATTCCGCTGAAAATAGTACAGCTGGACGACCGACCGGTACGGTTCCGCCAGACTGTTCACATTCTCTCCTAATTCAGCTGATGTTTCCTGCTCAAGTACCTCATGCTCCGGAGTTTGAGACGTTACCCAATCATTTTCTGTGTAATCAGCTGCACTTCGGTACTTCCACTCCCTATCGTTGGCCCGTTTCCAGTCCAGACAGGTGCGGTAGGCAATCCGATACAGCCATGTCGAGAAGGAGGACTGTCCTCTGAAAGAGGGGAGCGCTTTATATGCTTTTATAAAAACCTCCTGGGCCATATCTTTGGCCGATTCGGCTTCCCCTGTGATTTTGACGCATACTCTGTATACCATGCCTTGGTAACGTGTCACCAAATGCCCAAAGGCTTGATGTTGACCGTTCAGCACAGCAGCAATCCATTCTGCCTCTTCCAGCTTTCTCCCCTCCTTCACCTTCATAACGTTAGACGCCAGACAATCCTTCCCCCCTGCAACCTATGCATAAATTTTTTTGAATTTTTTGAAATAGGCCGAAGAGAGGAATATATAGTTTGTTGTCGAATAATGTTTAACTATTATGACTAAAAGAAAACTCTTCTTAATTATCGCATTGTTTCTTATTATACTCACTGGATTTCGTATCCTATGGGTAATGATTTCTCCACACACCACACAACCAACATTGATCAATGGGGTGTTGGATTTACGGGATCAAAATATGAATCCGGACAAACTTCTTATTTTAGATGGGCAGTGGGAGTTCTACCCGGGTATGCTGCTTCCTTCATTCAACGAACAATCTCTAACCTCTGCTCCTACAAAATATATACAAGTCCCGGGGAACTGGAAAGATGCACTTAGCGATAGCGATAGTGATAAATCTGCTTATGGCTACGGCTCCTATCGACTACGTGTGCTTACAGATAATAATAAGAAGCAATCTTATAGTCTTCTCATTTCCGGAGCTCGCTCTTCTTCAGAAGTGTATATCAATGGTGAACGGCTGGGCAGCTCTGGCACTCCTGCTGAGAATAAAGAGCACTATATCCCATACATACTGCCTTATTCAGTATCCTTTACAACCGATAAAAGTGAGATTGAAATTGTGATCCATGTAGCCAACTATTCCTTCTCCCAAACGGGGGGAATTTCTAAAACGATTGTATTTGGCAGCGAAAAAGCTTTAACACAGGAAAGACTGCTATCTATTAGCCTACAGTTGCTATTATGTGTTGTTCTACTGCTGCACGCTGTATATGCTGTTATTTTATATATAATTGGGCTGCGGCAAAAGATGTTGATCTATTTTTTTCTGCTGGTAATATCCGCTATAACTACCGTACTCATAGATGATGACAGGCTTTTATTGCACGTACTTCCCTTGAACTATCAATGGAATTTCAAACTATTTTTTATCTCTTATATTGCTGTATTTATTTTTATCCTGCAGACAAGCAAACATCTTTTGTTCGCGGATTTAAAAATAAAAAGTATTCGTATCCTAACCATCCTGTCCATAGTAGACATCCTGTTCATATTATTTGGACCCGTTGTTCACTATTATGAATTTCACACACTGATTTTCGGCATAAATTTATTAGTTTTAGCATTAGGTGTCGTAATTCTTTTTCTGAGATCTATTGTTAAAAATTACGAAGGCTCTATTTTCCTGTTGTTATCCATGCTTGCCATCGTTAACAGCACACTTTGGGGAATGTTCAAGAATTATAACTGGGTCAACGTTACCTATTATCCTTTTGATCTAATTATCGCCTTTTTGTGCTTTGCGACTTTTGGATTTAAGCGATATCACTGGAATACTAAGGAGACAGAAAAACTGGCGCACAGCCTGCAGAGAAGTGTTACGCAAAAGGATGTTTTTTTGGCTAACACCTCACATGAATTAAAAAATCCGCTGTACAGTATCATTAACATTGCCGAAACTGTTCTGGACAGCGAGCGTGACACTGTAACGCATCAAAATGCTGAGAATTTAAAACTGCTCATTACCGTTGGAAGACGTATGTCCCTTCTGGTAGACGATCTGCTGGATCAATCCCAGCTCCGTGAAAGCAATATACAATTGCAGCTCAGAGAACTTAAGATTCAATCCTTCGCAGTGGGTGTGCTTGATATGTTCAAATTCTTAATTGAAGGGAAATCTTTAACCTTAATCTCAGAAATACCAGATTCATTCCCTTCTATTGTGGCTGATGAAAAAAGACTCATTCAGATCTTGTTCAATCTGCTTCAAAATGCTGTTAAATATACGACTGTAGGCACGATAAGAATCCATGCAGATATTCATAAAAAATCGGCGCAGATTCATATTACGGATACTGGTCTTGGCATGAACGAGGAGACGTTGCTCAGAGCTTTCCAGCCCTATGAACAGGGCGACTCCAGCATGAACGAAGTTAGCGGTGGCATCGGGCTTGGATTAAGCACCAGCAAGCAGTTAGTTGAACTTCACGGCGGGAAAATAAGTGTAGTCTCTACACTTGGAGAAGGTACTACCTTCACATTCACAATGCCGTTATACGATTCAACCAGCCGGGTATTGAATTCAGAACTGCCCTCTATGACTGAATTCTCGGACACGCCATCTATGATCACTTTATCCAAATTAACCGCGCCGGGTATCGTTTCATCAGCCCATGGAAGGAGACCCAAGCTTCTGGCTGTAGATGATGATCCGGTTAATCTAAAAATACTTACCAACGTACTTTCCATCAAGGACTATGAAATCGTTACGGTGACCAGCGGAAACGATGCTTTACTATTGCTGGATACCGCTCAGTGGGATTTAATTATTACAGATGTAATGATGCCACAAATGTCCGGGTATGAACTGGCGCATAGAATTCGTGAACGTTACACCATTGCTGAGCTTCCCATTTTGCTTCTGACGGCACGAAACCAACCAGAAGATATTTATACCGGATTCATTTCAGGTGCAAATGACTATGTAATGAAGCCTATGAATGCAATAGAGCTGAAGGCCCGTGTACGCTCCTTAACAGATCTAAAACAGTCCGTAAACGAACGGCTTCGTGTGGAAGCTGCCTATCTTCAAGCGCAAATACAACCACATTTCTTGTTCAACACATTAAATTCAATATCCGCGTTGGCCTCTTTTGATATTAATAGAATGAGTCACCTTGTGGATGCCTTCAGCTCTTATTTGCGTTTAAGCTTCAATTTCCTGAATGCTGAGCCTATGATACCGATTGAACGAGAGCTTGAGCTTGTTCATGCCTACCTCTACATAGAGAAGGAGCGCTTTGAAGATAGGATGACCATTCATTGGGATTATGAGGAAAGCTTGCATTTTCAGCTGCCGCCTCTGACTATACAGCCACTGGTTGAAAATGCTGTCCGGCACGGTATTTTGAGTCGCTCCCAAGGAGGAACGGTGTCCATAACCATTAAGGAACAAGCTGGCGATATTGAAATCACGATATCAGACAATGGCCAAGGCATGAAAAACGAACAACTCCAGCAGTTGCTCAGCAATCCGTCTAATGATGTACGAGGAATCGGATTTTTAAATACACATAAACGGCTGTTGCGGGTCTACGGAAAAGGGCTGCAGATTAAAAGCTCCGAAGGGAAAGGAACTTCTGTGAGTTTTATTATTCCTTCTGACAAAAAAAATCCGATTCGAAAACTTTCTGATTAACAGACAAACTATTGTGAACCCAAATATCAAGTAAGGATTCGACGTATTTTTGGCTAAAATACTATATCTGAGTGGTGATTAATAATGATTCAGGCAATATTAGTTGACGATGAACGGCTTGCCCTTGTGAAATTAGAGTTTATGTTAAAAAAAATACCATCCATACATATAGCCGCTTCCTATACGGACCCCTCGCAGGCCATTCAAGAGGCTCCGTCTTATCATCCTGACGTTATTTTTATTGATATTGAAATGCCTGAAATTAATGGTCTTCAAGCTGCGGAGATGCTCCAAGAGACCTGTCCAAACGCAAATATTATCTTTGTTACCGCGTATAACCATTATGCTGTGGAAGCCTTTGAGATCAATGCGCTCGATTATATTTTGAAGCCTGTGCGAAATGACCGACTACTGAAGGCCGTCCAACGGTTAGAAGAAAGATTGTCACTTGCCCCAAAACTCATCATTGCAACAGAAGAGGTAACCATTCGTTGTCTTCAATCGCTTCGTTTTGAACGAGGTGGACAATCTCTGAATAATCTGCGTTGGAGAACCTCTAAGGCCCAAGAGTTATTTGCTTTTTTGCTCCATAATCGCAACCGCTTTGTAAGTAAAGACATGCTGATTGAACTGCTGTGGCCTGACTTTAATCTGAAAAAGGCTTCTACCCATCTCTATACAACAATTTATCAAGTCCGGCAATGCTTAAAGCAGAATGAAGTCGACCTGCATATCAGCAACCTTAGCGGGGGGGAAGGCTATACCCTTGAAACCGGATCAATGTTGATCGATGTAGATAAGTGGGAACAGGGGATTCTGGCTCTGGAAACCATTAGTGAAGTTAATTGTGCGGAGCATCAAGTTTTATTCGAGCTTTATTCTGGAGATTACTTTGACGATTATGATTATTTATGGGCCGAAAGTGAGCGGCAACGCCTTCGTACCATTTGGCTGCACCATGCAATGGGCATTGCCCAATTTTATATAGAAAGCAACAGAATTGCCGAGGCCGTTACTGTCTATCAACGAGTAGTGCAGCTGCAGCCTTATTTTGAACAAGGGCATTTAGGATTAATGAAGGTCTACGACAGTATTGGAGAACGTTCCGCTGTGGAAGAGCAGTACAAGCTGCTCAAGGATTTGTTCCAAAAGGAACTTAACCTT
This sequence comes from Paenibacillus sp. FSL R10-2788, assembly GCF_038003885.1. NCBI lineage: Bacteria > Bacillati > Bacillota > Bacilli > Caryophanales > Paenibacillaceae > Paenibacillus > Paenibacillus sp. FSL R10-2788. Next base: position 1,429,769 of record NZ_JBBOQA010000001.1, on the reverse strand, counting down.
GGCCTTCCAGCCAGCGTTGAGCACTGGTACGAGCAATGGGAACAGTTTAACCATAGAGTGCGATGAGCTAAATACCCTATCAAGACATAATAAAGACACCCGGATAAAACCGGGTGTCTTTATTATTACCTTCCTAGTTATTACGTTTGAATCGTCTTGTTAATACAAACCCTAGTAGTACCAGACTTCCACCTACCAAGTAGATCGGAAATGCGCTGTCTTCTCCCGTTTTCGGAAGCTGAGTCGGTTTATTGCTGTTATTTCCTGGCTTAGTAACTGTACCCTTTGGTACTTCCTCCACATCAATTTCTATGAGGATTTCTTCTTCATTTCCATTCTCATCTGTAACAATAATGGTGAACTTATCTTTACCAATATAGCCCGGATCAGGTGTGTAGACCCATTTGCCATCCTTAGTAATAATTACTTTACCATGTCCCGGCTCATCTCCCAGGCTTGGCACTCCCCCAAGTGGAATTTCACCTTCAATAGGAACATCTTCATTGGTAATCTCTTTCTGCACAGGTGGAGTTACCTGCGGAACAACAGGCGTACTAGTTGCCACAGGCTGGCTTGGAGTAGCTGTTGGCGTTGCTGTCGACACTGGCGTTACCATCGGTGTTGGTGAAGGTGTTGCCACCACAACTGGTGTTGGTGTTGGCGTAGAAGTAACGACTACTTCCGGAGTCGGTGATGGTGTCCAGATAGGACCTGTCGGTTCCTCTGGCGTCGACGTTGGTGTTGCTGTTGGTGTCGACGTTGGTGTTGCTGTCGGCGTCGACGTTGGTGTTGCTGTTGGCGTCGACGTTGGTGTTGCTGTCGGCGTCGACGTTGGTGTTGCTGTCGGCGTCGACGTTGGTGTTGCTGTCGGCGTCGACGTTGGTGTTGCTGTTGGTGTCGACGTTGGTGTTGCTGTCGGCGTCGACGTTGGTGTTGCTGTCGGCGTTGGTGTTACTGTTGGCGCTGGCGTTGGTGTTACTGTTGGCGCTGGCGTTGGTGTTACCGTTGGTGCTGGCGTTACGGTCGGTATAGGCGTTGCTGTTGGTGTCGGAACTTTGTTTTTAACCTGAAGGCTTATCCCTGTCGTCGAAGAAATAGTCACTTCATGTGGTGTTTGATCAAGAACATAACCAGCAGGTGCTGTTTTCTCAATTAATACATATTTCCCACCTGTCAGTTTGGTAAATTCAAGTATCCCGTTTGTATCCGTCGTGCCTTCCTTAATCCAGATCTTATCGGCATCAACTACGCGATACAGATCAAAAACGGCCCCACTTAACACCTTGCTGGTATTCCCGTCTTCTACTTTGGTAATCGTCAACGGTCCTCTTACGCCGCTTCCTGTACCGGAGCCGCTAGAGAGCTTAACGATAATTTCCTCGGTGCTTACACCTGGAACTACCTTGATGTTTTTACCATCAAAACTAACCTGATTGGTTACCTTATCATTGTTTTGTGCTGTGATCAGGGAATCATATTTTAAAATATAAGCTTCGGAAATATCCTTCAGGAAACTAAGCTTAAAGCTTTCTTTTCCGTCATTATCCGTTGTGATTTCCAGCTTATAATCTGTACCACTCACCAATTCTTGGTTGGTGGATGTTACATCCCCATTGCTTGCAACTTTCGTTTTGTAGACATGGAATGTATTGGACAGCAGGATTTGATTGTCGCTTGGAATATCCGTAATTACCGCTTCTTTTACAAAAGATTGGTTACGGTTGATGTAAACCGTCCAATGTATTTTATTGCCATCCTGCGCACCTTCTTTGTTAACATATTCCCCGCCCTGAGGGATATTAACAGAAGCTTGCAGTTTAGCGGACTCTACTTTCGTACCATCATATAACGTAGCTGTATTTTTAATTTCATTTGAATCAATCGCTTGATCCGCGAACGTTGTTTTGAAAGTGACGTAGAACGCATAATTAATCGTTTTATTAAATGTCACCTTCAGCTCACTGCCATCCAGCTCCACTTTATAGTCCGCGGAATTCACACTAGCTTGAGGAGAAGGATTTCCATCCTTTCCATACTCCCATTTATTCACTTTCACAGAATCCATATTTACAACTTGGCCAGCTGAAATGGTATCAACCAGTTGAGCTTGGTTTAACGTTTTCTGATTATAATTAGCCCCAATGTTCCAAGTGATTTCCTTAGTTACAGCATTGTAGGAACCACTCTTCTTCCCATTGTTTTTAACCTCATCTCTTGGATTAAAGGTTACGGTCGCTTCTTTATGCTTAGACTCCTGCACCCCATTAACCGTTTCTTTCCAATCGAGTGCACCTGTATTAGTGAATTGAGTTTTGCCCGGAGCCAGCCAATCATAGTTAAAGCTTGTTGTATAAGTAATTGTGTAAGGCTCATTTATCGGCGCATTAAAAGTAATCACAAATCCATCGTTTACTGCAGCCGGATCATGCGCATTGTAAACAACACTATGGACGGTAGCAGTTCCGCCTTTAGTTGGTTGAACCTTTAATGTACCCGGAACAAGCTTTAATCCGGCATTGCCAAAAGTGTCCGTCACCACTAAATTTTCCATAGTCTTGCTGTCGTCGTTAATTTGGATAGTCCAATCAAGGGTCTTAGTCGCATAATTAACGTTGCTATAATATTTATGGAGAATTTGCTGCTTGATATCACTGTAACCCGTTTCTGTTTTTCCATCATAAGTAACTTTGTTCGTAATCTTGCCATCATCAAATACTCTGCCATTTGCCTTTGTCTGATATTCAATACGGTAGGCAGAATTTATATCATTGTTAAATTTCAGATCAAAACCATTTAATCCCGTTGCAGTTGTTGGAGTTATTGTATATTCGCTTGAAGCGATTTCCGCGCTTTTAACCCCGTTGCCATTACTGTCGATCGTTACAGGATAAACTTTAACCGAGCTGAGAATTAGATCTTGGGTGTTATTGAATGTATCCTTCAAAATAGCATTTGCCGCTAAAATTGTTTTTTCATTGTAATTGAAATTAACAGCCCAGGAAATCACCTGATTCGCTGCATCGTAATTGATGGACTCTTTCGATAGTGGTTTGCCACGTCCTACTGTAACTGTAGTGCTAGCCTTTTTAGAAAATCCGTTATCTCCTGTTAAGACTGCCTCATTCAAAAAGGTTTTCGCATCTACACCAGTACCAGTAATATCCGTAGAGAAGCCAATCCGGTAAGCCTTAGTAAGCGGGTTATCCGCAAATTTCAGCTTTAACTCTCCCAAAGTGGATCCTGTCACATCATACTTGCTGCTGTCCACTAGATTGCCAAGACTCACAGTCCCATCGACCTTCACATCAAGTTCATAAACAGCAATAGATACCGTATTCAGTGATAATCCCGCAGGAAGTGTGTCGGTGACAACTGCATTTTTTACGCTTTCCAGTGCCTTATTCACATCAACCGTCCAAGCGATGCTTGTTGGGTTATAATACTGCGGCTTAGGCGAACCGTCTTTTTCTATAGTAGAGCTAACCTTCGGCTTAAAATTAAGCTCAATAGTCTGAGTACCGCCTTGTATCGGGAAAATCAGGGTTTGCTTCGTGGAGCCTGTAATTTTCTTGGAGCTCAAAAGCGACCTTACGGAGAAAGTCCCTCCCACTTTATCGTGAGTTTCGATATAAGCATTAAATGTAAATACAACGCGGTTAGTATTTTTGTCGACGGTATAAGTCCCTACAGGCTCATCGTCAAAAATAAGATCACCATTCAGATCGTTATAAAGTTCAAACTGTGTTGGAAGATCAAAGGTATAGGTGGACCCATCCTTATATCCATGCCCATCTGGAAGTGACCATGTATAGTTCAATTCCGAATAGGAATCAAGTTCATATACGCTTTCTGTAACCGTATTTGTGTATTTATCATCAGTGTATACAGCAAGCGTAACACTAGTAATGAGGTCATCTCCAATTACAGTACCGTTGCCACTCGCATATGCCTGCGAATTGACTCCAAAGCCAAAGCTGTAAGCCCATTGCGTCACAAGCAAGAATACTACGAGCAATGCGCTAATTTTCTTTTTTGATAACATTATTAAAAATGCCTCCTTTATCACTCCGTTTATCGTGCTTTTCCTAAGCTTTATCCTTTGAATCCCGTACTCTACTCCCCCGCATTAACCTCCTTGACTCTTTTTCATGATATAAATTTGCAACCTAACAACTATTGTAAATAGTCCATCTATACATAATCTGAACAGCGTCCTATTGCAGTCTTGGAGATCTTTTTATTGCAAAAAAAAACAGGGATATGCGCAATAACTCGCATATCCCTGTCGTATTTACTACTTAGTGGAAAATAAAAATAACATTGTACATCTTATAGACTAGCGTGATCACGTTTGGTGTAAGTCTTACGCTTCTCCAGAAGCTTGTTCAGCGCATCAATATAAGCGCGGGCACTTGCTTCTAGAATATCGGTGCTAAGTCCACGGCCTTGTGCAGCTACTTCTCCCTGCGAAAGCACCACATGAACCTCACCCTGCGCATCTTTACCACGGGAGACCGATTTAATCGAATAATCTCCAAGGGTAACTTCCTCATTCGTAGCTTTATCAATAGCATTGTAGATGGCATCTACTGAACCATTACCTTCGGCCTCAGCTACAATCGGCTGGTCTTCCGGACCCGCAATGATAACCTTGGCGGTTGGAACAGCTTCATTACCATAAGTAACGAACATCGTTTGCAGCTTAAAGACTTCTGGCGTATCAATTAATTTCTCTTCAATCAAAGCCAAAATGTCTTCATCTGATACTTCTTTTTTCTTATCTGCCAAATCCTTAAATCTAGAAAAAGCGGTGTTCAGCTCTTCTTCGGACAAATCATACCCAAGATCACTCAACTTATCGCGGAAAGCGTGCCGTCCAGAGTGTTTGCCGAGTACCAGCTTGCTCTCTTTAAGTCCAATAGTCTCCGGTGTCATGATCTCGTAGGTAGTTTTCTCTTTTAGCATCCCGTCCTGGTGAATACCCGATTCATGAGCAAATGCGTTAGCTCCTACAATCGCTTTATTCCCTGGAACCACCATACCTGTCAGCTTGCTGACCAGACGGCTTGTGCGAGAGATCTCAGATAACGTAAGCGATGTTTTTGCACCAAAAAATTCAGCCCGTGTCTCAAGCGCTAGCGCAACTTCTTCAATCGCTGTGTTCCCGGCACGTTCACCGATACCGTTGATCGTTCCTTCGATCTGATCTGCACCATTCTGAATCGCAGCCAACGTATTTGCTGTAGCCATACCAAGATCGTTATGACAATGGGCACTAAGCTGTACGCGTTCAATATCAGGCACATTCTCTTTTAGATATTTAAAGATAGCTCCGTACTCCGAAGGATTCAAATAACCTACAGTATCCGGGATATTAACAACATTAGCGCCTTCCCGGATAGCCATGCCGACCATTTCAGCCATGAAATCATACTCCGTACGGCCCGCGTCTTCTAATGAAAACTCGAGCTTAGGGAAATATTTTTTAGCGTATCGGATAGCAGACTGTGCAGTTTCCAGCACCTGAGCCTTATCCATCCGTAGCTTATGCTGGCGGTGAATAGGAGATGTAGCCAGAAAAATATGAATACAAGGGTCCTGCGCTCCCTGTAGTGCTTCTTTTACAGCATCAATATCTGTCTCTCTAGAACGAGAAAGGCCGATTACCGTGACGTTCTTCACAGCTCTTGCCACCGCATTAACAGAAGCTAGATCACCTGGAGAAGCTGCAGGAAAACCCGCTTCCATGCGATCAATTCCCAGCTTCTCTAACTGGTAAGCGATCTCCACTTTCTCACGCGTGTTGAGGTTCACACCTGGTGACTGCTCTCCATCTCGCAGTGTCGTATCGAACACATAAATTTTCCGCATGCTAAGCACCTCCCAAAAATTGTGCTGAAACTCTCAAATGCGGCTCGCAAAGTCACGGCCGCATTTGAAGGTAATACTATTTAATCATAAGTATGATTATGATTATTTCTTAATCCAGTGCATCATTTCACGCAATTGGCTACCTACAACTTCTACTGGGTGAGCAGCTTCGTTGCGGCGAGTAGCGGTAAGGAAAGCACGTCCGGATTGGTTCTCAAGGATAAAGTCACGAGCGAATTTACCTTCTTGAATATCTGTCAGAACAGCTTTCATAGCTTTTTTAGTATCTTCAGTTACAATACGTGGTCCAGTTACATAGTCACCGTACTCAGCAGTGTTACTGATAGAATCGCGCATGCTGGACAATCCGCCTTCGTATACCATGTCAACGATCAGCTTCAATTCGTGCAGACATTCGAAGTAAGCCATCTCAGGAGCATATCCTGCTTCTGTCAATGTTTCGAAGCCAGCTTTGATCAGTGCGGATACACCACCGCAAAGTACAGCTTGTTCACCGAACAAGTCAGTTTCGGTTTCTTCACGGAAGGAAGTTTCGATAACCCCTGCGCGTGTACAGCCGATACCTTTTGCATAAGCAAGACCGATTTCTTTAGCTTTTCCAGTTGCATCTTGTTCGATAGCAATCAAGCCAGGAACGCCAAAGCCTTCAACATAAGTACGACGAACCATGTGACCTGGAGATTTTGGTGCTACAAGCAGCACGTCTGCATCTTTAGGAGCAACGATTTGTCCAAAGTGTACGTTAAAGCCGTGGGAGAACATCAAAGCTGCGCCTTTTTTAAGGTTTGGTTCTACTTCATTTTTATATACCGAAGCCTGTGTTTCATCTGGCATTAGGATTTGCACAACATCTGCACGGGATACTGCTTCAGCTACTGGCAATACTTCAAAACCGTCATTTTTCGCAGTTTCAAAAGATTTACCTTCACGAAGACCGATGACAACTTGAAGACCACTGTCACGCAGGTTTTGTGCTTGGGCATGTCCTTGGCTACCGTACCCGATTACCGCAATTGTCTTTCCTTTTAATACACTAAGTTCTGCATCCTGTTCATAGTACGTTGTAACTGCCATTGTCAATATCCTCCTTTAATTTGAGACCCATCATAAAGAGCGGGTGCTTCAAGAGAACTGGATTCATAGAAGATCTAGCTGCTCCTCAAGCTCCCGCTCTTTAGCGGGAAGTTCATTCATATCATATCAGATTAATGCAATCAAGCAGTAATCCGTTAAAGTCGCAAAATAAAATATTTAAGAGTTACCGCGTACCATAGCCGTAATACCCGTGCGAGACAGCTCTCTGATTCCATAAGGTTTCAAAAGCTCGATCATCGCATCAATCTTCACTGTATCTCCAACTACCTGTACTAACAATGTAGTGCTGCCAATATCAACAACTGAAGCCCGGAAGGTTTCTACAACGCCCATAATTTCCGGACGCTCACTTGGATCAGCATTCACTTTAATCAGAGCCAGCTCACGAGCAACCATTGGCTTAGATCCAAGATCAACGACTTTAATTACATCAATTAACTTGTAGAGCTGCTTCTCGATTTGTTCAAGCGTATGCTGGTCTCCAAGAGTAACGATAACCATCCGGGACAATCCAACCTCTTCAGACTGGCCAACCGTAATACTCTCAATATTAAATCCGCGGCGACCGAACAAACCCGACACCCGTTGAAGCACACCCGGCTGGTCATTTACGAGTACAGAAATCGTATGTCTTGTCACTGTTATTCATCCCCCATCAGCATATGATCGATGGTTGAACCTTGAGTTACCATCGGGTAGACATTCTCGTCTTTTGGAACAACGAATTCTACCAATACTGGACCCGGTGTTTCCAGTGCCTTCTGCCATGCATCACGTGCTTCTTCCTTATTCGTCGCCCGTAGACCTTTTACGCCATAGGCCTCAGCCAGCTTAACGAAGTCCGGACTGCCTGCGAGATCTGTAAAGCTGTAACGTTTATCATAGATAAGATTCTGCCATTGGCGAACCATGCCAAGCACCTGATTGTTAATTACTACAATTTTGACTGGTATATTGTTAATCGCACATATTGCTAGCTCTTGGGAACACATTTGCATGCCGCCATCACCATTAATCGATACTACCAACCGTTCAGGATGTGCCATCTGTGCACCGATAGCTGACGGGAATCCGAAGCCCATCGTTCCAAGACCGCCTGAAGTAATCCATGAACGCGGATGATTAAACTTATAGTATTGTGCAGCCCACATTTGATGCTGACCAACATCCGTTGTGACAATCGCTTCACCTTTAGTGGTGTCATTGATCATTTCAATCACCCATTGTGGTTTAAGCTCTGTTTCTGAATCCTTATACCGAAGCGGCTGATCTAGCTTCCACTGAGCAATCTGTGTTCTCCAAGCATCAGCATTAGATGCGCGTCCAACCTCAGGATTCAGCATTTCCAATACAGTTTTCACATCGCCTACAATCGGAATATCAGGCGATACATTTTTCCCGATTTCTGCAGGGTCTATATCGATATGCACGATTTTGGCTTTTGGCGCGAAGCCGTCCAGTCTGCCAGTAACACGATCATCAAAACGTGCACCGATATTAATGAGCAAATCGCACTGTTGAATCGCATTATTCGCGGTATACGTACCATGCATACCCGGCATTCCCATCCAAAGTTCTTCTGCACTAGGGAAAGCTCCGAGACCCAGCAAGGTTGTAGTAATTGGAATCTCTGTCCGTTTCACGAATTCGAACATAGCTTCATGTGCTCCGGAGTAAATAACTCCACCACCTGCAATGATAATCGGACGTTCAGCAACCGCAATCGCACGAACCAATTTATCAAGCTGCAGTTTGTTTGGAACTGTACAAGGATTGTAGCCCCGAAGATTCACTGTTTTCACTGGTGTGAACAACGTCTTCGCTGCTGACACGTCTTTCGGAATATCGATCAACACTGGACCTTTACGACCGGTATTCGCCACATGGAAAGCTTCATGTATAACACGCGGGAGATCCTCAACATCTCTTACAAAGTAGCTATGCTTAGTGATTGGCATCGTTATCCCGGTAATGTCTGCTTCCTGGAAAGCATCTGTACCGATCAGGCTGGAGAATACGTTACCTGTGATTACAACCAATGGAGTGGAGTCCATATATGCTGTAGCAATACCTGTTACAAGATTCGTTGCTCCGGGACCCGAGGTAGCAATACATACCCCTGGTTTGCCACTTGCTCTAGCGTAACCGTCAGCTGCATGAATAGCACCTTGCTCATGACGTGTTAACACGTGATTGAAATCCGTAAAACCGTACAATGCATCATAGATGTACAATACAGCTCCACCCGGATATCCGAATACAGTGTCTACACCTTCTAATACAAGGCTGCGGAGTAATATCTCGGAACCGGAAATGACCTCCGGCTCCATCCATTTTTCTTTTAACTGCTCAGTAGACCGTAATTCCGGTATTTGCGCGCTCATCAGTATTCCTCCTCCGATATTTAACATTCATTATGCAAATGACGGACCGTCCTTTATACATCAGCAAATGGTTCCTTATAAAACAAAAAAACCTTTCGCCTCCCACGCACAGTATTAGCGCGTGAGGGACGAAAGGTTGATCTTCCGTGGTACCACCCATGTTTGCATTACATCTCGCGATGCAACGCCTTATCAGGTATACAAAAATCCATCGATGTAGGCAAGGGCCCTAATCTCTGTAACCTGAAGTCCCTAACGCGGACTAAACGATTTCCCCTAATAATTCCACCACTCTAGCCAGTGGACCTTTCAGGAAAACAGCTCCGAGGTGAGCTCGTATATAAGGGATTTCGGTGGAGGTTGCAGCAGATCCTCACACTCTCTGAGCAAAAGAGCCCTTAAAACTTCGTCCTCATCATTGCCGATACATGTATGTTCGATAAAATGTTTAGACACATTATATGATTCCTAACATGGATAAGTCAATACCCTTATTTTTAATATTGTCACAACTCCTACTTCTACGTGCTGGGAACCCCCACCCCGCTCCCGACATATGATGTACGACAATGCGTAGAAAGGGGGCGCTCTATGATCCGTTATCGTCGACCCAAGCAGGATGACGTCATTATCCTTGATTTAATCGAGCGACAGCTTGTACCATTATCTCATTTGCCAAAGACTGAAATTGCCAAAATCAAAAAAGATATCCCCCGTCGTCTGGGACACGGTATCACCTTAGTCGCCTGTCCCGACTATGAGAGTGATCCAATGGGGTTTGTCCATTTCCTGCTGCATGGTGATTTACTTTATATCGATATGTTAGCCATAGCACCCGCAGCACGGCGCAAACACTTGGGGAATATGCTCATGGATCGAGCAGAACGATTTGCACTATCACGCGGATGTCATCGGGCTAAGGTATCCGTCGATTTAGGAAATACAGCAGCTCTTGCCTTTTATCAAAAATTGGGCTACAGCGTAGCCCGTTATCAATCCCTAAGCTTCTGTTACGAACTGGAAAAAAGGTTCATCTAATTAAATCAAAACTCAACTGAACTTAAAAGAATCCGAAAGGTGGATAGGGTGTGCCTCCGTACCCATAGCCTCCATAAGGATTGCCATAGCCAGGACCTCCACCATAAGGTACTCCACCGCCATAGCCACTACCAAAAGCATAAGGTGCTGTACCAATGGCAAGCAAATCAAACAACACTAAAGGAATGATTGCTTTGGTTTGTACTTTTTTACCACTTACGCGTTGTAATATCAGACGATTTCCGGATACACGCAGCAGTTTACCTGTCACCTGAGTACCGTCTTTTTTTACTGCAATGATCTGCTTACCTACGAGTCTCATAACTTGCTTCTTCGTAACTGGCTTAGTCATATGATCCCCTCCTAAATGTTTTGTACGCCTCTCATTCGCATCATCTACAAAACAGTCTATTCGTTGGAAAGGACCTTCGCCTGTACACTTGCCCTCCTACCTCAATGTTTATCCTTGCTGATCCTAATAAAAAAGCCGTATTTCCGGGAAAAGACCGGAAATACGGCTTTGAAAAGTTACATTTCTATCGCTTACCAGGATCGTATGGCTGTCCTAATGCCTTAGGAGCAGAGGAACGGCCTACAGCCCCTACCAGTACGATGATAGTCAGTACATAAGGGATCATAAAGATAAACTCTTGAGGAATATTTTGTGACCACTCATACAATTGAACATAGTTGCGAATCGCTTGGGAGAATCCGAAGAATACCGCTGCACCAAAGGCGCCAAGTGGATTCCATTTCCCAAAGATCATCGCTGCAATGGCGATAAAACCTTGACCAGAGATTGTATTATGTCCAAAGGTTCCGGTCGTTGTTAAAGTGATTGTAGCCCCACCAATACCCGCCATCAATCCACTCAACATTACACCGATATATCTCATCCGATTAACTTTTACACCTAGTGTATCTGCAGCACTTGGATGCTCACCTACAGCACGCAAACGCAATCCAAATGGCGTCTTAAACAGAACCAAATAAATAACGATGACCAGTATTATGGCCAAATAAGTTGTAGGATAGGAATTAAAAATCCCTTCACCAATCACTGGGATTTTGGAGAGCCCAGGAATTGCAACCTTGCTGAATCCGTCAATGATCGGAGTTTCAGCAGATCCATCAAACAGGAGCTTAACCATGTAGAGCGTGCTGCCTGCAGCTAAAAAGTTAATAACCGTACCACTAATCGTCTGATCAGATTTAAAGGTTATAGATGCAACCGCATGAATTAGTGAGCCTAGCACACCAACAGCTATAGCACAGAGTACACCAACCCAAGGAGCCCATTCGCCCATTCCAGCGTCCTGAGCATAATAACCGCCTACTGCTGCCGCAAAGGCACCAAACATCATCAAACCTTCAAGTCCAATGTTTACGACACCGGAACGTTCAGAGAAGATGCCGCCAAGTGAGGCAAAAATGAGCGCTGTGGAAAAAACAAGCGTTGTATTAAGCAGTTGACCTAACGTCTGCAGATCCATCTATAACACCTTCTCTTTCTTGCGCTTGAAGTAAAAGGGCTTAAGCACCCAGCGCACAATCCCTTGTGCCGCAATAAAGAATATGATTGAACCAATAACGATACGAATAAGCTCCGGTGGAACATCTGCAGCAAAACTCATACCCGCAGAACCATAAGTCAGCGTACCGTAGAGAATCGCAGCCAGAATAACACCAAGTGGATGTGTTAAACCAAGAAGAGCAACGGCGATACCATCAAATCCATATCCTGGCGATGCCGCGAAAATAGCTTGATAATGGAATACACCAAGCACCTCTCCTGCTCCGGCCAGACCGGCGAATACACCACTTATGAACATTGCCTTCATAACGTTACGTCCAACATTCATCCCTGCATATTCGGCAGCATGTGGATTGTAACCAACTGCACGCATTTCGTAGCCCTGCTTGGTCTTCCATAAGTACACATAGAAGAATACCGCTGCAGCAAGAGCAATAGCTGTACCCCAGTGTAGACGTGCATTATCAAATATCGAATTCAAAAAGGTCATGGAAAGTGAAGCCGGAATATCCTCGGAACGATTTTGTCCTGGAAGCAACAAAAAGTTTCTAACGATATAATTCGACAGGTAAAGAGCGATCCAGTTTAACATGATTGTGGTAATAACTTCATTAATCCCACGTTTTGCTTTCAAATAACCGGCAATCCCTGCCCATAAACCACCGCAGAGACCCGCAATAATTACAGCAAGCGGGACAAGCAGGAAGGACGGCAGACCTGCCATCTTAATACCCACCACTGTTGCCGCTGTCATACCAATCATTACTTGGCCATCTGCCCCGATATTAAACATCCCTGAACGGAATGCGAAAGCTACGGCTAGCCCTGTAAGCATTAATGGTGTCATTTCGCGCACAGCTTCACCAAAGTTATACAAATTACCAAACACCCGTTTGAACAGTGCGGAGTAAGCAGTTATCGGATCATAACCGCCCAGAAGCATAACTATTGCTCCCACAAGAAAACCAAGCACGATGGCAACCAGAGGAACGATGTAGCTGTCAGTTGTGAAGATTTTTTTGAACTTATTCAACTGCCTTACCTCCCCGCTGCAAGCTGCCTGCCATCATAAGACCCAGTTCCTGATCATTCGTATCTTGCGGGAACACTTCACCGACAATTTTCCCTTCATAGATAACAGCGATTCTGTCAGAGACGTTCATAATCTCGTCCAATTCAAAGGAAATAAGTAGAACAGCCTTTCCTTGATCACGCTGAGCTATGAGTTGCTTCTGAACAAATTCGATAGCCCCAACATCTAGACCGCGTGTAGGTTGTGCGGCAATTAACAATGTCGGATTTTTATCTATTTCCCGCGCAATAATCGCTTTCTGTTGATTTCCGCCGGATAAAGAACGGGCTTTGGTCTCTATTGAAGGTGTACGTACATCAAATTGCTCTATAAGCTTCGCTGCGTACTTATCAATGACATCATTTTGCAAAAAGCCATTTTTGTTGTAAGGACTCTTATAATAAGTTTCCAAAACCATATTCTCACTCATGGTGAAATCAAGCACTAACCCATGCTTGTGGCGGTCCTCAGGAATATGAGAGACATTCATCTCTGAAACCTTCCGCGGTGATAAATTAGCAATTTCATTGCCAGACACGGTAATCGAACCCGAATCAATTTTGCGCAGACCTGTAATGGCCTGGATCAACTCACTTTGTCCATTGCCATCTACGCCAGCAATCCCGAGAATTTCCCCTGCTTTAACTTCAAAGCTAAGACCATCCAGTACGGAGACCCCGTCTTTACTCTTACTGCTGACATCCTTCAGTTTGAGTACAGATTGACCAACCTCAGGAGCTTTCTTGTCCACTTTGAAAGTTACGCCACGCCCAACCATTTTTTCAGCTAGCTCATTAGGGTTAGTCTCTGCGGTATTCACAGTATCAATTACTTTCCCACGTCTAATAATGGTGACCCGATCAGATATTTGCATGATTTCTTTAAGCTTATGCGTGATCAAAATAATGGATTTTCCCTCTGCAACAAGCCGCTTCATAATCGCCATGAGTTCCGTAATTTCTTGAGGCGTAAGTACTGCGGTCGGCTCATCAAATATGAGAATATCCGCTCCACGGTACAGGGTCTTCATAATCTCTACCCTTTGCTGCATACCTACCGAAATGTCATGAATAACGGCATTTGGATTCACTTGCAGGCCATATTGCTCCGATAGCTTCCGAACCTGTTCCGCAGCGGATTTATAGTCAATTTTAAGACCTTTTTTCGGCTCCATCCCAAGAACAATATTCTCGGTCACCGTAAAAGGCTCCACAAGCTTGAAATGCTGATGAACCATACCAATACCAAGCTCAATAGCTTTATTGGGGTTATCAATAATAACCGGTTTCCCGTCGATTTCAATACTGCCTTCATCCGGTTGATACAATCCAAATACAATATTCATTAAAGTGGACTTGCCTGCACCATTCTCACCAAGCAATGCAAGAATTTCACCCTTTTTAAGCGTCAAGCTAATGGAATCGTTAGCAACAATACCGGGAAAGCGTTTTGTGATTTGCTTCAACTCTACGACAGGAGCCGCAGCACTCATGGAATCACCCTCATCACAGAATATATAACTACCTTATAGACACGGATGTACCGCCCTTTGTAAGGCGGTATATCTATGTTCCTCATATCATAACCAGTGCTTTAACAAGGAATAAGGCCAGCACAACACCGGCCTTATTCTTTGATCCTTATTGTAATGCAATAAATGGAGACTAACTATTACTCGGAAGGAACAGTGATTGTTCCATCAATGATTTGTTTTTTGTATTCTTCAACTTTAGCCAGGATCTCTTCAGAAACGTTGTCCTTAGTATCAGAAATACCTACACCATTATCTTTCAGACCAAGAACGGTTGTAGTACCACCCTTGAACGTACCGTCAATTACTTCTTTAGAAACTTTAAGAACAGCTTCGTCTACACGTTTGATCATGGAAGTCAAAGTAACGTCAGTACCAAACTCGATGGATTGGTCTTTATCTACACCAATAACCCATACTTTAGAACCGCCTGCTTTGTTACGAGCTTTAGCTTCGTTGAATACGCCATTTCCTGTTTGTCCAGCAGCAGGGAAGATAATGTCGTTTCCGTCGTTATACAATGTAGCTGCAAGAGATTTACCAACGTCTGGTTTGTCATAACCACCAGCATAAGTAGGTGTTACTTTAGCTGAAGGGTTAACTGCTGCTACACCAGCTTTAAAGCCAGCTTCAAAACGTTTGATTACAGGGCTTTCCAGACCACCGATGAATGCAACTTTGTTAGTTTTTGTAGTCAGACCAGCAACCACCCCAACCAAGAAAGAACCTTCATTTTCGGAGAAAGTAACGGAAGCTACGTTAGGAGCTTCAACTACGCTATCAATGATAGCCAAGTTAGCATTTGGGTTCTCAGTAGCTACTTTTTTAATTGCGTCGCCAAGATCAAAACCAATACCCCAAGTCAAGTTGTATCCATCTTTAACGAAGGAGTTAAGGTTTGGCTCATAGTCAGCATTTGATTTACTTTGCAAGTACTTAACGCCACTACCTGTTTCTTTTTCAAGAGCTTGCAATGCTTCCCATGCGGATTGGTTAAACGATTTATCGTTTACGCCACCAATGTCAGTAACCATACCAAATTTGAAATCGGATTTAGGTGCGTTTGTTCCTGCATTGGTTCCTGCATTAGTTTCACCTTTAGCGGCGTTGTTATTGTTGTTTCCACAGCCTGTCAAAACGACTGTAAGAGACAGCAACATTGCAAGAGATAGCTTTAAACCTTTTTTCATTGAATGTAATCCCCCTTAAAATATTGGATGTCTTCTGTGTTCTGCTTGGACATTCCATTAGTTCAAATTATAACTGCAATAAAATCTAAAATCCAGTGCATAAATGACCTCAGGTCAATAATAATTTGCACTTTTTAGCAAGTAACCGCTTTCCATGACATAGCATGTTACAGTTATGTCTGGTTAATGTCAGAAACCCTGATTTTACTCTGTATAGTATTCCAACACATTACAAATATTATTGCACACTTAAGTGTTTTCTATTATTATGATTCCTTAGTAATTGCACTTGAAAGGAAGTTATCAGATCATGACCGAAGAAATAAATCCACAAACATCACCGGCCTTCAAATATTGCCGTGAATCCCGTGTCTTCAAAACCGGACGCGTTTTCCCTAATGATGTCAATAATCACAAAACATTATTCGGCGGCAAGCTTATGAGCGGCATCGATGAAGTAGCCTCCATTTCAGCTATGCGCCATTGTCGAACTAACGTCGTCACAGCCTCTACAGACTCTGTAGACTTCTTGAGACCCATTCGGCCTACTGACTCCGTATGTTTTGAATCCTTCGTCTCCTGGACTGGACGGACAAGCATAGAGGTGTTTGTAAAGATCATTTCAGAAAATCTATATACTGGAGAGCGCGCTGTCGCTGCCACTTCATTTCTAACCTTTGTCGCAGTCGAAGAGGATGGCACACCTACTCCGGTTCCAGCTATTATCCCAGAGACAGACGAAGAGAAGCTGATCAATGAATCCGCTAATGAACGTTCCGAGCTGCGAAAAGTACGCCGCAACATCAGCAAAAAGCTCGCTGCTCAATTAAATACCATAAAGTATTGGGAATAGTTCTGCATCCGCAGAGCTTTTTCTTTTATGTAGGGAAACCCAATGCTGCTTCCTACCTATCTTACCGCACAAAAAAGCACCGCTGCATGGGCAACCCGCAGGCGGTGCTTTTCGGTTATATTACAACACTTACGCGTTGATTTTCTCTTTAGCAATACCAGCCAAGGAGTTGAATGCGTTAAGATCATTCACAGCCAGATCAGCCAGCATCTTACGGTTAACTTCTACACCAGCCAATTTCAGGCCGTATACAAGCTTGCTGTAAGAAAGACCGTTCAAACGAGCTGCTGCATTAATACGAACGATCCACAGTCTGCGGAAGTTACGTTTAGTTTGACGACGGTCGCGGTAAGCGTAAACCATCGATTTCATTACTTGTTCTTTAGCTGTTTTAAAAATACGGTGTTTAGAACCGAAATAACCTTTTGCCAATTTCAACACTTTTTTATGTTTACGACGAACTACAAATCCGCCCTTAACTCTTGCCATATTAATAAACCTCCCAAAAATGTGTAATAAACTATTTCAAGTTAGCCAATCCTTGTTTCAAACGTCTTACATCCCCAGGGGCCATTACTGGATTTCCGTTCAGAACGCGCTTAGCGCGTTTAGATTTGTGGGACAGCAAGTGGTTTTTGTGAGCTTTGTAACGTGTTACTTTACCAGTTCCGGTAATTTTGAAGCGGCCTTTCAGGCTGCTGTGTGTTTTCATCTTAGGCATGGTGTTTCCTCCTTGAATATTATGCGGCGCCAAATTGCAGATAAGCAAGTGACTCCAGATTTATTGAGCTTTAGGAGCCAAAATCATAATCATGCTGCGGCCTTCCAGCTTTGGCTGGCGCTCAACAACAGATATATCAGCCACTTCGTTCTTCACTCGTTCGAGGATTTTTTGGCCGATATTCGCGTGTGTAATCTCACGTCCGCGGAAACGTACGGAGCACTTCACTTTATCGCCCTCACCCAAGAACTTGATCACATTGCGGAACTTAGTTTGATAATCATGTTCCTCAATGTTAGCACGGAACCAGACTTCCTTGATATCAACGACCTTCTGGTTTTTACGCGCTTCCTTCTCTTTCTTCTGCGTTTCATAACGGAACTTGCCGTAATCCATGATGCGGCATACCGGCGGCTTAGCCTGTGGTGCTACATTGACTAGATCCAGATTAAGATCGATCGCCATTTGCAGCGCTTCGCGGATCGGTTTAATTCCGATTTGCTCACCTTCCGCACCAACCAACCGTACCTCTTTGGCCCGAATTTCATCATTGATCATATGTTCCTTACTGATAACTCTCCACCTCCGGATCTTTTTAACAACTATTCTCACGTAACTCCATAAAAAAGGGGTGCCGGTAACACCCGACACCCCGTGTTTGATCAACGTTCATGAACATTAACATTCATAAAGCATTGAGATCAAAACCAGCCGGCGAATATGCCAGTCAGGTGAGAAGCAGGTGCTTCTTCTTGCAATCCCTATGATTTGCGTACTTGAATACTATACACCACACTATTTGGGGTGTCAATCCTTTTATGCAGAAATTTCGTGAACTTTATACCTGCTTACTTTGTACCTCTTCAAGTCGTACTACGCGAGTATGCTTGGTATGGCTCCATTGCTTATTGTTCTGCGTGAAGAACGCATAGAACGTAATCGGATACCACGAGATCAAGTAGATCGGGAAGAATACAAGATAAGCATATACTTTCTTGAACGTAACCTTCTCCAATGCCATCGCAATACCAAAAGTCACCAGATTGGCGCCAATAGCTAGGAAGCTGAGCCAGATCGGCAAGCTGCCGTAAATGTTAGCGATATTCGGTCCGTTAAAGAACGCCATATCCACCCACATTACCGCCGTCATTAAAAAAGTGAGCAATACAATATATACATTCGCTCCATAAAGCGCGAGGTCAAACTTCGTTAAGCTGCGTTCTTTAATACTTTGCCAAAGCAATGGAAAAAAATAACGGCGAGCAACAGTGAAGTGCCCCTGCATCCAACGCAGACGCTGTCTTGAGGAGGCCTTGAAGGTTAACGGCTTCTCATCAAATACCTTTGCATCATAATTGAACTTAGGATATACACCATGTGCTGCACTACGCATCGTAAACTCCAAGTCCTCGACCAAACTTGTAGCTCCCCAGCCCATTTCTTTAAGAAGTGTGGTCTCAAAACACATTCCGGTTCCGCCAAGGAAGTTAGCCATATTTAAATTATGGCGTGAAAGTTGCCACAAACGGTTAATATACCAGTACGAAATACCATAAGCAGCTGTAATCCAGGAATCCTCTGGATTCTTGGTATCGATATAACCTTGGATTACCCGTGCACCTGAACAAAGATCATTATTCATCTCCATCAGGAACTCAGTATGCGCCAAGTTATCGGCATCGAACATGACAACAGCATCATATTGCCGCGGCATAGCCCACAGCTCTTTAAGCATCCATTCTATTGCGTAGCCTTTACCTCTCAGATTTGCATTGGTGCGGACACAAGCGTTCATGCCGTGTTCTCTAACGATGCGAGCTGTACCATCTGTACAATTGTCACAAATTACAAATACATCGTACAGTTCTGATGGATAATTAAGCTGCTTCAGATTCTCCATTAATGCGCCGACAACTTCTTCCTCGTTATGTGCGGCAACAAGTACGGCAAAAGATTTTTCCGGCTTATACTGCGTCTTTTTCTTTTTCCTGTGCAGCCCGAATAATGAAAACGTAAACTGATAGACTGCGATTGCTGCCAAGATCACTTGGAGCGTAACAAACAGTGCGTCTGTCATGACCTTTTGATGCCCCCTTTTTTCACTCTTGGTGTTCTTTTTTTTCTCTCTAGCTTGCTTGACGTTCTTTCTGACCCTTTTGTTGCATCCCTTAACAATAGACCAAGAGTATTCTTATTCTCGGCAGACTTCACAATTTTTATATATGCTGTTTAAAAGAATTCTATGGATTCCTTTTTTTGAATCCTTATTTATCTCTTACCCTTTTAAACAGGCTTAGTCTGCTTGAATCATTGTAAAGCGTAATAGTGCTCTAAGTCAAAACTGGCAAATTTCGAGTAAACCTGAGCTTTTCCTTGAAATGAACTACCTTTAAAAAGTATGATTAAGACAGATCTAAGCTATAGAACGGATTACTGCATTAACATCTGTTAACGGTAACCGGACTAGCGGAGGGAATTAGATATGAGACATTTATTCATGAAACTACATCTCTGGGAGCGGCATCTTTTTAAGTGGATCAACGGACGAATGCATAATCGTTTTTTGAACTTTTGGCTCTTTTACCTTACTCATTTGGGTGGAGCTACAAGCACGATTGTTATCAATATACTGATATGGGTATTAGCTCCTGAGCCTTGGAGAACTACAGGTTTACAAGCCTTGACAGCACTAGCTGTCAGCCATATACCCGTAGCTATCGCCAAAAAGCTGTACCCGCGAATGCGTCCATATCTGGCGTTACCGGAAACCAATACTTTTCGTAATCCATTAAAGGATCATTCTTTTCCATCTGGTCATACTACAGCTATCTTTGCTTCTACGGTCCCTTATATGCTGGCGTTTCCTGCTATGACCGTTATTCTGCTGCCGCTAGCTTGTATTGTCGGATTTTCTCGTATTTATCTTGGATTGCATTATCCATCGGATGTTATAGCTGGCGCAGTGATCGGTTCCTGCGTAGCAGCTGGTACTATAGCCTTATGGATGTGAAGCATTTATTGTTAATAACCGGGAAAACCCTTGAGAATAGGTGAATCAACATTGCGTAAAAAAAGAATCTTAATACTCTCGGAAGGTTTTGGCGCCGGACATACACAAGCAGCTTATGCGTTGTCGAGCAGTCTGCGCCAATTATCGCCTAATTTACAAACGAAGGTGCTAGAACTTGGGAATTTTCTAAACCCCAAGATGGCACCTATTATTCTGTCTGCTTACCGAAAGACGGTAACGACACAGCCAAAATTAATGGGTTATGTCTACCGTCACCAGAAATCATTTAATCGTCTTACCACGCTTGCCTTGCATCGTATATTTTATACGCATGCCAAAAATATTGTGAGACAACTGAAACCTGACGTAATTGTCTGCACTCATTTTATTCCAGGTGCTGTAGTATCCCGCCTAAAGAGACTAGATCCTACCTTAAAAGTGCCGCTCGTCACCGTTATAACAGATTATGATGCGCATGCTACTTGGATTAGCCCAGAGGTAGACCTTTATCTGGTTTCAACACCTGAGGTTAAATCCAAATTGCGCAGCCGAAATATTCCTGCCACGAAAATTCAGGTAACAGGCATACCGATACACCCTAATTTTTGGAAGCATCCCGGAAAGCAGGAGATTCGAGAGCAATTCAATCTGCGGGAGATGCCAACCGTTCTAGTCATGGGCGGCGGCTGGGGAATCATGAACGACCAAGTCGTAAATGCTTGTCTGGCGGAATGGCGTGACAAGATTCAAATTGTTTTCTGTCTCGGCAAAAATGAGCAGCTGCTAAAGGAAATGAAAGAAGACCCGCATTATAATCATCCTAATATTTCCTTAATCGGCTTTACGCGTGAAATCCACAAGCTGATGGAGGTCTCCGATCTGCTGGTTACAAAACCGGGTGGAATGACTTGCAGTGAAGGGCTGGCAAAGGGTATTCCCATGCTCTTCCATCACCCTCTTCCCGGTCAGGAGGAGGAGAATTGCCGCTACTTTACTGCAGCCGGCTTCGGAGAACCCATCGAATCTTTAGAGGTTGTCGAAATGTGGATGGAGCGCCTCTTGAACAACTATGAGGATGTGCAAAACAAGCGCAAACTCCACCTTGAAGAAATCGCTCGCTATCACCCGTTACAATGTGCTCAGAGTATCATCGAATTATTGGAATAGTTAATAAAAAAAGCGGCAGCCTCCAAACCACATGGAGACTTGCCGCTTTTTTATTGAAGCATGCCTTATGGAGCAGTGCTTTGTAACTACAACCGATATTTATCCAATCGGGTAGCCTGATACTGTTTGAGTGCTTCTGCGCCTACAATTGCCTCGCAACGATGGATATTCACGCCACGTCCGACAAATTTCGTCTCATATTCTGTCATGATATGATCCTCGTTGATGATGCCATCTGCATGTAGGTCCAAAGAAATATTTTTCATCTGCAAGCCAAAGTCCGCAAAGGCATTTAATGAGAACTCAAAAAGACTGCGGGAATCTGTTTTCAGATGAATTTCACCTAGATCGCTAAGCAAACCGCGATATTTGTCAAGAAAACGCGGATGTGTCAAACGACGCCGGGCATGCTTGCTTTTAGGCCATGGATCGCTGAAATTAAGATAAATCCGTTCAAGCTCTCCCGGAGCAAATACTTCCTCAGCATAATCGATATTTGCAAGTGCCAATTTCAGGTTAGGCGGTGTTTCATGTCCTGCCGGCTCCCATACTGCTCTAGCCTTATCTCCAGCACGGCGGATCAGCTCATCATACATATCCACTCCGATAAAGTTAATATCAGGATATTTAAAGCTCATTTGGCTGATAAACTGTCCTTTGCCCATTCCGAACTCCACATGGATCGGATGATCGTTACCGAACAGCTTGGACCACTCACCTTTATAACTCCGAGGATCTAGAATGACTAAATCCGTCTGTTCTTCCAAACTTTCACGTATTCCTTTTCTTCCGCGTAAACGCATAGGTATTCCTCCGATTATCTCTTATACGATAACTGTCACTTGCAATATTGTGCCGAAATTGTCCCAAAAAGTAAAGGGATTGCGGTAAAAAAGAAAAAGGAATTCTCTGGTTCAGCTCTTAAATGAGCTGTTCAGAGGAATTCCTTCGTTGTTGTATATTGGAAATAAATTTCGTTCTTGTCTGGCAGATCAGGATTTACTTTGTGTTTGTGGCAAATGTCTTTTTTTCGAATGCGCTACGAATTTTACGCTGCGCATCTGTCTTGATCTTAGGGTTGCCGTTAAATTCCACGCCCGTTAGTGCAAGGGCTTCATCTGGCGTTAAATGGACTTCAATCGAATCTTTACCCTCAGCATATACCGTTTGAGAATTCATTGCTATCACCTCACGGTTATTATTATGGATCGGACGACACGAAATTATGAACTCCTGGATGAATTTCTTTATGCCACAGCAGCTTTTCACACTCTGAATATAACATACTATGTAAGCATTTTCAAGCCGAAAGCGCCTTATTTCCTGCCTATTTTTCATGCCGTTATGGGGAGTCAATGTTACGCCGAGCTCGGTTTTTTGATACAATGTATTGGATTATAAGAAACGGCTGTGCGTTCTCTGGGATAAGGACGCCATCTGTCTCAGAAAAATATAAGGATAAGGGAACTTATCCATAATTATATTTTCAGAAAGGGGCTTCTCGTGTCTAATCTTCAATACACTTCTCCTCCGCAACTTTGGGGAGATAAACGTTTTCATACTTGGAATTACGAAATGCGTGAACACATGAACACCAAGGTATTCAAAGTTATGCTTGATGCAGGCTTTACCTGTCCCAATCGTGACGGCTCCATTGCTAAGGGAGGCTGCACATTTTGCAGTGCCAGAGGTTCTGGTGATTTTGCCGGAAGCCGCCGAGATGACCTAGTCACACAATTCAATAACGTCCGTGACAGACAGCATTTGAAATGGCCAAATGCTAAATATATCGGTTACTTCCAAGCCTATACTAATACGTATGCTCCGGTCGAAGAGCTGAGAGAATATTTCGAAGTTATTTTGCAGCAGCCTGGTGTCGTTGGATTGTCTATTGCTACCCGCCCTGACTGTCTGCCCGATGATGTAGTCGAATATTTAGCAGAGCTCAACAAGCGTACGTATCTTTGGGTAGAGATGGGTCTTCAGACTATACATGACTCCACTTCTGAGCTTATTAATCGGGCGCATGATACGCAGTGTTATGTGGAGGCTGTGGAGAAGCTGCGCCGTCACAATATTCGAATCTGTACCCATATCATTCACGGTCTCCCACAGGAGACGCACGAAATGATGCTTGAAACGGTATCTGCTGTAGCTCGCATGGATGTGCAGGGAATTAAGATTCACCTTCTGCATCTCATGCGCAAAACACCAATGGTGAAGCAGTATGAAGCAGGATTGCTCCGATTCATGGAACAGGACGAGTATGTGAAGCTGATTGCTGATTCACTTGAAATTCTGCCCCCTGAGATGATTGTTCATCGCTTGACTGGAGATGCCCCACGGGATCTCTTAGTTGGACCGATGTGGAGTCTCAAGAAATGGGAAGTGCTAAATGCCATTGACGATGAGCTTGTTGCTCGTGATACTTGGCAGGGTAAGTATTGGAGGAAGGGCTAATGGGCTTTATGTCCGTTCTAAGCTTTGCTCATAAATTAATCTCTGAGCGGCTGACTTTAGGTGACCGTGCGATTGATGCAACTGTAGGTACTGGTGCTGACACGCTTTTTCTAGCCAAAACAACCGGAGCTCGTGGCGAAGTCTACGGCTTTGACATTCAAGCTGCGGCGCTGAAGCTGGCAGAAGAACGTCTCCGGCTTGCGCGGGAGGAAACTTCTTCACTCTCTGGCGTTACCTTACTGGAACGCAGCCATGCCGAAATGGCAGAAGCCGTCCCGGCTAACTGGCCAGGCACCGTTGGTGCTGTAATGTTCAATCTTGGCTATCTGCCTTCAGGCGATGCCGACAAGAATATCATTACTGAGCCGGATAGCTCTATTGCAGCCCTGGAAGCTTCACTCCAGCTGCTGCGTCCGGGGGGAATTATTACGGCTGTACTGTATCCTGGCCATGCAGGCGGAGATCTCGAAGCCGCCGCTGTTGAAGCTTGGGCAACGACTGTTTCCCCTAAGGTAGCGCAGAGCATTGTATACCGTCAGCTGCAGCGCACGGACGCACCTTATGTAATTGCCCTCGAGAAGAAAAAAGGTTCCCCATCTTAAGCTTTGTAAACAATCAAACAATCTTGTAATTGGGAAGGAAGATTACGAATGACACAACCATATCCTTTAAAATTTCAACCGGAGTTTAAAGAACGTGTCTGGGGTGGCCGCGCGCTGGAGAAATTCGGCCTGAATCTACCAGAAGGTCATATTGGTGAAGGCTGGATGATTGCCGATCATGCGAATGGAACATCTTCGGTGGTTAATGGAGAATTAGCTGGACAAGGTCTGGATCAAATTCGTGAGCAATTTGGTCATGAGTGGTTCGGAAGCAAGGGAATATCAGAAGCTGGCGGAAGATTTCCACTCTTGATCAAATTGTTGGATTGCAACGACAACCTTTCCGTTCAAGTCCACCCTACGGATGATTATGTAGGATTGCCTAAAGGTGAACTGGGCAAAACAGAGATGTGGTACGTATTAGACGCTAAGCCAGATGCAAAAATCATCTACGGCCTTAAAGAAGGCGTAGACCGTGAAACATTACGCGAAGCACTGGAAAACGGCACGGTTATGGATAGCCTTCAAGAGGTATCTGTCTCCGCGGGCGATTCCTTCTACATCCCTGCCGGAACGGTACATGCTCTATGCGCTGGTGTCGTTGTAGCGGAAATTCAACAGAATTCCGACACTACATACCGTATTTATGACTACGACCGTCCAGGTCTAGATGGAAAACCACGCGAGCTTCATATCGAGGATTCTCTGAATGTTACAGCTTATGAAGGCGCCGGCGCTACTTCGATGAAGACCGATCATGCAGTGCCTGGAGAGTGGCTGCAGCTTGCCGCTTCACCTTATTTTATTGTCGAAAAAGGGATCGTAAATGGTTCATGGGATCTCACCACTTCAGAAGACAGCTTCACTATTCTGGTTATCTGCGAAGGCAGCGGACATCTGACTTGGGAAGGCGGCTCCCAGCCTTATGCCGCAGGGGAATGTTATCTGATTCCTTCCAACCTAGGCCGTTATACTATCGAGGGTCATTCTACTGTGCTTCGCTCTTATTTACCATAAGTCGAGAACCTTTAGGAGGAATGGACCATGAAGGAAAACAGCTTTACTCTAACGGATCCCATAGGTGTAACCATCCATGTCTATGAATGGTTACCTGAGTCCGATGTTCCAGTTAGAGGAATCGTGCAAATTTCACACGGGATGTGTGAAACTGCTGCCCGCTACGCTCGTTTTGCGGAAGCTTTAACCGGGGTTGGTTATGCAGTATATGCCAATGACCACCGGGGACATGGTAGAACCGCTGGTCAAGTCAATCTGCTTGGTGATGTTGGGGAGGACGGATTTTATTGGATGCGGCGCAATCTTCTGCAGGTAGGTGCCGCAGCACTCTCCAAGCATGAAGGAAAGCCCATCATTTTATTCGCTCACAGTATGGGTTCCTTTCTGGGTCAAAAACTCATGTGCGAAGAAGGCAACGAAATCTATTCAGGGTTTATCCTCAGCGGGACAAATGGTCCACGCAGTATGCTGCGTATTGGAGAATCTCTGGCTAGCGCACAGCTTAAGCTAAAGGGGGAGCATCATCGCAGTGTATTGCTGAACAGTCTGGTATTCGGCAGCTATAACCGTGCTTTTTCCCCGGTCAGAACAACATTTGACTGGCTGAGCAGCGATACTGCGGAAGTAGATAAGTACATTTCCGATCCATTCTGCGGAGCTATTTGTACAACCCGCTTTTTCCGTGGTTTCTTCCACCTCCTAAGAGAGATTCATACTGAGGAATCACTTAGCACATTATGTACAGGTAAGCCCATTTATATATTTGGTGGGGATAAGGACCCTGTCGGGATGAACGGTCAAGGCATTCCCCGTCTTGCGGAGTTGTATAAGAAACGAGGAGTATCAGACGTTGAGTACCGACTCTATCCAGAAGGCAGACACGAAATGCTAAATGAAGTAAATCGAGATCAAGTCACAGCCGATGTACTCAACTGGTTAGAGAGCCACCTTCCTTCAGAGGTTTCTACGATAAGTTAAGAAAAAAACGCGGTTGTTAGTGAATTTATGAGACGAGAAATGAGACAACAAATGTTGCAACATAGAAGCGATGCTCCAATTATTTTGGGGGTCGCTTCTTTGCGGTTTGCGGTTTGCGGTTTGCGGTTTGCGTAGCTTTTCTCAGCAGACTTCTCAATCTAACAATCTCCAGTTCCTCCGCGCATCTGAACTTTAGTAAATAAACTTCTCCCACCGCTAATGGACTCAGTTGACGCTGTCTTCAGCTCATCGCTCTCCCCAACCACTTTCGGACTCAGATGACGCTAACTACATACCATCACCTTCCCCCGCTACTTCCGGACTCAGATGATGCTAACTACACATCATTACTCTCCCCTCCGCTTCCGGACTCAGTTGACACTAACTACATATCATCACCTTCCCCCGCTACTTTCGGACTCAGTTGACACTAACCACACATCATTACTCTCCCCGCTACTTTCGGACTCAGTTGACACTAACCACACATCATTACTCTCCCCGCTACTTCCGGACTCAGTTGACGCTATTTGCTAATTTATAGCCTTTCGCGCTAGGTTTCGGACTCCAGTGCACCTATTCATGCGAAACAGGTTCATATTGGGTGTTTTTCATGCCAATAGCGACTATGCGGTCCGTTAGCATCAAAAAAACAGGATAATTCCACGTATAAGGTCCCCTGGGTCCGCCTGCGATGGGTTACTCACCGCTTACGGACTCATTTGACACTAGCTACACATCTTTACTCTCCCCAGCTACTTTCGGACTCAGTGGACGCTATTTGCTAATTTCCAGGCATTTGAGCTAGGTTTCGGACTCCAGTGCAGCTATTCATGCGAAACAGGTCCATATTGGGTGTTTTTCATGCCAATAGCGACTATGCGGTCCGTTAGCATCCAAAAAACAGGATATTTCCACGTATAAGGTCCCCTGGGTCCGCCTACGACGGGTTACTCATCACTTCCGGACTCATTTGACACTAGCTACACATCTTTACTCTCCCCAGCTACTTTCGGACTCAGTGGACGCTATTTGCTAATTTATAGCCTTTCGAGCTAGGTTTCGGACTCCAGTGCAGCTATTCATGCGAAACAGGTCTATATTGGGTGTTTTTCATGCCAATAGCGACTATGCGGTCCGTTAGCATCCAAAAAACAGGATAATTCCACGTATAAGGTCCGCTGGGTCCGCCTGCGCCGAGTCATTACACTAATTACATTCTCCGCTACTTTCAGACTCAACTAACGCTAACTACACATCACTTTCTCCCGCTACTTTCAGACTCAACTAACGCTAACTACACATCACTTTCTCCCGCTACTTTCAGACTCAGCTAACGCTAACTACACATCACTTTCTCCCGCCACTTCCGGACCCAGATGACGCTAACTACACATCATCACTTCCCACGCCGCTTCCGGACTCAGATGCGCTAGCGCACAAGGCAAAAGAAATAGACCGTCCCATTAAGGAACGGTCTATCCTTCCACCCGCCTATCACAAAGGCAGTGTGTAGTACTGAGCGCGTTGGCTCTCGTTCTGCTGATACATTACGATTAGTAGCGTGCGCCCTTCCCTAATGGAAGCGGGCTCCGCTACTGCTACAGCCGAGCTTGCTGCTTGGGCAGTCTCTTCTAAACTACTATCTGCTGCTCCCTGTAATGGCGAGTCTGCCGAAGGCAAAGCCTCCAGATTAGCCATATCAGCTTCACCATCCTCAAGGCCCTCATCGGCACGCATGCCGCTGATGGAATCCAACACCGCTTCCAGCGAGAATGGCAACACTTCCAGCACAGTATACTTTTGCAGTTCTCTTTCGTTAAGTCCTGCTTCAGCCAATTGGGCAGAAATTTGACCCGGATTAGCCGCGATATCCTTCAAATAGCTCGACCAATCCGATTTATCCAGCACGAAATCCCACCAGATTTTGCGCGGCTTGTACTTGTGTCCAAGGAAATAATCGAGCTTCATCAAGCCAGTTATAACATCCATAGATGGCGTCCCGCGATCTATCAGGAAGGACTGCAAGCGGGTGAAGAGATCTTCCAGCTGATGGCCAATCTTTTGCCAGCCTCTCTCCTCCCAGTAGTCACCGAACTCCTGAAAGAAATCGAATGGCGAATCAAATACATGACGGATCAAGTACTTGGCCGTATGGTCCATCCGGTGGCTGTTCCAGTATTTCTCCAGCACATCCTCAAGCCGCTTCAAACGGATAATGTCTGAGAAAGGCATCATATGACTGCTAAGGATTTCATAAGGTGCGTGTTCCATATACGTGTAATCATATTTAGACGCTTGCGCCCGCAGCCCCGTTCCCCGCAGCATTTTGAGGAATCCTAGCTGTAGCTCTTCCGGCTCCATAACGAATACATCATTAAACGTTTTACGGAAGGTACTGTAATCCTCCATAGGTAGTCCGGCAATCAAATCCAGATGCTGATCGATATTGCCGCTTGCCTTAATCTTCATTACGGTACGGGACAGCTTTTTGAAATTCTGGCGGCGTTTAACAAGCTCATTTGTCTCATCGTTGGTAGATTGCACCCCAATTTCAAATCTAAAAATACCCGGAGGCGCATTCTTAGATAGGAAATCCAGAACTTCCGGCCGCATGATATCTGCGGTAATTTCGAACTGAAACACGCAGCCTTGATGATTATCGATCAGGAATTGAAACATTTCCATCGCATAGTTGCGGTTGATATTGAAGGTACGGTCCAGAAATTTAATGATTTTGGCGCCATTCTGTATTAAATAAAGCAGATCAGATTTCACTCGTTCAATATCATAATAACGTACGCCTACTTCAATACTGGATAAACAGAACTGGCAGTTAAATGGGCATCCGCGGCTCGTCTCAAAATAAACAATACGTTTACTCAAATCTGGAATATCCTCAGGAAAACGATGCGGCGTAGGCAGCGTATTCAGATCGCTTTTGGGACGTGGTGGATTGACAATGATCTCTTCTCCCTTGCGATAAGCGGCTCCATACACAAAGTGAAACTTCCGATCATCCCTTAGCTCCTGCAGCAGATGGTGGAACGTCTCTTCCCCATCTCCGTTAACTATAAAATCAATGCCAGCTTCTCTTTTCATCCAATGAAGCGGCTCATACGAAACTTCAGGTCCCCCGAGAACAATCGTAACTTCAGGCATCACTTGCTTAAGAATACCAATCAGCTTCAGCGTCTCTTCGATGTTCCAGATATAACAGGAGAAGCCAATCACATCTGGCCGTTTCTGAAACAAGTCGGACACGATATTCATCACGGGATCTTTGATGGTGTACTCTGCCAAATGAATATCCTTAAATTCATGCTCACTGTACGCTTTTAGCAAGCGGATTGCGAGTGAGGTATGAATATATTTGGCGTTTAACGTGGTCAGGACGATTTTCATGCTACACGACCTTTTCTACATTTCATTTTGAAAAAACTCTAAGAATGCCTTACCGTACTTCCGGTATTTCACTTCCCCAACACCCTTTACCCTCAGCATTTCCGCTTCGGTCTGCGGGCAAACCACACTCATCTCACGCAGCGTGGCATCATTAAAAATAATGTACGATGGCACATGCTCGCGTCCTGCCAATTCACGCCGGATAAGACGCAGCTGCTCAAAGACAGTCTCATTGACGGCTGATGGCGACAGGTCATGCCCCCGACTACGAACTCTCGTACCGGATGTTGTGCCTGCCCGCGAAGGCCGCGCCACACGCTGCATCACCTCACGCTGTCCGCGCAGGACCTCGGCAGCCAGAGGCTGGAGCCGTACTACAGGGTACTGGCCTTCCGACAAGGCAAGATACCCTTCTGAGATAAGCACATTGATACTCTCTGAGATTTCCTTCTCCGTCCGGCTCGACATCGCCCCATGTGTGGGCAGCTTATCGAAGCCGTACTGCATCACCTTTTGATTGCGAGAGCCTTTCAGCACAGATGCTACCAACGCTACACCATAACGCTCCCGCATGCGGTGAATGCAGGAGAAGATCTTTTGCGCATCGACGGTCATATCCACTAGCTCTCGTTCATCCGTACATGAGCTGCAGATACCACATGGCTTGTCCCCATGTTCTTCCCCGAAATAATCCAGCTGGGCACTGCGCAAGCAGCGAGTAGTATAGCAATAATCAATCATTTGCTGAAGCTTGCGATATTCGTTAGCTTTACGGTCAGTATCCTGTGGATTCTGCTCGATCAGGAACTTTTGCGTCATAATATCCTGCGCACTAAACAGCAAAATACATTCACTCGGCTCCCCGTCACGTCCAGCACGACCCGCTTCCTGAACATAAGCTTCCATATTTTTGGGCATATTGTAGTGAATTACGTATCGGACATTGGATTTATCAATCCCCATCCCAAAGGCATTCGTAGCCACCATGACCCGGATATCGTCATAGAGGAACCCTTCCTGGCTATCTGCCCGCTCCTGATCATTCATACCCGCATGATAGCGACCTGCCGCTATGCCAGAAGCTTGCAGCCTCTGATACAGATCATCTACTTCTTTGCGGGTTGCCGCATATACAATCCCCGGCTGATGAGAATGCGTAGCCGCATAATCCATAACGAACTCCCGCTTGTTCTCTCCCCGCAGCACGGACATTGCCAGATTATCTCTTCCTAGCCCCGTCATGAAAATACCCGGCTCACGCAAGCGCAGCAGCCGGACCATATCCTCCATAACCTCCGGCGTCGCCGTGGCAGTAAATGCAGCCAAGATCGGCCGGTCAGGCAGCTCATCTACAAATGGAGACACAGACAGATAACTTGTCCGAAAATCATGCCCCCACTGGGATACACAGTGCGCTTCATCAACAGCCACGCAGGAAATTGACAGCTCAGCCATTTCCAGACGGAACCAGTCCAGCTCAAGCCTTTCGGGCGCAACATAGAGCAGCTTCAAATCACCCCGCCGGGCAGCCCGAATCCGCTCATTCACTTCTTTTCCGCTTAACGTGCTATTAATAAAGGCTGCCGGAATACCCGCGGTAGTTAACGCATCCACCTGGTCTTTCATCAGCGAGATCAGTGGTGATATCACCAGTGTCAGCCCTGGCAGGAGCAGTGCAGGAACCTGATAACAGATTGATTTCCCGCCACCCGTAGGGAGGATTCCCAATGTGTCGCGTCCTTCCAGCAAGTTCTGAACAATCTTTTTCTGGCCATCCCGAAAGTCTGGATAACCGTAATATTTTTGCAGCTCAGCCTGCGCCTGTTCAATAGTAGGTGCTTGCATCTTCATATCTATCATGACTCCTTAGGCGTTTCTATCTTTAGTTTAGCGGTCAATGGTGTAATGAGCAACACTCTAGAAGTCCTTCTTTCGTTTCTCCTTTTGGAAAAATTACATAAAAGGAGCGCTTTTGAGCCAAGCTTTAAAAATCATCATTCTTTAGGAAAGGGGAATAGCCGTGCAAAACTGGAAGCAAAACTATAGTTCTTTTAAGCAAAAAAAAACGCACGAAGATCCCACCATTCCTGATCAGCGTTCGGAAAAGCCACTAGATCCCGACCTAAAAAATAATATTAAAGCCATTAGCCAAATTTTTGGAGAAGATGCAGATCTCGTTGTGCGTAATTTTCGGGTATACGGTTTATATGATGCGGTAATTATCTTTTTTTCATCTTTGGTGGACCAAAATCAAATTCATGAGCATGTGCTTAAACCGTTAATGAGCCCTCCCGCTGATCTCTCGACAATTCCTGAAGAGCGCAAGGATCTGCCTGATTTCATCTGGAATACGACCATACAAATAGCGGCTGGGAACCGAACGAAGGACTTAAATTCTCTGCCACTCGCTCTATTAGAAGGGAGCGTTGTACTCCTTATAGATGGTATGGATCAAGCACTTCACTTCAATTTGCGTAAAATCGAACATCGCAGCATTGAACAGCCACAGACCGAGCAGGTAATTCGTGGCTCACGCGAAGGTTTTATAGAAAACTTGGAGGCAAACCTTTCCTTACTCCGTTATCGGCTGCAAACGCCAGATTTCCGGGTTATTACTGCTCCGCTTGGTGTGCGGACACGCTCACAGGTTGCTGTGTGCTATATAGAAGGGATAGTAGATCCTGAATTGGTTGAAAAAGTGATGAAGAGATTATCCATGATAAACACAGATAGCATCCTTGATGCAGGGTACATCGAGCAATTCATTGAGGATAACCCATTATCTCCTTTTCCTCAGGTTCAACCAACAGAACGTCCGGATAAATCAGCGGCAGCCTTATTGGAAGGAAGAGTCATCATTCTGGTAGATGGCTCCCCATTCTCGCTCATCGTCCCTGCATTGTTCAATCAATTTTTTCAGACCATAGACGACTATTCGGAACGTTTTATTGTAGGCAGCCTAATCCGGGGGATTCGACTAATTGCCCTGTTGTTCTCTCTTTTTTTCCCTGCTCTATATGTAT
Organism: Paenibacillus sp. FSL R10-2788; assembly: GCF_038003885.1. Lineage (NCBI taxonomy): Bacteria > Bacillati > Bacillota > Bacilli > Caryophanales > Paenibacillaceae > Paenibacillus > Paenibacillus sp. FSL R10-2788. Next base: position 1,396,797 of record NZ_JBBOQA010000001.1, on the reverse strand, counting down.
CCGTCATCTCCTTCAACCCGGAGCTTATGCCTACCGAATTTGCCGTAGCGATTTCAGGGGGTAGAGCAGGCGTTCCTTTTCCAGCGGTCTTGGAAGTTCTGATTATGGAGGTCTTCATGGAGGTGCTCCGCGAAGCAACTATTCGTCTACCACAAATGATTGGGGGCGCCCTTTCTATTGTAGGTGTTCTTGTTATTGGTCAGGCTGCTGTTTCAGCAGGCCTAGCAAGTCCGACAACCGTTGTTATTGTCGCTATAACCACTATCGGTTCTTTTGCCACCCCTGCCTATAATGCCGCTATCTCATCCAGAATGCTAAGATTTCCACTGATTATTCTAGCCGGTTGTTTTGGTCTTTACGGAGTCATGTTAGGTACCATCGTTATCGTGAATCACTTATTATTCTTGGAATCCTTTGGCGTTCCTTACATGACACCATATGTGCCCACGAAATGGAGAGATCTGAAGGACAGTCTGATTCGTGTCCCCTTATGGTGGATGAGAAGACGTCCGAGCTTCTTGAACACTCAAGACCCTACTCGTCTCGCTCATGAGTTACCAACGACGTATTCAGATCAGATTTTTAAGGAGAAGGGTGAACTCGATGAACAACAACCGCCCCATAACAACGATCCAAGTCGTCGCAGTAGTCGTTAGTACGATTATTGGAATAGGTATCTTGAGTATTCCCCGTTATATGGCTGAAGCCGGAGACAGTGGGGCGCCGCTGGTTTCGGCTTCAGGCATCCCTGTTGCATTTCTAGGCTGCTGGTTTACAGCCGCTGTATGTCGGAAATTCCCCAATGAAACTCTGTTTGTATTCAGCCGCCGGTTAGTCGGGAGAAGCATCGCGGATATTTTCAATGTACTTATCTCTTTGTTTTTTGCTTTCTCTGCCGGGATTACCATGCGTCAATTCGGAGAGGTATGTGTTGCGGTCGTGTTTAAAAAAACACCTATCGAAGCGGTCATTCTATTAATGCTTATTTTGGCTGCTTTATCTATCCGCAGAAACATTGTTAAATTCACCTATGTACATATTTTTTATTTGCCTTTCATCTTGTTAACCGTTCTCAGCATTATATTAGTAGCCATGAAAAATGTAGATGCTTTAAACTTACTTCCACTCACTGGAAATTACATCACCTTTTCAAGCTTTTCCAAAGGGACTGTCACTTCAGCTGCCCTTTATCAGGGCACATTTGTCATCACACTGCTGGTTCCTTTAATGAAAAAACCTCAGCAAGTGCTTAAAGCAGGAGCTGCTGCCCTTTTTATTATTGGCTTCATCTATGTAATGATTGTTGCGGCCACTTTAGGAATGTTCGGAGCGCAAGAAACCAAATTACTCGCTTATCCAACCTTAGAAACCGCCCGCTCCATTTCTATTGGTGCAGGACTACTAGAACGATTCGATGCGCTGTTTATTACTGTTTGGGTAATATCTATATTTACTACCATTTTTACGAACTACTACTTAGCAGCATATTCACTTCAGCAAGTATTTCGGTACAAAGATCACCGCCTTGTATCAAGCTTCTCACTTCCACTTATCTTCGTCTTTTCACTTTTGCCAAGAAATATTTACCAGGTTTATACCTTTTCTTCCGTCACAGCGATTATCGGGTTAATTTTTTTGACTCTCTACCCTCTTCTTTTATGGTTAATAGCTCTGATTCGGCAAAAAGGAGGGCTATCGAATGAATAAAGTAATTAACAAGCGTATTAGTCTTCTCCTCCTTCTCTCTCTGGTATTTGTATTCCTTACGGGCTGCTGGGACCAGCTCGAAATTGAAGATCGTGCATTAGTGCTGGGATTGTCTATAGATTCAGTGCCGGCAAATAGTAAAACCGAAGATGATCAAACGACACATCTAAAAAGCGCAAATATTAATTTGCCCAAAATCCGTGTGACCGCCCAAATTGCAGTTCCAGGGAGAGTTCCGTTAGGTCCTAGCAGCGGGGGAGAAGGTAGCGGGGGGAATCAAAATCCGGTTTGGGTTGTACAAGTTTACGGTTACTCACTAGATGATGCCTTAAACAATTTGCAACAACAGATCTCTGACCCACGTTACCTCATCCATCTTCGGGTGATTATCATCAGCGAGGATTTTGCACGCAAAAACCTGTCGGATTTAAATGATTATTTACGCCGCAACCCTGAAGTCCGTCGCCGTACCTGGTTATTAGTGTCCGAAGGCGAGGCTTCTAAATTTATGAATATTAATCCACCACTTCAGCGAGTTCCAACCCTCTATATCCTATCCACCATGGAAAAAGCCGTGAGATCCGGAAAGTTCCCAGCTAACTATATAGGCGTATTCTGGTCAGCTGAATCTAAATGGGGAGAGAGCGGTTATCTGCCTTATGTGTCTTTACATCAAAAAGACAATATGTTGATAAAAGGTCTTGCTTACTTTAGCGGAGGCGTTATGGTTGGTTCGACTACTCCCATTGAGATTGGCGCATATATGTCCATGAAAGGTCTTGATCCTGGGGGATATTCCGTCATGTTCAATTCAGAGGACTTTGGCCCACTGACTCTTAAAGTTAACGACCGATTTACAAGGTCTAAAGTTAAAATCAAAGACGGCAAACCCCATATCACTATAAATATTTATTTAGAAGCAGCGCTAGATGAGCACCTAGGTAATAATATTCGTATTGATTCCAGCCAGGATTTAAAAAAACTTGAGGCCAACTTTCAAAAAGGAGTCCTCACCATCTTCGACCATCTGATTAAACAGACGCAACAGGCTCACTCGGATATCTTTGGCATGGGTGAATATGTTCGTGCATATGCTCCTTCCTACTGGAAAGCTAATGTTCGTGACAAACATGACTGGGAGCAACAGTATTCTGATCTCTCTATAGAACTTAATGTGAAGACGAATATTGAAAGAGTCGGTCTTAAAGAAGACTAGATATGGGGATGTGTTCAAATGATCTATCATCAACTAACTTATTTAACTCTCGTGCTCCTGCTCTCCGGACTATTCCTGCTTACTGTGGATACCAAGATCTATGCTGTAAGCGCCATGCCCCGGGAAAAGAAATATGCCCGCAGGTTAGGCTGGGTATATCTCGGTTTATTCCTGCTTCTTGGATTAGCACAGCTGTTCTATCTTTGAGCAGCAGCAAACCAGTACGCCTGCCTCTCCATAGTATTTCTTAACAGCCCATGGTATATTGAGGAGTACAATATTAAAGGACGGAGAATGCATCCATGAACTCAAGAAGAAATCCTAAAGAAACAGCCAAAAGAGGTACTCGTTCTCACAGCAAGCCTACTGGCAAGCTTAATCATAAAACTAAAGCACCCGCAGCACCCAAAACATTTACTGTAAACGAACCTTCTGAACTATTGCCCTTCTTACTCACCCACGTCACGGGTCGCGGACGAAATGCGATTAAATCCATCCTATCGCGTGGACAAGTGTCGGTGAATAATAAGGTAGTTACACAGCATAATTTCCAACTGCATCCGGGTCAAAACGTTACTATTGATCAAGAGAAGCCTGTACAAACAGCAGAGATGATCGGACTTAAAATCGTTCATGAGGATGAAGACCTGATTATTGTTCAAAAGGATGCTGGACTGCTATCTATCGCCACTGCGGAAGAAAATGAATTGACGGCTTACCGCCAGCTCATGGAGCATGTCCGTGTTAGCAATCCACAAAATCGGATTTTTGTCGTACATCGTTTGGACAGAGATACATCAGGTGTAATGATGTTTGCCAAAAGCGAACGGATTCAGCAAGCGCTACAAACTACTTGGAAAGATACCGTGAAGGAACGTTCTTACGTAGCGCTCGTGGAAGGCGCGGTTAAAAGACCTGAAGGCAAGATAAGCTCGTGGCTCAAAGAAACCTCAACCCTTAAAATGTATTCCAGTCCTCATGAAGGCGATGGACTACATGCAATTACACATTATAAACTCATTCAGGCTAACCGCCATTTTTCCTTGCTAGAGGTTAAGCTCGAAACCGGACGAAAAAATCAGATTCGGGTGCACATGGCAGATATCGGCCACCCTATCGCAGGTGACAAGAAATATGGTGCAGAGACCAAAACGGTAGGAAGACTTGGCCTACATGCTCGAGTGCTCTCTTTTATTCATCCAACCACTGGAGAACTGATGACCTTTGAGAGCCCGATTCCGAAGACGTTCCTGAAATATACTGCGCCTGCGCCTACAAACTAAGAAGTGAACGTATACCCACAACCGAGGAGTATTCCCTCTTATGGGAAGCCGTAACTTCTACACAAGATGCCCGGTCCATTTGGTCCTGGGCGTCTTTTTTTAACTTCCTATCACATCATGTTACAATATAAATAAACAAAGAAGGTGCTCTTATTGTTCCACCCTACAGTTTTCGATAATATTAAGATCGCCTTTGAGAACCAGATTTATGACTACGATAATTTAGACGGAATATTGGTGGTTACGGATCGCTCCGACCTTCTGAATATGGCGCTGATGTCCAGAGAGTTCAGTCTCTCCTTCCAATTAACTGCAGGCAGGAAAGTAACCGCCGAAATCCTGCTCACTTCGTCCACGAAAGATCTCAGCGATGAAATCTTGGAGGTTCCTAATACGGATCCCGGCTGTAATCTTTCACTTCGTTTTTATATGGAAGTCGAAGATATTCCTAGCGAATGTCAGGCGATAGACAGTATTCTAAAAGCGATCTGGGGACCTGATTTCCAGCCTGTGCAATCTTTAAGCTTCATATATGGCCAGGAAAGTGAAACTTACAATAACTGCATCGAGCTGCAATTCAAAAGACAACTCACAGAAGAGCAAATGGAGGACATTCCAAACCTGCTAAGCCACCTGCTGCAAAGTGCGGAAGAACTAGAATCCTTCACGGTATAATCCCTACTTTTTAACGTTCGTACTATGGGAAAAGAGGTGTGCATGAAATGAAATTCCTGCCTGCTGCCAAAAGTAAAAGTTGGTTTCTCTGGATGACCGTTTATGCCATTCTTCTATGGCTTCTCTTCCCTCTACACCGATTCGTGATGCTGGCCCAGGAAATGGATGCCACACTCTTACTGCGCTTTGCTCTTTTTTCCGTTGTAGTGGCTGGGATCGTCAACACATTAGGCTGGCTCGGAGCGCGTCTGCTCTGGGTATTTAGCACGGCGGGAATAATCATAGGTGCGGCATTTATGCTGGGCTACACCTACCAAGAGATGTCCGGTTGGGAGGATCTCGCAGGCTTCCTCGCGTTTTCCTTATTTTCATGCGCCGGATTTGCACTGGGTTTATTAGCCGAAGGTATTCGTCTGCTGTATAAGCGAGCATCGAAGTCTTGAATGGAAGAGGTGAACGCTGTTGTCCAATTCTTTTCTAACCAAAAATGCATTGTCGCATTCTTTAAAAGAGCTAATGGAGCATACACCGCTCAATAAAATTACTGTTAAACAACTAGTGGACCATTGCGGACTAAACAGACAAACGTTCTATTATCATTTCCAGGATATATTTGATTTGCTAGGTTGGATTTATAAGACTGAGGCTGTCGAAAGCCTCGCCCAGTATCGCAGCTACAGCACTTGGACGGACGGGTTTTATAGAATCTTCTGCTACATTGAGCGGAATAAATCCTTTTGCTGTAACACGCTAAATTCATTAGGCAGAAATCATCTGGATGCATATCTGTACGAGGTGACAAACGATCTCATCATGGGGGTTATAAACGAGCTGTCCTCCGGGATGGAGGTTTGCGAAGAAGACAAGCACTTTATAGCCAATTTTTATACGCTAGCCTTCACAGGCCTAATCATTCAGTGGATGAGAGAAGGCATGAAGGAACAGCCGCACCATATGATTGAGAAGCTAAGTGATCTAATTGAAGGAAATTTTCTGAAAGCTTTACACAAATATGAGAACCATCCGTTGTAACCTTTGGTTGCAGCGGTTTTTTTTGTCTAAAAACTAGACAGATCACCCATAATGACAAAAATCCAGACACTCTAAAGAGTTTGATTATACCTTCAAAATAGGAGTTGGTTTACATTAAGAGTGTGATTATTTAAACAACTACTTGGAGGCGACCATTGTGAAAAAAGAGTACGGTAATAGACAGGTTTATTTTGTCGGTGGCGGAATTGCATCCTTAGCGGGCGCTGCTTACCTGGTCAGAGACTGTGATTTTCCGGGACAAAACATTCACATTATTGAAGAGATGAAGATTCTTGGTGGTAGCAATGACGGCGCAGGTGACGCTGAACATGGTTACGTTGTCCGCGGCGGCCGTATGCTCAACGATGAAGCTTATGAGAATCTCTGGGAGCTATTAACAACGATTCCTTCTGTCGACCGTCCGGGGTTGTCTGTGCGGGATGAAATTATTGCTTTTGATACCGCAAATCCAACACACTCAAACGCCAGACTTGTAAACAAAGACGGCAAAGTAGAAGATGTATTGTCCATGGGTTTTGATATGGCTGATCGTCTCGCTATGGGCAAGCTGATTATTACACCAGAAGATAAAATGGGTAAAGCGCGTATCAACGACTGGTTCGCCCCTCACTTTTTCACAACAAACTTCTGGTATATGTGGGCTACTACTTTTGCATTCCAACCTTGGCACAGCGCTGTAGAGTTTAAAAGATATATGCTTCGTTTCTTCCATGAATTCCCAAGAATTCAAACGCTGGAAGGTGTAACTCGCACTCCTTATAACCAATATGATTCCATCATTCTGCCTTTGCACAAATATCTTGAACCATTCGGTGTCGATTTCACACTGAAATGTACAGTTACTGATCTGCAGTTCAAAAAAGGTGACGGAATTACCGTAACCCAAATGAATGTAGTGCGCGAAGGTGTCAAAGATGTGATTGATGTAAAAGAAGATGATCTCGTAATTATCACAAACGGTTCTATGACCGAAGGCTCCAGCCTTGGTTCTATGACTTCTGCTCCACGCCTTAACGGCAAGGGAAGCTCGTGGAAATTATGGGAAAACATCGCTTCCAAGAAACCAAGTCTTGGCAATCCTTCTTCGTTCGATGATCATGTAGACGGTTCGAAATGGGAGTCCTTTACTGTAACTTTCCATGACTCCAAATTCTTCGATCTAATGGAAAATTTCACACGTAACCGTGCCGGCACAGGCGCTTTGGTCACATTTAAGGATTCGAGCTGGTTTATGTCCGTTGTACTAGCTTACCAACCGCATTTCCGCAATCAGCCTGAGCATGTTAAAGTGTTCTGGGGTTACGGACTGTATCCAGACAAAGTTGGGGATTTCGTGAAAAAGAGAATGTGTGATTGTACCGGCGAAGAAATTATGCAAGAATTGATCGGTCATCTTCACTTTGAAGAACATAAGGACGAGATCATGGCTACCGCCAACTGTATTCCTTGCATGATGCCTTATATCACTTCTCAGTTTATGCCTAGACTCAATAGTGACCGACCAAAAGTTGTCCCTGAGGGTTCCACGAACCTGGCCTTTATTGGACAATTCTGTGAAATTCCAGATGACGTTGTATTCACTGAAGAATACTCCGTGAGAGCAGCGAGAATTGCGGTATATACTCTACTTGGTATCGAACGGCCTATCGAGCCAATCAACCAATATCAATACGATGTACGTACACTATTCTCAAGCTTTGTTACATCTTTCAGATAAAACCACAATCAGCGGCGAGCGCTTCCGGATATCGGGAGCGCTTGTTTTTGAGTGTGGGAAGCAACAAAAGAACAGGTTTATCAAAATCGAGTAGGAGGGGGCGGCTAGCCCCCGACCTCTCACACCACCGTACGTACCGTTCGATATACGGCGGTTCATGAAATATTCCGTAAGGAGTTGTATCTGTCCAATACACTCTTTAATCCATTGGCTTCCCAATATTGGTTATTCAATGCATGTTGTAGAATTGGACTCCCTGCAATTCGCCAATACCCTTTTCGGGTATTTCCCCACTCATAGGCTTTATCCTTAGGTACCCCTAAGGATATAAGTCTTTTGACTTTGGTTCTAGGGGTCTTCCACTGCTTCCAGAGGCACATTCGTAGCCTTCTTCGTATCCATTTATCCATATCTCGAAAGGTACTTGGGGTATCCGCCAGCGAGAAATAACCGCACCATCCCATGAGGTAGTGGTTTAGTTCCTTGATTCGCTCTTCCATCTTCATCGATCTCTTTCGAGAGGATATCTCCTGTATTCGAACCTTGACTCTCTGTAAGGACTGCTTCGCAATTCTCACCTTTGGTTCTTTGTCCACACTAAAACTAAATCCTAGAAACTTTCGTTTCCAGGGACGGTCTACCGCGCTCTTTACTTGGTTCACCTTCAGCTTTAGCCTCGTCTCGATGAATCGGGTGACCGTTGTCTTGACTCTCTCTCCTGCTCTTAGCGTTTTCACGTAAATATTGCAATCATCCGCATAACGAACGAAGCGGTGCCCACGTTTCTCGAGTTCTTTGTCGAGCTCATCTAGGACAATGTTAGATAATAACGGACTCAGTGGACCGCCTTGCGGGGCACCTTCCGTTGTCGGGGTTACTAACCCGTTCTCCATCACACCTGACTGAAGATATTTGCGGATAAGCAGGAGAACTTTCTTGTCCTCCACTTTCTCCGAAATCTTCATCATCAGTCGGTCATGGTTGACGCGATCAAAGAATTTCTCCAAGTCTAGGTCGACTACGAATCGATAGCCTTCTTTCATAAAGGTTCGAGCTTTCCTCACCGCATCATGCCCTCGTCTTTTCGGACGGAATCCATAGCTATGGTCGGAAAACTCTGGATCAAACAATGGAGTTAACACCTGCGCGATTGCTTGTTGAATCATTCGATCTGTCACGGTAGGTATTCCTAGTAACCTAACACCTCCGCCACCGGGTTTCGGGATTTCGACTCGGCGCACGGGGCTCGGTTCATAGGTTCCTTCTTCTATGGCATGCCGCAAGGTCTGCCAGTTTTGTACGATGTGTTCTCGTAAGGATTTTACGGACATCCCATCTACGCCATGACTTCCTTTATTCGCTTCAACACGCTTTAAGGCTTGCAGAAGATTTTCCCGTGATAGCAGTTGCTCCAACATTTTTTTTTAACCTCTCTTTACGTGATTTATACCTTCCATTTGTGCCAAAGATGAACTCCGCCCTGCTGAAGACCCCCACGGGATTCACCGTTTCCTTCTTCAGTCAGGTCCTTTCGGATTTTTTTTTTCTGCATTCATCGCTCATCTTGAACGCCTGGATGTATAAATCCTATTCCATGTTCAGCCCTTCCGCAGCTGTTGCAACAGCTTGCGTACTATGGCGTCTGCTGACTTCTGTGCACTCAGCCTACTCTCACAAGTAGGGTTACGAAGTATACTCGCCTATCACACAGATCTCCCCAGGTAAGAACGCTATCTTCCTCTCCATCTATCTGCTTCATTTACTCTCGTACGCCTTTGGCAGTATGGACTTTGGTTTGTTGTGCAACCTCATCCAGCCTACGTTAGCCTTGTATGAAGTTCGTATTCCTCAGACCGGAGATTTGCCGCTGGCTTCCTTCAGATTCCACCTCGCGGTGGACACCCTTGCCTTAAGCTAATGGCTACTACTGCCTTCGCCATTCGGGACTTCAACCCTATAGATAGCGCCCATGCTGGGCGCACACAAAAAAGAGCTGAGGGCTCCCTCAGCTCTTTTATTTTACTAGAATCCAAACTTTAAATATTGCAAGATCCATCTGCGCAACCATCATCGGTAGATACTTCAGAATTCCCCTTACCAACCACTTGCAACGTTGGTCCTGCTTGTTCCTCCGCCCACACAGTATCCAGTACCTCTGTAAATACAGGACCTGGTTGTGCACCAGATAAAGCATATTTATTGTTGAATACAAAGAAAGGTACACCGGTAATATTAAGACGGCTTCCTTCTTCAATATCGCCATTAACCTCATTCGCAAAAGCATCCGTTTCCAGCATTGCCGCAGCTTCCACTTGATCTAAACCAACTTCAGCAGCGAGTGAAGCCAGTACACTGCGATCTCCAAGATTTAATGAATCCGTAAAGTAGGCGCGCAGCAGACGTTCGGACATTTCTGCACCTTTTCCCTTTGTGCTTGCAAAATGACTCAGTCTGTGACTGTCGAAAGTGTTGGTATGCTTTACTGTATCAAAATTAAATTCCAAGCCCACATCTTTAGCTTGCTCCGCTAGTTGTGCGTTCATTGCTTTTGCTTTTTCGACGGTCATCCCGTATTTGGCAGCCAGCAGCTCATGAATACTCTTGTCTGTACTTACCTCTGCATGTGGATCCAGTTGAAAGCTACGGAATACTACCTCTACTTGATCACGGTTCGGGAATTGGCTTAGCGCATTCTCCAAACGTCTTTTGCCAATATAACAAAAAGGACATGCATAATCGGACCAGATATCTATTCTCACGAAAAAACCTCCTAATATTATTGATAATTTGTAGCTGTCATATAAGAGTAATAACTAAATATACGTCGCTTACTATTATATAGTTAAAAACTCAAAATTACAAACTTAACTTTTAATAAAATGACATTTATAGACGTGAATGTTAAAGCAAAAAGTAAACGAAAGTGGTATATACGCTCCCCTTCTGGGCAGATAAAATGAAGTTAACACCAGAAATTCCGAAGGGAGATCCCCATATGCATGATGTATCTATAGTGATACCTACCCGTAACCGTATAAACGACCTTACAGTGTGCATAGAGTCTATAAGCAAGCAGACACAGCTAGAGAATGTCTCCATCGAGCTCTGGATTGTAGATGACGGTGAGATTCCTGTAGAAAGATTAACCTATTATCGTAACATAATGAACAAATTGCCACAGGCTGAGTTTCGATATCATCGTAAGACTAATCCGGGACTCTGGCTTTCCCGTTATGAGTCACTTGGACTAGTAAATGCTGAAATTGTGCTTCATTTAGACGATGATGCAGAATTAGATGATTCCTTATATATTCGACGATTACTTGATACTTATGCAGCGGACGATTCAATTGTCGGTGTAGGCGGTGTGGCAAAAGGAATGCGCAGCAGCAAACCGGGCCGGCTGTTTGGCATGCTGACCGGACAAATGTCTGGATCCCCGGGCAGATTATCCCCAAGCATGTTTGCAGGCTCCCTATTCCTCTGGGGAGAGAAGGAGCAGGTTTTTGAGACGGATTTTTTTCACGGCTGTAATATGTCATTCCGGCGCTCAGCATTACAAGATATGAAACCCTATCCCTGGATGACAAGTTACTCCATTGCCGAGGATATTTACTTGTCCCATTTGGCTAGCCGTTATGGCAAGCTTGTCATTAACCCGGCTATGAAAATCATTCATCATGAGTCGCCGGGATCTCGGGATAAGGCGGGCGTTGTTGCAAGAGCTACTGCCATCAATCATTATTATCTGCTCAACTTACGTAAAGCACCCCCTATGAATTATGCCGCATTGATCTGGACGTTAACCTGTCTTACAGGTAAAGAAACTCTCAAACGAAATTTTAAAGCCGTTAGCGGTTATGCCAAAGGAATCCTTTTCGTAATGAATCCTCGTAAAAACAAATACCGTGAATACATGCTAGATTAGCTTAATAGCTACCTCTATATCCACAGCGTTGCTCCGAATCAGATTGCGGGGCTTTTTTTTCGTGCAGACGGAGTTGTACGTAAATATGCCATGAAATTAATTTCCATCAACTTCTGATCTAGGGTATGATAGTAATAATGTGTTTTAGAAACTAACTTTATGGATGGTGGAATATGTTCAAGAACAAAAAAACGACGTTGATCCTCGTTGTTATCGTCATCGTCGTCATAGCTGTCGGCGCTTGGCTAATTACTAAAAATAAGGATGACAAAGCGACGGAAACACCGGGTGGCGCAACAGCTTCAGGAAAAGGCGAAGCCAAGTCACTCTCACAGACCTTTTATATCTATGACACGGTCGTGAATATCAAAGTGTTCGGAGAAAATGTAGCCCAAAAAAATATGGATGATATCCAGCAAATGCTGGAGCGCATGGATATGGAGCTTAGCCGTACAAAAGAAGGCGGCGAGGTTTACGCAGTCAATCAAGCAGCAGGAAAAGAAGCGGTTGTCGTTTCGGACGAGACCTTAGATGTTGTAAAACAATCCGTGCAATATGCAAAAGAAATGGACGGGCTATTCGATCCCACGATTGGTCCGCTGATCGACCTCTGGAACATCGGTAGTGGCGGAGATAAAGTCCCTGATCCAGCAGCTATCGATGCAGCCAAGAGCCTAACCAATTACAGGGACGTTGAAATTGACGAAGCTGCTAAGACCGTGAAGCTACTGAAGGAAAATATGGTACTGGATCTTGGAGGTATCGGCAAAGGGTATGCTGCTGACCGTATCGCTGATTATTTAAAAGAGCAAGGCCTTAACAGTGCAATGATCAACCTCGGCGGCAGCAGTATTATTGCGTTAGGTACGAAACCAAACGGAACGGATTGGAATATTGGTCTGCAAGACCCTGACCAAAGCCGCGGCACGCAGCTAGGAACGATTAAAATCGCGGATGAGGTCATCGATGCTTCTGGTGTTTACGAACGTTATTTTATGCAAGACAATGTTCGTTATCACCATATTCTTGATCCACGCACAGGTTACCCTTCTCAGAACGGTCTCAAAAGCTTGACCATTATGAGCCCTAATGCAACAGATGCGGATGCTTTGTCCACTGGGGTGTTCTTGATGGGGATCGAAGAAGGTATGAAATATCTGGAGTCGTTACCTGAAGATGTAGAAGCTTTCTTTATTACCGATGACAACAAAATCTACGCCACATCAGGCATTAAAGAAAGAATGAATCTGACTGACCCTACGTACAGCTTTGCTGATTAATTTTAGTTGAAAAGAGCTTGCCCCCATAAAGCCGTTGTTGGCTTTTAGGGGCAAGCTCTTTTGTTGCAGATAATGGTTCTTAGGCATGGCTGAGGGATGTTCATCGCCCATTCATCGCCCAGCAGCCTGATAATTAGGGAATTCCTCCCTAAAATCAATAGATTTTTTCAATGTAAACCTTCGATTAGGGAAAACCTCCCTAAAAATCACCCGAATATGGCTATAACCATGTTTATTTAGGTTTTATTAGGGAGGAATTCCCCAATAACCTCAATTTCGCGCTCTAACCGGTTAATTTCAGGGAGTTTTTCCCTGCTATGAACGAATTAGTCAATTCCCCTGTTTTCCCCTTTAAACTAGAGGGTTTTCAATCCCTTGGGCACAGAGACAAAATGCGAGTCGTCGGCTGGCAATCTGCTATCCGTGGGTTGGTTACCACATATTATGCCTACGTCGAAGGAGCTTCCGTAAACTAATTTCGCACGTTAGATCAGGGATCCTGTGCACAGGGAATTCACGGATTCTCCTCGAACCTTTCTCTTTGTCTCCATGCCCCAAGGATTCAAATCTTTTGGGTATGTTTTTATTTTTTTTCGTTTCACCTACGCCATTTTTCGTTCTGCCTCTACCGCAATCGACCAGATAAATCCAATTAACTCACGACCCACTGCTGCCATGGTTAAATTTCGGTGTTTCCCGCGTCTGACTAATTTTAAATACTTGCTGTGTAACCGTTCTTGGGCTTTCCACGACGTTTCATGGACATGAATACTCTGGCCCTCAAGACGCACTGCTAAATCTCCCTTGACGGCAGGGCGGTGACGGTAACTCCATGCGGACTCCACCAGTGCGCGCCGCACTCCGGAATTTCCGACTTTTGTAAGACTCCCTCTTTTGGTACTTGCTCCCGAGGAATATTCCCGTGGCACGAGTCCCAGGTAACTCATGAGCTGAGCCGGTGAACGAAAACGTTCGAAATTTCCAATCTCGACAACTAAAGTCATAGCTGTCAGCAGGGCGATTCCCCTCAGGCCTTGCAACGCTTGAATGACAGGTGCGTAAGGGCAGATCTGTGCTTCTTCTCGCATTGCGGCTTCAAGTCGCTTGATTCGCTCCTCCACTTCCCGGAGCTGTTGCAGGGATTCGGTAAATACCCGTTCTTGAGCTACATTATTAAACTTCAGCATAGAGAGCCATTCCCGGTACCTTTTGGTCCAGCGTTTTTTCATACCCTCTGGCTTGTGAATTTGGTGGCGCAATAGAAAATGAATGAGCCGTTGCCGAGCCCGATGTAGGTCTTGCCTAGCATCTTCTCGTGCACGAATGAGATCTCGTAAAGCTTCGAGTTCTGGCGTTGGCACATAGATCGCAGTCAATTCTCCAGCCCGGTGTAACTGAGCCAGTTTTTCTGCATCCCGTCGGTCGGTTTTTATGGCATCTCCGGGACGCTGTGGCATACGCGAAGGTGCAATTACCACACAGGAAATTCCCATCTTCGTCAACCAGCGGTATAAGTCGTACCCCGTAGGCCCGGCTTCATAGCAGACCTCCAGTGTAATCCCTGAACCTTTGAGTTTCCGAATCATTCGAGCCACTGCATCTGGGGTATGGGGGATGGCTCCATAATATCGTGCGGGTTCCCGACCCTCATCTGCAATCGCCACCGCAATTTTTTCTTTAGACACATCCAAACCGACGTATTTTATGGTATTCTTCATAGTAACAGCTCCTTTCGCATGTAGCTCTGTAATGGTTGTCCTTTTAACTTCCATTTTAACCTACGGTGTGCGAAACAGGGGCTGCCTTTCGTTCATCATAACTAATTAATTCCCGATCAAGATTTTTGCAGCACCAAAGGCAACTCGCTAAATTCCTTATAATTCGTAAAAATATAACTAGGCCTATGATCCGTAGCCGGCTGTCTGCCTCTCGGATTATACCAGCAGACCTTCCAGCCAGCCGCAAGCGCTCCTACTACATCATTAGCCCAGGTATCGCCTATATAAAGTGAATGGTCTGGTGAAGTGCCAGACTTCTGATTTACATGCAAAAAGAGTTGCGGATCTGGTTTGGCCAGACCTACAGCGTCAGAAATAAAAATCATCTCCTCGGGGATCATCTGATCCAGACCTAATCCGCGAATCTTTTTCATTTGATGATCTTTGGGTCCATTCGTAATGATGCCTACTTTATGACCAGCAGCAATGAACCTTTCCAATTGCTCCCGGACTCCATCTATCATTTGAATGGTGTACTGACGGCCAATGTATGCCGCTTGTACCGCCGTGGCTTGGTCACGATCAAGCTGTAGACCATACTCTGCAAAAGCAAGCTCCAATCGGCGTACCCTAGTCTCCTCCAGCGGAATTTCTCCACGTAAATACATAGGCCATAATACATCACTATGATGTCTTACTTTATAAAATAATTCCGCAAAGTCCAGACTGCTCTCATCCGGTTTAAGTACTTGACGCACCGCTTCTTTAAATGGAAGCAAATGATCATATAAGGTATCATCAAGGTCAAAAAAGATTGCCAACTTATTACTTGTATCCACTTTAACGCCCCTTACTCGTCTTTCTCTCTAGCTTTTAGAAAAAAAGGTTATAGGTATAAAAATCATCATCCCGAATGTAGCCATGCGCTTCATATAAACGCTGTGCCCCCACATTCGCCGTCATTGTTGTCATGGACAAGCCCTTCGTATTCGTAGCGAGCGCATGAGCTCTGGCACTTTCCAGCAGCTTGGAGCCGAGCCCATGTCCCCGCAGTTCTGTAGTTACATATAGATCATTCAATATCCAGAGACGCTCCATAGAGACCGATGAAAAAGAGGGATAGAGCTGAGTGAAGCCCCACGCTCTTTTCTCCTCGCCTTCTCCCTCCACCGCAATAAAGATTACCGATTCGTTCAGCTTCAATCGATCTGATAAAAAAGCACGTGCACCATCCAGATCAGAGACTGCCCCATAAAATACTCGATACTCATTAAACAATGGGATAAGCCGTTCCAAATCATCATAGATCACACGTTCAATACGATAGTTGTTCATCCTCATCGCTCACTTTCCGGCTTGGCCGTTTTAACGTTATTGTATATTTCAGCCGTACCGTGCACCATGGAGTGAACGCCAGATCATTTGGACAATTATTCTTATTCTTTGGAATCGTAGAACACATGCCGGGCACTGACTTTACCCTCTTCGATATCCAAGATTCCGAAGGAATACAGTTTCTCACGTCGTTTATCTGTTGGCGATCCTGGATTAAAGAGCAGAATCCCATTCTCTTCCCGCAATAAAGGCTGATGCGAATGACCAAAAAGAATACAATCCACCTTATCGTTCGCAAAAGCAAGCAGCGCATTCCCGTCCGTTCCTTTGCGGGAGTGTGGCGTATGCCCATGGACCATTCCGATCCGGACTCCCTCAAGCGTTAGCAGCTTACGCTCCCCGAAACGCTCAATGATCTCTATTCCATCGTTATTTCCAGCAATCCCTTCCACTGGAGCTAATTCAGCCAACAAATCGTAGATTCCCATACTCACCCAATCTCCAAGATGCAGAATCAAGTCTACATTCCGGAATTCAGCAACAAGCGCTTTGGGCAGAGACTTAGCCATTCTTGTCATATGTGTATCTGATACCACGCCTACTTTCATATAACTCAGCTCCTAATCTATCATACTCATCTCATATTCAAATAATTGTACGATTTGCTTAAACGAGAAGCAAGCTCTGTGACTTCTCCCACACAGAAAAGCCGGGTACACCCCACTAACACAGGGCATATCCGACTGCCATTAAGTAATTACGAAGAAATCATTTACGCTTACTACCTTCTACAGTATTTAGCATCCCAACTCAGTTCTCTCTATCCTGCCAATTCCATAATCTTACTTCTTCAACATGAATATTACTGACCCATTTTTCTTCCTTTAACTTGAGCAACTCTTTAACCGGACCGGTTACGACAGCTCCATACAGCCTAACTCCGTTCTTCTCCAGATAGCTAATGGAGTCATCCAGATCAATAAACGGAATTACCTTGTTGGCGATCGATTTATGCTCCTGCATTAAGTGCAGTGTCTTAAGGAAGTTCGCATTACGCAGTTCACCATCCCCATATGAGTCAACAGATGGAGAAACACTCGTGCGGCTAGTCACCCCTCCAAACCAACCCCACTTTTTCTTTGATTCTTGTGTCACCTTCATATCATCAGCATGCCAGATAGGCATACTTGGAAATCCTAAGGGATCATTTATTACTGGCTCTTGTGTCCTTGGACCTGTATCTGCTGCGAACCATAAAAGTTCAAGATTTTTATGCTGAAACTTCTTCAATAGCTCATCTGTCGTAAAAAATTGTTCAAAAGACAAATAGGCTTCTCCTACCGTACCTTCAGGGAGCTTCTCTAGTTTTTCCCACTCACTGCTGTCATCCATCCTATTTTCTGCAGACTGGTTCTCAATGGGATAGATAAAGTAATTACCTGTCCCACTGCGTTCATATGTCCATGAATAACTATAGATTCTAGGCCAGCCTAATAGAAACTTCATCGAATAATCTCCAACATTAATCCGCGCATCACCAATTTGTTTTATTATTTCACCCTGCAGATTCATACTAAAAAACGGTCCGGAATCGCTACTCAAATGGACGATCGTATTCGGCTGTGAAACAGCAATTGCGGAAGAAACGACATCACGGTAAGTCTCTCCTCTTTCTCCAGTGCTATAAAATACCGCTGTGATGATACTGCTGACAATCAAAAAAATCAAAAACGCAGAAATCACCGTTAAAGTATTCGATATACGTGCTTTCCACTTGCCACGGCGGATGATCTTTTTTTCTTTGCCGGGTCTGTTTCTTTTACCCTTTCCGAATTTTATGCTCTTCTCCTCATCTGGAGCCGGCTTTTCTTCGCCCATGAGTTCATCCAGATAAGCCTGGTAAGCTTCCATCTTCTCTAACTCACGCTCAACCTCATCCCTATCCTCATCAGCAAGAGTGCCTTCGCCATACCTTCTTAACTTCTCCTTAAACTCTTCACTCATGTTCATTTCTCCTCCGCTCTGCCTCACGCAGCTTCTGTCTGGCCCGAAAGATCAATATCTTATATTGGGACAAGCCCACATCCATAATGTCCGATGCTTCCCGATAACTCAGCCCATGAAAATCATGCAGCAGCAGTGCATTTCTCTGATTGTCCGGTAGCTCACTTACCGCTATCCTCATCTCTTCCCAACGTTCCTGATGAAGCAGTGTGCTTTCTGTGGTATCTGGATGAGCAAGCTTTTTGAAATAATCCTCACTCTGAACTGTACTGCGGCCTTCCTTTCGCTTGTAATCTACGAAGGCGTTATAAGCGACACGGAACAGCCATGGTTTAATCTTCTCTTCTTTACAATTCTCCAAATGTAGATAAGCGCGATAAAAGGTTTCTTGCATCAAATCTTCAGCCGCATAATGATCACCACAAAGGGAGCGCAAATAGCGGTAAATATCCATCACATACATCTGATATATTTCATCCAATGAATTTCGCTTCATGCACTCCCCCCTTAACCTAACCACGTATCCCAGCCTGAAAAGTTACAGATAAATTTAGCAACTAGTATGAATATACCAGTAAATCTATGGAAAAAAGCGAAAAAAGCCTGCTGGCAAGGAGTATTACTCCCGCCAACAGGCTTTTTAATTCACCAAGTTACTCTGCTTACAGAACAACTTCAACTTCTTTGAGCATTTCGCTAACGGATATTAAACCGCCACCGGACAAATACCAGTAGTTAGGATCCAAGTAGATGATCTTACCGTTTTTAAAGGCATTTGTATTCTTCACTAGATCGTTTTCAACTGCTTTTTTAGCTGAACCGGATTCACCGCCATCACTCTTCACAACCGCATCTCTGTCTACTACAAACAGATAATCCGGGTTCTTATCCGCTACATATTCGTAAGATACGCTTTGTCCGTGAGTGGATACTTCAATTTTATCATCAGCCTGTGCAAATCCGAACACATCATGGATAATCCCAAAACGGGAACCTGCACCGTAAGCACTGATTTTGCCTTCATTCGCAAGAATAACAAGTGCTTTTTTGCCATCAGCTGTTGCCTTCGTATTCAAAGCTTTGATGGAATCATTGATAGTCGCAAGCTCAGTTTCTACTTCTGCTTCTTTTCCAAAAATTTGACCCAGCATTTTCACGTTATTCGTAAAAGATTCCATATAGTTTGCATTATCTACAGCCACATACAGAGTAGGTGCAATTTTGCTGAATTCTTCATAAGAATCCTGTTGTCTGCCGGAAATGATGATCAGGTCCGGAGAAAGACTGTTTATTTTTTCGAAGTCAGGCTCTTTCAAACCACCAACATTCTCATATTTAGCATCGTTATATTTAGAGAGATAAGCCGGTACATTACTTTGAGGCACTCCAGTCACCTCTACGCCCAGTTTATCCAGCGTATCCAGTGTACCGAAGTCAAAAACAACCACTTTTTGCGGATTGCTTTTGATAGTTGTTTCGCCAAGCGCATGCTTGAAAGTAAGCTCAGTTGGTGCTGTAGTTGCTTCCGTTGTTGGTGCAGTAGTAGCCTCCGAATTGCCTGCCGCTGCTGTGTTGTTATTTGAAGTTGCTGCATTATTGGAGCCGCAAGCCGCCAAGATTACCGCAAGAAATACTGTCATAATCAGTAAAGATAAGTTCTTCTTCAATGTATTCACCCCTAATTTTTATAGTGAAGCTATTTGAATTATTCGCGTATGCGTTAAGAAGCTGGCGCCTTTCACTTCTTACGTTACGTCATAATAATATCCGCATAGTAATAGTTACCTTTTAGAAATAGACACCGATTTTTCGGCCTCCTATAGTTTCAATAGGAATGTCCATGTCATATACCTCTTTAAGAACTGCAGAATCTATAATTTCATCCGCTGTACCCGAGGAAGCTACTCTTCCATTTTTAAGCGCAACAATGTAGTCAGAGTAACAAGAAGCAAAGTTAATATCGTGGATAACGAGCACAATCGTCTTCCCCTTCTCGTCCACCAAGCGGCGAAGCACCTTCATAATTTGGACGGAATGCTTCATATCAAGGTTGTTGAGCGGTTCGTCGAGCAGAATGTACTCTGTATCCTGAGCCATGACCATGGCAATATATGCCCGCTGGCGTTGCCCTCCACTGAGCTGATCAATATATTTATCCTGCATCTCTTGGAGATCCATGTAAGCAATCGCTTCGTCAACGAACGCCCGATCCTCCGGACTCAGCTTCCCCTGTGAATACGGGAATCTCCCAAAAGAAACGAGCTCCTTCACAGTGAGGCGTACGCTAATATGATTGGACTGCTTTAACACCGATATTTTACGAGCAAGCTCATTACTTTTGCAGGTACCGATTTCCTTGCCTTCGATCAGCACCTCTCCTGCGTCTTTGGAGATAAGTCTGCTGATCATGGAGAGCAGTGTACTTTTACCCGCACCATTTGGTCCGATAAACGAGGTGATTGCGCCCTTTTTAATGGACAAGGACACATCATCAACGACGGTTACTCCGCCATAACGTTTGGTTAAATTTTTAACTTCTACCACGACTTATTCTCCTTTAACAGCAGATAGACGAAGTAGACGCCGCCTGCAAAATTGATAATCACACTAACCGTAGTATTGAATCCAAAAACACGTTCGACCAGGAACTGCCCGCCGACAAGCGCAACAATGCTCAACAGAATCGTTCCAGGAATCAGATAAGCATGCTTATAGGTACGGAACAACTGGTGTCCTACATTAGCTACCAACAAACCTAAGAAAGTGATTGGCCCCACTAAAGCCGTCGAGATCGAAACGTAGATAGATACAATAACTAGCAGCCTTTTGACTACATAGTCATAATTGATCCCCAGATTAATGGCTTCGTCTTTTCCAAGCGAAATAACATCCAAATACTTAACAAATCGCAGGAAGTACAACGTAGTTAGCGTCAGAACAATGGTGGAAAGAATCAATAGGTCACTGCTGACATTGTTGAAGCTGGCGAACATTTTCCCCTGTAGAATCAGGAATTCGTTCGGATCAATAAGCACTTCCATAAAAGAAGACGCGCTCTGGAACATCGTCCCCATGATCAGCCCTACCAGCAGCAGGAAATAAATATTTTGTCCTTCCCTACGGAACATTAGCTTATACAATACGCCTGAAAACAGGACCATGAGGCACGCAGAGAACAAGAAGTTGATGTTTTTATTCATAAAGGTCATATTCGATGAACCTAAGGCATAAACACCGAACGTCTGGATTAACATGTACAGGGAATCGAGCCCGAGAATACTTGGTGTCAAAATACGATTGTTCGTGATGCTCTGAAAAACTACGGTAGAGACAGCTATCACAGCTCCGGTAATCAGAATAGCCGCCAGCTTTCTTCCCCGGCTGGGCAGAACGTAGTCCCAATTTCCCAAAGCATGATACGTCATAAACAAGACGATGAGGGCGACAGCACTTATTGATAATATAGTTAGTTTTGTCTTCATCTCTAGTTCGCCTTTCTTCTCATCAGCAAGTAGATAAACAGACCACTACCGATGACGCCTACCGTGAGACTGATTGATATTTCATATGGATAGATAATGAGCCTGCCCAGAATATCGCAGAACAGGAGGAACACCGCTCCGAGAATGGCTGTATGCGCCAGACTTTTTTTGAGGTTATCCCCTATGTACAACGTTACAATGTTAGGTACTACTAGACCCAGAAATGGAATCGTACCTACGGTTAAAATGACAACAGAAGAGATTAACGCTACAATTACCAATCCCACGTTGACCACCGCTTTGTAGTTCATGCCAAGATTGACGGAAAAATCCTCGCCCATACCGGCTACCGTAAATTTATTAGCGAAGAGATACGCCAGAATGACAAGTGGAATGCTGATATAAATTAATTCGTATTGGCCTTTGATAATCGTCGAGAAATCCCCAAGCATCCAAGATGAGATATTCTGAATCAAATCATTTTTATACGCAAAAAATGTTGTAATCGAGCCTACAATGTTGCCGAACATGAGTCCGACCAGCGGGATAAAAATACTATCCTTGAACTTGATCCGATCCAGGATTCTCATAAAAATAAAGGTGCCCAATAGCGCAAAAACAAAAGCAACAAGCAATTTCTGCATTGGCGTTGCGCCTGTGAATAACATGAGGGATACGAGAATACCAAATTTTGCGGAATCCATCGTCCCGGCCGTAGTCGGTGAGACGAATTTATTGCGTGACAGCTGTTGCATAATTAATCCGGCAATACTCATGCTGACTCCAGCGATAATCAATGCGGCTAACCGGGGAATCCGGCTTACCAGCAAGGTCTGTGCTTGAGATTCCGTAAGATGAAAGAGATCTAATGGGGATATATCTTTAACGCCTATAAACAAAGATATAAATGAAAATACTATTAGAAGTAGGGACAAATATTTTAGTTTCATGAGTTGTTCCTTATCTGTTTAATAGTTTACAAATGCGATTTTATGATAATGATTTTCATTCGCAATGTTTTAAATTATACCTAAGCCCACTTTGAGGGTCAACCCTTTCATATACTTAAATTTAAAATAATTAAGACTTAGGCTTATCTGCTTAAGTTACATAAAAAAAGACACCCTAACGGGTGCCTCTTTAATCTCTGCCATATTTTTAGCGCGAAGCCATAGGATTTATTTAAATTTCTTCCAATCCTGATTACTGTTCTCCAGCAGATGTGCAAAATCATTCTCCAACCGCTTCTGCTCAGCCTTGCGCTGATCTTCCACTGCCTTACGGGCAGCTTCTTTACGGTCATTTTCCTCCGCTTTCAACGCATCAGATTGCGCCTTCAGCTTTCCTAGAACATCACTGCTTAGCAGGTCTTTTAACGTAGCAGGGCCATCATTCGTAGCGGCTCTTGGTGTGGTAGGCATTTTCTTTTTTTTAGCCACTGTCCATCATCCTTTCTAGTACTGAATTAAATTGGAATTTGTTTAAGTTATTGGTCTTTTCGTTTATAATGTTTACTAAGAGGTGAGCCCTATGAAGTCCAATGATTTATGTCCCCGGCTACAAAAAAGTATGGATATTATCGGCAGGCGTTGGACTGGTTTAATTATCTACCAGCTCCTTCAAGGACCCCAACGTTTCAATGTAATTGAAGCGGCATTGCCCATCAGTGGAAGACTGCTCTCCGAACGGCTCAAAGAGCTGGAACAGGAAGGGATCGTTCTTCGAGAAGTGTTCCCAGAGACCCCCGTGCGAATCCAATATTCTTTGACGGATAAAGGTCTTGCCCTGGAATCAGTCATCCGAGACTTACAGAGTTGGTCCAAAGAATGGGTCGATTGCGACACCGATAATCTAAATCCAACTCTCAAAATGTAAGCGTTTTATCTGGTATTTTAGACTTTAAGGCCTACAATGACTAAATCGCGCTCTATACCGTCAAGTTCAGCCACACCAGGCAGCATTCCCCACTCTTTAAAACCAAATTTTTTCAGCAAACCAAGGCTTGGATCATTATGTCCAAACACAAAGCCGACTAGATTCTTAATTCCGAGACTAGGGGCTTTCTCAATGGCCTCTGTCAGAAGAATTCTGCCAGCACCACCACCACGGAACTTTTCATTCACGTATACGCTGATTTCTGCTGTTGCATTATACGCTGGACGACCATAGAAGGATTGAAAACTGAACCATGCTGCAATTTCATCTCCTTGCTTCAGTACCCATAAGGGACGGTGATGGCTGTTATGCTCAAGAAACCATTTCTCCCGGTCTGCAACAGTAATGGGTTCCAGATCTGCAGTTACCATCCTCCCAGCAATCGTTGAGTTATAAATATCTACAATAGCTGCTAAGTCTGCAGATGTCGCATCTTCAATTCTGCTGTTCTCCCAATTCATCCCTTAATTCCTCCAAATGTGTTAATTAACTCAGGCCGACCTGCTCCTGGCTCCATTGCCACAGCCGTTCGGCCTCTATTGTATTCTGCGCTCTGGGAGACAGTTGTTTAATCTTTCTTCGATAATAATATTGACCGGTTACCTCTTCAAGATCAGGATCTGTAGCCAAATAAATCGCTGTATCGGCGCCTTGTTCAGGTGTTAAGAAAAAGTATGAGAGTAACTTAAGTACCGACTTGCCGAAGCCTGTCTGCCGGTTTACACCTATATTCGTCCCCACTGCACCTGGATGCAAGCAATTCACCGTCACCCTTGTTCCGTGAAGACGCGAAGCCAGCTCCCGCGTGAACAGAATATTGGCTAGCTTGGATCGGGCATAGGCTTTTGCAGGATTAAAACGGCGAGCCAGGGTTGGATCTTCATAATGGAGCGCACCTATTTTGTAAGCACCGGAGGCAACCACAATGATACGGCCTTGCTCTGCTGCCTGCAACGACTTAAGTAACAGATTTGTAAGTAGAAAATGCCCCAAATGATTTACGCCAAGATCCATCTCAAAGCCGTCCTTCGTAAGCTGACGCTTAATCGTGACTACCCCGGCGTTATTGATAAGTATGTCTAGCATCGGATATTTCATAGTAAATTCCTCAGCAAAGCTGCGAATGCTCTCAAGTGAAGCCAGATCACACAACATGAGCTCGATATCCTCGGAGTGGCTCTTTTGTTTGGCGGCAGCAAGTGCTTCTTCTCCCCGCTGGCGATTACGGCAAACCATAATGACTTTGGCTCCCTTGCGAGCCAGTTCAACTGTTGTAGCCAGCCCCATACCGGAATTCGCTCCGGTAACAAGTGCGATTGTTCCTCTCATTCCAAGAATCACTCCTCTCTCAACAACCGTACCCGAATAAGCTTTAGCCTAACCTTAGGAGAAGTATATTTAAAGATATGTTACACCAACTAGTAGGGTTAAGAAAAGCTTCATGTCATGATCAGCCAACGATAGTTATAGTTCGTCAGGTGCGTCTGGTCTATTTTTGATCTATAATAGGAATATTGCAGTTCTAATCGTGAAGTTGAAAGGGGAACACCAACTATGAATAATGCTCTGACAAGCCTAGAGCAGCAAATGGCGGGCGAAGGTCTGGATGCCCTGCTCGTAACAGATCCCAAGCATGTCTACTACTTAACCGGCTTCGCCAGCGATCCGCATGAACGTTTTCTGGGTCTGCTGCTGATACGCGGAGAAGAGCCTATGCTCATTCTGCCTGCATTGGATGCAGAAGCGGCTCAAGCGGCTTCTTCGGTCACCAAAATCCTAACTCACAGTGACACTGATAATCCCTATAACCTGCTAAAAGATTGTTTCGGCAGCAGCAAGCTTGGAACTCTTGGCATAGAGAAGGAACATTTCTCAGTAGCCCGTTTTGAACACCTAACCGCTGCTGTTCCAGCTGAACGGTTTAGTGATATTGGTCCATTGCTGCGCAGCATGCGCTCCAAAAAGACCCCGGATGAAGTTAAGCGCATGAAACATGCCGCTGAGCTAGTTGAGGAAGCCTTGCGCCGCGTTCTTACCCACGTAAAAACAGGTGTTACAGAAAACGATCTAGTAGCGGAGCTAGAATATCTAATGAAAAAGGTTGGCGCTTCCGGTCCTTCCTTCGACACTATGGTGCTTTCTGGTCCGAAAACTGCCCTACCTCACGGTGTTCCTGGCAACCGGGTCATTCAGCCAGGCGATTTCCTGATGTTTGATATCGGGGTGTATGCCGATGGTTATGCTTCTGATATTACACGTACCT
Organism: Paenibacillus sp. FSL R10-2788; assembly: GCF_038003885.1. Classification (NCBI taxonomy): domain Bacteria; kingdom Bacillati; phylum Bacillota; class Bacilli; order Caryophanales; family Paenibacillaceae; genus Paenibacillus; species Paenibacillus sp. FSL R10-2788. The sequence goes on along the minus strand of NZ_JBBOQA010000001.1, from coordinate 1,371,201 downwards.
TTGCAATTGAATCCGTGGACGACAAGCTAATCACTATTTATAACACTGTGCTGGCTGCCAACGAAGCTGGGATCGCTGCCTCCAATCCTGGAGCACCTTTCGGCTCAGTCGACAAAGCTGCACGTGATGTAATTGAGGAAGCTAGATTCGGGGAATATTTCTTGCACCGTGTCGGACACGGACTGGGTATGGATGTTCATGAATATCCATCACTTCACGGACAGAACGATGACATTATCGAGATCGGCAATGTGTTCACCGTTGAGCCAGGAATTTATGTGCCTGGACTAGCGGGTGTGCGTATCGAAGATGATCTGATTATTACAGCTGAAGGCGCAGAGACCTTAACAAGCTTCCCTAAGGAACTGACTATTCTTCATTTGTAGAAAAGAATTACAAGCCACGGTCAAAAACACAGAGCAGCGATTCCTCCAATAATGAGAGAATCGCCGCTCTGTGTTTTTTTAAATTCAAACCTGTGTTCCCCACATCCCGCGAACCAACTTAGCCTCTTTCACCATCCTGCCGATCAGCTCCGCGACTGTAGGAATATCTTGGATCATTCCTGTCACTTGACCTGCCCAGCCGATGCCCTCTTCTTTGATATCATCATAGATCCAGCGCTTGTTGGCTGCACCACTGATATATTCTTTTAATGCTTCATAGGTCGGTGTCACGCGCTCGATTTCAAGAATTTGATCAATGTAGTCACTACGCAACACTCGTGCGGGTGCTCCAATAGAACGTTTGATTACAACCGTATCCGACTCTGAGCTTTCTACTAAAGCTTTTTTATAAGAAACAGCCGCGTGCACACATTCCACTGTAGCAACGAAACGAGTGCCCATTTCGATTCCCTCAGCCCCAAGCGCATGAGCAGCCATCCATCCACGGCCATCTCCGATCCCTCCTGAAGCAATCACAGGGATATTAACCGCATCGACCACTTGAGGAACGAGCACCATGGTTCCAACATCGTCACGCCCTAAGTGACCCCCGCCCTCTTGCCCAACAACAATAACCGCAGAAGCGCCTAATTGTTCGGCCTTTTGGGCTTGTCTGCGTGAGGAGACGAGCACGAGCGTTTTAATATCGGTGGGCAGTAACATTTCCAGTATAGGGGCTGGATTCCCTCCAGTGAGGCTCACCACGGGAACCTGCTCGTCGATGGCGACCTGCACCCGGTCTTCATAACCAATCCCATGCATGCCGATAGCAAAATTAACACCAAATGGCTTGTCTGTTAGTGTTCGTACCCGCCGTATTTCTGCACGTAAGGCCTCAGCATCCGGAAGACTCATTGCTGTGACCTGACCCAGTCCACCGCTATTTGAAACCGCAGCCGCGAGGTCTGCATAACCTAAATAAGCAAGTCCTCCTTGAATAATAGGATATTCTATGTGCAATAACTCCGTAATACGGGTGTTCCATTTCATCTTCATCTACACCTTTCCTATCTTTAAGCAAAGCAGAATCACGGCAAATAAAAGGGCAACTCCCCCTGCCAGATAATCTATCTGCTGAAATTGCAGTCTTTTAAAAGAAGTCCTTCCTTTACCATTACCATAAGCACGCGCATCAATTGCATAGCTCAGCTGTTCAGCACGTTGAATCGTTGTGAAGAGCAGAGGAATAATGATCGGAATGTACGCGTATATCCGTTTAGGCAGTGACAATACTGTAAGATCATAACCTCTAGCCTTTTGTGCGAGAAGGATACGATCAAGCTCCTCCTTGAGGGTAGGGATAAAACGGATCGCAATCACTATCATTAAAGAGAACTGTTCTACGGGTACCCCCAATTTGGATAGAGGGGCAAGCAGCTTTTCCAGACCATAAGCTAAGTCCAGCGGCTTAGTAGTTAAGGTTAGAACTGAGGCTAACAAGATGAGCAATATAATACGCCATACAAAACGTAATCCTGTTCGCAGTCCCTCTTCAGTCACCTCGATAAAAAACCATGACCAGAGAACCGTCCCTTTGGTGAACACGGCATTGTAAACAAAAGTAAACAATAAAATAAATAATACCGACCGCAGCCCTCGCCAAAAAAAATGCACAGGAACTTTCGACAGTAACAACATTCCCAGTACAAAAAAGGTTGCAACAACATAACTAATCCCCGTTCCAAGCATCATAAAGCTAAGCATGAGTATCACGATACTTACAAGCTTTGTACGAGGATCTAAACGATGAAAAATCGAATGTGTCTCCACATATTGACCGACTAATACGGAATCAGCCATGCCCTTGCCCCCTCGAATGCCAAATCGGCAAAATCGCTTCGAGGATATCCTGCTCTTTACAGCTGGCAACTTCAATCTTCTGGTCAGATAATTCCTCCATTAGCTTCAAGAGCTGTACGGGTTCAGGCAAGGATAGTCCAAGTTCCAGCAGTAATTCTTCCTTTTCCAGAAACAATGTTCTGATATCATGATGCCCTTTTAACTGACCTTCATGAAAAACAATGACCTCATCCGAGTATTCGGCAACATCATCCATCTGATGCGAAACGAAGAGGATCGTGTGATTGTCTTGTTGCTGCCATTCCTTTAGTAGCTTCAGCAAAGACACTTGGCTAGCAGGATCGAGACCCGCTGTCGGTTCATCCAAAATCAGCAGCTTCGGATTTGTCATCAGTACAGAGGCAATAGCTACACGGCGCTTTTCACCACCGCTTAACTGGAATGGATTTAAGGGGAGAATTCCCTCAGGCAAACCCACTTGCGGCAAAATCGTTTCAATCGCCTCTGTAATTTGCTGACGTGAAGCGCCCTGTTGATTCAGAGCAAAAGCAAGCTCCTTATACACCGTTGTTTCGAATAGCTGATGCTCAGGATATTGAAAAACGAAACCCAACTCAGGGACAACCTTTAAGCGCCCTTTGGCATCTCTGCTGGCAGGCTGCTGATTAATCCAATAGTCTCCTTTTACGGTGGGAATCAAGCCCTTCAGCACTTTGACAAAGGTAGACTTTCCTGCGCCTGTTGGACCGATAATAGAAATCCATTTGCCCTCAGGAATAGTGCAGTTTATATTGTGCAAAGCCACATGATCGGCATAGTTCACACTTAGATTTTTTAATTGGTAGACCATTGTGATCGAATTATCCCCTTCCAATCGGCTGTTAGCGGTGCTGCTGAATGGAGCAATGTATGTACACGCACTGCGAAGGGCAGATGTAATTGATAGTCCGCAACAGGCATGGTTTCAAAAAAAGTCAGTGGATCGCCGTCAAACTCAAGTCGTCCTTGGTGCAGGAGCAATACGCGTTCTGCTGCAAGCACTTCCTCCATATGGTGGGTGATATGAATAAGGGTCAGGCCTTGACGATGCAGCTCTTGCATGATGGAAAGAACCTGCTGTCTTCCCTGAGGATCAAGCATTGAGGTAGCCTCATCAAAAATAATGACTTGCGGGCGCATCGCCAATATAGCTGCGATAGCGACACGTTGCTTTTGACCTCCAGATAGCTGATGTGGCATAGCCTCCAGATAATCCTCCATTTGAACGGCCTGCAAGGCATGATCCAATCGGCTGCGCATTTCTTCCCTCGGCACACGGATATTCTCCAAACCAAAAAGCACCTCATCCATAACGGTTGTGGTGATAAACTGATCCTCTGGATTCTGAAAAACAAAACCGATTTGCTGATGGATCTCCGCAAGATCCGTTGGTTTTGCCGTGTCCAAGCTCTTAAATTGTACAGCCCCTTTTCGTGGCAGCAGCAGTCCGTCCATGAGCTTTGCAATAGTGGATTTGCCAGAACCATTCGCGCCAACTATCGCCACAAACTCCCCTGCTTCTATCGTAAAGCTAATATCCTCCAGGAGAGGTTGTCCCTTTTTATAATAAAAACAAACTTGATCGAAGGTAAGCATTTATTCACTCCCCTTTTGAAGGTGCCAAGCAGCAAAAAATGCCTCAATGCTGTTCTCGGAAAATGCAGGTGCAGGCTTCTCCCATTTTGTCACTTTTGATCCATTCACAGCAAAGATTTCACCGGTTAAATCCGCGTCGGACTCCCTCAATAATGCAGTCACGAAGGAAGCGATAGCCTCCGGGTCACCTATTCTCCAAAAGTCAGGCAAAGGTTCATTCCGACTGGCATGTTTTTCCCTCAGATGGTCAATTATAGGTCTGGTCATATCCGTTAACGCCGCTGGAGAAATCGCATTGACCCTAATCTGGTCACGTTTCAGCTCTGCTGCGAGCGTCCACATCATGCCGAGTATTCCAGCCTTGGCTGCACTATAATTCACCTGACCCACGGAACCTGCTAGTCCAGCAGCAGAGGTCATCAACAGGATATCCCCACCTGTTTCACGCATATGCGGTAATACTCGTTGAATGCAATAATAAGTACCATTTAAATGCACATCCAGAACAGTCTTCCACTGTTCATCCGTCATACGTTGACATTTCTGATCCTGCACAATTCCCGCGTTAGCTATCAATACCTCGATACGACCGTATCGGGCAATGACCTCACCTACCATAGCAGTGACTGCGACTGGATCGGCTACATTAGCAGCGTACCCTAGTGCCTCTCCGCCTGCCTGGCGGATCTCGCGCACAACCTCATCAATTAAGACTTGTTTCGTACCATTTACAACCACTATATAACCTGACTTGCCAAGCTGCATGGCAATACTACGTCCGATCCCTCTTGTTGCACCAGTAATTAAGGCTACTCTATTCATCACTACACCTCTTTCACTGCAAAAGCTCCCGCAGCAATAACATCGCCAGCTTCTGTTGTAAGGATCACTTTCACAAAGCAGTCGTCAGCTGCAAAATCAAAAATCACGACACTATCGACCTCTATAGGCTTATGAAATTTCATATCATATTGAGTGATCCACTGTGTAGGGTGCTCAGCAATATACAAGGATTGAGCTAATCCCATAAGATACATCCCATGTGCGATGGGTCGCTCCAAACCAGCCTTAGCTGCGGCCTCTGCATCTAGATGTATAGGCGCCAAATCTTGGGAAGCAGCTGCATATTGCCGGATAGCCTCAGCAGTTATGCACTTTTTTATCATGATCATCACCTACCCGAATTAACACTGTTTCTGCGGTGACTATAAGCTCACCCTCACACCTACAAACCAGCGTATGTGTGTAAAAAGTCAGTTTACCCTGTCTTCCTTCTTTTTGCACCTCGCCCGTTAACGCTAATTCACAATCCAAAATCATCCCCGCCGTAATCGGCGCCCGATATGAAAATTTCTGAGTGCCGTGAAGCAAGGGTTCACCGATGATTAACCAAGGAATATCGAAGTCTTGCCAGAAAATAATAGGCATCGTCGTAGGAGCGATCAGCTTTCCATTTATCGTCTGCAAGGGTGCTTCAATACTCTGTGCGTAGTCCGAAATCCATTCAGCAGTCATATGGATCTGATGTCGGACACTGTTCATTCTATAACCTCCACGAGTGTTGCCAGACCTATCCCACCGCCGATTCCCAGAGTAGCAAGCCCTCGTTGGTAAGGGGCATTTTGCATTTCAGCACATAAGCGAGTCATTAAAATAGCCCCGGAAGCTCCGTATGGATGGCCTATTGCTAATGCCCCCCCGCCAAGATTGACCTTTTCCTGTGGAATTTGAAGCTCGTTCAGTGATGCCAATACTTGTGAAGCAAAAGCTTCGTTAAACTCTACAATATCTAAATCGGCAATGGTAAGCTTTTGGCGTTTTAACACCTTTTGCACAGCTGGTACAGGCCCCATCCCTAAATAGTTCGGATCTACACCCGCAGCTTGCGCATCCACGACCCGCAAAATAGGGGTAAGCTTAAGCTGCTGGCATTTCTCACGAGACATCATCAATAGAAGCGCTGCGCCATCATTAATAGGACAGGCATTTCCAGCAGTGACGGTACCCTTTTCTTCAAAAATTGGCGGCAGCTTTTGCAGCTTGTCCAGACTCGTATTTGCCCGAGGACATTCGTCGGTGTTCACCCACTGCCCCTCTACCTGAAGAGGTACTATCTCCTGCTGAAACCGGTCACTTTGCTGAGCATGAACCGCCTTTTGATGGCTTTTTAAGGCATATTGATCCTGCTCTTCTCGAGAAATCCCGTATTTCCTAGCTACATTCTCTGCAGCAATTCCCATATCCGGATCACCGTAAGAGCTAGGCGTAAAATGTGCACGGGTATACAGCTGTGGAACCCCCATTAACGTCTGTGGTTTAGCCATTTTCCATGGAGCACGGCTCGTACTTTCGACACCACCCGCTAAATAAATCTCACCAGCGCCGCTTTGAATCAGTCTTGCTGCTATATTAATTGCCTCTAGCCCAGATCCGCACTGACGATCCACGGTGACTCCCGGAACCGAAACAGGCAGCCCCGCTTCAAGCGCAGCTACCCGGGCAATATTACCTCCTGGGCCCACAACATTCCCAATAATGACATCATCGATCAGTTTTTTAGGCAAGTTCGTTTCGGCTACAATATGCTGAATAAGCGGCGCCAGTAATGCTTCCGGCTCAAGTGTACTTAATAAGCCACCCATTCTGCCAATCGGTGTACGTTTTGCCATGACAATTACTGCTTCTATCATACCATCGCTCTTTTCACATAGTCTTTCATCGCTTGCCGGGCAATTTTGCCACTGCTTGTATAGATAAATTCATCCAGGGTTAGCAGCTGCTTCGGCGCTTTGTAGCTTGCTAAATACTGGCGGCAATAATTCTTAATTTCGTCGACAGATAAGTGCTGCTCTCCGCTCCACTTCACGAGGGCTATCAGCTGTTCTCCCCAGTAATCGTCAGGCACGCCAAGCACCATCACTTCATCTATTTCCGGAAGAAACTCTAGCACCCTCTCTATTTCTTCTGGATAAACGTTCAGGCCTCCGGATATGATTTTATTCTTCAAACGTCCCGCCATATATAAATAACCAGCTTCGTCCTGATAAACATAGTCTTCTAAAATAAGCCATCCCTCTCTAAAAGCTGCTGCTGTCTCATTCGGCAATTGATGGTAGCCTAAAAATATCATATCACTACGCACATATAGCTGCCCAATCTCCCCAGGAGGGACTTCCCGGAACTGGTCATCACGAATGGAAATTTGCACCCCGGGATAAGGTTTGCCTACAGAGGTCGGATTATGCTCGGTCAGAACATTCAAATAACTAATATAACTCGCTTCTGAAGAACCGTAGGATTCATAAAGGCGCGCTCCACCAAACACTTCCATGCCCCTTTTCTTGGACAACTCCGACCACTTTGCACCTGAGCTAATAATCGCATCAATCTGTATCTGCCCAGGTACAGCCTGCAACATCATGGATTCGATCATTGTTGGTACGACGAACAGCACCACGCCCGGAATTTGCCGGCACAGCTCTAACACCTGCGTGGCACTAAATTTTTGTGTGATATGAAAGGTTGCTCCACAATATAGACTCTGCATTACGGCGAATAAGGATAGGGAATGCACAAATGGACCTGGTGCCAAAACATCCTTCATAGCTTCCAATTCAAAAGCTATATTCGAGACCTCAAAGCTTTTTAACCATGATAAATGGGTACGCATATAACCTTTAGGCAATCCGGTTGTGCCTGAAGTAAAGCCAATAAATAATAATTCATTCGTCTCATCCAACTCAGCCTCCGGCTTCAAGGCAGCCAGCCACTGATCATAGGAACCTGTTCGTTCATTTGAGAAGGTCAATGTTTGGATTACTTGATCCTTGAAAACCAGATTCTTTGCGGCTTCCGGCTCGGCAAAAATCATTGTCGGCTGGCACTGCTCTATAATAACCTGCAGTTCATTAGCACTCCATTTGGGATCTAAGGGAATGGGAACACAGCCCGCATAAATCGCCCCCAAGAAAACCTCAACAAATTCAATACGATTCGTAGACAAAATCGCGATTTTGTCATGCCTCAGACCCTTTTGCTGTAAGCCATTCGCGATTCTCCGCATCGTTTCTACTAATGTTGTATAGGTATGACTTGCTTGGTCATGGGTTAAGGCAATGCTGTCGGGCTGCTGTGCTGCATGACGCAGTATAGGAACTACTAGATTCATCCTTGATCACACCTGTTCGTAATTTCTGTGACTACCAATTATATACATTTTCTTCAATCGGACTGCCCCGCAAGTCCAGCCCAGACTAAAGTATATGTGTTAAGCGCCATCGCAGGCGCTCCTGTTAGACTAACCCGCTAGAATTGCTATGATAGCTTATTTTAGCTTTATATTATTTTTATGTACACATTTTCATGTAACTATTAAGTCCATCTTACAACTAAAAAAATAGCCAGCACGCATCGATTATGATCGGTACGCGCTGGCTGTATTGTTGTTTAGTCCTTCTTTTGAACGATCGATGGTGTACCCTCTTCAGCAAAAGTAAAGGTTCGGGCGATATATAAGATAGGTGTGCTTACTGCGGTTAGTAAGAACTTCGCTAGATAAGTTGTAAGCAAAATTTCAAGCCATACATTCCAGTCATACAAGCCCGCAAACGCAATGGTGCAAAAGATAAGTGTATCCACAAAGGAGCTAATCATCGTACTGCCGTTGGAACGAATCCACAGCTGACTTGAGGTGCTGTAATATTTACGAATCCAAGAGTACAACCGAACATCTAGGAACTGACTAATGAAGTAAGCAGTAAGACTACCCACAGCTAGTCGAGGCATCAGCCCAAAAATCGTCTCCAAAGAAGACTGAGCGATATCGGTCTCCTGTGGCTTAAATACTAGTACCATCTGCATAATGACTGTAGTCATAAGCAAGGTGAAGAAACCAAACCAGACCGCTTTACGTGCTTCCGCTCTTCCGTACTTCTCATTAAGCAAATCGCTGGTCATATACAAAGTGACATACATCGTATTTCCGAGTGTCATCACAATATCAAATGGCATAGCAATCGTCTTAGCTACCTGAATGTTAGCAATTACAGTAGCAATACCTACCCAGGCATACATTCCACTTTTCCCGAACAGGCGGTAACAGAGTAGAAAAAAGGCAAAATTGACAATAACAAATAAAACTCCCCACAACAAATTAAACATATTACTGAAACTCCTCCTAGTTTTGTTTACGCGGGATGGTTACGAACCGCGGCTTACATTATTAAATTTTTGGAACAAAACATTAATACTCTATCACAATAGCGCTTAACAATCCATAAAAATAATATTTTTATATGAAATTGGTAGTTCTAGTTCTTTTTTTTCGACAATTATCTAAAATAGTCAGCAATAATTCATTTTTTTCAGAAAAAAATGCTCTATAGGACAAAACTTTCACTATTCATCCAGAGGTTAATTCTATAGAATAGTATCAAACACCTTATTCCCGATCCATTTAGTAGAAATATGACATAACTATGGAATATATCTCGGGTCGCCAATTTCCAGCAGTTGGCATGGAGTATCTAGTGAAGACCAAAAAAAGAAATGACCTCACCGTCCATAAAAAAAGGAGAGAACGATATGTTTCGTATCAAGCATTCGATCAGTCGCAAATTCACGCGTTTATTATTTGTTGTTCTGTTGCTCACGTCTCTTTTGTTAAGCACCAGCTTCTACTTTATCTCCATCAATATCTTCAACAGCTATGTTATGCCACAGATTAACAAAATCCTTACTGCCGCTGCTCAGGACGTATATAAGAATCTCAACGTAATGCACGCCCAGCAAACCCTAAATAAGAACGATCAGTCTGCCACCAATCTCGAGTTCTATTTTCAGGAAAAGAGGAAACAACATGGAGTGGAAACCATTTTTCTGGTCAATCTGAAAGGGAAAGAAGCTGAGATTCTATCCGCAGATCACGATGCAAAATTGCAACGGGCAGAAAGTGTCACCGTATCCTCTGCAATGCAACAAGCCTCTAAAGGAAAAACTGGACTAAGCGATACATATAGCGACGCACATGGTATACATAAAACAGCTTATATCGGTATTCCCGGAAGTACGATGGTTATCGGTGTAAGCAGTGACGTAAGCTTCATTCAAGAAAAAACAGACAGTATTCTATGGACAAGTGCCGGAATCACACTTCTGACGTTGATCATCGGTCTAACTGGTGCATGGTTTATGAGTGTGCGTATAACACGTCCAATCTCAAAACTGGCAGCTTATAGTGCCCGGCTCGCAGAGGGAGATTTCACCGAAGAATTATCAGTTAAAGGAAATGACGAAGTTGCACAGTTGTCCGTAAGCTTCCAAGCGATGACCCAACGCCTGAAAGAAATGATCGGACATGTACTGGTAACCTCAAATACTGTCGTTGCAGATTCCAACTCTTTAAAAGAACGTGTTGAGATTCTCAATGATATGGCGGATCACTCCAGCTCATCGGTAGTAGAAATCGGCAAAGGTAGTACGACTATCGCTAGCAGTGCATCAGATAACTCGAGAGCAATGGAAGAAATCAATTTAGGCATTCAAAGTATTGCCTCAGCAGCGAATGAAGTCACGGAGCAAATCAGTGAGGCTTCCGCTGAAGCAAGTGGCGGTAATGAAATTGCCCAAAGTGCCGTGCTGCAAATGCGCCAGGTTGAACGTGCTTCCCTACAGTCGCTGGATCAATTACAAATCATGAATGAGCGTTCAGTAATGATCGGAGAAGTCGTTCACAGCATTACTGAAATTACGAAACAGATCCAAATGCTGTCGCTGAATGCTTCAATCGAAGCTGCACGTGCAGGAGAGCATGGACGCGGCTTTGCTGTTGTTGCGGGAGAAGTACGCAAGCTGTCTGAACAATCCCGTAACGCAAACGAACAGATCCGTGACTTCCTACTTGGGCTTCAAGAAGATATGAGCCGCTCCGTTACCGAGATGAACCACGTGAATTCTGAGGTTGCCTCTGGAGTCGGCAAGGTAGCAGAAGCAGGTGATGCCTTTAATCACCTCTTGATCCTTATCCAAAGCATCAATCACAGCATCCAATCCGTATCTGCGGCTACACAGCAAATCTCGGCAAGTACAGAAGAAGTCAGTGCTTCCGTCGAAGAAACTGCACAAATTACATCAAGATCGCAAGAAAGTGCGGACACACTCGCTGCTAACTCAGAGCGGCAGCGCGTCGAACTGGAAGGCCATGCAGAAACCGTAAAACATCTGTATGAGCAAGCCAAGAAACTCCAAGAAGCTGTGCAGCAATTTAAGATTTAACGCTTGTAAACTAAAAACCCCCGTTCACACGAAAGTGTTGAAGGGGGGTTTTTAGTTTATGGCTCGCTAGCGCTTGCTGAGGTCTCGTTTAGACTCGGCTGCATGCGCTAGGCTTGCGCGGAGCTCTCGCTTAGACTCAGGGTGCATGCGCTAGGCTTGCGCTAGGCTTGCGCGAAGCTCTCGCTTAGACTCGGCTACATGTACTAGTTTGCGCGAAGCTCTCGCTTAGACTCGGCTGCATGCGCTAGGCTTGCGCAAAGCTCTCGCTTAGACTCATCACGCCATTTGCTGCTGGCTTGCGGACTCAGATGCCGCTATTACTCGAAAAACTGCCATTTGGAGGCTTTTTCGGACTCGAGAGACGCTATGGCCTCATAATCAACCCAGACTCAGCCTTTTTTGTTCAAATAGCGCCTCTGGTGTCCGAAAACGCTCCAAAATAACCCTTTTTTCGCAAATAAGGTCTCCTGAGTCCGGAGCCAAGTTACTCACAGCAAATTACTTAAAGTTCATCCGTGGTGCTACCTACTGCAAATTACTCTAAGTTCCTCCGTGGATGCTACCTACTGCAAATTACTCTAAGTTCCTCCGTGGATGCTACCTACTGCAATAGAATCAGCTACATGCACTAGCTTGCGCGAAGCTCTCGCTTAGACTCATCACGCCATTTGCCGCTGGCTTGCGGACTCAGATGCCGCTATTACTCGAAAAACTGCCATTTGGTTACTTTTTCGGACTCGAGAGACGCTATGGCCTCATAATCAACCCAGACTCAGCCTATTTTGTTCAAATAGCGCCTCTGGTGTCCGAAAACGCTCCAAAATAACCCTTTTTTCGCAAATAAGGTCCCCTGAGTCCGGAGCCAAGTTACTCACTCAGTAAAAACTAGGTTACTCAGCTTTCATTCAGCTTTTATGGCTAAGCAAACATCACTCAACTTAGTGTCGCGGTGCCCAGAGGATGACCGATACACCGATCACACAAATACCTGCTCCGACCCAGTCATATACGTCTGGTGTCTTCTTGTCTACAAGCCATCCCCATAAGACCGCGAGCACGATAAACACCCCGCCGTAAGCCGCATACACTCTGCCGAAGGAAGGGAATTTCTGCAACGTAGGGATAATCCCATACGCTATCAGAATCAAGGACCCCACTAAGCCGTACCAAAGTGGCCTTGATTCTCTCAACCATAACCACACTAAATATCCGCCACCGATCTCAGCAAGGCCAGCAATTATAAATAGCAGAATGGCAAATAACATGTCATCCCTCTTCCCTGTCAATCTCCTTAAAACGCAAAGGTTACTCATAACAAATTGTACTCAAGGTTCACCCGTAGAGCTACCTACAGCAAATTACTCAAGGTTCATCCGAAGTGCTACCCACAGCAAACTATTCAAGGTTCACCCATGGAGCTACTTACACCAAATTACTCAAGGTTCATCCGTAGTACCACCTACACCAAATTACTCAAGATTCACCCGTGGAGCTCACATTAAATTGTGCTGGAGCAGCAATAAAACTAGCAGCAGCGCAACCTCCAGCAGCTCGTTCAGCGCGCCGTACACGTCGCCGGTGAGCCCGCCGAGCCGGCTGCTGATCCGCCGCGCAGCTGCGGTGCCGCAGGCCAAGGCCGCGACCGGCAGCAGCAGAGCTGCCGCCAGATGCAGCGGCCACGCGGCTAAGCCAGCGCCGAGCGCCAGTGGCGCAGCGGCGGCGGCCAGCGAGAGCAGCGCGGCGACTGCCAGCGCGCGCCGCTCATGCGAGGAAGCAAGGCCGGCGAAGTTCGCGGCCAGCCCCTCGTCTCCACGGGCAATGGGATAACGCACCATTGCCCGCACCATATACCAGCGGCTCCAGACCGCTGGTACCAAGAGCAGCGGCAGCTCGTAGTAGGCGTAGCCTTCGATTAGAGCTGCCAGCAAAGAAACTTTAAACAGCAGGAGCAGCACGCAGGCGAGTACGCCCATCGCACCCACACGGCTGTCCTTCATAATCTCCAAGGCACGCTCCCGTGGCCGATAGCTGAGCAGACCATCTGCGCTGTCCATCCAGCCATCAAGATGCAACCCGCCAGTGAGGCCTACCCACAGAATCAGAGTGAGCACAGCAGCTGGCCAAGCAGGTAAAAGCAATCCCGTCAGGGCTGCTCCAGCAGCTACACACAGCCCAATTGCTGCGCCTACCATGGGATAGAAGATTACACTGCGGCGCAGCAGTTCAGGAGAGAATCCCGGATCACCTTTTACAGGAAATCGGGATAAGAACTGAAAGGCAGCTACGGCCGCATCCCTGCGCTCCCTCATAAACGATACTCCCTGCTCTTAAGCTCAATCGGAATTCCAACAGTTACTAGAAAGACCTGTTCGCATTGCCGAGCGATCAGGGCGTTCATTCGTCCCGCCAGATCACGATACAATCGGCCAAGCGCATACTCCGGAACAATCCCGTCGCCAACCTCATTAGTGACCAGAATAAGCGTCCCTTGAAAAGAACGCACACTGTCTTCAAGTCTTGCTATCTCACTCTCAACAAGCTCTTGCCTATTTTCAAAACCTTCCACGGCCAATAATGCATTGGATAACCATAAGGTTAAACAATCTACGAGCACCGCTTTTTCACCCGATAATCGCTTTAGCAGATCTGGTAAATCATACGGTTCCTCAAGCGTCTCCCAAGCGTAACCACTTTCCATTCGTTGATGCTGATGCAGAGCAATCCGTTCCTTCATTTCGTCGTCAAAAGCCTGTCCGGTTGCTACATAGAAGGCCTGATCTGCCAGTGAATGCATCAATTTTTCTGCAAAACCACTTTTACCGCTACGTGCGCCTCCCGTTACAAGAATGCTCATCGTTGACCAGCTCCAGAGATGCCTGCACTTTCAAAGGTTGCCATTTCGCTCAAAATGCGGCAGATCGCCTCGATTAAATGAAGGCATAATACTCCCCCTGTTCCCTCACCCAATCGCAGACCGAGATTAAGCAGCGGTTCAAGTCCAAGCTGCTCCAGCATTAGCTTATGACCCCGTTCTCCTGATACATGAGAGGCTATCATATAAGCGATGGATTCAGGTGCAAGGGCTTTTGCCACAAGCGCTGCCGCCCCCGAAATAAAACCATCCAAAATGATAGGTGTCCGATTAGCAGCCGCACCAAGAATCAGTCCCGCCAAGCCAGCGATTTCCAGTCCGCCAACTTTAGATAATACATCCAACGGATCTGCTGAATTCGGTTGATTTACCTTTAAGGCGCGTTCCACCACTGCAATTTTATGTAGTAAACGTTCATCATCAATTCCCGTTCCTCGTCCCACAGCTACTTCAGGGGCTATTCCTTTGAGAGCACATAGAATGGCAGCACTAGCCGTAGTATTCCCAATGCCCATTTCGCCTGTTATAAAAATCTCCGTTCCGTTCTTAACCGCTTCCTGCGCAACTCTTATCCCAACAAGAAGAGCATTCATGGCATCCTCACGACTCATCGCAGGTCCCACAGCCATGTTATCCGTTCCCCGGCGCACTTTACGATCAATCAGATCGACATGACTAAGATCGCCGTTTATGCCAACATCAACAAACTGTACCTCTGCCCCAGCTTGACGTGCCAATACATTTACAGCCGCTCCACCGCTGAGAAAGTTATGGGCCATCTGCAGCGTGACTTCCTGTGGAAATGCGCTCACCCCTTCGCAGCACACCCCATGATCAGCAGCCATCACAACAACTGTTCGTTTGGTGAAACTAGGCTGCTCCGTACCCGAAATTCCAGCGAGCTTAACAGCTAGAGGTTCCAATTGTCCCAAACTGCCCGGAGGTTTGGTCAGAATGTTCAGCCGATGCTCCGCCTTGAGGATGGACTGATCATCAGCCGGAATGATTTGTTTAATTACGTCTTGAATATCTGAAAGCATATAATTACGACCTCCTATTAAATGTATCCGTATAACCTATTCTATCTCATATTCGCAGAAAAGCCCCCATCTATGATAGAGGGGGACTTCTAGAATTACAACTTCACTTTCATAAAATCTTCGATTCTCTCCAGCGCCTCCGTCAATTTTTGTAAGGAAGCGGCATAGGAGCAGCGGATATACCCCTCTCCGCCTGCTCCAAACACATGACCCGGAACCGCAGCGACACCGACCTCCCTGAGCAGCTGCAAAGCGAAGTCTTCTGATTTCATTCCGGTATGAGCGATGGAAGGAAAGGCATAAAAAGCGCCCGCCGGTTCGTGGCAAGGTAGTCCGATGGATCGAAATCCACTAACCAGCAGCTTTCTCCGCTCATCGAAGCATTGCTTCATGTGTTCCTTATGCTGCATTCCGTTGCGCAATGATTCAATCGCAGCAATTTGACCGAGCACCGGGGCACACATCGCAGTGTATTGATGGATTTTTAGCATCGCAGCAATTAATTCTCGATCGCCACAAGCATAACCAACTCTCCAGCCAGTCATTGCAAAAGCTTTGGAGAAGCCGCTAATCACAATCGTCCTTTCCAGCATCCCGGGAAGAGAGGCGATGCTGACATGCTGACTGTCATACGTAAGCTCGGCATAAATTTCATCTGAAATGACCAGTAGGTTATTCTCTTTTACAATCTGTGCAATAGGCAGCCAGTCTTCATAAGTCATTACTGCACCTGTAGGATTAGTCGGAAAATTCACCATAAGAAGCTTGGAACGCGGGGTAATCACCTTCCGTAACGCTTCAGCAGTAAGCTTAAACCCCTGCTCGGCCGAAGATTCTACCTCCACCGTAACCCCCCCGTTCAAATGGGTAATCGGCGAATATGCGATATAGCTCGGAGAAGGGACGATAATCTCATCCCCAGGTGTAATGAAAGCTCGTAATGCCAAGTCCACAGCCTCGCTGCTTCCCACCGTAACCATAATCTCATCGTTTGGCTCATAGCGAAGCTTGAAACTTGTGTGCAGATAAGAAGCGATCTCCTCTCTAAGCTCCAGTAAACCGGAATTTGGCGTATACATCGTTTCCCCATTGTTCAAGGCACGAATACAGGCAGCTCTTACATGCTCCGGTGTAACGAAATCTGGTTCCCCTACACCCAGCGATATAATATCCTGATTCCCCGTACTTAGGTCAAAAAAAGCCCGAATCCCCGATGGCGCAATCTCCCGCACTCGTGGAGCAATCCATTCATTATGCATGGCTGTACACCTCTTCTTTTGCACTCTTTTCCGTTAGGGAAAGGGAGATGATTTCGTCCAGTAGTCCGCTGAAGGTGTAGCCTGCCGCTTGCGCGCTTTTGGGTAAAAGACTGGCCTTCGTCATGCCTGGTAACGTATTCACCTCCAGCACATAAGGAATACCCTCTTTAAGCAGCATATCAACCCGTGCATACACGCTACATTTTAGTGCTTTATAACAGCTCAAGGCAGCCTCGCGTACCCGCTCATGCACTTCAGTAGGCAATTCAATGACCCGTTCATCTGCTCCGCCTTCTTCGTACTTAGCACTGTAATCGAACCACTCGGCATTTGCTGAGGTAATTCCCAGAATAGGCAGCAGCTCTCCGTTTAGAATAGAACAGGTGATTTCTTGGCCTTGAATGTAGCTTTCAATCAAAATCGCCTGATCACAGGCAAAAGCCTTCTGCACTGCGCACAACAGCTCCTCGCTGCTGCTCACTTTTTCCATTCCGATACTCGAGCCGCCTGAACATGGCTTCACCATAACCGGATATCCGAGCCGTTCCACCGCTTCAGCCGAATAATCCTTCATGCTGTCCCAGCATAGCCAATCTGCTGTGTTGACGCCTGCGCAGCGCATAAGCTTTTTGGAGAGATCTTTATCCATGCAAATGCTGCTAGACAAAACCCCGCTGCCCGTATACGGAATCCCCATCGTCTCCAGCGTTCCCTGAACCGTACCATCCTCGCCGTAAGCTCCATGAAGTGCAAGCAGTGCGATATCGATCCCTTTTGCCTGCTCAATAAGCTCCTCACGCTTGGTGATCACAATTGGAATAATTTCATATTTATTGGGGTCTAGATTCTTCAATATTTCTCTACCGCTATTCATGGATACCTCATACTCTGAGGATACCCCGCCCATAATTACGCCTACTTTCATCTCAAGCACCTCTTTATCCCATTAGTTGTCGAGCTGTTCTGCCAATAACCTCGATCCCCTTGCGGATATCCTCATCCGTCACTCTGGAGAAACCGATCCGTATCGTATTTTGCCCTTTACCGTCTGTGAAGAATATATCTCCTGCTGTAAAAATAACCCCTTGCTCATGACAGGCCGCCAACAGCGTCCTTGTATTAAAGCCCTCCGCGAAGGTTACAAAAAGATGCAGGCCACCGTCCCCTGACAGCGCCGTATAAGGAATAAAATCCTTGCAGCATTGCAGGGTTAATTCATACTTTCGTTTGTATTCCGCTCTGGCTTTTTTCAAATATTTCTCTAAATGGCCACCCAATAAATACTGATATAAAATGGATTGATCCAGCGTCGAGGTGTGAATGGTACGGGCGCGCTTGACGCTTTCGAGGGAATTAATCAACTCCTGATCCGCCAGCACCCAACCTACACGTAGTCCCGGAAATAATACCTTGGAGAAGCTGCCGAGATAAATCACGCTGTTGCCGCTGCCTGCTGCTGCGATAAGTGGAGCCACATGTGAGCCCGAATATCGTAATTCCTCGTTAAAACCATCCTCAATCACCGGGACTTGGTAGCGATTCATCAGCTTCATTAGCCGCTGTCTTTTCTCTGGAGACATTACAATTCCGGTCGGATTATGGTAAGAAGGGACGAAGTATGCACAGTCAAAAGCTTGCTGTTGCAATGCTTTCTCCAGCTCCGCCAAATCAATCCCATCACGCTCCATCGAAATCCCGGTGATCTCAAAACCGTTCAGCTTCAAATTTTTGATCGCTGTATGATGCGTCGGATTCTCACAAATGACCGAACCATTTTTTTTACTCAGAGCAGACAATACAATATCGAACCCCTCTGTAAAACCATTGGTGATCAATATATCCTTGCCCCTCATTTCAACGCCCTTGTGCTCCATATACTGCTTCAAATAGTCTATTAAAGGCTTATACCCTTTGGCATAGCCGTAATTTAGCAGAACGTTGCCTTCTACCGACATCCGATCCATAAAGGACCGCTTCACATTATCCAGATCAAAAAGACTCTCATCAGGCGCTATGCTGGTGAAGGAGATCGTCCCCTTCTCCGCTCGAATCCCGCGCTTCATGATATCCAGTTCCTCCGCCAGCACCGCGCGATCATTGAGACGTGACTTCCAGTCCATCGTCCAGGAAGAGATCGTTTCACTGCCGGGCGGCGTAGCTGCAACATAACTTCCTTGCCCTTGCACGGCATAAGCAAAGCCATCATCCTCAAGCCCTGCATAAGCAGAGATTACGGAGTTGCGGCTAACCTTAAGCAATGTGCTGAGCTCTCGTGTGGAGGGCAGCTTTTGATTGCCTTGCAGACCGCCTTTTATGATTAAGTGCTTCATATAGTCTTTAATTTGTATATACACCGGCCGTCCGGCTATGAGCTTAAAATCCTTAAACATCTCTCAATCGCCCCCATGACTATCATGGCACAATCACTCGCTTAAAAAAAGAACCACAGCCATGGGATTTTAATCCGGCTGTGGTTCTATGAGGGGACAAATGCCCAAAAATCAAGTTACAGATCTATGCTTCGATCACAAGCTCCCCTTCTCCAGCAGGGATCTCAAAACCATTTAAAAACCGGGTTAATATGTCCTCAGTAATCGGAAATGCGGCATTGGCGTCAAAACGTTCACTCCGGATAAGCAGTCTCTGACGTAATTCATCCGGCTGAACCTTTAAGTGAATCAGTTCCCACACGCCAGCATAATCCTCAATAAGTTGCTTGTAATCGTTCCGTCTCTGACGTTGCCAGAAGCTGAAATCGATGACAACATGATGTTTTGCCTGAAGCAGATTCACCAGCTCCCCCCGCAGTTTTATCTCCGACTCTTCTTTATAGAACTCATAATTCTGCTCTGGATAATCCACCCCGAAACGGCCGTGCGTGGCCCAAATATCTTCATCTATCGAAAGTCTGGCGAATCCCTCTTTCTCCAGCTTTTTAGCAAAAGTTGTTTTACCCGACCCCGCTACACCGCACATCATCACTACGATGGAAGCAACACTCGTACGCTTTTGCTGAAGCAATTTTTCAATAACTAACTTTTCGCTCAGCATTATAAATGCATCTCCCTTCCAATTGATGGTATACTCATCGTTACAAAATACTTTCTCAAGGGATAGTGATAAGGATATGGTGAAATCAGTCCAGCAGACCTCCTAAAATGAAAAACGAAATAATTTTAGGAGGTCATAATAAATGATTTTTAACCCGATTGTCATTGATAACTGGAGTAGAAAACCCTATTTTGAACATTATTTAAACAATGTCAGATGCACCTATAGCATGACCGTAAATATTGATATCACCCTTCTACTGTCAGAGCTTAAGCATAAGGGAATTAAGCTGTACCCAGCACTAATCCACATGATAACTACGGTGGTGAACCGTCATAGTGAATTCCGCACATGTTTTGATTCTGAAGGTAGATTAGGTTATTGGGATAGCTTGTCACCTAGTTTTACAATTTTCCATGATGATGATAAAACTTTCTCAAGCATCTGGACTTCGTACGGTGAACAGTTTAATGATTTCTATAACCGTTATCTCGATGATATGAAAATGTACGGAAGTGTGAAACAATTTATCGCTAAAGCAAACGAACCATCGAACACCTTCCCTATTTCCAGCATTCCGTGGGTCAGCTTCACGAGCTTTAACCTGAACGTGTATAACGAGGGAACCTACCTACTTCCCATCTTTACGATAGGGAAATATTTTCAGCAAGACAAAAAAATACTATTACCCATCTCGGGGCAATTCCACCATGCTGTGTGCGACGGTTACCATGCCAGCATGCTGTATAATGAATTACAATCACGTGCAGATACCTATACGGAATGGTTACCTAACCTCTAATTAACCACGTTATTCTGCTGACAGCAAACGATAGTTCAAACATAAAGGGTTCCACCTATTAGGTTTTCCTAATGATGTGGAACCCTTTTTTCATGTAATCATCCTTTTTCCACAATATCAGCTTTATCAGCTGACCATTGTCCATGCTGCCAGAGTATTTTTAGTACCATTACATTCCCTGGAGAAGGAGCCACTGCACTGTAGAATGTGAGGTCAGGAACTAACTGTGCAAGTAAATTCCTGATTACCCCCCCATGCGTCACTACCATTACTCTATTCGATGTAACCTCACTTTTTTTCTCCTTGATAGCACAGCATCCAAATGCAGCCATAGCAGCTTGACCTAGATCTAACAGGAAACTACGCAACCGTGCATCGAATTCTGTCCACGATTCTCCTTCTGGCGGTGTAACCTTTGAAGGATCATCAATCCAATGTCTATATAGAGAGTTATCTTTCAACTGCTCATAGGTGCAGCCTTCCCAAGCTCCGAAGTTCATTTCACGAAGCCGCTGATCGTAAATAGCGTCCTGCTCTAGTGAAGGTGCTACGAAAGCCAAGGTCTCCTGACATCTTAGCAAATCGCTACAGAACACACGCCAAAAACCACCTGATAACTCAGCCTGCATGCAGATCTGCTGCTGAAGTTGGGATAGCCGCTCACTTGCGTCAGGAAGCAATGGAAGATCCGTATGTCCCAGGTAACGATGCTCAACATTCCATTTCGTCTGCCCGTGTCGGATAAGCACTAGCTCAAGCTCTATAGAGGGAATTGCCATACCGACGCTCAGCCTCCAATCCATATCCATGCCGCAACCGCGCATAGACCTACAAATATTGAAGAGCAGAGCATCATCATCCGCGAGGTCTGGATAATATCATTTGGTTCCATCGTACGTACCGGATCACCCATATAAGCCCGAAAAGAAGCGACGCCATGATACACATTTTCGCCTCCGAGTCGGATGCCAAGTGCGCCAGCCACAGCTGATTCTGGATAACCGCTGTTAGGGCTTGGATGTAGATGTGCATCCCGCTTCACCATTTGCAGGCAACTACGCCAATCCAGACGAAGCATCCCTGCACATAGAGCCAAAAGTAATGCCGTAATCCGTGCCGGGATGAAGTTAGCAACATCATCGAGCCGGGCAGATGCCCAGCCGAGATCACGGTATTTATCGTTCTTATAACCAACCATTGAATCGAGTGTATTGACCGCCCGATAAGCCATAGCAAGCGGCGCACCGCCAATCAGCGCGTAGAAAAGTGGAGAAATAATCGCATCGACAATATTCTCTGCTACGGTCTCCACCGTTCCACGGACAATTTCAGGGGCGTCTAGCGAAGTCGTATCACGTCCCACGATCATCCCCAAAGCCTTGCGGGCAGCAGGGAGATCGCCCTTCTGCAATTCCACGTACACCGCCATTCCTGCATCTTTTAGTCCCTTGGAGGCAATCGTGGTTGAAATCAACCAAACCTCGGCTATCCAGACGAGCCAAGGTGAGATATATGACAGCAGCCATAGCAGGATGGCTGTCAGTGCCCAAGCACCGCCCGCCACACATAGCGGAAGTAACACCCCAGCTCTGCGCAGGCTTTGCGGGCGGGACCATAAACGACGGATCGCCCACTCCAGAGCCGTAATTGCTTTGCCCATACCAATTACGGGATGAGGCAGGTTACGCGGATCACCTACGATCCGGTCAATCACATAAGCCGCAAGCAACACCAAAGCGATTGTCACAGGCAATCACCTCTGAACAATCTTCTACTTCTCCAGCTATCCATTGTCATTAGCTGTCCTTCCTTGCCTGCACCGACAGCAGGCTGCCCGTCACAGCGCTATATATAAGCCGGCCGATAGCGCCTCCGAGATCGGTTGCTGTTCCGGCGTAGACATGCTCGGCGCTGTATCTCCCGCTTTGGCTCACAGCGAGTACAATAGCATCCGTAGTTGTGCCGGTTGCGATTAGGCCATTCTCCGGATCGGTAATCCCGAGATCTGCCAGCGCAGCAGCTTTGGCTTCGACAGCTGTCTGCACAGCATTGACCATGGCCGCCGGTGTCAGGCGGCCATCAATGCAGAGCATGATGTTAATCGTACCCGGCCGATACACAGCCAATACATTGCGTTCCACGCCTGAGCGCGCAGCATTTCCTGCGGCGGCTGTAACGCAAACAAAAATCCCCGCTGAACCCGTGTCCTCTTCAGCTACCGCTGCATGCTCTAGCGGTACAGCCGTCATCAGACCGGCACAGCCGGATAAAGGATAACCCCAATCGCGCAGCTTATTCTCCATATCCTGGACAGGATCACTACATTCGTAATTGCGATCTACATATAAATTAACCGCCCGCTGCAGCCGGTTCATTCCTCCGCCGTAGAACGCGCTCGATAAACCATCCGCTGCTGCTGGCAGCTCCAGCAGCAGATGCTTATCCTTCCACTGCAGAGCAAGCCCTGGCCAGACGGCCGGATGATACTCCCTGATTCCCCCTGCAAGATTAAATGGAATCTTCACTTCCACCATAGCCGATCCCGCTCCTTTCACCGCTCATTTCTTTCATTGAATACTTACAACCATCCTCGAAAGGATGCCCCGCCAATAGCGCTGTCAGCTCCCTCCGCACATCATTAAGGAATACGTGCACCTGTCACTTAGTCGCTAGAATCTCCGCCATCTGCAGCAAAAGGCGGGCATTATCCTCATGTCCCTTAACAGCAACTCGAATATGCCCTGAACCTAACCCTGCATACATAGCGCAGCTGCGCACAAGTATACCTACGCGGCCAAGCCTAGTCTGCAGCTCAGCCGCACTCCACGGTGACGGCAAGCCACAGAGCAGAAAATTGGCTTCTCCCGGTGGGACATCGCAACCCAGCTGCACTAGACCCTGCCGCAGCGTTTCGCGTTCTGCTGCAATAAGCTCACGCGTGCGCTGTTCATAGTCACGTCCGCTTGTAAGGCAGGCTTCCCCTGCCAGCAGCGCCAAGCCGTTCACACTCCAGGTGACCTGCTTTCCGCTCATCGCCTTCGCCAGCTTCGGATGCGAAATCGCAAACCCGAGACGCAGTCCGGGAATCGCATAAAACTTCGTCATCGACCGCACCAGAACCGTATGCGGAAACTGCTCCAGCTCCGGCAGGAGTGTATTTCGCTCTGACTCCGGGATAAAGTCAATAAAAGCTTCATCCACAGCCAAATAAGTCCCGCAGCTTTCAGCCTTCTGCGCTAACAAGCGCAGTTCCTCCACAGCATACTGAACTCCATTGGGATTATTCGGCTGTCCGAGAAATAACAGCTCCACCTGTTCCAGCAGCCCGGCAATCTCCTCCACTCCAGCGCGAAAATGCTGTTCCCTAGTCCCCTGGACCGACAATACTTCAGCACCAAATTGCCCGGAAAGCTGCCTATACTCAGAGAAACAAGGTTCCACGATGCCAACCTTTTGCGGAGCTATCGCCAACAGCAGCAAAGCCATAGATTCCGCTGCTCCGTTACCCACGGTTAACCAGCCACTATCTACGCCAAGATTTTCCGCCAGTAGTTGTTTAAAGCGTCGGTGTCCAGGGTCCGGATATGTAACCACCGTTGACAGTGCTGTTCTAAGCAGCTCCAAAACTTCCGGTGGAGGACCGAGTGGATTGATGTTGGCACTATAGTCGAGAAATGTGCCCCCAGCTTCTCCATAGAGCTCCGCTGCCGTCAGCAAATCACCGCCATGTCCATATTTTTCAAGCATAATTACACTCCCTCTATCTACTTTCTCTAGCACGATATGTATGTCATTGCCACCATTATTGACTCTTTGCCGGAAGAACGTCAATGCTTTCGCAGAAGGAACCAGCTAAATCCCCTGCTTCCCCCAAACCGACATGAATCTCAAAGATGTGATCTCTTTTGTTAAAAAACCGCTTTTGGTTTAAAATGAAGGTTGTAATCAATTTTGCTGCGACGGAGGAATTCACTATGCTTTTTATTGATAACACAGGGATTACTGACGCATCCATCAATTTGGCGATTGAGGAATATGCGCTGAAGCACTTGCCGATGGACGAGAGTTACCTGCTTTTTTATATCAACAGCCCATCCATCATCATCGGGAAACATCAGAATACTATCGAAGAAATTAACCAAGAGTATGTAAAAGATAATAATATTCAGGTCGTACGTCGTCTATCCGGCGGTGGAGCTGTTTATCACGATCTTGGAAATTTGAACTTCAGCTTTATTACCAAGGATGACGGCCAATCCTTTCATAACTTTTTGAAATTCACCCAACCGGTCATCGATTACCTGCAAAGCATGGGCGTTAACGCCGAGCTAAGCGGAAGGAATGATCTGCAAGTTGGTGAGCAAAAGATTTCCGGTAACGCTCAGTTCTCCACACGCGGACGTATGTTCAGCCATGGTACCTTGATGTTCAATCTTAATTTAGATGATGTACAAGCCTCTCTAAAAGTGAATCCAGAGAAGTTTAAATCAAAGAGCACCAAATCCGTACGCAGTCGTGTAGCGAATATCAAAGAGCTGCTGGGTACAGATATGACGATCGAGGAGTTCCGCGCCGGCCTGCTGCGTTCGATCTTTGGCATGGATTCTTCTGAGGTTCCTCAGTACAAGCTGCAACAAGCCGACTGGGACAAAATTAACGAGATCTCCAAGGAGCACTACCAGAACTGGGACTGGAACTACGGTCTGTCACCAAAAAGCAACGTTAAGCACACGCGCAAATTCCCTGCCGGAATTATTGATATTCGGATGGATATTGAAGATTCCCTCATTAAAGACATCAAAATCTATGGTGACTTCTTCGGAGTCGGTGACGTAGTAGATGTTGAAAATGCACTTCGTGGCAAACGTTATGACGAGGCTGAGGTTAGAGAAGCATTAGCTGATCTCGATTTGAAGCATTATTTCGGTCGTATTGAGCCGGAGGATTTTATCGGATTGGTCTTCCTAGAGGAATAGGATGAATTCACTGGTCATGATTTGAATCAAAAAGAGGACTCCTGCGCATTCGCCAGAAGTCCTCTTTTGCATGAATTAATACTCTTCGCTTTATCCTTTTACAGCAGATCCAACTGTCATTGCCCGTTCCACCTGCTCACTAAAGAACAAATAGACAATAACCATTGGCAGACTCGCCATCGTCATAACCGCCCCCATGCCACCCCAGTCTGTGCTGTATTGGCCTTGGAAGAACAATAGACCCAGCGGCAGTGTTTTCATCCCCTCATCAGAGATCAGAATATAAGCCAGCAAAAATTCATTCCAGTTGTTCAGAAATTGAAAAATGGCTACTGTTGCGACAGCTGGCGTTACAACCGGCACAATAATCTGCAGAAACATCCGGTATACATTCGCGCCGTCCATACAAGCGGATTCCTCCAGCTCCCCAGGGATACCCTTCATAAAGCCGTAGAATACCAGACAAGAGAACGGCAATCCAATGGCGACATAAGGAACAATCAGCCCACCGTAGGTATTAGTCAGATGTAAATCCCGTACGAGTATGGCAAGTGGAATCATAATTACCTGCAGCGGCATGAACATTCCGATCGTCATATACAATCTGACCCCTTCACGGAATCTCCACCGCAGCCGGGAAATTGCGAATGAGAACATCAGCGATAATATGATAATAAGTAGCGTTGAAATCGTAGAGACTACCAAGCTATTCGTAAAATATCGCGGTATATTGAACTGTGACCAAGCGGCCACATAGTTTTCAATCCGGAAATTAGTCGGAAATCCGAAAGGGTTGGTGACAAAAATCTCATCATTATTTTTCAGAGAATAAGAAATCATCCATAATAGCGGATAGATGGAAATGATAAAATAAATCCATAAGGGAAGCTGTATGAGCAATGCTCTCACTTTTTTCATAACGTTCCTTTTCCTTTCCGGCGTACTGCCTTATGCTTCATTTCGGTCAAATGTCTTGTTGATAATAATGGTGGCCAGAAGCGACAGAAGGACAAGCACAACCGATACCGCACAGGCATAGCCGTAGTTGCTTTCCAAGAATGCATAACGATAAATCATAAAGGTAAGCGTATAGTTACTCGTTCCCGGTCCGCCGTTAGTCATAATCAACATTTGTACAAAAGCACCGATTCCTGAAGTAATGGCAATGATCAGACAGAATTTGAACGTCTCCTTCATCATTGGAATTGTCACCTTACGATGCGCCATCCATTTGGAGCAACCGTCAATCGTGGCAGCTTCCATGTACTGCTCAGGGACAGATTTAACCCCCGCATATAAAAGACTGAACTGGTAACCCATGAACTGCCAGGCATTAACAAAGGCAATCGCAATTATGGATGTGGTTGGAGAAGTAAGCCAGTTTTGTTGATAAGGAATATGCAAAATTTCAAAAAGCCTATTGATCAATCCGTTATTCGGATCGTAGATGGCAATCCATAGCTGACAAACAACCGTAACCGACAGAACTACGGGAATAAAATAAGCTGTTTTCAACAACTTACGCCCTTTGATTCGCGGATCGGCACAGGCAAGCGCAAGAATGGTTCCCAATCCGATCTGAAATACAGCGAGTACCAGTGCAAAAATAAGGCCGTTACGAAGGGATGTCAAAAGCAATGGATCATCAAACATCTCTACATAGTTGGACAATCCGTTAAAAGTAGCCGTACTGAGCCCGTCCCACTCGAAAAAGCTACGATAAAAGGATTGAAGCACTGGATAGATAATCACTACGCTATAAATCAACAGAGCGGGAAGCAGAAACAGCATTATGGCTTTCTTATTACCTAAGTATTTATGCATGCGGTAAGATTCCACTCCTTCCTTGCCAAGCTGCTCACCCGATATAAGGGCTCGATCCGGGTGAGCTGCAGGGCATGGACCAATTTTTATTTATTTTATTTCTCTAATTATTTATTTTCTTTGTTCAGCACTCGGTTCATGTTATCCGTGAACTGCTTAGCCGAGAATCCTTCGATCAACATATTTTGTGTATTGTCGTCCAGTGCATTTTTAATTTGAACACTGCTTACCGCATTGGCGTACCCCTTCACGTTTGGCAGCACTTCTTCAGCGATTCTTTTCATCATGGCAGGCACTTCACCGGTCATTTCTTTATCCACTTTAGTCGCTACGATCGGGCTACCCAGCTGTGTATATTTGTATTCGCTATATTTTTGTGCGATGAAACTAGCTACTTTCACTGCAGTCTCTACATTCTTGCTGCTTGGAGAAACGGCAAAGCCACCAGGACCTCCTGCACCGTTAATGTACATTTTGTTGTTCTCATAAGTCGCTTCGTCCTTAGCTGGCCAGTACATCCAATCCACTTTATCCCCAAGCTTCTCAGCACTGCTGTAGATTTCCCACTGACCGTTGACGAACATGCCAGCTTTTCCTTGGTAGAACAAAGATGAAGCTTGATCATAATTGGTATTCGTAGCATTGACGTCGAACAAGCCTGCTTCTTCCAGCTTCTTCATTTGTTCTGCTGCTGTTACATAAGGCGAAGGCAATGTTGTCGTTCCCTTCGTTTCAAGTGGGCCAAACCCTTTCGTCTCCTCACGAGTCACAAGTCCGCTATAAAAAGAAGTAGTGATCCATTTCTCCTTCGCGAAAATTGAGAGCGGTGTATACCCTGCTGTAGAAAGCTTCTTAGCCGCTTCAGCCAGCTGATCGATCGTCTTGATCGGCATCTCGATGCCTACCTCTTTAAAGATATCCTTGTTGTAAAACAACATTTGGAATTCAATTCCCGTATATGGGAATGCGTATACATGACCGTCTGGGGCAATTAGACGGGACTCATTCCCTGTGTTTAGATTCGCTTTGAAATCTTTGGTGGCTTGGTATTCATCAAGCAGCTCGACATTTTTAGATTTGGCGAAGGTTTGCAGCGTAGGCCAGTCTGTTTCATAAATATCCGGCATGTTCCCAGTTGCGGCATATGTTTTCAGCTTCTGGTAGCCATCTTGAACAGCCTCATCCAGTACAATCTCCACCTCCGGCATTTCCTTTTTTAATTCCTCTACGGCATAATCAAATGGCTTTGAAGTATCTTCGTCAAAATGCTGTGCATAAATTTTTATTTGAATTTTCTTATCGGTATTCCCAGCGGTCGTATTGGAACCTTCAGAGGTTGAACCACCGTTTCCGGCATTGTTACCACCACAGGCTGTAAGTGAGAAAGCTAAGGATAAAACGGTTGCAACCCCCAGTGTTCTGAATAACTTGTTGCTCATAATGAATCCCCTTTCTGATGCTCTATTTAGTGGAGCTAGTTGAATCCGCTATTTGTTAGCGTTTTCATCGTCCTGTTTCTATTATATTTGAGCCTTGAAGACCCAAAAAGAGCCATATCGGGCACAATCGGTAATAAACAGGACAAAATGAAAGCGGCCTCACCAGAGAGCCGCCACCAAATATGTTTATTAAATTTCATTATTAACGCCAATATGGCGGGAACGGGCAGCCAGCTGCTCAAATTCAGACGGCGGCATGCCATAGTGTTTTTTAAAGCATTTACTGAAATAATTCGGGTCATTATAGCCCACTTTACCGGCGATTTCAGACAGTCTCACATTTCCTCCAGCAAGCAGTTCCTTGGCCTGCTTCATACGAGTATAGGTAATGAAATCAAGTACAGAGATTCCACCTTCTTTTCGAAAAACCTTCCGTAAATAGCTGGTATCTACATAAACGCCATTCGCCACCTGGTCAACTGTCAGCTCACAATCGGAATAATGCTCCCGGATGTACTCTTTGGCGGCAATGAATAAATTGTACGACTTAGAGGGGCGGTGCTCACGACCTTGATCAATGACTTTACTGTACAAGCCTTTTATCCAGCTTTCAGTCTCATCCCAGTTATCCATCTCCCGTAGCCGCTGCTCCGGTGAACCTGCTGGTTTCCAGAGACTTTCCGGATTGATCCCTCTTTCTCCAGCATAGGCAAGGCAAAGGGATACTATACTCATTAATAGAGTAAAGGAATAGCTGCCTCCCCCTCTCTGGCGTCGTAGAATCTCAATTAATTTGCTTATGTCCTTCGCCGCTGCATCGCCATCCCCCATCTTTAACGCCATCAGCATGGCATCCTGAATTCCAAGATGAGTGATTTCTTTGGATGGAAAGGAGAACTCCTCTATCCCTTCAGAGGAATTCTGCTCGTCCATTTGGAGTGGAAAGAGCTTATTGGAAGCCGTTCCTTCTGCAATTATTTCCGGCTTCCCAGCTTTGCGTGCACCTATTTTATGTGACTGAAGGCGCTGCTTCACCTTGATCATCATCTCGTTAAACTCTTGCTGGTTAAACGGTTTCAATAAATAATCTTGTACACCTAAGCGAATCGCTTTTTGTGCATAATCAAATTCATTGTGCCCTGTTACAAAAACAATAAGCATATCAGGAGCATTGGCCTGTAACCGGGTAACCAGCTCCATACCGTCCATATAGGGCATACTAATGTCCACTAAAGCCAAATCTGGTTTCGTCCGTTCCGCTTCTTCCAGCGCTTCTCTGCCATTTGACGCTTCACCACAGACACTGAAATCATATTTACTCCAATCCAGCTTGGTCCGCATATAATAACGAAACAGCGGCTCGTCATCTACAACCATCACTTTATACATCTACGCTGCCCCCCTGCGCTTCCGTACCGGGAATCGTCATTTTCATAACAGTACCTTTTCCCAGTTTACTTTCTACCGATAGGCCATATGGTTCTCCAAAATACAGCTTAATCCGTTCATGAACGCTGTAAATGCCAATGGATGCCGGTTTTCCTTCTCGTGAGCGGTATTCTACAATCCGCGACACCTGCTCCCCGGACATGCCAACACCGTTATCCTCCACGGTAATGATAACTTCTCTTCCGTGTGTATAAGCCTCTATTGAGATTAGCCCCTGACTGCCCTTTGTTTTTAATCCATGGTAGATTGCATTCTCGATGAGCGGCTGCAGGGACAATTTGGGTACCTTGACTCCTTCGAGAAATTTCGGGATATTAATCTCGTAACGTAATACGTCGGGGTTGCGAACCTGCATAATAGCCAAATAATCAGCTGCGTTTGATACTTCCTCGGACAGTGGAATAACCTCGTTCCCTTTGCTAAGAACAACCCGATAGAAATCTGCCAGTGCCTTGGTCGTATCCCGAGCTGCTTCATTAAGCTCCAAATCGTTGAGTACATAAATCGTATCCAGTGTGTTGTACAGAAAATGGGGTTTAATCTGGGCATGGATCAGAGCTAGTTCATATTCACGTTTCCGGACTTGTTCGTTTGTAATCGTCCGCATCAGCTCCTGAATACGACCAACCATGGAATTGAATACGGTGGAGATTAGCCCAGTCTCATCCTCTGTAGTCACTGGTGAGGTGACATTCAGATCGCCTTCCCTTACTTTACGCATCGCCTTCGTCACTTGAAGAAGCGGATTTACGATAATCTGTGACAGCTTTCCTGCAAGCAGCAGAGACAGTAACAGGCATCCTATTCCCACGAATATAGTTAACGTTATATTACGGTGAATATCCGCAGTTAACTTCTGCAGCGAAATCGTATTCACAAGCTTCCAATTCAGCTTATCATAATACGTCACAGTGACCAGCTCTCGCCCGCTCCCCTTGCCGATAATTTCCGAGACAGAGCTTCCCGTCTTCCTAAGACTGCCGTTGAGTCTGTCCTCAGGCTTCAGTAGAAGCTTTGATTTATCAGGGGTAGACACGGTCCTTTGCGTTCCGTCTACTATAAAATATTTCTTGTCCGAAGAGGTTTCTCTAGCGGTTTCCAGAAAAGCAGAGAGAGCATCTTCTTTTACGTTCACAAATAATGTACCTATTAGGTTGCCCGTTTTAAGATTGTACACGACTTTACTCAGTGTGAGCACCGGAACTGCCGGATCACTAACCAGATAATCTCTCTGCTCCATGGGAAGCCAACGGTTAACTCCGTAGCTGCCTTTTTCTTTAGCCTTCTCCAGCATATCGCTGGTGAATACCTTCTGCTCGTTAGGATTACCGTAGGCGTAAGAGGAATATATCTGCCCTTCCGTATCCACAAATACAGCAGAGTCGACATCCGGAAAAATAATCAGATCGATAGAAAGCTGGCTCTGCATTAAATTGCGAAACCGCGTCTGCTCCACTGTCGAGGATAACAACGGACGTTCAGCATACATCCGATGGATGTCGGTAGTTATAATGTTGGCACTACTCTCCGTATTTTTTACAATCGTATCTATTTGCTGCATGATGAGCTTGGATTCATCTTTAAAATTGTACTTAGCCTTTTCGATCATCGAACGGCTGAACATCTGCCCTGAGAGCAAGCCTAAAGCAAGCAATGGAAAAATGATCAACGGTATAAAAATAAGGATTATTTTATTACGAATCTGCAATCTTCCAAACCACTTCACTAAGGAATCCCCCCGCATAACAGCCGCCTCCTGTGTGTTCTAGCGGTAATTCATTATGTGCTTCATATCCGTAAATCTCAAGGAGAAAGTATAAATACATATACAACTAGGGCGAGTGTGAGCAGGATAAAAACATTCTCTACAGCTCCACCTTTTTTCGTGCCTGTACTCATTAGCTTTAGACGCAGCTTAAATGGAATGGGCGGCAGGGGCGTAATTCCCCTTTGGGTGAGAGAGTCGGCCAATAGATGAAGCGCATAAGACATGCCGCCTGCTATCCATAGACTACCACCATCCTGTATACCCGATGAAGCAAAATACAATAAAGTGCTCCAGCCTGCAACAGCATATAAGGTATGAGTCAATCCACGATGCGGGACAAGTGATGTAACTACGAGTATACAAGCTACTATGTAGTTCCAAGGATCATACGCCCCTCCGTATGCAAATACCGCAGTAGCGATTAGTACCATCACCAGATGCCGCAGCTTTCTTCCCGGCAGGAAAGTTACACTCCCCACAAGTAGGGCCAGTACAATATTCCACGGGCTTTCAACGATTCCTGCAAAATAAAGATAAATCGCTGCTCCTATCAAAGCAACCTGTAGTATCCTGAGCAGAAAGTCAGGAATCGCCTTGCGTACCAGTAACGAATTCGGTTCATCAATGTCTGGCAGGAGCGAGCTTAATGCGGCGACGGCAATAACCGGGATTGTAATCTCATGGGCCATCAAACTCATAACAGATAGGGTAACCCCGGTGCTGATAATTAAATGGGATCTGCCCATCATAGTGAAACCGCTCCTTTCTAAGATGCAAAAACAAGAACAAATGTGCGGTTATCGAAGTATATCAAGACCCGGTTTTTTTGTCTACATAAAACGCTGAAATCGCTTAGTATATAAGCCTTTGCGCGATTTCTATCTTGTCCTCCCCATGAATATACGATACAATTTGGACAACTTGACCTTGTCGTCTACATAGAGACGGCAGCTGCTGAAGAAAGGATGACCTAAGTAGTGAAGCGTTCCCGTATAGCCGATTTTAGCCTGCTATTGGTGGCGATGATGTGGGGATGTACCTTTCTGATTGTACAAAATGCTGTCAAGGTGCTGCCACCACTCGCGTTTAATAGCATCCGCTTTATGGGCGCTGCCCTGTTGCTGGCTCTAATCACAGTTATTTTTTACCGCAAGGATTGGAAACAGCTAAGTTTCCGCATGGTACGCGATTCTCTGCTGCTTGGCCTTTTTTTGTTTTTGGGCTATGGCTTTCAGACTATGGGACTTCTATATACAACAACCTCTAATACCGGCTTTATTACCGGGCTATCAGTTGTCCTAGTTCCCTTTCTGTCTCTAGCCCTATTGAAGCATGCGATTTCACGATACACTTGGTTCAGTGCAGCACTCGCCGCAATCGGGCTTTATCTGTTGACGTTCACGGGCTCTGCATTATCCTTGAATAAAGGCGATGCCTTGATTCTTCTATGTGCCATAGCTTTTGCGTTACAGGTAGCCTATACTGGCGTTTATGCACCTCATTATCCGGCGTTGCCGCTAGCTACTCTGCAGCTTGCTTTCGTTGGGCTGTTCAGTATTGCTGCCTCGCTTATTTTTGAAGGGGCAACACCGCTCGCCCACAGCGGGGAGCTGATTAAGGACCCAGATGTGCTTTGGGCTCTGCTGATCTCCATTGGGCCAACCAGCGCTTTTGCCTTCTGGATTCAAACCGCCTGTCAGAAATATACTACCCCATCGCGGGTAGCCATTATTTATGCCACAGAACCGGTATTTGCCGTTCTGACGGGTTTAGCCTTTGGCGGGGAAACACTCGGGTTGTCCGCTCTGCTCGGTTGTGGTTGTATTCTGGGGGCTATGCTTATGGCAGAGCTGAGCCCGGAACCGGGTCAGAATCAACATAAGAAGAGTTATTTTTCCAAATTACATCTATTTAGAAAGAGATAAGGAGAGAGACAAATGTACAAATTGATCGCGATTGATATTGATGACACTCTGATTAATGATGACAAGGAAGTAACACCCGCTACCCAAACTGCGCTTGAAGAGGCAGTTGCCGCAGGTGTTGTTGTAACCCTTGCTACAGGCCGTGCTTACGCTTCCGCTCAAGCCATTGCCCGTCAAACTGGACTAAACGTACCTATCATTACTTACCAGGGTGCACTCGTTAAGAACTTGCTCGATGAAAAAGTACTGTATGAGCGTTACGTCCCGCAAGATGCAGTCCGCAAGCTGTTCACTTACTGCGTGGAGCATAATCTGCATCTGCAAACTTACATTGACGACAAGCTATATGCCCGTGAAGACAACCAAAAGATCAAAGACTATACGGACTTGAATAAAACGCAATATTTTATTGAGCCTGACTGGGAAAAGCTTGTCCCGCAAAAAACACCAAAAATGCTAATTATCGATGATCCTGATTTCTTGGATGAACTGGCTCCAATCCTGCATGAATTGCTTGGTGATTCCGTGCATATTACCAAATCCAAACCACACTTTCTGGAAATCATGCATCATGAAGGAACCAAGGGCATTGCACTTGAATTCCTAGCCAAACATTACGGCTGTGATCTTTCCGAGACCATCGCTGTAGGCGATTCTTGGAACGACCATGAGATGCTTGAAGCTGCCGGACTTGGCGTCGCTATGGAGAATGCTATTCCTGCTCTGAAAGAAATTGCTGATTTCGTGACCTTAAGCAACAATGACGATGGCGTGAAATATGCGATTGATAAATTCATTCTTAATAAAGTAAACTAAATTTCCTTAAGCAAAAGGGTGCAGCAACGCCATATTTCATGACGTTGCTACACCCTTTTTTATTCCAAAACTCAAACTCCTGTAGAAGCTAATTCCACTTTCTCGGGTCCCATTCCACTCTCTTCTTCCTGCTCTAGCTGAGAATAGTACAGATCATTATATCTTCCTCCGGCAGCAAGCAGTACATCATGCATTCCACTCTCCACAATTTCACCATTCTCCATCACGAGAATGATATCAGCGTTCTGAATCGTAGATAAACGGTGCGCGATAACGAGTGTAGTTTTGTCTCCCATTAGTTTACGAATGGCCTGCTGCACCAGTTTTTCTGATTCATTGTCAAGTGCAGCAGTAGCTTCATCCAACAGCAGAATAGGAGCGTTTCTCAGAATTGCTCTTGCAATGGAAAGCCGCTGACGTTGTCCCCCGGACAGTCGTGAGCCTTCCTCACCAATATCAGTATCCAGTCCCTCAGGCAATTCCATTACAAAATCATAGGCATTCGCTTTTCGCAAAGCTTCCAGAATTTCTTGCTCATCCGCCTCTGGATTTCCATTCCGGATATTATCACGAATGCTTCCCGTATAAAGACCTGCCTCTTGCGGCACATAGGAAAAATAACTTCTAAGCTTAGCCAGACTCATCTCGTTGATCCGCTGCCCATTGATTATTACTTCGCCTTCATCGGGTTCATACAATCCCAGCAATAGTTTAAAAAGCGTAGATTTACCTCCACCACTCGGTCCCACAACCGCCATCTGTGTTCCCTTTTGAAGCTCTAAGCTAATCTTGTTTATACTTTGTCTCTCTGCTCCCGGATACGAGAAAGAGATCGACGACATAACCATACTCTCAAATTCTGGTTGCTTAGTCTCCACTTCTGGAAGGGTCTCAACCTCCACCGGGCTATCCAACACCTCAAAGATCCGTCCCGCCGCCCCAAGTGATTGCTGCATCGAATTGATCAGTCCCGGCAATGACGAGAACGGCATTACTAAATAATTCATGAGCTGGATGAAAGCAATCATCGCACCGACCTCAAGTGATCCTTTTGCCACAAAATAACCAGCCACGACCAGCGCCAGAAGAAACGTAAAGTTTCCCAAAAAAGAGGAGAACGAGCCAGTAGCTCCCTCAATTCTTCCCCGTTTTAATTCTTCAGAAGTAATATTCTCACTATGCTCCTGATATTGCTTCATTAGTCTGCGTTCAATGCTAAAGGATTTAAACACCATACTACTGCCTAGAATGTCATGTAAAAAGGAAGTAATCTTGCTCATATTAGTCTGAATCTTCACACTGTTCTCACGCATCGCTGAACCGAAGATTTTTCCCGTAAGGAACATCAAAGGTCCCATTGCAAAACAGATCAATGCCAGTAACCAGTTAATATAGAGCAAATAACCAAAAGCCGCGAGGGCTAGTAAAGGGTTACGGATTAGATCAATCATTACCTCGCCTGCAGCATTACCAACAGATTGATTATCATTAGTAAAGCGGGACAATAAATCCCCGGAATGATTACGGTCAAAATAAGACTGAGGAAGAGCTAAAGCATGCCGCATCATATCCAACCGCAGCTCATTTCTGATCTTGGCAGAGATTTTATTTTTGAAATATCGATCGATGAAACCGTTAATTGCACTCACTAATAAGTAGATTAATCCGAAAATAACCAGCCCTTTAAAAGCTTTCACATCGAGTCTAACCGCAGCATCCGTAATTACTGAGAGCAGCCAAGCAATCGTTAAATCCAGAACAATCCCAAATAAAGTCGTAAATAATAAAATCGTATATAAGAGCTTGTGCCTTAACATGTATGTACTTAATCTTGAGAAAACGCCTTTCTGCTTCAAAGAACCAGCCCTCTCACTTAAAATTCTATACCTCTAACCTTAGCGAACAACTTATTATCATGCCGTTCCCCGTCATACCCAAGACTCGCACTGCGCAGCATCCCTTCCAGTGTAAAACCCGCACGTTCGGCTACCGCGGCACTTTTGGTGTTTCGTTCACTACAAAAGATTTCGAGACGATTCACCCCTAGTTCCCGTATGGCAAAATTGGTGATTCCATTTACGGCTTCTGTCATATATCCTTTGCCTGCACAGGCGCTCCGGATCCAATAACCAATCTCAAAATTGCGGAGTTCCCAGTTTAGATGATGCAGGCTAATGCAGCCGATAAAACCCTCCGTATCCCTTCTAAAAATACGCATATGTAGCTTATACCTTTTTAGAAACTCCAGTCTGCCTTCTCTAGTAACTTTCTCTGATTCTTCTAATGTGGGTATTACTACTTGAGCAAAAGCCATCCAAGGTCTCAATTCATCTATACTTTCACGGATAGCCTCATTCATGCTAACTCCATCTCCCCATAAAGGGGCACGAATGAGCAGCCTCTCTGTTTCAAAACTCTCGGGAAAATCAAGCAGGATTGGATCCTTGGAGTCAGCCACTTCGTACTCCTCCTCTGGCGATGATAATTATTCTAAATATGTAAAAATAATACGATATGCTTTTTGATTATATAGTATATATCGGGATCTGAATACTGAATGCAATAGAAATCACAAAAGGAACATCAACAGGCTGAAGTTGCCCGAATGATGTCCCTTTTTGATTTAGTGAATATCTCAACTAAAGCGGACCACTCCATTTATTGGCTTGAAGAGTTAATTAAACAGATTCAACAAGGCGGAATATAACAGGTTTAAATAAGATCAAGAAAACTCCCTTCCAGCAAATGAAGGGAGTTTTCTTTTTACCTAAATTTCATCTGAAGATCCTAAGGGTATTCTCATCCCCGTCTCGGCCAGCGTAACATTTTCCGGTAAAATATATGATTTTCTCATATCCACATCATGCGACATATGGGTATAGATTGCCTTTTGAGGCTTCACAGTTTGCAGCAGCTCCGCAGCTTCCGTCATATCATATACAGAACGAGTGGATAACTCCGCTGCTTCGTAATAGAAGCTTGTACCTAATACCAGCAAGTCAGCTCCATGCATCAGGCGTGTCTCTTCAGCTCCAAGAGAAATGGAATCTGGACAATACACCCATACATAGCCCTCCTTCTCCAGACGAAAAGCATACGAGTATCCATTCTTGCCATGGTTCACTTTCCAGATATCTATTGTCCAGCCGTCTAGCTCTATGCCTTCATCACAAGGAATCATCTCGATCTGATTGCGCAGCCATGGATATTGCCGCTCAATAATCGGAATCACTTCTGCTGGGGCATAGAGCTGGCCTTTATATCCCATCCAGCGGCAGGCATCCGCCCATTCCGGCAGCCCACCAATATGGTCAAAATGAGCGTGCGTCACCAGCAGTCTGCGCATATTTCGTACTCCCTGCGCTTCCATCTGACGCCGCCAGTCAGGCCCACAATCGATCACTAAAAAGTCACTGCCATTATCTATAAGTACAGAAGAGCGCAGGCGAATATTTTCCCCCTGTTCCCTTGCCTCTGTACAGGTCTCACAGCTGCAATATACCCGAGGAACCCCCATGGCATCCCCTGTACCCAAAAACACCAACGTATCCATCTGTTATCTCTCCTTCAGGTTCTCTTCAACGAAGTAATAAATCTAAATTACCCTCTCTCTATCTTAAAGAGACCCACCAAAAAAAGCCATCCCCACCACAGAAGAACTGCTGGGATGACTCTTTTGTTATACCTCTACCTTATATTCCGGCAAGTACCTGATACCAAATTCCACGCTTGGAATAAAGTGAGCTTCGCACCTCATCCCAGCCTCCTAAATAGTTAATATCAAAGAGGCCCGCCGGATCAGGGTAATCGCTTTTGTGCTCAGCATAGACTTGTTTATCCACGGGACGAAAGCCATATTTTGCAAAGATCTCTTGTGCCTGTGGGGTTATCAAAAAATCAACCAGTGCTTCTGATGCTATGCGTGTCCCATGCTCATCCGCATATTTCTCTACAACAGCCGCCGGATTCTCAATCAGAATTGTATTTTTAGGAATAATAACTTCGTATTTGACTCCCTGAGCAATCCGCGCCAGCAGTTCGTTCTCATAGGTGACAATTACATCCCCCACTCCATACTCGAAGGCTGCCATAGAAGCGCGGCCACTTTTATCCAGAGACTCTACATTGGCATGGATACTTTCCAAAAAAGCTTTGGCTGCTGCTGGATCCTTTGCGCCCTCCTGCTCCTCTGACAGCTTCAGACCAGCCCCATAGATCGCGTTGATATCCCATTGCGCACCACCAGAGGTCTTAGGGTTGGGATATAACACTTTAATCCCCGGCTTGGCTAAGTCCGCAAAATCGCGAATGCCTTTGGGATTTCCCTCGCGGGTACCAAGAGCAACTACTGAACGTGTCACCATACCTTGTTCACCCTGCTCTTTCCATGTTGACGCTACGAGTCCAGCCTTAACTAGCTTCTCGACATCACCTTCCATGGCTAGCAGCGTCACATCCGCTTCAAATCCACCTACAATCGCTCGTGCCTGTGTCCCTGAAGCCTCATAAGACTCCTGAAAACTAATATCCTGACCCGTATCCGCTTTCCACTTCGCAGCAAATAACGGCAAAATATCCTGCATTGCATCCTTAGCCACACTGTATGCGCCAATTACCAGCGTAACATCCCCTTGCTTCGAAGGCTCTGCCATCGTCGTAACTGCCTTCTCATTCCCGCAACCGACTGCTGTCAGTGTGAGTATAGCCAGCATTAGGGCAGCAAAACATCCGTGCAGTTGTCTGCTCCTTTTGACATTCATTGCGGCCCACATCCTTCGAGGTAATGATTTTTAATATTTCCTTGAAAGTTGCTCTATGGCTGAAACTTAAAATTCAAGTAACCAACGTTCGTTATTTGCCGTAATTACGTGGAATGTTTGGACTTTCGGCCGCTGTTGTTCCCAGATTTATTGATTTTATATTCTCAGCGGATTAAATCCGGAAACAAAGGCGGTCACTCCGCTCCTACAGTTCCAAACTTCCACTTCATTACTTCTTACCTTCACATCAGTTCCTCTAATCCTAGCTCATCACATTCGCTACTATCAAAAAAATTGAAAATCATTTTATTTATTTTTAAATAAAAATCGGCATTGGATCTTCTTTCAGGTTGTTCTCCTGGATCCAGCTGCGCTCATCATTAAATAAATAAGCCCGATGTACCAGTACTGAAATTTCCTGACCCGGCTGCAAGGTTTCTTTCTCCAACGAACGGTAGGTGACCAGCTTGTGGCCATTTACTTCAACCTCAACGAGCCATTCGCTTCCGCGGAAATGCAGATGTTTCACAACACCTTTTTCCGTGGCAGAAGCCATCTTGAACTCATGCAGGTTACCCACTTCAATATATTCAGGACGAATCAGTGCTTTGGTAGGCTTGCCGTCCCCCGCACCTGTAAAGCCTTTAACCTCAGAAGCGTTCTCAATCAGCGTAGATTCACCGATAAATGTTGCCACGAACGGTGTTTTAGGCTCCTTGTAAATATCCCACGGGGTACCCTTTTGTTCCAAGCGTCCTTGATTAATAATCATGATTTCATCCGCTACTTCAATCGCTTCATCTTGGTCATGGGTTACGAAAATAGAGGTGATACCTACACGTTCAATCAGTTCACGCAGCCAAGCGCGCAGCTCCTGGCGGATCTTCGCATCAATAGCGGCAAAAGGTTCATCTAAAAGCAGCAGCTGTGGTTCAGGCGCAAGCGCACGTGCAAAAGCCACACGCTGACGTTGTCCCCCTGATAGCTGATGCGGATAACGTTTCTCGAACCCTTTTAACCCTGTAAGCTCCACAAGTTCCATAACACGATCGCGGATGGCTGTTTTGTTAGCCTTTTTAACCTTTAGACCAAAAGCGATATTATCAAATACAGTCATATGTTTGAAGAGTGCATAGTTCTGGAAGACGAAGCCGATCCCACGTTCTTGAGGAGGAAGATTGTTCACCGTTTGACCATGAAAAATAATCTCTCCGGTATCCGGTGACTCCAGTCCCGCCAGCATACGTAGAATTGAGGTTTTCCCGCCTCCACTTGGGCCGAGCAATCCAATCAGGTGACCTTTTGTAATGGTGAAATTGACGTCCTTGACCGCATGAAAATCTCCAAAATGCTTGT
Source organism: Paenibacillus sp. FSL R10-2788 (assembly GCF_038003885.1). Lineage (NCBI taxonomy): Bacteria > Bacillati > Bacillota > Bacilli > Caryophanales > Paenibacillaceae > Paenibacillus > Paenibacillus sp. FSL R10-2788. Next base: position 1,330,711 of record NZ_JBBOQA010000001.1, on the reverse strand, counting down.
TTAACCCCCGCACTTCTACATGCATATTACTGCACTTCCTTTCTTCTCTTGGTCCATTCCATCAACAGCAGCAGACCTGCGGAAAATGCAGCCAGAACTAGCGCTATTCCTCCAGCAGCCGTTACATTAAAATTCTCAACATCCTGATAGACTAAAGTTGTCGCCGTCTGGGTTTTATTCATAATGTTCCCCGAGACCACGAGCACCGCACCGAACTCTCCAAGTGAACGTGCCACCGTAAGAATGACACCATACACAACCGCCCAACGAATCGAAGGCCAAGTTACCTTCCAAAAAATAGTCCAGCTACGAGCGCCCAATGTCGAAGCCGCTTCCTCCTGCTGTGAACCAATCTCCTGAAGCACCGGCATCACCTCGCGCACCATTAAAGGAAAGGTAACAAATAAAGTGGCAATGATCATTCCGGGAATCGCATAAACGATCTTTAGTCCAATCCCCTCAAAAATCGCCCCCAAGGTACTATCGGGACCCAGCAACAGGACAATCATCAATCCTCCAATTACAGGGGATACTGCGTAAGGCAAATCTACAATACTGTTCAATAATCCTTTTAGACGCTTGCCGATCCAGTTCGCCCGAACAAGATACAGAGCCATCATAATACCGAACAATGTATTTAATAACGTAACTACTATCACAACAAGCCCAGTCATCATTAGCGCATGCAGCGCTTCGGGCCTAGTCAGAGCATTCCAGAAACCACCAAATCCTTCACTAAAAGCACCCATAGCCATTTTTCCTAATGGAGCAGCAATCAGCAAAAAAAACACTAAATAAGTAAGAGCAATCCATAGTTTTCTCATGAGCGTCTCCCCCGCATCTGCAGCATATTAATCAGCCAAAGAATGAGAAAGGATAAGGTCAAGAGAATAACAGAAACCGCAGCGGCGGAGACCGGATTATCACTTTCAACTTCACCAAAAATAAAAACAGAAGATACAAGCGTACGGCCCGGAATATTACCTGCGACGAGTACCACTGCACCAAATTCCGCAAGTGCCCTTGAAAATGCGAGCATCCCACCACTGATCATCCCAGGCGCCATAGATGGAAGAATAACTTGCCAGAATACCCTTGCTCCCTTGGCACCCATTGTATATGCTGCTTCCTCTTCGGATGGATCCAACTCCTCCAGCAAGGGCTGAACCGCTCGAATCACGAATGGAAACGTCACGAACACCATAGCAATTACGATAGCCGGTTGATGAAAAACAATTTCAAATCCAAGTGCCTCAACTGCTTTGCCGATAAGACTACCTGGTCCAAGCAGCAGTAGAATCATCAAACCTCCGACAGCTGTTGGAAGTGCAAAAGGTAAATCGACCAGACTGTTTAGCAGCGCTTTACCAGCAAATTGATAACGAATAAGGACCCAAGCAATCATAGTTCCTAAGAAGACATTAATTAAAGTAGCGATAATCGCCAGCTTTAAGGTTAACAGCACCGACTTCCAAGCAATTGGGTCGCTGACGCTTTCCACAAAATTGCCAAAACCAAGAGAAAAAGAGTTGTAATAGACCCCGAGTATGGGCAACACGATCAATACTACAAAATAGAGCAAAATTGTAGTTCGGAAACCCCAAGTCCAGCCTTTGTGTCTAAGCAGCGAATTCAATGATTTTTGCCCTCCCACCTCCGGATAACCGGTCGGTATACTAACCAAAATCCTCATTAATTATTCCTATTTATATACTTGGTTTTATATTATTACTACTTTACCAAATCCTTCTCACCGCCGTCAATTACTTTCAAGTGAATTTGGGTTAAAATATATGTATCAAAGGTACACTAAAAAATGGCACCTCACAGGAAGGGGAATGATTATGTTGCATACTCTGGAGATCACTACTACAAAGCGGGATGAATTGCGTGATATTACTCGGGAAGTCATTTCTTATGTAAAAAAAAGTGGAGTTCAAGACGGATTGATTGTAGTTTATTGTCCTCATACCACTGCTGGTATTGCTATTAATGAAAATGCGGATCCTGATGTGAAGCATGATGTTCTGATGCGTCTGGATGAGGTCTACCCTTGGGAGCATCCGAAGTATCGGCATGCGGAAGGCAATACTGCCTCTCATCTTAAATCTATTACTACCGGGCCTTCCCAGACCCTGATCATCCACGAAGGTGAATTAATTCTCGGTCGTTGGCAAGGTATTTATTTCTGTGAGTTCGATGGACCTAGACGCCGGCAATGTTTCTTAAAAATAGTAGAGGGATAATAAACATACAAATGGCCGCTTCCGTTATCGCTACGGAGCGGCCATTTAGACTATAACTAGAGTCTAGTAATACTTTCATCAAGCAGAGAAGCAGTGTTATACCAATGCACAGCTTTAAAGTGAAGATCTATAAAAAAAACAGCATGTTAAAGGCTGCGACATAAAACCTTTATATGAGCTAACGCTGCCTCTTTCACATCGTCAAACGATACTTTATCCTGGATATAATAAGAAATAAATCCGTGTGCAGACAAGAACATTGTTAACGGCACATTCTGCCAGTCCTCAGACACATATCCCTCTTCCTTCATATGACGGCGTACAATACTTGAGAATAAATCAAAACATCGTCCCTGTTCTGCTCTACAATAAGCTAGCAATTCCTCATCGCGAATCATGAACATAATTTCATATTGATAGGGATGATCTATTCCAAATCTAATAAATTCCATAATCAGCTGTTCTACCCTTGTCATTCCTTCTTCAGGTGGTTTATTCATTACTTGGCTGAGTAAAGCAGCCACATGATTAAAATCCTCTACAACAATAGCGTAGAACAACTCCGCCTTTTCCTTGAAATGATAATAGAGAGAGCCGTGGCTATATCCCAAATGCTGACCAATACTTCGCATTGAAATTGCCCGATACCCTTTGGTTATAAATAGATGCCTAGCGGCCTCTAGAATCCTTTCCCTCGACAACTCCTGCTCCACTGCTCTCCTTGCCATATACTAATCCCCTTCGCTGTAGTAAATCCGCCGCCCTTCTGTTATCAGGGCTTGCCCTTGGGTTAGATCTGTCATCCATGCCATAAAAGTGTCACCCTCATCATTTCGCGGCAAACATAACAACGTTACCTTGTCGGTGAACAAAGTCTCGCCAGTCTGAATCCCTCTTCCTCGAAGTTCGTTCTCAACCTTGCCCAGCCAAGTGTACTCGATCTCTACGAATACCTCTCGTCTTAGTACACGGGTGATTACTTCTCCTGCTTCAAGCGCAAGCACTGCTCCATCCGTATAAGCTCTAATCAGCCCACCGGCACCCAGCATAATGCCTCCGAAATAACGGGTAACTACGATTGCGACATTTTTAACTCCCTGATTGCGGATTACTTCCAAAATCGGTTTGCCGGCTGTACCACTCGGCTCCCCGTCGTCCGATTGCCTCTGGATTTCGTCTCTCTCCCCAATCACATAAGCAGAACAGTTATGCGTTGCGTTCCAATGTTTCTTCTTGATGTCCTCGATAAACAACAAAGCTTCTTCTTCATTCTCCACTGGCATAACATGACCAATGAAGCGGGATTTACGGATCACAACTTCCTTTGAGCCGGAAGAGCGGACCGTTTGATATTGTTCTAACATAATTATTCCAGTCCTTATTTACATATGATGTCTTCATATAATGTCAGGAGCAGTCCCGGTATTGGATTACCTATGGACTGCTCCTGGTGACTTACATTAGTATGAATGTTCTGTGATTAATAGCCATTGTAAAACCTACTGCAATACTATTCAGTAAGTCTTGCTTCCAGCTCTGCTTTTTCTTTTTCGTAACCTGGTTTGCCAAGCAATGCGAACATGTTTTTCTTGTATGCTTCTACGCCTGGTTGGTCAAATGGGTTAACACCGAGCAAGTATCCGCTGATACCGCAGGCTTTTTCAAAGAAGTACACCAAATATCCAAAGGTGTATGGTGTTTGATCAGGAATAGTAACGATAAGGTTAGGTACTTGACCATCTGTATGTGCAAGCATTGTACCTTGGAAAGCTTTCTTATTCACGAAATCCATAGTCTTACCTGTTAAGAAGTTCAAGCCGTCCAGATCATCCGGATCATTCTCAATCGTAACATGATGAGCTACTTGATCTACTTGGATAACCGTTTCAAAAATGTTGCGGTTACCTTCTTGGATAAATTGACCCATGGAGTGTAGATCTGTGGAGAAATCAACGGAAGAAGGATAAATTCCTTTGAAGTCCTTACCTTCACTTTCGCCAAACAATTGTTTCCACCACTCAGATACAAAGTGTAAGGAAGGCTCATAGTTGACGAGGATTTCAGTTGTTTTACCTTTACGGTATAAAGCGTTACGAACTGCAGCATATTGATAAGCTTGGTTAGTAGCTACATCTGGATTGTTGAACTCATCCGCAGCGGCAGCAGCACCTTGCATCATTTCTTCAATGTTAATGCCAGCTACAGCAATCGGCAGTAAGCCTACAGGTGTCAATACGGAGTAACGTCCGCCTACATCGTCTGGAATGATGAAGGATTCATAACCTTCTTCAGTTGCCAATTTCTTAAGGGCACCTTTTTCCTTGTCTGTAGTAGCGTAAATGCGTTTACGAGCTTCTTCCTTGCCGTATTTCTTCTCCAGCGCAGCGCGGAAAATGCGGAAAGCAATCGCTGGCTCAGTAGTAGTTCCAGATTTGGAGATTACGTTCACGGAGAAGTCTTTACCTTCTACTAGATCAAGCAGATGCGTGATGTATGTAGAGCTAATGTTATTACCAGCGAAATAAACTTCTGGAGTTTTGCGTTTATCTTTAGAAAGGTTATTGTAGAAAGAATGCGATAACGCCTCAATAGCTGCGCGTGCTCCCAGATAAGAACCTCCGATACCAATTACAATCAGTACCTCGGAATCGCTTTGGATCTTCTTAGCAGCTTGTTGAATGCGAGCAAATTCTTCCTTATCATATGCTGTCGGCAGATCGATCCATCCAAGGTAGTCAGAACCTACACCAGTTTTGTTATGCAACTGTTCGTGTGCTAGCTTAACTGGGGCGGCAAGGTTGTCGATTTCTTGTTGGTTAAAAAACGAAAGAGCTTTTGTGTAGTCAAAATTAATCTTCTTAGACATCGGTAATGGTAACCTCCTGTTTTATCTCTTTAAATTTAAAACCGTTTGTTACAACTTTATAATTAGGATACTTTAATTTGCCTTGACTGGCAAGGTCTTAGGGCACATAGAGGGCATTAGAACCAAGTTTTTCAAAGTTCCTTGGAAGCGTTTCCTGTATCAAAAGACATAGGTGTGCTGTGGTGCTGGACAAAGTGCCGTGATAGAATAAAGAAAACGGAAGGTGGCTATATAAATGAAACAAATCGGTTTTATCGGACTCGGAACAATGGGTGCGCCTATGGCCTCCAATTTACTACGTGGCGGCTTTCAGGTTACGGTATACAACCGTACGGCAGCCAAATGTAAACCTCTTGAAGCAGAAGGTGCCCAGACTGCTCTCACGCCCCGCGAAGCGGCTGAGGGTAAGGATGTTATTATTACCATGATCAGCAATGATGATTCGGTTCGTGAAGTGTTTTATGGTCAAGATGGTATTCTTGATGCTGTGAAGCCTGGTGGACTAATTATTGATTCCAGCACAATTTCACCAGGACTAGTTCGTGAAATTGCCGCTGCTGTAGAAGCTCGCGGTGGACATTTCCTAGACGCGCCAGTAACTGGAAGTAAACCAGCAGCGATTGAAGGAACCTTAGTGTTCATGGTCGGCGGTAGTGCTGAGGTCATAGAACAACATCGTGATATCTTTGATACTTTGGGTAAGAAGCTGCTACATATGGGTGAGAACGGCAGCGGCGCTGTGGCCAAGCTGGCTCACAATGCTATGGTCGGCATTCATAATGTTGCCCTAGCCGAAGGGTTCGCCATTGCCGTTAAATCAGGCGTACCAGCAGACAAGTTCTTGGAACTGGTACAACTTGGTTCAGCGGGCAGCAAACAAGCTGAGCTTAAAGGACGTAAAATCATAGAAGATGATTTCAGCAATCAATTCTCCCTCGCTCTAATGCTTAAGGATTTGAAGCTTGCCTCTGCCCACAGCGATTCAACAGGCGTTCCTTCTCCTATGCTGGGCTTGGCTAAAAGCATGTTCCAAGCTGGATTCACCCAAGGTTATGGTGAAGAAGATCTCTCTGCTGTAGTGAAATGTTACGAAGAGTGGATCGGCCAAAAGATGGGTGCAAATGTATCCGATAAATAAATTCAAGAACTCAATACCTACTTCATAAGAACATTTACGACCGCCCCGCACATGATATTGCGATGCGGTCTTTTCTTTATAGACAATCCCATTGTCAAACCAAATATACGAACGTTTGTTTGTATATTTATAATACCAAATTAACTGTTTTAGTGCAAGAAAATATTGGTTGCTGTGGAGTTACTCATAACGTTGTGGCGGTGTTGGTGGGATAGTTACTAAGAAGGTCGCGAAGTACTGGTTAGTCGCAAAAAGTTACTGAATTAGTGGTGAAATGCTGGATAGTTACTGGTTAGGCTAGTTTGTCGCTGGCTATCGGACTCCATAGTCGTTATTGGCATAAAAAGCGCCAATTATGGGCCTATTTCCATGGAATAGTTGCACTGGTGTCCGAAAACTTGCTCAAAAGACTATAAATTTGCTAATAGCGTCATCTGGGTCCTTAGCGGTAGGATTGGTGTCGACCCGGTGCTACATTGGTGTTGATCTAGTGTTAACGTCATCTGGGTCCGTACGCGGTGGGTTGGCGCTAACCGGGTGCCTAAAGTTGGTGATGACACAGCGCTATCGGACTCAGCTGACCTTATTCGCAGTATAATCTCACATTTGGCATGCTATCGGACTCCATAGTCGTTATTGGCATAAAAAATGCCAATTATGAGGCTGTTTCTATGGAATAGCTGCACTGGAGTCCGAAAGCTTGCTCCAAAGGCTACAAATTTGCTAATAGCGTCATCTGGGTCCTTAAGTGGTAGGAATGGTGCTGACTCAGTGCTAATTTAGTGATTATCCGATTCAGCTCTAACGTCATTTGAGTCCTTAAGCTCCAAAAGAGAATGGTGAATACATAATTGAACATCAAGCAATCACCAGCCACAACAAAAAGCAGCGATCCTCCAATAACGGGAGAACCGCTGCTTTGCTGACTTCTACGATTTTTAAAGTGTATCCGGGTCGTCTCACTCAATGAAAAAAGCTACTTATAGGACAGCCCTTAGAAAAGTCTGTTTTCTATAGAACCGGGTAAGAACAGCAATAATCAGTTACTTCAAATACTTCCAACGCAAATTTAGAGTTGCCAGGAACATTGAACGTTGACGCTCCCTTAATCTCCTGCCATACCTCAGTGCCGGGAAGCAGCACTTTAAGATCGCCGGACAGAATCTCCATAATTTCAGGACCATCAGTACCAAATTCATACACACCCGGCAACATGATGCCCAGTGTCACCTTAGATCCATCTTGCAAAATTACCGTACGGCTGGTTACTTGTCCGCCATAATATACATTGGCTGCTTTTTCGATCGTTGCGTTGTTAAACTGACTCATTACTTGTTCTCCCCCTAATGATTATTCAGTTAATTACAGAAGTGCTTTCACACGGCTAACTACGTTCTCTACAGTAAAGCCGTATTCTTTCATAACTCTATCGCCAGGGGCGGAAGCTCCGAAAGTAGTGATGCCTAGGATATCGCCTTGGTCACCAGTGTAACGTTCCCAGCCGAAGGTTTGTGCCATTTCGATAGCAAGACGAGCTTTGACTCCTGGAAGAATTACGGAATCGCGATATTCTTTGTCTTGTTTTTCGAACAGATCCCAGCTTGGCAAGCTGATTACACGAACATCGATGCCTTCTTCTGCCAAAGCAGCTTGCGCTTTAACTGCCAACTGTACTTCAGAACCAGTTGCGATAAGTTGTGCTTGTGGAGTGCCATTTTTGGAATCAGAGACAACATAACCACCACGTTTGATATTTTCACGAACGCCATCTACGGTTCCAGCAAGAATTGGCAAGTTTTGACGGGTCAGAACCAAAGCAACCGGATTCTCTTTGTTTTCCATAGCATAAGCCCATGCTGCAGAAGTTTCGTTAGCATCAGCCGGACGAATAACAGTTAGACCTGGGATGATACGCAAGGAAGCCAATTGTTCGATTGGTTCATGCGTAGGACCATCTTCACCAACTGCAATACTGTCATGTGTCAGTACATAGGTTACTGGCAATTTCATGATCGAAGCCAAACGAATTGCTGGACGCAGGTAGTCAGTGAATACGAAGAATGTTCCTCCGAATACTTTAAGACCAGTGTGCAGAGCAATACCGTTCATTGCAGCAGCCATACCAAACTCACGTACGCCGAAATAAATGTTGCGGCCATCATAAGATTCTGGTGTGAAAGATGTCAAACCATTCAAATGCGTCATAGTGGAGCTTTCCAAGTCAGCGGAACCACCCACTAGCTGAGGAACGCCAGCAGTCAGACCGTTAAGCGCACTACCGGAAGCGACACGAGTCGATACTGCTTTATCTTCAGTAGTGTAAGTTGGAAGGTTAGCATCCCAGCCTTCTGGAAGATCGCCATTGATTACTGTTTCGAATTGTGCAGCCAGCTCTGGATATGCTTTTTTGTAAGCTGCAAATTTATCGTCCCAAGCTTTGTTAGCTGCGATTCCGTTTTTCTTCACTTCTGCAAAATGTGCACGAACTTCGTCAGGCACATAGAAATCTTCTTCGTATACCCATTTGTAGAAATCTTTGGTCAGCTTAGCTTCTTCTGCTCCAAGTGGAGAACCGTGAGTACCGCCATGGCCGCCTTTACCTTGTTTGTTAGGGCTACCATAACCAATAACCGTTTTCACTTCGATCAAAGTCGGTTTGCTAGTCTCAGCTTGCGCCTCAGCAATAGCTTTTTCAATAGCCGGAAGGTCATTTCCGTCTTCTACACGCAGAACTTGCCAACCATAAGCATCAAAACGTTGAGCTACATTTTCGGAGAAAGAAAGATTCAATTTACCATCAAGGGAAATATCATTTGAATCATACAATACAACCAATTTTCCGAGTTTCAAATGACCCGCAAGAGAAGCGGACTCAGAAGAGATCCCTTCCATAAGGTCACCATCACCACAAATAGCATAAGTATAGTGGTCAACTACGTTATGTCCTTCTTTGTTGTAGGTTGCGCCCAATTGAGCTTCGGCCATAGCCATACCAACGGCCATACCAATACCTTGTCCAAGCGGACCTGTAGTTGCATCAACACCAGCTGTGTGACCAACTTCCGGGTGACCAGGAGTCAAGCTACCCCATTGACGGAATTGTTTCAATTCTTCCATAGGAAGATCATAGCCGCTAAGGTGCAGCAAGCTGTACAGAAGCATGGAACCATGTCCAGCGGACAATACAAAACGATCGCGGTTTACCCATGTTGGATGATCAGGGTTATGATTCATTGTTTTTGCAAACAGTTGGTAGCCCATTGGTGCAGAACCCATTGGCATACCTGGATGGCCGGAATTCGCTTTTTCGATAGCATCAATAGCCAACGTACGAATTGTTGTGATAGACAGGTTATCTACTGTTGAGTTTTCTTCCTTCTGGATCGCTTGTTCTTGTTCACTCATTTAATAGTTCCTCCTCTGAAATCTCAAGAATGTCATTTTGACTCTTATTGTATCACTAGTGTGGAAGCAATTCCAATTGTTTTTAAAAACTCTTTGTTTGACAGCTTATGTTTTGCAATATCTACGCATTTATATACGCAAAAGTAACTATGTCATGAGACGGGTTTTTACTTAGCCTATGGTCTAGTTTTCTATTGCGACTAAAGTTTGTTTTACAATGCTCGAATATAAAGTAAGATGGAGTTACTCAAGTAAAATTTTCATTCATTATCCAATATCTCCAAGTGGAAAGGAATTCTGAACATGACTTCGAAAAAGGATGTTTATATTGTGCTTACCGGTACAGGTACAGCCTTCAGTGGTTTCATTAAGTGGTTTACAAAAGCTGATCTGAACCATGCTTCGATCGCCTTTGATAGTGAACTACGTGAGGTGTACAGCTTCGGAAGAAAAAAAATGCACAATCCATTCGTCGCGGGTCTGATTCAAGAAAATTTCATTCACCCTTTTTATAGCAGCGCAAATTGCTCTATTTATCAGTTACGTGTTAGTGCCACGGAATACGATGCCATGTACAATCATGTCCAAGGGATGATGAAAAATCAGGAACGTTATAAATACCATCTTTTAGGCCTGATCGGCGTACTTCTAAATGTTAAAATAGATCGAGAGAACGCTTATTTCTGCTCTCATTTTGTTGCTTCCTTATTTGAAAATACCGCAGTTCAGCCTGTGAATAAGCCTTCCTGCTTTGTTACCCCGGAGGATTTCGCTCTTTCACTCTGTTCCCATAAAATATTCAGCGGCAAGTTATCCTATTATGTGCGTAGAGCTCAAAGAGCCTCTGCGCGTTCGACGAATATACCTTTACATACACCTTCCGTTGCGACAAGAATGATGAGAATGAATGAAGAACGGACTGAAGGAGTTATATAAGTTGTTGCTCGTAAAAAAAGGGCTATGCGATCGTATTTCCGCGTAGCCCTTTTTAGATGAAAAAAGGATAACGTCGTAGATATATCATTACTTCACACGATGGTTCCGAAAATATTCGGACCAATCGCCAGCGATCACAACAGTAACTGTATCTATTTTGGTATTGTACTCATTCTTAGCTGTGAAGGTAAATTTCACTGGACCATCGGGAAGTTTCACAAATGCTGGATCATATAATTCGCCTGTCCACAAGGTTTTGTCACTGTTCGTTGGATTTAGTTGCGTAGAATAACCTCCCGTCATCGTTACCTCAACAGTATCAGGTAGACCGGTTGCTATCCCTTGCAATATAAATCGCTCACCTGCCCAAAACACATTGTAGCCTCTTGGACTCTCCTCATTACCGCTCTTGTTCAAATTGTAGCCTTTACGGTTGTTATTCCATTCCTCTGTGTGCTGGACCCCACCTTTAATACTCAGCAGATTAACCATGAAATATTTACGCGCTGAGATATTACTCCAGTTATAACCATCAAAAGCTTCCACTTCCACGGCATATTTTTCGTTCTCAACCAATATTCCCGCGGGCACTTGCCACTGTTTGGCACTTGAATTTTGTTCGCCAGATTGAACCTTAACCATCCCTGTCGCCAAGTTGATAATTTGTACCTTATACCGCTGTTGTTCATCTCCATCCTCATCTTGATAATCCCACTTGATGATTGGTGTAAGCGTACTTGCGATCATAGGCTTACTTGAGTCAGTACTTGTTGGGTACGTTATCGTTACGGTCGGTTTACGGTTGGCTACGGTGATAATCAGAGATAGCTCTCGATACAGTCCTAGAGAATCCGTAACGGTTTGTTTCAAGGTAAAGACGCCATTTGAGGTGAATTTCTTCGTAAATTCAGCTTGAGTACTAGCCAATCCGTACGTCCCGTTGGATGATTTCAAATCATACTTATAGCTGATCGTATCTCCTTTTGGAATGTCTGGATCCGTCGCTTTGCTCTTGATATTAAGAAGATCCGTCCGATAAATCGGCTCTTTGGCAGCATCTCTACCTGTATCCGTGATTAATGTGAATCCAGGCTGCGGCGGATTGTCGATGATAAACGTTTTTTCGTTAGATATTTCTGACCAGGATAACTTGGAATAAGCCCGCCCATATACAGTGAAGTATTCAAATCGATTGAATGTATGGTTAGGGAGTTGATATTGCCGCAGCTGACCTGTGGTGTCAAGGTTTTCAACTGTCTTAACTAAGAGTCCGTCTTTTGAAAAAAATTCTAAACGGTACTTCTCCTGCCGATCACTCTCTGGATCTGTATAATTCCATTTAATTAATGGATCTCCTTGTATTTCGGCATCTATTACGGATGGATTGGTTACGGTTCCCGACGGGGTTATCAAGGTCATCGAGGGCGCTAGATTCTTAGTAACATTCACCTTCAACGTAGCTATATTAGACTTATCACCGATCTGATCGATAACCCAGTGTTCCAATGTATAGATACCGGACTCAGGAAAATTAACATCAATATTAGGAGTTCGAAACCATTGCGTAATGCCATCACTATCTGTTACTTTCCAGAAGTATTGCAGACTAGCGAGATCTGAGAGATCTCCATCCTCATCAAAAGATGTATATTGTCGGGTATCATATTGGAATACTGCCGATGGACCATTAATAGCAGCTGTTGGAACATGATTTTTAACAGTAAATACACGTGTTGCATTGGAACTTAAAGCTCCAATACTTGAGGGATTAGGTACGTCTGTTGCTTTAAGGCGCATTTCCCATCCTTCTGATATAGCCTGTTGCGGTGAAATTCCGTTTCCAGCAATAAGATCTCGTATCGTCAAAGATTGGTTCCGGTTACTGCCAGCATAATAATAAGGACTATTGTTGAGTTTGATGTACCATAAATAAGCAAGCGAATCTCCATCTTCATCAGGATCTGGTGTTAGATTATCCATTGTAATTACAGTATCTCGATATACTTCAGCTGGCATGTTAAATGCTGCTGCGGGTGGGTGATTAATCACCTGGACATTTTGGCGATACCAATCTGACCATAAACCTCGGTTGTCATGCACTTGTAAACTAATTTGATAATTACCGATTCCAAAAGCTGCGATATTAGGTGGCGTTGTAGCTCCACCCCAATGCTCCCAAACTTTGTTCCAACCATCTTTGATAACCGTCCAGTAATACATATCTAATGGATCATTATCCGGATCAAACGATTTGTCTGTTATGGTAGTAGCTTTGCGATAGGAAACAATATTAGGATCAACAGTAAATAGCGCTACGGGAGGTAGATTACCTGCAGCCCCCACCGTCCTTACACACCAGTCGCTCCAGACCCCTAACCCATTTTCGCCATCGACATCACGTACTCTAAGGCGTATGTCATATTGTCCAGAACTCGGTAATTGAGCTGGCGGTTGACCGTCTGTCCATATTTCAGAATCAGTTTTTTTATACTGCCATTGCCAAGCTATAAGTCCCTTATTAACAGCCATGATGTGGTCCAAATCGTAGGAACTATCTGTTAGCTGAAGAGATCCCCACGCCAGTTTGGCAGCAAACAATGCAATGGGCTTCCGATGAACATGATAGGTCATTGAGGATAAATTATCTCGACTCCATAAACGATAGTCATCGAATCGGTCATCGTTTTTAGGATTATCTCGTGCTTGAAAGGTTGCGTTATAGAGTCCGCTATATGGAAAGGAGGTATACCTTTCTGAACGCCATAACCCACTATCCGAAATGATACCCATCGAATTATCGAAGAAATACGGGTTATGATCGTATCTATAGCGTTCTTGATATTTAAAATCTCCTTCATAGTCCTTGTATGTGGTTGATATGTCTATAGGAGTGTTAATCAATATAAAGGATTTATTCCTAAGCCTATAGGATACATTAACGACCAACGATTTCTCATCCTTATAATTATAAGGATCCACAACCTTGATAATGATATTGTGCCGTCCAGGAGGAATTCCGTCTGCCAAAACATCTATTGGGATGGAAAACCATTTATTATTTAATGCCTGTTGGATATTGACTTGTTTATAGAACACATTAGGGATTTCAGCACTAACGACTAGATCATTATTGTCCACATCTCGAACATATCCCTCGATGTTCATACCACTGAATCCTGGCTCATTCAGTAGCTGCTGCTCGCTTGGTGTAGTCACTGTGAGCGTAGGTGCTGAATTTATTATTAGAGGTATGTTATCCCAATCATAATATACGTTGTTATGCCAACCATTCATCCATTCGTTAGGTTGGTGTTGCGCATCACTTGCTCTTAGTGCGACTTTAAGAGCTTTTGGAATTCCATACTTCGTTGGATAAGCATAACTTTCATAAAAAGCGGTCGTATTTCTGTCAAGGTTAAACTGAAGACTATCCGAACTTTTCACAGGTGGCATTTCTTCAATTCTCCATGAGGCATCAGTAGCATAATCAGTATTACCACTTCCATCTGTCCTGTACATATAACTGTAAATATTAAGAAATCTAGTACGCTGCGTATCATAGTACCAATTAATATCCCCTGATGTTAAAATTACAGGCGCATCAGGTACATAATCGTAGCGCAGTATTCTTGTTGTTAGATTAAAAGTAATATTGGTTAGGGTCATAGCAGGCATATTCAAATTCAAAGATCCTATATTCCCCATAGCAGGCTCCCAAGGAGTTGTTTTATTAAATCCTTCAAGACGAATATCCATAAAATTGACGATATTTGGGTCACCTGCCGCCTCTACCTTAACACTCCCCGAATAAAATTCAGGGAATGAAAGAAGTAGTAATACAAGGGCCATAAACGTTGAAATTGTTTTTTTTAATTTCCGCATCTCTAATCCTCTCTACCATGACCAATCGACATCAGGTGCTTGATTTTTAACCGTAAAGATTCGTTCGATTACATTTTGTGTAGCTTCCGAATCTATGGATTGCCGATCAGCCTGCGTCACAAACTCAGCAATAGTCGGCTGACCAAACTCTTCAAATACAGTTAGTCTTACTTCGTATTTTCCGACTTCCTTTACCTTGAGATTCAAACGATCTAAATTCTCATTGCTAAAAATAGCCCATGGCTCACCTGTAAAACTACCGTTGTTATCTGAATCGTAGCGGTATTCCCAAAGCCTACTAACCACAATATCTTGATCTGGAGAGTAAGACATATCATCTATTGATAGGGTCGCTTGATTACCATCTGAAGGATTACGATACGCAGTTCCAGCCATCGTAAAGTACGCAAAAGGTTTCTGGTCTGGTGCTATATCAAAAGTTGTTTCGTTTCTCGCAGTTAGCCCTAATGTATTCTCCACAAAAATGGTTGCTTTATATTTCCCTGGCTTCTTGAATAGCACATCTTTGCTATATACTCCGTTCAGGGATCCGCTATATTTAATATCAGAATTCGTTCCACCTGATACGGCTGTGATGGTGATTTTAGTCTTAGCATCTACTAACGGATAGTGAGTCGGGCTACTAACGTAACTTTGTATGATAACCTTTCGATTTTGCTTTAATGTACCATCTACCCTGATAGATGCATCTGGTTTTGGCTCGATGACATTGATCTCAGTGCTAGTACTTCCAGTCATTTTGTCATCGTCTATTACAGTCAAAGCAAGTGTTTGTTCCCCCAAATGGTCTTTATCATACCAAAGCGTTCCCCTTGGCAAAGTGCTCAATTCTCCCTTAGCATTAGGCGTATCCCAAAAGTAATCCGTAATATAACCATCAGGGTCATACGACCCTGCTGCACTGGCTACAAACTCTTGTCCTGCTTTTACAGTTTTGGGTGCATTTATAAGAGCTACTGGAGGTTTTAACTCTCTCGGTAGTTCTGGCGGTGATGTAGGACCTGGAAACCCTCCTCCCGGAGGATCTGAGGTTGTATACACTCCTGCTTTGACTGTAAAAGATTCTTTTAACGAGTCGAACTTACTTCTTTTGGTCACGACTTCATTCTTAAATCTCACTACTATACTTAGTTCGTACTCTTGACTGTAGTTACTTTTACCTGCCACTTTCTCCTTTGGAATTACAAATTTGAAAGTTTCGTTTGCCGTTAGGGTTTTGGTATACACCTTTTTTGTCTGGAGTGAACTGTCATTCCCTTTTTCTTTGGCATAAAAAATCCATTCTGAAATGTTCGAAGTATCTTTATAGGATACGAGTTCGCCCTTCAAAGCGATTTTAACTGGCACGTTCTTATTATCAAACTTAATTGGGTTTGGATTAGGTTGTTCTATAATTGCGGAACCTGTGAGTGTAGCTTCATCTGGGAGACCGTATTCAAAGCTGACTGTTCCCCCGTAGCTGTAGGTGGTTACTTTGGCGTCAGCCTTATAATAATAATGTGTGTAAGCATAATATTTCCGACCTTCTGCTTTTCCAGTTAAACCCGTATTATCTTCAGGGTCCCAAGGTACCCCTGCAGGAATCATATAGTTCAAAATAATTCTTCCATTTTTAAACTTTGGATCTTGAGCATAAGAAGATTTCTTAACAACATAAGATTTTATAGTAGATTGAATAATATCTTGAGAATCAATAACTTCCGTCTTCGATCCGTTATACCACTTTAGGTATTCATTTTTTTGAAAAGGTCCTGCAGTTACTACCGTTGTTGGTGGATTCTTAGAGGGATAACCATCTGCAGCAGCTACGTCTTTTGTCTTCATTTGATCTTTGTATTCATCGTACTCGTTGATTTGCCATCTTCTACCGTCTGAGTATAACCATATTGAATTGTATATTTCAGACTCATAAAGCGACTCAAAAGAAGCTCTATAACCCTGAACCTCTTTTATATACTTTTGATTAGATACTCCCTTTAATGTAACCTTAATTTTCCCATTCTCAAGAGAAAGGTTGGTTTTTTCGTTAGATCCACTATATTTAAAAGTACCTGTCTTAACTGATGAACTAGATACTCCACTAGGAAGTTCCAGATAAAAGTCCTTAGCAGCATTGCTTGATCCTTGCAATCCTGTAGTAATAGGAACAGCAACCGAGATCAATTTCATCTCAGCTGCTTCTACTGAAATGGTTGTCATTAGGGAAGTGAGTAGCATAATGCATAGACATGAGATGATTATTTTTTTCATTCCTACTCTACTCCTGTGAGTTGACTACAAATTTCTCGTCAAATTCACCGCCATAGAACAAACGAATAACAAAGTATCTAAAGTCTTCCTCATACAAATAAGCTTGGTAAGTACTTAATTGCTCACCTGGCTTAATGGTGTAGTAATAAAAGGCTTCCTTACTATTTAATTTTTTCACATTAGCTTTGGGCCAAATTGTATCTAATTGAGATTTACCCTGTAAACTTAACGTCCATAATTTCTCACGATCATTCAATGATCTTTTCACAGTGTTTTTGCTGTTATTCTTAATAGTAATTTTAGTCCAAATAAAATACTTTGGGTTACTAACAAGCCCTCCAAAAGAATCATAATCATATTTCTTCACTAGATTTTGTGCATCTTTTGACTTGAAATCATAAATCATAAACTTCTCAAGCGTATAGCTAAGCCCACCTGCCGTAACCGTAACCGGCAACTCCAAATCCTTTTTCAAACCATATTTACTTAAGTTATCCCTCATAATAGGTACTGGTGTAGCAGTAGGTTTTGCTGTAGCTGTTGGTGTAGCCGTGGCTACTGGTGTAACCGCTGCTGCGTTAGTAATCACGTTCTGCCCCAATACCATGCTAAATAACATTGTCGTAGTCAAAGCTGCCCTTACAATGGTCTTCTTCATCACTGAATCTCTCCCTTTTCTTTAATTGGCTTTTTATTACTTATTGAACTTATACTCCTGAACTGCTGGTACCCTGATGGGCTGTTGTGTTTTGGATCTGGAGATCAGAACCGGGTGCTCCGTCTCAATGACGGCAATAACCGAAGGACCTGCGATGTATTTGGTTATGCCATATTCGCTATCCTCGTATAAAAGTGGAAAAGTCACGCCATCGGAATCGTCAATAATATCGAATTTCACAATTTTCACTTGTGTCTTAAAACGACTGCCCCCTTGGGGGGAAAGGCCGCTATCAAGGCCTAGATTGTTCTGTAGGGTTTGCTGAAAAGTATCGTACGCATCTTCGGGATCTATAATCAGACGACCACGAGTCAATTCGGTCTCATCTAATTCCTGTGCGGCATCGTGAACAGCGATATTATTTGCGTCTTTTAACATGCTGCGCAGCTGGTCCCACTCCTGATTCTGGATCTGAAAGAACCAGGAGTAGATAAAGATCAGTAGGACAAATGCCAGCTTAATAATGTAATCCATAAATTACGCTCATCCCTTAGTCAATCGAGATACTCACTCATAATTGATCCATGCCCATAATATCGAGTCGGCTGCGAAACCGTAGAAAAATTATAAGGAAACAGATTTATCCGCGGCGCGGTTACATACACATCAATTCGTTGCTTTCGCTCTTGAACGGTGTCTGTACTGCTAGTAATTTCTATCGAAGCTTCAGCAAATCCAATCGCCTTCAGATTTGAAATTACTTCATTCCGCATAGAAGCTGTAACCATCCCCTCTGTTGCTGCTTTTTGTGTGATATAGGACGTATTAGCTTTGACCTGTAAATCTAGCAGATAATCTATGTAGGAGAAGATAGGCTGCAGGATAATAAACAGGACTAGCCACATGAACAATGCCCGGAGGACGGTCTCCTTCATTAGACACGCCTCCTTCTAATACTGTTCCACTTGCTTAGTATGTGAGATGATATCGTCCTGACTGCTGCCGATCATATGCGTAGCTACCGTGACAAACATCCCCGCAATTACAAAGCCAATGGCCAAAAACATAGCGACGGAAATAGAGTCTTTTTTCATCTGACTTATACCGAAACGTGAGTCATGGACATAGTTAGTGCAGTCTGGCTGGAATCCAGCGGTTGAGTTAGAGATACCCCCGGGATCGTCGGTCTATTATCATCGGCAGCATTAATCACGTCACGCACCAGAGGAATCAAAATGGCAATTACGATGGCCACACACAAAAAACCGATAGCGATAAACAAACCTGTAGAAATAGCATCTTTTTTCATTGTTAATTTCTCCCTTTTTATTTTAGGTTTTAAAAATAAGGTTGAATATACAATTTTTCACTGGAACATGCCGACTCCATTAAAATTTCCTTTGATTAGCAAAATGTACTGCATCGCCATCGCAACGATCATCAAAAAAGTAGCAATCGATGGAATAACATTAATAATCGTCGATAGATCACCGATGAAAGACCATTTTTTTAAATACTGATCGCTGGAGATTTTGGAGATAATCTTGCCTTGTTCACGCAAATAGTTTGCAGCTTCCGTGTCATCATCCATACCTTCTGTAGCCAGTAAAATGGACCGGATGTCATTAATAAAGTGATGGTTATCCGGAAATTTGGCACAAAACCATTCAATCGCCCCCTCCACACCCTCATCTACTGCCCGTTCTGACAGCTCATACAAGTCCTGACGTATATATTGAAAATGTCCCGCTGTACTCCCACAAAAAGCACCAAACTGCACATATCCGCGCTTACGTAGGCGATTATTCTCATAGAGACGAATGAAGGAGATCAACTCGCCATCTTTTTGAATATTCGTCTTTTGGTGAAGCCACGCCAACACCCAACCAAGCGGAAGATAACGCATCGGACTGCTGATTACGAGAATAAGTAGAGCAATTAGAGGGTCATAGAATGAAAAAGGAACAGATCGGATGAAATCGCTGACGACTTGGCTAAATAAATAGATGATTGCCGCTGAATAACGAAATAGCGTAACTTTTCGAGCCGAAATTGATAAACCGCATTCATTCAACAATTGCTGAAATCTATCACTCTGCACGTGTTCACCCAGCGAATTCCACCGGATGCCCAGTCGGACAAGATATCGTTCCTGCTTACTGCTGCTGCTCACAAACACAAGTAATGCGACATACACGATTCCGATCACTGTAATTAGTAGTAATAATCTATCCATAGTTCATCACCTTAGTGGTAGTCCAGTTTGGGCCTGGCAAGAATAGTACTGATCACAAAAGAGATAAAAAGACCGGAGACGATCACCATCAAAAAGGAAAGGCCTACCGTAGTTTCGAACTGTAGTTGGAAATAGACATCGGGCTTCAGCATATACATAAAGGTTCCAACCGTAGATACCAGCACCAGAAGATTCCCATATAAGCCAAGGCTGATCGCATCTCTGCTTCCTGCTTTTACAGTTAAAATCGTCTCTCTCTGCTGCTCCATAGAACGATTCAACAGCATTAGCGAGCTTTTTAAATAACGGGTTCCCTCCTTCTCGGCATAGAGCAAATCTGATATAAACTCTAAAGCGAAGGTGGTGCCAATCGCACTGGAGAATCTCCCTGCCTCCTCAACAAGCTCCTTCTCATTACTGTAATTAGAAAATGCGGCACCAAGCAGCTTCAGAGGACTCTTTAGTACATTTTTATCTGTTAGAAAATCCGCTGTACGATCAAGAATCGAATCTACCGACAAATGAGTGAATTTGGTGGAGATTTTGACTACATCGAGGAGATCGTAGCTTCCATGTACCTTCCGCTGTGCATAGATGTATCTCATACGAAAATAAGGAATCGTCGCAGATATTACAGCTATAAAAAGCGGAAATCTCCACGCCCCCTGAATCGGCTGTCCTTCATTAAAAGTAATCCCCTCCAAAAAGGGATTGTTAAAACTCAACCTTCCAGGGAGCTCACTAAGTGTCAGTAGTCCTGATAAGAAAACCGCAATAAATAAAATAGCTGTACGCATAACAAAACGCATTACGCTAATGCCCGGCTCATACTTTCGGTGTACGAAATAGAGAAGCTTGTCCAGATGGCGGTAGAGCCACAGCCTTTTTTTAACCGAACTAACTCTTTTGCCAAAAATACTCATCTTATGTTTAATTCGAAAATCGACTTTCTGGAATACCTGCCGTAAATGCCTTTCGATGAGCAGTTTGGTGAGTAACCACAGTCCCCACGCAATCCATAAATGAAGGACAAAACGAAAAATATACAATAGTAAATCCATAGCAGCACCTCCTCACTCATTAAGTACTATCTTAGATTTCAAGCTTTCTTTAAGCGGCTGATCCATCGGCTTTGTTGAAGCAAGTCGTCCCAGCTCTTTTTGGACAATCTGCGTAGCCTGCGCATTTTTCTTAGTCATTTTCAGCATCAGATTTTTCGTCAGCTTGTCATTGTAAGACCAACACATTTCCTGCGGCTCCCAGCGCATAAGATCATTAGCAAACACTGAATTTCTATCCTCTTCGTAAAAGATTTCTGATATTCGCGCCAGCCGCTTCTTCCCGTTCGGAACACTCTCCAAAATAAACACCAGCTCGCATGATTTCAGCGCAGAGATTAAATGCCCCTTTAGACTGCCGCCAATTCTTGTGGATACAGCAAATGCACCTTGATAAGGAATGTCCTCCGAATCCACAGTGTGGAAGGTTCCGGTAATCCCGTCGTATCCTTTTTCCCCACTCCACAAATAAAATTCCCACTCGTTATAACGCATCTCTGTCATATACAAAATATTCGGGTCATGCCGCAGCGATTCTACTCCCACCTCCATCAGTTCCTCATTCGCAGCTTGAATTGGAATAATCCGATGGCCTTTAATTTGATACGGTAAAATGGATTCCGGATGTTTCTCAATCATCACTACTCCCATACAGAAGGAAGAGCCAAGCAGTTGCTCACCAACGATCGTATTGGCAAAGGTTGTTTTTCCTGACCCTACAGCACCCGCAATAATGGTATTGCGAAACGTGGACGATAACGCCCGAATAAACTCAACCGCCTCGGCAGGAATACATTCCGTACCCGCTTGATCTTCCAAATCCAGAAATTCCACAACCTGTCGCCGCAGTGATATCGTAGTAAAACCCTCCCAGACCCTAGGTGATACCCAAATCGCAAGCCGAATAAATCTACCTGGCCAAAGCGGATCATCCATTTTGAACTCCACCGAAGGATTATCCTTGTTCAGCTTTTTATTGGGATCACTTTTTAGCAAGGAACGCTTCAGCTGCTCCACCCGATCCAGTGAAGGCATCTCATACGGGTAAGCTATAAACTCACCTTTATGGTTATAAAAAATTTGCTTCCCAATCATTTGTAATCCGGTTGACTCGCTGTATGCACGATCAGTAAACCAACGATACGCTGGTCCAAAACCCTTCCACTCGTGATACAGGGCCTCTGCCGCCGTTCGGTACGCTTCTGGAACCTTTCCAGTAAAAGGTGTTTTTCGTAAGTACTTCTCAATCTCATTCATAAAAAAGCTAACTGCCTGCGGATCGCCAATTAATGCCTTTGCATTTAGCTCGAAGTAAGCGTCATCCTCACGTTCTAACCCTTCGTTCATCTCGGTTTTCATTTTTTGTAAAAAAGCATAAAAATCTTCCTTGCCCGGTTTGCTAGTGCGCAGCACGCTTTGTTTTAGAGAAAAGAGTGGACGACTCGCGAGAGTTTCAATCATAGAAATATCCCTTTCTTTTTGGCCTCTGGCGCTAATCCCATCGACACCAATAGAGAATGTACCTTATCATCCACATGCTGTAGCTCTTTTTTGCCTAGAGGCAAGCTTTCCTGCAAGGGTTGGTAATACGGTAGCTCCAGCAAGATTTCAGTGCCAAATCTAAGGGCCATATTTTTGGACGAAGATATTTCCTCCACATTACTGCGGTTAATGATCAGCTGGAAATCATGCGGACGCAGATCTATATGCCCCGCAAGCTCGAATAGAGGTTCTAATCTGTATTCATGTTTAGGATGAGTGACAATCATACGTAACGACGACTTTTGCATACCGACATACCACGCAGCACTCTCGGGAATTGAACCGAAATCAGCAATAACCACATCCGCATTTGCTCCAGCTCTAGCCAAGAAATATTCGATCTCCTCCTCCAGATAATCCTGGACACTTAAGTAGTCGTAATTCCCCGGTAGATACAAATAGCCATCCTGCCTAATCAATTGCTCGAAATCTTCATCATGAATCATCTTCCCTGTAAGCTTGGGGCGCAGTTTGTCTAGACTGATCGTAGCTTTGCGCTCATACCCGGGATCATATAGATCCAAACCAAGTACAAGAACACGTAGACCTGCCTCAGCAATTCGTCTTGCAAACAGCTTCGCCACACTTGTGCAACCAATGCCTGGACCTGAGCCAAAAAAACCAACCAAATTGCTCCGTTCCTCCCCATCCTCTTCCAGGATAAAACGAATCTTCTCTATCACTGCTGACGAGGTAGAACGAGGAGGAATAAAATATAGACCTAAGCTTTCACATAACATATGCACAGCTTGATAGCCCCGAATTCCCTTTTGCAGATACAAATACAGGATCATAGAGCTTGGATATTTGTATCGCAGCTCGCTAAGCGCTTGAACAGGTACCTGGTCACTAGTAACCATTAACATATGACCTTCGGTATGCGCCGGATCGGGATACACGTTTTGTGTAACTACATTAAATCCCGCGTTTTTGATATCATTAATCGTTAACTGATCTATGCCCAGACTAAATATTTTCAAGGCAATCTCCCCCTACTCTACCCGTACGATCCACAGCTTTTTGCCCTGCTCCAAAAATTTCCCTAGCCTTTGACCCTCATTTTTCTTCAGCTTCAATTCTGGTGTCGCCACCTTGCCAGTAGAAGTGAATCGGTTATTGTTGTTACCTTTCTCAGAATCCTGCACATCATTATTGTCTTCTGTTCGCACATAGTTCACGGTAACTCCAGATAAGAAGATCTCTTTAGTAGGATCGCTAAGCCAGCTTTGTTCTTTCACCTGCTCCTCGTTTTCTTTTTCCCCTGTATTTGAAACGAGCGCCTCTCGCTGCTTCTCTCGATCACCTTCTACAAGATAAATGTCTACCTTATCCCGGCTTCGCAACGAACCATTAATGGCATAGATGGCCTCCTTCGGAATAGGAAATATACCTTCATCCCGCAAAGGCTCTAAATCACTAACATCCACCAGTGATGCTGTCAAAATACTACCGTTAGTCAGATTCACATTCGTAATTTTGTACTCCACTTGTGCGATTTCCGTAATTACACCAGAGGGTATGTCCTTGGTCTGAACAGAATCCAGATATAAATCACTTGCTTTCAGCTCATAATTTTTAGGTAGAGACTCCCCAGCTCGCACCTTAACTTTGACCACGGTTTGGGAAAGCACGTAGGGCTTGAAATAGAGATCATAACCTAGCAATCCCCCGAATCCAGTAATCAAAATGAGACTTGCGAAAAAATAATTACGTTTTAACAAACGTCCCCGCTGTAACGCCAAACCTTCCACCTCCTTAACTACATGATTTTTGAGAACGACAAAAAGCACCTTGGCATAAATAGCCAAGCTGCTGGTAAAATGCTTTTTTACCTGATAGAGATTTAGTGAACTATTAAATTAAAGGATTCCGGTGAAAGCCCTCGGGCATAACCGTTGCTTTCACCGGAGAATACCTTTATTTAAATACTACAGTTTTATTCTGATGGACGAGAATCCGGTCTTCGATATGCCATTTCACCGCACGAGCCAGAACAACACGTTCAATGGTACGTCCAATCCGTTTCAGCTCAATAACATCATCACTGTGGCTTACCCGCTGTACATCCTGTTCAATAATCGGTCCACCGTCTAGTTCTTCAGTAACATAGTGAGCAGTTGCCCCGATAATTTTCACCCCACGTTGATACGCTTGGGCGTATGGATTGCCGCCAATAAAGGCAGGCAGGAAAGAGTGATGAATATTAATGATCTGATGGCGATAATGCTCAATAAAGGACGGCGAGATAATCTGCATATACCGTGCCAATATAATAACATCGATATCGTCTCCGATGACCTCTAACTGGCGTTTTTCTGCTTCAGCCTTAGTATCCGCTGTGACTGGAATATGATGAAATGGAATGCCAAACGACTCGACATAAGATTTCATATCCAAATGGTTACTAACGACGAGGGCAATATCGGCATCGAGATCGCCCGCTTGCCACTGCCAGAGCAGTTCAACAAGACAATGGTCTTCTTTAGAGACGAATATGGCAAGTTTCTTCTTATGACGAACATTAAAGATCTTCCAGTCCATCTTAAAACGCTCCGCCACTCCGCCAAATTGAGAGCGAATCTCTTCCAGACGATCGCCTAATTCAGGTAGGTCAAACTCGACTCTCATAAAGAACATTCCACCATCTGGATCCATCGTATACTGATCCGACTGCACAATATTTGCGCCATGCTGATACAGAAAGTGTGATACAGCCGCCACAATTCCCGGTCCGTCAGGACAGGAAATGAGCATACGTGCCCGGTTGGAATAATGCTCGACACCTGACGAATTGTTTCTTTTTACGTGTAATTCCATGACCCTCTTCCCATCCTCTCATCTACATACGCAATCTGAAGTATAGCTTAAGCGTTCACGAGCACTTATTTGCCTGCTAACCAAGCAATTAAGCGATGATTAATAGCTTCCTCGCTTAGCTGCGGGAACAGCTGGGCAGCGACAACTTCATCGTATAGACGCTCCAGTGGTTCACGTGGATCAGCTTTTTTAGCTTTGGCATCGTTCTTCAGCAGCTCCCAGACATTAAGTACATATTGACGGGAATCGATCTCCTGCTTGGCAAAAAATTCACGTAATGTTTCAACATCCTGCACGAATTCCGCTCCAAATCGTTCAGCTACATTACCACGCAGCAAAGCGATCTCCACCTCATACATCGGACGTTGTGTCTTAGCATCTTTACCAATCCATGGGGTCTCCAGAATGAAAGGAAGACCTTCCAGCTTTTCATGGTGTACGATTTTGTTAATCGTATCAAAGCCAATCCAACCCGAGCCAATTGGAGTGTGACGGTCTTTGCGAGCGCCACATGGATTTTTACTGTCATTAATGTGGATTACACCAAGACGGTTCAATCCGATAGTCTCATCAAATTTGTTGAGAACACCGTCCAAATCATTAACGATATCATAGCCAGCATCATGAATGTGGCAAGTATCAAGACAGACCGACAGACGTTCGTTATGTTCGACCTTAGCAATAATAGAAGCGATTTCTTCAAAACTGCGGCCGATCTCTGTTCCCTTACCAGCCATAGTTTCTAAAGCGATATGCACTTCCGTTTCGTTCGTGCCTCCAAGCACCTCATTCAGACCATCTGCAATCCGCTGAATACCATATTCAGCATCTTTATCAGTGAACGCACCTGGATGTAATACAATATGCTTGACCTCAAGTGCATGCGTACGGCGAATTTCCTCTTGCAGGAAATCAACAGCCAGTTGATACGTATTCTCTTTATAGGAAGCGAGATTAATAATGTAAGGTGCATGGACAACAATCTCCTCTACACCATTCTCTTTCATAACCTGCTTCCCTTCGTTGGGATACATGGCATCAATCGGCTTGCGGCGCGTATTCTGCGGCGCTCCTGTATATATCATAAACGAGCTGGAACCATACTCATTTGCTTCATTTGCTGCGGTCAAAAGACCCTTGTCCGAGCAAGACACGTGTGAACCTATTTTCAGCATACTTCTTCCCTCTTTCCTTCACGAATTAACCCCTATTCTACCGTGATCGGAAAAATAAATCTAGACGAGGCCAATATGCCGGGTTCTGCTTCGCAAAACTTTGGAAATAAGCTATACTTTAATATGAGAATAATTCGTGTGAGAATCCTCATTGCCAAAAGGTGGTGTATGCATGTTTATCCAATCAGGACTTGGTTTATTATCCACACCGAGCAATTGGTTTATGAACTCTATCGCTTTCTGGACATTTATGCTGCTTGGTTCCATGTGTATCGGCGGTTTTTTTATGTTCCGCAAATTCCTAAAGGTCCTGCCCAAAGCTGATGGAAAGTCAAAGCTAGACTGGCAAAATTACTGGGTGGAACGTAGCCGCCCGCTCTGGAGTGACGAAACAAAGGCCTTTTTGGACCAGCTTGTTCAACCTGTACCTGGGCCATTTCGTGATATTGCGAAGCATTCTATTGCTGCCGAGAT
Source organism: Paenibacillus sp. FSL R10-2788 (assembly GCF_038003885.1). Taxonomy (NCBI): domain Bacteria; kingdom Bacillati; phylum Bacillota; class Bacilli; order Caryophanales; family Paenibacillaceae; genus Paenibacillus; species Paenibacillus sp. FSL R10-2788. Next base: position 1,304,007 of record NZ_JBBOQA010000001.1, on the reverse strand, counting down.
CGGAAAAATCGCAGTCGAGAGCAATGCAAAAGAAGTTACTCGCGATCACTGTATTAAAGGTTACATAGTTGCCACACCGCGGCGCGATAACCGTTTTCTTGTCAATTTTCTCGAAAAGAATAAAATCGATTACTCTGCTTACCAGCATTTGTTTAAGTAATTTTTAATGAATTGTACGATTTAGAACGGAGGCCCTCCTTTGAAATATGTGATATGTGGCGGCACCGGTTTTATAGGTAGCGAACTAGCAAAATACTGGCTGCAAGCAGGTAATGAAGTTGCTATTGTAGGTCGGAATTTACCAAAAGACGCAACAACAATTCATCCTAAGCTGAGTTACCACACCTGGGACAGTCTAGGTTCTAATCCCGCTCCAGTGGAAAATGCAGCTGCCCTAATTAATCTCGCCGGAGCTTCCCTTAGCCAGCGCTGGAGTCCAAGTCGCAAAAAAGCGATTATGCAGTCCCGACTTGCAACCGTTTCCGCAGCAGCTAAGTTAGTAGATCAAATGAAGCAAAAGCCTTCCGTAATCATTCAGGCTTCCGCCGTGGCGATTTACGGTACCTCTTTAGAGGATACTTTTAATGAGTCCTCATCAGCCCAGGTCATGGATTTCCCTTCAGAAGTAGTTAAGACATGGGAAGAAGCTTCAGATGAAACCTACCATGATATCCGCGTGGTCAAGCTGCGTACCGGAGTTGTGCTCGGCAATGAGAGCGGAGCATTCCCCAAAATGAAGCTGCCTTATTTATTAGGTTTTGGCGGAAACATTGGCTCTGGAAAGCAGTGGCTCTCTTGGATCCATCTGACGGATATCGTCCGTCTAATTGATTTCTGTACGCAAAATCCAACGATTAACGGACCTGTTAATGCGACTGCTCCACATCCGGTAACGAACGAAGAGTTCGGCAGAACGATTGGCAAAGTCTACAAACGGCCGCACTGGTTCCCTTTGCCAGCCTTCCTGTTAAAAACAGCAGCCGGAGAATTATCCGAAATCTTACTCAAAGGTCAGCGCGTCCTGCCCGCAGCGGCATTAAATCATGGCTTTGACTTTACCTTCCCTACACTTCAAGTCGCTTTAGATGATTTGAAAAAACAAAAATTATAGAGCCACATTCATCGTTAGAACTCACCTTCATACTGTATGGAATGTGTAGCTTCCTTTTACAATTTTAAATGTGGTCCCCTCTGTTAGTGGATACTCTTTATATGGGACCATGGCTTCACCTTGAAAAAGCGTTCCATTTCTGGAGTCAAGATCCTTCAGAATATATCCGCTGGTGCTTCTAGATATCTCAGCGTGTACTCTAGAGGCGCCTTCTGATCTTTCCACATATTGAGCCACCTCTGCCGATCGGCCGATAATGAAGCTAGTTCGATTTAACTCGATCATCTCTGCCTCTTCGCCCTCCTCACCGCTTCTTTGGAGATAAGGAATACTCCGATCCAGCTTTTCGATTTGTCGTCCTTGCTCAGGCGGTTTCTCCTGTGATAATAAGGTTGTTGGAGCTATTGCTTCTGGTGCTTTAACAGAACTTTGTTCCTCTGCTAGTGATTCATAACGTGTCGCCGGAACGCTAGCTGCTGAATCCGAGGATTGCGGAGTTATCTTTGGAATTGTTGCTGGAGAACGCGTAGAAGTCACAGGGTTCCTGCCAAAATTCCACTCCAATTCTTTTCGACTCGGATTACAGTTAGTATCTTCAGAATCCTCACCCAGGCCATCAACATCTTCTTTACCAACCTTTAGCCTTCCGCTCCAAACCATCCAGCTTAAAACAGCCAATACAATCGTCACAACTCCACAGACGGCAAGCCATAACGGCTTGGGACTATCCAAATATAGAAACTTCCACAGTAGTGCATCGCCTAATAGAAACCCTAGCACTATATAGGTTCTTGAGCTTGAGGCTTGTGGATTCGTTACCTGCTCATCCTCCAAGCTTAGAGACAGGCTCTCCTCCTCTTTTATCTTAAGATTAGGATAGCTGCTGATCCAAGGAGTAGCAGTCGGCTGCAGCTCCAATTCCTTATCTTCGCGATGCTCATATATTTTTCTTAATGGTGGAGCTGCTGCCTCTTTCACTAGATATTCTTTTACGCCTTCATGAAGCTGTCTTTCAGGTGTAACGGGCTCTCTTTCTGTCAGCAACTCTGATAAAAGAATCTTTAAGCCAGCTGGAGTAAATCCCTCTTCACTGCAATATTGCAATAGTCTTTGTACACCACTGCCAGTAAGCTCTGTGATAGATGCCATTAACACCATAATCAGTGTCTTGAGTGACTCTCCAAGCTTTGAACCAGACTTATTTTCCTGAATGGGTATGTAGGTTAGGTATACTTTACCGCTCTGTAACGACCCTTCAATAAAAATGTAATCTGCATGCAAAGCATACTGTTCCGCCCGCAGCATATATAACCTGCCATCTTCCATGCCTTGGGCAATTTGCAGCAATAACCCGAAAAACGAGTTCATACTTAGCTTCTCTCCTTTGAGTAGATGACTAAGCATTTTTTTGCGTAAAACAGCGTATTCCATAGTAACCTTCATATCTATTTCTCTAAGTAACAGCCTCAAATGATGAGGAATGTCGGTGTTCATCAGCATGCGTGCCTGAATCAAATTAAGCTTCTCCGCAGGTATTCCTTCGGGTTCACCAAGGATCATATATATACCATCCTGTTGTATAAAATCATGGGTTAATCCGAACAACAAACATCAGCTCCCGAACTAAAAGTATAGATAAGCGCATATGGAACCAGGGATAACAGCCAGCATGAAAGGGAATTTCAACAGTTCACTATCGTTATTTTTTAATAGTAACGGGCTCTTCCATAAAATGAATCCAGAAATTCTGCTGATGATCTTACGCGAACGACTGATCGCCTCCCGTCTCTTTAAAACAATTAGCCAGCCTATTAAAGCTCCAAATAGTACGGAGTACATCACGACTTGCAGCGTAAAAAACATCCCTGTCCACGCGCCGATTCCAGCAAAAAGCTTAACATCCCCCGCGCCAACCGCCCCTATTAAATGCATGATCAGAAGGACTGTAAATCCTACAGCAGCTCCCCCGAAAGCCCTCAGCAGTCCATGCCAGCTATTTATCACCCCTTGTGCGAGCAGACCAGTGAAAAAGCCTGACAAGGTGATCCAGTTTGGTATTCTCATCGACTTTAAATCTGTAATCAGTGCCGCTGCTAAAAACGGTAGACATCCCCAAAATGCCCACTCTGCCATTTATTACACTCCTTTTTCCACCCTTTCACTTCACTACTGTGAACATAACCTCAACAGATCTACCGTCATCCAGTTGTATAACAAACGGCCACGAGCCCGGTGTGGTATTTACGCCAATTTTCCATTCCCACTCGATATATCCATCTGCATCCGCTTGTTTCCAGCCTAAATATTTGGCAGTACTGCCTCCGCTCTTATAAAAGACTGACAAGCTGGCAGAAACATCCGGCGGTATTCTGGCACGAACCTTGCCTTGCTTATTCGCTACAGCCGGGTTCGGCTTTTCTAAGATTTCAATGAATTCTTCTGGTTGGCCAGTACCGTTCCCCTCCTTGGTTGTGCCTTCTCCTGTATCCCCGATCCAGAGACGTTCAACAGCACTTGCTTCTAATACAATACTTTGGTTTAGAAAAGGGACTTTCATCGGCAGCTTATAACTAACCACTAGCCCAAGGTATGGATAAGTACCCTCTTTTAGCTCCGGCACCATAACATTGGATACATGAATTCGCTCATAATCCAGTAAATCTGATGTCAGGTATGGTTTCAATAAAGGTTTGATCGCAAGATCAAGTACACTTTCACTGGTCTCTGCCTGAAGCTTCTGCAACGGTCCCTCACCACTTTCTAAAGCGGACATAACCCACTCATTTAACGGATTGGGTAAAGACTCAGCATAACTATTGCCCCAATCAGTAAGTGACAATCGAGGAATAGTCCAATTCAGGCCAGCAGAATGATCACTGTCATCCCACCCTGAATCATCACTTAATTCGCTGGATGTTCCCCATTTCTGCACCGCCAAAGCCGCAGGATACATATGAGTTGAAATAGACTTTACAGTGTCTGATGCTGTACTTTGCAAAGCTGTCGAATACAAGGTCATCTGTACGATAGATATCAGGAACAGGACGAATAGCAGGAAGAACGGAAGAATCATCGCCGCTTCTACTACCATGCTACCTTCTTCCTTGTCCTCCCCTCTGATTCCATACCCATCCCCCATCTCCTTACCAACCTCCCGCTAATAAGAATAATCAGCTTTTACTGCCCTCAGATACTTATTCCCTTGTACATCTCCCGGAAAACCAGCAGTATAATTCAACATTTTAACTACACCTGGCAGAAACCATAACTGCATTTGGAGCTTAATGTCCGATGATACATAGGTGTTTCTTTCCTCTGGATTTATTCCTGTGTTCAGTTGAATCAGAGCCAGCATCCGCGATAGCTGCACTTCCCCGCCTCCATGCATTATCATGAACAGTCGCAGATGATCACGGTAAGTCAGCTGCGCCGGCATATATTTAGATAAAGGAATCGCATCCTTCTCACAAAGCTGCAACATATCCTGAATGGCATGCTGGATTCCATACAACAGTGCCGCCGCTAGAACAGCCAGTGGATTTCCCAAGGTTGCCTTCTCTATAAAACCTTCCATCGTGCGAATGGACAACCTCATCGCGAATATTTCGGCATAGGCTGCAGCCACATTACCCGCGGGATTATGAAATCCGTATAAAATGTATTCCAGCTCCTGAGCGCGAGGATCAAGCTGATCTGTGAGCTCACTAGTGTCTTCCAGAGAATTCAGTGCCAGACTAGCTAACTTTGAAACATCAAAATGCTGAAAATAAAGCGCGGAATACTCCGTTTGAAAAAGCCTGTCTCTAGCGCCCCCCATAATGCCACTCATTGCTGCATAAATCCCGTCAATATCCTTCATCGCCGAACTTCCAGCAGCATAGGGATCTGAGGATACTTCAGATTTATCAGAGGATTGAGACTCCAATCCGTTGTTAAATGAAACATTGTCCTCATAAAATTGATGAAGGATTTGATAACGTTCCATCGAAGCTGCCGCTCCGCTACCTAGCATTCTAATCTTGTCCAGCAGTGCTCTAACCTCGCCCAGCTTGGATTTAGCTTCCCACTCTACTTGCTTACGTGCTTTATCCGAGCTGCGATGCTGTTCAAGAAAAGCCAAATCACTAGCGATTACACTTCCCTTCTTACCGTATTTTTTATAATAGTTGTCCACTACATGCGAAGCCCCTAGAACAGAGGAAATCATTTGGTAGGAATCGCCGTTGACTCCCAAAGCTTCCTGCAGCTCTGCTGACAATCCTGTTACCGTCGGTTCAATGGATTCGTACACACTTTGTTGCATAAATAAACTATTCTCCATACTACTAATGTCAGCCGAAGAGAGGATCAAGGCATCTTCCTGTTCATGCAGCTTTTTAAGTGGCTCAGCACTTATTTCCCCTGAACTTCCCGGAATATCCCAGTCTTTAGCAGGATCGTCCGCCAGATTTACGCCACTTATTCGGGAAGCTGCCAAAACATCTCTCATCTCGTCATTCAATTGCTGCGCCTTGTTTAACGCATCCTTCGCTTCCTCCATTGATTGTCCATGTTCTTCACGAAAGGTTGTTAATAAGGCTGGGAGCCGCGATAACATTTCTGAAGTTCGGCTCTGATAAAGTGCCAACTGATAAGTGTACTTTGCAGGCTTTTTACTATCACGATACAGATCGTCGTAATATTTCCCGAGATAGTCACTATACTGTGCTGGTATATCCGCGGCTGCTTGCATGCTTCCGAGCGAATGGGCCGAGATAGAATCCCCGGGCGGATTCATAATCCATAGCAGTATTCTTCTTCCACTCTCCGCCGCTTGGCTTCTCCTCTCTAACATTAGATCCAAATTCTCTTCACGTTCATCATATAAAGGTTGCAGCTTACTAAGTAATTCGGTAGCTCTTGAGGCCTCTGCCATTACGCCTGACAGCGGTTTGAATTTACCTGCCAGCTCCAAGGCGAAATCTACCGGAGCCTTATACTTCATCTCTTCCAGTATTTGATGACGAAAAACATCATAACTTCCCAGCGGCCGGCTCCATTCCAAGGAGGAGGATTCCAGTGCAAAGGGTAAGAGATTGAACGTATCCCCCCGCCCACTTTTATGCAAATTTTCGTTGAGCACTTTGGACAGCAGCATATCTCCATTGCTATCACCAAATGCAAACAAACCGTACTTCTCTCGTAATTCAACATGATATGAAGACATAACAGAGCGGACACTGGCTCTCGCTAATCGTTCCTCCTGAACGTTGAACGCAGCAATTCGCGCATAATCAATCAGCACAGCAGTAAAAAGAAAGACGAAAGCCAGCACCATGATTAGAAAAATTGTAACTGAGCCTTCTGTTTTGCCCTTAGCAGGACAACCGGTAAATTTACTTTTCATTAAAACCCCCTCCCTTGGGCAGAGATTTTACTTATCCTGAAGCTTGGTCAGCATAGCAGAAGCATCCTTCTTATCCATGTAAACTGCTGATCCACTGCCCTCAGGGCCCCCTTTAAATTTAGCTCCGAAATAACGCATCAGGTCGACCGTACGAATAAACTCAACAGGCTCAACAATGATAGACTGGGCTTCAACAGTTGGTTTAGCCTCATCCGATAGAACCTTATCAAGCACAGGTAAGCTCAGCAGACGGTTTAACTCAGCACTTACTCTCCGTCCTGTAAGGCTGTGAGCATAACGCATAGTTCCTGGCATATTGTCCGGAATCATGGTAGACGAATGGCCCAGTTTAAGCACTGGCAAATCACCCTTATCTGATACTTCACCGGGCAACTCTATTGTCACGCCAGCACTGCCAGCTTCTGCACCGAATAATGAGGCTAGCAAGGCATCATCCCCAATTCTCCAATAAAGGGAGTCATACTCACCAGCCATGTAAGAACCAGAGACCTCCTTGTGACTGTTGTCCCAGTTGTAAGCCGCCCGCTCAGTAGCTCCTGAGGCCACTTGCAACAGCATGGACTTCTGATAGCTATACAAGCAAAAAAACAAAAGAAGCATCGTAATAAACATGACGATCGGCAACAGAAGTGAAGCTTCAATGGTAAAGCTGCCTTGATCACCCTTAAGCTTGTTCAATCGAATACTTCCTGGCTCTTTTCACCCGCCGTTTTAATTAAGGCTTCTACTACCTCTTGAATTTTGTCCTTAAACAAAAGAACAACCGCAATCAAGACAGCAATAATCAAAATCATCTCCAAAGTTCCTAAACCTTCCTCGTCTTCCCAAAAGTTCTTCATACTGTCCAACATTGTTGATACCATCAGCTTCAGCCTCCTACATTTTTAACATCAAAAATGCTGGCGTTCCCACCAGTACAATTACTATTAAAAAGATAACTACCATCGGGAAAACTAATTTGGAGGATGCCTGCTCTCCGCGCGTCCGGCTAAGTGCCTTTCGTTTATCCCACAGCATCCGCGACAGATCACGTAGCGATAGCACAAAATCCGCTCCACCTCTGCGATAATTCAGCAGAACTGTCGTTGTGAATACCGATATCTCCTGCACAGCGCATCTCTTGCTGAAATTTTCAAACGCCTGCTGGAAGGAATATCCGCCCTCCCATTCACTAGTCATAATCATTAGCTCCTTATACAGAGGATGATTCGTATCCCCCCGGTGGCTTTCCACACAGCGAATAATAGCTCGTTGCACGGTCTCTCCTGCGCCAACCAACAACACAATACTGTTCAGCAGCTCTGGCAATTCGAGCATAATACTCTGCTCCCTTACCCTCACCTTTTTGTGCAGATCACTGACCATAGCGGTTGGTAGAGCAATTGCCAAAAAAGCACCCAATATCATACCTGCCTGTTCGCCACTAAATGCTGTGATCAAGCTTCCACCTACAAGCAACAGCCAGCTGTAACTTATCATCTCACCCATGAACAGCAGGGTCCGCTCTGCGCTATAACGCATCCCATAACTGCGCTGTAGAGAACGCTGAATTCTGAACAGCAGTGAGGGAAACCGACTGGCGATACCACTCTTCTCAATAAGCAGTAATAACGGTTCGCCTAACTTCCGAAGCCGTAATCCTTCCATAGGAAGACTGCGTAACGCGACATATCTGTTGCCGCATTGAATTCGCAGTAGAACCCAGACTATCAGCAAAATAACAGTAACCACCGCACATAGCCAGCGCATGTTTTCACCCCCTTCACAGTGGAATGTCCATTATTTTAGTAGTCCAGAGATAACATAGGAATAAAGCAACAAGCGCTATTGTCGATATGGCTATACCCGCTCCTGTATACATAGGTTGCATATATTCTCCAGCCGTCAAACTCATAAACATCACCATGATCAGCGGAGATATCAGCAGTGCCTTAGCCTCAAATTTCTTCTGAGCAATACTTACAGCAATATCCTGCTGAATATCCAGCTTCTCACCGATAATCGTTGATGTACGGCGCACCACTTCTACAAGATCACCACCAGTACGTTTACAGACCGAGAACACATCCGCGAATCGCTCGATGTCCTCCATTCCCGCTCTTTCACTAAAGTTCCGCAGCGCTTCTTCCACAGGCTGTCCATATTCCATGCGTGCACAGATAATGTTTAACTCGGAGATCATATCACTGCTTCCCTCCGGGTCGAGCATACGTAAATCCTGAACCGCCTCTCGGAATGCATTCTCCACCGAACGCCCAGCTGAAAGGGAGGAAGAAAGCGAAAATAACGTCTGCTTAAATTGTAAATTCAGTGCATTTCGACGTCTTTTCAGCAAATAGTTACGCAGCATACGCGGGGCATAAGCTCCGCATGGCATAAGCAGCAACGACAGCAGCCAATGATGATAAAAAAGATATCCAATTCCATACATCAGCAGTCCACCTGCAGTAAGGGTCAGAATCCTCTGCAGCAAGGTCAATTCGTATACCTTATAATCTGGCAACAAAGAAGGACCATCAGGATCCGCTTCTACAGGCTTTGCAGCAACAAATTTAAACTTAAGCATGACCTCCCCCCTTCTGGAATTTTGAATCTCTATTGAGCCAATGGATAGGAGGTTACGCCAGCCATCCTAAGCTTCGTTGTATGCAACAATGGATTACCACAGGGAAGCAGCCCCCCTTGCACCCGTCCCTCTCGTTCACCAGCTTCTTGAAATTCATATAAAGGATTCAAGATTACTTCCCCGTCTTTCAGCCCCGCAACCTCACTGATCTCCATCACCCGCCTGGAACGATCACGGAGACGTGATAAGTGTACGAAGATATCAATTGCCGATGAAATTTGCTGGCGAACAACAGCTACCGGAAGCTCCGCAGCACTCAGCACCATCGTCTCCAGTCGACTGACCATATCGTGTGCGCTGTTACTATGGCCCGAAGACAAGCTTCCATCGTGTCCGGTGTTCATCGCCTGCAGCATATCGAGACATTCCGCTCCCCGTACCTCCCCCACAACAATCCGGTTTGGGCGCATTCGCAGGGAAGTACGAATCAAATCCCGGATGGAAATCTCCCCTCTACCTTCCGTGTTGGCATTTCTGGTCTCCAGTGAAACAAGGTTCGGCACCGTAACAATCTGGAGTTCAGCGGAATCCTCTATCGTAATGACCCTCTCCTGTGGGGGGATATACTGAGATAACGCATTAAGAAATGTGGTCTTCCCAGAGCCGGTCCCGCCACTAATAAAAATATTGTATTTAGCAGCCACTAAGATTTGCAGCAGCTCTGCGGCTTCCAAGCTTAAGGCTTCACGACGGACTAAATCCTGCATCGTCATCGGTGTTTCAGGGAATTTACGAATGGTCATCGCCGGGCCCTTCAGAGCTACTGGCGGAAGCACGATATTTACACGCGATCCGTCTTTTAGCCGAGCGTCAACGATAGGAGAAGAGTCATTTACAACCCTGTTCACACCGGATACAACCGTCTGGATAATATCCTCTAACCTGCTGCTGGACTCAAATTCCAAATGAAGGCGACGAATCTGACCCTCCTCTTCTACAAAAATCTCAGTATGGCTGTTAATCATAATCTCAGTGATCGACGGATTATCCACTAAGGGCTGAAGCACATCCAACCCTCGAAAAGAATCGAACAATCTCTTCACGAGCTCATGTTTCTCCTGTGCTGTTAAATAACGCAGATTTTCGCTGTCCAAAATTGTCCTTTCAATATATTGGGTGAGTTCACGATTTCCAACTGCAGAAGTAACATCTAATCCTGCCCGGATGTCACTACGAAGTGCCTTAAACATTTCCTCATTCATGTAAACCCTTACCAGTGAATACTTGCGGAAGCGACGGTTCTATAATCTGCTTGCACAGCTGTAAGATCTCCCTTTGGAATTGTGGTGAGTTCAGAAAAAGCTCCTCACGATGCTGCAGTGTCCAAGATGGGATATATGGAAGTACACCTTCAACGATTATCCCTTCGGGAGGTGCCCACACCTCCAAACCATCTGCAGCAAAATTCACTGCAAATCTACTTTTATCCATCACTTGGGAGGGCATACCAGAATTAGGAGCATTACAATGGGATAGCCATCTCATGGTCTTATGAATGCTTACCTCATCATTTCTAACTACCCACAATAGAATTCCGCATTTATGTAACACAGCTTTGGCACGTTCTTCTTCAATACTGCCGGTATCTACAATCACTACGTCAAAATTCCTTTCGGCAACCAACAGCCCCAATAAATCTAGCGTATCCTGCGTAGTCATCTGCAGCATTTCTTTTACATTAATAATTGGCCTAAATGCAGCGCTTCGAAGGTGATCATACCTGATGACGTATTGTCCCAAATCAATCGTATCGGCTCCGCCCTTATCTCGACTAGCTTTGATTTCATAAAGGAGCCGCTCTAGTCCAGGCGTATCCCCTGCAGGGGGGCGCAAAAATAATCCACTGCTGTCCACACTTTCAAGATTCAAATAAAATACCGAAAGCCCCATTTCACCTAGCTGCTTAGCCATATTCATAGCTACTGTGGTTTTGCCCGTGTTCCCGCTTGAGGAGACGATACCGAGCAGCAGCGTTTCATCTAATACAGAGGAACCTCTAGCTCGTTTCACTTCACATAGCTGAAGAAATGCTCCCAGCAGAGAAGGCAGCGCCTGATACTTCGCAATCATAATGCCTCCAGCCAAGCTCTTAGAACTCCTGCTAAGATAAGCACCCTCCTCACTCAAAACTGCCCAAGGCACCTTATTTCTTCCCTCCACAAGCCAAGCCTCGATAAAAGTAACGTCACCTACAACAGCATCCGGCATATCCTCTCCCCTCATAAATTCGATAAAAGCATCCAGCCGGCTAAAAGCCGTAATTCGCAGCATTTCTCCATACTCACTATGATGAAGATAGTGTAGCAATGGTTCGATATATTGGCTTTCACGCACTGCGAGTACAATCCTTGCCGCCATAAAACCTCTCTCCTTTCGTAAGAAATTTATAAATATTATCAAAAAAAAGACAGCAAAAAAGCACCGACAATAACCGTGGATACGGTACATTGAACGGTGCTTCCGTTACTATCCCTTTAATTTACAGCTATAGTAGCATATATATAAGAAGGCAGCAATAAGTTTTTTCGCACATCAAGTGGTTTTTAGACTCTCATCGTATCTTCGCGCCAATTCTTGATGGCAGACCGGATATCGGCAGGACTAAGCTTTTCCTTCACCGCCCGCTGACATAGTGCCGGAAACTCTTCATCTCCTGCATACCGAAGCGCAATAATCTGAGCTAATTCAAGCTCTGGATTTAATGCTTCACCTGTCAATCGGAAATACCGGAACTGCTCCTCCACCCTCACTACTCGATCCTGATTTTTTGTCGCATAAATTCGAATTCGAGTAATCGCAAATAACAGGCATAGAGATAAACCAAATAATAGCAAGGGCACTGTTAAAGCACCATCATCACGTAACACCTGAACGACATAAATTCCCGACCATACAAATATAATCAGCGCAAGCGGCATAGTTACAAAATGATAAGGCCAATCAAAACGCATAAAACCTTTAGGTTTCCCCTTATTCATAATTCATCTCCATATTTATTTGACTTATATATTACTGAAGCTTGGTCTCTCCAGGTATAGCCACGACAAATGGTTTTCTAGTATCGTCCCAAGTCAGAGACTGTCCTGAAACTTTAGTAGTTCCATCCGCATGAACCATTCCATAAATAATCTGACTTCCCCAAACACTCGTATAAAAAGAGGCATAAGATGGAGCTAGAACAGGTGCTTTACCATATTCCTTCGCAACTGGGTAACCGAATATCGCGGTAAAATCTTTATTTGTAGCCTCTTTGGACATATCCAGATCAGCTTCCCAAACTACTTTTACAATATTATCCTTGATCTCATAATACTTTACGAAATGTCCATACATTATAAAATAACCATCAGATCTGCCTTCAGGAAAATAATACGTCATGGACAATGCTTCATTATCACCCGTCAATTTGGAGGGTTCTCTTTCTTCAACCGGGAATTGCAAAGCAGCTATGCGGGAAACAACTAAGTCATTACTATTATAATTCTGCACAAGTTTAGCATTGGCCCGTTCCTGAACCCAGACTGTATTCGTAGCAGCATCTACTGTTACTCTCGCTCCAAGAGCCTCCGCAATAAATCGCAGGGGTACCGCTACTCTTCCATCCACTATTTTGGCCGATACATCCAATTGTACAGCTTCCGAGTTCTTCCAAGCCGTCCGTGAACCAACCGTAAGCTTAATCTTCATAGAATCTCTAGCAATCGTAGCTTGCTTGGTATTGGCATCCCATTGAATAGAAGTATTCTTGAATCTTTCAAAAGCTTTCAGCGGAACCAGCGTCTTCCCCGACACGATTTGCACACCAACATCCACACTTGAATTGTTCACCATAATACGAAGCTTGGGGGCAGCTGAGGCCGTACCGATCATACTTAAAGATAACAACATGACTATAAAAAGCAGAAGCCCTTTCCGTTTCACTATTCGTTCACCCCTAGTGATAATATGAAAAAACTATACCAATTTATAGTTTCATTATAACATTCTCCCAGATTATGGTTTACAAAAATCTCCGTTTGATCTCTGGGGTAGGGAGCATACACTGCTCATCACGTCCGAACCAACGATAGCGGTTCTTAGCTACATACCGATAAAGGGCATTGCGCAATGGGCGTGGTACTAAGATGAACACGTATGCGGCAGGCCAAGGAAATCTCAATTTACGGGCAATTCTTAGCACAGCGGCCGACTCTGTATAATACACTCCGTTCTCCAGTAAAATCACCGTGTTTAATTGTCCAGGCTGAAGTCCGGACTCTTTCATTAGATTTGCCGCAATCTCATTCTGTAAAGGTGCGAATAGAAATTTAGCCTCGGGGTCACGCGGGATAATGAAACGAACTACCCCCTGGCAAAGATGACACACTCCGTCTATCAATACAATGGACTTATCTTTCATAAGGTTCAGTTCTTCGTTCATGGCTCCCCCTCCGTCTTAAAGGCGTAAATTTCTGCTTTTTTGGGTAAACAAAAACGCGGGATATCCTCCCGCGCCATCAAGTGCCGTTCTTTAATTATTCTGCGATTGCTTTCTCAATCCATTGATCCCCGATCATTTGCCCTTCGAAATCAGCAGTGAATGCCTCCATGCATTTGCAGATGAAATCTTTGCGGCAAATTGGACATGGAGTTTTAAGCAGGCGGCTGATGTTCGTCATTTTCCATTCCGGAAACCGATGATAAAACGCGCGGCACTCCGTTCCATCAGCAAGCTTGATAATGAACTCGTACAATCCTTCCTTATCGTTGCTGCTGGCTTTGGTCACATTCGTAATATTCGGTCTGTAAGACATCTTCATCACCCATTATTTAAATTTTTGGTTGTAAATTGCACACGCAGGCACATTCTCAGATACTTAGACATATTAAAGAATTTTAAGGGTGATGTCAACCAAAGACGCCTAACACGGCAGCTATTTATTACTCTTTTATGATTTACGTCTCTATTTAGCCATTATTTCCATAAAATATATACAGATACATTTAATCAACAATCTTTAATTCAACCTCGATATTACCTCTGGTTGCTTTGGAGTAAGGACAGAATTCGTGAGCCTTCTTCGCCAGTTCCTCTGCTTTGTCATGCTCAATCCCTGGCAGCTTCACATCCATTCTCACAGCTAGTCTAAAGCCTCCATCACTGTCATCCTTCCCAATGGACACATTACAAGTTACCTCCACGTCATGGAGTTTCACGCCCTCTTTACGAGCGATATTCGCGAGTGCACTCTCGTAACACGCTCCATAACCAGCCGAGAATAATTGCTCTGGATTGGTACCAGAACCTCCCGGTCCTCCAAGCTCTTTAGGCATGCTTAGATTATGCTTTAACACGCCATCCGAGGATTCAATGGAGCCTTCACGACCGCCATGGACTGTTGTAGTTGCTGTGTATAATGCTTTCATGAGTCATCTTCTCCTTCATCAAGCTGTATTGGTCATGCTCATACTTTATACTTTAAACAACAGGTATGATTTGAAACGAAGATGAGGAATGATTCATAATACTTTCTTATTTGGCTCCAGACCATAAATAGTGTACAATTAAATTGTTAAAAACTTAAATTAACTATGGAGGTGTCATCCATGAGTATTTATGATTTTGAGGTCAACACTCTTAAGGGTGAAGAGGAATCATTGTCAAAGTACAAAGGTAAAGTACTCCTGGTTGTGAATACTGCCAGCAAATGTGGATTTACTCCCCAGTATAAAGGTCTTCAGGAAGTGTACGAGAAGTTTAAGGACCGCGGGTTCGAAGTATTAGGATTTCCAAGCAATCAATTTGCTGGACAAGAGCCTGGCGAAAGTGATGAAATTGCGGAATACTGCGAGATTAATTATGGGGTAACCTTTCCTATGTTCGAGAAGATTGATGTAAAAGGTGATGAAGCACATCCATTATTCAAATACTTATCTAAGGAAGCCCCTGGTGTCTTAGGCTCAAAAAACGTGAAATGGAACTTTACGAAGTTTCTAGTTGACCAAGATGGCCGTGTTCTAAAACGGTTTGCTCCTAAAACCACTCCACAGCAGATCGAATCCGATATTTCCAAGCTTTTAAAATAATTCTTTAGTAAAAGGATACTCACCACATCACACAGCCCCCCCCTGTTGTTATGCGGTAAAGTATCCTTTTCAACTTGAAAGAACGTCATAATATCGCTATATATCAGCACCCTTTAATCTCTTGGAATATTTTATAATATTGTTGGAATATTTTTTCTGGGAGGGATAATCGGTGACTGTTCAACTGCTTGATATACCCGAACTAAATGTTATTGGCTGGGCAAATGTAAACTCATCCGGGGAGCCATACGCGAATCTTTGGGAATATGTTTTTGGCGAGCTGGATATTGATGCAAAATTTGATGCTATACCCACAAAAGTTCAAAGCAGCGGTTGTTATCTCGGTCTATTTCAGAATCGTACGTCCGTGCCTAAATTGTGGGAGCATACCGCATGGGATACTGATTTTTTCCTTGGTGTTGAAGTCGAGCAGTTAGATTGTATCCCTGAAGGCCTTGTTCATAAGAAAATTTCTGCGTCTACCTATGCTATATTTACTGCAAACGGTTTCCCTCAGTTGGCTTTTCAACACACCTGGAATTATATACATAATGAATGGCTGCCGGATTCCGGTTATAAGTTCAACCCTGATGGAGTCTTTTACATCCAATACACGGAAAAGTCCGGTCCGGATGATGAAGGATTCGAAGCCAATCTATGCGTGCCGCTTGTAAAGAAGTAGGTTATGTGATTGAGGAATGTACAAAAAAAGAAGCCTTGCATCGCAAGGCCTCTTTCTTCATTCTGTATGCGGTAGAGAGGACTCGAACCTCCACGGGTATACACCCACTACCCCCTCAAGATAGCGTGTCTGCCATTCCACCACTACCGCGCGGTGTGTTAAACATAGAACATAAATTTGTTTGAGGTCAACATTCATTATTATAAATGTACTTTTCTCAAAAGTAAAGATGCAGATTTTAAGATTCTTCGTCGACCATTTTCTGTTTACGATATTCAGCAAAAGCTATATATTCCTTGATAAAATTCTTTTCTGCTGGAAGTAATTCATCTACTCGGCTTTCCGATAGCTGAACATCACTCAAATCATAGTCTACGCCGCTCTCTCGTACAGTATCCGGTGTATCTTTGCCGAGAATAAGCCAGTCCAGACTAACATGAAAAAAATCACCGATCTCAATCAGCTTATGTGTTCCTGGAGTAGTCTTCCCCCGCTTCCAATCTCCCATATTACCTGTGCTGATATTTAACTGCTCACAGAATGATTTTTTGGTCAAACCTTTCTGCTTAATCAGGTATTCTATACGTTCGTATATGGTCTGCATCGGTGAATCGCCCTCCATCTAAAAATAAATTACTTATTTACGTAATTTCCTATTGCAAAATAACGTAAAAAAGTATATAATTAGTATTGTTATGTATTATCCGATTATATCATATGGCTGGAGTGACGATAAGAGGCGACTCAGGTGACAAGTATCTGTTAGAATACCGTCTGGCCCCCTTTGTTAACTTATCATCCTGAATGATCTCTAGGAGGGAGCGGTGACTTTTGTCAAAATGCTTATCATCTTCCATTATCCATTCACTTGAAGCTTTACCGCACAATGCGGTGGTGATCAACAGTCATGGGATTATCCAGTTCACCAACAGTAGGTGGAAGGCCTTTAGTCATGAATATGGTCTTTCTACTAATAAGAAATGGATTGGTGCGTATTACTCAGAGCTCATGCAAGATGTGATTATCGATCCCGATCAATGGGCCAAGCTTTATGAATCAGTGAAATATATACTCCGCAGAGAGCATCAGGTTTATACTTCCGAATTCTCCATACAAACCGCTAATAAAGGGAAACGAATCTTCCGTTTGGAGATCTATCCATTTCTCTCAGATCCGCACCCAGAAGCCACTTTTATAATTTCACTATATGATGTGGGCCCCTATAAAGAAGAACCTCTTCATCCGGAGATCATAAACCTCCGTTCAACCTTACCATCATCTTTTGAGCTAATCCCAATCTGTGCTTCCTGTAAATGTATTCGTAATCCCAAGGATGAATGGATCACCATTGAACATTTCTTAAAGCATCAGCTTTCTTTGCAATTCACCCATGATATCTGCCCAGACTGCATAAGACAGCTCTATCCCCAGTATGCTGGGGCTTTTAAGAGATGACCTGAGGCCACTGAATTTCACTTCTGATCTTATAAAAAAAAGTAAGAAATCCTCTGCGAACAAAGGGTTTCTTACTTTTTATTTGTATGCGGTAGAGAGGACTCGAACCTCCACGGGTATACACCCACTACCCCCTCAAGATAGCGTGTCTGCCATTCCACCACTACCGCATAATATGACCCGTATGGGATTCGAACCCATGTTACCTCCGTGAAAGGGAGGTGTCTTAACCCCTTGACCAACGGGCCATGCTTTACAAGTTATTTTCTTGTCACAACAAAAATGAGTATATCAAACCATAAGAATTTTGACAAGCCTTTTTTCAAAAAAAAGTTTAAACTAAAAGAAACGCGCACCAATAAAGGTACGCGCCTCTAATCACAACGCTTATGGATTTACTTTTGCCTCAAAGGTTTGTACTCCATCTACAAATTTTAGCACCACAGCTGCTTTTACCGGGTCATGCGTTTCATTCATTGTGATTTTACCCGTGGCCAGTAGTAAATCCTTCGTCCCCGCCAGTGCAGCCTTCAGCTTCTCAGGTTCTGTGGAGTCTGCACGTGTAATCGCGTCTGCCACTAGTTTCACAGCATCATATCCAAGCGCAGCCATCCCATCTGGAACAAGATCACCGTTAGCAGCCTTGAAGGCATCTACGAACGATTTTACTTCTGGCGAGCTATCTTCAGGTGAATAGTGATTGGACATAAACGTATTGTTTAGGGCATCCGCTCCGGCAATCTCAGCCAGTTGAGGTGAATCCCAGCCATCCCCGCCCATAAACGGAACGGTGATCCCCATTTCGCGAGCTTGCTTTACGATTTTGCCGACCTCCTCATAATAGCCTGGAAGATAAATAACATCGGGATTAGCTTCTTTAATACGTGTTAATACAGCTTTAAAATCAGAATCTTTTTGTTGATAGGATTCTTCGCTTAAGATAGAGCCACCGTTCTTAGTAAACGTTGCTTTAAAGAAGGTCTGCAGCCCTTTGGAATAATCGCTTGAAGCATCCGTATAAATAACAGCCGTCTTCGCTTTAAGTGTATCCTTAGCAAAGTTAGCCATTACTTCACCTTGGAAAGGATCAATAAAAGAGGCCCGGAATACCCATTCGTTCAAATCTCCAGTACGTTCATCAACTGTCACTTTGGGATTGGTGGCTGAGGAGCTAACCAGCGGGATGCCTTTTTCTTGAGCAACGGGAACAATCCCGAGTGTATTCGTAGATGTAGTTGCACCGATAATAGCTACAACTTTATGGGTAGTAATCAGCTTTTGCGCTGCGCGTGTCGCCTCTTCCGACTTGGAGGCATTATCCGCTTCAATCAGTTCAAGTTTTTTGCCTAGTATTCCACCTGCGTCATTAATTTCTTTTACCGCCAGCTTTGCCCCTTTGAGTGCAGAATCACCGAAGGAAGCCTGGCCGCCTGTAAGCTCAAGGTCTGCTCCAATCTTGATGGTCCCTCCGCCAGCATTCCCACCTTCAGCAGTAGTGTTGTCTGTCTTGTTCCCACAGCCTGCCAGCAATCCACCAGCCAGTAACGCAATCAGCAATATGGCCCCGATTTTCTTCATCCTCTTCCAGCCTCCCAAAATAAATAATTTATAGGTTCTTTCTGTGATGCTGTTATGAACTAGCCGATGAATTAATGTCCCAGATAAGCCATTCTGATCTCTTCCGAATCTGCCAATTCCTTGGCATCTCCCTCAAGCACCACTCTGCCCGTCTCAAGAACGTAAGCCCGATGAGCAATTTTAAGCGCCTGATGGGCATTTTGTTCTACAAGAAGCACTGTTGTTCCAGAGGCATTTACTTCCTGGATGATTCGAAAAATATCCTGAACGAGTAATGGAGCAAGCCCCATCGAGGGTTCATCTAATAATAAAAGCTTGGGATGCCCCATCATCGCACGCCCCATAGCAAGCATCTGCTGCTCCCCGCCGGATAATGTGCCGGCAAGCTGTTTTTTTCTTTCTAAAAGACGCGGGAAGGTGGAGTAGACCTTGGCAAAATCAGCAGCTAAGCTGCCCGAATCTTGTAAAAAAGCTCCTAGCTCCAGATTTTCTTCCACAGACATATTAGCAAATACACGCCTGCCTTCCGGACAATGAATAAGCCCCTGTTTTACGATGGACTGAACACTCTGATTCGTAATAGACTTATCCATGAAATCTATACTGCCTGTTTTGGGTTTCAGTAGTCCCGAAAGCGTCTTAAGCAATGTGGACTTACCCGCTCCATTTGCGCCGATTAGAGTTACAATCTCACCTTCTTTTACATTCATACTTAAATCCTTCAAAGCATGAATAGCCCCATAATATACATTGATCCCCTGTACGCTAAGCATGGTCCACTACGCCTCCTGTCCCAAATAGGCTTCTATGACTTTGGGATGATTCCGTATTTCAACGGGCGTACCTTCAGCAATCAACATTCCGCGATCCAGCACATAAATCCGGTCACACACCCCCATAACCAGGGACATATCGTGCTCGATAAGCAGGATCGTCAGCTCAAACTCTTCACGGATCCAGGCAATAAGATTCATTAGATCCCGAGTTTCATTCGGGTTCATCCCTGCGGCTGGTTCATCCAATAGCAAAAGCTTAGGTCCTGCTGCAAGCGCGCGCGCAATTTCCAAACGCCTTTGATTTCCGTAGCTAAGATTCCCGGCACATTCATCACATTGATCGGCAAGATTAAATATTTTGAGAATATCCATAGCCTTTTGCGTAATTTCGTTTTCTTCTGCAAAATGCTTAGGCAGGCGGAGCATGGAAGTGAACATCGAATGTCTGGCATGCTGGTGAAATGCGATCTTAACGTTATCCAGCACCGTCATAGAGGTAAATAGACGGATATTCTGAAATGTCCGTGCTGCCCCTTTTCGGTTAATCCGATAAGGCTTCATCCCGCCTACTGCCTGATTGCTGAGGATAATATCGCCACTGGAAGGCGGGTATACACCTGTCAGCAAGTTAAAAAGGGTTGTTTTTCCTGCGCCATTAGGTCCGATGAGCCCAATCAACTCGCCTTTATTAATATGGAGAGATACCTCGTTAAGCGCCTTAAGCCCGCCAAATGCACGACTTGCTTGTTGAACATCAAGAAGCACTTCCACTGTTGATGCTGTCACTTGGTTTGACCTCCTTTTTAGACCATTTCAAGAAAGAAAAACCCGTGCTGCCAAGCAGCCCCTTAGGCCGAAAAATCATCATCAGAATTAGAATCGCCGAGTAAATAATCATCCGCAGCTCCGGATATTCCTGAAGCACCGTGAAGAGCACCGTCAGTACAATCGCACCCACGATGGCCCCGCTTGTACTTCCTAGTCCACCTAACACAACCATGACTAGAATTTCGAATGATTTTAGAAAATTAAAGCTTCCAGGATTGATGACGTAGAACTTATGAGCAGAGAGACCACCCGCTATTCCCGCAAATAATGCTCCAAGTGAAAAAGCAATGACTTTGTACAAAGTTGTATTAATCCCCATCGCTTCAGCAGCAATTTCATTCTCACGAATCGCTATACAAGCCCGGCCGTGAGTGGAACGTATAAAGTTATTGATCACAACAATCGTGACCAATGTGAACAGAAACATAATCGTCCAAGTCGTTTGATTGGGGATGCCGCTTAGACCTGAAGCTCCGCCCACATATTCTGTATTGAGCAGGACAATCCGGATAATCTCACCAAATCCCAGCGTAGCAATCGCCAGATAGTCTCCATTCAGCCGCAAGGTCGGAATCCCGATTAGCACACCGAAAAATGCAGCAACCAGTCCAGAGATCACTAGCGCCAGCACGAATGGCATATCAAAGTTCAAAGTTAAGATGGAAGAAACATAAGCACCAATGGACATAAATCCAGCATGCCCGATTGAGAATTGCCCCGTTATCCCATTAATCAGATTCAAAGACACCGCCAGCATGACATTTATACAAATTAGAATTAGCGTAGACTCCATGACATCATCAAATATTCCCGTTGTTAGAAGAACTTGAATAATGATATAAAGCATGATAGAAAAGACAATGCCTATCCAAAATGACTTATTTATCTTCTTCATACGGCATCTCCCTACACTTTCTCGCGGACATTTTTACCAAATAGCCCGGATGGTTTAAAGATAAGGATTAGGATGAGTACAGCAAATGCCACACCATCACGCCACGAAGAATATCCCAGAGAAGAAACCTCTGTCTCGACTGTGCCCAGCAGAAGTCCCCCTACCAGAGCACCAGGAATACTGCCAATGCCACCTAAAACCGCAGCCACAAAAGCTTTAAGCCCCGGAAGTACCCCCATCATCGGATCCACTGAATTGTAAGTCATTCCGAAAATAACGCCTGCTGCTGCCGCAAGTGCAGATCCTATAGCGAAGGTGGCTGAAATGGTCCGATCTACATTAATCCCCATCAACCGTGCTGCTTCCATATCAAAAGACACGGCCCGCATCGCTTTACCAATCTTTGTTCGGTGCACAATATACTGAAGGATAATCATCAAAATAACCGTCGTCCCCAAGATCATGATTTGATTGGAGTCCACCTGAATCGAGGAACCAAACAAGTTGTATTGCTGCTTATTAAGAATCTCCGGAAATCCTTTAGCCTGAGGACCAAGCACAAACACACCGCTGTATTCCAGCAAAAAAGAAACGCCAATTGCAGTAATCAACACAGCGATTCGCGAAGCTTTTCGTAGAGGTTTGTATGCTAGCCGTTCGATTGACATCCCCAGCAACGCACTGATTGTCATAGAGATCACCAATGAGATAAGTAAGACCAGTATCGGAGAAAGCCCTGCTGAAGCCAAGTACCTGGCACTGAACAATCCAATAAACGACCCAACCATAAACACATCCCCATGGGCGAAATTGATCAATTTAATAATCCCGTAAACCATGGTGTACCCAAGTGCGATCAGAGCATAGATACTCCCTACAGAAATCCCGTTAATTAACTGTTGAATGAAATACTCCATCGCCGTCCCCCAATCCCCATATTTATTTTTAAAAACACCTTTCTTTAGCTTACATTCATTTTCATCGTTTTATGTCACTTATATTAACACAGTAATATACATGCGTCAGTAAAATTTGTGGTTTTTACTATAATATTCAATATTTTATGTTATATTACATAACATTTTAAGTTAATCCTTTGGGATGTATAAAGATAGAAAGTGGGTAAAGAGAAGAAAATAGGAGAATTATGGAGATTTTTAAAGTTTGATTTTCAGAGGGAGAGTCTTTGATTTTACCTACAGATTGCATTTAATGATAAATAATATAACATTTGTCTCTTTGGATATGTGTTTTTCGAGTTTATTATGAGTTACCGGTCAAGTTGTTTCTCTATTTTCGCGCAAAAAAAAGCTCTGTCCCACACAATAATCGAGTGAGAGAAAGCTAATTATGGTGGTCAGCTCCATTCTTTGAACTTCCGTCACGAGTCAATTACTCATCATTTTCTTTTTTAATTCTTTAATCTGCGTCATATGATGTAGGTCATGCGATATAAAATCCTTTAAATAGGACTCAAAGGAAAACCTTCCGTCCACATATTTGTCTGAGTATTTCCCCTCTTCAAGACTACTTATACAATCTAATATTAAGTTACGATACTTCACAGTCAATTCTATTAATTCGTCTTTGGTTTTTGTTTGACCATATGTAACAGCATCATTATTGAATTGATCGAAATCAATAAGTTGAAGTGTTATCGCTTTATCGCATGCTATCGGTTCTATCGTCGATTCATAGAAGTATTTATCCCATAATAAAATATGACTAACAACATCATGAATGGTCCATTTTCCTTCAGCGATGGGTGTTTTCCAATCTAAATCAATAATTTCTAGAACAAATCCATTCCATTCCTTAAACTGATTTAGCAAATCTGATCTGTTATTCATTGGCACATCTCCTTTTTTGGTAATCATCAAAATTCTAACAAAATCTCTTTAATTCATTCCTATATAGTTCATAGTTCGCTTCATCGAAACATATAAAAACAATCTTATTTATTTCCGACTTATTATTTATAATATATTTTGAAACTTCATCTATAGCTATGCTACAAGCAAGATCTTTCGGAAAATTATATATTCCAGTACTTATATTAGGTATCGCAATACTTGTTACTTCATTAGATTCAGCTAATATTAATAAATTTTTATAGCAATTCCTTAACTTCTCTTCTTCGTTATTCTTTCCACTATTCCAAACAGGACCAACGGTATGAATAACAAATTTACATTTCAGATTTCCTCCTGTTGTTATTACCGCTTCTCCAACCTCACAACCTCCCCTTTGGTTACGAATTTTCATGCAATCCTCTAATATCGCTTTTCCACCAGCTCTATGGATAGCTCCATCAACTCCGCCTCCACCCATCAAGCTTGTGTTTGCTGCATTGACGATAGCATCAACATCTAATTTAGTTATATCTCCTTGAATCAACTGAATCATTGAGTTATTTATAATTACATCCATCTGAAATCCCCCCCCGAAGTATATTGGTTGCGAACAAGTATCAAGTGCTGATTGACATTCAAGCGGCTTAAATCACCCTAGGAAACAGTCGTTAGCATTAGACTCGTGGGGTTGTCCACCTGGCTAACTCTTCTTCAAACCTTTACCTTCTATCGAACCAACACCTCGTGGTCCACAGCGTGAACGTATTGTTCGCAGATATCTAGCTTTTTCGGAGCTACTAATATGTTCTTCAGCATCCAGCTATTTTTTATATATGTAATCGATAAATCCTTGTCGTATCCATTCACCTTCAAACTTTCTTTCCAGTACTCGATCTTCTTTGTATATTAACTGCAAATCATCAAACATAGAATCCGCCTCATGATAATCATAATAAGAGTGTATTACGAATTCATCATCTTCCATTTGTTCAAACTGATTATCCCCCAAATCAACTCCATCGCCGACTCTAAAATCCTTTAGGGTTAAAAAATTTACAAATAATAATCCATTAGGTTTTAGAACTCGTTTCATTTCATTTATCGCTTTTTTTACATCTTGTTTTCTCATATGAAAAATAGAGTTATACGAATACACAAAACTCATTGACTCATCACTTAGCGCCAACTGTCTCATGTCGCCTTGTTGTATATTTAGAATCTGTCCCCTTTCAGTTGCGAACTGATTAGCTCTTTTAATTTGTTCGTCATTCATCTCAATTCCGTTTGTACTGTATCCATAGTTCGCAAACAAACTTAGTGGAGGTGAATCCCCTCCCGCTCCGCAGTCTAATATGTTTTTTTCCATACCACTTTCATTGCATAATGCCAAAAATCTGTACAAGGGGATTTGCTTAAACAGTTCCATGTTGATTCCACTCCTTTGATCATGTAGTAATTGGATTTACTCATAGATCTTTCCCATATAAATTATTTGAGCACATCTTATTGAATCCCCGCAGTTTCAAATGTCTCTCTAATAACTTTTTCGTATTCATCCCATTTAAAGCAAAAAGGGCCTATATCAATAGCCTTATTACCGGATTCTAATTTGAAATCTCTCCATATAATAAGATCCCCTTCTCTCTCAATAAACACTGATATAAAGCCACATTCTTCATCGCCACACCAGGGACAGACTAATATTGGGTACCTGCAGTACAAATATTCATGCATTTCGTTTAACAAAAAATAGTTAATCATTTTCCTTTGATGCTCTTCACTACCCCACCCGAGGGAAGGAACCCTATCATATTTTTTTAACATTTGGTAAAGAGATCTACCATCAATTATTACGTCGGCAAAAATAGTATTTTTATTTCCCTCTTGATCCGGATCAAAACTATCATATCGGCTTGACGGTTTTGTTTGTATTTGATTTATAGTTTTCATGCTCCTCCTTTAAACTCTTCACACTTATCAAATAAACATTCGATCCCTCCACTCCATTCCCCTTCCAAAATATTGAATTCACCGTTTCTCAGAATCGCATATAGCAACCGAAAAATAAATTTACACAACAAAAAAGAGCTCCCAGAATGGAAGCTCTTCTTATGTAATTCAGAACGGAGAGAGTGGGATTCGAACCCACGCACCGCTTACGCAGTCTAACCCCTTAGCAGAGGGTCCCCTTATAGCCACTTGGGTATCTCTCCATGAAAATGGCTCCCCGAACAGGACTCGAACCTGTGACAACTCGATTAACAGTCGAGTGCTCTACCAACTGAGCTATCAGGGAACATTACAAGTGAACATGAATTAATTTATCATGATTTCAAGGTCTAGTCAAGCGGGCAAAATAATTTTTGTGATCGTTTTCAAATTTATGCTATGATTCGGCCGCTTCTAGATTTTTCAAAGAGATTTCCATCCCTCTCCGTCTATAGATTACACCATTCTCCATCCTGCGGAAGCTGTACCCGATCCCCCAACGATTCCTTCTCTAAATGAGCTTTTAGCTTATCTCGGGTAACCAAACAATGGTTAATGGCGTCCATGTGCACAGCAATCACTTTAGTAGAAGGTGCATATTCACATAAGTCTACGACATCCTGCTCATTCATTGTAATATGACATCCGCTTAAAAACTGCGCACCACCAGCATTCACAACTGTCACCTCAGGTTTAAAAACGTCCAATGCCATTTTCACCTTATCACACCAAATCGTATCTCCAGCCACATATAGAACAGGTTCGCCTTCCGCCTGAAACACAAACCCGGATACCTTACCCATAAGTTTACCAGTCACTCCAGTGCCATGCCGTCCATCCGTACGTGTTATAGTTATTCCATTAAACGTCAGTGAATCGCTAATTTCCGTGGTATGCTCAAACCCCTGCTTCGCTAATTTATCTCCATCTCCTTCCTGACATAATAGTGGTAGATCATGCGGCAACAAAGAAATGGCAGCGGCATCCCAATGATCCTGATGAAGATGTGTGACAAGAATTGCATTAGGACTCAACCATTGTTCTACGGCTCCCGGCAAAGGAACGAGCGGATTGCGGCGATCATTTTCAGTATTAAAAATAGGTGGATTAGCACCCTGTTCACTCAACATAGGATCAATTAAAAATGTACTGCCACCATACTCTAGCCATAGGGTCGCGTTGCGGATATGCTGTATTTTCATCGGAAGCCCTTCTTTCTTTCAGATATCTTCTGCTACAATTAATTATAGTTGGACCTTGAAACAGAATACATTGAGATTGGAAAGAGATTGGTCCGTTCTACTTTCACGCAGAAAGGATTTTAGATAATAATGAGCTCCTATTTTATAGATGATGTGGATTTTCGCATCCTGCAGCTTCTAATTGAAGATTCCACGATCAGTCACAGAGATATTGGGCAGCAAGTGCATATGACCGGTCAGGCTGTGGGCGCACGTATTCGCAAAATGATGGACACCGGAGTGATTGAAGGCTACACGGTCCGCTGGAATCCGGATAAGGTTGGGGAGACTATTCATGCCTTTATTACTGTTTTTTTGGGTTCGAATACGCTTCACCCAGCCTTTCAGACATTCGCAAAGCAGCATGATAGTGTAAAAGAAATACATAGGGTCAGCGGAGAAGGCTGCTACTGGATACGTGTTCGTACCGGAAGCCAAGAGGAGTTGAATAGCTTTCTCGACGAACTGCTGAAGTTCGGAAATTACAGAGTCAATCTATCGATGGGAAAACTGAAGTAAGGCTGCATCGGAATCGGATATGAAGCTACTATCGGACCCAGTTGACCTTATACTCAGCATAATCGCATATTTGGCATACTATCGGACCCCATTGCCTCTATTGGCACGAAAAACACCAAATATGAGCCTCTTTCGAACGAATAGCGTCACTTGAGTCCGAAACCCTGCCCAAAAGGCTAAAAACTTGCCAATAGCGTCATTGGGGTCCGTAAGCCTCAGCCAATGATAGCTCGGCGATGTTGGTGTTGGTGTGGTGCAAGTGAATGGGTTACTCAAAGTCAATGAGCTTTTGCTTGCCCATAAGCTTTTATAGCAGGCCAGTCAACGTTAAAAACGCAGAGCAGCGATTCTCCAATAACCGGAGGAGATCGCTGCTCTGCTGTCTTTTTACTTATGCCATATTGTAGCTTCTACCACGGTAGCTAATTCAATAATTTAGCTGCTCTAAGCAGCCGGACAAGAATTACAGCGGCTTCTGCACGGCTAGTATCACTGCTAGGTGCAAAGCTGCCTGATGATTGACCTTTCATAATGCCTTTTGCAACCAGGTCAGACACTGCTTCTTTAGCCCATGAGGAAATAGTTGAAGCGTCTGTGAAAACATCTGCAGCAACGTTTGCTCCATATCCTTCAGCTTCTAGGTTCAGCAGCTTCATTGCTCTGGCTGCCATAACAGCCATTTGCTCCCGTGTAATAAGGGCGTTCGGACGGAAGGTTCCATCCTCATAGCCTTGAACCAATCCTAAGGCTGCAGCAGCTCTGGCATCCGCTGCATACCACGACAAATCGGACACATCACTGAAGGTCTTCGTCGTGTTCGCAGCTACAAGACCCAACGATCGAATCAACATAGCTGCGAACTCGGCACGACTGACAGATTTCTGAGGTGCAAAGGTATCTGTGGATTGTCCGGTCAAGATCAGTCGGCTGGCAAGTCTCTCAATCTCATTTTTCGCCCAATGTGTAGCAATATCCCCGAAAGTCACAGGGTGCAGCGCAGCGACAAATACACCGCTCGCAATACTGCTCTTAACAGTAACCTTGGTCATCCCATTAACGGGCTCAAACAATGCAGGTACATAACGGAAGGAACCCGTCTGTTCATCGTAAATAAGGACTACACCTGTCTTCGCATCCAGCGCCTCCTTAAGCATAAATGTACGATCTACATAAGTGGTGCCGAACCCACTTGCTGCTACAGAGGTTTTGCCATCCGTTATCTTTAGAGTGACAATAGCCGGTGTTCCTTGCACAGTAAAGCCTTGCTGCTTAGCCTTGGCAAGCAGTTGTTCTAATCCTTTTCCGCTTAGCGAATTTAAATTAAACTCCAGTGTGCCTGCCGGCATTTGTGCGGATTTGAGCACACTCTCCACAAGCTCTAACGGGAAGCGGTAGCTCATACCTCCACTTTCAATAACAAGCACAGCTTTGGGGCTAAGTGCCGCCGCCTTACGTAAAGCATCTGCACTAAACCGGGCTGTGCCGTCTCCATTAGCTGAAATCTCGATAACAGCCTGCCCTGCAGTCGCCTTAGCTTTTAGCTGCGCATCATGATTAGCTGCTAGCGTAGGTGCTGGTGTAGCGGTCGGTGTGCCGGTTTGAACAGGGTTCACTGACCCTGTAGGGTCTGTTGGACCAGGAGTACTTGTTGGTTCTGGAGTATTCGTTGGACTAGGAGTACTCGTCGGACTAGGAGTACTTGTTGGATCCACAGGATCGATCGGGTCTACAGGATCTGTCCCGCCAGGTGATAGCACCTCAATTGTATATACCCTCTTCTCGTTGCCCACAGTTACCGTGAAGTCTGTGATTCCCGCTTTAATTCCATTAAGACTGTCGTTGGTAAATGTAGCAATCTCACTGCTCATAATATTTAGAGTAGCTTGTGCAGTAATATCTCTACCTTCCTTATCTAGTACATTAAGAGTAACTGACTTACCCTGCTCTAATATTACAGGACCGCTCTGTCCATCTGCTAGTTTGATAGAGAACGGTTTAATGGCTGTGGCTATTCCTTGATTTTGTTCTTTAATGCTTAGGTCAGGAGAGGCATTGGTCAGAAGATTCATCCGTTCGCCACGAATAATCATGTTGTCGACCAGCAGACTCCCTTTCAGATTTTTCGTAACTTCTATACCGCTTGTACCTGCGCCATCTAATACATTATTCGTCAGCACTACTCCATCAATGGAAGTGAGAGTATCTCCTTCTAGATCACCTTGAGCAATCAACCCCGAATAAGTGCTGTCCAGTGCCGTATTGTTGCGAATGAGTACTCTTCCTTTCAGATCACTCTCACCAGCATAAAGCCATAACGCACCCAGATTCACGCCGTAACCGGAATCATAACTGCCAGTTCTAAGCAAGGTATTTCGCTCCACAATCGTTGTTCCTTGGAAGGGCTCGGCGGTGAAACGGGTAGACACTGCAATCCCGGCTCCATTAGTCACAGTGTCTTTTACCACGTTGTCCTGGACTTTGTTATCTTTCCCCCCAAAGACTACAATGTTATCCGCTAACCAAGGCAAGGATACCGTATTAAAACGTGCCGTGTTATTATAGCTCGGTGTACGTTCCGTACCATTCACATCCGTCAACTTGCCGTCTGTAAACGACCACATTGCAATTCCATCATCCCCTGGATAGCGGATGTCACTTTGTTCCATCATGCTGTTGCCAGTCCCTACGGCAAAGTTAATCCCGTCTGCCATAAGATTGCGGATCCGCAGACCTGCTATGTACAGACCATTCGTACGCGCCTTTTCACCCATCGGCTGAGTTAACCACAAGCCTGCTTTGGTATGTTCTATCCAAACGTTCTGTATAATCGAACCTTGGCCAAAAGCACCATGGAAAGCGTTGGTGATCGCTTCATCATCCCGTTCGTTAATGCCGCCTTCAATCATCAGATCGTAAACACCAACCTTACCGCCGTGACCATAAAACTTAGCTCCATTCAGAACCGTATACCACATGCCGGCACCACGTATTTCAGCGGTATCCAGATCCAGCAGACCCTCACCGACATTAAAGGTACCCGCCGGGAACCACACACCTTTACCTGTCGCATTCGCTTCGGCAAGAGCTGCCTTGAAGGCTGCGGTATCATCTCCCTCATCATTTGCTGCCGCTCCAAAATCCGTTACGGAAATAAATTCGTCCGGGCGAGCCAACTCAGGGGCAACCTGCTCCATATCCACCAGGTCAATGACGTAAGAAGCTGCGTTATCTCCTGTTCCCTTCTCTAAGCGAATAGTTGCTCCGGCAGGAGTATCGCCGATCAGAGCATGGATTTCGTCAAAGAAGCGGTGTCCACTGCCTTGGCGAGGATCATTTGACCATGGGTAGCTGCCATATTCCCAAGCATATTTAGATGTCAGCTTAAGCTGCTTCTTAACTCCATCTACATATAAAGTCAGGGTTTCTTCCGCACCAGCCCCATCTGGATTATCAGGAATGGAATATCGAAGAACAATGGAGTTAGCCGACTTCGCAAGCTTGAACTCTAGATAATCTCCCGTATTCTTCAAGGCCACCGCTTGTCGTCCAGAAGCCTCGGAAGCCATGCTGAGATATTTCCGCGACGAGCCAATCAGCGTTCCGTTTGTTGCCGCATCCTCAGCTTCATAGCTGATATATGGAACCGTTGCTCCACGGTATGTTTTGTTAACGCTGTTTTTTACGGTCAGCCTATCAAGGGTTACTTTACTCCAATCCACGTTGTCACTACTTAGAGAAACCGTGTTGATGCCTGCACGAAGCTGCAGTATTACCTGTGCATTCTTCCAAGAGGCAGACTTGCCAAGACTAACCTTGCCCCCTTCGTTTAAACCATTCACCTCTAGCGCCAGATCCGTTGCAGCAGCAGCGGTATTTTTGTATCGAATAACAGCGTCATATTCCCCGGCCTGCTGGGCGTTGACTGCAAACCGTATAACACGATCCCCTTTGAATGCTTCTCCTCCTGCATAAATTGCATCAGTAGGGATAGGTAAGAAGCTCCAGAGCTCACTATCAGTTCCATTTGCAGCAGAACCAAGCTGAACAGCCGATGCGCTGTGAGTAAGAAGACCTGTTCCATTCGCATTTAGCAGAAGAGTATAACCTAACTTCTCTTCCAGCTTCCATTGGGATCTTTCTGTATCTCCAGCAGCTAACAAGACCACTTGGCCCGATTCATTGAGCGAAAGATAATGTTGTGTCTGAACATTCATAATCCGTTTGCGTCCGTTTATCTCCTGAACCAGCCATTGGGATTGAGCCGCCATATCGGAAGCATCTGCATATAGGACAGCCCCCTCTTTTTCGGCCAATACTTTACCAGCCATGCCTTTCGGTACAATGGTTATGATGTTGGTATCATTTTGAACTGGAGTTGTTGTATTGTTATTGCGCAGTTCTCCAGATGGAGTAGTAAACTCCTGTGGAGCCGCGTCAAGTGTCCATAGTGCCGTACCCTCACTCTCTAGCAAAAGCGCACGTTCAGCATATCCTGTCTTATTGGCAATGTTTATTAATTCATCGTCGTATTCTCCAAAGAGACTACGAATGGTGTAATGTGTATAATCGGAAGCCAAGCTTACTTCCCAGGCAGAGGCTCCGTCTACAGCAGGTTCTGTACTACTGCTCTCCAAATATGAATAATCACCATTCAGCGTTAAAAAATGACCTGTTGCCCGGTTGGTGATCGTCTGTTTACCCTCCTGCACAGTTACATTCCAGTGCGAAAATCCATTGTCTGCTGACGGCTGTCCGTACAGAACAACCCCATGCTCATTTTCGTATAAATACTCCCCACTGCTTGCATTCTTGAATCTTACAGGGTAATCAGGCAGTGGCGGAGCAATCGCTTCAACCGCTTCAGCAGTAAAATGCGCACTGCTTTTTTCCGCTGTATCTGCAGCTTTACTGATTCGGAGAGTTGGGTTGCCGTTATCATCCGACGCACCATAGATATAGTGACCAGCCCATGAGCTCATAATGGTAGTCACACCGGACGCCTGCATATCAACCTTCCACTTAATGCTGGCCCATACATCGTACACTGTTTGCAAAGTTTGAACGCTAACTTTAGGATCAATCTCATCTACAGCCCCACCTATATGCTCAAGGGAGAGATAACGTCCAGTGCCTTTATTTTTTATCTTCACCGATCCATTGCTGCCGGCTATTTCTTGCAACTGCCAGACAAAGGAATCGTCATTCAAATCAAGTGGACCATAAGTAGCCTGGCCTACTGTTACATCCTCGTTGGCAGCTGCTAGAGGTGCAAGATTTTGGTTAGAGTGAGCAGAGTCCTGGTCAGCATAGACAGCTTCAGTAACCGTCTTGGATTCTGGCAATTCCTCTAGTGCAGCTGGAGAAGTCAGCA
The DNA here is from genome assembly GCF_038003885.1 of Paenibacillus sp. FSL R10-2788. Taxonomy (NCBI): domain Bacteria; kingdom Bacillati; phylum Bacillota; class Bacilli; order Caryophanales; family Paenibacillaceae; genus Paenibacillus; species Paenibacillus sp. FSL R10-2788. The sequence continues at coordinate 1,271,610 of NZ_JBBOQA010000001.1, read as the reverse complement.
AAGGACCGTCCTTAAGATATTGATCCTCTCCATTTACAGCATCTAGCTGAAAACGGAACAAGTCTTGTTTTTTCTCGGTAACCGGTACAAATCTCCACTGCGGACTGCCCCAACCTGGATTGATCACTCCGTACTCAGCATATTTAGTGAGGTTCTGAAGTGAAATATACTTCTCTGGGATTTCATTAGGTTCCTTGTCTAGAACGCTACTGATTACGTAGGTGTTGTTCCCAACATTTTTGCCTGTCCAAATGTATTCTCGTTCCACATGATTTCTGTCTGGAAGCTCTGTGACCTGAAGGTGGCCATTTGGCATGTTCATCGTGTTCATGTAATGGCCCGTTTTCTTGTTTTTGAACAGCTTGCGGCCGTTATATTTCTCCACGAGCCATTGATCGGAGCCGTCCTTTTGCATATTTCCATATTTTAAAAGACCATCAACACTCTCATACCAATAAAATGACTTCCAGCCATTCTGAATCCGGTAATATGGCATTGTGCCGTCAGTCGGTGTGTTAGGATCTAAAAGCTGCCACTGAGCGCTCAAAGAAGTCGCATCCCCAATCGCACCAGCCTGTTCTCCACCCAATGTAGACAAATAAATGCCTGTGCTTTCGAGATTCTGAAGCGTCTGGTAATCATCATAATCATCGGAATCATTAAAAATCCATTGATCCGACGGCTGACTTCCGCTAATCTGCAAGGCCTTGGCGGTACCTTCACTATAAGAAACATAATGATCGGTTGCCGCATTACGGATACGCTTATTGCCGTCATAATCCTCTATATACCATAGATAGTCAGAGGTGTTGGCGGCATCTGGCGCAATAATTCCATGCTTAAGCTCGCCGTTTACGGATTCATATAAGAAATCTGTAGCCACTTGTGCATCCGTATAAGTTGCCAGTCGTACAGGCTGTAATTCGGAAATAGGCACGATTCTCCACTGTGCACTTGGATTAGAGGCTGAACCCGGCCAGCTGTTAGATCGCACATTATTGTCATCGCTGAATTGCGGATTTAGCCATAATGGACTCCCCTCTTCAGTTAAACCACTGTTACGAAGGGTAATGAAGCCCGTTCCATCAGGGCCTGGTGCATTCTCTTGGGTCCACTCACTTAGCTTCACGTGATCCATATCGACTTCCTGCGAAAAAACCCCAGCCCAGGTCACTTCATTTTGCTTAATATAATGGCCTGTCGCACGGTTGCGAATCATTACTGTTCCGTCATCCGTCCCTGATTCAAGATACCACTGTGCTGCTTCATTGCTGACAGGCTGTTTACCGTAAAGAACGTTCCCTTCACTTTCATACATTACCTGACCGGGGCGGAGACGGCTCTCTAGCCGTACAGGTGCTGCATTTGGAACTATAAAAGCCCACTGCGGACTCTCAAACGTAACATTGATATCCGAGCTTACTTGCGCATAACCAAGCTGATTCTCCTCGTGGATAACCAACTTCCCCTCTGGCACAGTCGCACTTCGGATGATCATGTATCCATTGCGATTGGAAGTATCGATCAGCCACTGATCCGCAACACTTCCTGAACCTTGGCGTTCTGCCGTCTTAAGTGAATCCTCTTTGCCGTTGTTACCATCCATTGTAATGTAATGGCCTGTCTTCACATTCTTGATTCGTGACAGCCCATTCACCGTCTCAACCGTCCAATGCGCTGAAGTATCGGCTGGATTGGTCATGCCATAACGCACGATTCCTGCGGATGTCTCATATAAAAAGTTGTTTTTCCACTTATTCTTGATGAGTACCGTACCTGATGGAATTTGCTCAGCGCCTGTTCCTCCAACCCCTTCTGCTCCTACGGAACCTTTACCGGTTCCCATTACAGGCAAGCTTAAAAAAATCAGCAGCAGCGCGAGCAGACCCGCCATTGCGGACCTGATTCGTTTCATACATGTGCCCCCTCTAATTAATATGGACTTCCTTTTCATATTAGTTTGGGAACGCTTACAAAACGATGTGCGATTTTATCCAGAAAAAGGTGTATTTGTACGGATATCCAATCCCTACAACCTTCATGAAGATTGACAAATCGGTTTAACGCGATGATAGTTAGTTTTAGCTACCCGCAAAGAGTAAACAAACGGAGGTACATATGAATTTCAAAATTGATTCGCCAAAAATAGCAGATCCAGACTCTCTTCTTCCTGAGCAAATATATTCGCTACAAACCAAGGACGAATTCAGCTGTTGCGGCATCAGCGATACGGTTATTGATAATCAAGAGGCTAATAAGGTCAGCTTTGATCGCGTGATTTTTAAAAATGTAACGATTACGGAGTGCTCCCTAACTGGGATCGAGCTTATGGACGTGATTTTTGATCGCTGTGATCTATCTAATGTGGATTTTACGAATGGCATTATTCATCGAACTGAATTTAGAAACTGCAAGCTTATTGGCACAGACTTTACAAGAGGCAGATTCCAAAATGTTCGTGTAGTAGATTGTATCGGGGATTTTGCTACGTTTCGATTCGCTAATCTGAAGCAGGTTGCTTTTGAGAGCAGTTCATTAATGAGTTCCGACTACTATCAGTCAAATTTCCAAAAAATCAGCTTCAGCGAGTGTAATATGGATCAAGCCACATTGTCAGGATCAAAGCTTAATGGGATCGATCTTAGTGACTGCGAGTTCAGTGGCTTGATCGTGGATATCAAAGATTTAGAAGGATGCATCATTTCGCCTCAGCAAGCTGTTTCTTTTGTCGGATTATTAGGTTTGGTTATAAAATAAATAACTTCAACTTGCCCGAACATTTACCGCAGCGATAACGCTTAGGGTCTACTTTTCGCTTACGCGGATACTCCATGGCACAGGCACTGCATACAAGCTTATATCGATAGGGCAACGACTTCCGAGCTTTTGCACCCGGCAGTGTCTGACAGTAGCGGCTTCCGCCGACTTGCGCCAGCAGGCTTTTGAAATCAGCATCACGATGCATATACCCTCGCTTAGCCAAATGCAAATGATAATGGCAGAGCTCATGCTTGATAATCCGCTCCGTCTCTTCTCTGCCAAACATGGCAAGCTGATGGGGATTAATCTCTATATTATGGCTTTTGGTAAAATATCGGCCGCCCGTTGAGGACAACCGGCTGTTAAAGCTCGCCTTGTGTCTAAACGGCACGCCAAAGCTGTCCCGTGATACCTGCTCAATCCACAGCTGCAGCTCTTCGTTGCTCATAGTTTCCATAGCGTTCTATCACAAGTCCTTTCCACGGGAAATAAGATCTCTACTTGAATTGTAACTTGTGCATAGGCTAAACTGTCAAGAAGGAAGACAAGTACGGAGGGAGAATGAACAATGCCGAAAATGCGGTATGTAATTTTGCAGCAAAATCAAGAATTACAATTCGTGGAAATGCCTGAGGAATATGCGTACCAACTAAGTGCGCTCAATTTACGCCTGAACAAAGAAATCGATAAGCTGACAGCCGATAATGTTCCGGATCTGCCCTTAGCCATCGCCGAATGTGACTCGCTGGATCTGTTACGTGAGGATTACTCCCTGGAGTCCGGTCTGGATTATATCAATAGATTGGAACAGGCCTTCGCCTCTGTTCAAGAGCAGAAGAACTACCCACTGATCTCCCTGCTTACTGAGATCCGAGCGCTACAGGCTCAATTGGAGCAGTGGTACGAAGAGGAAGCAGAAAGCCTACTGTAATCCGCACCTTTAGGCTTATTTCTCCATATTCTAACTTACGTAAGTTGTTAGAGGAGGGATTCGCTTGCCACAGTGGCTCTGCCATCAGCTAATGAAAGCCTATTACAAAAAAGACCGCCGTCAGATCAAGCTGCTGAATGAGTGCTGGTTCTTTTATCGTAATTCTGCGGAATCGAGTAATGAGATGAAGTTATAGCCTCGTATGATTAAGATCTAGGACATCTTTAAAGCAGCGGATATCGTCTTTTAAGAAGACGGTATCCGTTTTTGTTAGAGGCAATACTCGGTTACACTAGAGGGCTCAATAATTCCTTATTTAGATTAACTTCAAAGTTGGCAGGATCAGGAGCATGGTTTTTTATATAGATACGGTAAACACCATCTTCGGGGATGGTAATTTCCACTATGCCTGTACCCGTCCGAAGTGTTTCACTGATAATCTCTTCAGTCTCTACCGACATGAGCCCAATCTCAAGTTCTTGTTCCTCTGAATTCGTCACAGAAAATGAGATTATCTCACCTTTTCCCCATGTTTCTCTGCCAAAATTATTAGAATTACCTCCAGACATCCGTATTTTTAAATCTTTTCCGTCCGCTGAGGCAGAGATTTCAGCTGTTGCCACTACAGATTCCTTAGAAGACGTCGTTGGAGGCACTTCATGTACTACTGTAGCCTCAGCTACTAGAGAATCTTCCCCAGCAGTATCTCCATGGTTAAATTTAATTACTATCGCGAATGCAAGTACCACTATAATGCCTAGCAAAATAACTTTTTTCATATTTTTCATTATCTCACAGCCCCCACGTTAACTCGTTGACATCATTTAACCCATATTTTTGATAAGTTGCCACAATCGGAAATATCCTAAATTATTGAAATACATACTAACATATTACAGCAAAAAAAGATGTCCCTAAATAGCAGGCACATCCTTTTTCAATAACATGGAACATATTCTGTTTTTAAAACTTAGGAAATACATATTTAACCAAAAAGAACAGAAAACCAAAAAATATTATAATGTAAGCAGCATATTTAATAAAGGTAGATGCGACAACGCTGGAATCCGATTTCCGTTGTACCTCCCTATGCTCCACTTCAACACTTCTATCCTTATAGCCCGGTTCCATCAGCAATCTCTCCTTTCGAATGTTCATCTTTGATAGCCTCCATTAACCCGAGGCTTTCAGGATTGAATCAAAATTCTAGATTGGATTAAAAAAAAAGACCGGAATTCTCTTCAGCTTTTCGAGCTGAGAAATTCAGGTCTTCTTTCTACTTACCCTTTAACCGAACCCGCCGCAATTCCCTCAACGATACGGTTACTGAGGAACAGGAATGTAATCAGGATAGGCAAAATACTGATCATAAGCGTTGCCCCGATCGCACCCCAATCCGTTGTATATTGACCAATGAAGTTTTGCACCCCCACGGTCAGCGTCTTGTAAGAATCAGAACTAATAAATGTGTTTACAAAAATAAATTCGTTCCAGTTATAGATCATATTAATAATGGCTGTAGTCGCGATCACCGAGCTTGTCATAGGAAGTATAATTCTAAAAAACATTCTGTTCACGGAACAACCATCAATAACCGCGGCCTCTTCCACTTCGCGTGGCAGTGCGTAATAGAAACCCAGCAAAATCATAATCGTTATCGGCATGTTAAAAGCGACATAAGACAAAATAAGTGACAAAGGGTGATCCGTTAAGCCAATCTTATTGAATATACTAAATAACGGAATAAGCGTGGAGTGAACAGGAATCATCATCGCTACCATAAACAAACCCAGTACGAACGAGCTTCCCTTCCATTTCATCCTGGTAACTGCATACGTAACCAAGCTCCCGAAGATAACCGTTAACACCGTAGCCACGATGGTAATCCATACGCTGTTGAAGAAATACACGTTGATGTTCCCTACATTCCAGACCTTCGCGTAATTCTCCCAGTGAGGATTCATCGGCAACGATAGAGCAGGAAGGTTGAACACTTCCTGATTATTTTTTAATGAGAAAAACAGCAGCCATACAAGCGGAAACAATTGCAGAGCAGCAACGGCAATCAACACGATATATAGCAATGAGTAGCCGAATTTACGTGTGATCTCCGCACCTGCGCCGCCTGTCTTTGGCCCGATTTCTAGCCTTCCTGCAGTTCCAGACATCATGAAGCGCCCCTCCTTATGAGTATTGGATCGATTCTTTCGTAGCAGTTAATTTGCGAATGACCCAAGTAATGACGAGACAGATGACGAGCAGGAAGAATCCAATTGCACTCCCGTAGCCAAAATCATAAGCCCGAAAAGCCTGATGATACATATAAGACGCCATCACTTCACTAGAGCCATTAGGACCTCCATCCGTCATAACAAAGATTAAGTCAAAATACTTCAGAGAACCTACAACGGCTAGAACAATCGTAACTTTGATGACTTCCATTGCGAGTGGAAGCTTAATTTTCCAAGCGATTTGTAAGGCAGAGGCTCCGTCAATCTTTGCTGCCTCTTCCAGAGAGGTCGGGATATTCTTGAGTGCTGCGTAATAGATCAGAATATAGAAACCAGCATATTGCCACAGAATGGGAATAAATAAAGCAAACAAAACTAATGTAGGCTCTGCAAGCCATGCAGGAGGATTAGCAAAACCAATGGAAACTAATAAGCTGTTCACAATTCCGTTCGTCGGATGATAAATTCTTAGCCAAAGCTGCGCAATCGCAACGGACGATAACAGCATCGGAATCAGATATATTTTGCGAAACAAGTTAGCTCCCTTGATCCGGGCGGCTAATACCATAGCAATTGCCAAATAAATAATGAGACTTAGGGTAGAAAACAACGCTAACTGCAGAGAGTGCCAAGCACTATTCCAGAAGGTTTGGTCTGTTAGCAAAGCTTTATAGTTATCAAATCCGATAAAAGTCAGAGCGCCTATACCATTCCATTTATTCAGTCCGTAATAACCCGTTAGAACAATCGGAATATATACAATAGCCAGAATGAGAAGCAAGGCGGGAAATACGTATAACGCGATTATTTTTTTGTTAGACATCACTTTATCCAAAGTGTCCGACTCCTTTCCTTCATAAACCGTTTGAGGAAAGGCTTATCCGGCATCACGCTGCCGGATAAGCTAATTGTCCCCTTCACCTAGTTGTCGAAGCTTTAGTTGCCTTTGGAGATGGCTGCGTCATGCTCCTCAGAATACTTCTCCGGCGTCACCGCTTTGCCAAAAAGAGCCTGGATCATATTCAGATGCGTTTCTGCTGCATTGGCACGCATTTGAACATCTGCGAATAAAGTGATGCTGCTAGCCTTGTTCATTTCGTTAAACAAATCGATGTATAGCTGTGGTAGATCCAGTGTGGCGGTGTCCACCTTCGTAGCTGGAATAACGCCTGCTCCAGTTACGGATTGCTCTCCCCATTTGGATACGAAATACTCGACGAATAATTTTGCTTCTTCTTTTACCTCAGAGTTCTCAGCAACAAATAATCCTACGCCTGGTCCACCTACCCAGCTGTTAATGTCTCCCTTCCCGCCTTCCACTGTCGGGAATTTGAAGAAACCAACACTATTACGGAATTCCAGTGGAATTTCTTCATTAGTTGTGAAATTTGGCAGATCCCATGATCCCATCATGTACATTGCTGCCTTGCCATTTACGAACTCTGATTTTGCCTCTTCATTTGATAAACCGTTGAAACCCTTAACAAATGCATTGCTGTCAACAAGTGATTGAACCTCAGAAGCCGCCTTTACTAATCCTTCATCCATAAATGATCCTGAACCACTGATCGCACCTGCAAGTGCCTGTTGGCCTGCGATCCGATCAGCCAGATACATATACCAAAGCGATCCTGTCCAGCGATCCTTATTACCGAGAGCAATCGGTGCAATGCCCCCTTCAGATAGTGTTTTTACAACTTGCTTAAACTGATCGTAGGTTTGTGGGACCTCAAGATTATATTTTTTAAAAATAGCTTTATTGTAGTAGATAGGTGCGATGTTAAACTCAAGTGGAAGCGCATACGTTTTATCGTTAATAGCATAAGCTTCTGTAGTTCCTGCGACGAACTTGTCTTTTAATTCACCATTCAACAAGTCATCTACAGGAGCGAAGAGATTTCCTTCAACGTAAGGCTGCAAAAAGCCAGCGGCCCAAGTTACCCCAACGTCTGGCAATTCGTTAGAAGCAGACAATACCTTCAGCTTATTTTTGTATTGCTCGTTGTCCAGAACCTCTTGCTTGATCACAACATTGGGATGCTCTGTTTGATATTCTTTAATGATTTGATTAACAATTTTATTTTGCCCGGCAGAAACACCTTCTGGCCATAAATGCATGAAGTTAACGGTGACTTTGTCGCTTCCCCCATTTGCACTACCTTTAGATTCACCTGCATTGTTATCTTTTTGACCACAACCAGCTGTGACAAGAACGAGGCACATCGTTAAGAACAATATTGTCCATTTTTTATTGCGCACGCTTACAACCCCTTTTCTATTGTTGTCTAGCGGCCTTGTAACCGCTTAACTAAATTGTAGCTTGGATCCCATGCTGTCGTAAGGTCATAAGGATTGGGACTAATACCACTATTATTGGATTCTTTCCTCCGTGGTCATGACGTTCTGGCGGTATTGCCCTGGACTAACATTTTCGAGTGCACGAAATACCTTCACAAAATATTTGGCCGTCTGATAGCCTACTTGTTCCGCGATTTCAGCAATGGACAGCCGTGTGCTCACCAGTAGTTCTTTGGCTCGTTGTATTCTCCTTCTCGTTACATATTCACTGTAAGTCAGTCCCGTCTGCTCTTTGAAAAGGACGCTGAAATAGCTGGCATTCATGTGTAATTGATCCGCTATATCACGCATGGATATCGATTCGTGAAGATGTTCGTCTAAGTATTGGAGTGCCTCACGCACTTGAGTGCTATACACTTTCTCCTGCTGTACCGTTTCCATAAGCTTGGGATCGATCAGCTTCTCCATTCGTTCGATTCGATATATATCCTCCTTGCGTTTCAATGCCAGTTCCACTGCTCGGACCAGCTTCGTTTTGTCGAGTGGCTTCAGTAAATATTCAACCACACCAAACTGCAAGGCTTTCTGTGCATAGTCAAATTCAGGATGGCCGGAGATCACAATAACCACTGGAGGATGAGGCATTTCGTTCAGCTTTTCAACTAATTCTAGCCCTCCAATCTCAGGCATGCGCACATCGGTAATAAGCAGATTAACTTCGTTATTTTGCAGCCATGCCAGTGCTTCAACACCGCTTGCTGCGGTTTCGATGCGATATTGACCGGATGACCAGGCTTCTAATGTTTTACGAACCCCTTCTCTTGTTCTCGGTTCATCATCTACGATGAGTATAGTCTTCACGTGTTTTTCCCCTCTCCAGGTTCATTCGGTATTGTAAAAGAAATGCTAGTTCCGTAACCTTCTTCACTTCGTATTCCAAGTCCGTCCGTATTGTCTACGTAACTGAGTTTCAGTCTCCGCTCTATATTAGCAATACCAATCCCGGTCCCTTTGGAAGACCTCATGCTCCCCTTCTCCATGGTGTGATAGATAGACGATATCTTTGCTGCATCCATCCCTGGACCATCGTCAGTTACCGTAACCAATGTATATCCCGGACGACTTGAGGGCCTTACAATTAGCATAACTGTCCCCGGTCCAACCCTTTGCTCTACGCCATGAAGAATCGCATTTTCGACAAGAGGCTGGATTAACAGCTTCGGTAGCGGGACACTTCGGCAAGCTTCATCTGACTCAATCCGCCAGGATAACCTATCGAGCATACGCATCTCCATAATCTTCAAATATCTTTCGGCATGGTCGAGCTCATCGCCGATAGTCACCCATTCATCATCATCAGTTCGATTGATGACATAACGAAAAAGCCCCGACATATCAACCACAATTTGAGCTAATTCCTCCTCACCCTTTTCATCGAGGGCCCAATAGAATGCTTCTAATGTGTTAAATAAGAAATGCGGATTGATTTGAGCCTGAAGTGCCTTTAATTCTGTGCGACTCTGGACGATCTCCTTCTGATAGACGACTTCAATTAGTTCATTCAGAGAGTGAACCATCTGGTTGTAAGTATTATTGAGCTCATTGATCTCCATAGTTGTAGAAGTGACTGAAATCGGTTTCAAGGTTCCAAATCGTGAACCGCGCATCACTTTTATCAAATTCAGTATAGGACGTGTAATCATCGTGGATAAAATAAAAGTAAAAATGAGAAACAATAAACTGCCAACAACACCGGATACGATGATCGCTGTACGAAGGACAGATATCCCCTCTGTCGTATAGTCAACTGGAGTGAGGATTACTAGCCTCCAACCTGTTGCCTTGGACTGCTTCTGAATCACAATGTAGTCTTCACCGCCAACCTCAACCTTTTCTCCTCCATGATCCAGTATCTTATTTGCATTAACATTTACGGAAAAATCGGAAGAAATTTGCCGTCCCGCTTCATCAAATAATCTCATTAATTCACGCGTTTCCGCCTGTGAGCTGTCCACCTCATCCGTAAGCTGGAAGTAACTTTTCTCAATTTGAACCATAATATAGCCAGCTTTCGTGAATGAATGATCAATCAGTCTAATATTACGAATCGCGATGACGATATCCGAATTCCGCGGGTCAAGTCCAAACCATACGAGACGTCCTTTGCCCTCGTCCACCCGGCTGATCCATTCTTCTGATACTCGATTGTTCAGGCTGGCGTCATCAACAGAAAGTAATTTCTGATAATCACCTGCATACAGCTCAATGGAACGAATCCCTGTCGCATACGCCTCATATTTACGTACTTCCTGCTGGATGGTTTGACGTTCGGCGAAGCTGATCGGCTTTCCTTCGGCCTCTTGAGCGAGTAATCGCTGAATGGAGGCGTTGGTTGCCACTTGCGCCGTCAACGTGTTAATCTGCCGGATCAGTACATCCAATTTGCCCGTTGCCTGAACTGCAGTCTGTTCAATATGCTTCTCCGCACTATTGCGTAATAGAACCGAAACTTGCCCGTACATAAAAAAACCAACCGTGGCGAGTACGATCACCATGACAAACATAAAACCCAGGAAAATTTGATTACGCAATGTGTTTAACTGTCCAAACCTCGTCAATCTTTACACTCCCCTCCGCCAGATAGACTTGATTCCTCATCAAAAAAGATGACCCTTGAATCTTCAGGAATCATCCACAGCTCTAGTTATTTGTTAATTCAGCCTTTGGATTATATGATATCAGTGATTAGTTTCTGAGCCCATATCCATATCGCGTTTTAATTTATCCAAATCAACCAAAAAAAACAATATAGAATATATACTCGTGCCTCCCAGAGTTGCACAAAAAAAAGCCGTACCTCCGCTGACCCGGGTATACCGGAATTGCAGTGTACGGCTTGTATTTTTAAATATGGAGGTTCTAATTAAAACTACGGTTGGACACCCACGAACCCTGCAATTTACGCAGCATAATAATTTGTCCAGTATGGTACGAATCGTGTAGGATAAGGCTCATTACCTCTTCCCCTGGCGCATGACCCGAACCGCCCCAATCATACGCGCCTTCTTCCAGCGCTTCAATGATTTCTCTAAGAGCAGCATGCACGTCCTTCAGGTCTGCAACGGCTTTCGCCCATGCTTCTTCTCCTTCAGCTGTTACAGTAAAGGTATCATCGTTGCTTTCAGCATCGGGTTGTTTGGGCAACCCTTTTAGCTTTCGCAGCAAACGCACCTTATAATAAGTTAGATGGTTAACCGTTTCCCAGATAGAATTGGCCGCCCCACCCTCTGGCTTCCAGAGAGCCTGTTTGCTATCCACACCTTCCAGCGCATCGCTAAGCGGCGGAGCCCAATCCTCGATATCCATGCAATAATCCCAATTTTGGAGCAAGACCTCACTGATTTTATTTTGCATGTTCAACCTCCTAAAAATTTGTGTAAACATAAACTTCATGGTGTAGCTTCAAAAAGAACTACTTCAAAGCGAACTAATATGTAACGACTTAAACCATAATATAGTGGTTACAAAAGAAATGTAGCATATTTCCAGATTGTATTCAAGTAACTAGCTAAACTTATTTTTAACTGTTACAATGATTTGTAATGAGCGTTGAATCGGAAAGGATGAACAGACCGTGTTGTGGGAGGATTTCATTAACAGTTACTGGCGGGATTGGCGAACAGGAGATAAGAATAAAGACCGGGACAGACTCGATGAAGAAGAGTGGGTTTTTAAATGGCTGAAGGAGTATGCTCTATTAGAAACACAGATGCCGAACACGATAGAAATCGCGCAGCTTAAAAAGCTTCGCTCACTACTATGGAACTGGGTACAGGCCATTGTGCAAGGAAACTCGGTGTATGGAGAAATACTGGAACAGCTCAATGTCTATATGGACAAGGGTCCTGTTATACGGCGAATTGTGTGGAAAAGCGACGAGCAAGCGGAAATAAAGCTATTGCCACTCCATAGTGGCTGGGAGCAGGTAATGGCGGAGATTGCAGCGTCTTTTGCCGAGGCATTACTTGAAAAAGAACCCACAAGATTCCGTATCTGCGAGAATCCCGATTGCCTCTGGGTCTATTACGATGATACACGCAACCGCTCCAAGCGGTACTGCGATGACAAAGCCTGTGGCAACCTTATGAAGGTGCGGCGTTTCCGGGCGCGGAAGAAGGCTGAGTCTGAGGGGGAATAGTCGGTTGAAGCAACGATACTCCGGTTTGCGGTGGCTTGCTACGGCAGATTATGGGCAAGTGGAAAAGGCCTGGAAAAGGCCCGCTGAGCTTTATGAACTCATGAAATAGCTGCATTTCATACACTTATTCCGCATCCAAATGGGATCATCAAGACTTTAATTGTATTCTGTACACTTAAAAACTAGAAAATGTGCCCAATGAGTAATAAATCACAAAAATAGATGTACGAAATACAGTTATATCCTTTGGCGGGTTATTTGTGGGATTATAGTTGTACAAAATACAGTTAAAAGCTTCTGCACATCGCTCTCCTTGGCTCTTAATCCCCAACAACCCCAATATCCCTCCACCCGATCATGATCTCTTCAACAATCTCATTCCCAATCTTCACTTCTTTTGTCGCAACAGATTGCCCACCCACTTTGTGGTAGAAATGAATCGCGGGATTTCCTGTTACCACCCAAGTCATGAACGAGCTATAATTTTTCTCCAATAAATTCTGTGCTACGCTTCTTATGAGTTGCCTTCCAAGACCCTTTCCTTGCTGTTCCTTAAGCAAATAGAGTGCATATAGCTCCGCATCATAGAGATCAGAGAGATCTGACCCTCTTCGCGCTCCTCCATTTGCAAAACCAATAATCATCCCAGCCCCATCTTCGGCCACATACATAACCTCGTCTTTATTGGGGTTTTCAAAATTCCGAATCCAGAGCTTTCTTCTTGCTTCCACGGTGATTTTATCGAGAAACTCGTCCGAAATTAGCCCTCTGTACGTGGTTTTCCAACTCGCAGCGTGGACAAAAGCGATCCCGTCTATTTCACTAGCTGTTGCTTCTCTAATCTTCAATTTATTTCCCCCTCAGATTTCCAATAAAAGCTTCAGCTAGTCCAAGATTGACTAGTGTTCAACCACTTATTCCTCTCAAACAAACTATTGAAATCACTTTGGGCTACTGAATTGATATGTTTTTCTGAGCTGTATAATATTCACATGCCAACTAAAAAACGAGGAGATGTCTTCTACTTATACTTCTACTTCTACTTCTACTTCTACTTCTACTTCTACTTCTACTTCTACTTCTACTTCTACTTCTACTTCTACTTCTACTTCTTCTACTGGAGCTACTTTCATATCTTCTAATAGTTTTCTGAGTATATCTTAGTACCAACATCCTCGCACACTCTCTAGTTTTTTATTCCCCGTCAGCCTATTTAACACTCAAGCTCAATTTAACCTTGCAGTGCCTTTCGCACACTTAATATATATTTCGCCTGATCAAGTGGGTTCACGCCCCGGCGGGTGCGCTCAGCAGATACGTCTGGTGGACATTCTTCATAGCCGGCAAAAAAAGAAGTAAACGTGCTGCGCCCCTTCGTGTAGGAGCTTAAGCTGACGGGATAATCGAGCGATGTTGCCAGCGGCAGACGTCCTTCGATGATCATCCGCTCGCCTTGCAGCACGGGAGGCTCGAACGTGCCGCGCATCTGAACGAGGTCGTTCATCACCCGTCCGCCATTCTCCTCAGGAACCACGATGCGAACCTGCAGAATCGGCTCTAGGAGTTTAGTGCCTACCCGAGCGAGTCCGTCCATAATTCCCATCGGAGTCGCCACCGCAAAATCCAGCGGATGGGTATGCCACACATGATGTTGTCCCTCGATCAAGGTCACTTTAAGATCGGTAACCTCCCAGCCATACAAACCCTGTTGTAAGGCTTCTGGTACTCGGCGTGCGGTTTCGCTCTGGTATTGCGGCAGCAGGTCGGAACTCCGCACTACCGAATCGTAGACTAAACCACTGCCCGGAGATCCCGGCTCAATCTGAAAGCGTAGAATCGCCCAGCACGGTTTCGGCATCGTGTAAGCGATAAAACCTTCCCCGGCACGGGCTGGCGTTTCTTTATATATGACAGAAGGCTGACCGAAAGTAACCTTCAGCGCATATCGCTCCTCCAGAACACTGTTCAGAATCTCCAGCTGAATCGGTCCCATTACTTTGATATGCAGCTCCCGCTCATCCTGCAGCCACTGCGCATCCAAAAGCGGATCTTCATCCGCCAGTTCCTGCAGCGCTCCGATAACCTTATGGTCATCCACATCTGGTTCCCAGAATACACGCACCGTTAGCAGCGGCACAGCCAGCTTCGCCTCCTCCGGAATGGCCCCCGGATGGCCGAGCACATCTCCGATGCGCACCCCTGAAAGGCCATAGATAACAGCAATATCTCCGGCTTCAAGCGCTCCGACATCCTCGGTCCGACCACCTTCGACCTTGCGGATCTGGGTCACTTTCCCCTGAATATCCTGCGTATAATTCATCAGCGTATCGCGGTTACGGATCGTCCCTTCATAAAGGCGGACAAACGCCATCCGTCCCATACTTTTATCACGCTGAATATTGTATACGATGCCTGACACCGCCCCCTCCACATTCCCACCAGCGCGCGGAAAATACTCAACCATCGCATCCAGTAAGGCAGTAACCCCAAGCCCCTTGGCGGCGACGCCATAAACCATCGGAAAAAAGCGGCCTGATGAGGAGGCTGTTTTCATATATTTTTTCCATTCAGCCAAATCAATAGTGCTACCTGACATATACTTCTCCAACAGCTCTTCGTCCCGTTCCGCTAACGCCTCTAATAATTCTGTTCGCGCGCTAGCATCAGCTTCGTTCTCCCATAAATCTCTTGCTCCTATGTACCCCTTCTCTTTGCCGATGGGTTGCTGAACTGGAAGGATATCACTAGACAAATAATTTCGCACTTCTGCCAGCACAGCTTCAGGGTTAGCGCCTACGCGATCCATTTTGTTCACAAAAATAAGCGTGGGGATTCCCAGCTTCCGCAGCGCGTTCCAGATCATCTCACTTTGGGCCTGCACACCCTCCACGGCTGAAAGAATAAGCACCGCACAATCCATCACCCGCAAAGACCGCTCAACTTCGGACAGAAAATCAACGTGCCCCGGGGTATCGACCAGATTAATATGCACACCTTTCCAAGCAAAAGAAGCCAATGCCGCCCGTACGGATATCCCCCGCTGCCGCTCCACATCCATTGAATCCGTCAATGCCGTCCCAGTGTCTACGCTGCCAAGCGCGCGAATGCGACCGCTTTCATACAAAATATGCTCCGTTGTTGTCGTCTTCCCGGCGTCCACATGGGCAAATATCCCCACATTAATCCGTTCTGCTCCCTGCTGCTGAATCATCTATAGTTCCCCTATCATGAGCTAGATTTATCTGAATTTATATTATTTACATCCTTATATTCCATAGTAATATATCCACCCACGTTGTTCCACCCTCCAGTTCAATTGGTTAGATTCAGCTATGCCGGGTATGTAATTACTAATAAGAAATCTAACGCCGAGGAGGAAATTCATCATGACAGATAAACGTTTGCAGGATAAAGTTGCAGTGGTTACAGGTGCTGGTTCCGGTATTGGAAAAGCTACAGCCATAAGGTTTGCCCAACACGGAGCTAAGGTATATATGCTTGACCGCACTCCCGAGGATTCCTATGAAACTAAACGTGAGATTGAATCTATTGGCGGTACAGCAACAGTAATTGAATGCGATGTCTCCAATCCAGGTCTGGTCGAAGAAAGTATTCGTAAGGTTGGGGAGGCGGCCGAGAAGATTGATATTGTTTTTGCCAATGCTGGCATTAATGGTACATGGTCTCCAATCGAAACACTAGAAATCGAAGATTGGGACCAGACACTGGATACCAACCTACGCAGCACCTTTGCCACAGTAAAATATGCCATCCCCCATATGAAAGAAAATGGCGGCAGCATCATTATCACCAGCTCCATTAACGGCAACCGAGTATTCTCGAACATTGGCGCTTCCGCTTACTCATCTTCCAAGGCAGGACAAGTTGCTTTTATGAAAATGGCTGCACTAGAGCTGGCGCAATACGGCATCCGTGTAAATGCAATCTGTCCTGGATCAATCGATACACAAATTGGAGATAATACGTATAAAAGCGATGATCTTCAAAAAGTGAAGATTCCTGTGGAATTTCCGGAAGGTAATCATCCGCTGGAAAATGCACCGGGTAAGCCTGAGCAGGTTGCCAATCTGGTATTATTTCTCGCATCGGATGAATCTTTTCATGTTACGGGAACTGAGATTTATGTAGATGGTGCCGAGTCACTCCTGCGCGGATAAGTTTTTACTCGAATCGTTATAATATTTTAAAATCTATGCAACATTTTGGTCTAATCTACCATCTAAGAGTATGGAGGTGACGCAAATGAAAAAAACATTATTCATAAATAACGCTAAAAAAATGACTATAGCCTGCGGCATTTTGGCAGCGAGTGTGTCTTTTGGGGCATCCGCTTTTGCTTTTTCAGATTTGAAAGGTGATCCTGCGGAAGCAAAAATCAACTCTTTGCATAAAGAGGGGATTATAAACGGAGTAGACAAAGATAAGTTTGCCCCTAAATCTAAGGTAAGCTTTGCGCAAGGGATACAATTCATCGTTGGGGGTCTGAATCTGACTCCGCAACCAGCGGTAGGTAGTAATTCTTCCAAAGCCAGTGATTATTTCGATAAAGTAAACGACAAAGCCTGGTATGCTTCGGCTTTCCTGACTGCCAAGCAAAATGGTCTTTCACTCGACCGGACAGTGGATCCTAACGGAACCATCACCCGTGCTCAGTTCGCTCACTTATTGACGCAAGCGCTGCAAAGTAAAGGTAACTTCCCTGTTACGCTGATGTATGTAGACATTAAGGATGGCGATAAACTCTCTACGGAGGTTATAAATAGTCTCCAGATCCTGCTGAATACACATATTGCCACACTCGATAAGAACGGTAATTTCCGGCCAAATGATGCTATTACCCGCTCTGAAGCAGCCGCTCTCATCTATGATGCAGCAACTTTTGCTAAACGTGTAATTGTATCTAATGGCAGTCCCACTACTCCCACCTACGAAACAGAGGTTACGTTGACCAAAGCGGGTGAAGGCGTAAATAAAGCCACACTTACCGTTAATAATCTGCCTAACCCCGGGTATGGGCTGGTGATTGAGCGAATCGAATTTGGTAAAGACAATACGGCTGTGATTTACTTTAACGTGACTGCTCCTGAACCAGGGAAAATGTACGCGCAGGTGATCACAAAGGCATCTGTTGCCACTTATCTGCCAGATGGATACAAAGCTGTCGCTCAACCTGTAACTGGCTCTGCTTCTTATTCGTCTTCTAGCGCGGCACAATAATATAAATTCAACTTGAAGGTTTTAGAGTTAAGAGTCCGACGCAGCTGCGGTGTATATTTGGACTTCCAGCTGCCGTTTATGACGGCTGAGATACGGAGAAGGGATGCCTCAAAAGCCATCATATGGCTGCTGAAGCATCCCTTGTTTGCTGTTTGTTGTTCCTTCCCCCTTTATCCCAACTCCGAACTCTGATTGATTAAGTAACGCCGCTATCGGACTCAGATGACCTTAACACAGCTGTTTCTTGTCTAGTTCTCTCTGAGTTCTCTCTGAGTTCTTTCAAACTTACAAAATTGACTGCGTTTTGGGTGAACCCGGCATCCCCTTGTTGTGCTTGAGAAAAACAGAAAAACCGCAAAAACCCTTGATTATACAAGGATTTTACAACCCGCTAGTGACCGAATTGCATGCCCGATTCAGGTTCGTGTGGCAGCAATATCGTGGAGGTTCGAGTCCTCTCGACCGCATCATTTACAATCATAGATCTATCAACTGCTTCAAGCGCACTTAACGGATCTTTTTGTTTTATATGTACAAGCACAGGAGTAAGTGAAAATCGGTTTGACAAAATACTGATTTAGATATATTGTGGATACACTAAGTCTATTATTTATCCTAATTATAGATATAATGGATCTATAATATATTTTATCAATCTTGAAAGGATGATTCATAATGGCAGTTCTCCATGCGGAAGATGCTACTTTTGCACAACTCATTCAACCGAAAGGAATAACTGTAGTCAACTTCTGGGCGCCCTGGTGCGGACCGTGCCGGATGTTTGCACCTGTGCTGGAAGAGTTTGAGCGGGAGTCGGATGCTACAATAACTGTAGTGAAGGTCAATGTGGATGACAACCCAGAGACGACTGGAAAATACCACGTGATGAGTATACCGGCCACACTCATATTCAAGGATGGACAACCACGGCAACAAGAGGTGGGGATATTATCCATACATGCCTTGCAGCAGCTCACTGCATCCGAATAATACCTCTGAAAGCGGTGAAGACAGCTTGACTAATAAACCCAGCATTATTGTAGCCTCTCTGGTGGTTGCCAATTTTCTAGCCCAATTAATGCAAACGATGTTAAATACGGCGTTGCCGCGTGTCATGCAGGATCTTGCCATTCATGAGAATCAAGCGCAGTGGCTGATTACGGTGTACTACCTGATGATAGGTATAACTGTTCCTGTTGCTGGATTTTTGATCGGAAAGTTTACTACGAGGGCCTTGTTCATGGCCTCTGTCGGAGCGTTCACAGCAGGAACACTGATTGCCGGGATCGCCTGGAGTTTCCCCCTAGTCCTGACGGGGCGTTTGGTTCAAGGCATCGGTGCGGGTCTGCTGTTCCCTCTGTTTCAGACGACGATACTCAGAGTCTTCCCGAAGGAGAAAATCGGTGCAGCGATGGGAGTAGTCGGTTTGGTTCTGGGGTTGGCTCCTGCACTTGGGCCTACTCTGTCTGGGTTCGTGGTTCAGAATCATTCATGGAGACTGTTGTTTTATGCTGTGGCTCCGCTCGCAGCCGCCAATTTATTCTTAGCGCATTTCACGCTGCGGAACGTGGGAGAGACTCATCAGACCAAGCTCGACACCAGGTCCATTATCTACTCTTCACTCGGATTCGCTGGTATATTATATGGTTTTAGCATTGTCGGGGAAGAAAAGGGAAATCCTGTTGTCGCAGGGATCATCCTTCTGGCCGGATTCCTGATCGTGGCGCTGTTTATTAAAAGACAGCTCAAGCTCACGGCACCTTTGCTCGATTTCAAGCTGTTTCGGCACCGCTCCTTTACCCGTTCTTCTATTGTGGGGGTGATCTTATTTGCGGTGATGGTGGGAGTTGAACTCCTTCTTCCTCTGTATGCACAGACGATAAGAGGCTTAACACCAAGGGAGTCCGGGCTTATGTTGTTGCCAGGTGCACTGCTGATTGGTGTCTCCGGTCTGATCTCAGGCAGACTATATGACCGGTTTGGGGTTAGCCGCGTAACCCAGGGAGGATTTCTGCTCATTCTGATCATGGCAGTGGCTCTTGCCCTCACGTTATCAACAGAGACGTCCTTTAATCTACTGGTTATAATGTATGCCCTGCTTATGTTTGGAGTAGGGGCAGTTATGGCTCCAATTACGGCCTATGCCATGGCAAGTATCCCCAACACCATGGTTGCACATGCTTCTCCAATGACAATCACGCTGCGCTCGCTCAGCGGTTCAATAGGAGGCGCCTTGCTTGTAACGATAATGACTTCTACTGCGAGTGCCAGTTCCTTATCCTTTCCATTGGATATGCTCAAAGGGGTCCACATTGCATTCTGGACGTTGACGGCTCTTGCCGGATTAGGATTATACTTGTCTTTTCATCTGCAAGAAGCGAGAAAGCTTAAACCTGCTAATATTTAATTTCTTAATCTATCCTGTATTACCCGGCAGAATCCTCTGCCGGTTTTTTTGGTGTGGCTTCCGGTGCAGGGGGAAATTCCTGAAGCGCACTTGAGACTCCATGCTTAAAGCATATTTCCCGAAAAAAAGCTGTACTGATTATAATTTTTGCCCCCACTTTTACAGAGGAGGCCCCACCAGGGTCTGACACATATTTAAGCAGAGGTGGGACGTCTTTGGTAATTCCCCATAGATCGTCTCATAATCCAACTTGTTGTTAGCTATCGGACTCCATCGTCGCTATTGTCTCAAAAAGCATTCAATATGAACCTATTTCTAACGAATAGCTGCACTGGGGTCCGAACTGTGCTCCAATCGCTAAAAACATACGAATAGCGTCATCTGGGTCCTCAAGCTAACTCAGGCTCAGAAATGCTGATTACTTGGCAGTGAGGATTATCAAACTTCGAGCGATTAGATCATATTTGTGTGCATGAAGCTACTTGACAATGATGAACATCAAACTTCGAGCGATTAGATCATATTTGTGCATGAAGCTACTTGACGATGATGAACATCAAACTTCGAGCGATTAGATCATATTTACACAGACGCAGCAGCTATCGGACTCAGATGACCTTATACGCAAAAATATGCCACTTTTACGATGCTATCGGACTCCATAGTCGCTATTGGCACCAAAAGCACCATAAATATTCCTTTTTCTATTGAATAGCTGCACTGGAGTCCGAAACTGTGCTCCAATCGCTAGAAACACGCGAATAGCGTCATCTGGGTCCGTAAGGATCAGCGTGTATCAACGGATATGAAAATCCGCTGAAGCAGGTAGCCAAAAACAAAATACAGGTCAGCGATGCTCCAATGTTTGCGTTATGCGAACGCAGCAGATGGGTGTGCAGAAGATAGGTGTGTAGTAGATAGGTGTGCAGCAGTTAGGTGCACAGCAGTTAGGTGCACAGCAGTTAGGTGTGCACCAGTTAGGTATGCAGCAGTTAGGTGTGCACCAGTTAGGTGTGCACCAGTTAGGTATGCAGCAGTTAGGTGTGCAACAGTTAGGTGTGCACCAGTTAGGTGTGCACCAGTTAGGTGTGCACCAGTTAGGTGTGCAACAGTTAGGTGTGCACCAGTTAGGTGTGCACCAGTTAGGTGTGCAACAGTTAGGTGTGCACCAGTTAGGTATGCAGCAGTTAGGTGTGCACCAGTTAGGTGTGCAACAGATGGGGCTACAGCGGATAGGAATGCAGCTACTATCGGACCCAGTTGACCTTATTCGTTGCATAATCGCACATTTGGACTACTAAAGGACTCCATCGTCGCTATTGGCTCAAAAAGCACCATAGATATGCCTTTTTCTGATGAATAGCTGCACTGGAGTCCGAAACTGTGCTCTAATCGCTAAAAAAACGCGAATAGCGTCATCTAGGTCCGTAAGGATCAGCGTATGCCAACGGATGTGAATAATCAGTTGAAGCAGGCAAACAGCGTCCATAATAGCGCCATCTGAGTCCGTAAGCTAAGGCGTCCATATTAGCGTCATCTGAGTCCGTAAGCTAAGGCGTCCATTGATCATGAATAATGCCGACTAATGCATGGTCTTCTCCGATCTTCTCAAAAACTAGACGCAGGCTGCGCCAATCCATTCCCTCGACAGAAGGATCGATACCAGCAATATGATATTCAACGAAATCATATTGCTCCTTTGGATACACTTCGTTTAAGTTGTTGATCGTCGTCCCTTGTCCAAGCCCCTTGTTCACAGCAATTTCGGCCTTCTGAATGAAGTCCGCATCGTAGACAAACCGCTTGTAGTAATCTGCGAATGTAAGCTCGATTAAATCACCGGAGCCAGCAAATGTTCGCCAGACTCTTTTGGTAGAGTCATTCATTAATCCTTCTACTTCCTCCTGGGTGAATACAAGATCATTTTTTGTATCCACGTATGCATATGGAGAGAAGCGTAGCCCTTTATCCCGATGTACCCACGCCGCTAATTGCTTCATATCCTTATTCTTAATGGAGTTCATTACCGTAGACGCCGCTTCCTCAACTAATGGCGGCAATCCCTCTAGATCCTGCGGCTGCCCCGTACTTGATGTCTTCGTCTCCTGTGGTAGTTCCGTCTCCTGTGGTGGTTGTGTAGTAGCCGCTGGCTGTGCAGTTTGTGTGTGCTCTGGTGTCTGCTTTGGCGTCTGCACTGGTGCCTGCTCTTGTGACTGCTCAGGCGTCTGCTTCGGCTCCGTTCCCGCTTCTGGCGTTCCACTGCAGGCTGTAAGCCATAACATAGCTGCTATAAGCGCCAGCCCACCGATTTTTTTTGCGAAGTACATAAGATCCCTCCTTAGCTTTGATTCTTCACTCTTTAGACTGATTTGAACAAATGAAGGTTGCAAGCTTATACTAAAACTATCAATCATACAACTCTTATGAGAGGGCGGGGTTACTATTCATTTAACAGAAAAACTTAAAAGCCTTCCCCTAACTCCCGGCGTTTATCTCATGAAGGATAATCTCGGTCATATTATATATGTTGGCAAGGCAAAACAGTTAAAACGGAGAGTCCAATCCTATTTTCAAAACTCAAAATCTCATTCCCCAAAGGTTAAACAGCTTGTAAGAAATATTAAAGATCTGGAAATCATCCTTACGGATACCGAATTTGAAGCCTTTATGCTGGAATGCAAATTAATTAAAGAGATCAAACCCATGTACAATAAAAAAATGAAAAATCCGCAGGCTTATACCTATATCGTAATAGGAGCGGATGAAAAAATACGTTCGTTAGAGATTACCTATGATCCTGCGGTCAAAGAAGGCACTCAGGTTTTTGGTCCCTATACAAGCAGAAGCACCGTGGAACGGGCCGTGCAAGGCATTAAAGATAGTTCAAGAATCCTTTGCAGTAACCCTAGCTTTAAAAATTCCCTATGCCTTAACCATTCGCTTGGCCTATGCATAGGGATGTGTGCAGGCGGAGATGCCGCTGTTCAATATAATAAAATTATTGATCGAGTCATTGGCTTACTAAACGGCTCAGATTCCAGTATCCTTGAGGAAATGGAGCAACGGATGGCAGTGGCCGCGGAGTACTATGACTTCGAAACCGCCGCCAAATACAGGGACTATATTGGAGCTGTCAGCTTCCTGATTCACAAAGAGAAGGTCATCGAATTCGCACAGGAGAATCAGAATATCGCAGTTCTTGAGGCCATGAATGAACAGACGCTTAAACTTATTCTGCTCAAGGGCAACCGTATCCTGTCCCATACCAAGCTACAATATGATCAACCGGATATCACCCACCTGCAAGCGGCAATAAAGTCAGCGATTATGAACACCTTTCAGAGTGAAACCAATCAGACCTCGGCAGCGATCGGGCGCCATGAGATTGACGAAGCACAAATAATATACAGCTATTTAAAAAGCAGCTCCTGCAGCTACATCATCATTCAAGAGGATTGGCTTGCAGCTGAGCAACGTTCCAATATGGAGGCTTCGGTAAATGAGCTGTTGCAGATTTTTTTAAATGCGGTTCCTTCTCATTCTTATAATTAAAAAGATTTCGTAACTGCGGTAAATGTTTGGACTTCCGGCTGATTATAGTTAACGGCGGCCTGCCTTTGCAGGCTGCATTTTTCGGTTTCGCTTCAACAATTTTTTATAGCGTTTCTGAGTGTATAACACCTCGCCCGCCTCCATTACCGTTTCCTTCGCCTCATTAACAACCAGCTTAGTTTCCTCCACACATTCCTTCATACGACTGATCTCGGATTTAAATTCCTCAGATCTGTCCTTCGCTTGCTCCAACGTGACCTGAATATTTCCCTTCATCTCATCTATAGGTTCTTTCAATCCCTCTACCGATTGCTTAACTCCATCAAGGGATTGCTTTAGGCCATTCACACTATTCTTTAATTCTTTCAATGGATTTCCCACATCTATCTCCTCCTAGTAATAAACGCTTAGTTCAACTGTTACTCTAAACTTACCCAAAGAGTGCACGTCCTTCACTCCTATAATGACAAAAAGGGTTGCAGCTGAAAATAATCAACAAGAAGCCAGTCCCCAATAATAGGAGACTGGCTTCTTGTTGTCGTTCTTTGAGGATCAATGCGATCTGTCTACTTCACGCTTCCCGCCTCAACACGCGGCGGACGCATGGTCAGGCTGACCCGGCCCTTCTTCAGGTCAACACCCATCACCCAGACGGTGACATTGTCTCCTACGGAGACGACGTCCATCGGGTGCTTCACAAAGCTGCCGCTGAGCTGGGAAATATGCACCAGCCCATCATTTTTGATGCCGATATCGACGAATGCGCCGAAATCGATAACGTTGCGGACGGTTCCCTGCATTTCCATGCCAGGAACCAGATCCTCGATCTTAAGCACATCGGTGCGGAAGATCGGCAGCGGCAGCTCCTCGCGCGGATCGCGGCCCGGACGCTGCAAGCTCTCCAGGATGTCGCGCAGCGTAGGCACGCCGACATCCAGCTTCACAGCCAGCTCCTCGGCATTTTGCACCTCAAGCTGTGAGGCTACTTCTTTGCTGCCAAGCTTATTCACATCGAGGCTTAGCTCACGGAACAAACGATCCACCACCGGATAGGACTCGGGGTGAATAGGCGTGCGGTCCAAGGTGTTGTCTCCACCCGGAATCCGCAAGAAGCCGATACATTGCTCATAGGACTTGGCACCTAGACGAGGAACCTTTTGCAGCTGCTTCCGGGTCGTGAACTTGCCGTTCTCTTCGCGGAATTTAACGATATTCTTAGCAATCGTTCCATTAACCCCTGCTACATAAGAGAGCAAGGCAGGAGATGCCGTATTGACATCTACGCCAACATGGTTAACCGCCGATTCCACGACGGCTTTAAGACTCTCCTCCAGATGCTTTTGGGAGACGTCATGCTGGTACTGTCCCACACCTATAGCTTTCGGATCGATCTTCACCAGCTCCGCCAGCGGGTCTTGCACACGGCGGGCGATAGAAGCCGCGCTGCGCTCCGCTACATCCAGATCCGGGAATTCCTCCTGCGCCAGCTTGGAAGCAGAATAGACACTCGCTCCCGCTTCATTAACGATCAGGTACGCCAGCTCTGGATTGCCAATCTCGGCAATCACTTCTGCCGTAAACTGCTCCGTTTCACGCGAGCCTGTGCCATTGCCGATTACGATGAGCTGAATGCCGTACTTAGCAATCAACTCTTTGAACTTAGCAGCAGCTTCGCGCTTCTTGTTATTCGGCGGCGTCGGATAGGTCACGGCTACCTCTAGCAGCTTACCAGTATCGTCTACAACGGCTAGCTTACATCCAGTACGGTATGCAGGGTCAACCCCCAGAACACAACGCCCCTTGACTGGCGGTTGCAGCAGCAGGCTACGTAGATTGCCAGAGAAGATCGAAATCGCCTGGTTCTCCCCACGTTCGGTCATCTCTCCACGAACTTCGCGCTCTACTGAAGGAGCAATCAAACGTTTGTAGGCATCCTCAGTCACTGCTTCCAGCAGTTCCTTCACCGGGGATGGCCCTTTAATAATTTTCCGTGCAATATAGGCATGAATTTTATCAGTGACGACCTCAATGCCTACCTTTAATATATTTTCACGCTCACCACGGTTAATTGCTAGGATGCGGTGAGGTGGCATTTTGTGTACAGGTTCACGGTAACTATAATAATTTTCGTATACGGATTCTTGTTCTGCATCCTTTGCTTCAGACACAAGAATACCTTGACTTGCTGTATACTGGCGAACCCAAGAGCGGATCGCAGGATCATCTGCTATGTTCTCGGCAATGATGTCCAGTGCGCCTTGCAGCGCTTGGTCTGCGCTCTCTACTCCCTTTTCCACATCAATATATTTCGATGCTTCAGTCTGCGGGTCCCCTTGTCTTTGCTGCTCCAAGATCCAGTTAGCCAGCGGCTCAAGTCCTTTTTCCTTCGCAACACTAGCCCGCGTCTTACGCTTTTGCTTGAAGGGACGATACAAGTCCTCTACTTCCTGAAGTTTGACCGCATTGATAATTTGCTCATGAAGCTCCTTGGTCAGCTTGCCCTGCTCTTCAATATTGCGTATAACGTCTTTTTTACGTTCGCCTAGATTGCGAAGATAACCCAGCCGTTCTTCAATATCACGAAGCGCATTCTCGTCCAGCTCACCCGTCATTTCCTTCCGATATCTGGCGATGAACGGAATGGTATTTCCCTCATCCAGCAGTCCTACCGTAGTGCGTACCTGTTTCAGACTAATGTTCAATTCCTTGGCAATCGCTACGGTTATCAATTCCTGCTCCCGCTGTGCGTTTGCCTCATCCGTAATGACTTCCGTATTGCTGTTATCTACCGCCATTAGTATCCCTCTTCCCGTACACAATCTGCTTATACATATCTTGATCTCATAATTAAAATAGTATCACAGATTCGGCTCTGCACCAAAGACCAGCCCGAATAGCGCGCGTTGTACTGAACCGCTGTGCGCATATAGCGAGGCATCGTGGACGGGTCAGAGCCCGGATTTAGCGATTACGCCCGCTGCCCCATTCCCCGTTTGCCGGAACTCAGTGACAATACAAAACACAAAGCCAGAACGAGCGCGGCTGCCCCATATGGGAAGTTAATACTAAGATCAAACAAATACCCTGCGACGATAGGCCCAGCAATATTTCCGAGACTTGTATAAGCTGAGTTCATTCCCGCTACGAAACCTTGCTGCGATTCTCCGGCCATTTTGGAAAGCTGTGTACCTACTGCTGGACGCAGAATATCCATTGCAAAGAACACAATAAAGGTAACCGTAATAATCGCCCAAAAGCCGCTTACAAACAAGGTCAGCAGAATAAACAATGATGAGACTATAAGACAAGTGGAGATCACCTTGTTCTCCCCGAATTTATTCAAGATCCAGCCAAACGCGGACACCTGCACCACCGCACCTGCAATAGAACCAAAGGTAATTACAAAAGCGATATCCTTAGGCGTAAAGCCAAATTTATGGTCCACAAACAATCCGAACACCGTTTCATAATTAGCCAGCCCAAAAGCCATGACAAATACAATAATTAAGCCGAAAAAATACGGTTCGCGATAAGAACGCATCAGCTGCGTCAAGAAGCTTTCCTGATTATTTTTTGATAACGTCGCTTCCTTACGTTTCTCTTCAGACAGAGACTCAGGCAAAATTAAAACTGTAATTAGAGCTGCAACTCCAGCTGCACCCGCTGCACAGAAAAAGGGTACCCGCATTCCAAGCTCAGCAAGATAACCGCCAATCCCAGGACCAATAATAAAGCCGGTGGTAATGGCTGCATTAATTAGCCCCATTCCTTTAGCTCTCTCTTCAAAAGAAGTCGTGTCCGCTACATAAGCCATAACTGCCGGCATAATTAAAGCAGCTCCTGCACCACCAAGCAATCTCGAAACGAACAAGAGCCAGGGTACATTGGCCAGACCAAAAATCAGCTCCGATATCGCAAACACGATCAAACCTGCTACAATCACCTTTTTTCTACCGATTCTGTCGGATAATCTGCCGGCAAATGGCGATATTAATAATTGGGCAAGCGAGAAGGAGGCGACCAAGAGACCGACAGTACTTCCGCTGATCCCAAGCTCATTCATGTAGGTTGGCATTATTGGGACTACTAGCCCAATTCCAGTGAAAGCTAGAAAAATATTAAGCATAACAAGCAGCATAGCGCCTCTGTTTCTAAGTAACAATGACATTGTATTAACCCTCCGTGTGTTTAAAGCCAAATCTTCGAATATTATGCATGTTAAGACCGACCATCCGGTCTAAATAATAGTAAAAAAATAACCCTTCCTATCCCGGTGCCTTTGAGAAGCTTCAGCCTTCATGATCCTGAATGTAAAGCTTCTTTTCATGCCCCTCGTTATCTTACCCCGTACGAATCCCTTGTAATAATAAATTTACTGCTTCCCGGTAATATTTTTTTATATCCTCCCGGGTCTTCTCATGAATCGAGAATTCAGAAACTCTTCCAATCCCTTCAAGCATGCCACTCACGATAATTACATAGTTCTCCAAGTCGCCTTTTACCAAATATCCTGTTTCAATCCCTTCCTTCAAAAGATCACGACAAGCATGTGAGGCTGCTTCATAAAGAAGTGAAAGCCGCTTGCTAATCTCTTCCGGGTGGCATCTGCTTCTGGAGAATTCCTCGAGCGCATGAATCAGTGGATTTTGAAAATCATTTGCGTAATGCTCGGCTAACGCATAAAATCGTTCTTCGATCCCTGCAATTTCCTGTTTCTTATCATTCCACGCTTGCAGCCACTCTAACGTATCCACTTCCACTACAAATAGAAAAAGCTCATCCTTGCTCGGAAAATGGTGATACAGACTGCCCTTACTGACATTCGAGGCTACACAAACTTCATTCATAGTTACGGCAGCATAACCCTTCTGTACAAACAGCTGCGTGGCCTTACGCACAATTCTTTTTTTAGTTTCTTCTCCGTCTGAGCGTCCTTTGATTCTAAGCACCTCCTAAACCGACCGTACGGTCTAATAATATCAGATCATTTTCAAAAAGTGAAGACCTAACGATTCTTTATTTACTATACGCAAAAACGCACATTAAAAGACGCCCGGATTCGTACCCGAGCGCCAATCTCATGAGTTATCTATAACCTAGGGTGATTAAAAATCAATCAGACCAAGGCTGATTTGCAGCGATTCATCCACCTTTTTCATCGTTTCATCATCAAGGTGGGTGATCTTGTCAGTTAAGCGTTGTTTGTCAATCGTCCTAACCTGTTCCAGCAAAATAACAGAATCTCTGTCAAAGCCATGAGCAGCTGCGTCAATTTCCACATGTGTAGGTAACTTAGCCTTCTGGATTTGGGCTGTGATTGCAGCCACAATTACCGTCGGGCTAAAGCGATTGCCAATATCGTTCTGGA
Source organism: Paenibacillus sp. FSL R10-2788 (assembly GCF_038003885.1). Taxonomy (NCBI): domain Bacteria; kingdom Bacillati; phylum Bacillota; class Bacilli; order Caryophanales; family Paenibacillaceae; genus Paenibacillus; species Paenibacillus sp. FSL R10-2788. The sequence continues at coordinate 1,242,627 of NZ_JBBOQA010000001.1, read as the reverse complement.
TGACCAGAACTGGCCTTACTCCGCCTTGTTCAGAACCTACAACCGGCGAAAGATCAGCAAAAAAAACATCGCCACGTTTAACGATCAATGTCTACACCCCGCTTACTAAGCGGCCAAGAGTGCTGTCTGCATCTTCCTCCGCGAGGAAAGCCTCGCATGCCATGGTCAAGTTGATCTTAGCCATTTCCATGTAGCCGCGCTGCATGGACTCCCGGATGGAACGTTTCCTCCGTTCGCTCAAGTACAGCTTCATGGCCTGCCTAATCAATTCACTCCGGTTGGAATTCTCCAATTGAACAATTCCGTCCACTTCCTGCAAGAGATGATCGGGCAAGCTGATCATGATTCTTTTGGTGTTCTGCAAATTAGCCACCTTCTCTTCCACCCCCACAAACCTTCTGCCCTTGTGTTCCAGTGTTACAATATACAAGGAATTTTATACAAGGAATATATGCCGCCAGTATATCAAGTATGCTGCATCCCATTATAAACTAGAAATGGTGGTTCGTATAGGCTTTTAGTCACATCTCCTAATACGATACAATTCCTTCTATTTTCTCCCTTGTATAACATCACTGTCAAGAACTTTCAGTTTGTGAGTAGAGCATTTACTAATTTAGGAAGTGTGCCTTCACTTATATAAACGCGTGGCACCCGATGAGCCAACATGCAGATAACCTCGTAGTGAATTGTTCCAAGCTGGAGAGCCAACTCGTCTGCCGTGATCATCACGTCAGCTTGACGGCCGATGAGAACAACTTCTTCGCCTGCTTTAATTTGTTCCGCTTCTGCAGCGAAAGATTTGAGTGATACCATACACTGATCCATGCAGATTGTTCCGACGACAGGAACGCGGCGTCCACGTATTAGCACCTCCGCTTTGCCAGTTAGCATGCGGGAATATCCATCTGCGTACCCCACAGGTAGCGTTGCAATAATCTCCTCGCTCTCTGTGATGTACCTAGTGCCGTAACTGACGCCCCAATCGGCAGGCAGGCTTTTGACATATACAACCTGCGTCTTCAGCGTCAATACCGGACGTAGTTCTACCAGTTGACGGTTCACCTCTGTGGAGGGATAAAATCCGTACAAGCTGATGCCTACACGCACCATGTTGCTGGATAAATAAGGTGAATCAATGGCCGTAGCGCTATTGCCCGTATGTATGATCGGGATCTGAATGTTCTGCTCCCGCAGCGTTTCCGCCACGCTCATGAACCGTCGATGCTGTTCCAGTGTATAGCTTTTGTCTTGTTCGTCTGCCTTGGCAAAATGGGTAAACATACCCTCCAGCTCCGCCTGCGCAACAGACTGCACTTCAGAGATAAATGCAGGTGCGTCAGCTGGTAAAAGACCCAGTCGTCCCATCCCGCTATCAATCTTGATATGCACCTTTAGCCGATGTTCCGGATCTATAGGAAGCTGTCTTATAGCCTCCAGTACCTCCGGTGTGAACAGTGTTACAGTTACATGGTTCTCCCAGGCAACGGCTATTCCTTCTGGGGAAGTGTAGCCAAGCACCAGTATAGGAATCAGTATTCCCGCCTGACGCAGCTCCAATGCTTCATCCAAAAAAGCCACACTAACATAATCTGCTCCGAGTCTTTCCAGCTCCCGTGTCACTTCCACTGCTCCATGGCCGTACGCATTTCCTTTGACGCATCCCATAAACTTTGTCTCTGCCGGCAAGTAGCGGCGAAAGGCTTCGTAATTGGCACGCAAATCATCCAGATTAATTTCGGCTACTGTCGGTCGATAGCTTGCTTGCACTTCAAGTCACCTTCTTACGTTGTAGTAAAACGTCATTGCTGCATTGCATTAATCATTGTCTTAGTACCAATGGTAATGCTACAGAAGGTGGCTGTCAATGTGTGCTGGAGCCCCGGCAAATAAAGAAAAGCGGATACTACGTTGTAGAGGAAAGAATCCCACAAAACGCAGTATCCGCCTACTTTTTATTATTTACCCGATTGTGCCTCCATAGAAGCGGCAATTTGCATCATTTCATTAGCAGGAAGATTGGCACTTGTAATTCGGTACTCTACACCCTCAGACATCCAAGTCAATGTCTGCTGCTCATCCCCACTCAAAACTCCCCACGTAAAACCAAGGTCTTTCAGGGTTCCAGGCGCCAGTGCTACCGCACGGTCCAGTGGACGGGATTCCATAATAGTGTACTGATAAATCCCATCATATCGGATGAGAACAGCATGGTCTTTGTTGCCCTCCAATTTATGCGAGTCCTTGAACTCTACACCAGCTGGAATATAATCAGGTTCAATGATCCCAAAGTCTCCAAGCTCTGCTGCCACTGGTTGTTCAGCCTGTTCCTGGCCCTCAGGAGCTGTAACCGGATTACCATTCTCATCAACCTCAGCTACTGTGCTCTCTGCGGACTTACCCGAGGCCATGTTCTTTTCCATATCAAAGGAATCCTTGGTGAAATCCGTATCGAATTTGAAGGTGTCAAACTTCACGTTTACAACTACCTTCGCCTCAGAATCAGAGACTTGAACCTGTTTAGGCTCATAAGTCTTTTTATCAAGCCAAATCTTTTGCCGCACAAGGGCATTGCTTTGATAATTCGCGGCTACCTCGAACACATAGTTATCTCCATCTTCCACAAATTGGCGGTTATTATCCGAAACTATGCCACGAACCAACGTCTGATACAGATAGACCTGACCTTGATCATCCGGCCAATCGCTTTGGAAACGGAAGCTCTTATTCATACTTGGTGTGAGTACGAACACTCCCTCATCATTACGAAGTACGATCTGCGTAATATCCTTCTGAACATTTGCCAAGCTGATCCGGTAGTAGGAAGGATTCTTGTACCATACTTCTACCTTATACTCCTGCGGCTGTTCCCCGGTATACAGGGTCATTGTGCCAGAACCTTGGTACGTTCCCTGCTTACTTTCCAACTTGTCAGCCACATTGTTCAAATCCTTGACTACGGAAGCGGCATCCTTCTTCCCGCACCCCGTCATCACCAGGGCCACGCTCATAATGATCGCGAGTACCCATGTTATCCGGCGCATGACATCATCCCCTTAACCTGTTTTGAATGCATTGATTAGTACATGTCTATGAGGGACTTGGCCGCAATATGCAGACGGGCATGACAAGCGTGCAGCATTGATTTATTTTATGAGATCTAACAAGCCAAAAAGCCCGCGCACAGCGCTGGCTCTATACTTCATCAGAAGTTGCAATATCATTATGTAGGGTGTTTAACCATTCTCTTCAATCCTCATTATCGCTATGTACTGCTTTATTGTACTGATTAATTAATTCATCTAATCTCATGGACTGTCTGATCACATTCGGATGCAAAAGCCCTCCGTGTTGCCTCTCCATTAAATAAAGTTTTTTTCTAGCACCCTCTATTCTCTTTTGGATAATTTCCTGATCATTCATTAACACTACCTCCCTAATTTAATATATTAGAGGTATATGTCAAATTCTATATTTTACATTAAAGTGCATTACTACAATTCAATAGATAGCGATCTCAGATTTAATCTGAAAACTCTTTTTTGTTTCTTCTATAAAACTATCAATACTAGGCACTTCCAATAACAAAACCATTTTTCTTTTCATTGATTCTAATCAGATTTTGGTATTGCTTCTGCGTTTCTAAAGATGCAGTATGCCGAAGCTGCTCAAACATTCTGACACACTTTATTATACAGGATTCGTTATTAATCCTTATAGAAGTCTCCAAACTATCCATTATATACTTTATACTAAGCTCATATTTTCCTCTTCTTATATAATACAATGCTATTTCAGCCATAAAAAAAGTGTATCTGTCTTCGATAATTTGTCGATTATAACATTTAAGATTTCTCTGCTGATCTCTATAATCTGATATTTCTTGCTCAAACCGCTGAAGAATATCATCCACATTAAAATCATAGTGATTGGCTGCCTGAAGGATTTTGAACAGACCTGGAAGAATGTCTTCCTCTCTTTTTTCAATATAGGTCACATATTCCGGAAGCGCTGTCACATCACCTTTTAAAATTCTCAGTAAATATATATTGCCCTGTGCCCAACCCATACATCGATTCATAAGTTGCAAAGCTTCCTCCGTATCCTCACGGATCCAGCTCATATCCATGTAAAGGTTAACATACTGCAATGCTCTATCATAATCTCCCAGCTCTCTGTAAACTACTGAACGTAACACATAAGAAAATAGAATATATGAAAATAAGGGCATTGCAGGTTCCTTCTGTAACCCGTTTTTTCTGGCTCGCTCATTATTATACTTATATTGAATGGATGCTTTTTTTTCAATTTCAATAGCTATGAGCATTACCTTATCCCAATACCTCAATGCGCTATATGTATTCGCCAGAGCCTTCAGCGCGTCAAGTTGATCGACTTCATCAAGCCGATTTACAAAACCCTCAAACTGCACAGCTGCTCGCAAATTCAGATCCTGATCACCCCCTAGAGCAATCGTGAACAGTCTGTATTGGCAAAAAGCCAGCCGCTCTGAATGCTGATACTTCTCACTCTCCGCGACACTCCGGTATAACAACGCTGCAGCATCATATTTTCCTTGTACAAAAAAATCTTCTGCTGTATCAAACAACGAGGGTGTATAAGATAGGCTGTCCATCATGATTCCAATCACCCGACTTATACATTCCAGCTTATCTAGTTCAGCACAGCGATATAGAAAAGGTCGAAGTCGTCTCCAATTGGGATTGGAATGTATGAAACACTCCTCCACATACATATCATAAAAGCCGCCTTCTTCTAATCCCATACCTTTTGTAATACGGTCTAATTGCTGCATGGCTATAGGCCGATTCCCATTGATAATGTTGCTAATTGTGCCCGAATTCACTTTAGATACCTCTGCGAATTGATTAATTGTTATTCCATTCTTCTTGAGGTAGTCCGCCAGTTCTGCACGAATGGTCATCTGCTTCATGATCAAAGCCACCTTTCGCCATCATGATTCATATATAGATCAATAGTATTTAAATAATAATATGTCTAATTATTCCAGTGGTCAAATACTTTTTTTTGGCTTAATTGATTATACATTTATTCAATTAGTGATGTATAAAATACAAATTAGCCGAATGTAAAAAACCACCAGAACACAAGGTGTATTAGACCTTTTCTGGTGGCTTTTCTAATGCTACTTCTATCCATAGTTATTCAATACATGCATTTAAATTCAACTAAGAACTAGGTTTAATCATCATGTCCAGCTTATTTATATAAGGACCGAGCGCTTCAATTAACTTCTCTTGGTTTTGTATCTCCTCTTTCGAAAGCCGATCCATATGAACACTTCCATCTGCATCAAATACCTTGGCATCATAGCTTTGCAACTCATTTATTAATTGTTCGATCTCCTCAAACTCTTCTTTAGTAAACCTCTGTTCAGCTTTTTCCAGCACGCCATTCCAGAAAGTATCACGATCAACGACAGCCGCCTTTGCCTGAGGGATTTCATTTTCATTCATTTTCTCGAAATAAGGTTTAAGCTCAACCTGTAAATCATTATATGCCTTTTGATCTTTCACACTTAACTGTTCTAGGTGAAAGACTCCGTCAGCATCGGCCATTTGCAGATTGTAAGCTCCCAATTCCTCTAGTAAAGATATCAATCTTGTAAATTCCTCTTCGTTAAAGCTTTGTTTCGCGTTCTGCAGCTTGGCTTCAAGCCTGTCATATTGTTGCTGGGTTACTCCAATCGTAGCAGCAGTTGCTTGTGAGCCATACAGGGTATCCGCCAAATAATTATATCCGGCATATGCTCCAGTAGGAATTAATAATGCAGCCGCCAAAATGCTTGCTACAAGCCATTTTTTCATTCGTCTTCCCCCTGATCTCGTCTCGGTCTGATTTAGTATTTGCTTCTTCAGTTCCGGTGGGGCACTTAGATTTCTCGCCTCTTCCTGCAGAACTGTCCGTAACTCTTCATTGAAATTCATGCAGGTCCTCCACCTTTCCCTTAAAAAGAGTATGATTCTCCGGCTTCTGACGAAGCTTGTGCAGTGCAGCATGAATACGGGATTTCACCGTACCCAGAGGGATACCCAGTATCGCGGCACTTTCTTCCTGTGAATATTCATTTAAATAGTGCAGAATAATCACCTGCTTCAGCTTAAATGGAAGACGATCTACACTTGCTAGTAGACGGCGGTTAGCTAACCTGTCCACAACATCACTAGTGAAATCAGGTTCCATCCTTAAATCAGTCTGCTCTACTTTTTTAACCATTCGGAGATGCGTCCATCTCTTTCTTCGATAGGCATGAATTTGCCGCATAACCAGCCCCATAAGCCAAGGCCTAAAAGGACGATTGACGTCAAATTGCTCAAGCGACCGGTGCACCTGAATATAAATCTCCTGAACAACATCATCCACATCGGAGGTTTCGCGAACGAGAAAATGAACGGTCTGATACACATCCCGAATCGTTGCTTCATATAGTTCACTGTACGCTTCACGGCTGCCGGCTAGCGTAAGCGCAATGAGCTGAGAATATTCATTTGGATGTTTCATCCCTCTCAATCCCTCCTTCGGTCTTACACTATGTATTGGTACATAGAGAATAAATCGTTCGATTTATTTTTTACTCTGCAGCGGCTTAATGGAGTAGATGAAGTAAGCCGAGGCGACTGCCAGCTGAACAGATTATGGACAGGTGGAAGCTGATGTTCAGCTTTGCTTGAACAGATTATGGGCGGTGGAAGCTGATGTTCGGCTTTACACGCCAGCTTTGGCCGGATCCCGCAGAAATCTATGAGATAACTGCATTCTGTACACTTATTCCATATGCAAAAAGGTTTACTCTGATTTTAAGTGTATTCTATACAATTAAAAAGCGGAGAAACTTCCTATAGTGGGATAAATCGTGAAAATAAGTGTACGAAATACAATTATATCCATCCAAGCGTTATTTCGCAGAAATATAGTTGTACGAAGTACAGCTATATTCTCCCACTCATTGTTTGCATGTGCCCTCAATAAAGCGAAAAAGGGGAGATCCATATGGATCATCCCCTTGCCTATATATACTCGAACAGTAACCGCCTATCTCTCTAAAAAATCAGTCAGCGGATAGACTCAGCAACTTTGATCAAATCATTCTTGTCCAAGCTAGCTGATGTTACACCGTATAAGACTCCATTGGCTTCCCAGTCCAACCCTTTTCCATTAACCAATACAGCATCAACTCCGTTAATCTTCACTTTTTCGATGGTGCCATCCGTCGACATCTCATAAGCCGTTTCGGAATCAGCGTGCCGCTGCTGCATCGAGATGATCTCATCGGTAGCTTCATTAACAAAATATAAATTAATATATTTGCTGTCGATTACTTCACCATTGCTATCCTTATAAAACTCTGCACGATCAAAGGTATAACCGTCTGGCAAATACTCCGGCAATCCCACATTAAAAATCGTATATTCATTTAGCTTGCTAGAATCCCTCTCGATCAGCAATTCCGCTTTCTCTTGATCCCTCTCAGATTGCGTAACCAGTCTGCCGTCTTCAACTCCGACGATTTTTTCCCCATCAGCATTGTAGATATCACCTGCCTTTTGAGCAGCGTCGAGGGTCACAAACGCATTTCCTTTGCTATCAAAAATCTTCCCCTTAAAGTCATCCGGAATCACGTTGGAATCCGCAGAAAATTCTACTTCATGGGCTACAATATGGCCTAAGTTTATCGTTTGCAATACTTTCATTAACAGCTCCTGTGCAAATGACGGCTGCACAAAAGTTACACTTAATACGCTAACCACTAGCAAAGTTGCCAGCATAACAGCAGGACGTCTTAATCTATGTTTTGTATGCAATCCTTTCTCCTCCTTTTGGCCGGCATACTTTCTCCGAGCCTTATTCAGAATGGCTGTTTTGTCAGAGCCCTCGCTGAAATCTTTATGGGCCAGAACCCTGCCTAGCTCCAGCAGCTCCTTGTACTCCCCAGCACCCTTTAAATCATTTGCCGCTCCATATATACTTTCATCTAAATCTGCTGAGAACTTCTGCTGTATGTCTTTACTGTTCATAGCTGCTCCACGCTCCCTATTTCAGTCTTCAGCTTTTTCATAGTCCGGTAGAGTATCACACCGATATTGCTCTCCGAAATTCCCGTAACCTGGGCAATCTCTCTATTTCTCAGATTAGCTCCAAATTTTAGAGCCACAATATTCCGCTCCTTTGAGCTCAATGTATTCAAGGCTTCGTTAAGCCTTCCACTACGTTCTCCCTGGAGGATCAAACATTCTGGATCTTTTCTGCTAGAAACCAGTTCCTTGACGGCATCCAGCGAAAAGAAACTTTTCCTTTTAAAACTCCGGTAATGATCATTGACCACATTTCTGGCAATGGCGAATAACCATACCTCTAAAGGAGCTTTTTCCTGAGAATAGGTCGATAGTTTCGCCAACATTTTCTCAAAAACAAGGCTTGTCAGATCCTCAGCCGTATGGAGAGAACTAACCCGGTAAGCGATGTAGTTGAATATTCTTTTATAGTAGGTTTCAAAAATCGTTGTGAACAAAACATTTATGTCAGTATTTTCCTGTATATTCTCTTTAACAAAAGGATGAAGCAATGCGCGCTCATGCATCAATCTAACTCTCCTTTCCCACCAAATTTTCACTTAGCTAAGTAAATTCATCAGTTAATACGATATATTTCCAATTTCATTACAAGATATAAAAAAAAGAAGGGTTCCAGCGCTAAATTCAGTCTTTCTAACCAAGCTACAGTAACCCGTCAACTTGACAAGCTTATTATAGCTTCTATATATTTTAGTAACTAAAGTAAATTGGAGCGAGGCAATGTTATGAGCACAAAGGAAGAGAAACAAAATGCTATCCATAAGGTCATGGAATCTATGGCAAATGTGCAGCAGAAATCCCAGTTTTTCATTGATATGATCACTAAAAAGGAAGCCCTGACTCACAATCAGATCATGCTGCTGTTTCAACTCCGGCTTACCGGAAGCTTGAACATTACTGACATCTCTGAACGCTTCGTGGTCACACCCGGAGCCGCTTCTTCCATGTGCGATAAACTTGAGGAAGCCGGACTTATTGAACGGGTGCGGACTAAAGAAGACCGCAGAGTTGTCAATATTGTCCTTACAGAACAAGGCGATCAGCGTATCCATACAATATTTGAAGCATTTCCTACCTCAGATCTGAATAAAATCTCCGGAACTTTAGAACAAATAAATAAATTGATGGAACAAATGATGCACTAACAGCCTTCATTTTGCTCCTTATCAGCTATACTCTTTTCTATAAACACTGTCTGTCAGGAAACTGACGGCAGTGTTTTTTATGTTAAACTCCCAAATTATTATATTGACTATATATTATAATGAATATATATTTTAATCATTAAAATATATTTTGAAGGACGGTACTGTAAATGTCCAATAATAACAATACTTATGAACGTACTGACATGATCGATCCACCGTTGAAGGTAAGAGGTTCGCTGTTTGTCCGAGAGAATATTCGTGCGGTCACTGTTGATGTGTTTGGCCACTTAAGTACTAAAAGTAGTGTCTCGACATCAAAACTCAAAGTATCTGGCGACTGTACAATTGGGGGGAATTGTAAGGCCAATCAGGTAAACAATCTAGGGAGTCTGCGCGTTCAAAATATCCAAGCAGATAATCTCCGATCTTCTGGATACATGTCCGTAGCAGAAAATGCTGCGGCCGGGACTTTTTATGCTGAAGGTGCTGTGAACATAAAGAGACTAAATGCAGATTCATCGATTGAGATCCGTTTAGGCAATAGAAGCACAGTCGAGGTTATGAGAGCTGGCGGTGACATTATCGTTAAACCCTCCTCCAAGTTGATTAATGCGCTGATGCACCCTTTTCGAAAACTTACCTGCACAACGATTGAAGGAACTAGCATAACGTTATACCGGACGACAGCTGACCTTGTGTGCGGTGAAGAAATCATCGTCGGACCGGGTTGTACCATTGGGGAAATCCGCTATAGCAAAAGTCTAACGGTGGATCTTAAGTCGCAAGTTGACCGAACTGTATTTTTAAACCAATAAAGGAGAGTCTACATGGAAAAAATCACTCATTTGTCAGGAGCCACTGTACTCAAAAATATCGCCAAAGGTGCCACCATCTTGTTCTGTGTACCGATCCTTAGTGTCTGGGCCGTGGGGAGTGTTGTCTGTGCAATCATTGCACCTATCGGTGGTGTGCTAGGTATTGTTGGCATCAAAGGGATAGGACTAAATGCCTTCCCAGATTATGATTTCCCGAACATTCTCAGCCTTCCAATTGGTCTGTGCCTCTCCTTACTTTTGTTCATTTCTTTCTATTACACTCGTCGTTTATTGCGTGGATGCCTGCATTTTATAAAAAACTAGCGAACTGTAACAAGCTTGTATTCTCTTTGTTAATAGAAAGTGACCTACAACGCGCTGTTTTATTCTATACTTAAGGGGACTGGACTTTATCCTGGAGGTAATTATGAATAAAATCATCGCTATAGGAGCTATCACGCTCTTTTTGGCCGGATGCGGAGCATCGGCAACCATAGATATGGATACAACAATGGCTATTAATCAAACACAAGCTACTTCAGCACCACTGAAACTAATCGTGGACGGCGAAGCCGTTCTTCCTACTCTCTCCCCTTTTTTCCTAGATGATAAGGTCTATGTACCTGCAAAAGTACTAATGGAATACTACACCTCAGAACAAAAATGGGATAATAACTTAAAGACCTTGACCATCTCTGATGGAAGCAGTAGTTATGTTCTGACGCCGGACAATGAGTATATGCAAGCTGATGGATATCAAACCTCGCTTGAAGGACCAGCTATTCTACGAAATGGTATTTTATATATTCCTGCCGATTCCTTAAACTCTCTGTCTGGTGCCACTGCGCAGCTGAATGCAGCTGGAACTGAAGTATTAATAACATCAGGGGATGTTAGTACTACCGTCAGAACACCCAGCGAACCTCTCGCTATTGCTACAGAAAATGACCAAGTGAAGCTGTATACTGCCCTTAAAGATGGCGGTACCTACGAAGGATTTGTTGTAGAGGTGAACGGTAACAAGCATACATTTGATTGGGAAACACCCAGACTCCTAAGTTACCCTCCTGAGATTCATTATGCCGACATCGATCAGGATGGACAGGAAGAAGTCGTTGTCATTCTGTGGCTCGGAACAGGTACGGGCATGTCCATGCAGGAACTTCACGTGATTAAGCCTAACCCGTGGGAAGAAGTCACTGTCCCTTCTGCAGATAAAGCCGCCTCCGCATTGGTTACGTCAAAAATTTCTAATGAAAAAGGGGACGCCCTGATTCAAATTCAAGTTAAAGGCTCAACTCCATCCATGGTGACTTTGCGATATCCAGATCGTGCTGAGGATGGCAATCTAGGCGAACAAGCCGGCATTGGTGCTGTTACTCACTACATAGTGGAAGAGGGCAAGCTAAAGGCGGAAACAAATGTTTATATTGGATTTCTGGAGAGTATTGGCACACTAACCTTTGCCTACAAACCGGGAAAAGATGGAATGGAACCCGACTCTATTCGCTTTGAGGTTCATGAGGAATTAGCTTCTTACGTGGAGGGTAAACAGTTATGATTGATGCCCATATACATTTAGAGCAATATGAACCTGAAGTTGCCGAACAGATACTGAGTGAACTACCTGACATGGGAATTAAAGCCCTTATCGCTGTCTCTATGAATTTGGACTCTTGTATACGCACCCAAAGACTTGCAGCCATAAATCCCGGCGTGGTCTGTCCAGCTTATGGCTTTCATCCAGAGCAACCCCTGCCGCAGGATGCTGAGCTGGCTGCTCTGCTGAAATGGATCGAGAGTCAATCTAGTGAGGATTATATTGCTGTGGGGGAAATCGGGCTGCCTTACTATACGCGTGCTGAAGCTTTAGAACGTGGCGAAACCTTTGATATGGAGCCCTATATTGAGCTGCTGGATCAGTTGCTTGGGTTAGCTGCCCGTCTCGATAAACCTGTGGTGCTGCATGCTGTCTATGAAGATGCGCTTATTGCTTGTGATCTCCTGGAAAAACATAACATACAGCATGCCCACTTTCACTGGTTCAAAGGTCCAGAAGAAGCCATTGCCCGCATGATTAAGAACGGCTACTATATCTCCTTCACCCCGGATATCCTGTATGAGCCGGAGATACAGGCGCTTGCCCGCCGTTATCCCCCAGAGCTAGTCATGGCTGAAACCGATGGGCCTTGGCCGTTCGAAGGACCTTTTGCGGGGAAAATCACCCATCCGTCTATGATTCGGGAAGTCGCCGCTGCTTGGGGAGCGCTCCATGGTTACACCCCCGGCGAAGCGGAAAAGTTAGTGACTGCGAATACTAAGCGATTTTATAGCTTGTAGATAGTTTTATAGCTTGTAGATAGCTCTATAGACTATAGATAGATCTATTGCTTGTAGATAGTTCTATTGTTAGAGTAGAAGAAAGTCAGTGCCTTAGCTAGAATAGCCTAAAGTCAGACTAACGTTATGATTAAACACAGCTTGGCTTGTGAAGCCGTATTTTTCATAGTGGAAGTACTGTTCACAAGCCAACCTTACTTAATCCAAATCCCCTTACCCATTTTCATTTGATTCGGTAATATTTTCGCGTACATATTTTTGCGTATGTATTTACTCGTACGTATTTATGCGTACGTATTTATGCGTACGTATTTACTCGTGCGTATTTATGCGTACGTATTTACTCGTACGTATTTATGCGTACGTAATTTACGCGTATGTATTTACGTGGACGTAGTTTACGCGTACTTATACCTGTACGCATTTATGCGTACGTGTTTATGTGTACTTATTTATGCGTATGTATTTTACGCGTGCCCATTTACGTGTATCTAATTACGTGTACGTATTACCTGTACGTAATTACGCGTACGTATTTACTCGTGCGTATTCACTCGTACGTATTTACGTGTGTGAAGCCGCTATCGGACACAGCTGACCTTATATGCAGCAATTCCCCACTTTTGGGATGAGAAAGGACCCCAGAGTCGCTATTGGCATAAAAAACACCCAATAAGGTGCTCTTTTTAAGGAATAACGACGCTGGAGTCCGAAACCATGCTCCAAAGGCTAATAATCTGCGAATAATGTCATCTGGGTCCGTAAGCCTCAGGTTGATGATGAGTCGGGACGCTTGTAAGCAGTCCCCAATAATCATAACCTCTCCACACCCACTAACGTTCCGCCTGCGAACTTCATTTTATAAATATCCGGCTTTGTGGTTTGAAGAAGAAAGTTCAGATCATATTTGGCATCAAAATAGTTCATCATAAGCGTCATGACTGCCCCGTGAGTTCCAATAGCAACCTTTTGACCGCTGTGATTGCTCAGTATTTCTGCCAGTACACTAACTGAACGCTTCTGACACGCATGAATGGATTCCCCACCAACTGGGACAAAATCCGGATCTTCAAACATTTTTGTCAGTAATGGATACAGCTCCTGATCAGTCATAATCTTATTTCCGTCCGAGAAATGGATTTCCCGGAGGTCTTCAACACTCTGAATCTCTGCTCCTAACTCCTGCGCCAATCCAGAAATCGTATGTATAGCCCGAAGGTATGGACTTGAATAGAAGACTTGAATTCCTTCCAGACGTAGTTTTTCCGTTATCTTGCGGGCATCCGCCTCCCCCTTCGCGGTTAGTCCGCGAGTCCTTTCAGTTTCTCCGGGCAGTTTGGGCGACTCACCGTGCCTCACCATATAAATAAAAGTAGCCATCCTTTCCATCCTTTCCATCCTTTCCCTCCTTTCCCTCCTTACCTCTACAAATTCTAATGTTCTAGCCAATCTCCTCTACACACTAAAAAAGCCCTTACGGACGGGAAACTGTCCTATCGGGCTAGGTAATATTGTAACTTATAACGTTTCGTGCAGCAGTTGCTTTAGATCACAAAGTAATAACTTATTGAGAGGTCACTTATTAAGGAGATACTTATTGAGAAGTCACATATTAAGGCGACTATGACTAAGGAGACTCTTAATTGCACTATATACAACTATTAAGCGTAAAAAGAGACATCCTGAGCAAATAAGTGTACTTTGTGCAACTAAAAATCATCATTCCTAGACTAAAAGGGAGAATATCAAATAATAACTGCACAAAATACAACTAAATCCCAGTTTGATCGATGGAGGGGAATTTAACTGCACATTCTGCAACTAAATGCTAGGAAGTCACGCTAGATTATCTTTGCTACTCAACCTGTCTAGTCTAGCTAAGTATCTGCTAGGTTGTCAGGCTAGGTTCTCTTTGGCACTCAAGTTTTCTAGTCACGCTAGAAAACGGCTAGTTTGTCACGCTAGATTATCTTTGCCACTCAACCTGTCTAGTCTAGCTAAGTATCTGCTAGGTTGTCAGGCTAGGTTCTCTTTGTAACTCAAGTTTTCTAGTCACGCTAGAAAACGGCTAGTTTGTCACGCTAGATTATCTTTGCCACTCAACCTGTCTAGTCTAGCTAAGTATCTGCTAGGTTGTCAGGCTAGGTTCTCTTTGGCACTCAAGTTATCTAGTCACGCTAGAAAACGGCTAGTTTGTCACGCTAGATTATCTTTGCCACTCAACCTGTCTAGTCTAGCTAAGTATCTGCTAGGGAGTCACGCTAGGTTGTCTTTGCCACTCAACCTGTCTAGTCTAGCTAAGTATCTGCTAGGGAGTCACGCTAGGTTCTCTCTGCCACTCAAGCTTTCTAGTCCCGCTAAGTATTAGCTAGTTTGCCACGCTAGATTGTCTTTGCCACTCAACTTGTCTAGTCTAGCTAAGTATCTGCTAGGGAGTCACGCTAGGTTCTCTCTGCCACTCAACCTTCCCAGTCTAGCTAATCTAGTCCAGCTAGGAAGTCCCGCTAGCTAGACTAGCGTGCTACCTGCTAGCTACCCTCCATAACCTCAACTGTCCTAGATTGCTCCGCAGAGCTATCGTTCATCTCTTTCTGCGCGGGCCACAGCACACGCCCAAATGCGATGCCCAGCACACCAATCAGAGCGATTACGATGCCGAAATTCAAAAAGATACGGCTAGGCCCAGCAATCTGAACCATCATTCCGCCGAGAAGTGGTGCGCCAATCATAACTCCGCTAAGAATGGTACTCTGAATACCGAACACACGCCCTGTCATATGCGGGGGTGTTTCTTTTTGCAGACAATAATTGAACGTGATAATAAAAATTCCATTCCCAATACCTAGTAAGAACCCTAATAGCAATACAGAAATACTGGAAGCTCCTGGCTGAAGCAGTCCAAGTCCCCCAACCGATAAACCCATCAGCACATAACCCGTTCCAAGCTTCCAGCCATAACCTGTTCCGCGATTCATTTTGTTCATGACCATAATGATGAATACAGCACCGCCTCCGGATGCCGCCACGAGCCAGCCCAGTAAAGATTCATTAGAGGGTGCAAGTACCCTAAATAGACTGGTGAATTGAAAATCAATCATCTGAATAGCCATTGAACAGACTATGCCAAACAGCATGGTATTTAGCAGCAACCTACTATGCAGCATAAAATTCCAGCCTTCTTTCCACATCGTGCGGAGAGCAACACGTTCCTCTTGATCGCCCTTGCCTTCTGTGCCAACTTGTTCTACTTCACTTTTCTTAACTGTAAGTAGGAGCAAATAGGAACAGCCTCTAAGGCAAGCATTGATCAATATACACCACTGTGGCGTAAGAACAGACAACGCGAAGCCGCCCAGTAAAGGTCCCGCGATTTTCGAGCCTTGATTTACAAGCCCATTAAGCGAGGTAGCTTGAAGCAGTTGGTCTTCTCTAACCATACTACGGGTCATCGACTGCTGAGCAGGCACGTTTAACGTAGAAATGGCAGCACGCAACATCAATAACGGGAGCAACCACACCATACTGGGAGCAAATAATACGAATACGGTTAACAATGCCGTAAGCAGATCACACATCCGCATTAGCTTCAGCTTGTTCAGTCGGTCAGCCACTACCCCTGCGAACGAGCCCAGCAAAATCCCCGGCAAAGCTATGGAGACCGGAATCAAAGCCAGCATTAGCGGGCTGGCCTGCCAGCGGTACCCTACGAGTACCTGAATTGCTAAGGCATCGAACCAATCCCCAAAGGTAGCCGTCGCATATGCGCTGTACACACGCATATACACCTTGTTCTTAAGCAGGCTCGTGCCTGCTTGTGTTGAAGCATTCATTAAACATTCCTCCAAATTACAATTAAGAACTTATTAGCATGACCTTAATGTAATGGAGAATTGTCAGAGAATTATCAGGGGGCAGTCACAAGGTTCGTAAGCACGGTATCCAAGGATTGTTCTAACCGATGGAATCCCCGCTCTTCCTTCTCCTGTTCAAATATATCCACATATTTGCGATACAAAGCTGGCTTAGGTGGAAACTGTTTACAAAAATGAACTATTCGGTACAATGCATATATCCGTATCGGCACGAACCCTGACATCTCAAGCACCTGAAGTGCCTCATCCAACAGTTGCTCGGCTTCACGCCAAGACTTGCGCCGTAGAAACCACAAGCCCCTTGTAACTTTATAACTACCAATCTCACGCAAATAAGGTTTCTCCAGCAAAAGTGCTTCAATGTCTGTTGCCATCCGTTCTATTACGTGATCTTCTGTTCCCATCCACAAGTGTGTAAGCATTTCTGAGGTCGCCGTTATAGGAATGAAACTCTCATACCCCGGCTCTTTAATCACTTCATATGTTAGCTTTAGTCGTTCCAGTGCTTTTTCCGGTTGCCCTGCCAGCGTGTACAAATCCAGAATATTTAGAATCTCCACTTCGCGATGCTGAGGCGGCAAAAGAATTTTTTTCTCAAGGACCAACTCACAGAACTCTAATTTTTTCTTAGGATCACCCAATAGAACATAACAGATTAATAAGGAATAAAACCGTTCCTCTATCCCCACCTCGGTTGTGTTCAGCAGCCAATCCAAATCTCCCTGTACAAAATGAATATAGATCGAATAAAACGGATCCATCGCATACCCCAAAACATCCTGTTGGCGTGCGAGGATTAACATCGAGCGACCTTGGCCATATAGGTGATATTTCTTGAATACCTCCCGCATCGTCTTTTGCATCTCTAAGTCATATGTAGTCGGATTGGCCATAGCAGCTGAGGGCTCCTGCATAGTCAGACTATAACCAAATCCCCGAACAGTCTTAATATCTAAGTCTTGAAACTTGCCTAGCTTTTTACGAAGCCGATAAATATGATCATCTACTGTTCGCTCTACCGGATATTCAAGCGGCCATACTTTATCCAACAGCTGTTCTCGACTGAATGTACGCCCTCTATTTTTATACAAGAACTGAAAAAGCGTAAATTCTTTTGGGAATAATTCTATCGTTATCCCTTCTGCGGTCACTTTATATTCACTTTCGTTTAATTCCAGCTGCATGATAGAACCTCACTTTCCCCGAACCCGCTCATTGGTTACATTATAACAGTCCGTCCAAGGCCTACTCCACCTCAAAAAAGAACATACAAAAAGAGCAACCCACAGATTCCTCTGCAAAATTGCTCTCTCCTCTTCTAACCCATGCCACTTACCCAGCCATATTGTTAAAAGAGTCCTGTTCACTAAACACGGAAATATGATCTACTGTACCGGTCGAGCTTGGAATAATAAATTTCAGCTGGTATTGGTCATTGGCTTGATAGGTGTAAATCTTATCGTCTCCGTTCACTTTGGTAGCGTCAGGCTTGCCGAGTGTTGCCTCAATTTGCTTCAGCGTCAGCTTTTGCAGTGTGGAATCACTTGAACGAACATCGAAGATTAAACTTCCTTTATTAAATCCAAACACGACATGTTTGTCAGTGTAGGTAGCATAAATACCTTTTCCCGCTGACTCTTGTTGATCAGGTTTGCCCCAATCCGCTTCGACCTCATCAATGAGTCCGGTATGAGCGGCATATTTTACACCGGGTACCTTCCCCTTTTTGGCAAGCTCGAGTAACTCTTTAAGCTGTTTGTCGCTATTTTGTGAATTTGAGTTGGTTGAATCTTTATCAGTCTCCGTAGGGGAGGAAGTCGCTGCTGGTGCAGTTTCTGCTGGGGTGCTTGATGGACTAACTTCCGGCTCAGAGGTTGCTGTTACAGCCGTTTCTGTTGGCGCCGTTGCCTGGGATTCTGAATTCCCCGCCTCATTGTTCGAACTGCATCCAGCAAGCCCAATCATTCCTGCGAGTAGGATAGAGCCTGCTATTAATTTTATCTGTACTGACATGATGTCATCTCCTTAGTAGATTACCTAAAAGTCATCTTGCAAAAGTCATCTTGCAAAAATGAAACTGAACATACAGACGAGGTGAAAATCAAATAGTTGCAGGATAGCGGCAATTTTTCTGGCTAACCCTCTTTTACCCATATCTACAAATATAAATTCATACACACTCTATTTTTCTACATAAAACCCTTTTTTCCGACACCTAACTCAAGTAAGTTTCTCTTTTAAAATCTCCACATAACTCCATCTAACTATAAACTCGTAAACTCGTAAACCTATGAACTATATGACCTTACCCGTCATTCCCAGCCTCGAAGGGTTTCATTGCAGAACGTACAATAGAAAGGAGCTAATCCTGCTTGAAAAAGCGACCCATTGCAATCTGTACAATAGATTCCAACAGTAACCTCTTATCCGGCGAACTGCAATCGCGACATTTGTTGAATAATTTTCCATCCAAACGCAACCTTAATCCTCCAATCCGCATCTTATTAGTAAAGGGAGGGGAGCTACATCTGAATATTATAGAGAGAATTGTGGCAAAAGATGAGTCAGCTCTCCGCCTGTTAATGGACGAATATGGAGATATGCTGCTGCGAACCGCTTCTTTACTGCTCAAAGATAGACAAAGTGCCGAAGAAGCGGTACAAGATACTTTTATTCAAGCTTATGCCAAAATGAGTCAGTTACAGGAACCGGATCGGCTGAAGGCATGGCTGATACGGATAGTGGTCAATCGCTGCCGCATGAGGCAACGGACTTGGAGCTGGCGTAATATCTTCCCGGCGGGAGGGTCAGAGCTGCAAACCAACGAGGATGCTGACTTCACAGCCGGAGCGGAAGAGCTTTTTATGGTGGAATGGCATAACGTGAGGCTCGCCGAGTCCATGAGAAATCTCGATTATCTATACCGTGAATGTCTGACGTTATATTACTTTCATGAGATGAGTATCCGGGAAATTTCCGAGCAATTAAATACATCTGAAAATACGATCAAATCCAGACTCGCCAGAGGCCGGACGCTCTTAAAAAAGATTTTGGTGAAGGAGGGACATTTCTTATGAATACAGAACGCGATGCGGTCAAAAAGCAGCTGGATGAAGAATTAAAGAACCTCCAGTTCACTGGACACGACCGGGTCATTAAGCAGACTCATCCTCCAACCTTTGGAGCCCGTTTATTGGCGCTGTGGAATAAAGAAATTGAGATCCCTGTCAAACCTATAGGTGCGATCGGTGCTATTATTTTAGTAGTTTCGCTTACCCTACATCAACCAGAGGTTAAACAACAGCCACAACAAAATACCCCGCAGCGTGCGAACCGAGAACTAATCGAAGCTGGAGGCAATACGTATTGGAAGGATATCTACGAGCAGGCGGTGAAAAAACATGAGAATTAAGATAAAAATCAAACATCTGGTGTTATTCGTGTTACTCCCTGCCTCCCTGCTTATTCTTCTGTTTAACTTCTTACCTTCACAAAGGCAGATAGATCAGAGCACAGCTATTCAATCTAACATAGCTAGAACTGATCTTCTGCAAAAGCTGGCTTCCACAACCGGGAGTAAACGTATCGAGCTAATCCGTACAAACATCCTTGATAAGGATCACAGCTATGATCCCTACAGATATGACGTTAATGTCAGCCCTTCGATGAGCCAGTGGAGTAATGATAAAACCCAGCGTTCCGGTCTGTTACCGGAGGACATAGTACCTTTGCTTGAGGAATATATCCTTGAGGGGCCTTCGGATAATACACGTATATTTGCGGCTAAGCAGTTAGCTTATGAATATGATGCTCTTGGCCAAAAGGAAGATGGAGATCAAGCGCTAATCACCGCAACGAAACAGTCAAACAGCAACTCCGATATAGCTAAACAACTGGAGCTCCTTCGAGCGGAGCGAGCTCTAAATAGTGGCGATATAACAACCGCTGAAACAATTCTTGAACAACCCCCCTTTCCATCCGAGTATCAGGAAGAGCTAAACGCACAAAAAGCATGGCTTACCGGGCGTTTACTCTTTACAAAAGGCGAAGCGCAGGAAGCACTTGCCGTAGTAAAGGATGGCTTGGAGAGCTACAAAAAATTCTGGCAGGATATTCATAAACAAATGAACGCTGCCACCAGCAGTTCGAACGAAGGCTCCACAGACAATACAGGATCAGCAGCAGCAGCACCAGAAGCTGGGACTTCAGATACTGAAAGACAGCTGGAATCGCTTCGAACCGCAATTCAGTCTGCTATAGATATGGGAAATACTTCAACTGCTGTCGTCTCCGGTACCCTTACACGAAGCGATGGCACCCCAGTTCCGCGGGCAGGTATTTTTCTCCGTGCTAAAAGCGAAGTTAACCATAGCATCACTTCTGCTGAACCCTACCGAATCGTCACAGATACTGAAGGACGTTTCGAATTTCACGGTGTGATTCCGGGCTTTTATCAGTTACAGCTTGGACTTGGCTATGATCAGATCGACGGCTGGACCTGGCCTGTACAATATGACGATTGGATTGAAGTTAAACCGGATGGCAGGTTGAATGAGAGCATAGTTCTACAACCTCTGCTTGAGCTGCAGTCTCCCATTAATCAGGAAACCCTAACGGGCAAGACCATAGATTTCCGCTGGAAAGCTGTTGAAGGTGCAGCTTACTATCGTTTAAGCGGTGGCGGGGAGGGGGCCGTGTTGGGTGTACAAATTCGGGATCGTATTGTAGATAATCATATCTCCATTCCAGTAGAAGAACTTTACGATGGCGGCGGTTTTTCCTATGGCAGCAGTGGAGATGGCTGGGAATCTATTGACCCCCTCTCCCTTCTCGGATTTATGAATCCCGAAGTGCGCTTTTCTTGGAATATTGAAGCCTTAGATGCAGATGGACGCCTGATTACCCGCAGTAATGGCTACAGGCTGAACGAAGACACTGTCGGCAATCTGCCGTTCTTTTATCTCAAGGAAAGAGAGCTTACTGCGGCTGACCAACTACTACTGGATAAGAAAACGGATCAGGCACTAGAAATGTACCAACAAAATATTGCCGATGACCCACAGGATGTTCATGCCCTGCACATGCTAGTAAAGATGATGCTGGCAAAATCGTCCCTCACAAAGGATACAACATTAGAAGATAAGGCGATTCCTTTACTCGAAAAGCTAATACAACTACAGCCTTCTACTAATTACGCCTTCACATTATCGCAGTACTATTTTGACCATGCCGACTGGAAGTCGTATAACGAATATTATTCCTACTACAACGAACTAAACCGACCCAATACTAACGGTTATGTACTTTCTATTAACGCCACAGCCCTCATGCAACAAGGGAAGCTTGAAGAAGCTCGTAAACAATTCGCGATCGCCCTAAAGTATGATGATAGCCATCGTTTTATTGGCAGCTTTTTGGCGGCAGAATTATACGCTGGTGAATCACTCTCTTCGGTAATGACACTTGCTGAGCGTTATCCTGAACTCAGCTTTGGTCATAGTGGGTATCGCTGGCCACAAATGATTAAACAACTGTTAGCGGAACGAAAAAATCAACCTAAAGTCTTTGACCAAGAGTTAAAAGAGAAGCTTGGATGGTATATGAATGGTCAAACTGATGAGTTAAAGCAATGGATCGCAAGTGCCAAACCCTCCGCTCTGAAGACCTTTATGCAGGAGGTTTTAGAGGTACGCTAATTCATTAAAATAAACCAAAATCCGGTCCCGCTCGATAAATTCGAGCATGGACCGGATTTTTAATTACACATAATCTTTTATTTAGATTTAGCTTCCATCATGTAATTCTGGAAATCAGTGATACTTGGGTTAGACATATAATGACCACCCTCTACTTCAATCGTTTGGCCTGTGATGAATTTGGATTCATCCGATGCCAGGAACAAAACCGTATTGCCGATATCATCGGCTTCTCCGTGATAAGGTAGGGCGTTGAATTTTTGAAATATATCCAATACAGCTGGCGGCATATTTCTTACTGCCGCAGGTGTCAGGATCAGCCCTGGTGCCACGCCGTTACAACGGATTTTGTCTTTACCATATTGTGTAGCGATGTAACGAGTAAGGTTCACAACCGCTGCCTTAGAGGAGCCATAAGCAGTACGCAATGAATCCCCAGCGAATGCTGACATCGAAGCCGTGTTAATGATCGAGCCTCCGCCCGCTTTAATCATATGAGGAATAGCAAAACGGCTGCCTAACAGAACACTTTTAGTATTCACGTTCATCAGGCGATCCCATTCTTCCAAATCTATATTGACCACATCAAGGTCTTTTTGCAGATTAGTTAGACCTACATTATTGAATAATACTGTGATGGTGCCATACTGAGCAACAGTGAAATCAACAGCTTCCTTGATCGAATCCGCTTGGGAGGCATCTAAGAAAAAACCTTCAGCTTCTCCGCCTTCATTTTTAATCTTAGATGCTGCTTCTTTGGCTGCTTCCACATTAAAATCGGCAATGACAACCTTTGCTCCTTCTCTAGCTAATAGAGTGGCAGCTGATAAGCCAATACCTGAAGCGCCTCCAGTTACTAATGCAACTTTACCTTGAACTCTTCCCATGTTCATACCCCTTTATAATGTTATTGTGCTTCTAAGATGACTTGGTTTATGTTTCAGAGCTATCAAAGCTCGTTAACAACTTCTCATAGATTTTCAAGAATTGCTGCAGTTCCTCCTCATTGAGCTTTTGGAACATTTCAGCTCTTAGCTCCTGTCCCTTAAGCTGTGCTTCCTTCAGAACGTCTTTTCCTTTGTCCGTGATAGATAGAAGTACATTCCGTCGATCATCTTCGTTATATTTTCGCTCGGCCATCCCCTGCTTAATTAGTCGATTAGCAATGTTTGTCATTGCTCCTGGCGTATATCCTAGTCTCTTAGCCAAAATAGTCTGCTTCAAGGGGCCTTTTTTATTCAATTCACCCAAGACTAGAACTGGAGATATCCCAATATTGTGATCAAATGCGTTCATCCATCGAACAATAACTTCATTCGTAAATAATTCAACTGCATGTATTAGCTTAAAAATATCTGGATTTTCCAAGAGGTTCTCCTTTGACATTCATGATGATCGGCTGCTTATAAAAGTATTTTAACACTAAAATATTTAATAGTAAAATACCTAATATTTAAAAAAAAGAATGCTTGGTGAAAAGCATTCTTCAAATTGCGGATTTATCAACAACATAAGTGCCAGCCAGCAAATCGTGAATCGCACGTTTACGGGGATGGAATCCAACCAACAGGTAATCCACCAGCATGATTGGACCCAGGATTTGAGTGAGGTCAAAAGCCAAATCCGACCATAAGGATAATTTGGCGGAAATAACGGTAAAGTCATAGCTGCTGACCGCAATTACCATTGAAAGAATCATACTAATCATTCGGAAAACATTTCGAATCAGAGCTTCCTTCACTGTAGGGTAATTCCCTCGCTCATTGACAATTTTTAATTTTAAAATCAGCTTCCCTGGAGTTCCGCCAAATCTAACGATCATAAAGATATCAAATGCGATAAACAAAATGTACTCCAGGATAATAGGTATCTCCGAGTGTAATGAAACAGCTAATGAATTGAGTATCCAGTATACGATAACTCCAGGTATTCCAATGACCAAGAAATCAAGAATGGAAGCCAGCACTCTTTTCCAAAACCCTATGAAATTCTCCTGATCCAAATGCTCGGGTAGAATGTTATCCATGCAAGCACTCCTCTCTCTATCGTTTACTTTGTCGCTCAATCCCTATTTAACAATCCCTTCCTCAGATGCTCTTGGATAATGGGCTCCAGCTCTTTGTTATTTTTAACAATTACCCGTTTATCAGACAGAGTATCCGTTAACTCTATAATCCTATGTGCGGCCTCCTGATCATATCCACGGTTCCATTCAAAAATCATCACATACAGATTCTTAAATGACTGCTTGTAATTCGCTTGCTCTAAACCCAGTCTTGTTTTTATAAACCTTGTAAACACTCTCAAATCCCTGATCACTTTATTAGGGTTCAAAATAACGATTAAGTCAGCAGCTTTAAAACTCTCTTGTCCCCATTTGTAATGTGCACCTTCCAGAATCCATGAGGGTTTATCAAGGATTTCTTCCAACTGAGCATCCCTTGCTTCAACTGAAAAACGCAAATTCTCGGCACTTCTGTCCCATACCAAGTTGTCTGTCTCGTAATACTCTACACCATATTTTCTAGATAACTCCCGGGCGATATAGGATTTGCCGCTGCCGCAAGCTCCAATGATTCTAATCTTCATAAGATCAGCCCAGCCCTAGCGGCAGGATTATTAGTCCTATGGAAATTACGGTGATTACTCTTGTGGTGAGGAGCGTTAGCTTTTGGTTCTTCTCTGATTTATACCAGCCTTTAAACTGAAAATGATTCCGGTACAGCATAAAAAATAACAATAAATTCCCGAATCCCATACTCCAGCTATACACGGGCTGACCAAATATCAATTGATAGATCAATCTTTCTGCCCAACCCAAAACTAATAAAGTCAGCACAAGCAATATACATAATCGAAGTAATTCCAATATAAAAGAGCCCAATTTCAGCAATTCTGCAACCATCCTCTCAAGGTTTCTTTATCGCCAAAAAATCCACATTCCTCCAAATTATACACCTTACACCTTACGTCTCCTATCTAAAAACACAACCTGTTCAAGATAAATACATCCTGAGCAAGGTTGTGTTTTTTATCAGCTTAGGAGGATGCGGGTTTCCCATCGCCCCTTAGTTCCTGTATTTGTCGCTGCAAATTAACGATTTCCGCCACTAGCGCTGCATTTTCCGCCTCAGAATCCACACTGCTACTCTGAATCAGCTGATTCAGACGCAGCTGCAGGAGGGCAAGGTCATCCTCCCGAGCCTGTTCTATACCAGTAAGCAGACGGGTTCTGTCTTTTGCAAAATATTCAGCATACGTTCCTTGAAAAAACTTTGGTGCCTGAGACGGCTCTAATATCACCAAGCGATTAGCCACTTTAGAGTGAAGATAACGGTCATGCGAGACCATCACTAGTCCACCGGGATACACCATCAGTGCCTCTTCTACACGTTCCCTAGTGTCAATGTCCAGATAATTAGTGGGTTCATCTAAACCAATAGATTTGCTTTTCCAAAATACAACTTGAGGAAAGCCACACGGCATTTCTCCCCCAGACTCAAATCCCCAATCCGTTTAAATACATCGTCCCGCATAAATAAAAAGCAACCCAAAATTGTCCGCGCCTCCGTCTGGGTCATTCCCGGCAGTTCAAGCAAGCTATCCAGAATCGTAGAGTTCATCTCTAAGTTATCTAGCTCTTGTGCAAAATAACCGATTGTCGTCCGTGGATGCAGCCGCACTTCACCTTTTGTAGGCTTATTGATCCCTGCAATTAATTTCAACAGCGTAGACTTTCCAACACCATTAGGACCCAGAATAGACAATCGGTCTCCCCGATTTAGCGACAAGCTGAAATTCCTAAGAAAAGGCGCACTCCCATCATACGCAAACTCTATCTCACGGAGTGTCAGTAAAGAATCTGCCAGAAACTCTTCGCTTTCCAGCTTCATCTTCAGCTTGCCAGTCTCGCGGGGCAATTCTACACGGTTCTTATTTAACCGTTCCAGCGCAGCTTCCTTGGCATGGAAACGAGACACATTTTTCTTGGATTTCGAACGCAGAAAATCATTTTGTCCGGCAGCACGATGCGCTTGCTGGAACCATTCTGCATACCGCCTAATGCTCTCCAACAGCTTCTCCTTTTCTTGCTCCTGCTTTTTATATTGTCCCTCCAATGTTCTCAGCTCTATAGTCTTCTGCTCCCGGTACTGTGTATATCCACCCGAATAACGCCGGCATCCCTCCGGACTAAGCTCCAGCACAGACGTCGCAGTTCGATCAATAAATGTACGATCATGTGATACATAAAACACCGTTCCAGGGTAGTTGCACACCCAATGCTCCAACCACTCCATCGTTTCTCCATCTATGTGATTGGTCGGTTCATCCAGAATCAATAGCTTGGGCTGCCGGGCTAATAATGCTGCTAATTGCACCCGTGTCTTTTGCCCTCCACTAAGTGAGGCGTATGGCAAATCCCAGACTGCATGTTCAAGCTTGAGCTGCTTTAGACTTTTTTCCGCTTTGACCTCCCAGCCATATCCATCAAGCTGCAAGTAACCATCGTACACCTCTGCATATTCAGCCAACTCAGCTTCGTTATCAGCTTTCTGCTCCTGCAATCTCTGACTGAGGGCTTCCAGCTGGCGTTTTAATTCAGGCAGCTGCGCTGACCCTGAAAGAACGTATTCCAATGCGGTTACTTCCCCTGGTACCTCAAGCTGTTGATCGAGCACACCCCATTCTTCAGATGACAGGCCATGATAGATACTTCCCTCTTCAAAAGTAAGCCGACCGATCAGCCCCTTAAGCAGTGTGGTTTTGCCAATCCCGTTTCGTCCGAATAAAAGCACGCGCTCTCCCTCTGCTATCTCAAAGGATACCTCCTTAAATAAAGGGACCCCATTCCATTCCTTACGTAAATTCTTCACTTTAATTACAGTCATCTTTCATTCCTCCGATTTCATTGCAAATAAAAAACCGCAGCCAACGGTCTGCGGTCGAATAGCGTATGAAGGGGGAATGTACCCAGACATGGATAGACTACGGCCGTGTTCACCTGCTGGATGCAGAGTAAACCAACACAATAGATAGAACTATCCATATAAAAGCATCGTAAGACCCCCGACCGACACACGTATCCCTGACCGTTATCACCCTGCGCGGGTGCTCCGTGACTTGTGCATATGCACTTCACAAACTTTATGGTCTGTTTCAGGAAACGTGTTAGTTATTCATCAGTCGGTGGCCCTCCGTAATTGTCCGTATTTTAGAATAAGTACAGTATATAACAATTTAAATCAGAAATAAAAGGTCAAGAACAATTATAACTTAATCTTTACCACCTGAGTCTGCGCATTCCACTGCACCTGAACAGCAAATAAATCAGGCAAGATACTCAGCGGAATTAGTAATCGGTTATTTTCATTGCGTGACGGTAAAATCGTAATGGATTTTCCATTCACAATAGCCTTATTGGATAATGGCTTGTGTGTCACCGTACGATTGCCGATCGTAATTAGCAGTGCACCTGTCCCCGCTTCACTCTGCAAAGTTCCACCCAGTAAGGCCACGGATTCTCTCAGCGGAACAAACACACGGGAATTTTCCAATATAAAAGGATCCTTCAGCTTTGTTGTCGTCCCATTGATCTCAAAAGTCCCCGCAAACTTATTGCTTCCTACAGAGTACCCGTTTTTAGTTGCAATATTCTCCATAGCCAGTGTGCTCGTTGTAATGATAACTCGAGTATTCTTGGCTACTTTTGGATACAGCCAATGAATATCATCATTATGCATTCGAATACAACCAGCGCTAACATACTTCCCTATCGATGACTCATTATTATTGCCGTGAATCGCATACGTCGTGCCATAGGTCCCGTTCACTTCCAGCCCCAGCCAGCGGTCGCCAAGCGGATTGGCCGGATCCCCACCGGGAATTTTCTCTTTGTAGTAGGGTCTGTTTTTTACTTTAACCACCATTTTGAAGCTACCTTCTGGCGTCAGTTCCTTCGACTTCCCTGTGGCAACCGGAAAAGTCTTCACCAGCTTGCCGTCACTGAAATACGCGAGTTTGTTTGTTTTTTTGTTCACGATGATCAGATCTGAGCCAGCAGCTTCCACCCTTCCAACTCCTGTAAAGCAAGCAGCGAACAAAAGCCCAAATACAAGCATCAGTTTAATGTTCCGCTGTAAAAAAGTTTGAAACCGGCCTCCCGAAAAGCATAAATTCATCTTGCTCCACCTCCGTTATATAAAGACGAAATCATTTCAAATATGTTGCGTACCAGCCTGTACCTATTCTTTTCAACTCGTCCCCTCCCGCTTGACGCAGAGATTGCAATACTGTAACCAGTGAATGCACGACAAAAAGCCGACCTTTGGATACGCAAAGATCAGCTAACGCATAAACACATAAGTTGCGGACCCTAGAGCCCCTATTTGCAACTTTTTCGCTGTTTTGGGATGCTATCGGACTCCAGAGACCCTATTTGCATCTATTTCGCTGTTTTGAGATGCTATCGGACTCCAGCGCAGTTATTTGCTCAAATACCCTCGAATTCCTTGCTCTTCACGACCAATAAGGTCTCTCGGGTCCGAAACTCGCTCAAAAAGACCTAAAACACGCGAATAGCTGCATCTGAGTCCTTTAGCACAGTTCTACCTTGTTCTTTCCTATGTCTCTATCATTTCTGCCCTATGTCTCATACATTACTGCCCTACGTCTCATACATTACTGCCCTACATCTCATACACTTCTGCCCTATGTCTCATACATTTCCGCCCTACGTCTCATACATTTCCGCCCTACGTCTCATACATTACTGCGTCCGCTCATTTGCCCGTTACCGTTAGCACAGTTACCTACCACATCTGCACCAAAACTCCACCATTTTTCCACCACTTCTCCACCACTTCTCCACCACATCTCCACCACATCTCCACCACATCTCCACCACATCTCCACCACATCTCCACCACGCTCCGCTCCAGTCCCAGACTAACTGCGCTGCACATTTACCCGTATCCCATTCTACCGAAGCTCAACGCACCAGCCCCCAAACTAACTACGGTTTTACCATCGAAGATCAGCTAGCGCATAAGCACATTAGTTGCGGACTCCAGAGACCCTATTTGCAACAAATCCGCTGTTTTGAGATGCTATCGGACTCCAGCGCAGTTATTTGCTCTAAACACCTCGAATTCCTTACTTTTCACGACCAATAAGGTCTCTCGGGTCCGAAACTCGCTCAAAAAGACCTAAAACACGCGAATAGCTGCATTTGAGTCCGTTAGCAAACTAGTTCATTTTTGATTGGTAGTTAGTTAGTTAGTTCGTTTTTAGTTCGTTTTTAGTTGGTTTTTCGTTCGTTTCTTGTTTCATTTCTGGTTTAGTTACTAGTTCGTTCCCAGTACATTTCTGGTTAGTTTCTAGTTCGTTTCTTATTAGCTCCTACTCGTCTCTACCTCCTCCCTATCTCTTTGCCAGCTCATTTCTACTCCCTTCCGCTCTTCCGTTCTTTCATTCCGATCTTCCGTTTTCCCCTCCCGCTCTGCCGTTCTCCCCTTCCGCTCTTCCGTTTTCCCCTCCACCCCCACTACACACAAAAAAAGCCTTGATTCTCTTAATAGAGAATCAAGGCTTTCTAAATTGACCTTACACCCACCACATACCCTGAGGTTGGTCATGAATAAGAATGGATTGCAAATTGGTTACTGCACGTTGGAAGCCTTCGTCAACCGTCATAAGAGGGTCTTCATGCTCGATGCTCACCACGTAATCATAACCGTAAGTGCGCAGCGCGCTCATGATATCTGACCACTCAGATATGCTGTGCCCGCAACCAACGGAGCGGAAGGTCCATGCGCGGGTCTGCACATCGCCATAAGGTTGCATATCGGTCAAACCATACATATTGATGTTGTCCTGATCCAAGTAAGTATCCTTGGCATGGAAATGGTGAATCGCGCCAGCTTTACCGAGAATCTTAATAGCACCTACAGGATCAATACCTTGCCACCACAGATGGCTCGGATCCAGATTGGCTCCAATAGCATCGCAGGTTGCTTCTCTAAGCTTCAAAATCGTATAAGGGGTATGGCACAGGAAGCCGCCATGCAGCTCGATGCCGATCTTAACGCCATGCTCCTCGGCCAGCTTGCCGATTTCCTTCCAGTAAGGGATCAGCTTATGTTCCCACTGCCAGGTTTTGATGTCGCTGTACACGGTAGGCCAAGGCGTGACTGGCCAGTTCGGTGCTTTTGCCTCATCGCTGTCCCCAGCCGTTCCCGAAAAGGTGTTCACGACCTTAACACCCATGAGTGAAGCCAGCTTGATCGATTTACGGAGAATTTCATCCCCAGCGCGGGCTTCTTCTTTATCTGGTGAAATCGGGTTATTATGGCAACTGAAGGCACTGATCATAATGCCACGTTTCGTGAACTTTTCCAAATATTCTTGACGTGCTGACTCGCTGGCAAGCAGCTCATCTGTCGGACAGTGAGCATTACCGGGATTACCACCCGAGCCGATTTCTACCGCATTCAAACCTGCGGCGGCGATTTTATCTAACATCTCGTCAAGACTCAAGCTTCCAAATACAGGATCAAATACGCCTAATTTCATTTATACGACCACCTTTTCTTTGATAGGCTCTAAGGCTTCAGAATGTCCGTAAACCGGATAGTCACGTTTCGTTGGGGCACACCAGTTCACGCCATTGATGATAACTTTTTGAATATCCTTGTTGTAATAGGTTGGGTAAGATTCATGACCAGGCTGGAAATAAAAGATCTTACCGCTGCCTCTACGGTAGGTCGATCCGCTTGGGAAGACGTTGCCGCCTTCGAACCAGCCGACAAATACAAGACTCTCTGGTGCTGGCACATCAAAATGCGCACCGTACATTTCCTCTTGCTCCAAGTCGATGTATTCACCAATGCCCTCAGCAATCGGGTGACTTGGGTCCATGACCCACAGGCGCTCCTTCTCCTCAGCTTCACGCCATTTCAGATCGCAGCTGGTGCCCATTAATTTCATAAAGATTTTGGACATATGGCCCGAATGAAGCACTACAAGTCCCATACCTTGCAGCACTCGCGCATGTACACGGTTTACAATCTCATCACTTACTTCATGATGGGCGATATGTCCCCACCAGATCAGTACATCCGTGTTATCCAATACCTCTTGCGTCAGTCCATGCTCTGGTTCATCCAGCGTAGCTGTCTTAGTGTCCAGTCCTGCTTCTTGAAGGAAGCTGGCCAGTTGTCCATGAATACCTTGCGGATAGACCTTAAGAATTCTTTCTTCCTGCCGTTCATGACGGAATTCATTCCATACGGTTACTCTTGTCACTTGGGACACACTCCTAGTTCATATTTATCTATGACCATCGAATTTGCTTAATTATTCAAAAACACAGGCATTCCAGTTTCAGAGGATTTATAAATAGCCTCCAAGATGCGAGTCACAACCAACGCCTGCTCCGGCTTCACCACAGGCTCGGTGTCATTTACAATGCTGTCAATCCACTGAGCTGCCTCTATCATCGCAGGATCATCTCCCGCACCATCATAAAAGTCGACGCCACCGGCATCCAGACCGATATGCTTTTCAAAGGTTTTACCGTAGGCTTCTCCGTTAATGCGCAGACCGTTCTCCATATCTGCTCCGCCTTCAGTCCCACAAAGTACCGTTTTGGCCTCACCGACATCGAGTGTATTCAGTGCCCAGCTTGCTTCTAAGACGATGGTAGCCCCATTCTCCATAGTGATGAATCCAATGGCGGAATCCTCAACTGTAAACTTCTCAGGATCCCACGGGCCCCAAGCATTTGCAGCATTTTTACGACCGGACAGCTTATGATAAGCGTTGCCCACGACATATTTAGGTTTGTAATTATCCATCATCCACAGGGTCAAATCGAGCGCATGGGTCCCGATATCAATCAACGGACCGCCGCCTTGCGCTTCTTCATCCAAAAACACACCCCAAGTTGGGACAGCGCGACGACGGATAGCCTTAGCTCTGGCGTAATAGATCTCACCAAGCTCATTATTCTCACATACCGCATGCAGATAAGCTGAATCTGGTCTGAAACGGTTCTGATAACCGATGGTCAGCTTTTTCCCAGTTCGCTCTGAGGCCTCGATCATCGCTTGTGCTTCTGCCGTGGTTTTAGCCATCGGCTTCTCACACATTACGTGTTTGCCTGCTTCCATAGCCGCAATGGAAATCTCCGCATGGGAAATGTTCGGCGTACATACATGAATCACATCTATACTTGCATCGTTAAGAAGCTCTTTATAATCTGTGTAAACTACGGACTGCTCATCTCCAAACTCCGCTTTTGCCTTCTCGGCACGTTCAGCGACGATATCACAAAAAGCAACCATTCGCGCACCTTCTACTTTTTTTAACGCGGGCATGTGCTTGCCGTTCGCAATACCTCCGCAGCCGATAATTCCTACTGTTAAAGTCATTCTGGTCTAACCTCCACTTATTCCTGTTTTGATATCTCTATCATACAAAGCTGAGGAAGGGCTTTCTTCCTGCAATCTTGCTGTATTATTCCCGAATATTGTCTTGTGGTATTTCAGCGGGGATATCCCCGTTGCTTCCTTGAAAAAATGATGGAAGGTCTTCACGCTGCCAAACCCGGCTGCTTCCGCCACGGCAGACATCGGCAGATCTTCATTAATCAAGATCCATTTGGCTTTGTTAAGCCGGTATTCATTTAAGAACGCGATAAAGGTCATGCCCGTGTTTTTCTTGAACAATTTGGTAAAATAATAAGGACTAAAACCCATATAATTAGCTACCTCATTCAGCGAAATAGCCTCCTGATAATGCTGCTCCACATAAATAAAAATCCGCTCTAGTCTTTCCAGTGTTTCTCTGGATTGATTCAGTGTATCTTCCGAGAACTTAGGCTGTTTCTTGATCGGACTCTTCGGCACCTCCCGTAAAATAACGGTCAGCAGTTCAAACAATCTAGCCTTGATTAGAAAAACATACCCTTCTCTTCGCTGTACATCTTCCTCGTAAATACTCTCAATCAGCCCTTTGACCTTCGCGGCAGTTGCCACGGGCCATCTTGAACTGGAATACTCCATAAGCGTAAAGACCTCACGAAGTGAGTAGTCATTACCGTTCAAAGCGGCTACTTCTTGGAACAAATTCAGGTCAAATTGAATCACTACCCGTTCACTCTCAGGTGAAGAGAGAAAATAATGCACATCCCCACCATTGATAAACTGAACCTCGCCCTGCTCCATGTGAATAGGGGTATCGTTAATTCCCAGATTCAGGCTTCCTTTGGTAACATAGATAATTTCAATTTCTTTATGCCAATGCGGATAACACAACGTATCACCATTGCAGAGTAAACTGCGGTAAGGAAAGTGCTTATCTACATCCGGAATCTCGAGATAAATATTCATAAATGCAACTCCTTATCCGAGTAAATCATTAAAACCAGGGCTTGCATGCCATATTTTAAAATTTTACGTAAGCGTTTACTCTCTAAATGTTAGACCTCCAATATTCTTTTGTCAATTCCGATATTTCTAAGTAAATTTTTGGTATATACATCGGTATCATTCCTATTAAAAGATTACTGCTCTTGCGTAGTTTTGATCATTTTTTTATTTTTTAAGTACAGTTGACAAAAGCGCCTACCAGCATTTATATTCGGGGTAAGCGTTTACGTTCTCTTCCTTCATAACTTACTCTCATCAGCGTAAGCGTTTAATTCAAGGATAACCGTAGTTTAAGGAGCTCATAGGAATGAACCCAACGATTAAAGATGTTGCACAGAAAGCGAACGTTTCCATTGCCACAGTCTCTCGCGTGCTAAACAATTTAAGTGGGTATTCGGACAAAACGAAACAAAAGGTAAATGAGGCGATCAAAGAAATTGGTTATCAACCCAATGCGATTGCCCGGGGTCTAATCAATAAGCGTACACAGACCATTGGTGTAATGTTCCCTAGTGTTTCTGGTGCCTTCTCTTCCGATCTGCTCAAAGGTATTGAAGAATTGGCCAATGAACGGAACTACAGTGTGATGGTATGCAATACCGATCAGGACGGTAAAAGAACGTTGAAGTATTTGCAGCTCCTGAGAGAGAAACAGGTTGATGGCATTATTTTTTCGAGTGAAGTCCTTAAGAAAGAATATTACGATGTGCTAGAAACCATGAGGATCCCCGTTGTACTGGTCTCTTCCCAAACAGAATTCGCCAAGGTCCCTTATGTGAAAGTAGATGATTATCGAGCAGCTTTTGACGCTATCCTCTACTTAATTTCAAAAGGTCACCGCAAAATAGCCATGATTAGTGGGAACCCTAGCGATCTTATCGCTGGTGCGCCAAGAGCAGAAGGTTACAAGCATGCGCTTGAAGCAAATGGCATTCCTTTTGACAGCCGCTATCTTGCTTACGGAGATTTTTTGTATGAGAGCGGAAGTATAGCTATGGAGACTCTTTTGGAGCAAGCGCCTGATGTGACTGCCGTTTTTGCTGCTAGTGATGAAATGGCGATTGGTGCCCTCTCCACCGTTATCAAAAATGGTCTAAGCGTGCCCGAGGATATCTCCATTATGGGATATGACGATCTTGGATTAGCCAAAATGGTTATTCCGCCTTTAACAACAGTACGCCAACCGCTGTACGATATTGGAAAGATCGCCGTGGAGAAGCTCATTCAGATGATTGAAACAGGCGAGTCTGTGAACAGCCAGATTGTCGATCACACAATTGTGGAAAGACAAACGGTAAGATCGCTTACCTAAGTCTTTTTATCAATATTACGTAAACGTTTACTGTCTCTTTTATGGCATACCCGTCGCTTAGAAGAACATGCATATCATTTAAATTTGCAATCAACGTAAACGTTTACTCTTACCAAATTCACCATAATACCAACACATTATTAGGAGGATTTATCATGAAAAAAACAATTAAACCCGTAATGGTTAGTCTACTGGCTATGTCCGTGCTTAGCGCCTGCGGTAGCAATAGTGGTAACA
This sequence comes from Paenibacillus sp. FSL R10-2788, assembly GCF_038003885.1. Taxonomy (NCBI): domain Bacteria; kingdom Bacillati; phylum Bacillota; class Bacilli; order Caryophanales; family Paenibacillaceae; genus Paenibacillus; species Paenibacillus sp. FSL R10-2788. Next base: position 1,207,664 of record NZ_JBBOQA010000001.1, on the reverse strand, counting down.
ATGCGGCTGACAACACATCTAGCGGCGGGAACTCCTCCGGTGACAAGGTGAAAATCGAGTTTTTCCAAAATAAGACCGAAGCCAAAGCCACCTTCGACAAGCTGGTTGCGAAATTTAATGAAGCCAATCCGAACATCGTAGTCACTCAAGTGAACCCACCGGATGCCGAAACAGTGCTGAAGACTCGTGCAGCTAAAAAAGACATCCCTGACGTAGTGGGTATCGGAGCCACTGACACCTACAAAACATTATCCGGAAGTGGTCTGTTTGAAGACTTCTCTAGTGATCCACTTGCTGAAAGTATCCAGCCTGCTTATGTTCAAATGCTGAAAGACCTGACGGGTTCTAGCGAGCTGAATGGTCTTCCATTCTCTTCGAACGCAAGTGGTGTCATTTACAATAAAGCGATGTTCACTGAAGCCGGCGTTACTGTGCCAACCACTTGGGACGAGTTCATTGCCGTCGCTCAAAAGTTCAAGGACAGCGGTAAAAATGCTTTTTACCTGACCCTTAAGGATTCCTGGACAACCCTTACGCCGTTCAACTCCCTTTCTACAATCATAAAAGGCAATGATTTCTTCAAGCAGCGTACTGAAGGTACTGTGACTTTCGCAGACAGCTTCAACGAAATTGCTGAAAAGCTGCTTAAGCTGACGGAGTTCGGTCAGAAAGATATTTTTGGAAAAGGCTACAATGACGGCAACACAGCTTTCGCAAAAGGTGAATCTGCAATGTATCTGCAAGGGGTATGGGCGATCCCAGAAATCGTGAAGGCTAATCCATCCATTGAGCTTGGTGTATTCCCTTTCCCAGCGACAAATGATGCTGCTAACAATAAGGTCATTTCTGGCGTAGACACATTGTTGACTATCTCTAAGAGCACTAAACATAAAGAAGAAGCTAAAAAATTCGTGGAATTCCTGCTCCAGCCTGAGAATGTTAGCCTCTACATTAACGAGCAAAAAGCATTCCCAGCTGTGCAAGGTGTAACACAAGATGATCCGACAATGGACGGCTTCAAAGCAGCATTTACCTCAGGTAACTTGGCCGACTTTGCGGACCACTACATCCCAAGTGCCATGAAAGTGGATACCATCAATCAAGCCTTCCTGCAAAAGAAAGATGTTGATGCGTACCTGAAACAGCTTGATAAAGAATGGGATAAGGTAGCTGACCGGAAATAACGAGACCTGACAAATAAGAGCCGAGAAAGAGAACGGGACTCCCCCTTCTCTTTCTCTTTTCCAAGGAGGATTACATGATGGCCAAACGCCGAGTCGCCTTTTATCTAATGACTATACCGGCATTGCTTCTTTTCTTTGCCTTTCACACCTTTCCTGCACTGCAGGGTATTTACTATTCGTTCACTAACTGGGACGGCTTCAGTGACAGCTTTGATTACGTAGGATTTAAGAACTTCATTAACATTTTTCAAGACGAAAATGTGCTGAATTCATATGTGTTCACTTTTAAATATGCCATCTTAACAACTATTCTCATCAACATCATTAGTTTGTTGATTGCGCTTGGACTTAACGCCAAGATTAAAGCCAAAAACTTTTTCCGCGGTGTATATTTCCTGCCTAATATCCTCAGCGTGCTGATTGTCGGCTTTATTTTCAACTATTTGTTCGCAAATGTATTCCCTATCTGGGGCGAGAAGCTTGGCAGCGAATTCCTTTCGCAGAACATTCTCGGCAACTCCGATTGGGCCTGGATCGGTATCGTCATTGTAGCCGTCTGGCAGGGAATTGCTTATAACACGATTCTCTATCTGGCAGGTCTACAGACGATTCCGCAAGATCTTTACGAAGCCTCCAATCTGGACGGCGCTAGCCGCTGGAGAGAATTCTGGAGCATTACTTTTCCAATGCTTGCTTCCTTCTTCACGATCAACATGGTGCTGGCGATGAAGGGCGGCTTAATGGTATTCGACCAAATCGTAGCCTTGACAGGTGGGGGACCTGGACGTTCAACACAATCCATTGCCCACTTAATCTATACAGGCGGCTTCCAAGGCGGAGAATTTGCCTATCAATCGGCGAACGCCGTGATTTATTTTATCGTGATCGTTGTGATCTCCGCCCTTCAGCTTAAATTTCTGCAGAAACGGGAGATGGACTTATGATCAAAAAATCAAGCAACTGGCCTGCAACGATTCTTATCGCGCTAGGCTCACTACTGATCCTTTTTCCGCTGTACATGACTATTGCTATCGCGCTAAAAAATCCCGAGGAAATGGCTCAATCCATCTTTTCACTGCCGACTGGCCTGCATTTTGAGAATTTCGCCAATGCCATTAAGGCAACTAATTTCTTCAACGCCTTGGGAAATAGCGCCACGATCACAATAACATCAGTAGTGTTCATCTTGCTTACCAACTCCATGGTAGCCTACGCGATTGCCCGCAATATGAACCGAAAATTCTTCAAAGCGCTCTACTTTTACTTTATCAGCGCAATGTTTATTCCTTTCCAGATTATTATGCTGCCTGTGGTCAAAGTGACAACGGATCTGCATATGAACAACATTTCGGGTCTTATTATTCTATACATTGTTTATGGCTTGGCTTTTAACGTGTTTGTATACACTGGCTATATCCGCTCTATTCCTTATGAGCTAGAGGAAGCTGCCACAGTAGATGGTGCAACGACATTCGGAACGTTCTGGAAGATTATTTTCCCACTTCTTGCTCCGGTCAGTGCAACAATTGGTATCCTCTCTTGTCTGTCGACTTGGAACGACTTTATGCTGCCGTTGATTCTGCTCGGTGATCAGGATTCATACACACTTCCGCTTGTACAGTATGTCTTCCAAGGTCAATTCAGCACAGATTTCAACTTAGCCTTTGCTTCGTATCTGCTCGCTTTATCCCCGATGCTCGTGGTCTATTTGTTCGCGCAAAAATGGATTATAAGTGGACTAACATCAGGGTCCATTAAATAACTAAGATTTATATAGAGAGATAGGAGAGTTATACATGGATAAGAAATGGTGGAAAGAAAGCGTAGTTTATCAAATCTACCCCCGCAGCTTCAAAGACAGTAACGGGGACGGCATCGGTGATCTGCAGGGCATTATCTCGAAACTCGATTATTTAAATCAGCTTGGCGTCGACGTAGTCTGGTTATGCCCGGTATATGAGTCGCCAAACGACGATAACGGCTATGATATCAGTAACTATCAAAGTATTATGGATGATTTCGGAACACTCTCTGATTGGGAGGAACTGCTAGCTGGACTTCACAGCCGCGGCATGAAGCTGATTATGGATCTCGTGGTCAACCACTCCTCTGATGAGCATGCTTGGTTCGTGGAGTCCCGCAAATCGCAGGATAATCCTTATCGTGATTATTATATCTGGCGGCCGGGCCAGGACGGACAGACGCCTAACGACTGGGGCTCCTTCTTCAGCGGTTCGGCTTGGGAATTCGATGAGAAGTCGGAGGAATATTACCTCCATCTCTTCTCGAGAAAGCAACCCGACCTGAATTGGGATAATCCTAAGCTGCGCCAGGAAGTCTACGATATGATGACCTGGTGGCTGGACAAGGGCATTGACGGATTCCGCATGGATGTAATCAACTTGATTTCCAAAGTACCGGAATTACCTAGCGTTGCCCCAGAAAATAACGGAGAGCAGCCTACGTACCACTTCGGAGGAGACTATTTCGTTAACGGACCACGCGTACATGAGTATATGCAGGAAATGAACCGTGAGGTCCTGTCCAAGTACGATATTATGACAGTGGGCGAAGCCGTTAATGTCACTCCCGAGGAGGCTTCCTTGTACGTTTCCGAGGATCGCAATGAGCTTAACATGGTATTCCATTTCGAGCTCATGGACGTCGATTCCGGACCTGGAGGTAAATGGAATGTGCAGCCTTGGAAGCTGGCGGACATCAAGTCCATCATTTCCAAATGGCAAGTCGCGCTGGACGGTAAAGGTTGGAACAGTCTGTATATGAACAACCACGATCAGCCGCGTATGTTATCCCGCTTCGGAGATGATAAGCTATATCCGAAAGAGTCTGCCAAGATGCTCGCAACACTGCTGCACACGCTCCAAGGCACACCTTACATCTATCAAGGCGAAGAAATCGGCATGACGAATGTACAGTTTGATTCCATCAACGATTACAAAGATATTGAAATCCTGAATATGTATAAAGAATACTTGGCTGCCGGACATTCGGAAGAAGCTATCATGAACTCCATTTACATTAAAGGCCGGGACAATGGCCGTACGCCAATGCAATGGAACGCCGAGCCGCAGGCAGGCTTCACGACGGGCTCTCCTTGGCTAGCCGTAAATCCTAATTACAAGGAAATTAATGTGGAGCAGGCGCTGGCTGATCCTGATTCTATTTTTTACTATTATAAGAGACTTATTGAGCTGCGCAAGCAGCATGAAATTATCGTATATGGTAGCTATACGATATTGGCTGAAGAGAACGAGCAAATCTATGCTTATCTGCGTACTCTTGGAGAAGAACAGCTACTGGTTGTATTGAATTTCTTCGGAGAGCCTGCGACCTTCGAGCTTCCTCCCACTGTGAAATTTCAAACGAAGGAACTGCTTATTGCCAACTACGAGGTAAATCCAGAAGAAGAACTAAATACAATTCAGCTTCGCCCTTATGAAGCTCGTGTGTATAAGCTTAAATAATTACCCCCTTGCATGGAAACAACAAAAAGGAGCCTCATGGCTCCTTTTTACTTTCCTCCAACAGCTACCGGATTGACCTGTACCTGTCCCGCGTTCAATTTCTCAATAATCGCCAGTAAGAAGGTTTCGGCTAGGCTGTTCTTTTTAATCGCTCTGGCGGCTTCTTCCAAGGTAAACCATTCAGCATGATCAACCTCAGTACTCACCTGGCTCAAGTCCTCCGAATCTGCAACACCTATAAAATTCAGCATTAGCGTATTGGATGGTGCGAAGTACAAGCTGCGCATATATTCATAAGCGACAATATCAAGTCCTACCTCTTCTTTTACCTCACGTACGAGAGTCGTTTCCGCATCTTCACCTTTGTTCACGTATCCTGCGAGTAATATGTAGTCTGGTCGATTATATTGCTGAATTAATAAAATCTTGTTTTTCTCCCTGTTTAATACTGCTGTACTAATCGCCGTGCTGAAAATAGGGAATCGGAACATTTCACATGCATTACAATAAGGTACCTGCCCTTCCCCATCGGCTTCTTTCATTACTAACGCAGTTCCACATTCCAGGCAATACTTCAAACTGATCGCTTCCTTCTATTCTAAGTTAGCCTAATTCTACTCCAATTGAGGAGGAATCCGGTGATACGTAGCTTGTTCAAACCCGTATGCTAAGGCTATGAGCGTAGGCTCGCTATAAGCTTTTCCGGAAAAAACAACACCAAAAGGCCCCCTGGTCGAATCCCCATCCGCATCAATAATGCCTTGAGATACATATCCCGCCGGAACGGTAACTAATGGATAACCTAAGAGTGCCGCAATATACATGCCATCTACATCACCAGGCAGCAATAACGCGTCTAACCTATATTGTTCCAACACATAATCTATTCCTTGCTCAAGCGCTAATTCCTTGTATTCTTGTCTCTTCTCTTCATAGACCTCTTCAGTTAATGTTATTTCTTCTGATCTTGTCAGAGTGTCTTGTCCATATTGCAAGGCAATCTCAGCATGTCTTTCATTATAGGCTATCAATTCCTGCAAAGAGTGAATCGGAACGGATTCATCTACTTGTGCTAAATACTGGTTGAGCCCTTTTTTAAATTCATAACAAATCACATCATTATTCCAATTCTGTTGTTCAACATGTACTGTGACAGGATCTATAATGGTAGCCCCTTCGTTCTTCAAAGTCTGGATAGCTGTTTCCATAATTGAAAGTCGCTCTGCATCTAAATGGTTATAATAGTGCCGTGGAACGCCTATTCTTGCTTGCCGTATAAAGCTTTTATCTAGAAATGGAGTATAGTCCGTAAAAGCATGCTTCTCGCTCGATAATGTTGCTTCATCCCTGTCATCCACTCCCGTTAATGCCCCCAAAATAATCGCCGCATCCGTAACCGTTTTAGCAATAGGTCCAGGAGTGTCTTGGCTAACTGAAATAGGAATCACTCCAGTACGACTGACTAATCCGACCGTTGGTTTGATCCCGATGAGAGCATGCTGACAGGCTGGCCCAACAATTGATCCCGCGGTTTCCGTTCCGATCGAGGCTGCTGCCAAATTCGCCGCAATAGCTGCTGCAGGTCCAGAACTTGAACCACTGACAAATACATTCCCTGGCCCATATGGATTAAGTACTAGACCACCTCGTGAGCTATACCCAGCCGGCATTGAACTAGACATAAAGTTAGACCACTCCGACATATTCGCCTTTCCAAGCAAAACAGCTCCTGCTGACCGGAGCTTCGCAGCTACGAAGGAATCTTTTGCCGCAAATGATCCTGCTAAAGCTACTGACCCAGCACTCGTATGCATTTTATCCGCGGTATCTATATTATCCTTCAACAATATAGGAATGCCGTGTAGACTTCCCCGACTTCCTTGTTCCTTACGTTCAATATCCAGTGTTCTCGCGATGTCTTTAGCCTCTGGATTGATTTCTAAGATTGCGTTTATGTCTATATCGTACTTATGAATCCGTTCCAAATAGGCTACTACCAAATCTTCTGAACTGACTACGCCTGCTTCCATAGCCGCTTGCAGCTTTGCAATATCCGCTTCTATTATCCATTCCTGAAGTTTGATCTTCATCAGAGCAGCTCCTTCAATAATGTAATTCTCCCTAGCATAAACCTACCATAAATGATTAGCTCAATGACATGACGAATTTGACTATAATCATTTAAACCTGTGATTTGACTCCCTCGGCTACAGATGATAGGGTATTTTCGAAGTTAAATTTTTCCGGGAGGGAATGCCCATGACGGAAGTAAAGCTTAGTATCGGATACGACGAATTCGAGGAAGGCCAAAGAATTGGCACGGAAATTGAGAAGCTTAGCAGCACCCCTGAAAGTTCTTCGCTGACAAGTCTAATTATCGGTGATTGGGGGCAAGCCTACGAAAATAGTTCAGAAGAAGTTGTAGAGGCACTGGTTACGCATAGTGCTAGCTTCCCTGCTTTACGCAAGCTTTTCATAGGCGAGATGGGCTATGAGGAATGCGAGATTTCTTGGATTACCCAAAGCGATCTATCGCCGCTGCTCCCTGCTTTTCCAGAGCTACAGTCACTCACGATTCAAGGTGGGAATGAGCTGAGCCTCGCAGAACTAAAACACGATAAGCTAGAAGAATTGATTATTATAAGCGGAGGCTTAGGTAAAGCCGTTCTAGATCATATTGCAACTAGCCAATTGCCGAATTTGCGCAAGCTGGAGCTATATCTAGGTGTAGAAGACTACGGATTTGACGGCAGCCTCGCAGATCTTCTCCCTCTTATAGAAGTAGGAAAGTTTCCTAAGCTTACTTATCTCGGTTTAAAAAATAGCCAGATCCAAGATGAGATCGCAGGTGCACTAGCAAATGCTCCTATTCTGGATCAGCTAGATACGCTCGATCTATCACTCGGTACCCTAAGCGATGAGGGGGCGGAATTGCTTCTAGCCAGCGACAGAATCAAAAAATTAAAAGCATTAAACCTAAGCCATCATTATATGTCTGACGAGATGATTAGCCGCTGGAAGCAAAGTGGATTGCCTGTTGATGTTAGCGACAAGCAGGAAAGCGATGATGAGGAAGACTGGCGTTATCCTTCCATCACAGAGTGAGCCTCTCATGAGGCCGATGATCGTTATCGGTATTCCCGGTGATAAACGGGCTAGCGGCATCCAGCAAGCGCGTTCCGATCTAGGAATGCCCCCTGCCATTATTTTATCGTACGCTGAGTTTCTGCAAGGTAGATCATTAGGTGATCTTATGGAAGAGCAGAAGAAGCAATTATCCCATCAGTCCTCCGTTTACAACGGAGTAGATCTCAGTGCAGCTCCACCGCTGCTGAGACTAGAGTCACCTGGCAGCAGCTTCGAGGTAGAACGTGCCTTAATCGCTCTAGGCGCACCGGACTCGGATGATATGGACGATTCGCTTCATCCCTACGCCGATAGACCTGATCCGCGACCACTCCGCGTGCAGGTAGTCCGTCAATTGAAGGAAATGCAAGGTGTCCTGCATCATCCATCTCAATGGTTCCGTGGCTACTGCCGGATGCTGGCAAGACTACAGCGCGAGGCCAAAACCGCATGTCCAGGTTCACTATGGTTAAATGACCCTACTGACATTGCGGCTATGACCGATAAACGCCAGACGCAACAGATTCTGAGCGAGGCAGGGATTCCAATTCCTCGCCCAGTAGGTGAAGATCAGCAGCCTACGGATTATGCCTCTCTCCGGGAGATGATGTTATCCCGGCGAATGCACCGGGTATTCATTAAGCTGGCCTTCGGCTCTGCGGCTTCTGGGGTGGTCGCCTATCAGATCCATCCCGTGACGGGTGCCGAAATTGCCTTAACAACAGTGGGGGTCGAGAATTACATCACTCGACCACCCATTTACTATAATTCCGGTAAACTGCGACGGTACACGAATACCGCCACGATCTCGGGAATTGTGAACTGGATCTACCAGCACGGGGCTTATGCTGAGCAATGGATCCCTAAAGCCGGGCTTAAGGGAAAAGCATTCGATATTCGCCAGCTAGTCGTTCTCCGCGAGGCCTGCCACGCGGTTGCTCGGGTCAGCCCTACACCAATTACGAATCTGCATTTACGCAACCAGCGGATGTCTCTTTCGGAAGCCGGTCTGTCTGAACCCGTACAGGAGCAGGTGCGGAATACCGCTGTGCAAGCACTGGCTGCTTTTCCCCGTTCCGGGGTAGCCGGAATCGATGTACTGGTATCCGGGGGTTCACAGCAATGTTTTGTCGCAGATGTCAATCCATTTGGCGACTTGCTGTACGATGTGAAATACCGTGGCTCCAGCACCTACGAATGGGAAATGAAGGTATTGTCGGCTAGAGACTATATCACGCCTCCCTCCACACCGCTTATAAAGGAAGGATTATCTTAAATGGATATGAACACCATCGTCGGCAGGCATGACATTCTTATGATCACACTCGATACGCTTCGTTATGATGCTGCTGTTATGGAAGAAGCAAACTGCCCCAACTTATGCGGAACCGGATCATGGGAGAAAAGACATACCCCTGGCAGCTTCACCTATGCGGCCCATCATGCCTTCTTCGGCGGTTTCTTGCCTACTCCAGCTACAACGGATAAAACGGAGCATATCCGCATGTTCCATTCCCGAAACACCGGAATGAAGACGCATCCCCATACCTGGCTGTTCGATACACCCGATATCGTATCTGGGCTTGCTGCCGAGGGCTACCGGACGATTTGTATAGGGGGCGTTATTTTTTTCACCAAAAAAAATCCACTCGCTCGTGTGTTACCAAGCTATTTCCAGCACAGCTACTGGAGGATGACGTTCGGGGTCACCAACCCGCGTTCCACAGAGCATCAGGTGAATCATGCCTTGAAGCTGCTGAAGGATACTCCTCTTGAACAAAGATTGTTCATGTTCCTCAATGTCTCTGCCATCCACGGACCAAACCATTATTTTATACCCGGTGCTAAAAAGGATTCCGTAGACAGCCAGCGCGCTGCACTCCGATATGTGGATGGTGAACTGGGCCGATTATTCGATGCCTTCCGGGAACGCGGTAATCCTACCTTCTGTCTGGCGTTTTCTGATCATGGAACCGCTTTTGGCGAAGATGGCTATCAGGGGCATCGCTTGGCTCACGAGACCGTATGGAACGTCCCTTATCGGGAATTTATTTTATAAAAGGAAAGGATGGAGAACTGTTATGACGTTATCGTCCTTCTCTTTAGAAGAGCTTCATCAATGGAAAGACAACATTACTGCTTACCCTTACCGATCGTATCTGTATTCCTACCCACACAAAACGGCTTACAGGGATCTACAGCCTCCGATTCCATTAGAATCCTTATGGCGAGATGAGCCTGCTGAATCCTTTTTTCTATATATGCATATCCCGTTTTGCGGCGCTCGCTGTGGATTCTGCAACCTGTTCACCTTACCTGATAAACGCGCGAATGTTCACGCTACATACGTAGACGCACTGGAACGCCAAGCTAAGCAGTGGGCCGAGTTCACTAGACATAAACCGTATGCTCGTTTCGCGATTGGTGGGGGTACGCCGACATTACTGGCGGCAGATCAACTGCGCCGTTTGTTCCACATTGCCGTTGATACGATGGGACTGGATACGAGTTCAGCCTCCATCTCGGTGGAAACTTCTCCTGAGACGCTCAGTGAAGAGAAGCTGAATATTCTTAAAGAAAATACTGTGGATCGGGTCAGCATGGGCATTCAAAGCTTTGTCGCGGCTGAATCGGCGGCCATCTATCGCCCGCAGAATCCGGATGAGGTGTATCGTGCACTAGAGCTGCTGGGAAAATATGATTTTCCCATTCTAAATTTGGATCTGATCTATGGTCTTCCAGGGCAAACTGTCGACTCTTGGCTGTATTCTCTAAATCAAACGCTTAGCTATGATCCTGAGGAAATCTTTATTTATCCGCTCTACACCCGTGAGCATACCATCGTAAAGCCAGGGGATATCCAGCGCCAGGAAGATATTCGCCTAGACTGCTACAAGGCCGCTGGGCAGCTGCTTAAAGCTAGAGGTTATCGCCAATATTCCATGCGTCGGTTCGCCAAGGAAACCGCAGGAACAGATAAACGCATTCTTGACTACAGCTGTCAGGAAGAAGGAATGGTCGGGCTAGGCTGCGGGGCTAGGTCCTATACTCGCAACGTGCATTACGCTTCCCGTTATGGGGTGAGCCGTAAAGCAACCGAGAGCATTATTGCCGATTATATCAGTGCAGATCGTTACGATACGGCAGATTACGGAATTGTGCTAAATCTGGAAGAACAGAAGCGCCGCTTTATTCTAAAGGCGCTTTTACATAGTGAAGGGCTGAAGCTTGAAGATTATAGTCTACGCTTCGGAAATTCACTCTGGAGTGATTATCCTGAACTGTCTAACCTGCTTCATACCGGCTTAGGGAAAGAAGCAGATGGCGTATTACGCCTTACTACTGAAGGCATGGGCTACTCCGATTCCATCGGTGATTGGTTTATTTCAGGGGAGATCCGAGCGCAGATGGAAAGGTTCGTATTGCCATGAATGCGGTCCTCTACTACCGTGGGTCTCTCACCTCCTGCAACTATGACTGCCCCTACTGTCCTTTCGGCAAAACAAGAGACAGCGCAGCCACTCTCGCGAAGGATCGACAAGGACTGGAGACCTTTGTCGAGTGGGCCTCTCTGCAAGGTGCGGCGGGCCATCGGCTTTCTATATTTTTTAATCCCTATGGCGAAGGGCTGATTCATCGCTGGTACAAAGAAGCAATGATTGCGCTCTCCAATATGGACCATGTAGAGAAGGTAGCGATTCAGACCAACCTTTCTGCCAACCTGGATTTCATCTCCCAGCTGAATCGTAAAAAAGTGGCCTTTTGGGCCACCTACCACCCCGGACAAGTGCGGGAGGATAAATTTCTGGCGCAATGTATGACTTTATACGAGAACGACGTTCCGTTTAGTGTGGGAAGCGTTGGAATACGCAGCGCTTTTTCAGCTATAGCTTCACTTCGCTCTGCATTACCGGAAAACGTGTACCTATGGATCAATGCTTACAAAGATAAACCGGATTATTATACAGCTGAGGATTTTGCCTTCCTTAGCGAGATTGATCCACATTTTTCTGTAAATGCTATGGATTATGAAAGCCTTGGCCAAGCCTGCAATGCAGGAAAAGATGTTTTTTATGTACAGGGCGCTGGGCTTGTGAAACGCTGCTATAAGGACAGAGGTGTCATAGGCAATCTTTACCGTGATGGGCTCGAAGGTCTCTCTGCGGTTAGAAGCTGCCGCATGAAGGTATGCGATTGCTATATCGGTTATATTCATATGCCCGAGCTGAAGCTGCGGAGCATCTATGAAGCTGGACTTTTGGAACGAATCCCTTATGGCGCTATGAACAACTGAATTAAAATTCCAGACAGGGTTTCTTTACTCTCTGTGGAATATGACAAGTAGCCCCCATCTATAGGGGCATAGCAAACACTAAAGTTGGAGGGACAATAACTTATGAACAACATCATTAATTTTGCGCATCGTGGAGCGTCGGCAGTGTGTCCAGAAAATACTATGGCAGCATTCCGCAAAGGTCTTGAGCTGGGTGCAACCGGAATAGAAACTGATGTACAAATGACCAAGGATGGCGGCCTAGTCCTCATTCATGATGAAACTCTAAACCGCACGACAAGCGGAACCGGCTATGTGAAGGATCATACACTCGCAGAACTGCTGGAAGTGGACGCAGGCTCATGGTTCGGACCTGAATTCAAAGATGAGCGCCTTCCATTGCTGGAAGATTTATTAGATCTGTTGCAAGGTAGAGATACCATACTAAATATCGAGCTTAAAAATGGCACTTTTTTATATCCGGGCATGGAGGAAAAAGTGATAGCGGCCGTACGGGATTTCAAGATGAGCGATCGCGTCATTTTTTCGAGCTTCAACCATTATTCACTAGCTTACTGTCAGTCGCTGGCACCGGAGATCAGAACAGGAATTCTGTACGGGGAAGGCTTGTATCGTCCTTGGGACTATGCAGCTACACTTGGAGCGACTGCGTTGCATGCGTATCATTTTGCGGTACTGCCTGAATTCGTCGAAGAAGCTGCAAAGCATGGCGTCGCCTACCATCCTTGGACCGTTAACGATCCCGAGCGGATGAAATATTTAATTGAAGCGGGTGTATCAGGCATTATTACCGATCATCCAGACCTACTCGCTGGACTTCTGGCTGACAAGGGAGTGTGATGGTGTGAAAAAAGTCTGGCTGCTCGGATTCGGCTTTTTCAGCATCAGCATTACATGGAGTCTGTATAACGCATTTGTACCTTTTTTCCTCGAAAAATATGTACATAGTGTAGCCCTAATCAGCTTCATGATGACGATTGATAATTACTTCGCCTTATTCTTGCAGCCTTGGATCGGCAATCGGAGTGACCGCACGACCTCGCGTTTTGGACGCAGAATGCCTTATCTTATGATCGGTATGCCCTTCGCTGCCGTGCTGACTATGCTGATTCCGTTTCATACCGGACTATTTACACTGCTTTTATTTATGATGCTGATGAATTTAGCCATGAGTTTATACCGTTCCCCTACCGTCGCTCTCATGCCCGACATAACACCTGAAGAGCAGCGTACAAAGGCTAACGGACTAATTAATTTCATGGGTGGATTCGGATCAATTCTGGCTTTCGGCGTGGGTTCGATCCTCTATAAATCAAATCCTGCGCTGCCGTTTCTCGTTGCTGGACTGATTACCCTGTTATGTCTGTTTATCGTATCGCGCTTCATCAAAGAAAAACGGGATGGTGTGAATATAAGCCCTACGCTTCTATCCGATACAGCGGGGAGCCCTTCTGCGACGATAGTTAAGCCTTCCAGAGTCTCCTTTCGCGGCCAGCTGGATCGTACTACAGTATTTCTACTGGCAGCGATTTTCTTCTGGTTTGTAGCTTATCAAGGGGTCGAAACCTTATTCACGTTGTATGGTAAAAACCATCTGGGCCTCAGTGAACAAGCAGCCTCCTTCTCCCTTACCTTTTTCTCCCTTGCCTTTGTGCTGTTCGCTATTCCGAGCGGTTGGCTGGGTGGGCGATTCGGGAAAAAGAAGATCATTATCGTCGGCGTATGTGGCCTGATGACAGTCTTTGCGCTTGTTGGGTTTGCACAGGACCTGCTGGTGCTTCGGGCGTTGCTCCTGACAGGAGGAATCTTCTGGGCTTGTATCAACATCAACTCTTATCCTTATGTTGTTGCTACGGGGACTGAGGAAAGTATTGGTACTCGAACAGGGATGTATTATTTGGTCTCTTCACTGGCAGCGATCAGCTCGCCTCCTTTGCTGGGGCTAATGATTGATATTTTTGATTACTCCATCCTGTTCTATGTAGCAGCGATTAGTATGGCGGTTGCCCTGCTCTGCCTTTTCTTGATGAAGGAACGCAAGCAAGTACCCCACAAGTTTCACACACCGGGAGCCTAAAAAAGCGTCAGCCTTAGACATCTATTTATGTCCAAGGCTGACGCTTATATTTTACATTTAACAAACTAATTTTTAAAAACTGAATAACGACCTGTCCCGAGCTGTTTGGCGGTGTACATCGCTGTATCTGCTTCATGCAGCAGCCTGAAATGATCCACCTTGCCATGACTAATGCTGATGCCTATGCTCGCAGATACAAAGAGGTTGTGCTCTCCCAGCTGATAATGTCTGGTCGTCTTCTCCAGAATCTGCACCGCTAACTGCTCCGCTTCCTTCTGATTGCAGCCTTTAGCTACGATCACAAATTCATCACCGCCTATGCGGAAAATATGGCGTTTTCTTTTGCTGGAGAATTGACTTAACCTTCCTCCCACCTCTTGCAGCAGTAAATCGCCCACATGATGTCCTAAGCTGTCATTAATTGATTTGAAACGGTTCAAATCCATAAACAATACGGCTAGTTGCTCATTTACTTTGCAGCGATCCCAAAAGTGATCCATTCCATTCTTGTTTAACAGCCCCGTTAAGCCATCCTTATAGGCAAGTTCCTTAAGCTGCTCTCTTTCCGCCAAAACAAGGTTCAGCCGTGTAAGCAAAAACATTAAAACAGCTATCGTAAGCGCGTATATCAATAACGGAGTGAAAATCCCCCCATTGACCTCTATAGTTTCTTCTAAGGATTTTTTGCCTAGCTGATGCATTGCCCACAATCCAACGACGATAGTTATAATGGAAAGGCCCGTGTAAACCGCTCTTTGTTTTGATTCCTTACTAGCAACATCCCGGTAAAATCTCAATACTAAATAACCTACAACTCCTGCGATGATAACGGACATTAACGTTTGTAAATAAATCTGAACCTCTACCACCTTTAATTCGCACATCCTTCTGAACTACAAATAATTAGCTTACTGTACTGCGATACCAATATATAAAAAAGCTCTGAACATTATCTGAACACTTACTCTTTCTCCAAATGCCGCGCACAATTATATAACTCGCAGTTCCAGGAGCCATCCGATTCGGATTTTGTTATTCGCGTAATTGACGTATTGTTCAATAATACTGTGCCGTCCAGTTCTGGAAGTAGTCTTCTAAGGCTACTGCGTAAAATTGCACCATGGCTAACGATCAGAATATGGCTGCCTGGATGTCTCGCCGCAATTTCTTCAATCACTTCGCTGCCTCTGAGCTCGCTGGCTTCTGGAGTTTCCAAACCCAAATCTAACGTCTTCCAATCGGTTCCCCATCGTTCAATCCGCTCTTGCTGCGTAGTTCCTTCAATAAGTCCCGCATACATCTCTCGAATGCCCGGCGCTAAACCCGTGATCTCAAGGCCTAATCTTTCTGCAATAACCTCTGCCGTTTACCGCGCTCTGAGTAAATCACTTGAATATATGTAATCCCATTGTTCTGTGCTAAGTCGTTCAGCCAGTAGTTGTGCCTGTTGCAGGCCTTCAGCATCCAATGAATTATCCGTATGCCCTTGCACTCTGCCTTCTTTATTCCACGCGGTACTTCCATGGCGAATTAAACCTATTGTAGTCATAAAAATCTCCTTTTAGCTAATGAGTCTAGTGGCAGTTGTGATACTGGTTGTAGTGCTAGTTATAGTGCTAGTTATAATGCTAATTTCAGTGCTACTTCAGTGCTAATATAAATAATATAATCTATATTCTATCAGATTCACCCTATGAACATTTAAAAATAAAGGTTATCCAAGTTTTTGAACATGAGGTATAATAAACCTTGTCGTTTTTTACAACAGCTACAAGATAAGGAGTAATTGTTTATGATGAAAAAGCTAGGGTCCACTTTGTTTCTTACCTTCTTACTGCTCATTCCACTTGTCGCCACTTGCCCTTCCACTGTTGGTGCAACACCGCTTCCTAAAAACACCGTCTATGTGGACAAGAATAACCATTCATACATACCACTGCGTCTATTAAATAGCTTCACTGGTATACAATCTGTATGGAATCCTAACGAAAAACGTATAAGCATTACGAATGCAGACACAACCATAACGCTTACATTAGGTCAAACCGCTGCGCTCGTCAATGAAAAGTCGGTTACACTAACTGATCTTGCTTTCAGTGATAACGGCACGGTATATATTCCGTTGTCTTTTATCAGCACAACACTTGGCATTCAATTAACTTGGGATAAGGAAGCCTCTTCGTTAACCCTTAAGAGTAATGATATTGCAACCACTGTTCCTGTACAGTCCGGCGCACTAATCAAAGCGGATTCTTCACCAGTTGTCAGCGCTAGTAAAACCTTCAAGGTTGGCGGCAGATCCTTCAAAGCCCAGACGGTTACAGTGTCCCTGCTGCATCCTAAGGTGAAACTTGATGTCGTACTGGCTGGAAATACGGTCGGAAAAGTGGAGGACCTAAGCAGTCTGGCTAAACGTAATAATGCCGTAGTTGCGATTAACGGAACGTTTTTTGATGCCTATACAAAAGGGGCATACAAAGCTCCATACGGTTACATTGTCAGCGGTGGAAAAATGCTTAAAAATAGCTCCGGGGATCGCCGGACGATTTTTACCTATGACAGCAACCATCTAGCGTCACTGATTCCTGGGTTGGATTTCACAAGCCGCTTCGCTTCCGGCTCCATGGAAGGAGCTCTTCAAGCCGGCCCGCGTCTTCTTGTGAACGGCAAGGTATCCCTTAATGTTGCGGCAGAAGGCTTCAAGGATCCGAAAATCTTGACCGGCGGCGGAGCCCGCAGCGCGCTCGGATTAACACGCGACCATAAGCTCATTCTGCTGACCACTGGTGGAGCCACCATCCCACAGCTGGCAGAAATGATGAAGCAAGCTGGAGCGTATCAAGCCATGAATCTGGATGGTGGTGCATCCAGCGGGCTCTACTACAACGGCAAATATCTCACGTCCCCCGGGCGTCAGATCAGCAATGCAATTGTAGTCAAATATCAATAAAATCTCTTGGCCAGACGGCTACTAAGAATATATGATTCTATTGTACAAAGTGTAATCAGAGGCAGTTTGCAGCGCATAATTGCTATAGCGGTATGATTGCTGTACGACGTATGAAACTACTGTGCAGCATATGATTGCCGAGCTCAAACCCAAAAATCCCCTTGACGACTTACCCATCAAGGGGATTTTTCATAGTACGTTGCCAGTTTAGGTACTGCTGACAGATCCAGTGTTGGGGGCAGCCGGTGCAACTTAATCTGTGTGACCTGAATATTCCCACACCTGCAACCAAACTTCAGTAGTAAAGCCCAATTTCTCGTAGAAAGGCTGCATCGAACCTACGTAAACTTTACTAGCTCCGAGTTGTTTTAAACGGTTAAATCCTTCGTGTAGGACCGCCCGTCCCAGTCCCAGCTTTCGATAATTAATGGATGTGCCTACAGGCTCCAGAATACCAATTCTATTGCTGCTGTCCCAAAAAATATTACAAAAGGAAACCACTTCGCCCGCGTCATTCACAACGCTAAGATCGAGCTGCGGATTATAACTTGGAGCGTTACTCATATTCCCATAATGCAGCAGCGTGAGTTCTGCCTCCACCGTTTCTGCATAGTCGAAGGCCATAATATGTCCGAGTGCTTTTGCAGTAACCTCGATCTCATCTCCGCTGCAAATTCTGAATCCAGAGGGGAGCTCCACAGGAAATTCCTTATCCAATCGCAAGGAGTTTACGCTTTCCTTACCACCCGTTAAATGGTACCCCCTCTTACGAGCAACCTCCGCCGCAAAAGTCATATTCTCCGGTATTGGCACATACAGCTCTACGTAACCACCGTTCTCTTCCTCAGCTTTTTGTTCAGCAAAAGCGAACATTTCTTCAAGTAATTTTTCCGGAGGATTCATCTCAGCACACTGAAAATAGAACCCATCGTCCCTGCACACTACAGCTGCAAGCTCTCCATTCTCATACTCCCATAAGCCTACTTTTTGTTCCCATTGCTCCAGCGTTCCACTTCTCGTCTCCTGAAAAAAAACAACGAATTCCCAGCGGTCTATAAGCCAGGTATTTGGAGTCTTTAGCTTACTATAACTTTGTATAAGAAAATGACGTACCTTTAGCAGATCTTCTGAACGGTAGCTTCTAAAATTAATGTTCATTTTCCGCGCCCCTCTCTTTAATTTCATATTAAGGGGGATGCAAAATGAAGCATATATCATAATTAGTTATTATTATTTTATACTACCGAATATGATCCGTACGTTCACAAAACAAACATTTCTTGAGTTGAAATTATGAGCTCCACGCATCTGTTAACTGCATTTAGTGCAACTATTTCCTCAGAATGCTCCTTTAAAAGATAGTTAGTTGTATTTCGTGCAGTTAAATTTCTGGTTTTCCTTTAAATGTACCGAATTCACCCTTTTTAGTTGCACAGAGTGCAATTAAATGGCTTCTAATGAGTATCTACGCAGAAATAAGTGTACAAAGTGCAATTAGAGAAAGTTTTGGAGTGCGCGATCTTCTTCCGGAGGAAATAGTCACTGATCAACTATTTTCAAGCAATATTTATGAGCTCCACGCATCCGTTAACTGCATTTAGTGCAACTATTTCCTCAGAATGCTCCTTTAAAAGATAGTTAGTTGTATTTCGTGCAGTTAAATTTCTGGTTTTCCTTTAAATGTACCGAATTCACCCTTTTTAGTTGCACGAAGTGCAATTAAATGGCTTCTAATGACCAACAACGCAGAAATAAGTGTACAAAGTGCAATTAGAGAAAGTTTTGGAGTTCGCGATCTTCTTCCGGAGGAAATAGTCACTGATTAAGCTTTTTCAAGCGATAATTATGAGCTCCACGCATCCGTTAACTGCATTTAGTGCAACTATTCCTCAGAATGCTCATTCAAAAGTTAGTTTAGTTGTATTTCGTGCAGTTAAATTTCTGGTTTTCCTTTAATTGCACTAGATTCACCCTTTTTAGTTGCACGAAGTGCAACTAAACGGCTTCTAATGACCAACAACGCTGAAATAAGTGTACAAAGTGCAATTAGAGAAAGTTTTGGAGTTCGCGATCTTCTTCCGGAGGAAATAGTCACTGATCAAGCTTTTTCAAGCGATAATTATGAGCTCCACGCATCCGTTAACTGCATTTAGTGCAACTATTCCTCAGAATGCTCATTCAAAAGTTAGTTTAGTTGTATTTCGTGCAGTTAAATTTCTGGTTTTCCTTTAATTGCACCGAATTCACCCTTTTTAGTTGCACGAAGTGCAATTAAATGGCTTCTAATGACCAACTACGCAGAAATAAGTGTACAAAGTGCAATTAGAGTAAGTTTGTTGAGTGGGCGATCTTCTTCTGGAGGAAATAGTCACTGATCAAGCATTTTCAAGCGATATATGAGCTCCACGCATCCGTTAACTGCATTTAGTGCAACTATTCCTCAGAATGCTCATTCAAAAGTTAGTTTAGTTGTATTTCGTGCAGTTAAATTTCCGGTTTTCCTTTAATTGCACCGAATTCACCCTTTTTAGTTGCACGAAGTGCAATTAAATGGCTTCTATGGACTATCTACGCAGAAATAAGTGTACAAAGTGCAATTAAGTCTGGATAATCCGCTTGAGCGAAATCTGGATTGCTAGAGCTAGATCAGCTAGGCTTAGATCAGCTAAAGCTAGATCAGCTAGAGTTGAATCAGCTAGAGCTAGGCCAGCTAGGCTTAGATCAGCTAGACTTAGATCAGCTAAATTCCCCTTCGGTAAATCTAGCTAGATTCTTACGTTGACCACGAATAAGAGTACTCTTTTTGCATAATTTTCCTTGTCCATGTTACTGTATTACTGAACAAAGGAGTGAAAATATGGAGACAATTCTAATCATAGAGGACGATGCCAAGCTGGCAAGCTTGCTGAGCACGTACCTATCGAAATATGGGTTCCGTACAATTATTGTAGAGGATTTCAACAGGGTGCTGGAGACTTTTAATGAAAGCTCGGCTGACCTTATCTTACTGGACGTCAATCTGCCTAAATATGATGGGTTCTACTGGTGCCGCCAGATCCGTTCCCTCTCACTCTGCCCGATTCTGTTCATTTCTGCACGGGATAGTGGAATGGATCAGGTGATGGCGCTTGAGAATGGCGGGGACGATTATATCACTAAGCCTTTTCACTATGAGGTTGTGCTTGCCAAAATCCGCAGCCACATACGTAGAGCATACGGTTCATACTCACAGACTCAAGAAGAGCATAAACTCCAGTCTGGAGGTTTAATCCTCTATCCTGAGCGATATGTGATCCAATACGACGGGCACACGAGTGAGCTAACCCAGAAGGAAGCGGTTCTACTGGAAGCTTTACTGCTTAAGGAAGGACGAGTGGTTAACCGGGAGCGTCTGCTCGATCTCATGTGGAAGGATCAGCATTTCATAGATGACAATACATTAAATGTCTACATAACCCGTGTCCGCAAAAAGCTCAAGGATCTCGGTCTTGGTGACATTGTGGAAACCGTAAGAGGCGCTGGCTATCGGCTTAATGTCTCTAAGGATACGCCATGAGACTTTTTTGGAGAGACCAGATCTCACTGATCCTATTCTATCTGCTTCAGATGCTGCTTATCCCTTTGCTGTATTGGCTGTCTGGTGAGAACAGACCTATCTCTATCATGCTTTATGGAATCGCCTTGAGTACCGTAGTTCTACTGCTATATCTAGGCTACCGATACGTTCAGCACCGGAGATTGTATGCAGCATTAAGCGAACCTATGGACATGCTCCAAAAACATCTTGTTTCCTTAGGAGACACTCCTCTTTCAGAAGCTATCCATGAGTTATTGCAGCTTATTGACCGCCAGTATCAAGAGCAAGTGAATGCGCATGCGCGCCAGATGGATCAGCATATCGTATTCATGAATCGCTGGGTTCATCAAATGAAGACCCCGCTCTCTGTAATTCAGCTTACGCTAAAGGATCTTGAAGAGGAGGCTGCCGCAAGTATTCAGGAGGAACTGGAACGTCTGCGCGGAGGGCTGGAGATGGTTATCTACACTTCAAGACTTGACCGATTTGAAAATGATTTTCAAGTTGAACCGTTACTTCTGCGCAAAACCGTTAGTGAGGCGGTAGCCGAAAATCGCAGACTATTCATACGCCGGGGCATAAAAGTAGATGTACAGGTGGATGCCAATCTAGCGGTATATAGCGATGCCAAATGGTTAATGTTTATGCTGGCCCAAATCTTAACTAATGCCGTAAACTATACCTCCGGTTCTGGCAAAACCGTTACCCTCTCAGCTCAGCGTGTGGGCACCGACACTATTCTGGATATTACCGATCAAGGGATCGGCATTTCTCCTGAGGATCTGAAGCGGGTCTTTAATCCCTACTTTACGGGTGACCGCGGACGACATTATCATGAATCGACAGGGATGGGGCTGTATCTCGTCCGGGAGATTTGCAACAGGCTCGAACACAAGGTGGATATTCAGTCCCGGCTCGGGGAAGGAACCCGCGTGCGGCTTATTTTTAGCAACAGTGATCATCTACAGAAATAATATTGAGGGGACTTCGTCGTCATTATTCATGGCTTTGAAGCCTCCTTCTTCTTTATAGGTTACTTATCTCTCAACCCATTCTTCACAAGGAGAAAGGCGAACATAACCTTAACTTCTCTGTAAGGAAACCTTAAGGTAAATCCATAGCAGCTAATCTCTCGATCTTATAAATTATATACATAACCCGTTCCCCGAATAAGGCGGATGAAATCATTTTTGTATTGGAAGGAATGAATGATATGAACGTATTGGAAGTCAAAGGACTTCATAAGGTATACCCCGGCAAAATAGTGACCCAAGCCCTCACTGATATTCATCTAAATATTGAAAAAGGTGAATTTGTCGGAATTATGGGACCGTCTGGTAGCGGTAAAACAACACTGCTCAATATGGTATCCACAATCGACCAGCCGTCCTCTGGCGAAGTGAATATCAACGGCAGCAACCCTTATCTTTTGAATAAAAAAGAGCTCGCCCACTTTCGCCGAAAACAACTAGGCTTTGTGTTTCAGGACTTCAACCTGCTTGAGACATTAACCGTCGCCGAGAATATTGTGCTGCCCCTGACTTTGGATAACCGTAAGCTCTCCCAGATGGAGATCTTGCTTCAAAGAGTCGCAGAACGCTTAAACATTACCGATATTCTGAGCAAACGCACCTATGAAATTTCAGGGGGACAACGTCAGCGGACCGCAATTGCCCGGGCGATCATCACCTCTCCTTCGATTATTTTGGCCGATGAACCTACGGGTGCGCTTGACTCCAATTCTTCGCGGATGGTGATGGAATCGCTGGAGGATATTAATCACAAAGAAGGCACCACGCTAATGCTCGTAACACATGATCCACTGGCAGCGAGCTACTGCAACCGAATTGTTTTTATAAAAGACGGCAAACTAGCAGCGGAAATTCATCGGGGCGATAACCGTCAGGCCTTCTTCCAAAAGATTATCGACACACTTTCGTTCTGGGGAGGGAATAGTCATGAACTTTCCTCAATTCGCGTTTAATAATGTACGCCGTAATTCACGCGCTTATTTTGCTTTTTTCTTAAGCAGTGCTTTTATGGTCATGATCTTTTTCTCTTATTCAGTCTTTATTTACCACCCTAGTATTACCAACATCGAGCTGGGTGCGAATTCAGCCTCCGGCATGCAAATTGCTTCTTACATCGTGTTTATCTTTGCGTTCTTTTTCGTTCTATATTCGATTAGCGCATTTCTGAAAATGCGTAATCTGGAGTTCGGCATACTGATGATTTTAGGCGCACGCCCTGGCCAGATCAACAAGCTGATTCTTATAGAAAATATGCTGATCGGACTGCTCTCTATAGTAACAGGTGCGTCTTTCGGCATGCTTTTATCCAAGTTATTTTTGCTGCTAAGCACGACAATTATGGGCATGGAGCCACTGCCCTTTTATTGGCCAATGAAGGCGTTAATGATTACCTCTATCTCTTTCATTTCATTATTTCTGGTCATTTCGATCTTCACATTATTGTTCATTCGTAAGCATCAAGTTCTTGAACTGCTTAAGGGAAATGTTAAACCTAAAAAAGAACCCCGTGTCTCCTTATTGTTCTCATTCTTTGGGCTTCTACTGTTGACCGTCGGCGCTCTCGCGATTCGGAAGCAATTGTCCCCGACCTCACTGTTAGTCGCCGCTGTCACAGGTATCGCTGGAACCTACTTTTTCTACTCTCAGTTATCTGTATTGGGCATTCGCTTACTAAAACTAAGACGCAAGCGGCTGTGGCGCGGAACCAATCTGCTGTGGATTTCTGAGATGAGTTATAAGATTAAAGACAATGCAAGAATGCTCTTCCTTGTAACTGTAGTTACCTCGCTTGCCTGCATGGCATCGGGGATTCTTTTATCGATTAATCAAGCGAACTCAGACCTCTATAAAAAATCCCCATTCGCTGTGAGTTATACGATTTATGATCCGAAGGATGAAGCACCAGATTTAGAGCCCATTCACACTAAATTAAAGAATGCTAAAGTCGAGTACACAGAGAATAAAGTAGAACTAATCTCTGCTTCCATTCAAGGAATCGATAAGGAAAAACTACTTGGAATTGATCTGATATCCCGCTCACAGTTCAATCAACTGGGCTTACAAATGGATGTGTCCGAGGTTGGGCCCTTGTCTGAAAAAGAAGCTGTATTACTGCTGAACCCACATATGGATTCACAGAATTTTGCTGCTGATCGAGCGATTCATTTGAAGGTTCAGAAAGATGAGGAGCTGATGCTAAAAGAATTACGAACACCAAAGGTGCATCCAGTAGATCCAATGGCCACCTCACTTCTAATCGTAGATGACAACTTATATCATAAGATTTCTACTTCAACAGAGAAGTACACGAGACCTTATGTGAAATATCTATACAAAATCCCTGCATGGGACGGTCCTACACCTAATGACAGCTCAGCTGAAGCTGTTGTCACCAGAGACCTCATCCAATGGAATAAAGCCGCTAACAAGGCTAACCATCAATACAGCTCTATACTGGGATCGCGAGCAGACAGCTATCTATCGACCAAGCAGGGAGCTGCCATGCTTAGCTTTATAGGGATTTTTATCGCTCTGATCTTCTCGCTTTCATCGGCCAGCTTTCTCTTTTTTAAGCTTCATACTGAGCTCAATACAGATAAGCAAATGTATAATGCTTTATCCAAAATCGGTTTAAGCACTAAAGAAATGTCAGCTTCTGCTACCAAACAGATTTCTGTGCTTTTCTATATTCCGATTATTATTGCCACCATTCAGACCCTTGTCGTGATTCGTCCGATACTGAAACAGATTAATATCACAAATGTAACTGTGCCCGTTCTTACTACATCAGCTGTATTTCTGGTTGTGCAAACTATCTATTTCCTTATTGCGAGATCACGTTACATTCATAGTCTCAAGAAAATAATGGTGTAACGACATGTCGAAAAGAATCATAACCCTGGATGTACTTCGCGGCTTTGAACTTATGTCAGCACCAAAAGGTTCTCTAGCTGATCATTAGGCAATTTGCTATAGTTAGTGAGCTATTAATTAATGAAGCAAGGAGGTTCTTGATTTATGTCCAAGGCTGATCACATGTTATCCATTCTCTGGATGCTCAAGCAACGGGGAAGAACCGCCGGGGAACTAGCAGAAGCGCTAGAGATCAGTGTCCGCTCTGTCTATCGTTACATCGACGCGTTATGCATCAGTGGCGTACCCATTATCGCGGATAGTGGACCTGGTGGTGGCTATAGCCTTCCGGAACATTTTTCCGAGGCCCCGTTATTCTTTGACTCCGACGAACAGCGTTCCCTCCTGCAAGCCGCCTCCTTTGCGCGGGGAACTGGATATCCTTATGTAGAAGCTCTAGATCAAGCAATCGCCAAACTGAAACGATACAGCAATGCGCAGCAATTAGAACAGATGGAGCGTCATGAGGGCGGGATAGAAACCATCCACTCCCCTGCTGTGCCGCTTCCCCACCTGCTGCAAGAGCTTGAATTAGCGACGGCGAACGGACATACCCTTCAGATGGAATATCGGAAGGGAAACGGGGAGACAATTTCTTCCCGCGCTATTGATCCTTATGGACTTGTACTGTGGAAGGGGCAATGGTACACCGTTGCTTATTGCCATCAGAGGCAAGAAATTCGGTCTTTCCGAGTCGATAGAATGACTGAGCTGCACCGTACAGAAGCTCTGTTTGCCCGTCCTGCTGACTTCTCTGCACGTGATTTTTTGTTAAAAAGCTTGCTGCCAACACCAAATACTCCAGAGAAACTCATAGCAGTAGTCATCGCCGCTGATGAAGGAATCCTGAACGATCTATGCAGTCATTGGCTGTTTGGACATACTCTGGTGCAGCGTATTGACGGACAAGCCCGCTTTCAAGTCGATGAGACCTCCTTACTGACTTATGCGCCTTACTTCTTGTTGCCTTATGGATCAACACTACGAATCCTAGAGCCTTTAGCTCTGAAGCAAAAGCTGTCCGCTATAGCTACCGATCTGGCAGCTTATTATAAAACTTAAAATGATTATTTTAGGATCACTGACCGTAGTTGTCAGTGATCCTTTTGTATAGTGTAAATAAGTCTAAGGGAATAAATGATTGTACAAACCAAGGAGGAATAACAAATGAAAGAACTTCACTATGAATTTTATATTGGCGGAACACCTGAGCAGGTATGGGAGACTTTGATCTCTCCGGAAGGTACTAAACAGATTTACTACGGGAGCGTAATCCAATCCACCTTTAAAGAAGGCGAATTGCTGGAATATGTTGGTCCCGGTGAAGATGGCGATGAAACGATACATGTATATGGGACTCTGCTGGAGTTCACTCCACAAAAAGCGTTTCGTTTCACGCATAAGGTCGGCCCCTCCTATCATAAGGGTACAGAAAGATATGAATCGCGTATATCTTGGCTGCTTGAACCGGTGGGTGGAACTACTAAGCTTACGCTTATCCACGATGAATGGCATCCTGATGATCCTTCATATGCTGGCAGTATCAACGCCTGGTGGCAGGTTCTGAGTAATATTAAAACCTTAGTCGAGACCGGACGTACACTTGATTTTGGCAGCTGGTCGTAATTTTACTGCTAATTAGGAATTAAGCTCAACCCTGCGGAAAAGAGCGTACAAGCCCTTTTTCGTCAGGGGCTTTTTTTGCTTAATTTTATTTTGCCTAAGGGAAACATTCTTGTTGCAGGGACAAAGTTGTTGCCATATACTAATGTTGTGCCAGACTACAAGAAATGTTCTAATACACAAAATAAAAACCATAGGCGGTAAAAATATAAATGAAAGAAGGGATCTCATGACTGGAACAACTATTCCTTTATCAGAAGCTGCAAAGGGTAGCACGCTGCGCATCAGCGACATTGAAGTCCAAGGTGTGCTTAGAAGAAGATTACTGGACCTCGGGTTCGTAGTCGGGAATATCGTAGAGGTGTTGCGGCGTAGTCCATTAGGAGATCCTATAGCTTTTCGGGTAAGCAATACGACCATTGCATTGCGTAGAGAAGAAAGTTCTTTAATATTCGGAGAATTAATTGGAGGTGTAGAAGCATGAGTCAGTTCACCGTCGCTTTTGCAGGCAATCCTAACACTGGAAAAAGCACACTATTCAACCTGCTAACCGGCATGCGACAGCATACTGGAAACTGGGCAGGTAAGACCGTCATTACTGCCGAAGGGGAATTCAAACACAATAACCATTCATACCTCGCGGTAGATTTACCAGGAACGTACTCCCTATACTCAAATTCCGCGGATGAAGAAGCGGCTAGAGATTATATTATTTTTGAACAGCCAGATGTGACACTTGTAGTGCTTGACGCTACTTCGCTGGAACGTAATCTCAATCTTGCCTTGCAAGTGCTGGAGATTACCGGACGGGCGGTTGTCTGCATCAACCTCATTGATGAAGCACGTAAGCTGGGCATCGACATCAACCTGAAGAGTATCTCCAAACGTCTCGGCGTACCCGTCGTTGCGATATCGGCACGCAATAAAATCGGGATCGATGCCTTATTGGATCAAGTGGAGCGAGTGGCTACAGGCGCATTCACAGCGCAGCCGTTGCGCATTAGTTACAACGAAGAGATCGAACGGGGAATTGCCGAGCTTACACCATTGGTAGAGCAAACCATCGGCACCAAATATCCCGCTCGCTGGATTGCACTGCGCTTATTGGACGGTGATGACAGCCTGCTTACTTCACTCAAAGAACATATGAAAAGCAAGGATTTACCCGAAGCAAAGGAGGTCATCGGCCATGGAGTCACTGCCTATCACTAAGGGTTCTGACGCTCTAGATTCCCTATTGTCTACCGCAAAAAAGCTCGCTGACGGCGGAGCCATTCGGGATGAGATTGTCAGTGGTATATATGGCGTATCCGCAGGCATCTGCGGGGATGCAGTTACTTATCGGGATAAGAAGAAACTGAACAGCACTTATAAGCTGGATAATATCGTGACCTCCAAAATTTGGGGTTTTCCCATCATGCTCGCCATTCTCGGTGTCGTATTCTGGATTACGATTGCCGGGGCTAACTACCCTTCTAGCTGGCTCGCTACCTTCTTTGGCTTCATCGAAGGATATCTGACAGCGGGATTTGAGGCTCTCCATGCCCCAGCTTGGCTGCACGGCGTGCTTGTGCTTGGCTTGTATCGAGGCACCTCATGGGTAATCAGTGTCATGCTGCCACCAATGATGATCTTTTTCCCCGTATTCGCGTTGCTTGAGAATTTCGGGTATCTGCCACGCGTAGCTTTTAACATGGACCGACTGTTCAAAAAATCAGGTGGTCATGGCAAGCAAGCTTTAACCATGTCCATGGGCTTCGGCTGTAACGCGGCCGCTATCCTCTCCACACGAATCATCGAATCGCCGCGTGAACGAATGCTGGCTATACTGACCAACAATTTTGTCCCTTGCAACGGCCGCTGGCCCACGCTGATTTTATTGTCTTCCTTATTTATGGCAGGAGCCGCTACGACAGGTGCGCTTCGTACATTCACCACTGCCTCCGTCCTAATGGGAATGGTTCTAATCGGCATCATTGTTACCTTAACCGTTTCCTGGGTCATGTCCAAAACTGCGCTGCGTGGGGTTCCCACACATTACACATTGGAGCTTCCTCCCTACCGCCGTCCACAAATCTGGAAGACCATACTTATTTCCTCCAAAGATAAGTCCCTTAACGTACTTACTCGGGCTATCGTCGTTGCTGCCCCTGCCGGGATTATCACTTGGATTCTAGGCAATCTGTTTATTGGCGGCGATTCTGTACTGAATCATATGGCTGCATTCTTTGATCCGTTTGCACATATGCTCGGCATGGACGGCTTTATCATCATGGCCTTTATTCTTGGACTTCCTGCGAATGAAATCGTATTGCCTATCTTGCTTATGGGCTATATGTCCTCAGGCGCTATGGTTGATATCGACAGTTTAGGCAGTATCAAAGATGTCTTTCTCTCACATGGCTGGACCTGGCTGACCGCACTCAACATGATGCTGTTCTCCCTGCTCCACTATCCTTGTGGTACGACACTCGTGAACATTTACAAGGAAACAAAAAGCATGAAATGGGCCGTTCTCTCAGCAGTCATTCCGCTGGGTATCGCCATCGGAGTAACCTTTGCTGTCGCTCAGCTTGCCCGGTTATTTGGGTGGGTGTGACGAGGGTGAGGTAGGTTTGCGATCTAAACTCAAGTGACATCGTCTAACTTTAACTAACTTTATCTGACTTCAACTAGCTTCAAGTAACTTCACAACTAACTTCAACTGATTTCAACTTACATCGCAAAAATTCATCATTAACTCATTAAATTCACCTTAATCACATCACCCAAATTAACCTTGCTACACTTTGTAACACCCTACAATATCTAGAGTTCATCTTGCTTCACAGAATTCTGCCCTCCTTGAACTCATATTTAGGGAATTTCTCTCTAAAAATCGAACTTCATAAGCGCACGTTGAACTTTTTGCGGAATTTCTCCCTAATAATCGAACTTTATAAGCACACATTGAACTTTTTGCGGAATTTCTCCCTAATAATTAGCCGATTTTAGGAAAAAAGGGCAATTTCCGCAGAATTTTAGGGAGGAATTCCCCAATTATCGCTAATATTGAGTAAAACACGATAAAATCAGGGAGGATTTCCCTAATTATTGATTCTAGATGGTTCCGAGCTACAATTGAGCACTAGCACCAGCACCAGCACCAGCACCAGCACCAGCACCAGCACCAGCATCAGCACCAGCATCAGCACAACCACCAGCACAACCACCAGCACCAGCACCAGCACAACCACCAGCACCAGCAGCCACCAACAAGCCCACCAGTTACTCAAGGTCATCTCAAACAAATAAGCGGTCGCTCGGATGTTATCCCGAGCGACCGCTTATTTCAGCACAACACCTTATATACTCTTACTGCCTACTTTGATCTCACCATTACATGACGTGACTCTACAGTTAGAGTCATTTTTTGCGCGTTCCATCATTTCTACGACGGTATAGAACAGCCCCAGCTATAGCTACTAGAACGATAATTATTCCACTAATCCCCACATTAACAAGAGAAAAGGAATCACTGTCCCCAGCAGAATTACCCGTTTGATCAGGCTCATTACTCCCAGCTCCTGACTCCGGTGAATTATTCGGGGTTACCTCCGGAGAAGCGGTAGGCGTCGTTGCCGAAATACCCGGCCCCAGCTCTTTTAGATCCACTGAGTCAGCGGTTAGCCGCTTAGTTCGACTGCATAAACTAGCCTCCAGATTACCAGAGTCTCCACCGTCTCTAGCATAAGCATAGACAATGTAACTTTCCCCTTCCACAAACTCAAAGCCGCAGCTTGCAGAAGATAAAGCCGTAGTCAATGTAACTTGGTTTCCCTCGACCCCTTTCCAGCTGGAATCCACCTCAAAGATTACCTTTACTGGATCAGCAGAAGAAATTATGTTCCCCTGAGACGGCTCCTTCATGTCCACTACTTTCCCGACAAAGACAGCTGTACTTTTCTCAAGAGCTTCCAGTGGCTCCGCAGGCATAACACAGGAACAAGCGTAAGTGACTGAGGGCCGCACCGTCAGCAAAGCCGTAAATATTAATAGGACACCTAGAAATATCATCATTGGACTTCGGAAATTGAAATTTCGGAAATTGATCTTTCGAAAATTGATCTTTCGCACTTTGATAACCCCCTTCTTTACCTTACAGACGGAGCAAACGTGGAAAGTGTTACAGGAATTCCCAAACAAGTGATACAAGTTTATCCGGGAGCAATTCCCCTAATCCTCTTTTTAATTCCTCTAATCCTCTTCTTTAATTCCCCTAATCTTCTTAAACTCCTCATATCCTCTTCATTAATCCCCCATACCTGCTGTACCCACTCACAAACTGTGCGCGATCCCAATCAAACGCTGTATTCCTTCGCGTAGCACCCCTTCGCTTGCAAAGGAATAACTTAGGCGAAGCCTTGACTTCATTTCCCCCAGTGGATCAAATAACTCCCCAGGAACAAAAGCGATCGACTGCGCCATACTTGAAGCAAACAGTCGATCCATCGTAAGATGCTCCGGTAGTTTCACCCATAGATTTAATCCGCCTTGCGGAGTCGTCCATTCCCAGCCAGTACCCGCCAGCTCCTCTTCTACGATTTCCTTATGCACTTGAAGCGCAATGCGCAGCTTACCGAGATGCTGTTGCAAGCGTGGGGAGGTGTAGTAATGTAGAAATATTTTTTGATTCAGCAGCGGAGTGCCATTGTCCGCGAGTGATTTGGCCGTGATTAGACGCTCCATAAATGGATATCGGCAAGCCACCGCACAGATTCGTAAGCCAGGGGCTACATATTTACTGAAGCTGCTGATATAGATCACCCACCCCTCCGTATCATAAGCAAAAAAGGGCGGCGGCGGCTCCTCATCAAAATACATATCGCGGAACGGGTCATCCTCCACCAGTAAACAGCGATAACGTTCGGCTAGTTCTACCAACAGCTTGCGTTGTTGCACAGGTACCGTGTATCCAGTTGGATTGTGATGCGTTGGATTAATGTAGAACATACGCGGCTTATGCTTTTTCATCAAAGCTTCTACTTCCTCCAGATCATATCCCTCCGGAGTGATCTCTACCGGAACCAACCGTGCCCCCTCCCGGCGAAAAATATCCATAGCAACACTATAAGTAGGCCGCTCCACAAGCACTGTATCCAGAGGACCAAGTACAACCCGGGCAATCAGATTGATCGCCTGCTGCGCACCCGAGGTAATAAGCAGTTCTTCCGAAGTTAACTGCAGCCGATGTTGCTTCCGAAAATGGTGGCTTAACGTCTCACGCAGCTCGTTATCCCCCTGGACCGAGGCATACGTTCCCATTACCTTGGGATATAGATCGAACACTTTTTTGACATAGTCAGATAGAAAAAGATTCGGCAGCAGCCCCGGATCAATCAGCGCCTGCGAGAACTGATACTTAACTGGCACTCTCTGAATATCAGACAGCGGGTTAGTGAGCGCATAAGCCGATACTGCGGCTCCTACTTCAATAGCAGGAAGCGAGATTATGGGTGCCACGTAATATCCTGATTTATCTTTTACATAAACCTTTCCATCCTCCGTCAACCGTCTGTACGCTTTGAATACGGTCAGTCGATGTACCTTAAGCTCCTCCGCCAGCAGCCGTATAGAAGGAAGCTTATCATGTGCGACCCACTCCCCTCGCTCCATGCGATTTAATAGAAATTCATAGACCTGCCGAAACAAGGGATGATTATGCTCCGCTCCTACAACTTTTTTCATCTGACCAACTCCTCTCCGAACAACCTAGTAATCATATTGTACACGATTTCTGAATTAATCTGTTCTACTCAAGGTAATCTGTTCTGTCCACTCCCCTATATGATTAACAAAATGCCAGCTTATAAATTCTTATATTTTATAAAGCACACAAAAGGGGACTTTCAAAATGATCTTATTTGCTTATGCACTTGTATGTCTGATCTTCGGCACGACCTTTCTAGCTATCAAAATCGGTGTAGATGCCGGTGCGCCTCCTTTTTTTTCAGCGGGCTTAAGATTTTTTGTCGCGGGCGCTGTTCTATTCCTATGGATGGTCTGGAAACGAAAAGCCAGCTTCTCCTTGCTGTTGCGCAAAGAAATGTTGTTCACCGGGTCTGCTCTAACCTTCGGCACCTTCGCGGGTCTCTACTGGGCTGAACAATATGTTTCTTCAGGGCTTGCAGCTGTACTCTCTGCCACTGGACCGATCATGATCCTGCTGCTCCAAACCTCTATTCTTCGGCAAAAAGCACCCGCCATCTCCCTATATGGCTGCATCATCGGCTTCACTGGCGTACTGCTGCTGGTTCTCCCCAATCTCGCCGTTGATATTTCACCACTGTGGCTCATCGGTTGCGCCGTAGTCCTAATTGGAGAGTGTTGCTATGCTGTAGGTGCGATTTACTCCAAAAAAGTAATTAACAGTATGCCCGAGGTCTCACCGATTGCGCTGAATGCGGCTCAAATGATGTATGGCGGTGCGTTGTTATTCATTCTTTCTTTTGCCACGGAAAAAGTACATCCTGCATTTCTCTTCTCATTCGAGACAGCAGGTTCACTGCTCTATCTCACAGTTATCGGCTCCATGGTCGGCCATACCTTGTTCTACTGGCTCGTAGCTAAGACCAACCCAGTGTTTCCTTCTACCTGGCTTTATATTTCTCCACCGATTGCGGTGGGTGTAGGCTTTTTCTTTTACAATGAGTCCGTATCTTGGATTACAATTCTCGGAGTGTTCACCATCATTGCCGGAACAATCCTAGTGAATGCTGATGCTTTAAAGCAATTACTGCAAAAAAAGAAGATAAACACTGTTGCGTTAAAAAAATCAAATATATGACGTACTATATATTGCATTTATGACCACTATTGCGTATTATATAAACAAGTTAAATTAAACACAGCTAAATATGACTCATATATGAAAGGAGGATTCGCTTAACGGCGCTTCTTTTCTAAAGAGGAATGCCTTTTTTATCGGAAGTGGAGGGAATTGTGATCGAACTGACATCACGTCAAATAGAGATTATCGATATCGTTAACAAAAGAGCTCCGATTACCGGCGAACAGATTGCCGAAAGTTTGAATCTTACCCGGCCTACAATTCGCTCGGATCTGTCTGTTTTGGTTATGCTCAAATATATCGACGCCAAGCCGAAGGTCGGGTACTTCCCAGGATTGAAATCATCCAGTCGTCAGGGAAGCGGTTATCTGCTGCAGGAAACGATGGTCAAAGAAATTCAAAGTGTACCTATAGTTATCCGTGAGACCACAACTATTCAAGATGCCGTAGTTACGCTTTTTCTACAAGATGTAGGCACTCTTATTATCTGTGACGAAGAGGGTAAACTCACGGGCGTTGCTTCACGTAAGGATTTCCTAAAGGTAACCTTGGGCAACCCCGGTGCAGTCTCCATGCCCGTAAGCATGGTTATGACGCGCCAGCCCAAAGTGGTCACAACTTCACCGGATGAGCCGGTGCTTGAAGCTGCACATAAGATGATTTTTCACGAGGTAGACAGTTTGCCGGTGGTTGTTCCCAGCGCTGCTGAAGACGGCGGTACAAAACTGGATGTGGTAGGACGTTTAACAAAAACCTCCATCATCAAACTTCTCCTCGAACTTGAAGCCAAAGGATAAGGAGGAACCCATGAGCATCGAGCAATCTTCCAACTTAATAACGATATGCTCGGATTCTATAGGAGATACGGCAGAGGCTGTCGTGCAGGCCGTTATTCACCAATTTCAGAATCAGCAGGTCACCATTAAAAGATACGGCAATATTAGGCATGAAGACGAGCTACGCAAGCTTATGGAAGAAGCAGCTCAGCATCAAGGTTTTGTCGCCTATACATTAGTGCAGCCAGAATTAAGAGAAATGATCCGCGAGGAAGCGGTACGTCTTGATTTGCGGATCGTTGATATCATGGGCCCTATGATGCAGGCCTTCATTGATACCTTCGACGATGCTCCTCAGCAGCGGCCGGGTCTTCTCCACCAGCTCGACGAGAATTATTTCCGCCGCATAGAAGCTATAGAATTCACCGTCGCCTGTGATGACGGCCGTGATCTGGGTGCCATGCTCAAAGCCGATATCGTTCTGCTGGGCATGTCCCGTACTTCAAAGACACCGCTTAGCATCTTTTTAGCCCATAGAGGAAAAAAAGTCGTTAACTATCCGATTATCCCGGAGATTGGTCCTCCACAAGAACTATTAAGCTTGCCGCCGAACCGGCTTATCGGATTAACCATGAAACCCGAGTACATGCTGAAGGTCCGCTCTGAGCGGCTTAAGGTTCTCGGATTACCGACAGGCTCCCAATATGCAAGTCTGGAGCGGATCACCGAAGAGATGGAATACGCCGCTTCATTGTTCAACAAGCTGGGCTGTCCTGTAATTGATATTACCGACAAGGCTATAGAAGAAACCGCTGGTATTATTATGGGTTATATCTAAATTTAAGTTTACAAAATATATAGAATGCACTGGAGGGAATTAGAATGGAGCGCGAACTGGCCCTTGAGATTGTACGGGTAACTGAACTAGGTGCTTTATCCTCGGCTCGTTGGATTGGGCGGGGCGATAAAAATGCGGCAGATGATGCAGCCACGACTGCGATCCGTTCCATGTTCGATTCTGTGTCCATCGACGGAACTGTTGTGATTGGTGAAGGAGAGATGGATGATGCTCCAATGCTCTATATTGGTGAGAAAGTCGGGAACCAGAAAGGTCCCTCTGTCGATGTAGCCGTCGATCCACTCGAAGGAACTGAGGTTGTTGCCTGCGGCCTGCATAATGCGCAATCTGTTATTGCTATAGCAGATAAAGGCAGCCTGCTGCATGCCCCGGACATTTATATGGAGAAGTTAGCCTGCGGGCCCGAGCTTGCAGGTAAGCTTAGACTCGAGGACCCTGTAGAGATCACTCTGCAAAAAGCCTGCCATTACACTGGCAAATCCCTCTCCGAGTTAACCGTAATGGTGCTGGATCGCAAACGGCATGAGCAGCTGATTAATAGCCTGCGTGAAGCCGGGGTACGAATTAAGCTGCTTGGTCACGGAGATGTCGCTGGCGCTATTGCGGCTGCACTGCCAGACAGCGATGTCGATTTATATATGGGTTCCGGTGGAGCACCGGAAGGTGTTCTTGCTGCCGCTGCACTGAAATGCCTTGGTGGTGAAATGCAGGGCAGATTGCTCCCGGATGGACCCATAGAGCTGCAGCGCTGTGTACGCATGGGAATTGCCAATCCTACGCGAGTGCTACACATGGAAGACATGGTTGGCACGGGCGACGTCCTCTTTGCCGCCACGGGTGTAACGTCAGGTGAATTCCTGAACGGTGTCCGTTTCATCGGCAAAGAACGCGCGGAGACACATTCGGTAATCATGCGGGCACAGAGCCGGACGATCCGCTATATCCGCAGCATTCATTTCCTGCCAGGAAAAGAAATACCGGCTGCGCAGACCGTTAGACAAAATGCTGTCTCTCTATAAAACCACAAAAAACAGGCTATCTCACTAGCAGTATCCTTTGCTAGTGAGATAGCCTGTTTTGTTTTTTTACACTGAATGCTAATTGCTTCTTATTTATTTCCAATACGCTCACTCGCTAATGGATCTATATTAGCAACTTTCTCAAAGCGTTCTGCGTTCAGGCTGTTATACTTTGTGAAAATTTGTTTCACTTCTTGCTCCTTCTGCTCGCCTTCCACATCCACCATTACTAGAATATGACCTTCATCCACGTAGTTATCGTAGCTTTCTGCTTCCTCTTCAGGGATACCAAGGCCAATAAGTCCGCCGACTAAACCGCCACTGCCTGCGCCTATCGCCGCTCCGGCCAACGTTGCCGCAAGAGGTCCGGCTGCTATAATAGGTCCAATACCAGGAATAGCCAAGGCGCCAATTCCCATCAGCAGCCCCGTTACTCCACCCAGCAGACCACCAGTAGCTGCACCAGTAGCCATACCTTCCGGGGCCACGGTTCCCGACTCGTCTCTAAGAGTATCCTCATCCGCTTTATTTCTCGCGATAATCGAAATATCCTCTGTCCTACAGCCCTGACGCTTCAACTCCTCAATAGCTCGCGAAGCTTCGTATTCGGCAGCAAAGACACCCACTATTCTCTTATTCATCTCCATTACCTCCTATTGATGTAGTTAGCTCATACGTTCAGCTTCATAGCTTACTTAACCAAACTGGACAAGGATAAACTACGATATTTAAATTCGCAACAATTCCGAGTTCATATTCCTTCTAAAATATGCTGTATAATAAAAGTAAGCGGGTACAACTACCCTAGATCAACTCTATAAAAGAAAGAGAAGGAATCATCCATGGCGATATTTAACTATAATTCTGAGCGTCCCTTCCGAGGCAATCCCGACCTGCATCTCCATTACTGGGGGCGGGAGCAGTGTCTTCCCGGGCATTTTTTTGGACCTGGGGTTCGTGACGTATATAAGATACATTTTATCCATGCAGGAACAGGTGAAGTTACTGTGGGTGAACAGACCCATTATCTTAAACCAGGACAAGCTTTTCTCACCTATCCGCATATCGTAACTGCCTACACAGCAGACATAGCAAATCCATGGACCTATTCTTGGGTAGCTTTTACCGGGGAGCAGGTTGATTATATTTTAGCCAAAACCGCCTTGTCACCTGAGCACCCGATCTTTCCAATGGATGAACAGCTTATGCCGAAACTATACGAGCTCCTGACACAAGCAGCTGAAGCTTCGGACAGCCTGGATCTACCTTTAAAAGCAATTATGTATGAGTTCTTCTCTCTGTTACTTCGAGCGGTGCCAGCAGTTCCAGATGTACTTCCTTTACCACGTCAAAAAAGTATTTACGTCGAGCAATGCCTGCACTTTTTGCATACACATTATTGTGAAAATATTTCGGTTGAGATGATGTCCTCTTCGCTCAAGCTGGATCGCAAATATTTATCCTCCTTGTTCAAACGGACAATAGGTATGCCACCACAGCAGTATTTATTAAATTTTCGCATCGCTAAGGCGTGCGAGCTGCTGACAGAGACCCTATGCACGATTGGTGAAATCTCACGTTCTGTGGGCTATCAGGACCCCTTACTCTTTTCGCGGATGTTCAAGAAGGTGAAAGGTTGTTCGCCAAAAGAATACCGTAGCCGTCATCTCGAAAATGACATTGTACTATAAACTCCTTCCTTGCTGACATACGTTTGTCCGCGATCTTTCGCTACAATAAGGACGTAACTTACTAAGTAATAAGTGTTTATAGGAGGAATAAATCATGTATAACGCAAGCGCTACCAGATATGACAATATGAAATATAATCGCACCGGAAAGAGCGGTCTACTCCTGCCAGCGATCTCGCTTGGTCTATGGCATAACTTTGGCGGCAACGACTTATTTGAGAATGGCCGCGCCATGGTAAGAAGAGCTTTTGATCTTGGAATCACTCATTTTGACCTTGCCAATAATTACGGTCCACCCGCAGGCTCCGCCGAAGAAAGCTTTGGCCAAATTCTTAAAAAGGATCTGACCCCTTATCGTGATGAGATGGTTATCTCGACTAAAGCTGGATATTATATGTGGGCTGGTCCTTATGGTGAATGGGGCTCCAAAAAATATCTCGTCTCCAGCCTAGATCAAAGCTTAAAACGTATGGGACTGGATTATGTTGATATTTTTTATCACCACCGCCCAGATCCAAATACACCACTGGAAGAAACCATGGCTGCGCTGGACCTCGTGGTACGCCAAGGTAAAGCGCTTTATGTCGGGATTTCGAATTACGGACCTGAACAAACACGCGAAGCGGCACAAATTCTGCGTCGACTTGGCACGCCATGCCTGATTCATCAGCCAAACTATTCCATGATGTCCCGCTGGATTGAGGATGGCTTGCAGGATGTATTGTCTGAAGAAGGCATCGGCTCCATTGTGTTCTCCCCGCTACAAGGTGGCATACTGACCGATCGCTATCTAAACGGAATCGCTCCTGATTCCCGTGCCGCTGGCCCAAGTGTATTCCTGTCTGAGAATGCCATTACCGAAGAGGCGATCGGCAAGGTTCGCAAACTGAACGAGATTGCTGCTGCACGTGGACAAAAAATGTCTCAGCTAGCGTTATCTTGGGTACTCCGTGGAGGCAAAGTAACTTCTGCATTGATCGGCGCAAGTAAGGTAAGCCAGATTGAAGATGCCGTCGCTTCCTTAAATGCCCCAGAGCTTAGCGCTGAAGAGCTAGAGCAAATTGAGGCAATTCTGCGGGGATAATGCTTAGTTATAACAAGACAAAGACCAATGAGGTCAGGCAGCTTAAAGCTGCTCTGGCATTTCATTGGTCTTCTTTTTTATAGATTAGAGTTCTATTTGCTCACCCAAAAATCTGCGTGATGTACACCATGATCAATAATCCAAAAATAAACGAATACGTCGAAG
Source organism: Paenibacillus sp. FSL R10-2788 (assembly GCF_038003885.1). Classification (NCBI taxonomy): domain Bacteria; kingdom Bacillati; phylum Bacillota; class Bacilli; order Caryophanales; family Paenibacillaceae; genus Paenibacillus; species Paenibacillus sp. FSL R10-2788. The sequence goes on along the minus strand of NZ_JBBOQA010000001.1, from coordinate 1,168,981 downwards.
GACGCTCATAACCATGGCCATGACTCTCCGGAATCAGCTCCTTGTAGACGATAAAGAGCATAGCTCCGGCTGCAAAAGCGAGACCATAACCCACAACATTATGCAGGTAACTGGCAGTAAAATACCCGATCACCGCAGATACCATCTCCATCAAACCGGTAAGCGTAACGATTCCTAAGGCTTTTAGCTTGCTTGTTCGCGAATTCATTAGAAAGACTGCAAGAATCAAACCTTCCGGCATATTCTGTGCGCCAATGGCAATCGCCACGGTAGGACCTAAACTGGCCTGTTCGCTGGCATAACTGAAACCTGTACTGAGGCCTTCTGGTATGTTGTGGATGAACAGCGCAATCATAACAAGCAGCGCTTTTGAATCCATATTAGTATAACCGGGCTTATTCTCCACATCGATATGTGGGATGTTATTTTCAATTAAATCAAGCAGCAGCACTCCGGTAATCAAGCCCAAGGTTAAAGCGATAATCCCCGATTCTTTGATCGATTGCGGCATGAGTCCAAACGTGGAGGCGGACACCATAATCCCCGCAGTGAAGGCTACGAGGATATCTTTCCACTTCTCGGATAACCTCTTCACGAACAGGATCGGAAATGCTCCAAGAACGGTAGCCATTGCCGATACAAAGCTGCCAATAAGCGCAGATTCCAAACCTTCAACTCCTTTGGTACAAGTCGGATAGACCAACATATGTTTCAGAAAAAATAATTATTACTTTTTCATACATTTTCGAATGGTCCAATATAGTATGGATCATATCCCCTAGGTTGATCAAGACCCCATTTTATAGACACTGAAAAAAGACCCTAGACTATATGCTGCTTCCGGTATTCTACCGGGGGCAGCTTATTTAACCTTCGTTGTGGCCGATGTTGGTTATAAAATCGAATGTAATCTTCAATTTTTCTTTGTGCCTCATCCATATTTCGGATATCATAAGGATAGAGTCCTTCCGTTTTGAGATGTGAGAAGAAGCTCTCCATAGAGGCGTTGTCATAACAATTGCCTCGGCGAGACATGCTGATTCGGGCGCCAACCTTTGGCAGCATGTCGTGGTATGCATGAGATGTGTATTGGAATCCCTGATCGCTGTGAACGATCAGTCCAGTCACGTCTTTTTGCTGAGACCACGCTTGCTGAAAGGTTCGGAGAACCAGTTTATTGTCGTTCCTAGCGCTCATTTGATAAGCAATAATTTCGTTGTTGAATAAATCTATAATAGCAGAGAGATAGAGCCACTTTTCGCCTACGCGATATTGCGTAATGTCTGTCACCCATTTTTGGTTGGGAGCATCCGTTTTGAAATCCCGTTTCAATATATTTTTCGCCACACGATCTCCTTCGGAAGAAGCATAATTACAACGATGCTTTCCGCGGATCCTCGAACGGATGCCTAGATCCTGCATGATTCTGAGTACCTTCTTATGATTCATCCAAACTCCGTGGTCTTGTAGCAGGAACAATTGAATTTGGCGATAACCGTAGATGCCGTTATACCGTTCATACACCTTCTGAATGAGTTCTTTCGCCGCCTGATCCCGTTCTACTCCTTTACATTTCAAGAAAGCGTAGTATCCACTTCTGGAGACCCTAAAGAGTTTACATAAGTCGCTAACGGCATATTCTTTTGCTGCGCTCTCAATGACTCTATATTTGCACGTTTCACCTCCTGCATCCAGATTTCCAAACACTTTTTTAGCATTTCATTGTCTCGTTTGAGCTTTTGAACATATCTATCTTGATCGATATATTCTTCACGACGCCCTCGTTGATCTAGTAGCCCAAATTCCCCTAGCTCTCGGTATCTCTTATCCATTTCTTTACTCGCCCTTGGTCTTGAAACTGAAAATGCTCCGTAATCTTACGATAAGTCCATTTTTCCTCGACATGTAATCGAATAGCCTCCTTTTTGATTTCATCCGAGTATGATTTAAACTTCTGTCCTTTAATCGCCATAAAAATACACCCCCTAGAATTTCATCGGACAAACCAGGGGTTTTATCCAATGTCTATTCTAAGGGGTGCACTTCATACCCTAAGGAGGTCTTTGTCTCACATATCATTATGCAACTCGGTTACACCAGCTTCTTCCGGATCTTGCCGGAAATCAAATCAATAATTGTGATCATCGCGATGATACCTAGCAGTATAATCCCCACGCGGTCCCAATTCCGTGAACTGAGCGCGAAGATTAACGGTGTGCCGATCCCCCCTGCTCCAATCACACCTAAAATCGTAGCCGAACGAACGTTAATTTCGAATCTATATAAGGTATAGGATAAGAATCCCGGCAGCACCTGCGGTAACACTGCAAACCACAATACCTGCATGCGGCTGGCGCCAGAAGAAATTAAAGCTTCGAGTGGACCGTTGTCGATATTCTCAATCTCATCCGCGAACAATTTGCCGAGCATGCCCACCGAATGTAGTCCCAGAGCCAGCACACCTGCAAAAGAACCCGGTCCAACAGCCTTGATGAATAACAAAGCCATAATAATCTCAGGGAAGGTTCGTATAAAGCTCAACATCAGCTTGCCGGAACCTGAAATTACCTTTCCCTTGCTCATGTTAACTGCAGCCCAAAATGCAAAAGGAATACATAAAAAGGTCGAGATAAAAGTGCCTAGGATTGAAATAGCTAACGTCTCGAGCAATCCCCGCAGGAGATCCTCCCCATCTGGTAAATAAACGAAGGCCCAGTCAGGTGAGAATATCCCGGCAAAAATTGCTTTAGTAATGATCCCGGCGGTTTCTTTGAATCCATTAAACGGCACTCCCGAAAAAGCCCAAATATATAACGCGGCTAGGGCTACATAAATCAGCCAACGAAAACGATTTTTACGGGGTTTAGGGACAAGGGTATTCCATGATTTACTCATATTAATTTCTCCCGCAGCTTAGTGCTCACATAATCAATAATCAGTACTACTGCTAATGTGAACAAGATGATGGTGCAAGTCTTATCGTATTCCAAAAAGCCTAGGGTGACTTCATAATAGTGGCCGATCCCACCCGCTCCTACCAGACCTAAAACCGCCGCAGCACGAACATTAATCTCGAAGGCATATAGGACATAAGACATAAAATGAGCCTGTACCTGTGGAATGACTCCGAACATAATGCGTTGAATCTTATTAGCCCCCACTGAAGTCATTGCTTCCAAAGGTCCTTGATCAATCGTCTCCATCGTTTCATAGGTAAGCTTGGCGATCAGCCCCAACGAAAATATCGTCAAAGCAAATATCCCAGGAAGCGCACCGAGGCCGAAAATAGCCACAAAGATAGAAGCCAACAGCAGATCGGGAATCGTGCGGATCAGGTTCAGCAGCATACGGACCGGATAATGAAGCCAACGGCTTTGCGTAATATTGCTTGCACACAACAGCGCAACCGGAACCGCAAGAATGGCACCAAACGTTGTGCCAACCAGCGCCATCCGGATCGTCTCCAGCATCGCATCTATAATGTTGTCAAAATACCCCCAGTTCGGGGGAAACATTTCCTTAAGCAAATCAAGCATATTCGGCAGACCGGAAATCAGCTCTCCGAAGGATGAATCGGTTAAGACAGCACTTCTCCACAGTAATACTACTAATATAATGGCTGTAAAATAATGTTTTATCTTTCTTGGCGGTTTGGGATGTAGCTTCTCTGCATTCACACTCATCTCACACGCCTCCGAGTACAGGCTCACCCAACAACTCATCCTGATGAATCGGTCTGCCGTAAATCTCCGCAAACCTCTCATCGGTTGCCTCTGATACAGGACCATCGAAGACAACCTCTCCTGCCCGGAGCCCGATAATCCGGGTAGCGTATTCTCTAGCCAGATCAATAAAATGCAAATTCACAATGGTCGTAATCCCGAGTTCCATATTAATCTTCTTTAGATCATCCATAACCTGCTTGGTTGTGAGCGGATCTAGTGAAGCTACAGGTTCATCTGCGAGGATAATCTGTGCCTCCTGCGCAAGAACACGGGCAATAGCTACACGTTGCTGCTGACCTCCAGATAGCTGATCTGCACGTGTATAGGCCTTCTCGGCGATATTTACCCGATCAAGGGATTCGAAGGCTAAATCGATATCCTTTTGTGGGAATCTGCCAAGTATCGTCCGCAGTGTGGAATGATAGCCCACCCGTCCTGCCAAAACATTACGAAGCACAGTCGTACGTTTCACTAAGTTGAAGCTTTGGAAGATCATTCCGATATTCCTACGGATCATTCGTAGCCGGCTTCCTTTTGCATTCGTAATGGACTTCCCGTTAATAAGAATATTACCTTCGGAAATATCATGAAGCCGGTTAATGGAACGCAGCAAGGTCGACTTCCCTGCTCCCGAAAGACCAACAATAGCTACAAATTCTCCGGCTGGAATGGTCAGGTTAATGTTGTTTAATCCTTTGGTTCCGTTTAGATACGTTTTGGATACATTACGAAGCTCTATCATGAAATCATCCCTTTATGTGTTTTCGTATATTCGTATAAAAGAGATAGCCAGATCCGGGGGGGAATCCGGAGCTGGCTATCCTTAATGCCTGTTATACACCAACATCGTTGTATCCTTGAACGGCCTGTTCTACTCTGTTTTTACTTTACTGTTGTATTCGCGAACAATGTCAAAGTTGCTGTCTTGTGATTTCACATAACCTTCATGAGAGTAAATGTCTTTGATAATCTCATGGCCTTCTGTGTCAGCTGCGATATCAATGAATGCCTGCTGGATTTTTTCAATCCATTCTTTATTCATATCTGAACGGACCGAAATCGTATCGTTAGGAATTTTATCAGTAAAGGCGAGAACTTGAGTATCTTCAAATACTTCTGGATAATCCTTAACGACCGTGTTCCGGGCATCTTGGAAAATAGCTGCTGCATCTACGTCACCATTCAGCACAGCAAGCACGCCTTGATCATGACCTTTAACCGTAATGGCTTGTACATCCTTCAGCGGATCAAGTCCCGCATCCATAAGCGTTGCAGCCGGCCATACAAATCCTGCAGAGGATGTAACGTTTTGATAGGCAATTTTTTTACCTTTCAAATCGGCAACCGATTTGATCGCAGAATCTTTCTTGACGATAATCATAGATTTATAGAAATCCGCTAATTCATCTGTTGGACCACCGGTTTCATCATTTACACCAAAACGTTGAGCCTGAAGAATAACCTCAGCTGCTCCTTTTTCTTTAGCTAACACGTAAGCAGTTGGAGGAAGGAAACCTACATCCACTTTTTTAGAGGCCATAGCTTCGATAACGGTGTTGTAATCAGTAGAGACACTTACTTCTACAGGAATACCGAGCTTGTCACCCAGTAATTTTTCAAGAGGTTTCGCTTTAGCTTCGAGCGTATCTGCATTTTGAGAAGGAACAAATTGTACAGTAAGCTTCTCTGGAACATAACCCTCTGCTACAGGAGCTGCCGTTTCCTTCGGTGCATTTGCCCCGTCCGTCGATCCTTGGTTTGCATTATTTGTAGTGTTGTTAGCGCCACAACCACTAAGCAATGTAATAGACATCATTAGCGGCAATACGAATTTACTGATTTTTCTCAAACGAAAGACCTCCACTGTTTTCTATTTTTATTTTTGAGTACTTCTAAACTATAGATGTGTTTTATTAAATCAATAGCAACCAAGCATCAAATATATGTAAAATTTATTCCAATCTCTTAAAGTTAGCCAATTATCTGCTAGAATGAGGTCTGAACTTATTATCAGGAGGGGCTACCTATGAATAAAGAGAATTCAATAACCTGTGAAATCCTCGTAACAAGTGATCTACATGGACATTTTGGGCCCGTCGATTACCGCACGGGGGAGAAACGACCAGCAGGCTTAGCAACAATTGCTACCCTCATTAAACAAGAAAGATCCCATACTCCTGAGCTGATCCTTATAGATAACGGCGATCTTATTCAAGGCACACCGTTAACTTATTATGCAGCTACACATTATAGTAATGAGCTGAATCCGGGCATAGCTGCACTAAATGAATTGAAATATGACGCTGCAATTATTGGCAACCATGAATTCAATTTTGGCAAAACTCTGCTGAATAAAGCCGTTCAGGATTCCCGCTTTCCTTGGTTATCAGCTGGAATTATAGATAACACGACAAATCAACCCGCCTTTGGTAAACCCTATATCATCAAATGGGTAGATAAAATCAAAGTAGCCGTTCTAGGGGTTACAACGCATTACATCCCCCACTGGGAAAACCCTAGCCATATTGAAGGGCTTCAATTTGAGGATTCGCTAGAGACTGTAAAGCATTGGTGTGCCATTATACGGGCAGAAGAGCAGCCTGATCTGCTTGTTGTAGCTTACCACGGCGGATTCGAACGCGATCTAAGCAGTGGAGAACCTGTAGAGAGACTAACGGGGGAGAATCAAGCCTACGCCATGTGTACAGAGGTAGAGGGCATAGATGTGCTAATTACCGGACATCAGCACCGCTCCATAGCTGGGGAGTTGAACGGTGTTACAATCATACAACCTGGTTGTAATGGACTTTCCCTCGGTAAAATTTCGGTTATTTTCCAAAAAGAAAATACACACTGGAAGATTCAGCGTAAACATGCCGAGCTCCTTAACGTTAATGAGACAACAGCTGCAGATGATATAATCCTAGAGCTGAACAGTACTCTTGAATCAGAAACACAAACCTGGCTGGATAAGAGAATAGGAACGGTTATCGGGGATCTGTCTATTTCCAGTGCTGATGAATGCCGCTTAGCTGACCACCCTTTTATAGAATTTATGAATAAGGTACAAATGGAAGCTACTGGCGTAGATATTTCTACAGCAGCCTTACTCAGTAACGATTGTAAGGGTTTCAGCGATACCATCACACGCAGAGACATTTTATCCAACTTCATATATCCCAACACCTTAACCGTCCTAAGACTGACAGGACAAGATATTAGAGAGGCCTTAGAACAAACCGCTAACTATTTCCAACAAGACGAGAACGGAATAATAGTCGTTAACCCCGCCTATATCGAGCCTAAACCGCAGCATTACAATTATGATATGTGGGAAGGAATACAATACGAGCTTGATACCGCTAGACCTGCAGGCGAAAGAGTCCTCCATCTGCTGTACCGAGGACAGCCTATAGAGGACTCTAAAGAATATGAGGTTGTTATGAACAATTATAGAGCCAGTGGTGGCGGAGATTATGAGATGTATAAGGGTAAGCCGATTGTTCAAGAAATTATGATCGACATATCTGAAATTGTCACGGACTACATTGAAAAGCATGGCCAAATTGAAGCTACCTGTGACCATAATTGGAGAGTTGTTTAGGCTTTAGCGATGAACACCTCAATGTCGCTCTCTATCAGCTTCAACGCACTTCTCCAGAAGTCGACGGAGTGAACATCTAGATCCATTGTTTTTGCTACATCAACAATATTATGTTTGCTGGTATCCCTAAGGAACTGGCGATACTTAGGGGCGAACTCTTCGCCCCTCTTTAAATATTCCGCGTACAGTCCTTTAGAGAATAACAAACCAAAGGAATACGGGAAATTCAAAAATTCATTACTAGCCATAAAATATCCAGCTTTGTTCATCCACATGTACGGATGGATTGTACCCGGGTCAATGCCCTCACCATAGGCTTCCACCATACAGGCAATCATCAATTCATTTAGCGCTTGAACAGACAGCGGGCCTAATGCTCTTCTCTCATATAATTTGATCTCAAATAAATAACGGGCATAAAAGTCTACAAGATAATAACCGGCATCAGAAATACTTCTCTCCAGAATAAGCAGAGCTTCCTTCTCCGTTGAATTTGTAATTATGGCATGGTTCACTATCGTCTCACAAAAAATCGAAGCCGTTTCAGCAATCGGAATCGGGTAATCCGTATTCAGCATCGTTTCATTAGCCAGACAGGAGCTATGATAGGCATGGCCGAGCTCATGGGCAAGGATACTAATATCTATGGCATTTCCGGTGAACTGGGTCATAATTCTGCTCTCGCCAATCGGAAAAATATCGATGCAAAGTCCATAACCCCCTTTGCCTGATCTAGGTTCTGCATCAATCCATTGCTGATCAAAAGCCTTCTGAGCAAAACAAGCCAGTTCCTCACTAAAGGTTGCGAAGCTCGAGATGATTGTATCTTTGGCGTTAGCGTATGTAATTTTCCCGTTTTCTACACCGACTGGTGCAAAAATATCGTAAAAAGGCAGCTTTGCCGGATGTCCCAGCAGCTCGGCTTTCTTTTGATAATAGGTATGAAAGGCTGGCAGGCTCTCCCGAAGAGCAGTGAGCATAGCGGCTAAAGTCTCACTGTCCATTCTCGAAGCGATTAACACTTTTTCCAGCGAAGATTGATAACCCCGCATGCCATAAATCGTCAGCGCCTCACCACTAATGCCATTTAAGCTGGCTGCGCAGACCTCAGCAATAAGACTACAGGCTTCTGCCTCTGCTTCATAAGCAGCTTTTCTTAAGCTGGCATTATTCTCATAAGCCATACTTCTTAGCTCCGCAAGCGTCACTTGTCTAGTTTCCCCATCCACCACTAAATCTGCAAGTGTACTTGAAGTCCTCTCCATATACAGTCTGCTCCATGCTTTGGATCCTGTACTCTGCATTTTGGCTATAGCCATTTCAAGTTCTTCGCTTAACTCATAGCGGGATTGTAACAGGAGTTCTCGCAAATAAAATTGATGCTCCATTAGATAAGGGGAGCTAACGATAAGCTCATCCATATGATCACAAGTGCTAAACCAGCGCTTAAAAGCCACAACTACCCCAATGATTTCTGAATTGGCCTCCTCAATATCATCAGCAAGATTCATGGCTTCCTCGCAGCCACGATCTGCGCTGAGTGTTAACTCTGCATAAGCTAACAAGCATACATATTTGCTTTTATAATCATTATAAATTCTTAAAAAGCCCTCCACAGGCATGGCTGTAACGTCTTTTACATTCAAATGGTGCTCAGCCCACCGCTTTAAATCTTGTACATGCTGGCCCAGTAGCTTGCGATCCCTTTTTAACTGCTCCGATTCAAAGGAAGGATATAAACTATCTAAGTTCCATGTCATATTCATCCGCAAATCTCTCCCCCTTCGATTCCTATTCTTCTAAGCATAATCCATCCTGCCAGAAAAGTGCATCGACATAATGTACTTCTTCTCTTCATACACAAAAAAAGGACCCTGCCAACGTCCGGCAGGGTCAAAGTCTATATTATAAGGGGGTTATGTGATTACTATAACCCCCTTAGCTTAAAATAATATGAATAGTAGATAAAGATTGGCTTAATCTCCGAACCCTTATTGACTTAAGGTTGAAGGATTCACTCTAGCCTTGTTAATCTGAATCCCCACATACACGATAAGGAACAACACCATAAACCCAGCCGAATAACGATACATTATCCCATAATCGGTTGCTGCCGAGATTGCCCCAAGAATAATAGCTCCGCTGGCTACGCCTAAATCCGTTGAGTTATAAAACATACTGTTAGCCATACCATACTGTGCAGGTGTTGAGGTACGAAGCATCCAAGCCTGGAGAGTTGGCTGAATAGCACCGAAGCCAAGTCCATATAGCAGTGCAGAAACGATAAGCATTGGCATAGATGTCGTATAAGAAAGCACAGTTAAGCTTGCAACGACGCAAACCGCCGCCGGGATTAGGACAGAAGCTGGTCCTCTTTTATCAAATAATCTGCCGGAGATAGGTCTTATAATGATGATCGTAACCGCATTAAATAAAAAGAACAGACCCACTTGCTCCAGATGAACTGATTCGCCGAATAAAGCGATAAAGCTTAGCAATCCCCCGTAGGTAATTGCCAACATGACATTTAGAATGGCGGGCAATACTAACTGTGTATTAAACGGAACCTTGAGAGGTTTGGTGGATTCGCTTTGATTAGGGGCCGGCTGCTTTTTCCGTTGCGCTGGAAGTGAACGAGAAAATAAAAGCACTGGAAAGGCAAGAAGCAAGGTTATCATACCAATCATAGACAGTGTTCCAAATCCCGAATGCTTCATCACATTCAAGCCAATCATTGGACCGATCGACATCGCCAGGCTGGTAGATAACCCGAAATAACCTATCCCTTCACCCATTCTTTTGCTCGGAATAATCTGCGAAACAATCGTTGGAATAATCGTGCTGGCAATCCCGAACCCAATCCCATAGCCCACACGCATCAGCAGCAGTGAGCCAATGGAATCTGCTACCACATAAAGGCCGGTTATAGCGGCGGCAATTGCTAAGCCAATATATAATAATACATTGCGGCTAACCTTCCGCATCAGAAAAGCGGTCATAAAACGTGAAGCGATCGCAGTTAATGCAAAGACGCTGGTAACGAGGCTGACCATAATATCTCCGGCCTGAAATTCGCTTTTTACGTAAGACGGAAATGAAGATAACAACATCTGTAAATTCATAAATAAAAATAAAGCACTAATCGTTAAAGCAATAAAAGATTTGGTCCATAATTTCGTACGTAGTTCTTGTTGTTCTAACATAACTTGCCTTCCTACTCTCCATCTGTTATTTGATCTACATGATTGTTTATTCTTAGCAGCAATTCCATGAGCAACTCATATTCCTTACTAGAAATACAGTTCATAATCTCTTCTGTTACTTTATCTTCAATAGGAACGGTTTCCTTCACCAGAGACCTTCCTTTTTCCGTAATATAGACTTTAAAAGAACGCCGATCGTTCTCGCCGGTTCTTTTGTAGATCAGTCCCTTTCCTTCTAAATGATCCAGAATTCGCGTTGTAGTTGGCTTATCCTTACCAGAGCGCTTAGCGATATCCTTCTGAATCAGACCTTCCGTTCTGTCAATATGAAAAAGGACTGACCATTGCTCCGGTGTTATATCATGTTCTTTCAGCCCACTTTGAAATAACATGCTTAATTTACGATAAGTCGTGCCCATCATAAATCCTAAAGTAAGCTCGGATTGGTTATGCTTTGTCGTCATGATCGTATCCCTTCTCAATTAACACTGTTTTAATAGTTGCTTAAACAATTATATTCCTAACAACTAATTTTGTAAAGGTGAAGCAAAACCATGAACTAACTATTATAAAGTTGCTTGACAAAGCACACTATGTGCGGTATTATTATCTCATCTTAAAGATACTTAACTTAAAGACAACCAGAGTTTACTACTCTTGAGATAAATAATTTTTAAAGGTTGTGTACTTCATGGGATTTCTAGACAAACTATTTGGTAGAACAAAAATTGAGGAGGAACAAACAATGTCAAAATTAAACATCGGTATTATTCTCGGAAGTACTCGTCAAGGTCGTTTAAGCCCGCAAGTAGGAGAATGGGTTAAAAAGATTGCGGATGCACGCGGGGATGCTAATTATGAGATCATAGATATTGCAGACTTCAAGCTTCCACTATTGGGTGAGGCTGATGCAACTGAACAAGCAACAGCTTGGAACACTAAACTTGCTACGCTAGACGGTTTCGTATTTATCGTACAAGAATATAACCACAGTATTTCTGCATCACTGAAAAATGCGCTCGATTATGCCCGTGAAGCTTGGAATAATAAAGCAGCAGGTATCGTAAGTTATGGTTCTGTAGGCGGCGCTCGTGCAGCTGAACATCTACGTGGAATTTTGGGAGAACTATCTGTAGCAGACGTTCGTGTACACCCTGCGTTGTCACTGTTCACTGATTTCGAGAACGGAACTGTGTTTAAACCAGCGGATCTTCATCTTACCAATCTTAATGGGATGCTGGATCAAGTCTTGGCTTGGAGTGGCGCATTGAAAACTCTACGTTAAGATAGAACGCCTTCCCCCTCTGTTATGTTATGAAGTACACCCTTTAGAATAGACTTTCGATAAACCTATGGTTTGTCCGGTCGCTTCTAGAGGGTGTATTTTTTATGTGTGACGAAATGAGCACCCTGTGTAGAATCTAATCTGGTATAATCGGCGGGGATTTTAAATTACATCAAGGAGCAATGATCATGTGGTTTATGTTTGCATTATTAACGGCCTTCGCTTGGGGAGGGGCTGACTTATTTTATAAAAAGGGGACCGATAGTCAGGATCGGTATAGCCATATTAAGATTGTCATTATCGTGGGCATAGTCATGGGTATTCACGCGACAGCTTATATGCTCATTCAAGGATTAACTTTTGATCCTATAGACTTAATCCGATATTTCCCTGTGTCTGCACTCTATATCCTGTCGATGGCAGTCGGTTATATTGGACTTAGATATATTGAGTTATCCATTGCCTCCCCCGTACAAAATTCATCAGGCGCTGTAACGACGATATTATTATTTATCTTTTTCACCCATGAGCTAGGGGCGCTTGAAATCGTTGGTGTTGCCGTTATCACCTTAGGCATTATCGGGATCGCCATCTTGGAAAAGAAAGCAGAACACCAAGCGCTTCAAAAAAGTGCCGCACAGATTGATAAAAAATATCAGATTGGTGTGATCGCCATCATTTTTCCAATCCTATACTGCCTAATCGATGGACTTGGCACCTTTGCCGATGCTATTTATTTGGATGAACTCAGCCTGATTAGCGAAAAAGCAGCTCTGCTCGCGTATGAATACACCTTCTTTATATGTGCCATCTTGTCTTTTACATACCTGAAATTTTTAAAAAAGGTAAAGTTCAACCTATTTAAAGAACGGGATAAGGGCTTCGCAGCCATTCTGGAAACGACCGGACAATTCTTCTACGTATTTGCTATGTCCAGCAACGCCATTATCGCGGCACCACTTATTGCTTCATACAGCATTTTTTCCGTAATATTATCGCGCATCTTCCTCAAAGAAAAACTAAGCAAGGCACAATATGCCGTTATTATCGTTGTGATTCTAGGGATTGCTTTGTTGGGGATTGCGGACGAGCTGTAGCTGCGGTACACAAAAAGACCTGCTAAGTAGGCTTCATTGCTTACTAGCAGGTCTATTCTAAAGTTGCCTATTCCGGCCTATCTATGGTAAAAATCTCTCCAAGGGTTGCGTAATTATTTCCCGCCAAGCGGCTCACAGCGTTTAGAACTCTCGGGTCAATGCGCCCCTCCTGATAGATCGATTCATCGATATGGAATTGAACAATTTCGCCAATAAACAAATCACTCCCGGGTTCTTCGCCCCCTAGCGGAATTGCTTGAACAAGCTTGCACTCCATCCGCACCTTCGCTTCCAAAACGCCAGGCACAGCTACACTTGTACTTTCAATCGGTGTAAGATTCGCCAATTCAATTTCACTTTCAGAAGCAGGTAATGTGGCTGCAGTCTGATTGATCTTCGCAACATTCTCCTCATCTACAATATGCACAACAAACTGTTGATTATCGTAAATATTACGGGACGTATCTTTTAAACGCCCTGCTGGTCTTTGAATAGCTAATGAAACCATCGGAGGATTAGACGAAACGATATTAAAATAGCTAAACGGTGCACCATTTAAGAGACCCACTTCTGATTGTGTTGTGACAAAGGCTATAGGTCTAGGAATAATAGTGCCAATCAATAATTTATAATTTTCCCGCTCACTGTTGTGCTTGGGATCAATTGAAATCAATCTCCTCAGCTCCTTCTTCACTCTTTCACGAAGTCGATCGTACTTCTAACGGTATCAATAGGACGGACTAACTTCTCAATTTGCTCACGTTTAGGTTCCAAGAAAGGTGGCAATGAAAGCTTCTCGCCAACGGTTTCATATTCCTCATCTCCCATAAATACAGGCCCATCAGTCGCAAGCTCAAACAATATTTGTGGTGCAACACGTGTATACAACGACTCGAAGAAGTGACGATCTACATATCCTGAAGTTTGGAATCCAAAGCCTTCAAAACGCTCTGTCCACTCGTCCAGCATCGCACGATCCTCTACACGGAATGCAGCATGGTGAACAGTCCCAAAACCTTGGCGTGAATTCGGTAAGAACTCATTATGCTCTACAATAATTTGTGCACCGTTTCCGCCTTCGCCAACTTCAAATAAATGATATGTCTCTTCCTGAGCAATTTCTTTAAACAACATCACTTTCTCCAATACTTCTTTGAAGTAGTTGAAATCAGCAATTCGTACAAAGATCGGTCCCAAGCCAGTTATTGCATACTCCAAAGGGATAGGTCCTTTTTGCCACGGTGTACCTGATATGACACCTTTATTCAATTCATCTGAAATAAGTTGATACTGCTGATCATCAAAATCTACGAAGGATAATGTCTTTTTGCCGAATTGCTCTTTAATGCCGGTATGCTTCACTGCAAGCCGATCAAAACGCTTAACCCAGTAGTCTAATGCAGCATCTGTTGGTACCCGGAAGGATGTTTTCGCAATCTCGTTAGTTCCATGAACCCCTTTAGGGATGTTAGGAAAATCAAAGAAGGTCATATCTGTTCCGGCGCTGCCCTTATCATCTGCAAAAAACAAATGATACGTCTGAATATCATCTTGATTGACTGTTTTCTTCACTAGACGCATACCTAATACGTAAGTAAAAAACTCGTAATTTTTCTCTGCGCTGCTTGTGATGGCTGTAACGTGGTGAATCCCTTTTAAGTTTCTCATTGTTATACACTCCTAATGTTTAGTTGATTTTGACTCGTAATATAATTCCCAAGAATAAGAAGGTTTAGTTTAATTATCTTAATGTTAAGATATCACTTAAAAAAAGATCTTTTCTACTGGGCAAGCTCCTTAGCGGATACCACCGAGACTTTTTATCTTTACTTTAATTATCTTTAATTTAAGATAAGTTTAGCACTGAATCTATAGGAAGTCAACGCTTTGCAGCTTATTGTTATAAAAAAGCTTCACACAAGTTCAATGAACTCGTATGAAGCCGGGATATCTTATATCATCTCATTAGGTTAAGTTATGATGCTGAGTGATGACCGCTGCTTGGCTTTGATGATCCATCTTATAACATATCAACGTAATCACACAGGCCAATATCGCCAGGATGGCAGCAGCTACAGGAAGAGAGATTAATCCTCCATGCCCGGCAACCACTCCACCGATCGCGGACCCGCCTGCAATTCCCAGGTTTGAGGCTACTGGATTCAATGAGGCAGCAAGATCCTTCGTTTTTGGTGAGAACTGCTTAGCTAAGTCAATCAAATAGAGCTGTGCAGGGGCGCTCACAATACTCGACATCATGGCTAGAGCCATTAGCACAATCATTCCAAGAATGGAAACAGATGCGGTCATACTAAAGATAACATAGACCACAGCTTGGATAAGGAACACGAATCTCAGCTTACTAACCGCATTCCCGGTCGCAACCTTGCCACCAATCCAGTTGCTGACAATCGTGGCAATTCCGTATACAAACAGCACACCGCTAACCGAGCTTTTAGGAACATTCATGACTTGCTCCAGAATAGGTGTAATGTAAGTATACATCACAAATACGGCTCCCACTGCCGTAACCGGAATGAGAAATGCAAGAATAATGCGGCCGTTTGTGAGCAATCCGATCTGATCCTTGAGTGAGCTAGGCACAGGTTTCGGTAATTGGCGTGGAATATAGATATAATTTAGGACTATGGCAACTCCAGCTAATATCCCATTCAGAACAAACGCTGCTGGCCAATTAAAAAACTGCCCGACGAAAGTACCGATCGGCACACCAAAAACATTCGCAATAGCAAAACCACTCAAAATTGTAGCAATCGCTTTGCCTCTCTTCTCCTGATCAACCGCTTCATTCGCTACCGTAATGGCTACAGAAAGAACAAAGCCACATAGTATGGCAGTAACTATTCTAGTCACCAGCAGCATACTGTAAGTTCCAGTTACAGCACTCCACAAATTTAGCAGTAAAATCAATACAAGTGATACAAGAATCGTAATCCGTTTCGGAACACGGCTGCACAAGGACATCATAATTGGTGTGCCAATGGCATAAGAAATCGCGAAGCCAGATACCAATCCCCCGGCTGTCGCAAGCGTAACTCCGAGGCTTGAGGATATTTCAGAGAGTAAACCAACAATAATATACTCCGTCGTACCCAGAATAAAAGCCATAAAAGTAAACGAGAAAATCAATGCGTTCTGACGTGTTGTTTTCATGGTGCTCTCCATCCTGTTTATCTCTATTTTTATATGAACATACCTTACTCATAATACTCATTTAGACTATATTGAGCAATCCTATTTTTCATAAAAAAGAAGCTTCCCACAAGTTCAAAGAACTCATGAGAAGCTTCTAGTTTAAGCCGGTGGCAAAATAATTAAGGTAATGACTTGTTCCTCGGAATAAGATCTGGCTGTTCCAGGTCCATCCGCATCGGCTTTGAACTTAATGAGATAGGTCCCGGGTGCCGGCATCACTTTATTATGAAGTTCAAAAGCGATATCCGAAACACCTATGTTACTTCCTGTGAAAGTTAACGTATGCCCATTATTGCTAATTTGATCACTCGTCGGATGTGTCCATCCACTAATGGTATAATAGTCGTTTGTGGTAAAGATCATGCCTTCCAACGTTACCTGAATTTCAGCATTCGTAAAGCTTTCTCCCGAGAAAAAGTCGAAGCGAATGCGCGATTGTGTAGAACCCGTTATCAGTTGTTTTGTTTTTGAACCGCCGCCTCCGTCAAAGCCATATATAGAGCTAGTAACCGTAGGTGTGGTCAGAACACCATTAACAAGCTCAATCGTAACCGCATGGGCAGCGTTCTTCGCTGATTCATTATTGGATGAATCCTTAGCGGTAATCACGAAACGATACGTTCCTGCGTTCAGATCCCCAATATCGGCCGCACTCACAGCTCCGTCTGCTGCACTGGTGCCTAATGCGATGGCGGTTCCTAATTCGTCGGCATCTACTTCACCGTTCTCATTCGCATCCGTCCACAGGTAGGCTTGTACCGCTGCTCCTTGCTCGCCAATAGCTCCCGCTAACCCGCCAAGCTGATCTTGTGTCCCGTTGTAGTTGTCGATCGCTTCGAACTTAGTTGCGTCCACTACCGGTGCAGTCGTATCCGGAACATCGTTTTTGCTTAAGGTCACCGTAACCGCATGTGCAGCTTTCTTCGCTAATTCATTATTGGATGAATCCTTAGCGGTAATCACGAAAGTATACGTTCCTGCGTTCAGATCTCCAATATTGGCCGCACTCACAGATCCGTCTGCTTCACTGGTGCCTAAAGCGATGGCTGTTCCTAATTCGTCGGCATCTACTTCACCATTCTCATTCGCATCCGTCCACAGGTAGGCTTGTACCTCTGCTCCTTGCTCCCCGATGGCTCCCGCTAACCCGCGAAGCTGATCTTGTGTCCCGTTGTAGTTGTCGATCGCCTCGAACTTGGCTGCGTCCACTACTGGTGCAGTCGTATCCGGAACTTCGTTTTTGCTTAAGGTCACCGTAACCGCATGTACAGCTTTCTTCGCTGATTCATTATTGGATGAATCCTTAGCGGTAATCACGAAACGATACGTTCCTGCGTTCAGATCACCAATATTGGCCGCACTTACAGATCCGTCTGATGCACTAGTGCCTAATGCGATGGCTGTTCCTAACTCATCGGCATCTACTTCACCATTCTCATTCGCATCCGTCCACAGGTAGGCTTGTACTGCTGCTCCTTGCTCGCCAATAGCTCCCGCTAACCCGCGAAGCTGATCTTGTGTCCCGTTGTAGTTGTCGATCGCCTCGAACTTGGTACTTTCAACCACAGGTGCATTTGTATCTGAATTACTGCTATGCTCACTTTGCGAAGACGAAGACCCTCCAACAACAGGAGTAGGCACTGTTACCGGTTCTTTGCTCGGTTGAGCAGTTGGGGTGGAAGCGGGCTGCTCAGTGTTTCCGTTCTCCTTAAACTTCAGAAACTTAGAAGCTACTAGAGCTACGGCCTGACGATCTACTTTGGTATCAGGATTAAAAAAATTATTATATCCTGTAATCAATCCATATTCCACAGCGGCAGCTATAAAATCCTTAGAATAATCAGCAATTTGGCTACTATCAGCAAATTGCAAAGTTCCAGCTTTACCCGTAGGATTGACTCCCAATGCTCTCACGAACATGACGACCATATCCTGACGTGATAAATTTTGCCCCGTACCGAAAAGATTACTGCCTGTACCCTTAATCAATCCGGCTTTGACAGCTGCCTCCACATAGCTGTATGCGTAGTTGCTTGTGGGAACGTCCAGAAAGGTTGGCAGTGCAGGAGGGTTCGAAACATCCAGCTTTAATGTCTTTGCTAAAATAATTGCAAAATCCTGCCTTGTAATATTCGACGTAGGATAGAACTTACTCTCTCCAACACCGGTCACTATCCCCTGATCGAATAGCTCAACAATCGCTTTCTTTGCATATGAGCCATCAATATCAATAAAGGAAGCAGCTGCCGATCCTTTGGTCGGCATAATGATAGGGCTTGATAATACAGCAGCAGCCAATATAGAGCTTATCCATTGCTTTTTGTTCACTTGCTTATCCCCCTGTTCTTTGGTTGCGTTATGTCGTTTGTCTATAATCGATTCGTTAACACGATTCGACTTTATATTACAAACTTTTCATCTACAGGATTATAACAAGTATCAATAAACAGATTATAAACAAATAGCCATGGACGAACATTCTCACATTATTGATTCTGTGCATCAAACGAAAAAAAATGATACTATGTATGATGGGTAAAAGACTTTGCTATAGCCTATATCGTTTTTATATATTACAACAAGAGGAGATATTATGAGTAACGAACAAAACTTTTGGCTGGATTTACCGAAGCCGTTTTTTATATTAGCACCCATGGAAGATGTCACAGATGTTGTATTTCGTCACGTCGTTAGTGAAGCTGCAAAACCCGACGTATTTTTCACAGAATTCACAAATACAGAAAGCTATTGTCACCCTGTAGGAAAAGACAGCGTACGTGGTCGATTAACGTTCACAGAAGATGAGCAACCGATTGTCGCTCATATTTGGGGTGATAAACCCGTATTTTTTGAACAGATGAGCATTGATATGAAAAAACTTGGTTTTCGTGGTATCGATTTAAACATGGGATGCCCAGCACAAAACGTAGCATCGAATGGAAAAGGTGCTGGATTAATAAAACATCCTGAAGTAGCAGCAGAAATTATTCAAGCAGCAAAAGCAGGCGGATTGCCGGTTAGTGTTAAAACAAGATTGGGTTACTCTGATGTTGACGAGTGGCGCGATTGGCTGGGACATATATTGAAACAAGATATTGCCAATCTTTCCATCCACCTTCGTACAAAAAAAGAGATGAGTAAAGTAGAGGCACACTGGGAACTAATCCCTGAAATAAAAAAATTACGCGATGAAATTGCTCCAAATACGTTGTTAACTATTAATGGAGATATTCCTGACCGCGCAACAGGATTAAAATTAGTAGAACAATACGGCGTTGATGGAGTCATGATTGGCCGCGGTATTTTCACCAATCCATTTGCCTTTGAAAAAGAACCTAAAGAACACAGCGCGAAGGATTTTCTCAATTTACTTCTTTTACAGTTGGATCTTCACGATAAATATTCAAATGAACTTGAGCCACGTTTATTTAAACCACTTCTTCGCTTTTTCAAAATCTATGTTCGTGGATTTAGAGGCGCAGGTGAACTAAGAAACCAATTAATGGATACAAGATCAACTGATGAAGTACGTCGGTTAGTAAAAACTGTTTTAGAGCAAGAATTAGATTAAATTATACCCACAAAAAAATGAGAGACCTCTCAAAAGTTCAATGAACTTATGAAAGGTCTCTCATTTTTGTACTATGTGGTCAAATGGTGTTTCCTCTCAAGGAAACTCATCATCGAATTGCTTCGATAATGATTTCCTTACATCATGCCACCCATTCCACCCATGCCGCCCATATCTGGCATGCCGCCGCCTTTTTCAGGCTCAGGCTTGTCAGCGATAACAGCTTCAGTAGTCAAGAACATAGCAGCTACGGATGCAGCATTTTGCAGCGCGGAACGAGTTACTTTAGCAGGGTCAACGATACCCGCTTCGAACATGTTCACCCATTCACCAGTAGCAGCGTTGTAGCCGATACCTACTGCTTCTTTTTTCAAGCGGTCCACGATTACGGAACCTTCTTGACCAGCGTTAGCTGCGATGGTGCGAATTGGCTCTTCCAACGCGCGAAGCACGATGTTAACGCCTGTTTTCTCGTCGCCAGTTACGTCTACAGCAGCAACAGCGTTATATACGTTCACAAGAGCTGTACCCCCACCGGATACGATACCTTCTTCAACCGCTGCGCGAGTTGCGTTCAGGGCATCTTCGATGCGAAGTTTGCGCTCTTTAAGTTCAGTTTCAGTTGCAGCGCCAACTTTGACAACGGCTACGCCGCCAGCCAATTTAGCCAGACGCTCTTGCAATTTCTCTTTGTCGAACTCGGAAGTTGTTTCTTCCAGTTGAGCACGGATTTGGCTTACGCGTGCATTGATGTCCGCTTTGTCGCCGCTTCCGTCTACGATTGTTGTGTTTTCTTTAGTTACGCGTACTTGACGTGCGTTACCCAGTTGTTCAATGGAAGTGCTCTTCAGATCAAGACCGAGCTTCTCAGTGATCACTTGGCCACCAGTCAGGGCAGCGATATCTTGCAGCATAGCTTCACGACGGTCGCCAAAGCCAGGAGCTTTAACAGCAACAGCGTTGAATGTTCCACGCAGTTTGTTCACGATCAGCATAGCTTGTGCTTCGCCTTCGATATCTTCAGCGATAATAACAAGCGGTCTAGCTTGTTGAACGATTTTTTCAAGCAATGGAAGGATTTCTTGAGTGCTGCTGATTTTTTTATCAGTGATCAAGATGTATGGATTCTCCAAAACAGCTTCCATTTTGTCTGTATCAGTAATCATGTATGGGGAAATGTAACCACGGTCGAATTGCATACCTTCTACTACTTCAAGCTCAGTAGCGAATCCACGGGATTCTTCAACAGTGATAACACCGTCTTTACCTACTTTTTCCATAGCTTCAGCGATCAATTGACCTACTTCATCGTCAGCAGCAGAGATAGCAGCTACTTGAGCGATAGCTTGGGAATCTTCGATAGGCTTAGCGATTTTTTGCAATTCTTCAACAGCTGCACGAACCGCTTTGTCGATACCTTTGCGGATAACCATTGGGTTAGCACCAGCAGTTACGTTCTTCAGACCTTCGCGGATCATAGCTTGAGCCAGAACCGTTGCAGTTGTAGTACCGTCACCGGCTACATCATTAGTCTTAGTAGCAACTTCTTTAACCAATTGAGCACCCATGTTCTCGAATGCATCTTCAAGTTCGATTTCTTTAGCGATCGTTACACCATCGTTAGTGATGAGTGGGCTACCAAATTTCTTCTCAAGCACCACGTTGCGGCCTTTTGGTCCAAGTGTAACTTTTACCGCGTTTGCCAGAGCATCTACACCACGAAGCATAGAGCGGCGAGCTTCTTCACTGAATTTAATTTCTTTAGCCATTGTGTAATTACCTCCTAGAATTTTTTGTATATCCTATTACTTTAAGTAGTTTAGATTTAGCTTATGATCGACTCTTGCTTAGTCAAGAATCGCGTGAATGTCGCTTTCTTTCATAATCAAATATTCTTTACCTTCATATTTGATTTCTGTTCCTGCATATTTAGAGAAAAGAACACGGTCGCCTTCTTTAACTTCAAGCGCTACACGTACTCCATCTTTCAAAGCTCCGCTACCTACTGCGATAATCGTTCCTTCTTGTGGCTTTTCTTTCGAGGAGTCCGGAAGCACAATCCCGAATGAAGTTGTTTCCTCCTGCTCGCTCGGTAGCACCAATACGCGTTCACCTAATGGTTTGATCATGAAAAAATAGCCTCCTTTAAAATTATGTTATTTTGCTTCAAAACATAGTTTAGAACTTACGGGCCAAACTTAGAATTCTGTGATGTTCTTGAAAAATATCAATGGAACCCTGCTAATCTCCAGCCCATCTCCTATTTTTCAAGAGCGTTAGCACTCAACAGCGTGCAGTGCTAACAACAATTTTTATGATACTCAACTTGAGCCCGGATTTCAAGTCTTTTTACACAAATTCGTATTAGTTTTCGCAAAAAAATACGTTTCAATGCTTGTCCAAGCACACACTCTATTACATTGTATCCACGGGTTTTGAAAATATGCGTAGGATTCCAGCGCTTTCCTCTCACCCCTTATCGATATGAACGTTGCTAGAATGGTTAGACCTTTGCATCTAATGATCCTGATCGGCCGATAACAATTACTTATTAAGTGTATTCAATCCAACTAATGAAATCAACTTATAGCAAAAAAGCTGCCACATTCGTAGAAAATCTACTTAGCGGCAGCCTTTTTTCCTCACTCCTTCTTCTGAACATACCGTTCATCCCGTGCCGCGTCCGCAGCAAGTTGCTTGCGATAGACAAATGCAGATAAAAATACACTGAACTCATACAGGATGAGCAGTGGAATCGTCACCAGGAAGTCTGAGATAAAATCCGGGGGTGTGATAACCACGGCGATAAATACAAGCGTGAAATAGGCATACCGACGCATTTTACGCAAGCGTAGCGGGTTGAGAACTCTTAGTTTGGTCAGAAACATCACCAGCAATGGAAGTTCAAACAGCAATGCCAGCGGCAATACCAGGCTGAACATGAAGTTAAAATACTGTGCAATCCCGTAGGTCTCTTCCAGTCCCATACTCCGGGTAATTGAGATTGTGAACGAAAGTGCCATTGGAAAAACAATATAATAAGCAAAAGAAAGACCGATAAGGAAAAGAACAAACACATAAGGAACATAACGCAGTGTCGCACTTCGCTCCTCCGGCCGAAGGCCTGGACTGATAAATGCCCACAATTGGTAGGCAATAAACGGGACAGAAATCAATAGCGAAACGGCCATCGCGATCTTCATGTACATCCCAATGCCATCCCAGAATGAGAATGCATGCAGAACAAAACCTTGCGCCAGGTCCGTGCTAATCAAATAATCGTAAATGGGCTTTGCACAAAATAAACCGCCTATTAATCCAAGGACAAATACGATTAACACATAAATAATCCGTTTGCGCAGCTCGGTGAGATGATCTACCACCGACATTTCTTCCGATTTCAGAGACATCCAGACACCATCCCATGACAAGAGTAAAAAAGATAACACTAACTTTCTTCAAAGCAGTGTCCGTTGCTGCGGAAAGCAAAGAAAAAGGGGCGTCTCCTCAAGTCTAGTAGACTCCTGAGATTGCCCCATTGAAAGATCTTCTATTATTCCGGCAGGCGTTTGTCCTGAGGAATATCTGCAGCGACCGTTTGCGGGGCCGTCGGCACAGGAGCTTCGCTCTTCTTCACCGGTTCATTATCCCCGATGATTTCACGCGCGCCTTCCTTAAATTCACGGAAGGTTCGTCCAACTGCACGGCCTAGCTCTGGCAGTTTATTTGGGCCAAAGAGCAGAAGTGCCAGTATGACCAACAAAATAATACCAGGAGTTCCAATTCCACTAAACATTATTATTCCTCCTTGTCCACCTGTCCGTTCATGGTATCGTTTACTTTAATTTAATAATACCATAACTTATGTCACAGTTACATCCACTTTCTTCTATAAATAGATTATCGTTGTGACGTGACAAGAAGATGACAAAGGGTTATTGGCGGTATTGGCCAGTTACCATGAGCAGCGCTTCCGGCAATTGATCCATAATAGCTGCCAAATTCTCATGAACACCCTTCGGCGTTCCAGGTAAATTGACAATCAACGTGCGTCCACGAATGCCGCATATCCCACGGAAAAGCATAGCTGCACGGTTTTTTTGCATCACTGTGCTGCGCATAGCTTCTGAGAGCCCAGGCACTTCCCGTTCTACCACTCGCCGAGTAGCGTCCGGGGTCACATCACGAATTGCCAGATCTGTGCCTCCGGTGGTCAGTACCAAATCTGCCTGAAAATAGTCCGTCAGTTCAATCAATGCTGCGATAATCTCATCTTGTTCATCGGGAACGATTCGATATTCAATGATCTCGCCACCTAGTTCCTCTTCCACCAGCTCCCGAATAACCTGGGCGCTCGTGTCTTCCCGTTCGCCCCTGGCCCCTTTATCACTGGCCGTTAGGATTGCTGTCTTCCACGCCATAGGTTTGTCCTTCCTCTCTATATGTATAGTTGGCTGTACAGTTCAGCCTGCTCGCATCAGCGCTTCGAACATAAGCAACTGATACTTATTCGAGCGTATAATCTCCGTTCTTGCCCCCGCTCTTAGATACCAGTAGCGTCGGTCCGATAATCATATCCTTCTGAATAGCCTTACACATGTCGTACACCGTTAATGCTGAGGCAGAAACAGCGGTTAAAGCCTCCATCTCTACTCCGGTTTTTCCTGTAGTATGGACTGTTGCTTCTATATAAAGTTCATCTTCGCTGTTATCGGAGAAGCTGATATCAATACCGGTAAGTGGCAGCGGGTGGCACATCGGAATCCAGTCTGACGTCTTCTTAGCCGCCATAATTCCGGCAATCTGTGCAACAGCAAGGACATCACCTTTGCTGATCTTGCCACTCTTAATGGCGCTCAGCGTTCCAGCAGCCATCTTGATCATACTCCGCGCAACAGCTGTCCGCTTCGTGATCTCCTTCTCACTCACATCCACCATACGAGCTCTTCCCTGCTCGTTGAAATGGGTCAATTCCATGGCTCACTCTCCTTTTCGGCAGTGCACTATACCATTTTCAGTAATCAGCATGTCCATTAAAGCGTCATGCTCATCCATCGGCACTCTTGGAACCAACTGCATGCTGTAAGCTAACCCGATCCATATCGGAGGCTGTGCGCTAACGTACCCGGCGTTCTCCCAAGACGCACGTAGCCGGTCATAGTATCCTCGACCGTAGCCAAGCCTGCCGCCTTGAAGATCAAATGCTAGCCCTGGTACGAAAACAACAGCAGGTAGCTTAATCTCTTCAACCTCTAATAAATCTCTGCTGGAGACGATAGGTTCATGGATACCATAAGTCCCCGGCTCTAAATCGCTCCATGCATTCACCACGTGGACACTCATTTCACCGCTTGCTGGAATTACACGCGGCAACAGCACCTTACGCTGATCCTTCCACGCCTGTGTGATAAGTGGGCGGGTTTCAAGCTCTGAACGAAAAGACACATAGGCCATTAGTGAAGTTATATCCTTCGTGTCCAGCCACTCCAATGCATAGTGGCAGACTTGAAATGATAGTTTACTTCTCTGGTCCGAAGACAGCTCGTTTCGGGCGATGGTCTTCTCCGCTCGTAGTTGTTGCTTTACTTTGGAGATCTCCGACTCCTTGCTGGACATTGTCGGCTTCCCCCTCTTATTCATCCCTAGCTTATCCTTGTTTGTAAATCCAGTTTACCACTCTTCTCCCCGGTTCGCCAAGGTGGATAGAACTGTGTTATCGGACTAGGTCGTTATTCCCTCCTTACATTAGATCGAACCCTCGCTTGGGAAACGCTTTTCATGTAAACTATAGAATAAGTTGTTCATACGGCTGAGGGATAAATACCAAGGCGAAATATGCAAGGGTGGAGGTTTCATCGTTATGCTTCTTCAAGCGACAGGAATTACTAAATCATATGGTATACAGAACGTACTGGATGGCATAAGCCTACAGGTAAATGAAAAGGAACGTGTCGGGCTAGTGGGTGTGAATGGTGCCGGCAAATCAACTTTTCTACAAATTCTGGCCGGTGAGATGTCTTATGACAGCGGTCAAATTCATAAATCAAAAGAAACAACAATCGGATATTTAGCTCAGAATAGCGGACTGCAATCTGACAAAACCATTCATGAAGAAATGATGGCGGTCTTCGCTCCGCTAATCGAAGCCGAAACTGAGCTGAGAGAGTTAGAAGTAAGTATTGCTGATCCTAAGCTCGCGGAAGATCCCAAGCGGTACGAAGAACTGCTTGAACGATATGCGCGGCGTTCGGATTGGTTCAAGGACCACGGCGGCTATGAAATGAATACACGGATTCGCAGTGTCCTACACGGCATGGGCTTCAGTGATTTTCCACCGGATACACCCATTTCTACCCTTAGTGGAGGCCAAAAGACCCGGCTCGCGCTGGCCCGTATTTTGCTTCAGGCTCCGGATCTTCTGATGCTGGATGAGCCTACTAACCATCTGGATATCGAAACGTTAACGTGGCTGGAGGATTACCTCCGCAGCTATGCTGGCGGGATTCTGGTTGTATCCCATGACCGTTATTTCCTAGACCGGCTCGTGACTACTATTGTAGAGATCGAGCGGCACCAGTCCCGGCGTTATACAGGTAACTACAGTCGGTATGTAGATTTGAAGGCTGCCGAATATGAAGCACGGATGAAGCAATATGAGAAGCAACAGGATGAAATTTCGCGGATGGAGGATTTCGTTCAGAAAAATATTGTCCGGGCATCCACCACAAAACGTGCACAGAGCAGACGCAAAGCGCTTGAAAAGATGGATCGTCTAGATCGCCCAATGGGCGATCTGAAGAAAGCTAGCTTCTCCTTTGAGCCAGACTTCATGTCTGGAAAAGAGGTGCTTCAAGTGCGCAATGTTGCGGTTGCCTTTAATGAAGGTTCACCTTTATTCAAGGACGCCTCTTTTGAGCTTCGTCGCGGGGAGACTGCTGCCCTGATTGGTCCCAATGGTATCGGTAAATCCACGCTGCTGCAGTGTATGACCGGAACCCGTGAGCCTTCTGCCGGAACGGTGAATTGGGGCACTAAAGTAAAAATTGCTTATTATGATCAGGAACAAACCCGACTTAATCCACAAAATACGGTTATGGAAGAACTGTGGAGTGAATATCCAATGATCGAGGAAGCCAGAATTCGTACGATCCTTGGCAATTTTCTTTTTAGCGGAGAGGATGTTCTTAAGAAAATTTCCGCACTCAGCGGCGGCGAAAAAGCTCGGGTTTCGTTATCTAAACTAATGCTCCGCGGTGCAAATATGCTAATTCTCGATGAACCTACCAACCATTTGGATCTGGTCAGCCGTGAGGTTCTGGAATCTGCTTTAATTGATTTCGAAGGTACCCTGCTGTTCATCTCCCATGACCGTTATTTTTTGAACAAAATGGCTGAACGCGTACTGGAGCTGCATCCCGAAGGGATCGACCAATACCTCGGCAACTACGATGACTATGTCGAGAAGAAACGAGAATTAGAAGAGATTGCAAAAGATGCCGCTGAACTAGCTACTAAAAACGTCAATAAGGACACTGCTGTACCTGAAAAAAGCGCTGTAACCTCTTTTGAAGCAGACAAGCAGGCTAAGCGTGAAGAGCGTAACCGCAAACGGCGTATCGCAGAGCTTGAGGAGAACATCGCCACACTCGAAGAATCGATCGTATTTATAGAGCATGAAATGACTAAACCTGAAGTTTATCAGGATTATTTAGCACTTCAAGGTTATGAAGAGGACCTAAAGAACAAAAAATCTCAGCTGGCAGATTTCTTTAGCGAATGGGAAATCCTTGCTGACGAATAATGTAAATCCTCCTTATAAATATTTTTTCATCGTTCTAGATTTGTTCATAAATAGTTATCCACAGCTCTATACACAGGTTTCGTGTATAACTCCCTACTTTAAAAGACCCTTCGGGGTCTTTTTTATGCGTTAAATCGGTATTTTCAAGGAAAAGGAATTATTATCCACGGATCTATCCACATTATCCACAATTCTCACAGTGTTTCATTGCCAACAAAATTGTTTATTAGAGCATTTTGAAAAAAGCCGTTATTGCTGATTTTACGCACTTTTTACACAACTCAGGCAGAATATGTGGATAACGTTGTCCACAACTTGACAAAAGACGTAACCCCATTTTACAAGACCGAATTTATGCTAAAAAAGAACCCGCTATCTCCTAAACTGACAGCGGGCACGTCGTATTTTAGACAATCTGTGTAGAGAGCAGGGCAGCATTACAGGCTGCGATATAAGCGATGCCAGCCGCCATAATTATATCTTGGTGAGTGGCCGTGCCTCTGAATTTTAGGCCCTCCCACTCCACCATCACCGCTGCTTCTGCTTGCGCATTCTCTCCGCTTCCAAGCGAATGAAGCTCGAGTCCTGCAAAGTCTATCTCCTCAGCAATCCCTTGCCCAATAGCGGCGATAATCGCTTCAAGCGGGCCTTCGCCAGTGCTGGTATGTGACGTTTCCCGGCCAGTCTGCAGATGGCGTACCGTAACTGCGGCTACACGGCGCTGGGCACTGCCCGCCAATACCTGAACCTCACCCAGCTCATAGACCTGAGCTTGTTGTCCAGTTGTACTGCTTACCATTTGCAGCAGCTGGTCATCACTTACGACCTTTTGACGGTCAGCGGTCTCTTTAAAGGACTCATAAAGTGCATCCAGCTCCGCAGGCTCCAGCGTTATTCCATACTTCGCAGCCCGATCCTTCAGCGCATGTCTGCCAGAATGTTTGCCCAGAATGATCATGCTGCGGGGGATGCCCAGCCGTTCGGGATCCATAATCTCATAGGTACTACGATCCTTGAGCAGGCCATCCTGATGAATCCCGGATTCATGCTGGAAGGCATTTCTTCCGACGACCGGCTTGTTATAGGCGATTGGAAAATGCATCGCTCCACTAATCAGCCGTGAAGTATCATACAGTTTATCGAGCACGATGCCTGTTTCTGCACCGATTGCATCGCCGCGGGTTTCGAGCGCCATAACAAGCTCTTCCAGTGCGCAGTTCCCTGTGCGCTCGCCTACACCATTCACGGTGACTTCTATCTGAGTCGCCCCTCCATCAATCGCTGCCAGACTGTTAGCTACAGCCAGCCCCAAGTCATTATGACAGTGGGCACTATAGCTGACCTTGCCGCCACCTCTTGCTCCCTGCCGCACTCTCCGGAACATCTCGCCATATTCATGTGGCAATGCGTATCCTACTGTATCCGGCAGGTTAATAATGGAGGCCCCTTCCTCTATAACTGCCTCAACCATTTCAATCAGATCATCAATCCCTGTCCGTGCAGCGTCCATGGCCGTGAATTCAACTACATCACAGAATTGTCGCGCATAAGCCGTCATCTCGCGCGCTTTAGCTACGACTTCAGCTCTGCTCATACGCAGTTGATGCTGCAAATGAATATCAGAAGAAGAAATAAACAAGTGAATCCGCCGACGTTCAGCGTCTTGAGTGGCCCGGACTGCAGCATCGATGTCTCCTTTTACAGCCCGCGCGAAACCACAAATCTCCACGTTGCGCACCTTGCGCGAAATCGTCTGCACCGCTGCAAAATCTCCAGGACTCGATACCGGGAACCCCGGCTCCATTACATCAACACCCAGATCAGCAAGCTTATAGGCCAGCAATATTTTTTGTTCAGGAGTCAGACTCGCCCCAGGGGCTTGCTCACCATCGCGCAGAGTCGTATCGAAAATTTGTATACGTTTCTTAACTGGAATAATCATCTGAATTCCTCCTAGTTTTGTTTTCATGTAATTGGATGCTTTATCTCTATCCTATGCTTCAGCGCAGAACCACACGTCGACTTGCGGTTCTGCTCATTTCCCACCCACTGCTGCCGGCAGCTGAAACAAATGAATCTCTGCACAATGTGCAGAGTGTTCACTTTTGGCGTCTTATGTAGCGATGAGTCCATAACTCGGACTTCTTCTACAAGAACGCAAAAACCCGCCGTCTCTAATAAAGAGACGGCGGGTTACCCCTCCGCGGTACCACTCTTTTTGACGCATCGGCTGTCTTAATAACAAGCCTTAAAGCTGCGTCCAGCTCTTCTTCCCGATTTAAGCTGGAGTGCCAGCTTAAATCCGGAAAGGTCCGATAACGAGGACAATCGTAGGCAGCGTACTCTAGTTCCGCCGCTCCGCTCCCGGGCGAGCTTCAAGAAATCCGGTGACTGCGTCGCACCAACCCGCAGCTCTCTGTTCACCGTCAAACTCTACTACTCCCGTTCTTAGCGTGTGTAATATAAATTATTCACCACTCTAAATCCATACAAAAAAGCCTGCCATCTCATTCAAGAGACGACAGGCTGTTAACCTTCGCGGTACCACTCTTGTTGATGCTCTGTATCGGCTAAGTTACTGTCGATTCCAATTGAACATCCACTCTACGGTCCAGTATGTTAGGTACTAGACCACCCTATCACGGAGGTTACCCGTAAACGGTGTACAAACGTTCCGGCGACAATTGCCAGTAATGCTTCCACCGCTCCGCTCCCAGACGAGTTCAGGACTCCTTCGACTGCGTTGCACCCACCCGCAGTTCTCTTATCCCAGAGTATCCTTACTACTTCCGCTCATCGCGTTTGCTTGTTTAATTGAACTGATTATACTCGTTAGCTCCAAATGATGTCAATAGGCAGATACAGACCATTGTTCCAGTGAGAATCCAGGGTCAGCAACCATATCCAGCGGTATTCCACCGTCATGCTGCCACTTCACGTATGCAGCTGCTCCAATCATCGCCGCATTATCAGTGCAATATACCGGGGGCGGAATAATAAGTTCAATGCCCTCCGTTTCACAGCGCGAGATTAATGCCGAGCGGAGTCCACCATTAGCAGCGACACCCCCACAGAGCAATAACTGTTTGGAGTTAGTGGCTTTAACGGCGCGTACCGCCTTTTCCACCAGCACTTCTACTACCGATTCTTGGAACCCCCGGGCGATGCCTGCGACATTGGGTTCAAGACCTTTCATTTTGCTCTGATTCACCACATTCAGCACCGCCGATTTTAGACCGCTGAAGCTGAAATCATAAGAGTTCGGCTCCAGCCATACCCGCGGCAATGCAACAACTTCCGTCGCTTCGCGTGCCAGGCGGTCTACATGGGGGCCACCGGGATAAGGGAACCCAAGCGCCCGAGCCACTTTATCATATGCTTCACCTACAGCATCATCACGCGTGCGGCCGATAATTCGAAACTCACCCTCACGCTCCATATGAACCAGTTCAGTATGTCCACCTGACACCACTAGTGTCATGCAAGGATACTGCAACTCTGCAACCAGGCGGTTAGCATAGATGTGGCCTGCAATATGATGCGTGCCAATTAACGGCTTGCCCCATGCAAGGGCAAGGCTTTTAGCTGCTACTACACCGACCAGTAAAGCGCCCACCAACCCCGGGCCTTGAGTCACCGCTACCGCAGTCAATTGTTCGGGTGTAACGCCTGCCTTGGCGAGCGCTTCCTCGATTACGAGCGTAATTACCTCCACATGTTTACGGGAAGCCACTTCTGGCACCACGCCCCCAAAAGCGCGATGTGTCTCTATTTGACTCGAGATAATGTTGGATAACACTTCTGATCCGTTTTTGACCACGGCCACCGAGGTTTCATCACAACTAGTCTCTATAGCAAGTATTAGTACAGGTTGAGCTGCGCCTGTTTCTGTCTTCATTTCAAGTCCACGCTTCCTTCCAAATAGCCATGCTCCTTATACTCCGGTAGATCCGCCCACATAATGAGTGCATCCTCGCGATTATCGGAATAATATCCTTTGCGCGTGCCGGCAGAACGAAAGCCTTTTTTACGATATAAATTCTGAGCTACCTCGTTGGATACCCGCACCTCAAGTGTAATGGACTTCATGCCTACGTAAGAGGCAGTATTCATTAACTCTTCCAACAGGCGCTCCCCCCATTTACGTCCACGATAAGCTTCGAGTAAGGCAATATTCGTCACATGCGCCTCATCCACGATAGCCCACATTCCAGCATAGCCAATGATATGACCCGCCAGCTCCATGACCATGTATTTAGCAAAATGATTATGCGTCAGCTCATTCCGGAAAGCTTCCTCTGTCCACGGCATGGTAAAGGCTTCGCGCTCAATAATAAGAATGTCCGGAATATCCTCCAGCTTCATCAGGCGAAAAACAAGATCAGCCTCTTGTGCTCTCAATGATTCCACTTCCGTCATCGTTTTAAGCCTCCTTTACTACTTAACCGCAGATTGGCCTCCGCTTCCGAAATCTGAGTATAGTTAGGGATTAAGCTATGAATATCATCATTCTCTACTTGCAGCCGGGCTTCACCAAGGAAGCCTGTCCAACGCCCCTCCAGCTCATAAGGAACAGCTACAGAAGTGCCGAGTTCCGCCAGCGGATGTAGTGATTCTTCGCTGCCATGCACAGCGGTTTCTCCAACAAACCATAGAATAGCTGGTTTAGTTCCTTCGGCTGAAGCCTGTTGTAAACGTTCTGCCAAGTACTCCACCCAGTCGGCCATCAACCGGATGGCATCTGGTTCAAGGCGGCTGAGAGCACTATTCCCATCCGCTGCGAATAACCCTGTGTAGACCTGTCCTCGGCGCGCATCCATCAGTGGAATGATCCAGTCTGGACCGTAGCCACTGTTCGCACTGGCTTGTCCTGACTCTGCTGTCGTCTTATTCTTAAGGGCAGTTTCATACCCACCCCATGCCACAGCATGCAGGCTCGAAACACCAACTACTGGGACATTCCATGCCCAAGCCAGCGTTTTGGCAGCCGTAACCGCGATCCGTGTTCCCGTATAAGATCCCGGACCCACACCAACTGCAATCCCGCCCAGATTAGCAACGGTTGTTCCCGAAGCTTGCAGCGCCTGCTCTATAATCGGCAGCAAATGCACCGAATGATTCCGTTCACCGGAAGCATTAATTTCATGCAATAATTCTCCATTTTCGGTCACTGCAACCCCCAATACAGCAGTTGATGTATCCAGCGCTAAAAGCCGCTTGCGCGGCTCTGTATTCTCGTTCGTCATTTTTATTAACCCCACTTCTGGATCAGCTCCCGGCAAAGCTCACCATAAGGTGCCCCGATTCCGGTCACCGTAATGATTCGTTCCTCCGGTCCAACTGTTTCCATGTATATATGCATATGCCGCGGCGGCATTAACTCCGTAATAATACTGCTCCATTCTACCAAACAAACACCCTGACCATAGAAATACTCATCCAATCCAAGCTCATCTGCTTCCTGAAGTGAAATTCGATATACATCCATGTGATATAACGGCAGACGACCTTCGTACTCTTTAATAATAGTAAAAGTAGGACTGTTTACGATCCCTTTCACTCCAAGATGGCGAGCGTAACCTTGCGAGAAGGCCGTTTTTCCTGCGCCTAGATCACCGTCCAAACCGATAACCATGCCTGCCGTTGAAGCAGCAGCTATTGCACTTGCCAGTTGCTCCGTATCCTGCAGATTGTAAGAACGGTAAGTGAACACCGTTTCGACTGTTTTGTCCAACTATAACTACCACCTTTTAAAATATCCCTGTCGAAAACCATTACATTCAATTATATCGGTATGGTCCATCCACCGCAACAACTGTCCCTGCCCATTGTTTAAGCCGAAGGAGGTACAGCCCTCTTCTTCGCTTGCGTGGTTAAGCTGGATTTCGATAATGAACACTGCGAGATTGAGTGGCTTCGACTACCGCTAATCCGCTCATACTGCTCCTTACCATATCCGTAGCTTGAAAAAATAATACTGTCGCAATAACTCCTGAACTCAGCGCAACAATAATGGACTTTCCTGCCTGACCCAATATATTGGTTTAAATCTTACACCGTCAACCTTGATGTCAGTTATGCTCCAAATCAAAAAAGAGACCTTTACGCAAACTTAAGCATAAAAAGTCTCTTTTTTTAAAAACTATAATTCAGCTTTAACGTACGCTCTAAGTAGACCTTTGTTAGTGCTCTTGCTCTTCGAGTCGTTCAACACCCACAGTGTGCGTATTGGTTGGTCGAGAGCCAACTTGTACCGTAGCCATTCCGTTCTCTTCATCCACATGTTCAATCCAGACAGGCTCCCCATCCAAATGTACACTTACAGTCTCTTTAGAAGCATAAATATCCTGTGCCCGTTTGACGTCCACAACTGTTCTCCTCCTTTATCTTTCCTAAAGTTTACGATTCTAAGGGTGACGTATCTTCGAGGGTTCGTTCTGCATCCAGCTTTTCCGAATCGGATACCTGACTGGCCTCCGTGGGCGCAATAATGCTCTCCCAATCCACAACTGTGGCCGGAATATCCTGCTCGCTCAGCGCATCGCTCCATTCGTTATCTCTTGGTTCCATACCTTAGATTCTCCTCCTCAACTTCACAGGTCCGAATTTATTTTTTCCCAAGCTTCTCAAAAAATGCACCCGGCTAGAAAAGCCTTTCCTGCCTCATACTAACCCAAAGCAAATCAACTTAGATCAGGAGGTGTTTCTCATGCATACCGTTTGGAAAGGAGCCATCAGCTTCGGGCTTGTGCATGTTCCGGTTAAAATGTTCTCCGCTACGGAAGACAAGGACATTTCTCTGCGTTATATCCATAAGGAATGTGGCAGCCCACTGTCGTATGTACGCAAATGCCCGGTATGTGACAAAGAGGTAGCTTGGGAAGAGATCGGTAAAGGATATGAGTATGAAAAAGGGAAGTTTGTGCTCTTCGACAAAGAGGAATTGGATCAACTATCCGACGAGACCAGTAAAAGCATCTCCATTCTCGACTTTGTAGACCTGACGGAGATCGATCCGATTTATTTTCAAAAAACCTATTATTTATCCCCGGATCAGGCAGGATCAAATGCTTATCGACTTCTTATGGAGGCCATGAAGCAGACAGGTAAAATTGGCATCGCCAAAATTTCAATCCGCTCAAAAAGCAGTCTGGCAGCGATCCGTGTGCTTGAGGATTGCCTTGCGATTGAGACCATTTTTTATCCCGATGAGGTGCGGCCGATCTCGCAAGTGCCTGGTCTGCCCGAAGCAGGGACAGTGAACGATAAAGAGCTGGAAATGGCTAAGCTGCTGATCTCACAGCTATCCACTCCTTTTGATCCGGCAAAATATACCGATGATTATCGCCAGCGTATGCTTGATCTGATCTCACATAAAATTGCAGGCGAGGAATTTCATATCGCTCCTGCTAAACAGGAAAGCAATGTGATTGATCTAATGGCTGCCTTGCAGGCTAGTATTCAAGCTGTGCAGCATATTCCTTCAGACCCTGGTCCTTCATTAACAGGCAACACAAAAACCAAAACTAAAGCGGCTCCTGCTGCCAAAAGAAAAACAGCCAAGACCAAAACAACCGCCGCGGAACCTGCGGAGCAGCAAAACGAGGTCTCCGGGCCGACTCCAGTCATCACGCCAAAACCGAAACGCCGCAGCACGAAAAGCAAAACAACCGTATCTTAGGAGGCTCTGCGGATGAAGCTTCAGCCCATTATTCCTTTTGAACCTATACTGGCTGGGCAGCTTCCAGCAGGTGACCAGTGGATCGCACAAATTAAATGGGACGGCGTACGGATGTTGTCCTATTACGATGGAAGCACTACTCAGCTTATTAACAGACGTGGCAATTACCGTACCACGCAATATCCAGAACTTATTGATGTATCTGCTTACTGCAAGGCTGACTCCGTGATTCTTGATGGTGAGATTATCGCACTCAAGGACGGCAAACCCTCATTTCATGAGGTGATGCGGAGGGACAGTTTGAAAAACGGTTCCACAATTTCCGTCGTTAGGCATCAGGTTCCTGTCATTTATATGATTTTTGATATTCTGTTTTATAATGGCCAATCTACGATGGATCAACCATTATTCTTGCGGCAGCAGCTGTTAAGTGACATTCTGCTGCCGCATCCCCATGTTCAAGCTGTGCCAAGTTATACCGATCCTACAGAACTGTTCGCCGCCACTCAGAACCAGGGCTTGGAAGGAATCGTCTGCAAGGACATTAACAGTACTTATGCTCCGGGCGGAAAAGATAAACGTTGGCAGAAACGCAAAATCAGTTCTGATATTACAGCTGTAGCCGGGGGTGTGACGTTCCGTGACGGTATCGTCAACGCACTGCTTCTTGGTCTTTATGATGATAAAGGAAATTTGCATTATATCGGACATACCGGTCCGGGAAAATTGACTGTACAGGATAAACGCGACTTAACTGCGGAGGCACACCGCCTTAAGCTGGATCGGATGCCCTTTGCAGATGTTCCACAACGAGGTAAGGGTGCTTTTTGGATAAAGCCGGAGCTCGTCTTCAAAGTTCATTTTCTGGAATGGAACACCTCGGGCACTCTGCGTCAGCCTGTTACTCAAGCTAAAGTGGATCTTCCCCCGGAGGCATGCACAATGGAGCAAAAAGGATAAAAGAACGTCCTCCCAATCTGAAATGGGAGGACGTTTCTTATTGTGCTGTAAAACTTGTTACAAGGGCCTCAAGCTCTGCCTTTGTCTGCGCAGTATTTTTTGTACTCGTAAGTGTATAATCGACACTTCCATCAGCACTGGACCATACCAGCTGGACTTTAAGATCACCGTGATGAGGCCCAAAAACTGTGTAAATCGCCTCAACCCCGTTGATGGTCAAGCTCTCATCCTGATCCCCAGGCAGCTGGGCCAAAGTCACCCCTTCCGGTAGCGTGTATGCAGGTGCAGATCTTAAATTCAACCTCTCTCCATTTCGTAGATAGGTGATAGAGGTTTCTGTATTGCTCCACTTCAAGCTTTGCGAAATCACCTTTTTACCACCAGCTTGGGCTTTAGCTTTTAACTGATCCCTAAGGGTTTTATACTCTGAGCTAAAAAACATTGGAATCACTGGATTTAAAACGACATCCTGTAACTTATAATCCTCTGGTAGAGAAGTAGGTATCAGGAGTGACTTCCCGCTTAATGAAAGTAACTTCTGCGCCGCTTCGTTTATAGAACTGAATCTATATGGCATATAGCTTATACTCAAGGTTTCATGTGGATTAGATTTCTTATCATTTACATACAGGATCTTAAGTTCGCCTGCTTGTAAGGGAACTGTATTTTCTTTGGCAATCAAAGCTTCAATCGTTGAAGATATGGGCGTATTCTGCTCAACGGGTGCGGTAGCTTTACTTTTATTATTACTCCCCGCAGGCACTGCGCCTGCTGTTCCACTCACCGCACTTATCAATACTAATAAGCTTAAGGCTGTAATCGCCGCGCTTTTCTTAATCATCATTATAATATCCTCCTTTAGCCCCTTGGTTATTTGATCATGGTTTTAGCTACCGCCAGCATTTCATTTGTCGTCAGCGTACTGGCCCGATTGTCTGAAAGGGTATATTGTATCGTGCCTGAGTTATCCAGCCATACTAGCTTTGTGTTAAAGCTTGCGTCTTTAGCGGAATCAGTTGTAAGTACTACTTTTCTGCCGTTGACCGTTAATTCTTTCTTAGATTCCGAAGCTCTTACAAAAGGTACCGCTCCTTCCGGAAGTTTGGATGACGGCGACCCAGTTACAATGCTAAAATTGGCTTTTCCTTTCGCATACAGCTGCATAGACAAATTCGTCTGGTTCCAGCTGATGATTTTACTAAACAACTGTTTATTAGAATTACCAGCAACCGCTGCTGCCTTCAATTCCTGCTCTAGTTGCAAATACAGCTCTGAATCATTAGCTACAGCCGGTGGATAGATGATGGCTCTCTCCAGAGTGAAGCCTTTAGGAAGATTTCCGGGCTGCGGAATAGACGGACCCCTTAGCGCTTTAAACTTCGCAGCAAAGGATTTATAGTCCTTAAAAACAAACCCTTTGCCAGAGAAGCTGATCGCATCCTGTGGATTGGAGACTTTATCCCGTACGTAGTAGGCCAAAAGCGTACCTTCCTTCACTCCAGCTACGAGTGCCTGCAATTCCTTTTGGGTCTTCTGATCGGTTTGTGATGCAACCTGCGCTCCTGATGCCGCCGCAATTGTAAGAGACAAGCCGGGTACATCCACACCCCCCGCCACTCCTGTTCCCAGCAAGATTGCTGCAGAGAACGTGATAACTGTTTTTTTGAAATCAGAATGGAGCTTCAATTTCTAACATCCTCTCCTTCAATAAGGTAAATGTATTTTCACCCCTGTTTTTTAACTACACTTCTATAACAATCCAACATTAGAAAAAGGGACATTTTCTCACAAAAAAAGAGGCTGTCCCAAAAGCCATGAAATAGTTGCTTGGGACAGCCTCTTTTTTGTTCTTAACATTACAAGTGACGCATCAAGTGACGCTCCTAATGATGCAATAAGTGAAGTACTTATAGAACAATTGAGGAATTTCTCCCTAAACCTCAGATATTTCTGTTCATTGGACCTATAATTAGGGAAAACTTCCCTGAAATTCAGCCAATTCGGCAACGAATAAAGCAATTCTCCTGATTATTAGGGAGGAATTCCCTGATTTCGTTCATTTAGAGCAAATAGCGGCTATTTTCAGGGAGTTTTTCCCTAATTAGTTTAAAGCATTCTATACATTGCACAAACACAGAACGTATCGCCCATAGTCCACCGTCACATATACCACTAATTCCACAAATCATCTACTGCAAGCCGCACGAAAATCATACATAGCACATCGCACATCGCCCACCGTCCCAACCATTAGCATAGAACTCTACGCGTGGCATATCGTCACATGGCACAGTAAAATCCATTATTCCCCTATTCCATAAAAAAGCTGCCTCCCAAGTAGAATTCACTACTTTTGAGACAGCTTCTCCTAATGTACAGTTAGAACAGTAGCTAGTGAATAAAACTGGTGGCAATCTTTTGCCATTGCTCACGAGTCAGTTTACTCTCCTGCTTGTCGCTTAGAGAAAAAACCATCTGGGTGACTTCATCATACCAATACAATCGATTCTGAGAAGACCAGGCATTCTTCCCTTTTCCAGTACCCGCCGCGATAAATATTGCCTCTTTACCTGTACCTGTCACAGACCATTTTTCAGCAGTCTGGCCTTCCAAGATAGACACTTGCATGGTATAACCCTTAAAAACACTCTGCCTTAAGGATAGTGTAATTCCTTGATCTCCCTTGTGGTAGGTAACCTCAGCATTATCTATGGAATTTGCAGCTATCTTCTCCATAAACAAGTTTTGTCCAGTTTTATCGGTTGTAGCCTTTTTTTGAAATTGTTCAAGGATTTCTTCATATTCTGTGTCTAGCGACCTGTATAGGGGAGCTGCATTAAAAGTTCCTTGCTCGAATTCATAACCATCAGCTAACGAGGAAGGCAACCCTGGCCAGAAATCGCCAACAGTTTTTAATTCTTTTACGTAGTCTTGATATTTCGAATACACCGGCGAAATAAAAGCAAACTGCAATTGATTTCCATAGCCTAACCCTAACTCCAGCTTATTTAATTCAGCATCCTTCACATAATAAGCAGCCATTTCCCCAGTGTTTAAACGAGCAAGCACTTGCTCTTTATAAGTCATAGATAATCTCTGATACTTCTCTATCGCAGGCGAGGTTGTCGGATCAGGCGTATTATTATGCACCGTCTTCACAACAGCCTTCCCTCCGCTGTTCACTAGTGTAATAATACCACCTTGGGGTTTTGTGATATCAATTGTAAACTGGCTACCTTGTTCCGATAACTTTCCATGTTCAGACAGCTGCAGAGCACCCAACCCGATAATCCCCAGCAATACAGCCGCGGAGACTCCTGTGAGCACTCTTTTTCTAAACCTAGACGGGTGTTGGGGCATCTCCTTTTGCTTCTGCATAATAGGATCTTCCGGTTCTGGGAACGGCTTCAGCTCGATAACGATGCTCGTCCTTTCACCGCCAACCCTATTCTGTTGTTCATGAATTGCTCTTACCCGCTTCATAACAGCTGCTTTTACATCCAGCTCATCGCAGCTCCCTACCGCATCCATTTTCTTGATCATTTTCTCTTCAACAAAGCTTCGTTGCCGCACCATTCCGTTCCCCCTTTCTGAGCATTCAGCATTTTACCAAGCTTCGTAATCGTTCGCCTGTATTTCTTCTTCACAGCATCAGTATTCTTATCCAGAATCTCCGCAATCTCCGGGAAGCTCTGTTCCTCAAAGATTCTAAGTACTAACAGGTTTCGCTCCTCTGTCTTCAGCTTCGCGAGGGCAAAAGTCAGATGTTCGTTAAATATGTAACGGTCCATCAACTGTTCCGGGCTTTCTGCAGGCGGATCTGGTTGAAAAAGCGCCATAAACTTTATTTGGCTTTGACGTTTGCGGATCAGACTGAGGCAATGATGGTAGGCAATTTTATATAGCCATGAAGAGAAGCTCGCGATAGGGCGGTATGTGCCTATATGCTGATATGCCTTTACCAGAATTTCCTGTACTGCATCCTCCGCTTCAGTACGGCTCCCAAGCAGCCGACAGCAATAGCGGTAAATCGGCTTTTGAAAAGCCTCGACGATCAAGGCATAGGAATCTACCTCGCCTGACTGTACCCGAACAACAGTGTGCTCGATCCCGTCCAAAATCAGCAAACTCCCCTTTCTCATTAACGTATATCCTTATAAGTCTTATGATCATCCAAAAGGGACACTTTGGGAATATTTTTTTCATGAAAAGGAGCAGACTGACACATAATACCTTCATTCCTATCACAGAAAGGAGTTTCCCCGATGCCGGCAGCGATCAAAGGTACAATTACCATCGACGGAGAAGAAATCATCATCACTAACCCA
This sequence comes from Paenibacillus sp. FSL R10-2788, assembly GCF_038003885.1. Lineage (NCBI taxonomy): Bacteria > Bacillati > Bacillota > Bacilli > Caryophanales > Paenibacillaceae > Paenibacillus > Paenibacillus sp. FSL R10-2788. The sequence continues at coordinate 1,128,510 of NZ_JBBOQA010000001.1, read as the reverse complement.
GAGAAGCTGCTGTGGCCTGAATGTGGCATTACCAAACGGATTTATCTGCAAAAGCTCGCTGCACTCTCTCCCTATCTGCTGCGTTATTGCCGAGACCGGCTGCTTACCGTCATTCGTTATCCGCACGGCATCTCTGGAATGTCCTTTTATCAGAAAAATGCGCCTGATCCTCTTCCGGCCTTTGTCCAAACCGCTGTGCACGAGAATATTAACTATATCAAGCTGCAAGGTTTACCTGAGCTGATCTGGCTGGGGAATCTGGCTGCTTTGGAATTCCACCCTTCCCTGCATTATGTAGGCAGCGAGCTGCCCTGTGAGTGGATGATTGATCTTGATCCGTCACTTGAGATCGAACCTCGCATCATGGAAGCAACTGCGATCGTTGGGGCGGTCTTAACCTCTCTTGGCCTCTCCTCTGTACCCAAAACCTCCGGTGCTACCGGGGTGCAAATCATCGTCCCTATCGAGACTGGCGTTACTTTTGATGGATTGCGGAAAATCGGGCATTTTGTGGGTCGTTATGTCACCGAAAAGCATCCCAACCTGTTCACCCTGGAACGTCTAAAAAAGAATCGCGGAGATAAAATCTATTTTGACTACCTCCAGCATTATAGCGGCAAAACATTAGCTGCACCTTACACACCACGTGCAAGACCACTTGCTACAGTTTCTACACCCTTGCTATGGGAGGAGGTTCAGCAAAATGTATCTCCCTCTAATTTTCATCTGCTTAATATCGAGGAACGCCTTCAGCGTATGGGAGATCTTTTAGAGAAAGTGCCCCCACAGCCCGTTGAACAGCTCATTGCTAAGCTCCCATAAAGGAGCAATCCCATAGAAAAAAGACCCTAAAAACAGCAATAAGCCCGCAGCATCAACTACATGCTACGAGCTTATTTGGCGTCCCACTCAAGGACAGAAGGTATACTATATAAGAATACGGCAGGCCGAGCTTTGTTCACCGTATTTATTGCTTTTTTATCCGTAAAAATACCTTCTTTCAGTTAATGATACTTAAGAGCTACGCTAGTGGATGGATTTCTTCTTGAAGCGGCCACCTTTAACATCATGGATGTTACCTATTGCGATGAATGCATCAGAATCCCAATCTTCAACAATGGTTTTAAGCTTAGCTTCTTCCAGACGGGTGATAACTACAAAGATCACTTTCTTGTTCTCACCGGAAAATCCGCCTTCTCCATCTAAATAAGTAACACCACGTCCAAGACGCTCTGTCAGAGCTTCCCCGATATCGCGGAATTTATCACTGATAATCCATACTGATTTCGATTGATCCAGACCCTCAAGGGTGATGTCAATAACCTTAAATGCAATATAATAAGCAATCAGGGAGAACATCGCGTTATTCCAACCGAACACAAATCCAGCTCCGGACAAGATGAACAGGTTGAAGAACATAACTACTTCACCTACAGAGAAGGGAAGCTTCTTGGCTACCAAAATCGCAACAATTTCTGTACCGTCTAGAGATCCCCCGAAACGTACAACCAATCCAACACCTACACCTAGAATGATACCGCCAAACACGGCAGCAAGCATCGGTTCAACTGTAAAGGCCTCTACATGATGCAGCATTGAAGTGCCGATAGACATAAGTAAAATCGCATATAAGGTAGATAAGGCAAATGTCTTACCGATTTGCTTATAACCGATTAACAGGAACGGAAGGTTGAGCAGTGTCAATAATATACCCAGAGGAATGTCAAATAAATGTGATAAAATAATGGAGATACCGGTAATCCCGCCATCAATCATTTGATTAGGTACTAGGAATATCTCAAGTGCAACAGCCATCATGGCGGCCCCTACGGATAACATGATCATACGCTGCGCGAACTTAGCCATTTTATGGGCACCGGTCTTCTGCAGTTTGTTCTGCTCCTCTTTGGTAAACATTTGTGGACTCACATTCATAGAACTCCCCCTACAATTTAACAGTATAGTTTTGAAACATTCGGAAGTATAACTACAATCTATACTTTCTTACATTTCTTCTTATACAATTATTATATCACAAAATATGCTCTAATAATGAATGGAACACGTACTATCCTTCGAAAAATTCAGATTTAGTCCTCTTTCCGGTCATAACAGCGGTGATAACAACTGACATAGCCCTTCACCGAGTTTGACAATTCTCCCTCTCTCCTTAAATTTTACAGGATCAATGAATTCACTGTTCTTTTGATCCTTTTCAAACCCCGCGACTAGCTCTGCTATCGTCTCAGGATGCAGCAAAACCGCTGTCATTTCGAAATTAGAATAGAAGCTGCGCATATCCAGATTCGCACTTCCCACCGTACCCAGCAGATCATCCACAATCATGACTTTGGCATGCATAAATCCTTTGGTGTAGCGATAGAACTTCACGCCTGCATCTTGTAAATTCTCCAGATAAGACAAAGAAGCATGATAAACAAGCTTATTATCAGGCTTTGCCGGAATGATGATTCTAACATCCACTCCACGAAGGACTGCACTCTTCAAAGCACGACAAATCGCAGGGTCCGGAATAAAATACGGTGAAGTAATCCAGATCCGTTCCCTAGCAGAGCAAAAAGCGGCAAAATACATCTCCTGAGAAGCATCGATCGCAGCATCCGGTCCACTTCCTACAATCTGCACGGCCTCTTGCTCCTTGCAAGAGTGCTCAGGGAACAAACGAGGATGACTCATACCTTCACCAGAGGCCAGTCTCCAATCCTTCAGGAAGACATACTGAATATAATAAACAGAATCTCCTTCTAAACGCAGATGGGTATCGCGCCAGTAACCCATCTTGGCGTCCTTTCCTAAGTAATCATCACCGATATTCATTCCCCCCGTAAAACCAATCAATCCGTCCACCACTAGGATCTTCCGATGATTGCGGAAATTAAACCGACGATCCAGTAAAGAACTAATCGGAGGTAAAAAAAAGTGGAACTCCACCCCGGCATTTCTCAGGGTTCGAATAAACCTACGGCTTAATCGATGACTGCCCAGTCCATCACAAAGCAAACGCACCTTTACTCCCTGCCGCGCCTTTCGAATCATAACGTCCTGAAACTGTTCTCCGATCTCATCATCACGATAAATATAAAATTGCATGTGGATATGTTCTTTTGCCTCTTCCATGGCTTCCAGCATAGCGTCGTAAGCTTCTCTTGCAGTTGACAGCACTCTGCTTTTGTTATGGCCTGTAATAGGCCCTTCCGAGAGCTTTGCAAGCAAAACCAATAAACCCTCGTTATTCTCAAACTGAGCGTTTCCAGTATCCGACGCTTGTTTTACTACCTTAATCTTACCAGTGACATACGAACGGATTTCCCGGAAGAGTGAAGTACATCTTTTGTTCAATTTTCTATTCTGTCTGTAGTCACGACCTAGAAAATAATAGAATGCCAGACCGAGCGGTGGACAACAGAAGGAAATAAACAACCATGCTATAGCCCTTTGCGGGCGTCGGTACTCCAGAAATACAATCAATGCAATCTGTATGATAAAAAGAATTAGAATTATCGCGAAAATCTTCAATTCTCTACCCCCTCAATTAATAAAAACAGATGCAATAGACTCTCTGCGATGACTCTAGTACAGGTTTTGCCGTAACTCTCCTTCTTTATTCAAACAAACCGTTGTCATGTTCCTGAAAGATATGGAATACATAGAGTAGTAGGACAATTCGGATGAGCCTAATGGAAGAAAAGTCGTTAGCCTCAGGTATCGCAAGCGGCTGCCATAAGCCGCAGAAAGGAGAAGCCATGAAGAGTCAGCCAGATCATAAACGGATTACGCTGCTTGTCGTAAGGGATGCCGGACGTCCAGTCAAACAGCTCCACATCTCCAAACCGCTAGCGTTCGCCTTACCGGCAGCAGCAGCCCTGTCTATCTCCAGTCTGGTCACCTCTATGCATTTCCATGCCTCTCAGTCCATCTCACAGCTAGAAGCCGAGGCAGCCGCACTATCGCTAACCAATCTCCGCATGGAAATGAAGGTCGCCGACAAGGATAAAGATTTAACACAGCTTCGTAGCCAGGTCAGCGAACTTTCGGAAGAGGCAGATAACATTAAAGACAAGCTGAAGAGTGTAAATGCACTGGAACAGGAGCTGCAAGCATTGATTAACAAAAGCAAAGGTGCTGCTGCCGCTACAGACACGAATGAATCTCAACCGGAGAAATCCGCAACAGAAAAATCAAAAGCTGGATCGGCCACTTCAAATTCAACATTAGGTTTATCGAACCGTCTTTCTTCTCCTGTTCCTAAAGAGACTTCCTTTAAGCAGAGTACAGAAGAGAACTCATCTTCCACTTCTCTATCCGCCATAAGTTTCCGCTTTGGGGCCATCACCGCAGCCCTTCCAAAAACACTCACCCCGCAGGTTGGTGGAGAATACATCGCGGTGTATCAGAACGACGCTACGAGCTTGGTGGAAGAAACTAAGGATGACTTTGAGGAGATTCACGGGATGCTTGATGAAATGGTGGAAAGTATCACACAGACGATCACACAGGCAGAGCATGAAAATAACGTACAGGCAAATCTGCAAGCTCAAAAGGCCCGTGCAGAAAAGGCTAAACTTAACGCTGTACCGCTCTGGCCTACCGAGTCCAAAGTCATTTCTTCAAGCTTCGGCTACCGCTCAGATCCATTCAAAGGTTTGTCTGCGTTCCATTCCGGTGTCGATATTGCTGGGAACATCGGTGATCCTGTATATGCTGCCTTAGATGGCGAGGTTATTACTGCGGAACAAATGGGCGCACGCGGAAAATACATCGTGATTAAGCATTCAAATGGATTGGAAACCTGGTACATGCATTTGAACGGAATGATCGTATCTGCGGGAGACAAGGTTAGCAAAGGGCAGAAAATCGGCTTGCTTGGAAGCACTGGCCGAAGCACAGGTCCTCATCTTCATTTTCAGGTTGTGAAGCAGAATAAAACAGTCAACCCTTTGGCGTATGTCAAACCCTAAAGGGTTGCATTTAATTTCAAAATAGGAGGAATTTATAAATGTGGAACAAACGGCAGCAGCGTGTCCCCTTTAAATCTACCGATTCCCTAATTGGGCATGGAGGAACACTGGAGGGTAAGGTGCAATGTGATACAAACCTGCGGATTGAGGGTACCTTTAGCGGTGAGATTATTTGCAGTGGTGTCGTGACTGTAGGAGAAGAAGGAACAGTGCGCTCCAGTATTAAAGCGGAAGAAATCGTGATTGCCGGCAAAGTATACGGGGATGTTACCGCAGACCGCAGACTCATTATGACCGGAACCGGGGAGTTACATGGCAATATTTCAGCAGGAGCACTTAGCATTATGGAAGGCAGCCTCCTGAATGGCTCCATTGCCATGCAAGAACAGCCCACCTCTGAAAAAGCAGGTGAGCCCAAAAGTAATATAAAAAAGGACAAGGCAGCCAAGCGCTCCTCCAAAGCACAAGGAACACTCGAAGCCGGCTAGACTTATTTCTATGAGGCAACGTCCCTTTTACGGAAGACAATCCAGGAAATGGCCAGGAATAGGATATAGTACACCGTTAGTACAGCTATGGAGAAGCCAAGTGTAGAGCCCCCCGGACCCGTATCCGACAATAGGTAGCCTCTTAGATCCATATGTGTGAAGATCAAGTATTGGGCCCATTCAAACCGTTCTGGACTAAAAATAACCGTAAAAATACTCTTGGCAAACATAATAAATAAGGATAATCCAATAGCCAGTCCACTTGCGCGGAATACGCTAGATACCATGAAAGCCAGAGCAGCGGTCAGGAAAAGCTCAATGTAACGACATAGGAGATCTAGGAAGGAATATTCCGCTGGGCTCCAAGCCGTAATGGATGACATCGTATCTCCCGAAGATGAGGAGAAGATTAACGAAGCAGCAAAGCCAAAAGCAATCAATACTGCGGTGCTAAGCAAACTGAATAACACCATGGAAATATATTTCGAGAGCAGGATCTTGGAGCGACTCCACGGGCGAATCAGCAGCAGCTTGATGGTTCCCCAGGTAAATTCGCCCGCTACGGAGTCAGAAGCCACTACAACGGTAAATATTGTATTCAAGAAGAACGCAATACTCACCGTCATCTGAAAGTTGTCCCAAAGCCCCATAAGCGATGAATCGCCTTCGCTTGTGAAATAAATAAGCGCAGGAAGCAGCACGCTCATCACTGCAAGAATAAGCAGCATAATCCATGTGCGGACACGGCTGTATATTTTGATATTCTCATTATGTATGAGAGCTGTAAATTCACCCAATTCCTTCACCTCCTGTAACCTCTAAGAATTGATCCTCCAGCGTACGGGCAAGGGCTCTGATGCTATACACCTTAATCCCACCTGCCACTAGCTTGGCATTTAATTCTGCGATCTCCTCACGCTCTGCCTCAAGCACAAGTCCCCCACTCTTAAATACTCCACGTCCAATGAGGGCTAGCGCAGCTTCAGCATTATCAACCTCGAACAAGGTTTCTCCCAGAGGCATTGCAGTATTGCCTACCCCTTTCAGCTGCTTCACATCCACCAGTCGTCCATTTTGGATAATCGCCACGCTGTCACACATGAGCTCCATCTCGGAAAGTAAATGACTGGAGACGAATACAGTTGTTCCTTCTTCCTGACATAAACGTCGTAAATAGTCTCTAAGCTCGCGTATCCCTTGTGGATCCAGGCCGTTGGTTGGCTCATCTAGAATCAGCAGCTTGGGTCTGTGCAGCAGTGCCTGAGCCACTCCCAGCCTCTGACGCATTCCCAGTGAATAGGTCTTAACTTTGTCATGAATTCTTTGACCTAGTCCAACTAGCTCGACGACCTCGTCTATCCGTTGCTTCGTTACCCCTGGCACCATCCGTGCATATTGGCGCAGATTCTGATAACCGGATAGGAACTTGTACATCTCAGGATTTTCTACAATGGCCCCTATATTTGCGATAGCCTCTTCAAAATGGTTTTTAATACTACGGCCACAGATCAAGATGTCTCCACGACTAATGGAAATCAACCCCACCATCATCCGTATTGTAGTAGTCTTACCTGCTCCGTTGGGCCCCAAAAAACCGAAGATTTGTCCAGGCGGGATGTCCAGCGTTAAATCGCTCACCAGCGTTTTCGAGCCGATTTTTTTGGTGACTCCCTGCAGGCGGGCAACAGGCTCCATCAATATTTCTGTATTCGACATAGTCTCACTTCCTTTCATCTATAACCTAGTTTACCACATATACCCTTTTTCCCGAAAATCACTAGAGGATACGAGTCTGCCATCTAAAAAAAAGGAACCTGACTTCTCCGGCATTAGGAAGAGTCAGGTTCCCTTATTCATTTAATTCCTATTTCATTCAGGTACAGCAGTTTAGCCGCCAACACGGGCAAGCTCGCGCATATTCGCTTCAAATGCAGCCATCAACGCAGCTTCTCCGGTCAATCCGGTTTGTTCTACCTTGCGAATTTGCTCCATCATCCGTTTGTAATCCTTCGGAATGACACGAACGAAGTTCGGCAAGCTATCTGCCCACTGATCCAGTACCCGTGCGCCAGCCGCACTACCTGTAAGCTCGGTATGGCGGATAATCAGCTCACGCAGCTCTTCGATCTCCTCAGACTCTTCCACTCTCTCGAGCAGTACCATTTCGAGATTGCAGCGGCCGATGAAGGTTCTATCCGGGTCGTAGACATAAGCGATACCGCCTGACATCCCTGCCGCAAAGTTACGGCCAGTTTCACCAAGGACAACCACTCGGCCTCCAGTCATGTATTCACAGCCGTGGTCACCCACGCCTTCTACAACAACCTTCGCTCCGGAGTTACGGACGGCAAAACGTTCACCAGCGATACCGTTGATATAAGCTTCTCCACCTGTTGCACCGTAGAATGCAGTATTTCCGATAATGATATTGTCCTCAGCAGCAAAGGTAGCTTTCGGAGATGGCTTGATAATAATCTTACCACCTGACAATCCTTTACCTACATAGTCATTGGAATCTCCTTCCACCGTAAGTGTGATCCCCTTAGGCACGAATGCACCCAAGCTTTGACCAGCAGAACCGGTGAAATGAAACCGAATCGTATCATCTGGCAAACCTGCTGCCCCATACTTGCGGGTCAGCTCGCTGCCAAGGATAGTTCCGACGGCACGATTTACGTTCGTGATCGGCAGAGATGCCTCAACAGCCGTACCCGATTCCAATGCAGGTGCTGCCAGGTCGAGCAGCTGCGAGACATCCAGTGTCTCTTCCAGACCATGATTCTGGTATTTACTGCGGAAGCGTGTGCTTCCTTCCGGTAATTCCGGTGTATGCAGCAGGCTGCTCAAATCTATGCCTTTCTTCTTCCAATGCTTCGACGCCTGAGTTGCGTCTAGGCAATCGGTACGGCCTACCATCTCTTCAATTGTACGGAAGCCGAGACTTGCCATAATTTCACGTAGATCCTGTGCCACGAAGGTCATAAAGTTAACTACATGCTGCGGATCCCCAGTAAAGTTCTTACGAAGATCCGGATTCTGGGTAGCTACACCAACCGGACAAGTATCCATTTGGCAGACACGCATCATAATACAGCCAACAGATACTAGCGGAGCAGTAGCAAATCCATACTCTTCAGCCCCAAGCAATACAGCTACAGCCAGATCGCGGCCGCTTAACATTTTACCATCTGTTTCTAGAACAACACGGTCACGCAGATTGTTGAGCATCAATGTCTGATGGGTTTCAGCCAAGCCAAGCTCCCACGGAAGACCCGCATGACGAATAGAGTTCATCGGTGATGCCCCTGTACCTCCATCATAGCCACTAACCAAGATAATATCAGCGCGCCCTTTGGCTACACCAGCAGCAATCGTACCCACTCCAACTTCCGATACGAGCTTAACATTAATGTTTGCACGTGGATTTGCATTCTTCAGATCATAGATCAGCTCTGCCAAATCCTCGATTGAGTAAATATCATGATGCGGTGGAGGTGAGATCAGACCGACACCTGCTGTTGAGCCACGTACTTCAGCGACCCAAGGATAAACTTTACGTCCTGGAAGCTGTCCACCTTCCCCTGGTTTAGCGCCCTGAGCCATTTTAATCTGGATCTCATCAGCGTTAACTAGGTAGTTCGAGGTAACACCAAAACGTCCGGAAGCTACTTGTTTAATCGCACTGCGGCGTGAATCACCATTGCTATCCGGAATATAGCGAGCTGGATCTTCGCCGCCTTCCCCCGTATTACTCTTGCCACCGATACGATTCATCGCAATGGCCAGTGTCTCATGTGCTTCCTTACTAATGGAACCAAAGGACATTGCACCCGTCTTAAACCGTTTCATAATAGACGATGCCGGTTCTACTTCTTCCAGTGGAATCGGTTCATAGGCTGACTTGAATTGCAACAAGGAACGAAGCGTCAATTGCTTCTCGCTTTCTCCTTGAACAAGGGCAGCATATTTCTTGTACATATCATAATTCCCACTACGCACAGAGTGCTGAAGCAGATGAATGGTCTGTGGATTGAAAAGATGCTCTTCCCCATCATTACGCCATTGATAATCGCCACCGGAATCAAGCACCTTATCATTTCCGTCTTTTTCTGTAAAAGCACGGTTATGATGGATAAGTGCCTCAGTTGCCACTTCCTCCAGGCCAATACCGCCAATCCGGGAAGGTGTCCAAGTAAAGTAGCGATCCACGAACTCAGAGTTCAGACCCACAGCTTCAAAAATCTGCGCACCGCGGTAAGATTGAATCGTCGAAATTCCCATTTTGGAAAGAATCTTAACTACGCTCTTAGTCGCAGCTTTAATATAGTTCTTCACTGCTTTTTCATGCGAGATTCCCCGCAATAAGCCTTGGCCGATCATATCATCCAAGCTTTCAAAAGCCAGATAAGGATTTACTGCGCTCACCCCATAACCGAGCAGCAGCGCATAATGATGGACTTCACGTGGTTCACCGGATTCCAGCAAAATACTTACTTTCGTCCGTGTTCCTTGGCGGATCAAATGGTGATGCAGACTCGATACCGCAAGCAGCGCTGGAATCGCAGCATTCTCACTGTCCACACCGCGGTCAGTCAGAATCAGAATGTTATGCCCTTTAGCCATAACACGGTCAGCAGCCTCGTTCATGCGCTCAAGCGCGATGCGTAATCCTTCTGCCCCAAGCTCAGCTGGGAAAAGAATTGGAATAGACATCGATTTGAAGCCTGCACGGCGAACATGGCGAATCTTAGCAAAATCTTCGTTCGAAAGAATTGGCGTTTGCAGCGAGATCTGGCGGCAGCTTTCCGGTTCCGGTTTAAGCAAATTACGCTCTGGTCCAATCGTAGTCGTTGTGGATGTAACCAGCTCTTCACGAATGGCATCGATGGGTGGATTCGTTACCTGAGCAAACATTTGTTTGAAATAGTTATAGAGACGTTGCGGGCGGTCCGAAAATACAGCGAGTGGAGCATCATAACCCATGGAACCGACAGCTTCAGCACCAGTAGATGCCATTGGCTCAAGCACCTTGCGCAAGTCTTCAAAAGTATAGCCGAAAGCCTGCTGTAGCTGTTGTACATTGTCATGCTTAGGATTTGGCAGTTCAGGCGCATCCGGAAGCTCATCAAGACTGATCAAATGCTCATCCAGCCACTGGCGATAAGGCTTCTCAGAGGCGATAGCCGATTTAACTTCCTCATCCGAGATAATGCGGCCTTCCTTCGTATCCACGAGCAGCATGCGTCCAGGTTTCAGGCGGTCTTTATATAAGATGTCCTCTGCTGGAATGTCCAGTACACCGGCTTCTGAGGATAAAATAATCATATCGTCTTTCGTTACATAATAACGAGCAGGACGCAGACCGTTACGGTCCAGAATAGCGCCGATTTGTATCCCATCGGTAAAGCCCATTGCAGCAGGCCCGTCCCATGGCTCCATTAGAGTACTGTGATATTCATAAAATGCTTTTTTATCAGCATCCATACTATCATGATTGCTCCATGGTTCAGGAACCATCATCATGGCTACCTGTGGCAGGGAGCGTCCGCTCAAATAGAGAAACTCAAAGGTGTTATCGAACATTGCAGTGTCCGATCCATCCGGGTTAATAACAGGCTTGATCTTGTTCAGATCTTCACCAAACACTTCGCTCTTGAACAATGACTGGCGTGCATGCATCCAGTTCACATTACCACGCAAGGTGTTGATCTCACCGTTGTGGATCATAAAACGGTAGGGATGCGCACGTTCCCAGCTTGGGAAGGTGTTCGTGCTGAAACGGGAGTGAACTAACGCGATCGCTGATTCCAGCTCTTCGTTCTGCAAATCCAGGTAGAATTGTCCGACTTGTTCTGTAGTCAGCATGCCCTTGTATACAATCTTACGGCACGACAAGCTTGGTATATAGAAGGATTCAGCCTCTTCTACACCACCGTAACGAATGGCAAGCTCCGCACGTTTGCGGATAACATAAAGCTTACGTTCAAAAGACAATTCATTCGTGACCGAAGCCGAGCGGCCGATAAACACTTGACGCACAAAAGGCTTAGCAGCTTTCGCTGTCTTGCCAAGCATTTCATCATAGGTAGGCACATCACGATAGCCGAGTACTATTTGACCTTCTTCAGCAATAATATTGCTTAAGAGGGCTTCATGCTGCGCCCGAACTTCTTCGTTATGAGATAAAAAGATCATGCCCACGCCATAATGGCCTTGTTCCGGCAAAGTAAAGCCTAGCTTCTGAGCTTCACTTGCAAAGAAACGGTGCGGAATTTGAAGCATGATACCTGCTCCGTCACCAGAGTTGGGTTCGCTACCTTGGCCTCCCCGATGCTCCATATTAAAGAGCATTGTCAAAGCATTACTTACGATATTGTGAGACGGTGTGCCTTTAATATGAGCTACAAATCCCATGCCGCAAGCATCTTTTTCGAACTGGGGATCATACAGGCCCTGTTTTACGGGCAGTTCAGTGTGTTTCATCGAACGCAACCTTTCTATTATAAAGTATGCAATGTCTTAGGAAAATTTTTCACATGAAAATCTTAATAATTATTCAATCCAGATTAGTGCTATTATTTTATCACCGAGGTAACATCAGCGCAATTTAAACTTTTTTATGATGCTGATTAACATTTGTTTTTGCATCACAGCTTTAGCGAGTAAAAGTTTAAAAAAACTTCACAATGCATAATTATACATGAATAACGCATAAGTGCATATGCAATGAAAGCGTTACAAGATTTTTCATCCCTTCTAATATGTTTGCAAGAAAAAGGGTTTTTATGATTTTAAATCAAAAAAAGCGTCTCCCGGAGGAGACGCTTTTTTATACTTTTTTTTCAAAAAATCTATCAGTTTATACAGTCAAAACTTGTTCACTTTTCACTCCAACTTCATTCTCACGGCTACGAGTCATGAAGTAAGCGAAGGTAAGAGCAAGGAATCCAAGACCAAAGATTGCCAGGATACCTACATCTCCCCACATTGCACTGAAGTCACCTGTAGAAATTACTGCTTTAAGACCACTAACTGTGTAAGTCATTGGAAGCAGTGGATTAAAGAATTTCATCCAGTCAGGGATCAATTCAAGTGGGAATGTTCCGGCACTAGTTGTTAATTGGAAAATAAGAATAACGATAACAACGAAACGTCCCGGTTGATCCATCCAAGTAACAATCGCTTGAACTACCCATGTGTAAACTAAACTTGTTAAGAATGTAAATACGAAGAATAGCGGTTTACTTTGTACTTCCAATCCAAGTCCATACAATACAACCACAGCAGCCAGCATAGACTGGATAAAGCTCATGATTGTGAAAGTAAGCGTACGGCTAATGAAACGGTTCATACGGCTAGCACCAAGGACAGCCGAATCACGCATTGGAATAACAATTGTTGAAATCAAAGCACCTACAAACAATCCAAGGGATAGGAAGTAAGGAGCAAAACCTGTACCATAGTTCGGAACATGATTCACAACTTGATCCTCAACCACCACTGGTTGTGCGAACATTTCCATCATTGCATCTGTTTTGTTCACACTGCCTGTTTTTTCAGCAGCATCGCCAAGCTTAGTTGCCAGTTCTGTTGATCCAGATTTCAGATCATCCATACCATCTTTCAGCTCGCCTGCGCCATCAGCCAGTTTTTTCGAACCATCTGCTACAGCACTGATACCGGAACCTAGTTCGCCTACACCGCTTAACAGTTTTGTAGTACCATCGCCAAGCGCTTTACCGCCTTCAGCCAGCTTGCTGCCTCCAGCTGCAGCTTCTTTAAGCTTCGCACCAAATTGTTGCATCCCTGCATTCAGCTTATCTCCACCGGTTACAAGTGCAGATGCGCCTTGTGCCAGTTTTTGTTGTCCTGTCAAAAGCTGTGTGCTACCAGCATTTAATTGCTGTGCTCCATCATGCAACTGAGTTACACCAGCAGCTAACTGCTGTGAACCCGAGTGCAATTGAGTTGCACCTTGTGCCAGCTGCTCTTGCCCACTGTGGAGTGCAGTAGCACCCTGTGCCAGCTGCTCTTGACTTTGTTGCAGTTGCTCACTGCCTTGTGCCACAGCTGCACTGGCTGCCAGCAGCTTCTGTACCGCTGGATTTTGTGCCAGCTCAGGACTAGCCTGTGCCAATTGCTCCAATCCTTGAGCTACCGCTTTAGCACCCTCAGTTACCTTCGTGCTGCCTGCGGCGGAAGCTTGCAAACCTGCTTCCAGTTTCGCGCTGCCATCTACGGAAGAAGTTAAGCCTGCTTCCAGCTTCGCGCTGCCATCAACTAAAGATTGTGTTCCTGCTTGTAGTTTAGAAGTACCATCCACAGCAGACTGCGTTCCCGCCTGAAGCTGTGTTGCCCCTGTTACAGCTTGTTTCAAGCCGTCACTAAGTTGTTTACTGCCGGCAGCACTCTGTGCAACACCGTCTTGAAGCTGCGTATGTGCAGTAGACAGTTGTTGCAATCCGCTTGCCAACGTGGTTGATCCTGTTTTAAGCGCCGTAGCACCTGCATTCAAATCAGTCACGCCTTGTGTAAGGGGTTCTACACCATTTTGAAGTTTACCTGTACCATCTGTCAGTACAAGTAGATTATCTTTCAGCTTCAAGGCTCCGTCATCTAGCTTACCAGCGCCATCAGCGATCTTGGAGGCTCCATCTCCTGCTTCGCCCAATCCATCAGATACTTCTGTAATCTGATTGAATACAGACTCTACATAAGCTTCAGTTACTTTAGCAGATACTTTATTTTTAATTTCTGCTACAGCCGTACCACCGATTTGACCAGCCAAGAAGTTGTAACCTTCATTTGGCTCATAAATAATTTTTGCAGGCTGTGGTTCATCATCCATAAGAGTAGTAGCTTTAGCAGAAAAGTCTTCCGGAACAATGATCGACATATAATAAGTATTGTCTTTCATTCCTGCTTCCGCTTCTTCAAGGGAAACGAAGTTCCACTGGAAGCCGTCGGTTACCTTCAACTCTTCTATAAGATCATTACCGGCTTGTAGTTGCTTGCCTTCATAATTAGCGCCGACATCCTGGTTGACCACAGCAACCGGAAGCTCATTCATCTTGCCATACGGATCCCAGAATGCCTTCAGGAAGAATCCGCTGTACATCACCGGAATAAATAGGATAGCAATCATTGGAATTAGCACCTTCGGATTTCTAAGGGCTGCGCCAAGATCCTTGGTAAATACGGATAATGATTTCATTCTGGTTCTCTCCTTATGAGCTTATGCTCTCTTTAAAATGCTTTGTTTGCGAAATATTACGTAACACTAAGTGACTGTTTTCCCCATTCGGTCAATTCAGGGTATAAAAAAATGCCTCGCGGCTCTTTTTCAATGCCTAATCCATCTTGAGAATTGTTAAGGGAAAGCGAATCGAGTGAAGCTGAGAACGCCATCCCTGTCCTGAATCAACCCTTACTGTGCCAATCCTTCGGCGAGAAACAAATGAAAATACATCTTGATCTGTTCCTTGTCCAAGGGAGTATGTGTTTTATTCAGTTCAGCAGTCAATACAATATATAATCTGAACATGACTACCGAGACGATTTTGGGATCGCAAGGTTTGATTTCTCCCTGTTGGAGCGCTTGTTGCACCTCCCGTTCTAAATATTCTAAAACTACGTTCTCGATCTTCTCAAGTCCTTCTCCAGCCTGCGGCGTACCGAATTCGCGATTCTCCTGGGAAAGTTTTATGAATAGCTCCTGCTCACTTCGAAACTCAAGCAGAGCATCCAGCACACGATGCAAGTTGTCAAAGAAAGGTCTGTCTCGCCTGATCTCCCGCTCAGCAATCGTCTTCATTTCCATCATCATATCGTGCAGGATCTCGTCAAACAATTGCTCTTTGTTTGTAAAAAAGGTGTAGATGGTCCCCTTACCGACATTTGCAATCTTAGCAACCTGATCCATTGTAGTTGCCTTATAGCCAAATAATGAAAAAGATTTTGCTGCGGCCTGAAGCACCTGCTGTCTTCGATCCACCACTGCCACCTGTGCACACTTCCTTTCTCCAGAAAATATCGTCCCCGCTGACTTCTGACCATTTTACTAATCCGGTCAATTGGTCATTCACTACTTTATCATGTTGTTTTCTAGTTTGCAATACTTTGGGCGAACCTTTTATTTTTTTTATTTATTGCAGGGTTTTAACTTTCTATTTACGTCTTACTTGTATAATGTGAGTATAGTATAGATTTCCTAGTATAATTAGAAGAAGAAACGCATTTCTATAGAAAAGGAAAGTAGCAGGTGAACTTATGCGAAAGAAAAGAGTACTGCTGTTTTCGGAAGGCTTCGGTACGGGCCACACAGGAGCAGCCTATGCTCTGGCCGAAGGAATAAAGCTGCTGAATCCGGATGTCCAATGCCGAGTCATCGAGCTGGGGAAATTTCTTAACCCGACGGTCGCCCCTTGGATTCTTTCCGCTTACCGCAAAACAGTTAGCAGCCAGCCTAAGCTGGTCGGCATGATGTATAAGACACAATATCATAAATCATTGAACCCGTTGACTAAAATGGCGCTTCACCGGATTTTTTATACACATGCTTCACAGGTCATTGAGCAGCTAAAGCCTGATTTAATTATCTGCACTCATCCCATTCCGGCTGCGGTCATCTCCAGACTGAAACGTCGTGGACTACATGTGCCTCTGTATACATTAATTACTGATTATGATGCACATGGGAGTTGGGTAAATTCCGAGGTCAATCGTTATCTCGTATCTACCCCACGCGTCAAGTCCATTCTGACAGGCCGTGGGATCGCTCCAGAGCTAGTAACCGTCACTGGCATCCCAGTGCATCCAAAGTTCTGGGAACGCTCCAACAAGACGCTGCTACGCAAGGAGCTGGGATTGGCTGATATTCCAACCGTACTCATTATGGGCGGAGGATGGGGGCTGATGTTCGGCAAAGAGATTATGCATTCCCTCACCGCCAGAATGGATGATATTCAGCTCGTCTTCTGTATGGGCAGCAATGAGAAGCTAATCGCCAAAATGAAGTCCAATCCACTGCTCAATCATCCCAATGTTAAAATTCTGGGATATAGCAGTGAAATCAATAAATTGATGGATGCCTCAGACCTGCTGATTACGAAGCCTGGAGGCATGACCTGTACGGAAGGTCAGGCCAAAGGAATTCCAATGCTTTTCTATAAAGCTATTCCAGGTCAGGAAGAGAAAAACTGCCAATATTTCGTAGAGCTTGGGCTGGCAGAGGTGCTCGACTCGGAAGTAGTGAACAAATGGTTCACTATGATGCTTCGTGAATATTCAGTTCTGGAAGAGCAACGCAGACGACGTCTCGCTCCAGATAAACATCAACCGCAAAGCTGTGCGACTACTGTTCTGAAGATGTTAGGTAACCCCGTAAGCGAGGCAACTGAAATCAGAGGCACAAGAGCGCAAGCACGTAATGAAGAACCTGTGTGTATTACACCTTAAAGAATAAGCAGGCAGTCAGGGAATTTCCCCCGGCTACCTGCTTTTTTTATAATATAAATCGGATTGGTTAAATTTCTACGCTCTCACCAGCTTTAAGCGGAAAACCTTCTACACCCTCTTGATGCAGGCGATCGCAGAAATCAGCACCATCCTGAGCAATATCCGGAAATGTATTGTAATGTAGCGGGATCACTTTATCCGCCCGTAGCCAGCGTGCGGCCAGCAAGGCGTCATCCGGTCCCATGGTTAGCATATCGCCTATAGGAAGAGCTGCCAGGGCAATCGCATTCCTTTCTCCAATGAGGCGCAGATCGCTGAATAGTGCGGTATCCCCCGCATGGAAAATCGTCTTGCCCTCAATCGTCAACAAAATCCCCGCGGGTTGTCCAGCATAAATCCAAGAATCGCCCTCCTGAATGGATGAGGAATGAAACGCCTGCGTAAATTTCACAGTCATCCCTGCATAGGTATGACTACCACCTATATTCATGTGCTTAACCTGTGCACCCTTCATCCGGCAATATTCGGCAAGCTCAAACACCGCAAAGATCGGACAATCATTCTGCTTGGCAATTTCGACAGCATCTCCTAAATGATCAGAGTGGCCGTGAGTAAGCAGAACGGCATCAACGGAAATATCGGCAGGTGAAATACCGGAGTTCGGATTACCTGACAAAAAAGGGTCAATAATAACCTTCACGTTCCCCGTCTCTACCAGCAGAGCTGAATGTCCATAATAAGTGATTTTCATGGTTATCTTCCACCTCCAGATTCATATAGTTTAGTTTACCCTATATAGCGCTGAGGTTCACAGATCCACCAAATTATTTATAAAAAGTATGATTGCCAATAGTTTTAACATAAGTCTGTGAATGATGTACGGTCAGATCCTGTGCAAGTTTTAGCGACAAGAAAAAATAAGTATTATCGGGAACTTCCTTTACTCCGGAGAGTGCAGCATTCACCGCTTTAATACTATCATCGTTAGGCTTCACACGGTTAAGACGCCCGTTAGCTACAGGGCTGAACTGGCTCTTCTGATAAATAACTTTATATATCGTGTCGGGGAAATTGGCTGACCGCAGCCTATTCAGAACAACGTTGGCAACTGCCACCTTGCCCTTGTACGGTTCACCTTCCGCCTCTGCCATTACAATTTTTTGTAGCAGAAGCAGTTCTTCTTCGGATACAGCGTAGCGCCGGGTTGCTTTACTTTGCTGCTCCTGGCTTAATAGCTCTGTCCGAGAGAAGTACAATGTTGTGAGGGGATGTTTCTGAGAAGCCGAGGCTATCTTCGCTGTCGCCTGACTACTCTTTGTTGCTGTTTCCGCCAATTGCGACGCTTTTTGCGCAGCTGGCTTGGATTGTACTACATCAGCCTTCACCCGAATAATGGAAACGTTCGATGTGTTTTTTGTGTTTTTTTGTTTTATTTTTTTTACACTAAGCCATTCCACACCCTTCGCCGGTTTCCAAGCGGAACTTAAAAGACTGAATGTGTTATTAAGCTTATTGGCTTGTGTAACTTCAGTAATGCCCCTCGTAATGCTACTCGTTATACTAGACTTCGATTCATCTTGCAAAAGAGAAAGTACGGATGCACGGCTGGTGGATTGCAACTTATCCATCTGCACCCTGTCCATCTTCCCTTCCGCAACTTGTTCGGGTTGCAATAAGCTTATGGCAGAGAAACACACTAGTATAACGCCAACGAGCAACGCAATATAGCGGTTTTGTTTAAAAATTAACATGATATTCCTCCTATTTCACGGCACATTCCTATTGTATGTAACCGAAAACGGAAGCTTTGAAAACTTTATTATCGATTTTAAACTGTAAACTTTTCAATAATTTCATACATAGGAATGGCATACATTCTGGTAGCATACAACACAAAACTATCAATCGTCCAGTCTCTCTGATAGTTTTTTAGGTTCCAATCACCATCCAATTTCAGTAAGTTTTCCAGCAATTTATCATCATATGAATTTTTTCCCCGGTACTTTCGAGCCACGGTAAGATGCGGTTTATAGGCCCTGGATTCGCCTGAAAAACCTAATGGAAACGTCGCAGAATGCACTCTCGCAGCTAATTGATTTAATGCCTCTATTTCGCCAGAAGCCCCTATCCACAGGACTCTTGGGGAAGCTGGAAGACCAAATGTGTCCCATTTGTCCAAAGAGAGATTGAAGGGGCTGCCTTGACCCGCGATCTGCCTTAATGATTTTACTAAATCTGGAATTACGGTCTTGGGGGTATCTCCTAAAAATTGCAGGGTAATATGATAATCTTGCGGATTTGTCCATTTAGCAAATTCAAAATTTCCAGCTAGCTTTGAACATGCCTGCGCCACTATTTCTTGCAGCTCAGAAGGTAATTTCACAGCTAGAAAAAGCCGTTCTGATTCGTTCTCTGATACTTTAGTATTCATGGTCAATTTCACCTTCTCCAATAGATTTGGTATTCTTAACCTATAACATGATCCATATCCATTAAACCACAAAGTAGGAGGAACACATCATGACTAAGTCTATAGTATGTCTACAACCACTTACATCTCAGCAGCAGGAAAGGATCAAAGCGGCTGCCCCAGGCTATACATTCACACAAGGAGACGCCAAAAATCCAGATTTGCAGCTGCTTGCAGACGCAGAAATCGTAATCGGCTGGGCTAAAGGTATTTCGGATACACTCCTTCGCCCCGAGTCCTCCCTTCGCTGGGTTCAGTCCTGGTCTGCTGGTATTGAGAAGCTTCCTCTCGATCGTCTTAAGGAACAAGGAGTCCTGCTCACCAGTGGGAGCGGAGTTCATGCCGAGCCTATTTCTGCGGTAATCTTCGGGTTCATGCTTCTCTTCACACGTAATTTGCATACGGCTGTACGCAATCAGCAGAACCATATTTGGAAATCTGATGGCAGTGAAAGCGAGCTGTCCGGCAAAACAGCCGTTATAGCTGGAACTGGAGCGATCGGCAGTGAAACCGCCAGAATTGCTAAAGCCTTCCGGATGAAGACTATCGGTGTCAGCCGTTCCGGTAAGCCAGTCGCAGACTTTGATCAAATCTATACAACAGATCGTTTATCCGAAGCTGTAAGCCAAGGCGATTTCATCATCAATACCCTTCCTATTACCGATGAGACCAAGCATTTATTTAATGCCACCAGCTTCTCCGCGTTTAAAGAAGGCTCCTATTACATTAACATTGGCCGTGGCGCAACTACCGATACTGAGGCTCTGATCGATGCATTGAATCGCGGACAACTCCGTGGCGCTGGGTTGGATGTTTTTGAGACCGAACCCCTTCCGCAGGATCATCCGCTTTGGTCTATGGAGCAAGTAATCATCACTCCACACTCCGCTGGAATTACAGATCAATACGCTGACCGGATCGTTAATATTTTTACCGAAAATGTGAAGTCTTACTTATCATCAGGCACACCTTCTCTAAATCTTGTTGATTACGACCGGCAATATTAATAATATGCTTTACAAAACAAGAACATCTGTTCTATAATAAGAAAATCCAAAGTTATCCATAAAGAGAGGGTTAGTGAAATGAAGGTCACGGTCACAGAATTTAACGAGCAATGGAGTCTAATGTTCATTGAAGAAGCTCAGAAGATTAAAGACATCTTTGCTGATGCCCTCGTTGATATTCACCATATTGGCAGCACTTCTGTTTCCGGACTAAAAGCTAAACCAATCATAGATATAATGCCTGTAGTACGAAATATCGAAGCTGTAGATGAGTTCAACCAGCAAATGACAGCACTTGGTTATGAATGTATGGGTGAGTTCGGTATCAGTGGCAGAAGATATTTCAGAAAAGGCGGAAATAGCAGAACCCATCATGTTCATGTCTTCCAAATGGATAATAAGATAGATATCGACCGTCATCTGGCTGTAAGAGACTACCTTCGATCACATCCGGAGACGGTTAAACAGTACGGAGATTTGAAGGATACTCTTGCCAAACAATTCCCAGAGGACATTGCAGCTTATATAGACGGGAAAGAAGAATTTGTGGTTAATCTTGAAAGAACTGCATATGAGTGGTATTTAAATCAATAATCCTTATAAAAATAGCCCCTGCTGTTCATTTAGATCATCCTAAATGAACAGCAGGGACTACTTGTCTAAGAGCCTCTAATCCAAATCATAAATCGAGCCGACTTTCAGTCCGTACAGCTCATTATATATTTTCTCTGCAAAAGCATCAGTCATCCCTGCGATATAATCAATCACCATATGCTCCCAAGTCCAAATCGGTTTTGCCTGCTTCTGATCTTTCTCAAATCGCTGCAGCCAATCCGATGGAATAATGGCTTTAGAGGTCTGTGGATCCAAAAATGCTCCCCATAGACGGCGCAAAATCCACTCACTACGTTTCTGCAGCCGCTGCACACGCAAATCACGGATCATAGTAACCCACGCGAAGCTTTTCAGCACACTTACGGTCCGCAGCATATCTTCGTCTTCTTTTCCTTCCTTTATAAAGGTGACCTTCTTCCAGTCTCCATCTTGGATCACTCCCAAGCTGGCGACAAAGGTACTTACCCAATAAGCCTTAACTTCACGTCGAGTGCGGGAATAGTCATTTTCGCAGGTTGGCATTTTTTCCTTCCAAACCCGAAGAAATGAACTGAGCACTTCCTCGACCTTCGCGCGAATGCCTTCCTCTTCCCAGCCCTTCCAGAAGAAATCCTCGAGCGTGGTGATTTTCTCTACGATTAACCGCTGGATATAAGAATCATGCATAAAGTGTTCATGCACTTCAATCTTTCCGGCTTTAATCCCATCCTCCAGATCATGTGCAGAATAAGCGATATCGTCACAAAGGTCCATAAGCTGAGCCTCTAACGTTTTCTTACCTGCCGGTATTCCCCACTCTTTGCGGATCTCCGAAATATATCCCCATTCGTGAAGGTACATCCCCTTCTTCAGCGAGGTGCCGGGAAAAGGATACTTATTTATGCCTAGCAGCACAGCATCTGACAGATTTAGCCCATCAATATTCTCACGCTTCTCCAGAAACATAATCAGCCTATAATTGTGGGCATTGCCTTCGAAATGCTCATAACGTTGCTTCATCTGCTCATGGATCAGCAGGCGATCCACACCCGTTGCAACTGATTGCAGCGCAGCTTCGTTAGTTTTCTTTTCAATAAGCTGTTCCAAAATATTATCCAGCACTTCTTCCCCTTTATGTCCAAAGGGAGGATGGCCAAAATCATGAGCGATAGCTGCGCATTCCACTACCTCTGGATCTATAACAAGACCCGGATTCTCCGCCTTGGTGGTTTCCACTTCTGGATACGATCGCAGCAGACTTTTCGCCGCCTCACGAGCAATCTGTGCAACTTCAAGTGAATGAGTCAGACGCGTGCGGTAATAATCACCCGTCCCAGCCCCGAATACTTGTGATTTACCTTGCAGCCTCCGAAAAGTAGGCGAATGAATCAGGCGTGAATAATCACGCTCATAAGCAGCTCTCGACGTTTCTAGGCGGGTAATCTCCGGATACTGCCGGTGTTCTCTTTTTTCAATAAGTGTCATGTTCCCACCACCCTAACCAAATGTCTGTATATAGTACTTCATTATAAGGCATTTTCATAACAATTTTCACATCAAAATACAAAGGCTAATTTAATTATAGACGGTCACGTGGATAACTATGTAATCGTCAGAAGCCAAAATGAATCTCATAACCTGTACATGAAGATATAGTAGAAAGAAGAATGAGCACGAAAAAAGACTGGTTGCCTATACAAAACTGAAACTATGAATATACCGACCCCCAAAAAGAGCACTCTAAAATAAAAAAACAGGTGAAATGATGAAAACTTGCAGCAAAATTATGTTGATCACCCTTGCATTCTTTTTATGCTTCACGAACTCTGCTCTAGGTAGTCCAAGCAAAAACCGCGACTACTACGAAAAAAGAGGAGACATGATTTGGGAAGTACATACTAACCAAAAAGTGATTGCATTGACGTTCGACGACGGTCCTGACCCTTCTGAAACCGATCAAATCTTAAAGGTATTGAATCAATATCATGCGAAATGCACCTTTTTTGCGATAGGAAAAAGAATTGCAGCCTATCCAGAGGTAGCGAAACGAGTTATTGCTGAGGGGCATGAATTAGCTAACCATACCTACAATCACGTTTATTTTAAAAAACCTATTAATGAAGCACAATTTGAGCAGGAGCTAAGATTGACCGAAGAAGAGATTATAAAAGTCTCCGGTAAACATAGTTCACTGTTCAGACCACCAGGCGGCATGTATGACGAGACCTTAGTTGATCTGTCTAACAATATGGGCTTGAAGCCAATATTATGGTCCTGGCATCAAGATACTCGTGACTGGAATCGCCCAGGCGTGTACAGTATTTCGAACAAGGTCATTCGAAATGCACGTAATGGGGACATCGTTCTATTTCATGATCATGTGCACGGGCAGTCACAAACTAGAGAAGCTCTTAAAATTATTTTGCCGGAATTAGAAAAGAAAGGCTTTCGATTTGTCACTGTCTCTGAGTTGATCAAATTATCCAGTACACAGCAGGCGGGTAAACAACAATAGGCTAATTGCACAGGACTTCAAAATAGGGTAGTCTTGTCCTAATATGAAGTTCTGGAGGCTTTTGTCATGTCCGATAATACATCCTATACGACAGAGGAAATTGCCCGCTTATTAAAAATATCAAAATTAAAAGTATATGATCTAATTAAAAAAGGGGAGCTCCCCTCCTACCGTGTAGGAAAACAAATGCGCGTGGATCAATCCGATTTGGAAACCTACAAACAAAATACACGGAGTGGGGCGTCCACCGCTAATCCTACTACTATAATGGCCCAGACTCCACCAGCAATACCCTTGGCCTTTTCCGGTACAAATCCAGCTCAAATGCCAGCACAATCTCCCCACCTTAAAACTGTAGGACACAGCTTGGTGATTACAGGTCAGGATATGTCACTGGATATTCTAGCTACCTATTTGGAACGGGCTCTGCCTGAACGCCCTCTTCGTTCTTATGCCGGAAGTCTTGATAGCCTGATAGCCATGTATAAAGGGGAGTCGGACATTGTCAGCACACATCTGCTCGACGGGGATACTGGAGAATACAACCTACCCTATATCCGAAAAATACTCGTAGGATGCTCTTATGTTGTAGTTCGCCTACTTACCCGAAGTGCAGGATTTTATGTACAAAAAGGGAATCCCAGGGGTATTCATGAATGGTCTCACTTAGAGCAGAACGGACTCACGCTGATCAATAGAGAACGAGGTTCAGGTGCACGCGTATTATTGGATGAACAGCTTCGATTGCATGGCATTCCAGCAGCCAGCCTATCAGGCTATGAGAACGAGGAGAACAGCCATTTGGCAGTTGCCGGTAAAGTGGCCCGGGGAGAAGCAGATGTAGCCATCGGCACCGAGAAAGCCGCTAAGATTGTCGACGGTGTTGATTTCGTTCCTATGATTCAGGAGTGCTACGATCTGGTGATGATTAAAAAACCGGATCATGAGCAATGGATTGCTGCCGTGATTGATATTTTGCGTTCACCAGCCTTCCAGAGTGAGCTTGGGTCCATTCACGGATATGATCTCACGGAAACAGGGACGATAATTTATGAGACTTAATGGGTCACAGCAGAAGACGGGAGCATTATGCAGAAGCGTTTAACTGTATTTCGTACAACTATATTACTTCGAATAACTCGCAAATTAGATATAACTGTATTTGGTACACCTATTTCTCTTGATTTACTACCCCATAGGCGACTTTTCTAGTTTTAGTTGTATAGAATACAATTAAAGTTAGAACGATTCCTTATGCAGACGGAATAACTGTATAGAATGCAGTTAACTCACAGACTCCATCAAAATCCGACGGCGCTAGAAGCTGACATCAAAGTTGCCGGGTTCACTTGCCCAGCATCTGCTCAAACCACCCGCTTCAAACCAAAAACACCAGGCAGCAACTCTCCAATAACCGGAGAATCGCTGTCTGGTGTTTTTTTAAGAACGCCGATTCACAAACATCAGCATAGCGGCTGAAATAACAATAATTGAACATACCCACATCCATGCGAGGGTCATATTGCCTCCATCTACCGCAACATAGATCGCTGTGGGTAAGGTTTGCGTGCGGCCCGGAATATTGCCAGCTACCATGATGGTAGCGCCAAACTCCCCAAGACCGCGGGCAAAACCAAGAACATAACCGGCTGCCAGCGACCGGCCCGCAAGCGGCAGCGTGACATAACGCAGTACCTGCAGTTCACTTGCCCCTTGTGCCCGCGCCGCATCTTCAAGATCTGCTTCTATCCCTTCGAAACCCGCCTTCACTGTGCGATATACGAGTGGAAAAGCTACGACTACAGCGGCGATAACAGCTGCCCCCCATGTGAACAGGATCGTCTGCTCCGTCATCTGTTCATACCATCTGCCGATCCAGCTTCGTCGGCCTAAAATAACTAAAAGCACAAATCCTACGACCGTCGGCGGCAATACGAGCGGAAGCAGCATTATAGTCTCTACCAAGCTGTGACCGGGAAACTTCCGGCCCGCCATAGCCTTCGCAGCAGCTGTTGCCAAAATGAATACAATAATGCTTGTAATCACAGATATTTTTACGGAAAGCCATACCGGGGCGAAGAAATCAGTCCAATTTATTTCCAACCTTATTCCACCCGCTTCTACTCGTAATTTCTATTTAAGGAAGCAGGAAGCCATAACTTACAAAGATATCATTAGCTTCCTTGCTTTGAAGGTAACTATACAACTCCTTAGCTGCCTTTTGATTCTTCGAGCTCTTCACGATGCCTGCCGGATAATTAATAGCTTTGTGTACATGTGGACCGACCGTCAAAGCGATTTTAGTTTTCTTTGAAGTAAGCGCATCTGTCTTATAGACAAAACCGGCATCGGCATTTCCTGTTTCTACATAAGAGAGAACCTGACGCACATCCTTGGCAAATACGAGTTTGCTTTGCAGCGGATCCCAGACCTTTTTCGCTGTCAATGATTGCTGAGCATACTGACCCGCTGGTACAGATTCAGGCTGTCCCACTGCCACCTTCTTAAAAGCTTTATCCGTAAGCTGAGTAATCGTTGTTAATTTAACCTTTGAATCTGAGGGTACGACTACAACCAATTGATTCTTAAGCAGAACCTTATGATCGGAGATAAGTCCACCTTCCACCAGTGCATTCATCTGTTTATCACCTGCAGAGAAGAACAGGTCCGCCGGAGCCCCTTGCTCAATCTGCTTTTGCAGAGTACCGGATGCTGCATAATTAAAAACCAAATCAATATCGGGATGTTTCTTTTCATAAAGGAGGGCAATCTTATCCAGGCTATCCTGCAAACTAGCCGCAGCGGAAACAATAATTTCAGTCTTCTTGGTGGCTGCTTGCACCTCTCTCCCTGGACCTGCAGATAAATTCACAACCAGAACGATTGCCAATATCCCCATCACGGAGAGTGTCCATTTCTTAAACATTTCCATTCCTCCCAATTTCGTATGTATATATTTAGATGCTATTCTAGCATACACTTTTTCGTTTTTCTATAACTACAGATATGTTTAGATATGTTTAGATATGTTTAGTTATATATTGTTATAATTAGACAATATATAATGATGATTTTGGTTTTTTGCACACAAAAAAGATGCCTCTGACTCCCCTAAATAGGGCTGCAAAGACACCTATTTCACGAATGATATTAATTCTTCATCTGTGGGCCAAGCACATCATGTTGACCGTCACCCACCAGGTTAAAGCCAAGTACATTCAACATAATGGATATCCACTCCCCCAAGAAGCTCACCCGGATTAATATATTCATTTTTAAGAATCAAATGGATCTAGAGAATAGCCCTCTTCTGTATAAAATTGAACAAAGGTCAAATTCGAGGATAAAAATAAACCTCTAAATTGCAATTATGTTATTAAATGTATGTGGTATTATAAAAAGACTCACCAAACAAGAGAAATATTCTATAATTTTTGATTTGTAACAATATATGTAAACGAATATTTCATTTGAAGGTGAGAATCCATCTTATTTATATTGCGATATCCATTTCTCCAACTGCTGCCTGAGCACTTCACGATAATAAAACGGCTCTATGATTTCCGCATCCTCTTCAAATCGCTTAATCCAGCGGACAAATGCAATATCTTGTTCCAATGCGACTTTAAAATAACAACACCGAGCTTGACGGTCTACTTTATTCGGCTTATAGGGCAAATCCTCTTTCTTTAGCCCTTCCATGATTCGCTCCGAAAATTTCACTTTAAACTCTACCTGCAAACTATCGCGGTCAAGTGACCATTTTTGCTTCATAAAAGCTTGCAAATCAAATGATTCCTTTGAGAAGCAGCGGTTTAATGGCTTTACGTTTGAAAAATCGTTGATATGATATGTACGAATAACACCCTGATGATGGCAAAATCCAATGAGATGAAAACGATTTTCCAGTGGGACTAAACAATAAGGATCGATGGTTATTTCCTTCTCCTCCACCGCATTCTCGCAATAATTCGCTTGAATACTCCTCTGCTTTAATAAAGACTCCAAAATAGGTGTCAAAAAAGATTGATGCTCCATCTGTGCACCGCTTCTTTCCAACCAGCTTGTACCTGCTTCTCTTCTTGCACGTTCTATCGTTTCTTCCCGCTCTGCCTTTCGCTTGTATTCAGCTGCGACTACTTTTTCATAAGCGCCTTCAAAATCGATAGGCAGAACGGGTTTAATATCTTCCATAATATAGCGTAATTGCGAAAACGCAGCCGCCTCTTCTTCCGACCAATCCAAAGGATAAAGTGCAAAATTGCCAATAAAAGCATAGCCTTTTCCATGTCCAAGGTGGGTTATAGGAATATGCATGGCGCTAAGCGCGTCCATATCCCGGTATATCGTTCTCTCGCTGTTGCCGCAGCGTTCCGCCAATTCACGGGCTAATATCCCTGGCTTGGCTTGAACAAGTGTAATAATGCGCATCAGTCGGATTAATCGGTCTGTCATATTCAGTTCCCCTTGATTTATGGTTAAATAGACCCATTATTTTATGAAAAAAAGTAATAGTGTGATAGAACTTTTTTACTATGTTACCACATTTTATATTACAATTCTTCTGATTATTTTCCGCCGAACCCGCTGACAAAACAAATTTATGTATAGGTCTTTTTTCGTCAATATGCATCTTCTAGTTGTATGTCCTATATCAATTTCCAGTAGCAGTTTTACCCCGCTTCTGATACTCGAATCCAATCTGTTTATACAACATTTCGGCCTCTTTAAGTAGTAAAGGATCTCCAGAACGTACGGCTAGTAATAGTAATTTATCTGCGTGACGGCAGAGCATTTCATGAGCTTGACTATGTTGTCCTTCATTTTGCAAAGTGGTTGCCTCCTCAATCGTTTCAGCTGTTTTTAACAATTCCAGATGTTTCTCTACATGAAAGCAGCAGGTTTCATTCAGAACCTGAGTATGATGAGTGTATTCTAGCTCAAGAACCTTTACTGGAAGCTCTTGAACACGCTCTACGGTTGGCTTTTTATATTTCCACTGTAAGGAAAGAGCTTCATATCTACCTGCAATAGTAGTAGAGATATTGAATTCTAGTGCAATAAACTTTCGTTGCCCCGTTTTTATTTTGCCAAGCTTAAGAAGTAGCGAACTGCCTTCACCGACTTCAAACTCACACCCATACGAGCGCTTAAAAGTTACATGGGGTTCAAGCCAAACCCGCAGTTCGATTTCACGTGCAACCACTTTATAACTGCTGGGTCGGCTGTGCTCTGAAGGCATATTCCCTTTCCATTCGACAAGCAAGATAACATTACGATTGCCGCCTGCAAAAATACGATTTTGACTCCATGTGAATACGGGATGAATACTTTCTATCATTATTTCCACCTCTTTCTTTTTTTGGGTCTTCTATTAATGTACCAATAATGGCGGACAACTCCATGTCATGGAATGTATGTTCGGTTCTATATTATCGACAAAAAAAGAGTCATTCTACATGCTTAGTAGACTGACTCTTGTAAAAACAACCCCTTTTGTCTTTTTATGACGAAAATTTTATGTTTTTTTTCTCATCGACTCCCTAATTTAGTCTGCACTCGCTCTCGCTTGAAAAATAGTCCCAGTGCCCATTTGGCACACAACAGAGAAAATATAAAAAACAGTGTGGCCCAAAATATAGCCGGTACGGGAGTCATTCTTGCCAGATTGCTGGCATCTCCTGCACGGGACGGTGATACAGCAGCCGCGTATACCAGAAATAAACTTCCCATTACAGACTCCTCCAAGGTTAAAAAGGCCAATAACAAATAATAATATTTGCTGGCCTTCTTCCAAACCACCAGCATTAGAATATTTAACGCAATAAATCCGCCCAACCACATCATGCCAAAGCTTCCTCGTACGTATAGCAGGAGCATAATCAACGCCACACCCGTAGCTAAGATAAGGCCCCAATCATGGCGTCCCTTACTATATAAATAGAAGAGCAGAAGTGCAAATAAGGAGGCTAGCAAATAACCCGAGAGGGAAACTAATATTGCCTTGCCCCCTTCTTGAATGGCTGAATAGGTTACACCGCTATGATCTGCGTATAATTCAATCCTCAGCACACTACCCGACAGTAGTAAGGTCATCAGAGCATGACCAAATTCATGAATCATCGTGTCTAAATTCCGAAACAAAGATGAAAATGGGATCAATCTAGTCAAAAAAGCAGATCCGATCAGAAGCAATATTGTTTTAAGCCATTTGTTCAATCGACAGCAGCCCCTTTCGTCCAAAGTATACGATAAATAGTACCTCTTCTCAATCGAGATAATCACGGACTGATCGTGTTTAATAATGAGTAAACGAAAACCTTAAGGAGGTAAAAATTACTTTCATTATAAGCATTGCCAGTCCCATGGCGTACGCTGTCAGAAGCTGTCAAGCTGTGTTAAAATAAAAGAACTACAAGCCTAAATTGGGTGGTGATTATATAGATGAAGCAACATAAATCCCGAGCATATCTACAGCTGTTATATTCGCTCCTGTTCTTGCTGATGCTTACTGTATGCCTGCCAGCTCCTGTAGCAAAAGCTAATATATTCAGTGATATCTATAATGGAGTTAAAAATTTCTCCGAGCTGCCAAACGAAGTGAATGAATTAAAGGAAGGTTTTCAGCAAACTGCTGAAGAGCTTCAGCAGGCAAAGGATAAGCTCGCGAATACCACGCAGGAGATGGAAGCTTACCGGATACAGAACGAAAGCCTACAAGAGCAGAATCGCCAACTGACGCAGATGGTTGATGAATTAAAAAATGACCGGACGGCACGCGAAGAATATTATCATAAAATCAAAGTGACTATTTTTACAGGGATTGGACTAATCCTAGGTTATTTTATACTGATCCGTTTTATTCGTTTCAGCATGCTTTACCGTTCTCGAAAAGGCGATCGTCTGCGTTAGTCTTACGTATTCATTGAAGATCACAGTCACAGCATGAGGGAGATGAACTATGAACATCGATATCCAAGATGAAAGCGACAGTGGAAGCGGACAAGCCGTAGCCTTCTCCCTTCAGGAGAAGGAAGAGGTTCATGTACTCCATCCACAACAAATTATCGCTTATCAAGGTCCTTCCTCAGGACGAGCGGACAGATTTATGGATGTAAAGGGCATATACCGCAAGCGAAAGTTGATTCGTTCCGATATGGCAGGTCCTTGCCATTTCGTTGCCGCCCTTCCGCCAGGCTATCGCATAAAAATCCTGCAGCTCGATGGTAAAAGCGATCTGCTATACGACTTTAAGCATCTCTTCTTCTACAGTATAGGTATTTCGCTGGAGACCCGGGTGCTAAGCATGAAAAATGTGCTCGTTACACGGGATATTGTAAAGGTGAAATTTTCGGGCAATGGCATGATTGGCATACTGACGGAGGGTACGGTCTGTGAAGCTGTACTGCATCCGACCAACCCCCTTTATGTCGATGCAGGCAGCATTATTGCCTACCCTGAGAATGCCAAGCTGGAGCTCACCGTTTACGGCAACCATTTGGCTAGCCAGCATATGAGCTATCACTGGAAGATGACAGGTCACGGGCCTGTGCTGTTTCAGGCAGGACGTCAGAACCGCCGATTCGAAAGAGATAATAACGATGATGGAATTGTTAAACGATTTCTACGCGAGGTAGTCCCCTTCGGGGGTGTGTTTATTAAATAGTTGTGTTCAGCAGTAAAACAACAAAACAAAGAGCGCCATGCGTATCCTATACGCAGGCGCTCTTTGTGGTTCTATCCTTTATAAGACTGTTGTCTTAGGCGATAAAAGCATTCAACATCCATGCATGTTTCTCAATGCTGCTTCTAATACCAATCAGCAGATCCGCAGTAGGTTGATCAGCCAGTTCTTCTGCAGTAGCAATCGCAGCTTGCAGTTCTTTAGAGACAGTCGTAAAGTCTCTAACCAGCTCCATTACCATACCCTTGGCATCTTCGCCACCACGAGCTTCCTGTAAATCGGAAAGCTCCAAATATTGTTTCATAGAGGAGGCAGGTTGTCCACCAATAGCAAGCAGGCGCTCAGCCAAATCATCTGCATAACCAGCAGCTTCATTGTAGAGTTCTTCAAACTTCTCATGCAGCGTGAAGAATTGGGATCCGCTAACATACCAGTGATAATGATGAAGCTTTACCCCAAGCAGGAACCAGTTCGCGGTCTGGCGGTTCAAAGCAGCGTGCAGTTCAGTTTGGCTCTTTAGTTGTGTACTCATTAATAAAACCTCCTATGGTTAATTTATTATATTGTATTTAGACTCGTTCTAAATCTATATACAATTTAACACATCTTTTTGCTTTTTGCAACCACTTTGAAGATTTACATGTTGCCGATTCTAGCATAACTTTTGTTATACCGCCTATTATCTCTGTCACACTCTGGATAACAGCCTCTTTCTAAACTTAAATCAAAGATATATTTTCCTCCGCCGTCTTCCCTTTCTGACTCCGGAAAAAAGCCCTCATCTCATCGCGTTTGCTCTTTGGACTTAAGACATATACAGTATCCCCTGGCTCAATGACGGTACTGCCATGGGGGGTGACAATGCTTTTATTCCGGATAATAGCAGTAAATAAGATATCATCTGGCAGTCCAATATCGGAGATTTTCTGCCCGGCAATGGGCATGTAAGGTTCAATTCCTATGTGGTTGAACTCGGAATCTGTCTTGCCAAGGGCGACCAGCTCCATCAGTGATGGCTGTGCTGAATCCTCTTGCCCCACCAGCTTCAACCGGGAAGCCAGCGGTGAAATGCTTGTTCCTTGAATCACTGCTGAGGTCAGCACGACGAAGAACACCACATTGAAGAACAGTCGTCCGTGGGGAAGATTGGCTAGCAGCGGATAGGTTGCCAGTACAATTGGAACGGCTCCGCGCAGGCCTGCCCAGGAAATCAGTGTTTTTTCACGAATAGAGAATTTGGAAAAGAGCAAGCTTATAAACACACCAATGGGCCTTGCCACAACCATCAGAATGACGGACAGCAATATACCTTGCCAAGCCACCTCCGCCAGCTCCTGTGGAAATACCAGTAGACCCAGCAATATAAACATAAATATTTGCATCATCCAAGCGAAGCCATGACTAAAATTCATAATTGTTCGATGATACATTAGCTCAGAATTGCCAAGGGTAAGACCCATTACATAGACAGCCAGCAAGCCGCTGCTATGAACGAGTGCAGATAACCCGTAGGTTAGGACAGCAAATCCAATCGCCAATACCGGGTAAAGCCCCGTGGAATCCAGGTTAATTCGATTGATAAGATATACTGCGATTTTGCCAAGTACAATCCCTATCACCAAACCAACTGCCATCTCCCATATAAAGGACAGCACAAGTCCCCATATCGCCATATCCGGATGCTGAATCCATTCGATCAGCGATACTGTCAAAAACACCGCCATAGGATCGTTGCTGCCTGATTCCGCTTCGAGTGTCGAGGTCAGTCGTTTGTCAATATTCTTACCGCCTAATACCGAAAAGACCGCAGCCGCATCAGTCGAACCCACGATAGCTCCGAACAGAAAACTTTCCGCCCATGACACCTCAAGAATCAGCTTAGCGAACACCCCAACGATAGCTGTCGTTAACAATACGCCTACCGTAGATAAGGATAATGCCGGCCGAATAATAGGCTTGATATCCTTAATACTGGTCTGCATCCCACCTTCGAACAGGATAACAACCAGCGCAAAAATCCCGGCCATTTGTGTTAAGGAAGCATTGTTAAAAAAGATAAATTGACTCAGTACCATCCCCGCAGCAAGGAAAAGCACTAGCGCTGGCATTCCAAATTTAGTGGAGAATTTGGTGGAAAACACACCTACAAGTAAGAGAGCTGCCAGCAATAATATGATATTATCTGCAAGTTGGGTCACCGTTTATTCACTTCCCTTTCTCTTCTAGCTTAAAATATAAGCTTCCTTATTTATGTACGTTATTACCCTTATCCACATCCTTTTGAGACATTGAATAATATAAGCAGGATTGAAGATTTCATCCGCTGGGGCTTATACTTAAAATAATTCCTTCCTACCCTGCTCGTATTTACATATAAGGAGGCTGACTGTAAATGCAATTGAGATTAATTAAACCTGCGGAGCTGGATCAAGCCGCTCTTCTAGCCCATTCCATCTTTCGCAAAGCCGGCGACACTTCTATGAAAGAGCTGTTTCCGCTGA
This sequence comes from Paenibacillus sp. FSL R10-2788, assembly GCF_038003885.1. Classification (NCBI taxonomy): domain Bacteria; kingdom Bacillati; phylum Bacillota; class Bacilli; order Caryophanales; family Paenibacillaceae; genus Paenibacillus; species Paenibacillus sp. FSL R10-2788. The sequence goes on along the minus strand of NZ_JBBOQA010000001.1, from coordinate 1,094,815 downwards.
TTTTCAGCCCTGGTTACACTCACTCTTATGCAGCCGTTGCCGAGGACGGTAACATCGCTGCTTTTATGGGATTAGTGCCCTCCACGATCCGCACTGGAGAAGCACTCCTGAACGTATTCTCCATCGGTGCAGTTTGCACAGACCCTGCTTATCGCGGCCAGGGACTAGCCGGTCAGCTTCTACAGCTATGCCAGACCCATGCTGCGAATGCCGGCGCATCGCTTATCTTTGTCTCGGGTGACCGCTCGCTGTATACCCGAGCGGGATGCGTACCGTTCGGCGGTACGCAATTTGCCGAGCTGAACGCAAGCTCGGCTCACGCACTTGCTGCCGCAGCAGGGGAAGAATGGACGCTGCGGCCAATGCAGCCGGGCGACTTCTTCGCCGTCAACCGGCTGCTGAATGAACGCGAAGCCGGACAGATGTACAGTCCGGGTGAGCTGGCGCTGCTGCTGGGTGCCGAGGCTTACGCGGGTGTGCTGGGCTTGTCCCAGCGCACACTCGTAGCCGTGCGGGACGGCAGCATCGAGGGGTTCGCCGCGATGGCTGTGCCCGCGGCGGATGTGCCGGCGCCGAGCCCAGCGACGGCGGTGGATTGGGCCGGCCAGCCGCAAGCGGTAGCGGCGTTGCTGGCCAAGGCGGCTCTGTGCAACGGCGTTGGCACGCTGCAAGTGCCTGTGCCGTGGCAGGAGCGCAGCCTGCTCGCGCTTCTGCGGGATGCCGGCGCCTCCTTAAGCGCCGGCGCGAACAGCGGGACGGTCTGCATAGCAGACCGGGGATCGCTTTTGCGGCAGACGGAAGTATGCCGCAAGCGTAGCCTCGACTTGTCGTCCGTGGACGACAAGGAGCTGATCTCGCTGCTGTTTGATCCAGCGAGCCCGCTTCGCACCTCAGATTCCTCAGGGGAATCTGAGGCAATTCCATTACCTTATATGTCTGGTCTCCATTTTATTTAAAGCACAAAAATAACCTCAGCGGGAGAATGATCCCGCTGAGGTTATTTAGTATGCTCTATTAACAGTTATATAAATTCAAATAATTGCTTATTCTCTGGAGTACACCTGTAGCTCTTGAATAGACCAATAATTCCCGCCCGCTCCGGTCTGTACAATTTTGATATACCGTGTCTTTACCTTAGAAAAGGTTATCTTCGTAAGCTCTTTCGTGCCTTTTCCAGAGGTGAGTTTGTTCCAGTTTTGAGCATCGTCAGAAATATAAACTACATAGTCTCTTGGATAATCAAATGGTGATAACGTGCTGTCCAAATCTATTCTTTCAATTTCATGTGCTTCACCCAGATCAATCTGAAAATACTCTCCAGAAACCTGATGTTTCCCCGTATCCCAGCGCGTGCGCCGATCCCCATCGATGGCCAGACTTGGAGCTGATGCCACCGTATTCACATTTGAGGTTACCTTCCACTTTGTCCGATCCAGAGGAACCAGGCCGGTGGCTGTAATCTGAATTTTGTCGGAAAGTAGATTTGAACCTGATACCCTTACCGCGTAGGTATATAACGTCCCTTCACGTAAATTATGATCCGTGTATTCTGTAAGCTTCACATCGGTGGCTACCACCTTCATTCCCCCCCCGCTACCTTCAGCACGAAGCAGCTCGTAGCTTGCTCCCGGTGCCTCCAACCAATTTAATTTTACAGCTAAACCTTTTGTTGCTGCGGCTTTGAATCCTTTAGGGGCAGACGGCTTTACTTCAGAGGAAGGCTGCAAAATATACTGCACAGCCTCTCCTGGAGCAAGTGTCTCCGTAAAAGTTAACGTGGGAGTAGCCTTTTTACCTGTTACATAACTTCTTGCTTTTTCATACGTATCCCCGTTTCCAAAACGTTCCCCTTCATACACCCCGTTTTTCGGCATAGTCACATTTACACTCACAGTTTGTGGAGTAGACTCAAAGTTAACGAAATTAACCAGCACCTTATTTGAGGTCGCTCCGCTTCCCGCAAGAGGCTTCAATGTAGAAGTATCCACGGCCCGAACATATACCAGCTTGTCGGCTAACACATCTTTGTTGGCAACTTGATAAGTTAATGGAGCTCCATGCGTAGCATAGGCAAGACTGAGCCTTCTCATGATGCTGACACGTGAATCCTCATTTTCTTTTGTATAATAAATCTCTGTGGTCGCCGGATCATGCTCTTCTAAATTAAACCCGTATTTGAATAAACTGAAATCCTTAAAAAAAGCAGCATGCTGCACAAACATATCCGCATAACCAATATGCGCACGCATGATCCGGTCGAATACAGCCGCTGTCCGCTCCGTTGCCCCGTATTGATAGGCATCCACATGACTGTCCGAAGTACCAAATTCAGTGGTCAGCATTTTTTTGCCGAGTCCATTGTCTGCGCCAGTGAAGGTCTTCAAATTCTCAGTAAAGCTTCCTCCATTACTAAAAATATAAGAGTCCCCGTAGGAATGTCCATTGGTCAAATCCGTAACCTTCTCCAGCTCCATACGTTGCTCTGGATCACGTTCCCAGCCATCCGGATCTCCACATTCCTTCCCAGTTCCCTTCTGATTACCGCAGGAATCCTCACTGTAACTCGGCCAATACGCCCAGCCCGGAGCAACAGTTTGTAAATGGGGCGCGATTTGCTTGCCCTTTTTATTTAGCCAGTCCGCAATCGCCAAGTTAACTGCCTTAGAACGATTGAATAATCCTGGCTCATTATCTACCTCATAATATTGAAAATAGGGGCTATATTGCTCAAAATAATCCGTCAGCTTTTTCTCTGCATCAGCGGGCAACGATCCGTCTGCCTTAAGCTTAATATCACCAGTATGCAAATACAGAGCAACCGCCTGCATGTTGTAATCCTGCAACACCTTGTAATATTCCATCATATCCGAGCAGGACCGCCCAACATCGCTGGCACAGCTGGTTCGCATCACATTGCCGCTATAAGCCATACCTAGCCATTTGATAACATAAGGCAAGTGCGTAACTGCACCTTCATCGAAATAAAATTGCTTATTATTCACTACTGTTCCGGTCAATGTGTAGCTGCCATGGATAGGCTCAGAAATTGGAGCGTTAAGAGACTCTAAACGGAGATTATCCCAAGTCCACCAGGAATATTCGTCTTCTTTGTCACTGCAATATAAACAGCGAACCGTTTGCAGCTTCAATTCGTTCGTTCCTATCTTCAATTGCTCCTTGGGAATATATAATTCATAGGTCTTTTGAAAGCTATATTCACTTTCTGTGCCAGCAACGCCTGCAATTTGAATGATCCCCGACAATTGATGATTGGAGAACACACTCATTTGCGGCACGGATTTAAACGCATCCAGAATACCTACGCTAAATAAGACCCCATTCTCCGGGATCTTATTTAGCTGATATGTGATCGTTAATTCCGGCTGGGTCTTTCCATTCAAGCCTGCAGGCAAGCTCTGCAGAGCCGATGATTTGAGCACCGAAGAAGTAACATTAAAGTCCTTCTTGCTGCCAGAAGTGCCACTCGCAGCGAATTCAGCTGCTGAGCCATCATGTTGTCCCAGATTCCAGATCACAGTACCATCCGGTATTTCTGCTGCAGCATCAGTTCCTGCAGATAGTCTCGGTATATTGGCACCTACCTTATAATCGTTTGTCCTATTCGTTCCGAAGACAGAGACAGACAACAGAAACAAGACGGTTAATGCGGCGAATTTTAGTAATAACAGTAATGGTTTGTTTGCAGATATCTTATTTTTTCTATTAGATATTCTCCTCGTTATTCCCATCCATAGGTCCTCTCTTTCTTCCGGAATGTCTTACCCTATCATTTCATTAGATTAAGGAAGGAACAATGCCCCTTGTGGAATTACCTGCTGCTTCTGGCTGGAACTCTCCCATAGCAAACGAAGATTGGCATCTCCTTCATTCTCATAATATTCAATTTGGATATCATAAAGCGTTCCAGCTCTGAGCGGGATACTTCCTTTATGAAGGGTTGCACTTTGATTTTTCCAATTGTCGATGATCAGCTTTCCGTCAATCCAGACACGGACTCCATCATCAGAGGATGCTGAAATTGTATATTTTTCACTGAATTTGGGTTTGAGCTTCCCTTTCCAGCGTACAGAAAAGTGATCTTCATTTATCCCTGAGGCAGGTGACGCACCATGCCAATTAAAATCAATCTTACGGTCATCGCGGATAAGTACCGCTTCTCCCTCTAAATCAGTATTGTTATAGTATTCTCCAGTTAAACCCGTTAGGGTTACCGGAGTTACGGGTGCTATCGAAGGACCTCCTGTTGTGAGAACATAGTCCTCTCTCGATACTATAAACGAGTCTTTCATAAAGCTTTTAATTGACTGTAGCGTATTATTTTCTGTCAGTAATTTTCCCCAGGTCATCATATAGACCCATTTATTTTGTTTCTCAGTTAATACATCCGGGTTCGGCAGCTGTCCGCTCTCACCGATTCCGATAGGTTTACCCTCGGCCAATGCGAGCAGATCCTCATAGTAGGACTGCTTATAATCGTTATTGTAGATATCCGCAGCCAGAACATCGAGTTTATCCCCACCGGGATAATATGCAGCATAAGGATCTGACCATTCATTCGGCGCATTCGGATTCCATACCCACAGTAGATTATTTAGCTTGTGTGTGTTTACAAAACGATCATAGACAATACTCCAAAGCTCTGAAAAATTGTCCTTTTTCCCCCACCAAAACCAACCGCCATTCATTTCATGGTAAGGTCGCCATAAGACTGGAACTCCGGCATCACGCAATTGTCCCAAATATCCAGCAACCTCGTCTAGATCTGAGATTAGCCTCTTATACTGAGCTGTCCCAGGTGTAACATAAGCATTAAATTTCTCTTGACTGAGACTTCTGTTTACATTGGACCATTCTGGAGATGTTCCCGGCAAACTCTGATGGAATGTCATGGCTACAATGCCACCCTCGTGATGCCATTCAATTGCACTGTCTATCACTGCTTGCCGCTGTTCTGCGATCGTCCCTTCGGATTGATTATTAATCGCCCCTAATTCATAACCATGTAGAACGGCATTTTGTCCCGAAGTATTCTTCAGCTTATGAACCAGTTCATCTGGGCTTTCTAGATAATCATGCTGGCCGGACAAAATCCCTTTGCCACGTAGATTCACCAAATTACTCAGCAGTTGCTTAGCCTCTTCAGAAGCCGATGGATTACTGGGTATAACCGGAGGTAAAGAGGAAGAAACACTCATAGCCTTCGGAAGACTCTTAACCTCTCCCCAAGGCAGCAAGGAAAAAATAATAAACACCGGTAACATAGTAAACAACAATCTGTTTTTCTTATAATATTTACGCAAATAAATCCTCCTTTCGGTAGCTGTACTGCCTCTACAGGTGCTAAATAAACATACCTGTTATCGGACAATCGTCTTCTGACCTAATGAGGACTATAGCTTAGTAGCTCTGCAATAACGCAGAGCCACTAAGGATCGACCTTTAATTTTCATCAATCAGGAGACATCCGGAAGAAAAAGTGCACTTGCTGGAACTGTCTCTTTAGCTTGACTAGCACTTTCCCACATCAAGCGGACTCTCGCATCGCCTTCATTCTCGTAATACTCCACCTTGATATCGTATAGCCGGCCAGCCTTCAGCGTTATAGTGCCCTTACGCTCAGTACCACTTTGCTTAGTCCAACTATCAATCACGGATTCCCCATTCACCCAGACACGGATGCCATCATCTGAGGTAGTGTAAAATGTATATTGCTCATCATATAATGGCTTAATTTTACCGCTCCAACGTATGGAGAAACGATCAATCCCGAGGGCGGCATCCGGCGATCCTTGCCGCCAATTGAAATCGATTATTGCATCAGTTCTGTTAAGAGTTGCCGCTCCCGACAACAACATGTTGTTGTAATACTCTCCTGCAAGCCCCTTCGCGAGAGGAATTGCTGCCTCCCCCTCTTCTTCGGAAGGTGCCGGCGCTGGTGCGGCGCTAGGTGTCGGTGCCAGACCAGTATTTAATTTATCTCTGGTCAGGGTGTAGTTGCTATTCATAAATGTTTTGATTGTGTCTGCACTGTTATTTTCGTAAAGCATTTTTCCCCAGCTCATCATATACGTCCATTTACTTTGCGATTGCTGAAGCTTCTCCAGATTAGGCATTTCACCATTCTCCCCGATCGCAATCGGTTTGCCTGCGGCTAGACTCAACAAGCTGTCATAGTATTTTTGCTGGTAATCATTTTCGTATATATCTGCTGCCAGAATATCTACTTTATCAGCACCTGGATAAGTTAGCGCATAAGGATCTGACCAAACATTGGGAGCATTCGGACTCCATACCCATAACAGATTATTTAATTTATGAACGTTAACAAAACGGTCATACATTATATTCCATAGTTTAGAAAAGTTATTTTTCTTCCCCCACCAGAACCAGTTCCCGTTCATTTCATGATAGGGTCTCCAAAGCACCGGAACATTGGCATCACGCAAGCTTTTTAAAGAGACTGCCACCTTATCAAGCTCAGCGATCAGATTATTATATTGCTTAGTACCCGGTGTAACGTAACTATCGAACTCACTCTGGCTAAGTGTTTTTTTCACATTATCCCAGTCATAAGAGGTGCCCGGCAGGTTAGCATGAAAAGTCATAGCTACGATCCCGCCCGCTTTATTCCAGTTGATGGCGCTGTTCACCACATTTTGACGTTGCCAAGCCATCGTTGCTTCGGACTGACCACTGATCGCACCCATTTCATAACCGTGAAGAGCCGCATATTGTCCGCTGGTTCCCTTCAGCATATTGTTAATTTCATCTGGACTTTCTAAATAGTCATGTTGACCAGCAATAATGCCTTTTCCTGAGATCGAGTAAAAATAGTTAAGCAGCTTTACGGCTTCAGGTGAGGCACCTGGGGTAACTGGCGTTCCAGAATTTGAAGCAGCTATGACAATAGACGGCGAAATTCCAACAGCAAGCGGAAGTGCAGTCAGAAACAGGACGAGTGACAGAAATGCACCAAACAATCGATACGTACGGTAAGCTTTCAAAATAATCTCCCTTTCGGTAGCCAGGCTGCCACTCTTTCGAAGGCCCTATAGCTTTGCGTCCCTACCTTTCGATAGGTTTGCCTTTTCAATTTAAGAGAAATAATCTCTCTTACCGTAAGTATCGACGACAATTAATGATATATTTAGTGTTTTTATGACTTTTTTTGATAATTGAGTCAATTTACCTGTTTCAAGAAATTTTGAATTGGTTAAATAGATAGGTTAGACCTATGAAATGAATTGTTGTAGTTCTATATCATTCCAGTCTAAAGTAATACGTATGTTATCTTCTTCTACTAATTCAGACCCCGTCTGTACCTCTATAAACTCAACATCCGTCAAAGCAAGGATCGCGTGCTTCGTTCCTTCCGGTATACGTACCACGTCCCCAGCCTTCACATTATGTTTTTTCTCATTCAGCACAATACTTGCTTCGCCGCTGACGATTGTCCAAATTTCACTACGCTTGCGATGTAATTGATAGCTGATATTATTCCCCTCGGATATAAAAATCCGTTTGGTCAGCACTTCATTGCCTTCATCATATTTCACATAATCAATAACTTTGTAATGGCCCCAGCGGCGTTCCTCGTACATCGGTCTTTGTTCAAAGGTCTTCAGCACTTCTTTAATCCGTGGGCTCTCAGCTTTATGGGTAACTAGAATTCCATCCGGGCTAGCCGCAATGATCAGATCCTTCGCACCAATTACCGTAATCGGAATGTCCAGCTCATTAATCAAGCAAGTCCCCTCAGAATCCGCCGTCACAAAACCTTTTCCTACATGCTTGCTGCTCATTTCCTCTGTCAGCGTATTCCACGTTCCAAGATCCTTCCAGAATCCATCATACGGCTGCACCACAATATGTTCTTCTTTCTCCACCACTTCATAATCAAAGCTGATGGAAGACAATAGCTTATACTGCTTCTGCAATTCTTCATATCCTAAAGGCAACCCTTTACGCTGCAAAATATCTAACAAGTACCCTAAACGGAAGGCAAACACTCCGCAATTCCACAATGCATTTTGCTCGATGAGCTGTTCTGCTTGTATGCGGTCTGGTTTCTCTTGAAAGTGACTCACCTTCATAAAACCATTCCCCCCCGCCTCTTCAGCGGTAGGAATAATATATCCGTATTTCTCTGAGGCATGTTCAGGAACAACACCCATTAGTGCCAGATTTGCTCCACTTTCCAGCATGGTCCCCTCAAGCATAGCTATGGTATCGAAAAAGGATGCTTCTACATAAGGGTCAACAGGCAATATTGCTACCGTCTCCGCTGGAGAAACACCTGCCACTGAATAAAGATAGGTAGCTGTTAAGGCGATAGCCGGAAAAGTATCCCGACGCTCCGGTTCAACGATAATCGGCACATGACTTCCCAGTTGGCTTTGTATCATTTCTACTTGGCCGCGGCCGGTGGCCAGATAAGATGATTCTGCCATCCCTGCTTCCTCCAGCTGTCTCCAGACACGTTGTACCATGGATTCTGGTTCACCTTGAGGGCTTTCAAGTACCTTTAGAAATTGCTTTGAACGTGAGTCGTTAGACAACGGCCATAACCGTTTACCTGAACCGCCTGATAGAAGTACCATTTTCATAGAATGAACCTCCTTGAATGGAATGTATTAAAAGCTATGTCTTTGTTAGGTAGAATCCACTCCAAGGGATTTTGGACTTCCGATCGCTGTTATCCTCAGATTTCCTGATTGGACCGCTTCTCGCGGTAGAAATCCGAGGATAGCATATGCTTTCGAAGCTAGCTTTCCTACGGAAATCTTTCGGGCGAACACTCCGTTTCTACAGTTCCAAATTCCCTTTCCGTTCTTAACCTAACCAACTACTTTTTAACAATGATCCATGCGCACCGGGCTGTACCAGCCGGAAGCGAGCACGTTTTTCTAAAGATTTGCTTCTGCTCCGGGGGAGGCAGCTGCAACTGCAAGAACAACTGCAACTACAAGAGCAAGACTAGTTGCCACCACAGAAACAGAGACAATGACAACTACAAATGCTACTGCTACTGCGGTATATAATCAGAGTACCTAACTTTATAAATTGCTTAGAAACTTAAGATTAAGGGAATGGAGTGGCGGAAGAGAATTTTGGAACTGGAGGAGCGATAGCATCCGCCTTTGTCTGCGGATTTCTACCGCTATCAGCGGTTAAAATCAGGAAATCTGCAGACAACAGCGGCTGGAAGTCCAAACATTCTCTGGAGTCACGGCTCATCCCTAATAGAAAAATCACAAGTTCAATCAATATAACTTAGATTAAACCGCTCCAGCCACACTAGCAGAATAACCGCTCAATCCGCCCATCTGCGGGCGGCCGACAGAATGATAAACGAGGCCGGTACCCTCAATTTGCTCCTTGGAATACACATTGCGTCCATCGATCAATACCCCATTACGCATGCTTTTCGCCAGCTGATGCAGATCAATCTCCTTGAGCAGGCTCCAATCGGTCAAGAGGCAGACGGCATCGCTGCCCTCAGCCGCTTCCTCTGGCAGATGGCACCAGCGAAGCTGCGGATGATCGTATTGCTGCCTGAAATTTGTAGCTGCGATTGGATCATATAGTTTGACTGTTGCCCCCTCAGCCACCAGTGCCTCAACAATCTCTCTGGCTGGAGCTTCGCGGACATCATCAGTATTAGGCTTAAAGGCAAGCCCCCATATCCCAATCGTCGAACCGCGCAGGCTGCCAAGTGATTCATGCAGCTTGGAGATGATCATAAACCGTTGTCCCTTATTCACTTCGACTACAGATTTCAATAATTTGAATTCGTAATCGACGTTGCCCGCAATTTGAATGAGCGCATTAGTGTCTTTCGGGAAACAGGAGCCTCCATAACCGATGCCAGCCTGCAGGAAGGATGACCCGATTCTTTGGTCCATACCCATTCCTTGTGCTACCTCAGTTACATCAGCTCCCACTTTTTCACAAATATTGGCGATCTCATTAATAAAGGAAATCTTCGTGGCCAAAAATGCATTCGAAGCATATTTGATCATTTCAGCACTGCGTATATCTGTTACAAATACATTTTCTGTGAAACCCTTATGAAGCTCGCGCATAGTTGGTTCCAGCTCTGGATTATCAAGACCAATGACAATTCTGTCGGGATGGAGGGTATCGCGAATCGCTGAGCCTTCACGTAAAAACTCAGGTGCAGACACGATATCAAAAGGATGATGGGTATGGCTAGAGATCATTTTGGAGATTTTCTCATTTGTCCCTACTGGAACTGTAGATTTAGTCATTATAATTTTGTGCCCTTCCATCGCTTTAGCGATTTCAGCGGCTGCACCCTCAATATAGGTTAAGTCTGCTTCACCATTAGGCAGTGATGGCGTACCTACAGCAAGGATTATAATATCTGAACGGCGCACCGACTCTTGAAGATCTGCAGAAAAAGATAACCGTTCCTCACGAAGATTCAGTTCAATCAGTTCCTCGATTCCCGGCTCATAGATGGGCGATTCCATCTGTTTCAGCTTCTTAATCTTTTCCTCGTCCTTATCCACACAGATGACATGATGTCCGCCCAGTGCAAAGCACACGCCAGATACAAGACCCACATACCCAGTACCGATTACTGTCAGCTTCATATAATCATCCTCCTTTTAGAAAATTGACGTACGCCTGCTCAACATACTGCTTGAACTTAACCATAAACGCCTGCTCATCGAATTTACGTGCATGCTCCATAATTTGATCGATATCCCAAGCGTAGGACTCTACCTCATAAATAGCCTTAAGTAGATCCTCCACTTCTTGATGCTGAAAGAACACACCATTTACATAAGGAATAATAGTATCTAGTGCGCCACCTGCTTGATAAGCAATTACCGGTCTTCCTGCAGCGTTCGCTTCCAGCGGTGTAATTCCAAAGTCCTCTTCTCCTGGAAAAATAAATGCTCGACACTGTGCCATCATTCCAGTCACTTGCTCATCTTCTAGCCGGCCCAGAAACGATACATTATCCTTAGCCATGCCTTCGAGGCGCTTGCGATCCGGTCCATCCCCTACGATATAAAGCTTAAGACCGTTACGATTGAAAGCCTCTACCGCCAGATCAATCCGCTTGTAGGAAACAAGCCGGGAGACAATTAAATAATAGTCACCAATGGTAGAAGAGCTTGTAAACCGGGCTGTATTAATCGGTGGAAATATGACATCTGCATCCCGGTGATAATAATTCTGAATCCTCGTCTTCACTACTGAAGAATTGGCTACGAACTGATTCACATTTTTGGAAGTCCGTTGGTCCCACGTTTTAAGCTGCTGCATGTATACCTTAAGCATTTTCTTGAACAGCCCGGAATTCGACTGACGTTCCATATAGGTGTCATAGTCCCATGCGAAGCGCATAGGCGTATGGCAGTAACAAAGATGAAACGTATGTTTAGGAACCTGAATACTTTTCATAAAAGCACTGCTGGAACTCAGGACGATATCGAAACCGCGAAAGTCCAAATCACGGATGGCCATTGGATAAAGTGGCAGCACCCCTTTAAAATTGGTCTTTACTCCCGGAATCTTTTGCAGCCAGGAGGCACGGATATCCGCATCTTTGAGATTGTCAGTAAGGCGGCTTCCGTTAAAAACCGTTGTGTAGATTGGAGCCTCGGGATACATGTGATGAAAGACTTCCACCACTCTTTCCGCGCCGCCCATTTGGATTAAGTAATCGTGCGCTATCGCAATTTTCATGTGAATCATCCTCAAAGTTTTATGGAGCATCATCTTCAGAATTACCGCGTCATATCATCTGTCAGGTGCCCGCCAACAAACCTTTATAGTAGTCAACGATGTCCTTGACCGTATTCTCGATAACAAAATGCTCTTTCACTCGTTTCATCCCATTGTCCGCCATCCGCCGTCTTTCCTCTGGGTGATCCAGCATCCATTTAATGGAGTCTGCCAGTATCGCCGCGTCACCAGGCTCTATCAGTAATCCTGTCTCACCTTGAACTACAATTTCTACCGGCCCACCTTCATTGGAGGCGATCACCGGTAATCCCGCTGCCATTCCTTCAACGATAACTTGGCCAAAAGGCTCAGGAGTTACCGAAGTGTGAATCAGTAAATCAGCAGTATTCATAAGGCCTTGAATATCATCCACATGCCCTAGCATGCTTACATTAGTAAGCTCGTCGTTTTTTATCTTTTGCAGCAATTCCTGCTTATAAGCCTCTTCTCCAAACAGAGCGTCTCCGGCCAGCCAGAACTTCACACGAGGTTCGTTCTTAAAGCTTTTTGCGGCTTCCAGCACAATATGCTGACCTTTCCAATGCGCCAATCGACCAACTAGCAGTACGTTAAAATCCTTCTGGTCCCGCATGCCGATCCCATTACCAATCGCTTTAGCGAAAGCGGAGTATACGACCAGCGTTTTTTTGGAACGCGGCAGCTCCAAAGCATTCAGCGTAGAATGTGAATTCGCGATGACTCCATTTGGGAGCAGTCGCGACAGCAAACGAATTCCTTTGGCAACGATAGGCTTTAAATAAGGGGCTCCAATATGATCCCGGATATGCCAGATCAATGGAACGCCTGCTATTTTTGCAGCGATGGCTCCGTATAATGCAGATTTCAGGGAATTGGTGTGCACGCAATCTACCTTCTCCGCTTTTAAGAGCGGCGCAAGCTTGCGGCCATAAGCCAACAGCTTGAAGGCTGCAGCAGGTGCTCCCAAGTTGACTGCATTTCTACCACGACTTCTGATGCTCTCATCCAGCGGAATAATACGGACATCCATCCCTTTTTCACGTAGCCGTTCAGCCAGGGCACCATCCTCAGCCAGGATTACCAGTGGATCGATCTGTTCTCCAATATGGGTAAGGATGTTAAACAGGGCAACTTCTCCACCACTCCATTTAGCAGTGTGATCTATATAGGCCACTCTAAGCATTACGTGGTCACCTCCTCTCCTAAGGCTTGTAGGAACACGGATTCTACTTGATCCGTAACATGCTCCCAAGTATATCTCTCTAGTACATGCTCTCTACATTCATCACGGCTCGGAAGCAGCTTTCGATTGCTAAGCATATGGATCATGCCTTCGGCCATGTGGTCGCTACTTGAACTCTTAAATAGCAATTCCGGCCGGAAGCCTTGCAAAATCTCCTTATTGCCGCCAATCGGTGTAGCCATCACTGGCAATCCTGAAGATAAGGCTTCAACGGTAATCAATCCAAAGCCCTCCAATGCCTGTGAGGGAACCACGAACATGTCCGCTGCCTGATAATAAGAGGCTAGTTCATGATCAGGAATGTAGCCTAGCAGCCTTACCTTGTTGCTTAAGCCATAGTCGGCGATCTTTTCTTCCAGTTCCCCCCGCAACGGCCCTTTACCACCAATCAGCAGAATTGCATTTGGGAATCGCTCCGCAACTTGCTTCCAGGCTTCAAGCAGCTGGAGTAGTCCCATCCGATTGACCAAACGCCGGACAGTCAGCACGGTTGTTGCTCCCTCAGGTAAATTCAAGGTCCGGCGAATCGCCAATCGATTCGTAGCGGGGATAAAACGTTCCACATTAGCTGCGCCTGGAATCACAATAATTTTGTGTAGTGGCACTCCGTGCAGCTTATGGAGAATATCGCGGAACGTCTCACTAAGCACGATGAACTTATCTGCTAGCTTATAGGCTCTATGTTCAATGGATTTGGCGATGGTTGTTTTAACCCGGTGCTTAATGCCTTGACCTTCGATTTTCATTTCTTCATTCCATGGGCCATGAAAAGTCATCACTACAGGAATCCCACGTTTCTTTGCTTCCAAGGCTGGACCAATACCATAAGGAGCAAAGTGAGTGTATAAAATATCTATACGGCCACTGCCCTCTCCCATCAGATCGGCCGCCTTACGCTGGAAAGCATCCTTACGTTTCCAGATCCCATCTTTTGGATCTCCGGCATTGTGAATAATCAATTCCTCAGGGGTAGCAGGCGTCTCTTGACTGCAAATCAGCGCATGCACCCGATTACGTGAGGAGAGTTGCTCGCAAACGGATTTGAAATACGTGTTAAGCCCACCCGGCTGTAGCGACGGCCAGCTAAGGCCTGTCGTCATAATGTTCAATCCGTCACTGTACGGCATAGCTTCTCTCTCCTTTATTCTCCTTCTCGGTCTGACTCGTCTTCGCATTGTGCTGAGTCAGCTTTCCCGATCTAATTAATTCGTAATGCTTGAAGCCGACCATGAATTCATACATGACCCAGAATACGGATACACCGAAGCCTGACATTCCCTTCTTGAACAACCCATGTAAGAAATACTTTTGCAGGAAACGGGCTGGTGGTCTTAACAGCAGATGACTGACCCGAAATCGTTTGCCCTTGGCATACGCACTTTCAGCTTCCAAGTCAGTATACTTATTGAAACGTGCCACATGATCGTTAATACTGCGGTAACCATAATGCCAGAGGGTTCCTGTCAAACGTATGGTTCGCTCTTCTGAGACCTCGGGCATCTCGTGCACCAAGCTATTTCGAATTCCATATGCTTTGCGGTTGTATAGGCGCACTAGATATTCGCCACGATCCAGCCATCTGCCCATAAAATCACCGATCCGGTAGATAGAATAGGCAACCGATTGATCCATAAGCCCCGGTTTCAGTTCAAGAATACTTGCGGCCAACTCGTCGCTGACCACTTCGTCAGTATCAATAAGGAAGACCCAATCATGAACCGCGCGTTCTACTCCGAACTCCCTCTGTTTCGCATATCCGGGCCAAGGGTTGACGTATACTCGACAATTCAAGCTTTCAGAAAGCTGTACTGTCCCGTCTTTGCTGCCTCCGTCAATCACAACCACCTCGTCGGCGAATAACCTGCAGGATTGTATGGCCTTAGATATTCGAACTTCGTCATCCTGAGCGATGATGACAGCCGATATTGGATAATTGCCTTGGCCGCCTACCACGCTTTTTACTGAATCCATGAAGGTTTCCTCCTTTATCTTTCGCATTATCCATTCATATCCATAGGTTTCTTGCGAATGTAAGAATTCATCGTCGTCTTCATCCACTGAATGTCCTCCCGGGTAATAAGCAGCCGCGGAAGTTTAACTTTTAAGGTGTACTTTATATTGAGAACAATGAAGAAAAATCGCAGGATTGCTGATGACAACATCGCTATCCCTGCTCCGAGTAAGCCAAATTTAGGGATGAGCAGGAACAACATTGGGATAACCAAGAGTAAGCCAAAACCTTGAAGCATCGAAACAATTTTCGGCTTGCCTAGCGCCATAAAGGCCTGCGCCAGAATGATCGTCCCCCCGCTAATAGTCACTTCAAGGAGCAACAAACGAAACACGGTTAATGCCGCATTGAAGTCTTTGCCGTACATCAACGGAATTACTAAAGGGGCTAAGAGCATCAGAACTACTCCGCCAAGCATGGTGAAGGTCGTACTTATTCGAAAGGCTTTGAATGTTAACTCAACTGCCTGTTCTTTTGACAGCTCAGAAGCCTTAGGAAACAAGACGATCGTAATCGAACTTGAGAAAAAATTAACCATCCGCGATAGACTCACAGCCACTACATACAGCCCCAAATCAGCAGGTCTTAACAAACCGGCAATTACAATCTGATCGATATAGGTAGAGAAATTGCCAAGCAAGTCATTGCCGTAGGAACCCAGCCCGTAAGTGAACAATCTTTTTAAATTCTGATAGGCCCCTCTCATCTTCACCTTATAGGTGCGAAGCAAGGAAATCGTCATTCCGATAAACAGCGGCGCCCCCGGAAGGAGATAGGCAACTGCAGTTGTAAAAGGATTCATCTGATCCAGCGCGATCAATATCCCGATCATCGTCAGTGTAAGCAATGGCACTAGATAGCGAATCCAATTAAATCTCTTGTATTCTCCTCTGAATTGAAAAGCTGCATTGTTAATTTGAGAGATCGCTATAATCGGACACAGAATCATAGACCACTGAGCAAAGGTCACGACCTCCGGACTGAAGGATTTCAGCCAATAAGGCAAGACCACGATACCTATAATCATCGCTATGACTCCAAAAATGGTACCGAGCAGCAATGCCATACGATAAAGCACTCCGGCATCCTCCGGATTTTTCTTAGCGTTATAGATGAGAGCTGAAGGAATGCCAAAGCTCATGCTAAACGCCAGAAACTGTGACCAGTTAATCATTGCCGTCTGTTCCCCACGACCTGTCGGTCCAAGATAACGTGCGGTCAGTACACCAGTTAACATGTTAATCAATAGG
Organism: Paenibacillus sp. FSL R10-2788; assembly: GCF_038003885.1. Lineage (NCBI taxonomy): Bacteria > Bacillati > Bacillota > Bacilli > Caryophanales > Paenibacillaceae > Paenibacillus > Paenibacillus sp. FSL R10-2788. The sequence continues at coordinate 1,078,548 of NZ_JBBOQA010000001.1, read as the reverse complement.
ATCATGACACTGACAAACATAGTTTTTACGGCTGCCGAGCTGTTGTCCTTGCTCTTGGCGAACAGTCTAAAAGATGACCAGATTGTTCTAGCGGGGAGAGATTTTGCATTCAACTGCTGCATACGGTGTTCCCTTCCTTCTACTTTGAGTAATCTCCCTTGCGCTGAGGCCAAGACCGATCAGCATCCAGATTAAGTATCCCTTGAGTCCGGGAAACCCATTATCTGAAACTAGACTGACAATCGCACCGGTCCAAGTAGCTAACGCAAGTCGGGCGTAGGGCTGCAATTGGTCCCTGCTGATTACTCTAGCGAATATCTGTTTGACAACTGCGCCTAAAGCTCCGAAGAAGAAAACAGCACCCAGAACACCAAAGGTAAGCAGTAAAGCGATAACTCCGTTATCCATAATTCCGTACTCTCCAAGCTCGCCGTCATTACCAAGCTTAGTCCCTTGGCCTACACTACCAATTCCCTGACCTACTGGATTGGCGGCAACCATCGGCAGCATGTTTTGCCATAAGCTTAGCCGTTCATTATAAGAGTGATCTTCCTGAACAGAAGAAAGTGTCTCTACCCGAGCAACCAGTCCTTCGGCACCAGGCAATTTCGGCACAACCCAGAACAACGCAGCAGCCACAAAAACTAATTGGATCAAGGTTTTCCACTTTCCCTTAGAAGGAGAGGTTCCAATATACATGAGCAGCATCACCAGGAGTATCAGCCATGCCGCACGTACCAAAGTAGTCAGCAGGCAGATTACAACTAGCAGAACGCCGATCCAGCGCAATGTTCCCCGCCATTTTTTCTCCAGTATCATCGGAACTAAAGCAAACGCTAAGAAGGTTGCAGCCGGTCCGGGCGAATTCAGCGTAGAGAACACTCGGATTTCCAATGGATATGGATTTCCGATGGACATCATATCCGCATGTTTCATCCAGAACACATCCCAAGGTGGCACCGTCAAATACTGAACAATCCCGTAAATGGCAACTAGGACTGCAATATTGGCAAAAGCGGTAAGCAGTCGATCGATATCCTTCGGCTTGAACTTCGTGACGGCAAAGTACGGCAATAACAGCAGTGGCACAATATAATTCGCTAAGTCATAAACTGAGCCCATGCCATTCTTAGCCAAACCGATTAAAGCACCATAACCCAGCGCAACTGCGAACATTAACATGATCCGCGTGGAGGCTTTTTGAATATTATGAATCTCCTTCAGCAGCGGAATGATCAAGGTTACACCGGTTAACAAGGGCGCTAAGCTCAGCAAGGATACAGAGTGATACACTCCTTCTGACCAGTCAGCAATGCGGCGCAGCTCTGGAGCTACGGCCCAGATTAGCAAGGTATAAGCAACCAGCATTTTCGGTCTAAGTATGGCTAACAAGAAAGCTGGGAATAGGATGGCTGAGAGAATGGCTCCCTGCAGACTGTTCGATGAACTCAGCATCGCACTGGAGAAGCCGATGATCAGCGGAAGAGAGACACCTACAGCAGCAGTCCCCCCTATTAATCCAACTGTCTTGATGAACCTAAGTGATGGGGGCGTAAATACACTCATTCCAAGCCTCCTTCCTTCACCTTATCCCGCTTACGCAGTTCCTTAAGTAATAAAAGTAGAAATTGTGCATCGTCCACAAGATATCTTTTCCAGAGCCGGCCCGGCTCCTGGCTAAGCCGCCAGAACCATTCGAACCCTGTTTTTTGCATGAAGCTAGGCGCTCGTTTCACTGAGCCTGACAGAAAATCAAAGGTCGCTCCCACTCCGATCGATATCGGAGCTTGATAAGAGGTATAGTGGCGGTAAATCCACTTTTCCTGCTTAGGTGCTCCTACACCAACAAACACGATATCTGGCTGGCACTCTGTCAGCATTTCTATAATGCGTTCATTCTCCTCCTCATTGTGCTCGAATCCATAGGATGGAGAATAACAGCCAACCACATTTATTCCGGGATGTGCTGTTTTCAAATTCATCGCTGCCCGTTCCGCCACGCCTTCAGCTGAGCCTAAGAAGAACAGCCGGTACTTCCTTTGCTCAAAGGCGTTGCCCAATCGATTAAATAGATCCGCGCCGGATACCTTCTGCTTAAGCGGCTTGCCTAGCATTTTGGATGCCCAGATCAGTGGCATTCCGTCAGCAACAACTGCGCCTGCCTTCGAATATACCGTTTGAAATTCTTTATCCTTACGAAGCTTGATCACATGATCTACATTGCAAGTGAGGATATAAGACTGATTCCTCTCCTGAATGGTTTTATCAATGTAATCAAGCAAATCCATGAAATCATAGTTATCAAAATTGACATCGAACATATTCACTTGACTCATCGTATCACTTCTTTTTGTGGGGAATCGGTTGGCTGTGAAGATCGATACAGGCAGTTCAGGTACCAACAGAACGGAATAATAAATTGGACCGTCGACAGCGTGTTATCGGAGAATGAGTAGATTAAAAACGCTGCAATAAATAACAGATAATAAGGTTTGATCGGCGGAGCCAATGCTCTGTACACCAGAATAAATACAGCCAATAAAGAGAACATCAACAGAATAGCGCCAATATATCCCCCATCGAAGTAAAAGCGGATATACTCGTTGTGCGGAACTACAAAACCCTTATACAATGTTCCATCATTTGCTACCGTCACTGCTCCAAGCCCTCTACCAGACCAAGGAGAGTCCGCAGCCTTGTTTAAGAAATACTCCCATGCCTCTGACCTTCCTGATAAATCAACAGCCGTATCTGTCTGTCTCTCAAAGGAACGTTTCTCAAAATTATCGAGCTGCCAGAAAACGGCGACCATAATCAGGAAAAATGCACCCATCAACGGAATTAGCAGATAGGTTCTGCCCTTCAAATATTGGCGGAGAATATCATAGAAGTAATAGAGAACGGTAAGTCCAAGTGCCAATATAGGCCCTCTTGTTCCTGTTCCAATCAAGATAAAGAAATTTAGAACTAACATGATATAGAAAAAGCGTGCTTGCTGCGGATTCCGCTTCACCTCTATAAATGGAATCGCTACTCCCATAAAGGCCAGCATCGCTAGATGCGCAGGAATATTAGCCCCCTGAATCCGTACAGCGCCTGTATACTCGATGTTGAGAAAATTATGAACATGCGCAAGCTGCAGCAACAAACCAACCACTACACTAACAAGGGGAAGCATACAGATAATTTTGATTTGCAGCTCGGCTACATTCTTTTTCCAGTTGATTAATAAAAATACGAATGGAATGGATAGACCGATAAAAGCTTTAACTGCAATGGATGAGGTCATTTCCGGCAGCCAGATCGAAGACCCAAAGGTAATCACCAGCAGCGCTACCATTGCCCACAAGGGGTGACTCAGACGAAACCGCAAGCCATTGACAAGAATACAAGGAACAAGCAGCATCACGATAACCAATTTATAAAGGGACAGTATCTCCATTCCGAACATGCTGCCATCATATAAAAAGTTAATCGATATTGCCGTTGTGATTAGAACGAAATAACTGATCAGTTCAGGCCGTGAAATCGAGATTCCCAGCAAAATAATCAGAAGCACGGCAGCTATCGCAATCATCGGCTGGTAGATGACCGCCGTTCCAAAGAACAGGGCCGACATGAGATAGAGCATCCCGTATGGCAAAACATTTAATTTGGAGCCCCACTCAAAATTTGTCATGTTAATCCCTCACCCCGCTGCGGAATGCCTCTCCCGATTGAGAATCATATGAAGCGTTCCACGAATACTCTCCAGCCTGCATTTATTCAAAAGCCTTCTTCCTTTACTTCTTGAGAGGATAGAATCAGCCAGGATATACACGAGCTTAGCGGCTGTCTTTCCCACTAGAAGCAGCTTGCCTTTTAGTCCTTCGCTTTTCATAGCGTTAGAGATACCTTGGCTATAATAGCGCCTCATAATCCAGTCTTCCGTCAAACGGGCCGCCGGAACGAAATGGTCAACCGCCATTTCCGGATGGTAGAGGATGGAATGCCCTTCTTTTTGAATCTGTCCGAATAACCAGGTCTCTTCACCAGAGAGCAGAGAATCACCCTTTCTTCCGAGATCTAGGGGAAAAAGACTGATGTCGAATACGAGCTTCCGCATCGCCATATTGGCCCCACAAGGATGAAGTTGCTTGGGATATTCCTTAATCCGGCTACCTAAATCAACAATCGTGTACGGAAGCTCAAAGGGTTTAATCAACCAGTCCGGACGTTTACTTTCAAATATCGGAGCGATTTTGCCTCCCATAGCCATGACCTCCGGTTTACTCTCGAAAGTACTGACAATCGTTGTTATCCAACGCTGGCAAGGTATGGCATCATCATCGAGAAAGGCAATCAGCGGCGATTTGGAAGCCAGAATTCCTGTATTTCTAGCCGCTGAAAGCCCCTGCATCGGCTCCATCATGTAGCGGATATCCACATCAGCTCCATGCTTTCCTATAAACTTTTTGACGCAAGCTTCAGTATCATCCTTGGAACAATTATCCACAACAATGATCTCCGCCTGCTCTAAGTGATCCAGCTTTAAAAGTGACTGAAGCGTCTTGATCAATAAAGGTGCTCTGTTGTAGGTACAGATGATAATGGAAAGCTTAGGAACGTCTCCGTATTCACGCATCGGCATTCACCTAATTTCCACATTATTAATAAGCATCTTTTGAACCGAGTAACATCAGTCCGGTTTTAGCAATGATTTTTAGATCCAGCATGGTGCTCCGAATATGGATGTAGGTTAAGTCCAGCTGTACCATTTCGTCGAAGCCGACACTGTTTCGGGCATTTACTTGCCAATATCCGGTACAACCTGGAGTAACCGTCAAACGCTGTTTGTCATAATCCGTATACTGAGCCACCTCTTCTGGCAGCGGAGGACGAGGACCGACCAGACTCATTTGACCTATCAGCACATTCCACAGCTGAGGTAGCTCATCGATGCTCGTCTTGCGCAGGAATCTCCCTATTTGTGTGATCCGCGGATCGTTCTTAATCTTGAACATGGCACCGCTCACTTCGTTATAGGCCATCAGGTTTTCTTTTAACTCCTCAGCGTTACTGACCATGGATCTGAACTTATACATCGGGAATTGCTTTTCATTCTTCCCAACCCGGTTTTGCCGAAAGAACACCTTTCCTTTCGGATCCTCCAGCTTGATCAGAATCGCCACGACAACAAATAATGGCATTAACACGAGAAGACCAAGAGCGGAAAAAAAGATATCGATCATCCGTTTCATTATCAAATAGGACTCTGCTTCTTTCCTTCTCTCATCGGTATGCAGCATGTAAAGTTTCGGCAGGACCGCCTCGTAGTCTTCCGGCAGTTTTTGCATGCTCATCCTCCTCATCTAAAATTTTGCGAACTCAACTTAACTACTCAAGCTGGTTTGTCCCATTTTATTCAGCCATTCCGCCATTGCATCCATCACTGGATAGCGCAAATCTTCGCTTTGCAGTGCAAATTCAAGTGTTGTCAAAATATATCCAAGCCGCTCGCCGACATCATATCTTGTTCCGTCAAAATTATAGGCATATACCCGTTCGCTCTGATTCAGCTTCTGAATGGCATCTGTCAACTGGATCTCTCCGCCAGCGCCTTCTTCCATCAAATCGAGATACTTAAAGATCTTCGGCGTAAACACATACCGGCCCATGATCGCAAGATTGGAAGGTGCCGTACCTAGTGGCGGCTTCTCTACAAAATTGTTAACCCGATACAATTTACCGTCCTGCAAATCCGGTTCAATAATACCGTAACGATTCGTGAATTCATCAGGAATCTCTTGAACTCCGATAACCGAGTTTTGTGTTTCTTCATATTGATCGATCAGCTGCTTAAGGCAAGGTACGGCTCCTGTGACGATATCATCGCCTAACATGACACCAAATGGCTCATCTCCGATAAACCGTCTTGCACACCATACGGCATGCCCCAGACCCTTCGGTTCTTTCTGGCGGATATAGTGAATTTCTACCTTAGCTGAACGTTGAACCTCTTTAAGCAGATCCAGCTTTCCATCTTCCAGAAGCCTAGACTCCAGCTCAAACGCATTGTCAAAATGATCCTCAATGGCTCTTTTACCTTTACCAGTAACAATGATGATATCTTCAATACCGGAAGCAATAGCCTCCTCAACAATGTATTGAATGGTTGGTTTATTGATAATCGGAAGCATTTCTTTAGGCATGGCTTTCGTTGCAGGAAGAAAGCGCGTACCTAGTCCTGCCGCGGGTATGATTACTTTTTTTACCTTTTTCATCGCACTTTACCTCCTAAAAGTTTTGTGAGCATTAGCTTCAATGATTTGACTTCGAGCAAAACTTACTTCGAAAGCATAAACATTTACTTCGCCTGGTTCATGGCAATTCCGATTAGATTAGAGCCGGTCTGTTCAAGCAGCGTCTTCGCTTTGCGAATCGATTCCCGTTTGGACTTTCCGTATCTGGCCACCAGAATCACGCCGTCCGCTTGAGGTGCCAATATACGAGCATCACTGAAATCGACTGCCGAAGGAGAATCCAGCAGGATCAGATCGTAGTTTTCTTTTAGTTCCTCAAGCAAAGCGGTCATTTTGGAGTTCCCCAGCAAATCCGGCGGACTAACATGAGTTTTTCCCGCCGGGATGACTGACAGATTGGCTAAGTTTCCGAGGACTGCGATGTTATCTGCTTCCTCTTGCCCACTTAAATAAGCCGCAAGCCCGTCACTCCCCTCTACTTCAAACACGGTATGAAGACCGGGATGTCTCAGATTGCAGTCAACCACCGCTACCTTCTTGCCGTCCTGGACGAAAGAAACCGCGAGATTCGACAAGATTGTCGTCTTGCCTGCCCCAGCTTCTGCTGATGTAAAGAGCAGCACTTTTCCTCCGCCGCCCTGCGCTAGTTCAAGCTGACGTATATATGTGCGCAGTGATCGGAACGATTCGGAGATATGCGAGGATGGATTAACGTCTGTAACCAGACTCTTATTTAGCCGCAACATAAGCACCCTCCTTCACTCTGGTGTCGCCTACCGCCTTACCCAAATCACGTTTGCGAATGGTTGCGATCGAAGCAATTACCGGTAGACCAAGGTCATATTCCGCTTCCTTTTCAGACCTTAATGTGCCGTTAAGTGTTTCCATCAGCAAAATAATTCCTAGGGCAGCCATAAGGGATACAACAAAGCTAATGATGAGATTCATCGCAAACCCGCCGTTCGAGGGCCCTGGAACATCAGTCGGATCGGCCGGTGTCAGCAATGTAACATTGTCTACCCTCATCAGCGATGGCAATTCACGAATGAATGTCTGCGATACCGCATTTACGATCCCGGCAGCTTTGGTGTAGCTTTCATCCTGAACATTGAGGTTGATCACCTGACTCTTCTCTGAAGTTTTAATCTCAAGCTTCTGACTTAGTTCATCGGCCGTGAGACCAAACTCCGGGTGATTTTCTATTACGCTTTTCATGATGGTTGGTGATTTCATAATTTCCTTGTAACTCTCAATTAAATTCAGGCTAAAGCTCAAATCGTTAAGATTGTTGCTCTCGGGAGCTTTGGCAATGTTGTTGACAAGCAGCTGTCCGGAAGCGGAATAGACGGGTTCAACGAAGTTTTTGCTAACATAGTAAGTCGTAGCACAGGAGATCAAAACGAACACCATGATGAGCCAAAACCTTTTTTTAATCAGGTTAATGTAATCCAGAATCGTCTTTTCCACAGTAACCCTCCTTCCGCTAAAATTACATTCTGAAAGCATTCATGAAAGTTTCAGTTGTTGCTTTAATTCTATCAATCCACACCATTCGCCACATGGCTCATACCATCACTTTCCTCTTCACTTTGGAGTAAGACGTTATACCTCTTAAGAGGGGGATTAGGTATACTTTAGTGCCATATATAGGGCTGATTTAAGTTTTAACGCACAAAAAAACACGGACAACCTGTCCGTGTTCATGTACAATGCTTACGAATTATTTCAATTTTCACTCGTATGACATTTCATATTTGGTTAATCCGACAGCATTTGCATAAAGCGCTGCCTGTGTACGATCAGCCACCTGTAATTTTGCTAAAATCTGACTGACATGCTTTTTCACCGTAAATTCGCTAATGAAAAGACGTGAAGCAATTTCTCTGTTGCATGCGCCCTGCCCCAGCTCGATCAGGACTTCCTTTTCTTTGGGTGTCAATTCATCCGTTGGGCTGCTTCCACTCATGCGCATTTTATCTTCCATCAGACCAGGATCGTAATACTTTCTTCCCTTGTGCACCAATTGGATAGCAAATAGTAACTCCTCAGGCAACGCCTCTTTCAGTACATATCCATCTACCAGTACTTCTTCAGCCTTCAGGAAATCCTCTCTGCTCGCAGATGACGTCAACAAAATGAACTTACTAACGATACCACGAGCACGTGCTGTCTTAATGACATCCAATCCCGATTCATCTGCTAGCTTAAGATCAATCAATACGAGATCAGGCTGCGTCTCCTCAATCACAAGAAGCGCTTCTTGGCCATTCGTTGCCTCACCTGCAAACTGCACATTCGGCTGCATTGAAATGACAGATGCCAGTCCTCTTCTAACTAAAGGATGATCATCAACAATGACGATTTTCACAGAAACGACCTCCCGCCTAAAGTTTATGCATTCTTTAATTCAGCTACACCGACAGGAATCGAAATCATAATTCTTGTTCCTGTGCTCTCATTACTGGACAACTGAAAGTCGCCACCGAGCGACTGGGTCAAATATTGCATATTCTTCATGCCAAGTCCGCTTACACTATCTTCAGATTCAATCCATAACAAATCAGTATCAAAACCAACACCATTATCACAAATCAATAATCGAATCCAAGTCGGCTTCAGAGACAGTTCTACATCCACTCGACTGGCAGCACCATGCCTGATGGCATTACCCGTGGCTTCGGAGATAATCCGAAAAAGCGCCTTGTGGTAAGGATAAGGGAGACTGAAATCATCGCCCGTTATTTTTAAATCAATATCAACATCATTTAATCTGGATAAGCTCTTCAAATGTGATCTTACCATGCCCAACCAAGTAGGACCGCCACTCTTCTTGGAGCTAAGACTGTAGATCGTGATCCGCAGTTCTTTGGCAACCTTTGTTGCAGAGTCATGAATAAGCTCAATTTGTTCTTCTAGCTCATGATCAGACATTCTCTTCCACGATTCCTTCAGCGAATGCGTCGCATACACAATACCAAAAAGGCTCTGCGACACACTGTCGTGCATTTCATCCGCAATCCGGTTCTGTTCGTTCGTGATGATCAACCGGTTCTCGATCACACCAAGCTCATGTCTTTCAAGAATATTCGCACTTAGCTCAGATAAGAATATCAATTGTTGAATATACCATCTGCGGCCTTCCAGCCCCTCTGTAGACTCCAGCTTGAGTCCAATCATCCCTACAAAACGGGTGCTCATCCGTACAGGCATCAGCAGGAAATCGCCTAATCCCGGCAGATTTCTAAAAATAGGCTCTCGCTGCAATCTCCATTCATGCTCATGTTTTCCCAGTTCTGAGAATAGGAACTGTTCCTCTTCCTGCTGCCAGCCGGTCTGCCTGCTCTGCGGAGCTGGTTCTCCGCTTTTCTTGGCGAACCAAAACAAAGCCTTATCTAGCTTCGTTAGCTTAACAACATAATCGGTGATCACTTGACCGATATTCATGAAATCATGTTGGCTTGAGGTTTCCACGATATGGTACAGGGATTTGATATGCTCCATCGTCTCTTTCGTGCGAGCATTCGATTCTTCACGTTGCCGCTTCATCCGATTAACGATCTGCATTATTATAACCGTAAGTACCAGTGTTAGAAACAGATTCCCATTTATAAATACAATTTCTAAAAAATTTCTGTTCGCAGAATTGATAAAAAAATAACAGAGCACCGCAAAAATACTGATATAGCTTAAGAGCAACGACCATCCAAAATAAATGGACAATGAGCCTGCAGCAATCAATACAGGATTAAGCACATAGAGCCTAAAAGAGCTTTCGTACCCACCCGTAAACAAGGTCAATGCGATAATTCCCACCATCTCTATACTAACAGCCAGGACGAGAGTCTTTGGTCTGCTGCGTAGCCTTCGATAACAAAATGAGAACGTTTGTGCAAACACAACAAGTATAGCAATAATAAGTGATTTATAAATTATGGAAGGTCCCGTCTTATCTAGAAGATACATGAGTGATGTGAGGGACAATGAAAAATACCTGTAATACGCAATCAGTTTGTCTTCTGCAGTTGGTTTGATTTTCATCCCACCACCCTATTCTCCAGTTTTTTTGGAAAATGCGAGATTGTACTGTGCTCGATAAAAGCATCATACATGAGAAAAATCACAATAACAAGTTGACATTTCCCATGTTTGCGCTTCCATTTGAAAAATAGTTACAAAAAATTTATTATTTTTTTAGTAGGTTTTATCACTAAAATTTGGAATTTTATCCACTATAGTTAATAAGAACTAACGTATTTATGTAGTATTAATCCATAATTTTCAACATATCTTATAAAACGACAACAATTATACAAATTATAACAATTACTGTTGGGACTCTAGTAGGATGATGTCGATTTAAATGTTATTCCGGCAAAGCTGGGGTGCGATCCCCATATATTTTTTAAATAAACGAGAAAAATAGAACGGATCATTATAATGAAGCATACTAGAAATTTCCTTAATTTGTAATGAGGTGTTGAAAAGCAACTTTTTGGCTTCCGCCATTTTTAGGCGGTGAATATATTCATGAAGCGGGTATCCACTGCTGCGCCGAACAAGACGACGTAGTGTAGACATCGAAACATGATGTTTTGCCGCTATTTGTTCTAGGTCCATTTCACCATAAATGCATAAGTTCAGGTCTTCCCGAATCTGACGCATATAATCAGCCTGAGAATTCCAACTTTTTTCTTCTATTATAAAAGAACACTCCAGCAGCATTCTTTCGAGCAATAATGCTGCCCGATCCGCATCTACAGGTTCTCCGCTCTCCATCCGTTCCAGCACTTCTTCAAATAAGGTAGTAAGACCTACTATAGATTGGGCTTGAAAAACATTTCCCCCGGCTATGAGGCCCGATTCTAGCCATTCGGATACACGCGTGCCATTAAAGTTAATATAATACTCATCCCAGCTGCCTCCCGGTGGTGGACCAAAGTTATAACTGTAACCTGGGCGAAAAAAGTATAAGCTGCCTTCACGCACCTGCTGCTCTTTTCCCCCAATCTCCATGTAGGAGCCACTACCTGACACTATGTAAACAATGGCCCAGTGCTCAAAAACTACACCTGAACGGAATAACGTTCTTCCTGGCAGATGACCTGCCTGTCCCACCCTTATATTCTTGAGCTTCAGCTTGGAGGATTCAACCTTCGGATCAATAATTCTTATTGGATATGGACTGATCATATAATCCATGTGCTTGGACATTATAGGCATTCCTCCCCTTGTTTAGTAGTGATAAGGTTATTGTAAAGATGATCATATTCTACATGAATAAGAGGTGTCCACGCTATGCTTAATCATTCTACACTACTGCTTTTCCCTAATCCGCGTGAAATCACATTGTCACAAGGCTCCTTCCATTTCCCAACAAGCGGAAGCATCGTGCTTCCTAATATGGAAGAACAATCTGCCATGCCAGCTGCACGAAAACTACAGGAAGTGATTGCACAAGCATTGAATCTGCAGCTGACTTTATCCATTGGCTTACGTCCAACCGTTGTATCTGTCTGTAACTTTAACTATGTGCCATTATTGTCTGCACAGGCCTATGAGATTGTTGTCGATCAGAAGGGTATCGTTGTCTCCTATAGCTCTCCTGTAGGTGCCTTCTACGCAGCAGCAACCTTGAAACAAATCATAGAACAAAGTGGAAAATCTATACCTCAGCTGCATATTCGCGATGAACCTGATTTTGGAGCCAGAGGCCTGCTCATAGATATCAGCCGCAATAAAATCCCGAAGCAAGAAACCTTGTACCGGATCATTGATCTTATGGCTGATTTGAAGATGAATGAACTTCAGCTATATATAGAAGGTGCTCCATTCGCTTATGAATCCTTCCCTCAAGTCTGGGAGCTTGAAACCCCAATTACCGGAGAGGAAATCTTGCTTCTGGATGCCTATTGCAAAGCACGTTATATAGAGCTTGTTCCCAATCAGAATAGCTTTGGGCATATGGAGGGCTGGCTTTCTCGTCCAGAATTCAACGCTTTAGCTGAAATTCCCGAAGGCTTTATGCTTCCGAAGAATTTGTATGCGCAGGACGTTTATCCAGAAGGCTTATTTATGCACCCTGGTACTTTTGATACCGAAGATCCTGCTGTACTACCTCTGCTAGACAAAATGTTTGACGATCTGCTGCCCTACTTTAGCTCCAATCAGTTTAATGTAGGCTGCGATGAGACCTATGAACTCGGCCTTGGTAAAAATAAAGCTCTGGCAGAAACTCAAGGCAAAGGTCAACTCTATTTATCATTCCTCCAAAAAATTTATGAGTTGGTTACAAAACGTGGCAAAACGATGCAATTCTGGGGCGATATCATTATCCAGCATCCCGAACTGATTCCTCAGCTTCCTAAGGATATTATTGCTATGGAATGGGGTTATAGCGCGGAGCATCCCTTCGAGTCCGATACGCTCAAATTCCGTGAAGCAGGTATTCCTTTTTATGTCTGCCCAGGCACCAGCTCATGGAACTCCATTACAGGACGCACGGACAATATGTTAGCCAATCTGCGCAGTGCAGCTATTCATGGCAAAAACAACGGCGCTATCGGTTATCTCATTACGGATTGGGGAGATTTTGGACACTGGCAGCATCTGCCGGTCAGCTATGCCGGCTTCGCCTACGGCGCAGCCCTATCCTGGAGTGTAGATCATAATCTGGAAGCAGATACTGCACAGTATTTAAATAGATTTATTTTTGCAGATCGTTCTGAGGGAATTGGCCAACTGCTCCTGGATCTCGGCAATTACTATCAGCTTGAATCCAGTATCAACCGTTCAAATGATGCAGAAATGTCCCTGCTGCTGCGTACCCATCTGGACAATTTCCTAATCATAGAGAAGCTTACTGAGGAACACTTCAATCATATCGAAGAATATCTACTCTCCATTGAGGCGCGGCTATCGGGGCTAGATCTTCAATGCGAGGATGCTGCTCTTGTGTTGAAAGAACTGAGTAATGGCATCCATTTCGTGAAGCATGCTGTGCAGCTTGGCAGAATCAAGCTACAGTTGACATCAGCACCAGATTCGCTTGATCCTGCGCTGATTACAAAGCAAATCAATGATCTTGATGTACTCCTTCACCAATATCGTCTCTTGTGGACGGAACGCAACCGGCTCGGCGGCTTGGAGCAAAGTATCTCGAAACTTCAACGCCTGCGGAGTCAATATGAAGCATTAAAATCAGAGCTCTCCGCATCCGTAAGTTCCTAATCCCTCTTATTAAGATTCACTATATAGCTGCTGTTGGGTAATCGAACGTTGAACTAACGTTTTCGGTTCGCCCAACGCAGCTCTTCATATTGATTCTCAAGCATCTCCCGCTCACGTTGCTCGTGTTGTTCCCTGCCAATTCCCTCCTGCTGGCTTTCCTGATCCTCATAGATTCGCCATAGGTCAGAGAACAGATAGTCTTTAATTTCTACCACTTTTCCCTGCAGGATTCCGTTTATCCAAAAAAGTCCTGTGGAGGTACGCATAACCATGCGGCCATCCGGTGTTTCCGCCTTTTGGCCCATTCGAATAGCCATAAGCATTTGGCCGAAAGTATACCATTCCATATTTGCTAATACCTCCTAAATTTTAGTTGTAATGGAATAAAGAGAAAGCTATAATCAGGGCAAAAGAACCATTTTCGTAAAAATTTTATAGGAGGATTGTTATGGATTGGCTAAATGACTACGAAGATGAACTGCGCTTGGTATTCCAAGAAAGCAGACGGATTATTTCCGAATTTCCAGAACCTCTAAATCAACAAGGCATGTCCTATCTTGAGCATTTTAACGTATTTAACGCTGAAAGCCACAAAAACTACATATGTTATCTTTTACCCTTTTGGCTGCAGAAGGGATGCGGAATCTCTGCAGAGGTTACTCGCCAGATGTCGATGGGCAACGTCTTTTTTATGTTGTATTTCTTCATACAGGATGACCTGATGGACAGCCAAGAATCCTCCGCATACGAAAAATTGCCCTTGGCAAATTTGCTTTATGTCGAATTTTTAAATATCTACCGGATACTATTTCCGGAGCCATCCGCTTTCTGGATCTTATTTAATCGTTATATCATGGAGTGGGCAGATAGTGTTAGCAACGAAAATACCAGTGACTATTTTCTTAATGATCGGGTCAAAATCTCCTATAAAGCCAGTCCGCTCAAGCTATCCAGCACTGCTGCCCTTCTGATGTCTGGAAAGAGTGATTTAGTGCCGCAAGCTGAAGAACTTATCCATTCGGTTTTGCTTACACTGCAAATGCTGGATGACTATGAGGACTGGAAAGAAGATTTATCCGCGGGCAACTATAATTGTCTTCTCTCCCTAACTCGCAAACATCTGCCAAACAGCAGTGCAGCTAAACTCACTACGCAAGAGGTCGAATTTTATCTATTCACTGCAAATGGTCTACATACCTATACGCAATTAGCACACGACACACATAACAAAGTTACAGCTTCCGACCTTGATGCCCCTCATCTTATTGCGTTCCATTCCATGCTAGTAAGTAACTTACAGCAGATCTCTGATTCCATCGAAGCGGACAAGCAGCTCTTGCTAAACGGAGGATTATATCATTGGTTGTCAAAAAATGTACATTAATTCTATTATTTTGTAATAAAAAGAATAGTATTAGTAGTTTTGCTATGTTATATTATTAAAGGTAAATATATACAATTTGGGAAGGGTGATTATTATGTCAGAAGCAATTCTTAGAAATCAAGTCATTCAAAAGGCATGGGAAGATCCAAGTTTCAAGAAAAGACTACTCTCAGACCCAAAAGCGGCTCTCCAAGAAGCATTAGGCGTAATCATTCCCGACAGCGTTACCTTGAAAGCCGTTGAAGAAGGCTCCAACGAATTCTATCTTGTAATTCCACCAAGTCCTACTTCCGATGTATTGAAGGCAACCGCAGCACCACGCGGTTCGTGGTAAGACAACAAGATTAACCCCCTAAGGAGTGAGAATCATCCGGAGCTTCTGCCAATGGCAGTATGGTGATGGATTCGGTTCCCACTCCTTTTTTGCTTGTAAATTTCACTTTACCTTGCATAGCTTCGATGATACGGAAAGTGACCATTAATCCAAGACCTGTCCCTTTATTCTTTTTAGTGAAATAAGGCTCTCCCAATCGGTGCAGGACATCCGCGTCCATCCCTTCCCCGTTGTCTTTGATATGAATGATTACGTTCTCCTCTTCCGCATACACCGACATATAGATAAACCCTTCGTCACGGAAAGATTCAATGCTATTTTTGATAATGTTGATGAAGGCTTGCTTAAACTTTGAGGAATTCCCCTTCACCCATAATTCGCCCGATACATCGAGAATCATTTTCCCTCCATTTAAATGACAAAGTGGCTGCATAATACTCTCAATATGCTTAAATTCATTATACAAATTCAGACTGGAAATCGTCTCAAATTCCGGTTTTGCGAAGGTTAAGAAATCCGTAATGATCCCGGAAGCACGATCCAGCTCACTAAGGGCCATCGACATAAATATTTCCTCTTCCCCAACGGATTTCTCGCTAAGCAGCTGAAGGAACCCCCTAGTTACCTGGAGTGGATTCCGCACTTCATGAGCAACAGATGCAGCAAGCTCGCTAATAATTTCCATTTTTTCTGAACGCTGCAATTCGTTGTTAAAACGCTCTAATTCTTTAGAATAGTTAACAACCTGTTGATGGCTATAGGCTAGTCTTCGCTCCAGAATTACGATCAAGGAGATTATGAAGGCAACAATGCCCCACTTCCACAAGAATAAATCATAGTTCCCCTTATGAATGTAATACCACAGTAACTCTGACACTACAGTAAATGCAGCCGTTCCAAAGCCAATGGCAAAAATGATAGCGTCCCTATTCCCTTTAAGCGAAAATATAATCACACATACGATCAGCAAGATGAACTGAAGGATGAGGATGAACCCGATAATAGTGGTGGATACAAAATAATAAAACTCAATATAGCTATTATTCGATAGAAAATTGATCAAAAGACATAGCAAACAAAATGAGGAGTAAATGACTTGAAATTGACGAAAACGACGGACGATCGCATATTTTCCACTGCCAAATATTTTTTCAAATAAAAGAGTAAGCGCCGGTAAAAGTGAGAATAAAGCCAAATCAAGAAATACATTACTAATCGCGCCTAAATCGCTGTAAAAGGTATAAATAAAAGGAGAATAGGTTATCGAGAGAATTCCGGTTGAACCTATTACAACGGCTAGTGAAGCCACACTGGAAAAATAGTCCCTATTAATGTAGAGAGAGCTTATAAATAGAACGATAGCCACAAGAAAAAAAGCACAGCCCAAAATCACATCGCTGAGTCCATTTTTAATATAATCATTGATTAACAGGTTGTGTTCACCGATCACTACTTCATTTTTAATTCCGATTCTATCCTGCAGCGTTTCAGTCCAAATGTATAATGTTTTCCCACTATCGCTTTGACTCAAAGGCAACAACAAAGAATAGTTATCCTTAATATAATTACGATCTTCCTCGAAGATCAAACGGTCGTTCACATACACCTTCACATGAAGAGCATATAAAGTATCAATGTAGATTGAAGGGGAGATATAACTAAAGTTAGGTATGGAAATACGAGTCCAAGAAGTGGATACGCCTGATGGCAGATGTGGGATTTCCTTCGTAGCATTCACATTTATCCAATACTGCTGGTCATTATTCTGTGGAACCTCTATGCCGCTGTTTTCGGTTCCATCGCCCCATCTCATCTGCCAACTGGTAATTTCTTGGGATGGATATGGGGTCGCTGCTGATACAACAATTGAACTATATCCTATCAGAAGGAGAGTAAGAGCTATTGCTATATGTAGGACTTTAATCATCAAGCGCATATATGCACCTCAGAAGTAAGTATCAGAAACAATATTCTGTCTGTACTACTTCGCTCAGCCCCTCACTCTTTCCTTCTAAAAAACGGAATTATCATAAATTACTTCTAAATTCTTCTAAGTTCTGGTATTTTTACTATAATTTCAGTCCCTTCCCCTTTCTCACTGCGAAACTCAGTGCATCCCTCCATCGCCTCAATAATCCGAAAGGTTACCATCAGTCCAAGCCCCGTTCCTTTGGTCTTATTGGAGTAATATGGTTCCCCTAACCGAGCCAGCTCATTCCGGTTCATCCCTTCCCCATTATCATGAACACTGATTATTATATGTTTTCCAGACTTCCAGGCTGTGACTTTAATCAGCCCATTGTCCTTTAAAGCTTCAATACTATTTTTGAGTATGTTGATAAACGCTTGCTTGAACTTGGCAGATGATCCAGTAACGTAAAGTCCTGGCTGCAGATTAAGTTCAATGACGCCCCCTTGCAGATTCGCTAACGGAGAAAGAATACCCGTCACATGCCTCAACTCTTCGGACACATCAAGCTGCTCTACGGTTTCAAGTCCTGGTTTAGCGAAGGTTAGGAAGTCTGTAATAATGAGCGTAGCTCGATCCAGTTCTGTCACTGCCATTTGCAGATATTCCCGCTCCTTTTGATCTGAACGCTCCCCAAGAATCTGCAGAAACCCCCGGGTAACCTGCAATGGATTCCGTACTTCATGGGCAACCGAAGCTGCCAGCTCACTAATAATCTCCATCTTCTCCGAGCGCTGCAAATCATTATTGAACTTCTCAAGCTGATGGGAATATTCAATAAGCTGTTCATGGTTTCGAGTAAACCTTCTTCCCAGAATGACGATTAAGGCAATTACGAAAATCACCATTCCCCATTTCCACCAATATAATTGATAGGATTGCCCCGATGCATAGAACATGACCAGTTCACTAAGAGACATGAAAGCAAATATTGAGAACCCTGAAGTAAAAATAACAGCATCTACATTGCCACGGTTCGCGTGTATAAACGCTAAGCTGATCAAAAGTATAATTTGTACAATCATAAGAATACCTAGCACACTCGTAGTCATCAATCGATAAAAGTCATCCAACTGATAGGACAGAAGAATATTAATAACCATTAGGGAAAAACAAAATACAGAATAGACAATTTGAAACTTACGGAATCGTGTAACGATTCTCTTTTTCCCTGGACCAAATATTTTCTCAAAATAAAATGTAAAGGATGGCAAAAGCGTATATAAAGCTACATCAAAGAAAACAAGTACGATCTCTCCATAATCGCCGAGGATTGTCGGCAGGAATGATGAATACGTTACCACTAAGACGCCAATGGATAAAATAATCAGCACCAATAGAAATCCGCCTGAAAAATAGCCTTTTCTCATGAATAGCGAGCAGATCAGCAGTACAATCGCAATAAAAATAAGCGTCGTTCCAATGATCAGATCCATTAAGCCCTGCTTTACATAAACAGATAACAGCTCATCGTATTGGCCTACTCTTATTTCGCCGTGGATCCCTAAGTCTTTGCTGCCACCATGGGTCCATAAATATAGCTGTTGTCCTCCAACACTTTTGGACAGAGGAATGAAAACCTTACTGCCATTGAAATTAAAATCTTTTCCGGAATCATATATTAATTCGTTATTTAAATAAGCCTTAACATTATTTCCATATACTTTATCTATGAATAACGCAGATTTATCACTAATTTGTGGTAAAGTAAACCGCAGCCAGGCTGAGGTTGCTCCACTTGGAGTCTCTGGGCTTTTCCCATGAGGCATAACACGAGTCCATTCTTCATCAAGAGCTGCCACAGCTTCTTCAATATGATCTATTTCTATACGTTCAAATTTAATCTCCCAATTGGGCAGCGTAGAGTCTGATGATTCAGCACTCACTATCGCCGTACCAAAAGGAACCATAGCGGTCAGCAGTAGAATTAATAAAAAAGCAGCCGCTATATTGGGCTTTGGCAACTTCATCGTAGCACCTCAGTAATTCATTAGTTGTTTAAACGTTCATATATGCTTCTTAATTTCGACAAGCTTCGCACTATCCCTGCCTATTCTTGTAAATTTTCTCGAAAAAGAACGTTTTTCATCGGCTTTTGCTTTCACCCATTTTTTACTAATCTAATATAGACATACCCATTTATTGGATCAGCGATTCGATCATGGTCAAACGGGTAAAGATAAACATAGGAAGTTCAAATTTTATCATAAAAAAGGAGTGAACGGCTATGGATAGTTCACCAAATAAAACTGAGGCTGACTTTGAATATGAACGTTATATACAAGCTGATATGGATGAAGAGGATATTGTTGATGATGACGCAGATCCTGTCTTGGTTGGCGATAAATACTTGGCAGCAGATATTGGTTTAAACTCACCTAAGGATGTAATCGAAAGAGATGAGTTAGTGGAATCCGATGCGTATCTAGCCGCTGAAACCGCAGGATTAACCCTAGATGATACGGATTATACTAAGGATGAGGAACTCTTGGAGATGGAAGAAGAAGATCAGCCGCTGGAGGATGTTCCAGATGCAGACGATGTATATCCAAATTCCATTATTGACCCTGCCTCCCCGCCAGTGGATGTTATGCCGGGAACAGACGTTTTGAACGGTTCGCAGGGAGAATAGCAGCTTAATATGAATAAAGCCGCCGGGCTATGAGCCCGGCGGCTTTATGTTGTTTCTAAATAACGACATGCTCATTGAGTTAGCAGTTAACCCTGCATCGTTGTTGGCTGTTCTGCGGGACGAGCAGCGGCGATTTGTGCTTCCAGCTTGCGGGTCTTAACCAATATCGCTGCTACCAGCAGCATCACTCCATTGATTACAAACACCCAGCGAATTGGAATCACCGCGCCTAATAAGCCGCCGATAATCGGTCCAGCCATCGTTGCAAGCTGAGATGCCGCCTGATTCAGGCCAAAGGCCCGTCCACGGAATCCCGGCTCAATTACTTGTACAATCATGGCATTCACTGACGGCAGCACACCTGCATAGAACAGGCCGTAAGCAAAGCGAAGGATAGCGAACTCTACATAGCCCGAAACAAAAAACTGCAGAATATTACCGATGCCGCCCCCGATCAGTCCAATAAATAAGATCATCCCAAAGCCTTTTCGGCTGCCGAGTCTGCCCCACTGCGGAGCCATCAGCACCGTAGCAATCCCCACAGCGGAGAATACGATTCCCGAGCTTAGCGAGGCACTATTTTTGGAGATCCCCATGTCCAGTAGATAAATTGGGATTAACGGTTCCAGAATCATAACGGAGAAGGTACTGATTCCCGCCAGCGAGAGCAAAGTAATAAAAGCTCGGTTACTTCTCGCTTCCCTGATATCATCACTTACATGTGACCTTGGAGCCGAACGGTCGAAGTTCTCCTCTTTTGCAAAAAAAGTAGCAATGAGCGCTGAGATAAGTACAATACCCGCTGAGAATAAAAAAGCAATCCGGTTGCTGGTATAATAGCTCACTACACCGCCAATTAATGGTCCAATAATACTACCTGTCGCTCCGGCTGTAGACATAATACTTAAAGCGTACCCCGTCTTATGCTCAGGTGTATTGGTGGCTACCATTGCAATAGCTGCTGGAACAAAACCGGCAAGCAGTCCTTGCAGCACACGCACAATCAAAAAAACATAAGGATCATGTACAAAATAATTAATAAGGTATAAAGCTGCCAGACTAAAACCCGAGCGAATAAGCATCGGTTTCCGACCATACTTGTCGGCTAGCGAACCCCAATAGGGAGAGATTAAAGCGCTGGCAAGAAAGGTTATTCCAAAACTAACCCCTGACCAAATCTCCAAATGATTTGAAACCCCAAGTTCGTCGCTCAAAAAAATGGAAAGGAAGGGAATCGAGATCGAATAAGCTGTACTACAAAAGAAAACCCCTATCCAAAGCACGATCAAATTCCGCTTCCACGAAAAGAGCATCCTATGCACATCCTTTCTCGATGTTCTCTTTGGAAACATCCTACCATTGTAAACTTCTTTTTAAGATGTGCCAATCCCAGAAGTCATAACTGACCTTTGCATGTAATAGGACAAAGGAGGTATTATGGGAAGTACCTACGAGATTATTCAATAAAAAGGAGAGATTATTTAGTGAAGTCTACACGAACAAAATCCGCTATTCTTCTGATCATGTTATGCCTGGTCATGGTTATTGCGGCAGGTTGCGGTAACAAACCAAACAATAACAATGCAAGCAGTAATAATGGAAGCAGCGGATCAGCACCTGGGGAAGGTGCAGCCCCAACTGAAGGCGTTCCTTCAGCTACGGCAAGTCATCCCTTAGTAACCATTGAAATGGAAGACGGGGATATCATCCAAGCTGAGCTATACCCTGAGGTTGCCCCTAACACCGTAAACAATTTCATCTCACTTATTCAAAAAGGATTTTATGATAACACTATATTCCATAGAGTAATTCCTGACTTCATGATTCAAGGCGGCGACCCTGATGGCACAGGTATGGGAGGCCCGGGTTACAGTATCGCCGGAGAATTCTCTGGCAACGGGTTCACCAATAACCTTCTGCATACAGAAGGTGTTCTATCCATGGCAAGATCACAGGCTCCTGACTCTGCCGGTTCCCAGTTCTTTATTATGGATGCAGCTTACCCTAGTCTAGATGGAAGCTACGCCGCTTTTGGTAAAGTAACTGAAGGTATCGAAGCTGTAAAAAGAATTGTGAGCCTGCCTCGTGACGGTTCTGATCGTCCAGATGAGCCACCAGTCATGAAAAAGGTGACGGTCGACACCTTCGGCGTCACTTACCCAGAACCGCAAAAGGTTCAGTAATTAGGAATAAACAGAAACGACATTACCGTCTCGAAAGAGGATAAACGTTTCTTGTAAAAATAAAAGAACATAAAAAACTCGGCAGTCCCTCCGAAGTTGTAATCGGATGGAGCTTGCCGAGTTTTTTTACAGCTTATCCCCGCAGCGATCTTCTGCTAAGTGCATGTTGACCATTACGCAGGAAGGTGCTGCGGCTATTTCTTAATAGCGCTATCCGGTCCTCTGCAAGCTGGTTCGCAGCGGCATAAGTAGGTATTCCGTTCAAACGGGAAATTTCCATTACGCGGGTAATATTATCGTAAATCTTCGCCACCTGCTTAAAGGCACGTTCCTTATTATAGCCGTTCAACTCGTCCGCAATATTAATGACGCCACCTGCATTAATCACGTAATCTGGAGCATATACAATCCCCATCTCATGAAGTGCATCACCATCCGAGGAATCCTTCAGCTGATTATTAGCAGCTCCTGCAATCACTTTCGCCTTGATTACCCGTAAGGATTCATCGTTAATTGTCGCTCCAAGAGCGCAAGGAGCATAAATATCACAATCTACACTGATGATATCGCCTGGATCTACAGCCTTGGCGCCATAGGCCTCTACTGCACGTTGAACGGCTGGTTTATGGATGTCCGTTACGATAAGCTGTGCTCCTTCTTCATGAAGATGTTTGCACAGTGTAAAGGCCACGTTCCCCACGCCTTGAACAGCTACTGTCTTCCCTTCAAGCGAATCACTGCCAAAGGCGGCTTTAGCGGCTGCCTTCATTCCTTGGTAAACACCGTAAGCCGTTGCTGGTGACGGATTGCCCGAAGAACCGTACGTAGGTGAGGTGCCAGTAACATAATCTGTCTCTTGATAAATAATGTTCATGTCCTCTTCCGTAGTCCCTACATCTTCAGCAGTTATGTACCGTCCATTTAAACCTTGTATGTATCTTCCGAAAGCACGGAACATGGCTTCATTTTTATCCTTCTTGGGATCTCCAATGATTACTGTTTTCCCACCACCCAAATTCAGGCCGGATACTGCATTTTTATAGGTCATCCCTTTTGCTAATCGAAGCGCATCAACAATAGCTTCCTCTTCCGTAGCGTAGGTCCACATCCGTGTTCCACCCAGTGCTGGTCCCAGTGTCGTGTCATGAATCGCGATGATCGCCTTTAATCCCGATGCCTTATCCTGACAAAATAATAATTCCTCGTAGTCGTCCCGTTCCAATGCTGCAAACAATTCCATTTCCAATATCCCCTATCCCTTTGTCATATTCCTCATGCTGGTTCAAAGTTCATGCAATTAGAAGAGGATCTGTTGGATCCCCTCCCAAAATATTGTAGCAGAATACGCCGTAAAACAAAAAGAACTCATGTCACCATCTTAACTACTGATGGGGCATGAGCTCTTTTTATCCAATCTACTCTCAAGACATAATTTCTATTGTACAAAATACAACGCAACTGTCAAAATGCTTTACAGTTTAGCAATTGTCTCTGTAAGTACCGGTACGATTTGCGATTTACGGGATACTACACCCTTAAGAAGTGCTTTATTGTCATCAAGCTTCACGTTGTACGCCTGTTCTACTGCACCTGCAACACGGCCCAGAGCCAGACCCACCGAATCGTTGTTGAGGATATCAGTAACTACGAACAGGAACAGATCCAATTCTTTTTCAGCAATAATGGAAGTCAGTGCAGTTTCCAGTTCAGCCTGCTTGGAGAGTACATCATTAACGTCGACCGCGTTCACTTGGGCGATTTCTACTTTGTATTCACCCATTTTGAATTCCTTAGCATCCAAGGAGATCAGTTGAGCGATACTCTTGTCGCTAAGATCAGCACCAGCCTTCAGCATATCAAGGCCGTAGCTTTCTGCATTTACACCAGCGATTTCAGCCAATTCGCGTGCTGCAGCTACATCTTCAGCGGTGCAGGTTGGAGATTTAAACAGCAAGGAATCAGAAATGATTGCAGACAACATCAATCCGGCGATGTCTTTAGGGATAGCTACACCGTTTTCTTTATACATTTTGTTAAGAATAGTAGCAGTACAGCCTACTGGCTCAGCACGGTAGTATAACGGATGTGCAGTCTCAAAATTAGCGATCCGGTGATGGTCGATAACTTCAATTACACGCACTCGATCAATGTCATTCGCACTTTGTTGGCGTTCATTATGGTCAACAAGAATAACCTGATTAGCTTCTCCAGCTACGTTCTCTACCAGACGAGGAGCCTCTACTCCGAAATGATCAAGCGCAAATTGCGTTTCACCACTAACGTCTCCCAGACGAACTGGCTCAGCATCCCAGCCTAATTCTTTTTTGAGTGCTGCATAAGCAATTGCCGAACAAATAGTATCCGTGTCCGGATTTTTGTGTCCAAAGACCAATGTTTTTTCCATTTCCAATCTCCTTACTATGTTTTAGTGAGATTAATATACCATACATTGATAGCGGCTTCCAGATTGTGCGTGCTGAAAAAATGGTTTAGCCTCTCCCACCTACGGTTGTTCACGTCTGGTCTTTGGAAGCGGATCTGGTTTGGACTCACCATGTAGCGGTTCATTATCGGAGAAAAGATCAGGATTCTCTTTTAGCATCTGGCTTAAAATATCCGTCGTTTCTACTGTTCCACACACTCTAACTAGCGCATCCCCGAAATTCCCCTTACGCATGGCACCGCCTTCCTCAAGCTCGCGTTCCACTTTCCAAAAATGCTCCGACCAAGAGAGACCACAATGTCTGCGAGAAGGCACCATGATTTCATCGCCAGCCGGCGTCACCGTATATAATTCCTCATGACTATCCGTCATTCTGCCCGGAATATCCACCCACTCTTCAATACCGTGAATGAACGTATTCCGCCGCAGATCGACACCCAGCAGTACAATTTCCGCCTTCCGATCAAGCAGCTTGCCCCACACTGAACCACGGGCGCATGGCGTATCCCAACGTTCATCCCCTGCAGTAAATGCCTCAGCATCAACACCCAAAGCCGCTACAGAGTGAGTCGGATGCCAAGAGCGAACAACACCTGGACGTTTTCTGAACAGCTCCGGTAATATCCCTACACAAGATGGGGAATCTTGAACAGAGAAGCGCGGATTATCCGCATTAATATAAGCCCATGTATGCGTTGGCAAAACAAGCAGCCCATCCTTCATATATTCACTGAGTGCATCCAGCACCGTGTTCGCGCCTCCTTCTACTTCGCCAACACTTTTTAACGAGGAATGAACTAGAATGGTCCCCCGTGGATCAATCCCTAACTCCTGTAATTGTTTCATCAAGCTTGTTGTTGTGTGCACTATACTCTCTCCTTATGTATGAATTAAATTTCATGAAACATTAATATCCACTTGCAAAAGTTTCTTATTACTTTTAAAATTATAGTAACTTAATAATATTCACCAAAGATTCTATCGATATATTAAAAATAAATTAAAATAATCCACAAACCCAAAGCATTTACAAGGAGGTAACTACCATGAGTTTAACGTTAAAAGGACTTCACCATGTCTCAGCTATTACAGGCAAAGCACAGGAGAACTTTAAGTTCTATACAGAGGTACTCGGACTGCGTCTCATTAAAAAAACAGTAAATCAGGATGATATTTCAGTGTACCATTTATTCTATGGAGATGAGAAGGGGAATCCCGGAACCGAATTAACCTTTTTCGAGCTTCCGATGGCAGGTCGCAACCGAGAGGGCAATAACAGCATCTCCGCGCTCTCCCTTCGAGTGCCAAGCGATGCCGCACTTGCCTACTGGGAGCAACGCTTCACAGAGCTTAACGTGGAGCATGGGACGATACAGGAACTTGGTGGACGCCAGACTTTATCCTTCCGCGATCACGAGAGCCAACGTTTCATTCTCGTATCCGACGAAAATGATAACGGTGTTGCCGGCGGTACTCCTTGGGCTAAAAGCCCAGTACCTGCCCAATATGGCATCGTAGGCTTAGGACCCGCACATCTCACAGTAGAAAGTGCAGAACATACAGCGGTAGTGCTAGAGCAGTTGCTTGGCTTCCGCCGTATAGGAACCTACCCTTCAACAGTTGACGGCCAGCCAGATGTGCTCGTATTTGAGACTGGTGAAGGCGGTTCAGGTGCCGAGGTTCATCTGGAGGAACGCAATGATCTGGAGCAAGAGCATTTGGGACGTGGCGGGGTACATCACGTCGCATTCCGCGTAGATAATGAAGACGAATTGAAGCAATGGATCGAACACATCCGCCAGGCACAGCTTCCTAATTCCGGTTTCGTCGACCGCTTCTACTTCCGTTCCCTCTATTTCCGCGAGCCTAACGGCATCCTTTTTGAGTTAGCTACAGACGGACCAGGCTTTGCTACAGATGAGCCTATGGAAAGTTTAGGTGAATCCCTTGCGCTGCCGCCATTTCTGGAATCGAAACGCCAGCAAATCGAGGCTTATCTGAAGCCGCTGGATACTCGGCAATAAACCTCTTCAGGTTACTAAATAAAAGGTGTGAGCCGCTTATGCGCTCACACCTTATTTTTTTATTGAAGGTTAGTAGCTTTCCCTACAATATCTAGTAGCTCCGACAGGTTTCGGATTTCGTATTTTGGCTGAACGCCGGACTCATTAATCTTCCCTAGCGGGTTAAACCAGCAGGTATCAATCCCATAATTAATTCCGCCTTGAATATCAGAGGTTAAGGAGTCACCCACAATCAATACTTTTTCCTTATCCTCAATCCCCAATTTGGCAAAAGCATAATCAAAAATCCCCGTCTCTGGCTTCTGACATCCTGCCTCCTCTGAGATAATGATCTGCTCAAATGTATCACTCAGCAGTGAGCCTTGGATTCTGGAAGTTTGCACATCCTTGATTCCATTCGTGATAATCGCCAGGCGGCAATCTGCAAGCTCTCCGCATAGCTCCATTGCTCCCTGCATCAGAAAGGTTCCTTCGCCTAAGAAACGTAGATAGGCCTCACTGAATGTTTCAGGATCAAGCTCAAGCGCATGTGCAGCAAACAACCGATTAAACCGCTCTACCCGCAGCGCCGCAGATGAAATCCTTCCTTGTTCTAAATCCCTCCACAATGCGTGGTTAATCTCTTGATAACTGGCAGCATAATCTGCTGCACCTGTGGGCATCCCAAAGTGTAGAAAGGCATTAGACAACGCGTGACTTTCTGCCATTCCATAATCAAACAACGTATCGTCGGCATCAAATAAAATAACATCGTATTTCATAAATATCCCCCAAAGGCTTTTCTCAACAAGGTACTACAGCGTTGCTGGCAAGTCAACTTAACACCCCTCACGACAAATTTTTACTTTTTTAAGGTAGATTTAATCGATCTGTGGTATTTTAAAAAGAAAACGGTGGTGAGCGTCATTTTATACGTTTTATCATTTCTAATGTCATTTCTTATCGTCTACTTTCTAATTCCGCCGCTCGGCAAGCTTGCTTTTCGGCTTGATTTTGTGGACAAGCCTCGGCAGGACGTTGAGCGTAAAATTCATAGAGAGCCCATTCCGCTAACGGCCAGCTACGCCATATTCATCGGATTTTTTATCACTTATCTGGTGTTCGCGCGTGATTTCTCCATGGAGACTGTCGCATTATTTGTAGGTGGCGTACTGTTGCTGACCATAGGCACGGTGGATGATTGGTACAAAACGAAAGGCAAAGATTTCCCAGCTCTGCCCAAGTTAATTGTACAAGTTAGCGCAGCGATCCTGGTTTATGTTTCTGGCAATGCCTTTACCGGATTCTACAATCCATTCTCAGGCGATTATATCGTTTTGCCTGTCATTCTATCGTTTCTGCTGACGATTATCTGGATCTTCGGTGTAACCACAGTTATTAATTTCTCGGATGGCATGGACGGTCTGGCTGGTGCCTTGACGGCCATTTCGGCGATTACGTTATTTGTTGTCGCACTGGCAAAGGGGCAATCCTCATCTGCCATTATGGCAATTTCACTGATTGGCGTTACGCTTGCTTATCTGCGCTACAATAAGCCGCCCGCCAAAATCTTTATGGGCGACGCCGGGGCAACCTTTCTCGGCTTCATCCTAGCGGTAATTGCACTCGACGGAGCGTTCAAGCAAGCCACCGTCCTGTCGCTGTTCATTCCGATTCTGGCGCTGGGCGTACCGATCTTCGACAACATTTTTGTCGTAGTCAAACGTTTCATCCAAGGCAAGTCCATTTATCAAGCCGATGCCACCCAGGCTCATTACCGCCTGCTTCGGGCAGGCCTGAACCAGAAGCAGGTCGTTGCCGTGCTTTGCCTGATTAGTGTTTGCCTATCCTTATCCTCTATCATTCTGCTGCTGATTGAGACCTAATGTATTAGGGACTAAGGGCATGTCTCATATACTGAGACTGCCCTTTGAAGTTATAAAAGGAGCCAGATTCCGATATGGAATCTGGCTCCTTTTATGTTTGAGGGTATTCTAGAGTAGCGAGAGATAGCTAAGATGCGAGAGTTTGCCAGAGCTTGCGGGATCTGCGGGATCTGCGGGATCTACAGAGATCCACAGAGATCTACAGAGATCTACAGCGAACTCTCCAGCCTTTATCCTTACGGACTCAGGCGCCGTTATTCGTGGATTTGCGGCCATTTAGTGGTGTTTTCGGACTCCAAAGACGCTATCTACCCAAAATGGACTCATAATCAGTCAATTTCCACCCAATAGCTGCATTGGAGTCCGATAGCACACAAATTAGAGTGACTTGTTACTTTTAGCGACTCCTGTGTCCTTTAGCTCCATTTGCAGCGTTACTGCTCAGTCTTTCTAACCTACACTCTGCTGCTGGTTGGAAGAGTTACGATCTACGGGATCTGCGGGTTCTGCGGGATCTAAAGCGATCCACAGCGATCCACAGCGATCCACAGCGATCCACAGCGATCCACAGCGATCCACAGCGATCCACAGTGATTCACAGCGAACTCTCCAGCCTTTATCCTTACGGACTCAGGCGCCGTTATTCGTGGATTTTCGGCCATTTAGTGGTGTTTTCGGACTCCAGAGACGCTATCTACCCAAAATGGACTCATATTCAGTCTATTTCCACCCAATAGCTGCATTGGAGTCCGATAGCTGCATTGGAGTCCGATAGCTCGCAGATTAGTGTGATTTGTTACTTTTAGCGACTCCTGTGTCCTTTAGCTCCATTTGCGCATTACTGCTCAGTCTTTCTAACCTACACTCTGCTGCTGGTTGGAACAGTTGCGATCTACGGAGATCTGCGGGATCTGCAGGATCTGCGGGATCTACAGAGATCCACAGCGATCCACAGTGATTCACAGCGAACTCTCCAGCCTTTATCCTTACGGACTCAGGCGCCGTTATTCGTGGATTTGCGTCTATTTAGTGGTGTTTTCGGACTCCAAAGACGCTATCTACCCAAAATGGACTCATAATCAGTCAATTTCCACCCAATAGCTGCATTGGAGTCCGATAGCACACAAATTAGAGTGACTTGTTACTTTTAGCGACTCCTGTGTCCTTTAACACCCTACCTCCGAATACATCAATCACCCATCGTTCTCTTGCGTAAACTCGGCTAATCTGCGATAAATCCCAACTATCTCTTCCATCGGCATTCTAACTAATCCGCTAGAAGAGGGTGCAACAAATTCACGGACACCATCTACCTTTGGAGGCACGTCCCCTTGAAATCCCCAGTTAGCTTTTGTTCTGCGGCTAAACTCTGTATACACACCCTTACCTACAAAACAGGCGACTTGAGGCCGATATTTCTCCAGCTTGGAGCGAAGCATTTCCCGACCCTCCTGGTATTCTTCACGAGTAATATCGTCGATTCCCCGTGTGGGACGGGCAACAATATTTGTAAACCCATAGCCCAGCTTAAGCAAGTCCCCATCCTCAGACGCATCATACAACCGGGGAGTAAGTCCAGACTGATGTAATATTCTCCAGAAATTATTCCGCGGATTCGCGTAATGATGTCCTACCTCGCCAGAACGGATACTAGGATTGAATCCAATAAATACAATCTGTAATCCGTGATCTAAGTGATCTGGAATTTCATCCATGTTATTATGCCTCCTGACCAAACGTCGATCTAGTTCAACTTACGGGGTACACCTTAAGACAGGAAGGCGGTATATGACCTGCCAACCATACCTTATTACCCGCCTTATAAAAGGTTACACCCATTTGACCCGCTCTAATCGTATCAACGGTTAACAATATCAATTTCCCTCTGCGACTTCCGGCTAAACTGGCAAAATGAGTCCCCTCAGACAAATGAACATACTGCCGTCCCATCGATTGGAGCCCCTCCTCCAAAATCACAGAAAGCACACCAGAATGAGTTCCGTGAAAAAGTATAGCAGGCGGAGTCCCCGGCCCATAAGTGATTTTTGTATGGCTATGCCCGTACCGGGCTTTGATCCGGTCATCAACGATTTCCAATCGTTGCTTGTCGCAACCTGCGACCACTTGCCGAATATCTCCCACAGTCACCTCTGACCATCTAGGAGTGCTTACAATAACAAACAGTAAATCATCCAACCTACAGGAACCATCCTCTGCATCCAAAATAAGACCATATTGCTCCGGGGTATGCCGAAGCAGCTTAGTCATAAATTTACTTAACGACACTTCCGCTGTATTGCTTAACATTATATTTTCACCTCAATTTTTCCTATTTATATTATTCTACAGTAAAGGATCTCTTCGAAGCAGATTCCAGAGGCATTACAGCAATCACACATCCATGTATTACCTCTTACTATGCAAAAAAGACCATGGACTCTATCGTCCATGGTCGGACTTCACCTAAATACAAAACTCCTTACCAGTTAATACAGCGATGTTATTTTACCGGAAATGAATATACTGGTTCAGAGGCTGACCTGAAAGTTCCATTTCATCCTTATCGTATCTCCAAAAGCATAATCCAACTATCCAGTTTATGTAAACCAGTAGTCTTTTATCTGTAATCTTTTACTTACCTTATTCTAAACTTATTCTTAACTTATTTCAGCAATGCTTTCAATTCAGGCGTCATATCCGATTCTTTTAACATTACGAAATCGCTATAACCCTCTTTGTACATCAACTTCACAATGTAGTTGCCATTCTCAACACCATAATGGAAATGATGGTCCAAAATATCTGTTAATAATGTCTTATCCTTCGTAACAGCCGTACGATTCTTTTCGCGTGCAAGCGCTACTCTTTGTTCAGGACTAGTAGGGTTCTTAGGTGTTTGCTCGTCCATATAATCATCTTTTATAATCTCTGCCGATTGGATATCTTCAGCTGTTATTCGTATTTTATCGGCATAACCTTTTTCATTCATCCACTTTTCAAGCTCATGGAAAGAAGATTTCCATGGATAATTATAACCATAACTTGAAGAAACTTGATTGCTGTCCTCTTTTGCCTTTACCTCTGTTTGGATATTAGCCACATCAGGTATTCCATCCTTATCTATCTGTACTTCGTAGGACATATTCAAAATTTCGCGTTTGATAATCTCCTTTAGCTCTAAAATTTCCCCGGGATCAGAGATGGCAACTCTTTTATTCCTATTAGTAATCCACATGATATCCATTTCTTTCTCTAAGAGAGCTAAATTATACTTTTCATACTTGTAAGCTTCGGTATCCTTAACCGCCTTGAGCTCTGATTCAAACCCCTTATTAGGGATCCAGTATTCCCTCACTAATTTGTGACCATTCTCCAATTGATAAGCCAGAGTAAAATATCCATAAACATATTGTTCTGACGTATGATCTGGACGTACCGCAACTACCGCTTGATGAAGTTTACGGACAGCCTCTATATAATCTTCATCACTGGAAAAAGGGTCCTGACCCATAAAGGGGGTAGTGTACAAATCATCTATTCGTGTATACATCTGGTAGTTAGTTCCCATATAAACACTGCTAATCTTATCACCGGAAGGCACTCTGGCTTCATACCCCGTAACACTTGATACCGGGATATACAGAAGTAACCCTATCATTACCGCATAAACTGCAAACTCAGCTACCATTTTACGCGTCATAATCTGCCATGTTTTCCGAATAATCATCTCTGCGGCAACATAACCAATAATAGCTCCGATGGCATATCCACTAATCACCCAGCCCATTTGCTGTTGCTTCATTTGCGCAAAATAATTACCAGCAATAAGCATGGCACATAACATAACCCCTGCTTTAAACAGTGGATTGAAATATCCAAAAGCAATAGCCTGACCCGCTTTTTCCGTATTACGTTTACGGTATAACAGATAGGACAACCCAATAAATAGAAGTGCCAATACCCCATAAATCCATAATTCTGTATTAGTGAAGGGTTTGCCGGTAAAATAATACACGATATGAACAAACGGAGACCACATCTGCAAACTAGAATCACGGAAGTTTACATTTGCATTTGCATAACCATAAAGATACATGGCGAAATGGCTATTGATTAATGAGATCAGTACAACAGGAAGAATAAGCAAAATATAAATGATAATTCCCTGAAGAATAGATTGGCCTGTACATATTCCCACAAAAACACTAAAACAGAAGAGGAACAAAGTCAGAATACTAACTGTGATACACCATTGCCAAATATCTGCGCCTTGAAAAATATAAAAATTCCCACTCCATGGCTTTACAACAGCAACCACCCCAGCAGTTAACCAAACAGGCAGCAACAGTAAAATAAGTCCACTTGTCAGATGAGCTGTAAATATATGCTCTCTGCGTAAAGGCAGGCTATGCCAAAGATCTGCGGGTGATTTTGCCTGAAGGTATCGGAATAAGAATAGTCCTGCGGCAACTGGGATCGTAATGATAAACAAGGCTTGCACACTACCAGCTATGCGAAATAAATGATCAATTTCCTGCGGTTTTGCATCCGGATTGTTGCTCATGAAGAGCTGCAATGGAAGTGCGAATAATAAGCCGAGTGCATATATAATCCCTATCCAGCCATGCTGGCGGAAGTTCTGGCGAAAAATACTGCTATTAAAGTAGTAATGGCTGCGCGTCATATCCGACATCCCCCATTTCATAAATAAAGATCTCTTCTAACGTTAATGGAAGCAAATCGAATACGTATGGCTCGTACACCTGAAAAGCCGCTTTGATCCGTTCACGATCCCCTTTTACAATATATAGGTTCACACTTCCCCGGCGCTCTTGATGCAGAACTTGTAGCTTGGCAGCTAACGGAATCTCATGCCGTTCATCCCGAAACGCCACTTGAATCTTATGTGTATCCGCCTTAAGATCATCCAGATCCTTCTCAATCAACATCTTCCCACCATGCATAATCCCGACATGATCGCACAGATCTTCAATCTCACGAAGGTTATGGGAAGAAATGATTACCGTCAACTCGCGTTCAGCAACCTCCTGAAATAGCAGGTTTTTGATCTGACGCCGCATCACCGGATCTAATCCGTCAATCGGTTCATCCATAATCAGCACATCCGGCATACAGCTTAAACATAACCAAAATGACGCTTGCCGCTGCATCCCTTTGGAGAAACGACTGAGTTTGCGTTTTTTATCGAGCTGAAATACGGTTCCCAAATCTTCAAAACGCTTCTGATTCCAGCTCGGATAAATCGAGCGATAGAAGGCCGCCATTTGCAGCATGGTGGATTGTGGGAAAAAGTAAGGAGCATCCGGCATAAAAATAACCCGTTGCTTAGTCGTCGGGTGTTCGAATACCGCTTCACCATCCACCCGCACGGTCCCCTTATCTGGAGAGTAGATGCCCGCCAATGTTTTGAGCAGCGTTGTTTTGCCCGCGCCATTAGAGCCGAGCAGCCCATAAATTGTTCCCTTATGTACCGTTAAAGAGATATCGTCGACTGCCTTCTCG
Organism: Paenibacillus sp. FSL R10-2788; assembly: GCF_038003885.1. Classification (NCBI taxonomy): domain Bacteria; kingdom Bacillati; phylum Bacillota; class Bacilli; order Caryophanales; family Paenibacillaceae; genus Paenibacillus; species Paenibacillus sp. FSL R10-2788. The sequence continues at coordinate 1,044,722 of NZ_JBBOQA010000001.1, read as the reverse complement.
CCTTGAAATAACTTGCTGACTCCCCGAATCTCAATCATCACTCTTCCCTCCTTCTCTTTGCTTCTCCACTTGTTGGTACAAAGAACTAATCTCAGCTGCGGTGAACCCAAGGTATACCGCCTCCGCCATCAGCCTCAGCAACTCGTTCCGGACTTCCGCTTTTTTGATCGCATTTTGTTCTTTTTTCATCGGGGCTACAAAACTTCCTTTCCCCTGTAATGAATAGATATACCCCTCACGTTCCAATTCACGGTAAGCCTTCTGAATGGTATTGGGATTCACGGTTAGCTGCTGGGATAACGTCCTTACAGAAGGTAGCTGTTCATCCGTCTGCAAAATACCATGCAGAATCATCTCCTTAACCTTATCGGTCAGCTGCTCATAAATCGGCTTCCGACTACGAACGTCCAGTTCGAACATAACCTTCCTCCTTCCACTATCTTGCATTAAATCCATTATGATGTGTACTAACTGTACTACTATTATTAATACAGTTTGATTTATATGTCAACAAAAAAATCCCCAAGATTTTCCTTCGGGATTTATCTATTCCTTGCTATTAATCAAAATTACGTCCGATCGCGCCGAGCCAATCTCGTCCACAGTAGTTTTAGGACCCTGATGACGCTGTTTCCCGCTTTTAAGCTCCCCTGAGTCCGATCGCGCCGCCCCCCTTATCTCCCCCGTAGCTTTCGGACCCTGATGACGCTATTCGCACATTTTCCGCCTTTTGAGCGAAGTTTCGGAGTCCCATGCAGCTATTGCCTAGAAAGGTGCTCATTTTGGGCGTTTTTCACACCAATAGCGACTTTGGGGTCCGTTACAACTCCAAATGACGCTGTTTCCCGCTTTTAAGCTCAACTGAGTCCGATCGCGCCAAGCCCCCTTATCCCCCGCGGCTTTCGGACCCAGATGCCGCTATTCGCACATTTTCCGCCTTTTGAGCGAAGTTTCGGACTCCAGTGCAACTATTGCCTAGAAAGGTGCTCATTTCGGGCGTTTTACACACCAATAGCGGCTTTGGGGTCCGTTACAACTCCAAAAGACGCTAATTCATGCTTTTAAGCTCATCTGAGTCCGATCGCGCCGAGCCAATCTCGTCCACAGTAGTTTTAGGACCCTGATGACGCTGTTTCCCGCTTTTAAGCTCCCCTGAGTCCGATCGCGCCGCCCCCCCTTATCTCCCCCGTAGCTTTCGGACCAGATGACGCTATCCGCATATTTTCCGCCTTTTGAGCGAAGTTTCGGACTCCACTGCAGCTATTGCCTAGAAAGGCGCTCATTTTGGGCGTTTTTCACACCAATAGCGGCTTTGGGGTCCGCTACAACTCCAAAAGCCGCTGATTTCCGCTTATAAGGTCATCTGAGTCCGATCGCGCCGAGCCTCCTTATCCCCGCTAGCTTTCGGACCCAGATGACGCTATTCGCACATTTTTCGCCTATTGAGCGAAGTTCCGGACTCCAGTGCAGCTATTGCCTAGAAAGGCGCTCATTTTGGGCGTTTTTCACACCAATAGCGACTTTGGGGTCCGTTACAACTCCAAACGCCGCTGTTTCCCGCTTTTAAGCTCCTCTGAGTCCGATCGCACCGAGCCAACCTCATCCCCCGTAGCTTTCGGACTCAAATGACGCTATTCGCACATTTTCCGCCTATTGAGCGAAGTTTCGGAGTCCCGTGCAGCTATTGCCTAAAAAGATGCTCATTTCCGGGCATCCGCTACAACTAACCTCCGAAATAAACGCAAAAAAAGAGACGTCCCTAAGCCATTTTGGCTTTAGAGACGTCCCTTTGAGTATTAGTGTCTGTAATTAAGCATACCAGCCCCATACGAAGATGAAGAGCGTACCGAATATCGTAACTAGACCAACGAATAAGGCATAGGCGATATTGATGTAAAGTTCTTTCTTGGTATCTGCTGATTCACCAATATGCATGAACAGGAAGAGCTGCAAGGAAGCCTGAATGAGGGCTGTAACAAGCAGGATAGCCATGTTCGCAGTGTTGGATAGATCAAGGTAGATTACAGCAAGTGCAGCCACAGAAAGGACAAGAGAGGCTAAGAAACCCATCACATGGCGAATTGGAAACAATTGCTTCATCATGCTACATCAGTCCTTTCAGATAGACGAAGCTGAAAATAAAGATCCAGACAACGTCCAAGAAATGCCAGTACAGCGAGAAGATAAAGGATTTATTGGCCGTAGCCGGATTAATACCTTGACGCTTCAACTGGATTAGAATAGCCGCACCCCACAGGAACCCGAACGATACGTGAGCTCCGTGTGTTCCCAGCAGTACAAAAAGACTGGATAGGAAACCACTGGTTTGAAGTGTAGCCCCTTCGTGAACATAAGTGACAAACTCCGTGATTTCAATACCAAGGAAGCCGAGACCCATTAGAAGGGTTAGTCCGAAAAAGACCATCATGGCTTTTTGGTAACCATGCCGCATGGCATGAACTGCAAGACCAATCGTGAACGAACTTGTCAGCAGCAGCAATGTTTCGATCATTACTGGACCAATTTCGAAAAGATCCGGCCCGCTAGGGCCGCTGGCAAAACGGTCTACCATTACAAAATAAACAGTGAACAACGTAGCGAACAGTGCAATCTCCGCTCCTAGAAAAACCCAGAAGCCAAAGATTTTATTACTATTCTCTTCTGTTGAGTATTCAAGCGGCTTAGACGCATCTATTTTCATACTGTCTCACCCCGCAATTTCTTTTCAGTAGCAATAACTTCTTCTGCTGGGATGTAGAATCCGTGATCCCGATCAAAGGACATAGCAGCTAGAACAATGAGGATACCTACTCCAGAGAGGATCGCTGGAATCCAAAGACTGAAGACCAGAGAGAACCCTGCAATGAAGAAGATAACACCCAGAACAAATGGTTTTCCTGTGTTGCTAGGCATATGAATCTTAGTAATCTTATCTTCAAAAAGCGGTACTTTATCTTGTTTAGCAGACCAGTAAGCATCGCGTGTTTTTACATTTGGAACCACTGCGAAGTTGTAAGCTGGAATCGGGCTTTTCGTTGCCCATTCCAAAGTACGTGCATCCCACGGATCTCCATCAGTATCTCTTGGTTCGTAACGAGTACTCCAGTAAATGTTATAAACCAGGATTACAAATCCAATAGCGAGACCGATCGCACCTACGAATGAGACCATACTCAGCGGGCCAAATCCGGTATCCGCAGAATAGGTGTATTGTCGGCGGGTCATACCCTTAAGTCCGAGAATAAACAGCGGGAAGAACGATACGTTAAAGGAAATGATAATCCACCAGAAGGCATGCTTGCCAAGACGTTCATTCAGACGGAAACCGAATACTTTAGGGAACCAGTAATGGAACCCTGCGATAACGGCGAAGACCGCACCTGGAATAAGAACGTAGTGGAAATGGGCAACCAGGAACATCGTATTATGGTACTGGTAATCGGCACTGGCCATAGCCAGCATGACACCTGTTACCCCACCAATCGTAAAGATCGGAATAAAGGCCAGGGTGTATAGCATAGGTGTCGTAAAGGTTATTCGCCCTTTTCGTAAGGTAAATAGCCAGTTAAATATTTTCACACCTGTTGGTACGGCAATGGCCATGGTTGTAATCGAGAAGAAGCTGTTAACCATAGCACCTTGACCCATTGTATAGAAATGGTGAGCCCATACTAGGAAGGACAAGAGGGAAATGATCAACATACTGAATACCATGGATGTATATCCATACAGGTTCTTTTTAGAGAAGGTGGCGATAATTTCACTATAAATACCGAATGCCGGTAAGACAACGATATATACTTCAGGGTGACCCCATACCCAGAACAGGTTGGCCCATAACATATCCATACCGCCATTGGCCATCGTAAAGAATTGAGAGCCGAACAACCGGTCGAACATCATCAACGCGAGTGCAACCGTAAGCACAGGGAATGCGAATACGATAATTACGTTGGTGATCAATACGGACCAAGTAAACATCGGCATTTTCATCAACTTCATGCCTGGTGCACGCATTTTCAGAATCGTTACAATAAAGTTAACGCCTGTGAGGAGCGTACCAATACCTGAAATTTGTAGTGCGAGCGAGTAATAGTTATTACCCACCGTTGGACTGAACTCTAGACTTGCTAGCGGGAAATATGCGGACCAACCAGCATCTGGCGATCCCCCGATAACAAACGAAATGTTAAGCAGCATAGCTCCAAAGAAGAAGAGCCAGAAGCTGACAGCATTCAGACGCGGGAAGGCAACGTCTCTAGCACCGATTTGCAGCGGAACGATAACATTCATCAGACCGATAATAAACGGCATGGCCATAAAAAGGATCATAATCAAGCCGTGTGTTGTAAATACCTCGTTGTAATGCTGTGCGTCAAGAAATTTCATGTCCGGGGCTGCTGTTTGCAGCTTCATCATAATAGCGTCAACGCCGCCGCGGAAAAGCATAAGCAATGCAGCGAGGATATACATAATCCCAATACGTTTGTGGTCAACAGTAGTCAACCATTCGCGCCATAAATATCCCCATTTTTTAAAATAGGTCAGGCCGACGATAATCCCGATTGTAGCCAGAACAATACTTGCCATAGCTCCGTATATCAGGGGTTCGCCGTGGACCTTAAATTTATCCCAATCCATTAGGAATCGCTCCTTTCAAGTTGTTCAATTAACATTGACTAGTGTCCGTCATGTGTTGTGCTCTCTTCTAATGGAGAACTAGGTATCGGCTCATCCAGTTCTGGATTAGGCTCGGTGTTGAATTCCGTCTCGCTGGATGGTGCTGGAGTCGGGTGAATTTCTTTATTATCCTGATGCTCCATACTTCCGTTATCCGTATCCATTTCAGTGCCACCATTACTCATATGGTCACCATGGCTTCCCGGAGGCGGGCTAAAGGATAAGTGAGTATTCGTATACGTTTTACGTCCGACATGTTCCATTTCCAAAAGACCTTTAAATTCATCTTCCGTCAGTGGACCCGCCGTTTCTTTAACGTCTTTCACCCATTCCTGATAGTCCTTATCTGTCATCGCAAGTGTTTCAAACTCCATGTGGGCAAAACCCTTACCATTAAAGTTCGCATTTCTTCCGACATAAGAACCTACAGTATCAGCTGAAAGATGCAAGGTTGTGATCATGTCGCTCATCGCGTATTTTTGTCCTCCCAATTGTGGGATCCAAAGACTTGAGATCGTACCGAAAGAATACAGTCTGAACTCTACAGCGCGGTGAACTGGAATGTTAACGTAGTTTACTGTTTCGATACCTTCTTCTGGGTAGCTGAAATGCCATTTCCAGTTAGAGGAGGAAGCATAAATTACAAGCGGTTTCTGATCTTTATAATCCGCTGCAACATTTTCTACATCTACTGTTGTTTTGACGGTGACTACGGAGAGGAATGCCACGATAATAATCGGAATGGTAATCCAGATAGCCTCCAGCCATTTGTTTCCTTCCTCGTGAGGAGGAATATAATCTTCGTTGCTTTTTTTAGCACGGTATTTCAAAAGCACGAAGACATATAAGATGTAGACAACTGCCAGAACGCCGAGCATCATAACAATGGAGAGAATGATCGTGTCAGATAAAGTTCTTGCAGCCGGCCCCTTCGGATTCAGAACAGCAATTGAACTGCATCCTGGCAAGAGTAAAATTAGGCTGAGAAATAAAGCGTATAACGGTCCCTTTTTGTTCATGCTTAAGCTCCTTCCTTCAATACTTCTTTTATTAACCCTCAACATTAACCTTTATATATAGTAAGAATTTATGGGGAAGAAAGCAAAAGACTTATTTTTCCATTTAGCCTAAAAAAGACCTTAATAATGGCGAACAAGTTAAATATGTGTGATCAATTTGTTACAAGTTTCTAATAGTATGATAAAGATCACTGTAACGGCGCTGTTTATGGGTTGAAAAATTCCGTTCAAACTTTGTTCAATAGTTTACTAAAGTTGCTAATTTAGACACATCTATTCTGCGCAAAACGGGGTGATTTTAACCATTTTTTGTTGATGCGCCAGTATTTAGCTGGAGTCGCGTGCTTTTTATGATTGTGGTTGAAATCACAGTTAACTTCTAAAAGGTAACAAATTATTCTGCTGGGGGTTACAATCTCTCAAATTTCATTCTATCAATGTATGATAAGGTAATAGACAAATATACATAGATAGGAGATTTTTGACGATGTCTTTAAAGAAAGTATGGCTATTATTAATCGTATTATTCATAGGTTCCGGATCAATACGAGCGATAGATTCAGTGAATGCAGCAGGTGCAGGCTCCCTTAGGTTAGGTGTGAACGATAAGTTAACAACTATTGAAGCAGTTTCGGTAAAAGATACCTATTACGTTCCTCTACGTGATCTATCACAGGAACTTAAGTTAACGCTAACTGGAGTGAGCGATGGGATAAAAGTTACAGGTCAGAACAGATCAATCAAACTGCTGAATGATCATGCAACAGCTACTCTAGGCGATGGAAAGACCATATCCATGAGTACATTTTTAAAAAACGGAAAAACAATGGTTCCACTGAAATTGACCTCTTATCTTGGTTTTGGAATTTCCTTTAAAGCAGATCAATATTTATTGCGTGTAAAAGATGGCTCGGCTACATTAGATGATGCAACATTTGTAAGTAAGTTTAAAAAGGAATTGAAGCCAACCTCAACTCCTGGAACTTCTACGCCAACTGTTGGGAAGCAAGGTAAGACCGTATACCTCACCTTTGATGATGGGCCAACGGCTACAACTTCTACATTGCTTGATATTTTGGCAAAATATGATGCGAAGGCAACTTTTTTCATGATCGGACCGAATATGAACCAGCATACTGCGCAAGTGAAACGGATTGCGAATGAAGGGCATGCTCTCGCATTGCATGGAATGACGCACCGGAAAGAGAAGTTTTATGCTTCACCTGCGGCTGCGCTGGGAGAGATGGATAACGATAACGCCATTTTGAAAAAGATTACAGGTCAAAGCACTACACTGATTCGTCCTCCTTATGGAAGCAAGCCTTATTTCACAAAGGCCTTTAGAGATAAAGTGCTGGCTCAAGGTTATCATCTATGGGATTGGAACGTGGACTCAGAGGATTGGAAATACAAGGATGCTAGTACAACGATCTATAATTCGGTTATGAATCAGGTTCATAAGCTGCAGAAATCGCAGACCAATCCAGTGATTCTGATGCATGATCAAAAAGCTACGCTTAAAGTACTTCCGCGTATCTTAGAGTCATTGAAAAAAGAAGGCTATACATTCCACGTCATTAGCTCAGATCTGAAACCTCTGAATTTCTGGAAGGATACACGCTGAGTTTTTCAAAAAAATCAAGAGGGAATCCCAACAGCTGTGAACCAGCTATTGGGATTCCCTCTTTTTTCAAGTCTTGAACTAAACACTAATTTTTGTTTAATCCAACCACATTCATGCTCCCGAGTTTTTCTATCGGACCCAGATGACCTTAATTGCTGGATTTGCCACTGTTTCGGGTGCTATCGGACCCCATAGCCGCTATTGGTGCGAAAAACACTAGTTTCCAGCGTTTTCCACAACAATAGCTGCGCTGGTGTCCGAAACTTCGCTACAAAGGCGATAAATGGGCAAATAGCGGCGGCTGTGTCCGATACTCCGCTTCCAAGCCGCAAACCAGTGGGGATGAGTATAAGCCCACGTTATCGGACCCAGATGACCTTAATTGCTGGATTTAGCTATATTTCGGACGCTATCGGACCTCATAGCCGCTATTGATGCGAAATAAACCAGTTTCCAGCGTTTTCCACACCAATAGCTGCACTGGAGTCCGAAACTTCGCTCCAATGGTGATAAATGGGCAAATAGCGGCGGCTGTGTCCGATAGCCTGTGGGGGTAAGCATAAGCCCACATTATCGGACCCAGATGACATTAAACTGGGGAATATCAAGTAGATAGTGTGTTTAAAAAACTAGAGAACAGCCGGGGACACTAGGGTTACGGGGTACAGGGTACAGGCTACAGGGTACGGGGTACGGGGTACGGGGTACGGGGTACGGGGTACGGGGTACGGGGTACGGGGTACGGGGTACGGGGTACGGGGTACGGGTTACGGGTTACGGGGTACGGGGTACGGGGTACGGGGTACGGGGTACGGGGTACGGGGTACGGGGTACGGGGTACGGGGTACGGGTTACGAGTTACGAGGTACAGGGTACAGGGTACGAGGTATCATCTCCAAGGTTTTTATTGTTTCCTTCCCTTCGTCTTGCCACTGTTGTCGCTGGAGCCCACATAGCATATGTTTGCCCGCAACCTACTGAGTCCAGTTTACGTCTAACCGCTCCTGACCTACTGAGTCCAGCTTACGTCTATCCGCTCCTGACCTACGGAGACCAGCTTACATCTATCCGCTCCTGAGCTGCTGAGTCCGCTTACATCTCTCCCACCTTGACCAACTGAGATCAGCTGGCTCGCGCTTGCTCCCAATCTGCTAAAACCACAAACAGCAGAGCAGCGATCTCCGTTACTGGAGAACCGCTGCTCTGCTGTTTTTTTAACATTATTATGAAGCTCTATAGTTTGAAGCTGGACAATATTTTTTGCAGATCTTCTGCCAGCACCGCTAAATACTGAGCTGAAGCCGACATTTCCTCCATTGCGGATAGTTGCTCCTGACTCGCTGCACTTGTGTCCTGAACACCCTCCGCCCCTTTACTAGATATAACGTTGACCTGTTCCATAGCTGCTGCCACACCTTGTGATTCCATGGCTACATGAGCAACCGCTTCTCTAATTTCGGCTGTCTGTAAGGTAGCTTCTTTAATGGAAGTCTGAATCTCATGAAAAGCTTGAGATACCAGATGACTTTGAACTACGCCATTGGTGACTAGCTCAGTACCCAAAGCCATGGATTCTACTGCGCTTTCGGTTTGCTTTTGGATATGTGTAATAATATCTGTAACCCGCAAAGAACTATTTCTAGTTGCTTCCGCCAGATTACGAATTTCTCCAGCAACTACAGCAAATCCCCGTCCATGCTCACCGGCCCGTGCTGCTTCTATAGAAGCGTTGAGCGCAAGCAGATTCGTCTGTGTAGCAATACCGTTAATCGTTGTAATAATTGTATTAATCTCTTGTGACAATGTCCCCAGATTAGAAACAATCTCCTGACTCTGAGTTACACTGAGGTCAATTTCCTTCATCTGCACAATGATTTGGTCTACAGCCTCTACTCCACGATCCGATGAACCGGAAACTACGCCCATTAGATCCGACATTTCATAGCTGCTGCCCTCTACGGCTGCAATATCATTGGTCATTGCTTTTATGGAACGTGTTGTATTGTTAATGCTCTCTGTCTGTTCATCAAAACCCGCGGCAATCTCTCCAGAAGATACAGCGATCATTTGTGAAGCCAATGAGGTCTGCTCAGCGCTTGCACTCATCTCTTCCGATGAAGCTGACAGCAGCTCCGCACTCTCTGCAATCCCTTGCATCATCTTCCGCAAGCCCTGCAGCATATTGTTAAATGAACTGTTAATTTGGCCGATCTCATCCTTGGCAGTGTACGTTGCTATTACGGTCAAATCTCCATTTTCTGCCCGCTTCATTATTCCTTGCAGTTCTTTAAGGGGTTTTGTTATCAGTCGAATGATTGCAATACTAATCACGATACAAATCACACAGGCGAACGTAATCATTATGGTATTGTTTACCCGCATGCTTTTAGCGGTTGCCATGGAATCTGAATTGTGTTCATCAGCATCTTTAAGCAACGAATCACTAATTCCTTTAAGTAGGTTGATCATTTTTTCACGGGAATCGTTAAACTCGCCTGAAAATACTCGATAGGCCTCTTGATTATGATTACTATCAGCAATCTTTATAATGTTGTCCCGCTGTGCGCGATAATCTGGCAAAAAGGACTCATACTCTTTGATTTTACTTACAATAGCAGGATCATTATACTGAATCGCTTTCACCTTGTTCATAAGTTCATTGTTATCCTGAACCTTCACTTGGATACTCTCAGAAAGTTCTTTGTTTTTGCTGGCATCAACGCTAATCAAACGCTCCAAAAGATAGGATTCAATAGCCCGATTATTCGTACGCATCTGCCCCACGTAAGAAACAGGCAATAAATTTTCATTATATGTCTCATTTGTCTTTTCGGCCATTCGGGTCATCGTGATGATGCCTATGCCCCCTACAACATTCACCATGATTACAGCGAATACCAAAAGCAGCCCTATTTTGTATTTCACTTTCAAATTTTTCATCTACACTCCGCCTTCGCATTATCTTATGATCTATCTATTTTTATCGGTCGGAAGGGCTAAGAGTTTGATGATTTTTTGAATATTGTGTCGAATAAAAGTATATATTGTCATAAAACGACTTTCCTCCAAATATAAAAAGGGCGGGCACCCGATCCGTTAGTTACTCCGAATCCATGTACCCGCCTAATCAATCCTCTTCCTTATTCTCCAGAGGTATAGTACCAATATAAAGTATCACCGTTCTGCAAAATATAGCTGTCTGCACTTATGCTTGGATCAGCATCCCGGTTCGTTTTATACTTCCATCCGCTGCTTGGGCCTTCATCAAATTCAGCCAACCCGTCAATAGACTTCACGTAGATGCTTCCAGCGTTGCCGGATGATACTACCTTAGTGCCTAATTGACTGACTAGTAAGCTATAAGCCGTTTCGCCCTCTTTTAGAGCTACTGTTGTACTGGCTAGGATGGTTCCCTTCCGGCTATCTCCAATCACTGAAAGGGTAGCGGTAGCTTTAGCTGGAGCAATAACAGACGATCCAACAGTCAGAGACTGAGTATAACGCGCTACGCTCGGTACGCTGTCTTTAGCATAGCCGGTAACAGTCATTGTATAGCTATTTGCCGGGAGACCCCCATCAACAACAGCTACACCTTGTTCATTCGTGATTACCTTCTTATCACCAATCGAAACCTGCACACCTGCTGCTGGTGAGGTAACCGGATCAGAAGTGAAACTGTCCTGATTCCACACCCACTTTTTCTGAGAAACCTTTACGGTAAAAGCTTCATTAGCTTTTGGCTGCGTTGGGGAAAGCGCCACAGAATCTATAACCTGTGTATTTTCACCTGCATAATAGACAAGCACACGATCGGATTCCTGTAGTTCGAACGCATCCATACCCACACTTGGATATATCCACTCCCCGCCGCGTGATACTACGAAGCTCCACCATCCGTCGTAAGTACCTTGCGAAACTCCATGGATACCTGATACAAAGTTGCCATAAGACGATTTGGTGATATCTACTTTAAAATCATCGGTAGACCCTAGTTGCTGCAACGCTTCAAGAGCATTGGAGGCTTTTAAAGTCCCTTCACTAATCAATCCTTCCGGGCCTTCAACGGTAAGTGAAGCTGTTACATTCTTAGAAATTACCTTTATAGCTTTTGTATATTTAGCAACCGTTGGCGCTTTACCTTCGCGGTAGCCAGTTACAGTCAGTGTATAGTCACCTGCGGGCACATTTCCTGAGAATACGGCCTCACCTTTAGCATTCGTCGTTACCGTCTGAGCTCCAATTTGGACCTGAACACCCGCAGCTTTTGCAGTTACAGGAGAGGAAGTGTTCGTAGCAGCGTCCCATTTCCACGTCTTACTAGTTACAATGACGTTAAAAGAATCGCCCTCTTTAAGATTTGCTTTGGAAAGGGTAACGGAATCCACAAGTTTAGTGTCATCTCCGGCATAATAAACCAGTACCTGATCTGAATCTTTAAGTACAAAATCACTCATGCCTACATCGGGATTAATCCATTTTCCGTCACGTGATACAACATACATCCATCCGTCATAACCACCAAAGCTTCCAGCAGCAATACTTCCGATGCCAGTCACATAACTGCCCGAAGGATTCGTGATCGGCAAGTTCGTTTGAAGCGCCAGCTTCTCTAACGCTCCAAGTGCGTTGCCAGCATAGGCGTACCCTTGTGCCAACGTGGCCCGTGGTCCCTCAATCGTTACAGGAGCGTAGATGAGTGAGCTCTGAACGGAGGATTTGGAAAAATCGTATAGCTTACTGTTGCTTCCTTTATACAGCAAATTATACGCAACCAGCGCCTGAAGTCCTTGCTCTGTCGCCAGAACATTACTGCTTCCACCACGGCTATGGGTGAAGCTACCATCAGCTAGACGATAGCTAAGCAGGTTCTCCATTAGATCCACTTTGTTTTTGGTGTATTCTAATCCACTAGGATCAACTCCGAAGGATGTGAGTCCAAGGATTGCTTGTGCGCTACTTTCAGCACTGTCACCGTAACCCCCATGGCTATCTTGAGCTGCAGATAACCAAGCTACGGCTTGTAGCCCTGCTAAGTAGGCTTCAGGATTATTTTTATGTGCCGCCAGAGCCGTCAAGGTTATCGCTGTCATATCAGACTCACTTGCGCCCGAGGTTAATGCAAAGCCCCCATCCGGATTCTGTTTGGAGAGAATCTCCGTAAGGAGCTTATCCGCCGTCCATTTCGCGTCACTTGGGATATTATATTTACCAGAATCCAGCGCAAGTAAGGCATATACCGGATTATTTAGCGTCTGTTCACTGAGCTTGCTGTTATTATAAATTTTCTCAATCAGATTATAGCCAGGAGTCGTTCCGTTACCAGCAAAGCTAGTAGGATCTGCACCAATCGCTCTCACTGCGAGCACGATTCGAGCATAATCGGTTACATTGGCGAAATTGCCAGCTGCATCCTTTACTTTTTTCTCAAGCTCTGAATGGTAACTGGCTGGCAGCTTATATCCTGCTTGCGCTAATCCAATAGCTTGCCAATCCGATTGCACGCCACCTTTCAAGAGATATTCTGCAGCCGCATAAGTCGCATCCGCAACATTAATCCGCTCCGCAGCAGTTGCTTCCAGACCGGAGCCAGCGCTCGCTTCTGCAAATATTTGTCCTGCCGGAGCAAGAGATGTTCCTAGAATTGAAATGACCATGAATAAGGCCAGCCCAAGTGCTACAAACTTGGAAGACATGATTTTCTTCATTGTTTAACCTCTTTCTGTATAAGAATGGGTACTGCTGGGAATAAGACGCATAACATAAAGACCGCCCCTTTGGAGGGCGGTCAGGGAAGATTACAAATCGAGGCTCCGGCGCTTGCTTCCTGCCGATAGTCCATCTGTATATGTTCCACATTCTTACCCCACGAAGAATAGAAACGCTCACAAAAAAGGCAGGTCTCCTGGCTAATGCTTCATCGCTGTTCTTCACCTTCCCACCCTACCTTCAGGGCAGTGGCTTATAGAAGAAACGCTCCGCACATACAGTGGCGGGACCACGCCGGACTCATGCACCGGACTTCCCTTTTAAGCAGACGACTAGATTGATAGAGTCTGCACCTTTTCCAGTATGTAGTATCTTATTTTGACATCCATAATCATATCTATTAATACATAGCATGTCTATAGAAAAGCTTAGTATGGGCAGCAAAAAAATGAACAGCAATACACCACCTGCCGGTAGGTATTGCTGTTCAGAAAGCTTGTTATTCGGCTGTTCCTTCCGGACTTGCAGTTGGGGAGGGTTCAGCACTTGAATCAGAAGCTGGTGGAAAATTAGGGTCGGGATCTACGATCAATGTAAATCTTCCGGCCTTGATCATACTTTTCTCTAGAATTGTCGCTCCAGGCTCCAATGTAACCTCAACCTGATAGGATGGTTGTTCACCTTCAGTCACAGCTGTTGCGGAAGGCAACCCAGTGCTGTCCTCAGTATCAGAGGAAGGCGTAGGAGACGGAGAAGCATCAGCTACTGCGTTAGGAGCATCTGCACCTTCTGCTGTTCCTCCAGTAGTGCCAGCGGCATCTGAATCGTCAGCGGCGTTTCCCTCATCCGTCCCATCCGTTGACGGCACTGGACAAGTGCCATTCGTAGCAGCGACCTTAAAGCTTTTATCTATCTCTGTAGACGAAGACATTAAACTAATCTCAGTCGGTTGAAACTGCACACAGTCATCTGCACTTGCGAAGGTGAACACCAATATGCTGCTCCCCTTATCTCCTTCGTCGCTCTGATCCTTCAAGTATACTGAAGCCGGAGGCAGCTCATTACCTGCACTCTGAACAGGGGTCGGCTCAGGGCTTGTCCCCGGCAGAGCCGTCTTCGTATCATCCGGGCGTAACATACTGAATACGATAATTGCAATAATCACCAGAATACCCGTAATGGAGCCGGAGATTAAGAGTCGAAATCGGCTGCGGCTGATCCAGCGCGCCAGCGGGGAAGCCAGTTGGGAGCGGGCTTCATTGTACACATTTTGCAGAGCAGGCCGAGCTGCCGCGACATAGTTCTTTCGGAATTCCCGATTCTTGAACGCTTCACGATCACTGCTCAGGAAATACTTCAGAATCGCCTTACGGTAACCCGGTTGCAGCTTTTTATTCGAAACCGTAAATAAAGGATTGCCTTGCGACCAAGCAAAAAACCGATAGATGATTTCTTTGTCGGAACCGGATTTACGCTTTAACAGCTCCAGAAGCGCATCGTAATCCAGCGGACCCCCTTCACGCTGAGTTGTATAGTAAAAGGCTAGCGGAAGCCGTTCAAAGGGTTCCAGAACACGCGCCTCTTTTAGCAAACGACGACCCAGTAGCTGCACATCGTCTAGTTCCTGCGGAGACAATCCTGTAAAAATCTCTTCATTCGGCTTCTCTTCACCAAACCAGCGGTAAGCTGCACGCAGCGCATTCTCTTTCTGCTTGCTAATCCTATCCAGTGGCGGCTGCCAATCGACAACATTACCATACCGTAAAAAAACTACCTCCAGAAGCTCCTCCTGCGTCATATCGGAAAGCGATAAGCGGTTCAGTAAGAATCTATCTGCTGAAGCAGCAAGATCCTGCATTAGGGAGAGTGCCTTAGGAGCAACTCCTGTTCCTTTGCGGCGATCTTTTTCTGCCTTATCTACAATTTCATGAATTTCCGCTACAGAAGCCACCGGATCATGTTCCAGCTGGAGCTTTTCAAGCAAATAATCCTTCACAGCATTTTGAGCAAAAGACTGCTCTAACGCCACTGGCAGGAACCGCCCCCAATGGAGTACAAAGCTCAGTATATCCGCAGATCTGGACGCCGCAGCTAGTCTTGATTCCATATAAGGCTCAAGTAGCTGCTTACGGAAATATGTTTCAGACATCACGCGCTGGAAGTAGGCTGCACTTAACTCATCATTACTCTCAATGATCCCGTAAGCGGCACTCAAGATATCCTTGCGGCCCGCTTCCACACTATGAAGCATCCCATTGATGAAATAATCCACGATTCTGACCCTGTAATTGTGATCCTTAAGTACAAAATACTCCTTAAAACATTCCATAATCGCCGGATCTGGCACATTCCTTTGCCGAATCAGATCAAATTCCCGGTCGAACCGTTCTAAGAAAATATCGTTCAAGCGGATTCTAGAATGAATTGCACCGTCTGGTTTAAGGTAAGAGAGCAAACCACTTAGCACCGCACTCTTATTCTCCGTATATAAATGCTCGTTCCCTTGCTCAATCTCATAAAATATAGCCAGCTCATTATAGAAAGCAAGGGATAGCTTATGCTCAGGACTCTCTCCACGCAGAATCTGATCGGCGAAGCTTACAAAGTCGTTAATATCTCCTGGATTCAGCAGTAACAGCTTCCACACCAAATCAGCATAAGGCTGGCGGGACTCACCAAAATCGACATTTCCCATCCGTCTGGAAGCCAAATCGAAGGTATAATCCTTCTCAATACTGCGATCACCGGGACGCAGCGAACCTTTTTCCACAAAGCTAAGATGTATATATTTACGGCTTTTCGGTTCATTCGCATACGTAATCACGCCTAATCTACGGCGGAATTCATACGGCAGCACGCTATACAGAATTTCTGTAAGCTCCACCGCCCGCGCGGACAACTCCGTGATAGGTACGTTTAGAGCCACGTAGATTTTTTTCTTACCTGCTACAGAGAGCATCACAGCTTGCAATAACGCCTTGAATATCCCTTCATCAATCCCTAACAAGCGTAAGCCTGCGATTGGGTCAGGGCTGCGGTCTGTGCGAACAACTGGAATAGAGGGCAGCTCCGGCAAAGTTCCACCAAGCTCTCCAGTATAACTCTCTGCAAAATCAGCATGCAGCCAGTCCCCATAGCTCTGGACAATTTCTTCGGAACGTGAAGCAGGAACTACATAGTTATGTGCAAAAAAGGCGCTTCGTTGGCCTGTGAAATCGGCCGCTTGATAACGACTAAGCCCAATAACTGTATCCCCGTTCTCGGCATGAAATAGGTGCAGCGCACCAGGATATGCAGCCTCATCCTTCTCCCCACGCGCGGTCAACTCCGCAGGAGCATCGTAGAGGCAGAAGGGATGAAGGATTTTTTTCACAAAATTATTGTCTAGACTATCTGATTTCGCTACCGTATCGAAGCCTTCTGTGGAACGAAACACTCCGCGACGTTCGCGGGTATACATCTGTTGGGCGATTGTTGACCCTGAGAAACCATTCACGGGCCGTCGCTCCCCTCAATATACTTCAGCTTATGCAGCAGCCAAATAAAAGGCTCGTCTACACGAATCGGGCTTACTACACCCTCAATCTTTTGATTCACAGGATTGCTGCCCAACGCAGATACTGCAAAATAACCCGTATTCGCGAAATAAACATCCATCGTATCTTTAAAGGGTCTGTCCACCTTACCAATAAATCTGCGAATTTCCCCGTCGATGTTATGGAACTCGTCCATGTTTAATGTTTTGCGATGAACATAGTTATTGAACACATTGCTGTTGGACTTGATATAATCGCCATCCTCATCCTTCAGCGAATGCAGCATATCACTTTTTGCAAGTACAACCGCTGTTGGAATGTCTGTCTTACTCTTTTCCTGATAGGCAATAAAATCACCAAACATCGTCAGCACCACATCGCGCGGCTCGTCATATTGTGAGACCCATTCTCCGGGGCGGTCACCGATGTTAATATGAATTTTTTCACGGATAGAACGGATTTGCAGCGGATCGACCATAAACAGAATACCCGCAGAGTTCTTGATATGCTGACCATGAAGTCCAAGATAATCCTGATCCACCATCCCCTCACCTGCTACATCAAAGAATACAAGTGTCAGTGGCGGTTTATTTTCATCCTTAAAGACAAATTGAAAGATAAAAGGCTCCTGCATTTTTTCCTTCTGTGTAGAAGCCAGCAGATCCCCGCGCTCAAAAAGCGGTTCTTCATACAATGTACGGAACTTACGGCTAATCTCTGCATTAAGCGGCATACAAGCGGCATCAAAATGACCTGCTGTAGTATGCTGCAACGTGTGGATCAACGAGGTCATATACACCGATTTCCCGACTTGGGATGCCCCGATAATCGAGATGATGTTACTTGGCACCTTCCCGGCAGTCACCGGCAGCTCATTATGGCAGGCCGGGCAAAGCCGTCTGCGCGTAAGCACACCGTAACGATCCGTAAGCCCAGTTAACACATGATCCGTGTAATGATGATATTCTTCCGGAATATCCGCCGGGTTGATAATCGCTTCTATGTCATCTACCGTATCGAGCCCGAAGCGCTCACGGTATTTGTTCAAGGCGTCATCCTCACCCAATGCGTAATTTTCATCGTCCTCCCGGCTGTGCATAGCCCGAAAGACGACATCCTCCGGAGAGAATTTGGTGAAGCAATACGGACACACTATATCGTAAAAAAGCGGCCGCGGCTCCGGCTGATTCTTTTTCATAAAACGGCTAAAAAAAGACATCTACTCATCCTCCCAAAAGTTGTATCTACGTACTTGCTATGAACGCACTGCTCATTACCCGCTTGTACACGTAGACCGAGTCTCACTCCGGTACCAATTCGTAATAAAGCCCATATTTCTTGCCATCGGTGAAAAAGATGCGTACAAAATCATCCTTACCGATTTCAATCGGCGGAAGTACATTGCGTCCAGGAGCGAAATCCTGTACGAAGGGAAAGAGAATACCATCCTCTTTCCCTGCCGGATGCCCTCCACGTTTCTTGACATAACAGAGGACATCCCGTGCCACGGGCACTTCTGCCGTAATCGCCATATGTACGGTCTTTTGTTTTCCGAATAAGGCTTTTTTTTGTTGAATGGAATAATAGATTCGGGCTTTGCCTGCACTGACCATCACCCGGTTCACACCATCACTTTGCCTCACCAGTACAGTCTCACCGTTCTCAGCAAGACGAGCAAATATGGTATAGGATATCAGGCCGATCTCATCCAATCGATCACGATAACCATTGTTAGATTTGTATTCCTCACGAGTGTAGAGCTTCATCCCTACTGGCGGATCATCTCCGGTTCCCATGTCAGCCGCTTCTGCGGAGGTTTTGTGGATGTACACCGCCTGCACGCCGTCCGGCCAGCGCCATCTCAGCGTACAGAATCGGTCATCCACTTGGGATGTCACATCCGTTATTCCCGGAGCGGAAGCATTAACCTCGGCGTACCTCATTAATGTAAACCCCTTTCCGCTACACTAGAATCCTTTGCTGTTCCGGTTTCTGCGCCGACCCGGAAAGTTATCCGATGCTGGTGCAGGCGCTGCGTTATTGTTTCTTCTATTTCGATAAATACGTCCTTCACCTACCGGAATGACGCCTGTAAATAATGCAATAATAGCAGCTAATATTAGAACAGCCAGAAGACGAATAAGACTATCTGTAAAGGAGTCACCGCTAAGTCCAAATTCCAGAATCAGTCCTGCGAACAAGCCAGATATTACGCCGCCAATCCCAAAGCTTTTAGCCAAATGACGGTTATCAAACATAATTCCCAGACCTAATCCAAGCGCAGCCCCCATCAACATCAATGATAATATACGAACCGCAGCATAATAAGGACTGTCTGCCGTTGAATCACTGCGCTCAGTTAGCAGCGTCCGATCTCCCAGACGGTCATAGATCTGCTGGAACACATCGCCCAGAAGGGCTGAATCCTTGACATCATAATAGTGTCCGCCTGTCACTCTCGCAATATCCTGCAACAGCTGATTGCCTGCTGGATCATTCAAGCCCAGACCAATGGTATTCA
Organism: Paenibacillus sp. FSL R10-2788; assembly: GCF_038003885.1. Lineage (NCBI taxonomy): Bacteria > Bacillati > Bacillota > Bacilli > Caryophanales > Paenibacillaceae > Paenibacillus > Paenibacillus sp. FSL R10-2788. Next base: position 1,025,636 of record NZ_JBBOQA010000001.1, on the reverse strand, counting down.
CGGCAATACCGCGCTCTACATAAGCCTGCAACTCTCTTGTGGTATCGAAATTACTCACTCCGTCAGACAACAAGATGACCATAGCTCCTTGGTCTTTTTTGCCGTCACTATCAATTTCCTTGAGTGCCTCCGAGACCGCACCGCTAATATTCGTGCCGCCTTCGGTTGGCTGCAGATTATCGATTGCAGTCAGCACCTTCTCACGATTCTCCGAATTTGAAAGTGGCGTTAAAGGCTGGACAACTACAGCTTCGTTGTTAAAGGTCACCACGGCCACCTTATTGTCAGTGTCCATTTTTGTAATTAACGCTTTTGCTGCTGAATACCGGCTATTATCGGGATCACTCTGCGTCATACTGCCTGAGTCATCGATAGCCATCACCACATTCTTAACCGGTCTGGCACCGCCAAAATTCAGTTCATAAACGAACTCCGTTAAGGCTCCAACTCCAAGTGCAAGGACAATCATCAGAGGCAGCAGTTTCCACGATAACCCCAGGTAGCGTTGTTTCCATGAAGCTCCGTTCAGTCGTGGCGAGATCATCTCTGCAAGCAGGCAGCCTACACCGACACCCAGCGCCACAATGGCAAAATAAATACCCACAAGCAGGATGGAAGGCAGATCGTTATACCAGCTTAGCAGCCATTCGCCAAAAAGAAAGGCGACCCCGCCGCCGATCAGACTGAAGAAGAGCAGCAGCAGATTGATTTTTCTCTGCATCGTTATACTTCCTTTCCGGGAAAACCTGAATTGTACTATTATCCTTTAAACATTCCGGGGGTTATGCTGCCTGATAAACGGGCTACCCGGATGTGTTATCATCCCCCAGATTGCACTTTGTGCAATAGAATGGAGTAGGAGGAACAACTATTTCTATTCTATTGCACAGTGTGCATTGGAAATAAGGAGAAATGTCCCTATCCCAGAAATCTACTTAAATCTACTGTATCAATATTGCACAAAGGCAATAAAGGGACTCAAAGTGAGGGTACCCATCTATTACGCCATCAGCGCATCTCAGGAAGCTGATCTTCACTCAGCCCATGGAGCTGATAGCCATTCTGAGCATAAGTCTCATAATAGACCTTACCGTTGCGATAATAGAGCAGGTCTTCTAAATGAAAGCCGCCCATCAGGTTGAGCTTCTCCACTCCGCTCCTCCGCTGCTCATGCACGAATCCTAACCGGTAAATCCGAGTTGTCTCATCCACTCCAAATGCGTAGCGTAGGAATTCTGATGAACTGTCTCCGAAGAAATATTTCTCCTCATGACGATGCTCTTGCGTATATTCGAATAGCCGAACATTAATGGCCGCGCCCTCTTCCAAATTATGATACAAGCGCTTGAACAGCTCTTCCCTCGATAGAACCTGACGATTCTCATAGGCAGCCGCAACATTTGCACGCCGCAGAAGCTCTTCCTCAAAAGATAAATTGAAAGGTTCTGCTGTCAGCAGCTCCCGGCGGCAAATATCAATCAAACGCTCAATCACAGCTTCTTTCCCTTGTTCTAAGAGCTTGGAGATACTGCCCATGTACTTCTCACTGAAGAATATTCCAGGTCCACGCCGGGTTTCGATATCCTTCATCACTTCTTCTGTGACTACGCGGTAGTATTCCATTACGTTCTGGCCCGTTGTTTCGTTTGTTCGCCCAATGCTGTCCATAACAGTAATACGCAATTCTTCCTCCAAAGTCTCCATAGCTTTCACACGAGCCATACTTTCCATATGAAGCTGCTCAAGTGCAGATTCCAAACGACTGCATAGGGCAAGCTCACTTTCTAGGCCCAATAGTTCATATTTTTTGCCATATACGGCTGAGAATAAGTAATGAATGAAGTTACGTACTGTTCTTTTGTCAAAAAGCGGCACACGCTGGAACGGCTGGCGCTCCACGCTTTCTGCATAAAGATCCTCAAGCTCCTCCTGCATGGAGAGAATCGCGGAACGCAAGCCTGCCATATGCTGACGTAAAAGATGGAGCACACTTCCGGCTTCATCACGATCTGCCGTCCACTCCGCAAGCTGATAAAAGGTTACCGCAGGCGTAGATGTTTCCTGTGCCGCCAGCATAGTGCGCCATTGGCGTAATGGATTCATTCCCTCTACTCTCCGGTTTGACTCTGCCACAAAGTTATTGCGGAAATAAGCTTCGCCCCCTTCACCGAACAACTGCCGTTCAGCTTCACGAAGTGACAGCTGCTTCAGTTCATTATAGGAAGGGCGTCCGTGACTCATTAAACCCGTCATTTCATTCAGGCCGTCTTTCTCCGGAAGTAGCTGTACCGCGTGTTCCCGCAAGCTGTCAGGGTCCAGCCCTAACAACGCCTGCCGTTCACGTATAGTCCACGAACTGCCCTCACTCATATCGGAGACAAGCCGCCGGAACGCATGATACAGCACTGCCAAAGCAATTTGAACATTAGGTCTTCTTACCCCGGAAAAGCCAGCAGAGGCGTAGCCTTGTCTTCCAGTGCTGCCTCTGATGCCGCTTTTGAAGGTCATATTGTTATATCCGCCATGACCAGTAGCCTGATCAGAAGCCGGGCGGACCCGATTTTTGAGCAGACTAATATGAGAAATAATCTCGTAGTTGTCATCCATACCGTGTGCAGACATCATACCGCGCTCATTTTTATCGGAGAGCAGATACACAAGGTCAAATAATGCGGAAGGACCATGGCCAACTGGAATCGACAGACCGTCTTCCGTCACAAGTAACGGCGCATTAAACTTATAGTCCGTAGCCTGCATTCTGTCCAATTCACGCAGAAAAGCCAGCCCTACTGAGCTGGAATATCCAAAATTATCCCCTTGCTCCCGCTCATTGATCAGAGCGTAGAGATCTGTCTGTACGGACTTGAAGGACTGGCCGAGTACAGCACGAGCCAGCAGTGTAATTTCCGGCAGCAATACATTAAGCGGATCATCAACCCGCGTAATGATAGAGAGATGGATGACGTCAAAAGATGAATATAGACGTCCATAATCCGCTATACTGTTGCTCAGCCGCCGGATAACTTTATTCATTTCAGCAAGATAACGTGTATCCTCATGAAACTTGCGGTAAAGTTCATGACGCACAGTGCGTGGATCTGACCCTGCCGTTTCCGGCAAGGCCATGGCCAGCACCCGGTCTTTCCCTCCCGCAACAGATTCACTTTTGCTTCCGTCTGTTCCCTCTTTTGCTGCACCTGACACAGCATGTAATGCCATAACACCGCCGGCGTTATCCCATTTTCGTTCGCAGCTATCCAGCACCGGACCGATGGCCGGAGCAACCTTGTCGCCTACGAACAGAAACAGGGCAGGGTAATGGATGCTGCTGCGTCCATCCCCTTTGCTGCGCTGTGCCTCTTCCTGTACCGCATATTGTTCACCATAAGATAATGCCTGTGTTTTGATCATAGGCCTATTTCAACTTTCTGCGGATACTGCCGAGCTTGCTAGTCATGCTCTTGTAGAATCCGTACATCTCATCGCCGCTCTCATACTCAACCCGTTCGTACTCCAAGCTGTCGCGTGCTTCCAGGAATGATACATACAGTCCTTCCAGCTTATAGAGCAGCGGGGTAACGTCTTCAGCGGCAGTCATTTCACCTGCACGACGTGCTGCCTTACGCAGCAGTACGCTGCGGCTCTTCTCATCCAGCTCCCGGAAGTGCCGATACACGGCATACTCTACGTAGCTGCGCTCTTTCATCAAATTAGCAAACGGCTCCCAAGCGTCCTCTTCTTCATCACGGTCATAAACGTAGAGTGCGCCTTTTTTGATAATGCTGTCCGTATACAAAGCTTCAATGAACTGATCCATCCACTTATCTTCGTCCAGATATTGATGAAGCACACCTTCAAGCTCAGCGGCTTTGGCAGTCAGTTCAGCATATTTGGACAGCTCGACACGAACACGTGAAATCAGCTGCGGTGAACGAATGAGATTCTCCTGCGCCATGTCCTTGTTGATGCTGCCAAAGATATCTTTAATGCCTTCGCGCTCCAAGCCCTTCTCACGCAGACTCTTCAGCTCATCAACCGCCTTCTTCACTTCACCGAGATTCGGGCGTGTGGATTGCAGTTGCATATCGAAACCACTCAAAATGGTGTCCAGATCAAAAGGTTTGGTGAACACAACAGAATATCTGTTACTTGTGTTCTCATCTACACCTTTTTCAATAATGACTCCACTTGCCAGCGCTTTTGCAAAGTCTGCACGCACTCTAGCGTTATAATCACGTACACGAGAATTGACGTAAGTGTCGCCCCATGATTTTTCCGGAATCGGAGAAGGCAGATACGTCCAGTTGTTCTTATCCGTCATCACGAGATGGCGGCCAATCCCTTCCTTGTCGAGAATGGTCCGCTCATAGTTCTCTTCAAACACCCGCAGTGGCGTGTATACGAAAAGTGGCACACCGTTACGTGTGTTAAGCCAGAAAATACGGTTTTTCACTTGGCTTTCCTTGATCGTAAATTGCGATTTGCCAAGCGCATTATTCTGATAATTACGAATCCCTTTTAGGATACCCGGCGCTTTAACAGGCACGGAAACGAAACCCCATGATGGGAAATGTAAGCTGCCCGAGCTATTGCTAAGGTGGAAGGTAGGCACAGCCTCTTCGTCCAATTTACCGGCAATAATCCGCTCAACGAATTTATCCAGCGGCTCTTCATGGCCGAATTTCATCACAAGGAAATCCTCCATCGAACGGGTAATCAGATCCCCAAACTTATCGCTAAGGAATTCCGAAATCGAGCGGACAATATCAATCTCCTGCTCTTTGACCCAACGTCCGGAATGCTTCAGCATTTCACGGGTGAAGTCGCGAATCAGGTCGTCGCCGTCCTTCTGATCCATGATCTTGGAGATGGTTGCCGAAATATCCGGCACGTTCACAATGTTCCAATAATAAGTTTTGTTTCCTTTATAGTCTGCCTGCTCTTCGCCATTGATAAGGATGTCCCCATTCTTGGCAAAAATCGAGCTAAGCGCACTAAGAATCTCTGTAAACACACCGTAAATCCGGCTGTTCTCATCGTTTAAGAGCTCATATAAGTCCTCGTAAAATTGAATCATTTGCTCAGTGCGTTCTACATCGGCATGCAGCCAATACTCATTGATTTTAGCCTCAATATAGGCATTTTTCTTCTTCTCTTTGGATACAAAAGCACTGCGGGCATCGCTCAGCTTCTCATCCGCACTGTCCTGAGCCGTCTCAATATCACGTGGCAAACGCAACAAGCTTTCACGTAAAGCCTCAATATAAGACTGAATCAGCTTCAAAATACAGAAGCCCTTCTCGGTATACAGCAGGCGGGAAACGTAGAATGGCCCTTGCTCTGGGTGCAGGAAGATGCGCTCCAGCTCTTCACTGAAACGTCCCACAATTTCGCCAGGCAACTGCTTTTTCGATTTGATATATTCTTCACGGGCACGAGCCAGGAAGTTCTGCTCCAGCTCTGTATCCATGCTTACCACTTGATTCTTAACAACATTGGCATGGCTCAAGCGTTCGCTGTTCTCGTAGCCTGGCAACGGCTCAGGCACACGGGATTCAAACGTCTTGATCATACTGTCGAGATCAATCCCCAGCTTACGTGCGAATTTCTCTACATCCTCTTGACCAGGGGCCTGCTGGAACATTTTTTCCATTTTATCAAACAAGCGGAAAGCCAGGTAAGTCGTCATTTCCTCAATCGGAAGCACAGCAGACGAGGCACCGATAATGTTGTATTCATAGTTAGCTGGGTAGGTCTTGTTCATCTGCGCAATGTTGGTGCGGATATTACTGATATAGTCATGGATGGCGAATTCTTCACCAGACTGTTTTTCTTCACTCGCCATAAAGTTCGTGATGTTCTCCGCCGTTACGTTCATACAGTAATCGTACGCATTCTCCAGCAGCTTACCCTCGGTATTCGTTGCAGAGATCAAATGACATAGATTAAATGGAGGCAGCGGTGAATTTACCGTCAAAATATTACCGTATTGCTGCTGGAATCGCTCACCACGACTGTCCACATTCATCCAGTAATCCAGCTCTTTTAGCGCTGCATAACCGTTCTTGCGAATATATTCACGCGTGTGCTCGCTTAGACTTTTATTAGACAGATTCACGTCCGGTGTAAATAGGTACCCCAGTGTGTTCACACGGTCAATGCCGGCTGATCCATAGTCACGTTCAATAATACCGCGCACGATATAGGCAATATCCAAGAAAGCCCCACTGCCTGTACCGCCCGACAGACCTGTCAGCAGAAAGACCATCAGCTTTTTGTTAGTGCCTACGGATAACGTCTTGATCTTCTTATCAATCGCGCCTACAACCTGATTAATCTTGGTGAACAAAAGCAGACGTCCAGCCTGCCGCACGCCAGCGGCACCATTCATACCATCTGTAATACTTAACTCAGGTGACAGCCAATCTGTAATATAAGAATCGAGAATACTACGGTTCTGTAGCAGTCCGCCGATTTCAGCATTCGCCAGGAGTACAAATTCATTTTGCGGGTCCAGCCCAATGCCTTTGTATTTTTTTCCGCGATCCTGTTCATTCGTCTCAAAAGCTAGAAATTCCACATTATCCGGCTTGTCCCGTTTCTTCTTGGATATTGGATCCTCCGGCAGCTTAAAGCGGCGGTTAATCTGATATTTAAGACGCAGCAGGGCATCAATGCCCGTGCCGCCTAGTCCAATGATCAGGATCGGATTATCAATCGTATCCACCCTGATTTTATCGCTGACAATCCCGCCGCCTAGTGATACATCCAACTGCTGTATATGCTCTCTTACTACTGGTTTCATATGCTTATCCTCCTAAAAGTTTTGCGGAAGCTGTACTTCAGATATCTTGCAGCAAAACTATTTCTGCGGCATACATTGCCATTGCCTACTATACTAAATATTCCAGATAAATCGTCTTATCTACCGTCTGTAGAGATACTGAAACGCGGTCCCCACTCTTCAGTTCAAGACCACGCGAAGCATCCGCAGCACGTCCGGATCTCTCCACAGTAACACCTTCTCCGCTGCGTAACAGCAAACGGTCATTCTTAGCCGGTGTGAAAATAACACTTTCGCTCTCCTTCAGTTCAGGCGCCAACTGCAGCAGCTGATGAAGGGTGAACTTGCCCTTGAAGCCTGCAAGCTTCTTATATTGTGGGTAGGTCTTCTCACCCGTATTGCTGTCTTTAACCTCTACTACCAGCTGTCCAACAAAACCACGTGCCGATTTCTTATTCAGCACATACCATGCTGCACCAGCTGCCAGCACTAAAAGAATGCCCCCTATAATGTAATACAGGGTTTTGGATGAAGCTTCCTTCAGGGGTTCTTCATTGCCAGTCCCTGTAGAAGGTGCTGTTGTTGCTGCGCCGCCTGTCTTCGCGCTGATTTGGACAGGTGCACTTTCCCGATAAAAGCTGCTTTCCTCTGCCCGTACCTTCAACTCGTAGTTATGGCTTTCTTTTACCTCAAATGTACCCTTGAAGACAGCTCCGGAGTTATCCAGTTCGATTTCTTGCACATCACCTGTATCGATATCTGTAGCAAGCAGTACCGCCTTCATATCTTGATACAAATTACTGAGTGTTACCTGAGTACCGTTGCTGAACAGATGCGAGGTGATGTCGATTTTATCACCCTTTTTATAGGTTGCTGATGGCAGCGCATCGATCTTAAGCTCCAAGTCATAGTTAAAGACTAGATTAATATCAATCTTATCCTTTGGCACACCTTTAACCTGAAGTTTCCAATCTCCTTCCTGCGGTGACAGTAGCTTAATCAAGCTATAAGTAGAAGACTTGGACAGCAGGACATTGTTTGAGGGGATCGCAACTTCTTTCCCTGACGGGTCCGTTAATTTCGCTGTCACAGGCTGTGAAGACATAATTGAGATATTGGCTTCCAAAACACTGCCGTTAGGCACGTTGACGGTCACATCCTGATAATCGCCATTTGCAGTAATCGACTGCACAGGCACTACCTTCAGCTTCAAATGGCTGGCAAAAATCTCACTCAGGATTTGCGGCAGATCATCTGCTGAGTCCGTCGAAAATGCTTTACCACCTGTCTCATTGGACAGGTCGGCGAGGCTTTGTTTATTCAGCTTGCCATCTGCATTAAGTCCAATGGTATAGATGGGATAGCCATTCTTTTTGGCAACCTCTACGGCCGCCTTCAGCTCTTTATCTGATTCACTTTGCGTCCGGCCTGTCGCTTTGTTGAAATCATTATTGCCGTCAGCGAGCATTACAATGATAGGCTCATGGGAAGGGTCACTTCCATTCTGCAGAACCTTCACAGCTTCCTCTACGCCAATAGCGATATCGGTGTAAGCTCCTCGGTCCAAACCATCAATAAAATCCTTCAAATCCTGCTTATCGCTCTCCGAGCTAATTTGCAGCAGAGCCTTTTCCCGTTGCACCTTGTCGGTATAGGCAACAATACCTACTTTATCACCTTGGGTGGATAACATATCTATGAACATTTTCATCGCTTCGTTGGCGATTTTGTTCTTGTCACTAGTCTTCATGGAGTTGCTGACATCAATAAGAAGCACAGCATCAATGTGAGATTGCGCCGACGTTGCTGCATAGGCTTTAACAGCTGCAAAAGGCGAGGCAGCTAGACAAAGAGCCAGGAGCAATACCGGAAAGATACGTAGAAAGAGAGTCTTGGTTGTTCTAATACTTTGATATTTACGAAGCATAAATAGGGCTCCTCTTGTGTTATATTAGGCACATATGACAGGTTCAGCACTATCGCTAAAATCTGTAAATAGCATGCCATTATGATATAATTAAACCTTGTAAACTTCAACTTTAGGACCGCCGGACCCAGTGCATTGATGCATAGAAGATTATCATTCTAAAAGCCATCTGGACTGCAGAGCGTCCATGAGAAAGGATTGTTCCATGATTTCATACGTCATTCTTGGGATTACGTTCCTAATTGCCGTAATTCAGATTTCCATTTATGCCGCACATCAGCGCAAACCACTGACACGTGATGATATTAACGATCGACTGCTAGCCGCTTTGAACGGAGGCGATAAAGGCCGTGAATAAGAAAAGACCCGTTACCTTCCGGCCTTTCAAGGCCCCGCGTTACGCTTATGACAAGCTGCGCATCTGTCGCCACTGCGGGCGGTATACCGCTCTTGGCGAAGACCGCTGTGGCAAATGTGGCAGAGCCTCACTTATTGCTGTAGAGCAGCACGCAGCATCACTAGCCAGACGGAAGATGCATACCCGCCTACTATTCATCTTACTGCTCACACTTGCCTCTGTCTATTTTGGAAATAGCATCCAACAAATGATATTGTGTGGTGCCGGGGGTCTTGTGCTTGCTGGACTATTGTACTATACGCAGCGAAAAGTAAGGCAGAACGAGAATCTTCGTTCTCTCAATGAGCTGCTTGGTCGTGGGATCGGCATCATCAAGGAAGGGCTGGAGGTCAACCGTCAGGAAGCTGTCTCCGTACTCCGTGAGGATGATGTTCTTGCCTATGAGAAGCTGCGCGAGCTCTCCATCCTGCTTCGCGGCGACCGGATCGCGCGGCAGCGAGTGGCTTTGCTGCATGGATTTTTACTCCGCAAGGATATGGATCTAGAACTGGAGCAGCTTCTTCTAAAAGACTTCGAACCACTGCTAGCCGAATATATCGGCGAGATCGCTAAAGTCCGTCCCGATCTCATTAAGGATCGTACACTACGCTACGTGAAGAACTATGAAGTGGAGATTCGCCAGATGGCTAACGGCTTAACCATCCTTACGAGCGTTGCAGGAGCGGCGGTAAGAATGAAGCGTTATGCCCTGCTCTACTCCAATATGATTGGCCGATACGTGCAAGATCTGCCCAAGGACCGTTTCTTGCGGTTGTCCAAACTCATTGCTGCGAATCCCGATGAACCTTGGAACGGCTTAGACCTCAGGGTAGCTGACATTCGTGAAGCCAAATACCGCTGGGACCCGGAGGTCCAATAGACCTGAAAGCTAAGATGAACCAATATAAAGCAAACATCCTTATTGATGACAACCAACCGTTTCTCAAAGAAATATAAGGATGTTGTATACCGTGAAACTTATACTTTCTTAGGCTTTCTTATATTTTGAAAAAAGAGGCTACTCTATATGACGTTCAAACAATTAATAACCCTGCGAAACTTTATGATCATTTTGTGTATATGCATGCTTGTGCTGCTTGGACAGAAGATTTTTCTCATCGCAGATAAAATACAAATCACCAAAGAAGCCGACCGTCTCTACGCTGCTGGGGATCTGATTAATGCAGAGAATCAGTACCGCCAAGCAGCGGCCAACCATTCTATTCATTACTTGGAAGAAAGAGTCGCAAAGCGTCTGGATGAATTAGCTCCAATCACAGATATCCGCAAAGTTCTGAATGTTTTGGTAGCCTCTACTAAGGAGGAAGCAGCGACTAAGGATTTTGCCGGATTTATGAAGAGCTATCAAGCTCTGCTCAGTTTAAAAGCTACATATATGAAGCCAGACGGCCCCTATGAATCCTATTATCGCCAGTTATCGTCGGCCTCAGGCATTTCAGACCAGTTCACCTCTTATTTCCGTCAGTTTAAGGAGCAGTTCCTTGCCGAGCTTGCCCAGAACCAGAGCGGAGGGGTGAGTAATGAAGAGAACTTCAAATGGAATCTTTTGCAGATTCCTGATGCTTATTATGGAAGTGCAGCTTCCAAAGAGGATTTACTAGCCTCAAAGTTTAAAAGCCATGATACAGCTATATTAAAATCCTTAGCAGGAGCAGGAAACTTTACCGGCATGCTGGAAAGCACCCTGTCCCTGATGAGTGCTTATAGCCAGCATAATTACGAAGCTCCTTGGGTACTTCAACAAGCAGAAAGCAGCGGGAAGATCATCCTGAACAAAGATCTCGAAGGTGACAATATCACAGCTTTTGCTGGGCATGCTGTAGCTTATCGTAATTTTGCAGGATCGGCAGGTGTCACTTCATCCAAGGTGCTGACTTTGATCGATACTAGTAAGACTAAGCTACTAAAAAATGCCAAACGTCTGACTACTAAAGGTCAATATGCTGAGGCGATACAATTATACGGAGAGCTTGCTCCGCTAGAGGATACTTCGACAAACATTGCCGCTGCTAGGCTGGCCTGGAATATCGCTGAGCCTGTTCGCCTCCTTCCTGGCGGTGAAGAGCAAAACAAATACGACAACGTCATCTCCCGCAAAGGACTATCGGGCACAAAAGTGATCGTCGCCGGGACGGATAACAGTGGCGTGCTCTATTATGCTGCGATGAATAACGACGACAATGTGGTCACATTAACCGGAAACAGCTTGCCACGCTTCGAGAGTCTGCGCAGTCTTACTTTTAATGAACAGTTGGCAACCTCTTCAGGTGTACCTGTGGTTTTAGCCCAATCTGAGGTTGAAGGTGGACGCACCCTTTTCACAGCATATGAGATGAAATCAAATGGTATTTCGCAGTTATTTTCAATAGCTGGCGATGGTTATGAACTCCAGTCCGATGACTCTATTCTCGTGCCTAATGCGGATCTTGGAGACGGTGTTGACGGGCAAACGGCACTTTACCGTAAAGTAGACGGCATCTATCAATTCGCGGAGATTGTTCAGGAGTATGCTGTAATCTCAGCTGCGGATCTGACCACTCATCCTTTGGAAAAGGTCTCTTTTCATTGTGAGATCGTCGTAGATAACTTCGGCAATAGTCTTGCTTACTCGGATGGGATTTATATTTTGCTTCAAGGAGAAGTGGGTTCCGTTACAGGTAACGCGTTAGTTAGTGGCCAATATCAGAATGGATATGAGCTTGTTGGAACAGACATAGGCGAGCAATATGTTCCTGTGTTTATAGTGGAATCCGTGGGTAGCATGAGCTTTGGGCGGTAGGGATTATGGAATGCAGGATACGGGATTACGGGATTTCGGGATTTCGGGATTACTTATTATGAATATGTGAAGTTAGTAGTGTGGTGGGTGAGATTCAATATAGTGACGGTGGCATAACCTATGTCGACAAGTGAACGACCATGATTAGTAGTGAGATAAGTTTAGCGGGTTGTGTGAACAACTCTGAGTGTAGGGTGTCACCTTCTGACGACTTAGGTGAACGACCCTGGGAGTAGTGAGAACCTTCTAGCGACTTGGATGAAGGACCTTGAGAGTTGCGGGAAACTTTAGCAACTTGGGTGAACGTCCTTGAGAGTCGCGATAAACTTCTAGCGACTTGGATGAACGACCCTGAGAGTTGCGGAAAACTACCTTGAGAGTCGCGGGAAGCTTCTAGTGACTTGGGTGAACGACCTTGAGAGTTGCGGGAAACTTTAGCAACTTGGGTGAACGTCCTTGAGAGTCGCGATAAACTTCTAGCTTCTTGGGTGAACGACCCTGAGAGTTGCGGGAAACTTTAGCAACTTGGGTGAACGACCTTGAGAGTTGCGGGAAACTTTAGCAACTTGGGTGAACGTCCTTGAGAGTCGCGATAAACTTCTAGCGTCTTGGGTGAACGACCCTGAGAGTTGCGGGAAACTTTAGCAACTTGGGTGAACTACCTTGAAAGTCGCGGGAAACTTCTAGCGTCTTGGGTGAATAATCCTATGGGTTGTATGTTCCTTCTATGGGTCATGAGTATGGGAGATCCTGTCTAGTCAGTTTTTGTCCAAGAGGTGTGGGTAGCCCGTCTATACTCTTAGTGTTCTTCTCTCCTCTATATTCTCTCAGACCTGCCTCGCCCTTTTGGATAGACCAACGCTGCAACGTATCTCGCTCACCCGCATAATTCATGAATGGAACCGAAAATCCGCAGGAAGTCTGTACTTTATGAACATCTATCAAAATGATCTGTCTGGCTCCAGGCAGAGATGTAAACATAGGGGACAGTGCTTCCCATTCTGCTGATTCAGGCAAAATCACAGCCCCTGTTCCATACAGCCTTAAAATGTTAGGCGTCCCCTCAAACGCACAAAACATAACCGTCACTCTTCCGTTTTCCAGCAGATGCGCGCTCGTCTCATTACCGCTGCCAGTCATGTCTAGATAGGCCACCTGATTAGGAGACAAAATCCGAAAACAATCATGCCCCTTCGGCGAAAGGTTAACATGCCCATCTTCTGAAAGCGGCGCCGACCCTACGAAAAAAAGGTGCTGCCGAAGAATAAACTCTTCATGTATTGGTAGTATAGCGGTAAATTGTTTTCCCATTTGGCATTCTCCATTTCTATATATTGGTGTGCTGGCTAATCGGGCATCTCTACTCAACTCCATCAGATCCGCCGACTCAACGAACTACATGAACTACATGAACTACATGAACTACATGAACTACATGAACTACATGAACTACATGAACTACATGAACTACATCAGCTTCACCAATCACTTCAGCTCCATCAACCACATTAGCTTAACTAACTAGCTTTGCCAACTACATCAACTACATCAACTCCATCAACTCCACCAGTTACTTCAGCTCTAACAACTTCGTTAGTTTCTCCCACTAGAGTAGCTCTATCAACCACATTAGTTTAACTAACTAACTTCACCAACTCCAGCTGTTACAAAGTTACACAAGCTCTATCAACTCGTTAGTTTCACCAACTAGATCAGTTCCATAAGCGCATTAACTCCATTAACAATACCAGTACCACTAGCTCCCCTACCAAACTAACTTTGACTAGGTCCGAGCGGCGTTTGCGGCTAATGTAAGGCACTTTTGCCTCTCTTTCTTGCTACTTTGGCTCGATGCGGCTAATGTAGAGCATTTTTGCTCTTATTTCTAACTAATTCGACGCTTTGCAGCTGATGTAGAGCATTTTTACCGTTCATCTCTGCTACCTACGCCTAACCCTGCGATTCTACGGGATTTCTACCGTTCATCCCTGCCACCTCAGCCTAATCCAGCAAATCTACGGGATTTCTACCGTTCATTCCTGCCATTTTGGCTCAACCCAGCAAATCTACGGGATATTTCCCGTTCATTCCCTCTACTTCTGCCCAATCCAGCAAATCTACGGGATTTATACCGTACATTTCCGCCACTTTGGCTCAACCCAGCAAATCTACGGGATATTTCCCGTTCATTCCCTCCACTTCTGCCCAATCCAGAAAATCTACGGGATTTATACCGTTCATTCCTGCCACTTTATCTCAATCCAGCTATTCTGCGGGATATTTCCCGTTCATTCCCTCCACTTCTGCCCAATCCAGCAAATCTACGGGATTTATACCGTTCATTCCTGCCACTTTGTCTCAATCCAGCTATTCTGCGGGATTTCTACCGTACATCCCCGCCACTTCTGCCAATCCAGCAAATCTACGGGATTTTTACCGTACAATTTTCCGCAGACACATTAGTTATGTATATGCTTCTCTTATGTCTCCCCCCGTCTGCCTAAATGCAAGCCTCAGCAAGGATTAACAACACATCCCCATATGAGATAAGAGTCGTTGTGCATTATTTTTTACTGATGTACATATTTTTTTAGATGTATATATTCTTTTCAAATGTATATATTCTTTTAAGTTGTCATATTCTCTTCCACCGTCAAGTAACCCTTCACCTCGGTACCCGGCACGTCAGCAAAAATAGGGACTACCTCTCGGCAGCCCCCTTTCTCTCGCAAGTTGCTTGGTACTACTATCAGAAGCAACTCCCTTAAACCCCTTTTTCCCTCTAAAATACTTCCCTTTAAACAATTTCCTATAAAATAAAACTTTTCCCTATAAAACCTCCCGCTTAAGCACTTAACCCACTAAGCACATAAAAACCATCTTTCCCCTAATCTATTCAATCGCAATATAAATCTCAACCTGCGTGTCAGCAGGATCAAAATTTCGCGAATCATAAATCTCAAAATCCCCCGTGTAAGTTCTTGCCTCCCTAGACTCCTTAAAGTACGCCCAAATCTCCCCCCACGCTTGCGCGACCACTTCAAATACCGGACCTTTTTTCGTCGTAAAAACCATGTATTTGCTCTCCGGTACAGCCGCATAGGTGAACTGGGTTTCCTCTAGTTGGCTTTCCTCCAGTCGGTTTTCCTCTAGTTGGTTTTCCACTAGTTGACTTTCCTCTAGTTGGTTTTTCTCTAGCTCGTTTTTCTCTAGCTCGTTTTCCTCTAGTTCGCTTTCCTCTAGCTCGCTTTCCTCTAGCTCGCTTTTCTCTAGCTCGTTTTCCTCTAGTTCGCTTTCCTCTAGCTCGCTTTCCTCTAGCCCGTTTTCCTCTAGCTGGTTTCCCTCTAAATGTCTCTCCTCAGCTACTTCATGCCCGATCACAACGGTATATGCTCCGCTCGCATCACTCTCATAATCCGTATACAACGCATAGATATACTCAGGATTTACCGTAGCTACCTGCCCCGCAATATTACTCTGAAAATAAGTTTCCCACAGCTGCGGCAAACCTCCATCAGGTCCCATTTCCACTTCATTAGTTGTGCGTATGCTAACCCCAGCCAAGGTCATTTTCGCTTTCTCTACAAAATAAGTATTCATCATTCTCCCTCATTTCCTGTGATTAAACTTAGTATACACAGGCAAAGTGGACATCTGTCTGTCCAGTTCGAATAGATTGATTTCAGTCTGGGTTATAAAGACACCATTAGGGTAATTAATAGTATGGAACTACACTCGAAGGGAATGACTACAGCATGTCAAAAATCAAATTAGCTGTCATCTACTACAGTGCCACAGGAACTAACTACCAGCTAGCACAATGGGCCGCGGAAAGCGCAGAAAAAGCAGGAGCTGAGGTAAAACTGCTGAAGGTGCAGGAACTGGTCCCCGAGGATAAAATCGCCGCAAATCCAGCCATGAAGGCCCTAGCTGAAGAAACAAAAGATATCCCAGTCGCCACACCCGACGATATAGTCGAAGCAGATGCGATTATTTTCAGTTCCCCAACCCGTTACGGTAACATTGCTTCCCAGATGAAGCAGTTCATTGATACAACCGGTGGCATTTGGGGCAAAGGACTAACAGTAAACAAAGTCGTCAGCGCCATGAGCTCAGCACAGAACCCGCATGGTGGACAAGAAGCTACGATTTTGGCACTCTACACGTCGATGTATCACTGGGGAGCAATTGTTGCAGCACCCGGTTATACTGATCCAGTCACATTCGGTGCGGGAGGCAACCCTTACGGAACAAGTGTCAGCGTAGATGGAGACGGTAAAATGATCGAAGATCAGGATCGGATCCGTGACGCTGTTTTTCATCAAGCGAAGCGTACCGTTGAAGTGGCCGGCTGGGTTCAGGCAGGCAAAAACGCCAATAATCAGAACTAGCGCAGCTTAGTTAATATAACAACACCCCTCGGAGCTACTTGTGCAGCACTACACCGAGGGGTGTTTAATTTATATTTTAATTACTCTCCAGGGTATTTAAGCCCCCACTGTGCACGCACTTGATCCAGCAGTTTCAGAATCGCTAACGATTCATCCAATGTCATCACCGGACTCTCTGTAAGCCCTGCCTGAAGACACCGTCCTACTTCCTCCGCTTCAAAACAATATCCAATAGAAGCACGGTCATCCACAAAGCTCTCTACCTTCTCATCTCCTATATAAAGCGCAGCCGATTTCGGGTTCACTAATGTACCCTCTACAATAATACGGCCTTCTGTGCCAAACACATGCGCTTCCTCCAACATGTTAAGACGAATACCACCGTTCAACGAAGCGGTTTTCCCGTTACCATATGACAACAGCATCGAGAAATGCTCGTCCACTCCAGTCTCACCTATGTGCACTGTGCTGGAAATAGACTCAGGATGAGGTCCAAACACCATGGAGGCAAAAGAAACCGGATAAATCCCCACATCCAGCAGCGCACCCCCGCCCAGCTTCGGATTCAGCAATCTGCCTTCCGGGTTCCAGTCGGTACGAAACCCTAGGTCTGCCTTCACCAAACGAACATCACCGATCTTGCCCTCAGCAATCCATTCTCTAACCTTTACAATCGCCGGGATGTAGCGACTCCACATTGCCTCCATCAGGAATAGCTTATGCGCTCTAGCATAGGCCACAACTTCTTCCAATTCACCGCTATTTACGGTAAAAGGTTTCTCACACAGGACAGCTTTGCCTGCACGCAGCGCCATTAAAGCATTTTCTTTGTGAAAAGGATGCGGAGTTCCAATATATACCGCGTCTACATTTGGGTCATTCAGCAATTCCTCATAGGTTGCATAGGCATGCGGAATCCCATGATTTTTAGCAAATTCATCGGCACTTTCCTGAGATCTTGACCCAACGGCATAAGCCACACCATTACTGGCATGCGCCAAATCAGTAACAAATTGATGAGCAATCCAGCCTGTGCTAATAATTCCCCATCTCACCTTGTAAGCGTTGTCCATTTTCATTTGCATGTTCCTCCTAATCCTTCTGCTAAGTCTCTTTAATTCTATCAGACCATTCTAATGAATGTATAGGAACTGATGCCAGCAAACACCACCGTCACCACCAAAATAGCAATATTCCAGATCTTGCTCAAAGCCGCTGAGTGCTCGTTAGAGCTTTGAATAAACGCTTTTTGCAAAAGGAACTGTAAAAGCTTCATAATTATGAATCCCAAACAACCCAGCCCGCTTTGCAAAATAACCTCCAGACTAGCTTTACTTACAAATCGATCAGCCATGTTCCCATCATAATGAATCGGGACGGTATCCGGCATTTTGGAATAAAGGAATAAATAAATAGCTACAGGAATCAAGGCCACCACACTGCTTAAGATCATCGTCAGTTTGGTTTTGAACAACGTTTTACCCTCCTTGTGCGGAAAAATAATCTCCCCGTTATTCTCCTTCCACTTCAATCAGATATATCCCCTTCTTAAATCCACCGCGACGTTTAGCTTTCTCTGCACGTTGCTTCTCCAGCTCCATGCTATTGCTCCCATGTGTCTCCGCCAGAGCCTGAATCACTTCCAGCATATCGGCAAGCTCCTCCAAAGCTTCTTCATCACTTGCTGCCTGAAAATATTCCTCCGACTCTTCTTGCAATTTTTTACGTAGTTCAGTTATGTATTCTTTGGACTCTAATATCCTTGTGTTAGAATCTTTCCCTTGAGAAGCTATCAAATCGGGGATGCCGTCACGCACTAGCTTTTCATATACAGGCATTTAAGCTCTTCCTTTCTTCTATATTATATTCTATCTCCCTTCAATCCGGCTTTGATTCCATCAGTAGACGTTCTACAAAAGGAAGATCTGCCGGAGCAAACATGAACTGACCCAGCTCAGCCGGAAGCACCCACCTATGTTCGTCGTGATCCACCAGATCAATTACACCTCCCTGATACCGCGCTTTCCAAGCAATCAATTGGATCTTTATCTCTCCATAGTTATGCTCGTTTATGCCAAAGCTCTCATAGGGAAGGATTGTGATCCCCATCTCTTCCTGAAGCTCTCTTTGCAGACACTCTGCGATGCTCTCATCCTGCTCTATTTTGCCACCAGGAAATTCCCACAGACCTGCCTGCGATTTACCTTGCCGCCGCCGGGCAATAAGAATCTGCCCTTCTACATTATGTATAATTGCTGCCGCCACCTTGATCATAAAGAACACCTCCACTATTGCTAGTTATTCGACAGATACTACTATTAAAACATACAATTCATTCCAAACCAAAGAGACTCTCCCAAACGCCAACACGGCCTGGGAAAATCTCTTCAGTACAGTCTCTCTATAAAATTCACAGCAGCGTTATCCTTACGGAAGAGCTACTATTTTGTCAGCACAAGCTCCAAGCGAACCTCAAGATTATTTTCTGTATCCAGCACAACGGTGTGGGGATTGCTTAGACCAAAGTCAGAAAAGGCTACTGTTGTCGTTCCCGACAACATCAACTGTCCCCCGCTATACGCCGCTTGCGACTGAAAGGTGACGTCCTTTTCTACTCCTTTTACGGTAAGCGTCCCCTGCATTTCAACAGGCACAGTTGCTCCTTCAGTCCATTCTGCCGGCAGCTCCGAAAATGACTTCACTACAAACGTGGATTGTGGAAATTCCGTAACGGATAGAAAATCCTCTCCTTTTACATGCTCGTCCCGTTGGCTATTGCCCGAGTCCAGAGCGCTCATATCCACTGTCCCTTCCCCGGCCATCGAAGTAGAATCCTCTATATTTACCTTCCAGGTTCCCTGAACTTTGTTGTCTACGAAGTTTACTGTTTCTTTAGAGGTCGTCACTGACCAATAGACTTTAGAGGTTTCCGCAAGGGTCCAATCCCCGTTTAATTGTTCGGCTGTGACCGCCACCCCTGCTGATGCTCCAGTGTTATTTGTTGTCTCTCCAGCACCTGCTGTTGTTGCTTGATTTGGAATCACGGACTCGATCTCTACATTATTGCCCAGCGATTTATCCAGTAATGTATAACCTGTGACTACTCCTACGATAATAACTCCTGCAGCGATCAAGGCTATTCTTTTTCTCTTCATCCTGTTCCCTCCAATATTCATAATTTCTGTATGCTTTCAAGCTCGTCCCTCATTCTAACAAAGCAATATGTCGGGAAGAAGTCAGAGCAGAGCGGGCTATGATGTGTTAAACTTGTCGTAAATTTTATGGACTGGAGGTACTCCAATTTGACGAAATCCATTCTTGTTGTAGAAGATGAAGAAGCCATCTCTAGGGTCCTCAGTGCTTATCTGAAAAAAGCAGGCTTTCAAGTCACCCGTGTAGCCGATGGACGCGCTGCGCTGGAGTCTTTTGCTATATCTCCTCCTTCATTAGTATTACTAGACATCATGCTGCCAAACATGGACGGCTTTGAACTGCTTAAGCTCATCCGTGAAAAAAGCAGCTGCCCTGTGATCATGCTGACGGCAAGAGATGGGATCAATGACCGGCTAGCCGGCCTCGACGGTGGTGCGGATGATTATATGTCTAAACCTTTTATTCCCGAGGAAGTGGTGGCACGTGTGAACGCTGTCTTACGCCGTCCCTCGCAGTGGTCAGATGGCAGCCGTAAACGGCATTATGGCAGTTTGTTTATCGACTTCACAGCACGTGCTGTCTTTTTGAATGGGGCTGAGCTGAGTCTTAGTCCTCGGGATATGTCAGTGCTGTTATTTCTCGCTGAAAGGCCTAATCAGATTTGTACGCGTGAGCAATTAATAGAATTTGTATGGGAAATGGATTATGAAGGAAGCGACCGGGCGGTAGATTTGTCGATCAAAAGACTACGCCAAGCGTTGTCGCACTGGCCTACTAGTGAGGGGGAAATCCGTACCCTAAGGGGGACGGGATATCAATTATGGACAACTTAAAGAGAAACAACGCCAAACGCACCTCTATCCTTTCTTACTGGACGATACGTTATCTGCTCATTATTAGTGTAGGCCTGCTCCTCACAGCTTTAGCTACATTATGGTGGATCCGTCAGGAGGCTATGAGCAATCGTCTGCAGACTGCGGGGCTTTTGGCACAGGAGATTGCAGATCGCAGCTTAAATATGGAGGGCTCCATTGAAATCAGCCAAAATCTCGAAAAGCTGATCGAAGACCGGAAACGGTTTTTCAAGTTAACCATAGAGATGTGCGTGATCATTACCGATCAACAAGGTCAAATGCTATTCTCCCTGCCACCTCTAACTGACAAGGAAATGAGATATAAGCTTAATGATAGCCTGAACGACTCCCGTAGTCCGGAGTTTAAAGCTGCTGTGGCTTCCATAAATTCGGATGACAAAACACTGGGACAGGTTATTGTTCTGCAATCCAAAAAATCGCTGCGGCATATTCCACAGGAGGAGATCATATTTTTCTCCATACTGCTGCTGTTTCTAATCATCTTAAGTTGGCTAACCATTTACCTCTTATCTCGTAAACTGGCAAAACCCATTCAGAAGGTAGTCGAGGCAGCGGCTCAAATCAGCCATGGCCGTTATGATATCGTTCTAGATAAGGATGCTAAAGAGCGGGAAATTCATGAGCTGATGATGTCTTTTGAAGAGATGGCAGGCAAGTTACAGCAATTTGAGCAGTCTCGAGCCGTAATGCTGGCCGGAGTCTCCCATGAGTTGAAAACACCCGTAACTTCTATTAAAGGCCTGGTGCATGCCGTCCGCGAAGGGGTCGTTGAAGGTGATGAAGCTGTGGAATTTCTGGATATTGCCCTGCTGGAGGCTGGGAGGTTGCAGCGAATGGTAGCCGACCTTCTGGATTACAATGCCCTGACTGCAGGAATGGTTTCCGTTCGTCACGACCGACTGGATGCCGTACCCCTGATATCCGAAATCGTATATCAATGGAAGCTGACACAGGCGGAAGAAGTTGCTGAACCCGTGCTCCATATGCCGATCAATCCCTTGTTTTTGCGTGGGGACTCCCTTCGTATCCAGCAGATTATCGTCAATCTACTTAATAACAGCGTACAAGCCAAAGCTCCTGATCGAAGGGTGCAGCTTACGATAGAACTGCTGGAGCAGCAAGGTCATGGCTTTGCCGAAATCCGTGTTCAAGATAATGGGCTTGGCATCTCATCCAATCATAGTGAGCATGTCTTCGAAGCCTTCTTCCGGGGCAGCGACAAGCAGAGCACACTGCGTGGTCTAGGACTCGGCCTAACCTTCAGCCGTCTGTTGGCCGAATCTATGAACGGAAGCCTCGTGCTTGAGGAGCACTCAGACAAAGGCTGCACCTTCGTGCTGTCTCTGCCGCTTGATGACTAAAAAAATAGTCTACGATCCATCGACATGGTATAATCATGTGCACAATCACACCGAAAACCGGAGGCTGTATATGCTTACTTTTGAACAAAAATTAGCGATTCTCGACTCTTACCCCCAGCTGGAACGCAAAAATGTATCCCTTGGGCGCGTGAACTATCACTACGAGGAAAGCCAGCATGATAAGAAAACCGTTGCTTTTCACCTGCATCCAAATGGTAATGGCTATGTGTTCGCAGGCTTACTGCGGGGCTACGAGACAGACGATAAGGGCTTCGTGAATATTCGCGACTACTCGGAATCCGAGCTGCGGAGTTTGCTGGATGCCTCCATCACCTCACTGTCTATTTACATTCCTGATGCTCCTGTAGCCAGCAAAAGAAAGAAAAAGGCTGCGGCAACTGCCGATACACTCTGGACTAATGATGAGGGCCATACCCTAACCCTAAAGCTTGAGGATGATTTATGGTATGTCTATGCCGACCTCAATCTGGAGATGGCGTTTGAAACGCTTGAGGAAGCTAAAGAATATTTAGCGGAAGAGGGGTTTACAGCAGCACAGGAGTAATTGTCAGACTTTAATCTACACACTAACAATAAAAGAGGTGTCTGAGCAGCCATTTATTTTGGCCGTTCGGACACCTCTTTTCTAATAAAACGATCCTTAATATACAGGTTCCGTATATATGTAACTATAAATACCCAAATCGAGCTCGGAAACCACTTCATAATCTAGTTGGAATTCTATAGTCTTATTTGATAGACCTCCTACAAAATAACTGCCCTCCACAACCAACCTATCCTTCCCTCCAACTGGGGCGACCAAGATCAGCTGTTCAGCTTTATTGGCTGGGATCACAAAGTTTTGCAGCCCACCCGTCTGATCTTGAATATATTTACGGACAGACACGAGGTTACTGCCTAATTCCGAGAGGCCGGAATTGTTGTTCCGCCATACATCAAGCGCATCTTGTTGGGATTGGTTGGAACTGACACACGCCTGATTAACTGAAAATTCCGGGATTTTATATATATTCCCGCCAATATTATCGATAACTACTTTATGGGTTACTTCCGTACAATTTTCAATTTTCAGAGTCGGCATGGGATCCTTTTCCTTTGAGAACGTCTTTATGATTTTTTGATCACCGGGCTTAAAATTTATTGAGATGTCTTTATTATCCATGTTAGAAAATTCGAGCAAGCTATACAACTGATTATTTTTAATACCGTAGTGCTTTACGTTTATAACAAACCTGTTTCTCTCATCTGATAACGATTTTGATTGCTCTTGACTTCCTACTGAAATTGTTCTGTTAACCGGAGCAATAAGCTTCTCCTCGGCAACTGGTGAGGTTATGTAAATAGATTTTGCACCTTCATCCCAAGTGACACTACTACCCAACACTTCGCTAATAAATCTTAGAGGGACGAGTGTATTATTTTGAAAATTGATACCCTTTAAGACATGCTCATTCTCTTTGGCGTTTACAATTACTCTTCCTTCTTTGACCAGATAAAAAATGTTAATATCCCCTTTAACCGCTGAGACCGACTTCGCATGATTATCCCATTTTATAGTTGCGCCTAAAGCTTCAAATATCGACCGCATGGGTACATATGTAACTCCATCTTTCAGGATAGGACTTACATTAAAATGTAATTGCTTACCGTCCAAATAACATTTGAGATCACTGTCGTCCGCAAAGGCTTGACTTGAAAATAAAACAGCAAAACTTATCATCACCACAAAAAAAGTGATAATTTTTGAAGCAAAGTTGTGGTTTTTCATGTTCTTAATTTAGCTCCTAATCTAGAAAAATAAAAAAATTACAATGCACACCTGAATATATCAAATGGCCAATCAAAATGTAAGTCTAAAAAGAAAACTACCAACAACACCCAAATTATGGTTAGATGAAGGAGAAGCCATATCCTAGAGGGAAAGAAGCGTGAACGCATATGAGTTTTGAAATCGTAGAGGCCACCATACCGGACATCCAAGCTGCATTAGAAGCCGGAGAAATTACGTCAAAACAACTAGTTCTCATGTATTATGAACGTATTGCTGATCACGACAAAAACGGCCTGACGATTAACTCTGTACTGGAGATTAATCCTGATGCGTTGTTTATCGCAGAATCTCTGGATGTGGAACGGGCAATTAATGGCCCTCGCGGCCCGCTGCACGGGATACCTGTGTTGTTGAAAGATAACATCAATACTGGGGACAAAATGCATACAAGTGCGGGTTCGCTGGCTTTGGCGAATTCTTTTGCCGGGGAAGATGCGTTTATAGTTACCAAGCTGCGTGAAGCCGGAGCCATTATTATGGGTAAAGCCAATATGACCGAATTCGCCAATTTTATGACGAACGGCATGCCCTCCGGTTACAGCTCCCGCGGCGGGCAAGTCCTTAACCCCTACAATATTTCTACGCCAACCGGCGGCTCTAGTGCGGGTTCAGCAGTAGCTGTCGCTTGTAATTTCTGTACGGTCTCTGTTGGCACAGAAACTTCAGGATCGATTCTTAATCCCGGTAATTTGGGCTCCATCATCGGCATTAAGCCAACCGTGGGGCTGCTCAGCCGTTCAGGAATCCTGCCGCTCTCCAATACACAAGACACCGCAGGGCCTATGGCTAGAACCGTTCATGATGCCGTGTTGCTACTAAACGCCATGCTGGGCAATGATCAGCACGATGCAGCGATGGGAACAAATACAGGTAAAGTCCACGGGGATTATACTGTATTCCTTGATCCGAATGGTTTGCAGGGAGCTAGAATTGGGATACCACGTGATTATTATTTTGAGGAGCTAACAGATGAGCAGCTTGCCTTGTTCAACGCTTCCGTCAACAGGATGAGAGAGCTTGGAGCAACCATCATTGATCCCGCGGATATTAAAACCGCCCGCGAAATTAGTTACTCTTCGGTGGTATTAAACGAATTCAAAACAGCACTGAATGCTTATTTATCTCATTTGAGCCCCGGAGCACCTATGCGAACCTTGAAGGATATTATTGATTTTAATCATGCACACCCTGTGGAGACTTTGAGATTTGGTCAAGCTACGTTAATAGATGCGGAATATACCTCCTCCGGCACACAAAGCGAAGCTCAATATTTACGCCATCGTGCGACTGACCTGAAGCTGTGCAAGGAAGAAGGCATCGATGCCACTATGAAAGAATACAATCTGGATGCCCTGCTGTTCCCTGCCGATTTTGGCGCCAGAATTACTTCCAGAGCAGGATATCCGTCCCTCGTCGTTCCTTCTGGGTACACGTCGGCCGGTGCTCCCTTTGGTGTAACCTTCTCAGCAAAAGCTTATCAGGAGCCCACGCTTATCAAGCTAGCCTATGCTTATGAGCAGCATTACAAGGTGCGAAAAGCACCTTCGCTAAAAAGCTTCATTTGATTAAACCTATTCCTGGAGTGGAACAATACCTAAATGCCTGTTTCCCTCATGGGACAGACTCCATGTACGCACTTCATAGCTACGAATGCCAGACAGCACGTAAGGATCTTTTTCGGCAAGGAGAACGGCTTCTTCGCGTGAGTTCGCTTTTACAATAACCATGCCGCCAGGACAATCACTAAATGGACCACACAGCACTAATTGTCCTTTACGGTCCAGCTCTTGTAAATGCTTAACATGACCACGAATAATCTCCATGTCTCTACGGTCTTGATTCGTCGGGCTAAGCAAAATAACATAACAAATATCTGCTTGATTGACCTCACTCATCCTATTCTCCACCTCTCGTTCAAATAGAAACTAAAGCCCGTAACGGTGATTTCCCAATGCCGATTCGGGCTTTTTTATTTCGCGATGTCTTCGTTCGTAGCTTTATTCATAATCTCGCTGATTTTCTTCATCGGCAATATTTTGAATCTCATCAGAATGAATAAGAAACAGCTCGTAGTCCCCCTCTGCATGCAGCTTCAGCGCTCGTTCTTTAAAAAACTTCGGGCTGCCTTCCGCCGCATCCTCATCATAAAAGAGCAATATCCCGTCACTTTTGCGGAACAACAAGTCATCTCTGGCCCGGAACTGCCAGCTGCCGTCATAAGGGGCATTACTGACCGCCCTGCAAAAGTCCGCACCCGCAATAATACGTCGGTATTCCTCCTGCTTCTCTTCCTTCCACTTCTCTTCCTGTCCAGTATGCGCCGTAATGATCCCTAATTTCAATTCAGGATATTGAGTCTTGAGTTCACTTACCACCTCACAAGCCCAAAGATCGACACCATACTGGCCAGGGGTAATAATCCATTCGACGCCTTCTTCAATTAGCGGCTTTAATCTGTTAGACAGCGCCTTTTTGATATAAGGAATTCCCGGATGTTTATTGTCAAAAATACCGAGCTCATGCGCACGGTAGCCTGTTACGAGTAAATTCTTCATGTACTGCCTCTTTCCTGAACGTTGGTTATGTCTTACCATGACTTACCTTTGTAGAGTTTTATCCCACTTATATGATTATTATATAGCATTTCCTTGATCTATTTCTTTAGGCAAACTTTCAGCTGATCTTAAGCAACCTTTCAGAACCGTCTGATATATTTCTCCTAATCAATCTAAAACTATTAAGGAGAGAAAATAAATGAAGAAATTAATACCGATTATGATCTCAGGAAGTCTACTCGCTTCTCTACTATTGGCTGGCTGCAGCACGAATTCGGAGGCCGAAGGAACAGCAGTTGCCAATAACCAAGCGAAGACGGCACCCGCAGATAACACTGATGCACAGCAATCTCAAGGAAACGACAATCAACAAAACGGCAGACCCGACATGTCCATGAATTTCGGCAAGATTAAGAGTATTAGCGACAACACGATTACAATCTATACGTCAGAAATGCCTTCCCCGCCTGCACAAGGCACTGGAGGTACGGCTGGAGCCGATATGCAAAATGGTCAGGCCGGTACTCCACCGGAAAGATCCGAAGGTGATCAAGGCTCAGAAAACGGTACACCTCCAGAGGGGGGAATGCCGGAAGGAGGTGGCCCTGACGGCGGTGGACAAGGTGGTGGACCACAGGGCGGTGGGATGCAGCAAACCTTCTCCGAGCAAACCACAGATATTACAATTGATGCTGATACCAAAATTGTAACGGTGACCTCCGACAATGGCACACGTCAGGAGAACACGATCAGCTTAGCTGACCTGAAAGCTGATGACATTATCCAATATACGCTGAAATCCGATTCCACTTTGGCGGAGAGCATTACTTTAAGCAGCGGAAACCCAATGGGTACGGCTGAAGGCAAAATGAGCAGCGACTGAAACACCAAAAGATAACAGAAAAAATCCCCACCTACGATCAGCTTCATAAAAGCGTTTTGTAGTGGGGATTTCAAATTTATATAGGTTAGACGAGACTCAACTATTTTTTATCCGACAAAATCAATACTCCGCGACCCGGCACAACAGCTGAACCGCTAATTACATTACCTGTCAGTAGATCAGTACGCTCAGCCGCCCCAATATCGGCGCTTAAATCACCAGCGGTGTGGTTCAGCAAGAACAGGTAAGATACGCCATCCTTCACACGTTGAACAGATTCGATACCTTCCGGTGCAGTTACCAGCGGCTGAATGTTCTTTTCGGCACACAGATTCGCTAGGAAACCTTGCAGGAATCCAGCTTCTGGGCTAGTCGCCACATAATAAGCTTTACCTTCGCCAAATTTATTCACAGTCAGTGCAGGCATTCCTTTATAGAAATCAGAACCGTACTCTGCCAAAACTTCTGCCCCTTCGGCATGGATCAGATCGCAGAGCAGATCACATTTATAAGAACCACTCAAGCTACCCCACGTTTTATCCAGCACGAGCTCATTGCTCATACCTGGCAGTAATGCATCGATTTCCTCTGCCCAAATTCCAAGTACTTTACGCAACTCGCCTGGATAACCTCCAACCGTTACAAGGTCGTTCTCATTAACAATACCGCTGAAATAAGTCGTAATGAATGTGCCGCCCGCTTTTACAAAGGCTTCAACCTTCTCTGCAAAACCTGGCTTGACCATGTACATTACGGGTGCGATAACAATTTCATACTTGGACAGGTTCTCTTCGACCCCGATCATGTCGGCTTCGATATTTTGCTGATACAGCGCATCATAATATTTGTGGACTTCATTCACGTAATCCAAGGCAACCGACGGACCGCTTGATAGATCAAGTGCCCAACGATTTTCCCAATCGTAGATGATCCCTACTTTA
Source organism: Paenibacillus sp. FSL R10-2788 (assembly GCF_038003885.1). Lineage (NCBI taxonomy): Bacteria > Bacillati > Bacillota > Bacilli > Caryophanales > Paenibacillaceae > Paenibacillus > Paenibacillus sp. FSL R10-2788. Next base: position 997,717 of record NZ_JBBOQA010000001.1, on the reverse strand, counting down.
GCTGCACTGCGCGCATCCAGTAATTGATCTCCAAGCTGCTCCAGCTCTTTGCCCAGCTCAGCACATTCACGGAATACCCGTGTGTGTTCATGACCCACATGCTCAATTACCGCTCCATGATACTTTTCACAAGCCCCTATCGAACGACGCAGCTGGAAGAACAACACAGTATCTGCACCACGCGCTACAGCCTGGTAACTCCATAGGCGCATAACGCCCGGACGTTTCAAAGAGTTGTACGGTTGCCAGTTCTGCTGGCTCGGTGTTTGCTCCATCAGCATGAACGGTTGGCCATTTTTTAATCCACGCATAAGATCATGTGTCATTGCTGTAAAGCTGACCGGTGTGTCCAGTGAAGGATAGTTGTCCCAAGAAATTACATCCATATGCTTGGCCCACTCAAAATAATCCAGCTCCGGATAAAAGCCCATCAGGTTCGTTGTAACTGGTACGTTGGTGCTGTGTTCTTTGATCGCTTCATATTCGATTTTGTAACATTCGAGCAAGCTATAAGACATAAAACGGCGATAGTCCAACGAGATCCCTTGGAAGTTGGTACGGTTACCGTTCCATTCTTCACTCAGCTCATTTGGCACCACAATTTCTTCCCAATCATAAAACGTATGTCCCCAAAAGCGTGTATTCCAAGCCTTGTTCAAAGCATCCAGCGAACCATAACGCTCCTTCAACCAGACACGGAAGGCAGCAGCGGACTGTTCGGAATAATCATAGCCACCATATTCATTAGAAATATGCCAAGCTACCAGTGCCGGATGATCCTTGTAGCGTTCTGCCAGCTTACCAGCCAGCTTCGCTGCATACTTGCGGTAAACTGAACTGTTCGGATTGGAGTTATGACGTCCACCGAACTTACGTTTTCTGCCCTGGACATCGACACGTGTCACTTCAGGATATCGGTGAGCCATCCAAGCTGGATGCGCTCCTGTTCCTGTAGCTAGACATACATAAGTTCCATTTTTATATAGTCTATCCATTAATTCATCCAATGAGGAGAAATCATAAGTATCTTCGGAAGGTTGGATTAAAGCCCAGGAAAACACATTAATTGTGGCAACATCAATTCCCGCCAGCTTGAACATCCGTTCATCCTCAGCCCATACAGGCGCATCCCATTGCTCCGGATTGTAATCTCCACCGTACCAAATTTTAGGTAATTTATCGTTAATCACACTTCGCACACCCTTTATAGTATAATTATATATCTATTGTAAATGGTTAAGGTTGCCCTTTAAATATAAAATAATATCTCATACATATAAGAATATAGAACTAACAGGAGAGGATAACATTGTCCGAAATCATGCATCGCAGGATCGTATTCGTCCATGAAGGTGGACAGCACTTGCCAATCACTTTAGACAGTATGGGGCACAATCATGATCAGGAAAAAGTATCCCGCCCCGATGGCTATGACACGTATCATTGGCTTCAGACCTCAGAAGGTGAAGGGATCATCCATTTTGATAATAAAACCTTTTCCCTGCCCGAAGGCAGCGGCGTATTACTACTTCCTTATACACCCCATCGTTATGAGGCTTCCACCAAAAACTGGGGCACCTATTATCTAACGTTCGGTGGCGATTCGGTACAATCTATTTTGGAGACGCTTGGGATGAATAGTAATTCTTTTTACCGTTGGGAAAATGAAGCGCCTCTCCCCAATCTGCTGAAGGAAATGCTGGATCGTCATGATGCCTACCAGGATATGTTTGGTCTCGGCGCCTCCACAGATGCTTATCGTTTTTTGCTTACTTTGAGTAAATATGGCCAGCTTCATAACAATACGGCGATTTCCCGCAATGTAGATAAGCTGCAGCCACTGCTAAAATGGATGGACAGCCATTATGGCGATCCTGATCTCGGACTGAACGATCTAGCCGATGAACTAGGGGTATCTGGGCGCTATCTTAACAACCTATTCGTCCAAACTTTCGGACTCTCGCCTTATGCCTACTTCGTACGTTTACGCATCCGCAAAAGCAAAGAAATGCTCGTAAGCCAACCCGATCTTACGGTAAAAGCTATCTCCCAGCTAGTCGGCTTCCGCGATGTCAGCCACTATGTAGCCACATTTCGCAAGCAATCCGGGACTACGCCGGAGCAATTTAGACGCCTGCATTAAAAATGTCCCGCCCACTGTGGAAAAATTGCTCGCTGAGAATATGCGGCTAGAACGTAGTAAGAGTATGGTATGCGCTACTATTGTGTAGAAATGGGCGGTACGGTGAAGTGCGGTACGGTACGTTGGCTGGGTTCATTTGGCTGCGAGTGTGCGGCACCTCTGTGCTGGATCGTGTAGATCTGTACATGATAGGAGTCTATGTGGAAATCTGATCATGATGGAGTCCATGCGGAAATCTGATCATGTTGGAGCCCATGCGGAAATCTGATCATGTTGGAGCCCATGTGGAAATCTGATCATGTTGGAGTCCATGTGGAAATCTGATCATGATGGAGTCCATTGTGCAGCTCTCTTCAGTTCAGTATGAGTAAGTCAAACGAAATAATTGCACTTTGTACACTTAAAATAGCCTGCACGGCAGAAATTATCCATATAAGTGTATTCTGTGCAACTATATTCTCGGAAAATGGCCTTGCAGCGGGATAAGCCGATTTTTAGCTGCACAAAGTGCAACTAAAACCAATTAAACACTCCAACACTTCAAATAAGTGTACGAAGTGCAACTATTTTCTGTTGTGCTTCTGTTAAAGTTTCTGCATGCCCTACTCCACTCATTTTTTACTCCACACTTCCACTTACTTCACTATTCCTACTCCACACATTCCCCTACACCGCTCTTCCCTTACTCCACACATCCCTCGCTCCATCTTCACCAACCTCACTTCACCTTACTCCACACATCCCTCACTCCACTTTCCTCTCTCCTGCCACACTCCCAAACCCACTTCAATACCTCTTTACTCAAAACCACTCAAATCTCCAGCACCTCTACGCCATACGGCTCGAGCTGGAGCTCTCCCGATCGAATCTTATTATCCAGCAGGCTGCTGTATTCTCGTGGCAACGGAACGATCACCAACTCGCGGCTCAGGTTAAGCAGGAACAAGAAGCTTCCCTGATCTCCAGTCCGCACGGAGGCTTGTACTCCGTTTGGCAATCCTTCAAAGCGTAACAACCCTTTTTCCTTAGCCAGGTTCTCTAATAGAACTGACCAGTACTTCTCTTCCGCATGAGTTCCGAAGTAATAAACCTGACCTTTACCGAAGGAATTAACAGTTACAGCGGGTGTGCCGCGATAGAAATCATCACCATACCAAGCAATCGGCTGGGCCACTACCGGCCGGAGGATGTCGCACCACTGCGTACATTCGTATTGGTTACCCTCCGCATCCATGATGGCATGTGTTTCAGCGCCAATCGGATCATACTCCAGCACTTCAACGCCGGTACAGTAGCTCAGCTGCCCGGGCAGCGGTTGCATGACTGCGATGTTGTTTATATTTTTGACACCACTACGGTTGGTGATCAGCAAGGTCCCGCCAGCGAGGGCAAAATCCTCCAGATTACGTACGATCTCCTCATCCAGCAAATATAAATTCGGAGCGATCACTACTTTATATCCATCAAGCGGTTGTCTGAGGTCGATAACATCGCAGCCGATGCCAAGCTTGGTTACCGCCCGGTGAATCTGCTTAATGTTCTCATAATAATCAAAGCCCTCTGCCTGCGGCTGAATATCCAGTGCGGCCTTCTCTTCATGGGAATGGAGGATAGCCACTTCGTTTTTCAGCATCGTTCCTTGGAGCTTGTCGCTCAGCCTATTAACCTCATGACATAGCTGCGTGAACTCCGCTAATCTGCGTCCCGGAACATTGCTGTGGTCAATCAGCCCGTGCCAGAATTGTTCTGCTCCTGAAATTGCACTTCTCCAGCGAAAATGAACAACCGTATCCGCACCTCTAGCAATCGCCTGCCATGCATAGGCACGAATCAGTCCTGGATAAGGGGTTCGCCACATCGGCATCCAACAACCCGGCGATCCACTCAGCTGCTCCATAATCCAGAAGTTTTGACGTTTAATGCCACGGGTTACGTCCAATGAAAGCGCTCCGCTATAAGGCGTCGTCTCTTGTTTGGTTGGCGAAGTATTCGGATAATAATCAAACGCAGCCACATCCAGATCTGCACCCACTGCGTACATATCGAGACGCTGCGGATAGCTGTGAAAGTTATGGGTTATGAAATGCTCTGGACAAATCATACGCAAAATATTGATCTGCGCCGTCTGAAACGCTACCACCGAATCCCACTGAAACCGCTGAAAATCCAGCAGAAAAGATGGATTCTGATGAGGTGATCCGCCCAGCGGCACGGTAAGCTCATTCCAATCGCTGTACTCCCCGCTCCAAACTACGGTTCCCCATTCTGCATTGACCTCATCCAGTGTTCCGTATTTAGCTTGTACCCATGCTCGAAAAGCAGTATTACAAGCGTCACAATGACAATCCAACATGCCAAATTCATTATCAGTCTGCCAGCCTATGACAGCCGGGTGTTCACTGTAACGCTCGGCAAGACGCAGAATAATACGGCTGCCATACTCACGCAGTGATGTGCTGTTATAGCAGCGGTGTCCACGTACCCCCGGGTGAAAGGTCTCTCCATTAGCAAACACCGGAAGCACATCCGGAAATTTCGTCGTTAACCATCTTGGCGGTGTAGCTGTTGGCGTACCCATCACAACCTGCAGATCATATTGATGAAAAAGGTTCAGCGCGCGGTCCAGCCACTCGAACTGGTAATTCCCCTCAGTTGGCTCCAGTCGACTCCATGCGAACTCAGCAACCCGGACTACTTTAACACCTGTTTCTTTCATCAACTTGATATCTGGTTCCCACATGGATTCATCCCAATGCTCCGGGTAATAGTCCACACCCATCTGAACATGATCATATCGTTTCATTGGCGCTTCTCCCCATCCCTTGATATTCAGCCCTGTTTCCCAAAAAAAGCGCTCCCCGTCTCAAATTGATGAGGTATACGGAGAGCGCTTCTGTTAACCACTAATATCCATTAAATCTTCTCTATAAATGTGCTTTACTTATTTTTTAAGCTTGTCCCATGCAGCTTGCATACCAGTCATCCAGCCGTTAACGTCAACCTTGTCAGCGATGAACTGTTGGATCACGCTGGCAAATTCTTGCGTTACACCATCAGGGAATTTGGAGGATTGCAGGCCATAAACTTTGTTTTCTTTTACATAGTTCCATACGTCTGCTCCAAGCATACCGATGTCTTCAGGTGTTGCTTCGATTGTGGACAAAGCAGGGATGAATTTCCATTTTTTAACGATGTACTCTTTACCCATATCGGAAGTTACCAACCAGTTCAAGAAAGTTTTTGCTTCTTCTTTAGAACCGGATTCTTTGTTGACTACAAGGTTCGCAGGGATACCAACAGTCATTTTGTCATTCTTCTCAGCATCTTCATTGATTGGCATAGGGAACATACCAATGTTCATATCAGGAGTGATGTTATCAACAAGAGTTTGTGCCCAGTTACCTTCTTGCATCATTGCAGTTTCGCCTTTTGCGAACATTGCCAGGTGGGTGTTAGCATCTGTGGTCAAAGGATTCTTTTGACCGTATTGTAAAGTCAGTTTGAGATACTTGCTCCACTCTTCAAACGTTTTATTTCCTACAATTGTACCAGTTCCTTCATTCAAACCTTTGATGAATTCATCTACATTATCTTGTTGTGCAAAGGCTACACTGATCCCTTGGTTACCCAGCAGCCACCATTCCTGATATGCATTACCAAAAGGAGTTACGTCGATAGCTTGCAGCTTTTTAGCTGCTTCTTCAAGCTGTGACAATGTTTTTGGAGTTTCAGTGATTCCCGCTTTAGCGAACAAGTCCTTGTTATACACAATACCGATACCCTCAAGGTTCATTGCCATACCATATACTTTGCCATCTTTAGTCATAGGCTCTGCAGCCATAGGAATCAGATCTTTTACCCAAGGTTGGTCGGACAGATCTTCCATCTTGTCTCCCCAAAGTTCCATTTCTGCATATCCACCATTGGAGAAAATATCAGGCGCATCGCCGGAAGCGAATTTAGTTTTCAATGCTGCTGCGTAGTCCGCACCACCACCAACTGTTTGGATATCCAGCTTGATGTTAGGGTATTCTTTTTCGAATTCAACCTTAAGCTCATTGAGGCCTTCTACGATTTCAGTTTTGAATTGGAAGATCTTTACGGTCTTCACTTCACCTGAATTTGTGCCAGCGCTTCCATTTTGTGAGTTACTAGAAGCGTTATTATTACCACCACATGCTGTTAGAGCTAAACTCATTGCCATTACTGCTGATAGAGCAACTGCGGAGTGTTTCTTCTTCATTATATATTCCCCCTTAAAATAGTGGACTGCTTAAAAAATATTTGGAACGGAGGGCTCGGTGTTAACCTTTCACCGAGCCAGCCGCTATTCCCTCAACAATGTAACGTTGCATAAACAGGTAGAAAATGATAATTGGTGCGACCCCGATTACGAGAGCCGGAAGTGCCATATCCCATTGTTTGGTGTATTGACCAAAGAAGGAGAAAGTCGCCAGTGGAATGGTCCGAAGCTCTGGTGCCTGAAGAATCAAGGATGGCAACAGATAGTCATTCCATATTCCAAGTGCGTTTAGCACGATTGTTGTCATCACCATTGGCTTCAGCAAAGGAAGCACAATACGGAAGAACACGGTAATAGGATTACATCCATCTACTGTAGCCGCCTCTTCAATTTCAAGAGGAACGGACTTGATAAAGCCGTGGAACAGGAAGATCGCCATCGGAACACTGATCCCTAGATTCGTGATAATCAAACCAAGGAAAGAGTTGTTTACTCCAATAACATTTACGACCTTCAGAATTGGAATCATGATCGTTTGAAACGGAACTACCATTGCCGCTACAAATATAAGCAGCAAGAACTGATTGAATTTCGTATTCGCCCGAACCATACGATAGGATGCCATCGCACTGAACAGAGAGATTAGAATAACACTGATAACTGTGATAATAACCGAGTTTCGGAAAGCTTCACCGAAACGGGCTAATTTCCAAGCGGTTGAATAGTTCGACCACATAAATACTTTTGGCCAGCTTGCCGCATCACTCAGAATTTCACCGAAGGATTTCACCGAGTTTGCGAGCAAGAAATAGAATGGAGAGAGAAAGAGCAGGGCCAGGAGGATCATTATCACTTCCGTGCCAATATTCCATCTCTTTTTTTCTGTAGGTTTCATTACGCTTCAACCTCCTTGCTCTTCGTGATACGGACCTGAATCAGAGTAATGATGGCTACAATTACAAAGAACAGCAGCGCTTTTGCAGTACCCAGCCCGTAACGATTGTTCAGGAAGGCTTCATTGTAAATATTCATAGCAACGGATTCTGTCGATTTGAACGGTCCGCCCTTCGTCAAGGACAAGTTAAGGTCAAACATTTTGAATGACCAGGAAATGGCCAAGAATAATCCGATAGTTACAGCAGGCATAATTAGTGGAACTACGATATTGCGTAGCACCTGCCAACGGGAAGCCCCATCAATATCAGCCGCTTCTAGTACTTCTTTAGATACGTTACTCAACGAGGCAATGTAGATAACCATTAGATAACCGGAAGACTGCCAAACAAAGACCATTACAATCGCCCAGAATCCTGTTGTGGCATCACCGAGCCAAGGAAGATTAAAGAAGGACCATCCTGTAAGGTCGCCCATAGTGGCGAACCCTTTGATGAAGATAAATTGCCAGATGAAACCAAGCAACAATCCCCCGATCACGTTCGGCATAAAGAAAATGGTCCGAAGCATGTTACGTGTCTTTAAAGGTTTAGTTAACAGATAAGCCAAGAAGAAGCCTACCACGTTAGTCAAAATCACACCTAACACCGTAAATCTTACCGTAAACCAAAAGGAAGACCAGAAGTCAGGGTCATTTGAGAAAATAGTGGAAAAGTTTTGAAATCCGACCCAACTTACATTACCGGATACACCGTTCCAATCTGTGAAAGAGTAATACATCCCCATCAAAAATGGGATAATCGTTATTAAGGTAAAAAACAAAACTGCCGGACCAACGAAAAAAAGCTGTTGACCTAACTGGGACAACTTAGTGCCGCGCATTTATTGCCCCCCCCTTTCTTTTGCTCACTTACTTGTTTATGCTTTATACACATATTATCTGTTTTTTTCAGGGTACCTCACACCTACTAAAGTGATCTTTCAGGTGTAAAATATTGATCGGATGTGACAAATTTCGATGAAATGGAACACGATTCGCACAAAATTGATCGTTTTTATCCTACTGCCAACGTTAATTTGTATTATGGCCACCATGTTTATTAGCTATCACTATAGCACTCAATCCCTAAGAACAAGGGCAGTAGACGAGAATACGAACCTCCTCTTTCAAGGCAATAGAAACATCGAAAGTCTGATTCAGGAGATCAATCGTCTCTCCCTTATCGTTTATTCAGATTCAGATTTCTACAGACTGCTCGAAGCGGGATATGAGGATATGGCAGCAAATACACGAATTTATTCTTCTCTAAATTACATTTCTTCATCCATGCCAGATATATCCCAGGTGTATCTGTACGGTGCCAAGGATAGAAAAGCCACTTTGCTCACCCAGAATACACCCAAACGTTGGCAGGGTATTCCTCCCTATGCCGACTCAGACATCACTAGCAGTTCTCCTGTGGTTATACAAAGTACACATATAAGTCACAGCTACGGCCTAACTTCACCTATCCCGCAACTCATACCGGAACCTGTGTTCACATTGCATAGACGAATTGAAAGGATTCCAACTACCACTCCAATCGGCTTCCTGTCGATCGATGTTAAGCTAACGGCTCTTACCGACATCGTCAGTCAGTTATATGATCAGAAACAGGAAAACATTTGGCTGCTGGATGGCGATGGCAAGATTGTATACGGAAGCAACAGTGAGGAATACGGCAAGCGTCTACATGCCTCCTGGTACAACAAGCAAATCGCTACCAATCAAAGCTCCCAAGGGTATTTTGAAGAGGAAGATGCTGTGTTTATTTACCAGAGAATCGAAACCCAAGGTTTAAATTGGACCCTCGTGAAGCAGATTCCTACGTCCTATCTCTTCCGGGAAGCCAATGAGGCGGCAGCGATCAATATAATCCTCCTTGTTCTACTTTTGATTACAATTGCCACGTTAACGACCCTGATCTCTTTTCGAATCACGGCTCCTATCAAGCAGTTGACTCGTTACATGAATCAGGTGCAGACCGGTAATCTTGATGTTGAAATTCAACCTATGGGCAAAGATGAGATTGGCGTGGTTACCGAGCGATTCCGCAGTATGATGGACACGATCAACAACCTGATCCTAAGGGAGTACAAGCTGGAATTGTCCAATAAAACCAATGAACTGCGGGCTCTGCAAGCACAAATCAACCCGCATTTTCTGAATAACACGTTGCAAATCATTGGCACGCTGGCCTTAGAGCTTAAAGTGCCCCAAATTTACTCACTTCTTTCAGCTCTAGCCAAAATGATGCGCTACAGCATGTACAATGAGGAGAAGATCGTAACTGTTAAGGATGAGCTGGATCATGTCAAAGCCTACATTGAACTGCAAAAGGAACGTTTTGAAAATAAGTTCAGTTTCCGCTACGATATGGAGGAATCACTTTTAGAGACGTTTATGCCGAAAATGATTTTACAGCCTATTGTAGAAAATTATTTCAAACACGGCTTTAATCTTTCCCGCAGTGACGGATTCATTGAAATCACCGCAGCAAGAGTGGATGACAACCGGATGGAAATCTGTATCCAAAATAACGGAAATGCGATCCCTTCAGCGAAGTTAGATCTTTTAAAGCAGAAGCTACAGCATCCTACTAGAACAGATATAGATTTATTAAGAAATACAGAGCAAACCAAGGAAGCTACAGGATCAGGTATTGGTCTGCCGAACGTTCTGGCTCGACTCAAGTTTGTGTGCGGAGATAGTGCCACTTTAACTGTTGATAACCTTAGAGCGGGTGGAGTAGTAGTGAAATTGGAAATTGAAATTATAGCGGAGCGTGAAAAGATATGAAGGCGTTGATTGTTGATGACGAGGCAAGAGTTAGAAAGGCAGTCAGACTGCTTGTCGACTGGGACGCCCATCAAATAGATGAAGTTCTGGAAGCCGGAAATGGAAATGAAGCCATCGAGATCATCCGGCAGGCTAAACCAGCATTAGTCATTATGGATATGATGATGGAATCAGGTAATGGGATAGAGTTAATGACCTGGGTGAACGAATTCGCCGGCAACACTAAGTTTATTGTAGTCAGCGGACATAATGATTTTGAGTTCGTACGTCAGACTGTGCGGCATGGCGGGATTGATTATATCCTGAAGCCCATCGAAGCCGAGGCAATCAATGTAGCGGTAGCTAAAGCAGTTGCAGCCTGGCGCTCAGAAGAAGATGACCGAAGCGAGCGGCAGAAACAGAGTATTCAGCTTAATGAGTTCAAGCCCATTTATGGGGAAAAGCTATTATCCGCACTAATTGATGATCCGATCAATTCTGATTTATCTTTGCGGAGGTTATGCAGTGATGGTATCATTCCGGAAAACATCCATTCCGCTCGGTTAATATTGGTGCAGACAGATGCGGGTAACAATCCGTTGATTAAACGTTTTGGCGGAGACACCGAGTTAATGAACTACGCTATCGTCAACATTTGTAATGAATTTTTGCACAGTCCGCATAAGGGTGTTGCTTTTCGTTATTGGGGAGGTCCTCCGGAGATTGCAATTATTCTGTGGGATATTCAGACCTCTGTGGTCGAGCTAATAGGCAGAATCAATCATGGCATCTACTCTACCTTGCAGGTCCGAATGCATTTTGGAATCAGCAGCATCGGCAACTTACCTAAGCAGTTACCTTATCAGCGTGCAGAGGTGGCAGAGGCATTACAGCGCCGAAACTTATTAATTCATGAGGATTACTGCCATTTCTCCTCTTCCTCCGAAGAATTCAGAGATCGTAAAGAGATCGCCAAAGCAGAGGTTCGCGGTAATGTATCAACAACGAACTTTGCTGACGTCAAGGAAGATTGGAAAATGGCAGTCATCAGCGGAAGTCCAGAGATATTATCAACAGCTGCGCAGCACTGGGTGGATGAGCTTAGCCGAGGCGGAGTTGTGACACCAGAAATCCTAAACTCATGGAAAAATGATGCTCTACTATTTCGTTCCCAGCTGGTACGGGAAATGTTAGGCCCTGAAGCTGAAGGTGCACTGGCCGAGCTTGAACAGGCCGACCAGCTTCACCCAGCTCCTTATACGAACGGTTACTCGTTCTCCTTATTCGCTTGGCGTGACTGGTCGTATACCCTAATGCAGGAGCTGGCCGAAGTAATCGCCCTGAAACAAGCTAAAGAACGTAATCCGATGCATGATATCGTCAAATATATCGAGCTTAATTATGCTTCCGACCTGTCCTTACAGGAAGTGGCCGGAAAGTTTTTTGTTAGCCGTGAATATATTTCCCGCCGATTCAAACAGGAATACGGTATTAACTTTTCCGACTTTATTGTTAATATCCGAATAGATAAAGCTAAGCTGCTATTGCAGAATCCTCGTCTGAAGCTGGCCCAAATCTCCGAAATGGTCGGTTTTCATGATGTTAAATATTTCAGCAAAGTGTTTAAGAAGCAGGTCGGATCTTCACCTAAGGACTACCGGGACACATTTAAGAGTTGATCAATACCAGTTTAAAAAGGCGTCCGCAACCGTCTTACCGGCTATGCCGTTCGGATGCGGGTCGTCTTGTCCACTCATATATTCCGGTCTGATCCGGTGATCGTCTGGTGCAGGCAACGATAATAGGCTTGCTATATCAAACACACGGTCTACTCCAGCGGGTGGGTTAGTCAGGATTTCATGATTCACTCTACGCCAAGTTTCTTCTCTTGCCTCCTGAAAATTAAACGGCGGCACCGTACTTAGAATAATACTAGCATCAGCATTTGCTGTTTTGATCTTAGCAATAATAGTTGTCAGATCACCAAGTAACTCATCTGCAGAGCGGCAGCCAATATCAATATCATTTACGCCGAGGACAATCATCAGTTCATCACTCTGTTTAGCTTTGTGAAGCCAAGGGCCATCCGCAGCCACATCATACGCTCTAGCCCAGCCTGAGCCGAGATTCCATACGCCAATCTCTGCACCAAGACCATCCGCAATTCTCGCTGCCCAATATTCGTATCCGTCCTTTAATGTCCGCACACCTTGAGTAATCGAATCTCCCAAAAATACTAGCTTCTTATTCACAGCTTTCTTATACCCGATATAGCTTGGCAGTACCAGAAGCTTGTCGGATTCTGTAAATCCATCGGCTGATTCCTGTGCAGCCAGATTTCCGGGCGCATCATAAGCGGTTGCCAGCATGCCTTCTACATTGAAAGGAATGGATTTGCCCGCAGCGGTTGTCTTAATCGTCCATGTAAAAGCTAAGTAATGGCCATCGGGTAGATTAATGCTTGTCTCATCACTCCAGAAGCATTCACCGGCCGCTACTGGTTTGGAGACATTGCCTTCAAAGGTGACAGCATGTTGTGTATGCTCAATAATAGCTCCGTTTGGCTCAGTTCCTCCATCAGCGATAAAAGCCGATTCGATCACCCAACTGCCCCCAGGTTCACTACCCGAAGCTTCAAGCCCTTGGTCCCAAGTGGAATCCACTGCATTGCTATGCCAAAATTTTAGCTGCAACGGGCCGTTTTCCCGTAACCGAATATAAGTCCGGAAGGTATGTGTAAAAGGTTCTTGCCTATTCATAATAAAATTAGCGGCGGTTGAAAGAACCGTAGCAGAGGTATAGTCCGTCTGATTCAAAACTCCACTTCCCTTAATTAAATTAGTATTCATAACGTTTCCCCCGTTATTAGTTAAGATTGTAACACTAAAACCTCTCCTATAGACCAGGGAATAGATCGTTCACCCAGTCTACAAGAGAGGTTATGGCTATATCAATATGCTTTAAGAAATCATCTTATTTCAGTCTAATGGTAAACGATACGGATTTTGCACCTGCGTTTACTTTCACTGTAGTCTCATCTACTTGCTCTGCACCTTCTACGGAAGCGATAGCTCCCAGATCTTTAAGGGAAAGCGAGAATTCTTTACCGCTGCCTTCTGCAGTAACTGTTACGCTGTTGCCTTTGCGGGCAGCCTTCACAGTCAATTCAGGAGCACCTTTAAGATCACGTACGGTTGCAGAAGTAGTAGTACCTTCTTCAAGTGAATACAGGCCAAATTTCACGCCATCCGCAAAGTCATAATCCGGTTTGTTGTCGATGCTGCCGATTGCCAGCAAGGAGTTCTGACGAACGAACAGTGGCAAGCTGAAGAAATCATATTTCTCTTTGCGCCATGATCCGCCTTGTACAGTTTCACCAGATAGCAGGTGTGTCCAGCGACCCGCTGGCAGATAGTATTTCACTTCGCCGTTTTCTTGGAAAATAGGCGCTACGAGCAAGGAATCACCCAGCATGTATTGGCGATCGAGCACTTCGCATGTTGGATCTTCCGGGAATTCCATAACCATCGCCCGCATAGAAGCCCAGCCATGCTCTGCAGCCTGGCCAGCCACATCATACAGGTAAGGCATCAAGCTGCATTTAAGCTTCGTGAAGAAGCGGGTAACATCACAAGCTTCATCATCGTACGCCCAAGGTACACGATACGAAGTGCTGCCGTGCAGACGGCTGTGGCTGGACAACAGTCCAAAAGCTAACCAGCGTTTGAATACATGTGCCGGAGCAGTGTTCTCGAAACCACCGATATCGTGACTCCAGAAACCGAAACCGGACAAACCTAGGGACAAACCGCCACGAAGGCTTTCTGCCATGGATTCATAATCTGCGTAGCAATCTCCGCCCCAGTGAACTGGGAACTGTTGGCCGCCAGCAGTTGCAGAACGTGCGAACAATGCTGCCTCATTCTTGCCAAGCTTCTCTTCCAATACTTCAAATACAACTTTGTTGTACAGTTGAGTGTAGTAGTTGTGCATTTTCATCGGATCAGATCCGTCGAAATAAACTACATCTGTAGGAATCCGCTCACCGAAGTCTGTCTTAAAGCTGTCTACGCCCATATCTACCAAATCACGCAGGTAGCCGGCATACCATTCACAAGCCGCAGGGTTAGTGAAATCCACCAGTCCCATACCCGCTTGCCACAGGTCACATTGATAAACGTCGCCGTTAGGCTTTTTGATCAAGTATCCGTTTTTCTTGCCTTCTTCAAACAAGCGTGAACGTTGGCCAATATAGGAGTTGATCCATACGCAGATCTTCAGGCCTTTTTCCTTCAGGCGTTTCAGCATGCCCTCTGGATCTGGGAATACACGTTTATCCCATTCAAAATCAGTCCATTGATACTCACGCATCCAGAAGCAGTCAAAGTGGAATACATGCAGCGGCAGATCACGTTCTGCCATACCTTCTACGAAGGAATTTACAGTTTCTTCATCATAGTTGGTAGTAAACGAAGTTGTCAGCCACAAGCCAAAAGTCCATGCTGGTGGAAGCGCTGGTTTACCTGTAAGAGCAGTATAGTTGCTAATAACGTCTTTAATGGTAGGTCCATCGATCACGAAGTATTCCAAGCTTTCTCCAGCTACGCTGAATTGGGCCTTTTTCACTTTTTCTGAAGCGATTTCATAGGAAACCAATTCCGGATGATTAACGAATACTCCATAACCTTTGCTTGATACATAGAAAGGAATGTTTTTGTAAGCTTGCTCGGAGCTAGTACCGCCGTCTTTGTTCCAGATATCTACGGTTTGTCCATTTTTCACGAAAGCTGTAAAACGTTCGCCCAGACCATATACGAATTCGCCTACGCCGAGATCTAGCTCATCACGCATGTACGTGTTGCCGTCTTGGTCGGTGATGTAAGCCATGGATTTAAAGCCACTGCCTGTAATACGTTCTTCGCCGCGATAGAAATCCACCGCCCATTGTTCGCCTTTGCGAATCACTACACGAAGTCCGCCGCTGATCAGCACGGTTTCGAGATCCGTTTCTTCAATCTTCACATGATCGCCAGTACCTTTAGTCAGTTCGAAAACCGGACCACGTTCCTGTACACCATCATGATGAATAATTTTAATGCCTACCACGCCTGGAAGCGGGGAATGGAATTTTACAGTAAGCAGGGTTGAATTCAGCGTTGCTGCGCGCCCTGTGATTGGAGTCGTTTGTGTAATTGCTGTTAATCCTTCGGGAGTCTTTTCTACAACATAATTTTGAACTGCGCCGTTAATCGTGATACCATCACGAACCAGCCAGAGACCATCAGTAAATTTCATTGTGTACTTGCCACCTTTCAATTTGGTGTTTATAGTTGCATTATACCGATAAAAAATGAACAAAACTAATACTATATAGCTCATTTATAACACTATTTTGATGTTTTTTAAGAAAAGAGGCGTTTATATGGACCGTACAACTCAGAGTTTGCTAAAAGAAAACAGAGTTCATGGAGATAGTATGTTTCCACTCGCAGCTTATTGGATCGAGCTTCCATCCGGAACGCATGTACTTGATACACATTGGCATGAAGAAGCGGAGTTCTTTATGCTACTAGAAGGAGAAATTCTGTTCCAAGTAGACACAGAATATTTTCCACTCCGAGCTGGAGAAGCGGTATTTATCGAATCTGGCGATATACACGCCGCCTATGTGCTGAACGAAGACACCCCCTGCAAATTCTGTGCGCTTGTATTTCTGCCTGATCTTTTGGCTAGCGCCCAGTACGATACGATCCAGCAAAACGCGATTTTGCCACTGCAAGAGAAACGCCAAAGCTTTCCGAGACATATTACACCCGCTATCCCTTGGCAGCAGGAGCTGCTTCATCATCTGAAGCAAATGATGGAGGCATACGCTAATAAAATGCCCGGATTTGAGACCTTTATGAAAGGAACTTTGCTAATCATGCTTTCCAAGATTACCGCAGAGGGCCGATTTGAGAACCGCAGCCAATCGGATGATGCAGATACTACCAAGATTAACCGCCTTAAAAAGGTGATCCTTTATATCCAAGATAACTATCAGGAACCGATCCGTACCCGTGATCTATCAGAGCTTATTCCCATGAGCGAGGGGCAATTCTGCCGCTTCTTCAAAATGATGACTCGTAAAACGCCAGTCGATTACATCAACTCTTACCGGATTCGCCAGGCTGCCGATCTGCTGCAGCAAAGTGAAAGAAAAATATCCGACATCGCATTCGAGGTCGGATTTGATAATGTAAGCTATTTTATAAAGGTTTTCCGCAAAGCGATGAAATGCTCGCCTTCGGAGTTTAGGAAAGGTGCGGGCTAGTTTCATCTACTTCATGCAAAAACGATGGATTCCAACCTGATTTTTAGGAATTACAACCTTTTGGAGGCTCGCGATGAACTCACCGATTCTTAGCTTTATCACACCGCCTATTCCTTATTTCATAGACTGTGGCCGTGCTCACTACAATGCTGGAGACTATCATATCAGTCGTAATTGCATCGGCGTATTTGATCTAATCATTGTTAAAAAGGGTACGTTGCCTATCGCCGAGAACGAGGTGCACTGGGAGCTAAAGGAAGGAGAATTCCTCATCCTTCGACCAGATGCCCATCACTATGGCTTTGCCCCCTGTCCTATCGAAACAGAAATCATCTGGATTCATTTTCAGACTTTCGGCAGCTGGATCGAGTGTCAGGATATGAACGAATGTCTGGAAAATCAGAGCGAGCTCATCGAGAGCCATAAACAAAAAGCTTATTTAAATCACTGCGATGTATGCTCGATTTTTATTCCGAAGTATATGAAAATTTCAGAGAAGGCAATGGAGGTATTAGAGTTCTTTTTCCATCTGGAACAAGAACCCCAATCGATGCGCAACTGGAAGCGCCAAGCCTCCTTTCAACAGTTTCTGCAATTCTTGGACCGCGATCTCGCCGAGGCATCAGATGCAACCGCCATTCATCTCGCCGAGAAGATTGAATTGTTCATTCGGCAAAATTATACTCGTGATGTAACTAACTCCTTACTTCAAAAAGAACTTAACTATCATCCCAACTATCTCGCCAAAAACATGCTGAAAATATATGGTGTGACCCCTATGGCCTATCTCCTGTCCTATCGTCTAGAACAATCCAAGCGGCTGTTAATTCAGACTTCCTGGGCCATCGCCCGCATTGCTGAAGAGGTTGGCTTCCATCATATTACTTACTACTCTTCCTGCTTCTCCAAAAAAGAAGGCATCTCTCCCTCTCACTTCCGACAAAAATTCACTGGAAAATAGACATGAAAAAGCCTGGAATCGAAAACAGCTTCCTCTTCCGGGCTTTGTTCAGATAGGCTAATCAAATCTTTAGACACGCTGCAAACGAATAACATTCCAGGATAATTAGGACAAAGAAGCCGTTAAGTATCCATCAACCAGCGCTGCGGCTAACAGCTCTCCTTATTAAGTATTACTGCTGATTTGCCGATATATTATAGATAGATCTTATCGTCGTAGGAGGATAAAGAACCATGCACATAACGAATATGACCTCATCTATGGGAACGAGGTTTAATGTCTCTGTTAGTCACCAAACTAACGATAAAACCATGAAATCAAACAGCAATACTAGTGGTAATGGCAATGGAGACAAATTATCAATAAGTAAATCTGCAAAGGCCGCTTTTCAAAATCAATCCAAAATGGACGGAATGGTTAACTCCCTGCTTAAACAAAAACAAAGTATCATCGACAGTAAGAACAGTCTGATTGAAAGAACTACCAAAAGTTCGCATAATCTCGAATCTATTCAAGATCAACTTAAGGAGTTCGACAAGCAGCTCCAAACGATTGACCAACAAATTGCAAAATACAGCTTCGAAGAGCAACAAAAGAACTTAGAAAATGCTCAAAAAGAAAATCAATCGGATGAACCTAAAACCGAGCAAGAGATACAAAACGAAAGATTAAATACGCTTGTTTCTGTAAGCCAAGATGTTAGCCAAATGGAGGTAGTTTCTTCTACCCACACTAAGATGCGTGGCGAGGCTAAAATTCTGACCAAGGAAATAGAGCTGGATGAGGCTCGTTCTACTCATTCTGCAACAGCCAAACGGGAGCAGTTATCCAAAATCGAAAATAAACTATCGGAAATGAACGAAACGTTAGGCGATGCCATGAAAGACACGGGAGATAAAATTAAAGATCAGATCGATAAAGCAGGTTCAACAGAAATTAAACCTTCTGAAGAGAACACCAATGAGCGGACAGAACAATTAGCTACCTATCAAGAAATTCAACGTTTAGCTGAAGAATCTGATAAGTCGCAGCTAGAAGTACTAATTTAACAAGGGCATGATTCTCTAAATAAAAAAAGCAATCGGATCTCCTCCGCATCAGAGGGTCTGCCGATTGCTTTTTTAGATGCAGCTAATGTTATTCTTCGGCTATTCCTTCCGAATCACAATAAAGCAGGTGCTGTCCGGCAGCGCCACTTCCTGTCCGCTCTCATCCATGAACCTTACTCTATCACGCAAAGCTTCGGTATAACCTTCTTGCAGGTAATGCCGGAAGATCTCAAGCTTCGCCTGCTTTCCTAAAATCTGTTCAATAAATGAGGCAAACTCCGTAGGGGTGAAATAACCAAATTGTTCTTGGACTTCATGAATATAAGCCTCTTCCCCCCAGGTATACGTATATAAAAATTCCATGGCATCATTAACGGGCATGAGCACTTCTTGTTCCCCTAATCTTTGAAACTGAATCTGACGTCCAGCAAAATCCTTCGCATAACGCTCCAGCCACATCAGACCGTCCTCTTCCAAAAAGTGAACTCTCCGCAGCAATGATGCAGGTTCGGTCATGATCCCATCGCGGATAATGATAACCCCGCCAGCTGACAATACCGCAAAGGCACTTCGCAGAGCTGCGGAGACGGTGTCGTGATTGAACTTATTACCATTTAGCGGCACATAAGAATATAGCTCATGCAAAATCGAAGAGAAGATTACCGTGTCCACCGTTCCAGCCTCCACGAAATCTTTAAGGTTCAACGCATCTCCCTGCAGCACCTCCCACTGGCGACCTTCCCGCTGCTTGCGTTGCCGCAAGGCTTCCACTACATTGCTTGAGATATCAATGCCGATAGGAGTAACCTCAGGCATACGCTCTTCCAGTAAATCCAGCAGCACACCGCCGCCCGGACCGATATCCAGCACTTTTTGTCCAGTGACATGATCCAGAATTACGGCTTTATAATCTGCTGTATTATTCATTTGGCTTAAGTAGGTATCTTCATTATGAAAACGGTCGAAAGCATCCCTGCGCAACTCGAATAGGTCGAACAACAGCAATACAGCACGTTCATACAAGGGTGATTTTTCAGCTTCCATACAGAATTCGATCAGCTTCTCAGCCGCTGCCGAGAATTGGAATTGAAAAAATACCGTGCCTGGCAGATGTTCCTTAGAATATTGCCGCAAGAGTAGGTGAGGGTTCTCAGCAGGCAAAGTCCCTTGCTCGATATCCTTCCATGTAAGCTCCGCTAAATATTTTTCGATAATCCGCTTCTTATAAATGTTGGTCTTCTTAACACCCTTGTAATCGTAGTAAATGCTGTTCATGACATGTTCGAAGCTGATATGGCTTAAGAATTCATTTTGCGCCCTCTGGGCAGCAAGCACCATCACCTTCAGAAATTGCTCCAGCGAAAAGGTCTGTAATGCAGATTCCACATACCAGAAGGTAATCTTACTTAATGACTCCAACCGTTCAGCATGGAAGCCTTCCTGCGTCAGCTTAGCCCATTCCGTAGTGAAATCCTCTCCTCTAGAGATCGGTCCCAGCCGCATTCTGCGCAGTCGTTCCTTCATCGGCATAGGACTAGCAAGATCGCCTGAAGAAATCAGCTCAATAAGCTGCTTCACTTCATGCTGCACATTCTGCCATAACTCGGGAGACACAGCTCCGATGATGCAATGATTGAGCACGGTCAGCAGGCGTTCCAGTTCCTCCGCGGTCAGCAGCTGATCTTCCACTATATCATGGAGTGGCTTATTGACTTCCGGCGGCACTTCTCCGCGAATTTGCTGTCCTATGAGTCCATGAGTCTCAATTAGCCGCTGAATCATCGCACCTTTCTCGGAGACAGCCCTCCCTAAATATCTCTCATATAACTGTGCGGAACCTAAATTATGTACAAAACAATTAATCCCTTCCTCCTGCCAAACCAGCCGCTCCTTTGCTGTACCTCCCTTAGCTGTTTCTGACCAAATTAACGTTTCTTCCACCAGCTCTTTTATCCAAATAGAACGGGGGAGTTGGTCCAGAATCTGCAAGCTACGTTCCACATAATCCAGTACGGGATTCCTGCGATCCAGCTCCTCCAGAGATTCCACACGTTCCAAATTTACTATCTGCTCCTCCGCTTGGACAATAAGCTTCAGCCAAAGGTTATCCTCCAAATGATCTTGCACACCTTCACGGTATAAGGCGATGGCTTCCAGTGATTTCAGCATATGCTCCTCCTTCGCTCCAAAGTGGAGACTATAAAGACCTATTATTATATATATACAATCCCGTTAATTAAAAAACAGAACCAGGATTCATGAAATAGCCATGTCCCGGTTCTGTTTGCATTCCAATCATTAGGTTCCGAACCGCTGCCGATACCCACATTTGCGGCATAGCTCCTCCACCGCTTCTCTACGTGAGAAGCCATAGAATAAATTGTTCGCCCGCTCCCCCTCCATAATCTCTGAGAACGGAGTCTCATGGATGTTGCCTAGGTTAATTACTCCTTCACCATCCAGACAGCATGGCACAACAGTGCCATCCACAAGAATCGCCGCTTGGCTCCGCAGGGCATGACAGAACCCTTTTCCGTCATCTTCCGGCTCATTTAGCGCTGGCCAACGGAACTCATGATCCTGATTAATGTAAACGCGCGGGGCAATCTTGACACCACTGCCAGGCACAACCTTTTCTTCGATCTTGAAATCCAAGTTGAAGGCTTCCTCCAGCAGGGCGAGGGTTTCACGGTTACGGTTTCTTTCCAGATTCGTCAGATTATCCTCCGTCAAATTCCACAAGCGGAAAGAAATAATGACCCCTTGCGCAGAGGCTTCCCGTACAAAAGAAATTATCTCTGAAAGATAGCCTTCACGGTTCTCTGACCCTTCATGCCCATCAAAGCTGTGCAGAGAAAAGTTCATCTGACGCAGTGCGGGCTTACCAAGAATTTTAGGTCCGGCTTTATGAATTAACGTGCCATTAGTTGTAATATTAACCTTGAACCCTTTGGCATGAGCAGCATCCAGCAGTTCACCTATCTTGGGATGCAGCAACGGCTCCCCTTTTACGTGAAGATAAATATGATTGCTGTGTGGTTTAATTTCATCCAATATCGTATTAAACGTATCCAGCTTCATGAAATTTTTCGTCCGGGCGGTTTGTGGACAAAAGCTGCAGGCGAGGTTGCAGACGCTTGTTATCTCAATATAAACCTTTTTAAAAGTCTTCAAGTCCTGCTCCCCATTCTATTTATTATAAATCTGAGGCATAGCGGAGACCGATCTGTGCTCTGGCTTCCTCCATAATCTCTGCTGCGGCCATGGAGTTCTCATGAGTATTAATTCTGCTCTCCCGTTCACCATTCTTAATCAAGTTGATGAATTCCTCAACCTCATAATACATAGGTTCAAACACCTGAGGCAACGTAAGCTCCTCAACTGTACCATCACGATAGTAAATTTTCACCTGATAAGGCTCATTGATCTTGTCGATCACCATCGTACCGTTCTCTCCATGAATCTCAGCTGGCAGATAGGAGTCGGAAATTTTGGAGTGCATAACTACCGCATCCATATCGTCATATTTCATAATGAGACTTCCTTCACCATCCACACCTGAGGAGAGCATGACACCCACTGCCTGTACTGATTGAGGCTTGCCAAAGAGCACCACCATTGGATACAAACAGTACACACCAAGATCCATTAACGAGCCATTGGAAAAAGCGGGATTAAACGCATTTAGCACAGTCCCCTGCCGATAAGCATCATATCTAGAGGAGTACTTACAATAACTTGCAAAATAACGGCGAACTTGGCCGAGTTTATACAAATTATCCCGAATCACTCCAAAGTTCGGCATAAAAGTCGATTTCATCGCCTCTACCAGCAGCACATCATTTGTGCGCGCAGCTTCAATCATAGCTTTAAGCTCTATACTGTTGGATGCAGCCGGTTTCTCGCAGAGCACATGCTTGCCGTGATTTAAGCACATAATCGCTTGCTCTGCATGCATAGAATTTGGGCTGGCAATATATATAGCATCTACATCTTTGCTTTTCACCATATCTTCCAGATTCGTATAAATTGTAGCTCCCGCATATTTAGCAGCAAAGGCCTGACCTTTCTCCATTGTGCGAGAGTACACGGCTGTCAGGATAAACTCCTCATTCTCCAAGCCGGCTTGCACGAAGCGGTCTGTAATAAAGTTTGTTCCAATGACCCCGAAACGAATTGTCATGATGTTATCCCGTCCTTTTTAGTTATTACTAACTCTACATGCTATTTTCTCACTCATAGGTAGTCATGTCTACTTTTTAAGGCAAATTAACGACAATTTCTGATAAATTCAGCAATTCCCTTGTTACTGGCGGAGCATCTTTCATCGTACAATGCAAAAAAAGGCGTATCCCAGCCACCCTTTCATGGCTTTTGAGATACCCTTTTTTTGGAGTTACAACTATTGCCTGAACTTACGGACCCAGATGAACTCTATATAATCGTCCAGCCGCCATCTACAAACAAAGTCTGACCTGTAGTGTAGCTGGAAGCATCTGAAGCAAAGTAGAGTACAGCACCGTTTAATTCTCCCGGATTACCAGGGCGGCCCATCGGACACACTGCGTTGTACATTTTTAGCGCTTTTTCTGCAAATAACGTATTCTCAGTCATTTCAGTTTTGAACAAGCTTGGTCCAATCGCATTAACAGTAATCCCATGCTTAGCATAAGTTGCCGCCACCCCTCTTGTCAGATGGATCACTCCACCTTTAGCAGCATTGTAAGAATGCGTAGGAACCGAAGCAGAAGCTGTAAGGCCTAGCATTGAGGCTGTATTGACGATTTTACCGTAATTCCGTTCTTTCATATGCCGGATCACATGTTTCGACATCAGGAAAACGCCCTTTAAATCAGTATCCAATACCCGATCCCAAGCTTCTTCTTCCAGCGCTTCAATCGGAACCGCATCCACCACACCAGCATTGTTCAGCAGAATATCAATTTTTCCAAAGGCTTCCATAACCTTTTGAACAGCCACAATAATCTGGTCCTCTTTTCTTACATCACACTCAATAGGAATTATTCTGCGTTCAGGGTATTTAGCCCGGATATCCTCGGCTACTGCTACAAGCTTGTCATATCTTCTAGCCAAAATAGCAATGTCTGCTCCTTGCTCAGCAAGCATCTCTGCGAATTGTACCCCGATCCCACTGGATGCTCCTGCGATAATAGCTGTCTTACCCGTCAAATCAAAAAGGTTAGTCATTCTAATTCCTCCTAATGTTTGGTTAGCCAATCCTTCTTCGGTTTCATTTCGCACAAACTCACTTCAAACACATAGGCTTATACTGAGGAAGCAGGTTGCAAATTGTTTTCCCACCAGTCCCAGCGGAGATAGCAGTATGGAAGATACTCCATTGGATTCAGAGGCTCCAGAATTTTACCTTTTTCAAGCACATTTGTACTGACGGTGTAAACCGCGCCCAGCATATTCACAACTTCAAGCTCACTCCAAGGATCATGCGGGGAGTCTTGGAAGGTGATAGAGGCTTCTGCCGCTTTATAGACTTTAACCTCACTTACTAAACGCTGTGTGACCAAGGTTGGCATCAGATCGAAGCCGTTTCCGTCAATTGCATTGGCATATTTGATGTTATACAAAGGGATATCTTTGCCGTAATATTCCTCCAGAATCTTCTCGGCTCCATTGTCATTGAAGTGTCCATCCATAGTGGCTTTTACGTTGAAAAAGTCAATGCCATGCCGGCCAATTGCCCCATCAATGCCAGCTTCTGAGGTGTTCATACGCACATCGGCCATTTTCTTAGGCAGCCCACATACTTCCCGGCCCATAGCCATCCCGATATCGCTTGTAATAGGCATCGACAGGCAATAGTTGCCTAATTGTCCGTTATAGTCTGCTAGAACGAACAATCCAGCTTCACGATAAGGTGGACAAAAGTTCGTAGCTGGGTAATTGGCGATAAAAGCATTTACCAGCGGCCGGCTTGTTGGCTTCAGTGGCTTCGGCAACAAACGCTCGATAATCTCTGGTTTGGTCTCCCAATACACCGTCAGCATCTCAGCATCATAAAAGGTGGTTGGCTTGCCTCCGTATTTCTGCATATCTGCGAAACTTTTCACAAAACTCACCATGAATGAACCCTCCTTAGATTAGTAACCCTTTAGTTCAGCACAAATGCCGTTTCGAATCCAGATTGAATGGCCTGTCCGATTCGTCCTGGCTTGCCTGCATCGCCGATTACCTTCACATTGGGCAGTACCTGCTTCAGCTCATCAACGAATGAGCGATCGGGTGTAACACCAATGGATAATACAACAGCATCCGTCTTTTTCAGCGAAGTTTCCCCAGTGGACGTATTCTCAAGCACAATCGCGCCGTCCTGCACTTCTACCAGCTTGGTTGATGCTAAGAGCTCCACGCCGTTCTTTTTCAGCCTAGTCACAATGTCGATCAGATTTGGCAGATAGGCGTCTGGGCCAACCCGCGGCTGCATTTCCACCACCGTGACCTGATTTCCCATATCGGCTAAATATTCAGCCGTTTCCAGCCCTGTCATGCCGGAGCCGATGACCACAGCCTGCTTGTTCTTAATCACAACTGACCCACTAAGTACGTCAACAACCGTGCAGACCGCTGCCTTTTTCACTCCCGGAATAACAGGCACTATAGGCTGTGCCCCAGCGGCAACAAATACCGCATAAGGGTTCAGTTGCTTCAGTTGTTCCAGCGTAGGTTTCGTAGAGAGATGGACATCAACATCCAGGTCCTCTAACTGATGCTGCATATTATCAATAAACCAGTTCAGCTTCTCCTTCAATGGTGGCCGGCTTCCCAGCTCCACACTGCCGCCTAGCACATCTCTGGCTTCGAACAATACAGGTTTAAAATCTCTGAGCGCCAAAATCCGTGCTGCTTCCATACCTGCTGGACCCCCGCCGATCACAGCTACTACTTTGCCATCGCCATCTTTTGCTGGTTCTGCAAATTCAAGCTCCCGGCCCACTCTGGCATTGACAGCACACTTGATTACCTTGCACTCCATCACTTCCTGAATACAGTACAGGCAAGAGATACAGGTTCTGATCTCTGCTTCTTTGCCTGCTGCCGCTTTGTTACCCCACTCCGGATCGGCCAGTTGGGCTCTTCCAAGGGCTACAAAGTCCGTGTTTCCTTCCTGTAGCAGACTCTCAGCAAATTCAGGCTTACGGATCACATCACAAGCAATCACTGGAATTTGCACCGCTTGCTTAATGGCTGCGGAGAGATGTTTTTTCCAGCCTTGCGGGTAGGATATCGGCTCAATGATCGTATTGGATGATTCATAAGTGCCGGAGCTTACATTTATGCAATCCACTCCGATGCTTTCCAGATGTTTCGCAGTCTGGATAGCCTCATCCAGTGTAATCCCACCTGAGACAAATTCATCGCCGTCGATTCGCACCGATACTGGGAATCCTGCGCCACAGATCTTTTTGATGCCAAGCACAATTTCGTTCAGGAATGACATTCTACCTTCCAGTGAACCGCCATATTTATCAGTTCTCAGATTGGTAAGCGGGCTCAGAAACTGTCCTACGAGATAGCCGTGGGCACCATGGATCTCCACGCCATCAATACCTGCTGTTTTAGCTATATAAGCTCCGAACACAAATTTACGAACTAACTCTTCTACCTCTTCAGTAGACAGCTCCCGGGGCATTTCCCCAATCGCTGAAGACATCACTGCGCTAGGAGCAACAATTTGTTTGCCTCCAATAAGCCGTCCGTGATTTTGCCGGCCCGGATGCTGGAGCTGAAGGAATATTTTGCTGTCATGACGGTGCACAGCTCTTGCCAGTTTCTCCAGACGCGGCACAAACAGCAAGTCACTTGCATTCAGCTGGTTCGGTGTACCTACTCCGGTCTCATTATCCACACGCGTAATTTCCGTAATGATTAGACCACAGCCACCCGCGGCACGTTCCTCATAAAAAGCAATCATTTCGTCCGATGCTTCACCACTGGCCGCGGCCAGTGACGTTCCCATAGCCGGCAATACAATTCTATTCTTAAGTTCAAGGCGTCCAATTTTACCTGCTGCAAACAGTTTTTCATATTTCATCTGCTTAGCACCTCCACCTTTAGTTTAAGGCGTCCAATACTTTGTGAATATATTTACAAGCACCAAAAATCACTTCTTTATAGTGCATATTGCACTATTATTGAACTAGGGGGCGATATGAATGGATGTTTCCTTAAATGAGCAAATATCAGGTAAAATCGAAATGGAGCATTATACCGCATCTTTGTTTACTGCATACATTTCAGGTGCAGGCCTTTCAGCTATCGTACAGACAGCTGCCGAGCTACTGCAGAATCCCGTCATTGTATTTGATTGCAGCTTCAAAATTGTAGCTCACTCTGACCTTTCCGATATCGACGATTACATATGGAGTGATAATATCCGCAAAGGTTATTGCTCTTACGACTTCATTGCGGCTGTGAGTAAAATGAACAGTGTCCAGCGTGGGAAACAAAGCGATGAATCTTATGAAGTAACCTGCGAGGAAACGTCAAACTCTAAACTGATCTCCAAAATAAAAGTAGCCGGCAAACAAATCGGTAATGTATTGCTTCTTGGATGCAAAAATCCTTTTCGCGCCAGAGATAACGAGCTGCTGTCCATCACCGCTACCATACTTGCCGAAGAGATGGGCAAAAACAGCTACTATCGCAACGCCAAAAATATAAAAGTTGAAGATTTTATCTGCGCACTGCTAGAGGAACAGCTTCAGGACAACCGGATCATTCAGGACAGAATGCGGAGTGCAGGATTAAAGTTCGGAAATCAGCTGCTTGTGCTGCTGTTCGATCTTACCTGGTATGAGGGTTCAGGCCGTTATGATGATTATTTAAGAGAACGTTTGCAACAGCTTTTTCCGGGCAGTCCTTCCACCTATTATGATGGGCAGATTGTAATGATCCATGACGGAAATCTCTCCAAAGAGCTTGTAAATAAGCAACTGCAGGAATTTCTAACTCAAACCGGCATCTCGCTTGGCATCAGCAATATATTCACTAATCTTACGCAGTGTAGGAGACACTATCTTCACTCCCGAAACGCTATTCGGATCGGTTCCATTCTCAGCCCGCAGCAGCAGCTGACTTACTACTCAGATATCCAGCTCTATGAGATGCTCTCTGCTGATGTTGTGTTTAACGAGGATAATAACTACTACCATCCAGAGCTGCTCAAGCTTCAAGAATACGATGCTGTGCACCAGTCCAATCTGTATCATACCTTTTACGTTTATCTCAAAAATAACCGGAACATGCAGATTACATCAGACGAGCTGTACATTCACCGGAATACACTCAGATATAAGCTCGATCTTATTAGCAGACTGCTGGACACCGACTTTACCGATTCTGAAAAAATGCTGGCGTACTATGTCTCTTACAAGGTCGCTGCTTTTTGTGAAAAAGCTAGGGAGCAGACCCGTACGCCGCAACGTTAATGTTAGAAGCTACTATAAACGCACAAACAGCCCCCGTTCTTATCCCAAGAACGGGGGCTGTGCTGTGAAGTAGAACTGTATATGATATTACAATCCGTAAAAAGCTTGCAGCTGACGCACGATTTCATCCTTGTCATGATCCACTACGGTTTGATGTT
The DNA here is from genome assembly GCF_038003885.1 of Paenibacillus sp. FSL R10-2788. Classification (NCBI taxonomy): domain Bacteria; kingdom Bacillati; phylum Bacillota; class Bacilli; order Caryophanales; family Paenibacillaceae; genus Paenibacillus; species Paenibacillus sp. FSL R10-2788. The sequence continues at coordinate 969,674 of NZ_JBBOQA010000001.1, read as the reverse complement.
GTGGCATCTCGAACAATGCTTTAATCTGTGCCGGGAATTCCTGCTTAATATCGATCAAAGTAATTGCCTCATCGAACTTAGCTGGATGTGCAGTCGCAAAGGTAACGCCAATCTCATCCGGGCCATTAAAGGCTTCGTAAGCCGCGATTCCACATGCTGTATGTGGATCAAGCAGGTAGCCATATTCTTTTTGATACTTAGCGATCGTATTCAAGCATTGATCATTCTTCACACCCAGCGCTGCAAAATCCTTCTGCACCTGCTGAAGCGCCTCGCCTTCAACCGTAATCTTGCCTTCGGTTTGTAGCTTGGACATATACGCGGATAACTTCTCAGAATCCTCGCCTACCAGATAATACAGATACCGTTCGAAATTACTGGCCACTTGGATATCCATCGAAGGGCTGTAAGTGCTTGTGAAATTACCTGGTTTGTATTCGCCAGTATTCACGAAACGCTCCAAAATATTATTTTCATTCGTAGCAATGATTAGCTTGTTAATAGGAAGCCCCATTTGCTTAGCCAAATAGCCCGAGAAAATATTACCGAAGTTACCGGAAGGCACGCTGATATTAATCTTTTTCTCGTTGCTGCCATCAACATGCAGATATGCATAGAAATAATAAACAGTCTGCGCCAGAATCCGTACAAAGTTAATGGAATTGATTGCACGCAGATGATACCGACCTTTAAAGTCCAGATCTGCGAACAGATCCTTAATCACCTTCTGGCAATCATCAAAGTTACCATGAACAGACAGATTCAGTACATTGCTGTCGTCCACCGTAGTCATCTGCAGCTCCTGCACTTTACTTACCTTGCCGTGTGGATGGAGAATACAGATCTTGATGCCTTCTTTGCCGCGTACACCTTGAATAGCCGCCGCTCCAGTGTCCCCAGAGGTTGCACCGAGGATGTGGATGATTTTGTTTTGTTTTTTGGAAATATATGAATACAGCTCACCCATAAACTGCAGCGCTACATCCTTGAAAGCAAAAGTAGGCCCATGGAACAATTCAAGTACATATAAAGAATCATTTACTTGGTGTATAGGCGTTACTTCAGGTGTGCGGAAATTGGCATAACTGGTGTTGACCATTTCCTGCAGATCCTCGTAAGGAATCTCATCATTGGTGTAATAGGCAACAATCTTCAGGAACAACTCCTGATAGCTAAGACTTCTCCACTCTTCCAACGTTGCTGCTGAAACCACTGGAATCTCGGATGGAACCATCAACCCACCGTCGTCCGCAAGTCCCATCAACACCGTATCAATAAAACCTTTAGGTTCCACATTACCTCTTGTGCTTATAAACTTCATGCTCATCCTCCTGAACCCCTCGTTAATATATGACAAGAATATATGATAAGAAGAAACAACGTTGTCGTCCTATAGAGATGACAACTGTTTCTCGCAGAAATATAAGGCTATTATAGTTGCACCACTTATAAGTTCTTATAATTAACTATAAGTTTCACCCTAAACGTTATCCTTAAGCTAGTTAGGGATGATAAAGCTATTTCTGCTTGTTTTCCCTATATACTACCACGTTTACGCGCTAAAGTCCGTTAATTCTTTGTCTTATTTTGCAGCTCTCTCCAGACTGTTTTGTTGCTGTATTGCCGTTCTGTACTAACATCCTTACCGAACCATTCCGGCTCTTTAAAGCTTTCCGCTTCCTCCAGAGATTCAAATTCAACCTCGAGTACGGACAATTTCAGCTGGGAATATACGTCGATCTCAACCGTTGTGCCATTCCACACCGCTGTAATTCGCTCTTTGACCAAAGCTACCGCATTTACCGCTTCGATCATCTGATTATATAAACCCTCTGAGATAAAATATTCGATCTCTTCGCGTTTGATCCCTTTGCCATCCTTAAACGTATGCGTGTAGGTTACCTCACCTGAGTCCAGATCCGTAATTTTACGCACACGAAGCTCTTGACCACCATCTATCGCCAGATATGTCTGATCGATATTATGACGGGTAACAATCTTCAATTCTCCCTTTTGAATCAGCTGCTCCGGAAATTCCGGCAGCAGAAACTTGCGTTCGATCTCCAAAGCCATGATGTTTCGCTCCTCTTCGTGTCATATATTTTATATTAATAATCATCATAGGGGTGTGACAAACCCAAGTCAATGTGGATTATAGAGAAATAGGACATGCTCTAGCTTAAAAAGGCTACCGTGGTGCTCATTGTGGGATTTATGGAGGTTGTGGAAGCTGGGGCTCACCATAGATTACTGGAAACTACGGATAATTAGCGAGTCAGCCGGCGATCATTGGGAAGCATCATTTGATTAGTTGGTCAGTGTGCCACTGGTCGTACTCACCTATTCGATTAGTTGGTCAGCGCGCACTGGCGGCTCCCCATTCGATTAGTTGGTCATGCGCTACTGGTCATACTCACCCATTCGATTAGTTGGTCATGCGCTACTGGTCATACTCACCCATTCGATTAGTTGGTCATGCGCTACTGGTCATACTCACCTATTTACTTACGGACCGTATAGCCACTATTTGCGAAAAAAGCACATATTTGAGATGGTATCGGACTCAGGTGCAGCTATTTACTCCAAAACACCCCATGCGGTTGCGATAATTAGCCAATAGCGTCGCTGGGGTCCGAAAGTAGCCTCAATTACCTCTTTTCTAGCAAATAAGGACTCCTGAGTCCGATCCGAAGCAGGGTACCTAGGTACCTAGCAGCAGCCAAGGAAATTCTCCATCAAATGTAATCGGCGCCTTCTCGTTCTTAACCCAGACCAAACCATAATGATTGGAGCATCGTTAACTGTTGGTGCCTCCTCATACTCCCTCATACTTTCTCATACTTTCTCATACTTGCTCATACTTGCTCATACTTTTTCATACTTTCTCATACTCTCTCATACCACCCCTACTCCCTATTTACTTACGGACCGCACAGACGCTATTTGCGAAAAAAACGCACATTTGAGATGGTATCGGACTCAGGTGCAGCTATTTACTCCAAAACACCCCATGCGGTTGCGATAATTAGCCAATAGCGTCGCTGGGGTCCGAAAGTAGCCTCAATTACCTCTTTTCTAGCAAATAAGGACTCCTGAGTCCGATTCGAAGCAGGGTACCTAGGAACCTAGCAGCAACCAAGGAAATTCTCCATTATATGCAGTCAGCACCTTCTCATTCTTATCCCAGACCAAACCCTAAAGATTAGACCATCGTTAGCTGGTGGCACTCCCCCATACTTTCTCATACTTTCTCATACTTTCTCATACTTTCTCATACTTACTCATACTTACTCATACTTACTCATACTTACTCATACTTACTCAACTTTCTCATACTCCCCCACTCCCTATTTACTTACGGACCGTATAGCCTCTATTCGCGAAAAAAACGCATATTTGAGATGGTATCGGACCCAGATGCAGCTATTTACTCCAAAACACCCCATGCGATTGCGATAATTAGCCAATAACGTCGCTGGGGTCCGAATGAAGTCCCAATTGCCTCTTTTTTAGCAAATAAGGACTCCTGAGTCCGATTCGAAGCAGGGTACCTAGGAACCTAGCAGCAACCAAGGAAATTCTCCATTATATGCAGTCAGCACCTTCTCATTCTTATCCCAGACCAAACCCTATTGATGGAGCATCGTTAACTGGTGGCACTCCCCCATATCTTACGGACTAATAAAAAACCGAACGAAAATCAGAGGAAATCCTGAAATCCGCTCGGCTCGACGGCAAACTTATTTTATTTCTTTCATAAATGCCTGAAAGTCTTCTACGATTTCTTTTGCTTTAGTGCGATATAAATAATGTCCCTCTTCAAACTTCACTATTTTTCCATGTACAGAGTCCTTGATTTGCTTTTCATGCTCTGGTATCCATCTATCCGTTGCTGGTTGATTCGCTTGTATAAAGAAAATAAGAGGAAGATTTTTAGGAAATGTTAAACTTTCAGCTGATTTAAAATTAGAATACATCATTCCAGCTTCATTTAATTGGGTGGGATTAAATATGTTTTTGCGATTGATCAATCTCATTTGTTCTTTTGTTTTATCATCAAATGGTAGTTCAGCAATTGGGTCAGCACTGAATTTCATTTGCAATCTGATTAGACCTGATTTTTTGAGCAGATTTATAGTTTTTAATTCCGAAGCTTCGATTTTCCTCTCGCTTATCGATGGAACACTACTATCAAGCCCGACAAATGCACTCACTTCATTTTCATACTTGTTAACATAATCTAGTCCATAAATGCCTGAAATGGAGTGGCCCATTAGAATATAACGGTCAATATTAAGAGCCTGTAAAGCCTCATGAATTTCACTTACAATATTCTCTGTGCTGCGCTCCTTTTTGGTCAGATCACTTAATCCATACCCAAAAGGCTCAATCATGACGACTTTGTAAAACGGTGAGAGCTCATTTATTAATGATTTAAAATCAAGAGCTGGCGCTGCTGTGCCATAACCCGGTAGTAGAACGACTATTTCTTCACCTTTTCCTTGAATATAAACATTCATATTTTTCCCATCAACAGGTACTAACTGACCATAGGGCTCTATTTTACTCTGTTCCGATTTGTTGCTGATCAGATTAACTGTATAAACAATGGCGAGAAAAAGCAGGATTGCGATAATTATTGCTCCTATTACTTTAAGTAGTATGTTTAGTATTTTACTTGTTCTCGTGCCCGCCTTCATTTTCATTACTTCTTTTATTTTCAATCGTATCTTCTCCTGTCATCACCTGTGTATTGGACTGCCATAACTAACTGCTAATCTAAGATTAACCAATAAAGATGTACTCTCTATGACCTTAATATGAACGGAATATGAACAGGTAAAAAAGCTACAGCGTCTTACGCAAGGTAGTTGCACAGGATGTCATAACATAAGGAATATATGTGTATAGGCGGAGACGGTCAAGGCTGCCTTGCCATCCGCAGCTTCAGCTGGTTCAAATTTGTCATTGCCAACAAAAAAAGCAAACCACGAGCTAGGCTCATGGCTTGCTGGTGGCTTGCTCGTGTTTGCTCATGTCTTACTCGTAGCTTGCTCATGGCTTGCTCGTAGTTTGCTCATGGCTTGCTCGTAGCTTGCTGGTGGCTTGCTCGTGTTTGCTCATGGCTTGCTCGCAGCTTACTCATGGCTTGCTCGTGTTTGCTCATGGCTTGCTCGTAGCTTGCTCATGTCTTACTCGTAGCTTGCTCATGTCTTACTCGTAGCTTGCTTATGTCTTGCTCGCAGCATTGCTCGTGTTTGCTCGGGGTTTGCTTTCTGTTTATCTAATGAATTCTAATCCTGCACCTTCAATTTATAACATCCGCTAACAAAATCCTGCTGGATATCCGGCAGAGCCAGTCCAGCCTGCATTAGCCGATCACCACCGTAAACCTCACCACTCACCTCCAGAATATAATCCAGCTCCGGATTCAAACCATTCAGCTTCAGGCTACGGCGGGGCGGGTGCGGCACAGCCATTACCCGGAAGTAATAAACTAATGCCTCACGCTGATCATCGGACACGAACATCCATGCTGTCTCATTGCCCTCAAACGGGCTATGCAGCCGGTACAGATTCCCTTGCTGCACAAGACTGCGGATTTGCTTATAGTTCGCAACCTGTTCCTTCACAATTTCCTTCTCTTCGTCTGTAAACTTCGTAAGATCCAGCTCATAACCGAAATTACCGGACATAGCTACATCTCCACGGAAGGACAGCGGGGTGATCCGTCCTACCTGATGATTCGGCACGGCAGACACATGCGCGCCTATCGAACTAACCGGATACACCAGACTTGTTCCATACTGAATCTTCAGTCGTTCCACAGCATCGGTATCATCACTGGTCCAGGTCTGCGGCATGTAATGCAGCATGCCTGGGTCGAAGCGGCCACCACCACTACAGCAGCTCTCGAACAGGATATGTGGAAATTCTGAAGTTATTTGCTCCAATAGCTCATACAGACCAAGCACATAACGATGTGCGGTTTCCCCTTGGCGTTCAGAAGGTAACTCTGCAGAGCCAATCTCCGTTAAACAACGGTTCATATCCCATTTCACATAACTAATGGGCACGGTCGAGAAAATCCGGGACAGTGACTCATAAATGTACTGGCGCACATCCTCCCGAGTATAGTCCAGCACCAATTGCCAGCGAGCTTCGCTGCGGCGGCGTCCCGGCACATGCAGACACCAGTCGGGATGCTTACGATAGAGCTCGCTGTCCGGCGAGATCATCTCCGGCTCGAACCAAAGGCCGAACTGCAAGCCTAGATTGTTCACGCGCTGCGCCACATCAGACAGTCCGCCCGGAAGCTTGCGCAGATCCTCCACCCAGTCTCCGAGAGAGGAGTTGTCAGCGTCTCTTTTGCCAAACCAGCCATCGTCCAGCACGAATAGCTCTATCCCGAGCTTGGCTCCTTCCGCCGCAATCGACTCCAATTTATCCGCATCGAAGTTGAAATAGGTAGCTTCCCAATTGTTGACCAGAATGGGCCGTTCCTTATCTCTATATAATCCTCTGCATAAACGGGTCCGGTACAGGCGATGATAGGTTCTCGACATTTCCCCGATCCCCTCGGAAGAATACACCATCACTACCTCAGGGGTCTGGAATTGTTCGCCCGGCTCCAGCAGCCAGGAGAAATCAAAAGAGTTCAGTCCCATCGTAAACCGGGTCATCCCGAAGGAATCGACCTCTGCCTCAGCTTCAAAGCCTCCACTATATACAAGACTGAAGCCGTAGGCCTCTCCATGATTTTCATCCGTTTCAGGTTTCACCAGCGCAGCAAATGGATTTAACTGGTGGCTGCTCATCCCTCTGCGGCTCCCAATGGTCGTACCACCTTGCACCAGACGTCTACGAGTCAGATTACCTTCCCTTGACCAAGCTCCTGCCAAATAGATCATATCCATATCGCCAGACGAGAAATCGACACTAGCACTCAGTGCACGCTGCAATTGCAGCTGCGTTTTCCCCGCATTGGTGAACTCCACAGAGCGGGTGATTACGTTAGTATGTTCAAAAACTGTATAGCGCAAAATAACATTCAGCTTGGTGTAATCATCTTTAAGTGTAAGCTCCAACGTCTGTGCTTCTTGCGCAGACTCAACATATACGGATGGTAGACCCGGCAGTGAAGGTTTACCCTCAACTACCCGATACCCGCTGTATTTCAACTCTGTAATACGAGTGCCGTCTTCGAGCCGAACTTGATAAGCAGGTGTTCTGAAATCTCCCGTCCCGTATTGTGGGTATTCCTGCGGGAGCCGGTCGAGACCCGTATTTCCTCCCAGATTCAACAGCCCTTCCAAATTGCTGTCACTACGCAGCTTCTTGCCCCAATACGCATGTGCCGGATAATCATTTACAAGCTGAAGAATGTAACTCATCCCTGCACTCTGTAAATGGAATAATCCCTTATCTTCCTGAACTAAAATCCCCATGTGCCAGTCCTTCTCTCCTTAGGATTTACAGCAAATCTTCGCTCACAAAATCAACCATCGATTGAACCTTTAGCCCCTTAGGTGCGGCTGGAATCCAGTCTCTTCCATCGTTCCCGCGTTGTGAGAACTCTATCGTCTTGGTCTGACCTGGGAGAAGGTCAAAATAATTGTCAGAGAATATTCCTTCGTCTTCTGAAGTCAGGTATACGCCTCTAGCTAATACATCACTGGTCACGGTGAAGCTTAATCCGCCACTCTCTGGAGTTTCCAGCACGGTAATCACTGAGCGCTGTAACGCAATTTCTTTTTCCGGAATAAAATAATGCAGCTTGTGATCTATCACCCGGCCATCCGCCTGCAAGCAAATTCCAAGCAATACATCACCCACCCCTTGACCTTCTAGCAGGTCTGCCACAGGAGAAGAGAATACGATAGCAGCAGAATCAGCTCCCAGCTCAAAGGGATGTGTCCACTCTCGCAGCACCGAACCGTTAAACTGATACAAAGTAAGCACCAACTCAGCGCTCACTGCTGTTCTTAAATCAGATACGACATGAACGTCTACCTTCTCACGGTCTGTACCGTCGATAGACAACAAAACATCTTGGAAGCTTGAACGCACGGTATATTGCAGAGCTTTCCAGCGCCCGTTATAATCCATCCCCGCCCAAGAAGCCACCGGCCAGCAATCATTCATCTGCCAATATAAAGTGCCCATACAATAAGGTTTATTTCTTCTGTGGCTTTCAATCGCGATTCGGATCGCTTCGGCCTGCAGGATTTGACTCATATATAAAAAGGCTTTGAAGTCCTTCGGCTGCGGCAGATACATATCCATATATTCTTTAATCAGCAGATTACCGCGACCATTCTTCTGATGTGCCAGCATCACCTCTGAGGTAAGCTCCATATCCTGCTCTTCTGCATAGCTCATTACGGTTTTCAGTTCCGGGAACGACTGGAAGCCGTATTCACTCATAAAGCGGCCAACCTTTGTATTATAGTTCTCAAATGGCTCGATCCCGTGCCACACACCCCAGTAATGCACATCCCCTTCGCCCACAATCCGCGTCGCATGCTGATTTATATCGCCAGTCAGCTCCCGCAGCGGCGAAGACGGCCAATAGTCCACACCTGGATGGAATGCGGCTACAGCCTCCGGCAGAATACGGTGGAAGATTTTAATATAATCGGCCCACATTGTCGCTCTTTGCTCAGCGCCGAGTTTTTCTTTCCAGCCCCAGCCCATATTTTCCTCGAACTGTGACCAGGCCGAATCAATCTCGTTATTGCCACACCATAAGGCGATGCAGGGATGATTGCGCAATCTTTTGACGTTGTATTCGGCTTCTTTTTTCACATTCTCAAGGAACGCCTCGTCCCCGGGATACATACTGCAAGCGAACATAAAGTCCTGCCAGACCAGCAGTCCGTATTCATCACAGAGCTGATAAAAAATATCTTCTTCATATATACCGCCGCCCCAAACGCGCAGCATGTTCATATTCGATTCTACTGCTGTGGCAATTTCATGCCGATACCGCTCCTCGGTTACTTCTGTGGTGAAGCTGTCATTTGGAATATGATTGGCACCTTTGGCGAAGACGGAAACTCCATTCAGCGCAAAAGAAAACGAAGCTCCTTTGGCATCACGCTCCCGAATCAATTCAATACTGCGGAGTCCGGTTTTTACACTTTTGCTAACCTCTACTTCCGTTCCCTGCAGCAATTCCGCTTGGAAGGTATATAAATGAGGCTCTCCAAGGCCCCTGCACCACCAGAGCTTTGGCTCAGGTATAACAATATTCATCTCTAATTGCTGCTTGCCTTCCTCTAAAGTAACCGCTTGCATCCACTCCAAACCATCGGCACTTATTCGCAGCATTCCCCGCCAAGCAGCAGGAGCATCCACTTCTACCATTGCGGTCAGGCGAGCTTCTTCCTTAGCAATCACATTTTGACGGATATAGAGGTCAGTAATTTGAACGGTGTCACGTCCCACCAGAGATGCTGCACGCCAAATTCCACTGGTCAAAAAACGCGGGCCCCAATCCCAGCCGTAATGATAAGGTGCTTTGCGCGCAAAAATACTAATCCGTTGTTCATCTAATCCCCCAAGCTCGGATTGATCATTCGAGGCAGGCAGCGCATAACCCAGCTTCGCTAATTTCGGTAAATCTTCCTTAACCACAGAGCGGAACTTCACCCGTATATTATTTTCTCCAGTCTTCAGCTGACCTTTGACATCCACTTTCCATGCCAGAAACATATTATCAGCAGCGAGCACATGTACATTATTCACGTACACATCTGCATAAGTATCCAGTCCCTCAAAAACTAACTCCGTACAAGCAAGCTCCTGCCACTCTTCCCCCAACTGCAGCGAGGTTTGATATTCCCAGTCCTTCTTATCGATCCACTGTAGATCATGTTCATTTGTTCCATAAAAGGGGTCTGAAATTTTTCCGTTCTTTAGTAAATCCGTATGAACTGTACCTGGCACAGTCGCCGGAAGCCACTCCTCATCACCACAGCCTCTAAATTCCCACTTCGCAAGATTCATATGCAAATGTTTCATAATACCTCCTAAAAGTTTTGTAAGCATAGACTTCTCTGAATGACTTCGCGCAAAACTCGCTTCGGAAGCATATGCCTAAGTTTGGTAAGCATAGACTTCTCAAAAATAGCATAAGACTCAAATTAATTCATTGAACCCTTTTGATATTCTTTGTATTTTGTTATCTTATTGTTAGGTACATGCTAATTATAAACGCAGAAACAAAACAAATAAAGACAATAAATAATAATACAATACATTTATTAACGGCTTCGATAAAGCTATAATGTTCATGTAAACGCTAACAATAAAAACGAAAAGGGGATTAAGCTATGAGAAATAAGTTATTTTCGTTATCCTTTGTTATGATTATGGTCTTATCTTCAACGCTTGCTGGCTGTGGTTCGAATAATGACAACACCACGAATAACGGTGCTGCCGCAACTGATAAGCCCGCAGCAACTAACACAGAGAATACCGGCGGTGACACGAATGCAACTGCAGAACCTGCAGCAGGAGCTGATATCAGCGGCAAAATCACCTTCCTAACTAACAGAACAGACATGATCGGTAAAGAATATGACGAATATGTAAAGCGCTTTAATGAAAAATACCCGAACATTAAAGTCGAGTTCGAAGCTTCCCAAACCGACTATAACCAACAGGCTAAAGTCAGAATGGCCAGCGGCGAGCTTCCAGATGTTATGTTTATTCCTTCCATCCCTAACTCTGACTTGCCGAAATACTTTGCTTCACTGGATGATCTCGGTTTGAATGACCAAATCACCTTTAAAGACTTCAAATCCTTTGATGGTAAGCTGTACGGAATTACTACAGGGAACTCTACTTCCGGAATTGTTTATAACAAAAAAGCATTCACCGATGCCGGCATCACCGAAACGCCTAAGACTTGGGATGAATTCCTGGCTGCCTGCGAGAAGCTGAAAGCAAAAGGTGTCATTCCACTGTCCTCCAACTTCAAAGACAAATGGCCACTTGGTACTTGGGCTTATGATACACCACGCCTAATTGAAGGCAATCCCGACTTTCCTAATGCTAAGCTGAACTCTGAAACACCATTCACTATGGACAACGGTTACGGTAAAGCCTTTAGCCTGCTTAGTGAGCTCAACGAAAAAGGTTATCTGGAAAAAGACATCAACTCCACCAACTGGGAACAATCGAAAAAGGACATCGCTTCCGGCAAGTTCGCCATGTATTATCTTGGCAACTGGGTTATTAACCAAGTCATCGGAGCAGGCGCTGCTTCAGACAATGTCGGCTTCTTCCCATTCCCTTATGACAATTCGGGTAAACCATCTGCTACCCTAAGCCCTGACTTCTTCTATGCCGTTGCCAAAAACAGCAAAAATTTAGAGGCAGCTAAAGCCTTCGTAAAATGGATGATTGAGGATTCGGGCTATGAGGATTTCGCTGGCTTTATCTCTCCATTAAAAGGCAAGGAATCCAATCTGACTCAGCTGAAAGAATTCCAAGCTACCGGAGTAGAACTGGTAGAAGGAACTGTTGACGATGCGAAGGTTACAGAGATCGGTAACAAGGCACAACTGGATCTTCCTGCTGTAGTACAGGAATTCGTGCTTGCCAAGGATCCACAAACTGTATTAGACAAGTGGAATAAAGCTTGGGCTAAAGCCAAGAAGGACCTCGGCTATTAATTTGAGCTTGTGATTAGAAGTACAGAACGGCGCAAAATGGATTATTGCCTTTACGGATAATCCATTTTGCCTTTCCATACCACGCTTTTATGAAAGAAGGGCTAGCGATGTTCGGAACACTTTCCTATAACAAACAGAAGACTATAATCATTGTATCCTTCCTCACGATTCCATTGTTGCTGCTTGCAACATTCACGTATTATCCGGCACTTAAACTGATCTATTACAGCTTTACAAATTGGGATGGCTATAGTCCCGAAAAACCTTGGGTTGGCCTAGATAACTACCGCGAGGTCTTCTCCAATCCTGATATCTTCAAGGTTTTCACACATAACTTTGCTTATTTTGCAATGGGAATTCTCCAGAATATCGTTGCTATTTATTTTGCGGTTGTGCTGAATAGTAGACTAAAAGGGAAAAATGCATTCCGCATCTTACTTTTCCTTCCTTATATCATGAACGGAGTCGCTGTAGCCTTTATGTTCGGTTATGTCTTTGACACTACTAACGGTTCATTGAATATGCTCCTGAATAGCATTGGCCTGACCGGCCTCGGACAGACCAGTTGGCTTGGAACAGAAGGACTAGTCAACTACTCCCTTGCATCCACAGGATTTTGGCGTTTCATGGGCTACAACATGGTCATTTATATCGCATCCTTGCAGGCCATTCCACGTGACATTTATGAAGCTTCTAAGATCGATGGTGCCGGCTCCTTTCAAACGCTGTGGAGAATCACTTTGCCCAATATGAAGGCTGTTATTCAGCTTAATTTATTTCTTACCGTTACAGGGGCACTGGAAGTATTCGATCTCCCCTTCGTGTTGACCAAAGGTGGTCCAGCAGGGGCCAGCCAAACTTATGTACAACGGGTTGTCGATACCGCATTTGCATTTAACAACTACGGCCTTGCATCTGCAATGAGTATAATCCTACTCTTCTTTGTCGTCATCGTACTGCTCATACAACAACTTGTTCTTAGCCGGGGAGGAGATAAGTAGCTATGACACACTCTAAGTTTCGTTTTACAGATATCATTAAATACTTTTCGCTAATTATCGGCGTATTCGTCGTGCTCTTCCCTCCATATGTGGTCATCGTTAACGCCTTCAAATCGACCGAAGAATTCAACAGCAGTAGCTCCACCGCGTTGCCAAAAAGCTTTTTAAACTTCGATAACTTCATTGCCGTGTTTCAGCGTGGAGGTCTACTCAATGGCTTTGGCAACGTATTAATTATTATAGCTATCACTTTAATTCTGAACATTTTGTTCGGGACTATGGTAGCATTTGTATTAGGACGCTTTTCTTTCAAATTGAAACCCATTGTTTTCGGTGCTTATTTAGTAGCCACTATCATTCCTAGTATCACGACACAAGTAGCGACTTTTGGTATCATCAAAAATATGGGTCTTTACAATACGCTTGGCGCCCCGATCGTGCTCTATATTGGAGCAGATGTAATTCAAATCATTTTATACCTGCAATTTATCCGTAATATTCCCGTGGATCTCGATGAAAGTGCGATGGTAGAAGGTGCCTCTCTGTTCAGAATCTATCGGTCGATTATTTTCCCTTTACTTACGCCAGCAACGGCTACTTTGATTATTTTAAAAACCATTAGTATCTATAATGACATGTACATCCCTTATCTCTATATGCCTAAACAAAGCCTTGGTGTAGTTACGACGATCCTGATGCGTTTTCAAGGGGTCAATTCGGGGGAATGGAATTTAATCTGTGCAGCTATTCTGCTTATTCTGCTGCCAACAGTAATTTTATATTTCTTCCTGCAGCGTTACATCTTTGAAGGCGTAACCAGCGGAGCGGTCAAATAAGGTAGCTTATTACAGGAAAGGAACAACGCAAATGCTATCATACATCCGGTTAACTTTACGCAAAATGTGGTTGTTCCTTGCCAATCTACCGATGGAGCGCAAGCTGATCGTTATCTTTGTTTTTCTGATCTCTCTGCCGATCACTTATGTAAGTTATCTATCATCCCGCTCCATGTTCAACTCGGTTCTTGTGAATGCGACTGACGGTGCGGGTCAAATGACATCGAATGCTTCAGATACCATTGACCGGTATATTGCCGACCTCAAGAGATATACAGCCCTGCCGCTGTATAACACCGATGTGCAAGTCTACCTGACACAGCAAAATACCGACTGGGAAAAAAATACGGGCATGGCGATGTTCCTTAGCTATTTGAATCATACTAAGGAAGAGATCATTGCCGTGTATTTGGTAGACCAGTACGGTTCGGTCTTTTATGATAAGGACGCCGGAATTAATGAGCTGTATCCAGAGGAACGATTAGCTAAATGGAGAGCCATGAGTGAAGATGCCGGAGCGGCGCCTGTCATTCAGGGCAGACATACAATCCGTACCAACTCGAATGTCCATAAAGAGGTCTTTAGTGTTCTGCGTACGATTAACTCTGTAAGTACTTTGCAGAATATAGGAATTCTCGTTTTCGATGTAGACATCAATCTGTTTAAGGGTATTATCGATCCCGTAAATGCAGTTACGCAAGGAAATACGTTCATTGTAGATAACAATGGAGAACTGATCTATGCCAGTGAAGATTCAGCGGTTCCGAATCTGGCTGCCGATACACAAACTCTGAATACAAAGCTGTTGCTGCAGCAAGTAAATCAGCAGCAGGATCATTTTCAAATAGACTTGAATGGCCAGTCTTATCTTGCAGTGTATACCGTCTCGAAACAGACCGGTTGGACCACCATGGTTACGATTCCTTTAACACGTATCCTATCCCCTGTACAAAAGAATCGGAATACGCTTATCTTGACCACACTGATCATCATTGCCTTTGCGCTTTTTGTTGCGACTATAATTTCCCATGCCCTGACCAAACCCCTTAAATCCTTGGTCCGCCTAATGAAACGGGTGCAGCATGGTAATCTGGATGTCTGGCAGCATTCCAAATATAATGATGAGATTGGGATGCTGGGCAGTCATTTTAATCGGATGATCGTAAGGGTCAAAGATCTGTTACAAGAAGTATCCATCACGGAGAAACGGAAGCAGAAGGCTGATATGCGGGCACTTCAGAACCAAATCAATCCCCATTTTATTTATAACACGCTGGAATCCATCCGCATGCTTGCAGAAAGCAATGATGATCCACGTGTGGCGAAGCTAACCTATTTACTGGGACTTCAAATGCGTTACAGCATTGTCCGAAACGAAGAGGCTGTTACAATTAGACAAGAGCTGGATCATGTACGGAATTATTATCAGCTGCTGGAAATCCGATTCCCAGACAAATTCAGACTTAACATTGACGTGCCGGACGAACTCCTTCATCTTCCTGTTATTAAACTTGTCTTTCAACCGATCGTAGAAAATGCAGTCTTTCACGGCTTGGATCAAAAAGTAGGACTGGGCACCTTGAGCATCACCGCATGGAGCGAGCATGGAGATGCCGTTTTCTGTGTAGAAGATGATGGGATCGGTATGGATGAAGCTAATCTTCGTTCCTTAAACAATAGTCTGCAAACTGGAACGGACAATGAAAGGTTCGGGATTGGACTACGTAATGTAAATGAGAGAATCCGCCTGCATTACGGCAGCTCGTTTGGACTGCTTGTAGAGAGTGAGCTTGGAGTCGGCACTCGTGTTACCCTGCGCATTGAGGATATTAACGCTAAATATAGCGAAGATGAATTTATTTAGGAGAGGGGCTGCTCTGATTGCTGCGTATTGCGATTGTTGATGATGAGATCTTAATCCGCGAAGGACTGGCTCGAATGATCAGTAAAGAAAGCGCCGAATTTCTGGTCATCGGCACCTACTCCGACGGAAAACATCTATTAGATGAGTTAACCACACTTCAACTTGATGTCGTGATTACAGATATTCGTATGCCGCAAATCAATGGTTTGGAGCTGATTAAGCAGTTAAAAGCCACCCATCCGCAGATCTATTCTATTCTAATGAGTGGATTTGTTGAATTTAATTATGCCCGAGAAGCCATCCGCAGCTCAGCTGTAGACTATTTATTAAAACCAATCAATAAAGAGCAGCTGTTCGAGCTGCTATATCGGCTAGACAAAGAACGGCAGCTCGCGCGCGACAAGGAAGAACGCCACCGTTCCGGGCTTTTATTGACATTCTTACATATCGAAGAGCCCTCTTCCCCTCTACTATTATCCAGCCTTACCTTGCCCCAGACTTATTTCTCGGTCTTTGTCCTCAAAGGGAGCACCAGAGAAACCGTCTGCTCCTGTGCAGACAGTCTGCGGCAAGAGAAGGCGTTGAGCTTTGACAGCTTAGAGCTTCAAAAGGGACTATACGTGTGGATTGTATATTCTGCTGAGCCGCTGTCAGACAACGATTTAAAAGATATCGGTGACATTATGCGGATATCTGCGCACGGAAAGATCCTACATGTAGGTACCAGCGGTTGTTATAATGAGGTTTCCAAGCTTAGACAGGCATACCTAGATGCTAAACAAGCGTGCAACCTGGGCATATATAATCCGGAGCCTGTGCATTACGCGAATATTCAGGATATTCAACAGCCGGAGATAAACATCCTGGATCACTTTAATACAATTAGAGAACCGCTGATCCATAACCTGCAGATTCTGAATGTGACAGGCATCTTAGAATGGGTTCATGACCTGTTCTCAGTGTTGAAAGCGCAACAAGCCGGCCCTGACCAAATTCTCCGTGTCTGTCGATGGATTGAAGAAACCGCACAAAAGGAACTGCAAGAATTCGAGGCCCGCAATAAAAGTGCTCCCGACCTCAGGTTGGATGACAGAATCGCGTCCAGCTTAAGCTTTAGCGACATTGAGGAGATGTTTACCGCCCACTTTACAAATATTCTGACCGAAATCAGAACCCATCGTCTGGAAATGTCCGGTACAGCCATAGAAACCATCAAACGCTGGATATCCGCTAACTATAATCAGCATGCGGATCTGAACACTTTGGCGAATATGGTTTTTTTGACCCCAAGCTATTTAAGCAAGCTGTTCAAGCAAGAGACTGGACTTACACTGACGGACTACATCACCGAAATTCGGCTGCGCAAAGCCAAACATCTGCTCAAGAATGCTCCGGACCTAAAGGTTCACGAGATTGGGGCAGAGGTTGGATATGGCGACCCTGCCTATTTCAACAAGCTTTTTAAACGTGTTGTCGGGGTTACACCCAATGAATATAAACGAATTTCTATTGTATAAGGAGATTGATCACTTGCATTCAGAGCTTCAAAGAAATAGCGAAAATCATGAAATAACCGTCTACGACACAACAGAACTATATGGTGAAAAAGGCTCCTTCCGCGTTATGCAGTTCTCGAATCATGCCACTCAAGGTGCGATGGATCTTAATGACCCGCAACGAATTCTCTTTGAATATCCGCGGGCCATCATTCACTTCATGGAGTTCAACCTCCCCTCTTTTGAGGATGTTTTTCTTATTGGGCATGGAATTGGAACAATTGCCGGGCATTTTCCGGAGAAAAGATTTAAAGTAGCCGAGCTAGACAACGAAGTAGTCGAATTAAGCCGCCGCTGCTTCGGATATAGTCAAGATAACGTAGTGATCGGTGACGGACGTCAGATCCTTGAAGGTGAAAATCCGCAAGTATATGATTACATCATTTTGGACGCATTTACTGCCGCTGGTACACCAAGGCATTTAGTCTCCCGTGAATTTTTCAGTATTACCCGTTCGAAGCTAAACACAGGCGGATATATTCTCATGAATCTAATGGGAAAAGGTGAAAATGACCCGCTTATCAACGCGATTTATACGACGCTTACCGAAGAGTACGCCTATATCAAAGCCTTCTCCCTGCCTTCAGAAGGGGCCGCTGATATCCAAAATATCATTATGGTTGGCGGCAGCTCCCCTGTCCGCTTTCAAGCCCGCCATTTGGCAGGTTTCAAAGAAATACAGCTGGGACAAGGATATCTGATTCAGGATTAACTATAAAAAATGACCTCATCCTCCACTTCATTGTGGATTTCGAGGTCATTTTTGGGTTGTTTTCATATCGCACCATTTAAACCGGATTAGGCACAAAGCTGCCACCACGGCAATATTTCAAGTAATTCAGTGCATGCACCTGGCCGGTCATTTCCAGCTCATCACGATACACTGGATCATGCCAGCCTTCGATATCAATCGTACCTTTATAACCCGCTTGGCGCAGGATGGTGATTACATCTACCCAATTGGTATCCCCGAAGCCAGGGGTTCGATCCCATACATAAGGTTTGGGGCCATGAATACCGTATTCCTTGACGATGTCCCAAGCGATGGTCGCATCCTTGCCATGCACATGGAATACTTTATCCATCCATTTGCGCAGCTGCGGAAGCGGATCAATTAATGCGATCATCTGGTGGCAAGGCTCCCATTCCAATCCCAGATTATCTGCCGGAACGGCATTGAACATCTTCTCCCAGGCCGAAGGATTGTGAGCGATGTTCCACTCTCCGCTCTGCCAGTTTCCGCCCATAGCACAATTCTCAAAAGCAATTCGCAGGCCGCGATCTGCCGCTCTCTTCGCCAGTTCTCCGAACACCTCTGTAAACTTCGGGATGGACTCGTCAATGGACAAACCTGGCAATCGGCCGGTGAACCCGCCTATAATATCTGTGCCAAATAAATGTGCATGATCAATCAGCCGCTCCCAGCTGGCCAATGTGTCGGCATTGTCGCCGCTGCCATCCAGCGGATTGCCATAGATGCCCACAGAAGAGATGACAAAATCATGCTCAGCAGCTAACTCCCTCAGTCGTGCAGCCGTTTCGATCAAATCGGTTTCGCCGGTGGTCTGCCAAAAGTTCAGATTAAATGATTCAAATCCATGCCCCACAATTTGTGGAATGACCTTAACGGCTTCTCCACCACGAACAATCGTACCTATTCTCAGTGTATCTTGCATTTCGGTTCCACTCCAATAAAGGTTTATAGTGTGATCTTAACGAGGTTTAATCATCTTGCAGGAACCACGCTTGAGCAATACCGCATCATAGACAATATGCTGATGGTTTGACCGTCCGGAAATGAGGTCGAACAGAACACCTACACTGGATAAGGCCATTTCCGTACCCGGCTGGCTGATTGTATCCAGAGAAGGATGATAATATTCAGCCATCTCGATCCCGTCAAAGCCAATGATTGAAATGTCATCAGGGATAGATAACCCCGCGGTAAGCACCGCTTTGGCAGCACCGATGGCAATCGTGTCGGAAGCGGCAAATATAGCTGTAATTCCCTTGTTCTTGTTGAGCAGTCTTCGCGCAGCATTAAATCCCGAGCTGGGACTGTATTCACAATCCTCGACCAGCCCCGAATCGTAGGGCAGACCCTGCTCTTCGAGTGCTTTTTTGTAGCCCAAATACCGCCGGTTGCCCGTGGTTTCATCCAATAAAGGAGACTTGGCTAAAAAGCCGATATTCGTATGACCTAATGAGATCAAATAATTGGTAGCCTTATAGGCTTCCTTCGTTTCATTGATAATAACGCTGGAAAAAATAAGCGGGTTCACCTCCTGCGTTGAGGTGATCGTTGTCAGCACAAACGGAACCGTCAGCTGTTTGAACTTCTCTTCAGAATGATCATAGGTTCCACCCATGAAGATAATCCCGCACAGATTCTTCTCCTTCACCAGTTGAATAGCAGCATTGATTTCATCGGTCCCATCCTCTACTTGCTGGATAAGAAACGGGTAGCCCCGCAGATTGACCTGCCGTTCAATTTCTCTGATCATATTAGAGAAAAAAGGATTGGTAATCCCCTTGACCATAAGTGCAATG
The DNA here is from genome assembly GCF_038003885.1 of Paenibacillus sp. FSL R10-2788. Lineage (NCBI taxonomy): Bacteria > Bacillati > Bacillota > Bacilli > Caryophanales > Paenibacillaceae > Paenibacillus > Paenibacillus sp. FSL R10-2788. The sequence continues at coordinate 950,183 of NZ_JBBOQA010000001.1, read as the reverse complement.
TTCTTAGATTGTGTAGTTTTCAAATTCCGCGCGTTGGAATTGGGAATATAATTGTATTCCTTAACCACACTCATCACTTTCTCACGTGTAGACTTGCTCACCGGTCCCTTGTTATTGATTACCCTGGAGACCGTCGAGATGCCCACACCGGAAATCCGCGCGATATCCTTGATATTTACATCCACTTTACTCCCCCATTTATGGGTAAAGGAGCTATATCGAATTATAGCTCCCTTACACCCCTTAACTTTCTTTAGTTGACAGGAACAAACGCAGCCAATTGCTTCTCTACTTCGGCAATGACCTTGTCAACTCCTGCTTTTTTCAGCTGATCGCGGTACTCTGCAACAGCTGCTTTTGGATCTTTGCTTGTTTTACCAAGCATCAATTGAATACCGAGCTGTGAATTTACGTTGGAAATCGAAGCAATTTCAGTTGTAACATTGGTTGGATCAAAGCTGAAGCCATTGTAAGGATCATCGATAGCCACTTTATCCCATTCTGCGAATAAGGAGTTACGGATTGGGTTTTCTGTATCCGTAGGAACTACGAATTTGTCATTACGAAGTGACCAAGCAGCGAAACCTCCGCCGTCCGTTTTATCATTGAAGCCTGCAGGCTGCTTTTTAACACCATTTTCCATCACATATTGTTTGCCTTCAATACCGTTTTGGATGAGGTTGTAGTAGCTTTCATCGGTCATGAACTTCTCGATCACCATCAGAGCGCGCTCTGGATTAGCTGAGTTCGTGCTGATTACAGTCGAGTTATCAACGCCCATTTTACGTTTGATCTTCTTATTAGCTTCCGCAAAAGTAAAGAAGTAAGGATCTGATTCCGGTTGTGCTTTCAAATCCGCACCGTATTGGCCGATCCAGTCCTGAGCATGAGTCAAATAACCTGCGGAGTTGGCTGCTCTGAAGTTATCCTTGCTGCCAAGGGTTGCAGACAGCACATCTTTACTCCAGTAGCCTTTATCCGCCCATTCACGCATCTTCACAGCCCAATCTTCAAATTCCTGAGTAAAGGCTGGATGGAAGACGGTCTTGTAGTCCTCTGGACTTTTGGTCACAAGATTCAGCTCATTCAAGGATATACCAGGTGCGTTAAGCCACATCCCTGTAGTATCTACGAGCATTCTGAACATATTGGCCGCATCTTCTGCCTTGCCGTTAATTGGCGGGAAGGACTCATTAGCAACCACATTATCCATGTATTTAACCATATCATCAATGGAAGTGATTTTGTCCATTCCATATTTCTTCAGCAAGTCAGAACGGTAGGCATAACCGGCAGGTGTATATTCGCTATAAAGACTTGGTACACCATAAATTTTGCCTTTGTATTTTGTATTTTCCCACACACTTTCCGGAATTTCCGCCTTCAGCTTAGGAGCAACTTTATCCAGCATTTCTGTAAGGTCCACTAGAGCACCTTCACTAGCCAATGTGAAATAAGACACCGGAGCTCCGGGAGATGCATGCGACATATCAAATTCTTCGCCTGAAGCAAATAGCAGCGGGTACTTAGTAGCGATATCCGGCCAGTCAATATACTTCACTTCAATCGTAGCGTTTAGATCAGCTTTGAGCTTCTTGTTAATCTCAGCGAGGATTTCTTTATTTTTAACTCCTTCGCTGCCCCACAGGTAGTACACCAGCTTAGCTTCCTTGGAAGTATCCACTCCGCCTGCATTGGCTGAAGCCTCTGGAGCTTTCGTGGCTGCCGGATCATTACTCGGCTCATTGTTGTTCTTGGATGTGCAGGCTGTCAGTGCTCCAGTAAGCATGAGGACAGCAATTAAAGAAGACGCGATCTTTTTACCTTTCATTTAGGTAAGCCTCCCTTTTCTCTTCTATTTATGAAACTTTCATTTATAATAAACGCTCTTCGAAAAGAAGATTGCGTCCATTAACCCTTTACAGCCCCGATGGTGAGGCCTGTTACGAAATAACGCTGTACAAATGGATACAGGAGAATAATCGGTCCAGTGGCCAGCACAGCTGTAGCCATCTTGATGGATTGCGTCGGAAGATCAGCAGTATTGATGACCGCTCCCGAGTTGATTAGCGCTCCTAAGTTCGTCTGATTGACCATTCGCTGCAAAAAGTATTGGAGCGGATATTTCGTCGGACTGTCAATATACAACATCCCGTTATACCACTCATTCCAGAAGCCTAGTGCTGAGAAAAGCCCGATGGTAGCCAAGGATGGAACCGCCAGCGGAATAAATATCCGCCAATAGATGCGAAAGTCGCCAGCACCGTCAATGGTAGCGGATTCATATAAGGAATCCGGAATCGCCTTCATGAAATTACGCATCAGGAAGATGGACCATGCGCCAACTACACCTGGCAGAATCATAGCGAATAAGCTGTCCTTCATATGCAGGTGCTTCACCATCAGGATGTATGTCGGAATCAAGCCGCCACTGAATAGTGTTGTAAAGTAAATCAAGAAGGAAAAGAAGTTGCGGTACTTGAAATCCTTACGGTTGAGCACGAATCCGGCCATCGACATCATAAACAGTCCGAGTACCGTACCCACTACGGTAATGAAGATAGTTACCTGATAAGCATTCACCAGCTGAGTAGAGTTGTTGAATAGCATCTCGTAAGCTTTAAAGGAAAATGCCTTCGGCAGCAGCTTATAACCTTCACGAACAATTTCCTGCTCGTTCATGAACGATGAGGAGATCATCAACGCGAAGGGGAATAAACAGAATAGCGCAAAGATTGCGATACAGATATAACTGACTGCTTTTATGAGAATGCTTCCGGAATCCTGTTTGATGGTCGTATTTTCCATATTTATCACCCCTGTTTCGTGTCTAGTCTTAGAACAAAGCGCTGTCCGGTTCTACCTTACGTACAATAAAGTTAACCACAAGCACCAGAATCAGGCCGAATAAGGATTGGTAGAAGCCCACTGCGGCACCCATAGAGAAGTTGAATTGTCCCACCAGTGAACGGAAGACATAGGTATCGATGATATCTGTCTGCGGATACAGTACGGAGTTCGTACCGATCAGATTATAGAAAAGGTCAAAGGATCCCTTGAGAATTCCACCCATACCGAACAGTAGAAGCAGAATAAAGGTTGGCTTCAGAATCGGCAAGGTCATATAACGGATTCGCTGCCAGGTAGTCGCTCCATCCATATAAGCAGCCTCGTACAGATCATGATTAATTCCTGTGATCGTTGCCAGATAAACAATCATTCCATATCCGGTACCCGCCCAGATCTTGAAAGCCACAATAATATATTTCCAGATGCCCGGATCGGAATAGAACTCGTAACGGTCTAGCCCCATTCCAGTTAACATCGTATTGATAAACCCGGAATTGAAATTGAATATATTGTAGGCAAACACACCGACGATAACCATGGAGATGAAATTCGGTAACAGGATAACGGATTGTGATATTTTTTTGAACCACTTGCCTGAGATCTCAGACAACATAATGGCAAATACTATTTGAATGATATTACCTAGAGCTAGAAAGACGATATTATAGAGCAGCGTATTTTTGGTAATATTCCATAGATCCCCATTTTGAACCAGAAACTCAAAGTTCTTAAGGCCGATAAAGTTACTTCCAAAAATCCCCTTATTGAGCTTGTAATCTACAAATGCGACGTAAGCTCCAGGCATTACAGCATAGTGAAAGATAACGAAATATACGATTACAGGCAGCAACATTAGAAAAAGAACTTTGTTCTTAATGACTTCCCGAACAATGTTTCCACCCACAAGCTTCAGTCTCGCCAAAGTGCCCACCTCCAATTTGAAAGATGCATTCAGTCACATGCATAAATTACCTTCCTTTCTTGTCCAGCAGCCAGAATAAAAACAGTTTGCCCAACCTTCATAAAAAAGTGTATCGAGCGTTGTAGAAACGTTTCCAGTGTTTCTGTAAAACTCTCTGTGTGAGAAGCATACTCCCAAAATGTATGCGCTGTCAATTCATTTTATTTTTGAATTACAAGTACTAAAGTTACATTTTTCACGTAAAAAAATATAAATTAGCTGTTTTTCCAAAGGCGATTGACTTTTTTTGGTGTTCAGACTAATATCGAGGTGTATCGTTTGTGGAAACGTTTTTATACTTTTCTTTCATAGACATGTCAGTCTCCATATGTAACATCTTAATGATGCAATCCTCTTCTGATTTAATTCATGCCTCATCCCTGTATCCGAAGAGAGAAATGCTATGATTTTCACAACAATTGAACCTGATTATAGCTCAGGCCCATTCCGCATCTCGGAGCTGCGTGCCAGGAGAGTTAACGGTTCACTCCCATCCTTATCGCCTATATAACGTAAGCTTTGCAAATAAAAATCATGCTTACGCTGCCCGGCGGGGAACTACACATCTATTTAACAAACTAACTTTCGATGCGCTCACGAGGAAGGAGTTAACCATGACTAAAACGTTTATCCAAGATCTTGTGAACGATATGACCCTGGACGAAAAGCTGGCCCAATTAACCCAGCTAGGTCCTCACTATTGGGGTTTGGACGATACCGTGGATTTAACCGGACCATTTAAGGAACTGAACATTAAGCCGCAGGTAATGAAGAACATCGGAAGTGTTCTGAACGGTATTGGAGCTAGGAATGTTATCGAGCAGCAAACCCGACATTTGCAAACCAGCAGACAAAAGATTCCTCTGCTCTTCATGGCGGATGTCATTCACGGCTACCGGACCATCCTCCCGATTCCGCTGGCCATGGGCAGCAGCTTTGACCTTGAAGCCTGTGAAAGGTTTGCCGAAATCGCCGCCAAGGAAAGTGCGGCTGCCGGTATTCACGTTACCTTCTCGCCCATGACTGATCTCGTACGCGACCCGCGCTGGGGACGCGTCATGGAGACATCTGGTGAGGATCCCTATCTGAATGCCCGTGTCACCGAAAGTATGGTGCGGGGTTATCAGGGCAAAGACCTAAAAGAAAAAGGACGCATCGCTGCCTGTGTGAAGCATTTCGCTGGTTACGGTGCTCCCGAAGGCGGACGGGAATACAACACAGTGGATATGTCTTCCGGCGTATTGCGTGAGTTCTACCTGCCAGCCTATAAGGCTGCCGTAGATGCTGGAGTGGCCATGGTTATGGCCGCATTTAATACCATTGACCGTATCCCGGCAAGTGGTAATTCCGAGCTTCTTCGCGGGATTTTACGGGAAGAATGGGGCTTCAACGGCGTTACCATCGCCGATTTCAATTCCGTTAATGAGCTGATTCCCCATGGCGCCGCGATAGATGGCAGTGAGGCAGCGGAGAAAAGTCTGGCTGCTGGGCTGGATATTGAGATGATGTCCACTCACTATCTAAACCACGGCGCTGCTCTGGTCGAGGAAGGCAAGCTTGACATCGCCTTGATCGATGAAGCCGTCATCCGGGTGCTGGAGCTCAAGGATGCGCTCGGCCTGTTCGATAATCCATTCAAGGATGCAGATCCGCTGGTGGATGAGGCTCCGAAACCTAGCGCTGAGCATCTGCAGGCCGCACGGGAGCTTGGAGCTAGCTCAGTTGTGCTGCTCAAAAACGACAATGAAGCTCTGCCCCTTAAACGTGGCATGAAGATTGGTCTGGCTGGTCCTTTCGCCACCTCCATTCATGTGCTGGGCGGTTGGGCCGGGACAGAAAAAGATCCGGCTGTATCACTCTACACCGGCATTTTGCAAAAAACATCTGCCGAAGATATACTTACGGCCATGACTGGTGAGCTGGGAAGCATGCTTGAGGGTGTTTTTGATGTGGAGGATGAAATCGAGGACGCCTACCAGCAGCTGAAGGATTGTGATGTAATTCTCGCCGCTGTCGGTGAGAATCAGCAGGATACCGGGGAAGGCGGAAGTAAAGCCAATCTCCGCCTATCGGCCAATCAGGAGAAGCTGATCTGGCGTCTGAAGGATACCGGCAAAAAGATCGTCACCATTGTATTCAGCGGCAGACCACTGGAGCTGAAACCCGTTCTTGATGCCAGCGACGCTCTGCTGCAGGCTTGGTTTCTGGGTACAGAGTCAGGAAATTCATTGGCCGATGTGCTGTTCGGAGACTATAATCCTTCCGGACGTTTATCGATGAGCTTCCCCTACTCGGTTGGGCAAATTCCTGTCTATTACAACGCTTATCAAACGGGACGACCTTATGATCCTAAGTATCCTAATGTGCGTTACGTGACCCGTTATCTGGACTGCCCGAATGACCCGCTGTTCTGTTTTGGTTATGGCCTGAGCTATTCCAAGTTTGCTTACAACAGCTTCAATGTTGAAGCTGCGGATCGGGTGGTTACCTCCATTGAAGTAGAGAATACTTCGGACATCGCCGGCAAGGAAACCATTCAGCTCTACATCCACGACGTCAGCGCAAGTGTCGTGCGCCCGGTCAAGGAACTGAAAGGCTTCCAGCAGATTACACTCGCACCGCATGAGAAACAGGTGGTTTCCTTCGAAATCACCAGAGAAATGTTAATGTTCTACGGAAAAGACGATCAGTTGGTCTTCGAGCCTGGGGAATATGATATTATGATCGGTAGAAACTCTGGAGATCATTGCACTCAGCGGATCTGGATCGGTTGACCTGCGTATAGCTATGCTTCTAACGACGTCAGCCCTTATTGCCCTCTTGGCGCAATGAGGGGTTGGCGCCTCCACAGCTTGCTATTCAATATTCGATAGTAAGGGAGATTATTCTAATGAGACACAGTTTATCATTTCAGCAAAATGGCACTTTTAAAATCGTACAATTTACCGATCTGCACTGGATGGATGGAAGAGCTGAGGATCAGCTTACCCAGGCACTGATGGAACGCATTCTGGATGCGGAACAACCTGATCTTGTGGTTTTCACGGGAGATCTTATTTACACCGGTCCTGTATCACCGGGAAACAAGGCATGCGAGCACCCCGCACAAGCATTTCGTGAGGCTGTCGCTGCCGTGGAGAGATCCGGCATCCCTTGGACCTTTGTATTTGGCAACCATGACACAGAAACTCTGATTTCAAAAAGTGAACTGATGCAAATTGCCCTGGAACATCCCCACTGCCTGACCGAAGCCGGTCCAGAAGAGCTGGAAGGCTCGGGCAATTACACTCTTGAAATTAAAGATCAGGAAGACCACGCGGCCGCTATTTTGTATTTTCTAGACTCTGGCGGCTATTCCGAGTATGAGGATATCCCGGGCTACAATTGGGTTGGGCGGAATCAGATCAACTGGCTGACGGCTGAATCTGCGCGGCTGAATCCGAAGACTGCTGAGAACAGGCTGCCTGCCTTGGCTTTCTTCCATATTCCAATTCCCGAATATCGGGATGTCTGGTCTACACAGGTCTGTCATGGGCATAAGTTTGAGCGTGTATGCTCACCTGAGGTGAACTCGGGCTTATTCTCGGCTTTGCTGGAAATGGGTGATGTGCTTGGCACCTTCTGCGGACATGACCATATCAACGATTTTAGCGGCAACCTGTATGGCATACGTCTTTCTTATGGCCGTGCTACCGGCTACAATACTTATGGAAAAGAAGGCTTTATGCGGGGAGCACGCGTCATAGAACTGGTCAAAGGCAACCAAGACTTCAATACCTGGCTTCGTCTTGATGACGGATCTGTTATTAATGAACAGCCGATTCATATGCCTGAACCTGCTGCCGATTCAGGACATTAATCTTTTATAGGATTAAATTTAAATACTGATTAAATGAACCAGTGCGCAAATGTTGTGCTGGTTCATTTTTTTGTGCAAATATTAGCTTGTCTCCATATTCCCCATTACATCACTTTTTTTGTTAAAATAGAGAAGTCGACGTATTAAGCACTACAGCGTCAGTCATGGAAACGGAGGCAAGTACCTGTGGATTATATTATTCTGGACATCGAATTCAACGGCCGTAAGTTTGCCAGCGAGCACCCTATGGAGGTCATTGAGATTGGAGCCGTCCGGTTAGACTCTTCACTGCAGTATAAGGATGAATTTTCTTCCTTGATCAAACCTATATATTTCTCCACCCTGAATTCCTTTATTAAGAAAAAAACCGGTATCCCTCAAGAGGAAATCGACATTGCCTCCCGCTTCCCCAAAGTCATCACTGCTTTTAGAGAGTGGCTTGATCTAAGTACAGACGGAGTTCTGCTGCTTACCTGGGGTGGCGAAGATATGAAGCGAATCATTCAGGATGTGCGCATGCACAAGATGGACGAATCCTACTGGATGTCCGCTACGTATTTCGATTTGCTCAAAGGAGTTCTACGTGCGCGTGGTCTTAGCAATGATGTCAGCGTGGAAAGCGCGATGGCATTGTTTGAGCTTGAGCCTACTGGATCTGCACACCGGGCGCTGGATGATGCACGGATGACGTCAGAGATCTTCCGCGCCGTGTTTAAGGATCTGGATTTTGAACGTTCACAACATTACGTAGATACCTTCTCCAATGCCAAAGAACGCAAAACAGTTAAGGTAGCCATTAAGGCAATGACCTCACAAAAAATTGTACCTACCTGGGACCTTGTCGTTGAACACTACTTCTCAGACAAAGCAACCCTTGCGGACCCTCGCAAGCTGGAGGAATTGCACAATTATTTCACAGCACAAATGGGCCATAAATAAATTCAGGCAGCAGCAAAGCTCAACATTATAGACTTATTCATAGCAGCGGCAGACTTCCCCATGATCATTCAGAGGGTAGCTGCCGCTGTTTTGGATATGCTAAAAAAACCATTTGACCTTCACGTTACGTAAAGGTGTACATTTGAATTGTAGGAGGTGATACTACGGAATACACAGTGCAGAAGCTCGCAGAGTTAGCTGGAATCAGCACACGGACCCTGCGCTACTACGATGAGTTTGGCATTCTTAAGCCGGCGAGAATCAACTCTTCAGGGTATCGTATCTATGGCCGTACCGAAGTAGATCTACTACAGCAAATTTTGTTTTATCGGGAGCTTGGCTTAAGTCTGGAACGTATCAAGGCTATTATGACAGAGCCCTCATTCGACGGAGCCAAAGCGCTGCGGGAGCATCATGACAAGCTACTGGAAAAAAGACAGCAATTAGATCTATTAATCGCTAACGTCGAAAAGACGCTGGCTCAAAAAGAAGGGAGAATTACCATGAGTGATACTGAAAAATTCGAAGGCTTTAAGCAAAAGCTGGTAGATGATAACGAAAAGAAATATGGCCAAGAAATACGGGAGAAATACGGAGATAACACCATTAATCAATCCAACCAAAAGCTTAAAGGGATGACAGAAGAACAATATGCAGCTATACAACAGCTTGAGGAAGAGATGTTCGAAACGCTCTTGCAAGCGATGGAGCATGGAGATCCTGCCAGTGTATTGGCGCAAAAAAGTGCTGACCTACACCGTGAGTGGCTCTCCTTCTACTGGAATTCCTATTCCAAAGAAGCTCATGCTGGTGTTGCACAATTGTATGTTGATGATGAACGTTTTACAGAATACTATGACAAGCGCCGCTCTGGACTCGCTGCGTTTCTAAGAGATGCCGTACATGTATATACGGGAAAAAATGCGTAAGCGCACGAACAATACTTTAAAATAGAAAAAGGCTTCCGGATATTCCGGACGCCTTTTTTTGCGGCAATAGCAATCAGCAGAAATCACAGACTGCGGTGCAGCAGTGACAATGTATTCCGAAGCTCAACCACAGCTACCTGTCCAGGTGCAGAAGGTTTATCTGCAGCTCCGAAGGTAAGCGCTGAACCGAAAATTTCCCCTGCCAAACGGCTGATCACCCCGGCTCCCGCCATAGACATCGTTATAATTGGGCGGTCTGCATATTTTTCCTTCATGATGTGTGTAGCTTCCAGCAAAGTTAGCACATCGCCTGCATCTTGGGGCATAACTGCAATTTTGGGCAAATCCCCGCCAAGCTCCTGCGCCTTGCATAACCGCGAGATGATCTCCTCTTTAGGAGGTGTTCCATGAAAATCATGATTTGAAATAATGACAGATACATTATGAGTATGAGCAGCTTCGACCAATAGCTTTACATCCTGCTCATCATTAAATAATTCAACATCTATTATATCTACTAGACCGCTCTCGGCAGCAGCTTTATTCAGTGCTGTGTAATATTCCGTGCTGACTTGCTTCTCTCCGCCTTCTTTTGCACTCCGAAAAGTAAAAATCAGCGGCAGATCTGGAATCACAGAACAGATTTCGCTTAGTGCGTTCTTAACAGAAGCAACGTCTTCCACTTCAGCAAAAAAATCCGTCCGCCACTCCACCAAATCAGGTTGCAGTACTTTCAGCGCTTCCGCTTCCTGCTTCAGCTCAGACAAGGTCGCTCCAATTAGCGGAACACATATCTTAGGGATTCCTTCGCCGATGATCACATTTTTAACGGTTACTGTTCTGCTCATTATTTAAGCTCCTTATCCTATCTCATCTAGTATAGATCTTGAGTATCCTGTACTGTCTATTCTACAGCGATTTACGATTTAGAAACTGCTCGACCTCGGACAACTGCGGCAATGAAGGGATCGCCCCTTCTTTCCCTACAGCCAATGCACCTACAGCATTAGCGAAGCTCACGGCTTCCTCCAAGGTCTTTCCTAAGACTAACTGCTGGGCTAATGCGCCATTAAATGAGTCTCCGGCAGCAACTGTATCTACCGCCTTTACCGGGAAGCCTGGAACAGCCTTGGCTCCTTCAGCATTCACAATCAGAGCGCCTTTTGAGCCCAAGGTTACGATAACGTTCTGTACTCCTTTTTGCAGCAAAATACGGGCTGCCTGCTCAGCAGTCTCTGCGCTATCCACAGTCATTCCGGACAAAATCCCGGCTTCTGTCTCATTAGGTGTCAGGTAAGATACCTGAGCCAGCATCTCATCCTTTAGCACTCTAGCTGGTGCAGGATTAAGGATCACCGGAATCCTCTTACGATGGGCAATCGCAATCGCCTGCTCACTCATCGCCAGATCCATTTCAAGCTGCAGCACAATGATCTTAGCCTGGCTAATCACAGCCTCCAATGCCTGAATATCCTCTACCGTAAGCTCAATATTCGCTCCAGGTACCACGATAATCCGATTTTCTCCATCTTCTTCAATAACGATCGAAGCGACTCCTGTTGCCTGATGTTCACTTACAGAAATATGCTCTATATGAATGCCTTCATTCCTGATAATCTCCAGCATTTCGCTACCAAAGGTATCTTTTCCAACTCTTCCGATCATACTAACCTCTGCACCCAGACGTGCTGCGGCAACGGCCTGATTTGCCCCTTTTCCGCCAGGAGATAGAGCAAAGGCTTGTCCAATTAGGGTTTCTCCAGCATCCGGTGACCGGTTTGTACGTACTACCATGTCCATATTCAAGCTTCCAATCACAACTATATCCAACTTAGACACCACCATTAATTATTTCTTCAATCTCTTTATCTTAGGGGCTTCTGTCCACTTTATCAATCAATTCCGCTCAATTGGATTCAAAATGGTTGTTTTCACCAAATTGACGTTATGCTTTTATTCATCGAGTGTGCTAGAATAGTGGTGCAATCGCTTCCACAATGATTGCTGCACTATTTTGAGCAAACGTTTGCACCTGAGATAATGCCCGCAGCTTCACTGCAATTTAATCTAATCCGTGATTAGGAGGCTTATCAAGTGAACGAACAAAAATTACCGTCAGTCGCTTATTTTAGTATGGAGTACGGGCTGCATTCCGATTTCAAAATGTATGCCGGAGGTCTGGGCATTCTTGCCGGAGACTACATTAAGGGTGCAAAAGATATCAACGCCCCTATCATCCCTATTGGGCTGAAGTGGAAACAAGGTTACACGGACCAAAAGATTGATGCAAACGGCAATCCGTACGACTCCTATCACAATTATGTTTATGAGTTTCTTGAAGATACAGGGGTTAAGGTAACTGTTAAAGTCCGAAAAACCGATGTGGTATGCAAAGTATGGAAAACTGATTATTTTGGCAACAGCACATTGTATTTACTGGATACAGATATCCCCGAGAATAATGATGCCTGGATCACAGGCCAATTGTATGGTTGGTTCGGCGAGGAACGGATCGCACAAGAGATCGTGCTTGGGATTGGTGGAGTCAAAGCTATGCGTGCGCTGCAAATCCCTATTGATGTCTATCACTTCAATGAGGGTCATGCGGCTCTAGCGGCTATCGAGCTAATCCGTGAAAAAATGTCCGGAGGCCATACCTTCGAAGAAGCTTGGAAAGCGACTCGCGAAGAAGTAGTATTCACTACCCACACACCAATCAAAGAAGGCAACGAAACCCATCCTCTCGACCGACTTGAGTATATGAGTGCGTTCAACGGCTTAACCCGTGACCAGATGGAGCGGATCGGCGGCGAGCCATTTAATATGACGGTTGCAGGTCTAAGGCTGTCACGTATCTCCAACGCAGTTGCCCAGCTACACGCCGATACGGCTAATAAAATGTGGAAGGAAGTAGCCGGAAGATCAGAAATTATAGGCATTACTAATGCCATCCATACTCCTACCTGGGTAGATGAAAGAATGACGCAAGCCTACGAACAAGATGGCGACTTATGGGCAGTGCATAAAGAGATCAAGGGAGAACTGATCCAGTTCATCAAAGAACGTTCCGGCATTAGCTTAAATGCTGACAATCTACTCATTGGCTTCTCACGCAGAGCAGCTCCATATAAACGAAGCGACCTGATCTTCTCGCAGCCAGAAATTATCGAACCTTATCTGGAGTCTGGAAAGATACAAATTGTATTCTCCGGCAAAGCGCACCCACTCGATGATAACGGTAAAAAAATCGTCAGCAACCTAGTAGCGATGATGAAAAAGTATCCAAAGAGTGTGGTGTTCCTCGAGAATTACGATATGACGATTGGCGCCCAGCTGACGCGCGGTGCCGATATTTGGCTCAACAATCCACGTAGACCATTGGAAGCCAGCGGCACCTCCGGGATGAAAGCAGCTATGAACGGTGTATTGAACTGTTCTATTCTGGATGGCTGGTGGCCGGAAGCCTGCATCGATGGTGAGAATGGCTGGCAGATTGGAGACGGCTTCGAAACTACAGACTTTGAGGTGCTGGATAAGCATGATAGTGATGCACTGTACGACACCTTATTGAAACGTGTGCTCCCAACCTTTTACGAGAATCGTAAACAATGGGTGCAAATGATGAAAAAGAGTATCGAAACCACCCGTACGGAGTTTGCCACCAAAAGAATGCTAGATGAATATTACAACAGAATGTACATTAAAGCCTAAGTACAAGAACCGAATATCTTCTATATCAAAAAATGCAGCGCACCCCTCCAGTCATGGTAGGGATGCGCTGTTTCTTTTTTAATTCTGCTAAGCAATTAATCACTTTGTCTATCATATATATCTGAATGTGCCAACGATGTAATGACGATTCCCACATATTGTAATGTGCCAATTATTTAAAAAGTGTTGCAATTTCTTTAAAAAACATTAATATAGAACTTATACTAAATCTAAAATCAAATCTCATGAGGTGATTCTATTAATGAGCTCCAATAATAATAATCTTACAACCAGCTGGGGTGCTCCAGTAGGCGACAATCAGAATTCAATGACAGCCGGTGACCGCGGTCCCACTTTGCTGCAAGATGTCCATCTGCTTGAGAAATTAGCCCACTTTAACAGAGAACGTGTTCCTGAACGTGTCGTTCATGCTAAAGGTGCTGGCGCTCACGGGTATTTTGAAGTTACAAAAGATCTGACCCAATACACAAAAGCTAACTTTTTGTCTGAAGTAGGCAAACGTACACCGTTGTTCATTCGTTTTTCTACTGTAGCTGGTGAATTAGGTTCTGCTGATACCGTACGCGACCCTCGTGGTTTTGCCGTGAAGTTCTATACTGAAGAAGGAAACTATGATCTCGTAGGTAACAATACGCCTGTATTCTTCGTTCGTGATGCGATTAAATTCCCGGACTTTATTCATACACAGAAACGTGATCCACAGACACATCTGAAGAACCCGAATGCTGTATGGGACTTCTGGTCTTTATCGCCTGAATCTCTGCATCAGGTAACGATTTTGATGTCGGATCGCGGAATTCCAGCTACGCTGAGACATATGCATGGGTTTGGTAGCCATACCTTCAAATGGGTAAATGCCGAGGGTAATACAGTCTGGGTGAAATACCATTTCAAAACAGAACAAGGCATTAAGAATCTAGATGCAGACCTTGCTTCCAAAATCGCTGGGGAAAACCCGGATTATCATACAGAAGACTTGTTCAATGCTATTGATAAAGGAGATTTCCCTGCTTGGAAGCTCTACGTGCAAATTATGCCGATCGAGGATGCGAAGACTTACCGTTTTGATCCATTTGATGTAACAAAGGTCTGGTCACAAAAAGATTATCCGTTAATCGAGGTTGGCCGTATAGTATTGGATCGCAATCCGGAGAACTACTTCGCTGAAGTAGAACAAGTCACATTCTCTCCCGGCTCTTTCGTTCCTGGTATTGAAGCTTCGCCGGATAAATTGCTACAAGGCCGTCTGTTCGCGTATGGTGATGCACACCGCCACCGGGTTGGCCCTAACCACAACAGCCTGCCTATCAACCGTCCAAAAGTAGAAGTGAAGAACTATCAACGTGATGGTGGCATGGCCTTGGGCAACAATGGCGGTTCCGGAGCCTATTACGAGCCTAACAGCTTAGGGGGACCAAAAGAATCACCGCAGCATAAAACATCGCCGTTCGAAGTCTCCGGATATGCGGATAGTGTCGCCTACAATAGTGACGATCACTATACACAACCAGGTGACTTGTACCGTCTAATGTCTGAAGAAGAACGTACCCGTCTAGTTCAAAACATCGTTGGCGCTATGACTCCTGTTGAAAGTAACGATATCAAACGTCGCCAGATTGAACATTTCTTTAAGGCTGATCCAGACTTGGGACAGCGTATCGCATCCGGTTTGGGTCTATCCGTACCAGACGGAATGTAAGACTGTAAATGCACTTATAAACTAAAGAGGACCTTTGCCCGTAGATGGGAAAGGTCCTCTTTTTACTAATTAGCTGAAAACATAATAAATGATGACAATCACAACGCACAGCGTAGAGACAATGGATAGACATGAAAAAAACGTGTTCCAGTTATTGCCTTTCATTTGTCTTATACACGACCAGTATAGTGGTTCTTTGGTGCTCTGCCCCATCACGTGAT
This sequence comes from Paenibacillus sp. FSL R10-2788, assembly GCF_038003885.1. Classification (NCBI taxonomy): domain Bacteria; kingdom Bacillati; phylum Bacillota; class Bacilli; order Caryophanales; family Paenibacillaceae; genus Paenibacillus; species Paenibacillus sp. FSL R10-2788. The sequence continues at coordinate 934,993 of NZ_JBBOQA010000001.1, read as the reverse complement.
GATTTAACTACCGAACCGTAACAGATATTCACAATCTGTTCCTCCCGTAGTCCTGCCAGGAACTCATTAGCTTTATTCTCTGCATAAGAATTATCAGCATCTACAAACTCTTTAACTTGAATCATCCTGATCTCCTCCTTTAATAAATTAAGTTGTTATTTTATAGTTCTGGAATCTATATGTGAACTCAACGAAATGTACATGGCGTATCACTCCCCAGGTAACAATTAATGTAAAAATATCTTCAAAATACAGTATAGGCATTTCGCAGTTTTCTACGAAATGCCTATGCATCAGCCTATCATAGCACCCAAGTATGTAATAGTCAAAGGTTTTCATTACAATATTTAGAAGGTTTTAATTCCCCTTTTAAAATGGATTGGATTTACAAATAGAAGCTGGTATACTGATCAGAAGGTCTCCATTGGGGGACCTCTATTTGTATAGGAGGGATTTTAAGATGGCAACACACCATAACAAGTTTACAAGGAATGTGCTACTTAGAGGGGGTGAAATCTACTATGAACCATAGTCTTATCTATGAAGGCTCACGGACACAGCTGCTTCAGCAGCTTATCTATTTTGATGAGGAAAAAATCGCATTTCTAAATCAATACTTTCCGGTACGAAGCAAGGATAGAAGCAATGCTGAAACGCTGTTGTCCCGTTATTGCTCCGAGCTGGAACAATTACTAACTGAGTTTAACGGTGAAGATTTAAATTCTCAGGTCTTTATCGGAAGCCAGTTGCAGCTTCGTTACTTGGACGATAATACTACAGATATCTATACCATCGTATTTCCTAACCAAGCAGAACCTAACGATAACAAGATTTCTATGTTGTCACCTATAGGCATGCAGTTGCTGCTGGCTGAGCTCGGCAGTACTTGTCAGCTAGCGATTCCTTCAGGTCAACTAGAGGTGAAGATCGAAAGTATTAAGTTCGTGAATAATGGTGAGGTAGGCGTTCTTATATAAGGACGATCCCTTATAAACCCACTACAGCAGCGTCCCTTTCCTATATTAAGGAGGGGGGCGTTTCTATTATTTAAGTCTCCGTAAGATATGTCCAATCAAAAAAACACCCGCCTAATACCGGCAGGTGTTTCTCATTATAAGCGGGTGATGGGAATCGAACCCACGCTATCAGCTTGGAAGGCTGAAGTTCTACCATTGAACTACACCCGCAAAGGTATAAAATCGGGATGACACGATTTGAACATGCGACCCCCTGGTCCCAAACCAGGTGCTCTACCAAGCTGAGCTACATCCCGTTAACAATACTATAACTGCTTAGTAATAAAAATGGCGCGCCCTGAGAGATTCGAACTCCCGGCCTTTTGATTCGTAGTCAAACGCTCTATCCAGCTGAGCTAAGGGCGCAAAATCTATATGGAGCGGACGACGGGAATCGAACCCGCGACCCTCGCCTTGGCAAGGCGATGCTCTACCGCTGAGCCACGTCCGCAAAAACATGGTGCGCGTGAAGGGACTCGAACCCCCACGTCGTGAAACGCCAGATCCTAAGTCTGGTGCGTCTGCCAATTCCGCCACACGCGCACACTTTAAAGAAAATGGTGAGCCATGAAGGACTCGAACCTTCGACACCCTGATTAAAAGTCAGGTGCTCTACCAACTGAGCTAATGGCTCTCATAAATGGCTGGGGATATAGGATTTGAACCTATGCATGACGGAGTCAAAGTCCGTTGCCTTACCGCTTGGCTAATCCCCAATAATAATTAACTAAATGGCGGAACCGACGGGATTCGAACCCGCGATCTCCTGCGTGACAGGCAGGCATGTTAGGCCAACTACACCACGGTTCCATAGACATAATGCATAAGTGTAAATTGGTTGCGGGGGCAGGATTTGAACCTGCGGCCTTCGGGTTATGAGCCCGACGAGCTACCGGGCTGCTCCACCCCGCGTCATTAATAAGTATATACTATTCATTTTCACCATACCAGCTTATCCCTAAACATAATGTATAAGAGTAAATTGGTTGCGGGGGCAGGACTTGAACCTGCGACCTTCGGGTTATGAGCCCGACGAGCTACCGGGCTGCTCCACCCCGCGTCAGTGAAAATAATATGGTGGAGGCTGAGGGGATCGAACCCCCGACCCTCTGCTTGTAAGGCAGATGCTCTCCCAGCTGAGCTAAGCCTCCATGATATGACCCGTATGGGATTCGAACCCATGTTACCTCCGTGAAAGGGAGGTGTCTTAACCCCTTGACCAACGGGCCATGCTAATAATTTTTATGGCGGAGAGAGAGGGATTCGAACCCTCGAGACGCTTGTGGCGCCTACACGATTTCCAATCGTGCTCCTTCGGCCAAACTCGGACACCTCTCCATAAATGGCTCCCCGAACAGGACTCGAACCTGTGACAACTCGATTAACAGTCGAGTGCTCTACCAACTGAGCTATCAGGGAATATGGTGGGCCTTAGTGGACTCGAACCACCGACCTCACCCTTATCAGGGGTGCGCTCTAACCAGCTGAGCTAAAGGCCCTTCTAAGACATATTAATATTAAGGGCAAAAAAAATACCACGGGTAATGTGGTTGTCCGCTTGGCGGCGTCCTACTCTCCCAGGACCCTTCGGTCCAAGTACCATCGGCGCTGGAGGGCTTAACGGTCGTGTTCGGGATGGGTACGTGTGGAACCCCTCCGCTATCGCCACCAAACGGGCATTTACAGCGTAAATGCTCAGGCTTGATGCCTGAAAACTGAATCCGAAACGAATTTGCATTCTAAGTATAGGATAAGCCCTCGACCGATTAGTATTGGTCAGCTCCATGCATTGCTGCACTTCCACCTCCAACCTATCTACCTCGTCGTCTTCAAGGGGTCTTACTAATTGGGAAATCTCATCTTGAGGGGGGCTTCACGCTTAGATGCTTTCAGCGCTTATCCCGTCCGTACGTAGCTACCCAGCCATGCTCCTGGCGGAACAACTGGTGCACCAGCGGTACGTCCATCCCGGTCCTCTCGTACTAAGGACAGCTCCTCTCAAATTTCCTGCGCCCACGACAGATAGGGACCGAACTGTCTCACGACGTTCTGAACCCAGCTCGCGTACCGCTTTAATGGGCGAACAGCCCAACCCTTGGGACCTACTTCAGCCCCAGGATGCGATGAGCCGACATCGAGGTGCCAAACCTCCCCGTCGATGTGGACTCTTGGGGGAGATAAGCCTGTTATCCCCAGGGTAGCTTTTATCCGTTGAGCGATGGCCCTTCCATGCGGTACCACCGGATCACTAAGTCCGACTTTCGTCCCTGCTCGACTTGTAGGTCTCGCAGTCAAGCTCCCTTATGCCTTTGCACTCTGCGAATGATTTCCAACCATTCTGAGGGAACCTTGGAACGCCTCCGTTACTCTTTAGGAGGCGACCGCCCCAGTCAAACTGCCCGCCTGACACGGTCCCCGTACCCGGTAAGGGTACTAGGTTAGAACCTAGATACGATCAGGGTGGTATCCCAACGGCGCCTCCACCGAAGCTTGCTCCGATTTCTACGGCTCCCACCTATCCTGTACAGATCGTACCCAAATTCAATATCAAGCTGCAGTAAAGCTCCATGGGGTCTTTCCGTCTTGTCGCGGGTAACCTGCATCTTCACAGGTATTAAAATTTCACCGGATCTCTCGTTGAGACAGCGCCCAAGTCGTTACGCCATTCGTGCGGGTCAGAATTTACCTGACAAGGAATTTCGCTACCTTAGGACCGTTATAGTTACGGCCGCCGTTTACTGGGGCTTCGGTTCATAGCTTCGGGTTACCCCTAACCACTCCCCTTAACCTTCCAGCACCGGGCAGGCGTCAGCCCGTATACTTCGCCTTGCGGCTTCGCACAGACCTGTGTTTTTGCTAAACAGTCGCTTGGGCCTTTTCACTGCGGCCCCCTCGTGCTATTCACACTACCGGGGCACCCCTTCTCCCGAAGTTACGGGGTCATTTTGCCGAGTTCCTTAACGAGAGTTCTTCCGCGCGCCTTAGAATTCTCTTCTCGCCTACCTGTGTCGGTTTGCGGTACGGGCACCTTCTCCTGGCTAGAGGCTTTTCTTGGCAGTGTGAGATCATGACCTTCGCTACTATAATTTTCGCTCCCCATCACAGCCCAGCCTTATCGATGTGCGGATTTGCCTACACATCAGCCTCACTGCTTAGACGGACATCCATCAGTCCGCGTCACTACCCTCCTGCGTCACCCCATCGCTCATAGCGGATTACGGTGGTACAGTAATTTCAAACTGTTGTCCTTCGACTACGCCTTTCGGCCTCGCCTTAGGTCCCGACTTACCCTGAGCGGACGAGCCTTCCTCAGGAAACCTTGGGCTTTCGGCGGATCAGATTCTCACTGATCTTTTCGTTACTCATACCGGCATTCTCACTTGTGTAGTGTCCAGCGCTCTTTTCAGTACACCTTCAACCCCTACACAACGCTCCCCTACCCCAGATACATACGTATCTAGCCATAGCTTCGGTGGTGTGTTTAGCCCCGTTACATTTTCGGCGCAGAGTCACTCGACCAGTGAGCTATTACGCACTCTTTCAATGGTGGCTGCTTCTAAGCCAACATCCTGGTTGTCTGTGCAACTCCACATCCTTTCCCACTTAACACACACTTGGGGACCTTAGCTGATGGTCTGGGCTGTTTCCCTTTTGACAATGGATCTTAGCACTCACTGTCTGACTCCCGGCAATAAGTATATGGCATTCGGAGTTTGACTGAGCTTGGTAATCCTTGCGGACCCCGCACCCAATCAGTGCTCTACCTCCACTACTCTTATACCGAGGCTAGCCCTAAAGCTATTTCGGGGAGAACCAGCTATCTCCGAGTTCGATTGGAATTTCTCCGCTACCCCCACCTCATCCCCGCACTTTTCAACGTACGTGGGTTCGGGCCTCCAGTGCGTGTTACCGCACCTTCACCCTGGACAGGGGTAGATCACACGGTTTCGGGTCTACGTCCACATACTCATTCGCCCTATTCAGACTCGCTTTCGCTGCGGCTCCACCTTCTCGGCTTAACCTTGCATGTTAAACGTAACTCGCCGGTTCATTCTACAAAAGGCACGCCATCACCCATAGATCGGGCTCTGACTTTTTGTAAGCACACGGTTTCAGGTTCTATTTCACTCCCCTTCCGGGGTGCTTTTCACCTTTCCCTCACGGTACTGTTTCACTATCGGTCGCCAGGTAGTATTTAGCCTTAGCAGATGGTCCTGCTGGATTCATACGGGGTTTCACGTGCCCCGCACTACTCGGGATCCGTCTCGGAGAGAACACAGTTTAGGTTACAGGGCTTTTACCTCTATCGCGGGCCTTTCCAGACCTCTTCACCTACCATATTCCTTTGTAACTCCATGTGAGACGTCCCACAACCCCAAGAGGCAAGCCCCTTGGTTTAGGCTGTTCCGCGTTCGCTCGCCGCTACTGACGGAATCACTATTGTTTTCTCTTCCTCAGGGTACTTAGATGTTTCAGTTCCCCTGGTCTGCCTCTACACACCCTATGTATTCAGGTATGAGTAACTGCGAATTACCACAGCTGGGTTTCCCCATTCGGACACCCCCGGATCAAAGCTTGCTTACAGCTCCCCGAGGCAGTTTCGTTGTTCGCCACGTCCTTCGTCGGCTCCTGGCGCCTAGGCATCCTCCGTGTGCTCTTATTAGCTTAACCTTGATTTTTCCGAAGAAAAATCTCACTAATAACATTTACTTGTTTGCACAAGTTGCTAAAAGATGTTCTAAAACGCAAATTCGTTTCGGTATCCAGTTTTCAAGGATCAAGTCTTACTTGAGAGCTTAAACTCTCAAAACTGAGCAACGAGTGAGTAACAGGCCTAAACCTGAGTTTTGGAAGCTGAGCTTCCGATTTGAATGTCCTCATTGCAGAGAACGATTCTCCATAGAAAGGAGGTGATCCAGCCGCACCTTCCGATACGGCTACCTTGTTACGACTTCACCCCAATCATCTACCCCACCTTCGGCGGCTGGCTCCCTTGCGGGTTACCCCACCGACTTCGGGTGTTGTAAACTCTCGTGGTGTGACGGGCGGTGTGTACAAGACCCGGGAACGTATTCACCGCGGCATGCTGATCCGCGATTACTAGCAATTCCGACTTCATGCAGGCGAGTTGCAGCCTGCAATCCGAACTGAGACCGGCTTTGATGGGATTGGCTCCACCTCGCGGCTTCGCTTCCCGTTGTACCGGCCATTGTAGTACGTGTGTAGCCCAGGTCATAAGGGGCATGATGATTTGACGTCATCCCCACCTTCCTCCGGTTTGTCACCGGCAGTCACTCTAGAGTGCCCAGCATTACCTGCTGGCAACTAAAGTTAAGGGTTGCGCTCGTTGCGGGACTTAACCCAACATCTCACGACACGAGCTGACGACAACCATGCACCACCTGTCTCCTCTGTCCCGAAGGCCGCTGCTATCTCTAGCAGATTCAGAGGGATGTCAAGACCTGGTAAGGTTCTTCGCGTTGCTTCGAATTAAACCACATACTCCACTGCTTGTGCGGGTCCCCGTCAATTCCTTTGAGTTTCAGTCTTGCGACCGTACTCCCCAGGCGGAGTGCTTACTGTGTTAACTTCGGCACCAAGGGTATCGAAACCCCTAACACCTAGCACTCATCGTTTACGGCGTGGACTACCAGGGTATCTAATCCTGTTTGCTCCCCACGCTTTCGCGCCTCAGCGTCAGTTACAGCCCAGAAAGTCGCCTTCGCCACTGGTGTTCCTCCACATATCTACGCATTTCACCGCTACACGTGGAATTCCACTTTCCTCTTCTGTACTCAAGCCACCCAGTTTCCAGTGCGACCTCAGGTTGAGCCCAAGGTTTAAACACCAGACTTAAATAGCCGCCTGCGCGCGCTTTACGCCCAATAATTCCGGACAACGCTTGCCCCCTACGTATTACCGCGGCTGCTGGCACGTAGTTAGCCGGGGCTTTCTTCTCAGGTACCGTCACTCCGATAGCAGTTACTCTACCGGACGTTCTTCCCTGGCAACAGAGCTTTACGATCCGAAAACCTTCATCACTCACGCGGCGTTGCTCCGTCAGGCTTTCGCCCATTGCGGAAGATTCCCTACTGCTGCCTCCCGTAGGAGTCTGGGCCGTGTCTCAGTCCCAGTGTGGCCGTTCACCCTCTCAGGTCGGCTACGCATCGTCGCCTTGGTGGGCCGTTACCCCACCAACTAGCTAATGCGCCGCAGGCCCATCCCTCAGTGACAGATTGCTCCGTCTTTCATTCTTCTCTCAGGAGAAAAAAGAAATTATCCGGTATTAGCTACCGTTTCCGGTAGTTATCCCAGTCTGAAGGGCAGGTTGCCTACGTGTTACTCACCCGTCCGCCGCTAAGTTATTTTGAAAGCAAGCTTTCAAAATAACTCCGCTCGACTTGCATGTATTAGGCACGCCGCCAGCGTTCGTCCTGAGCCAGGATCAAACTCTCCAATTAGTATTGAAAAGAGCGATATGCTCATTTTGAAACATCTGACGAGAAAATTAATTCTCTAATTTTGGATATCACTTACGTGATTTCCTACTCACTCGTTGTTCAGTTTTCAAAGATCAAGTTCTCGTTGGCGCCGTTTAATGTCTCAGCAGCAACTCTTATACTATATCATGTTCGGCTATTTAATGTCAAGCTCTTTTTTCAACTTCTTTTTCGAGCTCGGCATGTGTATTTCTTGGCCGGACTTAGAATATATCATGTATAGAGATTCATTGCAAGCTTTATTTTAAAAAACTAAACACATACTTTTCCCCAATTGTATCGCAACCGCATTCCCCTTTTCCGCGTCTATCTATTCAACATCAAAGTCCCTTCATACATAGGTATCAACTCCATTATTTTTTGGCAAAGAGGTGATTCATATAAAGACCTTGCATGATCTCTAGCTTCCCTCTAAAAGGAGGTTGGAGAATCAATGAGCAGAAGTGTGAAAAAGCAACCCGTGTGCAGCGACCAACAGAAACACGGTTCCTCATGGGCTAAAAAACAAGCCAATAAAGCCGTCCGCCGCTCCCCTGGCGACATCCCTAAAGGGAAATGGTATCAGAAACTGTATAACAGCTGGAACATTTGCGACTACAGCTTTTACCAAACTAAACAGCAGGCGATTCATGAATGGGAGACAAACAACTGGATCCAGATGAGATTTCCCTCCCGCCAAGAGGCCATTCAAGATTGGCACAAGTCTTATAGAAGAAAGTAAATCAAAAGATGCCCCGGCAGGGAAGCGCCGGGGCATCTTTTTACCTAGAAGCTTAATTTCGCACCTACAGTTACAATCTCAGATGGACCTATCTCTAAGTGGTGAACCGAAGACGTTGCTCCTTGTAAAGCAGGGTTAAGCTGCTCTAAGATATTGCTTTTAAATAAATACTCTTGAGGACTGTTCACTTTCAGTTGCAGTTGTGTCTGCTGAGCGGACATATTGTACCAACGCAAAAACAAGTCGCCTGAAGTTCCGTTCATTTTCATGGATGAGAAGGCCATGTTGTCTCCTTCCCAAACCAATGGGGTATATCCAGAGTTCAACTTCCCGCTATGCAGACCGGTCTGACATACCGTCCAAGGGATCTGGAATTGATAGGCCTCTGTAAATGCCCGCTGTTCACTTCCCTCACCAGAATGAGGAATCAGCTCCAGTTGTGCTGTATATTCACCCAGGCACTGAGCTTCCGGAGTTGGGAACCAGCCCCAATCCCCCAATTCCCCTACGCTGCGTAGCAGGGTGACGGCAATAGTATTGCGTCCATCCCGCAGAACCTCATATTCGTTCAATCCCTGGTTGGCTACCGTAAGTCCTACATCGCCATTGCTGACATCTACAAAGGATTGCTGATGTTGAGTATTGCTCGGATTTGCCCATTCCGGTGCCGGATTATTGTCCCGCATAGCCACTTCGAACATAGAATCCACACGATGCACATCGGTAGACAAATCGGTCGGGAACAGCATTCGCACCCGGTGATCCTTGGCTTTGTTATTAATTGTGGATTCAATATGCACGCCTTTGCCTTCCCGCTCCAGCGATACGACGGTACGAAGCTTCAAAACCACCGTATTTACGCTCCGCTGCGCTTTACGCTCAGGATAATACACAAGTGCACGCTGTTCCGCCTCCAAGGTGTCATCCGCCGAAGCCGGAATCTCCCAATCTATTTGGATCTCAATGGCCGCACGGAAGGGAGAGTCTTCAATCACCTTAATGACTGCAGGCTGGCCTTTGGTCGTCAGCGCTTGTTCACCTTCTGGCTGCTTGTACATGTATTCATTGCCTACGTCTCCGGTATTCTCGTAAATCCCCAACTCACGATAAGTGGTACCGCTGCGCTTATCCAATAATGTAAATGAACCATCCTCAGCAACAACTACCTTGAGAGATGCATTCTCCAAGCTGCGCTCTCCTTCTATTAAAGAGCTTCCCTGAGCGGATTCCGTAGTTGATTGTACCCAAGCGTAAGTACAGAGTCCAAGTGCAGGCACATTGCGGGCTTCAAAAGTAAGTCTCACCTTGCGGCACATATACGGCTGGCGGAATTGGTCATCAGGCAGATCATAACCAAAGCTTAAACCCAGGTCTTCCACTGTAGACGCTAATTCCTCCCCTGTGTGATCGACGAGAATCCGGCCGGACAAATCAACAGCCAACATTCTGCGGGCGGTCTCATCCAACGGATAACCCTCGCGCAGATATAACCGTTCAGCATCCAGCTCTATAGTCACCGTTCCCGTACGCTTCCACCCCGTGGTATTCATCACTACAAAAGGAACTGCATCTTCCCCGTAGGCGGAAAAGCCCGAAGTCTCCACTTGATCTGCGATAAACTTAGCACTGTCATCTATGATGCTTTCGGCAACATGCCGGCTTTTATCAAAACGCGTTACCATCTCACGATGCACTTCATCCACACTACAACCACAGATACTGTCATGCGGATGGTTCTGCATCAGCGTCTTCCAGGCATAGGTGAATAGATGATGTGGGTAGTCCTGTCCGGACAGGCGGGCGATGGAGGCCAGCGGCTCGGCTACTTTTTCCAAAAGAGTCTGGCCCAGCTGGTTCATCTGCTTCAAATAAACCCGAGCTGAGGCTGTGTTCACTAAGGTGCCCCATCCGTCTGTACGCTGACTGCGCAGTTCCCCTGTAACGGTGGAGAGCTCCCGCTGATCCGAGGATAATTGCTGATCCAAGGCTTGCAGATAGTCCGGGAAATTTGAATGCACGAACTTCACTTCAGGGTATAGCTTTTCGGCGGTGCGGATAGCTTCCGGCAAATCCAATTGCAGAGGCTGGTGGTCGCACCCGTTCATGAACAATAACTCCCCCGTTGAAGCATACTTCTCTGCATCCGCAAGCTTACGGTCCCAGAATTCCCGGGCCGCACCTTCCTCTACAGGAACTTCATTGCCGTTAGAATACCAGTTGGCAAATAGGATACCGAGAATTTTGGATCCATCCGGCCCTTCCCAGATCAGCTCGGAGAAAGAGGACTCATAACCCGCATCCGATACAGTGTTGTTAAATCCCGTAGGCTTCACCCCGCGTCCAAAAAAAGCATTCGTAATCCCTGACTGCAACATCAGCTGCGGAGTCTGTCCGACCAATCCAAAGGTATCGGGAAAATAACCGATTTTGGAAGGCTCGCCGTATTTCTCGGCATCCTGATGGCCGATCTGCATATTCCGCACATTTGCCTCACCGCTCGTCAGGAACGCATCCTGCAAAATGTACCAAGGTCCAATCAAGATTCGTCCATCCCGGATATACTGCTCCAGCTTCTCTTTGTTCTCTGGCCGAACCTGAAGATAATCCTCCAGAATAATGGTTTGCCCATCGAGGTAAAAACTGCGGAAGGCGGAATCTCCGTCCAGCTTGGCAAGCAGTGCATCCACCAGCTGAACCAGACGGACGTGGTGTTTCTCATACGGCAAATACCATTCACGGTCCCAGTGAGTATGGGACACGATATGGGCTGTTTTGGTTGTTGTGTGGGTCATCTGTGTGTACACCTCAGTTCTTCAGCATTTATTAAGCGTAATGTTAACCTCTTCAGGTCTATAGACAGCTACCAGCTTGCCCGCTGAATCAGCTGCAAACAACACCGAACGTTCCTTCTCCAGTAAAAATGAGTAATGAGCTCCAGTTGCAGGATCTTTTACTTCAAGTTCGGCATCCCAGGCGTATTCAGATACGAAGATATACAATGAACCTTCTGCAAAAGCAAGCTTTCGCCCGTACACACCTGGCAGGTCTCCACCGCTGATCCATTCCAGCTCGGTTTCGATACCTGCGGCTTGTGCAGCATATTGGTAGAGCGCGGCGATTGGCTCGTCGCGGTCATTCAGTTCTAAAGGTAGCGGGCACCAGATCAGGCGACCTGTGCCAATCTGGCGTTCGATGAGGTGATCACCTACACCTCCTGAGCTAGACGAATCAACATCTGCATTTGCTGGCGTTTCTTTGACTAGCTCCGCGATTCGCTTCTGTCCGTAGGACACGGCAAACTTGCGTCCGTTCAATAGAAGCTGCTCCTCACGGCGCATGTTGCCAAGTTTACGGACTCCTACTATTGCGTCCATACGATCCGAAGGCTGCCAGTATGCATCTACACCCAATGCTCCAGTAATGAGCAGAACGGCACCTGTACGCTCCACTATGTCCAGCAAGTGCTGAAGGGCGTCATTATCCAGATTGTGCACACTCGGCAGGAGAATCAACTTAGCCGGCTCTGCCTCCAGCGGAGCCAGATCGTATTCCGATACGGCGCGGAAAGGCAAATGAAGCTGATAAGATAAGATCCGTGTCAGGCGGGTAGTCGCATCATAGGTAAGCTTCCGGTTCGAGAAGTCATTAGAGTAAGGGAAAACCACGGAAATCTCTTCCAGCTTCCGCCCGTCAAATAACCCCCCCGCTTCGCCGATGAACCGCCCAAAATCATAAGACACATCCGCTTCCGGCTTCTCAGTCCCATCGGCCCGCAGCGCACCGATCTGCGATTCATTGGCATTATCCATATAAAAGTTCGTGTTCCAGATCCATTGCACAGCCCCGGCACCTCCAGAAGCAAACGCATAGGCATATTTGCGCTCCAGCATGGCCCGCAATTCTTCCTCACTGCGTTTAGCCCGTCCGTCTGGCGTCTCCACATACATGATGCCGGTCTCCTGGATGAGGTTCGGTTTGTGATGGGTTTTGGCAAAAATCCCATCCCAAAGCAGATTGTCATTCAACCACCAGCTGTGAACAGTGGTGTAATCGACATCGCGCTCATAAAAGAACGGCGATGGCCGCTGGGCACCCAAAGCCTCATCCTGCCCTACAGTCACTAAATGATCTGGGCAGAGTTCCTTGATAGTGCCGCTAAGCTCCCTTGCCCATACGTTGTGCATGTCCATGGAGAACAGGCAGTAGTCGAGCCAACGCGTGCCGCGCTTCCCGGAATGAATATCCTGCACACTGAAGTTAATCTCTTCTTGCTCAGGAGGTTGTGCAGCCGCAAAATCCGGCAATTCCAGCGGCGTCATATTCCAGCGCTCTTGCAGCGAAGTTATATCACCATGGCGTTCTTCCAGCCAAGCAGAGAAAGCAGCGCGTTCATATTTATCTCGCGCCGAGCTCGGTCCGTCCGAGAAAATCCGCGGCGGATCAAACATTGACGGTTCATTGATCAAATCCCAATCGACATGGGTTGTCGTGCGATGCCGGGCGACGATGGAGCGGATGAACCGTTTTTGCGCTTCTACACTGCGCGGATCGAGATAAGGATTCGTCCCTTCCCAAGTCTCCGGCGTAAAGGAGAAGAACGTAAAGGTAACCTGCAGCTCATGCCGCTTCGCAGTCAGTAGAAAAGCATCAATCGCCCGCAGCACTTCTTCCGAGGCATGGCCGTCTACCTGCATAATATTGCGGTAGGCTGTCCAGATGCCGGTACGAATCCAGTTGATGCCTGCCTTCCGCATCTGTGCCATATCCCGATCCCAGACATCAGCATTTGGCAGGAATAGAAACTTCCGCGCTACGTCAGAGGTCATATAAGTCATGCCGACAACAGGTAAAGGCTGACCGTCTTTGATAAAATAATCTCTTCCAGCCTTAATCGCTTCCCCCTGCGATAACAGGCCCACGTCATGTCCCCAGAAGCCTTGACGCAACATCCGCACTTCGCCTTCTTCAGATACAGCATGGCAAGTGAGATGGTACAGGCCAGGTTGAATTTCTACAGCAAGCGGTACACGTAGGAAGTTCAGCTCGCGACTGACCTCAAGCTTGCACTCGTGAGTAAAACATGGGATAGACTCCCCGTCTTTGCTCAGAGTGATGTTCAGGGTCCACTGCGCTGATGTCGGTGAAGATTGGCTGCGGCTTAGCCGCTGGCCCTGCAAAAACAGCAGCGGCCGCTCGCCTTCTTCATAAGAAGCATAGTTTGGCTTCAGCCACAGCTCTGTTACACCCCGAGCGGCAAAGGTTGCCCAGCGGGTTAATGCTTCCGTTCCGCCTTGATTCCAGAAATCAGGCGTAAGCGGTTGGCCGATGAAGATCCAGCGGCCACCGGCAAAAGGCCCGCCGATATGCTCCCACAGCACAGCTGGAGCTGAAACTTCCCGCCCGGCGGCGGTAATGCCCTTAAGCAGCGGATAAATCCGCGTGTCCATAGGTCCACTGGAACCCATCTGCTCCGGCAGGTCACTGCTTTTAGTGACATGCGGTACCAGGTTCCAGGTATCCGTCAGAGCCAGCAGCTGCTCATCACCTACGAAGAGCGGAATGTCTCTAAGCGCAACATGCTGCTGTATGCGATCTGTGCTGCTCACACGCAGCGCTTCATGGATATGCAGCTGGCGGTGATAGGCAGTCTGCTCAGCTTCGATCCGCCACTCTTCAGCGACTAGGCGGACTGGATGCTTAAACGGGGCACCCCCAATGCTGATCAAGCTGCCGCCTCTGCTCAAATAAGCGACGATGGAAGGCCAAGCCTCCTTCGGGAAGTATGGAGCATGGAAGCTAACGAAGCAGTCCCCGGCCTTGGCGCTGTCCAGCGTTTCGGCCAGCTGTTCTGCATGAACAGGAGAGTCAGTATGATGTAATCCTATGGACTGTGCCTGTTCTGTGGTCAGTCCGCCCGCTGCGGTATACCCGGGAAAAGACGGGTCCGCGAACAGGATGATACGGCCCCCGCTCACAGAATACCTTCCTTCATCGCCCGATAGACAAGCTGCGAAAATAAGCTGTTAGACCATGCAAACCAGCTGCGGGTAAATACACTAGGATCATCTACATGGAAACCTTCATGCATATATCCGGTTCCGGCATCCGTACTTTCCAGCATCGCAATCAGTTCCAGCTTCTCTTCGGCAGTCTGAGCCGTAATGCCCTGCATGGACAACGCCATGTGCCAGATATAGTTCTCCGGAGTGTGCGGGCTGCCGATCCCTTTGGCAGCTGTGCCTTCGTAATAGAACGGATTTTCTTTGCTCAATGCGAAACGTCTGGTGTTCTGGTAGATGGGATCATCCGCCGAAGCGTAACCCAGATACGGAATGGAGATCAGTCCGGGCGTTCCCGCATCATCCATCAGGCAGTAATTGCCGAAGCCATCGGTCTCATAAGCATAAATCGGACCAAACTCCGGATGGCGATAAATGCCGTAGAGTTTGATGCCATGATCCACTTCAAATTCCAACTCTTTAAGTTCAGCCAGGAAGTCTAGGTCGCGGAAGACCCACTCCGCGAATTCCTGCATCTGGCGCAGCGCGACAACAGCGAACATATTGCCAGGAATGTTGTAGTGGAAATCACAGGCATCATCGCTGGACCGGAAGCCCGACCAGATCATTCCGGTATAGTTCACCGGCATGCCGAGACCGCTATTGTGCAGAGAATCTTCCGGAATGCCGTTATTGCGGCTGAACCGGTACGGAGACTGCTCGAAATGCCGCTGCTCTCTTTTGAACAAATCGAAGATCTGGCGCATGGCCGACTTGAACCCCGCGTCGAAGAAATCAGTCAGACCCGTCTCTTTCCAGTAGGTATAAGCGAGGCGTACGACAAAACATAACGAATCAATCTCAAATTTACGCTCCCACACCCATGGCGACATCTCGGTCACATCCGTAGTGTTCCAGTGCCAGTCATTGGCCGACTCATTAAATGCATTGGCGTAAGGATCGATATGAATATACTGAATATGGCGTTTGATAAGACCTCCGATAATGCGCTGGAGATCGGGATCGTTTTTGGCCAGAGGCACGTATTGAATTACCTGCTCCACTGAATCACGCAGCCAGGAGGCCGGAATATCGCCGGTAATCACAAAGGTGGTTCCGTCATCCAGCAGTTTAGTCGTCGTCTCCAGCGTATTCGGAAAACAATTCTTGAACAGCTGCAACAGCTTCGGGCGATGTGCCAGCTTCTCCTCTGCTTCGGCAAGCACTTCTTGTACAGCCTGCGGCAGCGGTAGCTGGGGCATTGCTATTTTGGGTAATCGGAATTGTTCCAAGTGAGTTATGCTCCTTTGCATCTGTGATGTGATTATTTAACTTCTGATGTAGATTGTTTTGATCTCGTAAGGGGCAAAGTGAAGTTCCAGTTCACCGCCAGCCGTGTGTTCGATCAGTTCCAGCTGCTCTTCCAGAGCATTGGACAGGTAGACGCTCTGAACCGGATGCTGCCATTTGAGCTGAACCCGCTCGCGGCCTCCCGAGGATTCGTAGAAACGCAGAACAGTCCCCTGCCCATCCTCGGATGGCTTGATCGTATCCAGCACCACATGCTCACCGGAGAATCCGATAAATGAGCCCGTTGGCGGCAGCTGCCCCTGTGTTGATGAAGCGGCAAAAGTATACAGCTCATGATTTAGCTCTGCTGCACGGCGAACAGTATGAGCCTCCTGCCAATCCCCACGGTGCGGATATAGCGAATAGGTGAAGTCATGCTCGCCGAGATCCGCAGTAGCATCCGGCCATTTCGGC
This sequence comes from Paenibacillus sp. FSL R10-2788, assembly GCF_038003885.1. Classification (NCBI taxonomy): domain Bacteria; kingdom Bacillati; phylum Bacillota; class Bacilli; order Caryophanales; family Paenibacillaceae; genus Paenibacillus; species Paenibacillus sp. FSL R10-2788. Next base: position 918,993 of record NZ_JBBOQA010000001.1, on the reverse strand, counting down.
GCGCGCAGGAGCGACAAACGAATGGTGCTGCCTTGGATGTCATAGCCGTATTTGCAATCATTCAGCAGACTGACACCATATCCGCGTTCGGATACATCGGCAAAACGGTGCCCGCAAACCTCATATTGCGCCTGCTCCCAGCTGGTGTTGCGGTGGGTCGGACGTTCCAGCGCACCAAAAGGTATCTCGTAAGTCGCTTTATCCGCCACAACATCAATTGGAAACCCTACCTTAAGCAGCTTATGGGCTTCGTTCCAGCTTACATGCGTCTGGAAATCAATCCGGGGATTATGGTGATGTAGAATCATATCCTGAGTAATCTCGGATTGGCCCAGCTTCCAGCGGAAGCGCAAAATATCCTGCACCGCCCCAGTGCGGATCACTGCCTTTTCTATAAGTTCAGCCTCCCCGGCGGGTTGGGCTTCATAACGGTTGTCAATGTCCCAGGCATCCCAAAGCGTGGGACGGTCGTGGAAAAAGTGGAAGCGATTCGCCGGCTCACCGGATTTTACGATCTCCCGGTTTACTTTTTTATCAAAAAGGCTGGTGATTTCTCCCCGCTCGTTAAAGGTAATACGATAATAGTCCGTCTCCCAACGATCGCCGAAGGGAACAGCTCCTACAACTGTTTGATTATGTTCAGCAGCGGCAGATTCTGCATGACTTTCATCGGATGTGTTCTGAGACAGTTCACGAATCCAGATCGTTTTGTAACCAAAGGCTGGAATATCCGGAACGAGAACCGAGACACCAGAAACTGCTGCCTCTTCCGTCAGGACATCTGCTTCCAGCAGTACGTTATCCTCGCCATACACCGCAAAGTTTCCGCTGGCGACTCCTTCTTCATTGAGGGCAAGTTCGACCACGGCATCCCGAGTCCAACCCAAACTATTAAAAACAATGTAAGGTGTGCCCTCGCCTGATGTGTTAATGTTCCCCGCCAATGCCGCAAGCCCCGGCTGAAGGGCAACACGGCCAAGCTCAAACACCTCTGCGTATTCCTTCTCTGAGGTCTCGTAAGCTTCGGTAATCGCCGAGCCCGGAATAATATCATGGAACTGGTTCAACAAAATCAGCTTCCAGCCCTGATGCAGCTGCCCGGCAACTACGGCACGTTGCTCTGTGTCCAGCTGCGGCGAAGCTAGTGTCTGCCACAGCTCCGCTTCACGGTACAACACTTCCGCCTTGCGGTTGTTCCGCTTGTTGCGGCCGTGCGTAGTGTAGGTGCCGCGGTGCAGCTCCAGATACAGATCGCCCCGCCACTGCGGCAGCTGCGGCTGACTGTGCGTAATGCCCGCGAAAAAATCCGCGGCATTACTGTATTTGCTTTCCGGCTGGCCGACCATTAGCTCGGCACGCTGGATATATTCCAGCATCTCGCGCGTGACCCCGCCGCCGCCGTCACCATGCCCATAGAGCAGCATCTGCTCGTTATGTTTATCTTTTTCGCGGAAGGACTGATAGTGTTCATGCACATCTTTGGGCAGCGTATTCTCATTAACCCCGTGATTCAGATAAGACAACATTGGTGTGCCGTCAATGCCGACCCAATGGAACAGATCGTAAGGGAAGACATTAGTGTCATTCCAGCCCAGCTTGGTGGTCATAAAATATTTGATTCCACCATGCTGCAGAATCTGCGGCAGAGAGGCGCAGTAGCCGAAGGTATCCGGCAGCCACTCAATCTGCGAGGTGCGCCCGAACTCTTCCAGATAAAAGCGTTGGCCATACAGCATTTGCCGCATCAGCGATTCTCCGCTCGGAATGTTCAGATCCGGTTCGATCCACATTCCACCGACCAGTTCCCAGCGTCCTTCACGGATGCGCGTCTTGACCTTCTCATAGAGTACCGGGTCATTGTCTTTCAAATATTCGAACAGCAGCGGCTGGCTCTGCGCATATTGATAGTCAGGATATTCGTCCATCAGGGCATTCACCGTCGAGAACGTCCGGCTAGTCTTGCGCACGGTCTCGCGCGCAGGCCACAGCCAAGCAATATCGATATGGGACTGGCCCACCATGTGGATTGTTCCTTCGGCATGACCGCCGATCTCCCCGACTCTGCCCCGCAGCTTCTGCTCGATTCGCGTAATCTCACCACCATCGCGGATCTCCTGCGTGGTAAGGCCAACGAATTCATCCATCGCCACATACAAAGCTTCCAGCATCCGGTTACGGCGCTGGTCCTGCTCAGGCAGCAGAATTGCCGAATCGCGAATCACTACTGCCGTGTACATTAGACTCTGCACAGGTCTGTTCACCAGCACCAGCTGGCTGTGGATCAGCCGAATCGGCGGCTGGATCACCGCCTGTTGATTTAATGGGTCCACCGGCTCGGGGACCGGATCGAAGAGTTCGATTTCCAGTTCCAACGGACGGCCAGAAGGATCACCTGTCAGGGTCACAAAGGTATGATTGCGGTCGAGTCCTTGCCGCGATTCACCGTTCACCCGCAGCAGCCCTTCCCCACCTGAAGCAAAAATCAGTCCGATGTGGCCCGGCAGCCAGTTAGCCGGAATCTCCAAAGTACGGCGGAAGAAATAGGTCGTTCCTTGCACACTCGGGAAGAGATCATAATTGCTGGCGTCCTTGTAAGGCTGCAGCTTGTCATACTGTCCCGGCAATTGATACACCGAGGACATAATCTCCCAATCGCGCAATTCCTCCACCTCTAACCATTGCTGCTCGGAGAGCTCGCGGATGAAGCGTTTAATGCGTTCCATGTCTTTACCCCCTCACCGTCAAATCGGTGCTCAGTGTATCATTCACATGCTTACCCACCAGCACTTTAAAGGCTCCTGGCTCTACAACAGGTCTTAAATCCGGTCCGATATATTGCAATTGCTCCGGTCCTACCGTGAACAACACGGTTTGCTTCTCACCCGGAGCCAACTTGATTTTGTCAAAAGCCTTCAATTCCCTGGCGGGACGGGTGACCTTACTGGCGACATCGGAAATGTACAGTTGCACCACCTCTGCGCCCTCACGGTCTCCTGTATTCTGAACGTCCACGGAAACTGTAGCCGTCTCCCCAGCCGTAATTACTTCTGGTTCTACCTTTAAGCCGGAGTACGTAAATTCGGTGTAGCTAAGCCCGAAGCCGAACGGATACTGAGGCTGGGAATCGGCCTCCAGATATCTTTTGCCACGGGAACGTTTGCCGTTGTAATAGACCGGGAGCTGGCCCACATGCTTCGGTACAGATACAGTCAACTTCCCGGAAGGGTTCACATCGCCGAACAGGATATCCGCAACAGCGTGTCCGCCTTCTTGGCCTGGATACCAGGCTTCCAGAATGGCATGTGCATGCTCGTCAATCCAAGGCTCGCTCACCGGACGGCCGTTAATATAAACGACGATCACAGGTTTGCCGAGCTGATGAACCTGCTGGATCAGTTCCAGCTGCACTCCCGACAGGGTCAACGACACCCGGTCAATGCCTTCGCCGCAGTCCATATCATTCCAGGCATTCTCCGTCACCTTGGACGCGCCTGTCTTGAGATCGATACTGCCTTCCCCGAAATCGCGTGCACTGGAGCCGCCGACGACCATAACAACGGTATCGGCCTGCTCTGCACAAGCGAGCGCGGCTTCAAAACCTTCGCGCGAATCGCCTTTGATCCGGCATCCCGGTGCATAGAGCACCCGCTCCGGCTCTGCAGCCAGCTTGCTGCGGATGCCGCTGAGCACGGTCGCTACCTTAGCCGGAGGCTGTGGCGAGGTGTAATCGCCGAGCTGGTTGTACCCGGCATCGGCGTTAGGGCCAATGACGGCGATCGTGCCGGCCGTCTTGGATAATGGCAGCACACCTGCTTCATTTTTCAGCAGGATGATGCTCTCGCCCGCCACTTGCCGGGCCAGCTCTTGATGCGCCTTACTGCCGATGACGCGTTCAGCCGCATCAGGATCAGCATATGGCTGCTCGAACAGGCCCAGCCTGAATTTGAGCGTCAGCACACGGCGGACCGCACGATCCAGCAGTTCCGGGTCCAGCTTGCCATCACGGACGGCAGCCACCAGGTATTTGCCGTACATTTCCCCGGACATCTCCATGTCGATGCCGGCTTCCATTGACTGCACTGCTGCATCCATGCCATCTTCAGCTACATCATGGCCAGAGGCCAGCATCTCTATAGCTCCGCAATCGGTAATGATTAGACCCTCAAACCCCCATGCTTCGCGGAGTATATCCTCTAGTAGTTCTGTATTTGTCGTGCAAGGCACGCCGTCTATTTCGTTATAAGCAGGCATAATGGAGACTGCACCCGCTTCGACCGCTTTTTTGAAGGGCAGCAGATCCACTTCCAGCAGTTCACGCCAGCCCATGTGCACAGGCCCGGCATTCCGGCCGCCTTCTGAGCTGCCGTATCCCACAAAATGCTTCAGCGTAGCCCCCACGCTGCCGCCGCTCTGCAAGGATTCCCCCTGCAGACCTTCAACGGCCGCAACCGCCATCTCGCTGATCAGGTAAGCGTCCTCGCCGAAGCACTCCTCGGTGCGGCCCCAGCGGGGATCACGCACCACATCCAGCACGGGCGAGTACGTAACCGCGCCGCCCTGACTGCGTGTCTCCAGCGCTACGGCGCGGCAGACCTCACGATACAGCTCCACATTCCATGAGCTGCCAAGCGACAGGGGCACCGGGAATACGGTGGCCCCGATCGCCATGTGACCATGCGAGCATTCCTCGCCGATCAATACCGGAATGCCCAGCCGCGAATGCTCCAGCACATACCGCTGGAGCGTATTCACCGCTTCCGCACCTTCACGCGGAGACAGGCCAGTGGCCAGCGTCACACCGGTCCACGGGTCAGCGCGTAACATCCCGTAAAGCGAGCCCACGCCGCCCCCCGCAACCTTCTCCTTGAAGCTTTCTGTCAAGGTCATCTTACCGTCTCTATGTTCATAGGCCTGCCAGCCAAAAGGCTGAATCAGCTGACCGGCCTTCTCTTCCAAAGTCATCAGTCCGAGCAGATGCTCCGCCCGTTCTTCAGCAGGTAAATTCGGGTTTGTATAACTCATTCCTTAACAGCCCCTACGGTAAGACCTTGAATGAAATAACGCTGGAAGAACGGATAGGCAAAAATAATCGGCCCTGTCGCCAGCACGACCATCGCCATCCGCGATGTATCCTGCGGCATGGAGCGAAGAGCTTCCAGACTTAGCGAACTGTTCTGGGAGTTCTGCAAAATAAACTGCATACTGGTCTCGATCCGCATCAGCATCGATTGCAGCGGGACTAAATTCGGGTTGTCGATGTACAGCAGCGCATTGAACCAGTCATTCCAATAGCCGAGGGTGCTGAACAAAGCAATCGTAGCCAGACCGGGCAGTGATAAAGGCAACACCAATTTCAGGAAGATACGGAACTCGCCCGCCCCGTCGATTTTGCCGGATTCGATAATGGCATCAGGCACACTCGTGCTGTAGAAGGTGCGCAGAATCATAATGTAAAAAGCATTCACCGCCAGCGGCAAAATCAACGCCCAGATCGTATCCTTCAGGCTTAGAAACTGCGTAACGATAATATAAGTCGGCACAAGTCCACCGTTGAACAGCATGGTAAAAAACGCGAAGAACGAGAAAAAATTGCGGTAACGGAAGCTTTTCCGGGAAATGGCATACGCATAAAAAGCGATAAACAAAAGGCTGATGATCGTCCCGATCACCGTTACAAAAATCGTCACACCATAGGAACGCAGCAGCATATCTCCGGATTCAAACACATAGCGGTATGCGCCGAGACTCCATTTTGCCGGAATCAGCTTATAGCCATCCCGCGCCAGCGCCACCTCATCGGTGAAGGAGATGATCACGACGAACAGAAACGGAAACACGCACAGAAACGCAAAGATGCCGGCTATCAGATTAAAAGTGACATTCCAGGGCGTTGAGAGATGGTGGAAATCACGTTCTTTTTTAGTCTTAGTAATGGAAGACATATGGCCCACTCCTTTCATGAGGTTCTAGAACAAAGCGCTATCCTTGTTGTATTTGCGGACAATATAGTTAGAGGTCATCACTAGCGTAAAGCCGACAACCGATTGATACAGACCTGCGGCAGTGCTCATACCAATCTCACCCGTTGTTTTGAGGCCTTGATAGACATAGGTATCAATAACATTCGTGACACTGTAGAGCGTACCGGAATTACGAGGCACCTGGTAAAAGAGACCGAAGTCGGCGTAGAAGATTTTACCGATGGCCAGCAGGGTCATGATCGTGATAATTGGACTCAGCAACGGCAGTGTAATATTGCGAATCTGTTGGAACTTACTAGCTCCGTCGATCATCGCCGCTTCATACAGCGACTTGTCGATCCCCATAATAGCTGCGAGATAAACTACGCTGTTGTAACCAACCGCTTTCCACAGATAGACTAAGATCAGGATGAACGGCCAATAGGCTTTTTCCGAATACCACTGAATTGACTCTGCGCCAAAAAAGCCCATGATCTGGTTCAGCATCCCGCGTTCGGAGCTCAGGAAACTAAATGCAAAATAGCCGACCACGACCCATGACAGGAAGTAGGGCAGGAACATGCCGGTCTGATACACTTTGGCCAGCTTCTTGTTCACAATCTCGGACAGCACAATCGCCATCAGAACCGACAAGATCAAGCCAAGCAGGATAAATGCTCCATTGTAGAGCAAGGTGTTGCGGGTAATAATGTACGCGTCATTGGTGGTGAACAAAAACTTGAAGTTGTCTAGCCCCACCCATTTGCTGTTGATAATACTCGCCCAGAAGCCATCGCGGCTAAAGCGGTATTCCTTGAATGCAATAATCGTCCCTATCATCGGCAGGTAAGAGAAAAAGAGAAACCAAAGCGCACCTGGTAAAACCATGAGCAGCATAATCTTGTTATTCATAATATTTTTTATAAATCCGCTGATTGTCTTCACACTTAGATCCCTCCTGTATGTCCTTATATTTCAAAAAAAGACCGGGTCAGAGGCCACGCCCCTGCCCCGATCTTCTCTTACGTTGATGTTTTACTTGTTGTTGGACGCTTTCCAGGCATCAATTTGCGATTGCGCTTCAGCGATAATTTTGTCCAAACCAGCTGCCTTGAATTTCTCAATAGCTTTCGGTAGATACTCGTCAGGATCAACGGTTCCAGTCATCAGTGGTGACCAGTATTCTTCTTTTACGTTCTGAACCGCAGCGATTTCAGTAGTCACCTTGGAAGTGTCGAAGTTAAAACCAAGCAGCGGTGCATTTACACCGGATTCATTAAACTTTTTGAACTCTTCCCATTTGTTCTCAGGGTCACCCTCGTTCAAATAGTTGATCATGATATTGCCCAGCGAGAAGGTTGGCATGTCATAGTTCTTGGATTCATCCAGGTTCTTCATGGAATTCTCACCAGTCTTCTCGTAGTGCACGCCTTCGATTCCGGAGTCAATCATGTTGCGCAGCACCGGATCGGTGTTGAGCAGGTTCAGGAACTCCATCGCTTTCTCCGGATATGCGGAGTTAACCGAGATGGCTTGCATCGAACCCATAACGGACCAGTTGTAAATGTAAGGTTTGCCAGCTGGCGTGGAAACTACAGGATAGCCGTAGCTTGCCGACCACAGATTGTCCGCCATCGGCTGGGTAGCCGCGCGATCCATGAACCAGTTCGAAGATTTATATAGATCATCCACCGAAGTTGTAGTTGCTACTTCCGGCGAGATATAACCTGCCTTGTAATATTTGCGAACGGTTTCAAGAGTGCTTTTGAGTTCTGGGGATTCCAGAATGTTCACGATCTTGTAATCCTTCGTGTCCATATAAACAGCCATTGGCATCTTTTCAATGATATAGTCGAACGGCAGCACTGGCATGAAATCCTTCACCATAGCGTAAGGCGTGATGCCCGGTTCATTCTCTTTAATCGTCTTCAGCAGTGGTTCAATGCTTTCCATTGTGTTCACCCCGGAAATGTCGAGGTTATATTTGTCGAGCAGCTCTTTATTGAAGCGCCAAACTTCTTGCGCCGGAAGCTCTTTGTTGGCAGGAACGGCATAATTATGTCCATCTACCTTGGAACCTTCCAGGAACGCCGGATCAATCGTGTCTACGATGCCTTTTCCATATTCATTAAGCAGGCTGTCCAATTCCATAAAAGCGCCTTTGCGGGCATTTTGCACATAATCGAACGCCCAAGAGCACGTAAAGAGAATGTCCATGGGTTCACCAGCGGCTACTTTGACCTGCATTTTTTGTGTATAATCACCAAAATCAATCATATTCATCTTCAGGGTGACATTTATCTTCTCTTTAGTGTACTTATTGACTTCTTCCACGACACGGTCCAGATCCTTCTGCGGTCCGCCGATCGTGTACCAGATCAGTTCGACTGGTTTCTCGGATGATGCACCGTCGCCGCCCGCTCCTGAACTGTTAGTTGCCGCGTTGTTTGAATCGCCGCCACATGCGCTGAGCGCAAGCGAGAATGCCATAAGTGATGTCAGTAACAGGGAAAACCTTTTTCTTTTGTTGTTGCCCATTCCTGTATAACCTCCCCTTTGTTTACCTCAAGATCGCTGGCCTAATCCGGAATTAAACCAGCAGCTTTCTCCTTCAAGGACTATCTTTACTGTAATTTATGAAAGCATTTTCAAACAGAAGATAAACTAAATAAATCATGTAGAAAATAAAGAAAAAGCTTGCAGCGGGGGTCCGCTAGACAAGCCCTTTGTACTCCGTAGGAGATATCCCGACATGCTTCTTAAATTGTTTGTAAAAATATCCGGTCTCCCAATAACCTACTTTGAGAGCGATTTCATGAACTTTAAGTGAGGTAATCCGCAGCAGCTCCTTTGCCTTCTCAATCCGGTATTTATTGATATATTCGGTGAATGACTCATTCACCTCTTTATGGAACAGCTGTCCCAAATACACCGGGTGAATATGGTATTGGGCACCGAGGGTCTTCAGTGACACATCTTCATTGTAGGACTCATGGATATAATTCAGCACCTGCTGCACGACTGGACTCTTTACGTCCCGAACTAAGGCGTCTACCGTAATGGTAGCGGCTTCCTGAATAATCTGAGTTAGTTCATTTATGGAAACTGTGGAGCGAATGAGGCCAAAACCGTCTGCGAAAAGCTCCGGTTCTTCCACATGGCGGATCTCCTGCAGCTGCATCTTGAAGCGGATCAACCATTCCATGGCAATGCCTTGCAGCAGCACAGGTGTAATCCCCTCCATTTGCCGCAGCTGCTCAAAATGATCCTGGATCCGCACCAGCAGCGCTTCCTTATCCTTCGCCATAATCAGCTTGAGATCATCTTCCCAATTCAGCGGCATACCTTGGACAGCAACCTCATGCCTATCCTGAACTTCCTCATAATGCAGCAGATTCCGCTCTGGAAACAGCATGAAATATTCCTGAGTCATCTTTGCATGGGCATAACTCTGAGCCGCAGCCTCCTCCATCTCCTCCACCGTTCCTACGGAGAGACGCATTGGCGGACCGCCAGTTAGGGATAACAGCAGCTGCGCATGAAGCATCTCCACCGCTTCTTTACCCTGCTGATACTCACTAAGCAGATGCAGCAGCACGGTATCTCCATCCATATCCCGGAATGCAATCAAAGACGGGTTACCGCCTACAACCTCTTCCACCGCCTGGAATAGCTCGGCAGCGTCCTGTTCAGAGCGAAGCAGGGCCACCTGCACCAGCGGCTTATCTAGTCTAAGTTCCAGAAAATCAGTCCGTTCACTGAATTCCTTCGGCCCAATCTGGCACCGCAGCCAACGGTACATCACATTATCGCGCAGAATGGAAATACTATGCGCATTGAATTGACTCTCTTGGCGGGAGACACCCAGCTTCTCGGCGGCAGTCACTAGTGTTGCCCGGAACTCTTGCAAATTAATAGGCTTGAGCAGATAATTTTCAATGCCGAGCGCCATTCCCTCCTTAAGATATCCAAATTCATCATAACCACTGAGGATAACAACTTTGATCTCCGGTTGAATCTCCCGCACAGCCCGGATCAGATCCAGTCCGTTCATCAGCGGCATGGAAATATCCGTAATCAGAATATCCGCTGGGACAAACCGCAACGACTCCAGCGCTTCCTGGCCGTTCTCGGCGTGGCCGACAATCTCCATCCCCAGTGCTGCCCAATCCACAATGTCATATAATCCTTCGATAATAAAAGGCTCGTCGTCCACAATGAATATTTTATACATGGTTTGGATCATCCTCTCCCAGATCGGGAAAATACACAGTCACGGTTGTGCCGGTACCCGCTTCGCTTTGTAATTCAATGCCATACTCACTGCCATAAAGCAGCTTCAAACGTTCATGAATACTGCGCAGGCCGAATGATTCCGATTGTTCATCTGGCTGCAAAAGACCTTCTTTGAGCTGGACCAATCTGTCCGGGGCAATCCCCCGCCCATTGTCTGTAACTACCGCACGCAAATATTTGCCATCCTTGGCCACAGCCACACTGATGTGATTATCATTCTTGTCCACGCGCATCCCATGCAGAATGTAGTTTTCAATGATGGGCTGCAGCGACATTTTGAGTACAACTCTTCCGGTAAGCTCTTTCCCGCATTCCATTGTATAAGAGAATTTATCCTTATAACGGATGCGGAACAGCTCCAGATATAAACGGCAGGCCTCTAGTTCATCCTTCATCGTATGCTTGGGTTTCTGGTGAACATAGCTTTTGAACAACACCGACAAGCTGTAGATCATCTCCCCGACATCTGAAGCTCCTTGAGAGATGGCCCTCATCCGGATCACCTCTAAGGTATTGTAGAGAAAATGTGGGTTTACCCTGGCTTCAAGCGCGGCAATTTCGGTATGTTTTTGCTTGATTTCAGCCTTGAACACACGGTCTATATGAAGATTCAGCTCATCCAGCATGTCGTTGAAGCTCTTGGAGATCTGCCCCAGCTCGTCTTCTCTGACATCGGTAATCCGGGCATCCAGGTCACCGTTTTTCACTTTGCGGGTGAACTTGATAATTTTATGAGTCCGTCTGGCAAAATTATTGATAAATAAAGTGGGCGTAATAATCGCAAACAACAGGCAGATCAAGCAGATAATGAAGATCATGTTCCGCAATCCCCTATAGGTGGCGGCTAATTCCTGCTTAGGCACAGCACTCAACACAGTAAATCCGCCTTGGGTATGAGTCTGCTTAGTAATGATCATCCCGCCAACTTCTTCACCATCTGTATAGGCGGAATTCATCTGCTCGGGATAAGGATAGCGCTTTCCATAATAAGTGCCCGAGGTATCAAATAACACATCCCCATCCGCTGCCAGCACCAGAATCTTTCCCTTGAAGTCATCCTTATAATTGCCCATACTCCCCCAGACCTCGCTGGCATCAAAATAGACTAGAAGCTGACCAATGTTGCGCAGTGATATCTTGTTATTGACCGGGGTACGAACCGTAAACATCGGCCCCTCTGGAGATGAGATTGCCTGACTGACCCAAGTGTTTGGAGCGGTGACACTGCCTTCCTCCTCCAGATACAGCGCATCCGGTACAAAAGAATGGGCTGCATTAGTGGAAATAATCTGAAATTTGCCTTGGTCGTTATAGACATACAACTGCTGCTCAGCTGCACTGTAGAGCATTAAACTGCGGATATCAGGATCATCTTCAACTTGATTGCGAAAAAACTGCACGGTATCCGTCGTAGCATTACTTTCGTTGAAATACCGGTCCAGCCGGTACCTCACGTAATCTTCATACGGGTGCTCCAGCAAATACGACGTATTAGCAGTCAGCTCCGTGTCCCGGTACACGTCCCGCATCATAGACTGTACAGAGTCATATTTTTGCTCAATATAGCTGTTGATGCTCTCCACGGTACGTTTCTGAATCTCCATCTGCCGCTGCACTACGGCCTGAGACATGAGCAAGAACATCAGGTAAGAGAAGGTGATAATGGTGACCACGGCAATGACTGAGAAGAGCAGGATGATTTTCATAAACAGATTATTCTTCAGATACTTTCTGTACAATTTCCCCGGAAACATCAGCAACCTCCTACAGCAGGGGGGAAGCCTAAGCCTCGCTGCTTGTCATTATGAATAAAGTATAGCATGAGGTGCTTCCTGCCTGTGGCTGGTAAAAGCTTGCATTCCTCCGCTAAGCAAAGACAGTCTGCCCATGGAGCAAAGGGCTCCTTGGGCAGACCGGGGTGGGACTATATAATCTACCGGATGTAATTCAAGATGAACTGCGCAGCCTCGGCACGGGTCGCCAAGCCACCGGGCACAAAATTTCCGTCCGTGCGGCCATTCACCAGACCCAGTGATGACGCAGCATTCACGCTGTCTGCCGCCCAGGCTGCTACCTCACCGGAATCGGTGAATGTTGCCGGGGCTGATGACTGAAGCGCTCCATGCTCCAGTACATAGGCACGCATTAGCATAGTCACAATCTCCTGGCGGCTGATGTTCGCACTCGGATCGAAGTGTTCAGCAGTGCGTCCGCCTACAATACCTGCCCGGACCAGACGCGCCAGGTCCTGCTCATACCATACACCAGATGGCACATCACTAAATTTCAATTCCGCCTGAGCTTGCAGTCCCAGCACGCCAGCCAGCAGCTTCACAAATTCCGCTCTTGTAATACTGCGGGCGGGCTCAAATCCATTTTCGGAAGTGCCTTGTATCAGATGTTTAGCCGCCAGCTGGCGGATAGTGTCCGCAGCCCAATGGGTAGACGGAACGTCAGCGAAGGATTTATTGTACTCCAGCACAGCCAGCCTGCCTGTTCCGCTAAACTCTCCTAGCAGGAAGCCATTCGCGTATACTCCGCCGAGATAGGTAAGCGAACCCCCTTCAGCAATAGCATATAAACCAAGCAAATTAGTATTATAATCCGTATTTGCTGCACTCCATTGTATGGTTACTGGTTTGCTGAAGCTTGGAAGACGGTTAGATGTACCATTCCCCGCGATGATGCTCAGATCAAACGTCATCCCCGTACCCCGCAAGACCACCCCACGCTCTGCTTTCAGTGTGCTCATGTTCAAAGTTTCCGGGCTGAGCTTCACCTGAATCTTGCTGCCTGAAGCTTGAGCTTCATTAAGCAGAGCCTTCAATTGCACCAGCAATTCCGGCGCAATACCAAGTGTGGTTCCCGAGGCGGCCAATTCAAGTTGACGGATCCCTAGCAATTCACCTGCATTCACAGGCAGCTCGATAGCTGTAACGCCTGCCGGCACATTTACCGTCACTTTTCCGTTCTCAGTAGATGTACTGAGTGCACTTGCTGGAACAGTCAATGTTGCACTAGTCGGACTTGGAAGCGGCGTTGCTGTCGCTGCCGGAGTCGTTCCGCCAGTTCCCGTACCTGTCCCTGGAGCCGATGTCGGCTGCGGTGTAGATACAGGAGTATTGTGGACCTCCAAATCAATAATCCCGCTCTTTTGAACAGCCGTATAAGGGCGGCCATTCAGTATTTTGGTGTTGGTGACTACGGCCGTGTATTCGCCGCTGTCTGTTTCTTTTGCAGAAGCAATCGTATAATTACGCTCCACAGCGCCTTCAACGGCCTGCCCGTTTTTCAACCATTGGTAGCTTAACTCGCCATAAACTGCAGAAGCCACTACGGCAAAAGACACCTTATCACCTACAGCTGCCGGATTCTTATCTACGCTATAAGCGGTGATAATTGGCGCATCCGGTGCCGGATGTACTGTCACCGTAAGTTCATTACCGGTTCTTGTTGAAGGCTCCGTTCCCTCTTTTCCAGTCAGAACCACACGGAACTGCGTACCGCTGTCTGCTTCAGAAGCAGTATATGCGTATACCGCCGAAGTCACGCTCTCCGCCACAGTCCATTCCTCTGCGGTTGCTGCCTTCGTCTCCCAGTGAATCGATTCCACATCCCCGCGGATCTGTACGAACAGCTTCACCTCTTCACCGGTAATGACATCAAGTGCAGATGGAAGATCGGTTATGAAATCAGGCGCTTCCCATGGTGCTTCAGCCGGAGTTACGTTAAGTGTGTACTCTGCTTCACTGCTGTCACCAGATTCATTGGTGACGATGACCTTGTACTTATTGCCATTCATCCCGGTAGTCAAAGCAGGGATATTATAGAAGGCGGACATTCCCAACGCATCTCCATAACCGCTGCCTGTGTCCGCATACCAGGCATAAGTCAGCTGCCCTGCGCCAGTCGCAACTGCCGTTAGTGTCGCGGACGTATTTTCACGGAAGGAGCCTTCCCCTACGATCTGCACCTTTGGAGCTTGCAAGGCCCACTTCGCCTGCAAGTTCAGTTCACCGGTTATTAGATCTTCGGCAAAATTCCATCTTCGCGCACCTTCTCCTTCTCCAACGTACCAGCCTTCCAGGTCATAGCCCTCTCTGGCAATGCCCGTAGGCTCCAAGAGCAAAGTGCCATACACAGCCTCGGCCACAGTATTTGCTGGTTCACCCCCATTAGCATCAAAGAGAACGGGATAGCTGCCTTTCAGATAGACCGGTTTGGAGCGGTTGCCTGCATAATCCTCCATCACCACATGCACAACTTTTGCCGTCGAGGTAAAGCTTAAGCTCGCCTTAGTTGTCCGTCCACGGATAATCATCGGCTTATTGCCAGAGCTATACGTTGTGGCAAAAGATTTCGGATTCCCATCTTCATACACATACATATACCGCCAGTCTCTGGTATTCGGCATCGGCAGATTCAGCTTACCGTCCGTCCAGGACCATTCTTCCGCGTAAGGTTCCGCGACCGTGTCGATGAACCGGCCGCTGACCGAGACTGGATCGGTGTTGCCTGCGGTAACGGTGACAATGTAATCATCGCCGTTTACCGGCATCCCCGTGAACAGCGCAGTGCTTGCACCTGCCGGGACAACCACTTGCTGTGACACCGGTTCGGATGTCGTAATCCAATTCAAGGACTGCACTCGAACGGTAATGTCACCGGAAGCTTGAGCGGAGTTCGTCCAGTTCACATTCAACTCTCCGTCCGCACTTGAATCCACCTTCACTCCGGAAACCGCCGCATCCAGATCAAAAGCCAGCGTTGCCGCTTCACCCTCCACTCCATCCGCACCCACTGCAACCACTTTAAGGGTTCCGGATTTCACTGGGAGATGCTTCAGATAGAACACCTCATCGTATTTGCCGCCCATAAATACATCATTCACGTACACATTATATTGCTTGATCTTAGTGTAATCGGGATCTAGCTTCCACTTGACAACCATTTCACCTGTATCTGCAAAAGCTTCGGCAACTGCTAATTCCGCAGGAGCTGCGGGCTTTAGGGCAGACCCGTCATAAACGCGCAGCTGTCCGACGTTCATCTGGTAGTTGGACGCTGTTCCTTGCCCGGGATCGAAGACCAGTCCAAGGGCTGCAATATTATGACCCGCGTATGCACTCAGGTCCAGCTCCTTTGTCACCCAACCTTCCGAGTGTTGACCACTGTTTGGAATAGCGACCTCTACTACGGTATTCGGATCATCAGCCAGGATGAGTCCCACTTCCATCGCCGAAGCATCCGTGGCAGATGGCTTGTTGAAGCTGATCGACAGCTTGGAGTTGCCGTTGACCTCCAGCTCTGTTTTGTATAGACGCAAGAAGTTCTTCGCATTCAGATTGCCGTTCACCACCAGTGAACTGCCACCGTTATACGCACCGATCTGCTCATAGTTGTAACGGTTTGTACCCGCAAGGTTGTACTCCGGTCCATAATCAAAATCTACAGTAAGCTTATTGCCAGCAGTATCCTGCCACCACTGCCAAGTCACCGGGATATCCTGCAGGCTCATATTAGACCACTCATCCGGGTTCGATACTTCACCGTTCACGGAATAGGACAAGCCCTGTCCAGTGTTAAAATTGGTGTAAAAGTTCTTGTCCTTAATTACCGAACGCTCCGCAATGACGGAGGAGATTCCCGGCCAGTAACGGTTGTCGGCATAAACATCGGAAACAGTATTGGTTGCCGATTTGACCGTATTCTTAGGGTCCACGTTCGGGCCTGACCACCATAGCTGCTCACGCAGTTTTGTCATCCATTGGTAGTCATTTTCGGATCTGTGCGAGACCGGGTAAGACAGGTTCATGTCCTCATCCAGACCGGCATGAACGAAGTCCGCACCGAGTGTAGCCAAGCTGAGCCGTGGCAAGCCATTGCTGTCCAGCTTGTTCATCAACGCTGTTCCGTTAACGGACTTGAACCGGTCGCGGCCTGCTTCCAGCCCTGCAAAACCAACGTCAAACAAGTTGTAGCTTGTTCCCAGACTGGCATTCAGATTGCTTAAGTAATTAGCCGCGTTGGTAATCTGTGTATTGCCAGCCCCGTAGTCGAAGAAAAACGAATTGGAGACGGGTTCCTTGGTGCTTTTATCCACTAAAAAGGAGATATTGGTATCATTAATCGTCCGGGCGAACGTATTAGCACCGGTATTGGTGTTCAGAGAGTCATACCACTGTACATATAGGCCGCCCTCTTGCAGCACCTTCATAAAAGCGATGTAATCGGGGATATCCTGGGTCGCGACATTCGGATTCATCTCTTCCTGATTTACAAAATAACCGTCAAACCCGAAATATCCGGCCATCTCGATCAGTTTATCCGCCACCGGAAAATTACCATTCTCGTCTTTAACTATCATTTGTTTGTACGTCTGCTGTCCACGGTCATTATTGGAAAAAAAGATTCCCGCCAATGACAGCACGCCGTTCTTATGCGCTGCATCGGTGTAGGTAGGGTTCGGGATGTTCAGCATGCCGAATTCGAACCATTTTTGCTGCCAGTCCTTCTGGGCCAATTCATCATAATATTCCGGCGGGGTGTACGCAGTTGCTGTACCGTGCCAATAGGAGTAGTAATCGATATATTGCCAAAAGTTAAAATGATACTGCGCAAACTTGTTCGTATACGGCGCGTTCTCAATAAAAGCATTCCCGTAGTCGCCAGCAACGTTGATCATCTGTGTATCTGCGCTAAGCGCTGGGTTAGCTTGGGTTGCAGCAAATGGGGCATTCCGCTTCTGCAGCGGCACCCGCGATCTCAACAGCTCTGCATCCGGATCAGTTGCCGGACTCCAGTTCGCAATATGGCTGCTCGTATATCCATGTACATTAGGCTGATTGGCACCCGGCGCACTGTCTCCTGTAAAAGGCCATGTATCGCCGGCGTAAGCCGTTAGGGGAAGTCCTGAAACTAGCAAAGCTGCCGCCAGAACAGCTGATGTCAGCTTACGACGCGCTCTTTTACCGGTGTGAAGGTTCATTTTCCACTCTCCTCGTCCTGTAGTTGTTTCGGTTACTCTCATCCATGAAGCGTAATGTGTGCTGTCTATGTCGCCGAACAGCCAGGTAGATTACTTCTGTTATCCCGTCCCTCTGCCGCTCCTACCCTCTTCTGCCTGCACATTCTGTATCCAACCACATATGTGCAAGCGCATTCATATTTGTCGGCAACCCCCCTGTCTTACTTTGATTAGTCCACCCTAATCTAACCCAGATCTTTCCTTACAAATAGCCGCAAAATTAAAGATATGCTGGATAAATTAAAGATTATCGCGCCAGCAGGGATCGATATCCTGGCAATGAGTGGGTTGTTAAACATATGTTGGTTGAAAATATAAAGAGGATAAAGGAGCGTGGCCTCTTTTGCCTCTTATCTCCGCCACTCCGCCGTATTCGCTCAAATCAGAGGCACTTTTGCTTCTCTTTCACGCCGCACCACCGTATCGCCGCCTCCCTCAGACTACCCAGCTACGAAAAAAAGATTGTCTCTCCGTCATCAACGATGACCTTGAGGCAATCTTTTTTCAAACCATCCGATTTAGTTACTTTCCTTGCTTCTCAAGCAAGTTCAGAATGATTGTTACTGCTTCAGCCCGGGACGCTACCTGGTTAGGTGCGAAACGATTTTGTCCTATGCCATTCACAATGCCCGCGTCTGCTGCTGCCGCAATATATGGTACTGCCCATGCGGGTACATCCTTAGCATCATTGAAGGTTAAGGTCGCTTTTGGATCTACTGTAATGCCCAGAGCCCTAACAACCATAACTGCTAATTCAGTGCGAGTAAGCTCCTGCGTAGGACGGAAGGTACCATCGTCATAGCCGCTGATAATTTGCAAAGCTACTGCCTGAGCTACAAAGGACTTAGCCCATGCCGGAATCTTCGCTGAATCCTTAAAGCTTGAAGTGTTACCACTGTCCGGCAATTGCAGGGCACGAGCCAGCATAGTGATAAATTCAACCCGATTTACTTTCTGATTAGGACGGAAAGTATTATCCGGATAACCGCTAACGAAGCCTCCTGCTACTGCCTTCTCAATAGCCGCTGCTGCCCAATGGCTGCCAGTATCCGTCAATGATGGTTTGACTACTGGCGTTGCAGATGGTGTAGGCACCGTTGTTGGTGCTGGTGTAGCTGTTGGTGCTACTGTTGGCGTTGGTGTTGGTGTCGGTTTTGTTGTTGCCACTGGACCTGTTGATGATCCTGTTGTTGGTGCTGCTGTTGGTGCTGCTGTTGGTGCTGTCGTTGGCGCTGTTGTCGGTTCCGTCGTTGGCGCTGTTGTCGGTTCCGTTGTCGGCGTTGTTGTCGGTTCTGGTGTTGGGCTTACTTCAGGATCTGCTTCCTTAATAATACCAAACTCTTCCAGAACGTATGGTTTAGCATCATTAATATTCTGATCGATCTCATAAGATACAGCTGTTAATTTGCCAGCATCTACAGTAATACCTACAAAGGTCTGAACTTGACCGCGTTTTGGACGCGTAGCATCACTTGGGTCCGGTCCGTATTTTGCTGCTGTATTCTCATTTGCTACTTCGAAGAGATTATAATACGCATCTCCCAATTCTGGTTTCATGTTCTTGTAGTAAACCTTCGCTCCCGCTGTAGCTGGGATCAGATAAATCGTTCCATCTGGATTTACTGTGTACTCTACAGTTTGACCATTGAAGCTTTCCTTGATCTTCACTGTGTCTGCCGCAGTTCCATCAGCTTTAATTGGCTTGGTCCGGGCATAAATATGGTCGTGTCCTTGAAGAACCAAGTCAATGCCCAGTTCAGCCATCATTGGAGCAACCTTCGCTCTTTCTCCATTTGTACCCATAATGTCTTTGTCAGTAGCATGGTTAGAGGTTGTGTATGGACCTTTATGCATAGCTACGATAATCCACTTCGCACCAGCAGCCTTCGCTGCTTTTACGTCAGCCTTCATCCAATCCAACTGTGCTTGGCTGAAGTTAGCAAATTCATCGGAATTCTCATTTGTATTCAGGACTACAAAGTGAGCATTGCTGTAGTCATAGGAATAATATGCTCCAGTTTCTGTTGCAGAGCCCGGTGCTTCCTTAATATTGTAGTGCTCATAGAAGGCATTTGCCTTATCCTCATGATTCCCCGCAACAGGCACGATGGTCGTGTTAAGCAGGGTATCCTGCGAATGACCAAGCAACCAATTCCATTGTGATTCATTAGTTCCGGTATCTACGATATCTCCGTTAATCGCCACAAACTCAGCATTCGGGAACGTCGTAAGTGCTTTTGCCATCGTTTCACCGGAAAGAATCGCTTCATCTTCGGTCTTAGCCTGTGTATCAGCCAAATCGATGAAAGTAAATGCTCCTGTCTTAGCGGCAGTTTCAAAAGTTCCCACTGCACTCCACAGGCCTAATGCTTTATCACCTACACGGAAGTAGTATTTTGTATCAGCTTTCAGGCCAGAAGCTTCCGCTTTATGAACTAATTCATCTTTTGAATTTCTGGAAACCGCCGAACGTCCTGTAAACTCAGCAGCCTTAGCAAAGTCTGGAGTAACGCCCGTATTTTCTACAACCTGCAGATCGTTTCCAGTAGACTTCAACGCTGTGTACCAAGTGAAGCCTTTTGCACTCACTGGGTCGCCATTAAAGGTAACTGTAACCTTTTTAATCGAATCCGTTGAAGCGATAGCAGCTTCTGAATTTGTTCTTTCACTTACAGCTTTGATAACAAATTGATAGGTTTGGTTTGAATTAGTATTTTCTACAGTGTAAGTATAAGAAGCTTTACCTTCTTCATTAGGAACACTGGCCGTCCAATTTGCCGATACCAGATCATTTTGCTCATAAATACGATATCCAGACACTGGTGCACCGGAAGCAGGCGCATCCCAAGTCAACGTTATTTTACCACCATCTGCTGCAGTAGCCTTTGCATTTTGCACAGGTTTAACTGCTACTTCCGATTTATGAATGCTGTAGTTATCATACAAGTCTGTAGAACCACCAGTTGTTGTGGTGTAGGCTTCGTAAGATAGCTCATCATTCGTTACCGTCATCCCCGTGAACATTTCCTTGCCAGGCTGTCCGTATTTAGCTGCAAAAGGGAATGTTCCTGAAGCTACGTTGTATTTTTTATTGCCCGCTGCATTTGTAATCAGGTATAAAGTACCCTTAGGATCAGTTACTACTCCGTTTGAGTCCGGAACAATATCCGTCAATGGCTTGTTGTTGTACATCTGATAGCTTCTAGCAAAGGTGTGGTCATGCCCGCCAATTACCATGTCGATACCAAGCTCATCAAACACCTTCGTTAATTGCGCTCTGTAAAAGAGCACATCTGTATCATTGGTGTGATTGGCAACGGAATAAGGAGATTTATGCAGAAGCACAACCTTCCATTTCTGATTGCTTTTTGCTGCTTCGCTACGAAGCCATTCCACTTGTTTATTGTAAATTTCGTTATTCTCAAGATTCGAGCTTGCACCATAATATTCTGTATTAATTACCATAAAGTGCGCTGAACCGTAGTCAAAAGAATATACAGAACCATCAGGCTTCGCACCTGTATTCGAAACATTCGGCAAATTAAAATGAGAGCTATAATTGCTATAATTTTTGCTTTCATGGTTGCCTACCAAAGGCACCAACGGAATATTCGCTAAAATATCCTTAGGCTTATTGAAAAACCATCCCCATTGCTCCTCAATATCACCGTTATCCACCAAATCACCAGAATTCAGAATAAACTCACTTTCCGGGAATTTAGTCAATCCTTCTTGAAGGGTATGATTCCAGATATCAAAATCTTCTTCAGTTGTCCCTTGGGAATCCGTTGTATATAGGAATTTAAAAGCTTGGTTGCTGGAACGTTCTGTCTTAAAAGTTCCTACGTCGCTCCAATTATCAGCTTGTCCATCTCCAGCACGGTAAGCATATTCCGTGCCCGGCTGCAGATGATCCGCTATTACCTTATGGCTGGTTAGCACAAGTGGTTTTTTAGCTGATTTATCCGCTTTTGTCATATACACACTAGTTGTAACGGATGTTCCTTCATACAATTGAGCTCCTGCCGCTGGAAACTGGCCATTCTCCAATTTAGAAGCTTCTACCACTTCCAGTTTGGTGCCAGTCACACTTTCAGGTGCATACCAGTTAAATCCCATACTAGTCTGCGGGTTGCCATTAAAAGTAATTGCGATAGAATCTGGCTTCCCAACTCCAGGTTCTACTGTCTCCACTACAGGATAAGCAATCAGGCTCATATCCCAATAAAGGTCAGAGCTAGTGTCGCCTGTCTGGTGAACTTCAGCTGAAAGCTCATTACTTCCATCCTTCAGATTGGCTTTTACGATTTCCGTTAGGTCAACCTTTGTATACTCATTTGGATCACTGCCATTAGTTGTACTAAGTGTCTGATAGTCGATTTCACCAGCTGGCATAGCCTCGCGGTAGATTTCTGCACCGTTCAGATACAGCACAACTCCGTCATCAAATGCAAAATTACCCAATACTTTATCCGATTTTGTAATTTCTTCCTTATTCACAGTTACATTTGTCCGGAAATAGGAAGTACGATATTTCTTCTTTTTATCCGAGCCGTAGCTTATATTTGTATTCAGAGCACCAAATTGCTTGCTGCTGACTCCGGCCCCAGAATCTTTATAACCAAGCGGCGCTTGGCCTGATGCCCATGTAGAATCATCGTAAACAGACCGCCATACCGAACCTTGATCCGTTCCGTTATCTAGATATTTCCATGTAGAATTGCCCGCCAGTAGTGTAATTGGCTCTAGCGTTTGTAATTGCAGTAATCCAGCATCCTCATTGCTGTCTTCTGCAAAAGCTGGCATTCCTGTAAATGTAAGTCCCAGTACCATAACGAAGGCTAGTGTCATGGATACTGCTTGTTTTAATAACCTGTTCATAATCAGTCTCCCTTACTGTTATTATGAAATGCTTGCATCCATTCATAGTAACTACTAAATATTTTCACAATGTACGGATTGATCCACTAGTTTGTAAAAACGGCTTGTGTATTTAATCAGGCAAAAGTGGTTACAGTAACGGCAAGGTTATGATCAAGGAGGACAAACATGGACGATACTCAAGCTTTTGTAGACAAAGTACACGACACCCAGAAGAAAGCAGAAAAGAACAAACAGAATCACGGTAAAGGAACACCAAGCCAAAAGCTGCCTAATAAACAGCACAGTAAATAGAACACGCCTCCACGAAAACAAAAAAAGCAGCAAGCCCTCCCGGATCGGAGTGACTTGCTGCTTTACTTTTTGTAAATTGAGCTTTGCTTTTAAAGGAGTTATTTACTCCATTTCACCACATTCACGGCTACCTTCTCTAATTGCGCCTTGCTCAAAGCCTTGTCTGGAGAACTAATCGTCACAAAACGATCATCCAGTTTATAGGTCAAAAACAATGAATCGCTGGTAGGGCTGTACCACTTAGCTTCTGTACCATTGGAAAGC
Source organism: Paenibacillus sp. FSL R10-2788 (assembly GCF_038003885.1). NCBI lineage: Bacteria > Bacillati > Bacillota > Bacilli > Caryophanales > Paenibacillaceae > Paenibacillus > Paenibacillus sp. FSL R10-2788. The sequence continues at coordinate 896,271 of NZ_JBBOQA010000001.1, read as the reverse complement.
TTTATGGTATCGCCTTTGTAATCATAGGAGTAGTCACGTGGAGAAACGTTCACCCTCATATGGTTGAACAAAAAGTACACTCCATCTTCAGAGCTAGCTGCCTTTTGATAAGCGTCTCCACTCACCATTTGTGCTGGTGCATAAACCGTTTTAAACCCATCGAAATTTGCAAAAGCTTTAGAAATTTGTTCTTTTTGAGCGTTGCTGTACTGTACTGGTGTTAATGTATCTTTATCCGGCACCACAGTTCCAGTACCCAGAATGACCTGATTCGCTGCCGCATCAAAAGTCACTGGCACCTTCAACACGTCAGCCAAGGCGCGTACAGGAAGGTAGGTTGTATTGTTATAAGTAATCGGAGCTAATGTGTTACCTTTATTATCAACAGGCGTATAAGCTGCACCATTCACTTTAAATCCAATGCTGTGATTGAGGTATGCGGTGATTTTTTGCAGCTTAGTTCCTGCGTACACACCAGCCGAACCTGTGATTGCCATCCCAAATACCATCGTTGCTATAATGAACTTTTTACTTTTCATATGTTATGCCTCCTTAGAAGATCAATCTCGGTTTTTACTTTAGCTCAAGTTTTAAAAGAATATGTCTCTAAGTTGTATTTAACTTGTACCCAATTTGTAAAGAAACTATTCATCTGGAGCTCTGGTTTGTATAAAAAAAACAGCAACCCGCTTATCCCATAAGGATTTAACGGATTGCTTAGAGCTTTAACCTTGATACGGAGTTGTAACCTTATACACTTCTGAATATAAAATTTCTCTATAAAGTTGGAATTCTTCTTCATCAACAGGGTTAGGGTAAGTCATAATTAAGAGTGGTAAGTCTTCATTTCCTTCACGCAAAGGAGGCTGCACATAATCGTAAGGATTCAAATGAAAGCCCAGCCGCTCATAAAAGCCAATTCTCCGCTGCTCCATTTCACCCAGTGGCCGCTCAACTTCCAAAAGGACAGGCTTGTTAGATAGACTGATGTATTCAGTCATCAGCTTTTTGCCAATTCCTCCGCCTCTAATGCTTGGGTCGACTGCTATATGTTCTACAAAACGAAAGCCGGGAAACTCCCAGCAGGCCATAAAAGCAACAATTTTACCCTCAGAGTTCATCTCGGTAATGAGACGATAATCTGGAACGTCCAATAACTCCTGTTGTCCCTCAAAGGTTCTGATCTCAGAAGTAGGAAATGAGGCTTCCATAATAGCGAATATTTCATCAAAAGTTGTGTGATTCATAACATAAGTTCTCACTTTCTGGATTTGTGGTCTATTATAAGTATACCTTACACATATTATCTTAACCCGAAATTCATTAAGAACTCAAGGTACTAGTACCTGGTACTAGGATAACGTGATATACTAAATAGAACAGTTATACACATCTTGTTTGATATAGGAGAGGTTCATATTGGATAATCAGCAATGGATCGCACCTGAGTTCTACAATCTCACTTCGGAAATGGAAAGCCATGCTCCTGAGAAGATTGCGCTTAAGTGGTTAAATGAGCAAGGAGATTATGAGGAAATTACTTACGGTGAATTACGCAAACAAGCTAACCGGCTGGCCGGAGGACTTGCGAAGCTTGGGCTGCAACAAGGGGATCGTGTTCTTGTTATGGTTCCACGCCGCATCATCGCTTATGTCATCTATTTAGCTTGTCTGAAACAAGGACTTGCCATCATTCCATCCTCAGAAATGCTGCGTGCCAAAGATTTATCCTACCGCCTGCGCCATTCTGAAGCCAGAGCGGTTATTGCTTGGTCCGAAGTAACCGGGGAAGTTAATAAAATCTCAGAGGATCTTCCTGCTCTCGATTACCGTCTTTCCGTATCTGGCAGCTCAGACGAACTCGGTGAAGGCTGGCTGGATCTAGAAAGTCTGATGGTCGGACAACCAGATACCTTCACAGCAGTCGCAAGCCGCCGGGATGATATGGCTATTCTCGCCTACACCTCAGGTACTACCGGCAACCCTAAAGCGGTCGTTCATAGTCATGGCTGGGGTTATGCTCACTTGCGGATCACCTCACCTCAATGGCTGGATATTCAAGGATCTGACACCGTCTGGGCAACAGCAGCTCCCGGCTGGCAAAAGTGGATCTGGAGTCCCTTCTTAACCGTTCTTGGCAACGGAGCTACAGGTTTTGTATATAGTGGATCCTTTCATCCCAAAAAATATTTGCAGCTATTGCAGGATCACAAAATTCAAGTATTATGCTGCACCCCAACGGAATATCGTCTAATGGCTAAAACAGAAGACTTAGGTCGTTACGACTTGTCTACCCTGCGTTGTGCAGTATCTGCCGGAGAGCCATTAAATCAAGAGGTCATTAACACCTTTCAGCGTGAATTCGATATCACAATCCGTGATGGGTACGGCCAGACGGAAAGCACCCTAATTATCGGAACACTCAAAGATACTCCAATACGCATTGGTTCTATGGGTAAATCAATCGCACCCGGCTTAGTCGAGGTTGTGGACGAAGACGGCAAGCCACTACCTGCTGGAGTGGTTGGTGATATTGCCGTACATTTGAGTATGCCAGCCCTGTTCCACACTTATTACAAAGATCCCGGTAGAAAAGAAAGCTCCACACACGGCGAATTCTTCATAACCGGCGACCGGGCAAAAAAAGATGAAGATGGTTATTTCTGGTTCGAGGGCCGTGGGGATGACATTATCATTAGCTCAGGTTACACTATCGGTCCTTTCGAGGTAGAAGAAGCATTGATGAAGCATGCCTCCGTTAAGGAATGTGCGGTCGTAGCCAGTCCAGACGAGATCCGTGGGCACATTGTTAAAGCATTTATCGTGCTCAAGGATGAAATTGTTGGTTCACCAGAGCTTGTAAAAGAGCTGCAATCCCATGTTAAAGAGTGGACAGCCCCTTATAAATATCCGCGCAAAATCGAGTTTATTCAGGATCTTCCGAAGACGACCTCCGGTAAAATACGGCGAGTAGAGCTTCGTGAGCAAGAGAACCAAGCTGCGCAGGAATAAACATAGCCATGGAATTCACCTTATTAAAAAATAAAGAGCAGCTAGTCCATAAATGGACTGCTGCTCTTGTTTATTTGGCATCAGGTCGTTACTCGGACCAATATTTCGCATCCGGGTTCAGCGCCGCGCCAACTTCGCCTTCTAATACTAAATCGCAATCGAGGTAGCCCTCTTCATCCAGGAAATAAACCTCCTGCTTGTAGAACTCGCATAAGGTCTCCAAGAATTTATCGGGCGAATCATACATCACGATTAAATCGCCGAAATCATGGAGCAGGTCACATACCTGTTCCACACCATCGGCAGACTTATAATAACAAATGAAATCACTGCCATAGTTCGTTAAGATAGGCAAGATAACTCCATCAGGATGTTGACCTTTTTCCTCCAATATCCCAGCTAATACCTTCATCTCCTCTTCATATTCATCCATATGAATCAGGCGGTACCCTGGAATAAATTCGATAAGGCTTGGTTCCTCTTCCTCACTGCTTGTCCCTGAGACAGTGCTATAAATAGCTTTCAGCAGTTCAGGAGTCTCCGGCAAAACTGCCGTAATCTTTGCTTCGTTACCGCCCTTGCCCAAGCTGGCAATATAATCAGGGCGTAATTCTGCGGACAGCTTAAGGTATTCTTGAAATTGTTCTGTCAATTTATTGGTGTGCATATTGTCATCCTTTACTTATTCGCAGAAGTCCACATCTTCATCAGCCACGTATCGAAGTCAGCGCCTTTTTCACCTTCATAAGCGTCGTACACGTCAACTCTCATCTTCTTCAACTTCTCTTTGAAGTCCTCGTAAGAATGATCTCTTGGCAGGCTCTTTTTAATTCTCAGCAGGATCTTGGATACGCCTTTAACTAGTTCAGGCTTGTTCTTCGATGGCACCTTAACGTCTTCACCAAAAGCCTTCAGCTTAAGGTAAGCAGCTTCTTGAACTGTATATACAGGATCGCTCTCCATTAAACGCGTCAGGATATCGATAATTTGTTTGTGGTTGGTCTGTCCCAGCTCTTCAACTGCTTCTAGACGTGCTCTCCAATCCGCAGAGCGGTTGGCAGCTTTCTTTAATTCCTCATAATTCTCCGGTAGTTCATTGTTCAGTTCTTCGATCATTCCGTTCAATCCCCTTCTATTAAAAACTATCTATCTTACAGTAACAGTATAACCAACCATTGCGCAAGCTAAGAGAGGAAGATCTTTGCATGAATTCATGTGAATATCATATTTCCGCAAAAATATGGGTAAAGTATCCGAAGTAAGTATCCAGCGCAACATTCTATCGACTATATACGTTAGTAACTAGAGAAATTTAGACAATACATCAAGGAGAGTGACCTAAGTTGAAAAAGCATACCTTCATGCTAGCGTTAACCATTGTACTAAGTGTGGTGCTTGGCGCCTGTTCCAGCAACAACAGTAACAATGGAGCTGCCATTGAAACGAATCTAACTGCAAAAGAAATGGTCGATCAAATGCTGAGCAAAGTAGAGCAGCCATCATTAATGGAGCTTGATGCGGCTACAGTCGAACAGCTATATCATCTCAACCCAGAATTGCTTGAAGATTATAGCATTAGAATGCCTATGATGAATGTGAAGACTAACGAAATTGCCGTTCTGAAAGTTAAAGATGTAAAAGATATGACTACTGTTGAGGATGCCATCAAAGCGCGTGCAACAGATGTTCAAAAACAATTCGAAACCTATCTGCCTGATCAATACGAAAATGCCAAGAACTATAAACTTATTAAAAAGGGTAACTATTTCCTGTTCGTTATTGCTGATCCTGCGGATCAAGATAAACTCGTAGCAGACTTCGATACTTACTTCACAGAAAAATAAATAACCATGGTATTCAGCAGCCTACTTTTCCTATTCCTATTCCTGCCGGCTGTCCTAGCGCTCTACTATGTTTCGCCCTGGCGAATCAAAAACCTCATATTGTTTTTAAGCAGCCTGGTTTTTTATGCTTGGGGCGAACCTGTCTACATTGTAATCATGTTGCTGTCCACCATTACAGATTACAGCTTTGGTTTACTGCTCAGCAGACCAAAGCTGACTGCGGTGCAGCGCAAGTGGATTGTGGTTAGTTCTGTCATTATTAATCTAGGCTTATTGTCGTATTTTAAATACGCAGATTTTCTCATCCAAAATATAAATGGACTCCTCGGTACACATATTCCTTTAACGGATTTACCTTTACCTATTGGGATTTCATTTTATACTTTTCAATCCATGTCCTATATTATTGACGTCTATAGAGGAACTTCGAAAGCACAACGCAATTGGATTGATTTCGGTACATTCGTAGCGCTGTTTCCACAGTTAGTAGCAGGTCCGATTGTTCAATATAACACCATTGCCGGGCAACTACGTGAACGTTCGGTCGATATCCCCATGTTCGCAGAAGGTGTACGGAGATTCATAATCGGATTAGCCAAAAAAGTACTGCTCGCCAACAACATCGGTCTGCTCTGGCACACCATATCCAGCTCCAACCTAGATTCCCTGCCTGCTTTAACCGCCTGGCTTGGGATTATTGCGTTTGCTTTTCAGATCTATTTTGACTTCAGCGGGTATTCGGATATGGCTATTGGTCTCGGTCTCATGTTCGGCTTCCGCTTTAACGAGAACTTCAACAAACCTTATATCTCTCAGAGTATTACTGACTTCTGGCGGAGATGGCATATTTCCCTTAGCAGTTGGTTTCGTGACTATGTCTACATCCCGCTTGGAGGCAACCGCCGGGGGTTAGGCGTTCAAGTGCGCAACATCCTCATCGTATGGCTGCTCACGGGTATCTGGCACGGGGCAAGCTGGAATTTTCTGCTCTGGGGATTATACTTCGGGGTCATTCTTATCTTTGAAAAATGGTGGGGATTAAAGCTATTAAGCCACCTCCCCCGTTGGACAAGACATTTATATGCTGTAGTACTTATACTCATCGGATGGGTCTTATTCGCTTTTGAAGAACTTCCTCTGGTCATTGGCTACTTACAAGCGATGCTTGGCTTTAATGGACAGCCGTTATGGAATAATACCACTTTATACTTCACTTACACGAACGCGATTCTACTCGTGGTGTTAACCTTTGCCTCTACACCTGTGAAGCTCTCCAAGCGGATGGATTCTAGATCGGTTCCTGCTCTTGTTTGGTATGGCGTGTTATTTTTCCTATCTGTAGCCTACTTAGTAGATGCAACCTTTAATCCATTTTTATATTTCCGATTCTAACCATTAGGGGGTGATTGTTTATGAAGCTGAAGACGGATCGAATCCTGGTTGGGGGATTTGCTGCAACGTTATTTCTGGTCGCTATCCTTTTTTTCTTACTGCCTGTTCAGCGTTTCTCTGAGCTTGAGAACCGGTATTTGCAAAAGGCACCCCATCTGACATGGGACAATTTATTATCCCACACCTATGCGGAAGAGGCCGAAAGCTTTGTAACCGATCATTTTCCATTTCGGGCCAAATGGGTATGGGTGAAATCGGCGGTGGAACAGATGAGGCTGCAGCAAGAGAATAACGGAATCTATAAGGGAAAAGACGGCTATCTTTTCGAAAAATTTGCAGCACCTGATTACACTAAAGTTCAGCAATATGCAGCAGCTGTGAAACGCTTTGCCGATAACAATCCTGATGCAAACACCACTTTCTTACTCGCACCTACATCGGTTGGCTTGTACAAGGAACGTCTACCCTGGTTAGCTCCTGTCTACTCGCAAGCTGAGGTGAATCAAACAATAGCTAAGGATGTAGGAGATAGCCTTACTTTTATAAATGGATTTGATGTTCTTAGCCCACATGCCGCAGAACCCATTTACTATCGGACCGACCATCACTGGACAACCTACGGTGCCTACTTAGCTTATGTAGCCTATGCTCAAAGCATGGGCTGGCAGCCTCTGTCCCGGAGCGAATACCAGATTCAGACTGTGAGTAATTCATTTCTCGGGAGCTATCATACCCGGGGGCAATTTATCGGGGTCACACCTGACTCCATTCAAATGTACAAACCTAATCATGAGGTATCCACCCAAATGTACATTGAAGATACCGGTGAGACTTTAACAAGTATGTATGACCCAAGTTTTCTGGCGAAAAAAGATAAGTACTCTTATTTCCTAGGGGGCGTACATGCGCTCATGAAAATTACCAGCCAGCTTGATCCAACAACGGTCAAACAGGAAAAGCTGCTCGTCATCAAGGACTCTTATGCACATAGCGTTATTCCTTTCCTGACTCAGCATGTGCCTGAAATCCATGTGATCGATATCCGTTATTATAATGGAAACATCAGTGACTATATGGCTCAAAATGATATCAAGGATGTCTTGCTGCTTTTTAATACGGCTACTTTTATTGATAATGCGGCGCTATTGAAGCTTAATTAATGATATTGCGATGGATGCGGTGAAAAGACCTTTAATATGGTGTTGTGCGTAACTGCGGGAATGTTGGACTTTCGGTCGCTGTTGTCTCCAGATGTTTTTGATTTTACCGCTATCAGCGGATAACATCCGGAGACAGCTTATGCTTCCGATGCGAGCTTTCCTTCGGAAAGCTTTCAGGCGAACGCTAACGCTCCTACAGTTCCAAAATTCCCTCCTTAACTTCAAACCAAATACTAAAACTAATATACGAGTCCTCTAATCTGGACTCGTATTTCAGATCATTTTTGCCAAGTATCTCCGCGACGATGGACAGGCCAAGTCCAGTACCGGAGATTTCTTTATTTCGAGACTCTTCAATTACATAGAATGGGTCCCAGATATACGCTAAATGCTCCGTTTTTAGGCGAGTGGTTTTATTGGAGATCGTAAATTTTAATGTACGCGTAGTGTCACTCCGTAGTTTTATTTCAAAAAAATCCTCTTCACCATACTTAATGGCATTACTAATTAAGTTGTTGAATACTATCTCGATTTGGCTGATATCTTCTTCAACGATAGAGGATTCAAGCGAATGAAAGTCGCTCATTAAGGTTATGTTTTTATTTTTTAACGTAATATTATATTGTGAGATCACTTTTAGCAGAAGCTCTTTAAGATCAAAAGGCTCTTTATGCACTTCTGACTTCTGGATCTTGGACAATTTAATTAAATAATCCACCATATCCGACGTATACTTCACTTGCTCCAAAATGATATCCGTATACGTGCCATCATCCAGACCGTCCTGAATGCCAATCGTATATGCTTGGATTAAGGATAATGGTGTTTTCACTTCATGCGAAATGCTTGAGATAAGGGTATTTAAACTTTGATTTTTCTCCTCCAATTTGGCATGGGTGCTCTTTAGACGCTGACTCATCTGATTGATGCTTTTCGAGAGCTCTTCGATTTCATCCCCCGTTTGGATCGTCACTTGTTTAAAATCGAGATTGGATATATCCTTTGCGACATCCTGCAATTGTTCTAACGGTGTAATGATCTTTTTTGAAAAATAAGCCACTAACAGCAAACTGATAATAATCCCCAATAGAATGGAGTAAAAGCTGAATTGATTTACGAGGGTCAAGGCATCTGTATTGTGCACAACCACAGTTCCTATGAGGATTAGACTGCTATCCTGCTCGTATATTTTCGTTAACAGACTCGATTTCAATTTGCCCTGATTAAATAAAAGATTAACCGTGTTGCCTTGTCTTACTTTTTGTAATACCTCATCTGTGATCCAAAATTTATTAAGTGCCACCTTATCTTTAAACAACGCAAATTGAATATTTTCATTAATTTCTGCTGTACTTCCACTGTTTTCAACCCTAACAATCGTTACGTTATTATTGTTCTCGATCCTGCTTTCATTTTCCATGAGTTGATCCAAACGGAGATCCTTTACTTCGTCATAAATGGTGTTGATCTTGGTTTTCATTTTGTATAGGTAATAATCTGCTGAGAAATAGTTGTGCAAGAAATAAGACGTACCAAAAACAATCAGCAAAATAATGCTCACCATGATCAATAACTTCGTACTTATTTTATGAATTTTTATCATGGAAGCTGTACCCCATTCCCCTATGCGTGATCACGTGGTCGGCCCCAATCTTATCGCGCAGCCTCTTAATATGCGTATCTACCGTTCTTTCTTCGCCCAGATAATCCATTCCCCAAACCGCAGACAATAAGGCATCTCTGGATAAAATACGCCCTTTATGCTCGTACAGGAAGGTTAGCAATTCAAATTCTTTTTTATATAACGCCAGTTCTGCCCCATTCTTGTACACTTTCTTCCGCTCAAAATCGATTTCTAAATCCCTAATCGCAGCCACTTTTTCGGTGCCTAGCATTTTTTTAATTCTAAGCATCAAAATCCGTGGGTCGAATGGTTTTCTTATATATTCATCTGCCCCTATATCCAAGGCACTGAATTCATCATCATGGGAAGACCTTGCGGTCAGCATTACAACTTTAGCCAAACTGACCTTCTTGATTTCATTACAGACCTCAAGACCGCTTCGCTTAGGCATCATCCAATCCAGCACCACAAGATCAATCCTATTCGAAAAAAAGAGCTCAAGCGCCTCCTCACCATCCGCAGCTGTCCAAACGTTATAGCCTTCTTTTTCAAAATAAGTCTTCAATATAGTGATCATATGTTTCTCATCATCCGCAATTAAGATATTCAAAGTTTAGATTCTCCTTGCTGTAGTTATCAGAAGAAAAAGGCGAAATCCTTTACAGGTTTCACCTTTTCATATATTTTCATGCTACGCTATTGCAACTTCTCTAGTCCCTTCGTCAGTACGTTCCATATCGGGTTATCGACTGTCTTTCGATCAGGCTGTTCACCCTTCTCTATCGCTTCCCAATACTCCCAGGTTGGAGGCTCAATGCCAAGTTCATAATCCATGCCATCCCAAGTATCCTCCCGGAACGCATAAAACGCCCAGTGCCAGCCGTAATCAGCAAAAATCGAGATTAAATCAGCCAAGTATTGATCTGCACCTTTTACAAGCCGGTTCGTGCCAAATTCTTCAGCGACAATACGATTAGCAGGGATGTTATTCTTTTCTGCCCACTGTGCGATAGGTTCTAGAAAATCCTTTAAAGCTTTCTTATTAAATGCTTTTTCCGTCTTCTCCTCACCCACTTTAACCGTTCCAGGATATTCATAGGTTAAGCCTTTTTTCTTATTTTGGCTGGTGAGTTCGTAGGGTTCATACATATGAAAAGCATATAATACATTTGCATCATCGATGGGTTTCAAATATTTAAAGGCCCATGGTGTAGCATACAGACCAGAATTGACGATAATAGGGGTTTCCGTATCTACGGTTCGAATCGCTGTCACAATAGTCTCATATAAAAGATTCAAATCCGCCGGAGTATTCTCCACTGAGCTATACCACTCGTTGTAATCCTCTGTCCAGAAATCATTAAATCCAGTAGCTTGTTCAGGATGTGGCTCATTAATCAGATTATAGCCGGCCACCGCAGGATGATCTTTTAATCTTTCCGCAAGATCCTTCCAAAACGTTGCCGCTTGTTCATGATAACTGAAATCCTTCCAGATTCGATCATCATTTGTATAATCATTAAACTGTCGCCACCGATCTCCGGGCAGACTAAGGACTGTCAGCACTACTTTTGAACCCCGCGCCTCGGCTGCATCCAAGTCTGCTTTTAACGCTGTAAAATCATCCTCAACAAGCCCCTCGTATTTATCTGCATTCCCTATTAAAAAGTCTTTATCTGGAGTAGCATCCGGTTGATCGTTAAACAGAAAATCACTATCTTTTGCCCATTTATCTGGCGCAAGTCGAATGAACTCTATATTATTTTCTTTCGCCGCATCATAATTTTCGGGTATAGATTTGGAATTCATGAAATTTGTTCCTTTTCGCTGTTGATCCCAGAAAGCGATCTTCTCATTGACCTCTTTCTTTACCTCCTTCTCCGGTTCATGATTTGCTTGTGGTGTTGCTGCACTGCATCCTACGACTGCCAACAAAATCAATACGATAAATCCTTTAAACTTCTTCATTCCCTCACCTCATAACCTATCGTAGCCAATCTCTGTTACAAGAGTGTCACAAGAGAAGTCCAGATTAAAAAAAGAGATATTCTTTAAGCCAAACGGCTTTAGAATATCTCATTATTTCGACTAACCTCACAAATCATATTCATAGTTATCAAACTTGCCATCTGATGCAAAGACATATTCGCAGATGTTCTCACCCCATCTAGCTATTACACTAAAGACGCGACCCGAAGTGGGAATATCACTGGTGGATGCTGGAGGGTTCACAAATTCATATTTCCCTTCCACGAGTGTTACAGGAACTTCTACAATTGGAAGCTGCGATTCATCAAAGCTCTCAGTTAGATAGGCCATCTTTACTGTGACTTCACTCGGTGCGTAATCTCCAAAGTCGACCTGCATTTTCTCCCCTGGTTTCAAGCGACGCAGACCCGTTAGAAGCGTAGGTTCATTATGCCAAGCCGTATAGTAAAAGGAGGCCCGATCATAGTCCGCTCCATTCCAGCTCGTCTTTAGAATGACATAGTTCTCTATAGCATCTGTACTATTCTCATGTGTAATGATAAGGGGCGACGGTTCAGCAGGACTTTTGAAAGAGCTCTCGGATTTACTCATTATTCCTCCGCGTTCCCCAAGCACCACCGCACCAATGATAACCACTGCCAACAGCATTAATGAAATCAATAATATCCTTTTAGACTTATTCCTATGTTTGATAATAGCTCCCGCCTTTCCTTAAACTTCTAACCCTTCTTTCATTTAACACTTGATCATCAAGCCATGCAAGTAGGTAGCTGATGAATTACATAGCAAATCCAAGAGTTAACTCTCCTTCTATCATATTCTATTTCTAGGAGGTGAATATAATATGACCATTCAGTTTGTAGATTTAAGACTATCCAACCAAGCTGCTTCGGATGCTACACCAGCAGTTATTCCACTAGCAGCGACCCCCCTTGTTTTTGGGGATATTGGTATTCAGACCGCAGGCGTGTCGGCTGAGAATCAAGGCAATGTCCGCGTACTTTTGACCGGATTTCTAAAAGTAGAAAACAATCCTCTTTTCAATACCAATACCGTTAATGTTCGCAGAAACGGAACGATCATTTTCACCACGACATTTGGGGTTGCGATCAGCAGAGAAAATGAAGCTTTCGGTTTTACAGCAGTAGATATCCCACCACCAGCGGCTGTCGCAACAGGTCAAATTCAGTATACAGCGGAGATCTTCACCAATGCAGCCGCAACAGATCCCTTTAATAATGTCCAAGCCAGAAACTTTAGTGGCGTTGCAGCTGCGGGTAACTCCTAACATGAACATGTAGTGGGTGAGGGAGCGAATTGCCCCTTTAAAAACAGAAGCTCAGCCAAAGGTACTGGTTGAGCTTCTGTTTATTCCCCAAATAATAGATCCAGAATCCGTTCATCCGCCTTTCGGTTCTTCCCTTTATAAGGATAACAATGAATATGAATCGCTGGATTAAAGTTAATCTCAATAACGCTATAGTTGGTAGCATTGGCTTCTTCCTTGATGTCATCAATCATCATATCCACTCCACAAAAAGTGGCGCCCGCAGCTTTAGCCGCTTGAATCGCCAGAGCCTTATAACTATCTGGGATCTCATCCGTAAAATCCAGGCTGTCACCACCCGTGCTAATATTAGAGTTCTCCCGAAGATAGATGACTTCGTTTAATGGAGGAATATCACTCCAAGCCTGAGCGTGGTTGTTCAAGAACATCGCTTCTGCTTCACCGATCTGAATTTTCTCAAGTGGTGTCTTGTACCCGCGGCCTCTTAACGGATCCTTATTCTTCTCGTGCACCAGTTGTTCAATCGTATGTACACCATCTCCAATCACATTCGCAGGAACACGGTGTAATACTCCGACTACTTCATCACCCATGACAAGAAAACGATATTCTTTTCCCGTCATGAACTCCTCTAGTAGCACAGTTCGATCAAATTCGAAGGCGATTTCGAAAGCTTTTTGATAATCTTCTTTAGAGAAGTCGTCTGTAAAAATAGTAATGCCGAGTCCAAAATTGGTTGATTTGGGCTTAATCACAATAGCCTTGTTACGGTAAGTGCTATGCGCATTCATTGCCTCTTCCAGATTTCGAAAAGCTTCTCCTGCGGGAACCCGAATGCCTTGCTGTTTAAGAACTTCTTTCGTAACGATCTTATTCTCCATGATTAATACCGTACTATAAGAATCAAGGGAGGTCTTCGTAGCTTGCTTAATATATTCTTTATGATCACCTTGCGTAAGCACTACAAAGTTCTCTTCCCGATCGATCAATTGAAACTTAATGCCACGTTTAACCGCTGCCTTCAAAAGAAGCTGTGTAGATAGCTCCAGATCCTCATATCCCACAAAACGGTATCCATTCGCAAGACTTTCCTTAGCATATTGTTTAGCTTTATTCAGATGGTATTGTACAAAAGAGGATTGTTGAACTTCCGACTTCACAATAGCTGCAAAACTCCGGTCTGGCTCTACAATTTTATTCTTAGCTCCATGCAATACGTTCAAAAACACTTCATTCTCCGGGTTCAACAGTTGGATCATATCCTGCATCTCATGAATACAAGTTAATGCCTGCTGCTCCATCGTTGTACATGAATCCCCGTAATCATGCAAACATCCCTTTATCCCCTCCATGATCAATTGATCATGATTAAGATTCGCCATCTTCTGATCCTCTACTCCGAACGGTTCGTCCTCCTTCAGCAGCATATACAAGATAAATAGATGAATGAAAATCATCGTTTCTTTGCCGATTCCTATTTTGTAGAGTGGATTCAGATCAATAAACCGAAGCTCCAAATAAGCTATCCCATCTTGCATCAGTTCCTCTAAAGGATGTTTGCCTCTTGCTGTCTTCACTCTAACCGGACTATAAAACTCTTTTACACTTAATAATTCTTCCGATTCGATCAAAGCTTGTAAATCATGAACATAATCCTTTAACGAAGCAAAAGATACATAAAGAGGCTTTTCGTTTCGATACCCACATTCGCTATTCCGAAGTGAATTCATATTCTGATAATAAAAGCTTTTGTCGTCATCTGATTCCCCGCGAGCTACACATTGTTCCATATAAGTCTTATCAAAAACAGGGCTGGCGCCTGTTAAATAGATAAGAAGCCAACGGTACCGCAATAGGTTGCGGGCTATTTTTAAGTAGGTAGCGTCTTTGAATTCTTTAAAGCTCACCTGCGGATCTGCTATGTCATGAAGCTGTCTCAGAAATTGTTCATCAAAAGAGAAATTGTAATGGATTCCGCTCAGCAATTGTCTTTTGCGACCGTATTTGTCTGCTAGCTGATGTCTGTATTCATCCTCAATCGGATTACCCATCTTGGCAATGGGGATGTCCTGATCATTCGGTAGCCTCGGAGGATTACTACTTGGCCACAGATATTCTTCCTTGAGCTCAAGCGACACAATATCCTGCAACGCCTCCAGAAAGTTATAAGTTTCATCAATAGAATCAAAAGAAGGGGTGACCATTTCAATTTGACTCTCTGAGAAGTCGGTTTGAATATACGGGTTCTCCATTTTGTTGCCAAAAGCTTTAGGATGTGGTGTCAGCGCAAGTCTTCCCTCTGGATCCACTCTGACATTTTCTTTTTCCAGTCCAAATTCGCCGTGAAAAAGCTCCTTATTCAAATGGTTATCCCTCAGAAGCTGTATGAGTTTACGATTTAATAAAGCCATTTCAACGATCATCCTTTGCTTAGTAGTTTACCTGCTGTTTGTTCATTTTGAATAAAGATCTTCTAAACCAGAACACAAGAATAACTCCTTTAAACACACTGCTTAGAGCAATCGACATCCACACCCCACTCAAGCCAAAAGGTCCGGATAAGATCAAGGCTAGTGGAATTCGCAGTGCTGTAAATGTAATACTAAAGATCGGCGGGATATGGGTTTGGCCAATACCGTTAAAAGCACCTACTGTCATCAATTCCATACACATGAATAATTGTGAGTAACCAATGATGCGCATATAATTAGTGCCTAATTCCAGGCTTGTCTGATCTGATAAAAATAAGGAAAATAGCTGCTGCGGGAACGCGATAAATATAAGCGATATGATCACGCCAAAGATGGAGGTTAAGATCAAAGCCTTACGATAGCCCTGCCCAATACGGTCCAATCGGCGTGCTCCATAATTTTGACCAAAAAAGGCAGCAATAGCTCCCTGTAGTCCTCCAATTGTCATATAAGAAATAGATTCAATTTGAATCCCTACTTTTTGCACCGCAATCGCATCCGCCCCAAAACGTACAATGATCTTAGCAATGACGATCGATATGAGCGTAAAGGTGACCCGTTGGATTGTGATCGGAAGTCCCATACGGATTACTTCTTTCATTTGACGACTGTCCCATGCTGATGTGTTCGAAATGATTTCTGACTTTCTTGTCTTTATGATAAAAAGAGCCGTAACTAAGATGTTCGCTGTCAATGTTGCCGTGGCTGCCCCCGCTACTCCCCAACCTTCAAAACTGCCCCAGCCAAAAATTAAAAATGGATCAAGAACAATATTAACCATAAGACCAATGGAGAAGATCTGAAACGGTTGTTTACTATTTCCCATCGAGTTTAAGAGTGTGGCAAACAAAGTATTTACGATGGAAAATACCGTCCCGAAGATCGAAATCATTAAAAATTGCCGTGCCATCCGTTCAACTTCATCACTTCCAAGATCAAAAAAACCAATCAACCGATTGTTGGTCAACAGAACTAAACTCATATAGAGAAATCCTAATAAAATAGACATCATAAACCCGTTTTTCATATAAGATTTAGCCTTCTCTATCTGGCCAGATCCCATACAAAACGCAACCTTAATCCCTGTACCGATCGTAATCATAGTCGACAATGCAATCGCTAGATTAATGAAAAAACTCGCCGTGCCAATCGCGGCAACAGGACCACTTCCTAATCTTCCAACCCAAATCATATCGACGAGGCCATAAGTTGTGGAAATGAAATTCGTCGCAATAATGGGAAGCGTTAATTTCATTAAGGTAGGCATAATAGGACCCTGAGTCAAATCATTCATGCCCTTCAATTCCTTCAAATCTAATAACACCTTCTTCATCTGATTTTCAGATTTATTATATAACCAAACACTTATATAATCAATTGATTATATTTCAGCAATCTGTTGGACCAGCCTTTCAAGCATCCGTATCCGATTACGGAGTTCCAATTCTTCTTGTCTCAATCCGTCCAGCTGAAGATTCAGAGAATCACCTACTTCCTTAATCAACTCGGCATGGCCACACCCATAACTCCTTTTCAATTTAAAAATAGACTGGATATCCCTTAGTATAACTCCATAACTTTTCAACTCTTGAATGACAAAATAATCTGCCAGATGCTGCTCTGTATATATCCGTTTACCATCTGGTCCCTTGGACATAATCAAGTCCAGATCCTCATAATGTCTGATGGTGTCTTTCGTAGTTCCTGTTAGGGCTATAAATTCACCGATTCGCAAAAGTACAACCTCCTCCATACAAATATAAATTGACACGGGGTTAACCCCGCAACGTTTAATTTTATTAATGGGGGTGCATCAAATGATAGGTTCAAGCCTTATAATCTTGTATGGAATGGTTAGTGTGCTTGGGGCAGTGGGGATTCTAATTAAGGGCTCCGCTAAATCTGCTGTGGGTTATATTTATTTGTTTTTGCTTTCTCATATTACGTTAGTCGTCATCACCCTTTATGCCTTATGTAAACCGCTTAACTTCATTTGGTTTATTATCGGTTTTCTCACCTGTCTTATCTCCCGCTGGCTCAACGGTAAGTTTGTCTTCGGTAGGAATAACTGGCTTCATTACTTTATTGTTGCGCTGATCTTTGCTGTGGGCTACTTCTTAACCTAGTCTCTTCATTATGAGCCTGAAGACAGAAAGTGGAACTCCTAAAAAGTATATAAATTGTGTAGACATCAAAAGACAGTTCCTAGTGCACAAAATGTGCCTACCGGAACTGTCTTTTTTTCGTAATTAAAATTTCTTTTGTTTTTCAGTCGAATGGCTATTGAAAACGAATTTTAGTTCGTTTACAATAAAACCAATAATAAGTTCTATAATTATAGAACAAATAAATGTTTCAGCAACTTACTCAAAGAATGGAGAAGCTCATGGAATATAAAGTAGAAGTCGATTTTGCCCCCATGTATGAATGTGTGAACAGTATGACTGCTTTTCTAAGCAAGCAGAACCATACTGCTATGGATTCCGGTAAGCTCTGGGTACGTGAAGTCCAAGCAAGATTTGCCCCGATGTTGCTTCGTAAAATGCAAGAGGTCGTTAAAAAACTTGATGATTTCAGTTTGGCTCCCTACATTTGGTCTTCACCGGGCGAGCGTTCTGTAGACGGCTTTTTGAATTGGTTCGATGGTTTATCTTCGGGTGAACTGTATGAAATATCTGGACGTTTCGGCCAATCGGTTCCCTCTAATCTTTCTGAGCTAAGGGACACTGCCTCTGACATCCTGCGCGAATGGAACGCGGGTTACTTCAATGGAATCGACCCTAATATCCTCAAGGGGCTTGAACAGGAAGCCGAGTCAAGACGAACGACACTGAATGGGAACAATGATATGGAAGTCTTTGAAGCAGCAACCGACGGAATGCGCCTCTATCCAACCGAACGTCTGAAGCAGGTCATTATCATTCCGCAATATCATGCCCGCCCACTGGTCACCACCTCTATGTTTGATGAATTCGTGTTCACTAGCTACTCTTGTGATGTTCTCCCTCCGGAAGCTGGCCGGCCTGCTCCAGCACTGCTTCGACTTACCCGGGCACTCTCGGATGAGACGCGGCTGTATATCCTTCGTTTGCTTACAGGCAAGCAGTTGAATTTCACGGAAATCGTGCGGGAAGTCGGACTTTCTAAAAGTACAATCCACTACCATCTGATCGCGTTGCGCGCAGCAGGTCTGGTCATTGTCCATACCAACGTTAAAAGCACATCGTACAGCCTGCGATTGGAAGCCTTAAATGGGCTACCGCAGCAGATTGGGTCGTATCTAGAGAGTCAAGCATAAACGCCTTAAGCGTCCATATAAGGACGGTAAGCGTATATGCGAGAAATATAAGAAAGGAGTGAACAGGCTATGATAAAACGCAGCTATTATGGTTTACTCTCAACCATAACTTTAAGTGCTTTTGGGGATGCTTTTGGCTTGTTGGCTATGGAATGGCTCGTCTATGAATTGACGGGTTCCAAGCTAGCGATGGGAGCACTCGCGCTCAGCTCCGGCATACCTGAGCTGCTGCTGCGCTTGCTGGGCTCGCCGCTGTCCGACCGACTCCACCGGGTACGCTTTATGGCCTGCTTGGCAGCCATTCGCCTGCTGGCTATAGCACTGCCGCTAGGCATGGGTCTGGCTGGCCAACTGCAGCTGTGGCATCTGTTTGTCGCTGCTGGTCTCAGCGGGGCCTGCGCCGCTCTGTTCATGCCAACAGCCATGGCTGTTATTCCCGGCGTTGCCGATAGCCAGAAGCTGGTGCGGGCTTTTGCTATCATCGATGGCAGCAAAAGTGCAGCCGTCTTGCTAGGCCCCGCCCTGGCTGGGGCGTTGACCGCTGCCAGTGGAGCACTGCCAGCCCTTAGCATCAACATGTTATGTTATGTTGCGGCCATCATTACCTTGCTGTGCCTGCAGAAGCTACCCAAGCCCTCTCCAGCTCCAGGCCGTTTCTCCATTACCGTCTATGTTCGCGAAATTGCTGAGGGTTTTACCTTCTATAAACAATTCCCCGCCATGCTTACGATAATGATGATGGCCTCTATTAGTAATCTAAGCTCAATTGCCGTCTGGACCATGATGGTTCCTTTTGTACGCGAAGTGCTCCACCGTGATGCGGCGACGATGGGCACACTTAGTACAGTTTTCGCACTTGGAACCTTAGTCGGGCTAAGCATCATTTCCATGATAGGGGAAATTAAAAAGAGGCGGCTTGTCATGCTCGGTAGTCTGGGGACCATCGGTTTAGTAACAACATTATGGGGGTTATTTCCTAGTTTTTCTTTTGCTCTCGCCGCCGTATTCGCCACCGGAACGATAGCTCCCTTCTTCGGCTCCTTAAGCTCTTCACTCCATGGACGTCTGGTTCCGGGTAATCTGCAAGGAAGAGTCAACTCCATCCGTTTTTTAATCGGTGGCGGCTTGCAGCCTTTTGGTGCTTTTGCCGGCGCCGCGATTGCTGAACTCTATGGCGTGCCTGCGCTTTTTGTCATCGCCGGATTGCTTCCAATGCTCTGCGCCAGCGCAGCCTTGCTGCTCCCCGGACTCAAAACACTGGACGGCGACCTCTCTACACTTGAAGCCACTCATAAGCAGCCCGATGCTGGGGTTCCCCCGCACAAAGTTGTTGCTGAACGTTAAGTGAATCAAAAAAACAGGCGATACCGGTATACCGGAACATCGCCTGTTTTTATAAGTTTTCACCTAGGAGCATCGCTACTAGGTATATTCTCTTTTCAGTGGTTTGTCACAGTGGCTTGATTCGTAGCCACTAGTTCCCCTCCCCCTTCCGGTAAAAACCGAAGCGGGAGGCGTTGAGCCTTTAGTTTGTGTTTGTGTTTGTGTGTTGGTGTTTTGGAATTCGCGCTGATAGCAGCGGAGAGAACGGACTGATTGTGGAAAAGCGGAGCGTTCGCCAGCGTAAAAAGCGCACAACGTCCAAAAGCTAACACCAAGAACCTAAGGCTCAATCAACCCATATTTCGTTTTTATCCGATCCAACTTCTCAATCATAGGATTAGCAATAAAAAACAAAAACACCACCGTCGAGATCGCATGCACCATATCGAACCAAAAACCTGAAATATAAGTGGTCATTAAAGCCGGCCAAGAGAACTCTGAAGTGAACATCATCAACGAGCCTATATTGATAATGCCTCCGTATACGAAAAACGTCGCTAAGCCTCCGAATATACATAGCGAAAGCTTATTCTTTTTAAGCAGACCCTTCTTGAAGAAAATGCCCGCCAGGAAGCCAATGATGCCAAAACAAAACATTTGCCAAGGCGTCCAAGGCCCCTGCCCAAAGAAGAAATTCGAGACAAAACCTGCAACAGCGCCAACCAGAAACCCTGCCTCCGCACCCAAGCTTACCCCTGCGATGATGACAATAGCAACCACTGGCTTAAACTGCGGCAACATAAAAAAGGCTGCGCGTCCCGCCACGGCAATGGCTGCTAACACTGCTATAACGATCAGCTCCCTCGCCTGCGGCTTCCGGTTCTCGAACACCATCGCAAAAGGAACCATCGTATAGATAACAATTAATAGACTGATAAAATAATACTTCCGATCATTTAGCACAAAGATGCCTAATAAAATCGTAGCTGGAATGACTATGAGGATTAGTAGTGCCGCTAATAAAGTTCGACGACTCAAACGACGATCCGTTATCTGCTTCTTTGACATAAATCAATCACACCCTCTATCGTTACTCCCTCATTCCATACATGACGCGCCATACGGTTGGCAGCAGTTGTATAGAAGCTGTTTCCCGCAAAAAACTTCTGCGCTTCATTCGTAGTGATAATGCTTCCATCAAAAAACATGGCGCAGACCTCAGCATACTTGGCACAAAATTCAACATCATGCGAGACCATTACAATAGTAACGCCTTCGGCATTGAGCTTTTGCAGGAATACGGCTAGCTTCTCTTTGAAGGGCCCATCCAGTCCTTTGGTCGGTTCATCCAACAGCAGAATCTTTGGTTCTAACAAAAGGACCTTCGCCAACGCTGCACGCTGTTGTTCTCCCCCGCTGAGATCATACGGATGCATGGAGAGGAGATGTTCCAGTTCTGCGAACTTAACCACAGCTTCAACTCTGGCGTTTTTTTCTTCCTTCGTCAAAGAGAGCTGGGATAACATTTCATATAAATCTAGCTCGACTGTTTTTTTCACAAATAAGGTTTGCGGATTTTGCGGGAGGAAGCCCAGATTGTTAGTAAACAACGCTTTGGCATTCATCTTCGCAGGGTTGCTCCCGCCGATAAGAACTTTCCCTCTATAAGGCTGAAGGATTCCGCTCATCAGCGACAGCGTCGATGTCTTCCCTGTTCCATTCCCGCCAACAATACAATAAAATTGCCCTTGCTTCACTTCAAACGACAAATCTTTAATGACATTCGGCCCATTTTTATCATATTTAAACCATACGTCCTTAAACTTTATGACTACAGGGCCGGCCTCTTTCGTGCTAGGCTGAGTTTCTGCCATCGTTGCAGGAGTCTTACCCTTTAGAAAAGCATCCAACCATTGGCGTCCTTCCTTTACAGTAACAGGCCACACTAAGTCATGATCTACTCCTGCAACAATCTGCATCGGTGAGGGCATGGACAGAAACATCGGATGGTTCAGCTTACATAAAACCTCGCCCACCTTTTGCGGGGGATCATCAGCTATCACAGCTCCCTCATTCACCACAATCAACCGATCTGTAAGCGGAAGAACATCCTCTAGACGATGCTCGGTCATGATCACGGTTGTTCCCAGCTCACGATTTATTTTTTTGACCGTCTCCAGAAAATCGGAAGCCGCAATAGGATCTAGCTGGGAGGTAGGCTCATCGAGGATTAGAACCGAGGGATGCATAGCCATTATGGATGCTAAGTTAAGCAGCTGCTTCTGGCCGCCTGATAGCTCGGTCACACTTTTATGAAACCAGGTCTGGATCCCAAAAAAACTAGCCATTTCCGCCACACGCAGGCGAATCGTAGAATTATCGTACCCTAAGCTCTCAAGCCCAAAAGCAAGCTCATGCCATACTTTATCTGTCACAATTTGATTGTCCGGACTTTGGAGTACATAACCAATTTCCGCTGCCTGTGTGCGTTGATCGATCTCCTCTACAGGTTGACCCTTATAATAAATTGCCCCTTGGCGATTGCCATGTGGGGTTAGGATTGTTTTCAGTTGTCTAAGCAGAGTGCTTTTGCCACAGCCTGACTTTCCACAAATGGTAATGAAGTCTCCACTTTCAATCGTTAGATTAATATTCGAAAGAGCCGCTTGCTCTTGTTCAGGAAAAGTAAAGCTTAGTTCTTCGATTCGATAGATTTCCATTTCATTGCCTCCACCATATTGATGAGCACTGGGATCATACATAACGCAAAATAAGCGATATATATAAGAATACTAAAAGGTGTAATTGTGCTCGCTTTAATCGATGGATAGAATCTCATGGTGTTCTCACCCATCACTGCCCCTACGGCTACCAGCGCAATTAAGCCTGTCATGATCAAGAGAACTACTTTGTCTCGGGCATCTAACCGAAAGATAGAAAAGCTTGTACGGCCCGGCAATCCATACCCTCTCGATCTCATGGAATCCGCTGTCTCAATCGCATTTTCCAAAGCCCAGGTGGTCATAATGGAGAGAATCGTAATCCCATTCCGCGCACGCGCGAGGAGATTTCCCTGTGAGACATCCCGGCCTATACATTTTTGAGCATTAGAAATCACCTTGATTTGCGCTAAATATCTAGGAACAAAACGAAGCACCATCGAAAAAATCAACGACAGTGCCGGCAGTATTTTTCCGAATATATAAATAAACTTATCCGAGGTCATCACGACGTTATAACAAGAGAACCAAACAATTACCGTCACAAACATACACGCCGCTGCCACGCCATAAAGAATCGATTCTTTCGTAATGGGATTCCCGTTGTTTAAATAGAACAAGATCGTTACCCCTTGATGATTAAAAACAGGATTCATCACTGCCATAAATAGCAGAAAAGGAATCATGTAAAGCAGATTAAATCGGATGCCCTTTTTTCCTTTTAACATAATTGAGTAGGCTACAGCACTAATAAGGGCAATCACCTGAAATATAGGATGCATAAACACCATGCTAAACAGCAATACAACAACAAAATATAGAAAATTCACAAACGGATGAAAGGTAGAAAAGCTATCCTTCATTATTTCTGAGCTCCTCCTGTGGCTACATATCCACCCACATCTCGACCTAGATCACAAGTGTATACCCAATCAATGACATCGCCATCTTTGAGAACATAACGGCTACTGCCGTAGTTAGGGAACCAGCCATTTACTTTGTACATCCATCCACTGAGCTCTCCAGCATCGAATTCATACAGATTATTTATGCCTTCAATATAATTACTGTTATAGATCGGCGTCATGCTAAATTCCATATGGATTTTATTCTTCTTCATTTCTCTTAGTAAAACATCAAACACAGACTCACCTTCATAAAAGGTTACCTTCTGCGCTTTATAAATGATACCATCTGCCGGCAATACTTCAAGCTTATCCTCATTAAAAATATCCATGTTATCTAAAATTGTTGCCGCTGAGACGGACAAGGTAGCCGTTAATTGCTTCTTCTTATCTACTGTTGCATCTTGCCATTCCACTGGTTTAGGTTTCCCGCTCGGCACTGGATCGGTAAGAAATTTATCCCTTTTCGGTTCCTGCTTGGTTTCTGTTGTCGCTACTTTTGAATCAGGTTTTGTTACGGGTTTTGCCGTCGCTTTCGTCTCCGGCACGGGCGTTTTAGCCGCTTTCGGCGTTGCGGTAGGTTGCTTCGTTGCAGCAGGTTTTGTTGTTACGACCGGTGTTACAACTTCTGTTGGTGCTGCAGTTCCTGTTGGTGTTACAGCTTCCGTTGGTGTTGCCGATTCATTTGGTTTTAGGGTTTCAATGGGCTTAGCTGTTTCACTTGGCGTAGCTGACGGTGTTATCTCTGTTGTCTCAGTAGCGATTGCCTCAGTGGGTTCAACATCATCATTTGTTGCGGAAGCAGTGTTCTCAGGCTCTATAACCTGTGTCTCAACGCTACTATTAGCGACCTTGTTTGGGCTCTTCTGGTAATCCCCGCCCCAAAAGAAGGCGATAGCCAATACACCTATGATTAGTATCGCGGTTAACCATTTCTTCTTGTTCATTTCTCTAGTCCCACCTTAAATAATAAGCAAGGGTATACACGCTACCCTTGCTTATCTCTCTAAATAAAATTCTATTTGACGTCTGTCATATCATAAAGACGTGTCTGGCCATTAACGAGCCGATCATAGGAAACCAGTGCATACATCGCCTGATCCGTAGCCATAAGATCTACTTCTCCTGGTTGCGCGCCTCCATTGCCTACTCCACCCTGCTTCACGTGATAAAAGCCACCTTCAGGTGCAGCAAAACTAAGCAATGCGTCTACTGCGGAATGTCCATTTTTAATAAATCTGGAATCCTTATGCGGGTCAATACCAAGGCCAGTTAAAGCTACAATCACCTGAGCGATGCTTTCGGAATTTGTAGATTCCCAGCTTGCAAAACCACCGTCTGCTGTCTGTGTTTTGGATAACCAAGCAATCCCCCGGTCCACAGCAGCTGTTACTTTGGCGTTGGTTTTGTAATAAGGCGTTAAGCCTTGAATGACCATCCCCGTGATATCTGGATCAGCCGCTGTAGCATTACTGCCTAGTGCCCATCCACCGCCGCTGATCTCTCTGCCCAAAATATAATCAATGAGCATCTCTCTAGTCGTCTGCGTCTTTACATCCTTAACCACTGGAATGTCGTAATGATTACTGTCCAGTGCAATGAGAGCAAACACAGGTCCATTAATACCTTGCTTAATTACAGTATCAAAATCCGCGAGCGGTTCCAGTAGGTTATAACCCGCCACTTTATCAATATTTTTGTTGATTGAAGTTAATGCCAAAATAACTCTATCATATTCCGTATATTTTACGCTATGCAGCTTCCCTGATTTTTCTTTAAGAGTCGCTTCTACATTTGCATAGTACTTAGTGTAATAACTATCTGGAACCTTCACACCTGAACGTGCCAGCCCGAAGACTGTCCAGTCCCCGCCAACCGAGGAAATGACCGGGTTTGTTACTGTTTTTTGCAAAAAGGCAGCTGTGTTCTGAATGTAAGAACTAACTGCTGTATTCTGAATAGTTGGACTAACCACTTTGTTCCCACTCTTATAATCATGGGTTCTAGTAGCTACAACAGCCGCCATTTCTCTGGTTACTAGCTCTTTAGGCTTAAATTGATTATCATCACCTAACATCAAACCAGTCGCAACAACGGTCTCTACATCTGCTTTGGCCCATGCCGATACTGTGTTGATATCTTTAATCGCTGTTCCAGGCTTCGTCGCCGGGATGGCCAATGCTCTGACGATAATTGCGGCCATCTGCTCACGAGTAATCTTGTCATTTGGCTTAAATTCATTATTAAAGCCTGTGATTAGACCTGCCTTATGCGCAGCATTCACATATGGATAGAACCAATCGCCTAGAGCGACATCCTTATAGGTAATGCCTTTATCACTCTTAATATCAAGTTCTAATGCAGAAACGAGAATCTTAGTGAACTCCGCTCTTGTGATATAAGCCTTCGGATTCACCTGACCATTGTTACCTTGGATATACCCTTTTACTGTAGCTGTTTCAATCGCTGAATAGGCCCAGGAAGAGATCTTATCAGCATCTGTATACAGTTGTTTAATATCATTCGTATTCTGGGTAGGATCCTTAGGAGTCACTGTTGGAGATGGACTCACATTTGGATCACCACTGCCTTCCGGATTAGCTCCCCCACCAGGAGCCGGAGTAGCACCAGGCTTAGGCGTTGGGGTTGGGCTCATCGTTGGTATCGGTGCATTTAGATCCACACCCAAATTCGTAGTATAACGCCACTGAATTCTGTCCCCGGCACTTAGGTCATATGAAGATGCACCATAATTAGGATATTTCCCATTCACATTATACATCCATCCACTGCCGCTGCCATGGTCAAATTCCCCATCACCAGCTATGGATTCAACATACACACTTCCAAAGTCACTGTTCCAGGAATCTCTATAGTCGATACCGCGGCTATCCAGCACTCTTTTTAGTACAGACCACACTGTGTCACCAGATTGTAGCTCTACCTGTACAGATGGAACAACATATCCCTTATTAATCGTAAGCTTATCCACGGACAGGATTACATATGGTTTCGATGGAGTGGTTCCGCCACCATTGTTGCTGCCATTTCCTTCACCATTTCCACTACCATTACCTTCGCCATTACCGTTACCACCGTCGCCGCCAGGTGTTTGTACTGCACTGGAAGCATAAGCAATGTAGTCAGTGAAGTGATTGGTTTTTACAATTAAATCATTTCCACTATCATAGGCATACTCAGACTTACCGCTTGCAAAACCTAAGTCATCACTTGCAAATTTTTGAATGGCATGAGGAGTGCCATTTTGAATATAAGCTGCATCTTTTCCTTTAAGGTCCTTAAAGGTTAACGTAATAAATTGACTGAATTCTACTCTTGCACTACCACCCATGGAAAATGCTTGAAGAATGTTATCAAGCTTCTTGTCCCCGGGAATAATCTGATTCACACTATCTTTTAGTGCAGATTCTCCACCGGTTAAAGCTGAAATCAGTTCAATTGCAGAGGCATCCCCACTTGTAACTTTTGCACCCTTAGGAATGACTACAGATACGTTACCTTTTATGGCCTCTATCTGAGGAAGGTCGCTGTTACTTGGTAAATTGACACTAACCTTCGATTGATTTCCCTCCGGAATAGCTACTGTGATTTCTTTGTTGCTATCTCCAGTGCTGATCGGAACGATATAATCATTAGCGTCATTTGGGATTTCAACTTTCGGGTTCTCCCCAGAAGGTAACGGAAATTCTTTCGGACCCTCTGGTTGCCCAGGCCCAGGTTCTTCTGGTTGTTCCACTTTCACATCATTCATATCAAAGAGACGGCTGCTATGATTGATCAGACGATCATAAGACACAAGTGCATACGTACCTTGGTCCGTTGCCATATTGTCCACTTTGCCTGTGAGGATATGCTTAAATCCACCCTCAGGTGCAGCAAAGCTAAGCAGTGCATCAATAAGCGAATTTCCACTTTTAACAAATCTAGCGTCCGTGTGCGGATCTACACCTACACCAGTTAAGGCTACAATTACCTGCGAGATACTCTCGCTGCTAGTGCTTCCCCAGCTTGTAAATCCGCCTTGATTGTTTTGGTTATCGGACAGCCATTGGATGGCCCGATCCACGGCAGCTTTTACATCATCTCGGGTTGCATAATAAGGTGCAAGAGCTTGCATCGCCATCGCAGTCATATCGATATCGGCTTTGGTTACGCCTAATGCCCAGCCACCAGCTTCTGCTGTACCTTTTTTAACCTCTTTATCTAAAATATACTGAACTAGTTTTTCTCTTGTGGTCTGTTCTGTAACTCCATCAACTACAGGGATCTCATAGTTATGGCTATCTAGCGCAATCAGAGCAAAAATCGGACCATTATTGCCTTGCTTTTGGATATATTGATAATCAGCGAGTGCTTTTCTCAGATCATATCCCGCAACATTTGTGATATCTTTTCCGATAGAGGTAAGTCCTAGAATCGCTCTGGAATTCTCTGTGCTTTTATTGGCGTCGAGTTTTCCATCCTCTTTAATGATCGATGCTATTTTCGTTGCTACATTGTTGTAATAAAGATCGTAATAACCGTTAGGTACTGTATAGTTCGCCCGTGCCAGAGAAAGGATCGACCATTCTCCACTACCTGTACCAAACGACGGATTCTTTACAGTGTTTAGAATATAGGCAAGGCTTTTATTTAATTGTTGTTTGGCTACAACAGTAGTAGGTTGTTCTAATTGCACATCATTCATATCAAAGAGACGGCTGCTATGATTGATCAGACGATCATAAGACACAAGTGCATACGTACCTTGGTCCGTTGCCATATTGTCTACTTTGCCTGTGAGGATATGCTTAAATCCACCCTCAGGTGCAGCAAAGCTAAGCAATGCATCAATAAGCGAATTTCCACTTTTAACAAATCTAGTGTCAGTGTGCGGATCTACGCCTACACCAGTTAAGGCCACAATTACCTGTGAGATACTTTCGCTGCTAGTGCTTCCCCAGCTTGTAAATCCGCCTTGATTGTTTTGGTTATCGGACAGCCATTGGATGGCCCGATCCACGGCGGCTTTTACATCATCTCGGGTTGCATAATAAGGTGCAAGAGCTTGCATCGCCATCGCAGTCATATCGACATCGGCTTTGGTTACGCCTAATGCCCAGCCACCAGCTTCTGCTGTACCTTTTTTAACCTCTTTATCTAAAATGTACTGAACTAGTTTTTCTCTTGTGGTCTGTTCTGTAACTCCATCAACTACAGGGATCTCATAGTTATGGCTATCTAGCGCAATCAGAGCAAAAATCGGACCATTATTGCCTTGCTTTTGGATATATTGATAATCAGCGAGTGCTTTTCTCAGATCATATCCCGCAACATTTGTGATATCTTTTCCGATAGAGGTAAGCCCTAGAATCGCTCTGGAATTCTCTGTGCTTTTATTGGCGTCGAGTTTTCCATCCTCTTTAATGATCGATGCTATTTTTGTTGCTACATTGTTGTAATAAAGATCGTAATAACCGTTAGGCACTGTATAGTTCGCCCGTGCTAAAGATAGAATCGACCATTCTCCACTACCTGTACCAAACGACGGATTCTTTACAGTGTTTAGAATATAGGCAAGGCTTTTATCTAACTGTTGTTTGACGGCAACTGTAGTTTCCAGTTTGTAAGTAACTTGATAAGTTACATTTGTTTTGTTTCCAGCTCCGTCAAGAGCCGTTACAGTAATTGCATTACTGCCTGAATTCAGAGAAGCTTTGTACTCCCCATTCGCAGGTGATAAAGTAACACCATTCAACTTCACTTCTGGAATGATGTCACTATATACATTGTCTGTGACAGCTACTTTGAAGCTTATATCTTTATTAGATACTTCCTGTTTATCTTGTATGCCACTTACAGTAATAACAGGGGGTTCTATATCTAATGCATGGTTAAGCCCTACAAGCGCATGATCTACACTTATTTGAGAGCTTGCCATATTTTCGAGCACGGAATAGGCTTGATAAACTGCCGATTGTACTACTGGTCTGTCCAAAATAGTTTCTTTATTAGGGTCACTGTTAATCTCGGCGATTTCCGCAGTTAAAGCATCCTTATTGGCAAGTTGAACTGGGATTTCTCCCCAGCCGCCAAGATCAGAACCATAGCCATAAGTGGTGAACTGAGTTCGAATGATATCACCGTCTTGAGGCTTATAATCGGTCATCCCAAACGGAGGAAACACATTATTTACTGCATACATCCAACCCGACATGGAAGTATAGTCAAACTGACTTAACCACTCTGGGTCTGCTTTAGTGCCGACTGTATTCCCATCAGCTGAAATCATATCTAAAATATATTGTGGAATATTGACTTCGCTTCTGCCACTATCTTTAACTTCTGATAAATAAAAACCACTATCTATATTTCCTAAATATCTATAATTCCCATCTCCTAGCGCACGTGTTATTAAAGATGCGCCATTATCGCCTTCATAAATCGGAACTTTAATAGGTTCCTTAATATACCCTTGGCCTACGGTGAATTTCTCTACGGCTACAGTTACGTACCCTTTAAGAGTAGAGCTTGCTCCATTTGCTTGAGCCGGGATAACACTTGTAGAGAATGTCGTAATAAATACAGCTACAATGAGTAACCACGCTAAAAACTTATTTTTCTTCATTTTTCCATAACCCTTCCCTTCATACCTATGATAAAAAAACAGAATAAACTTTCTTATAACCACAAAAAAACCACTCAACATAAACGTCAAGAGGTTAAGATAGTGAACCACAATACTAGCTGGCAAACACTATTCAAGCACCTCTCTATCGATCGTAGAGTTTGATGGTGTAACAGAAAAAGGCAGATATTCTGGCTCAAGTATCATCACCCTTGCTGCCTTCCCAGTTTCCCAGTGGCATTTTGCAAGGACTCCTCTTTCACAGCGGCGGGACCGCGCGGGATTCACACCCGCTTTCCATTTAACCACTCTATGATTGTACTTCCGCAACATTCATAGTTGGCACCTATTTCTAATTTTAAATTTTCATGCTTCATCATATCTAATATATATGCTTTTGTCATGTTATATTTCTTTTTTGTATAACGGGCAGCTAGAGATAATCCTATTGAATAACCAATTTCTACGAGTAGGGATATTTAAATAATTTCTTTATCCAACTGTGGGGAAAATTAATTTAAATCACTAATTCTTATATGAATTTGCCACAAATTAGTAAGGTACTCGCTGAGTGAATTCTATGTTAGGGTATATTCAGAAAGCGTTTACAAAAATAACATTGGAGGTGTTCGTGTTCATCTAACCACCAAGTACAGCGTCAAAGCCAGGTCCAAGCATCCTAAATTTATCTCACAAAGGAGAATTCAATGACTACGCGAATCCAGAAATCCTTCTTATCATTGACACTTGTCACCGCTCTTCTGCTCTCTCTGTTCTCATCCATGGCTGCAGCTGCAACTAAGGATGAGCAACAAGCTAAGGCAGCGCCAAAGAGTAAGATCCAATCCTATGTAGACGAAATGCAGCCCGGATGGAACCTCGGTAATACTTTAGATGCTACAGGTGAGGACGAAACCTCCTGGGGCAATCCTCGTGTGACCCAAGAACTTATTAAAAAGATCGCCGCTCAAGGCTATAAAAGTATTCGGATTCCTGTGACCTGGGATACTCACATGGGTGCGGCACCAGACTATACCCTAGAAAAAGCCTACCTCGACCGTGTGGAAGAAGTTGTCGGCTGGGCACTGGACGCCAAGCTTTATGTCATGATTAATGTCCATCATGATTCCTGGCTATGGGTAAGCCATATGGAAGAAAAACACGATGAAACGCTGGCGCGTTATAATGCAGCCTGGACTCAAATTGCCGATCGCTTTAAGGACAAATCCGATAAGCTGATGTTCGAGAGCATAAATGAACCTCGGTTCACCGATGGTGGAAGCACAGACGAAGCAAAAATGGAGCAAATGCTTACTGAACTCAATAACTCCTTCTATCAGATCGTGCGGAAATCCGGTGGGAAAAACGACCTCCGCCCACTTGTATTGCCTTCATTAGAGTCTTCACCTACACAAACAAGAATGGATCATCTCTATAAGACGATTACGGCTCTAAACGATCCGAATATTATTGCGACCGTTCACTTCTATGGCTTCTGGCCTTTTAGTGTGAACATTGCCGGCTACACCACATTTGAAAAAGATACAAAAAACGATATCACTCAAACTTTTGATAACGTTTACAATACATTTGTAGCTAAAGGCATCCCTGTCATCGTCGGCGAATTTGGTTTATTAGGTTTCGATAAAGACACGGGTGTGATTGAACAGGGCGAGAAGCTTAAATTCTTCGAGTATCTGACTTATTATTTGAAAGAAAAGAAAATGACTTCCATGCTCTGGGATAACGGGCAGCATTTCAACCGTAAAACTTATAAGTGGTCTGATCCTGAACTCCACAATGTATTAATGTCTGGTCTGAAGGAGCGTTCCTCCAGCACCGAAAGCGATTTGGTCTACCTAAAAAAAGGTGCACAAATCAAAGATACCAAGGTTAAGCTAAACCTGAACGGCAATAAGCTAACCACCATTAGTGCCAACGGAAAATATCTGACCAAAGGTAAAGATTACACATTAAATGGTGAGGAGCTCATCCTCAAAGCCAGCCAACTCAAAAAGCTCACAGCTTCCCAAAAATACGGTGAAAATGCCGTGCTGACTCTGAAATTCAACAAGGGTGTTGCGTGGAGACTTAAGGTGATTGTGTATGACACAGCTAAATTAAGCGATGCAAAAGGCACGACTGAATCCTTTGCCATTCCGACCACCTTTAATGGTAACCAGCTTGCCACAATGGAAGCTGTATATACCGCTGGTGGCAATGCAGGTCCGCAGGACTGGACTCCATTTAAGGAATTCGGCAATACCTTCTCACCTTCTTATAACACTAAAGAAATCAAGCTGCTTCCCGCGTTCTTTAAAGATGTTAAAGACGGCGAGGTTATCCTAAAATTCCACTTCTGGAATGGGGATATCATCACCTACAAGATCACGAAGAGCGGAGCAAACGTTGTAGGAAAGTCCTCTTAAGCATCCGTCCTGTTAACAACACAAATAGGGGTGTCCCTACGCGGGAACACCCCTATTTGTATTGTACCCATCACATATTAACCTCGTCATACGAAATTATCATCAACCGATAAATTAAATAAACGCCAAGATAGGCTCCGGTAATAAGAAACATTGGATTTAAAAATATCGCATGGATCGAGGTCATAAATACAGCATGATCCCTTAATATTTCGTAAATCGCCAAAGCGGAAATATTTCCAAAGATAATCGCACTTAAGACCGAAGCAACATTGAATACCATACGCCACTTTATCGATTTACCTTGTAACATCAGCATGACAATGGGAACAATAATACTACCAAGTACGATTAGAAATTTCATCCAGTCACCTCGGTAAATTTTTAATCGTCCAGTTCCACGCTTTCGATTTGTCCGTCTGCATTTACCGTCCACTCGATTTCAACGCCATTATTTAATCCGAGCTTGTCTTCATCTTCAATGACTATATGATCAGGAATCGTTAAGGTTTGCTCTTTACCACCCTCCACTTGAACGGTAATCTGTTTATCCTTAACCGCAGTGATCCTTCCGTCATATTCAATCTGCTGCAAAACAATCTTTTGATTCTGATCTGTAATGGTAACCCGCTTGCCACCGTCGCTTAACAGTTCAACCTTTTTATGATAGCTATCTTTTAACGAAACATCCTTGATAACTCTCTGAATGCTCACTCCCTCTGGAAGTTCCCCAGTATTTGAACCGGGTGACGCAGATGTCATGGGTTGTTCTGTTGCGTTATTCGTAGGCGCAGGTGTAGTAGCTTCTGCAGAAGGTGCTGTGGTTTCTACTTGAGCCGTTGGAGTAGCCACTTGAGTCTCATCCGCTGCTTTAGTGCATCCACTTAACAATACCGTACATGCACAAATACAACAAAGAATTGTAGCCCTGGTAAAACGTTGTGTTGTTCCTTTATTCGATCTCATCTTTTACCCCCGCATTTTAATGTATTCTTTTTTATATAGTGGACATAGTTTTACCTCTTATCTTCCTTTTATTCACCAGAATATGGCCATCTGAAAGCAGCAGTTGAGTAACAATTCATGAACATGTCAAAAAACCGCCCTGATTTAGATCAGTGGCGGTCTCCATGAAATGATGAGATAAATAAGATCATATTAATTTACAATATGTGTGCCAGCCTGTTGACTCATCGCAGCTTTCATATTTTCCGGATTAGTAATGATAACTCTACGTCCCTCCTTTTTCAAAAAGCTAAGACTTGCTTCAATTTTAGGCTGCATACTTCCAGCAGGAAAATGACCCTGCTCCGCATATACCATCATTTCTGCCGCTGTAACTTCTTCAAGAGCCTTCTGCTCAGGCGTACCGAAATTTACACATACCTGAGGAACTCCTGTTGTAATAATCAGCGATTCTGCATCGATCTGTTCGGCCAACAGACTTGTAGCAAAATCTTTGTCAATGACCGCATCGATACCTTCGTAGGTATTATTTTCGGTTTTGATCACAGGAATCCCGCCTCCGCCAACAGCGATCACCACATAACCCGTCTCAATGAGTGATTTAATGACGTCTTTTTCAACGATATCAATCGGCTTAGGCGATGGAACAACACGGCGGTAACCACGACCTGAATCCTCAATGATGACCCAATCTGGCTTGGCACGCTTCATCTCCTCTGCTTGCTCAAGCGTGAAGAAGGAGCCCACTGGTTTCGAGGGAGACTGAAAATTCGGATCATTTTTGCTAACCTCGACCTGAGTAATGACTGTGGCAACCTTTTTGTCTAATCTGCGGTGAATGAATTCATTTGTTAAGGCCTGCTGAATTAAATAACCTATGCCCCCTTGCGTGCCCGCCACGCAATTGACCAGCGGAGTAACATCCATTCCAGTGACTTCCGAAGCCACCTCGCTTCGTCTCAGCTCGAATCCAACCTGTGGACCGTTGCCGTGAGTAACCACCACATCGTTGCCTGCTTGCACCAGATCAGCGATATTGACAGCAATTTCACGTACTGCCTCAGATTGATCCTCTATAGAATCGCGGCCATTGTCTTTCACCAATGAATTACCGCCAATGGCTACAACTATAAATTTACTCATTCCATTCCTCCTGACGGATCAGTTGATCCTCATTGATTAGCGTTTAAGGGCCAGCTGAAATTGTTCCTTCGCGGAGTGAAAATCCGGATTGGCAGGATTATAGCTGATAGCAATATCTATTTCTTGAATGGCCATTTCATGATCACCAAGTAAACCAAGTGACTGAGCCTTATGATGATGATATAAAGGATTGCTCGGATCGTTAGCAATTGCGTTCTCAATCGCCTCAACTGCCTCTTGATGCCGGCCAAGTGATCTCAAGCTGTTCGCCTTATGGAATGAGAAATCATACCGGGCAGGCTGCTGTTCCAGGAGCTGATCCATAACTTTGACCGCTTCCTCATGCCTGCCCAACTCTCTTAAATAATTGGATTTATGATAGCGGAAGAAGCTTTCGCCAGGATCGCGTTCTATCGCTTTGTCATACTCTGCTAATGCTTGCTCGGATCGCTTCATCATTCGGTAGGCATTTGCGGTATAGAAATAGAAATCAAGGTCATCCGGATCAATAGTAAGTGCCTGTTGATAGGCTGCCAGAGCTTCGTCATATCTCCCGAGTTCCCCTAAGAAGTATCCTTTATAGTAATAGAAATCTGAATTATTACTGTCCACTTGCATTGCATGTTCCATAACCAAACTTGCTTTCCGGAAATCCTCTGCCCGAGCTAGCTCTTGAGCGCTTTGAATACTTGGATGAATCGTTAGCTTTTCTTTATTGAGAATACGGATGACCCTCTCCTGACCCAGCTCTTCTGCATGCTGCAACGATGATTTCCCGTCACGATCCGGCAAATGAACATCCGCTCCAGCATCCACCAACAACTGAATAATATCGGAGTATAAACGGCCACCATTCCCGAGAATTACTGCCTCCAGCAAGGCAGACCATCCCAGATTGTTCATATGGTTAACTGCAACACCTGCTTCCAAGCATTTCTGAACAGTTCTTAGATACCCCTTCTCGCTGGAGGGAAGCAGTGTAGTTCCCCCAAAACGATTTACACTGGTTGTATCCGCACCTGCGGCAAGAGTTAAAGACAGAATCTCATGAAATCCATTGGCACCGGCACACAGGTAGGGTGATAACATAGTGATATCTCTTGCATTCACATCACTGCCTGCTTCAATCAGCTTTTGAGCGAGAGGAATATGATTTTTTTGCGTTGCCGCCATCAGCGCAGTACGACCACTGGCATCCTTATGATGAACATCGGCACCACGAGCCAAAAGCTGTTCTACGGCAGCTAAATCCCCGCGATCCGCTGCTTGAATTAAATCTTCTGACAGAGTTTGATTAGTCATGGCTTAGCTCTCCTATTTCTTTTTATCAATTATTTATTCGGATTGCAGCTTGTTCGCTGGGTCACGAAGGTCTGAAAAATGCTTATAAACAAATAATCCTGCCACCATCAAGTAGGCGTATACGAACGGCATAAGTGAAGCTTGAGCAAATCCAACAGTCGGCGCGTGAATGATTCCAAATAAAGATAGGCCAGACGCGATTACAGCAAAGACAGCAGCCCGCAGTGGTTTATTCAGGATAGAGAAAATAGTGATGGAGCCCCAAATCAAGCTGCTAAGCGGTGCACCATTTCCTAAATGCATCAGGCCGTTGTAATAAACCCCTTTGCTTAATAAGAGATCAATCCCCACCTTGGAAGCCGAAGTTTCAGCCGCATTAAAAATGTTGTTCGCAAGCGTTAAAGCCCAGTTGGCGATCCATGGGAACAAGGTGATAAAGATAACGGGCACTTCATTTTTAGGTGTCTCTCGAACCACCTGATTCGCCGTAACGACCCCGACATAGACCAGAATCGGAACAATCGCCACAACAGGTATGATAGACAACAGCAGTGCTCCTATGCCAAAGAGACAAATAATTAACATGGAGAAACCAGAAGCTATGGTATAACCAAGTCCAGCCCCAATAGATTTCCAGCCTGCATGACCAATATACACAGTTACCGGGAACGGATTACCTGTGAAAGCACCAATACTTGAAGCAACCCCATTCGTTAGCATAACGTTACGAGTGTTATAAGGGTCTCCGGCAGCATGTGCGCTCTCAATATTTTCAAGGTCAAAAATATAATTCGCCAGTCCCAATGGAATTGCAGAAGCCAGGTATGGCAAGGCATGCGGAATCCCTTGAATTAAGCTGGTAATATGCACCTCAGGTGGATTAAACCCAAGTGTTGAAAGAGCCGTTGTGATCGCTTCTGGATTCTGCAAGCCGAATATCCAAGCCAGCGCGGTTCCAGCAATCAGCAGCAGAAATCCTGTAGGAATTTTTTTGAATATTGGCGATTTGCCAAACCAGTTAATAAAGATGATCACAAGTACAACAAAAGCAACCACTGGTGTTTCGAAGGATTGTAGCATCGGGTTCATGGCCAGCAATAACAATCCAAGTCCAGATAAACAAGATAAAAGTACGGTTCTTGGAATAACCTTGCGCAGCACATCTCCCAGAAATGAGCCGACAATAAGGATCAAGGCTTCGAACAAACACCATACGAGACCAATTTGCAGCGCAAATGATGCATCATTGGTTTCTCTAAATACGGGAATTAACACTAGAAAAGTTACCGTAAAAATCGATGGAGCACTAGGTCCTGAAGGTAATGCGGTTATATCCGTTCGGCCTGTTTTTTTGGCTAGCTGATATCCAAACCAGCCATAAGCAATACTTGCGATAAAAATCGCGAGTCCAAACGCAGGAACGACTCTGCCGTAAACCATACCTTCCGGAAATCCTACTACAAAAATTAACAATGAAATCATCGTAAGCAGATTGGTTAAATTGTTAGCAAGCAGCCCGAAAAACGCGGCCCAATCTCCCTTTTTCCAGAACATCTTCATAAATACTTGATCCATAATAAATCTCCCCCTAGATCGTTAGCGCTTACATACCAATGGCTTATGAAGCCCTCAGACCCTTGAATAGGCCTGAAGGGCGGGTGGTTCTATGAATGCATGCTCTGACTAAAAGCGAGAATGGCTTGCTCGAAACACTCGATTGGAGGATGAGTGATTCCGGCTCCAATCATTCCGATGCCTGGATCCTTATGGGCAATAGCCGTGTTGATCACTGGCATAATGCTGGTTTGACCCACTTTACGAATATCGATTCCAGTAGGAATTCCGCGGAAGTTCAACAAAGGAATCGTCACATTTGGATTCTCCGTCGTAGTGATTTCCTTCATTTTCACAGAATAGTTCATGGCATCATCTACGGTTCCCCCAACTAATGCTACAATCGCCGGCGCGGTTGCCATGGCGAAGCCACCTATACCATACGTTTCGGTAATCGCACTGTCTCCGATATCGAGTCCCGAGTCTTCCGGCTTATACCCTGCAAACATCGGTCCGACAACCTTTTGCGCAGGACCGGTAAACCAGGTATTGCCTTGCATTCCACTGACACGAATACCAAATTCCACGCCATTGCGGGCCATCGTTGTTACGATGGTGCTATGCTCGATGCCATGGGCAGCATCAAGTGCACATTTACAAAGAGCCATCCAAGTTGGTCCGGAGAAATAATCACTCATTGCCACAAAGTCGAACACTTCGATTTTCTGCTCATTAGTAAAATCTGTTCTCAGGATAAGCGGCGTTAATGCCTGAATCAAAAGAGTTGTTCCAGCGTTGTTGCGGTTATGGCATTCATCTCCCATATGGAGCGCCTGTGATAACATGAGCCGCAGATCAATGCCGTTCTCAGAGAACTTCATCGCCTCACGCAGCATCGGTCCAAGCACATCTCTCATCCAGATCAAACGGGCAACGACCGTTTCATCGTTTGCACCCATCCGCAAGATTTTCGACAGTTGCTCACTAAGGTTCGTATAAGCGATGTTGCCATACGTTTTATTCTCTACAATGTGCATAAACATAGAGGCTGAGGTTACCCCTGCCATGGAACCCACACAATTATGCTCGTGACAAGGGGAGAACGTAATCTCACCTGATGCCGCTAGTTCGGCAGCTTCATCGAGATCCTTCGCCAAGCCCTCAAAGACCAAAGCGCCGGTAACTGCACCTTTCATGGGACCACTCATCTTATCCCAAGTAATCGGAGGCCCTGCATGTAATATCGTAGTCTTAGTCATCCCTGGTACGACGTTGATCGCTTGGTCAAAACCAACCAATACCGGTTGTGAATTCACGATTCGCTCTACAGCCAGCTTGTTGGCAGCCTCAATCTTTGCAGCAATTTCCTCTTGCTCTAACGCATCCAGTGCGGCAATTAATTCGGGCTTACCTCCACCAGGTGGCTTCCATTCCAGATGGGTTACGTTGCCTTTTTGCTTCAGGATATCATCCTTGAACATTTCTAGGCCGACATTGATAACGTGAAGTTCACTCTTAAATAACTCATTGATTCTGCTCATGTTATACTCCCTTCTCTACAAAACCTCTGGCAAGAAGTCCTGCATTCGTATTACTGCTTGCATAGGTAACACCCACGGATACCAGCTTATCAAGCTGTTCTTGGACCGAAGGTGTATCCAGATCGGTTCCAAGGACATAGCCGATAATCTCCAAATGTCTGCCTTCTTGTTCCGCTGCTTGCTTAGCCTCAATAATTGCAGGCACCATAACACCTACTGGATCCTCATGCGATCCATAGCCTAATACAAAATCCATAATGATCACGCCCACCGCCGGGTCCTTCGCTTCCTGCTTGAATCTGGCAATCCGTGAAGAAGGATCAATCATCGGATGTGGTTTGCCGTTAGTGAACCCATCATCCCCAAAGTCAATAAACGTATGTGCTTGGCTGATATGGATATCACCCAGCTGATATTCCGGATCTTTTGGAATGTTGCTATAGACATCGTCGTATTTCTCCATCGCTAGATACATTGCTTCATCACATAAAGTACCGCCGCAGAATAGCCCACGAATATACTTCTGTTCTGGCTTCAGCTTGACCTTAATCTCTTCAATCAGCGGAAGGTTTAGCGGATGCTTATCAATTTGACTCTCATCAATGCCGGATAGAATTACCGCCTTCAGCGCGGCCTCTTTGGTTGTTTTGGCAAAATGTCCACCTGCCTCCAGAACAGCTTCCTCCGTTCCTCCGATAAAGCAGACTACGACAGGCTTATGCATATTTTTGATTTCATTCAGCACTTTTTGTTCCACACTTTTGGCTGGTGGCTTGGAAATCAACACAATGATCTTAGTGGCTTCGTCTTCGTTAAGCGCTTTCATAGCATCAAGCATCATTACTCCGCCGACACGTTCACTTAGGTCTCTGCCGCCTGTGCCAATCAACTGTGAGATGCCTCCGCCAAAATCGTGAATCCGCACGCTGATTTCCTGACTTCCTGTGCCGGATGCACCCACGATGCCGATATTGCCTTTACGAACTTTATTGGCAAAACATAAGGCCATATTTCCAATGATCGCGGTTCCGCAATCCGGCCCCATCATCAGTAATCCACGCTCATGTGCTATTTTTTTTAATTCAATTTCGTCTTCTACGCTTACGTTGTCACTGAACATCATGACATGGAGATTATTCTCCAGCGCTTTTCTTGCTTCTCTGGCTGCAAACGCTCCGTTGACTGAAATCACTGCAAGATTAGCTGCTGTCCTATTCTTCACTGCCGACTCAATTGTTGGATATTTAAGCTCTGTACCGCCAACTGCACTGTCTTTTTTAATAAACAGCTCTTCGATTGCTCCAAAGGCAACTTCAGCCAGCTCAGGGGATGCTGCTTTGATTACGATCATCAGGTCACTATTCTTAGCTTCCTCTAGCTCAGGGGTTATCAGCCCTACATTCGCTAATACCTCTTTATTCATTTGAGTAGCCATTGCGATAAAAGCTTGTTCGACACCCTCTATTTGATTCGCTTTGGTCGACAACGACATGAGCGAGACGGAATCAAAGTATGTGTTTCTTTTAATTACTATTTTAGTCGACATATCTTACCTCCAACGTTGTTCTAGATTAAGATCCAAACCGCTAATGATCCCCAAGGCAATATCTGTTCCGGAAGAAGAACCTATATCCAGCACTGCCGATAAGCCAAGAAGCATATTTTCCTTACTCTCATACATGAGCGAATGCAGCATCTGACCCATTGACTCTCTCACCTGACCCCAAGCCGCTTTTTTCAGAGCCATATAGCTTATTTCATTCGTTAATTCAGCTGCTTCGTTCACGACTTCCCTGCACCACGGCTGATATTTATTAATAGGACTCTGAGGCAGATGGATCACAGCAAACAATCCAACTAAAAAATCATCTCCCGACGGAGTCAGACCTGGGCCTAATCCCATTAGTCGAATTGCATAATGAGCAGCATCTCCCATGCTGTCATTCGCCAAAGCATTTAGAAGACCTGAAGATCGCTCTTCCAGCAGCCGCATCGTTTCTCTCTCAAAGCAGCTAGAACCCGCAAACTGCTTCATACCGCCTGGTTTTCCATAGCTATTGATATAAGCTTTTGCCACAGCCAAATTATCTCTTAGCGTCTTTACTTCTTTTGGAAAAATAGATAGAGAGCTCTGCCAAACTGTCAGTTCCTTGATCGATATTGAAAGCTTAGTGCCAATATATAATTGATCATTCTCCGCAAAAACTTCTTCTCCCACAACCAGTCCAAGAACCGAAAAACTACTAACCTCTGTAATCAAAGTATTAGGCGCATTATCTACCCTACTGCTCGCAATGGTATATAATTCATCAGTTGCCTTGCACCTTACATTTATCGTCCGCTCAAATATGCTGTGTATATTTCCGAAAAATCTTGATTCTCGAATCCGATGAAAGAACGCGCTATCACTGGATATCCCAGCTTTTAAATAAGAGGTACACTTGCTCTGAGAATACTCCGTTTGATCGCCCCCTTGAGAAGGAAGTAGATAATGGTTTGGTCACTTATTGTCAGGTTATCCTATATAGAAAGCGTTCTCATAAAAAACCGTAACGGTTGATGATGAATGATAGAAGATGTTACACTCAGTTCATAAAATTCCAAGAATGATGAAGATTGAGCTGCTTTCTGTGTGAAAAAGGATATTTTTGTGAAATATATCACAGTTTAACGGTTAAACGTTACCTGACACCCTTATTGTAGTCCTCCGTACACTGGGGGTCATCATACAAGAACACTAAAAACAACAAGTAATCACTATGCACATTGCACAATGGGTGATGATGAGAGGTGTGAATTGATGCTAACGATAAAAGATATCTTACAAATCAAATCCATCGAAGGCATAAAGATCGTTGCGGGGCATTCTGGCCTAAACAATCAAATCTCCGTAGTTAATATCATCGAGAATCCGGACGTATTTGACTGGCTGACCTCGAACGAGCTGCTTTTATCCACCGGATATATCTTCAAAGACAGCACGGAGCTGCAGAACAAATTCATTCATGAGCTGGTGGAGAATAACTGTGCAGGACTCTGCATCAAAATGAAGCGATATTTCGATGCTATCCCGCAGAACATGACCGAGCTTGCTGATAAGCATGGACTTCCGCTACTGGAGCTCCCTTTTGAATACACCTTGTCCAGAGTCATTGCGATCATTAACGAAAAGACCAACGCGGATTACGATGCAGTGAACCGACGTTCGCTCGACCTTCATAATGCGCTGTTCAAAATCGCGCTCGAAGGCGGCGGTATTGAGCAAATATCGGCGGAATTGTCCGACACGATCCATAACCCTGTTCTTATATTAGATAGAGACTGGAACCTACTCTGCTATACAGATCATAAGGACAACCCATCTCCACTTCAGGAATTCCTGCCACTGGTGAAGAACAGGCCTGTTTTTCCAACAGAGTTCACGGTAGCTTTCCCAAAGTATATTACTGAAATCAAAAAATCCATCAAACGCACCTACTATTCTCAGGGACAGCCGTACAAGTGCTGCATTATGCCGGTTTCTGTATCCAGTAACGCTTACGCGTATATCGTCGTTCTGCAAACGGTACGCAAGCTGGTTGAATTTGACTACACCGCGTTAGAGCATGTATCCACGATGCTTGCACTGGACCGGATCAAAGCCAAGGAAATCGAAGAGGTAAAGCATAAAATTAGGCAGGACTTCTTCGACGACTTATTAGCTGGCAATATTACTTCAACAGAAACACTGCATTCCCTATCTGCTATGCATGGGCTTAAAGTTAACTATGCGTATTACTGTACAGTTATCCATGTTGAAGCTACACAGCTGGAAAACTACACGGACATGGTTTATAGAAAATATGAAATGGAGCATATGGTCAAAAAATGTGTCAATTTGATCTATGGCTTGTCCAGTAATGCAGGTGGAGAGCTAATCTGTTACTATCGCAATCAGCAAATCATCATCTTGATCGGCAAAAATGAAAATAAACCGCCAATTTCCGTAAGCGATACGAAAGCCTTTGCTCAAGAGGTGCTGCAGTTGCTGGCTCAGGAAATGACTAAAAATCATTTTCTCATCGGCATTGGCAGTCAGTATAAGACACTTGCTTCGCTCCATCGAAGCTTCTTCGAGGCCCAGGAAGCTATGCGGCTCATGCAGCGGTTTAATAAAGACAGCCGGAGCATTGCTCACTTCGAGGATTATTCTGTCTATCATTTTCTGGATTCCAACATTAAGCCTACGGAAATGGAGACATTCTTTAACAAAGTTCTGGGAGGCATTCATGAACATGACCAGACGATGAACACGAGATTCATGTCTACCTTGGAGTATTATTTTATGTACAATCAGAATGTAACCGAAGCCGCCAAAGCGATGTTTATTCACCGCAACACCTTTATTTACCGGATTGATAAAATCAAAGATTTGCTAAATATAGATCTGAAAAACTCTGATGAGTTATTCGAGATTCAACTGGCACTTAACCTCTATCGATTGCTGCAAAGGGGTTAAAATAACGAAGGGTATTCCCGGCAACCATTACTCTAGTTGCACTGGAATACCCTTTTTTTCATAACGTCATAGCACCTCCATATCTTGCTAAATATTCTTCCTTCTCCTTATAATCCGGCATTAGGCTTCCAACCCGTCGCCAAAAGGAGCGATCATGGTTCATATGCAGCAAATGACATAACTCATGGATGATCACATAATCGATAACCTCCACGGGAGCCATGGCCAGACGATAGTTAAAGGTTAGTTTTTTATCGGAGCTGCAGCTTCCCCATTTGGTCCTGGACTCTACAATCTCGATACTTTTAGGTTTTACTCTAAGCTGCGTCTGGTACCTAGTGATCCGCTCTCCTATAAGCTTCTTGCAGCTAGAGAAATAGAACTTTTTCAGCTTTAACTGAAGTTGTTCTTCACTTAGCTCCGCTGTCTCTATAAGCTCATGCAGAGAATAATATTTGCCTAGATACAGGAACTTCCCTTCATCTTCGTACGCTCTGATCATCTTTGGCGTTTCACGAGCCGCTTCGAGACTTTGCAGCTTCTCCACAATCATTTTGCCATTACGCTCTACCACACTTTTAATCGTCTCTTCAGATGTTTTC
The DNA here is from genome assembly GCF_038003885.1 of Paenibacillus sp. FSL R10-2788. NCBI lineage: Bacteria > Bacillati > Bacillota > Bacilli > Caryophanales > Paenibacillaceae > Paenibacillus > Paenibacillus sp. FSL R10-2788. Next base: position 852,582 of record NZ_JBBOQA010000001.1, on the reverse strand, counting down.
TTAGGTACCTTGAGTGTTATGCGCCCTGACGAATCTATATGAATGGAGATTTTTTTTCCGTTTCCATATTGAACATTAAACTCGATCACCTGATTGTCGTAATCAATCTTCATACCCACCATCGTTTCTATAAGATTATTCGCAATAAAAAAGAAGAACGCACCTAGGCGTTCTCCTATTTTAACACGATTCCTCAGTACACCGGATATCCCGCTACAAACATTGCCAAGTACAGTATACTACCTACAACAGACATAACAGTGAGTGCAACATCCTTCGGCTTTTCATTAGTGAGCGCAACGGCTGCAAAAGCTAGCGGAAAGGCAACAAGCAAATAACGCGGGGCTGACAGCAGCCAAGTAGCTCCCACTACGAAAGCAAAATACACGATAAAATAAGCAGTGTAGGATGGCCGTAGTTTTCTTGCTCCCATAAACATGATAATTAGTGCTGAGAATATAGCGATTAAATTGGGCAGCCACATGCCGAGAAAAGAACGGCTATCTCCACTTTTAAAGGTGCCCACCGCATATTCCATCTGATATCTTACGGTATCAAAAAAAAGATAGAACTTCTGTGACCAATGCTCCCTCTGGTAAATACTGAACTGAAAAGCATTTCCCGTAACATAGTAGTTGATATAAAGATAAGCCAGCAAACCCATCGATATGATAGCAAGACAACCAATGGCGGTGGTCAGTTTATGTATAAACGCTTTTTTATCTAGTAATTTATAATTCCCGAAAAGTTCCCGTGCAAATTCAATCGCAACCGGTACAATCAACAGCACCCCTGGAGAACGTGTATACGCTGCGAGTGCACCGCATAAACATCCGATGAGCCATTCTTTTTTTCTCACAAAATATAAACACAACAGCGATAAGGCCAGAAATAGAGATTCGGTCATAGGGATGAAGAAAAAGAACGCAGCCGGAAATATAAAAATATACTTCACTACTCGCATAGCACTCTTTCGATGCATGTCTAGTGAGGCAAGCTCATAGGCGACCAAGGCAGCAACAAGCGAGCAAATATTAGAAACGATAAATCCAGCGACGAGATAATTCCCTACGAATACCTGAACTACTTTAATTAGATTTGGAAAAAAAGGAAAAAACACAATATGGTATTTCGGATCTCCCTCCGTCACATACCAATTCTCCGCGATGCCCAAATAATGTGAAGCGTCGATCCCTGATATATGCCAGGTCTCAGCTATTTTGCTAAACAAACCACCGGAATAGCCATTCTGTATGATCAAAAATATATAACCGATAAACATAAGCAAGACCCGACTAGCCACTACCCAGCCGATAATATATAGCCAAGCCTGCTTTCTGTCCCGTGTTTTATTTTCCAGAGTTACTTCAGGTGCTGGATTTGTCAGAACAAAATCTGTCAAAACAGGTATAGTGCGGAGTCCCAATAATATAAAAAGTACGAAACAGGCCACGGAAGCAAGGGTACCCATCATAGTCCAACTAGTGGTCGAGTTTACCCAGAAAATAGCCGTCACCATCATAATGAACATGAAGATGAAGGAAATGATTTTGTCGTGCTTTTTCATTTGAACCTCCAGAGATAAATTCTTACAATAATCTAGTTAAAAAAGGAAAATATTACGCATAGAAATATAATAGTCTCTGGAAATTTTTTTGTAAATCATTTCTTAGATCCTCATAGATTCTAAAAAAGTCTATGCACTGAAATGCATAGACTGTATGTATAGCCCTATTTTAACAACTCTAACACGCCTTGAGGCTGTTGATTAGCTTGAGCCAACATGGCTTGTGATGCTTGAGATAGGACATTGAATTTGGTAAGCTTCATCATTTCCTTTGCCATATCCACATCTCTTATTCGTGATTCAGCTGCTGTTAAGTTTACTTCGTAATTGGTTAGGTTATTATGGATATGTTCTAATGCATTTTGATACGCGCCGTACATTGAACGCTTAGATGAAACGGTATTTATAGCCTTGTCTATTTTCGAAATCGCTAATTCGGCACCTTGTCTAGTTGAAAGATCTATATCCGCAATTCCCAGAGCAGTAGTTCTAGCATCTGTTAATTTAACAGCGAAGTTATCCCCAGAGTTTGCTCCCACCTGAAGGTTTACTGTTTTGTAATCATATGTGGTACCAGGGTTTGATCCGTAAGATACATTGAAATTGGTTATTCCAGTTGTAGTTGAAAAAGTGTAACTTCCGTCATCATTACTAATAATGTTATTTAATCGATCCGTAGAGCCCCCACCATTTAGATTAACATTAGCCAATTCATTTCCCTGTGAATCAAAAATGGAAAGACGATAATTATTATCTACTATTCCTCCAACGATGTAATTCCCATCTTTCATTTCTGTAATGCTAGTAAGTTGACTGGAGTTGGAAGTTTCATTTGAGATATTCTTCTCCCATAATACGTTTCCACTACTGTCTAGTTTATAGATTAATCCACTAGTTTTAGTAGAGTCGTTATAAGAACCAACAATTATGGCCCCTCCATCACTGGTTGCGATGGCGCGGTAACCTTCATCATCCCCAGCAGCACCGACTCGTGTGTCCCATAACGGATTTAAGTTACTATCATATTTCACAACCCAGCTTGACTTATCGGTATAAGAACTGTTTAGTTTGAGACTTGATGAACCAATAGCCAAATAACCGCCGTCAGCAGTTTCAATAATAGAATTAAATTCTTCGCTTCCATAGCCAACAGGATTGGATTGTGAAGAACCCACTATCGAGGTGGATTGTTGCACACCACTGCTATTAAATTTAGCCATAAGGCCATCCCAATTTTGAATACCGGAACCCGTCCCTGCCACAATAAAGGAACCGTCACTAGTCTCAATTACTTCATTCCCCATAATGGAGTAGACGCCAGATACCCCTGTACTCCACTGCTCATTCAAATTCCCATCCCATTTAATTATATTTATCCTTTGATCGGAAATTGCCCCTGCTGAGAAATCATTTCCTAATAAAATATAACCACCATCACTAGATTCCTTAATACTATACACATCCATATTAGGAATTGCTTGTGACCAAACCAGATTACCCATACTATCTAATTTGAAGGGATTATTACCGGGAATTCTTATTCCGACGTAACCTCCATCTGAAGTCTTAGATAAATCTCTGGCAGGTATGTTAGCTGTCCAGTTCGTACTTATATTGCCCTGTACTGGGGTAATATTCGTGTTTACTTCGAGGTCATTATTCAATAAATGAATTCCATTAAATTGAGTGTTATTAGCAATATCATTTATCCCAAGCTTTATCTGCTCAACTTCTTTTTGAATCAATGTTCGATCAAAATTTGTTAAGGTATCATTTGAAGCCTGTATTGCAAGCTCCCGAAGTCTTAGCAGATTAGGATCTTGTATAGTTCCAAGTCCACCCTCAGCAGTCTGAATTAGTGAAATACCATCCTGTGTATTCCTTGCTGCCTGAGATAATCCACGAATCTGTGCTCTCATTTTCTCAGAAATTGCTAATCCTGCAGCATCATCTGCCGCTATATTTATCCGAAGTCCAGAAGATAACCTCTCTTGTGAACTTGTAATAGATTTATTATTTTTATTTAATCTGTTCAAACTATTTAAAGACGTGATGTTGTGACCGATTCGCATTTAATCACCTTTCAATTGTTAGTATCTTCTATATCGGATAGTCCTTAGTAATTTTTTAGGTCAAATTACCCGTGTCTTAAGGCCTCGCCTTAAATTCCCACCGTCCCCCGCTGAAAAGTTGAATATTTACATACAAAAACGGCGACCTATCCCCGGTTAAGCACCGACAACAGATCACCGCTAAAATTCTGACTAGATCATTATCATTCAAACGGATAAATCCAGAAATGTTCTGTTCCAAAACGAGCTTGGATCTCTTTATCATTTAAAGGTTTGCTGCCCAACAGCTCAGCAGCCTGGAATTGGGAACGATGCGCCTGAATGGACGCCATCTTGTGCTTGAGGAAATCTCTCACATCATTGATAACCTTTGGCTCCCCAATCTCTACAATATTATTAGCAAAAGCTATACAGTGAACAGGAGGTCTTTCTTCCTTCGGCAATCTTGCAACGGTTCGGATCACTGCAGCTCCAGTAGCATCGTGATCAGGATGAACGCTGTACCCTGGATAGAACGTGATGATCAGCGAAGGTTTAAGCTCTTTCAAGAGCGCATCAATCTGCCCATCGAGCAAGACTTGATCTTCGAATTCTATCGTCTTGTCGTGAAAACCAAGCATTCTTAAATCCTGTATGCCAATAGCCTCGCAGGATTCCTCCAGCTCCTTCTTACGTATTTCCGGGAGGGTTACCCGATTCGCAAAGGGCGGGATGCCCATATTTCGGCCCATTTCTCCAAGCGTTAGGCATGCGTAGGTAACTTGGGTCCCATTTTGTATTTGTTTGGCAAGGGTACCTGATATACCGAAGGCCTCATCATCCGGATGTGGCAAAATAACAAGAATATGTTTTTCCACAGAACTCTTCATCTCCTCTTCCATTAGAACGGCTCTCGGCTTAATTGTAACGATACGATCAGTTTGCCTTGAGCATCATGTCCAGCCATAATCAATCTGCCTGTCTCACTCTCTTCATAGTGAGTTAGCCCTTCCGAGTAAACCCAGCCCTGCGACATTTTTAAGCCGACCCGATAAGGACCGTTGCCGGAAATCGAACCATGGGAATATCGAATAATAGCATTGGTAATAAAAGTAGCGGCTGGATGCTTCGAACTATCTAAATGGGCAGCGTAGGCTCCCGTTGTCATCTCAAGATGGATATATAGATCCTGATCTTTAAGCAGGTCGATCCTATCTTGTACTTCCGATTGATTGATTAGCTGCAATGTTGCGCCTCCGTCTCTGACTGAATATATACATACAAAAAATAAGATCCATACCTTATAGAAGGACGGATCTGTTATATGATAAGCGGGTCCGTATTTCTTTTCAAAGTATAACGTGCAATGCTATGTAATTCAATGGATAGAGCGATCCCCTCCAAGTGTAACAGTAATGGACTGGCTTTTTACTGTTCACCTGAAGGGGATAATATCACTAAGAGGTTATGCAGTTTATATTAGATCACAAACTGATCTAACATCTTTATGATGACTTCACGTTTTACAGGCTTGCTGATATACTCGTCCATCCCGGCAGCTAGACAATTTTCACGATCACCCTTCAAAGCATTAGCCGTGACCGCGATGATGGGCGGACATTTCTCTTGATGCTCATCTCTTAACATCTTCATAGCCTCTATACCGTTCATAATGGGCATGTGAAGATCCAATAAAATAAGATCAAAGGGTTCTTTCCGTGCTGCTTCAACCGCATCTATGCCATTTGTGACGGCGATAACGCTGTGACCCATTTTTTCGAGTATTTTGGTCAGCACTAGCGCATTGATAGAGTTGTCTTCAGCAAGTAAAATTCTTGCCTCACGTGCGGTATGAAGCTTGTTAATGTTAGCCTCTTGGCTAGGGATTACCACTGATTTCTTGGGCCTGATTGTGAAGGTAACCGACGTACCGCTCTTGCCGTCACTCTCCGCATAGATCTCACCACCCATCATTTCGACAATTCTGCGGCTGATGGCAAGGCCAAGACCCGTGCCTTCGTGTCTCCGCATCATAAAGCTATCCACCTGCTCAAACGGTTCAAAAATATCAGTAAGTCGATCAGGATCAATTCCAATGCCAGTATCGGTTACCGTAAAGGCCAGCAGGAAGGGATCTTCCTTTACAAGCCTCACTTTTACCGATATGCTGCCCGCGGGTGTGAATTTCACAGCATTCCCTAGCAGGTTCAAGAACACCTGCTTCAAGCGTTCCTCGTCACCGTAAATAAAGTCAGGAACATCATGATTTATGATGCTGGTGAGCTCCAGATTTTTTTGTTCAGCTTTTATTGCGATAACAGAAAAGCTGTCCTTGAGGCAAGTCCGCAGATCGAATGTATCCTCTTGCAGCTCGCTACGGCCTGCCTCAATTTTTGAAAGATCAAGGATATCATTGATTATATTGAGCAGGATTCCTCCGCTTTTGCGAATGATTTCTACATATTCACGTTGTTCTTCATTAAGCTCTGTTTCAAGCAAAATATCAGTCATGCCGATCACCCCGTTCATGGGAGTGCGAATTTCATGACTCATCATAGCCAGGAACTCACTTTTAGCTCTATTCGTGGACTCTGCGGCTTCCTTAGCTAGCGACAATTGCCTTTGCTCGGAAATGTCCTTGCATATAAGGTAAAATCCGATATTATGATTGTTCACATAAATGGGTGCAATACTGGTGAGCACTTCAACTACTTCGCTTTCCTTAGTGACAAGCTTATTGATATACTGCTCAACCGTATTATCGTAAAGGGCTCTTTCCAGAATGCGCTGGACATTCTCTTCTCCAATCAGACTCGCAAGCTTCATCCCGATCAACTCGGACTCGATGGCGTAGCCCGTTATCTTTTCAGCCATACTATTAGTGTTAATGATTCGACCGTCAAGGTCAAAGGAAATGACGGCGTCATGGTTGTATTTTTTAAGCGACGTATACCGTTCAACAGACTCCTGAAGGCGTTGCTCGGATTCCTTTTGCTTTGTAATGTTAACGATTTGGCAAATGAAATATGCTGGCTGGTTCGACTCGTCGCTGAATAAGTGGAGAGTAAGCTGTCCCCAAATATAATCTCCATTTTTTGTGATAAACTGCTTTTCCATCTGCACTTCTGTTTCCTCACCCAAGAGTGCTTTTAAATCATGAAGGTTGCCGAAATCTTCGGGGTGAGAAAGGTCTTCTAACCGCATACCCTCAAACTCTTCAGTGGAATAAGCAAAAGTCTGTTCAAAGGCTGGGTTTACGGTCAGAATCAAACCATTTGGCGCTAAAAGGGCGATCCCAAAGGAGGCGTGATTAATCACCTGTTGGTTGAACTGTTCCTGGTTTAGATTTACGCGATGCATAGCGACCTCCATGGATGATGTGATTTTTGCGTGAAAAAATAGACCTTCTAATTAGAAGGTCCTATTTATAGCTTATAGTCTAATTTACCCACTTTGTTGTTAATTGAATCCGTTAATTTAACGGGATCGAATAGAACACTCTGGACCCCTTATTGTTCGTATACCAAATGATTTTGTCCCCACTAATAATAGGACTGCACTCTGATAAGGCAAAATGCTTGATCGTTTGGATGTCGCTAGTAGCTTTTCCCGCTCCATCTATAAGAACATATTTCAGATCACCCGGATGATTCTCTTTATCAAACTCCTGCCACAGCACCATCATTTTGTCGTCTGTGATTTTTACTAGTTTAGGGATGGACGCGATCAGGTTCGTGCCTACATATTTAGCCAAGGTGACGTGGTTCACCGAAGTACTGCTCAGGTTGGACTTGGGCAACACACTAAGCATGACATCCCTTTGGTCCGTTTCTAAACCCACCATCTCATAAGATGTATACTCTTTGACTAGTGAATGATCTACCGAATTCATAGCGACTATATAGTTCGCCGAGGACAGCTCAAATCCGCCTATAGAAACACCCGTCGCGTTAGCTCCGATTTTGCCGGGAATATTAAATAAGTCTACTTCGTTATAACTGGCTCCGTCTCCTTTATTCAGAACAATCGAACGGGGATAAGCGTCTCCATGATCGACTAGAACATGCGCTGCACCATCAAACAATACATATTGGTCAAAAGAGTGACTGACATGATTCTTCTGGAATCTTCCCAGATCATTGGTCACAGTCATGGATTTAGTATTTACGATAATAGTAAGCTGGGATTGATGATTTAATTTATCTTCTGTCGTGTATCTTGTACGTGAGGTATGAAATACAAGCGTATCTCCAGCCTCAGCCATACTACCGGAGCCTGAATCAAACGGGCTAACGGTATAGCTCTCCCCACCTTTTACGGAGACACTGTCTACTCTATTGAAGCTTTTATCATAACGGACAATACGAATGACTTCTTTGCTATCATTCTCTTCGCGGTTCTCTTGGCCAAAAGCAATATAGTTATACTTCTCCCCACTATAGAAACCACCAAACACCGGAAGCTCAAAAGGAATGCTCTTATTGCCTGTTAGTTCGTACTTCTCATTGTACGTTTCAATCGTAAACTCTTTGTTCGCCTCAATGACACTTACAGTCCCATCCTTATTATTCACAAGATAAGAAGAGGCCGTACTTTTCCATCTAGGAAAATAAGAAGATTCCCCGTTACTCTCAACTACAGCCGCCGTCTTTACCCGGTAAGCATGATCTGGGATTTTGGAAAATAACGATATGCGATCAGACTGAACGTCAAATTCAATATCGAACGGGATTTTACCCGCCAAATCTCTCAACTGAAAATAATTGTTATCATCAATATTGTAAGCCGTAATAGACTGCAACTGTCCATTGACCAGCACCTTAGAGTTGGAAAGCGTAGCTGCATAATTTTTATTGCGGCTATAATAGTTGCTCGTAGTTTTCTTTTCGGGCGTATAAGCTTGTCCAGTTATGATCTCAATCGCATTGTTCGCTTTATTCCAAGTGATATCAAACTGGCTGCTCGTTCCCGAGAAATACTCTGCCAAATCGCGTAGTCTGAAATAATTGTTATTCGATATGTTGAACCCATTCAGGTTCCGCTGTTCTCCATCAAAATATGTACTGCTCTCTGTCACCTTAGCCTTCACCGTATTGCCCGCAAAGGTTGTAGTGCCGAGTGCTGGTGTAACCAGTAATAACATCAGCAATATACTAAAAATCCTCTTCATCCGTCTTTCCTCCATTAGATATATTCATTAGCTATTATATTTATCGGTAATTTGCTGTGCCACCTTAATTTAGAAAGGAACGTCAAAAAGCACAATCTGCATAGTCTCGCGATCTTCGTTCTATCGTTTGGTTGCAGGTAATCCGTCTCTCAAGAAAAAAGCCGGCCAAACTCAGGACAATACCCCTGAAATTTAGTCGGCTGATCTTAAACTTGGTTTGTTTTAGAAGCATGAAGCTTTTTTAATGTAATCTTTCATCAAACATGAGTTGAATTTGAATACCAAAGGGATCCTCAATGATACCGTAGGCTTTACTAAACACATTGCTGGATAACGGAGAAATAATTTTCACGCGCTCGTCTGTGATTAAGCTTTTATAAAAACCTTCAATCCCCTCTAAGTCAGCACTTTGAATACATAATGAAGTGTTATTGCCCACTGTATATTTCTCATTCGTATTCATTGTATCTTCTGCTATCATTATTTTTGTTTTTCCGATTAACAGAACAGAGTGAGTAATATAATCCTTATTTTCATCCGTAAGCTGTATGGAGCTGTCACGCTCTGCAAGTTGTTGATAGGTGACACGTAACAATTCCTCTGCGTTAAAATGTTTTTTGTAAAATTCTATAGCTTCCTTGGCTCTTCCCTTCATCGATAAGAAAATAGCTACTTCTAGTGTTGTACTCATAGTGTAAATCTCCTTCGTATATTTGATATGTGATCTTAAACTTATTATCATATATAAAGGTATCAAAACATGACACCTTAATAAGGAGCTTTTTATATGAAGAAATCAGAACGATTAAATGACATGATGAGATACTTAAACGGGCGAGAGTTTTTTAATCTAAGTAACCTTATGGAGAAATACAATATTTCAAAAAGCACAGCGCTACGTGATGTTACTTCATTAGAACAATTGGGTATGCCTATATTCGCGGAACATGGAAGACACGGACGTTATGGTATTCTAAAAAACAGATTGTTATCCCCTATTATTTTCACGATAGATGAAGTCTATGCGCTGTATTTTGCCATGCTGACGTTAGAATCTTATCAATCTACACCCTTTCATCTAAGTGTTAACAAGCTAAACGAAAAGTTCGAGCACTGTCTATCGAGTACACAAATCAACCAGATTCACAAAATGAAAAAGGTCCTGCAATTCGAAATGTATCAGCATAAGCATGTCAGCCGTTTTTTAGATAAAATCCTAGCAAGTATTCTAAATGAGAGTGCCTGTAACATTGAATATACAAAAGAAAACCAAACAAAAAGCTACCCTGTTCAATTCTTTAGGATTTCCGCTAAGTTTGGTCAATGGTATGCCACTGGAATAGAGCTTGCGACGAATACATATAGAGTTTTTAGATGTGATCGAATAACCTTCATTGAAGAAGAGGAAAGCAAGGCTCGTTATTCTATAGAAGAACTTCTTAGTCGTTCATTAGAAATCTATCAGTCTGCGAAAAGTATTGACTTTGAAGTTGAGATTGCGGAACAAGCAAAGGATATTTTTTATAAAGAACATTATCCTTCTATGGAAATAGAGGTTGGTCCGAAAACAGTCATTAAGGGATTCTATAATCCAGGTGAAGAGGATTTCTTGGCTAATTATTTTATCCGATATGGTCATGCTGTTACATCCGTGAAACCTGAAGCCTTAAAACAAATAATCAAAGATAAGTTAGAGCAACTGGTAAATCACTATCAAAAAATATAAAGCTAATCAAAAGGGGTAAAAAACATAGCTTGGAGAACTGTCTTAGCCTTTTTGAGGTTGCGCGTATCCAGTTGGTTAAGCATGTCTACGATTTGACTCATTTCATCGTTTTCCACTGGCTCAAGAGATGCTCCGGTAGTTAATAGTTCTTTTTCAGCAACAGATTCCGAATGAACCCATGACGCTTCCAAAGTATCCTCGAAGGCTTGGATTATAAATAACAATTCATCTGTGTTATATCTCTGTAGAAACCGGTTTATCCCTTTATTCATCTGCTTATGTAGGGCTAAATGCAAATCGAATATTTCTTTCCCTAGAGGTGTTGTAAGAAAAAGCACTTCTTTTTTATTATCGGGGAGAAACTCCGTGCGAATAATTTCCTGTTGCACTAATCTTCTTGTAATTTTGGACACGCTGCCTTTAGGAATTCCGAATTGCTTCGAAATAGTAGTGCCATTCACCGGCTCAAGCTGTCCAATTGCATCTATTACATGCAGCATCATGACTGTGGAGTCTTGGAGGAAGTCAATGATAAGGGGATTACTGCAGTTCTGAATCAACCATGCCTTCTCTTCGTCATCCTCCGATTGAAATCGCTTTTGTAATTGGGGAATCTTCTCTATTAATTTTTTTATCAAAATATCCTTATTAGGTAATTTCTCGAAAGAATGCGTCACTGTTACGTCTCCTCGTAAATTCATCTTATGCTCATTTTAACAAGATACAGCTCATAAATAAAGTTTCCTAGAAATAATATTGACAACAAGGAAACTTAAAACGTATTATTGTTTCCATAGTTAATATTTAATTTCTAGGAAACAATAAATCATAAAGAAGGTGTTTATATGAATGTCTTAATTATTTTTGATCATCCCTACGGTGCATCAGCGTCCGAGAATATCCCCCATCAGCGAAGCTATTCCGCAGCTTTATTAGCCTCCGTTATGCGAGGTCTCACCACCAAAGGCCATACGATTGATCTTATCGACCTGCATACCGATGGATTTGATCCGGTCATGTCACGCGAAGAACTCACTGCTTGGCGACAAAAGAAAACCACCGACCGGCTAGTCGCCAATTATCAGCAGCGTCTTATAGCAGCGGATCATATCGTCTTCATTTTCCCTATATGGTGGGAAGCCATGCCCGCTCTTACCAAAGGTTTTCTTGATAAGGTATTCGCAAAAGGCATTGTCTACGAAGAAACTAAACCTGGGCGGCCCTTCAAATGCTTGCTCCCGAATATCAAAGGAGTGTCCCTCCTGACCGTAATGAACACACCCGACTTCTTTTATCGCTGGATTTTTGGAAACCCCATCACCAAAATTCTGTTCAGAGGCACCTTCCGCAAAATGGGAATACGAAAGAACCTGAGTTGGTATAATTATGCCGGGATGTCAGATCGCAACTTAGAAGAGCGGGTGAAGCATCTCGATAAAACAGAACAACGGTTTGCACGACTATACTAAACTAGACTAGATTAAATTACTCAAGCGCTGACTGATTCTGAGGCTAGCCTAATATAAAAAAACACGCCAATAACTGGCGTGTTTTAGTTAAATTTATTAAAATTCTTCATACGATGCGGGATCTTGATCAGCTATGCGACCTGTTGGCGAGGTTAATGCGGAAATAACGGTCATCTCAGCTTCCGATAATTGAAAATCAAAAATATTCAGATTATCGCGCTGATGCTCTAGAGAAGAAGCCTTTGGAATGGGAATAGCCCCAAGCTGTATATGCCAACGTAAGATAACTTGCGATATCGATTTATTATGAACCTTGCCTATTTCCGCTATTTTCTCATTTTCCAGTACGCTGCTAGCTCGTCCCAATGGACTCCACGATTCAATCACTACCCCATGCTCTTTGTTCCATGCACGTTGCTCTTCCTGATTAAAATGAGGATGCAGCTCAATCTGATTCATGCTCGGCGCTACGCCAGTTTCTTGTATCAAACGCTCGATATGCTCCGGCAAAAAGTTACATACACCGATGGAGCGGATCAAACCTTGTTTCCGTGCCTCGATCATCGCCTGCCAGGCTTCAACATATAAATTCACTCTAGGGTTAGGCCAGTGGATGAGATAGAAATCATAATAATCCAATCCGGCTCTGAATAAAGACTCCTGTATGGTGGCTAATGCTTCTTTATAAGAGTGATGGCGACCTGGCAGCTTGGAAGTAATGAGCAGTTCTTCCCTAGGCACAGAAGTTTGCCGAACAGCCTGGCCTACAGCACCTTCGTTCTCATAATTAAACGCAGTGTCGATCAGACGATAGCCAACATCAATCGCCTTAGTGATGTTTTGTGCTCCCTCAGTACCATTTAACGCGTAAGTACCAAAACCAATAGCAGGCACCTTCACTCCATCGTTCAATATGATTTCAGGTATTCTCTCAGTCATCGTCGCACTTCTCCTTTGTTGTCATTTAAGCCCCTGCCGATCCATCTTATAATTATTATAACATCTTCATAGTAAACTCAATCATTGGGTTACCTGAACAACCTCTAGCTTATTGGTAAGCCGCTTTCGTGGGCATCCGATTTATTTTTTATAGTAAAATGAATCTACAGCACTGGATTTTCGTAATGTTATGAATTAAAAGTAGAGATAAGAGGTGTACCCAATGAAGGAGCAATATCCAGCTAGGCTTGAATTGTTCGCAGACAACGCTCAGAGGATCAAAAAAGCTTTTCCATGGCAAAATGCAATGGTTAATCGGTTAGCGGCACTATTGTATGCTGTAGAGGACAAAGTTGCAGATGACGAAGCCATTCGTGCTAGCTACGAGCTAATTAAGGAGAGTACCGGGATTTTCTCTCAATTTAGAGGGGCTTCGGTGATCAGCATTGCTGCCCTGCTTTCACTTTCTGACGAAAAGGAAACTCTGCTTGCAAACACATTTACCGTGTATGATTTAATGAAGGAAGCCAAATTCAGAGCCTCTGATTATCTCGTCGTTGCTGCCTATCAAATCGCTGCTAATGCAACATCGGATCGATATCAGCGTACGGTAGAACGGGCAAAGCTATTTTACGATAGTATGAAGGCAAAACATCGTTTCCTTACCGGACAAGACGATTATATCTTCTCCGCTATGCTTGGTCTTTCCGATATCGATGTTGAGAGTGGCGTGGACCGCATGGAGCAGCTCTATGTAACACTTAAGCCCGAATTTATGTCAGGCAACAGTGTGCAAGCCCTGACCCAGGTATTGGTTCTTGGGGAAGAAGCCCCTCAAGCAGCGGACCGTGTATTGGCATTAAGAGATGCATTTCGTGCACAGGGTATCCGGCTAGACAAGGAATATACCCTCTCCTCGCTGGGCGTGTTATCCCTGCTCCCTTGCAACAAGGAGGACATCGTTACTGATGTCTCAGAGACTTACGAATTTTTGCGTACAAAAAAGGGCTTCGGTAACTGGTCTATTGGCAAGCAGGAATTACTGCTCTTGTCTTCTGCACTGGTAGCCTTCAGATCTGTGGAGGATGTACAAAACGGCGTATTAAATACGATGCTCTCCACCAACATTACCAATATTGTGATTGCTCAGCAGGCTGCTCTTGCCGGGGCAGCGGCTGCGTCAGCTGCGGCTGCAGCGGCTGCAGCTTCTTCTTCGAATTAGATTGAATCGTGAGGGAAAGACATGGACTCCATAAAAAGCTTCACAACTAGAAATGAAGAATTGTTAAACCTTCTACTTAATATTTGGGAATCATCCGTGCGGCATACTCATCTTTTTCTATCCGAGCAGGATATTGATGCTTTGCGGCCGCTGGTTATGCAGGCGCTTGAGGGCATAAGCGATTTGTTTGCTTTTACTGATGATCAAGAGCAGGTGATTGGCTTCTTAGGGGTTCAGAATAATAAGATTGAAATGCTGTTCGTAGAACCTGCTGCAATGGGAAAAGGGGTTGGAAAAGCGCTTCTAGCTTATGTCATGCAGGAACTCGACGTACACCTCGTAGATGTGAATGAGCAAAATCCCCAAGCTTTAGGTTTCTATGAGCATATGGGATTTCAGGTTTTTGAGCGTTCAGCACTCGACGAACAAGGTAATCCTTTTCCTATCCTGCACATGTCGCTTAAGTAGCTTTTTCCTATGCAGGAGACAGTTCGATGCATTTTAGTATCGTAAAAGACAACAGAGCAGCGATTCTCTCGTTTGAGAACGCTGCTCTGTTGTTTAGTTGTCTGCAGTTTAGGTTGGCGAAGCTAGGAGCGGATAGGCGGAGCGGCTCCGAGTATTCGGCTCAGCTGTATCTACATCTACTTCTACCTCTAATTCTGCTTCTTCATCTACACTTACTTCTACTTCTACTTCTACTTCTACTTCTGCTTCTGCTTCTGCTTCTGCTTCTACTTCTACTTCTACTTCTACTTCTACTTCTACTTCTACTTCTACTTCTACTTCTACTTCTACTTCTACTTCTACTTCTACTTCTACTTCTACTTCTACTTCTACTTCTACTTCTACTTCTACTTCTACTTCTACTTCTACTTCTACTTCTACTTCTACTTCTACTTCTACTTCTACTTCTGCTTCTACTTCTACTTCTACCTTTACATCTACTTCTGCAACTACTTCTAAATCTACGCATATCCCCTCATGCACATCACCCAATCAAAGCTCTCTGTTGCTTGCGGACTCAGATGACGCTATTTGCTCATTTATCGCCCTTGAAGCACAGTTTCGGACTCCAGTGTCGCTATTCTATAGAAAGAGCATCATTTCTGGCGTTTTTTATGCCAATAGCTGCTATGGAGTCCGATAACATCCCAAATGGCGGATAATCCGGCGTTTAAGGTCATCTAGGTCCGATAGCGTCGGGCAGAGATTCAGATAGCAAACTATATCGTCAGAAATCGTCGGATGGCATCCGATAGCGAACGATAGCGTCGATTCCTAACCATCCCCTGTTCCTTACGGACCCAGATGACGCTATTTGCTCATTTATCGCCTTTGAAGCATAGTTTCGGACTCCAGTGTCGCTATTACATAGAAAGAGCCGCATTTCTGACGTTTTTTATGCCAATAGCTGCTATGGAGTCCGATAACATCCCAAATGGCGGATAATCCGGCGTTTAAGGTCATCTGGGTCCGATAGCGTCGGGCATAGATTCAGATAGCAAACAATATCGTCAGAAATCGTCGGATGGCATCCGATAGCGAACGATAGCGTCGATTCCTAACCATCCCCTGTTCCTTACAGAGCCAGATGACTCTATTTGCTCATTTATAGCCTTTGAGGCATAGTTTCGGACTCCAGTGAAGCTATCCATAGAAAAAGCCGCAACTATGGCGTTTTTAGATGCTATTCCACCGACTTCAAAGCCTCAATCATATGGATTCGTTTGAGCTTAATATGCATGAACGCCATGACAATACCGGAAAACAACAGTGTTAGAAGCGCCGCATAAATATAACTTGGCCACTTGATGATCGGAGCGAACATCGTCGCATCCAGCTCGGCCGTCTTCAGGACGAAGCTATGCAGCACTATGCCGAGACCCGATCCAGCCACAATACCGAGTAGGCTAAGCAGCATATTCTCGCGGTAAATATACATGGTTACTTCCTTGTCGTAGAAACCCAGTACCTTAATGGTTGACAGCTCCCGGATCCGCTCGGACACATTGATATTGGTCAAATTGTAGAGGACGACAAAAGCCAACGCCGCCGCTGAAACAATGAGCACCAAGGTTACAACGTCCATACTCTTCATAGTCTCATCGAAGGCGGAGCCTACACTGCTGGAAAAGCTGATGGCAGCGACGCCCTCATTAGCCGTCAGCTTTTCACCAAATTTATCTTCCCATGTCTTATCATGTGCGGCGTAGTTCAGCAGTTCTGTGTTGAATAGCGGTTTTTCTCCGAACACAGAAGCATAATACGCCGGTGTCATATAAACATAGTGCATTACATAATTCTCTGTAATCGCTGCGACCTCAATCTCGAACGTCTCATTATCTTTGTCCACCACGGTCAATTTATCACCAGACTCCAGCCCATACAGCTTAGCCAGCTTCTCTGAGATAATAGCCCCCTCATCCGTAAGCATCCGCCCTTCTCCACTTTTTCGATCACGCAACTCCACGAAATCGGATAAAGAGTCAACGGAGGTAGGAACGAACAGATGAACCTCTTGATCATTTACACCACTAGCATGTGCGGTCATCCGTTCTTGCGCCACACTCAGCGTCCCAGTTACTGCAGATTCACCAGTGATTAGTCGGTCGTAGGCTTTTAGCACATCGGTAGATACATCTTCATGCAGTGCCACAAGTGCATCATATTTCATAATCGTGCCGAATTGCGACCCGGCGATGCTGCCAATTGAATCCTTGAGACCAAATCCCGTCAGGATCAGCGCTGTACAGCCAGCCACGCCGAATACAGTCATGAACATCCGCTGCTTATAGCGGAATAGATTCCGTGCGGTAACCTTTTGGACAAAGCTCAATCGCTTCCATACAAAAGTGATCCGCTCCAGTAAAATACGCTGGCCACTCTTTGGTGCCTTCGGACGCATCAATACGGAAGCATTGCTGCGTAATTCTACCCGTGAAGCAATCCACGCCGTCAACGTAGTACATATTAACGCTACGATAACGGATATGATCGAATACGAAAGATAGAAATTCTTCGTGATATCCGGCAAATTGTAGATTGCACTATACGCATCGTAGATAATACCCGGAAACAGGGTAAAACCAACAGCAAGACCTGCAATTGAAGCCGCCAGACTGGCAAGCGTACCATAGACCAGGAATTTGGCCATGATGTCGCGGTTAGCATAACCAAGTGCTTTCAGGGTCCCGATCTGCAGGCGATGCTCCTCAACCATCCGTGTCATGGTCGTCAAGCTGACCAGCGCAGCAATCAGGAAAAAGAACACAGGAAACGCACTCGCAATCGCCGACAACCGATCAGCGTTATCTTTATATTCGGCATATCCCGGATTAGCGCTTCGGTCAGTAACGTAGACCTTAAGCTGCTCCAGCTCTGCAAGCTTTTGCTCCCCTGCCGCCAATTCCTCCTTGGCAGAAGCAAGTCCGGCAGCAATTGCCTTCATGCTTGCAGCCTGTTCCTGCTGCACTTCCTCCGGCTGGCGCTGCAAATCCGCAAGCTGCTGCTCGGCGGCGGCCACCTTGGCGCGGCCTCCGGACAGCTCTTTCTCGCCTTCCGCCCGCAGCTCAGCAAGCCATGCTTCCGGCACGCCGGACATCGCCTGCTCTACAGCATGGGTATGCTGTTCGATCAGATCTTCATACTCCGGCGAATAAGCCTTCACCCCAGTTGTATCCTTAAATGACAGATAGGCTTCCGTATACACCGGAAGCTTGAAATCTGACTCCGGGATCGCGGCGAACGCATCCGCCGTACCTTTGCCGATCCCACTGGTGCCACGGGTACTTTGCTCAATAAAATGTGGACTTCTAACAAAGCCAACTACGGTATACTCCAGTGTCTCGAAGCTGTTCGACAGCTCCGCATCCGTACCGTTTCCACTGAAAGATACCTTGTCACCCAACGCATATTCTTCCGCTAGCTTATCGTCCAGCACGATTTCACCGGAATGCTCCGGTAGATGGCCTTCAATTATACGGTATTGATTAAGTGGTTTATCCGTGTTGTAAGAATTGACTTTAAGTATTAAGGCATTATCACCCATGAATACATCTGCGCTATAGCTCGGCTGAATCTCATCGATCCCCTGTACATTTCTGAGTAACCCGATGTTGTCTTCAGTCAGGCCGTAGTTAGTCTGCACCTTCAGATCCATCAAGCGCTGCTCTTTGTAAAAGGTTCCAGCTGTATTCAGCATATCTGGCCCTGTAGCCTTGATTCCGGCAAAAAAGCTGACGCCTAACATAATAATTGCAAAAATCGAAATAAACCGGGCTTTGGTATGCCCAATTTCACGAAAAATATCTTTCCACAATGCTCGCTTTTTCATAGATGCCTTCTCCTTACCATTCAATATCGTCAACGGATACCGGCGAAGGATTGATCACCATCTTCCGTACCTTAGCGTTGTTAATCTCTATAACCCTGTCAGCCATCGGAGCGATCGCCAGATTATGTGTAATTACGATGACCGTTGTCCCGGTGTTACGACAAGTATCCTGCAGCAGCTTCAGCACCTGCTTGCCGGTGTTATAATCAAGCGCTCCTGTCGGCTCGTCGCAGAGCAGCAGCTTCGGCTGTTTAGCCAACGCTCTGGCGATAGCGACACGTTGTTGCTCACCACCGGACAACTGAGCCGGGAAATTATCTAACCGCGCGCCCAGACCCACATCCTCCAGCACCTTACGCGCATCTAATGCACGCGGAGAAATCTGTGAAGCAAGCTCAACATTTTCCAGTGTGGTCAGATTAGGCACTAGATTATAGAACTGAAATACAAAACCTACGTCATTTCGGCGGTAGCCTGTCAGCTCCTTGGCACTAAACTTGGCGATATCAATGCCATCCACAATGACCTGACCTTCATCGGCGGAATCCATTCCACCCAGAATATTAAGCACTGTAGATTTACCCGCACCGCTTGGGCCGACGATCACGGCAAATTCACCTTTTTTTATCTCAAAATCAATCCCGTCATTCGCGACAATTACATTCTCGCCCATCTTGTAACGCTTGTACTCCCCTTTTACAGCAACAAAACTCATTCCTCTTCCTCCTGTCCCTATCCCAACTAAGTCTAATTACTCTACATTGTCTCAGTTTATCATAATTAGAACGCCCAAGCCCGAATGGCAAACCCTCATTACACAAGGTGAAATTCACATCATTAATAAGTTCATTTTTTTGTAACAATAATGTAACAAGGAAATTTTACCGTAAACGATACTTAGTCATTTGATAATGTTATAATCACTTTGTTTTATTTACTCTTTTCAGGCAAGAGTGAAAGAACAAGAACAATCAGAAACAGGTGATCAGATGTTCGAACTGAAATGGCTATGGCAGAACCTAGAGGGAAACCGGACGCGATACATTCTGGCACTCTGCCTTTCGGTGGTGGGCTCAAGTCTTACAATCGTGAATCCGTACATCAGTCAGCGCATTGTCGATACGTTTATAGCCGGTGACAACGCCCTGCAGAATCTTACACAAGAACGGCAATTATTGATTATGCTCTGTCTGGGCATGATCGGATTTTCTCTACTGCGCACAGGTCTCGCATATTTCACGACCATGCAGTACGAGATATCCTCGCAAAATATGATGTACAATGTCCGCATTTATTTGTACAACAAAATTCAGGGACAGGACAGAAAATACTACGATCATAATCGTACCGGCGATCTCATGACCAAGATGACAGGCGATCTGGACATGGTCCGTCACTCTATGGCCTGGATTTTTAAGACGATCATTGAATCGCTAACGATCTTCCTTGCCGCCGTTATCTATTTTTTCACCATAGATGCGGAACTGACGCTGTGGATGCTTATCCTGTCACCGCCCATTTTTATCGTGGCTTACATATTTGCTAAACGCGTCCGTCCTATGTATATTGACCTGCGTGAACGGCTGTCCCAGCTTAACACGACTACACAGGAGAATATCTCAGGCAACCGTGTGGTCAAGGCTTTTGCCCGCGAGGAATTCGAGGTCGAAAAATTCACAGAGAAGAATGTCAACTATTCTACGGCGAACAAAAAGGCCGCCCTTGTATGGCTTGATTATTTTCCTTATCTGGAATCCTTCGCTCAGGGCTTCAACGTAATTCTTATGTTGGTTGGTGGTTTGTTCCTTATGAACGGCCGGATCACCTTCGGTGAATTTATGGCCTTCTCTTCGCTTATTTGGGCTATATCCAACCCTATGCGCAACATTGGTATCATTATCAACGACATTCAGCGCTTTTTTGCGAGCTTGTCCAAAATCGTAGATATCTATTATGCCCGGCCAAATATTGTTAACGAGCATACTGTCACTGACAAACGCCGTTATGAAGGCCGTATTGAATTCGATCATGTCCGCTTCAAATATGATAGCGCTATCGTACTGGACGATATTAGCTTTACCGTTGAACCCGGTGAAACTGTAGCAATCATGGGCGCGACAGGATCAGGCAAAACAACAATCATCAACCTCATCCCTCGCTTCTACGATGTAGCTGAAGGGCGCGTACTCGTAGACGGTGTTGATGTTCGGCAGCTGGAGCTTGATGAACTTCGTGGAAATATCGGCATGGCGACCCAAGATGTACTCTTGTTCTCTGATACCATTGATGGAAACATCGCCTATGGCGATCCTGATCTTCCGGAAGAAGATGCAATGGGTTATGCAGAGCTCGCAGCCGCACACGACTTCATTACCAAAATGCCTGAAGGTTATGATACCGTTGTCGGGGAACGCGGAGTCGGACTGTCGGGGGGGCAAAAGCAGCGTATTGCCTTAGCGCGTGCTTTGGCGGTACACCGTCCTATCCTGATTCTCGATGATACGACCTCTGCAGTCGACCTTGAGACGGAGGAGCATATCCAAAAAAGTCTACGTGAACTGGACTATCCTTGTACGAAAATTATTATTGCGCAGCGTGTATCTACTACCTCGCAAGCCGACCGTATTCTCATTCTGGATGGCGGGAAGCTAGTTGAGGAAGGGACTCACGCTGAACTGCTAGCGAAACGTGGTTACTATTACGAAGTGTTTAAACTGCAGAACGAGGGTATTGGAAGGCAGGTGACCGCAAGTGGCAAGGAATAAATTTGACGTCGATGAAAATCTTGAATCGCCGTTTAATATAAAACACTTCCGGCGTGCGATGGTATATATCAAACGAAAGAAAACGCCAATGATTGTTGCGTTCGTGCTCAGTGCACTTTCAGCAGCCATTTCACTGTCGGCTCCGCTGATCATGCAACATGTCATCGACGTGACCATTCCGGCAAAAGAGAAGCTTGCACTGCTGGGTTGGGCTGCACTGATGCTTGTGACCATCGTGGTCAGTGTTTATCTGGCTACGATACGCTCGCGCATCATGACGAGTGTTGGGCAGGATATTATTTTTGACATCCGAACGGATTTGTTTAAGCATCTGCAAGAATTGCCTTTCAAATATTATGACGACCGCCCACAGGGCAAGATCCTTATCCGGGTCGTAAACTACGTCAACGCCGTTTCAGATGTGCTGTCCAACGGGATTATCAACTTTATTCTAGAAATCGTGAATTTACTCTTTATCGCAGCCTTCATGTTCGCTGTCGATGTACGACTCTCATTTGTCATCCTTGCCGGACTGCCAGTCTTCCTTGGCATCATGCTGCTGATCAAAACCCGGCAACGCCGGGCATGGCAAGCAGTGTCCAACAAAAGCTCTAACCTGAACGCCTATCTGCAAGAGAGCATCAGCGGTATTGGTGTGACACAAATGTTCTCCCGGGAACAACGTAACGAAGGAATCTTCACACGTCTCGCAGGTAATTTCCGTAAAGAATGGATGAAGGCTCAACGTTACAACTTACTTATTCCGTTCTCTGTAGACAACTTGTCTACGATTGTTACATCATTGATTTTCCTTGTAGGCCTACTAACACTGAGTCCTCAAGACATGACCCTCGGTGTCATTCTGGCGATGAGCAGCTACGCTGCCCGCTTCTGGCAGCCGATTCTGAATCTTTCGAACCTGTACAATAACTTCATCAACGCCGTTGCCTATCTTGAGCGTATCTTCGAAACGCTGGATGAACCGGTTACCGTCAGTGATATCCCGGATGCAAAAACACTGCCATCTGTTCAGGGCCATGTCACCTTCGACGATGTAACTTTCGCCTATGACCCGGGGCTTAATATTCTGGAGAATATCTCCTTCAAGGTCAAAGCGGGAGAAAGCATCGCGCTGGTAGGACCCACAGGTGCGGGCAAAACAACCGTCGTCAATCTGATCTCACGCTTTTATAACATTTCCAGTGGTCAGATTCTGATCGACGGCCAGGATATCTCGCAGGTGACGTTAAAATCTCTTCGCAGCCAGATGGGGATTATGTTACAGGATAGCTTCATCTTCTCCGGTACCATTCTGGACAATATTCGGTACGGCCGACTGGATGCGACCGAAGAAGAAGTAATCGCCGCTGCAAAGGCCGTTTGCGCCGACGAATTCATCCGTGAATTCGATCAAGGCTACATGACAGAGGTCAATGAACGTGGCTCCAAGCTGTCTCAAGGACAGCGGCAGCTCATTTCGTTCGCAAGAACACTTTTGGCAGATCCGCGCATTCTCATCTTGGATGAAGCCACTTCTTCCATTGATGCGAAGACTGAGCGCTTATTGCAAAAAGGGCTGAATGAACTGCTTAAGGGACGCACCTCTTTCATTATCGCGCATCGCCTCTCCACCGTAAAAAACTGCGATCGTATTATGTACGTATCTAACAAAGGCATCGCGGAAAGCGGCTCACATGATGAGCTTATCGCACAGCGGGGCCTTTATTACCGCCTCTACACAGCACAGAAGATGGAAGCTTAATTGAAGAAATACCAAAAGAGCTCAGGCCGATTTGCAGCCTGAGCTTTTTGATGCTTTATTATTTTCAAAAAATATCAAAAACTAATCTATCGCCGTCCAAATATTTAGCGCAAGTGAGCGAACCGCAAGGTTCGTGTGATTTCTGTACAACCGCAGACGCTCTGCAGGCTCTGGACTCCACAATAGAGCACTTCCGGCAACTTCAAGCAACGAAAGTCCAATATACTGAGATTCGTAACGGCTCTCAAACCCTAGAACATCTACAATTTCCAATAAAGTTTCCGGACTCCAGTATCCCGTGCTCTCTTCTAAATTATACGCGACCTGCTTATAAACATCGCTTAATAGCTGGGGCTGATTTGAAATAGTGGCAACGATCCGATTCAGATAATTGGCGGATTCCTCCACGTTATTCCAGTCTGTTGCTGCTATATACAATTTCATCACAGCTTGCTGTAAGGTCTCATCAGATGCCAGACAGTCAATCAGATCCGTATACAAAGGGATAAGGTGCATCCGGGTGATTTTTGGCAAAGCTATCAGCTGGTTGACTAATTTCAGTAGACGTTGCCGATGAGGCAAATCTCTTTTGGCAGTAGCGTTCCATTCATCACTTATCGCTGCACTAACCAGTCTCTGACATACACCAACTACAACCTCATTGATCTTACCATCGCGACAGGTTTCTACCAGCGTGTCCATAGCAGTTTCCCATCTAGTGCTGTCTTCCAAATCCGTAATAGACTGAGCGGTGGCAGCTGCAACAATCCCTTCATTTCCATTTGTCCACCGCATCATAGAAATGAAAGCATATCTGCCAATATACGCATCCTGGTGCCTTGCAATTTCAAGGATTAATCCTAGATAACGTGGTCTATAGTCTAGCGGAAGAGCATTAGGCTGTTGAGATAATAAACTCCCTGCGATGTCACTTTCTGATGAAGAAGCCATTGTACTTAAAATATCCCAAGCGCGTTCATCATCTAAAAGCTGTTTCGCAGCATGCCCTATGGCTATGATTACATCCTTGTGTGCATTGAGTTTCTCGAACTCGTTCATCAATAGCGGAAGACTGTCATCGCTTCTATAAGCGCCCAGTAAGCGGATGGCTTCTTTTCTGACAGTGATCTTCAGCTTATCCCGATTCAGCAGCTCTTTCAGCATGGTAACCAGTAACACCGGATTCACCCTGCGGATGCATCTGGGTATCGAGTACATGGCTACACGGGCCCGGTCCCCATCCAGATTCTCCAGCAGAACGGGAAGTGCCTTCTCCGGTTCTTCCATAAGTGAAAAGGCATGAAGTGCAGCTTCTACTACAGTTACTTCCTTATCCTGCATAAGCCCCAGTAACCTATCCGAACCGAGATCAGGCATGCTTGCCATGATCTTAATAACGCTTGCACGCTCCCAAAGATTACGTTTGGCATCGTATGCAACTTTTTCTAATAAGGCACTTAAAGCTTGTTGCTGACGTGGCAGCCATCTGTGGAATCCATCCGCGGCCGGCACAAGATAGATAGTTTTGCCTGATAGGAACTTGCCCTTAATGACAGCCCCTGAAATAAAAGGATCGAGCCATTCCTGTCGCTTCAGATGCAGATGCTGGAACACTTCATGGATCGTAATATACGATTTATCTATAGCTAATAATTCCTTAACTCTGGCATCACGCGTTGTATGAGGCGCAAGCCAGTATCTGGCCGCTTGTATGGCTGTAGAATCTGCCTTTGCCCTCGTTGCTTCCTTTAACAGATTTTGAAGTTTTATGATGCCGTAACCTCTTTTACCGAATGAGCTAGCTAGACTTAACACCAGATTGTAGTCTTCTCTTTTGTTGGCCTGTACAGCTAATGTATAAATTTCGTCGAAGATAATCTCTTCTACTCCCCGGGGTAAATTCTTCTCCAATGATGGAAGGGAAAGCTGCCCATTCTGCTTGGCCAATTTCTGAATCGTCTTTAAAGAAAACTTAAACAGCTCACCGTGAGGAAGTAATGCGTTATGCCGGAGAATAGCAAATGCCAGTTGTTGAACGGAAAATTTTGTACCATATGAAGTATCTCTGGCCTCTATAACACTATCAACAAGCAAAGTAAGCTCTTGTACATGGGTATCCGTGAACACAGACGCAGGACTTTCCGATAGCTCTTTAAACACAGCGCCCCGGACAGGATCCTGATCATTTTTAATCCGGCCCAGGTACACCAAAGTTTCATTCATGCCCTGTCTCGACAGAACGGTACTTCTGATCAGCTGCATAAGCGCCGTGGCACGTTCGTCTGCACTGGATACCTTTGCTGCTTGTTCAAGTCCCGCTCTTGAATGAAGAATAGAACGGCAAGCTGTAAATCTGATTGTTCTCTCCCGGTCATCATTGATTTCACGAAGGGCAAGCATCCGGGTGGCTTCCTTGTCACGCAAGGCATGTGGTAATACATACAGTAATCTTTCCGGAAAAATGCGTTCATTGCGTTTATCTTCTTCATACACAGCATCGAAAATGACCTTGCGCTTAGAGGGTGCAATATTATTAAGCAGCTTTGCTATGTGCATAGGGTGATCTGCGAGTAGTTTCGCTATCTCAATCCATTGATCAATGGATAAATATTTTTTCCTTTTAAGAACAGCTTCAGGAACACCATAAGAAATCAGATCGCTCCGCGACTCCGTTCGTGTTAACAGCTGATATACCTTATTAGGATTTTGGCGTACAAGCGTGCCAAGCTGTTCTTTTAAAGCAGGATGTATGATGTCCATGGGTCCATGATTCAGCGCACACTCCAGCACCAAATCTGCCTTCAGATTGCATAGGATCTCCAGAGCTGATGAGAATCTCCACCAGACATAGCCTTTTTCCCTGAGTGGTGTGCTTTCCAGTGTTGTTGCAAAGTATTCCGCCACTACGTCAAGATGCCGGCTGGATAATTTCTTCCAGTCTTTTATGGCATACCCGATATCAGCTAGCCATTTACTTACCGTTGCCGAATAACAGGCCTGCAATATAATCGCGGCTTCCTCTGCTCCCCACCGGGCATACACTACAGGCAATAAGCGTTCCGCTAATTCCTGACGGTTAATCTGTGAAATACTGTGCAGCAGCTTGCGGCGGCAATCATGGGATAAATGGGGGAGCTCACGTTCAATATCAGCATCCGAAGCCACCCTTGCCAAAAGACCCGCAGCCGTATTTCTGATACTTGCCTTGGGATGCCGCAGTGCTGATAGAATAATAGCAGCATCTTGTGTTGCAATGGCGCCGATTAAGGCAAGTCGCGCTTCATAAACGCCATCCTCCAGCAAAGAGGCTAGTAATTGGGAGTACTGGACAGATCCGAGATGATCACGGCCTAAGATTGCTACTTTTTTGATTCTGTCGGAATAGCCTAGCGAATCCAATTCTTTAAGTAAGCTCTGTTTATCCAATGGATCTCTTTTGAAAATCATAAGTCCTCCTCGTTAACCTGTTCTTATTCCACCCGAACTTTATTCTCTATACCCTAATCTATCCCCTTTAAAAAACTAGAATTCAGCATCTGGTTTCGTTGACCAAAAAATAAAGGTAACCCTGAAGCCGGTTATTCAACCTCCTTCAGAATTACCTTCATGTACTGCTTGCTCTAGTCATTCTTTTTCTGAATAAACACATACGTACTCTCATCCGACAGCTCATCAGCAAAGCTGAAATCAAATCCGTCGAAGCCTTTGATATCCTCCACACAGCTGATTTGCCGCTCAGCCATGAAGCGTACCATTTCACCTCTGGCCATCTTGACCAGGGTCGCTCTCTCCACTACCTTACCACCGATCTCCTGCCCGAATATACAACTAACCATGCGAACGTTCCCGCCAATATAAGGGGAGATGCACTTGCTGTATTCCTTAGAGGCCAGATTCAGAATGATGTCAGTCTCCGAAAATAGCTGATCTGCCAGCTTCCTGTTCCAGAACTCGTAGATAGACTTGAAACCAGGTCCGCTAAGCTTAGCCTGCATCTCCAGCCTGTACGGAACAACGCCGTCAAATGGCCGGACGATTCCATAGAATCCGGACAATATCCGTAAATGCTGCTGAAGATATTCCAGCTCCTCCATTTGAAGTACCCCGGGTGCCATGTACTGGTACTGGATTCCCTCATAAGAAAAGATAGCCGGTGTAAGATTCCGTGTTACATCCATATCCCGAATCCGTTCCACATTCAGCGTGGCGATGGCATCATTGCATTTCCATAACGATTTGGCTTCTTCATAATTCAACTTTTGTAATAAGGCCAGAAGAGTCTGCGACTCGCTTATGAATTGCGGCATCTGGCGGCAATCCAAGAAATCTGTATCCATCTTCATCTTCTTGGCAGGCGATATAATGATTCTCATGGTGCTCCCTTTTCTTACCCCCGCGGGGAATTTAAATGTAACCTTATCCTATCACACTTAATCTTCGTAGGCTTGGGGCAAGTTCATGAAATTTGTTCACTGCCGCCCACCTTGTGCGCCACCGCCATCTGTACCTGGGTTGCCGTTTCTCCTTGTCCCACCATTCATGCCGGGAGATCCGCCCCCATCTTTCCCCCGCCCGCCGGTGAAGCCCTGTCCCCCGTTCGCTCTTGACCCGGAGTCAGTACTCGTTATCTTCTGTGCGGTAATAGCATCGCAGGAGACGAGCACCATGGAACAACTTAGCACTGCTATGAGCAAAGCGAAATATCGCTTGATCCGCATCTTTGAATCCCCTCTTTCCGAGCGAACATAGTTAACGTGGAAAATATCTTTTTAACATATAATCGTATACGTCCTTAAAACCCATGTAGGATAATACGATCAGCAGCGGATACACCGGGTAAATATACCGGGACTTGATCTCCCATAAAAGATAGAATCCGATAAAGCCCAGCACCACAAGAATCAAAGAGGTCTCTTCAAATCTTTTGGCTCTTATTCCACCGATTAAGCGAACGAGTATAAACACATACATCAGAAAATTCAGAACATACAGCAGCCACAACATTCCACTTCTATAATTGGAGTCTGCCTTAAACAAATCCGTAGCAGCATTAGTGTAGCTATAACGGTCCATGACAAAGCCCATTCTTCCCCCGTTACTGGATGATCCGTCATTTCCGAGCCCATATCGTTCCATCTGGTAGGTTCCTTCCGTCCAGGTCCAAACGATTTTTTTATAATACATCTTCACTAAGTCACTTAGGCCCGCCTCGGAGAGTTTATTACGGATTTCTTCTTTAAATAACTCCGTACTTTCTGCCTTATTATAATTTGCATCCTGCTGATAGATAGCGTAGCTCTCCCGGTTGTCCCAGAACCCAAACGTCTCCAGATTGATCCCCATATTCAGCCACATGTAGACAGGTGCGGAATTTTCGTTCATCGGTTCATCTACAACATTCGTCGCCTGCAGCACAGCATTTTGCGTCCAGCCGGGAACATTAAACAATATGGCCGTGATAAACAAAGCGCTAAGAACCTTTTTCACTCCGATAGAACGTATGTTAAATAAAAGACCCGCCACCACGGTAATCAGAAAAATAACACCGATACTGCGGAAATAGTTGCCTATTGCCAGTAAGAGAGCTGCGAAGAAAATATCCTTAATGGACCTTCTTTTGATAAATCTTATGGCAAAATATAAAGCACTTGTCAGAAAAGCGGTAGCGATCACATCGTTATAGATAAAATTACTCATAAACAATGAAGGGATATAGGTTGCGGCAAACACGAGGATGCCATAATCCTTATCCTTGGACTTATAATTGAGCTCTTTATACAGCATATAAATCATTAATGAGGTTAAGAGTGTAAACAGAATATTAAATATTTTGATTACCAGATAATTATCCGGAAAGATCAACAACAACGTCTTTAAATATAAAACGATCGAAAAATTAAACGGAAACATATGCAGATAGCCGTTCGTGTCAAACGACGAATAATCATTCCTGTACAGCATGTCGAGTGCCAATGAAAGCACTGTCTGCGAATCATCCGTCGGCAAGCGTGGAAACAGAAAGATAATCACCATCTGGATTGCAAAAGAAAATAGCAGTGTGGCTGGAATGACTATTTTCCAACTGTACTTATTAAGCTTCAGGCACATTTTATACAAAATAACGCTTAATGCCAGCACCCCTGCGATCACTAGAATAAAAAGACCCAGCTGTTGTCTCTCCAAAATTGGCGTATCCCCATATACGAAATAATTATATTTCGCCCTAATAAAAAAGGAGGATGCGATAAAAAGACCGATAAAGAATGCAAGTATGAGATACAATGTTTTTTGAATTCCTCTTATCATGGAAAACCTCCTTTGCGCAATCGAAAGCCCTTTACAATCCGCTGCCCCGATTCATAAAAAGCATTATAAACACCCAAACTGAAAATCCAATGAAAATCGGATGTTTGGGAATTCGCAAGGAAGAGATTTAGAAAGAGGGGTACGTCCTACAATTGGGAATCAAAAAATCGCAAATGTGATACGGAAGTTTCAAAATGGAGAAAGTTGCGGAGACAAAGAGAGAAAATGGAAAACTACTCCAATCCTAGGGAGTATTATGACAAGAGTCTTAATTCTCTTTCAAACGATTATGCTATACTGGTGGAGCAAATAGAATAGGCTTAAAGGGTCGGTCGGCTACCTCTCACCGAAGGGAGGGATGCCTTGTGACAGTGTTTGAAGCAATGATGCTTATGCTAACCTTTGGTTCGCTTATCGTAGCGCTGCTGTCCAATAAACGCAAATAGACCGCCCACTCACAAAGGCATGCGGTCTATCTGTCGTGTCCTATTTGCTGAAGCCTACCGCCCTTAAAAGCGGCTATTGCCTTGGGAGTCGTGTTACAGCACGGCTCTCTTTGCATTTTACGTCTTTTCTGCCTTTAATATACCACAAATAATTTAATAACGTAATAATGTACGGTGTTACATTACATTTCCAATCTCCCAGAAAATCCATCCATCCTTGCGTACATCAGAAGAATTTACTATCCATCTTTTTTAAAAACCGATTATCAGCGATTAAACTTTTCACTCTCTTCGTTGTATTAGGCCCTTTCGGTGTGCTACCTCTTCTATTCAGCAAAATCCACCGTAGACATGCCCAAGCTTCAAAGATCTCAAGTTCTTCCTGATCCATATCATTTTCCAATAGATAAGCAGTTCGGAACACATCAGCATAACGCTCGGAGATATATATTTTCAGCAGAATAAGTGACCAGGCAAAATCATATCTAGAGTCTCCCAACTGGCCGTTCGTCCAATCAATTATGGTATATCGCTCTTTATCCTCCACTATATTTCCGATATGAAAATCCCCATGAATGATACAGTCTTGCTTCATTGGAGTTTGCTCAACAAGAATAGTCAACACATTAGAAATATCAGATTGTTCTTTGGCTTCAGGGAAAAAGTAGCCGATGAAATTGTATTTTGGCAGTTGTATATTTCCAATCTCTTCAACGCGAATTTTATGTATTTTTGCTAATAGGCTTGCGAGTTCCTTCATTTTCCTGGTATTCATTTTATGAATAGGGGTTCCGTCAAAACTTGTTAACAACACCTTATCTCCATCCAAATTGATTCCCCAGCCCACTGGTTTAGAGACGGCTACTCCTCGTTCGGATAGAACATCCAATAAACGATATTGAAACTGGACATCCGGTCTGGATTCCTTATTCCATGTTTTCAGTACATAGCTCTCTTGATCAGAATTAATCCTTATGACCTCAGCTTCAAATCCTTGATCCATTGTATGCGCAGTTAAGCTGTCTTCCTGATTTAATAAGTCGTTTATGATTTCGTTGTGCTCTAGCCAATTTATGAGAGATATAGGAGTTTTCAAAAATGGTTCTTCCTTTCGGAGTCAGCTACAACAGATTTACGCAACCCAAAACTACAAATAACATAAAATAGATTGTTCTATCCAGTACATAAATACAGTATCCGGGCTTTTCTTTTCAAACTTTTTCATTTTTAAATACATGTCCATTCCATCAGAAACATCATGCCATAAATCCGTAAATACAAAATCATATTTTTCCTTAGACATATGTTGTTCTGCATATTCGAAAGCATCTGCTTGGATAAGCCTGATCTTGTGAGCATTACTGAATTGTGGCAGTACGTATTTATTAAATAGATCAATGACATCTTGATTTTTTTCAACAACCGTTATGCTTTCAACATTATCTTTTTCAGAAACCATATAAGCATAATAGCCAAGCCCAAGTCCAAACGTAAGAACATTCCCACACGCTTTATCTACAGCTTCTTTCATTGTTTCTATTTCATTTGGCGTGATCGTCATCCAGATTCTATCATTCTCTAATACGGCCGGGAACATGAATTCAGTTTGAAAAAAACCAACCTGAGGAATTTGTCTTCCCTCTTCTGTCCGGATGATATCATTGCAAACAAAACCTTCAAAAGGTTTATATTTTTCATATTTTAATTCACTATTATTAATCTTTATAGTTGGTATCTTGATATTTTTATAATATGGATTGTCATAATATTCATTTGCATCAAGCTTATGAAGCATATTGCTAAAATATTGGTTGAACAATTCCTTATCATCAACATTATCAACCGTATCCATCCCAAAGGCAGAAGCCAACATTAAACCAAAAGCGTATTCATAAGACACTCCAAAGTTAACAATTTCTTCAATTTCTTCTTTGCTAATAAAGTCGGGGGTATTATTCAAATAATGACTTAGTAAAGCAAACACTTTATAGTTATCTTCTTTTACCTTTTCTTTTATTACTCTATTAGATTCCATATCCTCACCTGTTTATTAGAAATTATTTCCACGACTCTTATTAGTCTTTCCAGTATGCCTAGTAGGCAATACTCCCATTTTACCATTTAAAAATCCAGAAGAACAAAAATCGCTTTACTAATCCGTGACAGTTACCACTTCTACAGTGAGAAAATCTTACGTCAAAATCTTCTAATTGCAAGGTTTATGGTCCATTTTTCAGCTAATCTGCTCAATATTTCGTTACCCTATGTTAGAATAGACGACTTGTATAATTTGTGAAAACTTTCACTAATAGTCATGATTGATGGTATACTTAATAAGAAGATGAACTAAAGAGAATAACGATGGAAACTGTGGACGTAACCGTAGAAGATTTGAAGTTAGGAGAATAACAGCGACGCGCGCGCTTCTCCACTTCCAACTCCCTCTGATACTTCCTTTCTTTTTTGTCGGGTTCTTTTGGTACATCTTAATAGAGAAATATAAAAGTGGAGGGTTAACAATGAAAAAGAAAGCAGCTGGTGCTCTGAGTCTCGTCCTCTCTGTCATGCTCGTTACCGCAGGTTGCGGTAATGGAAACGACAAGGTGAACGAGAGCAAGAGTAATAACAACGAGAAAAAAGAAGTTGAAGCCGTCTCCGGGGCATCTGAAGCAAGCTACACACCATTCGATCAATTAAAAGATAAATATGATATCATCATTGTCGGTGCGGGTGGTGCGGGAATGTCCGCGGCGCTTGAGGCCAAAGAGAAAGGCATGAACCCTGTTATTTTGGAAAAAATGCCGGTTGCCGGCGGGAACACAACCAAATCCT
This sequence comes from Paenibacillus sp. FSL R10-2788, assembly GCF_038003885.1. NCBI lineage: Bacteria > Bacillati > Bacillota > Bacilli > Caryophanales > Paenibacillaceae > Paenibacillus > Paenibacillus sp. FSL R10-2788. The sequence goes on along the minus strand of NZ_JBBOQA010000001.1, from coordinate 819,991 downwards.
CTTCGGGAATGAACGCTTCTGAAACAAAATTCCAAAAAGAACAAAACATTGAAGACAGCAATGATTTATTTTATGAAGAGTCATTAAAAGGTGGCCATGACACTAACGACAAAGAAATGCTTCGTTTCTTCGTTGATAATTCCGCGAGTGCGATCGATTGGCTGGATTCCATCGGAATCCGCTTGAACAATATCACCATTACAGGCGGCATGAACGAAAAACGTACACACCGTCCTGAAGATGGCTCTGCTGTGGGTCAATACCTTGTCAAAGGTTTAGTGAAAAACGTACAAGAGAAAGAAATTCCACTTTTCGTGAATGCTGATGTCAAAGAAATTACCGAAAAAGACGGCAAGGTTAATGGCGTTAAAGTCCTCTTTAACCAAACAGAGGAAAAAACAATTACGGCAGATGCTGTCGTTGTAACCACTGGCGGGTTCGGTGCCAATATGGATTTGATCTCCGAAGTAAGACCTGACTTGGAAGGCTACGTTACTACTAACCAAATCGGCAGTACCGGAGACGGCATCAAGATGATTGAGAAACTCGGAGGCACAACCGTCGATATGGATCAAATCCAAGTTCACCCGACTGTGCAGCAAGAAAAATCCTACCTCATTGGCGAAGCTGTTCGTGGGGAAGGCGCTATCCTTGTTTCCAGTGAAGGTACACGCTTCACCAACGAATTGGATACCCGTGATAAAGTAACGGCTTCCATTAATACACTGCCTGAAAAAGCAGCTACGCTGGTCTTTGATTCCGGTGTTAAATCCCGTGTGAAGGCTATTGAACAATATGACAAAATGGGTTTCGTGATTCAGGCGGATTCCATCGAAGCTTTGGCCAAAGAAATCGGTGTTCCAGAGGATAAGCTGGCAACAACGCTTGATACTTGGAACAGCGCCGTTAAGAATAAAAAGGATGCCGAATTTGGCAGAACTACAGGAATGGACAATGACCTGTCCACTGGTCCTTTCTACGCTATTAAAATTGCTCCTGGGATTCACTACACCATGGGTGGCGTGAAGATCAATACGAACACAGAAGTTCTAAATAAAGATGGTGAAGCTATTCCTGGTCTGTTTGCGGCTGGTGAAGTTACAGGCGGCTTACACGGACAAAACCGGATCGGCGGCAACTCTGTTGCAGAAATCATTATTTTCGGCCGTCAAGCTGGGATCAAATCTGCTGAATTCATAAAAGCAAAATAAGTAGATAATAGATACTATAAGCCTCACAGCAAAAAGCTCAAGCATCGGCAAGTTAGCCGCTGGCTTGAGCTTTTTTAATGTAATTAATCGCCAATAGTCCGGATAATAGTATCAAACGGATCTAATTCCAACGTTTGTTGTCCATATTCTGTATCAATCGTAGTTTTTTGAAGCTGGTCGCTATTGTTAATCACGACGAGTATTTTACTTTCTGGATAATACGCACACTCTGTATATAAATTATCCGTAATATACTTTGTGTCCTTTAACTCATTCCCGGCATAACGAATCACATTTAACAGCAATCTTGTATTTTCAAAGCTTAAGGTGAAAGAAGGCAGGTAGATCCCCTTTCCTTTACCAAAGGTATGGGCAGACAATGTTATCATCCCACTCTTTTCACACAATACCGCTGCCGAGCCATCCGTAAGATAAATGTTATTTTTAGGTGTTATACTGGCTCCTTCAGGCACTAAACCTTGCTCATCTCTAGCCTCAAATGTCCATCTTCCATGAGCTACCTTGGAGCCTGTATCCTCATCGAGACCAAGCACATGGGCCATTCTGAAAAAGCTGTCATAACCTTCAAGCGCCGAAGGCTGATTGACACCTATAAAAGTACCGCCCTCATAAACCCACGCTGTCAGTAAGTCCACGCACTTATGGTCACTCCAGTATTCTCCGCCACTCCATGCTGAACCTGCCGAGCCGGCATTAATCACTACATCACACTCTTGTAATACTCCCTTACGGATATCTTCAAAATCAATGAACTGGACTTCAATCGGCAATCCGGACAAAGCCTCATTGATATGAATCAGATCATGGATATACGTTTCATGGAAATGCCCGGACAAAGTCCACGATCTCAATTTACCCCAAGCGTGTAAAATGGCTACCTTCGTCTTAATGTGATACGGTTTGCCTTTATGATGCAGCTCTTTAATTTCTCTGAATTCATCCGCGATCTTTTCGATATAATCACAAAAATCCGGATAAGGCTCTACAAGATGCAAATATCCGCCCAGTCCAATCCGATCTATAGGCTCTCTGAGCAAGGCGCGCCGGATATTAATCCAATACTTTTTGGCATCGAGCGTAGGGTTACCTCCCTCCATAAACGTAGGAAGCCCTCCCAATCCAACCGGAAATAAATAGGGATGCAGCCGAATCTCATGGGTATCTACTTTTACACCAGAACAAAGCCTTGCCTCATATCCTGAGAACACACATTTAATCATCCCGTCAAAACCAAATTCTTCAAAACGGTCATTGTAAGGCTCCATGCCAACCCAACTATCATCATAGAAGACATACGCCAGCTTATCGTGCTTATGCACAATATCAATTAATTGCTTACCAAATTCGATGACAAAATCATTGATAAATGCCATATAGTCCAGCTTCCGTTGCTGCGCCGGGATATGACTGACCCGATATTTCCCACCATTCACAAAATCCTCGGCCGTGAGCGAATACCCATATTTTTTGGCAAACAGATCAAGCGCTCTTGAGCTTACCGTAAAATCATATGAACCCCAGTCCGAGAACAAATGGCGATTGCGCTCATCACTGCCCCAGATCCAGGCGAAATTATAAAAGAGGGAGGTAAATCGAACCACTGTTGTTTCCTTATGCTTATGACACCAATCTTCTATCCAATGGAGTAAATATTTTTGCGTTTCTACATAGATGGGATCAATCTGCATCAGATGCTCTTTTTCCCAGTGATTCGTGGTGTGATTGTACATGGAGATCTCTTCCCAAATCCGATAGACCATGAAGCTGACTGTGTATTTATGCCAAGGTGCAATTCCAGTAATGACTACATTTCCCGATTCCCGCTCATAATTCCACAGTTCTCTTGGAACCTCTTCGCCCGTCGTTCGGTCAAAAACCTGCCAGTACTTAAACGCCTCTTTGGAATCATTCACTCGGAATTGTTCAGCAAAAAAATCCTCCATCAGATAGATGGATAAATAATCTTGTACCGCTACCTTAGGATTTGTTATTAAAAAGCTCTGCTGCAGCTTGTCTGAATTCTGGGACGCCCATTCGTTATGATCTCTGATGATGCAGATTGTAGAATAAATGCCGTATCCTGCGTTGATAATCTCATCGGACAACTGTGTGCCGTCACTGTCACGGATGACATCGGCACCCCAACGTTCAGCTAATTCCAGGGTCAATGCCTCATAACCGGATTCTCCCGGCAGTGTAAAGGCCCCCGTTGTTTTTTTGGACAACTTGGATCCCTCCTATTTAAGCATATCGGATAGAAAAGCTAATGCTAAGCCTTGCCCCCAGCCTTGATTCCAGTCTTTTGGAATATTGCGGTATCCTTCCCGATCCTTCATAACCGCTGTTCCGCCAGAAACACCTAGTACCCGTCCATCTTCACTGATATTGTTCAAAATACCTTTCAGGGCCTTTTGCACATATTTGGTATGCAGCGGATTGCCGTTATTGATCATAGCAGCCGCAATGCCGCAAGACGCGGATACTTCTTCATAAGACTCCTCGTCATCTAGTACAGTCCGCCACAGGCCGTTCTCCGTTTGCACCAGCTTGAGTGCGGCCAGCTGATCGCGCAGCGAACACTCCACGTCCATACACTGCGGATACAGATACCATTCTTTCAAAAGCTTTTTAACTTGCGACATAGTGTATGCGCCCCAAGCATTCGCTCTGCCCCAGAATAGTCCAGACATGTGATCCTGCTTCACATTATTGTAGCCGTGGTACCAAAACCCGCTGCTAGGATCTTGCAGGTATTTGATATGCCAATAATATTGATTCAAGGCATCTTGGATCATTTCCTGATCCTTTAATTTGCTTCCTACACGAAGCAGAAAAAATGCCGCCATAAACAAGGTATCCGCCCATGCCTGTTCTGGAAAATCATTAGAAATAGAGACGGTATGCTGCAACACATGATCTCCGAATCTAAGCGCATTGTTCTGCAGATAATCCACCTTGCTCATCACAATATCCCAATACTTCTGGTTACCTGTTTCTTCATACAAGGTGATCAGCATATGGCCCATAGCACAGGTGTTAACTGTCCAATCCGGCAGACCCAGCTCGATATATTCATCTGCCCACTGGACAAGCATATCCAAATACTCTTTATTTCCTGTAGTTTCATAAGCTCTGGTTACCCCATAATAAGCCACACCACAAGGCCAGTCCCATGTTAGATCCATCGCCATTGTTTTTCTGACCACTTTATCGATGACCCTTAAAATCTCTTCTCTGTCATAATTTAATTGAAGCATCTTGTTTCTCCTCTCTTTCGCACACGCCCCCAAAGGCGCTTGAGAGCTGTCCGTCCATATTGTAAACGCTTTACTAACTCTATTGTAAGTAGTAAAATGGTCTGATTCTAAGCATATTCATAACTAAACTGTGCAATTTCAACCATTAACTAGTAGTTCTTATATTTCGGGATTGGCCGTGACTACAGAGAATGTTTGGACTTCCGGCCGCTGTTGTCTGCAGATTTCTTGATTTTATACCGCTCTTCGCGGTGGAAATCTGCTGACAAAGGCGGACGCTAACGCTCCTACAGTTCCAAACTTCTCCTCCGCCACTTTTTTCCCAAATTGTATAATATCAAGTTCTCTTTATATAGTTGAATTTGATATAACGTTAACCTATAATCTACTCAACCTACGTAATAAGAATGGGAGTATTGAGAATATGCCCAGAAAAAAGAAGCCCATCATTGAATACCGCCACTACAGCTTACCGATAAACTTTCCTATCCTGCTGTTAAGCGGTGAACGTTGGAAGATTTCTGATATTAAAAGTGAACATCTGCATTTCCATAATCATTTGGAGATTGGCATTTGCCATTCGGATAGCGGCATCATGGAGATCAAAGGAGAATCTGTGCCTTTTAAAGCCGGAGATGTGACCTTCATCCCTAGGTATCTCCCTCATACAACTTATAGTTCGCCGAATGAAGCCAGTCTGTGGTCTTATATCTTTTTTTCGCCTGAGGATCTTTTTCAGCAATCCTTCAAGAGCGCTTACAGCAACTTTGAGCCGAATCTGTGGGCAATTAAGGGAACAAACTGTATTTTGAACAAAGAGGAACATCCCAAGGTTTATACCCTTGCGACATCGGTCTTAGAGGAATTGAAGCAAAAAAATCCTTACTATCAAGAAAGTGCCTACGGCTTATTGTTATCGCTTTATATAGAGCTTCTTAGAATTCATTCCCGGAATGAACCCTTGATTAATCAAGACACAGAGCATAGCCTGAAGGGCGATTTTGTCATCTCACCCGTTCTGGAATACATCACTAAAAACTACATGATGCCGATTACCATCGATTTTTTAGCTGATCTGTGCCACCTAAGTACCACTCATTTCCGCAGGAAATTCCATGAGATTATGGGGTCCGCACCTCTCGACTTCCTAAACAGTACCCGTATTGAAGAGGCCTGCAAGCAGTTAAAAAGTACGGACGATTCCATTCTCTCCATCTCTGAGCAAGTCGGTTTTCAGTCCATATCCAGCTTCAACCGATGTTTCTCCAAGCTTATGGGTGAGTCACCTAAACAATGGCGTAAAGGCGCACAATCCGAAGCACAATCCGCTAAAGCGTCTATTTTGGAGTTTACGGGGTGGGTTTGATCCATTTATCCATTGGTCTATTCTAGATCATCTTTCTCCCGATCGTTTTATATAACATGGTTCTTATCTTCTTTAACTGCGCAAAGTTTTCTTCAAATGAAATGCTGTGGGTCAGTGCCAGCCCTTTTGAGAAATCTTTTTTATATAGAAAAATTGATTCCAAATACAAACCTATGACATGAATCTGATTCCAAGTAGGATAACTTGAATTATGATAGAAGACAGTCAGCGTTTCTAATGCATAAAAATTATGACACCATCTCGCTTCCTCCATTATGTACTTCATTGCCGGTCCGTTATTGTTAATCATTATGTCCCGGAATTCATCTAAATGATTAGGCTGAACATCGACATATTCAATTGCATAAAATGGCTTTACATGCCGTTTTCGCGCGCCTTCCCCTGGTGTAGGGTACGTACTGTTTGGTGTAGTTACAAGTAACTCCATACGGATTGTTTCAAGCACGAAAGGTATATTCACATTTTTCAAGGTAGGTAAAATGATTTCGGCATCTTCTTTTTCCTTGATCTGCATTAGGATAAGATAATCCCATATAATGAATTCTCCATGTTTTTCGGCTGTTTTGTTATGACTGTAAACTGAAATATCCTCCACAGCATTATTTTGAGTCATGGATCCTAGAACGTCTGTGAGTTGGCTCTTTATTTCTTTTTTCATATGCTTTTTATACTTCTTATCGACTCCGATACTCCAAGCAATATAATAAGTATCATTTTGTGGTGTCAGTTTTAGATTCTCTACGCTTATTTTCTTATCCATTTCTGTTTCCCTTTCTGTACATGTCCCCAGCCATCGATGTATAATTCGTCTAAGATTTCTAATAGCTCAGGAGGGGTTTGAAGCAAGGCTGCTTATGATTAATCGTAACGCTGCTTCCCAATAAACGCAAATAAGCCAACCCCTATGAACTGCCCCATCAGGCACAACAAAAAGGCATGCGTCCGGTACACTACCGAATTCATACCTAACAAGTCGCCTAATAAAATAAGCTGTTATGTGATAAGGCTCCCCATATCATCCGAGGGCGAAGTTTAAAAGGTACCAAGATAGTCCCTTACTTCAGCAAGTATGTCCACATGGCGAGCTCAGACTTTACAAGCACAGTAGGACTAAGTTGAATTACTGATAGCTCAAAAGAAAGCCTACCCAAGATTTAATTATTTTGAGTAAGCTTCTTTACCTTCAAATCAAAACCTCACTTACTTATGATAAGGTTCTCCGTGATAGTGATAAGCTAAGTTCTATAAATAATTTAGATACTAAAAAATCCCTGAAACAATTACACAAGTAATAATTGTTTCAAGGATTTTGATTCCTTTAATCTAGAAATAGCTGTTACCCTATTTTCCAGACGACCTTGCGGAAGGGTCTTTCATCTAAACTGAATTTTACCACTGTAAAATAGTCAAGTCAATAACATCTTAAGGTTTCACTTTATAATTTCTGACCAGTTTGAATAAAATGTACATTATCTCTCCAAACTCAGAATGTTCTTCATAAAAGGATTTCTTCAATCTACATCTTTTAATGAGACTTACTAATTCTTTTTTACGTTCAACTCTTGAAATTCTTCCTTTAACATAATAATCATGTAAATACAGTAGGGCAGTAATATCATGTGTTTTAAGATTTCTAAGTAGAATATTAGTACTTGAATCACTCATATTACAATTTTGAGTTATATAATTTCGAACTTGCAATTTTATATGCTTTTCATTAGATATTAAAAATTGATTAGGCCCTACAATATTAAAAATAATAGGTCTACTATGTGCAGAGGAATCTCTAATATTTTTCGAATCAAATAATAGGCTATTCGCCAGTTTTAATTCTTTATATTTATATTTCTTTTTTTGAACATAAAAATTAATAAAGAAACATAATTGACCATAAGACATTAATTCAATGAGTACCCATATGGAAGGTTTGTTTTTCCTTTTAACAATCAAATCATAGCTATAATCTCTTTGAGACTTAAATGCCTCCAATAACTTTTTATCTATAGTTTCATATTTTTTCATTTTATTTTCGATTACTTCAAGCGTTAGTTCTTTTGTTATAAGTTTTCGTCTATAACTTTCTAACTCAAATAATTTATACTCATCAATAATTTCAAAACCATCTTCATCACTCTCAGTTATCAAGCGAATAATTAAAGATTTTATATTATGTTCGATATCTAAAGACAACTTTAAAAATAAATACCTAAAATGCATATCTATTGTAGCTAAATCATTTAAAATTGAAAAATCAACATTTGTGTATTTGTTATCTCTATCTTTATTAAAATTCTTTCTGAAAGCAGTAACTTTATAATAGTAAGTTCGATCCGTTAATATTTCTTTAGCTAATGACTCATTATAGGAATTGAAAGTAATGCCTTTAAATTTTAAATACTCGATTTGCTCTTCTACTGATAACTTCTCTTTTAATTTCGTCTTTTCTACCAAATTCAAAACAGGTTCTTTGCTCAAAATCAGTAAATCTTCTACCGTAGCTGCAACTTCATCTTTAGCCTCTATTCTTTTAAGTGGACTTAAAGATTGTTTAAACTTCAATAACTCTTCTGTTGATGCTCTTTTCAAAAGTATATTCACCACCTATTAGATAACATTATGACAATTATATCATGTATTACCTAATTCTATCGATGAGTTAAAAATACTCCCTGTTGCTAAACCTGCTTAATTAACAGTTCACAAAATTTCGCCCTAATGATACGGTTCCCCTTTACTTTACCTCACAAAATCTATTTAACAAGGGAATGATTTGTTCCTTGCTCATAGGGGCGTCGTGCCCTGGGATATACGTAGTAAATGAAAGAGTCGATAAAAGCTCAATATATTCTTTCATTTTTATTGGATCAATTTTACCTTCTCCATGATAATAATCCCCGCTATGTGCATCTTATCAAACGTGCGTGATCAAAGCATATTTGGGACGTGGCAGATTGTTATCATCTAAACACTTTATAAAGGCATCTAAATGCGATTTTGAATTGCCACAATCAATCATTATTGAAAAGCTGTCACCTAAAACATATCCCAAAACAGGTCTGTCTGTTTCTCTCACATTTTCTAAATAATAAATAGAGTCATTTATTTGTTTCAGTTTCATCCTATGGGTTCCTCTCCTGTATTCACAATGTACTACGACGTAGTTCATAAAAATATTGCACAATCGGATGCTTTAACTGGATCTTCTCGCTCATGTTTAAAATCCGCTTTTTCCCAACCCGTCTGTCCACTAAAGCCAGAATATTCAATAGGATATCATCGCTCTCTAAGCTTTCTTCTATAGAAGTAGATAAAAACTTATTAGCTATAACGATAAAATTCGATTTACTTAATGAGGTCTGTGCTGACAAAAGCTCCTTTGCAACTTCTGATATCTTTCTGCTTCTTGCAATGACTATTAGACGATCCTCCGGGATGTTCCCTTTACTATCTTTTCTAACCGCTTCGATGTCTTCAGGGTGGACAGGAATTTGGAGTTCTGAATCATTCTTAATCTCCTGCTCCGTCTGATACCATCTGATTGAGCTAGTTCTATCATTCATATTGAGTACGTTCTTTTTATCTACCGAAATATAACAGCTCCCTGATTTATCAGGTAAATAACGGTAACTGCTTGCACGATATTCAACCTTGCCGGATAACGCAGGACAGAGAAAACTCTCCAGTTGTTGCTTTAATTTGCTCCAGGACATGTATCCTCCAACAAGACGATCTCTTCTCCTCGTCTTTGTCTTATTTTTATATTTTCTTTTCCCCAAGAACACATAACATCCACGATCTTATTGGCTGTAACGCCATATTCCGTGAGGCTGTATTCAACTTTTGGCGGCATCTGCTGGTACACGAATCTTTTGACAAGCCCATCCCTCTCAAGTTCACGAAGCTGCTGGATCAGAACCTTTTGTGAGATGCCCTGAATATTACGCTGTAATTCAAATGATCAAATTAAGCTTACTCAAAACTTCATTGTTGCATATATTTTTTTCGGAGTCCAGTACACACCTCGAAGTAACCATCTTACTTTATTGTGTGTATTTTCTTTTTTTACAACCTGCAAGATAATAATAATATTCATAAATAATATAGGCCTGAGAATGGAGATTCATCATGAAAACACTAGTGATTTTGGCGCATCCGGGCCTTGAGAATTCGAGGGTCAACCAGCGCTGGAAAGAAGAACTGCTATTATATCCCAACGATATTACCCTTCATGAGATTTATATGGAGTACCCTGACTGGAATATTAATGTTCCTAGAGAGCAAAATCTAATGGAAGCTTATGACCATGTGATCTTTCAATTCCCGTTGTATTGGTACAGTTATCCGCCGCTATTAAAAAAATGGTTTGACGATGTGTTGGCTTACGGATGGGCTTATGGATCAAACGGTGACAAGCTTAACGGGAAAGAGCTAGGGCTGGCCCTGTCCATCGGTGATAAAAAAGAAAATTATCAGCCAGAGGGCTCTGTATCTTTTACCGTAGACGAAGTGATCGCACCCTTTAAAGCCAGTGCCAAACATGTAGGTGCAGAAGCCCTACCGTACTTTGCTGTTTTTGGAGCTTCATTCCAAGCCAGCGATGAAGAAATTAATACTAGCGCAAAAGAATATATCACCTATATCTTTAATCACCGTATTTGACACAAAACAAATTGGGCTATCCTTAGTCTTGTTCAAAGACTTTAAGGATAGCCCATAACATTGTTGAAGCGGTCTAAAGATTCTCTGTAGTAAGTGTGAAGCCTTCGATCACAGCATCTTCGTCAACCTCAATCAAAATGCAGCGTCTCCCATGATAATTCACTTGCTTCACATATTTTAAATCCTGTGGGCTGACCGAAATCGTAGCTACCTTTGTATCGATCTTTATCGATTTGGTAGTGAATTTCGGCATTACGCTGCTCGCCTTCATCTCATAATGCTTATCGTCAACGATCGTTTCAAACGCCCGTTCCACTTTTTCCATTGTCACGTTCTCTACGCCACTTACCGTCAGTACACGTTCCAGATCTCTATAATCGAGCATTGGAGGTTCTTCCTTATCGTCGTTGGTTTCGATGACCTGATGGATCTCCTCGTACACCTGTGCGAGAGTGGTTGCATCAAGCTGTTCGCCCGCCACTTCCTTCACGATGTCTTCGAATATAGCTCTCTCTTCCAGAGCCGTATTGGATCTTTCGGCATTCAAGACCTCTCCGACAAAATGCGGATCCGGGAAGTTCGATTTCCCCGTACAATACAGAATGCGGTTCACATCGGAATAATTGTCCGTCACGCTTGGGTAAAAGAAACCTTGCTCCGGTGTACTTAACTTGACGATCGGATCTACAATGACATTGTACTTGAACTCCCGCTCCACGTAATCAAACAAGAGAGCTTTCCGTTGTTTCTCCGTGGAATTCACGCTGCATAGAATAAAAGGATGCGCGAATAGTTCATTTTTCTCACTTTCCTCAGCTTCATCGTTTCTATCTTTAGTCGGGCGGAAATACTGTCCGCGAACGAAAGTGATCACCGTATCCCGTTCATAATGAGTATCCGCCATCATTCTGTCCACCAACAGCAGCATCAGGTCCTGCCATTCATCCGGATCCCCTGTCACCAAAGCTTGATGAAGCATCACCTGCGCTGGCTCCTCCGCTTCCGCTTGAAACTTTAACTCGAACAATTTCTGATCCAGTTCACCGGTCAGGAGTTTTTTGAAATTGCCCATATACAGCTCCTGCTTCTCTCTGTCCACCATTCCAAATGGCTGGCGCTCCCAATGATAGATCTCGTTGCTTTCCTTCATAATATACACGTTGAGAATATCGTAAATACTCATTAAATCGTGATCCAGCTTAAATTGCTTGCGTATATGCGCGACTTCTTTCTTTATCATGATTCGTTAGACAACTCCTAGGAAGATTAATTGGTCTTTTCAGTATAAAGGATAAAAAAAACCTTCGCTATATTAGTTGAAGTTAAGATTTTTCTATTAAGGTAAGTGCGTGACTCCGGTGAATGTTTGGACTTCCCCTCCATTCGTGCTCGTTCTAATCAATTAATCGCATGCTCTAATGCATAGTCTTCAAGCTGAATATCTACCTGTTGATTCATGGCCAGCTTGGCTAGCTGCTCACCAAGAAAGGGTCCCATCGTTAATCCGGATGACCCTAGTCCATTAGCAACAATTAGTTTATTCCATCCTTGAACCCTGCCTAACACGGGAAGAAAATCTGCAGTAAAAGGACGGAACCCTACTCTTATCTCATTTAGGCTACAATCCGCAAGACCGGAAGCCGTTTGCAAACCTTTATTTAATATTTCTTGCATTCCTCCTGCGGTTACAGCAGTATCATAACCTACGACATCATTTTCGTGAGTAGCACCTACCACGATATTTTGATCCGCAAACGCAAGGATATATTGATCTGTAGGCGGCATTACCACAGGCCATTGCTCTGTACTCGCTTGTTGAGCAAGCTTCAAATGCATAATTTGAGCTTTTTGATAACGCACCTGGAGCATGATCCCAAGCGGATGAAGCAAAGCGTTAGACCAAGCCCCTGCGCACACAATCACTTCATCCGCTGTGAATGTCTGTTCTCCTACGCTAACCCCTTTAATTTCATGATCAGCATGCTCTAAAATAGCATCGCCCTCAATCATTTGCGCACCATTACGCTGTGCCGCTCTTAGCAAAGCATCACGTAATTCACGTCCGTTCACTCTTGCTGCACCAGATACATGCAGCGCATGATAACCTTCCGACAATAATGGAAACTTCTCTTGCGCTTCAAGATCCGTCAGCATCGTAAGTTCCCCTATTTCAGGGGCGTCCTCTCTGCGCAGCTCCGCTCTTTCTTTCATCGCGAGTAACTTTTTCAAATCCTCATGAATACATATCGCTCCTACTTTTGCGTATCCAGTCTCGGTTTCTCCAGCCTCTTCCAACTCTTGAATAAGTGCCGGATAAAAGCTTGCACCCGCTTTAGCAAGACGATACCATGCTTTGTTTCTGCGTTGAGACAACCATGGACAAATAATCCCTGCTGCTGCATCCGTTGCTTGTCCAACATCCTTACGATCTATAATGATGACCTCAGCACCTAACTTACTTAGCTGATAAGCTGCTGAAGCCCCTAATATGCCTGCACCAATTACAATAACCTTGTTCATATTCGAAGTCCCTTCAGTTATTCATTTTTTTAATCATTCACTACTTACCCATTGTATCTTAAATTTGACATTTCTAATGAATTATCGTACTATAAATCTCACTCAGTTAAAAGTACTTTAATTGGAGTACTAAAATAAAAGTGTTATTTAGAAGAAAGAAGGAATACAGTTGAAGTTTTCACAGTTTTTGAAGTCCAAAGGGGCCATTGGTTCTATTTTTATGGGTGTGTTCTATGCCATTGCGATGCTTGGTATTTTCTTACCAGGGTATACAGCACTTCCAGGGAACATGGATGATTTAAAAATTGCTATTGTCAATGATGATGCAGGTCAATATGGGGCTCAGATTTCGAGTCAGTTCTCGGAGAGTTTACCATTCAAAACGATAAAAACCGATGTATCGAATAAAAAAGCGATGGATGAATTAGAACATAATAAGTTAGCTCTAGTTGTCCATATTCCAGAAGAATTTTCAGCCAACGTTCAAAGCGGTAAGGTATCCGCAAGTATTGATTTCACAGTCAACGAAGCTTCTGCCACCATGGTATCTTCAGCCATGTCTTCCGTTGTAGGAGAAATTAACAAACAATTAAGCGCGAACTTCTCAGAGCAAACCGCAAAAGGTGTGTTAATGAACTTTAACGTACCAGAAGAACAAGCCACCGCAATGGCTACACAAATTGAAAATAGCTATGTCGGGAATTATGTTGTCATCAATGATGTTCCGGACGGCATGCACAACAACATGTTACCTATGTTCTTAACTATGGCTGGTTATGTTGGGGCAATGATTGCCTCCATGCAATTAGTTGCTTCTTTTAAAGCGAACCGCGGGAAAGCAAGCAAGACAAAACTGTTTATGTTCGTTCAATTCACAGCTTTATTAATCGCTGTATTATCAACAGTCGTTGCTTTAACCATTGCCTTCTCTGTTGCAGATGTAGACCTATCCTTACTGTTACCAGTTGCTGCTCAACAAATTCTAATGTATATGGCTGCATTCAACGTGTGTGCGATTATGGTCTTCCTAGTTGGCGAAGGCGGTATGGTCTTAAATATTCCAATCCTGCTCATGCAAACCATCGCCAATGGTGCTACCATGCCTCGTGATATGATGTATACACCATACGATTGGTTCGGCCGCATCACCCCGATGTATTATTCTGTGCAAGCTTATTTGGCACAAATGTTTGGTTCTATTAGTCCAGCACCCTTCTTATGGGGATTAGCAGGCGTATTTGCCGGGGCTATGATGATTAACATTGTAATCGTCCGGTTTGTTCATAAACCTGTACCTTTGACTAAAGAAACTATACTGCCCGTTGAAGTTAAAAATACAGCTGAAATAACCGCCTAGGTTTGGTAAGATAGAGTTTAGCCAACAATTAGGAGTGGGTTCTGTGATGTCAATTCAAATTTATATCTTAAGTAAGTTAATGGATGAAAATAATTATCCTTATAAATTAAAAAAAGAACTATCCACCCCTATTCCTTTTGATAAATTGCTCAATCTATCTGAAAGCAAACTGTATTATCACTTTGAATCTCTTACGAAACAGGGCTTAGTTGAACAGGTAGAGATCATCAAAGAAGAACATCGTCCAGACAAACAGGTGTTTTCCATTACCCATAAAGGGCGTAAGCAGCTCCCGCTCAAAATTTATAAGGTAATAGAAGATGCAGAATCTATTTCAGATATGATTGTCGCTCTTGTGAATCTTCGTTTTGTAGAGACTGATAAAGTGATCCCGATTATCGAGAAGAAAATTGAACAGTCACTTATAAAAAAAGATCAATTAAATCAAATCTACCAGCAAATAGATGTAGATAGCTCCACTCGTGAAAGTGTAGATTTCATGGAAAGCTACTACGCTTCTCAACTTGAGCAATCTATACACTGGTGGAAAGTTCTTTTAGAAAAGCTGAACACGAAAACGATATAAAAAAGAATGCCTTGGATTATAGCATAATCAAGGCATTCTTTTTTTATTTCCAGCACCAATCACACAATAGCTTTTTTCAGTTATTCACTTTTAATCAATAAATATAAAAAGTATGGAGCACCGATTAAAGCCACGATTACTCCTGCTGGTATTTCAGTATTGGCTACTACCATTTTACCAAGCGCATCTGCAATAACAACTAATCCGCCACCGATTAATAAACATGCGGGAATCATTATTTTATGGCCACGAAAGAGTCGTCTAACTAAATGTGGAACTACTAGTCCTACAAATCCAATGCTCCCACTGACAGCAACCGCTGGTGCCGCCAATAATACACTACATACTAAAAACCAAACGCGATACTTATTTAGAGATACCCCTAAACTAATGACTACAGGATCGTTAAGCCTTAGTACATCCAATATAAGATGATTCCGAATTAATAAAGGCACAATAAGAAGTAACCAAGGCAGCATAGCATACACGTGGCTCCAATTACTATTCCCTATGTTCCCTGCCAGCCACACCTTAATCATCTGATATTGCGAAGGATCTAGTACGAAGGTTAACACAATCATAAATGCACTAATCGCAGCCGCAACAGCAATACCAGTATAAATTAATCGAATGGGAATAATGCCTTGATTACGATCATAAGAAAGCATAAATAATAGAGCGACAACGATAAATCCGCCCAATAAAGCATACAGTGGCTGAACATAAGTATGTAAGCCGGTTGAGCTATTTTGTAAGAGTAAAAATAACATCATGGATAATCCAGCACCAGCATTTATCCCCAGTATACCCGGGTCTGCTAACGCATTTCGGCTTATGGCTTGCAGCAGCATTCCTGCTATTGCCAACGCGCCACCTACTAGAAAACCCAAGATCATACGTGGAATACGGAACTGAAAAAGTACAAGCTCCTGTCTCGGTGTTCCATTTCCCAATACGGTTTGCCATAACTCTTGTAAGCTTAAGCTGCTTTGACCAGTAGATACACTATATATAAAGCCTAGCAGTAAAATGATTGCTATAATTATAAACTTCCATCTTAGCTTCACTATAGCTCCCGCCTTTCTTTACGAGCCAAATATAGAAAGAACGGAACACCAATAACCGCAATTACAGCACCTACAGGTATTTCATAAGGGGCATTTACGATTCGTGCCACTAAATCAGCAAGCACAACAAGGGTGGCTCCCAGAATTGCGGATAATGGAATAATATAACGATAATCCACACCCACTATGTAACGTACCAAATGAGGAGCAATTAAGCCCACAAAGCTTACAGATCCGGCTAAAGCACATGAAATCCCAGCTAACATAAATGCGGCTAAAAGCGAAAGATTTTTGATAAGTTTTATATTAACGCCTAACCCTTCCGCTGTCTCATCCCCTACAGAAAGTATAGTAATCGACTTTGAAATTACGATGGCAAGTAATAGCGCAAGAAGCATCCAAGGCAACATTTGCTGTAGATGGGCCATGCTAATGCCACTTAAACCTCCTCCATACCAAAAAGCCACCTGCTGAGCCACTGAAAAAAAGATACTTATTCCTTCACTTAGGGCAGTTAGCATAGCAGAGATGGCAGCACCCGCCAATACAAGCCGAATAGGCGTCATGCCTCGTTTACTTAATAAACCCACACTAAAGACTAAACCCGCTCCCAATCCCGCACCTAGAATACAGAGCCAAAGTGTACCTGTGAATGAAATCGTCGGCAGGAAAACCATAGCAATAACTAACGTGACCCCTGCCCCAGCATTTAATCCAAGAATCCCCGAATCGGCTAAAGGATTGCGACTAATCCCTTGAATAATCGCTCCACTTACTGCAAATCCAGCGCCTGTTGCCATAGCGGCAAGTACCCGGGGTAAACGAATCGACTGGATCACCTGATGAGTAGACGCCTTATCATCAAAAGCGATGATCGACATGAATACATCTGCGAAGGGTATTTTTTTCGCGCCAAGGGCCATAGCAAGCACTAATACGCCTATTAATAGGAGGAGCATGAGGATTAGCAATAATAAAAAGGAGAACTTTTTTTCTCCTGCTAGTGATGATTTCTGAACATTTGCGGCCAATGTTTCCAACCCTTTCCCTTCACTTTACAAAAAGAGCCAGCCAAGGGCCAGCTCAGATGCAAACGAATATGATTTCTATCTAACTTAAGTCAGAGGATGTGGTAAGCAAAAATTTGACGGCCCGACTAATCGCACCCGAGATTACGCTCACATGCTCCTCTTGCTCAAGCAATGCCCAGCTTACTTCAAAGCTTGGAAGGTGTAAGGCCATCATGCTGTTACATAAATCCAAGCTATCCTTGACCATATAATCCAGCTCTTCCCCACCGGCAATCATAAGCGTTTTAGGTAACTGACTTAGCGTATTGCTGTGTAAATCAGCTTTAAAATTCTCATACTCCTTTAAAAGTGCGTAATCATTCCACCAGATGGAAGCACTACTTGCAATATAATGTGAGAACAAGGTGGGTTGTGTAAACAACGCATGCAGAACAAATAATCCGCCAAAGGAATGACCAAACAATGCTTGCTTCTGCTTATTGATAACGAACCGCTGGGCAATGGCTGGCATTAACTCTTTTTCAAAAAAAGCTAGCAGCTCATCTGCCCCGCCAAATGCTGGCCAAGGCTCCCCGTTGGGACGTTTCGGTAAATTCGCGAGCTCGGCTGGCATGGTTAAATCATAGGTTCGACGCACGGTATCAAACGCCTCACCCCCAGGATAACCAATGCCAACAACAATCGCGGGTGGATAGCCTTTAGGCTTACGCGTCAGCAATCGGGTGATTTCTGCTGCGGTTTCAAAAAGTCCATTACCGTCAAGAACATAAATGACACCGTAGCCATCTTTTGCAGGCTCATCCAAAGGTTTGGCAATAAAAATTTCATAGTCCTTATGATTAGCTTTACTCGTGATCAACATCGTTTCATAGTTTGGTTTTACGTACGGTTTGATAATCATGGCAGCAGGAACGCTACAATATCGTCCATCGTTTTTTGATAAGCAATTAATCCACTGGATCTCCAGTGATCGCCATCCACCTCGAACACTTTACCTGCTTGAACTGCAGGCAGCGCCTTCCATAAAGGACTAGCTTTAATGTCTGCCAGGAAAGCATCTCCCAGACCATCATTATCGTTAATAAAGATATAATCAGCGTCTAAATCAGACAACATTTCCAGCGAAATATCAGCGGACATTTCTCCTTCTACAAGAGCACTTTGAGCAAAGCCTAGCTCACTCAGCACATAACCCCCGTAATGGAAGTTACCCACTAAAAAGATCGCACGGGCATTCGCATTAATATAAATTGCTTTTTTACCGGCAGAAACGCTGGCTAACTGTGCTCTAGTTGCTTCTAGCTTTGTATTGTAAGCAGCAATAGCTTCTGTTGCTTTATCCTCTAAACCTAGCAATTTCGCAATCGTTTCTGTGGCCTCCACTACATTGCCGAGTGCATTCTTAAACACGTAAGTTGGAGCAATTTGCGAGTAGTTTTCATAAACACCATTTTGTGCATAAAAAGCAGTGGGGAATATAATTAATTCCGGCTCCAAATCTACTACAGATTCTGGAGAGGGAACACCATTAGCGAAGCTGATTTCTTTTACACCACTTAACGTATCCTGTAGATACTGCTGCGGTCTTTCACCCGTGGACCATTGGGCTACTGGGGTTACACCAAGGGTAACTAAGTAATCCTCTAGACCAGGGGCATACACCTTTTGTACAGTCCCCGGAATGTTTACTGTATTGCCTACTTGGTCTGTTACTACAAACGCATCTCTAGCCGCTACTTCCGTTTCTTGTACAGCGGGTTCATCGGTTGCAGTTGCACTCGCTTCACTGGTTGTTACTGGAGTATCTGTTGCTTGCTGATTAGCTGTATTATTGCCGCCGCAAGCTGTTAGTAGAATGGATAATAAACCAACCATTACAACATAACTTATTGTTTTTGTATTAAACCCCTTCATGATAGACCTTCCCTCTTTCCTATATTCTCAATAATAATCATTCTCAGTATTGAGTGTATAAGAGATAGGACGCATTGACCATGTAACATCTTATGATTAGACATGTACATTTTCAAGGTATCATCATTACTGCAACTTCCTCTAGCATCCGCTTTAAAGCTACAGGCGAATATTCAAACCAAGGATCGGAGTGAATAACATAGATTTGTTGCTGCTTAATAGCCTCTAACTGTCTGAACCCAACCTCTCTCTGCAAATGATGCCATGTTGCTCGTGACTCATCATCGGGGCAGATAATCGTAAACAGCTTATCTACCTTCAATTTACCTAATTCATCAAAAGTAATCTCAGTATTATATAGACCGGGCTGCTCATAACTAGATTCCGCTCCCAAATCCTGAAATAAAAGATGCTGAATGCCTGTATTACAATAAGCAAAGATTTGCTGCTGATAGATACGTATAACTAGAACTTTAGGTGGTGTAGAGGTCCAGTCTAACCTGCGCCGAACGTCTTCCAATCTTGCCCTATACTGTGTGATCCACTGTTTCGCTTCTTCTTGTTTATTTAGTCGGGCAGCAAGTTCAGTTAAGGCTACTAAACAATCTTGCTTATCATCCAGCCAATAGATTGGAAAATGATCCTCTATCCGTTTTACCAGCTCTGACGACAAATCTTTGGGAGAAATAAGAAGATCAATTGGCAAATGCAATAGCTCATTGGGGCTGCAGTAATTTTTGTTTTGCGTCAAGGTTACCTTATGCTCGATTTCTTGCGCCCACAAATTATAGTAGTACGGTGTCCACTTTGCACTTAAAGGTGCAGCAAACGGGATGATCCCTGCCGCGTGTAGATACCCCATCATATTCCCAGTTACAACACCGATATGAGATTTTTGCTGGCTGGAATACATCGTTGGCGAGATCCCTTCAACCTTTTTGAACACTCGGCTAAAATAGAACTCATCACTATATCCAACAGCCTCTGCTATAAACTTCAAGCGAACGTCTTGTTTCTGCAATAATTGTTTAGCCTTTTGAATCCGCAGCTGGGTAACATACTCCATTGGACTTTGTATATATTCCTGTTTAAACGCCGAGGAAAAATAACTGGAACTAAGTCCAGAAAGATTAGCTAAATGTGCTAAAGACAAGTGCTTCGTGAAATTCTCTTCTATATATCTTCTAACTTCAGTTAAATCTGTCTTCTGCGATTGTTTTTGCATTCTGTCACCTCTTTACTGCTTATATAAATGCACTTAACTCTTTATTCATTCATCAATTGATAATCATTATCAATTATACTTTTGTTTTTGGGGGGTGGCAATGGTTGGGGAACGTTCTATAAAAGTGTGCTCAAAAAAGAAGACGCTCAGGGGACTAATCCCCTCGCGTCTTCTGTGTGTAACTATAGGCTGCTGCTGCCCGGAGTAAGTCTTTTATTTTGAATCTACAGCCGGAGCCGGAGCCGGAGCCGGAGCTGCAACTGCTGCGCCATTCTTTTGCGAGTTCTCCTTCACTTGACCTTGCTCTAAAGGCTGAACAGGAGCACCAATGTTAAAGCTATCAATGATTTTCCCTAGTGTAGCTTGGTCAAAGTCTACTTGGGAATACAACTCTACTGTATAGCCATCCTCTTCCCAAATCACAATTCCATTTGCATAATAAACCTTAGTCCCGTTAATTACTTCTGTCTTCACTTCTTCCGTAGTGCTGATCCCATTGTCCCCGCCCTTGGAGATTAGAAAATTCACAGCATTCTCACCGGAATTATACTGCACTTCAACCATGCTGGTCCCCTGAAGAACACAATTCACAAACTCATAGTCTCCCATCCAATCGGGTGCCGGGAAGTTCATGCCAAGTGCTGCACGTGCTTCATCTAGACTCAACTTAGCTGCAACCGGCAATTCAATGACCGCATTCTCCCCACCTTGGGCATCTTCAGATGGAGTCATTGACTGTGTTGCCGATGGGATTTCCTTATCGTATTGTGTGATTTCGAGATTTCCCACTTCAAACTTTGCCATGATCGACTGGAACATATCCTGTGCATAGGAGGTTGCAGAGAATGCTCCACCCAGACAAATTACTGCACTGCCAATCACTATTGCATTTCTCCAGCTGTTTTTTTTCATCGTTATCCCGTCCTTTATCTCTGATTGGGGGCTAAGAGCCCCATGGTCCAATTTGTATATCAAGCGGTTATAGATTCTTTCTTTGGCGGTAGTGCTGTCCTGTTCGGCATTCTCAAGCCGTTCTATGGTCTTGCTGAATTTGGTGAGATCATCTTTCTTATTCATTTTTGAACCCTCCTGCCTTTAAGGAAATATGCAGTTTTTTCAAGCTTCTATATACTACGACACCGATATTGGACTCACTAACTCCCATGATCTGTGCAATTTCGGAATTTTTCAGCCCAGCCCCATATTTCATTGCAATGATATTGCGTTCTTTCTCACGCAGCTTGGAGAGCGCCTTGAATAGTGCCTGATTATTATCCTCACGGATCGCCAGCTCCTCAGGAGACGGCTTGGGAAATATAAGCTCCAGCAACGAATCCAGTGAGGTATAGCTTCTTTTCTTCTGCGCCCGAAAGTAATCCGTCACAGCATTTCTTACAATGGCAAACAGCCACACCTCAAAATTCGATTTTTCTTGTGAAAAACTATAATACTTACACATCACAGTCTCAAACACCTGACTGCATATGTCCTCTGCCGCGTGGTGGTTATTAATCCGATAACAGATATATTTGTAAACACGTTGGTAGTACGTATCATACATCCGGGTAAATTCCTCTTTGGACATGATAGCTTCACGTGATCTTTCGGTATTCATGTAACGCTCCACTTTACCCTGAATAACCTCCATCTCCACCCTCCTTCCACCTCACCTTCATCGAAAAGCTAAACAAATTGCGCAATTTGTTGTGAAGAAACTTACATATGTTAATACGGAAAAACGGGCGGAGCATTAACAAAATGTTTTGATAATTGTGGATAGTGAGTAAAAAACGCGGAAGCCAGCGGCTTTTTTCAACATTCATTCAATAGAAGATACAGCAACTTCGAACCCAATTTGTGGGATAAGGGGAAATCTATTATGAACAAGGTCAGCTGATGTTTCGGCGAGCTTATAGGCAAGTGGACGAAACAATGGCGGTAAAAGAGTGTTATCCGCGAAAGCGTTGATACTAGAATTGCGAGGTGGATATAGGGAGGTAAAAAAGGGGAGAATCTCTGCGTTACAATTAATTTCATAATTTATGTACTTCAATTGTTCAAATGAAATTCTCTTTCATTTCATTTATAATTTTCACAGCACTAATCTTCCAATTTAATCTGTCACGAACCAAAAAAACAATAATTCACCGGAGTATACCTCTTTTAGCACATTTTGCGAATTATACACCATCACTTCAAAACCAGAAGCTAGCACGAATACTTAAAGTATTCGTGCTAGCTACACTATAGCCAATTCCACTTACGTATGATTCAGCTTGAGTTCGATGATGTTTTCGTTCACCTTACTACATTTTCACTAACCTTAAATATTCCGAACTTCAACAACCTTCCCTAAGTCCACATACTGCTCATGATCCAACTTCACCTTCACTCTGCCCTTTCGGCGCTTCTCACGCCATTCACGAAGGTCACTCTCCGTTTCCAGGCGAAGCTCCGCAATCTCTAAGGCACGATCCATAATATATTTACTAGTATAGAGCACCGTTTGTATTCCTTGACCACCTAGCATGATAGGAGACATAATTCCTTCCCATTCCTCAACCGTAAATCGTACATAAAGGTCCTCTTCTGTACCCGGCCGACAAGGAACCTCCTTAATCTCATTACGCCGCAGCACCTTCCAATCCGCTACTTTCCCTACCCAGTGAATCCCCGTTTTTGCAGGATCAATGAACTTTTTACGGGATTGGCACATCGCTACGTATTCAATTTGCGTTAGGATCTTCTGGTTTGCAAGATTCCTTAACGGCATATGATAAAAAGCTTTCCGCAGCGCCACCTCCACTTGTTCGGGTCCCCGGACAGAACCAACAAGCACATTTTTGCCCGCGAGTTGGTTGGCATAGTATTCTTTCGTGCCGCGCGGACGGGTGGAACGCTCATAAGCTTTTTCCGGACTATCCTGAATAATCTCATCCAAGAATCGCTCCACTAGGCTTGTAGAATTCGGTAGGAATGGCAAAGCGCCAATATTCAATAGCTCGATGCTTTTGTAGAATCGGTGGGTCTTATACCGCTCCTCATCCGGGTAGGGGAATAAAACATAGGCGCCAAACATGCTTCGCTCATATTCTTCCGATCCCTTCTCCTGATACACAATGGCATCCCGATAACGGTGCATGGTGTTGATGTCATCCTCTTCAGGACCAGGCTGCCTATAAGTGCGGTGATAGGAAGTCCCTTCATAAGCCGGATTTAATCGGTATTTCGCATCAAAAACATACTTATACTCTTTGATTTTGCCAGCATCCTTCTTCTTCAGTGTCAGCACATTATCCGGACGCTGATTGAGCGTCGGTGCCTTATCCGAGCTAGGAATCGCATTATAATACAGGATGAACTGCTCTCCGTTAACTGGATTCTCGTACACCATCTTAGCGCTCTGCGAGCGGTCAAGTGTAACAAAAATACCATTCCGATTCACCTTAATAATATCCTGCTTCACCAGCTTATACTTCTGACCCAGAAGCTGATTCAACTTGAGGAAGCACCAGTATTCATAGAGCTGCGCGACATCCTTCATAGACAGGCGCAGCAGATCACCTTGGATCGACAAGCCTTTGAGCAGCATTAGATAACAGCGATAGACCTCGCGGTATCCAGGGGCCATCTGCAGCACCAGTGTAACGGACATCTGCCTCAGTACTCCAACCTCACGCAAAAAATCCATCTTGAGCACCCGCTCTAGTTGAGTGAGCATGTTGTCTAACCTTTTTATAAGTAATGGATCTGGGGTTCGGTTTTTAATCTTCCAGCGACCCTTGAGCTCTTTCAGCTTTCCATGAATGCGTTCCAGCATCCAGCGGATGAACCTATTCTCATTAGTATCATAGGCGAGGCGTCTTCGTGTCTCCATTAAATGTGTGGCTGTGTAATTTCGGCTGCCGATGGTCAAGAATCCATGGTTCATGTCTTCTCTTAATCGTTCGGGATGCTTCGCGAGCTCGCGGATGTTCTCTCTTCCTGCCTTTTTGACCCGATTAGCATCCACTAGTCGGCGGTCCTGAAGCAGAGCGTAATTGGGATTCTTGTTAATCCGCTCAACGGCATCCAAGAGCTGTCTAAACACATGCTGAAGTATGGTGAAAAACTCCGTCAGGCTCTGATGCTGCGTCTCCCGCAAGCCTGTTAGTTGGTAGGTTTTGCGCAAAAAATCAAAAGCCAAGTTATAAATCTGCTCATTCACTTCATTTAAAATATTCTGGTAATCCAGCTTGTAATCCATTTTAGAGGGGAAGATCTCCATCTCTACCCGCAGCAAAGCCTGTCCCGAACTGCGGATCTCCCATTCCGTCAAACCGACCTCATTCCCAAAGTTCAGCACACCCGCAAGAATAGACTCACCTAGGGGCTTAATTGCCTGCCGAAGCAGCACATTGTCATGATAAAAAGAGAGGTTAGCAGCGGTCTTCCTCTGGATCACCAGCTCATACGACTGTGTCTCATAAAAACAAGGAAAAACAGACTCCCCCGGCTGCCAGTCCACCATTCCGTGGACTTCAGGGGAAAACACTTTAATCTGAACCTTACCAAGCCGTTCGGAGCAAACAAGCCCAAGCTGCGCATTCACCCACTCCTGACTAGAAGAACGATGAAGCTGCAAGGTCTCCACCGTAGGATGATAAGGCCGTCCTTGCAGAAAAAGCGTAAAAAGCTCCGTTTCTACACGGAGCAATTCTACCGCCTGATTAAGAGAGCCAGTATGAGGTGAATCCATCTTCCTCCAGCCTCCTAAGCATAAAAGCCAATTTACGCGCACTTTGTGGATGTTTGGCCGTAGGGGGAGTTTGTCCAGCAGCCCATCTCATATACAGCGGAGTAGCATCATCCATAAAAGCTGGGAAGTCTACTGTAACACCAGATCTGGTACTCAGAGCCTCTTTCATCAAGTTCAACAATACCCGGCGAACCGATGAATGGCTCCCTTGAATGCGCGGCAGTATCTTTTGCAGCAGTTGCCAGTCAAAAGCTTCTTCCTCACTCATCAGCTTGTACCGTTCGTTATAGATCATATAGAAGCAAATCGCATCGCGTACCCGGAAACCTACATGAGCAAGGACATCCTCAAGCAGAGCATTGATCTTAACCAATCTCTCTGTCGTCCGAACAACTAGCTCCTTGTTGGCATCATAGGCATCCACTAGCTGCAAATAATCGGAGCGCAGAAAAAGATGATTCAGTTCGGCAAGATCAGCGGGATCATCCGTCTCTACCTGCACACCCAAATCCGGATACTGCTGCAGATTAATATAATTGAATTCTATTGTATTGGCTCGATCCAGTACCTTTTTGCTAAAAGGATGTGTCGTTTCGTCCATATTCACAGTCCCGATTAAGAACACATTCTCCGGGATACCGAGGCTGCCAAACTTCACTTGATCCTCAGGCGTATCCAGCATGGTAGAAGATATGAGATCCTGTGTCTGGATCTTCCCCTCCTGCCAGTCCTGCGTTTCCAGCACACTTAACAGGTCACTGAAATAATGCTCTACCCGCGCCAGGTTCATCTCATCCATACAGATAAAATATGGCTTATGTCCATTCTCCGGCTTCCGCGCCTCTACTAATACTTCCGTAAGCGGACCCAGTTTGAACCTGCCCGAAAGATCCTTGTACCCCAGCAGATCCGCAGGATCACTCCAATCCGGCCGCACTGGGATCAAGGTAAACTGGCCGTTATTTCCCGTTGCACCAAGAGCCTCAGCAAACAGCTTCACCAACCGAGTCTTTCCCGTGCCCGATATGCCTGCCAGAATGACAAAAGGCTTAGTCTTTAGTGAGAGGTAAAAGTTTTCAATAAGGTGCTCAGGGAAGAAGAAACCTTTGCGGCGGATGTGGGATTGGATTTGGTGGAGGATACCTGTTACTTGTTCATCCTGTAAGGGCGCAGCTTCTTGCGTCACTACTTCCACTTCCTCATTATCAGCTACATTACCTGTAGAAGTCACAGTGTCCACATATAGACGGTAATCTTCCATCACATTCTCGAGATCTTGGATTAGTTGCTCGTCATTCGGAACGGCTCCTCTTTCATACTTGATGTAAGCGATAGTAGACACCTGATAATCTTGACCTAGACCACTATCTACCAGGTGTATATTATCATCCTTATTCATATGGTTCAGTGAAAGGAGCCCTTGTATGTCTTGTGTTCGAGATCGCAGATAGGCATAACCTTCTCTACGCCCCTTCTCTTGAATAGGCGCCGTCACTCCTTGATTAAAAGTAAGATAGACAGCACTCATATCCTCAGCAAACAGATACACAACATACTCCCCACGCTGAGTCGTTTCCGTGATCCGCTTATCCAGTATTGCAAGCCAAGGAACTGTTGCCCAATTCCCTTGACCAACAGAACCTTGAATTTTATATTGATCATCTAAGAATGGTAACGCTTTGAGCTCAGAAGGAAGTGTCTGACGAAATAACGTACCTAGTGCATGACTTGCAAAGGTTTCTTTTTTGGCAGAAGTGTACTCCGCCATGATCTTCTCCAGATAACCTTGCAAAGAGAAATGCTGCAAAGCGGCATTATAAGACTGGAGTTCGTCATTAGCTAGTCTCTCTAATTGCGATAGCTCCTCTTCCCCTAGCTGTCTTTGAATCTGGCTATGAAAACCTATGGTGTTATCCTCCGAGTTCACAAACAAAATATGCGAGAGCGCATTAATTGGACTGTTAATAATATCTTTCAGCTGGCTTTTGGGTGCATCACTCCATAGTTCTCGACCTGGTGGCAGATCTACCCGGTTTCCACTATCCTGTTCAGCTATAAAGTAGTTAAGAAACCGCTGCTTCACGTGATCATACGATACGCGCTCCTGATGAAAGGCTCGCAGCTCTTCGATCAAGGATAGGATCAGGACCATCTTGTATGATTTTTGCTTACGCTTGAAAATCTGCGTGACTGATTCCGGTAATGGCATGTTGACCTCCAAGACTAGTTAACGATTTCTAGTAGTCATATTTTTTTACATGAAGTTTGCGAATCTTTGAGTCTGTAATATTTGCTTGGCTCAGTTGGTCATAGATCGATTCAACCTGTAATTGAGGCCTTAATATAGCCATAGTTTTGCTTTAGTGGATTATACATCTTGTAACGGTTACCCACTAACCATTGTTGATCCGTCCGCTTACCTTTAATTTCTCCATTGTAGTTTTTCGTCTTTCAATGACAAATAAGCAATACGTAGTCATCTGGATTTACAATATATTTGGTAATTCGACAATATGGGAATGTATTCCTTCCAATCATGCATATAAGAAAAAGGACTGTCGCATGGACAGCCCCAACATATAGTTAACGTATACCTTGTAATTCCGTCTTAATCCGAGAGAACAGAAGGAGCAAATGCATTAGCAAGCTGCATGCCATCCTTAAGTCCCTGTAGATATAAAAGTTCATAAACAACAGATTGCTTTAAAGAAACTTTATCCTCCCAATTTTCAAACTCTGGCTTACGTGCAATATCCATGGAGACAAATAACGCTTAGAAGGCCTTGCTCTTCTTCAAAAGAATGTCTATATAGAAAAACATTCAAATTTATAACGGCCAATATATTTTTCTTAACGGTATTAATGTCCGTGTCTCTGAATCAAATTGATCATAGTATTGTGTTACTAACTCCGCGAGCAGATCCAAGTCTATTAACGATAAAGGAATATTCGATCTTTCCGCTTCATATTTTGCTTCCTTTGTGAATCCACCACTAGATACATAAATCCCCCGATCTCCTACTCTTAATCCTCCGGTAAAACTACGTATTTGATTAGATCCCATACTGCCAGAACGGTGCTTTACTTCCACTATAATTCTGGGTTCTTCAAGCCCTAGACCATCTGGGGATGCAAAAATATCTCTTCCCCGGTCCGGCCCTTTGGGTGATATTCGTGTCTTGTAGCCCATTCCTCTAAGGATGCCCGCAACAAGTTCCTGCATTTGCTCCCAGTCTAACTTAGCAATCTTATCTTTGATAAATTCATTGGACTTCTCAATGACGTCTTCCTTAATTAGCTCTAATTCTTCGGCTTCTTCCTCCGTCTCAGCTTGCACAGACTCTATGGGTTGACTTGGTTGATTACCATCGGTCTGTCCGATTACCATTTGTTTGAGCAATTCCTTCTGAACATCATTCGGGATAGATATAATAGTCATTATGGAACCAAGCGTATTCCGGGCGCTTGCCGTCAAAACATCTCTAGATACAGTCCCCTCCCAATCTATTCTGCGAATATGAGGCTTATCCGTAATATAATTTGGCTTAAATTCATAATTCGACTTGATTCTTCCTATGTAATAGAGTCGCTCTTCAGGATTATATGTGATTACTTGGTCGTCTATTTTAAATTCACTTACAAAACGAAAAATCTGACCAGCAGTAATATTGATCTTACCCTCTTTATATCCAGGATACCGTACCTTCAAAAGCCTCTTCATCTCTTGCAGTGTATTTACCCCACCGATATCTCCCAATGGAGCCCAACCAATCGCTACAGCTTGCTTATCTTTAAATTCATTAATAAGATATGCCCTTTCTCCTGCTCGAACAAGCCACATACTTTTCATAGTGGACCTCCCTTTATTCTCTGTACATGAAGTTTGCGAATCTCGGAATCGGTAACATTAGCCTGAGCCAAACGATCATATATAGTTTGGACCTGCGCCGCAGAAATAGGAGGTTCAGGGGTTCCCGTTTTTAAACTAATCAACTTCCTAGAGATAAACTCACTTAGTTCCACATCATAGACAACCAGTTCGTCCGAGTGGATTTTCCGAAGATCCGGATCAATACTGAATCGACATCTCATAGTGAATGAAATCATAGAGATAAATTTCACTGCAGCTATACCTTGTATCAGGCTCTCGATGGCCTTGATATGTCCATAGTTTTGCTTCAGCGGATTATACATCTTGTAACGGTTGCTCACTGACCATTGTTGATCCGTTCGCCCACCTTTAATTTTCCCATTGTAGTTTTTCGTCTCAATGACAAATAAGCAATACGGGGAAATAACGATATGATCAATCTGGGTGTAACCTGTTCGAGACTTGGGATTAGGGAGCATTAGATCGCTTAACGATTTACACTCCTTAGGTAACTGGTCGAGTTGAATATTGATTTTATGCTCACCTAACTCTCCAATTCGTGTGGAAGCAACCTTCGGTTTCGACTTGGGAGTTTGTGCCTTACGCACTGCCTGTGGTGGCTTAGTGTCGGATTTTTTAAAGAGAGACAATAGCGCTTTAAACATAGCAAAACCTCGTCTGATATAGATTTACAATATGTATGGTTATTCGACAATATGGGAAGATATCCCTTTATTCAAATCATGAATGAAGGTCTGCCCTCTTTTTAGATGAACAGCATCTAAAAAAACAAAAATTCCAAATATATATATAGAAAAAAAGACTGTCGCATTGACAGTCCGAAGATAAGATATGCATATATCCCCTTTGGTTCCGATACCTATGTGCTTCTCCGCTACCCGCAGGACATGTCTTAGTCCGAGAGAACTGAAGGGGCAGTAAAGGCATTTGCAAGCTGCATGCCATCCTTTAGTCCTTGAAGATATAGACGTTCATAAAGAACAGCTTGCTTCGATTGAAGCTTATCCTCCCAATGCTCAAACTCTGGCATACGTGCAATGTCCATGGAGTCAAACAACGTTTGAAAAGCTTTGCGCTCTTCTTCAAAAACATGCCTAGGCTCGGATTGATGTTCAATCAGTGCGGTCACCTCATCCACTCGACCTTGAATCGTCTGTAAAAACCATGCAGGAAAGCTCAACATATCCCCTCCAAGATAGAAACTCAAACGAAATGACGCTGCATGTCCGTTTTTTTCTTGGTACATCCGATTAATCAGTTCGTCAACCTTACGACTCTGGGCCTGAACCGCTTCATTGCTGCTTAACGGAATTCCCTGCTCCAGTGATTGCTGTCCGAGTTCATTCAGCTTGCGCTTTTCCTCCTCATATTTGCACATCAGATGTTGCATTGCACCCCCACCTTCCGGGAAAAGCTATATCTGTAGACGATGTATGGAAATTTTAATGCGTTTATCGGTTTATCTTATTTTAATTCGATATCCGCATTAAAACAATACTTACCTCGCATACAATTTGGTTAAATTGTGAGGTGACACCAAAATGAGGCATCGCAAAGAGCCCCCGGGTGACAAAAATATCATTGGAACCCGAGTTGTAGCTATTCGAAAAGCTAAGCGAATGAAGCAAAAGGATTTCCTTGCCAGGTTGCAAACCTTCGGTTTAGACATCAGTCCAACCAGTTTATCGCGATTGGAAGGTCAATATAGACTTGTGCAGGATTATGAGGTGGTTGCCATTGCGAAAGCATTGGAGGTTTCTGTTGGAGAGTTGTTGGGGGAAGGTTAGTGAAGTGATAGTGGGAGATAACTCTCTGTTTTTGGAATAGATCGTTATTTTCATTTAAATAGATACTACATAGATCTGCAAATTTTTTATGCAAAATCCCTGAAGGGATTTATTATTCAGATATAGACACGTACCTACGACGTCCAATAAAATGGAGGCCTGAGGCAATATCTGACCCCCAGATTTTATCCTTCGGTCCGCTTTCAGGTGTCATTCATCGTGCTATGTAGACATCAAATAATACATAGCTAGAACAACGATATACCAACCTATCGCGTGGAATTCATTCTATAGATTCAAATTAAAAGACAATCAGTGATCTGCCCTTTGCAGAAACTGATAGTCTCTCTTGTCTTACAGTCCTTCTTCTCCGTACAAAAAAACCGAGAAATAACACCTTATTTTGAAGTGTCTATTTCTCGGTTATAGTTTATTCGTCCGTTACGTTAACTAGCTAGATTGCCCTTCCATCGCTCTAATAGATTCATCAACCTTCACCATCATGGAACATTCGACTCTTTTGCGGAAGACGTCACAGCTGAAGTCATAGGTTCCGACCAGGGAACCTGTCGCGTGCAGCGCATTGGCAGGACAACCGCCGCTGCAGTAGAGTTTAGCCCAGCAGTCCTTGCATTCCGGCTTCGAGTAGCAGTTGCTCTCTTGGAATTGACATTGCAGCTCTGGCTTTGTGATGCCATCCCAGAGGTTTCCCATGCTGTACTCTTCATCCCCTACGAACTGGTGGCAAGGAAAAAGCTCTCCCCAAGGGGTGACGGCAAGATATTCGGTTCCTGACCCACAGCCAGTGATTCTCTTCTGGATGCAAGGTCCTTCCGAGAGGTCTAGCATGTAGTGATAAAAGGTAAAACCCTTGCCTTGTTCACCGCGACCGATCATTTCCTTCGCGAGAATTTCGTACTGGTTGTATATCTCCGGCAGGTCCTCCTCGGTAAGTGCATAGGGCTCCTTTGGATCACAGATGACCGGTTCCATCGAAATTTTGTCAAAACCAAGGTCTGCGATATGAAATATATCGTTGGTGAAATCGACATTATTACGAGTGTAAGTTCCTCGTACATAGTACTCTTGGTCTCCGCGCTTACGAACGAATTCCTGGAACTTCGGAAGAATATGATCATAGCTGCCTTTTCCGTTAACCGTTTGGCGAAGCCGGTCATGAACCTCTTTTCTTCCATCCAGGCTTAATACGACATTGTACATTTCCTGATTTAAAAACTCGGTGACCTCATCGTTCAGCAGCATCCCGTTCGTCGTGAAGGTGAAGCGGAACTTCTTTTTGTATTCTTGTTCTTTGCTTCTTGCATAAACTACGATCTGTTTAACTACTTTCCAGGCCAAAAGCGGCTCACCACCGAAAAAGTCGATGTCCAGGTTGCGATGATGACCCGAATTTTCAAGCAGGTAATCGATAGCTTTTTGTCCAACCTCATAGCTCATGATCGCTCGATCTCCGTTGTATTTCCCTTGGCTGGCGAAGCAATAGTCGCAGGATAGATTACAGGTATGCGCAACATTAAGACAGAGCGCCTTAACATAAGTTTTTCGTTTTTTTAAATCAAGCGAGAGGTTCTCATACTCATCTTTTGTAAAGAGCTGTCCATCATTTATAAGCTCCTCGATATCCACGATGGTTTCTCGAATGTCACTCTCAGAAATGCTGGAATCATGCTTATATTTCTCTAACATCATTGTCACGATTTGGTCGACAGAAGTTTTCTCATAAAGCGCTATAATTTCATATGCTAGGTCATCAACAACATGTACTGAGCCACTGTAAGTGTCGAGCACGATATTGTATCCATTTAGTTTATATTGATGAATCATACTTGCTAATCAAGCTCCTTTTGCACACTAGTAGAAACGGCTTTGCCATCCTTTAGAGGAAGCGTCCATTTCTTAAAAATAGCCGCCCATCAGCAGAGCAATGGGCGGTAAAATTCCGAATCCTATCTGTTCATTGCATTTTCACACTTCTGGTTTGCAACGCCGCAGGAAGTTTTACAAGCGGACTGGCAAGATGTCTGGCATGCGCCGCACCCGCCGTGTTTTGCGGTATCCATCAGTTTGCGGGTGCTTAGGGTTACGATTCTTTTCACGATAAATAACTCCTTCTGTAATTTCTTGTGATCACTTTCACTTAATTTCCATGGAACATCGTAGCAACCTCACGTAAGTACGTCTATGATTCCCGTCACCTAGCAGAGTAGAGAGGGCTTAAACATAAGCATCAACGTTAATTTTCGTGCAGTCGTTCATGCTTGTGATCCTAGGATGCGGTAGCGGGAACCAGAGTCAGTGCAATACTAAAAAAGTGAAATCGAGTAGGAGGGGGCGGCTAGCCCCCGACCTCTCACACCACCGTACGTACCGTTCGATATACGGCGGTTCATGAAATATTCCGTAAGGAGTTGTATCTGTCCAATACACTCTTTAATCCATTGGCTTCCCAATATTGGTTATTCAATGCATGTTGTAGAATTGGACTCCCTGCAATTCGCCAATACCCTTTTCGGGTATTTCCCCACTCATAGGCTTTATCCTTAGGTACCCCTAAGGATATAAGTCTTTTGACTTTGGTTCTAGGGGTCTTCCACTGCTTCCAGAGGCACATTCGTAGCCTTCTTCGTATCCATTTATCCATATCTCGAAAGGTACTTGGGGTATCCGCCAGCGAGAAATAACCGCACCATCCCATGAGGTAGTGGTTTAGTTCCTTGATTCGCTCTTCCATCTTCATCGATCTCTTTCGAGAGGATATCTCCTGTATTCGAACCTTGACTCTCTGTAAGGACTGCTTCGCAATTCTCACCTTTGGTTCTTTGTCCACACTAAAACTAAATCCTAGAAACTTTCGTTTCCAGGGACGGTCTACCGCGCTCTTTACTTGGTTCACCTTCAGCTTTAGCCTCGTCTCGATGAATCGGGTGACCGTTGTCTTGACTCTCTCTCCTGCTCTTAGCGTTTTCACGTAAATATTGCAATCATCCGCATAACGAACGAAGCGGTGCCCACGTTTCTCGAGTTCTTTGTCGAGCTCATCTAGGACAATGTTAGATAATAACGGACTCAGTGGACCGCCTTGCGGGGCACCTTCCGTTGTCGGGGTTACTAACCCGTTCTCCATCACACCTGACTGAAGATATTTGCGGATAAGCAGGAGAACTTTCTTGTCCTCCACTTTCTCCGAAATCTTCATCATCAGTCGGTCATGGTTGACGCGATCAAAGAATTTCTCCAAGTCTAGGTCGACTACGAATCGATAGCCTTCTTTCATAAAGGTTCGAGCTTTCCTCACCGCATCATGCCCTCGTCTTTTCGGACGGAATCCATAGCTATGGTCGGAAAACTCTGGATCAAACAATGGAGTTAACACCTGCGCGATTGCTTGTTGAATCATTCGATCTGTCACGGTAGGTATTCCTAGTAACCTAACACCTCCGCCACCGGGTTTCGGGATTTCGACTCGGCGCACGGGGCTCGGTTCATAGGTTCCTTCTTCTATGGCATGCCGCAAGGTCTGCCAGTTTTGTACGATGTGTTCTCGTAAGGATTTTACGGACATCCCATCTACGCCATGACTTCCTTTATTCGCTTCAACACGCTTTAAGGCTTGCAGAAGATTTTCCCGTGATAGCAGTTGCTCCAACATTTTTTTTTAACCTCTCTTT
Source organism: Paenibacillus sp. FSL R10-2788 (assembly GCF_038003885.1). Taxonomy (NCBI): domain Bacteria; kingdom Bacillati; phylum Bacillota; class Bacilli; order Caryophanales; family Paenibacillaceae; genus Paenibacillus; species Paenibacillus sp. FSL R10-2788. The sequence goes on along the minus strand of NZ_JBBOQA010000001.1, from coordinate 785,650 downwards.
ACGTGATTTATACCTTCCATTTGTGCCAAAGATGAACTCCGCCCTGCTGAAGACCCCCACGGGATTCACCGTTTCCTTCTTCAGTCAGGTCCTTTCGGATTTTTTTTTTCTGCATTCATCGCTCATCTTGAACGCCTGGATGTATAAATCCTATTCCATGTTCAGCCCTTCCGCAGCTGTTGCAACAGCTTGCGTACTATGGCGTCTGCTGACTTCTGTGCACTCAGCCTACTCTCACAAGTAGGGTTACGAAGTATACTCGCCTATCACACAGATCTCCCCAGGTAAGAACGCTATCTTCCTCTCCATCTATCTGCTTCATTTACTCTCGTACGCCTTTGGCAGTATGGACTTTGGTTTGTTGTGCAACCTCATCCAGCCTACGTTAGCCTTGTATGAAGTTCGTATTCCTCAGACCGGAGATTTGCCGCTGGCTTCCTTCAGATTCCACCTCGCGGTGGACACCCTTGCCTTAAGCTAATGGCTACTACTGCCTTCGCCATTCGGGACTTCAACCCTATAGATAGCGCCCATGCTGGGCGCACACAAAAAAGAGACGGCAATGATGCCATCTCTTTAACAACATTTTTTCTCATACTTGTCCGTAAAGTCCAATAAATATAAGGATCTCATAGCACTGTATCCTTCCTTACCAGTAGAGCGACACTCTCCACATGCGTGGGTGGACAGTGTGAACAAACTTATATGAGGAGTCCTAAGACACTTCCTGACAGTTTATCTGCTCTTGACGCCTTAGTTCATAAAAATATTGCACAATTGGATGCTTTAACTTCATCTTCTCGCTCATGTTTAAAATCCAACCGTTTTGATAGAAGGCGGCTCCGAGCATAGCATCTATGGCGTGCTGCAGAGGGACGAGAATGGCCCTCCTATCCATAACCGAACGGATGCTTTTTGTACTCTAAGGGGCTTGAGCCGACTCTATTTTTAAACACACGACTAAAATAGTACTGGCTCTTATACCCTACCTTCACGGCCAGATCCCCGATTTTGATATTCGGCATTACGTCATCCAGAATCTCCTTCGCCTTCGATATCCGAAGCTCGGTGACATAGTCAAGGAATGAAGCACCGATTTCTTGCTTCATACGCTTACTAAGATAGGTTTGGTTGATATGAAATAGTGCTGCTACTCGAGTAATAGACAGCTCCGGATCCTGATAATGACTGTCAATATACTCGGTCACTTTTTGGATAAGCACTGTTCCATCCCCTGTATACCCGGGAAGCTCCCGCTCCTTATCCACCCTGTCTTCATGTGAATGCAAAGGATATTTTACCTGAAGATGCTCATCGATCCGATGAAGCAGCTTGTTCAGATCACTCTTCGGCACAGGTTTCAATACATAATCGAATGCTTGCAGTTGCACGGCTTGACGCGCATATTCAAAGTTATCGTACCCGCTGATGATGACAACCAGAACCGACGGGCAGCGTTCGCGCAATATGTTCATCAGATCGAGCCCATTCATATTCGGCATGTTGATGTCCACAAGACATACATGTGGTGGGGCTTCCTCCACCATATTCAATGCTTCGTTTGCACTTTTCGCTTCTCCTGCAACTTCAAAAAGATACGGACTCTCCTCAATATATTGTCGCAAGCCTTTGCGAATGATCGTTTCATCATCGACGATGACAATCTTCCACATCTTCATTCCACTCCCCGTCCAAAGGTATTCGAATGACCATAACGGTAATGCCATCTTCGCTCTTCACTGCAAGGCCATATGGCACTCCGTAAGCTAGTCGAATGCGATGGTTTACACTGTATAGCCCAAAGCCTGTGGCAGAACGATCATATGTATCATCAAGAAGGGCTTGATTTATCTGCTCAAGCTTCTCTTCCGGAATCATAACCCCATTATTTTCAACCTTAATGACCAAATAATCGGCCTGTTTATATGCTGTAATCGAAATTTTGCACTTTTGATCCCCAAGTGGCTTAATCCCGTGATAAATCGCATTTTCCACCAAAGGCTGCAGTATGAAGCGAACGACTTGGCACTGAGCAAGCTTTTCATCATATCGAAGCTCGTAGTCCAGAATCTCCTCATATCGCACACCTTGAATATGAAGATAACTCTCGACATGGTACAACTCCTGATCAAGCAGAATGTATGGACTGCCTGTGCCAAGCCCTAATCGGAAATACGCGCTAAGCGCTTCCACCATCTCCACCACATTGTCTGCTCCATGTTCCGTTGCCATCCACTGGATCGTATCCAATGTGTTGTATAAAAAGTGCGGCTTGATCTGCTCATGAATCAGTCTGAGTTCCATCTCCTTTCGGTCCTGCTCCACAGCGTATAATTGAACAAGCATGTCATTGAAGCTTCGTCCAAGATCGCCGATCTCATCCGAGCGCGTAACATCTGCTCGTATGGTTTGGTTGCCGTTCTGCACATTTTCCATTACCTGGCGAAGCGACTGAATTGGACGAATAATGGAAGAAGCAAGCAGCATCAGAAAGACGATAAACGCACTACCGATAAGAACGCCTACCAGCAATGCAGTCCGCTGGGTTTTGATCACCGCTAACGATAGACTTGAATTCGGTACTTCGAGTACTAACTTCCAGCCTTCCACATTTTGAATTGGAGCCTCAAATACACTCATGTTCTTCTTATCTGCTGTATCCTCCGCTCCATCTTCTTCACCCAGCTCTCTGCAATCGACGATAAGCTGGCCTGACTGGTCATATAGCATTACATCTTGAGCAATCTCCTTCATCTTCTTAACGGAGACGGCTGCGGCAATATAAGCTACCTCATCATTCACCGATGGATTAACACGATAAAGAATGACGACGATTTCGGCTGCATTCGCTTTGGATACGATCGGATTGCTCACCACATAATTGGAATCTGAATTCAGCAGTTTTCGATAGTAGGGTCGGTTTAGTATCGAAAAAGGCTTGTCCCTTGCTGACCAGGAATTTCCGTGAATATCCACCACACGTATGGATTCGTACTCTACTTGCTTCTTCGCCTCGAACTTATCGAACTCTTGCAGCAATTCATCTCGTGTCCACTGATGGTCCGAAGCTAGAGAAGCAAGCATGTCTATCTCTCCAATGCGCTGATTAAACCAATAATCAATCTGGTCGCTGCGTGCAGTAACCACTTGCTGCGTTAAGTTCTTATTCAAAGGGACAACCGTATGGTTCATCTCCAAATATATTGTTACAAGCAATGCAACGAACAGCAGCAAGAAGCAGCCTCCTGCGATTAACGTGATTTTTAAGTGAATTGATTTCATTGTAATCATAGCCCTTCACAATATCCGTCTCTTACATGCCCGAAAAAGACAAAAAAACACTAATCTGTGCAAATACATAATGCTGTACTAAATCTATAATAGGTCTTGTGCATATTTTCACATGAAATAACATTCATGTCTAGGCTAGAGATAAAGGATTTGCCTAGCAAATCTTCCTCTCCCTAGTGTATGTAACCAATTCACAACAGAATGAAGGAGATATTATGCGAACTCACACGAAAAAGCTGTTATCTATTCTACTAGTCCTCAGTCTTATGTTCACGCTTGCTGCCTGCGGCGGTAAAGATGCAGAACCCGCTGCAGATGCAAACGGAGTTCAAGTCTTTGAAGGAGTTGGGCAAGGTAAACATGGCGATATTAAAGTACAAGTCTCCTTATTAGATAACAAGATCACTGACATTAAAGTGACAGAGCATAAGGAAAATGAAGTACTTGCAGAACCTGTTTATACGCAGCTCAAGCAAGATGTCATGGCAACTAACAGCGCAAAAGTTGATGCCATTAGCGGATCTACAGTTACAAGCAAAGGATATCTCGAAGCCATTCAAGATGCAATTACGAAGTCTGGACTTACCCTTGTCGCTGGCGCTGCAGTCAGTGGAAGCAAAGACAAAGAAGAAGTCGAGCAAACCTATGATGTTGTCGTCATCGGTGCCGGGGGTGCTGGCTTTAGTGCGGCTATCGAAGCGAAGAGCGCTGGAGCTAATGTAGTTCTGCTCGAGAAAATGCCAGCTGTTGGCGGCAACACATTGATTTCCGGTGGTGAGATGAATGCGCCGGACAACTGGGTTGAACGTGCTCTTGGCATCACTGATGACACGGCTGACTTGTTCTATGATGATACGATGAAAGGCGGAGACAACCTCGGGGATCCAAAGATGGTTCGTATTCTTGCCGACAATGCTCTAGCATCTGCCGAATGGCTGCGCGATGATATCAAGGTAGAGTTCTTACCTGATCATCTGTTCCAATTTGGAGGCCATTCCAGAAAACGTGCGTTGATTCCTGTAGGTCATACAGGTGTTGAATTGATTACTAAGTTAAAAGCCAAAACAGACGCTGATCAAATCACGATCAAAACGAATATGAAAGCCGAAACCTTGCTGAAGGACGAAAGCGGCAAAATAACAGGTGTAACTGCGACTTCGGGTACTGGCGACAAGATCACATTCCATGCGAACAAAGGCGTCATCATCGCTACCGGTGGTTTTGGATCCAATGTAGAGATGCGTAAAAAGTATAACCCTAAAATGGATGAAAAATATATGTCTACCGATACACCAGGATCTACAGGTGACGGTATCGTTATGGCAGAAACGATTGGCGCCAAACTGACAAACATGGAGAGTATTCAAACGTATCCAATCTGTAATCCTGAGACAGGTGTTATTTCCCTGGTTGCAGATTCCCGCTTCGATGGTGCGATCCTGATTAACCAAGAAGGCAAGCGCTTCGTTGAGGAATTAGAACGTCGAGACGTTATTTCTAAAGCAATTCTTGCCCAAACGGGCGGATATACGTATCAATTATGGAACCAAGGTATTGAGGATATCGGTAAAACGATAGAAGTTCATCAAGACGAATACGATCAACTCGTTAAACAAGGCTTGCTCTTTAAAGCCGATACGATTGAGGAGGCAGCTGATTTCTTCAAAATCGACGTGAACACTTTGAAAGAAACGATTAATAAAGTAAATGATTATGCGAAAACAGGTAATGACCTTGATTTCAAACATCGCGGTGGATTGAAATCTCTTGAAAAAGGCCCTTACTACATCGAAAAAGCTGTACCCTCCGTTCACCATACAATGGGCGGCTTGGTGATCGACGAGAAGACTCGCGTATTGAATGAAAAAGGCGAAGTCATCCCTGGGTTGTTCGCTGCAGGTGAAGTAACAGGGGTCATTCATGGTGCAAACCGTCTTGGCGGTAATGCCATCGCTGATATCTTCACATTCGGCCGGATTGCAGGCAAACAAGTTGTAGCAGAGTAATCTTATTTTTTGTGTAACTGCTCTATTAATAAGGTAGACTTAAAAACGTGCAAGATAACTTGTAGAGTGCCGGTTGACTGCTAACTTTCAAGCTGCCCTCTATGACATAGCAAACCGCCCTGTTAGCAACATTGCGAACAGGGCGGTTTTTTATGGTGGAGTCTAGGGTGCTCGTCTAACTCGCTGCTCTTTTATCGTTCTCCGTTAGTGGAATTAAAATCGCCCAATTATTTAGGGTCTAATTGGCAAGGGTTCCTCACCAACAACGCCACCGACTCCACATGCACCGTATGCGGGATTATATCCCGCTACGGTGCTTCATGCTAAGACCCGCAACCCCTTGCAGTTACTGCATTCTTCGAATCGGTGTTTAGGCTATCCACAGCAGCGATATGTAGCTTTATGCTGAATTTCGTCCCCAATTTGTCCCCAGTAATAACAGTATTATGAAAGCCATTGTCCCTTAGGAAAAAAATTCTATTTCTTATATTTACCCTAAAAACACAGGTAGACTTTCTAACTTAGTTTCAGAAAAAAGTTCACTCTCAAATGTAATATTTATTTTTTTACTTGATTGTAAGAACTCACTTTCTCTCTCTTTGCTTAAACTTAAAGAACGAATTGTTATAATTATTGCTTCTGATTTTAAGAATACCTTGAATTTTGTATTATTTGAGTTGCTCTCTTCTTTTATTATATACTCATTTGAAAAGTTATAATCCACGCTCAGTTGAGACGGATAATTTATTTCAATTGTTACTGTTGGTTTTCTGCTGGCGGCTTCTTGTGTTAAAAATGAGGTCATTACAATAGTAATAGGTGATTCAGAAATGTACTTTTCACTTTCTTCATTATACTCTAAATCAACGTTCTGATTAAAAATATGATAATTTAACTCATCTAATCTTCTAAGCATTTTTGAGTTTTGACGGACCAAGTTTATCAATATGATTAACACAAAAAAACACAGCGATAATATCGCCCAAAGTACAAATTTATCATTTATAATCGAAACTCCTAAGGATATAAGAGAAGCCAGCCCTGAAAGAAATACAAATAAAGAATTCTTAGAAAGAATATCATAAAACCTATTCAAGGGAATATCTCCCCTCTAATAACAAATATTTCAATTCCGATATTGTATCAAGCACATCATATATGGAAGGCGAATTATATATAGTTATCTTAGAATTTTTATAGATTTTCACTTTATTCAAATTCTTGATAATCAGAGTAATCTCAGTAATATTATTATTTTCTTTATTCGCATTATCAAAAATATCACTTAAACTAATATTATTTCCTGAAATAGTAAACGAAGATAGATTGGTTTTATTGGATTGATAAGAAGCCGATTGAACTTTGTTGATGATGTTAGATTTAATAATACTCTGGAAGAATTCGTTCGTGAAAGATATATTGCTAGTAATGATTCCTAAGTAACTCAAAAGAATACGTTGTATGTCTCTTAAAGAGCTACTTTTCTGTGTAAAAACAAAAACAAACGGAAAATCATAATCATTTTTATATAACCATACCAATGACTGATTAACTTCTTTAATTTCTTTCACATTTGTGTCAATTTCCCCATAAATATTTAGCGTTTCTGTTTTGATTTCTTTTGTAGTTTCCCATAGAATTTTGAATTGAAGAATATCCTCTTCTATCATTTTATGTGATATTATAATTTTCTTTTTTTCTTCTTCCAACACGTGATGTCGCGAACTATCTAAGATCAAATTGGAATATACATCGGGTTTAATGGATAGTACAAAAAAGGTTTTGTATAATTTCAAGTCATAATCCATCTGTCTGTTATCCTTTCTCAATAAATTCCAGGATTTTTAATCTTGATACAGCTTTTTTAATCGAATCGAATTAACTTTTTCTTCAAAAACATCTCAAGTATTTATAAGTTGAATTAATTCATCAGAAGTATAAATAAAACTACAATGTGGATCACCAGCATTGCTAAATTCACTGGCCTTATTCAATACAAATGAGAAATTAAATCATATGTTATGAATAACCTTTGATGCAGCTTCGAAATTATAGTAAAAGCTATCATCTTTCGATTCCCTCAATTGCCTTTAAGTTATATATGAAATAGTTTCCAGTATCTCTGATCCAATCATTCGTTAGCGTTATTATATCATGTACACAATGCACAAATGTTAGTTTCATTTCTTCACTAATTGTATACATGTTTAATAAAATCTTTGTATCAATATTTTCAAAGTTTCCGCTGCTGACCACAATTCCTTTTTCTTGATTTATTTCTTTAATTAGAAGGTATGAATTAGGAGCATTACTGGGGTTTAAGCTTTTTCCAGAAACAACTTTATGACAGGTAACTAATTTTTCAAATTTCAACATTTTTTCATTTAGCATAATTTCTTTGTATGCCCTTAGCGCATAGATTGTTTTAGCTATTAGTCTCTTTTCATTACTTGACAGAAAAAACGTTTCAATTTCGTCTTTAAAAAACTCAGTAAATTCGCTAATGTTCAGGAATATATTTTTAAACAATTCGAATCCCATGAAAGTCTCTTTGTCAATTATTCCTCTAATATCCTGATGGGTGCTATGTAGTAGCCTTACATAATTATATTTTTCAGCGCCGTTCTGTTCTTTATATAGTAGTTTACAAAAATCAATTAAAATAGCTTGTAACCCTAAATCAACTTGTCTTTTAGTTTGAAGAAATTCTTTTTTATCTAAAATACGTTTTTCTATGATTTCTGAAATTGCTAACTCTAAAGACTTGATTAATTGCTTCTTTACATAAGTGTTATCTTCCGCAGTATTATAACAGACTGGTTTCCTATGTCTAATATCAAACGGGAGCTTTTCAACTTCTCCAAATTCAGTATTATAAATGCAGAGAATATTTGTCCAGCCAATAGATTTAGAGGCATATCCCAACTCAATCAAAACATTTGGATTTGGTGTTAGCCGATTAGTGGTATTAGAATTAATTATACTTATATCTGCAATAAAAATATCACATACATCTATTTTACTAAAAATCGTAGAGGCCAAATCTGGGGTGCCAATCTCATTCCGACTGTCACTTTCCAAATGAATTTCAGTAATATGTTTATGGCTAGCACAAATTGAATTTAAAGCGTTTTTTATGCAATCATTTATTAATCCGCGATTTTTTTTGTTTGGTAAATCTGACTGCCATGAATAAAAGACATTAATTTTCATGACATACCTCCTCACAATTTGAAATATCATCTATTAATTTAATAACCAGTAGAACCCTAGATGTAGCGATCTTCAAAGAACAATATGTCTTTACAGTATTCACTTCTTTCTTTTCTGCTTTTTAATCAATTTCTTCATTCTCTTCTCGCTTTTCTTTTTACTCCGTACTTTCTCCTTTATTGCTTTTTGCTCAAGATGATTCATACTAAATACAGCTGGATTAACTGATTTCATACCTTGACTCACATATAAATGCTTTTCAGTTTGGTAAAGCAACTCCCAAATATGAACTACAGTCTGAAAAATAGACAAACATTTACCTGCAAATTGAACTAAATACATTTCACGAATGTCAGATGGCTTATTCTTACCAACAGGGTCATATTTAATCAATTGACTAATCCCATCGAACTCGTAAGTGTTGTGTCCAATTGCATTTCGAATTTTATTATCAATGGAACCATCAACAATCAAACTGTCGAACACCTCGGTCCCATCAATATACTCGACCTTTTTTCCTTTATGTGCTTCAAGAAATTTATCAAACTCATACTTAGGCTTTGTGTCAGACATCTTTTTAAAGTCGTCGCGATACTTTAAATTGTTATAGCCAATAATAATTGGTACAATCTCTGCAACAAATTCATACGTATCTATATAGAACTCTTTTATATCTTCAAATGCTGCAGTTGTCATACCCTTTTTTTCAACTAGATCTTCAGATATTTCATGATAATATGTAAGTCCATATGCAGGAATTAGAAATTTAAAGACTTCTGTAAAGTGCTCTATAATACGCAGTATTCGTCTATCATAACTTCTATAATGATCTTTAAAATATCTTGATAGCTCTATCATATTCGCAGGATTTTGCTCAAAAAGAGATTTTAACTCTCTAAATATTGTTTCGTTATGCTCGTAGCTAATAACTGGCTGTAAGAAGAATTTTGTAATAAAATGAACCCCTCGCAAATATTCAAGTCTATTGTTCATTGGGAATTGTTTTTTTGGCAATACCTTACGAACTTCTTGGACTAGATATTCATGATTTTCATGATGCCATAGTTCATTGATTCTTCTAATTCTTGGCCACTCATTTTTTGTTGTATGAAGAAAGCTTATTACATTTTTCTTGAATATATCAAATTTCTCATAACCACTCTGTGGATCACTTGGGTCACCCATTCCCCATAACCCTCGAAAAAATGGAGGCGGTATGTACCAATGAGTTTCAGAATTATAGGGTTGCAACTTTTCAGTTAAAAGCTCTCCCGAGGTTTCGATATAAAAATCTGCTTCATTTTCAGGAGAAACCAACGAAGCATTTTCAATATCGATTCTAAAATCTGCATTTTGTTGGTCAAGGATGGCAATCCCTTTAATTAATATCTTACAATTTCCGCATGTATATCTTATAGGATGACTATCAAGCCATCCATATTGGGTACGTACAAGTGTTACATAGCCACAAACTTCGCATTTATAGTAAGACCGAATATTTCCCACAGTCAATCCCCCCTCATCTTCCACTTCTTCTCGTTTAATCATTTCATACAAAATGAATGTATAGGCAGTTATTTTATACTCGCTAACTGTTATAAACTCCGTTATACTTCAACCTCACGTGACCATTAATAATCAAACGAATATCCACAAAACGAAACCAATCCAATTATAACCAAATATCTCTATTATCAATATCAGTTACATAGGTCTTTGGTTATAGTCCTATGTCGATTTTTAATACATGAGACTTATAGTCCGAGGAAATAAGAAAAGTCGATACCTATAATTTGTTTGAAATAGAAAGACCGCAGGACATCAAAAAGATGACCTACGGTCTTTCCATTCATCAATTTTACGCGGGTCTGTCTCCAGAACTTCATAAATATATAGAGCAATATTAACTGTAGACAACTAATCCTATGTTTAATATTTTGATAATGTTTCAAAAATATATATTGCTCTGCACAATTGTCCTTGGGTAATTTTTCTGGCTTCACTCAATTTCAAGGACAAACAACCTCTAAACTCACCATTTCATCCCCAACTATGCTCTTCACTTACTCACAACCCTTATAAATCAAAGAACAAACAGCTTCAACATGACTCGTATGCGGGAACATATCCACCGGAGTTACCTCCACTGTCTTGTACCCGCCATCTTCGAGCACCCGCAAGTCCCTTGCTAATGTCGATGGATTACACGACACATACACCACACGCTCCGGCTTCATAGCCAGAATCGTCTCTAACAACCGCGGATCGCAACCCTTACGCGGTGGATCGACCACGATAACATCCGCCGTAATCCCTTGCTCTTTCCAATTCGGAATGACATCTTCAGAGGCACCAACCTCGAACACTACATTCTTCATCTCATTCAACTTCGCATTCGCCCGGGCATCCTCAATAGCTTCCGGTACAATTTCGACACCGTATACCTTAGCCGCATGCTGCGCCAAAAAGAGGGAGATCGTACCGATCCCGCAATAGGCATCAATAACCGTTTCATTGCCAGTCAGTCCGGCATATTCAACGGTTTTACCGTACAACACCTCAGTCTGTGCCGGGTTCACTTGATAGAACGAACGCGCTGAGATAGCGAACTGTACATCGCCGATGTAGTCATAGATGACGTCTCTGCCCCACAGGACGCGGGTTTCGCCACCGAAGATGACATTCGTGCGCTGAGTGTTGACGTTCTGGCAGATGCTGACTACATCCGGCAGCTGTTCGCGGATGCTGCCGAGCCAGGCGTCCAGGTGTGGGATGTCGCGGCCGTTGGTTACGAGGACGACCATCATTTCACCGGTGCGGAAAGCTTTCTTCACGACGACATGGCGCAGCAGGCCACGACCGGTTTCTTCACTATAAGCAGAGATGCCAAGTTCTCTGCCGATGTCTTTCACCTTGCGCACAACGTCATCATTATCTTCATGCTGAATCAAGCAGGTTTCCATATCGATGATACGGTGACTTCCGCGTGCGTAGAAGCCGCCCACAAGACCGCCTTCTGTAACCCCAATTGGCACCTGTGCCTTATTGCGGTAACGCCAAGGCTCGTCCATGCCGAGTGTAGGGCGAACAAGAATGCCATCTGTCTGAGCTACTCCAGCGCCATCAGTCGTACCATCCACGATGCCACCATCGTTAGCACTATCTATCTGACTCTCAACAGCTTCATTCTCTTTGCTCTTTCCGCTGTTCCCGCCACCAGCCACCCGAAGCTTCCCAATCCGCTCCAGGTTGTCCACCACCAGCTGCCGTTTCCACGCCAGCTGAGCAGTATAGTCCATATGCTGCAGCTGGCAGCCGCCGCATTGGTCATAGATCTCGCAAGGCGCTGCGATGCGGGCGCTGCTTGCTTCTACTATATTCAGCAGTTTGGCGTAGCCATACTGCTTTTTGGTCTTGAGCACCCTTGCCCGGACTTTCTCTCCGGGAAGGGCTCCCTGCACAAAAAGGGTAAAGCCTTCTACGCGGCCTACCCCTTCACCTTCATGGGTCATGCCGATAATATCGAGCATAACCTCATCATTTTTATTCACAGGCAGTCCGGCGACAGGCGCCTTGCCGGCTGGGCGGCTGGTGCTGCGTCCACTGCGGTGTTTACTCATTATTTATAGTTCACTTCTTTCATTATCATCGCTGTATAATCCCACACTCTTACTTTCAATCAACCCTAATTATTCTGAGCAAAAATCCGCAGATGCTGCGGCAAAATCCGAAAACGGCCCGGCAGTTCTCCGCCAAGTTCTCCATCCAAGTTCAATTGGACATGCCCTGGAGAGATTACATCCATTGCATCCGTACGGAAATACACAACCTTTTTATCCTGTAAATGCTCGCCACGAAGGGCCAATCTAACCAAACGGACAAACTCTGCCAGGTTGCATTTTTTGACCGCAATAACATCTAACAGACCGTCATCGATTCGAGCGCCGGGAGCAAGCTTTTCAAAGCCGCCGACAGAATTCGTATTTGCAATCAGGAACAGCATGAACTCATCATGAATAACCTCCTGCCCATTGGCTCGAATGATTAGTTCCTGAGGAGATAGGCTGACCATTTTTTCAATACCTTTTAAATAGTACGCAAGCTGCCCTATCATGGTCTTCAGCTTACTGGGAACTTCATAGGTCAGTTCGGTTAGACTGCCACCGCCTGCTATATTAATGAAATAACGATCATTGGCTTTACCGATATCAATCGGACGCGACTCTTGACGAAGGATCAAATCAACGGAATCTTCCCAATTCTTCGGGATCCCCATCGCACGTGCAAAATCATTGGTAGTCCCAAGCGGCAATACGCCAAGCGGGGGGAGATTAGGTTTCTCCGCCATACCATTGATAACCTCATTTAAAGTGCCATCCCCACCGGCTGCTATGATTAGATCATAACCGCGCTCTACTGCATCCGCAGCAGCTAACATAGCATCGCCTTCTCCGGTCGTTGCATGGCAGGAGGCTTCAATGCCACCCGTATCCAGCCGGTCCAAAATGTCGGCGAGCCGCTTCTTCATTTCTTCCCGTCCAGAAGTGGGATTATAAATCAATCTCGCAGTTTTCATTACCGGAACGCCACCTGTTTTTTATAATAGAATAACCTAATTGATTATACCTAATTCGGACCACTACAATCAATGTCAGAGGACATTTATCGTAAATATTCCATTATACAACAATTCACGACACCTTATTAGGCAAAAACAACTATATATATGTCTATGCAGCAAATCCCGTATTATCCACGGAAATGGGCACTATTTTTCATGATTAAGTGGGCTAAAAAGGAAGCTTTTTAACTCTTTTTTCGAATCTGTTCGAGGAGTGTCTCTACCTGTCTCTCAATCCAATGCGGAAGAAGCGGGTGCGGCAAAAGCGTCTGGCCAGAATACTTATAGGTTAACCCTTTAAGTCTGTTCGGAACCACATGTTTTGTGAAATAACCTTCACTCAAAAAAAGCGGCGCCACCAATACCTCGTGACCCTGCTCCTGCCAATACTCCACTTTGCTTCTTACACTGTCCGGATTCAGCAGACCGTAATCGGCCGCCGCTACGCCGCTCACCTCACGTACACGTCCTGCCAGTGAAGAGATGCCCTGCTGCCAACGCTGGCGGAAGCCCTCATAGATGCTGCCGTGACCTACCAACAGAATCGTCTCACGTTCAGGTTCCGTAGACAGCTTACGAAGCTTGTCCCAGATCATCAGAGCGATGTCCGGGTCATCGTCGACAGGATAACCATAGTGAACCTTAGCCTTCACGTGGAACGGCTCTAAATCGGTCTCACGTTCAGGTGCAGGTTTAGCCCCTAGTGCATATTCTATTTCATCGACATGTGTGCTTCCCGAGGAAACGAACAATGGGATCACAATTATATCTGTGACCCCTGCATGTTCCAGTTCATTTATTCCATCTTGAATCAGACGGCCCTCTACCAGCTCTAAAAAAGAGACCACCACTGGCATCTCTTCATCTAGCGATAATTCGCTTACGGCCTCTTCCACGATCGACACCCAAACCTCGTCGCGGGAGCCGTGACTGATAATAAGTACGCCCGGTACCATAAATTAGCGTCCCAAACGTTCCAGCGTTAATTTATAACCATCATTTCCGTAGTTCAGGCAACGTTTTACACGGGAAATAGTAGCTGTACTTGCTCCTGTCTCTGCTTCGATCTGATTGTAGGTCGAGCCTTTGCCAAGCATACGCGCTACTTCCAGTCGTTGCGACAGCGATTGAATCTCGTTCACGGTGCACAAATCATCAAAGAAAACATAACATTCTTCCATATTCTTTAATGTTAAAATGGCTTCAAATAATTGGTCTATACTTTTATCATTTAACTTCTTAAGTTGCATCAATTTTTCATCCCCTAAAAGTTCTATCAGCATTAGTTTCTCTGATTAAGCTCCGTACAAAACTAGCTCCGGAAACATCAACCTAATGTCACTATCCTGCCTTTACTATATTGCACTGGAGCGCATTTTTCAAGCATTAACGATTTCACGCTGTAAAGAACGAAAATGATGGACAAACGTCCACCCCACGCGCACACCATTTATGTACCCCAATACAAGTATTTTTCTCTACATAAGAATTATCGCCTACACTATAGTACTACAAAAGCGCCGAAAATCAAGCTCGTACACGGTTTCTTCACTACTTTAGCCTGTTTATAGGCATACGCCCTTTTCCGCTCCTATCCCTATTACCCGGGCATTCGTCTATACCGTATGTTCGCCCATGACATACAGTATAGCAGACCACTAACAAAGGAATGTGATATTATGCCTGATCATTACTATAATCATTCCCGCCGGAATCAGCGTTCACTGAGCGATTCGTATAATGCCTCTGCCTACCCCGGCCTCAGTTCATATGCGCCCTCAGCTCTCCCAGGTGAGACCGGAATCCTTCCTGCTTTAGGAGCAGAAGCTGCCACCGAAACTGCACTAGCGCTCCCTGCAGCTGAAGCTGCAACAAAGGCAAGCGGCGGGCTTGCCGGACTGCTCAGCGGCTTAGGCGGCGGTGGCGGAATTGGTGGAAATATGGAGCAAATCAAAGGTATCATCGATCGTATGGGCGGCATTGACGGGATCGTAAACTCTATGGGTAAAGTACAAAAGGTGATGTCCGGCTTCCAGCAGATGGCTCCAATGGTTAAGCTGTTCATGGGTAGCTTCGGTAAAAACAAAGGCGCAGCAGGCGCACTAGCCGCCGAAGAGGATGCCGCCCTGTACAGTCCTAATCGCCGCAAAAAAAAGCGTTCCACCTCACCCCGTCGCAAATCTACTACAACTACTCGCCGGCGCTCTACTTCTTCCACCGGAAAACGTCGCCGCAAATAGCGGTGACGTTTTCTAGCTATGTATCAGAAAAACAGCAATTCTCGCAGAAAAGAGATTTGCTGTTGGCGCTTCTGCTCTATTTTTACTTAAACCAGCCACTCCGTCGGAACCATCGGAACATCCCAAAACCAACCACCAGCATAAACAGCAGCACACCAAAATAACCATACTTCCACTCTAGTTCAGGCATCTTCACAAAGTTCATTCCGTAGATCCCGGCGATAAGCGTCAGCGGCATGAATACGGTGGTGATTACCGTTAGTGTTTTCATAATCGAATTCATCCGGTTGGAATTGAGTGAAATGTAGCTGTCACGCAAATCCGCGGTCATTTCCCGATCAGCCTCAATCATATCGGAGAGTTTTAGCAGATGGTCATAAATGTCGCCAAAATAAATCCGTTCCTCGCCGTTGCTCTGGACATGCTGTGAATTCACGATCCGGTACATCAAGTCGCGCATCGGCACAATCGTCCGCCGCATTTTGAGGAGTCTTCCGCGCACGCCAAACACCTGTCTCATCAATTCCTCCACCGACTCACTGCTGCCGCTACTTTCCAGATCCGCAAGCTCGTCCTCTAAACTGTAGAGACATGGAAAATACTTGTCCACCAGCTTGTCCATCACCGTATAGGCAGCTGCCATCGGCCCACCCGACCAGCCTTTTCGACTATGTATTTCGCTCTTCACTTGTTCCCACGCTTCATTCATCTCTGCTTTTTCCTGATGGTGATAGGAGACAAGAAAGTTCGAGCTTAAAAATAGGTCAACCTCCTCAGCATCCAACGTCCGCTCATTCAGCGCATGCAGCACAAAAAACTGCACATTCTCATAATGATCCAGCTTCGGCCGCTGCAATACATGCATACAATCTTCTATCGCCAAGGGGTGAAAATGAAAATATTGATCCAGCAAAAGCGTCTCTTCTGGCGTAGGCGTAGCAAAATCTGCCCATATCCAAGCATAATCCTCCAGCCGGATATTTTGCAGAGGGATCTCTGTCAGCACCTCACCTTTATGTGTGACAACAAGTGTACGTATCATAAATGTTCCTCCGCTTCATCTTCTTCCACGCCTCTATTGTACAGCAAGAAGACAAGTCTTCCAAAAAGCAAAAAACATAACCAGCAGCACCTCTTAAGCTAGACTAAGAAACATTTGGTGCTTCGTCGTTCGTTAATGCTCGATTTATTTGTGTAGGGTTAGTTGCGCTGGGAGCGAGCTATCCTTATTCTCTTCTGTCGGTATCGGGTTTATGAGTGAGATGAATTCATAGCTGTGAATTACTATCGCTATTTTTACTAATTAGTTGGTGAAAAAGTGCTCCTTTGGGGATGGTAAACAACCCTTCGATCGTAAGCAAAACTGACCTTTTTTTCGCAAAAGATTGAGTCCATCGCCTCGCGTTCATTTAACGTAAGTAACATATGTTTTACTTTGGGCTGGTAGTGATTTGTGGGATTGGGATGCAATCCTTGCATCGTACATGTAAAGTTCCGGGCAGGATACTGTGAATATAGCGATGCTCATGGACGGCAGAAAAGCAGGGAGAAAGAGAATAGGGTTGGGTTGGGTTGGGTTGGGTTGGGTTGGGTTGGGTTGGGTTGGGTTGGGTTGGGTTGGGTTGGGTTGGGTTGGGTTAGTTTGTACTAGGTTACTTTGCGATGGACTGGATTAAGGTGCGCTGGGTTTCCTTGAAATGTGTTACGTGGGACTATGCTGAGTTAACTTTGGCTAGGTTACTTTGTACAGGGCTGGACTTCGGTGCGCTGGATTCTGCTGAAATGAGGTAAGTTGGGCTGCGTTTAGTTAGTTGGATCTAGGTTACTTTACGATGGACTGGATTAAGGTGCGCTGGGTTCCCCTGAAATGTGTTACGTGGGACTATACTGAGTTAACTTTGGCTAGGTTACTTTGTGCAGGGCTGGACTTCGGTGCGCTGGATTCTGCTGAAATGAGGTAAGTTGGACTGGGCTGAGTTAGCTTGTGCAAGGTTACGTTACGATGGGCTGGATTAAGGTGCGTTGGGTTCCCTTGAAATGTGTTACGTGGGACTATACTGAGTTAACTTTGGCTAGGTTACTTTATGCAGGGCTGGACTTCGGTGCGCTGGATTCTGCTGAAATGAGGTAAGTTGGACTGGGCTGAGTTAGCTTGTGCAAGGTTACGTTACGATGGGCTGGATTAAGGTGCGTTGGGTTCCCTTGAAATGTGTTTAGTTAGGCTGGTCCACCTTCATACAAGTCAGGTGCCGTCATTCTAAGGCATTTATGCCTTTCTTTCTGCTTCTTCGACGAAGTGTCTCCAATTCTAGGGCAGTTATGCTCTTCTTTTTGTCACCACCCTCGAATTTCGTAAATTCAGCGGGATTTATACCGTACATTCCCCCTCCATCGCCAAACTCCATCATTTCTACGGGATTTATACCGTACATTCCCCCTCCGACGCCAAACTCCGTCATTTCTACGGGATTTATACCGTACATTCCCCGTCCGACGCCAAACTCCATCATTTCTGCGGGATTTATACCGTACATTCCCCCTCCAACGCCAAACTCCGTCATTTCTACGGGATTTATACCGTACATTCCCCCTCCAACGCCAAACTCCGTCATTTCTGCGGGATTTATACCGTACATTCCCCCTCCATCGCCAAACTCCATCATTTCTGCGGGATTTATACCGTACATTCCCCCTCTATCGCCAAACTCCGCCATTTCTACGGGATTTATACCGTACATTCCCCCTCCAACGCCAAACTTCGTCACTTCTACGGGATTTATACCGTACATTCCCCCTCCAACGCCAAACTCCGTCATTTCTACGGGATTTATACCGTACATTCCCCGTCCGACGCCAAACTCCATCATTTCTGCGGGATTTATACCGTACATTCCCCCTCCAACGCCAAACTCCGTCATTTCTACGGGATTTATACCGTACATTCCCCCTCCAACTCCAGACTTCGTCATCTCTACGGGATTTATACCGTACATTCCCCCTCCATCGCCAAACTCCATCATTTCTACGGGATTTATACCGTACATTCTCCCTCCAACGCCAAACTCCGCCATTTCTACGGGATTTATACCGTACATTCCCCCTCCAACGCCAAACTCCATCATTTCTACGGGATTTATACCGTACATTCTCCCTCCAACGCCAAACTCCGCCATTTCTACGGGATTTATACCGTACATTCTCCCTCCAACGCCTAACTCCGTCATTTCTACGGGATTTATACCGTACATTCTCCCTCCAACGCCGATTTCCGCCATTTCTACGGGATTTATACCGTATATTCTTCACTCTCCTCATGTCCACACAACAAAAAAAGATGTCCGCAGCCCAATGGCTAACTGACATCTTTATTAAAGGGTGTTTAAAAAATGATTTTGAAAATCAGACCTGCTAATACCGCACTGATTGGAATCGTGATGAACCAAGTGACCACAATACGTCCGGCTACTCCCCATTTCACTGCAGAGAAACGTTTGGCAGAGCCAACCCCAAGGATCGCTGATGTGATCGCATGCGTTGAGCTTACTGGCAAATGCAGCAGCGTTGCTGAGAAAATAACAGATGCCGCGGAAATATCAGCCGCGAAACCGTTAATAGGTTCGATTTTAAAAATCTTCGTACCCATAGTCTTAATAATCTTCCAACCGCCAATGGAGGTACCGAGCGCCATAGCCGTAGCTGCAGCTATCTTAACCCACAAAGGGATAACATCCATAGTTTCTTGACGTCCTGAGGTAACGAGTGCAAAAGTAATGATCCCCATCGCTTTTTGCGCATCATTTGTACCATGTGTGAACGACTGTAACGCTGCCGTAAGGACTTGCATAGAGCGGAAGCCCTTGTTGACCGTATGTGGACTACGCTTAGCAAAGATCCATTTCAGGATGGTCATGATAATATAACCGATAACAAACGCAATGATTGGGGAGAAAATCAGTCCTTCGACAATTTCCACAAACCCGCCCCAATTGATGTGTGCTGAGCCTGCCCCCACGTATACTGCACCCGCTAAAGCGCCGATCAGTGCATGAGACGATGAGGATGGAATCCCGAGCCACCAAGTAATCAAATTCCAAATAATCGAAGCAATCAGCGTGGCTATTATGATATCCAACCCATTTTCAAGCAAGGTCGGGTCGGTGATACTTCCGCCGATTTTTTTGGCCACACCTGTAAACATCAAGGCCCCAACAAAGTTCATCAGTGCTGCCATAATAATTGCTGTTCGCGGTTTTAAGGCACGTGTCGAGACAGAGGTAGCAATTGCGTTGGCCGTATCATGGAATCCATTGATAAAGTCAAACGCAAGCGCGAGAAATATAACAATTCCAAGAATCCATATAGATGTTTCCATATTCTAGTACCCCTTATGAGTTGCGCATGATGATCGATTCCAACATGTTGGCTACATCTTCACATTTGTCTGTAGTGGTCTCGAGCCGCTCATACAGTTCCTTGCGTTTAATCAGCTCAATCGGGTCTTTACAGTTTCGAACAGGACCTTAGTACAAATACGCAGCACTTCGTCCCCTTGATTCTCAAGGTCATTCAGACGGATTGTATATTCACGGATCGCCAACAATTTCTTCTGGGAGAGCAAATGAACTGCTTTTTGGATTTCATAAGCACACTGACGAAGGATTTCGGCGAATTGTACAATGTATTCATCCGGGTCAAGAAGGTTGTACATATAGAAACGTGAGGCGGATGCCTCCAGACCATCGATGACATCATCCATGCTTGTGATCAAGTCCATAATGTCGTCACGTTCAAGCGGCGTAATAAACGTCTTGTTCAATTCTTTGATAACGGTGTGAGTGTAAGTATCACATTGGGATTCGTACTTTTTCATCTCTGCAGCGAAATTATCAACATTATTCCGGAGATCAGTGATATTCTGAGCAAAATAATCTGCAGCTTGGACAATAGTATCGGCCATATTTTCCAGCGTCTCAAAGAATATGTCCTTTTTTCTCAACTTCATTGTTTTAAACCCCTTTACATAAAATTACCGTGAATACAGAGCCATTCATATGTAAAAAGCATGAAAATGAATGACAACCCTTGTTATCTTATCATATCCGTACAAGGTATAGAAGCTATAGAAATGAACTTTTTTACACTCTATTAACACATACCCATTATTCCGAACACAAATCTGTATAACACTGGATATTCCGACTTTCTTATGTTGTACCATCCGCCCCGCCATATACCACATGACTGCTAAATGAAGGCGCATTAGGGACCACCAAAATATGGGTAATTCCTGGATACATCAGCTCTTCTTTTCCATCCCTCACAAAGCGGATCACATCCCCTGGTTCACGCGACCATCTGCCTTGGGTGACCTGTCCCCGCTGAAAAAGCAACGCTTCCCCGCCAAGCTCAACATCAATCTGAAGTCTTCCGACATCATCAAGCACTTTATGATCCGCTCCTATAACCATAACATTGGCCGCTTCCACCGGATTATCGTTATTTAGATCCAAATGAGGTTTGTCATTCACATAACGCTGATAGGTCTGACGTTTAGGATCATATTTATAGTCAACTTTATAACTTTTGAGCAGATAGTTTATGCTAAATTCAGCGGCTTTCTCTCCGTCCGCCGGTATGTAATCTGGATTATTAAAAAGATACCCGGGCACCTTCACACTTTGCGCAAACCCAAGCTTCTCGGCACCTTCCCGCAGTTTGGCTGCGTTGCTGTACAGGTTATGTGGTGCTTTTCGCGCTTTATCCCGCCAAAAATAAGCTCCGGCACGGCCGATCTCGTCCATATCTTCTTTTTTCTCTTTTTGCAAAATGGCATAAGCCGCCGGACTTCCTCCGGCATGCACCGTCACACCACCGTAGCTCTCGCCAATATCCAGCAGATAGGGGCGGATGCTGCGAATCGGTCCGATTTTCACCACACCTGTATGGCTCTGAAAAATACCAATCAAACGCGTAATGCCACCTTCGGCAAGAATCTCATACAAAATATCTGCTTCACTAACCCCCGATTGCGGCCGGGCGGCAGGAGCATTATTTATCATTACGGCCAAGGGACGTGGAAGACTGTCTTCAGAAACTGGAAGACCTGTTAATCCGGATACGAGCTCAGCAGCGGGATCAATAGTAGGTGAGGGTTGAATCGTTTCGATAGGCGTGGGCTCTGCGGTAGGCTGCTGTGTCGGGGTGATCTCATTATTTGCACTCTGTGTTCCGCAAGCGGAGAGCAATAGGGTGGTCAATACAATGGCAGATAACAGACGGGAAGAAGAGCAATTTACTTTCATAAGCTTGTAGTTCCTCCTAAACGTTTTATGAAACTCACTGATTCCTTCCATTTAATCACAGTCAGTCCCATTTGTCTTGATTACCTACTCCCTTTTTCATAGCAAGCATAAGGAAATTTTATAGCATGGAATAGATAAATTCTTATATTAAAAAAAGGGTACAGCCATTGCGGCTGCACCCTGCGGGTCTCTTATTCATTCAGTTAGTCTAGCTTCCAGCAATTCAGACTTAATGTCCCATACTGATAAGCCTGAAAAATACGCTCTGCCTTCCTGCTGCCATCCGCTGTTCCCATCGCGTAAAAGAGAGGTGCAAAATGCTCTCTTCCATAAGAAGGAACCGCATCGCGTACATTTGGAGCTTTTTTCTCATACGCAAAAAGTGAAGGCAAATCCCAGGCTTCTAGTCCCTTGGCAATCCAGGCATCGAATTCAAGTGCCCAATCCTCAGGCTGCTCACTTTCACTTAGCATCCGCAAATTGTGAACAAGTCCACCGCTTCCAATCAGCAGTATGCCTTCGTCACGAAGCGGCGCTAACATCCGCCCGATATTGTATTGCTCCTTGGGAGAGCGCAGGGAATCGACGGATAAAGCAACTACCGGAATGTCGGCGTTCGGGAACATTTTTTTCAGTATCACCCAGACTCCATGATCGAGTCCTCGCCCCAGAACGGGCTGATGTGAAAGATTGTTATCCTTGAAGAGCTCAGAAATCCGTCTTGTTAGGGCCGGATCG
Organism: Paenibacillus sp. FSL R10-2788; assembly: GCF_038003885.1. NCBI lineage: Bacteria > Bacillati > Bacillota > Bacilli > Caryophanales > Paenibacillaceae > Paenibacillus > Paenibacillus sp. FSL R10-2788. The sequence goes on along the minus strand of NZ_JBBOQA010000001.1, from coordinate 763,239 downwards.
CCCGGGGCCGGATAGGTCAGCGTGTAAACTTCTTCAGGGAATCCGTAGAAGTCATGCTGTGTCTCGTGCAGTTCATCAACGGTAAGTAGCTGTTCAGGGCTATCCCAGTGCGCTGAGAAAACTACTATACCGCGTGGCGCTTCAAGTTCTTGACCAAGCCGCTCCAGAAAACGGGTATACTCGTTATCCTCCAGTGCGAGGAGCGGAGAACCGTGCGCAATAAAAAATGACGGTAATTTCATAGGATGCCAACCTCCATAACCCAGTATATGGTGTGCATCTTTATTTTACCGCTTATTGCAAGTTAATGCGAATAAAAACCTTCTCCTAAATCATCCAATTCTGCCACTCTGTCTGCAGATGCTCTTGTTCGTTCATCCATTCTATAGTCCGCTTAAGCAGCTGCTGCTGCGCTGGTCCAGAAGAAAAGGTGTGATCCCCTTGAAAAATGATCTCTTTATCGCAACGTCCTTCCGGACGTGTCCAGAACAGCTTCTGATAAAGAAAAGCGTAATCCACCGGGATGACATCATCAGAGGTGCCATGGATAACGAGTACATCGCCGCTAAATTTGCTCGCTTCTTGGAAGGGCTGAAATGCCGCCAAAGAATTAAAATATACCGGCGTAAACGAGTAGCCCACATAATCGGCTGATCCATTCTTCACAGCACGATCATAAGCCTCCCGCCCTACAATTTTCACAATATCATTGAAAGGATAACCCACAGAGGCCCATAACACGAGATTCTTCACGCGGCGATCGCGAATACTTGTCAGCAGCGCCACCGCGCCACCGAGGCTATGGCCAATCAGCGTCACGCGCTGCGGGTCCACATCAGCAGAGCTAATTCCGTAATCAAGCACCGCTCTAGTCTGAGCGATCATCGATTCCATATCTTCGCCGCCATAATTCCCGCTGCTCTCGCCGCAGCCCACATAATCAAAACGAATAACCATATATCCCTCTTGTGCCAGCTCACGAGCCGCCTTCACAAAAATCCGGTCTACGCCAATCCGATTCCCCACAAATCCGTGGCAGATCACGGCTAATGGCAGTCTATCCTTGCAACGTGAAGAGGTTCCCTTCTCTTTGTTCGGGTAATGTATGCTCGCCGTCAATTCTTCTCCGTTATGCCGGATTACAATATTCCGTTCCATTGCCGCATCCTCCTATAATTATATTTATATTTATAATTTAATTTATTTTAATTTATTAGAATTCCGATTAACTTAGTATGAATTATAATCTAATTATAAAGATTTCGTTCATATTGTCAACAGCAAGGGGACAATTCTTAATAAACGCACGGAGTATTTGGGCATTAGAGTCTGCGCGACAAACAGGGTGTCCCGTAAGTCATGGGGATGCTCTGGGGCACCCACGTCGAGTGGATTGGAACCTACCTCTTAAACCTCTAAACGCCAACCTTTGTTGGATTAGTTAATAATCGCGATTCAGTAGCTCCTTCGGACTCAGCAGCTTCATCGGAATCAACTGCTCCAGCGGACTCAGTAGCTCTATAGGACTCAGAAGACCCTATTCGCAGATTTAGCACACTTTTTGAATTCTATCGGACCCCATAGTCGCTATCACCCTGTAAAACAGCAAATACGAGCTACTTTTCGAGCAATAGCGTCACTGGTGGACCTCTGTCAAGAAAGTGGACACTCACGCAACAGACATTCTAGTCAATTGCTCAGCAAAACGAACTGGAGAAAGATACCCCAGCGCGCCATGCATTCGCTTGCGGTTATAATAAAACTCAATATATTGAAAAAGTGTCTGGTAGGCTTGCTCCTTAGTTTTGAATCGTGGATTACAATAAATGAGCTCCTTTTTCAAAATGCTGTGCCACGACTCGATACAGGCGTTATCATAACAGTTACCTCTGCGGCTCATGCTGGACTCCATGCCATACGCTTTCAACTGCTGCCTGTATTCATGAGAAGTATATTGAGAACCTCTATCGGAGTGATGTAATAGACCCTTTTCCGGTTGTTTAGCTTCGTAAGCATCTTGTAAGGCGCCCGAAATTAAGCTAGTTTCCATATGGTTCTCCAAGCGCCACCCCACGATTTCGCGCGTGCAAAGGTCCATCACACTAGCCAGGTACAAGCGCCCTCCCCGGCAAGGAATGTACGTAATGTCGGTAACCCATACTGAATTGGGTTTGAGTATTTTAAATTGCTGGTTCAGCGTATTCGGGGCAATCGGATGGTCATGATTGGAGTCGGTGGTCTGTACGCGATACGTTTTGGAGACAATGGAGCGAAGCTTCATATGTCGCATGTACACACTCACCGTGCGTTCGGTAACGGTATAACCTTCTTGATGCAACAGGCGGGTGATCTTCGGACTCCCATACCGCTTTTGATGGTCTGCAAAATGATACTGAATTCGCTTCATTATCGCAGCCTTACGAAGCATATGCGTACTGGTTTTTTCTGTCCGCCACTTGTAGTACCCGCTCCGTGACACATGTAGGGTCATGCACATCTTCTCCAAGAGAAACTCGGAGCGATGTTTTTCAATAAACTGGAATCTCAGTTCCTTGGTTTGCTGAAGATGTGCACTGCTTTTTTTACGATCGCTAATTCCTCTTCCACATCAGCAATCTTGTTATCTTTTTCTTGAAGTTGTCGGCTCATTTCTTTCAACTGTGCCTCGAGTTCCCGTACTCGATCCACGCTAGCTGCCGGTTCATTCTTTAGTTCTCGATACTGGCTCATCCATTGATGCAGGGTACTTTTTGGGATGTTGAGCTCTTCCGCCAAGTCGCCCACTGTCTTTGTTTGCTCTTGAATGAACTGCACTGTCTGTTTTTTAAATTCTTCGTTATACCGTTGTCGATGTTCTCCCATGTGAACACACCTCCGTGGACTCATTATCGCCAGTCTGTTAACTACTGTCCACTTTTCATTCTAGCTTCATGGAGTCCGAAACTGTGCTGAAAAGGTGATAATTTGGCTAATAAGGTCATCTGAGTCCGATAGATGGTAGATGCTACGACAACCGGGGTCTGGGGGGCTTGAGGTTTGGGTTTGGGTTTGGGTTTGGGTTTGGGTTTGGGTTTGGATTTGGATTTGGATTTGGGTTTGGGTTTGAGAACCCCACCAAAAAACACAGAGCAGCGATCCCCAGTATCGGAGGATCGCTGCTCTGTTGTTTTTTCAAGATGAATGGCCAGGGTTGTTAATCAATCGTAGCTGTCGTTAAACATCTCATGGGTTTCATGGCTGCCTTCCCAATCCTTAAGCAAGCCCTCGGGAGCATCTTCTGCGGAATCCCACATGCTGAATCCATCGGAGCCGCCCCAATCCCCCATTGAATTATTGGGCGTAGGCTCGAAACCGTTGCCCATGGATCTTCCCTGTTCTTTCTTGTTCTCATGTTCCATAAAGCTCCCAACCTTTCCCAATGCTATATTGATCAAGCAACAACATTATCAGTGTTCACTCTTCTAAAAGGATTATGCATATCGCCATAGAAATGGTTGTCCTTGCGTAGACCTGTCATGCAAACGTATACTCTAGGTTAAAGACTATACCGATTAACAACACTGGAGGTTTACATCCAAATTATGAAAGTGAAAGATATGATTAAGGAAAATAACGCCCTGCGTGAGCAGTTGACGCCCTTCAATCGCTCCTATTTAGAAGATATGATCCTTGCAATGCGGGCCAGTCGAATTGACACCCTGCGCGGAGAAGAACTTTTGCTGGATGCGGCCAAGCTGCTGTTGAAGGAACAACGTAAAGGGAAAAATGCCAAGCAAGTATTCGGCGAGAATCCGCACGATTATTTTAAAGAAATCATAGACAGTGTTCCCGGGCGCCCGGTGCGCAGTAAATGGAACTATTACTTGATGATTCCCTGCGCAGCTCTGACCTGTCTTTTTGGGATATTGGCAATCGGTGGACTCTTCTTCCAATGGACTGACGATTCACCTGGAATGTTCGGACAGATCAGCCTTTTCACCCTGCTCGCTGTGGGAGTAGGCTCCATTATCTTAATTGAACTGATTATGAAATGGATGTCTTCCTTGTCGGAAAGCGATGCACCAAGTGCCAAGCCTTTTGATATAAAAAGCCTTGGAATCTATATTGGCATCGCAGTAGCTGCTGTATTTATCGGCATGTTCCTCGATCGATTATTTCCGGTCATTACAATATCCCCGTGGGTAAGCTTAATTCTGTGCATCATTGGGGGGTTGGGACTGAAATTTATATTTTTCAAAAAATAAATATCTAGGCTGAAAACTTTATTCCATCCGATAGATAGGGGGAAACTTCCATGATTAAGAAACATTATATTCTCTACTCCGTTCTAGCTATAGCCTTAGGGCTAGGCATAGTACCCAGTGCTATTCACGCCGAAGGTGCTACCAGCCCTCCTGGGGAAGGCGCTAAGGCAATTCCTCAAGCAGCTAGTAATAATCATGCAGAGGCTGTCTATAAAGCTGCATTACCGCTGTTATCTACCTCTGACAAGTTACCCGAAGCCATAAAATATTTGAACTCCAATATGTATGCGGTAGGGTCATATCGTGCAACAATGATGACCCTGAAGCTTGAGAATCTGCATAAAGCTGCGCTGCAAGCCTGGGAAAGTAAATTCAGTACCAGCACTGTCCAGCGGAAGCTCACCGCCATTTATAAAGCAGGCGCCAGCATGTCGTCTCTTGCCGCTATTACTGATGATCTCCAGCTGCGTACACTGCTGAAAAGTGCCAGCGAAAACGGATATAAGCTGGAGACAGCAGAGGGTACTTTTTTCCCGGTGATCGATTATGGGGCTTACCGCAAGTACAAGCTATACGTTACCAATGATATCAGCGCTTATATTACCATTATGGCCACCGAATCGGACCTGCCCTCTTCCAAGGACAACGGGCTAGTTATCGCCTGGACTGAGGTTGCAGCCAGAGCTTTATCTCAAGAGCAATTCATTCAAAATCATCCGAAGTCAAACCGAATTTCTGCTGTAAAAGCCTTGTACACTATGTATGTGAATAATACGTTTTACGGCCAGAATAACACTCCTCTCTTCCATTATGACAATCTGGAAATGGATTTGGAGGCGCAAAAGGCTTACTCCAGTATTCTGACCAAAAATAATGACAGCAGCCCATTTCTACAAAAGCTGGATAGCTTCATGAAATTAATGAAAGACAATAGCTACAAATTGACCGATGAGGTCGAGCAGTATCGTAAAACTTCGTTACCTCTCTAATAAAGAAATCACAAAAGCCCGTCCCTGAAATGAATAGGGACGGGCTTTTTTATATTCGTTAACGAGATTATGAAGTGGATGCGAGCATTAAATAAGGATGTTAAAGAGATTAGAATCCTTATTGATCTCTACATAATCGACGCCCTTCTGCTGCATCCGTTCGATGAGAGGTTCGTAGGCATCCGTTGACAATAATTCAATGCCAACAAGCGCGGGACCATTTTCTTTATCATGCTTCTTAATATACTCGAAACGGGTAATATCATCGTGAGGTCCAAGGATTTCACCCAAGAACTCACGCAGCGCGCCTGCCCGTTGCGGGAAGTTCACCATGAAATAGTGTTTTAAGCCTTCGTAAATCAATGAACGCTCCTTGATCTCCTGCATCCGGTCAATATCGTTGTTCCCACCGCTTATGATACAGACAACTGTTTTGCCGCGGATTTGATCACGATATTGATCAAGCGCTGCGATAGGCAACGAACCTGCTGGCTCAACCACTATGGCATTCTCGTTATATAGTTCCAGAATCGTGGTACAAGCTTTACCTTCAGGCACCATCACGATGTCATCCAGATGTCGGGAGCAAATATCATATGTCAGGCCGCCAACACGTTTTACAGCCGCTCCGTCCACGAATTTATTAATTTCATTAAGAGTCACCACTTCTCCAAGCTTGATCGCTTCCGTCATAGAAGCGGCTCCGAGTGGCTCCACACCAATCAACTTGGTAGAAGGACTAACTGTCTTCACATAGGTGGCTATACCCGCTGCTAGGCCGCCTCCACCAATGGTTACGAACATAAAATCTGCAGGGTTATCCAGACTCTCCATCACTTCCATTGCAATGGTGCCGTTGCCCGCAATGATTCGTGGCTCATCAAAGGGGTGGATCAGCGTCATCCCATGATCTATACAAGCTTGCAGTGCTTCATCATAAGCGTCATCAAAGGTATCCCCCTTTAGAATGACCTCAACAAACTCACCGCCAAACCGCCGCACCTGCTTAACCTTCTGGTTAGGCGTAGTGCTTGGCATATAGACCTTGCCTTTAATTCCAAGCGCCTTACAGGAATAGGCTACGCCTTGTGCATGGTTGCCCGCACTCGCACAGACAATCCCTTTCGCTCTATCTTCTGCTGACAAACTACGAATCATATTATAAGCTCCGCGGATTTTAAAAGAACGTACAATCTGCAAATCCTCGCGCTTCAAATACACATCACAATCATACTTGGCTGATAATACAGCATCACGTTGTAGAGGTGTCCGGATTATGACTTCACGCAGTACGTGATGAGCCCGCACAATATCTTCCATTCCTACGATTCGGTCTTCCTCTTCTCTCATAACCCTCTCGCCTCACTATCTATCTGTTATTCTACTTCTTGTAACATACTCTCCCGAGGACATTTTTTCAAGCATCCTAATCAGTGATAAAGAAAAAGAGACTAAAGGAACCCTATAGTCTCTTACTAATATTTGCTATCCCTACGCTATGAAACCTACTAGTCCTGTTGCTTCAGCATCCACTTCACCAGGTCTGGTAAGCTTGTCCACAAACGTGAATGTACAATAACATATTCGATAGCCTCGTTAGCGTCACCCACGCCTACAAAATCAGGCAGGTTATGCGGCAATCTTTTGATACCTAACAGATAATCCGGCACATGCTTGTTCACATTCTTCGCCACGCGGTAGAGCATTTTGAGCTGGGAAGTAATCCCGTTCTTCTTATATTCTAAAACCATACGGTCATATGCTACTGTTGCTGCTGCATCCTTGCCGAACTTCTCCAGTACCTTCTCGGTCTTCTTAAGCTTATTGGTGTAAAGGTACGTTGCCGTTAGAAGGTAACGCGCACCTGTGTTATCTTCTGGGTTCAATTCTAGAATGTGCTCCAACGTCTTTTGTGCTTCTTCTGCATTTCCGCTAAACCAGCAGGAGTCAGCGTAGCTTTTGCAGATTCGAATGTACGAACGCGTCTCGTAAAGACCCCAGAAATGTCCTTTGTTCTCAATGAAAAAGGCTTCTCCAAGCTCACGCGCACCCGCTTCCATCCCTGCTTTCAGATAAGCACGGGCATCTGCTTCATTCTCGGCTTCCTCAGCCAAAATGAGATAGGCGTCCGGACTGTCCGGATAAACTTCCAATGCCGCTTCTGCTAGCTGGATCCGACGATTGGATGCTTTAGTTTCCATTGCTTTTTGCAGCAAAGCCTGTTCCTGATCCTTCGGAGTGCCTGAAACGTTGAGCAAAAGTAATTCTTCCTCTGCCCCGCCCATGCCGTACTGTTCGATATAATTAAGCATCTCTTTAACTTTTCTGGAGATGGTAGGTGCAGTAACCTCATGTTTGATCGCTAGATCAGCTTGAGTTTGAAGGAAACCATATTCCTCAGACAAGATAAATTCGATAGCCGCGCAGAAGGAGCCCATTTTCTTCACTGCAGGCTTGATGTGACGGGAATAACCATTCCATAGAACCAGACCTTCCCAGATTAGCTCCCGGTCATAGCTGTCTCTCATGGTCTCAATAAGGTGCATAGCCAATTGTTCATGCGCCGGATGCTCCCATTTCAGATCACGTGACACCTTTTTTTTGAGCGTGGTTAGGGTAAGTTTAGCTTCAGAAATGGCTGCCGCTTCTGGTTTCTCGGCCACAGCCACAGTAGCAGCGGATTCTTCCGTTGTTACCAGTCGCATGATGGATTCCACTGCAGAAGTTTCTTTCCCTAGGCAGCATTTCTTATATTTTTTCCCGCTTCCGCAAGGACACATATCATTTCTTCCAATCTTACTCAAAACGAATTCCCCCTTAAATCTGTGAGTAGCCATTCGCCATAAGCGTATCGCTAGTATGCACTATAAGTATCAACATTTTCAGGCACGAGGCATCCTTTATAAGGTTACTGCACAAAGTCTGAAGGACTCCGATTTAAAAGGGCCTTCCCATGATCGGAAAGGCCCTTATCTGTATATATCCGCACATTTTCCCCCGTACGTGTAGTATTATAGCACTTCTTCTATCACTTGTCAGTCCTTTTTTAGGACTTAAAGCGCAAAAAATTGCTAGATACAGTGCTTTATCCTTATACCAGAGCCTTCATAGCGATGTCGCTGCGATTCTGTTTCCCGGAAAAAGAGATTCCTTCAGCCCTAGCATAGGCTGCTGAACGAGCTTCGGCAATCGTAGCACCCAGGCCTACCACGCCTAAGACCCGTCCGCCGTCCGTTACCCAGCTGCCATCTGCCCCCCGTGCTGTACCGGCATGAAAGATCAGCCCTCCTTGGCTGTCCTCAAGCCCTTCGATCGGCACTCCCTTAGGATAAGAGCCTGGATATCCTCCAGAAGCGAGAACCACGCACACCGCTGCTTCGTCGCTCCATTCAATGTCGATATCCGCAAGTTTGCCCTCGGTTACTGCCAAAAAGATTTCTAACAAGTCGCTCTTCAATCTAGGCAGCACGACCTGTGTCTCCGGATCCCCAAACCGAGCATTAAATTCAATGGTCTTTGGTTTACCTTCTGGAGAAATCATCAGCCCTGCGAACAAAACGCCGCTAAATGAACGGCCTTCAGCTACCATAGCCTTAGCTGTTGGCTTAATGATGGTCTCAATCGCTTCTTGGATAATCGCCTCGTCGATATGCGGCAGAGGCGAATAGGTGCCCATTCCACCGGTATTAGGACCTTTATCTCCATCGTAAGCAGGCTTATGATCCTGAGCGGCAGCCATCGGACGAACTGTCTCTCCATCAACAAAAGCCAAAATCGACATTTCTTGACCCGCTAGGAACTCTTCAATGACAACCTGAGCGCCAGCTTCACCAAACACTTTGGTTACCATAATATCAGCTAGTGCCTGCTCTGCCTCTTCCCGTGAATAGGCAACGGTCACGCCTTTTCCTGCGGCAAGCCCATCTGCCTTGATTACGATCGGCAGCGGTTGCTCGCGTAAGTAAGCCAGTGCAGCTTCATAGCCATCAAATTTTTCATAGGCTGCTGTCGGAATATTATATTTGTGCAATAGATCCTTCATAAAGGTTTTGCTGCCTTCGATCTCAGCTGCATTCTTACGTGGACCAAACACAGGAATAGCCTGTGCTTCAAAAGCATCCACAATGCCCCCTGCTAACGGATCATCCGGTCCGATTACAACAAGACCTACTTCCTTCTCTTTTGCAAAAGCCGTCAGACGGTCGAACTCAAACACACCGATAGGCACACATTCTGCTAGCTGCGCGATCCCGGCGTTGCCGGGTGCGCAATAGATTTTACCAACCTTGGGACTTTGGGACAGGCTCCAAATAATCGCATGCTCCCGGCCGCCGCCGCCAACCACTAAAATATCCATTAGAATAAAATCCTCCCAGCGTTCTAGTGTTTGAAATGACGGACGCCTGTGAAGATCATAGCAATTCCATACTCATTCGCGACCTTGATCGATTCTTCGTCTTTAATGGAGCCGCCTGGCTGAATAACTGCGGTAATGCCTGCTTTGGCTGCCATTTCAAGCGTATCTCCCATTGGGAAGAAGGCGTCAGAGGCAAGGACTGATCCTTTGGACTTCTCGCCAGCTTGTTCAATCGCAATTTTAGCTGCGCCAACGCGGTTCATTTGCCCTGCACCTACGCCAACTGTCATATCATCAGCAGCTAATACAATCGCATTAGATTTCACATGCTTAACTACCTTCCAGCCGAACAACAGCTGTTTCAATTCTTCTTCGGTTGGCTTACGGTCCGTAACAACTTGTAGATCATCCGGGTTCACAGAATGCACATCGCTCTCCTGTACAACCATTCCTCCATCAATAGAGGTAACTACGAAGCTGCTCTTACGCGCACTAGCCGTGCTGAGATTGCCGATTTTGAGCAGACGCAGGTTCTTTTTCTTCGTAAGGATTTCCAGTGCTTCTTCCGTAAAGCCTGGCGCCAATACGATTTCGAGGAAAATCTCTTTCAGCAGAGTAGCAGTGTCTGCATCGATAATCCGGTTAGCTGCCACGATACCCCCAAAGATAGAGGTTGGGTCTGCGTTGTAAGCTTTTTGATAAGCTTCGTATACACTTTCACCAACACCTACACCACAAGGATTCATATGTTTAATGGCTACGACAGCAGGTTCTTCAAATTCTTTCACGATTTGCAGCGCTGCGTTAGCATCGTTGATATTGTTGTAGGATAATTCTTTGCCATGCAATTGCTCAGCTGCTGTAAGAGTATCCCCCGCAGCCAAAGGCTTGCGATAGAAAGCCGCTTTTTGATGCGGATTCTCGCCATAGCGCAGATCCTGAATTTTCTCATAAGTCACGGTGTAGCGCTCAGGAAGCGGCTCGCCAGTAACATTAGCCAAATAATCGGAAATTAAGGCATCGTAAGCCGCCGTATGACGGAACACTTTTGCCGCAAGACGTTTGCGTGTTTTCAGCGTTGTATCTCCATCTGCGCGAACCTCTTCAAGCACTGTAGCATAGTCGTTAGCATCTACCACTACACTTACAAAAGCATGGTTCTTCGCCGCAGAACGCAGCATCGTCGGTCCGCCGATATCGATATTCTCGATAGCTTCTTCATACGATACATCCGGTTTAGCAATGGTTTCCGCGAACGGATACAGATTTACTACTACCAGATCAATGTAGTCCAGACCAAGCTCTTTCATTTGACGCGTGTGTTCCTCATTGTCACGAACCGCTAGCAATCCGCTGTGTACAGCCGGGTGCAAGGTTTTGACACGTCCATCCATGATTTCCGGGAATCCTGTAACATCGGAAATACCGATGACTGGAACACCTTCCTTAGCCAAAAGCGTGCTTGTTCCACCTGTGGAAATAATCTCTACGCCTAATGCAGACAACTCGCGGCAAAAATCCACGATACCTTGTTTATCCGATACGCTAACTAGCGCTCTTTTGATACTCACTTTGAATAGTCCTCCTTCGGGTTGTACGTGCGATTTAATGTGATGACATCTAAAAGCTTGGGAAATTACTATAAGAAAGAATCTGACTCTATTACCTACTACACGACACATAATGCCGCTTCTGCAATATTTCCCGAGAAATACCCTGAAATCTCTCCGCCTGTCACCAAATGTCGATCCAAAACTTTGAATGACTACAGTGTGGCTTACTTTTCGCGGATAATCGTCTTTCTTCCACTCAGTTCCACTTTCCCACTGGCAAAAGCGCCAACCACTTCAGGATATAACTCATACTCAACCTTATGAATCCGTTCCGCCAATGAATCCGCCGTGTCGTTATCCAACACAACTACGCTACGCTGAGCAATAACTGGCCCGGTATCCATACCTCCATCGACAAAATGCACAGTGACACCCGTCAGCTTCACGCCATAATTCAGCGCTTGTCCGATCGCATCCTTTCCAGCAAAAGCAGGCAGCAGCGATGGGTGAATGTTAATAATCCGACCCGCATACGGCGTTAAAAGCACTGGTGTAATGAGGCGCATATACCCTGCCAGCACAACCAGCCCGATATCCCGCCGCTGAAGCTCTGCTACAATCTCTGCTTCGTAGAGCTCACGGCTGGCGAAGTCTTTTGGCCGCAGCAGGAGGGCGGGAATTCCCGCATCCTCCGCACGTTGTGCTACAGGCGCTTCCGGCTTGTCCGAGACAAGCAATTCAATCCTGCCGTCTCCAAGCAAACCTGCTTTCTGTGCCTCGATCAGTGCTGCAAAATTGCTGCCCTGCCCCGAAGCAAAAACAGCGATTCGACTTGATTGCATCACACTTCAGCTCCAGTAAAGGTTACTTTGCGTTCCCCTTCTGTTACTTTCCCAATGATATACGCCTCTTCTCCGCTAGCCTTAAGCAGTTCAAGAGCGCGTTCTCCATCAGCAGCGCTAACTACCAGAACAAGACCAATTCCCATATTAAAAGTAGTGAACATATCACGGTTGCTCACGTTTCCTTTGTCCTGCATCAATCCGAAGATTGGCAGAATCGGCCATGATCCGTAATTGATCTCCACGTCTACATTATCAGGCAATACGCGTGGGATATTCTCGATGAATCCGCCACCCGTAATGTGAGCCATACCTTTTACCGGAAGCTGCTCCAGCAGTGCCAGCAAAGGCTTCACATAAATCTTAGTTGGTGCAAGGAGTACATCCGCCAGCGGAGCGCCAAGCTCAGGAAGCACGTCATTCAGACCATAACCCTCTTGCTCAAGCAAAAGCTTACGCACCAGCGAGAAGCCATTGCTGTGCACACCACTGGAAGCCAGACCAATCACTGTGTCTCCAGCAGCGATGTTAGCGCCTGTTACCAGCTTCGCTTTGTCAGCTACGCCCACTGTGAATCCAGCGATATCATATTCACCTGCTGAATACATACCCGGCATCTCAGCCGTTTCGCCGCCAATCAGTGCACAACCCGCTTGGTGACAGCCTTCAGCGATTCCAGCTACGATAGCCTCGATTTTCTCCGGCACCACTTTGTCGCAAGCCAGATAGTCGAGGAAAAAGAGTGGCTCTGCACCTTGCACTACAATGTCGTTCACGCACATAGCTACAGCGTCGATGCCAATCGTGTCATGACGATCCGCCGCGAATGCGATTTTGAGCTTTGTGCCTACACCATCAGTTCCCGATACAAGCACTGGCTCTTCATATTTATCTTTATTGAGGCCAAACAGTGCTCCGAACCCACCAAGTTCCGTCATTACTTCTGGACGGTAAGTACGTTTTACGTGCTTTTTCATGCGTTCTACCGCTTCATTACCAGCCGCAATATCCACTCCGGCGTTTTTATAAGCTTCCGACACTATTGGACACCTCATCTTTTAATAGTTTAGAGCGCGTTTGGGCGCATTCGGCTTTTGGGTGGTTGTAGGGGAGTTACTGCGAGGAATGTTTGGACTTCCGATCGCTGTTATGGTTGGATTTCCTGATTCGAACCGCTCTTCGCGGTAGAAATCCAACCATAAGCGTATGCTTACGAAGCGAGCTTTCCTTCGGAAAGCTTTCGGGCGAACGCTACGCTTCTACAGTTCCAAACTTCCTCTCCATAACTCCCTCCAACCACCGCTTCGTCCCTACTGCAAGCCGCAGTGCGCGCCTTGCACACGGACCTCAAGACCTCGGTGCATGAGCTGCGCCATGCAACCTCTTCTAGCGAAACAAGCGAGTAGCGCATTTGCGTAGCAAACAGGGACGAGCTTGGGGAGCTGCTCTTGGCGCTTAGGGTGCAATCGAGCGCCACCTTAGCGAGACAAGCGGCCCTCGTATTTGCGAAGCAAACAGAGGGAAGCTTGGCGAGCCAGTCCCGGCGGCGGATGCAGCCGGGGGGCGGAGCGTCGTAAAGCGTGTCCCGTCCGTGCGCAGCACACAGGGACAAAGCGAGCACTCGTACCCAAGTCTTCTTAGCAAGTTATAACCCAACTCCTACCGCCGAGCTTTCGGGTGGCCGGAGGGCAGAGCCCTTCGGAATCCCCCTTTGAAAGGGGGACTTAGGGGGATGTCAACACGAGCAGCCATCTTTCTCTGCCCCGCCAAAATCCACCTGCGTCGGGTAATCATTATCAAAGCAAGAAAGGCAAAGTCCGCCTTTGTAGTCATCTTTGTTGTGTCCACCAATGGAAGAGATTAAGCCTTCCGGCGACAAAAATGCCAAGGAATCGGCGTTGATCTCTTCGCACATTTCCTCAATGGTCTTGTAGGACGCGATGAGGTCGCGGCGGTCTGGTGTATCAATGCCGTAGAAGCAAGGATTCTTGAACGGCGGCGAAGTAATCCGCACATGCACTTCAACAGCTCCCGCTTCCCGAAGCAGATTGACGATTCGGCGTGAGGTCGTGCCACGAACGATAGAATCATCGATCATAACGACACGTTTGCCATCAACTACACTGCGCACGGCGCTCAGCTTCATCTTCACACCTTGCTCACGCAGTTCTTGGCTCGGCTGGATGAAGGTCCGTCCAGTGTACTTATTCTTAATGAGCCCAAGCTCATAAGGAATTCCCGTTTGCTCGGCATACCCGATGGCTGCTGAAATACTGGAATCCGGCACACCGGTTACGAGATCAGCATCGACAAAAGCTTCCAGTGCCATGCGGCTACCCATCCGCTTACGGGCGGAGTGCAGGTTAGAGCCGTTCATATCACTGTCTGGGCGGGAGAAGTAAATATACTCCATCGCGCACAGCGCTTTACGTTTGGGTTCGGTAAAACGGTCCTCTAAGAGGCCGTTTTTGTCGAGGACTAGCAGTTCGCCCGGCTCAATATCTCGAACCAGCTGTGCCCCAATGACCTCTAATGCGCAGGACTCGGAAGCAAAAATATAAGCTTCACCAATCCGTCCCATCACTAGCGGACGCAAACCATGAGAATCCGAAGCGACAATCAGCTTGTCATTTGTCATAAGCAGAAAAGCAAACCCGCCAACGAGCTGCTGCAGCGCATCTTTTGCCGCTTCAACAAAATCCTTTGGCGAACGGGCAATCAGATGCGCCAGCACTTCTGTATCACTCGTAGTTTGAAAGATCGATCCGCTTTGCTCTAGCTGTTTGCGGATCAACGGTTCATTTACTATGTTGCCGTTCGTAGCAATCGCCAAATCGCCGTCACGATATTTAAATACCAGTGGCTGCGCATTGGTTAAGCGGCTGTCCCCACTGGTGGAATAACGTACATGCCCAATGGACATGTCTCCAACCAATGAGGCAATTTTGTCCTTGTCGAATACTTCTTTTACTAACCCCATCCCGCGGTGATAGTTGAAATCGCGACCGTCTGCTACGCAGATTCCCGCACTTTCTTCCCCACGGTGTTGTAAGGCGTGTAAGCCGTAATAAGACATGGACGCCGCTTCCGGGTGTCCGAAGACCCCGAAAACGCCGCATTCTTCTTTTAATGTGTCAAAAATATCTCCCGAGCCCGTTCCTTCATTGTAAAAGTCACCAGTCCACAGGATAGGAGTCTCCTGCTCTTTCCCGGTCTTTATTTCATAAGACATGGAATAGCATCCTCCCAAACGAATTTCAATTCTGCTACAGCTTCATCTAGTGCGGACACGCCGTCCAGATTTACGCGCAGTCTGTCTCCACCTACAGTTCCGATGTTCTCCACTGGAACACCGCTGGCTGCAATCGCTGCTTTCAGCTCTTCCGCACGTTCAGGAGCGGCTGTCAGCACAATGCGTGATTGGCTTTCGCTGAACAATGCTACATCAGATCTAAGACCGTTAGCTGAAAGCTCAACGTTCGCTCCGATTCCACCGCTGATACAGCTCTCTGCAAGTGCTACGGCAAGTCCACCTTCGGACAAGTCATGTGCGGAACGCACCAGACCGCCACGAATTGAGGTAAGGACTGCGTTCAGCAGTTTTTTCTCAGTAGCCAAATCCAAAGCCGGAGGACGACCTTCGGTCACACCATGAACAGCATATTGGAATTCACTGCCGCCCAGCTCAGCCTTGGTCACTCCCAGCAGAAGAATAGAATCTCCTTCTTGCTTGAACCCTTGAGTCGTAATATGATCCGTGTCCGCTACTAAACCAACCATGCCGACAACCGGCGTTGGATAGATGGAACCCGTAGTATTTTCGTTATAAAGACTGACATTACCACCGATAACCGGAGTATCCAGCACACGACAGGCTTCAGCCATACCATCAACCGCACGCTCCATTTGCCAGAACACATCAGGCTTCTCAGGATTTCCGAAGTTCAGGTTATCCGTAATAGCCAGCGGTTCAGCACCGGAACAAACGATGTTGCGTGCCGCTTCGCTGACTGCAATACGTCCGCCCACTTCAGGATCAAGATGAACATAACGGCCATTACAGTCTGTAGTCATCGCAAGTCCTTTACGAGTACCATGAATGGTAACTACAGCCGCGTCAGATCCAGGGCGTACAGCTGTGCTCGTCCGCACCATGTAATCGTATTGATTGTATACCCATGCTTTACTTGCTACGGTTGGTGATCCAAGTACTGTACGCAATGCACCGCCCAGATCCGTAACTTCCTCGTAACGAAGAGTATCTACCTTTTCATTCGCAATATAATAAGCAGGAACCTCAGAAGGTTTGTTATATACTGGACACTCATCCACGAGCGCCGTTACTGGCATGTCACCAACAACCTCGCCGTGATGATACAATTTCAAGCGGCCATCATCCGTAACTTTACCGACTTTACAGCAGATAACACCCCAGCGATCAAAAATCTCTTGTGCCTGGGCCTCATCCTTCGGTTCAACGACGAACAACATCCGTTCTTGTGATTCTGAAAGCATCATTTCGTAAGGCGTCATGCCCTCTTCACGTTGTGGCACCTGATCAAGATACAGTTCCAGACCATTGCCTGCTTTACTTGCCATCTCCGCACTAGAGCATGTAAGACCTGCTGCGCCCATATCCTGAATCCCGATAACGATGCCGCTGTCGATCAGTTCTAGACAAGATTCCATAACAAGCTTTTCCATAAATGGATCGCCGACTTGTACTGCGGTACGTTTAGCTTCTGATTCCTCACTAAGCTCTACCGATGCAAAAGTAGCACCATGAATTCCATCACGACCTGTAGGAGGGCCTACATAGAAGACTGGGTTGCCTACACCCTTAGCTACACCACGTTGGATTTTGTCATGATCAATCAGCCCCACACACATTGCGTTAACTAGCGGATTGCCATCATAGCTATCATCAAACATGATTTCGCCGCCAACCGTTGGAATCCCGATACAGTTACCATAACCAGCAATACCAGACACAACATGTTCGAACAAATATTTTACTCGATCACTTTCCAGCTTCCCGAAACGTAGTGAATTGAGGATTGCGATAGGTCTGGAGCCCATGGAGAAAATATCACGGATAATCCCGCCCACACCCGTTGCCGCACCTTGGAAAGGTTCTACCGCTGAAGGGTGGTTATGACTTTCGATTTTGAAAACAACCGCTTGGTTGTCACCGATATCTACAATCCCTGCGCCCTCGCCAGGTCCCATCAGGACACGTGGTCCGGAAATTGGGAAACGTTTCAGGAGTGGTTTGGAGTTCTTATAGGCACAGTGCTCGGACCACATTACGCTGAATACGCCGATTTCAGTGTAGTTCGGCAAACGTCCCATAAAAGACTTGATCAGCTCATATTCGCTGTCCGACACACCGAACTGGCTGTAAATTTTCTGCTCCGCAATCTGTTCTGCGGTCGGTTCCTTAACGGATACTTGCTGCGTCATGACGATCCCTCCAAGTCTTCAGTATGGATGTAAACATTCTTTTGCCGTCTTCTGAACCAAGTAAACTATTAGCCGCGCGCTCAGGGTGAGGCATCATGCCAACCACATTCCCTTGTACGTTACTAACACCCGCAATATCGGCTACGGAGCCGTTAGGGTTATCGCTATAGGTAAACACGATCTGATTGTTAGCTTTCAGCTCTGCCAAAGTCTCGTCATCACAGTAGTAGTTGCCTTCACCATGTGCGATTGGGATGATGATTTCTTCATCTTTAGCATAGTCAATAGTAAATGGGGTTTCATTATTAACAACCTTAAGCACTGTATCGTGACAGCGGAACTTCATCGACATGTTGCGGCGAAGCGCACCTGGCAGCAAACCAGCCTCAGTAAGAATTTGGAACCCATTGCAAATGCCCAGCACGTATTTCCCTTGCTCTGCTGCTTTAGCAACTTCCGCCATAACAGGAGCAAATCTGGAAATCGCGCCACAGCGCAGGTAATCACCATATGAGAATCCGCCTGGAACCAAAATGCAATCATACGCCGACAAATCTGTCGCTGTATGCCACACATAATCGACTGGTTCGCCGAGACTGTCCTCTACCGCCTTGTAGCAATCAATATCACAGTTGGAGCCTGGGAAGACAAGTACAGCAAATTTCATGTCGTTTAGTCCTCCAATTCGTAGCGGTAATCCTCGATCACCGTGTTGGCAAGTAGCTTTTCGCACATTTCCTTGAGACGCACTTCCGCTTCAGCACGGTTATCCGTATCCAAAGTCAGCTCCATATATTTCCCGATACGCAAGCTTTCAACTTCTTGGAAACCTACCGAATGAAGTGCTCCTTGTACTGCTACCCCTTGTGGATCAAGAACGCTTTTCTTTATGGTGACATATACCGTCGCTTTTAACATATGCTTGTAGTTCCTCCTAAATTTTAATGATCATACCCTCTGAAACTGAAATTCTACAATGAGTACATTTAGCTTCAAAAATATATACTGAATTTATTCCCATGAGTGCACACACTATGTTGAACTATAAAGACTTGCCAGTAAGACGATGATAAATGTCCAGATAACGCCGTGTAGTTTCTTCTACTACTTCAGTTGGGAGCGGATCAGGCTTACTATTCTTATCCCAGGCAGATGCAGATAGATACGTACGAACAGGCTCTTTATCCATACTATCAATTTCAATATCAAGCGCGTATTTATCCTTAGCCCAGAAGCGGGAAGCATCCGGTGTAAAAATCTCATCGATCAGAATCACCTTGCCGTCCAACAAGCCGAATTCGAATTTGCAGTCCGCAAGAATGATCCCCCGCTCAGCACAATACTCTCTAGCAAAAGCGAACAGCTTTAAGCTCTTTTCCTGCAGCTCAAGCGCCAGATCAGCTCCGATTAATTCCTGCATTTTCTCAAATGGAATATCCTCATCGTGACCTACATCATTTTTAGCCGCAGGGGTAAAAATCGGCTCTGCCAGCAGCGCGTTTTTGCGGAGGTTAGCAGGAAGCTCAATACCATTTACCTTGCCGGTTTCTTGATACTGTCTCCAGCCGCCGCCAGTGATGCATCCACGCACTACGCATTCGATATCAATACGCTCCGCTTTGCGTACCACCATGACACGGTTTCTGAGGGCCTCTTTGTCCTTAACTACGTCGCCAAGCAGATCCACATCGATATGAACGACATGATTCTCCATCAGCTCTTTAGTCTGTCCGAACCAGAACGCGCTCAGACGGTTAAGCACATTTCCCTTTTCAGGGACCGCCGGGTCCAGCACATAGTCAAAAGCAGATATCCGATCCGTAACTACGATCAGTACATTTTCCCCTAAATCGTATAGCTCACGAACCTTCCCTTTGTAGAGCAGCGGCGCATTGATGAGTTCCACGGCTGTGGATACGGCCGATGATGTCATGACCTTTCCTCCCTTGAACTAATGATCATTAATTATTACTTGAGCGAAAACGTCTCTTGCAAAATCGGAAATATCTGTTGGGTCAATCGGGCCACTACAAGAAATGTTTGGACTTCCGATCGCTGTTATCCTCGGATTTCCTGATTTGAACCACTGCCCGTGGTAGAAATCCGAGGATAAAGGCGAACGCTAACGCTTCTACAGTTCCAAAATTTCTCTCCGTTCCTTATCGACCAGTTGCATTTCAATTCTGCACAACATTAACCGCTCGTACTATTCCTAGCTCCTTAGTTCACCACTAACTTATCTTTTTTAGATAAGTTCTAGCTTGCGGAAGATGGTATCCACATGCTTAAGGTGCCAAGAAGGGTTAAATGCATCTTCAATCTCTTCTGGGGTGAGGACATTAGTGATTTCAGGTGTGGCTTCCACGATATCACGGAACTGCTTTTGCTCTTCCCAAGCTTGCATCGCACGTGGTTGAACGGTATCGTACGCTTGCTCGCGGCTGAAGCCTTTATCAATCAGCTTGGTTAAGATCCGGCCAGAGAAAGGAACGCCGAAGGTACGGTTCATGTTACGCTTCATATTCTCTGGGAATACAGTCAGGTTCTTCACGATGTTTCCGAAACGGTTCAGCATGTAGTTCAGCAGCATCGTTGCATCCGGAAGGATGATACGCTCCACTGAAGAGTGCGAGATATCGCGTTCATGCCAGAGCGGCACGTTCTCGTAAGCTGTAACCATATGTCCGCGAATCACGCGGGACAGACCGGAAATATTCTCGCAGCCAATAGGATTCCGTTTATGCGGCATAGCAGATGAACCCTTTTGACCTTTGGCAAAAGCTTCTTCTACTTCGCGAATCTCACTCTTTTGCAGAGCGCGGATTTCGGTAGCGAATTTGTCTAGCGAGGTTGCTACCAGAGCAAGAGCTGCCATATACTCAGCGTGACGGTCGCGCTGTAGAGTTTGTGTCGAGATCGGTGCAGGGCTTGTACCCAGCTTACGGCAGACAAATTCTTCTACGAATGGATCAATGTTGGCATACGTACCAACGGCTCCGGAGATTTTGCCAAATTGCACACCGTTCGCAGCATGGCGGAAACGCTCCAGGTTACGTTTCATTTCTTCGTACCACAATGCCATTTTCAGACCAAAAGTAGTTGGCTCAGCATGAACCCCATGTGTACGGCCCATCATCGGTGTATCTTTATAAGCAATAGCTTTATCTTTAAGGATCTCAATAAAGTTGATGATATCCTTCTCTAGAATCTCATTCGCTTGACGCAGCAAGTAACCCAGTGCTGTATCCACCACATCTGTGGAAGTAAGGCCGTAGTGTACCCATTTGCGTTCTGCGCCAAGGCTTTCGGAAACCGCACGTGTAAAGGCGATTACGTCATGACGTGTTTCCTGTTCGATTTCATCAATACGTGCGATGTCGAATTTAGCATCCTTACGCAGCTTAGCAGCGTCTTCGTGAGGGATTACTCCCAGCTCCGCCCATGCTTCACAAGCGCATATTTCCACTTCCAGCCACGCTTTGAATTTATTCTCCTCAGTCCAAATGGCCCGCATCTCGGGTCTGCTGTAACGTTCGATCATATTCTTTAGTTCCTCCAAAGTTTAGATTGCTCCACCCAGGATAAGCCGTCTCCGGTATCCTTGCACAGCAGATTGATATGACCCATCTTACGACCAGTCTTACTCTCAGTCTTGCCATATATATGAAGCTTAGGTACAATACCCAGCTTATTATCTTTTTCCTCATGTGTACAGGTCGCTTTAATAGCACCATCCAAATGCTGACCTAATACATTTACCATAACTACAGGTGTCAAAAGCGTTGTATCGCCCAGCGGCAGATTACAAATCGCCCGGACATGCTGCTCGAACTGTGAGGTCACGCAAGCATCCATGGTGTAATGGCCGGAATTATGCGGTCTTGGTGCCAGCTCATTGACGAACAATTCACCGTCCGCTGTGACGAACATTTCCACGGCAAGCAGTCCAACCGCATTCAGCCCTGCGATTAAAGTCTCAGCCAGCTCGCAAGCTCTGCGCTGAATGTCCGCTGACACTCTTGCAGGTACAATGGACAGATGCAAAATATTATTTACATGAATGTTCTCAGAAGGCGGGAAGCTTTTGACCTCCCCAGATGCACTACGTGCAGCAACAACGGATATTTCGCATTGAAAAGCTACAAACTTCTCAAGCACCAGCTCCGGAATCACCTCACCGGGTGCAACCTGCCGGAAAGCTTCTTCCAGCTCTTCTTCCTGACGAATCACAGCTTGACCCTTGCCGTCATAACCGCCTGTGGCTGTCTTGAGCACACAAGGTAGTCCAAGTTTAGCCGCAGCCTGTTTTAGCTCCGCAAGGCTGTCCACCTTCCGGTACGGGGCGACCGGAACGCCCGCCGCCTCGATGGCGGCTTTTTCGCGCAGCCGATGCTGCGTGGTATACAGCAGCGCGCTGCCCTGCGGCACGTACGATTCTTCCGCCAGCAGCGCGGCTACGCCCGCGTCGACGTTCTCGAACTCGTACGTGATGACGTCCGCGCGGCGGGCCAGCTCCCGCGCCGCGTCCCGGTCGTTATACGCCGCCGTGATCTGCGGCGTAACTTGACCGCTAGGCGCATCCGGCGCAGGGTCCAGCGCCACGAAGCGGTACCCCATGGCGCTGCCGGCCAGCGCCATCATGCGCCCGAGCTGCCCGCCGCCGAGCACACCGACGGTCGAGCCGGGCAGCAGCGTCCGGACGGTGTCCGCACCGGGCGCTTGTGCGGCTGGCGAAGCTGCGCCGCCAGCCTCCTGCAGCTTCAGCTCCTCCGGTCTCATAAGCTGTCGCTGCTTTCCAATACTTCATCGCGGATCGCATCCCGCCGCAGCTGCACACGCTGCTGCACTTCAGGGTCGAACGCTCCGATGATCTGTGCGGCCAGCAGGCCTGCATTTACAGCGCCTGCCTTACCAATAGCTACCGTTGCTACCGGTATGCCTCCAGGCATCTGCACGATGGAGAGCAGCGAATCCAGCCCATTAAGTGCTTTTGACTGCACTGGCACTCCAATCACTGGCAGGATTGTCTTTGCAGCCACCATACCCGGCAAATGCGCGGCGCCGCCTGCTCCTGCAATAATCACGCGAATGCCGCGGCCTGCGGCTTCCTCCGCATAGCGGAACATCAAGTCCGGTGTACGGTGCGCGGATACTACCTTCTTCTCATAAGACAATCCCAGCTCTTCCAGCACCCCACAAGCGTGCTCCATCGTATCCCAATCCGACTTACTACCCATGATGACAGCTACCTGCACAGACATGATTCGACCTACCTTCCAATCACTAGTATGAGATATCTTTATCTTGTAAATCCGAACAAACAGAGACTACATTCTCGTCCTTCAGGGATGACTATCGTTTTCCTTAATAATATAAGGTTGATGTATTACGTGTAACTTATTCCTTATATTAAAAAAGCCCGATGTCCAGACGCATTTTGCTGCGGGAGGATCGGACTAGTAAAGGAATTAGGAAAAAAACACTCCCGCTTGCCTCTCACCAAACTGGCATTAAGCGCGGAAAGCTGCACAATGCATCACTCCATTATCTGGACTGAACTATCGCATTCTAGCATCCTATTTCCTCGTAGTCCGGTAATTTACGGTTCCCGGGTAGAAACTTCCGGGCCATATTCCCGGTTTTATACGAGCTCTTCATGACATCAGTTTAACAATCCCCTACACATGATGTCAACTCAAACACGAACATTGGTAAAAACACCATAATAAATGTTCGCTTTTGGACGAATTTAAATTCTCAACAACCTTTTATTTTGTCAAGAAAGACTTCTTTCCGTACACTCCTAGCTCTAACACTCTATGTTGTTTAAGCTCCAGAATACGACCTATACTTCCTTAAATTGAAAAAAAGGAACGCTATCAGCGTCCCTTTGAACTCTATATTATTTTACAACCAGCACTGGAATACGAGCGCTTTGTACTACATTATGGCTGACACTGCCCAGAACAAATTCACGTATACCGCCAAGCCCGCGGCTGCCGATAACTATGATGTCTATAGCATTTTCCTTAGCATATTTCAAAATCACTTCCGCAGGAGATCCTTGTAAAAGCTCAACCTCAGCATTCAGGCCTTCAGCCTCAAGGCGTCCCTTCACTTCTTCGGTAGTCTGCACTGCCAAATCATAATATTCTTTATTTACTGAAGCTGGTAGAGGTGCAAGAGCTTCTCCGATAAAAAATCTTGGGAATTCAAATGCGTGTACGACATGCAATATAGAACCTGGTGTGACTTTAGCGAGTTCAATTGCGCGCTCCAATGCTTGATTAGAAGCCTTTGAACCGTCATAGGCTAGCAAAATTTTAGAGAATAACATGTACGCCACCTCTTTTTCTAGTTTGTAATCCTAAAGACTATTATCTTAAAAAATAGCTGTACAAAAAGATATTCAGCAGCAGCAGAAGCGGAATTCCGATCCTGAAGGATGTATGACGCGTCTTGTGGCGCTTACGGTACATGGCAATCAGCACACCTAGTGCGCCGCCCATGGCTGCCAGCAGAAAAAGTGTTTTCTCAGGTACACGTTCCCGCCTTTTGCGGGCTTTGTTCTTGTCCTCGGACATCACTACATACCCGATAATATTAATTACCACAAACCACAACATTACAACCTTGACCATTCTCCCGGGCTCCTCCTCCTTGCTTCCTATCTCTATTATATTCCCCTTTTGCACAAAAAACCAATCATCCTTACACGCTCTGCCAAGTCTGTTAAGTTTCTTTTAGCTGCTTCTGCTTCGTATCCTTCATCCATACCCAGGATAAAATTGTAGCCAACGCCGCCGCAATCCCACCTAACCAGAATCCTCCGGTCAAGCCATATACAGAGCTCATCCAACCTGCTACAAATGGCCCTGCTGACATCCCTATCGCATAAACGGCCTGATAGAACCCCATAGCTGTAGCCCGTTTAAAGGGATCTATTTCTGATACGGATTTACTCAACAGCAGCGGAAAAATAAGTCCCTGCATAAAACCATTCCCCACCTGAGTCAGACAAAGCGCCGCTAATGTCGGCATAGAAGGAATGAGCAGCGTAAACAGTGCGCTTCCCGCAAAGCCTAGCATAAGCTTCCCTCTATCACCCAGTAGCCCTCCAAACAGACGTGAACCGTAGAGTGTTGCGATGGCATGCGGAATCATAAAAGCGAGTGTTAGCCAGCCCAAACTTTCTTTGCTTGCTCCGATATTCAGCGCCTGGTTCGGAGTATATCCGAACATCGTTATAAATAGCACACAGTGCGCCAGCACAGACAACAGCGAGACTTTTACCAGCAGAGGTTCCTTTACGACACCAGCCAGCTCCTTGATCTGTATGGCATTTTGCCGTTTTTCCTGCTTTTGTTCCGGTAACCGAAGCGCAAGAATTAGTGCCGCAATAGCTACAATTCCACCAATCAGGAAGGGGGCATTCCAGCCCCAATGCTCTACCATATAGCCGCTGATCATCATGCTGGTCAATTGGGCGATTACTGTAGTAAATTGCAGCATGCCCATCGCTTTTCCAGCTTCCTCTTTTGGAAAATATCCTGCGAACATCACAGAGTACACAACCCATGCCGATGCTGCTATCCCGGATACCGCACGTGCTGCCAACGCCCAACCCGGCTGTGCTCCCCACATAAAAAGAAAACAGCTGACTCCACTCGCAATCAATCCCAGATAGATAAACGGCCGCCGCCTATTTAAATAATCTGAACCGATGCCAATGGGTATACGGAATAGGATCTGCATTAACCCATATATCCCAAGCACCATACCCACCATAAAATACGATGATCCCAAATGCTCAACATATGGTGAAAGCACCGGCACATAAATATAAGAAGAGAACCAAAACATAAATACAATAACCAAAAAGAAAAACCTGCTGCTTCCTTGCCCCTGTGGGCGATCTGCCGCTTTCAACGGATTCGCCTGCTGCTCAGCTGCCACCTAATCACCTGCTCCACTCATTTGCTTACCATTCTAATTCAAAGCCTATCCGTAGACCACATAAACTTACTAGGATAGAAAAAAGACTACTGAGCACACTCAGCAGCCTTCATTATTCTAATCATTCGTTTTAATTGAAGCTAACCATCCGATGATTCCTACTACTTATCCTTCTTTTGTCCTTCAAGCGCTGCTTTCAGCAGTTCCCCAAGGTTAGAACCAATGCTTTCCTGCTTACTGTATTGCTGCACCAGCTTTTGCTGTTCACGTTTATTAACATGCTTGTGATCCTTATCTAAGGTCTCTGTGATTCCACAGCCTAGACATTGTACGAACATGCCTGCTTTACCCTCTTTAAGCTCCATTTTCTTATGGCACTGTGGGCAGCGGCGATTCGATAGTCTTTTCTCACCTGCACGGGTGTAACCACAGTTATCTGCAGGACATACCAGCAGCTTCCCTCGTTTGCTCTTCTTCTCGAGTAGTCTTGTACCGCATTCCGGACAATGGCTGTTAGAGACATTATGCGGCTTATATTCTGCTCCGCTAGTTTTCACACCTGTTACCAATTCCTGTGCCATACTGCGGATACCTTGTAAAAAGAGCTCCGGTTTGCCTTGACCACGCGCTATTTTCTCCAGCTCAGCTTCCCAACGTGCGGTTAGATCCGGGGTACGTAGCTGAGTGGATACCAGCTCGATTAACTGCTTACCTTTTCCTGTCGGATGCAGGAGATTACCTTGCCGCTCAATCGTATCGGAGCTTACCAGCTTCTCAATAATATCCGCGCGGGTAGCCGGGGTTCCGAGGCCGTGTTTCTCCATTTGCGTCAACAGCGAAGCTTCATTATAACGCTTCGGTGGCTGCGTTCGGCCAGCACGCACCATACAGCGGCTAATCGTGACAGCAGCCCCTTCGCGCAGCTCAGGCAGCTTTACACTGCCCGCTGCCGGCTCGTCCGCAGATTCCTCCTCGTCATCACTACTCATATCTCCGCCGTATACTTCGCGCCAACCGGCATCTTTAACCGTCGTCCCTTTGACATGAAAATTTTCGCCTTCTACATTGACGGTTACAGCTACCGCATCATAACGAGCTGGCGGATAGAACAAGCTTATAAAACGCCGCACAATCAGATCATACAACTTACGTTCCTCAGTACTCAGACCATTTAACAATACGGTCTGTTCTGTAGGAATAATAGCATGGTGATCATTGACTTTACTATCATCCACGATTCGTTTCGTAATCGGCAGCTGCTTGCGCAGCAATGGACGTGCTAACGCTGCATATGGACCGACCGCAACACTATCCAGTCTTTCCTTGAGTGTGCCCGTCATATCTGAAGTTAAGTAACGACTGTCCGTACGCGGGTATGTGACAAGTTTATGCTGCTCATATAACCGCTGCAGCACACTGGAGGTCTGCTTCGCGGAGAAGCCGAACTTCCGGTTCGCATCACGCTGCAGTTCAGTCAGATCATAAGCCAGTGGATGAGGTTCACTTTTCTCACTCTTCTGTACCTTAATAATACGGCCGCTGCGTCCTGTAAGCTTATCCTTTAAGCTGGCTGTCTTATCCTTTTCGAATATCCGACCATCACCGTTACTGGCCCGCCATGCCGCTTGGAAATCCCCAAAATCAGCAGTCAGCGTCTCAAAATCGACGGAACGGAAACCCGTAATCTCCTGTTCACGATCCATGATCATCCCTAATGTCGGCGTTTGTACCCGTCCCGCTGAGAGCGGCGAACCGAACTTACAGGTCAAAGCTCTCGTGACATTCAGTCCAATCATCCAATCCGCCTCTGCGCGGCAACGTGCAGATTCATACAACCGATCAAATTCCCGACCCGGACGGAGTTTTGCAAATCCCTCTTTAATTGCCTTATCAGTCTGCGAGGATATCCATAACCGCCGGAATGGCTTTTTCCACCCTGCCATATTCATAATCCAGCGAGCCAGCAGCTCCCCTTCACGGGCAGCATCTGTAGCAACAATAAGCTCCTCAATGTCCTGACGCTTCATTAGATGCTGGACAGCCTTGTATTGCTGGTTGGTCTCCCGCAGCACCTTCAGCTTGGTCTTCTCCGGCAAAATCGGCAGATCCTCCAAGGCCCAAGTTGCAAACTTTTTATTATAATCCTCAGGCTCTGCCAGGCCGACCAAATGACCAAGCGCCCAGGTAACCACATATTTTGGACCTTCAATATAACTCTTCTGTTTATTATTACATCCCATGACCCGTGCAATCTCGCGTGCAACAGACGGCTTCTCCGCCAATACTAGTGTCTTCATAATGCTCCCCTTTCCACATCAAATTTCATTATAGCATTAAATGAATGTTAGCAAATATCGTCAGGCTTTACCGTATGCCTCTGTTATACACTAGATCATATCTGATACCCGAAAGGAGTCATAGTCAATGAATGAACAAGAAAGCTATAATATAGTACCTATAGGATGGGTTAGAGGTACAGCACAAAATTTGCAGCTTGAAATCAACCCAGAATTTAGGCCGGCGCTTAAAGGTTTATCTCAGTTTAGTCATTGCCAAGTACTTTGGTGGCTGCATGAGTTTGCAGATGATCATTTCCGGCAGACTACACAGATTCAGCCTCCTTATGATGCGGCCTTAACTGGAGTATTTGCTTCCCGTTCCCCTATTCGCCCTAATCCAATTGGGCTTAGTGTAGCAGCAATCCTGTCCGTCGATGTAGACTCTGGAATAGTAGAGGTGGCCGGGCTTGATGCCTATCCGGGTACACCGGTTCTCGACATCAAAGCCTATTTTCCTAGTGCAGATCGCGTAATGGAAGTGACCGTTCCCGATTGGGCT
The DNA here is from genome assembly GCF_038003885.1 of Paenibacillus sp. FSL R10-2788. Classification (NCBI taxonomy): domain Bacteria; kingdom Bacillati; phylum Bacillota; class Bacilli; order Caryophanales; family Paenibacillaceae; genus Paenibacillus; species Paenibacillus sp. FSL R10-2788. The sequence continues at coordinate 734,997 of NZ_JBBOQA010000001.1, read as the reverse complement.
GCTGCTTGGGGCGACTGGACAGCAAATAATTGAAGTAATCGTGCTAGACACCATTTCTATTAACTGTTATGGGAGGACATCTCTTGAACAATCGCCAACTAATCATTCAAGCCTTAGATCTCATTGAGGATCGCTTAACCACGTTTCTTCCTGTAGCTGTCCTCTCCAAAGAAATGGGATACTCCCTTTATCATTTCACCCGTCTATTTCAAGCAGTCACTGGGATAGCACCCGGCGACTATATAGCCAGACGCAAAATCTCTGAAGCAGCCTTGGACATTCATCGAATGCCAGAGCGCTCACTCCAGGACATCTCATTAGACTATAACTTTAGTAACTATGAGACCTTTACCCGTGCCTTCAAAAGAATGCTGCACACGACTCCCTCTCTTGTTCGAAAAAGACTTACTGAAACGAAACTCCCTTTGCTCCCTAGACTAAATGAACAAGATCTACTTCAAGTCCTTTCTGATAGTGATCTCTCCCCCCAGCTCGTTGATTTCGGAGAAATTATACTTCAAGGACCCGTAGTTAAAGTAGACCATGATTTCTCCGTCATTTCTGATACTTGGCCTTTGCTTTTCAATAAGGTAGCCACTATATCGGATAGAATACAGCCTGAAAAATATTATCAGCTTGGCTTCTGGCCAGATGACTATGAGAGTAATGGGTTTTCGATCATGTGTGCCTGCGAAATTAGTCCTATAAAAGCAGACCACAATCAGACTTTCCCCCTTCAGATCATACCACCCATACGTTATCTGAAATTCATCCATAAAGGCCGGTCTTGTGATATCCCTTCTACCTATAAATATATCTACGGAATCTGGCTGCCGAAAACAGAATACAGGATGTCCATTCCATTTGAATTGGAATATTATGGCGAATTGTACCTTGGACCAGATAACGAAAACTCGGTGAGTGAAATTTATATTCCATTAGAATTTTTACAAGAAGAGACCACGTTGTCGTCTTTTATAGATGACAACCGGTTCTTTTAGAAATATAAAGATGTTATAGTTGTGTAGCTTATAAATTCTTCTCTTTTAATAAAAAGTCCGTATCTGCTATGCAGACACGGACTTTTTTTGCTTATGGGATTAACAGTTACTTTAGCTCCACCTGAATCGTTTGTTCAAGCTCCGGATAATAATGTTTAACTTGTTTTCCCTCTTCATCCCTTAATGCTTTATGATTTTCATCGATGGAGTAAGTAAACGGCTTAACTGTAATTGTCTTTGGTGTTTGCGCGAACGGTATGAAATCTTTGTCTACCAAAGGATAGACTATAGCTGGCAAGTTAAATGACCCACCCGATGAGAACGCATTGCCTAGTTCATCAACAATTTCATAGAACATTTCAGAGGTTGTGTATCCATCCTTTTCTTTCACAGTTGGCGCTTTACCTTCTTCGCTGAGCTGTAATCTGCTTGTGGCTGGAGTTAATTCCAGCTTGGTAATCGTATAACTGAATTCTTCTGCCTCTTTTGTTTGGTTCAGATCAAGCTTGATAATTCCTTCCGTTACTTTTTTCACCGGCACCTTGATTACAAAAGGCTCTGCAATTTGTGTAACCGGCACACTGATGCTTAATTCAAATTCATCCCCCAAAGCCTCTATATTATTTAGATTTCTGTAATCGTATAAAATAGCATTCTTTTTTCCCTCAACATCACCAAAAGATGACATTTGGCTCTCCAGTTTTTTCCCATTCGGCAATTTCACTTCTGCTGAACCCAACAACCCTTTTTCGGACTGGTTCATTGTCACTTTCGCATGTTGTTCTGTTAGCGATGGATCGAACTCAATCGGTTCAATAATCATCTCAGCCATCATCTTATCATTATCAATGCCTTCCCGTTCAATCGCAAATGCCAACCGCGAGCCGTCATAATAGGCATCGGTAACCTTTAAGGTCACTCCATCATGAGTAACGCTTTGGTTAGGGGCAGTAGATAATCCTTTTTCCTCAGCAGCATTTAGACCTTTATCGTCAATTCCCTTGAAAATACTTCCTACAACAGGAATCTGCTTCAACGTTTCAGCCATGACCGGGGATACAAATCCGCTACCGATTATGCCCGCACCCAACACTGCTGCTGCCGAGGCAGCCACCAATGATTTTTTCAGGAACTTATTTCCATTCTTTCTTGACGCTCGTTTTTCCATTCCCTCGTCTCCTATTCGCTTCATAATTGAATCGCTGAAACTGTCTACCGGCATTTCATAATTTTGGAATGTTTGACGAATGTGCTCCATCTTCTGACTTTCAGTTGGATCTTGCCATTTCTCCATGAGGGCTGCCTCCTTCATTCATTCTTTGCCGGACTAACTTTTTGCGTAGACGTTCAAATTTTTTGCGTAAAGTAGCTGAATTACAATCCATAATCTGACCCATTTCTTCAAAACTGTATTGCTCAACCACCTTAAGAATCAAAAGATTGCTCTCTTCGGCTGTCAGGTCATCCATAAATAACTTCTGCAATGGCTCCTCATCGTTAGGATTATAATAGGCTTTGGGCTGCTGCTCTTTATATAGCGACAACAGACGCTTTCTTCGCTTGCGTTTGCGAACCTGATCCAGACAATGATGATAGGCCACTTTATACAGCCATGCACTAAAAGAGACTCGTTTCTCATAACGTCTGAGTTCCTGATACACTTTTACAAATATATCTTGCACAGCATCCTCTGCTTCTTCATGACTTCTCAAAATATAATAGCAATACGTATAAATCTTTCTTTCATAGGCTTGTATTATAGTTCTATAGGCTTCGCGGTTACCCGCAAGAACCTGATCGATAGCCTCTTCAATTATTGTTTGATTCACTTGGACCCCGGGGCTGCGACGTTCCAAAGAATCACCTCCTTGTTATTGACTACAACTATATAACGAATGTGATCCCTTTAATTGTGACAGGCTCAAAAAATTTTTCCAAATATGTTAGAAACATTATCCGTTTTTCAATAAAAAAAGCGACTGCCCCGATTGAAGTTCGGAGAAATCGCTTTTATAATAATATTCCATATTTATAAATTAATTACTCATTCGTACTATTTGACACTTTTAACGCTATACATGCTTCAAAATACACAGTATCACTATTCTGACCGCGTACATATATACCATCATCCGTTACAGCTGAACGTAAAATAGTCAGTTCATCCCCAAACTTAGCTTCTTGTAGATAAGTAATCCGGAAGCGTGTGAACTCTGCATTATCCCATTCCGCTAAAGTGAGCGCATCACAACATAAATCCCCGTATCGGGCATTATTCAAATGTCCGTTGCTGTCCAGCCCACTATATCTTACCTGATACCGATAAACTTCTTCCATAGTAATATCAGAAGGGATCGTTACCTTAACAGGCATATCGCCTACTGAATCGCCATTATAGTGCTTAACCTGAACTGGAAGGGCATTCGGTCTAAGTATCTTTCTCTTCTCAATATCTACTAAAGCCCATATGGATCGTGCTGTGGCGATTTCTATATGATCTGCATCGAAAATACGATAATCCCGTTGCCACAGTGCCCCTTTAGTGCCTTTACTCCAGGTATGTACGCTAAGCACATCATTTGGGCGGGGAATACGCTTAAAATCAAGATCTAACGTAATCATCGTCCAGCCCATTCCTGCATTCAGAATCTCTTCCACACTTATCCCCAAATTACCCACTGCGAAGTCTGCCGCACATTGCATGATATCCAGAATAAAGGATAACTTACCCTGCGAACGATAATCCGTGTCGCTCGCATGTACAGAAAAATCTTCTATCCACACAAGATTGCTACTGTTGTCCATTGTTTATCCTCCTGCCATGCAAAATATCCTTGCATTTACTTGAAGTGTCCACATATACCACTGCTCTATCCACATAAATTGGGGACTACTTTCATTTTTGAATATATTTTATTATTTCATCCACATGTTAGTAACTTTTATAATTTCGTTAATTCCCCATAACTTATCCACATTATTTAAATTAAGCGATAAAGGGAACAAAAAAGCCATTGTTGATAAATCAACAATGGCTTCGTGTGCTTGGCAACGTCCTACTCTCCCAGGACCCTTCGGTCCAAGTACCATCGGCGCTGGAGGGCTTAACGGTCGTGTTCGGGATGGGTACGCGTGGAACCCCTCCGCTATCGCCACCAAACATGCGTCTGTGAAACAGACGCTGCCGCGTGAAATTCGGTTCATCACCAGAAGTGACAATGAATTTCTAAGCGTATTTCAGGCTTGATGCCTGAAAACTGAATCCGAAACGAATCTGCATTCTAAGTATAGGATAAGCCCTCGACCGATTAGTATTGGTCAGCTCCATGCATTGCTGCACTTCCACCTCCAACCTATCTACCTCGTCGTCTTCAAGGGGTCTTACTAATTGGGAAATCTCATCTTGAGGGGGGCTTCACGCTTAGATGCTTTCAGCGCTTATCCCGTCCGTACGTAGCTACCCAGCCATGCTCCTGGCGGAACAACTGGTGCACCAGCGGTACGTCCATCCCGGTCCTCTCGTACTAAGGACAGCTCCTCTCAAATTTCCTGCGCCCACGACAGATAGGGACCGAACTGTCTCACGACGTTCTGAACCCAGCTCGCGTACCGCTTTAATGGGCGAACAGCCCAACCCTTGGGACCTACTTCAGCCCCAGGATGCGATGAGCCGACATCGAGGTGCCAAACCTCCCCGTCGATGTGGACTCTTGGGGGAGATAAGCCTGTTATCCCCAGGGTAGCTTTTATCCGTTGAGCGATGGCCCTTCCATGCGGTACCACCGGATCACTAAGTCCGACTTTCGTCCCTGCTCGACTTGTAGGTCTCGCAGTCAAGCTCCCTTATGCCTTTGCACTCTGCGAATGATTTCCAACCATTCTGAGGGAACCTTGGAACGCCTCCGTTACTCTTTAGGAGGCGACCGCCCCAGTCAAACTGCCCGCCTGACACGGTCCCCGTACCCGATTAGGGTACTAGGTTAGAACCTAGATACGATCAGGGTGGTATCCCAACGGCGCCTCCACCGAAGCTTGCGCTCCGATTTCTACGGCTCCCACCTATCCTGTACAGATCGTACCCAAATTCAATATCAAGCTGCAGTAAAGCTCCATGGGGTCTTTCCGTCTTGTCGCGGGTAACCTGCATCTTCACAGGTATTAAAATTTCACCGGATCTCTCGTTGAGACAGCGCCCAAGTCGTTACGCCATTCGTGCGGGTCAGAATTTACCTGACAAGGAATTTCGCTACCTTAGGACCGTTATAGTTACGGCCGCCGTTTACTGGGGCTTCGGTTCATAGCTTCGGGTTACCCCTAACCACTCCCCTTAACCTTCCAGCACCGGGCAGGCGTCAGCCCGTATACTTCGCCTTGCGGCTTCGCACAGACCTGTGTTTTTGCTAAACAGTCGCTTGGGCCTTTTCACTGCGGCCCCCTCGTGCTATTCACACTACCGGGGCACCCCTTCTCCCGAAGTTACGGGGTCATTTTGCCGAGTTCCTTAACGAGAGTTCTTCCGCGCGCCTTAGAATTCTCTTCTCGCCTACCTGTGTCGGTTTGCGGTACGGGCACCTTCTCCTGGCTAGAGGCTTTTCTTGGCAGTGTGAGATCATGACCTTCGCTACTACAATTTTCGCTCCCCATCACAGCCCAGCCTTAACGATGTGCGGATTTGCCTACACATCAGCCTCACTGCTTAGACGGACATCCATCAGTCCGCGTCACTACCCTCCTGCGTCACCCCATCGCTCATAGCGGATTACGGTGGTACAGTAATTTCAAACTGTTGTCCTTCGACTACGCCTTTCGGCCTCGCCTTAGGTCCCGACTTACCCTGAGCGGACGAGCCTTCCTCAGGAAACCTTGGGCTTTCGGCGGATCAGATTCTCACTGATCTTTTCGTTACTCATACCGGCATTCTCACTTGTGTAGTGTCCAGCGCTCTTTTCAGTACACCTTCAACCCCTACACAACGCTCCCCTACCCCAGATACATACGTATCTAGCCATAGCTTCGGTGGTGTGTTTAGCCCCGTTACATTTTCGGCGCAGAGTCACTCGACCAGTGAGCTATTACGCACTCTTTCAATGGTGGCTGCTTCTAAGCCAACATCCTGGTTGTCTGTGCAACTCCACATCCTTTCCCACTTAACACACACTTGGGGACCTTAGCTGATGGTCTGGGCTGTTTCCCTTTTGACAATGGATCTTAGCACTCACTGTCTGACTCCCGGCAATAAGTATATGGCATTCGGAGTTTGACTGAGCTTGGTAATCCTTGCGGACCCCGCACCCAATCAGTGCTCTACCTCCACTACTCTTATACCGAGGCTAGCCCTAAAGCTATTTCGGGGAGAACCAGCTATCTCCGAGTTCGATTGGAATTTCTCCGCTACCCCCACCTCATCCCCGCACTTTTCAACGTACGTGGGTTCGGGCCTCCAGTGCGTGTTACCGCACCTTCACCCTGGACAGGGGTAGATCACACGGTTTCGGGTCTACGTCCACATACTCATTCGCCCTATTCAGACTCGCTTTCGCTGCGGCTCCACCTTCTCGGCTTAACCTTGCATGTTAAACGTAACTCGCCGGTTCATTCTACAAAAGGCACGCCATCACCCATAGATCGGGCTCTGACTTTTTGTAAGCACACGGTTTCAGGTTCTATTTCACTCCCCTTCCGGGGTGCTTTTCACCTTTCCCTCACGGTACTGTTTCACTATCGGTCGCCAGGTAGTATTTAGCCTTAGCAGATGGTCCTGCTGGATTCATACGGGGTTTCACGTGCCCCGCACTACTCGGGATCCGTCTCGGAGAGAACACAGTTTAGGTTACAGGGCTTTTACCTCTATCGCGGGCCTTTCCAGACCTCTTCACCTACCATATTCCTTTGTAACTCCATGTGAGACGTCCCACAACCCCAAGAGGCAAGCCCCTTGGTTTAGGCTGTTCCGCGTTCGCTCGCCGCTACTGACGGAATCACTATTGTTTTCTCTTCCTCAGGGTACTTAGATGTTTCAGTTCCCCTGGTCTGCCTCTACATACCCTATGTATTCAGGTATGAGTAACTGCGAATTACCACAGCTGGGTTTCCCCATTCGGACACCCCCGGATCAAAGCTTGCTTACAGCTCCCCGAGGCAGTTTCGTTGTTCGCCACGTCCTTCGTCGGCTCCTGGCGCCTAGGCATCCTCCGTGTGCTCTTATTAGCTTAACCTTGATTTTTCCGCAGGAAAATATCATACGATGACATTCTCTTTTGGAATCATCTCACTAATAACATTTACTTGTTTGCACAAGTTGCTAAAAGATGTTCTAAAACGCAAATTCGTTTCGGTATCCAGTTTTCAAGGATCAAGTCTTACTTGAGAGCTTAAACTCTCAAAACTGAGCAACGAGTGAGTAACAGGCCTAAACCTGAGTTTTGGAAGCTGAGCTTCCGATTTGAATGTCCTCATTGCAGAGAACGATTCTCCATAGAAAGGAGGTGATCCAGCCGCACCTTCCGATACGGCTACCTTGTTACGACTTCACCCCAATCATCTACCCCACCTTCGGCGGCTGGCTCCCTTGCGGGTTACCCCACCGACTTCGGGTGTTGTAAACTCTCGTGGTGTGACGGGCGGTGTGTACAAGACCCGGGAACGTATTCACCGCGGCATGCTGATCCGCGATTACTAGCAATTCCGACTTCATGCAGGCGAGTTGCAGCCTGCAATCCGAACTGAGACCGGCTTTGATGGGATTGGCTCCACCTCGCGGCTTCGCTTCCCGTTGTACCGGCCATTGTAGTACGTGTGTAGCCCAGGTCATAAGGGGCATGATGATTTGACGTCATCCCCACCTTCCTCCGGTTTGTCACCGGCAGTCACTCTAGAGTGCCCAGCATTACCTGCTGGCAACTAAAGTTAAGGGTTGCGCTCGTTGCGGGACTTAACCCAACATCTCACGACACGAGCTGACGACAACCATGCACCACCTGTCTCCTCTGTCCCGAAGGCCGCTGCTATCTCTAGCAGATTCAGAGGGATGTCAAGACCTGGTAAGGTTCTTCGCGTTGCTTCGAATTAAACCACATACTCCACTGCTTGTGCGGGTCCCCGTCAATTCCTTTGAGTTTCAGTCTTGCGACCGTACTCCCCAGGCGGAGTGCTTACTGTGTTAACTTCGGCACCAAGGGTATCGAAACCCCTAACACCTAGCACTCATCGTTTACGGCGTGGACTACCAGGGTATCTAATCCTGTTTGCTCCCCACGCTTTCGCGCCTCAGCGTCAGTTACAGCCCAGAAAGTCGCCTTCGCCACTGGTGTTCCTCCACATATCTACGCATTTCACCGCTACACGTGGAATTCCACTTTCCTCTTCTGTACTCAAGCCACCCAGTTTCCAGTGCGACCTCAGGTTGAGCCCAAGGTTTAAACACCAGACTTAAATAGCCGCCTGCGCGCGCTTTACGCCCAATAATTCCGGACAACGCTTGCCCCCTACGTATTACCGCGGCTGCTGGCACGTAGTTAGCCGGGGCTTTCTTCTCAGGTACCGTCACTCCGGTAGCAGTTACTCTACCGGACGTTCTTCCCTGGCAACAGAGCTTTACGATCCGAAAACCTTCATCACTCACGCGGCGTTGCTCCGTCAGGCTTTCGCCCATTGCGGAAGATTCCCTACTGCTGCCTCCCGTAGGAGTCTGGGCCGTGTCTCAGTCCCAGTGTGGCCGTTCACCCTCTCAGGTCGGCTACGCATCGTCGCCTTGGTGGGCCGTTACCCCACCAACTAGCTAATGCGCCGCAGGCCCATCCCTCAGTGACAGATTGCTCCGTCTTTCATTCTTCTCTCAGGAGAAAAAAGAAATTATCCGGTATTAGCTACCGTTTCCGGTAGTTATCCCAGTCTGAAGGGCAGGTTGCCTACGTGTTACTCACCCGTCCGCCGCTAAGTTATTTTGAAAGCAAGCTTTCAAAATAACTCCGCTCGACTTGCATGTATTAGGCACGCCGCCAGCGTTCGTCCTGAGCCAGGATCAAACTCTCCAATTAGTATTGAAAAGAGCGATATGCTCATTTTGAAACATCTGACGAGAAAATTAATTCTCTAATTTTGGATATCACTTACGTGATTTCCTACTCACTCGTTGTTCAGTTTTCAAAGATCAAGTTCTCGTTGACGCCGTTTAATGTCTCAGCAGCAACTCTTATAATATATCATGTTGTTTTCAGAAATGCAAGCTTTATTTTTCGAAGCTTTTTATCAGCCTCGTTTGTATCGCCTGTACGCTGTCTAACAACGCTTACCTATAATACCCCAACTATTAATAGAAAAGCAACCCCTAATATAAAAATAAACAACTAGCTTAATAATTAAGCTAGTTGTTTATTTAATAGAGTTATGTTTATAGCAACGAATTTAATAGTATTTTGCCGCAGTATATTTGCTTGAGGCTTTAATTAAATCGGTTTTCTTATCACTCTTTGCAAGTCCTGCATCCACTGTAGTATCAATGGTAACCCACTTCCCATTAAGCAACACTTCGTTCCAGGCATGATATTGCGTAACGTAGCTTGTATTCCCCATTACCAACTTAGCAGGAACATCTACACTCCGCAGCATTGCGGCAAAAAGAGAAGCGTAATCATAGCAAATCCCTTTTTTAGTAGTCAATGTCTTATCGATGCTTGGAATATAATCAGTAGTTACACTATTAGCAAGAGAGTAATCATATTGTACATTCGCAACTACATAGTTATAGATCGCTTTAACTTTCTCTTCGTCTGTTGTTTTGCCTTGTACTAATTGTTTAGCTTTGACAATCGCTTTATCAGAAGAACTCCATTTCACATTCTGTACGGAGCCCAAATATACGGAATTCGAGTCACTCATGGTTACGTCTACTACTTCGGAATATAACGCTTTATATTTATTGCCGGTTGTATTCTCCAGAACAGAAACCTTATAAGTCCCATTTCCTTGTTGCAAAGGGAAGTCCTCAGCTTGTCCAGAAGCATACAAGTTATATGTATAGCTGCTGTTATCTTTGGTGATCATGAGTTTGATTCTTTTATCTTTCGGAATATCATAGTTAATACCAATAACACCTTGAGCCACTTTGGATGTAATCAGCCAGCTGGCATCTGCACTTGCAGCTTGAGCTGTACTTATCGGAACTGAAGTCATTAGGACGAATAACGCCACCAGCATAAAATAAACCTTTTTCACGGATAAAACTCCTTTCGGTAGCTGGCTGCCATCCTTTCGGGAAGGCCCTTTAGCTTTGCGTCCCTACCTTTCGATAGGTTTGCCGTTATCGTATAAGCTCTATCTGTTCTAGCTTTACTAGATATAATTGATAGAATCCATTTGAAACAAACAAAAAAAGCCTCTTCATTCGGTAGCTGGCTGCCATCCTTTCGGGAAAAGGCCCTTTAGCTTTGCGTCCCTACCTTTCGGAAGGTTTGCCGTTATCGTGTTTAGCTTTCATAGTATAATACTATCATATTTATAGTTGTGAACAAGACCTAATTTACTAGATTACCCATTATTTTATAAATATCTCCCGGTATTTGTGTTTTCTTGTCATTCACTATTCTCCTTTTGTTAATTTGGCATGAACAATCAGCCGATGCGTTGGATTCACTAGCGGATCACATGTAATCAGAGTAAGAATCTTATCCTTGTCATTCCCGTCAAGAACGGAGACATCACTCGGATCTACAACAGAAATATCGTATACCTCATAGTTAAACACCTGATCACTAGTCTTTACCGTGATAACATCCCCCACAACAACCTCATTCAATCTGTTAAACAAACGCCCCGTAGTTCTAGCCCGATGCGCCGCGATTGCAGCATTTCCGATCTCTCCAAGGGGTGCCGTTTCTTTCATATGGGCTGCAGCATGTTTCATATTAGCTTTTGTAGCCCCTTCTAATACAGGCAGCTTCAAATCAATCTTACCGATTTCAATTAGTGCGATTACTTTGCCACCGACCTCAATCTCCGGTTCAGGCTTTTCTGTCTCTTGGGGTTGGGGCTGTGCCTGAGCATCCAGAACCGATTCCTCTGCTAACAGCTGAGTAACTTCAGCATACCTGCTCTTCAAATCTGGCTGGGGAGTACTATCGGCAGTGCTTAGTTCAGCCGTTTCTAATAACTTCTCCTGCTGCCTGTCGTTGTACCATTCGTTAGCTGTCGGATATAACATGATAAGTATCCCAGCCAGTATGAGTAGATAGGAGAATTTACGCAATGTTATTCACCTCCGTATATTGTTTCTATGGTTATATACAAATCAAGCAGAAACAGCTACTTGCCTTTAAGCATAGCAACTCCTTCTGCCTGAAATTAATGTTTAAAATACCCATTTACGACTTCCAAAGAAATTGATGATCACCGTGATAAATGTAACCAGCACCTTTGAGATCAAGACTTGAATACCTAGTCTGTCTGTCAACAGATGCATTAGCAGCAGTGATATTCCGAGCACTACCAGATTCAGCACGATAAACTTGACCAGCTGCACGCGGTCGAAGCCTTCTTTATTCCCCCGGTTGCGATCACGAAAGGTTACTTTTTTATTCAAAATAAAGCTATTCGCCGTACCTGCACTATAGGAGATCACCTGCGCCAATGCGTATACCATCCCTAGTGAATTCAACAATGTGAAAATCACAAAATCAATAAGCGTATTGAGCAAACCTACGGCATTAAATTTAAGGAACTGTATGAATGCAGCACGCAAGTTCTTATCTGACATCATTGTGGTCCTTCCGGCGGTCCAGTTGTTCTTCGTTCTGGTAGCCTTTAGTCTCACTAACAATGTATAGCGGTCTATCTTTAGACTCGTCATAAATCCGTCCGATATACTCCCCAATCACACCTAACAGCATCAGAACGATACCGTTAAAGAGCAGATTGACGCCTACAATGGAAGCCCAGCCCGGAACCGTCCAGGAGGTGAAAAATATCTTTTGAAACAAGACGAAAAATAAATAGAGAAAGCTAGAGAATGAAAGGAAGAATCCAATATACGTAGCAATCTTAAGCGGCTTATGTGAAAAAGAGGTGATGCCATCTAACGCAAAACGAATCATTTTCTTCAGCGGATATTTGGTTTCTCCGGCAAAACGTTCTTCCCGTTCATATTCCACCATAGTCTGCTTGAAGCCAACCCAGCTCACCAAACCTCGGACATAGCGGTTCTTTTCTTTAAGTCCCCGCAGGACATCACATACCTTACGGTCAATAAGACGGAAATCGCCTGTATCCGTAGGAATATCCACACTTGTCATACTGCTGAGCAGGCGGTAAAAAAGCTTCGCGGTGACCTTTTTGAACATCGTTTCTCCGTGGCGCTTCAGGCGTTTCGCATATACAACGTCGTAGCCCTCTTTCCACTTCTCGATCATTTGCAAAATGACCTCCGGAGGATCCTGAAGATCAGCGTCAATAACAACAACCGCTTGACCTTCGGCATAGTCCATGCCAGCTGTAATCGCTACCTGATGTCCGAAATTACGCGAGAAGTCAATCAGCTTGACATGCTCGTCTCGTTCACAGATCTCCCGAATCATCTGGGCGGAACGATCACGACTGCCGTCATTGACGAAGACCAGCTCATAAGTATCGCCGCACTCGTCCATTACTTTTTTCAAACGTTCATAAGTATGGCTAATTACTTGCTCCTCATTGAACATGGGTACAATCACACTATATCTGGCTTTCACCTTTATTCCTCCTACAAGCTTTTTGGAGCGTTACATCCATCTACACTTCATAATAACGCTGCATGCATAAACTTATTTTATAGATTTTTATTAAATCCTAGAAAACCCAAGTAGGGAACCAACGCAGCATATCTTTCACGTAATCTCCACTGACCTGCATCCCTGACAGTACCGGGTAGAAAGCGATAAAGAGCAGCAAAGCAACGGCTACATAGACATACTGTACGTAACGGGCCTCAGGGAATTTACTATCCAGCAACTTCATTATATATACAATACCAAGAATCATAAATGGTACCATAGCAAAATAATGGTAAATAAATGTTTCTCTTGGGACAAGCATCCACGGAACATATTGCGAGAAGAAGGCGATCCAGATCATGTAGAGGTTCTTATCTTTACGTTTCAGCGTAATCCACAGCGTTGCCAGCATCGCAAAAATACCCGTCCACCAGATAAGAGGATTCCCCATAGTCACTATACTGCTGACCTGACCTTCCGGCAAACCTTCACCGCCGCTAAAGAACCAGACCGGTCTCTTCATAAACGGCCATTGCCACCATGAGGAAGCAAAGGGATGTGTAGCTACAAGCTGACTGTGATAGTTGTACATATTCTTTTGGGAATCAATCAACCCTTTAATAGTGAAGCCCTCTGCTGATGCAGATAACCCTGGCACAAAAGATAAGCTATAAATAATTACTGGAATAATTACAAAGAACCCGATACAACTAGCCAACGTAATAATAGTCTTTTTCCAAAAAGAATCTACCGCTTCACGACAGGTGCCCAGCAATTCCTTGTCTTTAATCTTCCCCTCGGCCAGCAGGCGTCCGGAGGCTTGGTATTCTCTGTAGCGTTCAAAAAGGGAGATAGCCAGCATAATGGCCAGCCCTGCTCCTCCATAGAGCACAATCCATTTCGAAGCTACGCCGATTCCGAAGAATAAGCCAGACCAGAATAACGGAATTAATGTTTTTCTTAAAGGCTGCTTGTAGAAATTCATTGTGTAATACCGCTGCATAAAATAGAACATCAACATAATGAAGAATACTCCGTATACGTCAATCGTGGAGATTCTTGTCTGTGTGAAATGCATGAAATCCAGTGCAAACAATCCTGCCGCGAGGGCCGCGTATTTGCTTTTCTTAAACAAACGCAGCGCCATTACATATATGAGAGGTAACATGGCAACTCCGAACAAGGTTCCGATAATACGCCAGCCGAATGGATTGACCCCGAACAGCTCCATCCCTATGGCAATTAACAACTTACCAAGCGGTGGATGCGTATTCTCGTAAGGCACAATCCCGTGTGTATATTCATAAGCTGTTCGCGCATGATAGATCTCGTCAAAATAAGTGCTATTCATAAAGTTAGAATATTCCGGAATGAGCGACTGCTCGTCAAAAAGATTGGCCGCTGCTCCTCTTTTAGGAACTGCGTTAGCATCCGGTGTCACACCAGCAATAGGAAGGGGTATTCTTTCTCCCCCCTGCTCATAAAAGGCCATTTCGTTCAAAGTGAACCCTGGAGAGGTAACTGTAAACTTCACATATCTCGCAGTAACGTTCAGGGGTTGGCTTTTCCAGATGAAGACATTCCCGACATCCTCACTGACATCCATCGGACTGCTCCAGACCTCAGGATTGTCGCTGAATTCCAGCTTGAACTTACCCGTGCCCACGCCACCAAAGATATTGACCCGTTCCAATGGTTTACTCTGTCCCAAATCTACATAGAAGCTTTCACCACTGGCAGCAGGCTCCCATAAAGTCTCTGGAGATTTAGTAGAGCCAAGATTATATAAAGCAAGCGCTGCGTAAACGGCCGTAATAGCTATTAGGCATATCCAATCTATACGCTTAAACTTCATCGTTAGATCGCCCTCCCTTCTGATGCGGTTTAATTTGCCCGACAACTCTCAAATCTTCTTCATATTGTTCTTCCAGTGTAATTGGTGCTGGAAGAGGTTTTATACCCTTGCGGACATACACATCGTAACCGATATTCAGCATATAAAGCAGTAATGCTAGATTAGCTATAGCAGTCACTAATACGATTCCGTCTGCACCCGGGCTAACATCTGCATTCAGGTGGGATAAGGTGTACGCCACATTGATGTATTGCGTTAAGCTGAATCCGAGAAATAGCGATAAAAAGCGGCGGTCCCGACTTTCTATATAAGTAAACAAACAAAGAATAAGAGCAGGGAACATATAACGTTCATGCATTTTGGTGCCAAGCACAAAGACCACTACTATAAGCACCATGCCGATAAAATAGGATTTGGTCAGGTCCAAGCGATCCTTTTTAAAGGAATAAAATGCCGCAACAGCTACAGCCACTAAAATAAATATGAAGCCCCATACACGGTATGGAATGCCAAGCCAGGTTAGATCAAGGGATGACCACATCGGATCAGTCAGTGCATACAGATTAAATGCATTCACTGAAGAATACGGATAGGAAGATAACGTACTCTTGTAAAGATCAATAATCCCTATCAGACCTCCGTTATTCCAGAAAAATGGTGCCGCAAGCAATCCGAAGATCCCTAATCCATACAAAGCTCCGAATCCAAGCTGCTTCCAAGCGCGGTGATGATAAAAAGCAAACAACAATACCGGCGTGAATATCAACGCTTGCGGTTTAATTAGCGTCGCTAAGGCAAACAAAATTGCGGAGCGAACAAACTTTTTGTTCGCAGCGCCATGGATACTGAGCAGCAGGAAGATCAAAAAGAATGAATCCGCTTGTCCCCAAGCCGCTGAATTAATAAGTACCGCTGGATTAAACAGAAACAACAACATTAAGCCGAAAGCTATTCCGGTGCCGAGTTTTTTGCGTGACATTTGATAAATGAAGTAGCCGAGCACCAAATCAGAAAGAATCGCAGGGAGCTTGAAGAGTAAATTTTCTCCACCTGAGCCCTGAGTGAATCCTAAAACGCCACGTATGGCGCTAAGCACGTACAATATGTACAAATAGCCTGGAGGATAATCGGCAAAATAACCTTCTTCATAAAATTTGCCTGGACCTAAATCCACCATACGCTGTCCCCAAGAAATAAAGGTATTCATATCATTCTGATATCCTTGCGCGGTAAGACCAATCCACACCCTCAGGATAAAAGCAACTCCGATGGCAATACTCAGCCATTTGGAATAAATATTCTCAGGCTGCTTCATAAGCTTCTCACTACGGAATGCTTTAGTATAAAGCACTGCAAAAAACACACTAAACAGCGCTGAGATCAGCAACATCTTAGTTGGAGATACTTTATGTGGAGTGTCTGCCTTTTTGTCGCCTGCATCTGGACTAACCGCTGCACTATCCAGCGAAATGACGTTAGCCCCTTCGGGAGCCGCGTCTAATTTTTCTACAGCAAAATCATCAAAATAAGCCTTACCTTGAATTAAGCTAGAGTAGCCGCCCAGACTTGCGCCTATGCCAAATGACTTCTGCTCCGGTCCTGTCTGGCCGATATATTCAAGATACTGCCATTCACCTGCCGTATCAGTTACGCTGGGATACCCCCCGCCTACTCCAACGGCAAGAATGTTGGCGCCTATTCCCTCGCCTGCTGTACTTACTACTTTGATCCATCCAGAGATTCTATAATAACTATTCGGCGTAGCCTCAATCGTCTGCACCCATTTCAAATGATTGGGTTCGATATTCTCAATGACTGCCGCCTTGCTGCCGGAATGAACTTCCTCCGATTGGATTGAAAGTAGGCCTGAGTTGTCTCCTGAAATCCACATATCCTTAGTCCAGTTAGAAGGCGCATCATCTCCCCCCTCCTCAAAGCCAGGGTTCTGCAATAGATTCCCCTCTGCATAAATGCTTGTTACAGGAAGCACAAACAATAACAGCATCAATACAGTCATTACGGCCGCACGTGTACTCTTGATCATCGTCCCAACCTCACCTCGTCCTATATTCATCTTAGTCCAGCCAAAAGCATATACCTTCTGAAAAAAAGCTCCCGAATTAGTGTATTTCACCGTTGCTAAGAAATCATTTGGATTGATTTTCTCATAAAAGAGCATATAAATATAGGGCATGTTTACCTTATCTGGATCGCAAACCCTTCCATCCACAATACTCCATTCCATAGGATCGCCTAAGCTTCAAGGCTCTTATATAGACTCTTATATAGAATAGAAGAATCGTAGTGGCTAAAGCAAATGCCGGAGCAAAAAAAACAGGCCATTCTATATGCATAAAGCGAGAGAACTAACAAAATGGTAAGACCATAGGACCACCTAGGGGTTTGAAGTATTTTCAGTACAAAATAAACAGAGATCAGGATCAAGGTGGGTAACAAATTGGACTCTAACACCAAGGCTGCCTCGTCCTGAACATCACCTCTTCAACAATATAATCTAAATCATAGATGATGAAAAGCTAGAAACATAGACTAACCTGAACGGTTAAGTGCCAACAAAAATATAAAAAAAAGGGCCCCCTCAGTTATGAAGGAGCCTTTGAATGCACATCTGTATGCTATATATGAGTTAGCCCGCACTACCAAGAAATACATAACGGAGAATAATCAGAATAGCAAGTACCCACATCATCCAGTGAATATCGTATTTTTTCTTGCCAGCAAGGTTAGCTACACAAGCAAGGATTACATAAGTTACGATACCAAAGGAAATACCATTAGCAATATTATAAGTGAAAGGCATGATTACTAGAGTAAGGAACGCTGGAATCGCAACAACCATATCTTGAAAATCAATTTCGCGAATCGATTGTGCCATGAGCACGCCTACGACAATCAATGCTGCAGCTGTAGCAGATCCAGGGATCAGAGCCACTATTGGTGCAAGGAATAACGCAAGCAAGAAGCACACACCCGTTGTTACAGCTGTAAGACCTGTACGTCCACCTTCAGCAACACCTGCCGCGCTTTCTACAAAAGCAGTAGTAGTGGAAGTACCCAATGCCGCACCACCAGCTACAGCGATAGCATCGACAAACATTGCATTACCTACACGTTTGTTACCTTCTTCAGGGTTGTCCATAATACCAGCGCGTTGAGCAGTACCTACAAGTGTACCAAATGTATCGAACAATTCTACAAAAGTGAATGTTGCGATTGCTGAAACAATACCGGTGTGCAGGATACCATCCCAGTCAAATTCGAAAAAGTTCAATTGCGTCAGGTCAGGCACCCAAGGGGTTGTCGGACTGGACAATGAGCCAAAATCAACTACACCCATCAGTATACCCGCGAGGGTTGTACCCAAGATACCGAATAAAATCGCACCTTTAACTTGCAGTACCATCAGGATGGAAATAAGAAGCAATCCGATAATTACCAATTGTACATCAGTGTTCTCTAGACTACCCATATGAATGATTGTTTCAAAGGATAGGACGTCTGTGAATGTATTGGCGGAAATATCTTTACCAGCTTCGACACCAATCGTCATCAAACCACTGTTCTTAAGCCCAAGGATTGTAATGAACATCCCGATACCTACGGTAATGGCATGCTTCAAGCTGTCAGGAATGGCTGTCAGTAAGATCTGCCGCACTCGGGTAACCGTGAGCAGGATGAAGATCAAACCGGAAATAAATACTGCAGTCAGACCCATTTGCCAAGTGAATGGATGTTCTGAGGTTGCAGAAGACAAAATTACGGAAGCAAAGTATGCATTAAGTCCCATACCTGGTGCCAATGCTACTGGAAAGTTTATAAACACGCCCATTGCAATGGTGAAAATACCTGCTGCCAGCGCAGTCGCTAGAAATACAGAGTACCAGCCCATATCGATGCGGCCAAATGCTGTTAATGTGCTCGGATTAACCGACAGGATGTAAGCCATAGCCATGAACGTAGTCAAGCCGGCCATTATCTCTGTACGTACTGTAGTGCCGTTCTCTTTCAACTTGAAAAACCGATTCAAATTGTTCTCCCCCTAAGGTATGTTGTGGCTGACAGCAACAAAAAGCCGGTATCTGATCGACACCGGTTCGAAAAAAAGAGTAGCACCCATGACTATAGCCCTAGATTCAGGCTAATACGGGTTGCTCAGCTCTTCTTAATCGTAGCCAGGTCATTACGGTGACCTCGTAGAAACTTCCAGGCCTATTCCCGGAAATATACGAAAGAATTATGTTGTTGTGCTTTATCATTTTAGGGGGACATCACATAAGTTGTCAATGAAAAAAGCGAACATTTTCGACTTTATTTTTTCTATTGTTCGTAATTCATACATTTTTATCTTTAACTCCAACCCCAAAATCCATTAAATCATGCAGCTTATTAACTATCAAAAGCCTTATTAAATGGGTATTTTTCCCTATAAAACAGTTTCAACATGCCCTAGCTTATTGGTCTTTGGAATACTGATAGCTATGCCAAGAATTAGCAAAATGCCCTATAGCTAAACAAATCACTGCAATACCTAACCAAAAAGATCTGCCCCATATAGCCGCAAATCCAAATGCACAAACAGGGAGAACTGCCATGGGAATCGGAAGAAACAATAATGGAGCCCATAATAATCTGAATTGCTGTCCCTTAACCATATAACGAATCCATAAACCGTAATAAATCGTGATAAACACAAAGATAAGTCCAGCCCAGATCCCGAATTCTACATTTTCGAAGTTATCCTTTGAAATCACAAGAATGGCTATACCCCCCAACTGCCCTACTCTCTCCAAAAGGGTATAGACGATGCCGGCATCTTTTAAACCGCTGGGAACATGATCGGGCGGAAACTTAATTATCAGCAAACTTGGGGCAAGAATAACCATAGCTATTAGTGTTCCAATAAGTGAGAATCCCATTCTACTGGCTCCTGTAAGTTTATTTTTTCCAGTTTATCACATTCTCTATAGTTGCTATATAGGGTCCGTCACAAGCTTCACGGTTAATAAAAAAACCTGCAGTCCCTTAATAAATAAGGAGCTGCAGGTTTCTTATTGCTATATGCTATTCCCACTCAATCGTTGCAGGTGGTTTCGAAGTAATGTCATACACTACACGGTTTACGTTCTCAACTTCGTTGACAATACGTACAGAGATTTTTTCAAGAACATCCCATGGGATACGTGCCCAGTCAGCGGTCATGCCATCGATGGAAGTTACTGCGCGGACACCTACTGTGTAGGAATACGTACGAGCATCACCCATAACTCCGACACTCTTCATGTTAGGAAGTGCAGTGAAGTATTGCCAAATTTCACGGTCTAATCCTGCTTTAGCAATTTCTTCTTGCAGAATGTAGTCAGAATCACGAACGATGGTAAGCTTGTCCTCTGTTACTTCACCCAAGACACGAATAGCAAGACCTGGACCTGGGAAAGGCTGACGCCATACGATCGCACGTGGCATGCCCAGCTCTTCACCGAGTTTACGAACTTCATCCTTAAACAAGGTGTTTAGCGGCTCGATCAAGCTGAATTTCATATCTTCTGGCAGACCGCCCACATTGTGGTGGGATTTAATGGTTTGCGCTGTAGCTGTTCCACTCTCAACGATATCCGTATAAAGCGTACCTTGTGCAAGGAATGAAAAATCTCCGAGCTTAGCTGACTCTTCGTCGAAGCAGTAGATAAACTCGTTACCAATGATTTTACGTTTTTGCTCAGGGTCTTCAACACCTGCAAGTTTGCTCATGAAGCGATCGCGTGCATCGATTTTCACTACATGAATATCGAATTTGCCTACGAAAGTCTCCATAACGCTTTCTGCTTCACCTTTACGCAGAAGACCGTGGTCAATAAACATACAAGTCAATTGATCTCCAATTGCACGGTGGATAAGCATAGCCACAACGGAAGAATCCACTCCGCCACTAAGAGCGCAGAGTACTTTTTTATCTCCGACTTGATTGCGAATATCTTGAACGGCTTCATCGATAAACGATTCCATTGTCCATTTGCCGTCGCAACCACAAACTTGGTATAAGAAGTTCGAGATCATCTCGTTACCTTGAACGGAGTGACGTACTTCTGGGTGGAATTGCACAGCGAACAATTTGCGCTCCGCATTGCTCATTGCTGCAATTGGAGCACTTTCTGTACCTGCATCCAGCTTGAAGCCTGTTGGAAGCTCAACTACATGGTCACCGTGGCTCATCCATACAGTCTGGCGGTTCTCCAATCCTGCAACTAAAGCAGTTCCTTCTGCAAAGTCAACATCAGCTTTACCATATTCCCGTTTAGCTGAACGTTCTACTTTACCATCAAGCTGATGAGCCATCAGCTGCATACCATAACAAATACCGAAGATCGGCACTCCTAGATCATAAATAGCCGGATCTACGTGTGGTGCATCTTCAGCGTATACACTGCTAGGTCCGCCGGAGAAGACAATTCCTTTAGGCGAAAGTGCTTTAATCTTGTCAACTGGCGTATTGTACGGCAAAAGTTCGCTGTATACTCCCAGGTCCCGAATTCTGCGCGCGATAAGTTGGTTGTATTGTCCTCCAAAATCGAGAACGACGATAATTTCATTTGGCTTGTTCATTACGTGCCTCCCTTGATTATTGGATTCATTATACTCATGGTTAATTCTCATCGTCAAGGAAAGGAGGACACGCCTCTCATAATCAGAGAGTGATAAAACTTCATGCAGAACCTTCCTTGCTATGGCATAAATTAGATAGCGGATCTAAGCGTTCTTGCCCGTTTATGTTAAACGGAAGGTAATGATCAGACATTCGCGAATAAACGCGTTCGCATCAGAAGCCGCAGGTTCGCCGCCAAGGTCGGGAGCGGATTTTAAGGAATTGCCGCGGGCAGAGATCACGGCTGTGGATGCCAAAGCTGGCGCGTACGCCAAGGTCTCCCACTGGCGGACGAACTGCCGGACGGCCACGTATAGTCCGGCATCGTAAATCCGCAGGGAGTCCACATACTCCCTGCCAGTAACGCCGGGCGGCGGCGGTCCAAACCGCTCCGCCAGCCCGTGCCAAGCCAGAGAGGCCGCGCGCAGCTGCCTCTCACGGCTCAAGCTGCTGCCGCGAAGCGCGGCCAGCAGCAGAGCCAGACTGCGCCGCCAGCGCCAAGCGGCGGCGGGAAGCAGCGCCGCGGCAGTCAGCGGCGCTGAAAAGGGTCCGCCCGCCAGCGGCAGGACGGGTAGTTCCGCGCTGCGCGTTGCTTGCGGCGCGAGCGCCGCTGCCGCAGGCCGTGCCGGCGCGGGGAAGCCAGCCGCAAGCGCAGGACCCGGCGTCGGATCGAAAGGAACCCAACCTGCGCCGGCAAAATAAACCTCTACCCAGGCATGGGCATCCCCTTGGGTGACTAAATACTTCGCCGGCATGGCTTCCTCCTGCTGGGTTCCAGGTCCGTACCCTTGAACATACCGCGCTGGAATGCCTGTGCTTCGCAGCAATACGGTCATCGCTGTTGCAAAATGCACACAATAACCTTGCTTGGTCTCAAACAGGAAATGATCCACAAAATCAGCGCCAGCTGGCGGAACCATGGTATCCAGCGTGTAAGAATACCCGTTTTGCAAATAATCCCGAATGGCGGTTGCGGAGTCATATCGGTTACCCGAGGAAGCTGTGAGCTTCTCTGCCAGAGCTTTCACTCGCTCAGGTAATAAATCAGGCAGCTGCAAATATTTGTTCTTTATTTCTTGAGGATCAGCATCACCCAACCCGCGCAGCAGTACTGGATTACTCTCGGGAAGTATAGAATCAACTATATACTCAGTGATCCGAGTTGAACCCGCCGAATCTGGCAGACGAAAGGTATCCCTGTCCTTATTCGCCAGAACATAACCAAGCTGGCTGCCATTAGATAGTTGAACTGTCTCAACATCCGTTATGGTGCCCGCATTGAATACAGGAATTCCTCCGGAAGAAGGGCTGGCAAATTGTATCCGCTGTTGTAAAGTCCGTCCACCATTAGTAGTAGTTACCGTCGCCGGAATCTGAGGCAGGCCGGACAAGTTAAGCGGAGTAAATTCCTCACCACCTCTGATCCAACGGCGTCCGTCATAATAGGCAATGCTCTCCCCGCGCCAATAGGTACGCAGGCTGGTCAATGCTGTGAAGACTGGCTCGGTATTGCGTGACAATGGAGCACCCAGTTCTCCATCATTTGTACTATACCCTGTTGTTCCTGCAGGTATAGCCTCATTATCTTCCGGCATATGGCCCGAAGCCCATTCCTGCAGCTTTTCAAAGGTTGACTGGAGTGTAGTTTGGGTAGGCGGTCGTACTTCATATACCTGCCCACCGAACCATGCTGTCATCATTACGAATATGGCAGCCGCTAATGCCAAAACTCCCCATCGGGCATACGGCAGGTGAATGCTGCCCACCCGTTCCCGCAGACGGAGCAAACCGCTCATTGCTTGCATCCATACAATAAGCCCCACTGATATTACAACATCCGTTGTCGTATTAACGCCAAAGCCAATATCCAGAACCAATAGATAAATGAGGGTCACCGCTGTAAACAGCAGCGTGCTTCCTCTGAAAAGTGCAAGCTGCTGCACCGAAGATACCAGCAGCCCCCAGCCAACAATCAAAATCAAAAGTCTGCTGATCTCGCTAAGCTGAGAAACATGCCCTGAAAAGAGCAAAATCAGATCATTTGGAATTTCTACTGCATAAATGCCCAACCATCCTGTCCCTACGCTCTCACTGCATAGATATAGCCAAGCCGTGCCGATCATCAAACATTGGATACTTAGCAATAGCCACCCGGGAATCTGAAGGATTCCCCACATCAACAGCACGGCAGCAGAAATCATCAGAATCTGCAGCAATCTAGCAGTATCTTCCAATGAAGTCGTTCTATATAAAGGGAGCAGCCATTCTAAAAATAGCCCCAAAATAGCCAAAGAGAACAGCATGCGATAATACAGAGGTATTTTTCTCTGTTTACCGGCATGACTGTTCTCCAGTTTTTCCAAATGGAGCTGCTTTGGTCCCATCCTACTTTGCCCATTCATAGAGAAGCTTGTGTCACCCGGTATCCGCTTACCGTAGCGTTGGTTTTCCGGATGATTCATGGTACTCTACCTCCCTGAGCCTGTAAGCTGGCAATGCATCATCCAGACAAAACATCCGTGCTCCAAGACGACCCAGACTATCTCCGACCGTTCCCCGCACAGGCTGGCGGATCTCCTGCAGCGTTACCTCCGCAGGCACCGGAGCTGGCTGATCCCAAGCATAATAGAGCTCAACTTTTACACCTTGCACTAAGAATTTAGCGATAACCTTAGCAGATTGTTCCTCTAATCTTCCGGTCACTATAGCAACGGTCATTCCCGGAATCCAGCCTCTAGAAGCATCCTCCAACAGCTCGGACAGGGTTCTTGTTCCATTCGGAGAAATATCAGTTAGAATATCCAGCACTCTCCCTGGGATTTTGCCCAGTCCTTCATGCCTAGCCATTCCTTCTGGCCAGCCTCCGCTGAATAACTGGACATAAGCACCTGACTGCTCAGCAAAGAGCATCAGCCCCATCGCCGTTGACACCGCCTTCTCAAATACCGGTGGCTGCTCTTCCCGACTGCCACGAGGTGTAAGTGCATTGGCTGGAATCTCATAGCTTTTGGGATCATTAGCCAACACGATACAGCTCATTTTTGCCTTTTCACGCTCTGGAACTTTGCTCTGCAGATTCCCAAGCCGGGCACTGTTCTTCCAATGGATTCGGCTAAGTGGATCACCGGGCTCATATTCCCGCGATTCCATGGTCTCATCATTGCTGCTTCTTCCCCTTCTAGAATAGAGAGAATCACCGCTAATAAAGCCGCTGTCCGGGACTGCTCCGCCATAATATAGGGGGGCTGGCAGCACTTTAACGCTATGCTCTTCAGCAGGCTCAGATCGGCCTGTGAACCAGCCGGGCAAATCTCCCCAGGTTACTCTACAGCCCTGCAAATGATGATGTCCGCGTGGCATATTCTCAAGAATGTAGGTGTATTCAAAAGAGCGTCTGAATCCCGGAAACAGTAGCTTGTGATGTCCTCTGTCCCCCCAAAAATCAGCGATAGTCAGCCATGGCAGTGGAAGCCGGGAAGAGAAATTCACCCGCACCTTCACAAGCAGTGTATTTCCAGCTATCGGTCTTACAGGAGTGATTGTACGTTCAATCTTTATCGCCCGTGGACCTGAAAGTTGAACGATAAGTCCGCCAACCATGATAACGCCTACAGCGATCAGCAGAAATAAGAGTGATGCGCCTCCGCGCCATGCATATAAAACACCTATAATTCCAGCCACAGTCAGCACCCGCAACCATTCAGCCAATGCACTACGGCTACGCGGATAGGAGAAGCTTCTAACTCTTTCAGTCTTGTTATTTAATTTGTGCTCTACTTTTTTTGAAGAGGACAATGGAACGAACACCCTTCCTTTGGGTCTAGACTTGTTCCCAGCTGAGGAACTTATTACTATCTATTCTTCCCATGAAAAAGGGTGCCCAGACATTGTTTTTTTCTTTTAAAAAAACTGCCTGAGCGCTAAATCTCAGAAGGCTATTACCCGGCGCTCACCTTCCGTCACGCTTATATTTAAAGGAGGATGATCGGCTGTCTCCAGCAGCTCACGCAGCGATACCCAGATAGAACCGCCAATCATCTCCACACTGGCACCGTTTATCTTTTGAACATGATCAGGAAGATTTAAAAGGAGTTCCTTGTTCGCCACATCCGCGATGATATCTTTGCCGTTCCAGGCAATCCTTCCACTGCGACTGCCCGCATCCCAGCTAATCTGCCCTCCCAGCCGTTCGATCACAGCGCGAAGTGGCACCATATATTTTCCTTTTTGCAGAGTATATTCACCTGGCGCCAGCTTCGTCTCCAGCTTTCCAACCTCCAGCACCAAAGGTTTGCCGGGCGCAAACAGCTCTGCATTCGGTATGATATTCGAGGTGATCCAAGCTTCTGAAGGTTTCACTCTGCCCAAGCTATTGGCTTTTGAGGAGACTCTGAATTGTACAGGCTCCACCGTCTCATCTAAAAGGCCAAAGCTGTATCCAGCAGCCTTATAACGCGCAATAATATCAGGCAGTGCTTTAACACTCTCCTGATGGCCGCCGCCATCATGCAGCAGCAGAATAACCCGAGAGGACTTCAGATCCGCGGTTGACTCTTTTAAGATTTCTGACGCCGGTACCCCTTTGCGTTTGGAATCCCCGCTGTCCACCGTCCAATCCGTAACGATATAACCGGCTTGCTTCAACAAATTGAAGTAGGTATTATCAAAGTGATCAAAGGTTCCGCCCGGGGCGCGGATAAGTTGTGGGCGAACCCCTGTAATGCCCCGAATAATTTCTTCGGTCTTTTTAATCTGGCTCCAAAATTCAGTGAATCCACTATATAAATCATGGTAATTATGATTATAGGTATGATTGCCAATAGCATGTCCTTGTTCCCATATGGCATTAATTAGCTCTGGATGGCTTTTCGCTTGATTACCAAGGACAAAAAAGGTCGCCTTCACACCTTGCTGCTGTAAAATTTCAAGAACGTTGAAGGTATTGTCACTCGGTCCGTCGTCAAATGTAATATAGACTGTTTTTGAAGCTTTCTTTGCGGCTGTGATTGCCGAATATGTTGTTGACACCTTGGATACTTGTGCCGTACTGGAATTCAATTTAACTTCTGGAGAAGCAGTCACAATGGACTCTGCTTTAGGAGGAAATTCTTGCATCGCCACTAACGGGAGATTATTCTTAACAGAGACAGACTCCGCACTTGCGGACTGTAATGAACGATTCATCCAAGAATCTACACTCTCCCCTGCGTTCCATCCCAGCATTACGATGACGATTACAACCATAACAAGCAATCCGCGTATGAAGTTTCGGCGGCCGTGAGTGTTTTTGTTACCTTTCATCTTCTCTACCTCCAGCATTCT
The DNA here is from genome assembly GCF_038003885.1 of Paenibacillus sp. FSL R10-2788. Taxonomy (NCBI): domain Bacteria; kingdom Bacillati; phylum Bacillota; class Bacilli; order Caryophanales; family Paenibacillaceae; genus Paenibacillus; species Paenibacillus sp. FSL R10-2788. The sequence continues at coordinate 708,417 of NZ_JBBOQA010000001.1, read as the reverse complement.
ATTGGCTCAAAAGCCATTTGGTAGATTGTATGAAGACAAGCTTCAAAATAGAATAAGGCAACTGCCCCTTGGAGAGTGAGAATCTTATGGAAATGCTGAACTTTATACAAGAATTATTCAGCAAATATGGATATAGCGTATTGTTTTTTGGATTGCTGCTCGAATTCGTTGCCTTGCCGTTTCCCGGAGAAACTACCATGGCTTTTGCAGGTTTCCTTTCCTATACGGGAAGACTTGATTTCATAACGCTGATTCTAGTGGCGTTTGCAGGGACCACCGCCGGGATGACCCTCACCTATTTTGTCGGATTAAAAGCCGGAATGCCCTTCATCCAGCGATACGGCAAGTGGTTGCTGTTCTCCCCTGCCAAGCTGGATAAAACGCAAAAATGGTTCGAGAAATACGGCAGCATCCTTATTTCCATCGGATATTTTATTCCAGGCGTTCGTCACTTCACCGGCTATTTTGCTGGTATAGTTGCGCTGCCCTTCCGTAAATTCGCCCTCTACGCTTATAGTGGAGCATTATTCTGGGTAGTGCTGTTTCTTGGCATAGGACGGGTATTTGGTCCGCAGTGGATGGGTATTTTCCATTTATTCGAGTTATATGCACTATGGATTATCTCCGGCTGTGTAGCTATAGCTGCCCTTGTAATCCTGTATCGTTACCGCAAAAAGATAAGCATCCGCCTGTTCCCGCGCAAAGCTGCCATAAAGCTACAGACTCAGGTCAAAAAAACTTCCAAGGGACGGTGAAGCCACCGCCCTTTTTAAGTACGTTTTTTCTTGCTGCGTACCCCCGCATATCCTGCAAGCAAAAGCGCAACTGCGGCAAATCCCGCTCCCCCAGCAAACCCTACCATTCTTGGTTCCACCCCTTCTAATAGCCACCCGGCGAACAGCATAGATAACCCCAGCAGCGTATTTCCTACTGCAGACAGAAGTCCAAACATAAAGGACTGCATAGCAGATGGCGTTTCCCGCATAACAAGCGTATCCAGACAGGCATTCCCCGTCCCCCCGGCAAATGACAGCAGAATATATAACATAAATGCTGCCGCAAAATGATTGCTGACACTGATGCCCATCAATAATACACCTTCAAGTAAAAGCCCTCCGATGGCTACAATCAGCAGCCCCTTTTTTAAATAACGTGAGATAAAAAAACTAAGGCTAAGACCGACACCAAGCGCCGCATAAAATGCCCCTACTCCAATATCGCCCGTGTGAAATACCTGTATCGCATATACACTGATCAGTACATTATCCAGACCATTTAACAACGGCACCAACAGCTCATAACCGAAAATGACCTGCAGCGTTAGGCTCCCGCCAATTACCATTCCCAGAGCACGCAGCCGACCGTATTTTGCTTCTTCAGCAGATTTTTCTAAGTCCCCCTCAGGAGAATATGTAGCCTTCTTAGCCACCGTCGCCATTTCCGTATGTTGTGGAAAATCGATACCGTAAATTAACATCGCCGCAATCAAAAAAGACACTGCATTCATAATGAACGCTGCCTCCGAACCAAACCACATCGACACCACCCCTCCACTGAACGCCCCAAGGATCAGCACGCAGCCGCTCATTAACTGCTCTAGTCCGTTGACGGTCAGCAGAGAATCTTTGGTGACGAGCAAAGGGATAGTGGACTTACGAACAGGGCTGTAAATGGCTTCGCCCGCTGCCAGCAAAAAACTTGCCATATATAACAACCACAGGTTCTCCTCCCCATCCACCCATAAAAAGGCTAAGGCTACTGGGACCCTCAGCATATCTGTAGCTATCATGATATATTTGAGTGGAATTTTACTGCCAAGTATGCCTCCAAGCGGGGCCAGAAATAAATAAGGAAGCAGTCTCACACCTAACGAAATCCCCACCGCCATGCCTGATCCCGTCAACTGCAGAACCAGCGCCAGTACTGCAACGCTAGTAAAACGATCACCAATTCCATTGATCAAGCCGGCTGTGAACAATCGTGAATATCCCTTATGACTCCTAAACATCGCAACAGCTGAGTGATTATTCATAAAATAAACCTCATTTCATCTATTTATACATATATCTAATTAGATATTAATCGAATCATTTATTTATGACAATGCTTTATTTTCAAGGATTTGCTAAGATGAAATACAGCATTACTTCACGGAAATCTCCGGGAAAGAAGGAATTGTCTTTTGAAAATAGATCGATTGCTCTCTATCGTTATCCTGCTAATGAACCGCCGCCTAATTCAGGCGAAGGAGCTAGCCGATATGTTCGAGGTATCTGTGCGCACGATTTATCGTGATATTGAAAGCATTAATGGAGCCGGAATTCCTATCGTCACCTATCAGGGAGCTAACGGTGGGATCGGGCTTATGGAAGGATACCGGCTGGACCGCAATGTCTTGACGGATCGTGAGCTAGCGGATATTTTCACGGCTCTGCAGAGCGTCTCGTCTTATGGAGGAAATGAACATACGCTGCTCATGGAAAAGATCAGCAGCGTAATCCCGCCCTCCCAATCCGCCGCCTTCCGCAGCAAAACGACTCAGCTCATCATCGACTTCTCCCCATGGGGTCTTCAACGTATTTTGGAAGAGAAGCTTGCCACTCTAAAAGAAGCACTTGAGGAAAGCGTGACCGTAAACTTTGATTATGTAGATGCTGCGGGTCAGACAAGCCAGCGTTCGGTAGAGCCCTATACTTTAGTGCTGAAGGGGCAAGCCTGGTACTTATATGGATTTTGTCTGAATCGTCAGGATTTCCGTCTATTTAAGCTGTTGCGCATGAAAGAGCTCGTTAAGAATACCCAAGTTTTTATTGCAAAAGATGTAGATGCAAGCGAGCTGCCTTGGAGCAACGAGTATCAGAGATCAACCGTAACAACAGCAACACCCATCGTTTTGCAGTTTAAGGCTGAAAGCAAACATCTAGCGGAAGAGCGGTTTGATTCTACCGAGCTACTGCCCGACGGTAATGGAGGTTACAAGGTTACCATCAACTATCCTGAGGATGGATGGCTATATGGTTTCCTGCTAAGCTTCGGGATGCATGTAGAGGTCTTAGAGCCACCGCATATTCGGCAAAAGCTGGGGCAGCTTGCAGCAGGCATAGCATCAAAATATACAACCTAACAATAAACCTGACGGAATGCCGTCAGGTTTATTGTTCTATACTGAACTTAAAGCGGGCGCTCGAGAGCTTGCATACCTTTAAAGGAGTGTTAAATATGGGACATGAACATGTAGAGCAAGGAGATCTTAAAATTTGTCAAAGCTGTGGGATGCCAATGCCTACGGCGGAATTGCTTGGAACGGACCAGAATGGCAACAAGATCGAAGATTACTGTGTGTACTGCTATGAGAATGGCGCATTCAAACAGCCTAATATCACGTTGCAAGAAATGGCTGACATTTGTACAGGCTATATGGTCGAAGAAGGAATGGATGAGAATGTTGCCCGTAAACTTCTCGCGGAGCAGCTGCCACATTTGAAACGCTGGAGCGATCCTGCAGCTGTGTCTCCAGCTAACTAATAGCAGCACAACAAAAAGAAGCGCCCTAGGAACCATAACGGTTCGTAGGACGCTCCTTTTTCCATTCTTTTTTAGCCCAGTTTTTTATTGATTGTCCTGCTGTGGCTGCACTTCCTCCGTCTTCAGGAAGTCTGGCTGCGGTGAAGTCTTTTTAATAAAGAAAGCCAATACCAAAGCAATTACAGTGATCCAGGTAGCAATGTTAAAGGCATGCGTAACCCCGCTAATTGTAGCCTCTTGCGTAAGCTTAAGCATGGCTGCTTTATCGTTTAACGAAACCGTTCCGCTCATAAGCGTATCAGTGATTGTGCTCTTCGTCTTATTGGTCATTAGACTGACGAACAACGCCATTCCCAGCGCGCCCCCGACCGTCCGCAGCGTATTCGACATTGCTGTACCATGCGAGCTTAAACGCTGTGGAAGCTGGTTAAGTCCAGCCGTTACAATCGGCATCGATAACATCGACATGCCTAACATCCGAACCGTGTAAGTAATAATCATATGCGTATACGTCGTACTGTCTGTAAGCTGGCTGAATTGCCAAGTCGTAATTACTGTAATAATCAGGCCTACCACAGACAGCCATCTTGCCCCGATTTTATCAAATATAATCCCCGTGATTGGAGACATAATTCCCATTAGAATGGCTCCCGGCAGCAGCATAAGACCGGACTCCATTGGTGTAAAACCACGGATCGTCTGCAAATAAATCGGCAGCAAAATCATACCCGAATATAAAGCCATCGTAATGATGATATTGATTAATGTCGTGAGTGAATACATATTGTATCTGAAAATCCGGAACTCAAGCAGTGGTGTCTCAGCCTTAAGCTCTCTCCATACGAATAAAGCCAGTGCAATCACACCCACAATGAGGCAGGTAATGACTGTTGCACTTCCCCAACCATCGGTTCCAGCATCACTGAAGCCGTACAACAATCCCCCAAAACCAATGGTAGACAGGATAACACCCGTTTTATCCAGTTTCGGAGAGGTTGTTTGCCCTACATTTTGCATTGTTTTCATACCTAGCAAGGTAGAAAGAATGGCCAGCGGAAGAACGATAAAGAACAATACGCGCCAAGAATAGTTCTGAACTACCCAGCCTGACAACGTTGGACCTACAGCTGGAGCAAAAATCATAGCTACCGCCATTAGCCCCATCGCTTTCCCCCGCTCTTCAATTGGGAAGATACGAAGAAACACAATATTCATTAACGGCATCAAAATCCCTGCGCCAACCGCCTGTATGACTCTGCCGACCATGATCATTTCAAAGCCTGTTCCGATTCCACAGACAAGTGTGCCTAACGAAAAAAGTGACATCGCGGTGATGAATAGCTGGCGGGTCGTAAACTTTTCCACCAGAAATGCACTAATCGGTATCAGCACACCGTTCACGAGCATAAATCCCGTTGTTAGCCACTGTGCCGTATTCGTAGCGATTTTTAGATCGTCCATTATGCTCGGCAATGCCACATTAAGAAGTGTTTGGTTCAAAAGTGCGACAAACGCACCTATTAAGAGCGCTGCAATAATCGGTCCTCTACGTATTCCCTTAGTTGCCGCTGCAGCGTTACCTGTAATTGTACTCATAAATTCTATTTGTCTCTCCCCTGCTCTAAGATCTGAATGATTTCGTTATGAATCCTAAGTAATTCACCTGCATCCTTGGCAGGTATATTGGATAGTGGAAGTAAGTGTCTTCTGAGCGATTGCTTACTTCTTTCCCTGATCTCTCTGCCCTTTTCAGTAATCGCCAAGTTGTATATACGCCGATCTACCTCAGAGCGCTGTCTTGTGATCAAATCGGCTTTCACCATCCGGTCCACTACGCCGCTCGCTGCACTGTTCCCCAAATGTAATAGCTCGGCAAGATCTGTAATGCCAATATCGGGATTTGCAGATATTTTGCGGAGAACCATTAACTGTGTTGGTGTGATGTCCAGCTCTTCGGCATCCTTCCACAGCAACTGCTGGAATGCATGGCTAATCCGGCGAAAAGAGGAGAAAATATCATCTAATTGCTGCTCCTTATCTTCCAAATCTTCACCTCCAAAGAATTAATTAGTTAGATCATCTAATAGTTCGCATGCGTACTATTTTACACCTTAACTAAATTTCGGTCAATAATTTGCTGTAACTTTCTGAAAGGTAATTTTATATTGCAGGAAAAACATGAAAATCATACATAAGTGCACAAAGCATAAAAAAGCGAACCAAGGTAGATCCTTGGTCCGCTTTTTCGTCTGAACAATGCTCAGGTTAAGCTGTATGAACTTTCAGGTAAAGTCTGCTGCTGAGGCTTATCCGGCAGTTTTAAATTAGATGGCTTAGTCTCTTCCTGGCTGCTGGCAATTGACATCATCAGCTTGATCCGATTCGCTTGGTTGACTACGCTGACTCCAGCATCATAGTCAATCGCCACGATATTTGCACCCGGATATAATTCCTTAAGACCTTTAATCATCCCACGCCCGGTGATATGGTTGGGCAGGCACGCGAACGGTTGAATACAGGCGATGTTGTTCACTCCATTATCCAACAAATCCATCATTTCTGCGGTTAAAAACCAGCCCTCACCCATCTGATTTCCTACGGACACCAGTCGGCTGGCCTTCTCGGCAAGACCATAAATATTCTCCCGTCCTTTAGCTAACCCCGCATCCTCAAGGGCAACCTTAATCGGCTTACGGTAAATTTCCAGATAAGAGATCAGCATGGGATTGATATAGCCGAGCCGTTTGCTTTTGCCGAATTGCTCAGCTTTGTAGATCGGATTATATACACAATAGAAAATGAAATCCAGGAAGTCCGGCATTACCGCCTCCCCGCCCTCTGCCTCGATCATCTCTATAATGCGGTTATTGGCATCCGGATGGAATTTGATCAGGATCTCACCGACAATGCCCACTCTTGGTTTAGCAATACCCGTAACGGGCAGCTTGCAGAACTCTGCAACAATCTCACGAATCAGGCGTTTGTATTCTCGGAATGAAAAGTTGGATAAGCTTGCCTTGCAACGCTCCATCCCTTTGCGGAATAGAACTTCCGCACTTCCTGGAACAACCTCATGCGGCCTAAAGTGATTTAACATCCGCATCATAAGATCACCATAACAAGCGGCAGCTATCAACCGATTCGCCAGCTTAAGACTGATGCGGAAACCCGGCTGATTCTCCATCCCCGAAGCATTGAGTGAAATCACCGGAATTTGTTCAAGGTCTGAATCCTTTAAGGCTTTGCGGAGCAAAGAAATATAATTCGTAGCCCGGCAGCCGCCACCTGTCTGTGACATAATCACAGCAGTACGATCCGGATCATATTCCCCACTCTTCAGCGCTGATAGAATCTGGCCAATCGTCACAATTGCCGGATAACACGCATCATTATTAACGTATCTCAGGCCTTCTTCTGTCTCTTCGGGTCCGGTAGTCTCAAGTATCTTCAGACGGTACCCGGCATCGCGAAAAACCTGCTCAAACAATTCAAAATGAATAGGTGACATCTGTGGTGCAAGGATGGTATAGGTCTCTTTCATTTCCTTCGTAAATAACACATTAGCCTGCACTTTTGGCGGCTTTTGCGGCACTACCTTACCTTTTTCACGCTCACGCATTGCCGCCAGCAATGAACGAAGCCGAATGCGCGCTGCACCAAGATTGCTGATCTCATCGATTTTGATCAATGTATATACCTTGTTATGTCTTTCCATAATATCCTGTACGGCATCACAAGTGATCGCATCGATCCCACAGCCGAAGGAAGTCAATTGAACAAGCTCCAGATCCGAGCGGACTGCAGCAAGGCGGGCTGCACGGTACATCCGGGCATGGTAGGTCCACTGATTCACAACAGCCACATCTCCTTCGCTGTGGTCCAGATGGCAGACAGAATCTTCTGTCAGCACGGCGAGTCCCATCCCGGTTATCATATCCGCTATTCCGTGATTAATCTCAGGATCGGCATGATAAGGGTGCCCACAGAGCAGGATTCCTTTGGTTCCAGTATCAGCTAGATACACAAGGGTCTCCTCACCTTTAGTACGCACATCACTTTTGGCGTTATCAGCCTCTGTAAGTCCCGCCTGCACCGCGGACGTAATCTCATCTCGCGGAATGCTGGTAAATGTCTTCACCAGTCCTTTGGTCAGCGCAGAAATATCATCAAAGGTCAGGAATGGACTGACAAGCTTGATTCCATTGTCCTTTAACCCATCCATATTGTTGCGAATGACTTCGGGGTACGAGGCGACCACTGGACAATTGAAGTGATTATCCGCGGCTTCATCTTCTTTTTTCTCATACACCACCGCTGGATAAAAAATAAAATCGACACCTTTACCGATCAGGCTTTGCACATGTCCATGTGCCATCTTCGCAGGATAACATATCGATTCTGAAGGAATTGTATCCATTCCGCTTTCGAAAAGCTTCTTGCTTGATTTAGGGGAGAGAATCACCCGATAGCCCAGTTTGGTGAAAAAGGTGTGCCAGAACGGGTAATTCTCAAACATATTCATGGTGCGCGGAATCCCGACGGTCCCCCGCCATGCCCCTGTTTCCGGTAAACTCTCGTATTCAAAAAACCGTTCATATTTATACTGCATCAGATTCGGCAGGACATTTTTCTCTTTTTTGACTCCTGCGCCACGTTCGCAGCGATTGCCGGTTACATAAAAGCTCTTATCCGGAAAACGACTGATCGTCAGCGCACAGTTATTCCCACAGCGGCCACAGCGGCCTGAGGAGACCTCATATTTAAAGCTGGCAAGCTCCTCTGGTCCAAGCAGCGTACTGGATCCGTTAACCCCGGCTTGCTCACGCGCAATCAGTGCACAGCCATAAGCTCCCATTACGCCAGCTATATCCGGTCTAACCACCGTCCGCCCCGTTAAGGACTCAAAGGCACGCAATACAGCTTCATTATAGAAGGTACCGCCCTGAACGATGATATTTCGCCCTAAGTCCTCCGGATTGCGGATTTTAATTACCTTTTGCAGAGCATTCTTGATCACAGAGTAGGCAAGACCCGCCGATAAATCCGCTAATGACGCGCCCTCCTTCTGAACCTGCTTAACCTTAGAGTTCATAAATACCGTGCAGCGCGAGCCCAAATTAACAGGCTGAGTCGCTTCGAGTGCAGTCTTAGCAAATTCCTCGATGCCAAGTCCCAAGGCAGAGGCAAAACTCTCCAGAAAAGAGCCACAACCGGCTGAACAAGCTTCATTGAGCATAAGGCTGTCGATAGCACCGCCACGGATCTTGATGCACTTCATGTCCTGACCACCGATATCCAGTATGAAATCTACTTCTGGCATGAACTTGGAAGCTGCCTTGTAGTGTGCAACAGTCTCTACTTCTCCGCCGTCCGTCCGCAGAGCAGCCTTGATTAACCCTTCACCGTACCCTGTCACATATGAGCCTGCAATATGGCAGCCTTCAGGCAGAACCCGGTAGATCTCCTTCAGTGCATCGCTGACCGAATGCAGCGGGTTACCTTTGTTGCTGCCATAAAAGGTATAGAGAATTTCGTCAGCCGAACCGGTTAACACGAGTTTAGTTGTGGTTGAGCCGGCATCAATCCCTAGATAACAGGGTCCACGATATAAGGCTAAATCTGATCTCGCTGCAGAGGCTTTGCCGTGACGAAGCCGAAATTCTGCAAGCTCGGCGGCATTCTCAAAAAGCGGCGGCAATTCAGCATCCGCAGCTCGATCCGCAGTAAAATCAACTGCCGCAATTCGCGTGATCCAGCTTGAAAGTGGCAATACGACTGGATCAGCATCGGAGAGCGCAGCTCCAATCGCCACGAAATACTGTGAGCGTTCCGGGAACAGGATATCCTCCTCCGCCAGCTCCAGCGTTTCCGAAAAACGCTGCCGCAAGGCAGGCAGGAAGGTCAGCGGGCCGCCAAGAAAAGCCACCCGTCCTCGAATCGGACGTCCACAAGCAAGACCGCTAATCGTCTGATTAACGATACTCTGGAAGATCGAAGCCGCCACATCCTCCCGGCGTGCTCCTTCATTAAGCAGCGGCTGTACATCGCTTTTGGCAAATACACCACAGCGTGAAGCTATGGGATAGATTCGCTCATGCTTCTCCGCCAAAACATTTAAGCCTGCCGGATCGGTCTGCAGCAGCGCTGCCATCTGATCGATGAACGCTCCCGTTCCGCCCGCGCAGGCTGTATTCATACGCTGCTCAATGCCGCCCCGAAGATATATTATCTTAGCGTCCTCTCCACCCAGTTCAATCGCCGTGTCACATTCGGGGATCAGCGCACTGATCGCCTTCGTGCAGGCTATCACCTCCTGAATAAAGGGAACTCCACCTAATTTGGATAAAGACAAACCCGAGGAACCGCTTACAGTAAGCCTAGCTCCCCTCTCTGGGAATCTGTCGCGTACATCAGACAGAAGAGAGAGGGCCGCTTTTTTAATATCGCTATAATGTCTTACATAGTCTTGATAAACAATGAGGTCCCGCTCTATGACAACTAATTTAGCAGTAGTTGATCCGATATCAAGCCCAATATGCAGCATTATCACTCCACCACCTCTTCTTGCTCCAAATTTGAAGCAATTATGAGGAAACTATATCATGACAACACCTTATATAAGCTGTTAAAAATGTAATAGACATCTATAAAAAGTAATTAGTAAAATTTATGATTCGCTTATTCCTGCTATCGTGTTTGCGACATGCCCTTTTACCCGTACCTTCCGCCATTCTTCCACTAATATCCCCTGCTCATCAATCAGAAAAGTAGATCGCACAATCCCCATAAACTCTTTGCCGTAAAGTTTCTTAAGCTGCCATACGCCGAACATTTCACTTACCTTATGATCCTCATCAGACAGCAGTGGAAAGGGCAGACTATGCTTCTCTGTAAATTTAGCGTGCGATGTCAAAGAGTCCGGACTAATGCCCAGAACAACCGCACCCACCGCCGTGATTTGATCAAAAGCGTCACGGAATTCGCAGGCCTCCTGCGTGCAGGCTGGTGTCATATTTTTAGGGTAAAAATATAAGATGACCTTTCGGCCCAAGTAATCACTCAAACTAACCTCATGCCCATTGGAAGAGGGAAGGGTGAAATTGGGTACTTTTTGTCCAATAGCTACTTCGTTCAAGATAGATCCACTCCTTCTTAAGATTGGGGAATTATTCCTAAATTGCACGTATCCCCAAAAGAAATTATAATGTAGTCAACGTGAATGCGAAAGGAAGAACGAGAAATGCCACCTAGAAAGAAAAGGCACGCAAAGACTGGTAAGTCAAAAAAGAAACCGCTGCTTTGGACGTTGGCCATTATACTCCTCCTTATTATCGGTGGGGCCATTTTCTACATTACAACCATTTACAATGAGCTTGGTAGCATGTCGAATACTGAAGATTCACCTTTTCAAAATGCAGAGACCGTTGATGTTGACACCCCTGAGCCTCCTAAATGGGAAGGTACAGAGCCGGTCAATATCCTATTAATGGGTGTGGATGCCCGAGGTGTGAAGAAAGGGGAAATCCCCCGTTCAGATACAATGCTCGTCGCTTCTCTTGACCCTGTGAAGAAGAAAATCAGTGTATTTTCAATACTGAGAGATACGTACGTTCCGATTCCGGATCATGGCGAGAAGCGTATTAATACAGCGATTATTTATGGACCTAATACTGCGATGCAGACCGTCAGCGATCTGCTCGGTATCCCAATTCAATATTATGTCTACACGGACTTCCAAGGATTCATCAAGCTGGTTGATGCCGTTGGGGGTGTGGATTATGAAGTCGAAAAAGATATGGTCTACAAAACCGTTGCAGACGGTCCGGAATATGATATTGATCTGAAAAAAGGATACCAGCATCTTGACGGCAACATGGCGCTACAATATGTTCGCTTTCGGCATGACGCTACCTCCGATTTCACTCGAACCGAGCGCCAACGCGGTTTTCTCAAGGCTGTGGCTGATAAGCTGATCAGCACCACCTCCATCGTCAAGCTGCCAAATATCCTGTCGCAGGTTACGCCTTATATTGAAACCAATATGTCAGTTAATGATATGTGGAAGCTGGCAAGCGTAGGGTATAATAGCAGTATGGGTGGCAGCGAGCAAATTCCGCCAATGGATCTGCTCACCGAGGAAACTACAAGTGACGGATCACAGGTTATTGGAATTCGTAGCGAAAAGAAGCTAAAAGAATTTATACAGGATACCCTAAATGGTCCTGAGCCAACACCAACCCCTACATCGGAGAACACCTCCAATAGCAGTTCTGGCGGGACCAATTAAGGGCCTGACAAGCAAAGTTCACATGTACACAAAGCAGTGACTTGGTATAATACGGGCGGACAATGGAAAACACCGTTGTTCGCCCGTTCCCTTGAGCACCAACAATCGAAAGGATGATCACATTATGAATCGTTCCACATCTGAACAACTTTATCACGAAGCCCTCCAGCATATCGTTGGAGGTGTAAATAGCCCTTCCCGCTCCTTCAAAGCCGTTGGCGGCGGAGCACCCGTATTTATGAAACGCGCCAGTGGATCTCACTTCTGGGATGAAGACGGCAATGAATATATCGATTATCTCCAAGCCTATGGACCGATCATTACCGGCCATGCCCACCCTCATATTACCAAAGCAATTACTACAGCAGCAGAAAATGGTGTTCTTTACGGAACCCCAACCCAGCTCGAAATCAAACTTGCTAAAATGCTAAAAGAAGCCATTCCATCTATGGATAAAGTACGTTTCGTCAATTCCGGAACCGAAGCGGTTATGACAACGATTCGTGTAGCCCGTGCCTATACAAAACGCAGCAAAATCGTAAAATTCGCCGGCTGTTACCACGGCCACTCCGATCTGGTGCTCGTAGCAGCAGGATCCGGACCTTCTACACTTGGCATTCCAGACAGTGCCGGTGTTCCAAGCAGTATCGCCCAGGAAGTAATCACCGTTCCTTTTAATGATCTGGACAGCCTGAAAGAGGCGCTGGAGAAATGGGGCGAAGATGTCGCAGCTGTTATGGTTGAACCGATTGTAGGAAATTTCGGCATGGTGATGCCTAAGCCTGGTTTCCTCGAAGGACTTTGCAAGCTGGCTCACGATAATGGCTCCCTTGTTATTTATGACGAAGTCATTACTGCCTTCCGCTTCCACTATGGTTCTACACAAACCTATGCAGGGCTGGATAACCATGAGGACATCACTCCTGACCTTACTGCACTTGGCAAAATCATCGGTGGCGGCCTGCCTATCGGCGCTTACGGCGGCCGCAAGCATATTATGGAACAGGTAGCTCCACTTGGACCGGCATATCAAGCCGGCACAATGGCAGGCAATCCTGCGTCTATCTCTGCAGGGATTGCTTGTTTAGAGGTTCTGAGTGCAGAGGGTGTATACGAAGAAATGGATCGGCTTGCAATCCGGCTTGCCGATGGACTTCAAGCATCTGCCGACCGTCATGGCATTCCACTGACAATCAACCGCATCCGTGGTTCGTTTTCCACTCATTTCTGTAACCATCCGGTTACGAATTATGACGAGGCTCAGGATACAGACGGCGAATTGTTCGCCAGCTTCTTCCGTCATATGCTGAACCGTGGCATTAACCTTGCCCCTTCGAAATACGAAGCTTGGTTCCTGACCACAGCACATACTGATGCAGATATCGATGCTACACTTATCGCAGCTGAAGAATCCTTCCGCGCTATGGTGGCTGAGAAATAAGATTGTTTTGAAACGCAGTGCTCTATAAGCTAAAAAAAAGCTGAATAGATTAACGGGCTGTCCCAGTCCCATAAACCGCAAATGTTAAAAGAGCAGCGTTTCTCCTGTATTGGAGGATCGCTGCTCTGCATTTTTACTCATCCACGGTCTGCATCTGTAGCTTGTGGCAAGCTTAAGCCAGCCGATCTCAAGCGTCAATTTCTCTATGCTACGTAACAGGTATCGCTGGACCTTCTCTGTGTTAAGTACAAGGGTTAGGGAGCTTCGATAGATAATTAGGGAAATTGCACCTTAAATTCAGGGATTTCTGGTCATTAAACTAATAATTGGGGAAATCCTCCCTATAATTTAGCTAATTTAGTGGAAAATAAAGAACTTACCCCGTTTTTTAGGGAGAAAATCCCTAATTCTGTTCATTTACAGAGAATATAGGTTATTTTCAGGGAGTTTTTCCCTAATAACTCTGTAGCTCACACCGCAAAAAGCTCAAATACACTTTATCTACGGATTTCATCCGCTAACAGCGTTTAGAAGTCCAAATATTCTACTGCTCTCATGTAAAATCCACCTGCTTGTCCAATGTAATCTCAGTCATTAATGGTCTTAACATTTGCTCGCTCCCGGGTACCAGCCAAAACTCTACACCCTCCAGATGCTCCGGCAGCGTTGGGGCGACCAAGAATTGCATTTGTGTATGCGCTCCACCTCCATGACCACCATGCGGCTGCACTTCATATTCATTCTCACCCGCCACTTCAAGCGTTAAAGCCGTTCGAAGATGAATATGTCCTACAGCTTCTTTTAAATATTTAATTTCCACAGTAACTATGCTGAAGGCTTCATACTGCATAGCATGCGTAAGTATATATTCACATTCTTCAACGACCGTCCGCTTTACAATCGGAAGCACTCCCAGCAATAAACCAGGCTCTTCCCAATATTGTCTTCTGGGTACAGTTTCATTCATAAGGTGCAAATGCTGCACAATCTGAGTAGTGTTCATCTCGAATCTAGTTACCCATTCCTCAAGTAGCTTACTATCAGGGGATAATCGTTTCTTGCCTGTTATAGCTTTACGTTCCTGAATCAGACTCAAAATCTGCTCATCAATCTTTTTAACCTCATCATTATATTCGTTGGCGAATCCTCTAATTGGCATTCTGCTCCAGTTCATTTAACGCCCTCCTCTTATTACTAATTTAAATCCATTAATTGTAAGGGTACATCCTTTCGATTGATTTGTAAAATATTTGAAATATCATAATCTTGCCGATAGGTAAAAAAAAGCGACCATCAGCTTTACGCTGTAAGGTCGCCCGCTTTTTAATTTGGAGTTACTCTCCTACTCATATAAGTTCCGGATCTCCACACCCTGAGGCAGCTTAAACGGATTCTCCTTGTTAATTCGGTCATAGAACATAATCCCATCGAGATGGTCTATTTCATGCTGGATGATGATAGCTTGGTAGCCCTTAAATTTAAGGACAACCTCCTTGCCTTCCAGATCATAACCCTTCACCTTCACGGTTTCATACCGAGGTACAAAGCCATGCACGGGACGATCAACGGACAGACAGCCCTCGCTTTCTGGTAAGTACACCATAGACAAGGAGTGGCTTATGATCTTAGGATTAACCCAAGCATGCTCTACAGCGCGCCCTCTCTCGTCTGTAAGATACATCGCGAACATACGCTTCTCCAGTCCGATTTGATTCGCCGACAGACCTACGCCAGAGCGCAGCTTATATTCTTCGGAAATCTCCGGGTCCTGACTGTTCTTCAGAAATTGAAGCATACATTGCAAAGCCTCACGATCTTCCGCCTGTAATGGAAGCTCCACTGGTTGTGCTACGGTACGAAGTACGGGATGACCCTCCCGCACTATATCATCCATGGTGATGATATATTCAGCATTATATTTTGAACTAGACAATATTCCATCCACCTTTTCCTTACGGGCTTAATTTAATTTCTTATGATGTATAGTATGCAGCTTTATGGATTTATGAAAGCAGTTCGCAGTTTGCTGCTGTAATTAACATCGAATCCAAGTCCTGTCGCCAAAGCGGCAAGGGGTAAGTAGGTTTTGTCCTCCTTACCTACCTTTTGCAGAAAAGCTGGAGTATCAATAGCCACGTTCTCTCCATTCACCTTAATAAATTTCGAGCCAATGGTGATCACAACGGTTCTTCCGCCATACACGATGGTAGCGCTGGAGGTTTTGTTATCCCACTTCCCGCTTGCGCCCACGGCATTTAGAATATCTTTCAGCGCCAAAAAATTCTGCCCATTTTTAAGGATAGGCTTATTGGGTGTATTCAACTCCACGCCCTTCACTACAATCGACATCGGTACCGATGCAGTAGCCATTGTAGCTACAGTAGGAACACGATACTCTCCCCATTGTAACTCCGCGAAAACCTTAGCAATAGTCTCATATCCAAGCTGCGTTGGGTGAAAATCAGTTTGCCCTGCTCCAATAATATGTGTCAGCGAGCCTTCTACCCCGGCAAACTTTGCCGCAACATGAGCTACAAGCACCTTCGCTCCCTCTTGATTTACGCTTGCAGCTACACTATCCGCTGCTTCCGTAAATTTGCCCGCTGCCGTCATTAGTCTGTTGTACATTTGACCAAGCGCGACCTTAGGGGCAGGTTGATATTGATCGGCCAGTATAATCGTCGCTTGCGGACTTACCGCACGAATATTCTCCAGCACTGCCTTCACATTTGTTTGATAATCCGCTAACCGCTGGTCCAGCTGTGTTTGGAAATCCGCATCCGTCAGCTCCTTGAACTGCAAGAACAGACTGCTTACATCATTCCCACCAATCGTAATGGTAATCAGATCAGCTTCCTTAAGCTCTGCTGCGATCTGCGGAGTTAGCTTCACGAACTGCTCTATTCGTGGATCTGGGAGACCTGCCTGAACTCCTTCAGCAGTAATCACTGAACCATCCTTGATTGCTCCTGTGTAATTACGTAATCCGGCCGTAGTCAGGCCTAGGATACCATAATTAGTAAGTGCACTTCTGCCATGATACCAGCCCTGCTCAAGCAATCTCTCCGCATAGCCGTATGGCTTGGTATTCACGTCCGTCATTCCTGGCTCGTAGCCAGCAGTAATGGAATCACCTAGAGCTACGATGCGAAAGACATCCTGCCCAGAGTCTTGTATTGCAGTCGTGTCAGCCGCATTTGCCGTGCCTGCTCCTACGCTAATCAGCGCAGATAACAAAAGCAGGCTGCTTATGCCAGCTGCCCAAATTTTTTTCCAATTGCCTAGCATCGTATCCCTCCCAAATTGTTCTAATTCCATTCTACCATCCCAGGGTAGCAACGCAAAAGAGCGGCCTCCTATATTCAGGAAACCGCCCCTCGCAAATCACTGGCTATTATTTGTCTGAATCTTCATCTGACTCTAACTTCTGCCCTGCACGCTCCAGATATTTATCATACCGGTCATCCAGCTCATATCCAATCTTACGATAACGCAATGTTTCTTCCACAATAGGATCGAGCGTAGTCTGAATACGAATTTCATATTTAGGTGAGATTTCCCGGATTTCTTTAGCCGTACGATCGCCTTGTTCCATCTCACCATCTACCAACATTTCGCTCAGCTTGCGTTCCAAATCATCCTTCTCACTCATGCTGTATCGTCCTCCCTAAAGCTTATATCCTGTTGCTTCAGCATTCTTCAGTGACGAAACCAAATATTCGTGAATGTGGCCATTACTTGCTACTACATGGCGTGTACCAATATCATATGAACGTCCTAGGGTATCCGTAATCTTGCCTCCTGATTCAAGTACAAGCAGTACTCCTGCTGCACAATCCCAAGGGCTTAAGCCCACTTCCCAATAGCCATCTACCCGGCCTGCCGCCACATAAGCTAAATGTAGAGCAGCCGCGCCTCCGGCACGAATACCACGAATCTGCGGAAGAATACTTTGCAGTCCGGCCATATTCACAGGTTGTGCAAACTCACGATCCGGCGGAAAGCCCATAGCGATCAGGCTGTCCCCAAAATCAGTCTCCGTAGAGACCGAGGTAGGAACACCGTGCATGTAAGCTCCCTTTCCTTTTTCAGCGACGAACATTTCATCACGAGTCGGATCATAAATAACGCCTACTGTTAGTTCACCGCGAATCACCAATGCTATGGAGACACAGTAAAAAGGAAATCCGTGTACGAAATTAGTCGTACCATCTACAGGATCTACAATCCACAAATATTCATGCTCACGAGCTTCTTCCAATGCAGCGGTAGCCGCTGCTGCTCCCGGGGAAACCCCTTCTTCCCCGAGAATGGCATGGTCGGGAAAATGTGTCAGGATCAGCCTGCGAATCATTTGCTCAACGCCTTTATCAACTTCCGTAACCAGATCTTGTGCTGAAGTCTTTGTATTCAGCTCCTTCACGAGACCCTGTCTGCTCTTTATCCATTCTCCTGCTTTGGCAGCCGCATTAATGGCCACCGCCGTATGTCCCTTGCTTGTTACTACATAGGGTTCACGTTCATTCTTACCCTCTGGATTTAAAGGACTCATATCTTCACTCCACTTTCTTGAACATAATCGCCAATGGCTTTAATTCTAAAGCAATCCTATTCACAATACCGTGCAATACGTCAAAACGTTCCCCAAGTTCCCAAAGTTCCGCCAAAAGAGGACCCCATTCTCACCTGCGAGCATAAATGCCCTAGGTCCATATAAAGACGATAAGCGATTAAAGTTTCATTCAACGTACCCTATTTCAAGTTACATATCAAGTCATGATAGGACCCGTATTCGGGACCTATCTCCTTATTTTCATTGTTTAAGGTTCAATATTCACGCTTGCCCCATTTAATAAGGAAATTCCGTTACCAGCCTCAGCCAGCTCCTTCATAGCCTCCATCAATCCAAATAACGCGCCATCTTTTAGTTTCGCCTCAATCATAACATCGACAGCAGGCGTATCTGCGGCGATACGTTTCAGAAAAGCCAGCAAAGGCGCAGGTTCCACGCCATCCGCATGGCTGCGCGGATCAGACGGACTGCGCGGACTGGAAACATGAATCTTAGGCGGCAAAAGCTCTCCCGAAGGAACATCCTTCTGTGCTAGCTCGCTTCGCCATGTCTGCAAAATGTCAGGCCACAGCTCCCAAGGGAGCTCTCCTTCATTATTCACCCATTGGTGGTGAATATCCAGCACCATCGGTAATCCTACGCTCTGACTGACTGCCAGTGTCTCCGGAGCTGTAAATGTCTTATCGTCATTCTCCAGCGTTATACGCTCCTGCAGCGCTGACGGCAGCGCGCGGAAATGCTCCTCGAATCGCTTCGCCGCTACAGGCTTGTCCCCATAAGCTCCGCCAATATGGATATTGTTCTTCGCCATGGCAGGAAGCCCCATAGCAACCAGCATGTCCACATGGTACTGCAAATCCCGTACGGAGTTTATCAGCACCTCCGGACGGGGTGTACTAAGTACTGTAAAGTGATCTGGATGAAAAGAAACACGCAGCCCGTGCTTTTTCACATATTGGCCCACTTCCGCAAATTCCTCGGCAAGCGCCGCAAACGGATTCCAGTCCTGCAAATCCGGATGCGTCGCCAGAGGAATGATTTTGGAAGTGAGGCGGTACACCATGATGTCCGAGGCCACATTATGCTTCATCAACCGCAGTGTATTATGCAGATTCATTCTAGCGATGTTCTCCAAACGCCGAAGTGCCGCTTCACGGTCATCCAGCTTCTTAAAAGAGGCCATCGTCATTGTCTTAGATGGGGAGCAGTCTTTGATAACGGTGGACATCGCTACATATCCGAAGCGGACAATCATCCCTGTGCTCCAAAAAACATTTCCTCAGCCAAAGCCGTCTGCACTCTGGACTCTTCTTCATTCAGCTTACGCACAAGCTCCATCTCTACCGCGGTAACCTCATGTCCTTGAAAATTAATCTCTGCAATCGAGGCTGAAATTTTGACAATGGCTACAGCTACGTTCTCAGGGGTGTAAGCAATAACCTTCTGACCTGTTGGATACACACGAAAGCCTTGTTTCACCATTTTGGTGCGCCCATATTCCAGCAGCTCGTACAGCTCTTGTTCACTCTTGAATTTGCAGACGGAGTTGAATTCTGTTTGAAAACCCATGTTCTTCTCTCCTTCCAGTCGGGATATTCCCGCTATAGCTTCTATTACTCATTGTCGTACTTAAGACCTTGTTTAAAATTATAGCGCTCCAAGGCTAACTCAATCATTCGGTCTAACAGAGCTCTATAAGATACACCCGTCTCACGCCACAATAGCGGATACATGCTGTAAGGAGTGAAACCAGGCATCGTGTTCAGTTCGTTAATTAGAATTTTACCATCCGATTTTCGCAAGAAGAAGTCTGCCCGGGTAATTCCACTGCCCTCAATCGCTCGAAAAGCAACTATCGCGGACTCCCGCAAACGATCGGCCACTTCAGAATCCACTGGTGCAGGAATCATCATTTGCGATTTGCCGTCCGTATATTTGGCTGCGTAATCATAATATTCACCAGAAGAAACGATTTCACCCGGAACAGAGGCTTCTGGTTCATCATTTCCAAGCACGCCAACCTCTACCTCACGCGCATCCACAAACTCCTCAATAATAACTTTGGTGTCATAACGGAAAGCAAAATCAATTGCTTTTACAAGACTATCCTTATCAGCAGCCTTAGAAATACCTACACTTGAGCCTAGATTGGCAGGCTTCACGAATACCGGATATCCCAGTTTATCCTCTACACCAACAATCAACTCATGACGTTTTCTTTTCCAAGCGCTGATGTTGAAATAACAATACTCGCATTGATCCAGGCCGGCATCAGCGAACAGCTTCTTCATGACAACCTTATCCATACCTGCCGAAGAGGCAAGAACACCAGCACCGATGTAAGGAATATTCGCCATTTCGAACAACCCTTGAATCGTTCCGTCCTCACCATACGTGCCGTGCAGCAGCGGGAACATTACGTCCACTGTTTTGTCCGCACCGGATAACCCACTAAATACCACGTTCAGGGCTGTGCCCATATCTTCGGTCGCTTCTGCAAGCTTGAGCTGCTCCACTTGGCTGTAAGGCGCTGATAACTTCTCTCCAACCTTCCACAATCCCTGTTTTGAAATGTAAAAAGGTATAATCTCATATTTATCATAATCAAATGAGTTCATCACGGCAAAAGCCGTCTGTAGCGATACCTCATGTTCTCCTGATTTGCCCCCGTACACCAGCCCTACGGTTAGTTTTGCGTTCCCCATTCCCTTAACCTCTTTCTGTACTATAAGTAGTCGTTAATATGAAAAAAACGGTATTTCGTTTGATCAGTCCATGCGTAGGAATCACGATAGTCCCAATAGCGATGACGGCTGCTAACGGTACGTGCATTCACAAGCGGCATGCCTCCTGCATCAAAAGCTGTGACGATTGTGCTGTGCTGATACTGCCCGTTGCCATCCCAGTCATATTGAATGATATCGCCCAGCATCAATTGCTCCGGCCGCTCCATGACTTCCGCACGCAAGCCACTGCTCCGACTTCCGCTCAAATAGCGTTGCAGACTGTCTGATACAGCCCAGCTATAGCTCCACCATTCTTGTTTGCCTTGGTAACCTTTGTACCACCAGCCCGTTTCTCTTTTACCAGTATAGTTGATAGGTGCTCCCCCTGCAAAGAGACATTGGGAGACATAATTTGTGCAGTCCACCTCGAAGGTTTCGAACTCCGGATTGCCGTCTTTCCACCAGCGGTCGGCATACGCCACAGCTTCTTCACGGTTATAACGAACCTCTCTTGAACCGGCAATTTCTCCGAGAACATTCCGGTTAAGCAGGGGCTGTGATGGCAGCGGTGCCGGCAAAGCCTCTCCCCATTTGGATAGTCTGCCCGATAGCTCTACCTCTGCCCGATGAACCGTATTTCTTTCAGGGACACTTCGTTCCACACCAGCAATCTCCCAGCCCCCACCGTCCCGTACAAAGGTCAGCCGCTCCAGCTCGATAATATCCTCGCGGTGGTTAACACCGCCTTTTTCATAATAAAGCGCACTATGCAGTGTAACCTCTGCTACTACCTCGGTCGGAGTCTGCCGGACGGTCCGCAAAGTCTTAACCCCTGTCTCTCCGCGCAAAGGAGTTATCCCACGTTCTTTATACCACTCAGCAAGACGTCTTGAACGCTCCCCTTGTTCTACCAGAAAACGCGGATCCTTAACGGACACGGAAACGGTATGCGATGATGACTTAGGCTCCACCCTGGCCTTATTCACTTGATCAACATATACATAAAGACTTTGCTTCCACTGTTGTTCCATTATACTCGCGCCCCTTCTTTCCCTTTTAACTGCTGTTCTATGTATATGAAAGGAAACAGGCCGCTATACAGATCGGTTGAATAGTTAAGGATGTTTCAAGCAAAAACTCTAACCCCAAGTACGACATCTCAATCAAACATCGACAACGAGGACCATATCACCTAATAACTGAGGAAGAGAAATTCAGTGTGCATTTCCCCTAATAAATAAGTAAAACCAAGGATTCCGGTGAATTCCTTCGTATTATCTCCTTTAAATGGCTCTTTTTGAGGTAAAAAGAATATCCCGAAACGATACAATATAACAATGGAAGGGTAGCTTGGCATTTTCTCAGGCATAATTCGGGCTTTAGATGTAGGAAAAAAAACTTTACTCCCCACTTTGTAACCGTTATAATTAAGCTAGAAGCAATTTGAAATTGGGTTTCATTAGACGAAACAAGGAGGCGCATATATGCCAAGCAAGGATCATTTTTCATTGGCTCGGACCCTGGAATCAGGCGGCAAATCTTATCGCTATTATGATCTGAAGTCCCTTGAGGAACAAGGATTGGGCTCTATTTCTTCCCTGCCTTTTTCGATCAAAGTCCTACTAGAGGCTGCTGTTCGTCAGTTTGACGGACGGGCAATTACTGAAGAACATGTGAAACAACTGGCCGATTGGTCAGGTGACATTGACCGTAATAAAGAAATTCCATTTATCCCTGCTCGTATCGTGCTTCAGGATTTCACCGGAGTTCCGGTAGTCGTGGATCTCGCAGCTATGCGTGATACTGTAAAAAAAGCCGGAGGAGATCCTAAACAGATCAATCCGCTTGTCCCGGTTGACCTTGTAATTGACCACTCTGTCATGGTTGATGCTTTCGGTACAGCAGACGCCTTGGAATACAATATGAACGTTGAGTTCGAACGCAACGAGGAGCGTTACCGTTTCCTTCGTTGGGCACAGACAGCTTTTAACAACTTCCGTGCAGTTCCACCAGCAACAGGTATCGTGCACCAGGTAAATCTAGAGTATTTAGCTTCCGTTGCCACTACCAAAACTATCGATGGTGAAACTGTCGTTTATCCAGATTCCCTTGTAGGAACGGACTCCCATACCACGATGATCAATGGTCTTGGTGTTGTGGGCTGGGGTGTAGGCGGTATTGAGGCTGAAGCAGGAATGCTTGGACAACCGCTCTATTTTGTTACACCTGATGTAGTGGGCTTCAAGCTTACAGGCAGCCTTATCGAAGGGGCTACAGCAACGGATTTGGCACTGACAGTAACTGAAATGTTGCGTAAAAAGGGCGTAGTCGGCAAATTCGTCGAATTCTACGGACCCGGCCTTGCTAACATCAGTCTGGCTGACCGGGCAACTGTTGCCAACATGGCGCCAGAATACGGAGCAACTATCGGTTTCTTCCCTGTAGATGACGAGACACTCGCTTATCTTCGCAGCACTGGACGTCCGGATGATCTGGTGGCGTTGGTTGAATCTTATTACAAAGCACAAGGGATGTTCCGTACCTCGGATACGCCAGACCCTGAATTCAGCGATGTGATTGAGCTTGACTTAGCTTCTGTCGTTCCTAGCTTGGCTGGACCTAAACGTCCGCAAGACCGGATCGAACTTACGCATATGAAGGAAAATTTCGAAGGTATTATCCGTACACCTGTAGACAAAGGCGGTTATGGTCTCAGCGATGAGAAAATCGCTCAAGTCGTAGAAGTACAGCACAAAAACGATACCACTAGCAAGCTCAGCACAGGTGCAGTCGTAATCGCAGCTATTACTAGCTGTACGAATACTTCTAACCCTAGCGTTATGCTTGGAGCAGGTCTTTTGGCGAAAAAAGCTGTGGAACGTGGTCTGACCAAACCGGCTTACGTTAAGAGCAGCTTGACTCCAGGATCCTTGGTGGTTACTGAATACCTGCAAAAAGCAGACTTGCTGAAGCCACTCGAAGCATTAGGCTTCTACTTGGCTGGTTATGGCTGTGCCACTTGTATCGGTAACTCCGGTCCATTGCCTGAAGAAGTTAGTCAAGCCATTACTGACAATGACATGACCGTAGCCGCAGTCATCTCCGGTAACCGGAACTTTGAAGGCCGCGTACATGCTCAGGTAAAAGCAAACTACTTGGCTTCACCGCCGCTCGTAGTTGCTTACGCACTGGCTGGCACAGTAAATATCGATTTGCAGACTGAGCCACTTGGATTTGATCCACAAGGTGAGCCAGTATTCCTGAAAGATATCTGGCCAACCACTGCTGAAATTCGTGAAGCCATTGGTCTCTCCCTTAGTCCGGAGATGTTCCGTAGCAAATACGAAAATGTATTCACCGCTAACGAACGTTGGAATTCGATTCCTGTTCCGCAAGGCGAGCTGTATGAGTGGGATGATAATTCCACGTACATCCAGAATCCGCCATTCTTCGAACATCTGGCAGACGGTCTGGGAGACATTAAGGATATCAAAGATGCACGCGTTCTAGCGCTGCTTGCTGATTCCGTGACAACCGACCATATCTCACCAGCGGGTAATATCTCTACCTCTGGTCCTGCTGGCGAATATTTGCGCGATCATGGTGTAGAACGTGCAGACTTCAACTCCTACGGCTCCCGCCGCGGAAACCACGAAGTCATGATGCGCGGTACGTTCGCTAACATTCGGATTCGTAACGCAGTAGCTCCTGGTACGGAAGGCGGCGTTACTACCTTCTTGCCAAGCGACGAAGTTATGTCCATCTATGATGCTTCCATGCTCTATCAGGATGCTGGACAAAATCTGATCGTCATCGCTGGTAAGGAGTACGGTACAGGAAGCTCACGTGACTGGGCAGCTAAGGGTACGCTTCTGCTTGGCGTTAAAGCAGTTATCGCTGAGAGCTTTGAGCGGATTCACCGCAGCAATCTGGTCGGTATGGGCGTGCTTCCACTTCAATTCCAAGAAGGCCACGGCTGGAGCAGCTTGGGACTGACCGGACGCGAGACCTTCAACATTACTGGTCTCGATAACAACGTGGCGCCAAGTCAAGAGCTAACTGTCACGGCTACCCGTGAAGACGGCACACAATTCGATTTCCCTGTCATTGCACGACTCGACAGTACAGTCGATATTGATTACTATCGCAACGGCGGTATCCTGCAGACTGTTCTTCGCCAGATGCTGGCAGATGCTACAGACTCTTCCGCGGTGTCGGTAGAATAGGTTTAAAGTAATTTAAAAAGGGACTGTTTCACGGCCATGAGTGGCTGTGAGCAGTCCCTTTTTTTGTAGTTATGGGGTGGTTCCAGCAGCCAATTTGTGGCGGGTGGGGTGGTTCCAACAGCCAATTTGTTGCGGGTGGGGTGCCTCTGACTGTTGGACGTTCACTATTGTTGCGTTGCCTCAGGGGACGCCTAGGATTCCAGCGAGTTCGGACTCAGATGACTCTAAATGAACAAATTCACGACTTTTGGCGTGTGATCGGACTCAGATGACTCTATTCGCTCAATTATCCGACTTTTAGTGTGCGATCGGACTCCATAGTCGCTATTGGCATAAAAACACGCTGAATGTTTCCGTTTTGGTCGAATAGCTGCACTGGGGTCCGAAACTACGGCAAAATGGCCTTAAATTCGCAAATAGTGTCCCCTGAGTCCGCACGCCTCAGGGGACGCCTAGGATTCAGCGCTATCGGACTCAGATGACTCTATTCGCTCGATTATCCAACTTTTGGCGTGGGATCGGACTCCATAGTCGCTATTGGCATGAAAAACACGCGACAGGAGATCATTTGGTCGAATAGCTGCACTGGGGTCCGAAACTACGCCAAAATGGCTTTAAATTCGCAAATAGCTTCTTCTGAGTCCGCCCGCCCTAGGGGACGCTTAGAATTCGGCGCTATCGGACCCAGATGACCCTATACGCTCGATTATCCGACTTTTGGCGTGCGATCGGACTCCATAGTCTCTATTGGTATAAAAAACATACTAAAGGTTCCCGTTTTGGTCGAATAGCTGCACTGGGGTCCCAAACTCTGCCAAACTGGCTGTAAATTCGCAAATAGCGTCCCCTGAGTCCGCACGTCTCAGGGGACGCTTAGGATTCCGCGCTATCGGACCCAGATGACTCTATACGCTCGATTATCCGACTTTTGGCGTGCGATCGGACTCCATAGTCGCTATTGGCATGAAAAACACACTAAAGGTTCCCGTTTGGGTCGAATAGCTGCACTGGGGTCCGAAACTATGCCCAAAAGGCTTTAAATGGGCAAATAGCGTCTTCTGAGTCCGGAAGCCTCAGGGAAGATCTAAATAACAACCCGAGATTACTTGTGTACGAGTTATGAGATACGTGGGTTCGTGGGTTCGTGAGTTCATAGGCTCGTGGGCTCGTGGGTTCGTGGGTTCGTGAGTTCATAGGCTCTTGGGGTCGTGGGTTCGTGGGTTCGTGGGTTCGTTGGCTCGTGAGTTCGTTGGCTCGTTGGCTCGTAGGTTCATTGGCTCGTGGGTTCGTTGGTTCGTGGGTTCGTGGGTTCGTGGGTTCGTGGTGATTTCTCTACTCTCCCGCCCCTCCGTCCCTCTGCCTATCTAGGCCCTGGGTTCAAACGCTCGTGCCTCAGCATTACGAGTTACTGAGGCTCCCAAAGGGTACGTATATTCACTGAAGCTCACCATACAAACGCAAGGTGGGGAGCCGTTAGTTAGTCATCAGTTAGCTGTTGATTAGCCGTCAGTTACGCATCTATCATCCCATCAGTTACCCGTCAGACCGTCAGTTACCCATCAATTATCCATCAGTCACTCATCAGTCACTCATCAGGCCATCAATTCCCCCTCAGTTACCCATCGTTTCCTGCCACTTTACCCACAATCGACTAAGCATCCCTCCCCAAAACATCAAAACAGCGATCCTCCAGTAACAGAGAGATCGCTGCTTAGTTTCTTATATGTCTCAGCCAGCGAATTAAGGAATCATCATGCCCATTTCACTAGCCGCTTCCTTCAGTACCGCGGCATATTCCACTAACGTATCCCTTGATAGGCGACTTACTGGACCTGACAGTGATAACGCCGCGATCACATTTCCACTGCGCCCCGTAACAGGCACCGCCACCGCGGCCGCGCCGGGCTCGCGTTCCTCGAAACTGGTGGCATATCCGAGCCGGATAATGTCATTAAGCTGCTCTTGATAGACATCCTTCTCAACGTAGTCCGGCCATCCCGAACTCTCCAGCAATTCTTTCAGCACCTCTGGAGGAGCATAGGCTGCCAGCACTTTACTTGATGCGCCCACAGATAAAGGCAATCTCGCACCGATCTGCGCCACTCGCCGTATGGCCTGCTGACTCTGAACCGCCTGAATCCGCACACGTTCTATGCCGTCGCGTAAGTATAAACTAACGGTCTCCCCTAGCCGATCCCGCAGCCGTTCCATTGACGGCAACAATACCGCAGCCGACTCATCAAAAGCAGGCAAATGCGTAGACAATTCCCAAATTCGTATACCCAGGCTGTATTTCTCAGTGGCCGGATTACGAATGAGGAAGCCCTTTTCCTCCAAGGTTGCCAGCAGCCGATGGACGGTACTTTTATGTAAATCAATCTTTGAAGCGATCTCCGTCAACCCTAAATCTCTGTCCTGCGTAAAACAAAGCAATATATCAAGCGCACGTTCTACCGCACGCACTGTAAGCTTTCGGTCCTCCATGACAATCTCCCCCTCGTGTTTCATCAAATGAAACTCGGTTACATTATAACTAACTCTATCTTAGTGCAAAACTCTATGGAAAGTCCAGTATATTCACTCCTCCGGAGTTGTGCCAAAAATGTGCCGGAAAAGGTTGGGCTGCACTTTACAGTTACATTACAAAAGCGTCTAATTCATTGACTTTGTAAGGGCTTTTTCATACGATTAACATATTAAATTATCTACTGATGCTTTAGAATCATTTTTACAAATTCTTCTAGGCACTAGTACTCACATCATTCTTAGGAGGGGACCATATGGATCTGGCAACTCGCCAAACCGGCACAACCGTCTCCCGTCGACCTAAACTACCTAAACAAGGCAGTTCGTCCCGGCTATCGCTGCGGATGATTCGTGTGAAGCATATTATCGTTGCACTGCTATTATCTATTTTTTTCTTTTTAGCCTTCTGCTTTGTCTCACTTCATGGCTATATCGCCTGGGTATTATCTAATCCAACGGTCGCACCTCTGTATTCCAATCCCATGCAGGCCAAAGGTCTCGCATACGAGGATGTGACGTTTCCAGCTAAAGATGGTAGTCGGATGATGAGCGGCTGGTATATTCCCTCCGAAGGGGCTACCAAAACTATCGTGTTCAGCCATGGCTATGGCGCCAACCGGGAAGAATCTTGGGTACCTATGTACGATCTCGCTCACTATGCACACAGTCTGAATTTCAATGTCGTGATGTTTGATTACGGCTTTGCTGCCCAAGGCAACAAGGATATTGCAACCGGAGGTAAAAAAGAATCCCAGCAGCTTCTAGGCGCTATTGATTTTGCTAAGGAACGTGGAGCTGAGGAGTTAGTTGTATGGGGCTTCTCCATGGGAGCAGGCACAGCACTGCAAACAGGATTAGTATCAGAGGACATTGACGCGATGATTCTGGACAGTACCTTTTTGTTAGAGCCAGATACGCTGTATCATAATATTAAGCAAAATATTGATCTGCCCCGCCAGCCTTCCCTGGCGATTATGGAAATGCTGTTCCCAGTTCTGAACGGTACGGGGCTGAATCAAATTCCTTATGCGAGGGTCAAATCCGAAGATTATCCTTTCCCTATTCTACTCATGCATGGAACCGAAGATGATAAAGCTCCTTATCCTATTGCAGAAAAGCTGGCCGCGAACCAAAGCAATCCGTTCTCAGATTCCTGGGTCGTAGAGGGCAGCCATCATGAATTGCTGTTCCGTGAGCACCCGCGTGAGTATTTGCGGCGAGTCTCTGCTTTCTTAGGAAATGTTCAACTAGCCAAAACCTACAATGGCAATCAGCCGGCGATGGCAAGTAACTAGTTAAGCACTACAATCCGCCTCTGTCCCCTGATGGGTCAGTTGCTTCAACCATTTACCACGGCGAAAACGCACGTAACCTATAACCAATCGAACAGCCTCTTCCAGGGACAGAAAGAAGTATACCCAGGGAAGAGGCTGTTTCCATCCCCATGACAACAGTAGCCCTAGAGGCACCCCAAGCAACCAAGTTGTAGAGGCTTCCATAATAAAGACGAACTTACTATCGCCACCACTCTGCAGAATCCCTCCCGCAATCATCATATTGCCCACCTTTATCCATAAAAAAAGAGCAAAAAAGCAGATAACAGAAGTGGCCATTCGGCGTTCTTCCACTGTTAAGTTAAAGGCTGAGACGTAGAGCGGGGCTAGAACAGCAATAAGAACACCAAGCAGCAATGAAATCCCTACTCCTATTCGAACAAAAAAACGAGCATACTGAAAAGCACCTGCATTATTATTCTCTCCCAGCTTATGTCCGACCATAATCCCAGCTGCACCAGAAAGCCCAGCCAGAAGTCCAATCGTCAACCCCTGCAGCGGAAAGGTCACTGTCATAGCGGTCATCTCTGCTGTGCCCATACGGCTATATATTACGGAATAACAAGCTTCACCTAAAACCCAAACCAATTCCGTTAAAACAATAGGTGCTATCGTTCTTAAAAAAGGTATACACAGCGCTTTCGAAAACGAACTCAGCTCCTTAATTCCTCCGGCACCCGGCAGTTTCCCGCGATACACAGCTCCGATGATCAAGGTACTTTCGACTATACGTGAGATTAACGTTGCATATGCCGCACCTGCAAGTCCAAGCTCTGGAAACCCCCAATGCCCAAAAATAAGCGCATAGTTTAAAATAATATTCAGTCCTACAGCAGCTATGCTCACACCCATTGGATACTTTACATGTCCTGAATTTCGTAGAACCGCCGAATAGAGCATCGTCAACATCGTTGGAATATAACTGAGGGCAACGATTTTTAGAAAAATGTACCCCTTCTCCAACACTTCTTTATCCGTTGTAAAAATAGACAGGCATAGCCGAGGGTTGAAAAAAACAACTATCGTAAATGAACCCGACAATATCAGGCCAATTCCAAGACTTAATCCCAGTAATGGTGTGATGCTCTTTCGATCTTTACTCCCCCAATATTGAGCCGCGTATATGGCAAGACCCGTAGCAAGACCCGCCAGCACCACCGAAATCACGCTATAGATTTTACTAGCCATACCAACCGAAGCGATCGCTACACCCCCAAGCTGCCCTACCATCAATTGATCTACTAAATACAGAACCGCCATGACTAGACTTTGGAGGGATATCGGTACCGCTAATTTTAACAGCTGATTATAAAATTGTTTCTTCTCAAGCTTGTTCATACCCTCATCTCATTTCTCAAAGTTTTTCTACTACCCCAAAGGATTTCATTAATCGGTCCACACGACAAAAAAAGGTACACCCTCCTTTTCGCGAGGTTGTACCTTTCGGTATCATTGCCTTTATTTTCCTGTATTATTTCACCATATCAAACGGTTGTCAACGATATTATTATCGCGTTCTTATGCTCTTCATAAGCTATCATGAGCACACATATAATGGACTGATGAAGACATATCACGGGAGGTTTTCTTGGAATGTTATATGTATACGGGCCGATGCTGCCAGTACGTATTTTAGAAGAAATCGTATTCTGGAAAACACAAGAGAAAGAGCATACCGAGGTTATCAAAGCAATCGTACCTAACCTGGAGGAACCCTATGTTAAACTGCTGGATGAATGGGCGGTGGTCTTCGGTGCCACAGAGATGGCCGCTCAACAGTTATTGAATTCTGCCCTCTCTGCTTCTCCACCAAGTCAGGCTGAACTCACTGCGGAAACAGAAAAGCTGCTGCACATCTCCTGTACCCAATCCCAAGAATTTGTTCGGCAGCTTTTTGCCATCATGGAAAGCAGCGCAGCCGTCAAAGCCGTCCCCCTTGCTACCACTGTGATCCTGCATATTATTCGTGAATCAGAGTATTTCCTTGCCGTACTACACACTTTGAGCTCGCCCGGACAGCTCACGCAAATTATGAGAGATTATACAGCAGCCGACTATGTCGTAAGAACAGAAGAGGACAATGTCACGCGGAATGAGGGACTTATTCCTTCTACAGATACTATCCTTGATATTCGTGAAATGAGTGCTGTGCCAATTGGCGGGCATACACTGCCTCCATTGCCTTATGCTTATAATGCGCTGGAACCATACATCGATGAGAAAACCATGCGGATTCATCATGATAAACACCATCAAAGTTATGTAGATGGACTAAACAAAGCGGAGAACAAGCTAGCCGAGGCTCGCAAGAAAGGAGATTTCGATCTTGTTAAGCATTGGGAACGGGAGCTAGCCTTTAATGGGGCTGGCCACTATCTCCATACAATCTTCTGGAACGTAATGTCACCTCAAGGTGGCGGGCGTCCAACTGGAGCCTTACTGGAAGCCATTGAACAAAGCTTCGGCAGCTATGACAACTTCAAGAAACAGTTCACAGAAGCTGCGAATAAGGTTGAAGGTGGCGGCTGGGCTATTCTCGTCTGGAGTCCACGCAGTCATAGACTGGAGATTTTGACTGCGGAGAAACATCAGAACCTGTCACAATGGGACGTGGTTCCGTTACTGGCTCTGGATGTATGGGAGCATGCTTATTACCTTAAACATCAGAATAATCGGGCCGATTATATTGAGGATTGGTGGAAGGTCGTTAACTGGCCTTACGTCTCAGAACGTTATGCTGCTGCCAGTAAACTGGCCTGGAAGCCCTTTTGATATTATTTCATTTCACAGTGAATATCACTCTTATTCCCACACCCTGACCAAAAAGGACCCCTCATTCACATTACGTGAACGATGGGTCCTTCCAATTTCGAGGTATGCACCCCGATATTTATTCCTTAATCAAGCTTAGAAACTCCGCACGAGCGGCGGCATCCTCACGGAAGACCCCTCTAGTAGCCATAGTTACCGTTTTGCTGCCTGGCTTCTTCACTCCGCGTGCACACATACACAGATGCTCTCCCTCCACAACAACCATCACACCGTGGGGGCCTAACACCTCCGTCATAATATCAGCAATTTGCGCCGTAATGCGTTCTTGAACCTGTAGACGACGGCTTACTGCTTCAACAAGCCGAGCTAATTTGCTGAGCCCAGCAATACGTCCGCTCGGAATGTATCCTATATGCACTTTACCAAAGAAAGGAGCCATGTGGTGTTCACATTGGCTGTAATAGACGATATCCTTAACGATCACTAGCTCTTCATGAGACTCATCAAAAGTAACGCCGAGCGCCTCGCGGGGATCTATCGAATAACCGCCGAATATCTCCTCGTACATCCGCGTAACACGTGCCGGTGTTTCCAGCAGTCCCTCGCGGCCGGTATCTTCACCGATTAATTCTAATATTTTCTCAACGTGATACTCGATTTGCTCACGGTTCTCTGCAACTTTACCGTTCACATATTCCTTGATGTTCCCCATGATGTCTCCCCCTTCCGCACCCGTATACATGTTATCCGGACCCGGTTACTTACTTCTACGTTTATTCCCTTTAGCTGCTCCAGGGCGCGCACCTGGCTGTCCCTGAGTCTTCATCATTTGCTGGGCACGCTGCATTTGCTTCCCGTTCAGGTTATAACCCATTTGCTTTGCAACCTTTTGCAGCATTTCAGGATCATTCTGCATGTTTGTCATTTGTTTGCGCAGATAATATACACCGATGAAAAAACCACCGATGAGACCTACGACCAATGTAATAATAGGTAATGCGATACTCATCTAAAGCCCACCTCTACACTCTATTGTCTGCATCGCCATATGGCACGCGAATCTATCATAGCATTTCAGGAACTGGACAGCAATTGGCAATATGCAACCTGTCTATGAACTTTTTCCTCCATTAATATCGCTGTCCTCCCGTGCCTTCTTCCCAGTAAGGAGCACATCCTGCGCCCGGCTTAGCATTTCCCTCACCGTGCTATCCTCCTCGCGCTCTAAACCCGCTTCTACAGCAGCTAGAGCCTCATCACCTCCAATACGTCCAAGCGCCCAAGCAGCAGTGCCCCGCATCTCTGGCCGCGGCTCTTTCAGAACAATTTCTGATAGCTTTGGCACAGCCCCGGCTTCCTTGAAATTGCCTAGGGCAATGATCGCATTTCGCTGCATCGGCTTTTTGCCTCTCCAGGCTGCTGAGCTATTGCCGAATCTCTCTTTGAACTCACGATTGCTAAGATCCAGAATCGGCAGCAGCAGCGGCTTCACGATTTCAGGATCAGGTTGCATCTGAGGGCGATGATTCCAGTTCTTACCTCTATTCTTGGGACATACAATCTGGCAAGTATCACAGCCGTATAGACGGTTGCCGATCTTGGTCATATACTCCTCGCTGAGGAACCCTTTAGTTTGCGTCAAAAAAGAAATACAAGCCTGTGCGTTAAGCTGACCCGGACCCACCAGCGCTCCGGTAGGACAAGCATCAATACACTTAGTACACTCCCCGCAGCCTTCTTCAACAGGTTCATCCGGAGCAAAAGGAATGTTGGTAACCATTTCCCCAAGATAAATCCATGATCCCCATTTGGGCGAGATAATAGAACAGTTTTTGCCGCTAAAGCCTATTCCCGCTCTTTCCGCGACCGCTCTATCTACTAGAACACCGGTGTCCACCATGCTTTCCAGCACAGCCTCCGGTACACGCTCGTGAATAAATTCCTCTAGCTTACTTAAGGCTTCCCTCAGCACATGGTGATAATCCCTGCCCCAAGATGCCCGGGCGAGGATGCCTCTACGTGCACCCGGCTCAGATTTAGGAGGGTTCTCCATTTTAGAAGGGTAGGCCACTGCAATCGAAATAATAGATAACGGCTTGTCTCCAGAAGACAATGCTGGAACTGTCCTTTTATCCAGATCGGGTTCCTCGAAGCCAGATTCATATCCTTTGTCCCGATGGTCTTGCAGTATATTTTTTAAATATAAAAAAGGTTCTGCTGTTGTAAACCCGATATCATCAATACCGAGTGATGTCGCAGCCTCCTGAATCTCTGCTTTAAGCTGTGCCCACTTGGAAGGCGGGGGAGCATACGATGACTGAAATGTATTGGTCATTTCCGCCTTCTCCTTTCATATCTTCGCTGACTTTCTTATAATCTATTCAGTTTTGACAGAGGCCACCATATATAATCAGCCCTGCCGACAATCATATCCTGTGAAATAGAGCCGAAGTAACGGCTGTCCTTGCTGGCTGATGCATGACGGTTATCGCCCATTACAAAATAATTGCCACTTTCTACGGTTAACGCTGCAAAATCCGGATCTTCAATCTCAGTATCGATATAGGGCTCATTCACTATTTTTCCATTTACGTATAACTGATGATTCCGTACCTCTATGATATCTCCAGGTATGCCAATCACTCGCTTCACTAAATACTCCTTATGACTAGGACCGGTACTTGGATCATGAAGAATGACAACATCACCATGTTTTGGATTTACGAACAGCAATGAAATTTTATTAATGAAGAGCCTTTCTCCTTCCCAGAGTGTTGGCTGCATAGACTGACCTTTAACTGTTGATATATTGAACACAAAAACATTAAGAACAGACATCACAGCAAAAACAATCACAGCTGTAAGCAGCCAATCCTTCATTTCCGAGACCAAACGACCGCCCAGGGTAGTCTTGGATCTGGAGGATCTATGTCTTTGTTTCCTATTTCTCGTGTAATCTACTTGGGGCTCCTGATTCAATATGTCACCTCTTGTTCTCAATAATTGAAGATTATACTTGCAGATATTATAACAATAAAAAAGCATATCTCCCAGCCATTAGCAATGGACTTCTGGGAAATACGCTCGAGTATGAATGAAACAGACTATATCGTCAGCTATAGTTCTTTTTTCTAGAAAATGTTTCCGCTTTCGCAGCTGAGTGATCAAAATTACCCAACAATGCTCAGCTTCCGGACAGATTTGAAGATTTGATTCTCGCTATATCCCATAGCTTCATACAATGGCAAAGCAAAAGAATTATGCTCATCGACGGCTACATAGATACCACTGACTTTACGAGCTTGAAACCTGGATTCCATAGCCGATACCAGACTTCTGCCGACTCCTCTGCGGCGATAATCAGGATGTACAGCAATCCGGAAATAACAACCGTGGTTTTTCTCAATCGTACCAATCAGTGCTCCAACAATTTCTTCTTCATCTTCCGCAACTACAATGAGATCTGAATCCCATGAAAGCTGCCTGGAGAAAGGCTCGATAGTGTTCTCGAAACACTCTTCCGATAATGCGGTTTGCAGCAAATCAGTCACAGGGCTAACGTCGCTTAATTGAAAGGAACGAACGTGCATTCTTTAAAATCTCCCTTGTCTATGGCTTATGAATTTAACAAAAAGAAGGGGTTCCCTTAACATAGAGAAAATAAAAAAAAGCATCAAATACCGAGGAATACCTGCTTTTAAATCTATTAAAGCACACTTTTCTCGTGATATCATCATTTTTCTTTTGAAAGCGCTTAATATCAAGCGTTTACATTTTAGATGGGGTTCATTTCTTCATTAAAAGGGTATTTATAAGGATATATGTCTATAGGATTGGGGACTATTAATTTTAACATTCCAAATACAATTGTAAAACCCTTTCCCTCTCCAATTATACTTTATAAACATTTATGTTTGTTTAGTGTTGCATTATTGGTCTAGATACGGTTTAATTAAGGTATCCTATCGGGCGAATACCCTATAGTACATATTTACAATAAAGGATTTTGACGTTAGTTCGCCAGAATTCTTTATCTATAACAAAATTCTAATATAACTCAGGAGGGATTTTTCCATGGCATTTCAATTACCGGCACTTCCTTATCCGAACAACGCACTCGAACCACACATCGACGCATTGACGATGGAAATTCACCATGACAGACACCATAACACATATGTAACTAATCTGAATGCAGCTTTGGAAAAAGCACCTGAATTGCAAAGCAAAAGCATTGAAGAGCTTCTTACAGATCTGAACTCTGTACCTGAAGCTATCCGTACTGCTGTTCGCAACAATGGTGGCGGACACGCTAACCACACCCTGTTCTGGGAAGTTATCGGACCAAACGGCGGCGGCGCACCAACTGGTGCATTGGCTGAAGCTATCGATAAAGAACTGGGCGGATTCGAAAAATTCAAAGAAGACTTCGCAGCAGCAGCAACTACTCGTTTCGGCAGCGGCTGGGCTTGGCTAGTTGTTAAAGATGGCAAACTGGCAGTAACAAGCACACCTAACCAAGACAACCCAATCAGCGAAGGCGCTACTCCAATCCTCGGACTTGATGTATGGGAGCACGCTTACTACCTGAACTACCAAAACAAACGCCCTGATTACATCAAAGCGTTCTGGAACGTAGTAAACTGGGAAGAAGTTGGCAAACGTTACGAAAGCGCAAAATAAGAAATTACATTTGGCTTAAGCTATGGAACTAAAAAAGAAGGTATCTCAGAGCCGAATTGGCTATGGGATACCTTCTTTGTTTAGGTTGGATAGAGAGAGAGATAAAGATAAAGACAGAGATTGATTGAGATCCTCCCAGACACCGTATTTCACGCCGCTTGCGTCGCTTAAATGGATACACTGGATCGGAATAGATCGGAATAAATCGCAATAAATCTATACTCGGCTTATGAAAATCTGCTTTTGGAGTCGCTGAGCAATAGATTAGGGAATAACTCCCTAAAATTCTGCGATAGGCTCCATAAACACATGTAATTAGGGAAATACTCCCTAAAAATCATCCGTTATGGGCATAAAACCGATATTCGCCAAATTATTAGGGAGGTTTTCCCTAAAGTGATCAATTACAAGCCAAATCGACCTTTTTTTAGGGAAGAATTCCCTAATTAAATTTCACTCACTCTCGTAGCCATAGGAACACCAGAAGAATTTAGTTGGAACAAGACTGAACTAGTCTAAGCCAAATAAACAAATATTTGCTACGAAGAGACTGAAGCATACGACCATACTTAGGTGCATACAACCATACTTAGGTGCATACGACCATGCTTAGGTGCATAAGACCCTACTTAGGTGCATACGACCCTACTTAGGTGCATACGACCATACTTAGGTGCATACAACCATACTTAAGAGCATACAACCATACTTAGGTGCATACAACCATACTTAGGTGCATACGACCATGCTTAGGTGCATAAGACCCTACTTAGGTGCATACGACCCTACTTAGGTGCATACGACCATGCTTAGGTGCATACGACCATGCTTAGGCGCATACAACCATACTTAAGAGCATACAACCATACTTAGGTGCATACAACCATACTTAGGTGCATACGACCATGCTTAGGTGCATAAGACCCTACTTAGGTGCATACGACCCTACTTAGGTGCATACGACCATACTTAGGTGCATACAACCATACTTAGGTGCATACGACCATGCTTAGGTGCATAAGACCCTACTTAGGTGCATACGACCCTACTTAGGAGCATACGATTCTACTTAGGCGCATACATCAAACTGAGGTTTTGTACATTTAGTGCTTTAGCAACACAACACGGCGAATCTTCTACTACTCTAGCTTCGACCGCTCTTCCTGCTCATCAAAATAAAGGTTCAGTAGCTTCAGAAAAACGTTAGGAAACGCATAGTTAGCCATGTCTTCGCGGCTGATCCAGCGCACTGCTCCGCCGTCCTCTGGACTAGCGTTCCCGTCCTCAAATCTCTCGATAGGCATGCTGCTGTCGATCCCTGAGAACAAGTCCGCTTCCGCGTTGTACACCACCCGTCCTTCTGCCGCTATCGGCAGCGGAAGGGCGTCCTCTACGCTGCAGCGGTACACCTGCAGCGTCCACACGATATGGCTGAAGATATGCTCAGCAGCCATCCAGTGCTTTTCAGGCCGGGCAGAGATCCCGGCCTCCCGCAGTGACCGGCGCAGCCGGTCCAGCGCCGCTGCTTCCGGCAGCCGCGCGCCTTTGGCGCCGCCTTCCACAGGCGGCGCCGGCCAGTGCGGCAGCTCCCACATGCGGGCTAACAGCCCGCTTTGTGGCCGCTGCCGGATGAGCACTTGGCCCGCGTGGGCACCGCGGCCCTCGATTAAGGCCGCCAGCCGCTCCTCAGGGCGCGGCGGCTTGGCCTTGGTCTTGATGGGCAGCGAAGTCTCGCAGCCCGCCAGGCGCGCGGCGCAATGCTCCATCACCGGGCAGGTTAAACAGCGCGGTGACTTAGGAGTGCATACGAGCGCCCCGAGCTCCATCAGGGCCTGATTAAAAGATGCCGCTTCCCCCTCCGGGATCAGTTCAGCTGCCAGGCGCTCCATTTTTACGCGGGTGGGTCCCTTGGCGATATCATCCTCTATCAGGAAATATCGGGACAACACCCGCATCACATTGCCGTCGACCGCTGGCTCCGGCCGATTGAACGCAATGCTAAGGATAGCCCCTGCCGTATAAGGTCCCACTCCCTTTAAACTGAACACAGCCTCGCGATCATTCGGCACCTGCCCGCCATACAGCTCTTTGACTTGCTTGGCCGCATGCTGTATATTGCGAGCACGAGAATAATAACCTAAGCCTTCCCAGCACTTAAGCACGTCCTCTTCTGGTGCATCGGCGAGCGACTCCACGGTAGGAAACCTTTCGATAAACCGATTGAAATACGGGATTACCGTATCCACCCTTGTCTGCTGCAGCATTATTTCAGAAATCCAAATATAATAAGGATTGCGGTGCCGACGCCAAGGCAAATCCCGTTTCTGCCCTTGATACCACTCCAGCAAATGATAGCTGAAATATTGCTTAGCCTCCCGCAGCTCCTGTTCGTCTTGAACTTGTAGATCTTGTTGTGTCATTATAACGCTCCTTGCCTTTCTATAATCATGGTTCAATTTATGAACCTAGCCCTTCCACGACGGCAAAAGCCGAAGCCAAATCACGGCCATGTGTTATCGTAAGATGAATGGTGTACTTCTGTCCATCTGGAAGATTTAGTCTGCTCCAGGCTTCACACGATAAAGTTACCTCTGGTTTTCCTTTAACATCAGGCAATATCTCAATATCCTGAAACCCAACTACATTGCCGATGCCACAGCCTAAAGCCTTCACAACTGCTTCCTTGGCAGCAAAACGCCCGGCTACGAACTCAGCCAACCTCCCGCTTCGCTCTTCAGCAAGTTGATATTCTTGCTCTGTTAAGACCCGCTGGTTAAATTTCTTACCCAGTCCTCTATTTATTACCTCTGAGATTCGTTCAATTTCTAACACATCATGTCCGATTCCGTAAATCAACACTTCACGCTCCTTATGGACGTGTATCCCATTTTGCTTCAATAATGGTATGATCAATCAAATGAAGTATTATTAAAAGTAATAGTCCTGCAAGATTCTTTCTGCTATCTTAAAAGAAAATGCGCTCTAAGTCTATCCAGCGACTTCACGATAGACTAGCTGATTTACTTCATTTTTATATATGGAGAGGGGATTACCCTATGAATCATCGTAATTTTGAAATACCTGCCGGTGACGGAGCTGTTCTCCGCTGCTCGCACTTCCCTGCCCAAGGCAAAGCCAAGAGTGTTATTGTTATTGCCCATGGCTACAAAGGTTTTAAAGATTGGGGAATGTTTCCTTACATAGCCACAACTCTCAGCCAGGAGCATGAAGTGATCACTTTTAACTTCTCTCATGCTGGCATCGGAGAAGATCTGCTGCATTTCACTGAGCTTGAGAAGTTCGCCCGCAACACCTATCGCCGTAGCTTAAAGGACATGGAAATCCTGTTGTCTTATCTTAGCCAACACCCGAAATTCGGCAGCTTGCCCTTATTCCTTCTCGGCCACAGTCTCGGAGGGGGAATTTGTTTGGTCTACACGCTTGATCATCCCAATGAGATCAGCGGAGTAATCTCCTGGAACGGGGTTACGAAACTCGATTTGCTGACGGAAGAACAAAAGCAGCAGATGAAGGAAACAGGAAGAACCTATGTCCTTAATGGACGTACTGGCCAACAAATGCCGCTGGATGCTGTAATTTTAGAAGATATGGAGAACAACAAAGAACGCTATAACATCCTTGAACGCATACAGAAAGCGTCCTTCCCAGTTGTTCTTATTCAAGGCAGTCAAGATGGAGTACATCTCCGCCAAGGGTCTGAGCATCTCATCAAACTTCGGCCAGATATTAGCTGGGTGCAGGTTCCTGAGGGTAATCATACGTTCAACACTGTGCATCCTTTTGCTGGCACGACTCCGCAATTAGAGCTCGCGATTGCTGCGACAACTAATTTTATCGATCAGACACTTACGCTTACAGAATAATTATTCTTCTTAGTCTATCCAGCTATCCAACTCACAAAAACCGCCACGAGCTCTGCTGCTACGCAGACCCGTGGCGATTTCTAGTTCAACTATTCTAAATCCCCGGAATAACATTACGCTTATGTGCCGTTCTCCGGTAATAATTCTCAAGCTTCTCAGCTACCTCAGGATTAACCTGTTTACCTTCCAGATAGTCGCTGTTATCGTCATAAGTAATGCCCAGCTCGGTTTCATCCGTCTGCCCCGGCCATAAGCCCGCCGTAGGTGCTTTTGTGACAATATCCGCAGGCACACCAATATGTGCAGCCAGCTGACGTACCTGACGTTTATTAAGTGTGGATAGTGGTGTAATATCTACAGCGCCATCGCCCCACTTCGTGTAGAAGCCGGTAATTGCTTCAGAAGCATGATCCGTTCCTACTACAATCAGATTGTTCTCAAAAGCGAGTGCATATTGCATAACCATACGTGTTCTGGCTTTAACATTTCCTTTGCCTTGATGCGTCATATGGCGGTGTTGGCCTATTGATTTCAGACCATGCTCAACTTCAAGGGCAATTTCATTTACAGCTTCCTCAATGTTGGTCTCCACAGTATGAGTCAGATTAAAAGCTTTGGCAACATCATAGCTGTGCTCGATATCTTCCTGAACCCCATAAGGCTGGAATACTCCAAGCGTCATATACTCTGTGCCTTTTTCTGCCGACAGCTCGTCCGTAGCCTGTTTACACAGACCCGCGGCTACCGCACTGTCCACTCCACCACTAATGGCGATCAATAATCCTTTAGCCCCTGCGTTCAGCACGTACGACTTTAAGAAATCAACCCGTTTGCGTGCCTCAACCTCTACATCAATCGTTGGCTTCACGCCAAGATCCGCAATAATTTCCTTCTGTAAACTCACCAAACACACCTCGTTCCATCAGAAATGGTTCCATATCCATCAAAATATCCACCCAAACGAAGCTCATGCTTCTAAGCATATTCTATCCCATTATTGCTCTTATATTTTGAAAAATCCCGCATGCAGCCGATTTGCCGGCTGATGCGAGATTATATGGAATAACTGTTTTTACTGGCACAAACGATTGAAGACCTCTTTCAATTCAGCAGCAATTTCAGCAGCCGAACGATCTTCTACGCCATGACGTTCAATAAAGTGAACGAGTTCTCCATCCTTCATCAGTGCGATGGAAGGTGAGGATGGCGGATAAGGAGCAAAATATTCACGTGCTTTAGCAGTAGCTTCTTTCTCTTGACCTGCAAACACTGTGAACAAGTGATCCGGAGTGATTTCATTTTGCAAAGCCTGAGCTACACCTGGACGACATTGTCCAGCAGCACAACCACAGACCGAATTTACGACTACAAGCGATGTTCCTTTTGCGGTTGGAAGAGTAGCTTCCACCTCTTCTGGAGTCATAAGCTCCTGAAACCCGATACTTGTCAGGTCATCACGCATAGGCTGAATTGAATCTCTCATATATTGATTAAAAGACATGGACATTTCTCTGCACTCTCCTTCACTTTTCAACTGTTTGTCAGATAATATTACAGCAGTACTTACTAACTTTATTATACATTCATACTCTGTGAAAGCAAGAGATGCTGTAGAGGGTGATTCAATCTAAGAGCGAACCCCGCTGGGTTCCTCCTTATCCAATGGGAAGGAGATCGTAAATACCGTCCCCTCTCCTTCTACAGACTCTACATTTATTTTACCGTTATGCCGCTCCACAATACTTAGGCACAAGGATAAGCCTAGACCTGTTCCCTGAATTTTCGTCGTAAAAAAGGGTAAAAACAACTTCTCGCGTTGACTTTCTGACATACCAACGCCGCTATCGGTGACAATCAACTCCACTTTATCATGAGTACTGCGTGTCTCCAGCGTCAGCACCCCCTTGGGTCCCATAGCCTCCATACCATTACGTCCTAAATTGAGAATAAGCTGCTTGATTTCCCGGACATTTAGTTCCAATTCATGCAGTGATGGGCTCAGCTTCAGTTCAACACTTTGACCGCGAAGATTAGCATCAGCCCACAGCAATGGACTAACTTCTTCTATAATATGGTGCAGCAGCACCTTCTCTTTATCAGAAACCCGGCTCTGTGCCAAGGATAAAAAATCATTAATAATACTATTAGCGCGGTCCAGCTCTTCCATCACAATCTGATAATAAGAATCCAATTCTTGAGCACTCTTTTCTCTCATCAGCTGCAAAAAACCCCGAACTACCGCCATAGGATTACGAATCTCATGGGTAATTCCAGCAGCCATCTGCCCGACCAAGCTCAAACGTTCCACATGATCCAGCTCTACACGTAGTTTTTCCTCATTGGTCATGTCCTGCACAATAATTACAGCACCACTTGTTACCCCTGAACTCTTATGCATTAACGGCGCTGAATAAATCTGATAGATGCGCGACTCATGAATCATTTTTTCACTTGAACGCCGATTAGAGCGGATATTATCACTTACCCGCATATATGCCTGTGTATCCACTGAGCTATGAAAAAACTTTTTTACCGGCTCGTCAATAATATCCTCTTTTCGCAAATTGGGATAATGAGCCCGCATCATTCCTAGCATACAATCATTAAGATCAGTTACAACTCCGTGTTCATCCAGAGACATAATACTCAGAGGAACTACATTGGTAATCTGCTGCAGCTTCTCGGACTCCCACTGGAAACTTTCACTGATATTCTCCATCTGTACTTTATCCTGCAATCTACTTCTAACCATCTCAACATAATATACAAAAATACCACCTAAAGCGATGGTGAAAAACAGATATACCGTAATCAGAAATGCTTGCACGGAATTAGATTCATATATATTTTTCCCGCCTATAATAGGGACTAACGCAATAAATAGCATGCTTGGACAAAGAATCATCCATAACACACCGATCTTCTCAACTACTGTACCTTTCTTAAAAGGTTTGGCCAGTCCAAACAGTAGCGGATATAATAAAATCCCTGAATTCAATATCACATTACTGATTCCTGTAGGCTCCGCGATGATTACATTGCAGATAAGCAAAAAAATGGACAGCAAAATGCCCGAACGGGTAGTTCCATATAAAATACCAATATACGCAGGGATTAATCCTAAATTTAAATAGGCTACACCAAACAAAGTTGTCGAAAGAAGAGAGCACAGGATAAGACTAAACGTACACGCCAAAATCAAAAAGGTCTGATCATTTGGAAGCTTCCCCTTTTTCCGTGTTACAAATCTACGGTCCACCCACCATTGAAAAAGAAAAAGAAAGGAGCATGCTGCCGATATTTGCAATAAGATATCCTTAACCGCACCAATAATTACAATCACACCCCAAAATGGACAAATTACCCTACATGCTTAGATTAAAGCACAGGATTACTCTCCTGACAACGATAATCACCTAATGATTGGACAAGACTGGTTACATGTGAATCAGAATGGTATGATTCCGTTAGGAATACCCGCGGAATAGGCTTCCGTGTCTTAACATGTAAAGGAGTAAAATTTCATGAGCAATTACGATGTGATCGTCATTGGGGGCGGCCCTTCGGGTCTAATGGCAAGCGTGGCCGCTGCAGAACACGGGGCATCCGTTCTGCTAATCGACAAGGGAGCAAAACTAGGCCGAAAGCTCGGAATATCTGGTGGCGGACGCTGCAATGTTACCAACGTCAAGGAAAGAGACGAGCTAATCGCCCATATTCCAGGAAACGGGCGTTTTTTGTATAGTGCCTTCGACCATTTTAATAATCAGGATATCATCGCCTTTTTTGAAGGTTTAGGCATTGCATTAAAAGAAGAAGATAACGGGCGGATGTTTCCCGTTTCCGATAAGGCCTCTAGTGTCGTCTCTGCCTTAATTAGCAAAGTACGGAGTCTAGGCGTACAGATTATGACCGACAGTCCCGTCTCAAGAATAATCTATAACGAAGGGGCTGTTAAGGGAGTCCAACTGAGCTCGGGCAAGACGATCGCCTGCACTGCTGTTATCATCGCTACCGGAGGCAAGTCCGTACCACAGACCGGCTCCACGGGAGATGGTTACCCTTGGGCAGAAGCCGCAGGGCACACGATCACCGAGCTGTTCCCGACAGAGGTGCCGATTCTTTCACGGGAAGAATGGATTAAGTCCGGCGAGCTGCAAGGTCTGTCGTTACGTGATGTGGTCCTTACTGTGTGGAATCCGAAAGGAAAGAAGGTCATCTCTCATCGAGGGGATATGATATTCACCCATTTTGGATTATCAGGACCCATTGCACTGCGGTGCAGCCAATTTCTGAGACAAGTCCAACGTAAATCCGGCACAGATACGGTGGAGATGTCCATCGATCTCTTCCCTGATCTGAACGCACAGGAAGTAGAATCTATGTTGCAGGATAAGCTGGATCAGGAACCAAAGAAAGCGATCCGCAATTCGCTGAAAGGGCTGTTGCCAGAGCGTCTCATCCCCCTCTTGCTGACTAAATCTGACTTAGATGGGGACACAACCGGTCATCACGTCTCCAAGAATGGATTGCTTCTATTGGCTGGGATTTTGAAACGCATGCCGGTTTATGTGCATGGCACCCGGTCCCTATCCGAGGCCTTTGTTACCGGCGGTGGGGTAAATCTGAAGGAGATCGATCCCAAAAGAATGGAATCGAAGCT
This sequence comes from Paenibacillus sp. FSL R10-2788, assembly GCF_038003885.1. NCBI lineage: Bacteria > Bacillati > Bacillota > Bacilli > Caryophanales > Paenibacillaceae > Paenibacillus > Paenibacillus sp. FSL R10-2788. The sequence continues at coordinate 663,777 of NZ_JBBOQA010000001.1, read as the reverse complement.
TATGCCGGGGTTATTCTTCTGCGGCGAGGTACTCGATATCCATGGCTATACAGGAGGCTACAATATAACAGCGGCCTTCTCAACAGGATATACAGCAGGCAAACACGCCGCTGACATTCGACTGGGATAATCTCTAGTGCAACGTGAATATCCTCCAAGCAGCTTACTGCTTTGAAAATGGCGGACCGTGCGATTCTCTCATTAATTAGAGAATCGCTCCTCTGTTTTGGGTTCGTTAGCTATGTGGAGCGTCTGCCTAATCAGCTACTGCGGCTTCGGACCCAGATGACGTTATTTGCGTATTTTTCACCTTATTGGCAGGGTTTCGGACTCCAACGACGCTATTCCTTATAATGAGGCTCATATATGGTGTTTTTCATGGCAATAGCAACTATGGAGTCCGTTAGCATCCCAAAAGTGGAAAAATAGTATGTTTAGGGGCAGCTGTGTCCGATAGGCTAGCTAGGTACCTCATACGTACGTGCGTGCAATAGATCGAATCAAGACAAAAAAAGAAGAGTGCCCCAGCAGCCTTTTTACGGCTTATGGGGCACTCTTCCGTTCTATTTATATCTTTATTTCGCTAAGCGAAATGTTCCAAATATTCTAGAGCTAAACAGTGCAACGATATAACCTAGCGGGATGAACAGGATAATCCCAAACCATCCATATAAGGAAATACAGATCAGCGCAGAACAAATGATTGAAAAAGGAAACAGTAAGATAGGGACCGCACGCAGCCCCGCTTCGGCTTTTTGTTCTTTCGTAAACGGCAGAATTCCGATGTAATCATCTCCCACGAATAACAACCAGAACGACAACAGCCAATTGGTCATGAGGGAAATTAAAACTATAAAACCCAGCCATTTGAACCCTGATGGAATGATAAATATCGCTAGAAGGGACACAGCAGTAAACGATAAGTAGAGCTTTAAATGGGCAGGATTCCGTACAAGTGCCTTAATCGCTGCCGCAGAGAAACGGCTCTCGGCAGTTTTTGATTTTAGCAAAGGCTGTGATTTCCGGAAAATCCACGGCTTATGGCGGGTCGGACGTGGCTTATCCAGTACGCCGCGGAGCAATAGGGCCGCTATTTTCATCCGCTGCTTATAATCTTCACGCACATCGTTCATGAATGTCCCACGCATCACTATACGCCGCTGAAGAGCGATTACCGCTACGACTGCAAAGAGTGCTGCAATCAGCAGCATAAAAACTGGACGGTTGTTCCAAAACGCAGCTGCACGGAAATAAATCCCACAGGGAACGGAGATGGCCAGAATCAGCCACAGCCAGCGCCGCCAGCCTTGCTTTTGTACTTTTACAATATGCCCAAGTAATTTAACGCACCAGCTACATGCCAGAGTCAGAGCGAACAGCGCCCATACCTCGGATGACAGCATTCCATATCCCCGAACCAGGAAAGGTAATAACAGCACAAAAGCTACACAGAACTTCAACGATGTTACGATCAGGCTGTACAGCAACCCGCGAAACATGATCGTATATATCCATCGCTGCCGTTGTCTTAGAAATAATAGATCCCCTTCCTGCAATAATAGCACCAGTCCACCTCTACAGAGCAGGAGCACTAATAATGAAGGAATCAACATAAACGGCAAATCTGCACTCCAAGCTGGCAGTGCCTCATTCCAGAACCCGTAATATAACCGTCCTCCCAGAAATCCTCCGGGAATCAGTATATATAACAGCACAGTCCAATCGGCTGCCGTACGAATAATAGCAGATTGCTCACGCCAATGAGAAAATAATCGCCGCCAGAATAGCTTTTTGGAGGTAGGAAAAGCAAACCCTCGCTGCTTCTGCTTACTCATGTCAGTTCGTCGAAGCAATCAAACAACGACGCCTCCGGCAGCCCAGCATAATCACGTATATCTTCAAGCGTTCCTGCAGCGGCAACCCTGCCACCCGAGATCAGCACAAAATCATCGCAAATTTTCTCAGCAGTATCCAATACATGCGTAGACATTAATACACCAGCTCCGCGCTGCCGCTCCGCTTCCAGCAGTCGCAGGAAATCTTTAGTGGCCCGAGGATCCAAGCCGATAAAAGGCTCGTCCACAATATAAACATCCGGCTGTACCAAAAAGCCCAGCATCAGCATCATTTTCTGTTTCATACCCTTAGAGAAGCCAGCTGGAAGATCATCACGGACATGATTCATACCGAACTGCTTCAGTAATCTCTCCGCCGTTTCTTGAAACTGCTCATATTTTAGTCCATAAGCAGCAGCAGCCAAATCTAAGTGCTCCCATAAGGTCAGATCCTCATAAAACACCGGCTGCTCCGGTACATAAGCATAGGACTTATTAACTCCATTAAAGGAGACCTTAGCTTTGGTATTCTTAAGCAAACCGAGCAATGTTTTGATTGTAGTACTTTTTCCCGCACCATTTGGTCCGATCAGTCCGAGCAGCTGTCCACGCCGCACCTGAAATGAAATATCGAATATGCATGGGGCACCTGCTTCATAGCCTGCTTCATCGATCTCAACATCGAGTACAATCTCTTCGTCGCTCTCGGTATCCCCTGTTATTTCTACATTCTCCATATTCGCCAACTCCTAAATATTTCTTATAAATATTATTATCGAAATTCCAATCCAGAAAGATAGCTTCTCTAATCGTACTATATATACTTTCTCCAAGGAAGCATACTGATTTTTTCACAGCTAAGAGAACTACTCTTATATTTAAAAAGAAACCTCCCATTAAAGAGAGGTCTGTCCGAGAAGCTCTAGGTTATTTGTTGCTGAAATTCCTTCCTCACGTTTAATTGCCGCTTCATCTCTCCGCTCGATTTTACCACGCAGCATTAACAGCAACACTCCAAGCAGGGCTGTAAGCGTACCAGAGAGAATGAACGCCGGGACAGGTCCTGACGCTGTAACTAAAGCCCCACCGGCTACAGGTCCCAAGATAACAGCCGCACTTGTTAGACTGCCTATAGTTCCAAATACACGGCCCGTGTATTCCGCAGGGGTCCGCTGTTGCAGCATAGAATTGAAGGGAATAAACGCAAGGCCTGCTCCCACACCAGCAAACATAAAAGAACCAAACAAAGCGATGTTCATCCAGAGTCCAGCCTGACCGTGGGCAGTTACAATTCCTGCACTTGAGAAAACAACCCCCATAATTACAGCTCCCAATCCCATGAAGACGAGCGTATGTTTACCACTGCCTATACGGCTTACAAGCAGGGCTGACAGTAAGGTGCCAAGACCACTGGCTGCCACACACCAACCCAGCAGATCTCCGTTCACACCCGGAATTTCCCGGAATAACGTTACAATCTGCGAATCACCAATTTGCAGCATTAACAGCACTAGCACCAGCATAGCAATCCCGCAAAGTACTACAGGCATTCCCACGATCACCTGCAGACCCGCCGACATTTCTTGGCGAAAAGACTTCCGAGCACCATTCTCCCCTGTGCTATCCTCTGCTGCATCTTTCTTCAGTGCAGCCGTACGCGGCAGTCCTATTAAGATGACCGCCGATAAAATGAAGGTAGCCGAGTCAATCACATAACAAGCAGCAATACCAAATGCGGCAACCAGCAGTCCACCGAGAGCAGGACCTACAATTTTAGTTATTTGTTCAATAGATGAGCTAAGCGCCATGGCTTTATCCATCTGGGCCGCAGGGACAAGCTCCTTGAGCTTTCCGCTTTTGGCTGGTGAAAAGAGTACATCCATGATCCCTTTAGCTACCAACAGGACATATACCTGCCAGAGAGAACCTGCAAATACCAAACAAACAACGATTCCGGCACGAGCTAGATCGGAACCAATCATCAGCGCCTTGCGGTTAAAACGATCACTTAAATAACCTGCAAACGGCCCTCCCAAGAGCAACGGCACAGCCATACATAAAGATATAGCCGTAATTTCCCACGGTGTAGCATTCCATTTAAAACCTACCATTGTCAGTAGCGCTAGTATATGCAACCAGTCTCCCACATTCGATACAAGCTGTGCGGCAATAAGCAGCATAAAGGGCTTATTCGCCGTCAGCTTTCCTTCTTTTGAATCATGAGCCAGCTGTTCCTCCATCTTACTTCACTCCCCGTTACTATTTCTCGATGAAGTAATAGTAAAATATTGGAGAACATCAATCATCCGTCTGGAGGCGTAAATAGCGCTTGAACCTAAGGCTGAAATTCTTATCCTTTCAAAGACTGAAATCAAAAAAACCTTCGTTTTTACCGTATTTAAAAAATTGTTTGATTTTTAATAATTAAAAGTGTGCTCATTGTGACAAATCACATGTTCTTCATTCGCTCTTTCACGTATTCTAAGGTTATCTCAAGGTTCGTTGCACAGGTAACCCGTGCACTAATGACTATTGATTGCAAACTGTGCGATGAGTTCACACATGATTAACGATAGAGGGTGGAGAAGCATGATACAATCTTACGAACGTGATACGCAATTAACACTACATTTGTACCGGGTATTTGCCAAATCTTTTAAGAGCATTAATGAACATGCTGTTACCGGCAGCAAAATTGAAGGTTTTAATCCGACTGCCTTTGCCGTTATGGAAGTGTTGTACTATAAGGGACCACAACCCATTCAACAAATTGGCGCCAAGCTGCTGCTGCAAAGCGGCAACGTTACTTACGTAATCGATAAGCTTGAGGAACGCGGCTATTTGCAGCGTAAGCCTTGTCCGAGCGATCGCCGCGTGATTTTTGCGGAGCTGACTACGGAAGGTGAACGTCTCATGAATGAGATGTATCCGAAATATTCAGAACGCCTGCATCTTGCTTTCAGCGGTCTGAATGATGATGAGAAGGAACAAATGATTGTTCTCCTCAAAAAGATGGGTCTACAAGCTGAGAAGCTATCCCCTCTTCCCCGTAAGTAAGAGTCCCTTGTTTATGTGTTACAGACAAGCTGTTATTGATTTCTGTTAATGTTAAAAAGAAAACCAATAGGCGATTCTCCGATTTATTTGAGAATCGCCTATTGGTTTTTTTGTTCTGCGCCGGCTTACTTGAGCAGATGATCGGTAAGTCGATGCCGAAGACGGACTTTGAGGTCCGCTTTTGGCAACCCTCGGATCATAGTCATCCTTATTCGGCAGGACTTGCAAGCACGCTTCCGATTGGGCGTCCCTTTCAGCTGACCGTTACTATCGCTCTCGGTAAAATTCACTTTTGATGTAACTCGCTATATTTTCAGCGCCGGATCTTGATGAACCTGAGCAGTAACTTAGGGAATAACTGCATTCTATACAGCTATTTCGTATGCAAATCCGCTCATTCTAACTTTAAGTGTATTCTGTACAATTAAAAACCAGACAAACCACCCCTAGGCGAGTAAATCAAGAAAATAGGTGTACTAAATACAGCTATATCCATTGAAAAAGTTACCAGCAGGATTATAGTTGTACGAAATACAACTAAACGCGTCTATCCACTGCTTCCATCGACTCTCTACTCTAGAGGTTACATCAATCTGGCGTGCCACCGTCCGTTATTCCGTGCGTGATTCCATGTGCTACTCCGTCCGTTAGTCCATGTGTCTCTCCATGCGTCATTCTATGTGTCACTCCGTACGCCACTCCAAGAGTCAATTCGTATGGTTCAACCACTTTAACACGCTATCTACCTAATAAGTTATGCCTTTTTCAAGGACGATGTAGCATCCTCTACTGAAGGCACACCCTTGCGCAAACCCCAGGATATTATCAGCGACAAAACAGCGAAAACTGCCATTACGATAAATAATGAATGAAGACCACCTTCAAGGGCATCACGCAGACTATTTGATACTTCCCCAGACAGGTTAGTTCCTGCATGCGATCCAAGCAGCTTATTAATATCATCCCCTGAGATGTTCGAATCCGGTTGTTTTCTTAACAGCTTATCAATATTCAAGTTCAGCCAGGAACCAAAAATAGCCACCCCAACAGTCTGTCCTAAAGAACGCGTGAACGCATTAAGCGCTGTAGATGCTCCCCGTTGCTCATACGCAACAGAGGACTGCGCAATAATCGTAAAGACTGTAGAAGAATACCCAAAGCCAACTCCACAGACCAGCATCAAGCATAAAAGCAGCAGCTGTGAAGACTCACCTGTTAAGAAAGCCAGGCCAATAGCCCCGGCAGCGATCATAATCAATCCAAGCATTGCGGTTCGACGCGAACCCGCTTTTAGAATCATCCGCCCTCCGGCGATCGAACCAAACATCCAGCCTACCGACATCGGCGCCAGTAGCAAACCTGAGATGGCGGCGCTTTTTCCGGATACACCCTGCACCCATAATGGCACATACGTAGAAAGCCCAATAATTAATGTGCTTACCAGCAGGTTAGCGCCAGTAGACACCGCTATGTTGCGGTTCGAGAATAGACCCAGCGGCAACATAGGTTCAGGAGCACGACGCTCCACAAAGAAAAATAAGACTAGCAGGATAACAGCCACACTTAGAGTTGCGATTAGCAGTGGGGATGTCCACTCCAGATTCTGTCCACCTGTGGAGAGACCGAAGAGCAATGCGCCCATACCAGCAGCGAACAGCAGCACCCCTGCCACATCAATTTGTGCTTTCCGACGTACCTTCTCTTCCTTCAGATAGCGGGCAATAAATACCATTGCTAATAAACCGAATGGCAGATTAAAAACAAATACCCAGCGCCAGCTTAGGTAATCTACTACATATCCCCCAAGAAGAGGACCTACCAAAGAGGAAATCCCCCATACAGAGCTAAGTAATCCTTGTGTCTTCGCTCTCTCCTCGATACTGTAAATATCCCCGATGATGGTAAAGGTCATTGGAATGAGCGCACCCGCGCCAATCCCCTGTATTGCCCGGAACAGGATCAGCTGCTCCATACTTTGCGAAATACCGCATAATAACGAGCCTAATAAAAAAACAGCTGCTCCCCACATGAACACCGGCTTGCGTCCAAAGAGATCACTGATTTTGCCGAAAATAGGAGTAGTAATAGCCATTGCCAGCAAATAAGAAGTGAATATCCAGCTAAGCCACTGCATTCCCTGAAATTCACCTACGATAGCTGGACCCGCTGGTCCTGTTACCGTTCCTTCAATCGCAGCCAGAAAGGTAGCTAGCAGCACCCCTATCAGTATTAATTTACGTTCTAAATCCCCTGTTGACTTCAATGTTCCAAACCCTCTCTTTATGTAATAAAATCATTCCCATTCCCCACGTAGAAGCGCATGTAGGGTCACATCCTGAAAGCCGGAAGGTGTCTGGCGATATTGACGCAGTATACCTTCCTTCTGAAAGCCGAGCGTTTGAACCAGCCTCTCCGCACGATTATTATCAGGATGACACAGCGCTTCTATCCGATTCAGCCCCATCCTATTAAAGCCGAAGTCGAGCACTAAACCAAGCGCTTCTTTCATATATCCAAGTCCCCAAAAGGCAGGCGCCAGATCGCAGCCAATTTCCCCGCGGTAAGCTCCCTGCAACTGCCAATAGTTATAACCGCAGCTCCCTATAACTTCACCTTCGGGTCCTACAATACTCCAGCGCAAGCTCTCCTCTTCCTGAGCCATCTGTAATAAAAAAGCAATCAGTTGCTTAGTCTCTTCTATAGAGGATAATGCTGGAGCCCCCAGCCAGCGGGTGACCTCTGGATGAGACCAGATCTGATATAATGCTGAAGCATGCTCAGTAGTCATAGCGCACAGCTTCAATCTACTGCCGACCAGTGTGGGTATCACTCCATTGCAGATATACAAATCTCTGCCCCCCTTCAACTTATCAATTATACATCATTCAAGAGTATATCCTTAAGATAAAAGTTCTAAATTCTTTAACATTGAAAAGAACAAATTCTACGCGTTAACATAAAAAGACGTCTGCATCAGGGGGCATACACTCCCTTAATACAGACGCTTTTTATTAAACTTAACTACAATGATTTCATTCCGCTTCATGAATAACTTCACTGCATAACACCTGAAGTTTGGCTCGAATATCCTTGAACTCTTCAATTCCAGTCCCCGTAATACTGTACCCTTCGGTATGGGCAGTCAGAAAGTTGTCCAGTGTCAGCTTTTCCAATTCCTGTTTCACTTCGCGTTCTCCTACACGATACCCCAGATCTTCAAGTCCGAGCAGCATCTCTGAGATCGTCACATCTTTATCCCGTGCACAATAAAGCATATGAATTCCTATGAACAAGTTCTGTACATCAGCGCGCATATTCCACCTCTTCCGGCTATATAGCCTTCGGTATTTATACTAGCATTACCCTCTGACCGATCCTCGGAAACATTATTGTGGCTGTTGCGCATTTCATGGACTTCAAGGAACATTCCATATTGTTACAGATTGGTATTGTCGCTTGACGTATCATGTCTAGCTGTACTATGTTGATAATTACAGTTAGGAGTTCATATTTGAATTTAAAGTACAGGAAGGTGATGCTTCATGTTTCAAGCTATGCCTTACGATGGAACACGCAACGAGCAGTTTGAAGCGGTTCTAATCCAACTAGAAGCATTAGTAAAGGACGAACCAAGTGCTACGGCCAACCTGGCCAATGCTTCGGCACTGCTTAAACACGCTATGCCGGATACGAATTGGGCCGGTTTTTATTTATTTGATGGCAAGGAGCTTGTGCTCGGACCTTTCCAAGGTCTTCCTGCCTGCATCCGCATCCCGTTGTCTCGTGGAGTCTGCGGAACGGCTGCTGCGGAACGACGCACGCTAGTAGTTGGAGATGTCCATGCATTCCCGGGACATATCGCCTGTGACGCCGCTTCAAACAGCGAAATTGTTGTCCCGCTGATCAAGGATGATCGTTTGCTTGGCGTACTCGATATCGACAGTCCGCTGAAAGATCGTTTTGATGATGAGGAACGCCGGTTCCTAGAGCGGTTCGCTGCCCTGGTATCGGAAGTTATCTAAAGCAGCTCTGCCTTATAAAGCATAAGAAATAGGCTGTCTCATTTGTAGGAATCTCCTACTTATAAGACAGCCTAATCTTGTTGAGCCTATAGCCGTACCGGACTGATATTCCAAATCTCCGCGGCGTAGCGGCTAATCGTATTATCGCTAGAGAATTTACCGGAATGACCAATATTTATAATAGACTTCTTCAGCCATTCCTGACGGTTGCGGTATGCCCGGTCAATCTCGACATGAGTCTCGACATAACTTGCGAAATCCTTAAGTACAAAGAATTCATCGTTATTATCCAAAAGAGAATGGAAAATGGTCTCAAACTCCGCACCATGACAGCATATAGGTCCCGGATTAACCAACTGATCCAATACTTCCTTCACACGACTATCCCCATTGTAGATATCACGTGCGTGATAGCCGCCATGCTGATAATAATCCATTACCTGCTCAGCACGAAGACCGAACAGGAACATATTGTTGTCCCCTACCATCTCATGCATTTCCACGTTAGCGCCGTCCATCGTACCTACGGTCAATGCACCGTTCATCATAAACTTCATATTCCCCGTGCCGGAGGCCTCTTTACTCGCAGTAGAGATCTGTTCACTAATATCCGCAGCAGGAATGATTTTCTCGGCCAAAGATACTGAATAATTCTCAAGGAAAAAGATACGAATCTTGCCTCTAACATCCGGATCTTTGTTGACAGCTTCTGCCACAGTATTGATCAGCTTGATAATTCGTTTCGCCAAATGATAGCTTGGTGCCGCCTTTGCTCCGAATATAAACGTGCGCGGTACCATATCCATCGAAGGATTATCTTTGATTTGGTTGTACATATGCAGAATATGCAAAATATTAAGCAGCTGCCGCTTATAAGCATGCAGGCGCTTCACCTGAACATCAAAAATAGAGTCGGGGTCTACATGTACCGAATGCTTGCTGTAGATGTATTCAGCCAACTTGAGCTTATTCCGCCGTTTAATGCTGGCCACTTGTTCTTGGAAGGAAGCATCCTCACAATATTTAATCAAGCCAATCATCTCTTGCGGATGGCTCATCCAGCGGGTTCCTATCGATTGATTGATTAGGTTAGCCAGATCCGGATTGGCATGCATCAGCCAACGCCGGTGAGTAATCCCATTCGTCTTATTATTGAAGCGGTGCGGGTACATTTCATTAAAGAGCCGCATTTCGCGTTTCATCAATATTTCTGTATGCAGCGCCGCTACCCCATTGACACTATGGCTCGCCACAATCGCCAGATGGGCCATGCGAACCTGATCGTCATGAATAATCGCCATCTGTGAAATCCGGTCCTGATCACCGGGATAACGGCTCATCAGCTCGCCGCAGAAGCGGGCATTGATCTCTTCAATAATAAGAAAAATACGTGGAAGCAAGTCCCTGACCATTTGAATAGGCCATTTCTCCAGCGCTTCGCTCAAGATCGTATGATTAGTATAGGACACCATACGAGTTGTAATACTCCACGCCTCATCCCATCCTAATCCATGTACATCCATCAGAATCCGCAGCAATTCAGGGATTACAAGCGTCGGATGTGTATCATTGATATGAAGTGCAACCTTGTCGGGCAACGATTGTATAGGGAGTCCAAGCTTTCCAAAGGTTCGCAGAATACTTTGCAGGCCAGCACTGCAGAGGAAGTATTGCTGCTTCAACCGCAACAGCTTGCCTTCGTATTGTGAATCATCCGGATACAGAAACTCCGAGATGGATTCTACGGAACGCTTATATTCCAGGAATTTATGATAGTCTGAACCCGCAAAAGAGCCAAATGTTCTCGCTGGCTGAGTGATGGACTCCGCACTCCAGTTGCGCAGTGTATTCACATGCCGCCGATCTGCACCAATGATAGGCACATCATACGGAACTGCACGAACGGCCTCATATTGACTATGCTCAAAGATAAGCCGCCCGTTCTCCTCGCGAGTCTCAATCACGCCCCAGAACCTTACTTCTACCTGCTTGTCTTCACGACGCACTTCCCATACATTATCATTTTGCAGCCAGTAATCGGGCAGTTCCACCTGATACCCGTCAACGATTTTCTGCTCGAACAAGCCGTATTTATAACGTATACCGCAACCATGCCCCGCATATTGCAGGGAGGCCAGTGAATCCAAGAAACAAGCAGCTAGACGTCCAAGTCCTCCATTGCCAAGCCCAGCGTCGGCTTCTACCTCCTCAATATCCTGCAGCGAGAAACCAAGATCGGCCAATCCCTCACGCACGACCTCCAGCACGCCCATATTCAGCAGATTGTTCCCCAGAAGTCTTCCGATCAGAAACTCCATAGAAAAATAGTATACCTGCTTATCCTTATCCGTCTTGTACTTTTGATTGGTATCCGCCCAATTTTTCCCGGCATTCTCGCGAATCATGTTGCCTAATATTTTATAGACATCAGCATTAGAGGCTTCCTCCAAAGGTTTGCCCAATTTACTGATGAGCGTCTCGCGAAACACCTGTTTGAAAGTTTCTTTATCGTTAAACAACAGCAGGTTCCTCCTGACAAAAGCTTTTTTTAGGGATGCATTAGACTATGCCTATAGATCAGATAGGTTATACTGTTTCGTTTCATCTAATCCAGTTGGTTTATATTTTGCTGCTCTTGGCGATGACGAACGGACGTTTACTATCCCCGACGAGAATTCGATTCTTACTTAAATGTACGTCTTTATCCATGATCACATTCTCAATAACAGCATCTTCCTCTATAATGCACTTCTGCATAATTACAGAATTGATGATCTTCGCTCCTTTACGTACCTGAACCCCACGAAAGATCACGCTGTTCTCCACCGTTCCAGCTATAATGCAGCCGTTAGCCACCAGTGAATTGCTGACATTTGCGCTTTCTAAATATCGGGTAGGAGCCTCATATTTAATCTTCGTCTGCACGGGACTTTCTTTGAACAGACTAAAGTAATTCTCCTGCTGAAGCAGCTCCAGACTATTCTTATAATAGCTTTCCAATGAATTAATTACGGCATGATAGCCATGATATTCATAAGCAGCGATTTTGAATTTATGGCGGTTTTTCTGAATCACATCACGGAAAAAATAACTCTCACCATGTGCAATGCAATGTTCCACCTGCTCCAGGAACAGTTTTTTCTCCATAATGAAGATATCGAGATATAAATTGGGATGATCCTTCTCATGATGGATATTGGTCACATTATTCTCTTCGTCCACTTCAATACGCTGGCATAACTCATGTTCTGGCTGCAACTGCTCTATTTTTTTGTATACTACTGTAACGTCGGCACCCTTCTCCAAATGATAGCTGTACAAGTCCTGGAGATCGATAGTATTAATATGCTGGCTACCGGAAAACACAATATATTTAGCAGATCCCCGTTTAAAAAGATCCAGATTATTATGATAATGCTGAAGGTCGCCAAGAGAAGTATCGGTGGGATCATTCCAGTCCGGAGGCAAAATAAATAGTCCCCCATGCTTGCGATTCATATCCCAAGATTTCCCGTCACCCAAATGGTCCATTAAAGAACGGTATTTACGGCGAACAAACAGGCCCACACTCTCCAGATCCGCACGCATCATATTGGAAAGCACAAAATCTATCAACCGATAACGACTGGCAAAAGGTACGGCTGCACCACAGCGGAAATAAGTGAGTTCATTTAGTTTATCGAGTTCATGATCCAGATTAATTACACCCATGAGTTGCTTCATCGGAATCCACCGTCCTCTTATAATTTATAAGAAAGTATAAGTTTCACTATATACTTTATCCTTATAAATCTCGCATAAACGCTTACCGTCCCTAGAAGGACGCCAAAGGCGTTTTAGCTTGATTATATGGTTTTGGCCACAGCTGATTTACGTTTCTTGCTTTTATTGTCGATCAGCAGAATTTCGTTCTCGTTCTCCCGCTCGATGCCTATTTCCATATAATCGTCGATTACCGTATTCTCACTAATAATCGCTTTATGAATGCGTACGTTCTTACCAATCTTAACCTTAGGCATAATTACGGAGTCCGTAATCACACTGCCTTCACCTACTTCTACGCCATAAAAAAGAACCGAGTGCTTCACTTCACCATGCACAATGCAGCCTTCATTAATAATGCATCCTGACACTTTCGCCCCAGGTGCGACATATTGGGCAGGTTGATTCGGATTGCGTGTAAATATGCGCCAGCTGGGATCATTTAGATTAAGCGGTGGATTATCGCTCAGTAAATCCATATTCGCTTCCCACAGGCTTGCTACCGTACCAACGTCTCTCCAATACCCTTCAAAAGGGTACGCAAATAAAGAGTTCCCGTCTTCCAGCATCAAAGGAATGATATCTTTACCAAAATCGTGAGATGATCCTATATTCTCTCCGTCCTCCAGTAAATGCTTGCGGAGAATTTCCCATTTAAAGATGTACACACCCATAGAAGCTAGCGTGCTTTTTGGCTGTGCAGGCTTTTCCTCAAATTCGTAAATTTTCAGATCGTCCTCCGTATTTAAGATTCCAAATCGACTTGCTTCCTCCAGCGGAACGTCAATCACAGAAATCGTGCAATCTGCGTTTCTCTCCTTGTGGTATTGCAGCATAGCATGATAATCCATTTTATAAATGTGATCACCGGATAGAATAAGGACATGCTCGGGGTCGAACTGATCTACAAATTTAAGATTTCGATAAATCGCATCGGCTGTTCCCCGATACCAGCTGCTTCCATTCTCACGTTCATGCGGTGGCAATACGAATACTCCACCATTCTTACGGTTCAAATCCCAATCACTGCCTACTCCGATGTAAGAATGTAGTATAAGTGGCTCATACTGTGTCAATACACCGACAGTATCAATACCCGAATTGGAGCAGTTACTTAAAGGAAAGTCGATGATCCGATAAGTGCCCCCAAAATAGACAGCGGGCTTGGCAAGCGATTTGGTTAAACCTTTCAATCTTTTGCCTTGGCCTCCAGCCAATAGCATGGCTACCATTTCTTTTTTCTTCATGGAAAAGCCTCCCTTGACTTATGGGTAATATAAAGTTCAGCAAACCTAGGATGAATGAACAGAATTCCAGAAAGAAGTGAATTAGAAAAGAAATACACCAGAAAGAAATGAGCCTTGATAGGAAGATGACAAAGTTGAAAAAACGAGGAAGGAAATTTTACACGTTCGGATGATCTAACCTAAAATAGGGAGAGCATTCTCCAAAATCAGGAGCCTGAATCAGGAGATTATCCTTATTGTAAAGTGTTCTATATTCTTCGTCAAAACCCTTTATCGCAATTCCGAAAATCCGGAATTTTTAACCCTGTTTGTCATTAAACACGTTAATATTCCTTATAACTAGATTAACCAATTTAAAGCCATGTGAAAGAAATTCGCTCATTTATTCTAGAAAAAGTATCCTCCGGTCTTCAGCAAACATTCAACCGGATATGGCATAATGAAGCTATCTATCACCGATTTGGAGGAACCTATGATGAAAGCAGTACAAGGAGTTCGACTTCTGCTCGTAGATGATGAGCCTCATATATTACAGTTCCTGGAACTGGGTCTCCTTAATGAAGGTTTTGAAGTAAGAACCGCGTCGGACGGGCTAAGCGCCATTTCAATTGCAGCTGAATTCAAGCCCCATGTAGCTATCCTGGATGTTATGATGCCGGGTATGGATGGATTCGAGGTATGTCACTATCTGCGCTCGGAAGAGACAGAGGTAGCTGTCATCATGCTTACTGCAAAAGACGAAGTGGATGATCGCGTAAAAGGACTATCTATTGGTGCTGACGACTATATGGTCAAGCCCTTCAGCTTTGATGAATTACTAGCGCGGATCCAAGCGCGGCTGCGGAATCAGTTTCCGGGGCTGCTAGGTGAGGTCCGCTGCGGTCCTTTCCGAATTGACAGCCGGCGAAAGGAAATTCGCTTCAGGGAGGAAGTACTTGAACTATCCCCTACGGAATACGAGTTATTACAGTATCTCGTTATCAATCACGGCCTTGTACTCAGCAAGCCTATGATTCTTGATAAAGTGTGGGGCTATGATTTTGGCGGTGAGGAAAATATTGTTGAGGTCTATATCCGTTCGCTTCGTGAGAAGCTCGGAGATAAGGAGCACCGTATTATCCGTACCCTGCGGGGCGCAGGCTACCGGGTGGATCTATGAGCACTCCCATCTTCAGATGGCTTCGCAGACTACCTGCACCACGTTCCCTGCGTAAACAGCTGCTTGCCACATCGTTGCTCATTCTATCAGGATTGCTGCTGCTAATTGGAGTCTTACAATATATCCTTATGCGAGATTTTATATACAGCAATAGAGCGGAGTCTATGGAAGCGCAAATACGTTCTGTCCCCCGTGAGATGTTTTTCAACTTTTTTAATTCCTATGACGAGGACACCACAGGTATAAATGACACGAACAACGAGTTTAACAGCAATTTCCCGATGGAAAGAGAAGACATGAATAAAATGCCAAGTGGGCTGCGAACTGGCGAGAACCGGCGTCCGCTTCTGCTTGATGCCCATACAACTCTCGCCATGTACAGCTCGGATGGCACCTTCAGGGATTTACAGCAATTGACCCTCTCAGATATAGCAGCACCCAGGTTGACCAATGAGCAATACGATGCGCTGCTGATTCACACCACAGATAGGGCAACAGGAAATTACAAGCTCATCCAAGCTGAAGACGGCACTGAACATCTAGCCATATTCATGAATCTTTATAGGCCTGGAAATACTAGATTGCTGCTGCAAATGAGTGTGAGCACGGGGCCATTAACGGATGTGATTATGCAGCAGCTGCTGATCTACGCAGGTTTGTCAGTGATTGCTTTATTGACTGGATTATTCCTATACTTGCCGGCCCTGCGAAAGACGTTAGTTCCTCTTTCTAATATGGGAGAATCGGCTGAGATCATTAATGCCGGTAATTTGGACATTCGGTTTCCAGTTGACCAAGGACAGGCCGAGATCGACAAGCTTGCTCATTCATTCAATGGTATGCTCGAACGTCTCGAAATATCCTTTCATAATGAACGGGAGGCCAAGGAGCAGATGCGCAGGTTCGCTGCCGATGCTTCTCACGAGCTTAGAACTCCGCTTACCTCAATACACGGTTTTCTTGAGGTCTTGCTGCGGGGCGCCGCCGATAATAAAGAACAGTTATATAACTCGTTGCGAAGCATGCATGGTGAATCGAAACGGATCAATAAGCTGGTCGAGGATCTGCTACTGCTCGCTCGAATGGATGGAGCTCCACAGCTGCAGATGACTGACCTGATTCTCAGCGAGGTAATTCACGAAATGAAGCCTCATCTGCTTTTGCTCGCAGATCAACGTAAAGTTACTTTTGATATCTCCTATGGTATCCGTGGTAAATATGATCCCTATAAGCTCAAGCAGGTGATTCTGAATCTGTTCCACAATGCAGTTCAGCATACCGATGCCGCGGCAGGCAGCATTCATCTCTCTTTACAAGCCGCAGGAAATCAGGCTCTCTTAAGCGTGCGGGATAATGGCTGCGGAATTCCCGCAGAGCATATCCCACATATCTTTGATCGATTCTACCGCAGTGACTCCTCTCGCACACGTAAATATGGAGGATCAGGTTTAGGCCTCTCTATCACAAAATCTATTGTCGAGGCGCATCACGGCAAGATTAGTGTAAATAGCACCGTCGGCGAGGGGACAACATTTACGGTCAGCCTGCCTTGTGAGGAAGGATTAGCCAAGGAACAGTAACAACCGTTATAATTAAGAGGAACTGGAGCATCGCTCCACAAAACTTAAGCGTATGCTTTCGTTGCCAGTTTTGCTCCACAAAACCAAGCGTATGCTTTCGTTGCCAGTTTTGCTATGTAGTCCATTCTAAGGAGCATCGCTCCACAAAACTTTTAGGAGGTAAATACATGTACGAAATCGCCGTAATTGGCGCCGGTCCTGCCGGTGCAAGCGCAGCCCTGTTCGCCGCCAAGGCGGGCAAAAAAACGCTGCTGATCGACAACGATAAGGGCATGACCCGCAGAGGTTGGTTTGAGAACTTTTATGGAATTTCCGAAGTAGGTGGTCCTGAGCTGGTCGAAACTGGGCATAAGCAAGCCGTTAAATTTGGCGCTGAGCTGGTTTCCGAGCAGGCTATCAACCTCACCTCCAGCGGCAATGGTTTTGTCATTGAAACTGAAGATGGAATTATCTATGAAGCAAAACATGTTATTCTTGCCACAGGCGCCCTTACAGATCTAGCTGCCAAAGCTGGCGTAGAGACTAAGGATGGTACAGAGCCAAGAATCAAAACTGTAGTAGCCGTTGATGCTGAAGGCAAAACGAATATCGCTGGTATTTGGGCTGCTGGTACTGTTGCTGGAGTAAGTGTACATGCCATTATTACCGCAGGCGATGGTGCGAAGGTAGCTATTAATGTAATTAGCGAGTTAAATGGCGCGCGTTACGTTGATCATGATGTGTTGAAAGCTTAATCTTCAGTACTCAAATCATAATCCGGAGGATGATTCTTAGGAATCGGTCTTCCGGATTTTTTCGTCACCAAGGAGAACCAAGTTACGAGATTTAAAAATAACTGCACTTGATGCAGCTATTTCAAACAATAACACCCACACGGCTGTTTTAAGTGTATTTTATGCAACTAAAAACAGGCTAAATGAGCATTCTAGCTAAAATGTGAAGATATAGATGTATCAAGTGCAACTAAATCGATTTGCAGCTGTCCCCCATACTTTTAATTGTATAAAGTACACCTATTTGCTCGTCCCTCACTTGCCCGTTGAACACCACACGCAAGAAAACTGCTTCAAAACCTCATGCCACCGCCAAAGCCGATGTTATGATCATTTGAAACAGTTCCTCTCCCTCAACTGTGTATACTCCGATGCAAGGAGTCCACTTCTTCTTCTCTTCCCTTAAGACTAGCAGCCAGCTCCTGCAAATACGGAACCAATAATGGGCGCAAATCCTCCCGCATCAAACCTACCTCCAGCGTGGCCTTAATGTAACCGAATTTATCACCAATATCATAACGCTTGCCGATTAAATCGAGCGCCAGCAATCCTTCATGCCGGCATACCTCGTGCAAAGCATCCGTCAGTTGATATTCACCGCCCGCTCCACGTTCGAGGTTAGCCAGCACTGTGAATATCGAAGGCTCCAAAATGTATCGCCCCATAATGGCGTATTCTGAAGGAGCTGTTTCAGGCGAGGGCTTCTCTACCAATCCTTTTACTTCATGAACTCCATTTAGTGAGCCGCTGGAGGCTATAATCCCATATTTGTTAACCTCCTGCCGTGGCACCTGCTGCACACCGACGATAGTCTGCTCATCTTGCTCATACAATCTCATCATCTGCAGCAGCGCCGGGTCCTCCGAAACCATAATATCGTCACCAAGCAGAACAGCAAAAGGTTCATCACCGATAAATTGTTCCGCACAAAGGATGGCATGGCCTAGTCCCAGCGGCTCCTTTTGCCTAATGTAATGGATGCTCGCTAGCTCACTAATTAGCTGGACTTCACGAAGTAGATCCTCTTTCCCTTTTTCCAAAAGCGTCTGCTCCAGCTCCACCGATTTATCAAAATGATCTTCAATCGACTTCTTATTACGGCCGGTCACGATGATAATACTTTCAATACCAGACCGAACGGCTTCCTCTACGATATATTGAATCGCTGGTTTATCCACAATGGGCAGCATTTCTTTTGGCTGAGCCTTAGTTGCAGGCAGGAAACGAGTGCCTAAGCCCGCGGCGGGAATGACAGCTTTTCTAATCTTCATCAGGAATCCCTCCCTTGCAGTTTATTTACGGAGATGGGTCACAGGGTGCTCACGAACATTCTTTTGCTGCCCCTTACCTTCATAGAACTCTTGGACAATATAAAGCGGACGTCCCTTAGTTTCATCATAAATCCGGCCGATATACTCACCTAGTATTCCTAGCATAATGAGTACGAAGCCATTAAAGGTCAGCGTAATTCCAATCATCGAAGCCCAGCCCTTAACGACTGAGTCTGTAAAAATTACCAGGTACAATACATACATAAGGTACAGAAAACCAGAAGCCGACAGCAGTGCGCCCAAATATCCTGCCAGCTTCAGCGGCTTATAAGAAAAGGAGGTGATTCCGTCCAAAGAGAGCTTGATCATACGTTTTAGTGGATATTTTGTTTCCCCCGTCAGACGTTCATCCCGTTCATATTCAATCGCCTTCTGACGGAAACCAACCCAGCTGACCAGTCCGCGTACGAAACGGTTTTTCTCCGGTAGACGTTTGAGCTCTTCGCAAACCCTACGATCTATGAGCCGAAAATCACCTGTATCCACAGGGATAGAAATATCGGTTGAATAACGCAGAATTCTATAAAACAGGCTGGCCGTCCACTTTTTGAATAAGGATTCACCGTTTCGCTTCACCCGTTTAGCATATACAACTTCATACCCCTTCTTCCATTCTGCAATCATGTCCAAGATCAATTCAGGCGGGTCTTGCAAATCAGCATCAATAATGACAACTGCATCCCCAAGGGCATAGTCCATTCCGGCAGTAATAGCGATCTGATGTCCAAAGTTACGTGACAAATCGATCAGCTTCACACTCTCATCCCAATAGCTATATTCCTCGATCATCTGGGCACAGTTGTCTGTGCTGCCGTCATTCACGAAGATCAGCTCATATACTTCCTCCGTCATTGCCATCACTTTTTTAATACGACGATACGTTTCCTGAATGACTGCCTCTTCATTAAACATCGGTATAATAATGGAATAGCGCACGTTGATACTCATGAGCAGCTCCTCCTTTAATTTGAATGCTGAAGCGTGCCTGCAAATGTATTAGCACGCTTCGTATCCTAAAACACTGAACTAGTTAACTGTAACTTTGTATAACGTTCCGCTGTTGCCAGCGTCGTTTCCTGCCCAATCCGCTGCTGGAACCTCTGTGCCATTGTCGGTAATCCAGGTAGATAGCGTAGAATTCCCTCCACGTCCACCACCCATACCGCCGCTGCTCAGCAGGAAGTATTTCACCTTGCCACTCTCTACTAACGCCTTTAGGGTATCTGTGGTATACACTGTGTCTGAGTTGGAAAATCCGTTCAGAATAACAACCGATACCCCCTTATCGACGATATAAGGAGCTGCTGTGCCATAATCCAATACGGCAAACAGATAAGGCTCCCCAGTATTATTTTCCTCCAGATAGGACAGCAGACTCTCATTCGCACTTGTGGCGCTATTACGCCCAAAGTTGCTAGAATTGCCGCCCATTCCTCCTCTGCCCTCACTGCTCCCTGGTCCTGCTTCAGGGGTTTGGCTATTCAGGCCATAAGTAATTGGGGTAGCTGCCCAGTAGAGCGGGCCAATTAACAATACTAGTACAGCGACAATACTTGCCGAGAAAACAAATGGCTTCTGCTTGCCTTTAAGAACGACCAGCACCAAAGAAACAACTATACCGGCAGCCAGAATGCCAATCGACCAGCCCCTGCCAATCGTATCGTCATAAGGATGAATAATGTACCATTGAAAAACTGCTGTAACCAGCGTCGCAACTGGCAATAGCCATGACAGCCAACCAGAGTGCTCGCGATACAGACTCCAGAGCTTTGACCAGCCTGCACCGACCAGCGCGGCTATCGGCGGAGCCATCATCACCAGATAATATTGATGGAAGAATCCCGCAATACTGAAGAATCCCATCACCGGTACCAGCCATGCTAACCAGAATAGAGCTTCTTTATGCCCTTGCGTAAAGTTCCTTCTCCGCAGATTAGCGAATAATCCAATACAACCAAACAATACAAAAGGCAGCATCCAGCTTGCCTGACCTGACAGCTCTGATTGGAACAGGCGCAGTGGACCTGCGGTTCCAGTATTGAACATTCCACCTCCGCCGCCATTCATGCCGCTGCGTTGTCCTTGGCCCCCACCTTCACCACCAAATTGCCGGTTTTGATTATCTGTTCCACCGCCGGGTGGTTGCCCTGGAGAACCTCCATCATCGGCGCCATTTTGACTGTCTGAGGTTGAATTCATACCTTGCCGACCCGAAAATGCTCCACGTCCGCTATCCGTACCATTTTCAGCATCTGCCCCGTTCATAGCGGGTCTTTCACCGTTCATAGCTGGCATCTCGCCATTCATGTTCGGCATCTCACCACCATTCATTGAAGGCATTCCACCTCCGCCACCTGTCCCCCGATCACCCGTCAACCGCGCGACACCATTATAACCAAAGGCAAGATTGAGCACGGAGTTAGTACCGCTGCTACCGATATAAGGTCGTTTACTAGCGGGAATCGAATCCACTATCACTGCCCAGGATAACGAGACCACGAGTAATATAGCTGTCGAGGCCGCTAATACTCCAGTTTTTCGCTTCCAGTTCACTTTCGCAGCCAAGACATAAAAGAGATAAAAAGCCGGCAAAACCATATAAGCCTGCAGCATCTTCTCATTAAACCCAACACCGATTAAAGCGAATGCGGCAAGGAGACTGCCCAGCTTATTACTCTTCGTTCCTTTAAATAAAAACCAAACCGCCAACAGTAACGTGAATACTAACAAAGCATCAATGTTATTCGTCCGGCTAACAGCCGCCGCTACTGGAGTTGTTGCCATGGCCAGCGCTGCTAAACGTGCTGCCGCTTTACCAAAGGTAGGTTTAACCAGAAGGTATACGAGCAACACGGAGCCCACGCCCCCAAGCGCCTGAGGCAAAATTACACTCCAGCCATGAAGCCCGAAGATGAGCGCGCTAAGAGTCTGAATCCAAAAGGTGACCGGTGGTTTATCCACCGTGACTGAACCTGCAGAGTCGAGTGAAGCGAAGAAGAAATTATGAAAGTTTTGCAGCATACTTCCCACGGCAGTGGTGTAGTATGTATTCACATAGTGGTCATTCCAAACTCCATAACCGTACAAAAAAGCAGCGAGTATTAAAATGAGCCACAGTATAAGATCCGAGCTTATTTTTCTAGCAAAACTCATCTCCATTTCACTCCTATCCCTTGATCATTCTATATGCCGGCAGTTCTGTAACTCCGGCCCAAGCTTTCCGTAGGTGTATTATTTCATCCATACCTTAACTCTCAATGAGTGCGAGCTGAATGTTTGCTGAATAAATGAGGCTGCCAGAACGCAAAAAAGACCCCACAATGTGGAGCCTTTCGGTACTCTTTTCAATCCAAACTATGTTATTCCATCTTGCCTATAGCAACAAGCTTATTCACCGTGTTCCAGTTGCGTGCGGTAATGGGCATCCCGAGTATTTTGTCAAACGGGACTTTAAAAAGCGGCGATTGGCTCACACTGACCTCATATAATATATACATCTCTCTGCCGACAAAACGCACCTTATCCGGTCCATTCTCATAAGTGCGCAGTTTATCCAATGCTTCCGCTGAAGGCTCGGCTGGTAAAAAAGTAACATACCATCTTTTGAATTCCTCTGGCTCGGAGAGCTGAAAGGGATCGTTAGCGATCACGTTCTCCATCTCTGCTAAAGTACGGATAATAACAGAGACCTCGAATCCAAAAACCTCATGAATCTGACGTTCAATGACTCCGCTAAGCAGGCTCACCGAACCTTCATCACTCTCAAATACGACATTTCCGCTCTGAATATACGTTCGTACATTTGCAAATCCAAGAGCTTGAAACATCGCCTTCAGGTCCAGCATTTTAATAATTTTGTTCCCGCCGACGTTAATTCCACGCAGCAGCGCTATATAGGTAGTCATAGAATACGCCTCCGTTTTGTGCCATGATCAGCTTACCTCTGCGGCTAAGGTGTGTAGACGTTTACGAACTTCTTTTACCAGCAGCTCCTTCTCTGGAGGCGAAAGCCCCTCCACCAGACGCGCGGCCGCGATCGGCAAAATCCAGCGGTCTACGTCCTCATAAGTGTGTCCTGATAATCTGAGATACTCTTGAATGTATCCCTTAGTTAATCTTTTTCTTATAAAACCTAACATTAATTTGGAGAAGGCAGAAGCTCCCGGAGGCATAGCTCCCAAACTGAACATCACTACGGAACGCGCAGCATCTCCAGCAGGTTCTCCCACTACACCCGTCATCCAGTCGATCACCCAGAGCTGTTCATCCATAAGCACATTGTCGGGATGAAAATCCCCATGACATAAACGAGTGCCTTCCGGCAGCTTCTCCAGATACTTCAAAATGACGGATTTTTCCTCTTCGCTCAGCATAGGGGCAACCATGATCTGACTTTTCAGCATATCCTTTTGCTGGCCGATTTCCTCTGTAGTTTCAAGCTTATGCAAATCACAATGAAGCCCCGCCATCAGCCTGGCATATTGGGTAACTTTCCAAGGCTTCTCACCCATCACCTTTAGTAAAGAGGGACCCTGAATTTG
This sequence comes from Paenibacillus sp. FSL R10-2788, assembly GCF_038003885.1. Classification (NCBI taxonomy): domain Bacteria; kingdom Bacillati; phylum Bacillota; class Bacilli; order Caryophanales; family Paenibacillaceae; genus Paenibacillus; species Paenibacillus sp. FSL R10-2788. The sequence continues at coordinate 640,470 of NZ_JBBOQA010000001.1, read as the reverse complement.
TTGAAAAACGATACCTTGTCGATTCTGTTCAGTAATAAGCTCAAAAGGCTGAGGGGTCCGAACACCCCGCGCATGTACAAACCGGCTGATTTTATATTCCCGGCTGACGTGTTGCTCTGCTATATCCTCCCGGTACAATTTAAGAATCCTCTGATCGTCATGCTGCCAGATCTCCGCTGTTCTGCCTTCCCCAACAAGCTTCGCCTTCATTCGGTATCCTCCATTTAGTCCAGATTAATGCGGGTAAAATGCTCAACTACCGGAAATGGGTCGTAGTAATGGTGAAGGAGTGCTTTCCATTCCTGATATTGGCTGGATTCTCTAAAACCAACAGTGTGGTCTTCAAGCGTTCTCCACTTCACCAGCAACAGATACTTATGATCATCCTCCAAGCAATGTTGTAATTCATGGCCCATATAACCCTCTATCGAGGAGATTAAACTTGACGCCTCCTTGAAGCTTTGCTCAAATTCAGTAGTCAAACCAGGCTTTACTTGCAGCATCGCAGCTTCCAAAATCACAATCATCATCTCCTAAAGTTATGTATTTAAAGCATCACGGAAAAACTCATGATAGAAATTAATGATGACCAACAGTATAGCTAGTGACTCATTGACACTGCCTACCTCCAGCGAATGATTAGCATCATCGATTCTATACACCTTCAAATGATTCAGCCCACTAATTTCACCGGAATGTTCTTGACCAAATAAGGGGTCACTGCCGCCATAGATTACAGTACCACGACTCCGCTGAATCAGCGGCACCGCCTCAGGCAACGGGGTGATATATAGATGAGACGTCTTCTTCTGTATTTCTAGCTCTTCAGCTATTCTACCTGCAATAACAGCGCCCATGCTTTTACTTATAAAAAGAAATCTCTTATAATCCGGAAGAGAAGCGATCACAGCTTTACATTCCTCAATGATAATACTCATTTCTTCACGTTTGAAATCCACCCTTGCACTCTGGTAACCATATTCTAAAAGCAGAACATCACAATTATGCTCCCGGGCAGCTTTAGCCGCATAATCTAGCAGAGAGCGATCAGCTGAATAATTTTTACCCGGAAAAATAACAGCCAGCGCTTTGGACCCTTGGGTGATATATTTATGTTTAACCTCTCTACCCCAATAAGAGGACATAATGATATTGCTAACGTTCATACATGTTTCCCCTCTTCTACTCCTTAGACGGATTTAAAATGTTTAAAGAAATCTATCGTTTCTTGCAAATCTACCTCATCTTTATAGATACTCATTATTCGCCCAATTTCAAGCGCAAAGTCTACATATCCATTCGGTTTAGCGGTAATGATTGTTCCATCGACAAAGACGTTAGATACCCCAGATTCATTGTCCACATAAACCTTACCATCCAGTACTCCGGCAGCCTTAAGAATGGATACCCCACCGCAAATGCCCGCGATGACTTTTCCTGCTCGATTCAGGCTTCTGATTAAATCTAATAGAGCCTCCTGCCCTATTAAATTATCTGTTTCCCCACCAGGGATAATCAATAAATCTATGGTGCTAACGTCCACATTTTCAACCAATACTGATGGATTCACAGAAAAACCCTCGCAGGAGATTAACGCCTTATCTTCCAAGCTTAAGGTATAGACCTCGCCCTTTGTTTTCATAAAATAAGCTGCCAATGTAACCTCAAACTGCACAAAGCTATCATATATAAGAATATATGTATTCAATGATAGATCAGCTCCCCTGTTCTCAATAAAAAAGTAAACTCTATCTATGTATCTATCATTATAGCATCATCGCCTTCTCCTGAAACTTACGGACTCAGAGGACGCTATTTGCACATTTCCCGCGGCTTTAAAAGCGTAAATGTGATCAAATAAAACGAAATAAAAAAAGACACGGGCAACCAGCCACTTTAAGGCTTACGAGACACCTGTATCCTCCTATTAGAGCTATTGCTGCGACTGCGGCGCTAGCTGTTTATTTTTACGCCGGCTCACAACAATTTCAGCGCAAATCCATAACATCAGTGGAATAATCACCTGAAAAGGAAAGGCGTATATTTTATAAATATGGTAAGAAAAATAGTACATTTCCATAATATCCTTGTACACAAAATCCGCAAAATAGATCATGAGTAGTCCCATCTGAAGCACAACAGAGCGGTAACTCTTGAGCTTGAGTACTTTTGCTATCCCACTACTCGCTACATACAGACATAAACTTGTCTTGATAAAAGTAGTGATTACAAAAGCAACTGCCGATGAACCTTCAATTCGGGTCAGAAAATCACCTACATTAATACGGCCAGCAGACACATAAGCGGGAAAATATAAACTGGATAGAACTTCAGGACCCAGCATCAACAGGTTACGCAAAGTAGCCATAATGATAATCACCCCTGAAATTACTAGACTACCAAATAATATCTTCCGTATTGAGCTCTTGTCCGATAAATTACTGAATGCTCCCAGAAATATTACAATCTCCGCAAATGGAAAAGAAAAAGTACCCAGAGTGTCGCTTAATAAAGGCTGCCAGCCTTTGTCCAACAGAGGAAGTAAATGATGATATTCCAGTCTGGAAAAGGCGAGTGTTATCAGTACTAAATTAACAAATACAGCAAACAGCAACAGGAGCTTAGCGCTTCTCCCCATCACTTCAATCCCCGCCTTAACCACCCAAACACACAATAGTCCCAGACATATCATAGGTGCTAACATAGGGGTATCCGTTAAGGTAATTGTGCGACTGAATTCTCCAAAGTTTCTAATAATTAGTGCCCCCAAATGAAAGGAATACCATATATAGAGAGTGGAGATGATTCGACCCAGGATTCCGCCAAACACGGTAATCAACATATCAAATAGATCCTTACCCGGTAATAGGACGTGGAGTCTGGCATATATCAGCAAAAGTGGGGCAACCAGCACCATAGCTAACAATACGGCGATCCAGTTACTGTTACCGGATTGTCCCGGTACGCCCATAAATATTGAAGTCCCCATAATAAATAAGACAGCAATACTAATAGCATGCCCTGTTGATATGATCTCTTTATTCATACTCTATTCTCCCTTTAGGCTAATACCTAGAATAGCTTCTTGATCCAATACACAAGGAATGGTGACGGACTAGGAATCGACCATCTCATTGCCAATGCAAAGGCAATACAGAATGAAATTAGACATAATGCAGAAGAAACATAAAAATCCCGCTTCATCCCCTGCTTCCACAGACCATAAGGATCGATTAAAACAATTACTACATAGATAAACATGACCACCACAACCAATATTATCACCTATTTTTGATGAATCTTGATAGACCTTGTCGTTTGTGCACTGTTCTCAATAATCACCTTGGAATTCACTACTACTTCTACGTTGGAAAATTCTCTCACCCAGTTTTTCTCGATTTTCTCCCAGGTCCGCGGCATTTTCTCATGAAGGAGCTCTCCAAACCCAAAAATATCTGCATGGTAATCCTTCTGAACCTTATGAATAACGGAGAAAATCTGCTCTTCTAGTTCTTTTTCAGCCCACCTTTCTATCGTTTTCTTGCTGTCCAGACTATTGAATTCGCCCGAAGATTTGACCTCGTCCAATCCGGCATGTGTCAGTGTATTAAGTTTTATTTGGAGCTTACCATTTACCCATACAGGTTTTATTTTTGTGCGATTAGATAAAATTTCGAGCGAAAAGTTAGGCTCTCCACTTTCATCCTTTACGATTAACACACCTCCCTGGATTTGATTGTTGGCAAACAGCATGTATTTCGTTTCTTCGCCACTGATCATACCGATCATTTTATCCATTTTGAATATAGCTGTTCCGCTAACTCGTGCATTCTTCATCTTATTTTGTTCATGGACATAAATTAACGGAGCGATAGCATATTCTCCAGAAGCCTCAAGCTTGTCAATGAAGTCCCAGATTTCCACAACAGGCGCTGTGCTGACATTCTTCTCAGTTCTCATCTGCTGTGCAAGTGCGTAAGACATAATACTCTCAGTTGAACTACTTAGGCTTATGATTTCTTGAGCCGGTTTGTCTTTAGCGACAAAGATATACACATCTGATCGGGTTTCCGTATCCCTGTTGTACCAATCAATTACTTTGGTGACTCCCTCCCTTGCAATCTCCTCACTGAGGATAATCGCCTTAGAATGGCTCCAAAATAACTTTTTTCCAGTAATCGAGATCATCCCCCGCACAATATCAAACATGGTCTCGCCCGCGAGCGTAATCATTTTGAAACCAGCCTGACTTGATTTCAACCCTTCCTTCGTATCTACAATTTCTGTCGTTACCAATAACTGACCGTCTTTTTTCCCCTTATCAATTGCGACCCCAGCAACAATCGACATATCGTCAATTTCAAAGTAGTTCCAGCAGCCTGTATTGCAGATCAGAAGCATCATGGATATAACAATCAGAAGTATCCTTTTCAGCTTGCTCATGGTCTTCTCCTTACTTTATTGGAACCTTTTCTCCTCATATTTCGTGCCCCAATCAACGCCGGACGCAGATACATATGCCACCACGGCGCCCTGATCGCTGTATCTTTAATGTCCTGAGGACGGATAGAGCCTACTTCAAGCATGTATGGAACCCCAAAGCTGCGCAAACTCATCAAATGTACTACTAAACCAAGCATTCCAAGAAAATATCCGTATATCCCCAGGAAAAAACTCGCACCCAGCAGCAATGTTCTTACGATAATTAAAGGACCGGTCAACCTAGGATTAAGTAGCGTCATGATCCCTGTTAAACCGACTACAATAATCATTGGAGCACTCACTATTCTGGCCTCCACTGCCGCTTGTCCTAACACGAGAGCGCCTACGATACTGATAGCCTGCCCTATATAGGTAGGTATCCGCTCGCCCGCCTCTCTTAATATTTCAAAAATAGTTAACATGAATAGCGCCTCTACTATTGTAGGAAAAGGGACTGCTACTCTTGCTGTAGAAATACTGAGCAACAACATGGTGGGGATCATTTCCTGGCTATAGGTAACTAAAGCTACATAAAGAGCAGGAATACTGATCGACAAAAAAGCTCCAAAAACTCTTAACATGCGATTGAACGAACCAAAATAAAAGTTAATGTAATAATCCGAGCTGGCTTGAAAATTCTCTACAAATAGATAGGGAACGGTCATTGCAAACGGGCTGCCTTCTATAAGCACGGCAACTCTGCCCTCCATCATGTTACTGACTACGGCATCCGGGCGCTCTGTACTTCCTGTCATCTCAAAGGGCGAATAGGGTTCGTCTCTAATTAATTCCGCCAGAGATGCCGTGTCCAGAATAAGATCTATGTCAATCTGTTCAATTCGATTCTGTAATTCTTTGAGAATAGCCGGTGATGCCAAGCTCTCCATATAACAGATACATATCGGTGTTTTGGAACGTGTTCCCAGTGAACTAAAAACAAACTTTAACTCGGAGTCTTGCACCCTGCGACGAATAAGGGTGAGATTCACTAACAGTGATTCCGTAAATCCTTCCCTTGGACCTTTGACACTTTTTTCGGTCACCGGTTCCGCAAGAGCCTTCGTCTCCCAACCCTGTGCCCCAATGTTCAGAACACCCGCAAAGCCGTCCATCAGCAGTAAGGTCTTGCCAGCTATAATCGAATAAATCATTTCATCAAAATCTTCAGAGGCGACCACATCACTAATGCTAATGACCTGCGTCCGGATGTTCTCCATCAGCTCGGCTTTATTGTCACAATTCTTTTTGGTAAAATCAAAAGCCATAACAGGCTTAATAATCCCTACCTGGATCAAATGCTTGTCAACCATTCCGTCAACATAGACTAACCCAAAGCGAAGACTATCAGTAAACATGTTGCTAAACACTCTGATTCTAAGCGTTTCATCGTCCTTGAATATGTTTCGAAACAAAGTCATCATTTCATCCAGTGACGTACTCAGAGTCTGCTCAGATTTTGTGTTTTTTTGAGACGTATTTCTGTTTCCACCTGCTGGCCGTTCCTCCACAGTAGTCACTCCTGTCAGAATTAGGTTTCCTAGAAATTATCCCCCGTCTCTCCAAATCCTATCCGCCAAAATTATACTGAAAAGGGATCAACAAGAAAGAAACGAGACTACTCCATACGCCGGGTTCGGCAGGTAAGTAACCCAATCAGCCCTTGGGGTCATGCCAATAGTGACTCACCGCATAACATCCTCAGACGCTTCGGCTCAGGCACGTAACACCGAGTACATCCTCAGACGCTTATGGACTCAGGCACGATAACACCGCATATATCCTCAGACGCTTTCGGCTCAGGCACGTAACACCGCATACATCCTCAGACGCTTATGGACTCAGGCACGATAACACCAAATACATCCTAAGGCGCTTACGGACTCAGGAGGCGTTATTTGCTCATTTATCGCCTTTTTGGCATAGTTTCGGACTCCAGTGCAGCTATCTCATCAAAAGTGGCTCAAACCGGGCGTTTTTCATGCCAATAGCGACTCTGAGGACCGATAGCACGCCAAAAGTCCATAAATGCAACGTTTAGGGGCTACTGGGTCCGTTACCGCCGAATCACACTCATCCCTTGGGGTTTACGGACCTCGCACAATAACACCAAATACATCCTCAGGCGCTTACGGATCTAGGACGATAACACCGAATACATCCACAGGCACTTAAGGACTCAGGAGGCGTTATTTGCTCATTTATTGCCTTTTGCGAACAGTTTCGGACTCCAGTGCAGCTATCTCATCAAAAGTGGCTCAAACCGGGCGTTTTTCATGCCAATAGTGACTATGGGGTCCGATAGTACGCCAAAAGTCGATAAATGCTACGTTTAGGGGCTACTGGGTCCGTTAGCGCCAAAACACCCTCTCCCCGGGGAGCTTACGGACCTAGCACAATAACACCGAACACATCCTCAGACACTTACGGACTTAGCCGCGATAACACCACTTGCATCCTCAGGCACTTACGGACTCAGGAGGCGTTATTTGCTCATTTATCTCCTTTTTGGCACATTTTCGGACTCCAGTGCAGCTATTTTATCAAAAGAGGCTCATATTGGGCGTTTTTCATGCCAATAGCTACTATGGAGTCCGATAGCAAGCCAAAAGTCGATAAATGCTGTGTTTAGCGGCTACTGGGTCCGTTAGCGATCTCTTGCGTGCAAATGACATACCATGAAGCAAAGTTTGTTTTAAGAGCATGGGGGATACGAGCATGTGATTAGGTGTTTTTGAGTTGTCAGCTCTGAGATAGCAACTTCGATCTAGACGTTTGAGGCTGGTATCTCTATGCTAGCAACTTTGAGTTAGGCCTTAGGGGTTGCCAGCTTGTTCTATGCGTTTGGCACTGGCATCTCTGAGCCAGCAACTTTGAGTTAGGCGTTTGGGGCTGGCACCTTTGAGCTAGCAGCTTTGAACTAATAAAGCTGGCGTTCGGGACATACGGTCAGCAGCAAAAAAACACAGGTACCCCACCAGTCATTGGCATGACTAGGACACCTGTGTTTTTTATATCTTGTATTGCTGCACGATTATTGAAGCTGCTCAAACAGGCGGAAGATCACTGTCGCTGCTTGCGCTCTTGTAGCCTTGCCGTTTGGCCCAAATTGGTTGGATGTCATACCGTTAATAATTCCACTAATACGCATCGCTTCTACAGCTTTGGCTGCATCCGCAGACAACTGGTTCACATCAGAGAATGCTTCACCAGAAGCCTTTGTTCCGTTAGTCAATGGGATATTAATCATCTGAGCCAAACGATAAATCATGACTGCCATTTCCTGACGAGTAATCTCCTCGCTTGCACCAAAGTTGCCATCCGCTTTGCCTTTAACAATGCCGAGCTTTTGAGCGCTCGCAATCGGACTGGCATACAATGCCCCATCCTTAACGTCTGTAAATGTGCTTACAGCCGTCTCATCTAGTAAATCAAAAGCGTTCATCAATATTTTGATGAATTCTGCACGGGTCACATTTCCACTTGGATTAAAGTGTTCAGCATCCATCCCTTCGATTGCACCTCGTGCTGCGAGTGCTTCAATGCTGTTTACCGCCCAATTAGCTGTAGCGATATCTTTGAATGAAACATTCGAGTGAACCACTACATAACTGCCAAGCTGCGGCAAAGTTAACTCAAGCATCTGTGTTCCTGTATTAAATCTTCCGTTCTTAACGATCTCTAGTTGCTGATTACTGTTCAAGTAATAAACCACTACTTTATGAGCTTTCTCACCAGACTTCAGCGTATAAGGAAGTGCCAGCTTGACCCCCGATGTCTTCAGAACATCACTCGGAATAACCACACCGTCTACGCTAAGACTGATGTCTTTAATTGTACCAGCATTCAACTGACTGCTTACCGACAGTGGCAATCCGGATACATCTCCAGTGCCCACAATAAGCTTAAGTTTGCCGTTCTTAGCATCTGTGTAAGTCTTCAAGAAACTTTCCGGCAGCATTATGCTTGCTGTTCCTGTATCAATCTTGAGGGATTTAACATTTCCCGCTGCTGCCAGTGACTGCAGTGGCAGCTCAATTACAATTTGTTTCGCGTTTCCGGCAGGATTCACGACAATGGACAGAATACCATCCTTTGCATCTTTAGCTGCCTTTTCAACATCTGCGGCAGTGAGTTCAGCCAATGCTTTTCCATCTGCTCCGATGACCGTCTGGACCACGATTTTACCACTGCTTACAGCAGGGGCTGTCGCAGACGCGCTAGGCGACGGTTTGGCCGTGGCTACCGGCACATAAGTACCCGGTGCCTCTGTTGGTTTTGGTGTTGACGTTGGCGTTGGTGTCGCTGTCGGTACAGGTGTTGATGTTGGCGTTGGTGTTGGCGTAGCTTCTGAAAGCAACTTCAGGCCCGCAACCGCCGCATTAAGCTGACTTAATGCCTCATCAATGTCTGCCTGAGTGGCAGTCCCACTCTCCAGCAATATCACTGCTCGTGCTACTTCTTTCTCAAGAGTATTCCAGCTCTCCTCTACATAAAGGCTCTTATCCAAAGCTTCTATTGCTCTAAGCTTCTCTTCCAAAGGTGCCGTTATGAGAGGCGGATTTACAGAAACCAATGTTAGGGTATACGTTCTGGTCGTTGTTTTATCCAGTGCCGTCACAATGACCTTGTAACCCGTTTGGATTTCTCCCGCAAGAGTAATGCTATCAGGTTCGTACACAGCGAAGGTAACCCCTACCGGAACAGTAAGTCCTTCCTTCAGCTCATCAAGCGTAGTCGTATCCGGTAAAATAATTTCTTTGGCTACCTGATCAATAGATCCGCCCGGAATTGTGATTCCGCTGATCGTTGCATCATGAGCTTCGACAGGCTGTAAGGCTTCAAAGGCATTTTTCAAATTGGAATATGCCACATTAATATCACCATCGGTAGCACCGTCATTTGCATAAGTGGCTTTAGCAGCCTCTAGTGCAATGCGTAATGCCTCCCATTGCTCAGGCGTTCCGGTATAATTCTCTTCATTTACCGAAGGATCTTCCGCTGTATCAATGGCTGCTTTAAGTTTAGATTTATCGTACCTCACACTGATGCGGCAGCTGGCAGCAATATCAGTGCCCGCCACTTTACCAAATATAGTGAAGTCTGTAGCAATGGTGAGTTTGTTAAGGGGAATTTCCTCCCATACCACACTTGCCAAGCCTGTCGTTTTATCGGCGTAAGTTACCGTAACCTTAGCTGGAAGCGTAGGCACGACGTTAACTGTCGTACTCACCGCAATCTGTTCAATGCCCGCAATCGCGCCGTGGTCGCCGGGAGCAGGAACTTCTCCTTCTGGCATAGACGAAATAGCCCGCCATTCCTTAACGCCTGTCCAAATACTGGTGGACTGCTTATTAAGAATCAAACGGAGTTTATCCGTCTTCACCTCGTCAAAGGTTACCTCGTTAAATGCATTTCTTGCTTTGCCTTTCTCGCTCAAGCCCGATACCGGTACATATTTTCCAGCATCCTTATCCCAATATTCGAAGTTGTAATCTCCCGGTACCTGCACACCGCCTTCATCATCATAGAAGTACACGGAGCTGCCTGACAAAGTCACGGGCTCTTTCCAGGTCAGTTGCAGCCAGTGGCTTTCACCGGGACCGCCCCAGTTCCCATACTGAGTTTCTGCTTCGCTATTGTAAATACTTGCTGAAGTATAAGGGATATAACCATCATTAATGCCATACACAGACTCCCATGCCGAAGTGTATGAGGCACTAGGGGCAGCCAAAAGGGCAGCATTTCTGTATCTAAGGTTATCCACCGCCATCCGCATTTGATCCGTTGCCACCTTGATCTCTTCCAGCGTATATTCTCCCTGAGCCAGCAACGCCTTGGCAGCAGTCAGCGCAGCTTGCAGCTCTTGCCATGTTGCCGCAGTAAAATCATCCTTGTTCCGGACAAGTCTGCCGGAATCCCGATCCGCAAACTTCGCGATCATCTCTGTCAGTTCCGCAGTAGCTACAAATACGGTGACTGGAACCTTCACGACAGTTTCCAGTTCTCCATCGCTGACAGTCAGGCGGTATTCGTATTCACCAGTCGTCTTAAAGGTAGCTTGCAGCATGGCTTTATCAAGCCCTGTCTCCTCTACTTCTCCTTCACCTGAATTCTTCTCCCAGGTATAAGTCAGCTTGCCACTTGGCAACCCATCATCAACGATCTGCGGCATAATCGTCAGAGGAACATTTTGCTCAACCTTCAATGGTGTTTCTAGATAAACCTTTGGTGCCTGATTGGCAGCCGCCTTAACCTCCAGATTATTATTGTAGATCTGAATCTCCTTGATGGCGGTCGCAAGTTCCAGCGGATGCGTCACATGAATGCGAATCGCTGCAGTGTTAACCTTTTGGAACTCCACATTGTTATAGTTGGAAGCAATATATTCCGGATAGCGGAATTGTCCCTCCACTGGTTTCCAGCTTCCATCAGCATCCTGATATTCGACACCAAATGTCTGTGGTGTACCATAACCGTTCAGAAGCCGGTCATTATAGAAATAGACTTTTACATTGTCCACAGCCTGGACTCCATCAAATTTGAACGTAACCGTATCGACAGAATTCGGCGAACCGCCGAATAAAGCTGTGTTTGACGTATGATTAATTGATGCGATTGTCGAATTGTCCGCCAGGTTGCGGATATTCGAACCGCTCTTGATATAAGTCGATTCAACAGTAGTGCCTGAAGCAACAGCCAGATTCGTACCGTTATTAACAATATCAACGCCTGCTTTATTAAACATGTCGACAGTCTTCTCATTGCTGGCTAAGGATGTTTGATCTGCTGCAGCAAGCGTCGTAGCACTGCCTTTTTCATATAACACCTGTGTCTTCGAGTTGTCGCCAACGGCCCCAGTTACATCCCCTGAAGGTTTTTCCACCTTGCCAGTAGCTGTATCATAAATCAGATGGGACATTTCGTTAGTTGTCATTACGAGTTCGTCATTAATGAAGAGCGAATAACCTGCTGGAATACCTTGATAATGAGGATTGTCACTATACTTAGCAGGATCCTGCCATACGATAGATAAGTTAGCATCATGATAACGCACGTTATCTACAGCAAAATAGTCATAATCGACATTAATCGGCCATAGCTCGATTTTGTCATCTGTCCGTGGCTGAATACCCGCCATATCTTCAACCACAGTGTAATTCATCATGCCAAGCGTATCGTGGTGAATCCATGCCCGTACCATATCTCCACTAGGGTTAGGAGGATTGTCTTTTGTCCATGGTGTGCCGAAGAAGTAATCCTCCAGCCAGAAAAATTCATTAGAGTCCAGGTGGTCCGTATTGCCCGGTTCCACTGTATGCAACCAAGCGCCCCAATCAAACAGTGTTTTGTAAACGTCACTGTTGATATTATCTATAGGATAATAGCGCAGAGAGGCACGAACGGTATTAATATAGTTGCCGAAGTTACACCATGCGAACTGGTCTGTACCGAAGGCATCCGTCTTGCCATTCTTGAAATCTTCTACCCGCTTCATAATGCTGTTCTGATCCGCTGTAAAGAAAGGAAAGATCGGATAATAATTCGGATCAGCGTAATCAGACAACTGAGATAAATATTTCGCCTCATATCCTTCTTCACCTTCAGTTGGTACTACACCAAAGTTAAAGACAAACATGTTATTATCCCGCCAAGGGTTGAATACATCGGTACCGCCCACAACTTTTTTATGCAAAAAGCTGCCTGTACCATTCGTATCTGCCACACCGTCACCATCAAAGTCAGCCTTGTCGTACCACATCTCATTCAGAATTGAATTCTTAATATTCTGCGCCACAGTGTTCATTTTAGCTGCACCCGCAGTATCTCCAAGCTGCTCGTACATCTTCGCTGTTGCCACTGCATTGGCGTAGGTAGTAGAAGAACCATCCAGGCGGGCATAGTTACCACTGCCATTCCAGTGCATGGATACGGTATCTCCGTCATTACCTGTAATCGGACCATGGTTATAATAAACAAGATTTGGATTAGTGCCTTTAAAATGTTCAAGTGTGCCGGTAACATCAGTCGCAGAAAAATCAGCAAACTTCTTCAATATTTCCTGACCACCACCGTAAATCTTGTAAGCGTCCCAGCCTACTTGCGACGTGTTCTGCATCATATCCCAGGTCCAGATGTTAGGACGTCCGGGATTATTTTTATAATTCTTATTCTCGGAATATTCCCCTTGAGCCAGCCAGGTTCCATACAAGTAGGAAGGATCACGCAGCCATTTCAGATCCTGCATCGCCCAAGGTACACTGACCGTAATCCCGTTGTTGTAGCCGAGAACGCCCTCCATGTTCATTGGGAACTGCCAGTCATTGCCCGGAATGTTGGCATCCAGCAAATTAAAGCGGTTACACCACCAACGATAATAAAGTACCTTCTTCACATTCTCATCGGGAACATCGATATATGGAATGTTCTCTGCCCACCACTCGTTGTACTCCCGCACCTGTGCAGAGAAGGCTGTGTCATTGCTGTCAGCAGCCTTAAAGCTCTCATAATGCAGCTTTGAGCCCGGTATTTCATCCGCGAGCCAGCCCATGACTACCTTTTGGTCAACGGAGCCACCGGCGGGCACTGTAATCTCTCTAACCAGTTCATTTCCGGAAGGAATCATGCCGTTTCCGCTCAGGTGAACATCCACGTAGGACATTGCTTCAACTACCTTTTGCCCGGCTTTGCCTATCATTAGCGGAGCAGCCACTCTGTAACCCACCAGCTCATCACCCTCAGCCGCTGAGACGAAAGGTGATTTAACCTTCATCGTCAACGTTATATCGCTGGCTGTAGGATTCTTCAATTGAAGCAGCGTTACAGCACTGTTATAGCTGGAAATAAATTTCCGCTGGTTAATCTCCAGGCCTCCGCTTGTGTAGGTCTGATTCTCATGACTCGGGTAGTTCTTCCGCACATTTTTCTGTTCCGCCAAGTCTCCTGTAGAAAGGGTGATGTTATACATCGTGTCCTTGTTCAAAGTATCCGCGTAATGCACTGTTCCCACAAAACCCAGCTTGGTATTATCCTGAGTCTTCATGTACAAAGCGCTTCCCCGGCTGAACAGAGTATTGGCGCTAACTTCGTCGTTGACATCATCCGGAATGACACCTTCGTTAACTAGCAAGGCGTCAAGCCAAGGCAAATCGGAATTATCTTTTGCAAAAGCCTCAAAATCAAAAGCTTCAATTGCCTGCATCATTTCTCCGACGGTGACATCGCTGAAATTAACGCCTTCCTTAACAATAGAATTATCCTTCCACTTCGCCTGCCCGTAATCGGTGCCTACACCTTCATGATAGAAATCAGTCGTGTAGTTAGCCGATACGGGAACAATCCCTGCATTTAATACCACAGCCGCGCATAATGCCGCTACAGAAGCTCTTCTGGGCCATTTATGACTTGTCATTTGGATGAATTCCTCCTTTTTATCCCTTGATTCCTGTTAATGTAATGCCCTCAACAAAATATTTGTTGCCGATCAAGAAAAATACTAGACAAGGAGCTGTAACGACGAGCGCCAGTGCCATGACCTGTTCATAGTTCGGAATGCGCATCCCGTTCACAATATACAAGCCCATAGGCAGCGTATAATCTGCTTCAGTCTTCAAATAAATCATAGTGTAGAAAAATTCATTCCAACAGTTGATAAAGCTGAACAACGCCACAACAATCATTGCGGGACGTATAAGCGGCAGCATGATGCGGGAGTAGATACGGAAATAACCCGCACCGTCAATCTTGGCAGCTTCACTGAGTTCTAGTGGAATCGTCATGAAAAATTGCCGGAGCAAAAAGACAAAATACGCGTTGCCGCCTGCACAGAAAAAGGCCGGAATAATAAGAGCAGGTTTGCCAGCTAGTCCCAAAGAAGTGTACAGAGAATATTGTGGCAGCAGGGTTACGGCACTAGGCAGCATCATCGTACTGATGACCAGCACGAACCACATCCCGCGCAGCGGAAAGTTCAGCTTAGCAAAGGCATACCCCGCAAAGCTTGTCGTCAGCACCGTCCCGATCACATAAGGAACTACAATCGAAACTGAATTCCAGAGCTGCCGCAGGAACTGAATACGTTCCAACCCAAGCCGAAAATTATCGACATTTAGTGACTCAGGGAAAAACACAGGCGGCCGCGCCAGTATTTCTGTATGGCTCACGAAGGCACCTCGCAGCAGCCAATAAAGCGGAAAAGCAAACACCACTGCTAGCAGACAGGAGAGCAGAATCAGCCCGGTATTAATGGCTTTAGCTCTTTTCTTTTTTTTCTGGATACTTGTATAATTCATAATTGCGGTAGCCGCCATTATCTCGCCTTCTTTCTTTTGCCCATCGAATCGTCCCTTTTAAATGCGCCCTGGAAGTAGAACAGCACACCAGTAATGGCCATAGTGATTAGGAAGACGACCCATGCCTCAGCAGACGCCAAACCGCGCATCCCTACCTGAACAAATGAATGGTCATAGATCATAACGTTGATAAAATAAGTCATCCGATCGGGTGCACCATTTCTGGACAACACCACACTTTGCGTATAAATCTGGATAGAGGTCATCATGCACATAATCAATTGGAAAAAGAGGACAGGCTTGATCGTCGGATAGGTTACTTTGAGGAACTTGTGCCAAGCATTTCCCCCGTCCATCTCGATAGCTTCCAGCAATTCTCCCGGAACATCCTGCAGCGTAGCGATGAACACAACAATCGTCCCACCACAGGTCCACAAGCTCATGATAAACAATGTCTCAAAAATACGGATGGGATCTGTCAGGAAATCAACAGGGGCAATTCCTATCTGCAATAAAATCCAGTTAAGCAATCCACCCTTGGCTTGGTTCTGTAGAAGCATCTGCCACACAATTGTTGTCGCCAGCATCGGAACTACAGACGGCAGAAAGAATATAGCCCGCATCAAGTTTCTGCCGATAAATTTACGGTTCAATAAGAGTGCAACAATCAGACAAAAGGTGATTACAAGCGCCACGTTAATGAAGGCATAAATCAAGGTTACCGTTATGGATTTCTTGAATTCGGAGCTGGTATTGGTGAATATGTACCGGAAATTATCCAGTCCAATCCACTCCATAACTTGGCTTCCGCTCATAATCGTTATTTTATGAAAGCTGTAAAACAAACTGGCCAACATCGGATAAAGCGTCAATACCAAAAATCCAATAATGGCCGGTGCTGCAAACAAATATCCAGCCACCGCCTCTTTGGTGACACCTCTGGCATGCTTTTTAACATAGACCGCAGCCGTTTCGGTTTTGCTCTCTGGGTTCATAAGCAATAGCCCTCTTTTCAAATATAAGCTCTAATTAGGAAACCTTGCCGCTTTCGAACAACTGCTTGATCGCTGGCATGATCGCGTCATAGACTTCTTTAACACTTTTCTTACCTGCCAACGCCTGATCAATAGATTTCTCATATTCAGTATTCATCTTGAGGTAGGCAGGAACGTAATATGCAGGCCATTGTACGATAGAGTCTTTCGTTGTGGAATAACTAAGGATAGTTTCTTTTGCGCTTTCAGGAAGATCGGAGGTCCACTTTTCAACCAAGGTAGGATCGGTATACCAATCTGCCTGGTTCGGCAACCACGCACCACTCTTCAGCAGCTCCAGACTGTTCTCAGGGTTGACCATGTAAGCATAGAATTTCTTGGCTTCCTCAATGTGCTTCGATGTATTGTACACAACAAGCGGAGCACCACAGTTCATCGTTACTGCCTTTTCCATCTTAGGCAGAACGCCAACGCCGATATCTTCATTACCTTTGATATTAGCTAGATCCCAAGAGCCGCTGATTGCCATGGCATAACCACCACTCAAAGCGTCTACCGCAGAACCAATTCCGGAATTCCAAGTGTAATTGAAAGCGGATGCAACCTTGTCTTTGTTAACGAGATCAGCTAGCTTCTGGATCGCATCAA
This sequence comes from Paenibacillus sp. FSL R10-2788, assembly GCF_038003885.1. Taxonomy (NCBI): domain Bacteria; kingdom Bacillati; phylum Bacillota; class Bacilli; order Caryophanales; family Paenibacillaceae; genus Paenibacillus; species Paenibacillus sp. FSL R10-2788. The sequence goes on along the minus strand of NZ_JBBOQA010000001.1, from coordinate 624,056 downwards.
CCGTTTTGGGAGAATCCCATTGAAACTCCTTTCCATCCGGGGAAACAATCCCGCCACCGTTGGCATAAGCTGCCCAGAAGTGGTGGAACTCCCGTCCCGCTGTCATACCAAGCCCGTAGTTCTCGGTCAGAGCAGCATCAAAGCCTTCATCTGCCGCTGTTTTTCCTTTAGTATCTGTCGTTAGCTTTTTCGCGTTTGTTACGAATGTATCCCAATCCCACGCATTTTCAACTTTGGAGGGTGGATATTCAAGGCCTGCTGCATCAAATTTGGACTTGCTATAGTAAAGCAGCTCCAACTGGTTGGATAGGCCGACTCCGATCACTTTTTGCTCAGGTGAATGGATTGTAATCGCTGATAGTTTTTCAGGAATGCTTCCGTCCGCTAATAAATCGCTGATATCTTCGATAATTCCCATTTCATTGTACTTTTGGATATCGCCTTCACCCATATAACTGATATCTGGAAGTTCACCGGATTCGAGCCGGGTCTGAATAAATGTATCAAAGGAGCCATCTGCTGGAAGTACTTGTGCATTGATTTTCACTCCGGTGTCGGCTGTATATTTTTCTGCTGCCGCTTCTACCAGCTTTTTCTGTACATCATCACCCCAATACAATAATTCCAAGGTTACATCTTTATCAGGCGTAGTTTCTTTGTTGGCTGCTCCAGACCCTTCAGATGCCTTTGGAGCCGCGTTGTTGGAATTGCCCGAACAGCCAGCCAGTGCGGAAAAAACCATCATTGATGCTAAAGATAGAACTAGAGTACGTTTTCCAAACTTCATGTTTGTTGCCTCCCTTTTTTTCATATCTATTTATTTCAAGCCAAGCATTTAAAGCTTTAGCCTAAAATCATCATGGTTTGTCATTCTTAGCGATTACAGACAAGGGCTGAATATTCCTCCGCCTGCCAGTCTTACGCGAGACTCTAGTATCCCCTCAGTTGTGCGATATTCGAGCTTATCCTCAAGCAGCACATATCTTGACGGATATGCAGCGTAACTTGTTACGATCCAGCCCTCCGAGTCTTCTTCAATATAACCGTTAATACAGCGCATCTTTCCGCGTGGATCCCTGTACAAATATGTGGTTGTCCCGAAGCCCATTAGATAGGCCACTAGCTCCTCCCCCATATCCCAATCATCTCCTGTCACACCCGAGAACAGCGAAGCAAACAAGGAATCACTTGCCCCCACAAATACGGATTGCCCAAAACGGTTTCGCGACAATTCTGGCATGTTCAGGTTAGGAGCTGCCACACTATATGTAGAGGCTGCCTCTCCAGGCAACAAACGGCGTGGAGTAGAGCGTACATTCCAATCGTAACAATTGAATACTGCCATCGAAGAACGGTAAGCGGCTTCCAAATATTCAGGGTCTCCAAGGAATTCATAGGCAACCCGGGATGCTCCTGCTACCAATCCACCCCAAAGGGAATGAATCATATACGACAAAGCTTCCCACCAGCGATCCGGATTCTGCACTCTGTAATCATTGCTGAATCCGATATTTGCCAGAATTAGTTGCCCATAACGCTGAGCCTCCTCTTTATTTCCAAGGTGACACAATGTTTCACAGGTAGGACCAAATCCTGCATTATCGTAAAAATGCTCCGTTATAGCTCCCTCATACTGCTGTATCCCTGTCTCCAGATTTCTGCCAAATTGCTCCCATAAGGTAAGTAGACTTTTATACTCTTCTGAAAGACCGCTCTGCTTCAGTGCCTCTAATAAATCAAGAATATAGAGCACAAATATACCATTTAGACGGCTCTCATCCTGCTCACGCTGCCCACTATGCCGATCAGGGTCTAGGCGAAGGCACATGATTTCGGCAGCCCATTGTAGATATTCTCTAGGAGAATGAATTTTAAGTAATGAACCATCCATTCGTGACAATAGATAAAAGACATGCCCAATATAATCCAGATCATAAATGCGGTAGAATTCTCCATACAAGGGACGCGGATGATTGAAATCTCCGCCTTCAAACCAATGCTCCTTCACATCCAATACTGCGGCAATCTCGGCCTTAGCTACTTGTTCGGGGACAGCCTTGGCCATGCTATTCTTCATCAGAAGAAAAGCAACCTTACCCAGCGATTCTCCCTGATTCGATAGCGGACGGAAGGCATATGGCCTCTCAGCCTCACCTGTCCCTCCAAAGTTGTTATTTACCAACCACTCGGCTCTCTTTTCCAGAATCAGGTCAATCGACTCCAGTACATTCCAGACCAGGATATCGGTCCGTCCATCTTCTAGCCCCAGCTCCAGCTTATGTTCTCCCGGCTCCAAACGCTGTAAAGATATAGTGTAGCTGCTGCCTGACTCCAACCGTACAGCTTCGTTCGTAATATTCTCCTGGCGGATCAGCTCCGTTGCCGTTGAAGTGCTATACAAACGCAGCTCACGTAGAGCCTGGCCCTGCGGCAGATCAACAACAGCTTCGAACCTTCCTCCCCGGGTTAATACAGGCGTATAGCTCCAGCGCGGATGTCCATAGGCCATACCCTGCCTATAGAAATCATCTCGATTCTGACAGGGATGGAATATGTATTCCCAGCTGGAGGTTTCTCCAGCGTCAAGATCCAGCGGACTGTAAGCGCCACCATATATCCAGTCGGCAGCTGCAGATTCGGTCATAGATGATCCGTCCTCCACCAACGATAGCCGATGATACAGCAGACCATCCAAAGAAGGGGAAACCTGCTCAAGAAAACGATTCTTATAACTACAATAAGTACCTACGGTTACTGTTCTGCCCTGAACACCATAAACACCCAGATGTGGTGCTTCGTTGCTCCGTCGAATGGCAGCAATTTTAGCGAAATCTCCACCAAGATGGGGGAATACTGCACAGGACTGACTCATATTGCGCTGCACATTTTCATCTCGGTACATGACATAAGCGAGCGAAAACCACACATGAAGTCCATTAATTCTTACAGACTGTGTTGATCGGTTCATAGCTTCAATAGTCCATCTTAGTCGCTCATCTTCCAAAGAATATGTAAGTCTGATTGCAATCGGCGCACCTTCAAAATCCACAAATACACGGTTTTTTCCTTCTGGTGTGATTTTGGGCAACAGATCAGTGCTTTTTATGATATTCCCGTCTAGCTCTATTGTCCATTCTCCGAATAGCTTATCTGTATCCGCATAACCTGCCTCTTTCAAATAAGACGGATCAACTACCCAATTCATTTCACTAGGGTCGCCTTGTAATATCAGAGACTGAAGTGCTCCGCGGTCGCTTAACTCCATCCTGAAATTTTCGTTGCCTAGAATCGTCATTGCCTAGCACCTCTTCAATATTTTAAGTTAAACGTTTAGATTTATGAGGAAAAAGGAGCTGTGAAACTTATTTTTGTCTCACAGCATTTTTTAACGTAGCCACAGAATCACGTTCGATCAACCGGCACTCCGGCATGGTCAGTGAATCCATCTTCGTCCCCTTGATTAAATTGAACAAAACCTCAATAGCTTGATAGCCCATCTCATGTAGCGGAAGTCCCATTGTTGTTATACGCGGGCGTAAGTAATCACTGAATTCACGATTATCAAAACCGACAACCGACAGATCATCCGGTATTTTAAACCCTTTTTCCTCTGCCGCCTGCAAAATACCTACAACCATTACATCATTCATGGAAAGAATCGCGGTTGGAGGCTCCGGCAAAGCGAGCAACTCGGAGGTAAGACGATACCCTGATTCCCTCTCCCAGTCTCCCATCTTAATTAACAGTGGATCGAACGGTAATTGATATTCAGTAACGGCCTTGTAATAACCGTTCAGTCTTAATCTGGAAGGGATTGAATCCATCAAACCACTGATTACAGCAATTCTGCTATGTCCTTGGTTAACCAAGTAGGACATGGCTTGGTAAGCAGCTTGCTCATCATTATACTGGATAGAGATATCGTCCTGTGTGTAAGAGTAGGTATACACAATAGGCTTACCTTCCGTATCGATTAAACCCGTTAAATCACGGGGATGAACACCGATATAAATAATCCCATCCACTTGATTACTGAGCAGTTCGGCAACCGCATTAGCGGCATACTTTCGATAGTCCTCCGTATTCGAGAAGTTACGGCCGATACGCTTGTCCAAACGAAGATTCACCAGTAAAATATGCAAATCATTACGATCTCCAAAATCATTAATTCCATCGATAATATCGGGGGTGTTAAATACCGTCACATCTTCTGCAATAACACCTATTGTATTCGTACGGTTGAGTTTGAGACTCTTCGCAATAGCATTCGGCTTATAATTCAACTCCTCAATGGCTGCAACAACTCGTTCCCTTGTATCGGAACGTACATTGCGGGTACCATTAAGCACATAGGAGACTGTAGCAATCGAAACATTAGCCTTTGCGGCTATGTCTTTAATGCTGGTTTTCCTCATTACACCTTCTCCTATCTTATTATGGGAACTCTTTTAATCACGTTGTTAAACGTTTAGATTATTTTTACAGTTAAAATATACCACGCGTATTTATTGCTTTGCAACCCCTTTTTTGCTATTCTCAAAAAATCCTCCTGTTCGTCCCCCGTTTCGTTTAGAATTGATTTATCTGTTGTTCATTGGATAAAAATAAGATATAGGAGCTTGAGCTTGCTATGACACCATTTACTGAGAGAGTTATTCATATCATACAGTCTATACCAGAAGGTAAAGTGATGACTTACGGAGGAGTTGCCCGCGCGGCAGGCAGCCCAAGAGGAGCGAGGCAGGTCGTTCGCATCCTTCATTCCATGAGCAAAAAATATAAGCTGCCCTGGCATCGGGTCATTAATGCTAAAGGAATGATCGCACTAACTGAGGATGAGTCTAACTCCCTCCAGAGGCTCTATCTACAGGGAGAGGGAGTTAGTTTTAATGAAAAAGGTGTGGTAGATCTGAAGCAATTCCAGTTTGAGCCGGAGTGTACCGATTAGTACCCTCTGGTAACTCTTCGTCTTTCTCCGGTGCCAAGAGCATTGAGTAGACAATACATCGTCGCGTAAATGACCAGCAGGACAAAGGCAATGAACAAGCTGAAAAATACGGACTGGAGATTCAGGCTATCCAGAACAAGTTGATACAACTGATGCCTGTCCGTCAGGACGTCCCAGCTATTGAGTCTGTAGACTCGGCCAAGCAGTACACCATATCCCCCGAGCATACATGCCGCAAGCACGAATACCCATGACCACAGCAGGTTGCTTTTACGATAAATGACCGTCTGGAACTGATACAATGAGAAGAACCCGGTCAACCATCCACTCCAGGTGAACAATAAAAGAGTGACCAAGTCATACCAGTAGCGATTCTGAATGGCTCCCTCCACGATATATCTACTTTTTCTTACCGTTAAATGCACCAGGTCAGTCATGAGATAAGGCGCGTTGGGAAAGAACAGCAGCCACGCGACACCCAAAGGAAGAAGTAATAAACCGCCTATCTTCCTTTTGTCTAGCTCATAAGCAGCCATGGAGAATAAAAATGGAATCCAAGCTAAGAACAAATTCCAAATTAAAAAACCGTAAAACGAATCCGTCTGAAGTGACACTACACGATATACCGCCAATGTAGCGACAGACAATCCCGCCAAGAGCATAAACACCTTCGGATAATTCAATTCCTTCATGAGCTTATATTCTCCTTATCGATATTGATTACATTAAACTTATACCTAATTGTACAAATTCAGAATTCCGAAGTCCAATTTTAATACAAAAGCCCAGACGCAAGAATAGCGCCCAGGCCGACTTTATTTATTAAGCTCAAGTACCGCTGATTAGTTCAGAGGCAATGCTGGCTTCTTGCGTCCTGTCAGACCTCGTAGTCCACCTGCATCCTCCTGACAGGATAATGCCGTACACTCCCTAAACGCCGCATGACTGCATCCGATACATTTATTGTGATTAATACTGCTAAGAGCTTCATTGATCGCTTCACCGGTATGATGATAGAACTGTGCCTCTCCTATTTTGTCATATAGCCCGGTTCTCTTAAGTAGCTCAAGCGGCTGCGGCTGAACACCGGAGATCATCAGTTTCCCTCCAACAGCATGGAGATGCCGCACCAGCTCCGCCAGATTGGATTCACCCGTAGTATCCATGAATGGCACTTTTCCCATCCGCATTAATATAATTTTCGGCTGATCGGAGCCATAACCCGGCATGGTGTCATCAAATCTATACGCAGCGCCAAAAAACAGCGGCCCTTCCACGGTATAAATCCCAATCTGCGGACAATCATGACTCTCCGTTACCATATGTGCTCCTACCTTGACGGAATTAGGATCAGGCAATACTTTGGATACCAGATGAACCTCTCCCATCCGTTTCACAAACAAAATCACCGCAAGAATCAATCCCACCTCTACGGCCAGCGTTAAATCTGCAAATATCGTCAACAAGAAGGTGATGAATAATACCAAAGAATCACCTGTTTTGATTTTAAGCAAATGAAGAAATTGTTTACGCTCACTCATATTCCAAGCTACTACCATCAAGATAGGAGCCATCGCTGCCAACGGAATACTAGAAGCATAGGGTGCAAACAACAGAAGAATTAGGAATACCACTACCCCATGAACGATCCCTGAGATCGGAGAAACTGCGCCGCTTTTGATATTTGTGGCGGTTCTGGCAATGGCACCTGTGGCTGGAATTCCTCCAAACAATGGAGCTGCAATATTGGCGATTCCCTGACCAATCAGTTCACGGTTGCTGTTATGGCGGCTGCTCGTCATCCCATCAGCTACGACAGCTGACAATAAGGATTCAATAGCACCCAACATCGCGATGATAAAGGCCGGACGAATCAGCAGTGTAATCCGCTCCCAGGTAATGGTCGGAAAACGGAAGCTTGGCAATGTATTAGGGATATTCCCATAGGCCAAACCAATCGTAGTCACCTTACCGCTAAAAAATAACGCTGCTATGACAGTTGCACAAAGAAGACCGACCAATGAACCCGGCACCTTCGGAGCGAAGCGAATCGCTAGGATAACAACGGCCAGACAAATCGCGGCGGTCAGGATACTATATCCATTGATCGTCGATAGATGAAGTCCAATTTCTTTCATGTTATCTACAAAGCTCTCGTGTCGTTCAATATCCCTTAACCCAAGGAAGTTAGCAATCTGTCCGGTGAAGATAATAACCGCTATTCCGGCTGTGAAACCAATCGTGACCGGCTTCGGAATAAATTTAATCAGTACACCCAGCCTTAACAATCCCATGAGGACTAAAATAACCCCCGCCATCATCCCCGCTAACAGCAGGTTCTCATAACCATACTGCATCCCAATGGCAAACAAGATAGGAATAAATGCACCTGTCGGTCCACCAATCTGAAATTTCGATCCCCCGAACAATGAAATACATATGCCGGCAACGATTGTCGTATAAATGCCATATTCCGGCTTTACACCAGAAGCAATAGCAAATGCCATCCCTAAAGGAATGGCAATAACCCCGACGATTGTCCCTGATATCAAATCCTTGCGAAAAGCGTTCATGTTGTAGCCTTTATAACGACCCCGCCCTGTCATGTTCAAACCTTCTTTTCTTTAAATATCTGATTATTTGAATATAAGAAGAACATTACTCTAGGACGCGACTGTTGTCAACGCCAAAATAACGTTAATCTATTCCATTTTCACTCGCCGCGCATGCCTTCCAGCAATGAAATGGTATTCACGAGATGGTTATCAAATATTTGTTTGGCCACAACCAGAAGGTCCTTGATCAGAGGATCACGTAAGGCATAAATGACTGTGGTGCCTTCTTTCACACTGGTTACTACATTTTTGGCGCGTAAAACAGCTAGCTGCTGGGATACAGCAGAACCTTCCGAGCCGAGAATAGCCTGCAGTTCATTCACATTCTTCTCACCTTCGCTAAGCAGCTCCAGAATACGAATACGCATCGGATGAGCCAGCGCCTTGAAGAATTCGGTCTTAAATTGCTGAATTTCGGTGTTCATAGCTTTCTACTCCTCATGCTTAACTTTCTGAATCTAATGTTATCTTTGTATGTTATCTTAGTCCCTAAGAAGCGTCAAATACTGAAGGGATAGATTCGCACATCACGGACCTGCAATTCTACGAACACACCCAGTGCCATAGGTTCACCGAGACACTCGAACATCACTAACCCTTCACCTATTCGTAAAAATCCTGTGCCATCTTCTTCAATATTCTCCAACACGCCCGTAAAAATAACCCTATCCTGTTCGAGCCTGATGTTGAACTCACCTGCAGGCACAGGATGGATATCCACCCACCTCATAAGCAGCTCCGAAAGCTCGAATTCCACATCCATTTCTACCCCTGGATTCACAGGAGCACCACACCAGATTCCCCGGCCCTCCCCAAATTCTGTGAGAAAAAATACCTCGTCCTTTTTCAAACCACTTTTTGTAATTTTGATTTGCATAGCCCATACTCCACCCTAATGATTTATAACGATCATTATATCATGAGAATCAGCCCAATTTATCAAGTATAATTCTGGGTTGCCTTATTCAGATAAGTACTAGGGTGTAACCAAGGATGCTTAAAGAACTCACTTTTACTGGTAATCTTCCGCGAGACACTCAGGTCATAATCGATCATAGACTTTATCTGCTCTGCAAAGGCCTCCCCTTTTACCAGCATTCCCAGCTCAAAATCGTGGCAGGCACTTCTTTCGTTGATATTATATGAACCATGAAAAACGGCTTGTGATCTATGATCATAGGTAATTTTCCAATGGGAAAATCGACCGGTGGCACTGTAGTCATAGAAGGAAACACCGTTAATAAACGGCATATACATATTGCCTCTTACCGCCGCGCGATTTGTAGGATGATCATTAACCTCCAGCGGGTTACAAATGTTCAAATTACACGAGCATTCCGGACCAAGCAGCCCAAGCCGATCCCAAAAATCCTGATCAATCAAATAAGGATTCACGATGATAGTCTCTTCTGCCGCGTAAGTAATTAAATCCAGATAATATTGTTGAATCAGGTTAACCGGGTTACCTGGAAAGCTTGCTAACAGCGTACATTCTTCCTCACCAAAATGATAATCCACATCCGGATAATAAAAGACATCATTCACATCAAAATGATCTCCGCCTAGAAGCAGCCAGCGAGAATAGAACATCGCATTCAAAGGCTGCGCTGCAGCGCCGCGAATCCGGAAGCAGCCATCATGCCACTCAGCCTCTTTACTAGGAATCCCCTGTGGATGTCCATCTATACTCATTGCAGAGGATGCCTGCACTGGGGTCTCATACGTATATTGGTCACCAATATTTACACTGCCTATAATCGAGGTTACCCCATCTATGACCATAAACTTCCGATGATCGATGACATTCAGTCCTGTGACCTCAACATCCTCTTGCACTTTATCCTGCAGAAACAGGATACTTTCCGGCACTCCCGCTTGCTCCAGCGCCTTTCGTTTCACCCGCCATTCAATGGCTGTATAATACGAATTGAAGGTATTCAGCAGCTTGGCGCCTGCATTCTCAAGCTGATCAGCAATCTTGGAGAACTGGCCGTACTCCAGATTATTTCCGTACCCCAAAGCCGTCAATGTGTAATTGACCATAACCCTTACCTTAACGCCACGCTTAAGAGCATAAAACAGTTCATCTGCAACCAGATTGCCCGAGCGATCATTAAAAAAAAGCATGACAGACAGGTGGATATAATGCTGCGCTTTTCTGATCTCCTCTAATATCATTCCTAGACACTCCGGACCATTCACGTAAGGTGTTACTTGATTATTCCACGTAGTCTGCGGAGCCAGAACCTTTAGCTTGCCTGAGTCTAGTCTGCCCAATACTTCAGTAAGTTGTTCCAGGAAGCTTGGGCTAAATCCAGGAAGCTGGAATAGCTGCTGACTTGTCGTAATGACTCCGCCAAGCGTCTGACGATAGGCTCTGGCAGCCTCTAGGTCTATCCCCTCAAGCTTACGCTCCACCTCTTCTCCTGCTACACCCATAATACGGGCAAGCGATCCACCGGATAGATAATAATTCAAGAAATCAATCATATTTCTCTGTGTCTTCATATGTAAAGTCCCCCATCGTTTATATTGCATGCCTTTGAATCAAGGTAAGGATAGATACCCTAGATCTCCTTTTTATAAACGGGGTGAAATGCAAAATAGGGATGCCCCACAGCCTTTATGGCTATGGATCATCCCTGTTTAGGTTTAAATAGAATTCGCTAAGAATGGAGACAGCTTATTTTACCTGTTCTGCGCTAAATACTTTAACATCTAGAGGAGCAGCCAAGAATTCGCCGGCTTTAGCTGAGAAAGCAGTGAAATGAGCGCTCGTATTGTGGCTGGATACTGCTTCAGCATCACGCCATTGCTCAATCATAATAAATGAGTTGGCTTCTCCAGCATTCTCATATAGCTCATAAGAAAGGTTACCCTCTTCAGCATGAGTAGCAGCCAGTAATGCTTTAGACTCCGTCAAAAACTGTTCACGACGCTCTGGATTAACTTTAAGTACAGCATGAATAATGATCATTGTATATTCCTCCTAAGATTAGTGTTTATGGTAGCGCGTTTTACTAACTTTAATAATTATTTCCACTCAGCAACTTTATCGATAGGCAGACGAACAGAGGGGTAACCTGCATCAACAGCTTTACCAATGGAGAGCAGCATTACAGGAACATAACGATCTTTTTCCATACCAAACGCTTCAGCGATTTGGTCTTTTTCAAATCCACCAATTGGGTTTGTATCGTAACCATGTGCACGAGCAACCAGCATCAGCTGCATAGCAACAAGTGCGCCATCGATAAGCACGGTGTCTCTGTTAATTTCCCGTGGCAGGTTAGCGAAATGAGCGGATAATCTGGTTAATTGATTTTCTTTTACTTCAGCAGGCATAAGTCCACGTTCAACAGCCGTACCGTAAATTTCTTCAGCGTAATCGAAGTTGTTCAAATCACCAAAGATGGCAATCATAGCCGCAGAAGTCTCTACTTGTACGTTATTAAAACGAGCGAGAGGCGCTAAGGTAGCTTTAGCTTCGTCACTTTCAATGACCAGAAAACGCCAAGGCTGCATGTTCACTGAAGATGGAGCAAGTGTAGCTTCGGCAAGGATCTGTGTCATTTCTTCTTTGCTGATTTTAACGGATGGATCATATTTGCGGATAGAGCGGCGTCCTGTAATAATTTCTTGAAAATCATTTGTTTGTGTAGCGTTCATATGATTAATTCTCCTTTGAGTGTGTTTTGTAAGTTACAACAGAATGATATTAGATTGCAGACGATTGAGCATATCAATGAGCACTGCTCGCTCCTGATCGTTAAAACCTGTTAGCAGAGTAGCGATAAACCGCCTTTTCTCTTCGCTATATTTAACCATTCTTTCCCGACCTTGATCGGTTAATGAGACCAATGTGACCCTGTTATCGGCTGGGTTATTGCGGCGAGCGATCATGCCACTCTCTTCCAATCCCTTCAGATGACGGGTGACGGCTGCCGCATCAATATCCATTTCCTTTTGCAGACTGATTTGGCTGACTTCATCTACCCGAAACAGTTCATGCAGGAGGCGAAGCCGTGTGGGACTGATCCCTGCACAACGTTCGAATTTTGGAGAGATTCCTTTGTTTAAGGCCTGCAGCAGTTCAAATATATGTTCTTCCTCAGGACAGTACTCCGTCAAAATATACCTCCTTTCTATATTTAATTGCATGCAATTGTTTTGTATGAAATTATACTAACGCATAATCATTGACCCGTCAACTAATATATCAAATCATTTTTAAAAAATCAACATTGCTTATCCTCATCCGGTGCTATACGCTTGAACAAAAGAGGAGGATACCTATGAGAATATCCCTGATTCAGCTGGATATAGCATTTGGCAATCCCGCTATGAATTATGCTGCTGTTGTCCAGAAAATAAAAGAAGCCGCTGTCGCTGCCCCCGATTGTCTGATTCTCCCTGAGCTATGGACCACTGGTTATGATCTAACTCGCTTAGAAGATATTGGCGATCCGGAAGGAGAAATTACCAAGGCATTTATCTCCAGCTTGGCTAAACAATACAGCATCAATATCATCGCTGGTTCTGTCGCTAGCCGAAATGATACTGGTGTAACTAATCGTATGTATGTATTTAATCGATCAGGTGAGCTCGTCGGACAATACAGCAAGCTGCATTTGTTCCAGCTGATGGATGAACATTTGTATCTGCAGCCGGGAGAAGCCAAAGGACTATTTACATTAGACGATACGTTATGTGCAGGGTTAATCTGTTATGATATCCGGTTTCCGGAATGGGTTCGCGCCCATACCGCACAAGGGGCGGAAATCCTGTTCGTCTGCGCTGAATGGCCACTGCCCAGATTGTCCCACTGGCGGGCGCTGTTGATCAGCCGGGCCATCGAGAACCAATGTTTTGTTGTAGCCTGCAACCGTGCAGGCAGCGATCCTGCCAATATCTTTGCTGGGCATTCAATGATTATTGATCCTTGGGGAGATATTGTGTGTGAGGCTTCTGAAGAGGAAGAAATTCTAACCGGAGAGATCGATTTACATCAGGTGCGTGAGATTAGGAAACAAATTCCGATTTTTTCGGACAGACGTCCTGAGTTGTATAATTAAAAGAGCGTCATTGTTGAATATTAAAAAAGACGTTACGTAGGCTGGCATTATCCAGCTTTCCGTTACGTCCTTTTTTAACAGACTCCAACCCATGCTCAGCCCTTAGGAATACCGCTCGCGCAGCACCCGCGTTGCATCGAGCACACGTGGATCATCATAGTCCAAGCTGTATCCTGTCTCTTGCTGCAAAATGCGGGATGCTCTAAGAGAGACCCCACGACGAATTAAAGCCTGAATAATCCCCTCCACAAACACTTTCGCCACTTCAGGTCCACCGAGTTCACCCAGTCCAGCAATCGTCTCTGGACGAACCCGTGGATAAGCTAATGAGGAGTCTCCTCCGGAGGCTCGCGCATAGAAATCGCGGATTTGTTCACCGCGTTCTTGTCCCGAGCCAGAAACTACAACAAATGCATGTACAAAATAAGCATTGTTCTGCCTACGCTGAGCAATACCACAAAACTTCCGGCCACCAATGGCCAGATCGAAATCACCAGGGCAGTAAGAACCAACAATCTCACCAGCCTCAATTTGCGCCGCAGCCTGTGGATGACTTATAGCAACCGCTTCCGTGATCAAAGCAGCCAAGAGCCTAAAGTCATCATGAAAGTCCAGCTTTCCACGTCCTTTGGGCAGAACTAGAGAAACATTAATGATCCCTGCATCCAGAGGCACCGCAGCCCCGCCGGAATGCCTAACCGCCGTTCTAATCCCTTGCTCCTCAAGCGTGAGCATCGCCTGAGCTGCACACGGTAGCTTACTGTCCCGAAGTCCAAGCGCTACACCACCAGAATGACTCCACAGATGTAAGCTAGGAGGTATAAGTCCCGCTCCAACATCCCGGCATAAGGTTTCCTCAAAAGCGAATGGGACCAGCATATCCTCTAAGCTCCCTGCTTCTGTACCTTTGCTCTCATCCCTTGCACTCAGATGTTGAAAGAGCCCCATTTCTGAAGGAAGTTTACTAAATATTGAATCATACTCACGAGTATCCACCAAAGCCCCTCTTTCCCGAATATGAGCCACGAGACCTGCTATTCTCTACCAGCTAAAGATCCAAGCCTATCCGTATAAATAATGATAGTAATATTGTAACCGATCTGTCTCCATGCTGTGAGTAGAGAATTGAAATGAGGTTATGATAACGCTATTCTTATAGTAAATGGACTTACCCCAGAGCATAATAGGGGAAGCCCTAAATTCATGCTATCCCAAACGTTAAGGAGTGATGCTGCATGACAGGAGACAAGCTGACCAAAGAACGACAGCTAACCAAAACAAAGCAATGGGAACAAGCCCTTAACCACCTTTATATCAACTTTTGGGATTACAGCCATGACGCATTAAATAAATTCGCTGATGAAGATATCCACCAGGCAAGAGTGAACTGCCGTAAGCTGCTAAGTCTATTATCCATTCTTGATCCGCGGCACACTTCAGGCCTGTACCCTATTTTCAAAAAAGCGCAAAAGAGATTAGGTAAAGTGAGAGATGCAGATGTTCTAATAGAATCTTTCAAGAACAAGCGCAAGCAAGCGAAGGAGAACGGAGATTCCAAAACTGCAGACCTGTTAAAGGCAGTGATTGCTTACCAAAAGGATAAGCGCAAAACTTACCGCAAGAAGCTCGCTAAGGAGCTGCCTGAACTAATCAATGAAGACCTCGAGGAAAAGTGGAAGACCTTCCTAAGCGAGCAGCTTGAAGCCCTAGCCGCCAAAAAGAATGTTAACGTTGTTATGCGTGAGCTTGAGATCGCTTATGAGCAGAAGAAAAAAACCTGTAAAGCTATTTTCCATGAAGACAATGCCGAATCTAAAGAAGCCTTCGACGCTTTGCACCAGCTAAGAATCGCTGCTAAGGAACTGCGTTATACCGCGAGTGCGGCCGATTTTGCGTTAAATCAGAAATTTCATGCGCATGAGGAGATCTATAAGGAGATTCAAGATCAACTTGGGCTGATTAACGACAAACGTCTATGGCTGGAAACACTGAATGCTATTGGACGTGAAGAGCTGGACATCGGTAAAAAAGCATGGAACGCCTTCACATCGCAATTAAAGGATGAAGTGCTCGATGCACTGCATCATAATGATGTCATTCCTATCCAGACACAAACGAAGTAGCTCCATACAACATTGCAAATGGTCCTTTCTATTCAGCCGTTGTATCTGATGCACCATACTCTTCAATATTCAGTTTCACTTCATAGGTAATCGGAATCTCGCTAAAGGTTTCATCCCAGTTATCCTCTACGCTCCGCCATACGGCTGGATGTTGAATACGCAAAGCGTTGCCGAAACCTGCAACCTCTGTATGCAGCTCCTTCTGCATTTTTTTCACAGTGACCTGAAGCATGTCTAAGACATGCTTCTCCAGCACTGCTTTATCCTCCTTTACAATGCCGTCATGTAACTTCTTTGCACTCTTGGCAAAAGCCTCACCATATCTCCCCGTAGATTCTATTTTCACATGAAAAGAGATCTTCCCATCCTTCACATTAGCTTTATACTTACTACCCAGGGATTTGATTTCATAGGTAATGAGCTTATTGTTAGACGGGTCGTATGCTTTGAGAGCACCCCCCTCTCCCTTTCCAGTCAGCCAGACCATACCTTCCAGCTCCGATGCATCTAAAAAACCAACGAGCTTTCCCGTTTTCCCTTTAATTACGCCTGCTCCATCCAGCTTTGTCTCCTTCTCTTTTTCTAAAGAAATTACATTCTGCAACATGAAACTTCTTTTACCATGCAAAGGACCCGCCACTTTAGCTATTGAAACCGGCTCCCATATCCTCGTGCTCCGACTTCTATTCACAAAAATCCCCTCTAATACAAATGAAGGGGTTTGGCCCGGCAGCGCATTTTCCAATACATCTTTGGCTTTTCCCTTGCTGACATATAGTAGAACACTGGGACGGATATCGTTATCCCTGCTAAAGAAATCAATTAACTCAGAAAACTTGGTAGAACGTGCAAGCTTCTCACCGATCACAATGACCTTAAGGTGATGTCCGATCGGAGTACGTCTAGTACGCAGTGAAAGTGCCCGTAATGCTTCAAACATCGAATCACTTACTTCACTCATGTTATAGTAATTTCTGGTTGAGGATGGGGAAGCCCCAGACTTCATACCTGACCCTCCTGAGCCTTGAGGAATCGTAAACTGGTAGGTACTCATTATTTGGGCAGGCATAGGATTTCTCCCGCCTCCTTGCTGGGTTGCCTCCTCATCCCCTGTCTCCTCCGCACTGTCCAGGGCAACACCAATCTCCATACTTAACTCCTCAACAGGTGTGCTGCTCCAGCAGCCAGTCAACAAAGTACATAATATAAGAAATGTAATCGACACTCTCCATTTTTTCATGAAGCCGCCCTCCGGAAATGTGCGATGATCAACAGCGGCAATGGAATTAATCCAAATAAAACGATCATCCAATTACCTACGACTGTTCCTAATGCAAATAGAGCATTCACATTTGGTGGCATTCTGGAAACTACATAGGCTACTGGAAGTATAGCCAATAAGCAGCTATTAAATCGTTTATGAAATATTTGAGAAACTCCCAAAGCAGCAGCATAAATAGTGATGCAGAAGGTGCAGAAAATTTGCATAATCCAGATTACCAGCAGTAGCGATTCAAACCTCTCAAAAATAAGATAATTCACCTCAAAGCTTCGCACTAGATCAAGAAATGGCCAAGTTCTTGTGACCACTCCATCTATAGAAAACGCACCAATAGTCATTACAACGGCTAAAAGATAAAAGAATGTTGATATACAAGTTCCTGCAATAATTACCTTTACTGCTTTTTGTGGCTTATCCATAAAGGCAACAACGAATAGCATCGCTTCACCAGCAGTAAAAGTCAGAATGGTCGGCCTGATGCCCTTCCATACCGGTCCTAAACCATCTCCAAGGAAAGGCCGCAAATTATCGATATCGAAAACTTCAATACTAAGCAAGCATACTCCAACAAAAACTGTCCAAGTAATCGGAACAATCAACCTACACATGCTAGTTATGGCATTAAGTCCTCCTCTGCATAAATAGAAGGCTATCCAAATAAATATGGCAACAATAGCCCAAGGAGGTGTTCCCTCCAGCAGAAAAAAAGAGGTCACCTCCTGCACGGAACGCACTTCAAAACTGGCGATGCATAGAAAATAAAAAACCACTAATATAGAGAGAATGGCTCCAAGTGGCTTGCCAATGATTTTCCCGCTAAATTGAAAGATAGTTTGACCTGGAAACCGTTGACTAAGTTTCACTATAATTAAACCTGTTAAAAAGGTAATTACTCCCCCTAAAAAAACGGAGATCCACACGTCTGGAGTTTCACTAGCCTCTACAATCGTCCGAGGAAGTGTAATTATCCCTGCCGCAATAGTATAATTGGCTAGTATGATTGTCGCTTGAACAGCAGTAATTCGATCCTTCACCTCGGCACTCATATTCTCTTCCTCCTTTACTTAGATCTCTCACCCTTTGCGTCGGGGGTCCTTCGGCTTCAACAGGGTAGGACGACCTGTTAGAAATTGCAGTGGCATACGGAATATAAAATCTTTCCAATCCTTAGTCTTATACGGTATAAACATGCCAAGATAGGGTATGCCAAAGCTTTTTAGCTTGATTAAATGGGCACTCAGGAAAAGAAAAAATAATACAACTCCATATAATCCAAAGACTGCTGCAAAAAACATAGCTACAAAACGGAGCATACGCAGCGTCATTCCCGCACTATACATAGGGATGGTGAAGGAGGAGATTGCTGTAACTGAAACAACGATGACTAGAATTGGACTCACAATTCCCGCTTCTACCGCGGCTTGGCCGATGATTAGACCGCCAACAATCCCCATCGCAGGACCGATAGGTTTAGGCAGCCGGAGTCCGGCCTCCCGTAATATTTCGATTGAGGTCTCCATGATCAAAGCTTCGATTAATACCGAAAAAGGTACCCCTTGGCGGGAGCTGATGATTGAAATGGCCAACTTTGTCGGAATCAATCCCGGCTGAAAGGAGAGGAAGGAAATATATAGTGCCGGTGCAAACATTGATATCAATGCGGCGAGAAAACGCAGTAAGCGCACCAACGACCCCACCATCCACCGATCGTAATAATCCTCTGGGGATTGCAACAGCATCCCGAAGGACACGGGCATGATCAAGGCAAAAGGTGTGCCATCCAGCAGGATAGCTACTCTCCCTTCCAATAACGCTGCCATTACGCGGTCAGGTCTTTCCGTATTCTGAATCTGCTGGAATGGCGTGAAGCTATTATCTTCGATTAATTGCTCCACATAACCAGATTCTTGCACATCATCTATATCAATCGTCCTAATTCTTCGTTTGACTTCTTCGACAAGTTCATCATTCGCGATATCTTTGATATAAGTTAGAACCAGATCCTTCTTCATCCTCTTTCCTACAGTAAAAGAAATCATGGCTAGCTCTGTGCTTTGCCCATGTCGGCGCAGTAATGCCGTGTTATCACTTAACGTCTCATTAAATCCGCTTCGAGATCCCCGCAAGACAGCTTCTGATTCAGGCTCCTCTATCCCTCTTGTGTTCCCCTTCGGGGTGCTGAGCACAATAGCCTCCGGTATCCCTTCTACTAACAGCACTACAGAGCCGAACAATACCTTTTGAAGGGAGAGCTTCACATTATCCGTAAACTCAACTTCCGAAATAAGCACGATCTCATGAATGAGAATATCTTTTAGATCCTTTGCTTCCGGTATCGTATGGGGATCTTTAAAAACCTTATAGGCATCCATTAAAGGCTTCAGAATATTCCGATCCATTTTATCTTTATCTGTCAGTCCATCTACAAATATAAGGGCCGCTTGCAGCTTTATACCTCCGATACGCAACTCCCGAAAACTCACATCATGCATATCTGTGCTCATCTCTTTAAATCTTTGCAAATCCTCCCGAAATTGACCGCTATAGTTTGCTCCTGTAGGAGATTCTTCACTGATTCCAACGGAATCGTCCGCCTTAGTAACCTTTTTCGTATTGCTAGAACCTAGAGATGCTTCTCCGTAAGGAATACCCCCGCCTATGCTGCCGGCAGCTTTTGTTGCTCTAGTACTTATCGTATCTTCCTTTACATTAGCCCAACTCATCATCCGGATTAGAATAAACGGAACGAAAAAGATCATAATAGCTTGGAAAATCACGCTCCATTTAGGAATTATCTCTAGAATAATATTCCACACTCTCTTCACCTCCTTTATAACTGTGTTCGTATTTTTTACCGAAGATGGGTAAATCATGCACGCAAAAAAGACCCCACAATATGGAGTCTCCCTAATTTCATCTTTAAATTATTGCCTTATGCTTGAAGAACCTTGTTCAGTATGCCTTGGTAAGCTGCTTTCGGACGCAGACCGACCAGCTTTTCCACGGGCTGCCCCTCTTTATATACAATGACTGTAGGCATCCCCATAACACCCGCTTCTCCAGCCAAATCCGGCAGTTCATCACAATTCACCTTAACAATAGAAACATCGTCTCCATATTCCTGGTGAAGATCTTCCAGAACAGGCAGCAGCACCTTACAAGGGGGGCACCATGGCGCACCATAATCCACCAGTACCGTTCCTCCACCACGTATTTCTGACCGCACCCAATCCGCACTATCGGCATTTATAATAGACATTTGCCATTCCTCCTCATATTTTTCAACACCAGCAGTACTATTCCAAGTTCTCCAGTGGACACGTTCCCAACTTGCTCTCATCCTGCTCCTGCAGAATAGATGCCATTCGTTCTTCCAAATTTCTCTTGATCTGATTCAGCTCTACAAGCTGACGTTCAATATCTTCCAATTTACTGCGGTATAGTGGCATCACTTCTGCGCAGAAAGCTTCTTTGTTCTTCAAGACACAATGTAGAAAGCCCGCGATCTGCTCTGTCGACAGACCCAGGTTCAAATATAGTTTAATCGTTTCTACCGTCTCTACAGCAAGTGAAGAATACTCCCGATATCCGTTGGCCTGACGGATCGGCGAGATTAATCCTTGACTCTCATAGTAACGAAGTGAACGGACGCTTACGCCCGTCAGTTTAGCAAGCTCACCTATTTTCATAGCATTCTCCCCGGGGTTCATGAGAATTGTTCTACACCAGTATAAACCCTGACACCAATGTTAGAGTCAACAAAAAAAATCCAACCGCGGCTAACCCGCAGTTGGACTCGTGTTTTATTTTACAACAGGTATATCCGCTTATATCCTACAATAATCCTGCCGCCCAAAGTCCACCTCTAAGAATCATCTGGCGAAAGGGCTCTACGGAAAATGACGGCAAATGATGACCAGGCATTAAATAAACAACCCGGCCTAGACCAAATTCATGGCACCAAGCCGCCTGTCTCATTGCCCCATCATGAGGATATTCCATAAGCACAGTTGTTTCGAAATAGGGATGCTGCTCAAAATAATAAGGCTCATCATCGATCACAAATTCTTCGATCCCCTGCATAATGGGATGCTCCCGTGCCGGTATGGACATCTGGAGCGAAGTGAATTCTGGATGATGAGTGAAATGCGCTCCCAGCATAGCGCCTAGCTCCTGATTACGCTGTAAGGAGATTCCGTTATGTACCACTAGTAATCCGCCACCGTTAGCCACATAGGAGAGCAATGCGCTGCTTTGTTCCGCCGGTATTTTATCATCGGAGAATTCGGTATAAGAGATCACCAGCTTGTAGTCAGATAATGTTTCTTTATTAAGCAGCCCATAATCCTCCGAGGAGAATACCTGCAGGTCATTGGCAAGGATCTGCTCAATCTCCCGGTCTACTCCCGCAAATGGGTGATATTTAACCTCCGAATAACTTCCGAGTGCCAGTGCTTTTAGTGTAGACATCCTATCATCGCCTTTCTTCGTGTACTTTTTTGATTACGGGAAGACCATCTACCAAGGCCATGTATTTCCATCCACGTCAAGATAGGCCGGCTCATCCCCTAGATACTTTTTATACTCCATAACCTGACTTATAATCTGGTCTGCAGACACATCGGGTGAAATATCCGCTTGCTCATTTTTTTCGCCATGCATATAAGTCTTCATCCAGCCGGGGTGAAACACCATCACTTGACCCCCAAGCGTCTTTAGATGATTGTGCATCAGGGAGGATTGCATATTGAGAGCCGCCTTAGACATGCAGTAGCCGTACATATTAATACGTTTATTTCTGCCAATGCTGCCCGCTTCCGAAGAAATATTAACAATCAATTTATCCTTACTTTGCAATAAAAGTCCCATAAGTGCATTGCTGACTCTCAACGCGCCTAGCGTATTCACATTATAAATCTCTGCCATGCCTTCATCATCCATATCCACCAGCATCGTAGCATCATCTGCGGAATGAATAATTCCGGCATTATTAATAAGAATATCAACATGCCCAGTTCTGCTGGCGATAGCCCTTGCTGCCTGCTTTACACTATCCTTACTACCAATATCGAGTGGAATAAGTTCCAGCTGTTCCGGATACTCTTCTTGAAGCGCTTTCAATTCATCTGCGTCTCTCATGTATTGTCCAGCAAATACTGAGAACTGTTTCTCTAAAAGAGAGTGTACAAGAGACAATCCAAGACCCCGATCAGCTCCAGTCACGCATGCGACTCTGTTCATTCTTATCAACGCTCCTACCTAGTAAGGATTATTGAAGCAAGTTGTCTTGCTTTCACCTTAGCATGCCGTCCCCTTTTTTTCAACGCGCTAAAATGAGGGTTTGGTCATCCTTGGATTAGCTGCTCCAGAATCCTTTTTGTTTTAAATTTAATATATGTTACAATCATGATTACAGGTTGTTAACAACACAATGGTTAGTAAAATAACGATCCCAGGAGGGTGATATCTATGTCTATTCAACAACTTCATACATTGGAAGATCTTAAGCAGTATGTGGCTAAACCTGGCAAAAAACTGCTGTTCAAACACAGCACTACCTGCCCGATTAGCGCCAAAGCTAATGAAGAATTCCAGGCTTATCTAAAGGATGCGGATACTGCAGCAGCAGTAGTTCTAGTCATCGAGGATCGTCCAGTTTCCAATCAAATTGCCGAGGATTTCGGGATTAAGCATGAATCTCCACAGCTCTTCCTGCTTGAGGATAATGAGGTTCGCTGGAACACTTCCCACTGGAAGATCACAAGAGATGCTATCAAAGAGGCTGTGAACCAATGAGCCAGCAAGTGATTGTTTATTCAACAGCAGGCTGCAGCGATTGTAATCTGGTCAAACAATATCTTACGGAGCAAGGTATCCCTTTTGAAGTAAGAGATGTTATGACTAGCACAGTCTATCAAGAGGAAGTCGAAAAGCTTGGTTTCATGGGTGTTCCTGTTACTGTAGCAGGGGATCATGCCACCAAAGGATTCAATCTTCCCGAGCTGAAAGCACTCATCGAAGCGGCCCAGTAATTCATCCGGTTAATTATTTAGCACTTGATATATGCATACCAAAAAAGGGTATTCCAACAGCCACTTGGCTAGGAATCCCCTTTTTTCATTGTTCTAAAGCTTAAGGTTCCTCACGCATAAGATTTGCCACGACCAGTACATCTACATTTCTGGCCGAACGCAGAATCTGCTTAGTGACATCCCCACGCAGCCATTTACGTACCCAGGAGCGTTGAGATTGGCCGATAATAATCTGTGTGCTCTGTAAGGCTTGAGACCTTTCAAGCAGCAAGGAAGACACTCGTGCCGGGAGCACGTTAGGAATCATCTTAAACGTTCCACCCAGTCGTTCCGTCAATTCTTTCAAATCATTAATTCGTTTATCGTAAGAAGGCCCGCTCTGCTTATATTCCTGTACGTACGTAACATACCAGCAAGCTTTTAGACGATAGGCAATCCGAAAACCTCGCCGAATCAGACGTTCCGCATGATCTCCTAAGGTGATGCACACATAGATCACTTCCTGCCGCCGCCAAGGTCCCCGCAGCGACCCGACACGTTCCCAGGCCTCCAGACGTTCATCCACATCATCAGCAATTTCCCGCAGCGCCAGTTCACGGAGGGCGATTAGATTGCCGATTTTGAAAAAAGCCCCCAGCGCCTGATCCACTTTGGTCATCGCATATATTTTCCCATCCTTCATCCGCTCTTGCAGTGTTTTAGGAGATACATCGATAAGTTCAACTTCGTCGGCCCGTTGCAGAATGCTGTCCGGGAAAGTCTCTCTAACTCTAACTCCGGTAATTTGTTCTACCGCATCATTCAAGCTTTCTAAATGCTGAACATTCACTGTGGAGATTACAGAGATCCCCGCATCCAATAACTCCATAACATCCATATACCGCTTCTTATGCTTGCTGCCCGGCATATTGGTATGTGCCAGTTCATCTACCAGTACGACCTCCGGATTACGCTTAATAATAGCTGCCGTATCCATTTCCTCAAGGACAGTCCCCCGATAGTCAATGCTCAGTCGCGGAAGGATCTCCAGCTCACCGATCTGTTCAAGCGTTTCTTTACGTCCATGCGTTTCTAGTAGTCCAATAACAACATCGATCCCTCTCTTTAAGAGATCATTTCCTTCTCGCAGCATCTTATAAGTCTTGCCCACCCCGGGAGCAGCACCAATGTACACTTTAAATGTGCCCCCACGAATCGCATCGATTTTATCCTTTACTTCCTGAGTGCTTAATCTGTGATAAGCATCAGCTTTCCGCTCATTTCGGCTCTGCCGGGTAGGAAGAACACGTTCTCCCTCACGCTCAGCACGATCAGCCACGAAAAACACATCTACTCCGCGGATTTGCTTTAACAATGAGTTAGCAATCGAACCCTTCCACAGCTCCTGCCACGCCGTTTGCTTAGAGTGACCCATAACGATACGGGTAATATTATGCTGGATAGCGTATTTCACTAGAAGTCCCGGAATCTCCCTCTTCGAGCGAAAAGAAATCTCCTCCATCGAGGCCCCAATCTTCTCAGTCAGCTTCCATAGGGATCGCTTGAAGGTTGCTGCTTCCTTAGAGGGCGTCAGGCCCTGCTTCCAGAAGGATACCACCGCCAGATCTCCGTTTAACCGTTTAGCGATTTGCTGCCCACGGCGGATATGAATCGAGCCATTCCAATAATACTGTGCGGACACCAACACTTTTTCGGCAATCCCCGAAGCCCCCAGCAATCCTTGCTCCTCCCGATGCTTCTCCAGCGAACCATTAACATCCTCCGCAACCATTCTCAGCGCCAGCTCCCGCAGCTTGCTTAGATTCCCTTTGTTAAAAAGCGAAGTCCGCTGCTTCTTGCCCAAATGTCCTTCGGACAAACGTTGAAGTATCTTTTCCGGAGTCACATCAATTAGAACGATATCATCTGCAAGGGTGAGCACTTCCGCAGGCAAGGAATATTCCACCTCAATCCCCGTCCACTTCCGCGCAAGATCTGCTGCGCCTTCCAGCTCGTATACGTTTACAGTTGTGATGACACTAATTCCACAGCCCAATAAATATTTGATATCCTCCAGCCTAGTCGATCTCTCCGCACCCTCGCGATTATGATGAGCCAATCCATCGGTCAGTACAACCTCTGGATTACGCGCCACAATGGCCTCCACGTCCAGATCCTTCTTCTCGATCTCCTTCTGAAACCAATGAATACTTGGAATCCGTTCCAAGTCACCCAGCTGATCCCTTGTTTCTGGACTCTGGTTGGTTGAAACCGCACAGATTACAACATCGATGCCCTGTGCTTTCAGCGCCTGACCCTCACGCAGCATCTGATAGGTCTTGCCTGATCCACTGACCGGACCTATATAGATCTTCAGGCGTCCACGATGCAGCTCATAAATAGAGAGCAGCAGTTCCTCCGGCGTCTTCCTCCGATATGTTCCCATCAAGACCACTCCTTAATAACCCGTTCACACATTCACTCTTCTATGCCAGAAAGCAAGATATCCCTGACCCAGTTTGAACAATCGGGCAGGGATATTAGCTATATTTATTTGTTCGTTAATTTCTGCAGCTCCATGTTCAGCTTCAGAACATTTACCCGCTTTTCACCAAACAGCCCTAGATCGCGACCTTCGGTCTGCTTATTCACTAGCTCTTCCAGCTGCGCGGCTGGAATCCCAGTCAAATTACTGATCCGGGGAATCTGCACAATTGCCGACGCAGGAGTGATATGCGGATCAAGACCTGAACCCGAGTTGGTTACTAAATCAACCGGCAGCTTGTTTACAGGCACATCCGGATTATCCAGCTGCCACTGTGTGATGGAATCCTTCGTCCGCTGCAGCATATCCGGGTTGGATGGGCCGTAGTTATTGGAGCCTGAGGCTTCCGCTTTATAATCAATGCTGGATACACGGCCATGGAATAATGCCGGGTCCGTAAAGCTTTGCCCGATGAGTTCTGAGCCCACAACTACTCCAGCGTCATTCTTCAACTGACTGCCGTTCGCTTGCGATGGCATCAGAACTTGAGCAATCGCTGTAGTAGTCAGAGGATAAATCACTCCGCAAAGAACAATAAACACTAGACATAGCCGTAATATAATAAAGAAATTAGCACCCTTCGATGATGACAACTGTTCTTCAGCGTCCGCAATCGATTTTCTGTTATTCACGATGCTCTCACCCTTTCAATGATTAGTCAATCCGTTGTTATATCCATACACTTACGAGCAAATCAATAAGCTTGATGCCCGCAAAAGGAACGACTACTCCACCTAAACCATAGATAAAAATATTACGTCCCAGCAGCTTCGTAGAACTCATCGCTTTATACGAGACACCTTTCATAGCCAATGGGATCAGCAGCGGAATAATAATCGCATTAAATATTAATGCAGATATAATTGCCGAGCTAGGTGAACCCAATCCCATGACATTCAGGGCTTCCATTTCAGGAATGGCGAGCATGAACATTGCCGGAATAATTGCGAAGTATTTAGCGATATCATTCGCAATACTGAACGTTGTCAACGCGCCCCGCGTCATCAGTAGCTGTTTACCAATAGCTACAACCTCAATGATCTTCGAGGGATCGGAGTCCAGATCAACCATGTTTGCTGCTTCCTTAGCGGCTGTAGTCCCACTGTTCATCGCTAAGCCCACATCAGCTTGGGCAAGGGCAGGTGCGTCATTCGTACCATCACCAGTCATTGCCACCAGCTTGCCTTCGTTCTGCTCACGGCGGATAACCGCTATTTTATCCTCAGGTGTACTCTCTGCAATAAAATCATCTACCCCTGCTTCACGGGCAATAGTAGCTGCGGTCAGCGGATTGTCCCCTGTACACATGATAGTCTTGATTCCCATTTTTCGCAGCTCATCAAACCGCTCTTTCATGCCTGGCTTAACTGTATCCTTTAAGTAAATAAGTCCATAAATCCGGTTGTCTACCGCAACAGCAAGCGGGGTCCCCCCCATCCGAGCGATAGCATCGGAATTACTGTCGAGGTTCGCGGGAATGACTCCGCCCTTCGACTGTACCCATTTCTTCACGGAATCGACTGCCCCTTTACGAACAGATCGTCCATCACGCAGATCTATACCACTCATCCGGGTCTCAGCCTTAAACTCTACGAACTCTCCGCCTTCAGCAAGTTTGCTGTCATAGCTACGCTCCAGCTTCTTAGCCAGCTCAATAACAGAACGTCCTTCCGGAGTCTCATCCTTTAGCGAACTAATAGCTGCCCAAGCCGTAAGCTCAGCTTCCGTTTCATCTCCAACTGGCACAAAATCACTCGCCATCCGGTTTCCGAAAGTAATCGTACCGGTCTTATCTAGAATCATTGTATTAATGTCGCCGGCAGCTTCAACGGCCTTCCCTGACATAGCAAGGACATTAAACTGTGTGACGCGGTCCATCCCTGCTATCCCGATAGCGGAGAGCAGTCCCCCGATTGTGGTCGGGATCAGACAGACCAGCAAGGCGATCATAACAGGAATATCTAGATCAACGCCCAGATAAGTCGCAATAGGCCGCAAGGTCACTACTACAATCAGGAAAATCAACGTCAGACTGATCAAAAGTGTATTTAGTGCAATTTCATTGGGTGTCTTTTGGCGTTTCGCCCCTTCAACGAGGGAGATCATCCGATCCAGGAATGACTCACCGGGATCACTGGTAATTTTGACTTTAATCTCATCACTGACTACCCGGGTGCCGCCTGTGACTGAGCCGAAATCTCCGCCGGCTTCCTTAATAACAGGTGCAGATTCACCTGTAATTGCAGATTCATCTACGGAGGCCAGCCCTTCAATTACTTCACCATCGCCAGGGATAAGTTCTCCCTGACTGACGATGACAATATCTCCTTTACGAAGCTCGGAAGAAGAAACGGTCTTCACAGACCCTCCAACGAGTTTGTTAGCTGTGATATCCTGTTTCGTTTTCTTGAGTGAATCCGCCTGGGCTTTCCCGCGGCCTTCAGCCAGCGCTTCAGCGAAGTTGGCAAACAGCACTGTGAATAGCAGAATAAACAACACTGTGATATTGAAGCCTACCGATTTCTCTGCATTAAAATATCCGGGGGCCAGTACCATAAGCAATACAATAATCGTACCGATTTCGACTACGAACATGACCGGATTTTTGATTAACGTCACCGGGTTAAGCTTAATAAAGCTATCCTTTACAGCGCTTAGGAGTATGGGTCCCGTCAGCAGCTTTTTTCTTTTTACAGTACTCATCTTGTTCTCCCTCTTCCTACCGTAAGGTCAAATATTCTGCAATCGGGCCGAGCACAATGACCGGCAGAAACGTCAGCGCACCGATAATTACTACGGTACCAATCAGAATTCCGGTGAACAGACCATTGTCTGTGCGGAATGTGCCAATCGTCTCAGGAACTGGCTTCTTCTGGATCAGTGAGCCTGCAACTGCCAGCATCGCGATTATAGAGACATAACGGCCAAGCAGCATTACGATCCCGGTTGTAACATTCCAAAAGGTGGTGTTGTCCGCAAGCCCTTCAAATCCTGAACCATTGTTCGCGGCAGAAGAGACATATTCATATAACACTTGGCTAAGCCCATGGAATCCGGGATTCGTGATGGAACCGTTGCCCAAGTCCGTTAAGAACGCACCTGCTGTTGGTACAAGGATAATGAACGGATGCACAAGGATAGCAATCGCAATTAGCTTCATCTCCTTGGCTTCTATCTTTCGCCCGAGAAACTCTGGTGTTCTGCCAACCATTAGTCCACATAAGAAGACACCCATGATGGCATACATCAGCATATTGATTAGTCCGACACCTTTTCCCCCGAAGACGTTGTTGAGCATCATTAGGGCCAGAGGGGTAATGCCACCCAGCGGTGTCAGCGTATCATGCATATTGTTAACACTACCTGTCGTAGCTGCCGTTGTTACCGAAGTGAACAACGAAGATTGCGGGATCCCAAAACGTACCTCTTTACCTTCCATGCTGCCTTGCGAAGACTCGATCCCCAGCGTATTGATAGCTGGATTGCCTTTGGTTTCCGCATAATAATTCAATCCCAGCAGTAGTACGAACAAGGTCATCATTGCTGTGAAAATCACCCAGCCCTGACGTTTGTTCTTAGCGAACAATCCGTACATATATGGCAAAGAGGCTGGCAGCATCCACATAGAGAGAATCTCCAGAACGTTCGTAAGTGGATTAGGGTTCTCAAAAGGATGTGCTGAATTGGCTCCGAAGAAGCCGCCACCATTCGTACCTAAGTGTTTAATTGATTCCAAAGAAGCGACTGGACCGATAGCGATTTGTTGCGTCTGCCCTTCAAGTGTAGTGACCTCAAGCGATGGCTTGAGCGTTTGTGGCACATGCAATCCTACCAGCACCAATGAAACTAGCAGAGCTAATGGAATGAATACACGAATATGTGCTTTTACGAAGTCCTCGAAAAAGTTCCCGACTGATTTCTGTCCTGTAATCCCTCTGACAAAAGCAACCGCAACAGAAAATCCGCTCGCTGCAGACGTGAACATCATCATCGTAATGACTGCCATTTGTGAAAAATACGATAATCCCGTCTCCCCGCTATAATGCTGCAGGTTCGTATTGGTCATAAAGCTGATCACCGTATTAAATGAAAGCGTCTGTTCCATATCGGCAATTCCATTCGGGTTCAGCGGCAATCCCCGCTGTAATCTTAGAAAAATATAACTGAAAGCAACCAGTACGATATTAGTTAAAACAAAGCTGAGTGCATACTTCTTCCAGGACATTCCGTCCCGTTTTTTCAGGCCGATCAGCTTATAAATACCTTTCTCTGTGCCTGCAAACCAGCGATGCGTACGATTCGGTTCGTTAGAAAATACATGATATAAATACGTTCCCATCGGCTTGACCAGCAAGATGAGAATTACAATTACGACGACTATTTGCAAAATGCCCATGAATGCCCCTCCTTAAAATTTCTCAGGATGAATCAACGCGTAAACCAGATATATAAACAACAGTAGGGTAACAGCGATTACTAGAATCACAGCTTATCCCTCCCCGTATCCTCAACTACACCTGCGCACCAGCGCATAAAGCCATAAAATAACCCGTAAATTACAGCTAACGAAGCCACCATATACAGATCCATCATATCTTCCGCACTCCTTCCATTATCCTTGATGAGGTGATCTATCGATTAGAAAATCAGCATCACCACTATGGGAATAGATTACATAGCTCGCACCAAGTCTTTTATAGACCAATCTAGGATTTATAGAACTTGTAATCACAAAAATTGGCTGTGTCGTCCAGGTACGGCACATCTGAATATAGCGGCAGCAAAGCGGAAAGCTGCTCTCAAACAGATATACCCTGCCTACCGGGAACGATGGGCGAAACCAAGTGCTCTGATGGCGGGTATCCACTAGAATAACCTGCTCGATTCCGAGCTCCTCTAGTAAAGCTTTCTCAGCCAGATTGTTGGTTAATCCCGCCATCTTAATACCCCTGAACTTCAGAAGTTTAATGAAATGTTCTCCCGCCTTTGTAGGCGCACATACAAGCACATATTCATTCTGATCCGTCATCTCTTTTTTCTCCTCCTGCTCATTTACAACAAGGAGGCAACGAAAATCTCCGAAAGGATGTTGACCTATCGTCATTTTCGGGCACAACCTAAAGCTCGGTTGTGTCACGTCATTAGACGCTGCCTTACAAATACCGCTAATGATGAATTTAGCGACCTCTTGGGGGAGGCCTCCATAAATGCTTTGCTTCTAAGAGCACAGCAAAAAGCCACAAAGGATCTCCTCTGTGGCTCGCTAGCGGTCACATTGCACTCATCCTCTCTCCATACGCTTACGAGGTTAGCTGTCGGATTCGGGCGGTGAGAGTCGCCCTACCTGTATAGATGCGAGCTCACTCGCACCCTCTACAGGATTCACCCCATAATCAGCTTCCGACTCTCACATCGGCTGCCGATTGTTGGTTCCCCCGCTTTCCTTATCGGAAATTAAGCGGATCAAATATTCGATTGTCGTTGAAACAGGAGTAATCATACTCTTATGCACGAAGACTTGTAAAACCTGAATGATGCCAAAATAATGCAAATTAAAAACTATTTTCCCATTAGATAGCGCTTACTTGATATCTAATCTCTCTATATCTCTTGTTTACTCGAGTTTCGAGCGTTTAATCGCTATCTATAACCCATGTGATTTTATTCACCTTTTTAGAGCGAAAATACTGCAAATTCCCTTTATAGGTTGAAACGCAAGAAGCTGAGGTTGAGCGAGAAAGAGGCGCGATAACACGCCATAAATACCTATTTACCTCGTTTTTCAGTCGTAGTCGGCAGGATATGGTTAAAATCGCTCTAAAAGAACATTTTCCGTTTTTTACAGAAAATCTTGAAAAGAGTATGATTCGGGTTGAATCTAATTCATGAAAAACAATCAACGCTGAGTTCCTGCATTCGCAGGGAACGGGGGAACCATCAGGCCACCTGGCCTACTTGGGGTGAATCCAAAGGAGACTGCGTAAGTCTCAATAGGTAGGGCGACTCTCACCGTCCGAATCCGACAGCTAACCTCGTAAGCGTAAAGAGAGAGACCCTTGATCCGCCACGCTTTGGCCCAGGTATATCTGCCTGTAATCCAAAACCGCAGCAGAGGTCCTCCTCTTGCTGCGGTTTTTGCGTTACCTGAGCCTATTAGGTGATAGCACGCTGGATGGGGTGAATGTTTTGAAGCACTATTATTTAGGGATACATCAAGGGCTGCTTGAGCCGATAAGTCTAAATTACGTTTGTTTCGGGGCCTTGTGGTTCGAAGAAAATAATCACAGGTACATTGTAGGTTATGCATTTGGCCAGAACCAGATCCAAGCCCTTCGCCAATTCAGTACACCTTCTTCTTGTAAAGACTGTTTAGACTCTAAGATTGTATATGAAATATATAAAAAAATTCGAGAACAACAACAGCAGCAGGATTGGTCATCGCATCAAAAACTCCCGTGGTTTACAGCCTTCAAGGAGCCTTGGAAAGATGTAAGCGCCGGTTGGTATGTCTTGAGATCCCGCAGCACCTTTCCCTTACATCTATCTGTTATACGGAAAGAGAAGTTCCGACTATGGCTAGAGCATACCGCAGTCTGTGAGAATAAAATGGAAATGCTCGCCTGTGTAGAAAAGGCTAGTGTCACTCATCATGTAGACTTAAAGCTTTTGGAAATCTAAGGAGGAACCCTACTATGGACCAGCGCAGACTATCCCGCATTGAAGTATTTGTATTGGATGAACCCGAGCCTATTCACTATGGAATGGAAGGGGCTGAAGGCTGCCGTTATGGTATTCTGAAGCTCACCTGTAAGGGAGGTTGCAGTTGGGGGGCTTGTCTAATCTCTGCCAACACCAAAAATTTCGATCTCATTAAATGGAGTTCTTTTTTTACGGGCTATCTGTCATTGCCGTCTTGAGGAAGCGCTGGATAAGGTCCGCCGCGAAGGTTCAGATTGGGAGCAGGTTAAGCTTGAGCTAGTTCAGGGTGCTTTGCAGGATTTAAAGGCCAAGCTCCAGGGTAAATCCTTGGCAGGGCATATTCAGCAAGGGCGTCTGTACAGTGTTGCAGCTGGGGGGAGCAATTCCAGAAGTGAACGGCTCTACTACAAACCTTCCAAAGCTTTATCCACTGCCTCCCAGCAGAAACACAGTTGCCCGGAACCAGACACCGCCGATCTTATCAATAAATCCATCTCTTACTTTTCTATATTATAGATTCAAGCAAATCTCTCATTCTGAAAGGATCGTGTTCACCATGCCTGACCCCTTACCTCCCGTGTCCACCTACAGTGCTAAATTTGCAGAGTGTGTTCAAAAGTATACTAATGAAGTCTACGTACTCAGTTCCATGTTATTAGAACAATCTAATGAGGCAGACAAGGTTACTATCCGCACCTTCACAGAGCTTCATAAAATATATCGTCAGGATAACTTCGACCCTCAGTTATTCTCTATCCACGCTTACCGCACTTGTATTCGCCAGTGTGCTGATTCTTTTGCCCGGCGCTCTCTTCTATCGGCTAAGGGATTACCTTGGGAGGAACAGCTTGTGAAGGTATTGTGGTACGGCTTAAAGCTGCCTCTTTCTCAAATAAGCATTATTCTGCAAAAAAGTGTTCCTGCACTGAAAGCACAGCTTAGAGCTGTACGGGAGCAGATGACCGACCAAGCGGATATACGAACGAGCGCAAATCTTTCTATAATTTAGTCACTGACTAGAATTCAGACGATCTTTAAGCGCATGAAGCATCTAACGGACTCAGGAGCCTTTAATTGAAGCTTTTCCTCAAATTTGGCCGGCGTTCGGACTCCAGTAGAAATCCCGAGCGATGAGCGTCTCGGATCGTCTTCAAGCAGGCCCTAATCATCTTCCACCAAGGCAAGGCTTACGGACCCAGATGACATTATTTGCACGTTTATCGCCTTTTGAGCATAGTATCGGACTCCAGTGCAACTATTTGGTTAAAAGAGCTACTAATTCACCGTTTTTCATGCCAATAGCGACTATTGTGTCCGATATCTTGCCAAATCTCGATGATTGTTGCATTTAAGTGTTGCTGGGTCCGTTAGCTATATCAGCTCGTATACAAAGAGATTGCCAACGCAAAAACGGGGATATCCCAGCAACCATAAATGGCTGTTAGGATCCCCCCCGAAAATTCAGTACCTACTATTGTGCCTTACTCTTACGCGCCTTACTGTACATCCACAATCCTGCCAACATCCCCACTATAGCAACACCGGTCAATACGCCTTGAACGAAATCCATAAAAGTGGAGCCATCCGGAAGCATTCTACTAACCGAAGCCAGTGATACCGAACTCATTAAAAGCATAATGGTATATTGTTCGCTTGTAGACATCATTAGCACTCCTTAAAAGTTATATGGGGCCTTCTTAGATCTTGTATGCTTTCATTGCTTTTCTGATTTCTTTAATACTTGGGCGTTTGCCGTACATCAGTACGCCGGTACGATAGATCTTGGCTGCCAGCCATCCGAAGATGAAGGTAGTCACAAGCAGGATCAGCAGCGATACAATGACTTGCCAGATCGCCACCTCACCGACACCAATTCGGAGCAGCATCGTCAATGGTGAAGTGAAAGGTACATAACTCGCTATCTTAACCACTAGAGTATCTGCATTGGAGATACTGAACAGTGGAACATAGAACGCTACGAAGCCTAACATCATGATTGGCATTACCGCCTGACCGAGATCCTCCGTACGGCTGACAATCGAACCTACAGCCGCATACATCAAGGCATAGAGGAAGTAACCTAATACGTACAAGACAAATCCATAGAGCAGCAAGTTAATATTGAGCTGGCCTAAATCGAGATCAAAATCAGCCAATACAGTCGCATTATGCGGGAGCGTCAAATTGACGACGATCGCTGCGACAAAGATCCCAATTTGCAATATTCCTACTAGGAAAACACCGATAACTTTACCGAACATTTGCGCTAAAGGTGAGGCACTTGTAATGAGAATCTCCATAATCCGCGAGCTTTTCTCAGAGGTTATCTCAGCGGCAATCATGTTGCCTGTCATCATAATGGACATAAAGAACAACATAAGCATGGCATATACGATAATGTAGTTAATGGCCGGAGTGTCCTCCTGAGAGCTTTCACTGCCACCGCCTGCCTTAAGCTGTTGTGTAGTAATCTGCACTGGTGTTGACATTGCAGCAATCTGTTCAGAGGTCAGCTTGTCGCCAACGATGAATTGTGTGTTTGCTTGCTGAAGTGCATTTTGAAGATAAACTTGAACATCTCCGTTTAGTTCCCCATCATTACTGTGATAAGTAACGGGTGGAAGCCCTTCACCAGTAGGTTCTGCAAAAGTAACATAACCTTCTACTGTCTCTTCATCTAATGCTTTCTTTAACTCGGCATCATCCGCAGAAGCATATTGTACTATCTTAGCCTGTGGCATGCCCTCTGGCGCAGTATAAGCCTTCAGCAATTCTGCAACCTGATTTCCCTCTTCAGCAATCACAGCAATTTGAGTAACTTCACTTTTGGCCGAATCACCCTTAAACTGATCGATGATATAGGGAAGATTCATCCCTATGCTGAGCAATAATACTAGAATCAAAGTAGTAATCATAAATGATTTCGTTCTAACTTTATTTTTAAAGGTAAAGCCGATAATTGTCCCCATCTTATTCATTAGATTCACCCACCGCTCTGATAAATATTTGGTTTAACGTAGGTTCCTTGATTTCAAAATGCTCCACTTCACCCTGTGCTATCGCCTGCTGTAAAATACGCTGTGCTGCACCGATCTCACTGATCGATAACAGATACCCACGCTCCAGCCGTTTCACTGCTGTAACGCCTGCGATGGACTCCAGACCTTTTACCTCATTAGCTGTACGCAGCAATACTTCTTCCCGCGGGTAGCCATTCTTGATCGTGCGGATATCCCCTTGAACGACCGTATTGGAACGATCGAGAATCGTAATGTTACGGCACAGCTCTTCTACATGCTCCATCCGGTGCGTAGAGAAAAGGATACTTGTTCCCGAATCACGCAATTCTTTGACCGTATCTTTCAGCAGCTCCACGTTTACTGGGTCCAGCCCGCTGAAAGCTTCATCTAGAATCAGAATCTGCGGTTTATGAACGACAGCGGCGATAAAGCCCATTTTTTGCTGATTTCCTTTGGAAAGCTCTTCTATCTTTTTATTGTAATAATCCGGAACCTCAAATCGATCCAGCCAATAGCGCAAGCTCTTATCTGCATCACTAGCTGACATCCCACGCAGGCGGGCTAAGTAAACGATTTGATCGCTGATCTTCACCTTAGGATATAGCCCGCGTTCTTCGGGCAGATAACCCATAAGTTGCTGCAGTTCACTGTTGAAAGGCTTCCCGTTATACAAAATTTTGCCCTCATCAGGGTAGATTAGGCCGAGTACCATACGCATCGTGGTTGTTTTTCCCGCGCCGTTCGCCCCCAGTAATCCGTAAATTTCCCCTTTACCTACAGTTAGGTTAATTCCGTTTACTGCGGTTTTTTCTCCATATTGCTTAACTACACTTTCCAGCTTTAAGGCTTCCATTTCTCTAGTCCCCTCTCTTGTGGTCAATTAGAATAGGACGATGACCCTGTGTCCATAAACTTAATATTTCGTCCAGTTCCAAACTGCGGCTCTTGATAACCTTTACGCCCAAGTTATGAATGCGTTTCTCGTTTTCAGAAAATTGTTCTATGATAAAAGAAGCTACACCCGGTGTATCCATTGTAAAGTGCAAGCCTCCTGGCAACTCAGCCGATAACTCCGCAAGCTCCTCTTCATCCGCAGCATTCACCCAAACCTCGGTCCAAGCACCGAACAGACTGTCTTTTTCAGCCATGCCCAGCAGTTCTCCCCGATGCATAAGGACGATATAATCCGCCAGCCGCCGCACCTCATCCACAATGTGTGTGGAGATGATGATCGTTGCGTTGTTCTCATCCATATATTTACGAAGTGTCTCGATCATAATCTTCCAGGCAAAAGGATCAAGACCTGATGAAGGTTCATCCAATAGCAGCAGACTTGGCCGCGCCGCAAGTGCTGCAGCAATTTCGAATTTCCGACGCTCCCCTTTAGACATCTTCGAAAGTCTCATATGATACGGAACCTCCAAGCGATCCATCAGCTCCTGAAAATATTGATCGTCCCAATTTGGATACCAATACTTCCGAAATCGAGCTGCCTCCTCTGCATTCCAGTGGTTCTCCTCAGTAATTGACGTTTCAGGAACATAGGCAATGGTCTGGCGAAGCTCCAGAGACAACCCGCTATCATACCTGTTCTCAAACCAATATATCTCGCCTTCCTCTGGATTAGTCAGCTGCATCAGCAGATTCAGCAGTGTGCTTTTGCCGGAACCATTCTGACCTACCAAAGCTGTAATATATCCTTTAGGCATATTCAGGGTCAGCGGCCCTATCGTCTTGTTTCGCCGCCGTTTAAGTACATTCCGCAATTCTATAGCCATCTGTACCATATGAGTAAGCGCCCCCCTCTCAATCCTTTTCTCTATACTTGCGTTCTACAATCTCCATAAAAATCTGTTCAAGTTCATCCTTGCTGCAATGTACCGATCGGCCGATATCCACTGCACTTTCAAGTGCTTTGCCAACCGTTTCCCGTTTATATTCTTCCATTGCTCCGTCACCTACATGGGATACAAAGGTACCTGTTCCTTGTCGCGTTCGCAGCAAACCTTCGTTCTCCAGATCCTGATATACCCGCCGCACGGTAATTACACTGCATTTCAGATCTCCTGCGAACTCACGAATTGAGGGCAGCAGCGTACCTTCTGTAATGACTCCGCTAATGATTAATGATCTAAGCTGAGTCTCTATTTGATGATAGAGGGGCTCTGCACTATTTTCGTTGATTTGTACCGGTATCCACATTATTTACACCTCGCCTTCCACTCTAGCGTGCTAGAGCGCAGTCCTTGCCATTTCCGATTTTTTATACGAGATTGCGACTTTTCAGCCGATGTATAGTCCATTTAGAGAATAATTGCACAGATATTGTCCCCAGCAGAAGTGACCCCCACATGATCGGAGATAACAACCCCCACTCCTTTGAATAGGAGATACTGTATAAGAACAAACTGCCTCCGCCCAGTGTAACTAAGAACGATGTTGCCCACGATAAAACTACGATAAGCAATGTTAGCCATAGATAAGCTTTGCCGCTAAAAAGATATTCAATAAAAATATATAGACCCGAGACCATGAATCCGAAGCCGAGCCAAGTAATCGCAAAAGCTATATACGAAGGAACCGCCAGTTCTGTCCGGAAATTCTCTCCTAACAAGTAAATAATACCGAAGAATAACGTACCATTTAGTGTAAAGGAGCCCACACCCTGAAGTTTCCTCCGCGATAATATTACTGCAGCTGGAATCGGTAAAGTCCGTAAGTAAACCAACATTTTTGTGTAAGAGTCTTCACTCCAATATTTCATGGAGCGGCGAGAGAATGTTAATCCCAATAAGGGGATAAAGGAGAGAAATAAGAAATCCGCTAGCATCGTCCGATCCTGCTCACCTAGTACATCATTTGCTATCAGGCTAGTCAGTCCACCAAGATAACTCATAAAAACAACTGTTATTACGAGGGTCCCTAATATTTTTAATTTGTCTCCGCGAAAATCAGAGCGCAACATAAACCATGAATCTTTTAATGTTCTCATCAATGCTAACCTCGCTTTACAATGTCTTCAGCGTCTAGCAGAAGCAGGTGTTCATATCCCTGTGCTTACTGTATATATCTATATACACAGTATATGACCTTAATTTTACATTGTCAATCCTGTAACTGGAAATTATTCAAAAGAAATAGGCGGTTTGGGCAACCTCATACTTCAAGCTTATGAAGACACTCTCAGACGTTAGGTAACGCTTATTAATTGAGATTAACTACAATGAGGGGGAATTGAGGGGGAATTGAGGCAGAATGCTACGGGGCGAATGTAACTGGGATAATTGAGTTTATTAGATAATTCATTCAGTGGAATGAATTAGTAAGAGCTCACTCTCTGCTTCTATGCAACGTGTTGGTGTGATGTGCGTTGAGAGAGGCGGGTGGCGGAGCAGATACTGGTTCGGGTTAGGGTGCTGGTGCGGCTGTGGTGCTGATTCGGGGGTATGATGCGGGCGCGGCGGATGGTCCGGTTTCGAGGGTGGGGTGCTGGTTCGGATGCTGGTGCAATTTCAGATGCGGGGTGCTGATTCGGCTGCTGACTGGTTCAGGTTTCAGGTGTGGGATACCGTTTCGGCTGCTAGTGCAGTTTCAGGTGTGGGATATGGGCGACTGCCGGACGGAATAGAAACATTAGGGAAAAACTCCCTAAAATCAGCCAAATAGAGCTTAGATTACGAGCTTTTAGGGAATTCCTCCCTAAAAAT
This sequence comes from Paenibacillus sp. FSL R10-2788, assembly GCF_038003885.1. Classification (NCBI taxonomy): domain Bacteria; kingdom Bacillati; phylum Bacillota; class Bacilli; order Caryophanales; family Paenibacillaceae; genus Paenibacillus; species Paenibacillus sp. FSL R10-2788. The sequence goes on along the minus strand of NZ_JBBOQA010000001.1, from coordinate 586,031 downwards.
TCAGCTATTACTCTGTTATTGGGTTAATTCCATTCAATTTTAGGGAGGATTTCCCTAATTATGGCCTTTTTTAGCTAATTTCGTTCATTTTCAGGGAGGTTTTCCCTGATTACGTCTTTTTCGAGCTAGCTTCGTTCAATTTCAGGACAGATCCCGAAGCTCTACAAACCAAAATAAGCCCATCACCCGCAATCCCTACTCAGGAACATGCAGATATATAGGCTTATTTCATAACTATTTACGACTCTGCTACTCTAGTGCTGTTCATTCGCTCAACGCACTAAACTCTGTGCTCTATTCAAGCACTTATTTTACGCACCCAAAATAACTTCCCACACCGGCTTGGTGTGTCCACCTGGATACAAAACATACAACAGCACGTACACCATAACGCCTGTAATCGCTGTGATAAACCAAATTATCGATGTCACTCTGCCCCACTTACGGTGCTTGGAATACTTCGCCTTGAAACCAAGAGTTAACGTAGTAAGTCCGAATACCGCAGCTACGGTTGCCAGGACGATATGGAAGATCAGAAACACTTGATAAATCGTCTTCAGTTCATCCGGACCGCCCCATGAGGTATTCCCCACAAACAACGTTCTCGATGCGTAAACAATAAAAAACAGCAGCGCAGCGATAGCGGCAGCAATCATCGTTTTCTTATGCGCCTCGCGTTTGCCCTTGATAATGAGCCACCAACCTATAGCCACCAGCACCGCGCTGAGCACGATGAATGACGTACTAATGGTCGGGAACACTGTGAAAATATCCATGATTCTCCCCCTCGGCAGTCTACCAGTTATGCACGGTTCAAGTTGCTCTCCTGAAGTGTTGAGGATGGCGTCGACAATTCATCGTCGTCTTGTCCGTTCTCTTTTTTATACCAATGATAGAACACATAAGCAAGCATAGAGGCAAAAATAAATTCCTGAATGAACTTCATCGCGATGCCTCCCACCTGTTGATCCACCTTCGGCGACATCACTTCAAAGAATGCAGGACCTCCAAAATTCTGAAGTAAAACAGTGGGGTCACCCGAGATACAATAGCCCATAGCACGCGCCCAAGTCTCTGGATCACTGTAAGTGGCGTAGAGCGGATGATCGGCAAATATAATCAGCCCGCAAGCTGGCGTCAGCAATACCATGTTCAGAAAAATAAACCCAATCTTCCCAAGCCCACTCGCCATACGATGTTCCGGCAGCGGATTAATCAGCGTCCACCACATTAAAGCAGAGGTCAGGAACAAAATAATGTAATAAATACGATGAACAGTAAAATGCAACATCACATAATCATGAATAACAGGAATATGGTACAAGGAAAAAAGTCCGTTAAACAATAGGGCAGCGACCACTGGATGAGCTAAAAAAGATAACCGCCGAAGCGGATTCACCTTTAGTATCCTGCGCCAGATAAAATCTGGAATTCCAAGCATAATCAGCGGCACTGCTACCAGATAAGACAAGGCCATACTGACCATGTGGAAGGAAAACATCATATGCCCTAAAAGGCTAATGGGTCCTCCTTGTGCCAGATAAAGGGCAAGCATCCCACAGACAAATAACGCTCTACGCCAAAATGGCACCGTAACTGAATCGGCATAACGCCCAGCAATCGGACCAATCCACACAAAATAACCTGCTGTCAGCAGCAGCATTACCGCTAGAAAAAGCGGACTCCATAGTTCAGCAAAGCTAAAGTATTCTAATCCCAGCATAATCCCAACCTCCTAGCGCAGGAATTCTTATATCTAAACATCAAAAAGAGGGGGCATCGCAGCCCACCTCTTTCATTATTGTCCGTTAGTTCCACCAAACCCAATACAGCGACATAACAATACAGGTCCCAGCGATAAAGAAGCCGCCCAGCATGAAGAGAATCGGCAGAAGATGCCCTTTATCTTTTAGGTGCATCCAGAAGCCCATCTGTACAATCACCTGAAGAACAGCCATTACCAGCAGCAAAATAATCGCAAAGGTTGCATTTACTCCCCCAGCCGCAACAGCGGCGAAAGCAATCAATGTTAAGACAATGGAGAAAATAAAGACAACAATATGTTTCTGTGGTCCTTCATGCCGATGACGTTGCTTATACCCGCCGCTATCTGGCATATGCTGATCCGTCGTCATAGTGCCTAGCCCACCTTTCCGAGTAGGTATACAACCGTAAAGATGAAGACCCATACCACATCGATAAAATGCCAGTACATGGCTGACACATACACTTTTGGTGCAGTAACTACCGTTAACCCCTTGCGGGCGAGCTGCCCGATCAAGATGGAGATCCAAGCGATCCCGAAGGCTACGTGCGCACCATGAAATCCTACCAGTGTGTAGAATGCCGAGCTGAATGCACTTGTGGTCATTCCGAATTCTTCGTGTCTTACATATTGAGTAAACTCATAGATCTCCAAAACCAGGAAACCTAAACCTAAGACTACAGTCACTAAAAGCCAATTCCGTAGCAGTGCCGGCCGATTTCTGTGCATCGCTTGAATAGCGAATACACTCGTCAGACTGCTTACCAGCAGGATGAATGTTGCAGCGGCTACAAGCGGCAGGTGAAACAGTTCATTCGCCGAAGGCCCCTCATTCGTCTGATTACGCAGTGCGAGGAAAGTAGCGAACAACGTGCCGAACAATACCGCTTCGCCGCCTAGAAACAACCAAAAGGCAAGAACCTTGTTGCGTCCTTCGAGCGTAGCTTTTTCCGGCTCGTGCGGAAAGGTATCCTTAGAAGCTTCTGCATGTGCCGTTGTCATGTCCGCTCACTTCCTTCCAGCTCTTCAGGTTCAATATGCCATCCGTGATCATCATACAGCGAACGCATCAGCATGGATCCAAATGTAATAATAAGACCGATGGCTGTAACGATATAATTATTAAACAGGAAGCTCATAAAAGCATTGCCGAATTCATCACGGCTAAACATAAAGCCAAGCCCAGCGATAAAAATTCCGATAGACATCGTAAACGGTAAAATCGTTGCCGACGGCATATGAATTGAGCCCACCGGCTCTGCTGGTGTCATGCCTTTATTCCCTGCTACTTTTTCTTTCCAGAAGGCATCAATCCCCCGAATAAGAGGTGTTTGCTTGAAGTTATATTCTGGCGGCGGTGAAGGAATGGTCCATTCCAATGTACGTCCATCCTCCCACGGATCATTGCTTGCATCCGCTGGTTTTCTGGAAGTCAGGAAGATGTTCACCAAGAAAATAATCATACCGACACCCATAAGTCCTGCACCGATGGTACTGACTAGATTCAGGAAATCAAATTGCTGATTAGGTAAATAAGTAAATACGCGGCGCTGCATCCCCATAAGCCCAAGGAAATGCTGTACAAAGAAGGTCAGATGGAATCCGATGATAAACGTCCAGAAAGTCCACTTGCCCAGCTTCTCACTCAGCATCCGTCCGAACATCTTCGGCCACCAGTAGTGCAGACCTGCGAACAGGCCAAGCACCAAGCCACCAACAATAACATAGTGGAAATGCGCTACGACAAAATACGTATCATGGAACTGAAAGTCAGCAGGTGCGGACGCCAGCATCACTCCAGTTACTCCCCCCATAGTGAAGGTAGGAATAAATCCAACAGCGAACAGGTTAGGGGTTGTGAAACGTACTTGCCCGCCCCACATCGTGAACAACCAGTTAAAAATTTTAATCCCGGTAGGAACCGCAATTAACATCGTTGATACGGAGAACAACGCGTTAGCTACAGGTCCAAGTCCAGTTGTGAACATGTGGTGAGCCCAGACCATGAAGCCTAAAAAGGCGATCAAGATGGTTGCAAACACCATGGAGCTATATCCGAACAGTCTTTTACGCGAAAAGGTTGGGATGACCTCGGAAATAATCCCGAAGGCAGGCAGAATGAGAATGTAAACTTCCGGATGACCAAATATCCAGAAGATATGCTGCCATAGCACTGGACTTCCTCCGGCTCCAACTTCGAAGAAATTGGCTCCGAGAATCCGGTCGAATGTCAACAGTACTAAACCTACTGTTATTGCTGGAAAAGCAAACAAAATAATGGCGGAAGTGATAAATGTGGTCCAGGCGAACATCGGCATCCGCATATAGGTCATTCCCGGTGCACGCATCGTAATGATCGTGGCTAGAAAGTTAATCCCCCCGATGAGGGTCCCTAATCCGGCAATTTGTAAGCCGATCGTATAGAAGTCTACACCGTGTGTAGTGCTGTATGTACTCGTAGATAGTGGGGTGTAGGCGGTCCACCCGGCGTCAGGAGCGCCACCCATAACCCAGCTAAGATTCAGTAGAATCCCGCCGAACAGGAAGGTCCAGAAACCAAGTGCATTTAGAAAAGGAAAGGCTACGTCACGTGCACCGATCTGTAGCGGAATGACGGCATTCATGAGTGCGAAGATGACTGGCATGACGCCGAGGAAGATCATCGTCGTACCATGCATGGTTATGAGTTCATTAAACGTTTGTGCATCCAAAAAGTTATTCATCGGCTTGATGAGCTGCCAGCGAATCAGAAGCGCTTCAATTCCCCCGATGCCAAAAAATAATCCTCCGGCCCATAGGTACAAAATCGCGATTTTTTTGTGATCGACGGTTGTTAGCCAATCCATAAGTCCTGTATGGCGCTTCACACTGTGGCCGTGCCCCAGAGGCTTGGATGAATTCAAGGTATGCGCTGCTTGAGCCAAAGTTCGTCCCCCCTTTTCGAAAGTTCCGCCCGCCTTTAGGCTAAGGCATTAGTCCAGCTTATAGTTGGCCAGATACTCTGCAATGCCATCAATCTCAGCATCACTCAGGCCCAGATCTTTGGGGTTAGGCATCAGATTGCCTGGTTTTACGGATTGCGGGTCGTGCAGCCAGGTTTTGAGATTCTCTTCAATCGGCGCACCATCTTCCCTCGTGTCGTCGTTGAGCAGAATTCCAGCAATCGACTCCCGAGAACCAATTCCGGTCAAGTTCGGCGCATTATTAATCCCTTGATCGCCTACAGCGTGGCAAGTCAGACATGCCGCTTTGAACTTCTCAGCTAAAGCAGGATCCTCCGGCAGCACAGCGACAGGCGCTTTCATCGAATCAATCCACTTCTGAAATTCCTGTTCACTAACTGATTTCACCTTAAATTCCATCAATCCATGAGAAGGCCCACATAGCTCCGCACATTTCCCACGGTAAACGCCTTCATTAGGCGCACTAAAGCTAAAGCGGTTAATCGTTCCAGCTGGGTTGGTATCGATTTTACCGGAAAGAGAAGGGACCCAGAAGGAGTGCAGCACATCTTTAGTTTCCAGTTCAAAGGCGATATCTTTGCCCACCGGAATAATCAGATCCTGTGCTGTAGTTACCTTATAATCGGTATACTCAAACTCCCACCAGTATTGGTGGCCGGTTACTTTAACCTTGATCGCATTCTTGTCATTGGAATGATCATCTCCAGCGGCAAACACTGCTTTCACCGTTGGCACGGCCAGTACTACAACAAGGATAAGCGGAATAACTGTCCAGAGAATCTCAAGTTTAATGCTGCCCTCAACCTGCTCAGGGATTTCATTCTGACCCGGTCTTCTGCGGAAGCGGATCAGTACATAAGCTGCAATCGTAAAGACAATCAGCAGCACCACGATCATAATGCTGATCGACAGCTCCATTAATCCGTAAGATCTGTCTGCTGCAGGTCCCTGTGGTCTGAGTACTGACAAGTCCTCACGACCGCACCCGGCAAGAAAGAGTCCAAACATAGCGGTCATGGGAAGGAGTCGCTTTACAGCCTGCCACGTTTTCATCATTGATCTACCCCGCTTTTCCCGATTTCGTAGATTCCTGTTTTTTTCTGTCAATTATAACAATCACTATTAATATAAGTTTAAGGGAAAGTTTTGTCAATCGTTCACAACTAGTTCACATTGTAATTTTCGACACAATAAACCCTTGTCCCATCTGGATTTGATAGCATTTTATGAAAACGCAAACAAATAAAAAATAATAATGAAAGCGCATACACTTTAAAATGTGTCTATTAATTCATTTGACTATTCTATGAGGAAGACTCTTCCTTATTCGTAAATGGGCATACAAAAAAAACCGATTCCAGCAACAAAAGTTGCTCGGGCACGGTTTATAAGAATCCTCGTGGATGTTATTACTCAAAATGATGTCTAAAGTTTAAGCAAGTGACAATCGTATCTGTTAGCTAGGAGACGGATGAATTCATCCGTACCAACTCGTGTTCCACGACCATGGTCAGTTCCTCTTCATAGCCTCCTGTAATCCGATACTTTCGGACGTACTCCTTTACGAATTTCTTGGGATCTTTGGGCCGGAAAATGCGTGTCATTTCCCGTAGACTTTCCTTGACTTCGTTATGACCTTTACTTGCCATGATCAGTTCCCTCCCAAAACATTGAAAATGAATGCTCCGTTGTAGAGAATGCATGATGAAAAGTACGCCGTAACCTCGAATGCAAGTGAAGTATCCATTACACATACGTGGCTTGCACTATCCGTCAAAACGTGGAATCTAAAGCTATGTCTAGCCTTTGAAACACCGCCTTGCCGGTGAAGCAGGTTCGTCGTGATTTGGGCTGAGAGTAAGGACGCCTGATGAACGATAGCTCCTTGACACTTTTATTACCCGAAGAGCCACTTACTGAATCACTCCTTTCGGGCCTTATCGTTATATTGTATCATATTCCGGATTAACTTCCACCTTTCCTTGTAAAATGTACTATTTGGAAAATATTATTTTTTTACAACTCTCTTCGTAAGTCATATGTCTCCAAACTGGTTAAAATACAATAACCAATACAGCAAGTGAAACTGCATTTATCAACAAATGAGAAGGAGATCGTTATGGCCCAGCCTGTAATTCCCGTAATGACTACCGCAACGCCAGAGGACACAGCTACACGCCGGGAGGGTCTTGAACAAGCCCATCAAGCTATCCTAAAAGAATATCCCAAGATGCATAGCATACTTATTGTGCGCCATGGCAACCTTATCTTCGAACGTTATTATAACGACCATCATGCTGGAGCATTAAATGATCTCCGTTCTGCTACCAAAAGTTTTGTCAGTGTCCTTACGGGAATCGCTATCGACCGTGGCGAGATGCCTGATCTCCATATTTCTGTATCTGAGGTACTTCACAAGCATATTCCATACCTTCACTCCCCACATCTCTCAAAAATCACACTCCGTCATCTTCTTACCATGACTTCCGGCTTTAGCTGGATCACAGGGAAGAAGCTCGGTGAACCTCTCGTCCGGAACCTCCATCGCAGCCGCCGCTGGGGTTCCTTTGGCCTTAGCTTGAACATTATTCCAGAACATGTCGGCCAGTTCCAATATCGAAGCATCGACTCACATCTAATCTCGATGATGATTAGTGAATCTACAGGTCTTGATGCATTTTCCTATGCAGCACAGCATTTATTTACTCCACTCCGAATGGCTAATACCGCTTGGTTACCTAGTCCCGAAGGACATAGCATGGGCCATATCGGCTTGCACTTAACCTCTCGGGATATGGCTAAATTCGGAATCTGCCTGCTGAATAATGGAGTGTTTGCAGAGCAGCAAATCATCCCAGAGCATTGGTTGCAGGATGCACTTACCGCTCAAACTAAGGGATATCCAGCGTTTGGTGATTACGGATATCAGTTTTGGATCGGTACGATGAGCGGGCAGCCCTACAAGCTCGCCCACGGGCATGGCGGGCAGCAGATTCTGCTCTTCCCCAATCTGGATACTGTCGTGGTCTTTACAGCAGAGAGCAAGACAAACAACTGGAAGAACCCACGCAAGCTGCTTGAAAAGTATGTTCTCCCTTCAATGAGCTAAACATACTTTTTCCTGACAAGTCATAGGCTTGTAAGGAAGAAGGATTCGAACAATCAAGCCCCTTCTTCTCCAAGCAGAAGGAGAGTGAGCCTATTGTCCCCTTTTAAATCATCTACCGGATTGCCCGATAATATAGCGGGCGCGTTGTGTTACTTTTTCCCTTTTCTCGGCGGCGTCGTCTTTCTCGCATTGGAGAAACGCAGCCGTTTTGTGCTGTTCCATTCGCTGCAATCACTGATTACCTTCGGAGTGCTGATGATCCTCCACGTTCTAACCGGATTGGTCCCTTTCCTCGGTCCCTTGATGAGTGCACTCGTCTCTCTCTGCAGCTTTGGAGTGTGGCTGCTAATGATCTACCATGCCTTAAGTGGCAGGTGGTACAAACTCCCTTGGGCAGGTGATATCGCAGAAAGTCAGATTCGCCATCTGTAATCCCCCAAAAAGCAGCCCCTTCTGATCGCTGAAAAGTATTCCCTTTTGCCCATCCACTCCTTACAATGTAGAAAGGGCATCAATGGAATTCTACAGGCTGGAGGAAATTATATGTATCTATTTATCATAAACCCACGTTCCGGCGGGGGAGCAGGCGGCCGGACCTGGCATACTGTAGAGGCGCTCATGAAGGAGCGTTCGCTGCCTTTCATGTCCTTGTTTACGCACAGCGTAGAGGGTGCAGAAGCCCTTGTTTTAAATACACTAAAGCATCGCGAGGATTGGAAAGCTGTGATTGTAATCGGTGGTGACGGCACGCTCCATAGCATTTTGGGTGCACTTTGCGGTAAAGATATCCCCATGGGCGTAATTCCTGCCGGCTCCGGCAACGACACCGCCCGGGGGTTCGGCATCCCGCTTTCGATAGAAGCCGCGCTGGAGGCCGCCCTTAGTGAGCGGTATATCGAAGCAGACCTGCTTTCAGGAGCAAACGGACTGACCGTAACAGCCGTTGCCAACGGCTTTGATGCTCAGGTGGCTGAGAATGTGAATGCCAGCCGTTACAAACGGCTGTGCAATGCCATTGGAGCAGGCCAGCTGGCGTATATCATCGGCATATTGCATACGCTGATGACGTTCAAGCCCTGCCGGGTAAGTGTAGTCTGCGACGGCACGGAGCATGCCTTCGAGAAGGCATGGCTGGTCTCGATCTGCAACCTGCCCAGCTACGGCGGCGGGCTTTTGATCTGCCCGCAGGCAAAGGCCGATGACGGCCAGCTCGACGTCTGCGTCGTGCACGGGTGCAGCCGCGGGCAGCTGCTGCGGCTGTTCCCTACGGTACTGAAGGGCAAGCATGTGGCGTTGCCCTTCGTGTCTATGCTACGCGGACGTAGCGTAGCCGTAGGCTTTGCCGAGGCCCGGCCTGCGATCGGCGACGGCGAGAGCCTGGGCAAAGGGCCGCTGGCCGTTCGCTGCGAGCCGGGGGCGCTGCGGGTGCTCTCGCCGCTGGCGGCGGACAGCGTACAGCTGCCCGTCGACACTGCAGCGGCATGCGGCAGCAACGGGTAACCTGACCCGTGCATACCATACACACAAAAAACAGCAAGCGACTGGTTCATTACCAGTTCGCTTGCTGTTTTGTATATCCTATAGCTTTTGTTTGAGCATTCATTCCTAAAGCCTCAAACAAGAGGCTCTTCCTCGTCTTCCACGAAAGTGACTCTTCCGTCCTCCAGTGAAGCAATACGCACAAGTGATTCTACGCGATATCCCGCTTCCTGCAGCAGCCGATTCCCTGGCTGGAACGCTTTTTCGATCACAATGCCAATTCCAACCACACTTCCGCCCGCCTGCTCAACAATACGGGCAAGTCCGAAGGCGGCTTCACCATTCGCCAAGAAATCATCAACAATCAGCACCCGTTCTCCGGGAGCAATGAATTTCTTCGAAACGGTAATTTCATTCGTTTCTTTCTTCGTGAAGGAGTATACCTTCTCCACGTAAATGTCTTCTGTCAGCGTCAGCGATTTCTGCTTACGGGCAAAAATCAACGGAACCTCCAGCTCTAATGCTGTCATAATCCCCGGAGCGATTCCCGAGGATTCTATAGTCAGCACCTTCGTAATTTCTTCGCCAGCGAACCGGCGGATAAACTCACGGCCAACCTCGCGCATCAGGAAGGGGTCCATCTGATGATTCAGAAAAGAATCCACCTTGAGCACTCCTTGCCCGAGTACAATACCTTCTTTCAATACCTTTTGTCTCAACAGCTCCATAGTGCTCCTCCTTCTCCCATCATTAAATCCATTCTCCCCACATTACAGGCCTGTCGGCTTCTGAGGCAATAAATTTCCAACGATCGATTTTAAATTATGATCATCCTTGCTCTTTTCCTGACCGTTATCATAACCCGTAATTCGAATCTCCAAGAAATCTCCCGGATTTACCGGTTTAAAAATCAATTTCTCGCGGTCTTCCAGTCTCACGTTAAAATTCATATCCTTAAACATTTCGACCAGTTCTGCTTCTCCAGGAGATGCTCCCTTATCCAGAAACAATAGTCCACGCAATTTCTTAGGACCATCATTGTGCACCACTTCAAAATGAACGATACATTCCATGCTTCTCACCTCCCTATGATAATAACTACTGCGCCTGTTCTTCCCCATCATCGCCTTGATCATACATAACATATTTGCTATGAATTTTGCTGTAACGTTCTCCATAACGCTCTACTAATTCTGCGCCCATATCCTGCTCCAGCTCGAATAAGACCATTTCCTGTGTAAAATGATTCAACAGCAGCTCCACTAACACCGGGTGCTCTGTTACCACTGCTTGTGCGGATCCATCATCATAACGCATCCCCAGCATACACCAGCTCCGGTCGATCACAAATGAGAACTTCCGTCCATCCGCCCGCTGCGAATCTTTTCCGAATGACGGCCATACCGGGTAAGAGGCAGCAGCAGCATTGCCACCGTCAAAAGCCCATAAAAGCCTAACGCCACGCAGTTCGGCCTGTTCAAGTTCGCTCCGCAGAAGCGACGCTTCCTCGCGCCACATATCCACTACAATCTCCTGCTCTGCCATGTTAAGCTGGCGAATCAGCGCCCCCATTACATTGCGGTCGCCCTCTACATTATAAAAAGAAGGACTAACAGGCCCCCCGCGAGGCATCTCACTTTCCATATAAGCCAGCGAAGCTTGAACTCTTCCCGAGATCATCGTCGCCAGCTCCTCTGGATTGAGAACACTATACCGCGCAGGCTCTCCTTCACCACATCGTACATATCCCTGCTGTGTTAGGCGCTGAAGCGCCGCATACACATTTGATCTTGAAACTCCGAGCTGTTTGGCAACCTCATAGCCAGAAGCCTGACCTTTAGTCGCAAGCTCGACCATGATTTTGGACTCCATCTCCGTGAAGCCCAGATTGCGCAGATGCAGCAGCAGCTGTTCCATCTTGTTGTCCCCCTAAGCCCTAAGCTGACTGATATCTGTACTATATTTGCTCCGATCCACAACGCGGGCACCATAAGGAGCCCTTTGGCAATTCATTCCGACAGATTTGACACTTAATCATATCACGTACACCACTGTCCTGGGTGACTGCGGACTCCTCCTGATGTTCATTCGCATTCCAATCGCGGATGCGACGATCCAGCTCAAGCTGTCTTTGTCTTTCCCGTTCCAGCTGATCAGCATGTCTGCGATCCCGTTCAATGTCATGTTCGTTCGCCGCATATTCCTCCAATGGCAGCTCATCATCCTCTGAAGGCAGGATCTCAGAATACACCATACTTTGCGGATGGAGCTTCATTGCAATCTCCTTCTCTTCATCCGTTAGCTCATCTGCACCATAGTATTGATCCTCATCCTCTTCGTCCTCATCCACAGTTTTGACGAATACGGGCGGTGAAGGAATCTTTCTTGAAGTGGTTAGCTCCTCCAGCTTACTTCCACACTTTGGACAAAAGTTTGCATCGAGCGCCACAACATTGCCGCAAGAACATAACCGTTCATTTTTCAGTTCAGCAATCCTTGCGCGTTGGACTTCGATTTTTTCCTGAAGTTTGGAACAGGTCCGTGCCAGCTCTACCATTTTGCCTTCAGCTACCGACATATCCTTAGTGCGATACCCTTCATAAAAAAGCCTGCCCATTTTCGTGAATTCCACTTCCATCTCACGTTCAATATCGGAAATAAGCCCGTTCAGCTTGCCAATCTCAACAGAGCTTTGTGCTTTTTCAGTAACCCGGCTCGCACTATCTTTGATTCGTTTCATAAAACTCATTACAGTTCCTCCCTCTCCAGCGATACGTGATTCTATCATACCAAATGTATCGAACAGATTCATTAATGTGCTTTAATACGCGATTTAGCGGAGAATGTTCCTATAAATTCTTATTTTCACTGATTTCAGACGTTATTTTGCGTCAGGGGTTCTACATCGGTTAAAATAGAATTAATCACAAATAACGAAATTGGGAGAGTTTCAGTGGAAGAACATGACAGCACACAGCTTACGCTAAAACAGATGCAGGTACACGTTAAGGATCTGCAACATTGGCAGGATAACGAGGATTTCACAAATCTTATCAATGAGTTTAAGTCTCTGCCAGCACTCTATCGCCATGCACTAAATGATCTTGAGAATAAAATCGATGTGATCAAAACGGAATGGCAGGTCCGTGACGGCTTCAGTCCCATCGAACATGTTAAATGCCGAATTAAAGAACCCAAGAGCATCCTTCAAAAGATGGAGCGCAAAGGTTTCGAGTTCAACTTGGAAAATATGGAGCAGCACATTCACGATATTGCAGGTATGCGGATTGTATGTGCTTTTGTTAAAGATATTTACCGTCTGGTTGATCACCTCAGCACACGCGAAGACATTCGCGTATTGGAGATCAAAGATTATATAGCCCATCCCAAGCCGAATGGGTATCAAAGCCTGCATCTTATCGTCGCAATTCCGCTCGTCCTGCTGGAAGGAACACGCTGGGTCAAAGCAGAAATACAGCTGCGAACCCTAGCCATGGACTTCTGGGCAAGTATGGAACATATTCTGTATTATAAATTCGATAAACAGCTCCCTTCGCATGTTGCTGAGGAATTGAAGGATGCCGCACGCGCCGCCGATGAACTGGATCAAAAAATGTTGCGCCTGCGCCGTGAGATTCTGGAACTTGCAGAAGGGGAATCCCCTGCCGGCGGGCAGGTTTAAGCTTTCATATTTCTACATTTCTCAAAAATTAAGGGGATGTCTCATAAGCCATGACAATGGCTGCTGGGACACCCCCTTCTTTTTAATCGATTAGGCCGTTTGATCGATACCCTTCGTCGCCGAAGCAAGGTGTTATCGGACCCAGCCGATCTTATTCACAGAATAATCCTCCATTTTGCATAATAACGGACCCCAAAGTCGCTATGGACATAAAAAACACCAGATTTGTGCCCTTTTATATGAAATAGCTGCACTGGAGTCCGAAAACATGCTGGATAGGCGGTAAATGTGTGAATAACGCCCCCTGGGTCCCTAAGCCTCAACGGCTAATCATTACATCCGGCATTCCGCTGTATTCAGCCTCAAGGCTTGCCAACCAAAGGCTTCCATGTAACGCCACCATCTGTAGTGGTCTGTAGAAATTCAGGACCCGCCAGCCAACCGTTTTTCGGCGTAACAAACTGAATATTCTCTGCCTTTGTGAATAGCTGCGAAGTAGCAATTATCCTCCAGCTTACACCCCCGTTGACAGTCGCCACCAGTTTACCACCCTCCTGCAAGGCCCAACCTTCCCGAGCGTTCAGCCATGTTGTTCTCACCGCCTCAGTACCGAGCAATTGAGGGCCCGGCTTCCATGTCCTACCTCCGTTATCACTTGTGTAAAACACCATACTTCGAATCCCATCGTCAACAATCTCCAGCGGCAGGATGCCTTTCATATTGTCTTTGCCTGAGAATTTAGGTGGATAACTATTACTGTAAGTAAATGCTGCCATAGCAGCCGGCTTCTTTAATTGTTCCGGCTTCCAGCTCTTCCCGCCATCCGAAGTTCTGAACGTTAAAATGTATTCTTGCCCATGGTTGCTGGAGGTGATCCAGCCATTCCGGGAATCCTGAAAGGTCATCCCTGTTGGATAGGCTTTAATACTCCCCGTTAGATTTCCGATTCGCTTCCAGCTGTTCCCGCCATCTGTCGTGCGATACAAGGATTTCTCCATCATCCCGAGACCAGGTTCTGAATCCAGCAGCACATACCCGTTATTCACATCGATAAAATGAATAAATCCGCCACTGTATCCTTGCTCCCAATCCTCCGTGACGGGAAGTTTTGTCTCCTTCCAGGTCTGGCCCTGATCAGAGGTATGATAGATCAGGACAGGTTGACCCATACCATGACTACTTATAATCCAGCCATTTGTGGCATTCAGGAAAAAGCTTGCTGCGGCAAAGATGCCTGTTTCTTGTGGAATAGGAACGATATTGCTGTCCGGATGGTACCAACTACTCCCTCCATCGTTCGTAGTCCATAATCCAGTCTCGTCTATTCCCCACCCATGCTTTATGTCATTCATGCTAAATTTAGCAGGATACCCCCGCAAAGAATTCATATCCGTCTTCAGCTCAGCGGTATTTGTCCCAATACTCGAATCTAAACCAAGCTTATCGTTTACCATGCAGGATTGCAGAAATAACCCGGCAATGATTATCGGGGCAAAAACGGCATATAGTCTCAAATGAAATCCTCCTTTTTCCATTTCCTTCTATTCTATAATCATAAACAGAGTTTAATAGTAAAAGGTTACAGAAGCTTTACACAAAGAAGCCGCCTCCTCAGATAGGATGCGGCTTCTCTACACTCCACTGCTGTTTAATTACGCCTTACTTGCTCGACGGGCAGCAGCTTCTGCTACTCGATTCATAATCAAAGTTAGGCCTTCTAGCGCCTTAGGTGTCTGAGGCAGCAAAGCTCCCCAGTCTTCCGTTACCGCTGCTACTACCGGCGATGAAGGAAATGGCCTAGCCGTAATCTCATGGAACTGCGGTCCCGGCTGGTGAAGCGAACCTTCAGCAGCCGCTTCTGCAAGCCATTCTCCAGAGGAAATTGCGGGGCCCTTGCGCTCTAGCCGTGCTAATTCCGTTGCAAGCTCACTAACGGGGGCTGCCTCTGTCTCAGAATCATCGGCGGCTATATCACTTTCAGCCCAAAGGGCAAATATTCCATCCAGGAGTTCTCCCTTAGTAAATCCTCTCAGAGAAAGCGCCAGCAGCGGTTCTTCAGCAAGTCGTTCTTTTATAAGCTGCAGAGTCTCCGCCTGATCCTCTAACCCTTCACCCTCAAAGAGGGCCTGCTCCAGCTCTGTATCTGTAGGCAGAAGATCCAGTTCCGCCAGCCCACCCGTTAATCTCCCCTGCAACAATGCAAATACCTCATCCGGACTTAGCGCCAGACGCCGCAATATTTCTTTTCTACGGGCAGCATGCCATACTGGAACCTTCAGAGAGAGAGGTCGCTCCGGTCTTTGTCCCTGAGGAACAGCAGAAGTACCGACATTCCATTCACCCTTTGCCCGTGACCCTCCCGTCACTTTCCCGGGCGAAGTCGTCCATGCTGCTTTTACTAATCCAGGCACAACTTCCAGCCGCATCTCTAACAGTTCACTCATTGTTTGATCCCTCCGTATTGCTCATATCTTTCCTTACATCCAATCCTGATCCTGCAGTTCAATAAGCTCCTTCAGTTCATGATTAGACATCTCGGTCAACCATGTTTCACCAGAACCAACAACCTGCTCCGAAAGGCTTTTCTTCCGCTCAATTAATTCGTCAATACGTTCCTCCAGTGTTCCTTGGCAAATCAGCTTATGAACTTGAACATTCTTATCCTGTCCAATTCGGAAAGCCCGGTCTGTCGCCTGATTCTCCACTGCCGGATTCCACCAGCGATCGTAATGAATAACATGATTGGCCCGGGTTAAGTTCAAACCTACTCCGCCCGCTTTAAGAGATAACACGAAGAAGGATGGACCCTTGCCCTCTTGAAAATCATGCACCATCTCGTCACGCTCTCGTTTTGGAATCCCTCCGTGAAGGAACAATGGCGATGTACCATAACGCTTAGTAAGCTTGCTCACCAGCAGCTCACCCATCGCTACGTATTGCGTAAAGATCAACACAGATTCGCCAACTTCAGCAATACTGTCCAACACCTCGAACATAACCTCCATTTTACCGGAATGTTCATTACGCGGACTGCGACCTTCTTCTTTTCGGAATAGCTGAGGATGATCGCAAATCTGCTTCAGCTTCGTCAGAGAGGATAACACCAGTCCACGGCGAGCCATACCACTGCTCTCCCCGATCACGCCGAGCATTTCATCCACAACACCCTGATACAGGGCAGCTTGGGTCTCGGTCAGCGGGCAATAAGACTTCAACTCTAGCTTCTCCGGTAAATCCTTAGAAATATCCGGATCACTCTTCAGACGCCGCAACAGGAAGGGTGATACCAAGCGATGCAGCTCCCGCAGACGCTCCCCACCCTCCCCAGACACATAACGCTGCCGGAAGGAATGATAGGTTCCTAAATAGCCCGGGTTTAAAAAGTGGAAAATAGACCATAACTCGCCAAGTCTGTTCTCTACCGGAGTACCCGTCATAGCTATGCGATGCGGCGCTGATAACTTCATCACACTCTGCGCCTGCTTCGTACGGTGATTTTTAATATATTGAGCTTCATCCAGCACCACTGTTGACCACTGAACATTAGCTAAATCCTCGCTGTCACGCCCTGCCAAGTGATAGGTCGTCAGTACGATATCATGACTGGTTGCCAGTTCTAAGAAGCTATCTCCCCGAACACGGCGTCCACCATGATGTATGTGTACATTAAGCGAAGGAGCAAAGCGCTGCAGCTCCCGCTGCCAGTTGCCAAGAAGCGAAGTTGGGCAGAGAATCAGCACAGGCTCCTGCTTCTCTTCAGGGGGAGCACTTAACGCCCGGTCCAGCAGGCAGGTGATAACCTGCACCGTTTTACCTAGACCCATATCATCGGCGAGGCATACCCCAAAACCCAGACCACTGAGCTCGGCCAGCCACTGATAACCCCGCTCTTGATAAGGTCTTAAAGTTCCATGCAGACCTTCAGGTACGGGACGCACCGGAAGATTACGTAATACATCTCCGCGCATAAGCGATGCCAACAGCCCGGATGTCTCCATCCCAGTGACGGACATTCCTTTCCAGAGCCGATCTTCACCATCCTCGGCTTCTAGGCGCATCCAATCCGCGGCAGTCATTTCTCCGTTTTCATGGCGTTTCATATATCTAAGAACCTGGCGGATTTCTTTAGGATCTATCTCGATCCATTCCCCGCGGAAACGTACAAAAGGTACGCCAGCCTCTACTAATGCGTTTAGTTCTTCCTCACTAATCGCACTTTCTCCAAGCGAGGCCTCAATACGGAACGAGATCAGCTCTTCCATACCCAGAGCCGCGGGCGCAGGACTATCGCCCCCGTTCACGCCTGGCTGCATTTTCATCTTCATGCCAATGCGGCGGCGTCCTTCACGGCTCCAGCGCGAAGGCATTTGCACCGTTATTCCCCGATCGCGCAGCTGCTGCACCGTCTCCTTCAAAAAGAAATAAAGACGTTCTGGTTCCAAATCTGCCCCCGTAGGCGCAGGCTTAGCAAGAGCGCGCTGGATATCCGGCGATATCTTCGCAGCCCGGCCCAGCGCTATAAGCAGCTGCTGCTGGATATTGCGATAGCGTTTCCCCCATAACGTAAACTCTCGTTCCTTACTGCTCCAGATCGATTTGGCGGGAAACCAGAATTCCCCTTCTTCCTTATTCTCCGCCCAGAAGGTTAACCGCCAGACTTCATTATTGTCTTCTGGCGGCTCCAGCCGTAGCCCAAGACCCAGCTGCCCGCTCCGCGCTTCCTCTGGCTCTGAATGTGGCACATCGCTGCCAGCGGTCTCGTTCACAGTGACCAAAAGGTCCGTCACCTCTGCTGGAGTTCCTTGCACGGGTATATCTCGGCTTCCAGTGAGAAGGCTATTCCACCACAGTTCAGTTAAAGGAGAATAACCCCGGCGATAATTTGCTTTATAAGGGGTTAACTCACTTTCAATGCCCGCAATTACCTTTTTTATCTCAGCAGTCATTACAGCCTGCATAAAGGAGTAAAGCACATAAGCTCCAGCCTCATCGCGAGAGGATAGATCCCCTGCCTCTGCGATATGCGTTCCTAGTGCAAGAACAGGCATGGATGCTGCCAGCTGCAAAAAGATCTCTTTGTCCTCCTGCTTTCGGAAAGCTGGCGACCAGCAGACTGTCGCCGCCTGTTCTCCGCCGCGGCGACGTGAGCCCACGGGGCGTGGTGGCAAGGCTCCCGGCGTAATCCCGCCTGTACCCATCAGCTCCAGCGCAAAACGTGCCGCTGCTGCCCAGTAACGCAGTTCGCCGCCTGGCTCCACTCCCTGATCTCGGCATAACGTCTCATCCCATGCCAGAAGCAGTTGAAATGCATCGCTAGGAACCAAGGCGAGCCCTTCGAACGTTCGTCCGGGCAATCCGCGCCGGGCTGGCTTCCCCTCTACAGGGGGAGCCGGATATTTCACTTCTGCC
Organism: Paenibacillus sp. FSL R10-2788; assembly: GCF_038003885.1. Classification (NCBI taxonomy): domain Bacteria; kingdom Bacillati; phylum Bacillota; class Bacilli; order Caryophanales; family Paenibacillaceae; genus Paenibacillus; species Paenibacillus sp. FSL R10-2788. Next base: position 567,624 of record NZ_JBBOQA010000001.1, on the reverse strand, counting down.
AGACGCAGAGCAGCAGTTGCAAAAGGACGCACTCCTCCCTGTAGCTCCATCCGCTTCACTACGCGAGTCCAAGCGTCAACCTTCGGCTCCGAAGTTTCGCCAGAGAAGCAAAATAAAACGTCCCCTAACCATATTGCATACAGATGCTTAGTCATCGGTGATCTCCTGTCTTTTAAGCAAGCAAAAAAAGAACCAGCCCCCCACCATCAGGAAGGGTAACTGCAACCTTTTCCGCGAGAAATAAATTTTGAAGCTATACAAGTAGAAGCCGCCTCTTCCTCTTTTAGAGAGGGGATGCGCTCCTGCGGTAAATATAAGGATAAAGAACTAGGACAAAACTTATATTTTCTTGAATCTTCATCTCTTCATCTTATACGAAAAAGCGCTGATTTAAAAACATTTCTGCATATTTTCTGTAGATTTTTATGAAATAAAGTTGAAGGATATAGAAACACCCAGTAATTTGATTCATTTAAAATACCCCGCACTACTGCCCTGCTATCCAAGAATGTTATGACTCACTAGTCACTTCTTTTCTTTTTATAGTCTTAATTGTGCCAAAAAGGGGTATATTCTAAATAAGCAATACCCTATTAAAAAAGCTAGGGAGTGAATTATTTGAGACGTTATAATCCTTATAAATGGTGGAACCTCGTATTCTTTGTGGGTGTAATTATCGTAAATGTGCTGGCGGTAACCTTGCCTTTGGGCGGAAACAGTACAGGAGAAATCTCTGACAAATATAAGACTTACATGACTCCTGCTGGCTATGCTTTCTCCATTTGGTCGCTGATTTATTTATTGTTAGCCGGTTTCGTTATTTATCAATTCCGCTCCTATACAAGCTCTAGGGATTCTGTACGAGTTATTTCGTTCTGGTTTATCCTGAGCTGTGTTTTTAATATGAGCTGGCTTTTCCTCTGGCAGTATCTATACATCGAGCTTTCATTGATTGCCATGGTGTTAATGTTAATTTCAATCATTGTTATCTATCGCAAATCGCGCCAGATCGCAAAACCTACTTCAGGTGAGAAATGGTTGATCAAGCTACCCTTTAGTATATACCTTGGCTGGATCTCTGTGGCTACTATCGTGAATGTTAGCGTTGTTCTAGAGAAAAATCATTGGGATGGATTTGGACTTAGCGGGATAACCTGGGCTGTGATCATGCTCTGCGTGGGGACACTGCTTGCGGTGTTAGTCAGCTATCCTAACCGAGACAGCATCTATCCTCTGGTCTTCGTATGGGCTTTCATCGCGATTGCCCTGGAACATAGAGAGGCTAATGCAGTCTTTGTGACGGGCACAATAACGGCAGGTCTTCTGCTGCTCTACAGCATTTGGCTATTGCTCACACCACGCCGCAGAAGATACAGCAGATACTGATCGTCCGCTCGATAATATAAAAAGGCAGGCTCAGAAGGTGATCCTTCTGAGCCTGCCTTTTTTGTAGATTAATTTAGAAGTGCGAAATCATATTTATTTTTTACGCGCTACCGCTTCGATCTCAACAAGGCCATCTTTTGGCAGACGGGCAACCTCAATGGCACTGCGGGCAGGATAAGGTTCTTTAAAGAAGGTGCTGTAAACCTCATTAACTGCTGCAAAATCATTCATATCCTTTAGGAATACAGTGGTCTTCACTACATGATCCAGTGATGCACCAGCCTCCTCAAGAATAGCTTGTACATTGCTAAGTGCTTGACGAGCTTGTTCCTGAACGCCTTCAGCCAAATTCCCTGTCTCTGGATTAAGGCCCAGCTGTCCTGAAGTGTATACCCAACTACCGGTGGTAATGGCTTGACTATAAGGACCAATGGCTCCAGGTGCTTTTGTAGTAGCTACTTGTTTTTTACTCATCTTGTTACCCCTCTCCATTAAACGCTGATCATTTATTGTCCATTGTAAGTCCTGTTCTCACCGTAATGCAAATTTATTAGCAGCCCGAAAAACTTATCGTTTTCCAATCACATGTATTACTTCATTCGTGTAGATATGCAAACCATGCGTGTCAGCAGAGGCAATGTTAACCATAGCTCTCGCCACAGTTACACCAGGTATGGCACGATATTTAGCCGCTTTGCCAACCATTACAAACTCCAGTGCTTTCATCAATCTAGCCGCGACGCGTTCTCCCAGTCTGAATTCCTCACGATGACCCAGCAGCAAGGAAGGCCGAAACAAATGCAGCCCTTGAAAACCGATATTGCTTAACGCTTCCTCTGCTCTACCCTTAGTCCGACTGTAGAAATTGCGCGATTTGGCATCTGCCCCCATGGATGAAACAACCAAGAACTGTTTAACACCGTGATCTCTCGCAATAGCAGCAGCTGCAAGCGGATAATCCAGATCGACACGTTCGAACTGCTCTTGTGAGCCTGCCTTCTTGATCGTAGTCCCGAGGCAACAGAAGATGGAATGAACGCCTTCGAACGAATCGCTATACTCCGCCAGGTTCTCCCAATCCACAACGATTTGCTTAAGCTTGGGATGTTCTAAAGCTAATGGAGTCCGTACAAGCACTCTCACCTCACCCCAACCTTCATGATTCAGCAATTCCTCCGTAACCGCTTTCCCTACTAATCCAGTAGCTCCTAATACCAACGCAATCCTTAACATGGAATAGTCCCCTTTACTTCTATTCGTCCTTTAGAATACGACGGCCCAGCAGGAATGCAAGAGCGATCATAAGCGTTCCCACTACCAACTGCATACCGTATACTTGGGTCCATTGCGGCCAGTGCGCAATTTTTTCATACAACTGTCCCCCGATAAGCGGACCAAAAAAGGATGATAAACCCGTAAGCGCCGCATAGGTCGCCATATACATAGGCCGTTCTTTTTTCGGCGTGTCTCCAATAATAAAATTAAACGCCAGCTGGTTGAAACCGCCTACACCTACACCAAAAACAATATGAGCGGCAAACAACACCAACAGCATCGGCAACACAGACAAGAGTCCCCACATTAAAGAGGACAAGGCAATAATCGGCAACGTAAAGAACAACAGACGTTTATTGCTATATTTTGCATTTAGATTGCCCCAAACGTAGAAACTGGCCATCATAAAAAGAGTCTGGGACACATTAAGTAGTGATAACGTTTCATAATTTATATGAAGTAACTGCAACATGACATACGAGTATAGCGGAACAGTTAGATTCTGCAGCAGCAACCAGGCGGCCAGAAACAAAGTAGACTTCATAAATAAAGTATCTTTAAGCGGTTTCTTAAACATCGGCAAAAATTTATGTTCTTCCGATTTCTCGAAAGGCACGTCGGGATAAAAAAAGAATACAACGACGTTAGAGATCGCGAAGATCCACACAACAATATAAAGAATCAGAAAGCCATGGCTCCCGGGATAACGATCCAAAACGATACCCCCACCATACATTACCAGACTACCGAGTGCATTCAGGAACGTATTACGAATCCCAAAATAACGTCCGCGTACACGTGCTGGAACAAGATCGCTGATCACAGAGCTCCACAGCACACCACCCGCCGTATTGGCAATAAATGCAGTAGTATATAAGGCTATAAAAGCCATGACCCAATACTCTTTAGGAAAAATAAACGGAATTAGCCCCGTAGAACTCCAAAGTATCCTATGCAGGCCGATAAAAGTAACCATAGCCCATTTGCGGCTTGGCAGCTTCTGAATCAAAAAAGCTACCCCGATCTGCATCACATTAACCAAGGTGGTAAGCGCTAGCACAAATCCAATTTGACTTGAAGTGGCTCCTAAATATAGTAGGAATCCTGTTAGAAACTGCCCTTGCAGCAGTACCTGGAAAATGGTCGATGGCACACCTTCCCAGGTAGCAATGCGCAAATTTCTGCGATGCACTGAGGTTTTACGGACACGCTTTGAACTAGTAACTGTGTGCTTAGTTTCCATGTTGTTCATAGAGAGGGGTAACACTCCTTTGATGCGGCATTTGCTTCATTCTACTCCGCATCAATCTACTGTCAATACGCCAAATTAACAAATAATATTGGAGCTTACTCTTCTATGATTTCGAGGGGTAAATAAAGCGAAAAACGGCTCCCTTTACCTTCCTCACTTTCTAAAGTAATGAAACCTCCGAGCAGTCTGGCCAAATCATTACTAATAGAAAGCCCTAATCCTGTTCCGCCATATTTTCGACTAATTGTTCGATCCGCCTGTTGGAAGGCTTCAAAGATCATGGCATGCTTCTCTGGTGCAATACCAATACCGCTATCTTCTACCTCAAATACAATCCAATGCTTCACAATAGCTCTTTCCCCACGTTCCTCTTGACGAATACGGAGTGCGACATGGCCAGACTTTGTAAATTTAAAAGCATTAGAAAGCAAATTGCGCAGGATTTGCTGAATCCGCTGCGGGTCGGAATGAATCATTTGTGGAACATTTTTTTCCATATCAATATTAAATTCCAGTTCTTTTTGTTTCGCTGTCACAGCGAACTGCATAGCCAGAATCTCTGGAATCTCACTAACACTTAAATCTTCATTAATAATATCTAATCGACCTGCTTCCACTTTGGACAGATCTAATATATCGCCAATAATCATCAATAATTCTTCACCAGAACGGCGGATAATAGCTGCATACTCCCTCATTTCTGCTTCCGTAAGAGAATTATCATTGTCTTCAATTAATTGCGACAAATTAATAATGCTATTCAGTGGCGTTCTAAGCTCATGAGACATATTTGCCAGAAATTCGGATTTAAATTGCGAAGCCATCATTAACTGATCGGCACGCTCTTCAAGCTCGATCTTATTCTTATGCAGCTCATCCGTCTGAGCAGACAGCTGTTCATTAGCACGCTCAATCTGTCCATTCCGCAAGAGACCCAATTGAAAGTCACGGATAATTAAGGAGAATAGAACACTTAGAATCAATCCGGCAGGGAAAGTAATCGGCATAATCTCTTTTATGTACTCTGGGGCGGGGATCACACCAAACACCATAATGTTGATTGCGTTCATTACATTTATGACTAGAATCACGATCAAACCTTTGTTCACCATACATAAGTTAGATCGTCTGACCCAGTAGCTAAGCGCAGCACAAACAAATCCTAGAATGGACAGATTAATGGTTCCGGCCATCGCCGCCTCATTTACTCCAAAAGTTAACCGTGTAAGACCTGTTCCTATACCGATCAAAACAAGAATGAAAGGATGCGGATAAGCCAGCGTTGATATAATAAGTGGCACAAAACGTAAATCAAAAATCACATGCTCACCCAGCCTATATCCAAAAAGAGTACTAATCCACCCGGCAAAAATGGCCAGTAATACCCAGCTTACCTTCTTTATTCCTACACTTGCATTTGAAATGGTGTTTTTATATATAAGATTAGCCAAATAGGCTACAGCTATTAGCATTGCGGTATTTCCAAAAAATATTTTAAGATAACCCATAGATTCACTCCCACCTCGGCAAAATAAATTACAACTTTCATCTCATAATACTACCATACTAAAGCCCCATTCGATAACTAACGCCCATGGACGCAGAAGAAGAGCGCAAATCAGATGCGATTTGCGCTCTTCTTCTGGAATTTTATATTAACGTCATTAGTAATGAATTAATCGCGGTAGGAACGTCCCCAGGTTTGGTACTCTTTCTCCGCGTCTTCTTTCGTATGTCCATAACGTTCTTGTAGTTTACCTACTAATTTATCCTTTTCACCGTCAATTACGTCAAGATCATCATCTGTAAGCTTGCCCCATTGCTTCTTGGCCTCGCCTTTGAGCTGTTTCCATTTTCCTTTAAATACATTGTTGTCCATTATAAGCTCATCTCCTTAGCTGAATTAATTAGGGTAGGATTGTTATCCCGTGTTACCTTTACTTACCCTTCCCCATTCGCTATGAATCTTTCCACATTTCAAGACATTCGCAAATTAAGTCGTATTCTGTCACATATATTTTTAAATATATGTATTCAAATCTTTTAAAATTTGATATAATCCAGATATAAATTAAATATTTAATTTTTTAAGTGATTTATTTCACAATGGTTTTCCTAGTCCATGTGCTAGAATGCCATCGGAGATAAAACAACATCATTAAATTTTTTCCTAATGTATGCCGATATAAGTCAAGATACTGTTACAAATGGGTAATAACGCATGAGATTAAAGTGACAAATATCATTTATAAAGTGATTTTTATCACTTCGCTCGACTATTAAAATGTTTTACATTTTAATATATATATTTTAAACTATATTTTTGGAGGTCATTTGAAATGAAAAAAGCTTCTGTTATCTTGTCGAGCGCACTTATCCTTGGATTGCTCGCAGGTTGTGGTAACAACACAGACAACGCCGCAGCCCCTACTAACGCACCAGCTGAAACAACTGCTCCTGCAACAAATTCCGGTAACGCTGGAACTGAAGCTGGACAGTACAAAGACGGAGTTTACTACGGTACTGCTGACGTTGATGCTAAAACTGGCTGGCAATATTTCGCACTCTTAACTGTAGAAGGTGGAAAGATCACTAAAGCTGACTGGGATGCCTTTAACGTTAACACTGCAGGCGACCTGAAGAAAAAAGTTTCCGAAGATGGTAAATATGGCATGAAAGCTGGCGGTGCTTCTTCTGAATGGCACGAGCAAGCAGCTAAAGCTGAAGAATTCCTGATCGAAAAACAAGATCCAGCAGCTATAACTTTTGATGCTGAAGGGAAAACTGATGCCATCTCTGGTGTATCCGTACACGTATCTGACTTTGTAAAAGCTGCTCAAGCTGCTCTTGCTGCTGGTCCAGTAGAAGCTGGTCAATATAAAGACGGAGGCTACCATGCTGAAGGCGAAATGGACGCTGAATCCGGTTGGAAATCCACTGTTGACCTGACTGTTGCTAACGGTAATGTTGTAGCTGTTAAATTCAGTGGTTTGAATGCTGCTGGCGATGACAAGAAGCAATTCTCCGTTGATGGTAAATATGGTATGAAAGCTGGCGGCGCTTCTGCTGAATGGCATGAAGAAATCGCTTTGGCTGAAAAATACTTCCTTGAAAACAAAGGTGTTGCTCCAACGCTTGATGCTGAAGGCAAAACTGATGCAATTTCCGGCGTGAGTATTCATGTTGGTGAATATTTTACACTTGCAGAAAAAGCACTCGAAGGCGCGAAATAATTTCGCAGGACCTTCTGCAGCTAATCAGACGAATGAGGTGAATTTCTCTTGAAGAAGATAGTCATTTTGGGCGGCGGCTACGGCGGCGTACTCACGGCTAAAAAACTGGCAAAGAAATTTAAGAAAAACAAAGATGTTGAAATTACACTGATCGACCGGAATCCATATCACACTCTATTGACTGAGCTGCATGAGGTTGCCGCGAACCGTGCTCCAGAGGATTCAATCAAGATCGATCTTAAGAAGATTTTTGCGGGCCTTAAAGTAGATGTTGTTCTTGATGAGATCAGCAATATCGATTTCAAAAGCAGAAAACTTAAATCGGATAAAGCTACCTACGCTTACGATTACCTTGTAATCGGCACAGGTAGCAAACCAACCTTCTTCGGCATTCCAGGCGCAGAAGAAAACACCTTCTCCTTCTGGTCTTACGATGATGCGGTAGCATTGAAACGTCAAATCCGCGATATGTATACCAAAGCGGCTATGGAGAAAAATCCAGCTGTACGTCGTGCTATGCTAACCTTCGTTATTATCGGTGCCGGCTTTACTGGTGTCGAGCTAGTTGGTGAAATGGCTGAACAACGCGAGGAATTATGCAAGGAGTTCTTTATCGACCCATCCGAAGTAAGACTGATTGTGGCTGATATGGCTCCGAAGATTTTGCCTATCCTTCCAGATAAGCTGATTCAAAAAGCTGAAGCTCGCCTTCGTAAGCTGAACGTAGAAATCGTGACTGGCGCTAAAATCACCGAAGTAGGCAATGGTAGTGTTGCACTTGGTGAGAAAAACGTTGTCGATTCCCAAACAATTGTTTGGACTGCTGGTGTTGAAGGCTCCGAAATCGTTGGTGGACTTGAAGTACAACAACAAGGCCGCAAACGGATTGTTACGAATGAGAACCTGGAAAGTGTAGATCATAAGAACGTTTACGTAGTAGGGGACAACATTTTCTACATTCCTGAAGGTGAAACTCGTCCTGTACCACAAATGGTTGAGAACGCTGAACAAGCAGCTCCGATTGTTGCTGGCAACATTGCCGCTGACATTCAGAACACTGCTAAAAAAGCTTACAAACCAGGTTTCCACGGTACAATGGTCTCCATTGGTAGCCGCTACGGTGTAGCAAACGTTGGTCTGCCAGGTAAGTTCTTTATGCTTACTGGATTCATGGCAATGCTTTCCAAACACTTTATTAATATGTTCTACCTGTCTCAGGTTGTCGGATTCAATAAAGTATGGACATATATGATGCATGAGTTCTTCCATGTTGAGAACCGCAAGAGCTTCTTGGGTGGTCACTTCTCCAAACGTTCACCTAATTTCTGGCTCGTACCACTTCGTGTTCTACTTGGTGGTATGTGGTTATACGAAGGTATTGAGAAGATCCAAAAGATTTGGAAAGATCCAGATAAGATTTTCTTGATTCCAGCTGCTCCTTTTGCAACGGATGCTTCATCAGCAGCCAGTGTTGCAGTAGATGCAGTTAAAGACACCGTAGATGCACAATCTGCAGCTTCAGCAGTATCCACTGCAAAAGAAGCTGTTGAAGCGTTGCCTGTACCTAACTTCGTATACAACATTACAAACTGGTTCATGGATTTGATGTTCTACAACAACGACGGAAGTTACACTTTCCTCGCGAAATGGTTCCAAATCGGTATGGTATGTGCAGAAATCGTCTTCGGTATTATGCTCATCGTTGGTCTCTTCACTGCACTCGCTTCTATAGCGACTGTCGCCATGTCGGTCATGATTTGGTCAACCAAAATGGCATCGACAGAAATGTTATGGTACGTTGCTGCTGGTATTGCCTGCATCGGCGGATCAGGAAGCACACTTGGTCTAGACTATTATGTACTTCCTTGGCTTAAGAAACAGTGGAAGAGAATTCCGCTCGTCAGACGATGGTATCTATACACCGACTGATAATAAAACCCTGAATTAGTGTAATTTATCATATAGAACATATGTGCAAATTGTATTTTATTAGGGTTAAATATGGATATACTTCAGAGTAATGTGTCCCTAGGACACATTACTCTCCTTATTTACAAGAAGAAAATAACCTTCCTAATCCTAGGAAATGGTGGTTTTTTCTTGAATGAATGGTTTTGTAGGGATGATCGGGGTATGGTTTCTTCCGGCAAAACCGACAAGAAGGAGAGAATCTTGTGAACAAACAACTCATAGAAGATACCCTCCGGTTGTTGCATACTGAAATGTCACCTATTGCCGGAATTGAGCTTCAGCCCTCTCCGGCTGCATGTGAACAGTTAATCTCGGTACTGGAACGCCATGATCTGGAATACAGCCGCAAAGTCAATTTGCTGGGTATTTACACTATTCTCACTTTGGCAGCAGAGCGCCATATGGAATGTATCCCACATCATCCCGACCTTACACGCAACATTTTGGATGGAGATTATTTGTATAGCTTTTACCTGCAGTTTGCGGTGAAATGCCGTGAGCTCGACTTAGTTGCTTATCTAGCTCCTTCGATCAAAAAAATGCAGATTAGACGGTCAAATGGAGACTTCGCGGAACATGATTCAGCTACTGGAATCGAAGAGTTCTTGATCCAAGAGTGCAGACAGCGTAATCGCACAAGCAAAGCCATTTGACAGGTGGGATCCATAAATGAAGCTGCATGAGGCCTTAAATATAGACATAAATGAAATCAACCGCGAAATCGTAAACCTTGTGGCGCGTGATAAAGATGTACCTAAGAAATCTCAGCTCGCGCAAAGTGTTCTAGAGCTTATAAATTCCGGTGGTAAACGCCTTCGTCCCCTCATGGTCATTGTTGGCAGTCGGTTTGGCCGTAAGGATACCGGCCGCAGAGCGCTTCAATTAGCTGCTGCTGCTGAATTTATTCATGCCGCCTCATTAATTCATGATGATATCATTGACCGTTCAGAGTTACGGCGGGGCGTACCCGCCTTACATATTAAGACGGGGACATTGTCAGCAGTACATGTTGGTAATTACATGTCCGCTCGGGTCATCGAGCTGCTGAGCAAATATACCGGAGATAAAAACAGATACGTTCATGACTTATCCTCTGTAGCCACCGCTCAGCTGTGTCTGGGTGAATATCAGCAAATGGAACATGCTTTTGATTATGAAATTACAATGGATCAGTATTTGGAGAAATCCTTAAACAAAACCGCTCTTCTTATGGCAACCTGCTTACGGGTTGGTGCTTTGTCCACTGAAAGCACCGAAGAAGTTGCCAATCTCCTTTATAATTTTGGAGAAGCCTTGGGGATGTCCTTTCAGATACAAGATGACTTGCTAGATTTCACACAGTCCGCCGATGTCCTAGGCAAACCTGCCGGTAGCGACCTGCGACATGGTCAGGTCACCCTGCCAGTGCTGTACGCCTTGCAGGACCCTAAGCTCTCGCCTGTGATCCGTGCAATCGGCCCGGATTCTTCCGACGCTGAAGTAGCACATGTGCTCACCCTAATTAACAATAGCGATGCCCTCGCTCGCGCTGAACGGGTCAGCCAGAACTATCTGGATAAAGCTGCAGCTATTGTGCAGCAGCTCTCCTCCTACCCGGCGCATGCTGATCTGGAAACGTTGCTGCAATATTTTGCGGACCGTGATCGCTAAAGAGTACGTTCTCATACTTAAAAACGGATACCTCCCATTCACTTGGGGGTATCCGTTTTTTTGATTTAAACACATCATTTCATTGATCTTGTCGCAAATTCAAACCGATATTTTTCCGCTTCAACAAGACAAGCTAAACACGCAAACGCAGCGTAGCGCACATGAGCTCGTTTAGTCATTCTACTCCATCGGACGTAATTAGGGAAAACCTCCCTAAAATTAGCTACTAATCGCTCGAAAACTACGATATTAGGGAAAACCTTTCTAATAAAGTCCACTTTAGCATGCTTTTAAGAGTAACCAGCTATATTTCAGGGAGAAATTCCCTAAAACAGAGTCAACAGATAAAAAACTCAATAAGATTAGGGAGGTTTTCCCTAATCTTTGCATTTAGCTTCCCCCTTACAGAGCGGGGAGCGAGTCAACACAAAAAAGGAAAGCTAGCGTAGCCAGCTTTCCGATTCCTTTGCCTACCCCTTTTGGGTAGGCTATTGTCTTTTATTGTTAGTTTGCGGGCAATGCGCCAATGTCAGCCAGCCGGCTCACCAAAGCCAGCTCCCTAACTAACATAGAAAAAATCAATCAGCGTACACAATAATATCACTATGCTGATTACCTGATTTAGATTATAAGAAGCCACCTTCATCAGCTTACGATTCGAAGGTTTTATTATCTTATGCTCGGTCATCAGGAGCAATGTAGCAATGCCAATCCCAACCAGATACATCCAGCCGAGATCCTGCCATACGTATAGGAATAATAGCAGCATAATCATAATGAAATGTAGACCTTTGGCGATACGCAGCGCATTCTCTAATCCAAAGAAGCTCGGAATAGACCATAACCCATGCCGCCGGTCAAATTCAATGTCCTGAGTGCCGTAGATAATATCAAATCCGGCAATCCAGAGCATAACTACCGTTCCGATCACAAACGGTGTAAATGCGATATTTCCAGTTACGGCAAACCATGCACCAATCGGCGCGGAAGCAATGACAAAGCCTAAATATAAATGGCTGAGAAAGGTGAAACGTTTTGTATAAGAATAAGTCGATATCAATACGATTGCTACCGGCGATAAGAGCAGGCAGAGCAAGTTCAGCATGCCTGAAGCCACAATAAAGATGGCATAATTGACAATAACAAAGACAACCACTTCTTTTTCTGCCAGTAACCGTTGTGGCAAATGCCGATGTGCCGTACGAGGATTCTGTTCATCAAACGTACGGTCTGCCAGCCGATTGAATGCATTAGCGCCATTACGGGCACCGATCAATGCAATCAGACCCCAGATCATTACATGCCCTGATGGCCAGCCCCCAGCGGCCCACACCATAGAGATAATGGCAAACGGCAGCGAAAAAAGTGTATGAGAGAACATCACCAGTTCACTGAACATTTTCAGCTTTAGGCCTGCAGTTTTAAAAATGTTTAGAATAGCCATTCGTTTTCCTCTTTCTTCGCTACTTGAAATTCATTGTATTAGACATTAAGCTCCGCAAGGACTTCATTCAGGTTGTTAAGCAGCCCGTCGATATCCTCTTCCGTAATAATCATCGGCGGTTGAAAGGCTAGTACGTTGCGTCCTATACCATTTTTGCCGATCAGGTATCCTCTGTCTTTCATCGCTTCCAGCACTTGATCTGTAAGCGCCGCAGAGCCTTCAGCATTCTCACCAGCAAGCTCCGCTCCCAACATAAGCCCAATTCCCCGGACATCCACAATAAGCGAAGGATAACGCTCTTGAAGGGTCTTTAGCCCTGCTTTCAATTGTTCTCCGAGCAGCACTGAGCGTTCAGGAAGCCGTTCATCGCGAATATAATCAAGCACAGCCAGCGCCGTTGCAGCAGATACCGGATTGCCTCCAAAGGTTGAAGCCGACGGACGGTTCAGCGCAAGTGCAATCTCATCCGTTGTCGCAAAAGCCGCAACCGGAATTCCATTCCCCAGCGCCTTAGCCATACTTATAATATCGGGCACTACGTCAAAATGCTCCATAGCGAATATTTTGCCTGTACGACCAAATCCAGTTTGAATTTCATCAGCGATCAGAAGTACGCCGTATCTCTCCAGCAACATTTTGACCTCACTGAAGTAGGTTGGCGTTGGCATAATCATACCACCATTGCCTTGGATTGGCTCTACGATCATTGCGGCGATAGTATTCCCCTTCTCCTCAAGCACTCGCTCCAGAGATTCCAGGGAGAGTGCAGCGGCTTCCTCCAGAGATAGTTCTGGATGATATGGGCGAGGAATAAACTCAACGTCATGATCCAAGTATTTATCGGTACGCCACATCGGCAGTCCTGTCACACTCATAGTTAGATTGGTACGGCCGTGTAGACCACTCTCCAATGCAATGAACCCCTTACGTCCTGTATACATCCGGGCGAGCAGCAATGCACCTTCATTAGCCTCTGAGCCGCTGTTCACGAAGAAGGTTCGGCGTAGACCGCCTGGCATAACCTCTTCCAGACGTTCAGCCAAATCCACATTTGGCTGAGTTAAATAGATCGTAGACGTATGCTGCAGCTGCTGCAATTGCTCAATCGTACGTCCAGTTATGGCTGGATTGCAGTGCCCACAAGCGACTACAGATACACCTGCGAAGAAATCTGTATATTGTTTGCCATTTTCATCATACACAAACTGCATCGAACCTCGCACAAGCTGAGGCGCATCGCGGTAAAAATGCTGTGTACACGGATAGAAATATTGCTTACGCTTCGCCGCTACGGCTTCTCTTCCGATGAATTCTTGCTGTTCCATGATTGATTCCCTCTCTTCTTGTGAAAATAGTAACTTATTGATAGAGTACTGTGCATTCTTCTTACTAGCAGACGATATTTTGTCCCAAAAAATAGAATTAGTTAAATTGCAGCGAACCTAGAGTATAACCCGCATAAATGGGCTCAAGACCACCTAGAATGTCATCTTTTACTTCAGTACGATTCATAGCTTGTTGATAAGAAATTATAATTTCACGCAACTGCTGAGCACTATACGTCGCTCCTTCAATACGGAAGCTAGATATGCCTAGATCAATCATCTCACCAAGTAACGGTAAATAGCAGAGCTCTTTTGCGAACAAAAGATGGCAACGGCCGTGCTGATCACGATATACCGGATTCTCACCTTTGTCTGTTTTTAGAACCAATACATTATTGTGCACATATTGATTATCCTCTTCAGCGATAGGTTCCATTACTTCAGTATTCTCATAAAGGTCGTGCTCCATATACATTAGTGCAGGTGTACCATGTACAACAACTTCCAAAGGCGTGTCACAACGTGAGGCAAAGGTAGCAAAGTGCTCCAGCGTCATTTCCGGTGAAACCGAAAGCTGAGTCAAACCTAATTTTGCATATAATTGGGCGGAAAGATGATTGTAGACATTTAAACTACCATCTCCAATTAACGGATAACCTGTAGAGCTGTATCTGCGAATCGCTCCCAAATTAGTAACGATTATACCGTCGATCGGCAAGCGTTCTCCATCAAGCAATTGATCATATTGATCGAAATGCAGCTCGGTCATCATGCGTGGCAACCCTAAATATATTTTGCTATCGCCTTTTAATTCACCAAGTTCCTTAATATCACGTTTTGTAAAAGGTCTGTCCGGTTCAAATACATCGCCCGGCAAATACAGACTATCCACACCCAGTTCCAATACTACGCGCGCCTGTTCCATATTATTCACACGTACAGCCAGCTTCGCTTTTGTTGTCTTAGGCTTCTTTTCTTGCGCCAAACGTTCCCGCAATTCCTCTACACGTTTTTCAGATAGCTCACGTTCTGCGGTTGGTGTGCTAAATACTTTTCCAGTGCTATAGAATTTGCCCGTACCTTCATAACGACGGTTGATATTAGCTAACCCTGGTTTACCAAAAGCATAAGCTGTCGAAAAGTCGCGCTTGCGGTTGTTGTACAGTTCTTTGGTATCAACCGTACGATCAAAACCAATCGGATCATCGATATATCGGTCAATGGCTTCGCCGTAGCTATTCGCCAGCATCACCATAAATTCCTTATCACGCATACGGCCCTCAATTTTAAAAGAAGTAATGCCTGATTCAATCAATTCCGGAAGATGCTCATACATAAACATATCTTTGACAGCCAGTGGATATTCAGCAGGATATACATATCCGTCTTTTTTAACCCGATAATCCCAGCGGCAAGGCTTCATACATTTCCCCCGGTTGCTGCTCATACCAAAAACATGGGAACTAAAGTAACAATTTGCACCATGCACAGAGCACATATCTCCATGAATAAAATATTCCAGCTCCATGCCACTCCGCTGACCAAGCAGCTTAGCTGTCTGCAGGTCCATTTCCCGCGAGGTAACTACACGAGTTACACCCAGATCACGCAGCGCATAGATCATCTCCAGGTTGTGAACATTCATCATTACTGAAGAGTGAATAGGAAGGTTAAGCTCCATCTCCCGAATAAGCTCCAACACTGCCATATCCTGAACAATCAAGGCATCCGGCCGAGCACTATCAAGAAAACGCAGGTATTCTCTAGCTTCTTCCACATCTTCCTCACTAAAAAGATTATTCACAGTGATATACACTTTTTTGTCTAGACGGTGAGCGATATCAAGTGCCTCTACAATCTCTTCATGAGTAAGATTATAACCTTTACGCATCATTCTCATATTCAATACAGGTCCACCAAAATAAACTGCATCACACCGTGATTGGATCACTTCCTTGAAAATCTCAAACGTTCCTGCGGGTGCGAGTAATTCAACTTCTCTACCGTTAAAATAACGTGCCATTCAAGTTCCCTCCCAAGTTGATACTACTAATAGGGAATGAGTATTATAACAAAGCTACTGCAATTCCCATGACCACAAACATCCCAATAAAAACAGTATCGAATTTGCCCCACCTTAGGCGGTGATACCGACTGCGGGGAGCATCCATGCGAAAACCGCGGGCTTCCATGGAATACACCAGATCCTGAGCACGCCTAAAAGCACTGGCGATAATCGGGACCAGCAGGGAGACTAACATCCGTCCCTTTTCCTTCAAAGGCAGCTCTTTTAGATCGGCTCCCCTTGAGGCCTGCGCTTTCATTATGATCTGCGATTCATCTAGAATCGTAGGAATGAAACGAAGTGAAATGCTGATCATCAGCGTGATACGGTCAGGGGATAAGCCAAGCTTTTTGAAGGGTGTCAAGATCCCCTCCAACCCTTGATTCAGCTTCCCCGGCGTTGTTGTGAAGGTCAGAAGCGCTGTAAAGGTGATAAGAAAGAACATGCGGATGACCGAAAATGCCCCTAATCTTAGCCCTCCCTCATAGATAGACCAGGAACCAAGAGTCAGCACTACCTCCCCTGTCTTCACAGACACCACCTGCACAATAAAGATAAATAACATTAAATAACGTAAAGGCTTAGCTGCTTTCAGGAAGTATTTAAGCGGAATCCGCGTGGAAGCCATAACGGCTATCGAAAAAATAGCCAACACAGCCATGGCCATCCACGAACGTGAGAGCAGGATAACAGCTACGTATAATAGCATGCCAGTGATTTTGGCACGAGCATCCAGCTTGTGCACCCACGAACCGGTCTCAATACTCCGACCTAAGATCAGTTTCTCATTCATGGTCATCCCTCTTTCCATCGGGCTTACCAGTGCTTATTGATTCCGCTGGCAGCGAAGCTATAAGCTCTGCCAGACTCTCAGCCGTCAAGCGGGGGACTTCATCCACAAGACCTAAATGATCAGCAACTGCACGCCAGTAACGAAGGGACTGCGGAACCGTCAAACCACACTGTTCCAGAATCGAAGGATCATCTGCAAGTGCCTTTACACTGCCCTGAAACGCCGTGCTGCCCTCTTTAAGTACAACCCAGCTGTCCGCATAGGGCAATAACTCATCCATCCGATGCGTAACGATAATGATCGTTCTGCCCTGCTCACGGCATAATCGCTCCAGCAAGCTGATTAGCTCTGCACGGCTAATGGGATCAAGCGTTGCCGTGGGCTCATCCAGAACGATGACCTCCGGGTCCATAGCTAGCACGGAAGCGATAGCCGCCTTACGCATTTGTCCACCGCTCAATTGAAAAGGATTCCGCTCCAGCAACGCGAGATCCAGCCCCATATCTGACATGGCCTGACGTGCACGTGACTTTGCCTCATCGAGACTCATACCGAAATTAAGGGGACCGAAAATGAGATCCTTTTCGACCGTATCTTCGAACATCTGCTGCTCCGGAAATTGAAATACCAATCCGACTCGGCGGCGCAGTGGCATTAGCTTAGGGGACTTCTCACCAGCCTGAATGGTTACATCAAGCACTTTTACCGTACCCTCGGTTGGTTTCAGTATCCCGTTAAACATTTGCAGCAGCGTCGATTTACCTGAGCCCGTCGCCCCCGCAATACCAACCATCGAGCCAATGGGTACACTGAGGTTAATGTCCCGGAGCGCCGTCAGCTTCCAGAGGCTTCGGTCAGCGTAGGTGTAACTTACTTGCTGTAATTCTATGGCCATAACGTGTCTATAAGCTCCTTTTCACTGATCGGAACATCCACATGAATACCCTGGTTCTGCAGCTCGCGTGCAAGGCGCCAAGGATAAGGTTCACGCAGATGGCATTTTTCCAGAAGCTCCTCGTTCCGGAACAACTCCGCCGGTGTAACATCTGCAGCCAAACTACCTCCATGCAGCGCAAGCACCCGATCCGATGCCAAAATCTCATCTGCATCATGCGTAATCATGAGGATCGTGTACTTCCCTTCTGCCCGCATATCCTGCAGAATGCCGAGAAGGTCATTTCTGCTTCCTTCATCCAACATAGAAGAGGCCTCGTCAAAAATGACGATGCCTGGTTCCATAGCAAGAATGGAAGCGATAGCAACACGCTGCTTTTGGCCTCCCGACAGCTCACCCGGATGCTTGGACAACAGATGATTTATTCCTAGTCTTGTCGTATAGGAGTGCAAACGTTCAGCCATCTCTTCGTACGGCAAACAAAGCCCTTCCAGGCCGAATAGGATATCTTCCTCTACAGTGGCTCCAATAAACTGATTATCTGGATTTTGGAACACCATTCCGATACATTGCCGAATGCTTCCGATCGTTTCCTCACTAAGCAGCATGCCACTAACCTCAATCTCACCAGCCCCCTTAGGCAGCAGAGCATTAAGCAGCTTGACCAACGTAGACTTCCCGCAGCCATTAGGACCAACCAAGCTGACCCATTGTCCTTGTGAGATAGATAACGTTATATTTTGAAGAATCGGATGCTCGGGATCATAGCCAAACGATACCCCATCCAGAGAGATGACTGCTTGTCCTTCTCCCTCTAAGTCTTGACCTTCGTATGATTCATTCATGTTAGTCATCCTTCCGCTGATGTGACTAATCAGTCCAAAAATTCTTCAAACAGCGATATTTTTGACAATGACGCCACCAAATAACGGACTGCATAGCCCACGGCAATTCCTGTTACTACCCCAGTGATCAGCAGCATGGGAAGATAATAAAAAATACTAAGTGATGCAAATACCATAGAAGCTGCCAGCAGCTGACCGATATTATGTGCAATCCCACCAGCTATACTAATTCCGATCAAGCTTATACTCTTACCTTTGCCACTAATCAGCATCAGCACAAACATAACAACAAAGCTAAAAAGTGAACCAAATAAACTAAACAGCAAGCTTGAGAAGGTACCTAGCAGAAATGCAGTAAGCAGTGTTTTGAGGATGACAAGCAGGAAAGCATCCCGTCCACGTAAAAAGTAAATACAAGTCAAAATCATAATGTTGGCCAGTCCGAGCTTAGCACCCGGCACCAGTCCCATCCCGGATAACGGAATCTGTGCCTCTATTAAACTTAACACTACTGCCACTGCGGCGAAAATCGCAATAATCACTGTTCTTTTTAAAGCTGTTGCAGATTCACTACTGGACATAGGCATCTATATCATCCTCCCCCGACGCACTGGTGATTTCGACTAATACTCTATGCGGTAGACAGACAATCGTCTGTTTGGGCAGGGTAATAAAACCAAAACCTAGGCAAACTTTATCAGCGCAATCGGCATCGTACATTTCAATCCCGTAATCATGCACCTTCAAAATGTTATAGCCGCGTTCCGTGCGGACCTCAATGGTTTGTTCTTCTTTTGTAAGCTTTACCGTTTTAAATAACTCACCGTCCACCGTTACATTGGCTATGAGATTTTTACCGGCCCCACCTTTGTCATCATTGTCCGAAAACCATCTCGGTACGAGAAAAGCGAGCGCAGCAATCAATACGATGGAAATCAGCCACACATCTGCGCGTTTCATAAAAATCTCCCTTATTTTTTAATTAAAATCCAGACTTATTAATTATAACGGTCTACCCTCAATCCTTCAATCAATGTTGGAGTTTATTGTCAGTTTTAGAGAGCTGTTCACAAAATAGGCACGCAAAATAACCCCAGCAGACACAAGCCCTTCGTCTCTGGCATTTTCAGTTGTAGTTTGTAGCGTTTGCAAAAATATCCAACTTACATTTTAGCCCATTTGCACCGAGATCGCCCATCTCCTCTGGTTTACTAGCTTTTCCGGAATAATTCACAATTAACCCAATTTAAGTTACTTCGAAATCTAAGCGCTCCCTATCGAGGTTTGTTTCTCTCTAGAATCAAATAAACCTTATCTTGGAATTCATTATTATATTTGCCTTTTAAACAATAGTGTGTTATATTTATATGGTATTTGTTTTTCGATATATTGAATATCCCCACCAAGAAGATGTCAGGCCGACTATTATACACATCGGCATTTTGGACAAAGAGGCTTTATGTTTTCTTGCAGTACTCTTCCTTTTTATGAGATTAAATTCGAAATATAGCATTCCGATTCACACTGGCGCGGTCAATGGAGCCGCAAGGGCAAAAGAGAGGTAGGGCTTTTGTCGTATTGGAAGGATTATTCTCGCCACACGGCTGCTGGAAATAACAAGGAATCAAGACACCCGTTACTCACGAACGGCGGGGGATGAATATAACGAGAAAGCATGACGGTACGATCCTTATTCAAGGACTACGTCATGTGTGGAAAAATATAGGCGCCCGATAACCGCTACCTAGCGGATATCGGGCGCTGTCTACGTTCAGGACTTATTTTACATATCGGCTTACAAAAGCTGTTACTACATCTATATACCCCGCCTTATCCGTATCATAAGACAATCCATGCCCCGCTTGCGGCACTATGAGCCTCTCTTTTGGACTCTGGCATGCCTCATACAATTCATTCATCATAGCAAAAGGTACAAAGTTATCCGCATCCCCATGAATAAAAAGAATCGGAACCTTCGCTTTCCGCACTTGTTTTAATGCAGAGGCTTCACCAAAACCATACCCCGCCTTCAAGCGGGTGATTAGACTTGCACTTTGAACGAAAGGGAAACTTGGCAAACGATACATGCGCCGTAGTTGGTAAGATAATTGTGCTTTTACTGAGGTATAAGCGCAGTCCGCAACAATAGCTTTTACCTGCGGTGGAAGATCTTCCCCTGAGGTCATTAGCACTGTAGCACCGCCCATAGAAACACCGTGAAGCACAATTTGAGCACTAGACCCAGTCTTTTTAATCATGTATTCAATCCATTGCAAATAATCTTTTCGTTCCGGCCAACCAAAACCAATGTAATCCCCTGCGCTATCTCCATGCCCCCTTGCATCGGGAATTAGGATGTTAAAGCCTAAGTTCTCGTAGTAGATTTTGGCGTACGCCCCCATATCCTTTGCTTTACCTGAATAACCGTGGGCTAGAATGGCTGTGCGTCCCGCAGCACAATTAGATTGGAGTAAGAAACCTCTTAGTTTAAGTCCATCTGCAGATACGATCTCAATATTCTCGAAGCTCTGGCGAGAGACCCAATCTTTCCCCTCCCCCCAAGAAGCTCCGGCAACCGGAGGATCAGCCTTCAGATTAGGATTATTACTTAGAAATACCTTTGGTGCTCGTTTAATAGCAATACCATAGAAGAAAAATCCCACATAGATTAGAATCCCTATGATGATTACAGCGCTAATAATGAACCATATCAATTCGCCTTCGCCATCCCCTCTTCATTTCTTTTGCAACAAGAGTATACCATCTACTTAGAATGCACCAAACTATCGCAATCATGACATACAAATAGAGCCGCCATCGGGACACCCCCCGAAAGCGACTCTATGTTGTGCTCTACCGTTTATTATTTATTCTTTTTGGAGAACTTGGTTCTCATTAATAATCCGATAAGTGCAAAACCTAAACCTGCTACATAGTAAGGTGCAGGACTTGATTCACCCGTTTTTGGCAATTCCTTCACAGGTGGCTTACCTAATGGGATCGTATCGTCCACTACGATGATTTCATCAGGTGTTGGTGTTGGCGTTGGTGTCACTGCCGGTACCGGGCCTAATGGGATCTCATCATCATCAACAAGTACTTCTGTGCTATTCGACGGTGTTGGTACTGGCGCTGGTGTCGGCGAAGCTACAGGCCCAAGCGGCACAGGATCTTCTGCAAGAACTATAGTGCCAATTACGGATGATGGCGTTGGTGTCGGGAACACCGAAGTCTCTGGTGTCGACGTTGGTGTTGCTTCTGGTGTTACTGTCGGTGTCGGTGTTGCTTCAGGCGTTACCGTCGGTGTCGGTGTTACCTCTGGCGTTACCGTCGGTGTCGGTGTTACCTCTGGCGTTACCGTCGGTGTCGGTGTTGCTTCTGGTGTTACCGTCGGTGTCGGTGTTGCTTCTGGCGTTGGCGTTGGTGTCGGCGTCACTGTTGGCGTCGGCGTTGGTGTTGGCGTCGGCGTTGGTGTCACTGTTGGCGTTGGCGTCGGCGTTGGTGTCACTGTTGGCGTTGGCGTCGGCGTTGGTGTCACTGTTGGCGTTGGCGTCGGCGTTGGTGTCACTGTCGGCGTCGGTGTTGGCGTTGGTGTCACTGTCGGCGTCGGTGTTGGCGTCGGCGTCGGCGTTGGTGTCACTGTCGGCGTCGGTGTTGGCGTCGGCGTCGGCGTTGGTGTCACTGTCGGCGTCGGTGTCGGCGTTGGTGTCACTGTCGGCGTCGGTGTTGGCGTCGGCGTCGGCGTCGGCGTTGGCGTCGGCGTCGGCGTTGGTGTCACTGTCGGCGTTGGCGTTGGCGTTGGTGTCACTGTCGGCGTTGGCGTTGGTGTCACTGTTGGCGTTGGCGTTGGTGTCACTGTTGGCGTTGGCGTTGGTGTCACTGTTGGCGTTGGCGTTGGTGTCACTGTTGGCGTTGGCGTTGGTGTCACTGTTGGCGTTGGTGTCGGCGTTGGTCCAGGTTCATCACCATCGTATGGATAGTGGTGAAATTCACCACCACCAGTCCCTTTGAGTGAAGCCGCCACTAAAGTACCGTTAATCTGACCATTAATAAAATCAACATGAGCATAGGGGGCAAGTATGCTTCCCATTACACCTATGCCTGCCATATCAAGATACGCAGCTTGGCTAAAGTTAAGCAAAATTTTCTTGCTGTTCAACACGTTATTAGGTAGAAATCCGAAGTTTTTCATTTTTACGTTAGAACCATCAATATTAATAATTGCTGTAGATCCTGAAGGAACATTTATTGTAATTCCATAGGTATTAGAGACGTTATCTCCTGGAACATTAAAAACATTGACCGCAGGATCTGTACCTGTCAGGGTAAGACTGCCATATTGGTACACTGTTGTTCCATTCGCCGGCAATGCTGCAAGTTCTGCTGATTTGTCCTTCAAAGACTGACCTACGGCTGAAAAGTCAATCGTACTCCCCTGTCTTTTTGTACCTCCCTTGAGGAGCGTTACATTCCCTGAAAAATCTCCCCCGTGCACGATATTCCCATAAACAGTACCTCCGTTGAAAGTAAGATTCCCTCCAACAACAAGTGTGTCAGTCAAGGAAACCTCAGCAGCGGTCAACCTATCTCCAACACTATAGTTGGTTAAGTTAACGTTACCTCCAGCAGCAAACCTTCCTTCCGTATCCGAAACCGTTGTTATATCCCCTAGAATAAACACGTTGTAGACCCCTGCAATTCCCAATGTAGAAGAACTACTAGCTCCAGCAACTCCAGCTCCTAATGAGGAAAGCCCACTACCTACCGTCAAAATCCCAGCTAATACAAGCGAGAGTAACGGTCTTATTCTTCTTTTCAAATGGCACACCTCCTAAAACTATGATTTATATTAATCAGAATAATTACCAGAAACTCTAAAGGACCTAACAACAAAAAAGACCGCCAAAAAGAAGTGGAATTCCCTTCTCATGGCAGTCGGACGGTCATTGTGCCTTTAAGACACTTTAGACTCCTGGACTTTGCGTCCCGCCCTTTCAGACGGTTTGCTATTATCATGACTATATATATGTATTACACTGCAAGTCCAGAACTGGTAGCCGAAGCATTCTCTCCAATAACCGTCTATGACTTTTAATACTTTTTGAATTAATAACAGTTTAGCGCCCGACACCCACAATTGTCAATCAATTCCTTTCGATGATCCCCCTCATTATTACCATACAAAAAAAGCGCCTAAAGGCGCTTCGCATAAGGTTTTTCATTAAATTTTAAAGTAACTGTATATAGCCCAATATGGATATCCATAAGGGAACACTCAGAATTAAACCAAAAAAAAATCCACGCTGGAGGCTGCCCTCTTTTTCCATCATAATTCTCCTTTATGTGCGTCCGATACATTAATTTTTATTATTACAATTTTAATATAATTTATTCTTCGTTATTTAGTTGTGAATTTAATCACATTGGATAAGCTGTTTAGAAATACCATTGATTATTTTTGGAATGTCGGGGTAGAATACGAATATACGTTCCTATTAGAGGTGATGAGATTCATGCATAGAGCAGAAAGCAGGGACAACATGCTGGTGAAATCTTATTTATTGCTTCCGATGATTTTATCAGCTTTCGAACGGGACTCCGCCATTTTATCTACACACTTACGAACACCCGCCCCTTATCTGGAGGTGCTTGGAACAGCTGCTGCAGTAGCTACAACAGATCTAAGGGATGTTCGTGCAGAAATGAGAAGACGGGGAATCAAGGTGTATGAGCAAAACAGACTTAATACGGGAATTGAAGCCAAGTATATATGTCGTGGCTATCACGAACGAATGCTGCTGTTGAATGACATTGTTGCGGCTCAGGCTGCCATCCATATGCGCAGATACCTAGGGCTGGATATTTCCTCTTTTAAGAGTTACGAAGAACAGTTTCAAATTAAATAAAGCTGTATAGAAGCCGCTCTACTCTCCCCCCATCAATTAGCGAACAAAAAAATAGGCCTTACCATGGGAGTTGGCAAGACCTGAGAGAGATATACCACAAAACACTGGGGGGTGTTTGGTGTCTTCAATATATACCTCGAACCTGAAAAAAAGCTGATAGGCACATAAAAATTACATTAAAAATATCATTCGCCGTTCAGAAGTGATTAGAGTGCTCCCACAAGCTTAGCCGACCTTTAGCTGGAATTGGATGGCTTAATGGATGAACCCCTTCAAGCTTCCAGGCAAACCGTCCTTCGCTATAGTCGCCAAAATCATATTCGTTCCCATTGATCCATTCCCTTAAATCCACCTCTGGAGTAACCACATAACATCCCGCGAGCTGACCTGTAGCAATAATAGCTCCTGTCGGCAAATTATTTGCTGTATAGCCATGTTTCGCCAATACTGATTTGTACGGTTCCTGTTCACAAATCTTTTTGTCAATCCTCATTCCGGCATGAATGCCTAACTCGCCGCGGTAGGCTGTTCTCCATGAACGAGTTTCAAACTCTTTTTCACCAAGAGCAATTAAGGTCGCCCAAGGCTGCCGTATTGTTATACACCGCATGATATCTATCCCCTTTGTTTATGTTGGACGTTTGTCACGGATGTCACGGATCTCGATCTCGCGTTGTGTAATCTTGCTCTCCTAGACTTGATAAATAATCCCAACCGTTTGGTCGATACTCATTTCCATGATTGATCGCCTCTAAAAATAAGAACATTCATTTTTATTATATACAAACAAAAGTTCTAAATATCAATATTATTGACATTCACCTGTAACTCCCCACAATTTAAACAAATAAAATAATTAAAATTGATAAAGGAGAATATAGTTTGTATACTAATCAAGTAGTTAGTGTGCAAACTATTTAAAGAGAGGAATTAATTTATGGACAACCCAGGACAGTTATTAATAAGAGTAAGTCTTGAAATGAAAAAAAGCTTAACAAAAAAACTTTCACTTTATAATGTAACAGCTCCTCAATGGGCAGTATTAAAAGATATATCTATTCATTTAGAAGGAACAACTCCAGCTATGATTGCAGAGCGAACTTACTCGGATCGCCCTACAATAACGGGTATACTCGAGCGACTTAAAGCAAAAGGACTTCTGGACATTAGAGATAATCCAAATGATAAACGATCAAATCTTGTATTTATTACAGATTCGGGAATGATAATTAAGAGTCAAATAGAAGTTCTTAGTGACGAAATCATGGATAACGCACTTAAAAATATTTCTGAACAAGAAATGTCCACGTTTATGAACGTGCTTAAAATGATCTATTTAAATATTAGTTAGGGAAGTGAGACTTATGATTCTAATCACAGGGGCAACCGGTAATGTAGGACGTGAAGTGGTTAACGAACTAAGGAAAAGTGAAACACCTTTTAAAATTGCCTCCCATCGAAAAGACAGTGAGTATGTTTATTTTGATTTTGAAAATGCTGATTCTTTTCGTCCAGCGTTAACAGGAGTGAAAAAATTATTTTTACTGCGCCCTCCTCATATAGCTGACGCAAAAAAATATTTCCAACCCCTCATAGATATCGCAAAGGAAGTCGGAGTTGAACACATTGTGTTTCTATCTCTATTGGGCGTAGAGAAAAACCCAATTGTTCCACACCATAAAATTGAAAAAATCATTAAAAAATCAGGAATTCCATATACTTTTTTACGCCCAAGTTTCTTCATGCAAAACTTAATTTCTCAACATGGGGAAGAGCTACGTAAAGAAAAGGAGATCTATGTACCCGCAGGAAAAGGCAAGACTAGCTTTATCGATGTTCGTGATATCGGTACTGTAACAGCTAGAATCCTAACTGAGAATGGTCATGAAAATAAAGGTTACTCGTTAACGGGAACTGAAGCGCTAGATTACTATGAAGTAGCTGAAATTTTATCTGAAGAGCTAGGAGAAACAATCAAATATGTTAATCCATCAGTTCTTCAGTTTAGAGATAAAATGTTAACAAAAGGAATTCAAAAAGAATTTGTGACTGTTATGATTGGAATTTACTTCACTGCAAAAATTGGATTAGCCAAAAAAATCACGCCCGATTTACAAATATTACTTGGTAAAAGACCCATTACATTCAAAGAATTTGCACATGACTATAAGTACGAATTAGTTTAATCATGGTGGTTTTTTGGCTAAACCATCAGGAAGCATTTCAGGATACATTGTTACTGCCGCGTGCGAGGGGAATCAATAAAGGTCGTCATAATGGATATGCTGCTGTTTATTCTTATATTGGTAATGTACAAAATGCTATGCCTGTGCAACCGATTTTAAACTGATGTCGTAACCACTAGAGGGGAAGGTCCATGATTCAAAAACCACGTACTACTATTAAATGGACTCTTATTTTTATTTTTTTGTTATTAGTCACCGCCTGTAGTAAGAATGATGAAGTTTTGAAAGGAATTGTACACACAATAGATGTAGAAAATAAAAGAATTTTAGTAATTTCCGAATTAAAAGAAGAAGACTTGAACAAGGAATACAAGGAGGTGCTCGAATCTAATGAGTACTCTCAAGCCATTTGGGTAAATAAAGTTGCACCTTCTAAATATAAAAAAGGCGATGAGATTAAAGTATTTTTTGAAGTAAGTGATGATTCATTCCCTGCACAAGTTACCGCCAAAAAAATCACCAAAATCAAGAATTGAGCAAAAAGAATAGAATCTACTATAAAGAAGCGGCTTCTCCAAAGGGACGGCGCTTCTTTGTGTAGATTTAAGGAGAAATCCATATTTATAAATGCACTCTGTGCAAAAAAGTGACCCCACCACTTTCGGCAGGGTCTAGATCTATTTTATAAGGGGGTTATGTGATTACTATAATCCTCTTAGCTTAAATAAGTATGAAGCCCGTCTAAAGATTTGCTGAAATATTATTATTTTTATCGAAACCGATCAAATATAGTAACGTATCAATCTTAATTTTCAAATTACTACATATACAAAATGGAGGTGTGTATAAAGATGAAAATACTCAGTCTATTGCTTGTAGCATTGTCTTCCATTGGAGTAGTTGCCACATTCGGGTTTTCAACATTCAGCTTAATCACAGGAATTATAGGAGGGCTTATTGCAGCATTTGCAATTTCAGGCTACTTGCAGTCTGTCAGACGTGATTACCCCAATGAGAGCTATGAGAATAAACAAGTTAAGTATCAATCGAACTATAATACTTGGTAAGCAAAAGCCCCACCTTAAACTGGTGGGGTTTTTCATATTCCCAAACACTTGTAAAATCACTTTGTGATATTAATGGTAGAAGAAACAAACGAGGGATAATGGCTAGCTGTAGAAGTGCTTTCACCGAAAATTCATTCCTTAGTTCATAGACTACTTGAGCTTTGTCTTGTTTGGTGATTTCCCCTTGTTTTGAACCTCTAGTTTAATCTGTGCAGGATATGATGTATAGCCCTTTTTAAAAGCTTCTTTCCCATGATGTTCATATTGATTAATCCAATTACTGTATGACAATTAAATAGAAGAGAGCCGCTAAAACAAACCGGTATAGAGCAAACCACTCCAATCGAAGTCGCTTAATCAGTTTGATGAACGTCACTACTGCAATCATTGCCACAAGAAAGGATGTCGCAAAGCCAATTAACATTAGAAGTAAATCGTCAGAACTCAGCAAATCACGACTATCGTACAAATCCAACAAGCTTGCACCAAACATAACTGGCACAGAAATAAGGAATGTAAAATCTGCGGCGGCTTTTTGGCTAGTGCCAAGCAACAGGCCACCTGAAATTGTCGAACCTGATCTCGAAAATCCCGGCCATAACGCCAAGCATTGGAACAGACCAATTCCGAAAGCCTGTTTATAATTAATCCCATCGATAGTATCAGCGGTTTCAGTCCGCCTATTTCGCGCTGCAATGATCATCAACACGCCACCAACAACTAGACCGATCAAAACAGGGGTTGGGCCAAATAATTGGCTTTTTATTGTGTCCTTGAAGAGAAGATATAGGATTAATGCTGGTAACATAGCCAAAATCATATGAATGACATTTAATCCTTTGCTTTTGGAAAAATCCATTCTAATCATATTAACCCCAATTTCCAAATACCTTTTCCAATAAAGAATTAGAACTGCCATCACTGCACCCAACTGAATAACAATTTTAAAAGTTATTGCAGCATCTCCCTCAAAGCTAAGCAAATCGCCTGCTAAAATAAGGTGTCCAGTAGATGATACTGGTAAAAATTCAGTTAAGCCCTCTATTATGCCAAGTATTATTGCTTTAATTACGTCAGTCATCAGTGGATTGTCCCCTTTCGGAAATAAAATCATTTAATTTCCAGTATAAGGGAGACACGTAAACTTCCCCATCGATTAACCTAACAATATTCAATTCAGAATGACATAATTGTCACATTGCTCATTATTTCAGTCTTAAGGGGGCTTTGGTTTGCAAAACACAAAATATTAAGTATAATGTTACTGTCGAAACGCTAAGGCGTCTGTACAGGATGGCTACCTGGCACTGATGATGGCAGGCCAAGCGCTTTATAAAGTTTTCTTTATGTGTATTTATACTTTAGGAGCGTGGTTATCTATGAAAATTAATATTACCGCACATTTTAACATTGATATTACTTTATCTCTTCATCTGTTAGCCGTAGCCAGTCTTGCTTATGAACTCAGTTCACTGACGAGCTCGTGAAATTCGAGCGAAAAGTATCTGTACTAAGACACCTTGTGGTGTCTTTTTTATTTTTATAGTAATTACCATCTAACCGATCTGCCCCCGCAAGAAAAAAGCAGCTTATGCTGCTCCTCCTCCACCATCCTTCATTCTGATTGCTGTCAGCTTGCGACACGCCTTCCATCTGCTCGACAGTGACCACTAGTCATACCGTTTTCATTAGCTATTTCGCCATGTCTTATCTTTTAGAAGAATGTTAGAAGCCAGGGGATTTAATGAAAAATGACGCGGTCCCGAACCCTCGGAAATCCGCGCCACATATGGTTTTTTGGGATGCTGGTGAAGGGAATTGAACCCCCGGCCTACGCATTACGAGTGCGTTGCTCTACCCCTGAGCTACACCAGCTTAAAGCTGATTTTTCTGTCAAACAAAAAATATTATACAACTTTCAGCCAGAAACGCAAGCCTATTTCTCCCTGTTTTCCGCCCTCCTAAACTGCTAATCCACCTGTAGCTTACGCTCCACAGACTCTAACTTTCCACGGCTAGTGGAGGGTTTATCGCGGCGGTCGTCTATTTTAAGTGAGGTAGAGACACGTTCTGCACCTGCGGCAAAAGGAGACTCATGCAAAGCTTCTACCGCGGCAAAAATGCGTTGCAGAGGCCCTTCGATGATCGTCCCCATGGACGTAAGTTCATATGTAATCCCTTCTACTGTCTTCAGCACCCGCTGCATATCCGCAACATAGCTGCTAAGACTGGTACTGCCTGTTCCAATTGGAATAACTGTAACTTCAGCAATAGGCATGAGAATACCTCCTCGAAATTTTATAGTACCCATCTTCTTCCATTGTAACAATTCCACCGCTCTGTCACAAACTAAGCAAGATTATCCTCCCTTATCTCTTCTATTTCTTCTGATTACTCCAAAATATGACTTTGGGCTAAGAGTATTTTCTCATGCGCAAATTCTAGGGTCATCTGCACTATATTTATGGACTCTTTGTGGCATCTTTTCGGACAATTTATGAATCATTTCGAATCTCCCTGTGGATCAATTGTGGATTACTTATGGACAGCCTGTGGATCATTTGTGGAGTACTTTTAAAGAACCCGCTCCCCGCGCGGGTTTTCTAAAAAACTGTTTACAAACACAACATCTTGGGTTATTTTTATCTAACGACAACAAAATATAGTGGAGACAGGCGCTTTGATCCTTAACCGGATTTAGAGCTTAATAGGGAAGCGCGGTGAGAATCCGCTGCGGTCCCGCCACTGTAACCGGATGGCCTTCTTAAGCTTCTGGGAAGCTTGAGAATCCACATCTCCCGGCAGATGCCACTGAGGGTTAGGAACACCCTTGGGAAGGCGCCGAGAGATCCCACGGAAGCCAGGAGACCTACCTGTTTCGACGACACCAACTATTGATGCCTGCGAGGAACAGGGATGGTGTCCGCATGCGGTCATCTACGTAGAGACCTCTGCAAATATCCGTGTGGATATTTACATAACGCATCGGGCATTTTCTGCCATCCTCGGGTAGGGGATGCTTTTTTTATGTAATCAGAACAAATATACGACTGCTTATGGTAGTCCAACTTCCTATGGATATATGGATTTGATGATAGATGTTTTTCTTTTATACTGAGAGGAGAGCTGTACAATGACGTTGTTGGAGAGACAATTTAATGGAGTAGAAAATGCACGGGAAGTTCTTTTAGAAGAGCTCATTGATTTAGGCCGGGATATTATCGACAGTCGGGATATGGACCTATTGCGCGAGAATGCCAATTTGAATGGAGAGAGTTTCTCCGGTAAAATGAGCAAGTTCGGCAGTGAATATTCAAAATGGTACGCCCGCAATTTTACGATGCCGCCGCAGCTAGTGCAGGCTATTGATGACAATGTCGTCTATGTGCATGATCTGGATCAATACGCGATTGGAACGACGAACTGTATTTTTATCCCGTTTGATAAACTTCTCCGTGAAGGTTTCAATACCGGCAACGGCAGCGTTCGTCCTCCGAACTCAATAATGACTGCTATGTCTCTGGTAGCGATTATTTTCCAATCCCAGCAAAATGCTCAATATGGTGGTGTATCCGCCAATAAACTCGACTATGATCTGGCACCTTATGTAACCAAATCCTTCGCCAAGCTGTTCCGCAAGGGTCTGGATTATTTTGAAGAAGGACAAGCTGATGAATCTTTGGGCGAGATTACGATGAGCCGGACCGATCTGGCGGAGTTATATCCAAGAGCGTTCCGTTTTGCACTAAAGGAAACCGAAATCGAAACCCTGCAAGCGGCTGAAAGTATGGTACATAATCTGAATACCATGTCCAGCCGATCCGGTGGACAAATACCGTTTACCAGCATCAACTACGGTACTTGTACTTCACCAGAAGGTCAGCTTGTGATCAGTTCTCTGCTAACAGCAACTATGAACGGACTTGGCAGCGGAGAAACACCAGTGTTCCCGATTCAAATCTTCAAATGCAAGCAAGGAATCAATCAACAACAAGGCGATCCTAACTATGAACTGTTCCTAAAAGCGGCTGAATGTTCTGCGCGCAGACTATATCCAAACTTCGCTAATCTGGACGCTCCGCTCAACTTGCAGTATTATGATCCAAGTGATCCTGATACGGAGTTCGCTACAATGGGCTGCCGAACCCGAGTGCTCGGTGACCGTTTTGGTCGTAATCATTGCTCTGGAAAGGGCAACCTTTCCTTTAATACACTGAATCTGGTTCGGCTAGGTCTGGCACACGGCACAGTAACAGGCAGACGTACCGTCGCAGACGAAGCTGGCTTCTATGAAGATCTAAATCATTATATGGATATTGCGCTGGAAGGACTTCTTCATCGGTTCCACATTCAAACCGCACAAAAAGCTAAAGCTTCCGATTTCATGATGCGAGAAGGCGTCTGGGAAGGCGGCGAGCATCTTGCACCTGATGACACTGTAGGCGATCTGCTAAAGCATGGCAGTCTGTCTCTTGGCTTCATCGGTATGGCGGAATGTATGAAAGCTATGTACGGCAAACACCATGGCGAGGATATGGAAGTTCATGCCAAGGCGCTGGCTATTGTGCGTCATATGCGGGACTATTGCGATCGGAAAAGTGAGGAACTGGATCTCAACATCACTCTGTTCGCAACTCCAGCAGAAGGTTTGTCCGGTAAATTCACAAAAGTTGACCGCAAGGTACTGGGTTCCATTCCGGGCGTAACTGACCGTGAATATTATACGAACTCTTTTCACATCCCTGTATACTTCGATCTGGGTGCTGCTCAGAAGATCAGCTTGGAAGCTCCTTTCCATGAATATTGCAATGCCGGGGCTATTTCTTATGTCGAATTAAACGGCAATGCACGCAACAACCCATCGGCTTTTATCAAAATTATTAAATATGCGCTCGAACAACAGGTCAGCTATTTCAGCATTAACCATCCGATTGACCGCTGCTCCAGCTGTGGATACGAAGGCGTAATTGGGACAAACTGTCCTTCCTGCAACGCACATGAGAATGACGTGCACATCCGCCGTTTGCGCAGAGTTACAGGTTATTTAACCGGCGACTATCAGACCCGCTTTAATGCCGCCAAACAAGCTGAAGTACGGGATCGCGTTAAGCATCTATGAATATTTGCGGTTACTATCCGGAGTCGATTAACGAGGGAGAGGGCATGCGGGCCGTCCTCTTTCTCAGCGGCTGCCGCCATCGTTGCCCGGGATGTTTTAATCCCGAGACATGGAACTTTAAATATGGAGAAGTCTTCACCTTAGAACGACAACATGAAATTATTGCAGAAATCGCCGCTAACCCTTTGCTGGATGGTCTGACACTGGCAGGCGGCGATCCTTTTTTCTCAGCAGAAGAGTTGCTGGGGTTCATTCATGAGCTTCGCGCTGTACTGCCAGGCTTCTCAATCTGGATTTACAGTGGTTATACGTACGAAGAACTTACAGCCCTTCCCGGTACGCCGGAATGGGATCTACTTAAGCAGTGTCAGGTGTTAATAGATGGAAGATTTGTAGAAGAACTGAAAGATACTACGCTTCTCTACCGGGGAAGCTCCAACCAACGCATTATCGACATTCCGGCCAGCATGAACGGCTCGGAGGTCTTTCTGTGGCAGCCTGCTGCGCTATAATATATCAATTTTTGATATTGAAAATTAATTTGAAATAAGAAGGGATGAACTAACCATGCCGCAATTCGTAGTAAAACCGGATAATCGCCAACTGGCTTTTGATGAGAACCGTCTTTCCGTCTACGCTGACCGTATTCTGGAAGGTCTCGATCAACTAAATAAAGAAACTTTGCTGCGTGGAGTGAATTCCAAACTGCGTCGTGACTCGGTAAGCGGAGAAGAAATCAGCAACGCCTTCACCATGAGCGCTCTAGAGCTTGTAACAAAAGAAGAGCCTACCTGGAAGTTCGCAGCTGCCCGCGCCCTTCTGACAACCCTTTATAAAAAAGCTGCCGTTCATCGCCGCTACAAAGCTTATCCAGAAGAGCCTTACGGTGAATTGTATCCACTAATTACGGATCTCGTGAAAAAAGGAATCTATCGCGAAGAACTTCTAAGTCATTACACCAAAGAACAAATTATCGAACTAGGTGGGTGTATCGATTATACACGCGACCTTTTGTTTGACTATATCGGTCTGCTTACGCTATCCGACCGTTATTTGGCGCATGATTTTGACGGCCGTGTGATGGAGCTTCCACAAGAACGTTATATGATTATTGCCATGTACCTGATGCACCGTGAGCCAGCTGAGAAACGTCTTGAGCTTGTAAAAGAAGCTTATTGGGCTATGAGCAACATCTACATGACTGCTGCTACACCTACAATGTCCAATGCCGGCAAAAAGGTCGCTGGACAACTATCCAGCTGCTTTATTGATACTGTAGACGATTCCCTAGAGGGTATCTTTGACTCCAATACAGACGTAGCACGTCTAAGCAAAATGGGTGGCGGCATCGGCGTTTACCTTGGAAAAGTACGGGCACGTGGTTCGGATATCCGTGGCCACAAGAACACAAGCTCCGGCGTAATCCCTTGGATTCGCCAGTTGAACAATACAGCAGTCAGCGTAGACCAGTTGGGCACACGTAAAGGTGCTGTAGCTGTTTATCTTGATGTATTCCATAAAGATATTCTCGCTTTCCTCGATCTTAAGCTGAACAACGGTGACGAGCGCATGCGTGCACATGACGTGTTCCATGGCGTCTCCCTGCCTGACCTGTTCATGGAAGCTGTAGAATCGCGCAGCCATTGGAACCTCTTCTGCCCTCATGAGGTGAAAAAGGTCATGGGCTGGACAGATAAAAATGGCCGTCCACTAGGATTGGAAGATTTCTACGATGAAGAGCTTGGCAAAGGTACTTTCCGTGAAAAATATGCTGAAGCTACAGCGAACCTGGAATTATCCCGGATCACTGTTCCTGCGATCGACATCATGAAACGGATTATGAAATCACAGCTAGAAACAGGTACACCGTACATGTTCTACCGCGATACCGTGAACCGGACTAACCCAAACCGTCATCAAGGTATGGTTTTCTCCTCCAACCTGTGTACAGAAATTATGCAGAATCAGTCTGCAACAGTTATTGAGCAAGAAGAATTAGTAACTAAAGATGGCCAGACCCGTATCGTTATTTCCAAAATCCCTGGCGACTTCGTAGTCTGCAACCTGAATTCGATTCACTTAGCACGGGCGATTCCAGCTGGCGTATTAGAAAGACTTGTTCCGATCCAAGTTCGTATGCTTGATAACGTAATCGACATTAATAATATTGAAGTTCTGCAGGCACAATACACGAACAGCCAGTACCGCGCAGTAGGTCTCGGCACATTCGGCCTGCATCACCTATTGGCACTCAAGGGCATTCGTTGGGAATCCGATGAAGCCGTAGAATATAACAATCATTTATATGAACATATCAACTACCTGTTGGTTCGTTCGAGCATGGAGCTTGCCCGTGAAAAAGGCCGTTATCCGAAATTTGCTGGATCCGATTGGGAGACTGGCGCATACTTCACTTCCCGCGGTTATGTTAGCGGTGAGCAAGAAGGTAAATATGTAACGACTGAGCAATGGCGCGAGCTGCAAGAAGAAGTAGCTAAGGACGGCGTACGTAACGCTTGGATGTTCGCCATTGCGCCGAATGGATCTACATCGATTATTGCCGGCTCCACCGCCAGCATTGATCCGCTGTATGAACTGCTTTCCTATGAAGAAAAAACAACTTATAAGATTGCTAACCCAGCACCGGATCTGTCCGACAAAACGATCTGGTACTATAAGACAGCATTTACGATTGACCAAAACTGGTCGATCCGCATGGCTTCTGCTCGCCAGCGTCACGTCGATCAAGGCCAAAGCTTCAACCTGTATGTCCGTCCTGACATCAAGGCTACCGAGTTCCTGGAACTGCATCTGAATGCCTGGAAGGGCGGCTTGAAATCAACTTATTATGTGCGTAGCCGTGCTTTGACTATAGAAGAGTGTGAATCTTGCGCTAGCTAATTATCTTAGTGCCCTGAATAGAAAAACGATGATGAATTTCGTAACTGCGAGGAATGTTTGGGCTTCCGGCCGCTGTTGTCATCAGAGGTCTTGATCTTTACCGCTATTAGCGGATGACATCCGATGACAGCATATGCTTTCGATGCGAGCTTTCCTACGGAAAGCTTTCGGGCGAACGCTGACGCTCCTACAGCTCCAAACTTCCTCTCCGTTACTCCATCACCGTCTTTCTATGAACAAGACACCAAAGAAAGATTACCCGCGCAAAAAATGGAGGGATAAGAAATGCAATTACAAAAGATTTTTAATACTGAAGCACCTAATCAATCCACACGAATTATCGACGGTGAATGCTCAGGTATTCTGAACTGGAACGATATTCGCATGCCTCATATGTACAAGCTGTATAAGGTGCTGCTGCTTAATCACTGGATCGCGGATGAAATTCCAATGTCCAAGGATGCGCAACAATTCCCGATGCTGGATGCCGAGGAACAACGCGTATTTAAGATTAATATCTCCCTACTCGCTGTGCTGGATTCGATGCAGACGATGTTCGTGAGCGACGTGAAGCGTTATTTCACCGATTCCTCTTTGGAAGCTATCTCCGCTATTATCGGGCAGCAAGAAGTGGTGCATAACCAATCCTATTCCTATGTTCTATCCTCTATCGTGTCGGAGAGTGAGCAGAAGGAAATTTTTGAATATTGGAAAAAAGACCCTGTCCTGCTGGAACGCAATCAGTTTATCTCTGATATTTATCAAGAGTTCCGTGATAACCCTACGAGACAGACCTTTTTCCATGCGCTGGTAGCAGATCTCATCTTGGAAGGGATTTTCTTCTACAGCACTTTCGCCTTCTTCTACAATCTGGCCCGTGACCAGAAGATGATGGCGACCAGCCAAATGATCTCTTATATTCAACGTGACGAGAATCAGCACTGCTACTTCTTCGCAGAAGTATTTAAGCAGCTGCTCGTAGACTTCCCTGAGCTGAACACCAAAGAAAACATGGATTACGTATACCGTACCATCGACCGCGCGGTAGAGCTCGAAACCAACTGGGCTTACTACACACTTACTAACGTGCGTGGCATTGATCTTAACGAGCTTAGCGACTACATCAAATATACAGCGAACAAACGTCTGACTTTGATGGGTATGGAAAAAGCTTACCAAGGTGTTGACGTTAACTGTATGCCTTGGATCAAACCTTTCTCCGATGATGCGCTTAATGCTACCAAAACTGACTTCTTCGAAGCCAAGTCCCGCAACTACGGTAAGGTTGGCGACGATAACGGATTCGACGATTTGTAAGACCGGATATATAACGAGCCCTATATATAAAAAGAGGCCATTCTCTACTTTCACAGTGAGATGGCCTTTTTGCTATAGCTTATATAATGCAAAAAGCGCCCCTCTCCCCTGGTATCAGGGATGAAAGAGACGCTTATACATTTGTTATTAGCACTAAGCACAGAAGGCTTGCTACTTAGTCTTATGCCTTGCGTTCCACACGATGTGTAGTTTCTTCAGCAAGCTCATCTAATGCATCGTTCAGGCGCAGCTTCAGCTCCTCAGCAAGCTCTACCACTCCGTGATCATTACGAACCACTTGAGAATCCACGGCATAAACGCCGCCAAGAATGTAACGTGCGCCCAGTACGGACAACACAGGTTTCAATGCGTAATCAATTGTGAGCAGATGTGCAAGACTGCCGCCCATGAACAGCGGGAGTACAACTTTTCCGGCCAATCCCTTTTGTGGAACCAGATCTAAAAAGGTCTTCAGCACACCTGTATAAGAAGCTTTATAAACCGGGCTAACCACGATTACCGCATCAGCTTCCGCTACAAGGCCATTGGCTTTGACGATAGACTCACTTTCAAACTTAGTGTGAATCAAATCCTCCGCGGGTAGTTCTGCTACGTTAATACGCTCAACCTCGAAGCCCTGATTGGTTAAGCTGGCCTCCGCATATTCTATAGCTGCATTGATACGCGATACCAGGGAAGGCGTTCCGTTAATCACAACAATTTTAGCCACTTTTCCACCTCTTCCATCCCACTTAAGCAGCTCAAACTGCTTTATTTATTATCCCGACAAAATTACTTTAAATTAATACTAATCCTAACGTAGAATTGATATTTTTGTCAAACCATAACCACTTGCGCTCCTCCCGCTCTTAAGTTATACTAAGCAACAATATTAAATCCAACAATCAGGCCAATGATCGGCATCCAACCGTGAGGCGTCTGCGACCGGAGTCTACAACAACTCCCTAAGTTCACCGGGTTTCGCCCGTTACCGCGAAGACCAAAGAGGGTCGGATTGTTCCTGCAGTTAAGGAGATTCGATCAACCTGGGTGGCACCGCGAGCTGACGCTCCTCGTCCCATGGATGAGGGCGTTTTTTGCGTTTTTTTAACCAAAAAGGAGCGAAACGGTATGCTGGATATGAACTGGATCAAAGACAATCAGGAACTTGTAAGAAACATTACGGCTTGGAAAAGAGTCGACTTCCCACTGGATGAACTGCTGGAATGGGATGAGAAACGGCGCGAATTGCGCCAAGATACGGAACAGTTGAGAGCCCAGCGTAACGGCCTGACCAAAGAGGTTGAACGACTTTTACGACAGGGTGACAGCGTGGCAGGAGAAGCAGTTAAAGAACAAGTAAGAGAACTGAACAACCGCCTGAATCTCTATGAGGCAGATCTAACTGAAGCAGACCGGCGCTGTGGAGAACTCATGCTGCTCGCACCAAACCCTGTATCGCAGGATACACCGATCGGCCATGATGATAAAGATAATGTAGAGCTGCGACGGACTGGAACGTTGCCGGAATTCGGCTTTACACCGCGTGATCATGTGGAGCTAGGCGAGCTCCACGATATCATCGATATCCCCCGTGGCGTCAAAGCAGGCGGTCCACGCAGCTATGTGCTGAAGGGTGCAGGCTTGTTGTTACATCTGGCTGTACAGCGGCTGGCCATTGATGTACTTACGGCCCGCGGGTTCACGGTGATGGATGTTCCCGTGATTGTCCGTCCGGAAGCGCTGGAACGTACGGGCTTCTTCCCCGGCGGGATGGATCAGACCTATGAGCTAAACGGAGACAATCGCTGGCTGGTAGGCACATCGGAGGTGTCGCTTGTTTCGCTGTATAGCGATGAGATTGTCGAACTGGATTCGCCAATGCGGCTCGCCGGAATGTCGGCCTGCTTCCGCCGTGAGGTAGGATCGGCGGGACGGGACGTGCGTGGCCTGTACCGTGTTCATCAATTCTCAAAAATTGAACAAGTTATCGTGTGTCGGAATGATGAGGGCGTATCGGAGGGCATGCTGCAGGAGATTCTTGCGAATGCAGAGCATATTCTACAGCTCTTGGAACTCCCCTATCGGATCATGGCTGTCTGCACAGGAGATATGTCCCTGAAGACACATAAGCAGTATGACATCGAGACTTGGATGCCAAGCAGAGATGCATACGGAGAGACACACTCGGCTTCCAACCTGCTCGATTTCCAGGCTCGTCGCTCGGGCATTCGTTACCGGGATACAGACGGTAAGCTGCAATACTGCCACACCTTAAATAACACCGCAGTGGCTACACCAAGGATCCTAATTCCGCTGCTGGAGAATCATCAACTGGAGGATGGATCCATTTACATTCCGCAGGCACTGCGTAAATATATGGATGGAATTGAACGGCTTGAGCTTCCGCACCAGTAATACTGTGTTGTCCAAATAGATTTTAAATTAATAATGCCCTTCCACTTCTCGATAAGAAGCTGGAGGGGCATTATTTTAGTTCCGATACATTCTATATAATTCTAATCTCTATTGTTTTCCCTATGTAAAAATTAACAAAACTCTAGAATAAATTTGTCGTAATCCATACTGAATTCAACAATATACATAACATGCAATTAACATGTTGGTGCTCTATTAACCATAAAAATACTAGATTTATTATTAATATTGTATTTATGCACTGTTTTTATACTAAAATCACAACATTTCAATTTTTAGATTTAATTGATGCAAACTTTAATTTATATTCATGTAAGACAACCTTTCATTTTACATTTGAATGCTAAGATTTAATAGGTTGTAAATAAAAGATTCGAGGGGAGAATGACTTATCCAAAT
This sequence comes from Paenibacillus sp. FSL R10-2788, assembly GCF_038003885.1. Lineage (NCBI taxonomy): Bacteria > Bacillati > Bacillota > Bacilli > Caryophanales > Paenibacillaceae > Paenibacillus > Paenibacillus sp. FSL R10-2788. Next base: position 528,156 of record NZ_JBBOQA010000001.1, on the reverse strand, counting down.
GATTATTTCTTCAAGAGTAAGAAAATGGTTCGCTACTGGACTGGCAATGTTAATGGTTGCCGGCAGTGTGTTACCAGCTGTCCAGACTGCCGAGGCAGCACCGGATAATAGCAACATTGTTATCTCGCAGGTCTATGGTGGTGGTGGAAACGGCGGAGCGGAGTTTAAAAATGATTTTATTGAATTATACAATCCTACGAATCATCCAGTAGATTTGACTGGATGGAAAGTTCGGTATACCTCAGCGGCCGGAACCTTTAGTAGTGGAACAGACTTAAATGGAACTATCCCGGCAAATGGATACTTCCTTATTGAGGAGGCCGCTGGAGCTGGAGGAACTAGCGACTTGCCTGCTCCTGATGTTAGCAAGGGAATCCTTGCTATGAGTGGTACAAACGGCAAAGTCGACCTCGTTGATAAATCAGGTACAACGATTGATTTAGTTGGCTACGGAACAGCCACAAATGTCGAGGGAAGTGCGACCGCTGCTCTCTCTAATACGACAGCCGCTATCCGTAAAGCTGCGGCTAATGCACCGGCAGACAGCCGCGGTCTAGATATGGATAACAACTCTACGGATTTTGTTGTCCAAGCACCAAGTCCACGAAACAGCAGCTACGGTACATTACCTGAATTACCGGAGACTGCTAGTTCCGTATTAGCTTCACCAGCCTCTAATGCCTGGCCGGTAGGCACAGAAATATCTTTAAATTCTCCAACGGTTGGAGCATCCGTCTACGCAGCTGTTTATGGATCAGGTGGTTCAACTAATTTTCAACCTTACACAGGGCCTATTACCTTAACTGAGGACACTACGATTAAAGCGTATGCTTCAGAACCAAATATGCCAGACAGCCCTGTATCGACTTTTGATTACACGATTCTGGCCAAAACAGATGTTGCAACAGCACGCCTTGCTAGTAAAGGTCAGAATATTTTAACAGAAGGTATCGTAACTCACATTAATGCAGCAAAAATGTATATTCAGGATGAATCCGGCGGGATCGTACTTTATGGATTTCCAGAGTTCGCAAACGTTGGAGATCGTGTTGAAGTAAGCGGCACAATGGATATCTACAGCAATCTGCAAGAAATCAAATTCCAAAGTGGACTTCAATACAATGTAGCTGCACAAAATGTTGGGGTGCCTGCACCAAAATTGATCACCGCAACCGACTTGTCTGCCGCGAACGGCGAAAGCCACGAAGCTCAGCTGGTAACTATGAATAATGTGACCATAGACAATGTAAATGGCAGCACGGTGACTGCTAGCCAAGGTGGACAACAATTCACAATTTTTTCAACCCTGCCTAAACTAGTTAAGGGTAAAACCTTTGACAATATCACTGGGGTTATCGAGCAATATAATACGACTTATCAGTTCATTCCACTTAACGAAAATGCTTTGGTGGAAGAAACTTTTTCCGTTATGGCCAGCCCTGGCGCAGGTCGCATCATCAAAGGAAGTTCTGTGACCCTTTCCAGCCCTACTCTTGGAGCACAGATTTACTACACGACCAACGGAACTGAACCAACAACAGCAAGTAAACTTTATTCAGATCCGATTACAGTTAATCAAGATCTTACCGTCAATGCAATTGTCGTAGCAGATGGCAAGACAAGTAAGGTTTATACCTTTGCTTATAAAGCGTCTGAACTCCCTCGTATACATGATATTCAAGGAGAATCTCATGCTTCTGAGTATACAGGTCAGAACGTTTCTGATGTAGAAGGCATCGTTACCCAATACGGGTACACCTTTGCAACTGGCGCTTATAGAGGTTTCTTTATGCAAGATCCTCAGCCAGACGATAATGTAAACACTTCGGAAGGTATTTTTGTATACAGCACTAATTCATCCCTTAAACCTCAAATTGGAGATTTAGTCCAAGTTAGTGGAGCTATTTCCGAATACAACGAAGGTAACGCAAGTAATTTAACCTCTACTCAAATTACTATGACTTCAATAAAAGTGGACTCCTCTTCAAGTTATACTGTGCCGGTGCCTGTTGTACTTGGTAAAGGCGGGAGAGCAATTCCGTCTACCATAATTGACAATGACGGCATGGCTAATTTTGAGCCTAATGAAGATGCAATTGATTTCTACGAATCGTTAGAAGGTATGCTAGTCAAGCTCCCTACCCCTACGATTATCAGTCCTTATTGGACAAGTGGTAGCGGAAATTCTATGCTCTATAACATCCCTACAAGAGTAGAAAATGATACACCTGATGTCATCACACCAGCTGGTGGATTAGTTCTCAAAGAATACAACCAATACAATCCTCAGCGCCTCATCATCGCTTACGGAAATCCGGGTCAAGAAGTCATCACCGGAGATAAGTTCGCTGGAGATGTTACTGGTGTCATCGGATACAACAACGGTAACTTCAAAGTGATTCCGGAAAACGGTAAGCTTCCAGCCATCACTCCAAGTACCTTTAAGCAAGAAACAACTACTCTTGAAGTCAATGATAGTAAGTTGTTGATTGCATCGTATAACATTGAAAACTTCTACCCCGGTGTCGGAGCAACAAAAATCCAGAAACTAGCCGACTCCATCACAAACAATATGAAAAAACCTGACATTATCGGCGTTGTCGAAATGCAGGACAGCAATGGTGAAACCAATAATGGAATCACTGAAGCAAGTGCAGCCGAACTGATTAAAGCCATTGAAACCGCTGGCGGTCCTGTATATAAATACACAGACATCGCTCCGGAGAACAATATGGATGGCGGTGCCCCAGGCGGAAACATTCGCGTAGGATTCCTGTACAATCCAGCAAGAGTACAGCTTGCAGACAGTGTGAGCGGACAAAAAGGTACAGCTACACAACCCGTTGGATATAATGCAGCGGCAGATCAATTGACCTACAATCCGGGCCGAATTGATCCAACAAACTCTGCCTTTGCAAGTTCACGTAAACCCCTTGCTGCACAGTTCGTATTCGGTGGCGAAACAGTAATTGTGATCGCTAACCATTTCAATTCAAAAGGCGGCGATACCGGTCCTTTCGGAAACGTTCAGCCCCCTGTATTGTCCAGTGAAACACAGCGCCATAAAATCGCGGCGGTCGTAAACGGATTTGTCAAAGAGGTTCTGACTGCAAATCCTAAAGCCAACATCGTAGCTCTTGGTGATTTGAATGACTTCCAATTCACTAAAACTGCAACCCTCTTAAAAGGTACAGAACTAGACAATTTGATCGATACATTGCCTTTAAATGAGCAGTATACGTACACCTATGACGGAAACTCTCAAGTGCTAGATCATATTCTTGTCAGTAAAAATCTAACGGCTTCTTCTAAAGTAGATGTCGTTCATCTAAATGCCGACTTCTCACCATCGAATGGCCGGGTATCCGATCATGATGCGGTTTTGGCACAGATTGATTTTAATACTGCTGAAGACTTCCCACTAACCATTCTGCACACCAATGATACACACGCAGGATTAGATACTGTCAGCTCGCCAAACAACATCTTGCGCCGTGTAACAGCAATCCAAGATGCCAAGGCGACTACAGAGAATCCTATTCTTGTAGACGCAGGTGATGTGTTCTCCGGAACACTTTACTTCAATAAGTATCTGGGTCAAGCAGATCTGGCCTTTATGAATCTGGTCAAATATGATGCTATGACTTTCGGTAATCATGAATTTGATAAAGACTCTGATGTATTATCCAAATTCATCGGCAACGCTAAGTTCCCATTCGTCTCCTCCAACGTGAACTTCTCAGCGGATGATATTCTTAGCAAAATGTTCACCAATGAAATCGGCCGGTCAGGTAATGCTGGAACCATCTACCCTGCGCTGATCAAAGAAGTAGACGGCCAACAGGTCGGCATCATGGGTCTGACGACAGAAGACACGGCGAACATTGCTTCACCAGGTAAAGTGACCTTTGAGAATGCCTTCGCTAAAGCGGAAGCAACGGTCGCTATGCTTGAAAAAGAGAATGTTAACAAGATCATTGTTCTCTCACACCTTGGCTACGAAGAAGATCTCAAGTTAGCCAAAGCTGTTAACGGCATTGATATTATCGTTGGGGGGCACAGCCACACGCAACTGAATCAAGCCGTTGTTGATAACAGCGATCCTAACGCACCGAAGCTTATTGTACAGACCGGTGAAAAAGGTCTTTTCCTTGGACAACTTGAAGTTAAATTTAACCAAGATGGCGTACTGACCGATTGGAAAGATCAATTAATCTCCATCGATGCTAAAAACGGCACTAACTACGTTATCGCCGAGGACCCAGAAGCCAAAAAGATCCTGGATACGGAGTATAAGCCGGGTATTCAAGAACTAACCAATGAGGTAGTAGGAAATTCAGAGGTTGTTCTAAACGGCGTTCGCGATAATGTGCGCACAAAGGAAACTAATCTTGGTAACCTGATTGCCGATGGCATGCTTTATGCAGCTCAAAAAGCGGGCACTAATGCCGTAATCGCCCTGCAAAACGGTGGCGGTATTCGCGAATCCATCAACGAAGGACCGATCACACAAGGCGAAGTACTCGGCGTACTTCCATTCAACAACGATCTGGTTACGATCACTTTGACTGGACAAGAAATTAAGGATGCCATGGAGAACGGGGTTTCCAAAACGCCGGCAGCAGACGGACGTTTCCCACACGTTGCAGGGTTGAAATTCTATTACGACTCTACGAAACCTGTGAACGAACGTGTACTGCGTATTGAAGTGAAAAACGGGGATAAATACGTCCCTCTGGATCTGAACGCATCCTACGAAGTAGCTACGAATGCTTTCACAGCTAAGGGTGGAGATTTCTATACTTCACTTGAAAAGGCCTATAAAGAAGGTCGCGTGAATCTGCTGTACCTACCGGACTTTGATGTATTTACGAAGTATCTGCAGAAGGTTGGAACGGTCACTGCGAACACTTCCGCCGTTGAGGGCCGGATTGTTGATCTAAAAGGTGCACCACTGCCGGAGACAAATCCAACTCCGACACCAGACCCAACACCAGTACCAACACCAGATCCAACTTCAGTGCCTACATCAGTACCAACATCGGCTCCAACAGTACCAACCGCTACAGCTACACCATCACCAACTGTTGCTCCAACTGCGGCACCAATTGCTTCAGCACAAGTAACAACAATTAATGCTGCTGATCTAACCAAACAACTTGCTGAACTGCCAGCGGGTAGCCAAGAGCTGGTTATTCCGGTTAAAGCTACTACAGGCGGCGCTCAAGTAGTGCTTCCAGGCAGTGTGCTTGTAAAACAAGCAGCAGCACAGCCTAACACAGTTCTTACCTTTACTACTGATGGCGCTTCTTATTCCTTGCCACTCCGTGTTGTAAACAGCGCAGCACTTGCCGCTCAATTAGGCACCAGCGACTTTACAATTACGGTATCTATTCTACTAGCGAATTCGGGAACACTAAGCAGCACAAACCAAGCTATCGCATCACAGCTAGGTAATGCTACTTTAGCTGCTCCAGTAATCGAATTCAGCGTTTCAGCGCAAGCCGGAAGTAAGAGTGTGCCGCTGAACAATTTCGGCAGTACTTACGTGAAGCGCACGATCAATGTACCTGCCGTCTTAAATTCAAATAATGCAACGGCAGTGGTCTTTGATCCTGCTTCAGGTAAGATCTCTTTCGTACCTGCTATCTTTGTTCCTAAAGCAGATGGAACAACGGATGTTACGATTAAACGGAACAGCAACAGCTACTACACCGTTGTTAAGTCTTCCAAAACGTTCGCAGATATTAACGGACACTGGGCTAAATCATCCATTGATCTGTTAGCTTCCAAGCTGATCGTCAGCGGAACAAGCAACGATACGTTCTCTCCTTCACAGTCGATCACACGTGCTGAGTTCGCCGCATTAATTACGCGTTCTCTGGGACTTGCGACAGGTAATGGTGAGACCACATTTAAAGATGTAAACTCAAGTGCTTGGTATGCTGATGCTATACGCACCGCAGCAGAAGCCGGATTGATTTCCGGTTATACCGATGGCAGCTTTAAGCCGGGTAGCCCAATCACTCGTCAGGAAATGGCCTCGGTATTAGCAAAAGCCATCAAGTACACAGGTAAAACCTTAAATGCCGATCCTGCGGCACTGGCTAAATTCAGTGACGCAGCAAGCATTCCTGCTTGGTCTCAAGCAGCAGTAGCAGAAATCGCTGCTGAGGGCATTATCCAAGGAGCAACGGACGGTTCCTTTGCTCCACAGAAGCTGGCAACTCGTGCCGAAGCGGTTACGATGCTGGAGAAGACATTGAAATCTCTCCAGTTTATCAACTAGCAAAAACTGATCTCCAGCTCTGAAGACAAAAAGGCGGTTCCCCGAGTGCGTAACGCACCCGAGGAACCGCCTTTTTTAATAAACCAACCTGATCTGTAGGAAGTGTTATGATTCCATCCCAGCTTCACTCTCTTCGTAATGGCTCGTATCCCCGTGCAGCAGGATTTCCGGCACACCATCCGTAAAATCAACCCTGCATAAGCAGGTCGGATAAATGTAAGGCAGATCCCAGAGCTTAGGCAGCGCTCTGCCCTCAAAATAGGCCATTAACAGCTTGATCACTACTGTATGTGTGACGATAAGAATGGTCTCACCTTGATGGTCAACGAGAATTTCCTGAAGCTTGCCCAGTGCCCGTGCCTGCACCTCTGCGAAGGTCTCACTGCCCTCCACTTTAAACTGCTCAGGGTCTTTCCAGAAATTGCGATGCTGCTCTGAATACTCGCTCTCCAGTTCAGTAGAATCACGGCCTTCCCACACACCCATGCCAATCTCTTTGAACGCCTCAGAGGTCTTAAGCGGAGTACTCCGCTCTCCACGAATAATCTCAGCTGTGCGCAGCGCCCTTGGGCTGGGGCTTGCATAGATGACATCCAGCTGTTCAGTGCGCATTCCCCGGCTCAGCCATTCTGCCTGTTGCACACCAAGAGCCGTCAGTTCAGAATCCATATGTCCCTGCATCCGATGCTGCACGTTCCATTCCGTTTGACCATGCCGGGTTAAAAATATCGTTGTTGTACTCATGCCAGCTTCTCCTTCCGTTTCCCCTATCCAATGAGTTTTACTTCCTGTTCTGTTCCATCCAGTTCACTGCATAATCAACGATTTCCCGTTGCGGAATCAATTGAGCGGTTGCCGAAGCAACCTGTCCATATGTAATAAGTCCCGTCTCTTGTCCAAACTGATCTGCCAGCTGAACGAAATCGTCAGAATCCCAATCCAGCTCCTTAAATTCAACCCACTGTCTAACTCCATCCACCATAATGGGCGCCCCGCCAAGGGTTTCCTTCTTGCCAGCATAAGATGCGCGGCATTCGGCAAGATGCAGGGAAGTATTATTAAGATTGCCTACACCCAGCAACAGTACATGTCCGCCCAGATCGTAAATACGAGCCAGCGGAGAATCTTCCCCCAGGCCCATTTCAAGCGAATGACCATACATAATTTCATCTCTATGCTTGCCCCAAGCGGCAAACGAATGTATCGGATGGTCACTACGTTTTACTCCTTTTTGTTTACGGAAGCAGTCCGGAATAACCCCCATTCCTCTAAGCTGGGTCAGATCTGGATCATAAGCCGGCATCTGCTCGCGGATACTCTGCCACCACGCCTCCGGCACCGGTGGGTTGCTCCAGCCTGCGGGATCAGTCAGGTCACTGGAATGTGTGGGCATTACTAGCGTGCCAGATTCTCCGAGGACCTCCTCCAATGCCAAAATAACAGCGACCGGGCCCCCGGCTACCCATTGGCCTAACGATTTAAAAGAAGAATGCAATAAAATCGTCATGCCCGCCTTAACGCCCAGTCGACGAAAATCCGCTGCTAATGTCTGAACCGTAATCAAATTGCCTTGTATTTCTTCCACCCTTCATTCCTCCAATGAATCTTCTCAAATCCATTATATAGGAGGGCCGCTTCTAAATGCATCTTCAAAAGCCTCAACACTCTTCGGATACTATTTTCGCTCTATAATCACCTGGGGAAATCCCCTCCAGCTCTTTAAAAACACGGGCAAATTGTTTACTGTTCTCGAAGCCTACCTCTTCTGAGACTGTTGCGAGCTTACCGCAGCCTTTTGCCAATAGCTCTTTAGCATGACGGATGCGGACCTTTTTTAAATAGATAACAAAATTCTCACCGGTATATGCCTTAAAGGCTTCGCTAAAATAAGAATAATTCAAGGATACATGATTGCTGACCATAGCCATATTCAGTGGACGGGCGTAGTTGGCTTCAATATAGCTCAGTGCCTCTTCCATATCCGCATGCTCGGTATGCGCGGACCTTACGCCTACAATGTATTCATTCACACTCAAGAGTAAGTTCTCCAGCGCACGATAATATTCGTGGAAATGACGATAGTTGTACATATTGCCTACCGTACGATACAGCTTCAATACCTCTACCGAGGCTTCGCCATGCACCCGAAACACTTCATCCAACACCAGCTCGTTTACATTCTGTCCCACGGACTCCAGATAAGCTAGGTCCAGTTCCTTCAAATGCTCAGTTTGAAAAATCACAGATAGAAGATGCTTCATCTCCTTCTCGCGTTCTGTTCCCAGCATATTGAGCAGCTTGCGAAGCTCCTCCTTAGGTAACGGAAAGTTAGACCGTCCCTGGCCAACATCCCCATAATCCAATAAACTCACTTGCGGATATAAAAAAGTATATTGCAGTGCCCGGCATGCTTCCTTATAACAGGAACGGAGGTCCTCAAGACTTCCTCCTTCGCTGCTAATCCCAATCGATAATCCCTTTATTTCCTTAGCTTCAGCTTGTCTGGACAGCTCCATAAAATCCTGTTTTCTACTCCCGATCAAGACTAATTTGCCATCCCAATCCGTTGTGATTTCCGAGAAAAACTTTTCAAGCGGTCCGATCAATCGTTCCGCCAGTCCCTGAACATCCCCCGACTTCATTCTTGTTCCGTCATTGTAATAGTAATTCAACACACCAACTGTAAAAGGTGCTTGCAGATCACTTAGCCACTCTTGCTGCTCACGCTCCAGCGGAACCTCCTGCTGCATTAGCAGTCCCCGTAAACGACTGGACCGCAGTTCCCTGCGGAAGTGTTCCGTTTCCTGTTCCAGCTGCCTTGCGCTGAGATCCTGTTCTTCCTGTTCCTTATCGATATTCTTCAAAATTTCGAACAACTCATCTCGGCGAATCGGCTTCAGCAAGTAATCCTTTACGCGATAACGAATCGCGCTTTTGGCATATTCGAAATCATCATACCCGCTTAAGATCAGCACTGCTGGGCTTTTCTCACCACTTGTTACCTTAGATATCTGCTCCAACAGCGTAATTCCATCCATCACTGGCATACGTATATCTGTAATAATAATATCTGCACCTTCGGTCTTAAATATCTCGAAACCCTCTGCGCCATTACTCGCCATTGTGATGGTATACACGGACGGAAATTCTCTTTCTATCATAGTCTTGAGACCGTAACGGATATTCTTTTCATCATCAATGATCAGTAGCTTCTTCATAGTTGTTTTTCTCCTGTCAAAAGAACTTTCGGCAAGGTCAGACGTACCATCGTCCAACTCCCTGCTTCACTCTGTACTACAAGCCCATATTCATCACCATAAAAGATTTGCAGTCGCTGATGTACATTTCTCAGTCCAATACCACCTGTTCGGCGGTCAACATCTCTCTGTTCTGAGGCACTCTCACAGCGCTCATCTTTCGCATAAATCGCCTCGTTCAAAGCAACCAAACGCTCTGGAGTTAAGCCGATGCCATTATCACGAAGCTCTATGCAAATATCACCTTCCGTTTCCGAAATATGAATATGAATGTTCGGGTCCTGTAAATTCTCTTTCTCGTCGCACCAAGCATGCTTAACACTGTTCTCTACAATAGGCTGCAGTGACATTTTCAGCACCTCCAGCTCCAAATATCGAGGTTCAATATGAAGCACTAACTTAACCGGATATTCAAAACGAATATTCATCACTTCAATGTAATTTTCAATGTGGCGGACTTCATCCCGCAGCTTCACATACTCTCCGGACCATTTAAAATTATAGCGCATCATCCCACCCAGCGAGGTCAGTGCGTCCGAGATCGTTCGCTGGTTCTCAATTTCAGCCAGCATTTTTATATTTTCCAGCGTATTATACAAAAAATGTGCGTCAATCTGGTTATGCAGCGTACGCAGCTCAGCCTCTTTAGACAACGCCTGCTTGCTCACTGCCTGAGCCACCAACGTATTGATGGTATTCATCAGCTTGGAGAAATGATGGGCAAGCTCCCCGACTTCCCCTCCACCACGAATCATTATTCCAGTGTACGCTTCACCTCTGCGCACTTTTTTCATCGTTTCGGTCAATCTACGTAGATTTTTTAGAATAAAGGCATTTGTCACATAAGCGATCAGCGTTAGTAAAGTAATAAAACCAACATTGGCTCCAATGATTAAGTTGCGCGTGCGGGAGATATCCTTCATCACTCCCTCCATTGACACTACATTTAGCAAATAAGCATCAATTCGTTCTAGCGGAGTGTTAATTAACAAAAACGATTTACCATTCTCCGAGTAATTACTGTCCCATTCGCCAGTTTCCCGGAACTGCTTATACCGTTCTGCAATCATATCAGCCATCTCTAGATTATCCTGCAAAAAAGAGTTGTCCGGCCTGGTGAAAAGCTGCAGCTCACTATCCACAAGGAACATCTGGGTCTGATTATCCCGTACATCTGTATACGTCTTGGGTGTAAACCGACTCAGCAGCATATCCACCTGCACCATGCCGATATGATTGTCTGCTGGCCGACTCTTCTCACGCAGCAAAGAAACCTTTGGCAGACTCTCCGTCGGTGCTCCCAAGTATCTCTGCATCAAATCCGGATCACTTTTCTGAAAAGACCAGTATTCCTGCCCTTTCAATTGAAGCGCTTTCTGAAACCATGGGGTGGAAGAAACTCGCTCTTCGCGAAAGATAATCGGCCAAATTTCATGCACCTTATTGCTTCTCGAATACAGCCGTAAATGCTCAATATTCGGATTATTAAATTGAATACGAGTCATATTCACATAGGCATTTGTATTAAAATCAACCAAATCTACTAGCTGCGGCTCGGTTTCATTCGCTAAGAATTTTTCTACTTCAGCATCAGAATAAGCCATTTGTGCCGCCCGTTCCATCGCCTCAATCTGATTATGAATGTGCAGTTTCTCCATTTGCGACAAATAATCATTTTTCTCGACGGCATCGCGGAGATAGGTATTATTAATGGCTTTATAGGAATAGACAGAAACCAGCATACACGGGCCTAAAACAATAAAAACATAAGCTGCAATTAAACGGCTCTGAAGAGATCTCCGCCCCCACCAATAACTAAAAGAATGCCATAATGCTCTGATTCGATCTCGCCTATTCACTTTATACACTTCTGTCCTGTCCACCTCGCTAAAATAGTGAATATTCAAATACTTAATAACTATTCCTTATTATAATTCGAAAATAACCCAAAAGCCCGCAGTTAGCGGGCATTTTGGGTCATGCTTTTTATTTTATGGACAGCTTCACTTTATTCTCTTCATATTTCTTTTGTTGGTAGGCATCAAATACATCTTCGCCTTCCTTCTTTCTCTTCTCTAAATACTCATTCCAAATCTTATCGAATTCCGCATCGGAAGAAGCCATGAGCAATTTCGGCATAGTTTTACCGCGCAACTGTTTCAGCTTCGAAGCGATGATGCCTTCAGGAGAGTTTCCTGTTGGTTCGATTTGTTGGAACTCAGAGGAGCCTATGGATTTACCTCTAGTCCAATCTTCCAATTGCTTAAATGGTTCTACCGATTTAGGAGCCCATTGGTCTGTGATGTTCGTATTTTGCAGCATCCAGAATGTAAAGGAAGATCCAATTTGCTTATCAAACGTCGAACGGTCTTTATTCATCAAATCAAACACTTCTGGTTTAAATTGATCTTTTCCATCAATCGTATCGTAGCTGACACCTTTTTCGCCTAAGAACAAGTCTTTGTTGCCTTCTTCACTGTTCAAGTAGCTGAGGAAGCGGATAGCACGTGCTTTATCCTTAACATCTTTGGAGATCAGCGTTACCGTCCAACCGGAGATACCAGGGCCATCAAGAGTTGGTTTATCCAAGTTCGTATTGGAAGGTCCGTCAACAGCAATATACGTTTTGGTTGGATCCTGTTGGTAAATCGTTCCTAGCTGTGCTGCAAAGTCTGTACGTTGATACAGCATTGCGAAATAACGGCCTTGGGCAATTTTTTCTTCCATTTGTGGGCGTTTGTCGATAAAGATATCTTTAGCCAGCAGACCGTCTTGATTCGCTTGACGAAGTGCCTTCATCCAGCGGATATATTCAGGATCGGTTTCACGAGCATATACCTTGCCATCTTTTTCTCTTGGGATTGCCAAGAAGTTCTGCAGGTAACCTTCCAAAGAATCGTTACCGTTCTCGGTAAATTCATGCAAACCAAGTGGAATAAGCGGCTGTCCATTTACGTCAGGGAATTTCTCTTTCGCTAATTTAAGCGCATTCAAGAAACCTTCTGGTGTGCGCATATCTGGACTTCCAATAGCTTCATACATATCCTTGCGGACAGCGAATACTTGGTTGGATACGTAATTTTCTCCATACTTCTCATAGTCGGCAGGAGAGGAAGAAGAGTTAGGATAGCCATACACATTGCCGTCTTCTTGTGTATACCAGCCCAGCTTATCAGCATCGGATACTTTAAAGAAGTACGGATCATATTCATCAGCAAGTTTGTTCAATGGAAGAACAAGTTCACCTTCGACCATTTTCTTAATCGCATCTTCCCAGAAACCCAAAGTGATGAAATCAGGCAATTTACCGGATGCAATCAGCGTATTAAGCTTCTCATTCTCGTTACCAGCCGGAACGATAAAATTAATATCAACTCCGGTCTTCTTAGTTACATATTGGGAGGTTGGGTCCACGCCCCATTTATTAGGGAACCATGAGAAGTTCAGGTACCAGTCAAATGTAATGGGTGAAGTATCAATCTTCCATCCCGGTTCATCTGCTGATAATGCAGCAGCAGTCGGTTCAGCACTTGCCTCCGTATTAGTAGCTTTAGCGCTGTTAGCATTACCTTCGGCATTCTTGCCAGCATTATTCCCGCTGGAGCAGCCTGCGGCTGACAATGACATCATTATTGCGAGAAGCAGAACTCCCATTGCTTTTGGCTTACGTTTCATGCCCATGCTTGTTTACCCCTTTTCTATGAATGTTAATTATAAGCTCAACCCCAGTGCCTACAGCTGTAGGCAACCGGAGGAGTTATCACTGCTAGACATCAGCCCTTAATGGAGCCGATCATCATCCCTTTAACGAAATAACGCTGCAGGAACGGATACACGAATACTATCGGCAATGTGGTCACTACCATCGTCGCCAGCTTAATGGACTGTGACGTTACGCTTCTCGTAACGCTGCTGCCTTGTACAGCGACCATCATTTGACTAGAGCTCGATTGTGCGACGACCCGGAACAAATACGTCTGAATCGGCTGCAGATCAGTATTATTGATATAGATCATGCCCGTGAAGTAATCATTCCACTGATACACGCCATGGAACAGCGCAATGGTAGCAATTACAGGCATGGATACTGGAAGTACGATTCTTAGAAAGATGGACCAATCATTAGCACCGTCAATCCGTGCTGCTTCTTCCAGCCCATCGGGAATCTCCCGGAAGAAGGTCATGAAGATAATAAGATCAAAGAAGCTAAACATAACAGGAATAATATAGACTAGGAAATTCTCTAATAGGTGAAGGTCCTTCATCAGCAGGAAGGTAGGAATGAGTCCCCCGCCAAAAAAGAGAGTCACTGTACCCATCAGCATGTAGAACTTACCGCCAATGAGGTTTTTTCTGGAGAATGCATAAGCTACCATCGCTGTGAAAAATACATGCAGTACAGTACCCAAAAGTGTTTTGGCGACAGTAACCCACATCGCCTGCATGATGCCGGGGCTGGCAAACACGGCCTCGAAATTCTCAAAGCTGAACATCCGCGGCCACCAGTAGATCCCTCCCCGCATGGCGTCATTACCGTTATTGAAGGCGTTAACCAATACGTACCAGATCGGGTAAAGCGTTATGAAGCAGATACATAACATGATAAGGTTATTGATGATATCGAACAGGGCCTCGCCCTTCGTCTTACGCTTAAGTGCAAACATATATGGTCCTCCTTATCCTAGAACAACGATGTATCGTTGATTTTTTTAGATACTTGGTTGGCAATCAGCAGCAATATTAGAGCGATAACCGATTTTAACAATCCAACTGCAGTTGAGTAAGAGAAGCGGCCTGAGAGAATCCCTGTATAGTACACATAGTAATCAATTACATTACTTGCACTATCATTCAGTGAGTTGCGCAGGACCAGAATCTGATCAAAGTTGGAGTTCAGCACTCCGCTGACCGCGAGAATGAAGAGAATGCTGATTGTCGATTTAATCGCCGGCAAGGTAACATACCACATCTTCTGAAATCTGCCCGCGCCGTCGATTGTCGCCGCCTCGTACATTTCAGGAGATACACCGGAAATTGCTGCTAAATAGATAATCGCTGACCATCCAAGTTCTTTCCAGATATCAGAGGAGATAATAATTGTCCAGAAGTAACCAGGCTCAGCCAAGTATGTAATTGGCTGATCAATCAGATGAAGCGCTAGCAAAATGTTATTGATAATTCCTACATCAGCAAGCCATGTAGCCAAAATCCCTCCGAGTACCACCCATGAGAGAAAGTGGGGCAAATACGAAATCGTCTGTATGGTCTTCTTGAATTTCATTGAACGAACTTCATTCAGAAATAGAGCAAATATTATTGGCAATGGAAATCCGATAATTAGCTTAAACAAGCTGATGCCGAGCGTATTTTTAATTACATTCGAGAGATTGTCATCATCCATGAACTCTTTGAAATGTGTAAGTCCCACCCATGGGGCTTCTGCAATCGTTTTAACGATGTTGTAATCTTTAAAAGCAATGATAATTCCATACATGGGAATGTAGTTAAAGATTATCATCCACGCAATGCCGAGTAGAGCCATTGTCTGCAAATGACGCTGGGCAATGAACCTCTTCCAAAGCGGGCTCCGATTCACTTTACCGGTTTCGAAATTGCCAGGAATTAACGGCTTCATCGCTGAGCTTACTTCCATGCTTTTTTTGTTCTCCATCCTTTGGACCTCCAGGCTCTATATCTGTATTTAATCTAAAGCGCTTACAATGGTTATGTATCCATTGTATTTGCTTTTGCCTGTCTCCGTAAGGCTTTGAATTTCGGATTATAGGTACCATTTTTCGGATTGAGTGAAAATTTAAGGGCGAGCCGCAGCTCGCCCCTCTATTTTTATGCTAATACTGCTTGAATTTGTGCAATTTCTCCACGCCGCAGAGCCTCTGCCTCTTCACCGCGCACGAACGCTCCAGATATTTTAGTCATAGTTCCATTACGGTATACAAGCATCAAAGATTGAATGCTGACCTTCTTCTCGCCAAAGGTATTTTCACGTTTTGGGTTAGAATAGATTACCTCCGTATTCCCTAGGAAAGTGAAAGACAGTTTGCCCTCTTCATCAAACAGCCATCCTGGCAATACCGGATCGAGAGACAGCGTAAGCGCTCCATCCTCCATTCTGAAAACATGGCTTCCAGCCATCATTGTTCTCCACATGCTTAAGAATTCCGCGGTCGATCCACTAAGTCTCGCTACGAACCCTCTACCATGGTTATTTGGATCAGGATTGCCTCCAGTTGCGATAAATGATGAATTCTCCAGTGTACTGCGTCCATAAACAGCAGGATCAAGGAATGGCACCAGCGACGTCTTCAGCTCACCGTAGAATTCCTCGTACAGCCCGCCCTTCAGCAGCTCAAGCAGATACTTATAGGACATGTGCAGGAAGTTAGACTCCCGTTCTAGCCAGCCTGGTGTAAAGGCTCTCATTCGTCCGATTTCATGCGATTCACCTTCTAGACTAACAGAGGTCTGATACATAGATGTTGCCCGATCATACAGCTCTGTTTGCTTAATCAGATTATAGATTTCTTTTGCCTGCACCGGGTTCTTCATCGTCTTCAACCAGCGGGTAGGTCCTTCCAGGAAATAAGGCAAGGCATAAGCCTTAAACTCCTCAACCACAGCTTTTGGCAGTCCGTATCCGCTAATTACTGGCTGACCCTCAGCATCTGTTACCTGATGGAATTTCTCCGCTTCAAAACGGAAATAGGTGGGGGTAAGTCCATTGCCCATTTCTACCGCCTTGTTGATCCCCTCATCAATTTTAACTAGGAACTTGGAAAGGGCTTCGCGGATGTGCTCCAGCGTTACTGCGGACTCAACACCAGTAATGCCAAACCGGATACTTGCTCTATAAGCTTCACGGGCTGAAGCTACTGTATCCCAATAGTTGAATTGTTCCACTTCTCCTGCTAGGACAGCAGTTACCGCGTGATATACCGCTTCAAGCAGCTCCGCGATTTCTTCTGGCAGCTTTACAGCTCCCTGTACATTCTCAGCACCGTTCAGCACATCCAGCAAAAAGACTACAGTACGCTTCAGCTCAAAAGTCTCACTCATTCCGGAGCCAAACAATCCTGGCAGACCGTTCATGGCATCGTTCCAGCCCGGCTTGTTGCCTTCCATCTCCACACCCATGCCGTAAGGGTCAAGCGTAGCAAATTTATTCAAAGCAAGAGACAACATCTTCACGAACAGATTGGTGTGGTAAATAGCACCTTGCCCACCTTCGGCACGCAGCCAATGGGTATCTCCTGCTTTCCATTTCAGCTTATGCAGCTTCTCCTCATCCTCCAGGAGGGCGCCATATTGCCGGGCTTTTCCGTCACTAATTACATACTTCTCACTACGTGGCAGCACATATGCTGGGCTGTCATAGAACGCATAAGTGTTATCCCCAAATAAAAGCTCCTGCTTCTTGTCAGGGAAGATGTCCAAATAACCTACTACGAGATCCAAATTATATGTCCAGTGATCAGACCAGAAGCCTTCGCCAAAAGCAGCCTCAATGTTTTGCTGTGACAGGGCTAGCAGACCCGACAGAAACTCCTGCTCACTAACCTTCAACGTAACGTTATGATCCGCAATGTAATTGATCAGGCTGCCTGGGGTGAACCGACTGTTGCATAGCTTAACAAGCTCAGCTTGATGATCCGCAGCCGCTTCTCCGATCCATTCCGCAGCCTTCGCTCTGCTGTCTGACTTCACTTCAAAGGTTGTTCCTTGAACACTAAGTGGGTTGTAGCCATCTGCTTGAATTAAGCTATAGAACATTTTGATGTTGAAGCTGCCCACCTTCGGATTAAAAAACACATCATTCCGGCGGTTCTGATTCATATCGCGGAAGTTTCCGTTCCCCTGTGAATAGTATTCTGGGGCAAGCGAGAAGAAGTTATAGTCGCGCTCCAAATCGCCATGTTTACGGGAATATAAATGAACCACAAAGCCATCTCCGCCATTGTCAAAAATAAAAGGATAGCCTCCACGCAGGAAGTTATCGAGATAGGACTGACGGCAATAAGCATCGAACACAGCCGATGAAGTGTGCGTGGCAATGTCTTCTGTTAATTCCTCTGTCAGACCTGCGGCTTCTTGGGATTTGGACAGAATATATTCATCTCGGCATAACTGCTCTGCCTTTTTATTGATTTTATCGATGTCATTTACATGCCCAACCAAAGTATTCAGGGTCAAGCTGCTGCCGGGTGCCAAACGTCTAGCCACACCACTGAAGCCGCAAGGAACCTTATTGACTGGATATTGTGGAAGCTCACTCAGCTCCGAAAGCGTTAATCCCGCAAAGCGGTCTGGGTAAGTAAGAGAGGTATTGCCGCCGAAAATAAGCTCGAAATCAACGATTGGCGCGACTTTTTCTCCTTCTCCAGTAAACGACAGATAGAAATGCCCATTTGTGATTTCGCTAACCTGCGCGCTATCGTTGGTGCTGGAACGCAGCTTATAGAACGGAATACCGTTCTCCAGATTGTATACGTCCATCCAGCTGCGCAGCAGGTTACCAATCTCCTTGTAGCCGCTGTTTTCTACTCCGTAAGGCAAGATCTCAGGCAGACCATCCATCAGCTCCAGCTCAATCTCTTTGCCCCCGATATTCTCAATCTCCACCCGACGTACCAACGCGGCATAATCGTCATTAGGCAGATTGAAATAGTGTACGGTCGTCTTCAGCCCATGCCCGGCATGGCTTTCTTCAAGGGTCAGTCCGTTAGGCAAAATGGTCATGATCCGCTTGGCGGCAGGATCTGGACGTGCCGATTGAAATGGCTCATAAATCTCTTGCTCGCCTTTTATTTTAATAAAGGTTCGGAAGCCGGTGGTTCCTACGTCTTTATAAGAGATATTTGCTGGAGAAAATTCCATGATTGGCGAGTTCTTGTCGCGTACCCCAAAGCTGCAAATCGCTTGCCCCCGGTTCACATAAAAAGTCCACATTGGAATTCCCTTAAGACCTGCAAGACCTGGCAGGAAACTAGAGAAAGGCTTTCCTGTATCAAACTGCTCCATTACAAAATTACCTGATTCGAAATAATAATTACTCACGTTAATGTCCTCCTAAACTGTTACTTATTTATGAAATCAGATGCGTTACGATAGAATGAGGGGATAGCTCGCAGTTGGCAATCTCTTCGCCAAGCCCCAAGGTTACCGTGCGAGCTTCTTCGCTCTCATTCATCAATATGACAGCAAGGCTGCCGTCCGGATTACGGAATGCTGTGGATAGGATTCCTTCCGCTTCAGAAGTAAAGCCAATCCGTACCGCACCTGGCGCGATAAATTTACTGAAATGCCCGATATAATAATAAGAGCTGTTATAGTGCAATTCGTCTGTTGTTGTATCTGCAATAATTGGAGCATCACAGAGATTCCCTACATGATTGGGCCCGCCGGTCTCATCCAGTACCAGGTTCCAGTCCAAATACCCTTCTGTCCATGCATTGAGATCCCCAATCATATTTCTGCCGTAACGTTCACCTGTAAACCATTCGCCAAGCTTGACGCCGCCCTCTTGACAGCCCTCAGTGAACAATAGATGTTTGTCAGGAAATAGATCATGTACCTTCTCTACCTTGTCGAACTCCTCACCACCATACCAGTGGATGCCTGTACCCCACACATATTGTGCAGCTTCAGGATCAGACAACACGACTGAAGCACGTTCGACCATAATATCGCGGTTATGATCCCAGATAACAATGTTCACATCGGAATGGCCTGCCTGCTGCATCACTGGACCGAGATGATTTTTAACAAAATCGCGTTCCTCTTCCGCACTATAAATGCAAGAATCCCAGACTTGAACAGCAGCCGGCTCATTCTGCACGGAAACCGCCCAAATAGGTACGCCTTCCTTCCCATAAGCTTCAATAAATTTGGTATAATAGCGTGCCCAAACTTCAGCGTATTCTGGCTTGAGCGATCCTCCATTATTCATTTCACCATTTGTTTTCATCCATGCCGGAGGGCTCCAAGGAGAGGCCAACATCGTGAACGGTCCACCTTTTACCTGCATTGCATCCTTAATCAGCGGAATCACCCACTTATGATCATGGGAGATATCAAAGGTAGCCAGCTCCGTATCATGATCAGCGACATAAGTATAATTTCCAAGCGCAAAATCACAGCTATGAATATGAACACGACCCATGTTATAGCCTAATCCCTCTACCGGATGAAAGTAGCGATGAATAACCTCTGCCCGTTTCTCAGGACTGAGCCGTGACAACGTATATGCCGCAGCTTCTGTGAAAGCGCCGCCAAATCCTATCATCTTTTGGAACTCCTGCTCTGGCTTAAGCTCTACATCGGCAGATCCAGAATCAACTCTTGTGCTAAAAACAATTGCCTCTTTCGGAGTTAAGCGTTCCCCTGTATCTTTTGCAGTTACTACAGTTTGAACTTTTGCCATTTCATCCATCTCCTCTAATTGTTTTGTTACTAACAACAAGCACTGTCTTTACTGGATCACCATCCGATGTTAGGGTTCGGAGCGATGGGCCACTGAAACGTTTGAGAAAATTCAAGGAAGCCTTCGGTAAACTTTGATTTCAGCTCATTCGAAACCTAAAATCGAAACCGGTTTCGATTGTTGCGAAAAAAAATGATCTAACGAAGAGCAGGAAAAAAAGCGGCATAACAATATACCCATTATAGCCCCATTCCTCTGAATAAGCTGTAGCAAATACCACATAGGAAGAATTCGAGCTATGATGTCCTCTACTTTATCAGGACTCTTTTCTTTTCGTCAAGATTTATCCTGTGGGCAGCAGCCTGCTCTCTGTACTTATGGAATTTGATACAGCCCTAATTTCCACTCGGAGGCGCACAGGATTCCCGTTCGATCACTTCTACTGGAACTAGAACCGCTTCCTTATCCAACTGTTTCCCTTCAATCGATGCTAAAAGAATGTCCGCTGCTCGGCTTCCTAAAAGTTCCGTATCCTGACGAATGGTTGTCAATGCAGGTGTAACATACTCAGCTAGATCAATATCATCGTACCCCACAACTGAAATGTCCAGCGGTACGGAAAGTCCACTATCTTTTACCGCCATAATAGCCCCTAAAGCTAACATGTCACCCGAAGCAAAAACAGCGGTTGGCCGATCAGGCAGCTTAAGAAGCTCCAGCATCGCTTGATAACCACTTTCACGAGAATAAAAAGCTCCATTCACAACATAGGACTCCGGCACTTCAAGCCCCTGCTGCTTCATAGCGTTCTTATATCCTAACTCCCGGGTTTTACCAGGGAAAGTGTTCATACCTCCGGAAATATGAGCAATCTTGCGATGACCCAAAGAAACTAAATACTCTATCGCAAGCTGAGCTCCAGCCGTATTATCCGAACATACCGTATGCGACTGCGTAGTCTCAAAATCCAGAATCACAGTAGGAATATCACTCTCTAGCAGCTCACGGAAATAAGGGTCCTCGTAATCAGACAAGAATACGACAACACCATCTACACCACGAATTCGGCAATTCTCCAAATAACCACTTTGTTTACCTCCAACATCCTTGGAAATAAACATGAGGGCATACCCCTTATCCACAGCAACCTTCTTAAAGCTCTCAATCACAGCGCTAAAAAAGGGATGGCGAATACCAAATCCCGTATTCTCTACAAACAATACACCGATGGTCCATGATTTCTTAGTAGTCAGTGTACGGGCATGGGAATTCGGCAAATATCCCATTTCTTGGGCAACCCGGAAAATTTCCTGGCGAGTCTTCTCCCGTACATCGGAATAATTATTAAACGCCTTGGATACCGTTGTAGGAGAGTAACCGGTTCTTTTGGCAATATCATATATAGTTGTCAATCCGGTTCACTCCTTGCCCAGACTAATGAAATACCTTCTGATACCTTCTGTTCACTGCAATTTTAACGTCTTTCGATACCGCCGTCCAGCAAAAAGTAACTTTGTACGGAAGGAAGCAGCGTAAAGACTTGGATCAAAAGCCCTAGACTCATATAGATCAGATGTATGATTGCCACACTGTTCAACATATACGTCTGCACCATAATCCAAATAATTAACCCAAATCCGATATATAGGGACAATGCCCAGAAGCTATATAATTTCTTAAAGGGATTCAAAGTATTCACCCAGCGCAATTCTGGTCTCTTGATCAACCCATAAAACACAAACAAGGGCAGGATACCAAATACGATGAATAGCAAAATACCCGGAATTAAAAAATCTGAAAATGGCGATCTTTCCAGCATAGATGTGGGCATGTGTATCAGATCACCACTAGGATCTATGACCATTGACCCGCCTCCTGCTAACGCTCCAACCCCCAAAAATATATGAAGAATATAAAGCAATGTTACCGTAAACGGCCTTCTTTTGGTTGGTTCCATTTCAATACCCCTTCCCATGTTAAAAAAGTAGAGCATTCCCTACTGCTCTTTTCAATTTTACATGTTTTTCCTGAACGTCACCAAGATAGATATCACACAAAAAGCCGTATTTAAGCTTTTTTTGAGTGCGATGTGAACGATTGTATTTTACGCTATACTAAGATTAGAACGAAATGTTAACCCTGCCGACTGAATCTAATAAATAAAATACATTGGATCCTAAAAAACAAGGAGACAGGACGGGCGCAAAGACGCGCTGAACCTAACATATCTATGAACGATACCCATCTTTTATCCACCAAACAATGCACCTATTGCCAGCAACAGAAGCCGCTCTCTGAATTTCGTAAACGTACCGGCAAACGTTCCAAAGGCCAGTCTCGCCGTGGTGCTTGTCGGGAGTGCCGCAAACAACGACAAAACATAGATCTCACTCTTGCAGCAGGTCCCATTCCAGTACAACCTGATACCATTCAACCCCCTTCTTCAGCTGTCAAGGAACGCTCCAAACAAGGAAAGCCTTCTTCCACGGTTGCTTCTTCACCGCAATCCAACCCAAATCAGCGCATACGGGGCTTGGAACAACGAAGGAAACATTCTCATTCTCAAGGCGCGAAACTGAGTCCCGAAGATCCAACGCAATTGATTCCCTCTGCCAAAGGGAAAATTCTAATGCGTGGCCACAGTGATAAAGGACGGCGCTGGCATCAGGAAATTGACTACGAGCTTGCGGTTACTCTAGTCAGAGAACATGCCGCTATCGTAGTGAATCGCCGAACCATCCGCAGGATATACAGCAATAAGGATTTCCGTGCTTATATATTGACCAGAGACAACTATACCTGCTACTTCTGTGGCTCCTATGGAGACACTATAGATCATCTGCTGCCCCGTGCTAAAGGTGGCCATACTACTCCGGATAATTGCGTTTGCGCTTGTACGTTATGTAATCAGACCAAGGCCGATCAGTCCGTTGAGGATTTTATGAGCAGATAAAATAGAAAAACGCCCCAATCTCAGTTGATTAGGGGCGCTTTTTAAATTAAAGGTGAATTTTATTATTAGTTAGCAACAATATTTTTAACTCGTCCTACCTGTCCACTGGTTAAACGCACCTTGATGCCATGCGGATGTCGAGGTGAGTTGGTGAGAATATCCTTCACCGTTCCATGTGTTAGCTTACCCGTCGGCTGATCCTGCTTAAGCACAATATCCACTTCAAGCCCAGGACGAATATCGGCTCTTACCTGTCCGTTCATGATGTAATCCCCTTTCAATGGGTTATAATGTTGTCAACTATACTAGATAAGGAGGAGACGTAATGGCCTTCGGCATCAACAGAGAAGAATTAACCCGCTGGAAAAAAGCAGTCTCCGCAGGAGAAATCGCCTTCTTAACCCATTACTGGCTAGACCCGCGTTTTCCCGGCATGACTACTGTCACCAAGGTAGGCTGTAGTGACCTAACCAGATTAACCTATTGGTGTGAGGAAAATGGACTGCCGGCTAAATATATTCATAATCGTTCCCCATTCCCCCACTTTGACCTTATGGGACCCAAACAAGCAGAAATCCTTCGGAAGGAAGGCCTATGGGAACAGTTGGAACGTTTCAAAATGCTCTAAAATTATTTCTTTTTACGTAAATCCTGCATGATCTTGCGGCCGGTAGGTGTCTGTGCTAATCCGCCACCTGCGGTCTCGCGGTGTTTTTCTGGCATAGCTGAGCCTACCTCAAGCATGACCTTGATTACTTCATCTGAAGGGATCACGCTACGTACACCAGCCAGTGCCATATCGGCGGCGGCGAGCGCGGTCACTGCACCGAATCCGTTTCTAACGATACAAGGAATCTCTACAAGTCCTCCCACCGGATCGCAAATCAGTCCTAATGTGTTCTTAAGCGCCAGTCCAACAGCATGCACTGCTTGTGCAGGCGTCCCTCCACGCAGTTCGGTTAAAGCTCCTGCCGCCATCCCGATGGCCGATCCGACCTCGGCCTGACAGCCACCCTCTGCGCCAGATACAAACGAATTGTTGGCAATGACATAACCAATTGCTCCCGCAGCGAACAAACCGGAAACCATATAATCATCATCCCAGCCAAACCGTTCCTGGCAGCTGAGAAATACACCCGGAATAATTCCGCATGAACCTGCGGTAGGTGTAGCAATTATTCGGCCCATTGAGGCATTAACCTCGGATACAGCCAAAGCATAGGCCATTGCTTGACCAGCGGGTCCACCTAGGCATGGTTCATCTGCTGCGTTATAGGCTCCTACACGCTGGGCATCCATTCCCGTAAGGCCGCTGCGCGAAGTGGTATCTTCATGCATCCCACGATGAACAGCCTCTTTCATGACCCCATAATACTCACGCATAGTAGCAAATTCCTGTTCACTGGAACGTCCAGATTCCGCGCTTTGCTCTTCGAGCATAAGAGCTCCAATGGTGAGGCCACGTTCCTCACATAATACAGCCAGTTGGCTAAGTGTTTGAAAATTCATGTTAAGCTTTCCTTCCCCTTCTCATCTTGCTTACCTTCGTTTAAATTAACCAATTTCACCGATTTCACCGCAGTGAGCGCTTTAAGCGCTTCAATAAGCTCAGGAGTAGCAGCTTCATCCAGCTCCAGTACCGTTAAGGCTGCACCGCTGCGATTCTTCCGATCCAGAGACATATGCCCTATATTAAATTGTCCGTTACGCATCACTTCTGTAACACTCGCCAGAACACCTAAATAATCCATATGATGAATCAATACCGTCGGATACATTCCCGTAAGCTTTACTCCAAAACCATCCACATCGACGATCTCAATGTTTCCACCACCGATGGATGTCCCCGTTAAAGTCAGCTCACTTCCTGTCTCTTGTCCGATAAGATGCAGTTTAACCGTGTTAGGATGAGGAAACAATCCCGTTCCTTGCTCAAAAGATACTTCCATCCCAGCTTCAACCGCCAACTCCAGAGAGTCGGGTAACCGATGATCATCGGTAGCGTAATCCATAAGTCCTCCGACAATAGCCCGGTCTGTACCATGTCCCTGATAAGTAGCTGCAAAAGAACCAAAAAACGTCACTTCTGCCACACGCGGCACTTCACCCAGCACCTGCCTTGCAGCCCTTCCGATCCGTGCTGCACCGGCTGTATGCGAGCTTGAAGGCCCGACCATGGCCGGACCAATAATTGAAAACACATCTTTAAAACGCATAAAAGACCTCCTGCCTGCAAATAGGCAATTATCAAACTCATATATAGTATACTGCACTGGCAGTCGGAGTTCACCGTTACATTTGCTGTGATATATCCACTTCTAATCTAATGATATTTTACTTAGATAGTATCTTCATTTCGCATCTTATGTATCACAAGATATCCTGGGAGTATAACATAATTCCACCTCTATACTGCCAGCCTATCCCTTCCCAGAATCCTCTTCCTTGTTCATTGGTTCCTATAACCATCAGATGGCATTTTGCAATACCAGCTGCATGTAAATTACCGAGACAACGCTTTACAAGCTCACGCCCGATGCCCATGCCTCGGCAGTCATTACTAACCGCCACATGATACATATAACCTCTTCGCCCATCATGTCCACACAATGCAGTTCCTACAATCCGGCCGTCTTCATTCTCGCAGATCTGGCTGAAGCCAGCATTACGCTCCAGATAACGCGCAACCTCCAGCCTCGAATCTGCTTCGCTGAGTCCCATTCCCTCTGTATTTTCCCATAGCTGGTAGGCAGCTTCATAATCATCCGCAATCATCTCTCGATAATTCATGTCTATCCCCTCGCTTGTATAGAATGACAAAAAGCATAAAGAGCACTCCGCGGAAGCTTTTCCAGCATCAGCAGCGCTTCATAAGGGTCACCTTCCAAACCCAGCACTTGCGCGAAGGCAGGTTCGGTCTTCCACCCGTTTGTTTTCATTGTAATGATCTGCTGGCGAAAATCATTATCCAGCTGAGCTAGAATTTCCGCTTCAATGATCATATGTAAGTAACCATTCTGCAGAGCTGTGGGCCGCGGCTGCCCAAACAGTTCTATAGGCCAGCCCCCGGCCATAAAGTTAATTTTCGTTCGAGGGACCCCATCAACCACACGCGATACACTAGTAAAATCATCCATGGTTCCGAAATATCGACTAACAATGTCCGTAAACATTACGGAATCATGAACCTCACAAATAATATCCAGGTCGCTGCCCTTCACCTGAATTCCAAGCGGCACTGTGCCAACCAGCACCGGGTTATAGTCGGCCAGCAAACTCATAATATTTAATTTTCTTAACAGGGCATAGACCTCTTTTTGCACTGGAGTTCCGTGATTCAAATAATCTATATTTCGCCAATCATTCATCTCGGACAAACGCCCCTCCGACTAGGATATAAACACAGGTATAACTGGATAACAGCGCACGCTTTTCTAGGCGCATGCATAGAAATATACGGAAGATAGAAGGCAAGGAGGAGTGTATGTAAAAATGAATCCCACCTACCCCTACTATGGGGAACAAACGATATGTAAGGAACAGCCTATTGCTTTTCCCCCGCAGCACCAAGACCGTCAGCCAGGTCTAGAGAGTCTAATGAATCCTCGCCCCATCAGTGAAGATCCGGAGATTGCCGGCAGTGGAAAGCTGAAAGGAAAAATTGCACTCATCACCGGAGGCGACAGCGGGATTGGTAAAGCGGCGGCCATTGCTTTTGCAAAGGAAGGCGCAGATGTCGCTATAGCTTATTTATACGAAGCTTCAGATGCAGAGGTCACTCAGCGGCGAATTGAAGAATTAGGGCAACGTTGTTTGCGGATCGAAGTTGATTTACGCCATAAGGAAAACTGCTTCAAGGCTGTGGAGCATACCCTTCGCACTTTTGGCAAGCTGGACATCCTCGTCAACAATCATGGCGTCCAGTATCCACAAAAAAGTATTTTGGATATCACGGAAGCACAGCTCTACCAAACGTTTCAGACGAATATATTTCCATTCTTTTACCTGACGCAAGCCGCACTTCCACATCTAAAAAAAGGCGCAGCCATCATCAATACTGCGTCCATTACTGCCTATCAAGGAAATAAAGAGCTTATAGATTATTCCTCAACTAAAGGTGCGATCGTATCCTTTACCCGCTCTTTAGCCTTATCACTCGTAGACTCTGGCATTCGTGTCAATAGTGTAGCTCCCGGACCCGTATGGACACCACTAATTCCCTCCAGCTACTCCGCAGATGAGGTTAGTGTATTTGGGACGGATACACCCTTTAAACGTGCCGCACAGCCATATGAGTTAGCAGGAGCCTATCTTTATTTAGCGGGACCGGATTCTTCGTATGTTACCGGGACATGTATTCATGTCAATGGTGGAGACATGGTCACCAGCTGATGCATTACACCACGAGAGGAATGTATATCAAATGAATAAGATAAACGATTATGATATCTCTTCTGTCCGCCTGAGCAGTGGCATGTACGCATTAACCAAATTAGCCTGCGCAGGGTTAACCTACGTCCTTGTTACCTTACTTATGCTTGGATTTCCACAATCCGACGGAATCCCTGAAGGCTGGCCACTATCGATTCCTTATGCCATTTATGCTTATGGATTGCCTGCGGCGTTAGTAGCGGATATACTGCTGCATATTCTGCGTTCGAAATCGCAAATCCTGCCTCTGGCTGTATACGTCGTCACGGGTTTCGGCGCAGGTTTATGGCTGGCAGCGGAACAAGGTGCAGAGTATCTGCTATGGGGTCTGGGTGGAATTCTGGGACTGCTCATTCTTCGAGTGACCCAGCTTGGTGTGGAAAGATTCCCTCTGTTGCTGCCAGTATTCGCCCTGTTTCTGCCACTGCTCTGTTTACTGCTGTCATAAGCCTTATTAGGTGTATTCAAAGCGCTTCAATGATATCTCCGGCAATGATAGCCGCCGGATTATTCCGCTGACGGGCTGCTCTCTCTCCTGCTAATCCGTGCAGGTATACCCCAAAAGCTGCTGCCTGCGTAGCATGAAGTCCCTGAGCCAGCAGGCTGGAAATCATGCCCGTTAGCACATCACCGGCTCCACCAGTGCCCATGCCGGGATGGCCTGTGGTATTTACATAAGCTTGCCCTTCAGGAGTTGCTATCACGGTATGCGCTCCTTTTAACACAAGTGTAACCCCATGCTCCTTGGCATAGTCCATAGCCAGACCGATCCGGTCACGCTGGACCTCAGCCGTAGTTAGGTTGGCTAGACGAGCCATCTCACCTGGGTGAGGGGTCAGAATTACAGAATGACGCCGCACCCAACTCTTATAATCGGAGTCAGCCAGAATATTTAAGGCATCCGCATCGATAACCAGCGGGCAATCACTGCCTTCCCAAAGACTGCGAAGCCAATCTGTATCTCCCGGGAACCGTCCAAGACCAGGACCCACAGCTATTACATCTCGCTCTTCGCTTAACTTCAGTAGCTCTGACACGGTCTCAGCCACCCAGTTTCCCTCTTCACTGCCACCTACATCAGCCAGCATCAATTCAGGAACAACACCGATGACGGAAGGTAACAGCTTCTTAGGAAGCGCCCACGTCACCAGTCCGCAGCCCGTGCGTAGCGCAGCACGGGCTGCGAGTAGTCCAGCACCGCTCATCCGTAGGGTGCCGGCGGCAAGGAGTACATGCCCATAAGTACCCTTATGGCCTTCAGGCGACCGCCGCCGGGCCAGATCGACACCCAGATGGGCATGCAGCACTTCCGGTGTCAGCAGGTGTGCCTGCACACCGCTGTTAAGAGCCAGAGCAGTCGGAATGCCGATAGCCCGTACCTTGACATGCCCCGCTGCGCCTGCACCGGGGTATTGCAGGAGGCCTCGCTTGAGAAAGGCGAGGCATACCGTCACAGATGCATGAATGCAAGGCTCATGCGTCTCTCCTGTGTCCGCGTTCAGACCACTGGGGATGTCCGCGGACACAATGACCTTGCCGCTGCTGTTCGCTGCGGCAATCAGCTCCGCATAGGCGCCGCGCGGGGCTCCCGCGCCGCCGGTGCCGAGCAGCGCATCCAAGATGCCGCTGCACTCGGCAAGGTCCAGCCGATCCCTGCCGTATACTACGGCAGGGAGGCCCATGGCTGCAGCCGCATCGCGCTGCAGGGCGGCCTCGCCGGAGAGCGACTCCGGCGGCACCGCATAGACGAGCGTGACGGCGATGCCGGTCTCGCGAAGGTACCGTGCGGCGGCGAGGCCATCGCCGCCGTTGTTGCCTTTGCCGACGAGGATGAACCATCGCTCGGCTGCGGCAGAGGCAAGCGTCAGCGCATGATCTGCGCTGACCTTAAATGCCTTGCCTGGGTCATCCAGCGCGGCCTCCTTTAGCCCGGCATCGTTCCCTTCTGCTGCATTACTGCAGCCTGCCCCGCCTCTCTCCCGGCAAAGCGCGATGATCTCCTCTGCGATAACTCTTCCCGCATTCTCCATCAGCGCAATCGCTGGAATCCCCAGCTGCTGGATCGTTTCGCTGTCCAGCTGCCTCATTTGCTCAGCAGTTACCAGATACATGATTTAGCCCCTTTCCGCTATCTACCGTTCCAAAGCTTCACACGCAATTCCAAGTACAAGTCCGAGCGCAAGTCCGGCGCAAGTCTGATATCAGTAAGCGACAGTAAATCTGGCCCGACTAAAATTCCCTTCCTCCAGCTCGTCCACCATAGCTACAGCGAAATCCTCCACACTAATCTTGCTTTCACCATTCTCATCTAGAATAAGACGGTCCAATCCGATGCGGAAATGACCTGTACGACGACCTGGATGAACTACCGCAGCAGGACTGAGATACGTATAATCCAATTCTGTATTTTTGTAAATCTCATAAGCCTGCGCATGCGCCTCTGCAACTGGTTTAAACTCTTCCGGAAAATCCGGTGTATTCATCAGCAGCTCTCCAGTTTCAGTCTTTAAGCTACCTGCACCTCCAACAACCAACAGCCGATTTAACCCTGCCGTCTGCATACCCTCCACCAACGCTTTTGCCGCCGTAATCAGATCCTGCTCTTGCCCCGCTCCTGGTCCATAAGCACTGATTACCTCTTCATGGCCACGGACTGCAGCTGCTACTGAAGCCGGATCAAGAATATCCACCGTTGTTACATGTAAACGCTCGTGTTCGAGAGTTATTGACTCTGGATTGCGTACCGCAGCTGTTACTTCGTGTTTTCTTTTTAATGCCTCCTGTACAATTGCCTTTCCAATCGTTCCTGAAGCGCCCAATATTACAACATCCATCTTGTTGTTCCTCACATTCTACGAGCAAAGCCATTATCGTGCAGCCTTCTGCTCAATTATTTTTTTGATGCTCATCTGAATAGCTTTTCCCTTACAGCCTTTAAACATTATTTATCCCCTGAGATCCAATCGAAACCAGATCGCACCTACTAACCCGCTTTCAGACCAAAAACCCCTTAACCAATACAAGGGGCACTCTCTACTAAAAAAAGCAGCATGTATTCGCCTTAGCTTAGCGACGCAAAAACATTCCCTGAGAACGTGGCATAACCGATTCAAAACCATATTGTGCGTAGAGCTTCGAGGCTTCTCCATCTGCAATCAGACTTACATAAGCCTTGTCCGGTACAGTATTAAGGAACTCTCTAATTTCCCGTATGATCAGCTTTCCCAAACCTTGTCCTTGATGTGAAGGCTTGACCGCGATATCCGTGACCTGAAAAAAGCATCCCCCATCGCCAATCACCCGCCCCATCCCGATTAGGTTATTCTCCTCATACAAAGTTACCGCAAAAATAGAACGAGGCAAACCGATCGCTGCACCTTCCACACTCATTTCACTCAGCCCAGCTTCTTTTCTCAGCGCCAAATACTGTTCCACTGAAGGCTGTTCATGGCGTATATCAAGCTTACTTGTTGTTTCCACCCGCACTCCTCCGTTCAGCATTGCTGTTCCCACTATATACGACTGCATGGTTCACAGGCAAGGCTCACTGCTAGGGATGTTTTTGAAACTGAGGGATAAGTTTTATATTCTTGAATTCCTTTACTGACTGTGTGGAATAGTATCTGTAACAATATTTATAAAAGGGTGGGTGAAGCATTATGTCTCCTGTAGCCAAGCTGTTCAAATGGGGAACATGCCTTTATGAAGCTTTTCTGGCTCTGCCGTTGATCGGCGGACTCTTTATCATTGCAAATGGTTGGGTCCCTTTGGCCATTGCCTTTTTGCTCCACGCTGTAGCCATTGTTGTGCTGCAGAGAGAGCATAAACCATTCATGGGTAACGTTCTGGGCATTATCACCTCGATTTTAGCTTTTATTCCGATCGTTGGTTGGATTATGCATGCCATCACTGCGTTCATCCTGTTAATGGAGGGCGTATCCGCCTCACGCCAAGCCCCTCGTTATTAACAAACGTACCTGCAACATCAAAATATGTAACTGTCCCACGGGCCGAATCATTTGTAAAAGTCGTAAAAGACAGATCATCCTCTGCGACCTATGGACCCGGATGACGTATTGCTGTTACTGGTGGGCGGTCTGCTTCAACACTCATCATCCCCGGCGACTTGCGAACCCGTATGACGTATTGCTGTGTTCTTACTCATGAGCGGTCTGCTTCAACACTCATCATTCCCTGAGACCTGCGGACCCAGATGACGTTATTTGCGCCTTTTCAGCTTTTGGAGCGTGGTTTCGGACTCCAGGGACGTTATTGCTTAGAATCAGGTCCATATGTGGTGTTTTTTATGCCAATAGCAGCTATGCGGTCCGTTAGCGTGGCAAATGTGGCATAATACTGCGTTTAGCGTCAACTGAGTCCGATGGGATGCGTCATACGTGCCAGAATATCCAAGCATACAAAGAAAAGGAGTTGCCCCAGCAGCCATTACGTGGCTTATGTGACAACTCCATAATCTTTTATCCAAAAAGATGAGATATATCTTTATGATTGCCCAGAGATTGAATCAACGTCCCGCGGATTGAGAATCGGCCCGCCGGCCGCCGTTTTCACCAATATAACGTCCATTTGCGTTGCCACTGCTATTCTCAAACCGTTTGCGTTCCGTACGCTCCATCTGAACAATCTGACCTTCATGCACCACAATATGCAATGAGCCAAATTCCATATCATCCAGAAGTCCTGCAATCCGCGTAAGCCATAAATCGTCCACTTTCAGCGGTTTAGCCATTCTCTAGCCTCCCTTTCTCACCAAAGGATTATATCCGCCTAAATTCCTTTTTTCCTCAATTCCGTTATTACCAATCAGTATACTATGAATTAACTTAGCATGGAACTAAAAGTCATGTCAATGGGCATTTTTTCGCGACAACCAGCTTTTAATAATCATCGTTACCAAAGCCAATAACAGGAGCAAAGAAGCTACTGCAAAAGATGCTGAAAATTGATATTCGTTATACAAAATCTCAACATGCAGCGGCAGCGTATTCGTCTCCCCACGTATGTGCCCGGACACCACAGAAACCGCACCAAACTCACCCATGGCCCGCGCATTACACAAAATAATGCCGTATAGTAATCCCCATTTAATATTAGGCAGTGTGACTCTGAAAAAGATTTGCCACCCATGTGCTCCGAGTGTAATTGCGGCTTCTTCCTCCTGTGTACCCTGATCCTCCATCAGCGGGATTAACTCACGCGCTACAAAAGGAAACGTCACAAACAACGTGGCTAGCACGATACCCGGAAGCGCAAATACAATCTTGATATCATGTGCGCTTAGCCAAGGACCAAACCATCCGTTAGCACCGAAGACGAGCACAAAGATTAGACCGCCGATGACAGGCGAAACTGCAAAAGGGAGATCAATCAAGGTAATTAGAAACCCTTTGCCGCGGAAACGAAACTTGGTTACAGCCCACGCCGCTGTTACACCAAAAAAGGTATTCAGAGGCACCGTTACCGCTGCAACAAGCAGCGTCAATCGCAGCGCTGAGCGGGCATCCGGATCAGTCAGGGCAGCTATATATACATCCCAGCCCTTCTTCAGCGCCTCGGTTAACACAACAACTAATGGCAGAGCAATCAGCCAAAAAAGGACTAGCCCAGCCGCTCCGATCAACACCCATTTTACAATTGGGGTTTCTGTTGTCGCGGACGAGGACGCATTCTTTTGTAGCCGGGGGGTGTAGAAGGGGACGGTACCGGCCAAAATTATTCCTCCTTTAAGGGTTTTACGAAGACAAGATACTTCGAGTATGCAGTATCGACAACAGATACGAATTGTCTCCGAGTAAGTTTGAACATGATCGGATGTCAGCTGTCACGGAGATTACCCTCAACGAGAAGTCTTACGAACCCAGCGCTGAAGTGTGTTAATAACAAGCAGCATAAGGAAGGAAATGAAGAGCAATAGCAGGGCTACGGCGGTAGCTCCGGCATAATCATATTGCTCCAGTTTAGACATGATAAGCAGCGGAGCAATCTCCGTCCTCATCGGCATGTTACCGGAGATGAATACGACGGAGCCGAATTCACCGATGCCCCGGGCAAAAGCTAGAGCAAAACCTGTTAGCAGTGGCGGGAACAGCTCAGGCAGTACTACTGAGCGAAAGGTTCTCCAGCGGCCTGCGCCAAGGGTTGCCGAAGCTTCCTCCATATCTCTGTCCAAATCCTCCAGCACCGGCTGCACCGTCCGGACAACGAACGGTATGCCGATGAACATCAAAGCCAAGGTAATCCCGAGCGGAGTGAATGCCACCTTTAATCCCAGCGGCTCAAGCCAAGACCCAATCCAGCCATTGCCTGCATAGAGCGCCGTCAAAGAGACACCGGCTACAGCTGTCGGCAAGGCAAACGGGAGATCGATCAGCGCATCAAATATTCTTTTGCCCGGAAATTCATAACGTACCAGTACCCACGCCAGCAAAAGTCCTAGAATTGCATCTACAAAAGCGGCCGCAGCAGCTGTCGACAGGCTCACACGATACGAGGCTAATACCCGCGGGTCCGTAGCTACATCCCAGAATTTCGCCCAGCTCAGACCTGTAGAATTGAACAGCAGCGCCGAAAGTGGCAGTAGAACCACTAGACTCAGGTATAGTACACTGTAGCCCATCGTCAGCCCGAAGCCGGGCAGTATTTTGCGCCGTGTTGCTGCTGGTGCAGCCGTAGTGGTGACATTCATCCCCTATTCATCCTTTCTCGCCTTCGGCCTTTTAGCCGATCAGCCCCTACCGGGACAAATCTCAATGATTACATCCTGCGTTTCATTCATCTGTTATTTGGCACCTGGCACATAAATCTTGTCAAAGATCCCGCCATCATTAAAATGCTTCTCTTGCGTTTCTTTCCAGGTTCCGAATTTGTCAGCCAATGTGAACAGCTTGATTTCCGGGAACTTATCTTTGTATTCTTCTTTCACGCTATCTAATGTAGGACGGTAGTAGTTTTCAGCCGCGATTTTTTGTCCATCTTCACTATAGAGGTACTTCAAGTACGCCTCGGATACCTCACGCGTGTCTCTTTTATCCACAACCTTATCTACTATAGCTACTGGCGGTTCAGCCAAAATACTCTCCGAAGGATTCACGATATCAAATTTGTCCGGTCCCAGCTCTTCCACAGATAAATAGGCTTCATTCTCCCATGCGATCAGCACATCACCAATTCCACGCTCCACAAACGTTGTCGTAGATCCACGCGCGCCGGTATCCAGCACTGGCACATGCTTGAACAGTTCTTTTACAAATTCCTCAGCCTTAGCCTCATCATTATTGTTCTGGTCTAGTGCGTAGCCCCAAGCTGCCAAGTAGTTCCAGCGTGCTCCACCTGATGTTTTCGGGTTTGGTGTAATAACCTCTACGCCCTCTTTGAGCAGATCTGGCCAATCCTTGATTCCTTTCGGATTCCCTTTGCGTACAAGGAACACGATAGTCGAGGTGTAAGGCGAGCTATTATGATCGAATTTACTTTGCCAGCCCTCATTGATCAGTCCCTTTTCCTGCAAGGCATCAATATCATAACCAAGTGCTAATGTCACAACATCCGCTTCCAGACCATCAAGCACAGCACGGCTTTGTTTCCCTGATCCACCGTGGGATTGTTTAATGGTGACCTTCTGTCCTGTTTCTTTCTCCCAATAGGCAGCAAAAGCTTTATTATAATTCTCGTACAATTCGCGAGTAGGGTCATATGAGACGTTCAGTAGTTCTACTGGATCTTTAGATGGAGTTTTTGTTGCTTCAGCCGCATTTGTGGCCTCCGCTGAATGGGTTGTTGCTGGTGCGTCTGTTGCCGGACTAGCACTATTGCCGTTATTGTTATTGCTGCCGCAAGCAGCAGTAAGCCCTGCCGTCAGCAACAAGCTAAACCCTACAAGAAGCCCTTTATTCATCTTTTTCTTCATCTCTTCCACTCCCCCATGTTTTTTCGTACCAGACAAACCCTTGGGTAACACAAAAAGAACGGAGGAAAGCCTACGTATGGCAGGTCAAACCGGTCCTAAGACCGTGTCTGCGAGCCTAATGCAGGCGTTCCTCCGTTCGTACGGTAAGAACTTTCTTCAATTATTCCTATCTACTTAGTTGGTTTATATGGATATAATACTGAAACCCTTTAACTGTGTCAAACCTTTTTTTCCAGCCTATGTCAAAGAAAACTCCCACACACCACACCGTACAAGCTATGGGGTCGGTTCCTGTAAGATCCACTTGTTATTGATGCTATAAAGTAATATTATTGCTACAGCTTATGGGTTAAGAGAAAATACCGCTTTATGTCAGGGGAGAGAGTCATGGGTATGGAGTTAGAGTACGTCCCTGCGCCGTTGAAACCACGGCTCCACAGACGTATGGCTCAAGAAATTGGACGAAGAATTAGGGGAACCTACCGTTACGATACAGCAGTTTGGAGAACAGCTATAGCCGGTCTTTGGATAGTATGCTTTTTAGCCTTTAGTAGTGCCGTGTTAGGCATTCCTACTGGATTAGGTAAACCTACGGATATCGCTCTTGCTGCAGGTGCAGGCACTGTCCTGCTGGCGATTTCCGGCAATATCTTAGCTGTTCTGCTAGCGTTGACCGGACTGCGTATCCCAAGATTATTTGCAGGCTGTGTATTGAGTGATTTTGGAGCTATTCTACTAATCTTATATTACGCAGATTTTGAGATTGAAGCCGCGGTTGTCATCGCGGTCGTGCTTGCACTGCTAGGGGCATTAGGCGGATTAGCCATCGGCCTGCTCCGCAGCAAAAGAATAACACTAGGGCTTCTGCTAACAGTGGCGGTGACTTTTTCCCCACTTGCGCTGGCAAGCGGAGTACAAGAACTGCCTATTTCAGAGCCGGTCGATATCAACGATACGGAAGTCGTTCCACTGACAGCCTCCGATCCGGGAATACCAGGCAATCTAGCTTATCAGACCTTCACCTATGCCAGTGGTACCGATCTTCATCGTGCCGAATACGGCAAGGATACAAGCTTGATATCCTCTACGGCCGATGCTTCTGCTTATATTAAGGATTGGTCAAAGCTGCGCACTTTATTCTGGGGTTTCGATTATAAGGCACTTCCCCTGAATGGTCGCGTATGGATGCCAGAAGGTGAAGGTCCATATCCAGTAGTGCTGATGGTGCACGGCAATCATATGATGGAAGATTACTCTGATGGCGGGTACGCTTATCTCGGCGAACTATTGGCAAGCCGGGGATTTATCGCGATCTCGCTCGATGAGAATTTCCTGAATTATTCTGCTTGGTCCGGCATTCCGGACAATGAATTTAAAGTACGTACTTGGATCCTACTGAAACATTTAGAGCAGCTAGCAGATTTTTCAGATGATCCGGGCAGTCCTTTTTATCAGAAAATAGATTTCACAAAAACCGCCCTGCTCGGCCATAGCCGCGGAGGACAAGCCGTAGCTATGGCCGCGGATGCCACTCGTTGGTTTAAGGATGATCCGGTGATGGCGGCAGTTAATCGCTTTAATATAACCTCTGTAATCGCGCTTGCACCGACGGACAAAACAATAGATGACCAGCAAGCCCGTCTCAAAGACATCAATTATTTGACCTTGCAGGGAGCCCGCGATGGAGATGTACATGATTTCTATGGTGATCGGCAGTATATACGCACTTCCTATTCCCAAGGATCATCTGCTTTCAAAAGCTCGCTGTATATTGCGGATGCCAATCACAGTCAATTCAACAGCGATTGGGGCGGGTATGATCAGACCTTGCCAGCTGGACTCTTTTTAAATCGGACACAAATCATGGATGCAGACAAACAACGGCAAATCGCCAAGGTCTATGTATCAGCTTTCTTAGAGACCACCTTGCATAAAAAAGAGGAATACCAAAGCTTGTTCCGGGATTATCGCAGCGGGCTGAAGTGGTTACCAGATACCGCCTACTACAATAGATTCCAAAGCGGGGGATATCGTCCTGTAGCCACATTTGACGATGACCGTAACAAAAACACTGTAGAACTGGGAACAGCAGCAGCATCGGGTATTTCTTGGTCAGAAGAGTTAGCTAAAGACCGGGAGTCGAAAAGCAAAGCCACCTATGGTGTTGTCCTTGAACGCACAGCCAGCAAAAACGAAGAAGCTTATTACAACATTAAGCTTAACGACAGTGTCCGTACTGAAACTGCTCTTTTAGGGGCAGATGGCCTTACGTTCTCCATGGCAAATCTGAATGACGACATGAATGAAGAAATGGATGTTCCACAACCTCCAAAGGTTGAGGTGGAGTTAACTGACCATAACGATACCTCAGCACGCTTGAAGCTGGATGAAGTAATGGATATACTGCCACTTCCACAAACTCAGTTCACGTTATTCCCATGGCTTGAAGAGCGGATAAATGATGGCAAATACGGCGACCTTTCCGAAGCTGTATTTCAAACCTACGAGATGCCGTTCGAACAATTTCAGGAGGAAGAACCAGAGCTGGATCCTGACAACCTGACGGAAATCACCTTCTATCTTGAAGAAGAAGGCGACCGGATCATGCTTGATGACATCGGTTTTTACGATTTAGGTATCAGAAATACATTTTAACAATCACTTGCTATTATCCTTAGGTCTTCATTTGCAAAATAGGGCTATTCCCAACCTCCACTCACGAAAAAATGAATGGATTACGGGAATAGCCCTTATTTTTACGACATACAATAACCTAGTCTCAGCCTACAACGCTTGCACACAAACAGGTGACTTCATTTCCAATTCATTTCCTGTAGGGATTAATCTGCCACTCTCACTATCGATGGAGAACGAGGTAATATTATCACTATTCTGATTAGCAGCAAGCAGCTTATCCCCAATAATTGCAAAGTTACGCGGAGTACGCCCGCCGGTAACCTGCCAATCCACTGCTTCAAGCAGACCCGTTAATTTATCGATATGGAACAGGGCGATACTGTCTTGTCCGCGATTGGAGACATACAGGAATCTGCCACAAGGGGAGACATGAATATCGGAAGCTGTATCGTCACTACCAGCAGTATAATTATCAGGAAGCGTGCTAAGATGCTGTAAACTATTTAGATTTGCATCCTGTTCATCATTAGCAAATGCCGTTACTGTACAATTCAGTTCATTCGCCAGGTAAATCCATTGTCCAGAGGGATGCACCGCCAGATGACGTGGACCTGAACCAGGTGGCAGATTAAGCTCACGATGTTTTACCAGTTTGCCCTCTTCAGGGCGATAGATCACAATTTGATCCAGTCCCAAATCGCACACCAGCACATGTCTACCACTTGCGTCCGGAATGACAGAGTGCGGATGCGGAGCCTCCTGACGGTCTTCACGAATGCCTGAACCCACATGTTTTACTTGGTCGGACATTTCTTGAAGCGAACCATCTTCATTTACAGGAAAAGCATTAACATTGCCTCCCGAGTAATTGGAGACGAATATGTAATCTTCCTTAGGACTAATGGAGACATAACAAGGAGCGCCGCCTTCCGTAGAACGACTTCCAAGTGATTGCAACGCTTTAGTTGCGGGATCAATTGCATATGCGTAAACCTCACCTTGATCCTTCTCACTAACTGCATACAACACGCTGCCTGCACTATTCACAGCTAAAAACGATGGGTTCTCAATTCCCTCGGTACCCTCAAGAATTCTCATTTCCCCCGATAAAAGACTAAGCGCACATAACTGAATCGCCTTCTCATTCTCAGAGTTATACGTTCCTACATAAAACAATGCCTCATTAGCCCGTTCCATAATAGTGGCTCCTTTATCTTTATGTATTGTATTACTTCTTACTTACCCTTTACTAATAGGGGTTTACTCATAATTTTATAATATTTTTTCACTATAGCATGTTTATAGTTGTAATACATTATCGAAACTGCATTTAGAGCCTACTCCCTAACTATTCCGGAAGAAGTAAGTTTTTCCATGTGGTTTAAAGATGGTCACAAAGGTTAATAGTAGACATCGCAAACAACAAAACGAAGGAGTTGAAGTAACATGAGTTTTCTATGGATGTTAATCGTTGGTGGGGTTATTGGTTGGTTGGCTGGTCTGATTATGGGCAGAGATATTCCTGGTGGTGTTATCGGTAATATCATCGCTGGTATTATCGGTTCATGGCTCGGTGGCGTGCTTCTGGGAAGCTGGGGACCTAAAGTAAGTGATTTCTACTTCTTCCCTTCTTTGATCGGTGCGGTTGTGCTGATCTTTATCGTGAGCCTTATTCTCCGCTCGACAAGTGGACGCAGCCGTTCGTAAGTCTGGGCTGAGATAATAATATTCGCATCAATAAATCCTCGTCAGAGTATGCTCTGGCGGGGATTTTTGTATGTATCGCTCCTTTAAGAAATAATTCCTAAGCTGGAATTGTAGCGGGTATGGAGCCAATACACTTCAATGTTTTGCCATCGTTTTTCTGTTATAATGAAGATACAAGTGACTGAAATCATAGAGAGGTCGTGTATCATGGGTAACATAAACCCCTCGCTTCTACATATTGGCTCTACATTAGGGGCTTTGTTCATGGCGCTGATGGTTATTTTCATTCGTCTAAAAGCAAGCGCACGTCCGGTTACCATTCGAAAAATATGGATTCCACCTCTCGGTATGTCGACGGGTTTTGCCATGTTTGTAGCACCTGCGGTCAGGTTCCCATTATGGTGGGCGGCAGTCGCCTTTCTGATTGGCTGGTTCATCTTCGCGTATCCTCTTATACGCAGCACCCATTTTGAACAACGTGATGGACAAATTTATGCTCAACGCTCCAAGAGCTTTGCGTTTATCCTGCTCGGACTTCTTCTAGTCCGCACTTTACTCCATGAATTTATTAACCGTTATGTGTCTATCCCACAGTCCGGTGGTTTGTTCTTTATTTTAGCCTTCGGCATGATTGTTCATTGGAGATTTTTTATGTTCAAGCGTTATAAGGCTATGACTTCCTCGGGGAGTCTGCTGCCCCAGCCATGATTGTCAACAATGATCCTAAGAAGCCATCTCAGGGTGCTTACCCGATATCCTTGAGATGACTTCTTACCTCTTGTAACTCAAGCTTATGTTATATCCTCTGCTTTTTTCTACTTTCCACCCTTTTTTGACATCAATTAGCCATCCTCTTATTACATCCTCTTTTAGTACTTTACATACAGTATAGGGATAGATCACCTAAAATATCTAACTCATTATGTCACCTATTCAGCATTAAAAAGAAAAAATATACTCTTTGTAAGTCCGATGTCAGGTAACCTGCGAAGGGATACGTTAAACTATAAGCATACCTAACGATAAGCTTCCAAAAGACCTTAATGCTGAAATAAATATCATTTGGAAACCTATACTGCGTATAACTTTTAGAGAGTGAGGACAAGGCAATTGAAAAGTAAATCGAGAAAAGTAGCCATCGTCGGGGCAGGAATGGTGGGTTCAAGCTGTGCTTACTCCATGGTTAATCAGGCCATTTGTGACGAGATAATGATGATCGACCGCACCTATGATCGGGCTATGGCACAAGCACTTGATCTCTCGCACTGTATGGATTTCACAAGCACACGCACAAAGGTATATGCCGGAACCTATAGCGATTGTGCAAAGATGGATGTAGTTATCTTAACCGCTGGTGCTAATCCAACAGCCGGGCAGACCCGACTTGACGTATTGGAAGCCTCTGCTGTTATTACTAGAGAAATCATTACCAACATCATGGCTGGGGGATTTGATGGAATATTCGTAGTCGCCGCTAATCCGGTCGATATTGTCACTTATATGGTCTGGAAAATATCAGGTCTGCCTCGCCACAGAATTATCGGTACCGGAACCTCCATTGACTCGTCGCGCCTAAAAACACTGC
The DNA here is from genome assembly GCF_038003885.1 of Paenibacillus sp. FSL R10-2788. Taxonomy (NCBI): domain Bacteria; kingdom Bacillati; phylum Bacillota; class Bacilli; order Caryophanales; family Paenibacillaceae; genus Paenibacillus; species Paenibacillus sp. FSL R10-2788. The sequence goes on along the minus strand of NZ_JBBOQA010000001.1, from coordinate 486,932 downwards.
TCTCCGATGTGTTCTCCATTGACCCGCGTAGTGTTAATGGCTACGCGTTAGGTGAACATGGCGAATCTCAATTTGTAGCTTGGTCCCATGTGACAATTGGCGGCAAGCCTATTCTACAAATTTTGGATCAGCATCGCGAGCGGTTCCCGCATCTGGATCTGGAGGATATCTCCCGCAAGACAAAAGATGCCGGCTGGGAAATTTTCACCCGTAAAGGCTCCACACATTTCGGGATTGGCAGCGCACTTGCCTACATTACCCGTTCGATCCTGAATGATGAGCACAAAATTATCGCCGTATCCGCCATTCTGGATGGAGAATACGGACATAGTGGTGTATGCACGGGTGTGCCCGCCATTATAGGCAACACTGGGATTCAAGAGCTGCTGGAGCTTAATTTAAATACAGAGGAAACCCAGAAATTGAACAGCTCCTGCAATATTGTACGTGCAGGCATCGAGAGTCTACAGCTGGAAGAAAGCATTTAATCTCATAAAGAACAAAAAAAATCGCTACTTTGGGAATTGGTGAAATAAGCCCACCAGCTCCCAAAGAGCGATTTTTTGTATTATAAGGAGATGAATCTCAGTTTATCTCCTACTTTTTAAACTTCTCGATTTCTTCTTTCAGCACAGACATCACTTCATTAAGTGATTCCGCCGAGGACACGACATCCTTCATAATCTCCGTCTGCTCCGCTGAAGCTAATGAGACCGCCTGAGCATTCTCAGCAGATTCTTTAGCTATTCCGAGCATATCGGATATAGAAGCCGTTATTTCTTCTGTGCCAGCTGACATCTCTTCATTAATTGCTGACACATCCTGTATTTGCGACGATACTTCACGGATCGAAGAACGGATATGATCAAAGGAAACACCGACGTTTTGCATTTTTCCCATTCCATCGCCAATTTCCTCAATACTCTTCTTCATGGAATCCGCTGCACTTGTTGTCGAAGACTGAATGCCGCCGATCAGCTCCACTATACTAATGATGGAACTGTTCGTCCGCTCCGCTAACTTCTTCACCTCATTCGCAACTACACCGAAGCCACGGCCATGTTCCCCAGCTCTGGCAGCCTCAATAGAAGCATTTAAAGATAATAAGCTTGTCTGATTGGATATCTCAGAAATTACATCCACAATTTGTCCGATCTGTTCCGATTGCTCACTTAATTTACCAATCATCTCGGCTGTCTGATTAGCTGTGGAACTGATAACAGCCATCTGTTGCAGTGTAGATTGGATTTCCAAATAGCCACTCTCTACTTCTGAGTTGACCGTCTCAGCCTGATCTGATACCGCTGCAGAGGACTCAGCAATACGTTGCAAACCTACGGCCATCTCTTCCGTTGCTCTTGCCGATTGCTCCGAGCCTCTGAATTGCTCTTCCATTCCTTGAGCCACTTCTTGGATAACTGTTGCTACCTCTGCTGAAGTATAAGACGACCGTTGAGCCGATTTCAGCATTCCTTCTGAGGAATAAGAAACCTCCACTACCGTTGTATCAATCTTGTTGACAATACCGGAGAGTGTCTCAATCATATCATTGATATTTTGACTCATCTCGCCGATTTCATCTCCGGATTGCACTTTAACCCTCTCATTCAGATGACCCTCTGCCACCTTTTTCATAGTGGAGGAAATAGCTTTAATGGGTCTAACGATAAGGCGAGTAAGGTAGAGAGAAACAAAAATTATGACGAGTATAACTGCCAATAAGATGAACATTGCTGTTCTTTGTGCAGAGGTCACTTTGGCAAAAACCTCTTTCTCCGGTACTGTTACAAGAAGCTTCAGGTCAGTATCTGGAATGGTCTTAAAGTATGTAATGACTTTCTTACCATCTTCGCCCTTATAAGTTTCGGCCCCCTCTTTGTTGCTCAAAATCTTGTCAACGACCTTCTGAAGAGCCGGCTCTTTAGCGTAATCGGTAATTTTTTTGCCCATACGACTGACGTCTGGATAAGTATAATACATGCCATCATTTGAGATTACGTATCCAAATCCGGTATCCGCCATAGTAATTTCATTACTCATTTGGGCAAGAACTTCAGGAGTAATCGAGAAGACAATACCTCCCATAAATTGCTTATCCTTATCCATGACAGGAACTACGATCGGAATGATATATTTATCAAGCTGCTCCAGATAGGACATTTCCCCCAACACAGGCGCATGCGTTTCTTTCGCTTTCAAGAAATAGCTCGCATCTGCTACACTTGCGGTCATGTTCATCATATTAGTTAACTGGCCGTCTTTACTGATGACACTGTAACCTTCTGTCTCACTGTCACTTTCCTCCAGCACTTCTATCACAGGGAAGATACTCGCTGGATTCGTAAAATCGAACTCAGGATGCTGGGACACCAGATCCTTTACGGACGAGGTTTTGTTGGATAGCCACTCATCCATCCGGAATGTGTTCGTATTAATGGTGTCCTGCGCCATTTGCTCACTGTCTGTGCGTGTGACATTGCCGAAATAATCAAGTAAAAATATGGTCGCTACCATGAGCGGCACGATTGCAATAGCTAATATAACAGATGACCACTTAAGTTGAATTGACGTCGCTTTTCTCTTCGTTACATTTTTTCTCATTTTTTTCATCTTGTTTCCTTTCATTTCATTTTCATTCACGATGAAATAGCCTCCTCACTCCATTTGTTATAATGTCTCCTGATGTGGATATATCTTCTATATCGGCAAAAAAAGACAAATTCTTTGCTGGCGAATAAAAAAAGTAAGCCCTAAGACCCCTAAAACCGGAATCCTAAAGCTTACTTTTGTTGAAATCATTTATTTAAACACCAAAGATACTTAACCCTCGTCTTGCACTTTTAAAGCTCGAATACTGTTCAGTACGGCTAGTACGGTTACCCCTACATCTGAGAATACAGCCTCCCACATCGTGGCAATCCCGAATGCACCGAGCAGAAGGAATATAGCTTTTACACCTAAAGCAAAAATAATATTTTGCCATACGATGGTCCGTGTACGCTTGGCAATTCCGATAGCTACAGCAATCTTCGAAGGTTCATCGGTCATAATTACAATATCCGCTGCTTCAATGGCAGCGTCGGAACCGAGTCCCCCCATAGCGATCCCGACATCGGCTCTAGCCAGTACAGGAGTATCATTAATTCCGTCTCCAACAAAAATAATCTTCTCGCGTGGAGGCTTTTCACGATCCAGCTTCTCGATGGCCTCTACCTTATGCTGTGGTAAAAGCTCTGCGTGTACCTCATCTACCCCTAACTGCTTCCCTACATCTTCAGCTACGGCGGAAGCATCACCTGTCAGCATCACCGTCTTGCGTATACCAAGCTTTTTGAGGCGCTGAATGGCCTGCAGTGAGTCCTCCTTCACTTCATCGGCGATCACCAGATAACCTTCATATTGATGATCTACCGCAATGTGAACAACTGTACCGCTCTGCTCTGGGACCTCATAAGCAATCCCCTCCCGCTCCATCAGACGTGCGTTGCCTGCAAATACGGTCTTGCCTTCGATAGTTACTTCGATACCATGACCAGAGATTTCATTATAATTCGTGATAGCTTCCTTAGAAATCTGTGCACCATAAGCCGTCCGAATCGACTCAGCGATCGGGTGATTGGAATGGCTCTCCGCATAAGCGGCTGTCCGCAGTAATTCATCCTTAGATTTGCCACCCGACGGATAAATCCCCGTCACCTTAAACTGTCCCTTGGTCAACGTTCCGGTTTTATCAAAGACAACTACCTTCACATCATTTAGGGCTTCCAGGTAGTTGCTTCCCTTAATCAGAATACCGCTGCGTGAAGCAGCACCAATCCCTCCGAAGAATCCCAGTGGAATCGAGACCACAAGCGCACAAGGACAAGAGATTACGAGGAATACAAGTGCACGGTAAATCCAATCCGAAAATGTCGCACCACTGATCAGCAGTGGAGGAACGACGGCCAGCAGGACTGCTGTGATCACTACTACAGGTGTGTAGGCACGTGCAAATTTAGTAATAAAGTTCTCGGTTTTAGCTTTGTTGCTTGATGCATTCTGCACTAGCTCCAGTATTTTGGATACGGCCGACTCTCCAAAGGTCTGCGTAACTTGCACAGTAATTACGCCGTTCCGGTTAATAAAACCACTTAATACCGCACTTCCTGGACCAGCTGATCGTGGCACCGACTCTCCAGTAAGTGCAGATGTGTCCATCATGGCGTTACCTTCAAGTATTGTTCCGTCAAGGGGTACCTTCTCACCGGGTTTAACAACAATCAAATCTCCGATGGCTACTTCCTCAGGTGAGACCTTCTTCAGATCATTTCCAAGCTTGAGATAGGCAAACTCGGGGCGAATATCCATAAGTGCCGTAATAGATCGGCGTGAACGATTCACAGCCAGACCTTGGAACAGTTCTCCAATCTGGTAAAACAGCATTACTGCCACGCCCTCTGGATACTCACCAATCGCAAATGCACCGATAGTTGCCAGAGCCATCAGGAAATTCTCATCAAACACCTGACCACGGATGATGTTCTTAACCGCCTGCCAGACAACTTCACCACCCACGATAAGATAGGCTGCCAAAAAGATCAGCAGTTCAACTACTCCATCCACGGGCAGGAATATCCCAGCTAGAGCAAGAATTCCACCAGCGCCTAACCGCAGCAATATTTTGCGTGTGTCGCCTTCCCCATGCTCATGTGTATGACCATGACCTTCAGCATCCTCATGACCATGATGATGTCCAGCAGCTTGATGATCGTGAACATGCTCGTGTCCATGCTGGTGATCATGTGTATGTTCATGAGCACCGCTATTGCGCGCCTTGTGATTTCCCCCAACCTTCTCTTTCACATTTACGTGGGGCTCGAGTGCCTTCACCGTTTTCTTCGCTTCTACAATCGCTGATTCCTCATACCCTGCGGCGGTTTCCAACGTCATTGTTTTTGTTACAAAATTAACGGAACAAGACGATACACCTTCAATCTTCTTCACCTTATCTTCAATTTTCATCGCGCAATTGGCGCAATCCAAACCTTCTAATTCCCACTGACGTTTTAATTTTCCTTGCATTGTATCCATACGGCACATCTCCTCAAATAAAAACCATATATGAGCACTTGTTCATATGTTATCTTAGCCCTATTATATTCCCTTTATATTTCAAGGTCAATACGCGATATACACCATTTTTCTACATTATCTTAAAAATCAAATCAATTGACCTTTACGTGAAAATATGTAAAATCATGTATGACCGAAAGTAAGTTTCTTACATACGAATGACCCCATTATCAATGAAGCTCGATGGGCAAATGATTTACACAGAAGGGATGAATTTAGAACATGTCAAAGCTAGCCAAAACGTCTTCTTTTTCACAGAAACACCCCATTTGGAGCGTAGTTATTATCGAGGTGTTATTACTTGTAGCCGTAACTGCCGCCGGGGCTTACGCAACCATTAAGGAACTTGCGTACAACGCCCCTGTACTTATCTCCTTCATCCCAATCGCGCTTGTACTCATCATCTACTTTACAGTTAAGCGCAAATGGAGCACGCTCGGCTTCCGACCTCTAAACACCATATCCTCGGGCAACTGGATCTATTATGCCCCACTAGTAGTGGTCCTGATTACCATATCCTTTAAGGGTTTTCGTGAGATCAGCGCATCCGAGGTACTGTTCTTTATTTTCTTCACCCTGCTGGTCGCTTTTGTGGAGGAAAGCATCTATCGCGGTTTGATTTTTAAGACCTTGCTTCCTAAAGGGGCTAAAACAGCAGTGATCACTTCAAGCATTCTCTTCTCTATTACCCACTTACTTAATGCATTATCCGGCACAGATATCACACAAACTCTTCTACAACTCGTATATGCGCTTCTGATCGGTTTTGCGCTAGCCTTGCTGATGCTAAAAAATAATAATATTCTTCCGCTGATATCCTTTCATTTTATACATAATTTAATTCAGTTTGTGGGCAATGATAATACGAGTGAATACATGGGAATCGATCTATTTATCCTGCTAGTGCTCGCAGTGCAATGTGTCTGGCTAGTGTTGTCCTTTAGAAAACCAAACCTAACGAAGAACCTAAATCAAGCCAGTTAATAAGCTAACCCTTGCTTCAAAATACAAAGCTTCAGTGGATTCAACTTGGTTTCATTAGAGCAATATTTGTCGCAAACCACACAGCTAACGGACCCAGTTGACCCTAAAAACAGTATTATCCCCGGTTTAGCATAATATCGGACCCCATAGGCGCTATTGGCATGAAAAAGAGCAAAACAAGACCTCTTTCTAAGGAATAACTGCACTGAGGTCCGCAACTCTGCTCAAAAAGCGTTAATTTTGCAAATAAGGTCAACTGGGTCCGTAAGCCGTAGCGGATGATCAGGACTCGTCGGCATAATAAAAAGAGGGACTCCCAAAAGCCATCCAATGGCTGCTGGGAGTCCCCCTTTTTGCAACTAGCTATTCGTGTCGGACATGCTCGTGGGTCTGTAAAAAGATCTGCTCCACATGCGCATCGTTCAGCGAATAGAATACCGTTTTCCCCTCTTTACGGCGCTTCACGATCCGTAGATTCCGTAAATAACGGAGCTGATGGGATATCGCAGATTGGCCCATATCAAGGATCACGGACAAATCATGTACACATAATTCTTGCTGAGACAAAGCGTAAATGAGCCGCACTCGTGTTGGATCACCCAACGCTTTGAACATTTCTGCCATTTTATCAGTAATCCCACGGTCTGGCAGGATCAATGCAATGGATTCCGGTTCAAGCTCTGAACCCTTGCATGTATTGTCGCAATCTTCTAATGCCGTTGGCTCCATGCTCTCGCCCTCCTCCATCTTAGCTAATTATATTCTTTAATTATAAGAAAAACAGCACGGGATGTCCATTGAGGAGGAGTTTATAGCCTCTGATTGTGAATCAGACTGCTTTACGATAAAAGGAGATTAGTCCTGCGGCAAAAAAGACAATCAAGCTCCCTCCCACTATCATCATCAGTGTCTCTAAAGGCAGATTAAAGGCACCAAATCCGTCATCACCATAAGGACTCATGGCTAACATCGGCTGTACCCAAGGATAATAGGGGCCGTAGGTTGAAGAATTAGCGATCAGTATATTGGGAATGGTCAGACTCACATTCAGCGCCAGCGGTGCGCCGAAGCTGCTCCAGCTTTGCGAGATCGCCAGCTGCAATGCGGCGAGTGGTAGGCAGGCTACAAAGCCGCCAAATACTGATTTTAGCAGCAGCGCCCAAGGGATTGGATCTGGAGCCCCACGGAACAAACCCATTCCCAGCACCATAACGAGGAACGTTATTTGCACAGCAGCCAGCAATCCGATGATCATCACATATTTTGAGAGATACACCGACAACCGGGTTACAGGCAGAGACAACAATAGCTTCCAGCCACCGTCATGATGCTCATAACGACAGATCAGGGCCGCAAAAATGCCTGAAAGCACAGGCAGAAACAGCAAAGCATGCATCATTGACATCACACTTAACAGCAGCTCCCAAGTCATCTTCTCGCCTTGATTATCCGATAACAATCCGGGAACCAGTGATAAAACCGGACTTCCTATGACTAAAAGCCAAACATATGATTTAGACATTTTTAATCGCTCTGAGGATAATACTCTCCAAAATGACTTCATCTTAATCCACATCCTTTCGAGCGAAATGCACTGCACCCGGCAAAAATACCAGCATTCCTAGCAGCAGACCCGCACCGCTGAACAAGAGGCGATTAGAGGAGTCCCACGCCAAATATGGCCATGTTAAAGGCACCCACTCCGAAAGGAACATGGAGAAAAATGACGTCAAGGATAATGTGATTCCCAGGGCAACCGGCAGTGTCTGATTACGATTAGCCAGGGAAAGCCAAAGCTGTAGCGCGATGACCGGCAGAGCCGCAATGTAGGACATAAAGCCAATTCTGAGTACATCCACATAAGGAATAAGATCAGCTGCGAAGCCCAAAATAAGCCCCAAAACAACTATCCCCACTGAGAGCAACAAGCAGGAAACAGCCACAAGCAGCAGACAGAGCGTTAGCTTAGCCATAAACACTGAAGTACGGGAGATAGGTAGTGCCAAGAGCTGCTTCCACGAGCTCATCTGATGTTCGACATTTGCAATCAGCGAGCATACTAAAGTGCCTCCCAGAAAAAGAGCTGTGGGCACAAACCCGGACACATTATCCAGTAGTCCTCCCCATAAATCCGCGCTATACTGCTGACGCAGATAATCATAACGAAGGCCAAAGTTAAGGCCCTGCATGGCTACTAGACCAATCGGTCCTAGAAACACTAGAAACCAAATTCCTTTGCCGCGGATTTTAAGCCAATCCGCTGACAACGCCCGCCACATCATGATTCCCCGCCTCCCACAACCTGTAGGAAGAAGTCCTCAAGCGATTGTCTCCGCTCCTCTACACGATAGACAGCGTGCCCATTCTCTACCAAAGCTTTGACTAGCAGCGCTACTCTTGCATCGTTCATTCTTGAAAAAATCAGTTTTTGCTCATGTAGTGTCCCTTCATACCCCCGACCTCCAGCGAGACGTAACGCAGACTCTGGTTCCGAAACCGCAAGGCGTATCTCGCCAGCAGCCTGTTGTTGCAGATTAGCTATTGTATCTTGGTACACCATTTGCCCTTGGCGAATAATACCCACGGTATCTGCCATTTGTTCAATTTCACTAAGCAGGTGACTGGATACTACAACCGTAATTCCTTGCTCCTGTGGCAAGCGTTTGATAAGCCCACGAATTTCCTGAATCCCTGACGGGTCGAGTCCGTTCGTTGGTTCGTCCAGAATAAGCAGCTCTGGATTCCCTAACAAGGCAGCTGCGATACCAAGTCTCTGCTTCATCCCGAGGGAAAACCCTTTGACCGGACGTCTCTCTTCCCCGGTTAGAGAAACAATATCTAGCACCTCAGCGATTCGTGACTTCGGAACATCCAGAATGCGGCGGATCGCTTCGAGATTGTCCACAGCGCTCAGATGCCCATAATACGAGGGGGATTCGACAAGCGACCCTACCTTCCGTAAAATTTGCAGCTTATTCTTCCGAAGATCCTGACCGAACACTTCAATTTTTCCAGATGTCGGTGTAATTAGGCCAAGCAGCATACGGATTGTTGTAGTTTTCCCAGCTCCGTTGGGACCCAGAAAACCATAAATCTCACCCTTGCGGATATTTAAATTCAAATTTTCTACCGCAGCCCGGCCACGATATTTTTTCAATAAATCCTTAGTTTTAATCACTGTTTCTTCCATGTTCTTCACCTCGGTATACAGCATAACGTCCCAAGGTTAAGAACAAGGAAGTGCCAAGTTTAAGTTTTGTTTAAATTTCACGACGCGGATCAAAGATTACAATAGAAGTGCCTTCGCCTGTGCTCTCCATAACCCATTCCAGCTCCATATGCTTCATCAAAAGATCGACGATAGACAATCCCAAACCTGCCCCCTTGTAATCGGATGGACTCTGAATGCCTCGACCATGATCCGCAATAATTATGGCACGTTGTTCATTACGTTGCTCCGTTGAGATCCCGACATAATGCCCGCTGCTGGCATGTCGTACAATGTTTTGATACAAATTATCGAGAATACGGCGGAACCAGACCTCATCCACCCTCCAGAATAGCGGTTCGGCTTCCAGGTTAATATCAATGTCGAAGCCCTCTTTTTCCCATACGGGGTACCAAGCAGCCGCACTTTCCCGCAACAAGCGTAAAACATCTTTACGTTCCAGCTTTAAGGTTACCCGTCCACTATTGAGCAGATTGTAAGATAAAAGATTCTCGATCAGGACGCTAAGATCCGCAATACGCTCATCCATAAGCTGTAAGGACTGCTTACCTTTTGAGGTCAGATCCTCTTTGGTCATAACATGGATATGGCTGCGAATGACGGTTAGAGGTGTACGTAAATCGTGAGATAGATTCGAGACTAGACGCTTACGCAACTCTTCCTCTTCTATTTCCCTGCGTCGGCTTTCATCCAGTTTGGTTACCATCGTATTAAAAGCTTCCTCCAGGCGACCGATCTCGTCCAGTTTGCCTGTCACTATAGACTTAGGCATTCTATCCGGGCCTGTAATCGTCATCGCGGTTTGCAGTTGCAATAGCCGTTTGCGAATTTTTCTAAAGAACATCCACGAAACCAGAGCGAACCCTCCAAAAAGGGTAAATAACACAAAGTTATACCAAGCCCAAGCCCCTAATCCCCCATAAGCCCCTTTGTTCAGCAGCTTGCTTGGAATTTGCATCACCATAAATCCCTTGTCTGCCTCCACTTTGTCCCCCACGAAAGCAACGATGGCTAAAGGATCACGATTCGTACTTTCTTTCATAAATGAAATAGCCTCAGCCGCAGTCCACTGATCAGGAACTTCATGGTAAATCTTATCCTTATCCCCTTCATCAGGCGTGAGAATCAACTGGGTTTTTCCCTGCCCGTCTACCCAAAACATAGTAGCTTCAGTGTATTTTTGACTCAATTCATGCAGCCGCTGATTTATGGCTTCCGAAGAAGCATTTCCTAAGTGAAGTGCCTCTTTATGCCACATAGTCTCCAGCGGTGCAATATTCGAATACAGGGATGTATCTACAGGCGGGGCACCTTTGGTCACTTCGTTAAGAATATTGTAGCCAACAAAAGACAACGGAAGGACCACAGGGATAAATAGCAGTGCAGATACGATAATTAGCAAATACCCTGATAACAAAGAGGAATTACGTTTCTTGCGAATGCGCTCTAATCCTCTCATGCTCTTACCCGGTATCCGATCCCACGGACAGTTTCGATAATTTCCGGATTACCCGGATCAAGCTCCAGCTTTTCGCGCAAATAACGAATATGTACCATCAGAGTTTTATCCCCTTCGATATAAGCCTCACCCCACACGGCCTCGTAGATCTGCTCCTTCGTCATAATTTGGTTAAGATGACGCAGTAAATAGGAAAAAATCTGAAATTGCTTGCCTGTAAGCATGATTTCTTCCTGAGTCTGAGCATTCATCACGCGGTTATCCCCTTCATATACGACTAGATGTTTAAGTGTGAGCGAATCCTGAACAGATGCCCCATTCCTTCGGAGCAGCACCTCGATTCGAGCGGCCAATTCATCCGGATGAAAAGGCTTGGTCAAATAATCATCCGCGAATTCCAAACCTTGCAGCTTATCATCAATCGAGGTTCGGGCAGAGAGCATTAAAATGGGCAGCTTAGGGTAGGAACGTTTCAATCGTTGCCCGATCGTAAACCCATCCAGACCAGGAAGCATAACATCGAGAATAGCCAGTTGGCAGGCGCCGGCTTCTTCCATCGCACCTTCGCCGCTCCGTAGCCAGCGGACACTATATCCTCTTTCGCTTAAATCAGCAGACACTACGCTGCCAATCTCACGATCATCTTCAATATATAACAGAGTAACGCTCATGTAGCTTTAGCTCCTCCCCGATCTGAATACCTAAAAAGTTGAAGTCATTATAACACATCAAACAGCCCTCCTACCCCATAGGGGATAGGAGGGCTGTTTGATCAATTCAAGGCTATAGCTTATGGCTGCCATACTCCATGCTCTTTATTGCTACCTACATACTCAATACGTGTTGGAGTAAGCTCCAAAATCACATAATTAGGATCATCAGGTCCAGTAAACCATGGCTCCAGCTCTTTATTCCATACCTTGGAGCGCAAGCCTTCATCCTTAGAGACGGTAGCGGTCGCTTCAATCTCCAGCACATCTTTGCTTCCGCCGGCCTCATAGCCAAGCAGTACAAAAGCATTCGGATTATCGGATAACTCCTCCACTTTATGAGTTTTGCGATTTGTAGCCAAATAAATCTTCAAACCCTCATGGAAAATGGCCATATAACGTACTTTCGGCTTATTTCCTTCTTCGATCGTACCAAAGGAACCGAACTTGTTGTCATCCAATGCTTTAATAATGAGTTGTTCCAGTTGTTTGTTATCCATTACGTAAATCTCTCCCTTCAAGCATGTAAACAAAAGTTTATATATCCAAGCTCACCGTTTGGATTTATCATAACAATGGTGCTTATTATAATGTACCCTTCAGGTTCACATTGAATCCGACCTTACTCCATAAACTACATCAAGATAAGGAGCTTACTTCGTGAAAAAACTGATTTGGATCGGCTGTCTCTCCTACTTCGTTATCGGTCTGGCACATGTTGTGCTGGGATCTATTCTGCCCGTTCTACTGCAACATTATGATCAAAATTACAGTGCTGGCGGTGAATTAATCTTTAGTCAATTCGCTGGTTTTTTAGCAGGCGTGTTGGTCTCTCCCCTACTTAATCGCCGCTTCGGTAAACGTGGAGGCATCCTCATTGCCACCAGTCTTCTAATAGTTGCAGAAGTTGCCTATGCCTTTCTACCGCCTTGGGGCTGGATGTATTTTATCGCTGTTGCCGCAGGTTTTGGTTTCGGGATGATCGAAGCGGTTATCGGCACCATCATTATTGGTGCTGTAACCGAAGGAACGGCTATTGCGATGAGCCGGCTCGAAGTTCTATTCGGGATAGGCGCACTCGTGATGCCGCTTATCGCCAGTCCGCTCATTGCTGCCGGAGCGTGGAGATTGGCCTTTCTAATCGTCGCTGCCTTCTCTTTGATTTCTCTTATCCTCTGGGCAAGAGGACACTTCGGTAATCTACAACGCATGCTGGATGAACGTGCCTCTGTCCAAGGAGCAGACAATTCGCATTCCTCAAGCTCACGTTCTAACAAAAAATTTCCGTATAAAGGTAAGCAATGGATTCTGCTAGGGATCTTCATCGTTTTCTTTTTTCTTTATGTAGGCACAGAGATGAGTTTAGTCAACTTTATGCCGGCTATCTTTATTGCCAAGCTAGGGATGACAGAGTCTGCGGCAGCACTGACAGTCACTTTCTTTTGGCTGGCGATGTCTACAGGAAGATTGTTTGCGGGTGTAATTGCCGAAAAAATATCTTATCGCGTGTACATTCTCAGCAGCTGTTTACTAACCTTGTTACTGCTGACACTCTTTCCGTTCACTGACAATCGAATGACTGCTTTCATTGTAATTCTGCTGCTGGGGCTGTTTATGTCCGGTATTTTCTCCATTGCATTGGTTTTCTCCAGCAAAATGCTGCCTGGCACCGAAGAGTCAACACCCAGCATTATGATTGCTTCCGGAGGCGTTGGTGGTGCTTTGCTACCTCTGTTTACGGGCTGGTCTATGGACCATTTAGAAGTGGCACAAACAGCCGGATTACTTGCCACTTTTGCTGCCTTCTTGTTCCTGCTAAGCATTGCCGCATGGAGATTCCAAGCCAGGCAAGCGGTGGAAGGAAAGAGTTCCCGTATTTAGAATAGTATCAACGTTATCCTTTTAGGGTAATGTGATCTATAAGCATATTCTGAGCACAAGGATGGACAATGAATGAATGAGTCTTTAAATGAGTCTTCAACTGAGCCTTTGTTACATACTGCGCTTATGCAGTTTATATTTCCCTTCTCTATAAAAAAGGGCGATTCTAAGCAGCTTATCCAGCAATTACAGGACGACGGATTCACACGTTTTTTTCTGGATAACAAAGAACTGGAAGCTGCCTATTATGGAGAAGGTTACTGTGTTTCCCATGAACGAATGGAGCGCACCTATTTACCGTTTGCCGCACACGTCCTTTTTCCGCGCAGGAAGGATGCCGACTCGTTTCGCCGTTTTTCCAGAGTAAATAATCTCGACTGCATTCTGGAGATTCCGCAGCAATCTATATTTTTCAAAATTCTCTCGACGGATATATTCATATGTCCCTTTCAGCTTGGATTCGTGACGATACGTGTCCAGCTGGAGGGGGATTCGATTCCCTTTAGTATTGCCCTAGAATTCGCGGATCGTTTCCGTGCGCTAGAGAAAACCTTCATACAGGATGACTACACTTATATTCATTGCGGGGAACAGACCTATGAGATGGTAGAGGATTTTGTCTTCCGAAATTTGGTGGATGGACTGGAGCCATATCTGGATCAATCGGATATCAATGGGGCTTATTTTGAGACCCTTCCTTTTTTCGTAGATGAAAGAATGCAGGTACAAGCTTTTTACGGCTTTCAGAATGAAGAAAGTTCTGATGAGATTAGTGTAAATCTACGCTATCGCGCCTCACAGCTTGATGGAATTGATCTGAACGGAAAGCCCTATGCCAGTGCAAGCGATCCAGCGTATATTGCAAACTATTGTCATGAGCATTCCTATAATCGCTGGGGCCCAGACACGTATTATATGATGAATGAGCAGACCTTTTGCTGCATGACCCGCGCTGAACAGGAAATTGCTGTTAGTCTAGCCAACCAGATGTACGGGCAATATTATTACGGATTTTTACTCAATATTTTCCACAAAATCGTTCTGCTAAAGCTTGCCAACATGCACTCCCGACTTCGGATTAATCATGATTATGAGGAAATAGACAATCTAATCTACTCCATTAATAAGTTCTCGGCAAAGTTCTACTTCTTGGAGTTGATTTCCCAGTCGCAGGGCCGGGAGATATTTCTTCAGCTGCGTAAAGTATACGGAAACGACGCTTTGTTCGAGGAAGTGAAAGAAACCTTAAATGACCTGTTTCAGTATCAGGATAAGTTTCAATCCAAGCGACGGGATAATCTGCTGATGATTCTCACTGTATTTACGGTAGTAAGCGGGATTTACGGCATGAATCAGGTCATTGACGATCTGGATGGAAAAATCCAATGGAGTAAAATGATTGGTTATTCCCCCTTTGAATTTCTTGCCCTCTTCGTGATCATGAGCGGGATTCTGATCAGCGTTGTCCTCACGCTAGGGGCGCTGGTTAGTGAGCTTAAACGGCGTCACCGCAAGAAATATAAAGATCTAGACTAGCAAAAAAGAAACTACTGGATTGGAAAAATTCAGGAGTGCACTACTAGACATTCCGAGTACAGCCGTCTATAATACACCGTATGCGAGAAATATAAGATATAAAGTATGGGTACAAAACTTATACTTACTTATATTGCACATAGAAATACCCGTTAACTTCATAGAACCAGGGGTGCTGGAATTGGCCGGCTGAGATTGTATCCCACAAGATACTGACCCTTATACCTGATCTGGATAATGCCAGCGTAGGAATCGCCAATTGGTTCTGGTCCCTGTGACCTTGACTAACCTTGCGCCAAGCCAGCGTCCCGATCACTCGGGGCGCTTTTTTTGTAAGATCACTAAAAGATGTAGAAAAACGTACATACTACACTTTACGGTTCATGTTGTGAAGACGGGATTCTTGTAACCTTAAAGGAGAGAAGAAGACATGCACCTCAAAAAAGCACTTACGTTGTGCCTCACCTGTGTACTCATTCTTGCCATTGCCGGATGCGGCAGCAACAATGGGAATACAGCCGGAAACAAAGCAAATGCTACTGATCCAACTGCAGCGGCTGGCACGGATGCTCCAAAAGAGCTCACCAAAGTTAAAGTCGCACTCGACTGGACACCGAACACGAATCATACCGGTCTATACGTAGCTAAGGATCTTGGTTACTACGCTGAAGAAGGTCTGGACGTCGAAATCGTTCAACCAGGCGCAGCGGGTTCTGATACTATGGTTACTTCTGGCGAAGCCGCATTTGGCATCAGCGCCCAAGAAGGATTAACGCTAGCCCGTCTACAAGGCGTACCCCTTGTCTCGATAGCAGCTATTATTCAGCATAATACATCGGGATTCGCCGCTCCAGTAGATCGCAATATTAAATCACCAAAGGATTTCGAAGGTAAAACCTACGGAGGCTGGGGCTCACCGGCCGAAGAAGCAGCCATGAAGGCCATCATGGATCCTGAAGGTGGCGATGTGAAAAAGGTGAAGCTGATCAGTATCGGTGAAGCTGATTATTTTACCGCCGTCAAACGTGACATTGATTTCGCCTGGATTTTCTACGCTTGGACTGGAGTTGAGGCTGAGTTGCGTGGCCAGCCATTGGATATGCTGTACTTAAAGGATTATGCGCCACAGCTCGATTATTACACGCCTGTGCTGACGACGAGTGAGAAGCAAATTGCAGATCATCCTGAGCTGGTGAAGGCCTTCATGAAAGCCACATCAAAAGGTTATCAATATGCTATTGATCATCCGGAAGAGGCTGCCGGTATGTTATCGAAGGCCGTTCCTGACCTGGACGCCGACCTTGTCCTAGCTAGCCAAAAATGGCTTAGCCCAAAATACAAGGACGATGCTGCCCGCTGGGGCGAGCAAAAAACCGAGGTCTGGCAAAATTACGGCGACTGGATGTATGATCTGAAGTTGCTGGATAAACCGCTGGATGCTGCTAGTGCATTCAGTAATGATTTTTTACCGGCGGAGTAGAGAGCGGACTTCAGAACCAAGAAGGTTGGACGTCACTTGAGGAAGGAGGAACGGAACGGAGCGTAGTGATGTGCTACGTGAGTACCGGACTTCCCAAGTTCGTTCAAGATTCGACGTCGAGTTTGCTTCCTGAATTACTTCATTATCAAAGTTGGCTTTTTGAACTCACCTTATAATTTAAGAGCTCAAAAAGTCGGCTTTCAGAACCAAGAAGGTTGGACGTTACTTGAGGAAGGAGGAACGGAGCGTAGTGATGTGCTACGTGAGTACCGGACTTCCCAAGTTCGTTCAAGATTCGATGTCGAGTTTGCTTCCTGAGTTACTTCGTTATCAAAGTTGGCTTTTTGAACTTACCTTATAATTTAAGAGTTCAAAAAGACGGCTTTCAGAACCAAGAAGGTTGGACGTTACTTGAGGAAGGAGGAACGGAGCGTAGTGATGTGCTACGTGAGTACCGGACTTCCCAAGTTCGTTCAAGATTCGACGTCGAGTTTGCTTCCTGAATTACTTCGTTATCAAAGTTGGCTTTTTGAACTTACCTTATAATTTAAGAGTTCAAAAAGTCAGCTTTCAGAACCAAGAAGGTTGGACGTTACTTGAGGAAGGAGGAACGGAGCGTAGTGATGTGCTACGTGAGTACCGGACTTCCCAAGTTCGTTCAAGATTCGATGTCGAGTTTGCTTCCTGAATTACTTCGTTATCAAAGTTGGCTTTTTGAACTTACCTTATAAAATGAGAGGATTGATTATTGTGGCTAACACCCTACTAAGCATTCAAGTAATTCCAAAAACTCCGAACAATGAGGATTCCATCCCATACGTAGATAAAGCGATTGAGGTCATTCAGAAATCCGGTGTTAAACATCAGGTGAATCCGCTGGAAACCACAATGGAAGGTGAGCTTAGCGAGCTGCTGGAGATTGTGCGTCAGATGCAAGAGGCGTTGATCGAAGCAGGCAGTCCAAGCGTAATTTCGCAGATCAAAATCGCTCATAATCCTAACGGAATCAGCATGGATAAATTGACGGAGAAATATCGGCCGTGAGATCGACCTGGAAGCTAATATGGCCGCCCCTTGTGGCGGTCGTCTTCTTTTTAACCGTATGGCAGCTATCTGTATCTGTATTTCATATTGAATCCTGGATTCTGCCGAGTCCTGCTGATATTGCCCGTGAATCCACCAGTAACGCTTCTGGTCTTTGGGCTCATACGATGGCTACGCTGCGGCTCACTTTAATTGGTTTTCCCATCGGTACGGGGGTAGGTCTGATCGTCGCTTTGCTTTTGCATCTTTTGCCTTGGGCTAGACGGGCTTTTTATCCACTCATTATTCTGAGTCAAAATGTTCCCTCCATCGCGCTCGGCCCCCTGCTCATTATCTGGTTCGGCTTTGGTCTTTTGCCCAAAATCGTGCTGATTACACTAGTATGTTTCTTCCCTGTAGCTGTCGCTGCGATGGGCGGCCTGGCCCAAAGTGATCAGGTCATGATGAATTATATGAAAATGGCTGGCGCAAGCAAGTGGCAAATCTTTACCAAGCTGGAGCTGCCCTCTTCTATCCCGGCACTATTTTCCGGTGTAAAAATATCTGCTACTTATGCGGTTATGGGCGCCGTGGTCGCTGAATGGATTGGCGCGGATAAAGGTATTGGCTATTATATGCTTCTGCAGAAATCCGCTTATCGTACGGATCGGATGTTTGTCGCTATTGTTATTATTGTACTTTTAAGTCTTGTACTCTTTGCTATTATTGCATTGCTGGAAAAATGGCTGGTTCGCTGGAAGCCGCGCCGTAACTCATAGAAAGGAAGATGCCTGTATGTCTCAAGCGACGCAAATGCAACACAGAACAACAGAAGTTATAAGCTCCCCTGAAGCTCATACCGTGGCACCCGCCCTTGAAGTGAGCGGCATCTCCAAATCTTTTTTCCATCGTCGCCGTAAGACAAAAGTTCTGAATAATGTCTCTCTCAAGGTAGAGCAACAAGAATTCGTTTCGATCGTTGGTCCTTCCGGCTGCGGAAAAAGCACCTTATTCCATATGATTGGCGGCCTTGTGAAACCCGATGCAGGCACGATCCGCATGAACGGTAAGGTCGTTACAGGTCAACGCGGTGAAATTAGTTATATGCCGCAGCAGCCTGCTCTTTTTCCTTGGCGTACGATTGAGGATAATGTGCTGCTTGCTGGGGAGATCAAGGGCGCACTGCGGGATGGAGCCCGCGAGGAAGCACGCCAGTGGCTTGCCAAGGTTGGGTTAAGCGGGTTCGAACATGCTTATCCGCATATGCTGTCTGGCGGGATGCAGCAGCGTGCAGCTTTTCTCAGAGCATTGCTCGCTCCGCAGGAGCTAATGTTGCTGGATGAACCTTTCAGCGCACTCGATGCACTAACTCGCAGTGAAATGCAGCGCTGGCTGCTTGAGCTGTGGGAAGAGAATCGCCGCTCTGTGCTGTTCATTACTCACAACATCGAAGAAGCGTTGCTGCTCTCTAATCGTATCTATGTATTTTCCGGCCGCCCCGGCTCCATTCTGCATACAGTCGATGTGCCATTTCCGCGGCCACGCCGTGATGAGATTACGGACTCTCCCGAGTTCCTTAAGCTCAAACGCCAGTTGTCACAGTGGATGCGAGAGGAACAAGCTAAAAATAGGCAGCCGCTAGCTTAATCGCTAAGCACTGTAAACTGATATCGCTGGTATAGCGGTGTCAGTTTTTTATTTTGCAGCGATAAACTCCCTAACATATTTACAATTGGTGCGGATGTATCTGCTCATTTAACAAATTTCACTCATCATAGTAGGGATCACATTAAATGTGTGGCGAAAACGGCCTCCGTGTTGGTAATGGATAGTAACCGGGTTGGGCTGGGGACATTTACGGGATTTATACCGTTGATTTGTTTCGTTGGGCCAGATTCGGCTCATTCTACGGGATTTATACCGTTGATTTGCTTCGTCGGACCGGACTCGGCTCATTCTACGGGATTTATACCGTTGATTTGTTTCGTCGGGCCGGATTCGGCTCATTCTACGGGATTTTTACCGTTAATTTGCTGCTTCGGGCCGGATTCGGCTCATTCTGCGGGATTTATACCGTTGATTTGCTGCTTCGAGCCAGACTCGGCTCATTCTACGGGATTTATACCGTTGATTTGCTGCTTCGGGCCAGATTCGGCTCATTCTACGGGATTTATACCGTTGATTTGCTGCTTCGGGCCAGGTTCGGCTCATTCTACGGGATTTATACCGTTGATTTGCTGCTTCGGGCCGGATTCGGCTCATTCTGCGGGATTTATACCGTTGATTTGCTTCGTCGGGCCGGACTCGGCTCATTCTGCGGGATTTATACCGTTGATTTGTTTCGTCGGGCCGGATTCGGCTCATTCTGCGGGATTTATACCGTTGATTTGTTTCGTCGGACCGGATTCGGCTCATTCTACGGGATATATACCGTTGATTTGCTGCTTTGGGCCAGATTCGGCTCATTCTACGGGATTTATACCGTTGATTTGGACCTCTGTCAAGAAAGTGGACAGTCACGCAACAGACATTCTAGTCAATTGCTCAGCAAAACGAACTGGAGAAAGATACCCCAGCGCGCCATGCATTCGCTTGCGGTTATAATAAAACTCAATATATTGAAAAAGTGTCTGGTAGGCTTGCTCCTTAGTTTTGAATCGTGGATTACAATAAATGAGCTCCTTTTTCAAAATGCTGTGCCACGACTCGATACAGGCGTTATCATAACAGTTACCTCTGCGGCTCATGCTGGACTCCATGCCATACGCTTTCAACTGCTTCGTGTATTCATGAGAAGTATATTGAGAACCTCTATCGGAGTGATGTAATAGACCCTTTTCCGGTTGTTTAGCTTCGTAAGCATCTTGTAAGGCGCCCGAAATTAAGCTAGTTTCCATATGGTTCTCCAAGCGCCACCCCACGATTTCGCGCGTGCAAAGGTCCATTACACTAGCCAGGTACAAGCGCCCTCCCCGGCAAGGAATGTACGTAATGTCGGTAACCCATACTGAATTGGGTTTGAGTATTTTAAATTGCTGGTTCAGCGTATTCGGGGCAATCGGATGGTCATGATTGGAGTCAGTGGTCTGTACGCGATACGTTTTGGAGACAATGGAGCGAAGCTTCATATGTCGCATGTACACACTCACCGTGCGTTCGGTAACGGTATAACCTTCTTGATGTAACAGGCGGGTGATCTTCGGACTCCCATACCGCTTTTGATGGTCTGCAAAATGATACTGAATTCGCTTCATTATCGCAGCCTTACGAAGCATATGCGTACTGTTTTTTTCTGTCCGCCACTTGTAGTACCCGCTCCGTGACACATGTAGGGTCATGCACATCTTCTCCAAGAGAAACTCGGAGCGATGTTTTTCAATAAACTGGAATCTCAGTTCCTTGGTTTGCTGAAGATGTGCACTGCTTTTTTTACGATCGCTAATTCCTCTTCCACATCAGCAATCTTGTTATCTTTTTCTTGAAGTTGTCGGCTCATTTCTTTCAACTGTGCCTCGAGTTCCCGTACTCGATCCACGCTAGCTGCCGGTTCATTCTTTAGTTCTCGATACTGGCTCATCCATTGATGCAGGGTACTTTTTGGGATGTTGAGCTCTTCCGCCAAGTCGCCCACTGTCTTTGTTTGCTCTTGAATGAACTGCACTGTCTGTTTTTTAAATTCTTCGTTATACCGTTGTCGATGTTCTCCCATGTGAACACACCTCCGTGGACTCATTATCGCCAGTCTGTTAACTACTGTCCACTTTTTATTCTAGCTTCAATTTGCCTCTTCGGGCCGGATTCGGCTCATTCTACGGGATTTATACCGTTGATTTGTTTCTTCGGACCGGATACGGCTCATTCTACGGGATATATACCGTTGATTTGCTTCGTCGGGCCGGACTCGGCTCATTCTACGGGATTTATACCGTTGATTTGCTGCTTCGGGCCAGATTCGGCTCATTCTACGGGATTTATACCGTTGATTTGCTGCTTCGGACCGGATTCGGCTCATTCTACGGGATATATACCGTTGATTTGCTGCTTCGGGCTGAATTGCACCCGATCTAGGGCATTTTTGCCTTTCTTTTACCACTTCGGGCGGAATCGCACCGATTCTAGGGCATTTTTGCCTTTCTTTTGCCTCTTCGGGCGGAATTCCAGTGACTCAAGGGAATTTATCCCCTTATTGTACCCCTTTAGCTTTTAGCTTGAATTAAATACGAGGCTATGGCATCAACCAGAATCGGTGTTGTTTATTATTATTAATTTGTTTAAAGGTCACAACTATAGTCGCACTTACATTCTACTCCCTACCTCAATCCCACTACTCACTTTTACTCCTACTCCTTACCTCAATCCTACTACTCACTTTTACTCCTACTCCTTACCTCAATCCCACTACTTACTCTTGCCCCTACTCTTTACCTCAATCCCACTCCTTACTCTTGCTCCTATTCCTTACCTCAATCCCACTACTTACTCTTGCCCCTACTCCTTACCTCAATCCCACTACTTGCTCTTGTTCA
This sequence comes from Paenibacillus sp. FSL R10-2788, assembly GCF_038003885.1. Classification (NCBI taxonomy): domain Bacteria; kingdom Bacillati; phylum Bacillota; class Bacilli; order Caryophanales; family Paenibacillaceae; genus Paenibacillus; species Paenibacillus sp. FSL R10-2788. The sequence continues at coordinate 464,992 of NZ_JBBOQA010000001.1, read as the reverse complement.
TACTCCTCATCTTACTCCCACTAATCTCTCCTACTCTTCCCCCTACTCTTCCCCCTACTCCTCACCTCACTCCCACTAACCACTATTACTCTGCCCCTTACTCCTTACTTCCTACTCTCACACCTGCCCCCTCTTCCTCTCACACCAACCGAACCTAAAAAAGGCCCCCATAAACGAGGCCTTTTCTTCATTTCCTAATCATAGCTCGGAACACGAATTTGGGCAGCACTGCCTGTCTGCGCCATCGCGACTTTTGTCCCTTCGCAACGGGAGCGAACAAAAGTCGATGCAACCACTCCAGATTGAGTTTTTTCCATAGCGCTGGTGCAGGAGTAACTTTTCCCGCTATTACATCTAAGCTGCCCCCCACGCCAAAAACAACTTTTACCTGCGCAAGCTCCTGTTTGTGCTTATATACCCATTTGTCAGAGTATGGCGCACCCATCGCAACGATCAGGAAATCTGGCTGTGCGCGCTGTATTTCTGCTACAATGGCAGGCTCCTCTTCCTTGGTAAGAAAACCATTATGTCTTCCTGCAATCTTCACATTCGGATATAACTCCGTGATCTTTTCGACCGCTTTACAGCTGGTAAGCTCATCTGTTCCCAAGAAATAAAAACTCCATCCCAAGCTATTTCCTTGCTCCAAAAGCTCAAGAAGCAGCTCATATCCAGTTACCCTCTCAGCAATAGGATCGCCTTTTCTTTTTGATGCCATCACAATGCCAATCCCGTCAGGAGTGATTAGATCCGCTTCTTGAAGTATGGTTCGTAGCAGCTCGTCCGATTGACTTGTTATCGTAATTTCCGGGTTAGCCGTGATCAAATGGAAAAGTTTCGATTCCCCAGATTGAATATGTTTTGTTAGATGAAGTGTTGTCTCATGTAGTGTTAGTTTTGAAAAGGGAACTCCTAATATTGAAACTGTCCCGTCCATATAATCACCTCTCACTAAAATTCCACTTCAATATACCTTACCATAATCAAGAGGAGGAAGGGGAGTCATTTAAATTACTTAATCACCACAGCTACTACGCCGCTACAGCTAGCTATCCACTACGATCACCCAAACACTATAGCCACCTCAACCATCCGACCATTCCACCACCCCAGCTACTACGCTACCCAAACACTTCAGCCATTCCACCGCTTCAACCATTTCAGCCCACTACAGCCATCCCAGCAACCCCGCCACCACAGCTACTCTACTCACCCAAACACCCTATAGCTCCACTCACTCCTCCATAAACTTCCACCACTCTACTAACCAAGGTTCATCGATCCCCCGCATGCGGAATTCCTCTACAAGTATCTTCCGGAATCGTTTTTCCATTTTGACAAAGTTATTATCCTCTTGGTACATAGGGGCAAAGGATTCATCATCTCTAATAAAACTCCAAAAATCGCCCGCACACTCCAAAATCTTTCGGCCGACAGCTGTTTGTTTGGCTACAGGTACCAGCCATTTGTCATAGGGGTAGGGGTAACCTTCAATAGTAATGGCACAGCGTAATGCTTCTTTATAAAGAGAAACCGCTAAAAATAAAATAGGAAAGGCGTCGCCACGCACTACAGGATTATCTAAGCTTTTGGCATAACTTCTTAACTGTATGTATGAATTCTTACGAAATCTCATTAGGACTTCAGGTTGGAGGGGGACATAGGCATCAAAAAGTGACTTTACATCCAATCGGTCATAGTAGATATAAGAAATAGAAGCATTCCACAGCCATTCCATATTTCCGCTCATTAACGCCGCTTTAATTTCTGATATTTTATGCAGTGTGTAATGTCCGGACTTGCCGCTGGGGAGTCGTAAATCCATAAAAAAACTACTTTGCTCCGGGATCAGCCCCGCTTGTTCGAACCGATGATTAATGCTGCTATAATACTCGTCCTGACAAATAATGATTACATCCACATCCGACTGCTCATCCACCACACCAAGTGCGGTCGATCCATCAAGGAGAATACTTACCCGCTGACTCTCCTCTTTCATTAACGGATGATTTAGAATTTCTTGCGTGATATACTGCCCAATTTCCTCTAACAATTCACTATGAAGCTGCGTCTTATCAGGTGTTAATAAAATATCCGACAACACTGATTTCACCATCTCAACCCCAACCTCCAATCAATCTCAATTTTCCAAAAAATAAAACGCTTACACATAACCTAATATTTGGATAATGGAGTACCATTCTACACTCCTAATATATATCTTGCAAGGATAAATGAAGTACCCTTTTGCCTAAGCCTAAATATAATGAAGTATCTATTTACTTGGAAAGGGGTAAAAGCATGGCGCAGCCAAAAGTGATTGCTACAGTCCGCTCTGCCGGACCGATCGGAGATATAAAAGTAAATGTCGTTACGAATCGAGTATACTTTGTAAACCCAGACACCGAGGCTGGAACTATCGGGGTATTGGAGGGCAGAACTAATCGCATTATCGCTCGGATCCCTGTAGGAAGACTGCCGTCTCAGCTCGGAATCAACCCCCAAACCAACCGGATTTATGTACCTAACTTCCGTGACGAAAATGTCTCTGTCATAAACGGGCGGACAAACCAGGTAATCAAAACTGTCAAAGTAGGCCGATTCCCAGACAATATCGGAGTGAATGTTCGAACCAATCTGATTTATGTAACTAGCGCATTCGGAACCCTATTCGTCATAGACGGGAAAACAAATCAGGTCCGCAAAAAGATTGAAATCGGTGGACGCCCTTCCAGAATCGTTATCAATGAGCTTACAAACCGTGTCTATGTGACCAATACAGCAAATGATAGCGTCACCGTCATTAACGGAACTACACAGGCTATCATTGCGACAATAAAAGTCGGAAGTAACCCCGTGATAGCGCCAGCACTTAATAAAATTACCAATCGTATTTATGTCGCTAATAACTTAAGCCGGTTTCTTTCTGTGATCAATGGCCGAACCAACAAATTGTTGCGTAATGTACAGCTGGGACGTCTGCAAAGCGAGGTCGTTATAAATCCCCTGACGAACCGTATTTTTGTTTCAAGTGCACAAGTTGAAGGTAAAGGAAAGCTATTCGTCATCAATGGAAATAACAACAAAATCATTACAACAAAGGTTCTTCCTACTTCCTCCAACATAACCATTAATCCGAATACAAATCATTTATTTGTTGGTAATTTCGATAAAAATCATATGTCCGTTTATAACGCCACCACGTTTAAACGGCTCGCAAGATTCCCCTCTGTATCAGGCAGTACTGTGCTAAACCCGCTCACAAATAGAATTTATGTAGGTGGAAACGACTCCATAACGGTCATTCAGGATGGACCAAGACTCACTCAGAGCTCTATTTTTAATTAAGACAAAAAAGACGCCCACCACAGTGAAGTGCTCCCTGTCAAGTGGACAGTGTAAAAAACAAAAATAGTTAGTTTAGATACCTCAGTTCGTATTGCCAGAACTGAGGTATCTTCGTTATGTAGCTCGTCGGTATTCGCTAGGTGACAAGCCATCCAAACACTCTGTGTAGCGGTAATTATTGTAGTAGTGAATATATTTGCTAACCTCTGTGAGGACATCATCATAGGTGTCATACTTTGTAAGATAATAGCTTTCTGACTTGTATGTACCCCAAAAACGCTCAATAGGTTGGTTGTCCAAACACCGACTCACACGAGACATGCTTTTCTTAAATCCGTATTTTACATGAAGTCGGTTGTACTCATGAGACGTGTACTGGAAGCCTCTGTCGCTTTGTAAAAGAGGGGTTACGCCAGGATTCTTCGCGTAAGCCCTCTTCAACGTATCCATCACGAGTTTATTGTTGTTGGAATGGCTTAATACCCATGAGACAATGGAATTATCATATACATCAATAATAGCGCTCAAATAGGCTTTGCGCCCATTCCCGTACTTCAGTTCAGTCACATCTGTACACCATTTTGAATTAGGAGAATTGGCATCAAAGTTACGGTTCATTACATTTTCAACTACATGGATCTCCGTAGCTTTCACATAACTCGCTCGTTTTCTGCGAATGACTGCTTTAAGCCCAAGAGCACACATAATTCGGTAATAACGCTTTTTGTTGTACTGCTTTTTGAGCTTTCGGTTTAATTGCGTGCGCATTTGACGATAGCCAAGAATCCCTTTTCGCTTGTCATATCGTAGCTTTACTTCTTTCGCTAACGCATGAGTTTCAAGTTCTATGCAAGAGGGTTTCCATTTTAACCACTCCTTGGTTCATATGAGATAGTCCTTTTCCTGTATGTGTAGGTTTCAATTCTATCTCATTAGTATACTTGGTAATCCATTTTGTCAAAACACTTCTGCTTGAAATATAATGCTTGTTTGTCACCTCTTCAACGGAGCAACGACCAGACAACACTTCGTTAACAGCAGCAAGCTTCAATTCCTTTGGGTATGATTTCCATGTTCTCGATTCCCTCAACCCGTCCAAACCATCTGCTTTATATTTCCTAATCCATTCTCTAACTGTGTGTGAACTAAGACCTAGCTGCTTTGCCTCATAGTTTGGATTTGACTTGTGCTCAAGGCACAGCCCTACGACATGTAATTTTACTTTTAAAGATGTTGGACTTCTATTAGACATTAGAAAAACTCCCATCATTGTAGCAGTAGAAGTTTTTGTTTTTTCTACTGTCTACTATGATGGGAGCTTATCACAGGTGAGCGTCTTTCTGCATAGCAAATTACATCGATCTAGCGGATGAAACTTGTTTAACAGCCACTTTTTCTTCGACTGTTTCTGTATCCTTAGGCTGTATCCCTCTTTTTATGAAGAAAGCTAGGATAAAGGCAATGATGGCTACGCCTACTGACACTAAGAACGCATCGTTAATTCCTTCGATCGTTGCTTTTGCGATGACTTGGTTTTGAATACCAAGCAATTGCTCTGCAGAAGGTTTAGCCGTTAATTTACTCACAGCTTCTGCTACCATATCTTTGACATGTGAAGTGGTACTGTTAGACATAATCGTTACAAGCAGCGCCCCGCCAATCGCTCCGGAGACTTGCTGAATCGTACTGTTCATGGCTGTACCATGCGGTGTATATTTAGCCGGGATGGAGTTCAGACCATTGGTCATCACAGGCATCATAACCATTGAAATCCCGAACATTCTCACAGAATACAAAATCATAAGTGTCGAATATTTCGTTGTTTCAGTTAGATCACTAAAGAAATACGTACTGATCACTACGATAGCCAGACCCATTAACGCCAAGACTTTGCCGCCGAATTTATCGAACAATTTACCTGTGATTGGAGACATAACCCCCATAATCAATGCACCAGGCAACATTAGGAGTCCCGAATCCAGAGGTGAAATGCCTCTAATATTTTGCAGGTAAATCGGCATTAACATCATCGCTGAGAACATCGCCATATTCAGTGTAATCGAAATCGCTGAGGATAAAGCGAACATCGGATATTTGTACACTCTGAAGTTAAGCATAGGCTCCTTCATTCTCATCTGGCGCATTATGAATATCACTAAACCAATTACCCCGATAATAAGGGTGGAGTAGACCATTGGATCATCCCATCCTTTATTCCCAGCGGAACTGAAGCCGTATAGAAGACCCCCGAACCCAATCGCTGATAGAACTACAGATAGAATATCGATTTTAATAGCCACATCTTTTTTAGGATCATGCAGTTTGAAGAAGGCAAGAATGAACACCAATACGGCGATAGGTGCAATCATAAAGAACAGCACAGGCCATTCATAATGCTGAATAATCCATCCTGACAGTGTAGGACCAATGGCTGGTGCAAAAATCATAACCAAACCAAACATCCCCATGGCCGAGCCGCGTTTTTCAGGTGGAAATGTGGTAAACAATACATTCATTAATAATGGCATCATAATTGCGGCCCCTGAGGCTTGGACCATTCTCGCAATCAATAATACAGGGAAACTTGGAGCAAAGCCTCCAATAAAGGTCCCTATTGCAAATAATCCAATGGCGATTAAGAATAATCGTCTCGCTGTATACTTTTGAATTAAAAAGGCCGTTGAAGGAATCATGATCCCGTTCACTAGCATATAACCCGTCGATAGCCACTGTACCGTTGAGGCACTGACATCAAAATCCTTCATAATCGATGGTAAAGCTATATTGAGTAGTGTATTACTTAGTAAAGCAACAAATGCACCAATCATAAGGATTGCCAAAATCCCATAGGACGCTTTACTTTCTTTCGTTTTCATTTTGGAATCCTCCATTCTATAATCATACCGTCGGTTCAAATTTGAACTTATGTTACAATGTAGAATATATTACTCTTATATTTACTGCTTGGCAAGTCAGAATTCATTTAAAAACTAAATTGTATTAAGTGGAAATATAAGCTAGTCTATTCTACGTGAAGTGTTTTTTTTGCACAAAAGAGTCCAGCTTAAAGGGGCACCTAAGATGATAAATAAACGGAAAGAGCAAGTAATTCAAAAAGCACATGAATTATTTATTGAAAAAGGCTACCACGCCACATCCATACAGGACATTCTGAATCACAGCCGGATCTCCAAAGGATCTTTTTATAATTATTTCCCTTCCAAAGGGGATCTCTTTAAAGCTGTATTCACCTCTATTCATGACCAGCTGGAAGAAGGCAGAAATGGCCTGCTCATTGGCCAGGACCCCTCTGACATTGATATATTCGCTAAACAAGTTCAACTGGTTATGAAAATCAATAAGAAAAATAAATTGTTGCAGCTGGTTGAAGATGCCCTGGTCTCCAATGATCCCGACTTAATTACGTTCATCAAAAAAACTAAATTCACCTTATTAACCTGGGTGCATGAACGTTTCCTGCATATATTTTCTGAAGATAAGAAGCCCTATCTACTGGATGGAGCCATCATTTTCACAGGCATCTTGCAACATATGCTGCAAATTAACAGTGCCATGAATGAAGTCATTACCTCTCAACAAATCATTAATTATTGCACTACTCTTATCCAGACGATTGTTGAGGATGTAAGCGAAAAAGGAATCCAGCTTATCTCCCCCGATCATGTAGGGAAACTATTGCCTGTTGCTGAATACACTGATTTTTTTAATAATGATTTATCGTTTGCGACCGTGAGCTTAAAAAAAATCATAGATAAATCATTCGCCGCTGATGATCCTAACCTGTCCAATGCACTAAAGCTGTTATATTTTATCCAAGAAGAGATCATGAACAACAAGGAACCAAGAGAGTTCTTAATCGAAAGCGCCCTGCTCTCCTTGAAAATGTGCCCTCAATTTAATGAAACGAAGGAATTTGCGCATTACCAGACAGTGTTATCTGCAATGCTCTAAGCACAATCAAAGTATGGCTTCAATCGTTTAAGCGTATTCTAAACGCAAGGTACGAAACTAAAAGTGTGGTGACCGATTTGTTCAAGCTTTTATTAATCGAAGATGATACAACGCTGTTTAATGAGATCAAAGAGCGGCTTACGCAGTGGTCTTATGATGTATATGGCATTCAAGATTTCAACAATGTTACACAGGAATTCACGGAAATCAAACCTGATTTAGTGATAATTGATATCCAATTACCCAAATTCGATGGATTTCATTGGTGCAGAATGATTCGCTCTCACTCTAACCTGCCGATTATCTTCTTATCCTCCCGGGATCATCCGACAGATATGGTGATGTCCATGCAGCTGGGAGCCGATGATTATATCCAAAAGCCCTTCCATTTCGATGTACTCATTGCCAAGGTGCAAGCCATTCTCCGACGTGTGTACAATTACAATTCGGATAACATTGAACTCAAAACGTGGTGCGGAGCTACCGTCGATTATGAGCGGAATTCAGTGACCAACGACACGGGATCGATTGAGCTTACCAAAAATGAGATTTTCATATTGAAATTACTCATTGAGAAAAAGAATAAAATTGTCACCCGCGAGGAATTAATTAATAGCTTATGGGACGATAAGCGCTTTATTAGTGATAACACCCTCACCGTCAACGTAAATCGGCTGCGCAAAAAGCTGGACGAGCTTGAATTAGGGGCGTTTATTGAGACGAAGGTTGGACAAGGGTACGTAGCCATTGAAGAGGATTCTCTATGATAAAAAAGTACCTGCTCGAAAGACTCGGTTGGATTCTGCTCTTTCTCTTTGTACATCTATTTATGCTCTTTATCACCTTTATGGACCCGACCATCCCCCTGTCTTCAGTGCTCTATCTGGTCTCTTTATCAATGATTTTTTTCGTAATTTTTCTAGTCATTCGCTATCCTAAGGAAACCAGATTTTATAAAAGCTTAAATGAGCGGGACGATGATCTCGATCTGACAAGTATCGCTCTTGCCGAAAGTCCTTTTGAGAAAATCATCGAAGAGAGCATCACCAACCAAGTGAAACTGTTAAAGAGGACTGCTTCAGACAATCTAATGAACTTGGAGCAAGAGAAGGATGAGCTGTTATCCTGGATTCATGAAGTAAAGACTCCACTGACCGCAATGCATCTAATGATTGAACGTATAGAAGATGATGTTATGAAGAGGCACTTGACCTATGAGTGGCTGCGTATTCATCTGCTGCTGGATCAGCAGCTCCACCAAAGACGGATACCCTTTATTGAAAACGATCTGTATATGGAGCAAATCGATATAGAAACGCTTATTTTTAGTGAGATTAAGACGTTACAGTCTTGGTGTATTCAGAAGGGAATCGGCTTTGAGTTGCACTTAGAAGCTGCTGAAGTGCTTAGTGATGCTAAATGGCTGGCTTTTATCCTCAGACAACTACTAACCAACGCCGTAAAATATAGTGAAGCTTCTGATATTACAGTGAATAGCTACCAGCAAGCTGAACATATCGTTCTTGAGGTGAAGGATTCCGGGCGCGGGATAGATCCGAAGGACCTGCCGCGCATCTTCGATAGAGGGTTTACTTCCACTACTGTACATCGCGACAATGCAGCCACAGGCATGGGCTTATATTTAGCTCAGAAAGCAGCTCAATCCTTACTCATCATCATCGGGGTTCAATCCAAGCTTGGAGCGGGAACAACATTTACTTTAACCTTCCCACTCAAAAATGAATTCGTTAAAATCTCAAGCATGTGACAACAATGTCACATGCTTTTATATTTTGTTCGGGCAATCGCAGGATAAGAACAATAAACTTTTTTATAATAAGGCTATACAAGAAGAAACGAAGGAGTGAATCATTATGGCAATTCTAGAAGCTACTAAAATTCATAAAAGCTATGGCAATAAATTAAACAAACAATCCGTGTTAAGCGGACTCGATATTCGTATAGAAGAAGGCGAATTCGTTGGCATCATGGGGCCTTCCGGTTCAGGTAAAACAACCCTACTCAACGTACTCTCGTCGATCGACAAAATCAGCAACGGATCTATTACCATTGAGGGCAATGAAATCTCCAATATGAAAGAGAAGCAGCTCGCGGAATTTCGCAAAAATCATTTAGGTTTTATTTTTCAAGAATATAATCTCTTGGACACACTGACGGTAAAGGAGAATATCCTGCTGCCACTATCCATTACCAATACACCCAAGAAAGCCGCCAATCAGAAATTCGAAAGTCTCGCAAAGGAATTGGGGATTTTGGAATTAAAAAATAAGTACCCCAATGAAATCTCTGGCGGTCAAAAACAACGTACCTCAGCAGCTCGTGCCTTCATTCATGATCCAAGTATTATTTTTGCTGATGAGCCTACCGGGGCGCTGGATTCTAAATCCGCTTCTGATTTATTAAATAAGCTAAGTGAACTCAATCAAAAACGAAAAGCAACCATCGTTATGGTTACGCATGACCCAGTGGCTGCCAGTTATTGCAGTAGAGTTATTTTTATAAAAGATGGAAAAATCTATACGCAGCTAAATAAAGGAGAACAATCAAGACAAGTTTTCTTCAACGACATTATAAAAACACAGGGTGTATTAGGCGGTGTGCAGAATGAGCATTAATGTATTAATGATTCGAAATCTGCGAAAAAACATTCGAAATTACTACCTATACGTGTTTGCGCTAGTTTTTAGTGTGGCCTTATATTTCGCCTTTGTCACCTTGCAATATGATCCCTCGATGGATGAGCTGGAAAGCTCTATCAAAGGGGGCGCAGCCATCATGGCTGCCTCGATTTTACTAGTCGTAATTGTCTCTATTTTCCTGTTATATGCTAATACGATCTTCATCAAACGACGCGGTAAAGAAATTGGCTTATTTCAGTTAATTGGAATGACCAAAAATAAAATCTTCCGCATTCTTTCGGCAGAGAACTTTATTCTGTATTTCGGTTCCTTGGTCCTGGGGATATTGGTTGGCTTTTCTATCTCAAAATTAATCCTCATGATCTTATTTAAGATAATGGGGGTCGATGCTATAGCCTCCCTTCATTTCTCTATCGAAGCTTTGATTCAGACGTTGATCGTATTCTGTGTGATTTATCTTTTGATCATGCTGATGAATTATGGATTTATTAAAAGACAAAGTATTTTATCCTTGTTCCGGGTGACCTCAACAACAGAAGGTACAGTGAAAAAATTATCCTTCTTTGAAATGATCATAGGGATTGTCGGAATTGGCCTAATCCTATTGGGCTATGTGCTCTCCTCTAAATTACTTACCGAAGACGTAACCTCAATGAATCAATTGGCTATATCCATGATTACTATTTTGGGATCCGTCATTATTGGGACCTATCTATTTTATAAAGGCTCGGTAAGTTTTATTTTTCATATCATTCGTAAGCGGAAAAACGGCTATCTGAACATTAGAGAGGTTCTATCTCTTTCCTCCATTATGTTTCGCATGAAATCCAATGCCGTATTATTAACCATCATTACAACGGTATCGGCACTAGCCCTGGGTTTATTATCCCTTAGCTACATTTCCTTTTACTCTGCTGAGAAAACTTCCAAGCAATATGTCCCAACGGATTTTGTATTCACGAATGCCCAAGAGGCTGAACAATTTACAAAGATCCTAACGGCAAATGATTTAGTATTTACAGAAAGAAGGACCCAAGTCCTTCAGGTCGATGTAGATGTTGAAGAGATTCTTGTTAAAAAACCGGACGGAGACAATATGTTTTCAAATATTATGACCCTGGCGGTCATAAGTGAAAATGCACTTGAAGACGTTGATCTAACTCCAGATAAAGCTTATTTCACGAAATCAAGCAGTACATTGGATAATTTTGTTACTATGAAAGATAAAGGTGCGATTGAACTCAAAGGGTTACATGAGGTTTTTCCGCAGGATTATAAAAGATTAGATATCGAAAGTCCCATTTCAGGGTATTACACAGGTGGTGGCTTACCGGTTGCGGTTGTAGACGAATCTATCTTTAAGCGCTTAAAGAAGGATTTAGATCCTGCCCTTCAAAGAGGATCCTCCCTTAATATCGGGATTGATATGAAAGTCCGGGCCAGCGTTGAACAGGCAAATGAACTTTTCAAGACCTTAAAATTTGATGAGAATAACAAACAAGACTCTCAATTAGAGTCGATAAAAGGTCAAAAACAAAATATGGGACTCATTATGTTTATCGTTGCTTTTCTGGGGTTAACCTTCTTGATTACCTCCGGATGTATTCTATACTTTAAACAAATGGATGAAAGTGAAAATGAAAAACCTAACTACACCATTCTGAGAAAGCTTGGATTCACGCAAGGTGATCTGCTCAGAGGTATACAGATGAAACAATTGTTCAACTTCGGTATTCCATTAGTCATAGGTCTGCTTCACAGCTACTTCGCCGTTAAATCCGGCTGGTTCTTATTCGGCACAGAGCTTTGGACACCGATGATTCTGGTGATGCTGTTATACACTGCTTTGTATTCGATCTTTGCAATATTGTCCGTCTTCTATTACAAAAAGGTGATTAAAGAGGCGCTTTAAAATAACGAAGGTGTTCCTAAAGCCATCATGGCTTAGGGACACCTTTGTTTGATTTGATATCATTTACAGGTAGGAGGCACCGGCATCTATCGGACACAGATGAACCTCTTTCTAAGCAATAGCGTCACTGGGGTCCGTAACGCTCAGAGGACCTGTGAAATCCCTCAGCTATTCACAATCCCCAATACAAATCCATCATAACCTTTGCTTCCCACCGTCTGAATGGCAGTAGCCGAAATTCTAGACTCTTCAGCCAACAGATCATAGAATTCCCGTACGCCTACTACACGAGCGTCTTCGCTATTCTCATTAATGACCTCACCTTCACGAATCACATTATCTCCAAGGATCACCGATCCGGGCTGGGAGAATTGCAGCGCCCACTTTAAATAGTTAGGATTATTCGGTTTATCGGCATCTATAAAAATAAAGTCGAAGGGTTCAACGCCCTCTTGTTTCATCTGAGACAGTTGCTCTAATGCATCCCCTACACGAAGCTCTACCAGATGATCCACCTCGGCAAGCGATAGATTAGCTTTAGCTACCTGCGCATGGATGGGATCCAGCTCCAAGGTAACTATCTGTCCGTCAGACGGCAGGGCTCTTGCCATCCAAATCGTACTGTACCCGCCCAAGGTGCCAATCTCCAAAATCCGGCGTGCACCTTTCATTTGCACCAGTAGATTCAGGAATTTCCCCTGACTGGGCGAAACATCAAAGGGCGGCAGCCCTGCCTGTTGATTGGTGACCAACACTTCTTCCAACACAGCGTCCTGTGGAATCAGGCGCTCTTTAATATACTGATCGACTTTATCCCAAGTAGTCGTTTGATTCATATTTATCACTTCTCCTTTAGTATTTGTTCATGGTTGAAATCCGGAGACAAAGGCGATCGCTACGCTCCTACAGTTCCAAACCTCCTCTCCATTACTCCTTTCCCTAATCTCATTTTTCCAAGTTCATCTTTATATCTGTATTGTAAATCAGTTATAATCATAAATATAATATATCTTTAAGTCTAATTTATATATTTAATATATAAATCGAAGAATGGGAGTTTAACCATGAACCTACATGCCTTACGCTTATTCCATGTAATCGCATCGACAGGCAGTGTGACACGCGCTTCAGAAATTTTAAATATAAGTCAGCCTGCCATCACTGCGCAGATTAAGAAGTTCGAAAAAGAACTGTCCTTTACCCTATTTAAACCTCAAGGCAGAGGAATCGCTTTAACGGATGCTGGGGAAGAGCTTACTCTACTCGCCAAGCGACTGTTCGCCGTAGAACAACAAATTGAACAATTCGCTCAAGATTATGTTAACGGCACTAACGGAAGTATCCGTCTAGCCGCAACGTATTTGCCTGCTCACTTTCTCATTCCTACCTGGATTGCAAAGTTTAAGCAACAATATGAACAAGTGGAGATGATGATCACCACTACCAACTCAAGTGATGCCCTCAAGCAGCTGTTAAATGTAGACGTGGATATAGCTATTTATGGAGGAATCGCCGAGGCTTATCCAGATACAATCCAGACAGAGGAGTTATTTCAGGACGAGTTATGGTTTGTAGTCGCACCCGATCATCGTTATGCCAATCAGCAGGTTTCTCTATCCGAAATGATGAAGGAACCCTTTGTTATGCGTGAAAAAGGAAGTTCAACGCGGGAGCGATTATTATCTTTATGCCGCACATACAACACACCCGCTCCTATCATCTCTTTGCAATTTAATGGACTACATGAAGCCATCAAAGCCGTTATCGCCGGATATGGTGCAAACTTCGTTTCTTCATTAGTCGTACGCAAATATGTAGAGCGTGGAGAATTGTGCCGAGTATATGTAGAAGGAATCCATCTGAAGAACACCATTGCGATCTGTACACGTAAAAATGAGCCCTTATCAGCAGCCGCAGTGAATTTAATTGAGATGATTCGTCACAATCCTTATACGATATAGCGGAATGATCGCTCATTCTCAACAAAAGAGGCCTTCCCTTTCGGGAAAGCCTCAAAGTATCTTTTTTACACCATCCGATCCAATTTAACTTCGAACGCACCTCCAGTTACATAATCCATATACCTAGTATTTCCATCGAAATCCAAATAAGCTTGATAGCGGGTACGAATAGCCGCTGCAGAAATCAGATCCAGCACCTTCTCCTTGGCTACCCACATCACTTCAGATGTTTCCTCCGAAGTACTTAATTCTCCTCCCACGGGCTTGCAGATAAAGTCTAACATGACCTTGGTAGGAACATCCGTCTCACCGTCATACCATTTATGCATACCTGTATTCGAATACACGCCAATCAATTGAGAAACAACGACATCTATTCCACTTTCCTCTTTAATCTCGCGAATTAGTGCATCCATTAGGTTTTCTCCAACTTCCACTTGTCCTCCAGGAAATACCCACCCACCATGATGTGTTTTTACTAAAAGAATATCTCCCTCTTCATTTATTGCAATTCCACCCACCGCTACAATATGTGTTGGCCAAGCCATCGATAGCACCTCTTTTTTTTAGAAGAGTCTAGCAATTTATCGATAATCTGTAAACGATATTTTTCTATTCCATAACGCTTTAAAAGCTTCGCACTGTTCTATTAAATCATCAAACTTCCCTTCCCCAACAATTGACCCTTGATCCACTACCAATATCTTATCAACGTCTTTTATAAAATTAAGCCTGTGGGCCACAATGATGATAGTTTTGTCCTTAAATTCATTCAAAATCGTCTCCATAAGACTCTGCTCAGTGATATTATCAAGCGCTGACACAGGCTCATCCAGAATTAGAATATTTCTTTTTTGGGCAATGATTCTGGCAAAGGCTAATCGCTGTCTTTCGCCTCCTGATAATTTTAGACCTTTTTCGCCCACCAAAGTATCTAAGCGATCCGGCAAATGGCTTACTTTTTCCTGCAAATGAACTTTTTCCAAAATCTCATATAGCTCTTCATCGGACAGAGTATCCTCATCGAATACAATATTATCTCTTATCGTAGCATCGAAAATCGGCGTGTCTTGGGATAGATAGGAAATATGATCATAGTAGCTATTCAAACGAATCTCATCGATATCCTTACCGTCCAGTAAGAGTTCACCTTCGCCCTTTTTTAATAACCCCACAATCAATTTAATCAGCGTAGATTTCCCGCCTCCACTTAATCCGACAATAGCAACGGAAGTTCCTCGCGCAAGCGAAAATGACAGGTTATTCAGTATCTGCACATTCCCATAAGTAAAGGACACCTCCCTAAACTCAATATTGCCTTGGAGCTCAGTGATGGCTTCTCCGGATTCCAAGTTCTTATCTTCTGGGGCAGCAATAAATTCCTCGAATCTTCTGTAAGTCACTTTATTCAGTCTGTAATCTACAAATAAAACATTGAAGATGGCAATTGGGGTATAAATTTTATCGATGAACATAAACAATGCGACCACAATACCAAGTGAGGTCTCGCCTGCGACAATGCTTTTCACACCATAAATCAGGACAATAACTTTAATGATCGTGACAAATAACTCGAATATAGCGAAAAAAGCTTCATGGATCATTTTTAGCTGAGCATTTTTATGAATGATAGTGCGCGCGGTCTGGCTTAATTTCTCGATCTCTTTCTCATATCTCTTGTTGGTTCTAAAGACGACCAATTCCATAAACCCGCGGATAGAGAATCTGGACATCTTTTCTTGCTCTTGGAGAATGGTTGCCTTCATGGCATACAGAAATTTCAACAGCAGATTTGTTATCAGAAAGACGACCACGTAGCCAGCTGCAATCACTAACATGATCCTTAGATCGTAGAAGCTGATAAAGACTAGACTGAATAGAAGAGTAGGTAATAGCTCATGTAGTGTTTTGAGAAAAAAAGAAAAAATAATACTGTTTCCAGCCGCTGCCCCGTTCTCGATCACCTTAATCATTTGCCCTGTCCCCATATCCTGATACGCTTGATAATCCATTTTTGATATTTTGGACAGTGCAATGATCTTTAACCTCTCCGTGATGCTGTTCGATAAAAACACACTCGGGTATTCGTCTATATAATTCAGGATCGCCACCCCAGCCAGCAGAGCCCCATACACCATAATTAATGTTGCTATTTCATCAAAACTGTTGATTACCGTGGCCTTATCTAATATTTTTTGAAAGACAACAACACCTAAACTACTTAACAGCTGAATGGCAAAACCCAATAAAATATAACCACCTACCCACCATTTTAGGTGAGCTAGACTCTTTTTTAACATATCGTTTATCCCCTCTTTTAATTGAATGCAAAAAAGCCAGGCGCCCCTATCCCACTGTAAAAAACCATCCACAAATAAACGGTTCTCTAAGTTAAATAGGTTAAGTGCCTGGCTCTACAAAAATAGCTGCCTATGGCACCGTACAAAGCTCTAGTTAGTTGTAATCAAAAGGGTAGACTCCCCCCTTGATAGCTGGTACGCGTTTCACCCAGCCCGATAACTAGTTCCTTGTAACGGTACGGAAAGACATCCATTTCACCTCAATTAAAAGAATTGACCCTATTATAATTCTGTAAGCCTTTTAATTCAAGAATTACGTTTAACGATACGAAGTCCGGCCACTTGACCAACCTTATGTCCTTCATGAGAAGCAAACTTGATCGTAACCGCTGATTTGCCGCTCGTGATCGGTTGCGGGAGTTCATAGCGAATCGTCTCCAGCTTATTCATCTCCTCAGACTCAAGAGTGCCTACACCAAGTTGCTCCCCATCCGCCAAAATATCGAATGCCAGCGAAGTATCGTTCGACTTCAGATACGTGACCACCAGATCCACTTGCTCATCCGGCAAAACTTCCATCGTGAAGGAGAACCAGCCATTGATCCAGCTGTCCCGATACTTGCGATTGTGGATTTTGCCTAAGCCTACAAATTCACCTGTGAAATTATGATCGCGTTCAGGCTGCATTTCAGCAGGTTGTACGGAATCGACAGTTAACAGTTCAAGCAGCAAGTTATTCTCCACGGCTTCGCGATATTCAGCCTCTGCCAGCTTCCACTCTTCCGGTGTGAACAAATCCCAATACACGGAATAACGATGATCATGCATAGGGTAGAACGGACGAAGCTCATGATCCCCTGTATACCCTAAACCTTTCATCCGGAACACATTTTTGCTCACATTAGATTGGATGAGGTTGTCCGTCAGTGTGTCCCCATCTCCGATTAATACGGAGGCAAGGGCGCGATCGCTATTGACCTCTGCATTTATAGGCCCAAAATCACCTGCGAGCACAAGTGGACCGTAAAGGAATGCAATTCGGTTCGGATTATCCGGCATCGTCTCGATTCTCACCGACATCGGAATATCGTATTCGACAACGTCTCCATCCTGCCACTCTCTATCCAAAGTAAAGTAGTTAGATTTGCCTACATTTACTTGAACATCTTCACCATTTACGCTAACACTCATCCCTTGCTCAGCCCAGTAAGGATGTCTTAGCTTTAATGTGAATTTCGTTGGCTGTGCTGCACTGATCCGCAGTACACCTTGTCCCTCTGCCGGGAACTTGGTCTCTTGCTGCAAGCTAATGCCTTGCTCTTTCCAAGCCACTGTAGAAGGTACGTACTGATTGACATAAAGCTCATCTGCACTATGGAAGTATATCGCCGAGCCATACATAGAATGGCTTTCCATTCCCGAGCCTACACAACACGTAAAGCTTTCGAACTTCGAATTAAATGATTTATGTCCACCCATCTCGAGAGATACAAAGTAACATACCCGGCCATCTACCGGCTCCTGAGAGGCTAAGATGTGGTTATACATCGCACGTTCGTAGTAATCCGCATACGCTGCATACGCATCCCATTGGAACATATGCTTGGTTAGCTTCAGCATGTTGTACGTGTTGCATGTCTCACAGGAGCCTTCACCCAATCGATCATTTAACTTATCCGGTTCACCAAAATGCTCATTATAGCTGTTGCCGCCGATCACATAAGAATGATGATTCACGACCCGATCCCAGAAGAAGCGGGAAATACCTGCATAATGCTCCTGCCCTGTTACCTCATATTGTCTAGCAGCTCCGATGATTTTTGGAATCTGTGTATTAGCATGTCTTCCAGCTAGGGTATCTTTTTCTATAGCAAGATCATTAAAGACTTCCCCATGATAAAAGCTTTCCGCTAACGCGAGGAAACGCTCTTCCCCGGAATCCTCTGCCAAATCCGTCAGCGCTTCATTCATGCCGCCAAACTCACAACGCAGCACCTCTTGGATCTGATCTTTACTCAGCCCTGCAAAAATATTCTCAAGCCACAGCCCTAGCTTCGTTTCAATAACGAGCGCCTTCTGATTGCCGGCCAGTCGATAAGCATCGCGAAGACCTGCAAACAGCTTATGCATCGTGTAAAGTGGCACCCAACCTCCGTTGAGGTCAAAGCCCTGTGAGCGAATGTCGCCTGCCTTCACTTCCTCAAATAACTCCTTGCCACGAGGAATGCCGGAAATAAAGCCATTGCCATGCGCATCCTGACATTGCTCTAATTCATCTACTACATAATTCACGCGTTGTAGCAACTCTTCATTTCCCGTAGAGGCATACATTAACGCACATCCAGAAATATAATGGCCTAACGTATGGCCGCTAATCCCCTGAGATTCCCAGCCCTCGTAGTGAGCAGCCTTAGGCTCTAAGCCAGCATATTCGCGAAAACGCGACAGAAGCCGATCTGCCTCAAGCTTGAGTAAATAATCAGTATTTAACTCCATCGCATGGAGAAGTGGACCTGAATCAATTCGTACGTTCTGTAGATCAAAAGCTTGCGTCTTCAATGAAATCGCTCCCTCGCAATCTTGTCAGGGTTAGATGACAAGTGTATATTTGTATCCATAAGATAACACCGGAACGTTGATTTGTCGGTAGATCAGTCGTACAAATAGTGGACAAACCCGACTTATTGATTGCTAGGAGGACCGCATGAGCTATTTAAAAATAAATGCAGATGTACCTGTTCATTTTACAGCGGCAGGTGAATTTATCTCAGAAACACCATGGAAGCATGTGGAGCGTGTTATGGGGAACTACGAACTAATCATTGGCGTGAACGAAACGGTGTATTTGAGTGAGGAAAACAAACAATTTGAAGTAGGCCCTGACGAAGCTCTTCTGCTCATGCCTAATCGCACACATGTCGGCTATAGAGAGTCACGACCCGGGGTTAAGTTTTATTGGTTTCATTTCGAACTGACAAACGAGGGGCTATTGCTGAGTGAGGAGGAAATGAAGCCTGAGGCAGAAGAAATCTTTTCGCGCACACAGCGCTTATGGTCCGTACATGATCTATATCTGCCCCAAATCATAAAAATCGAACATAGTGACCGGATTCATATTCTGGCGAATCAAATCCTTCATGTGGCCAATTCGGGGTATTTAACCTATTCCAGCGTTAATTATTTGCTGACCTCGCTTTTAATTGAGCTATCTGAGCATGCACTTCAGCCGTTCGCCAGTAAGCTGATCCGCGCACAGCAAGATGTCACCTTCGTCAAAATAGCTGAGTGGACAAGGATTCATGCAAGCGAACCCCTTACCGTGGCCATTATCGCGGATAAATTCAATTACAACAAGGACTATTTAGCTCGGCTATTTAAACAGCATACCTCCATGGGGCCATTGGAATATATCCATTCAGCACGTGTGACTAAAGCGAAGGAGCTACTAACCAGAACCGCATTAAGCGTGAGGGAAATCGCGACAGAGACGGGGTTCACCGACGATAAATATTTCATGCGCCTCTTCCGAAAATACGAAAACATGACGCCCACCCAATATCGTAACGCTTATCATAAGACGTTTATGAATAATGACTGAAGTAAAGCCACCCCTAAATATGGAGTGGCTTCTTGTTTGGGTATTGTCTATTGGATAGAATGAACTTCACACCAATTACGTAGGAATTGCAGATTAGTATTGAAGTAATGATCGTTTTGCCACCCACAACTCCAAACCTGTGCGTTCCCTGTGTGCAGACCCATCAACCATATCTCCCGGATAGCAACAAATATAGGGATTGCCTTTAGATCGTTCTCAGATAATACTTTATGCTTTTGGTATGACTCCAGGAAAACAGTCCATTGTTCATTGTCAAAATGCTCTCGTTCTTTCCCTCTAACCCTTGACCACAAAAACACGGAAACATCATAGGCCCTCCAGCCAAAACCTCCGCAATCAAAGTCGAAATGAGTCAGGGTATCCTCGTAGAAATGTACGTTCGCTCCATGAAGATCACCATGACATGCCCCCCAATCCAGCTCTGATGAGATTTCTGCTATGCTATTTGCCAATACTTCCGACAAAGATTCTAGATAATCGATATCCTCTTGCCTGTGGGATAAAGGCTTGCGAATCGATTGAAGCGGTTCTTTAAGCAGATGATCCAGATTAAGCGTAAATCTTTGCTGCCCACATTCGAAATCATCCATAGCCAGATGCATCTTAGCCACTTGTTCACCGTATAATTCACAGCTAGTTTTTTCATCGGAATAATTGCCTTTTGCAAAAGTAAACAGAACTGCGTAACGTGTTCCTTCAGGAGCCTCCAGCTCAACTAGGTAACCACCATCCCTGCTGATTACCGGAGCCGATACAGGGATATTCTTCTTATTTAAGTGATTCAATAACTCCACTTCAAAATCAATCTCATGTCTATTTCGCCAATGAGCTTTATAGATCCTAAGAATGTATTTATCAATAGAGGTCTTTAGTAAATAGGTATCATTAAGTCCGTTCTCATAAAAACTACACTCCAAAACATCCCCGATTTCATAAAGATCATTAATTACGGGTACTAAGGCATTGGAAGAAATAACGGAATGATACACCGGTAGTTTCAGCATATAAATCACCCTTCAACGTTAATTGCTACTCACTATTTATTTTCACGTTTGGCCCGTATAAAGGCGAGGGATTTATTAAATATAGCTAAACTTTCCGCATCGTTAATTTAATTGCTCTATAATGCTCTGCTTCGATATTGTTCGTCTAACAAACTGAACCATACCAGTCTGGACAAGTAAAATAACCAAGAAATACAGGAAAATAGCACTCCAAGGGAATTGGTATTGAATGTAGGAAAGCCCCCCCATATTCCCCGCACTCTTACATATCATGTATCCCATTAGATTGCCCGTAACAAGAGCCATCGTAAAGCTTCCGACAACTAAAAATCCTGTTTCATAGGTTAACATAGCCATTAATTGTTTTCGGCCCATTCCTATGGCTTGCATAAGGCCTAGCTCCCCTTTTCTTGCAGAAATAGTGGTGATTATGGTGTTCAAGAGATTGATCATACTGAATACTGCTATAAAAACCATAAAGCTATACACTGAAATAGTGATAGTTCTAAAAGCAATTCTATTAGATTCCACAACTTCGGAAAAAGACAATAATTTGAGTGTATCCTCATTGAGAATCATACCCTCTAACTCACTCTTTATTAACTCTTCATTCGCTTTATCCATAGTAATAACTTCGTAGCTCTTATTGCTATTAAAAGGGGCTATAGTTTGCATTACTTGGGGTGGAAGATAAAATGAAGTTCCTGAATTCTTATCCGGAATATCTCCAATGATCTCAAAATCATGTTTGGCCTTCTCCTGATCATTAGCAATTATGAATGAAATATGATCACCGACAGCGTAATGAGCCCCGTAATAATCTAAGTCACTACTGGCGCTGTTCAAGAGAATGTAGGATGCATCCGATGAATCAACATCCGAGATCTTCCCCTCAGCCAAATGACTACTCCATCTTTCGTTGTATAACGTAGGGATATTCTCAATACTGACTATCGCGGCCCCGTCATCCGTCTTTATTCCTTCGATAGCAGCTTCAATATACTGATGTTCGATTACGTCCTCAACTTCATTTATAGCTAGGATTTTATTTTTTAAAGAAGTAGATAGTTGCCCTTCCGTCTGAAGATCACTTAATGAGGTTGTTTCAGAATACAAATCATTATTAATTTGAATATCAAACTGACCATGATTTGGAAAATATTTCTCTGCTTTTGAGATTGGGTCGACCGAGTTTAACAATGTCCCCAAGGAAACAAATAGCGTTCCGCTTAAAAAAAGAGACAGCAAAGTTAACACCGTCTTTTTCCTGCTTCTTGATAAGTTCAATGCAGCTAAAGAAAATGGTGTTAGTCTTTTAGAGTTTCTTTTCTCCTTTTTTGTATTAACATCGGCATCTACATGTCTAATCGCTGTTATAGGGGAGATTCTTGATGCGAATTTAGATGGTGCGTTTAATGAAGCTCTAACTGTTACTTTGGTGAGCAAACCTGCTAAAAAAGCAAGTGAAAAACTTGGAGCTGCATTCCAGTGAAAGCCACTTAAAATCCAGCTCATTAAACATCCAAAGATAACTCCAATAGGGATATATTTTCTTGAAAGATTTTTCCCTTCATATAGAACAAGCTGTTTTATCTGCTTTTTTGTTGCACCGATTGCTCTAAGTTGTCCGTATTGTTTAATTCGCTTAGTAATTGAAATATAAAAGATATTGTAGATGACAAGCCAACAAGCCAGTACGATAATCAGCATGATAGACAGGATGGTTATCACAGTGCTTCCTGACAGATTATTACTATCCACATTCACATTATTGATCTGAATATTTCTCTCAGGGATACCCATTCGCTGCCCTATTTCTTTGATTTTTGACTTCAGTTCCTCGTTGGAATAACTGCTGCTATTGTTGATGCTAATTGCCGCGGAGTAATCTTCTTTGGAAAGAAACGGATCCGCCTCAACGAACGCGCTTGATACCAGAGCATTGTAACCGATTCGATTCTCGTTACCTGATGCGGTTGTTTGCAGAATTCCAGTAATCACAAATTGGCTGGTTTGAAATTCTTTGCTGGCATTGTTTCTAAATTGCAAAGAAATAGAATCGCCAAGCCCCAGGCTTCGATCATCGGATAACTGAAAGTCTTTTTCTATTGCAATTTCATTTTCTTTTGTAGGAAATTTCCCCAGAACGATATTGGCATTTGATAAATCCATCATGGCTGGATCCGTGTAGAGAATGGACAATAAACGTTCTTCTTTTTTCTCTCTGCCTATTTCCTTATAGAGTCCGATTTTATTAATTTCCTCTATTTCTTTCAATCGTGAGATTTCATTGTTATTGAGGTTATAGAATAAAGCTTGGAAATTCGACTCATTTTGTAGGTTAGTAAAAGAATTATAACCAAAGGTCATTACAACAGTTAATAAAAATGCAGCTAAAGCTATTACACTGCCTACAAAGTAATTTTTGGTTTTTTCCGCTTTTAAATTCGCTTTTGCAATTCTTATCATTACTGTTTTATTCTGTATGGACATTGATACATCATCCTCCTATCGTGTAACGAATATTCCTCCCTTTACATCAACAAGTGAATACTTTCACTATTTATTCTATAGATAATATTCTCCAACAAAGATCAATCACCCTTTAAATAGATGATATATACTATATTTACTATTCATATAATATATGGATACAACAAAAAAAGACTTCCCCCTCTGGAGCGCTTGAGTATCTCCAAGTTAGTGGAAGTCTTTTTATGCTCAATATGCCTTGTGTAGCAAACATTTAGATTAATAAATTACGCCTCGGCACTTCTATCCTGAAGCGCACCGACCAACGGATTCCACCGCCAGCGCGGAGTCAATCCTTGCAGATGTACACCTCCAAACCACTCATCGCTGCCATTCTTCTGCACCCAGTCTTCGTTTCCAGTTATTACACTCTTACCTAGCTCTGTTAATACAAGCTCACAGTCTTTAAATTGCATTACTGAATCGTTATAAACAGGGAACTCATTGCATCCATGGGTTTGTAGCAAAGGGTACGGGCCTTGCACCAGCTTTCTTAGAATATGCCAATATTGCAAGTCGCCCATTCCCAAGATATGAAGCTTATCACCCACATTTTTGAACAGCTCATAGGGTGATTTTATTCCCTCATAGATCATCTCCAGCGTGAGTTGTTCTACGATGCCAAGTCCGTTTGTAGTAGAAGGAAAGCGGGATAAATGCGCCCGGAAGGCGTCATGTGCAAAGGGTAAAGCCGACGTATCTGTAGTTAATCGTTGTGACAGCAATTCTGGATTCGGTGATACATAGGCTTCCCAGAGTGCTTGACCTGCTTCTAGTTCTTTGGCTCCGATTAGCTTCCATGTGCCTGATAATGTTTCCATCTGCTCTATAGAAAGTTGTCCAAGTCCTCGAAATAACTTTATTCCCGGATATTCTCCAATGCATAGTAAGCTTAGCTTGGTGGTTAATATTTTCTGCTTCGAGAACCAATGGAGTAAATAACTGAGCATCGTCTGATCGAATAAATCATGCTCGAACCATAACACCACTTCTTCATATTTATGAAAATCAGCTAAAATCTTCTCTTGCCTCTCACTATTTTCAATAAATTCCCTCTGCGGAATTCCCATCGTTTGTTCCAAATATTGCGCTCGAACTGCACGGTTATCTCCATCGGCAGGATCCAAAAATACGGGCCCATGCGAATATACCTCTCTCCACACCAGTACATCACCTTTAACGATTCCTTGCCGCAGCTTCTCTCCCACTACATCTCCATTTACAATGTGAAGCACATCTTTTCCCCCTTCGTACAAATGGTTGAATACGGAAAGAACATCTGCCACAGGCAATGCACCTTTCAGTTTGCGGCGGGCATCAAAAAGTCGCTTCTTCAATACCGAAACCGAAGTCCCCAGAAAGTCAGCAATCTCTTGTAGTGAGTAGCCTTGAAAATAATATAATTGAACGGCAATCCGCATATTGGACGTTAATGCAGCTATAGACTCGTGAACCAGCCGCTGGGTTTCCTTTTTTTCAATAATATCTGCTATAGAAAATGAAGATTCTGTCGCTTGCGCAGCTTCATCGTAGGGTAATGCAGGACGCTGCTTTCTTCGCAAGATGCGATAACATTGCCGCACCACAATAGCTTTAAACCAGCCCGGGAATGCCTCTACTGCTCGTAATTTATTCAAATGCAAAAAGGCTTCTGTGAAAGCTTCCTGCACAGCATCTTCCGCTAACTGATAGTCACGCAGCTTTTCGGACGCAACTGCAATTGCCATCGGTGTAAAGTGCCTAACAATCTGTTCAAAGGCTTGTCGGTCTCCTTGTTTAGCCTCCTCGATATACTGAAGCATTTTCTCCCCCGCTCCCTTCTTCCGTATTATATACAAGTGCCAATGAAGTTCCTAAAGGTTACGGATGGGATTAAAAAGTCAGACGTTATTTATTTTTTCCTATTACATCCTTTGCAACCTCTAGAGCAGAAGAGGCTCGCGGCCAACCTACATAAAAAGAAAGGTGGGTGATGGCCTCCACGATTTCTTCAAGTTGTAAGCCGTTCTCTAAAGCCAAGCGCAGATGATAGGGGAGTTGTTCCGTCATGCCCCCCATCACCAAGGCAGAAATCGTAATCATGCTACGATCCCGAAGTGATAATTGCTCACGTCTCCATAAGTCCCCAAATAACACATTTTCCGAGTATTCGACGAATGCCGGAGCGAACTCGCCTAACGATTCCCGTACATTTGTGGCGATTTTCTGATGCGCCATATTACGCCTCCCTAACCGGAGGTTGTAGCATTTGAGCAACACCGTTACCAAACGACCAATCTTCGAATTCCGTATCGACGAGCACAATGAATATATCTTCTTTTCTGATGTTTAGCGTCATCGATAATTCCTCGGCTAGCCTCGCGTAAAAGCTTTTCTTCTGTTCCGTTGATCTTCCGGATTTTAGCGTAACTTGGATATATATCAGTCCGTCGCTTCGTTCAATATTTAAATAATCTTTACTATAAAAATATTCCCCCGCTTTATGCGCATGAAAAACCTGAAACATATCATCCTCCGGTACATGGAAATGCTGAATTAACGCGCTCATAATCGCTCTGCATATTCCTTCTAGCTGATGAATGTCGTATTGTTGCTCCAGATAACTGACTCTAATGAAAGGCATTTTAATTCACTCCTTCTTTGGAATTCTTTTATTGTACTCTCAGTATTTTGATTTATATAATTGAATAAGATAATAATCTTAATCAATTATACCGATAGAGGTGACAATCGATGGATCTAAAAGAACTGATGGCTTTTAAGACCATTCTTCAAGAAGGCACTTTCTCACGCGCTGCCGAGAAGTTGAATTATGCGCAGTCTACCATTACCAACCAAATTCAACGACTTGAAAAAGAACTGGGCATACAACTCTTTCACAGAGGCTGGGAAGTAGAACTGACAAGTGCTGGGCAAGTTTTTGCAGGGGAAATCGATAACCTTATTCAACATTGGAACTATGTATCAGAACTCACCAAGGCTTTACAGCATGACGAAATTGGCACACTTCATATCGGAGGCATTGAATCCATGATGGAATCCGTCCTACCGAACGCCTTGCGAAAGTTTCAGGAGCAAAAACCAAAGATGGCATGTAACTTCATTCAGGGTAACACTGATTCCCTCTCACAGCTTGTCCTCCAAAGTGAGCTGGATTTCGCCATCTGCGGTGAGCCGTCCGACCTGTCTTTCATTTATTTCGAACCGCTCTATCAAGAGAAAATCGCTTTTATAGTAGATGAAAATCATCCTTTAAGCGGACGAGACGATATTTCATTTCGAGAAATTCTTGAATATCCAATTATAGCTGGAGGGCGCACTTGCTTATATTACCTTCGGTTAGCTAAGCAATTTTCGAGATTCGAATCAAAGCCCACTTTATCCACCATAAGCCAAATTTCTGCTATTCCTCATTTTGTAAGAAAGAACCCTGGGGTAGGGGTAGTGCTTGATTCGACAGCTTTAATGACAGATATCGTAAAAATAGATGTTGCACTAAGCGAACCGTTCATACAAGTAGGTATATTGCAGCGGCGCAACCGAGAATATCTAGCAACATCATCTAAAAAACTAATCCTAAAAATCATAAAAGAAGAAATTGAGAGGATTAGTAACGCTAATCCTACGCTCCACATTTGAACCTCAAGCTAGTTCCATATATGATAGCTTTATCATCGTTATCAGGGGAGGATTCATAGAAGTGGCAGTATTAATCAATGAACAAATCAGAGCATCCGAAGTAGTCCTTACAGGACTTAGGGGTGAGAAGCTGGGTATCGTCTCCCGGGAAGAGGCGCTGGCCATGGCCAGATCAGCAGGTGCTGATCTGGTATGCACCTCGCTAATGAGCAGCCCACCGCCCTGCAGCCTAACTGCAAAAGGCAAAGCAAAAGCGGCCGCGCAGAAAGAAGCAGCCTCAGCACGCAAGGCCAGTGGGGGTTCAGCTGCAAAGGGCGGCAGCAAGGAGAAGGTCAAAGAACTCCGCTTTACTGCTCATATTGAAGAGCACGACTACGATACTAAGCTCCGTCAGGCTGATAAGCATCTCCGCTCCGGCAAGCCGGTGCAATTAGTCGTGAAGGCATCCGGCGCCAAAGAAGCGGCTGCCTCCAAGGCCGTATTGGAGCGACTAGTGACTGACTTGAAGGAAGTTGGAACGAAGGAAACGGGCATACAGACAGGCGGCAAAGGTTCACAGGTGAAATTAAATCCACGGTGAAGAGTGGAATTTCAGATAGAGTAGGCTCAAAACTAAAATGAGTCGACCATTTCATGAAAAGCTGCTGCTATCTGCCAATGTAGCTTTATTGCGAGCAGAATTCAGAATTGCGTTCGGACACCACAGCCCTTATTCGTAACTATTTCGCTGTTCCGGGATGCTAACGGACTTCAGAGACTTTATATCACTAAAATAGCACGATATTCCCTCCATTTATGGAAAATAAGATCTCTCGAGTCCACAACTTCCTCCAAAAGGCTTAAAATGTACAAATAGCTGCATCTAAGTCCGTTAGTACAATAGCAAGTGGAAATCAGGAACTGGGCAAGGGGCACGATTC
Source organism: Paenibacillus sp. FSL R10-2788 (assembly GCF_038003885.1). NCBI lineage: Bacteria > Bacillati > Bacillota > Bacilli > Caryophanales > Paenibacillaceae > Paenibacillus > Paenibacillus sp. FSL R10-2788. The sequence continues at coordinate 437,125 of NZ_JBBOQA010000001.1, read as the reverse complement.
TTATATGCAAACAAAAATGCCTTCGATGTCCCTAAAGAACGGTAAGCGCTTATGCGAGAAATAGAAGGATAATGTATCGTGCCGAACTTATACGTTCTTGTTGTATTTAAAAAAAAGGCCATCCTCTGCGGGATGGCCTTTCACTTCATAGACAATATCCTAGCTCGCTCTTAATCAGTCACCTTAAACATGATTACCCATTAATCCCCTTGGGCGATAGTTCATACCCCAATGGTGAAGCATATAATTCATCCAGACCGCTAGATGCCATGCGTTTTCCCAATGCCGCTGCTTCCTGATGCCCGAATTCCGTTAGATTATCTATGGAATAGTCCGGATCACCATGACGAATCAGAAATATTTGCATAACAATACCCTTCTCCCCTCAAATCCAGCCTTTTTCTTCCGCCAGCCGTACCGCCTCAATCCGGCTTTTCACTTCCAGCTTGTTGAGTATTTCAGAGATGTAATTGCGGACAGTGCCGTAAGACAGATGCAGCGAAAAGGCTATCTCGCTCGCGGTTTGCCCTTCTCCAGCCAGTTTTAAAATCTCTCGCTCCCGTGCTGTTAATGGATTCTCCTCCCGCAGACTGCCAAAGACTAACTCCGGAGATACCTCCCGATGTCCAGCCATGACACGACGAATAGATTCAGCTAGCTTATCTACAGGCTCGTCCTTCAACAAATACCCTTGAATACCAGCCTTTACTCCACGCTCAAAATATCCCGGACGGGCAAAGGTAGTCAAAATAATAATACGGGTCGGACAACCCTTACTCCGCAATATTTCTGCAACCTCCAGCCCGCTCTTGAACGGCATTTCAATGTCCATGAGACAGACATCCGGCTGAAGCTTGTCGATTAAAGCTAACGCCTCCGCCCCATCACAAGCTTCTCCGACTACTTCGATATCGTCTTCAAGATCCAGCAAAGAAGCCATCGCTCCCCGAAGCAGACGTTGATCCTCCGCTATAACAATGCTTATCATGCAGTCTCACCCCCTTGTGCATCTTTTACGATTAGCGGGATGGCAACGATCAGCGTAGCTCCCTGACCCTCAGCTGAGCTTAGCGACAGGGAGCCATCAATCAGGGATAGGCGCTCCGCCATCCCCTTCATGCCATTTCCATCGCTAAGCCCGCCGTTCCCTTTCTCCCCGTGCTGTAGGCCAATGCCGTTATCTTTAACGGTAACTCGCACTTCTCCAGCCAGCTTTGCCACTCCTATGAAGCATTTATCCGCTCTGCTATGCTTCACGATATTAGTCACCGCTTCTTTGATACAGAGGCTGAGGATATTTTGCGTCAGGTCGGATACCCCCTCCAGAGAGATATCCCCTTCCACTTCTAAGGCGATCTCTGCCGTCCGCAGCATCTCTCCAGCTTCAGCCAGTTCCTCTGCTACTGAGACCGCACGCATTTCCGACACTAGCTCACGCACTTGACGGAGCGCAGCCCGTGAAGTGCGCTGGATTTCCCGCGCTTCCTCTTGGGCTCGCTCCGTATTTTTCGTCACCAGCTTCTCTACGAGTTGGCTCTTTAACGTAATCAAGGACAAGGTATGGCCAAGGGTATCATGCAGGTCACGGGCGATTCGCATTCGTTCCTCACGCTTCACCAGCTCTTTAATTACCTCATTCGCTTGATCCAGCTCTTTCTCCAGCTTCTGATTCCGATTCATGGACCTCACTCCGAACGGACTAATCAACATAATAACAATAAACGGAGCTAAAAATATCACACTTCCCCACTCCATCCCACGACCCACTAAGACCAGCACCGAAAGGATCATGATCACAAAAGAAGTAAATGCAATTTTGAAACCTTTATTCTCCGTATAATATGCGATAAAATTTGCGGTGAAAAAGCCCATGTACAGATTATAGGGGGTATAGAACACACTAAGCACCACGATGATCAACATTTGAATAATTAACCAAACATTAAACACTCCACCCCGCACCCAATACAGCTGGCGATAGCTGAGGGCAAATACCGCTATCATAATCCCGCCCAGAATGAGCTTCATTCCAGTCTCCCCGCGCAAATTCAGGATGGGCAAAACCAGATAAACAGCCCATACAAAAGGGAAAAACCCCTGTTTTTGTGGAAATAACCGGAACTTCGCACGCTCAGCCATTCATTCACACCGCTTCCTGTTTTTTTCGAATATAGACCGATAGTAACATAAAAACTACCAAATATCCGAGCAAAATCAAGACATTACTCCACGTTGGAGCTGATCCACGAACGATCTCCCAGGCTCCATTCCCATAGTTATAGGAAGGCAACCAATGACCAATCCGCTGCATTAATCGTGGAAGAATCTCAATCGGCATCCACATGCCCCCTGCTACAGCAAGAGCCATATAAATCACGTTGCTGACTCCACTGGCTGTATCCACCCGTTTCATAGCACCTACAAGCGTACCAATCGCTAAAAATGGTAGAGAACCGATCAGGATCCACAGCCCGCTAAGTACCCATTGACCTGCGGATAAAGAGACGCCATTGATTAAATAGCCTGCGATAAAAATACAAATGACTGAAAACAGATGCATCATCGTCTGTCCGAACATTTTTCCGAAAAAATAGATCGAACCCGGCAGCGGTGTAATCCGAATAAAGGTGGTCCAGCCTTGTGTTCGCTCTTGCACCAACCGGATGCCAAGCGTCATAATGGCTGAGCCCATTACACTGAAGGTCGCCATAGACATTAAATAATGAGCACGCCACGTTAGGTCATCGCTACCTGTATTGACCACCCGGGTGAAGATGAAATAGAACATGATGGGCATGAGCAAAGACCAGAACACATAATAGGGATTACGGATGATCCGCAGCATTTCTGCTTTACACTGTACAGTAATTAGTCTCATGGTTAGACAGCCTCCTCTTGGTTCATGGTCAATTGTTCAAAAGCCTCATCCAAACGTCCCTGATCAATTCGAACATCCTTCACGGGAAGTCCAGCCACAAAAATCGCTTTAAGCGCCTCATCTGTATCCTCTGTGGTCACATGAATGCGGCCATCTTTTTCATAACAATCCTCTATAGCAGCTAGGTCTAGCAGGTTGCTGCGCAATTGCGAGCGATCACCCACAGGCAGGAAGGACACGGAACGCTTCACAATCCGCGATTTAATCTCATCTGGACTTCCGTCCGCAACTAAGTGGCCTTTACTGAATAACAGAATACGATCCGCGATATCTTCTGCTTCCTGCAAATAATGGGTCGTGAACACAATCGTTTTTCCTTGCTCCGCAAGTCCACGAACCGTTTCCCAGAACCGCCGCCGGGAAGTAATATCAAGTCCGACTGTAGGTTCATCGAAAAAGATCAGCTCCGGATTACCCGCGAGGGCTAGCGCAAAGCCCAAACTACGCTTTTGACCGCCCGAGAGCTTCTCGGCGTATCTATTCAAATCGGCTGGCGCAAGTCCAGTAGCCTTAATTAGAAACTCCATATCCATAGACTTTGGATAATAGCTGCGGATCAGATCAATGATCTCCCGCACCTTTAGCCGATCCATTACACTTACTTCCTGCAGCATCGCTCCAGTCTTTTCACGTACTGCTTTATCCTTCGGATGATGCCCGAACAACTCCACTGTACCCTCGGTAGGCTCTATTAGCCCCAGCAGCATGCCTAATGCCGTTGTTTTACCCGCTCCGTTCGGTCCCAGAATAGCTGTAATCGAACCTTTAGCAATGTTAAAGGTGATATTATCTACGGCCTTTTTATCCTTATATATTTTGCTGACCCCGTGCATTTCTATAATATTATCCATAACGTAATCCCTCCGCTTCCGAATGCGTTTGATCTATTTCAATCATATGGAAAAAGAAGATATGACATTAGTATGGACTGTCATTTCTTTAAGATGACAACTGTCACCTTCCTGGCTCCGAATAAAAAAGAGAGGCTGCCCTATCAGTAGAATGAACTACTAATAAGGCAGCCTCTTTAGGTGAAGAAAGTTTAGTTATCTTCGAAGGAATCCTTTTTCCAGCAGGAACTCCTTCATATGCAGCCGTGCTGGCTGTGCCAATCGCTCTGCCATAATGGCCGACCAAGGGGTGTCTTTGGCGCCGTGGGTCCGCTCACGCATATAGTCTGAGGAGACTTTATCGTAAGTTTTGACCTGCTCCACAGTGGTTTCCGCATTGTAGCGATTACGATGCAGAACAGCCCCTAGTGGAAGCCGCGGACGCAGGCCCGAAGCTCCGTCAGGATAACCCACACACATCCCAAATATCGGGTAGACCAATTCAGGCAGTCCCAGCAATTCCGATACCTCAGCGATCCGGTTACGGATTCCACCGATATATACAATTCCAAGTCCTAGTGATTCCGCAGCCACTGCAGCATTCTGTGCAGCAAGCGCAACATCAACGGTAGCTACAATCAGGTTCTCAGCAGAATCTTCATAAGAAGTCTCTCCCTGCAAATGAGGTTTCGTCACCTCGCGCAGCCGATACAGATCAGCGCACCAGACCAAAAACACTGGGCATTGTTCTATATAAGCCTGATTGCCCGCTAATCCCGCAAGCTCCGTCTTTAGTGCCGGGTCAGTAACTGCAATAACACTATAGGCCTGAACATTGCTTGAGGTTGAAGCCATCTGAGCTGCTCCAATAATAGCGCTAAGCTGATCTTCACTTACTGGCTTATCCCGAAACTTGCGGACAGAGGCATGTTTCATTAACAGAGAAATTGTATCGTTATTTACTTGCACTGTGGCCACTCCCTAAATAGTGATGTTACAGCTTTACCCGCTGTAGCCGAAGTGCATTCAAGACAACAGACACGGAGCTAAATGCCATCGCAGCTCCTGCCAGCCATGGGGCTAGAAACCCAAGTGCAGCAATCGGTATTCCTATTGTATTGTAAGCAAGCGCCCAGAACAAATTTTGTTTAATATTTCTCATCGTTTTGCGGCTCATCATAATCGCATCAGGAATACTCTTCAAATCCCCGCGCATCAGCGTAATATCTGCTGCTTCCATAGCTACATCCGTTCCTGTCCCAATCGCCATACCCGTATCGGCAGTAGCCAGTGCCGGAGCATCGTTGATCCCATCCCCAACCATGGCAACCTTAGTTCCATTTTGCTGGAGCTTGCGAACCTCTTCAGCTTTGCCCTCTGGCAGAACCTCTGCTAACACTTTTTCGATCCCTGCCTGCTTCGCAATAGCCTCAGCTGTAATTTTATTGTCACCAGTGATCATAACGACTTCAATACCCATATCATGAAGCGCGGCTACAGCCGCTTTTGAGGTCGGTTTAATCGTATCAGCAACGGCCACAATCCCAGCGATTTCTCCCTCTACCGCTACTAGCATAGCGGTCTTTCCCGACTCCTCGAGCTTCTTCATAATTGGAGTCCATTCTGTGATATCGAGCTGATGATCTTCCATCATCCGCCGTGTGCCTACCATAACCTGCTGATCAGAGATAACCGCCATAATTCCACGTCCGGGCACATTATCAAACTGCTCAGCAGTAGGCAAAGCCAAACCTCTATCAGCGGCGCCAGCAACAATAGCTTCCGCAAGTGGATGCTCTGATAGCTTTTCGGCGGCTGCAGTTAAAGCTAACAAACGGTTTTCCGCGTTTTCTTTTCCATAAGCTGCAATTCCAGTAGTAGTCACAACATCGGTAAGCACGGGTTTACCATTCGTCACTGTACCTGTTTTATCTAGCACAACGGTCTGGATCCCTTGCGCTCCCTCTAAATGCTCCCCACCCTTGAAGAGGATTCCAAGCTCTGCTGCCCGGCCCGATCCTGCCATAATGGAGGTTGGCGTTGCCAGACCTAGCGCACATGGACAAGCGATTACGAGCACTGCAATAGCTTTTTCGAGGGCATCAGCGAACTGGCCAGGGGCTGCCCAGAAATACCAGATCAGAAACGTTATCACAGCAATACCCACAACAATCGGCACAAAAATCCCTGAGATTACATCGGCAATCCGTTGAATCGGAGCTTTGGAGCCTTGAGCTTCCTCCACTACTCGGATAATTTGAGCCAGCGCAGTGTCGCGACCCACTTTATTTGCTTTGATTCTCAAGATACCATTCTTATTCATAGTGGCACCGATCACGGTATCCCCTGGTTTTTTCTCCACAGGAATACTTTCCCCGGTCAACATCGACTCATCCACAGAAGAAGATCCCTCGACAACTTCGCCATCCACAGGCACCTTAGTACCGGGCTTCACCAATACAATATCGCCAGGAATGACTTCATCTGTCGGGATATTCATTTCTTGCCCATCCCGAATTACGAGGGCGGTTTTTGCCTGAAGCCCCATTAAGCTTTTGATTGCGTCAGAGGAACGGCCTTTCGCCAGCGCCTCAAACCATTTACCGACGAGGATAAGGGTAATGAGTACAGCACTCGTCTCATAATACATTTCTACAGTATGATTCATTCCCTTCATGCTTAAGGAATCAATGGTCAGATAAAGACTGTAGAAATAAGCTGCTGACGTCCCTAATACGACCAACACATCCATATTGGCGCTCCGGTTACGAAGGGCTTTATAAGCACCGACGTAGAACTGCCAACCGATGATAAATTGCACAGGGGTAGCCAGAACAAGCTGGAACCAAGGATTCATAAATATATCCGGTGTTGGAATCCAGCCGGTGAAGGAGAAATGACCCGCCATCGCCCATAACAATGGGAACGAAAGAATTGCAGAAATGATCCATTTCCACTTTTTATGCTGAATTTCTTTTCCACGACGATCCACATGATCTTTGCGGTCTTCTTTAAGAGAAGCTTTATAGCCGATACTGCTTACCTTCTCCATGATCTCCCTTGGACTGATATTACCGGGTGTATATTCTACATGTGCTGTTTCCAGCGCCAAATTCACATTAACTGCTGCTATGCCCGGTGTACGGCTCAACACTTTTTCAATCCGTGAGGAACAAGCAGCACAGGTCATCCCCGATATATCAAAATCCGCAGATTCTTTAATAGTGTCATAACCAAGAGAACGGATTTTATCTTCAATTTGTGGCAACCCTGATACTGTCGGATCAAATCCAACAGTAGCCTGTTCCAAGGCTAGATTCACATTCGCACGAGATACGCCGTCCATCCGGGACAAACCTTTCTCAATCCGGGTTGCACAAGCGGAACAAGTCATCCCTGTAATCTGTACAGTTGCCTGCTGTTCGTTTGGTGAAGCTGTTGTTTTGGTTTTATCCATGATTTCCACGCCTCCACATACCCCTATAGGGTATGATAATTTCTAAAAGAAAAGGCATTGGAGCTTCGGGTTGCTTCCCCATATCACTCCAAGCCTTATTACTGTGCTTCAAACTAAACTACGTCATACCCTTGATCTTCAATCGCTTCTTTAATCGCGCCAAGGCTTACTTTGTTCTCATCATACTCGACGGAAACTTTCTTAGCAGCAAGATCAACTTTAGCTGTTGCTCCAAGATTGCCTACGGCTTTCTCTACGGAGTTAACACAGTGACCACAAGACATTCCTTCAACGTTTAATGTAGCGTTTGACATTAATATAACCTCCAATAAATGTTGTGAAGCTATGCTCTAGAAGCATTAGCTTATTATTTCATTAATTTGTTAACCGTAATTAGGAGCTCGTCGATAACCTCATGTTCGCCAGCTTCGATTCGCTCAACAATGCAACTTTTCATATGCCCTTCTAGCAGCAACTTACCGACACCATTTAACGCCGCCTGTACCGCTGCGAGCTGGTTGAGCACATCATCACAATAGGTATCCCGCTCAATCATACCCTTTACCCCGCGGATCTGGCCTTCAATCCGGTTGAGGCGCGTATTCAAGTTATTCTTGAATTCTGCCGAATGATGACTTTTTCGTTCTCCTGATGATGAAGAATGACAATTTATGTCGCAGGATTCTGCAGCTTGCTCCTTCTTGGCAGTAGACATAAGAATCAGCCTCCTTGGTTATAATATAATATACCCCCGTAGGGTATGTCAAGAGGCATTCCTAATTCATCCACAGATGATCTCCACCGGTAGTTTGTCCCTTTATTACCGCCGTATTCTTCTATGGTTGGCTATACATCTCTATTTTTCAAAAAAACTATTGCCTCCCTATTCAAATTTGAATATAATAAATTTTGCTTCCAATTATGAACATTTTTCGAACAGAACTATCACTATTTAGAAGAAGGAGCTGCGAAGCATGCATACTAAAGAAAGTAATCTTAAACTCGTAGTAGTTGGCCTGCTGCTTGGTATTCTTATGTCCGCAATGGACAATACCATTGTAGCTTCAGCTATGGGAACGATAGTCTCAGATCTCGGCGGTCTGGATAAAATCGTATGGGTCACCTCGGCTTACATGGTAATGGTAATGGCCGGGACCCCTATCTTCGGCAAGCTCTCTGATATGTACGGACGTAAACGTTTTTTCATTTTCGGATTGATTGTATTCCTGATTGGCTCGGCTCTGTGCGGTACTGCCACCAGTATCACACAGCTCAGCATTTACCGTGCCATTCAAGGGATCGGCGGCGGTGCACTAATGCCAATCGCCTTCACCATCGTTTTCGACATTTACCCGCCTGAAAAAAGAGGGAAATTGACCGGTCTCTTTGGAGCCGTCTTCGGAATCTCCAGTGTACTTGGACCTTTACTCGGTGCCTATATTACCGACTATGTTGGTTGGCAGTGGGTATTCTACATTAACCTGCCGCTAGGAATTATTGCACTGTTCCTGATTGCAACTTCTTATAAGGAGTCGATCTCCCACGCTAAACAGCGCATTGACTGGGGCGGAGCCTTCACTCTGGTTGGCGCGATTATCTGCCTAATGTTCGCTCTGGAACTTGGTGGTAATCAATATGCTTGGGATTCCAGTGCCATCCTTGGCTTATTCGTAGGTTTTGCTGTTCTCTTGCTGGCGTTTATCCTTATTGAGAGAGTAGCTGCTGAACCTGTGATCTCGTTCGCTATGTTCCGCAAACGGTTGTTTGCAACAAGCAGCGTGACCAGCTTATTTTATGGTTCTGCTTTTATCGTAGCTACTATTTATATCCCTATCTTTGTGCAGGGTGTATTTGGCGGCTCAGCTACGAACTCAGGGCTGATCCTTATGCCGATGATGATCGGTACGGTCGTTGGCAGTCAGACCGGGGGGCTGCTTACAACAAAAACCAGCTTCCGCAACATTATGATCCTATCCGCAGTCTGCTTTGTCGCAGGGGTCTACAGCCTAAGCACTTTATCACCAGATACCTCCCGCCTCATGCTTAATGTATTTATGGCTCTGACTGGGTTCGGCGTAGGCTTTTCCTTCTCCGTGCTGAGCATGGCAGCTATCCATAATTTCGATATGCGTCAACGGGGGTCGGCAACATCAACCAGTACCTTCATGCGCTCCCTTGGAATGACGCTGGGAATTACGATCTTCGGGATTATTCAGCGGAATAGCTTTACTAACAGTCTAAGCGATGCTTTTGGCGGTAGTGAACAGTCAGCAGCTTTCGGAGATCCACGCGCTGCGTTAACACCTGAAGCAAGAGCGAAGATCCCTGCTGAAATATTAGAAAAAATATCAAGTGCGTTATCCACCTCTATTGCACAAACCTTTATGTGGGCTTTGATTCCTGCAGTGCTCGGTCTAGTCTTTGTACTGCTCATGCCAAAAGACCGTCTTACCATTCCTGCTAAAGCTGTTCAGGCATCAGAGGGCAAAAGGTAACCATTATGTCCATGAAATTAGCCATTTTAGGTTTACTGCTGGAGCGGAACATGCATCCCTATGAAATCACATTAGTGATGAAGGAACGTTCCATGGACCGGATCACCAAGCTGCAGATGGGATCACTCTATTATGCTGTGGATAAGCTTGCACAAGATGGTTATATAGAAGCTTTAGAGGTCATCCGCAGCAGTGATCGGCCGGACAAAACGATCTATGCCATAACAGAGCAAGGTAAAGCTTTATTCGAACAACTTATCCTGCAACAAATTAAGAAAAACGAACCCTTCTATCATCCGATGTATATGGCGCTTGCTATGTCCCGTCATATCGATCAGAGCAAGGTTGAGAAGCTGCTCGAGGAACGTCTCCGGGAAACAGAACATCAGGTTAATCTGGCTTATCAGGTATACGAGGAGCATATCTCCATCGTGCCTCGTTCTGCCCTGCATCTAATGTACGGTACATATGAGCACACCCTGACTGAGCTGAAATGGCTGCAGCGCCTATACGATGATGTTGTAGCACGCAAGCTAAAAGACGTAGGGACACCGTTGAATTTAGAGGCCTAATGGCCTCTTTTTCTGTTTAAGGGAGTCAAAATACGTTTATTAACGAGCACAATATCCATTAAATCTCAAAGGAAGGCGAGGCGGTAAAAATGACCCAAGAAAAACATCAGCTGAATAGTGACAAACGGGATCACCCGGAACAATATCCAACAGAGAAAGAAAGTCTATTCAATCTTCATGAAAGTGAGCAGAATGTAGACCCGATTCCGATGGAAGATTTGACACTGGAAAAGCAAGAAGAAAAGAATAAAGAGGAGACCAAACACCGCTCTTCCAGCGACAAAAAATACCATACGGGCTTCTGAGAGTGTACAATAACTACAAGTACGCAATCATATTTTCCAAGGAGGAATCACATTGTTGAAAGCGTTACCTTTAAACAAGCGCGGGATTCCCGCAAGCCGCATTGCTTTAGGCTGCATGGGACTAGGCGGTGACTGGGACCATGAGCCGATTACTGCGGAGAATGTTAAACAAGGGCATGAAGCGGTCGATGCCGCACTTTCTATCGGCATCAACATGTTTGATCATGCAGATATTTACACTCGTGGCAAGGCGGAGAAGGTATTCGGTCAGATTTTTAAGGATCGTCCAGGACTACGTGAAGAAATCATAATTCAATCTAAATGTGGAATTAAGCTAATGGAGCCTGGGGACAGCACTAATACGTTTGATTTCTCTGGCCAACATATTCTGAACAGCGTGGATGGAATATTGTCACGACTTGGGACCGAATACATTGATATTCTTCTATTGCATAGACCCGATCCCTTAATGGATCCTGAGGAAGTAGCCTCCGCATTACATCAACTGAAGGCCGCTGGTAAGGTTCGTCATTTCGGGGTTTCCAATATGAGCGCCGCTCAGATCAAGCTGCTGCAGACTTATTGCGATGAACCTTTTATCGTAAACCAGCTGCATATGAGCTTGGCTAAGATCAGCTGGGTGGATGCTGGAATCAGTGTAAATCGTGAACCCTGGAAGGATATTATCTTTCCTGAGGGAACCCTTGAACATTGTCGAATGGAGAACATTCAGCTTCAAGCCTGGGGGCCACTCGCCCAAGGTCTATTTAGCGGGCGTTCATTAGAGGATCAACCGGAGAATATCGTCCAAACAGCAGCTATGGTCCAACAGCTTGCAGATGAAAAAGGAACAACACCCGAAGCTATTGTATTGGCTTGGCTAATGACACATCCAGCTGCCATTCAGCCTGTTATTGGAACTGTGAATCCGAAGCGTATTACTGCCTGTGCCGATGCGGACAAGCTGGAGCTTAGCCGTAAGGAATGGTACGACCTGTATGTTAGTTCACGTGGTTCAAAACTTCCGTAACATATACATTTATATTCTCAACTTCATTACTCCACTTATACCCGGCTCGCGTTTTTACTGCGAGCCGGGTATTTTTATGCGAATCACCCTAATAGATCGTTCTTTATTGCGAATATATTTAGTAATCGAGCGATAAATGGAGTTATTTAGAGATAAATTATCATTTTTGTTCTTTATAGAGTACAAATGCGCGTTATTGGCAGTTTTCTTTTTGTTTTATTCCATGTATGATTCATTACAGAAGTTGTTCTTAATAAAGAACGATAATAACGAACCAAAGAAACAGACATTGAGGGGAGGTATTCCTCTGAGACCCAGATCAGCAAGGAGAAGACCTAGAAGAAACAGGAAAATTGGTTTACGTATACTGCAATCAGGAATGGCTGTCTCCGTCTTATTTCTATATACCTCGCAGCAAGTTGGTGGTACCTATGGAGGCTTTGGAGCTGCTGCGCAAACCACTAGCACGATTAGCTTTTGCGAAGTATTTCCGAATTCGATCAAGGCACTGCTTACAGAGTTCAAAGAACATGTTAATCGAGCGCTCACTTTAAAAGAATCACTACAACCCTTTTCCTCATCAGCTAACTACTCGGACGTTTCGGGAATAGAAGGGATGTCGCTGGAAGAGCTTGATGTCGCTGCACAAGAGATTTCTTCGCAAATAGCGGCGCTTCAATCCCAAATAGATAGCGTTAACGAGCAACTGGCGGCTAACAGCCAAATTTGGAATCAAATCCACAATGAGCTAAGTGCAGCAGCAGCCTTACTCTTCCAGATAGGAGGATATATGACTTCTCTAGATTCAAACTGTCTAGAAATCAAGGATGAGCAATTTTTCAGAGATTTACAAAGCAGCCTGAATCAAAGTGGTGTGATCTCGGAATCCTTGAATGCTTCCTTAAATGGAGTTATTAGTTACCTAACCTCCATACACGATGTCGGTCTTCCATTCGCTTCGGTAGTTACCAGTGATGTTTATGGACAACTTGAATTACGCGAAGGAGAGTTCCCACAGCCACTGCCATTCCTGATTACCTTCACTCAACCAGATGGCGTGATCTCTAGCGACCTCACCTCCACTTATGAAGCTCTAAATACCGAATTGACTAACCTTAAAGAATCGGCAACCTCAGGTATCACTACCCTTCAAGATAAACTCCAAATGATCAGTCAGACTCGCGAGCAAAAACTAGAAGAGCTTGAAAAAGCTCGGCTAGAAGAAGAGCAAGCAAAGAAAGAAGAAGAAGCGAAGAAGGAAGAAGAACGTTTGGCTGAGGAGAACAAGCAACAAGAAGCCGAGGATAAAGCGAAAGCTGAGGCAACCCCTCCAACGTCAGGTGAAGCTGCTCCGGAAGCCCCAAATAAAGAACAACCTGAAGCCCCAGCCACTGACCCGGTTAAGCCGGAAATTGGTGAAGAGCTCACAATTCCAAAAGATGTTCCTCAGCAAGAGGCTCCACAAGAGACGCCAAAGGCGGAAGACAGTACGACTACCCCGCCGGTAGCAACCCAAGCTCCTTCGGACCCTCAACCTGAGAAAGGTGGAGAATAAGATGCGAATTAAAAAAATTATCAATAATACCTTATCGAGCTTAATGCTTGTGATCTTTATTCTGCTGGTGGCAGCCGTAGTGTTATCCAAGGCCTCCGGTGGTGAACCTGCTTTCTTCGGATATGAGATCAAAACCGTACTCTCAGGATCGATGGAACCAGGAATTCAGACAGGCTCAATTGTCGCATTAAAACCCGGAGGGGATATGAATCGTTTCAAACCAGGCGATGTCATCACCTTTAGGAACGAAGATAATCTGCTCATTACTCACCGGATTGTAGAAGCGACCGTCAATAACGCTACTGGTGAAGCTGTTTATCGCACTAAAGGCGATAACAACGACGCACCCGACATGAACCCTACCAGTTCTGCGAATGTTGTAGCTCAGTATACCGGGGTCACTGTACCCTATGTCGGTTACGCTATGAATTTCGCGGTTTCCAAAGCTGGAAGTGTAGTCCTCATGATCGTGCCTGGCTTGATGCTTCTGCTCTATGCTCTGTATACCTCTTGGAAGGCTGTAGCTGCATTAGAAAAGAAAAATGCTGCCCTACTGCCAGCCTCACCGTCCCCAACAGAAACACAGCCCTAAGTTGATTGTCCACTTCCGCTTACGAACCGGAAGATACAATATATAAATTTTATAAAAAATTCAAACACAAATTTGAGGAGGAATTTTATTATGGGTATCAAGAAAACATTGGGTCTTGGCGTAGCATCTGCAGCACTGGGTTTATCATTAATCGGCGGAGGAACCTTCGCATACTTTAGCGACACTGCGCAAAGCACAGCTACATTCGCAGCGGGTACACTCGATCTGAACTCCGACCCTTCTGTCATCGTTAATATTCCTAACCTGAAACCAGGTGATACTGTAACTAAATCCTTCAAATTGAAAAACGATGGTTCGCTCGATATCGGATCTATCATTCTGAATACATCGACTCAAATCACGGATGCTAAAGGAGATAACTACCTGGATTTAGCCGAGTTCATTAAAGTTAAATTCCTTAGAAATAATGATAAAGGAGTACCTATCGTCTCTCCTGAAAATGTAGTTTATGAGACTACACTTGCTGCTTTAAAAAGTCAGCATCCGGATCTCGTAAAAAATACAGGTTGGGATCAACTCTTTACCGAAGCATCCGGTATTAAAGCCGGTACCAATGACAGCTTCTCCGTCCAATTCGAATTTGTGGAAAATAACCAAGATCAAAATATTTTCCAAGGCGATAGCTTAACACTGACTTGGGATTTCGTAGCTAAACAAGGTGCGAAAAAAGACTACTAAGATCAATAAAGTAATTTAATAAAATACTCGAAGAGCAGCAGATCCTGAATCCGGCCACGGATAAGCAGATTGCTGCTCTTCTCTTTACAATAAACTTTGTCCGATTTATTGATATTTGCTATACTAATAACAAAAATTACGGAGGGGCGTCAGCATAGTGCCACAGAATATGGGCCAACGTATCCAGCAGCTCCGCCTAGACAAGGGTTTCTCCCTATCTGAGCTTGCGGACAGAGCAGATGTGGCTAAGTCGTATCTTAGCAACGTGGAGAGAAACATCCAATCCAATCCATCCATCCAGTTTATCGAAAAGATCGCTGACGCGCTTCAGGTATCCATTCATGCCCTACTCTATGGAGAACCAAATGATGCAGAGGAATCACATTTAGATTCGGAATGGTTCCGATTGGTGCAGGAAGCTATGGACTCAGGCATTAGCAAACGCGAATTCAAAGAATTTCTGGACTATCAGAAATGGAAGCTCGATCAAAAGGATTAATACTTCCTACTAATCTGGTACGATCCTCTCTTCTACTAAATCATATCGAAAAAGGACACAGCGAAGAACCGCTGTGCCCTTTTTCGATATGTAACCCCTCTAATGTATTACTGCACGATCTGCACAGTTTTCTCATGAAAGAACTGGCGGATTTCATCTGCCTTAATGCCAGCCTTCTTAGCTGCTAATAATAAATGTACCCACTCTTGATCCAGATCAATAAACTGCTGTTCTCTGTTGCTACCCTGGTTGGACTTTTCCAAAAAATCTCCCCCTAAGATTTTACGTCCCCAGGCAATCCGGCTGTCATAGTATCTCTACCTTAGACCCGCGACTTTGTGCCCCTTCCTTTCGGCAAGTTTACCTTTTACTGGACCCTTTTCACGAAAGGATCTGCTTAAAAAACTATAAAATTACTATCTGCAATAACATTATACAAAAAGAAAGCGGAAAAGTGTGTCGATTCCTGGTTACTTTCTATTTTAAAAACGAAAAATAAAAGATTTTTTTTCAAAGATCTTGTCCGATTATCACGATACTCGTCCGTTACATAAAATAAATTGTACTAGCAAAATAAATATTTACTGACCTAATAGTTAAAAATAAGGATAATAGAATCATTTTAATAGGCCTTTAGAATGGGTAATGAGAAGAAACACCCTTCTTTTCATTAGAACAAGCTAACCTATACCATTTTGCGAACGTATTGGACGAAAGAATGAATTGATTACAGTGGCTGAAAGTAGCACAATAAGATGAGAAATGAAACCGCAATCATCACAGCTCCAGTAAGCGTTGACACAAAATGTCACGTATGGAGTTCATCCGTTAAGGAGGATGTATTCATGGCAGCCAAAGAGCCCTATAACGAATCCATTTGGAGTAAGTATTACGGACCCAATTTAGGCTACATTCAAGAAAGATATGAACAGTTTGTGAAAGATCCCTCCACCGTAGAAAATAATTATCGCGAGCTTTTTACAAATTCGGGACCCCCTCCCCTAACTCCGGATAGCGAACCGGCTCCTCAGCCGCGCATCTCGGGAGACACCGAATGGCTTAGAAAAGCAGTAAGAGCTTCCAAGCTAATCGCCAATATTCGTATATATGGCCATATGGCCGCTGAAATTGATCCGCTGGTACGCGATCAGAATCCCATGGCAAAATATCTTGAGCCTGAAACCTATGGGCTGACCCGCGAAGACCTGATTGCACTGCCTGCCACGCTTATATGGGAAAATGCGCCGAATGATGTGCATACCGGGTGGGATGCCGTGCAACGTATGCGTCAGGCATACACCAAGACTATCGCCTATGAATTCGGGCATGTGCATGAAGAAAAAGAACTGCAATGGCTAAATAGACAGGCAGAATCCACCAGCTCACCAGCACCCCTGAATAATACAGAACGCAAAGAGCTCCTGAACCGCCTGATTCAGGTAGAGCAATTTGAAACCTTCCTCCACAAGACTTTTGTAGGTCAGAAGCGTTTCAGTCTTGAAGGCAATGATGCTCTTGTGCCGATGTTAGACGAAATCGTACGCGCTGCTGCACATGACGGTGCAGAGCATATTTTGATGGGCATGGCGCATCGCGGTCGCCTCAACGTCCTTGCACATATTTTGGGCAAACCTTATGATATCATATTTTCAGAGTTTCATCATTCTCCGAACAAGGAGCTTTTCCCTTCCGAAGGCTCCACAGGCATTAACTATGGCTGGACAGGTGATGTGAAATACCATCTCGGTGCAGACCGTGCTGTCCGTGAAGGAGAAACCGTACGCACAAGAATAACACTAGCGAATAACCCAAGTCACTTGGAATTCGTCAATCCTGTCGTGGAAGGTTTCACTCGTGCCGCACAAGAAGACCGGAGCACTGCAGGACTGCCGAAGATTGATACCAGTAAAGCTATGGCGGTGCTGATGCATGGTGATGCTGCTTTTCCAGGTGAAGGAATTGTTGCAGAAACGCTTAATATCGGCAAACTTCAAGGTTATCAAAATGGTGGGACGATCCATATCATTGTTAATAACCGAATTGGTTTTACGACTGAAAGTGAAGATTCCCGTTCTACGCATTATGCGAGTGACATTGCCAAAGGGTATGAAATCCCGATAGTCCATGTCAACGCTGATGACCCAGAGGCCTGCGTAGCAGCCGTACGTTTAGCTAGCGCATACCGCCATCAATTCAAAAAAGATTTCGTAATTGATCTCATCGGCTACCGCCGTCATGGTCACAACGAAATGGATGATCCTGAAACCACACAACCTATTGTCTACGGCAAGGTTCGCAATCATCCGACCGTCTACAAGGTTTATGCAGAGAGACTGAAAAACGAAAAGGTTCTTACCGCCGAAGACGTACAAAAGATGAATGCTGAAGCAGAAAGCGTATTGCAGCGTGCGTACGATAATATGAAGGAAGGCAATCATAAGAAAAAAGAACCCAAAGCCTTCATTCCTCTACAAACGGACCGCGCAGCGGCAAACACTACAGCGGTATCCATCTCCAGCCTGCAGGAGATCAATCGTGAACTGTTGACGGTTCCAGCTGGATTCCAGGTTTATCCGAAGCTGGAGCGCATTTTACAACGTCGTAAAGATGCACTGAATGAGGGTGAAAAGGTCGACTGGGCACTGGCTGAAACGTTAGCCTTCGCTACCATTTTGAAAAATGGGACGCCCATCCGACTGAGCGGTCAAGATGCCCAACGCGGAACCTTCGCACATCGCCATCTGGTGCTGCACGACAGTAAAACAGGAGATTTATTCTCTCCGCTACATCAGCTAAGCGATTCCCGTGCCTCCTTTGGCGTATACAACAGTCCATTGTCAGAGGCATCAGTATTAGGCTTTGAATATGGTTATAATGTGTTTGCACCGGAAACCTTCGTAATCTGGGAAGCACAGTATGGTGATTTCGCCAATGCGGGTCAGGTTATTTTTGACCAGTTCATTGCGGCTGGACGCGCCAAATGGACACAGCGCAGCAATCTCGTCATCATGCTGCCGCATGGCTACGAAGGACAGGGACCTGAGCACTCCAGCGGTAGGCTGGAACGGTTCTTGCAGCTATCCGCTGAGGAGAACTGGACAGTCGCTAATCTGACTACCGCTTCGCAATATTTCCATCTGCTGCGGCGCCAAGCAGCGTTATGCGGGCAGGAAGATGCTAAACCGCTAGTCATTATGACGCCGAAAAGTCTCATTCGTAATACGCGCAGCACTTCTGCCGGAACCGAGCTGGCTTCAGGACAATTCAAGCCTGTATTAGCTGAATCTTTGCTTGGCCAGAAACCAAGTGAAGTTAAACGGCTCGTAGTCTGCAGCGGTAAAGTCGCTATCGACATCCAAACAGAACTGGAAGCAGCACCTGATAAGGATTGGTCATGGCTGCATGTTCTTCGCCTAGAGCAGCTTTATCCGTTCCCGGAACAGGAGCTAAGCGAACATTTAAACTCCCTCAGCTCCCTCCAGGAAATTGTCTGGGTGCAAGAAGAGCCGAAGAATATGGGCGGCTGGAGCTATAGCGAGCCTCGGTTACGGGCCATCGCACCGAAGAATGCCGGCGTAAGATATATCGGCCGTCCGGAACGTTCCAGCCCGGCCAGTGGTTATGCAGATGTTCATAGCTTCGAACAACGGAGAATTGTAACAGAAGCCCTAAAATCAAATTCGAACGTACAAGCGGCTGTACCGTCCTCTTAAGAGGACGGTATCACAATAGCGTAAACCATTATGTTTGGGGAGGAAACGGCCTGTGTCAGAAATCTTAGTACCCGATCTGGGAGAATCCATATCCGAAGGAACCATCTACAAATGGCTGGTTAAAGAAGGCGACACGGTAGGTCAAGGCGATGTGCTCGCTGAGCTGGAAACGGATAAAGTGAATCTGGAAATTAGTGCAGAGGTGGAGGGTGTCATCTCCACCATCCTGCGTCAAGCGGGCGAGAACGTAGCCGTTGGCGAAGCCATCGGCATCATTGGAGCCGCAAGCGGCAGTACGCCGCAGGCCGCTGAAAGCGAAGCCGAAGCGCCTAAAGCGGCTCCGGCAGGCGGCAACGCAGTAGCAGCCGCCGCGCCTGTAGCCGCGCCCGAAGTGCCTGCAGCAGGTGGCGACAGCCACGCTGCATTGGCATCGCCGGGCGCACGCAAGCTGGCACGGGAGCGCGGCATCGACCTCGGCGAGGTTAGCGCCCGTGATCCTATCGGCCGGATTGGTCAGGCCGATGTGTCCGGTCATGGTGCGGCAGCGCCGCAGTCCGCTGCACCGGTAGCTCCGGCGCCGCAAGGCAAGCCGGAGCCAGCGAAGCCGGCAGCGAGCAAAGCCACGCCGGACGAGGGCAAAAACGTGGAGCGCAAGCGCATGTCGCGCAGACGGCTCACGATTGCCAGCCGCTTGGTCGAAGCGCAGCAGACCGCGGCCATGCTTACCACCTTCAACGAGGTGGATATGACAGCGATCCTCGACATCCGCAAGCGCCGCAAGGATGCTTTTAAAGAGAAACATGAAGTTGGACTGGGCTTCATGTCCTTCTTCACTAAAGCCGTGATCGGTGCGCTTAAAACCTATCCACTGCTGAACGCCGAAATCGACGGTGAAGATCTGGTCGTTAAGAAATTCTACGACATCGGTATTGCTGTTGCAGCGAAAGAAGGACTTGTAGTTCCAGTAGTCCGTGATGCGGATCGGCTCAGCTTCCCGGAAATCGAGCGCCAGATTGGCGAGCTCGCTTCCAAAGCACGCGCCAATACGCTCAGCCTCTCCGAGCTGCAAGGCGGAACATTCACCATCACCAACGGTGGCGTATTCGGCTCCTTGTTATCCACACCGATTCTGAATACACCACAGGTGGGTATTCTAGGGATGCATAAGATTCAACTGCGTCCGATCGCGCTGGACGAAGAAAGAACCGTAAACCGTCCAATGATGTACATTGCCCTTTCCTATGATCACCGGATCGTAGACGGCTCTGAAGCGGTAAGCTTCCTCGTCAAAGTGAAGGAATTGCTGGAAGATCCAGAAGCACTGTTGTTAGAAGGCTAACGCTCTTCGACTTTTCGACGACATAAGAATATAAAGAAGGTATCCCTGCAGCTCTCGCTTGGGGGATACCTTCTTTTATATCTGGATCGACTTGCTGCCTTCCCTGCATACGATTTAACTGTATTTTATACACTTATTTATTTCTAATCTGCTCATATCCTCTTCTCTAATTGCATTCTCTACAACTAAAATCCGTAAAAACGTCTATTTCCACTAATCTAACCAGTAATAACTGTATCAAATACAACTAAAGGACCTATATACAGAATATTAGTGAACTTTAATTGCACATAATACAACTAACTTAGCGCATGCATCTACTAACTACTAACTACTAACTACTAACTTCAAACCTCAAACCTCAAACTTCAAACTTCAAACTTCAAACTTCAAACTTCAAAACTCTACTTCAATAGCTCCTCAGCCAGCTGTAAAAATTGCTCCTTGGTCAAAATCTTATCTCCATAGCTGGTGAATGTATAATACGCATCCTGCTTCTCGTTATACCAATTCAGATAATCATAGCTGACTTCTAAAGAGTTCTTTATCAGCTCCTATTATTTATCACACCAATTTAAGTTAATTACCGGCTCCACGCTGACAGAATATATTCAGATGACCCGGGTCCGTAATGCCCAGCAATTGCTGATTTACACCCGCCTGAAGATTTCCGAGATCGCCGGGCAATGCGGATTCAACAGTTTCTCCCAGTTCAACCGCATATTCAATAAACTTAGCGGGGTCTCCCCATCCGAGTTCCGCAAGAACCAGGTCACATCCAACACTGCTTCGACCACACTGTCCTATTGATGTACTTGCTTACCTAGTTACAAAAAATCCGCTGTGCGTCCGACAAATCTATCCACCCTCTAAATAAACATATTGAGCAGTAACGGAGGCAATGTTTAGACGCAAAAGAGAGACGAAGGGAAAGGAATGGCAAAAGTGATGGTGCAGGAACAGACGTTGGTAGAGATGCTGGTACTGGTACTGGTGCTGGTACTGGTGCTGGTACTGGTGTAGGTACTGGTACTGGTGTAGGTACTGGTACTAGTGCTAGTGCTGGTACTGGTGCTGGTGCTGGTACTAGTGCTGGTGCAGGTGCTGGTGCTGGTGCTGGTACTAGTGCTGGTGCAGGTGCTGGTACTGGTGCTGGTGCTGGTGCTGGTGCTGGTGCTGGTGCTGGTGCTGGTGCTGGTGCTGGTGCTGGTGCTGGTGCTGGTGCTGGTGCTGGTGCTGGTGCTGGTGCTGGTGCTGGTGCTGGTGCTGGTGCTGGTGCTGGTGCTGGTGCTGGTGCTGGTGCTGGTGCTGGTGCTGGTGCTGGTGCTGGTGCTGGTGCTGGTGCTGGTGCTGGTGCTGGTGCTGGTGCTGGTGCTGGTGCTGGTGCTGGTGCTGGTGCTGGTGCTGGTGCTGGTGCTGGTGCTGGTGCTGGTGCTGGTGCTGGTGCTGGTGCTGGTGCTGGTGCTGGTGCTGGTGCTGGTGCTGGTGCTGGTGCTGGTGCTGGTGCTGGTGCTGGTGCTGGTGCTGGTGCTGGTGCTGGTGCTGGTGCTGGTGCTGGTGCTGGTGCTGGTGCTGGTGCTGGTGCTGGTGCTGGTGCTGGTGCTGGTGCTGGTGCTGGTGCTGGTGCTGGTGCTGGTGCTGGTGCTGGTGCTGGTGCTGGTGCTGGTGCTGGTGCTGGTGCTGGTGCTGGTGCTGGTGCTGGTGCTGGTGCTGGTGCTGGTGCTGGTGCTGGTGCTGGTGCTGGTGCTGGTGCTGGTGCTGGTGCTGGTGCTGGTGCTGGTGCTGGTGCTGGTGCTGGTGCTGGTGCTGGTGCTGGTGCTGGTGCTGGTGCTGGTGCTGGTGCTGGTGTAAGGGTAGTCACGTTTAGCTGTATTTCGTACACCTATTTTTTCATGCATCACGCCACCATTAGATATAGCTGTATTTGGTGCAACTATTTCCTTGGTTTTTTCGCCTATAAGCAAAATTTCGAGTTTTTAGTTGTACAGAATACAGCTAAAATCCGAAGATTCACTATTTCATACGGAATAGTTGTACAGAATGCAGTTACTTCTCAGATCCCAGCAAAACTCCTTCTCCCAATTGAAGATAATCCGCCCAAAAAAGTCTCAGCTCAGCAAGCCACCGCAAATCAAAAAAACAGGCAGCAATTCTCCACTAACCGGAGAATCGCTGCCTGGCTCTAACTTCAATTACATCTTAAGCTGTACGTTCCGTTGCTTTGAGACGCAGCGCTTTTTTCTCTTTCGACTTCGCCACTGGCGGTTTCAGAGAAATCGCGATGATGCAGGCCAGCAGGCACAAGAGGCCAAAGATAACAAAGGTTGGTTTGAACCCGCCTAGGAAGACGGCGATAAACGAACCGGAAAGGGCACCAATACCAAAACCTTGGTAGACGATTCCGTAGTTCTTACTGTGATTTTTCAGTCCGAAGAAGTCGCTGACAATGGCCGGGAACACCGTGATATTCCCGCCAAAGCAGAACGCAATGGCTGCTACACAAGTGAAGAAAAGTCCGAAATTCAGGGTCGCGTAGCTGAGGGTCAGCATAGCCGCCGCAGTTACAGCAAGTGATGCGCCTACCAGCTTCAAGCGACTCATTTTGTCAGATAAAGCACCCAGAATTAAACGTCCCGCTGTATTAAAGATCGCAATCATAGCCACCGCACTAGCTGCAGTCTGTACATCAAGTCCAGCCAGCTGCACGCCGATATCTTTTACAATACCGATCAAATACAGACCACACATACAGGCGGTGAAAAAGATGATAAATAGCAGATACGCTTCTTTTGTCCGCAGCATTTCTTTGACCGTATAGTCTTTCGGTGAGCTCATTACTGCAGCTGTCGTTGAACCCGCTGGTGCTGGGGCCGCTTGAACCGGAGCTTCTCTTACGAGCAAGGAACCGATTACAATCATGCCCATAACAATCAAACCCCAATACATAAATGTATTAGACACACCCACTGAGTCAATCAACCCGCCGTTAATATATTTAAAGATCAAACTCCCTGTTCCATAAGCACCAACGGATACGCCGGAGATTAAACCTTTATTATTCGGAAACCATTTAATTAAATTAGATAATGAAGTGATATAAGCTGTCCCATCCGCAAAACCAACGATCACCCCAACCAATAAATAGAACATGAAGAGTGAATTGGCCTGCGAGCTAAGGATCAATCCTAGTCCGAGCACAATCCCAGCAGTAGCAGTCAAACGGCGAAGCCCGAAACGATCCTGCAGCTTCCCTGCGAACAAGGTCGCGAAAGCGAGTGCAAAGCTCGTTATAGAAAAAGTAATCGAAACGGAGTTAAGCTCCCAGCCAAATTTTGTTACCAGATGCGCATTAAATAAACTCCATGTATAGATGGTACCTAGACCCATTTGCATAATTACTGTACCTAATACGATTAGCCACCGTTTGGTGCTTTTGCTGTCCATTGTCGTAGTCATGGTCTTTTCCTTCTTTCTCTCTCGTTGTCTGCTACAAGAGCTTCTATCGCCTCTTTATTGTAGCTAAACCAGCCGATGTTGAGAGAAATCCGGCATGAGATGACGGAAATGAAGAATGAATTGCATTTATAAGCGCATAATCTGCCTGAATTCTTTTACCTTACTACGACTTACCGGCACTTCAAAATCTAAATCATGCAGGCGCAGCAAATACGTATTGTTGAACCACGGGATGATTTCCTTGATCTTGGACAGGTTAACAATATAGGAACGATGGCAGCGAAAAAAACGATCCTGCGGCAGCCGCTGAAAGAAATCGCTAATACTAAGTGCCATGCTGTATTCCTCACCTTTAGTCATCACACTTGTACTTTTTTCCTGCGCGGAGGCGTAATAAATATCGTCGGCATTCACTACGATAATCTTTTCATTTTTCCACAGATTGACCTTGTCACTGACCGGATTACGCTCCTCTTCCCCCTGTCGTCCACGGTTGGCAAACGCATTTTCCAGCTTGTGCAGCATGGCTTTAATGCGAACCTCGCTATACGGCTTAAGAATATAGTCAAAAGCTTCAATCTCAAACGCCTCAGCGGCATGCTCCTTATACGCAGTGATGAACACTATGTAGGGTTTTACCGAGAATCTACTGATATTCTGTGCCAACAGCACCCCATCGATAGAGGGAATATTAATATCCAGAAAAATCACATCTACCGTATCACTCTGCAAAAATTTAAGTGCGTCCAGCCCATCTTCAAACTGTGCCGTTATATCGATCCCGCTGTGCGTCTCTATTAAATAAGCCAGCTCCTGTCTTGCCAGCTCTTCATCCTCTACGATGATCGCTCTCATTGGTCCTCCTTTTTAACATCAAAAAAGATGTTCGTCCCTTTATCCAATCTCTGAATGGTAAGTCCAGTCCCATAGATCAGCTTTACCCGTTGGTGTACATTAAACAGCCCGATTTTATTCTCCGGCATATCGCCAGTATAGACTTTCTCTATCGTTTCCTCGCTGATGCCAGCTCCGGTATCGCGAATGCCCACCCGTACGGTATCCCCGTGGTCTTTTACAGAAATCGTTACTGTTCCTGTCCCTCTTACCTTCAGTATGCCATGTATAATCGCATTTTCTACAAGCGGCTGAATGATCAGACTCGGAATCCGAACCTGAACCTCATCAATATCATAAAGCACGTTAAGCCGGCTTCCAAAACGCGCCTTTTCGATCTCTACGTATTGCTGGACCTGCTGTAGCTCTCGTTTGATATCAATGAATTCATCGGTAAGCTCCAGATTGTATCTCATATAACCGGACAGATTCACAATCAGCTCACGCGCCTTATCCGGATTAATTCGAATCGAGGACGCAATCGCATTCAGTGCATTGAATAAAAAATGCGGGTTAATGCTGGTCTGCAGTGCCTTCAGCTCCGCTTTGTTCGCCATTTCCTTAATGCCTTCCACCCGCGACACTTCCATCAAGGTAGAGATCATTTGCGACAGACCCACGGCCATAGCTTGAAGTGAGTAGGTAATCTTGTGGGCTTTGGTGTAATAGATTTTGAGCGCTCCCGTCACCTCACCCTTTTCCTTTAAAGGAATAATGATCAGCGACTTGATCTGCGGATTCACGTAATCACTATCATCATTACGGATGGTAATTTCACCACTGGACAACGTTACTTTAGTTTCCTCACTGATAATATCGTTAGTTGTCTCATAATCCTCCTCACCCACACCAACATAGGCACGAATAAACCGAGTATCAGTAATCGCTACAGCGTCTGCACCGATATCCTCTTTGATGATCTGGCAGATGGTGTGCAGCGACTCCTGGTTAATATTGCGAAAATACGGCAAGGTCTTATTGGCAATATCAAGCGCCAGCTTGGACTGCTTAGCCGCAATCCGTTCCTTCTCACCTTCCACGCTCTGCACTAACACGACAATCAGGCCGACACTAATCTGGCTCATAATCATCGGAAAAGCGATCTTGGACACGATATCCACACCCAGCGACATCGGCTGAGCCATCGCTAGAATGAGCAGCATCGTCAGTGCCTCACAGGCCATTCCCGCCAAAATGCCTGCTATCCAGCGACGCTCACCAGAGGTGCGGCGATAGATTATCCCAGACACTATGCCCGCGGTGATACTCGTAATCAGACAAGGAAGAGAGGTTACCCCTCCGATATCAATCAGAAAACGGTGAACCCCTGAGATGATGCCTGTTATAAGTCCAACCCATGGCCCGAACAAAATCCCGCCAGATACGATGGCGATAATTCGTACATTCACAAGCGAACCTTCCACATTAATTCCGCTATAAGTGCCAAAAATGGCAAATAAGCTGAAGATCATCGTTGCAATAGCAAGCTCTTGCGGAGCGTAACTCCCTTTTTGAAAAACCTCTTTAAACCGCGGCAGACGAGTCAATACAAATAGACACATCAGCAATAACGCAGCTCTTTCCAACAATTGCAGTAATATAGTAAACGTATATTGCACGGTCACCGCCTCCAAAGGTCTCGATGTCGATTCATTATAAAGATAGTTCATGCCTCTGTCCATTCAGCCTGTCCCTTTATACCTCTATTGAAACTCTTGTTGTATGATATTAACAGATTGGAAGCATGAATATTAGGAGGTGGCAGTTTGCGCAAGATAGAACACGAGGCAGATATCATTCAGCTTGTACATAATGATCCCTGGATGATGGATATTTTAGAAAATGCCAGATCGCTACAGTTACCTGACTGGTGGGTTTGTGCGGGGTTTGTACGTTCAAAAATCTGGGATACCTTACATGGATTTGAAGAACGGACCCCTTTGCCAGATATTGATGTTATTTATTATGACGGCAGCAATCTTCATGAGGAAGTGGTAAAGCAATGGGAGGCAAAACTAAGAGATTTAAATCCCCATGTGCCATGGTCCGTTAAGAATGAAGCAAGAATGCATACCATTAACAACCTTGCACCCTATACGTCATCTGTAGATGCCATCTCCAAGTTTCCGGAAACAGCTACAGCGCTTGGGCTTTCCTTAGATGAATACGGTAAGGTTATCCTAACCGCTCCGCATGGGATTGCGGATGTTATTAATGTAGTGTTGCGGGCTACCCCTCATTTCAACAATAATCCAAGCTTACTCCCTATTTATGAAAAACGAATTGCACAAAAAAACTGGCAGGCAACGTGGAAGCAATTGCAGGTCAGCGCTACCTAAAGCTAAGTTGTGTTAGCATCGGAATAAAAAAAACAGCAAGCCTCTGCTACAGAAGGGCTTGCTGCTGTTGCTTTATTACACCGCTAAATCAATACCCACCACGCCTACTACATCTCCCTGACGATTCCGGATTGCTCTAGATAATGTAATACAAGAACGTTTCGTAATCGCAGATACGTAAGGTTTAGAGACATATTCACCTTCATTCATGGCCCCATTCCACCAATCACGCCGCTTAGCATTCAACAAGCCAGCCGCTGGCTCGGAGTAGATAAAGGTTCCATCCGTCCGATTAGACCAAATGGCTTGTACATCTGGAATTTTCTTAATGTAAGCGTTCAAAACACCTTGATGAACTTCAGTATCTGGAGCGTAAAGTTCTTCCTTGGCGGAAATCGTCTCCAAGAGACTCTGCATTTCCTGAAGCCGGGCTGCATATTGGCTCATCTCAATTTCCGCTCTGCCCGCAATGCTAGTAACCGATTGCTGCAAGGATTGCGACTCCGCTAACAGATTGGCGCTGACTTCGTTCAGCTGCCCAATTTGATCCCGCTGCCGTGTCACCTGCTCCAGCGTAAGGTCTACATTGGCAATCGTCTCATTCACGATCGCCACCGCACCGCTCAGCTCCGTTGTCACTTCTACAATCAGCTTGCCCTGCTTCGCGGCAGCATCGATTGTTTCCGTCACGGCGCTGCCTACTTCATCTACTCTCGACGCGATATCATCGAGTCGAAGCTTCACCGTGCCGACCTCGTTCACCCCACGCTCCACTGAGACTTGCTCTTTCGTAACGGATTCCAGCACCTGCTGTACTCCATTATTAATGTCAAGCAAGATGCCTGAGGAGCGGTCTACCGAGCTCTTGCTTTGATCAGCCAGCTGCCGAATCCGGCTGGCCACTACTGCAAATCCGCGGCCCTGTTCACCGGCCCGGGCCGCTTCAATAGAAGCATTCAGCGCGAGCAATGAGGTCTCATTCACAATGGAGTTAATCAATGTATTGATCTCCTCTACCATCGCAATATGATTACTCAGGGTAGTAAACTTAGCTAACATGTCCCCACTCTGTATTTGCAGATCCTTCATCACCACATCTGCAATGCTCAGGGAATCTACCATTGCTGTCATTCCTTGCCGAGCATATTGCATATTCGAGCCTAGTTTTTCCGTCAATTCTTCGATATGTGCTGTAACTGAGGCTACACCGCCCATCGTCCGATAGGCCCCTTCAATATTGGCTTTAGCTTCGTTGCTGCGAATCCTTAAATCCGTTTCATACGCGTGTGAATAATCTGCTGTCTGCTGCAGCTGCTCTGTATGGCGGCTGATTTCTTCAAGTGCACCATGCAGCCGATCCGAGGTAACTACAATCTCATTGCCAAGAAGCTCCACTTTGTTCTGTGACTCCTTCAGCAGCGCTTCTTTGCGATAACCGTAGCGGGATGTATTCAGCGAGAACCATCCTAGAGAACCCATAAGCAGAATAATCACCAGCTTATGAATCCAGAGCATGTCAATCAATAAGCTGTACATACTGACAAGAAGCAACAGGACGACTTCGAAAATCTGGTTTCGACGGATCTGCATCTTTACTTCCACTCCACTCGATTGATGTTATGTATTCTAACATTATATCAGCAGAGTTAATTAAAGGAAATACTTTCTATAGTATTCCTTTTCGTTCAATCATTCCCCGGGCAAGGCAACTTCCCCTTATAAAGATGCTTGTTGATCTCCCGCTTCCAAGAAAGCCATCAAGAGGAAACCTGAGCTTATTGTCGAATATATAAGCATATTGCCACTGGAAAAGAGGATCACATTA
Source organism: Paenibacillus sp. FSL R10-2788 (assembly GCF_038003885.1). Taxonomy (NCBI): domain Bacteria; kingdom Bacillati; phylum Bacillota; class Bacilli; order Caryophanales; family Paenibacillaceae; genus Paenibacillus; species Paenibacillus sp. FSL R10-2788. The sequence continues at coordinate 408,587 of NZ_JBBOQA010000001.1, read as the reverse complement.
TGCGCGCCACACCTCAAACTCCTCGTCAGACCTATTGGAATCGTGTGCTTCTCAATTCATTCTGGATCATCCTGATTGTGTATTTAAGTATCCAGTTCATTGTTTCTCTATCCTTATGGAGCCAGCGTCCGGAAACCCCTACCAGGTACGATTATATTGAGCACTCGTTGATTTCTGATTCCATCATAGTGAGTTTGATCATTATTCTAGAAGTAATCTACAGATGGAAGCCCCTATGGGCCCAACTCGCCATTACGGTTGCAAGCCATCTATTTGCGGTTTTGATTATCGTCAATCTCAGCGATGAGTTGCATGTTAAATCATTAATTATGCTGTTCCCGCTACTAGTCTCGATGATCTATCTGAAGAGCAGTTATATGATAGCCACTTCTGCTATTTCTCTACTGTACACGATCATTTTATTCACCAGGACACCCATTCACCAGTACTTACCGATCACCCAAACTATCATTATCGCTCTTATTTTTGCAGGCACTGCTTTGGCAGGTTTTGCAGTAATCGTTCGTGGACGTGATTTGATGCAATCCCTGCAGAACTCCGTTAAGTCAGAACAGGAATTACGCATTCAGAATATAATTATGGATCGTCTATCTAAGATAGACCCCCTGACTGATCTGTATAATCACAAGACTTTTCACGAATATTTAGGTTGGCTAATTGAGCACCAGCAGAGTAATCCATTCTCCATGCAGCTTGCCGTTATGGATATCGATAATTTCAAAAAAGTAAATGATTGCTATGGACACTCCGTTGGAGATATCGTATTACAAAAAGTCGCAGCGATTCTGCTCGAGTATATCGGTCCTGATGATTTCGCCGCGCGGTACGGTGGCGAGGAATTCATTGTCATTTTGACTACCAAAACCTTTGAGCGATCCTATGAAATCATGCAACAAATTCTAGCCAAAGTAGCCGATACCCCTTTTGCCGAAATGGAAGGTAAAAGCATAACCGTCAGTATCGGGATGCATGATTACACAGGCGCAGACTCCAAAAATTCCACTTTTCAGCAGGCTGATAATGCACTTTACGAAGCTAAAAACACCGGGAAGAATAAAATTGTCATCAGCTAGTGACAAGCTCCACAGACACTGTTTATCTGTCGGAGCTTGTTTTTTTGCAAAGCCTTAATTTCAGAAGCATTTCACACCAAAAACCCCCACCTTGTAGATGAGGGCTGTGTATCAACTGCTATATTCCGTAACGCTTCTGCGGTTCCAAAAGCTCCACCACTTCCTGCTTCGGAACAGGTCTGCTAACCAGATACCCCTGTACCTTATCGCAGCCCGATTTTCTGAGGAAATCCAGCTGGCTGATCTCTTCCACCCCCTCCGCAACGACCTCCAGCCCCATATTGTGTCCCAGCTGTATAATGGTCTGCACAAAAGACTGGCTGTAAGCTTTTTCCGAAAGCGAATCGATAAAGGTTTTATCCATTTTAAGCGTAGAAATCGGCAATTGCTGCAAATAACTAAGAGATGAGTACCCCGTTCCGAAATCATCCAGCGCAATACGAATGCCTTGGGATTTGAGGAATTGAAGCTTATTCACGATACTCTCAAACGATTCCATAAAGATAGACTCGGTGATTTCCAGTTCAAGACAACTAGGCTTTAGCCCGCTTTCAGCCAGACTTTCCTGCACCATCTCGACGAAATCATCCTGCAATAGTTGAATAATGGAAATGTTAACTGATATCTTGTAAGGAATGCCCATACGATCTTGAATGCCCTTCATAAAGATGCACGATTCCCTAAGCACCCATTCTCCAATATAAATAATCAGCCTGGAATCCTCGGCGATTTTGATAAAAGAAAGTGGAGATACAAAGCCCAGCGTTGGACTATTCCAGCGAATTAAAGCCTCAAAACCAGAGATTAATCCAGACTGGATATCCACCTGCGGTTGATAATATAGCTCAAACTCATTATTATTCATGGCACTGCGCAAATGCTTCTCTATATTCATCCGTTCATTAAACGCAGTATGCATGGATTTGTCATATACCACATAAGTCCCCTTGCCATCCTCTTTTGCCCGGTACATAGCGACATCCGCATTTTTTAAGATTTGCTCGGTGGTCTCCCCATCTTCCGGATAAAAGGAAATTCCGATGCTTACGGAAACGTACAAATAACTCTCTCCGATTAAAAAGGACTGCCTGAACGCTCTCATGATACGCTCCGCCAGGTCTAACACATCCTCGTGGTCTTCTATATCCTTAATAAAAATCACGAATTCATCCCCACCGAGCCGAGAGAGCATATCCCCTTCACGCACCAACGACTGCAGCCTTTTGCTAGCCTTCTGAATGAGAACATCACCGGATTTATGCCCTAAGGTATCATTGATGTATTTAAAATTATCGGTATCTACGAACAACAGCGCCGCCTTGCCTCCTGAACATTGCAGATATTTCTCCATAGATTCCAGTAGACATACACGGTTGGGTAAATTACTAAGCTCATCCACATAAGCTAGACGATGCATGTGTTTTTGATTCTCCACCAGCATATCGTATTGCTCTACAAGCTCCTGCTGTGTGGCTGTTAGCTGTTCATAGGTTGCCTCAAGCTCCTGATAACTGTTGCTCAGCTTTAGCTCTACCTGCTTCCGCTTACTAATATCAATCAGTGAACCGATAAATAACACAACTTCATCCTTTGGATCAACGATAGCTTTACCACTTACCTCAAACCAGACGAATTGATTATCTTTGGTCCGCATGCGGTATTCCGTCTCGTAGATAGGTGTTAAACCTGCCAGATGATCATGTCTTGCCTTTTGGGATGATGGCTGGTCATCGGGATGAATAATACTAAGCACCCCATTTTCGAATGAATTGATTTCATCCTCCGTATAGCCCATGAGCTTGTACCAGCGATCCGATAGATTATACAGTCCTGTCTCCCAATCAAGCTCCCACATGTAAGCACCAGAACCCTCTGTCGCGAGACTGAACCGTCGTTCACCTACCTGCAGCTTAGCAAATTGCTCCTGTAGCTCGACCTCTGTCGCTGACAGCTCTTCGTAAGTAGCTTCCAGTTCCTCATAACTTTGCTGAAGCCTTAGCTCATTTTGTTTGCGCTCATCGATATCCACTCCTACAAGCACAAAAATATCAGCTGCCTGCTTATCCAATCCTTTTAACAAGGTGGTCCGAAATGAAAAATACCGCGCTGCTGGCGAATTGTCCGGAAGTTTATGCTCGATATTATCAACATAGTCAAGCTGTACGGCTCTTTCCAGCAGATTCCGAATAGCCGCCGTACTGCCTGTCAGACCCTCCATATCCGCAATGTTTTTGCCCACTACTTCATTCTCGCATAGGCCCGTCATTCGCTCAGCGTAATTGTTAAACCGAACTACCTTTTTATCCGCCTGCACAGCCCAAACCACCATACCGCTATGCTCTATTACATCCTCAAAAAATTGCTGTTCCGAATAAACCGCACGCCGTAAGTGATTAATATACATTTTTAGCAAAACCGCACTAATGATTAGAAGACCAAGCAGAATAATGGCTCCCACAATAAATCTATTGCGCATCATAACTTTATAATAATCTGAATGAACGTAGAAATAGTGCTGATACAGCTCTTCAAAAGCACCGGAACGATGCAGGCGATCCAATCTCTCGTTAACATAAGTTACTAGCTCCGGAGCGGATTTACTTATTGCAAAAGCAACATCCCTAGGGTAGAGATTGCTCATTTTTTTGATAATACTCCCCTTCAATTTCTGTTCAGCAATCAGATAATCGATCACTTCCTGATTCTCAAATAGAAGGTCGATTTCCCCTTTTTCAAGAGCCTTTAAAGCTTCAGGAGTCGTTGCATACTCTATGTAATTTGTAATCCCCACCTTGCTGTTCAGCACGGTTGCAGAATACTGTCCATTCCCTAACCCAATCTTATAACTTCCCAACGTCTTTAAATCGATCTCATCCTCAAGCTCTCGCCTTGCATAGATGGAAATATAGTTTTTAATAACCGGATCTGAAAATAACACCTCTTGGTTACGCGACTCCGTAATTGCCATAAGACCTGCTATCTCAATATCTCCTTGAATCAGCCGACTGTAAACTTCATCCCATTGCCCAGTACTGTAGTGAATAAGATAATCCTGCTTCTCAAAAATCATCGTGCTCAAATTAATATCAAACCCGGTCAAATACCCATTTTCTACATATTTATACGGTGGATATTCCAGTTCTACTTGGTACCTTATATCCTCTCTTTCGGCGTGAGCGGCTGTAGGAGGTACGAGCAAAAGCAGAAAAATAATCAGAAGCAACATTGTGCACCGCTTCATTGCCCAATTCCCCTTTTTGCAAAAATTTAGAATTTAAAGCATTATTCTAAAAAGTATTCGACAAAATATGGTAAGATTCCTGCTAATTCTTTCCTAAAACCACACATTATACGCAAATCCCCATCTTTCGATGGACTCTTTTATTTGTAAATGATAAAAGTTACGAAGTCTGGATTTTTATATTGCTTTTTACATAGAAAATGTGGATAATAGCAATAACGACAAACGATGATAATGATTATCATTATTATAAGCGTTAATAATTTCAATTTACTATATTTAAGTTAAAAGGAGACTGATCACCCATGAACGTTACCTCTACCCGAACAACATTACAGGTTGACGATTATCTGGATCTGCTCAATCTTGCCGTTAAAGTTGGAGATTTGAAATGGCAAAAAGAAATTAAATCCAGACTGCAATACATTCTCTGTCTGCCGACAAGATAATGCTTCTGAATATACGCCGTGTTCCCTTATTGGGAGCATGGCTTTTTTTGTTGGTATGCCGACATAGCTATATAATAATAGGAGTATCTCCAGGTCACCTGATGGTTAATGATATAGTATAATTATCAGCATAATATATAGAATAAAAAGCCCTTCAGATCGGAGCGTGTCAGCTTGAAAAAGTATATAGCTTTATTCTTAATGCTCAGCCTGTTATGGATACCCGGTGCATATGCCGCTGGAATTCCTGCACAGCAGGGATTCGTTACCGATAACGCTGAAATGTTCAGTTCCGCAGAAGCCGCGTCTATTTCTGCTACCGCTACTGGAGAACTCCTGACCATCCACGTACTCACTGTAGATTCCACAGACGGTACTCCAGCTGATAAGTATGCAGACAAGGTTTACGACTCGTGGAAACTGTCCACGCGGGATCTTCTACTGCTGATCTCCGCTGGTGACCAGTCCATTGAGCTAAATTTCTTAAATCCAGACTTTCAAAGCTCGTTAAATACTTGGTCTAAGAATCAGGGAGGGTCCTCGGGAAGTTCAGCCATCCAAAAACTGCTCGACACTTATTTCATTCCTTATGCCAAAAAAGGGGACTTCGCTGGCGGGACAAAGACTTTGATTAATGCCATCCATTCTATTGGAGATCGTGCCGGCAATACTGGAGGAACCGCAGGAAGCGGGAGCGCAGTCGGCGCCGGGAATGGTGTAAACCGCTCCAGCAGCTCCATGTTTATGATTGCAGCGATTCTTATCGGAGCCCTTCTAATCCTCCTTGTACTCTTTGTAGTGGTTACGGGCCTGCGTCGTCGCAAGCAGCTTAGCGAGCAACAGAAACAGTTATCTAATTTAATGGTCCAGGCAAATCGGGCACTGGAATCGCTAAATCCTTTTCAAGGGATCGTTCAAGGCAAGACGGGAGAGCTAGTCGAGGGTATTTCTAAGCGGCTGTCTGCCAAGCTCGTTGAAATCTCTGCACTACAAAGCGAAGGTCAAGGCGTTCAGCCGGCATTTTATCGCTTGGCTGCCCTCAAGACAGCTGTGAAACAATTACAGCTGACCGAAGCTTCCTTCCGCGCAGCGCTTGAAGAGGAAGAGAAACACATTGCTGTCATCAGCGAAGCTGACCGCAATGTCAAACAGCGTATTACAGAGCTGAAAGAGGATACGCCGGAGCTTGAAGAGCAACTGCAAGGTGCAGTTAAAGAAACCGGATATGAACTTCAAGAAATTGTAGAAGAACTTAAGGAGCTTGCGGAGGAGACAGCTAAGGCAGACCAATTAGAGCTTTTTGATCCCATTGCTGCACAAGAGGTTACCGAGGATGCACAGGAACGTCAGGAAAAGATCGAACAGGATCTGAAGGATGTTGATCTCTATGATGATAAGCTAAACAAATTCCCTACGGTATTAGCTGCGGCACGTGCCAAAATCACCGGGATCATTGAACAGAATTCACTGCACAATATGAAGGTTAAGCCATATGATCACCTGGAGCAGGCCCGCGCAGAATCGTTGACTCTTGAAGCGCCACTGCGTATAGGAGATATGGATGAGGTGCGCAGAATCGGCGCCAGTCTAGACCTTCTTCTGGATGAAGCTATTGCTATGACAGAGCAACAAGCACTGCTGCGGCAGAATAACCGTAGAGATCTAGAGACATTCCGCACCACATGGAGCCATTTGAAACAGCGGCGAGACGAGCTGCAGGCACGAATTACAGAAGCACGTGTACATTTCGAAGAACAGCATGTAGCTACTATAGAGAATATTCTGACGGAGTGGAGCACACGTCTTCGGGAAGGCGCAGGTGAAGTGGCGCAAATTGAGAACTGGACCAGTGATGAACGGGGCGAATATGACAAGGCCCACGATGCGCTGGAGCGCTTGCTGTCATTGCAGGATGAAGCTGGCCGGCAATATGACGGTGTCTCTGAAAGTCTAAATGTATTAAATGAAAGACTTGATAAAGTACAACGTCTCTTCTCCGAAGGACAAAGCCGGGTAGAGACGACCCAGCGAATGCTGCACAGCAGAGGCTTGTCTTCCAGAATCCGCTTTGAGTTGTCCTTATTGCCGGAATATAGCCAGTTGGAGCAACGGCTGTCATCCCGGCCTTACAACCTAGAGGAACTGGAATCGATTGGCCGCGCTTATGACGCTCACATCACTTCCTTTGTGAATGAAGCGAACCGAATCATTCGCCAAAAGGAAGAGGAAGAACGGCTGGCCCAGCTAGCCATGATGAGAGAGCAACAGCGGCGTGCACAAGCCCGTAAACGAATGTCCTCTGGTCCTCCTTCTTCAGGCGGATTCGGTGGGGGACGTTCCTCCGGCGGCTCTTCCTGGGGCGGAGGCGGCAGTGGCGGCAAATCCTCCGGCGGTTCTTCTTGGGGCGGTGGCGGCGGCAAATCCGGTGGAAATTCATCGGGTGGCTCAAAGTGGTGATTCCTCACACTTAGATGCAAATGGATATACAAAAAGACTCTTTCGCCTATACCGGGCGGAAGAGTCTTTTTAATTATGAATTATTGCTGTTTCATTTGTGGTATGAATGTGCCATTGGAAGATAAATTGTAACGGCTGTGCCCACTCCCTTTTCACTAGCTATTGCCACATATCCTCTGTGGGCAGTCACGATTTTTTTGACAATCATGAAGCCAAGTCCATTCCCATCGCCTCTGGTCGTGTGAAAGGGCTCCCCTAATTTCTCCAGAACTTCCTTGTTCATACCCTCTCCATTATCGGTAAAGGTAATCACCTGGAATTCATCCTTCACATCAAGAGTTACTGTAATGCTCCCGCCAAAAGGCAAAGCTTCCATTGAATTTCTTAGGATATTCAGGAAAATCTGCTTAATCTGATTGCGGTCACATTCGATCTCAGCATCATAATGGATCTTTGTATTCAACGCTATATTATTCATCTCCACCTGAATCGCGAAGATATTCAATACTTCCAGAAGGATCGTACTACATTGTTCAGTCATATAATGCGCAGCCTGCGGCTTACCCAGAATAAGAAACTCGCTCACAATGAGATTCATTCTTTCCACTTCTGACATAATGAGATCATAATGCAGCAGACGTGAATCTTTATTAGCCAGTTGAAGCATCCCTTTCACCGTAGTCAGGGGATTGCGGATCTCATGTGCAATGCTCATGGCCAGTTGTCCTGCGACCACTAGCTTTTCTGTATTGCGCAGCACTTCTTCCGTTCTTTTCATCTCCGTGATGTTGCGCAAACTTCCAATCACACGCGCTAAGTAACCATTCGCATCGTAAACGGGTAGTACATCTAACATATAATGCTCGAACAACCCGTTTTTCTCCTGAATCACTTCTAACCCGGCACATGCGACATGATGTATGATGACATGTTGAAAGTATGCGCCCACATTCCTAATTTCAAAGACACTAGTTCCAACAACAGACTCTTGATGCTCACCACCCAAATGAAGCATGGCTAAACCGTTCTCATTTATATTCACGACTGTTCCGAATTGATCTGTTATGATTACCCCTAAGTAATTGGTCTCTAGCAAAATCCGATTTAATAATTGCAGCTGAGAATTTCCTCTCCGCAACAAAATCTCACGTTCAATCGAGTCAGCCATCGTACAGAGCAGAGGCAGCAAATGGGGATGGGCTACATCTATATCTGCCATAAATGAAATTGTGCCTAAGATTTCCTGCCCATTTTCTTTATAAAATGGAGCCGTACAGCATACTAAATGATGCAAAATATGATGGAAATGGTCTCGTCCTGTCAGCTGGAATGGCCTCTGATATTCAAGGGCTAAAGCGATTGAATTGGTACCCACCTCTTTGTTCATCTGCACGCCTTCTTTGATGCCTACCTGTCCTACGAGATCAATAATCGTCGCATCTCCCTGGAACGCCAATAGATAACCTGCATCATCCGAAATCGTAATTAGGATCGGGTTCCCCTTTACTGAGGACAGAAATTTTTTGACAAAAAATTCGATAACCTCAATCACTTCACTATATACGCTAAGCTGCGCTCCCAATTCATCAGCAGAATATCCCTTTGCAAAGACAGGCGGTTGCTCAGGATCAATTCCTTGGTCTATACAATGCTGATTGGAAGCCTTAATAATGGTCTCATCCGTCAGTATCCCTGTTGTCTCATCCAAAGCCCTTACCCCATTCTGTATGAATCTTCAATTTTGCATTGCATAATTATGTATTCTACCTCTCTCCCTCTAATCCTTTTCAATCCTTAAAAATCAAATAATCCCAATGTTAAAAAATAACTTTCTGCACAAAAAAACTCCACCCCTGTAAAAGAGCGAAGTTTTGGAGGATTATTATTTTCTGTTTTTCTGTTAATGCTTAGTGTCATCCAAAAAAGGTTTATTCACATAATAATACATTACCCCCATCAGTACGCCACCGCCAATTAAATTGCCGATCGTAACGGGGACAAGGTTATGGAACACTCCATACCACGATACCGTTCCGGGATGATCAAGTACAAGCGCAATCGCAAAGGTACACATATTGGCAATACTATGCTCATAGCCGGAGATGAAAAAACAGAATACGAATAAGACCATTGCGAACATTTTGGCCCCATCGCCTTTCATATTCATGGGTATAAAAAAAGCCATACAAACGAGCCAGTTACAAAGAATGGCCCGAAAGAAAAGCTGACCTGCCGGGGCTTCCATCTTATGCTCCACTACATATAACAAAAATCCGTTTACATCTGAGCTATAGAACAGTCCTGTCAAAAAAATCAGCAAGGCAAAAACGGCAGCTCCAAGAATATTACCGATATAACTCATGATCCACATGCGGATAACCTCAGACCATTTCATTTTCCGTCTTAGTGCCGTGTATGTGTAATAAAAAGTATCTCCGGTGAATAAATCCCCACCACCAAAAGAAATTAGAATAATAGCCGCTCCGAAAGTTATCGCAGCCATTGGATATGCAAAGGGGGATTGCTCCATAAAGAAATAGTTGCCTGTCTTAAAGGCTACAATTACACCGAATCCGATAAACATACTGGCCAGCATGGCTCTGGCAATATAGCGCATTACGCTTTGCCGGAATATCTTCTGTTTCTTAAGTGCTAAATGTTCAACCTGAAGCAGCGCCTCGTTCTCCATGTGACCTCCTTAGGGATTTTGGTATTTCCAGCTGATTATGTGCTAATCGTACAGCCTTGCGTTATTATACCCAATAACCCGCTGGAAATTACTTGAACCAATTCACGCCAAAAAATCCCTGAATACTTACGGGGAAGCGAAGCTACCTCTTGCTAATTGTCTTCATTGATTTTAGCAATGGCTTCTGCTTTTTCACTGCTGGCGACGATGATAAGCACGAGTATCAAACAGCCTAAAACCATAGCCTATCCCCACTTCCTCCACATGTAGTCTTGTGACAACTTATGTATGTGGATAGGGCTTTATGTTTGGCTACAGCAAACTTCATTTGATTAGACCAAAAAAAGCAGAGCAGCGAACCCCCAGAAACGAAGGCTCACTGCTCTGCTATATTTTTACGGTCTTTTTTTAACTAATTAGTTCAAGAAACTGCTCAGTTGGCTCTCTGCTTCACCTTGTTTCAGCGCCTCAGGCTTGTCCGCTTCATTGAGACCTAGACGATTGCCCAATTGGGTATTGATCGTCGTCATTTTGGATGTATAATCCTGGCAGCTCTCGATAATACGACGGTTTGACTGTTCCGAAGTGTCTAATGCGCTAAGCAGATCGCCGATCGCTTGATTCACGGCTTCCATAGACATGGAAGGTTTGGATAGAAGCTCGGTCGTTTTTTCTGTAGTCGTACGCAGCAAGCGTGCATTTTCTTTAAACTGATCTTCAATCGTCTTATTTGTTGCTTCTACAGCATTGATAACATTCTCCTGATCGGCCAGCGACATCGCAATCATTGCCGACACTGTGATCAGATTAGAGGTCTTATCAATCGCATTATTCACGGAATCGATCAGTTTATCATTATTGTCATTGATGATATCTGTAGCAGCGATCGCTTGATTGTACAATAGAATCATCTCTGTCATGGACTGAATACGAACCATCACTTTACGTAGACCACGCTCCAGATAAGCTTTACGGAACTCATTCTCAGGCTTCGCAATCTCCACCTCGAACAGCTCTTTTAGCTTATTGCCGAAGGCAATTTTGGTCTGCAGGTTATAGATCTCCTCCATAGAGGTACGTTTCAGCTGGCGCATATTTACAATACTCTCTTCGAGGGTATCCCTGCCGTCGCGTAGACCGGTAACAATCGCATCAATATTCGTGCGGACAGACTGATATTTGTACACATAGTTCTTCATCGGACTCTTCCGCAGCATTTTGCCGAAAAAGCTAACATTCTTACTCTGTTGCAGATTTTCACACTCATTCCGCAGCTTCATAATCATGTTAGGCACTTCAACACGCTTACCGGACATCAGGTCATTTACCGGACGATCCAGCAGTTTGAGGGTTTGGCCTGCTTTTTCCTGCGTCTTCACCCCAAGCTTCCCGATATCATCCATTAAAGAATCCAGTGTGACTGTATCTGTTTGGGATACCTTCTCGATCAATTGTGCCGCTTCTTCGACTACCTTTTGTTCATCTTCTTTTTTTAATTGGATCAACTGCGTGGACATGGGTTTCCCTCCTATAATTCGGAACTGCTATACCGCTGATGAATCAGTTCCGCCTTCGTCTGAAGTTCCATCAGGTCTTTATGTTCGATCGTCGAAGCAATATCCGATATTTTGGAATCAACATCTCTTAGACCGTTCAGCAGCGTTCTCCGATTCTTCGTCTTTGCTTCACCACTTAGGCGCAAAAATGGGTTAATCACACCATTCAAATCCTTCAGAATCAATCTGCGGACCGTGTGATTAATATCGCCATTATTGAGCTCCTGCAGCAGCGGAATTACACGTTGAAGTCTCGCAAAAAGCGCCAGTGATTTCTCGACAATTTCATTGTCCAGTGTATCCTTCTGCCCCTCGGAGATAATCATATCTTCCAGAATGCTAAGATACTCAACTACCGGAGCAAATTCCGGTCCAATCTTCGTTGGTTCGGCCTCAGTTCTACCACTATTGCCCGGATTACCTGGTGCAGCATTATTTGCCGCACTATTTAATTGCGGAGCATTTGCAGAGGGAGCTGGAGCAATAGGTACCGTCTCTGGACCTGCTGGCAGCACCTCAGCCGGAAGGTTGGTTCTCGGACTTCTCGTTGCAAGAACCCCTACAGCAGCACCTGCTACAGGCAACAGCAAGGAGAGTAACTCAGGCAGAAAAGAGCTCGTTAATACAGCGACAACATAGCCAATACCGGCATACAGCAATATTTTCGATTTAAATTTAATTTTTCTCACCTCTTGTGAGCGAGATTGCGAACGCTCAATTCACGGGATCCGAAATTACGGATTCGCCGTTTATTTTCATAATTAGCGGCTGCTCTACATGGCTGGCAAGCACATTATCGCCGAACTCCGCAGGCTGGACCTCTCCGCCGAGTGCACTTTTGACAGCCAGGTATGGAAAGTTAATTCCAGACAGACAAGAAATATGAAGACCTCCAGACATCCGGGGGTTAATCTCCAGCAGTTTAGGAATTCCACCACTATACTTCATTTGAATATTGAAATTGAAAGGTATTTTATATACCTCTGCTACCCGAGAAGCAATCTCCTCCAGCTCCGGAATATGCTCCATCAGCCGCAGACGGCCACCAGCTTTACGACGGGGCACAGCCGCTAACAGTCTGCCGTTCTCATCTGACAAGCAATCTATACTGTATTCATAACCTTCCAGCAATTCCATCACCATAAGTTCAGGGAATGTAGCTTCACTTCCCAGAATACGATAAGCCTCTTCGAAGGATATCAGCGGTGTTACATGACCAAACAGCTCCTGCAGAGGACTACGTGTGTTATCAATGATACGGAAGCCGAGGCCCCCCTCTGTCTCCGTAGGTTTAAAGCATACGCGATGCCCTTTGGCTACAAGATCATGATAAGCCTCTTTGAACTGCTCTGCTGTACTGACCACATGATAATCAGGAATTGTCATAATCCCGGTTTCCTTAACACTTTCGTAGAACTTACCCTTATCCATGATGGTCTCCAACAAGTCCAAATCTCTACAGACCAGAACCTTGGTACCAATCGCATCAAACATAGCAGCATGCAAAGCTATATCCAGCATATGTAACCGTGGAATAAAGATATCGATCTCATTGCGGCGACAGAAATCCACACAAAATTGAACATATTCTATTCCAGTCAGTGCCGGTTCAGTCCCAGCAACATCAGCCCCTTGAAGTGACATATGGTGAATATCTGGGTGCGTGGCGAAGATTTGTACAGGAACGCCATCCTCATTATTGCGGATGAGATTCATATAATGGTAAGCGACGGAAAACCAGCGATTGAAATAAATGTTTACCTTTTTCATAGTGGCCCAACTCCCAATACGGTTAAGTTATTATAGATCATGTTTACATACTGTAGAATTTCATCACCAGCAAAAACACCCGCTTGCTTCGTAAAGGGATACCTTGATTTTACAAGACCACTTTGCTGCTCTGCAAATATTTCTCCATGACAAGGAGCAATCGCATAGTCCGCACTTTCTAGTAAACTCTTATCCAACAAGGAATCTCCCGATGCTACCATCGGTTCTGACCGAACCGTCCGGCGTACATGAACAATCGCATCACTTTTATTTACAGCGGCAGGAACGACATATAGCTTGCGCCCTTGTAAGGATACCCGCCAGCCCAAATCGTATAATCGCTCTGCCAGATTCGTAATCTCATCCATAGGTAATAAATCACGCACTACCACAAAGGTATAGAATAAATCATCACAATACCGCTCACTAATGATCCATTCCTCGTGCACTACAGACCTAACGTGCATTCTAACTTCTTCTGCCGCAGCCGATTCATTTTGAACAAGCCTGCCCACAGAAGCTCTCCAGCTCTTATCCACTTCGCCACCAATCAGAATATTCCCGCCATTACTAGTAATCGCGTAGTCTGGAATAATCGTGTCTTGAAACAGATTAATACGCTTATACTGCGCGATTGTACGTGTTGTAACGGGCATAAAGATAATACGGGAAGTAAGCTCCATCAGATCAGCCAATGCTTTTTGGGAAATGTATGAAACCGTCTTGCCATCCACAACCTCCGCAGGAACCAGGCCCGGAGTATTCTCCGGGACACCAATTGCATTTAGGGAATAGATTAACGTTCGGTCCAAATCACTGGCATAGATCATTCCGTCTCACCTCTCAGCGGTTTAATAATTCCGCAACAGGAATAGGTGAGTCCAGGGAATACTTCTACTGGAACCCCCCTATCCTCTGCTAAGAGAATAATATGACGGAGATTTGGATTATCCATAGTATCGACAAGAATCTTCCACGGTACTCTGCGCAGCAGCACTCGGGTTGTTTCTCCGACTCCGGGCTTGACCAAATCGATGTTATCTATGCCGAACACTTCTTGAATACTCTGAATATCACGCAGCCCCTGCCATGTAATTTCTGGCGGGGATTGCTGCATCTGTTCAGCAATCGCTTGTGCTTCTTCCGCAACGGAGGAGAAATACGGGCAGATCGCCGCAATGAATACATTAGATACATCCGTATCGAGCCATTCCTTGTAGAATTTAGCCCCATGGAATTCTTCCGGACCGATTAAATCGTCGCGCAGCACTGTCCGGCTCATCAGCCCTGAGACCGTAGAATTGAGGCATGCACTAGGAATAAGATAATCCTCTCTAGTACCGAACGTGCCTGAACAGTTCCCGGGATCAGCCAATACGGCCAGGTCATCATTTAGCCGAATGCCATATTTCTCATACAGGCTGTTGCACGCTTCAATCAATACCTGGCGAATAGCTCCTTTCCCCGTCCATCCATCGACAAACTGCAAATCAGCGTCAAGCCCGTGCTTTTGCAGAATATAGAGGATTGCGTTCTCATCAATCCCCTTGCCCCGAATGATAGAGATACTATAATGCGGCAAATCAGCATCATATCGCTCTTGGATATAACGCTTAATCAGTACACCAATTGGTGTTCCCGCTCTTGCCAAAGAGACTAACACCGTATCAAGTCCCCGTTGAGCGACAATCATCTCAGAGACTACCGCTACTGCTAGAGCGACCTTCTCCGCAGATTGCTCCAGCGTCTCGTGAAATAACTCAATATACTGCTCAGTAGGCTGATATTCCACGGGCAGCATCTCAGAGTAATGTACACCTGATTGAATGGCGGCCTCTCTTTCGTCAGTCGCCCGCTCCAGTGAAACATCACTCAGATCCTTAAGCAAAAATATAACATCTGATGGAGAATAGCTGCCTAGCGGAACCGGTTCGGCTATACTTCTGTTTAGAATTTCTTCAGTTACTGTTCCCTTCATTGGTAGGGCCTCCACTTCTTCTTTCCGAGGTCAGTACAATAAGATGCACTTTATGGCGGGCCAGTTTCTTCAGTATATCAAGCATAGGTTTCATACGTTCATGCGGTACATCACGCTCAATCAGCACAAATATATCATCGTATTGATCAGGAGCTACATTATAGATAAAGTTTGTGATCTCCGGGTCGCCGGCTGAAGGATAGGCAGCAGCACTATGCACCCCATAATCCGGTCGACGCTCAGGGTGGATTGGACTTCTAGTGGAAGACTGATAAGCAATCCCTTCCCCCATTTCCGCCGCCACTCTCATCGGAAGATACATAAATTCCCCTACGCCCATTACCAAGGCTTTCTGTCCTCTACGCAATTGCCGCAGCTGTTCAGCTATTCGCTTCACACCCTGATCAAGCCCCGGATTATCCTGCGACACAATTCCGAAACGTCCACTATATTTCATATACGGCGCTGTGTTAATCTCACCATATGAATCGATAGAGGATACCTCCAGTCGTTCCATTCCATCTGGAGCATAAGTGGTTACAACCTCACACTCTACAGCAGCCTCTCTATCCAGCTGCTCTGTATCCTTATTAAATACTGGTGAACCTATCACTTCAATATTCCCTTGCAGCAGACATAACGACTTAATGCGAATCCCCAGCTCCTGCTCAAGATCACTATAGCGTTGAAGATTGCTGCCGCTTCTCCAGTCCAGAAGAGAGACTACCACATATTCCTCCCGCGGGAACTTTGACTGAATATCCCGAATCGTATTGATCGCGGTTTTCCCAGTCGTTATCTCGTCATCTACCAATATAATAGGCTCTGTCCCAGATAAGAGTTCGGTATCCAAGGCATAACATAGATGATCAACCGCATGAGAGTGTTCTTCTACAAAACTTACAACAGACTCCAAATCAGGAATATGCTCACGCGTAGTATGAATATATGATGCCTGCTCAGCAAAGATGTTGTACACACTGTGACCCAGTGCAGTTGCCGTTTCTGCGAATCCAATAAAAACCACAGGCTTGGGCAAAACCAGCTGGGCCGCTAGCAAATGTTGATAGGCTTCCTTAGCAAATTCAGGATGAATCAGCCCATGAACCGCCATATCCAATAACTCTGTCATACGATCACTGTCCACGGAATCACCGTTCATCTCCTGATATAACAGCAGCGCCAACGCTGCTCCGCTTAGAAGTGAAGTATACGGATCGACGGGGATATGCTTGCCAAGCACCTTACTGACAAACAGAAAAGTCCGCTTTTTATTAATTCGCGCCGCCATAGAGAATAAAGAATCCAGAGGCATATGAAAGGGGTTAAAGGTTTCGGTTACATTCACTTGCAGGTTCTCGACTATGTTATACGTGCGTAAATTCGTTTTCGGGTAATAATCCGACAAAATGCTGTTGTTCATGTAACACCCCGTATATTTGAGATCGTAGTAAAGTTCGTCTTGCCCAATTGAGATGGGGCTTAATTTCATTCATTTTATTAAAATATTGACTCTTAAACACGCCCAAACTGCCATCATTACTTTCTACAATGCTTAAAGCATCAACGTATTCCTCATGCATAACCGTATACATCGCCTGAACAGGTCTGAGGTGAGAAGGATGGATAATCGTCTTGCCTACAATTCCATTCTCTTTATCTAAAATAACCTCACGAATTAGCCCGTCTACACTGCTCGAAATATAGCTATTCCGCATATCACGGCCGTTTTTGCCGTAAGTATCCTCAAATGGCGTCTGCCGTAGCTGCGGCCGGAGAACTCGATGGCCTTTATTCGCAAAATACTCCCAGACGGGTCCTGAGATCACATATCCCTCTTCAACCCGCCCAAACACATTGATAATGTCCGAGATACAGTCACGAATAGGAGTAAGATCATAAATACTAACATCAGGACTGCGACGCAGTCCGAACAGACTGGAGAAATCCGTTGCCCCAATTCTAACGTTTAGGACAAGTTCACGGTAATTACGGAGTAAATCACGGATAGATAGCAGACTGTCCACTCGACTTTCCCGATAAATAATAGGTGCAGTTTCCAAGATTGGCATCCCGTAAAGCACAGGATCATTATAACCACGCGTATTGTTGTACTCAGCTAACGTTTCAAAATATTGAATTCCATTGTCCACAGAGAACTTAGGAAAAACAAACCCTGTTAACATCGTTACCAAGGATCCCAAGCGGAAAATCATTTGCCGGAGTTGGTCCGGGTTACGTACTCGTATAAAAAGAAGCGGGAGGCTGTTTGCCGAATCCAGCTCATTTTCTGCGTAAGCAGCTAGATAAATAAGATGCTGGATAATAGACTCCTCTGCATTGTCAACCTGGTCATCTCCGATTGCGTCCTCCAGATCTATAATAACCGTCACCAGACCTGCATTCTTGAGCTTAATGATGTCTTCTGCAACACTTGCACGGGTAGCCGGCATATAGAGGGCAGCGCCGACAGCGTAGGCTAGCAGTTCCTTGTTCGTGGTATGATCAAATGAGATAGGCGGAGTGTAAAACAAAGAGTTTTCTTGTTCTTTCGTCAGGTAATCGAAGTATCTCAAATCGGTTCCCCCTTATAGTTTTGCGAAGCCAAGCAAAACAAGCGTAGACCTCTCCTCATAGAGAGTGTCAGAACCGGCAATACTGTCCCTTGGGATGGCATCTTGGCTCTCTCAAATATAAGTGAAGGCCTACGCTATAACATATACGATTACCTGAAAGAAGCAGGCGTTTCTATTCTTGCATGATCGGCTCCGACTTCTCTATGGTGCAATTACTTTTTTAATCATGCACTTTTGTGGGCATCTTTTTTCTTACGTCTAGCACTGTAGAGGATCGTACCCACGAATACCGCTATAAGGATTGTAAAGAATACGACATGCGGCAATTCAAAGCCAAAAGCACCCGCTAGCATCTTACCCGCAATAATGGCGATAAGCAGGAACGCTGCCTGTTCCAATTCAGGGAATTTATCAATAAGCTTCAAGAATACCTGCGCCACTCCGCGCATCATCAGAACTCCTAATATACCACCCATAAAGAGAACCCAAACCTGATCGCTAAGTCCAAATGCAGCAATGACACTGTCAATACTGAAAGCAATATCCATTAATTCAACAAGGAGAACCGTCTTCCAAAAAGAAGTGCCTTTATTCTCCGTATGCTCTTCGCCACTGCCCTTAAATAAACCTTTATATGCGATATAAAAGAGATACAGTGCACCAAGAACCTTAACCAAAGTAAACTTAATAAGAAATGTCCCTAGTCCAATGGCCAGGAATCTGAACAAATAAGCCCCTAAGATACCGTAGAAAAGTGCCTTTTTCTGCTGCTCCTTAGGTAGATGCTTAACCATAACGGCAAGCACAAGCGCATTATCTGCAGAGAGCAAACCTTCTAGTAGAATTAAGCTTCCGATAATCCCCCAGCTCACAGGATCAGAGAGCGTGCCTACTACATCACTCCATGAGAAAAAATGCCCGTAATTCTCACTAATATTTCTAAAAAAATCTGCGAACCAATCCATTACACTTTGCGCCTCCGGTAAAATCGATTATTTGCTGCCCGCAACCCAGCGCAGCCCCCATCCATAGGCTTCATCCATCTCACGATGACCACTGTAATATTGCACCAGCCGTTCAACACTAAATGTTTCATTGCTTACATTCCGGAATAACGCAATGGCACACATCCCTTTTCGGTTGTTATGCTCGTCCAAATTTACAATGATATCAGGTCCTCCGCCTTGTTTGATGGTGACAACCCCATCGGCCTCCGACCAGTTGGTTACCCCTTTATAAATAAAGGAAAACACTAGAATGCGTTCAATCTCGGAAATTTTGATACCATTTATACGCAAATTCTCACCAGTAGTTACGGAGCCTGTACGATCATCCCCATCAAGCATGACATAAGGAGGTTGATTTAAGGAGCCAAAGGCATTGCCTAACGCTTGTACCACTCCTTTACTGCCATTCTTCAGTTCATACAGACAAGCAAGATCTAGATCTACGCCATTTTTACGACTAAAGAGTCCGCCCTGTTTCTGGTTCCAGTTGAGATTAATCAACACTTCCCCTAAATCACCACTGGCTGATTTTTTCAAATTGATGGAATCGCCTTTTTTCTTCAGCTCGATTTTCTTCAAGTTGAGATTTATTGGCGAAGGCGGAGGTGTGGGTGGAGGGCTCTCTTCACGTTTCACTGGCTGCGCAGGCGGCGTTGCGAAGATTTGTGGTGGAATCTGCGGCTTAACCTCCGGCTGTGGAGCAGCAGGAGCAGGCTCCTCATTCGCTTCAATACCAAAGTTGCTGCATATCTCTTTCAAACCTCCGGCAAACCCCGCTGCAATGGCACTGAACTTCCATTCACTGTTATATCTATATAATTCCCCTACCACAATGGCCGTTTCCACGGAGAAAAGATTGTCGAGATCACATCGGAGCAGTTCCGCACCTGTTACTTGATTCAGAATCCGAAAATAGGCCTGACTTACTTGCCCAAAACTTTGACCCCTTTTCTCCCCATCATAGATGGTAAGTGTAAAGGCAATCTTCATCACATCGGAAGGAATCTTATCCAATTGAACTTCGAATTGCTTGCGGTCATTGAATCCTGGCACATCCTTATACCTAATATAAGAAGTGGCTGGATTATTATAAAATATTAAATCCTCGTCTTTACTTACCTTACCCTCTGATCCAAGCAGGAAAGCAGAGCTATCAATCTCCAGAGCAGCCGGAGCATTCCAGCCGATTTCTACGATTATAGAATGAAGTCCAGCATTGCCTTTGGTCAGATCAGCTTTTTGCCCTTTGACTACGTTAACACTCATTCTTACGCCACCTTTATAAATGGAGTAAACCAACCCATAATTTTGTAAAAAAGAACCCCACAAAGTGGAGTCTGTACTGCTCTAAATATTTAGAAAAAGGGCAGGATCGGTAATGACCCCGCCCACTTGGATGCTATTGCGCGTCCAGTCCATAGTTTCTGCATAAAGCGCTTAGACCGCCGGCAAAGCCACTTCCAATCGCCTGGAACTTCCAATCCGCACCATTGCGGTAGAACTCACAGAATACAACAGCTGTTTCAGTTGAGAAGTCTTCACCCAGATCAAAGCGAAGCACTTCACGATCATTAGAAGCATCTACCACACGTACAAAGGCATTGGAGACTTGTCCAAAGTTTTGTGCCCGAGTTTCGTAATCATAGATCGTTACCGTTATTCCGATGCGCTGAATATGAGCAGGGATTTTGCTGAAGTCAACAACAATCTGCTCATCATCTCCGTCCCCCTCACCCGTACGGTTATCCCCCGTATGAGTCAAAGAACCTGCGCCACCCGAGGGATTATTGTAGAATACAAAATCATCGGAGCCCTTGGCTTTACCATCTTCATGCAGTAGAAAGGCTGAAGCATCAAGGTCAAAATCTTGGCCGCCGCTATACTTATTAGTATCCCAGCCCAATCCTACTACTACCTTAGTCAAACCCGGATTAGTCTTGGTAAGATCAATCCGTTGTCCTTTAGAGAGACTGATCGTCACTGACAAAACCTTCCTTCATTATTCATTTGGTTCATCTTTGGCATATACAACGAAATTTATTGCAGGCCGTAGTCGCGAGTCAAACCGCTCAAGCCGTCTTTATAGCCGCTGCCGATGGCATTGAACTTCCACTCTGCACCATTACGATACAGTTCGCCTACAACAACACCAGTTTCAATAGAGAAATCCTCACCGAGGTCGAAACGAATCAGCTCTTCATTGTTCAGATCGTTTACGATACGTACATAAGAACGGGAAACTTGTCCGAAGTTTTGACTTCTTGCTTCAGCATCATAAATTGTAATAGTAAAAGCTACTTTGTCTACATCAGCAGGGATGTTCTGAAGATCCACTTGAACCTGCTCATCATCACCATCGCCTTCACCTGTACGGTTATCACCGGTATGAACAACAGAAGCATTTTCATTTTGCTTGTTATTGAAAAAAATAAAGTTTGTTTCTTTATCAACTTTACCACTAGCATTGGTCAAAAAGACGGATACGTCCAAATCGAAATCTTTTCCGCCGTCATATTTATTAGTGTCCCAACCAAGACCTACTGTGATTTTGGATAGACCTGGGTTTGTTTTCGTTAAATCGATCTTTTGACCTTTGGATAGATTAATTGCCATGATTACATACCTCTTTTCTTATATTTGGATTATACGTAGCGTTCTGCAAGTTGATTGATATGAGCGGCGTGGCTGCCTTCACCAATTGCAGCGAATTTCCATTCCCCACCTTGGCGGTAAAGCTCTCCACAAATAAGTGCCGTAAAACCTGTGTAGTTGTCTGATAAGTTAAATTTAATCAACTCATTATTCCCGGCAGCATTCATTACCCGAATATACGCTGATTTGATCATTCCAAAATCCTGTTTGCGATTCACTGCATCGTAAATGTTAACGACAACCAGAACCTTGTGAACATCGGCAGGAATGGCTTTCAAATTAACCATGATTTGCTCGTCATCTCCGTCGCCTTCACCCGTCAGATTATCTCCGGAATGAATAACCGAGTTGCAAGGACTTTGCTTGTTGTGGAAGCAGATCAGGTTACCCTTCTTAGTTAGCTTACCTTCCTCATTTAATAGCAGTGCTGAGGCATCACAGTCGACATTCGCCTGTTTCTTGACTCCAAAGAATCCCCGCGAGGCTTCAATCGGATCCCAGCCTAAGCCCACAATTACATTGGACAAGCCCGCATTACCTTTAGTCAAATCAATCTTTTGACCTTTTACCAGATTAATTCCAGCCAAATCAACGTACCTCCGTTTCCGATAAAAATCATTATCTGTTAGTCTAGCTTTTAGGTGTTATATCAGTGATACGATAAAGATTAAATTACGTTTCAACGAACTTTCATCTATGACTCCACCTAATTTATAAACTGAATTCGCTAGGGTTTAATCCCAAGACGCTACAAATATTCCGCACAACTGCTTTTTCATAGTCATCAAAATCGCCATCGGCCGATCCAATTGCCGAGCATACGCCCACGATTAAACGTCCTGCATCTGGTTTGCCGCTAAACTTTGCGATGGCCTTCAAAGCCTCTTGTTTCCCTATTTCCGGTGAGAATTCGAAGTTGCTTACATAATAGTTAAATTGAGCAATGACATCTCTCATGTCAAATACCTTCAATTCATTACTCATATTCATATAGCCGGCCATTTTATTTTTCTCTGCTTCTTCTATTTTACCGTCAGCCGCAGCCACCAAAGCGCAGCCCGCAACTACAGCATTCATAAAATCTTTATTTTTGAATTTTTTCACTTGATCTGTTAGTCCGCTTTTGGTTGTGTTTAACCAGTTTTTAAATGTGCTCATCGTATTCTCCCTCTATCACTGCAAGATTATGATAACAAAAGATATCCCCAGAGCCTCCTCTCCACGTTCCGACAGATTTTGCATATAAATCCCTGAAATAACCGTTACTCTTCTAATATACCTGATAAAATAACAAGATTCTACTTTCCACAAAATTACAGCACCTTTGATAGAAAGGAGCGTGTCCGTTCTTGCACAGGATTTCCGAACAGCTGCTCCGGACTTCCTTCCTCCACAATCTCACCTTGTTCCATAAACAGCACACGATCTCCCACCTCACGTGCAAAGCCCATTTCATGCGTCACCACGACCATCGTCATCCCCTCACGGGCCAGCTCCTTCATCACCGCCAGCACTTCCCCCACCATCTCCGGGTCAAGCGCTGAGGTTGGTTCGTCAAAGAGCATAATTTGGGGCTCCATAGCCAGCGCCCTTGCAATTGCTACCCGCTGAGCCTGCCCCCCAGACAATGAGGCTGGATACATCTCTGCTTTTTCACTTAGACCTACTTTTTGCAGCAGCTCCAGCGCTTTTTGCCGCGCTTTATCCGGAGACCATTTACGCACCTGAACCGGTGCCAGCATAACGTTCTCTATAACCTTCATATGAGGAAATAAATTAAACTGCTGAAACACCATCCCAAGCTCTGTACGGATATCGTTAATCTTCGTACTCGCCGCCATCAAAGAAGTGCCTTCAATTACAATCTCGCCCCCCTGCGGCTGCTCCAGTAAATTAAGGCAACGCAAAAAGGTGGATTTACCCGATCCGGACGGCCCAATAACCACCACTACCTCCTGACTGAAAATATCGATACTTATGTCGGCCAGCACCGTATTTGTTCCAAATGATTTATGTAAGTTCCGTACTGAAATCATAGGCTCCATCCTATTTCAGCCTCCGTTCAACGTAATTCAGCAGCTTGCTAAGAGAATAGGTAAGAATGAAATAAATAAGTGCCGCTGTCAAATAAGGCTCCCATATCCGCAAATATTGCCCTTTCATCGTGTTGGTCCAATACATTATTTCCGGTGCAGCCACCAAAGCCAGAAGAGAGGAGTCTTTCACAAGCACAATAAACTCGTTACCAAAAGCCGGAACCATCCGTTTGATCGCTTGCGGTAAAATAATAAATCTCATCGCTTGCCGATTAGTCATCCCCAGTGAAATAGCGGCTTCCCGTTGCCCACGATCAACCGACTGAATGCCCGCCCGAAAAATCTCAGCCGAATAAGCAGCCGAATTAAGCGACAGAGCGACAAACGCAGTGATTAGGGCGTTGGTTTTGCCGTAAAGCGGGGGAATCACTCCAAAGTGAACAATCAGAATCTGCACATACAGTGGTGTTCCCCGAAAAAAGTTGATATATGAATGAAAAGGCCAGCGCAAATACCATTTAGGAGCCATTTTGCCAAATCCGATCCCCAGTCCCAAAATAGAACCAAATAAAATAGAAACTACAGAAATACCGATAGTCAGCAATGTCCCTTTTAAAAGGACGGGCAAATAATGAATAATAATGTCCATTCTAAAATCCATAGGACTCTCCCCTTCTCTTCTTTATGTCATCTCTCTTTAAAAAAATAAGCATGCGCAATAGCTATCATTACGCATGCTTATTAGGTTCTTTCCTTATTTTGCGTTCAATAAGCTATCCAGGTTAGGTTCTTCGCCGAACCAAGTTTTGTAGATTTCCGTGTACTTTCCGTTTTCCAATACCTTCTTAATAGCCGGATCCAGTTTCGCTTTTAACTCACTGCCCTTAGGGTAAAGAATGCCGTAATATTCCGCTCCGAAGTTCTCCGTATCTACAATCCCCACCAGCTTCTGCTTAGGATTGTTTTTCATGTATTCACGTACAATGGCAATATCCGCTACGACCGCATCGGCTCCGCCGCCATTCAGTTCCATCAATGCCACCGCATTGCTGTCAAAACGTTTCAAGTTAGGGTTGTCGACGCCCATTATTCCGCTCATCAGGTCGTCTGCAGTTGTGGCCCCTTGTATTGCAACTACTTTATCTTTAAGATCAAGTGCATTTTTGATGTCGCTGCCTTCTTTAACCATGATCATATTGGTAGATTCGAAATAAGGGATGGAGTAGTCATAGGTTTCTTTACGTTCATCCGTAATGGATACTGAAGACAGCCCTGCTTGATACTCCGTTCCCTGCTTCACACTTTGAAGCATCGTTTCCCAGCCTGTGTTCGTTACGTCATAGTCTATTCCCGCTTCTTCCATAACTGCCTTAATAAAATCGATGTCGAATCCTTTGATTTTATCCGTGTCCATGTACTCCATAGGAGCGTAGCTGGCATCACTGGCAAACTTAATTTTCTCTGCCGGGGATTCGTTACCAGCTTTACTGTTATTTGCTCCACAACCTACCAATCCAACCACCACCAATGCGATAAAAACTGACATTAAAGCGCGACTTTTTATTGTCATATCTCCATACCCCCTATTTTTGGAAATAACTTAAAGAGATTTTAACAGATTAAAGGATTCATGACAATTAACTTTTCTATTTTATGTAAGGTTATATAACATAATATTATTATTTTATAAGTTTTATACGTACATCACTCTCAAAAAATTACCATCAAACACAAAAAGGCACTGCCAGAGATTGTATTCTCCCTAGCAATGCCTTTAGATTTAACCTTAAACCTATTAAAGTGTGATATCTCCATCATAAGAACCGATCAATTTATACAAATCCGGCCGGCGGTCACGGAAGATTCCCCACTCGATCCGTCCAACTTCCAAAGCATCCAGATCGAATTCGCTTACCAGCACGGTTTGCTCATCACGTCCAGCCTCAACGATTTTATTGCCCTGAGGACCTGCAATGAATGATGAACCGTAGAAATTAATGCTCGAATCCTCATCAATTTCTTCACCAATACGGTTGGAAGCCACGACTGGAATAAGATTAGCAGCTGCATGTCCAAGCATACAGGTCTGCCAATGATCCTTGGAATCGATCGATCCATCCTGCGGTTCAGAACCAATAGCCGTTGGATAGAACAGAATTTCTGCTCCCATCAGGCTCATTACTCTAGCCGCTTCTGGATACCATTGATCCCAGCAGATACCTACGCCAATCTTGGCATAACGAGTGTTCCATACCTTAAAGCCAGTATCTCCCGGATTAAAGTAGAACTTTTCTTCATAACCTGGGCCATCTGGAATATGACTCTTGCGGTATTTACCAAGCACCGTTCCATCAGCATCGATTACAGCAAGTGAATTGTAACGCGCGTAATTCTTTTTCTCATAAAAACTAATTGGCAGCACCACTTGCAGCTCCTTGGCTACTGCTTTGAAATGATTAATCGCCTTGTTATGCTCAAGCTCTGTTGCGTATGCGTAATAATCAGCTTTCTCTTTTTGACAGAAATACGGAGTCTCAAACAGCTCCTGCAGCAAAATTATTTGCGCACCCTGTGCTGCCGCTTCTCTGACCAATGTCTCGGCTTTGCTGATATTCTCATCAATATTGCTGGAACAACTCATTTGTGTCGCAGCTACTTTTACATTTCTCAAGAATCTGTCCTCCTTGTATATAAATGTCCCTTTGGACGTTTAGTTTCCTTCAAATTATTGCTGTGCAGGCATTTGCTGCGTAGTGCAATGTACATTCCCGCCTTCGGTGATAACGGCCATTCCGTTAACTGTACGAATCTTGCGATCCGGGAACAAACCAGCGAGCACTTTCTCAGCAAGTGTATCCGTTTCTGTTGCGGTGCCGCCAAACACAGGCAAGATAATTCCGCCGTTCACGAAATAAAAGTTCAAATAACTGAGCGTCAGACGACTGCCGTCATGATCGACCCGTGGTGGCTGCTGAATCTTGATAATCTCCAGCTTACGCCCTTTGGCATCTGTAGCGTTCTCCAGAATACGCAGATTTTCTTGCGTAATCTCATAGTTCTCATCCTGCGGGTCCTCACAGACCTGGATAATAACTTTGCCTGGTGCAGCAAAACAAGCAATATTATCAACGTGACCATCGGTTTCATCGCCGCTAAGGCCACGTCTCAGCCAGATAATAGCTTCTGTACCTGTATAGTTCCGCACGTACTCTTCGATCTCTTCGCGCTTCAGCTCCGGGTTGCGGTTTAGGTTAAGCAGACACTCTTCTGTAGTAAGCAAAGTGCCTTCTCCATCCGTATGAATCGAGCCACCCTCCATCACAAGCGGTGCATCAAAACGGGTGATCTGTGCATGCTCCAGAATCTGCGGAGCCACTTCGTCATCCAGATCCCAAGGTGAATATTTACCGCCCCAAGCATTAAACTTCCAGTTCACACCTGCCATTTGTCCTTCTTTATTAACAATAAAGGTAGGTCCGTTATCACGCAGCCAAGCATCGCTATGCGCAATAGGCAGCAGCGTTACATTCGGTCCGCCGACCAGATGTTCTACCCGCTCCACGTCCTCCGGGTTCACAATGACCGTGATCGGTTCAAACTCGGCGATGGCTGTGATAATGTCAGCATAACCTTGACACACTGACTCGTGGTTGTCCGGGAAACACATAGATTCCTGCACCGGCCAGGAGATAAAAGTACGTTCATGCTTGCCCCATTCCGGTGGCATTGTATAGTTCAAATCTTTAGGATTCATGTGTTAACTACCTTTACTAATATATTTGGAGCCATTCCTGCCCTTAAAACTCCTTCCTCATCATACAATAATATGTTCTAGTGCTCAATTCCCTGGGACATTAATAATGTTGGAAGGAATTTTTTTGTTCGCAGCCCCCATTTTACAGTTAAAAAGTTTAAGTTTCATCCGTTACAACGAAGCTAACAGAACCCAATTCCCCAAAAAGCTCACTGAATTCATACACGGTAACGCTGTTGCTGACGTTGTCCAATCCCATGACAATTATTTTTTCCTTGGCGTATTCAGCGCATCTGGCGTCCTCCTGTCTCATAGCAGCTCCAATATGCCGTTTCTAGTTAGCGGCGTCTTTCTGGGTTCCGCATTATGGTGGATGGGTTTGACAGGGAGCACCGCTTTGTTCAGAAACAACATAATGTCAGGACGTTCGAAACAGCTCTTGTTCAACAAACTATCCGGATTGGTAATGTTGTCTTTCGGCATTGTCGCCCTTATTCAATCTCTCAATCTTCAGGAGTTCCTTTAAACGATCCCTCTCACTATACGGTAATCTTTTTTACCACATTGCCTTCAAAATCCTTAACGATAAATTCCCCGCCCTCTAGAACAGCATAGGAATTAGGATTATTCTCTTTAGGCAGCGATATGGAGCCGGGGTTCAGCACGTACACTCCCTCCTTTACATCGGCAACTGGTATATGGGTATGTCCCTGAATAAAAATATCCTTCTCGGAAAGCGCCGGCAAATGCTCAATGCTAAAGCCATGACCATGTGTAGCGTAAATCCGTTTGCCTTCGTGCAAAAGCATTACATAATCGCCCATCATCGGGAATTCCAGCAGCATTTGATCTACCTCGGCGTCACAGTTTCCACGCACTGCGGTTATCGGCTTGTTTTTGTTATATACGTTAAGCTTATTAGCAACCTCTTGTGGGTTATAGTCCTTCGGCAGCGGATTTCTTGGACCATGATATAGGAAGTCTCCTAGAATAATAAGACTGTCCGGCTGCTCTTCTTCTACCTTTTCCAAAGCCCGTTCCAGCCAAAATAAAGATCCGTGAATGTCGGAAATAAACATTAACTTCATCATGTATTCTCCTTTTCAACTTAACTTAAGTAAATATGCGCTTAGACAATAATCTTAACCTTGAACATACCACAACGCAAAGCAGACGTTCCCAAAGGAACGCCCTGCTCGCTATATCTTAACACTCACGGCAAATTCGAGGATCCCATCAAAAAGCGGTCTACTTCGCGCGCAGTCTGACGCCCTTCTTCAATAGCCCATACTACAAGGCTTTGCCCGCGCCGCATATCACCTGCTGTGAACACACCTTCTACATTGGTTGCTTGTGCTCCGAACTCTGCTTTGGCGTTCCCCCGCTCATCGCGTTCCACCCCAAGCTCGCCCAGTACAGTTTCTTCAGGCCCTGTGAATCCCAAAGCCAGCAATACCAGCTGCGCTTGCAGGGTCTCCTCACTGCCCGGCACTTCGACCGGTACCATTCGTCCCTGTTCATTACTTCTCCATTCAATGCTCACTGTACGCAGCTCCTGCACTTGCCCGCCCTCATCGCCGACAAACCGTTTCGTCGAAACCAGATAACGGCGTGGATCTTCTTTATACAGTGAAGCGGCCTCATGCTGACCATAGTCCACTTTAAGCACCTTTGGCCATTCCGGCCAAGGATTGTTAGGCTGACGAGTCAGCGGCGCCTGTGGCATAATCTCGAGCTGTGTTACACTGCGGCAGCCGTGGCGGATTGAGGTGGCCACACAGTCTGTTCCAGTATCCCCACCGCCGATTACAACTACATCCTTACCTGCTGCAGATAAATACTCGCCATCTGCAAGCCCTGAATCCAGTAGGCTCTTTGTATTCAGCGTTAAAAACTCCATAGCTTGATGAATTCCACGCAGATCACGTCCTTCTATCGGAAGATCACGTGCCTGTGTAGATCCACCACACAGTACCACAGCATCATGCTCTGCCTTGAGCTGTGAAGCTGGGAGATCTCGGCCGATCTCTGTTCGAGTTACGAAGGTAATGCCCTCAGCCGCAAGCAGATCCACCCGGCGCTGCACAGTCTTTTTATCCAGCTTCATGTTGGGAATACCATAGGTAAGCAGACCGCCAATCCGGTCAGCCCGTTCATACACAGTCACCGTATGTCCAGCCTTATTAAGCTGTGCCGCACAGGCAAGGCCTGCCGGACCTGAACCCACTACAGCAACCTTCTTACCCGTGCGATGAAGTGGCGGCTCAGGCACAATCCAGCCTTCTGCAAAACCTCTATCTACAATTGACTTCTCAATAGATTTAATGGTGACAGGTTTGCCGTTCATCCCTACCGTACAAGAGCCTTCACAAGGAGCAGGACAGACACGGCCTGTAAATTCAGGGAAGTTGTTTGTCTTATGCAGACGTTTTAGCGCTATCTCCCAATTTCCACGATAGACCATATCGTTCCATTCAGGAATCAAGTTGTGCAAAGGGCAGCCGGAAGCCATACCAGACAACAGACGTCCTACATGACAGAATGGCGTACCGCAATCCATACAACGTGCCCCTTGCTCGCGCAGCTTTTCTTCATCCATAGGAATCGAAAATTCATTCCAATTCTTAATTCGCTCCAATGCCTCACACTCGGAGGGTGTCTGTCGTTCAAACTCTAAAAATCCGGTTGCTTTCCCCATCTCTTTCATCCTCTCTACCAAAGAAAAGTACTCTCTGTCACTTTCTGCTGTTATGCCACTCTAAAGCGCCAAAGTAAATGCCTTAATATTAGCATCCTAGATCTTTAACGAAAATGAGTAATGTCACCTTTTTATGTAAAATAAAAGCATCCTTTCAAAAGAAAGTTCCGCGCAAAAAAGCACACAGCGCACTGTACTCATTGAGCACAATACTCCGTATGCTTTTGACGAATTATCTATAACAAACCATCTAGTTCACCGTCAGCACTACCATTCCAATCCCACTTACATTTAGCTTATTACCCGTCAGATTCTGCACAAGATCGGCTCCAAAAACCGTTTTCCATGCCCCGAGCTGTGGCAGAACCAAAGTCGTCTGTTCAACATTAGCATTAAAAAGCACATAGATATGCTTCGCCGCATCTCCTCCAGCATGGCCACGCAGCGTATAAGCTACCGAGCTTACCGGTGCTTTTTCAAATACTAGATGATTCCGAATGTCATCTGCCGTTCGCATACGGAAAGCCGGATGCGCTTTTCGCAAGGCAATTAGCTGCTTCAGATAAACCACATCGTCTTGATGAGCAGCGCACAGTTCCCAATCCAATTGGTTGATCTTCACCGAGGATTTATAGCTGTTCTCCACCCCGTTTTTCGTGCGCATAAATTCCTGACCCGCATGGACAAAGGGGATTCCCTGACTCATGAACACTATCGCAGAAGCTAATCTATGCATAGATTGGCGCTGTTTGTCCGTCTCCCCTTGTGTGGACAGTAATATTTTATCCCATAACGTATGATTATCATGACATTCCACATAATTGACGGTTTGCTGAGGCTCCACGGCAAATTGTCCAATGCCTGGGGCAAAAGCAATGCCTCCCGCGACCCCGGCCTTTATCGCAAGCTCCAGACCCATCATTCCGCTGATGAAGCCCGGTTGATCATGCAGAAAGATATTCCCTTTAATTGCATCCCGGAAATCATCATTAAAATGTCCGATTCCCGGCAAAAGCGCCGCATTCTTCTGATGGGCAAGCCGCTCCATCGGCAACTCTGTCCCCATCATCCAACCTTCACCAATCGTCATGATGGACGGGTCAATCCCATCCAGACGACGCCGGATTTCCTCCATCGTGTCGAGATCAATCAAGCCCATCAGATCAAAACGAAAACCATCGATATGGTATTCTTTGGCCCAATAAACTACGGATTCCACAATGAAGCTGGACATCATCAATCGTTCCGAAGCCACGTCATTCCCGCAGCCAGAGCCATCCGACAGGCTTCCGTCTTGCTTGTAACGCAAATAATAGCCGGGAACCAGCTTGGTAAAATTCACGCGGTAGCCATCGTACACATGGTTGTAAACCACATCCATAATGACGCGGAGGCCCCGATCATGAAGTGCTTGAATCATTGTTTTTAGTTCACGGATACGCACTCCAGGCACATAAGGATCTGTAGCATAGGAACCTTCTGGCACATTATAATTCTTCGGATCATAACCCCAGTTATAATGCGGTTCATCCAGCCTCGTCTCATCTACACTCTCTGTAGAATAATCATAAACAGGCAATAGCTGCACATGGGTTACACCGAGGTTCGCGATATGATCGAGTCCAGTGAGAATACCCTCCGGTCCGCGGGTCCCTTCTTCCGCCAAAGCAAGATATTGTCCTTTATGGGTCATACCACTTGCTGGATGGATAGATAAGTCACGCAAATGAAGCTCATAAATGATGGCATCTACAGGATCATCCAGGAGTGGTTTATCTTCCGTCCACCGCTCAGGATCTGTTTTGCGTAAATCTAAAATAGCTCCCCTATCACCGTTCACTCCTACAGCACGTGCATAAGGATCAGCCGCCTCATTCCACTGTTCTCCAAGACGTACTCGGTAGGTATAGAACTTGCCATCTAAATCACCGTCAACTGTAATTCTCCACGTGCCCCGGATATCACGGATCATAGAATACTTACACTCGGCTGCTCCCTGCCATGAATTATAAAGTACCAGCTCCGCTTCTTGAGCGGTGGGCGCCCACAAACAAAAAGCTGAACTACCCGGTGAGTACGTTAGGCCAAGATCGTCCCCATCATAGCTGAATAACTGATCAAACTCCTGAGCAAACACGGAAATCCCTCTAGTAGCCGCAGGGTCCCCATAATAAATGGGTTCCTTCATTTCCCTTTGTACGGACAAAGCACCTATCCCCTTTTCCAGTTATTAACTGGATTATAGTATGATCGTCTAAGTAGTGCAAACGTTTGGACTCAAATTTTTCAAGCTATTTTGTCAGGACAACCCCTCTACCTCGATGCATCTGCAATATCTAACCCGACCATCGTAATAATGTCTTTATTTGCAAAATACGGAATACGCCGTTCTTTACCTAGAGTAACTCTACCATCCTTGTACCGCACACCATTATCGTGAACAATCAGGGTAGGACGCTCTCCGTCATCAAATACCTCATATCCTATACCTAGTACCCAATGGTAATCGTAAGTAAACTTGCCTCTCCACCGCAGACGAAACCACTTATCAAATTTAACAGCCACAGGCCGGCCGGCATCAATTTCTGTTTTATATACTTCAAAATCATTAAACGTAGTAATGAGTAACTTTTGCTGATCCTTAGGTAAAGTCGATGAATGGATATAGTTCTTCAGTTCTTTGGTAAAACAGCGCACACTCATCCCCCAAGGTCTTCCGCCGTGATGGCTGTATATGTAATTAATATGAGCGGCTTTGGAAGGAAAATGACCTTTCCCCCGAATAAAGTCCGCTCCGAAATGGGTGTTCCAATACTCCGTTAACGCTGCCATCGTAGCTGGGCCACACGCAGAGGACGGGGATTCGACCCCAACCTCCCACTGTGTATATGGCTCCGCAGGCAGTTTGTTGCTAATCCGAGGCTGTCTATGCTTCATTCAGATAGATCCCCTCTTAAAGGGCTAGACTTAGGAGTAATATGTGGAGTCGCCTCCGGAAGTAAAATCACATTTGTACCGGCATCCAATTCTCCTTCTACAGCTGTTGCCCCTTCCATTGTTGTCTCCCGTTCTTCTGTCTGCACTGTATCTTCCACATCTATCTCAGCTTTACTATCAGGATTGATCTGCAGCGTGAAATAGAAATTAGAGCCCTCTCCTTCACTGCTCTCTACAGCGATGGCTCCGCCCATCAGCTCAACGAGCTTTTTACAAATCGCCAGCCCCAATCCGGTCCCGCCATATTTGCGGTTAAACGAGGAATGCAGCTGATAAAAAGACTGAAACAGCCGATGCTGCTTCTCTAGAGGAATGCCGATTCCCGTATCCCTAACATTAAATTTCAAAGTTAATTTCTTTTGATCTGCGGACAGCTTCTGCTCTACGTAAATACTGATACTGCCCCGATCTGTAAACTTGATTGCATTGCTGACCAGATTGACCAATACCTGACGCAACCGCCCGGCATCGCCCATAATCAGTGGCGGCACTCCAGGTGCCATGCTGCATGATAACTGAATATTTTTCTCCAAAGCCTTCGCTGTAAATAGATCGATTACGCTGTCCAATACGGCTTGAAGCTGCACGGGCTCATTTACAATCATCATTTTTCCGGCTTCAATTTTGCTGTAATCCAGTATTTCATTCAAAATAGATAGGAGCGAGCTGCTGCTCTCCTTAATAATGTCAGTATATCCAAGCTGTTCTTCATCAAGCTCCGTCTCCGCCAGGAGATCCGTCATCCCTACAATTCCGTTCATCGGAGTACGGATTTCATGGCTCATAATAGCTAAGAACTCAGACTTAGCCTGGTCTGCTTTTTCCGCAGATTCCTTCGCCCGAATGATTTCCTTCTCATCCGTGATGTCCCGGAACACTACAACAACACCCTTCGGCTCCCCCTTATCAAACAGAGGGGTTACCTGATATTCCGCAAGAAAGCTAGAACCGTCCTTACGCCACAAGACCGCATCATTACTCTGATAAGATACACCTGACTTAATAGCCTTCATTAGTGGAGATTCCTGCGGCCGATAATGGCTCCCATCGAGTGCTATCTGCTGAATTTGATCCAAATAAGGATGGCCCATAATTTCATCATGTTCATAGTCCAGCATTTGCAAACCTGCAGGGTTAATGAACGTCACCTTCTCCTCCATGTCGAGTCCAAAGATGCCTTCCGAAACTGCATTTAAAATAAGAGTGTACTCATTGCTAAGCTTCTCAATTTGTTCTGTATAACGGATGCGCTCTGTAATATCACGGGAAATCCCATACACACCTACTACTTGATCATCTACAATAATCGGAATATTGGTAGTATTAATCTCTACAAAGTGTCCGTCTTTATGAATAAGCGTTAGATCATAGCTTTGAGGATAACCCTGGGCGGCTAAGTTAAAATGATACAACGTCTTCTCTATGTCCTTCTCATGGACAATGGGGCCAAAGTACATTCCGATCAGTTCATCCAGCGAATACCCGGTCAACTTCTCCAAATTCGCATTGGCGGTCAAATAATCTCCATGCAAATTCATAGAGTACACGGCAGATGGATTATATTCGAACAAAGATTTATACCGTTGCTCGCTCTCCTTAAGCTTGAACTCGAACTGCTTGCGCTCCGTAATTTCACGTCCAATCGCTATAATCTCCATGACATTCCCCTCATCATCATAGGTATAACGACTGCTCGACTCGAACCAGACATAGGTGCCATTCTTATGGCGGTAGCGGTAAGCTACAGCCGGAATAACGCCAGAGCTGCGGCTCTGCTCCATTAAACCTTGCATCATAACTAGATCATCCGGATGGAGATAATTATAGGCGCTTGTCCCAACCATCTCTTCAGGTTCATAACCAAGCAGGGTACGACTAGCCGAAGAACAATATAAGAAAATACTGTCTTTGACCGCATGACGCGAGATTAAATCCAGTGAATTCTCGGACATTAATCTATAATTGCGTTCACTTTGACGAATTTGTTCTTCCATTTGCTGCTGCTGATCCAGATGATCCACCGTTTCCTGAGCTGCGATCTTTAGTTCCGTAATATCCTCGGCATATACTATAATATACGAAGGCGCTTGTCCTTCTTCTGCTCCTAACCCAGAGAACATGAGAGACAGGCAGACGGGTTGACCTTCTTTGTTTAAAAAACAATGCTCCTTCTTCCAGCTGCCCGCTGGCGATTTCTGAAGCTCATCCATTACCACTCTATAGGAGAGCTCTTTTGAATGTGCCTCTCTATTTTCCGATTCTGTAAAAAGAGCCCCGGCAAGAAACTCGGCTTCCGTAAAGCCAAGTAGATTGCAAAAAGCCGGATTGACTTTTATCCAGTTGAAATTGCCGTTATTCGAAAACAGTACGGCCATTCCTTCTGGAGACCTCATAAATGCATGATCCAGAATTGCGTTAAATTCTACCGAGCTGCCCATTTAAGCCAGACCTCCTTTGTTGCTAGCGCTAAAGCTCTCATACCTTCTTATGTCAGTATACGATAAGAGAACTGGGGAAAGAAATGTCTAGCGCATTATTTTAAATTGGAAATATTTAAATTTAAATTATTGACGCAAGCAAATAAACAACTTATATTTAACAATAAATATATCGTTCGTGACCTATTACGATGGAAGCACCCGTAATAAAGGCTTTTGCCTTTGCTACGGGTGCTTTTTTGTTGTCTTCAGGAATACGGACAAAAGGAGGAGCGAATCAATGAACGCACTAAAGTCATTCCCCTTACTACTACTGGTGATCCTGCTATCGTTAAGCACATCAACAGGAGCTTTTGCTGCAGCAACGACTGAATTAACACCTTCTATTCAAGCGGCTTTTGATCTAACAGCTGCCACTGCCGAGGCTCCTGCAAGGATGAAGATGACTAATCTGTACAATGAATTATCTACTTTAAAGATGCAATACAATAACCGTGAGGAGCAGATCCGAACCCTTCACTATAACAATGAGCAAACACTGATTGCGGTACGTAAGCAAATTAAAGAGATTGATTTAGAAGCCGTAGCTCAGCTGGAGGTCACCGTTAAGAGCTGTAAACAGCACTATCAGCCCTTATTCGACCAATACAATGCGCTTCATAAACGTATCAAGATCGCCAAGGGTCTTAAAAATAAGACTTTGAATACCGTACTACAAGCCCAAGGCGATGCTATGAAGGTCCTGGTTCAGTTGGCTCGCAAAGAGATTAGCGACAAACAGAATCAGTTGAATGCAGCCAAACAGACACGTACCCGAAAGATAACCTATGCCCGCAAAACCTTGTCTGGCATTGATAGCCCACAAGTCTCAATTAAATCTAACAAAAGCGTAGTCACCTCATTGAATAAACGGATTTCCGCAGATTGGAGTGACTTCAAAGCAGCAATTCGCAAGCAAAACCTTACATTAACCACTCAGTCTCTGTCCTCACTCGTCTCGGGTTACCGCCAAATCGCAACGCACAAGCAAAAAATCATAGAATTAGAACAAAAGATTTCTGTTGTCATTGCTAATACGAGGAAACAGATCATTTAGTATTTTTTTTCTTCTCATTCGCTCTGCGGTAAGCCATTACTTTGCGGTACATGCTTTTATCAGAAAGATGTTTAAAAATATATGGGTCCGGACTAGTATTCACTTCAATAATCCAAGGCGTCATGGATCTATCCAATCCTACATCGACACCAATCTGTCTAAACCCAGGATATTTCTTATGGTAGAAACGTCCGGTATCTTCTCCTAGCTTTCTCAGTATCCTAAGCATTTGCGCTTGCTGAGCTTCGTTCAGATAAGGAGACAGAAGCTTTTCCATAGCAGTTAGTTTGCCGCCGCTATGATAGTTGGTAACAATCTTACCTTTCTCAGCTACCCGACCAATCAGACCGGTAGTTTCCCATTTGCCCTGCGGGCTGAGCTGGACCATCACACGGATATCAAAGCGGTGTTTCCCGTGCTTTAGCAATACTATTCCTCTCTGGATCAGGTAACTACGTCCACGCGTCGCTTTCTTTAAGGATAAATGGAAGGCGTCGAAGGTTCTAAAAGTCTTAAGTCTTGTTCCACTTTGGTACTTGTATTCTGTTCCATAAGTCTCTCTACTCTGTTCAACCTTCATCACACCATTGCCATAGGTACCGTATTCTGGTTTGACATAAACCATTCCATATTTCAGCAGCATAGCTTTCAGATTGACTTTACTGAATTTTACTGTTTCGGGAATCAACGGTGAAATTTCAGTGCTTCGCATGAGCACCTTGGTTTTAATCCATTTGCTGGTCAATGCAGACTTTAACTTCTTTCCCAACTGTCCTCTCCCCTGTCCCTCAGAAAATAATCACGGCCTTAGTAAGCCTTAGTATTTTATGCTGCAACTGTACAAATGGCATGAGTGAAACGCCCTCTCCGCTTTCGGATGTATCTACTGTTTACTGTGTTGCATATGGTGGAAGAGGATATCCATTAGCGGATAAAAGGAGGCGTGAACCATGCACATTTGTATCATTGCACCGGAGCAGTTCCCAGTTCCGGGAGACGGTTCAGTAGAAATCTGCATTTGGGCCATTGCCAGAAGGCTCGCGGAGAGACATAAGGTAACCATTGTAAGTCGGAAGTTACCTGGACTACCTGCTGCCACTATATTGGAGCAGGTCAGAATTATCCGGTTGCCCGCAAGCACCCCAGCCCATTATCTTACTTCGGTATTAGAATACATTCAGAAAGAATCCTTTGATATCATTCAGGTTGATAATCGCCCCCATCTTATGTCTGCTGTAAAGAAACAGCTTCCTCATATCCCGGTATTTCTGTTCCTGCACTCTCTTACCTTCACACCGGGTACAGATAAAGTGGCAAATGCCTTGGCAAAAGCAGATCTGATCATTGCCAACAGCCACTCCTTACAGCGAAGATTGGATCGCCGCTTCCCTCAACTGACCACAGGGATTCACATTGTCTTATTGGGAGCCGATCTTGATCGGTTTACCCCTGTGCAGACATCTGAAAAACAACAGCTTCGTAGTTTTTACAGACTTCCGCAGACCTTTACCGTTTTGTTCGTTGGTCGGGTTATACCCCGCAAAGGAGTGCCTATATTAATACGTGCTATGTCGCATTTAAACAAACACCTCCCCGCTCATCTCGTCATCGCAGGCAAGGGCAAACCGTCGTACATACGGCAGTTAAAGCTACTTGCACGGCGGCTGAGAGTGTCAGTTACTTTTCTAGGAAATGTAGCTCATGAGAATATTCACACCCTTTATCAGGCAGCAGACTGCTTTGTATGCCCTTCCCAGAATCATGAATCCTTCGGGCTTGTTAATGTAGAAGCTATGGCCTCCGGTCTACCTGTTATCGCTTCTAATAATGGGGGAATCCGAGAGATTGTCGCCTCTGGCCATAACGGTTATCTGGTAGAACGATATCGCGAGGCTTTACCCTTTGCCCGACATTTGCTGCGGATAGCCCGCAATCCACAATTGGCAGTTACCATCGGATCACAAGGGAGAACAGATGCGCTTGAAGCCTTCAATTGGTTGCGTACAGCGAACCATTTAGAACAGCTGTACCAAGCTTCTACATCACCACAGCAGGGGTACAGAACTCTTGCAGGTGGAATGCAATTGTAGACTCACCAAAAGTAGGGGTCCCCATAAGCCATCAACTGGCTGCTGGGTTCCCTTCTTTTTGGTGTTTGCTTGAGCTAAACAAACACCAATCTCCGATTGAATTAGGTCATATATGCGTATAAAAGGTAGCTATCGGACACAGCTGACCCCAAACGCAGCTTTATCCCACATTTGCAATGCTAAAGGACCCTATAACCACTATTGGCATGAAAAATGCCCAATATGAACGCATCCATAGGAATAACGTCGGTGGAGTCCGTAAACATGTTCCAAAGGCCAAAAACTAACAAATAACGTCATATGGGTCCGTAAGCCTCAGAGAAGGATTATTACTCCACGATGCAGACAGGCCATAAGCAACAACAAAAAGCAGCGATCCTCCAACACGGGAGAATCGCTGCTCTGCTTTTTTTGTCAATTTTACATTAAATAGGTAATTTCCTTCAATTCAAATCAATTGAATAACTGTAAGCACAAGCCCTACGACAAACCCGCATAAAGCCCCGTTCACACGAATCCATTGCAGATCTTTACCCACTTTATCTTCCAGCATATTCACTAGACTAGCGTCATCCATGCTGTCCAGATTCTCTTTTACCAAAAGACCTATTCTGTAGTGGTTAGCCTCTACAAAAGCAATTAGCGAAGCGCGAATCCGCTCTTCCCAGCTGCTGATCCATTCTTGTTCCTTGCCAATACGACGTACAAGCAGGGTATATAACGTGAACAGCTTGCGTCCGCCAGACGCCCGATCTTCTTCCAGTAGGGAAATTGCTTTGCTGCGAATGTTCTCCAATTGCGTATGCAGAAATACGGTCGCCGCTTCGCCTTCAAGCTCATTTAGTGCCCATTCTTTTAATGAAGCCAGTCTAGCCTCATCATTAACAATCTGGAACAGGGCCACTCGAATCTCACGGATAACCTCTTCACGGTATGGGCTATCCTCTTCCCGAAAATCGCGGATACCGGACTGCAACATACCTTGCAGCATTTCACCAAGCATATCTGCATCCATAAACCCGACAAAAGCCTGAAAAGCCATACCTTTAAGTCCGCCAAGCTTCACTTCAGCCAATTTCTCGCTGGCGATCTTGCCCAGCATAGCTTTCGTTTCAGGACGTCCGCTCCAATTAGATACCCCTTCCAGCGCATAGTCCAGAGCAGCTACATCTTTACCGTCATTCATTAATTTAGTAACTATTTTATCGGCCGCAGCGCCAAGCTCAGCTTCACGAACATATTCGGAGGCTGCCTTTTGCAGAAACGGTACTGCCTTCTCTACCGGAAGACGAGACACGAATTCGCCAAGCTGCTCCAATATTTGTACTCTTGCCTTCTTTTTACTAAAAAACTTTGTCAGCAGCTTGGAGCCCATTGATATAAAGCCAAACTTACGCAGCTTGTTCTCAATGCTTTCCTTGTTAAGAAGCTCAGTCTCCATCGCGGTGATTAGTGATTGGATGATCTTATCGCGATTCTTGAGCAGTAGTGAGGTATGTGGAATACGTAATCCCATCGGATGGCGGAACAGCGCCGTTACCGCGAACCAGTCGGCAATCCCCCCCACCAAACCGGCCTCGAAACCACCTCTCAGTAGAATCACGGCTAGGTTTTCAGGTAGAAACAGTGTAATCAGAAACCCACATGCCATAAAGGCGAGTGACATGGTGGCTAAGTTTTTGGATCTCATAAATAGTCCCCTTTACATAAGCAGCTGCCGATGTCCTTACGCAGGAAAAATACCGTCGGTCACGTTCCTCGAACATAAGCTGACGATAGATTCGGCTAGTCGGTTAGTTTGACAACTATTGTACCACGACTGAACTATTTTCTAAAAATATACTGTAAAAACTCTTATCTCTTGTTAGACGTTCATTATTGTGCATTTGCATGAAAATGGTTTTTGGTTTTCAGAATATTAATGATAAGATACAAGTAACGTTTCAAATCCCCTTAAAAAGTACTACTTCACCTGGAAAAGGAGCTCATACAATATGCTGATTGCTTTAGATATGGATGGAACATTACTGAACGAAGAAGGAAACATCAGTCCAAAAAACCGCGAAGCTATTATAAAAGCTCAGAAACTAGGTCACATTGTTATCATTGCTACAGGGCGCTCCTTTATGGATGCAGAACGTCAGCTTCGGCTGGCGGATCTGGAATGTCCTGTAGTCAGTCTAAATGGCGCAGTCGTCACATTATCTGATCGCACCCTCGCGGCAAGCACGCCGCTGAATAAAGCGGACATCATTCCCGCTCTGCGCTGGATGAACGAAATTCCGGACTTGTATTACGAGGTATACACTGAGGATAACGTTTATGTAGAGCTGAACAAACGTGTACGGTTAGAGAAATTATCTGCACTAAGCGATGATGAAGTTCCTGAAGAAGTCAGCTGGCTGCTAAAAGCAATGATCGATCAACAGTTTCAACAAGCAGCGGTAACCTATGTGGAGAGTATGGAAGAGGTGTGGAGCAAGGAGGAAAATGTTATTTATAAAACATTGGCTTTTTCTCTAAACCGAGAGCTGCTCAAGGAAGCCTCCACCCGCTTCGCGGCTATTCCGGGCTTAATTATCACCGCCTCCCATGTGAATAATATCGAGATTAACCATGAAGAGGCCAACAAAGGCTCCGGTGTAACCATGCTTGCTGACCATTATGGTATCTCGCTAGCGGATGTAGCTGTCATGGGCGACAGTTATAACGATCAGCCGATGTTCGAGAAGGCCGGCTACCGGATTGCTATGGCTAACGCTGCGCCAATCCTTAAGGAAATGGCGGAATTCATTACCACCAGTAATGACGAAGACGGAGTCGCGGCAGGAATTGAGCATCTTTTGAATAGAAATTCTAAAGAGTAATTCCTGTATAA
Source organism: Paenibacillus sp. FSL R10-2788 (assembly GCF_038003885.1). NCBI lineage: Bacteria > Bacillati > Bacillota > Bacilli > Caryophanales > Paenibacillaceae > Paenibacillus > Paenibacillus sp. FSL R10-2788. The sequence continues at coordinate 367,131 of NZ_JBBOQA010000001.1, read as the reverse complement.
AGCAGTGGATGCACAAATAGCACCCTGGGCAGTTCTGCTCACGGTGCTATTTGTGGGTTTATTTTTGTTAGGCAGGGGTCTCTCATTTACACTTTAGGTTTAGGTTTAGGTTGTGGCACGCCTATAGCTTACTTGTGGCTTACCTATAGCTTACTTAACGCTTTCCTGTAGCTTACTGTGGCACGCCTATAGCATCCCCGTCCCTCTCAAGAATTAGTTGTACTTCGTACAGTTAAATGCCCTCTTTTAGGCGCTAATTCGGATTTAATTGCACTCTGTACACTTATATTCAGCAAATCTATTCAGAACGCAAAAATTCGCGATTTTTAACTGTACAAACTACATCTAAATCGCAAGACATTCGCTACTCCACGAAATAGTTGCACTGAATACATCTATTTCACTTCAGCCACGCAATCTATCCATATCTATAGCAGCCTCCGGGTTAAAGCGAACTACCTTTCCATTTATCCCAAATCATCAAGGAAGCTGTCCTCCCCCTCCCATTCGGCAGACACTCGTACGTAGTCATCCACCTCAGGAAATTCCAACAGTTCAATGATAATCAATTCGAGCGCTGTAATGGCCCGCAGCCCATGCTTCGTACCAGCAGGAATCGTGACCGTGTCCCCGGCGGCAACCGCATGAAGATGGCCATTCATCCGGTATTCTCCATTCCCAGAAAGAAAAGACCAAACTTCTTTAGTATGCCGATGAAAATGGTAGCTGGTGTGCTCACCTGCCAAAATGGTTATTTTTGAGGTCGTAACCTCAATACCGGCTGCCGTGCGAGAGAAGTCCAAAATGCGTGAGGTGCCCCAGCGTTTTTCTTCAATCATCGGCTTCGCTGCATGGCCCTCCAGCTTCTGCTTAATTCGTTTTGCCTGCTCTATCCCAGCAACCAAAATGCCATCTGGCCCCGACGCCACGATTAAACCAGGAGCGCCAATGATATGCACAGGACAAGTGAGTTCGTTGATCAAATGGGTACCTTTTGAATCCTCAGAAATACTCCCACTGCCAATTACTCTTCCTTGCAAATGGGGAACAAGTGCATCCCAGCTGCCAATATCCGCCCACACCCCAATATAGGGGATGACTACCGCTCGCCGCGTGTGTTCTAGCACCTCATAGTCAAAGCTTCGTTCTGGCAATTGATCATAATGCTCCATAAATTCCATGTAATCTACGGGAAGATCCCGTTCCACCATACTTGAGAGCAAGTACCCTAATGAGCAGGAAAACACGCCGCAATTCCACAGTCCTCCCTGAGAAATGAACTCGGCGGCTGTCGATTCGTTCGGTTTCTCTGCAAACTGTTTAACATTTAAAAAAGACGTCCCCCCTACCCCAGACCCTTCACCCGGCAGAATATAACCGAACTGTGTAGAAGGAAATTCAGGTAAAACACCAATTAAGGCAATGTCCGCGTGTGATTCGGCAAGCACCCTTGGAAATTTATGAAGCTGTTTAAAAAAAGAAGTCTCCACATACGAATCCACCGGAATGACCACTACGATCTCTTTTGAGTCCATCCCCTTCACAGAATGCAGATAACTCGCCGCCAGAGCTACTGCAGTAAAAGTCCCCCGTTTCTGCGGCTCCGCTAATAAAGGGACTTGAGCACCAACGGATTTGCGTGTAATCTCCACCTGACTGCGATGAGTCACAATGCAGCTTGAATCCAACAAACCTACTTCTTCCAGCCCTCTGCATACCCGCTCGATCATCGACTCCACACCGCCAGCTTCTGTTGGAAGCAGCCTTAAAAAAGCTTTTGACCTGATCTCATTTGATAGCGGCCACAACCGCTTCCCCGATCCCCCTGAAAGGAGTACGATCTGCAATCCTATCGCCCCCCTGCGCTGGATTTAGCCCCTGGTGTTCTCACATACCCCTTTCGTTTATGAAAAGACAATGATCTATACTTCTCAGCCAGCTGATTCACTCTCTGCTTGGATAGCTGTCCTGCATTCATATGGAGACCTTTATTACGCGCTTTTTGAATCTTCATTCCCTCGCGATTCTTCGAATACAGGTAATTGGCATAGGTTTCGAATTCGGAAAAGGCAAATTGCTTGGAACGGTTCATACTGTGTAAAATAGCTCGATACCAAGGCATTTGGTGTTTTGCTTCTATCTCTCTTTTCATTTGAGTCAATTGACTGCGTTCAAACAGCATATAATGGGTCACAAATGACGATTTTGCGGTCACCTTGCGGCCCATGAGTTTCCTATAGGTTACAAAATACTGTGGTTGGCTCCAGTTCCGGCTGTAAAAGAGTGTCTTGCCGTCCGCCCGAAAACGGTGGGGGGTGATCAGAACGGTATCGGCATCAATAACCAGAAAATAATCCGCCGTGCAGAGCTTGTCGCCATTCAGCTTCAGCAGCTGTTGGAATAGCCAGCCGGAACGTTCCCAGGTGCGTGAGCGATAATGAATGTCTTTTTTCGTAATCGGCAGCACCGTATTCTCATCAATAAAGGTACAGCCTTTTGTGCGACAGAACTCAATCATCCGTTTCTTTTTGGGAGCAACAATTAATATCCGGCCGATGGGATGCTTAACATGCTTTCTAACAGCGTCAATCACATGGGGAAGGGTCTGTAAATCTTTTTCAATCGCGGGAATCAGTACGTCTATAGTAACGGCATGTCTGATGCGGACCTTACTGGGCGAGGGCATAGGGTCATCTCCATATCATGTTTTTGCTTTAGGATATGAGCATGATAGGAAAAGGGAATGGGCATCACAGAATTGTTCAGGGGAGTGGCAAACGTGCGCTGAACAATTCTGTGATGCCCGGGGCGGAAATTTTTATATTATAAAAATAGAAACAGACCTGCACCCAGCGCCCTTTAGTAGGGCGAATATGCCTCTCATTTCGCTTACGGAGGCGGGTTCATCCTTTTCTAGGGCATTTTTGCCTCTCATTTCGCCGACACTGCCACATTCCTGCCAATCTACGGGATTTATACCGTACATTTCGCCCACGCAGCCACGATCCAGCTAATCTGCGGGATTTATACCGTACATTTCGCCCGCGCAGCCACATTCCAGCCTATCTACGGGATTTATACCGTACATTCCGCCCACGCAGCCACAATCCTACCTATCTACGGGATTTATACCGTACATTTCGCCCGCGCAGCCACAATCCAGCTAATCTGCGGGATTTATACCGTACATTCCGTCCGCGCAGCCACTTTCCAGCCTATCTACGGGATTTATACCGTACATTTCACCCACGCAGCCACGATCCAGCTAATCTGCGGGATTTATACCGTACATTCCGCCCGCACAGCCACGATCCAGCTAATCTGCGGGATTTATACCGTACATTCCCCCACGCTGCCGCATTCCAGCTAATCTGCGGGATTTATACCGTACATTCCGCCCACGCAGCCACAATCCTACCTATCTGCGGGATTTATACCGTACATTCCGCCCACGCAGCCACAATCCTACCTATCTACGGGATTTATACCGTACATTTCGCCCGCGCAGCCACAATCCAGCTAATCTGCGGGATTTATACCGTACATTTCGCCCGCGCAGCCACAATCCAGCTAATCTGCGGGATTTATACCGTACATTCCGTCCGCGCAGCCACATTCCAGCTAATCTACGGGATTTTTACCGTACATTCCGCCCGCGCAGCCACATTCCACCCAATCTACGGGATTTATACTGTACATTTCGCCCACGCAGCCACATTCCAGCTAATCTACGGGATTTATACCGTACATTCCGCCCGCACAGCCACGGTCCAGATAATCTGCGGGATTTATACCGTAGATTCCCCCACGCAGCCACATTCCAGCTAATCTGCGGGATTTATACCGTACATTCCGTCCGCGCAGCCACAACCCTACCTATCTACGGGATTTATACCACCGTTGTGTCCCACTCCCACACCAATCCCCAGATTTTTACTGGCTCAATATCCAACACTTTTCCTGTGCAGCAAAAAGCTTGGGATGGTATATTGTAGATTGGCTAAATTTTCGGCACATTTTAAGATGAACTCAAACATCATAGAACTAGGTTTGTTGAGATCACTACTCTATACAGAAATAATGAAGGTGAATCTATTGAATAAGCTTTTATTTCATACTATCCCGCTGGGAGCTACTGGTGAGCGGATCCCGCAAGCGGCTGTGGCCTCAGCGCAGACAAGCCAAGAACTGGTGAAGCGGGAGGATGAGGACTCCGCTTATTTCCGCAGGCTGGAAGAAGGCGGCATCCTGCTCAACCGTCCGCAGATTTCTGCGGTACGGCATCATAAAGGGCCGCTTCTAACACTGGCCGGCGCAGGCTCGGGCAAAACCTCGGTTCTGATCTGCAGAACCGGTTATTTGTTGTCCGTGCGCGGCGTCTCGCCAAGTCAGCTGCTATTGCTGACTTTTTCGAGTAAAGCTGCGGCGGAAATGCGCGAACGGATCGCCCTATTGCCGGGAGTAGGCCCAGCGGACGTCGCGCGGCTGCAAGCCCGTACTTTTCATTCCTTTTTCTTATTTTTCTTGCGCAGACAAGGATTGCAGCAAGAAATTTTCAGTGAGACGCGGCGCCAGCACATCCTGTTGAAACAAATCATGCGTGAGCTCGGGCTACCTAAAGATGCCTATCCACCGGAAACGCTACTCTCCCTGCTCTCTTCCTGCAAGATGAACATGGGTACCGTAGAAGGCTTGCCTGAAGGAACCACCGCTGAAAAAGAAATGAAATCCATTCTGGAAATCTACGAACAATGGAAACTAGACAATTTCAAAATCGACTTCGATGATGTCCTCTTAATCGCCTATCGGATGCTGAAGGAGCGTCCAACGCTTTTGCAGGAATTGCAGATGAGATATCTATACGTGATGGTGGATGAGTTTCAGGATACCAATGCCTTGCAGTACGAGTTAGTCAAAATGATTGCTCACCCGCAGCATAATCTGATGGTAGTTGGCGACGATGACCAGACGATTTATTCCTTCAACGGGGCACGCAGTGAATTCATTCTGGAATTCGAGAAGCTGTACCCGGGAGCAAGGGTTATTACACTTGATATTAATTACCGCTCTGGTCCAGCTATAGTCGGACTCGGCAACGGTATTATCCGGCACAATACGCGCCGGCGTTCCAAAACCCTGCAAGCTGCCAAAGGCAGCGGGAGTCAGCCCCGGTATATGCGTCCGCAGACAGCAGACGAGGAAGCTGAGCAGATGGTTGAGCATATTTTAAACGAGGTTTCGAGCGGCAAAAGAGAATATAGCGACTTCGCCATGTTATATAGAGCGTCCAGCAGCAACCGGGCCGTTCTGGAATTACTTCTTTTACGCGATATTCCCTATATTGATTATGGAGAAGGCCAATTACTGTACGAACACTGGCTAATTTCCCCGGTCGTGGATCATATGCGTCTCTCCGTGAATCGGCGGAATTTTGCGGCTATGGAGAACATCCTGCCTACTCTATATATGAACCGTGAAAAGGGTATGAATCACATCCGGCAAATGGAAGCTAGACAACCAAAGCAAGGCCCACTAATCCATCTGTTGTCCATGCCCGGCATGGAGGATTTCAAGGGCACTAAGCTTAGAGAGCGGCTGGATCTAATTCGCAATATGCGCGAGTTAACCCCAGTCCAAGCGATCCGCCAGATCCGCACGCAATTCTATGATTATTTCATCGAAGCGAATGAGCGGCATCAAGCAACCTTGCATCGCGAAACGTTAAAAGAAATGCTAGATGAACTAGAATCGTCTGCAGAGCGATTTGATAGTATCCCTGCCTTTCTAGATTTCATAGATAATGTTACGGAACGTAATGAACATAATCGTCAGCCAAGCACCAAAGAACAAGGGAATCGGATCGCGCTTATGACCATTCACAAATCCAAGGGCTTAGAGTTTCCTGTGGTCTTTTTGATTGGAGCCTCTGAAGGAATTCTTCCGCATAGCTCCGCACTGGAGGGCGACCGGCTCAAGGACCGCAAGCTGGCCGCTGCAAATAGTGGTAGTTCAAGCTTGGCTGCACTGGAAGAGGAGCGAAGACTGGCTTACGTAGCTGTTACTAGAGCCCGGGAAGAGCTATTTATCAGTTCACCTGCGAGGCATCGAGGCAAAAAAGCAGAGGTCTCCCGCTTCATGTTATCAGCCTTCCGCTCTGCCGTTTCCTCCACAGCAACGACTACGGTGAGCAGAACAGTGACAACAAGATCCTTACCTACCAGTCGCACAACTGCGACAAGAACTCATGTCGTTCCGGTATGGAATTGTACCAGCAATACCTGTCCTGGCTGGACACGCATGAAAGCGGGCGGAGCTGAGGATCATTTAACCTCAAAGCCCTGCCCGTTATGTAGTTCCCCTATGGCAAAGGACCAACGAGAAGTTCCTGTATGATTCAACGCAAAAAAAGCAAGTTTCCTCTTCCCTGGAAACTTGCTTTTTTAATAAAAATATAGGTTTAGGCTGGAGTTACTACCGCTTCTTCTTCCTCTTCTTCATGCACGGTCTTGATCTGGATCATTACGGTTGACGGTTCGGTCAACACTTCAATCCCGTCCTTAAAGATCAGGTCAGAGACAAGCAATTGGTCGCCAATATCCAATCCGCTAATATCCACTTCCATGGAGGTAGGAAGATCTTCAGGCATACAGCGAACTTCCACTTCATAAATTTCAACCTGAAGCGTACCGCCTGCTTTAATACCTACGGCTTCACCTGCAAAATGAATAGTCACCTTGCTGTCCATGCTCTTTTTCATATTTACATGTTGAAAATCAATATGCAGAATTTTGCCGGACAGGGTATCCTTCTGAATGTTCTGAACCACGACCGGAACCTCTAGATCTTCCGATACCTTACCTTGCAGAATTGCGCGCGGATTCTTTTTGAGAATGTCCAGAAGTTCTTTTTCATTCACTTCCAACGTCAGAGTCTCTTTACCAATACCATATAATACAGCCGGAATACGTCCTTGCTTACGCGCCTGATTGATGTTGGACTTGGTGTCAGTCTTACGTGTGTTGAATTGAATAAACTTATTCATTGGGTTTCCCGCTCTCTTTGACCATAAATTCTTGTCACACTAAGTGTAACATGACCATATAATCTAGTCAAACCAACTGAAAGAACGCTAGGATTCATATTCGTCAAATGGGTCAGCGATTTCAATCTGATACGCTTCTGCATCACTCACCCCTACAGACAATACCGCCCGGCCTCCTCCAAGACGTTTCAAGCCACCACTGAAGATGACATCCTCCAGTTCTTTGCGCTTGCCCGGTCCCGCCGGAAAATCACTGCGGACTGCTATTATTTTGACCGGAGTTGCCTTATAAGTCTCAGGATTCAGCGAAAAAGCCATGGCATAATAGTGTTTGTTTCCGGCACTATCGAAGCAAGCAATATGGCCCAATACGCCCACCATTCCACCCCGCAACAGATGAGCTTCATTGGCTCCACCCCACTCTTCGGGCACGAATTGATCCTGTAGCACCTCGGCATCAATGAAGGTCTGCTCATTTAGTTCGTCCAGCGAAGGAATCACTGTGAACCCAATCTGTCCTCGCCCACCCCGCTCGCCCTGTGGCCGGGTAAATACGCCTACACTGCCATTATCAAGCTCGATAAGCCGGATATCCTTCATCGTGCCGGGACCTGAAGAAAAGTGGGTCAAAGAATCGATGTGATACCCCCGGTAGAACTGGGTCACCCAGGAGACAATCCGGTGCGGATCATCCGCTGCCGCAATCACTTCCACCCCGCCCACGATCAGTTCCCCCCTGATCCGGGTCCAGCACGGGTCCTGTAAATTGTACGTATGCGTATGCGCACGAGGTCTCCAAACCCCATCATGGCATGTAAAAAAGAAGACTTGAGAGAACTCACTGTCCCGTTCCTCAACTCTTCCCATTAGTACCTCTTCCCCGTTATACATAAACGGGGCGGTTATATTATAGACATCCCGGTGCCCAACACCGGTGAACGTCAGTTTATTTACAGTAGTTGTACCGCGTCCGGCATGATATGTATCCAGAAGCTGCTTACAGGTGGCTGTCCGTGCCGGGTTCCTTGTCATCGCCGTCCTCCTCGTAATCATTTGAACGATCGATCACCCAATCGTTGTCTTCCGCATCCATGGCAATCAGCTCGCCGGGCTGGACATTAAAGTATACACATAATTTTAGCAACAGATCCCTTGGATACTGCACCATCTCATTCTTATACATTCGGCGTACCGAATCAAAATGGTAATTGATCTCTTTAGCAAGCTTGCGGATCGATAATTTCGGATCATGCCTCTCCATGACCTCACTCAGTTTACTGCGTATGACTGGCATTCCTACACCTCCTCCAATAATATATCCGCACTAACCCCAAGGCGTCAATCGAATTGACAAGATAAAACGGTCATGTTACAGTGGGATTAGGAAATAATTTGCAACATTTCTAATTTCAGAAAACCAAATACCTTTCCCTATTCAGAAAATAGAGTCTTCTTTATTTTCTTTTTTTGTATCCAGACCAATCGCAAGACCATTAGGGAGGCTCTTTGAATGAAAAATACAGTCCGTAATCACAACATCGTGTTCTTGGGAACCAGTCTGCCGCGAGAGTGCGGTATCGCCACGTTCACACAGGATCTGCTAGATGAACTTATCCACCTTCCCGGCTTCAACCCGCCCCGGATTATTGCCATAAACAACAATGAAACCTACGCTTACGATCAGCAGGTAATACGGCAGATCGACCAGCATAATTACGCAGATTATATAGATACGGCCGATTTCCTCAACAATTCTGATACCGATTTGTTGGTCATCCAACATGAATTTGGCATCTACGGCGGAGAAAGCGGTGAATACTTGCTCCCCTTTGTCGAACGTTTGAACATTCCATATGTTGTTGTTTTTCACACAGTGTTGACCAAGCCCTCCCCTAAGCAGCATCAGATCATCCGATGTCTGGCCGAGCGTAGCGTGCAGGTCGTGACGATGGCAGAATCAACCCTTACCGATTTATCTACTATTTATGAGATCCCAGTTTCCAAAATCACATTCATCCATCACGGTGTCCCTCAAGTTAGCACAGCCTCACGCACCAGCCTTAAAGCACAATACGGTTATCCAGACCGCAAGATCCTCTCCACCTTCGGCTTCCTCAGTCCCGGCAAAGGGATTGAATACAGCATCGAAGCCATGCGCGGCGTGGTCAAACGCCATCCCGAAGCACTTTACATTGTCTGGGGCAAGACCCATCCGGTCGTCAAGCTGGAATCCGGGGAAGTTTACCGCCAGAAACTGACGGACCTCGTAGAAATGTTTGACTTGCAGGACAATGTCCAATTCGTCGATAAGTTGCTGACCCAAGAAGAAGTAATAGAGTCCTTGGTCATGTCAGATATCTATGTGACTCCTTATCTGGGTAAGGATCAGGCCGTCAGCGGCACCCTGGCCTACGGAGTCGGTTATGGCCGGGTCATCGTGTCGACCCCTTACCGCTACGCCCAGGAAATGCTGGCAGAAGGCCGCGGTCTACTGGCTGATTTTCATGATTCTGCTTCCTTGGAAGCCTGCATTTTGCGCTTGCTGAACAGCCCTGCTCTGGTGCAAACAATGGAAGACCGCACGTTGAAGCTCGGGCTCACTATGCGCTGGAACGAAATCGCCAAAATCTATGCCGCCTTGTTCCACAGCCATATCCAGAGCTCGGCGTCAGCTGATCGGAGCGTGATTTAATGGAAACCTCCACCACAGTACAGTCTAAACCAGGCTATCTGCGCAGAATTACGGACGATACAGGAATCTTTCAGCATACCAAGTTTGGGGTTCCGGACCGTTCCAAGGGCTACACTACCGATGATAATGCCCGCGCCCTGATTGCTGCGGTCTTAATGTACGAGAATTCCCGGGATGCCGTGGCACTCGATCTCATTCATACGTATATCTCTTTTATCTATCATTCCCAGACAGCGGACGGCAATTTTCGCAATTTCATGGATTATAACCGCTCCTTTATAGAGGATAAAGGTTCTGAAGATTGCCAGGGACGTACCTTGTGGGCACTAGGGTTCGCCTTGTCGCATGCAGCTTCCCTGCCTGACAACCTGATGAATACCTGCCGGTATTTGATCAATCAGGCACTGCCGCATCTGGAAGCCTTGGGCTCACCTCGGGCCGGAGCCTATGCCATCATCGGCTTAAGTTATCTTACCGAAGCACCCGGCCCATTAGGTTATGCTTTTCCATACCCGCATACTGAAAACACGACCGAAGAAGCCGCCTTTCTGCCAAGGGCAACCATTGAGAGTCTGATCGAAAATATTGCGGTTCGGCTGCATAATCAATATACCCGCTATAAGGGGCACGGCTGGAATTGGTTCGAGGACAGCATCACTTATGGCAATTCCATGCTGCCCTGGGCTCTGCTTCGGGCCTACCTGATCTCCGGGAATAAAAACCTGCGGGAGACCGCCAAGGAAAGCCTGGATTTCCTAGCTTCCACCACCTTCTCCAGCAAAGGCTACTATAAACCGATCGGCAGCCATGGCTGGCTGCTGCGCGATGGGCTGGCTGCACCCTATGATGAACAGCCCATTGAAGCCTGCGAGATGCTGCTGGCCTGCCGGGAAGCAGCTGTTGTTCTTGAGGACCCCTCTTATCTTGCGCAGGCAGAATTATGCTACAACTGGTATCTAGGGCATAATTCCTTGGGAATCCCCCTAATCGATCCGCAGACTGGTGCTTGTTATGACGGTATTCATGCGGCGGGGCTCAACCTGAATCAAGGCTCGGAGAGCATTATATCCTTCACAATTGCCCGGTTGGTGATGCATCATGAATAAATATGCTACGATCCTAGCCGGCGGGGGCGGAACACGGTTTTGGCCCCTGTCCAGACAAGAAATCCCAAAGCAGCTGCTGAACATTAGTGGCAACGACATTATGTTAAACGATACGATTGAACGCTTCAAAGGGATTATTCCTCAGGAGAATACAGTTATCGTTACTAATCGTACCCAAGCAGTATTGTTGGAGAGTATTATGCACAGCAGCGTTCTCAAAGCTAATATTCTAATTGAACCTGTGGCGCGAAATACAGCCGCTAGCATTCTTTTTGCAGCATTATCTATAGAGAAGTCTCATGGCAATTCTTTAATGGTCGTCCTTCCTTCCGATCACTATATAACGGATGAGGAACAATTCCGTCTTACACTAGACGAAGCCTGTACTGTTGCCATGGAGTCAGACAAAATAGTAACCATCGGAATCAAGCCTACTTTCCCATCTACTGGCTACGGCTATATTGCCTTTGATAAGACGCCGATTGCGACAAGCCCAGTGGCTGTATATGATGTAGATGAATTTGTAGAGAAACCAAACTTTCAGAATGCACAGAGTTATCTGGCATCCGGTAATTATCTATGGAATAGTGGGATTTTTATTTGGCAGACCTCTGTCATTATTGATAATTTCAAACGTTATCTACCTCGACTCTACAAAACCATGCTGCCCATCAGTGATTGTTTGGGTACAGATCAGGAAGAGGAAGTTATTAATGCCATCTACCCAACGCTTCAGAATATTTCGATTGATTACGGCATTTTAGAACGCTCTGATGAAGTTGTCGTGCTTTCCGGACAATTTGGCTGGAATGATATCGGTAGCTGGGATGCACTGGGTTCAATCTTCCCTCCGGATGATGCAGGCAACATTATAAAAGCAAATCATGTGGGAATAGATACCCATAACTCAATCATTTATGGAAATGGCAGACTTATCACGACCATTGGTGTAGACGGGTTCATCATTGCGGATACTGGGGATGCACTGTTAATCTGTCCCAAGGATAAAGCGCAGTCAGTCAAAGATATCGTGGAGCTTCTAAAGGAACAGGGAATGACAGAATATATCTAACTAAAAAGAATGCAAAAAGACGGGCCATTGCAGTACATGCATGGTCCGTTTTTTATCTAATTATATAAGTTGAACAGTTTGTACATGTTTTGTAAGCGCCAAACTTAGGTCCAAGCCCACAAGAACCCGTCTCGATCCCAAGCAATTCTCCCGCCATGGAGTTTCCGGAAAGCTTTCTTCACTTCTTTGGAGAGTGAGGCATTGCCGTTCTCATTCACAAATACAAATTGTTCTCCAAAATTCTCTTTCACATATTCAATCGCCGCCGTCTGATGCAAGGTACCCGTAAAACGAATCTCCTTCACCATCCATTCTGCTACTTCTTGTGCGGTTATTTCCATATGGATGCGCCTCCTCTCTCTGCTTACTGCTAAAATGTGCCCTCATTATAACATGAATACAGCCCAACCGGACAAACGTCCGAATTGGGCTGTATTGAAGTCATTTTACATCACTGTGGATAGATATGGTTCGAAGGATAACGGGACTTCTGTCCTCCACTCACCATCAACAGAATCCCAGTAATTAAGTGCAAGAACCAGCCCACAAAAGGAATCCATGCCAATAAAGAAGTTATAATTCCTAGTACTGAACCGTAGATAGACTCACGGTCTCTTGAAGATAAAATCAATGTAATCACATGTAGAATAAACATCAACCCCAGAACGGAATACCCCGTGCCAATAACAATAGCAGCACCCAGGATTGGAATTGCCAAAATAATTTCACAGGAACCCGTAATCCATTTCATAGCTTTAGAAGCGCTCAATAGACAACCTCCTAATTAGTTGAAATATATGATTTTTCTCGTGCTAATTATTTTATTTCATACCAACGGCAAAGGTTCTTCCACTTTGTCATGGGATTGCTTCTGCACAAGTGGAGGCAAGCCCTCCTTACTCATTGCTGCCGAAGGGGCCAGCCCCAAACAGTGGCACATTAAAGGAGCCATTCGCAGCTGTGGCAGTACTTCTTCCTCTTTTTCCGAAGATAATACATCTACCCCAAACGTATATAATGGCACATCTCGCTCGGAAGGAGTTATCCCGCCGTGGTACCCATTTGCGTTCATTCCGTGATCTGCCGTAATCATAATCTTATAGCCCTGTTCCATCCAAATAGGCAAAACAGTGGCCAACAGACCGTCAGCATTACGCACTGAAAACTCATATTCCTTGCTCTCTCCGCCATAACGATGCCCGGCGTCATCTATATTCATGGAGTGAATGTATAGGAAATGCGGATCATAGGCACTCCGTAAATACACAGCGTCGGCAAACACATGACTGTCGGGATAGTGATCCTCGAAATAAAAACTGCCATGCTGAATGGGCTTCATCACATTGTGCTGATGGCGATCAGCAAGCGGATCAAAAGGGGCCGAATTATAAAGCTCACTGACCCAATGATAGGCGACAGCAGCTGTGCGCAAATTAGCGCCCACTGCCAGATGGAATACGCTCTCTTCATGGCTTGGTCTCACAATATGGTTAGCCGTAATTCCATTTTTGGACACGGGTGTACCCGTCAAGAGCACTTCATAAAGCGGGCGTGACAGACTGGGTAATTCCGATTTCACTCGGTGACATGATATTTTCCCCTGCTCCACCAGATGCTCCATATACCCCATATATTCACGTGCGGCCTCATATCTAAGTCCGTCCAACACTACCACAATAAGTTTATTGTTCATTTCAGTCATCTTATTACGCTCCCTCTCGTTCCAGATGCAGCAGCTCAGAAGGGTTCAGAGCCAAGGTGACGTTAGCCCCTTCCACCAGCCTCAGCCAGCGTCCGTCATTTAAAAGATCAACCGTTAAAGAAATGTCTTCCACCTCTACCGTACACCTAACAATATTGCCCAATACGGAGACAGATTTAATGATGCCATCCACCAGTTGCAGTCCGGCAGCAACCTCGTGAAGTCCCGCGCCCTCATGCAGCAGCGTAACCGCCTCAGGCCGAATAGCAAAGCGGTCCTTCGTGCTATCTATCCCCCGGAACAACGTCATCACTTCTGATCGGGTCAATACATTGTAACTGCCCATAAACCGGGCAACGAACTCTGTTCGTGGTGCGGAGTACAACCCCTCAGGTGTGCCATCCTGCACAATCCGGCCACCGTTCATAATACAGATGCGGTCAGAAAGAATCAGTGCTTCCTCCTGATCATGCGTCACGAATAGTGTCGTCATGTTAAACCTTTTTTGAATATCACGGATTTCAGCACGTAAATTCTTGCGTATCTTAGCATCTAGTGCGCTTAAGGGTTCATCCAGCAGCAATACTTTGGGCTGCACCGCTAGAGAACGAGCCAGCGCTACCCGCTGCTGCTGTCCACCAGAGAGGGACTGCGGATATACATCCCGTTTATCCTCCAGATCGACCAATGCCAGCAATTCCGCGCAGCGATGATGGCGGGCTGATTTCGATAGTCCCCGCATTTTCATTCCATACTCGATATTTTGGCTCACCGTCAGATTGGGGAACAAGGCATAAGACTGAAACACCATTCCTACCTCGCGCTTACGGGGCGGCAAACTTCCCAGATCTTTATTATCCAAAAGAATTCTGCCGCCATCCAGCTCTGAAAGACCGGCTATGCAGCGTAGCAATGTGCTTTTTCCACAACCGGAGGGGCCTAGCAGTGTCACAAGCTCACCTTCACGGATCCCCAAATCAACATTGTCTAACACACAGGTATTCCCAAACATTTTGCGTACACCCTGCAGCTTTAGATAATCATTCATCCCTTAATACCTCCCCCCATCTTTTTACCGAGCTTCATTAGTACCATCGAAAGAATTAGAATAAACAGAAAATAAGAGATCGCAATCGCACTGGCCAAATGTCCACTTTCACCAACCCTTTGATATAGATATACCTGAATCGTCTGAATATGTCCGCCAACTAACATGTTCGTAAGAACAAATTCGCCGAATAGAACTGAAAATGATAACAGTGTAGAGACGATAACCCCAGGCCATATATTAGGCAAAATCACATTCAAGAAGGCCGTTCTTCGGCGGGCACCAAGCAGCTCCGCAGCATGCAGCAGTTCTACGGCATTAACCGTTAACAGACTATTGCGAATGCCCTGATACATATAGGGAAGGATGACCACAAAATATGCGCCCACCAATAAATACGCTGTTCCAGCGATATCAAAAGGACCAGAGGAATAGGTACGAATAAGACCTACCGCAGCCACAACACCAGGCACCGCATAAGGCAAAACAACAATACCTTTCATAAAGCTCTCCCAGCGCGGAAAATAGAGGGTGATGACAAAAACAGCTGGCAGCATCACGGCCAGACTCAGCACCACGCTGATCAGGCATAAATAAAGCGAGGTCCAAAGCGCCTCCAGAAAGCGAATATCCTCAAACATTTCCCCAAACCAATTCAAGGTCCAAGCTCGGGGCAGCAAGGTATTCTGCCAATCTTGTGCAAAAGCATAAATGCCCGTTGCCAAAAGAGGAAGCAGCAAATATACCATGAGCAGCAGCATGAAGGTGCGTGGAGCAAAGCCTGCTTTACGTATATTCATTGCCCTACCTCCTCACGAGCTGTCCATAAACGCCGGGGAGCTGTGGTTTTCACATCCGGTTTACTGAGCGCTTTCGTTCCGAACCTCTCCGCGCGCCGCACCATTAAATGGTTCAGATAAACCGCCAAAATCGTAGTCAGACCAAGCAGAACAGCAAGCGTACTCCCCATTTGTGGCTGTGTAACCACATCTCCGGCAACCAGTGAACCGATACGTACCGCCAACAGATTGTAATTTCCGCCAACCAATGCGTAAGCAGTGGCATAAGCCCCCATTGCATTAGCAAAAAGAATTCCAAGTGTGCCAAAGATCGCTGGAGTTAGAATAGGCAGGCCAATCGTCTTCCAGAACTGCCAAGGCCCAGCCCCCAGTAAGGACGCTGCCTCTCTCCACTGCTCACGGATTCCGTAAAAGGACGGGTACAAAAGCAATAAGGCTAACGGAACCTGAAAGTATACATACACCAGTATTAGACCTGACCAGCTATATAGATCAAAATCGGCAAAAACACTCCAGCCCCACTGTTTAAATAAGAGTGTAAACACCCCATTATTTCCGAGCAAAATGATATAAGCAAACGCCAGCGGAACACCTGCGAAATTAGAGGTCATATTCGACAGCATTAGAAGTCTATCGCGTACTCTCGGGGTAAACCGGGTAATGCAATAAGCACAAAAAAGTCCGATAATGATCCCTATCAGACTTGAGGTTATGGAGATTAGCAGACTGTTCTTAATCGCCTGCATGTAATAGGCACTTTGCAACGCATGCAGATAATTGCCTAACGTAAATCCCGTTCCGTCCGCTGTGCGTAAGCTTCCCGTCAGCATGGATATTATAGGTACCAGTTGAAAGGCTAACACCATTAGTGCAAATGGAATAAGTGCCAGGATCACACCGCGGCTTCTTTGTTTCATCTTACTCGCTCCTTGTCGCGGGAATAGAACAAAGGCGCCTTACGGCATCATGACGAAGGCGCCCTGCTTCTTTTTTGGGGAGAAATGAATACTAATTCAAATGTACAAGCACACGTTCCTGCCACAATTGAGGAATGGTTTTTGCCGTCTCTTCCCATACCTTGTAATCACCAACAGGCTTAGCGTTGACATATTCTTCTTTTGGCAGCAGCTTAGCTGCAACATCATCCGGCAACGTTACACTGTCACGGATCGGACGAGCGTAACCTTTGGCAAGATTAATCTGTCCTTCATCACTAAGGATGTATTGGCGTGTAAGCTTCGCCGCGTTAGGATGCGGCGCATATTTGTTGATGATCGTGGCATACCCGCTCACGACACTGCCTTCTTGTGGAATGGCTACAGCGAAGCCATCTTTGTTGATCTGGTCTCTATAATTCAAAGCGTTGAAATCCCACAGCAGGGTAACTTCCACTTCACCTTTTTCAATGTTGGCAAGGGAAGCCTCTGCATTGGAGAGACGTCCTTTTTTAGCTAAATCCTCGAAAAAAGCAATCCCTGGTTCAATGTTCGACTCGTCGCCACCAAAGGCAATCGCTGCGGCCAATACAGCCATCTGTGCTTGAGCAGCTTTGGTTACATCACCAACGATGATTTTGTAATTGCCGTTCTTCAGATCTTCCCAGCTCTTCGGCGGATTCGCCACGAGCTTAGTGTTAGTCAGAAAAGAGATGGTGCCTTGATAGCCGACGATCCAATTTCCGTCCTTGTCCTTAGCCCAATCAGGGATTTCATCCCAGTAGGATGTTTTATAAGGCTGTGTTACCCCTTTCTCCACGGCAACCGATCCAAACGCAATCCCCACATCTCCGATGTCGGCCGTTGGTTTGTCTTTTTCCGCATCAAACTTGGCAATTTCCTCCGCGCTCGACATATCGGTATCCGAATGTGTAAGACCATACTTACTGTCCATATCACTCCATGTATCTTTCCAGTTCGCCCAAGAATCCGGCATTCCTACACTGACGATACTGCCCTCTTCTTTAGCTTTACTCTCGATCTCAGTCAGACTTAATTCTTTGGTGCCAGCCTTTCCATTCGTTGTTTCTTCAGCCTTGGCTGAATTTCCACAAGCAGCAAGCAACAGGACGAGCAAGGATAACATTAGACCCATTGATAATTGATTTTTGATCCCTTTTTTCATGATTTCCCCCTTCACTCCTATTTCTTATTTGCGGGCTTCTTTATGCTCCAACTGTTAGGCACCCAATTGCAGTATAGGCGTGTACTATTTTCGCGGCATTAAGGAGAATAGGAATATTTGTAAATAAAAAGAAACGACCTGTCGTCTTTTTTAGATGACCGCCGTTTCCCTTAGAAATACAATTTACTTACAATGACAAAAAATATTCGTATAAACTTCAGTCCAAGTAAAAAACTGCCCGACATTTCCAGGCAGTTTTACATGTATGAATATAACTACCGTCTACGCGCTGCCACACTGACAACACCGTATCTGTAAAGCACCTTCTTACCGAACCAGCCAAAAAGCCGATCCGTAAAGAAGCCCATAAAGCCAAGGCAGAACAAGCCGACAAAGATCCAATCCGTACGGAAAAACAACCGGGAATTCCAGATCAGATAACCTACGCCTTCGTTCGAAGCAATCATTTCCGCACCGATAATCGCCATATATGAGGTGCCCATCGCTAAGCGGATACCCGTAAAAATATAAGGAATCGTCGCCGGAACGACCACATGAATCAGAATTTGCCACTCACTGGCGCCCATACTGCGGGCTGAGCGGATTTTGTCCTCTTCCACGGACATCACACCGGTTAAAGTATTCAGCACCACGATAAAAAAGGTGGCGTACATAATTAACGCAATCTTCGACTGCTCCCCAATACCAAACCATACTAGGAACAAAGTAATGAATGCAATCGGCGGGATAAAACGGATAAAGTTCAGGAAAGGCTCCGCAAAAATACGGATCAAGTTCACCTTCCCAATGATTAGTCCTACGGGAATCGCCAGTAAACTGCCGAGTACCCAACCAATGAGCACCCGATAAAAGCTAATCCCTATATATTGCAGCAAGGTTCCGTCTTCCAGCAGCTCCCGTCCGCCCTTAAGTGTACTCCATGGTCCGGGGATCACATCGGGGCCATAGATTACAGCTCCAAGCTGCCAGACGCAGAGCGCGGTAATCCATAGAAGGGTTACGGAAACCCACTTCTTCTCCACCCATTTCCTCATCTGTCTCACCCTATCCTATTCTTCGAAATGACCTTGAATTTGATTGTATAACGAGTAGAATTCCGGTGAGGTTACGTCCCGCGGATACGCCAGTGTATTGTCATAAATATCTGTAATATTAGAGGACGGTCCTACTGACATAATGCCAATTCGTTCTCCCAGCAATAACGCCTCCTGAATATCATGAGTTACAAAAATCACCGTCTTATGTGTCTGGCGCCAAATGTTGACCAATTCCTTCTGCATCGTTCGGCGCGTCATCGCATCCAGCGCACCAAATGGCTCATCCATTAGCAGAATCGCTGGATCATTCGCCAGCACCCGAGCCAGCTGAACACGCTGCTTCATACCCCCAGATAGCTCCTTCGGGAACTTCTCCTCATGCCCGTTCAGCCCAACAAGCCCGATGAACCTATCCGATATTGTGTGCCGTTCCGCCTTTGCGATTTTCTTCATCCGCAATCCGAACTCCACATTCTGCCGGACGGTTAACCAAGGGAATAAGGAGGAATCCGCCTGCTGGAACACAACCGCCCGATCTCTGCCGGGCTTATTCACCTCTACATTATCCACCCGTAGATGCCCACCAGATTTTGAGACAAACCCGGCGATCATATTCAGCAGTGTTGATTTCCCGCAACCACTCGGCCCAAGCAGAACGAAGAATTCCCCACCTTTAATTACGAGATCTACATCTTTTATAATGTAGTGAATGTCCCCAGCAGTTGGTTCGCTGTAGCTTTTACGGAGCTGCTCAATATGAATGGTATGCTGCTTAGCAGGTAATGACATTCTGAACTCCCCCTATTTCTTGTACGTAACCTCTTCTGGCAATGCCTTCGCCAGCGGCTCAAGATTCAGCTTGCTATCCAGATCGAAATCCTTCTCGATGATTCCGTTGTCGACCATATATTTCTTCTGCTTGGTCAAACTGTCATACGCTGCTTGAGTAAATCCTAGTGCCCACGGATTATTCGGCAGGTCTTTTATCGTAGATTCCTTAGGCTGCTTCACTTCCTTATACATCAGATCAGCAACCTCATCTGGGTGAGCCTGAGCATAGGCTCCAGCTTCATCCACCGCTGCTAGGAAATTCGCTATACCTTGTGGATTCTTAGCCGCAAAATCATTTCCCGTTACAATCCCCATCCCCAATCGAACCGTGGTTTTAGACATATCCGTCAGTTCATGAACACCTTTAAGCGCATAGAGCTTATCATTCAGAACCGAACCATAAAACCATGCTCCATCCACAGCACCTTGCTTCAAAGCGATATAAGCTTCATCAAAGGCACCCTGTCCTATTAACTCCACATCACTGAGAGCGGCATTATGCTCTTTCAAATATTCATCCCAAAGGTACGGAATGAAGGTGCCGCGTATGAAACTCAGCTTCTTTCCCTTCAAGTCTTCAGCCTTCTGAATATCGTCCTGTACGAACAATTTCCATTCAGTGGACGCTTCATCAGTCGCTAATCCCGCCGAGGCGATAATAGCATAATCGCCCTTCGCCACTGCGTTCAGCAATGGGAAGTCTGCCCCGAAAGCCACATCCACCTGTTTAATAAAAAGGGCATTTACACCTTCCGCAGGGGAACCAAAGTTGACTAGTTCAGCGTCAATCCCGTGTTTGGCAAAGATGCCTTTATCTAATGCCACCCGAAAAGTGGGATTCGTATTGATGTCAGCAATTTTTATCTTTAATATCTCATCTTTGCTGTTCGCCGCTCCCTCTTTAGAGGCATTAGAGGCAGCCGCATCGCCCTTGGAGCTGCAGCCCGATAAAAGGATAACCACTGATAAAGATAAGAGCAGAAAGCTTGAGCTGATCCATGATTTTTTCAACCGACACATCTCCTCAAATTTGTTAATTTACCTTGCGGCTGCTGCCTTCATCCGTCGTCGCCACACAAGCAGCTCCTTCAACAAAGGGCAGGGTTGTCGCCACACTTACCACAGAATCCGATCCTTTAGGTGCAGACCCCGGGACTCTGAACTGCGTTACGTCTATTGGCTCAATCGCTTGTTCAACTGGCGTTTCCAGCTGTGGTACCCAGGCATAAGGCACACGGTAGGAACGATAGACCATGTTGGTATTTCTGGAGTCCGTAAATGGCGAGATATATTCCCATACCAGTTCATGTTCTGGCGTAACCTCAAAGAGTCTGCCGTTAGAACCTTCTGTAATTAAGGTGTTGCCATTCGGAAGCCGTTGAGCTGAGCTGATATATGGACTGTAGAATTTATAAGAATCGGTTGGGACAGAGAAACCAGCTTCTGCCGCTGTATATTGCCACTCAATCTCAAGGGTCACGGGATTAATCTCCAGAATTCGCGAGTGGTCGCGGAGTGCATTTTTTTGCCCAAAAGGAGAAGATGGATTTGGAAGACCATAACCGCCCCAGCCCCCGTTATCGAATACAAGTAAGTTACCTTCTCCCGGCAAACCTTTCGGAATGATGTGCGCATGATGCTGGCCAATGATCCAGTCGATATGCTTCACTTCTGGCAGCGAGTAATCCGGACCGATTCTCCAAACGGTGGCTCCGGTACGCTTATCCGTTATCGCAATAATATTTGCTTCCCGCGCATCCCAGATCACGTTATCCGGATGGAAACGCTCGTCACCTGCATCGTAAAACTTATTGGGTCCTACATAAGAAGCCGAATTGATATGCAGCCAGTCCCCAACACCGCCACCTAGATTTCCGAAAGAGCGTGAGTTAGGATCACGGAATAGTACATTTTTGGCAGCTTCATCAAAGCCTAGCTCATCAAAATGTTCATTTGGAGCCCACTCCCAGACGATATTCCCCTCCCAGTCCACCTCAAGGATCGTGTCATCAAGCAATTGTTTGTCGGAGATCTGAGGATTGTAGATATTTTTGTGAGCAAGAATTAGCGTTTTGCCACTGTCTACCTTGGGTTCAAGCCCTGGTGCAAAATATCCGACCGGATTGCCTTCGCGCTGATAGTCATGATGCTGGCGGGCATACCAGAGGGGTTCATAACCCGGATCTTCTATATGTTCATAGCTGTTATATTTCCACACGATGTTCCCATCCCAGTCCACCTGTACCAGATCTACATTATCCTGTATGCCGAATTTGGGATCTCTTCTTCCTGTGCTGCCCAGCACATAACCACCCGGGAAGATTTTAGCCGGAAATCCAAGCAGCCCCTTCCACAAATGTACCTCTTTACCGTTCATATCTATCAGTACAACACCTTCTTCACCAGCTTGAAATACAGTATAGCCACTCCAGGCTTTGTCAGGGTTATATACGGTTGCTCCAGTTGGATAAATGGTTGAATGTCCCATCGTTCATCTCTCCTATTTTCAATTTTTAGTAGCTAAGATAATTACTTTTTTTGGTGGTTGTTCGTGGCTTCTGTTCAAGGGTTGGAGAGGTCTCTGCATTCTCCTTGGCGAGCTTCAGCAGGATATCCGAGAATCCTTCTAAATTGCTAATGATCCGCTGATAAAAGTCATTTTGCTGCGCCAATTCCTCCTCTGTAAACCCCTCAAACAAAAGCGAAATACATCGTTCTCCGATGTTGCTGTTCTGCTCCGCCAGCTTGCGGCCTTTATCCGTAATATCCAGCATTACCGTTCTACGGTCGCCTTCTTTACGTCTGCGCACGGTATATCCACCCGCCTCAAGCTTATCGCTCAATGCGGTAATCGCACCTGAGGTGAAGTCTAGTTCATCCGCTAAGTCTCCTAGCCTTTGCTCACCATCGCGAATGATTTTGTGCAGAATCAGCATGCCTGGTAAGGAGATGCCTGCTACGGCGACCTTATCCCGCTCTTTCACGAATCTGCGAACCGCCTTGCGAAATGCCCAATCCGTCTCCTCCAGCTGTCTCCAATACTGTTCGCTCATGCCTACCTCTGCTTTCTCCCAATCAGCCCATAAAAAAAGACTCCCAGCACCTACCCCTGACAAGGGAAAAGTACGGGAGCCTTTGGTGGTCCAATCAGCTCGGTTGAATTATTTCACTGTTCATTTAATTACTGTTTAAGTATTGGTAATATCATATACCCCTTTATTCCTACCTGTCAAGTGAGTATTTTTAAGAATTCAAAAAAAGAGCACTCACAAAGGTGCCCTCCAACTTGTAAGCTTATTGACCACTTTCCAGTACAAGCGCATGACTGTCTTCATCATAAACCTGCATAAAAGATGATACGGCCGGTAAATAACGCTCTAACCAGTAAATATATTTTACCCGATTCCTGAAGTGGCAGATTGGAGATATTTAATTTCACTTGCACTCCTTGCAATCTATCTTTTATTTCGAAAAATTTGAAAATTAAAAATTAATCCAAAATATTATATATGAAAAATCATATGAGTAGTGAGAATTTCCTTTTTTTCATAGAAGAACATGAAGACTACACGCCAAAAATGACAAAAAGCAGACCAGAGTCACCTCTGCCTGCCTTTGCCATCCAATCTTATAAATTAATTATTCCATATAACAGTTTTGCGATTTCAGCGCGGGTTACTTTACCACGAGGGTCAAAGTTATTGTTGCCCTTGCCGTCAAGGATTCCCTTAGCCTGTAAATCAATGACTGCTTGCTTCGCCCACTCAGATACGCTATTCATATCCTTGAAGCTTGCAGTAGCAGCAACGGAAGCTTGCGATCCAGCTTTATACTGCATCAGTTTCTGCAAGACAACTGCCGCTTCCTCACGGGTAATTGCATCTTTAGGGCGGAACTTGCCATCACTGCCTTGGATCAATCCAAGCTGGACAGCTTTGTCTATCGACTGTGCATAATAAGCATCTTTAGATACATCTGCGAAAGCACTCTGGGCGATAGCTCCACTTGCCTCATCCAATCCGAGAGAACGAATGGCCAGTGTAACAAAGTCTGCGCGGGTTACATTCGCCTGTGGTCCATAATGCGTATCGCCAATCCCTTTAATCACATGCTTAGCCGTCAGCTTGGAAATATACGACTCTGCCCAGTGGCCAGCAGTATCCCTAAATTGCTTATGGTATTCCAGCACCGCAAAGGAGGAAAAGTGATTTGTTGTGAAGGTAACGGTATTATCCTTAAACACTCCACCCAAATATTCTAACGTGCTGCCATTTACATAATAGACACCCGCAAAATCCGTATCGAGCTTAGCAAGCTGTTCCTTAGTCAGCGTCAAGGTAACCGTAACAGTACCTTTAAGCTGATGGATAGCTGTTTCTTTGCCGCCTGCTGATGTACTGAGGTTCATCGTAACGGTAGCTCTAGCTGGACCCATTCCAGCGACATTGGCCTGTACAGAAATCATACTCATATCAATGCTTAGTAGCAGCATATCACTGCCTGCCGGGATGGCTGGTAAGGAGCTTGTCGGTACGCTCAATGTAACGTTAGAAGACACAATATTCAGGTTCAGCTTCTTATCGATAGCCTGTTGTATACTCGCTGCATCAAGAGCAATTCTAATCTGATCTTGAGCCGAGGCGGCTCCGCCTACGCTAATCTTTAGGCTTCCCCCTGTAGCAGCTTCCTCTATCCGCTTCTTCAAGGCTGACGGATCAGCTATATACGTTCCATTACTTCCTAATGTCAGTTCAATGTTTCCTTTTCCCGCTCCAGGTGTGGCTGTAGGCGGTGGAGTCACTGTTGGCACTGGGAAAACTACTGGAGGTGCCGTTGTCACCTCAGGTGTTGGTGTCGGCGTCACTTCTGGCGATGGCGATACCTCAGGTGTCGGCGTTACCTCTGGCGACGGCGACGGCGTCGGCGTCGGTGTCACCTCTGGTGTCGGCGTTACCTCCTCTTTTCCAGTGTAAAAGCCCCAGATATCTGAAAGCACACTGCCGGAGTGATCATCCTCAACCTTTGTGTACCATTGGTAGTAGCTATCCGTATTTAGCTTACTCCAAATGACCTGAGTCTCCGCGCCACTCTCTACTTGTTGATTGGCCGAAATTTCCTGATCGCTGTAAACCTTGACTCCGATATAGTCGGTAGCCACACGTTTAGTCACAGGCTGTAGATCCAGATCCAGAACGAACTCATCTTTGCCTGGATATTCGTCTTCATCATAGTAGTTATAATCATCCAAATAAGGCGAATAAGTCTTCACGCGAAGTTTGTTATTAGCGACATCGAACTGAAGCAGACGGATATAGCCAAGGCCTCCTTCTTCAGCACCTTGATAATCTGCCAGCATTTGATAGACACTGCGGTCTGGAATACCGTCACCGTTATCATCCAGCTCGTCTACCTTAAGCTCAGCATCATGATAATGGCCGGACAGTGCTGCGATTACGTTTTTGTTAGGTTTCACAACCATCTCAAAAATCTTATCCGCAATAGGTGCACGGTTATTAGAAACCAGCAAATATTCATGGAGACAAAGAATCGCTTTACGCTCTGGATAACGGGCAACGATCTCATTCATCCATTCGATTTCTTCCTCAGCCAATCCCCAGCCCATGTATACAATAACAAAATCATTTCCGTTCGCAGACACTAAATCGTAATGGCCCCTGTTGTTGTCATAAGAGCCACCGAAGGTCGGCATATTCTTGAATCTCCACTCCCCAAAATACTCCCAGAACTTCGTGTAATCCCCGGTTTGATGGCCTACGTCATGATTACCCGCAAGAACACCATAAGGAATGTTAGCTTCCTCCAGAACCTTCATGTTCCGGTCAGCTTCCTTCCACTCATACTCCTGATAGGATTTATCCACGACATCTCCTGTATGGATTACATATTTCAGGTTCAAGCTCTCTTTGTTGTCAGCTATCCATTCTACATTTTTACGGTAAATGTAAGGGTAGCTCTGTGAATAATATTGTGTATCAGACATCCATACAAAAGAGAAATCATACGTATCTTGTGTTACTGTAGGTGCTGTCTTAGCCACAGAAGCAATTTCGTCCTGAACCATTACGGCAATGCTATTTCCATTAGCATATGCTCCAGCTGTAACCGTGGATTTCAGCTCAAAATCCTCTGTTCCAGCGATTAAATGATCCAGCTGTACCCATTTTTGTTGAGCAGGGCTCCAAGCGTAGAGACTTACTTTACGTCCCGGCAACGAATTCCCTTTCCATTCAATATCTACACGATCTGACGCCTTAACCGACTCATCCAGCTTAATTTCATAACGCTGATAAGGGAATTGATCAACAGCATCATTAATTAAATATTGTCCGTCCACCGCACTTATTTTACTGTAGTCGTCACCGCTAAGCGCTTGTTCGCCCGCAGGTTCGGATTGTTTCGGCGGCTCTGTATCGGATGCGTTTATAAACCCAGCAAAGCCGTGCTCTGGATGGTTAGCATCGTACTTGAATCCTCTAAAGAAGGTAACGTTTATCTTATCCTGATTAGGATCTTCAACCTTAACCTTTAAAGTCGGATTAGTACCTACAGCAGTCTCCCAGTTCGTAGGAGAAATAAGCAGTGGTGCAAATGGATTCTCATTCGGCACATGGAATGCAATTACCCTTTCTGCCTGATTGCCGATCTTATCCAAGGCTGTGATAGAAAGTGTATGATCCCCAGCGGATAACTTCCCGGATGAAGTAGCATAGGGCAGTTCAATGACATTACCGTCCAGCTTCACACTGACCTTATCTACACCCGCATAGGTATCCTTAACTTCAGCAGCAATTTCAAAATTGCCACGGTAAGTTTGTCCTTCTTCTATCGATGCTTTAATGGATGGTGGCGTGTTATCGACAATCACGTTTGATGATACTTTCGTTCCACCTTCGGTAAGCGTTACTTTATGTTCTCCGTCAGGTACTTCTTTAGTATTCCAGTTATACGCCTTTGAACGGAACAAATCCGCTTTCAGATCGAACTGGAAGCCGAGGGATTCGTGCTTACCTGCGCTGTCCCCCATCTTGATTTCCTTATCACGTTCTGCATAAGCCGGATCCCAAATTTCGGTACCGTCTGCCAGCAGGAGACGAACATTTTTCACTTCAAAATCATCCTTATTCTCCTCAGGACGAGGGTCAAAGGGGGATGATTTAGAGCCCGCCCGAATGTAAATCACATTATCCGCGCCCACTTGTAAAGCGGCAGAAGAAATAGGAAAAGTCAATGTAGTATACGTAGTAATCGGGTCCATAAAGGTATACAGAATACTGGCATCTCCTAGTTCTTCCGGTCCCATCGTGATGGCATTTTTAAAATAATAGTCCACATTTTTGGCTTCAAATACAAAGTAGGCATCATTTTCAAGTGCAGTATATGCCTCGTTATTGCCCAGTAGCTTACTGTCGATGCTCAAGCCTAAATCATCAGCCTTAGCGGTGGCAGAGGTTCCTTTTACGGTCACAGAACCATTGATCAATTGCCCCTCCTTCACGTTCAAACGAAGTGGGGATTGATCCTGTCCTCCTGTAACTTTTACTTTTATTACTGGAGATTGTGTTTCATTCGTTCCATCAGAAACGACAAAGTAATATTGAATTTCATTTCTGCCAATCAAATCAGCAGAGGTCAATTTAAAGTGATACAAGCTGTCGTTGAAGTCTTGGGATAGATTGTGGCTAACAGCCTCCGGCTGCTTGTCCGAAGATACTCTAACCTCCACAGAAGTAACAGCTTTATTGTCATCAGCAAAAGCCTTCAAATCGAGACCCATCGACTGGTCAATCTCCGTTACGCCCGTCAGATCTTCTACTGATGGTTTCTCTGTATCCGGCTCCACATGGATCGGCGTGTTTGGAAGTTGTGTTACATCCGTATGGCCTGGTGACGGAACGGCTGAGCCCGTACTGATCTTGAGCATTTTGCTTAGTCCATTGACAGGATACTTGTATAGAAGGGCTTTATTTTCTTTAGTATCGTCACCTTTAGCTCCATCATCGTAGGTGAGGTCTGCATCATAATACGCGGAGGAAATTTCTTTCTCCGTGTTACTTTTGATTACGACTGCCCGGCGGCCTGAGTTCGCCATACCATCGCTTTTGATCAAAAAGAGATTGGTGCCTTCAATTAAGTTTGTGTTGAATTCTGTATTGAAATCATTAGCAGTGTAAGTGCTATTTGCACTATTAATAACCCAAAACACCACGGACTGCTGTGCAGGAATCAGAAAGTTCTCTGGTGTCGAAGGCCACTTCACATCAGAAGCGTTACCTTTATCGGGATAACGATAATAGACCTTGTATTCCTTGAAATTAACTGGTGCATCGGTATTGTTATAGACCTCAATGAATTCAAAAGCGTCGCTGCTCGTTCCTTTTACATTCGTCGAGTTTGGCAGCAGCTCTGTGATTAACAATGGTGGCACATTGTTCGGATCGAACGCCGGCAGATTCACATGAACAGAATAACTCTCTGTCACATTGTTAACGCGGATGCTGTAATGCAGCTCCGGCTCTTCCAGCGCAGCTGCAGGAATCATTGCCGCATAATCGTCCCCACCTTTTGAGGTCATGGTGATTACCGTATCTTTCACCTGAGAAGGAGAGCCATACTGTAGCTTCACTACGGGTAGTGATCCATCTGCCCCGCTTTCCAGATTAGTAATCTTCGCACTGATAGGGAGATCGGCTGGATCAACACTACTCTGTGCGATATGTTCAATCACTGGCTGCTTGTCCCCAGGAACTAGCTCAGGCACTTGTTCTGCCTCTACGGTTCCAGGCGTAGCCACAACCGTTCCCGAATTCGCCATGAGGTTCATAACGGAGCTATCTGCCTGCAAATATTGATAGAAGATCCCGTTATTCTCCTTCACCTGTTCTTTTCCATAGGAAGCAGAAACAATTAACGTATCTCCTGCATTGCTTTTAATTTGTAAATTACGCGCAGAAGTATTAGCCATCCCCCCGCCACCGTTGATCCGGAACAGATTCACTCCTTCCTGCAAAGCTGCAGAAGGACTAAAGTTTTTGATGAAATCCTCCGTAGGAACATTCAGATTATTGCCGTTCATAATCCAGAAAACAATATTTCCATGCGCCGGTATTACAGCATCACCATTAGGTGCCCATGTATCTTTGTCATTATAAAAGAAATAATAATCCTTAAAATTAACCGGCTTGTCCGTATTATTGTAGACCTCAACGAACTCGTAACCATCTACAGAGGTTCCATCTGTCCCTTTTACATTTTTAGTATCCGGAACAACCTCTGTAATCAGTAATGCTCCTGGATGGTTAGGTACCGCGTACACATCTGCCATTACAGTCGGTTGACTTAAAAGCGTGTCGAGCTCAACCTGTTCATCAAAATGCGCCTCTAATTCGGAAGATGTCTGCTCCATCTCCAGCTGCTGCTCCTCGGCATATCCTGCTGGAACCATGATTCCAAACATCAGACTGCTGGCAATTACGCTGGATAGAAAACGTTTAGCTTTTGCTGTTATTCTCAAAACTCCGAACACTCCCCATTTGTTTGATTGTGATTCAATGCATAAATATGCATTGAATCTCATCTGGAAAGTATACCTGTGGTGTATTATCGCTATATCATAGCCGTGTTAAATCTTTAGGTTATTTTTAATATTGCTTAAGCTTCAGTTCAGCTTCACGGGTTACAATATAACTAGTTAGAACCCATTTTAAACGATACTTTAGACGGATGCTTAAGCAAGATAAGTTATTGCAGAACAAGAAAAGAGGACTCTAATGGATATAAAAAGAGTGATCATAGTCGGAACGGTAGTTGTAGTGATGTCTTTCGGAAATGCTTGGACTAGTCTTACCGCTAATGCAAGTTCGCCTGTAAAATGGTCCACCGCAGAGGTCGCGGATCAAGACGGATTATTGGAGGTACTTAACCAGCCAACGGACGAGGATCTATACGAGGCCATATATGACGGTAAGTCACTTCAAGATATTGCATCAGAACAAGGCCAAGATATTGAAGCTGTAATCGATCTACAAGTTGCCCAGCTAACGGATCAACTGGATTCACGGTTAGCCGCTGGAAGCATAACAACCGAGCAGTATGCGGCATATAAAGCGGAGCTGAGGGACATCGTTTCAGATAGTGTCCATACTTCCTTCGGTTAAGGGAATACATACAGCGACGCTGTAACATACACAAAAAACCCGGCTAGATGGACCTTCCATTTAGCCGGGTTTTGAATGTTTAATACTTATTTTATAACAGAATCCCTAAGTTCCTATCTTGTTCTCTCTGTTAATTTCCAGAATATCAAGGAAGAATACAAAGATCGGAATCCCCAGAATCAGACCCCATACCCCGAGATAATGCTCAGAGAATAACAACACGATAAACGTATAGAACATAGGCAAATTCATTTTGGATGACATCAGTTTAGGATTTAGGAAGTAGCCTTCTACAAAATGCAGTACGGCAATCATTGCCAGTACGTATATCGTCATGACTAGGCCACCAATATTGTAACCAATAATACAAAGTGGGATTAGCGAGATAACAAAACCTACTACCGGAATTAAACTGAGCAAGAAGATCATAATGGATAATGCGAAAAGGTAAGGAAAACCTAAAATCCAGAGTCCGATCACCGTAAAGCATGTATTAAACAACGCGATCAGAATTTGTGCTTCGATCACTTTTCCGAAAGAGGAGATAAATTTTCTGCCAAAATACTCAAGCTCTACATAGAACCAAGAGATTTTGCTCTCTTTAAGGCGGGAAGTGAAGCTAACGATCCTGTTTTTCTCAAGTATAAATACAAAGCTCAAAATGGTTGATAAAACAAAGCTGGTGCCCCAATTGCTTATTTTCAAGACATATTCAATACCGTCTTTCATGTACGACTGATAGTTCAAATCCTTAAGCTGGGCGAATATATATTGCACAATATCATTCTGCGGGATGTTCTCAGGGGTCAAATTGGTCAAAAAATTCGTTAACTGTTTAATCTGTATGAAAACCTTAGGCAGATAATTAACGAGGGTTATGACAATTACAGCGATTAAGGCAAGGTATAGAATAACAATAATCACTTTGCTGTTAACTGCTACATATTTGTTAATGCGCTTCGTGAGCAGCACTTGAAAGCTATTCATTACATACGCAATCAAAAACGTCAACAGTACCAAATTAAGCATATCTCTAATACTGAATAGCAGTAGAGCAACCAATCCTAAAATCAAAAAACGCCGGACCGTTAAATTTGCGTAATAACGCTTAAACAATTCCATCAGTTCTCTCCATTCGCCTACCAATTAGTACTCTGTTTATAGTCTACAGTAAGGAATTCACTTATAGCAACTAGTGATTCGCCTAAAATGACGAAATTACTCACTTTTTGTAATCTCATCATCGATAAAAGTGACACTTTTCATGCTCCTGCATCCATATGAGTCAATTCAACGATTCGGCGTTTCGGATCATATTTCATATTTATATGCAGATCTTTGCATAATTGATGAAACGGAACCATCAAGGTTCCCTTCCTCATTTCAGGAGAATTCCTTACCATATTCACCTTTTGGTTGTTCAAGGTCAATTCCATTGGCAAATCGATATGCTTCATCTGGTCAAGTGTTAATGCAGCGGTAAGTGTCTCACTTCCCCCGTTAATTCGTGCGGCATTCCGATCCGCTCTGGTGTTAATCCCATCCTCAATTTTGAAGGTCAGTGAAATCCCCAGCGAATCACAAACAGCCAGCAATCTGTCATTGTAGGAGCCGTAAGGAAAAGCAATTGCCGAATCCGTATTGCCCAATTCTTCCTTCAGCCTTTGCTCCGCCTTGGCCAGATCACGTGTAACTCTGCTGTAGTATTCAACATTCATCTCATTCCTGTTCTCATCATCAACATATAACAGGGCACTTGCAGCTGGCCGCTGCCCGCCCTCGGCATCCACAATCCCATAATGATGCAAATCATAGGTATGACTATAAAATCCCATCCCTACATGCTTCATTTCCCGCATTTGCTCCCAAGTGAGCTTCGGCACACTATTCGGATCTGGGTGATCTATTGTAGATACGATAACAAAATTCACGGCTGTATATCCGTATTTTTGCAAGACAGGGAACGCCAATTTATAGAAACTCTCATATCCATCATCAAAGGTCAGCAGCACTGCATTGTCCGGAACTGCGCCGTTATTCAACATAAATTCGCGGTATTCCGCCATGGTAATCACATGAAAGCCTTCCTGCTTCAGCAAATTCATTTGATCATCAAACCGATCAACCGATAATACCCAAGGAAACTGTGGCATGGGCTTCTCGGAAAGATGATGATACATCAGCACAGCCACCTGATCTCTGTAGTAAATGCCTTGCGGAAGAGGCCCGGATTTCTGCCAGCCGATTTGTGTATTTAGTGCCTGTTCAGCCACTGCCTTAGGGATCATAAGATCATCAGGCGAGGCTGGGTTGGCAGCTACCGTCTTTATAACTTGACCATTTACATTAATAGTAATTGTTGAAGGTTCACGTTGTGTATTTAAAATAGCAGCAAGGCTTAGCAGTAGAACTATGACAACAACAAGCAGCATATATTTTTTCGTTTTCAATCTCAGAATCTCCTTAAAAACATTTCTTGTCCCTATGTAACTATATATTTTATGGAAGTTCCACCTGCTATTGGTTACATTTTCTTCTTATTTTTGTTTCTTTATCATAAAAAAGAGGGCGAACCTCAAGCCTGAACCGGCTTAAGGAAAACCCCGCAAAAATGGAGATCTATATACAATTATGTACATCTATATGTGATTGTAGACGGTCTAGGACCTTCTCTTATCTGCGAAGTAATTCTCTTCCCCAAGCTCGTCCACGAACTGCTGCAGCCAATGATAATATTGAACGGCATGCTCCAGCTTCTCCAGATCCTTCAGGCAGAATTGCCGCTCCTCCTCAGACGTATCCACGGCTTGAACCAGTCCCTCCAGCTCAGGAATGACAACGTCCAAGGCTTGCTTCATGACATCAATCTCCCGCTGCAGCTTCATCCCAAAAAAGTTCTTAAAGGTCTGAAAGAAATCTGTCTCCACTGCATACAGATCCTTTCGGTCCCGCTTCTCCTCCAGCTTAGTGACCATCTTGGAAGCCATCAAAGAACGGACCCCATAGCTCATATTACTCTTGCTCATATTCATCACATTCTTCATCTCTTCAAGCGTCATCGGACGGTCTTCAAAGAACATAATTCCATACAGCTGCCCGAATGAATAATTCGCACCATATAGGTCCATCGTCTGAGCAATCGCATCGATCATCGGACGCAGCAGCTGCTCGCGTGGAGATAAGTCTTTATTCTCTTCACCAAAGGCTACCTGTTTCATAGCTGCACCTTCATTCCACTTATAATCTACCCTTCTATTTTACACAAAATAGCAACTACCTGCGCTAATCTCTTAAATTTTTACATAATCTCGCATCGATCTTTACGTCCACTTGACCACGCAGCTGCTCGATGAGTGTACAATTTTTTTTGAACGGAAGAGCTTTCCTCAGAATTATACCGCAAAAAACAGAAGATGGAATGGGGTATCGACAGAATAATGAAACGTTCGAGATTTATAGGGGAGTTGAAACCGGTGCTCTTCACCTTGCCGGCAATGATTCCATTCGTTGTATTTTGGCTAGCGCCATTACTTTATGTATTTTATCTCAGCTTTACCGAATGGGACTTCATGAGCCCCGAGAAAACCTTTGTCGGACTAACCAACTATCTGGATCTGTTCAGCAATCCTGCCTTCTATAAAGCACTTAGAGTGACTCTGTTATTCTGTGCGGGAAGTGTGCTGCCCGTTATTCTGATCGGACTTGGACTAGCACTCCTGATGAACGGGAAGCTGAAAGGCTCCACCCTCTATCAGGTATTGCTGTTCTCCCCTTGGGTCACGCCGACCGTGGCTGTATCCATTGTGTGGTCCTGGATCTATGAACCCGAAATCGGCCTTGCCAATACTGTACTTGATCTATTAGGTCTAGAAAAAATCGGCTGGCTTCAAGATCCTAAATGGGCGCTGCTCGGCGTTCTGCTCGTGACGATATGGAAATCGGTAGGCTGGGCGATGATTTTTTACTTGGTAGCACTACGCAATGTCCCTACGGATCTGCTGGAAGCTGCTCAACTGGATGGAGCAAATGCTGTTCAAAAGTTCATCCGCATTACCTTACCGCTTATCTCACCAACGACACTGTTTCTGTTCATCGTACAGATCATCGGGGCGTTACAGGCTTACGACCAGATTAACGTACTTACACAAGGTGGACCCTCAGGATCAACACGCACCTTGCTCTATATGTATTATCAGTCTGCTTTTGAAGCCTTCCAGATTGGAGAAGCCTCTAGTGTCGCAATGGTTCTGGTATTTATATGTATGCTGCTATCCGTAGTCTCGCTAGAGGTTAGTAAACGGACAACCCATTATCAATAACAACTGCTGTAAAGGAGAACGACTGATGAATGCAACGATCGTACGCGTGGGCAAGCTGACCCGCCATCTATTTTTTACAGCTATTGCACTGATCATGGCCTTCCCCTTCTATTGGATGGTCACCAGCGCCTTAAAAACCAATGATGAAATCTGGCAGTCTCCGCCCACAATC
Organism: Paenibacillus sp. FSL R10-2788; assembly: GCF_038003885.1. Taxonomy (NCBI): domain Bacteria; kingdom Bacillati; phylum Bacillota; class Bacilli; order Caryophanales; family Paenibacillaceae; genus Paenibacillus; species Paenibacillus sp. FSL R10-2788. Next base: position 332,993 of record NZ_JBBOQA010000001.1, on the reverse strand, counting down.
TGGCCTAAGGATCCGCTGTGGAGTAATTTTTCAGCCGCCTGGCACGAAGCCCCTTTCTTCAGATATATGGGCAATAGCATATTTGTCGCTGTGTCGATTGTTATTTTGCAGGTAATAAATTCCGGGATGATGGCCTATGCGCTTACGCATATGAAATTCCGCTTCAGAGGGCTGTTCTCAGGCGTTATTCTTTTCGGCTACATGGTTCCAGCCACCGCTGTTTATCTTCCCGGATATTTGGTATTGTCCCAGCTCCATCTACTGGATTCATATGCCGGATTAATTCTATCCAACTGTGTAAGTGTCTTCTCCATTTTTCTAATTCGCCAGGCCTTCCTTCAGGTTCCCCATGAGCTGGTGGAGGCTGGAGAAGTGGACGGTTCCTCACATATGCGGATTCTGTGGACCATTCTTGTCCCCATTACACGTTCTTCCTTTGCTGTGCTAGCCCTGATCACCTTCATTGATCAGTACAATAACTATTTCTGGCCGATGCTGATCACCAAAGACCCTAATCTCCAGCTAGTCTCGGCGGGTCTGCGTAGTTTCTTTACTCAAGGAGGTGCTTACGGATTAAAATGGCCGCTGATCATGGCCGCTAGCGCATTCACCATCGCCCCGTTGCTGCTAGTATTTCTACTAGCTCAGAAAACGATCATGCAAAGTGTCAACATGACCGCTGGTTCCAGCAAAGGATAAGCTAACAATTCTATTTTAATAAGAGGAGAATGATGATGAACGTATTGAAGAGACTGTCCACCCTGTCTTTGGTTACCGGATTTACAATGTTAACAGCTTGCGGAGGAAATGCGAATACAGGCAATGTTACAGCGGCAAATGGAGCTTCTTCCTCCCCCTCCACAGAGGCTGCACCCACACAAAATGCGCCGGTAACGATTGAATTCTGGTATGGTCTCGGCGGCAAGCTTGGTGAGAATATGGAGGCACTGATTCAGAAATTTAATACCTCTCAGCAAGAGGTCATCGTCAAAGGTATCGCGCAGGCAGACTACACTGAAACCGAACAGAAGCTGCAAGCAGCTATCGCTACAGGGAAAGTGCCTGCGGCTGCTCTCTCCTCCAATGTAGATTGGGCCCGTAAAGGATATTTCGCTCCGATAGACGAGCTTATGGCACTGCAGCCAGATTTTAATAAAGAGGATTTTGTCCAAACCTTTCTAAATCAGGGCCAGGTTGATGGTAAGCAATACTTCCTGCCGATGTATGGAACAACGCAGGTCATGTACTATCGCAAAGATGTTTTTGAGAAGAATGGGATTGATGCGAGCACACTAAAGACTTGGGAAGATCTAGCTGCCGCAGCTGCGAAAATGACAGTGAAGGACGGCGGCAAAACCACCCTTTATGGTTGGGAGCCTATGTGGGGTTCAGGGAACATGATTGATGCCGTACTCAGCAAAGGAGGCACTATCCTTAGTGAGGATGGAAAACAAGTTATGGTCGACTCTAAAGAGTGGATTGAAACCTGGGATTTGTTCCGCAAGTGGATTCACGAGGATAAGATCATGCGAATTCATTCCGGCGGTCAAGGCTGGGAGTATTGGTACAAGACGATTGACGATGTAATGAAGGGTCAATCCGCAGGCTACACCGGCTCCAGCGGCGATCAGGGCGACTTGGACTTCAGCATTGTTTCGGCTATGGAGCAGCCAGGCTGGGCAGGGATCGGTGAGGGCAAACCCGTAGCCCAAGCACTTATGGCCGGCATTCTATCCAAAGCTAACGACAGTGAAAAGGAAGCAGCTATGAAATGGCTAACCTACTTCACAAATGCTGAGAATACTGCGTCCTGGTCCATTAATACGGGATATATTTCGGTGCGCCAATCCGCATTGCAAGACCCGGCATTTGTGTCATTCAGCGAAAGCAATCCACAGATTAAGGTCCCATTGATGCAAGCTTCTCATGGTTCTGCACCTTTCCAAGACCCAACTGGCGGCAAAATTAACGATGCGTTGACAATCGCCGCAGATAAGGTGCAAATTGAGAATATCCCAGCAGCACAAGCACTTAAGGAAGCACAAGAAACGGCACAAGCAGCGCTTGATAAATTAAAATAAAGGGCGGTGGACTTCATGTCTGAGCTCATCACTCCGCAAGGCAGATACACTGTAGCAGCTATTCTATTCGATAAGGATGGTACGCTGCTCCAGTTCGTATCCCTCTGGGGCAGCTGGGGCGAATGTTTTTTAGAGAGATTCACGAAGTATATGAAGGAAAAAGGACTACAGATTGCAGAAGAGCAGCTCCCTGCATTAATGGGAACTATACACAATGCCCAGGGGAGCATTACCGATTATGATCGCAACGGACCGCTGGCTATGGGGACTATGAGTGATCTTTATGCCATTCTGTCATGGCAGGGTTATCTGCAAGGTTTATCTTGGGCGGAGTCCATGGAGCTCGTCCATCAATGCCGTCTCGAAGCGGATGTTATGTTAGAAGAGAAACGCCCTGTTCACACCCTTCCGGGACTTCATCGTTTTCTTGATGAGTGCGTGAGTGCAGGCATCCCTCTCGCCGTGGTGACCGCAGATGAAACAGAGGCCGCAGACAAACATCTCCAATGGCTGGGCATACGGCATTATTTCTCCGAAGTAATTGGAACAGATCTTGTGGATCAGGGTAAACCTTTCCCCGACATGGTGCAGTTGGCCTGCAAAAGGTTAGCCGTGGAACCCGCGTACACAGCGGTTATCGGCGATACTAACGGGGATATGCGAATGGCTAAAGCAGCGGGTGTACAGGTAGCTATCGGCCTAGCAGAAAGCGAAGGTACTAGTGCTTCAACACATATTCTCCCGGATGCAGATCTCATTGTACAATCTTATGCTGAGCTCAGAATTGAGGTTACTTCCCTGTGAGAATAGAAGGAATGTGGGCATGGATGTTTCTGACGCTGGCTATTGTGTTCGAACTCTCAGGGACCATCTCAATGAAAATATCTCAGGGGTTCACCCAGCTCTGGCCTTCCGTGCTTATGTTCCTGTTCTATGGGGCCAGCTTCACCTCCCTGAATTATGCTCTCACCTCGATTAAGGTAGGCGTAGCTTATGCGATATGGTCAGGAGCGGGAATCATCCTGATTTCCTTCATAGGAACCCTGTTCTTTGAAGAAAATCTAACCCTATCCTCACTACTATGGATAGCCGTCATCATTGTCGGGATCATAGGACTGAACATTAGCGGCAAGACGCATTAGCGAACAGCAACAGTATTGGATAGGTTCATAGATGAAGGAGGATGCCCAAACATGAGTACGAACACATCACCTGAAGATAAACCAGTTATCACCTTTCAGATCATTACGGATACCCATGTCACTGCTGACCGCAATCATGAGTACAATCTTAACTTCGAGCTGGCACTCCGTGATATAGCAGCGCATGGGGAAGGCAGCAGCGGGATTATGCATATCGGTGATGTCACAGACCACGGCTTCCCTGCTGAATACGAAGAAATGCTTCGTATCCTCAAACAATATAAAACCGACCTGCCCGAGATTACCTTTACCTTAGGCAATCATGATGTGGGGCTCGGAAATTGGGAATCACGTTTAGGAATGTATACGTCACAGACCGGAATGTCCGGACCCTATCATGATCACTGGATCAATGGCTATCATTTTATTTTGCTAGGGACGGAGCAAGGATTGCCCAAGTTCTGTGATCTCTCCTCTGAGCAGCTTGATTGGCTGGAGCATAAGCTTGGAGAGCAAGCTTCACCAGAGCAGCCTATCTTTCTCTTCCTGCATCAACCGCTTAAAGACACCGTAGCCGGATCACTGGAATCGCAAGATTGGTATGGTGTCACACAAGATAAGGAATTAAAAGAAATTCTGTCGAGATATCCCCAGACCTTGTTATTCACTGGACATACCCATTGGGAGCTGGAGGTAAACAACACTATGTTCCCTGGCCATGGAGAGATCGCAACGATGTTTAATGCTGCTTCTGTCGCCTATCTTTGGACTAATGAAGATAAACATAAGACGGGCAGCCAAGGCTTCTATGTGGAAGTGTATAGCGATAAAGTGCTTGTCCGGGGCAGAGATTTTAAGACAGGAAGCTGGATTGAGGCTGCACAATATGAGGTAGCTTACCCAGCGGTAAGCGTATATTAATGATAAGCATTTAAGCGAGAAATATAACAAAAAAAACGATTGTGCACAGGGAGTCCTTCCCCGCAACAATCGTTTTTTACTGTAGCTATTCAGCTTATCGTCCAATGGGCGCAATCCGGTAGACAGCTGTATCTCCATCCGCTGCCTTCGTATCGCTCTCGATCTGCCAACCGAAGGACAACACAGAGGCCAAACGTTCCTTCTCGGCCAAGGTTAAAGCCACCTCAGCGGCTTCTTTACCTTCCTCAAGCTCCAGAGCCGCTTCTTTGCCCAGAGCTACCCATATCCAGCTGCGAATCCCACGAATCGTATTGTATTTGATCTGATAGCCTGTCTTCACCGCTTGCCCGAACAACTCCGGCTGCTCTGACTGCAACGCGGTCAGCTGCTTATAATCAAATTGGTATTCGCTCTCGTCAACGGGCAAATCGCCCTCTGCCACTTTACGAAGAATATCCTCATCAGACCACCCCAAGGAGCGGAGTGATTCCACCAATAACGCATCCCACTGGGATAACTTTACCCGGTTTAAGTTCTCTGACATTCTGATCCCTCCCAATCTATATATAGAGTCTAATCATACCGTAAAATCATAAGCAACATAATGGCCCGGGCTTACTTCCTGTAGTGTAGAAGTCTCAGCTCTGCCGTACTCTTGCGAGTATCCGTCTAAAATAATTCTCTGATTGGCCCGCCGGGGATCCGTCTCCAAGATGGAAGACAGCAGCGCCTTTGTATAAGGATGAATAGGATTATCGTACAGCTCATCACTTTCGGCTACCTCTACTAGTCGACCGCCATACATCACGCCGATCCGGTCAGAAATATGCCGTACCATCGACAGATCATGTGCGACAAAGAGATAGGTCAAGCCAAATTCGGACTGCAAATCCTCCAGCATGTTCACTACCTGGGCCTGGACAGACACGTCCAGCGCTGAGATCGGCTCATCACACACGACAAACTCAGGTCTTACGGACAATGCTCTGGCAATCGAAATCCGCTGGCGTTGTCCACCGCTGAATTCATGCGGGAAGCGGTAGAGATGTTCTCTTTTTAAACCTACCTTTTCCAGCAATGCCGCAACAGCTTCTTTGCGTTCTTCACCTTCGTGGATGCCGTGGATTTTCATAGGCTCACTGATCAGATCAAGCACATTTAAGCTTGGATTAAGTGAAGAATAGGGATCTTGGAAGATCGACTGAATGCGTCTGCGAAAAGGTTTTAACTGCTTCTCTCCAAGCTTGCTCAGCGGCTGCCCGTCAAAAGACACTTCACCGTCTGTGTAATCATATAAGCGCAGCAAGCAGCGTCCAACCGTGGACTTGCCGCTTCCTGACTCTCCAACCAGCCCAAAGGTCTCTCCCTGACGAATCTGAAAGCTTACGCCATCTACTGCCTTAAGCACCGATGTATCGCGTCCCCACATATCCTTGCCTTTGGAGAAATGTTTTTTGAGATTATTTACGTCCACTAGAATCTTATTGTCACTCAACCGAACCGCTCCCTTCAACGCCAGCTACGGCTGGAGTCTCCTGCACACCATCTGCTAACCAGCACATCGAACGGTGACCGGGCGATAATTCGATTACCGGAGGACGTTCGCTGCAACGGGCAAAAGCATTAGGGCAACGCTCCATAAAGGGACAGCCAGAAGGAGGATTCAACAAATCCGGAGGTGTGCCTTCGATTGGAATCAGACGTTCACGTGATTTGCCGTCACGTTTCGGGATCGAGCGAAGCAGACCTTTCGTGTAAGGATGCTGTGGGCGGTAAAAAATATCCTCCACCGTACCTTCCTCCATCACTAGTCCACCATACATTACGATAACCCGTGTACATACCTGAGCCACCACACCCAAATCATGGGTGATCAGTGCTATAGCTGTACTGGTATTATTTTTTAGCTCTTTAAAAAGTTCAAGAATTTGGGCCTGTATCGTTACATCAAGCGCAGTTGTCGGCTCATCCGCAATCAATAGCTCTGGCTGGCAGGAAAGAGCCATGGCGATCATGACCCGCTGCCGCATCCCGCCGCTGAATTCATGCGGATACTGCTGCAGCCGCTGCTCAGGATTATTTATACCCACCTGCCGCAGGATACTTGCTGCTTCTTTGAACGCTTCTTCCTTATTTAAGCCGCGATGCCGCCGGATGACCTCCGTAAGCTGCTGGCCGATTTTTTTCACAGGATTAAGAGAGGTCATGGGATCCTGAAACACCATCGCTATGCGGTTGCCACGCAGTTTTCTCCACTCTTTTTCCGAAAGGTTAGATAAATTCTCACCACGAAAATTGATATTTCCAGCGATAATTTTACCCGGAGGTGTAATCAACGACATAATCGCCTTCGCAGTTACACTTTTCCCGCTTCCGGATTCACCAACAATCCCTACCGTTTCTCCAGCATCTATATGAAAGCTAACGCCACGAACTGCCTGATTCTCCCCATCTCGAGTTTGGAAGGAAACCTTCAAATTCTCAACAGACAATAGCTGTTCCGTCATGATGTCTTCACACTCCTATCTTCGGATCAGCTTCGGTTCAAAGCCAACCCGCAAAATATCGCCCAGAACATTAAAGCTCAGAACCGTTAGTAGTATCAATAACCCCGGGAACAATGCCAAATAAGGTGCCTGAGCGATATATCCCTGTGCATTGTTAAGCATACTGCCCCAAGTGGCATTCGGAGGTTGTACCCCGAACCCAAGGAAGCTTAGGGACGACTCCATCATAATCGCGGAAGCGATATTATTCGTCGCACCTACAATCACAACAGGTACTAGCCCCGGAAGAATATGACGCCAGATAATTCCGAAGTTGCTCTGGCCGGAAGCTTTTGCATATAGTACATATTCCCGTTCTTTAATCGTCATCGTCTCCGCACGAATCACACGGGCAATGTTCATCCACATTAATAGAGCAATAATTAAAATGATGTTTCCTACACTCGGCTTCAGAAATACGCTGAGCAGCAGCAGCACAAGGAAAGATGGAATGGACATCACTACATCAAGCATCCGCATCAATAGATTATCAATCCATCCGCCAAAATATCCACTGATTACGCCCACCGTCACACCTATACCCGTGGCAATGATCATTGAAGCAAAACCAACTAGCAAAGATACCCGGCCACCATACAAAGCTCGGGCAAAATAATCCCGGCCGTAATCATCCGTACCAAACCAATGATCCGCTCCGGGCGCTTTCAAACGTGCCAAAACATCCATTGCATTCGGATCATGTCCGGACAAAAAAGCAAATATAGAGCCTAGTGTGAAGACGATTAAAGTAATGAGGGCTGCGACACCCAATTTATTCGTAAATAGCTCATCTCCAACACTTTTCCATTTACTGCGATTCATGAGGTCACCTCGTTAATTTAATTCGTGGGTCCACGAAGCTATATAGAATATCCGCGACCAGATTGCCGATGATCAGCATTAAAGAAGAGAACAAAGTTATTCCCATAATTACGGGATAATCCATCCCTTTAACCGCAGTCATCCCTAAAGAGCCAATACCCGGCCATGAAAATACCGTCTCCGTTACAATTGCACCCGCCACCAGATCACCCATCGACATCCCGAGCAATGTAATTACTGGCAACAGTACATGCTTAAGCACGTGACGGAACAGAATCGTTGTCTTGCTGGATCCAAAAGCATATTGAATCTGCACATACTCTTCTTTTAGCTGTCCAATCGTACTAGAGCGGATGTATCGTACGTAACCGGCCAGAAATCCAAAAGCCAATACGGCGCAAGGCAGAATACCATGCTTCAATACATCAACCGCTGATTCCACACCAATGGTTCGCATCCCCATAATAGGCAGCAGGTGCAGCTTAATTGCAAATAAGTACATAAGTAATATGGCCAGCCAAAATAAAGGTACTGAAATTCCGATATAGGATAAAAAGTTAATTAGTTTATCCACCCAGCGGTTCCGGTTAGCTCCAGCAAGCAGACCCATCGGGATCGCCAACAGAACGGCTAAGCCGATTGCACTGCCCATCAAACCTGCTGTTGCAGGTAAACGTTCTAGAATTTGCTCCAATACAGGCTGATGATTCACAAGGGAATAACCGAAATTGCCCTGCAGTACTTCTTTGATCCATATAAAATATTGAATGTAGGCTGGCTTATCCAGCCCAAGGTTATGCCGGATGCGCTCAATATCATCCGCGTGCATATTCGGCGTAACGAAGGATAGTACCGGATCCCCCGGAGCCAGCTTAATCATCGCAAAGCACACAACCGAGACAAAAAACAGCATCGGCAGGGTTTGCAGTAATCTTCGGACGATAAGTTGTCTCATACGTATATTCTCCCAGTTCTATATCGGTAAAAAAATAAGCTGGATTGACCAGCTTATTTTTTCCCGTTCTTATTTAAGGTAGATTTTCGATAAATCTTCAAAAATAACGACAGGCTTCAAGACTGCTTCTTCTAGACCGCCGTAGTTCTTGGAGACAGCTACAATAGTCTTAGTATTAGCAATTGGATAAATCGGTGCATCATCAGCAATGATCTCTTGGATCTTCTTATAGATCTCACCACGTTTAGTCACATCTGCTTCTCCTGCACCATCATTGAACAACTTATCGACTTCAGCATTATTATAATGCGAGTAGTTAGAGTCTGCAGTAGATGTATACAAAATTCTGTAAGCATCAGGATCGTAACCCATAATATAACCTGCAATCGCAAGTTCAAAATCTGTTGAATTCATATCACTGAATTTCTGACCATATGCCGAGGCATCCATATTTTGCAGTTCAACTTCAGCGCCAATGGCCTTTAGCTTTTGCTGCACGTATAGTGAAATGGCTTCCTGAGCTTTATTACCGCTCGATACAATCAATCTCAATTTCAGATCGCTAACCCCTGCCGATTGCAGAAGCTCTTTGGCTTTTTCTACATCATTATCAAAAGAAGGTACGTCATTAGTATAGAACAATGCATCCGGAGTCAAAAAGGACTTCGCCGGGTCTGCATACTCGTTAGAAGTATAAGCAGCCTGAATGATTTCATCACGACTTAGGGCTAGAGACAAGGCTTGACGAACTTCTTTTTTAGCAAGAGCACCTCTATCACTGTTTGCATTGAACAACAGGTAGGACAATCGGCCTTCACTATAAGGCAGGATTTCGAAATTGTTCGAAGCCTCAATCGTTCCAACATCCTGTGGATCTAGATATTTAATGTTGATCTCACCATTCTGAAGTGCGAGATTCGCAGCATTCGTATCTTTAGCAATCCGGTACGTTATAGAATCAAGATGTGGTTTGCCACCAAAGTAGTTATCAAATCTCTCGAGCGTAACATATTCGCCTGCTTTGTATTCTTTAAATTTAAATGGGCCAGATCCAACCGGAGCAGCATTCTTGGTGCTTTTCTCTAGATCCGTCTCATTCTCAAAAATATGCTTTGGAATCGGAAATACTTGCACTAGTGTAGCTTCAAAAGCTGGGCTGACCTGCGGAAGCTTGAACTCTACAGTCAGATCATCCACCTTAACTGCCTTAACGGGTTTATCACCGATGAATAAGTTCGCTCTCAACATGCTGTTTTGCTTCTCATCGAGGATGCTATCAATCGTGAACACGACATCGTCAGCTGTAAGCTTTTCTCCGTCATGCCAAGTTAGTCCACTTTTCAGTTTCAATGTATAAGTCAGGTTATCTTCGGAAAGTGTCAGGCTGTCTGCCAAGTAGAAGGTCTTCTCTCCGTTATTCACTTGGAACAATGGCGCGTAGAGCGCTTGGTCAATCGTCAGACTGACACGATCACCAGCATAGTTCGGATTTAGAATGACAGGATCTGCAGCGACCCCAATAATTAAGTTGCCACCATCTTTTGGTTCAGTGCTTGCTGTCGATCCTTCAGTAGCCGTAGGCGTCTGATTTGTATTTGTGGAAGCGGCGTTATTTCCCCCGGAGCACGCGCTAATCAAAAATGTTAACAAAACCAAAGTAATAACTCCAGATAATCCTTTACGCATAAGTTTCTCCCCCGTGTCTATATTGTCTTTGTTTGTTTTTTATATTGTATATCGGGATACTAGGAATTACAATGGATAGCATTTCACATTAATGTAATATTGAGGGAACTGATAATTCCGACCTTTTTCATGACTCATCCCCACGCTTTAAAGTATCCACATGGTCCATACCTGAAATGACTCTTCCGAATACAGTATGCCAAGGGTCGCAATACCCCCTTGGACAATAAATCCACGAACCACACGTTGGAAAGTCAGACCGTTATAAAAACCTTGATGGACCAGCTTCATCGTGACTACTCTCCTAAACTCTGTTCAGCCACCAATATGAGCTTCAGTCTTCGCTGTCTCTTCCGGTACGTATATTTCCTCAACATCCCCATCCAGCAGAGGTCGGTATTTACCTTTGCATCATACCAGAACACATCCGCACGAGGATTCATGGCCAGTAACAGATCGATTAACTACTGAGCTTTTTGTGGTGATTTATCCATAGTCTCATTCCTGTGCTCATCTGGCTGGCATTCTTATCTAATTATCCGGTAATTGTACAGCAGATCCATAAAAATTAATATATCTAAAAAGTTCAATTTATCCAACTCTCATTTCTCATTTACTATAAGAACTTTGCGAAATAAGGATTATTACTATCTAACTGTAAATATATTGAGAACATACCTATACCTCTCGGAAGAAAGGGAGAGTCCCCCAAGGAGGCCGCAATGAATAAGACACGCGTATTAATCGGCAGCCCGATCCATCAAAAGCCCAATGTGTTGCGAGAATTTCTGAATTCCCTGCTGCGCCTGAATATCGAGCAAATCGAACTGGATTTCCATCTGATTGATGACAATGATGATGAAGCGTCCAGCCGGTTGCTCCAGGAATTCAAAAGCAAGGGTGAGCATATTTTTATTCAAAGCTCCGGCTTTCACGATGCGTACATTCGCAATGATACGACCCACTTTTGGAATTCTGATTTAGTCTGGAAAGTCGCCAACTTCAAAAACCTCATGATTAACCGAGCGCAAACCCTGAACTATGACTACCTCTTCCTGATCGACTCTGACCTCATCCTCCACCCAGATACGCTAAGACATTTAATAGGGACGAACAAAGATATTATTTCAGAAGTATTTTGGACACAGTGGCAGCCAGATACCATGTTTCAGCCGCAGGTCTGGATGCATGACGAATACAATCAGTGGGAGATACTTCCCGGCGAAAAACTGCAACCCGAGGAGATCAACCGCAGATTTCATGAATTCATAGCCAAACTCCGCAATCCTGGAATCTATGAAGTGGGGGGTCTCGGCGCTTGTACATTGATTAGCCAGCATGCGTTAAAAGCCGGGGTAAGCTACAATCAGATCCGGAACATTTCATACTGGGGCGAGGATCGCCATTTCTGCATTCGTGCCGCGGCCCTTGGCATTCCGCTATTTGTTGACACCCATTATCCTGCCCTTCATTTGTACAGAGATAGTGATTTGAACAAGGTTGAAGATTTCATCAGAGAAACAACAGGGGTAAAAGCTGAATCGGCACCCACACCCATCGAGGAAAATTCCAATGAGGCTGCAGCTGCTCCTATAACCAAAAAGCGCCCCAAGCTAACCCTTACCATGGTTGTAAAAAATGAAAGCGGGCGCTTCCTGCAACAGGTTCTGGAGGAACACCGCAAATATATCGATGAGGCTGTCATTATTGATGACGGCAGCACCGACAATACAGCAGCTGTCTGTCTGGAAGCACTTGACGGCATTCCCGTTCATCTCGTGCATAATACCGAATCCAAGTTCAGCAATGAAATTGAGCTGCGAAAACAGCAGTGGGAGGAAGTCCTAAAGACAAATCCCGAGTGGATTCTGAGTCTGGACGCGGATGAGATCTTTGAAGCCAGCTTTGCGGAAAATATAGATACCTTGCTGTATGCAGATGGGGTCGATCTGTTCTGCTTCCGCCTTTACGATTTATGGAACGCGAACCATTACAGGGAGGATACCTACTGGCGCTCTCATCTGAACTACCGCCCTTTTTTGCTTCGCTATAAAGAAGACTTCAACTATGTATGGAATGAATCCCCACAGCACTGTGGGCGATTCCCGGAAAATATCTTCGAGCTGTCTCATCAGCTAAGCAACCTGCGGCTCAAGCATCTCGGTTGGTCCAAAGCCGAGTTCCGGCTCGAAAAATATCTGCGTTATATGCTCCTCGACCCCGACGGCAAATACGGCTGGAAAGAGCAATATATGTCCATCTTGGATGAACAGCCTCATCTAATCCCTTGGGTGGAGTGAGGCTTACCATAAAAAGGACGTCCACAAAGCCGTTACGGTTTTGTGGACGCTTTTTTTATTCAGAACTCAATTCAGAACTCTGTGGCCCATCGACTTCTGGCTTCAGAATGGTTACCGCAAGCTCGTTGCCGGATTCATCTACCTGAATAACTGATCCCTCTGCGGCTTCACCAGCAATAATCGCACGTGCCACACGTGTCTCCAAGCTGCGCTGGATGAATCTTTTCAACGGTCTTGCCCCATACACAGGATCAAAACCTTCCTTAGCGATAAAACGCACCGCCGATTCAGTTAATGCCAGCCCGATCTCCCGTTCTGCCAGACGTAGACGCAATCCATCCACCAGTTTGTCCACAATTTTCTCGATCTCACCCAGTGTCAGCGGCTTGAACATTACAATGTCATCCACCCGGTTCAGGAACTCTGGACGGAAATGACCACTCAGTTCCTTCATCACTCTATCCTTGGCAGCTTCCGTGAGCTGACCTTTTTCATCGGTGCCTTGAATCAGATGAGGTGAACCGATATTAGAAGTCATAATGATGATTGTATTCTTGAAGTCAACCATTCGGCCTTGTGAATCAGTCAGCCGTCCATCATCAAGCAGCTGCAGCAGAATGTTAAACACATCGGGATGCGCCTTTTCCACTTCATCGAGCAGCACTACAGTATAAGGCTGACGCCGCACAGCTTCCGTGAGCTGCCCGCCTTCCTCATATCCAACATATCCTGGAGGTGCGCCGACGAGACGGGAGACACTATGCTTTTCCATATACTCCGACATATCTATACGGATCATGCCATCTTCGCGGTCAAAAAGAGATACCGCAAGCGACTTAGCCAGCTCAGTCTTCCCTACACCCGTCGGGCCAAGGAACAGGAATGAACCAATCGGGCGATTCGGATCTTTGATTCCTGCTCTTGCCCGAAGCACCGCATCGGCCACCAAGCTGACGGCTTCGTCTTGGCCCACTACCCGTTCATGCAGCGTATCCTCCAGACGCAGCAGCTTATCCCGTTCGCCTTCTACCAGTCGGCTAACCGGAACGCCGGTCCAGCGGGAGACAATATCTGCGATTTCCTCTTCAGTAACAGCCTCACGTAGCAATCTTGTATCCTGATCCTGCTGTGCCGCTTCTTCCGCTGCTTTCAACTGACGCTCCAGATCAGGAATAATGCCGTAGCTCAGTTCGGCTGACTTATTAAGATCATATTCCTCCTGTGCATCGACCAGATCCTTACGTGCTTGCTCCAGCCGTTTTTTGAGGTCGCGAATCCCTTGGATGGCCGACTTCTCTTTCTCCCAGCGCGCCGTCATCCCTAGCTGCTTCTCCTTCAGGTCAGCGAGCTCGCGCTGCAATATTTCGAGTCGGCGTTTGCTGGCGTCATCAGTTTCTTTTTTAAGCGCCGCTTCTTCAATCTCCATCTGCATCAGGCGGCGGGTCACTTCATCCATCTCACCCGGCATGGAGTCTATCTCTGTGCGGATCATGGCGCAAGCCTCGTCCACTAGGTCAATCGCCTTATCCGGTAAAAATCGATCCGTAATATAACGATTGGACAATACCCCTGCGGCTACCAGGGCGCTGTCATGGATTTTGACCCCGTGGTGGACTTCAAACCGCTCCTTCAGACCACGCAAAATGGAGATCGTATCCTCTACATCGGGTTCGCTCACGAGCACCTGTTGGAAACGGCGTTCCAGCGCAGGGTCCTTCTCTATATATTTGCGATATTCATCGAGCGTTGTGGCACCGATACAATGCAGCTCACCCCGGGCCAACATCGGCTTCAGCATATTACCCGCATCCATCGAGCCTTCGGTTTTACCTGCGCCCACAATCGTATGCAGCTCATCAATAAAAAGAATAATGCGGCCGTTGCTTTCGCGAACCTCTCTCAATACCGCCTGCAGGCGTTCTTCGAATTCACCACGAAACTTCGCGCCTGCCACAAGTGAACTCATATCCAGTGAAAAAATCGTCTTATCCTTCAGACCCTCCGGTACGTCTCTGCGTACAATCCGGTGTGCCAAGCCTTCTACAATGGCTGTTTTCCCTACACCTGGTTCACCGATCAGCACAGGGTTATTTTTCGTTTTACGGGACAAAATCCGGATTACTCGGCGGATCTCGCCATCACGACCAATGACTGGATCAATCTTGCCCGCGCGAACCTCAGCTACAAGATCACGGCCGTATTTCTCCAGCACCTCATAAGTAGCTTCTGGCTCCCGGCTGGTTACCCGCTGATGTCCACGAATCTCAGCAAGCACCGACATCAGCTTCTCACGGGTCAGCCCACGGCGGACAAAAAGATCCCTTAGCTCACGATTCTCCCCGCTCGAATCTGACACCATGGCCAGCACAGCATGCTCCACAGAAACAAACTCATCCTGCATCTTCGCCGCTTCCTTCTCCGCCTGCTCCAGCAGATGAATCAGCGATTGCGAGGCGTAACGCCGTACCGTGCTTGCTCCTGACCCGCTGATGCTCGGCTTGCGTTGAAGCAATTCATCCGTGCTGCGCATCAGCTCAGCCACAGGGATATTCATCTTTTGCAGCAATCTTGGCAGCAAACCTTCTTGCTGCTGAAGCAACGCTTTTAACAGATGGAGATTATCGATCTCCTGATGACCGCTGTCTGATGCCAGCGACTGCGCCGCAGCCACTGCTTCCTGCAGCTTTTGAGTTAATTTATTGAAATCCATAGCTCTCTCACCTTTCTATTTAAGAGTGATTATATTAAATCGGCCTTTTTGGCCGGGGATAGGTTAATTTAGCGGGATTTATCCCGCTTATTTCGAGTAACTAGCCGTTTTGCGCTCATTCTGCGGGATTTATACCGTTCTTTTCGGACTAGTGGCTGGTTTGCGCTCATTCTACGGGATTTATACCGTTCTTTTCGGACTAGTGGCTGGTTTGCGCTCATTCTACGGGATTTTTACCGTTCTTTTTGAGTAACTAGCTGGTTTGCTCTCGATCTACGGGATTTTTACCGTTCTTTTCGAGTAACTAGTTGGCTTGCACTCATTCTACGGGATTTATCCCGCTTATTTCGAGTAACTGGCTGGTTTACGCTCAATCAGCGGGATTTTTACCGCTCTTTTCGAGTAACTAGCTGATTTGCTCTCATTCTGCGGGATTTTTACCGTTCTTTTCGAGTAACTAGCTGGTTTACGCTCGTTCTACGGGACTTTTACCGTTCTTTTCGAGTAACTGGCTGGTTTGCTCTCATTCTGCGGGATTTTTACCGCTCTTTTCGAGTAACTAGCCGTTTTGTACTCAATCTACGGGATTTATACCGTTCTTTTCGAGTAACTGGCTGATTTGCGCTCATTCTGCGGGATTTTTACCGTTCTTTTCTTATAACTAGCTGGTTTGCTCTCATTCTACGGGATTTTTACCGCTCTTTTCGAGTAACTAGCTGATTTGCGCTCATTCTGCGGGATTTTTGCCGTTCTTTTCGAGTAACTGGCCGTTTTGTGCTCATTCTACGGGATTTTTACCGTTCTTTTCGAGTAACTGGCTGGTTTGCTCTCATTCTACGGGATTTTTGCCGTTCTTTTCGAGTAACTGAACGCTTTGCGCCCAATCTACGGGATTTTTGCCGCTCTTTTCGAGTAACTGGCTGGTTTGTGCTCATTCTACGGGATTTATACCGTTCTTTTCGCACATCGAGCCCCATTCGACGCACTCTAAGGCACTTTTGCCTCTCTTTTCGCCAGACGAGCCCCATTCGTCACATTCTAAGGCACTTTTGACTTTCTTTTCGAACAACGAGCCTGATTCGGCACTTTCTAAGGCACTTTTGCCTTTCTTTTCGACCAACGAGCCTCATCTAGCGCTTTCTAGTACACTTTTGACTCTCTTTTCCCACCATAGTGCCGACTTTCACCGTTTGAGCGAAACGTTCATTTATAGTTAGTGGCTAAATAAGTTACTGTTCTGCAACTAGCATTCAATTCAGCCTTTCACCAATCAGAGTTGATCACAAACGAGTGAAATCACCTCACCTCTACCTCTTCTACCTATCTATTAATTACCCACTTTCGCCTTCTGCCGCTGGGTGCCAGTGTTTTGACGTTTAGCTCTGGCTTCGAAAGGGCTGGAGTCTGCCAGCTTTCGGTACAGATTTTTCTCCGCTTCGCTGGTGGGTTCAGGGATAACAATCTCAATACCAAATAAAATATCGCCGTTCGCACCATTCTCACGTTTTAAGCCCTTGCCGGGGATGCGTAGCGTTTTACCGCTCTGAATTCCTGCTGGAATCTTCAATTTCACGGCGCCGCCACCCGGTAATGGAACCTTCACTTCTCCGCCCAATACCGCTTGCCAAGAAGCAATTTCAACCATGCCATATAAGTCACCATCGCGAATCTCATAAATATCATGAGGAAGAATATGAAGTGCCAGCAGCACGTCGCCACCCGGAGTGTTTCCCGCGATTTTAATAATTGTACCCTCATAGGATCTAGGCGGAATGTTCACATCCACCGTTTTGTCGCTGACCTGTACTCTTACAGTGGCGCCCTTATAAGCCTGCTCCAAGGTAATATCCAGCTGCGCCTGCATAGTACTGCGGGCCTCGCCCCACGGATTGCCATTCGCACGCCCCGTTCCACTTCCCGAGAAAAAATCAAAGCCAGCCCGATCCGCCGAGCCCCGATTTCCAAAAAACATCCCGAATAAATCTTCCTCCGAAATACCAGAACCTCCCGTTGAATAAGTCCCACCGTTCCAGCTTCCACTTCCACTTCCACCAAATTTTGAATCCCAAGAAGAGGCTCCACTCGCCGCCCCTCCACTAGCTCTGCCACGTTGAGCTCCATAAAGCAGCTCTTCATCATAGAGTTTTCGTTTATCCTCATTACCAAGCACTTCATAGGCTTCAGCCGCTTCTTTGAATTTCGCCTCTGCCTCAGGGGCTTTGTTAACATCGGGATGCCACTTCTTGGCAAGCTTCTGATAAGCCTTTTTAATTTCCTGTTTAGTAGCTTTTTTGCTCACACCCAAAGCATCATAATAGCTTTTACTAGCCACTCGCGCTTCCTCCTTTCCATCCCTATTCTCATATTGACCACCATTGCACTCCGAGAAAAGACGCACCATAGCCGGAATCCTCCACTACAATGCGCCTTCTATTCATAACACTATATTAAAAGCCCGCTGCCATCTCTAAAAGGCTGAGCGGAAGTCCATTCCGCTTAATTTATGCTTATTCAGACTGCGAACCGGTAGAATTAGAATCTCCGTCTTGAATCTCGATGCGTTTACCTTGCATTTTTTGCCGTTTGGGAACTTCCAGCTTCAGCACTCCATCTTTCAAAGACGCGCGAATTTCTTCCTCGGCAATATCTTGAACATAGAATCTGCGCACATATTCACCATATCGACGTTCTCTGCGTACAATCTGATGTTCATTGTTCTCCTCGGCATTTTCTTCCTTACGTACCGCTTTAATCGTCAAATAAGGACTGGCATAATCAATGTCGATTTCTTCTTTTTTCAAACCAGGAAGTTCAGCTTCAATCAGGTAAGCCTGCTCACTCTCACGAATATCTGTTCTGAACGACATCGCGGAACTCTTAATCGGTGCAAAAAAATCATCATTAAAAACATCATTCAAAGACTTAGCCAGCATACCAAAAGCATCATCTCTCCGTTTACCAAAAGGAACCATATCAAACATTATCCATTCTCCTCTCATTGACTTTGACTTTATTTGACCTATGACCTTATTATAGTCCCCTAACTGAGGAATAACAAAACCGATTTAAGCCGATTATCGCTCAAATTCAGGCGAATTAACTGATTTCACACGAGAAAATTAGTTCTTTTTATTTATTTGACCAATTTTGACCTTTGTTTGATCTTTCGTAAATGACACCTATATAATCATGACCCAACTTGCAGTACGATTATTATATGTTCAGACCTTCCGTTCAATACAAGCCATTAGCTTCTAATCATCTCCACGCCAGCTTTTAAACGGAGTTTCCTTACGAGCTATCAAAATTTAACGATTTAAAGATGAAACCTGCAGAAGTGATATAATGAAAGACAAATAAAGACCATTTTCGTTACAGGAGACCAATTGTATGCAACCAACCTATGCTATGGATGATACGCAGTGGAGTAAGCTCATCCAAAATGTCGCCTATTATTTCGATGATCTTACCCTCAAGCGAGGGTTCCAATATTATAAACAAAATCGAGTGCAGCCGTTTACCATGACGGAGCCTCGTAAGATTAACGCTCTAGTTGAAGGTAGAGAGGATTACCGCGTCACCATTGATCTCGACGGCTTCACCAATTGTCATTGTAATTGTCCAGTATCAGGTCATTGCAAACATATGGCTGCTGTGCTGCTGAATTATGCCGAACAACAGAATAGATCTGTACAGGTTCTGGCCAACGCTAAAGCTGCATCCTTTTTGCCCAAAATATCAAGCACAGCAACAAATGCCTCTATTGGAGCCGATGCAACTCGTCAGCAGCAAATGAAAGAGATGGCCAACCGCATTGCTGGCGGAAAAATCACGGAGTGGCGGGAGTATTTTGAATTCTGTGTCTCCCCTCTAGCCCATACCACCCGAAATCCTGAATATGTGAGTCGGGCCTTGTCTGCAATCAATAAATTCAAACCGAAAATGCTTCCGGAAACGGAGAAGCTATTCACTCTGCATGCTCATCTTTTTCTGTTGGAAAAGCTTGCTAAGCCTTCTGCGCAATCCGTCGGTCAGGCCGCTTACGCCCCTTCTCTTGGTTATTACACACAGGTAGCGGTCTCAGAGCTACAGGAAGTAATCACAGGTCTTTTAAAAAAGACACTTCCGCTGTCCCCCGAGCAAGAGCAGGATCTATGGCCATACGTCATCGATACTTTATCTTATCTGCGGCGCGAGATGTTGATGGAGTCACGGGATCGCTCACGGGATCAACCCTCTTTTTCTCTTAGCTATGATCTGCTGTGGAGAAATTGGATTTATCCGAATATAGGTGGAACTAAGCTTTACCTGAATGAAATCGAACAGCTGCAGCAAGCAGAAGGTGAATTAGGTGCTTCCCTTTCACAACATGCGTGGCTGTTAGCTCAGAGCCGTATGTATTACTATCTGATGGATGACCAGAAGGCTTGGGACTTATTGAATAAAGCGGCCGAGCGCCCGGGTCTCCATCCCGATGAGCTCATGAGCTTCACCTTTCCGCTGCTGGCTGCAGGGGACTGGTCCCGTTTGGTGGGTTGGCTTGCTCAAATCGGTCCACTGCTGAGCAGCAGACTCTATAATCTCAATAGCTATTCAACCAGTTGGGAAGAAGCTGTTCGCCACCTGCCTGAAGCTGAGCCGCAAATGTGGGATACACTAGCCACCATGTTACCTATCTCTGGCGAAGTCTATGAAGAGAAGCTAATCACCTATGAGAAATGGCAGACCTGGATGGATTATCAGCTGTCCATCGGTAAACAGCCCTCCGAATTTCGTGTCAAAGACCTCCAACCGGTGGAAAAGAATGCGCCTGAGGTTCTGCTGCCCTTTTACCATCAGGCCGCCGAAAGATTTGTGCTGGATAAGAACAGACATAGCTACAAAGCGGCTGTGAAATTATTGAAACGATTATCCAAGCTGTATAAAAAGCTGAAACAAGAAGAACGCTGGGAAGAGTTCCTCACTGCCTTCGCCATTAGGCATAGCAGGCTCCGTGCGCTGCAAGAGGAGCTTCGGAAAGGAAAGCTAATACCATGAACATGCATTTACGCACGCTGACCATCCGGCTTGCATTAAGCCAGTATGGCGATGCTTTAATATTTGGAATGAATGAGCGCGAAGATCTCGTGCCGGGCTTGCAGCTTAAGCAGCGGCTTTTCGCCTGGCATGAAGCGTCTTTTTATGGTACGGAGTTAACCGTGCAGCCAGCTGGCGAAGGCGTGGAGCTAGTGATTCTTCCTGCTGAGCAGGTCATCCCCTTCTTTGCCGAGCAGAAGCTTCTGGCGCATATCGAATGGAGCTGGGAGGGCGATGCCGCCCAGCTCACAGAACTGGCGCCACTTTTGGCAATATGTCTGGAGCACAAACAGTATATTCCCGACATCTCAGCCTACCGCGCCGGGAGGCTGCAATGGACTTGGGACGAAGGGGCTCTTGCGCAGGTGGCAGTGGACAGTGACACTGCTAAGGGAGCCCTTGAGGCGCTAAATGGCGGCAGCGAATTTAGCCGCGGATTACGTGCGGCGTTCTCTGCCGCCGTATCGCAGCGCTATTACAGCACGGAGGCCGAGGCCGGCGACCTCCGCAGCGAATTCCCGCTTCTCTTCGATAGAAGCGGAGCACTTGCAGCGGGCATGGATACCGCCGCGTGGCTTATCGCCATTGGCTGGAAGGCGGACACCGCGCCTTTCCGGCCCGCTCTACAGCTGCTGGAGCCCGATGAGGATGAATCCTATTGGCGGCTGCAGCTGATCCTTCAGGACAAGCGCGATGAATCCGCGCTTGTTCCCATCAGGCTCGCCGATAACGGCGAGCCGTACGGCTTGTGGCCGGCCGCGTGGTCGGCTCACGTGCATGAACGGGCCGCGGGATGGCTGGAGGGCCTCCGCGGCAGTCTGCCGCCCGAGCGCTTCGCGGCGGGCGGCGATGTGCTGGCCGAGCCGCTCAGCGATGCCATCGCCTGGCGGTTCTTGACGGCCGAGAGCCAGCGGCTGCTGGAAGCAGGCTGGCAAGTGCTGCTGCCGGCGTGGTGGGAAGCCGCCAGCCGGAAAAAGCCGCGCCTGCGCGCAAAGATCAGCTCCGGCGAAGACAAACGCAGCGGCGGTGAGTCGCTGTTCGGTCTCGATTCGATCATCGATTTCGATTGGCGAATCTCCATCGGCGACGCGGATCTCACTGAGGCCGAATTTGCCGAGCTGGTCGCAAGAGGGGAGCGGCTCGTCCGCTTCAAGGGCAAATGGGTCTCACTCGATCCGGCTCTGCTGGCGCAGATCCAAAGAGCCATGGCGGGAATGGACAAGTCGCAAGGCTTGTCCTTCCAAGACGTGCTTCAGCTCCATTTGCTAGGAGCAGGTGAAGAGGCAGACGCTGAAGCTACGGAAGAGCAGCTGCAAGAGGATGCCGCGCGTCTGCGTCTGGAGGTAGAGCTGAACGAGCATTTGATCAGCCTTATCGGTCAGCTGGGCCAGCGCTCAGAATGGCCTAAGCCGCCCGTACCTGCAAGCCTTAAGGCGGAGCTGCGCACCTATCAGCATGAAGGATTCGCTTGGCTGACCTTTCTGCGCCGCTTTGGGCTGGGGGCCTGCCTAGCCGATGATATGGGACTAGGCAAAACAGTACAGCTCATCGCCTATCTGCTACACATCCAAGAGAACACGGATGCAAGCTCAGCCCGGCGGCAGACCGACCCACCAGGTTGGCCTTCATTGATCATCTGCCCGACCTCCGTGTTAGGCAATTGGCAGAAGGAGCTGCAACGCTTCGCGCCTTCGTTGAATGTTATGCTTCATTACGGAAGCCGCCGTCTGGACGCAGGATTCTTCTATGGCGCAGCTTCGCAAGCCGATGTGGTACTCACCTCTTATGCGACTGCCGCGCTTGACCAGGAGCTGCTGAAGGAATTCACTTGGGCGACGATCTGCCTGGATGAAGCTCAAAATATTAAAAATGCCCAAACCAAACAATCCGCTGCTGTACGTAGTTTTCCAGCACTACACCGGGTTGCCTTAACAGGGACGCCTATAGAGAACAGATTATCCGAGCTGTGGTCCATTTATGATTTTATAACCCCAGGTTATCTGGGCAGCGCCAAGTCTTTTAATGACCGATTCACGAATGCTATTGAGAAGGAACACGACGCGAAACGTACAGCGGACCTACAAAATCTAGTGAAACCTTTCATGCTGCGCCGCAAGAAAAAAGACCCTAATATACAGCTCGATCTACCTGATAAAAACGAAATGAAAACCTATGTTCATCTGACTGCCGAGCAAGCAGCGCTTTACGATCAGACCGTAAATGGACTCTTGGAACGGATGAAGAAGCTGGAAGGCATTGAGCGCAAAGGGGCAATTCTTGGAGCTCTGACCGGGCTTAAGCAGCTATGCGATCACCCGATGCTTGTAACAAAAGAGGCTATCCCTGAACTGGATACGGACAACAAGCTGGATACCAGCTTTCTTATTAACCGTTCCTCCAAACTCGAAAGACTGCTGGATATGGTCAAGGAGCTGCGCGCGGAAGACGAGCGCTGCCTGATTTTTACTCAATATGTGGGTATGGGAAAAATGCTTCAGGCGGTTCTCCAGCAGGAGCTGGGCGAACCTGTCCTTTATTTGAACGGAAGCACCTCCAAACAGGCGCGCGACCGTATGATCGAGCGGTTTCAGACACCAGCCCCTGCTGCGGAAGATGGGTCTACACGTCCAGACGCACCGCCGTCTGATCAGCCGAATGTATTCATCCTTTCACTCAAAGCTGGGGGAGTTGGCCTGAACTTAACTGCAGCCAATCACGTATTCCACTTCGACCGCTGGTGGAATCCAGCGGTGGAGAATCAGGCAACTGACCGCGCTTACCGCATGGGCCAGACTCGTGATGTCCAGGTGCATAAGTTCATCGTCCTGGGTACACTCGAAGAACGGATTGATGAAATGCTGGAGAATAAGCAGCAGCTCAGCGACAATGTGATCTCCAGCTCAGAAGGCTGGATTACCGAGCTGTCCACTGAGGCTCTGAAAGATCTCTTTACCTTGCGTAGAGACTTAAATGACTAGCAAAAGGAACATTCGCGTAGATGCGAATGTTCCTTTTTCACAAGAATAATTACCATTGCTCGGACATTTTAAAGGTGACTGCGAGATCATCCCCGCCCGAGAGGGAGTTTACCACCAATGTGACAGGTTCATCATGGAACTCGTATGAGAGTCGCTCATTAAGCAAATTGACCGCCAGATTCGCATACGCACCAGAAATCCCTGATCCTGTACCTTGCATAATAACTTTTCCACCCGTGACCGTAGTGCAGGTATAGTTCACTAGCAGTGCCGTGTCCGTGGCAGGAATATTCGTAGTCGGTGTAGGATAACTCTCGAAGGTCCCATCAAGTGTCCCGCCTGCAACGATCATATAGCGCACTGGTCTTTTGGACATAACATCTAAAGCTGCCGGTCGAATCTCAGCCGCAAGACCTTGTGGAATAGCAAAGCCGGGACGCCTCATAAAGCTGATTGCTGCGAAGTCAGTCGATGTAACAGACACGTTATCACGTATTTCCGAAGTTATCCGGCTCACTTGAAACACTTCAAGATCAACGGCGGTCCATACACCGTCCACATCAACAAGAAAAACCTGAATCTTCATCTGCTCCTGCGAATATACAAAATTAAATTGGAATAAATCCTCTACCATGACATAGGTCTTGCTTAAGGTCTCCTGATATTGCAGCTCAAATAACTCTTCAACAAAAATGGCCTGGGGACTGACACTATTGGATAAGCCCGTAATATAACAAAACGCGCCAGCCGATCCATTGTTAACAACTTTGATCACTACTTGATCTATTGGCCGAGTACCGTCGACAGGTAAATTAATAATGGTGTTTGTGGACAGAACAGGCAATGTCATCACACCTCCTATATATCAATTCATATATGATATGTAAACATTGTTTAGAATTATTGGATGTAATTAAAATACAAGAGATGTTCCAGAGCCTAAATAGAGATTTGCCACTAAATAACGAATGTGGTAAACTCGACTTAACTTTTTATGAACGGAGGGTTACGTGTGATAGACTTTATCCGAGTTAGAACTTTGCGCGGCTAATTGAATAGCGCTAAAGCTCTGCCCATGTGCAGAGGACTCAGGATTGGTCTACCCATTTTTAAAGGTAACCCGATAATTTAACAACAGCGTGTAGGGAGGATTCTCTTCACCTCCATTCCTTTAAGAATTGAACATCCATAGAAGCCGATTAGCCAACTGCTGCTCGCAAGGGATCAAAGTGCCTCTTCCCTGCGACTGGACTGTTGTTTAATTCATTCTACCTATGGAAGGCCCTAACTCTGACGTCCTCTAACGAACCGTAAGCACAGGCAGATTGCCTGTGTTTTTTTGCGTTTATTATTTACTATTGGAGGATGAATAAATATATGGAACAAATACGAGAAAAAGCAATTATAGTCGGTGTCCAGCTTCAGAACGAAACGAATTTCGCCTATTCGATGGAAGAGCTGAGCAATCTGGCAGCTGCCTGTGACCTTGAAGTCGTAGGAGAGCTTAGTCAAAAGGCAAGTCGAATTAACCCCTCCCATTATATCGGGACAGGTAAAATCGAGGAATTATCGGCACTTTTAGAAGCACACGATGCTCCTATTGTTATTTTTAACGACGAACTGTCACCTTCACAGATCCGCAATTTGGAGTCCGCACTGGACCGTCAGGTCATTGACCGGACCATTCTAATCTTGAATATTTTTGCGGAAAGAGCGAAGACCAAGGAAGCACAGCTGCAAGTTGAAGTAGCCAAGCTGCAATATATGCTGCCGCGCCTCACAGGTCTTCGTGAGTCGCTGGGCAGACAAGGTGGCGGAGCTGGACTTAAAAACAGAGGTGCGGGTGAAACCAAGCTAGAGCTGGACCGCAGAAGAATTGAAGAGCGGATCACTGCTTTACAGGTTGAACTGCAGCAACAAGTAGCAAGACGTCAAATCCAGCGGAAACAACGGCATAAAAATGAAGTTCCCGTCGTCTGCCTTGTAGGCTATACGAACACCGGAAAGTCCAGCTTAATGAATGTCATGGTAGAGACTTACCATCCAGGTTCCAATAAACAAGTATTCGCCAAGGATATGCTGTTCGCTACACTAGAGACATCGGTTCGCAGCATTGAGCTGCCTGATCACAAAACCTTTTTATTAACAGATACTGTCGGATTCGTCAGCCAGCTTCCCCATCATCTGGTCAAAGCGTTCCGCTCCACTCTTGAAGAGGTTACCGAAGCGGACTTATTGATTCACGTAGTCGATATTTCCGATCCGCAGCATCAACAGCATATGGCGGTTACGGATGAGACGCTTAAAGCACTCGGCGCTGACCAGATTCCAACGATCTATGCCTATAATAAGGCTGATCTGACTGATTTGCCTTACCCGCAAATTGAAGGTGACAATGTCTACCTTTCCGCCAAGCAAAATAGTGGAATGGCTGAACTTATCGCTCTGATCCGCAGCCATGTTTTTACGGACTATGTCCAGTGTGAGATTCTGGTTCCATTTGATCGGGGTAATGTAGTCTCATATTTCAACGAACATGCCCATGTTCAATCTACTAGCTATGAAGAAACAGGCACACGCCTTGAGCTGGAATGCAGAAAATCTGATTTCGAGAAATTCCGCAACGATTTTATTGAGCTATAACAAATTAGAAACGAAGTGGTAGTCCTTAATTAAAAAAGAGGGATAGAGTTTTCAGAGTTATCTGAAGCTCTATCCCTTTCTTTTGTGAATAAAAAAATGAACAATACAAAAGAGCCCTCTCTTTGCATTGCTCAGTAAGTATACAATAGGCAGACGCTAGATCTTATAAATATAGTTTCTAGACCCTATTCTTGAACATACAGTGTATCGGAAGCTTCTATTGTTGGCTGCCGGTAAAACCGTTCCTGCAGATAACCGCTGTAAGTAATTAAAGTCTGGATGCACCGATTCATCCGTTAAATAGGCCGAGATATCACTCCCATATACTCTTTCCTGATTCAGAGAGTCTATGATGATCTCTCCAGTAGTAATCCCTATGCCATGGCCGTAGAACAGATCATTTTCAAGCTTAATTGCATTCTCGCCCTGCCATTCTGGCTTGCTCGGAGCATGATCGGGATTCTTGAAATATACAACGTCTCCCCGCTGCGTGTGGTCCTTGTTGTAGTTTGTGATTAAGCGTAAATTCTCGTCATAATTCCAGTCCCATAAGAACAAGTCCTTAAAATACTTATTAAAGACTCCTTCACCTATAGCTTCAATTGTCGCCCTATACAAAACAATAACCATGGCTGTCGCGCATTCGAAGGCATATAAATGTCCATTCCGAAAAATATCTTTAATCCCCACTGTGGGTTCCACGCCAGCGTTCAGCTGAAGTCCACCAATCTCCGTACGTGTCCAAAACAGCGGATTACAGCGGGAATCATCAAATGTTGCAAAATCCACTCCACTTTCATTTAAAGCTTCAGCCGATTCCACGATGCTTTCTCTCATTTTGCGCTCAAAGTCAAGGGCATCGGGTGAACGAACTTCCTTCACCATGCTTAGTCCCTCCAATGTTATAGGTTCTAAATATAGGTTATTGTACGTGTTCGTCACCGGGTTGGTGCTTAATTCTCATGATTCCCAGGCATCGACAAACCATTGGTTAAGCTGCCGTGTCTCTTCCGTCAAAATATCGAGGAAAATAGAAGTCCGATAACCCGTATCCTTCAAGCTTTTGCCCGTAATCTCTGCGATTCGGTTTAATCTATAAAGCAATGTATTAGTGTGTATATGTAAAAAAGCCGCGGATTCCTTTAAATTGCCGCTTAATGATAAATAGACAGCGATGGTTTTGAGAAAATCACTTTTATGCTCGCGATCATGTTCTTTTAGCGGATATAGCAACGGGCTTTTACGAATTCGACTGCGCTTTTGCTCCATAATAGCCGGTATATATGCCCAAAATCCAATCTCCTCGTACAATAGCAACTCTCGCCCATGAAAAGGCAGCAGCTTTTTGATCTCCACAATGGATACCGCTTCCCAATAGGCAATAGCCGCGGACATATATTCAGTGTAATCGAGACTACAGCCAGCAGCCAGTGCGCAGCCTTCACTCTTATACATATCCTCCATTGTTTTATGCAGGAATGAAGATAATCCACCCGCCCCCTCGATCACAAAGCTGAAGGAAAACAAAATAATCAGCCGATTATGCTCAGCCGTCAGAAATAATAATTGTAGACCGGAATAAGAAGCCATAACCTGCCGAAACCGGAGTATTAAATGATCATCGATTACCTTGTCACTCTCAAACACGCTAATATAATATTTTTCCGGCAAAAGAATGGACCAAAATTCCGCATCCTTTTTAATATTTGCTTCGTTGTCGTAGTGGGAGGTAATCAGCTTCCAGAAAAAATCCTCATGCGTTTTGTCCTGCTTCGTTTTCCAGCCTCGCTGCTTAAGTAAATAACGACCTACGATACCTGCCGCTTTCTCAACGATATTTTCGGCATGCCCTTCTACCAGGTTGCCTGTATCTACTACCCATATGTACCCGAGAATTTCCTTCTGATGTTTAATACAAATGGCCAGCCGGGGACCAAGTCCCACCTCCAGCACCGCAGGAATTCGAATGGGATGTGCCGCGCTCTCCAGCTGCTGCATAATCCCTTTTTTGCGCAAGCCAATAATCACAGCGTTAGGTACACGCTTCCCGATAATCGTTGAAATCCGCGCGGAGTCACTCTCAAATTCATGCGAGCTGTAGCCAATCACATGATGATTGCTGTCCTCGATGGTAACTTGAGACTGTAGCGATTCACTTATCGTATCCGCCAATGATTCCATACTGTCGAAAAAACGATCAAATAATGGATCTTTATCTGTCACTAGCTTCACTCCCACCTGAAGAATAACCAAATCCTGTACTCTAGAGTGATTTCATTATAGTATGCATCCCCCTAACTGACTATAAGATAAATAGCTGGTTTAGGTGAGGGACGAGATCGGCTAGTTGAGGAAGGTGTTTGGGACGGGGATGTTTGGTGGGGGTTTTGTTGGGGGTGGTGTGGGAAGTTTTGTGGGGAGTTTTGTCGGGTGTTTGGGAAGGTTTAATAGTTGTTGGTGTTTACCGAATGTTATAGATGGTTTTTAGGGAACATCGCCCGGAAATTCTGTGTTTTAATCATCACACGATCATAATTAGGGAAATCCTCCCTAATATTCTGCACTTTAAGCATCACACGATCATAATTGGGGAAATCCTCCCTGATTTTCTTCCGTTTTGCGTATAAACAGGCGTATTCCTCGTTTTTTAGGGAGGAATTCCCTAATAACAGCATTTATAAGCTATTTTCGCGTTTTTTTAGGGAGAATTTCCCTAAAGCATCTCTCCATCAAAGCCTTCACCATCGCAGAAGCAAAAACTAATCAAAACTAGCCTGTTCTAGCCAACTTCACTACATAATCTTTCCACCATCACACCACACGAGCAAACACCTAATGTATCTAATCACACTGAAACGCAATCTATTTACTTTAACACCGTACTGACAAACTTCCACCCGATCTCCTCCGCAAGAAACGCCAAACAGCAAGCTCCCCGCAGAGAGCTTGCTGTTTGGCTCATTCCATTATGGAACGTGTTTATTTTAGATCAATGTGAATGTCTGCTCCATGGCTTGCTCAACCGAATAAGGTGTCTCACCCAACGCTTCGGCAACAGCTTGGCAGGTGATTCTGCCATTGGCTACATTCACGCCGCTTCTTAGGCCGTCATTATCCTGAATCGCCTTGATCACACCTTTATTGGCAATTTGCAGGGCATATGGAACTGTAACATTTGTTAAGGCAATAGTTGAGGTCTTAGGAACAGCGCCCGGCATATTAGCCACGGAATAATGCAGCACGCCGTGTTTCACAAACACGGGATTATCATGTGTCGTCACTCTGTCGATGGTTTCTACAATGCCACCTTGGTCAATGGCCACGTCAACGATCACTGATCCCGGCTTCATAGTCTTAACCATTTCTTCAGTAACCAGCTTCGGTGCTTTGGCACCCGGAATTAACACGGCACCTACCAGCAGATCCGCTTCAGCCACTGCTTTGGCAATATTATAAGGGTTAGAGATCAACGTATTGATCTGTGCTCCAAAAATGTCATCTAATTGACGTAGTCTCTCCGCACTGAGGTCAACTATCGTAACATCTGCACCTAAGCCAATAGCCATTTTAGCTGCATTAGTACCTACTACACCGCCGCCAATAATACTCACTTTACCTCGGCTAACGCCAGGAACACCGGAAAGAAGAATACCTTGTCCGCCGTAGTTCTTTTGCAGGAACTGCGCTCCCAATTGGACGGACATCCGGCCAGCTACTTCACTCATCGGTGTTAACAGCGGCAAGGTGCGTCCATGAACAACCGTCTCATATCCGATCGCAAAGACACCTTTGTCTTTAAGCGCAGCAGCCAAGGCAGGCTCTGGAGCAAGATGAAGATACGTAAATAGAATAAGATCTGGACGGAAATAGGGGTACTCCGTTGCCAATGGTTCTTTTACCTTCATCACCATTTCAGCGGAGCTCCAGACTTTTGCTGCATCCTCAATCAGTTGTGCTCCGGCAGAGACATACTCTTCGTTAGGAAATCCACTGCCCACACCGGCTCCAGCTTCTACGAGCACTTGATGACCTTCAGTAATTAAACTAACTACACCCGCAGGGGTTATGGCAACACGATTTTCATTGTTTTTAATTTCTTTAGGTACTCCGATAATCATCATTCATCTCTCCCATCTAATGTAGATCCCTTATGTAAAGAATAATAACATATGATTAGCATTCCCATTTTGTTAAAAAATTAAAATATTATCTACCATGATTGTGTTTTTACACAAAGGATCTGACTTAACTGCCCATTAATCTTTAACCACTTTGGTACTCAACACAACCATCTTTATTATCTCATAAAAAAAGACACCCTATAGAGTGCCTTTTTGACGATTTTGTATGAAATTAAAGCGACTACCATATCGCATAATGTTATATTAAGTTACATGGACTATCTTGATAATAACAACATCACTGTTTCTAACACTACATTTACCCCTTTTTCGCAGTCTTCATAAGAGGTTAGTTCCTCTTCACAATGGCTTTTACCATTCACGCTAGGCACGAACACCATTGCGGATGGCAGAAAGCTGGCTACGAACTGTGCATCATGCCCTGCACCACTTGCGATCTTTCGACTGGAATAACCTAAGGTTTGAGCCGCTTGCTCCACCAAATCACACACATTCTGATCAAACCACACCGTATCTCGGCCCCAAAGCTTAGTTTTGCTTACTTCACAATCCAGCAGTTGCTCTGGCAAACCGTTAATAATGGCTTCCACTTCACGCACAATCTCCATATCTTTATGTCTGGCTTCAATGGTGAAAATCACTTTATTGGGAATGACGGTATGGATATTAGGAAGCACATTCATTCTGCCCATGGTATACACAAGCTCGGAATCGAGCGCCCCCAGCTTGCTCCGCAGCTCAATAATCAGGTCTGTGGCAGCAAACAAAGCATCTTTGCGCATCGCCATGGGGGTTGTGCCCGCATGATCGGATTCTCCCGTCACCTCAATCTCGTAACAGGCCATACCAACTACACAGTCAACCAGCCCAATCGCCAGCTCCTCTTTTTCAAGAACAGGCCCTTGCTCGATATGAAGCTCCAAATAAGCGGTGGCTTCGGTGATACGATTGCTCATCTCTCCCTTATATCCACTCTTCTCCAGCGCTTCACCAAAGCTAATGCCCGCTGGATCCTTTTTGTTCAACATAACACTTTTATCAAACTTTCCGGACAACACACCAGAGGCCATCATCGATGGCTCAAAACGTGCCCCCTCTTCATTCGTAAAATTCATAATCGTCACCGGAACCTTCGGCTTAATCCCGTGATCTACAAGCGTCCGCACAACCTCTAGACCCGCGATAACCCCTAGGACGCCATCGAATCTGCCCCCTTTTTTCACAGTATCCATATGCGAGCCAATCACAATCGGAGGCCCGGAAGTTTCGCCTGCCAATGTGGCATACATCGTCCCCATATCATCCATCTTCACAGACATTCCGAGCTCTTCACAACAGGCACGAAAATACTCCCGAACTTTAATATCCTCTTCGGCCAGCGATAATCGGGTCACGCCATTTTTATCTGTACGCCCATAATCGGCAAATGCCTCGATTGTATTCTTCAGTCTCTCACCGTTCACGAATATTTTTTGCAGCTGCATCCCAGATCCCTCCGCTTCGAACGTTTTGTTGGCTTTCTATCTATGTTAAACCAAACCATAATATTTTCATTTTACATATTGTAATAATTATTATTCACATGATGCTACAACGAGTAGAGCCAGCAATAAGTAAACTAAAGTAGTATATACAATCTTTTCATACGAGGGGTAAGCTTAAGATAGCTTATCGTCCCGTTTTACACAGGAAAGGAGCGAGCCCATGAATCTAAGCCTTGTGATCCCGGTATACAATATAGAGCAGTATATAACCCCTATATTCAATTCACTCCTTGACCAAAGCGATCCGCATTTCGAGGTCATCATCGTAGATGATGGTTCTACGGATAACACTTACAACGTTATAGAAAAGATTCTTTCGCGTAATCCCGGCCTTTTCTGTAAAGTCATTCGAACGGAGAATCATGGAGTAAGCGCGGCTAGAAATAGGGGTTTAGCTGAAGCCACAGGTAATTATGTTCTTTTTGTAGATGGAGATGATTATGTCTCCGCAGACTTGGTCTCAACCCTTCAGTCTTATACCCAAGATGAACAACCCGAGATTATTTGCTGGGGTTATAATCATGTCTCCGAAGGCAGAGAAACTCTATTGAGCTGTACCTCTGATTTCAGCGACGTGACGGGAAGTGAAGCACTGGCGCGGATTTTCGTGAACAAGAGCTTGCGAATATGGACAGGGAGTATCGCTTATAAGCGAGAATTCCTACTTCTCCACGAGCTAGGTTATACAGAACGCTGTGTGAATGGAGAGGATCAAGAGTTCATCTACAAAGCCTTGTCCAGAGCGGCCAGAGTCATCTCAATCCCGGATATACTATCATTTTATTTACAGAGAAACTCCTCCATCTCCAACAGCTATAACGTGAATAAATTTGATGTAGTGGATGCTTTTAAAAGGGTGGATGAATATTTCAAAACCTATCCCTTTGCTGAACTAGATACGATCTCCCCATTGTTAATGAACCGGGAGCTGATTGAGAACTACTTTTTCAACCTCAAAACCTGTCTAAATGGTACGGAAGGGGTAAGCATTCAGGAATTACTTCGTGACATCAACCATACCTATCCCAAGCTCAATCAAGAAATGGATGAACTCATAAGACGTTATAGAGGAGATAATCGCAGATTAACCCTTTATATCAGAACATTTTTAATCTCCCCGCTTCTATATCACAGATTCATCTCTGTGGAGAGAAGCTTATCCAGGTTCAAGCGAAACCTACTTAAAGGGAACGGAACCCGAAAGGAATCTAGAATATGAAAAAAATGCTGATATACGCCTATACTGAATTTAATCTGGGCGATGATCTATTCATTAAGGTGCTATGCGAAAGATATCCGGATACCAGATTCAGAATCTGCGCACCACGCCTCTATAAACTATGTTTCAAAGAGATCCCTAACCTCAAAGTGTATCCTTCCGATTCCCTTCTTCTAAGAGGCATTGGCTATATTTGCAGGAAGCTAAAGATACATAATGTGGCTCACAAATATCTGGCAGATCACTCAGATGGCGTCGTTCATATCGGCGGCTCGATTTTCATGGAGGCAGACCACTGGGCAGAGCATTTCAAGAATGCAGAAGTCATTCGTAATCAAAATAAGCCTTACTATCTGTTAGGATCTAATTTTGGCCCTTTTACAAATCAAGAATACTATGATGAGCACAAGCGGATTTTCAAGGATTATACAGATATATGTTTCAGAGAACAGTACTCTTATGATTTATTTAAGGATCTGGATAATGTCCGCTTAGCCCCAGATATTATTTTTCAGCTAGACCCGCCAGATATTCCAAACGAACCGGAGGATTACATCGTCTTATCCGTTATTAAGCCTTCTGCGAAAGGTCTGAACGGTTTTGACAACCTCTATTATGAAAAAATGAAAGAACTCGCAATTTATTTCATTGAAAAAGGTTACGCGGTTCATTTCATGTCATTTTGCGAACACGAAGGCGATCAACTGGCAATTGAAGAGATTCAGCGCCTTATCGGTCCCTCCTACAAGGATGCTATGCAAGTGCATTTATATAAAACGAACATGGAAGAAGTATTGTCCGTGTTAGCTAATGCCAGATCTATTGTGGCTTCAAGATTCCATGCAATGATTCTGGGCTGGGTATTTAATAAACCGGTATTCCCCGTAGCCTACAGCAAAAAAATGATCAATGTAATGAAAGATGTTGGGTTCACAGGTCTGTATGCCGATTTCAATACGCTGGAACAGGTCCAGCCTGCACAGATTTTTGAAAGTATGATCACCTGCTCTATGGATGTCACATTGCAAGCAAAACAAGCCGAAAGGCATTTCGAGCATCTAGATACGTATTTATCGCTTTACGAAAGGGGGATTCGTTATGAAAGCCAAGCGGAGCATTCTTAACTTATCCTTTGGACTGGGAAGTCAACTCATCACGATCATCCTCGGTTTTTTTATACCCAGACTGATAATGGTCAACTATGGCTCTGAGGCCAATGGGTTGATCGCTTCGATTGTGCAGATTATTAGTTATTTGGCGCTGCTGGAAGCAGGTGTTGGAGCGGCCTCGATCCAAGCGCTTTATAAGCCGGTAGCTTCGAATAATAAAAACAATATTAACTCTATTCTGGCTGCCACCTCCAGCTATTATAAAAAAACAGGCATTTACTATTTCTTCGCCGTACTGCTACTCGCCATCGTGTACCCGCTGGTGATCTCTTCTGAGATCGATAAATTATCGATTATGGTC
This sequence comes from Paenibacillus sp. FSL R10-2788, assembly GCF_038003885.1. NCBI lineage: Bacteria > Bacillati > Bacillota > Bacilli > Caryophanales > Paenibacillaceae > Paenibacillus > Paenibacillus sp. FSL R10-2788. The sequence goes on along the minus strand of NZ_JBBOQA010000001.1, from coordinate 298,758 downwards.
ATTATTTTGCTTACAGGGATGGGCGGAGCGATCAATTATTATTTTCAGGGAAAATTCAAGGTCCTGCTCGCTGCGGAGGGAAAAAGCTATGTAGAGACTTCTATTGTCACTGTAGCTAATATTATGAACAGCCTGATCCGGATTCTGTTATTACTGCAAGGTGTGGACATTATTGCCGTTCAAGCTTCCTATTTTATCTTAACCTTACTTCAAATTATCGCTTTCTATATTTATATGAATAAGAATTACAAGTGGATCAACCTGAATCTCAAACCAGACTATGAAGCTATTGGCCAAAAGAATTCCGTATTAGTCCATGAAATCTCCTACTTGGTGTTTAGAAATACGGACGTACTTATATTAACCATCTTTACGAATCTAAAAATCGTCAGTATCTATGTTATGTACAATATGATTTTTACGATCGTGGATAATATCGTCCAGACCATAAACGGAAGTGTGAAGGCTGCCCTCGGGCAAAGCTACCATGAGAGCAAAGAAGCATTTATTAAATTTTATGATGCTTACGAAGTGTATTTCATGGGGCTTATCTTCTCGATTCTAACGGTGGCTTACATTTTGATTTTACCCTTTATGAAATTGTATACCGCTGGGGTAAACGACGTGAATTACATTGATATGTGGCTGCCGATCCTGTTCGTAGTCATCAAATTATTAACCAATGCCAGAACGTCTTCCAATAATGTGATTACCATCGCTGGACATTTCAAAAAAACACAAAACCGTTCCATTCTGGAATCCGCCATTAATCTGGTGGCTTCTATTGTCTTCGTAATCTTCATGGGAATTTACGGTGTACTAATTGGAACGATAGCTGCCCTCTTATACCGCTCCATAGATATTGTAATCTATGCCAGCAAACATTTACTGGACCGCAGTCCTTGGGTCACTTTTAGAAGATGGCTCACGAATGCAGTAGTTTTTGTAGGCATTATTCTAATCACCACCGCCATCGACATCCCGATCCATTCCTATCTGGGGCTTATGATCTGGGGTGTACTTCTAGGATTTGTGATCTTGCCTGTATATTTCGTAATCGGCTCTTTAATGGAACGGGAAGTCTTCCTCTATACATGGGAACATCTCAAAAAGTATCGATATAAACTCAAAAATAAAATTAACGCTCAGCCTGAGGTAAGTGGTTTATCCAAATAACACAACAGGAGGACTGGAAATGGATCATAGCGAGGTTTTGCAGCAAGCCTGTTACGTCTTTTTAAATGACCTAAATGATGAAATAAACCATTCACCCACCATCCAAATAGATGATACAGAACTATTGCAAAGATGCCGCCAGATCATAGATCAAGAACAAAATGTACAAATCAAACCTTATCTGGAAACCTTATCTGAGGTTATTCATGCTTATCTCACGGGGAGGGCTTCAGAGGATACCTTGAAATTCTATTTATCTGAACAATTCAGCATTGTTGCCAGCGATATCGCAGGTTTAATTCAGGGGTTGGTTAAAATGGAAAGCCGCATTTCGGATACGGAAATTTCCTATCCAACGGTCCAGTCCTTAGCCGATTCCCCCAAGATCAGCGTCATTATCACTACCTATAATAGAAAAGCATTCCTATACCAAGCGATCCAAAGTATCTTAATGCAGGACTATCCCAATAAAGAGATTACAGTGATTGATGATTGTTCTACAGATGGCACGGAAGAGTTAATGCAGCAACACTTTGGGGCGGAGCCACGGGTCATTTACATGCGCAATGCTACCAATAGCGGACCTGGAAATAATCGCCGAAAAGCTTTCGCTGCACATGGTGATGGGGAATATGTTCTTTTTCTCGATGATGATGATTATCTGATCGACATGAATTATTTCAGTAAAGCGGTCCGCTTCCATCTCCTTCATCCCGAAATTTCATTTGTAGCTGCGAATGTGTTCCTGGAGTATTCCAAAGCCAAACAACTAAAAATCTCCAATCTGCAGCTTAGCAGCATTATTAAGAAACGCGATTATTTCATGAATTTTGAGAAAAAAGGATATCCAAAACCCGCCTCTACTTTAACTACTGTCTTTAAACGAGAGGCCTTAATGGCTATGGATATCCTAGATATGAATATGGTCAACGATGCTTCCATCTATTTGCGTTCCCTGCTGGTAGGTGATGCGGGCTTCATTGATGTGATTGCCGGCGTGTACAGAATACACGGGAATAATATCACCTTTAATCTGAGCCAGGGATTCTTAATTGAGAATCTGGAAGAAAAGAAACTCATTAAGAATATGGCCGTGCAGAAATATGGATATAACGCACAGGAAATGACGGAATGGTTCAACCATAATGCTTACGATACGATCTCATACTATTTATTAAATTCTGCAAAAGATGCTACAGACTTTAAATTCATGTACCATTGGGCGCTTAACCATTGCCCGCTGATCTACAATCAATTAAAAAATGAGTTTCGCATGAAGCTTATTAAAAAACAATTATTACGAATCTCCTTACTCCGTACGTTACTCGGCAGATGATTCGCTCATTAGCTTATCGAGCAGCAGAAAAAACTCTCTAAGCTTTTCTTTTGGGATGTCGGCATACTTGTCTCCAATGCTGATCTCACAATAAGAAGTATGTTCCCCGGTAGCTCTTATTCCCGCGCTTAAACCGATTCCTGTCGCCTCATACACCGCTGACAGAATCGGTTCAATTTGTTCCTTAGACATGTGAAAATGCATGTGAAACATATTGGAGACAGGTTGAGCGGGCAGAGTGGTTACGTCGTGACATTGATTAACCCAAGCAGCAAGCTCCTTCGCGCCTTCATAATACTGCTGCATCCTGCCCTCTCTTTGCCGGAAATAATAATCAGAAGAAATGATGTACGGATATAAGCTGATTAAGTCTCCACCATGCCGCCGTTTCCATATCTTTGATTGCTTCGTAAAGTCTTCGCTGCCTGCAAGAATTGCCCCAGCGATTCCTCCAATTCCTTTATAAAAGGATATATACACACTATCAAAGAGTGCAGAGATTTCAGCTGCTGACTTCCCGTAATACGGAAGAATCTCAAATAATCTCGCCCCATCCAAATGCAATTTAATGCCGCGTGCACGGCAATGAGCAGAAATAGCTTCAAGCTCCGTGTACTCTGGCAGCTGGCCACCAATCTCGCGCTGGGGTAATTCCAGCAACAGACAAGCGATATCCTCCTTTAGATTCGCCACATCCTCCAAAGTGATTAATCGGTCCTTATCCGCAAGCAAGATAGGCTCAATATGATGTAATTCCTTCATGCCATCCTGCTCATGGATCTCCAAGTGGCATAAGGGATGATAGGCTACTTTTTTCACCTCTTTTTCATCGCACCAGATTCTTAAAGCGATTTGCTGCGCCATCGTTCCGCTCGGAAAGAAAACTGCGGTTTCTTTGCCCAGGATATTCGCCATTTTCGTCTGGAAATCTTCAATCACTTCGCCCGTTCCATAGATATCAGATGCCGTACTGTTCTCTACGGCTGCCAAGGCTTCCTTCAACACTTGCACATCTCTATTCCCATTCCCTGCGATTCGATAGGCCGTTTCATTAAAAGCCTCTTGTACTGATTTTTTTCCGTTCATTCGTTGAATAACCCCTTCCGGATTTGCCTTGTCCCTAATATAGACGAATTTCCAAAAATCCCATCTTAATTTTACCCGATCTAAGGTGAAAAAACATGAGCGCTGTGCTACAATATTGGAATTGCAACGGCAATCTTAGGGAGGGTTATTGAATCACATGCTCATTATTGGTATCGCCGGCGGCACCGGCTCGGGAAAAACAACCGTAGCCCGCTCCGTCATTGACCGTCTTGGAACGGGAAAGGTAACTTTCATATCTCAAGATAACTACTATAAGGATCACTCACATCTCAGCTTTGCTGAACGTGAATCCATTAATTACGATCATCCTTTCGCTTTCGATAACGAGCTGCTCATTGAGCATCTTAAATCTCTGCGTGAAGAACAGACCGCATTCGCTCCCGTGTATGACTTTACAGTCCATGCCCGCTCCACTACAGAGACGGTAGAACTGAAGCCAAACAATATTGTAATCATTGAGGGACTCCACGTCCTTTCTGACGAGAATCTCCGTGAAATGCTCGACATCAAGGTATTCGTGGATGCCGATCCTGATGTGCGTATTCTCCGCCGGGTCCTTAGAGATATTGAAGAACGTGGACGGAGCATCCAGTCGATCCATCATCAATATTTGAGTACAGTTAAACCCATGCATGAAGCGTTTATCGAACCATCCAAAAAATACGCTGACCTGATCATCCCTGAAGGTGGCCATAATGAGGTTGGTATTCAGTTGTTGTCCATCCTAACGGAGAAGCATTTATATAACGATTGGACGTCTTAAAGTCTTAATTAAGCGCTTCTAGCTAGCTGCAGAGAATCTCTCTGCGGCTTTTTTGGTGTGTATGAACCCATCTATGGTTCAGAATAATCCCACCTCATTATGGTAATAGCTATATTTACAGCACCAGCGGAAGAGGGATAACAACTATGGGATTTCTGAACAGAACAATAACAAAAGTTTTTAAGAACCCTTCATTAGGGCACCCCAACCCCACTAAAGAATTACCTAAGGAACCTATTAAAGAAAAACTTCAAGATAATATTCAATATATAAAAACAACACTCGGCAATAGTACAGATCTTGTGATTAGAGAATTCTTTATTGGTTCCAAACACCAGATTAAAGCAGCTATTTTCTATACAGATGGATTGGCGGATAGTAAAGCTATTCAGGATTTCATTCTGGAATCACTAATCTTAGAACTTCCAGATCCAAGTCTTGATACACAAACAGCCAACTATCAATTATTAAAAGATCACATGCTCACTGTAGGGGATATTAAAGATGCGACGGAGTTCAATTCTTTATTCACCTCTCTATTATCCGGAGATGTGATCCTCTTACTCAATGGATATACCAAAGGGTTCACCATAGGCATGCGTGACTGGAAAGACCGTGGCGTAACGGAAAGTGCCACTGAAACGGTGATTCGTGGACCAAAGGAAGCCTTCACAGAAAGCTTACGCACGAATACCGCATTAATCCGGCGGAAAATAAAAGACCCCAATCTTTGGTTAGAAACACAGCAAATTGGACGTGTAACACAGACAGACGTAGCCCTCATGTACATCAATGGCATTGTTAGTGATGAGATTCTGCAAGAAGTACACTCACGTTTAGATCGGATCGACATTGACGGTATCCTGGAAAGTGGCTATATCGAAGAATTAATCGAGGATGAAACCTATACCCCATTTCCAACCATCCATCATACGGAACGTCCTGACGTTATAGCTGCTGCTCTTATGGAAGGAAAAGTAGCCATATTAGTAGATGGGACTCCTATAGTAATGACGGTGCCTACCTTATTCGTTTCCTTCATGCAGACAGCGGAAGATTATTATCAACGTGCCGATGTCAGCACCTTAGTACGGATGCTTAGATACTTCAGTATTTTCATTTCACTACTAGCCCCATCTTTGTATGTAGCTATTACTACCTTTCATCAGGAGATGCTGCCCACAACCCTGCTGATCAGTCTAGCTGCACAACGGGAGGGCGTACCGCTTCCAGCATTTATTGAAGCACTCTTAATGGAGCTTGCCTTCGAGATTATAAGGGAAGCGAGTGTACGAATGCCTCAAACCATAGCCCAATCTGTATCCATTGTAGGCACCCTGGTGATTGGGACTGCGGCAGTTGATGCCGGCATTGTTTCTGCTGCCATGCTTATTGTCGTCGCTATTACTGCTATCTCCAGCTTTGTGCTGCCATCCTTCGATCTTGCCCTGACCATCAGAATGCTCCGTTTCCCGATGATGTTCCTTGCTGCATCTTTTGGTTTGTTCGGAATCATCATCGGGGTTATTGCGATAGTTCTTCACATGTGCAGCTTACGTTCCTTTGGCGTTCCTTATTTGAGCCCATTTGCTCCCTATAATCTCGCCGATCAAAAGGACACCTTTTTCCGAATGCCGCATTGGGCTATGTTTACCCGCCCTAAGCTAATCAATAAAAAAAATATCGTTCGGGAAAAGAGCACACCACCGGAAAAACCGGGAGATCTCACAGAGGAATAGCCCCTGAAACCTTGACCTATGAAGTGATAAATTGGAGTGAACAAAACCATGTATAACATCGCAAGGCGCATATCTGTAGGTGGAATCTTTGAGTATCGAGTGTTAACCTATTACTACACTTGGTTTTGTTAAGCGCAGTAATGTTCAGAAGAGCACTGAGCAAAGACTTAATATCACGAAACTAGATGGTTTGGGAGGTTGTGAATATTGGGTATAGTAGTGATTCTCATAGTTGTAGCCATTATAGCAGCCATTGAAGTTCCCCTGATGTGGAGGAAAAAATTAATCAAGGAGATGTGGATTTTCTCATTTCTTCTGTTGCTGGGAACTTTCTTCAGTCTTATTAATGCGTTACATATTTCGTTCTCTAACCCACTGGGATGGATGATATTTATCTATAAACCCGTCTCGGATATGGTAAATGCCTGGTTATCCTAAAATGGGACTGAACCATTCCCTTGAGATGGCTTAGTCCCCATGATTAAACGACGTTGCCAAATCAGCAAGCGCCCTAAAGTTTGTTGCTAGCCGTTCACGCGCCAGCCAGTAATAAACTTCCTGGCCTCTCTTTTTATGGTCAACAATGCGGGCATCCCGTAGGATTTTGAGATGATGTGAAATCGCTGGCCTGCTTATTTCGAATTCACCTGCAATTTCCCCAACATTCAGCCGACCTTTATTCCCTAATAACGTAACAATCCGAATCCGAGTAGGATCACCAAATGCGGTGAGAAACCGTGTGATGCTGTTGATATCGTTAGGTTTAATCTCTTGCGGTTCTATCTCCCCACCCCGATTCGTAAATAAACTTAAACATACTCACTTGTTGAAACTACAATAAAGACCTCGTAGATTCTCTAACTATTAATTCTGCCGGGAAAATCTGATGCGCATGATTAACCTTCTTATTGATGAGATCAAAGAGAATCTTAATCGTCGCTTCCGCAATCTCTACTACCGGCTGTTTGATGGTAGTAATAGAAGGATTATAATAGAAGGAAATATCCAATCCGTCATAACCAGCAACCGAGTAATCTTCCGGGACTCGCTTGCCCGCTTCAAATATCGCCTTACAGGCGCCGATAGCCATACTATCTGATAAGGTGAAAATAGCGGTGAACTCTTCTCCTAACTCTAGCAATTCTTTTGTAACCGCATACCCATTTTCCATACTGTAACTGTCGATATCTTCTTTCATCCGCCGCACTAGCCGTTCATTATAAGCGATTCCATGATCAGCTAAAGCCTTTTTATACCCTTCATATCTCAACTTACCGATACTTACATCTTCTTCTGGTGCAGTAATGACCGCGATTTTCTCATGCCCTAGATTACATAGATAGTCGACAATTTTATAACTCTCATTAAAGTCATCTACAGATACAGAGGAATAGTCGCTCAAATCAAACTCTTCCGTCATCCCAATCGTACTAAGGACAAATGGAACCGTTAATTGCTGTAATTTCTCTTGAGAGTGTGAGAATAACCCCCCTAAGAAGACAATTCCCTTCAACCGTTTTTCTTTCTCCAGCTCAATCGCCACTTCGATCTCATCTTGATTCTCATCAACTCGTTGTAGGATGAAGGAGTATTTCTTGCGTTGAATCTCTTTTTCGAACACTTTGATCATCGGGCTAAAAAATGGATTGGATATCCCTTTAATCAATACTGCAATCGTTTTCGAATCAGAACGTTTTAAATTTCTTGCACTGTTGTTCGGAACATAATGATTTTCTTTGATAACCCTCATAACCATCGCTTTTGTTTCTTCATTAATATCCGGATGATTGTTAATAGCCCTTGATACAGTAGTCACGCCAACACCGCATAATTTGGCGATGTCTATAATAGTCAGTCTCTCCATTTCTATCTATCCTTTACTTGTTAGTATCTATCAAACTCCTTAATCCTTATTCAACTTCATAGTCAAAATAAGAAAGCAGGGGATTCCTGATGGTCACCCATCAAGAAAAACACCCTACTCGCTTCTTACATGAATATTAATTTATTTAACGAGGTAGATCAAGCTTAACCCTTAACCGCACCTGCAACGACACCTTCGATGATGTACTTTTGACAAGTCAGGTAGAAAATGATGATTGGCACAATAGCTAAGACCAGCATCGCCATCATAGCTCCCATGTCAATCGATCCGTATCCACCTTTTAGGTACTGGATCGCAATAGGAATCGTTTTATACTCTGTACCAATCAGCAGGTCTGGCAATAGGAAGTCGTTCCATACCCACATTACATTAAGGATAGCTACAGTTACAGCAATAGGTTTCAGGATGGGCAATACCACTTTAAAGAAGGCCTGAGGTGGATTACAGCCATCAATCATTACCGCTTCTTCAACTTCAAGCGGGATAGACTTCACAAATCCGCTAAACATAAACACAGACAGCCCTGATCCAAACCCTAAATAGATTAAGATAATCCCAATCGGATTGTCGAGATGCAGCACGTTTGCAGTCTTAGTCATTGTGAACATAACCATTTGGAAAGGCACGATCATCGAGAATACAAACGCATAATACATCATACCTGTGAATTTGGACTTCACCCGGGTAATGTACCATGCAGTCATGGAAGTAAATAACACGATCACAGCCACCGAGCATACCGTGATAAACAAGGACATTCCGAAGGCACTGAAAAAATCAATCTTTGCTACACCACTAGTATAGTTCTTTAAACCAACAAATGTAGTCTCATTAGGGAATAAGAACGGCGTATCACTAATGTAGAACTTACCCTTGAAGGAGTTCATCAGAACAATAAAAATAGGAGATAAGAACGCAATGGCCAAGACCAACAAAATGGTGAATATGGAATAATCTTTTGCTCTAGTCTTTTGCATTAGTTCTCAACCTCCTTTCTTCTAGTAATGACAAGTTGTATTAAGGCGATTAAGGCTACTAAAGCAAAGAATACGACGGCTTTCGCTTGACCGACACCTTCCCATCCTGATTTTCCGTAGAATGTATTGTAGATGTCCAGTGCTAACATGGAGGTCTGCTTAGACGGAGCACCAGCGGTTAATGCTAAGTTCTGGTCAAACAATTTAAATGAATTGGATAAGGTTAAGAATAAACAAATAGTAATGGACGGCATTACGAGTGGAATAGTCACATTACGCAAAATCTTAGAACGTGAAGCTCCATCAATTCTTGCGGCTTCTACTATATCTTTAGGAACATTCTGAATACCTGCAACATAGATAATCATCATGTACCCTATCAATTGCCAATTCATAAGAACGATTAGTCCCCAAAATCCGTACGTTGCATCAGAGGTCAAAGTGACACCAAATTTGTACAAAATCCCATTAAAAATCAACTGCCAGATGTATCCTAATACGATACCGCCTATCAAGTTAGGCATAAAGAAGATCGTTCTAAATACGTTGGTACCTTTTAGCTTTCTAGTTAACAACATCGCCAAGATGAAGGCGAACACATTAATAGTAAGAACAGATAAAACTGTGAATTTAACGGTAAAACCTAATGCATTTAGAAACTCTTGATTTGAAAAAGCTTTAGCGTAATTGCCAAACCCTATCCATGTTGCATCATTGACTGTAGTAAACTCTGTAAAAGACAAATATATACCCAAAAGAAAAGGGATCACAAATGCAATTCCAAAGGCTATTATGGTCGGTAATGCAAAAAGAGCAAAATATTTTTTTATCGATTTTTCCATGGAGTCTTCTCCTATCTCAGTATGGAAAATGATGAAACGTAGCAAGATCCACTCAAATTGTTGCTTAGTGCCACTGAATCCCGAGGGAGCCCAGTGGCACTAAGCTTTTATCTGTATGACAACTGAGAGTTATTCAAGCATCTTTCCATGCATTTATTATTTTGCTTTTTCAGCCTTCCAAGTGTCCTTGAAGATGGTTACAACTTCATCCCAAGTTTTGTTTCCTTGAGCGTATTGCAAGAGGGCATCACCAAAGACGTTTTTGAATTCTTCACTTGGGAATGCTGCGAATGTCCAAGCTACAGAAGTAAGATCTTTTTCCATCCAAGCAGATACTTCTTTAGCAAGTGGATCTGCTGGTTTTTCGCTGTCTTCAAAGGTATTGAATGGAGCGATGAAACCTAGATCGTTAGTTACATAAGCTTTACCTTTTTCACTGGAGAACAACCATTCCAAGAAAGCGATAGAAGCTTGTTGGTTCTCAGCAGATACTTTGCTGTTGATTGCGAAATAGTTTTCTGTACCTACAGCCAGACCTTGTTTTTCTTCGCCTTCCATACCGGTGTAAACAGGCAAGAATTTGATTTCTTCAGCTTTAACTACGTTACCGTCAACATCGTTGATTTGTGACCAAGCCCAGTTACCGTTTTGAACCATTGCTGCGTTACCTAGTGCAAATTCAGCCATGGAGTCAGCTACGGATTTACTACCCAGCAAGGATTCTTTAGTTACAGAGTTCTTGATGTACAGATCGAAAATATTTTTAAATTTATCGTTGTATTTGAATTCAACTTCTTTAGAAGCTAGACCCGCAAGAACGGTGTTGTCAAACTCAGTATTGTCTTTGAATTCATAGTACAGCGGCAAGTTTGCAAGGTGAGTCTGCCATCTCCATTGCTCGCCAGCAGCGAGGGAAGTGGAGGCGAATACACCTTTAATGCCCAGTTGGTCTTTTTTAGCCGTCATATCTTCTACTACTGCCTTCAAAGTATCGAAGTTATTGATCTCAGTTGTGGTGGAGATCGATACCGCTTTATCAGCCAAAGCGAAGTATTTCTTCATAATTGCGTCGTTGTAGATGATGCCGTATCCTTCAACTACGTAAGGGATACCATACACGCCTTCACCTTCAGTTACAGCCAAGCTTTTGTCGGACAGATAGCTGTAAAGCTTAGTATCTTTCAAATCCAAGGTGTAATCTTTCCAGGATTGAAAACCAACAGGTCCGTTAATTTGGAAAATAGTTGGCGCTTCAGACTTGGAGATTTCGGATTTCAATTTAGTTTCGTAAGTACCCGCAGCAGCCGTTACGACTTTTACCTTAACTCCTGTTTCTGCTTCGTAATCCTTAGCGATCTTTTCATATATTTCTGCAATCTCAGGTTTGAAGTTCAAGAAATAAACTGACCCTTTTTTACCAGATGTAGCGTTTCCATCATTGGATGCAGAATTATTTTCTTTATTCCCACATCCTGCCGCTAAGACAACAACCATAGACATTACTAACATGAGCCCTAAATATTTTTTGATATTCTTCATTCTTCTTCCCCCTCGTACTTTTTATTAGATTACTTCGCATGAAGACGTTCCGATGCTCTCAGTGAAAATTATGTCAGCGTTTTCATTTGCTTAAGTAATCCCCAACCTACTTTTTGGTATCCTTATCGGTATCCTTATCGGTAACGTTTTCAATTGAAATATTAGCACACCATTTTGAACTTTTCAATAGCTAATCTTTTAGAATCATTTTATGGAAAAACTGCCCACGGCAAACCTTGCAAGCGTTATAATAGATTCATCCTTATTCATGAATGGTGAATGCTTAGGACATACTAATGGTTAACGACCCATTAAATAACTATGAATAGGTGATTGCATATTTTATCTCTGATCGAACAGTATGAGCTACAATTCTCCAATAATAATTATTTTGGCGATATCGGGGTAGATCCCTCCTACTCGATTGTAGAAGGCTCCCTTCCTGTACTTGTCTCAGCTCCACATGCCATTAACCATTTTCGAGAACATGCTGTAAAACCAGCTGACATGTATACAGGCTCCCTTGCCCTCTTGTTACAAAAGCTCACAAATTGCTACTGTATTTATTCGAATAGCTTCTCCAAAGAAGACCCAAATTACATCTTAGGTGGAGAATATAAGGCTGCGCTACGAGCGCTTGTCAAAGAACATTGCATTCAGTTTGTGATCGATCTGCACGGGGCTTCCAAACTTCGGGAGTTTGATATTGACCTAGGGACACTGTACGGAACCTCTATACGAGAGAATAATTTAAATGACGTCATAGGCATCTTTAACAATAATGGTATTACCAAAGTTCGACAAAATCATACATTTTCCGCTTCCCATCCTGGAACGATTACTTCATATTGTGCTAAGGAATTGTTAGTTCAAAGTATTCAAATTGAAATTAATCGAAATTATCGTAACCCGAATGCGTTTGATTTATTCCAAAAAACCATTCATTCCCTTGAACAAATCATTAAACTATTGGGCGGTGTCTGACATTATTATCGAGCAAACCTTTACTATTCTAGACAAACAAAGCCTTCAACCTCGTGAAGAAATCACAATGAACTCTGAAGAGTTAAAGGAATTAGGTTTAGTCCAGCATATCTTCGTTGATCTTACAGCAGAGAATGGTGTGAAAGTCAGCTGTTTAATTTTATCGGCAGATGAGGTGCCAAGAGGTACAATCCAATTATCCAAGCGGGCAAAGGACAAGCTCGGGGACTGCCTCACTACAGGATTAACTATAACGAAGCCAGAATACGACACAGTTCTTCGGGGAATTCCTAAAGTGGACGAGATTGCCAAACCCTATGTAAAAGCCTGTCCAGCACTCGTCCGTAAATATACGAATCAAGTGGAACTAATCAATCCCACAAACGGCTTCCGGGTAAACCTAACTTTACGAGAAGATAGCACAGCCAAACCAAATACCCTTTACTTCAACAGATACATCATGTTATTGCTTGAAACCCATTCCGAGGGGCATGACCCATTAATCATTACTCGCGCTAGGACGCGTTCCCAACCCAAGCCAGGTATACATAAACTTATCAATCAACTGATCCGACGGCCCTTAAGTGCATTAGGGAACTTTTTTATTGGCAAAAGAGAGCTCACCCTCAGAGTGGGCCATCCTTACCCTTTTGATGAGCACCAGAATTTATGCAGAATTCATCCGAATGTTAGAAAACTGCTAGGCATGGAAGAAACAGATCAGATCGTGATCTCCTATAATTCAAAACAAATCACCATCCCCATCTTAGACATCGATACGGAGCATATTGCCCAGTCGGTCAAGCTTCATGCGGATAATGAGCAGCTTAAATTTATCGACAGCCACTTATTTATCGGAATCACCGCCTTATCGCGTAACGAGTTAGAAATTCCAAGCATCGGCACATCAGTTACCGTAAAAAGAAGTATGTACTCCTTATTCCTAAAGCACTTAAACAAACTGGTCTTACCTGTTATCGCTTTGTTGTTCACCATAGTACAGCTATATAAAGATTTGAACTGGAGCATCGCTCTGACCGTCATCATTTCTCTTGTGTTACTTCCGATTATCATCTACACAACACTATCTGAGGAACGCGCCAAAATTAATTAAATGGAGGGATTTCCGTGGAATTCACTTCACAATCCCAAGTTGAAGATATGATCTACAGCTCTTATCTAAGAGCCATTAACAACATTACACAAACTTTGGATGAAGAAGTTAGAAAACCGGAGTTAACCAGAGTATTACTGGATGCAGTTGGAAGTCCGGATCGTAATCAAAAATACATACTGGTCACAGGCAGTAAAGGTAAAGGCTCCACCTCTAGATTTATCTCCTCTCTGTTAAGTCACTTGGGATATAAAGTGGGGTTATTCACCTCCCCTCACCTGGTGGATTTCAACGAAAGAATCCGGGTCAATGGGCAGGCAATAGCCACCGAAGACTTTGTACGATTAGGTAATGTAATTCGCGGGAGCTTCCACCAGATTGGGGAGCAGCTTGCTGCTGACGAATATCAAGGTCCGGTTGGGGTTGCTTTGGCTATTGCGGCTTTGTACTTTAAGGAGAAGGGTACAGATATCAATGTGATTGAATGCGGTAGAGGGGGAAGGTTTGATGACACCAATGTCCTGAGCAATGACTGGGCTGTCATTACCCCAATTATGGAAGAGCATGTAGCCCATTTGGGACCTGATCTGAACAGCATTACACTGCATAAGCTGGGGATTGTCAAAAACAACACAACAAATGTCTATGTTAGCAAACAGAAATCGGGAGTTCTTGCGATCATGAAGGACAACCTCTCCTCCAACCCTGTGCAATATTATGAAGAACAGTTTTTAGCTGAATCTATCACAACCACTTCTATCGGGACTACTTTTGATGTCCGGACGAAGCAAGCCATTTATCCATCCTTGACCCTCCCGCTATTGGGACAGTTTCAAGCGGTCAATGCTGCCAGTGCAGTGTCACTTTGTGAAGAGATTACAGGGGGACCCCTTGATCAGGAGATCGTACATCACTGTTTTGAACAATTACAATGGCCGGGGCGTTGTGAAGTTATCTATCATGATCCACTGACGATTATTGACGGAGCTATTCATAGAGATTCTGCAAGCTATCTGGCTGAACTTATTCAATTAGTGAATCCTGAGCGCAGCCGTACCGTCACATCCATCATCGGTGTCCCTAAGGATAAAGATTACACAGGGGTCCTTGAAGTCATGAGCACAGTCTCGGATCAACTAATCGTAACCAAACCCGATATAAGCCATCTAATTTTCCCTACGGATGCCCTGCTAATCGCCAAAAGTTTTCTCAAAAAAAGTTCCGAATTCCCTTGTTTAGAGGATGCTCTTACGTATCTTAAAGGACAATCACCTTCGGAGATTATTGTAATCGTGGGTACGCAAACTCTAATCGGAAATGCCAAAAGATTATTCGGGCAATCGCTGCTGAATATCGGCTTATAACTGATTCATACGCTGAAGAATAACTTCCCTGTAAAGGTCTGAGAGGCCAGGTACTTCACTTGGATTTTGCTTGCAATATTCATCTAACATCACCTTATGGTTAACCTCAATCACCATCAAGCCTTGATTTGTCTCTAAGATATCTACTGAGCAGAAATCAAGGCCCAGCGCTTTAGAGGTCCGGGAGGCAAGCTCCGCCAGCGCCTCTTGTTTGGCCTGATCTTTCACCTCAATCGTAACAGCCCCGTTAATCAAATTATGCTTCCACGAAAGAACTCTTTTTTTGCCAAGGAATACACGCGCCTGATGATTAAAGGTTACAATTCTATACTCAATCTCCGCTTCATAATAAGGACCTATTGCCCCATTAAGCTGTAAAGAAAATAATAAATCGAGCTTTTCGTGCAGATCGGCTATCTCATTGATTTTGTACACATGCTTTCCCTGCGCCCCGTTATCCTGCTTCATAACTACCTCCCCATTGCACGCTTGGAAATAACGCTCAGCCAATGGATAAGGATTCAAATTGCTAAATTTGGAGTCAGGATGCGGCAAATAAATATGTTCTACGGCTGGGATATTCGCCTTATGCAAAACATCATAAGTTAGAGATTTACTCATGGCAATAATCGTAGAAGCACTGTTGTTTAGTCCGATCTCAGCGTCTACCATCACAAATGATTTCACTCCATCTGTCGCTCTATATACGAAATTTGGTGTAATTTCCTCAAAGCTAATCCCTGAGGCTGTAACAGAATGCTGGATCATTTTTAAGTAAGGTCTAGTCGTCATTCAGTTTCCTCATTTCTAACAAAATATGACCAAACCTAATCATAGCATGAGAAATATCAATAAAAAATAATAACATTACGTTATAATAGTTAACACATTCATCCCTTGAATCTTGTTTTAGGTCCGTTTTTCACAAAAATCGCAGAATATATGTTACGTTTAATGACTGATAGCGCTTTTATAGATAAAATAAGTGTTGATTATTTAGTGATCATCCTCTATGATAAGCTTATTAAAGCGAATCAAAAAGTTAAAGCGGTTAAACTTTAATCTCTAGGCGCCTAGTATTATTGCTAATTAATAGTGTTAGTTTGATTAAAAGTTAAAGCGCTTATACTTTTAAAACGAGAGGTTGGTGTGTCATGATCAATCGCGAGAACAGGCGGCAGACGTTCTACATGTATCTGTTCATTTCTCCTTGGATTATCGGCTTCCTAGTATTCGCCCTTTATCCTATCTTATCATCGCTTTACTTCAGCTTTACTGATTATGACATCATACACCCACCTAAATTTATCGGGCTCGCTAACTACACAGAGATGTTTCACAATGACCTGTTCTGGAAATCAGTGGTTGTCACGCTGAGATATACCTTCATCGGTGTACCTATCCAGCTTGCACTCGGTCTTGGCTTTGCGCTATTGCTCCACCAGACCATTCCTTTGCGCGGCTTTTTCAGAACAGCAATGTATTTTCCAAGCATGGTATCCGGCGTGGCCATGTCCCTGCTGTGGTACTGGATCTTTAACCCGCAGATCGGGCTCTTCAATTACATCCTTTCCTGGTTCGGCATTCATGGACCGGCTTGGCTGATGAACCCAGACACTGCACTATATGCCTTGATCATCATGACTTTCTGGACAGCAGGCTCAGGAATGATTTTATTCCTCGCTGGTCTGCAAGGCGTACCGGCTAGCTTGATCGAAGCCGCTAACCTTGACGGTGCCGGGCGCTTCAGAATCTTCCTGAACATTACCTTACCGATGATCTCTCCCGTGCTGCTCTTCCAACTGATTATGGGACTGATTGATTCCTTCCAAGTCTTTACCCAAGCTTTTGTCATGACTCAAGGGGGGCCGAATTACTCTACCTGGTTCTATGTCTATAATCTCTACACCAGCGCTTTCAAAGAATATCGTGCCGGTTATTCCTCAGCCTTGGCATGGGTGCTCCTTATCGTAGTTATGCTCTGCACCGCACTAATTATGAAATTGTCTAACCGTTATGTTCACTATGAAGGAGGCGGACGCAAATGAGTACAGTCAGAGCGCTAAGCCCCCGGACTAAAGGAACAAAACGCCGCCGGAAAGCGGAGCCTGTTAAGATTTTCAGCTTTATTACTCTAGTAGTTACAACATTTCTGATGCTGCTTCCTTTGTTCTTCATGGTCTCCACTTCACTTAAGTCCAAACGCGAGATGCTGAAGTTCCCACCCACCTTTCTTCCGGAGAGCTGGCAGTGGAGCAATTACACAGAAATATTTGATACCCTGCAGTTCGGTACTCTTTATAAAAACAGTCTGATTATCGCCGGCTTTAGTGTTGTGGGAACCTTGATTTCTTCGGCGCTGGTTGCCTATGGATTCGCCAGATTCAGAGGTACAGGTAATCAGGTGTGGTTCATCCTGCTGCTGAGCACCATGATGTTACCCTATCCGGCCATTATGATTCCGCAATTTGTACTCTTTTCGCAAATGAACTGGATAGATACCTTTTTACCCCTGATCGTGCCTGCTTTCTTCGGCTCAGCCTATAATATTTTTCTGCTGCGCCAATTCTTCTCCACATTGCCTGAAGAGCTGTTTGATGCCGGACGCATTGATGGCTGTGGTGAAATACGGATGTGGGCTACCATAGCAATCCCACTCTCCAAACCTGCACTTGCGACCGTAGCTATCTTTGCTTTTATCTACAACTGGAATGATCTGCTTACGCCAGTGCTTTACTTAAGCTCATCAGATAAGTTCACGCTACCCGTCGGGATGGCTTCTCTTACCTCATCGAGGTTCCGCATTCCACCTTGGCATCTGCTAATGGTTGCTTCGGTTCTAGCTATGGTCCCAATCGTTACGCTGTTTGCTGTAGCCCAGAAACAGTTCGTCGAAGGGATTGTACTTACAGGGATTAAGTAATAATCCGCCATCCGGCGGCCAAATATACTTGAAATCATGGAGGGTTTAGCTAATGAACAAGAACAGGAAAAGTATTGCGCTTTTACTTGCAGCTACCATGCTCGTTGTTCTAGCCTTATCAGGCTGTAGCGGCGGCAAATCGGCGGGTAACGCCCTATCTGGAGGAAACGGTGACTCTACTAATTCTGGAGGCAAAGCAGAAACGGTAACAATTACCCATTACACAATAGATTCAGAAGACCGCACATTTGTCGAAAAATTAATCCCTGATTTCGAGAAGCTGCATCCGAATATTAAAGTGAAAGTGGAAAAAGCGCCTTATGAGCAGTTCGACAGCAAGCTGCAAACGCTAATTGCCGGCGGCAAATCGCCCGACGTGACAAGTCACTGGGGGTATGGAGGTTTCGCAGAATACTACAATAAGGGTATGTTGTTCGATATGACCGACCTTATGAAAGAGGATGGTTTCAAGGCAGAGGATTATAGTATCCCAGAGAATCTAATGGGTATCTACAAGGTTAAAGATCACACTTACGGCATCCCGGTCAATATGTATGTCACCTTAATGCTCTATAACAAAGACATGTTTGATGCTGCCAAACTGACTTATCCAACAAGCGATTATGAAGATAAGAGCTGGACGTTTGAAAAAATGGTCGACGAAGCTAAACAAATGACGCTTGTATCCGATGATATCGCCAAAACTCAATATGGCGTAGACTTCACTTGGTCCGAACGCGATATGCGGCCGTTATATTTTGGAGCGGAGCCTTACTCAGAAGATACATGGACTAATGGCGGCGTGCCTTCCGAGACTTATTTTGACTCCCCTGAAGTGATCGCTGCCTACAACAAGCTTTTTGATCTTGTCTTTAAGGATAAAGTCTCTCCTTCTTCCGAATGGAGCAAAAGTGTAGCTGGACAGAACGGCGATCCCTTTGTTGCTGGTAAAATCGGCATGTCTATCGGAGGCTCATGGAACCTTGCAGGTGCAAATGACTTCCCCTTCAAAATTGGCGTAGCCGCTGTACCATGGGGAGGAAACGAAAAGGTACGCAGCACCCTTTATGTCGATCCGCTGCTGATCTTGAAGGACTCCAAACATCCGAAGGAAGCTTTTGAATGGATCAAATACCTGATCACAAGCGAAGTGCAAGAGAAATCCATTGAGCTTAGTGGCGGTAACCCGCCAGTCAACACCGAAGCTGCAGAAGCTTACTATAAACATTTTGAAGGTATCGATCCACAGGATATCAAAAATGTCTACGAGGGTGCTGTTAACTACGGCTTCGAATCCTATAACCACTTAATCACCAACTACTCGCAAATTAATGACATGTTCATTAATGAATTGCAGCCAGTAGAAACTGGACATAAGACGGTTGAAGAGGTGATGGCGACGATTCAGAAGAAGGTTACAGAGATCATTCAGCGATAACTGTTTGGCAGGTATACCGCCCCCTTTAGGGACGGTATACCTGCGTGAAATCATACGTTTAGCGGACAGTCTGCCAACCCTGTATACTGAAAGTAGAAAACAGGATCGGAAAATCTGCCGTGAGGAGAATTAAAGATGAAAGTTAGTATTTTTGATGTAGCCAAAAAATCCGGATTATCCGTTGTAACCGTATCCCGGGTGTTAAATGGGGCCGAATCGGTACGCGAGAATAATCGCCAAAAGGTGCTGGAGGCAATTAAAGAGCTGGATTACCGCCCTAATGCTGCGGCACGCAGTCTGGCAAGCGGTAAGACGGGAATTATCGGCATTATTGTCACTACCCTGCAAGATTCCTTTTTTGACGCAGTGGTCAAAGAGCTGAATGAAATATTAGCGATGCATGGTTATTTTTTAGCCATATCCATCTCAACAGGCATCGAATCGGATGATAGCCATTATTTAATTCAGGAGGATCGTGTAGACGGTTTAATTTTGCTCTCTCCGATGGAAGAGGACAATTATATTGTGGAGTTAAAACGGCGGGGTATCCCTTATGTGCTGATAGATAATCAGAAGCCCGAAAATGATACCTACTCCATCACGATCGACAACTTCAAGGGGGGATACGCAGCTACGCGTCATCTACTGGAGCTGGGACACACTTCAATCGCTCATCTCTGCGGTCAGGAAATGTTCCGGAGTACGCGGGAGCGGCGCAGTGGATTTCTACAGGCGCTTCAGGAACAAGGGCTGGCCCCCTTTGAGATCGTGCCTGGTGATTTCGATATTGGGATGGGATACGATACCTGCAAACGTTGGCTGAAGGAAGGAAAGCTGCCCACCGCCGTCTTCGCCGGGGATGACAATATCGCGCTTGGAGTCATCAATGCCCTGATGGAAGCGGGCATTCAGGTACCCGAAGAGGTGGCAGTGGTCGGCTATGACGATCATTATATTGCTTCACAGCTTCATCCACATCTGACAACAATACGTCAGCCTGCGGACAAAATCGGGCTGGCAGCCGCGGATATGCTGCTCAAACGCATCTCTGGAAAGATGAAACGTGGGGCCGGGATGCGGATTGATCCTGAACTTATCGTACGTGAATCTACCGGAGCTGAGTAGATTAAATTTATACACTAGGAGTGACGACCATTGACTTACTACTTGGGGATCGATGGGGGAGGCACGAAAACCTATGCTCTGCTAAGCGATGAACATGGCAATGTTCTTGGCAAAGGCAAGAGTGGTAACGGCAACCACCAGACAGGCGCCCTTGAGGCCGCCAACAGTATTCAAGAGGCCACATTCGGGGCGCTGGCTGAAGCCGGACTCCGGTTGGAAGACATCCAGCATACCTATCTCGGACTTGCCGGTGCTGATCGCGAGGCCGACTATGCTATTCTCCATCCGATGATACGCCAGATAGGATTCACCAAATACACCATTAACTGTGACACTATGATCGGTCTACGCGCCGGAACGAATCGCCCTTATGGTGTCGCGCTCATCTGCGGCACCGGCACCAATTCAGCAGGCAGAAACCTGCAGGGAGAGCATTATCAATGCGGCGGCTTTGACTATATGTACGGTGATTTTGGCGGGGGTGGCGCACTCAATATTGAGGTGTTTCGTTCCGTTATCCGAGCTTGGGACGGCCGGGAACAGCCCACCCTATTAACAGGCTTACTGCTAAAAATGCTAGGTTATGAGGAAGTTGGGCATATGTTTCACGATTTCCTCGATCATTGGAAAAAAGTACCTGTAAATGTTGCCCGCCTGCTCTTTGAAGCAGCAGCTGAAGGAGATGCCGTAGCATTGGAGATTTTACATCGGCAAGGGGTTGAACTAGGTAAGTCTGCGGCAGCTATCATTCACAAGCTAGGCATGGAGCAGGAGACCTTCGATGTGGTGCTGGCAGGAAGTCTGCTAACCCGAGGGGATCGCGGTTGGATTCGCCAGCCTATCGAGAAAGCTGTACACGCTGCAGCCCCTCAGGCAACCGTGGTTACCCTTGCCACAGAGCCTGTAGTCGGTGCAGTATGGTCAGCTATGGATCAAGATGGGTTGACCATTAGTAGTGAAGTATATGAGAAAATGCGGAAATTTCAGGATTATGAATCGATCAAACAAACTACAAGACAGGAGTGATTAATCTTGGCAGCTAACCAAGGATTAAAGATTGCAGTTATCGGTGGAGGTTCTTCGTATACCCCAGAATTAGTAGAGGGATTCATTCTTCACTATAAAGAACTTCCCGTGCGCGAATTATGGCTTGTAGATATTGAGCCTGGTCTTCGCAAGCTGAATATTGTAGGTAACTTGGCAAAACGTATGGTGGAGAAATCCGGCCTTCCGATTGAGGTTCATCTGACAACAGACCGCCGTAAAGCGATCGAAGGCGCCGACTTCGTCAGCACTCAGATGCGTGTCGGCATGCTTGATGCCCGTGCTCGTGATGAGTCGATTCCGCTCAAATATGGCGTTATTGGCCAAGAAACAACAGGTCCTGGGGGAATGATGAAAGCACTGCGCACCATCCCTGTTATTCTGGATGTATGCCGTGATATCGAGGAACTGGCTCCCAACGCATGGCTGCTCAATTTCACTAACCCTGCTGGGATGGTCACCGAAGCCGTTCTGAAATATTCTAAGGTAAAAAGTATTGGCCTGTGCAACGCACCTATCGGCCTGATCAAGCAAGTCTCTGCCAAATATAATGTAGCAGCAGACCGTGTATATGCCGAATTTGTGGGCCTCAACCACT
The DNA here is from genome assembly GCF_038003885.1 of Paenibacillus sp. FSL R10-2788. Taxonomy (NCBI): domain Bacteria; kingdom Bacillati; phylum Bacillota; class Bacilli; order Caryophanales; family Paenibacillaceae; genus Paenibacillus; species Paenibacillus sp. FSL R10-2788. Next base: position 276,804 of record NZ_JBBOQA010000001.1, on the reverse strand, counting down.
TGCACTGGATTACTCGTATCGATGTTGAAGGTGAAGACAAGCTGGACGATATGCTTGCAGATACAACCAGCTACAGCGCTAAGAACGTACCAGCAAGAGAATGGAACCCGGAATTCCTGCAATCCCTTCATGCACTGCCCTCATACTATTTAAAATATTTCTATATGACCGATGCCATGCTCGAAGAGCAGATAGAATCCCATAAACAAGGCATTAACCGTGCTGAAGTCGTTAAACGTGTAGAAGAAGAGCTCTTCGAGCTTTATGGCAATCTAGAGCTAAGCGAGAAGCCGAAGCAGCTGGAACAGCGCGGCGGTGCTTTTTACTCAGAAGCAGCTGTTAATCTCATGAGATCGCTTCATAACGGATCAAACGACATTCAGACCCTAAATGTCGCTAACCGTGGCATATTGGACTTCCTGCCAGATGACGCCAGCATTGAGGTGAACTGCGTGGTCACCAAAAACGGCCCGTTACCTCTGCCACTGACCAAAATTCCAACCATGGCTAAAGGACTCATTCATGCTGTCAAAACCTATGAACAGCTGGCGATTGACGCCGCTGTAACCGGAGACCGCGCCCTTGCCCTTCAGGCGCTCGCACATCACCCGCTTGTTCCGTCCGTGGACGTAGCGATTCGGATGCTGGACGAAATGCTGGAAGCTAATAAAGAGTTCCTGCCGAACTTTTTTGCGAATTAATTCATACCTCCTATCGAGAAATAACTAAAAGAGACCGAACCCGTCGGTCTCTTTTTTTCTTGTTATAAATCTTAAATAATCCTCTAAATATAGTGAAGTCACAGCGAGCATTGATTCTCCCCTAACAGGAGGTTCTATACTTGGATTCAGGACGGCAGCCAGAAAAGAAAACCAAGGAGGATTATAGATTATGAGATTACTTGAAATCACACTTGTCTTATTTAATGTATTGTTGTTGGGATGGCTAACCCTAGGACGGCCCAAATCACAGCGCAGGTGGCTGATCGGCGGAGGGATTTCTGCTGCTTTACTGCTTATCCATGCATTCGTGGAAGGGTTGCGATGGCCGATGATTCCAGTGTATCTGATCACACTATGGGCAAACGTGGGCGGAACAAGACTTTTCTTCCGATCCGCAGCAAAGGCAGCAAGAAAACCGCAACGGCGTTGGAAAACACTAGTGCTGACTGGAGTTGGGGCGGTTTATGCTGCCGTTTCCATTGCTCTGCCCCTCCTGTTCCCTGTATTTTCTTTTGCGGAGCCCACAGGTCCTTACAAGATAGGAACCGTCACCTACCATTGGACCGATTCTGCACGGGAAGAAAAGTTCACGGAAACATCCGGTGACTCCCGCGAATTAATGGTGCAAATCTGGTATCCAGCAAGTTCAGAGGCTACAGGGAGCCCGGCGCCATATTTATCTGATCCTACTCCGTATATAGAAGGGCTGCATGAATTTTTACAATTGCCGGAGTTTTTATTCTCAGGATTAAAACTGGCCAACTCCCACGCTATTGCGAATGCCGGTTTGGCAGATACGGAAACTAAATATCCGGTGCTTCTTTTCTCGCATGGATTTATGGGCTACAAAAATCAGAACACCTTCCAAGTCGAGCATTTGGCAAGCCACGGCTATATTGTCGTAGGGATTGAACATGCTTATAGCAGCGTAGCTTCGGTATTTCCAGACAAGTCTTTGGTAACGTTTGATTCAGAAGGAAAAACAGGCTATGAGCAAATGAAGTATTCTTTTATGGACCGGCGTAATGAAGTCTGGGTAGAAGATGCTAAATTTGTGCTGGATCAAATGGAGGCCTTATCTGCGGACGATCCTAGTGGTCTGTTTACAGGCCGGATCGATCTTGAACATATGGGCATGTTCGGTCATTCCTTTGGGGGAGCCACAACGGTGCAGATGCTGATAGAGGATCAAAGAATTCAAGCAGGCATTGATATGGATGGGGTGCTTTACGGTGAAAAGCGGATTCCTGCAGACGGCTTGAAGAAACCTTTTCTGCTCATGAGTGCCGATGACACCTTAAAAGGAGTAGACCAAACCAGCGATGCTGAAATCGCCGCACTAGGGACGGATAGGAAAGAGATTACAGCCTACTATAATGAGCTATTCGCACGGTATGAGCCAGTAACTGCAGGCGGGAACTATTGGCTGACCTTCAAACACAGCAAGCACATGAGCTTCTCAGATCTATATCTGCTTACCCCCTTGTTTGAATGGATAGAAGATGTAGATGTGCGCGGAACACATGAGCTGATTAATGAATATACGCTGGATTTTTTTGACCATTATTTAAAAGGACAGCCCTTGCAATATTTGAATAACAACCTGGGAGACCATCCGAAGTATACACTTCAACAAGGTGCGGAATGAGAATTCTCCTGCCCAAGCTTCCATTGTAGCCCTTCCATCAGCAAGGCGTTACCTCTCACAATAACATCCCATTTGGGATTGAGGAGCAAGCATAGTTTATTAAAGCGTTCTATCCGTTCGGTAGGAGCAGTTTGCATCAAATGAGCATATTGGCGGAAAAAGGCGGCTTTATCGCGGAACTGCTCTGGACCTGCATACATCATCACAAAATCTTCAACAATTGCCTGTACAACAGCGCTGTCTGCTGATAGTTTTTGTTGCAAGGCTGCTTCCACCCGAATTCGGATATTCTCCAGCGTCCGAATCCAAACCGCAGCGGGAACGCGGGGATGCCTAACCATATTGAAAAAAGGCAGCTCAAATCGGACAAGCTCCTCCATGTACTGTGTATCGTTCATAAGTGCTTGCAGTTCGTTCCAAGCTACGGTTTGTCCGGCTGTCACTTTGACTTCATTCATAATATATTTATTGAACAAATATAAAAAGGTATCCCGCCATTCGGACGGCAATTGACCGAGCGGCTGTATTTCTTCTATTTTACTGGAGATGAACCGGGTTCGCTTATCAGCATTCATGGACAAAGAATCAACCAGCTCATTCATGTAATCCATGGAATCACCTGTTGAGACATGCTCTTGGGCTTGGCGCAGAATCGAAATCATATTGGTCAGCGTACTGACCTGGGTCTCCAAAGCTTCAATCTGCCAGTTGAGTGCTGTAGTGAGCTGGATTTCTCCAGCGATAACTTGGCGAATCTCGTCAATGCCGAAATCCAAATAACGTAACGTTGTGATCAGCCGCAGGCGGGAAATATCTTCAGGAGTATATAAACGGTGTCCGCCTTCGCTGTGGCTGGATGGTTTCAATAGATCGATATCGTCATAATAACGAACGGTTTTAATAGTTGTGCCCAGCAGCTTAGCCACCTCGCCGATGGTTTTCGTATCTTTACGCAAGTGATCACCCTTTTTGATGGAATCATACGATGTTGGAATGGATTGTACCGAAAGGAACGACAGCTTTCAATTTGCTTGTTGCTGATACTTGCTACCCAAGCAAAGATGGATAAAGCATCTTGGTAATTTGCACTTAGCCAATTCGATATCGGACACAGCTGACCTTAAAAGCGGCTTTTTCCCACTTTTAGAGTGCTATCGGACCCCACAGCAGTTGTTAGCGTGAACACCACTCAATATGATCACTTTCTACTTGAATAGCGGCGCTGGGGTCCGAAACTCTTCTCCAAAGGCTAATAAATAGCAAATAACGTCATCTGGGTCCGCATGACTCGGCCGAAGATTGCACAGAAAATGTGTTCGGATATTTATAGAAGAACCAGAGATTACTGCGAGTTGTACCGATAATGAGATCTGCTGTCCATCAGTTCACTGCTGCCAGATTTGCCAACGACCCACAACGCCAAAAAACGATCCCTGTTACTGGAGGAACGCTTTTTTATTTCTACTCCAATGGACTCCCAGCATTTCGACCATTATTATCCACTCATTTATTGCTGCGCTCTCAGCGTATTTCTTGCATTACCTGTTCAATGCCAGAGCGAATATCCGGCTCTTTTACACTGGATACATTGAGCTTTAGAATCTTCTCTTTATTAAAAGAGGGCAGATACCCGCTGTCCGCCATTTCGATGCGAATGAACTTTTTTTGCAGACGTTTGATCATCTGTTCTGTCTTTACGCTGTCACTAAGCTTCAGATACGTATGCACACCAAGCTGGCCGGTTGGATGGTAGGAATAATGCTGTGCTGTCGCTGTATCTAACTCTCTCATAATCGATTCATGGAGCAGCGCGGATCTTTTTTCGTAGCAGGAACGCATCTTTTTTCGGTGGCGCTCGAACATTCCGCTTTTCAGATACAACTCCAGGGCAGCCTGAGACAGCATAGAGCTATCTATATCCATCAGTCTTTTGAATCGGTTAAAAGAGTCACACAGGACCTCTGGCAGTACAGCGACACCGACACGCAGGCCCGGAAATATAATTTTGGAAAAGCTTTTTAAATAGATCACATGGGAAGCATCGTCATAAGCGTAGATCGGATCCTCTTTTGCATCCTGCTCCAAGTCCGCCATGTAGTCATCCTCAACGATGTATACATCGTATTTAGCTGCTAGCTGAGCAATCGCCTTCTTCTGGGGACGGGTATAGGAGACGCCAAGCGGATTATGAAATCGCGGGACGGTATAAAAGAACTTGAACTGGCCTGTCTTAAATAACCGCTCTAATTCATTCAAGTCCACCCCAGCATCCGAACGCTTTATCCCCTCTGTCTCAATGCCATACGTCTTCAGATATTCCATAAACAACGGGTAACCCGGCTGCTCAATCAGCACTCGCTGCCTGCCATTCGGAAAAAGAATTCGGGTCAATACGCCAAGCGCCTGCTGCACACCTGAGGTAATAAAAATCTGATCCGGATTGGCAAATACCTGATAAGAAGCCAGATGGCGCTGCATTTCACGAATAAGAGAAGGAAGCCCCTGCGGCGTTCCATAGATGAACAAGTCATTGCGGTACATATCAATCGCTTTATTAATACAATGTTGGAAATCCAGATACGGAAAAATATCCGGGTCGGGTGCAGACACCGTAAAATCGATCCAATGTGCACCTTCGTCTTTTCGCTGTCCGCTTCGTTTCATGACATAATAACCACTTTTTGAGGCGGCATAGATTAAATGTTTGTCCTGAAGATCCTGCAACGCGCGAATAACCGTACTTTTACTACATCCATAACGTAAGGACAACTCCCGGATAGACGGTAATTTATCCCCCTCACGATACGTATCCTCGGCGATTTGCAATTCCAGCTCGTTGATTAACTCCGAATACTTATACATCCCTTTCACCTTCCTCCAAGCTTATTCTGTACCGGTACAGATGAATAATAATTACATTGTAGCACAGCTACTCTAGCCTTAGAATAAAGAGCAGAACAGGACCGGTACCTAAATGCGCGCAACACTTTGGAGGTCTTTACTAATGAATACATCTTCTACTCAAAAAGCGATAGCAGCAGCTGTCATGAATGCTATTATTGTCGGGTTTTCCTTTATATTTGTAAAAATGGCCCTAACCGTCTCGGATCCTTTTGATACGCTAGCTCATCGCTTCACGTTATCTTTCCTTGCCGCTTCTTTATTTACTTTTCCAGGGTGGGGGCGGGTGAAGTTTGGAATATCCAAGGCAGCAGTGATAATCCCACTGGCTTTAATGTATCCAGCGTTGTATTTCACCCTTCAAGCGTATGGGCTTCTGTATACAACCTCCGCTGTAGCGGGTATTATTCAGGCCACTATGCCCATCTTCACCATCCTTTTGGCGGCGATGTTCTTGAAGGAAACCACGAGCAGCTTCCAAAAGATCTCTACATTAATCTCAGTTGCAGGCATTATTCTTATCTTTGCCATTCCAGGTTTGAGTATCTCTTCTTCTAGTCTTTGGGGCGTCTTGCTCATCCTAATCTCAGCCTTATCCCTTGCCGGTTATAATGTTGCGGCTCGGAAGCTGACACGTACCTGGAGTCCCAAAGAACTTACCTATATGATTACTTTGTTCGGATTTATATTTTTTAATGGACTGGCGATCATTAAGCATGGTTCGGCAGGAACCTTGGATCAGTATTTCACACCTTTTCAAGAGCCCAAATTTATATTCTCCATGCTCTATCTCGGCGTACTCTCCTCCCTCGTGACCTCCTTCCTCTCCAACTATGCTTTATCACGGATGGAAGCTTCACGCGTGAGCATTTTCGGCAGTCTTTCAACAGTTGTCTCTATTCTCGGTGGTGTACTTCTGCTGAATGAGCAACTGGAATGGTACCATTGGACTGGTACAGTGATGATCATCGCCGGGGTGATCGGTGTGAACTGGCGGAAGCAAGTAAGGGCCAAAGGCAAAGCGTGAAGATTGATATGCATACAAAAAAGACACCCCGCGAGGTGTCTTTTATCTTTACCCTTTTCAGTATCTCTATTCTGTATCAAGCCTCGCTAATCACCGTTATTTGGCTGTTTCAAGCTCCTTGATCTTCTCTTTATATTGGTCCAACAGATTAGCTAAAGCTTCCTTGATCACAGTCGCATCTTTGGATTTAACGGCACTATTCAGATCATCTTGAGCTTTGAAAAAAGCTTTATCCGCGTCGCTAAGATCTGGAATGGAAATAGCAATTGAAGTCGCATCTACAGCTTTAATTGAAGTAGTGATATTGCTATCTACCTGCATATCATCGACTACAGGTACTACTTCAAGGTTACGACCAGCTTCGATATATCCCGCAGGTAGAGCTTCGGTGGATAGTATTTCTTTTGATAATTGAACTCCCTCCGCCAGTTCCGCAGGCACAAGCTCGGCAAGTGCGGTTACACTAAATCCAGCAACCTTATAATACTGATCCAAGGTGTTCTTCCAGTCTTCTTGGGTATTAGGTGCGTAGGTCTTAGCCAACTCCAGGGGATCTACCCAATCAATAGTGGTTACTTTAGTGGCAATTGTTCCTTTAGAGGCAGCAGTAACCACGGCTGCGGCCGTTGTTTTCGTGTTTCCGTCTTGTGCTCCACTTGCTGCGTTCGTTGCAGACGGTGCAGCAACGGCGGACACTAGCAGGGCGGACAGCGCTAACTTTTTAAATAACATCTGTTGATTCATAAATACAACACTCCTCGTCGATTCGAATGATCTTACAAGACCAAGCTTACAAAAGGGGTGTGGCAGAACATTGGTTAATTTGTGGAAAAACGATGGCAGCCACCCCTACCCACCTCTGGATTGATATACTTGTAGGAGAATAATCTGGAGGTAACCCGAAATGAATAATCCATACCTCATTGCCGTAGTCGACGATGATGAACATATACGCAATCTTGTTGAAGCTTATTTACAAAAAGAAAATTACCACACCATCGGCCTTGGCAGCGCTGAGGAAGCATGGACCTTGTGGCAGACAAGCCCCCCGGATATGTGGGTACTCGATGTTATGCTCCCCGGCATGGATGGTTATGAGTTCTGTAAAAGGATTCGTAACGAAGCCGAAGTACCGATCATTATGATCTCCGCAAGAGATAATGAAGTGGATAAAATATTAGGATTGGAGCTTGGCAGTGACGATTATCTAGTCAAGCCGTTCAGTCCTCGTGAGTTAGTCGCCCGGATCAAACGTCAGCTTCAACGCTGGTACAAAATGAGTAATCAGGCCGAAAAATTGAACAGTCAGGCCACTTCCACCCGTCTTGAAATTGACCAGCTTCTACTATTGCCGGAAGAAAGACGTGTATTCTGGTGTGGTGAAGAGGTGGACTTGACCAGCAAGGAATTCACCATGCTAAAAGTATTCGCGGATGCCCCTAACCGGGCATTTACAAGAGATGAGCTGCTGAGCTATGTGTGGGGAGACGACTATTTTGGAAGTGATCGCGCCGTGGATCATCTAATTAAACGGATGCGCAAAAAACTGGAGCATTTGCCCATTGAGGCAGTATGGGGACACGGATACCGCATGAGAACAGATGGGGGTGAGCATACGAATGAAACTAGCACATCAGATTAATTTAGCCTTTAGTATTGCATTGGTATTGCTACTATCTATTACTGCTGTCGTGATCCATTTTGTACTGCTCAACCATTTTGTCGGAACACAAAAAGAGGATTTAAGAACCATTGGTGCGGCGATGTCAGCTACATTGACTGAAGAAAGTAAATACATCGGGGAGATTGGCACTCAGCTGGAAGCTCTGCCCGTGACCATACCTTCTCTAAGCACTGCAGGCGTCGAAGCCATTCTTAGCGATGAAACAGGAAAAGTCTTGTCCACATCATCAGAGATGAGTTCAATTGCAATAAACTACGATGCCAAGAGTGTCACAGGCCAAGCCACTGAGCTCCAGAACATTTGGAATGGAACAGATACACGGTATATTACTGAAGTGAAGGCTACACCTATAGGCACGCTAACTTTACTAACCCCTATGAGCGCAGTCACTGCTATTGAACAAGCTTTGCTCAAAAGACTGCTGATCGTTTTCAGTGCAGCGGGAGCATTTATGTTCCTATTTGGCCTATTTATCACCAAGAAGCTGATTCAACCTCTAATGAGGCTGCAACAAGAACTCCGCAAAGTCAAAGAACGCCGCTTCTCAGATGTTAAATTAATTAAAGCTGGTGGAGAGCTTGGATCCGTCGCTCAATCGGTATATGACATGGCAGATGAATTAAATCGTTTCAACCATGTGCAGAAACAATTTTTCCAGAATGCGTCTCATGAATTAAAAACCCCCTTAATGTCCATTTCCGGCTACGCTGAAGGGATTAAGGATGGTGTTTTTGAAGGTGAGAATGTAGTAAAAGGGCTAGACATTATCATGAGCGAAAGCAGCCGCTTGAAGAAGCTCGTGTCCGAAATGACTTTACTTGCGAAGCTGGACAGCGAGGAAGATATATTCAAGCCTACGGAAATTTGTTTAAAAGATCTACTGACAGAAACCATCGAAAGAATGAACCCTCTATTAATGAAAAAAGAATTAACCCTCCATATCTCCCACGATCATCAAGATTCTCTTACGATCCTCGCGGATAGGGATAAGCTGCTACAGGCGCTTCTTAATGTAGTATCCAATGCAACACGTTACGCTAACCAACATATCTATATCCATGTTTCGGTCAAGGAGGGCCGGGCCCTGTTATCCGTTAGTGACGATGGCCCTGGAATTTCTGACGATCTGCTTCCCTATCTCTTCCATCGGTTCGTAAAAGGAAAAGACGGAGAATCCGGACTTGGACTGGCTATTTCCCGCGCAATCATCGAGCGTTGTGGAGGTCAGATCAGCGCAGGCAACCGAAGAAATGGCGGTGCGGTCATCTCGATGGGGTTTCCCTTATAATTATTCGTAAGAGGCTGTCTCAAAAGTAGTGAACTCTACTTGGGGGCAGCTTCTTTTTTATGGAATGGAATTGAAAAGAAAAGTAATGGATTTTACTGTGCCATATGACACCACGCGTAGTGTTCTATGATATTGGGTTGGGCGGTTGGGCGGTGGGCGATAGGCGGTGGGGCGGTGAGCGGCGGTGAGCGTAGGCGGTGGGCGTAGGCGTGGGTGTAGGCGGTGGGTGTAGGCGGTGGGCGTAGGCAGTGGCCGGTGGGCGTAGGCAGTGGCCGGTGGGCGTAGGCAGTGGCCGGTGGGCGACTTGCTAGGTGTGATTTTCGTACGGCTTGCGGTAGGGTTTAAACTAATTAGGGAAAAACTCCCTGAAAATAGCCGGTATTCGCTCTAAATGAACGAAATCAGGGAATTCCTCCCTAATAATTAGGGGGATTTCTTAATTAGTTACTAAATCGGCCGAAAATCAGGTAAGTTTTCCCTAATTATAAGTCTGATGAACAGAAATCTCTGAATTTCAGGGAGAAATTCCCTAATTACTCTATAAATATTTCACTTATTGCATCACTTGCAGCATCACTTGGTGCGACACATGAATCATCAATTGCTCATCACTTGGTGCGCCGCTTAATTCAATCGCTCAACATCTACATAAGAGCCGGAATAGGCCTCATCAGCTGCTGAAACATTCATCATCCCCCTCTATATTCATCTTGGGAAATGATGCCGTTTCTACTTCATGGTAAATATAGCTACTATTTTGGGTAATATATAGTCGAAGTAACAATTACACCTTACCTCGAATAAGAGTTAGATACTACATTTTTTCACAAAAAGGAGATCACAACATGAGCAGACTTGCAGGAAAAGTAGCTATTATTACTGGTGGAGCAGGCGGCATTGGTAAAGGGATGGCCCTGGCTTTTGTTAAAGAAGGCGCTAAGGTAGCTATTATTGACCTCAATGAAGAAACCGGCAAAGAAACAATTAAAGAATTACAAGAATATCAACCTGAATCTATCTTTATTCAAGCGAACCTCAAGGAACACGATAAAATAGCTCACCTTGTTAAACAAGTAGCTGATAAATTCGGAAAAATAGATATTTTAGTAAACAATGCCCACGCATCCAGAATGAAATCTATCGAAGAAACTACACAGGCTGATTTCGATTTATCTTTTGATACAGGCTTCTATCCAACCTTCTATTTCATGCAAGCAGCACTACCCTATTTAAAAGAAACTCAAGGTAAAATTATTAACTTTGCATCGGGCGCCGGTCTCAACGGTGACACCAATCAAGGAACATATGCTGCTGCAAAAGAAGCTATCCGTGGAATTACCCGGGTAGCCGCTAATGAATTTGGTCCATTTGGAATCAACGTAAACATCATTGCTCCAATTGCTAATTCCCCTGGCATGATTGAATGGGCAGAAGCAAATCCTGAGTATTACCAAAACATGATTTCAAAAATTCCTTTGAGAAGATTGGGTGAACTGGAAAGTGATATTGGTCGTGTTGCGGTATTCCTAGCGAGTGAAGATTCCGATTATATTACGGGCCAGACTATCATGGTAGATGGCGGATCTATTAAGCTTCGTTAATTTCAAGCAGATTCTCGTAGACCTTAAAATGAATAAATTTGATGCTAAATAAATAAGCCGGAAGTGAACATCGTAAAATGTTCGCTTCCGGCTTTACTACTTTCTATTTAATCGTGATTTCGTCCACATATACGGTAGCACTACCCACCGGATCGGTTGCTGTGGTCATGACTTGTACGCCAATCGCTTGGGTCAAATTACGATCCGCTACCTTGCTGATATCCAATGTTATTGTAGTAAATCCATTGGTATCTACTGGTGCAGCCGTAGAAGCAGTCCATGTTCCCCAGCTTGAGCCACTTTGGGTAAACAGCTGAGCCATTACACCGCTAACATCGCTTGCTTCAATAGGTACAACCTTGATTTTAAGCGTAATTGTTGATGCATTCGCTAAGTTGGTAACCACCATACGACGCAGCTGGAATTGCCCTCCATTCAATGTTAAGTCCGCTTGCATCGAATGAGTTCCCTCAGCATACACAGCATTGCTCACAGATAGATTCTGAGCCAGTGCTGTATTATATTTATTATTTTCATCCACATTGATGCTGAAGCCTTGCAGTGTATTGTCCTCGAAGCCATAGACGACAGCTTCAGGTGCGGTACCATTCTTCAGGGTCCGAACATCATCCAGATACAGCGTAGAAGTTCCCGTACCGCTGAATCCCTCGAGCTTGATACCTATGGCTTTTACACTATTAAGATCAGCAATACCTGCCAAGTTGAGCGAAACCGTAGTAAATCCACTCGAATCTACTTTCACAGCTCCACTGTCAGCCCAAGCCCAGGTTGATCCCGTCTTAATATACAAACGTGCATCCGCTGTTCCGTTCGACAGTTTAATTTGTGCGCTTAATTTATCTACCGCGCTCAGATCCAGACTGCCATTTTTGCTGAGCTCAAAAGCTCCACCTGAATCGAGTGAGAACAAGGAGCTTAACGAATGAGTTCCTTCAGCAGCCTCATCAGTCGAGATCACTGCCGCGCTTGCACTGGCATTATTTTGCTCTACTGTCCAGTCCTGAGTATCTTTTTCGAAGCCATACAACAGCTTCGCCTGTTCTGGCGTGCTGCCAGGACCTTCGCCCCCGTTAGGGACGCCACCCGTTCCATCATTAAACGCTGTAATATCGTCAAAGTACAGCGTACCAGACGTACTTGCTACTGTGTCCTTTTTATTTACGTAGATAGACACTGCCCGAATGTCCTTAAGGTTCTCTTTAGTGATTACTTTACCAGCATTTCCTGTATCCCATGGCGCTGGAGCGAACTGGCTGAATGGAATTTCCACCATGCCAGGTGTCGTACCTGCCAGTGAAGGATAAGCTTCAAAAGAGATGCCGCTTGCATTGACCTGAATAACAAGCTTGTGGTCACTGCCATCAGGTGCAATCCAGAGCTTCAATTTGTTGGCGTCCGACCAGTCGGCATTATTCATGTTTTTGGTACGACCTGTATAACCTTGACCATCCACATTATAATCGAACCTCAGGCCATACTTGCCATCATTTTTATGGTCCGCATCAAGTGAGATCGTATTTAGATCGCCCGCAGGACTTAATGCCGCACGAAGTAATTCATCATTCCCTTTGTAATTCTCAAAAGTATCTACAACCAATGGATCCCCATTGCCCTGCACGTCACTTACAAAGATTTGGATCGTTTGTGAAAGTACAGAACCATCCTTTGCATAGGACTTAACAGTAAGCATCACGCCAGATTCGTCGAAGGCTACACCTGGCGTCCAATCTGCCAAGTAATAGAAACCTTCTGCGTCAGCTGCCATGCTGTACTCTGTTGTGTCATCCCCAATCAGGTAGGTTACTTTATCCACGTCTTGATTTAACACACGAACACGAAGGGTCGATGCTTTTGTCGTGGGCACTGTTTGGTTTGCCGTTGGTGAGGCAATGTGTAAAAAAGGTTGCTCGGCTTCTGTAGTTACCTGTTTCGAATAAGCATCCGCAACAGCCACCTCATGGCTGAAGCTTGTATACGGATCATTATAATAGTCCACAAAATCAGGGAGCAGTTCATGATCCCCTAGTCCGTTTGGAGCATTTCTATAAGGGACAAAGATAGAATCTGTATTGAAATTCGCCCAAGTCTGCATGTACGCCATCCGTTTAGCATCCGGATCAGACTGCAGCGCAGCGATTAGCTTGGTAAAGAACTTCGTTCCAGTTGGCTTCACACCCGAATAACCGAACTCAGTAAATGCTGCAATTTTTCCCTTATCATCCGCCAGCTTCGAAATCAGCTTAGCATCCTTCACAACTGAATCAAACCAACCCTCAGTGGTTCCGTCATAATAATTATCGAAGCCCAGGATATCAACATAGTCATCTCCCGGATACGTCTCAAGGAAGGTCGCATCTGTGCCGTTAAATGGACTTCCCGGTGAGAATGCATATAAGAAGTTATGCACATCTTTTTTGTCCCTTAAGTATTCAACGGTATAACGATAGATTTCAGCATACTGCTCCTTCGTACGGTAAGGCGCACCCCACCAGAACCAGCCACCATTTTGCTCGTGGAATGGACGGAAAATGACTGGAATAGCTTTACCATCATCATCTTTTAAGTTATTCGCAAAGTCCGCAATCATATCCAGGAATGCATTAAATTCTGCATGCTTGTCACCGCCGGGTAATATATGCGTAAGCACATTTCCTTTGGTGTCATAAAAGTCCTTTCCTGTGACGAAGTTCGGCATATGCGAGCTTAATGTAAGCACGCCGCCTTTTTCATAAGCAGACTTCATCACGCCGATTAATTTATCACGATTCTCCAGCTTGGTTGCGCCTAAATCTCCCGGTTTCTCAAAACCTTCAAGACTAAGTGTATCCCAGCCGAACAGCCCCGGAAGGTCGCCTACTGCATTCTCGACCTCAGACTGCGTTCCGTCCTTTTCAGTAATAGAAAGTCCTTCTGTAGTAGCATGCTGATGTCCAAACAAGATCTCACTGCCGCGGATATCCTGTAAGTAGGCGAATAGTGATTTAGTCTCACTACTTGCATCAACATCCGCTAAATTCTCGATACGTCCCACAGGACCCGTCGGTTCGGTCGGTGTCGGTGTTGCTGTTGCTGTTGGTGTTGCCGTTGGTGTCGGTGTTTCCGTTGCTGTTGGTGTTGCTGTCGCTGTAGGTGCCGTGGTTGGATTAGTCGGACCTGCCGGCGTTGTTGATGAGCCTGATGCCGAGGTAGGCGCTGGGGTAGCCGTTGCTACAGGACCTTGATTGCTGCCTTTGATAATGACAATTGTGCCAGGAGCAATGGGCTTACCGTTCAACGTTACTCCTGTTGCTTTAACGTCCGCTTTTGCAATGTCGCCCTGACCAGAAATGGTGGTTCCAGTCGCTTTATCAGCAACGTTTAGATTTGCAATCGATGCGCCTTCACCTAGGATCAGTCCCACAGTTCTATTTAGAATTCCCGTGGTGATCATCGTCCCAATTCCAAACTCCAGCCTTGCTAGACTATCTACCGTTAGCTGAGAGATTTGGGTTGTACCACTCGTGAGGACACGAACCTCACCCTCTTTACGATTTATATTTACTTTGCCTAATGAGCTATTCTTAATAAGAATGGAGTTTACCCCGCCACCTGCAATAAATGTGGTGCCCGTAACCTTAATGCCCTCAAGGGTCACTTCGCCGTTACCGATCCCAGCGGTTAGATACAGGTTTCCGTTTATCGTTGCATTTTTTAACACAACACCATCCTGATTAACGACTACATTTCCAGAAACTATTCCTCCTTCAAAGCTCCCAGATTGCGAGTAATAACTCTTCACTATTTTATTAATTAACGTTATAACTTCGGCACGGGTGATCCTTCCAAGCGGCTTAAAGGTTCCATCCTCATACCCTGTGATCAATCCTGAGAGCGCATCAACTGCATCCTTAGCATAAGCTTGAATCTGAGAGGAATCATTAAATCCACTCAATGATGAAGCGCTTTCAGTAGCTTGAAGAGTAAATATCCGAGCCAACATCGTCACCGCATCCTGACGCGTTATATAATCAGTAGCTTGTGCTTTATTCTCTGAGTATCCTTCATAATACCCAGCATATCGTGCCAACGAAAGCTGATCTGCATACCAATCGGCCGCTTTTACATCGGAAAAAGATTGATCTGACTTCATATAGAAACCGAATACCTTATTCAAGATCGTAGCAAACTCAGCTCTTGTAATTCCTTCATTGGGATGAAAAGAACCATCCTGATACCCGTTTAAAACGCCATTTTCTACCCACTTCGCAATATTTTGTTGTGCCCAGTGACCCTGTGTATCACCGAATCCAACAGTGGATGGTGCTGCTGCTGCAGAAATTACAGATGGGAAAGGAGACATTATCATTGCACAGGCAAGTATACTCCCCAGCCACTTTTTCGCTTTTTTCATTCCTAATTCTCCTTCGAAAATGAATGGATTTGATAATAAGAATAGCCAACCAGCTGTTATGAACCCAATAACTATCTGTCCTTATAGAAGACAATTACAGACCTACTCGCTAACTATTCACCTCCACATCTCCAACTTTGTTATTGATAACAAACGCTAACAAAAACTTCTTATTTCGTTACACATTCCGGTATATGCAAGATTATAGCGGTTACATTGGCATAAAACAATCAAAATATCGCCTTTTGTTATAATTATTTTATCTTTTACGTTAGCATATATGTTAGTTATTTCGAAAATAAATAACAAAATTCAATACAATATAACAAAAATAGACACCCCTTAGGAGTGCCTCCCAATGATCATATAGATGAAATCCAATTCATTTATCATTTTTTTATTGGTGGCATGGAAATACAGATGTACCTTCCCGCACCTCTTTCGTCAGATCGTCCATAGTGACAAGATTACGTGTAGTTCCGAGAACGATAATGACATAATACGATTGCCCACGTGAATCCTCCAGCACTACCTGATAACCCGACCCTCCAAATAAGGGTTTGCAAACCGTTGCAACTCTCAGCGACGCACTTTCCGTGTACTCTTTGCGCACATAATCCATCCCAGGACTTCCTGCTGCCCGCTTGTTCTGACGCTCCGAATTTCCGTGAATTACCGCTATTATTACCGCTCCAATAATTATGATAATAAGGATTAGATAACCCAATTGGTTTTTTCTCATCTTTCCTTCCTCCTTATTACATAGAGTACAATTGGCACAGCGCGGGGCGATTAGCAATAATCTCGTTTCTGTAGGCACCCTATCCCGCGATTAAGTGCCGAAGCCAATAGCTATATGCAAAATTTTACCACTACAGTACTTCAAAAGCTTACCCTATATAAAAACAAAAGGCACCCCCAAGGGTGCCTTCATTATCACTGCATATTAGTTGTGCTAGTTATTTATAAGACTCTGCCAGCGAGTTCGCTACCACTATCGCATTGTACACATCTTCCGGAGTAACCGGGAACGGCATATTGCCCATTGTGTCTCCTTCTGCACAAGCAGCTTCAGCAACTTGGCGCCATTCGGATTCGATAAATTCCGTACACCCCAGATCGGCGAGGGTTAGCGGAAGATCTACATCCTTGATAAGCTTAATGACAGTTTCCAGCTCCTCATTTGAGGCATTTTCCAGTACTAGCTGGGCTAAAAGACCAAACGTAACCTTTTCACCATGCTGAGCTTTGTGTAGTGAAGGAACGGCTGTCATCCCATTATGGATAGCATGTGCGGCAGCCAGACCACCAGATTCAGCACCCACACCACTTAGATAAATTGTCGCTTCAATGGTTTCCTCCACCGCGCGTGTATAGAGTTTCTGATCGACCGCACGTTTAGCTTTTACCGCATTCTTAAGTAGAGCTTCATAACAAAGTCTTGATATACCTAGACCCGTTGTAGAAGGTTTCATGAGTACGAGATTGTCACCATTAGAGGCATAACAAGCACGGGCTTCAAAATAAGTAGCCAGTGCATCGCCAATTCCAGCTGCGAAAAAACGGGAAGGCGCTGAAGCTAAAATCGCTGTATCAGCCAAGACTACATCCGGATTACTTGGGAGGAATAAGTATTGATCAAATGAACCATCTTTATTATAAATGACAGCCAGCGCTGTACATGGTGCATCAGTAGATGCGATCGTCGGAAAAATAACTACAGGCAGCTTCTCATAATAAGCAGTAGCTTTGGCGGTGTCCAGTGTTTTACCTCCGCCGATACCCACGATGATATTCGCCCCAGCTTTACGGGCAAGTTCCCGATTACGATTAATCTCTTCCTGAGTACATTCAAAATTGAATTTTTCAAAAGTAGCCTTATTGCCCGCACCTTCGATGGAACTTCCCGCCTCTTTTTTAGCACGTTCCAAAATGAACTCATCACAGATCACATAGGCATGATCGCCAAACGCCTTAATATACTCATTCAGATCTGAAAGTAAGTTATGGCCGGAGATAAATTTCTTTGGTGAAGTAACGGATCTAACGAAATGTGACATTGTGCAAGACTCCTTGTTGTGTGTTTTAGTAAGCATAAAGACGCAATTCCTACATATTATTACCCCGCTACCCAAGAAATACTCAAGCTGCATTCTCCAGAGGCACTCATCAGAGCATGCAAAAAAGACACCCCTCAGGGTGTCCTTTGATTTTTTATATCTATTATATAACACGATGCTGAACCCATTTCTTGCCCATAAATCGCCGCAGGAAAATCAAACCTCTGATCCCCCACTCACAGTTCATCGCCAGCCAAACGCCGAGTATACCAAAGTTCAGAACAATACCTAAGATGTATCCGAGCACTACACGGAACAGCCACATCGTAAGCATCGAAACCATGGAGGTAAACTTGGAATCCCCTGCCGCTCTAAGCGCCGAAGGTGTAATAAAGCTTATGGACCATAACGGAATTTGCGCAATCGTATTGATGAGCACAATCAGGAAGATATCTCCCACAATCTCAGCAGGAGGATGGAACATCGACACTAATGGATTGAAAAAAGGCATAATCAGCAAACCCATCACCACCAGAGAAAGAGAAGAGGTGACAAGGAAGGATTTAATGAATTTTCGAGCATCCTTAACATTATTACTTCCCATACATTGTCCAACCACTGTAATAATCGTCAAGGACAACGCATTCCCGGGGATTTGCATAATCCCTGCAAAGGAGGAGGCAATCGCATTAGTCGCAAGTGCATACGTACCCAGACTAACGATAAAGATCTGAGTCAGAATTTTACCACCATTAAAGAACATCTGCTCCGCCGCAAACGGCATCCCGATGAACATTATTTTTTTCAGCATAGACAGCTTAACCACTACAAGATCGCGAATACGGATATGCAGATCGTTGTCCAATCGGAATAGATAATAAAGTGCGCAGAACGCCCCCAGGTATCTAGCTATATTTATAGAAATAGTCATCCCCAGAACACCCATATGCAACAGGTTAATAAAGACGAGATTCAATAAGACATAAGTTAAATTCATAATTAGCGAAAGTACAAGCGAGGCCCTCGTTCTACCAATTCCACGAAGAGCACCACATACCGCTTCCACAACAGCTATACCAAGATAAGAGATACAGCTCCCAATCAAATATATTCGGGCGTTCTCCATAACCTCTGGTGAGGCCGCTCCAAATAGTAAATTCAACAGCGGATTGTGAAAAAGAATTCCGAACATCCCAATAGCAAATGCCATCAGCGAAACAGATGACGTAGCACCTGCCGTAGCTTTTGACACCATGAGGTCATTGCCGCTCCCTTTATACTGCGCAACAACAACCGTCCCACCTGTTGAGACGGCAATAAACACACTAATGAGAAAAATATTAAGAGAATCTATCATATTGACCGCACTGATAGCTGCCACACCAGACGAGCTTATCATAGCTGTATTCACTAGATTAAGACCCACCACAAAGGCCTGATCCACTAGGATAGGGATGAATAAAGCAATCATCTGACGATAATCTATCGATTCACCAGAGAAATACTTTTCCAGAAACCGCACACTTTGCTTCGTATTTACACCTACATTAGGCTCCATCTTTGCTTCACTTCTTTTACATAGAGTTTGTCAAATTGAATTATGCGTATAAATAGAAAAAGGCTCTTCAGGTTGAAGAGCGATTCAAAAGTATTGCCTGTTTATATGCACTTAGGTATGCGGTCGAGAGGACTCGAACCTCCACGGGGGTTAGCCCACACGGACCTGAACCGTGCGCGTCTGCCAATTCCGCCACGACCGCACAAAATATTAAAAAATACAGTGCAGAATATAAGTTAACATGATTTCACAGAAAGAGCAACAACAAATTTAACAAGTAAAAGCGCCATCGGCGTCCTTGTAAGGACAGTAAGCGTTTAAGGGAAGACTATAAGAGTATTGGTGCCACTTATACTTTCTTATATTTAAAAAAAGTGTATCGATGCCCTCACGAGGATCATCGATACACTTTTAGTTAGAACAATAGAATTATGATGCTTGTCCAAGCATGCGATAGATGATAACCGCTGCTTGAGCGCGATTAGCTATACCCTTAGGTGCAAATTTCCCACCATCAACACCGTTGACGATTCCCAATTGAGTTAGCTGTGCGATAGCCTCTTGTGCATAAGGAGCAATACTGGATTTGTCTGCAAACTTACCCAATGCTGCATTTTTATCAATCGGCTGTAGTTTGTCTTTCAGTGCGTTAGCAACCATAATGGCCATTTCTTCACGAGTCACTTCACGACCCGGTTCAAATTTGCCATTTCCAGAGCCTTGTACAAGTCCAGCCTTCACCGCAAGGGCGATAGAATCCGTGTACCAAACTCCTTGTTTAACATCGTTGAACGAACTGGTTGTTGCTGAACCCGTAAGATTCAGTGCGCGTACCAGCATCGTAACGAACTCTGCTCTAGTCACTGTTTTGGTTGGCGCAAAAGTATTTGCATCCAGACCTTTCAGAATGCCCTTAGCAGCCAATGCTTCAATAGCTTCTTGCGCCCAAGCTACCTTACCCAGATCCTTGAAGTTTGCTGCTGGCGCAGTAGTTGGTGCAGGTGTTACCGTTGGTGCTGTTGATGGTGCTGGTGTTGCTGTTGGTTTCGCGGTTGGAGTAGGCGTTGGAGTTACACCGGTAGAACCGCCTCCACTGCCATTGCCCGATCCCGAATCAGCCTTTAATTTATTAATAATACGTCCTTCAATGGCCGCTTTAATCTCTTTGCCATTAAACGTTTTTACAATGTAGTCGTAGAATACGTCCAAATCAATAGGTCCAGCCAATGAATCACTAGCTTGAGTCAGAACCTTGTAGTTATCTCCACCCGCAGCCATAAAGTTATTTACTACTGCTGTATATTTCTGCGTAGGATTAATTGGTGTTCCATCAGTTAGTGTGAGGCTCGCAATACGATCAGCTACTGGCAGATACATATTCGCTGTATATTTCAGTCCGGAAATTTGCAGCGTTTTGATATCTGGTGTTCCATCAGCTTTTACATTCCATTGCTGTTGCAGCAATGTTTTGATTTGCGCTCCGGTTAGTGTCAGCTTCACAAGCGTGTTGCCGAATGGCTGAATTTTAGCCAGATCGCCGAAGGTTACAGGACCTTTCGGAAGGTCCGCACGGATACCGCCTGGATTCATAAAGGCGAAATCGGCAGCTTTTGCACCATCGCCGAAGTCAGCATTACGCATAGAGTCAGCAATCAGATTACCAAGTGCAGCCTCATTATTGTAAGCATCGGTACGAGTGATAGTTCCGTCCGTTGTACCCACTGGTTGAGTGAGCTCAGGATGCTTCTCAAGGTAAGCATTAACCAGTGCCACACTTTCCGGATCTGGTGTTACCCCATCATGGAAGGTGGAAGTTACCACAGCAGACTTGTCCTTCACATCACCTGTTTTAGGATCAATGATCAACTTGATATCCTCAAATGCTGTACCGTAAGAATAAGCTTGTACAATCAGCTTGCCGTTTACTGTTCCATTTGCAAGTGCATGGTTATCACCAGCAACGATAACATCAACAGGGGATTCCGCAGGAAGCGCATTGGCTAGATCAGCCGCTTCACCTGTAGTCACACCATCTTTGGTTGTTGCAGGATCATGTGCAAGCACGATAATCGTCTCAACACCTTTAGATTGAAGCTCCTTAGCGTATTTCTCCACAGCCGCCACTTCCTCATCAGGCGTGAGGAAATGCACGCCGGCCGTACCGGAAGGTGCTACCTTGCTTGGTGTGGATTTTGTTACAAGACCAATAAAGCCAATCTTCACACCGCCTACTTCTTTGATTACATAAGGTTTAATAATCGGCTCGCCAGTTTTGGCATCTACCGCATTCGCATTAACATAATCAAAATTGGTACCCTTGTGGGTAACATTGCTGTCCTTAGGGTCCACGCCGCCATAAAGCTGTGTCATCAATGCATCGACACCTTGGTCAAATTCATGGTTTCCTAGGGAGCCCACATCAAATCTCATCAAGTTCATCCACTCAATCGTCGGCTCATCGCGCTCAAGCGAAGATACTGGAGCAGATGCACCTACGGAATCTCCGTTATGGAAGAGTAGAGAATTATCGTATTTAGCCTGTGTTTCTTTCAGATAAGTCGCAAGAATAGCAGCTGTCCCCACATTCTTATTGTTGACGACAGACACCGTATCCAGTTGACCGTGGAAATCATTAATTCCAAGAAGGTGAACTTCTACGTCCTTAGCTGGTAGAGCCAATTTATAAATACTAAATCCCTTAACATCTTTTTCACCAATGTCCTTAATGTTGGCCGGCATAACTTTCGCCGCTTCTGGTGACGAAGTAAACGTGAGATTTACGTTATCCGAAAGTGGAGCCAAAGACCAGTTGCCATCCGCAGAAGGATCTATTGTACCTACTTCTTTGATGTAGTCCATAAGGATCTGGCGATTCTCATCCTGGGAATCGACTAGAATCTCCGAACCCTTCACACCTGGGAAATTCCCTCCGCCACTCGCACGGTAGTTGTTAGTCACAACAATGAAGTCTTGGTTAGGATCCAATGTTTTTCCTTTATACGTAATTTGCTTCACACGACTCGATGAAGCATCGTTTATAACACCGGTAGGAGTATATTTTGCAGGTTTGGTTACATCGATTGTGTACTTAATGCCATCAATAACATCGAAGTTATAAACAGCAAACTCCCCATTCAGCAAACTTTGTGGAGCTGTGCTGTCTACTTTGATAGTATTAAACGCACCCGCACTCATTTCAACCCATTCCTTAACAACAGAGCCTTTAACTTTAATGGCTTTCAGCGTGTTGTCATACAAATACAAGTCACTTGCACTACGAATAGTCAGTGGACCTTTCTCAATACTCGTGTACTCTGAAGGACCGTTACGTCCAGCCTTGAAAGGAGCACCTACGCTGAGAATTGGAAGATTTTTATACTGTGGAAGATTGGTATCAATATACTTCTCCACATACCACTTCTGGGCATTGGTAACAATCTGCACGGTAGGGTCGTCCTGAACCATTGCAAAATAGCTGTTCATCGGAGCGGTAGTAACACCTAGCTCTTGACCTGTATAGTCAATAGTAGCTTGGTGATCTGCTGCAACAGCAGCATCAACAGCAGCATCCGGTATAGCATTGGCTATGGAGCGGGTTGAGGCGATGGATTTATCTTTGTCCACTTCCCATTTGCCGCCTACTTCCACCAATTTGAGATCAATCAGACCCAAGTAACCCCCACCATAACCCGCTTGCACGGCTGGAGTCCCATTAATGTGGCCATAAACATTATCAACAACAGATTGAGCGTTATTATACGCCTGCCCTGTTAGGGGATCCTTGAAAGAAGCGTCAAGGGATTTATCATCAACTGTTGGGAACACTTTGTGAGTGTGTGAGAAGGTAATCGCATCAATACCGTCAACCTTACTTAAAAGATTGATAGCATTCTCTGCACCAGTACCCGCAACTGCGGTTGCATCGAAGCCGGTATGTGCCATTGCTACGATTACATCGACACCCTCACTCTTCATGATAGGAACATATTTTGCTGCTGTTTCAGCAATGTCCTTAGCAATGACTTTGCCTTCCAGATTAACCTTGTCCCATTCCATAATCTGCGGGGTCACAAGACCAAGCACACCGACTTTAATATCCCGGAGCTGGTTATCGCTATCCACTATTTTTTTATCAAGAATGACATAAGGTTCAAAAGCATTTACGTCATTATCTGGATTACCATCTTTATCATCAATATATATATTGGCATTTACATAGGGGAAGTCCGCACCACTCAATGGGTTATTAGCACTGCCCTTAATAGTCCGATTTAAGAATTCCAGCCCATAATTGAATTCATGATTACCAAAAGTCGCAACATCATATTCCATAATATTCATAGCCGCAATCATAGGGTGTAGCTTAGTCTCTGATTCTACTAAATTACTTTCATTCGCGATGTAAGTACCCAATGGCGTACCTTGAATCAAGTCCCCATTGTCGAGCAGAAGATTATTATCAGGATATTCGCTCCTAGCATAAGTAACCAACGTAGCTGTCCGATCAAGTCCTACAGTTGTAGAAGCCGCATTCTTAAAATAGTCCCAGCCGTAGACATTGGTGTGCACGTCCGTCGTGCTCATCAGCCGGAGTTTGGCTGTGGCTGCGGATGCTGCTTCAGCTTTATCTGTACCCCAAGCTGCACCCAAACCAATACCTCCAAACACCTGCAAAGAAAGCACTGCAGTTGCTAATACAGAAGCAATCGGCTTATTCCATCGTGTCTTCCATCCCATAATAATATTAGTCCTCCCTATCATTTTCACATAATTTCTGTGATATTATATCACACAAACATAACCAATTATCATATAATTGTAAAAATAATATAAAACAATGTTAAATATAATAACATAAGAAGAAAGACCTAGACTTATGAATCCGTTTTTATAGGTCAAGAGTCAATAGATGCAAAAAGAACACATCTTCACCAGATGTGTCCTAAAAACAATCCTATATAAAGTCTAGAAAAGTCGAATCTATATCCGGCACTACTTTTTACCCATTCATAGCAGTAATCCCAAAACAGATTGCAGTTATTAGAGATAAGGGTGTCATCACAAGTTTTTCTTTCATGCTCCTCGACAATAAGTTCATTATAGTATTAAGAATTAAATAGACTGCGAAAAAATAACATACCCTTCTATCAAAAGGTAATCCAATAGAGATCACATTACCTGCCTGCAATAAGTACAGGATGGCAATTAGCTGTATCACTACTGAAACTCCACACGCGACTCTCATTTGTGGAGGCATAATTCTATGCCTTCCTCCCATTGCAAATTCCCCATAAGGCAGTCCCAGAGACAGCAGTACATAAAGAATCACTGCTCCCAAATATTTTTTTATGATGAACCAGCACAAGCAACACAAAAATATCTGAGTAATATAGAAGTAAATAGACCAATGAGGTGATCCGCAAATGGCAAATACAACGAAGATTCGCAAACGTGCTGAACAGCTGAAAGGTAGACCCGTGTGTATTACGTTACATGATGGACGTACGTATATAGGATGGATAACCGGCCTCGATAAGAATGGACTGACCCTTTCCAAACCGCGTAAAAACAAACACAGAAAATCAAAAAAACACTCTTCTTCCCGCTCCCGGAAAGCAAGCGTATCAGGATTAATGCCCTTATTCGGCTCACTTTTCGGAATGGGTGGAGGCGCTCTAGGCTCCGCAGGAGCAGGGGCTTCCAGTTCTGGAGGCGGTGGATTTGGCGGATTTGGGGGAATCGGCAACTTTATTGGAATGGTACAAAAAACTATGCCGGTTATGAAGATGGGCTACAATATGATTAAATCTATTTCCCCCTTCCTTAACGGGCTAAAAGGATTAATGGGATAATCAAAAGACACCCCTCAAGGTGTCTTTTATTTTTGCTCATAATCTTATCAGGTTCTTTAACAATCTGCCTGCAGATCTTAACCGTGGACGTTTTAGATGCTCCTGTACATAACGATAATTCGTCAATTCAACCTTAGCATCACTGAGGGCATAGGTAAAATCATCATCAAAGGGTAACTTATACTCCCAAACGCGCTTACTCCAGTGCGGAATATTTGCTTGCATCCATGGATCGTCTATCCCGGGATGAATATAGGTCTCACTAACGCCATCCGGCAACGAATACAGCTTAGCAATAATAGATCTTTTAAAACTTTCATACGTCTCGCCTTCCTCTACACCAAAAGGATGCGACAGCAAATAGTCGGGAATCGGCACCCCAAACGTATCCGCCAGCCCTGCTCCAAGGGCAACTGGTCGTTCAATATTTTTCAGCGATGCCAAAAGCGGATCCTCAGCATGGATGTATCTGAAGAATCGTGAGGGCAATCCCCAGCGCGAAATTTTCCACAGCGTCTGCGGAAGCAAGCTGCGTCCTGTTTCCATTCCGTATAAACTACCCATGTGGTTGTCTACATGGCTAATCACTATTCCCGACTGTTTTACTCGCTCGTACTGCGCATCTATCTCCTTTAGTACAGCTTTCGTCTGCGCCCCCAGTTCGAACTCTTTTACCGTCCTATATTGATGTCCGCTCTCGTCGTGAAGAGAAACCTCTCCCGTCAGGCTTCCCCAGCGCAAAGCCTCAAATTCACTAGTCATCGTCAAGTGCAGTCCCACATTTCGTTGTTGCCTGCGACTACACCATGCAGCTGCCTCCTCAAACCCAGGGGCCACCGCCATAATCGTTGCTGAGGATACTTTTTCCTCTTCCAGCAGATGTTTAATCGCCTGATTCATGGGGGGACTTTGCCCAAAATCATCACAGTTGATGATTAATTTTTTGTTCATAGTCAGCCTCACCTCTCAAAGAGTCCATAAATGTAAATTTCATTGTGAAGGATATGACAACAGCTATGGCCAACAGACATAATGGCACCACACTTATTAAATACCTAAATGTCGCTTCAGGATTGGACCCTGGGTCATCGCCGCCTTGATAGCCAAAAATCATACCTACAATGAAAAAAGCCAACGCTGAGATTAACCCGCTTGAACGAGTGATGAATCCGCTTACAGCCGTATAGATCCCTTCTCTTCTCAGACCTGTTTTTTCCGCATCCTCATCAATAATCTTGCCACCTACTATTGCTGGGGTCACTAGAAATCCGGCTAATCCGAAACCGACAACTACGCCAGCAGCCACGCCACTTAAGAGGTCATAACCAAACCATAACGGAATTACCGATAATGCATATAAAATCAGCGATAACCGCCACGCCTTGACCCCGTCCATCTTACGAATCATCCAGTACCACACGAATACTAATGGAATGACCGAAACAAACACAGCTGCGAGTAAAATCGATACCTGAGCCTCTGAGATATGAAGTACATATTTTGCATAAAAAGGGATCATCGAGCTTACAAGTCCATTCACCGTTTGAGCAAAAGAGTTCGAAATATTAAACACCCAAAACTTTTTATTCCGAATGGTCTCCCGAAAGGCCGGAATCAACTTCAAGGGTTCCTGCTCGGTGGGCTCCTTCTTTTCTTGGACATTCATCATACATAAAAACATAAACACTCCAAAGAGACAGGCATACACTATAGCCATATTAGAGAAATTAATAGCTGCAAAAATAATTGGCGTTAAGGCAGTACCGATTAACAAAGCAACGACCTGATAGCCTTGCTGAATCGCGGAAGCTTTTGCCCGAATACGGTCTCCTCGGAAGAGCTCCGGGAGTAACGCTCCATAGTTCACCCACAACACAGTAGCGACTGCCTCATAGAAAATAAGTGTGACTAAAAACCAAGTGAACAATCCATTCTCAGATAATCCGCCGGGAGGGGAGAAAACCAGTACAAATGCCAGCATAAATAACGGAATTGAGCCAAATACCCATGGTCTGCGTCGACCTAAACGAGTCTCTGTGCGATCTGACCAATAACCAAATAACGGATTGTTTACCGCATCCCAGATCAGAAAGATTGTTCTGGCTAATGTAGCTAGTCCAATGCCCAATCCTAATTTTTCTACATAAAAGTAACTGTAAAATGAACTAAATGCCTGACTTGGAACCATCATCGCAAACATCCCTAAAGCAAAGGTGTACGGCGAATTGATCCATTTACGCTTCACTCACATACCTCCCATATGGAAAAGATCCGGTTGTAATATATTACCATACCAATGAGAGAACGCCATCAATTTTTTCCTTCGTAGAATCTACGGATAAAAAAAAGAGGCTCCGCAGACCATCAACAAATGGCTGCGGAGCTTTTTCACAACTAGACTATAAAACATCCTTCAGCTTGCTCCGGCTCTGAACATCCAGGGCTAGATAATCACGGATTTCGCATCTTTTCCCATTGATATCTGTAAGAATGATTCGCTTATGACTTGGATATTGCATATGCTCGTGCAGGTTCCGCATAACGATCCGGGTCTGGCCCAGATTCGTTTGCAGCTCCCAAATCCACATATCCGCTTTTTGCTTAATAGAATCAATGCGGGTTACAACCGGAAGAAAATACCGCAGCCGGAGCTCTGTGTCCACTTCCACGCGACTTTCTTCATCGAGCTGATCAATGTCACGAATGACTCCGATCTCCTCACTCTTGGAGTTACGAACTGAAATATACTCCGTGGTATATTGGAATGGAAATATACGAAAAAGAATTAATTCCTCATAGACCTGACCCTCCACTACTCCTTGAAACACGCCACCTTGACTGCGGCTAAAAGAGATTGCACCCGGTTCAAGAATGTTAATCTCATAGGGATCTTTAGGATTCAATTCCCCGTTAACAAGATTCGGATCACTCATGCATCTCAACCCCCTTAATCTGCGACATTTCCTTCTGTGCCTCAACTAGCTTGAAGTAAGCACCTTCTGCAGCAAGCAATTCCTCATGTGTACCCACTTCAATGATCTTACCGCGTTCAAGCACTACAAGCCGGTTCGCATTTCTTAGCGTGGATAATCGATGGGCAATCGCGAATGTCGTTCTGCCTTTTACCAGTCGCGAGATCGCTTCTTGAATTTGCCGCTCGGTCACTGTATCTACAGAAGCTGTTGCTTCATCTAGGATTAGAATTCGTGGATCGTGAATTATTGCTCGGGCAATAGACACTCGCTGCTTCTCTCCACCAGACAATTTATGTCCACGTTCCCCAACTCTTGTATCATAGCCATCCGGCAATTGAACGATAAAATCATGGGCGTTGGCGATTTTTGCAGCGCGCATGATTTCTAATTCCGTAGCGTCCGGTTTAGAATAGGCAATATTCTCAGCAATCGTTCCGTCGAATAGAAACGTCTCCTGCAGCACTACACCGATCTGACTACGCAGATCTGACTGGCTGATATTTCGGATGTCCACATCATCGATGGTAATGGTTCCCTCATCTGTGTCATAGAAGCGACAGATCATATTAATGAACGTCGACTTACCGGCACCTGAATGTCCGACCAGACCAATCATCTCGCCCGCACCCACTTTTAAATCCACGTTCTTGAGCACAGGATGATGTTTTTCGTATCCATAAGTAACCCGCTTAAACTCAACCTCACCATTTACGCGGCCGATGGCTGCTGGATTTACTGTATCAGGCACATCTGACGGAGTATCCATAATCTCAAAGACCCGATCTGCTGCTGAAATCGCATGGCTGGCCCAGTTGATCATTTGGCTCACCCACTGCAAAGGTCCGAGAAGCATCCCAAGGTAGGTCACCAAAGCAATTAGCGTACCGATGGATAATTGACCCTCCAGCACCGTTTTTCCGCCATAAAACCAAATTAATAACGTACCAACACCAGCAACCAACGCAAAAGCAGGAAACATCCCCTGCCATAAGCCTTCGATCCGAATATTATGCCGCACCAACTCCTTATTGGCGACCGTATAACGTGACATCTCTGTTGTTTCCTGGCCGAATGCTTTGACTACACGAATCCCCTGCAAAGAATCGCCAACCAAAGCGTTTAATCTAAAAATAGATCTCCACTGCTGGTACCAACGTCTGCCAATCATCGGCCATAACACGGTCGACAGCACCACCATAAGCGGCATAGGCAGCATAGCAAGCAGCGTTAGCTTCCAATCCATACTGAACATAATAGTGAAAATAGCGATTACCCGCAGCGATTCACCCGAGACCCAGATTACACCGTCAGTCATAAATTGCCGCATCGCCTCTGAATCATTATTCACCCGTCCAATAAATTGCGAAGATTGTCTTCGGTCGAAAAAAGATAAAGATAATTTCATCAAGGAATGATACACATCATGACGAAGATCACCCATGATTTTGGAACCAATCCATACCCCTATAAGTCCACGTACAGTCTGCATTAAAGTTATTACTAAGGACGTGGCTGCTAGCCCGATCACAATCCATAGAAGCGTCGAGCCCATATCCTTTTCTGTCAACACATTATCAACGATCATCTTCGTCAAAAATGGTGGAACAAGCTCTACCAATGTAGTAAAAATCAACATAATCGCCGCAGCGATCATTTGGATCTTATAAGGCTTAGCGTAACTCAACATCCGAAATAGAACCTTGCCGTTACTCTTGCACACCGGACAAGCTTGTGAATCTTCCGGCAGCGGATTGCGGCATTTTGGACAATTTCTTGGAAACTCTTTTTCAGAAGCGGTTGGCCGTTCCTCGCCTTTAGCTACAGCGCCAATTAATTTAGCAGCAAAACCAAATATAGAGGTAAGTGATGCTGTATAACGTATAAGTATAATAGGCCCCGCTTGGGTATCCACAAGCAACGAACCGCCGCCTACCCCGCCTACTACCCGGGCATCGGTAATATTCGAGACTAGAAGCTTTGAGACCAGTTTCCCGTCCGTCCCCCAAACGGAAACCTCCTTCTCAGTCAATACAAGCCACTGCTCACCGAATTGCCCATCTTTCATTAAATCAGATACAGAGTGAAATAAAGGTTGTTCTGCAAGCTGTATTTCTATAGACTTGGGAAGTTTATCAATAGATGTCATACATTTCTCCCCTTTCTTTACCCACCTATTTACTCACATATATTTACAGTGGTAAAGATGAAAAAATGATTATAATTGTTTTGTATGGTTACTTGAATCGAGTAGGAGGGGGCGGCTAGCCCCCGACCTCTCACACCACCGTACGTACCGTTCGATATACGGCGGTTCATGAAATATTCCGTAAGGAGTTGTATCTGTCCAATACACTCTTTAATCCATTGGCTTCCCAATATTGGTTATTCAATGCATGTTGTAGAATTGGACTCCCTGCAATTCGCCAATACCCTTTTCGGGTATTTCCCCACTCATAGGCTTTATCCTTAGGTACCCCTAAGGATATAAGTCTTTTGACTTTGGTTCTAGGGGTCTTCCACTGCTTCCAGAGGCACATTCGTAGCCTTCTTCGTATCCATTTATCCATATCTCGAAAGGTACTTGGGGTATCCGCCAGCGAGAAATAACCGCACCATCCCATGAGGTAGTGGTTTAGTTCCTTGATTCGCTCTTCCATCTTCATCGATCTCTTTCGAGAGGATATCTCCTGTATTCGAACCTTGACTCTCTGTAAGGACTGCTTCGCAATTCTCACCTTTGGTTCTTTGTCCACACTAAAACTAAATCCTAGAAACTTTCGTTTCCAGGGACGGTCTA
The DNA here is from genome assembly GCF_038003885.1 of Paenibacillus sp. FSL R10-2788. NCBI lineage: Bacteria > Bacillati > Bacillota > Bacilli > Caryophanales > Paenibacillaceae > Paenibacillus > Paenibacillus sp. FSL R10-2788. Next base: position 246,280 of record NZ_JBBOQA010000001.1, on the reverse strand, counting down.
CCGCGCTCTTTACTTGGTTCACCTTCAGCTTTAGCCTCGTCTCGATGAATCGGGTGACCGTTGTCTTGACTCTCTCTCCTGCTCTTAGCGTTTTCACGTAAATATTGCAATCATCCGCATAACGAACGAAGCGGTGCCCACGTTTCTCGAGTTCTTTGTCGAGCTCATCTAGGACAATGTTAGATAATAACGGACTCAGTGGACCGCCTTGCGGGGCACCTTCCGTTGTCGGGGTTACTAACCCGTTCTCCATCACACCTGACTGAAGATATTTGCGGATAAGCAGGAGAACTTTCTTGTCCTCCACTTTCTCCGAAATCTTCATCATCAGTCGGTCATGGTTGACGCGATCAAAGAATTTCTCCAAGTCTAGGTCGACTACGAATCGATATCCTTCTTTCATAAAGGTTCGAGCTTTCCTCACCGCATCATGCCCTCGTCTTTTCGGACGGAATCCATAGCTATGGTCGGAAAACTCTGGATCAAACAATGGAGTTAACACCTGCGCGATTGCTTGTTGAATCATTCGATCTGTCACGGTAGGTATTCCTAGTAACCTAACACCTCCGCCACCGGGTTTCGGGATTTCGACTCGGCGCACGGGGCTCGGTTCATAGGTTCCTTCTTCTATGGCATGCCGCAAGGTCTGCCAGTTTTGTACGATGTGTTCTCGTAAGGATTTTACGGACATCCCATCTACGCCATGACTTCCTTTATTCGCTTCAACACGCTTTAAGGCTTGCAGAAGATTTTCCCGTGATAGCAGTTGCTCCAACATTTTTTTTAACCTCTCTTTACGTGATTTATACCTTCCATTTGTGCCAAAGATGAACTCCGCCCTGCTGAAGACCCCCACGGGATTCACCGTTTCCTTCTTCAGTCAGGTCCTTTCGGATTTTTTTCTGCATTCATCGCTCATCTTGAACGCCTGGATGTATAAATCCTATTCCATGTTCAGCCCTTCCGCAGCTGTTGCAACAGCTTGCGTACTATGGCGTCTGCTGACTTCTGTGCACTCAGCCTACTCTCACAAGTAGGGTTACGAAGTATACTCGCCTATCACACAGATCTCCCCAGGTAAGAACGCTATCTTCCTCTCCATCTATCTGCTTCATTTACTCTCGTACGCCTTTGGCAGTATGGACTTTGGTTTGTTGTACAACCTCATCCAGCCTACGTTAGCCTTGTATGAAGTTCGTATTCCTCAGACCGGAGATTTGCCGCTGGCTTCCTTCAGATTCCACCTCGCGGTGGACACCCTTGCCTTAAGCTAATGGCTACTACTGCCTTCGCCATTCGGGACTTCAACCCTATAGATAGCGCCCATGCTGGGCGCACACAAATAAAAAGACACCTCTAAAGGTGTCTTTTTGTATTACTTCCTATGGTACTGGCTATACGTTTATTTCAAAGCTTTCCATACCCAGTTCTCTACTTCTGGCAAATCAATACCCTCTTCACGAATGAATTGGTGATGTTTCTTAACGATAGCATCCATTTCATCTGCGATCGCTTTATAGTCGTTAGCATTAGGCAAGCTCAGAACAGCTTCCTTCGCCAAGTCAAAGCGGTCCATTTGATTCAATACGCGCATATCGAATGGTGTTGTGATATCGCCATTCTCGCGGTATCCGTGTACGTGCAGGTTATGGTTATGGCGATCAAAGAACAAGTCTTTAATCAGACCTTCATATCCGTGGAAAGCGAAGATAACTGGTTTATCTTTTGTGAAAAATTGATCAAACTCTTCGTCAGATAAGCCACGCGGATCTAATTTTTGACTTCTCAGTTTCAACAAGTCTACCACGTTGATATATCTAATCTTAAGGTTCGGCAGTTTTTCATGCAGGATAGAGATTGCAGCCAAGCTTTCGATAGTTGGTTCTGTACCTGCAGAAGCAAAGACAACATCAGGCTCTCCACCTTGATCGGTGCTTGCCCAGTCAATAATCTTCAGTCCTTTATCCACCAGCTCTTGTGCTTCATCCGCACTGAACCATTGTGGACGAGGATGTTTGGAAGAAACGATCAGGTTGATTTTTTGACGGTCATTTAAGACGGTGTCAAAGACAGCCAGCAAGGAGTTCGCATCAGCCGGCAAATACTCACGGATAAATTCTGGTTTTTTATCAGCCAAGTGACCTAGCAAACCTGGATCTTGGTGAGTGTAACCATTGTGGTCTTGTTGGAATACAGTTGAAGTTGCTACCACATTCAATGATGGAATATCCGCACGCCAGCTTTGATCTGTTGCTTTACGCAGCCATTTGAAATGCTGAGTAATCATCGAATCCACGACACGCAAGAAAGCTTCATAGCTTGCAAAGAAACCATGGCGACCTGTCAATACGTAACCTTCAAGCAAACCTTCTGCCTGATGTTCAGACAATTGGGAATCGATAACACGGCCATAAGAAGCTAGGAATTCATCATTCGGCTCAATCACTTGATCCAACCATTGACGTTTCGTCACTTCAAAGACAGGTCCCAGACGGTTGGACATTGTTTCATCCGGTCCGAAAATTCTGAAATTGCGGTTCTCTTCGTTCAGAGAGATAACATCTTTCATGTATTTACCCAGAACGGCCATATCTTGTGCTATTACTTCACCTGGTTTGGAATTATCAAGTGCGAACTTACGGAAATTGGGTAAGTTTAGATCTTTAATCTGGTTGCCAGCATTAGTAACTGGGTTCATTCCCATACGTCTGTCGCCAGTTGGCAGAATCTCGGCAAGTTCAGCGTTCAGACGACCATTGTCATCAAATAATTCTTCTGGTCTATAGCTGTTCATCCACTCCAATAACGCTGGAGCATGTTTCATATTCTTTTGATCCACTGGAATCGGCACCTGATGGGCACGGAACGAGTTCTCATTCGGAACACCATCCCATTGCTTTGGACCCGTCCAGCCCTTAGGAGAACGGAAGACCAACATTGGCCAAACCGGACGCGTAAGGTCATTGTTGTCACGTGCATTCTTTTGAATCGCTTCAATTCTTTCTACGATGGTATCAAGCACCTTAGCCATTTCTGGATGCATTAGATCAGGATTTTCGCCTTCAACGAAGAACGGTTCCCAACCCATACCTTTAAAGTATGCAGTAATTTCTTCTTTGGATTGACGAGACAGAATCGTCGGGTTACTGATTTTGAAACCATTTAAGTGCAAGATCGGCAGAACTGCACCATCAGTAACTGGATTGATGAACCGGTTGGAGAACCATGAAGCCGCTAATGGGCCAGTTTCAGCCTCTCCATCGCCAATAACAACAGCGGAGATTAAATCTGGATTATCCAGAATTGCACCTACACCGTGGGATAGAGAATAACCTAATTCGCCACCTTCGTGGATCGATCCAGGTGTTTCAGGGGCAGCATGGGAAGCAACTCCACCTGGGAAAGAGAATTGTTTGAACAATTTCTTCAGACCTGAGATATCTTGTGTAATTTCCGGATAAATTTCAGTATAGCTACCATCGAGATAGGAGTTCGAAACCATGACCTGACCGCCATGACCAGGACCCTCGATATAGAACATATTCAAATCATATTTAGTAATGACCCGATTCAAATGGGCATAAATAAAGTTCTGGCCGGGAATAGTTCCCCAGTGTCCAATTGGCTTAATCTTTACGTCTGCTTCTTTCAGCGGTTCTCTTAACAACGGATTATCTTTCAAATACAGTTGACCTACAGAGATGTAGTTAGTTGCGCGCCAGTATGCATCAAGCTTCTCTAAATAAGTTTTTGATGAGTAATCAACATCCATGGATAATACCATTTCTTCCACTCCCCAAAATTTTTTCTGTGTCTACATTGCCGTAATTTCTTCCACAAGTACATCATACCGCCGCCAAAAATTAATTCAACCTTTTCAACAAATGATACGGTCCAATTTTGTGAAAATATGAACATAGTATGAAAAACGGTGTCAATTGTCTGTAAAAATACGTCAATATTAATATATATGTAAAAATATGGGCTGTAGTTTGCGGGGATATTTGCTACTCGTCCTTCATCTATTTTGCGCAAAATAAAAAAAATAAGACCGAGAAAAATTCCCCAGTCTTACTTTTAATGAACGGACACAAAGGTATTAAATTTTAAGTATTTATAGTGGAAGCGCATATGGGAGAATTCAAAGGGTGTGCCATTATCTAAAAAGAAAATCCCTTCCATAATGCTTACTGGTTCATTCGCCTGCAAATGCAGCAGCTCTTGATCCGTAGCCTCAGAGGGTTCTGCGGATATCGATAAAAAGGATTTGGTTACCGCCAGGTTCCGTGAATCCTCCAAATAATTAAAGATAGATCCTTCAATAATAGTCTGATTTAAGTTCTGCACGATTTTGATTGGGATATAACCCGTTTCAATCATAAAGGGTTCATCATCAAAAAGACGCAAGCGAACGATTTTGTATACAAAATCATGTGGTCCTAAAAACAGATCCCGTTGCAGTTCTTCCGTTGGTGGAATGACCTCGAATTTCAGAACTTTAATCTTTGGCTTCTTCCCATTCATTTGAAAATTGTCGGTGACACCTAAATTAGAGCCTTCGTAGTTAAAAATAGATTCATTTTTTATGTATAAAGGATTTATAAATGTCCCTGAGCCACGCTTTTTAAAAATAATGCCGGCATTTGCCATTTTAGTCAGAGCACTTTTAATAGAACTACGACTCACTTGATAAGTTTCACTAAGCGTTCGTTCATCCGGTAATTTCATGTCGGGAAACTGCCCAGCAAAAATTTTCATTTTTAAGTCATCAATAATTTGTTTGTAGACAAACTGTGTCATGAAGTACTCCTTTTCAGGTCGATACAAGTTTTATTTCAATCTTTACTATAACATAATAACCAGACGTTTATAATCTATCCGGCCAGCTTATTTACGTCGGCGATTTGTCATGCGATTGTACATCACTAAACCGGCAATGACCATGCCCAGCGTCCCCATACTACTTGCTGATTCAGCCTGCATACCAAACAAAATACACAGGTTAGTGACCAAGCTTTTTGTAAGTACAGCAACAATAATTAACATCAACGGGCGCCAAATGTTGTATCTTCTCATCCAGGCAACACTCCTAATCCAATTTTCTCAAACTATCGATCGATTTCATCTATTATATCACAAGATGGTAACCGCATTCATTTCCTATAACCGTAAAGGAATCGAAGCCGACCTGCTATTTTTTATTAATTCTATATCTTAAAATGGTTTTCAACTTATCGTGTTCTACTTTTCTAGCATCCGACAGATAAATTTCTCTATGAACAAGCGTTTTTAGCACATAATTGTTTTCATCTATAAACATTTTTAATTGTTGGAATGATTCAGGTTCACTATCATATGAACCAATATGCAAGATTTGCACCGATAAGCCATCTTCTAATTCATCAAAATATGCCTCTTTCAATAGGGGGTGAGGTTTCTTTTTATTTACTATCTCAAAAGCTCTTTCTACCGTCTCTCTTGTTACAAAATCCGGTTGTCTTATCATTATTGTATATAGTAATTCATCTTTTATTAAATCCTTGTGATTTCTACCTTCCTCTGTCAAATCCCATAATCCTTCGAGTGGATATACCGTATAATCAAAATAACCCTCCGGAGTAAATCCATTTTTAGGCATCATTTTCACCGCATAGGACAGAGAGTATAGAACCCCGACTCTTTCTAAAAAATCCTCATGATTAGGATTACCTTTACCTTTTATACAGATGAATTTCTGTTTCCCAACTTCTAATAATTGCGGCTTAGCTTTGGGTTGATATAACTCCTTTTCATGCTTTCTATATTCATGTTTTGGCATTTTGCTTCCCCCTATCTTTTTCTGTATTCTAGCATAGCGAACATGACGTCTATGCGTCATATTCGGTTTCAATTCCTCCGCTCCTCCTATCCGTCAATTACGCCTTTATTCGACTTTTGGTCTGGACTTATCCTTTTTCACGGATTATAATAACGAATGCACACCAAAAGACGAACATTAAGGCGGAAATCATGAGAAAATATATGCAAATATTCCTAGGCACTTCATTTTCTAGCCTATCCCCAAAAGAAATTCAAATTTTAAAGGACCATCTCTTCTGTATCAACACGGATGGGATGATAGAAATGATTGTTGCACCGAAGCACCCCGACTATCAACCCTTGCTTGATGCTTATCAAGGTCAGGACAATTTTCATGTATTAGCTGAAGGCCAGTATTTTTTGCCCGGCTTTATCGACCTGCATGTTCACGCGCCACAATGGGCTCAATCTGGAACTGCATTAGATATTCCACTCTATGATTGGCTAAATACTTATACCTTCCCACTGGAGTCTAAATTCTCGGACCTGGCTTTTGCAAAAAAAGTCTACGATGACGTGGTTGGCACTTTGCTCGCAAACGGAACAACTACAGCACTTTATTTTGCAACGGTGCATAAAGAGGCCAGTTTATTATTGGCTAAAATATGTGCGGAAAAAGGGCAACGTGGACTCGTTGGAAAAGTGGTTATGGACGATCCGCAGGGAAATCCTGAGAATTACCGCGACTCCGACACCCATACCGCACTAGTGGATACGGAAGAATTTATACTAGCTGTACAAGAACTCGCTAAATCTACTAAACAAGGCGTATATCCAGTAGTGACACCAAGGTTCATTCCAAGCTGCACTAATGAGGCTTTACAAGGCTTGGGAGAACTAGCCGCTAAATATGATACGTATGTTCAATCGCACTGTAGTGAAAGTGATTGGGCGCACGGTTATGTGCAAGAACGGTTCCAGAAAAACGATGCTTTTGCCTTGCATGATTTTGGTCTGCTCAGTGATAAATCTGTAATGGCACATTGTAATTTTTTAGATGAAGATGATGTGAATTTGTTTGCAGAGACAGGAACAGCTATTGCTCATTGTCCGATATCCAACGCGTATTTTGCCAATAGTGTTATTCCGATCGCTGACTTCCATGCCAAAGGCGTGGAGATTGGTTTAGGCTCTGATATTTCCGGAGGTTTTTCACCTAGTCTCTTCGATAACATTAGACAAGCCGTAATGTCTTCAAGAATGCTGGAGGATGGTGTGAATCCTTCCCTGTCTGCACCAAATCGCGGAGTACCCGGATCACGGATTACGATCCATGAATCCTTTTATCTTGCTACCGCTGGCGGCGGGGAAAGCTTAAGCTTACCTATCGGCCGGTTACTAGAAGGTTATACCTGGGATGTTCAAATTATTGATACGAAATTACCGTCGGCGAAATTGCCCATCTTTGATGAGAATGAGGATTTGCAAGATATTTTTCAAAAGATAATGTATCTGGCCCGGCCTGAAAATATCCGTGAAGTCTGGGTACAGGGTGAAAAAGTTCATTCGCGTTAAAGATTAATTAAACTAAAAAACTTAAGGTGGGCATCGGAGTGAAAACACAAGCAAACGTACAAGAGCAAGCACATTTGGAATCACAGCTATTAACTGTCCTACCCGATGAAAAAGTTTCATTTAGTAAATCCGTCATTCTCGGTTTTCAACATGTATTGGCTATGGATGTCTATGTAGTGCCATTCCTTATTGCGATGTTAATCGGCTTACAACCCAATCAGTCCAGCGCGTTAATCCAATCCACCTTTATTGCCGCAGGACTTGCAACGATTGTGCAAACCTATTTCTGTATGAAGCTGCCTATCGCTCAAGGTCCTTCTTATGTTCCGCTTGGTGCGATCGTCAGTATTTATGCGGCTAGTGGTGGCGGGGAGCTCGGTTGGAGCTCCGTGTTAGGTGCCAGCTTAATCGGGGCCATCCTGGTTATTATTTTGGGCTATGCTGGAATTTTTAATAAAATCGTCAAAAACTTTATCCCACCTATCGTAGGAGGCACAATCATTTTCATTGTAGGTCTATCTTTATTGCCTGTTGCGATCAGAGATAATATCTACGGAGCCTCCGGCGCTTCAATTAATCAAAACGTATTATTAGCCCTTATTTCAGGCGCTACACTGCTTATTTTTGTGATTCTCGGTACTTTGTTCCGTAATAAAGGATCTATCTTCCGAATTCTTTCCGTAATGATGGCGTTAGTAGTCGGATGTATTTCCGCTAATATTATGGGCGTTTTAGATTTCTCAGCGATAAGCAACGCTAAATGGTTTAGCATGCCGCGGATCGCTTTTGTTGATTTCGGCTTTTCCTTCAACTTTTCAGCTATTATCACCATGGTTATTATTTATATCGTGCTGCTGGCTGAAACAACAGGCACCTGGTTTGCGGTCAGCAATGTAATCAATAAACCTTTGACAGACAAAAATATTAACCGCGGCGTAATTGGAGAAGGAATTGGCTGTCTTATTGCCTCTGTGCTCGGTTCGACTCCTGTTACAGGTTATTCAACTAATGCAGGGATCATCTCCATTACAGGTGTTGCCAGCCGCCGGGTCTTTCTCGCTGTAGGAGGATGGTTTGTCCTCTTTGGTTGTTCTGGTAAACTCGCCGCTTTGATCTCTTCCATTCCATCCGCTGTAATCGGCGGCGTCTTCGCCATCATCTGCGGCATCATCGCAATTAATGGTGTGCAAGTAATGAAGAATGTAACTATCGGCGAAAAAGAAATGTACATTATTGCCTTACCTATGATCATCACCTTGGCGTTGGTACTCATTCCTGGTGACTACTTGAACTCTTTACCTACATTCGTGCAGTATTTATTAGGCTCACCTATCCTAGCTGCTTCATTGGCAGCGATCTTATTGAATAAATTATTACCTAGTGGAAAATAGAAAATAAAAAGGAGCAGCCCCTAAAGGAATCGATAGATCTCCTTTAGGGGCTGTCTTTTTTAAAGATCATCCCATATTGGCCCCTGTCCACTGCCTATTTCGATCCTTAAAGGCGTTTGACTAGACCAGGCTAAAGTCCCTGAATATATTGTTATTATTTATCCTATTCAAGGGCTTTTATTAAATGGTGGGGGTGATCATTCTGGCTATCCGTTACAGCATCATAATTCCAACCTATAACCGACTTCAGCAGCTGCTACTTACACTCACTTCATTCGAGACACAGACCTATCCCAAGGATCGATTCGAGGTGATCGTCGCAGATGACGGTTCTACAGATGGTACCAAGGAAATGGTCGAAAGCTTTCAAACTTCTTATCCGCTTATTTATGTCGCTCAGCAGGAACAACGCGGCCGTTCTGCCGTGAGAAATCTGGGGCTGAGTCAGGCAAAAGGGAAATACGTCATCTTCTGCGATGCGGATTTTCTAGTATTCCCTGACTTCATTAGGATCGTAAACCAGTATCACCGTAAATATCCTAAGTCCATAATTTCAGGTATTCCACACTCATGGGATGACGCTTATACCCACTACTACCCAGACTTTTCTCCTGAAGAAAAAGAGCATTGCCGCAATACACTTTCGCCTTCTAACTTATGGAATCCCGACTTCGAATCAGCGACTGAAATCATCCCATTAATCACACCCAATGATATCCTTCAGCAGACGGAGACGTTATCAAAAGTCACCTTTCCCTCAAGAGTTCCTCCAAATACTAAAAAACAATTTGCCAGCACAGATGTAGCCCCTTGGATGTTACTCGTCACACGTTGTGTGTCCATAAGACGCAGCCAATTAACTCGTGCTGGAGGTTTTAATGAACAGTTTATCCTCTATGGACTCGAAGATTGGGACCTTGGGTATCGACTGCATCGATTAAAAATCCCTTTTCACAGCATCAAAGAAGTTGTCGGCGTTCACCAAGAACATCCAACCCACTTCAGAGGAAACCTCATAAATATTGAGAATCTAAAAATCATGTTCAAAAGCTACGGGTTCAATGACTCCTCCCTAAATCTGTTCGCCCTTGTTCCCCCAAACGAAGACTTAGAGAAGTATAAACATACTTTACGGGTCTTGCGCAGAGGATACCGAACGAAGTTAACCCGTTCATCAGCAATATTAATGAGAAGAACGTTACGGATTGCCGCCAAACAGCTCTATGAACCCAAGGATACCGCCGTATACCAAGAGTCGTTAAGACGGATAAGTGTAAAAGTAAAGAGAAGAAAAAGCCGGGTTGCCCGGGTTTTGCGAGAGATTTTGGTGAAGGCTGAAAAACTGGGAGAATGATATCTAAAAACACATTAAGCCGGGCATCAAATGATGTCCGGTTTTCACTTATTTTCTCAATTTATTGGGTAGCGGAATATGCCTAATCGACTCAATGGGATGATAGAGCAGCATCCACGGACCAGAAAAACGCATAACCCCTTTAATTCTTTGGCGATAATCCGGTTTGTAACAATGAACAGGACATTTGGCACAAGCTGTTTTCTCTTCACCAAATTTACAATAGGCTAGCCTCTTCAGCGCATACTCATTTAATTCCTGACATTCCTCACAAAACCCCTTATGATGATGTTTTTTCTTACAATATATACGAATCATTTTGGTAACAAGCTCTTGTTCTTTTTGAATTTTAGGACCCTCATTTAACTGCCGGTTTACCTTTGTTATCATATATGAACCCCCTTGTAACTTGTACAATAAGATCTCATGTAATTATAAAGGGTAACCCTACTGTGAAACCAGCCTTAACGCTGAACCTCCTTAATTCCCTCACATACCGGGGATGAAAGCGATAATTGTATAAATCAAATTTTTTAAAAAAAACTTGTAACGTTTATAGCTTTTTACGGATATATAACTTGAGGAGGTGAATGGATGCAGGACAACGAGCAATTATACAGGGAATATTCAACCCAAGTATATAAATTCGTATTTAGCCTTTGTCATAATCACTTGCTGGCAGAAGAAATTACCCAAGAAACTTTTTATAGAGCTATAAAATCGATAGACAAATACGATGGGACCTGCAAAGTATACGTATGGCTCTGTCAAATTGCTAAACATGTGTGGTATCAGGAGCTGGACAAGCAGCGCAAGCGGAAGTCTGAGGAATTAGAAGACGCTTCTTTGGCTAACGCAAATTCAACAGAATCCCAGTTCATTTTTGCTCAGGACAAAATGGATTTATTTAAACAACTTCATTTACTTGATCCAAATACCAAAGAAGTATTATATCTGCGTTTAACCGGAGAATTCAGTTTTCGGGAAATTGGCGAAATTCTTGGAAGAGATGAAACCTGGGCAAGAGTTACCTTTTACCGTGGAAAACAAAAATTGATGAAAGGAAGATCTTCATGAAATGCGAGATTATTCAGGATTTATTACCTTCCTATATTGAAAAGCTAACCTCTGTACATAGTAACGAAGAAATCGAAAAACACCTGAAATCCTGTGAAAGCTGCCTTCAATCCTATAATGAAATGACCGCCACAGCAAATCTAAGTGTGCCTATTATTGATAAAGAGGAAGTTAACAAACTCAATTATTTTAAAAAAGTGAAAAAAAAGAATATAAAAACTCTCATTTTTTCCGTCTTATCGGTACTTATACTGGCTACGGCCCTTATTGGTTTTTTTGTTATCGGTTTCCCTGTATCCTCTAAAGATGTAGTCATAGATTATCAGAAGACAAAGGATCGTTTGGAGGTTCATCTAACTTTGGAAAATGGCAAGGACCTCGTGTTCTCAGGAAAAACTAAATTTATCCGCGATGAGAATAATAATGTAATCGGTTCTGAAACTAGGTATACGCCTAGAGGTTTACTTCATAATCCCTTTGATGATGTAGGAAAAAAAGTTATGTTGGGGACGGAGATTCATACCGATCTGGATTTTCCAAACAAGTTTATTCTTGAATTCAAAGATAAAACTATGACGTTTGTTAATGGTGTTTTAGTGGAGTAGACATGCCGCAAAAATAAAAAAAGACACCTTTCAAGGTGTCTTTCGCTTTACACCTACCAAAAAAGTTAGCATTTTTGTTCGTTTTTTCGCTAAAATATAGGGTTATCGATTTACTAAAAGTATCTTATAATAAAATTACACATGGATATTTCACCCCTTTGTGAACGCGCGTTTATAGATTGACCCATTAACCACTTAATAGGAGGAATGGTTATGCAATATGGTTGTTTTGATGAAAAAAACAAGGAATACCTCATTACCAAGCCGAATACGCCTGCCCCTTGGGCGAATTACCTCGGCTCGCCGGAATATGGCGCGATCATCTCAGGTAACGCAGGCGGTTATAGCTTTGTAAAATCTGGCGCAAATGGGCGGCATATCCGTTACCACTTCAACTCTAAGGACGAGCCCGGACGCTATATTTACGTGAGAGATTTGGAGAACGGGGATTATTGGTCCGGCTCCTGGCAGCCTGTGGGTAAAGATCTGGAGCAATATAAGTCCGTATGCCATCATGGAACCGGATACACGAACCTCGTCTCGGATTACGATAACATCCATACAGAATCATTATATTATGTGCCACTGAACAAAACCTACGAGGTGTGGCGCATGAAGGTGCGCAATGATGACTCCAAAGCACGCAAGCTGGCTCTCTTCGGATTTGTTGAATTAACCAACAATAACAACTACGAGCAGGATACCGTCAACCTTCAGTACACTTTGTTTATTTCACGGACCTACTATAAAAATAATATGATCCTTCAAGTCATCAATGAAAACACCCCCGAAGAACAGACCTGGAGATTCTTCGGCGCTGCAGGTGCAGAAGTTACCGCTTATGACGGTGACCGGGATACGTTCCTAGGCGATTACCGCAGTTATGGCAATCCAGCCTCTGTGGAGAACGGCCAATGCTCCAATTCATTAAACTACAATACTAACTCCTGCGGTGCCCTGCAGATTAACGTAGATTTGCAGCCGGGAGAAGAGAAAGAAATCGCATTTCTACTGGGACAGTATGATGAGAAAGGCGCTTCCGAGATTCTCAGCCATTATAAAGACTTGTCCGTGGTAGATAAAGAACTCGAAGAGTTAAAAGCATTCTGGCACAGCAAGCTTAACCGCTTCCAGGTCCAGACACCAAGCGATAACCTGAACAACATGATCAACACTTGGAATGCATATCAATGCTTTATCACTTTCATCTGGTCACGAGCAGCCTCTTTCCAATACTCCGGTCTTCGTAATGGACTGGGCTATCGGGATACGGTGCAGGATATTCAAGGCATCATTCATCTGGATCATGAGATGGCCCTTGAACGTCTTAGACTGATGATATCCGCCCAGGTTTCCAACGGCGGTGGACTTCCGTTGGTGAAATTTGACCACAATCCTGGGCATGAGGGCACACCGGATGATCCGGAATATGTACGGGAAACTGGTCATCCCCATTATCGGGCCGATGACGCTTTATGGCTGTTCCCAACCGTCATTAAATACTTGAATGAAAGTGGCAACTGGGATTTTACAGATGAAATAATCCCTTATTCGGATAAAGGTGAGGGCACTGTGTACGAGCATTTGCGCCAGGCGCTTCAGTTCAGTCTGGATCGTATGGGCGCACACGGCATGCCGGTTGGGCTTCATGCCGACTGGAACGATTGTCTACGGCTTGGAGCGAAGGGCGAGTCGTTGTTCGTCGCATTCCAGCTGTATATGGCATTCAAGGTGTTCATGGAAATTGCACAAAATAAGAACAAGCCTGAAGACATTCAATGGGCGCAGGGCCTGCTTGATGAGCTGGACGATAACATTCAAAAGCACGCTTGGGAGAACGATCAATTCGTCCGCGGATTTACAGAAGACAACTATACCATCGGCTCCTGGGAGAATGATGAGGCCAAAATTTGGCTTAATCCGCAAAGCTGGGCCGTATTAAGCGGTGCAGCCCGCCCGGATCAGGCGAAGCTCTCCATGGACAAAGTGTATGAGAATCTGCGGACCGATTACGGCACTATGTTATTCTACCCACCGTTCCGTGAATACGGTTTGCCAGTAGCGTTGATGGCTCTTTTCAACGCCTCAACTAAGGAAAACGGCGGCATCTTCAGCCAGCCGCAGGGATGGCTCATTCTGGCGGAAACCATGATTGGCAACGGTGGGCGCGCGTTCGAATACTTCCTGAATTGCAGTCCGGCCAGCATGAACGATAAGGCCGAAATCCGCAAACTCGAGCCTTATGTACATGGCCAGTTTGTCGAGTCCAAGGACAGCCCATATCAAGGCCGGGCGCATGTCCACTGGCTGACCGGCACCGCTTCAACCGTGATGGTCTCCTTGGTGGAAGGCATTATGGGGGTTCAACCGCAATTTGATGGCCTTCGCCTCAACCCGTGTGTTCCTTCCGACTGGACAGACTTTTCCATGGTCCGGGAATTCCGTGGGAAGAAGCTGAACATCCAGGTGGAGAACAAGAAGGGTGTACAAAAAGGGGTTACCCATATCGTTATTAACGGTGAAGAAATTCAAGGCAACCTGATCCCGGTGGCCAAAATGGCGCCAGAAAACAACGTGCTCGTTATTATGGGTTAAGGCGTATTTATGAGGAATAGATAGGAGGACGGACCGATAAGATGCGTCCTCCTGTTTTTACAATTAGAACGAGGCTTGTACACTTGCCTTCCGGCTCTATGACCGCGATTGAGCTGGATACAATTGACGAAAAAAAGACTGCCGGGACCTTCCCGACAGCCTGAACTCATTCTCATAATTGGCAAACCAAGTTTCTTCGCCTGTAACAATTCTCTACAACCTCGGGTCGATCTCTTTCTCCTTCGTTACCTCGAATAACAAGTTTGCTGCAATTTGCTTGTAGTCCTCGTTGTCAGACGAGATCTCATCCAGCTTCACTTCTAGCATTTGTCTGCCCAGCCGGTGTTCGATTAAGGTCGTACGAAGCTTAGGAGCGATATTCTTCTGCTTCATCAGCTTGGCATACTTATGTGGAAACTTGTAGTCGTACCCGTAGATGATCGACAGGTAGCCCGGATTGCGGACCTTCATGTATGGGACTACCCCCTGCTGTTCTTGCTCCGGTTTGATTACAATTCCCTCCATATGTTTCTCTACCGTTATCTTTGCGAAATACTCCTCTGCTCTGATGTAAGCATCAGGCTCTTTCAAGTCCAGAACCAGAGATTCATCATCATTTAAGAACCTGTATAGTTCCGAGGTTTTGCCGTCAGGTAACCGTTCATCGCCATTCTCCAGCACTTCCTTCAGGATTGCAAAAGGTTTGTACGCTAATTCCGCATCACCTGCATACAACTCCAGTTGCTGTTTGTATACTCGGTAGGCTTCCTCACGCTGGTCAAGATCTACATACGATTCTCTTATGTCACGGACATGCTTAAAAGTCTGGTAAACATGAGACCCATAGTTGTTGTTAAGCGCCTCTTTCGACAAATGGTGCTGGTCTTGTTCAAAGCCGCTTGCTTCAAAATCCTGTATCAGTTTACCCAGTGACTCCTCAAATCCATATTGTCTTAAGAAATCCAGCTCTGTCTCCAGCGACTTGCCAATCGGCCGGAACTGACGCTCAATTAACCCATCCCCAAGCGCTTTCCATGGCAGAAGCTCGCCATCCAGTAAAAGCACACGGACCCCCTGCTCAGCCATATAGGTTCCGAATTTATGAAGCAGCTGTTCGTAGATAGGCGTCAGATCGACCGCCTGAACCTTATAGCCGTTCCGGCTAATTGCGTAACACTGCTCTATATCCCGATAAAGGTACACACTACAGCGTGATCCCATATATTTAGGCTGCAGGACGACTTCAGATATACGACGCTCGGCAAAATAATCCAACCCTTTTCGCAGAGACTCAAGCTCACCGGCAGCCACATCCTTATCCGCAGGTGACATCGTCCCGGAGATGAAGTTGACCCGGTTCTGCGAGGAATACTGCAGTCTGCGCACAGACTCGTAATCAAGCTCCAACAAGGATACGGTTGGCTTTTCCCGGAACAGGATAGGTAGCTCTTCGTGCACCGTAGTCACATGCGATTTTTGACTTTTATAGAAAGGTTTAAATGACATGCGAACAGAAGTTAGTTCATTCCCCTGCGCACTCCCTGTGTCGAGGTGGAGTTTGTTTTTGATCCGAAAAGTCTGCTTGGCTGCAATATGTCCGAAGAGATGAAAGGGGTGATTACTAACAGCCTCTTGCTTTAGGAAATCAAGCTGTTCCTCAAAGGAAACCTCACGATCCAGCCGAAAGTTACGCTGATGGCGTAGTGAATTCGTATCCAGCTTACCAATGTACTTATTACGGCAAGGAGCATGAGTAACATAAAAAGAAGGACCTTGCATACCGATATAGCGGTAAAAGGGCTGGGATTGCTCCACTAAATCCGAAAATTTACTAAAAAGCGCGGGGTCCTCCTTAAGCACTTGGGTGGAATCAAAGTACGTTCTTAGCAGTTCCGGATCGGTTCCTTGAATCTCCCCCTTTACGTACTTGTATACAAAGTTCTCGTGATTGCCCATAACAAATAGGAAATACTCGCGGTTATCAAATAAGAACTCAATCGTCTCCCGCGTTTTTTTACCCTTATCAATCCAGTCACCAGCAAGAATGACTCGTGTGTTACTAAGCTTATCTGTTGCACTTAACTTACCTTCGTGCTCCCGATAGCCGTAATTACGTAATAGTCCCTGAAGCTCTTCGACACACTCATGAACATCCCCAACCACAATATACTCTTGTGCTTGTAGAAGTACCGTAGATGCGTAAGTATCCCAATCCTGTATAATCACCCGGTAGTCCGGATTAGGTATCCCTTCACCCTCGAGAATAAAATCTTTAGCACGCACTTTATGAATCTTGTTGTAACCTTCCCGTGACAGAACAGGCAAGACTTCTTTTCTGAGCCGGTTTAAATGATTGGAGATCAGCTTCTTCGAGCGCTCTGAGGCGTAGTAATCCTCCCGTTTGCGGTAATCAAACAGAATAACCTCCAGATTGTAATTATTTTGCCCGGCGATCTCACGGACTTTACTACGATAATCTTCGGATAGCCCAATGGTATCCATCACCACAAACTCCGCATTAATCGGAAAAGAAGTGACTAACTTCAATCTCTCAAACAATAATTGAAAGGTATGCGAACTCGCCTCCAGCATAACCTGATCATACTTATCATAGTCGTAGCCCAATATCTCCTGACGGATACTATCCGAGGATAAATACTGCACATTCGTACGTAAACCTTTGGAGGCATCCTCTAGTTTTAACTGCGGGATCAGAACTTCTTTAGCAAAAGTTGATTTCCCGCATTCCGTTGCTCCTACAAGCAGAAATATGGTATGTACACGCGTTTGAATTTCCACTGTCTATTCCTCCTTTCTTCGCACAATAGCGCATTGCGTCGTACGGATCTCGCCAACCCGGTCACCAACCATCAAATATTCGACCTCGACTGCTAAACCTTGAATCGTATCCAAAACCCATTGCCCGAACGCTTGCTGTCCCATTTCCCACTTGTGATCCTCATGCCGGAATCCTTCCAGCTCATAATAACGATTGAAATCAGCATTCGGTGTGGTCACAATAAGCTGTTGAAAATTCACATTACCGATTATTTGCTGAATAAGCTCTGCTGCCTCACCTTCGCTCATGTGCTCTACAACTTCTGTTAGAATCACATCAACCTGCTCCCCGTTGTACGACTCCAGAAAATGGTCCAGTGAGCCAAAGGTTGCAATGTTATCAATGTCCTTAGCTTTCGCTTTCCGATTCACAACCTCCAGCAGCTCCTCAGCTATATCTACCGCATAATAGGTACTCTCTATTTTCCCGGCAAACGGAATTGCATAGAAACCTTCTCCGCAACCGATGTCCAGAATCGGCTTATTGAATGGAAGCACACTCGAAATAAAAGTACGCCGCTGCATCGCAGTACCGCCATACTCCAGCCCAATAGAATACTGGTCCGTTTGTTCGATGGAGGCTTTATATCGCTTGAACCGTTCCTTTGAGGTAAGGAAATTCCTTGCAAATAGACTTCTTATATAAAAGGGTGCATCAATGACGTTAAGGCTGCGGATATATTTATCCAAAATAGCATCCGAAATATCTATGTACTCATCCCCAAATATGGATAAGAACAAGGACAGCACACCAACAACATGCAAGAGGTGATACAAGCTTTTATGTGTGGTAATCGTCAGTGAATAGCTCTTATGTGCCTGATGCTGCAAGGAGAAGGTATATCCCTTTAAATGCTTTTGGAAAAATTCAATATAGTGTATCCGCTCAACCTGAACCATATTAATGAAAAAAGAATGCTCATATCCTTCCGCATCCCGTTCATCCTGGGCTTTGAAGGGTGTAGAGAAAAACTCATTGACCGCATTAAGCGGAAATAGAGGTGTATTAAACCGGGAGACATTTAAATACTCAAAGCTCTCGCTTCCGTTCTGCTTGTAGGATATATCGTTATCTGCATCCTTAAAATAAACGTTATAAGTTGCCTCATCAGAATACCATCCATAAGCCACTCCCTGACGAACCGGACGAAGCTGCATACCTGTCACTGGATTTTTTTTAATTAAAAAAGTGAATTTTGGATTCGTAGATTTCAGTTGTACAATAGCCACTACCATCTTCCTCCTATCAATCTTTCTATAGGGCCCGTCCCCATACTTCCTGTAAAGCTTCTCGAAATAGAGCATCCAGCTGATGATCTCTGTTGTTCTCCTTAGCATTCAAGGACGCCGCCACCTTATCCAACACTTGGAACTGTTCTTCTAAATAATCGTTAATCACGGTTAGCTGCGGTCCGTAGTCTAGTTCTTCACCGGATTTTTTTCGTGCCAGCAATTGCTGAATCACCTGCCACAGCTCTTCATCCTTCGGAATAAGCCGCTCTACCAGTACATCGAACTCCATCGGCGGCATCTCTCCATATCGGTGAGTCCACTCACAAGCTAGAACGGGACGAAGCACATAAAAGTACTTTTTGATCTTGACCTGTTCGCCTTGCAGATAATCACGGTAGTTCCCTCTTGCCATGTTTAAATAATGGTACATACAAGACTTCCGCGAAAATGTGTACGGGGAGATGCTTCTAAGCTTCTCTGCTATACTGTACTTTTCTGCATATTGAATGGGTGATTGCAGCCACTCCAGCAGCGGTGGATTTGACTTCCGGAATAAATTCAGTGCTTTACGCAAATCCCAGCCATTGATATCAAGCATATTGTTAATAGGACGCTCGATCACATCCCGCTTATCAAAAATAGATAGATACCATTCCGGTTTATGCAGATAAATAAATCTCACATCATAATCACTGTCCTGCGATGGGAATCCCCAGGCCCGGCTGCCTGATTCGCAGGCATACAATATTGTAACTTGCTCCTCATATTCAATCTGTTCCAGCTGCTCACAGATAAGCTTGTTTATAGGATCCATCTTCATCCCTCCAGATCGGTTACTTCCCTATTCTCTACCATTGATACTATTCGAACGCCTCTTCAGAATTGCTTCGGCTTCATGGATCTATCTTCGCTCATCTTCCCTGTAACGAACAGGGCGGAAGTATGGCGGCGGCCAAAAATACTTCCATTTTATTCAACTCTGGTGCTTAATATAATAAGTACTACTATTTCTAATGGATTCGCTACAGGCTGGAGGGATACAAATGGCCCGGGAAAGTTTTGACAAGGAGATTCAATTTCTTCGCATGCTCTCTTTAGCGGGGGGAGCTTACAGCAGACAACAATTCGCCGATCGTCTCGGCATTTCTGTACATACCTATGACAAAACGCTGCGCAACCTGAAGGGCATGGTAACCGTATTACAACAAGACCTGCCTACAGAACAAGGAACGGAACTCTCTGAATGGCTCCGCTATAACTATTATGAATCTGCCGACCCGCTGCTCCTGTTCTTGTTCCGGGCGAAGTCGCTTAAGGAAACGGAGAGCATCCGGCTTACTCTACTATTAACTGCGCTTCAGACTCAGGAGCTAACGGCTAAAGATCTACAGGATGTCTGCAGTGAGCAAATGCCAACCGATTGTCCAATGCCCGATGAGAAGACCATCCGTGGAGATCTGAAATATCTTGAGGAAGTTGGCGTTATTCTTCGTGTAAATGAGGGCCGTCCTTATCGATACAAGGCTGCTAACGATCTGATTGATCAATTATCGGGCGATCAGCTCTTGGATCTTTACGACTATGTTGATGTCATCGCCAACACGCAGACTCCGTCGGTGCAAGGTTACCTGCTGCGCGACACCTTAAAAAAGGTCCTGCGGAAGCGGGGTTATAACCCCGAAGCTACGGAAACCCATAGATACAAGTATAATTATCATTCACGTATTCTTGACGAGGCACACCTATACACAATTTTTGCAGCGATTCAGCAGCGAAAAAAAATTAAGTTTCTATATCTATCCCCTAAAAAGGGCAAAAACTACGCCTCTCAGAATACCAATCCTCTCTTTGAGCGGGAAACAAGGGGCGTCACAGAAACCGTTCTTCCGCTCCGCGTCATCTATGACCATCAATATGGGCGCTGGTATTTAATCGGACATAATTCACGTATGGGCATCATGAAATTCCGAATGGAGGGCCTTACTCAAATTGAGGAGGGCGACACTGTGGAAGAATCAGAGTTTGCTCAGAAACTCAGCAATCTGGAAGAGCAGATGACAAACAGCTGGGTTATAGATACCACCAGTGCAATTAAAGTGGTGGCGAGATTTTATAACCCCAATCGCTCTGGTGTTAATTTTATTCGGGAGCGGGTTGAAGCGCAGGGACAGTGGGGAGTAATTACGGAAGAGTCCGATTCTACATTCCTTTATGAGATCACAGTGAATGGTATTTATGAAATTAAGCCGTGGTTACGAAGCTTTGGTTCGAGCTGCGAGGTATTAGAACCCCCTTGGCTGCGTAAGCAATTTATCGCGGAGTGGAAGGAGATTCACAGCTATTATGAATCCATTTGAGAAAATATTTAACTTCCAAATCATTTCACGCCTCGACGAAGTGGGTTCATTAGCGCTGACCTCCCAGGAACGTTCCTGGCTGAAAACCATGTTAATGCACCCGGCCTCAGAAGCAGCTTTTACACTGGATACCTTAAGTGAATTGAACTCCATATTGGAGGCAGAAGCGTCCACAGAAGTGCAGGGAATTATTATGGAGAAAGCTAAAAGCAAAGAGCGGCAGGTCTATCACCCAATGCTTCGTACACTCCGCCGTATAATCATGCAGAATCAAGCGATCCTTATTACTTTCCATATTAAGCATGGAGGCCAACGAACTGACCAAGCCGGGTTCCCTCATAAGCTGGAATACAACATGTATAAGCGGGAGTGGTATTTGCAATGGTACAGCACCCGGCAACGTTCTCTTATGTCCACTAAACTAAAAAACATTGTTTCTGTTGAAGTAGCTCCCTTCCCTGCCAAACGGATTGATGACTTAAAAGCAAGAATAACGCGATTATTAGAGGATCAGAAAGAATGTGCATGTATTCAAGTCATTCCCACCTTTAATGCTGAGCTGTCCCGAATTCTGTACGCCTTTTCCTGTTTTGATAAATCCGTGTCCTTTGATGAAAATTCGGGCATCTATCGAATCAAAGTCATCTACATGAGAGACGATAGCGAATTCCTATTGTCCAAAATCCGTTTTCTTGGCCTCCGCGTAAAAATCGTCGAGGGTGAGCATCTTAAGCGGCGCATGCTGAAGTCGGCAGCTATGGCGATTGACCGGTATGGGGAATAACCGAGAATTAGTATAGGCTGGTCAACTATCCTGAAGTGCTGAAACTTGCTTATATAGTAAAGTAATAGACACGGTTAAGATGTCTTTTACTTTACTTACAGCAGCTTTCTTAAAAACTGAGAGGTTTATTCTCATGAAAAGAAAATCCGTCTTATGCGTATAGTCAAGATGAAAACTCAGAGTTAGTGAGGGGATTAGAAGTGGGAAAGAGAGTTATAGTAAAAATATCAGAATTGACCAAAAAACATAAGATTTCCCTACGAGAATTGTCCAGAATATCCGATGTCCGACATGCCGCATTAAGTGAGTTAGCTAATGGAAAAAGGGAGAATATTAACTTTAGTCATATAGGAAAAATTGCAGAAGCTTTAAATATTGAGGATATTCGTGAGATTATTGATTTGGTTGATGATAAAGATTAATCAAATCAACACAAAATTGATAGTTTTTCAATCGACAACAACTCAAGTAATAAAATCATAAGAAAAAGCAGAAAAGCGACCCCTACAGGTCGCTTTTCTGCTTTTCTGATACTCCATATTATAGTCGAGGCAGCCAATTCCCTATTCCAGCTTCATATAATACAGATTCGCCGTACTATCTTTTGTAATGGTATGTGCACCTGCGGCTAGAGAGACAGTAGCAATGCCATTGGTTATAGGATAACTTGTTCCATCTACTTTGATTTTCGTTCCCTCTGTGTTGAACACTAGGGTTAGCGTTGAAGCTTTAGCAGCAGTGAATTGAATGCTGGTTGCACTCTCGATTTTTAGACATTGGGTTAGAGATAAACCCTGATATGCCACAGTTCCCTTACTTGTTGAGAGATTGCCTTGGATATTGAAGAAATTGCTTGTTGTTCCATCCGTAGTAGAGTTGTGAACGGTTGCTCCCGCTGTCGGCACTGGCGTTGTCGTCGGTGCTGGAGTCGCCGTTGGTACAGGAGTTGCTGTTGGAGCTGGGGTCGCTGTTGGCACAGGAGTTACTGTTGGCGTAGGTGTTACTGATGGAGTCGGAGTCGGGTTCGTTGGGTTTGAATTCCCCCCTACAGAGACAAGTCCCGTTGTGTAGCCTCTGATTGCAGACATCAGCGCTGTATTCAGCGCATACGAAACGTCATCCACTGAATCATTAAATTCCCATGTGAAGTCTCCGCCATTCAGACGTCCGGCTTTTGCCATAACAATCTGTTCAACATTGCTTACGTTATCAATATTAGATACGTTCACTCCTGTATTTACGCTCGTGTCGAAGTTATTATAGGCTGTTCCGCCTTTTAGTGCTTTGTATGAGCTTGGGACGGTTTCATTTCTTGACGAAGCTAAGTAAGCATCAAATGAGGTAGCATTAGCAGGAGCTGTCCCTGTGTTTGAATTCGCATAGATGAGACTTGAAGCCTCTACAATAAGATTGTTATAGGCTTTAATCACACCTCCATTTTCGCCTGAGAACGTACCCTCCCCTAAAGCATCTGTACCTTGTAAGGAGATCATCATTGGAAATTTAGCATGTCTAAAATAATTAGATTCTACAAAAGCTGAAGCACCTGTAGTTACACCCACACCGTATTTGGAGATACCATCGAAAAAGTTGTTATAGATATGGACGGAAGCCACTCTAATCCGCGGATGACGGGAGTCCGAATGGTCAAACCAGTTGTGGTGGAAGGTAACAAAAAATTCAGCCGGCTCACTCAAACCAACTAGCGAGGATTTTCCGGAATCCCAGTAATGGTTGTAAGAGATTGTAATATAGTTGGATCCATTTTTAAGGTCTGTGGAACCGTCGCCCTTGGCTTGGTCTGCATCGCCTCCAGCAGCTCCATAAAAAATATCATTATTATGCACCCAGACATTCATATTGCCGGAATCCATTGAAATGCCATCGTCAGGGAATAACATTACACCCAGGTTTCTTACTTCCACATTACCTACATATCTTAGAAGCATTCCCCAACCGTACGCGTAAGCATCATTCCCGATACCTTCAATAGTAATATTCATTTCCGAATAATTGTTTTTACCTTTGACTTCAAGATACCCACTGCTGTTAAGCTGTCCACTCAGATCAGCAGCTGTAACCTTTCCGATAATTCGGATCGCAAGTGGAGTTGTATCATAACCTTTTTGTCTCAGTGTCAGAATACCACCCAGACCAACCCCTGTTTGTACAGCGCCGGAGCTGTTGATTTTCACACCAAGGGTTACGGTTTGCGCATTCTGAGATGTTATATACAGCACTTGAGCACCATTCTTGAGGGTTCCATTCTCATTATAAGCCCCTGATCCTGTACCATATTGCGAACTAGTCGAAAAAGCAAATCCTGAGCGGTCATATGACGTTACGGATAGTGGATTTGAAACCGCACTTACCGTCCCACCCCCTGACAAGGTAGCTTCAACTTTCATCACATAATTACCGGCTGCAAGCCCAACAGCATCTGCTCTCCAGTAGGAAGAATATTTGCGGATTAACTCATTATTAATTTGTTGATACCCAGAATCCGCTGCACTTGCCAATTTAACATAAACGTTATACCCTGTCGCATTGCTTACAGGTGACCATTCCACATATGCCGTTTCATTCCAGCCTCCACTGCCTGTTACCGCAAGACCAGCAGCATGCACCACCGTATTTGTCCATCCACCTACTATTAAAGAAAGAGCAAGAGAAAACAACACAACAATACTGGTTACCTTTGCAACTCTTTTTTTCATTTTATTTCCTCCCGATTTAATTTGTTGCAGATATTATTGTAACCGCTTGCAAAAAATGAAGTTTCTCTTTTCACCTCCTAAATATTTAGAAAGAGATCCTGCATCTAGCCCCTGTATCCCTTCGAAAATAATACAAATTCTGGAACCAGAACACGTTCAACATATCAAAACTAAAAAAGGTTCCGAAACAATCATTTACTCATATCTCCCATATCTAACCGTGTTCTGAGCTAATGATTATAGGACAGCGAATGGATTGTGATCATACAACACGAATAGCCACACAGTAGCCAGCACATAATAAAATTCACAACCATTAGGTAAACAAGGAGGAATTTTCAATTGAGCGCAAATAAACCAGACAAGAATCTGATCAACACTGTAAAAGATTTGGAAGCCACGCCCGTAAACAGCCTGGAAGCCCAACAGCAGCAACAAGCCCGTAATGATCGCCGCAAGCAATCTCAGCATGACAGCGACGGCAAATTCACGGAAAATGAAACCGGGAACTTTCATTAAAGTCGGGAATACTGTTGGAATCTTCTTTTTAAGCTGCAATAACGTAAAAAGACACCCTTCAAGGTGTCTTTTCTTTTACTACCTATGGAGCCGCATCATAATGTATTTCCTTTAATCAATACGTATCAACTGCTCATCCTGTAATCCAAGCAATGATTTTTTCACGGTCTCACGCGCCGTTCCTGTCATATCCGCCAGGTGTTGATGCGTTAATTTCAAATCGATTAGAACACCTTCATCAGAGGGCACTCCGTGCTGTTCTGTGTCATTAAATTATGATGTGACATTTTTACATTTTATGGGTTTATGATTGAGCGTATTTCACAAATTTTCCAAATACACCATCATAAAATGGAAGGTTTTGGTTGCTGAGAACAAGAATAAGGTTAAGATTCTAAAATTCAAGAAGTGAGTTGATGAACATGAGTGATAAGATGGTGGCTGTTTTAAGAAGACAGTTTGATCCAACCGTAGAAATGCTGAAGAATCTTATCGAAGTATGTCCTGATCATTTTTGGAAGAATGCCAAGCATAAATACTGGAAGCATATATTCCACGCTACAACCAGCATGAAATTTTGGTTTAGGCAGCAGAAGGATGAAGAATTCAAAATACCTGACTTCGGTAAAGATATAACAGAAGACTTAGATAAGGAGTGCTCTGACTACCCTACTAAGGAGGAAATGACGACGTACCTAGAGGAGATATTGAGTGTGGCTCGTAATTTTTTTGATGAACTTACTGACTGCAGATTATTGGAACCATGTGTACTATACGAAGAAATAACTAAAACTGATGTTATCCTCATGCAGATAAGGCATGTTCAACATCATATAGGTTATTGCAACAGCATATTGAATTCGAATCACCTAGAAACAGCAAAGTGGCTATGATAAAATGAGTGACCGAAATCAGCTTCTTTACCACGAGGAGTGTTATTTAATATGGTTTATGAATTTGATAGTGAGATAAAGCTGCTGGAAGGTAAAATGAAATGGAAAGTAGTCTATTTCCCCTATTCAGTAAGGGAGATATTCAATACTAATGGTAAAGTACCTATTCAAATCTCTGTTGACGGGTACGAATTTGACCATACTTTATTGCCGTCAAAGAATGGGCATTATTTTGTTTATAACGAATTTATTCGAAGAGCATTACAAAAAGAGCTCGGTGATACATTACATATAATACTTAAGAAATGCGAGGAAAATCGTAAACTGATTGTGCCAGATTACATTACTACAAACCTTGAAGAGTACCACATGCTGAATACATTTCTAAACCAGCCTGATTACATTAAACGAGAGCAGATTAATTATATTGAGCTTGCTAAAAAGGAAGATACAAAAAATAGACGAATACTAGCTCTAATTGATAAACTTAAGGATTAATAAAGGGACGACAATAAAGTTGAGGTAAAATGAAGACATCAGAGTTAAGCAACGAATATTGATATTTCGCTAAACCCCAACAATCATTTTTAAATGAGCACCAAACTTTAAAAAATCACAAAAAAGCGATGAGAAACAACCCTCATCGCTTTCACATTACTAAAACCAGACTTGTTACAGCAAACCTCTGCCTAGTAATAGGTGATCGTTTAAGAGTCAGCAACCATCTGCCCCCTTACGTGGTGCTAGCACGTCGATCAGCAAGCGCCATCGCGGCGGCATAGCCGGAGCTCCAGGCCCATTGCAGGTTATAGCCGCCGCAATCTCCATCGACATCCATCACCTCACCTGCCAAATACAGTCCAGGGACTAACTTAGATTCCAACGTTCCTTCGGTTAGCTCCGTCGTATCGATGCCACCAGCTGTTGTTTGTGCATTAGTAAAGCTATTGGTATCGGTCACTTTAAATTCCCAACGCTTCAAGATTTTATAAAATATTTTTTTTGTTTTCCACGAAAGATCCTGACAAAGCAGGTGCAACTGTTGATCAATTCCAGCCTCCTTCAGCAGAACTGGAATCAGTTTCTTGCTGACGATACCTATAAGGGAATCGGCAACCGTCCGGTGTCCGAAGATCCCCCAGTGGATCTCCAGAAAATCAATTAACTCTTCCTCCGTGCGCTCCGGCATTAAATCAACCGACAATGTCACCGATTCTCCTATTCCGAGATTATACGCAGCCTTTCTGCTGAGCTGAAGTATGGGCGGGCCCGAGATACCATAGTCCGTAAAAAGAATCTCACCAGACTCAGTGCGGATGACTTCATTGTTTACGATAACATGGGCCTCTCCCTCAAATTTGATGCCCGATAGTTCCTTCAAATACGGATAATCCAGCTTCAATTGTACAATGCCTGGCACCGGGTTGATCAAGGTGTGCCCCAGACGTTGGACAAGCGTATAACCGGAGCCGTCCGTTCCCGTTTTGGGAGCGGTAAGGCCGCCTGCACATAGAAAAAGATAGTCGCTGGTATACACAACCTGTTCCTCTGTCTCCGTCTGGCAGGTTATCGCGAACCGCGGATGTCCCGCCGAAACGGTAACATCCAACACTTTATGTTTATAATATACGGGAACATTCCGATCCTCCAGCGCCAGCTTAAATACACCCGGCACCGAAGCCGCCTGCAGCGACATCGGATACATCCGGCCATTCTCCAAGCTTACAAAAGGAAGCCCGAGCGAGGAGAAAAATTCGATCGTTTGGCGGACACCGAATTGCCGCAATACATGTATTGGGAATCCTTCCTGATTACTGTGATACTTGCGTGATAAAGCGGCCGCTTCATCCGTACCGGTGGCGGTGGATTGGTTCGTAATGTTGCAACGCCCGTTACCCGTCGTTATTATTTTCTTCCCCAGCCGGTCATTGCTTTCAATAATTGCTGTATCAATACCTTGATCCCTCGCTGTAACTGCAGCCATTAGACCTGCAGCACCCCCACCGATAATGAACAGCTCGTGGTGCTTAGAAGTCTGATCCTTATACATGTTAATTGATGCATCCCTTTTCCTAATAAATTTATTGAATTGACTTAGCTAGCGCCATGGCGGCCACATATCCGGAACTCCAGGCCCATTGTAGGTTATAGCCGCCGAAGTCTCCGTCCACATCCATCACTTCGCCAGCCAAATAAAGCCCAGGTACTAGCTTGGATTCCAGCGTTCCTTCGATTATTTCCGACGTATCGATGCCGCCAGCTGTCACTTGTGCATTCGTAAAGCCATTGGTATCCGTCACTTTAAATTCCCAGCGCTTCAAGATTCGATAAAATTTCTCCTTAGTTTTCAACGACAGAGCCTGGCAAAGCAGCTGTGGCTGCTGATCTAAGCCGGTCTCCTTGAGTAGGACCGTAACAAGCTTCTTGTTAAAGATGCCAACGAGAGAATCTGCAACCGTCCGGTGTCCAAAAGTCTCCCAGAGCCTTTCTAAAAACTCAACTAACTCTTCCTCCGTGCGGCCAGGCATCAGATCCACCGATAATTTCACCTGTTCTCCTCTTGCAAGATGATACGCAGCCTTCCTGCTTAGCTGGAGAATTGGCGGACCAGTAATACCATAGTCCGTAAAGGCAATTTCGCCCTGTTCACTGCCGATGACTTTACCGTTTACAATAATATGAGCTTGTCCCTGAGATTTGATAGTGGACAGTGCTCTCATATTCGGATATTGCAGCTTCAGTTGCACAATGGCCGGTAAAGGCTCAATCAGGGTGTGTCCCAGACGTTCAGCAAGTGTATACCCAGGAGGTTCTTTTCCCGCATTTGGACCGGCAAGGCCACCCGCAGATAGAAGTAGATAGTCGCTAGTATAAACAACCTCCTCCTCTGTCTCCGTTTGGCATTTTATCTTGAAGCGCGGATGATTCTTCGAAACAGTAACATCCAACACTTTGTTATTGAGGTACACCGGAACATTCCGATCCTCCAGCGCAAGCTGGAAAATATCCAGCACCGCTGCTGCCTGCAGCGACATCGGATACATCAAGCCATCCTTCAATCTTGTAAGCGGAAGCCCGAGAAAGGAGAAAAAATCTATGGTCTGACGGATGCCAAATTGCTGCAATACCGCAAGTGGAAATCCGGCCTGATTACTGTGATACTTACGCGATAAAGCGATTGCTTCATCTGTACCCGTTGCAGTGGATTCATTTGTAATGTTACAGCGGCCATCACCTGTCATTAATATCTTCTTTCCAATCCGGTCGTTACTCTCCAGAATGGCAGTATCGATACCCATATCACACGCAGTAACAGCGGCCATTAGTCCGGCAGCACCTGCGCCGATAATAAACAGCTTCTGGTGCATAGAA
Source organism: Paenibacillus sp. FSL R10-2788 (assembly GCF_038003885.1). Taxonomy (NCBI): domain Bacteria; kingdom Bacillati; phylum Bacillota; class Bacilli; order Caryophanales; family Paenibacillaceae; genus Paenibacillus; species Paenibacillus sp. FSL R10-2788. The sequence goes on along the minus strand of NZ_JBBOQA010000001.1, from coordinate 217,171 downwards.
GTCTGATTCTCATACATGGTTGATCAATGCATCCTTTATTCCAATTTTTCTAAAAGCACAGAAGCACTTTATTAAATTATAGCATAAGTGTACTGGTTTTCATTTATCTCCTTATGTACTCATCACATCTTAGGTTAGCCTTTTATCCCTTGACTGCAATTTAGTCCATAAACAAGAAAAAAACCGCTTTATCAGCGGGTTTCAAATAGAGCCTAGGAGTCGAACCCCTATCCAAAGATAACGGCACATAAGCTTCTACGAGTGTAGTTACAGTTTTGATGTCCCCTAGAAGCATTCTATCCAATATTTGATGAGTCATTCTGATTAAGGAGACTGATCATAGGAATAACTCCTTAGTATAGTGATCCAATTATATAAGTTAATCCTGAATATATCGGTTCATCACAGTGCTTCTTCAATACGCAGAAAGTACCTTTGGCGCTATAGATGATGGCTGGATCCAAGCAACAATTATGATCACCAACCACAACGTTGAATAAAGAACGATAACCTTATGTATGCTACCAGAAGGTTTACTAAAGTTTTTAGAAGTTGCTAATTCCCTGCGGAATCAAGATACGCTTCAGCTTCTTCTATCGATTCGTACAAGTTTGCAATATCTTTAAACATACGATTCATTTGCGTTTTGTAGAACGCGGTAGGCGCAACATACACCCATTTATGTTTTGTAGAGATTCCAGCTTTCACAGCATCTTCACCAGTTGGAGCAAGAATTGCCATCACCTCTTGCTTAAATACCAGGCCACCAGTAATTACAGTCATACCTGTAAACCCTCGCTTAGTTTTCTTCAGTACTTTCGGAAATTGTTCTGCGTACGCAAAGGCATCCTCAACTTCCATACCGTCCGATGTTACAATAATTCTGTTTTTATTTTTAACATAATCAATAGTAAAACTCATAATAGTAATTCCTCCGAATGTTTTTGCTTTTGAGTGCTTAATGCCATAATCTAATCTTATATCAGTTCGAGCTCTTATAGATGTAGTTTCGGAAAATGTGCCACTAATTATTAACTTCAAAGTGAATGATCTAATTTTAGACGTAGACAACATGTCTACAAAAATGAATATATTAGTTCCCCATAATTCATTGTCTGCATTCGGTCTACAATTCAATCACTAAACAGCAAAAAACCGCTATCTCAGCGGTTTTTTGCTTATGGAGCCGAGGGAAGTCGAACCCCTGTCCGAAGATAACGGCACATAAGCTTCTACGAATGTAGTTACTGTTTTGATGTCACAAAATTCATGACTCCCACCAGAAAATTGTTTACGGTGTAGTTGTAATTCTAAACTCAAAACTGTGCTATAGCGAAAAATCGGTAACACCCTTTTTATAGGAAAATTTAAGACTATATGTTTCTTCTTTTCCATAGGGCATTGTAGCAATTTTTATACGAGTATAGTCAAGCCTGCTATCTCTTAACACTCTCTTTATCAAGGCTATACTCCGTTCTTCTTCCGTAATGATACAAAATATATTAAGAGCATATTTTTTCGGGTCGGAAATGCATTTACCCATATCAAAGCCATCAACACAACCTAAGTTAGTATCTACTAGAGATATGTCCAGGTATTCCATGACTTTATCTCTTAACCAGTTATCACGTTGGCTTCCTTTTTCACTTTTTAGAGGATACTGTACTACTAACCAAAATTTCTCACTCATTCATAATCACCAGCCAATGAAGAGATTTATTATAATAATTATAACAAAGAAACTTTGCAAAAGGGTACCGTTAACCATAGTATGGGAACCATCCTCATGCGGATGGTATTCGTGGTGGTAGAGAAATCTTTTGCAGTTTAAAATGCATACCAAACATTCTGAGACCTCATAGTTGACATGATAAACCACAAGTACACATTTGAGGAATTGGCTGAAATCATTAAAAAGCATTGCCTAACTTTAATTATGAGGATACAAAAAAGCGACCCCTAAAGGTCGCTTTTTCTAAAACTCCATATGGAGCCGAGGGGAGTCGAACCCCTGTCCGAAGATAACGACACATAAGCTTCTACGAGTGTAGTCACAGTTTTGATGTCACCCGAGTATCGCCCCGTAACCGGCTATACGTTGGGTCAGCCTGATTGTCTTCTTCAGCTCACCTCAGGCGGAGATGAGACAGCGTATCCCACTATTTGTTAGCCCCTATCCCTGTCACATGGGCGATGCAGAGTAGAAGCACGCACACAGTTTCTTAGGATTATTTGTTGTCAGGATTTTCAAGTGAAGGTCTTTGTAATATAGCGTCTGCTAACATTTCAAACTTATTAACACTTTCTTGAGAAGACCACAGTTCTTGTTCAATCAAACGATTAGCCTCTGCTGTTTTTAATCCAGCTAAATGCTCAATAATAATTTTTATTGTCTGTTCCCGTTTTCTTCCCTTAGAACTTGGAATTCCAAGTTCTCCAGTAAAACGATGTAAATCTTTAGTTTCAACATCAATACTCCGGTTTAATAACTTATCTCTAAAATTTATTAAATTAAGATATTGATCGTAATCATTATTTTTAATTTTTTCAAGGTTTGTGGTTTTTTTTGGAGTTTTTTCAATTGAATCTCTTCTTTGCTTTACATCAATCATATTAACTAATTTTATTATATCTAAGACTGTTTGGTCATACCCCTCATTCTCAAGTAAAGAGAATATTTCACTAATATCTTTCTCAGTATATTTGACCTTTATTTTCAACAAGTCCAGTAATAGTTCTTGTTTACTACTCATTTGAACCCCACCCTTTCGAGAAATTCACGACCGAATGCAGTAAATTCATCAATAACATTTGAACGTGCGTAATCAGTTAAGAAAATAGGCAGTTTATTTCTTGCCCCTTTTGGATAGGAATTCGAATGCCTTACTTCATTCTTAAACACATGCCAGCCTTCTTTAGATGCATAATTTTTCACTTCTGCACGTGATATATTGTGTTCATCATAAGTCATGGTTGGATCAGCGTCATTAAACACTATACCTGCAATTTCTATATTTTGATCTCCAAAAGATTGTTTAAAGCTCTCCAATGATCTGACTAATAACGGCAAACCTATAGAAGCTAAAAATTCCGGTTTTATCGGTACTACGACAAATCTACTCGCACGATAAACAGCAGTAGTAAGAATAGACTCAGTTGGAGCACAATCAATCAGTATTAAATCATAATTTTCTTGGACGCTGGTTAAAAAACGAGCGAGCAGATGATCTTTATTAGTAGGATTTTTTAACGTCCATGACAGTTCGAGCCTTGATGGAATAAGATCAATTAAACTTTTCTCACTCCATTTTTTTACCGGATATATGACCGACTCAGCCTCTAGACTTGTTGGACTATTATTGCCGCCAAAACCTGAAGGAGTATACTGCTCAAATATATGAAATACTGTCGGTCGATTTTTATCTAAATAATTTTTATAAGCCTCGGCTCCCATTAGATATTGACTTGCATTAGCTTGAGGATCTAAATCCACCACTAGAACCCTCAAACGACGTTTGTAAGCGGCATACCAAGCAAGATTAAAAGTAAGTGTAGTCTTCCCCACTCCGCCCTTCATATTAATTAAGGATACACAAGTTGCTGTCATTTTAAAATCCCTCCACTATAAATTAATATTATTTATGTATGTTGATGATTTATTGTGTAACCTTAATAAAGGATACACATTAAACCACCTTTTAAAAATCGCTTGACTGCACCACATCAGCGTTTCAATAACAATTACATTCTATTTTTCAACTACAAGTTTGTTTTTCATAAAGCTCAAGTTCTACCCACTCATCTCAAGCCCAAAAATTAATTTGGATTCCTAAATCAATTTAAGACTGGATCTGTTTCTTCTTCATCAATAGTATCAAAATCCATTTGAAGCAATTGTCCTTGGAGCCACTTTTTATAATCTTCTAGTTGCTCCAGCTCCTCTATCGAGAGCGTAACTCCTGATGAAGGATGGGAGACTACATTACGATTATTATTAACAGTGTTTAACCAAGATGTTTTCGATTCTTTATTGCCTGTTTTCTGGTAAGAGAAGGTTTTCTCGAATAAACTCCAATTGTCCAAAATTATTTTTCTATAATCCATTAACTCGAAGTAGTATTCACGACCTCCTCTTTGTCCATCATTTTGCTCGTATCTTTCTATAACTTTCAATCTCACATTTTTAGGAATGCCTAACGTCCACCATTCAGATTCTGCATTACCAAATTCTTGACGCAGTTCTTCAAGTATATATTTTTGCATGGTTGTTTCGATCCAATCAATTATTTCCTTCGCTCTACTGTTTGTCTGTGCTTTTTCAAGATTAATAAATTCTTCCAGTCCAGGTGGATTAAACGAATTCTCTCTTTCATGGAGAGCCTGCTGGCATCTTCTAGTGCGGGTTGTTTGACCCTGAATTCCTCTCAGGTCACGAAATTTTTTCTTCTCCTCTTCAGAAAATCCTCCGAGATAATCACCCAACATTAAGGCAAACGGTTCAATACGCTCTAATAATGCATTATTATTCAAATCTATTAGGCGTGTCCCTTTCGATTCCAGATGACTCAATACACTCTTCAACAAATTTATACATGTAATAATACCGTCGTTCATGGCAAGGCCTCCACCTTCGGCAGAGCCTTTATCCCACCAATCTCGTGTTTTCAGTCGGATTATATTCAACCAACTCTTTATAACGTATGTCGTACGTGTTAGGATCTCTTCATTGCTTCCGGCCCACAGTGGCCCAAACTCAACCGGAACACCGTTTTTAATTTTTTGAATGTGAAATCCATTTTTACAAGCTGTGAAAATACTCGTTAATGAAATACATCTTGTAGTATCTCTACCAGAATCAGCTGTTTGAATCCTGCCGTATAATGCACTATCAGGATCTGTGCCCAAATCTTGTATCGTTTTCGAAAGTATAGCTTGTATTCTAACTTCAGGATCATCTGCGTTCCAGTGCAGTTCAGCATACAGTTCTTGTAATAAAGATTGCTTTACGCTTTTTTGTTTAGCATTTATATCAATGAATAACTCTGCCTGTTTACTTGGAAGAAGACCTTCAAATGCTAGAATGGATAATTTCGAATTAAGTGCTTTTTCGTGTCCTGAATAGGCATACAATCTATGCTGACCATCAATTATCCAAGCGGATTTGTAGGTTGGTCTTATTGTAAGCCAACCTAAAATGCCACTTTCAATGCTCTGCTTGTCTTTGGTATCTTGACTTATTCTCTCAAACTGAACTTGCTTCTGTTCTAAATTCAAAACAACATTTGTAGGGAATATTCCATCATCACTTATATATTTTTTTATAGTAGCTAATCTAGATCTGCTTATCATTCTTTGATAGGTGTTCACATCGGAGGTTCTGCCCTTTGCTCTATGAGAAATGTAAGATATTTTCAAAAGATATTCAGGGGAAATAGAGAAAGTATAGCAATTACTTCCTCCCATTTTTGTCTTTACTGCTGGCACTCTTATTTCAAGTCCTGGGACCTTTTTTCCTGGTATCATATCAGCAAAAAACTGGTACTTCGCTGCTGGACCAATATGTGATATTAAGCTTTCGTAATAAGTTAAATCTTGCTCCTCAAATAGAATAACATTTGCACGATTAGCTTCTTCTTTGTCTGCCATCGTTAAAGAAATGTTTTCCAAAAACATGACCATAACAATTTGGCGTTTATGAGTTGTTCCATAATCTTTGTTAATTGTACGAGCAAAGTTCTCCCTGAGATTAGAGAATGTGCTTATTTCTTCTTGAAGTTCAATTCTATTCATTCTTTTGTCAGCGAACTTACAGTCAATAGCTAAAGCAACCTCATTATCAATGCCCACAATGTCGATTATCCCCAATGCTTCCTCAGGTTCTTTTGAACCAATAAGCTTACTACCCAGGTCCCCAGATAGATATTGGAAATTCATTTTATATAACAGTGTCCATACCCGGTCTCGAAAGATCTTGTTTGGTGCTTTATCCTTCTTAATACGCACAGATGAAGAATTGTTTTTTTCAACTACCCACCCTTCGGCTATGAATCCATCTAGCTTGGTTTTTGGGACTGATTTCGTTACCATTCGTTTATTTTTAGCTCTGGCTAAAGATCCTAAATTACTGGAGAAATCAATGTTTTCAAGCATTTATCTCACTCCCACTATAAAAAATACATTCAGTAATTTTTTTTCGATGTTCGCCTGATGCGGCAATTATAGAAGACCGTTCTAAGACTTTGTAATTAAAATCAGAATACAAATCTCTAATCTCCTCTACATCTGCATTACTAACAATAACTTTGCAACCCTTCTCACTTAATAATTTAGCTGCTTTAGCTAATCTAATTTGGTCATCCCATGTGAATATTTTTGAGTTATATTTCACAAAACCATTGCCTGTACTTATTGCATATGGTGGATCTAAATAAACTAGATCATTCGGCATTGCATTACTTAATGCATCTTCAAAATCACAGCATTTTATCTCCGCATCACGAAGTGCTGTACTTACGGCTAAAATCTTTTCTCTATCACATGGAACTATATGAGTTTTGTTTCCGTAAGGAACATTAAATTCACCCTTCAAATTCAATCTATATAATCCATTAAAAGACAAGGTTGTTAAGTAAATAATTCTTGCCGCCCGCTCAATACCTTGATCGGGGACTTCACTTCTCACTTGATAATAGAACTCTTTTGTATTTTTCATATCGTTCAGTTTACTAATTACTTCCTCAGGGTATTCTTTAACATATTTATAGCAATCGATTAGTTCTTGATTTGTGTCGGAAAGAACAGAGTGTTTAGGTTGCATAGCAAAAAACAAAGCTCCTCCTCCAAAAAACGGCTCGTAATAATTATTAAAGTTTTGAGGAAGTAGTGGTACAATATGCTTTAATAAATTTCTTTTACCTCCTGCCCACTTAAGCATAGGCAAGCATTTAACCTGATAATTGTTTTTTCTCTTATTAACCTTTTTCACTTCTTTTTTTATGTCTACATTTATATTCTCGCTATTTTTTTCCATAATAAAGGTGCTTATCAATAAATTAACCTTCTCTCAAAATCATTAATTTAGTTCTAAAGTATCATGTCCATTGAACATTCGACATATATGGTTAAATTTCCTTTTTTTATTCTTTGTTTTACGAAAGACAAGCCGAGAGTATCTTTGAGTCCTCTCGGCTTGTCTTTTACACACTCAAATTTATAAGCATTTCTTTTTGGTATAGCTTCTGCTCCCTATAATTTAATTGAATGGTGATGTGAATTAACTTGCTTTCTCTGCGGACCGTTACATTCGAAACAAACTTCTTCACCCACTCATTCATCAACTGCGGACTCGGCGTTTCCTCATCCAACAAAGCAATCATCGTCTTAATGTCCTGCTGAAGCGTCTGTAAGCTCTCCTGCGATATATTAAACGCTTGATTGGCTGACTGGTGATCGGCATGCTCTCTTCGCTTCTCCGTCAATTCCGAAGACATTTCGGCAATCATGTCCGTGTAGTATGCTTTGCCACTGCCAGTTTGCAATTCCTGCTGCATCTGCTCAATCCGTTTCTCCAAGAAATTAATCTCGGCTTCCATGTTCGCTGCGGATACGATCTGGTGACGATTGGCTTCATCATGATATTTACGAATCTCTTCCTCCAATTGATTGTCGAATGTAAGCCGCAGTAACGCACTACGAAGCTTGTTGACGACAATCTGTTCAATACGATCTTTCCTCCAGCTTACATAGGGACAGAACTCTTTGCCCTTCCGCATGTAGCCACCGCAGACATAATATTTCTGGCCCCCGTACTTCTTTGTCGTTGATGTTGAGTTGCCAACCATTCTTGACCCACACTTATCACATGTAAAAGTACCTCTGAGCCAAAAGGGTGAAGTTGGCTTGATCTGATATGGATTATGAGTCACTCCGCCCCCATTATGCCTCTTCTCGGAACGCTGCTGACAGAGCTTGAATAATTCTTCATTAATAATGGCCGGGTGTGTATTCTCCGTAATGATCCATTCAGAGCGATCCCGCCACTTCTTCCCTTTAGTCTGATAGTCTTGCTTATTCCATATTCTGCGGCCTAGGTACGATTCATTATGGATGATGGCCTGAATAGTGCTGGCCGACCACTTCCCGCCTTTTTGCGTGGGAACATTGCTCTCGTTAAGGAGCGAAGCTATTCTCTTGTACCCCATCTCTTCATAGGCATACTGATTGAATATAAAGCGAACTGTATCTATCTCTTCCCGCGGTCCAAGTACCCATACCGCTTTTGTCTTTTGGTTGCCAAGTGCGATATGTTCAGTACGGTAAGCGTATGGAGGCGTACCAGCGTTGTTGTAACCTTGCTTAGCATTCTGTGTCATACCTTTACGGACTTCTACGGCCAGATTAGCATTGAAGAACTCCGAGATCACTTCTAGCATCCCCTCAAGCAGCATATCTTGCGGAGAATCAGCTTCTGTCTGTTCAACAATAGAGATTACCTTAACCCCACATTGCTTCAGCAGAGCCTTGTAAAGCACATGATCGTCACGATTACGTGAAAATCGGTCAAACTTATGGACTAGAATAGCCTCAAAAGAACGATTTGTACGTTTCGCCATTGCAATCATTCGCTGAAACTCTGGACGATCATCTGTCTTGGCTGACTTGCCTTTTTCAATGAATTCATTAACAATAGTCCACCCCTTGCCTTGGCAATATTGCTGCATAGCTTTGAGTTGGGCTGGGATTGATAGTTCCTTCTCTGCTTGACGTTCCGAAGATACTCGTGCATATACGACTACTTTCATTACATTCAATCTCCTTAGTGTGGATTATTTGGGCACAAAAAAGCAGGTACACCGTCAATGCGGCATACCTGCTTGGGGAAAGCTTTTCGATTGGGTATTTCTCATTTGAACTTTGTTGGCCTACGAAGCTCCAAAACCGACTGAGCAGCATTCCAGAGCTTTTCATCTATGATTGCGGGATGAGCTTCTTTTACAACGATCCATTCAACCTCAGCATTTCTGGTACCTTCTACAATGCATTTTTTATTCCATATGCGATAGCCGCGATAAGCCTGGTTGCCAAGAATGGAGAGCACCGTTGAAGGTGTCCACCGTCTCCCACCAGCACCTATACGATTCAGTTCACGCATAATACGTTTTCCACCCCAACCATCAGCGGCCAGCTCAAAAATAGTTCTGACAATTCCGACCTCTTCATTTGGTCCCAAGCAATACGTAACTTTAACGCCTTCACGCTTCCGGCGATAGCCAAACGGAGCCCGCCCTCCACAATGATACCCCTGTACTGCATTCTCTCTCATGCCTTTAAGCGTCTCATGTCTGAGATTGACGTTATAAAACTCGCTGATGACCTCCAGCATCCCTTCCAATAAAATACCATGCGGTGTATCTGGCTCTGTCGGCTCTGATGCAGAAGTTACGATAACGCCTTGTTTCTTCAACAACGCCTTGTAAATGACATGATCTGCACGACTCCGGCTAAAGCGATCAAACTTATGCACCAGGATCATCTGGAAGCCCTTATCGCTTTTCTGGGCGGCAGCGATCATCCTTTGGAACTCTTGCCGGCCATCGGTTTTAGCCGATTTGGCTTCGTCAATGTATTCATCTACAACAGTCCAACCTTTGTCCTCTGCGTATTTGAATAATGCTTCTCGCTGTGCTGGAATGGACAGCTCTTTATTGGCCTGTTGCTCACTGGACACTCTCAGATAAATGACTACATTCATGGTTAATTGGCCTCCTATGGCGATGTGATGTTACGCAGATACCTCCAGAACGCAAAAAAGAGCCAGGGGATAATCCCCTGACCCAGCTTGTCTTTCTTACACCCTGTCTTATTACAATTTTATAAAGACTGAATCTCCCTTCGCAGTACCTCGTAGTATCTATATAATCAGCATGAGCTATGCTGGTATTTTAATAGCTGAACTTGATTCATTGACTGGCAGGCAGTGGAGCACAGAAACAAAATTCACAAAATAGACACTTCTAAAATGTTGTATATAACGTGGATCAACTCGTAATGGAGAACAAACAACATCTACACAATCACGACATGTTTCCTTTACGATTTTCTCTTGTATCCCTTGCTACGTAAGGGATTATAGCATCCACAGGCTTTACCGAAACCATAATACCTTGAAAGTGAGTTGACCAACATGCTCCACACCTTGCTATTAACCACCCCTGTAACCGGTACACTTTATGAAGAGATCGCTTCAGTTCTTAGATTGCCTACCACTCCAGGTCGCCATTCTTATCCCTGCTTCTCTAATGTTGGATTCAGGGAGATCACACTGGTATATGCTCATTCTCCCAAAATGACATACCGAGGCCTGGAGATCAGACTGAACCCCCAAGTGCTGCTCAGTCCCGATAGAATCATTCAATCTACCACAGCTTCCGAAGTCAGCAAGATACCGGACATGTTCACTATTCAACTTCGTAATCTTCTTGGCACTCTGAGCGATCATCTACCGCAGTTCAATGATTGGATATGCAAACGGATAGATTACTGCGTCGATATCCGTACAGAGCATGTCAGCGACTATATACGCCTATTCCAACGTTCCAAGGTTCCGAACCGCTTTTTTCAGGCCAAGAACAAGCTAAACGGAAGTGCATACGCCAAGTCCGGCTCGGTCACTTTGAACTTCTACGACAAAGAAGATGAACTTCGCAACCGAATATCAAAATCAGATACACGGATTAAAGAACAGCATCTTGAGGAAGCTCATCATCTACTTCGTATAGAAGTACAAGGCGTGTACAACTTCTTGCATGCTCCTATAGCAGAAGAGTTACTCCTGGGCTATTACGATAAAAGCATCGGGGCGGGCGACTTCTACAGCCTGTATGAAGCACGGAAGATTATTCAGCAAGCAAATATTCAGGAGAGGACCAAAGAAGCAGCAAGACAAACTCTGGAGTTAATTGCACAGGTAAGAAGCGTAGATGGTGCCAGGAAGCAGTTTATGGATGGAGTTGTATTAGAGCAATCAGGATTCATGCAAGGCAGCAGCGTAACCTTCAGCCGATCTGTAAAGTTACTTCGAGAGCTGGGAATTAATCCAATAACAATACCAAGGGGATGGAAGATTCATCATCTTCCCAATCTGCGGGAGCACATTGTTCAGATACTTCATGAGGAGCTTACCGTTTAGAGAAGAAAAGGCTGGCATGCTTCTCTTAGCATCCAGCCTGTATACTACTTGTTATTCAAAAATGTAATATCCAAGCAACCCGGCGGATAGTTGGAGTATATACGTATAATGCAATTGTGGTCTATTGGCCGGACTCTCCCTAACGCCTGAATCATTTCACTCTCAACCATCCACATGTGTATTTTACGGAACGTTTCGTGGTCAGCTGTCCGAAAATAAAATCTATATCCGCTATTCGAGACCAATTGTTCAGAATATTTGGGTACGGACTCCAACTTATCATTTGGATAAAGGGCATTAACATAAAGAGCATAAGCACATGAAGGAATGTTGGGTGTACCAAATACAGCAACATTCTTTCCTTCATGCTCATTCACACTCGTTACACTACCGTAGTGGAGCGTAGTATCAAACCCCTGAGTATTGAAGAATTCTTCGTATTCGCTAAACGTAACTATTAGCGGTTGCCTTTGTTCAAGTGATTCCGATAGTGAATCCAGCCTGTAATCACGAATAAACCGTACGAAGGTTGTTTTCTTCCATAGCATTTCCCCCATCTCCTTTATACTGGTTCTGGAGAATGAGTGATCATGTATCATAGATATGGGGGAGTTCAAACGTGGAAGTTCAAACTCTTGAAATCTTATCTTATCAGCACCGAAGAGTTGCTCATATATATCTTGATCGGCTGTAGCTGACATTACAAACACTTTGCAAACAAATGCCGGAAGCTCTCGTTTGCTTACAAAGTTGATAACAGGGATGGTAGGTCTGCCTTCACGTTCCCATAGCGTATATACGAACTCGGAAGCACTAAACACCTGGTCAACAGTTCTTCTGCTAATTGAACCGTCCTGCGAATCATTTATTATCCTCAATACTTCATTCTTTGCACTTTGAGGTTCAAAACATTCCAGACTGCCCAGCTGATCTTTAGATACCCGAAGAATAGTATCTATTCTTTGGATAACTTTCTCCTTGTACCGTGATTGCATATTACCTTTGATCAGACTTCTCAATCTAATAAGTTCCTCTCGTTCTATCTGGTGTTGCTTTAACATGGCAAATACTATATCTTCATCAATAATGACCACATCAGGTTCTGCATGCCCGAGATTGAACAACCTGTCGTGAGTCGTAAATACGATCTTCCCCTTAATAAAGTCCTTATCACGTAAGCTATCTGTTATCTGGAGATATTCCTCCAATTGTCGACCTTCATTGATACGCTCATCATTGTTTGTCTCAATAATTTCGGTTAGGCGACTTTCCATGAGTCTTCGTGCACGTTTGTATTCCCCGTTATCATAATAGCTATTAATCAATGCATCAAATTCACAATTAATATTGGGCACCTCGGGTACATCTATTACTTTCTCCTCAATTAATTCTTCATCGAGAAACTGTGCTAGCCGCCCAAGCACATCATCTTTAGCAGCATGGGTCGGAAATGCAATTAGCACTGTTTTATCTTCTGCAATAAAGCAGATTATCTGTTCAAGGTACAATCTTGTCTTTCCGATTCCGACAAAGCTTTTATATACAGTAATCCCGGTATACTCTGAATTCAAGTCAGCAGCAAATTGCTCCTGCATTCTTTTGCGAACTACAAAATCTTCCTGGCAACCGATTCGCCTGTTTTTTAGCTGTCTAACTGTGTTGTGATACTGAGGCAGTAAATCAGCGATATGATTAACCACAGTTTCATTGTTCGCTCTACAATCAACTGTTAGGCCACAGAAAGACTTACAAGCTAATGCATGTTTGCCATAACCACTCCTCCTGTACCGACTCATTAAACTCCCCATGAGCTTTATTTGTCTCGATTCGTATTCACCTGAAAGTCTCATTCTTTTCTTCAGACGCTTTTGAGCACCTTGAACATTACATAACGCCTTGGCTATCCCGTTTATTTCATACATAGTAAGACATCTGCTTCCAGAGTACAGCTCAGCCAGTAACTGACAAGCAGACGGATCGGCTATTAAGGAATTCTTCTCCCTTTCATCCCATGAAGGGTATGCTGCATTGTTTACCGTCTCATTAGGAGTTATTCGTTCTCCATTGAGCTGCCTCACCATATCATTGCTATTAATAGCAAAATGGATTTTTACGAATTCATATCCGGTGTCTATTATATATATTAGCGGGTCGGACGAATTCGTAATTTCTTCCTGCGGGCTCATAGGTCGCTTCGTAATCTCTATAAGCGGGCTGGAATCGAAATCTTGTATGTTAACAGCTTTTAAGAATCCTCTTACTGCGGCTGCCCCATTGTTATTCTTCGCCTCGTTATTAATGTGAAAGCATGTAACTTCTAATAAATACGCAATATCCAATTTGTCTTCGGTGGCTGAAGATATAGCAATACCTGCTCTCAGATCGTTTAGGGCATCGTACTCAAGCTTCATTTCGTTCTTAAACGTTGGCATTGTCTTATCAGAATGCTCAAACAACTTCTTAAGACAGCCTTGGACAGCATAGCTCATTCTGGCATCGTTTAATGGACCTGTTGTCATAAAGACCGCATATGTATTCAATTGCCCGTCAATTCGAGATTTAATAGCTGGAATAATGCCATATGTGCAGCTGATCTCTTCAAAGTGATCCTCGTCGTCTATTCTTACGAAGAAGGTATTCTCCATAATTACGCTTGCCAAATTATCCTCCATCTAGCGATCCTCTTTTCAAACTGGACTACTTGCCTCTCTATTAAGTATCGCATAGAGAACATTATCCGGCAGTAGCATGTCTAACATTCTTCTTCATGCTTCATTGCTGAGCTTGCAGTTACGTACAGCAAAAAACCGCAATCCATAGACCGCGGCTCTTCACTCATTATTATGCTGGCTTAATCGCAGAGCACTCTTTGAGCAAGAATGCAGTAGTGTTTTTCTTCATCCTTACTAATTCCCGGTTTGTTAGTGGCATAGAAGTAAAGGGCCTTGCGAATCTCACGCAGTTCCTCTACATTTAAGTCTTCGGATAAGTTTTTAGTCCACATTTAGTTTCCCCCTCTCCTGTAAAGTATCTATGCAATCAGAAGCTGAATAACTTCTGCTGATCCATTATTACTTGTCCAACACGTTCATCCACACAATATAAAAGCCCTTAACCGAGAAACTCAGTCAAGGACTTATCTTAGATATCAGAACCAATACACAAAACCAAATCGGACAAGCGGTGCCGCAATAATAACCCCAGGCCCCAGGAAAGCCCCTGCAATAAGGCCGACTGTGGTGCCACAAATCCAGTTTGTCCAGAATCCTGAAGCTTTCAAGTGAGCACGCTTCTTATGCAGCATGTATCCAATCCCTATCATTACTAGCTCAGCAAAGAAGTATAGACCGCCAAACGCCAGCATTGCAATACAGATGCCAATATACAGAACTGTACCTATTACTACGTAACTCTTTAAGAATCCGTTCAAATCCACCCTCCTTTTCTTGAACTGCTATTATTGCTTACGACTCAAGACAATGAATATCATTCCGACCACGCTGCCGATGATACCGCCTATCCCATATCCCGTCATTTTATCGTTCCGTATCTCTTGATGACCAATTTCAGCCGCGGCTTTATATCTAGTTGATCCGGTGTTTTCAGCGATCTGAGACATAACAGAAATGGCTGCTTGCTTCTGGTCGCTATTCCGTGTACCGATAAGTCCACCAATAAAAGCACCCAGAACAACACTGACGATCAAAATCACGATGTGCCTTCTGTTCATAATAGTATTCTCCTTAATGAGTTCTGTCATAGAATCCTGTTCAAATCAACCCGCCTATCTTGGCTCCCGAATCTATCGCGAGATTCTTCGCGTCAGCACTATAATCTGCAAGTAGTCTATCTGAAAATGGAACGCTATTCTTTTGTTTATCTAACATTAGAAAGGTTTTTCCGTCCACACTGACATAAACATTGGTAATGTATGTTTTATCATGAGATGAAGAGGTTATCTCAAAAACATAATACTTCTGTTCGTTAATCACTTTTAATCTTCGAAGGTCTGTAATAATGGTTGCTTTGTTAAGCATCAGCAATTTAATTTTTGTCTCAAGAATTTCATGAGCCTTGCCTCTGGATATGTCTGTAAAGAAGGCCACTAATAACTCTGGAAGAGATACTCTTACTACTTCTGACTCTCCCGATTTCCCTTCACTTGTTAAACTCCCATACGCAGATAATAAAAGAAGCAAGCCAGTAACAATCAAAATAACAGTAGCAACAAATGCCATGATCACTTCAGAGTGTACTTGATTTCCATACATACCTTCAAAATAGGCTTCTTCCTTATATTGATCTGATTTTGTAACCATAATTGCTACGACTCCTGCCTAAGCTCCAAGCAGTAGAGTGATCCAACCAGCAACTTTTTTCATAATAATCCCTCCCAGTTTTTGTGCAATAATTCTAATAGTAGTTCTTTATAAGTCTTGTAATCAATTAATATAATTGTACTATTCCTCTACTGTTTGAATAGAGGGGATGAATCATGAACTATATCGAATTAGGTTTAAAGGTTCGGACTGAACGCAATAGGATCGGATTGACTCAGGAGAAACTTTCGGAGCTTGTTGGCATTTCCGAGTCTTATCTTGGACACATTGGACGCGGCGACCGGAAGCTCTCTGTAGAAACACTGATCAGTTTGGCCTCTGTTCTTAATGTAACTATCGACTCCTTGCTCTATGAAGAAATTAACGGAGAAAGTGACATCTACATCAATCAATTCAAACACCTTACTAATAAGCTTGCTCCCAAGCAAAAACAAATAGTAATTGATGTTGTAAAGACACTTACATCACATCTGGATACTGAAGAGTAGGACATAACACTAAAGCCCTTTATACGGAGGGGTCGCCATGATAGGCTGATGCCTTGGCGATGCTGGTTCATGGCATCGCCTTATCGCCTTGTATCATGGCGACAGAGGCTCCGTGTCAAGGGCGGCTCGAACGTAGTAAGAAAGAGTTACATTAGGCCACGCTCTTTCATTGAGCAGTAGTTCTCATTAGCGATGATTAGATGATCCAAAAGCTGTACTCCCATAATCTCTCCTGCATTCACCAGACGTTCGGTAAGAGCGATATCCTCCCGTGAAGGTGTTGGGTCACCTGAAGGGTGGTTATGAACGGCTATGATCGCAGCAGAGCTTCTTTTAACAGCAGCTTTATAGACCTCACGTGGGTGCACAATGGCACTATCTAAAGAGCCAATAGCAATTACCTCCTTTCCAATCACTCTGTTCTTTGTATTTAGAAAGAGTAGTACAAAGTGCTCCCGTTGCAAGTAGGCGAGCTCCGGCATCATGAGGTCTGCTGCATCTTTGGGTGAGCCTATGGTGTATACCTGTTGTGTCGTTGCATTCAGAGCACGGGCCAATTGCAGAGCAGATAAGATTTGACGGGATTTGGCCTTTCCTATTCCTTTTATAGTCAGCAGTTCATGCTCAGTAACATCAAGGAGTTCAGATAATGTCGAGTAACGATTGAATAGTTGTTCCATTACATAACCCTCCGACTTTTCACAGAGCGTATTAGCCAGTAAGACCTTCCTTCCTCCCCTATTGCTTGAGTCCACCTTAAAAGTTACTGATCTCACCTTCCTCTTATTCGCTGTAAGCAGAACAATTCAATAGACCTGCATCATTAAGTGCTTAGAGACTGATTGTGAATGACACCCCCCGGGCAAGAATTCTCAATAGACTCTTCTTTATAATTATCCTGGAGGGGTCAGGATATTTTTCGCATTTTCGTTTCTGTAATAGAAATTTTCAACAGGTAAACATAGAAAAAACAGCACAAAAGTAGCCGTTTCTCCAAAACGGAAAAACGGCTGGTTTAATGCAAAATATTTTACTTTTTTATTCGGAATCCCATAATACCAAGCATTGGCAGAGGCCCTTAAACAATCAAATGGATATTCCTGTGTACTACGGCCTATTAAGCGGTAATATACTCTGCAGCAGGCCTCAAGCCCACCGCCTTCGAAGAACTGCTACAAACGAAAACAAGGACATGGATGAGCCCTCCAAAGTCCTTGTTTTTTAATATGATCGACTGAAAGAATAAGAATGTTAAAACTTTATAGACCGGGCACCTTTCAGAAACAACAGCCAATTGATCAATCCCCTTTAGACGGAACGCTACGCCCATCAAGCTTCGGCAGTTCCAAGATATGAACCTCGATGTCGTCAATCAAGGATATCTCTGTCCGGTCTTCCCGCAGATAATAGTACTTCATATTACTTCAATTTTATTAGGTTTAGATTTTACATAAAATGGTTCACTGACTCAAGATTTGCTCCAACTTTTGATTGTAGTTATTAAAGATTTCATTATCGGAATTAATTTGCTTAGTCTCCTTAAGCATATTGACTTGGAAAATCATATTTAACAGTACAACCATATTACTTAACATTATTTCTGAACGTTCCTCATCTGATACAGTACTTAATTCTAAATTTAGAAGTGCTTCTTCAGCAGAGTCGAATTTTCTGAACGGGTCAAAATCCATTGAGCAGTTATCAAAGTCACTATAGAAGTACATTTTTTTAATGACTTTTAAAACTGCGTCCATCTCCTTCTTATTCAGTTCAAATGGTGTCGTATCAATATCCTGTCTAATTAATGGATAATGTACTGCTAACACTTTATTAGAATCTAAAGAAAAGATAAATGCATAGTCCTTTTCGCTACACAGTACATATAAATTTTGAAAGTCAACTCCTGCTCCAATATGTATTGAAACTAATAAATCTAAAACTGTTTGTTCTCCCTCAGAAACATCTCTTTGCGGAATAAGAGTATATCCCAAAATCAACACCGTCCTTAAAATTTATTATGCATCCGTGACATTCATGCATGTACTTCTATCTAGCCTCTGAATCCTAGCTCGAGTTAATCGTTATAATTATATCATTTTCCAAGGTTTCTGAACCTAGCAAAGATGCGTAAAACTGCTCAGATTGAATCTGGTTGGCGTTTGAATCATAGTAAGCACGATTATGTGAAGTAGGAGTATCCGAATAACTGAGAAGCTTTGAGGGCTTTAGAGAGATAGCTTGAGGAGTAGTCATAAGTAATCGAAGTGCGGATGATGAGGCATGGAGGGCAAAAGCTCACGCCGAAGGGGATTGGATTTATCACTGGTTACGTGGCGGTCAAAACCTTCTGTCTCCGTATAGGCTCAGTGAAACTCACTGTGTCCATTAACAGCAAGCCCCAGAAACCGTATCATAGCAAGCTTTTCAACCACCACGTATAGTCCAAAACAGCCGCTAAAACGAAAAAAGACACCCCTAAAGGTGTCTTCACTGATACTCCATATGGAGCCGAGGGGAGTCGAACCCCTGTCCGAAGATAACGGCACATAAGCTTCTACGAGTGTAGTCACAGTTTTGATGTCACCCGAGTATCGCCCCGTAACCGGCTATACGTTGGGTCAGCCTGATTGTCTTCTTCAGCTCACCGCAGGCGGAGATGAGACAGCGTATTCCACTACTTGTTAGCCCCTAGCCCTGTCACATGGACGATGCAGAGTAGAAGCACGCACACAGTTTCTTAGGCTGCGAAAGCGTAGTTGTTTTGTTGTTTGCCGTTTAATAGGCTTTAGCGTTGATGAAGCGGACGCGTCCCCACTACTCGCTACTCATGCTCGAACTACCCCCGTCGAATCCAAGAACGGCCCCTCATTAAAAAGGGCGCTTCGGATCAAGCGGATCTTCCAAGCAAGAGAGATCCAATCTACAGCTTCTTATTCAAGAAAACTGTAACGAAGCAATAACTAACTTACTTACTCAGTATAGCACATTTATCAACACTTTAACACGTGGGTTAAAGGAATTGAAGGTTGAAACTGGAACTCATTTGAATCGTCTAGTTCTCCCAGATTATCTGGCGATCTTTTGCTTATCACGCAGTACACGCTGGATATCACGTTGAGCATCTCGCTTGGCAGCCGAGTCACGTTTGTCATACTCTTTTTTACCTTTACCAAGACCAATCAGCAGCTTCGCATAGCCATTCCGCACATAAATCTTAAGTGGCACAATCGTAAACCCATCTCGCTTGGACAAGCCCAGCAGTTTATGAATTTGCTCCTTATGCATTAACAATTTACGTGTGCGTGTGGGATCGGTAGGATTGGCACGGTTACCTTGTTCAAAAGGGCTGATATGCATGTTGTGAATCTGAATCTCGCCATTACGGATCGTAGCAAAAGCATCTCCAATATTAGCGCGGCCATTACGCAGCGACTTGATCTCTGTACCCGTCAGCACCAAGCCAGCTTCATAAGTATCCTCGATAAAATAATCATGGGAAGCTTTCTTGTTCTGGGCGAGTACTTTCCCGTCTGCTTTTTTACCCATGAGAATCACTCCTTGAATCATATTCATAAGTTAAAGTAACCATGTCTGTCTAATCTTAAACGACACAGCCATCGAACGTCTGATCTATATTGTAACAAATGGAATCAAGTGAGCGCAAGGAACCTTCAACCAAATATACCTCACCTAATTTGTCATATAGTTGTCAGTAACATTGTCCAATATCTAGCACTTGTGACAAAAAAAACATTAAGCTGAGTTGATCTGGAGTTTTTCCACTAATCTCCACATATCTATATCCATCTACCCTATTTACTTATTACCTATTTGTTCTCAATTATCCGCTTCCCTCTTCTTGGATATACATCTATTCGACGCCTATTCAAATAGTGCTGCTTTTACCTATACTGTGCAATCCTATACTGTGCCTATCCTATCCTCTACCTATTCACTTGCTATCACCTACGTTTTTCTATATAAATGTATTTCGTGCACCTATTTAAGCCTTATCACCGCAAAAAAACTAATTAGTTGCACTTTCTGCAGCTAAAAAAGCGAAATCAGACCAATTAGAGGTAACTCATCAGATTTAGATGTACAAAATGCAATTAGCTACCACTTTTACTACATAACCCAAATTTAACTGCACATAATGCAATTAACCAAATTGATTATTAGTTAAAAAGCACCGCCCCAAGAGGGACGGTGCTTAGTATCGTTATAGAGTTACGCAGCGTATAACCGTCATTTATTTCTTTTTACGCTTACGTGGTGCTCCTTCTGGAACGCCGCCATTATTGTCACTTCGTTTAGAAGTGACTTGCTCAGATGACTCTACGTTGCCTGGTGTCACGGACTGGCCGATGAACACCCCGCCCTTGGTTTTCTTTTTGCGGCGGCCTTTGCCTGTAGGAGCGCCGTTACGGCCTTCTCCACCGCCAAAGTTACCCCCGCGATCCTCGCGGCTGCGGAACTTCGTGCTGCCGTCCACGCCCCGCGCTTCGCCGCCGGAGGAGTCGGACGCAGGAGCGCCGTATCCGCCTTTGCCGGAGCCAAAGCCGAAGCTGATGCCGCGTCCACCACCAGCACCGCCGGTGTCTCCGCCGCGGCCTCGCCCGCCGCTGCGCTCACGCGGCGCGCCTGCGTTGCCGCCGGCTTCGCCTCCGCGCTCTGCGCCCGGCGCAGCAACTACCCGGCTCGCATCCTCGCCGGCCTCGCGCCCGCGCTTCCGCTTACCGCGTCCGCCCGCTGCGCCAACACCGGCCGCTTCGCGCGGTACATCACCGGCGCGCACACCTGCGCCCGGCTTGCCCTTGCCCACGCCTGCAGCAGCGCCGCCCGGCTTGCCTTTACCGCCGCGTCCCTTGCCCGCGGCGCCTTTGCCCCCGGCCGGCTTAATGAAGCCGCCGCCCGAACGGCCGCCCTTGCCTCCGCGGCCGCCCGCAAAGCCACCACCGCGGTGCTCGCCTGGCGCGCGTGGCTTCATGTCGACCAACTCGAAATCGATCGTGTGGTCATCCATATTTACTTTGGCGACTCGGATCTTCACCTCGTCACCAATGCGGAACACACGCGATGTGCGCTCGCCAATGAGCGCCATATGACCTTCGTCGAAGTGATAATAATCGTCGCTCATTGCACTGAGACGAATAAGACCTTCGACGGTATTATCCAGCTCGATGAACATTCCGAAGCTGGTCACACTGCTGACCATAGCCTCGAATTCCTCGCCTACTTTATCCTGCATGTATTCTGCTTTCTTCAGTTGCTCCGTATCGCGTTCAGCTTCTACCGCCACACGCTCGCGTTCCGAAGACTGCTGAGCAATGTCAGGCATCCGGCTAGACAAATAATCATGCCGCTTCTGGGTCAGTGCCCCTCCATTCTCAATCACTTCACGCATTACGCGGTGAATGACCAGATCGGGGTACCGGCGAATTGGAGAAGTAAAGTGAGAATAATATTCTGCAGCCAGTCCGAAATGGCCCGTGCTCTCTGCATCATACTTTGCCTGCTTCATGGAACGCAGCATCATCGTACTGATGACCGTTTGTTCCTTTGTGCCTTGGATTTGCTCCAACAGATCCTGCAAAGCACGTGGATGAACCGAATTGCCACGGCCCTTCACGTGATATCCGAAGTTGGCCGCAAAAGCCATGAAATTCTGCAGCTTCTCTGGGTCTGGATCTTCGTGAATCCGGTAAAGGAACGGAACCTTCAACCAGTGGAAATGCTCAGCAACTGTTTCATTTGCCGCCAGCATAAACTCCTCGATAATCTGTTCCGCTACAGAACGTTCACGCTTCACGATATCTACAGCCTTGCCGTTCTCATCCACGATGATTTTGCTCTCTTCAAAATCAAAATCAACCGCACCCCGGCGCATCCGCGCATCGCGCAGCTTCATCGCCAATTCCTTCATGAGGCGGAAATCGTCAATCAGTGGACTATAACGTTCCAACAGCTCTGGATCTTCGTCTTCGAGAATTTTACGAACATTGGAGTAAGTCATTCTCTCTTTGGTGCGAATCACGCTCGTAAAGACATCGTGCTTCACAACCTTCATTTGCTCGTTAAATTCCATTTCACAGGACATTGTTAACCGATCTACCTGAGGATTCAAGCTGCAAATCCCGTTCGATAGGCGGTGCGGCAGCATCGGAATAACCCGGTCTACCAAATACACACTACAACCGCGGTCATAGGCTTCTTTATCCAGCTCAGAGCCTTCACGCACATAATAACCTACGTCTGCTATATGGACGCCCAGCTTGTAATGTCCATTCTCCAAGCGCTGTACGTTTACCGCATCATCCAAATCCTTAGCATCTTCGCCATCAATCGTAACAATGTTCAGTCCGCGCAGGTCGCGTCTTCCTTGCTCCGCAATCTCCTCTTCTGTAATTGAATCAGGAGCGCTATCGGCTTCATCCATCACTTCAGCTGGAAATGCCTCAGGCAATTGATGTTTGCGGATAATGGAAAGAATATCAACACCCGGATCATCCTTATGTCCGAGAATCTCAATAATTTCACCTTCTGCCGCTGCTCGGCCTTCCGGATAACTCACAATTCGCACAACGACCTTTTGACCATCAACAGCACCTTTAAAGGATTGTTTCGGAATAAAAATATCACGATTAATCCGCTTATCATCAGGCAGCACAAAACCATAGGTCTCCAGGTTCTGAAATACACCTACCGTCTGCAACACGCCACGTTTTACAATACGTACTACTTCGCCTTCCATACGTCCGCCGGACGGACTTTTAGAGGTAATACGAATCAGAACGATATCGCCATTCATTGCTCCCTTAAGATCATTTGCATGGATATATACGTCAGGATGATCACGATCATCCGGGATTAGAAAAGCAAAACCCTTCGCATGTGCTTGTAAACGTCCACGCAGCAAATCCATCCGTTCTGGCACGCCATAACGTGCAGTACGGGTTAATACAATTCTTCCATCCTGCTCTAATTCAATCAGCAGTTCCTCGAACTTTTTAAACCCCTCGCTATCCTCTAGAGCAAAATGACTCACCAGCTCTTCATAAGTCATTGGTTTATATGCAGTTTCCCGCATGAAATCGAGTAATATTTCTTGTGTTATCATGTTCGTCACCCCAGCCCTCCGCGGCTTCAAGCCGCTGGCAAATATGTATATCTTGTCCTGCCCTGCAGTAATGCCAAGTAAATTTTACCTTTACTACTTCATACCCTAGTATACACGAAATCAATCCTGCGCATCCCTGTTACTGTCATCCAAAGGTTAACACAGTACAAAATTTCCTTTAAATGCTGAAATACATCCATGCCGACTTCAGGTTTACTTCCTATCGATCCAGCCTTTTTCTTTGCGAATATGAAAAGAAAAGCACCCTTAGGTGCTTTTTAACTCCTTTTAATATAACAAAAAAGCCTCCGCTCTATTCCATTTAGAACAGAGCGAGGGCTTACGGTAGATCTTTTAGTCGATTAGAACTGCAGCTAGAATCGCCATGATGAAGAAACCAGCAGCAAGTCCAACAGTTACACGTTGTAGTACGAGCTCCATACCACGAGCTTTTGTTTTACCAAAGAGATGCTCAGCACCGCCAGAGATGGCACCGGAAAGACCCGCGCTTTTCCCCTTTTGCAGAAGAACGACCGCAATAAGACCGACGGAAAAAATCAGGAGCACAACTTTCAAAAAGATATCCATTCACTTCCACCTCCTACGCCTAAGCATCACTATCTATGGTAATTTAGGTTATCACGATACATAAACAGTATTCTTATTTTATCATAGCGCTGTCGGTAATACAACAGCTTAGACTGTTAAGTCGTAGCTTTTCTTGCAAGATAAGGATAAACCTATTGAAGTCTATCTTCTTCAAATCATAAAAAAGACCCGCCATAACGGCGGGTCTTAGAAGTCTGCTATAAAAGCAGATTATCTTTTGAGGTTGTAGAAGGATTTCAGGCCGTTGTATTGAGCCAATTCACCCAACTCATCTTCGATGCGAAGCAATTGGTTGTATTTAGCAACACGGTCTGTACGGGAAGGAGCACCTGTTTTGATTTGACCAGCATTAGTCGCAACAGCGATGTCAGCGATTGTGCTATCTTCGGATTCACCGGAACGGTGGGAGATAACTGCTGTGTAACCAGCACGTTTAGCCATTTCGATAGCATCAAAAGTTTCAGTCAATGTACCAATTTGGTTAACCTTAACCAAGATGGAGTTACCGATACCTTTTTCGATACCTGTTGCAAGACGCTCAGTGTTAGTTACGAACAAGTCGTCACCAACCAATTGGACTTTGTCGCCCAATTTTTCAGTAAGCAATTTCCAGCCATCCCAGTCGTCTTCGGACATACCGTCTTCGATTGTGATGATAGGATATTTTTCAACCCATGAAGCAAGAAGGTCAACATACTCAGCGGAAGTGTAAGATTTACCTTCGCCAGCAAGGGTGTATTTACCGTCTTTGTAGAACTCAGTGGAAGCAACGTCCATACCCAAGAATACGTCAACACCTGGTTTGTAACCAGCTTTTTCAATAGCTTCGATGATTGTAGTGATTGCTTCTTCATTCGAACCAAGGTTCGGTGCGAAACCACCTTCGTCACCAACAGCTGTGTTCAGGCCTTTGGATTGAAGTACGGATTTCAAGTTGTGGAAGATTTCAGCACCTGTGCGAAGAGCTTCTTTGAAGCTTGGAGCTCCTACAGGAAGAACCATGAACTCTTGAACGTCGATGTTGTTATCCGCATGCTCACCACCATTGATGATGTTCATCATTGGTACTGGAAGAGTTTTAGCGTTGAATCCGCCCAGGTATACGTACAAAGGAATATCCAAAGCTGCTGCAGCTGCACGAGCTACTGCCATGGATACAGCTAGGATTGCGTTAGCGCCCAATTTACCTTTGTTAGGAGTTCCGTCCAAAGTAATCATCAATTTGTCGATGCCCACTTGGTCAAGAGCGTCCATACCGATAACTTCTGGAGCGATGATTTCATTTACGTTCTCAACAGCTTTCAGAACGCCTTTACCCATGTAACGGGATTTGTCGCCATCACGAAGTTCTACAGCTTCGTGAGCACCAGTGGAAGCGCCGGAAGGAACGATAGCGCGGCCTTTAGCACCGGATTCCAGATAAACGTCAACCTCTACTGTAGGGTTACCACGGGAGTCAAGGACTTCGCGAGCATATACATCAGAAATAATAGTCATGTAAGTTAATCTCCTTTTAACATTGTTTTGGTCTTACTTGTATAGCTTAAAATCAAAGGCGTTATACCTTACCTTACTTACGGCTAGCAATCATGGATTGTCCGGTCATTTCCGCAGGTTGAGGAAGTCCCATCAAATCTAGGATTGTTGGTGCTACGTCTGCAAGAATACCGGATTCACGCAATACAACATTCTCAGTAGTCACGATGAACGGAACAGGATTGGTTGTATGAGCTGTGAACGGGCGACCGTTCTCGTCAAATACCATATCTGCATTACCATGGTCAGCGATAATAATTGCAACGCCACCTTTGGCAACAACCGCATCCACTACTTTACCCACACACTCATCCGTCACTTCTACAGCCTTGATTGTTGGTTCCAGCATGCCGGAGTGTCCAACCATATCAGGATTGGCAAAGTTAAGAATGATAGCATCCTGTCTTTCCGCTTCGATTTCCGCTACGCAGGCTGCAGCCACTTCGTATGCGCTCATCTCAGGTTGAAGATCATAGGTTGCCACTTTAGGAGAGTTGATTAAGATCCGGGTTTCCCCAGGAAGCTCCTCGTCACGTCCACCGCTGAAGAAGAAGGTTACATGCGGATATTTTTCAGTTTCCGCGATGCGCAGTTGCTTCTTGTTTTGTTGAACAAGCACTTCACCCAATGTGTTATCCAGGTTCTTCGGTGAGTAGGCTACATAACCTTGTACCGTTTCGCTGAAAGTAGTTAGGCATACGAAGTGCAGGTTTTGCGGGAACAAAGGACCACGGTCGAAACCGCGGAAATCTTGATTCGTGAACACTTGTGACAATTGAATAGCACGGTCAGGACGGAAGTTGAGGAACACGACGGAATCGCCGCTCTCTACTGCCGTTACAGGTTTGCCTTCACTGTCTACAATTACACTAGGTTCAACGAATTCATCAAATACCGAGTTTTCATAAGATGAAGTGATGGCTTGCACAGCATCCGTGTATTTAGGGCCTTCACCATAAACCATAGCACGGTAGGCTTTCTCTACACGTTCCCAACGTTTATCACGATCCATTGCGTAATAACGTCCGGACACCGTTGCAATTGTACCCACGCCAACCTCTTCGATTTTA
Source organism: Paenibacillus sp. FSL R10-2788 (assembly GCF_038003885.1). NCBI lineage: Bacteria > Bacillati > Bacillota > Bacilli > Caryophanales > Paenibacillaceae > Paenibacillus > Paenibacillus sp. FSL R10-2788. The sequence continues at coordinate 190,820 of NZ_JBBOQA010000001.1, read as the reverse complement.
GCTACTAGATCTTGGACAAACTTCTTCCCACTATCAGGAGCTACGTCACGGCCGTCCATAAAAGCATGGATATACACTTCATGCATATCTTCTTTTTTAGCCAGGTCAAGCATAGCAAACAGGTGGTTAATATGGCTATGTACCCCTCCGTCGGATACAAGCGCATATAGGTGAAGCTTTTTGCCAGTGTTCTTAGCATTTCTCACTGCACTAACCAGGGTTTCGTTATCGAAGAACTCGCCCTCGCGGATCGATTTATCGATACGAGTCAAATCCTGATAAACGATCCGGCCTGCACCAATATTCAAATGCCCTACTTCGGAATTGCCCATTTGCCCTTCCGGAAGGCCTACAGCTTCACCGCAAGCAGTGAGTGTAGTGTTAGGATATTGTTTCAGGTAACGGTCATAGTTAGGTTTGTTGGCTTGAGCAACGGCATTACCTTCTGTCGTTCCACGCAAACCAAAACCATCCATGATGATCAAAGCTACGGGTTTTGGAGCTGACATCTTACTTCGCCCCCTCAACCAATTGAACGAAGGAATCCGGTTGTAAGCTGGCACCGCCAACAAGCGCACCATCGATGTCGCTTTGGCCCATGTACTCAGTTACATTCTCAGGCTTCACGCTGCCGCCGTATTGAATACGAACAGCTTCAGCTGTTGCTGCATCATACAGATCTTTTACAAGACTGCGGATGTAAGCAATAACTTCGTTAGCATCTTGGGAAGTGGAAGATTTACCTGTGCCAATAGCCCAGATAGGTTCGTATGCAATAACAACTTTTGCTGCTTGCTCGGCACTAAGACCTTGGAATGCAGCTTCAGTTTGTACTTTACATACTGCTTTAGTTTGATCAGCTTCACGCTCTTCGAGCTTTTCGCCAACACATACGATAGGAGTAATTCCGTGACGGAATGCAGCATGCATTTTCTTATTCACGATTTCATCCGTTTCGCCAAAATAAGCACGACGCTCAGAGTGGCCAATGATAACATAGTCCACACCAAGATCACTTAGCATTACACCACTGATCTCGCCTGTGTAAGCACCGTTATCTTCAAAGTGTAGGTTTTGTGCACCAATCTTGATGTTAGTACCTTTTGCAGCTGCTACAAGTGCAGGCAGGTTAGTAAATGGAGCGCAGATTACAGTCTCAACGCCTTCTACTTCTGCTTTGCCTTTAATTTCAGCAATAAAGCTTTCTGCTTCAGGAACTGTTTTGAACATTTTCCAGTTACCTGCAATAATAGGTGTTCTCATGACTTATGTTGCCTCCTTCTTAGGTCTTACTTATCGTTCAGTGCTTCTACGCCAGGAAGCGCCTTGCCTTCCATGAACTCAAGGGATGCACCGCCACCAGTGGAGATATGATCCATTTGATCAGCCAGGTGGAATTTCTCTGCTGCTGCTGCGGAATCTCCGCCACCAATAACAGTGTAACCTTCAGTAGTTGCACAAGCTTTTGCTACTGCAAGTGTACCTTCAGCGAATTTATCGATTTCGAATACGCCCATAGGTCCATTCCAGACAACCAGCTTGGAGTTCTTGATAATATCGGCATAAAGTTCACGAGTCTTAGGTCCGATATCAAGTCCTTCCCAACCTTCTGGGATTTCATTGTAATCAACGATCTTAGTGTTAGCGTCAGCACCAAATTTATCAGCAACAACAACATCAACAGGAAGCATGAAGTTTTTACCAAGTGCTTTTGCTTTTTCGATGAATCCAAGAGCAACGTCAAGTTTGTCGTTGTCTACTAGTGATTTACCGATTTCAAAGCCTTGTGCTTTAGTGAATGTATAAGACAATCCACCGCCGATCAGGACGTTATCAGCCAAAGACAACAAGTTATCAATAACATCAATCTTGTCTTTAACTTTCGAACCCCCGATGATCGCAGTGAAAGGACGTTCTGGGTTAGAAAGAGCTTTACCAAGAACGGACAATTCTTTCTCCATCAAAAGACCGGATACAGCCGGCAGGAAATGAGCGATACCTTCTGTCGATGCATGTGCACGGTGAGCCGCGCCAAACGCATCATTAACAAACAAATCAGCCAGTTCAGCGAATTGTTTAGCCAGTTCAGGATCGTTTTTCTCTTCACCTGGGTAGAAGCGAACATTCTCAAGTACAAGTACGTCGCCTTCGCCTAGCTCAGCGATTTTTGCTTTTACAGCTTCGCCAATTGCTTCGTCAGCTTTAGCTACTGGTTTGCCAAGAAGCTCGGACAGACGTTCAGCAGCAGTAGTCAAACGCATGGAATCTACGAATTCGCCTTTAGGACGACCCATATGACTCGCAAGAATGATCTTTGCACCGTTCTCGATCAAATATTTAATGGTTGGAAGTGTTTCGCGAATACGAGTATCATCAGTAATTTTACCGTCTTCTACAGGTACGTTGAAATCCACGCGTACAAATACGCGCTTACCCTTTACTTCTACATCACGGACGCCTTTTTTGTTCATGATTAATTCCTCCACACCCAAAATTGTTTCTAGCAGGAAACAAGAAATACATTTAGAAAGAGCGGAAACAAGGAATTTCTGTTTCCGCTCTATAGATGTTGCTTATATCAAGTCAATTACTTAGCGATTTTAGCGAATTTCTCCAAAGTACGAACCAATTGTGCAGTGTAGGACATTTCATTGTCATACCAAGCAACAGTTTTAACCAGTTGTTTGTCGCCAACAGTCAATACTTTAGTTTGTGTAGCATCGAACAGGGATCCGAAAGTCATACCTTTGATGTCAGAAGATACGATTTCATCTTCAGTGTAACCATAAGTGTCTGGATCGGAAGCTGCTTTCATTGCTGCGTTGATTTCTTCAACAGTAACGCTCTTATCAAGAACAGTTACAAGCTCAGTCAGGGAACCAGTTGCAACTGGAACACGTTGAGCTGCACCATCCAATTTACCTTTAAGTTCTGGAATAACCAGACCGATTGCTTTAGCAGCACCAGTAGTGTTAGGAATGATGTTCTCAGCTGCTGCACGAGCGCGTCTGAAGTCACCTTTAGCATGTGGAGCATCCAAAGTGTTTTGGTCGCCAGTGTAAGCATGAATTGTAGTCATCAAGCCTTCAACGATACCGAACTTGTCGTTCAGTACTTTTGCCATTGGAGCTAGGCAGTTAGTTGTGCAAGATGCGCCGGAAATAACAGTCTCAGTACCATCAAGAATGTCATCGTTAACGTTGTAAACGACAGTTTTCATGTCGCCAGTAGCTGGAGCGGAGATAACTACTTTCTTAGCTCCACCTTTCAAGTGTTTTTCAGCTGCTTCTTTAGTTGTGAAGAAACCTGTGCACTCAAGTACGATATCAACGCCTAGGTCGCCCCATGGCAATTCTTCAGGGTTGCGGTTAGCAAGAACCTTAACTTCTTTACCATTGACTTTGAAGAAGCCATCATGCACTTCAACATCACCTTGGAATTTACCTTGAGTTGTATCATATTTAAGCAAATGAGCAAGCATCTTAGCGTCAGTCAAATCGTTGATTGCTACCACTTCGATACCTTCTACATTTTGAATACGGCGGAAAGCAAGGCGTCCAATACGTCCAAAACCGTTAATTCCAACTTTTACACTCATTGAATAGTTCCTCCTAGAATTCGTTTTATTTATTCAAAACAGACGGTGAGGTCTGTCATGACAACAATGTTAAGTATGATGCAAGAAGTATGTTATTGCCTGCAATCTAAAAACTACGAAGATAGCTGTAGTTGATTGTCAATTTCCTTGCCTATTTCTACTGCGGCAGCCTCGTCCGTGACGAGAATATTCTCCTGCCCGAAACGCAGCATGGCATGAATGGCTTTGGCCTTGGGTTTGCCTCCTGCAATACCGATGACTTTCTCTGTCCGAATAATATCTTCTAGACGTAGACCCATCGTAAGCATGGTATGGACAACCTGACCCTCTTCATTGAAATAATAGCCAAAAGATTCGGCCACTGCCCCTTCACCCTGGATTTCCGAGACTGTAGCCTCGTCCAGTTTGCGGCGGCGGGTCATTTCAATGGCATCCCCAATCCCATGTACAATAATACGCGAACTGCGGATGGTTTGTACAATCTCTCCAATATTAGAGTCAAGTGCCAGCGATTGGTATGCATCCCCACTAAGCAAATCAGGGACATGCAACAACCGGTAGTTGGCTCCAACCCGCTTTGCCATTGTTGAGGCAATCGTGTTGGCTTGAATCTCCATACTCTCTCCTAATCCTCCACGCGCCGGAACAAACCAAGCGTTCTTATAGGAAAGGGACAACGGCGGTGTCAGTTGATCAGCCATATCGGCAAGCGTCGATCCACCTGTGACGGCAACTGTATCATCTGCGCGAAGTATACTCAGCAGCGCTTTCGCACCCGCCCGGCCAAGCTCTCGTTTGGTGAACGGCGATGACTCACAATCACCCGGTACTACAATAACTTTATCCAGACCATACGTTGCTCGAATTTTCTCTTCCAGCTCATCCAGACCAAATAGGCTCTTAACAACCGGCTCTAGCAAATCAAGCAGTCTACGTCCAGCAGCGCTAATGCGCATGCCAACACTCTCGATCTCAATAAGCCCTTGCGATTTCAGAAGATCCGTCTCGGCACGCAGTACCCGCTCAGTCATATCTAGCGAAGCGGCTAGCGTTCTGCGCCCAATAATATCGGACAGCATGATCTGATGAAGAATCGTGTACCGTCTCTTAAGGGTTTCCATGAGATCAGGCAGAAGCTGCTTTTGGATATCTAATAAATTACGCATACTTTCACTCCTGCAACTTCGTCTTCCTCTATTCCCTTGTTCATGGTCTCAAAACGTCCCGGGTAAACTTTTTAAGTCCCACCCATATTCTAACCAAATATTGCTCGAAGCGCAAGTCTTCCGAGAGTAGAATTCTCAAGCACTTGTCTTCTTATACATTAATAAGGTCAGAAAAAGATATAGCGCCCGATGCCTGCCCCTAGAGCGCTTGTCCAGTATTAATATTACATTGCAATTGTGTAAAAATTGTATTATAATCATTTTTGTTGCGCCCGTGGTCCAATGGATATGACGTAGGCCTCCGAAGCCTGAGATCCAAGTTCGATTCTTGGCGGGCGCGCCATTAATTTCATTTTTGCACATAATTTAGTAGTGCCTATACTACTACTTAACCAAAGAGCCGCTTGTCGGCTCTTTTTTTTGAATATAAGTTTGACTTTCTTTGACTTTTTGTTTGAATTTGTTTATCATGTGGGTAATACGGCAAGAGTAAAAATGAATACATTTGAAGAACCAATATCAAGGAGGTTTTCCACGTGAGTTATATTCCTATGGTAGTAGAACAGAGCAACCGCGGCGAGCGCGCTTATGACATCTATTCCCGCCTGCTGAAGGACCGCATCATTTTCCTTGGAACGGAGGTTAATGACGTGGTAGCCAATTCTATCATCGCACAAATGCTGTTCTTGGCTGCCGAAGATCCTGACAAGGACATTCACCTTTACGTGAATAGCCCAGGCGGTTCCATTACTGCAGGTATGGCTATTTTTGATACAATGCAGTACATTAAACCAGACGTTTCCACCATCTGTGTGGGTATGGCAGCTTCCATGGGAGCTTTCCTGCTAAACGCTGGCGCCAAAGGCAAACGCTTCGCACTGCCTAACAGCGAGATCATGATCCACCAGCCTCTGGGTGGTGCTCAAGGTCAAGCAACGGACATTGAAATCCGTGCCCGCCGCATCCTCAAATTGCGCGATAAGCTGAACCGTATTCTAGCAGAACGTACGGGTCAACCTCTAGAACGTATTGAGAAGGATACAGATCGCGACTACTTCATGACTGCTGCAGACGCGGCTGAATACGGTATCGTAGATAAAGTAATCGAGAAGACATTGCCTAGCGGTGTGTAAGCTATAAAGTAAAAATATAAAGAGGCTGTGCCCTAACCATAACGGATAGGGCACAGCCTCTTTATATTTTATAGAAGACCTAAATCCAATCAATTCAGCCCTCCATAACCTAGTGCATCCAGCTTCTCGGCAATTACGCGATAACCCCGGCCATTCGGATGCAAATGATCAATGGATAACAGCCCTCTCTCATTTCCTGCGAACTCACTGTAAATCGAAGCAAATCCACATACTCGGCTGCTGTACTGTGCTGCGTATTGATTAAACTGTCTGACCCATTCTGTCGCACCAACCACCTGAGGATAGGGATTATATAATCCCACAATTCTAATGATAAAAGGTCTACGCGTCCTCGCCTTCAATTGTATAAGGATATTCATAATTGCAGAGAAATTTTGTTTGCATTCCTGAAGCGATCTGCGCAGTTGTGCGGATAAGTCCCCTTGCTGTCTTGCTGCTGATTTGGCCGCGTGAATCAAATCATTACCACCGATAGACACAGTGATGATATCGGCTTCTCGAACGGCCTCACGCATCATGGAATTTCCGCGCAGCCGCTGCTCCAGCTCTGAAGTAGTCATTCCGTTCACGCCTAAATTCGTAGAGGCTACAGTAGTCCGCAGTCTCCCTTCTGCCATTCTACGGTACACCGGAACAAAACCGTTACCTGGCAGAGCACCAAATCCAGTCGTCAAGGAATCGCCAATTGCAGTATATTGGTAGCCCATAGCTCTCCCCCGTTCATAAACTAGTTACTCCCTTTAGCATATGAACTAGAGACAACTCCGGTAAGGGGGAGATGCCTTGTGCTGACATTAGCGGAGACGAGGTATCTCCATTTATTTCATGCCAGCAAACGGGCTACTGCCATCCGACAAAAGCTCTTTGAAACTAAAGGTATACTCAGGGAAGCCTGCAGCATACGCTGTGTACTCATATAATTGGAAGAACAGAACAACCTTGTCATCCTTCAGATAGAAATATTTCTCCGTATTCAATCCGTTGAATCCTCCCAAATAACTATCCTCTGCCTTCAGCAGCTTGCTCAACTTAGCATTCAGCTGTTTTTTGTAGTTTGGATTAGCTCCAAACAGGTCGCCCAACAATAGACGTTTACCATCTTTAAGCGAGAAGGTGAATGCCTCACGGTTAGTCATTCCATGAGCGCCGCCCGTATCACTATACTGATGCATCACTATGCTGATCACACCATTCTGATTGTAGGTCACTACATAACCTGAATCATAGGTGTATTTGGGCTCTGCTCCATCTCGATCGGAGATATCCTGTTCTGCACCCGCCGCGAATTTCATAACACTTTCCTTCAAAGTATTATTAATAGCTTGTTGCGCACTGGAATTGCCCAATCCACTGATCTTCGGATAATCAAGCTGAATAAAAGCTTCTGTCCGATCTTTAGCATAAGTTTCCGTGGTTACCGTCAGCGCGTTCTGCGGTCTGTTCACCACATTCAGCTTACTGGCGGCCCGACTCCAATCTACCTTATAACCCATATAATCATTTAACAAACCTGATGGAACGTAGAGGCGATTATTAATTAACTTCCCTTCATACTCTCGAATGAAATAGTTATTCACCCACACAGAAGTACCGTAACTGGATAACATCAACTTCGCCTTGGCCGATCCTTTTCCAATCATGTATGCATTTTCCTTCTTATCATACGCAAGCGGTAATCCCAACACATCTCGCATAAAAGTTATGGGAATCCAGGCCTGTCCTTCCTTCAAAATACCTTCCTGTAACGAATTTATCCCGTTTGCCTTTAAAACGATACGCGAATCAATAGCTTTATTCTCCGTTTTACTAGCTGCTGCATAACCCGTTTCGCTGGGCAGCAGACCTCCACCAAACAATAAACCTGCCGACATCAGACCTATGCCCCATTTGCGTACTGATTCTTTTGAAATAATATTCATCATCTTATTTTTCCTCTCCTTTCCAATTTATTAAACAGAATCGTAGAGAACTTACACAAAAAAAGAGGCGCCCCCCACTATTACTAGTGGAAGATCACCTCTCCTCTCTGCATTCACCTTGTTCTGATACTATTTCAATTCATACATTACGCTTAGCTGAGTTGTAACTTTAACTACACCAGGTTGCACGGATGTACTTGCACCAGCATCTGCTGCAGCCATATTCATTTTTAGATTCTGTTCAAAATAAACCGGAGTGATATCGCCATCATTTTGGCTGACCGTGATCACTTGACCCAAGCTGCGTTTAGCTGCCTTAGCAATAGCCCCTGCTTTAACATCTGCATTCGCCATCGCTTTTTCAATCACCTGAGCTTCAAATGCAGAAGTATCTTCCACAGAAAAACGTGCATTTCCGATATTATTCGCCCCTGCCGCAGATGCAGCGTCCAGCAATTCACCAACCTTAGTCAGATCTCTATAAGACACTAACAGCGTATGATTGGCGTTGTATCCCTTCACTTGCTGTCCTTCTTTTTCGCTGTAACTATAATTGGGTTGCACATAAAACTGCGTGCTTTGAATATCTTTATCTGCAATTTTCCAAGTATTCTTTAGTAAAGTCATAATCTTCTGAATTTTAGCGGCATTGGTCTTCTGCGCTTCTTGCGCAGTTGTGGCCGTAGTATCCACACCGATGGTCAAGTATACGATATCCGGCTTGAGGGACAATTCGCCTTTACCTACTACACTAACGACATTTTTCTGCACTTCATCTGCGTAAGCCTTTTCAGGACCTTGGAAAACACCACTCATGCTGATCCCTCCAATTAACAAGCTCCCTACGATCATCACTGAACCAATTTTCTTCAATAAACCTTTCATATTTGCCAGCCCCTTTCATTTCTTGTGATTTGTTATTATCCTCTAGACGAGTCATTTTGGTAAATGTTGCACGTCTCAATCTATTTTTTGGTATTAAAAAAAGCCCCGAAGGGCTTTTGGTCATGCGATAAATAAAGTCTTCCTAGCAGAAACGATGTTGTCTTCCTATTATTGGTTCTCAAGCTCTTCTTTGCTGACCAGACTTGTCAAAGCGTTTACAGCTTGATCGGCATCCGCACCGTCCGCGCTAATGTAAATCTCCGTGCCGGAACTGATAGCGAGGCTCATAATCCCCATAATACTTTTAGCATTTACTTTTTTATCATCTTTTTCCACGAAAATCTCCGACGAAAACTTGTTAGCTTCTTGCACAAACAATGCTGCCGGTCGGGCATGAAGCCCTGTCTTCAACCGAACAACTACCGGGTGCTTTGTCATGAAACGCTTACCCCCTAATTGAGTTCTCCCCAAAAGTTTCACATTAATTTTATATTATTATATCATTATAACGTAAACCACACTAGAAAAAAAGTAATTAGCCGCCTCGAACCTTGTCCGCCAGCTCATCAATCTTACGAAGCCGATGATTTACTCCCGACTTACTGACTGTACCTTTGAGCATTTCACCAACCTCCTTGAGGTTGATATCTGGATGCGCCATTCGAATTTCTGCTACTTCACGCAGTTTATCCGGCAAATTCTCCAGTCCCATTTCTCGCTGCAACAGCTTGATATTCTCAATCTGCCGCACCGCAGCACTTATTGTTTTGTTGAGATTTGCGGTCTCGCAGTTCACGATCCGATTCACGGAATTACGCATATCGCGCATAATTCTTACATCCTCAAATTTGAACAACGCCTGATGCGCTCCAATCAAACTTAAGAATTCAATGATCCTCTCGCCTTCTTTAATGTAAAGAATGAATCCTTTTTTACGTTCAATACAGCGTGCATTTAAGTGGAATTCCCCAGCCAGATCCACTAATGCTTTACAATGTTCCTCATACATCGAGGAAATCTCCAAATGGTAGGAGGAGCCTTCCGGATTATTAACCGATCCGCCAGCCAGAAAGGCACCACGCAAATAAGCACGCTTGCAGCAGTTATTCCCAACAATCTCATCATCAATACCATCGGTAAAAATAAATCCTTCCGACACAATTCTAAGATCCTTTAGGATCTCTTGTACACGGTTTGGAATTCTGACGATATAGACGTTATTTTTCTTCAAACGCATTTTTTTACGCACGAGTAGCTCAATATGGACCTGGTAATATTTCTTAAGTAAAGAATATACCCGCCTTGCAATCGCGGCGTTCTCCGTCGAAATGTCGAGAATAACCTTTTTGCTTGAAAGCTGCACAGATCCATTCATACGGATAAGCGCTGACATTTCCGCCTTCTCGCAGCAGGGTTCACTCTCCACCATCGTCAGCTCTTTTTTGGTAAGGGCCGCAAAAGACAAGGGTCTCACCTCTTTCTTGATAAGTACTTCATTCTCATCTATAAGTTATACCCTAGGGTTTCTGTTTATCCAATCCTGCACAAGCTGATAAATGTGATGGCTAAGCTTATCGGTATCATGTCTCAAATAAGTTCGGAATAAAACCAGTTTATCGGCTATAACCTTGTATCCATTGCCATCCAGCGCTTCTTTATCAAGCTGCACCGGGCGCGCGCCCTTCTCGGCGTATTTCGTCTGGACCTGTTCCGGAATCTCACCGTCATTAACAATAACATAATCGAATAAATCGATCCCGATATGATCATATACAGCTTGAAGATGATCGCTGACGGTATAGTTATCCGTTTCACCCGGCTGAGTCATTACGTTGCAGACGAAAATTTTGATAGCATTCGAAGATACAACCGCTTCTGCCAGTTTCGGAACAAGCAGGTTGGGAAGAATGCTCGTATACAGACTGCCAGGACCCAGCAGGATCGCATCTGCATTCCGAATCGCCTCAAGCGCTTCGGGCAACGGTTCTACATCTGGCGGCTCCAAAGACACTCGTCTGATGATCCCGCCAGCTTCAGGAATTTTGGACTCCCCTGTGATAATCGTGCCGTCCGACATTTCTGCATGCAGGATTACAGCTTCACCGGCCGCAGGCAATACCCGGCCGCGAACAGCGAATAATCTACTGAGCTCCCGAACAGCCGTAACGAAATCGCCGGATATATCCGTGAGCGCAGCAAGAATCAAGTTGCCGAGACTATGACCAGCTAGTCCCTCACCCGTGTTGAAACGGTATCTCATAATCTCTGCCATGAGCGGCTCAACATCAGCCATAGCTGTCAATACGTTGCGGATGTCCCCAGGAGGAGGCATTTGCAGTTCACTGCGTAAAATACCAGAGCTTCCCCCATCATCGGCAACGGTAACAATAGCAGTAATATCTAATGGCTTCTCTTTTAAACCACGAAGCATGACAGATAACCCCGTGCCACCGCCCATAACGACGATACGTGGACGCTGTCTTTGTTCTTCAGCCACTATGACCCCTTCTCTCTAGTGCCGATCACGCTCGGAATCCCTATGACTAACGGTTACGGATTCCGTCTCGCTAACGCCCAGCATTTTACCCAAATACTCGGATATGGCTACGGAACGGTGTTTACCTCCCGTACAGCCAATGCCAATGATAATCTGGGACTTACCTTCCTTACGATATTGCGGAATTAGAAAATGAAGCATATCGAGCAGTTTGGTCAGGAACACCTGTGTTTCAGGCCACTTCATTACATAATCGTAGACTTCACTATCCTGGCCGGTTTTAGGCCGCAGATGGTCCACATAATGTGGGTTAGGCAAGAAGCGGACATCGAAGACAAGATCTGCATCAATAGGAATACCGTACTTAAATCCGAAGGATGTAATATTGACGGAAAGCGTACTTTTTCCTAGATGCGAAAACCGTGAAATGATCTTCTCCTTAAGCTGCACAGGCTTCATACTGCTGGTATCTAAACATAACGTAGCTGAATTTTTCAATTCTTCAAGCATCTTACGTTCTAGCTTGATACCATCAAGCGGCAGCCCCTTAGGTGCTAATGGATGATGACGTCGACTTTCCTTGTAACGCTGAACAAGTACTGAATCTGTAGCATCCAAAAACAAGATCTCACAGCCAATGGTTGACTCATCCTTGATATAGGCAAGAGACTCAGACAAAGCAGTGAAGAATTCTCGACCACGCAGGTCAATTACAAGGGCTACCTTGGCAATCTTACCCTTCGACTGTTCAATTAGCTCTGCGAACTTGGGAATCAGCACCGGTGGTAAATTATCGACACAGAAGAACCCTAGGTCTTCCAGACTCTGTACAGCAATTGTCTTCCCCGCACCTGACATTCCCGTAATAATAATCAGGGTGGCTCCAGCCGTTGGGGTATTGTCCAATTCGGTCATAAAAGCGTCCCCTCCCTAGATTTAGTATATGAATACTTCCCGTCTTTTAAGAACGCAGCAAAAGGCCGGCAGCCCCAACAATACCTGCGTCATTGCCAAGCTCAGCTGGAATAATCGAAACACCAGTTTGAAGCGGAGCCGGTGTCAATTTCGCAAACACACGACGAACCTCATCAAATAGAATATCTCCAGCCTTAGACACACCGCCGCCAACGATAAATACTTCAGGGTTAAGCACAGCCGCCACAGAAGCCATGGATTTACCCAGATAGTACGCTGCACGATTCACTATACGGATAGCTACTTCATCGCCAGCCTTAGCCGCATCAAAAACTTCTTTCGCAGCAATCTTCTCTACCATAGAGAGGGAAGTACGATCGCCACGAGCTACTGCATCATTAGCCATGCGGATAATACCTGTAGCGGAGGAAACGGTTTCCAGACAGCCCATGTTGCCACAGCCGCATTGAATAGCTTCCAGATCCGGCACTACTGTGATATGTCCAAGCTCACCAGCTAGTCCCGCAAAACCTTGATAAATCTTTCCATTAATAATGATTCCGCCACCGACACCTGTTCCAAGCGTATAGCAGACACAGTTATCAACGCCACGTCCCGCACCACTCCAAGCTTCCCCCAGTGCAGCCACATTCGCATCATTGTCTATTTTGACAGGCTTGTTCCAACGATCTTCCAAAATGGAACGGATCGGCACATCTCTAAATCCTATGTTAGGCGCAAGGATGATGATTCCTTCACGAATATTTGTGAACCCGGCTACACCCGCTCCTACACCTGCAAGCTGATCCCAAGAGTACGGGGAATCCTCCACAATTTGGCGTACATACTTCTCGATATTATCGATAACAGTATCGACACCCTCTGCAGTTCCTGTAGGTCCCTCATAAGTATGTAGCAGGGTACCTTCAGCATTACAGATTCCAACCTTAATTGCAGTTCCACCCAAATCCACGCCAACGTAGATATTCTCAGACATGTAACAAGCCACCTTTTTTTATACTAAAATAGTTAATCCTAAGTACCAACTATAATAGAAGCCCTCTCTGTGGTCAAGGAAAGACAACACACCCGGGAATTCCTTATTTTAAGAGTATACTCTATTATATTCTAAAAAGACCCCCTTACACCTAAGTAAGAGAGTCTTGTACCTATATTATTATCTGGAAAATAACCCAACGTACCGATTTATTCTGATAAAATGCGCTTTTGTCCCTCTAGTGCTCGGATTGGAGCGATATTCTGTGTGAACTCTAGCGTGCCCATATATTGGCCTGACTCGTCTCGTACAGCGAAGTAACGGATGTAGATAAACTTATCCTTGATGTTGATCCAGAAGTCTTCAGCATCCTTACGACCTGCCTTAAAGTCTTCCAAAAGCTTCTCTACCACATGAACACTTTGCGGGGGATGACAGTTCTGTACTGTACGGCCGATAACCGCTTTAGTTCGAGCAAAGATACGTTCCTTCCCGTGTGAAAAATATCGAACGACATCATTCTCGTCAATGAAGGTTAGATCTACAGGCAGATGGTTGAGTACGGTCTCGAGCTGATGCAGTGACAACAACCCTGTCTCAAAACGGATGAACCCGCCTTGCGGCGTCGCTCCTTCTGTTTCTTCCGGCACTGCGCCTTCCGGCTCTGCAGCCCGCTCAGGGATCCACTCCTGCTCCGGTGCGGTTAGGCAGAACCCGATCTCATCGCTCTCCCGGGCGATTTTGACCCATTCATCTTCCGTCAGTTTGTCCAGGGCCATGGGCAGTAGAATATTTTCTTCCTTAAAGATCATTTCATTAACTTCCTTGATGATCTCCTCAAGCTGAACGCCTATTTCTGCTGCATTTCCGCTATAAGTGCTGAGCGCTGCTTTTGCCTCTTTAATCATACGGCGGATATTATCATCCACTCCCCACATTACCTTGGTTGGGCCATAAATGCCGTATTTTTCGAGGTATGGGAACAGCAGATTTTCTTTTCGGCTATAGTGCTTATCAAGATCCAGCAGCAAGCTAAGATCCTCCAACAACTTGAAGATCAATTCCTCACTATCGTTCTTTTGAAACTTTGTTGCGTGCAGATCCATGCGGAAGTTAACAAGTCTTTCGATCTCACGATTCTCCAATTTGAAGGTGTGTACTGGATGGCCTGGCTGCTCCTCGGGCTTAGACGAGCGGTGAATCTGCTCAATAGAGCCTTTAAAGATGGCTGTATGCACCGAACAAAGACGTTGGACCTCGGATACCGGAATTCCTTCTTCGGTCATTAATGAATGCTCCATCGCGGAAATCTCCGCTACGGTAACATCACCCACAGCTTCGGCGAACCGCGCCTTAACCTCTTCTACACTTTTGCCTGCATGCAGCTCTTTAATAATTTCCTTAAGCATAGCCTGGCGACGAGTCTGTTCCGGCACATCAACTTCACGGTTGTTAATTAGTTCGCTCATATTAACACTCCTTTATTAAATAATCTCGAAACCATGACGTTCAAAAGTTAGCTTCACGTGCTCGAGATCCATTTTCTTCAGCTTAATTCCTTTGGATAAGGTCATGAAACGGCCAGCGGTCTGCAGCATGCCAGGCTTGGCAATATCCTTAAAGCCCAGCTCTACCATAATCTCGATGACCTCCGGATGCCGTGATACCATCTCGAATATAGATTCATCCAAACTCAGCACTTTTTCCATTTGACTCTTCTCCTTTATGTGAGAACTATTCTCAATAAAAGATTAGCACAGGCCGTACAGGACCATTGTGATTGCAATCACTAATTTCCAAGAATGCAATTATCGTTCTTTTAAAGACGAATTATGTATGCTTTGAACCTAAAAAAAACTGTCCCCTACGCTTAAAAAGCATAAGAGACAGCCTGATCTGTCATTAATTAATTATTTATTATAGCGTTACTCCTGTTTTGAATATAGAGATCTCACGGAAATTATTCTTTTCATTATTAACCCATTCACCGCTGGCCACCGAAATAATATAGTTTATGAAGCTGCGCAGGACCTCATCTGGAGAACCATCTTCCACCAATACACCTGCATTAAAATCGATCCAGTGACGTTTGCCTTCATACAATGGGGTATTGGTAGATACCTTCATCGTTGGCACGAATGTACCAAATGGTGTTCCCCGCCCGGTCGTAAAGATCACCAATTGGCAGCCAGCAGCAGCCAGTGCAGAGGAAGCCACTAGATCATTGCCAGGTGCGTTAAGGAGATTTAAGCCTTTGTTAGTGATAAGCTCTCCATACTTGAGTACATCCATCACTGTAGCGTTCCCGGATTTTTGAGTACAACCCAATGATTTATCCTCAAGCGTAGTAATCCCTCCGGCTTTATTCCCTGGAGAAGGATTTTCATATACCGGCTGTTTATAGTCCATAAAATACTGCTTAAAGTCATTAATGAGATCGACAATTTTGTGGAAAATATTTTCGTCCGCAGCACGTTCCATTAGAATTTTTTCGGCACCGAACATTTCAGGTACTTCAGTCAGTACAGTGGTCCCGCCTTGAGCAGCCATATAATCAGACAGACGTCCAAGGAGCGGATTCGCAGTAATACCGGATAACCCGTCGGAGCCTCCACATTTCAGACCGATTTTCAGCTCAGAGAGTGATACCTCTTCCCTTTGATCGCCTTGGACATTATTATAGATTTCCTTCAGCAGCTTCACGCCTTCTTCAATCTCATTCCCAACCTCCTGGGAGACAAGGAAACGCACACGATCCTCATCATAACTGCCAAGCATATCTTTAAAAATATGCAAATTGTTATTCTCACAGCCCAATCCGAGCACAAGCACGCCGCCCGCATTCGGGTGTTTAACCGCGTTAGCCAGTATCGTACGTGTATTGTCATGATCATCGCCCAGCTGGGAGCAACCGTAGTTATGCTTAAGCACGAGCACGTTATCGAAAGGTGCGATATCCCCAACCTCTGCTTTGAAAATATTGATGATCTGCTCCGCCACTCCATTCACACAACCAACAGTAGGGACGATCCACAGCTCATTGCGGATACCTACAGATCCATCAAAGCGGCGATACCCCTTAAAGGTCAAATTCTCCGCTGCAAAAGGATTCGGCGTCAGCTTCTGCTCAAAGGTATATTCCTCTACCCCTGTTAGGTTTGTCTTAGTGTTATGGGTATGCACCCACTGCCCCGGCGCGATAGACGCTATAGCATGACCAATGGGGTAACCATATTTCAATACGTTTTCACCTTCGCTAATGCTGGACAGTGCAATTTTATGGCCTCTAGCGATATCTTCAGTAATTTTAATCTCTTTTGAACCAATCACAATGGTGTCGCCTGCTTTATAGTCTTTAAGTGCAACAGCGACATTATCAGCCTCATTAATCTGCAATACTTCTTTCATCGTCTTGATCATATCATTGTCACCTCCAGGGTATTAGTTGTGTGCCGGTCTCTTCACGAACGCTTTTAAGGCTTGCTTCATGCCATTTTTCTCAATCGCAATCAGTCCTTCTGTCACCTTGTCAGTAAGTCCAGCCACTTCATTCAGATCACAGCCCCAGCGATTGGTTGCGGCAAGTACTTCGACGGCCAGTGCGCGCAGCCCGGTGTCTGTGCCATCCCATCCTCCCCATAAGGAGGCGAACCATTCCAAAATATCCGCATCATCAGCCAGTTGAATGTTTTCTTCCCCTCTGCGTCCTCTATAGAAGGCAATTAATGCGCTTAATGAGAAGACGAGCTTTTCAGGCAATTGTCCTTTGGCCTCTACATATTGCAGTAAAGAAGGCAGATCTCTTGTCTTAAACTTCGATATAGAATTAAGGGAAATGCTCATCAAGTAATGCTGCACATAAGGGTTCAGGAATCTTTCTAATACCGCGTCTGCAAAAGAATTCAATTCTTCTGCCGGCAGATCCAGCGTTGGAATAATTTCATCATAGATTAAAGACTTCACGTACGCCCCAACCTCTTCGTGCTCAATGGCCTCAGCAACCGTATCAATACCGTACAAATACGCTACTGGTGTCATAGCTGTATGAGCTCCGTTTAAAATCCTCACTTTTCGAGTGCGATAAGGGGCCATATCATCCACCACCAGCACATTAAGACCTGCTAGTTCAGCCGGGAACTCCTCTTTAATCCACTGCGGTCCTTCAATCACCCAAAGATGGAATTGCTCGCCGACAACGACCAGCTTATCCTCATAACCCAACTCTTCTGTAATCTCGGCAATGCTGTCTCTTGGATAACCGGGAACAATGCGGTCCACCAGACTGCAGCAGAAGGTATTAGCTTCATTCAACCAGTTCACAAAACCTTCTCCAAGATTCCACAGCTCAGCATATTTCAAAATAACCTTTTTGAGCTCATCACCATTCCGGTCAATCAGCTCACATGGAATGATGATAAAACCTTTAGAAGCATCCCCATTAAAAATTTGATAACGTTTGTACAATAAGGCCGTCAGCTTGCCCGGGAAACTACTCTGCGGCGTATCGGTTAACTTGTCGCCGGCTTCAAAAGCAATTCCCGCTTCAGTAGTATTAGACACGATAAAGCGCAGCTCAGGGTTCTCAGCCAGCTTCATATACTCCTCATGCTGTGAATAGGGATTAAGCGTCCGCGTAATACAATTAATTACCTCGTGCTCTTTTACAGCCGCTCCGTCTTTAATGCCTTGCAGATAAAGGGTATACAGCCCATTCTGATCATTTAGCATTTCCGCCAGTCCGTTAGCCAGCGGCTGTACAACAACCACTCCACCATTGAAATCCGTTTTTTGATTCATGGTATGAATCTGCCAATCTACAAAAGCGCGCATGAAATTGCCTTCGCCAAATTGTAGGACCTTCTCAGGATACTGCTTGTAAGCTGTCCAATTATCGCTATTTAATCTTTTCATATAAACGCCTCCTAATAGTAAATGCACACGATAAACTAATTAAACAAACTATATAAAATCATATTTATATTGATAATTAATTAAATATATGCACACGTGAAAATTTTAGATAGCAACCCTTTACGATAGTAAAGTATTAGGCTGCTATGCGCAGCCTCTACTTCTGCAACTTCCTGACTGATTCTCTGGCAATAAGCTCTGTCTCGATCGAGATCCGCCCGTCTTTTTCTGAGGGCTCCTTGACCAAGCTTAACAGCTGGCGAGCGCCTTGCTCACTAATCTTCTCAATAGGACGTTTGACCGTGGTGAGTGAAGGATTGGCAAAAAGTGAAAACCCAATGTCGTCAAAACCAACAACAGAGATATCATTTGGCACCTGCAGCCCTCGCTCAAACACACCTTTCATAGCCCCAATCGCCATATCATCATTGGAGCAAAATACAGCAGTTGGTGGTTTCTCGAGATCCAGTAGCTTGCCCATCGCCTCATATCCACTTTGCATATCATAATTACCACTTATCATGTAGTCATTACGAACAGGGATATTATGGTCAATCAAAGCTTTTATAAAGCCATCTCTGCGTTCCTGTGTGGATTTAAAGCCCTCGACACCTTCAATAATTGCAATGTCTTGATGCCCGTTTTCGATCAGGTATTTGCCTGCATTATAAGCACCTTCCCGGTCGTTCGAGATGATGTTAATAATGGAGCGGTCATCAATTTGCCGGTTCAGCACAACGATTGGAATGCCTTGCTGGACAACATGGTAAATGAATTTATTATCTGCTTCACTCTGGCTCATTAGAATAATTCCATCAAAACGTTTGCGATGAATAGAGGAATATTCCGCATAATCGTCGATCCCACGGATGAACAGATTGTACTCTACATCTATGACACTATTTACACCACGAATCGTGTCAGAGAAGAAACCCGAAGTTGTGCCGTTGGCAATACTCGTGAAGAACAGACCAATGGTATAGGATCGCTGCATCACAAGGCTTTTGGCATTGTAATTAGGGACGTAGCCCACTTGCGCAGCGATCTCGGCAATTTTTTTACGTGTGACCTCTTTAATTAGTGGACTATTGTTAAGTGCTCTCGATACAGTTGTATGCGATACATTCGCCAATTTGGCGATATCCTTGATTGTAGGTGCCATGGGTCAACCTTCCTTATCAAACGGGTTTGGCTCTTCCATGTAAGGATATCATAACGATTACCTAGTCACCAATGCCTGTTTCGAGAAATTAAAATAATGATCAGCGTTATTGTAACAGATGTTCTCAATCATACTGCCCAGTAACTCCATATCATCCGGGGCTTCTCCAGCCTCTACCCAAGAGCCTACCAGATCACACAAGATTCTTCTAAAGTACTCATGTCTGGTATACGATAAAAAGCTTCTGGAGTCTGTTAACATCCCAACAAATTGGCTAAGTACGCCTAGATTAGCAAGTGTCTTCATCTGTTCCAGCATGCCGTCTTTATTGTCGTTGTACCACCATGCGGTTCCGAATTGAATCTTGCCTGGAATACCACCGCCCTGGAAGCTGCCCATTAAACTGGCAATAACATGATTATCATTAGGGTTCAGTGAGTACAAAATGGTCTTAGGCAATGCATTCTCACGATCCAGCGCATCGAGCAGACCCGCCAAAGGCTTAGCAATCACGCCGTCATTGATGGAATCATAACCCGTGTCAGGTCCGAGACGTCCGAACATTACGCTGTTGTTATTCCG
The DNA here is from genome assembly GCF_038003885.1 of Paenibacillus sp. FSL R10-2788. Lineage (NCBI taxonomy): Bacteria > Bacillati > Bacillota > Bacilli > Caryophanales > Paenibacillaceae > Paenibacillus > Paenibacillus sp. FSL R10-2788. Next base: position 171,034 of record NZ_JBBOQA010000001.1, on the reverse strand, counting down.
AAGCGCATGAATATGGAATTGCATCGCCCAACCCAGCTCGTTATACAATTTGCCGAGGAATACTAGCGTGAATCCTTTATATTTCTTTTCTTCACTCTCACTTACAGTGCCTTCATGAAGTGCTTTAGCAAATATAGCTGTAGCTTCCTCCAAGGTAGTAGGCTCAAACATTACCGCATCCAAAGCATGGTCAGATACACGGCCGCTTCTGGCATGGAAGAATCTAACTCTGCTCTCCAATGCTGCAAGAAACTGTCCGTAATTCTCAACAGCCATTCCCGAAACTTCGCTTAGCTGGGCTACCCACGGCTGGAAGGTAGGACGGTTGATTTCAAGCGCTTTATCTGGCCGGAATCCCGGCACAACGCTAGCATTGAACCCACTCACATTACTGATTTTCTCATGATATTCTAGATTATCTACAGGATCATCGGTAGTACAAACCGTAGTCACCTTCGATTTAATGATCAAATCTCTTGCTCCGAATCCTTCACTTTGTAGCTGTCTATTCACTTCATCCCAAATTTTTGGTGCGTTAGCTTCATTCAGCAACTCATATACACCGAAGAAACGTTGCAGCTCCAGATGCGTCCAATGGTATAGCGGATTCCCGATAATCATCGGAACCGTTCTAGCCCAGGCCATAAATTTATCATAATCACTGGCATCGCCAGTAATGAATTTCTCTTCTATACCGTTAGCGCGCATCACTCTCCATTTATAATGGTCGCCATACAGCCAAGCTTCGGTAATATTGTTGAACGTTTTGTTCTCATAAATTTCTTTTGGACTGAGGTGGCAATGATAATCGATAATGGGCATGTCTTTCGCATGATTATGAAATAGCTTAATTGCGGTCTCGCTCGACAATAGAAAGTTCTCATCCATGAATTTTTTACTCATGAGGTTTGCTGCTCTCCTTTAAGTTCGAATGGGAGTTACACAAAGTTTAACGTGAACATTAATTTAATCAGTTGATTTCCCAATAAATATTTTAAACTTAAAATCATTGCTTGTAATAGGTATTAATATAAATTGTTCACGTTAACATTATATCTTCATTGTAAACGTATTTTTAAAATGCGCAAGTCTTTTTATAAGGACATTGTTACAGTTATTTTAACTTCTGAGCGGTAATAAATAAACAACATATTTAATTTCCGGACACGGCCCCACCATTATAAAAAAAGCAGGCAACCTTTTAGAAAAAGGATAACCTGCTTATATGTCATCGGACTACGATTTCTCGCAAAATTAACTATCCAGTGTTTCGCTCCAGTCATGCACCATCGTGCCCTCTAGGTACTTCTCGGCATCCATTGCTGCCATACAGCCAGATCCGGCTGCAGAAATTGCCTGACGATAACGGGTATCCTGCACGTCGCCACAAGCGAATACGCCCGGGATGTTCGTTTCTGTCGTTCCAGGGTTGACCACAATGTAGCCGTTGGTATCGGTCGTAATTTGTCCCCCTAAAAATCCGGTGTTCGGCGTGTGCCCGATCGCGACAAACACTCCGTCCGCTTCGATGAGTTCATCAATTCCCGTCTCATTGTTGCGAACCGTCAGCCCTTTAACGCCAGACTCGTCGGTTGTAACCTCAAGCGGTGTACGGTTAAGAGCCCACGATACCTTACTGTTATCCCGTGCGCGAGCCTGCATAATCTTCGAAGCTCTAAGCTCATCACGACGGTGAACCAATGTTACATTGGAAGCGAATCGGGTTAAAAAGCTGGCTTCCTCCATCGCTGAATCTCCACCACCGACGACAATAATCTTTTTGCCACGGAAAAAGAATCCGTCACAAGTAGCACAAGTGCTGACCCCACGGCCCACATTCTCCTGCTCCCCGGGGATTCCTAAATATCTGGCAGATGCGCCGGTTGAGATGATCACTGACTCCGCTTCTAATACTCCCAATCCATCTACAGTCACTTTAAATGGACGCTGTGAAAAATCAACTGAATCCACCCAGCCATTCTTAAATTCAGCTCCAAAACGTTCAGCCTGCTTGCGCATGTTGTCCATTAAATCCGGGCCTAGAATTCCTTCAGGAAAGCCTGGGAAGTTCTCGACTTCTGTTGTCGTTGTCAGTTGTCCACCTGGTTGCATACCTTCAATCACAAGTGGGTTTAGGTTGGCACGTGCCAAATAAATTGCAGCAGTAAGCCCGGCTGGGCCTGTTCCGATTACAATCGTTTTGTACATAACAGTGGCCTCCTCACAATAGGGTTTATTTAGAAGAAACGGGCCCTTTTTTGGCATGCATAGCCGCCTTCGGTGCCCCTATAAGGAACATTAGCGTTTACGCAAGACATATAAAAAGGGCTCCGTTTCTACGAAATACTACATGATCGTTTTAGATATTCTCGGTAAATGGCGGAAGACTGTCGCTCACACTTCCCTCGAAACTACATTCCTCATCTATGCGCCGAGCATAACGACTGACCATAGATACAGAAACATTGTAACGCTGAGCTACTTCACGGTAGGTGACCGGCAGGTTATGCGTTTTAGCAATTAGATATTCTAAGGCAGCACACCAGCCATTCGCATGACGGATAAACGGAATATCCGGATAAAGGCTGCTCAGAAATTGCTTCCAAAGTAATTCAGCATCTTTTTTATGGATTGCATCATATCTTCGATCCATCATACTAAGGGTCTGATCGATAACTTTCTGCCAATCCTCTCTCCATTCCGGCAGTCCCTTCAGACGCGGGGAAGAGGTTTCTTTGACTTCCTGAAGCACATTCTCTTCAGGAACACTTCCAATCAGCCGCTGCAGACTAAGAAGTGCCGCTTCTTGCAGCTTTTCTTCCTGCAAGGGCTGCTGCTTCAGAAGTCCTTGCAGAATTTCGGACATCTCTTCATCTTCAATCCACCGCAGAGCTTCTGTAACCTGAAGCTTCGTATTGGCATCCCCGTAGCGGAGCGCCCAGAAGAAGGAAGAGCGAAGCAGCGGATTGTTCCGTACCTCTTCGGTAAAGCTGCCCTTGTTGTCCTTCCACAGCTTCAGCTGCTCCTGAAAAGGAAGCTGATAGTTGTAGCTGACCAGCGACAGCGTTTTGCCTTCCCCCTGCGCCTGCTGCAGCTGAGCTAGAAAAAATCTCGGCACAGCCGATTCCGGATCGAGCTTAGCCGCCTTCTGCCAGCAGCGCTGGGCTTCTGTATACAGGCCACTATTGCTGGCAGCAGCCGCACAATAATGATAGAGACTGGCGTCGCCACCGACCTCTTCATCCTTCAACAGACGTCTAAAATGGCCATAGGCGGTTCTATGGCGTCCCAGAATCCCCATGGTGGTGGCCATTTTGAACAGATGCTCCTGATGAAACGGAATAGTGGTCTCCAGAAGGCGTAACAATCCATCCAGTTGCCCGCGGTCGCCTTCATACTGAAGGAAGATCGCTAAGTTACAGAGTGCATGCAGATTCCCGGAGTCCTGCTCCAGCACCCGCATAATACATTCCTTAGCTTTGGTAAAACGACCCATGTAAAAATACGCTAGGGCTAGGTTGTTATGTGCCGCCAGGAAGTCAGGCGTATTGCTCACAATCTCTTCAAGCAAAGTGACGGCTTGTGTAAACTTGCCCTCCTCCAACAGTGCTCGGGCTCGCTCATGCTCTATTACACCTTCCCGGCTTCTAATCCGGATAAGTGGAGCAGGACGGTCCAGCTCATATTGCAGCAGCTCCATCAATTCTTCCGATTCGGCCAGAAATTCACCGTTCACATCTTCTTCGAGATAAGTGACGAGTGAGCGTTCTGCCTCCTCATAGCTTTCCATATTGGCGAAGTTGTTAGCCATATAGAAATAACATTCCGTCATTGCCGGATCAATATTCTCCAGTACATGGGTTAAAATGTCATTGGACGCTTCATAATTACCCATTTCTGATAATACGCCAGCCACGTTGCAATGATTGACCGGATTCTCCGGCTCGTACTCTACAGCTTTGCGAAAATTCTTTAATGCCTTATCATATTGAAAGCGATCCAAGGACCGAACGGCTCTTTCAAAGAAAAAATTGGCATTCAGAGTTACAGGAATCACATTATCATTCCCCAGTTCATACTCTGAAGTTCTCTCAATCATGGAAGCAAGGCACCTCCCTTATAAGAAGCTTCCTTATACTAACGAAAAATAGGAGGGCGGCGCCCTATGGGGTATGCCGGAGCTCCATCCTTAATCGCTATTCCGTTCCCTTATTGGGCGCGGGTATCTCCACACAGTATACCACATGTGACAGCGAGAATCTCAAGTTGAGAAAGACTCTACCACTCTGCTTACAACATCTTTTTTGACAAAAAATAAAAAAGACGGGGAATTAAATTCCCGCGTCTCTAAATAGCTTATCGATTGAACCACCCTCAAGGATGATGTGCGTAGCCTGGGCAAGCATCGGTGCAACAGATAGTACCGTAAACCGACTTGAATGGTCATCAGGCAGTGCAATAGAATCTGTCGTAACCACTTCCTGAATAGAAGGATGGTCAAGCCGCTGTAGCGCGGGCCCTGAGAATAATCCGTGCGTCGCGCAGACAATACTGTCCTTCGCACCTCTCTCCTTCAGACCTTCTACCACATTCACAATGGTCGTCCCAGTATCGATCAGATCCTCAATAATGATTGGTGTCCGTCCCTCGACATCACCAATCACATGAGTGATTACCGATTCATTATGGGCTGGACGCTTCTTGATCATAATGGCAAAAGGTGAATCCAGCTTATTCGCCAGCTTCTCAGCCATAGACGCACGCCCTGCATCCGGGGAAACAATGACCAGATCAGACATTGCCTTGGCTTTCAAATGGCTGCTGATCAAATCGAGTGCAGTCAGATGATCGACCGGAATGTTGAAAAAGCCTTGAATCGCCGCTGCGTGCAAATCGATGGTGATTACGCGGGTTGCTCCAGCGGTCGTCAGCACATCAGCCACCATCTTAGCCGAGATCGGCTCACGAGGTGCGGACTTCCGCTCCTGCCGAGCATATCCATAATACGGCACAATAATGTTCACTGTGCGAGCTGAAGCCCGTTTGGCAGCATCTATCATCACCAGCAGTTCCACGAACATCTCATTAATGGGATGCGAAAGGGATTGCACCAAAAATACGTCGCAGTTCCGGATGCTTTCTTCGTAATGAACGTAAATCTCGCCGCTCATGAAGCGGGTCAGCTTTATCTGCCCCAATTCAACACCAAGTCGCTCCGCAATATCAGCCGCTAACTTTGGATTCGACGAACCGGAAAAAATACGTAATTGTTGATGATGCATAATACCCTCCTGCGGATTATAAATTATTATAGTTTGAACTGAACAGTGGTACGGCGGCGTCCCTCAAATACAGCCAGCTCACGAAAACCAGTGTGCCAAAGCATGCTACGCGCCTCTTGCAGCCCGTCCCCCAGCTTGGCAGGATCATGTGCATCGGAGCCTAATGTCAGCGGTATGCCGAGCTTTAGGGCCTCCTGTAGCAGGTGCTCCGCCGGGAACATCTCAGCGCAAGGCTTCGTAAGTCCGGAAGCATTCAGCTCCATGGCGATTCCGCTATCCGCTATAACCTTTAAGGTCTCTAGCTCCAGCGCCTTCACCTCAGCCTTGCCCTCCGGTGTTTGTGGACCATAACCGAACCGTTTAATAACATCCATATGTCCTATAATATCATATAATCCCGATAACGCCGACTTCTTTACCGCATCGTAATAAAGACGATATACCTCTAGCGCATCTTTGCCTTCCCAACCATGAACCTGGCGATGATCCGTTATATCCCACTCCCCAAGAAAATGCACAGAACCTATAAGATAATCCCATGGATACGGTGACAAAACCTCGCGGATTTGCTCTTCGTAGCCTTCGATATAATCGGCTTCCAGCCCCACCCGCAGATCTATGACTCCACGGTAACGCTCCTTTAGGGTTAGACATTCCTCCACGTAACGAGGCAGCTCAGCCATTGGCATAGCCATTTCAGGATAATAGCTGGCGGGATCTACGTGGATAAGCGGCAAGTGGTCAGATAACCCCAGCTGCTGAAGTCCAAGCTCTATCCCGCGCTGCACGTACTCCTCAAGCTTACCCACGGCATGGCCACAGCGTTCATGATGCGTGTGGTAATCAATATGCATCACTCAGTCCCCCTTAGTACTGATCCCGGCGTGGGCGTTCGTGACGGGTACTCAACTCTTCCATAATCTCATCCAGTGGAAGCTTACGTTCTTGTAGCAATACCAACAGATGATAGATCAGATCGCTGACTTCAAGGCGCAGCTCGGCGTTATCTTTATTTTTGGCGGCAATAATGGTCTCGGAAGCTTCCTCGCCTACCTTTTTGAGGATCTTATCCACGCCTTTATCAAACAAATAAGTGGTATACGCGCCTTCCGGGCGTTCTACTTCCCGCTCAGCAATCACACGCTCCAGCTCACCAAGAACAGCAAAACGCTCACCATCTGTCAAACTAGACACTGGTTTCGAGGCATCTGTTGTTGGGTTATTCAAAGGAATCTCACGGAAAAAGCATGACGTAGCTCCAGTATGGCAAGCTGGTCCTTCAGGCACAACCTTCACGAGTAGTGTGTCGCTATCACAATCATAGGATATGGAGGTAATAGCTTGTGTGTTGCCTGAGGTTCCGCCTTTATGCCAAAGTTCGCTGCGTGAGCGGCTCCAAAACCAAGTCTGACCACTCTCCAGTGATAGCTGTAACGATTCGGAGTTCATATAAGCAACCATCAGTACCTCTAAACTGCTAGCATCCTGAACAACCGTAGGCACCAGACCAGCTTCATTCCAGCGAATGCCTGCCAGAGCTTCTTTTTGGCTTATTGTTGTATTCTTTTGTGTTTCGCTCATCGGATTTCTACCCCTTTTTGCTTCAAATCTGCCTTTAAATCATTAATTGCAATCTCTTTATAGTGAAAAATGGTCGCCGCAAGTCCCGCATCGGCTTTCCCTTCCGTAAATACATCGTAAAAATGCTCCTTCTTCCCAGCGCCGCCAGAAGCAATCACAGGAATACTGAGCAAATCGCATACTGCCGAGGTTAGCTTCAGATCGAAGCCGTCTTTTGTGCCATCTGCATCCATACTAGTGAGCAAAATCTCGCCTGCGCCCAGCTTTTCAGCTTCTTTAGCCCAAGCCAGAGCACGGATGCCGGTGGGCTTACGCCCGCCATGAGTGTACACTTCCCATTCACCAAAAGCCTCATTATATTTAGCATCTATCGCTACTACAATACACTGGGAGCCAAATCGGCGAGCACCCTCCAAAATTAACTGAGGATTAGTGATGGCTGCCGTATTAATGCCGATTTTGTCTGCGCCTGCACGAAGAATCCTTTTCATATCATCAGTTGTAGAGATCCCTCCACCCACTGTAAAAGGAATGGCAATCTCACCGGCGGTCTGCCGCACAACCTCGATCATCGTTGCTCTACCTTCTACGGAAGCCGATATATCTAGAAACACAAGCTCGTCTGCGCCCTCGCGGTCATACAGTGCCGCTAGCTCTACCGGATCTCCAGCATCACGCAGATTCACAAAGTTAACGCCTTTGACTACCCGTCCATCCTTAACGTCAAGACAAGGGATGATACGTTTTGCTAACATTATGAAATCCCCCTTTCTTTAAAAAGCGTTTCAAACGCCTAAAGTGTGTCGGTCCCCCTAAAGCCCTCTTAGCCCAGGGGGAGCCCAAGGGCCGCTGCCCTTTGGAAACCTTGATTGTTGGCATGGCGGATCATAGCCCACCCGGCTGAACCATAGCCCACACTACTGAACATGTGCTATGATCGCTAACCCCTTCGGGGCCGCTTCCTAGATCCATAACACCTTCATGTTCCGCGGTTTTGGCCCTTATGTGGTCGGAAGGGCTCGCGCCACCTGCAAGCCCACGAGTATTTAGTTGCACAACGTGCAGTTATTTTATCAGCCTTTTTGCAAGCCACTCTTTTAACTGCATTTCGTACAACTAAATCTGAGGATGAGCTTATAAATCAACTCATCTCTGAGTTATAGCTGCACGAAATACAACTAAATTAGCTAATCAGCTCTAAATGTGAAAAATAGCTGTATAAAGTACACTTAAATCATCATCCGAGGAAAAATACCCTTCCCGCCGCCTAATTACGCCTATTGTAGCAGATTGTGCAGCGGGTTTTAGCCGATAACCAGCTTAGTTCAACATTCTATTGCACTCAGTGCAATAGAATCGAACTCATACCCTCTAGTTGAGCAGTCTGTTGCATTTCATACAATAATTTCCTTTAGAATTCACGAAAAGGAGATTTTTAACCAGTTTTGATTGTACAAAGTGAAACACATTAGCTAGTTGGGTTTGTTGCTTTATTGGTCAGCTGGTTTGTTTTAGCTCTTTTGTTGCTTTGTTGGTTTGTTGTTAAGCCCATTTGCTGGTTTACTTGTTTGGTCGTTTGTTCGTTTGGTCGTTTAAACTTTTGCTAGTTTGCTTCTCTGTGCGTTCATTTAATTATTATTAGTTACTCATTTACTGTTACGTCTATTTCTTTTATCCACTGCTCATTGGATTGCTCAACTGTTGTCTTTTTGTTCATTCGCTCGTCTATTAATTAGTTTGGTCATTGGTGATTTGCTACTTTATTCATTACACCTATTTCTTTTACCCACTGCTCATTGGCCAGTTCATCTATTGTCTTTTTGTTCATTCGCTCGTCTATTAATTTAGTTTGGTGATTTGGTGATTTGGTGATATGTGTTCACTACGTTACTGTTAAGTCTATTTCTTTAACCCACTGTTGGTTCTGTCTGTTTCATTGATCCACTATTCCATGGCTAGCTCATGTCGTCTTTTTGTTCATCCGCTCATCAATTAGCGCGTTCGCCCAACGCTACTTCTGCCCAAGCGCTCGCAAAGCTTCAGAAAGATCAATATTGCCCGTGTATAACGCCTTGCCAACAATAGCTCCACCTACACCACTGCCGCTGTGCACGTTCAGACGCAACAGATCATCAAGACTGGTGACTCCGCCGGAGGCGATCACTGTTTTACCGCTGGCTTGCGCCATGGACAGGATACCGTCCACGTTCGGCCCCTGCATCATCCCGTCACGGGAGATGTCGGTGTAAATGAACGTCTCGGCTCCTTTTGCCGCCAATTCTTTGGCAAGAGCTTCAGCACGAACTTCGGAAGTGTTCAGCCAGCCGTGTGTAGCAACATAACCGTTGCGCGCATCAATGCCAATCGCTACTTTATCGCCGTATTTTGCCAATACCTCTTCGGTAAAAGCATGATCGTTAATCGCAGCAGTACCGATAATGACGCGGCTAACGCCAAGTCCGAGCAATTTCTCTACGTCCGCAAGATTGCGAAGACCGCCGCCCACCTGCACAGGAACGTTAGCATTAGCAGCAATAGCACCGATGATCGCATCGTTCACAGGATGACCTGCTTTCGCACCATCTAAGTCCACCAAATGAATGAACTTTCCACCTTGCTCTTCCCATGATTTTGCCACCTTTAGTGGACTATCATTGTATATCGTTTCCTGATTGTAATCCCCCTGCTGCAGCCTGACGCACTTTCCATCCCGGATATCAATCGCCGGATATACAATAAAAGAAGACATTTGGCGCTCCCCACTTTCGTTACATTATATTTATAGCGTGGCTTACGCCCGCTCTCTCTTAATCTTCAAGTATAAACGCCTTCGTCGTCCTTATAAGGACGGTAAGCGTTTAAGCGAGAAATATAAGGATAAAGTATATTGTGAAACTTATACTTTCTTATATTTCAAAAAATTACCCAACAGCTTGATTCCCAGCTCTCCGCTTTTTTCCGGATGGAACTGCATACCGAACACATTATCTTGCCCGACAATAGCCGTGACTGGGTAACCGTAATCTGTGACAGCCAGCAGATCACTCTCTTTTGCTACAAGCGCGTGATAAGAGTGGACAAAATACACATGCCCCTCCTCAAGGCCAACAAAAAGCGGATTCTCCGGCTGTCTAAAGCTAAGCTTGTTCCACCCCATATGCGGCACCTTATAGCCATCTCTAGGAGCGAACCGCACCACTGAACCCGAGAGAATATCTAACCCCTCATGGCTGCCATGCTCTTCACCGGTGCTAAACAACAGCTGCATACCAAGACAGATCCCAAGCAGAGGCTGCTCTCCAGCGGCTACCTGTTTGACGACAAGATCCAAACCATTCTCCCGCAGATGCCCCATCGCATCGCCAAATGCACCGACACCTGGCAGAATGACACTATCAGCAGCGAGAATTTGCTCGGCATCACCCGTCACTAAACACTCATAACCGAGACGTTCTACCGCCTTACTCACACTGTGCAGGTTGCCCATGCCATAATCGACGATTGCAACAGTCATCCTACAGCACTCCCTTCGTAGAAGGCACACCCTTCACACGGGGATCAATCAATGTTGCCTCATCCAGCGCCCGTCCAAGCGCTTTGAATACAGCCTCAATCATGTGGTGTGTGTTAGAACCGTAGTGTACGATAACATGTAACGTAATCCGTGCTTCGAGCGCGAACTTCCACAGGAACTCCTGAACAAGCTCCGTCGAAAAGCTGCCCACCTGCTGTGAAGGATAGGTTGCACGATATTCAAAGTGCGGGCGATTGCTGATATCGATCACAACCTGCGCCAACGCCTCATCCATCGGTACAAAAACACTCGCATAACGTTTGATTCCTTTTTTATCACCCAGTGCTTCGTGCAGTGCCTGCCCTAGGCAGATCCCAATGTCTTCAACAGTATGGTGGTCATCAATCTCGATGTCTCCACGCGCCTGTACAGACAGGTCAAATTGTCCGTGCTTCGTGAACAGATCCAACATATGATTCAGAAAAGGAACATCCGTCTCCAGCTCTGAAACTCCACTTCCATCTACGTTAAGAGACAACTTTATATCCGTCTCGTTTGTTTTACGGCTTAATCCAGCTTGGCGCAGGGCCTGTTCGTTATTGTTCTCCATATCCGTCTCCACCTTTTCCTTCGTTCTTGAGTCGAATCTCAATGGCTCGTGCGTGGCCTTCTAAGCCTTCGCGACGTGCCAGCTCTATAATGGTCTTCCCATCACGCAAGAGTGCTTCCTTACTGTAATAGATCAGACTTGATTTTTTAATAAAATCATCCACATCCACTGGTGACGAGAAACGTGCGGTCCCATTGGTTGGGATAATATGATTTGGCCCGGCAAAATAATCACCCACGGGCTCGGAGCTATACGCTCCCAGGAAGATGGCTCCAGCATTCTCAATGCTGCCTACGAGGCCCATAGGATCTTCGACAACAATCTCCAGATGCTCTGGTGCCAGTCTATTCACTACGGAGATCCCTTCCTCCATAGATTCCACAACAATGATCGCGCCGTAATTCTCTACCGAAGAACGGGCGATCGCCTGACGCGGCAGCTCTTGCAGCTGACGCTCCACTTCGGCCGCCACGTTATCCGCCAGGCTCTGCGATGGCGTGACCAGAATCGCCGAGGCCATCTCGTCATGCTCGGCCTGCGAGAGTAGATCCGCTGCGACATAAGCCGGCTCAGCGGTCTCATCTGCCAGCACGACAATTTCGCTTGGACCCGCGATACTGTCGATATCCACGGCGCCATATACCTCGCGTTTAGCCAGCGCAACGTATATGTTGCCAGGCCCACATATTTTATCTACCGGCGCTATGCTCTCCGTACCAAAAGCCAAAGCAGCTACCGCCTGTGCTCCGCCCACACGGTAGATTTCATTCACACCTGCTTCTGCGGCAGCAACCAGGATATAAGGGTCAATCCCTTCCTTGCCGCCGGTGGATGGCGGAGTCACCATGACGATCTCCGGCACACCCGCGATCTGTGCTGGGATCACGTTCATCAGCACCGAGGAGGGATAAGCTGCTTTGCCACCAGGTACATATACCCCTACCCGCTTCAGCGGACGAATAATCTGCCCCAGAATCGTGCCATCCGGCTGCAAATCCATCCATGAATTCCGTTTCTGTCTGGCATGGAACGCCCGGATATTGGCTGCAGCTGCTTGAATGGCAGATACGAAAGATTGCTCTACTCGGCCATACGCTGCCTGAAGCTCTTCCGGCGTTACCCGCAGTTGATTCGGCGTAAGTGCAACCCGGTCAAATTGCTCCGTATAGCGAAGAAGCGCTGTGTCTCCTTCTTTTTTAATGGCGGCCACAATTTCCTTTACCGCCTGATTTTGCTCTGGCGTACCATACTCCACTTCCCGCTCTAGCTTAAAGTCCTTGCTCGACACAACCTTCATCGCTGGTTCCTCCCTTTACCCCTAACATCTGTTGCCGCCTACCGCAAATTAGGTTGCCCTATAACTGCCTGTAGTCGGTCACACAGTTGCTGTATCTCTTCATTTTTCATCCGATAGCTCACACGATTTGCCACCAGGCGGCTTGTAATTTCGAATATACTCTTCATTTCGATTAATCCGTTGTCCCGCAGCGTTTGCCCGGTCTCTACCATATCCACAATACGATCGGCCAGACCAATCAGTGGTGCAAGCTCGATGGATCCATTCAGCTTCACTACCTCGACCTGTTGGCCCTGCTCCCTAAAATACCTTGAAGCTACATTCGGATATTTCGTCGCTACACGCTGCTGAATTCCCGGCTGCCAGTTCGGCAATCCGATGATCGACATCCGGCAGCGGGCAATGCCAAGATCAAGCAGCTCGTATACATCACGATCTTCCTCCAGCAAAACATCCTTGCCCACGATCCCAATATCCGCCACGCCATATTCTACATATGTAGGTACATCTACTGGTTTCGCCAATATAAACTCCATCCCTGCCTCAGGCAGCGGAATAACAAGCTTGCGTGATGCCTCACCGTCCGGTGGAATCGGAAGACCTGCCTGGCGGAACAGCTCAGCAGCCTTTTCGTAAATCCGGCCTTTTGGCATAGCCACCTTCAATATCTGTGCCATTGTTAAGTTGCCTCCTTTTCCATCTCCATGCAAAATTTATGTTAATCGCTTTTTGTACTAGCGATATCCTCAGCCATGCTCACTTACAAAAGATACGAATGTATAGATCTCACCGTACCGTACACCCTCTGCTTCAACCGTGTCCGTATCCAAACGCTTCACCGTTTCAAGCTCTTCTGGACCTGCAGCAAGTCTAGTAACGACTGCATGACCCTCTGACCGCAGGCGTGTTGCCTCTTCCAAGCCTTCTTTTCTGCGAATCGCATCATATTGGATCAAAATAGGCAGCTCTTCCTCTTCGACCACTCCAGTTACACCATCCAGGATGCGATTCGTTTTTAAGGAAAATCCTGTGGATGGGATCGGACGCCCAAACTGTTGCAGCAGATTGTCGTATCTACCACCACTGCATACCGGAAATCCTAATTCCGCTGCATAACCTTCAAAAGTCATGCCAGTATAATAGGAAAAGTCCCCGATCATCGTCAGGTCAATCAGTACATGCTGTGATACGCCGTAAGAGACCAGCACCTCCCACACCTTGCACAAATGATCAATCGAATGACGCGCGAGCGGATGATTGCTCAGCTCTAGCGCCTGTCCACAAATCTCCTTGCCTCCGCGCAGACGCAGCAGCCCATCCAGTTCGTTCTTCTGCGCTTCTGTAAGATCCAGCCGCCGTAAAGTCTCCCGGAAAGAAACATAGTCACGGCCCAGCAAATGACTTTTCAGCTCCTCTTGAGCCTCAGGCAGTTCAGGAAGTGCCTCTTGAAATAACCCATTTAGAAAGCCTACATGCCCCATAGCGATCTTAAAAGACTTCACACCCGCGGCTTGCAGCGAAGAAATAGCAAGCGCAACTACCTCCGCATCAGCTTCAGGTGAATCATCACCTACCAGCTCTACACCTGTCTGGAAGAACTCCGCTTCCCGCCCCGCTTCTTCCTCAATGGCACGGAATACATTCGCGTGATATGACAGACGCAATGGCAGTGGCTCATCCTTTAATAGAGAGGCAACAACACGGGCAACCGGGGCAGTCATTTCTGATCGAAGCACCAAAGCCTGACCACGATTGTTAAGTAATTTATAGAGCTTCTGGTCGGACGTAGAGCTAGCCACGCCAACTGTATCGTAATATTCCAACGTTGGAGTCATCATTTGCTGATATCCCCAGCGACTCATGCAATGCAGTACATCGTTCTCAATTTTGCGCAATTTCGTTACGGCCCGGGGCAGATAGTCCCGAACGCCAGACGGCTTCTCAAATCCCTTTGGTTTGGACATCTTCATTGTTCACCTCGTCAGTTATCATTAGATACTGTTTATGTTTACTTTACTATGGTAAAGTGGTAGCAAATTAAAGTATTTTCAATATCGTATCATGCTCACTGCTTTTTCGTCAATCAAACCCTTAGTCGAGCGTTTGGCATTTTCTTTATTTTTGCCTCCCCGCTTATCGAATACTATAATGAGCTAATACGATTGTACTTCATAATTTTGTAATTGGTGTTCTAAAAATATACTTTCACCTAGAAAGAAGGGCTAACGCTTGACTAAATCCTATATGATTGGCGTTGATATTGGTACTACAAGTACAAAGGCAGTTCTCTTCGAGGAGAATGGAGCCATAGTTGCACAAGCGAATATGGGTTATCCCTTGCATCAACCCTCCCCTTCTATAGCGGAGCAGGACCCAGAGCAAATCCTACGTGCAGTGTTTCATACCCTCTCTAATGTCATGCGGCAAAGCGCCGTATCTCCAGATAAGATCCTATTCGTCTCCTTCAGTTCAGCCATGCACAGTGTCATTGCAATTGATCAGCTGGGTAAACCACTTACCGCCTGCATCACTTGGGCTGACAACCGTAGTGCCGGGTCTGCACTTCGCCTGAAGAACGAGTTTAACGGACATGAGTTGTATTTGCGCACAGGAACGCCTATTCATCCTATGTCACCGATTACCAAGCTAATGTGGCTTCGGGATGAGCAGCCTGAGTTGTTTCAACAAACCTATAAATTCATTTCTATAAAAGAATACATATTCGCTCGGCTGTTCGGCGAATACATCATCGATCATTCCATTGCCTCTTCTACAGGCATGCTCAACCTTGAACTTTTGGAGTGGGATAAAGAGGCCCTGGAGATAGCCCATATTTCACCAGATCAACTCTCACGGCTTGTTCCCACCACAGAGATCATGCAAGGCCTGCTTCCCGGTCTAGCAGAGGAGCTGTTACTGCTCCCGACTACACCTTTTGTCGTAGGAGCCAGTGATGGCGTCTTGTCCAACCTTGGCGTAGGCGCGATTAAACCCGGTGTAGTGGCCGCAACGATTGGAACAAGCGGAGCGATTCGCACCGTAGTGGATAACCCGCTTACCGACCCTAAAGGACGGACCTTCTGTTATAACTTAACCCCAAAACATTGGGTGATCGGAGGGCCCGTTAATAACGGCGGTATGCTGTTCCGCTGGGTACGGGATGAGTTCGCTGCTTCTGAAGTCGAAACCGCCAAACGTCTTGGCATTGACCCTTACGAGGTTCTAACGCGCATCGCGGAACAAGTTCCGGCAGGTAGCGGTGGTCTTCTGTTCCATCCTTACTTAACTGGTGAACGGGCACCGCTGTGGAATCCTGATGCTCGTGGCTCCTTCTTCGGCCTTTCGATGAATCACCATAAGGAGCATATGATTCGCTCGGTACTAGAAGGCGTGATTTTCAATATGTATATGGTTCTACTGGCTATGGAAGAGCAAATCGGGCGTCCTAGCAAAATTCTGGCTACAGGCGGCTTCGCCCGCTCCTCAGTCTGGCGGCAGATGATGTCTGATATTTTTGATCAAGAGGTCATCATTCCGGAGAGTATCGAAAGCTCCTGCCTCGGAGCAGTAGTGCTTGGTCTTTACGCAACGGGCCGTGTGGACTCCTTCGATGTTGTATTCGACATGATCGGTTCAACTTACCAGCATGATCCGATTGATGAACATACCAAAGTGTACAAGCAGCTGCTGCCGATTTATATTTCCGTCTACCGTAGTCTGGAAAGCCAGTATCAAGCTATTGCGGAGTTTCAGCGGGAACAAGCTGGAGAATAGACAAAATATAAAAGCGCCGGTCAACCCGCATATACGGGAGACCGGCGCTTTTATATTACCTAGCAGTAGACTATGCGCTTATGGAGCCTGTTTTTGCTTTCTTTGGTGCGCCTGATCCGAAAATAATCCAAGACGCAGGCACATACCGGAAGACGAGAGCCACTGCCAGCCATGAAACCAGCAGCGCAACAAGCCATCCTCCTACAATCGCTGCGATGTACGCAAGAGAACCCCCGTGAAACGGTAATTTTCTATAGAAATACAGCAGCAGAGGGTGCAATAGATAAATTCCGAAGGAGCATGCTCCCACAGATACCAAAAGTCTTGTCAGCAAGCTACGACCCGCCCCATAGAGCAAGAAGGAGATTTGCAACAGCACCACACAAGAGAGCAGCGCATGTAAATTAGAGAAACCCTCATACCATAAGCTGTTGATGACAGTTTTTTTCGTGTAATTGTTAAACCATAGCTCAACATGAACAACCCCTGCTACAATCCATAACAACCACAACGTAATCCAAACCGGACCTTTACCGGCGCGCCAGCCTTCACGTGAAGGCACTAACCATTTTTTCAAAGAAGAGTAATACACTGCAATCCCAGCACCCAGCAGGAAATACGAGAAATAAGTGATCGCCAGACTCCCCTTGGATAACTGCCAATACCCGTGATTGGTCATGTATTTATTCAGCAGCACAAAACCCCACTGTAGTAATAACCCGATCAGTGGCGCCCAAGCCGCCAGATGACGAACCTTTTGCAAACACCACAAAATAAGCGGAAATAACACGTAAAACTGAATAATGATAATAATATAATACAGATGCGTATATGCCGTTCCTGTCCATAAATACTTCCATAGCTTAGAAGCCATCTCCCCCGGAGGTAAGCCCCAAGTATTCCCGGCATTCATTTTTAACGCAAAATACAGCAGTGAAAATACTACATAAGGCACAATAATATAAAGCAGCCTTCTAGTGTAGAACTTTCCTAGCGTTTTGCCACCCAGCGGACGGTCAATATAGTTATAGAAGAGCACGAACCCACTCAAAAATATGAATGAAGGTACGGCGAACTGGCTGAATTTATTAATAAATAAGAACGGATGA
Organism: Paenibacillus sp. FSL R10-2788; assembly: GCF_038003885.1. Lineage (NCBI taxonomy): Bacteria > Bacillati > Bacillota > Bacilli > Caryophanales > Paenibacillaceae > Paenibacillus > Paenibacillus sp. FSL R10-2788. The sequence goes on along the minus strand of NZ_JBBOQA010000001.1, from coordinate 153,867 downwards.
AACATGTTTGTACCTAGTGTCTCCGCCAACGTTCGTGAAGTAGCATGAATAGCCAGCACTGCAAAAATAGCAATCGCCCGAAAAATATCCAGCTGCGGAATTCTTTCTTTTTGTCTCATAATCTTTCCTCCTGTTAAGCTCCGCATCGAAGTGATGCCTTTTTAATCAAATATTATGAAGGCTACTTCCCCACGTTTAAGCGTGTGCGTGTATCAGACCTTCTTCTAACGCTATTTCTCCTGCTGCACGAACCCCTTTGCCCGTTCCTCAGGGATATAACCTGACTTTTCCTGCGGACTGGATTCCAAAGAGCGAGGCACGCTTCCAAAAATAATCCATGAACCCGGGACTCGCCGGAAAGCAAACTGCACAATAAGCCAGCTCCCTCCCAGTGCGACCACAAGCCCTCCGTAGATGAACAAAACATATGTTAGCGACTCTAGGGGAATCTGATATCGGAACCTGCGATATACCGCCAGCAATAGCGGATGAATCAAATATATCGCAAATGAGAGTTCACCCAAACGTGTTAAAAAAGCAACAATCCCGCGAGAGGCCTTACGATAGATCAGGAATGTAGCATACAACAGAACCAATGCTGATAACATCGTATGGACATTCCATAATAGCTCGTACCACAGCGAATCCGTCCACACCCCAAAATGGCGGGCCACATACCATAGCTGCACATGGATAAAGGCTGCAATTAACCACCCGCTCACTAACAGGGCAGTCCATCCTTTTTGCCTGGCAGTTAGCTCTCTCCATGGCTTCATCAGCCAAGTCTTCACCTTCTCAAAGTGAATTGCGATATAAGCACCCATCATATAATAAGCCAGATAAGAGATCGCGAGGCTCCCTTTTTCAACAATGTGCAGTTCGTATTTATTCCAGAAAATAAACCCCCACTGAAGTGCCAATCCGAGCGGAACCGCCCATTTAATTAAAAAGCGGGAACTCTGGAGTAGCTTAAGCAGTACTGGAAAAAGCAAATAAAACTGAATGCTGATAAATACAAAATACAAATGCGCATATGCGGAACCTGAGAATAACGCTCTAATAAAGCTGTACAGGTTGCCACCGAGGTTCTGGGTCAATCGTCCGTTCACATATAAGGTTAGTGCGTAATAGCCCATAGAGGCTAGCAGATAAGGTAATAAAATATACTTTAATCGACGACGGTAGAAATTAATAATCAAGCTGCGTGTCACAGGACGCCCATAATAATTATAAAACAATACAAAGCTGCTCAGAAAAATAAATGAGGGCGTACCGAATTTAAAGAAAATGTTGATCCAGTTCAGCCAGTAATAATAAGGGGAATGCAGTGCCTGCTCTCCAGCGGCAAAAGATGAGGAATGCACATGCAATACGCCTAAGATCGCTAATGCTCTGAAAATATCCAGCTGGGGCAGCCTTTCCTGTCTCGCAGTGTTCATATTATATTCCTCTTCTCTACTATGATGGTTGTTCATAGAGACGCTAAGCGGAATGTGGAAACTGAAAATACCAGGAAGCCTGCACCTGCTGATTTTACATTCTGATATTTGAAGCTGAATGCCTAGCGTGGGATTCGCCTTATCACTAACGCTAATTATATCGAATGTATCTGTTCTAAAAACTTAAGAAGAACTTAAAGTTTCCTTAATAATCTTCTCTAAGACGCAAGAAACCCTGCAGAACCTGCGCTAAAAAAACGCAATATGTAACTGCAGGGTTAAAAAAGCATCGTTTACACTTGTTCCGCATGTTCTTCCGTTGAAGAGGGGCGCAGCTCTCGCAGAGGATTGCCTCCGACAAAAGAGCCAGCCGCCACATTTTTGTGCACCACGGAGCCAGCAGCTATAACTGCCCAATCTCCAATGGTTACACCGGGAAGAATCGTTGTATTCGCGCCGATCAATACATTTTCACCGATCACCACTTCGCCCAGGCGATATTCCTTGATCAGATACTCATGCGCCAGAATCGTCGTGTTATAACCAATAATAGAATTCTCACCTACCGTTATTTTCTCCGGAAAAAACACATCCACCATTGCCATAAGACCAAAAGCCGTGTGTTTACCAACCTTCATCCCCAGCATCCGTCGATAGATCCAATTCTTTAACGGTAGAATCGGACAATAGCGGGCAATCTGAATAAAAATAAAGTTGCGGACACCCTTCCAAGGGCTGACCGTACGGTAAATATACCAAAGTGAGTTATGACCTTCTACTGGATAACGGGTTACGTTTCTCACGATTCATTCGTTCCTCGCTCCATAATTTCTATAATATCCTTCATGTTATGGATGATAAAGTCCGGATCATACTTGCGGAGCGTATCCTCGCCCTTCAAAGACCAAGATACTCCAACAGCGTATACACCGGCAGCTTTGGCTGATTGAATATCAACCGCACTGTCACCTATCATTAAGGTTTTACGAGGATCAACGCCAAGGTTTTTGACCGCTGTCAGAACGGGCTCCGGATGTGGCTTTGGTTCAGTAACATCGTTCACAGTCACAATCGTATCCATGTACTTAAGCAAATCGAACCTTTCCAGAGTCTTGATCGTTGTTGGACGGATCTTAGTAGTTACAATCCCAAGTTTGATCCCACGACGCGAGAGCTCCTCAATGGTCTCCTTTACAAGCGGGAAGGACCGCACTAACTCATCATGATGCTCATTATTATAAGAACGATAGGACTTTTCTAACGTACCATTTACATCCTCTAGTCCAGGGAATACTCTCATCTGTTGCTGAAGGGTTGTTCCCATATGCGGAATTATCTCTTCTCTGGTCAGTGGAGCCAGACCATTGTCCTTCAGCGCGTACATAAATGAACTAATGATTAGCTCATTCGTATCGACAATCGTTCCATCCAGATCAAAAAGAACGCATTCTATCATAAGTTTTACTGCTCCTTCTTATCTCCATCCGCTGGCTGTCCTTGCTCAGGTTGTGTTCCTTGACGAGTTTTCTGCGGTGTATTTACTGCGCTTTCTGGCACTACAGTATCTGCTTGGATCGGTTTAGTACATACGATAGGGTCAGAATAATGTGCTTTAGGCTCTCCGGTTACTCTGCGAATAACGATCAGCAATATAGCTGCCACAATAATAAGTAGAGAAAGCAGCTGAGAAATACGAATATTACCATAGGCAGGATCCAGATATCCTTGTTCAAAACCTAACCATTCCATCGGACTCCATAAGCCGTTTATAAACGAAGCCAGTCCTGCACTTCCGTTAAAAGCTAAACTGTCAGTACGCACAGCCTCGATGAAGAACCGACCGATGGAATACCATATAAAGTAAGACATAAAGATTTCTCCAGCACGTACAAACTTCTGACGACGGAGAACCATCAATAACGCAATCCCTAGTAAGCTCCAAAGAGATTCATACAGGAAGGTCGGATGATGAAAAGCATCTCCTATGTACATTTGATTAACGATGAAGTCAGGTAAATGCAGTTTATCCCGTAAAAAAGATTCCTCAACTACGCTGCCGTATGCCTCTTGGTTGACAAAGTTTCCCCAGCGGCCAATCATTTGACCCGCCAGTAGTCCAGGTGCACAAATATCAACAATACGCCAGAAAGGGTAACCCTTATAACGGAAATAAATAATTCCGCAAATAATCGCTCCTATTAATGCGCCGTAAATGGCGATGCCGCCATTCCAGATCTTAAAGACGTCTATCAGATTATGCTTATAATCGTCCCATTTAAAAGCTACAAAATAAATCCGTGCCCCTATAATTGCCGAGGGTACACCCAGTAGCAGCATATCCATAAAGAATTCTTGCGGGATTCCGAACCGTTTGCCCTCGCGGATCGCAAGAAATAATCCCGCGAGTGCACCGACCCCTAGTATTAACCCGTACCAGTGTACAGGTAGTGATCCAATTGAGAATACAATAGGATCTATTGCTAATGGGAACATTGTCTCACACTCCTAATCGAGATCGTCCATATCCTCAGATATGGTCGCAGTTAACTTATTCGTAAACTGCAGGGCTGCATTAAAGCCCATTTGCTTCAGGCGATAGTTCATCGCAGCAACCTCAATAATAACGGCAAGGTTACGTCCTGGACGTACAGGAATGGTTACAAGTGGAACATCGGTATCAATAATCCGCGTTGTTTCCTCATCAAGTCCAAGCCGGTCATACTGCTTGTCTTGCTGCCAAGCCTCTAATCTAACGACAAGTGTAATCCGTTTATGATTACGGATAGCACCCGCACCAAAAAGTGTCATTACGTTAATGATACCTACTCCGCGAATTTCCAACAAGTGACGGATCAACTCAGGGGCTGTACCATGCAGCTGGTTATCTGAAGTCTGGCGGATTTCCACGGCATCATCAGCGATCAGTCTATGTCCACGTTTTACAAGTTCAAGGGCTGTCTCACTCTTACCAATACCACTACTACCAGTAATCAGCATACCTACACCATATACATCACAGAGTACACCATGAATCGTTGCTGTAGGGGCTAATCTCCCTTCTAAGAAGCTCGTCAAACGGCTGGAGAAAATAGTCGTAGCCATCGAGCTACGAAGCACAGGAAGTCCCTTTTCATTACTTATATCAATTAACTCCTGTGGCACATCCAAACTACGGGTAATTACGATACAAGGGGTATTGTCATTACAGATTCCACGAAGCCTACTTTTACGTTCAGCTTCAGGCAGCATGGAGAAGAATGCGAGTTCTGTCTTACCTAATAGTTGAACACGTTCTTCCGGATAATATTCGAAATAACCAGCAATCTCTAGTCCAGGGCGATTCAGGTCATCGACCGTAATAGGTCGTTTTAGACCTTCCTGGCCGGAAATAACCTCTAATTGAAAATGTTGTACCAATTCAGATACTTTTACTTTCTTAGCCATGTAAATTCGTCCTTTCGTCACCTGCGGTATATGTCCGCTTACTGCGTCCGGTTGACAGCGATCTCATTACAATTCCGGAGGTAATTCTCCTGCTATCTTAATTGATAACGCTTGTGAATGCAATCTTAACGCCTATCCATTACGACCCTAATTAAACAATAAAGCCACCCTTTCGGGTGGCTTTATCAAGAGAGAAAAGATCCTGCGATCTTATCCCAACAGAATGTTAACTTCGGATTCTTTATCGAAGAAGTGAACTTTGTTCATATCGATAGCCAATTTTGGCTTGCTGCCTTCGCGAGTAGTGGAACGTCCATCTACACGAGCGATTACAGTAGATTTACCAAGGCCGCTCAAGTAAAGGAGCATTTCGTGACCAAGGTTTTCAGTTACATCAACCAATGAAGTAAAGATTGTGTTCGGGGAAGCTTCCAAGAATACTGGCTCTTCATGGATATCTTCTGGACGAACGCCCATAATTACTTCTTTGCCAATGTAGCCTTTGCTGCGGATGATTTGAGCTTTTCCGCCTGGTACTTCAACATCAAGGTTCTCAGCGCGGAAACGGATAGAACCGTTTGCTTCGGACAAAGTACCATTGATAAAGTTCATTGTAGGGGATCCGATAAATCCAGCTACGAACAGGTTAGTTGGTTCATTGTACAACTCTTCAGGGGAAGCAGCTTGTTGAATGATACCATCATACATAACTACGATACGGTCACCCATTGTCATAGCTTCTGTTTGGTCATGCGTTACGTAGATACAAGTGGTTTCAAGGCGTTTAACCAGTTTAGTGATTTCAGCGCGCATTTGACCACGAAGTTTAGCATCCAAGTTGGAAAGAGGCTCATCCATCAAGAAGACTTGTGGATCACGTACGATAGCGCGTCCCAAAGCGACACGTTGGCGTTGACCACCGGAAAGTGCTTTTGGTTTACGATCTAGCAAATGCTCGATATCGAGAATTCTAGCAGCTTCACGTACTTTCTTGTCGATTTCATCTTTCTTCACTTTACGAAGTTTCAAACCGAAAGCCATGTTTTGGTATACGCTCATATGCGGATACAGGGCGTAGGATTGGAATACCATCGCGATATCGCGGTCTTTAGGTGCAACGTCGTTGACTACACGATCGCCAATGTACATTTTACCTTCGGAGATTTCTTCCAGACCAGCGATCATACGCAAAGTTGTGGATTTACCGCAACCGGATGGTCCAACCAATACTAGAAATTCCTTATCTTTAATATCAAGATTGATATCCATTACTGTTGCTTTATCTGAACCCGGGTATTTTTTGAAAATATGCTCTAAACGTACGCCTGCCATTGTATTTCCCCCTCGAGTTAATTATTGATTAATTGAAAAATTCTTTTTTCCTTGTACATTTATATTACCCTAGACGGGACACGGTGGCTATTTGTAACGTTCACAAAAAACCTATTTCCTTTTCGTCACTTTATACAAAAGCATAGTAAGCTTCACAATAGCAGCGTCCCCAAAGCTACGCACATCGGCACCCGTCTCCTGTTTTATCTTGTCCAGACGGTATAAAAGCGTGTTGCGATGAATATATAACTTCTTGGCTGTTTCACTTACATTACAATCCATCTCAAAAAACGTCTCCAGGGTCATCAGCATCTCTTTATCCGATAATACGGAAGAATAGTCGCCAATCTGTCCAAGTAACTGTTTACGCCGTGCATCAGGAATGCTGTTAACCAAACGTTCCAAATGCAGCTCCCAAGGTAAATGAATATATTCACCCACTTGGAAAATACGTCCGAGTACAATGGTCTCCCTCAGCAAGGCCACGGATCCCGTCAATCCCTTAACAGGGACTATAGCCGGAGCTACAGCCAAATGGAATACACCTACCCATTCGCTGGCTATCAGTTCGTGTAAGCCCATACTGGTCTGAGCCAGAATTTCATCTACACTCTCTTCTTCCTCATCCTTATCATCTCCGCCCGTGAGTAGTTCCTTCCGGGCCAATATTAACCATTCTTTTTCTTGAAGAGGTATAAGCAGAATTTCATTCTCAAAATAGCTGCGCAGCAGCTTCATTAAGGAACGATAAGTGATCTGCGGGCTATGTGCATTCTCACTGCTAAGTAGGAATGGAACCATATCTCCGAATAAACGTCCCTTTAGAGCCATCTCATCGGGTATCTCAGAGTCATTTTTCTCTTGCTCCAGTTCGGTGTTCAACCAGGTACCCAGCTGCCGAGCCTCCGCTTCCCCTTCTTCTCTAACCCCAGTAGCTTTTAGTGCAATTGCAAAGTTTCGAACTGCATAATTCACTAATTGTATTTCCAAAGAGTTAAGTCCATCCAATTCCACCCAGACAGCGGTTACACGTCCATCAGTCTCATATAATGGTGCCCAAAGATGACCTTCATGGATTACCGGCTGTTCTTGTGCTTCCAATCCCAGGCTAAAAAGAGAAGCTGAATGTTGCCTCCCTAACTGCTTGATTCCGGTTTTCTTTCCGGTGAGCTGCTCTAACTTTTTTCGCAATGTTTCGCTATCCATAGTCACCATACTCCACCACTTTTGCTCTTTTCGCCTATTTTAGCATATTCTCTAATATTATGTTAATCACTGCAGCAGCGCGCTACTATAATACGACATAAAAACACAAAAAAAGCCACCACCCTAAGGTGATGACTTTCTGTTTGGGATGAGCCATGAAGGACTCGAACCTTCGACACCCTGATTAAAAGTCAGGTGCTCTACCAACTGAGCTAATGGCTCATAAATGGTGGGGGATGATGGATTCGAACCACCGAACACGTACGTGAGCAGATTTACAGTCTGATGCGTTTGGCCACTTCGCTAATCCCCCAAAAAAGGTGGCTCGGGACGGAATCGAACCGCCGACACGAGGATTTTCAGTCCTCTGCTCTACCGACTGAGCTACCGAGCCATAAGATTACATGACAATTAAGCGGAAAAGTCTTACACTTCCCACTCATTTTGTGGAAAAAATGGCGGAACCGACGGGATTCGAACCCGCGGTCTCCTGCGTGACAGGCAGGCATGTTAGGCCAACTACACCACGGTTCCGCATTAATTAAAAATGGTGCCGGCGAGAGGACTTGAACCCCCAACCTACTGATTACAAGTCAGTTGCTCTACCAGTTGAGCTACACCGGCACGGTGTAAAAGCAATTCTAAAAAGATGAAAATGGTGGAGGCTGAGGGGATCGAACCCCCGACCCTCTGCTTGTAAGGCAGATGCTCTCCCAGCTGAGCTAAGCCTCCAGGTATTATGGTAGCGGCGAAGGGGATCGAACCCCCGACCTCACGGGTATGAACCGTACGCTCTAGCCAGCTGAGCTACACCGCCACAATAATTAGTATTGCTATGGATTGAAAATGGCGGAGAGAGTGGGATTCGAACCCACGCACCGCTTACGCAGTCTAACCCCTTAGCAGAGGGTCCCCTTATAGCCACTTGGGTATCTCTCCAAACGATATCAGTACCACAGCAATCCAAACAGGAATTTGACTCCCTGAAAACTGAATCCGAAACGAATCTGCATCCTACGTATAGGATAAGCCCTCGACCGATTAGTATTGGTCAGCTCCATGCATTGCTGCACTTCCACCTCCAACCTATCTACCTCGTCGTCTTCAAGGGGTCTTACTAATTGGGAAATCTCATCTTGAGGGGGCTTCACGCTTAGATGCTTTCAGCGCTTATCCCGTCCGTACGTAGCTACCCAGCCATGCTCCTGGCGGAACAACTGGTGCACCAGCGGTACGTCCATCCCGGTCCTCTCGTACTAAGGACAGCTCCTCTCAAATTTCCTGCGCCCACGACAGATAGGGACCGAACTGTCTCACGACGTTCTGAACCCAGCTCGCGTACCGCTTTAATGGGCGAACAGCCCAACCCTTGGGACCTACTTCAGCCCCAGGATGCGATGAGCCGACATCGAGGTGCCAAACCTCCCCGTCGATGTGGACTCTTGGGGGAGATAAGCCTGTTATCCCCAGGGTAGCTTTTATCCGTTGAGCGATGGCCCTTCCATGCGGTACCACCGGATCACTAAGTCCGACTTTCGTCCCTGCTCGACTTGTAGGTCTCGCAGTCAAGCTCCCTTATGCCTTTGCACTCTGCGAATGATTTCCAACCATTCTGAGGGAACCTTGGAACGCCTCCGTTACTCTTTAGGAGGCGACCGCCCCAGTCAAACTGCCCGCCTGACACGGTCCCCGTACCCGGTAAGGGTACTAGGTTAGAACCTAGATACGATCAGGGTGGTATCCCAACGGCGCCTCCACCGAAGCTTGCGCTCCGATTTCTACGGCTCCCACCTATCCTGTACAGATCGTACCCAAATTCAATATCAAGCTGCAGTAAAGCTCCATGGGGTCTTTCCGTCTTGTCGCGGGTAACCTGCATCTTCACAGGTATTAAAATTTCACCGGATCTCTCGTTGAGACAGCGCCCAAGTCGTTACGCCATTCGTGCGGGTCAGAATTTACCTGACAAGGAATTTCGCTACCTTAGGACCGTTATAGTTACGGCCGCCGTTTACTGGGGCTTCGGTTCATAGCTTCGGGTTACCCCTAACCACTCCCCTTAACCTTCCAGCACCGGGCAGGCGTCAGCCCGTATACTTCGCCTTGCGGCTTCGCACAGACCTGTGTTTTTGCTAAACAGTCGCTTGGGCCTTTTCACTGCGGCCCCCTCGTGCTATTCACACTACCGGGGCACCCCTTCTCCCGAAGTTACGGGGTCATTTTGCCGAGTTCCTTAACGAGAGTTCTTCCGCGCGCCTTAGAATTCTCTTCTCGCCTACCTGTGTCGGTTTGCGGTACGGGCACCTTCTCCTGGCTAGAGGCTTTTCTTGGCAGTGTGAGATCATGACCTTCGCTACTACAATTTTCGCTCCCCATCACAGCCCAGCCTTAACGATGTGCGGATTTGCCTACACATCAGCCTCACTGCTTAGACGGACATCCATCAGTCCGCGTCACTACCCTCCTGCGTCACCCCATCGCTCATAGCGGATTACGGTGGTACAGTAATTTCAAACTGTTGTCCTTCGACTACGCCTTTCGGCCTCGCCTTAGGTCCCGACTTACCCTGAGCGGACGAGCCTTCCTCAGGAAACCTTGGGCTTTCGGCGGATCAGATTCTCACTGATCTTTTCGTTACTCATACCGGCATTCTCACTTGTGTAGTGTCCAGCGCTCTTTTCAGTACACCTTCAACCCCTACACAACGCTCCCCTACCCCAGATACATACGTATCTAGCCATAGCTTCGGTGGTGTGTTTAGCCCCGTTACATTTTCGGCGCAGAGTCACTCGACCAGTGAGCTATTACGCACTCTTTCAATGGTGGCTGCTTCTAAGCCAACATCCTGGTTGTCTGTGCAACTCCACATCCTTTCCCACTTAACACACACTTGGGGACCTTAGCTGATGGTCTGGGCTGTTTCCCTTTTGACAATGGATCTTAGCACTCACTGTCTGACTCCCGGCAATAAGTATATGGCATTCGGAGTTTGACTGAGCTTGGTAATCCTTGCGGACCCCGCACCCAATCAGTGCTCTACCTCCACTACTCTTATACCGAGGCTAGCCCTAAAGCTATTTCGGGGAGAACCAGCTATCTCCGAGTTCGATTGGAATTTCTCCGCTACCCCCACCTCATCCCCGCACTTTTCAACGTACGTGGGTTCGGGCCTCCAGTGCGTGTTACCGCACCTTCACCCTGGACAGGGGTAGATCACACGGTTTCGGGTCTACGTCCACATACTAAATCGCCCTATTCAGACTCGCTTTCGCTGCGGCTCCACCTTCTCGGCTTAACCTTGCATGTTAAACGTAACTCGCCGGTTCATTCTACAAAAGGCACGCCATCACCCATAGATCGGGCTCTGACTTTTTGTAAGCACACGGTTTCAGGTTCTATTTCACTCCCCTTCCGGGGTGCTTTTCACCTTTCCCTCACGGTACTGTTTCACTATCGGTCGCCAGGTAGTATTTAGCCTTAGCAGATGGTCCTGCTGGATTCATACGGGGTTTCACGTGCCCCGCACTACTCGGGATCCGTCTCGGAGAGAATACAGTTTAGGTTACAGGGCTTTTACCTCTATCGCGGGCCTTTCCAGACCTCTTCGCCTACCATATTCCTTTGTAACTCCATGTGAGACGTCCCACAACCCCTAAGAGCAAGCTCTTAGGTTTAGGCTGTTCCGCGTTCGCTCGCCGCTACTGACGGAATCACTATTGTTTTCTCTTCCTCAGGGTACTTAGATGTTTCAGTTCCCCTGGTCTGCCTCTACATTTCCTATGTATTCAGAAATGAGTAACTGCGAATTACCACAGCTGGGTTTCCCCATTCGGACACCCCCGGATCAAAGCTTGCTTACAGCTCCCCGAGGCAGTTTCGTTGTTCGCCACGTCCTTCGTCGGCTCCTGGCGCCTAGGCATCCTCCGTGTGCTCTTATTAGCTTAACCTTGATTCTTCCGAAGAAAAATCTCACTAATAACATTTACTTGTTTACACAAGTTGCTAAAAGATGTTCTAAAACGCAAATTCGTTTCGGTATCCAGTTTTCAAGGATCAAGTTGAAAAAATTATTCATTTAAAAATTTATGGTGGAGCCAAGCGGGATCGAACCGCTGACCTCCTGCTTGCAAGGCAGGCGCTCTCCCAGCTGAGCTATGGCCCCATAAAATTACTCTATAATGTTATATGGTGGGCCTTGGTGGACTCGAACCACCGACCTCACCCTTATCAGAGGTGCGCTCTAACCAACTGAGCTAAAAGCCCATATAACATATATAACATTGTGAATCAACCAATGAATTGGTTGTCCGCTTGGCAACGTCCTACTCTCCCAGGACCCTTCGGTCCAAGTACCATCGGCGCTGGAGGGCTTAACGGTCGTGTTCGGGATGGGTACGTGTGGAACCCCTCCGCTATCGCCACCAAACGCATACGAAAGAGACTTGCTCTTTCAAAACTGAACACGAGTGAGTGTTCGAACCCGAGGGTTCTATCGTGGAAGCTTAGCTTCCGATTTGAATGTCCTCATTGCAGAGAACGATTCTCCATAGAAAGGAGGTGATCCAGCCGCACCTTCCGATACGGCTACCTTGTTACGACTTCACCCCAATCATCTACCCCACCTTCGGCGGCTGGCTCCCTTGCGGGTTACCCCACCGACTTCGGGTGTTGTAAACTCTCGTGGTGTGACGGGCGGTGTGTACAAGACCCGGGAACGTATTCACCGCGGCATGCTGATCCGCGATTACTAGCAATTCCGACTTCATGCAGGCGAGTTGCAGCCTGCAATCCGAACTGAGACCGGCTTTGATGGGATTGGCTCCACCTCGCGGCTTCGCTTCCCGTTGTACCGGCCATTGTAGTACGTGTGTAGCCCAGGTCATAAGGGGCATGATGATTTGACGTCATCCCCACCTTCCTCCGGTTTGTCACCGGCAGTCACTCTAGAGTGCCCAGCATTACCTGCTGGCAACTAAAGTTAAGGGTTGCGCTCGTTGCGGGACTTAACCCAACATCTCACGACACGAGCTGACGACAACCATGCACCACCTGTCTCCTCTGTCCCGAAGGCCGCTGCTATCTCTAGCAGATTCAGAGGGATGTCAAGACCTGGTAAGGTTCTTCGCGTTGCTTCGAATTAAACCACATACTCCACTGCTTGTGCGGGTCCCCGTCAATTCCTTTGAGTTTCAGTCTTGCGACCGTACTCCCCAGGCGGAGTGCTTACTGTGTTAACTTCGGCACCAAGGGTATCGAAACCCCTAACACCTAGCACTCATCGTTTACGGCGTGGACTACCAGGGTATCTAATCCTGTTTGCTCCCCACGCTTTCGCGCCTCAGCGTCAGTTACAGCCCAGAAAGTCGCCTTCGCCACTGGTGTTCCTCCACATATCTACGCATTTCACCGCTACACGTGGAATTCCACTTTCCTCTTCTGTACTCAAGCCACCCAGTTTCCAGTGCGACCTCAGGTTGAGCCCAAGGTTTAAACACCAGACTTAAATAGCCGCCTGCGCGCGCTTTACGCCCAATAATTCCGGACAACGCTTGCCCCCTACGTATTACCGCGGCTGCTGGCACGTAGTTAGCCGGGGCTTTCTTCTCAGGTACCGTCACTCCGGTAGCAGTTACTCCACCGGACGTTCTTCCCTGGCAACAGAGCTTTACGATCCGAAAACCTTCATCACTCACGCGGCGTTGCTCCGTCAGGCTTTCGCCCATTGCGGAAGATTCCCTACTGCTGCCTCCCGTAGGAGTCTGGGCCGTGTCTCAGTCCCAGTGTGGCCGTTCACCCTCTCAGGTCGGCTACGCATCGTCGCCTTGGTGGGCCGTTACCCCACCAACTAGCTAATGCGCCGCAGGCCCATCCCTCAGTGACAGATTGCTCCGTCTTTCATTCTTCTCTCAGGAGAAAAAAGAAATTATCCGGTATTAGCTACCGTTTCCGGTAGTTATCCCAGTCTGAAGGGCAGGTTGCCTACGTGTTACTCACCCGTCCGCCGCTAAGTCATTTTGAAAGCAAGCTTTCAAAATGACTCCGCTCGACTTGCATGTATTAGGCACGCCGCCAGCGTTCGTCCTGAGCCAGGATCAAACTCTCCAATTAGTATTGAAAAGAGCGATATGCTCATTTTGAAACATCTGACGAGAAAATTAATTCTCTAATTCGGATTTCACTTACGTGATTTCCCACTCACTCGTTGTTCAGTTTTCAAAGATCAATGCCTCTTCTTTCGTCGTCGTTGCTTGTCAGCAGCGACCTTTATAATATATCACAGCGCCTTTGTTTTCGTCAAGCATTTTTTTAATTTCTTTTTTTGCTTGACCATTTCAGCAAGTTGTTAATCAACAGCTTGTCCAAACGGGCGAGACTTAATGTATCATATTTTTCAAAGCCACGTCAAGCATTAAAATAAAATTATTCTTAATCCGAGTAACATCACCACGCCAGGAAGCCCAAGAACCGTTACTGCGCCTATAGTTGCAGGGTTCAAAGGGATATACACCTGCGTGAGCAAACCTGAGAAGTTCACTACATATATCCCGAGTGCAGCCAATACCAAATGAACCCCAAATAAACTTAGCCACCCAAAACCCAGCTTTTTTCTAAATACAACTAAACCTAATAGGATAACGGATAATATCAATACGCCCATAGCTATCATTCTAAGCATGTAGATCCCCCTTATACATTTATTTATAAGCCCTTATATTTGACTGCTGTTCAACCCCAAGCTTTTTGCATGTTTGAGATGTATCTGATATTTACGTTCTGCAGCCTCCAAAATATATATTGCGTAATCTATCTGATCCTGTCCCAACGCCTCGTCGAACATCAGGTACGCCCTCTCCCACTCTGAATGCGCCTTACGGACCTCTAAGAGGGTTTCCCATCCCTCACTTTCCTTTGCGCCTTGTTCCTTATCCACTCCCCACCACAGCTCTCTCCACCATCCCATTTCAATTCCTCCTCAGAATAATTTTGATGCAAAATACACATCTCGTTATTCTCATTCATATCGGGATAGGGACAAACTTAGAACAAAAAAAAGGAAACCCGAGGGCTTCCTTTTTGAAAAATACCACTATAGAGCTGCTAGAATAGCTCGCGACGGCCTTCCAACGCTTTGGACAAAGTAACTTCATCAGCGTATTCAAGATCGCCACCTACAGGCAAGCCATGAGCTATCCTGGTGATTTTAATCTCAAACGGCCGAACAAGACGAGAAATGTACATCGCCGTTGCTTCACCCTCAATATTGGGGTTAGTCGCCATTATAAGCTCGCTTACTCTCTCATCACTCAGACGGGTCAATAATTCTTTCAGGCGAATATCATCAGGGCCGATACCTTCCATAGGTGAAATAGCACCCTGAAGAACATGGTAATATCCATTAAACTCCTTGGTTCGTTCTATAGCCACCAAATCCTTAGAGTCTTGAATCACACATATCACTGAAGGATCTCTAGTTTTGTCCTGACATATCTTGCATGGGTCCGTATCCGTAATATTACAGCAGACCGAGCAATAGTGAAGATTGCGTTTGACGCTTACTAGCGCTTTTGCAAAATCAATGACTTCATCCTCTTTCATGTTAAGCACATGAAAAGCTAACCGGGCGGCTGTCTTCGGTCCAATCCCGGGCAAACGCGTAAAAGCATCGATCAGCTTAGCTAGCGGTTCGGGATAATACAAATTAATAATTCTCCTTTAGACTGAAGTGGAGTGGGCTATTAGAACAAGCCTGGGATCTTCATTCCACCAGTGAATTTACCCATGTCATTGTTAGCAAGCTCTTCAGCTTGAGTCAATGCATCATTTACAGCAGTGATTACAAGATCTTGCAGCATTTCAACATCTTCCGGATCAACGGCTTCCGGTTTAATTTGAATAGACAGCAATTTTTTGTGGCCGTTTACTTGAACAGTAACTACGCCGCCACCTGATGAACCCTCAATAACCTTGCCTCCGAGTTCCTCTTGAGCTTTAAGCATTTGCTCCTGCATTTTCTTAACTTGCTTCATCATTTGGTTCATATTATTCATACATCGTCTCTCCTTTGGAATGCGCAATTAGCGCTAGTATGTTTATATTACTCTTTTATGACAACAAGGTCTTCTCCAAAAAGCTGGATAGCCTCATCAATCCAAGGTTCAGGTTTAGCTTCTGCAGTATCGTGTTCATGCTCCAATTGCAGTTCTTCTTTGCCAGTCTGTCCCACAGACTTCTGGGCAGCTTCATTCCAGTCACGAAGCATCATGGTTACAAGTCTATAAGGTTTGCCTAGACGCGCTGCAAGCACACTCTCAATAACCTGTCTGTTTGCCGGCTTCTCCGTAGTATCGCGGTGAATCGTGTTCTTGAATGCAACAAGCACCGCATCCTCCATAATCGATACTGGCTCACCGTCTACAAACCATGCATGAACCGTTACCTTTTCCTCTTTTACTCCCTGCAGGACAAGGCTCCACTGTTTATAGATAGCTGCAAAATCGGGACTATCTTTACCAGCAATAAACTTATCTACGTTAGGAGGCATTTTTGAGGCTGAAGAAACCCGCGGTGTTGGAACCGCGTGCGATTTCGGTGCAGGAGCACCATCACGCCCTCCTCCGGAAATACCACCGGATTGCATTGCCTGTTCCAGCTTCTTCTCCAGTGCTGCGATCTGTCTTTTGAGAAGATCCAGTTCACCAGAGTCAACGCTCGAATGATTCGCGCCTACTCCGGCATTTGTTTCACCTAACGGAGCAAATGCGGCGCTCTGACTTACCTCTTGCTGCAAGCTGCAAAGCTTCATCAGCGCCACTTCAAACAGTGTCTGAGGATGTGTTGCGTATTTCATTTCACCTAGGTATTTATTGATTGTATCTACAATCTGAAATAGACGCTCCCGAGAAAATGCGGTGGCCATATCTTTAAATTCAGCAGAATTCAGCACCCGCTCTGTTAATTGATCGGCCTCGGGTACCATCTTAATCATCAATAAATCACGGAAATAATACATGAGATTCTCTAGGCATTTATCTGCACTTTTACCTTCATGCATAAGCTGCTCAACGAGCTCCAGAAGAAGACCCATATCACCTTCCAATATGGCAGTGGCAAGACGTGCAAATTGCTCGGAGGGAATTCCTCCTGTCATTCCTAACACTTGCTCGTACGTAACATTACCATCTGTAAAGGATGAAATCTGATCCAGCAAGCTCAATGCATCACGCATACCACCATCAGATAGACGGGCAATATACTGCAATGCGTTGTTATCCGCTGTAATCCCTTCCTTCTCACAAATAGCAGTCAGATGGGCGGTCTGTTCTTCTAACGCCACTCTACGGAAGTCAAAACGCTGACAACGGGAAATTATTGTCGCTGGCAATTTGTGAGGTTCCGTTGTCGCAAGAATAAACATCGCATGTGACGGCGGTTCCTCCAACGTCTTTAATAGAGCATTAAAAGCTTCTGTAGTCAGCATATGCACTTCATCAATGATATACACTTTACGGCGCACCTCGGTAGGTGCATACTTCACCTTTTCACGCAGATCACGGATCTCCTCTACGCCCCGGTTTGATGCCGCATCTATTTCCTGCACATCCATTACATTACCAGCAGCGATTCGCAGGCAGGATGGACATTCGTTACAAGGTTCCGGACCTGGCCCACGTTCACAGTTAACCGCTTTAGCTAAGACTTTAGCAGCACTTGTCTTACCAGTTCCCCGCGGACCGCTGAACAGATAGGCATGCGAAACCCGCTGTTCACGAATTGCGTTCTGCAGCGTTTGGATAATGTGCTGTTGTCCAACCATGTCTTGAAACGACTGCGGCCGCCAAGCACGGTACAGCGCGATATGTTCCACTATGCATTACCCTCTCTTAAGCTGCCGCTTTCCCGGCATTTGTCGCAAATTTATTATACTATATTCATCGGCTATTGACCAAAAACAAAAAGCATCTTTGCTTGTGGCAAAGATGCTATGATAAACAGAATTATAAACCGTGCACCTGTTATTGATGGCTACGATCCAAGCGGCAACCCTACATGACTGCTCGAGTTAGGCCACCCTCCGGCACAAAAGTAATCTTACTTATGGCTGCTTCCTTCCGGACCTGACCAGGTTCATAAGCACTCATTGCGGAGGACCCAACTGTCAACACAGCCCGTAGGAACCAAGGCCTCACATCGATAGCACCTCTAACAGGAATTCAACCTCGCTACAGCGGATTGCGAGTTACAGGGCACCGCTACCTCCCCGTCTAGCACGGCGAAGATAAGTATAGCTCACGCTCGGACAAAAATCAACTCCAAGACATAAAATGAGCCCCTCAGCTATACAGCTGGGGGCTCAATCTAACCGTTAAGCCGCAAAGCGACTATTCAAATTAGATACCATATTTCTTCTTAAATTTATCAACGCGACCGCCGGCATCCAAGAACTTCTGCTTGCCAGTGAAGAACGGATGGCAGTTGGAGCAAATTTCGACACGAAGCTCTTGTTTAACAGAGCCAGCTTCGAAAGTGTTGCCACATGCGCAGGTTACCTTAGTTACATTATACTTTGGTTGAATTGCTTCTTGCATTTTGAATTTCACCTCTCATGCCCTAAGCCTCATGCGGACCCAGAGTTATATGATTACACTGTGGTATTTTAGCACGAAATATCGAATTGGGCAATATGTTTCATTTTTACATTTTAGCTGCTTAAATATTAATTCCCCGCCGCTTAGCCCGCGCCATATCTGCTGGTGGCACATGTGTATAAGAGCCTATAACTACATCCGGCAGTTCATCGCGGAAAATATCAAGCATCGTCTTCATCCCAAGGATTTCACCCTGGGCAGGAGGAATCAACTCTAAATAACTCTCCGGGTCAATGTTTAGATTGCGCATCTGAATAAGCTTCAGATCAGTACGTCTTACAAACTCAAGCATCGCTTCAATCTCTTCTTCGCGATCAGTCACTCCAGGGAAGATCAGATAATTGATCGATGTGTAAACACCCTGCGAAGCAGCGTATTTCAAAGATTTCTCTACGTTGGCCAATGTATAACCGCGTGGTTTGTAATAAGCATTATAATGGTCATCAAGGGCACTGATTGTGCTGACACGCATCAAATCGAGCCCAGCATCAACGATTCCTCGCATATGATCGCTTAATCCCGCATTGGTGTTGATATTGATATAGCCCATATCAGTAATCGAGCGCACTTCACGAATAGCTTCTATAATAAGTTTTGCCTGCGTGGAAGGTTCCCCTTCACAGCCTTGTCCAAAGCTGATAATCGATTCAGGCGTCTTTAAATGCTCCAACATAACTTGTGAAATTTCGTTGACCGTAGGCCGGAAATTCATCCGAGTCTGCGGAGATACAAAGCCGCTATCATCAGGTTGCTCAGAAATACAGCCAAAACATCCAGCATTACATGAATAAGAGACGGGTACACCGCCCTCCCAACGCCCTAAAAAGGTATTGGAGGAAGTCAGGCATTCATAGCCAAGCGCACAGTTAGAAAGATGCTCATAGAGGCGGTTATCAGGATATTTGGCTGTCATCTCACCAACACTGACTTCAAGATCTTCTTTGTCACAATTAAGTGGATTCCATTTCTCTGGATTATCGGTAGGGTCTGCCGCAACATAGAACCCGCCATCCTTCCACACTACAGCCGAATACCCAAACAGAGGAAGCTTATAAGACTTATCTGTCTTCACATAACCAGGAAGACATAGACGAGTGTAGCCTTGCGGCAGCAGCGCTCCGACAGCCTGCGAGCCTTCCGGCAAAGACATCATTTCACCCGTCTCAGGATTCATACCCACAGCACGTGTACTAGGCAACCCCACGAGCGTAGCACCTTCTGGTAATGGAATTAATTCTTCCTCCAGCATTTCAACAATCATATCCCCACTACGGGCTAGCCCGTACAGTTCGGGATGATCATATACGTTTCCTTGCCCGTCGGCATATACCAAATACATGTTAGTCTCCTCTTATTATCAATTCTCAAGTTGTAGGTACTGAAGGTGTCTTCGCCCGCGTGGTACGACGAGCAGCTGTACCACTGTTGGAGGTGCCCCCGTTACTTGCAGTCCCGTTTGGTGTTGTTTTTGCCCCAGCAACGTCAAAGGATGCCAAGAACTCAGCATTAGTCTTCGTATCACGCAGCTTTTTGATGAATCCCTCCACAAAATCGTAGGACTCGTTCATATTTTTTCGAATCGCCCAAATCGTATCCAGTTCTTCTTTGCTCAAGAGCACTTCTTCGCGACGTGTACCTGAACGACGAATATCGATAGCTGGGAATATCCGGCGTTCCGCCAATTTGCGGTCCAAATGAAGCTCCATATTACCGGTACCCTTAAATTCTTCATATATAATATCATCCATACGCGAGCCAGTATCTATTAATGCTGTTGCCAAAATAGTTAATGAGCCGCCTTCTTCCACATTCCGTGCAGAACCAAAAAACCGCTTCGGCCGGTGAAAAGCCGCCGGGTCAATCCCCCCGCTAAGTGTACGTCCAGATGGTGGAACCACCAGATTATAAGCACGCGCCAGACGCGTAATGCTATCCAAAAGAATAACTACATCCTTCTTGTGCTCAACTAAACGAAGTGCCCTTTGCAACACAAGCTCAGCCACTTTAATATGATTCTCTGGAAGCTCATCAAACGTCGATGCAACCACTTCGCCTTTTACAGAACGCTGCATATCGGTTACTTCTTCAGGACGTTCATCAATCAGCAATACAAAGAGCTCAATCTCAGGATTATTAGTGGAAATACTATTGGCAATTTCTTTTAAGAGGAGCGTTTTTCCTGCTTTTGGAGGTGCTACAATCAAACCCCGCTGCCCCAAACCTACAGGAGCGAGCAAATCCATTATTCGGGTAGACAAATGAGTAGGGGATGTTTCAAGCGGTAGCTTGTCTTGCGGATAAAGTGGTGTTAATGCTGGAAAATGAAGACGCTCCGCTGCACTAGCAGGGTTCTCGCCATTAACGGCATTGACTTGAAGCAGGCCAAAATATCGTTCATTTTCTTTTGGTGTCCGACATTTACCAGACACAAGATCTCCGCTTCTGAGATCAAACTTACGAATTTGTGAAGCTGAGATGTAAATATCTTCAGCACTGGGCAAATAGTTAATCGGCCTAAGAAATCCATAGCCCTCAGGCAAAATTTCTAGTACGCCTTCCATAAACATGAGACCGCTCTGCTCTGCCTGTGCCCGAAGGATCGCAAAGATCAGTTCCCGTTTCTTCAGCTGTCCGTAATAAGGAATCTGGTATTTCTTGGCCAGCTTATATAACTCGGTCAGCTTCATTTCTTCCAGATCGGAAATTTGAAGATCCATGTAATAACCACCTATTCAATTTTTAAATGAGTTCTTCCTAGTCTATCTACTAGGCAAAAATATGATTCTATTAAAATGCTCATTAGATTAGTATTACCCCAAATGGAAGGAAATATGCGGTTTGGCCGCAAATTAACACTCCTTCCAAGCGGGATATCCTAATATTATTCATTCTCACGCCAAACATGAGCACCAAGTTGCCGAAGGTTGCTCACTAAATTATCATAACCACGATCAATATACTCTACGCCGGTCACTTCAGTAATACCATCCTCTACTGTTAACCCGGCAATGACAAGGGCTGCACCCGCACGCAGATCAGCTGCCTTTACTTTAGCAGCATTAAGTTTACTGCCCTCAATAATTGCAGATCGGCCTTCAACACGAATCTTTGCGCCCATTCTTACCAACTCTGGCACATGCTTGAAGCGGTTGCTGTAGACGAAATCGCTAAGCACACTAACCCCTTCTGCCTGTGTCAGCATACTTGTCATAGGAGATTGTAAATCTGTAGGAAATCCAGGATAGGTCAGTGCTTTAACATCTGCATGTTCATAATTAGCTCTACCTATAACTCGGATACTTTCATCAAGCTCTTCAATATCCACACCCATCTCTAAAAGCTTGGCTGTTAAGGCTTCCAAGTGCTTAGGAATAACATTATCTATCAACACATTACCGCGCGTAGCCGCAGCGGCAATCATATAAGTTCCTGCTTGAATCCGATCGGGAATAATGGAATGACGGCAACCGTGCATTTCCGAGACCCCTTCGATCCGGATTGTTTCTGTACCAGCGCCTTTAATAACAGCGCCCATAGAGTTCAATAGGGTAGCTACATCTATAATCTCAGGCTCTTTAGCCGCATTTTCAATAATTGTAGAGCCTTTGGCTCGTGAAGCCGCCAGCATGATGTTTATAGTGGCACCTACGCTTGATACGTCCAGATAAATCTTCGCACCGCGTAGCTCTTTTGCATATAAGTGGATAGAACCATGTTCGTTGGTAACTGTTGCTCCCAAAGCCTCGAATCCCTTGATATGTTGATCAATTGGACGAGGTTCAAAATTACAGCCACCAGGAAGACCTATTGTCGCTTCTTTGAATCTTCCAAGCAGAGCTCCCATCATATAATACGAAGCTCTAAGTTTCTTAACCGGCCCATTGGGCATTGGAATAGATACAATACGTGAAGGGTCAATTCTCATCTGATTGCCTGACCAAGATACATTAGCGCCAAGCTCTTGCAAGATTTCGGAGTAAACGGCTACATCACTAAGGGACGGTAAATTATCCAGAACAACTTCAGATTCGGCCAAAATTGCCGCAGGAATAAGCGCGATGGCACTATTCTTTGCTCCACTGATGGTTACAACGCCCTCTAGCGGACGTCCACCGCCAATCATTAATTTTTCCATAGATTTATCAATTTCCCCCTACGTGTATTGCAGCTGGGTGGGCAATACGTGCTGTGGACTTTTAGTGATGAAAATGGAAAGACACCGGCTAAGCGGTGTGCTTTCCTCATCAAACTATTCAACTGGACAGAGTAATAGCCCTATCCTTTAACAAATTGCTTGTCCACCTGAGGCGGAAGCTACAATGATTAGGCTTTGTTGTTGGATCCAAATTCGCGAATTTTACCAATAACGGTTTCTTTGATTGCATCGCGACCTGGTGCGATGAATGTACGTGGATCGTAAGCATCAGGTTTAGCAGCTAGAACTTCGCGAACCACTTTTGCGAAGACGATTTGGTTCTCAGTGTTCACGTTGATTTTGGAAGTACCCAGGGAGATGGCTTTCTTGATGTCATGTTCAGGAATACCTGTACCACCATGAAGAACCATTGGGATGTTAGTAGCGTCACGGATTTCTTCCATTTCTTTGAATCCGAGGTTAGGCTCGCCATGGTAAGGTCCATGAACGGAACCAAGTGCAGGAGCCAGGGTGTCGATACCTGTTTCTTTCACAATACGTACGCACTCATCAAGCTTAGCATACATGATGCCGCCGATAACGTCGTCTTCTTGTCCACCAACAGTACCTACTTCAGCTTCTACAGAAACGCCTTTAGCGTGAGCATATTCAACGACTTTTTTAGTCATATCGATGTTCTCATCGATTGGGTGATGGGAACCGTCGATCATTACGGATGTAAATCCAGCATCAATTGCTGCTTTACATTTATCAAAGCTAGATCCATGGTCAAGGTGGATAGCTACAGGAACAGTGATATTCATGTCAATAATTAGACCTTCAACCATTTTAACAACAGTAGTGAAGCCGCCCATGTGGCGTGCTGCGCCTTCAGATACACCAAGGATTACTGGTGATTTTTCTTGTTCAGCGGCACCAAGAATAGCTTGAGTCCACTCCAAGTTGTTAATGTTGTACTGACCTACTGCATATTTTCCTTCAAGTGCTTTGTTCAACATGTCTGTCATAGATACTAATGGCATGGTTTCATCCTCCTAAGAATGTTGGTTGGCTATGTTTTTAAACCGACATCACATACAGGCTTATTATAGCACATCCTGTGTCAAATACTAAATAGGGTAAACAAAAAAATGTCCCGGTGGGACGATTTTTATCCAGCCCATATAGCAATTAGACTCATCCGCTTCGGAGTCACCACGCGAAATAGGACCGATACAGAAATCACCGTTCTAACTGCATTGATCCACAGACTTGTTATGAAGATGCATGTTTACCGCTACGCGCATTTCGTCTATGTCGAACGGCTTTGTAAAATGCATTAACGCCCCTAGCTTGGTCGCCTCCTTAATCATGTCCAGTTCACCATACGCCGTCATCATAATGACCTTAATGGACGGATTGATCTCCTTTAGATGCTTCAGAATCTCGAGTCCATCCATTCCCGGTATTTTCATATCGAGTAAGACCAAATCGGGTGACTCGCTGCGAACAATGTCTAATGCCAATTTTCCGTTAGCCGCTTGAAATGTTGTATATCCCTCACTATTGAACACTTCCATAAGAAGAATCCGGATCCCATTCTGATCATCGACAATTAATACTTTCTTCTTTTCCATACGATACCCTCCCAGAAATTAAGGCAGATTGACTATACCGCGCTCTCCACAGCGACCGGCCCCTTTAGAAACTACTCCATACGAAACCTATTATTCGTGCTTTACTGTCCAAATCCTGCTAATTGGATAAAATGGGTAAATAATGAGTCTAAAATGAAATAAATGTAAGTTACAATATTTCTATTAAAGGGTAATACAAAAAGAGAGCCTTCGGATGAAGGCTCTCTTCGACTATTTAAGAACCGAGGGTTCTTTCTGTCTGTGTATAAATTATTGTTGCTCGGAATGCGTCAAAGAGGCTTTGACAAATTCACGGAATAGCGGTTGCGGACGGTTCGGACGTGAAGTGAATTCCGGGTGGAATTGAACCGAGAGGAACCACGGATGCTCTGGAAGCTCTACGATCTCAACTAGACGGCCATCCGGAGAAGTTCCGGAGATAACCAGTCCTGCTTTTTCAATTTCGTCACGGTAAGCATTGTTGAACTCATACCGGTGACGGTGACGCTCATATACCAGTTCATCATCATAGCAAGACATTGCCAGAGAGTCCGGAATAATCTTACAAGGATACAACCCAAGACGCATAGTGCCGCCCATATCTTCAATATCTTTTTGCTCAGGAAGCAAATCAATCAATGGATATTGTGTATTTGGATCGATTTCGGAGCTGTTTGCACCTTGTAGTCCAAGAACAGAACGGCCATATTCAATTACAGAAACCTGCATTCCAAGGCAAATCCCAAAGAAAGGTATCAATTGCTCACGGGCATAACGAATAGCGGAGATTTTACCTTCGATTCCCCGATCACCGAAACCACCAGGAACAAGAATACCGCCAATACCACGCAGCATTTCGTCCACGTTCTCATCCGTAATTTCCTCTGCATTCACCCAGCGGATCTTAACCTCTGCATTCGCAGCAAAACCTGCGTGTGAAAGTGATTCAACAACGCTCAAATAAGCATCATGCAGTGCTACGTACTTACCTACAATTGCTATTTCTACTGTCTTCTCTAATTTCTGAATCCGGCTAAGCATACTTTCCCATTCGCGCATATCTGGCGCAGGTGTTGTAAGCTTCAAATGATTAACAACAATCTCGTCCAATCCTTCATCACGAAGGTTCAATGGAACTTCATATAACGTCGAAGCATCGCGGCATTCCACAACAGCATTAGCATCAATATCGCAAAAGAGTGCGATTTTGGCTTTCATATCTGCGGAAAGCTCATATTCCGTACGGCACACGATGACATTCGGTTGAATACCGATACTGCGCAGCTCTTTAACGCTATGCTGTGTCGGCTTCGTCTTCACTTCTCCAGCAGCCTTGATATAAGGAATCAAGGTTACGTGGATATACATCACATTTTCCCGGCCAATATCACTCTTGATTTGACGAATCGCTTCCAGGAACGGAAGACTTTCAATATCCCCTACAGTACCGCCGATCTCTGTGATAACAACATCAGAGTTGGTCTCGCGGCCCGCGCGGAACACGCGTTC
Organism: Paenibacillus sp. FSL R10-2788; assembly: GCF_038003885.1. Taxonomy (NCBI): domain Bacteria; kingdom Bacillati; phylum Bacillota; class Bacilli; order Caryophanales; family Paenibacillaceae; genus Paenibacillus; species Paenibacillus sp. FSL R10-2788. The sequence goes on along the minus strand of NZ_JBBOQA010000001.1, from coordinate 128,519 downwards.
TTTGATCTCATTCGTAATATGCGGGATAACTTGTACAGTTCCACCCAAGTACTCTCCACGACGTTCCTTGCTGATTACGGATGAATAGATCTTACCTGTCGTCACATTGCTGTTCTTCGACAGATTGATATCAATAAACCGTTCATAGTGCCCAAGGTCAAGGTCAGTCTCTGCACCGTCATCCGTTACGAAGACTTCTCCGTGCTGGTAAGGGCTCATTGTTCCAGGGTCTACGTTAAGATACGGATCAAATTTCTGAATCGTTACCTTTAGACCTCTGTTCTTGAGCAGCCTGCCCAGCGAAGCGGCGGTAATGCCTTTACCCAGGGAAGACACAACGCCACCCGTTACAAAAATATACTTTGTCACTGTAAAACCCTCCTAAATAAAGTCCAAACATAAAAGCGGCACATGGTGTTTATCGTAACCCGTTTTACTATCATCAAAACAGGGGAAATCAAAAGTTTAATTCACCGGGGAAAACATAAACCGTCATCCCTCAAATTCCATTAATCTACAGCTACTTTGCATCTAAAAAAACAAAAAAGTGACACCCGTAGAACCGGGGCACTTTTTATTTTAGAAAACACGTTTATTAACTTACATGATAAGCCCATGCAATAGTTTACTCTGACGATCCCCCACTGTCAAGGGAGGAATTATGCCACAGACAAGACTCTTCTGATTATTGATCTTACTTGTCATCCTCGGAATCTTCATCGTCGCCATCTTCTGCATCGTCTTCGTCCGTATCGTCTTCGTCTATGTCATCTTCATCGATCACGACATCTTCGTCGACTTCTTCTTCGCTGTCGTCGTCAGAATAGAGGTCGTCGCGATCTTCATCGATAGCGTCGAAATCCTCTTCTTCAGCTGTGTAGTTTTCTTCTTCATCAGCAAAATCGTCATCTTCCAAATCATCGTCTTCATCGTTGATGATGCGCACCCGTTTAGTGTTACCAACCGGATCATCGGAGCGCTCAAGAGGATACCAGCGTTTCAGTCCCCAAAGGTTGGTTCCGACACAGGCAAAACGCCCGTCAATGTTAATCTCGGTATATAACTGGGCAATAGTATCTTGGCTTTCTTGATCGGTCATGCCGCGTAACTTGGCTACCTCGACCATCAGATCACGGTAATAATACGGTGTATTGGCTGCTTTAAGCACCAGAAAGGCAAGATCCACCATTGGCATTTCTTTAACTTTCTCAGGGTCTAGCTTTAAATTGAGTGGCGTACTCACTAAAGGACACTTCCTCTCACGCATTGTTCACATTACGGTTTATTTCAATAATATCCATTAACAAAACTAAGTAAAACCTATTTAACAACAAAATGCAAGTCAAATGCAAGAACCGCCCAACAGAAAAAGCCTCCTGCTTATTATCCATACAGGAAACCTGTCTTCATCAAGAAGAGTTGATATGTAATTGTAGCAAGGGTCGCCGCACCCAAAGTTTTTAGAAATGGGATTTAAAAAGGCGGAGGAAGACCTCCGCGCATGACTGTATCCACGCCAAGGATCGGCTCCTTACGGGATGTTACAAAGAGAGTTTTAATCTCTTCTGTTTATTTTATGTAAAGCGCCGTCTTTTGACACGCTGGGCAGCCCATTTCCTTAAAAAAGGGCAAGTTCCCATTCGGACCCCTCCCTCCGCTCATACAATATGGCAGCAGGGCACCGAGGAGGGACAGCGAAACCTATGGACTATTACAAATTTTGGAACATGCTTCTTGAAGAAATATCGGTTGCCCCCAAAAATGGTGAGCGGCGTATTCTTACCTTCAACGATCCCCGCCAGTATGCCGGAGCTTTCTCCCAATGGAAGGCTCTAAAAGCAAAGCAGCCCGAGCTGCGGCAAGTACAGGTATCTCCGCTGATTCGGGCCTTCTTCGTGCCCGCTGCCGCCGGAAAGCTGATGAACCGATTTGCAGACCTTCTAAATATCGAAGACGATCTGCAAATCCAAATCCATTCCATAGCTAACGAAAAAAGCGGAATCGCAGCGCTCCCTTGGGGGGTGAAAGCGATTCATGCTCCTCAGGCATGGTCTAAATCAACCGGAGTTCACGTCAAAATCGGCGTCATTGACACCGGCGCGGATTACCGTCATCCCGATCTGAAGCATTCATTAGCCACTGGAGTCAACCTACTACACCGCGGAATGCTGCCGCTGGATGATAATGGGCACGGAACTCATATCGCCGGAACCTTAGCGGCAGCAGGGGGGAATCGCGGAATGATGGGAGTGGCGCCGCGGGCGCTGCTATATCCAGTCAAGGCCTTTGATCATAGTGGATCAGCCTATGTGTCCGATATTGTGCTAGGTATTGATTGGTGTGTGCAGAACCGAATCGACGTCATTAATATGAGCTTTGGAATGAAGACTAGAAGCAAGGCGCTCCACAATGTGGTTATAAAAGCGTATCGGGCCGGAATCGCCGTCATTGCCTCCTCTGGGAATGACGGCAAACGTGGCGGGGACTATCCCGCACGTTATCCCGAGACGATAGCCGTGGGCGCCATCGATAAAAGACACCGGGTTGCCGGCTTCAGCAATCGCGGTTCATATATCGATGTATACGCGCCCGGCGAAGGCGTGCCCTCCTGCTGGCTGAAGGAGGGCTACAAAGAAATGAGCGGCACCTCCATGGCGACCTCGCATGTCACGGGAGCCGCCGCACTGCTGCTCGCACTGCGACCGGGCCTCACGCCAAGGGAGCTGAAGCTGCTCTTGCGCCGCACCGCGTCCCCGGTGCGGCTACGTAAGGGGCAGCGCCGCGCATCCCTAGGCGGCGGCTCTGCCGATGCCCTACGCCTGCTGAGAGCAGGAGTAAGGGCGAAGCGTTCGGTCTCCGCGAACGTGTAGACCCCGCCCGGGCACCGGGTGGGTCACTCTGACGTGAGCGCAGCTGATGCCGGTGCGAAGAACGGCAGCAAAGAAAAATCCGCCCCCAGGAAACCGGAAGGCGGATTTTTTGTCGTTTGCTGTTGATTTACATGCGATCCGGTGCAGAAACTCCGACAAGACGCAGTACATTGGCAATAGTAGTACGCGTTGCGCCAAGCAGTGCAAGACGCGCCACGGTTTGAGCAGCATCCTCAGTAATTACACGTTCAGCTTTGTAATAACTGTGGAACATCGCAGCCAGCTCATATACATAACGGATGAGGCGATGTGGAGCATAACCTTCAGCCGCAACAGCGATTTCTGCCGGGAGCTCACCAATTTTGCGCAGCAGGTCATATTCATGCACTGCTGTCAGCTTGGAGAAGTCAATTTCAGCGTAATCAGGGATAGAAATCCCTTGCTCCTCTGCCTGACGGAAAATACTGCAAATACGCGCATGCGCATATTGAACATAGAATACAGGATTTTCATTAGAAGTAGAGATCGCCAAATCCATATCGAAATCAAGATGAGAATCCATGCTGCGCATGGTGAAGAAATAACGAATCGCATCGATTCCTACTTCCTCCATCAAATCTTCCATCGTAACCGCTTTGCCGGTACGTTTGGACATTTTGACCTTTTCACCATTCTGGAACAGGCTGACCATCTGAGCAATCAGAACCACTAACTTCTCAGGATCATTGCCAAGTGCTGACATTGCCGCCTTCATCCGCGGAATATAACCATGGTGATCAGCGCCCCAAATGTTAATCATTTTATCGTAACCGCGGCCATACTTATCGCTGTGATAAGCAATATCCGGGGTAAGGTAGGTATATGTGCCATCATTTTTGATCAAGACACGGTCTTTATCATCGCCGTATTTTGTCGTTTGCAGCCAGGTTGCCCCATCTTGCTCATACACTTCTCCACGATCACGGAGCTCGTCCAGCGAGCGCAGTACTTCTCCGTTCTCATACAGCGAGGTTTCACTGAACCAGATATCGAAATTTACACGGAAAAGACCTAGATCACGCTTGATTTTATCCAACTCTTTATTAAGTCCATAGGTCCGGAAAAAAGCAGCGCGCTCACTAGGGCTCATCTCGAGCAAGGTATCGCCCTTTTCTGCCACAAGCTCCTTCGCAAAACCCTTAATATCCTCACCATGGTAACCATCTTCCGGCATTTCTGCCTCTTGTCCCAGCTCCTGAAGGTATCTGGTTTCAATGGATTTACACAGATTAGCCACTTGGTTACCGGCATCATTAATATAATATTCCCGGGTCACTTCATAACCTGCATAATCAAGCACATTACACAGCGCATCACCGACAGCAGCACCACGGGCATGCCCTAAATGTAGGCTACCTGTTGGATTGGCACTGACGAACTCCATTTCAACCTTCTGACCTTGACCCAGATTAATACGGCCATAGTCATCCCCCTGCTCAGCAACAAGGCTGATGATTGGGTACAGGTAGTTCTTAGACAGGGTAAAGTTAATAAAGCCTGGTCCTGCAATCTCCGCTTTCTCAATAGAAGCTCGGCTCGTATCCAAATGCTCAATAATAGCTTCAGCAATCTGGCGTGGATTACGTTTAGCAATTTTGGTCAGCTGCATAGCAGCGTTCGTAGCCAAATCACCATGCGCCTTATCTCTTGGCACTTCAAGTACAATATCCGGAACCTCTTCCGGTGCAACCAGCCCAGCATTCACAATCGCATCGGCGATGGCTTCTTTTACCCGTTCATTTACAAGCTCTAACGGATTCTTACTATGTGTCATAATTTCGGTTCCTCCTGTATATGCAAACTAATAGCGAACTTTCCTGTCAATTCCTCGTAAACGTACAAATCATATTCCCAGGCAACCGTTAAAGAACGCCCTTCGCGCACAACTTCCAGCTTGTTTGTTTCCGTAGAAAGATTGAACTGCGTATATGGCGAGCGGTAGAATCCTGGCAGACGCCGTCCAGCTTCAAAGCTCTGCTCCGACTGAATCGCGCCATGGCGAATTAGCTTCAGTTGATTGCCTGCAATCTTTATCGTTGTACGAACAGAAACTTCCTCTCCGCGAGGACCCTGCTCTAATTCTTCATATTGAATATATAGATGCGGTCCTTTGGATGTTACTTCTCCATTCGCTTTCATAACATTTCGCTGACCATCTTGAAGGCTCACGAGCGTAATAGAGACATCATATTTGTCAGACTGTATTTCAGGCATCACACGTTCCTCCATTCTGCAAGCCTCTGCATTCTGCATAAGAAAAACGTCTACTGGCAAAGCTTAAACATTTTTATATTAATCAAAGGCCTATTTCGCTTTCCCATTGTACACTATAATCCAGTTCAAAGAAGCATTTCAATACAGAATCAAGCATATCTTCATAAGCACATAAAATATTACCATATTGATGATTAAAAGCACACTTTGAACGTCCATTCTCTATGTATATCATTTACTTCGATAATATTTGCACCTACCAAGCACCTATCGGACATAAATGACCCTATGTGCAGTATAATTCCATATTTGGTGCGATAACGGACTTCATAGTCGCTATTAGCCTAAAAAACAACCCATGTGAACCTCTTTCTAGGGAATAGTGTTACTGGAGTCCGAAACTCTATCCCAAAGGCCGAAAATTTGCAAATAACGTCATCTGGGTCCGTAACCCTCCGAGGATGAGGGATCTGATAAGGCCACTGATAAGGGTACTATTGAAGCAAGCAAAGATACCAACGACAAAAATACAGAGCAGCGATTCTCCAAGTATCCGGAGAATCGCTGCTCTGCTGTCTATTTGCGATTTTTGCAATACATCGGACCCTTATATTTTTTATTGAAGAGAATTATTGGGTCATCACTTTCAAAGAAAACCTGCGTTCCCATGAAGCTCCGCCGTCTTTGGTCACATATAAGGAAGAGTAATCAAGCTCACGGATGGCGAGCCAGCCCTCTTTATTACTAGTGAAGGAGATTACCCCGTCATAACCAGCGAGCCCCGGAAGATTAGTCCATTGCTTACCGCCGTTATAAGAGCGTCCAACTGCCACTTTCTCTGCTGCTGGGGAAAACCCCACTAAAAAGGATGTGCTGTTTCCTACAAGCTGCAGGTTCCCGGGTTTGCCAGCGGCTGGCCCTTTATTGAATTCAGCCTTGCCGCTGCCTGGCGCAGGTCCCCCGCCCGCAGTTTCCTGAGCGATCACACGATTCCAACTTTTCCCCCTGTTCGCACTTTCGTACAGCGAGTAGGAGGTCTGACTCATCCCCGTACCGCCATAGAGCACTACAGCGACCTGATCTCCCTTAGCGGAGATTTGTCCAAACTCGGGCTCGGCAAAAGCCGCCTTCAGTGAAAGGCTCCAAGTTCCCCCTCCATCTGTGGTCTTCATTACCCGATATCCGCTTCCGGGCACGATTACAACCGCCCAGCCGGTATTCCGGTCACTAAAATAAGCGCCTCGTGTATTGGGTGGGGTGGAAATCTTACTCCAGCTCAGCCCCCCGTCTTTGGTGTAATACGTTGCGGCTCTCTCATAAGCAAAACCTTTCTTACTATCGATAAAATTTATTCTTTCAAAGCTGACGGCATTGTTCGAAAGTCTCTTCCACTCCGAGCCACCGTTAGAAGTACCAATTAAATATTGAGCCTGCCCCTCCTTTACAGAAGCAAGAGCAAAGCCATGTACATTATCGGGAAAATCGAATTGTTTGAAGCTCCATTGGCCTTGATAGATCTCTTGAAAATGGCAACCTCCGTCAGAGGTACCAATCATAAATCCATTACCTGCTGCCCGTCCGGTATTCCCATTCAAAAACTGAACATCAGAAAAGCTTAGCGGTGTAGATACATCACCTGAATGCTTGTTTTGCAGGGCCTGTAGCAAGCCGTGATCTCCCGTGCCGCAAGTCGCTGGTGCTGGTGTAGCCGCAGCATGTACAGAAGTTACAGGTGCACTCCAGCCTGAAACCATAATAAGCGTCGCCGAGAGGGCGGTTATTGTCGTCTTATGAATCCTTTTCGTCCATTTCATGATGACACCTCCTAATATGTATATACCCTTACTCACAATCCCTACTCTGTTATACCGCCAGAGAGGATACCCTATCTACCTTAAACAATCACAAAATAGAAACAATTTGTTACCCTCCATATCCCTAATGAATATCCTTCCAGATCCTTCCCCATAATATGAGAGAAAGGAGTCTGGTGCCATGACACGCGAATCAACGAATCCACCGAAACGAAAAAGCCGCTTCCGGCGTTTATTTCGGCTGCTGGCAGCCTTGATCATATTATTTGTATTAACCACCGGAGCTCTGCTCGGTTATCTATATCAAAAAGATCTTCCACCGATTAGCGATGATGTGCGCTCCAAGCTGTTTGACTCCCGGGGCAATGTTCTTGCCACCTTTACCTCAGACGGCCGCAGCCGCGAACCGGTCAAATTAAGTCAAATTTCTCCCCTGCTCATTGAAGCTACACTAGCAGTCGAGGATCGTAAATTTTATGAGCATTCCGGATTTGATCTGAAAGGGATGGCACGAGCTGTTCTTGTCAATCTGGAAGAGGGGAACCGGTCGCAGGGTGCTAGTACACTAACTCAACAGCTCGCACGTAACCTCTACCTATCCCATGAAAAAACGTGGACGCGCAAGGCTAAAGAAGCTGTCTATACGATGCAGCTGGAGATGAAATACAGCAAAGATGAAATCCTGAACATGTATTTAAATAATATCTACTATGGCCACGGTGCTTACGGCATTGAAGCAGCCTCACGGATGTATTTTGGGAAATCTGCAGCGGATTTAGACCTGGCAGAGAGTACCATGCTGGCTGGAATTCCAAAGGGACCTACCTATTATTCACCATACAACCACATGGACAATGCTAAAAAGCGCCAGAGAATCATCCTGACCGTCATGGCGAATTTAGGTAATATCACTCAGGAAGAAGCGGGACAAGCCGTCCAAGAGAACTTAAACTTCAAGCCGCAAGGGCAAAAGGATACGCTTGTAGCTGCGCCTTATTTCCGGGATTATATCCGCAATTTGGCTATAGAATCGCTCCACATCAGTAATGATGAGCTGGAGCAAGGCGGACTAAATGTCTATACCACCCTAGACCCTGACATGCAGCATGCCGCAGAAAATGCCGTTGACAAAGAGATGGATCAAACTAGTGATCTGGAGACTGCGCTTGTATCCATCGATCCTCGCACCGGTTACATCAAAGCAATGGTCGGCGGAAAAAATTATCGTACCAACCAGTACAATCATGCTTTGGCCACCACACGCCAGCCGGGTTCTTCCTTTAAACCGATTATGTACTTGGCCGCACTCTCATCCAAAGAGATGACAGGACTTTCGGTCTTCAATAGTCAGCCAACGATGTTTCATTATGATAACAACCGCAAAACGTATCAGCCCCGAAACTTTGGAGATAAGTATCTGGGTGAAATTAATATGCGGCAAGCTATCGCAGCATCCGACAATATCTATGCTGTTAATACAATTATGAAGATCGGCGCGGATAAAGTAAGCGAAATGGCTGCGAAGATGGGCATTGACAGTCCACTTCAAAGCGTACCTTCACTGGCCCTAGGCACTTCACCGATCAGTCCGCTTGAAATGGCTGCGGCTTTCGCTGTAATTGGAAACAGCGGTCAGAAAATGCCGACCACAGCCATTCTAAAAATAACCGATTCAAATGGCATGGTCCTGTATGAAGCACCTCAACCCAAAGGAGTAACCGTCGTAGAACCTTCAGCTGCCTATGTACTGACTCGTTTAATGGAGGGGGTATTCGAGACTGGGGGGACGGGCAATCGTGTGGCTTCCATAATCAAACGTCCGGTAGCCGGCAAGACCGGTACTACGGATACAGATGGCTGGATGGTAGGTTTCACCCCGGAGCTATCAACGGCAGTCTGGGTTGGGTACGACAAGGGGCGCGACATCGCAACTACCGACGGACGGCGTGCAGCTCCTATTTTCGCCCAATTTACTGAAAAAGCGCTGGAAAATGTCCCTCCAAAAATTTTCCCCATTCCAGATGGAGTGGTCAGCGTATACGTCAATCCGCAATCCGGTAAACTTGCTACAGCAGCATGTCCCGACAAAGAACTGGAAACCTTTATTAGTGGAACTGAGCCCACCGAATACTGCGAACTGCATGGAACTGGCTCCGCTCCTGCTGTCGATGACACACAAAGCAAGGTAGATCCTGCTGAAGAGAATCGTTCCCTATGGAAGAACATTAAACGCTGGTGGTTGAATTAGCTCCTTCATTTATATTGAAGGGGTTTTTCTTTTTTTATAAGTTATATATTGTAGTAACAACAGGATTTCCAAATTCAAATATCACTTATCACATAAGGGATGTAACCGTTTTATTTATTATGCTTACCCCATTCTCTTAACTCTCAATTACTGCTATAATAGTTATTAGAAACCAAAATATAATGATGTAAATGAGGGACATGGGATGAAGGATACAGGCATGATCCGGAGTTTAGACAGTCTTGGGAGAATTGTGGTTCCCGCAGAAATCCGTATGACGCGTAATATCGACATTGGTGATCCTATCGAATTTTTTGTTTTAGACGAAAAAATCATCGTCCTTAGGAAGTACACCTCGACAGAGTGTACATTTTGCAGAAGCCACGACCATGTCACCTACTATAAAGAGCAGTTTATTTGTAGCAGCTGTCTAAAAGAAATCGTCGATCCTGAACGCATGTCTCAATTGCCAGAGTCACGTGAGGATTTTGTTGTTGAGGCACCTGAGCACAACACCAGCATCCGAAAGTCGAAGACAGAGGAAATGTGCCAACGTCTGGAACAAGCTATTGAAGATCATCCCTATGCCAACCAAAAAGAACTTGCAGAAATCCTCGGGATTAGCCAAGCCAGAGTGAGTCAGCTCAAACGCAAGCTTAGCAGCACAAGCAAATCATAAATTAAAAAGCTTCGACGCTCCTATTTCCGGAGGTCGAAGCTTTTTCTATATCGGATAACCCTTCTGGAGGCCCTATACTATTCAGTCAGTGCAGCTTTAAGCTCATCTGAGGATGCATTCCACCATGCTTCATTATGAGAGATCAGAAGGGATTTGAGCGCCGACTTCTCAATGGCTCCAAGCCCTGCCACATCGATCTTGCGTTTAAGAGCTGCATCCAGCTTATTGACATGCTCGGCAAGAATTTTCCATCCGCGGCGCGCTTCTGTATCAATCCACATTTCACAGGCTGTGATTCCACCATAAAATTGAGCTTCCAATGTACGGTCTACCGCTACCCATACCACCCAAACCTGTCTTCCATTCGGTACATCTTCACGATTCATGGAAAATTTAATTCCTTTTTCCACTTTGCTCTTGGCATGCATGGCACCGATATCAATAACCGCCACATCACCATCAATAATGACAGGTGAAACGTTGTTGAGATCTATAGAGCCTGCTCCAAAGCCTTTATGTTTACTTTTAGCGTTCACAATATTTAAGGCAATCTGTTTCTTGCCCTCCGGTTGTATGTTGTCCACGAGTGCACACCCTTCCTCTTACGAATAATTTAATTTTAGCTAATAATGCGGCGATTGCAAACATATACATCCCGTAGATGCTTGTCACGGGAGGAATCACACTATGAAGTCACTGTCATTAAAGTACATCATCTTTGCGACCCTGGCCATCCTCGCGCTGCTGGGAGGAGGAATATGGGCCTTTTCAGGGGATAGCTCTACAGCTTCTGTTACTAGCTTTGCTTCAAAAGAGGCCAAGTCCTCCAGCGGCACAGCGCCTGCAGCCGTACCACAGCAGGTATTGCCTGAGAGCGCGCCCGTCCCGGCAGAGGAGGCTTTAAGCCAGCGGGTAGTCGAGTATCACATTGATGTCCAGCTTGTTCCTGACACAGAAACCTTAAAAGCTTCTGAGACAGTAACCTGGACACACCCCGGAGTAAAGCCAGTAAGTGATTTATATTTTCACATGTATCCAAATGCATTTGCCTCATCAGATACCACCTTTATGAAGGAATCCGGGGGGACGCTCAGAGGCGACAGCATGCCTGAGAACGGCTTCGGAAATATGACGCTGACCGATCTGCGCACGACAGAAGGAACTTCGCTAATGCAAAGAGTGCAATATGTCCAACCTGATGACGGCAATATCAACGATAAGACGCTCCTAAAGGTACATCTTCCTCAGCCTGTTAATGGTGGGGAAAGTGTAACACTTAAGCTTCAGTATGAAGTCCAGCTGCCCAAAATCTTTGCTCGCATGGGTGCTTCAGGTAACTTCGTTATGGCTGGGCAATGGTTTCCTAAGCTTAGTGTATACGAGCCTAAGGGCACACGCGGAGTTAAAGAAGAAGGCTGGGACCTGCATCAGTATCACGGGACTTCTGAGTTTTACAGTGATTTTGGCATCTTTAATGTAACGATTGCCGTTCCTTCCAACTATACGGTGGCAGCGACCGGATTTCCTGTAAAAAATGCCAAGCTCAAACAAGATCAGAAAATATATCAGTTCTACGCCGATGATGTCCACGATTTCGCTTGGGCCGCATCCCCTGATTTTACAGTAGCAGAGGAAGCTTTCTCTACGCCGGAGGTGCCTGGAGTACGAATTAAGGTGTATCTCGACCCTCTGCACAAGGACTTACAAGAGCGTTACCTTCAAGCTGCCAAGGCTGCCCTGACCTACTTCAGCAAATGGTATGGCCCTTATCCCTACTCTACGCTGTCTATTATCGTCCCACCTAAGGAGGGAAACGGCGCGGGAGGAATGGAATATCCTACCCTTATTACAGCCTTTGGGGCCGCAGATTCTTCTCCAGATACCTCACTTGAAAGAACCGTCATTCATGAGATCGGCCATCAATACTTCTACGGTATGGTAGCCAGCAATGAATTCGAGGAGGCCTGGCTGGATGAAAGCTTTACTTCCTATGCCGAAGACAGACTTATGGAACAAGAATACGGTATCAAGTCTAATTTGCCTTTACAGGCCAGCCTGGTGACTATACCTGAGCCGTTAAATCTGGAAACGTGGAAATATGCAGGGGCTGATTCCTATAGCCGAAATGTTTATATCCGCGGCAAGCTTGTACTTAAAGATATCGAACGCCAGGTAGGTACCAAAGCAATGAACAACATCATGTCCTCCTACGCTCGTAAGTTCCGTTTCCAGCATCCCGCTACGTCAGATTTTCAGAAAGTCGTTGAGAAGGTAACCAAAAAATCATGGCAGGCCTATTTCGATGACTATATTTATGGTGATGGTGCGCCTGACTTCTCAGTAGATACGATTACTTTTAAAAAAAATAACAGCGGCGATGCTCAAAGCTACGAATCATTAGTGAAGATTTCAAACAAAGGGAGCCATTACGTTGATGTTCCCGTGAAATTCACATTCGCCGACAGCTCTTCGGTGCAGCGGGTCTGGAACGGTGATGGAGCAGAGACTACGTTTCAATTGTTAAGCGATAAGCCTCTTCTCTCTGCTGAGATTGACCCTGAGCAATCCATCTTATTGGAGAGCAAACATTTAAACAACTTTAGGCTGGCGGAAATAGAGCCCAAGACGCTCTCTCGCTGGACGTTAAGTGTAACTAAACTACTTGAAACCGTGCTCGGAACTCTTGTCTGGTGAGGTGAATGATTGTGAGAACATCGATAACCCGCGGCTGGCAAAGCATGAAGGAGCAATTTTATATTTTAATTCTGCTCTTCATCTACCGACTGCTCTGGGGCTACTTTATGTATGGTTTCATCCGATCTGCTATTATTCCAATTCTACTGCGCTATCCAGATAAAGACGCTGGCGGCAGCGGTATGGGCAGACTGTTGTATTATATCGAGGGACAGTTCAGCTTGAATACTGACCCTGCGATACGCACTTGGTTATGGATGCTTCTAGGACTTGTTGTCTTACGACTTCTGCTTTCTCCTTTCATAAGGGCAGGATTGCTGCATGAGCTGCACCAGGAGCGAAATGGCGAGCGCGGGCTGTTCTTTTTCCCCGGCATGAAGATCTATGGACTACCTGTCTTAGTCTTTAGCCTAATCGAATGGGTGATGACCCTGCTGCCGCTTTACTGGCTTGCTCCCAAAATGTACGGGCTGTTCTTATCCTCTTTGTTTAACTACACTTTGTTACTTCATTTAGTACCATACGTATTGGCATGGCTTATATATATTTTTATCGTGCGCCTGTTTCTTCTATATATGCAGTTTGGTTACACCGGCGGTACAGGAATGTTCTCCTCACTGTTCATCTGCTTGCGGTCACTGATTCCTGCTATAGGTGTTTCCATTGTACTTGGTGCGGGAGGCTTGCTCTTATTGCTAGTGTGCGGACTGACGGGTCTGTTCTGTCCCGGCCTGCCGGCACTTATAATACGGCAAATCTCACCACTACCTTCTACGCTCTTAAAAATGTGGGGAATTTCTGCACAATATCATCTATGGCGTAACAAAGCATTTCCACAATAAATTAACCTTATTTGACATAATAAAAAGGTCCCAATTCCTGTATTCAGGAGCTGGGACTTTTTCTCATTACGGATAACTTAAGAGTATTTGCAAAATCGTAAAAGCTCTGTTACAATAAGTCCTGTGCTATTAGTAACAATTTTGTAATCAATTGAAACGATTCCTACATAACTAAATGTATTTATCGTAAGTGTAACTGTCGAAACGTCATTCTCTTGGTGCTTAACACGCCTAATTCCTTTGCACCGGGAAGTGGGGGAACCATATTTTGGGTGAATTGATCTCGCTTTACAGGGATCATAGGGAATCTTCTACCGAACCCTTAAGCTAACCTCGCAGGCCTTGGAAGGAGTACATCTTTTGAAAAGACATAATTTAAGAAAAAAATGCGTCGCTGCGGCGCTAGGACTTGTAATGGCATTATCTATTGGTGGAGGAAGCGCCTTTGCTGACTCTAAGATGGACACTGTAATCTCAAAGACTATTGGAGTTGCCTATAAAACCGGAGGTACAAGCACTGCCGGATTTGATTGCTCTGGATTTACAAAATATGTATTTAAGAATGTGGGTCTTACTTTACCTCGTACATCAAAAGCTCAATATAGCGTTGGAACTGCTGTATCCAAAAGCAATCTGCGTTCTGGTGATCTAGTGTTCTTTAACACACTTGGCAATGGAGTATCCCATGTCGGCATTTATGTTGGAAACGGAAAATTCGCACAATCGTCCTCTTCGCGTGGAGTGACCATCACTTCACTCAGTCAGGCCTACTGGGCCAATCGTTATGTTGGCGCTAAAAGAGTAATGAGTACTTCAGCTTATCAAGCTGTAGCCTTCGATTGAAACCTTCCTCACAACTATAACCTCATAATTACAACTATATGAACCTGAATCTGATTATGCCCGTAATCAAATTCGGGTTTTTCTTTTTCCATAATATATTTTTACACTATTAGAGCCCGATTGAAACACGTTTATTTGATAAAAATTGCAATTATATTAAAAATTAGGTCATTATTAACGCTTACATATGCCTTTCTACCGTAAAAATGCCAATTTTTCTGCATTAATATGTTAAAAACGATTGCCAAGCGGCTTTCTGTTTGTTACAATTAGCGCAGTGAGATTTTAGTAACATTTTTGTAATCATTAAGTTGTTATTTACAAAGGTTTTGTCATGTATTGATTACAAGCTAATCCTAATCAACAGTATGAGCCGAGTTTCCTAACTATTAGGAAAACGGGGGAACCAACTTTGGGTGAATTGACCTCCATTATATAGAGGGGTCATAGGGGACCTTCAACCGAACCCTTAAGCTAACCTCGTAGGCATTTGGAAGGGGTATACACTTTTGAAGAAGAAGTTAGCAGCAGCAGTACTAAGCTTTTCCATCATCCTCACCATCGGAGCAGGAAGCGCTTTCGCAGATTCCAAAATGGATAAAGTGATTGACAAGGCCATCGGTACTAAATACGTATCCGGCGGTATATCCACTAACGGATTTGATTGCTCCGGATTTACAATGTATGTGTTTGATAAGATTGGCATTAACCTTCCACACCAATCAGGTTCCCAATATCAAATGGGCACAGCAATCTCCCGTGATGATATAAGAGCCGGAGATCTTGTATTCTTCAATACAAGTGGCAAAGGTGTCTCCCATGTCGGCATTTATGTCGGTGAAGGTAAGTTCGCACACGCTTCTACCTCACGCGGTGTTACGATTAGCTCTCTGAGTGATAGCTACTACGTGAAACGCTACGTTGGTGCTAAGCGCATTATGAGCACAGACGCTTACCAATCGGTTGCTGCTGAATCGGAAGACAATGATGATGTTCAATAAGTAACGTACATAGGCTCTTTTCCAAGGTAACTCTTGGAGGAGAGCTTGTTTTTTTGTCTTATTACTTATTTACCCCTCTCATAATTTGTAAAACATTCCTCTCATATAAAGTTTCTGAGTCGAACCTCCCCCATTTTGTATATAATTAGTAATATAGCAATGTCCTCGTGAAAGGAGATCGTTGACTTTATGATAAATCCCTCGGTAACTTTTCATGTAGTTCCTATGGAGGCAATTCACGGAGAAGCTATTTGTAAGTGGAGCTATACGCCTCCATATAATATTTATGGCTGGATGCCGTGGGAGCAGATGCAGGCTCTTGGCATCGAGTTTGGTGATCCGCAGCTCCGGGAGGAACAATATATCTCCATATTAAATGAACAAGAGGTTTTGTGCGGATTCGCACAGTTGTTCCCGATGGAAGGAGTCGTTCGTTTAGGAGTTGGGATGCGCCCCGATCTATGCGGCCATGGTTTAGGCAAACTATTCGTAGATGCAATCGTCCAGACAGCCTTGAATCGTTATCCTGATCGTGAGATAGATCTAGAAGTCCTGACCTGGAACCAACGCGCCATTCGAACTTATCAAAAATGTGGATTTACGATTACAGATACGTATGAACGCCGCACACCTACAGGAGACAAACCTTTTTATTGCATGGTCTATGACAAATGATATTAAATACCATATATTTCATGAGAATGATTGTATTCTCGTTCATTTTTTTGTCACAAACCCTATGATAACGCTTCACCATAAGCTATAATGTAGGGAGCAGCTTACATAGAAGGGACGAATTGGGATGCAGAAATGGATCATGAGCGGTTTGTTTTTTGCCGCCTGTGCCTTTGCGGTAGTACTCATGTTTACACTTCCGGGTAAAGAAGAGGTAGCGGAAGAAAATAAGCCCACGATGCCGGTAGTTCAACTGGACGCAGCAAAGGCAGAAGCAACCGTGAAAGCCAGCTGTATCACCTGTCACGGCGATCAGCTTCAAGGTGGAGTTGGACCAAGTCTTCAGAATGAAGGTGGCCAGCATGACGCTGAGGAAATCTATAGCATCGTCACTAAAGGACGTGGCCAAATGCCTTCCTTTAAGGAGAATCTAGCGCCTGAAGAGATCGCCAACGTCGCACTCTGGCTCTCAGAGAAAAAGTAACCCACCCAAGCAACTAAAAACGCCCGTGTATGAGATAGGTGACTATCTCTGCACGGGCGTTTATTTTATGATTTCGGCTAAACTAGTGATTTTTTTCAAAGGCTTCATTAAATTGATGCGCCTCTCGAAGATCTAGAGCCGTAATCCCATCTTCTTCATTAGATTCAAGTCGCAGTGTAACTGTTTTATAATCAATCGTAATATGTGGATGATGATCGAAGGCTTCTGAAATCGTGGCTACTTCATCAACAAACGCAATGCCCTTCATATATTGGCTGAACATATATTTTCGTACCATAACGTTATCTTCCAGCTTCCAGCCCTCTAGCTTGGTGATCTCCTCACGCAGTTCCTCTTCCGTAAATAACAATTCGTTTCCTCCCTTACAAAAAATTGCAGTAAAGTGCGCAGTTCCCTTTACTTGTCTTAGGCTTTAAACAAAACATCCCTTAGCTTCTGAGGTCCAAGGGATGTGCCAGGATAAAGGCGATATTTTCGATTTAATGTATTCACAAATCCCAGCGATTATAACTCGGCTTTATCAATTTTAACACGGGCTACTGACTACGGGCAAATTACGTACAGACTTCTCCTCCGCCTAAATTAAAACCACTGAAGCCAAATCCTCTTCGCCAACTAAAATATTAATGCGGTGCGTGTCCTTATCGTAAATAATTACGCCGCTCCCCACCTCAATCATAGGTTCATTACCCAGCGCGAAGAAAAGATCCTCAGCCAATGCTTCCCATACCTCCAGCTTTGATTCTTGGGGTAGTTCCTGCCACTCGTCCGGATCCATCTCAAAAAATAAATATCCATCGGAAATTCGTCCGACGGCTTCGGTCAAATCGGTTAGAATTTCACCGTAATCTCTACCATGCTTTACACCCACGTATATCACTCCGTTTTCTTCACAGATGAATAATTACTTACCTTATCCATTATAGCCGAAAAAATGACTTCACAAAAAACCGAATGATGTCGATAAATAAGAATATACGTTAATTCGGTTTCGCACAGAGTGCCCTGCCGCTGTTTCAAGGATGATATACGCGGCATTGTCGGAACACATCTTAAATCTCACGGACGAGGTGCAAAATGGAAATTTCAACAATAATTGGTTTAATTTTTGGTTTGGTTGCTGTAATCTGGGGCATGATCCTCAAGCACGCTCCACTTCATGCTTTGGCCACACCTGCTGCTTACGTTATTATCTTGGTGGGTACGGCAGCGTCTATTTTCATGGCCTTTCCTTTCAACGAGGTCAAAAAGATTCCAAGTCTGTTCAAAATGATCTTTATCAAAAAGAAATTAATCAGTAAACCCGAATTAATCACTATGTTTATGGAATGGGCTTCTATCACACGGCGTGAAGGTCTGTTGGCTCTAGAATCAAAGGTCGATGAAATAGAAGATAACTTCCTCAGGAATGGCATGCGGATGATCATTGATGGAAATGATCAGGATTTTGTCCGCGATGTCCTCATGGAGGATATCCACGCCACAGAGGATAGACATAAAGCAGGAGCCCTCATTTTCTCACAGGCAGGTATGTATGCTCCTACCCTTGGGGTGCTCGGGGCGGTTATCGGCCTCATCGCCGCTCTGGCTGATATGAGTGATATGAACAAATTGGCTGCGGCAATCGGGGCTGCCTTCATCGCCACTTTGCTTGGTATCTTTACAGGTTACGTATTATGGCATCCTATTGCTAATAAACTGAAACGTCTCTCCAAACAAGAAATCGAAGTTCGAATGATGATGGTCGAAGGTCTTTTGTCCATACAGTCCGGTGTATCTACTATTGCCATCAATCAGAAGCTTGCTGTATTCCTAACACCTTCGCAACGCGTTAAGTTAAATGAGAAGGACGGTGGATCAGGTGAGCAAAAAGACTAGACACGAAGAGCATGAAGAACATGCCGATGAATCGTGGCTGTTACCTTATTCCGACCTCATGACTCTTCTGGTGGCTCTGTTCATCGTTATGTATTCTATGAGCGCAACGGATGCCAAGAAATTTGAAGAGATGAGTCAAGCCTTCAGTTCCGCACTTAATGGCGGTACAGGTATTCTTGAAGAGCGGGCAGCAATGCCTAGTAAAACTCAAGAAGATCTAGGGAAAAATGATAAGATGGGTAGCTCTACTTCCAAGAAAGCTGAAGAAGCAGAAATGGCAAAGCTACGACAAAAGGAACAAGAGGATTTAGAGAAGCTTAAGAAACAATTCGATCAATATATTAAGAGCAACGGTCTAACTGATCTGCTCAGTACGAAGCTTAATCAATCTCAGCTAATGATTACGATCAGTGATAACGCATTGTTCGCCTCTGGCCAAGCCATTGTTAAGGATGATTCGCGGCAATTAGCTAAATCCATCTCAACGATGCTGCAGCAATTCCCGGATTATGATGTAGTAGTTCAAGGGCACACCGATGATATTCCGATTTCCAATAGCAACTATTCATCCAACTGGGATCTGAGTGCGGATCGGGCA
The DNA here is from genome assembly GCF_038003885.1 of Paenibacillus sp. FSL R10-2788. NCBI lineage: Bacteria > Bacillati > Bacillota > Bacilli > Caryophanales > Paenibacillaceae > Paenibacillus > Paenibacillus sp. FSL R10-2788. The sequence continues at coordinate 109,619 of NZ_JBBOQA010000001.1, read as the reverse complement.
CTTCAGTTCATGAAGATTTTGCTGCAGAACACGAATCTAAATCCGCGCAAATTTAGTGCGATTGGATACGGCGAGTATCATCCTATTTCGGATAATGACACAGCTACCGGCCGAAGCAAGAATCGCCGGGTAGAGGTTTCCATTATTCGCAAATATCAAGAATCCAAAGAGTTTACAGGGATTGTTCCCTCTGCTGAATAAGTGATGTCGTAAGGTAATAAAAAGAGCTGTCCAAAGGTCTTAGACCCCGGACAGCTCTTTTTTGTTGCGAGTACTACATTCTATATGGACCTGTAACATTGTAATAACATTCCTACAGTAACTCGTAGTTCAGCGTAGCTCCAAGCTCTTTCTTCTCATCAGCAGACAGCTCCCGCCATTCTCCCGTTTGCAATGCCCCCAGGCGAATATTCATAATCCGAATGCGTTGCAGCTTTCGAACCTCATAGCCAAAAGCGCTGCACATACGACGAATCTGGCGATTTTTGCCCTCTGTCAAAATAATACGGAAGACACGCTCCGTAATACGCGTGACCTCACAGGGCAGCGTCTTCTCACCTAATATTTTCACACCGCTCGACATGCCGGTAATAAATGAAGGCGTAATGGGTCTGTCCACGGTAACCACATATTCTTTTTCATGCCGGCCTTCCGCCCGCAAAATTTTATTAACGATATCACCATCATTAGTAAGCAAGATTAATCCTTCCGAATCCTTATCGAGACGACCAATCGGGAATATACGCTCATGATGACCTACAAAATCGACAATATTCCCCTTGATATGCTGTTCTGTGGTTGATGTAATCCCTACCGGCTTGTTTAGAGCAATGTAGACCGTCTGGCTTGAGGTTTCAAGCGCTATACCATCTATTCGCACATCATCGCCCGGAACAGCCTGACTGCCCAGCACAGCAGGCTCTCCGTTGATCGTCACTCTGCCGGCATCCACAAGCTTGTCTGCTTTTCGGCGTGAACAGTACCCTGTCTCACTGATGAATTTATTAATTCTCACGTTGTTCTTCACTCCGTTCATCCTTAATGTTGAGCCAAGGTGTAACCCCTCCAGCTGCAGGCAGCTTAATCATAACGGTTGTCCCCCGGCCAACTTCACTTTGTATTTCCAAATGACCCTTATGAGCCTGAATAATACGCTGGCTAATCATTAACCCAAGACCAGTCCCCGATTCCTTATTCGTGAAGAACGGTTCACCCAGCTTAGGCAGCACGTCCTCTGGAATCCCTTCACCCTGATCTTTAATTACAATAAAGACGCAATCCACAGAGTTCCACAGTTCCATCGAAATGACGCCACCCTCGGGCATAGCCTCAATTGCATTTTTAACAATATTAATAAATACCTGCTTCAGCTGGTTCTCTTCACAATGTACAGTAGCAGGTTGTTCAGAGAATTTCGTACTAAATTGAATATCATGTAGATGAGCCAGACTATCCAATAGAGAAACTACATCACCTAATATGTAGCGAAGATCTTTCTCCTGAAAATGAACGGCTTGTGGCTTAGCCAGAATTAAAAATTCACTGACGATAAGATTAATCCGCTCCAGCTCGGATAACATCAGCTCTATATGAAGCGGAACCAAGAGCTCCTTCTCCTGTTGAAGCTGTAGAAATCCTTTTAATGTGGTAAGAGGATTACGAATCTCATGAGCTACTCCTGCGGCCAATTGGCCGACTGTAGTTAGTTTCTCAGAGCGTCTAAGCAGCTCCTCCATTCGATTGCGTTCCGTCATATCACGAGAAACGTGAATAAAAGAATGGGGATAACCCTCTTCATCTCGAATTATCGAGGTACTAACGCTAACCTCAACTAATGATCCGTCCCGTTTAAGTCTCACTGTCTCAATCGGCGGCAGAACTGCACCATTTCTTAACGCATCAAGCCGCTCTTCCTCTTGCTTAAGTGCTGTCGCGGGTACAAGATATGGCATATTGCCTATCACTTCTGTTGCACTCCATCCGTACAGCTCCTCAAAGGCTCTGTTAGTGCTAGTGATTCGTCCCTCCATATCCAACGTATGAATCGCATCAGACGTACCGTTAATTACGGATTCCAAATGCTCCTTAACCGCCCGGTTCTCTTCCAGCGTCTGCTTAAGACGATTGGTGCGTTGCATAAGATGAGAAGTCATAGCGTTAATCCGCAAGGCTAATTGACCTAACTCATCACGAGAGGTTACCTTTAATGGAGGTTCGAACTTACCTCGCGCTACATCATTGACTTTGGCAAGTATAGCCTGAATTGGACGAGTAACAAAACCTGAAAGTATGTAACTACATAGCAAAAATAATGCCAGCAACAACAGAGACGTAGTCAAATAATTGGCTAATTGTTCATGAACTACGGATGAAATCACAGAATAATCCAAAACTACACCGATTACGTAAGGCTCCATTTTAGGATTCTGAATAGGAATGAAGCTTTTGAGTACTCTTTTCCCATGTACCCTCGTCTCCAGTGTAACTGGCTTGTGCTTCTGCTGAGCTAATAGAATGGCCGCTTTATCTTGCTCCACATTACCATAAGTATAGGTACCGAACTTAATTGGGCGGTTGCCAAGTTTCTTTTTAAATGCATCGCTTCCATCGCCCGCCATACTCGCTAAACCAAATGTTGTTGGATTAAATCCTGTAAGCTCTAAAATCCCTGGATTAACTTCTTTGGTTCGCTCTACAATTTGATCGGGATTGGTGATTTTGACATATTCACTAGCCGCTGTATTGAGAATAACAGGATTAATGATGTAGTTACTTGCTTCATCATGATAATAACCCCACTTCTCAATGAAATCGGGATTGTAGGTTGAATATTCAAATGGGCCTGACCAAAAATGATCCAATGCCTGACCTTGTCCCACAGTGACTTCCTGATTATCAAATAACTCCAAAAGGGCAAGGTACCAGTACCCCCAACCTTGAGTGGACATTCCAATATCAATAGGATTTGATGCCTTTGTCACCACGATATCATTATCAGTCTTTACCAGAATTGAAATATTAGATACGCCCAACTTGGAAGTTAGGGCCTTAAGTTGAGCATTGGTTATATTCTTATAATCCGGACCCAATTCCTTAGAGGCAAAGATGGCAGCCATTCTTAAGTTATGCGCAATTTGATATTCTACATAGTTAGAGCTATAGTTACTTTGTTCTACAGAAACAGCCATTTGCATAGCGGTGATCTGCATATTATTTACGTTTTCATTTCTTAGATTATTCTGAGCGGCATAAAGGTTAAATGTCAGGTTTAATGCTAAAATTAGCAGTACCGCTCCAAAAATAATAGCAGATAGTTTTGTCTTTATGGACAAACTGTTATTCACCTCTTATCCACTGGTAAATCCTTGCGGAGCCTATAATAAACATCATACCTTTTGCCCCCTCATTTGAAAAGGACATTTAAAACAAGCCTATTAATTCACGAAATATTGAAATTCAAAAGGTGTTTCTCTACAATATATAAGAAACCATCCACATCTTATGCACATATAAACAAATTATTAAAGTCCGATGTGTACAAAAATGTGTATAAGTAGGCTGTTATCCACAGAGTTATACACATTTTGTTAAGAACGAATATTTGTTCGTTGTACAATGGTTACAGAAGAAGGGAAGATGATCTTGAATATTAAAGCCAATGAATCGCCAGAAGATATACAAGCGGTTCATGAATATTGGATGAGGCAGGCGATAGCAGAAGCACGTAAAGCTGAGGCATTAGGTGAGGTTCCTATTGGCGCTGTCATTGTTCGACATGGTGAAATTATAGGACGTGGATACAATTTACGAGAAACGACAATGGATTCGACAGCCCATGCAGAGATGGTAGCCATTCGTGAGGCCAGCAATGTCATGAATTCTTGGCGTCTGCTGGATTGCCGGCTGTACGTCACCCTAGAACCTTGTCCGATGTGTGCAGGAGCAATAGTGCAGTCCAGAGTGCCTCTCACGGTATATGGAACGCCTGACCCTAAAGCTGGATGTGCCGGGACCCTCATGAACTTGCTTGAAGAGCCGCGATTTAATCATAGAACTGAGGTAATACAGGGTGTTTTACAAGAAGAATGTGCAGATCTACTCACCTCCTTCTTTCGCCGTTTACGTAAAAAGCCAATAAAACAAAAGGAGGACTCCTAAATGACCCTTACTCTATATCATACCTCTCAAGGCATCTATATTTCTCCACTTGAGCTTAAGGATGCACAGAGCCTGCTGGAGCTTCGTTTAAATAACCGGGTAACCCATGAACCGTTTGAGCCAAAACGTGATGAGCACTTCTTTACCCTGGAGAGTCAACAACAGATCATCAATCAGCGTATTGAGGACGCCCTACAGGACAGAGCTTATATGTTCGGCATTTATCTGCTGGATGGACAGATAATCGGTCAGATCACATTGTCCAACGTCTCACGAGGTATAGCACAATATGCTGATTTAGGATATTTAATGGATCATCGGATGCAAGGACAAGGTTATATGACAGCAGCAGTCGGATTAGTCCTCGGCTATGCGTTCCGGGCCTTAGGTCTACATAGAGTTCAAGCAGCTATTTTATTGCATAATGAAGCTTCCCGAAGAGTCCTGGAGAAGAGTGGGTTCAAACCTGAAGGGATCGCCCGTCAGTATCTTAAAATAAATGGACAGTGGCAGGATCACCAAACCTACGCAATCTTAACCGAAGATGTGCTGACTGAGGAACGGAAATAAGATTCTGCATTGTCGCAGGAATGAGTGCTACTTTTTTTCCTAAAAAAAGACCCGCATGGGCGTATAATATACGCATCATGCGGGTCTTAATCTTGCGAGCTGGGATTAATAAGTTCCCATACCACCGAATTCTTCTCCAAGTTGATCCATTGTAATTACATCATCACCTTGAGGGATACCAATCTTGAATACCGGCTTCTCGTTGATCTTACTGTATTGGCCCGTTCCATTTACTGAGAAGGCTACTTTTGTGCCATCTTCCGGATCATTTACTTTAACATCCATCAATAAATCCTGATACACAGCGTATCCATCTTTATTGATCGCAGTATTATAGTGGAACTGGTTGATGGTAAGGTACTTATCAAGATCAGCTAAGCCCTTATCCAATTCAGTTCTAGCTTCACCTGATGTCAGTTCTTCTTTAGCCTTAGCTAGATCTGCATCTTTAATCTGCAGCATATCCTTGTATTCTTCCTTGCTTACGATATCAATGATTTTAGGCAGGGCATTATTCACCAAGATAGTGATTGCTTCTTTAACATTATCGTTAGTCACTTGGAACTGAACGACTTGTTTAGCTTCCACGCCTTCTGGTAAATTAGCATCTTTGGGATCAATCTCGTTAAAATATTTTTCTTCGTCATATTCAGCTAGGACAGCGTCCACCACTTCATTAGACAGCTTCTGCATTTTCTGAGTATCCATCGTACTTGGGTTAAATTCTGCACCCTCCTGCTCTGCCAACGCCTTCAGATCAACCTCTACAAACTTATTGAGGATCGTCTCAGGAATCGGTACGAAAGGAATAGATGGAATCTTAACATACAACTTCTCGGCAGTCATTACCATAGGAACATTAAAGCTCATGCTCATATCGCCCTTCAGATTCAGAACCATAGTTAGTTCTGTCTGCATTGGCTCTGCTTGATATACCCCATCAACGGTAATATCAGCATTCTTAAGCATACTAAGTACCTGTGTAGTCATTGCAGCAGATTCAGCGTCAGAAGTCTCGATCGTAAGATCGTTGATCGTGAATTTACTCTTCATCTCATAAGATGACATTGTAGTCGCTTTAGTAGCGGCTGATTTTAAGGCCTCTTTTGGCGCCTCCTGTTTACTTGCACATCCCGGCAGAATTACTGCTGCTGTAAGCAGCAATGCAGCGGCCGACAAACCCCACTTTTTGTTCATTATTGTTCTCCTCTCCCATTGTAAAAGAAATCTCTCCCCCTCCTATGATAAACCATTTGTAAAAATCAAGAAACACTTCTTTAAAATTCTTAACGTTTTTATTTGTTAACCTTGTGGATTATGGTGGTCAACATGGTTCGCTTGTTTCACCTTTTTAGAACCTGAAAGCGGTTCTGGACCTGAAGGTGTATGGTCTTTTCTCCGCTCACCACTTGTTGGCTCTGCCCCAGGAACAGGGATACTTTTTGGTTTCGACATTTTCATTCCTCCTAAGGATTGGTCAAGTTCTGAAGAGCCTGAGCACATTCATGAATTTGCCGTGAGTATTGCTGTGCCAGCTGCTGTACGGCATCACTACGCTCATCAATATGGAGACCGCTCTGTTCCACATCCAGCAGATCCACTGCCACTTCTCTGCTATCTACATACTTGCAGCGAAAATCCAATGAATAGCCTTGATGACCTGCCGCATTAAAATGAATCAGCAAGCTATTCGGATCCCCATTATCCGCCAGCACACTGAAACTATCCCCATCATCCATCAACGCCGGCAAACGCTCCTGCCAGGCTGAGACAAGCTTATGCTGATCAACTTCTAATGATCTATCCATGATTATGATCATCCTCCTTCTCTAATACATTGCGGAGAAATGAAGCTTTTTATTCTCAATAGAACTCGGTCTACCAAACAAAACAAAAAACCGTCCCCCAGAGGGAACGGTTTCTATCTAATTATTCTTTAAGTTCATAAAGGAATGGCGGAGAGGATGGGATTCGAACCCATGTGGGCTTGCACCCTAACGGTTTTCAAGACCGCCCCGTTATGACCGCTTCGGTACCTCTCCAAATGCATTTAAATTTCACATGCATTAGGATTGTACCATACAATGCAAAGAAAAAGCAACTATATCTTTAAATAGTTTTTGGTTGTATCGATTTTACATTGCGCATATAAGGTTGTAGGCATTCTGGAATCAGAACACTGCCATCCTCTTGCTGATAATTCTCAAGAATTGCAGCAACTGTACGTCCAACCGCCAAAGCAGAGCCGTTCAGCGTATGAACAAATTCAGGCTTCGATTTTGGATCCTTACGGAAACGAATATTTGCCCGGCGTGCTTGGAAGTCTTCTGTATTTGAGCAAGAGGAGATCTCACGGTACATCCCACTCTCAGGCAACCACACTTCCAGATCGTACGTCTTAGCCGATGTAAAGCCCATATCAGCCGTACATAACCCAAGTACACGATAAGGCAGTCCTAACAGCTGCAGCACACTTTCAGCGTCTGCTGTCATTTTTTCTAATTCCTCATAAGAGGATTCAGGGGTGGTGAGCTTCACCAACTCTACCTTGTTGAATTGATGCTGGCGAATCAAACCGCGAGTATCACGGCCCGCCGAGCCCGCCTCAGAACGGAAACAAGAGCTGTAAGCTACATGGTATTTAGGCAGGTCAGCTGCCGTCAAAATCTCTTCGCGATAGTAGTTCGTTACCGGTACTTCAGCTGTAGGAATCAAATAGTATTCGGTATCCCGCAGCTTGAACAGATCCTCTTCGAATTTAGGCAGTTGTCCTGTACCATACAAGCTATCTTTGTTCACAATGTAAGGCGGCAGCATTTCCTCATAGTTATGCTCACCACTGTGAAGATCCATCATAAAGTTAATCAGCGCCCGTTCTAGACGTGCTCCAAGTCCTTTATAGAAAACAAACCGGGATCCTGTAACCTTTGCTGCAGCTTCGAAATCAATAATATCAAGCTGCTGCGCAAGCTCCCAATGTGATTTCGGAGTGAATCCGAACTCTTTGGGCTCCGACCAGCGGCGTAATTCAACGTTATCATCCTCAGACTTCCCTACTGGAACTGAATCATGAGGAATATTAGGGATATTCATAGTAAGATCAGCAATCTGAGCTTCCAGTTCACGTACTTCATCATCAAGCTCTTTAATACGGTCAGATACCGTACGCATTTCTGTAATTAGGTCATCCGCTGGCTCGCCGTTCTTTTTCTTTTTCGCTACTTCACCCGAAACTGTATTACGACGGTTCTTAAGCCCTTCGGTTTCTTGCAGTAATTCACGTCGACGCAAATCAAGTTGTGGAAAATCAGCAATTAAATCCAGTGATTTGCCCCGTTTTTCTAAAGCCTCTTCCACTCTTGCGTAATCACTACGTAGTATTTTTACATCTAACACAAAGTTTCCCTCCTGAAAACAGCCTAAACTCTTTCAAAATGCTGATTACAGCTTTGAAAGAGTCAGGATGTTCTTTATATGCGATTTTGTTGTTGGACTTCCCTATTCACCTCTACCATATCGGCGAAATATTGGTGCAGTCTGAAATCATCAGTCAGTTCTGGATGAAAAGAAGACACCAGCAAGTTCCCTTCGCGCGCGGTTACAATCTCATCATTATAGACTGTAAGCACATCAACTCCCGGTCCTACCTCGTTGATAAGCGGTGCACGTATAAATACAGCACGAACCGGCTCATCAATGCCTTTAACCTCCAGATCACATTCAAAGCTTTCCCGTTGGCGGCCGAATGCATTCCGGGCTACGGTAATATCCATCAGCTCCAAATGCCCCGGTTCACCACCGGCAATTTTTTTGGCCAGCACGATCATACCCGCACATGTGCCAAAAATAGGCTTGCCCTGATCAGAAAAATCACGGATGGCTTCTATGAAACCATATTTCCGCATTAGCTTTCCAATCGTTGTACTTTCTCCGCCGGGGATAATCAGGCCTTCAACTTCTTCTAGCTGCTCCACACGCTTGATAGGCACGCCTTCTGCACCGGTCTTCTCTATACTAACAATATGCTCCGTAACAGCGCCTTGAAGCGCCAATACTCCTATCTTCATCCTACAACCTTCTCTCTATTAACGGCCACGCTCCGACATACGTTCAGCCGGGGTGAGAGTTGCAATATCAATCCCCTTCATTGGTGCACCAAGGTTCTTGGATACTTCAGCAATCAGTTTGTAATCAGTATAGTGTGTAGTGGCTTCAACAATCGCACGCGCAAATTTCTCAGGATTGTCCGATTTAAAAATACCCGAACCTACGAATACACCATCAGCACCCAAATGCATCATAAGAGCAGCATCGGCAGGTGTAGCTACACCCCCAGCGGCAAAGTTAACAACCGGCAGTTTGCCAAGCTCATGCACTTCGAGCAACAGCTCGTAGGAAACTCCCAGGTTCTTTGCTTCATTATATAGCTCGTCCTTGGACAAATTCGTTACTTTACGGATTTGACTGTTGATAAAGCGCATGTGACGCACGGCCTCAACAATGTTGCCTGTTCCTGGTTCACCTTTTGTACGGATCATGGAGGCACCTTCGTTAATACGTCTCAGTGCTTCTCCCAGATCCTTCGCTCCACATACAAAAGGAACGGTGAACTCATGTTTATCAATATGGAATACTTCATCAGCAGGAGTAAGAACTTCACTCTCATCCAAGTAATCAACACCCAAAGATTCTAGAACTTTCGCTTCTACATAATGGCCGATACGAGCCTTAGCCATAACAGGGATACTTACCACTTTGAGAACCTCTTCTACAATTGTAGGATCGGCCATCCGTGCTACACCGCCAGCTGCACGAATGTCAGAAGGTACGCGTTCCAGAGCCATAACAGCAACTGCACCAGCAGCCTCAGCAATTTTTGCTTGCTCTGCATTCATGACGTCCATAATGACGCCGCCTTTTTGCATTTCTGCCATGCCTCTTTTAACTCGCGATGTACCTGTTTCCATGTCCTAACCCCCCGAATGATCTATCTTAATCTAACTTGTAATTTTACCCCAATGAAGGGAAATCTACAACCCATTTACTCGGATTTACTGCTGATTTCGACACCGAACTGCATTAGAACAAGTTCTTGATCCCTGAAAATAAATCACCGAAGAAATCGCCAATCGCTCTAAGGAACAACTTGAACCAGCCAGCTTTCTCAGCTTCCTCTACAGTGATCAGATTAACTGTTTTCTCCTGTGCTGCTTGCATGCCTTCAGCCTTGTAGGAATAGGTAACTTTACCTACTTTAGAGGATTGGGCTATAGGAGCAACCAAAGTTGCAGGGTCATTTGTTACAACAGTTGTAGTAACTTCAGGAGAAACAGTTCCCTTAGGAACAATGAAAGAAACTCCTTCATCAGTAACTATAGAAACATCTTTATTCTTGCCTTTCAGTACCGGAACTGTTTCCGTGCCAGCAATAACAGCCTTCGGAGCTACAACCTGTTTGATTTCAAAGTTGTTAAACCCGTAGTCGAGCACTTTTTTAGTTTCTGTGAATCGATGTGCCTCTGAATTAGCACCCATAACAACACTGATTAGACGCATTCCATCACGCACAGCAGTACCTGTAAAGCAGTTACCTGCATTTGTGGTATGGCCAGTCTTCAGTCCATCTAGACCTGGATAAGCATATGCCTTAAAGTTGGGGATACTTTTGTTAGCTTCCAGCATCCAGTTGTAGTTAATGATCGGCGCTGTATCCCGATCACGGAATTTATAAGACTGAATCGTTGTAAATTCAGTGAAGTCCGGGTGGTCAGTAACTATAAATTTAGCAAGAGTAGCTGCATCTCTAGCTGACATTACAGTCTCTTTATCAAGATCAGGACGGAATTTCTTCGGCATGTCTGCCCGATCAAGTCCAGTTGAGTTAATAAAATAGGTATTTTTCATGCCCATCTTCTGTGCAGTCTGATTCATTAGTTCTACGAATTGTTCTTCTGAACCCGATACCAATTCTGCCAAAGCAACTGTGGCATCATTCGCTGATCCTACGGCCATCGCTATGTATAGCTCTTTAACCGTATGTTCATCTCCAGCTGCCAAAAAAATTCGTGATCCGACCTGTTTGGAAGCATTCTCTTGAATGATAACTTTCTGATCCCAAGAGATGTCTCCTTTTTTCACGGCATCAGATACAAGATATTCAGTCATCATCTTGGTCATACTCGCAGGTGGGAGTGGTGTATCTGGATTTAGAGCCATAAGTACTTGGCCTGTAGTTGGTTCTATTAGAATAGCAGAACTCAATTCCAAGTTAAGAGATTCCACAGAAGGGATCTTAACTGCGTTGGTCTTGGGTGCAGTTTCAGTAGTAGTTGCGGCACCTTCGGTTGTAACCGGAGTTTTGCCCGCTTCAGCCAATGCTGGAATTACTGGGTTCATTAACATATTTAAAAGCAGACCTACAGTCGCTGTCTTAATTACAATTTGCTTACCATTAAATTTTCGTTTGTGCTTCAATGATTACGACTCTCCTTTAAATCTCATATCAATAGCTTGTTCTATTCTAACACAGGGGTACCCGCAAAAAAAGACAGACAGGACGAAATAGTCCTGTCTGTCCAAAAAATAATACGGTTAGTCCATTATACGGAATAGTTTGGTGCTTCTTTTGTAATTTGCACATCATGCGGGTGGCTCTCACGAAGTCCAGCACTTGTGATGCGAATGAAAGAAGTATCGTTACGCAGTTCTTCCAATGACTTCGTACCGCAATAGCCCATACCTGAGCGCAATCCGCCGATCAATTGATGAACAGTGTCAGAAAGAGGCCCTTTAAAAGCAATACGTCCCTCAATTCCTTCAGGAACGAGCTTTTTATCATCATCTTGGAAATAACGGTCTTTACTGCCTTGTTTCATGGCACTCATGCTGCCCATACCACGATATACTTTAAATTTACGGCCTTGATAGAGCTCAGATTCCCCTGGGCTTTCTTCTGTACCCGCAAACATACTTCCCATCATTACAGCATGAGCACCAGCTGCGATAGCCTTTGTGATCTCCCCAGAATACTTAATACCGCCATCAGCGATAATAGGAATTCCATACTCACGAGCAACTGTCGCACAATCATAAATGGCTGTAACCTGAGGTACGCCGATACCAGCGATAACGCGTGTTGTACAGATCGATCCTGGTCCAATACCTACTTTAACTACAGATGCACCAGCTTCAATAAGTTCACGGGTTGCTTCGCCTGTAGCTACGTTACCAGCAACAATCGTAAGATCAGGATACAACTCACGAATTTGGCGAACCGCTTCAATAATATTAATGTGGTGACCATGTGCAGAATCGACGACGATCAGATCCACACCAGCTTTTACTAATGCTGCAGTACGTTCGAACGTGTCTTTAGAGATACCAACAGCTGCTCCAACAAGTAGACGGCCATGTGCATCTTTGGCTCCGTTAGGGAATTGAATAGCTTTTTCAATATCCTTAATGGTGATGAGACCCTTAAGAATATTATTCTCGTCCACAAGGGGAAGCTTCTCGATCTTATGACGTTGCAGGATACCTTCTGCTTCCTGAAGGGTTGTACCCACAGCAGCTGTTACAAGATTCTCATGTGTCATAACTTCTTTAATCTGAATATTGAAATCATGAATAAAGCGTAAGTCTCTATTAGTTAGAATACCGACAAGTTTATTGTCACTGTCTACAATCGGCACTCCGGAAATGCGATATTTACCCATTAAAAGCTCTGCATCAGATACCATGTGTTCTGCCGTAAGTGAGAATGGATTCGTAATAACTCCGCTCTCGGAACGCTTCACACGATCTACTTCTTCCGCTTGCTGCTCTACAGGCATATTCTTGTGTATAATCCCGATGCCACCCTCACGAGCAATTGCAATGGCCATGGCTGCTTCTGTGACTGTGTCCATCCCTGCACTCATAAGTGGAATATTCAACTTCACATTCTTACTTAGAACTGTGGTCAAATCCACTTCTTTAGGCAGTACCTCAGATTTACGCGGAACCAGCAGCACATCATCAAAAGTTAGACCTTCTTTACCAAACTTATCTTTCCACACCTGGGTCATTCCTCCTCGGTTGTTTTAAATTATACCCGCCTACAAACTTTATGAAAGAAGAACCTTTGACTCCAGTCCATTCACGACAGACAATTCTGTACATCTGGGGGCTGAACAAGTGTAGATCTTCAATTAAGGTTTGAGATGCTTATCCAAAAATATATTATTGCCATCTTAGCAAAGGGCATTTGGACTGTCAAGAACATTACATCATCAGAGTAGGTATTCAAAAAACGGCCCCCGAGTAAGCGAATTATTGGACGTTAGTCCGTGCTCAGTGGACATATAGTGTATAAAAAATCCACAATGCATTTCTGCTCATCTTATTACCCACGCTTATCTCCATCATAGTATTTCAAAATATAGCCTAATGAATTCTCTATTTACATAACAAAAAGACCACTGTCGATTACTCAACAGTGGTCTTGTGTGCTTGGCAACGTCCTACTCTCCCAGGACCCTTCGGTCCAAGTACCATCGGCGCTGGAGGGCTTAACGGTCGTGTTCGGGATGGGTACGCGTGGAACCCCTCCGCTATCGCCACCAAACATGCGTCTGTGAAACAGACGCTGCCGCGTGAAATTCGGTTCATCACCAGAAGTGACAATGAATTTCTAAGCGTATTTCAGGCTTGATGCCTGAAAACTGAATCCGAAACGAATCTGCATTCTAAGTATAGGATAAGCCCTCGACCGATTAGTATTGGTCAGCTCCATGCATTGCTGCACTTCCACCTCCAACCTATCTACCTCGTCGTCTTCAAGGGGTCTTACTAATTGGGAAATCTCATCTTGAGGGGGGCTTCACGCTTAGATGCTTTCAGCGCTTATCCCGTCCGTACGTAGCTACCCAGCCATGCTCCTGGCGGAACAACTGGTGCACCAGCGGTACGTCCATCCCGGTCCTCTCGTACTAAGGACAGCTCCTCTCAAATTTCCTGCGCCCACGACAGATAGGGACCGAACTGTCTCACGACGTTCTGAACCCAGCTCGCGTACCGCTTTAATGGGCGAACAGCCCAACCCTTGGGACCTACTTCAGCCCCAGGATGCGATGAGCCGACATCGAGGTGCCAAACCTCCCCGTCGATGTGGACTCTTGGGGGAGATAAGCCTGTTATCCCCAGGGTAGCTTTTATCCGTTGAGCGATGGCCCTTCCATGCGGTACCACCGGATCACTAAGTCCGACTTTCGTCCCTGCTCGACTTGTAGGTCTCGCAGTCAAGCTCCCTTATGCCTTTGCACTCTGCGAATGATTTCCAACCATTCTGAGGGAACCTTGGAACGCCTCCGTTACTCTTTAGGAGGCGACCGCCCCAGTCAAACTGCCCGCCTGACACGGTCCCCGTACCCGATTAGGGTACTAGGTTAGAACCTAGATACGATCAGGGTGGTATCCCAACGGCGCCTCCACCGAAGCTTGCGCTCCGATTTCTACGGCTCCCACCTATCCTGTACAGATCGTACCCAAATTCAATATCAAGCTGCAGTAAAGCTCCATGGGGTCTTTCCGTCTTGTCGCGGGTAACCTGCATCTTCACAGGTATTAAAATTTCACCGGATCTCTCGTTGAGACAGCGCCCAAGTCGTTACGCCATTCGTGCGGGTCAGAATTTACCTGACAAGGAATTTCGCTACCTTAGGACCGTTATAGTTACGGCCGCCGTTTACTGGGGCTTCGGTTCATAGCTTCGGGTTACCCCTAACCACTCCCCTTAACCTTCCAGCACCGGGCAGGCGTCAGCCCGTATACTTCGCCTTGCGGCTTCGCACAGACCTGTGTTTTTGCTAAACAGTCGCTTGGGCCTTTTCACTGCGGCCCCCTCGTGCTATTCACACTACCGGGGCACCCCTTCTCCCGAAGTTACGGGGTCATTTTGCCGAGTTCCTTAACGAGAGTTCTTCCGCGCGCCTTAGAATTCTCTTCTCGCCTACCTGTGTCGGTTTGCGGTACGGGCACCTTCTCCTGGCTAGAGGCTTTTCTTGGCAGTGTGAGATCATGACCTTCGCTACTATAATTTTCGCTCCCCATCACAGCCCAGCCTTATCGATGTGCGGATTTGCCTACACATCAGCCTCACTGCTTAGACGGACATCCATCAGTCCGCGTCACTACCCTCCTGCGTCACCCCATCGCTCATAGCGGATTACGGTGGTACAGTAATTTCAAACTGTTGTCCTTCGACTACGCCTTTCGGCCTCGCCTTAGGTCCCGACTTACCCTGAGCGGACGAGCCTTCCTCAGGAAACCTTGGGCTTTCGGCGGATCAGATTCTCACTGATCTTTTCGTTACTCATACCGGCATTCTCACTTGTGTAGTGTCCAGCGCTCTTTTCAGTACACCTTCAACCCCTACACAACGCTCCCCTACCCCAGATACATACGTATCTAGCCATAGCTTCGGTGGTGTGTTTAGCCCCGTTACATTTTCGGCGCAGAGTCACTCGACCAGTGAGCTATTACGCACTCTTTCAATGGTGGCTGCTTCTAAGCCAACATCCTGGTTGTCTGTGCAACTCCACATCCTTTCCCACTTAACACACACTTGGGGACCTTAGCTGATGGTCTGGGCTGTTTCCCTTTTGACAATGGATCTTAGCACTCACTGTCTGACTCCCGGCAATAAGTATATGGCATTCGGAGTTTGACTGAGCTTGGTAATCCTTGCGGACCCCGCACCCAATCAGTGCTCTACCTCCACTACTCTTATACCGAGGCTAGCCCTAAAGCTATTTCGGGGAGAACCAGCTATCTCCGAGTTCGATTGGAATTTCTCCGCTACCCCCACCTCATCCCCGCACTTTTCAACGTACGTGGGTTCGGGCCTCCAGTGCGTGTTACCGCACCTTCACCCTGGACAGGGGTAGATCACACGGTTTCGGGTCTACGTCCACATACTCATTCGCCCTATTCAGACTCGCTTTCGCTGCGGCTCCACCTTCTCGGCTTAACCTTGCATGTTAAACGTAACTCGCCGGTTCATTCTACAAAAGGCACGCCATCACCCATAGATCGGGCTCTGACTTTTTGTAAGCACACGGTTTCAGGTTCTATTTCACTCCCCTTCCGGGGTGCTTTTCACCTTTCCCTCACGGTACTGTTTCACTATCGGTCGCCAGGTAGTATTTAGCCTTAGCAGATGGTCCTGCTGGATTCATACGGGGTTTCACGTGCCCCGCACTACTCGGGATCCGTCTCGGAGAGAACACAGTTTAGGTTACAGGGCTTTTACCTCTATCGCGGGCCTTTCCAGACCTCTTCACCTACCATATTCCTTTGTAACTCCATGTGAGACGTCCCACAACCCCAAGAGGCAAGCCCCTTGGTTTAGGCTGTTCCGCGTTCGCTCGCCGCTACTGACGGAATCACTATTGTTTTCTCTTCCTCAGGGTACTTAGATGTTTCAGTTCCCCTGGTCTGCCTCTACATACCCTATGTATTCAGGTATGAGTAACTGCGAATTACCACAGCTGGGTTTCCCCATTCGGACACCCCCGGATCAAAGCTTGCTTACAGCTCCCCGAGGCAGTTTCGTTGTTCGCCACGTCCTTCGTCGGCTCCTGGCGCCTAGGCATCCTCCGTGTGCTCTTATTAGCTTAACCTTGATTTTTCCGTAGAAAAATATCATACGATGACATTCTCTTTTGGAATCATCTCACTAATAACATTTACTTGTTTGCACAAGTTGCTAAAAGATGTTCTAAAACGCAAATTCGTTTCGGTATCCAGTTTTCAAGGATCAAGTCTTACTTGAGAGCTTAAACTCTCAAAACTGAGCAACGAGTGAGTAACAGGCCTAAACCTGAGTTTTGGAAGCTGAGCTTCCGATTTGAATGTCCTCATTGCAGAGAACGATTCTCCATAGAAAGGAGGTGATCCAGCCGCACCTTCCGATACGGCTACCTTGTTACGACTTCACCCCAATCATCTACCCCACCTTCGGCGGCTGGCTCCCTTGCGGGTTACCCCACCGACTTCGGGTGTTGTAAACTCTCGTGGTGTGACGGGCGGTGTGTACAAGACCCGGGAACGTATTCACCGCGGCATGCTGATCCGCGATTACTAGCAATTCCGACTTCATGCAGGCGAGTTGCAGCCTGCAATCCGAACTGAGACCGGCTTTGATGGGATTGGCTCCACCTCGCGGCTTCGCTTCCCGTTGTACCGGCCATTGTAGTACGTGTGTAGCCCAGGTCATAAGGGGCATGATGATTTGACGTCATCCCCACCTTCCTCCGGTTTGTCACCGGCAGTCACTCTAGAGTGCCCAGCATTACCTGCTGGCAACTAAAGTTAAGGGTTGCGCTCGTTGCGGGACTTAACCCAACATCTCACGACACGAGCTGACGACAACCATGCACCACCTGTCTCCTCTGTCCCGAAGGCCGCTGCTATCTCTAGCAGATTCAGAGGGATGTCAAGACCTGGTAAGGTTCTTCGCGTTGCTTCGAATTAAACCACATACTCCACTGCTTGTGCGGGTCCCCGTCAATTCCTTTGAGTTTCAGTCTTGCGACCGTACTCCCCAGGCGGAGTGCTTACTGTGTTAACTTCGGCACCAAGGGTATCGAAACCCCTAACACCTAGCACTCATCGTTTACGGCGTGGACTACCAGGGTATCTAATCCTGTTTGCTCCCCACGCTTTCGCGCCTCAGCGTCAGTTACAGCCCAGAAAGTCGCCTTCGCCACTGGTGTTCCTCCACATATCTACGCATTTCACCGCTACACGTGGAATTCCACTTTCCTCTTCTGTACTCAAGCCACCCAGTTTCCAGTGCGACCTCAGGTTGAGCCCAAGGTTTAAACACCAGACTTAAATAGCCGCCTGCGCGCGCTTTACGCCCAATAATTCCGGACAACGCTTGCCCCCTACGTATTACCGCGGCTGCTGGCACGTAGTTAGCCGGGGCTTTCTTCTCAGGTACCGTCACTCCGATAGCAGTTACTCTACCGGACGTTCTTCCCTGGCAACAGAGCTTTACGATCCGAAAACCTTCATCACTCACGCGGCGTTGCTCCGTCAGGCTTTCGCCCATTGCGGAAGATTCCCTACTGCTGCCTCCCGTAGGAGTCTGGGCCGTGTCTCAGTCCCAGTGTGGCCGTTCACCCTCTCAGGTCGGCTACGCATCGTCGCCTTGGTGGGCCGTTACCCCACCAACTAGCTAATGCGCCGCAGGCCCATCCCTCAGTGACAGATTGCTCCGTCTTTCATTCTTCTCTCAGGAGAAAAAAGAAATTATCCGGTATTAGCTACCGTTTCCGGTAGTTATCCCAGTCTGAAGGGCAGGTTGCCTACGTGTTACTCACCCGTCCGCCGCTAAGTTATTTTGAAAGCAAGCTTTCAAAATAACTCCGCTCGACTTGCATGTATTAGGCACGCCGCCAGCGTTCGTCCTGAGCCAGGATCAAACTCTCCAATTAGTATTGAAAAGAGCGATATGCTCATTTTGAAACATCTGACGAGAAAATTAATTCTCTAATTTTGGATTTCACTTGCGTGATTTCCTACTC
Source organism: Paenibacillus sp. FSL R10-2788 (assembly GCF_038003885.1). NCBI lineage: Bacteria > Bacillati > Bacillota > Bacilli > Caryophanales > Paenibacillaceae > Paenibacillus > Paenibacillus sp. FSL R10-2788. The sequence goes on along the minus strand of NZ_JBBOQA010000001.1, from coordinate 91,320 downwards.
ACTCGTTGTTCAGTTTTCAAAGATCAAGTTCTCGTTGACGCCGTTTAATGTCTCAGCAGCAACTCTTATACTATATCATGTTCGGCTATTTAATGTCAAGCTCTTTTTTTAACCTCATTTTCGAGCTCGGCATGTGTATTTCTTGGCCGGACTTAGAATATATCATGTATAGAGATTCATTGCAAGAGTTTTTTTGAAACTAATATTAAATCTCTACATTCTATAGGAGCAATGAAGTGAAAGCACCGCTTCTAATCAACAGTAGCCAAGAGAACTGTCCTTAGACAGCTCCCTTAAGCCCTGTGTTGTATAGATACTATTCAGTACGGTTACGCATATGTGGAAACAGCAATACATCGCGAATCGATGCAGAATTGGTAAGCAGCATGATCAGACGGTCTACGCCGATTCCCAGTCCGCCAGTAGGTGGCATACCATATTCCAGGGCGCGGATGAAATCATCGTCCATCTCATGAGCTTCGTCATTACCTTGCTCTTTCTCCTGGATCTGTGCCTCAAAGCGTTGACGTTGGTCAATCGGATCATTCAATTCACTAAATGCATTAGCGTGCTCACGACCCACAATAAACAGCTCAAAACGATCGGTAAAGCGTGGATCCTCATCGTTTTTCTTCGCAAGTGGTGAAATTTCAACAGGGTGTCCCATTACAAAGGTTGGCTGAATTAGAGTTTCCTCTACAAATTGCTCGAAGAAAGCGTTAAGGATATGACCGAACGTCATATGTTTCTCAACAGGCACACGATGTTCTTTTGCCAAAGCTTGTGCTTCGTCATCTGTCATGTGAACACTGAAATCAACACCGGTTACTTCTTTAACAGCATCAACCATAGTTACACGACGCCATCCTGGAGACAGATTTACCTCTTTGCCTTGGTAATCCAGCAGTTGTGTACCTAATACCTCTTGGGCAATATGTGCAATCATATTCTCCGTGAGATTCATGATGTCCTTGTAGTCAGCATATGCTTCGTACAACTCAATCATAGTAAACTCTGGATTATGACGAGTCGACATTCCCTCGTTACGGTATACACGGCCGATTTCGTACACTTTTTCCAAACCGCCAACAATAAGGCGTTTCAAGTGAAGCTCGATAGCAATCCGCATATACAGCTGCATTTCAAGTGTGTTGTGGTAAGTAATAAACGGACGCGCAGCTGCTCCGCCGGCGATCGTATGAAGTGTAGGTGTTTCAACTTCAAGATAACCAAGTGAATCCAAATAGCGACGCATCGATTGAATAATTCTTGAACGGGCAATAAAGGTCTGTTGAACTTCCGGATTAATAATCAAATCAACATAGCGCTGGCGATAACGCAGTTCTACATCTTTAAGACCATGATATTTCTCAGGAAGTGGCAGCAGGGATTTGGACAAGACTTCGAGATTATGCACTTTGATGGAGGTCTCGCCTGTTTTGGTTTTGAATACTGTTCCACGAACGCCAATAATATCTCCCAGATCGAGAACATTAAACGCCGCGTATTGAGTTTCAGGAATGCTGTCTTGACGAACATAAAGCTGAATTCTTCCACTAAGGTCCTGGATATGCGCAAAGCTGGCTTTACCCATAACGCGTTTTGCCATAATACGTCCAGCAATGCTCACTTCAACAGAAAGCTCGTCCAATTCCTCTTTGGAAAGTCCATCATACTTAGCTACGATATCGCCAGCGTTAGCTGTGCGCTCGTATTTTTTGCCAAAAGGATCAATACCAAGTCCTCTTAGCTCGTCCAGTTTGGCACGGCGGATCTGCAAAAGCTCACTAAGTTCGTTCTCTGCATTGTCCACATTGTTCATTTCCTCGGTCATGCGATTCATCCCCTTATAACTCAGTAATATCATATACACAAGAAGAAACGGCTCCGTCTCCATAGTTAGAGGACAGTCCCGTTCCAGCTCAAAATATAAGCAGTTTGTTTTACCTATCGTTTCTGGATGATTTGAAAAAAGCTTCCCTAAGGAAGCTTTCCCAAACATGTTCCCTTATCTACCTATGTACAGTGAAATGACTAATACATACGGCAGCACATCTATTTACAGACATTAAGGTCTGTATATTACTTCATTCTGATATCGAGAATTTTATATTGAATAACTCCTGCAGGTGTAGAAACATCAACAACCGTACCTATTTTTTTCCCGATAATAGCTTTGCCTACCGGACTTTCATTGGAAATCTTGTTATTCAGTGGATCAGACTCTGCTGTACCTACGATCGTATACTCCATAGTGTCCCCATATTCCAAATCCTCGACACTTACAGTAACACCAATACTTACTACGTCAGTAACGATCTCGTCGCTATTGATGATACGCGCGTTGCGAAGCATCTTCTCCAAAGTTAGAACGCGTCCTTCGATAAAAGCTTGCTCATTCTTCGCGTCTTCATACTCCGAGTTCTCACTGATATCTCCGTAGCCAATCGCTACCTTAATCCGTTCAGCAACCTCACGGCGTTTTACGGATTTGAGGGTCTCCAGCTCATCTTCCAGACGTTTTAGCCCGTCCGGCGTAAGGATGACTTCTTTATCGCTCATCTCAACCGATTCTCCTGTCGTATACAATTATTGAAAACACCATACTATATGCTAATCTAGAAGGATAAGAACCCTCCCTGCTGCATTGCTCTTACTGTAACGGCGATTTTATACTGTGAAATTATATTGGAACCGCTACAAAATGTCAATGACACCACATATAAAGTCAGATGTGTTCAAATATCAGCAGAAAAAAGGTGATTATACAGCAGAAGAAGACATTTCAATGCCCTTGCTCTCTTCTTCATGCTTTAATTGAACGACAAAATCATTCAATATCCTCACCATTCCATCGCGTTTTGTTTCTGTCATGAGAACATCCTTCACTCTAGCGGCAGCCTTCAAGCCTTTTAAGTACCAGGCCATATGCTTACGCATCTCACGGACAGCTACAGCTTCTCCCTTAAGAGCTACCAGTCGATCCATATGAAGAATAGCAACCTTAATCTTCTCATCCAAGCCAGGTTCAGGCATAAGCTCGCCGGTGCTCAAATATTGAATCGTACGATACAACATCCAAGGATTGCCGAGTGCTCCACGCCCGATCATTACGCCATCGCAGCCAGTCTGATCCAACATAGCCCGAGCATCTTCAGGTGTATTAACATCCCCGTTGCCAATAACAGGAATAGAAACTGCTTCTTTTGCCATCTTGATATAGTTCCAGTCCGCATGGCCTGTGTAAAGCTGCTCCCGGGTACGACCGTGTACGCTGACAGCCTTACCCCCGGCACGTTCAACCGCACGCGCATTATCTTCGACAAAAATATGCTCGCTATCCCAGCCAATCCGCATTTTCACGGTTACGGGTTTATCGACAACATCGACAACCGCAGAGACCATTTCATAGATTTTGTCGGGATTCAAAAGCCAGCGGGCTCCCGCATCACATTTAGTTACTTTAGGCACTGGGCATCCCATATTGATATCGATAATATCAGCATTGGTTTCTTTATCAACCACTTTTGCTGCTTGCACCAGTGATTCTCTATCCCCGCCAAAAATCTGCAAACTAAGCGGTTTCTCCCGTTCATCTACAAACAACATTTCGCGAGTACGTGTATTTCCGTGAATAATGGCCTTATCGCTTACCATTTCCGCACAGACCAGACCTGTACCAAATTCCTTAGCGATCAGACGAAAAGCCGGATTGCACACGCCAGCCATAGGTGCCAGAACAACCTGATTTTTCATCTCGATATCGCCAATCTTCAGCATTCGTATCACTTCCTGCCTTTTAATTCTTAAAAATTATGAGTTGGGATCCACAAGCTCTTCTGTTGTAACCCCTAGGACATTCGCAATTTTATCTAAAATTTGATCTTCTAATCGTCTGTTACCCCTCTCGACTGCACCAAGCACAGCCAAGGAAATTCCGGCAAGATCCGCAAGATCCTGTTGAGTATACCCTTTTAGCTTACGGAATGCCCTGACCCTCCGTCCCAAACGCTTGTTGTCCACAACCGAATTCCTTCCTTCCCGTCTATGTCTTGAAGCGCTGCTGTAATCAGCTTGCGAAGTCCGGAAGATTGTTCATTCTGTGGAACGATGTCACTGAGCGGAAACAATACAAAAGCACGCTCTAACATGCGTGGATGCGGTAACGTTAAATGTGGTGTATCGAGCACCTGACCCTCAACCCACAACAAATCCAAATCTACCGTTCTCGGTCCATAGCGGATATCCCGGATACGACCCAACTGCGTTTCAATCCCCAACATCACTTCCAGCAAGGACTCGGGCGCAAGTGTCGTTCGCAAAGCTGCTGCCATATTGAGAAACTGCGGCTGATCTAAATAACCTACTGGCTCTGTCTCGTAAACTTTGGAGCAGCGGACCACAGATATTTCATCATGAGCGTCCAGTCTGTTCAAAGCCTCTGACAGTGTACCCTCGCGGTCACCCAAATTAGCCCCTAAAGCAATATAAGCCTCTGATTCTTCAGAGGTGGAATGTATATTCATGGACCTTGTTCTCACTTTCTAGTTCTGCGCAGCTCTACAGTCACTCCCTGAAAATGAATGTCGAAAGGCGGATGGGGTTTAGTTACCTTAACCGTTACTGCATTGATAACAGTATAAGTGTCCAGTACGGAGGATGCAATATATTCTGCCAAAGCTTCGATCAACTTAAAAGACTTTATTTCGACAATGTTTTTGACTAATTCATGAACTTCAGCATAATTCACGGTTTGACTCAAATCATCATTCAAGCCCGCACCCTGCAAATCAAGCTCCAGCTCTAAATCAATGTAAAAACGTTGTCCCAGCTTACGTTCTTCCTCAAATACACCGTGGTATCCGTAATATTCCATGCGATGCATTGTCATTTTATCCATGATTAATCCGCCCTTTTTCGTAAAATATAGCTATTCACGCACCAATGGAGGTGCAGCATACAACATCGCATCACACATCTTAACCGTTCGTTTAATCAGAGATACATCATGTACACGTACGATCTGGCAACCCTGAGCTATCCCAAAAGCTACTGTAGCTGCGGTGCCTTCCACAACATCATCAGACGGCAAATCAAGTACCGTGCGGATGAATTTTTTGCGGGAAGTCGCCAGTAACAACGGATAACCTAACTCAGTCAACCCGTCTAAAAGCGTCATTGCCTGCAGGTTTTCATTATAATCCTTAGCAAAGCCGATACCTGGATCCAATATGATATTGGCCGGCTTAACGCCTGCGGCTACCGCAAGATCAATACTTTCCTTAAGGTCAGCCGACATATCCGCACTCAGATTCGTATAATTACGGTCCTGCCGGTTATGCATCAAAATAATAGGACAGTCAGCAGCAGCGGCCACTGCCGCCATTTCCGGATCGGCCTTACAACCCCATATGTCATTAATGATATGGGCACCCGCAGCTATAGCTTGGTGGGCTACTTCAGCTTTATAGGTATCGATAGATAACGGAAGGTGAGGTGCCGCCTTATGAATACTCTCAATCACAGGCAATACACGGGCTAACTCCTCTTCAAGTCCCACCGGTTGATGACCAGGACGAGTAGATTCACCGCCGATATCAATAATATCAGCACCCTCTGCAGCCATACGCAGCGCATGCTCAACTGCTTTGTCCGGATGATCCCAAAGTCCTCCATCCGAAAAAGAATCCGGGGTCACATTAAGGATGCCCATAATCAATGTTCGATTTCCTAACTCCAAGTCTGTATTTCCACAACGGTATGTCCGCTTAAAGAGGACTGGTCTCATTTCGAAATCGCCGTCCTATCTCTATATAATGAAATCAAGCCAGCAGTAATTGTTCCACACTGGCCAGTACCTATAGTAAATCTTGCATCTCCGTGCCACACCCCAGTAACAGGAACGATTTCTTGTACGGAATTGGTAAGAAACACTTCATCAGCAGCTTTTAACTGCTCCCAGTGATATGTTCCTTCTTCAACACTAAGGCCTGCACTAAGAGCCAGCTCCATTACCATTTCCCGGGTAATTCCCGGAAGTATCCCTGTTGTAAGATCTGGGGTATAGAGCCTGTTGTTTTTTACAAAAAAGATGTTGCTGACAATGCCCTCGGCAATAAATTCTTCTGCCGTCAGCATTAGTCCTTCAGCACCATTTGCCGCAGAAGTATACCCTCTAAGCTCTCGCTTAGCCAGAATGTTATTCATATAATGCAGCGACTTGAATCGCACTGTTCCCTCAGGAGTATTACGCCGCAAGGACAACAGCTGCAGCTCTTTGCCTTCACTATAGAGTTTATCTGGTACTTTCGGCAGCGCTTTGATGTACAACAAATGATTAGGCTTTTGATAATCACCAGCAGGTAATCCGAGAATATCCTCACCGGCTGTTACGGTATAGCGTATATAAGCTTCTTTTAATTCATTTTTGTCCATAACGCGCTTAATCCAGTCAAGTAGATGTGCCGCTTCTGCTTCAAATGGAATGCCCAGTGCCTTGCAACCCTCTGCCATACGCTTCAAATGACGCTCCAGCAAAAAGGGAACTCCCCCATAGGTCCTAAAGGTTTCGAACAAGCCAATGCCGTACAAAAAGCCGTGATCCAAGGTAGAAACCACGGTTTCTCGGGCGTCAATGACACCATTGTTAAATCCTATATATTTCATGCCGTTTCTCCGGCTCTCCGTTTCAAGAAATTACGCAGCATCGTATGACCATGATCCGTAATAATAGATTCCGGGTGGAACTGCACACCTTCAATAGGGTATTCTTTATGGCGCAATGCCATAATCTCCCCTTCTTCAGTCTCAGCCGTAATCTCCAAGCAATCTGGGAGACTCTCCCGCTCTACAATCAGTGAATGATATCGGGTAGCTGTAAATGGAGACTCCAGACCTTCAAAAACTGAGGTCCCGTTATGGTAAATAGGCGATGTCTTCCCATGCATCAAACGCTCAGCACGGATGACATTGCCACCAAATGCTTGTCCAATCGCTTGATGTCCAAGGCATACGCCGAAGATCGGAATGATCCCCTTGAAATGATGCAACAATTCCAGACTAATTCCCGCTTCATTTGGCGTACACGGGCCTGGTGAAATTAGAATATGGTCAGGTGCCAGCTTTTCAATCTCTTCGATGGTAATTTCATCATTGCGGTGCACTTTAACCTCTTCCCCAAGCTCACCTAAATACTGTACGAGGTTATACGTAAAGGAATCATAATTATCGATGACCAAGATCACAGTGCTACTCCCCCTTCGGCTCCGCTGGTAGCTGGCAATTCCTGCTGCAGTTCACTACAGAGTACTGCCTTCACTACCGCTTTGGCTTTATTATGGCATTCACGGTATTCACGGTAGGGATCGGAATCGATCACTATGCCGGCACCTGTCTGAATATATCCGACCCCGTCTTTTACAGCCAGCGTTCTTATAATAATATTTAATTCCATATTGCCGTTATAGTCAATAAAACCCATCGATCCTGTATAGGGTCCACGTCGAACCGGCTCCAATTCTTCAATAATCTCCATTGTCCTTACCTTGGGAGCCCCTGTAATAGTCCCCCCGGGGAATAAAGCTGCAATAACCGCATACGCGTCTTTATCCGGCGCAATCTGGCCCTCTACCTGCGAAACGAGATGCATCACATGAGAGTAGCGCTCCACCGTCATCAGCTCCGGCACGCTGACGGAACCGTATGCAGCGACACGCCCGATGTCGTTGCGTTCCAGATCGACAAGCATGATATGCTCGGCGATCTCTTTTTCGCTCCCGCGAAGCTCCGCCTCCATGGCGGCATCCTCCGCGGGAGTGAGTCCCCGGCGCCGGGTGCCAGCGATTGGCCGGGCGCTCACTTTGTCCCCGTGCAGCTTGACGAGCAGCTCCGGTGAAGCGCTGGACAGCGCGAAGCCGGGCGACCGCAAGAGCCCCATGTACGGGGACGGGTTGAGCTTGCGCAGCCACTCGTAAACATCCTCCGGCGGGGACTTCAGCTGCGCCTCCTGGCGCAGCGAGAGGTTCACTTGGAAGACATCACCTTGGCGGATGTATTCCTGAACGTCCAGCACTGCCTGCTGAAACTTCTCAGGCGAAAAAGCGGAAGCCATGCCCGGCCACTCTCCTGATGAAACTGTAAGGGCCTCAATGCTGCCCACAGCCTCATCATCCAATCCTGCAGCTGAAGATATCAGCTGCCACTGCTCTACCATTTGTCCAGCCTGTTCTATACTGCCAAGATAAAGATTTTGCAGCTCTTCCATCCCACAGTCTGCTGGAACTGGAACGTGAACAGCACAATACAGCACATGCTCTTCGTGATCATAAATCCATATCTCGTCAAACCTCATAAAAAGATAATCAGGAAAACCAGGATCATCTTGGGCAAGAGACGGCAATCGTTCCAAAGAACGAACCACATCATAACCAAGGAAACCAATACATCCACCAGAAAAAGGAGGAACATCTTCATCCTTTAACTTAGGTGACGTAAAATCCGACATCCATTGCTGCAGTAGCTCCAGCGGTTGTCCATGTAGTGTTGTTGCCTCAGGTATCCTCTCCTCGTCCACTGATGCTGATTCCAAAGATTCAGTAGGGAAGCTAAATACTTCCGCATTATCCTCCTTGCCCTTCAATATCGAAACAGGGTTCAAGCCCAAGTACGTATAACAGCCACCCTTACCACTTTCTAAAACTACAGAATACTGGGAAGCTAACTCCCAGGCTTTCTCCCAGGACGCGGGTAATTCGTTTGTGCACCGGGGGGATTTTATAATCAAGGGAAACATGCTCCAGTCTTCAGCAGCCCATTGTTCCCACTCGTTCCAGGTTGTTATGATTTCCAAAGCCATCCTCCTAAAAGTTTTGTCTAGCATCATCTTACAGTTTAATCTTCGAGACAAAACTCGCTTCGTAAGCATATGCTTAGTTTTATGAAGCCATTACTTCGTAGACATCACTTCGCAATAAAACTTGCTTCGTAAGCATTTGCTTAGTTTTGTCCAATCATCAGTAGTATATTGCCTGTCAGTATACTGTACTTAAGGCATTATTGAAAAGCCCTCAGCGATAGGAAATTATTATGATTTTTGCGTTTTTTTGCAAAAACCAGAGCTTTTTTCAACAATAATAAAATCACCACGTCTACCCCGGCATATATGCACAGAACCTAATTCCTTTTAAATCAACGAAAAGAGTCTCCATCACCACCAAAAAAGTGGTATGAAGACTCTTATAGATTTACGTTATTGCAAACAATTACGCTTCGAAATTGTAAAGTGGTGTGCTCAGGTAACGTTCGCCGTTACTTGGGATAATGACTACTACTTTTTTGCCAGGGCCTAAATCTTTGGCTACTTTAAGTGCGGCAAATACAGCAGCACCTGAAGAAATACCAGACAAGACGCCTTCTTCTTTAGCTACACGACGTGCAGTTTCGAAAGCTTCATCATTCTCAACGTGGATGATTTCATCATAGATATCTTGGTTCAGAATCTCAGGGATGAAGTTAGCTCCGATACCCTGGATTTTGTGAGGGCCTGGTTTGCCTCCAGCCAAGATTGGGGAAGCAGCAGGCTCCACAGCATAGATCTTAATATCAGGATATTGGCTTTTCAGCACTTCACCCGCACCAGTGATCGTTCCGCCTGTTCCGATGCCTGCAATAAAAGCATCCAAAGGACCGCCGATGGATTCAATAGCGTCAATGATTTCAGGTCCAGTAGTCTCACGGTGAATCTTCACGTTCGCTTTATTCTTGAATTGCTCGGATGGGAAATAGCTTGGGTTCTCTTTCAGAATTTCGTCTGCTTTCTTAACCGCACCATTCATACCTTCCGATCCTGGAGTCAGCACCAATTCCGCTCCATATGCGCGAAGGAGATTACGGCGCTCCAAGCTCATTGTTTCCGGCATTACGATAACTGCCTTATAACCTTTAGCAGCAGCTACAAGTGCCAGGCCGATACCAGTGTTACCACTAGTAGCTTCTACAATCGTACCTCCTGGTTTCAGTAGACCTTCACGCTCAGCTTCTTCCACGATGCTGATTGCAATCCGGTCTTTTACGCTTGATCCCGGGTTCTGATATTCCAATTTCAAATAAATATCTGCGGAGCCTTCCTGTGCCAGACGATTCAAACGAACGAGCGGAGTACCTCCGATTAATTCTGTTACGTTGTTAACGACTTTAGCCATGAGCAAAAACCTCCTTAGAATGATAAATGCGATATAAGAACGTAAATTGTGACTTTATGCTTCTGTGTGTGGAGTTTAAATTGTTGACCACCGTCAGTTATTTCCGACTAAAACGGTAGGGTTTACGTTAATATCATATTATCAATCTTGCAGGCTGTTGTCAATATTTATTGACACCTCATATTTATTGCGTAAATTGCTTTCCACCTGCTGCAAGGGAGGGGCTTGCTCCAAAGCCAGCTCTTGACGTACAAGCGCCCGAATTTCTTTCTGATCTGGCATTTCTGGAGAGTGAATACTCTCCAAGCGAATAATGGCGAAGTATTCCCCTGTCTCGATCGGACCGGCTATATCACCCACATCCAATCCAGCCGCAGTCTTTAACATTCCCTCTGGCCAAAAAGGGTCGTCTTCCTCTACTTTGCCTAAACTGCCTCCATGCTGCCGACTCTCTTCATCAATAGACACTTCCCTAGCCAAATCAGCGAAATCCTCACCCTGTTCCAAGCGATCCATTACCTGCTGACCTTCCTCATAGGATGAAACCTTGATCATAGAAAGCTGCATTTCCTTTTTTGGAACGAAGCGCTCGGCATTTTGCTCTAAATAAGCATCTATATCGGCATCACTGATTGTAATGCCCACCGTGGCTATCGCTTGTAAGGACAGACGATAAGCTGTCTCTGCGAACACTTCCTGACGAGATAATCCCAGCTGAGATTGCATTTGAGCATAATATTGCGCTTCTGATTCGTATCCAACTATAGTGCGTGCCAGTTCCTGCTTAACCTCATCGTCTGTCACGGTAATTCCTAAAGCCTTAGCTTCCATGTCCACGACAATATGGTTAAGCATACTGATTAACACTTCTTCTCCATGCTTTTTTTTGAGCTCATCCATCCACTGCTGATCCGTTATCGGTTGTCCGCCTGCAGTCGCTACATCCGGTGATTCATTGTCTGTTGTATCTCCTTTAAGAAGAGCCATGGCGCGTAAACTCCAGAATAATAGACCCCCGAGCATTAAAGTTGCAACAGCTAGAATAATAACCGTATTGCGAAGTGCGCGTTCCTGTCTCGTCATCATCCCAATGCCCTACGAATTCGCTTGTTCTAAAATGACCTGTAAATCGTCCTTATTGAAAACATAAGCCTCATTGCAAAAATGGCATACGACTTCAGCCTGTTCATCTTCTGCAATTAATCTCTCCAGTTCATCCCGCCCTAAGCTAACCAATGTCTGCTCTACCCGCTCACGCGAACACTGACAAGCAAAGTTAATATCCAGTTCATCCATAACCACTGCATCCGGCAACAGGTAGCGCAGCATTTCTTCTGGCTCCAGCCCCTGATCGAGAAGCGCTGTTACAGAAGGCATCGCCCCTACAGCTTTTTCAATCTCTGTGATCTCCGCATCAGTCAGACCAGGAAGAAGCTGAACAATAAACCCTCCAGCCACAATTACCGACTCATCGGTATCTACCAGTACACCTAGGCCAACCGCAGCTGGAGTTTGCTCAGAAACCGCAAAATAATAAGTAAAATCATCGCCAAGCTCCCCGGAGATAATAGGTATACTACCTCGGTATGGCTCTTTCATGCCTAAATCTTTTATAACATCAATGAACCCTTCAGTTCCCACCGCTCCAGCTACATCCAGTTTCCCCATACTATTGCTCGGTAAATGAATGTGTGGATTATGCACATAACCACGCACTTCTCCCAATGCATTGGATTCTGCAACGATTTGTCCGATCGGTCCATTCCCTTTAACCATAATACTCAGCTTCTCACTACCCTTGAGCATAGCGCCCATCATGGCTGCAGCGGTAACTGTACGTCCCATTGCGGCTGTAGCCGTTGGATACGTATCGTGTCTGCGTCTCAGTTCTTCAACCAATTCAGTTGTGCGGACAGCAAACGCTCTCACTTTACCATTTAAAGCCGTGCCGCGGATTAGTCGATCCTTCTTTTTTTCCATTGGGTGCATAGCCCTCCTATCTCTTCGCCTTTTTAGGCTTCTTTATCTTTATTGGTTACGATCGTAAATAATTCTTAATCCTTCTAGCGTTAACATAGGATTTACTTCATCGATACAGTCCGTTTCACCCGCAATTAGCGAGGCGAGGCCTCCGGTCGAAATAACCTTCAGTTCGGGAGCGTTCATCTCGACTTTAATTCGTTTAACGATGCCCTCAACCTGACCCGCATAGCCAAAAATAATTCCGGCCTGCATCGCATGCACCGTATTACGTCCGATGACCTTTTTAGGCTTCTCCAATTCAATTCGCGGCAGCTTAGATGCCCGCTGGTATAATGCCTCTGTTGAAATGCCTAGACCAGGAACTATCGCGCCACCAAGATAATTAGCACCTGCATCAATGCAATCAAAAGTCGTAGCCGTACCAAAATCAACAACCACAAGTGGACATTTGTATTGTTCAATCGCAGCAACTGCATTAACAATCCGGTCTGCGCCAATTTCACGCGGATTCTCATAACGTAAGTTAAGCCCCGTCTTAATCCCTGGTCCAACAATCAATGGGTCTTTCCCTATATATTTAATACACATATCCTCAATAGTCTTAACCAGTGGTGGAACAACCGAAGATATAATTACACCTTCAACGTCTTTGACAGATATACCTGACATGTGAAAAAGATTGTGTATCATTACTCCATATTCATCCACGGTCGATTGGCGCGCAGTGCTTAGCCGAAAATGATGCAGCAATTCGCGTTTTCTATATACACCGAGAACAATATTGGTATTACCGATATCGACAGCAAGCATCATGACAAAGGCCCTTCCTTCTTAGCATTAAGGTCTAGACTAATATCCAGACTGGAGAAGGAGTACGTAAGGCGCCCGACAGAAATCACATCCACACCCGTTTCAGCAATCCCGCGTACGGTTTCTAACGATACATTTCCAGAAGCCTCTGTCTTAACATGCGGAGCTTGGGATTTAATCCTAGCCACGGCTTGCTTCATCATATCGTTAGACATGTTATCGAGCATTATAATGTCGGCACCTGCTGCCAGCGCCTCTTCGACTTGCTCTAAATTTTCGGTCTCCACTTCGATGCTCATCGTATGCGGGATGTTCTTCCGAGCACGACCTACAGCCTGCCGAATACCACCCGCGCCTTTGATATGATTATCCTTGATCATAACTGCATCATATAAGCCAAAACGGTGATTAAAGCCTCCACCAATACGAACAGCATATTTCTCCAGCATCCGGTGACCTGGTGTTGTCTTACGTGTATCCACTAAGCGAGTCGGTAATCCCTCCAGCACCTGCACGAAAGAAGCTGTACGTGATGCCACACCCGAAAGACGCTGCATCAAGTTAAGCGCAAGCCGCTCACCTGTTAGAATCGCATGTGTGCTGCCCTCAACCTCAATAATTACAGTCCCTTTGGTTACAGCTTGACCTTCCTCGACAAGGGCTGTAAAACTAAGCGCCGGATCCACAATTTCAAAGACCAGCTCTGCAATTGGGATGCCACAAATTATCCCGTCTTCCTTGGCATGAATAATCCCTTTGGACTCATGGCCCACTGGAATCGTCATCTGCGTGGTTACATCTCCGGAACCAACATCTTCCCGCAACCAAGCCTTGATAGATTGTACTAGTTCTTCATTGTAACCATTAAACATCATCGCTTAATTCCTCCACTATTCCCAGTTCGCGAATTTGAAGCAGGTGCTTACGCCACTGATCATCATCCCGCTGCGGATAATCCTCACGGTAATGCGCCCCACGGCTCTCTTCCCGTGCCAGAGCAGACTCTGTCACAAGCAAACAGCAGGTCAGCATATTAGCAAATTCATATTCCTCACGTTTGGACAAAGCTGATCCAAAGATTGGCAGCTGTCGTTTTAATTCATCTAATCCTTTAAGTAACATCTCTTCGTTACGACGTAGTCCGGCATATCGAACCATTACCTTCTGTAGCTTCAAACGACGTTCCACAATAGCTTGAGTTGGCGAATCTACACGGCCCTCGTTACTGATAACCGATAAAACATCACGGTCCAGCGGGGAAAGCTCATGAATCCGATCAATAATACGCTGTCCAAATACAATGGCCTCAGATAAAGAATTACTAGCTAAACGGTTAGCGCCATGCAGGCCTGTGGAGGAAACCTCTCCGCAAGCAAACAGACGCGGGACGGTACTCTCTCCATTCAGATCGGTCTTAATCCCCCCCATCATATAATGCGCAGCAGGAGCCACTGGAATCCAATCACTTGTAATATCCAGTCCATAGCCCATACATGTCTCATATATTGTGGGAAACCGATGCTTCACCATCTCTGGAGATTCATGTGTAATATCCAAATAAACGAACGTTGATTTAGTAAGTTCCATTTCACTTACAATAGCTCGCGCTACAATATCCCGCGGGGCTAGTTCAAGCAGGTTATGATAACGCTCCATGAACCGCTCTCCATTAATATTGCGCAAGACTGCTCCTTCCCCACGCACAGCTTCGGAGATTAAAAATCTAGGAGCTCCTGGGTAACTAAGTGCTGTAGGATGAAATTGAATAAATTCCATATCTCGTATATGAGCACCAGCGCGATAGGCGATCGCTACACCATCTCCTGTAGCTACCTCAGGGTTGGTAGTGTATCGATATAATTGTCCTGCTCCACCAGAGCACAAAATGGTCGCATCCCCTTGCAGGAACAACCGTCCACCACCGGGCCGCTGCAATAATGCGCCTACACATTCGCCACCTTCAGTGATGAGATCGATAACATAATGATCATCCCAGACCTCAATATTCTCATGTTCCGCTACCTGTTCCGCCAATGCACGAACAATCTCATAACCGGTAGCATCCCCATTAGCATGCAAAATACGGCGGTGGCTGTGCGCTCCTTCCTGAGTCAAAGCCAGTACCCCATCTTCCTTATCAAACAGAGTTCCTAAGCGAATTAACTCATGAACGCCTTCCGGCCCTTCATTAACAAGTGCATCGACAGCTGTTGAGGAGCAAAGACCTGCTCCGGCCATTAAGGTATCCTGCCGGTGGTAAGCAGGGGAATCATCCTCAGCTATAACAGCTGCGATCCCCCCCTGTGCATAGCGAGTATTACTTTCCATTACTGATTTCTTTGTGATCATTATGACACGCCGATCTTCACTGGCTTTAATAGCCGTGAATAATCCGGCAATCCCTGAACCAATAACAATACAATCTGTCTTTACCGTAGGAATATCCCGAAGATCAAAATCAACCAAATATTGTGGAATCATGACCGCTTTTCACCTGTTTCAACGAAAGAGTAGCGCATGCTACCGGACTTGTAGCATGCGCTCTAGGGATGTTCTGGCTTTGTCGGCGACAGCAGGCGGTACATAGATTTGTGGCTTCATCGTCTCCAGGCATTTCACCAGTTTTTTTAGATTATTAACTTTCATATTAGGACAAACAAGAAATTTGGTAGCAAAATGGAATTCTTTATCTGGACTATCCTTACGAAGCTGATATCCGGTACCATCTTCCGTTCCAACGATAAATTGCTTACGATCCGATTTCCGGCAATACTCCAGAATTGATGTAGTGCTGCCTACATAGTCACCCATGGCCACTACTTCAGGACGGCACTCTGGATGAACTACAAATTCCGCATCTGGATATTTTGCTCTCATCTCTACTACATCTTTGACGGTCAACATGTCGTGAGTGTTGCAATAGCCTTCCCAGATAATCAGCTTCTTGCCCGTCTGATCTTGTACATATTGACCAAGATTCTTATCTGGGACCCAAATAATCTCTTCGGCGTCAAGGGATTCGATTACTTTCACAGCATTAGCAGAGGTACAACAAATATCGGTTTCTGCTTTAATCTCGGCGGACGAGTTGATATAAGTGACTACTTTAGCATTTGGATGTTGAGCTTTTAGCTTACGTAAACCGTCTACATTGACCATATCTGCCATTGGACAGCCTGCACGTTCATCAGGAATTAGGACGGTTTTGTTCGGGGCTAAAATTTTTGCACTTTCCCCCATGAAATGAACACCGCAGAATACAATAACTTCCGCATCTGTCTCTGCAGCCTTCTGAGCGAGTAAAAAAGAGTCGCCCCGGAAATCGGCAACCTCCTGAATTTCATCACGCTGATAATAATGAGCTAAAATGATTGCGTTTCGTTCCTTTTTAAGCTGTTCAAGACGTATACGAAGTTCTCGATTCTGTTCCTGCTTGCGCTCAAGCGCCAGAGCTTCCACCGATTGTTCTCCCCCTTAAATCCTCGCGGCTTTTCGCCGACATGATGTTATCAAATGGCATGCGCCATCATGGTGAAAAAATGAACATGCTGATATAAATAGTAAGTAATATTAATCACTAATGTACACAACGTTCCAGCCCCTGTCAATGTAACTGGACAGGCTTTAAGGCATAGAATCCCTTAAAAATTAAAATAAAAAATCCGGAGAACAGTTACGTTCTCCGGATAAATTTACATCATATGAATGGTGGACCCAATTAGGTAAGGCTAGTGCCCCCACCTTTGTTGTCATCATCGGAACCGTCATTACCCTCAGAATCAGGGTTATTCGGGATATCCTTTGATAAGTCAGGAAGTGTGGACTGTTCGTCCTCAGGCTTGCCTTGAATGCGAACTCGCACATCACCGATATTGTCGATGACAGGCTCGCCAACTTCATGGGCAACACCTTCGCCACCCTCTGGTTTACCATCCTCGGAAAGGAATCCTTGTTCAATCAGTTGTGTGATCTGATCAAGCTCAAGTGTTTCTTTCTCAAGTAATGTATTGGCAATCAAGTGCATTTCTTTGGAGTGTTTGATCAACAGATCTTTACAACGTTCGTAACTCGAAGTAATAAAGTTCTGCATTTCCTGATCAATCTCATAAGCAATGGAGTCACTGTAATTCTGTTCATGCCCAATATCACGACCTAAGAATACTTGACCTTGAGAAGATCCGAACTGCATAGGTCCAAGCTTATCGCTCATACCGTACTCCATAATCATGGCACGCACGATGCGCGTAGCCTGTTGGAAGTCACTGTATGCACCCGTACCGATCTCACCAATAAACAATTCTTCGGCAACACGTCCACCAAGTAATCCAGTAACCTTATCTAAAAGCTCCTGCTTGGTAACGATCATCCGATCTTCCTTCGGAAGCATAATAACGTATCCGCCTGCACGTCCGCGTGGGATAATAGTAACTTTATGCACCATATCGGCGTGCTCAAGGAAGTAACCAGCAATAGTATGGCCTGCTTCATGATAAGCTACAATACGTTTCTCGCGGTCACTGATCACACGGCTGCGTTTCTCAGTACCTACGATAACACGGTCAATAGCTTCATCCACTTCAATCATGGAAATATCTTTACGGTTACGGCGTGCAGCTAGCAAAGCTGCCTCATTCAGCAGATTCTCCAAATCAGCACCTGTGAATCCGGTTGTGCGTTTAGCAACAACATCCAGTCTTACATCTTTCGTAAGCGGTTTGTTACGAGCGTGCACCTTAAGTACAGCTTCACGGCCTTTCACATCAGGACGGTCAACCGTAATTTGACGGTCAAAACGTCCTGGACGAAGCAATGCCGGATCAAGTATATCAGCGCGGTTAGTCGCCGCTACAATAATAATGCCTTCGTTACCACCGAATCCATCCATCTCAACCAGCAATTGGTTAAGCGTCTGCTCACGCTCGTCATGTCCGCCACCAAGACCGGCACCACGCTGACGACCCACAGCATCAATTTCATCAATGAAGATAATACATGGAGCATTCTTCTTAGCATTCTCGAACAAATCACGTACCCGAGAAGCACCGACACCCACGAACATTTCCACAAAGTCAGAACCGGAAATACTAAAGAAAGGAACGCCAGCTTCACCTGCTACCGCACGGGCAAGCAATGTTTTACCTGTTCCCGGAGGACCTACAAGCAATACGCCCTTAGGAATACGTGCGCCGACAGCTGCAAATTTGCGTGGATCTTTCAGGAACTCAACGACTTCGACAAGCTCTTGCTTCTCTTCGTCCGCCCCTGCAACATCCTCAAAGCTGATTTTCTTCTTCTCTTCATTATATAACCGAGCCTTGCTCTTGCCGAAATTCATGACTTTACCGCCGCCACCTTGCGCCTGATTAAACAGGAAGAAGAACAAGATGAACATAATTACCAGTGGGATAATTGAAGAAAGGAATGTCAGCCAAATGCTGGTACCTTCCATTTTCTTCTGAGTTAATTCAATCCCATTAACATCACTGGCTTGAATCAGTTCATTGATAGCGGCATCTGTAGGAGGAATATATGTGGAGAAGCTTTTCGATTTAGTATCGGCAGGCAGCTCTCTATACTCGCCTGTGACCAGAAAGGCATTACCCTCAAACTGAACCGTCAAATCCTTCACATTGTTGTTCTTGATCTCCTGCCGTAACTCGTCGTATCTAGGGAAATCGGCGGCTTCATTTCCATTGCTCACAAACTGGACAATACCCACCACGACTAAAAATAAAATCAAATAAAAACCAGAATTCCGGATGAACCGATTCATCCCCTACCTCCTCTCACAACACTCAAGTTATTGTACCATAGCCTCTTGGGACACCTCAAATAAAGGAAGTTGTGGGTATCCGATCCGTATGATCGAGGCAGTCCTTAGTTCAATTGGAATAAATCTCAGGTTTCAGTACTCCAACATATGGGAGGTTCCGATACCGCTCGGCATAATCCAATCCGTAGCCTACTACAAATTCGTCAGGTAACACGAAGCCTGTGTAGCTGGCTTCAAGATTAACAGTGCGGCCTGATGGTTTATCAAACAAGGTAACCACAGAGATAGTAGCAGCATTCCGGTTGCGGAGCAACTCAATTAAATAGCTGAGTGTAAGACCACTGTCAATAATATCTTCAACGATCAAGATATCGCGGCCTTCTACCGATACATCCAAATCCTTAATAATTTTGACTACTCCAGAGGACTTGGTGGATGCTCCATAGCTGGACACTGCCATGAAATCCATCTCAACAGGTACTGTAATGGCTTTAACCAAATCTGCCATAAATATAAACGCACCTTTTAGTACACAAATGACTAAAGGGGTACGACCTGCGTATTCTTCGCTCAGTGTTCGACCGAGCTCCTTAATTTTCTGCTGAAGTTCCTCTTCGGTGATCAATACTTCTTGAATATCGTTTTGCAACTTGCGAAACCTCCTAAGTTATACTATGAAAGACTTACTTCGACCATTACGTTTCTTCGCGGTCATCCAGCTCTGCCAGAGACAATAGAAGTACGGAGGTCGTGTGCCGCCCTACTGCGGCATGCATCGAGCGTCTTACGCCCGGAATCCAGACGATATTGCCCAAACCATCACAAACGAGGGGAATCAATGACCGTTCGGAAGCAGGTATTTTATCATCAATATAAATATCTTTTACCTTTTTGCTTCCGTTTAATCCCATGATCCTTATGGTATCTCCAGGCAATCGGGATCGTATCGTCAGTGGAAAGACCAGTTCATCACGGTCAAACCAAGCCGACATCTTCCCATAATCCTCCCCCTGTACAAAAAAGTGTTCTCTCTCCAGTACCGCCATCGACATCACCTTACCTATTTCCTCCAATTTAAGCTTAGAGTCCGGTAAAAACAGACGATATGTATAGCTTGCCTGTGGCGTCGTGGGCTTGGACGAGAACAAGATACTATCATATTGCCGCACACAAGTCAGGCCTCCACCCAAATCCAAGCTCCAGGTGGTGGGATAGCTCTGCAGCGTTCCCCGACGTACAGTTTCGATCTTGGGGAAATCAAGGGCAGATAAATCCGCCGACAGATAATTTAATATTAGTTTAATCAAACGCCGTTGTAAAGCGGAGGGTATGGCAGCAAATGAAGCTCTGTTAAAGGTGTATTTCCCATCCCCTTCCGAAACTAGCTCTTCAAAGCATTTTGCCGCAGACGTCTCCATATACTCATCTTCAGCTCCCGCAATTTCCGCAAGCTGTACGAGGGATTGCTTCACTCTGCCATTATACTTTTCCAGAAAAGGAAGAACTTCCAAACGAATGGCATTCCGCTTGTATTTCGTCAGCAGATTGGTGGCATCCTCAGCATAAGTGAAACCTTCATTTTGGCATAACCCTAAAAGTGCTGTTTTGTTAATACGTAGGAATGGGCGAATGAGTTCCACCTTTTTTTCTGTTCTTTTCCACTTGATACCCGACAGTCCAGATAAGCCACTTCCGCGTAATAGACGCATAATTACAGTTTCTGCCTGATCATCAGCATGATGAGCCAGAGCAACAGAACGCGCCCCATATCGGTGTGCCGTATCAATCAGAAATTCGTACCGCTTCTCACGTGCAGTACCCTCAGGACCAAGTCCACTCTCTTTAGCCAAGGAGGGAATATCGAATTCCGCAAACTCAAAGGGCAGTCCCAGTTCTTCAGCCATACCACGTACGAGCTCTGCCTCTTCCTTCGACTCCGGCCTAAATCCATGATTCACATGAGCACATATTAAGGTAAGCGGTATAAATTTTAAAGATATTTCATGTAAAACATGCAAAAGAGCCACAGAATCCGGGCCGCCGGAAACTGCGACTACAATGGTGTCATGGGGCGCCCACAGCTCATGCTCGGCTGCTGACTCCAATACAGACTCCACCAGTCCATTCATTTGCTCCATATGCGCCCCCCTCTCTCTCCAACTATATGTATGAGTTCAAAAATGGAATACCCAATAAATCGTAAAGGCGAGCAAAAACAAAGACAATGCGAATGCATTTTTTAACCACCGGGGGGTGTCCATACTATCCGGGCGCTTTCTGCGCGAGTTATAAATATGGTTTCGCCAGACCTCAGTAGCATCCGCAGAGCCTGAGAACCCCCCTTTTAACGCCATACAAATCCAGGAGGATAGTTTCTTATTGGGTAAATTTCTAGCCAGCTTAAATAATTCGTCCACACTTCTCGTCTGCGGCAGCTGTAAGGCTGCCTTTTTGAGCCCTTCTTCATTGAGCAAACGAAGACACAGCACAGCAAATGCGAAAAGATCGTAACCCTCATCGCTGATTCGACTGCCCGCATTCCAGAAACCACGATCATGCCATTCGGTAAACTGCTTCACACTACGACCAATAGGGCTTGTGCCCCCAAAGTCGATCAGTTCCACTTCACCGTATTTCGATACCATGACGTTCTCGGGTTTTAAATCACCGAACACAAATCCACATTCATGCAGTGTACGCAGCTTTTCAAGCAGACCAAGACCTACCAGGCCTAACCAATCGGGACCGTTTTTCGATAAAAAATGATGCAGCGGTTTGCCTTCAACATACCTCATCACATAGAAGGGGATATTATCCCCATTCGCAAAATCATCCGCTTCCAAAAAATAAGAAGACAATGGATTCTCACGACGAGCCCGATGTTCATTCCGCTTTCGTCGCGATTGCAGCGAGGTCAGTACATTGATCTCCGATTGAAGTTCAAGTGTATCGTATCCGATTTTTAGCGCGTACCTTTCCCGTCTGCCTTCTCTTTGCACAAGATATACGGTTCCGTTCGCGCCCCTTCCCAGCATCCGCTCAACGACATAACGGTTACCCCGCCATTTGCCGTTAATTAAGGTACCAGTAGGATAGGACGGATTAGACGACATACCCACCAATCATCCCTTCTCTTTCGTCGTGGTCATCGCTTAGTCGGCGTCCACGATGTTCATCCAGTGTATCATAACGATAATGTTCAAGCACCTTGAAAATAGCTGGGCCAGTCGGTGTTGCGCCTCTCATGTGTAATTTAGAGAATAGCGTACGAATACCTGACATGTCATGCGTCCAATCTAGATCAAGCTTGGCATCTTCACTGCTGTTATTTCCGGGAAAATGAAACACAGCGATCTCACTCTTGCCTTCCCGTGCTTCTAAACTGAGTGCCAAATCGCGGATTGCATCTTCCACAGCACCCAGTTTAGGCTTCATACTGGCACTGGCATCGATAAGAAGTGCAATGCGCAGCGGCGTTGTTTCTGTCAGTTCATCTACAACTGTAACAACCTGTGAACGTTGAACAGGAGGCAGCTGATCCAGTGAGCCGTCGCCTAGTATCTTTTTTACCTCTTTATTAACCGCCTGCTGGATCGTCTGAACCACGGTCTTGCGTGTCATCATCTGAATCGTCTGCGCCAGTTGTGGTGTTCCGACTATTCGGCTAAGGCCTCCCCCGGCCTTGGCAATGTCGGCAATCTCCCGGCTGCCGATTTCACCGATCGTACCATAATCAACTACACCGACCACATTTACGGTGATTCCCTCCTGCAGGGCATGCGCCGCTGCCAACACCGGACTTTCTCCTACATTCGAACAACCGTCAGTAATGAGCATAATTTGCTTCATAACCCTCAACTCCCCCTTTGTTTGAACCTCTGTTTCTAGCATATCCAGAAATGAGAGATTTCAAACGGTCGATGTTAAGTGGGAGTCTAGATCAAAACAGAGGGGTTAGTGAATAGGGGAGCTGCGAGAAATGTTTGGGCTTTCGATCGCTGTTGTCCTCAGATTCCTTGATTAGAACCGCTTCTCGCGGTTGGAATCCGAGGACAAAGGCGAACGCTCCGCTTCTACAGCTCCAAACTTTCTCTCCGTTCCATACCTTCACTAGTAAACAGTTTAGATCTACAGATTCCGTCCCAAGTCAGCCGACCATTGAAACGAGAATAGTAGAGGCCGGCGAGTTACACATCACGGACTCGCCTTGACTGCCTCCATTAGCACGACGCCTTACGCGTGCCTTAAACTATACAAGCAACACGACGCTTCGCGCGTACCCAACATTAAAACCTACTAAACCTAAACCTAAAATAACTAACTTACCGTACGCGGGCGCTCCATACGGCCGATGCCCGGCATATGCAGGCTGGACCATTCCGGATGGAAATGATCAAGACGGCTGACGACAATAGTCATGTCATCAAGGATCTCATTGCCCTGGTAACGGATCACTTTCTCCAACAGGCTGTCCGCTAAATCTTGAGGATCATCACCCTCAAGCTCTTGGATCATCCGTTTCATCCATATCTCCTTATTAACGGCATATCCAGGCGCATCATAAATACCATCGGTCATCATAATTAAAATATCGCCGGGGCGAAGCTGCATACTGATTAAATCCACATCAATATCTTTAATGATTCCTATCGGCAGATTGCTAGAGGTTATTGGAATGACCTCACTCCCCCTCCGGATAAAGCTTGGTGCAGAAGCAATCTTCATAAACGTTGTCTGCGCAGAATATTGATCGATTAAAGCCATGTCGACAGTAGCATAGAATTCATCAGGGGAGCGTAATAAAAGAATTGAGTTGACCGACTTTACAGCCAGCTTCTCATCCATTCCGGATTGCAGCAGCTTTTCTAACATGCCGAGTGCGGCACTGCTCTCCATCCTTGCCCGTTCACCATTCCCCATTCCATCACTGATGGAAACTGCAAAGGTGCCATTTCCAAGCTCTACGGTGCTGAAGCTATCGCCAGATAGCATATCTCCACCTTTAGAAACAACTGCCACACCCGTATTTACCTCAAAGGCTTTGGCTGAACCAAAGGTAACCATCGAGAGTCCTTCCCGGGGATGAACCGCCGTCTCACTCATGACAGCAATATTCTCATCCAGAATGTCGGAGAGGAGTGGGGCAATCATTTTACGGCATTCATCAAAACCGCGATTATAAGCGTGCACTACTTCTATTTCTACGCGTCCGGGGTCCAGACTTAAAATTTCAATGCCATGAATAGACAGTCCCAATTTCTCAAGAGCCTCGCGGATTTGCGCTTCCTGCCGATACATGGCCTGCCCCTCACGCTTAATTTCCTTGGCCAAGTCTTCCATAACCTGTGACACGCCGGACAGCTGCTCGGCAACAAATTGCCGACTATCGTATATTTGTCTTTTCCACCGCATATCATGTTGGTAGAGATCATATTGTCCCTTCATGACCTCAAGCACTTCACCGGTTTTGCCACAAATACGGCTCCATTCCGGTGGCAGCTGAGCAGCCGTAATATCAGGGCATTCCTCAACAGTTGTCATCATATCTGTCATGTATCTATATGTCTGATAGAATTTTGCATCCCAGCAGTGAGTACGGCGAATGCAGCCAGCGCAGGCTCCTTCTGTGACCGTATTCATAAAATCTTCCATTTCACGATCCGATTTGCCCACTTCTCCGGCACGTGGAATCTGACCAAAGCTACTGGAGAGCTGTTGGAATACCTGTGAGAATTGAGTGACCCGTTCTGCAGTCAGATCCCTGACCCTGCGGGCATATTCATGTTGAGATCGGCTATGATCTGACGTGCCCGGTACATATTTTGCAATCGCTGATATCATCGCCTTAGGTGTTATTAGAAACAACACTACTGCTGCGCAGGTCTCCCATGTTGAGGCCATCATATCACCCGGACCCGTAAAATAGACGGAAAGGATCGTTGATCCTAGCAGCATGCCAATAGATACCGCACCCTTTCGCCCACCTTGCATCATTCCCGCTAGCATTCCGGAAAAAGCAAGCAGACTCATCTGATAGATAGCACTGATATCGGCCAGACTAAGGATCAACCCCGTCACCACCCCAACAGCTGCACCGAGGGGAGCGCCCCCTGCCATGGCAAAGAGCAGAATTAAATAACGAGACAATATATGCTCTAATGACAAACCATTAAGGGTCCATCCCACAAGGCCTGTCATTACGGAGGCTAACAGAATAATAAGGCATAAAACCTCCTCGTTCCTCAGCGATCTGCTCTTTTGTTTGTAAGTTAGTAGAGGAAGTGCCTGAATGAACACAAGAGTAAGTACAAACCCAAGTAAAGCATCCAGAGTTGTCATCATAAAGGGGTACCAGGAAAGAGAAGGTCCGAGAACAATCTTGAACAGGCCAACCATAAACGAGGATACGAATACCATAAGGGGTGCATAGGACAAATCTATTCGTTCGAAACTTTCAAGCCCTCTATAAACAAGAAAGAAGATAATCAGTTCAGCCGTAGTAACCAAGGCACCCGGAAACGGAGTGAAGAGACTTCCAGCTATAATAGCACCCGCTACAGGTAAAATAGAGTCTCGACGCATAAACACAATGACGGCAAAATATGCGACAGCAAAAGGGGACAGCTCGTCCAGGATCATAGCTCTACCTAGCAGAAACCCCATAAAACTTAACAGAAGCATCCACTTCTTCGCTGTTATAAGCTGAATATAACGCTGCTTCTGACCCCAAGCTATAATACGCGTGCCTAAGGCTTGTCTCTGCTTCTTATCTTCGCTTCCCACTCTTGTCCACTCTGGCAAATTCACCACATTGCTTTTACTCATTTCCCTACACCACCCGTTTAAGAATTTATGGTTCTCATTATATAGCGGGTCATTTGAGAAAGTTTGTCAGAAATGGAGGGACAGTCATAAGAAATTTCCGACAAAAAAGCCTTTGTTCATTATTCCTAAAAAAATAGAGCGATCCCTTGCGGCGCAGTAGTTTGCTTCTCCTCAAGCTTGATTCCAGTGCAGTTTTAGGCGCAAGCCTGGCGGTCATTCGCCAGCGATTGCCCTAGAGTTATGTGAAAATGACATGGATGCTGTCGGCAAGTTTATATGACACGACAAAAAAACCGCAAGGGCGAAATGCCCTTGCGGTTATTTATGATGTACAGGTATTGGATTATACGCGTTTGGCTCCACGGCCTCCGCGCTTTCCTTCTGTGTTCTTCTTAATCGAAGATATCCGTTCTTCGCTGTCTTTCAGGAATCGCGACATTTTATCCTCGAATGAAGGTTTACCGGCTGCAGGCTTAAATGGACGCCCACCCCGTTCACGATTGAATCCACCGCCGCCTCCACCACTGCCGCCACCGCCGCCGAAACGGTCTCCGCCGCTAGGACGTTCTGGTCTTGGAGCTCTAGGCGGACGTACTTCCGATGCTGGCTTGTCAACAGCCTGCTTAATGGAAAGTCCGATCTTGCCGTCCTTATCGACGTTGATCACCTTGACGGTTACTACATCACTAATCTTCAGATGATCGTTAACATCCTTGACGTAATTATCGGCGATTTCCGAGATGTGAACGAGACCTGTGACACCTCCTGACAGATCCACAAATGCTCCGAAATGCGTGATGCCTGTCACTTTGCCTTCTAACTTGGTGCCCACTTCAATTGCCATAGAATAAAATGATCCTCCCTTAAAAATATACAGACGAATATTAAGGTCATCCTGTCTGCGGTGATTTGATTATACAGTAAAGAGCAAAGCAAGGCAACAGAGTAAAAGCCTCTTTTAGCCAGTATTATTGCTCTGATTGCTCTGTTCGAATAGGAGTTTCCCCTTGAGGATAGATATTGTACCATTTACGCGCTAATTGGCCAATATACTCATCATCATTAAGTCTGGACACTTCATATTTCAGTTGATTCAAAGATGACGTGACACTCTCGCTAGTCTTTTGTTTCTTGGCGAGTTGCTCGCCCTTGTCCGCAATAACTGCACTTTGATTGAAGTAAGTATAACCCGCCCAGCCAAAAAATACTGCCACAAAGAGAATCCACATGAATCTTCTTCTCTTCGCGCCTGCGGCCGAATTTTTGCTAGGATTACTTTTCTCTTCCGCAGTGAATCTGTTCATGCAGCGTACCCCCTAATTCAAAGGTCAGCGTTTCCGCCATTTGGTAATCCATCCAGTGATCTTCACGATCCAGGCGCTATGCTTAAGCCGTGATAACCATGGAGAAATCCACCTTACAGGTAATACCCAAATTGGCTTCGTTAGACGCAGCAGAAGCTTAAGGATGAATAATAGAATACGACCTAGCAGCACTAGCAACCCTATAATAAGGCGCCAAAGCCAGCGAAGAGGTTTACCTATCATAATCTCCATAAGTCTCCATAGCAATCTGCACATATACTGAACCGATTGAATTAACATTAACACAAAACGCCGCACCGTAACACTGAAGATCAAAAAATAGATCCATATTCCTAGAAATAAACCTAAAAAGACATAAAATCGCAATTGCCCCTGATTTCCGGCATAGAGCATTCTAAAAACAAACAAAGCAGCACAAAGCCAATACAGCAGGTCAAGCATGGCATTCAGCCATTTGGGAAAATTGAACTTGAGCGACAGCACCCGGTAGCTGTCATAGGCCAGTCCCATTGTCACCCCGGCCAATATCATGTAGAACAGCGTCAGCCACTGAACTGCAGGATTCATTTAAATAGCTTACCGAGTAGACCTTTATTTTTGCCCTGCGATCCGGGATCTAGATAAATCAGGGAATGTACATTGCCCTCCAAGGACAACAGTCCATTCTCCAGACTTAAATTTTTGATATGTAAATGATTCCCGCGAATGGTGAGATGGCCGAGTTCTGTACGAAGCAAAAATTCCTCGCTATCAAAGCTCTCCACATTTTGCACGCCCGTCAACTCTAGCTGTTTACGACTGCGCATGTGCAGATCATGCTGTTTATTTACCTTTCCTGGCTCGATCATAGCATGTACCCCTCCTTCTTACTTCTAATCTATGGCAGTAGAAGAAGTTATAGAACATTCCAATCCACTAAAATAAGAGAGACAAAAAGAAAAAAAGAAGGTGCAACTTTACATATTGTAGAGTTGCACCTTCTTTTTTACTATTCATTATGTTACTCCTACCAGTCCAATCCGCTGCTTTTGGCAACAGGCTCTTCCCGAAGTAGAGTATACATACCAGCGGCTTCGTCCTTGCGCGTCGTTTCGACTAGCTTTTCGACTTTGACCGTTACAAGCTTTTGTCCAAATTGCACAGTAATCTCGTCACCGATCTTAACTGCACTACTTGGTTTAGATTCCCGCCCGTTAATCAGCACCCGGCCTTGTTCGGACACATCCTTGGCCACTGTCCGGCGCTTGATTAATCGGGACACTTTCAGGAATTTGTCAAGACGCATTAGTTAACGGCTTCTTTAAGCTTGTTACCAGCTTTGAATGCCGGTACAGTTGATTCTGGAATTTCAATCGTTGTGCCCGTTTGCGGGTTGCGACCAGTACGTCCTGCACGTTTGCGAGTTTCGAATGTACCGAAACCGATCAGTTGGACTTTATCGCCTTTTGCCAAAGCTTCTGTGATCTCACCCAAGAATCCGTTCAATACTGCTTCTACATCTTTTTTTGCCAATCCGTTTTTCTCGGAAATGTTGTTTACCAAATCTGTCTTGTTCATAATTTAAAGTTCCTCCTAGGATACGAAAAAATAAATGAAACGAGATTCACCGCCATATTATGGGGCAAGTCGTCATTTCGTCTTTATGATATTCTTGATGTCATCTTAAAATCCTGCCACGAATCGTCGTTTTTTAAAAAAAGAAACCGTTATTTCTCAGAAATCGTCGCAGAATCTATTCTATAGCACTATTAAACTACTCGCCATAATCTAAATCAGAGATGAATGCTACTTTCACAGCATTG
Organism: Paenibacillus sp. FSL R10-2788; assembly: GCF_038003885.1. Taxonomy (NCBI): domain Bacteria; kingdom Bacillati; phylum Bacillota; class Bacilli; order Caryophanales; family Paenibacillaceae; genus Paenibacillus; species Paenibacillus sp. FSL R10-2788. The sequence goes on along the minus strand of NZ_JBBOQA010000001.1, from coordinate 62,603 downwards.
CCTCATCTTAAGGTCCGTATACCGTACATAGTCTGAGAAAATCACTATACTTTTCGTTCCTCAGTCTTTGCCTCCTGCCACAACTCTTCCATCTCTTCCAAGCTGCTATCCTCTACACTCACACCCTTGGCTCGCAGACTTTGCTCGATATACTGAAACCGACGCACAAATTTGCGGTTGGTCCGGGTTAAAGCTTCTTCCGGATCTGCACCAATAAATCGGGCAACATTGGTAACAGCAAATAATAGATCGCCCAGCTCCAGGATTTGATCCTCCGCGGCTGCGTCAGTATCGATGGCTTCTTGCAGCTCTTCTATTTCTTCACGAACCTTAGCTAAGCAATCCGTAGCGTTGTCCCAATCAAAGCCCACCTTGGATGCTTTTTTCTGAAGCTTGTACGCCTTCATAAGAGCAGGCAAATCACGCGGAACTCCACTGAGTACGGATAGTTCCTCGGGCTTTACGCCTTTCCGCCGCTTCTCCTCTGCCTTCATGCCCTCCCAATTGATCAGAGCTTCTTCAGCGTCATTCGCATTCTTGTCACCAAATACATGAGGATGGCGGAAGATAAGCTTATCATTCAGTCCTTCTATGACGTCAAATACGTTAAACGTGCCTAGCTCCTCTTCCATTTGGGAGTGCAGCATGATCTGCAGCAAAAGGTCGCCCAGCTCCTCTTTCATATGGTCTGGGTCATCCTCATCAATCGTCTCAAGCACTTCATAGGTTTCTTCGATTAGATTTTTACGTAAAGATTCATGAGTCTGCTCCCGATCCCACGGACAACCGTCCGGACTGCGCAAAATATCGACAATCTCATGCAAGCGAGCGAAAGTACGACTTCTTAGCTTCTCATCACGATTCGCAGGTACATAGACCAGAGACAAATTGCCATAACCCTCAAGCCGGTCCAATTCGTATAGAGGAACAGTCACAATGCTTTCTTCGTTCTCCACGCCAAGGGCATGACCCACCACCACTTCATATTCCGGCGGATACAGCTCCATCAGACATAACTTTGTCTCCGAAGCTGTAAAGCTGTCATAAACCTGGCCAATCAGAGTATGCAATTCAGGTTGAAGCTGAGCGCTGCGAATGCCTGAAGCATCTAATAACTGGAACCCTTCAATAGGGTCAAATCCCAGTCGTACAAACGCCTCGTCCAGAAAACTCTCCCCGCCTAATATTTGCAGTTCTATTCCTTCTTCCGGGCAACGCTGACGCAGCTGTGAAACAGCTGACTCTGCAACCATGGGATGCCCCGGAACCGCATAGACAATATCTGTACCGTCTGCGGCAGAGCGAGCCTCTTCAATCAATTTTGAAGTAATTGCCGTATAGACCTCAGGAAACGAAGATAATGTTTCATACAGTCCATCAAAGGATTGCGTGGCGATTTCAAGCTCGGTGAGAGCAGCCATGACTGGATGCTCTTGGGTACGAACGTAGACAACGGATGCTGCCTTCAGTTTTTTTATAATTCCTAGTGTCAGGCGATCGGGATTACCTGACCCGAGACCAACAACTGTTAATGTTGCACTCATATCTGTTCCTCCTTTTAAGCGAGTTAATTATGGAAATAACCGCAGCTTTTTGAACTTGTCCGCCAGAGACGGGCCGATGCCCGGAAGCTGGCGAAGCTCGCTTTCGCTGAGCAGCCGCAGCACCACCGCGCCTACGGCAAAGACAACGCAGCCTGCGAGTACCCCGAGCAGGCTCTGCGCCAAGCTGGCGGTGCGTCCGCCGCCGATGCCAGCGGCCGTAGCCGCGGCGCCAGTGCCCCAGCTGGCAGCTGCGGCGGCAAGAGCCAGGCCCGCTGTGAGCAGCGCGGGCCGTGCCAGGGCATCTGCGAGGCGAAGCCGCAGATGGCCCTGGCGGTACAGCAGCAGCACGTTAAGCGCTGCTGCGAACGAATGCGCAGCCACGCCAGCGATGGCCGCGCCGGTAATGCCCTGCTGCGGAACCAGCAGCAGGTTCAGGGCCGCCTTGAGCAGCGCGGCGGCCAAAAGGTGCAGGGCCGGGGCGCGCACGTAGCCGAGGCCCTGCAGGAGCGCAGCAGAGATGATGCTGACTGTACCGCCAACAGCGGTAAAAGCCAGCCAAGTCATTGTGCTGCTGCCAGCGGTATCGCCGTAAAGAGCCATATTAATCGGCTCAGCAAGCACTGCAAGGCCCGCTGAGGCCGCTAGACCTAACAGCCAGAACCAACGCAGCGACAAGCTGCAGCGGGTCTCAATCAGCTTCATATCTCCCTTGTACTTCGCTTCCGCCAAAGCTGGAATGAACACAACAGACAGTGAGGTGGCAATCATCGTTATAATCTGCACAAGTGGCAAACCCCGATTGTACACACCAAACTGGGCCATCGCAGCTACTTCACTTCCGTCAGACGACAGCAGTCGAGGCACAGTGAATACATCTACAAGACCGATAAGAGGCATAGCCAGTGCACCTAGCATTACGGGAATTCCATAAGCCAGCAGTGTACCTGCTTTAATGCCCATAAACCCTTGCTTGGAACCTAGTCCATGTCCTGCATCCAGCGCTCTTACACGCTGACTTTCGACAGCAGCAGCTACTTCAGCAGCAGCTTCCTGTTTTACCCTCCGGCGGGGACGTCTCAAGTACAGCAGCATAATTACAAGCCCTGCGGCTCCCCCTCCGGCAGAACCAAGCAGCGCGCCAGCAGCGATGCTCTCAGCTCCTGCTCCCTGCGAAGTGAGATATAAAAGAAGAACAATCATCACTGTAACCCGTACAGACTGCTCTACAATCTGTGACACGGCAGTAGGAACCATATTATGCAGCCCCTGAAAATACCCGCGTATGGCCGACATGACAGGGACAACTGCCAAACCCCAGGCGCTTGTCCGCAAGGCAGGCATTACATGTGAGTTACCTACCCATTCGGCAATGATGGGTGCACCTACATAGGTGATGGCGCCGATAACCAAGCCGCTGATGCCTGTAATTAGCGCAGATAATAATAGAATCCGCCGGCCTTCTTCATCGCGTCTCCCAGCCGAAGCTTCGGCGACAAATTTGGAGATCGCCGCAGGCAGACCTAGCATAGCTACTGTTAACAGCATCGTATACAAGGGATACACTGTGTTGTATATACCAAATACAGCATCTCCGCCTAGATTTTGCAGCGGAATTTTTTGGAGTGTGCCAATAAGCTTTGAGATAATGGCCGCGGCACTAAGGATAAATGCGCCTTGCAGCAATCGTGATGTTTGTGTATTGGATTTCATATAATACCTGCTTCTACAACTTTGATGGGATGAATTTCTATATTATAACTTATGTATGCCCACAAGTAGAAACGGTTTTGTGTAAACGACAAAACCCCGTTTGCCCTTTGTATATCTTACCAAAAGGAAACCGGGGTCTAAATTAAGATTACTGCTCCATTTGTTTGCCCAGGAAAGCGGCAGCCGTTTCGGCCATTTTTATTTCCATTTGCGCCATCTTCGCCGAATCATCCTTGCTCACCATCACTACACAACCAATAGGATCTCCACCGGAAATGATCGGTGAGGCTACATATGAGGACACCAAATCCGGATGATCTTTAGCGATTTCATAACTGCCTTCATTGGTTTCTAACACAGTCTTACGGCTGTCCATGACTTTCTCCAACAGCACTCCCACCTGTTTCTCCAAATAATCTTTTTTGGAACCGCCTGCAAGGGCAATGAAGGTGTCACGATCAGCAATCATCGTAATGTGCCCAGTACCTTCGAACAATGACTCCGCGTACTCTTTTGCAAAGTCACCCAACTCACCAATCGGAGAATATTTCTTGAGAATGACTTCACCGTCCCGATCGACGAATATTTCCAGTGGGTCTCCTTCTCTAATACGAAGAGTACGTCTAATTTCTTTGGGAATAACCACGCGTCCGAGGTCATCAATACGGCGAACAATTCCAGTAGCTTTCATTTCACATGTGCCCCGCTTTCTTAAGAAGTATGGTCTTACTACTGTCCATTATGGGAAAGGATAATCCCAGTGATTTATCGTAATATCTGACCATAGTATTCATCTCTTCCCAGATCCTTATACATAAGCTGACATGTATTAATATCTGCATCAAGATAAAGGTAGTTCTACAACCGTTTCTGCGAAATAAAAAGCCATCTTCACTTTAAGTGAAGATGGCTTTTCTAAGGTAAGCTTGTCCATATTTACCGATGTTTATTCAGCGGCATCTGTAGCACTTGGGGATGCGCTTGGAGCTGTAGTGGCTTCTGTTCCACTATTTGTTCCGGTTTCATCTGCGGAAGCAGAGCTTTTTGGCAGATTGATGTTCTCAATAATGCCTTCCAGATCCTTTTCCATGAACGTTTCTAGGTTCTTGGATACAATTGAGCTCTTAATGCCTTCTTTTTGCTCATCCGTTAACTGGTCGAAAGTCTTGTCTGTACGGGACTCCACCTTGATGATGTGGTAACCGTACGAAGTTTCTACAGGATCACTGATGGTATTTAGAGGCAAGGTCTGTGCAGCCTTCTTAAATTCATCCACATAAGTGCCTACAGCTTTATCTTTATATTCTCCGCCTGCCTCTTTAGAGCCAGTATCGTCAGAATATTCCTTAGCGATGGCTGCGAAATCAGCACCGCCATCCAGCTTCGCCTTAACTTCTTTCGCTATTTTAAGCGCTTCTTCGCTGGTACGCTCTTTGTTGTCTGCATCTGTCAGACCAATTAGCACATGACGCAGTGTGGCAACCGTAAAGTCGCCTTTAGTCGCTTCGAATTCTTTGACAACTTGATCATCAGTCACTTTAAGCAGCATATCCTGATAAACTGACAGCACACGCTCCATATAAGTACGAATATCTTTCTCTGTAACGTCAGCATCTTTCAGTGTCTTCTTATAGGTATCGCCCAATTGTTCCTTAATGCTTGCAATTTGAGTATCGGCTTCTTTCTCCGCTTGCTTTTTCGCTTCATCCGTTGCTTGGGAAGCCAAATATTCAAAGCCCACTTCTTGCTTCAGAATGGACTCCTTAAACGCATCAATCTCTAAATATTGCGCTTGTTGTGGAGATAGGAATTTCATGATTTTTTGATCCATTGCAAATTCCTTTTGTGTAATCGTTCCACCTTTATAAGTGGCTACAGCTTGATTATCATCAGCACTATTTCCACATGCTGCTAGCATAGAAAAGGAAACTGCCGCTGCCAATGAAACGAGCAGCACTTTCCATGATTTTGTTTTATTTAACGACATTGTGTAGTTCTCCCTTCGATTTAAAAGACTGTTTAGCTTCCTTAAGAAACTGTTCAAGCAAGTCAAGCAGCTGTTTATCACTTAAATCTTTCGATTTGACCCGGATACTGGCTTTCGCATCCCTATCAAATTGTACACGTCTTTCGAAGCTATTTCCAACTTTGGCGAGTTTCGCTGTGTCTAAAGCGCCGAGACTTCCCTCATAGAAATTCAAGGTAACATCATCTCCGCGTCTAATCATGGAATCAATGCCATACATTTTTCCATACACTTTCAAACGAGCAACCGATAGTAGATTCACCACGGCTTCAGGTAACTCACCGAACCGATCCAAGAGCTCATCTTCAAGCTCGGAAGCATCATCGAAGGAGGTTACTGCCGCAACTTTTTTATAAATTTCAATTTTTTGGATACTGTCGTAAATATACTCTGACGGCAGATACGCGTCAATCGACAAATCAATGACTGTATTGCCTTCTTTCAGGGATGTATCTTCCTCCCCAAGCACAGTAACCTTACGCTTACGAATTTCCTCCGCCAGCATTTGTGAGTACAGATCAAACCCCACGGATGCGATAAAGCCATGCTGCTCTGCACCCAGCAAGTTGCCTGCACCGCGAATAGACAGATCTCGCATCGCTATTTTGAAACCAGAGCCCAGCTCCGTAAATTCCTTAATAGACTGCAGACGTTTCTCTGCAACCTCTGTCAGAACCTTGTCCCGTTGATACGTGAAATAAGCGTAAGCGATCCGATTGGACCGGCCTACACGTCCACGCAGCTGATAGAGCTGAGACAAGCCCATTTTATCCGCATCATGCACAATAAGTGTATTAACGTTCGGAATATCTACGCCCGTCTCAATAATACTTGTGCTGACGAGCACATCGTATTCTCCGTCAAGGAAATCGAGAATGGTCTTCTCCAGCTCAGATTCCGACATTTGACCATGTCCGATGCCAACTCTAGCCTCAGGAACAAGCATAGAGATTTGAGCAGCCATTTCTTGAATGCCCTGCACACGATTATAGAGATAATAGACTTGACCACCGCGGGCTAATTCCCGCTCTACAGCTTCCCGCGTAAGGGTCTGGCTATGCTCCACTACATACGTCTGTACAGGGAATCTGTTCTCTGGCGGGGTCTCAATGACAGACAAATCCCGCACTCCGAGCATCGACATATGTAGCGTACGAGGAATTGGAGTTGCAGTCAGCGTAAGAACGTCTACATTCGTTTTCAGTTTTTTCAGCTTTTCTTTATGAGTTACGCCGAAACGCTGTTCTTCATCCACAATTAATAGCCCCAGATCCTTGAATACAAGGTCCTGAGATAACAGACGATGTGTACCGATAACTACGTCGACAGTTCCTGCCCTAACGCCTTTAATCGTCTCGTTCTGCTCTTTACGGCTGCGGAAACGACTTAAGACCTGAATATTAAGCGGGTAATTAGCGAAACGTTCGCGGAAGGTCTCATAATGCTGTTGAGCCAAAATCGTTGTCGGGACTAGCACCGCCACCTGTTTACCTTCAATCGCTGATTTAAAAGCCGCCCGAATAGCCACTTCAGTCTTACCATATCCAACATCACCGCAAAGCAATCGGTCCATTGGCCGGTTTTGTTCCATATCCTTCTTAATCTCTTCGATAGCCCGAAGCTGATCTCGGGTCTCTTCGTAAGGGAACATTTCTTCAAATTCATGCTGTTCCTGTGTATCCTTTTCAAAACCATATCCTGCGGCACTTTGGCGCTCAGCATATAGTTTTATCAAATCATCAGCAATATTCTGAACGGAGGAACGAACCTTATTGGTGACTCGTGTCCATTCATTGCCGCCTAGCTTATATACTTTCGGCTCTTTATCTTCGGAACCGACATATTTCTGAATCAGGTCAATCTGCTCAATCGGAACTGAGAGCTTATCGCCGCCAGCATACAGAATATGCATGTAATCACGGTGAATACCGCTGACCTCAAGCGTGCCGATTCCCATATATTTTCCGATACCATGGTTCTGGTGAACGACATAATCACCGATTTTCAGCTCTGTGTAACTCTTGATCCGTTCAGCATTATCTATTCCTTTGGAAATCTTCCGTGCCTTCCGCTGCTTCTGAGAGAACATTTCCCCCTCAGTTATAACTGCTAGATGAATAGAGGGCAGCTCAAAACCAGAACCCAGATTTCCTTGTACAATCATCGGCTCGTTAATGCCGTAATCATAAAGAACTCTGCGCACTCGTTCAATCCGTTCCTCACTGCTCGCAAGCATCATTACCTTAACACCGGACTTCTGCCAACGCTCCATCTCCGATTTCAGCACATTCATCTGGCCATGGAAATCCTGCATTCCACGACTGATAAATCCAAGAATGTTCTGAGGCTGAATATGCGGAACCTGACGTAAAAAGATTGACATAAACAGACTTTGGAACGGGCGCTGATACATAACAACATCCGTATCGACAGAGAGATCTAGATCCGGTAAAGATTTGCCGTTTTGCAGCAAATGCAGGTTCCATTCCGATTCATCCCGTTCAAGCTGTCTCGCCGTTTCGAGCAGTCTTGTCGGCTCATCTAGAATAAGAATGGTATCCTGGGCCATGTAATCAAATAAATGAGAGCGTTCAGGATATAAAAGACTGATATATTTATAGATCTCCGGGAAATAAGTACCTTCCCGCAGCATTTCCAGCTCACGGCCAATTTCTTCCCGCAACCTGAGCTTCGCCTGGCGATCCGCCATCTTCTCCAACTGTCGCTCCATCATAGCTGAGGCTTCAGCAGAAGCAGATTCCTGGCGCAATCTACTAGCTATAATCTCTTTAGCCGGTGTAATCTTCACACTACGTACCTTATCAATAGAACGCTGATCCACTGGATCAAAAGTTCTTATGGAATCAACCTCATCGTCAAATAACTCAACCCGATAAGCCAAAGGAGATGTCATTGGATAAAAATCAATTATTCCACCCCGTACGCTCAGTTCACCACGATTTTCAACCCGCTCTACTCTTTCATAGCCCATTTCAATCATGGACATCAAAAATTCATCCAGAGCAAGCGTTCCATCTTGGGAAACGGTGACTTGTGCCTCTGCCATAACCTCTGGGGCTGGCAGCAATCTACGCACTCCTGAGTAAGGAACTACAACAATACCACGGAAGCCCTGAGCACATTTGGTCAGCACATCTATACGCTGAGCCAGTGTCTCTGGGCTTGATACAGCCGCTTCTGCAGCCACTAGTTCATTGGCGGGATAGAGCAGAACCCGGTCAGGAGAAAGCGCTTCCTGCAAATCATCGGCCATCTTCTGGGCCGAAAACATATTATGAGTCACTACAAGTAAGGGACGAGTTGTCTCTTCATGTAATGCTGCAAGCATAATCTGTCTAGCAGAACCTGTAAGCCCCGAAATGAGCTGCTCTTTCATACCTGCAGCAACACCATGGGTGATAGACTGGAAATCGGGATCCTTGGAAAAAGCTTCTATAAGACCTTGTAACAACAGGCGCACCTCTCTTACTAAACAGGCTAACGGTGGCGTAGCCACCGTCACCTATTATGATTGGAATCGAAAAGAAGCCTCAGCTGTAACGCCAAGGCTTGCGGATGACGATAGAGACAGGCGCTTCCACCTTACTGAAGCGGACTTGTCAGCAGGCTAAGCTCCGGATTGTTCTCTAAAGCCTCCTTGCAATAGTCGCAAGTAACCTTTACCGTGATTTCACCTTCTGAATTATACGCTATTATATCTCTGCGCTCCGCAGGGGTCAAGGAATGAAGGCCCAACTGCATTTCTGTAACATCACTTCTATTAATACTGCCTAGAGATGTCTTACAGTGCCTACAAACATAGTTTATTGCCATCTATATGCCTCCTGAAGGTACTATATACCTTCAGTATGTCCGGGCAGCTTCATCTTTAGCCTTAAAAACAACAGGGTTTACAGATTAACCATTGAACTTAGCCATCGTCTGCTCGAATGAATGCTGTAAGCTGTATTCCAGTGCATCACAAGTATTAAGGATCATTTGCTTAAGCGGATCGCTTTCCTTCTTAGGAAAAGTAGAAAGTACATAATCGACAATAGCAAAACCTGGCTCAGGACGAGAAATACCCATTCGTACCCGATTGAAATTCTGTGTTCCTACATGCTGGATGATGGATTTAATTCCATTATGTCCACCAGCGCTTCCTTGATAACGCAAACGGATTTTTCCGATTTCTGTATCCAAATCATCATAAACGACGATCATATCTTCAAGTTGAACTTTGTAATAATCCATATAAGCGCGAACGGCCTCACCGGACAAGTTCATAAAGGTCATGGGCTTAATCAATACGGTTTTGACGCCACCAATGACCCCTTCACCGATGACGGATTTACATTTGCTCTGGTTGAAGGCAATTCCGTTCTGGGCGGCAAGCTCATCCAAAGCCATAAAGCCAACATTATGCCTTGTTTTCGCGTACTGTGTTCCGGGATTTCCCAATCCGACAATCCATTTCATTATCGAACCTTTCCTTTCCATTCGGGCTCTCCGGCAAGAGGAGTCCGTTTTTGGTACAATAGATCTAATCTACATATCTCTGTGCAACCAGAGCGAAATTATACTCCGAAGACAGGTGATAACCCATGCCGCACAAAGGCGAATTATTGACACATCAACGCCATTTTCAGTACCACATCCAATATGCTGTACCCGTGGAAATATATAAGGGCGACGTGCATATTGATATCGGTGTATTAACAGCGGTAGACGAAGCTTTCGTGGAGCTACAAGGGACACTCTATAACCGCAGTTTATTCACCTTTGTCTCCCGCCCCGGATATTGAATCCAGTAGTTCTACCTGTAGCACGCCGATAAGGGTTACATCTCCGAGAACGGAGGTGTAACCCTTTTGTACTATTCATTCGTTATATTTATTCAATCTCGAACAATTTACTAATCGACAACTCTTCATGAACGCGGATAATTGCCTCACCCATAAGTGGAGCCACGGACAACACCTTGAGCTTAGAGGTTGGATTCGCGCTGCGAATTGGAATGGTATCCGTCACGATAATTTCTTTGATTGGAGAATTCTCCAGACGCTCGTGTGCAGGACCAGACAATACTGGGTGTGTACAGCATGCGTATACTTCCTTCACGCCGCCTTCCATCAAAGCATTAGCACCAAGTACGATAGTTCCAGCGGTATCGATGATATCATCAATCAGGATGGCTGTTTTGCCTTCGATATTACCGATGATGTTCATAACTTCGCTGACGTTAGGTTCTGGACGACGCTTGTCTATAATAGCCAGCGGAGCGTTTAGGAAATCAGCAAGCTTTCTTGCACGTACTACACCGCCATGATCCGGCGATACGACAACTGGGTTCTCGATTTGTTTGGAACGGAAATACTGAGCCAGAATCGGTACACCAAGCAAATGATCCACTGGAATATCGAAGAATCCTTGAATCTGCATGGCATGAAGATCCATCGTAATTACACGGTGAGCGCCAGCCTTTTCAATTAGATTGGCTACCAGCTTAGCGGTAATGGGGTCACGGGAACGGGCTTTACGATCTTGACGGGCATATCCGTAGTAAGGGATAACCACGTTGATGCTTTTTGCAGAGGCACGTTTAAGCGCATCTACCATAACCAAAAGCTCCATCAGGTTATCATTTACAGGGCCACAAGTGGATTGAACAATATAAACATGACATCCCCGAACGCTTTCTGACAGCTTGACCTGAATTTCTCCATCGCTGAAACTTGTGGTGTGTGATTCACCCATCGGAATCCCGATGTAATCAGCAATTTGACTAGCTAGCTTAGGATTGGAGTTACAGGTGAAAATCTTTAACTTGGAATCACAATAAGTCATAAAATATAAACCCTCCGTGACGGAATTTAGCTTTCCAAAGGCGCCGGCGCGGAAATATAAGTCCGTCCGGCGCTTCTTAGCAACGCTTTACGATGGACTCGAGTGGTCTTTCTTCGCTTTAGCACGGGAACGGATCTTCTCTGCATATCCCGGTTTGTTCTCTTGTCTTACTCTAGCTACAGCCAGATCGTTCTCGGAAACGGAACGTGTAATTGTCGAACCTGCTACAACAAAAGCCCCTTTGCCCACAGTGACTGGAGCAATAAGATTAACATTACTGCCAATAAAGGCATCGTCTGCGATTGTTGTCTTGAATTTATTATACCCGTCGTAGTTAACGGTAATCGCACCGCACCCGACGTTTACATTCTTACCTACAGATGCGTCGCCGACATAACTAAGATGTGACACTTTTGAACCGTCACCAATAGTAGCATTCTTGATCTCGACGAAATCTCCAACCTTAACTTCTTCTCCAAGCACAGAGCCTGGACGCAAATAGGCAAAAGGCCCAACGGTTGTCCGTGCGCCGACTTGAGCTTGATTCAATACGGACTGCTTAATCGTCGCATCATCCATAATCTGACAGTCTTCGATTTCACTAGCCGGTCCGATCACACAATTGTCCCCGATTACAGTCTTCCCTTTCAGGATGGTTCCTGGATAAAGCGTTGTATCTGATCCGATAACTACATCTGCTCCGATATAAGTGGAGGCTGGATCAATGATGGTTACACCACCGAGCATGTGTTTACGATTAATACGTTGACGCATAAAGGCTTCCGCTTCAGACAAAGCTAAACGATCATTAACGCCGATAGACTCAGCTGCGTCATGGGTCTGATATCCTAGTACGGTATCCCCTTGTGAACGAAGAATCCCAATCACATCAGTCAAATAATACTCCTGCTGGTTATTACTGTTCGTTACCTTTTCGAGTGCAGCAAATAATTTAGCATTATCAAAACAATAAGTGCCTGTATTGATTTCCTGAACCGCATCTTCTTCAGTAGTGCAATCCTTCTGCTCTACAATCTTCAGAACGCCGCCATCTTCACCACGAATAATTCTTCCGTAGCCTGTAGGCTTTTCCATAACTGCTGTCAATACGGTTGCAGCCGCATTACGCTGTTCATGAAGCGCCATGAGTCCTTCCAGGGTCTCCGTGGTTACGAGTGGTGTGTCTCCACAAATAACTATAGTTGTTCCTTCTTCGCCAGCAAGTAAATCCTTTGCTTGTTTGACAGCATGGCCAGTGCCGAGCTGAGTTTCCTGCAGCACGTATTCCGCTCCATCACCTACATAGGCCTTAACTTTCTCTGCGCCATGCCCAACAACAACAACGGTGCGCTGGCATCCGGTCGCTTTTACTGTATCAAGCACGTGCCCTACCATCGGCTTACCGCAAACGGGGTGCAGCACCTTATATAATTTAGATTTCATTCGCTTGCCTTGACCTGCGGCAAGTACTACAGCCATTCTTTTCAAGAATGCCAACCTCCTACTCTTGAACTCACTACTGAATATATCTCATTCCGGGCAAAAAGAAAAGAGAACCATGAAGTCATGGTTCTCTTTTCTATAAACCCCAAGTTAGAAAAGCATTTATCGCTGCCTTTCGAAGATGTCGTCAAATCCTTCACCAGCAATAGCTTTTCTTGCAAGATCAGGCTGCTAATTCATGAAGTGTATGTCGGTGTGATCTTATCAAAAACGGCGGATCCTACGCCACCCAAAAGGTAGCAGTCTTCCGAGGAAGCCTAAGCTCCCTCTTCAATAACTTCTTCTTCTTCCGTAGCGGCGCGATCGTACTCGGCCAGAACCGCGGATTGAATCTTCTCGCGTGTTCCCGAAGAGATCGGGTGCGCGATATCGCGGAATTCGCCGTCCGGTGTACGCTTGCTGGGCATTGCAACAAACATCCCATTATTGCCATCGATGACGCGAATGTCATGAACAACAAACTCGTTATCGATGGTAATGGATGCGATTGCTTTCATTCTCCCCTCAGAGTTAACGCGGCGGAGTCTGACATCCGTAATTTGCATGTGTGTGTTCACCACCTTTTTCCATCAGAGACTTGGTGTATAATTCCACACAGCAAAGCGAATTCCTTCTTTTTCATTCCATAAAATACCTAAAAAAGAAATATATTTTTTGGGATATGTTGTTTTCGACATACATCGAGTAGTTTTCTTAATATTCCTTACGTTTTCGACAATTTCCACGCTTTTTGAAAATGTAAGAGAATGGCTAATCAAGAGGAAAAGTAGTTGCCCGGATGCGCCGAAATTCTCCGCTCTTTGGAGTCTACTTCACTTAGTTTTACCAAGGACACGTAATCGTGCAACAGACGCTCTTCCGTCTCTACAGCGCCTGATTCCACTAAAACGCCTACCCCAGCAACCTCGGCATTAAATTCACCGAGCAGATCGACCATACCACGTACAGTCCCTCCCGCCTTCATGAAGTCATCTACGATAAGTACTCGCGATTTCTCCTTGAGTGCCCGTCTGGAGAGAGACATTGTGTGTATGCTTTTATGAGATCCTGATACGTAATTAATACTTACTGCTGATCCCTCTGTAACCTGATGGTCACGTCGCACAAGCACTACCGGCAAGCCTAGCTGTGCTGCTGTTGCATAGGCTAGTGGAATGCCTTTCGTTTCAACGGTCATCACCACATCGATTTCCGATCCGTAAAAGGCCGTTGCGATGATCTTACCCGCCTGTTCCATCAAAGACGGCAACCCAAGTAGATCCGACATATACAAATAACCGCCAGGCAATATCCGGTCAGTCTGCTCTAGCTGCACACATAAGCGCTGCACAAAGGTTAGCGCCATATCTTTAGGCATAACTGGGATATAACGAACTCCACCCGCTGCACCAGCTAAAGTCTGCAGCTCTCCGATGCCTTCACCTTCAAATACTTCTTTTATGATTGCCAAATCTTCACTGATGGAGGACTTAGCCGCTCCATAGCGATCGGCAAATATAGACAGCGGCAGTAGTTCATGCGGCCGCTCAAGTAAAAACTGAGTCATGTCTACCAAACGTTGGCTTCTTTTTAATTTCTTCACGGAATGCTCCTCGCCAAAACCGAATATTTTAGAAAAATATATCACTTTTGTACGGGTTTATACAAGAGAAGCAGACTAATTCAGTGATCTCACAGCGTAGACTTCCTTGCAGAACCCTCGCAGTCCGTTGTAAATCCTTGCTACTTTAGACTGCTTGGACACTAAACCGAATACGGTAGGTCCGCTGCCTGACATCAACACCCCATCTGCTCCGAGCTTTATCATCGCTTCCTTGAGCTGCTGAACCTCTGGATGCAGCCTTAGGGTAACATCTTCAAGCACGTTGCCTAGATGGTTGCATACGCCCCCAAAGTCTCCTGCTTCAATCGCTTGCTGCATCTTTCGAGCAGAAGGATGCACAGCTATATTATTGCTCCGAACGCGTCCATACACTTCTGCAGTCGATACATTGATCGGTGGTTTCGCCAACACAACCCAACATTGTGGCGGGTTGTTGATTGGCGTAAGCTTTTCGCCTCGTCCTGTAGCTAAGGCTGTGCCGCCTGTGACGCAGAAAGGCACATCTGAACCCAGCTCAGCGCCAAGCTCCTGTAGCTCCTGCGCAGGAATACCGAGACGCCACAGACGGTTTAGACCGCGTAGCGTAGCTGCGGCATCACTGCTGCCGCCAGCTAGGCCAGCCGCAACCGGAATTCTTTTATCCAGATGGATATGTACCCCACTCTTCACGTTATAACGGTCTTTAATAAGCCTTGCCGCCTGGAAAGCTAAATTTTTCTCGTCCAGGGGAATATAACCAGCCTGACTTGATATTATAATAGTATCCCTTGGCAGCTCAGACAGCTCTAAGCGGTCTGCTAAATCTACCATGGTCATAATCATTTCCACCTCATGAAAACCGTCAGCACGTTTGTGCAGCACATCCAGCATCAAATTAATTTTAGCTGGTGCCTTTTCATACATTTTCAAGGCGTTCACCCACCTTCAGCTTTTCCCGTAAAAACAACTTAACATATTATATGAGAAACTTCTAATGAAGTCCAATAATAAAAGGGTGTCGCCTTTTAGACGCACCCTTTTTCAGTAATATTCACTTTATAGCCTAAAATTTAAGATTTCCGCGCGGCCTGTTCAGCAAGCTGTATCGCTTTTTTCACCATGTTGCCAGCGTCTTGAGTTGTAATTCCACCCCAGCCCTCACGTTCTACGGTTTCATAAAAACCCAGCTCCTTGGCTAACTCTGTCTTCAGTTCCTCCGACATCATGCCTCGTTTTCTGCGGCTCATTACGGAATTCCTCCCTTATGAAAATAAATGATTAACCCGTTGCCCAATTAGTATGCTTGCTTAGAACACGGATCATGCACCAAATATTTGTCCCAAAAAACGCAAACAAAAAACAGCCTCCAAAGGAGACTGTTCGTGAAACATTAAGCTTTAATATACATAATCCGCATCTGCCCATCGTCTTCACAAACTGTGATTTCCACAGATTCAGTAAGTATATCGGCATAGCTATAGGAGACTCGCTTAAAAGTTTGCTGCTCCTGATCCAGTTTGACAATAAATACAGAAGGGTACGTTTCTTCCAGGACACCTGTGCGTTCAACGGTTTTACGACGACCTCCGTTTGCACGCAATGTGATCTTATGACCGACGTGAGCTTCAAGACTGCGTTTGATTTCCAACAGCGCGTTATTAGCCATTACCTGACGACCACCTCTTTTCTTGTCCATTATACAACTTTTTCAGGACAATGTCAAAGCAAATAAATAATTAATTATAGTTGATGCATATTTCGTTGTCAACGGAATTTTTTTGCGAGAAATCAGCGCCGGACTAATATCCTTGTTATCTGTAATATAGGCATCACAAAGAAAAAAAGAAAGGGTTAAGCTCAGCGCTCACCCTTTCTTTCGGATATTCTATTCAGCCCATTCAAATTACCTATATTCCTGAAACCATAGACCTATCTCTGCCGCTTAAATGGCTGATGGTGTCACTTTTAGCGCCGACAGATTCTGCAGCCGCGGCATTCCGATACGGAAGCTGCCACGGGTCTCAACACCACCAATACCCTGATTACCGCTGATGGTATTATTCAGAACATCACTAAGATTTACAGTATCCCTGATGGAAGTAAAGGATGATTTTGCTGCTACATAAACGGGATCCAGAGCATGGATCAAAATTCGACCAGGTGAACTGGCAAAATTAGCCCCAGCTCCAAGTAATGCCTCGAAATGAGATTGGCAAGCACCGGCAACAATAGTCAACGCATCAAAATTCCGCTCATACTCCCTAGCTACCCTAATAGCAGCTATAAAGTTTTGCGAATTTTTGTAGCTATTCAGACTATATAGATCGTAAGTATGCTGTTGCTTCAGTACCCCATCATGACCAGTGATCACTACAATGTCTGGGCGTACACGGGGCAACAGCCGGTATAACGTATCAGCCATTGCAGATTCATGAACATGATGCCCTTCAGCGGGAATCCGCAGCTGCTCGTATAAGCTAAGGCTCTTATTCAAATATGCCGGATCGCCATCCAGATGCAGTACTTTACCCGGCACTTCAAAATAAGGAGCTTCCTTGGACGGTGGAGCCCATGTCCCCTCTGTTAGGGTTCCCCCGCTCCGCTGACTTTGCTCCTGACGGTCCTTCCGCAGCTGTGTCAGTGATTCCTTCGCTTTGATTTGTGCTTGCTGTCCCCGTTCCGTTATTCGGGTAGGAGGCACTTGAACCAGGTCATCCAGGGGAGAATCCGCCAACAGGCGGAAATCTGTGCCTTTAATGACGGCTCTATCCTGCACGATATTATCTACACGAAATGTTAAATCACCGCCATAAGATTTGCGAACGACCAAGTCTCCTAAATTCATTACAACCACCACCTCTACCCCATCGTATGGGCAAAGGCCTCAGTTGGTTCATAACTCGCCATATTTTTAAATATAAGAATGTATAATGCTCCACCAGAATAACATCCTTATATTTCTACGAGAAACGGTTGTCGTCCTTTAAGACAACAACCGTTTCTTATTGCTTATTCAATTCCAGCGGCTAGCAAAACACCGCTTAAGCGGGCGTATTCTTCAAGACTGAGTGTTTCTCCGCGACGGGTCGGTTCAATACCCGCTTCTGCGAGTAAAGCCTCCAGCTGCTCACGTCCTTGTTCAGGGAAGTAACGAGCCTTCAGATTGTTAGCAATCGTCTTGCGGCGCTGTGTGAAAGAAGCGTGAACCACTTCAAAGAAATGCTTCTCACTCTCCACCTTTACCGGAGGATGCTCTCTAACCTTCAGACGGATAACAGCAGACTCCACATTAGGTTGAGGGATGAATACCGTACGCGGCACGATACAGACGAGCTCAGGCTCGCTGTAGTACTGCACGGCAATGCTAAGACTTCCGTATTCCTTTCCACCTGGAGATGCAGCCATACGCTCCGCAACCTCCTTCTGAATCATTACAACGATGTTATCAAGGGGAAGCTTCTCTTCAAGCAGCTTCATCAGAATCGGAGTAGTCACATAATAAGGCAGGTTAGCAACCACACTGACCTTGTTCACAGTGGTGAAATCTTCCTTGAACATTTCCTGCAAGTTCACATTGAGGACATCATCGTTACGAACCTTAACATGGGGATAAGGGGAAAGTACGTCTTTTAATATTGGAATCAGTCTACGGTCTATCTCTACGGCAGTTACAGCACCGGCTGTTAGTGCCAGACGCTCCGTCAGCGCTCCAATTCCCGGCCCGATCTCCAGCGCCCCAGAATCGCTATCTAGTCCAGCAGCGTCTACAATCTTGTCCAAAATATTTTGATCAATCAAAAAATTCTGTCCCAGGCTTTTCTTGAACTTGAATCCATAACGTTGAATAATCTCTTTGGTCCGTTTTGGAGTCGAAATTTCCTCTCTACCACTCATGAAGTAATGCCTCCCTGATCAATTTGGGCGAGAGCCCCGGCAAATTCCTCCCGCGTAATCCCAAACATCGCCAGCCGCTTGTACAGCTGTTTGCCGTTACAATATCCGATTCCAAGCAAATTACCAAGCGCCATACGTCTTTCAGCAGCCCGAGGGTGTACAAGCATTCCAGCGGCCATAAGGTCATCAATACCAATCAAAGCAGGTGCTCCTTCAAAAGAGGTATGTACATTACGCAGCGCATGACGAATCGCCTCTGGCGATGCATTCTCTACACCGATATCCCCTTTTCGAGTTGCGTCCTTCTCCGGAATAAAAGCATGCTTGCAGCCCGGCACCTTCGCTGAAACGATTTTACGAATTCGCTCCCCGGCATGGTCCGGGTCCGTAAGAATAATAACCCCTCTGCGTTCCATAGCTAGCGCAATCTTCGCAATTACAGTCCGGTTTACAGCAGAGCCGCCTGTCTCAATCGTATCTGCTTCCACAGCACGCTTAATGGCTACGGTATCGCTTTTGCCTTCAACGACGATTAATTCCTTAATCATATTTCTTGACTCCTTCCAAAAAAAGCAAAAAGAAGAGGATTCGCTCCTCTTCTTTTGGTTAAAGAATGTATAAGTGATGAGCGGTTGCTCTGCGATCAACGAAATGATCATCCAGCGTTCCTTAACGGTTATCATCACTATAGCTTATCAAAGGATTTTTTGCAAAAGCTTCAGTTCTAGTTAAGCTCTGGTTTCACAGGTCCAATCACATATACGGTACGTGATTTACGGCCGAAATTACGAGCATGGCTCAGGGAATCATAATAGACATCCACTTTATTGCCTTTAATGGCACCGCCCGTATCCTCTGCACGGCGGAATCCAAGCCCATCGATATAAACCCACCAGCCAATAGGAATTACATTCGGATCTACTGCAATTGTACGACCTTCCGTTACGCGTGTTCCGGAGGCAGTTTTAGTACCTATTCCTGGCTCTTCTGACGAATAAGCTGTCATGGAGACGTTCTTAATCATCTTCTTGTACTCAAAGTCTACGCCAGCCTTGCTTGTGACGTTCTTAGTCTTAGCGCTAACTTTAGTCGTTTTGGAGGTAGTGCTTGATTTGGAAGTTGTTGTAGCTTTAGCAACTACAGTAGGCTTAGGAAGTGCTTTAGTACCAACGGCAATGATCTTATCTTTTGTTACCGTTTGTACTTCCTTGCCGATCATGCGCATAGAGGCCAGTTCTCCGTCTTGATAGATCTTTTCAATATGCTGAACCATGACGCCTGGTTTGCCTGCCTGTGCCACTCTAACTGTTCCCACAGTAAGGGAGGGATCTGCTGTCTTAATAACACGGAAAGGTAAGTTAGTTGTTCGCTGTACCGTTTGCTTGTTGATACGAACGATCTTAATCTCCATGTCAGCAGAGATGGTGGTGTCTAACGAAGGAAAAATCTTATCATAGCCTTCTAGGTTGATACCCAGTTTGTCAATCGCCTGACCGATAGTGTCTTCGGTCGTATATAACGTTTTTGTTGCTCCGTCCGCAGTAAGGCTAAATTTCTGCGCACGATTGATAACGACACGGTCACCGTCTTTTATTTCATCACTCAGACCTAAAGATAATTCATCATGCGGCTGCAGCGAAATTTGCTCTTTCTCCAACACATCACCAAGAAGTGCTTCTCGCGTTTCAAGTGTCTGTGTTTGCCCGTCTATTACTAAAACAAATTGTTTGTTACTTTGACCGTGTACGTACAGCAGAATTAACAGCGCGATTGCGATTGAAATCACACCTGCAAGTAAAAGTACGCGAGTATTTACTTGCTCCCACCGTAATGCGAAAGACCTGCTGGATGACTGCGAATCATGGGATACCTCTGGTTGGAATAAGCCCATTCTCTCCATCCTCCTTACATAGCCTCGTCGTCAATTTGTATATCATGAGGACTGAATTTCTTTGACGAAACTATTTGAGATTGTCACAGGATACGCACGTATTAACTTAGCGTCTCCTGCTCATGGATCGCCTGCTCGGCACAGCTACTCCCACACCTGTTATATAACAGTATGCGGGCAACATTCAGTTTATTCAAAAATAAAGAAGCCTAAAAAGAGTTCTCTTGAGGACTCTTTCGTGGCTTCTCCGATGTCAGAATACGCGGGAATGTTTGTGCACGAGGTTGCCTCTCTTACTTGCGCTTACGGGGTTAGCTGTCGGGTTCGGACGAAAGAGAGACGCCCTATTTCAGGTCACCCGCTCACGGCGGTTGCCCTTAAATTCACCCCAAAGACCACGTGAAGAAATCAAATATTGTTCTGCGGCAATTCCTAGTCGTATTCAAGATACAGGCATGCGGCAGTTCAATATTGGTTCCCCCGTTCTCCATACGGAGACTCAGCGAGACGATCCATGAATCAATGGCTGTCACAATAACAACAGCTCACATCACTGAAAAGATGATATCCTGTTTTGATGCATGTTGTAAAGGACGATTCAACCACGTTTAAGCAAATATATGGTTAAAATATTGTAATAATCAGCCGTTTTTATATTAAAAAAGTTTAATATATCGGCTATTCTCTATTTTTCACCCGTTTTACTCCTGTTTTCAGACAATCCCAAATCGTTCCAGTGCGTTCGCATACGTAATTTTAGCCAATTCTTCCCATGTTAACCCTTTAATTTCAGCCGCAGCCTCTGCTACTAACTTCACATGAGCACTCTCATTTCGCTTGCCACGGAAGGGGTGTGGAGTCAAATATGGAGCGTCTGTTTCGATCAATAATCGGTCCAATGGCGTCTGTGCAAGCACCTCTTTAGGCACTCTGGCATTTTTGAACGTTATCGGTCCTCCAAATGACAAATGAAATCCAAGGTCTAGACACATTTTTGCTGTTTCCCAGCTGCCTGAGAACGAATGCATCACGCCACCAATTTCATTTGCTTTTTCCTCCCGTAAAATCCGTACAACATCTTCATGAGCATCACGGTCATGTATACAGATTGGCATTTTTAGTTCACGGGCTAGTCCGATTTGTTTGCGGAAGACCTCCTGCTGCACATCCTTGGGAGAGGTATCCCAATAATAATCCAATCCAATCTCTCCGATGGCCACCACTTTTTCATGGCTGCAAAGAGAGGCGATCCAATCGAGGTCTCCCTCTTTCATATCAATCGCATCCTGTGGATGCCAGCCCACCGCTGCATAAATATAATCATAAGATTCAGCCAGCTTCATCGTTGAAGGGATCGTTTCCCGATTAAATCCAATATTGATCATCTTGCTAACTCCGGCCTCTACTGCACGAGCAATAACTTCCTCGCGATCCTCGTCGAATTGAGGCGCATCTAGATGTGTATGTGTGTCGAACAGATACATTTTAAAGCTCACTCCTTGTTGTTTTTATCAATAGTTCCATAAATATTTGTATTATTTTGCAAAAATCTCTGCTACAGAAGAGGGCAAGCGTGTAAGGGCTTTTTTCAGCTTATCCTGTGGGAAATATAGATGATATCTGCCACGATGAATTCCGCTTATTGAGCGCACAATATCCGATACCTCTGAAATTTCCCGCAATTGCTCATTCCGATCAAGCAGTAAAATTTGATTATTGTCGAAGGCTGCTCCTGGATGGAACACATCATAAGGCAAATCTGTCGGATAATCAATCTCTAGGTCATATTCTGGGTTAAGTCCCACTCCCGCAAAACTGCTGCAGATTTCCGTAATCATATCTGTATCCAAATTCTCAATCTCTACATATTTATACAGTTTACGATGAATAAAACGGGTACACAAGTCGCTTAATAACTCATCTTCTTCAAGTGTCCATTGCATAAAAGCAGTCTGTACCAGTGCCTCATCAAGCATTAAATATTGCTTCACTGTTACTTCTCCTCGAAAGAGATCTTCCAGCGGAGCGATCATAAAGCGAAATTTGTACCCCTCTTGAAACAATTCTTTAGCTCTACGGAAGATTTGACGCAAAATAATTTCAGAGCTGCGCGTCACCGGATGAAAATATACCTGCCAGTACATTTGATAACGTGACATTAAATAATCTTCAATGGCATGCATACCTGATTCTTTTACTACAATCCGCCCATTATAAGGACGAAGCATTCTCAAAATCCGATCAATGTCGATGGTTCCATAGTTTACACCTGTATAGTACGCATCACGCAGCAAATAATCCATACGATCAGCATCCAGCGGACTGGAAACCAAATTGACAACAATTTCATGCTCATAAGTCTTAGAGATAACTGAAGCTACTTTACGAGGAAAATCCTCCTCCACATCACGCAATATTTCGGTAATCTCCGTGTCCTCCAAAATAATCCGGCAGGTCCAATCCTCATGGTTCATTTCAAAAGCTTCTTCTATAGAATGTGAAAATGGGCCATGCCCTAAATCATGCAGCAAAGCCGCACACAAAGTAAGCAAACTTTCTTCAGGAATCCAATCCTTATATCCGCTGCGCTCAAATTGCGAAATGATTCTTCGTGTAATTTCATATACTCCTAAAGAATGAGAAAAACGACTATGCTCTGCACCATGAAAAGTGAGATATGAGGTACCTAACTGGCGAATCCGGCGTAAACGCTGAAATTCTTTTGTATTAATTAGTCGCCAAATAATCGTATCCTGTACATGAATATAATTATGAACGGGATCCTTGAAAACCTTTTCTTCCGTGAGCGGCTGCTTCATGAGATCAACTCCTTCTAATAATTTAATATGATTTTAACTAATATCAGTATATAATAAGTAATTATGTCGTACTTTGTCGAAAAGTATCATTTTTGGTCTTGGTAAATCGACAAAATGCTTTCAGGGCAATTCTTAATTTTTATAGGGACATTCAAAGTTCTTATGGAAATTTTCTTATTCAGCCTATGAAAAAAGGTTGACTGATTTGGGAATCGTTGGTATTATAAGTATCATAAAACAGTGAACAATGTCGAATAATGACGTTTTTGGAACATTGAGAGGAGTAACGATTGTTATGATGAAATCAACAGGAATTGTAAGAAAAGTAGACGAACTTGGACGGGTTGTTATTCCTATTGAATTACGCCGTACACTTGGCATTGGCGAAAAGGACGCACTGGAAATTTACGTTGATGGCGAACGGATTATGCTTAAAAAGTATGAGCCTGCCTGCATTTTCTGTGGCAACGCTGAGAACGTAACTTACTTTAAAGGAAAAATAGTTTGTCATGAATGCATTTCTTCCATCCCTACCCCTGTGACAAACTAAATTAAATAGTATATAATAGAACTAATCAAATTGTTAATTCTAACCTTTTCATATCTCCTTGACCTCCCGTGACCGCGGGAGGTATTTTTTATGTCTGGGTTTGCCCTCCTGGTTATCCCCTCCCTAAGGGCAATGTGCTTCAAGAGGGAACTAGTAATACTTAGTTGTATTTCTTACAGTTATTTTAAATGCTTTTTACCATTAAACGAATTAATTGTATTTTGTACACTTATATTTCCTATATCTCCGAGAAATCAATCCTTTCCACCTTTATAACTGTATGAAGTACAACTAAACGAACAAATACATAAAAAAATTCAAAAATAACTGTACAAAGTACATTTAACCCACAGATAAATCACTCAAGCTCGGGCAGGCCGTTTCCGACAATCCTTATTTATTCTAAGAATTCGTCTACAACACTTACTCTTCTGCTCTATCAAGCAACGCATTATAAATATCCCGTTTGGCTACACCCCGGTCTGATGCCGCTTTTTTCATAGCCTCTTTCCGTGGTACATCCTGTGCTTCGTAATGAGCTACATGATCTTCAATGCTTAACTGACGCCACCACGCCGATTCTGCGATTTCTGCATCTTCCTTGCTCTCCCCTTCTACGACAATAACATATTCGCCTAGCGGAGGATGTTCAGTAAGCCAAAGTGTACATTCCTCAATTGAACCGCGTAGAAACTCCTCATATCTTTTCGTTAATTCACGTGCCAACACAATCTGGCGATTGCCGAATGCTTCTTGAAGATGAGCAAGTGTCTTAACTACGCGATGGGGAGATTCGTAGAACAACAAAGTTCCTTGAGCCGAACGAAGTGGACTTAATACTGCTCGGATGTCCTTACGCTCTCGGGGAAGAAAGCCGATAAAAGTGAACGTATTCGTAGATAGACCAGAAGCGATCAAAGCTGACAACGCTGCGTTAGCTCCAGGGATAGGAATCACCGGAATTCCATGACTTATAGCAAGGGCTACAAGATCCGCTCCAGGGTCAGAAATCGCTGGTAAACCGGCATCGCTGACGAGTGCCAAATTTTTTCCTTCTATTATATAGCGTACAAGCTCAGGTCCACTGGCGGCCTTATTATGCTCATGATAACTAAACAACATCGAAGGTGAAATCTCAAAGTGGCTGAGTAATTTCCGGGTCTGTCTCGTATCTTCCGCGGCAATAATATCACATTCCTGTAAAGTGCGGACTGCACGATAGGTCATATCCTCCAGATTACCGATAGGTGTAGCCACCAGAAAAAGCGACCCTGTTGTCTCCTGAGTACTGGTATTGGTCTTGTTTTGAAAACTGCTTTGGCATGATATCGTCATGATTTACCCTCTTTAGCACCATAGTAGATGTCCATAATCTCTGGACAGTATTGATTGTCCTCATTATATACGATGAGCGGTGGTTGTAAACGAACCTCAGGCTTTCCATCACGTGCAGCTTCGATTAATACCATATTAGCCTCTAGATGGGCACGTGGATGTACAAACCGAATAATCTTTGGCTCGAGTCTATATTGTCTCATAAGACTGATAATATCAACCAACCGTTGTGGTTTATGAACCATACTTACCTTTCCGCCCGTCCGAACCAATCGCACACAAGCCTGAATAACCTCCTCCAGAGTACAGCCTATCTCATGACGAGCCATAGCCTGATGGTTGTTCAGCTTCAGATCACTGCCATTA
The DNA here is from genome assembly GCF_038003885.1 of Paenibacillus sp. FSL R10-2788. Classification (NCBI taxonomy): domain Bacteria; kingdom Bacillati; phylum Bacillota; class Bacilli; order Caryophanales; family Paenibacillaceae; genus Paenibacillus; species Paenibacillus sp. FSL R10-2788. Next base: position 37,536 of record NZ_JBBOQA010000001.1, on the reverse strand, counting down.
AGCGGCATATAAGGAGGGTTCACCGTTATTGCATCATACACACCATGTCCTGCGGTAGTATATAACTCGCGTAAATCACCTTCATGAATTACAACCTGATCCTGAAGGCCATTGAGAGCCACACTACGACGAGCCATATCAGCTAAACGAGGTTGTATTTCAATACCTTCTATAGAGGCTTTTGTCCGGGTAGTCATTAAAATCGGTATTACACCATTTCCCGTACAAAGATCTAGAACTCTTCCACGTGGCGGAACACTGGCGAAACGAGCAAGCAATACAGCATCCATAGAAAAGCTAAATACTTCATCACTTTGAATAATGCGCAGGTCATGCGTTAGTAAATCATCCACCCGCTCCGTCGGTAACAAGGGGACAGATATATCATTAAAAGAATTCTTCATGTAATAATCTCCTAAAGGTTTTGTTGAAAAAAACTTGCTTCAGATGCATATGCCTATTGGCCAAAATTCAAAAAAAACCGTAGGATTAATCTCCTACGGCTGGATATCCTCATTTATTAAGAAAAGAAAGACAGAACAGACAGTCACCTTCCGTGCGTAAATGTCCAAAATAAACATTACAGATGTGAAAGCCTTCGTGGTAAAGTCGAGCCAAGTTGTCATAACCTTCCCCGACAACCTCTTCTGTTCCCTCTCCGGTAGCTAAAAGAGCTTCCGCCTCCGCAGAATCTACGGTAGGATCCAAAGGTGCATCCCGCTTTAAAATTTTGCGAAGCTGTTCATTCTCCAGAGTTAACCTCTGGTTAGCTTCCATCAGTTCTTTTACCGTCTGTTTCCATTCTCCAAGATTGGCGCGCATCGTTTCCATCTGCGCTTCCATATCCTGCATGTGTGCAAATATATTTTTCTTCTCCAAGTTTCCACCCCGAAAGTAACCTTATATGGTTTACTTGACGACAACATCATCCATTGGAAGTTCCTTAACTTTGCCCACTTCAAACAACTGTACATGAACCGTACGGTTTCCGGCATTGATTCCTACTACTTTGCCATCCCCCAATGAGGTCACGACAATCTTGCCGACCGCTGGCATTTCTTCCTTTACACTCTCATAATTGTCATGCTCAAATTTCAAACAACACATCAGACGTCCACAAAGTCCGGAAATCTTGGTCGGATTAAGTGAAAGGTTCTGATCCTTGGCCATTTTTATGGATACGGGTTCAAAATCCCCTAACCAAGAGGAGCAGCAAAGCACTCGTCCACAAGGTCCAAGTCCACCTAGCATCTTTGCTTCATCACGTACCCCAATTTGCCGAAGCTCAATGCGGGTCCGAAAAATACTTGCCAGATCCTTAACCAATTCTCTAAAATCAACGCGTCCTTCGGCCGTAAAGTAAAATATAATCTTATTACGGTCAAAAGTAAACTCTACATCTACGAGCTTCATTTTGAGACCGTGGTCGCGTATTTTATTTAAACAGGTGGTAAAAGCCTCCTTAGCGGCGCTTTTGTTCTCCTCAACTACGCGTGCGTCGGTTTCTCCGGCAATACGCATCACTTTTTTGAGGGGTAGTACAACATCGGACTCCTCCACCTCTTTTTTGCCTACGACAACCTTACCGTATTCCACCCCACGTGCTGTCTCAACAATAACACATTGATCTCGTTCAATCGGAAAATCAAGTGGATCAAAATAATATATTTTACCCGCTTTTTTAAAACGGACACCTACTACGCTGTACAAAAATTAACCCCCTTGTTTGCCGGTAAAAGGAACCTATGGGCATGTCCGCTCCCTGATGATCCATGCTTGTCCTTCCTCGTCTGTTAAAACGATACTTCCAGGTAAAGCGACATCCGGAGGATATATCATTGCTAATCCTTTAACTTTCCAGTCGGATTAAGAACTGCTCCAGACACAACTGGGCATTGGCATTGGAACGCAGCTTCTTAGTACTTTCTGCTGCATATCCCATATAAGCCACCCATTGTTCCGCACTGCGCCCACGGGCATGCCTGGAAATAAAGTCTAACTGATCTATAAAAACGATACTTTCATGCTTGCGGTACAGGAAGTAGAGCATATCTTTAAACCATAGATGGAACATGCTGAAAAGGATATCCAAATGTTCAGCGAGCCCAGTCTTGAACAGCTTCTGCCCGGCAGTTGCTACCGTGGAGCTGCCCTTGCTTAAGGACTCCTTAGCTAATTGTAACACTAGATTTCTCATTTCTGCAAACCAATTCTGTTCCAAAAGTTCCCTGCAACCATCAAGTCCCGAACTGAGTGATACTGCACATCGAGCTAAGGGGATCGGCACACCCTCACTTGCTAGCGCTTGAAGCATAATATCCGGATTTAACGGACTAAATGGAATCCGCTGAGTCCGTGACTGAATCGTCGGCAATAAAGAACGACTATTATCAGATATTAGGATTCCTACTGCCGGAGCTGGCGGTTCTTCCAGAAACTTCAACAAACTATTGGCAGCTTGTACCGTCATTTTGTCTGCCCCATCTATAATATAAATCTTTGGATTCACACCCTCAGATCGATAGGAAAAGACACGCTGCAGCTCACGGATCTGATCTATTTTTATGCTTGCACCGTCGGGCTGCAGCAATGACAAATCAGGATGGTTTCCATGCTCAACCTTTCGGCACTCTAGACATTCGCCACAGGCGTCATCCTTGCTTTCAGTGCAAAAAATTGCTTGGGCAAACATCAGCGCCGTCTTCATTTGTCCACTGCCTGCTGGTCCTGTAAATAAATAAGCATGGCTCACAGCGTCCTTGCGCAAGGCATTTTGGAGTAGCCGTTTAGCATGCTCCTGGCCTACTATATCATGAAAAGGCATAATTTCCTCCCAAAACTTTAAAAAGAAAGGTTGATTAACAACCCGCGAATTTCTCCAACACGTCCCAACAGATCTATTCGGCCCTGCTCACTATTCAGCAGATCGTCTGCCATAGATAGCAAAGCCGCATCAATTTCCTCAAGCAGCTTGTAACGCTTGCCCCGCCCACGTCTATCCCATCCACGTGTCTCTTTCAGTATAACGCCTCTACGAGCGGTTTCTTCCAGAAACCTTTTGATCATCATCCGGTAAATGGTGAGTTCACGAATGGTCATAGACTTAGATAAACGGTCGCCTTGTGACTGTATTTCTTTGATCTGGCGGTTTAGTTCATCTTTGGTTTTCTGTTCACCTTGCTGCTGAAAAACGTCAGAGAACGATTTCTGCTGAACAGGCTTATTAGCCCCTTCTGCATTTGGAAGCTCACTCTTTAAGGGCCTATATCCCGGATTGATCTTCAAAGGTTATCTACCGCCCCTTTTTTGTAAATGACTTGCTCATTTATATTATACTTAATAATGTTCGAAACGATCTACAGGAAGCACGAATACAGTAGCGCCACCGACCTGTACTTCAACAGGGAGCGGTAAATAGGAATCCGTCGTGCCACTCATCGGAGTTACTGGAGTGACTAGTTGTTCACGCACTTTACAGCTGTTACGGATAACGTTTAGTACAGCTTCGATCTGACTGTCTTCTACCCCAATCATAAATGTCGTATTTCCCGCCCGCAGAAATCCACCTGTACTTGCGAGTTTGGTAGCACGGAAATTGGCTTTTACTAGCTCACTGGATAACCGGTTACTGTCTTTATCCTGGATAATTGCAATGATCAACTTCATCTTCGCATTCCCTCCCAAAAAAGTTTTATGGAGTATTACTACTTAATGTGTTCTTAGTAGTAACCTCACTTCATAAGCAAACGCTTAGTTATATGCTACTTCTCTTATTATATTAGACAAAACACCCTAAAAACCCTTTAATACTCTCTCTTCAAGAGTTCTCACGATATCTTGTTCTACCAGATGAATAGGGCGGTTTGCATCAAGAACTACTATTCTCTCCGGATTCGCCTTAATTAATAAATGATATCCTTCACGAACCTTCTGATGAAAGGCAAGACTCTCCATATCCAGACGATTGACTTCGCGATCTTGATTGGCCGCAATCCGTGATAATCCAATCTCAGGTTCTACATCCAGATAAAAGGTTAGATCGGGCATGCGATTTCCAATAGCAAAGCGGTTAATACTCCACACCTCTTCCATACCTAATCCTCTTGCATGTCCTTGATAAACGAGACTACTGTCTACAAAGCGGTCACAGAGGACTGTAAGCCCTTCTCTAAGAGCCGGCTCTACTACTTCAGCGAGATGTTGGCTTCTTGATGCAGCGTACAGCAATGCCTCTGTACGTGCATCCATTGCAGTATGGGCAGGATCCAGAATAATAGAGCGAATTTTTTCGGCGATTTCTATGCCTCCAGGTTCACGTGTAATTCGATAGGGCATGGACCGATTCTGCAAATATGCTGCTACTCTGCCCAGTACCGTTGTTTTTCCGGAGCCTTCGCCCCCTTCTAATGTTATGAAGAAACCTTCTTTGCCCACTTATACTTCTCCGCCCTTCTGAATGTTGTATACCTTAATACGCTGCAAGACCGGATCAGCACAAGCCTGGAACTTCGCGCCTCCATAAGCTAAACCAGTCAGTCTTTGCTGTATCTGATCTGTGATGACCTCACCCGGATATAATAATGGAATGCCTGGTGGATAGGGAATTACCATTTCTGCAGCTACTCTCCCCACGCTGTGTTCAAGATTAATACTTTCTACCTCATTGACTGATACCGGCTTCAAAGAGAAGGGAACAGGTGCTGAGATTTGTAAAACATTCAAATTGTTCCACGTGGAAATATTTCGAGATTCTGAAATGGCAGCGGTGTGCGGTGATTCGGATGTATCCTCCGACTCTATTTCCCGCAGCGCCTGCAATAACCTTGCTGCATCTTCAGCCTTCGAACCGAGGCTGAACAGCAGCACTACGTGCCGGTCGTCACTCATCTCCGGCACACAGCCCTTAGCTTCGAGCCTGCGCTGCAGCTCGAAACCGCCTAGGACCCCGGTGGCGTCATAAATGACGACTTTGAAGGGGTCCTGCATCTCGTACGCCGCCTTATGCAGCGGCGTACCGTCGTGCAGCTGCTCTACCGGCTGCACCAATCCATAGCGCGGCAGCTCGGCAAGGCCGCGCCGCAGGACATCCACGGCGGCCAGCCCCGCCGTGAAAGCATCGCTGCCCCGGCTGTGCAGCAGCCGCCGGGCAAGATCAAGCGACGCCATCATAGGATATGATGGGCTGGAGCTCTGCACCATGGCGAGCCGCTGCGAGAGCAGGGCGCGGTCGAGCCGCTGCCCTTGAACATGCAGCATAGCGCCCATGGTCATTGCTGTGAGCATCTTGTGCGTGGACTGCACTACGCCATCCGCGCCACAAGCAAGCGCCCCGGCAGGCAGTGCCGGGTGCTGCCCGTAATGCGCCCCATGCGCTTCATCGACAAGCAGCGGTACTCCGCTGTCGTGGCAGATACGCGCGAGGGGCGCGAGGTCACTGCCCATGCCGTAGTAATTGGGCATGGTGACAAATACAGCGGCGGCTTCAGGATAGGCTGCAAGTGCAGCCTCAACAGCTTCTGCCGCCGGCGCTACTGCCAAGCCGCTGAGTGGATCAATCAGCGGCTCGACGAAAACAGCCCGCACTCCAGCTAACATAAGACCATGAATCACTGATTTATGCACATTTCGTTGAAGGATCAGAATCATTCCAGGCTCGGGGCAAGCCGTTAGAATCAGCGCTAGGTTGCCCGCCGTACTTCCGCCAACTAGAAAAAAGCTCTCCTCTGCTCCAAAGCAATCAGCAGCCAACTCCTGTGCTTCCTTAATGACTCCCTCAGGATGATGAAGATCATCCGTGCCGGTAATCTCCGTAACATCGTACTTCATAACCTCATCTAGATACCCAGCGCCTTCTACGCCGTCATATGCTGCTCCATTTTTATGTCCCGGCACATGATAAGATATATTACCCACAATTCTATATTGCTCCAGCATTTCGTATACAGGCGCCCTACATCGTTGTAATTTATTCATATTAAATTCCTTCCCATAGGGTTCCTTCTATTTTAACGTAAATATTCAAAAACTCCTATGTTTCCTCATAAAAGCATCTGACTGAACAGCAAAACGGCTCCCCCCGCTTAAACAACGAGGAAGCCGTATATGAATATCTCTAATGCAGCCCTTATATCTTTCATCCAGACCGCTCTCTTATCCGCATCAATTAACAGAGTTACTCTACTTAAGCGTTCTTTTGCAATCCGATCTTTTTCATCTGGCCAATAAAAAAACGGTACTTAGCATCTTCTGCCTCGGTACGGATCATTTCTGCCTCACAATCCTCACAAATAAAATGCGAGACAATCACAATACCTTCTTCTTTTTCCTGTCCACAAATGATACAAGCTTGCCCGGTTTGCTGTTCCATAACCATCCCACCTTGACTCTTTTAAGAACAGTATGATACACCTTCTATCATTTTAAACCTTTTCATAGTTTTTTCATATCCTTCGTTTCGTGTATTATATATATTCCGCTGCCCCCATATCGGTGAATATTCGCCCATAGTTTAATAAAATGCTTTCATTCGCCGATATTAAGAACATATGAATCTGTGAGGAGGTTAGTCTATTTTATATGGAATCCAACACCAAAGGCGCTGCTACATTCTATCAATATAAATTAATCAAAAAAATTAATCTAACGGCACCTCTGCTGCGTGTTTATATTTTGCTCCCTCTTTTGGTCCTTGTGCTCGAGACAGTCTTTCTTTCTTGGTGGAGTATTCTCTACTTAATTATAGCTGCTCCGGTTATGTTCTGGGTTCAATATGTTATTTCACGCTCAGTACTTCTAATCTCCGGGCATCCTATTTCAAAAAGATGGTCCATCTCATTTAAAATCCCGTGGCTTGGCTTCATGCCAGATCAACACATTAGTTACCGCATTTTCCGTAAAGTACAGTTACATAATTTTTATATTGGTCTTTGTATTGCAGCTCTCTTTATTTTTTGGTCACCACCGGCATTTACAGTATCCCTGATTATTTGCCACTTGTGGCTTTTACTACCCCGTCTCTATACACTGTTCAAAATAAATCAACGCAACAAGGAAGGCATGCTGAAGTTTAATCCAACCGATGCCTCCTATTACTCTCAATAGAGTACGGTTAACCTGTATTCGCATATAAATAAATCGCCATCCATAAAGGACGGCGATTATTTATTTTGTCTTAAGACCTTTAATTAAGGCCTTCTTTTCTTTAGGAATCATAACTATAAAATAATCATCATGTACTGTTAAATGAACCGTTACTCCATCCTTCTGAAAAACACCAGATGAATCGGCATTCCCCTCTTCCTGTTCAACCCATCCCCAGGCCTTAATAGTATCCATATACTCCTCTGGGATACCATTCTTCTCCTTTAATCCAGGTAAAGAATAACGTACATAATCCATAGCAACGTTTGTCGTAGTCTGGTCTGGTGAGTACGCCTCTTGGGGTACAGGGAAATTCTTCTCGTTTAGCGCACCCTCAAAAGCATCCCAGCTGGGCGCTTTCGTACCGCAGCCTGCCAGTATTAAAGCTACTATACACGAAAAAATTAATATCTTAATAATTCTTGTTTGTTTCATGCCTTAAATCCTCCTTACCTCCACAATGCATCTAAAGACACAAGAAAATTCAAAGTTAGAATTTATGAGTAGTTCCTTCGTATTAGAGATGTTGCTTATTATTTGCACTTATCTATTATACTTGTATCGACCTCTGCGTCGGTAACAAAAATGTCACTCAATTACAGCCCCTTCAGATGTTGTACTCCCCTTCAAATATCACTCTTGTCCAAAAAAAAACAAAAAAGCCACTGCTGATAAATCAACAATGGCTTAATGTGCTTGGCAACGTCCTACTCTCCCAGGACCCTTCGGTCCAAGTACCATCGGCGCTGGAGGGCTTAACGGTCGTGTTCGGGATGGGTACGCGTGGAACCCCTCCGCTATCGCCACCAAACATGCGTCTGTGAAACAGACGCTGCCGCGTGAAATTCGGTTCATCACCAGAAGTGACAATGAATTTCTAAGCGTATTTCAGGCTTGATGCCTGAAAACTGAATCCGAAACGAATCTGCATTCTACGTATAGGATAAGCCCTCGACCGATTAGTATTGGTCAGCTCCATGCATTACTGCACTTCCACCTCCAACCTATCTACCTCGTCGTCTTCAAGGGGTCTTACTAATTGGGAAATCTCATCTTGAGGGGGCTTCACGCTTAGATGCTTTCAGCGCTTATCCCGTCCGTACGTAGCTACCCAGCCATGCTCCTGGCGGAACAACTGGTGCACCAGCGGTACGTCCATCCCGGTCCTCTCGTACTAAGGACAGCTCCTCTCAAATTTCCTGCGCCCACGACAGATAGGGACCGAACTGTCTCACGACGTTCTGAACCCAGCTCGCGTACCGCTTTAATGGGCGAACAGCCCAACCCTTGGGACCTACTTCAGCCCCAGGATGCGATGAGCCGACATCGAGGTGCCAAACCTCCCCGTCGATGTGGACTCTTGGGGGAGATAAGCCTGTTATCCCCAGGGTAGCTTTTATCCGTTGAGCGATGGCCCTTCCATGCGGTACCACCGGATCACTAAGTCCGACTTTCGTCCCTGCTCGACTTGTAGGTCTCGCAGTCAAGCTCCCTTATGCCTTTGCACTCTGCGAATGATTTCCAACCATTCTGAGGGAACCTTGGAACGCCTCCGTTACTCTTTAGGAGGCGACCGCCCCAGTCAAACTGCCCGCCTGACACGGTCCCCGTACCCGATAAGGGCACTAGGTTAGAACCTAGATACGATCAGGGTGGTATCCCAACGGCGCCTCCACCGAAGCTTGCGCTCCGATTTCTACGGCTCCCACCTATCCTGTACAGATCGTACCCAAATTCAATATCAAGCTGCAGTAAAGCTCCATGGGGTCTTTCCGTCTTGTCGCGGGTAACCTGCATCTTCACAGGTATTAAAATTTCACCGGATCTCTCGTTGAGACAGCGCCCAAGTCGTTACGCCATTCGTGCGGGTCAGAATTTACCTGACAAGGAATTTCGCTACCTTAGGACCGTTATAGTTACGGCCGCCGTTTACTGGGGCTTCGGTTCATAGCTTCGGGTTACCCCTAACCACTCCCCTTAACCTTCCAGCACCGGGCAGGCGTCAGCCCGTATACTTCGCCTTGCGGCTTCGCACAGACCTGTGTTTTTGCTAAACAGTCGCTTGGGCCTTTTCACTGCGGCCCCCTCGTGCTATTCACACTACCGGGGCACCCCTTCTCCCGAAGTTACGGGGTCATTTTGCCGAGTTCCTTAACGAGAGTTCTTCCGCGCGCCTTAGAATTCTCTTCTCGCCTACCTGTGTCGGTTTGCGGTACGGGCACCTTCTCCTGGCTAGAGGCTTTTCTTGGCAGTGTGAGATCATGACCTTCGCTACTATAATTTTCGCTCCCCATCACAGCCCAGCCTTATCGATGTGCGGATTTGCCTACACATCAGCCTCACTGCTTAGACGGACATCCATCAGTCCGCGTCACTACCCTCCTGCGTCACCCCATCGCTCATAGCGGATTACGGTGGTACAGTAATTTCAAACTGTTGTCCTTCGACTACGCCTTTCGGCCTCGCCTTAGGTCCCGACTTACCCTGAGCGGACGAGCCTTCCTCAGGAAACCTTGGGCTTTCGGCGGATCAGATTCTCACTGATCTTTTCGTTACTCATACCGGCATTCTCACTTGTGTAGTGTCCAGCGCTCTTTTCAGTACACCTTCAACCCCTACACAACGCTCCCCTACCCCAGATACATACGTATCTAGCCATAGCTTCGGTGGTGTGTTTAGCCCCGTTACATTTTCGGCGCAGAGTCACTCGACCAGTGAGCTATTACGCACTCTTTCAATGGTGGCTGCTTCTAAGCCAACATCCTGGTTGTCTGTGCAACTCCACATCCTTTCCCACTTAACACACACTTGGGGACCTTAGCTGATGGTCTGGGCTGTTTCCCTTTTGACAATGGATCTTAGCACTCACTGTCTGACTCCCGGCAATAAGTATATGGCATTCGGAGTTTGACTGAGCTTGGTAATCCTTGCGGACCCCGCACCCAATCAGTGCTCTACCTCCACTACTCTTATACCGAGGCTAGCCCTAAAGCTATTTCGGGGAGAACCAGCTATCTCCGAGTTCGATTGGAATTTCTCCGCTACCCCCACCTCATCCCCGCACTTTTCAACGTACGTGGGTTCGGGCCTCCAGTGCGTGTTACCGCACCTTCACCCTGGACAGGGGTAGATCACACGGTTTCGGGTCTACGTCCACATACTCATTCGCCCTATTCAGACTCGCTTTCGCTGCGGCTCCACCTTCTCGGCTTAACCTTGCATGTTAAACGTAACTCGCCGGTTCATTCTACAAAAGGCACGCCATCACCCATAGATCGGGCTCTGACTTTTTGTAAGCACACGGTTTCAGGTTCTATTTCACTCCCCTTCCGGGGTGCTTTTCACCTTTCCCTCACGGTACTGTTTCACTATCGGTCGCCAGGTAGTATTTAGCCTTAGCAGATGGTCCTGCTGGATTCATACGGGGTTTCACGTGCCCCGCACTACTCGGGATCCGTCTCGGAGAGAACACAGTTTAGGTTACAGGGCTTTTACCTCTATCGCGGGCCTTTCCAGACCTCTTCACCTACCATATTCCTTTGTAACTCCATGTGAGACGTCCCACAACCCCTAAGAGCAAGCTCTTAGGTTTAGGCTGTTCCGCGTTCGCTCGCCGCTACTGACGGAATCACTATTGTTTTCTCTTCCTCAGGGTACTTAGATGTTTCAGTTCCCCTGGTCTGCCTCTACATTTCCTATGTATTCAGAAATGAGTAACTGCGAATTACCACAGCTGGGTTTCCCCATTCGGACACCCCCGGATCAAAGCTTGCTTACAGCTCCCCGAGGCAGTTTCGTTGTTCGCCACGTCCTTCGTCGGCTCCTGGCGCCTAGGCATCCTCCGTGTGCTCTTATTAGCTTAACCTTGATTCTTCCGTAGGAAAATATCATACGATGATATTCTCTTTGGAATCATCTCACTAATAACATTTACTTGTTTGCACAAGTTGCTAAAAGATGTTCTAAAACGCAAATTCGTTTCGGTATCCAGTTTTCAAGGATCAAGTCTTACTTGAGAGCTTAAACTCTCAAAACTGAGCAACGAGTGAGTAACAGGCCTAAACCTGAGTTTTGGAAGCTGAGCTTCCGATTTGAATGTCCTCATTGCAGAGAACGATTCTCCATAGAAAGGAGGTGATCCAGCCGCACCTTCCGATACGGCTACCTTGTTACGACTTCACCCCAATCATCTACCCCACCTTCGGCGGCTGGCTCCCTTGCGGGTTACCCCACCGACTTCGGGTGTTGTAAACTCTCGTGGTGTGACGGGCGGTGTGTACAAGACCCGGGAACGTATTCACCGCGGCATGCTGATCCGCGATTACTAGCAATTCCGACTTCATGCAGGCGAGTTGCAGCCTGCAATCCGAACTGAGACCGGCTTTGATGGGATTGGCTCCACCTCGCGGCTTCGCTTCCCGTTGTACCGGCCATTGTAGTACGTGTGTAGCCCAGGTCATAAGGGGCATGATGATTTGACGTCATCCCCACCTTCCTCCGGTTTGTCACCGGCAGTCACTCTAGAGTGCCCAGCTTAACCTGCTGGCAACTAAAGTTAAGGGTTGCGCTCGTTGCGGGACTTAACCCAACATCTCACGACACGAGCTGACGACAACCATGCACCACCTGTCTCCTCTGTCCCGAAGGCCGCTGCTATCTCTAGCAGATTCAGAGGGATGTCAAGACCTGGTAAGGTTCTTCGCGTTGCTTCGAATTAAACCACATACTCCACTGCTTGTGCGGGTCCCCGTCAATTCCTTTGAGTTTCAGTCTTGCGACCGTACTCCCCAGGCGGAGTGCTTACTGTGTTAACTTCGGCACCAAGGGTATCGAAACCCCTAACACCTAGCACTCATCGTTTACGGCGTGGACTACCAGGGTATCTAATCCTGTTTGCTCCCCACGCTTTCGCGCCTCAGCGTCAGTTACAGCCCAGAAAGTCGCCTTCGCCACTGGTGTTCCTCCACATATCTACGCATTTCACCGCTACACGTGGAATTCCACTTTCCTCTTCTGTACTCAAGCCACCCAGTTTCCAGTGCGACCTCAGGTTGAGCCCAAGGTTTAAACACCAGACTTAAATAGCCGCCTGCGCGCGCTTTACGCCCAATAATTCCGGACAACGCTTGCCCCCTACGTATTACCGCGGCTGCTGGCACGTAGTTAGCCGGGGCTTTCTTCTCAGGTACCGTCACTCCGATAGCAGTTACTCTACCGGACGTTCTTCCCTGGCAACAGAGCTTTACGATCCGAAAACCTTCATCACTCACGCGGCGTTGCTCCGTCAGGCTTTCGCCCATTGCGGAAGATTCCCTACTGCTGCCTCCCGTAGGAGTCTGGGCCGTGTCTCAGTCCCAGTGTGGCCGTTCACCCTCTCAGGTCGGCTACGCATCGTCGCCTTGGTGGGCCGTTACCCCACCAACTAGCTAATGCGCCGCAGGCCCATCCCTCAGTGACAGATTGCTCCGTCTTTCATTCTTCTCTCAGGAGAAAAAAGAAATTATCCGGTATTAGCTACCGTTTCCGGTAGTTATCCCAGTCTGAAGGGCAGGTTGCCTACGTGTTACTCACCCGTCCGCCGCTAAGTCATTTTGAAAGCAAGCTTTCAAAATGACTCCGCTCGACTTGCATGTATTAGGCACGCCGCCAGCGTTCGTCCTGAGCCAGGATCAAACTCTCCAATTAGTATTGAAAAGAGCGATATGCTCATTTTGAAACATCTGACGAGAAAATTAATTCTCTAATTTTGGATTTCACTTGCGTGATTTCCTACTCACTCGTTGTTCAGTTTTCAAAGATCAAGTTCTCGTTGGCGCCGTTTAATGTCTCAGCAGCAACTCTTATACTATATCATGTTCGGCTATTTAATGTCAAGCTCTTTTTTTAACTTCTTTTTCGAGCTCGGCATGTGTATTTCTTGGCCGGACTTAGAATATATCATGTATAGAGATTCATTGCAAGAGTTTTTTTATATAAAATCAAAAGCATAAAGCATCATCTATGTATTATCGTATTATAATAACTACCTCCACTTATCATCTAATTATCTAGAAAGTAAAAAACAACTGCAGAAGATAACAGTTGTTTTTTTAGAAGAAGCTTAGACGATTCTAGATTAATTCCGCTTCCTTCGCTTCAGTAATTACGGCAACGATATTGTTTCGAAGGGCATCTGCATCGTGCGCTTCGTATGGATCCACTTTGAAAACAACAGCATCTGCAATAAAGCCTTCTGCAATTTGCCCCAGCTCGTTACCGCTCCCCAGAATATCAGCAGCACTTTTAGTCGCAGCCTGCCACGCTTCTCTCCGAGTTAAGCCATAATCAATCAATGTATCCAGTTCTTGAAGGTTATAGCCATGTAGTGCAGGTGTGGCATAATCTGTACCGAATCCAATACGAACGCCTTCTCTTTTTGCATAATGAATGGCCTTGGAATGACATTCGGCAGCGCGGGCAGCTCGGTCGCAAATGATCGGGTTTAACGCTAGAACGCCTTTTGGGTCTGCAGCAATACGATAAATTGATGTGGTGGGCACAAACGCTACCCCCGAGTTAGCAAGTCTTCCTGCCTGATCCTCAGTTAAAAACATCCCATGCTCTATTGATTCCACGCCGGCCTGGATGGACCAGTCTATCGTCACTCCACCCCAGGTATGAACCAGTACCTTCTTATCATGGACATGTGCATTACGAACAATGAACGCGAACTCTTCGGAAAAGATCGGGTCAACGACTTTCTCGGTAGGTGCTCCAAGCCCGCCTGTGGCCATGATTTTTATCCAACCCGCTCCTGTAGCAAAGATTTCCGCCATGCGTTGTTCTAAATGCTTGAGACCACGGGCATCTGCTGCTCCAATCATATCGCTACTGGTCTGCACTCTTAATGGATGCTGATATTGCTGAACAAGATGCTGCACAGTGCTCGGCAGAATCCCACCTGCATCACGGGCAGTCGTTACACCCGTCCTAAGAGTAGCTTCAAAAGCTTGTGCCTGCATAATTTCGATTTGGTTGGCATCGCGCTTCAATTGATCAGAGTGGTCAAAATCTGTCCAAGCTAAATGCGTATGAAGATCAATAATACCCGGACTTAGCCACAGATCTGTTCCTGCAAGATTTGACTCCACTTGATGCGGCTCCGCTTCAGTAATGGATGAAAAACGACCATCCTTTATCACGACATCAAAACGTCTGCCTTCGATACCTGCTATAAAAATATCATTGAACGTTTGCAGCTCTGGATGCTTAAGGATCATCTTCATTCCCCCCATGCCAGCCGAACAGCTGCTAATGCCTGAACAGGGTCTTGTTTCAACAGTTCGGCAAGCGTGGATATAGCCTTCTCCACACTTTGCCGCTCAGCATTCGTTCCAAAATGGTTGATCCGTAGAAGATGGCCAAATAATTCTCCGTGTCCGGGAGCCACAATGCCTATAGGCTGCTCAATCCGCAACTCTTGCTTTCCAGAAATCCGCACCGTTGTAGTCAGCGTAGAATAATGTCTGCTGTCCTTTTGCCAAGGCTCAAGCCCCAAGGATTTAATACCAGCTACAGCAGCTGCTGCGGCTCGCTCATGGCGTTTGATTACTTGATCCAATCCTTCTTCTTCAATTCGTGTCAAAGCTTGAATCAAGGCTCTAGCCTCCAGCGTAGGAATGTTTGGGGCAACCCGCAGTGGCGCGGCGTCTCCCAGTGATGGTTTCAGATCCAGCAAGGATAAAATAGAATTGCGTGGAGCATTTTCATTCGACTCAAGAAATTCCCAGCCACGTGGAGAAATACTTACGGCACTAACACCGTTGGGTCCAGCTAAGGCTTTTTGCGCACCTATAACTGCAAAATCAACGGACCATTCATCCACCAGCAGGGCCTCTCCCCCAACCGCAGATACGGAGTCCGACACAGTAATAAGATTGAACTCTTTTGCAATTTCAAATATTTCTTTAGCAGGATTAGAGCCTCCAGTAACCACTTCAGCTTGAACAAAAGAAAGGGCACAGGGTTTAAACTCCTTAATCGCGGAAGCAACTTGGTCGCTAGTGACCACTTCATCAAAAGGAACCTTCACTTCAACAACCGTTGCTCCACCCCGCTCAAGCCATTTTCCAAATAAACTTCCATAGGGACCTGTTACTATATTTACAATGGTTCGACCAGGTGCAGCTATTCCGGCGGCTACCGCCTCGATTCCAAGGATTGCCTCAGCCGGGATGATAACTGGAGGGTGCTCAGTAAACAAAACTTTGGAAATTAAATGTGTTAGCTTATTGTACTCAGCCAGTGAAAGTGGCACGTATCCTTTATGTTCTCGGTTCATAAGAAAACCTCCTGATGTACTTTATTTTGGCATTTTCGGAACCGCTGACAACAGCTCATAACTGTATTCATGTTTAGGACGGATGAAGAATTGGTCCCGCGGACTCTGCTCCACGAGCTTTCCTTGCCGCATAACTGCTACCGTATCACTAATTGCATTGATTACACCTAGATCATGAGAAATAAAAAGCATGGTGAGATTAAGCTCAGCCTTCAGCGTATTAAACAGTTCGAGCACACTAAGCTGCACAGATACATCCAACGCACTTGTAGGTTCATCCGCGATCAGGATGCTTGGCTCAACACTTAATGCACGAGCGATCGCTATCCGTTGACGCTGGCCGCCGGAAAATTCATGTGGGAATTTGTCTAAGGCCTTCTGTTCTAAATGAACTTGATTCAAAAGCTCTTTGCATCTTTGTTCAACACCTGTACGCCCCACTATTTTATGAAACAATAAGGGCTCGGAAAGAATTTGCCTAATCGAATGTTTAGGATTTAGCGAAGCATCTGGATTTTGGAATATCATCTGGATTGTTTTGTGCTGCTCACGGCTTCTTTTCTTTTTTAATTCTTGGATACCTAACAGAATCTGCCCCTCATTTGGGGCAATCAGTCCAGCAATTACTCGCGCCAGCGTAGATTTCCCTGATCCCGATTCTCCAACAAGCCCAAGGGTGGTGTGTTGCTCAAGATTCAGATTGATACGATCCAGTGCAGTAAAGCCGCCATAATGAACAGTTAAATCTTTTATTTGCAAGGCTAATTCCATGAGTCTCTACTCCCTTCAAGCTCTGGTAAAGGAAGCACCGAATCAATCAGCATCTGTGTGTAAGGGTCTTTTGGATTTTGCAAAATATCAAGGGTATTGCCCTGCTCAACAATCTGTCCCTGTTTCATTACACATAGCCGTGAACACAAGTTTGCTGCAATCGCTAGGTTATGCGTAACAAATACCATGGCAAAACTGAGCTCATGCTGGAGGCTCGTGATCGTCTCAATAATTTGCCGTTGAACCGTGACGTCCAGCGCCGTTGTCGGTTCATCACAGAGAAGTATGCCTGGCTTGCACGCCAGTGCCAGAGCGATGACTACCCGTTGACACTGACCGCCTGACAGCTGACTCGGATACCGGTCCTTTTTCTTCAATGAATCGGGGAGACCAAGCCTTTCGAGCAGTTCCAGTGCAATTACCCGCGAGGTCTTACGGCTTACTCTCTGTCTGTAATACACAACTTCAGCCAGTTGTTTGACAACCGTACAGAGCGGATCAAGCGCTCCTCTTGGATCTTGAAAGACCATCGCACTGCTTACGTCACTTTTAATGGTGCCACCAGTCTGTTCAACACCATTTGGAAGCAAGCCTAAAATTGCACGCAGCGTAAGCGATTTTCCTGATCCCGATTCACCTACTAATCCCAGACTCTCCCCTTTACCCAGCGAAAAACTAACATTATTGACCAATCTGTCATTTGACTTAGCTGCCAGCGATAGCGCCTCTATTTCTAAAATGGGTTGTATAGACATTATTTTTTCCTCCATATGTCTGCCAAACCATCACCTAGGAGCGACAAAGCTATCCCCGTATACACCACTGCAAATCCCGGCACGGCCGAGAGCCACCAAGCTGTAGTGATGAAGGGCTGCCCATCTGAAATCATTGTCCCCCAGTCAGGAGTTGGCGGTGTAATGCCGATACCAAGATACCCGAGCGTAACAATGGCAACAAGCAATCCAATCATATCTGTCATAAGGACGACCACGGCTTGCGGTAGTACATTAGGCAGGAGATGACGTAAAATAATTTTCACTCCAGGTAGCCCTAAGGTTTGAGCGGATGCCACCCATTCCTGATTGCGAAAAGAAGCACTAAGACCTCTGACGACACGGGCAAAGACAATCCATCCTACAAAGATAAAAGTAATATAAATGCCCCGTTCTCCTGCTCCACTAGCAAAAGCAACGATAATAACGATCAGATAAAAAGGAAAGGCGATGAATGTATCTGACAACAGCGTAATAACTGTATCGATCCATTTGCCGTAATATCCTGCCAGCATTCCTAGAAATACACCTGTGCAAAAGGGAATGATTTCTGCCAAGACCATGATTTTCAAATCAGTCCTCGCTGCATAAATCAGTCTGGTAAACAGATCACGCCCTAATTGATCAGTTCCCAACCAATGTTCGCCTGACGGAGGCTGTAAAAAGGCACTCAAATTTTGCTCAGAAGGGTCATAAGGACTTATATAAGGTATAAACACAGTCAAGAGAATAAGAGCTGCAAACATAATAATTCCCACTAGAAGTGAAGGGGTATTCCATATTCGCTTTAAGCCGCTTGTTATCTTACCGTCTTCATACAATCGCGAGTCTAGTCTTATAGTTTTCATTGTTTTCCTTTCGTTCTGGGATCAAGCCACCAGGAAATGATTTCAATCAAGAGACTGATGATCACAACAGATAGCGCACAGTAAAGTGCTATTCCTTGAATAACCGGAAAGTCCCGTTTCGAAATTGAAGTGAACAATAAGCTGCCAATTCCCTTAATTCCAAATACCTGCTCAACGACCAAGGTGCCTCCGATTAAATAAGAAATATTCACACCCAGCAGCATTAGCGTAGGAAGAGCAGAGTTGCGCAGCACATGTTTAAATAAAATAACCCTGTTTGGTATGCCCGCAGCCTTAAGGGTGACTACAAAATCCGATTCTAACACTTCAAGCATCTGCGCTCTTAATGAACGAACAAGCGTAGGAACCTGTGAAAAAGCAACAGTGATTGCTGGAAGTGCAAGACTATGCAAGGTTCCGACCCACCCTTCACTTACTCCCCCAACAGGGAACCAGCCAAGCCGGACACTAAAGAGCAAAATTAAAAGTAAGCCAACCCAGAAGATTGGCATACCTAGAGTAATTGTAGGAAAAATACGTATCAAATGGTCCAGCAGTTTATCCTTATGCGTAGCGGCTACCGTAGCGAGCAGAAGAGATACAAAAATCGCCAACACACAAGCCATCACGATGAGCAGCAAAGTAACAGGGGCCCGTTGTGTAATCAACTCTCTTGTTGATGTCCCCATAATAATGGAGTTTCCAGTATCTCCTCGAGTAAACAGCGTCTTCACAAATCGGATGAATTGCTCCCATAAAGGGAGGTCCAGCCCAAGAGTATGATGCATACTCTTGAGCGCCTCAGGGGTGCTGTATTCTCCCAAAATCATTTTTGCTGGATCTCCCGGCACGATTCGAATGATGAAAAAGACTGCTATCATTACACAGAAGATCACTGCCAATGCTTTTATAAGAGATATCACAAGCCAGTTATAAGAACCCTTGCTTCCTTTCGGTTGATTTAACGCCTGCTTAAGATTCATCATTGGCTGATGCGGACATCTTCGAAACGGGCACTGCCGTTCGGTAGAACAACGAGACCGTCAACTGAAGAACGAATACCTTTTAAAACATCTGGATAGTAAAGCGGAATATACGGAACTTCATCAGCAAGGGTCTGCAGCAGCTTAGTATAGATTTGTGCACGTTCATCGCCATCCGCAGTTTTTTGTCCCTCATATAGAAGCTTCGTAACTTCATTATTTGTATAATGCGTCCAATATGATTTGCTGAAGCCTTCCGGATCAGTTTGGAAAGCAATAATTGAGTTCGCTTCAGGGGAATCCGCCTGACCGCTGTTCAGCATTGCCGCAAAATCATATGCGAAGAAACGTTCACGGAAAGTGGCAAGTTCAATCGATTCAATCTCAATCTTAATCCCGATCGTTTGACCCGCTGCCTGAATAATTTGTGCCTCTTGAGCTCTTGTGCTATTACCGGATGCTACAAGTAATTTGGTAGTGAAGCCATTAGGGAAGGCAGATTTTGCAAGCTCCTCCTTGGCTGCTTCGATATTAAAGTTCAGTGCTTTGATTGTATCATTTGCGTTATAAGGAATCGTTGTTGGCAGCAATGAGTTTGCTGTTTGTGCATAACCAAAGGTTAGCGCCTTGGTCAAGCCCTCACGATCAAGCGCCAGCGCCAGAGCGCGACGGACATGCACATCAGAAAAATGTTCATCCAACGTATTAAAGAACAATTGCTCTGTCACCCAACTACCGTTAGTAACTACTTTAGTGTCAGCCCCATCTTTAATCTCATTGGCATTTTGCAGAGCCAAAGATTCAATAGCATTAACTTCTCCAGCCTTCAGCTGGTTAATCGCTTGGCTGTCATCTTCAATCAGCTTATAAACAAGCTTATCAATATAGGGTTTACCTTCTTGCCAGTAGAATGTATTCTTAGTGAAGGTCAGATCACCTGCAGTGTCCCATGTTTCAACAACAAAAGGTCCCGTACCGATTGGTTTCTTGAAGAATTCTTCTTCGGATACTCCACCGAAATTGTTAGGAAGGATACCATTTGAGAAATTAGATAGCTCCGAGATAAATGGTGTATAAGGCTCTTTAAGTGTAATAACAAGCGTTTTGTTATCTTGCGCTTTGATTGTGTCCACCTTTGCAGATATTGCCAGCGGGCCGCCTACCTTCAAGTGCCGCTCAAGAGAGAAAACAGCATCTTCTGCAGTCACATCCGTACCATTTGAAAACTTCAAACCATCACGAAGCTCGAATGTATACGTCAGACCATCTTCACTGATATTATGTGACTTAGCAAGCCAATCTACAATTTCACCTTCGCTGTCAAAAGCGACTAATGATTCAAAGACTTTGTCGATTGCAAAAGCATTGTTGGACGTAATCTGATTATGCAAATCCAGCGAAGTTACAGAAGCAGGTCGTCCATAGACGAAAGTCCCTCCCGTTGCAGGTTCTGCAGTTTGAGGACTTTGAGTTGCCGGACTCGCACTTTCCTGTGCCTCTTTATTTGAATCAGCCTTATTATTAGACCCCGAGCACCCTGCAATTAACATCAATAGCAAAACTGCTATTGCCCCCAACAGAATCGGTTTCTTAATAGATACACTAAAGTATGACATAATTCGCTCCCCCTATAATTCTTATATGTTTAGTATGAATTGTATTATGGGTTAAACACTGTAGTCTGTCAAACATAATTTAATTTGCAACAATCCTTAAGTAAATATACATAACAAAAAAGACCACTGTCGATTACTCAACAGTGGTCTTGCGTGCTTGGCAACGTCCTACTCTCCCAGGACCCTTCGGTCCAAGTACCATCGGCGCTGGAGGGCTTAACGGTCGTGTTCGGGATGGGTACGCGTGGAACCCCTCCGCTATCGCCACCAAACATGCGTCTGTGAAACAGACGCTGCCGCGTGAAATTCGGTTCATCACCAGAAGTGACAATGAATTTCTAAGCGTATTTCAGGCTTGATGCCTGAAAACTGAATCCGAAACGAATCTGCATTCTACGTATAGGATAAGCCCTCGACCGATTAGTATTGGTCAGCTCCATGCATTACTGCACTTCCACCTCCAACCTATCTACCTCGTCGTCTTCAAGGGGTCTTACTAATTGGGAAATCTCATCTTGAGGGGGCTTCACGCTTAGATGCTTTCAGCGCTTATCCCGTCCGTACGTAGCTACCCAGCCATGCTCCTGGCGGAACAACTGGTGCACCAGCGGTACGTCCATCCCGGTCCTCTCGTACTAAGGACAGCTCCTCTCAAATTTCCTGCGCCCACGACAGATAGGGACCGAACTGTCTCACGACGTTCTGAACCCAGCTCGCGTACCGCTTTAATGGGCGAACAGCCCAACCCTTGGGACCTACTTCAGCCCCAGGATGCGATGAGCCGACATCGAGGTGCCAAACCTCCCCGTCGATGTGGACTCTTGGGGGAGATAAGCCTGTTATCCCCAGGGTAGCTTTTATCCGTTGAGCGATGGCCCTTCCATGCGGTACCACCGGATCACTAAGTCCGACTTTCGTCCCTGCTCGACTTGTAGGTCTCGCAGTCAAGCTCCCTTATGCCTTTGCACTCTGCGAATGATTTCCAACCATTCTGAGGGAACCTTGGAACGCCTCCGTTACTCTTTAGGAGGCGACCGCCCCAGTCAAACTGCCCGCCTGACACGGTCCCCGTACCCGATAAGGGCACTAGGTTAGAACCTAGATACGATCAGGGTGGTATCCCAACGGCGCCTCCACCGAAGCTTGCGCTCCGATTTCTACGGCTCCCACCTATCCTGTACAGATCGTACCCAAATTCAATATCAAGCTGCAGTAAAGCTCCATGGGGTCTTTCCGTCTTGTCGCGGGTAACCTGCATCTTCACAGGTATTAAAATTTCACCGGATCTCTCGTTGAGACAGCGCCCAAGTCGTTACGCCATTCGTGCGGGTCAGAATTTACCTGACAAGGAATTTCGCTACCTTAGGACCGTTATAGTTACGGCCGCCGTTTACTGGGGCTTCGGTTCATAGCTTCGGGTTACCCCTAACCACTCCCCTTAACCTTCCAGCACCGGGCAGGCGTCAGCCCGTATACTTCGCCTTGCGGCTTCGCACAGACCTGTGTTTTTGCTAAACAGTCGCTTGGGCCTTTTCACTGCGGCCCCCTCGTGCTATTCACACTACCGGGGCACCCCTTCTCCCGAAGTTACGGGGTCATTTTGCCGAGTTCCTTAACGAGAGTTCTTCCGCGCGCCTTAGAATTCTCTTCTCGCCTACCTGTGTCGGTTTGCGGTACGGGCACCTTCTCCTGGCTAGAGGCTTTTCTTGGCAGTGTGAGATCATGACCTTCGCTACTATAATTTTCGCTCCCCATCACAGCCCAGCCTTATCGATGTGCGGATTTGCCTACACATCAGCCTCACTGCTTAGACGGACATCCATCAGTCCGCGTCACTACCCTCCTGCGTCACCCCATCGCTCATAGCGGATTACGGTGGTACAGTAATTTCAAACTGTTGTCCTTCGACTACGCCTTTCGGCCTCGCCTTAGGTCCCGACTTACCCTGAGCGGACGAGCCTTCCTCAGGAAACCTTGGGCTTTCGGCGGATCAGATTCTCACTGATCTTTTCGTTACTCATACCGGCATTCTCACTTGTGTAGTGTCCAGCGCTCTTTTCAGTACACCTTCAACCCCTACACAACGCTCCCCTACCCCAGATACATACGTATCTAGCCATAGCTTCGGTGGTGTGTTTAGCCCCGTTACATTTTCGGCGCAGAGTCACTCGACCAGTGAGCTATTACGCACTCTTTCAATGGTGGCTGCTTCTAAGCCAACATCCTGGTTGTCTGTGCAACTCCACATCCTTTCCCACTTAACACACACTTGGGGACCTTAGCTGATGGTCTGGGCTGTTTCCCTTTTGACAATGGATCTTAGCACTCACTGTCTGACTCCCGGCAATAAGTATATGGCATTCGGAGTTTGACTGAGCTTGGTAATCCTTGCGGACCCCGCACCCAATCAGTGCTCTACCTCCACTACTCTTATACCGAGGCTAGCCCTAAAGCTATTTCGGGGAGAACCAGCTATCTCCGAGTTCGATTGGAATTTCTCCGCTACCCCCACCTCATCCCCGCACTTTTCAACGTACGTGGGTTCGGGCCTCCAGTGCGTGTTACCGCACCTTCACCCTGGACAGGGGTAGATCACACGGTTTCGGGTCTACGTCCACATACTCATTCGCCCTATTCAGACTCGCTTTCGCTGCGGCTCCACCTTCTCGGCTTAACCTTGCATGTTAAACGTAACTCGCCGGTTCATTCTACAAAAGGCACGCCATCACCCATAGATCGGGCTCTGACTTTTTGTAAGCACACGGTTTCAGGTTCTATTTCACTCCCCTTCCGGGGTGCTTTTCACCTTTCCCTCACGGTACTGTTTCACTATCGGTCGCCAGGTAGTATTTAGCCTTAGCAGATGGTCCTGCTGGATTCATACGGGGTTTCACGTGCCCCGCACTACTCGGGATCCGTCTCGGAGAGAACACAGTTTAGGTTACAGGGCTTTTACCTCTATCGCGGGCCTTTCCAGACCTCTTCACCTACCATATTCCTTTGTAACTCCATGTGAGACGTCCCACAACCCCTAAGAGCAAGCTCTTAGGTTTAGGCTGTTCCGCGTTCGCTCGCCGCTACTGACGGAATCACTATTGTTTTCTCTTCCTCAGGGTACTTAGATGTTTCAGTTCCCCTGGTCTGCCTCTACATTTCCTATGTATTCAGAAATGAGTAACTGCGAATTACCACAGCTGGGTTTCCCCATTCGGACACCCCCGGATCAAAGCTTGCTTACAGCTCCCCGAGGCAGTTTCGTTGTTCGCCACGTCCTTCGTCGGCTCCTGGCGCCTAGGCATCCTCCGTGTGCTCTTATTAGCTTAACCTTGATTCTTCCGTAGGAAAATATCATACGATGATATTCTCTTTGGAATCATCTCACTAATAACATTTACTTGTTTGCACAAGTTGCTAAAAGATGTTCTAAAACGCAAATTCGTTTCGGTATCCAGTTTTCAAGGATCAAGTCTTACTTGAGAGCTTAACTCTCAAAACTGAGCAACGAGTGAGTAACAGGCCTAAACCTGAGTTTTGGAAGCTGAGCTTCCGATTTGAATGTCCTCATTGCAGAGAACGATTCTCCATAGAAAGGAGGTGATCCAGCCGCACCTTCCGATACGGCTACCTTGTTACGACTTCACCCCAATCATCTACCCCACCTTCGGCGGCTGGCTCCCTTGCGGGTTACCCCACCGACTTCGGGTGTTGTAAACTCTCGTGGTGTGACGGGCGGTGTGTACAAGACCCGGGAACGTATTCACCGCGGCATGCTGATCCGCGATTACTAGCAATTCCGACTTCATGCAGGCGAGTTGCAGCCTGCAATCCGAACTGAGACCGGCTTTGATGGGATTGGCTCCACCTCGCGGCTTCGCTTCCCGTTGTACCGGCCATTGTAGTACGTGTGTAGCCCAGGTCATAAGGGGCATGATGATTTGACGTCATCCCCACCTTCCTCCGGTTTGTCACCGGCAGTCACTCTAGAGTGCCCAGCTTAACCTGCTGGCAACTAAAGTTAAGGGTTGCGCTCGTTGCGGGACTTAACCCAACATCTCACGACACGAGCTGACGACAACCATGCACCACCTGTCTCCTCTGTCCCGAAGGCCGCTGCTATCTCTAGCAGATTCAGAGGGATGTCAAGACCTGGTAAGGTTCTTCGCGTTGCTTCGAATTAAACCACATACTCCACTGCTTGTGCGGGTCCCCGTCAATTCCTTTGAGTTTCAGTCTTGCGACCGTACTCCCCAGGCGGAGTGCTTACTGTGTTAACTTCGGCACCAAGGGTATCGAAACCCCTAACACCTAGCACTCATCGTTTACGGCGTGGACTACCAGGGTATCTAATCCTGTTTGCTCCCCACGCTTTCGCGCCTCAGCGTCAGTTACAGCCCAGAAAGTCGCCTTCGCCACTGGTGTTCCTCCACATATCTACGCATTTCACCGCTACACGTGGAATTCCACTTTCCTCTTCTGTACTCAAGCCACCCAGTTTCCAGTGCGACCTCAGGTTGAGCCCAAGGTTTAAACACCAGACTTAAATAGCCGCCTGCGCGCGCTTTACGCCCAATAATTCCGGACAACGCTTGCCCCCTACGTATTACCGCGGCTGCTGGCACGTAGTTAGCCGGGGCTTTCTTCTCAGGTACCGTCACTCCGATAGCAGTTACTCTACCGGACGTTCTTCCCTGGCAACAGAGCTTTACGATCCGAAAACCTTCATCACTCACGCGGCGTTGCTCCGTCAGGCTTTCGCCCATTGCGGAAGATTCCCTACTGCTGCCTCCCGTAGGAGTCTGGGCCGTGTCTCAGTCCCAGTGTGGCCGTTCACCCTCTCAGGTCGGCTACGCATCGTCGCCTTGGTGGGCCGTTACCCCACCAACTAGCTAATGCGCCGCAGGCCCATCCCTCAGTGACAGATTGCTCCGTCTTTCATTCTTCTCTCAGGAGAAAAAAGAAATTATCCGGTATTAGCTACCGTTTCCGGTAGTTATCCCAGTCTGAAGGGCAGGTTGCCTACGTGTTACTCACCCGTCCGCCGCTAAGTTATTTTGAAAGCAAGCTTTCAAAATAACTCCGCTCGACTTGCATGTATTAGGCACGCCGCCAGCGTTCGTCCTGAGCCAGGATCAAACTCTCCAATTAGTATTGAAAAGAGCGATATGCTCATTTTGAAACATCTGACGAGAAAATTAATTCTCTAATTTTGGATTTCACTTGCGTGATTTCCTACTCACTCGTTGTTCAGTTTTCAAAGATCAAGTTCTCGTTGACGCCGTTTAATGTCTCAGCAGCAACTCTTATACTATATCATGTTCGGCTATTTAATGTCAAGCTCTTTTTTTAACCTCATTTTCGAGCTCGGCATGTGTATTTCTTGGCCGGACTTAGAATATATCATGTATAGAGATTCATTGCAAGAGTTTTTTTGAAATATAATAGATAAATGAGAGACTGTGCTGCCATAAGCCTCAATACTGCGATATATAATGGCTAGCACAGCCTTATTCCCTTGTAACTACACCCTAAGCAATGATCTCTTGAATATACAATTCACGTTCCAACATCAAGTTAACTATCGTATCTTCAATTTTAACCATCGGACGTGTAGGGTTTGCGCGATCAGTGAAGATAATCTCCCCATGACGGCCATCACTTAATTTGATTCTAGTGCCATTAAAGAGATCAGTGCTCTTCTGTATAAACGTCTGCACAATCACTGGGTCAAGCTTACCGAAGCTTTCTGTCAGAATCTGCTCTAGTACCAAATAAGGAGACTGTGCTCTTCTGTAGGCTCTTTCTAAGGTCATAGCATGGAATATATCTGCTACTGCGACTACTTTAGCGTAGAAATGAATCTGACTGCCATCCAGCTTCAATGGATAACCAGAGCCATCAACCTTCTCATGATGCTGCAAGGCGGCAAGTCTTACCCCTTCATTAATCGCTGTAACATTGCGTAATAATTGATAACCATATGTAGTGTGTCGGCGAACCTCTTCTATTTCACTATTGTTAAGCGACTCCGGTTTCTGTAAAAGTGAGCTGTCTACTTTTGCATTGCCGATATCATGTAATAATCCTGCAAAAGCAATCTGCATCCAATCCTTTTGTGGGTACCCACACCACTGAGCGATTTTATAGGAGGTCAACGCGGACAACACAGCATTATGATAGTTGTAATCCTCATATTTTAAAGTGCGCGGTGTAAACTTCAAGACATGATAATCCTTCAAATAACCTATTAGTGTCTCTAACTGACTGCGCAGCTCAAAAATAGGAAGTGAAGCTGCCGTTACCGATCGATAGCTGTTCTTAATAAGAGTGAGCAGTTTATCGTATTCATCATGTAGAGGAGAATTAGTCTTGGCCAACATCGATTCGTTGATAATGGCTCCAGCTTTAGGGGAAGCTTGCTTAGCTGTTGTTTTGGCTCCATCCGAACTCGCCTCACCTTGGTCACCTTCGATTTCCACTTGCCCAATCAAAAAAGCCTGTAAAATATCTAGATCACGAGGGAGCAATATTTTTCCCTTAGTGAATAAAGTCCCCCCTAAAGGTGTAATTACATCCTTTATTATCTTTGAGCCTGCTTTAACTTCTCCAACCAATATATTTGGCATATACTCAGCCCCTTAATTTCTATAAGCCGTACACCCAGCATTACCTCACATTGATAAGACAGATAATTTCTGAGAAATTAGTACTTTATAGGATTCTATTGGCTAATTATAGTACGGAAAAATGGAAGACACTAGTGCAGTGAAAACTATTCTTTCAAAATATTTATTTTATTTTATGAAGCATCGGTCATTCAAAAAGCAGCAAAAAGAGCAAGAACTTCTGGAATAGAAGCCCTTGCTCTTTTTTGAATTCAACCTATTCTAAGTCAGTGTCTTCGTCCTCAGTCAGGATCTCAGGCTGATCAATATCGCCAGATTCCTCGACTGTATCTTGCCCATCCAGGCCTTCTTGCCCTTCCAAGCCTTCCAGACCTTCCACTTCCTCAGATTCATCCTCTTCGTTCTTGTCAGCTCTACACAGGGTAGCTACTGCGTCATCCTCACGGATGTTAATCAGCTTAACCCCTTGAGCATAACGGCCCATAGTAGAGATTCCATCCATGCTGGTACGAATCAGGGTACCGCTAGTCGTAATGATCATTAAGTCTTCATCCTTCTTAACGACCTTAAGACCCACTACAGGACCATTCTTATCTGTGAGATTAATGGTCTTGATCCCTTTACCACCACGAGTCTGGGAACGATAATCACCGGCTGGTGTCCGTTTACCATAACCCTTGGTAGTAACAATCAGAACCTCAAGCTCTTTATCGACACAGTCCATACCAATAACATGGTCATTACCGTCAAGCGTAATACCCTTAACGCCAGTCGCGCTACGTCCCATAGAACGCACATCATTCTCTGAGAACGTAATCGACATTCCGCGAGCTGTACCGATAATGAGATTTTGCTGTCCATCAGTCAGCTTAACCTCGATCAGGGAATCTTCTTCACGAAGATTAATAGCAATAAGACCGCCTTTACGGATGTTATTATAATCCCCAAGAGGCGTCTTCTTCACGATACCCTCGCGGGTAGCAAAGAACAAATATTTGTCGCTATCGCCATCTTCCACTTGGATTACCGCACTAATCTTCTCACCTTGTTCGATTTGAATCAGGTTGATGATTGGTGTCCCCCGGGCTGTACGACCCAATTCTGGGATCTCATAAGCTTTAATCCGGTATACTTTACCCTTATCGGTAAAGAACATCAGATAGTTATGAGAGTTACTCACGAAGAGATGCTCCACAAAATCCTGGTCCTTGGTGTCCATCCCCATGACTCCGCGACCTCCGCGCTTCTGACTGCGGTAGGTGCTGACAGGTAGACGTTTGATATATCCTGTATGTGTAATAGTGATAACAACCTCTTCACGTGGAATAAGGTCTTCATCCAGGATACTTTCTTCACCAACCGTAATCTCTGTCCGGCGTTCATCAGAATATCTATCACGGATATCCTGCAGCTCGTTGCTGATGATTTCCAGTACAAGATGCTCGTTAGCCAGAATTTCACGGTACTCTGCAATTTTAACGATCAATTCGTTATATTCATTCTCGATCTTTTCCCGTTCCAGACCGGTCAGACGTTGCATCCGCATATCGAGGATAGCCTGGGCCTGCTCTAAACTGAGGCTAAAGGTGCTCATTAATCCTTCGCGGGCTATATCAGTTGTCCGCGAAGCACGGATTAACGCAATCACTTCATCCAGATGATCAAGCGCAATGCGCAGACCTTCTAAGATATGAGCGCGTGCTTCAGCTTTTTTAAGATCAAATATAGTACGACGACGAATAACTTCAATCTGGTGCTGCAAATAATGATAAAGTACATCACGCAGATTAAGAATTTTCGGCTCGTTATTTACGATGGCAAGCATGTTGATCCCAAATGTGGATTGCATAGAAGTATGTTTATATAGATTGTTTAATACTACATTTGGATTAACATCGCGTCTCATCTCAACAACTACACGCATACCATTACGGTCAGACTCATCTCGAAGATCCGTTATACCTTCGATCCGTTTCTCACGTACTAATTCTGCGATTTTTTCAACCAATCTTGCTTTGTTAACCTGGTATGGAAGCTCATGCACAATGATGCGAGCCTTGCCGTTGTTCTCTTCGATCGTTGCCTTCGCACGCATGGTTACTGAACCACGACCCGTACGATAAGCCTGACGAATGCCCTCACGACCCAAAATATATCCAGCCGTAGGGAAATCCGGACCTTGGATAAACTCCATCAATTCCATTGGCGTGATATCAGGATTCTTAATCATCGCCTGCACACCATCGATAACTTCACCAAGGTTATGCGGTGGAATATTAGTAGCCATACCTACAGCAATACCAGATACCCCATTTACGAGCAGATTCGGATAACGGGCTGGCAATACAACCGGCTCATTCTCTTCACCATCATAGTTGGGTGCGAAGTCAACTGTCTCTTTGTTCAAATCACGAAGCATTTCGCCTGCAATCTTGGAAAGACGGGCTTCTGTGTACCGCATCGCCGCGGCCATATCACCATCAATCGAACCAAAGTTCCCGTGACCGTCTACAAGCATATAGCGCATCGAGAAATCCTGAGCCATCCGTACCATTGTTTCATAGACAGCTGAGTCACCGTGAGGGTGGTACTTACCGATAACCTCACCAACGATTCTTGCAGATTTCTTATGAGGCTTATCCGCAGACATTCCAAGCTCCGACATCGCAAACAAAATGCGTCGGTGAACCGGCTTGAGTCCGTCCCGCACATCTGGCAAAGCCCGGCTAACAATGATGCTCATTGCGTAATCCATAAAGGATTCACGCATTTCCACGCCAATGTCCCGATCTTTGACTTGTGGGTTATTTTGTTCAGCCATGAGTTGCTGGACCTCCTTCAGTTAAAAAACCGCTACCCTTAATTATATTACTTTCACAAAAGTAGCACAATTAAACATGATAGCCTTTTATCTTCTAATATTGATTTCTTTTTGCGCTTATCAGGGTATTTGCCCTTTCCGCAAATATCTTTACTACATAGACTGTAAAGACAAGAAACACGGTTTTATTATCCTAATATCGTTCGATAAGGCATAACCCCATATCCTTATATTATACCATTGTTTAGGTAGCTTGTCCTGATTTTCAGCTGTCAAAGATTATGCTGCCACTGCATTTTTTACAACAAGGAACCCAAAGGACCTATTCCTGCACAAAACTCATAAGGAGGAAGATAATGAAGATTCAACGCGTCCCAAGCAAATGGGCTAAAACGAAAGTCATCCTTCAAAATCACTCTCTATTGCAATATGTGCCTGATACCCGTAAATTCGATGTCAATGCTCTTAAGGAAATGCTTGCGTTATATACAATGGTCTATATTAAGCCTGATCGGGGAAGTTATGGTATCGGTGTAATGAGAGCTGAGCAGCGTACTGTAACTCTTAGCACTAGCAAACAGAAAGCTGAACACGGTACCGACCTCGATAACGTTAATAAAGAAGAGCCCGAAGAACAGATCTTGTATATTTTAAGATATGGGAAGACTGCGGAAGTGTTTTTCTCACCAGAAGAGCTGTATGAGAACTTACAGAAACGAATTCAGAATCGAACCTATTTGATTCAAAAAGGGATTGACCTTCTGCGTCATCAAGACCGCCCTTTTGATCTTCGGGTTCTTACCCAAAAGACTCCATCAGGAGTATGGGAAACAACAGGAATGCTTGGAAGAGTAGCTGCCCCTCAAAAAATCGTCACCAATTATCACAGTGGAGGCAGTATCCTTTCCGTAAGTACTCTACTAAAAAACTATATGCCGCCCTCCCAAGTCCTAGTTACGATCAATCACTTAAAAGCTTTGGGTATACAAATTGCGACACAGCTTCAATCTGCCTATCCAGGAATCAAAGAGATTGGTCTGGATATTGCCATGGATCAACATCTGGATATGTGGCTGCTGGAAGTCAACACTCTTCCGTCCATTGCTGTATTCAAATTATTTCCTGATAAATCAATCTATCGTAAAATACATCGCTATGCCGTAGCCTATGGACGTGTAAAAGCAAGAAAATCCCCTTATTCGACCCGCAATAAACAATCTACAAGAGCCTAAAAAGAAGCTTGAAATCAAAGAACCTCCAGCGTTCTCATTCCGTTAGGAATAGAAGCCGGAGGTTGTATTAAATATTTTTCTTACACATCAAGGTATCTAACGTTCTTGGCATGCTCATGGATAAAGTCACGTCTTGGTTCAACATTGTCACCCATAAGTGTATCAAAAATACTATCTGCCAGCATCGCATCTTCAATCGTAACCTGGAGCATCATACGGGTCTCTGGGTCCATCGTTGTGTCCCAAAGTTGGGTTGCATTCATCTCTCCCAAACCTTTGTAACGTTGGACGTTAACCTTCGCATTTTCTCCAAAAGAAGCGATAATATCATCACGTTCCTTCTCGCTGCCTGCGTAGCGGATAACCTTATTGCGCTCAATCTTAAAGAGAGGAGGCTGTGCAATATAGATATAACCCGCGTCTACTAGCTTCCGCATGTAACGATAGAAGAACGTTAGTAATAGCGTTCTAATATGGGCTCCATCGACGTCGGCATCGGTCATAATAACGACTTTATGGTAGCGAGCCTTCGATAAGTCAAAGTCATCGCTGATCCCTGTGCCCAAAGCCGTAATGATGGCGCGAATCTCGGCGTTAGATAAAATACGGTCAAGCCGAGCTTTTTCAACGTTTAGGATCTTACCACGCAACGGTAGAATCGCTTGGAAATGGCGATCCCGGCCTTGCTTAGCCGATCCACCCGCTGAGTCACCTTCGACGATGTATAGTTCGCTGATCGAGGCATCCTTGGATGAACAGTCGGCGAGTTTACCAGGCAGAGCACTGACTTCAAGCGCACTCTTCCGACGGGTTAACTCACGTGCCTTACGGGCAGCTTCTCGTGCGCGTGAAGCGGAAAGTGATTTCTCAAGAACGCGACGTGATACTGCTGGATTTTCTTCCAGGAACTCTTGTAATTTCTCTCCGAACAGTGATTCTACGATACCCCGCACTTCACTATTTCCGAGCTTAGTTTTCGTTTGACCTTCGAATTGTGGATCTGGAATTTTGACAGAAATAATGGCTGTCAATCCTTCACGCACGTCATCACCAGTCAGATTCGAATTGCTATCCTTCAGTACTCCCGCTTTACGAGCATAATCGTTGATGATACGGGTCAGCGCACTTTTAAAGCCGGATTCATGCGTTCCGCCCTCATGCGTATTAATATTATTCGCAAAAGAGTAGATGTTCTCAGTATACGAATCGTTATATTGGAGAGCCACTTCAACTTGGATCATATCGCGTGAGCCTTCCACGTAGATCGGATCCTCATGTAGTGCTTCTTTTTTCTCATTCAAATATTTCACATATTCAACGATACCACCCTCGTATTTGAACACGTTGGTGACATCCGTCCGCTCATCATGAAGCGAAAGCTCGATTCCTTTGTTAAGAAAAGCTAGCTCCCGAATACGAGTAAGCAGTGTCGAATATTCAAAAACTGTGGTTTCCGTAAATATTTCAGGATCCGGATGAAAGGTTGTAGTCGTTCCTGTCTCATCTGAATCGCCAACAATTTTGATATCATACTGCGGTGCACCGCGTCTATATTCCTGTTGGTAGATATGACCGTCACGTTTGACCTTAACAAGGACCTTTTCAGACAAGGCATTTACTACAGAGATACCCACACCATGCAAACCACCGGAAACTTTATATCCGCCACCGCCGAATTTACCGCCTGCATGCAGCACGGTCATTACGACTTCAAGCGTCGACTTCTTAAGCTTTACATTCTCACCTACAGGTATGCCACGTCCATTATCGATAACAGTGATCGCGTTATCCTCATGTATAATCACTTGAATCCGGTCACAATAACCTGCGAGTGCCTCATCGATACTATTATCGACGACCTCCCATACCAAGTGATGGAGACCTTTAGAACTAGTCGAACCAATATACATGCCCGGACGTTTCCGAACCGCTTCCAGCCCTTCCAGTACCTGAATCTGGCTCTCATCATATGTCGGTTGATTCATTGACATGCCTTCACCTACTTCTTTCTGATTATCTCTTTGTTACCAAATGCAAGTTATATTTCGAGCAAAATTTTGGCTCTTTTTTTAAGAGTGGAGGAGGAAATTGGGGAGTAATACACGATATTTTTAGTTACGACAATAGATTTTGCTTCCTCTTCGCCAATCCGCTCAAGCTTCTTATCCTGCTCAGAGTGAATAACGAATTGCTTAGATACCTTGGAAGATTTCTCAATCGAAATATCAAATATAGCAATTAACTCCGAAGACCTAATGATCTTCTCCCCGCCCAAATGAATATACATGATCGTCCTCCGCTCTTTTATAACTCAACTTTTCCATCATGAACATGAAATAGGCTGGCGCCCTTTAATTTATCGGCATTTAGACCCTCAATTCCGGTAGCGGTAATGAATGTCTGTACCTTGCTTTGAAAGGTTTCAATAAGCTGGGTCTGGCGGTAAGGATCAAGCTCGGATAAAACATCATCAAGAAGCAGCACAGGATATTCTCCGATTTCCTCATGGATCAGCTCGATTTCCGCCAGCTTAAGCGATAAAGCCGTGGTACGCTGCTGTCCTTGAGAACCGTAGACCTGAGCTTCCCTTCCGTTGATAAAAAAGGACAGGTCATCCCGATGGGGACCCGTCAGCGTCATGCCGCGCCTGATTTCTTGTTCTCTCGTTTGTGATAACTTTAACATAAAATTGTCTAATAAGACAGCTTCATCTTCCTCATCCCGATCGCCGAAAGAGGGGACATAGAGCAATTTCAGTTCTTCTCCGCCGTTCGTAATCCCCCGGTGAATGCTTTCAGCCCATATTTGCAGCTTCTTTATGAATTGTTTCCTTTTTTTGACGATTTTAACACCATGCTCTACAAGCTGAGCATCCCAGATTTCCAGAAGCTCTTTCCCTGCAGCCTCTTTTCCCCATAATTGCTTTAAGAGATTGCCTCTTTGCAAGAGAATTTTTTGATACTGCTGTAGGTGAAATAGATAACTAGGCTGGACTTGGCCGATCTCCATATCAAGAAAACGCCGTCTGATACCAGGGGTCCCTTTTACAATCTCTAAATCTTCCGGTGCAAACATGACCACATTAAGAGATCCAACAAACTCACTAAGGCGCCGCTGCTCCAAGCCATTGATCTTGGCTTTTTTACCTTTGGCAGATAGGGTGAGCTCCAGCTTGAGATCGCCATACTTTCGTTCTACCTCGGCAACGATCTGAGCTGCATCTCCGGGGGCATCGAAGGAGATAAGTTCGCGGTCCTTAGAGGTACGGTGGCTTTTGGTCATCGCCAGGACGAACAATGCCTCCATGAGGTTTGTTTTGCCTTGGGCGTTCTGACCCAGAATCAGATTCACATCGCCCAGGCTCTCCAGACGCAGCAGCCCGTAATTCCGATAATGCTGCAGACCGATATTTTTAACAAACACGAAATGGTTCCTCCCCTAGCGTACTACTCTTTTACTCCTCCGCCTTCAACCTCAAAGGTCCCGTTATCCTGCACTTCAATTTTGTCACCCGGATAAAGTTTTCTGCCGCGCCGTTCCTCTACTTCTCCGTTGACCAATACGTGACCTTCCTGCAATAAAGCTTTGGCCATTCCACCTGTGGATACACAATCTGCGAGTTTCAGAAATTGGTCCAGCTTAATGTATCCACTGTGGATAAGTATTTTTTTCATGGTTTTTATCCTTTCAGCCACTTATCCACATGTTCATGAATGTTGGCATTAATTTGTTGTACGGTAAGGCAAAATGATATACAAGCTATTGGTTTGGTCAAGTGGTTTCAAAATGATCGGACTCATCATCCCTGTAAATGCAATAACGAGCTGCTCACTCTCTATGACCTTTAATACATCAAGCATATATTTCGAGTTGAAAGATATTTTGAGAGGTTCACCTTTGAAATCAATGACTTCAAGTTCCTCGCGAACTTTACCCAGCTCTGATGAGCTTGAAGAAATTTCAATACCGCCTTGATCAAGCGTCTGCATACGAACAATATTTGTTTTCTCTTCCCGGGACAGCAAATAAGCACGATCAATCGATTCGCTTAATTTTTTTGTATCTAAAGTTAGTTCTGTTTTGTAGGTTGTTGGAATAATTCTAGAAGTATCAGGATAAATCCCATCAAGGATCCGTGAATAAAACAGTACTTTGTCGATTTTG
Organism: Paenibacillus sp. FSL R10-2788; assembly: GCF_038003885.1. Lineage (NCBI taxonomy): Bacteria > Bacillati > Bacillota > Bacilli > Caryophanales > Paenibacillaceae > Paenibacillus > Paenibacillus sp. FSL R10-2788. The sequence continues at coordinate 2,245 of NZ_JBBOQA010000001.1, read as the reverse complement.
AAGAGAACTTGATTATCCGCAACGACAATATCAACCAGCATATTTTGGTCAGGGATAATTTTGCTGAGCTCATTAAGGGTTTTACCGGCAATAACAATATTTCCGAAATTGACATTTTCCGTGCCTTCAAGTTTAGCAGCTCTTGTTGCCAAGCGGTGACGGTCAGTCGCTGTAAACTTAAACTCATTGTCGCTCAGATTCCATAGTATACCCGTTAATATCGGAGTTGTCTCTTGGGTAGAAATAGAAAAGGCTGTTTGTTTAATCATATTTTTCAGCAAATCACCTGGTAGAGAGATCGTGTCATTCTCTTCAATGCTCGGCAACACTGGGAATTCTTCAGGGTCTAAACCTACCATCTGAATCTCAGTGGATCCGGAAGAAATGTACGTTTGGAATCCTTCTTTTACTTCCATGTGGATTTCTTTGGAGGGCAGCTTCTTAATAATCTCGACGAAAAATTTAGCGGGAAGAACAACACTTCCTGGCTGATCTATCTTCACGATGGTGTGGCTGTCATTCTCTGCTGGAATAAACGATTGAATAGAAATATCGGTATCACTTGCAGTTAATGTGACGCCTTGATGGCTAACTTCCAGTTTAATACCGGTCAAAATAGGGATTGTTGTTCTGCTGGATATAGCTTTGGATACGTGTTGAATGGATTCGTTGAGCTCATTTTTAAGAATGCTTATTTTCATGATTTCACTCCTAGCTGAAAAATTGGGAATTTCGATGGATTTGAGTCTGTTAATTACGCGTCTTTACATGATGAATTATTATAGTTATTTAATAGTATTAGTAGTAGGGGCGACGAATATGTGGATAACCCCACCAAACAGCATAAAATTAAGCCTACCCACATGTGTATAGATTGTGTATAGGCTCTTTGTTCCTCTTAGGAAGGATTTTTAATTTTCTCCGCAAGATTATTTACCACTTTGTACAACTCCTGATCGACCTTTAATGCCTGTGTAATTTTATCGTGCGCATGAATGACGGTCGTATGGTCACGTCCTCCGAAAGCCTCACCAATCTTAGGCAGTGAATAATCCGTTAGTTCACGGGATAGATACATTGCGATTTGACGTGGAAACGCTACGGCCTTGGTTCTTTTGCGTGCTTTGAAGTCTTCAAGGCGCAAATTGTAGTATTCTCCGACTTTTTGCTGAATATCAGCGATGGTGATCATCTTGGGACGACTGGAAGGAATAATATCCTTGAGCGCTTCAGCTGCCAAATGAGTGGTTACATCCTGGTTGGTAAGCGAAGAATAAGCAACTACCCGGATTAATGCACCCTCAAGCTCACGAATATTGGTGTCAATCTGGTTGGCAATATACATCATGGCCTCATTAGGGATATCAAGGTTCTCTGCCTTAGCCTTTTTGCGTAAAATCGCAATCCGGGTCTCCAGATCTGGTGGTTGAATATCCGTAATCAAGCCCCATTCGAACCGGGAACGCAGCCGTTCTTCCAGTGTGGGAATTTCCTTTGGTGGTCGGTCGCTGGAGATGATAATTTGCTTGCGTTCTTCGTGGAGCGCATTGAAAGTATGGAAAAACTCCTCCTGTGTAGACTCTTTTCCAGCGAGGAATTGAATGTCGTCGATAAGCAAAATGTCAACATTACGATACTTGTTACGGAAGCTTTCACCGCGGTTATCACGGATCGAATTGATAAATTCATTCGTGAATTTCTCAGACGAGATGTAAATTACCTTGTTATTTGGGTTATGTTCCAGGACATAGTGCCCAATTGCGTGCATCAAATGGGTTTTGCCCAGACCTACTCCACCGTATAAAAACAAGGGATTGTATGCTTTGGCTGGTGCTTCGGCCACTGCCAGTGAGGCTGCATGCGCAAAGCGGTTCCCAGAGCCGATTACAAAGGTGTCAAAAGTGTACTTTGGATTAAGCAGATGCGTTTGTGCTTCTTCTCTTGATACTACGGGAGTCGGAGCGGATTGCTGAACCACAAGCTCAGGCGGCTTGCTTTCTTCAATCACGAATTTTACATCCACTTGTTTCCCTGTGACTTCGTAGACGGTTGCTCCTACCAGTTTGGTGTAACGACTTTCCAGCCATTCTACAGCAAACGTTGTAGGTGCCGAGATAATGAGAACCTGGGAGTTGAAGGTTATCGCTTTAGTAGCCTTAAACCAGGTATCAAAGCTCGGCTTGCTTAATTTGGTTTGAATAATCGATAAAATTTGCTGCCATAATTCGGAAGTATGGCTGTCCAC